>NZ_CM174492.1:0-5504721 GCF_057839565.1 Flavobacterium sp. KH_035
ATGACTAAAACTGCTCAATCGGTATGGGAAAACTGTTTGTCTTTTATAAAGGACAATATTCAAGATCAAGCATACAAAACTTGGTTTGAACCAATCAAATCAGTTGAGCTAACCGACAACGCGTTATACATTCAAGTACCAAGTAAATTTTTCTATGAATGGCTCGAAGAGCATTACGTAAAATTATTGAAAGTTGCGCTTACCAAAGAACTGGGAAAAAACGCAAAGTTACTCTATAAAATTAAAATGGAGAACACTTATGGAAATAAACAGCCTTTTACCGAGCAGCTGCCAAGTTCCAACAGAGTTCCGATGAAACCGCAAGAGGTTGATGCTCCGTTTAAAAACTTAAATCCTGAACTTAAAAATCCGTTTGTAATTCCGGGGATCAGAAATTTAAAAATTGAATCACAGTTAAATCCTAATTATAGTTTTGACAATTTCCTTGAAGGAGACTCCAATCGTTTGGCTCGTTCTGCAGGTATGGCTGTTGCCAACAAACCTGGAGGAACATCCTTTAATCCATTATTGATTTTCGGAGGAGTTGGATTAGGAAAAACACACCTTGCACACGCTATAGGTGTGGAAGTAAAAGATAAATATCCTGAAAAAACGGTTTTATACATTTCTGCCGAGATTTTCACACAACAATATATTGATTCGGTAAAAAAGAACAATCGTAATGATTTCATTCATTTTTATCAATTAATCGATGTTTTAATTATTGACGACGTTCAGTTTTTATCCGGAAAATCAGGAACACAGGACGTATTTTTCCACATTTTCAACTATTTGCACCAAAACGGAAAACAGGTAATTCTAACTTCTGACAAGGCACCTGTTGACATGCAGGATATTGAACAGCGTTTGTTGTCTCGTTTCAAATGGGGACTATCTGCTGAATTACATCAGCCGGATTACGAAACCAGAATTTCGATCTTAAAAAACATATTGTATCGTGATGGTGTTGAGATGCCGGAAGATATTATCGAATACGTAGCACGCAATATCAAAAGTAATGTTCGAGAATTAGAAGGAGCTATTATTTCCTTAATCGCTCAGTCTTCTTTCAACAAAAAAGAAGTTACTATTGAATTGGCCAAAAGTGTTGTAGAGAAATTTGTTAAAAACGTAAAGAGAGAAATCTCTATCGATTATATCCAAAAAATTGTATCTGATTATTTTCAGCTTGATATCGAAACGCTTCAATCGAAAACTCGAAAGAGGCACGTGGTACAGGCGAGACAATTGGCCATGTTTTTTGCAAAGAAATTCACAAAAGCTTCCTTAGCAAACATTGGCTCACAAATTGGAGATCGCGACCACGCCACCGTATTACACGCTTGCAAAACAGTTGATAATTTAGTTTCTACAGACAAACAATTCAAAAAATTTGTCGAAGACATTAACAAAAAACTAACGCTATAAACGCGCACCATGCCAGTAAAAATCTTAATGGTTTGTTTGGGGAACATTTGCAGATCCCCTTTAGCTGAAGGTATTTTAGCTTCAAAATTGCCCAAAAATAACTTCATCGTTGACTCAGCCGGAACCGGATCCTGGCATGTAGGCCACTCCCCTGACAAACGATCTATAGCAGTTGCCAAAAAAAAAGGCCTCGACATTGGAAACCAAAAAGGAAGACAATTCAAAACTGCTGACTTCACTACTTTTGATTACATCTATGTGATGGATTCTTCGAATTATGACGACGTTATCAAACTGGCTCAGAACGAAGCACAAAAAAATAAAGTTTGTCTAATTTTAGACGAATTATTTCCGGGCGAAAATGTAGATGTCCCGGACCCCTACTTCGGTGTCACCAACGGATTTGACAATGTATATCAGATGTTAGACGAAGTAACCGATATCATCTCGAAGAAACTTATCGAAAAACACTTATAAGTTCTTCTTTTTCTAACAACATAAAAAGACATATATGAAACTTCTCGGAAAACTTTATTTAATTCCAACAACAATGGGGGAAAGCGATCCGATGGATGTTTTACCTCAAACTGTTAAAAGAAGTATTGATTTTATAGACCACTATATTGTTGAAAACGAAAAAACGGCCCGTAAATCAATAAAAGCGGTGTCTCCAGAGAAAAAACAATCCGAACTAATTCTTTTTACGCTTAACAAACGTACAGAGCCAAGCGAACATTTAGACTTCATCAAACCTTTACTCGAAGGAAAAAATGTGGGTTTAATGAGCGAAGCCGGTTGTCCCGGAGTTGCCGATCCAGGTGCTGTAATTGTAAAACTGGCACATGAAAAAGGAATTCAAGTAGTACCATTGGTTGGTCCGTCTTCTATTTTATTGGCTATGATGGCTTCTGGTATGAACGGCCAAAGTTTTACTTTCAACGGTTATTTGCCAATTGATAAAGACGAGAAAAAATCGGCATTAAAGTATTTTGAAAAACTGTCTCAGGATAAAAATCAGTCGCAGCTTTTTATTGAAACACCTTATAGAAACAACAAATTAGTGGAAGACATTTTGCAAATTCTGAATCCTTCAACTCATCTTTGCATTGCAACCGATATTACCCTTCCAACGGAATTTATTAAAACTATGCGAGTTTCTGATTGGAAAAAATTGAAAGTTGATTTGCATAATCGACCAACGATTTTCATTATTCATAAAATGTAAAAAACATTATTTATGAAAAAATTATTATTCCTTATTTTAATTTGTTTTGCACAGAATATGTTTTCTCAACACAAGGAAGTTAAGAAGTCCCAAGATGATTTACGAGACAATCTGAAAAATTACAAAGAGGAAGAAATAATTATTGATGAAAATCACATCTATAATACTGCTGGATTAGAAATTCTTCCCAGATTTCCCGGAGGACAGCAAGCACTGGATAAATTTATTAAAGAAAATTATAAAAATCCAAAAGATAAAACACTTATAAGGAAACGTATATGTAACTTTTATAATTGAAAAAGATGGCTCATTAAGTGATATAAAGTATTAAGAGATATTGGTTCCGGAACTGGCGCTGAAGCTATTCGTGTTTTAAAGACTTCTCCAAATTGGATTCCCGGAAAACAAAACGACAATGTTGTTAGAACTTTATATTCATTACCCATTTCTATAAATAATTTCTATAAATAATTTCTTAAAGTAATTATTTATAGAAATAAAAATTACCTTATATTGTACTCAAAAGTTTCCCCTAATCAAACTTTATCATGAGTAAACTCCCAAACATTACCACCAGTATTTTTACAGTCATGTCTAAAATGGCGACGGAACACAATGCGATTAATCTATCACAGGGATTTCCGAATTTTCCTGTAGACGAAAGATTAACTGACATACTGGCAAAACTCACAAAAGAAAACGTGCACCAATATACTCCAATGGCCGGTTATCCGCCATTGATGGAGCAAATCGCAAAATTGGTTCAAACCTCCTATAACCGAATCATCAGACCCGAAGCCGAAATTCTGGTTACGGCCGGAGCTACTCAGGGAATTTTTACTACCATTCTGGCTTTGGTAAAAACAGGAGATGAAGTCATCATCTTAGATCCGAGTTATGATTCGTATGAATCTCCAGTTTTATTATGTAATGCAAAACCAATTCGTGTCGCGCTAAATGACGACTATACTCCTAACTGGGAAACGATAGCAAAAGCCTGCTCTTCAAAAACGAAGATGATTATCATCAATAATCCGCACAATCCCACAGGAAAAATTTTAACTGAAGATGATTTTCTTCAACTTGAAAAATTATTAGAGCAACACCCGGATGTTCTGGTATTATCTGATGAAGTTTACGAATACATCACTTTTGAAGAAAAACACATTTCGGCACATACTAAAGAATTTCTTTTAAATCGCTGTATCATGGTTTCATCTTTCGGAAAATCATTTCACATTACCGGCTGGAAAATTGGTTATACCGTTGCTCCGAAACATTTAATGAACGAGATCAAAAAAGTACATCAATTTCTGGTTTTTAGCGTGAATAGTATTTCACAGGCAGCTATTAGCCAGTATTTAGAAATTGTTGACGTCAGCCTGCTTGGGAAATTCTATCAGGAAAAAAGAGATTATTTTCAGAAACTGCTTCAAAACAGCCGATTTGAATTAAAACCTTGCGAAGGAACTTATTTTCAGGTGGCTTCTTATGCCGGCATTTCAAATGAAGACGATGTTACTTTCTGTAAAAATTTAATCACCGAACATGGAGTTGCTGCAATTCCAATTTCTTCTTTCTATTCCGATCACAAAGATCAAAAACTAATACGTTTTTGCTTTGCCAAAGACAATTCTACCCTCGAAGCAGCTGCAAAAAAACTATGTGATATTTAAAGTTTATCAAAAATTTATAACATTATTATGCGTGCATCCTATTTATTTAATTAATATTGTAATAAAAAGAAAATCATATGAGCTATACAGATAAAATGTTAAGAGATGACGCTTTAAAAGGCAAAGTCATTGTTGTTACAGGCGGAGGAAGCGGTTTAGGAAAAGCTATGACCAAATACTTCCTGGAATTAGGGGCTCAGGTAGCCATTACTTCAAGAGATTTAGAAAAGCTTAAAAATACTGCTACTGAACTTGAAACTGAAACCGGAGGAAAATGTTTACCGCTTCAATGTGACGTTCGTCATTACGAAGAAGTAGAGAACATGCTTCAGGAAGTTTTAAAAACTTTTGGAAAAGTGGATGTTCTTTTAAACAATGCTGCCGGAAACTTTATCTCGCCAACAGAACGTTTATCTGCGAATGCTTTTGATACTGTTATTGATATTGTATTAAAAGGATCTAAAAACTGTACACTGGCTTTTGGTAAACACTGGATTGACACCAAACAAACCTCTGCTACGATTTTAAATATTGTTACGACTTATGCCTGGACAGGTTCGGCATACGTAGTGCCAAGTGCTACTGCAAAAGCAGGAGTTTTAGCTATGACTCGCAGTTTGGCAGTGGAATGGGCAAAATACGGAATCCGTTCTAACGCAATTGCTCCGGGGCCTTTCCCTACAAAAGGAGCCTGGGACCGATTATTACCGGGAGATTTGGCCGAAAAATTCGACATGGCCAAAAAAGTACCATTGAAACGCGTAGGTGACCATCAGGAATTGGCTAATCTGGCTGCATATTTAGTTTCAGATTTTTCAGCTTATGTAAACGGAGACGTTATTACAATTGATGGTGGTGAATGGCTAAAAGGTGCCGGACAGTTTAATCTATTGGAAGCAATTCCCGAAGAACTTTGGGACCAGCTTGAAATGATGATTAAAGCAAAAAAGAATAAATAATTACAAGTGCTTACTAAATTCAGAATACTTTTTTAAAACTATACTGATTGCACGAAATCCCGATGGCCTTGCTATCGGGATTTTTTTTGTATAACTAAAAATCATATTACCAAAATAGTAGTAGAAGTACCTCTGTGCGCATTTCCCTATATCGAGCACCACATAGAAAAATCAAAATTACTATTTGATTTACACAATTCACAATTTACTCAATCAATCCGGGATCTCTATTAAACTTCTACTTATAAACACAATTTTAAAGTTCGGATTCCATTATCAATCCAGTTAAATTATTATTTTTGCCGTACAAATATATAACACAAATTTTATGCTCATTATTGGACTTGCAGGAGGAACAGGAAGTGGAAAAACGACAGTAGTACACCAAATCATGAATGAATTACCGGACACTGAAGTGGGCGTAATTTCTCAGGATTCGTATTATAAAGAGACTACCAATTTGTCGTTTGACGAAAGAGCATTAATCAACTTTGACCACCCGCGTGCGATAGATTTTGAATTACTGGTAAAGCACCTTAAAGCACTAAAAGCTGGCGAAACTATCGATCAGCCTGTATATTCTTTCATACAGCACAATAGAACTGATGATACGGTTTCAACTCACCCGAGAAAAGTTATGATTGTTGAAGGAATTTTAATTTTAACAAATCCGGAATTACGTGATCTTTTTGACATTAAAATCTTTGTTCACGCAGATTCAGACGAAAGATTAATCCGACGTTTAAAAAGAGACATCTCAGAACGTGGACGTGATATTGACGAAGTTTTAACTCGTTATCAAAACACTTTAAAACCAATGCACGAACAGTTTATAGAACCTTCTAAAGCTTTCGCGGACATTATCATTCCAAACGACAAATACAATACCGTTGCAATTGATGTTGTCCGGGCTGTAATTAATCAACGAATTTTATAATTTTTATTGTAAATTTATTGCATCAAAATTAGAAGATCCATTTAACCTTTTGTGCCTCACAACGGCACAAAAGGATTATCACTTCTACCAGAATCAAAAACACCAATCGAAATTACACAACACAAGCGGTTAAATAAAAACTAAAATGAAAAACCCATATAAAGACAAAAAATGGTTCAAACTCCTAGGCAACAAATATGTTTGGGTGTTATTATTTTTTGTAGTATGGATGTTATTCTTAGATAATTATTCTTATTTTGATCATCGTTTTCTGGACAACCAAATCCACGAATTACAAGACAATAAAAAATACTATCAGGACGAAATAAAAAAGGATCAGGAACAGATCAAACAGCTTAAAAATCCTGAACAAATAGAGAAATATGCTCGCGAGAAGTACTTTATGAAAAAAGACAGCGAAGATATTTACATCATCCAATTTGAAGGAGACACCATTCAAGATAAAGAATAACCCGAAAAAACACCCAATGGCCACTACCCTATTCGACGATTTTAATCCGATTTCATCCAAACAATGGAAACAAAAAATTCAGTTTGAATTAGATGGAGCCGATTACAACCAGACTGTAATTTGGAATTCTCCCGAAGACATTCAGGTAAAACCATTTTACCACAGTGATGAATTCACAAAAGCTGTAACTGTACAAACTCAAGTTTCAAATTTTAACATTTGCCAGAACATTTTTGTTTACGATATAGAGAAATCGATTCAAAGAGCCATCAATACTCTTGAAAGAGGTGCTGAAAGTTTACGTTTTACAATCGAAAATGAAACCACTGATATTCAAAAATTACTAGAGGCACTTCCTTTAGAAAACAGAATCGTTTACTTTAATTTGAATTTCATTTCAATCGATTTCGCACAACTACTAGACCGCATATCAATTCAAAAGAAGGCGACTTTTTATTGTAACATCGATCCTATTGGTCATTTAGCAAGAGAAGGAAACTGGTTTACAACAGCCGAGAAAAGCAATTTTGAGACCCTCGAAAAAATAATAAAAACTGTAACCAATATATCCATCTTAAGTATAGATTCGGGTTTGTATCAAAATGCCGGCGCTAATATCACACAGCAAATCGCATACAGTTTAGCACATGCTAATGAATACCTGAACCTATTTCCTAATACGACCCAACCAATTGTTTTTGAAGTATCAGTAGGAACCAATTACTTCTTTGAAATTGCAAAACTTCGCGCATTACGAATGCTTTTCGGATTAATCGCCGCGGAATACAATTCAGACTTAAAATGTCATTTATTGGTCACTCCAACCAAACGAAATAAAACGATTTACGATTATAATGTTAACATGCTGCGTACCACAACAGAATGTATGTCGGCTATTTTAGGTGGTGCAGATGCTGTAGCCAACTTACCTTACGATTCTTTGTACCATAAAGACAATGAATTTGGTGATAGAATTGCCCGCAATCAATTGCTGGTTTTAAAACACGAAAGCTACTTTGACAAAGTCGATAATCCGGCTGACGGCAGTTATTATATTGAAAGCCTTACCCTGCAGCTCGCAGAAAAAAGCTTAGCACTGTTTAAAGACATCGAAGCAAACGGAGGTTTCTTAAAACTTTTGAACGACGGATCGATCAAAAAGAAAATTCAGGAAAGTGCCGCAAAAGAACAGGAATTATTTGACTCTAAAAAAGAAGTTTTGTTAGGAACAAACAAACATCCCAACAAAGAAGACAAAATGAAACATGACTTAGAATTGTTTCCTTTCGTAAAAGTAAAACCCCGAAAAACATTAATTACTCCAATAATAGAAAAAAGACTGGCCGAAAAACTGGAGCAGGAACGCTTAGAACTTGAATAATCTTTTTAAAGTAATTAATTAAACCCTACAACGAAGAGTCTCCATGATTAGAAAAGACCTCACACATATTACGTTAGATATCAACAGTGCAAAGTTAGACGTGCAGGTGCCTGACTCAGAATCCTTACTTGAGAACTTTACAACAGCCGAAGGTATTGAGCTCAAAAAGAAATACGCTGAAAAGGATATTGAAGATTTAGAGTTCTTGAATTTCGGAGCCGGATTTGCACCCAATTTACGCGGCCCCTACGCTACAATGTACGTAAGACGTCCGTGGACGATTCGTCAATATGCAGGATTTTCGACCGCAGAAGAAAGCAATGCTTTTTACAGAAGAAATTTAGCTGCCGGACAAAAAGGACTTTCCATTGCTTTTGACCTACCAACCCATCGAGGTTATGATTCAGATCATGAGCGGGTAGTTGGTGATGTTGGAAAAGCTGGAGTAGCAATCGATTCTGTCGAAGACATGAAAGTATTGTTCGATCAGATTCCACTTGACGAAATGTCGGTTTCGATGACGATGAACGGAGCCGTTTTACCTATTATGGCTTTTTATATTGTTGCAGCCGAAGAACAGGGTGTATCTATTGAAAAACTATCCGGAACCATCCAAAACGATATCCTGAAAGAGTTTATGGTGCGTAATACTTACATTTACCCACCAACTCCTTCGATGAAAATCATTGCTGATATTTTTGAATTTACGAGCAAAAAAATGCCAAAATTCAATTCTATTTCTATTTCGGGATATCACATGCAGGAGGCCGGTGCTACTGCTGATATTGAATTGGCTTATACCCTGGCCGATGGTCTTGAGTATATTAGAACCGGACTTTCAACCGGAATGACTATTGACGATTTTGCTCCAAGATTGTCTTTCTTTTGGGCCATTGGAATGAATCACTTTATGGAAATTGCCAAAATGAGAGCAGGTCGAATGATCTGGGCAAAATTAGTACAACAATTCAATCCTAAAAGTGACAAATCTTTAGCCCTGAGAACACACTGTCAGACGAGTGGCTGGAGTTTAACAGAACAGGACCCTTTTAACAATGTAGCCAGAACTTGTATCGAAGCAACCGCGGCAGCTTTTGGAGGAACACAGTCACTGCATACCAATGCATTGGATGAAGCTATTGCTTTACCTACTGACTTCTCGGCAAGAATTGCCCGTAATACCCAAATCTTTTTACAGGAAGAAACTAAAATTACCAAAACCGTTGACCCTTGGGGAGGAAGCTATTATGTGGAGAGCTTAACCGATGAAATACTCAAAAGCACCTGGAAACTTATCGAAGAAGTAGAGGAATTAGGCGGTATGACAAAAGCCATTGAAGCTGGAATTCCAAAATTAAGAATCGAAGAAGCGGCAGCGAGAAAACAAGCAAGAATAGACAGCGGACAAGATATAATTGTAGGTGTAAATCAATATCGCTTAGAAAAAGAAGATCCTTTGCATATTCTGGATGTTGACAACCAAATGGTCCGCAAGCAGCAAATTGATCAGCTTAAAACAATTAAAGAAACCAGAGATACTGAAAAAGTAAATCAATCACTCGAAAAATTAATTCATTGTGCAAAAACCGGAGAAGGAAACTTATTAGCAATTGCAATTGAAGCCGCCCGAAACAGAGCGACTTTAGGAGAAATTAGCGATGCTCTTGAAAGTATATTCGGCAGATTCAAAGCACAAATTAAATCCTTTAGCGGTGTGTATAGTGCAGCAATAAAAAACGACGAAAATTTTGAAAAGGCAAAACAATTAGCAGATGCCTTTGCTAAACAAGAAGGAAGACGTCCCCGAATTATGATTGCAAAAATGGGGCAAGACGGACACGATCGAGGTGCAAAAGTAGTCGCTACAGGTTATGCCGATGTAGGTTTCGACGTAGACATAGGTCCGCTTTTTCAGACGCCGGCTGAAGCTGCCAAACAAGCTGTTGAAAATGACGTACACATATTAGGTGTTTCATCACTTGCTGCGGGGCATAAAACTCTGGTACCTCAGGTAATTGAAGAGCTTAAAAAACACGGACGAGAAGACATTATGGTTATTGTGGGCGGAGTAATTCCGGCACAGGATTACCAATTTCTCTTTGATGCCGGAGCAGTAGCAGTATTTGGTCCCGGGACAAAAATTAGTGAAGCTGCTATTAAAATCTTAGAAATTCTAATTGACTAACATAAAAAAATCCCGAGTTTATCGGGATTTTTTGTTCTTTTGTTTGATGTTTTTTAAGGGTGTATTGTAGCGTTACTATCGGCTTCAATATAAGAAAGATCATAACCTGCAAAGGCTTTCAGGTAACTTTTTAATGAAGTTCCATAAGCATCCCTAAAATGCCTGCCTCCGTTATTCTTAAAAAAGTTTTTAACTGAACCGGCACCTCCAAGATGTGCAGCGGCTAAAATACCAGACTCGGTAATTTCAATACCACTGATCACTTTCCCTTCATACTTTTCGATTTCATTACGCAAAATCCATTTGTTTTTGGACAATAGCGCAATAAAAGCTTTTTCCTGTAAGGCAGGATCCTTTAAAAAGGCTTTGTTGTTTCGAACACCAATCGCTCTCAGTGCCTGAGTCCCAAATTGATATTTCCCCATATAACCAAGTGAATTTACCAAACGGTATTTTCCTTGAGATTCTTTAAAAGCCACTGCTTCTTTGAAACCAATAAGACGTTTTCCGGTAAATGGGGTGTTTAATTTGTGCAAGGTAGGATAATCATCCTCTTCCTGCGATGGAAATAAGTATTCAGATCCATCTGTTTTTTCTATTAGAAACCACGGTTTGGTTTCCAGATTAAAGGGTTTAAAACCCAAAGTCAAAAATGTAATAATAACGATCAAACTCGCATAAAAATACCACTTCTTTATCATAAATTGTTTTTCTTCAAAACGCTGTCACCTTTTTGAAATTTCTACGGTGCAAAGGTAACAAAAAACAAACAATACTGATAATCAATAAGTTAAGGTTTTCTAAAAATAGAAGACATGTGCTTTCAGCCCTTTATTGGCGGAGTATTCGAGAGTTGGAGCCGGAATTTTTATAGTGTTAAAAACAGAAAAAATAGTTTTCAAAAAATGCGATTTTGTTTCAATTTTCGTCAAATCTACGTCAAAACTAAGATAAATCTGACGAAATATTTCAGGGTTTTGAGCGAAATCCAGATTATCTTTTTGTAAATTTCCTGTTAACATTCCCTCCGCTCCATAACCAAAAGCGAGATTTAACCACTTTGGAATTTTGCTTTGTTTTGCGAAAGAATGAAGGTTTACAGAAAGCCAATAGGTTTGTCCATTGTAATCTTTTAAGACCTCCTCATTTAACGAGCTTCCCAATACCTTAGGCCTTAAATTTGCGTAATGTGTAGTATGAAAAGAAAATTTTGGAATAATACGCTGTTCTTTCCAAAGTAATTCTTGAGAAACATATAAGGCAGTACCGGTTGCATTGGCAATAATATCACCTGAAGAAGCACCCCATTCGGCCGAAAAGCCATCCAGAACTTCAACAGCCGTTAAAAAAGCAAAACCCAAACCTGCTCCGTAAATCAGTTGCTTTTTTTGATTGGCACCACTCCAATTCATCATTTCAGCGCCAAACCTTCCCAAATGATATGCTGAATACATATGCCCTACTTTATCCATCTGAAGCCATTCGTTATTATCATTTATAAAATGAAAATTAGAACGCGGATAATCGGCATACCAAAGCTGATTTAAACCCAGTAAGGTTACTGAAGCCAGAGCAGCTTCAGTAACGATAACTGTATTTTGTCGTTTCTTATTTAAGCTGTCCGAAGGGGTTAAAAAACTTTCGTACCTTCTTTGGGCATTCACAGAAAAAATACCCGACAACATCAAAACCGATAAGAAAAATATATTTTTAAAACTCAAAACTATCTTGTTACGCCCTGACTAGCAATCCAGTCTGAATATTTTTTTGCATTTACATTATGTTCGGCTAAAGTAGCAGCAAATTCGTGGTATCCGAAACGTTCAACACTAGCGCAAAAATAAATATAATCGTTTTTTTCCGGATTTAAAACCGCTTCGAGAGCTGTAATATCAGGCATCGCGATCGGTCCCGGAGGAAGTCCAATATTCACATACGTATTGTACGGAGATCTCATAAGCAAATCGTTGTAGAATACTCTTTTGATAACCTGATCAAAATTGTTATCTCTTAGTTTTAAAGCATAAATTACAGTCGGATCTGCCTGTAATGGCATTTCTAAACGCAAACGATTCAAATAAACACCGGCAATACGAGGTCTTTCATCTTTTTTTACTGACTCTTTGTGAACGATCGAAGCTAAAATAGTAACCTGAACTGGAGTTAATCCTTGTTTTTTTGCCTTTTCAATTCTCTCGGCCGTCCAAAAATTATGGTATTCCTTGATCATTTTATCACGGAATTTCTCTGCAGAGGTATTCCAGTAAATTTCATACGTATTCGGGATAAACATGGCAAAGACGTTGTCTTCGTTGAAACCGTTTGCTGCCAAAAATTCCGGATCTTTAAAGGCTTTCATCAAAGACAAACTGTCGGCTTCGATTTCAGAACCTACTCTTCCTGCAAAATTTTCCAGACGCTCCTGATTGTTAAAAGCCAATTTTACCGGAACATTAGAACGCATAGCACGAACCAAATCCATATTATTCATATCTTTTTTAAGCAAAAAACGACCTGACTTTACATTTTCAGGATAACTTCTTTTGCTGGCCACCATTTCAAAATCCTCAAAATTCTTGATATAGGGCTCTAATATTTTCTTCACATCGGTATAATTCGCTCCTGTTGGAACATACACGTACAATTCTTTTTCCTCGAATTTGGTATTGGCACTAAAGATTTTACTAATTAAAATAAATCCGTAAACCATTAAAACTGAAATTACGGCAACAGCAGTTAACGTGATGATTTTTTTTATGCTCAAAGTTTTAAATTTAAATGTGTTTGTTAATTAACTGAAACATTGCTTCGTCCTGATACTGGTTGTGGAGCAAAATCCAATCTTTCTTAATTCCTATTTTCTCAAAGCCAAATTTAGTAAAAAGAGCTACACTTGCTACATTTCCCACAGCAATATTTGCATATAATTGGTGCAAATTTAAATTACGAAATGCATAGTTAATTAAAAGCCCTAATGCCTCAGATCCAACTTTTTGATTTCTGTTTTCATCCTTCTGAATGACAATTCCAATACCTGCTCTGTTGCTTTTTGGATCAAACTCAAACAAATCAATTAATCCAATCGCCGGAAAGTCCTGATCCTGACAAATAGCCAAACGCAGTTGCTTGGCCTCATAAATATCCTGTTGTGCATTTTCAAGATACTGACGTATCAAAAACCTGCTGTAAGGGGTTTGTGTGTTACTCACTTCCCAAATGCTTTCATCATTTTCCATAGCATACACAAATTCCAAATCATTGGGTTCTAATGCACGCAGATAAATCGAGTCGCCTTTGAGTGTTATCATGTAATTTTAGATTGTAGATTGCTGATTTTTGAATGGTCTTTGTGCTCTTTGTGATTAAATTTCAATAGTTCCTTTGAAAACAAATTTAGCAGGTCCTGTCAAAAAAACATTGGTAAAATGATCTCCAGATTTGTCAAAAGAAACGACCAGTTTACCGCCTTCAACATTCAGATTAATGGAAGTTTCATTTGTTAAACCAATAGCATTCATCGCGATTGCTACTGCGGTTGCTCCTGTTCCGCAAGCCAAAGTTTCATCTTCAACACCTCTTTCATAAGTACGCAATGAAAAGGTACTGTCATCTACTTTTTTCACAAAATTAATGTTACTTCCTTTTTCTCCGTATAACTCACCATAACGAATTGCCGCACCATTTTCTTTCACATTGTAATGCTCTAAATCATCCACAATCTGCACATGATGTGGCGAACCAGTATTTAAAAAAGTATAAGAATCATTCTTTTGCACTTCATCAACATCAATCATCTGCAATGAAACAATAGCATCCTCCCCTACCGAAGCATGATGCAAACCATCGGTCGCAATAAAAGTAGTTTTATCTTCAATCACCCCCAATTGATTAGCAAAAGCGACCAGACAACGGCCACCATTTCCACACATCGAACTCTGATTACCATCTGAATTATAATAGACCATTCTAAAGTCGGTTTCGGTATCATTTTCTAACAAAATAAGTCCATCCGCACCTATCCCGAAACGTCTGTCGCACAAGCGTTCAATCAATTTAATATTTTCTTTTGGGAAGAACTCTGATCGGTTGTCAATCATAACAAAATCGTTCCCTGTACCTTGGTATTTATAAAATTCTATTTGCATTTTTTTTACATTAATAAACACAAAAGTACGAACAAATAATTAATGAAATGTTAATCAATGTTAAAGAGCGTTAAACCGTTTTATCAAATAATTTTTTGAAGTATTTTTACGTTAAAATAACCAATAATATAAACTGTAATATGAAAAGATTTTCAACCTTATTTTTAGTTTCACTACTTAGTGGTGCAACTACCCTTGGTGCTTACAAATTATTATTTGAAAGCAACAATTCTTTTTTTGGAAGAGGAAATTCTGTTGTTACTCTTGCCCCAAATTCATTTGGAAGAAACGTAGCCTTATCTGCCGAAACGGTTGATTTTACAGCAGCCGCAGATAAAACCATTCACACTGTGGTTCACGTAAAAAATGTTTCGCGAAGAACAGTCAGCAACCCAATGATGGAATTTTTCTACGGTTACGGAGGTCAACAGCAACAAGAGCAAGTTGGAACCGGATCCGGAGTTATCATTTCAGAAGACGGATACATTGTAACCAATAATCATGTGATTAAAGATGCTACAGAAATCGAAATCACTTTAAACAATAAAAAGTCATACAAAGCTAAATTAGTTGGTACCGATTCTAAAATGGATATTGCCTTACTAAAAATTAATGCTGATGAGAAATTACCTTATACCGCTTTTGCCAATTCTGATTCTGTAAAAATCGGAGAATGGGTTTTGGCAGTAGGGAATCCGTATAATTTAACTTCTACTGTTACAGCCGGAATTGTTTCGGCAAAAGCCAGAAATCTGGATACAAACGGAATCCAGTCTTTTATTCAGACGGATGCCGCAGTAAATCCCGGAAATAGCGGTGGTGCCTTAGTAAATACCAGAGGCGAACTGATTGGTATTAACACAATGATATCTTCGATGACAGGTTCCTATGTAGGCTATTCGTTTGCCGTTCCGTCTAATATCGCCCGCAAAATAATCGAAGACATTATGGAATTCGGGAATGTACAAAGAGGTATCTTGGGTGTTGAAGGTGGCGAATTAAACAGTACCGCTTCTAAAGAATTAGGAATTACAGAAACACAAGGTTTCTACATTAGTAAAGTATCCAAAAATTCCGGCGCTGAAAAAGCTGGGCTTGGTAAAGGAGATATCATCGTTAAACTTGACGACCAAAATATTGCAACTTATGCAGATTTATCAGGTTACATCAACACAAAACGCCCGAATGATGTCGTTAAGGTAACCTATATCAAAGATGGAAAAACCAAAACAGTACCGGTAACTTTAAGTAAAAATGAATTTTTCAGTACCGAGTTTAAAGGAATCGAATTAGAAAATATCGATGCTTCGGATAAAAAGAGATTCAAAATTGATTATGGTGTAAAAATCAGAAGCATAACCAACGAAAATTTAATGCAGTATCAAAATGAACTGCAAGGCAATATCATCTTGAGTATTGATAATGTAAAAGCAACCAATATAGAAACGGTTTCTAAACTTTTAAACAGAAAAAATGACGGACAAAGTGTACGTCTTGAAATGATTAGTAAATCGGGTGAAATTCTCCGAATTATTATTTAAGTCTCCCTTTTACAGTCTCAGTTTTCAGTCTCGATTTACAGTTTGTTTTCCACTGGAAACTGCCAACTGAGACTGAAAACTCATAAAAAAGTCATCTTAGAAATAAGGTGACTTTTTTGTTTTCCTTCACAAATGAACTCCCATTTTCATTATCATAAGCTCATTTTTTAACTAATTAGGAAAAAATATTTTTTATACAAATTTCAAAAATAAATCATAAAATAGTTTACGAAATCGATTGAAATGGGTACTTTTGCGCAAAATTTAAAAATATTCGTGTATTTATTTTTTCAATTTAATCAATTATGAGCAAAAAATCTTTGTACCAAAAAGAGGTATCATTACAAGTCGACCGAAGAAGAGCTGGTGTCGAATTAATTAAAATCATAAGCGATTTATGGTATGACAAATCCATTGAGATGGTTCTTTTCAAAAACCAATTACTGGATCAAAATGTCAGCGATATTATCAATTTGCATCAATATGCCGGTGAATTTGTAGGCAAGCCTATCACCATTTTTGATTCAGTTGAAATCGCCAGAGTAGTTTTATCTTTAGATCTTCCACCTGCAAAATTAGATCTTGGAAAACTAACTTATGAATATCGTTTGGAAGATGAGAAATATCCTGATGCGCGATATTTTGTAATCGACAAATTGAAAGAAGCAAAATCTTCTGAAGAAATTCAGCCAAAAGATGTTGTTTTATATGGTTTTGGAAGAATTGGCCGTTTATTAGCCAGAGAATTAATGTCTAAAACCGGCAAAGGAAATCAATTGCGACTGAGAGCGATTGTTACCAGAGACAAAAATGACGCTTCGACATTAGAGAAAAGAGCTTCTCTTTTAAGATACGATTCAATACATGGAGATTTTCAGGGGTCTGTTACAGCCGATCCAAAGAACAATGCATTAATTATCAACGGAACCACCGTTCATATCATTACAGCAAATTCACCGGAAGAAATTGATTATACTTTATACGGAATCAATCAGGCCTTAGTTATTGACAATACCGGAGCTTTTACAACAGAAGAAGCTTTAAAAAGACACTTAACTTCTAAAGGAGCCAGTAAAGTTTTATTGACTGCACCTGGAAAAGGAGTTCCAAATATTGTTCATGGAGTTAACCATAATGAATACAATCCTGACGAAATTGATATTTTCTCTGCTGCATCCTGCACAACAAATGCAATTACGCCAGTCTTAAAAGCTGTCGAAGATACATTAGGTGTAGTAAAAGGACATTTAGAAACTATTCATGCCTATACAAACGATCAAAATTTGGTCGACAATATGCATAAAAAATACCGTCGTGGAAGAGCTGCAGCTTTAAACATGGTAATTACCGAAACTGGTGCGGGAAGTGCAGTTGCAAAAGCATTACCATCATTAGAAGGAAAATTAACTTCAAATGCTATTAGGGTTCCTGTTCCAAACGGTTCTTTGGTAGTTCTGAATTTAGAAGTTAAAAAAGCAACTTCAATCCCGGCGATCAATAAAATCATGAAAAAATACGCTTTAGAAGGCGAATTAGTAGAGCAAATCAAATATTCATTGAATAACGAATTGGTTTCATCTGACATTGTAGGAACGTCAGCTCCTTCAATATATGACAGTAATGCTACAATTGTATCTAAAGATGGAAAAAACATTGTATTGTACATTTGGTACGATAACGAATACGGCTATAGCCATCAGGTAATTCGTTTGGCGAAATACATTGCAAAAGTAAGACGTTTTACTTACTACTAGGATATACCAAAACCATCCATACTGCAAAAGCCATCAAGTTTTCTTGGTGGCTTTTCTTTTTTCACTTTAAGTTATTTCAATCCTGCTCATCTAAAACAAATTCACAACATTTCCGAAATTATATAGGCAAAACTGTAGTGCTCTTTACTTCAGAAATAACAAAAACAGTATTGATAAGCGAAACCTCAGGAAGAACAGCTAATTTTTTCTGATGAAAATGATGAAAGCTTTCCATATCAGGAATGATCACTTTTAACATATAATCAAAATTTCCTGAAACATAGTTACACTCAACCACTTCCGGTAAATTTAAAATCGATTGATTGAATCCTTCCGATGTATCATAAGTCTGTTTTGTTAGAGTGACCTGACAATAAACCGTCAGATTGTTACCGAGTTTTTTTTTATTTAAAATAGAAACATACTTCTCTATAACTCCTTCTCTTTCAAGACGTTTCACCCGATCATGAACAGGTGTCAGAGACAGGTTTATTTTGTTTGCGATATCTTTTAAAGTATAGTGCGCATTTTCCTGTAAAAGTCGTAAGATTTTCTTGTCAATATCATCTAAAGCCATAACGAAAACGTTTTCATTGATTAATAAAATTTAGTCATTTTTTCTTTTTAGAGGCAATTTAATTTCCTTAAACAGTATATTTTTCTGTAAAAGTAAAAAATAAAATAATATTTTCTTATTTATTACTCATTAATCAATAATATATTCTCTATCTGTAGTTTTGTAAAACAATTTCAACAAAAAATAAAAAAGATAACAAAATGATAATAGGTGTTCCAAAAGAAATCAAGAATAATGAGAACCGTGTAGCATTAACTCCAGCAGGAGTTTCTGAAATGAAAAAACACGGACATACTGTTTATGTACAAGCTACTGCCGGTTTAGGAAGTGGTTTCGGTGACGATGAGTATGCAAATGCAGGTGCGGTAGTTTTAGGAACTATTGAAGAAGTATATGCAATTGCTGAAATGATTATTAAAGTAAAAGAGCCTATTGCTTCTGAATATCCATTAATCAAGAAAGATCAATTATTATTCACTTATTTCCACTTTGCTTCATCAGAGCCATTAACTCATGCTATGCTTGAAAAAGGTGCTGTGTGCTTGGCTTACGAAACAGTTGAAAAAGCTGACCGTAGTTTACCATTACTAGTACCAATGTCTGAAGTTGCAGGTCGTATGGCTATCCAACAAGGAGCAAAATATCTTGAAAAACCATTAAAAGGAAGAGGAATTCTTTTAGGAGGTGTTCCAGGCGTTCCACCAGCAAAAGTATTGGTTTTAGGAGGAGGAATCGTAGGAACTCAGGCTGCTAAAATGGCTGCTGGTTTAGGTGCACAGGTTACTATTATGGACTTAAGCTTACCACGTTTACGTTATTTAGATGATATCATGCCAGCTAACGTGAACACAGAAATGTCTAACCACTACAACATCACTAAAGCAATCGCTACAGCTGATTTAATTGTTGGTGCCGTTTTGATCCCAGGAGCAAAAGCACCTCACCTGATCACTCGTGATATGTTAAAATTAATGCGTCCAGGAACTGTTGTTGTTGACGTAGCTGTAGATCAGGGTGGATGTATCGAAACTTGTACTCCTACAACTCACGAAAACCCAACTTTCATTATTGATGATATTGTTCACTATTGTGTAGCTAATATGCCGGGAGCTGTTCCTTACACTTCTACTTTAGCTTTAACAAATGCTACTTTACCATATGCTGTACAATTAGCAAACAAAGGATGGGAAAAAGCTTGTAACGAAAATGAAGAATTGAAAAAAGGATTAAACATCGCTAATGGAAAAATCCTTTACAAAGGAGTTGCAGAAGCTTGGAATCTACCTTTCAACGAAGAAATAGTGTTAACAAACGCATAGTGTTAACACTAAAATAAGTGCTTACTAAAACACTATCAAAAGGCTTTTCTTAATTGAGAAGCCTTTTTTTATACCTATAAAAAAACCTGTCATGAAAAACAAGACAGGCTTTTTTTATTATTTTATAAGTATGAACTATTTTTCATCCAAAACTTCCTGCAAAACTTTTGCTTCGGTTCCATTTGGAAAAGTTACTTTAATTTTTTGTGCAATTGTTGGAGCAATTTCTGTAATGGCTTTTTTATCATAGGATTCTCCTTTTTTAATGTGCCATCCATAAAAAATAGCAGGAACGTGAGTATCATAACTATAAGGCGTTCCGTGTGATGTTCCTGTAGTAGAATATTCAATATCTCCAGGCTTATCCAAAATAATTAAATCTCCATTTTGAGTTACATCGTACCCTTTTGCTACAAAATCAAGGTAATAATCTTTACCGGAATTGGCTAAAATTTCTTCCTCTGTATATACTCTTTTAACTTGCGGCTGTGAAATTAAAAACTCTTTAAAAATCTGTTTCACTTTTACTAAATCAAGTCCTTTTTTCTTAAGAACCGGCTTATTCAAAAATACGTTAAAATTAGAATAATTTAAAATCAAATCCACACCAAATGTTTTTGTTGAAAAATCCTGAAGACTCTTTTTAACATCCTTAGCAGGGTAGTTATTGACATTGTACTTTCTGTCTTTTAAATAAATTACATTCTCAGCGCCCGCATGGTCAGCTGTTAAAAATAACAGATAATTATCTTTCCCAACAGTCTTATCTAAATAATTCAAAAAGTCAGCAATCGTCTGATCCAATCTCAAATAAGTATCCTGAAGCTCCATTGATCTTGGCCCAAGTAAATGTCCCACATAATCTGTAGAAGAGAAACTAACCGTTAGAAAATCTGTTATACTATCTTTTCCTAATTCTTCTTTCTCGATAGCTTTCATAGCGAATTCTGCCAACAAATCATTACCATAAGGTGTAGCTCTTAAGATCCCTGCATCATTCTTCTCATACATAGTTTTTAAATCATAAGGAAAAACAGGTGCGGCACTTCCATACAACTTCCCCTCATACGGATTATTATCAGGCAGACTCTCATTATAAACCGAAAGTGGCTTATACAAATCCCATCCCTTATTGATATACGGCATATAATGTTTTTCATTATTGAATTCTGAAACCCATTCCGGAAGTTTCTCACCGTAAAAAGTACTTGAAATAAAAGAACCCGTCTTGCTGTACCAAAATGCCCAGTTAGCAAAATGTCCAGCTGGTAAAATCGCTCCACGATCCTTAAGACTCATACCAATCACTTTTCCTTCAAAATTAGTTGCCATTCTAACTTCATCGGTAATAGTAGTACTTTGCAAGTTTTTAGGCGACATAGCACCTTCTTCCACTGTACCATCTCCTACTGTTTTCACACCCGCATCGTCAGTACAGTACGTTTCTTTACCAAGCGTTCTGCTAAACCATTCATTTCCTACAATTCCATGAGTCGCAGGCGTAGTACCGGTATAAATAGAGGCATGCCCCGGCGCAGTATACGTAGGCATATAATTATAATGCATATTTTGAAAAGTATATCCATTATTCATCAATCTCTTAAATCCATTCGATGAAAAATCATCTGAGAATCGATACAAATATTCCATTTTCATCTGGTCTACCACAATACCTACCACCAACTTAGGGCGCTGTTGAGCACTTAAATTTGAAATCACAAATAATGTCAACAATACAATAGTTTTTTTCATACTTAAATTATAATATTTAAAACAAAAATACTGATTCACTTTTAAAAAAGTCTATCACAACAACTTAAAAAACTAAAATTGACCATATTTTAACAAAAACGGAGTTCATAAAAATAAGTATGGCGTTTCCCTTCGGGTCGGGCTGTACGCTAAATCTTTTGCGATAGAAGTTTTAACTGATTTAAGAAAATGTTTGCTAAACTTTTCTTTTGCTCTCCAAGTCACAAAGACGCGAAGTTCATTTCAATCAGATGCTGTTAAACTTTTTAAAGTAACTCCGCTAGGAGTCTAATATTGGTAACCACAGGTAACACTCACAACCTGCCCATCATAAAGGTGTCCCGTAGGGACTACACTATCAAGTAGCATAAAAAAAACCTCAAGGAATCTCTCAAAATACATAAAACAAAAAACCCTATCCGATTTGGATAGGGTTTTTAAAAGAAAGGCGACGACATACTCTCCCACATAACTGCAGTACCATCTGCGCAGGCGGGCTTAACTACTCTGTTCGGGATGGGAAGAGGTGAGCCCCGCCGCAATAACCACCTTAAGGTTTTTAGTAATTAGTCCTTAGTGCATAGTAATTAGTCCTTAGACTCTTTACTAGCTACTTTTCACTAATTACTGCTCTTGCGCGAGCAAATATCTTAACATACTGAGATAAAGAAAAGTACTTTTATTTACTATTTTAGAAAGTTTCTTCTCTCCCGATTTGCATCGGGAGAGAAAAGGGTGTACATAAGCTTACGGATTATTAGTACTACTCGACTATGACATTACTGCCTTTACATCTATAGCCTATCAACGTGGTCATCTTCCACGATCCTTAAAAGAAATCTCATCTTGTGGTGGGTTTCGCGCTTATATGCTTTCAGCGCTTATCCCTTCCAAACGTAGCTACTCTGCGGTGCCCCTGGCGGGACAACAGATACACTAGAGGTTTGTCCAATTCGGTCCTCTCGTACTAGAATCAGATCCACTCAAATTTCTAACGCCCACAGTAGATAGAGACCGAACTGTCTCACGACGTTCTGAACCCAGCTCGCGTGCCACTTTAATGGGCGAACAGCCCAACCCTTGGGACCTTCTCCAGCCCCAGGATGTGACGAGCCGACATCGAGGTGCCAAACCCCCCCGTCGATATGAGCTCTTGGGGGAGATCAGCCTGTTATCCCCGGCGTACCTTTTATCCTTTGAGCGATGGCCCTTCCATGCGGAACCACCGGATCACTATGCTCTACTTTCGTACCTGATCGACCTGTATGTCTCTCAGTCAAGCTCCCTTATGCCATTGCACTCTACGCACGGTTACCAAGCGTACTGAGGGAACCTTTAGAAGCCTCCGTTACTCTTTTGGAGGCGACCACCCCAGTCAAACTACCCACCAAGCAATGTCCCCCACAACGCGGGGTTAGGCTTCAGATAAACAAAGGGTTGTATTTCAACAATGACTCCACAACGCCTGGCGACGCCACTTCACAGTCTCCAACCTATCCTACACATCATTTATCCAAAGTCAATACTAAGCTATAGTAAAGGTGCACAGGGTCTTTTCGTCCCACTGCGGGTAAACGGCATCTTCACCGTTACTACAATTTCACCGAGCTCATGGCTGAGACAGTGTCCAGATCGTTACACCATTCGTGCAGGTCGGAACTTACCCGACAAGGAATTTCGCTACCTTAGGACCGTTATAGTTACGGCCGCCGTTTACTGGGGCTTCAATTCAATGCTTCTCCGAAGATAACATCTCCTCTTAACCTTCCAGCACCGGGCAGGTGTCAGGCCCTATACTTCATCTTACGATTTTGCAGAGCCCTGTGTTTTTGATAAACAGTCGCCTGGACCTCTTCACTGCGGCCCTGTATTACTACAGGGCGACCCTTCTCCCGAAGTTACGGGTCTATTTTGCCTAATTCCTTAGCCATGAATCTCTCGAGCACCTTAGGATTCTCTCCTCAACTACCTGTGTCGGTTTACGGTACTGGTACTAATTACCTGAAGTTTAGAGGTTTTTCTTGGAAGCCCTTAGGCGCACTATCTCTTTGTCCGAAGACGCCGAGTACTATCGTATTTCCCCAAGCCGTGTGGATTTGCCTGCACAGCTTATAGGTAGGTACTTCAACGAACTATTCCGTCAGTTCGCGGCGCTTTCATCACTCCGTCACCCCATCACAGTAATTAGTAGTACGGGAATATTAACCCGTTAGCCATCGACTGTCCCTTTCGGGTTCGCCTTAGGACCAGACTAACCCACAGCTGATTAGCATAGCTGTGGAAACCTTAGTTTTTCGGTGTGCGGGTTTCTCGCCCGCATTATCGTTACTTATGCCTACATTTTCTTTTCTAACCAGTCCAGCATACCTGACGATACACCTTCAACCCTGTTAGAATGCTCCCCTACCACTTAGAGTAAACTCTAAATCCATAGCTTCGGTAATACACTTATGCCCGATTATTATCCATGCTCGTCCGCTCGACTAGTGAGCTGTTACGCACTCTTTAAATGAATGGCTGCTTCCAAGCCAACATCCTAGCTGTCTGGGCAGACAAACCTCGTTCTTTCAACTTAGCGTATATTTGGGGACCTTAGCTGATGGTCTGGGTTCTTTCCCTCTCGGACTTGGACCTTAGCACCCAAGCCCTCACTGCTGAGAAACATTATATAGCATTCGGAGTTTGTCAGGAATTGGTAGGCGGTGAAGCCCCCGCATCCAATCAGTAGCTCTACCTCTATATAACTTTACGCTCAGCGCTGCACCTAAATGCATTTCGGGGAGTACGAGCTATTTCCGAGTTTGATTGGCCTTTCACCCCTACCCACAGGTCATCCGAAGACTTTTCAACGTCAACCGGTTCGGTCCTCCACTGTGTGTTACCACAGCTTCAACCTGCCCATGGGTAGATCACACGGTTTCGCGTCTAACACTACTGACTAAAGCGCCCTATTCAGACTCGCTTTCGCTACGGATCCGTGGCTTAACCACTTAACCTTGCCAGCAACGTTAACTCGTAGGCTCATTATGCAAAAGGCACGCCGTCACCCCACGAAAGGGCTCCGACCGCTTGTAAGCGTATGGTTTCAGGATCTATTTCACTCCGTTATTCACGGTTCTTTTCACCTTTCCCTCACGGTACTGGTTCACTATCGGTCTCTCAGGAGTATTTAGCCTTAGCGGATGGTCCCGCCAAATTCAGACAGGGTTTCACGTGCCCCGCCCTACTCAGGATACCACTATCTATTATACTCGTTACCCATACGGGGCTATCACCCTCTTTGGCTCGACTTTCCAGTCAATTCCGGTTCCTTGTACATAAAATATCGTGGTCCTACAACCCCAACATTGCCGTAACAACATTGGTTTGGGCTAATCCGCGTTCGCTCGCCACTACTTACGGAATCACTTTTGTTTTCTTCTCCTCCGCCTACTTAGATGTTTCAGTTCAGCGGGTTTGCCCACCTATCGGTGTACTATGTCTTCAACATAGTGGGTTGCCCCATTCAGGTATCTACGGATCAATCGGTGTGTGCCCGTCCCCGTAGCTTTTCGCAGCTTATCACGCCTTTCATCGCCTCTGAGAGCCTAGGCATCCCCCATACGCCCTTATTTTGCTTATTGTACCAATCTTGTTACTTAAAACAAGACCGTTTTTTTTTGTCTTTTACAATAAATTGTAAAAAACGCTTTCTACTTTTTATTATTTTCTTATCTCAATATGTCAATGAACTTTAACAATTAATAATTATCAATTGATAATTGTCAATTATTTCGTGGAGAATAACGGAGTCGAACCGTTGACCTCCTGCGTGCAAGGCAGGCGCTCTAGCCAGCTGAGCTAATCCCCCATTTCTTAAATCTTAGATTGTAGAATTCAGATTTTAGATTTCTTTTTTCTTCTCTAATTTCTTTTGGTGAATTCCAACTTCCAGAATTTCCTTTTTTAAGCTAACAGTCTTTTTTATTTCCTTAATCTTTAAATAGTTTAATACTTAAAGCTTTCAATCTTTAAAAAGTAGTCCCGGGCAGACTCGAACTGCCGACCCCTACATTATCAGTGTAGTACTCTAACCAGCTGAGCTACGAGACTCTGTTTTACTTAATTTTCATTATTTTTTAAATTAACAGCAAGAGTAAGTGAATGTTGTGATTCAGAACCTTCTAAATTAACATCTTTTTTCCTCAACGTGTGTTTCCACTAACATTTGAGGCTCTAGAAAGGAGGTGTTCCAGCCGCACCTTCCGGTACGGCTACCTTGTTACGACTTAGCCCTAGTTACCAGTTTTACCCTAGGCAGCTCCTTGCGGTCACCGACTTCAGGCACCCCCAGCTTCCATGGCTTGACGGGCGGTGTGTACAAGGCCCGGGAACGTATTCACCGGATCATGGCTGATATCCGATTACTAGCGATTCCAGCTTCACGGAGTCGAGTTGCAGACTCCGATCCGAACTGTGACCGGTTTTATAGATTCGCTCCTGGTCGCCCAGTGGCTGCTCTCTGTACCGGCCATTGTAGCACGTGTGTAGCCCAAGGCGTAAGGGCCGTGATGATTTGACGTCATCCCCACCTTCCTCACAGTTTGCACTGGCAGTCTTGTTAGAGTTCCCGACATGACTCGCTGGCAACTAACAACAGGGGTTGCGCTCGTTATAGGACTTAACCTGACACCTCACGGCACGAGCTGACGACAACCATGCAGCACCTTGTAAATTGTCTTGCGAAAGATCTGTTTCCAAACCGGTCAATCTACATTTAAGCCTTGGTAAGGTTCCTCGCGTATCATCGAATTAAACCACATGCTCCACCGCTTGTGCGGGCCCCCGTCAATTCCTTTGAGTTTCATTCTTGCGAACGTACTCCCCAGGTGGGATACTTATCACTTTCGCTTAGCCACTGAAATTGCTTCCAACAGCTAGTATCCATCGTTTACGGCGTGGACTACCAGGGTATCTAATCCTGTTCGCTACCCACGCTTTCGTCCATCAGCGTCAATCCATTAGTAGTAACCTGCCTTCGCAATTGGTATTCCATGTAATCTCTAAGCATTTCACCGCTACACTACATATTCTAGTTACTTCCTAATAATTCAAGTTTAACAGTATCAATGGCCGTTCCACCGTTGAGCGATGGGCTTTCACCACTGACTTATTAAACCGCCTACGGACCCTTTAAACCCAATGATTCCGGATAACGCTTGGATCCTCCGTATTACCGCGGCTGCTGGCACGGAGTTAGCCGATCCTTATTCTTACGATACCGTCAAGCTGCTTCACGAAGCAGTGTTTCTTCTCGTATAAAAGCAGTTTACAATCCATAGGACCGTCATCCTGCACGCGGCATGGCTGGATCAGGCTTGCGCCCATTGTCCAATATTCCTCACTGCTGCCTCCCGTAGGAGTCTGGTCCGTGTCTCAGTACCAGTGTGGGGGATCTCCCTCTCAGGACCCCTACCCATCGTAGCCTTGGTAAGCCGTTACCTTACCAACTAGCTAATGGGACGCATGCTCATCTTTTACCGTTGTGACTTTAATAGTGATCTCATGCGAGACTGCTATGCTATGAGGTATTAATCCAAATTTCTCTGGGCTATCCCTCTGTAAAAGGTAGATTGCATACGCGTTACGCACCCGTGCGCCGGTCTCAAGTTCCGAAGAACTCTACCCCTCGACTTGCATGTGTTAAGCCTGCCGCTAGCGTTCATCCTGAGCCAGGATCAAACTCTTCATCGTATATTTTTTATATTATATTGCGATGCTTTATCTATCGGTTCTTTTCAAATCTCTCGATTCATTTACTCTTATTCTTTTGTTTTAACATCTCTGTTAAAACGGCTGTCAATTCAATATGTCTACGAACGTGTATTTCTTTTTATTGTCTCGCCTGTATCTCAAAGCGGGTGCAAAAGTAGAAAACTTATTTCTAAATGGCAAGAGTTTTTTGAAGTTTTTTTTTAAGAAAATTTAATTTCCTTTTTCCTTCTTTCTCCTTCCAATCTCTCAATGAGCTTCCCGTGTTTTGCGGGGTGCAAATGTAATATCTATTTTCAAATCTCACAAGCTTTTTCGAATCTTTTTTTGAAAATCTCTTTTCGCTTTTATTCCTTTGCTTGTCAGTATTTCAGTGAACGTCTATCGCTGTTGCGGGTGCAAAAGTAGACACTTTATTCACTTAAACAATAGCTTTTTCAAACTATTTTTAATCTTTTTTCAAACTTTATCTTAACACTCTGATAACACCCCTTTTACAAATTAAACTATTTTCAGGTTTGAAAGGTTTTTCCTTAGTGAATTAGATTCAGCACAATTCCATCTTACCAAACACCCCGATTTTACTAGTCTCGCAAAGGCGCAAAGACGCCAAGTTTTGCTTTTTTGCCTCATTCTCTTTTGAAAACCCATGCCCTAGCCCCGATAGAAGTGGAAATCCTTTTGCTTTTTCCTTTAAAAAGCAAAAGATTGAAACGCATAGCGGGAGAAAGCTCCTAAATACTCAAATTCCAAATTCTAAATTTTAAATTGCTTAGCCTATTCGCTAACACTCGGGGCCAAATTCCAAAGACTTCGACTTCGCTCAGCCGGACAATAGTTACTCTTCTATATAAACTGCAGAGTCAGCAGCATACAACCTTACCTTATATATAGGAGAGAACAAAAAACAATATACTCCCCAGAAACCTATCTCCAGAATTAACAAACACACTCTTATATATAGTAGTAAAAAATACACTTGAGGATAATTATAAATATTACTCTTATATATTAGTATAAACATGTATATATGTATTGTATGTATTTTTGTAATGCCTTATATTTGCATTCACAAAATTATAAACAATGATTAAGATTACTTTACCCGACGGGTCAATTAGAGAGTTTGCTTCAGGCGTAACTCCGATGGAGGTTGCAAAAAGCATTAGTGAAGGATTTGCAAGAAACGTGATTTCGGCATCTTTTAATGGTACAACAATTGAAACCGAAACTCCATTGACGACCGACGGTAGTCTTATTTTATATACCTGGAATGATGCCGAAGGAAAAAAAGCTTTTTGGCATTCGACTTCGCACGTAATGGCTCAAGCGCTTGAGGAATTGTTTCCTGGAATTAAATTAACTCTAGGACCTGCAATTTCGAATGGTTTTTATTATGATGTTGATTTTGAAGACCAGAAAATTACTGATGCTGATTTTAAAAAGATCGAAGATCGCGTTTTGGAGATCTCTAGAGGCAAACACGAATTTAAAATGCGTCCGGTTAGTAAAGCGGATGCATTAGAACTATATAAGGATAACGTTTACAAGACGGAATTGATTTCAAATCTTGAAGACGGAACTATTACATTTTGTGACCATGCTACTTTTACTGATTTATGTAGAGGTGGACATATCCCTAATACTGGTATCATCAAAGCTTTTAAAATTATGAGCGTTGCCGGTGCTTACTGGAGAGGTGATGAAAAGAACAAACAGCTGACTCGTGTTTACGGAACTTCTTTCCCAAAACAAAAGGATTTGACTGAATATCTTGAACTTCTTGAAGAGGCTAAACGTCGTGATCATCGTAAACTTGGCAAGGAACTTGAATTATTTGCTTTTTCTCAAAAAGTGGGCCAAGGCTTACCTTTATGGCTACCTAAAGGCGCTGCGCTTAGAGACCGTTTAGAGCAATTTTTAAAGAAAGCTCAGAAGAAAGCTGGATACGAACAAGTTGTTACTCCACATATTGGACAAAAAGAGCTTTATGTTACTTCTGGTCACTATGCTAAATATGGCGCTGATAGCTTTCAGCCGATACATACTCCTGCCGAAGGTGAAGAGTTTTTATTAAAACCAATGAACTGTCCTCACCACTGTGAAATATACAATGTAAGACCTTGGTCATATAAAGACTTACCTAAGCGTTATGCTGAATTTGGCACTGTATATAGATATGAGCAATCTGGTGAATTACACGGTTTAACTCGTGTTAGAGGGTTTACTCAGGACGATGCGCATATTTTTTGTACTCCAGAGCAATTAGATGAAGAATTTAAAAAAGTAATCGATTTGGTACTTTATGTATTTGGCTCGTTAGGTTTTGAAAACTTTACTGCTCAAATTTCTTTGAGAGATAAAGAGAACAGAGATAAATATATTGGTTCCGATGAGAACTGGGAGAAAGCTGAAAATGCCATTATTAATGCCACAGCTGACAAAGGATTGAATACTGTTGTAGAATATGGCGAGGCTGCTTTT
Source organism: Flavobacterium sp. KH_035 (assembly GCF_057839565.1). Lineage (NCBI taxonomy): Bacteria > Pseudomonadati > Bacteroidota > Flavobacteriia > Flavobacteriales > Flavobacteriaceae > Flavobacterium > Flavobacterium sp. KH_035. The sequence goes on from NZ_CM174492.1 coordinate 29,587, forward strand.
TACGGTCCGAAGCTTGACTTTATGGTAAAAGATGCTTTAGGAAGACAATGGCAATTAGGAACTATTCAGGTTGACTACAACCTTCCTGAGCGTTTTGAATTGACTTATAAAGGTGCTGATAATGAATTACATCGCCCTGTTATGATTCACAGAGCTCCTTTTGGATCGATGGAACGTTTTATCGCAATTTTACTAGAACATACTGCAGGAAATTTCCCACTATGGTTAATGCCGGAACAAGCTATAATCTTGTCTTTGAGCGAGAAATATGAAATATATGCTAAAAAAGTTTTAGATTTGCTAGAAAATCACGAAATTCGCGCCCTAATTGACAACCGAAGCGAGACTATTGGTAAGAAAATTAGAGATGCAGAAATGCAAAAAATACCGTTTATGCTTATTGTAGGTGAGGAAGAGGAGAAAAACGGAACTATTTCGATCCGTCGTCACGGGCAAGAAGGAAAAGGGAATATTACAGTTACAATTGATGAATTTGTCGCTATTGTAAACGAAGAAATAAAAAAGACATTAAAAGTTTTTACAGTTTAACTTAAATTATAAAGTCATAGCAATAAGAAGCAACAGAGGTTACCAACCTCGAGTAGAAAAAAAGGATGCACACAGAATAAACAATAATATTCGTGGCGTACAAGAAGTAAGATTAGTAGGCGAAAACATCGAACCAGGTGTATTTAAGCTTGCTGAAGCTTTACGATTAGCGGATCAATTTGAACTGGATTTAGTTGAGATTTCGCCAAATGCTGAGCCACCGGTTTGTAAAATCATGGATTACAAGAAATTCGTTTACGAACAAAAGAAACGTGATAAGGTGTTAAAAGCTAAGTCTACGCAAGTTGTCGTAAAAGAAATTCGATTTGGTCCTCAAACGGATGAGCATGATTACGAATTTAAAAGAAAAAATGCAGAGAAGTTCCTTAAAGAAGGTGCTAAGCTAAAAGCATTCGTATTCTTTAAAGGACGTTCTATCATCTATAAAGATCAGGGTCAGATTTTGTTATTACGTTTGGCAACGGATCTGGAAGAGCATGGTAAAGTTGAAGCGATGCCTGTTTTGGAAGGAAAGAGAATGATTATGTTCATTGCTCCGAAGAAAAAGAAATAAGTCTTAAAGTCGAAAGTCTTAAAGTCAAAAGTCACAAACTGACTTTTGACTTTTGACTTTTAAACTTTCAGACCAAGATATAAGTAAGTAAGAATAAATTAAAACACTAGGAAAAATGCCTAAAATGAAAACAAAATCTAGCGCCAAGAAACGTTTCAAAGTTACTGGTTCTGGAAAGATTAAAAGAAAGCATGCTTTTAAAAGTCACATCTTGACTAAAAAATCTAAAAAACGTAAATTGGCTTTGACACACTCAGCGCTAGTTCACTCAACAGATATGAAAAGCATCAAACAACAATTAAGAATTATCTAATAATTCTTTAGGTTAAAAAATTATTTATATAACCTTGGAGTACGGCTTTTAAGTTCCTTTGATTCAATTCAGGACGCCTGCTACAAAAACACATTAAAATTATGCCAAGATCGGTAAATTCAGTTGCTAAAAGAGCAAGAAGAAAAAAAATAATGAAGCAAGCCAAAGGTTTCTTTGGTAGACGTAAAAACGTTTGGACAGTTGCTAAGAATGCGGTAGAGAAAGCGATGAGCTACGCTTACCGTGACAGAAAACAGAATAAAAGAAATTTCCGTGCTTTATGGATTCAACGTATCAACGCTGGAGCTAGATTAGAAGGAATGTCTTATTCTCAATTCATGGGGAAAGTAAAAGCTAATGGAATCGAATTGAACCGTAAAGTTCTTGCAGATTTAGCAATGAACCACCCTGAAGCTTTCAAAGCAATACTTAATAAAGTAAAATAAACGTTTTATAAACTCAATTTAGATTACTTACTTATCATAGAAAAACCATCTCGTTTAAACGGGATGGTTTTTTGCTTTATACAGGTTTGCCAAATTCTAATTTTTAAACCTACATTTGTATAAAACCTGTAAAAATGTATACTGCTCTTTTTTCACATATAGAAAAGTTTGTATCCCTCGAAGCTTCTGAAATTGATCTTTTAGAATCAGCCTTAAGTTTAACAACTATTAAAAAGAAAGACCACGTACTCCAAGAAGGACAGGTTTGCAACACTTTGTATTTTATCATAAAAGGATGTATGCGCCAATATATCATTAATTCCAAAGGAACAGAACAAACATTGCAATTTGGAATTGAAAGCTGGTGGATTACAGATTATCTAAGCTACCACAACCATGTTCCTTCTCACTTTTATATTCAGGCTGTAGAGAATTCTGAAGTTATCGCATTAGAAAAATCTGTACTGGAATCTATATTCATTCAAATTCCGAAATTGGAGCGCTACTTTCGTATTGTCTCACAGAAGTCATTTGGAGCAGCACAAATGCGAATTAAATTCCTCTTCACGATGTCGGCAGAAGAAAGGTATCATCACTTTAATAATCTGAATCCTGAATTCGTTCAGCGCGTTCCGCAATACATGCTTGCCTCCTACCTTGATTTCTCAGCTGAATTTATGAGTAAAATCAGAGCAGGGAAAGTCTAGGCTGTATTTCTTGAAGTAGTTCAAGTTTTTCAAAGTAGATATCCATGATCTTTGTATCAAACTTTTAAAAACACTTAAAATGAAACCAAGAATCGTTATCCCAACAGCAGCTCCTCAAGCATATCAAGCATTACTTAGCTTAGAAAAATACATTTCAACTACTTCGCTCACACCTGTACACAAAGAGCTAATTAAAATTCGTGCTTCACAAATAAATGGATGTGCACATTGCATTAACATGCACACCATTGACGCACGTAAACACGGTATCTCTGAACAGCGTATTTATCTACTAAGCGCCTGGCGTGACGCAGATATTTATACTGAAGAAGAAAAAGCAATTTTAGCTCTAACAGAAGAAGTAACTTTAATTAGCCATCACGTTTCTGATGAAACCTATCAAAATGCCGCAAGTTTATTCAGTGATCAGTACCTTGCCGAAATTATACTCGCAATCATTACGATCAATTCTTGGAATAGAATAGCCATTACAACAGGATTGAGAGTTTTATAGTTCTTTTGAGAACAAATTAACCTACTAATACAGACAAAATCTTCATTAAAAGAAGGCTTTGTCTGTATTTACTTATGAATAAATCTCGTAAAATAAAAAATAAAATTTAAATAAAAACAGGTATTTATACGCTTTTTTTTTGGAGCTTTAATTCTTTAATTTTGGCTCATGATACCTTACAGAATGCGGACTTTCCTATATATTATCTTCACTTTTTTATTACTCATATCCTGCCAGAAAAAGACTTCAAATACTCCAAAACCAAGAAATACAAAATCTGAAGTTAAACAAACGGCCCTAACCGCTAATCGTTTCTACAATCATAAAGAATTTGACAGCGCCTTTTTTTACTACAATAAACTGAAATTTATCTGCAGCCCCGTAACTGATTCGGAGAACTATATCACTTCACTAAACCGTATGGCAGAGATCCAGCAAGATCATGCTGATTATACAGGCAGCGAGAATACTATCAAAGAAGCACTACCCCATCTAAAACATATAAAAAAACAATCACAAATTTGGAATACTTACGTCATCTTAAGTATCAACTATTTAAATACCTACGATTATAAAAATGCCATACTTTATAATCAAAAAGCCCTCCGGTTAAAAACAGAAGAGTGGAGAAAGTTAGCTACCAAAAACAATATTGCGGTGATCTTAATCGAAGAAAAAAAATACTACGAAGCACTCCAGATTTTCTTGTCTCTAATAACAAAGAAGGAAGTAGTAGATAATGATGAATTCCAGGGAAAAGCTTTAGACAATATTGGATTCTGTTATTATAAAACGCATGACTTAGATGAAGCTTTATACTATTTCAAAAAAAGCCTCAAAATAAGGAAAAGGCAAAATCTCTCTTTTGACTTAGGGAAAAGCTATCAGCATTTTGCTAAGTTTTACGAAGAAAGCAATCCTGCATTAGCCAAACAATATATGCTTTTAAGCTATGAGAAATTTAGTCGTATCAATAATGTTGATGAACGTCTATCTTCATTAAAACTAATCATCAAAAATAGCTCTAATCGGGAATTAAAAAAGCACTCTATTATTTACGTGAACCTAATTGACAGTATCTTCGAAATTCGACAAAAAGCCAAAAACCAATACGCTAAAATTAAATATGACTCAAGAAAAGAGAAGAATGAAAATTTAAAACTCAAAACTCAAAAAGTAAAAAACGAAATACAACTGGAAAAACAAAGAAACAGAAATATTATCTCGTATATTACTATTGCTTTCTGTTTAAGTTTAGTTACTGTTCTCTACTTCTATCTGACCTCAAAAGGCAATAAAGTAAAAATAGAAGCTACTTATAAAAGTGAAACACGAATTGCAAAAAAACTACATGATGAATTGGCAAATGACATTTATCACACCATGGCTTTTGCCGAAAACAAAAATCTATCTATAGCAGAGAATAAAGAACAATTAATGAATAGTCTGGAAGCAATATATTCCCGAACACAAGACATCTCTAAAGATAATAATCTCATTGTAACTTCAGAAAATTACATCCTTAATCTAAAAGAGATGATTACCGGATTCAATACTCCAAACATCAATCTTTTGTTAAATGGTATAGAAACTATCAATTGGAACGAAATTGAAAAGAACAAAAAAATAACCATCTATCGAATATTACAGGAGTTACTTGTAAATATGAAAAAGCATAGTGCAGCAACTCATGTGGGTATCACCTTTAAAAAAACAGACAAAACGGCAATGATTATCTATACTGATAACGGAAAAGGAATTGATCTTAATACTATAAGATTTAAAAATGGCCTTCACAATGTTAAAAGCAGAATTCTGACAATAAAAGGAGAAATTGATATTGATTCGGCAAAGCAAAGAGGCTTTAAAGTAGTAATAAAATTCCCATTGCGATAATGAAGCTCTCTAATTATATAAAAAATAAAATTTTAGTGGGACGTATTCTCGCATTGTTGATCCTATCATCAGTTGCGGTGGCATTTTCATATCAATTTCAAAAAACTGAAACCAACGAAATACGCATCGCAAATAAAAAAAAATCTGCCGAAATAAAAAAAAATATCAATCAGGGTGACAAACTATTCGACAAAGGAGCCTACGCCGATTCCTATTTTTATTATAAAAAAGCCAGTCAGTTATGCAAACCTATAGATAATTATGCAGATGAATATGTTTACTCCTACTTATCCATCGCTAATCTACAACAAAATATGAGCAATTATATTGCTTGTGAAGAATCGATTGCAATGGTTTTGCCTCATCTAAAAAAAACAAGCAAGCCAAAATTTACATACAACACTTATACCCTCTTAGCATACAATTACTATTTTACTTACGATAATCATAATGCATTAATCTACCATAAAAAAGCATTAAAATTGGCTACCTCTTCATACAAAAAGGCAGTAATTCTATGTGATATATCCAACATTTATCTCAATCAAAAAAAATACAAAAAAGTTATTGATATACTGGAACCTTTAGCAGCAAAAAAAATCAGACATGAAAGCGATTCAGCAAAAACAGATAATGCGTACGCCATTCTATTAGAAAATCTTGGATACTGTTACTATAAAGTTGGAGATCCACGAGCCATTGACTGTCTTCAAAAAAGCACAGCTATAAAACTGAAGTTGAACGAACACTATGAATTGGTTAGTTCATACAATAATCTTGCTTTGTATTATTCCAAAACAAATCCCGCACTGTCAAAACTATATACTGAAAAGGAATATCACACGGCCTGTAAAATAAATTCGGCTACATTTAAGGCAAACTCATTATCATCTTTAATTACAAAAACGGAAGGAGCTGAATTAAAAAAATATTCGTTGGCCTATATCAAAATAATAGACAGTATCACTATTGCCAGAAGAAAAGCCAAAAATCAATTTTCGACAATTAAATACAGTTCAAATCAGAATAAAGAAGAGAACCTGCAACTTAAAGACCAAAAAGCAGAAAACGAATTACAGTTAGAAAGACAAAGAAAACGAAATATTATTTCATACATTATTATATTTTCCACTACTATGATAAGTTTATTAGTCTTTGTTCATCTAATTTCCAAAAGCAGAAAAGAAAAGAACGATGCTATTCTTCAAAGTGAAATTCGAATATCAAAAAAACTTCACGATGAATTGGCACAAGATGTCTATCAAACATTAAAATTCTCAGCACATGCTGATCTAAATCAAGAAGAAAACAAAGACCAGCTATTAAATAACCTCAATACAATTTATTCAAAAGCACGAAATATTTCTAAAGAAAACAGCTCAATTACAACTGACGAAAATTACAGTAGCGCTTTAAAAGAAATGATTTCGGGATTTAAAACAGTCGATCTTAATATTATTCTGAATGGTTACGATCAAATTCCCTGGGATGAAATTGAAAAAAGTAAAAAGATTATACTATACAGAATCCTTCAGGAACTATTTGGGAACATGAAAAAACACAGTCAGGCAACCTTAGTTAACTTAAATTTTAAAAATATTGAAAAAAAAATAGTTGTCGTTTACAATGATAACGGGGTTGGAGCCTACAATAGATCAATAATTTTAAAAAATGGACTACAAAATGTGGAAAGCCGTATTAAAACCATAAATGGAAATATTATTTTTGACTCCAATTCTAAGACAGGTTTTAAATTAAGTTTCAATTTCCCCATATAAACAAAATAATATGTTCACAAAAGTTTTAGTTGCCGAAGATTTAGACGGTATAAGCATCGCCGTAATTCAAGCACTTGAAGAACTAGAAGTTCCCATAATTGATCACGTCAAATATTGTGACGACGGATTAATTAAAATAAAAAAGGCAATTAAAGATAATGAGCCGTACGATTTGTTAATCACTGATTTATCTTTTAAACAGGATCATCGTAAAATTAATTTAAACGGTGGTGAAGAACTAATTGAAGCGGCAAATGAAGTGCAGCCCAAATTAAAAAAAATAGTATTCTCTATTGAAGACAAATCTTATCGTATAAAATCACTCTTTTTTGATTTAGGTATTAATGCCTACGTCTCTAAAGGACGAAATAGTATTGCCGAATTAAGAAAAGCAATTGAAGGAACTTTTAGAAATGAAGAGAGAATACTTTCTTCAGATCTGTCTTTTAGTTTTAACGAAAAAGTATTGTTTGAAATTGAATCTTACGACATTTCAATTTTAAAACTTCTGGCACAAGGTTACATATTAGATAATATATCAAACGAATTTAAAGCGTCTTCTATTACTCCAAACGGAACCAGCAGTATTGAAAAACGCATCAATAAATTAAAAATTTACTTTAAGGCAAACAACAATGTACACCTAATTGCCATTGCTAAAGACTTTGGCTTAATCTAATTTTTAACCTTTTTTACGGTTTCCCGTAAGGAAATGGATTTTAATAAATCTATTTTTGTGTGGAATCTATTAGTCAACTAATGAAAATCAAACACAAAAATAGTTTTAAACGAAATTTTCTACAGGTTTTTGTTTCAAAGATTAATACAACCAAAAACAAGATCATAATGAAAACAATGTTACTTTGTCTTTTTCTGTCTTTAAGTTTTGCTTTCGTTTCTGAAAAAACAGGATGGTTAGAAGTAGACTGGAAAATCATTTTTATACCAGCACTACTTGTTTTGCAAATTATAATAATTGGTACCGCTTTAAAAAACAGGTATAAAAAGCATTAAACATAAATTTACTGATACTGAAAATTTCAATGAGAATTTGTCAAAGAAAGATTCTCATTGAAATTAAAAATACTATTTACTTACACAATAGTCAAATTTTGAAATGCTTATATTTGATTCTTTAAATACAGCATGAAACATATATTAAGCTTTACTTTCCTCTTTTTTTCAATTCTCACCTATTCACAAACTAAAATTCTATCCTGGAATATTGAGAACTTAGGAAAATCAAAATCCGAATCCGAATTAAATTTCATAGCAAATACTGTTCTTGCTTATGATATTATTGCAATTCAGGAAGTCGTTGCAGGATACGGTGGTTCACAAGCTGTTGCAAAACTTGTTGCACTTTTAAATAATAAAGGAACTAAATGGGATTATACCATAAGTAATCCAACAAGCGGTAACAGTTATAAAACAGAACGTTATGCTTTTATCTGGAAAACCAGTAAAGTAAAACTGAAAGGAAATGCGTGGCTGGAAAAAAAATACCATTTAGAAATTGATCGCGAACCTTATCTGGGAACTTTTGAAATCAATAAAAAAACGGTTACATTGGTTAATTTTCATGCTATTACTAAAAAAAAACAACCCGAAACCGAAATCAAATACTTTAAACTGCTGCCAGAGGAATATCCTAATTTAAATTTGGTATTTATTGGTGATTTCAATTGCCCGCAATCTCACTCTGTATTTACTCCGCTAAAAAAAATGGGATATAATTCTATTTTACAAAATCAAAAAACTACCCTAAAACAAGAATGCAAAGAAACGATCTGTCTGGCGTCAGAATTTGACAATATTTTTTATCACAAAAATTCGCTAACCTATCTTAATTCCGGTATAGTTTCATTCTACAAAAAATTCAATTCGCTCCAGGAAGCGCGAAAAATATCTGACCATATTCCAATTTGGATCGAATTTTCACTGAATTAAACTATGTTTTCAGCTTTTTCTTTTTTGCTGCGGGAAACAAAACATTATTTAGAATTAAACGATACCCGGGAGAATTAGGATGCAAATCTAAAACAGTAGGAGGATCTCCCACCTGATGTTGGAAGTCTTCAGGATCATGACCTCCGAAAAAAGTAAACATTCCTTTTCCTTTTTCTCCATGAATGTATCTTGATTCCCCATTAAGCTCGCAAGTCCCCATTATTAAAACATTAGATTTTATCAAATCGGTATCAAATGAGGTAGTTTGTCCCATAAATCCTTTCACCAACTGTGTATGATTCTGGCATAACATACTAGGTATTGGATCCCATTTTGCAGAAAACTCCATTAAAGAAAAATAATCTTTCTCCATAGGAATCTTACGTTTTGAAGTCATGTCTATATCTGAGAATTCATAAACCTCTGGTCTACGTTCTAAGGTAAAATCTTTAAATGCAAATGAATTTCCGTAATTCAATTTTGATTGATAATTAGATTCGCTGGCATCACCGTCAAACATAGCTTCACAAATATCTACTCCATCTGCCGAAAGCGCAATATCAAAACTATCCGTGGCAGAGCACATTGCAAACATGAATCCACCTCCAATTACAAAATCTCTAATTTTTTTTGCAACAGCACCTTTTTCCTGAGAAACTTTAGGGTATCCTAATTTTGCAGCCAAAGCCTCGGCATCTTTTTTCTGCTCAATGTACCAGGGCGTATTTTTGTAAGCAGAAAAGAACTTACCATATTGCCCGGTAAAATCTTCGTGATGCAAATGCAGCCAATCATAAAGAAGCAGCTGATCACTTAAAACCTCTTCATCATAAATTGGTGTAAATGGAATTTCGGCATATGTTAAAACTAATGTTACAGCATCATCCCAAGGCTGTTTCCCTTTGGGTGTATAAACTGCAATTTTAGGTGCTTTTTCTAAAATAACAGATTCCATATTTTGAGAAGGACTTGAAATATCATTTAATATGGAAGCCTCTTCAGCATCTGAAAGAATTTCAAAACTCACACCTCTAATCTTACATTCTTTACGAATTTCATCGGCATCCGGAAGCAAAAATGAGCCACCACGATAATTTAAGAGCCAACTTGCTTTATAATCCCTACTTAAACACCAATAGGTAATTCCGTATGCTTTCAGATGGTTCTGTTGTGTAGTCTCGTCCATTGGAAGCAAAATAAACGAGGCCTTTGCTGTGAACGAAAGTAGCAATATGAAAATATAAACTAAGCACTTCTTCATTAGAATTTTATTTTAGTAAAGATATAAAGGAACCTTTGAAAAACACAACAGATGTTTTGGTTTTATAAGGTTAAAAATGTTAAAAAAAACTTGAAAATTATTATGCTCAATTGCTAAAATCACGTAGAAACACCTATTTCACAAAAGCACATTATCCTTACATTTGCTCTCCCCGGTCATCAAAATAATCAATGAAAAAGACAAAGGCATGAAGCTTAATGATGGTAATAAAGAACCAAAGGGACTGAATATGATACAAAAAATAGGAATCGTTGTACTTGTGTTAATTATAGTTTTGTACTATGCACTTTCAATACATTACTTAACGAGCTAATAGACTTAGATTGTTAAAACAGCAATTTCATTCTGAATCGCATAGACTACCAAACCGGCAATATTCTTAGATTCAGTTTTAAGTAGTAAATTGTTACGGTGCCCTTCTACGGTTCTGGGACTCAAATACAGATGGTCTGCAATTTCTGAAGTTGTTTTTTGCTGACAGATAAGCTGAAGAATCTCTATTTCACGCTGCGAAAGAAAGCCCGTTTCCAGATTTCCTTTTGGAGTCTTGCTGGAGATGATTGTTTCCTGAATAGTTTGAAGGACGCTTTCGTTATAATAAAAACCTTTTTTGGCAACCTGATTGATGGTATGAATTAAATCTTTTGGAGTAGTATTTTTTATTAAATAAGCCACTGCTCCCACCTGAATCATATTGGCAATAAATGATTTTGTGTCATAACTGGTCAGCGCAATGATTTTAATTTCAGGAAATGATTTTCGGATAATTTTTGTAGCCTCGACACCATTTAAAATTGGCATCTTCAAATCCATGATAATAATTTCTGGCTTAATCACACAATTATCTAGATTTGACAGAAGTTCTTCTCCGTTAGATGCTTCAAAGATAATATCGATATTATCTTCTCTTTGCAATAAAAAAGCAATTCCTTTACGGAATAAAACTTCGTCATCGACTAAAGCAATTTTAATAGCGGCACTCATTTGATTTTTGTTTTTGGTCGTTTGGTAAGCCGAAATTACAAAATATGAAGCGAAAAAAAGTACTACAACCGCATTATATTAAGTAAAAACCCAATTTATTACCATATTTTAACCTAAAAAGTAAAAACGACGCTAATTCCTTTGCCAATTTCAGAATGAATTTCGATTGTTCCTTTCAAAAAAGAAATACGGCTATCAATGTTTTTCATCCCTAATCCTTTCTGATTTTCGGAATTCTCGGTATCAAAACCAATTCCGTTATCTTTATAATAACAAGTCTGAATTTCATCTTCCATCTTAAAATCAATCCAAATTTCAGTTGCTTTTCCGTGACGTAAAGAATTGTTCATTAGTTCCTGTAAAATTCGGAAGACATGCAAATGACGATCAATATCTTTAGGATCAAATTCAATTTCATTGTAATAATGCACTTCTACCTTCTTGCTGCTTTCAAACTCATCACAAAGTTCTCGTACACCGGCATTCAGACCAAATTTTTCAAAAACAGGGGGCAATAAATTATGTGCAATTTTTCGGGAGTTCTCGAGTGCTCTTGCGGTAAGACTTATAATGGTCCCTGTAATCTCACTGATCTCTGCTTCGGTTAAATTTGGAGACGAGAGTATATGTGAATTTAATGATACAATATTCAGTTTAGAACTGATATCATCATGCAAATCCTGTGCAATTCTTTTTCGTTCTTCTTCCTGAGTCACAATAACGGCATGTACTTGTTCTTTACGGTATTGAATTTCCAGATCTCTTTTTTCTACTTCTTTCTGGATAATTTTCTTTCTGGAAAAATAAAAAAACGCAATTAAAAAAAAGGCCACAATCATAAAAAAACATGATGTGTACAGGATTATGGCAACTATCTCTTTTTCGTAAACCGGGCTTCCACTCATATCTGGTTATTTATTTTCTTTTTTGGGTTAAAACTTACTTTCCATTCATATAAAATAAAAAGATAATATACCATTACAAAAAAAGCATTTAGTCTCCATGTAAAATATTTCAAATCATCACTTAATCCGAGGGTAAGATTACCAACTAAAAAAAGAACTGTACTTACCAGTAAGTAAAAAGACAATCCAATTGTAAAGTAATAATACTGCCTGTCATCCGTTAGCATATTATAAAAATGCAATAAAGCATAAACAACGCTTAATAAAGAAGTCGCTGTAATTGCAAACAAGTTAAATTTAAAAAATTGATCTGTATTAATTAAACACTGAATGGCCAGAACTAATAACATAAACGTCAAACTCCAGTCTACAAATGCTTTTTGTCTTTTAATTCCTAAAATTGATTTATAAAACAGGCCTAATAAAACCATTTGTCCGATAAAATAAGTATTTACAAGGAACAAATTAATAATCTGAAAGCGATACAGCAGCTCCATCGTGAATTGAATAACAAACAAAAACACAACATAGGCTGTAAAAAAAACATTAGCTTTTTCCTTAAGGAAAAAGCTATATGTATATAAAATCAGGTTGACTAACAGTACAAAATAACCTGAAAATATTAGAAAATTATCCATTTATTATTGGTTCATTGGACTATCTGGATCAGTGTATGGCGGACATGGACGAGATGCATCGTAAAGGACATCTTCTCCATCACCAGCAGTTCTTGCACCTGCAAAAGATTGCTGTTGTTTGAAAACATCTACATAAATACCTGTTTTTGGGTTCAGTTTTGTACCAACAAGCATTAAATTTTGCTCTCCTGCATTATTAATACCCACATAAGCACGTACTGCATCAATATCCTGATCCAATACCAGTTTTATACTCTCTAATGGAATTAAATAAGCATCAACTTTCTTTTTATTATCTTCTTTTGCATTTCGAAATTTTCTGGCCCATTCCTGACCTACAGCTAAACTGACTTCAACTGATCCTAAGTTTTTTTCTTCTGACATAATTTAAATTTGTTTTTGGGTTAAAATTTAATTTAGAATTGCTTTGTGCAATTGTTTGGCTAAACTACAGAATTTTCTAGGAAAAGTATTAATATTTACACATAAAAAAAGCCTCAAAATGAGGCTAAATTGTTTTATTAAAACGGAACATCACTGTCGTCGTCGTCGTCGTTTAAGTTACTACCAAAAGCTTCATTGGCAGAAGGCAGGTTTTTAGTTATAAAAGGATTATCCTCATGATTCATTTTAGACGGTAAATCATCATAGCTACCTGAAAAATCATCAAGGTTATCAAACTTACCAAGATGTCCGATAAATTTCAATCGAATGTTTTCAATACCACCATTACGGTGCTTAGCAATCATTATCTCTGCCTGACCTGCAGTTGGTGATGCTTCATCATCATCCCATTCTTCAATTTTATAGTATTCCGGTCGGTATAAAAACGATACAATATCGGCATCCTGCTCAATCGCTCCAGATTCACGAAGATCTGAAAGAAGTGGACGCTTACTTGATCCACGCGTCTCAACAGCACGTGATAACTGCGAAAGTGCAATTACCGGTACATTTAACTCTTTTGCCAGGGCCTTTAAATTTCGGGAAATTGTAGAGATTTCCTGCTCACGATTTCCTCCTCCTTTATTATTTCCTCCGGCAGTCATCAATTGCAAATAATCGATGATTATAATTTTGATACCATGCTGTGAAACCAAACGACGGCATTTTGCCCTTAAGTCAAAAATAGAAAGTGACGGTGTATCATCAATAAACAAAGGAGCTTTTTCTAGGTTTTTCACCTTGGTACTCAACATTTCCCATTCGTGAGGCTCTAATTTACCTGTACGTAGTTTCTCTGATGACAATCCTGTTTCGGAAGAAATAAGCCTCGTAATCAGCTGAACGGAGGCCATCTCCAGCGAGAACAAAGCCACTCCGTGCCCGTACTGAATTGCGATATTTCTCGCCATCGAAAGTACAAATGCTGTTTTTCCCATCGCAGGTCTCGCTGCAATAATAATTAAATCACTGGGCTGCCATCCAGAAGTCAGTTTATCCAGATTAGTAAAACCAGTCTCAACGCCACTTAAACCTTCTTGTTTCGCAATTTCTTCGATCTTCTTTTTAGCCTGAAGTACTAAACTCTGAGCTGTTTCAGAACTACGTTTGATGTTTCCCTGTGTTACTTCATACAATTTTGATTCGGCCTGATCAAGCAAATCAAATACATCTGCAGTTTCATCATAAGATGCTTCGATAATTTCAGATGAAATTCGAATTAAACTTCTTTGAATGAATTTTTGAAGAATAATACGAGAGTGAAATTCGATATGCGCCGAAGAGGCAATTTTTTGAGTCAGCTGAATTAAATAAAAATCTCCTCCGGCCAATTCTAATTTTCCATTCTTCTTCAATTGAGTCGAAACAGTCAACAAGTCAATTGGCTGTGTTTCGGTAAAAAGCTGAACGATCGCTTCAAAAATAAATTTATGCGAATCTTTATAAAAAGCATCAGCCTGCAAAATATCAATTACATCATCAACCCCCTTTTTATCAATCATCATCGCCCCAAGCACAGCCTCCTCTAAATCAAGAACTTGCGGTGGAAGCTTTCCTTTTTCTAAACTAATAATTGTGGTTTTATCTACCTTTACAGGATTTACATTTTTGAAATTTTCCATATAGCGAAAGTAACAAAATTTAAAAAAAAATTGCTATTGAGTTATAACTATTAATTGTTTATAAATATGTTTTTTTTGTTCATAACCAAAAAAAAATCCGAAACTGTAAGGCTTCGGATTCTAATTGATTTGTAAGAATTTACTCTTTATACTCTCCCATCTTACTGTATTTGTCCATTCTTTGGGCAATCAGATCATGTGTTGATAAGTCTTTCAATTCATTATATCCTTTAGTGATGTACTCCGCCACTGTTTTAAAAGTAGTTTCGCGGTCATAGTGTGCTCCACCTAATGGTTCCGGGATCACATCATCTACTAATTTTTGCTTTTTCATATCAGATGAAGTCAATTTTAAAGCATCCGCAGCACGTTCTTTGTACTCCCAGCTTTTCCATAAAATTGAAGAACAAGATTCCGGAGAAATTACAGAATACCAAGTATTCTCCAACATGTATACTTTATCTCCAACACCAATTCCTAATGCTCCTCCCGATGCTCCTTCACCAACAATGATGGTGATAATAGGAACTTGTAAACGAACCATTTCAAAAATGTTTCTGGCGATCGCTTCTCCCTGTCCTCTTTCTTCGGCTTCAAGTCCTGGGTATGCACCCGGAGTATCTACTAAAGTTAAAACCGGAATTCCAAACTTCTCCGCCATTTTCATCAAACGCAAAGCTTTACGGTATCCTTCAGGGTTTGCCATACCAAAATTACGATACTGACGTGTTTTTGTATTAAAACCTTTTTGCTGACCAACAATCATAAACGACTGACCATTTACTTTTCCTAATCCGCCAACCATCGCTTTATCATCTTTAAAGTTTCTGTCTCCATGAAGCTCTAAAAATGTATCTCCACAAATTGCTTTGATGTAATCTAAGGTATAAGGTCTATTTGGATGTCTTGACAGCTGAACTCGTTGCCAGGCTGTAAGATTTTTGTATATTTCTTTCTTAGTTTGTTCTAATTTCTTGTTGATTTCCTTGCAGGTAGGTGTTACATCAACATCAGATTCTTTTCCAATTATAACACACTTTTCTAACTGTTCTTCAAGTTCTTTTATTGGAAGCTCAAAATCTAAATATTCCATGGATTTTTGAATTTTGTTTGTAAATCGAACCGCAAATATAAAAATATTATATCATTGGTTGAATTAAATCGTATTTAAAATATAAAAATGTAATTTAAAAATAAGGAAATTATTACACTTCTTTCTTATTTTTATAATGTTTAAAAACGCCATTTAAGATAACTGTAATTACGATTATCAGGGCGCCAATATAAAATTCCGTGCTCATTTTTTCTTTTCCGCCAAGGATAAAATAGGCTAGTACAATTCCGTAAACCGGCTCTAAATTAGTCGTTAACATCACTGTATAGGGAGTTAACTTCTGCATGACTTTCACCGAAGCTGTAAAGGCATAAGCGGTACAAACCGAAGCCAAAAGAAGTAATAAACCCCAGTTATTTAGGGACATGGTAAAAAAGTCAGCATTGAATTTTCCCTGTACTAAAAAATAAATTGAAATAAAGAAAACTCCCGCAGCAAACTCATAAAAGGTAATTACCGAAGGGTCATGTTCTGTTATTAATTTTCCATTCATTAAAGTAAACAAAACACCCAGAATAATAGCTACCAATGCATAATACATACCATGCAGATACTTCACCTCTACCTTCATTATTAACGCTAAACCTGCTATAATAATCAATCCGAAGAATACCTCGTAGAATAAAATCTTTCTTCCGTAAAAAAGCGGTTCTAACAACGACGCAAAAAAGGCACCTAAGGAAAATATGGAGAGCGTAATAGAAACATTGGAAACATGAATGGCTCTAAAAAAGAAAATCCAATGAAGAGCAATCAACAGTCCCACAAAAATTAGCTTCGCAAAAGAGCTGGCCGAAATTATAAAAGATTGTTTCTTGTACACAATAAAAGCGGCTAGAAAAACTCCTGCAAGAAGCATTCTGAACCAAACCAAATTTTCGGCATCAATGGTTATTAAAGCGCCCAAAATGGCTGTAAAACCCCAAATAAAAACAATTAAATGAAGATTTAAATAACTTTTTAAATTATCGTTTCGCATTACGTAGTAGGTAAACTGCCAAAATTCCGAAAACAATATTCGGAAACCAAACAGCTAATAAAGGTGAAAAGGTAGATTTTTCGGCAAGTGTTCCAAATATTTTATCAAAAAACACAAATGAAAAGGCTATTGCAATTCCGATAGCCAAATTGGTTCCCATACCACCGCGACGTTTCATTGACGAAACTGCCACAGCAATAATTGTGAGGATAAAAGCAGAAACGGGTACACTGTATTTTTTATACAGTACGACTAAATAGGTATTAATATTTCCCGAACCTCTTTTACGCTCTTTCTCAATAAAATCGATTAGTTTGCCCAATGGAAGAGTCTCTGCAATGTAAACTACCGGAGTTAAATCGGCCAGCTCAAATTTGAAAGCCACCCTTTTTTCCGGATTTTTTTCGATCTGATCATTTAATTCTCCCAGCGTTCTTTTTGTATAATCGTACAAATTATAGGTCTTTGTTTTAGGATCCCATTTAATACGGCTTGCGGTAATTTTATACATTAACTTTTCACCTTCAAAATGCTCTAACGTAAAATTAAAAGCCGTTTTAGATTCTTCATTAAAGCTATTGACAAAAATAAAATCGTTGTCGTTAATCTGCCTGTATACGTTTGTATTTTCACCACGCATCAACTGCTTCCCATTTCCTTTCAGATAGGTATACCTGAAGTTATTAAAACCTTCGCTGGCTGCGGGAACAATAAAAAAACCCATTAAAAGCACAAAAACCGAAACGATTGAAGCACCAATAATATAAGGTCTTAAAAAACGTGAAAACGAAATCCCGGAACTTAAAACCGCAATAATCTCGGTATTATTTGCCAGTTTTGAAGTAAACCATATTACCGACAAAAACAAAAATATCGGAAACAGAGAATTCGCAAAATATACCGTAAAATTGTAATAATAGATTGCAATTGCGCTAAACGGAATTTTATTTTCCAACATCTTATTCACCTTTTCAGAGACGTCAATTACAATTCCAATCGGAATAAATAATAAGATCATCACCGAAAATGTGGCTAAATATCTTTTTAAAATATACTTATCTATTATCGTCAGCATATATTGTTTTGTTTGTTTTTGTTTAAGGTTTCAAGTTTCAGGTTCTGCTTAGAACTTGAAACCTGAAACCTCAAACTTGAAACTTTTTTAAAGTCTTTGACTCATATTTTTAACCATCATTTCTTTCCATGGTCTAAAATCGCCTGCTAAGATATGTTTTCTGGCTTCACGAACCAACCACATATAGAAACCAAGGTTATGAATTGTTGCAATTTGTTTTCCTAAATATTCATTTGCTGCAAACAAGTGGCGTAAATAGGCTTTTGTATATTCTGTATCTACAAAAGTATGCCCCATTTCGTCAATTGGAGAAAAATCAGCTTCCCATTTTTTATTTTTGATGTTGATCGTTCCGTTTGCTGTAAACAACATACCATTTCTGGCGTTACGGGTTGGCATTACACAATCGAACATATCAATTCCTAAAGCAATATTCTCCAGTATATTAATCGGAGTTCCAACACCCATTAAGTAACGAGGTTTGTCTTCCGGTAAAATTTCACAAACCACTTCGGTCATAGCATACATCTCTTCTGCAGGCTCCCCCACAGACAAACCTCCAATAGCATTTCCTTGTTGTCCTGCATTTGCAATATACTCTGCTGACTGACGACGCAAATCTTTATAAGTACTTCCCTGAACAATTGGAAAAAATGTCTGCTCGTACCCATATTTATAAGGTACTTTATCCAAATGGTTAATACAACGATCTAACCAACGGTGGGTCATGTGCATTGAACGCTGTGCGTATCTGTAATCACATGGATAAGGTGTACATTCATCAAAAGCCATAATAATATCGGCTCCAATGGTACGTTGAATTTCCATTACACTTTCCGGTGAAAAAAAGTGATATGAACCATCAATATGTGATTTAAACTTTACTCCTTCTTCCTTAATTTTTCTGTTATTTGAAAGTGAATACACTTGGTACCCACCAGAATCAGTCAAAATATTACGGTCCCAATTCATAAATTTATGCAATCCGCCTGCTTTTTCAAGAATTTCAGTCTGCGGACGTAAATACAAATGGTAGGTATTTCCAAGAATAATATCCGGATTGATATCCTCTTTAAGTTCGCGTTGGTGTACCCCTTTAACAGAAGCCACTGTACCAACAGGCATAAAAATAGGCGTTTCGATTACGCCGTGATCTGTAGTAATACTTCCCGCTCTTGCTTTAGATTGCGGATCTTTTTGTAATAAATCAAACTTCATCTGTTTCTTTTTTCAGTCGGCAAAGATAGGCTAATTTCAGGAAAATCTAAGTAGTTAATTTGTCAATTGAAAAATTAGATCTTTTAGATAGCTAGATTATTAGAATCCTGGATTCTTAGATTGTTAGACTGATTAGATAATTCCGATAATGAACCGCATTGATGTTTAATCTTTAAAACCTGAAACTTGGAACCAGAGATTAACCGTAAAACAAAAAACGCAACTATTCAATAAAAAAAAATTAAATTTGATAAAAACCACAGATTAAGAAATCAGCAGATTTGTGCACAGAAAAAATAAAAGACAAATACAATGAATTTAGCTCAAAAACTTGGATATCCTGAAAACACCAAACTGTTAATCATTCATGCCGACGATGCCGGTTTATCCCATTCCGAAAATCAGGCCACAATAAAAACACTTCAAAATGGCTTTGTAAATTCCTACAGCATCATGACTCCCTGTCCGTGGTTTTTCGAGATGGCCAATTTTGCCAAAAACAATCCCAAATACGATTGTGGCGTCCATCTCACACTTACCTGCGAATGGGAGAATTACAAATTCGGCCCAGTTCTTCCGCTTTCAGAAGTTCCAAGTTTAACCGATCAAAATGGCCATTTCTATAAATCCAGAGCTGATTTTAAAAATCATGCAAAACCATCAGAAATCAAAAAAGAACTAACCGCTCAAATCGAAAAAGCATTACAATTCGGAATACAACCTACCCATTTGGACTCACACATGTGCAGTATTGGTGTAACTCCTGAGATTTTAGAAATCTACAAAGAACTTGGAAAACAATACAACTTACCGGTTTTTATCAATAAACAATTTGTTGAATCCATCAGCTTATCTAACGAAGAGTACAACTTCGAAGACATGCTTTTGACCGATAATCTTTTAATTGGATATTATAACGATTTTGAAAAAGGGGAATTAAGAGATTCGTATTCCAAAGCCTTGGAAAATGCTATTCCGGGTTTAAATGTGTTCTTGTTACATCCCGCCTATGACGATTTTGAAATGCAGGGCATCACCGTAAACCATCCAAATTTTGGTTCGGCTTGGCGCCAAATCGACTTTGACTTTTTCACTAGCGAAGAATGCGGCAGAAAACTAAAAGAAAATAACATTCAATTGGTTACCTGGCGAGAGATTGGATCAATTAAATAATTAGAAAATTAATCAATTATCTTTTTTGAAATCTCACAAAACCCTAATAACAAACAAAACGGCATTTGAAACCATGGCCAGCCTATTTTTGACTTTATAAAAACAAAACACCCTTTTTCTCTTCATATCGGCACAAAAAAGAGGGATAAATTCAACTTTACAGCAAACTAAACCCTAAAATCATTTGTCTCCCCGCAAAATAAAAATTACTTTTGCACCAGTTTAACTTTTACACATAAAATGAAGCCTAACACACAACAATTAAGCGATTTAACTATCCAAGTAAGAAGAGATATTCTTCGAATGGTACATGCTGTCAACTCAGGTCACCCAGGTGGTTCATTAGGTTGTACTGAATTTTTGGTAACACTGTACCAAAACATTATGGAGCGCAAAGAAGGTTTTGATATGGACGGAATCGGAGAAGACATCTTCTTCCTTTCAAACGGACATATTTCTCCTGTATTTTATAGCGTACTAGCACGTAGCGGTTATTTCCCTATTTCAGAACTTGCCACTTTTAGATTACTAAACTCACGTTTACAAGGACATCCAACAACTCACGAAGGATTACCTGGAGTTCGCATGGCTTCTGGTTCATTAGGACAAGGTTTATCTGTAGCTCTTGGTGCAGCCCAAGCAAAAAAATTAAATGGTGACAATCATTTGATTTACACTTTACACGGAGATGGTGAATTACAAGAAGGTCAAAACTGGGAAGCTATCATGTATGCTTCTGCCAAAAATGTAGACAACCTTATTGCAACTATCGACGTTAACGGAAAACAAATTGACGGAACAACTGACGAAGTTTTAGCAATGGGAAGCCTACGTGCAAAATTTGAAGCTTTTGACTGGGACGTTCTTGAAATTAAAGAAGGAAACAATATCGAAGCTATCATTTCGGGTTTAAACGACGCTAAATCAAGAACAGGAAAAGGAAAACCAGTTTGTATTTTGTTATATACAGAAATGGGTAACGGAGTTGATTTTATGATGCACACACATGCATGGCATGGTAAAGCACCAAACAACGATCAGTTGGCAAGTGCTTTAGCTCAAAACACATCAACTTTAGCAGACTATTAAAAACAGCTTTAAGCCTTAAGTAGTAAGCTTTATGCCTATTACCTACAGCCTATTGCGTACAGCAAAAAAACAAAAATGAAAAAATATACAAATACAGGAAGTAAAGATACTCGTTCGGGTTTTGGAGCGGGAATGACTGAACTAGGTCAAAAAAACGAAAAAGTTGTAGCATTATGTGCTGATTTAATTGGATCATTAAAATTTGATGATTTCAAAAAAAATCACCCGGAACGTTTCTTTCAAATCGGTATCGCTGAAGCAAATATGATTGGTATTGCTGCAGGTTTAACAATTGGGGGAAAAATTCCTTTCACAGGAACTTTCGCTAACTTTTCTACAGGAAGAGTTTACGATCAAATTCGTCAGTCAGTTGCTTACTCTGATAAAAATGTAAAAATTTGCGCTTCTCATGCTGGTTTAACACTAGGTGAAGACGGAGCAACACACCAAATCCTTGAGGATATTGGATTAATGAAAATGTTACCAGGAATGACTGTAATCAATACTTGCGATTACAATCAAACTAAAGCAGCTACTTTAGCATTGGCAGATCACCATGGTCCTGCTTACTTGCGTTTTGGCCGTCCGGTTGTACCTAACTTTACACCTGCTGACGAACCTTTCGTAATCGGAAAAGCAATCTTATTAAATGAAGGAACTGATGTAACCATTGTTGCAACAGGACACTTAGTTTGGGAAGCTCTTATCGCTGCCGAAGCTCTTGAAGCAAAAGGAATTTCTGCTGAAGTAATCAACATCCACACTATCAAACCCCTTGACGAAGAAGCCATTCTAAAATCATTGGCTAAAACAAAATGTGTGGTAACTGCAGAAGAGCACAACATTCTTGGAGGTCTTGGAGAAAGCGTTTCAAGAGTATTAGCTTTAAACAATCCTGCACCGCAAGAATTTGTAGCTGTTAACGATAGTTTTGGCGAATCCGGAACTCCGGAACAACTAATGGAAAAATACAAATTAAACAACCAGGCGATTGTTGAAGCTGTAGAAAGAGTTATCAAAAGAAAATAATTATTTCATTTTCTTACTTTATAAAGAATACCCCGAAAAGTGATTTTCGGGTTTTTTTTGTTTTTATCTCCAGGCTTTGGAAAAAAGAGCAAAGAGAACAGAGTCCCCCTAAACCTCTGCAAAGAAACACATACCCTTATGAACTACTTAGCTTTCTTTTTCTGTATGTTTAAAAAAATCCATCCTATTTACAACCCGAGCAATAGCGAATTAGCAAAGCAAATCTGCGAGAAACAAACCTTTAAAAACTTCCCCAATTTGCAAACTCAAATAAATAAAAATTCTATCTGCCAATCATAAAAAAACCTCGAAATCAATTTCGAGGTTTAAATTTATTTGATACAAGCTAAAAATTAATTCTGCTTATAAGGATAAGTATTATCCAAATGAATTCTCGTTCTACCAGGTGTTGTATAATCTTCACTAATAAACTTACGCGGATTTGTTAAAGATTCTGGTTTAGCAGGATCTGTAAGCGCCCCTGTTGGCCTTCTTGGCACTCCCCAAATTTCAGATTCATTAACATTAGGTGTAGATGGATTATCCAAAATCGGATCATAAGGATAGTATTTACTCAAACCAGAATAAGACGCATCCAAAGGTTTAGTAATCTCATAACGGGTAGTAAAACCATCATTATCATCGTCCTGATCTAAGAAATCAGGAATTCCATCACCATCTGTATCATCCAAATTTTTAGGAGCCTTAGGATACAACGTTGTATTTCTATAATCATAAACATAACCATCTCCGTTAATATCTTCCTGATAATCAAAAAGTCCATCAGGATTCGGAATTAAAGCACCAGTACTGGCGGAATAACCATTATTTTCGTGATCTAATCTTTTAAGATCGTATAATTTAATAGTAAAAATCAAAGGAGAATAAGCTGGTATCGAGCTTGATGCAGGCGGATTCGCATAATAACCTAATCCTGAAGGAATAAACAACACTCCAGCCCCAAAGTCCTTACGACTAATACTTCCATCAGCATTAGTAGTACTTGTTCCTATTTTAAACTGAGGAAAAATCTCGCTCCACCCCATAATAACCCCGTATAAATCCTGAGTCTCGTTTGTATATATGACCTGCTCAAATAATGTAGTGGTTAACTGCTCAGGATCTGTAGCTGTTTTTTCAACTCGTTTTAAATATTCCCCTTTATAAGCAGTTAAAACTCCATCTGTATTCAATGGGGACAAACCAGTACCTTCTCTTAAAACCAAATAATACATTTTGTATTTTATCCCATGTAAATCTACATCTCTAGTCAGCAACTTAGGAAATGTAGCACTATTTAAATAAGACATTATTGAAGGCTGAGTCGCCACATCAGTAATCTTTGTAAATGTAACATCCTGATCTGTTACATCTCCAGGCTTATTAACCACCGTAATATAATTGGTCTTTAAATATTCCTCAATATTTACATTATCAATATTAAATTGTTCCTGATAATCCTTTAGAGGAGCTATCTCCGTCTCATCATCATCCTTTTTATTACAAGAAACCAACGAAACACCTGCAAGCAATAAAATAAAATAATATTTAAATTTATTCATTATTGTTAATTTTTTAGGTGCGCAAGATACAATATTGATTTATTTTTGTAAAGATTTTAACTTTGATTTTAGAAAAATTATGAGAATAGACAAATACCTCTGGTGCGTGCGATATTATAAGACCAGAAACATGGTTACGGAAGCCTGCAAAAAAAACCATATCACTGTAAATGGACAAGTTGCAAAGCCATCCAAAGAGGTTTTTCCTACCGACAGAATCACCTTTAGAAAAGATCAGATAACCCAAATTATAACCGTACTCGACATTCCTGAAAGCCGTGTTGGAGCAAAACTGGTTGACATCTACCGAAAAAACGAAACTCCGGCAGAAGTTTATGCCCATTTGGAATTACTAAAACTGTCCAAAGAACATTATCGTAAAAGCGGCACAGGGAGACCTACCAAAAAAGACCGTCGGGATATTGATGAATACGGCAATGAGATTTTTGACGAGGAAGAAGAAGTTTAAATTCCAATTTCTAAAATCCAAATTCCAAAATTTATGTCTGTAAAAATTTCAGACAGGTAAAATCCTAAAATTCAAACCTCAACACTATGATCTCAAAATCCCTTTCCCAACATTGGAATTTGGGATTTAAAAAATTAAAAATTCCATTATCAAAATTGGAATTTGAGTTTTTTATATTGGAATTTAAATTTAGTTATCTTAGCAAAAAATTAAATCATGAGCAAAAACATCATCTTAACCAATCAGGAAATCGAACACAAAATAAAACGTATCGCTTATCAGATATATGAAACTTTTGTTGATGAAGACGAAGTTGTAATTGCCGGAATCGCTTCAAACGGTTCTGTTTTTGCTCAAAAGCTTGCTTCGGCCTTAGCCAGTATTTCAACGCTTAAAGTTTCGCTTTGCGAAGTTAAAGTCGACAAACAAAATCCACAGTTGCCTATATCTACATCATTAACTAAAGAAGAGTACGAGAACAAAGGTCTGGTACTGGTTGATGACGTCCTAAATTCAGGTACTACATTAATATATGCTGTTCGTCATTTCTTAGATGTTCCACTTAAGAAATTCAAAACAGCAGTACTTGTAGACAGAAATCACAAAAAGTATCCTGTAAAAGCTGATTTTAAAGGAATCTCCTTGTCTACTTCTTTATTAGAACATGTGCAGGTCATTTTTGATGAAAACGGCGACAACTATGCCTTCTTAAGCTAAAATCGCTAAAATATCCTGAACCGTTTCTTCGACAGTTTTATCATCAACCGTGACCTTATATTGTGCATGGTTGTAATAAAAACTTCTGTCGAATAAATGTTTCGCTATAAATTCTTTCATTTCCTCTTCATTCATATCAGCGATTAACGGTCGTTTACTTTTATTATGAACTAACCTATCATACAAAGTTTCTATCGAAGCCTTAAGATATATCGAAACAACACCCTCTCCCTTTAATAATTCATGATTATTGGCATAACAAGGTGTTCCTCCACCTAAACCAATTATATTATTTTCTGAAGATTGGAGTAATTCTACAAACATTTCGTGCTCTAATTTTCTAAAATAGATCTCTCCATGTTGCTCGAAAATCTCATTTATTGATAAATTGACCCTGTTTTCGATACATTTGTCTAAATCCAGAAATGGAATATTTGTAATTTTTGACATATTTTGAGCAATCGTTGACTTCCCGCAACCCATATATCCTAACAATATGATTTTTTTCATTTTAATAATACCTTATAAACTAAGAGGTTGTAAATTTTGATTAAAAAAAGACAAATTTATAATAAATAAGCTTGGAAATAATAAAAAAAACTTCTTATATTTGCACCCGCGTTCAAGAAGCGAATATGACTCGATAGCTCAGTTGGTAGAGCACATCACTTTTAATGATGGGGTCCTGGGTTCGAGCCCCAGTCGGGTCACAAACTGTGATTCACAATATAAGTTTCTTGATAGCATTGACTCGATAGCTCAGTTGGTAGAGCACATCACTTTTAATGATGGGGTCCTGGGTTCGAGCCCCAGTCGGGTCACAAAAGGTCGAGTATTAATTTACTTGACCTTTTTTAATTTTTGGCCACGTGGAGAAACGGTAGACTTGCCATCTTGAGGGGGTGGTGCTCGTAAGGGCGTGTGGGTTCAAATCCCACCGTGGTCACTAAATAAAAAAACCTATTTCATCTTGAAATAGGTTTTTTTGTGTCTTTTTCAAACTACTTAGCAAGCTATTCTTTGCAAATATTAACGACTCACAAACCCCATGAAGTTAACGTAATGGAATTTAAACCATTTCAGTCGAATAAATTTAACCTCATCTTTTAATTTGGTTGTATGTAAACCCATTTATTATTCTCTTTTTTAATCAAAATAGCACCGTTGTAACCACTTTGAGTTCCATATTCTAAACCGGTAAGCAATTCAACAACAACTACTCCGTTTTGTTTTTTATTATCGAAACATACTCGTGAAAACTTAAGAATTTTATATTCTTGATCCGCAACAATTTTTACTTCAGAAATCTCAGACTGACTATATGGCTTTCTTAATTTGATTTTCCTCTTATCAAAATCCCTATAAACCAGCTCATTAAAACGATTTGATTTTACAATTCCATAAAATATTATGGAATCAGATTTTGAAAATTGATTATTTTTAAACATCCACAAATTATCTTCTTTTTCTTGTGCAATTGGAATAAGCGCATCGGAGAGATAAACATTTATATTTAATGAATCAATATTCGGTTTATAGACTTTAATATGATCTATTGAATCAGGAACATTCAATAATTTATTTAAGTCTTTTTTAATTAAAAAGTCATTACTAATATCTTCAATTGCTTTTAATTCTTCATTTTCGTATGAATAATCATCCTTACACCCAAGTAAAGCAATGACTAATAAAAAAATTAATAGAAATTTGTTCATTTTTTTTTGATTTTAAACTAAGCTAATATAAATAAAAAAAGATTTTATTAATTTACAAATCAATCATACTTCATTCAAATTCTGCAAATCCTCTAGAAGATAGTTCGAATTCTACACCGTGAGGTCACAAAAAAAAGGTAGAATACGCAAAACGCACTTTAGTTTTTTTTCTTATACCCTACGTTTCAACACATTACTTCTTTATTAAATTTAAGTTAAGAGAAGCTATGAAATATCAAAAATAACTTCTTATATTTGCACCCGCGTTCAAGAAAAGAATATGACTCGATAGCTCAGTTGGTAGAGCACATCACTTTTAATGATGGGGTCCTGGGTTCGAGCCCCAGTCGGGTCACAAAATTTGTGATTTAACAAAATACTTTTCTTGATAGCATTGACTCGATAGCTCAGTTGGTAGAGCACATCACTTTTAATGATGGGGTCCTGGGTTCGAGCCCCAGTCGGGTCACAAAAGGTTAGGTATTAATTTACCTGACCTTTTTTATTTTCCGTCCAATCGTGAAATAACACAACCATCCTCTATTAAAAACTCAAACTAATACAATAAGACAAATTCTTCCCGTCTCTAAATCCTAATCTTTAAAAATTGCTTTTCAGGTCCTTTTCTACAGGTAACATGAGAACACTTAAATATGACCCGATTGGAAACCCACAAGAGTACCTTACACTGCAAAAAAAGCAACATTTTTATATTTTACCATCATTTCGATTCCATACTTCAAATGTTGCTTTTATTCTATTTTTTTTAATTTTAGTATCACAGCATAGAAACCAAAATCTTTCGTTCTCCCTGAAAAGGTTCCCTGCCATGGGCCGTTAAAACATTATCAAGAACAAGCAGATCTCCTTTCTTCCAAGTAAAACAAACACTATGTTTTCTTGTAACTTCTCTTATTTCATCGAGATACTCCAACGGAATAAAACTTCCATCACCAAAACATGCATATTGAGGCATACTCAATACATCATCCTCATAGCAATCCATCAAAGCTTCATATATTTGCGGCGGATTAGTTGAAGGGTGAAACTGATCGGCTTGATTGAACCAGACCCACTCAGAAGAAACATGATGTTGAACTATCGCTTGTCTATTTTCAATTAGTTGCAAGCTATTATTACTACGCCATTTTATATCAATTTGATTTAATCTGCAATGTTCTTCGACCTCATATTTATTATCTGTTTCAAAAGTCTTCTGCCAAGAAACACCGGCACCGGCACCACCATTAAGATTTCTGATGTACCGAACACCCTTACTTTTAAATTCGTTTAACAATTCCTCCGAAAGATCATTATATATCTTTCTACTATCAGCAATGACTGTACTCCCTCCCGTATGTGAAGGAACAGAACAGCAAAAAAATATAAACTTAGGCCAGTTACTTGCATAAGAAAGCTCATTGTGGAGAGAAATGAATAAATTTGGCGGATACTCAGTTGATGTATATATTTTATTATGCAGTTTAGTTCTTGGAGAGTTTCCTCCTACGTAATCCAGGCCATTCCCGGGGAAACTTGAAGTACACTCCTCCAAAGAAATTTCATTATCAACATCAAATCCTCTAAACAAAATTGCTCCATTGGTATGAGTCAATTTTATTATGACATCCATTTCTTCTTTAATAATTTCCTGAAGACTTCTTTTATCATCTTCTTTTTTACACCATATAAATGGCATATTCTCTTCTTTCTCTGACAACATTTAATATATTTATTTAGTTAAAAAACAACAATTTACTCCTGTCTCGATATACCTTTTTTCTTAATTCTTTTTCAAGAGCTCCTTAAGTATTATTCCTTCCTTAGATCTGTAATTTAAAAGAGAAAAAAAAGCATATTTTATTTTAAAGAAAAAACGTAAGAATTAACATTCTATAACTCAAATATAAAAGAATAATCTACATTAAAGAATAATCCTGCAAAATATTCACTCGTTACTTTCTTAAGCACACAGCTCTTCGGAGAACAAAAAAGCAATACAGTATTAATTATCAGTATTTTACAAAATAAAAAAAATCATCCTTAAAAACTAAAAAATAGCTCAAAGCACCATACATACATTCATTAAAACAATACCTCATCAAAACAATGTCCATTTTTAACCAAATACTATCTTCTACAATAATTTTAGATATCTTTGAATATTGAACGCCTTAGCAGACTCAAAACATATCAACCAAATTAATACGTTGAATAAGAGAACTTAGAGATACGAAACTTATCATAGCAAGAGAAATAAAACCAATTCTGCGATGAAACAAAACAATGATCGATGAAAAATAGCTTTTTAAAACTCCCTTACAAGCAATAAGCCCAATCATTTTCCGTTCGACAATCTAATGAAATCCTACTTTTCGCTACTTCTTACTTTTGTTCTCCCGTATTTTTGCATTGCGCAGATCGACACGACGTACATCAAGCCTTTTGAAAACAAAGCTTCCATAAGGACCTATTTGTCAATGAAATTCATTTCGTTACAACAGGAAACGGATGGAGACATTAAAAAATTCATGCCCAATACCCCCATGAGTTTGGGATTTGGTGTCTCTGTAAAAAACACCATAATCGATTTTAGTTACGGACAAGGTCTAAGCTTCCTGAAAGAAAAGGAAAAAGGAAAAACCAAAGCACTCGATTTTCAAATCCATAATTACGGACGAAAGTTCATTATTGATCTTTTCATTCAAAAATATCATGGTTTCTACACTGCCGACGATGCCGACAAAAACATACAATTATACCCTGATCTAAAAATCCAACAATATGGGGCCTTTGGACAGTATGTCTTTAATAACAAAAAATTCTCCTACAAAGCTGCTTTTGTACAAAACGAAAGGCAATTAAAATCTACAGGAAGCTTTCTGCTTGGCGGAGGCGTTTATTTTTCGAAAATAGGTTCCGACAGTTCTTTTGTATACAAATCTAGAAACTCATTGCGTAATTTTCAATTTGGTGTCAGCGGAGGTTATGCTTATACCTGGGCGATCAGCAAAAGATGGTTTACGAGCGGATCGGCAACAATAGGCGTCAATGTTGGTAGTGAAAGAATAAACGATTTTGGAAAACAAAAAATAGAAGTTTACCCAACATTTTTTCCCAGAGTTGCTTTTGGATACAACAAAGAGAAGTGGTCGCTTGGCTTATCCTATATCAACAATGCCATATTCTCTTCTTTCTCCGATAACAATAAAAGCAACATCGGCTTGTCTTCGGGGAATTTCCAGATTGGCGCAATCTGGCGGTTAAACACCAATCCTTTTTCAAGCAGGGAAAAATCAGAATAAAACAACCAGCGTTCTTCGTCTAAAGATGAAAAATGAACTCCAACCTGAAACTCCTACTTCTCCAAAAAGACCTTGCGTCTATTTACGATTTATCAAAAATTCTGCTACAGCCTCATAAGCCGGTAAAGAATATGGATCATTTGCAGCGTTACCCGCAACTGGATTTGATGCAAAACGTACAATAACCATATCGGCTTTCGGATCGATGTAAATGACTTGTCCATGTACACCACGCGCACAAAACGCTCCATGTGCATTATGAGTAATCCACCACATATTTCGATAACTCCATCCTTTTAAGAGAAAATATCCAGCTTTAGTAAACGCTTGTTTATTACCGCCTTTTTTAATGTCGTCGATCGCCGCTTTAGGAATAATCTGTTGCTTGCCTACTTTACCATTGTTTAAAATTAACTGACCAAAACGCGCCATGTCTCTCAAACCAAGATTAAAACCACCTCCGGCAAAAGGTGTCCCAATCGCATCGACAGAAAAATAACCATCTTGCTCCGCTCCTATTTTTCTCCATATTTTTTCAGAGAGCACCTCTGCCACTGTTTTTCCGGTAACTCTGGAAATTATCCATCCTAAAACATCCGAATTAACGGTTTTATACCCAAAGCCCTCTCCGTGAACTCCTTTTTTCTTAACTGTTGGCAAATATTCGTAATATGTTTTTGGCCCCATATAATCCTTAGGTTTTGGCAATGGGTTTCCGGCTGCCGAAAACCTCCATATTTCGGCATTAGGATCTGCATAGTCTTCGCTAAACTGTAGAGCAGTTGTCATGTCCATAATTTCTCTCACAGAAGCATCACCAAAGGCCGATTCTTTAAGTTCAGGAATGTAATAGGAAACCGTTTTTGTCGTGTCGATCAAACCTTCTTTTGCCAATATAATACCAAGTGTACCGGTAAACGATTTTGTAACAGACATCGCTGCATGCTGTCCGTCTACCGCTAAGGCTCCGAAGTACTTTTCGTATACAACTTTCCCATGATGCATCACAATCACACCATCGGCATAAACTTTTTGCAAAGATGCTTCCCAAGTCATCGCTTTTGTTTCCCCCAAAGGAAAAAACTTAATTTTATCAATATCTTTATTGCTGTTTTCTACTAATGGTATTGCTGCACCAAGTCCACGCGAAACATTTACTGTTGGCATAAACTGACGCATATGAGCCACGCTCCATCGAAGAGCCGGAAACTGAAAAAAGCTTCCATCCTCAAATCGCGGAATCTTATTATCCGGCGGCGGAGAACCTTTCATCCATCCCATCATTATTGGATCACTCTGTGCAGCATCCAAATACATTGTTTTTTCCTGGGCAGCGGTGGTGTTACTCCAAAAAAACATCAAACTAAATAAAAACGGAGGCAAAAAAAAGACTTGTTTCATATTATTCTACATTAATTAAGGAGCAGTAAAAAAATAGGATGTCATTACACTTTCCATTCAATTTAACGATAGAAAAAACATAACGACATATGCTAAGTTAAGAACTTAATTTCAAACACCTTATGAATCCTATCAAATTTCTACCCCTAACGAGTGTATAAAACCTCTAGATTTAGCCAAAAAAATAATGAATATTTCATAAACGAACTTCTCTTACAAAACAAAAACTTCACTAAATTCGTTTCCGAATTATTAACCTACTAACCTAATCCCAAATTGGTTTATGAAAAAATTTCTATTATTATCATTTCTTATGATCACTTGCTCTACCTGGGCACAATCCGCAACCGGCTATTTTGACAAAGCCATAAAAAAGGCCGAAGCCGGTAATACTAAAGGAGCAATTGCCGATTACACGAAAGCCATCAGTATGAATTCAAAATTTGTCGAAGCTTATCAAAATCGTGGTGTTGCAAAACTAAAGCTCAACGACCTCAAAGGAGCTCTGGCTGATTTTAGCAAAACCATCGATCTGGATAGTATGAATGCCGATGCTTTTACCGGAAGAGCCAACGTAAACTATAAATTAATGAATTTCAAAGAGGCTGTTGCAGACTGTACCTCATCTCTAGGGTTGAACCCAAAAGATTATATCGCTTACAATCTGAGAGCTTTGGCTTATAACAAGATGGGCGACCAAAAAAATGCCTGCAAAGATTTCACAAAAGCAATCGAATTAGGCAGCCAAAGCGCTATCAAAAACAAAGCAACTTTTTGTAAATAGAGAGTAATCTTAAAACAATAAACACCAAAGCAATCTGTAGAAATTATATTTACAGATTGCTTTTTCTTTACAGCCCATTTTCTGGTCTGAAAGATATTTTTACTTTTGTTACTTAAACCAAACAGCAATGGCACTTCTCAAAAAAATAAACCAAAAAGCACAAACCGACATCAATTCTGGTTTTGGGTCGAATGCAAACAGCTACGGAGGTCGTTTTGTAAACAAAAATGAAACTCCAAATGTCGAAAAAAGGGGGATGCACCTGCTTCGTCGTATTAGCTGGTACCATACCATGATCGACATGCCAAACTGGAAATTCATGTTTATTTTGTTTGCTTTTTACATTGGAATCAATTTTCTTTTTGCGATTGCCTATTATGCGATCGGAATTGAACATCTTGACGGAATCAAACAGTCTGAAAGTGTACTGACTCAGTTTGGACAAGCTTACTTTTTTAGCGCGCAGACTTTTACTACTGTGGGTTACGGACACATTAGCCCTACCGGATTTTTAACGAGTGCTCTTTCTTCCGCCGAAGCCCTGATTGGGTTACTGAGCTTCGCAATAGCAACGGGTTTATTCTTTGGAAGATTTAGTAAACCAACCGCTTTTTTAAAATTTGCCGACCATGCCTTAATTTCTCCTTATGGCGACAAAAAAGGTCTAATGATACGCCTTGTCCCTTTTAAAAACACCAATTTTACAGATGCAAAAGCCAAAATGACTCTAGGATTAAACCTGGAAGAAAACGGTATAAAAACCAACAAATTTTATAGCTTAGATCTGGAACTTGAACACATAAATGCACTTTCATTAAGCTGGACTCTAGTGCATCCCATAACCGAAAACAGTCCTTTATACAATTTTACTAAGGAAGATTTTGAAAAAACACATGGTGAAATATTGGTTTTCATTACCACTTTTGACGATATGTACAGTAATACTGTTGCCGCAAGAACTTCCTATACTTTTGATGAACTAATTTATGGGGCCAAATTTGAAACCATGTACAACAGAAGTAAAGATGGTTCCAGAACCATCCTTCATTTAGACAAATTAAACGATTACCAATCGGTAAACCTCTAGCAATCTATGATTTCACTCAAGTTATAAAGGTAATTTGAGATTTTATTCTATTTTTGTTCAATAAATAGCCAATAATGATAAACAACATTAAAACTGTTTTCAGCATAAAAGATCTTGAAAACTTATCCGGGATAAAAGCGCATACCATTCGTATCTGGGAAAAAAGATACAATATCTTAGAACCGATGCGTACTGACACCAATATCAGGCTTTATAATTTACAAAATCTGCAAAAACTCTTAAACATAACATTATTACACGAATACGGCTATAAAATATCCAAAATAGCGACCTATCCAGAAGAAAAAATCCCTCAACTGGTTCGCGAAATTATCTCGAAGAAAAACTCACAGAATTATGCCATTACTTCTTTTAAGATGGCAATGATGAATTTTGATCAGGAAATCTTCTTCAATACTTTTGACTGGCTTATTTCCGAAAAATCATTTCGGGAAGTTTTCAAAGATCACTTTCTTCCTCTACTAAAAGAATTGGGATTATTATGGCAATCCGAAACCATAACTCCGGCCAATGAGCATTTCATGAGTCACCTCATCAAGCAGAAAATCTTAATTTATACCGAGAGTCTTCAAATTCTAAAGCCAACTAAAACCAACAGGATTTTTGTACTCTCGCTGCCTCTAAATGAAATTCACAAAATAGGGTTGCTTTATCTGCAATACGAAATTTTACTAAATGGATACAAAACCATCTATTTGGGCGAAAGTATGCCTATCGAAAACCTGCAGGATTTAACCAAACATTTTGAAAACATCACGTTTGTCTCTTTTATGACTATTCAGCCCGATCGCAACGTAATCAATCAGTATGTAAAATCGATGGGACAAAAACTACTTCAAAAAAACAATGAAATCTGGCTTATGGGTAATATGGTCGAACATATCGATCAGAAAGTTTTATCCGAAAGAATACGAGTTTTCGATTCAATGGAAGAAACTATCAGCATGCTGTAATATTTTTGTTTAGAGTTTTTGTATATTTGTTAAACAAATGAAAAAAACAATAGCAATAATAGGATCAGGCTTCTCTTCTCTAGCTGCTTCGTGTTACCTCGCGCAACAAGGTAATACAGTAACTATTTATGAAAAAAATGAGACTATTGGAGGTAGAGCCAGACAATATAAAAAAGACGGCTTTACTTTCGACATGGGACCAAGCTGGTATTGGATGCCGGATGTTTTTGAACGTTTCTTTCTGGATTTCAATAAAAAAACGTCCGATTATTACGAGCTCATAAAACTCAATCCAGCTTACAGAGTCTATTTTGGTTTAAATGATTTCATTAGCATCTCTGATAATTTAGACGAAATAAAAAACACCTTCGAGCAAATCGAAACCGGAAGCGGTAAAAAACTAGAAAATTTCATTCGTAAGGCACAGAACAATTATGATATTGCCATTAAGAATTTAGTGTATCGTCCCGGAGTTTCAGCACTCGAATTAATTACACTCGAGACTACTTTAAAACTAAATCAGTTTTTAAGTACTGTTAGTGCCGACATCCGAAAGCAATTCAAGAATGAAAAACTAATACAAATTCTGGAATTTCCTGTTTTGTTTTTAGGTGCGAAGCCTACAAAAACACCTTCTTTTTACAATTTTATGAATTATGCCGATTTTGGTTTAGGAACTTGGCATCCAAAAACCGGAATGCACGATGTCGTACGCGGAATTGAAAAACTGGCCCTGGAATTAGGAGTCACCATTAAAACCAACGCCGCGATTGAAAAGATTGTCGTAAAAGACAAAACAGCAACGGCACTTTTAATTGATGGAAAAACGATAGAAGCGGATGTTATTTTAAGCGGTGCCGACTATCACCATACCGAAACTTTACTGGATACTGAACATCGCGCTTATTCGGAAAAATATTGGGAGAGTCGCACTTTTGCTCCCTCTTCGCTTTTATTTTTTGTGGGATTCAATAAAAAAATAGAAAACGTCACACATCACTCTTTATTTTTTGATGTTGACTTTAACCAACATGCCATTGATATCTACGACGAGCCTAAATGGCCTGACGAACCTCTATTTTATGCTAATTTCCCCTCTAAAACAGATCCATCTGTCGCGCCGCTAGGAATGGAAAGCGGTTTTTTCCTCATTCCGTTAGCACCTGGAATACAAGATAATGGAGCACTTCGTGAAAAGTATTTTGAAAAAATAATTTCCAGATTTGAACAATTGACCAATCAACAAATAAAAAATAGCATTATATTTAAGAGATCTTTTTGTAAGAATGATTTTGTTGAAGATTACAATGCCTATAAAGGAAATGCCTACGGAATGGCTAATACATTATTACAAACCGCTTTTCTAAGGCCAAAACTAAAAAGTAAAAAAGTTCGTAATTTATATTTCACCGGACAGCTAACTGTTCCCGGACCAGGTGTTCCGCCTGCTTTAATTTCAGGAAAACTAGTAGCTGACCTAATTCAAAAATCTTTTAGATCTTAACCATGAAATCACTATTCGACACTGTTTCTTTCAAATGCAGCAAACTGGTTACCCAAAGTTACAGCACCTCATTTTCACTGGCAGTCAAAATGTTGTCGCCGGGTATTCGCGATGCGATTTACAGCATTTATGGATTTGTACGTTTTGCTGATGAAATTGTCGATTCTTTTCATGGCTTTGAAAAAGAAAATCTCATCTCTGATTTCGAAAAAGAATATTACAAAGCGATGCAAACAGGGATCAGTCTTAACCCTATTCTCAACTCTTTTCAGCATACCGTAAAACAGTACAATATCACTGACGATCTAATTCAGGCATTTTTAAAAAGCATGAAACTAGATCTTATCAAATCAAGTTATCCTACTCAAACCGAATATGAAGAATATATTTATGGCTCGGCTGATGTGGTAGGCTTAATGTGCCTGAAAGTTTTTGTAAAAGGGAATGAACAAAAATACGAGCAACTCAAAAATGAAGCGACACGACTGGGATCAGCCTTTCAGAAAGTGAATTTCCTGCGAGATTTAAAAGATGATAATTTGATTTTAAACCGAAATTATTTTCCAGGTGTAGATTTAAATTCTTTTGATGAAGAAGCTAAAACCACCATCATCGCCGAAATTGAAGAAGATTTCAGAATCGCATATCAAGGTATCATAAAACTGCCTATCGAAGCCAAATTCGGTGTTTATACTGCCTATATTTACTATAGGAAACTGCTTCAAAAGCTCAAAAATACCCCTTATTATGAGATTGGAAATTCGAGAATCAGAGTATCTAACTATACGAAAGCCGGCCTTTTAGCACAATCGTTTGTAACGTATAAATTAAAATTAGTTTAAAAACAATTTCGAACACATAGAAACTATACAAAATGATTTCTTTTCTGATCTTTTTAGGTGTCTTTTTATTCATGGAATGTGTGACCTGGCTTACGCATAAATTCGTCATGCATGGATTTATGTGGTATTTTCACGCCGATCATCATCAGCCTAAATACGAACACCTCTTTGAACGCAATGATATCTTTTTTGTCATCTTTGCTATTCCGAGTATCGTCTTGTTTTATTTTGGTGTTCAGGGCGGATTCAACTATTTATTTTTCATTGCCTGCGGAGTAACACTCTATGGTGCCTGTTATTTTTTAATTCACGATGTTCTTATCCACCAGCGTTTTAAATGGTTTA
This sequence comes from Flavobacterium sp. KH_035, assembly GCF_057839565.1. Lineage (NCBI taxonomy): Bacteria > Pseudomonadati > Bacteroidota > Flavobacteriia > Flavobacteriales > Flavobacteriaceae > Flavobacterium > Flavobacterium sp. KH_035. The sequence goes on from NZ_CM174492.1 coordinate 66,571, forward strand.
AAAACACCAAAAACAAATACTTGATTGGCTTGCGAAAAGCACATAAAATACACCACAAGCACTTAGGCAAAGAGGACGGGGAATGTTTCGGAATGTTGTTTGTTCCTTTTAAATATTATAAAATTTAAATTGATTTTATGAAAGTATACAAAATAGAAACCGTACAGCATGTAAACGCTACTGTTGAAGAATGTTGGGATTTTTTTTCAAGTCCGAAAAATCTCCAAACGATAACACTGGATAATATGAGTTTCGAAATTCAGGATTTTGACAACAAACGCATGTATCCCGGGCAAATTATCACCTATACTTTAAAACCTCTTTTGGGCATTAAAATTAACTGGATGACAATCATCACTGTTTCAAAAGAAAACCAATATTTTGTCGACGAACAGCGATTTGGCCCTTACGCTTTATGGCATCACAAACACTTTTTCGAGCCCACAACAACCGGAACAAAAATGATTGATGTGGTGCATTACGCTTTACCATTAGGGTATCTGGGTAGGGTCATGAACAGTCTTATTGTTAAAAATAAACTCAAAACTATTTTTGATTATCGCTATAACAAAATCGAAGAGCTTTTTAATTCAAAAGCCTAAATCATCAATACTCTTTTATCGCAGACCAAAAGGATTTTAAAATGCTCTTAACTGTGACAAAAAATTCAAGTAGCAAACAACACAATGACAAAACAAAAAATTTCCTTTTTCTGGTTCCGACGCGATTTGCGTTTAGAAGACAATACGGGCTTATTTCATGCCCTGCAATCGGGATTTCCGGTAATTCCGTTGTTTATTTTTGACGATGAAATTCTGGAAAACCTTCCGAAAAAGGATGCGCGCGTTCATTTCATTTTTGATTCGCTTCAAAAAATAAACGAACAACTAAAAGCAATTGATTCTTCTGTTTTAATTAAAAAAGGAACTACGATCAATGTCTGGAATGCCCTTATAACCGAATTTGACATTCAGCATATTTTCTTCAATAAGGACTACGAACCTTTTGCTATCAAACGTGACAACTCTATTCAGCAATTATTAGCACAAAATAATGTCGCAGCTCACTCCTTTAAAGATCATGTGATTTTTGAAGAGAAAGAAATCACAAAGGCCGACGGACTTCCGTACACCATTTATACGCCTTATAAAAACAAGTGGCTTGAAAAATACCATCTTTTAGGACAAGCGCCTGAGTTTGACACAAAACCCTGGTACGGGAGCTTCAGCAAAAATCAGTTTACCTTTCCGGAACTAGCTGAAATTGGTTTTGAAAAAAGTGACATAAAAGTACTTCTTCCAGATTTAAGCCAAATTTCCAATTATAAAGAAACACGTGATTTCCCTGCTTTAGACAGTACTTCCTACCTTTCACCGCATTTGCGTTTTGGAACAGTTAGTACACGCAAACTCGTCAATTGGGCCAATCGAAAGAACCAAACCTTTTTGAGCGAGTTGATTTGGAGAGAATTTTTCATCCAAATTTTATTCAGTTTCCCGAATGTTGTGAACCACAACTTCAAGTCGGCTTATGATGGTATTCAGTGGCGTAATAACGAAGAAGATTTTAAACGCTGGTGCTCCGGGACTACAGGTTACCCAATGGTCGATGCCGGAATGCGTCAGCTAAATGAAACGGGTTATATGCACAACAGGGTGCGTATGGTGGTCGCCAGTTTTTTATGCAAACATTTACTCATTAACTGGCAATGGGGCGAAGCTTACTTTGCCGAAAAATTACTGGATTTTGAACTGGCTTCCAATGTCGGGAACTGGCAGTGGGCAGCGGGAACAGGCTGTGATGCCGCTCCTTATTTTAGAGTTTTCAATCCCGAAATTCAACAAAAAAAGTTTGACGAAAAAGGAATCTACATCCGTAAATGGATTCCGGAATTTGATTTAGGGTACAATGAACCTATGGTAGATCATGCTTTTGCCCGGGATCGGGCGATCGAAACTTATAAAAAGGGAATTTTGAGATAGTTTTTTTGTTTCAGGTTTCAAGTTTCTGGTTACAAAAAACTTGAAACTTGAAACCTGAAACATTTTTTTAATACTTCACATAATTCTCTACTACAATCTTTGCTTTCAAATCAAACATCAGATTGTACAAACCGAAGAAGGTTCTGTTCATATAAATAAAATGTTTGGATCCTCGGTTCCCGTTCATTTTTTTAAGATTGGTATCGTTGGTAAATCGCTCCCCTAATTTGGCAATATTTTCAAAGAAAGTCTCATCGGCAAAATCAAAAGTCTCGTCCTGAAAAGGTTTGGTAAAAAGGGATAATAGATCATGAAACATTTCTGTAAAATATTCGATCTCTGAAGCCGAATCATCTGGACGAAGGATTTCCAGTTCGAATAATTTTTGATTGAAAAGCGTTTCGTCGGTGATTACGTTTTTATTGATTAGTTCAAAGTAGGGCACATAAAAATCATCCGGAATTTGCTTCATACAGCCAAAATCAAGCGCAATCAGCTGATTATTTTCATCTACAAGAAAATTTCCCGGATGCGGATCGGCATGCACTTTTCTTAAAACATGAATTTGATACATATAAAAATCCCACAGTGCCTGACCTATTTTGTCTCCCACTTCCCGATCTGTATTTTTAGCGGTGAACTCCGAAAGATGAATTCCACTCATCCAATCCATCGTTATGATTTTCTCTGAAGAGAACTCAGGGTAATAATTAGGAAAAAGTATGTTTTCGATTTTACTGCAGGCTTGTACTACTTCCTGACTTTGTTGAAGTTCCAGTAAATAATTGGTTTCTTCAATCAGTTTGTCTTCAACTTCTTTAAAATATTTATCAGAATCTTTTCCCTTTAAATTAAACATTCTAATCGCGATAGGCTTTACCAAAGCCAAATCAGAAGAAATGCTATTGGCAACACCCGGATACTGAATTTTAACTGCGAGTTTTTTACCATCTTTAACCGCCAAATGCACCTGACCAATACTGGCAGCATTGACAGAATTGGCATTAAATTCATCAAAAATCTCGTAGGGTGTTTTCCCAAAATTGGTTTTAAACGTTTTCAAAACCAAAGGGGCTGATAACGGCGGAACAGAAAATTGCGATAACGAAAATTTCTCCACATAAGCCTGAGGCAAAAAGTTTTTATCCATGCTCAGCATTTGAGCGACTTTAAGCGCGCTTCCTTTCAGGCTTTTGAGCCCGTCATAAATATCTTCTGCATTATTTTCGTTCAATTTATCACGGGTCAAATCTGAGTTTACCATTTTCTCAGCATAATGCTTGATATAGTTTACTCCAATCTTTGCACCGGTTTGCACTAATTTACTGGCTCGTTCTATTTTTGAGGTAGGGATATAATCGATCGTTTTCATTACTTGCTGTATATTTTCTCTTTAAACAGAAATTTTCCAAAATCTATCAAATGATTCATTGGGGCGACATTCATCAGTTCGAAGGATGCATTGACCGATTTCTCGATAAAAATATCTGTTTTTTCAAATGCCGCAGACGAATCTTCTATCCAAAATTTTATTGTCATCATCAATTGCAACCAAGCTGATTCCTGAAGGGCTTTTTCCTGAAATTTTTGAAATTTTTCCTGTTCCAGTCGGTAATCATCAGTAAGTATTTCCGACACATATTCTTTAAACGCCTCACGAAGCGAAGTCAGTTGTACTAAATTTTTAAGCGGATTCCTGTCAATTTTCAGAGCTTGCAGCACATAGCTTCTGTTGGCCGTTAAAATCTCAAAAAAAGTAAAGTAAAAACTCAGCATTTTATTTTTCATGTCATACTCCTGATAATCTGCATTTTTATGCAACAAATCAATCGTATTCGCAAAAAACAATCTGAATATTTCTTTTTCTAAACCTTCCAATGTTCCAAAAAAAGCATAAAACTCAGCTTCAGTAAAATCATTTTCTTTTGCAAAATGATATACCGATTTTGGTTTTTGCCCCTTTTCTAAAACTTCATCCATATATTTTGAAACGATATCTTCTCTTGTAATAGTCTTATTTTTAGTCGCCATTTCATTAAAATTTAGAATTTGCCTTAAAGGTAAGGAATGTTTAAGTACCTTTACTTTGCCTTAAACAAAATGCACTGTTAAATATATTATAAACTATCATGGCAAAGAATGTTTTACTAACCGGAGGCACTGGATTTGTTGGAAAACAACTAACCGATCTACTCATTGACAGTGGTTTTACCGTATCGATTTTGAGTCGTACTGCCCGAGAAAACACCTCATTAATCACCTATTATAAATGGAATTTAAAAAGTGATTATATTAACGAAGAAGCTATTCTTCAGGCTGATTACATCATTCATTTAGCAGGTGAAGGAATCGTTGAAAAAAGATGGACCAAAAGACGTAAAAAAGTCATTTTAGAGAGTCGTGTACAACCCATCGATCTGATTTTTTCAATCTTAAAGAAAAACAATAAAGTACTGGATGCTTTTATCTCTGCTTCGGCGGTTGGAATTTACGGAGCCATTACTAGTTCTACTATTTGTACAGAGGATAGCCCTCCCGCAAATGATTTCTTAGGCCTAACCTGTGTTAAATGGGAACAGGCAGTAGATAAAATTAATGCTTTAGGTATCCGAACTGCTAAACTAAGAACCGGAATTGTTTTGGGAAGAAATGAAGGATTTCTAAAAAAACTTGGGCCTAATTTTAAAAATGGTTTTGGTGTAGTGCTGGGCACAGGAAAACAATACCTCCCCTGGATTCATATTGAAGACTTATGTCAGATTTACTTAAAAGCGCTTACAGACGAAAATATAAAAGGTCCGTATAATGCCTGCATCACAGACAATACTACGAACCTTAGTTTTTCAAAATCACTTGCCAATTTATACGGTTATAAAATCTGGCTCCCAAAAGTACCTGCCTTTATTCTTAAAATTATTTTAGGCGAAATGAGCGAAGCTGTCCTGAAAGGACAACGGGTTTCATCTGAAAAAATACAAAAGACAGGATTGGAATTTCAGTTTACCGATTTAGAAAGCGCGCTGGTTAGCTGCTCGAATTAGGCTTTACTTTAAAGTTAAATACATTGGATCTCCACCTCTGACCACTCCGATTAATTCGGTATTCACTGTTTTAGAAATCTTAGCCGCTATTCTGTTCGGGATTTCTATATTAAAATCTGAAATTAAAATAGGGAAATCTGAAACAATCTGGATTCCGTCTCCTACTTTTTTGATTAAGGCATTTACGATAATCATTTTCGATTTTCCCCGTAGTACCAGCTTGCCTTTGATTTGATATTCTTTTTCGATTTCGTCTATATCTTTTAAATCAAATTTTTCAATTTTCCCTTTAAAAACAGCTTTTGGGTAACGATGACTCTCCATATAGTTTTCGTTAAAATGTTCCTGCATCAGGTCTAATTTAAATCGAAAATCTTTAACAACAACGGTACAAATAAATGTACTTGTTCGAGGCTCCACAACAATTGTGACCTGTCTGTTTACCGCTTTTACATCTTCAAAAAAGGGCACCGAAGCTTCAAAATTTATGCTTGCGGTACTGGTAAAAAGTTTATCCTGGGCAATAACGGAATAAGCAATAAACAGTAAAACTAATAATGTAATTTTTTTCATAATCGTTAAGAATTAAACAATTATGTCATTCGATTTTTTCTTATTTTAAGAAGAGAAATAACTGGACTTAATATGAGCTTAAAAAAAATAGAATGGCAGTACTCCGTGAAAAAACAGTAACCCAATCATTTATACTTAAAGTTACGATTTTTTCAGCAGTACGGTTGCCGATTTTTGCTAAATATTTGTGAATGTTTCACTTACCAAAAAGAGCTCCTGAAAGGCTACAGTGTGGGCGCAAGTATAAAAAATTTCACGAATTGCTACTAATTTGTTTGCGAAATTAACTTCACAAACAAGGTTAACCGATTAGAATTTGTGCAAATTCGTGGAATTTGTGTTCAGTCTTTAGCCCTAAAGAGACCATACAAACTGCCATCAATAGAACTGAAGCTTCATAATGCTCTTACTGCACAGGAGTACAGATTTCGATTAAAAACCCATCCAAATCACGCACATAAGCGACGATTTGCCCCCATGGTTTCTGAGTAGGTTCCTTTACTAATAGCGCTCCTGAAGAAGTTGCTTTCGCTACCAAATCCTCTACATTATCGGTTATAAAACCCAATTCGATAGCAAAAGGTTTCTCCTCCAGTTTACTTTCAATAAAACCATCTTTTAGATTTTGCACAGCTAATTTTTTTGAAGCAAACGAAATGGTAGTCTCGCCTGTACTCAATTCGCCATAATCTCCCTCAGGAGTTACAAATTTTCTTGAAAATCCAAATGCATTTTCATAAAACAACATGGACTTTTCTACTTCTTCGACATATAAAATTGTATATCCAAACTTTACCATTTGTATTTGATTTGATTGTAAAATATCTTAATTGGGTGTGACGGACATAAAAAATCTTCTAACACATAGAAACATAGATTTTCTAACCGAAAAAGGCGTTTCACTTGTAATAAAACGCAGAATGTTATGCCAAAGGAAGGAATGTGTTTCTCTTGTAAATATTTTTCACATCTCACTTCCCACATTTCACATCTCACATTTCACATCCTAAAGCCTTATCCTAGTGAATCTCTAAAAGCACATTATACTGATCTAAGCTTGCGAGATCTTCGATAGAATTAACATCTGTCATTCGCGCATGTTCTTCGACTTCTTTCTTAGATTCAATTTGTTTGATGCATTTTCTAAAGCGTCTCACCTCTTCTAAATTTGATAATATAAGCCCAGGAACAGGTACACTCTTTCCTTCGTTGTCTTTAGCCACCATTGTAAAATAGGAAGAATTGCAATGTTTGATTGCTCCGGTCTGAATGTTTTCGGCTTCCACACGAATCCCTACAATCATAGAACTTCTTCCAACGTAGTTTACCGATGCTTTCATGGTCACCAATTCTCCAACCTCAATCGGTTTTAAGAAATTTACAGTATCAACAGAAGCGGTCACACAATAATTACCGCTAAACTTTGAGGCCGATGCAAAAGCAATCTGATCTAATAGCTGCAAAATATATCCTCCATGGATTTTTCCGCTAAAATTGGTATGCGATGGCAGCATTAATTCTGAAATACTTATTTTCGATGAAGAAACGGGTTTAAAATCTGCAGTCATATATTTTTATTTGTAGTTAAACGGAAAAGTTTTTTGTAGACAGTCCTGATGAAACCGTATCCAGTATCAAGACTTTTATATTTCTATTTTAGTTTAGAGATTGATTTTCATCTGAATTTGAAGCTCTTGTAATAATATTTTCAGGAAGTGACTTTTTGGCCTTCGCTCCCATTTTCTTTAATTTTTCGACACTTGAAATTAAATTTCCTCTTCCGTCTACGAGCTTGCTCATGGCATTTTCGTACTCCGTTTTAGTATCTTTTATTTTATTACCTATTCGTACCAGATCTGTTACAAAACCTTCAAATTTGTCGTACAGGGCTCCTGCCTGTCTGGCAATTTCAAAGGCGTTTTCCTGTTGCTTTTGGTTCGCCCACATACTGTCAATCGTTCGTAAAGTTGCCAGTAAGGTTGTAGGGGTAACAATAACAATGTTTCTGTCAAATGCTTTATTGTACAAAGTCGAATCTTCGTTTAAAGCAATCGCAAACGCTGGTTCAATCGGAATGAACAACAACACAAAATCCGGACTCTCAATTTGATACAAATCGTGGTAATTTTTACTCCCTAATTGCTCGACATGTCTTTTAATGGAATTTACATGTTCTTTGAGAAAATCCATTTTTAGGAGCTCTGATTCTTCATTGATCCATTTTTCGTAGGCTACCAGAGAAACTTTAGAATCAACAATCATCTTTTTACCATCGGGCAGATTGATTACAACATCGGGTAAAACCCTGTTCCCTTCGGCATTGGTAAAGCTTTGCTGCACTTCGTATTCTCTTCCTTTTTCTAAACCTGATTTTTCTAAAACACGTTCCAGAACCAATTCCCCCCAGTTTCCCTGCATTTTACTGTCGCCTTTCAAAGCTTTGGTTAAATTTAAGGTCTCTTTACTCATTTGGGCGTTCATTTCACTCAGTCCCAAAATCTGCTGACGCAAAGCCGCATGGTAATCAATACTCTCTTTGTGTGTTTGTTCTACCTTTTGTTCAAAACCCTGAATTTTATCCTGTAACGGCAATAGGATACTTTTCATGTTTTCACTGTTTTGTTCGGTAAATTTTGCTGATTTTTCTTCCAGAATTTTATTGGCCAAATTTTCAAACTCCTTGGTAAACTTCTCCTGTAGTTCGCTTACTTCGTTCTTTTGTTCTTTGTGGCGTTCCCACAAGTTTTCAAAATCTACTTCTTTTTTAGAAAGCTGAATAGCCAGACTGTCTTTTTCGGTTCGTATATTTTCTTTTTCTAAACTGTTGGAATGAAGCTGTTTCTCGAAACTTCTTCTTTCGTTTTCAAACTGCTCTTTCTGTACCTGTAATTGATTGACAATTGCCTTCAGCCTCTCTTCCAGACTTACTTTTTCGGATTGAAATCGTGCGGCAAACAACAATTTCCCTAAGTATAACCCTAAGCATAACGCTACTACAAAAGCCAACAAGTACGGAAGAAGTTCAGACATAATTTTGTTTTTATACGAAGTAAAAGTACGCAATTCTACGTAGTCCCTAATTCTAAATTAGAAATTTCACGATCTCATTTAAAATGAAAAAAAAATATTTTTCACGCAACCATTTCAAAAAAAAGGCATCTACTAATTATAAACTATTAAAATTTTATCATGAAAAAATTAATATTAAGCTTGTTTATAGCTTTTGGATTCAGTGCCTGCTCCCTAAATAATGAAGATATGAATGTAGCTTGTGGAGAAAGTGAAGACTTAGCTTTTACAGGAATTCCACTTTTATGCAACTATAGTGTTAAATCTTTACCTACCAATCCTGTCGCATTTTTAGCCGGTTCTGAAGAAAGACTGAATGCTTACTTCACCAAAAAAGAAAATACTTGTCCAAATGCCACTATTACACCTATCGATTTTACTAAGGATATGCTTGTTGGTATTTTCGCAGGAATTAAACCTACAAGCGGTTATCAGATTAAAATAACCTCTCTTGTACAAAACAAATGCGAAGTTTTAATCAACTACTACGAAAAAGCACCTGAAGTGGGCGAAGTTATTGCTCCGGGAGCGACATATCCATCAGATTTCATTTTGATTCCAAAAACAACCAAAACCATTCTGTTTAATAAAGTAGCAGAAAACCGTGATGGTATCATAATTGGTAGCTTTAGCGGCCAATGTACTGGTGCAGATTGCCAAAAATTTTATCAGATCAATGATTTTAATATTCAAAAATTCCTAAACGTTAAAGCCGGTGCTTATGATTTTAATCAATACCGATACACCGCGACAACTAAAAAAGGAGATTATACATTATTCTTAAAAACGGTACCTGCAGAAATTTTAGCCTTAAAAGGGCAAACAAAAACATATGGTTCTCCTGATTCTGCAGATCAGGGAGGTATTTATTTTGAACTTCGTCAGGGAATAAGTGTTACTAAAATTTTCATTGACAACAACGACACTGCTGATCAAAGTGCCGAAGTAAAAGCTTTCAAAAAGGCGATTAAAGACAAAATAACAAGTTTAAAATAATTAGATTTATGAAAAAATATTTCTTGCTTATTATTGTATGCTGTCTCTTTTCGTCGGCATATTCACTGGAAGCTACGAGTATCAATTCCGGTTCAATTGTGAATACTTGGATTTGGGAAAAATCAATTGGAGGAAGCGATAATCCTTATACGGCAACTCCAAAGACTATCGGGTTTAACAAAAAAATTGTTTTTACGCCTAACGGAAGAGTGATCACGTACAAAAATAATGTTGAAATAAGAAATAGCACTTATAAAATCGAAAAAGGAATTGGTTACTTTGATCAGGCCGAACATGACTTAATTACCTTTGAAGGGAAGACATACCTCATAGAAAACCTTGACAATCAAAACCTAACAATTGTTAGCAATAACACTGATGCATCTCGTACTATTTACAAAAGATAGTTTTATAAGCTTATAAAAACTATTTTTGCAAAACCAAATAAACCACTTTTTTGAAAGACGATTTAGAAAAATACATACGGCTGTGCATCAAAAATGACAGAGAGGGACAACTGAAAATCTATCAGTTGTTCTCTCCTGTTTTATATGGTATTTGCCTAAAGTATATGAAAAATGAAGACGATGCCAAAGATGTATTTCAGGAAGCTTTTGTCATAGTATTTCAAAAAATCGGCCAATATAAATTTGAAGGAAGTTTTGAAGGCTGGCTAAAACGTATTTTCATTAATAAGCTGATTGAAACCCTGAACAAGAAGAAAAAAGAAAGTTTCTTTTTGGATGTTTTTGATCCGGATACCGATTTTGTTGAAGAGGAGGAATTAGATATTGCTCCGGTCGAACAGGAAAAACTGCTGGAATACATTCGGGATTTACCCGATCAGTACCGTACCGTTTTCAACCTGTATGTTTTTGAAAAACTAAAGCATAAAGAAATAGCCGAACTTTTAAAAATCTCTGAAGGAACATCAAAATCAAATTTAAATCGGGCCAAGCACATTTTGCAAAAAAAAATAATGAGCATAAAAAATTTTAAAATAGCATGAAAAAGCAAAATATAGAAGATATTTTTTCATCGATGGAAAACTTTTCAAGTGTTCCGCCTCCTGAATTATGGAGTCAGATTGAAGAAAAATTAGACCAGCCAAAAAAGAAAAAGAAAGCGATTCTTTGGTGGTCAGCTGCTGCATGCTTATTATTAGGCTTGATGCTTCCTTCTGTTTTACATTTTAATTCTACTTCAGAAATCAAAACAGTAAAAAATGGTTCTGTCGAAAACAATGGTATTGTTCTAGATGAGAAAAAAAACAATACAAATCCAAATCCTACAATTCAAAATAAAGACAATGGAGCTGCCGTAAGTACTACGCAGCAAAAATCAAACGGTACTGTTGACAATCCTTCGTTAAAAAACAATACCGATCCAGCCGCTCTTTCTATAAAAAATCAAAATCAAAAAACGACAGTTGCTCATGCTGACGCATCAAACAAAACTAATTCGGAAAATGCTGTTCTAAATTCAATCGTTACAAAAAGAAAAGGAAATCAGATTACAGCCGAAAAAGCAATTGTTTCAGCAAAAACAAATACGTACCAATCCAATCAATCCAATGCATTTAATTCTGTTTCAAAAAATCATTTTTTTAACACGGAGAGAAAGGATACTCATCAAAATTTAGAGAAGAAGACGTATGTTTACGGCAAAGCCAAAGGGTTCAATCCAAATTCGAAAAATCAGCTTCTAAGTGCTGATAAAAAAGCGGCTAATCAAATTTTAGCCGAAAAAACTTTTAACGCCGGGAAAACAAATCCATTCAATTCAAATGTAAAAAATCAGGTATCCGGTTCTGTTTTTGAAGAGCAGCCGGGCTCTAAAAACAACTTTGGCATTGCTTTAAATGCCTCGGGCTCATTTTCAGATAATCATCCCAAAACTTCAAATGAAAATGCAATCACTGGCAGAGAACTAACGGGCAATCCGAAAAACAATTCAAAATTTACTGCTGTTTTAAGCAAGCAGGATTCCGTTCAGCTTGCAGAACTTCAAAATTTAGAGAAAGGCATTATTAGTCCGGAAAACAAAAAAGAAAAAGAAGAAAAAACGACTATTCCGAAAGGAGAAAAATGGGCTTTGGAAGTCTTTGCCGGAGTAGCCAGTTCAGAAAATTATAAAAACGACAAAACGCTGGGCAATGTAAACGATTCTAAACAAGGCAACACGTACGGAGTTAAAACGAAATATAAAATCAACAAAAAATGGGCTGTAGGTTCAGGTTTTAAAATTAACGAATTAGGACAAAGCGTTGCCGATGTATCCTATATCAGCAATGGGCCTCCTAATACTTTTATGACTTCTAATGACTATTTCAATCAAAATGCAACAGTAGTTGCGGCATCGCCTCAAATCAGCACCAATACAGGTTATATATTTGTTTCTAAGACGACTACAAATGCATTGAAGCAAAATAATATCGAAAGCAATACGATTGAAAGCGGAAACTTAGACCAAAGTTTACGATACATCGAAATGCCTTTGGAAGTTTCCTACTCTGTTTTTAGTAAAAACAAGACCACTATAAATCTAAATACAGGTGGTTTTGTAGGCAAGCTGATTTCAAACAATATGGCTTTAAACGGAAATTCAATTGGAAAAAACGTCAACGCCAACGATTATATCTACGGTTCTACTTTAAGCAGTACCCTACAATATCGTGTTTACAAAAAAACAAGCGTTTTTGTCGAACCTGCAATGAATTATTACATTAATCCGTTAAACAGTCAATCTTTTAATCAGTTTCAATGGGGATTGAATTTTGGATTAAATGTTTCTTTTTAAAGTTCTTTTTGTGGTAATTTCACCAAAAATTATTTAGAAAAAAAAACGATAAAATGACAATCAAGAACAATTGGACTGATCTGAAATTACTACCCGGAGATCTTATTATTGCCAAAGAAACACTTTATGACTCTTGTAATTTTGATGTAACGCAACCTCAACCGGAAGCCGAAAGCCAAGAGTATGATGCCTATCGTTTTCAATTCAACCAGAAGCAGATCTGCTACAGAACAGCCAAAATTACGCCTACGAAAACGGGGCAGTTTGTAACTTTATGGAAACGCAATACAACAGGCATTATTGAACCTTTTGATTTCTCAGACACTATTGACTTTGTGATTGTAAGTGTTAGAAAGGATGATTTGTTTGGACAATTTGTTTTTCCGAAATCTGTTTTATTAGAAAAAGGGATTTTTACGACTCTAACAAAAGAAGGCAAAAGAGCCACCAGAGTATATCCGCCGTGGGATGAAACGACAAGCAAGCAGGCTCAGAAAACACAGCAATGGCAACTGAATTATTTTTACACCATTACACCCAACACAAATCTGGCATTATTCAAAGCATTATTTTAATACAAAAAAGCAGCCCAAATTACTTTGGACTGCTTTTATTTTTTTCCTGAAAGCTATTAGCAAACTGTTTAAAAGAAGCCGAAAATCAATTTTCTATTTGCTTCTTACTTTTTACATTTCACTTCTTACTTTTTAACAATCTTCCCTTTGTAAACTACTTTATTGTTTTCGGTTAAAGTATAAAAGTAAATCCCCGATTGCAGGTAACTTATCGGAACAACCGTTGTACTTAAATCCTGTGTCGCATTTATTTCAACAGGATTTCCAAGCAAATGACCTGATACATCGTAGAATTTCAATTTCAATTTTTTATCATTAGTTGTTTTCACCACCACGTTAACGACATCAATCGTTGGATTAGGATAGGCCTGAACAAAATAACCGTTCTTCGTTTCAAAATCGATCACCGACAATGTTGGTTTCAATTCAAAACGGGCAATTACAGGACCGTGGTCTGAAGTTGTGTTGGTATAATTGGCAATATCGTTACGCGGATCATAAACAGCAGTTGAATTTTTAATGTACTCATCTTTTAATTCATTTGAAATCATGATATGATCTAAAAACCCATTTGAACTTAAATAACTGTAAGCTCCTGCTTTACTAATTTCTAAAGTAAGTGGTGTATAATTGGTCTCATCATCTACAAACATTTTATAAGATGAAGGATTTGGACTGATAACTGATTGATCTACATCATCGTTATAGTCTCCTAAAATAATCAAATTCGATTTGGCGTAGTAAGTATCTAAACTGTCTTTTAACACTTGCGCATCGTATTTACGCATGTTGTATTTGTTCATATCCGATCCGCTATTGGCACGTGCGTGAAGGTCTACTAAATTAAGCAGTTTTTTTACCCCACCAATATTGGTTTCGATTTGTACCATATAAGGCAAACGGCCTGAAGAGAAAAAATCTCCATCGTCACCATCAGGACTTGGGTAACTATTTAGTGTAACCGTTTTAGCACGGATCTGATCGTACAAATCTTTAAACATTACTCTGGTGTTTTTTACCGTTGCTGTTTGCGTGTTGTAAATCACCACTAATTTCTGAGGTGGGAAATTTGGGTCTAACGGTTTAAAAGAATACGACCATGAAGGCGAAATTACTTTATCGAACGTTTTACCGTTAACGCTTATTTTTTGTACCAAAGCATCTAAAGCCGGTTCATCCGAAACTTCCTGAACGACATAAACATCGGCATTTAACTTGTTCATTACTTTAGCTACATTTTCAATTTGTAACGCATCGTCTGTAGGACCAAATTCTTTATTCGTCTTGTCTTTTACATCGGTTCCAAAAAACTCCAGGTTATAAGTTACGATATCAAACGTATCTGCTTTTGGTATAGAAGAACCTGTAAATGATCCAATTTGTTTGTTTAAAGCAGTTCCGCTTACGGTTAACGCGCCTGAGATTGTTAGTGCTTTTACCGATGGTACAAACCTTGCATAAATCTTTTTAGATGCTGCGGCATCGGCTGCATTAACTACAACACTCGATTGAAATAAAGTATTATCTAAAGACAATTGATAATCTGCAGGAGCTGTAAGCGTAATATCTCCATGTCCTTCTGCTTTAACTGAAAAAGCCTGAGATACAGAAACTTGGCTTAAATTTACATCTCCAAAATCTAAAACAGGGTTTGCATCTATATAACCAGTCTCATTTGTAATAGCAAAATCATCAAATGACCATTCAGCGGCATTGTTTGCTCCTCCAGCGGTAGTTTCATAAACCCATGCCAAATAGGTATGGTCTGTTTTGTAACCTTCTAATTTTATGTATTGCGATTGAGCATAAGTTCCTGTTGTAGTAGGGAATTTACCATCAAGTACTGTCCAGGTCGCATTTTCCGGATTACTCTTTCCATCGTAATCGGTAGAAACCATTAATTTCAAATCGGTACCTGCATAAAATTTACGGGAATAATAAGAAAGCAGGATCGTTTTATCAAATTTGGCCGTATTGTCTAAACGTAATTTTGGAGAAATCAACCAATCTTTACTCGCTCCGTTATCGCTATAACCGTTCATGATTACTGCTCCTGTTCCCGAATTTATATTTCTGGCCACAGTAGTTGTAATCCACTTATTTGCAGTACCGGCAACATTATATTGTGTCCATCCGCTATTGCTTAAAACATTTGCATCGTTAAAACCTTGTGTGTACGGATCAATTCCTGTTCCGCTAAGCGCTACTATTTTAGTTGCTGCTCCAAGATTCTTATTTTCAATTTGTCCTGAAAAACTTCCAAGAGCATCTGGTGTAAATCTGGCATAAACGGTTGGTGTTGCTCCTGAAGCAAAGTCAGAGGCAGCATAAACAACTGAAGTTCCAAACGCAGTTCCATCTTTCGAAACGGTAAATTTTCCGGTAGCCGTTACATTAACATCCGTTGTGATGTTGGTTCCCTGAATCTGATAATTAAAATTATCTGAGTTAAAGCCTGTTTCTGAAAATCCAAAATCTAAAGCAGAAACTGTTGTTACCATAGAAGGAACAGGCGCACTTAAAATTGAAGCATCAACTTTAGCAGGAGTAGCCAATAAATTTCCAAAAATATCTTCGGTAACAGAGTAAACCGTATAATTGGTATCCAGTGTTAAGCCTGAAAAAGTTTTAGTGTATACCTGAGTAATATCTGTAACATCTAAAAATCCTGATTGCAAAGCGGCAGCACTATTAGCATCCTGACCTGCTTTTATTTGTGCGGCTGTTGGTGCTGCACTTCCTCCCGGTACTAAAACATAATACGTTTTTCCTACCTCATCTAATTTATCCGAAAAGTCAAAACTCTCTGATAAGATATTATCCGCTTTTGGATAGCCAACTGCGCTTACCGGTGCAACAATATCTTCTCTAATATCTAAATCATCAATCGCAAATGAAGGACGTGCTCCCCCACCAACATTCTGTTTAGCGATCCATCTAATCTGAACAATTGGTTGATTGTTACAGGTCGCAGGTAAATTAGTTTTAATTGTGGTACGATTAATTGGATCAGTCTTACTTACATCTAATGGAACCGTTTTGTCACTTAAATAAGCCGTTTTCGGTAAGGTGATAAAAGGCCCTGTAGTTCCTATTCTGTATTGCAGTGCCATTTCATAAATACAAACATTAGTCGTTCCGTTATAAGGATTACGAATAACCATAGCATCGTATTTCACCTGAATATTTTTACTATTGGTAGCTACAAACGCAAAACCTATTGCTGCATCTAAACTACCGGTATCCAAGAAGCCAATCTTCCCATTATAATTGTGAACACCTCCTGAATTTGTGTTTGCAGTACTATTGATTCGAAGATTTTGATCAGTCACAATTAAGGCTGTATTATAGTTTGTCCCCGGTGCACTAGCACTAGCTGTCCAACCCTGAAAACCTGGTGGATAAGTTGCTGATCCTGCCGCTAACGTACTAAAATCTTGTACAAATTCAGGCGTTATAGATTGGGGCGTAGGCATGGTTTGGGCAAAAAGATTCCCGAACCAACAAAAAAAACTTAAAAAAGCCATGAGATGGCGTACAGAGTAATTGTTTTTCATACAGTTTAAAAAAATAGAGTTTTTAGAAATCAAATTTATATTCTTTAAAGTTAACAGAATATTGTGAAAACATAAACTTATCGTATCGCGCTTTTGTGAAAATTTTTAATCAAAAATCAAATTTTACGTCAGTTCTTTCAATTATTCTTAGATCTGGCGGGGCTTCACAAAACATTTTATTTTTGTATGAATTAACACATTCTTATTTTTTATTCAACCATTTCTTACTTAAAAATTTGCCTCTAAAAAAAGGAAAATTGCCAGCTTCGAATAATTGCAGCAGAAGTTTATGTCCTTTATGAAACAACGTTATCTTTGCAGTCAAAAAATACAGCATGCACCAACACTTCCTTCTTTTTAAACCTTACGGCTATCTGAGTCAATTTATATACGAATTAAAAAGAAAAAAGAAACTTTTAGGTCAGCTATACGATTTTCCCGAAGGTACCATGGCAATCGGCAGACTTGATGAAGATTCCGAAGGGCTGCTTTTACTCACGACAGACGGAAGGGTAAGCGAACTGGTGAGAAGCAAAAAAGTGGATAAAGAATATTACGTTCAGGTCGATGGCCTTATTACTCCTGAAGCAATTGAGGCATTACAAAAAGGCGTTGAAATAGGTTTTGATGGCGGCAAATATAAAACCAAACCCTGCTCTGCTTTTATCGTTACCGAGATTCCTGATTTTGGTCCGAGAGCCAAAAAAATCAGGGACGAGCGGCATGGTCCAACCTCCTGGGCTTCAATCACAATAAATGAGGGCAAATTTCGTCAGGTTCGAAAAATGACGGCAGCCGTTGGATTTCCAACTTTAAGATTGGTTCGTGTTCGCATAGGAAATGTATATTTGCAAAACTTAAAGGCCGGAGATGTGCTGGAAGTAGCCGAATTTAATTTAGATAATTTGAAAATGTGACAATTTGTAAATGAAATAATTATTACATAATTTTAGTTCTAAAACACATATACCCATTTCACATCTAACATTTCACATCTCACATTTTACACCTCATAACCCATAACTCAAAAAAAATGCTAAACATAGTTCTTGTAGAACCTGAAATCCCTAATAATACCGGAAACATTGGACGTTTGTGCGTTGGTACAGAAAGTAGATTACATTTGATTCACCCCTTTGGATTTGTGATCAACGATAAAAACCTAAAACGTTCGGGATTGGATTATTGGGTACATCTTGAGGTTACAGAATACCAAAATATAGAAGAATGGATTCAGCAGATTCCGGATCAGTCGCGTGTTTTTTTGATGAGTTCTCATGCCGAAAAATCGTATCTGGAAACGGAATTTCAGGATGGAGACTGGCTGGTATTTGGGAAAGAAAGTGTTGGTCTGAGCAAAGAAGTCTTAGCACGTTTTGAGAATCACCTGACTATTCCAATGTCAAAATTAATCCGAAGTTTTAACATTGCCAATTCTGTCGCTTTTGTGGTTGGCGAAGCAAAAAGACAAATTGGATTAAAAAATATTTAATCGTTTATTTCTTTGGGTATTTTTCCTTTTTTGAAATTGGTAAAGAACTCCATCAAATTTTCTAAGTAATCACAAACTTTCCTTTTTCAGCATCAAAAACAATATGTTCATCCTTGAATAAAGTTGCAAAACTTCCTTTCGAAATTAAATTGCAGGGCGCGTCCTGTACCACTAATTCTGAAGTCATAATAATCATTTCATCACTTAACTGAATAGCCAAATCGATATCATGGGTCGAAAATAAAATACATTTTTGAGTTTCCTCTGTTAGTTTTTTAAGCAATTTAAACAACGAAACTTTGTGCAGTAAATCGAGATGTGTTGTAGGTTCGTCCAGAATAATCAGTGGCGTATCCTGTGCAAGTGCTCTTGCGATTAAAACCTTCTGCAATTGTCCGTCGCTAATTTCGAAATGTTTTTTCTGAGCCAGATGTTCTATTTGGGTTAACTCTAAAGCTTCCTGAACTTTCTCAATATCAGTTTGACTCAAAGTACCAATCCAATTGGTGTACGGCTGGCGTCCCAAAGCCACTAATTCGAAAACAGACAAATTACTTGGTGGTAATTTTTCTGTTAAAACTAAACTTAAATTTTGCGCTAACGCTAAAGGTTTATAGGTATTTATATTTTTATCATTCAAAAAAACCTGCCCTTTCAGTGGCTGTTGAATTCCGGTAATCGTCCGGAGTAATGTCGATTTTCCAATTCCGTTTGCTCCAATTAGCGAAATAAGTTTCCCCGAACTTAAACTCAGATTTAAATTTTCAGCAATGGTCACAACTTCTTTCTTCGACTTGTAGCCGATATCTAGGTTTGTGGTCTTCAAGATAGTAGTCATTGTTTATAAGGTACTAAGGTTCTAAGTTTTTTTTTAAAGTAATCTGCGAAAATCCGTTGAATCCGTTGAATCTGTGGCTAATTTATTTACTGAAAATTACTTTTTCGCATGAGTAACCAGACGACAATTGGTGCACCAATTATAGAAGTGATGGCATTAATTGGCAACGTAGTATCCAATCCCGGCAGTTGTGATGCCATATCGCAAAACAGCATGATTATTCCTCCATAAAAAAAGGTACTCCAATATAAAACAGCATGATTACTAGTCTGAAAAGTCAGCTTTGCAATGTGTGGCACCGCCAGACCTATAAAGGCAATTGGCCCTGCAAAAGCAGTAACGCTTCCGGCCAGGATACTTGTCGCAAAAATAATCACCAGCCGTGCCCTTTTGTAATTTAGTCCCATACTTTTTGCGTAATTTTCACCTAAAAGCAATGCATTTAACGGTTTGATACTTCCTGCACTCAAAAACAGTCCGAAAGCAACACAAACTGCCAAGATCGAAATCGAGGTCCAGGAAAGATTCCCAAGACTTCCCAGCGACCAAAAGGTAAATTTTTGCAATTGTTCCGCCGAACTAAAATAGGTCAAAACCCCAACGATAGCACTGGTAAAACTCCCAAACATTAATCCGACGATTAAAATTGCCATAGTATTGCGCAAGCGCTGTGCAACCAGCAGGACCAGCATCAAAACCAAAACACTTCCCGTTGTAGAAGCCAGTACGATTCCGAATGGCGATAATAAAACCGAATTTAAAAATGAAGGCAGAAAACCAGCACCCAAAATTACAACCGCAACAGCCAGAATTGCTCCCGAACTTAGTCCAAGAACATCAGGTCCTGCCAACGGATTTCGAAACAGCGTCTGCATCAGCAAACCGCTTACAGACAATCCCACTCCAACCAACACAGCTGTAATTGCTTTGGGCAGACGATAATTAACAATAATGTATTCCCAGGTCGATTTACTAGCGTGGTTTCCGGTCATACTATTATACACTTCCTTAAAAGGTATAGTAACTGACCCCAGACTAATGTCTAAGAAAAACATAAACAATAGCGCCAGACCGAGTACTGAAAACAGTATTATATTTCGTTTTTTATGAATCAATGAACTTAGTTTAATTTAGAGGCAAAAGTAAATTCATAACTAGGCAGCAACTCCGGATGAAAAATCTTGATATAATCTTTTAACACTAAATCGGGACGGCTTGGAGCCAGCTCATAATAAACTGTTCCTCCCGTTGCTCCGGATTTACCTTCAAACGTATAAACATTTTTAGATTTAAAAGCATCAAACTCCTTATAATGTGTATTGATTTTTCCGAACTCGTCCAGAGTCTTAAAGGAGCCTGCAGCGATCCAGAAATTAGATGTTTTTGCTTTCACCAATACTTTCTCAAAAGACAAGCCTTCGCTTCCTGTACCTTTTAAATCCGCCCATAAATAATTGGCCTGAGCATCTTTCATAAACTGCGCCACCCAACTGTTTCCTTTGGCTACATACCAAACATCTTCGTACATAGAACCGTATAGAACAGTTGAAGTCGCCGGTTTACCCGCCACTAATTTTTTAGCCTGCTCATAGCTCAGAACAATCTTGTCAAACAGTTCCTTTGCCTGTTCTTCTTTACCAAATAAGGCCCCGTAGAGTTTAATCCATTCTGCTTTTCCAAGAGGAGATTGCTCCATCCAGTCGGCCTGAATCAAAACATTTAAACCGCTTTTTTTCAAATTATCAAGCATCGGATTGTTATTGTCTACTCCAAAAGTTACTATTAAGTCCGGAGATAATTCTATTAATTGTTCGATATTCAGTTTCTCGTTCTGACCAACATTTTTAACAGTGCCTTTGTCTATTAAAGCTCTGGTTTTTTCAGAAGAAATATAATCGGTATGTGGAAAACCAACAAGTTTATTTTCAACTTCGAGCATTTCCAAAAACGGAATATTGGTCGTTGAAGTCACTACGATTGATTGTAAAGGAACTTTGATTGTAGTGTACTTTTGTAAACTGTCTGGTACTTTTGCTTCTTTTTCTTTCAAAACATAAGTAAACTTAGTATGTGCATCCGGCCATGGATCTGAAACGGTTACCACCGAATATCCTTCGTGCTTTACGATCGAAAGTCCGGAGGCATACTCGATACTATTTTTTGCAATTTCAGTTTTTACAATTTCCGGAGTTTCATTTTTTTTACATCCGACAAAAAGAAAAAAAGGTAAAATAAAAATCAATTTAGGCAGTAAATGTCTCATATATAGGTTCTATTATTTTTTCAAGGAAATCCGGCTTCATTCTTCTGCTTATATGGCATGTAATTTGAATCGTATTCCTTTTAAATTTTACAATTTCATTACTGACAAAGGTAACGCAATTTCTAATTTTTTTGTTTACCTTTATTCTTACAAAACCAAATAAACCTCATTTTCCCCCCATGAATCCCATAAAAACAAAAGTCTGCTCGAGCTGTGAATCTTCTTTCAGCTGCGGAGATACTTCAAATGAAAACAAGTGTTGGTGTAATGATTTCCCTCCTATTTTTAATCTTTCTTCCGGTGGAGACTGCCTTTGTCCTGTTTGCTTTAAAGAAGCTTGTGAAGATAAAATTGATGCCTACGTAGAAACTCTTACCCCTCAAAAAGCACTTAAAAATAAAGCAATATCTTTACCCAAACAAGAGAAATTAATTGAGGGTATTGATTATTATATCGAAAACGGAAATTATGTTTTTAAATCCTGGTTTCACTTAAAAAGAGGAAGCTGCTGTGGAAACGATTGCCGACATTGCCCTTATTAAATTGTTGATTGTTGATTATGAAAGAGAATATTATCAAAGACAAAAGTTTTGCTTTTGCGATTCAGGTAGTCAAATTGTATCAATACCTGTCTAGTGAGAAGAAAGAATTTATACTTTCCAAACAACTCTTACGATCCAGAACAAGTATCGGTGCAACGGTAAGGGAAGCAGAACATGCTGAAAGCAAGAATGATTTTATTCATAAATTTGCAATTGCCCAAAAAGAAGCCAATGAGACTGTTTATTGGTTAGAATTACTAAAAGCAACCAATTACTTAAATGAAAAAGAGTTTGTGACTATTAATAATGACGCCATTTCAATATTAAAATTAATAACGAGTATTATCAAAACAACCAAAAGTCAAATCCCCCCTAAACAGCCTCTTCTTTAAACTAACAATCAACATTTCACATTTTACAATTAACAATTAACAATCAACAATTAACAATCAACAATCAACAATTAAAATGATTTACCTAATAACCGGAGGCGAACGGTCAGGAAAAAGCAGTTACGCCCAAAATCTGGCCTTACAACTTTCAAACGCACCAATATATGTAGCGACAGCCAGAAAATGGGACGACGATTTTCAAAACAGAATCGACAGGCACCAACAGGAACGTGACGAACGCTGGACCAATATTGAAAAAGAGAAATACTTAAACGAAATTGACTTTTCTGGAAAAGTGGCTTTAATAGATTGTGTAACCCTTTGGCTGACGAATTTTTTTATCGACCACAAAAATGATGTATCCTTGAGTTTAGAGGAAGCCAAAAAAGAATTTCTGTCGATAGCTCAGCAAAAAAACGCTACACTAATTATTGTAACTAACGAAATTGGAATGGGCGTTCATGCCGAAACTCATATTGGTAGAAAATTTACCGAATTGCAAGGCTGGATGAATCAATTTCTGGCTTCAAATGCAGATGAAGTAGTCCTAATGGTTTCCGGAATTCCTGTTAAGATAAAAGGATAGCGATGAAAATAAATTCCAAATTTTTAAATTCCAAATTCCAACACTATACTTTATCTTTACTTAAACTTTAAAATTCTTATTTGAATTGATTTTTACAATCGATTTGGAAATTGGAATTTAAAAAATTGGAATTTAAAAATTATGAGCCATTTAGACGATATACTAAAATCACGTCGTGATACCCGCCACTTTACAAATGATGAGGTCCCTGACGAAGTGATTCAAAAAGCATTACAAGCTGGGCACTGGGCTCCATCTGTTGGATTAACCGATGCTACCCGCTATTATCTTATCAAATCGGTTGAAGTCAAAAGTGCGATTAAAGATCTTTTTTTAGAGTACAACAAAAAAGCCGAAGAGCTTACCGACAATCCCGAACAAAAGGAACACTATAAATCTTTAAAACTCGAAGCGATTGAAGAAGCACCAATCGGACTCATTATCGCTTACGACCGATCGGTATTAAACCAATTTACAATTGGAACAGTGGGCAGCAACGAAGCCGTAAAATTTAGTTCGGTTTGTGCGGCACAAAACATTTGGCTTTCCCTGACAGAACAGGGGTACGGAATGGGCTGGGTATCTATTTTGAACTATTATCAGTTTAAAAAAAATCTTGATTTACCAGAAAACATCGAGCCACTGGGCTACTTCTGTATCGGAAAACCAGCCACCAATTACGACAATCAACCTATGTTGCAGCAATTGCACTGGAAACAAAAATCAGAGGTTCCGGACTGTACAGAAATTAAAAACATCATTCAAAATCAGGTGTCGGATTTTCCTTTAAAATCTAAAGAAGAAAACAGTACAACTAGTAATTTCAGCACTCTGCTACAAGAGAAAATAGATTCTAAAACCAAACCTATTGGTGCTTTAGGGACGCTCGAGACTCTGGCTTTTCAGATGGCCACTGTTTTTGAAACTTTAAGCCCTAAAATTATAAATCCCGCTATTGTTGTTTTTGCTGCCGATCATGGTATTGCCAATCATGGGGTAAGCGCTTATCCACAAGATGTTACGAGACAGATGGTCAATAATTTTCTCGAAGGAGGTGCTGCCATTAATGTTTTCTGTAAGCAAAATGACATTCAGCTATCGATTGTAGATGCCGGTGTCAATTATGATTTCCCTACAAATGCCAATCTGATCAATGCCAAAATAGCCAAAGGGACCCAGTCCTTTTTACACCTTCCGGCAATGAGCGAAACAGAATTACAATTGTGTTTTGAAAAAGGAAAATCAATTATTGAAGCTATCGCAAAAAAAGGTTCAAACTGTGTTGGTTTTGGAGAAATGGGGATCGGAAACACCTCTACTGCCTCGGTATTAATGAGTCTTCTTACCGGATTTCCTATCGAAGAATGTGTGGGAAAAGGAACGGGTGTCGAAAATGAAAAATTACTTCAAAAACAAAACCTACTCCAAAAAACCATTGAAAACTACACTGGCCCTGCAGAATTAAACCAACAACTGGCCTATTTTGGCGGTTTTGAAATCATGCAGATTGCCAGCGGAATGTTAACCGCTTTTGAGAACAATATGCTCATTCTGGTCGATGGTTTTATTTGTAGTACAGCCTTTTTGGTTGCTTCAAAAATAAATCCCAACATTCATAAAAATGCTGTTTTCTGTCATTGCTCCGCCGAAAAAGCACATCAGAAATTATTGAATTATTTAGACGCGAAACCAATTTTAAATCTGGATTTGCGTTTAGGCGAAGGTACAGGCTGCGCGATTGCTTTTCCTATTATCAAATCGGCTGAAGTTTTTCTGAATGAAATGGCCAGTTTTGAAAGCGCAGGAGTCAGTAGAAAATAGTTTTCAGTCTCAGTTTTCAGTTTTATCCTTTAATTTTGTCCTAATCAATTCTCTTAAATGAAAAAAGAACTCCATATTTTCTTTACCTGTTTAATGTTTTACACCAGAATGCCCTGTCCTAAAAACATCAATCACGATCCGGATTATTTAAACAAGGCAACACGCTATTTTCCTTTTATAGGTTGGATTGTGGGAAGCATTTCCTTCTTGGCTTTCTACCTTTCTTCGCTTTTTTTATCTACGGAGACTGCTGTTCTTTTAGCAATTGTCGCGTCGATACTCACAACCGGAGCTTTCCATGAAGATGGTTTTGCTGATGTTTGTGATGGTTTCGGTGGTGGCTGGACCAAAGAAAAAATCCTGCTTATTATGAAAGACAGCGCAATAGGCGCCTACGGAGCAATTGGTTTGGTTCTGCTTTTTTTACTGAAATTCAAACTACTTTCTGAATCCGTTACTCTTTTCACTAATAACATTTTTCTAATTTTCCTTTTGTTTATTTCTGCTCATTCTTTAAGTCGTCTGGCAGCAATATCTATCATTTTTACTCATGAATATTCTCGTGATGATGCGACAAGTAAAAGCAAACCTATAGCCAAAAAACACAGTTGGAAAGAAATTACAGGTTCCTTTTTCTTCGGATTAATTCCTTTATTCCTGCTTTCTTATTTTCAGTATAAATTCCTTTTAGCTCTAGTTCCGGTATTTATTATGCGTTACTTCTTAGCCCGCTATTTCCAAAAATGGATTGATGGTTATACAGGTGACTGTCTGGGAGCCACGCAACAGGTTTGTGAAGTGATCTATTATTTAAGTATTCTTTGCATATGGAAGTTTATCTAGTTCGCCATACCGAAACCACTTGCGAAAAAGGAATCTGCTACGGCCAGTCTGATGTAGATCTGGCAGTTCCGTTTGAAACTATTTTTGAAGAAATTGTTTCGCAATTGCCCTCAGAAGCCTTACTTTATTCAAGTCCATTAAAACGTTGTGTCACGCTAGCCGAATACATTCAGCATAAGACAAACTCTATTTCCTTTATTAAAGACAAGCAGCTGATGGAAATGAATTTTGGCGATTGGGAATTGAAAAACTGGGACGCTATTCCTTCGGAGCAACTTAATCCATGGATGGGAGATTTTGTTACCACACAGGTACCAAATGGCGAGTCGTTTACAGAACTTCATAAAAGAGTCGGTACCTTTTTAAGAGAACACATTTTAAACCACAAAAACACTCCTGTAGTAATTGTCTCTCATGCTGGTGTAATCAGAAGTATTTTATGCCATCGGTCTGCATTGCCTCTGAAAGATGCCTTTAACAATAAAGTAGCCTTCGGACAGGTTATTAAAATAGAGTATTAAATTACGATTTGTTTAGAATTCCTTCTAAAAACTAAAACAAATTTGAAAATTCAATAATTTTAACTTTATCTTTGCACAAAATTAAGGTTGTGTTCATTCATACACATTAAAAGGGAATCAAGTAATAAATCTTGAGCTGTACCCGCAACTGTAAGCTTTGTTCTGAAAAGAATGCTTGTTGTTAACTACAAAACCACTGCTCGCTTTGGCGAATGGGAAGGTAAACAACAAGACGCAAGCCAGGAGACCTGCCTTTGTAACCAATATCGAGCTCTCGGGAAAAAGAGTGTAGAAATTATGGCTTTAAAAAAACTTTTTGTCTTTTACTTATTGTGCTTGTGTCAGATTATCTCGGCGCAAAGTGATTCTATTACCAAACTTAAAACTGTTGTCGTTTCCGACGCCAATCTTAAAAAATACTCCAGTTCGCAATCGGTTTTAAAACTAAACGATTCTGTTATTGGCAAGAATGAGGCTTTACTGACTGATTTATTAAACTTTAATTCGACTATTTATTTTAAAGAATACGGTCGTGGAATGCTTTCTACCGTGGCCTTTAGAGGTACTACATCATCGCAAACAGCAGTAATCTGGAACGGAATCAACATTAACTCTCAAATGAATGGAAGTACCGATTTTAATACCATTCCCAGCTCCGATTATAATTCTATCAGTGTAAAAGCAGGAGGAGGAAGTGTTATTTATGGGAGTGGAGCGGTTGGAGGAACGGTGCATTTAAATAACGATCTGGCCTTTTATAATCGATTTGAGAATACTTTAAAACTGGATTACGGAAGTTTTAATACGATTGGAATTAATTATAAAACCAATATTTCAAACGAAAAATGGAGCGCTCAAATTGGTTTTTCTAAAAACAGTTCAACAAACGATTACAAGTATCTGAATCAATACAACTGGAAAGGCGAACAGCGCTGGAATCAAAACGGCCAATACGATGTTATATCGCTAAATGCAAATGCAGGTTATAAAATTGATGCCAAAAACAGTTTAAAATTATATACCCAAACTTCAAATACAGACCGAAATACTTCACTGGTTTCTGAATCTGAAACGAAAAGCAAATATGTTAATGGTTTTAATCGAAACTTATTAGAGTATGATGGCGATTTTGGCAGATTCAAAACCAATTTTAAAACGGCCTATATTTTCGAAAACTATAAATATTATGCCGACAATTCGAGCAATATTTATACCTACGGAAAAACAGAAAGCTTAACTACAAAAGCGGATCTGGGATATCAATTGCTAAAATCCATACAACTAAATGGTATTCTGGACTACAACCGAACCAAAGGATACGGAAGTGGTTTTGGAGATAATGTGAGAGAAATAAGCTCTGCGGCTTTACTTGTAAAACAAGATGCTTCCCCTAATTGGAAAAACGAATTTGGGGTTCGCAAAGAATTTACAGACAATTATAAATCTCCTGTGCTATTTTCAGCAGGTTCTTCTTATCAGTTTGGAAAACTGTATAATTTGAAATTGAATGTGTCCCGAAATTTCAGAATCCCAACTTTTAATGATTTGTATTGGGAAGAAGGCGGAAATCGTGATTTAAAACCGGAGAGTTCTTATCAGGCAGAAATTGGAAATATTTTTACCGTTCAGAACTTTTCTTTGACTCAGACTTTTTATTACATCAAAATAAAAGATCTGTTGCAATGGGTTCCCGGAAATAATGGTATCTGGAGGCCGCAAAACACAGACAAAGTGAACAGTTATGGAGCAGAAACCTTATTGAGCTGGAAAAAGAGTTTTGGCAAAAACAACCTGACTGCTAATGCAACTTATGCGTATACAGTTTCAGAAAATGTCGAAACCAAAAAACAATTGTTTTTTGTCCCTTTTCATAAAGTTACTGCTGCCGTTGCCTACTCCAGAAACAACATTTCAGCCCATTATCAATTTCTCTATAATGGCTTTGTATACACACAGGCAGACAACGATCCCGAAAAAATCGTATCGGCTTATACGGTTTCAAACGTTGGCCTAGATTACGATTTTAAACTTTTATCTTCTTTCAGGGTAGGTATTCAGGTGCTGAATGTGTGGAATACATTTTATCAAAGTCTGGAACACCGACCAATGCCGGGAAGAAATTACAACCTGTACTTAAACCTTAAATTTTAATATAATGAAACTGACTAGATTATTTTTATTAGCATTAAGCGTATCGCTTTTTGTTTCTTGTTCTAATGACGACGACTCCGACAATCCTAAAGGAGTTTACGATAACGGAATTTTCATCTTAAATGAAGGAAATTCTACTGACGGTGGTTCTGTTTCTTTCATCTCTGACGATTTAAACACGTTCAATAAAGATGTTTACAAAACGGTAAACACTACTGATTTTGTTGGAAAATTTCTTCAAAACATCTTTTTTGACGGAGACAAGGCCTATATTATTGCCGGTGGTTCAAATGTGATTAATGTAGTAGACCGTTATAGCTTTAAACTATTAGCTAAAGTTGAAACGGGTTTAAATGCACCAAGATATGGTGTTGTAAAAGACGGTAAGGCTTATGTAACGAATGCTAATACGTATTGGTCTAAAACAAACCCGGCTGGTAACACTGATGATTTTATCGCTGTAATTAACTTAGCTACCAACAAAGTAGAAACGACAATACCATTAAATGCAACTGCAAACCATATCGAGCTTCACAACAACAAGCTTTATGTGACAGAACCTTACAATAATGACAAATTACTTGTGGTTAACCCGGCTACAAACAAATTGGAAACTTCATTAACTATAGGTTTTGGAGCAGATACTATGGAAGAAAAAGATGGTATTTTATACACCATCAGAAGTTCTTATGGAGAAAGAAGCGAAATTGTAAAAGTAAAATTGTCAGATAACTCTATCACTAAAATCACTTTCCCGGAATCACTTGACGGAGTTAAAAACTTAGACATTTACAACAACAAAATATATTACACCTTAAATACGGCAGTTTATACAATAGATTATACGGCAACTACAGCTTCAACTACTCCAATTTTCCAATACACTTCAACTTCTGATTACGGAAAAATGTATGGTTTTTCGGTAAAAGATGATAGAATTTTTATTGCTGACGGAGGTGATTTCAAATCAAACAGTAAAGCTTACATCTACAATTTAAGCGGAACATTACAAAAAGAATTAACAGTTGGTGTTGGACCAAACGGTTTCTATTTCAACGATTAATTTTTTAGAATTAGTTTTGGTTTATGACCAAAAAAAAGGCTTTCAGAAATGAAAGCCTTTTTTTTTATTTCAATGCTCGTAAAAGTCCCTCTGGAGCTTTTTCAAGATACATTTGATTTTTAATTCCGTCCATTGCTTTAGCATCTGTGAAGCCTTTCAGAGTCACCCCACTGTCCTCACCTGCTTTTTTCGCGGTTATTCCTGTAATTTGAGATACCGCAACACTTAACAACGGTTCTGTAGGATCTCCCAAGACACCTAAATTAGTAATACGTTCTAATTTTTCATACGTTGGTTTTAAACCGTCTGTGTATTCTCCAAAATCAGCAGCATTTACAATTTTTAAAACCAAAGGCTGCATCGCATACTTGTGATTTGGATTTCTGTTCGTTTTTCCAAAAGTTGGAGAATCATATAGCGTTACCGATCCTACGTTTTTACCAACAGTAGTCTCTCCTACCTGAATTACTGAAATATAAGGCACCAAGCCATTGATCACCAGTTCACTCGCAGAAGCTGTACCACTTGTTGTGATAATATAAATTTTGGTCAGGTTCAAACTATTAATCGCAGTTCCATCAATTTTATCTACAAATTTATTAAGCAATGACTCAGGGTCTTCGCTTTCATAAAACTCATTAATTTTGGCATTCCATCTTTCTTTCGAAAAAACCTTATTGGTAAACTGTCCTGTAATCATACTAGCCAGACGCGTTGCTGTTTGTATCGACCCCCCTCCATTGTATCTTAAATCTAAAACAAGATCTGTAATACCTTGTGCTTTTAGTTCTCCAAAAGCTGCATTAAGCTGTGCATCATAATTGGCATAAAAACCATTGTACATTAAATAACCTATTTTTCGGCTTCCGGATGTAATCACTTTATTTATAAAAACGGGGTTTTCATCTAAAGTTGTTTTTACTAATGCAACTGTTTTTCCGTTGCTATCAAAGCCCGTACCGTTAAAAGTAGCCATATTCAATGTATAACTATCAGCTGCCAAGAGCGACTGATAATTTGAAACCGTCAAAGACGTTCCATTAATTCCTGTAAAGAGATCTCCTCTTTTTATATCTTTTTTAGAAGCATCAGAATTAGGGATGATATAACGTACATAACCCACTAAATCGGTAGTACTTCCGGGTTTGTAACTAAGCCTGAAATCCACACCGGCATTTTTTGAAGTCCCCTGAAGTTCCTGTTCTAAAACAGTATAATCGTCTACAATCCAGCTAAAACGATCAATTGCCTGACCTTTTGGGAATTTGCTTATTGGTTTATTCAATAAATCCTGAAATAAATCCTGCGGTTTAGAATATCCTCTCAAAAATGCATTTAATGCTTCCTGATTACTAAAACGGTCATCTGCCAAATTAGGAACATCAGCTTGCCATAAGTAAAACTGATTCAGGCCTTTCCAAACAAAATCATTTACCTGCAACGAGGCAGGAGCCGCCACATCGTCCTGATCTTCACAAGATTGCAAAGAAAAAGCAAGTAAAAATAATATCAGTACACTTCTTAATATTGTCTTCATATAGTAAATATCTATCTAGTAGTAACGTAAAAATACTATCTTTAGTTTTAACTCTAAGAATTTTATTGCTTTTTTATTGTAAAAAAATTGAATACCCCGTGTAACAAAAATAATACTGTCTCGTCTTCACTATATAAGCTAACGAATAACCAATAGATTTTATGAATCAGAATGTGTTTATAGAATTAATAAATCCTTTTAAAGACAAAGTTTTTCGTCTGGCAAAAAGATTATTAACCAGTACCGAAGAAGCTGAAGATGCAACTCAGGAAGTTATGGTAAAGTTATGGAACAAAAAAGATACTCTGGACACTTACAATAGCGTTGAAGCTATTGCAATGACAATGACCAAAAATTATTGTCTGGATCAGTTAAAATCAAAAAGAGCCGGAAATCTTAAAATTGTCCACAATAACTATACCGACCGGGAACCACAATTGGATAAGAAATTGGAAGATTCGAATAGTTTAGAATGGGTTGAAAAAATTATAAGCCAATTACCCGAGCAATTACAAATATTAATTCAGTTACGGGATGTTGAACAATATGAATTTGACGAAATTGCGAAAATTGTCAATATGAACGAAACGGCTATCAGAGTAGCCCTTTCAAGAGCGAGAAAAAAAATAAGAGAATCAATGGTTAATACACACAGTTATGGGATACAATAAAATAGAAGATATATTAGAAAAATACTTTGAGGGAAAAACAACTATTGCCGAAGAAAATCAATTAAAAGAATATTTTTCTTCACCGGATGTTGCGCAGCATTTGGAACAATACAAACCTATGTTTGGTTATTTCTCTCAGGTAAAAGAACAGAAATCGACGCAGACAATACCACTAGAAACTAAAAAACGAAAAGTAGCGTGGTTATCGATTGCAGCTTCAGCTGTTGTTTTACTAGGAGTTGGAACCTATTTTTATGTGAGCGAAAAAGATGTAACTCCAGTTACAGCGCAAACAGAATTAGGAACCTACGATAATCCGGAAGAAGCACTTGCCGCAACGCAAAAAGCTTTGGCTTTATTATCAAACAATGTTAATGTAGGTATTGAAAGTGTACAGTACATTAAAGAATACGAACAATCAAAAAACAAAATTTTTAAACAGTAATTAAATCTCAATCAAAATGAAAAATTTCATCATAACACTAGTTTTAGCATTCGTTAGCCACACTTTTTATGCTCAGGGAGCATTTGACAAATTTGATGGTCAGGACGACGTAACCTCAGTAATCGTAAACAAAAAAATGTTCGATTTAATGAGCAAGGTAAAAGTTGACGCTTCAGATAAAGAAACCCAACAATACATTAACTTAATTAAAAAGTTAGATTACTTAAAGGTGTTTACAACCAAAAATCCAAAAATCGAAGCCGATATGAAAGCTTCTGCTGATAAATACATCAAAACAGCCGGATTAGAAGAACTTATGAAAGTAAACGACAGCGGAAAAAATGTACGTATAATGGTAAAATCAGGTGCAAGCGATACGCAAATTAAAGAATTACTGATGTTTGTTGACGGCGCAAAAAGCAATGAAAGCGTTTTACTTTCCCTGACAGGTAATTTTGACTTAAACGAAATCTCAGTACTTACAGACAAGATGCAGCTTCCAGGTGGCTCTGACTTAAAAAAAGCTTCTAAAGGCAAAAAATAAGATGAAAGCAAACGTTATTACCTCAGCCCTTTTAGTTTTATTAACTTTAGTAAGTTGTAATTCTACTCCTTCATTGCAGAAGTATTTTGTTGAAAACACAGACAATAAAGATTTTATCGCACTTGATATTTCGTCAACAATCTTAAATGTGGAAAAAACAAAATTATCTGCAGAACAAAATGAAGCTTTAAAATCATTCGACAAAATGAATATCCTGGCTTTTAAAGAAACACCTAAAAATCAGGCACAATTTGAAACAGAACGCAGCAAACTAAAAGAGATCCTGAAAAATCCAAAATACCAGGAATTAATGAAAGTTGGCTCAGGTAAAGACGGAGCCTCTATAAGCTATGTGGGACCTGACGACAATATCGAAGAGTTTGTAGTTTTTGCCAACAAAAAAGAAAGTGGTTTTGTAGTGGTGCGTGTACTAGGAAAAAATATGAATCCTAACAATATCATGACCTTGATGTCGGTTTTGAAAGAGTCTAAAATTGATATGGAACAATTAAAACCATTACAGCAGCTGATAAAACCATAACAACTTACTTATATTAAAATGAAAAAGCTCCAAAATTTGGAGCTTTTTTTATTTAACACTTTTAGAAGATTATACTGAATAATACTGCCCGCGTTTGTTTTGATATGACTCGATTTTATCTATATTTGTTCATCAACCAAAATAAAATTATTAAACTACTTATGGTACAAAAAACATCGAATGCCTTTATAGCGGCATCTTGGGTAGCTCTTGGAGCAGGAACAGTTGGATTTATAGTGGGTCTTGCAAGAGCCGAAATGCTTTTAAACGAAAAAGGATATTATTTCACCGTTTTAATGTTTGGTCTTTTCGCTGTAGTTTCATTACAAAAAAGTGTAAGAGACAGACTTGAAAATCTTCCGGTAACTGATATTTATTACGGAATCTGTTGGTTCGGGACTTTATTATCAATCGTCCTATTAGTAGTTGGCCTTTGGAATGCTACTATTTTACCAAGCGAAAAAGGTTTTTATGCTTTTGCTTTTCTGTTAGCTCTTTTCGGTGCTATTTCGGTACAAAAAAACACAAGAGACAATATGTCATTTAGCCAAAATAATTAAAATCTTCTAAAAACAGTGAGTTAACAATTAAAAAAAGCTTTTAACACAAAGCTTTTTTGTTGCTTATATTCTTGAAGGAAGAAAAGAAAAACAACAACAATCCTAACATTCTAATAGAAAAAATATTATCCCATACTTTCTTGCCAAAAGCATAACTTTTGCAATGAAAGTTTTTTTATTTAATTTAAATACCCTATATGAAAAAAATTTTACTCTTTACATTATTATCAACATTAAGCATCAACGCTCAAACCCCAACAGATTATGTAACTACAGGATTTAATACTCCAAGTGGAATTGCTTTTGATGCATCCGGAAACTTGTTTGTTGCCGATTATTACACTTACAAAGTAACTAAAGTTGCACCAAATTTAACACAAACCAATTTTGCTACCGTAAATGGTACTCCACAACAAATAGCTTTTGACGCAGCCGGCAATCTTTGGTTAGCAGGATCCGGTTTTATTCAGGAGATTGAAAAAATAACGCCTGCAGGAGTTATCACAACCTACTCTGCCTCAGGAAGTCCATACGGAATTGCAATAGATGCATCTGGAAATGTTTTTTATTCGGAATCTAATTCTGGTGACATAAAAAAAAGAACTCCTGAAGGAGTAACTACTACATTTGCTTCAAACTTCTTTCAACCTAACGGCCTGGCATTTGACAAATCGGGCAACTTACTTGTTGCAGACAAGTTAGGCGGGGCTGTTAAAAAAATAACTACTGATGGCGTTGTTAGCACATTGATTTCAGGAATGATGAATCCATCGGATTTAGTAGTTGCACCAAATGGTGATCTGTATATTTCTACAGGATCACAAAATAGAATTTTCCGTTTTCCTGCTGGTGGTGTAGATGGAGATCAGCAACAATTTATCAGATTCAACATAAACTACGACACTCCTGCACAAATGGCAATTTACAATGGCGCACTTTACGTAAGTACAGGTTCCCATACTAAAAAAATCATTAAAGTAACATCTCCTTCTTTAGGCTTAGGCGACACAAAAAAAACTATTAATAATAGTTTAACAATATACCCAAACCCTGCAACAGATTATTTACATATCGAAAGCAATAGTGATGTTACAATAGAAACTATTGACTTATATGATATGACCGGAAGAGCTGTTCAAAACTTCAAGCCAGCTGATGTTCAAGACAATACTATTAAAGTATCAAATGTAACTTCAGGAAATTACATTTTAAAAGTAAATAATACTTCTAAAAAGATTATTATTAAGTAACCGCTTCTTTTAACATACAAAAAAAGGGAAGTCTCATAGCTACGAGACTTCCCTTTTTTATTTATAGATTTGAGATTACTTACTCAAATACATCTTTCTTCTTGAATACAATTCGTAGAACTGATCATCTTTTAAATCATCAATAAACAAGATACTTTCTCCTGTTGATTTCATCTCAGGTCCTAATGCTTTATTTACATTATGGAACTTACTGAAGGAGAAGACCGGTTGTTTAATAGCATATCCTTTCAACTGTGGATTAAAGTCAAAATCTGTTACTTTATTGTGTCCTAACATTACTTTTGTAGCGTAGTTCACATAAGGTTCTCCGTATGCTTTCGCAATAAACGGTACTGTTCTTGAAGCTCTTGGATTTGCCTCGATGATATAAACTGTATCGTCTTTTATTGCAAACTGAATGTTGATCAAACCAACTGTTTTTAAAGCTCTAGCTATTTTTTTCGTATGATCTTTGATCTGCTGCATTACGAATTCTCCTAAATTAAAAGGAGGCAAAGTAGCATTACTATCTCCAGAGTGAACTCCACAAGGCTCGATATGCTCCATAATTCCGATAATATACACATTTCCGTCAGCATCACAAATCGCATCCGCTTCAGCCTCGATTGCTCCGGCCAAATAGTGATCTAAAAGCAATTTATTTCCTGGGATCGTCTTTAACAAGTTGATCACGTGCTCTTCCAGTTCTTTCTTGTTGATTACAATTTTCATTCCCTGACCGCCTAATACGTAGGAAGGACGAATTAATAACGGGAAGTCTAAAGTATCAGCAAGTGCCGAGGCTTCGTCAGCCGTTTCTGCAATTCCGAAATCCGGGAAAGGAATGTGTAATTCTCTCAATAAATCAGAGAATCTTCCTCTGTCTTCGGCTAAATCAAGTGCATCAAAGCTGGTTCCGATAATCTTCACTCCGTATTTAGATAATTTTTCAGCAAGTTTCAAAGCGGTCTGCCCACCTAACTGTACGATAACACCTTCCGGTTTTTCATGCTGAATGATGTCATAAATATGTTCCCAGAAAACCGGTTCGAAGTATAATTTATCAGCTGTGTCAAAATCAGTCGAAACCGTTTCAGGATTACAGTTAATCATGATTGTTTCGTATCCACATTCTTTAGCTGCCAAAACTCCGTGTACACAAGAATAATCAAACTCAATTCCCTGTCCAATTCTGTTTGGTCCGGAACCTAAGACGATGATTTTCTTTTTCTCGGTTACAATACTTTCGTTGTCTACGTAACGCTCACCATTTGCTTTTTCTATTTCTGCCTCAAAAGTCGAATAGTAATAAGGTGTTTTTGCCTTAAACTCAGCCGCACAAGTATCGACCAGTTTAAACACACGGTTGATATTTTTATCCATACGCAAAGTATGCACTTCGCTTTCCAGACAGTTCATCATGTGTGCAATTTGTCTATCGGCAAAACCTTTTTGTTTTGCTTCCAGTAAAAGTTCTTTCGGAAGAGTTGTTATCTTGTAATTTGAAATTTCTTTCTCTAAAGTATAAAGTTCTTCATATTGTTTCAGGAACCACATATCAATTTTTGTAATTTCATGAATACGGCTCAACGGAATTCCCATTGCGATGGCATCATAAATTACAAAAACACGATCCCAACTTGCAAAAGTTAGTTTCTCGATAATTTGCTCGTAGTTCTTATATCCTTTTCCGTCAGCACCTAAACCGTTTCTTTTTATTTCTAAAGATTGGGTAGCTTTGTGTAACGCTTCCTGGAACGAGCGTCCAATTCCCATTACCTCTCCAACGGATTTCATCTGAAGTCCTAAAGTTCTGTCGGCACCTTCAAATTTATCGAAGTTCCAACGCGGTATTTTTACAATTACATAATCTAAAGTTGGTTCAAAAAGAGCCGAAGTCGATTTTGTAATTTGATTTTGTAATTCATCCAGGTTGTACCCCAAAGCCAATTTAGAAGCGATTTTAGCGATTGGGTACCCAGTTGCTTTTGATGCTAAAGCTGACGAACGGGACACACGAGGATTAATCTCGATGGCTACGATATCTTCTTTTTCATCTGGCGAAACTGCGAATTGTACGTTACAACCACCTGCAAAATTTCCAATACTACGCATCATCAGGATTGCATAGTCACGTAATTTCTGGAATGTCGTATCTGATAATGTCATTGCCGGCGCCACTGTAATCGAATCTCCTGTATGAATTCCCATTGGGTCCATATTTTCGATCGAACAAATGATCACAACGTTATCATTTTTATCTCTTAAAAGTTCCAACTCATACTCTTTCCATCCCATTAAAGCTTTGTCAATCAAAACCTCATGTATTGGAGAAGCTTCAAGACCTCTTGTTAAAAGCTCATCAAAATCTTCCTTTTTGTAAACCACTGCAGCTCCTGTTCCCCCAAGAGTAAACGAAGGACGAATTACTAACGGAAAACCAAATTCCTGAGCAATTTCTTTTCCTTCTAAATAAGAAGTAGCCGTTTTTGCCGGTGCAGTTGGTACATTAATTTTTTGCAAAAGCTGTTTAAATTGCTCTCTGTCTTCCGTAATATTAATAGCATTTACATCAACCCCGATCAATCTTACTCCGAAATCCTGCCAAATTCCTTTTTCGTCTGCTTCCAAACATAAATTCAATGCAGTTTGTCCACCCATTGTAGGCAAAACAGCATCAATTTGTGGATGTTCTTTCAGAATTTCAATAATCGATTTTGTAGTTAAAGGTTTCAAGTAAATGTGATCGGCCATACTTGGGTCGGTCATAATTGTCGCTGGATTCGAGTTTATCAAGATAACTTCAATCCCTTCTTCACGAATAGAACGTGCAGATTGAGAACCTGCATAATCAAATTCGCAAGCTTGACCAATAACAATAGGTCCTGACCCTATTATTAAAACTGATTTTATTGATGTGTCTTTAGGCATTTTATTTGTATTGTGTAGTTATATAAAGTACTTTAAAAAACATTCGTAGTATATTCTAAACTAGAACGTTGCAGATTTTTTACCGACAAGGTATAAAAAAAGGCGATACTAAAAAAGTAACGCCTTATTTATGTTTATAGAAACATTATTTCTTGTGTCTAGGTTCACTAGAAACAGTCAATTTATGTCTTCCTTTAGCTCTTCTACGCGCCAGAACTTTTCTTCCATTCGCAGAAGCCATTCTGTCCATAAATCCGTGCTTATTTCTTCTTTTTCTTTTCGATGGTTGAAATGTTCTTTTGCTCATTGTTTTGTATCTTTAAAATGGTATCTAATATCTGTTTTTCTGTTTTGAATATCATTATTCCAAAACCGAGTGCAAATATACAAAGACTTTTTTTTCTGGCAAGTAGTTTTATAAAAATATTTTTAATTCCTTTTACTATCTTTGCAATCACAAATTTACAATAATTATGTTTCACAAAAATATTAAACTTATTTTGGCCGGACTTCTAGTAGTCGCAGGCGTTTGGCAATTTACAGAGAGTAATATCGGAAATGGAATTTTCCTTATATTATTAACTGCAATTCCTATTTTCCTTTACTTCAAAAACGAATTTATCCTTTTAGCTTTCCTTAAATTAAGAAAACAAGACTTCGAAGGAGCTAAAAAATGGCTTGCATATATTAAAAACCCTGAAGCTGCTCTAGTAAGAAAACAACAAGGATACTTTAATTACCTACACGGCATCATGTTGTCTCAAACCAATATCAATCAGGCAGAGAAACATTTCAAAAAAGCAATTGAACTTGGATTATCTATGGATATGGATCTTGCAGTAGCAAAATTAAACCTTGCCGGAGTTGCAATGTCACGCAGAAGAAAACTAGAAGCGACTAATTTATTAAATGAAGCTAAAAAATTAGACAAACAAGGAATGCTGAAAGAGCAAATTTCAATGATGAAAGAGCAAATGAAGAAAATCTAAATTCTTCAAATTCGACTAATATAAATTCCAATATTTTAAATCCCAAATTCCAAAAGAGTTTGGGATTTTTTATTTTAGATTGCAGAGTTTAGATTTTAAACATTTTTAAATTTAGAATTCAACAAAGATAAGGAGCTATTTCCTGCTATCCGCTTGTATCTTTTATGGTGAACCCCGCCACAAAAGGATACCACTGCTATCAGGGCTAAGGCACTCGTTTTCAAAAGAAGTTATTTTTACCTTATCGTTTGACTCAATATTAAGCTTGCCATCCCGAGGAACGAGGGATCTTCGCAAGAAACTAACACAAAGTTTATTTAGCATATCGAGATACTTGCGAAGATCCCTCGTTCCTCGGGATGACAAGATTGCGGATAAAAAATTTGCGTGCTGATTGCGTGCAGACCTTTGTCCAATTTTAAAACTTTGACAAAGATTTGTAATCGCAAAACATTGGAATTTTAATTTTCCAAGATGATCGAAGGCAAATTCTCATTCAGCCATTTGTATTTATTGAGAATCATGATATGTGTTCCTCCTTTTACCACAATACAGCTGTTGATATACTTTATAGGAAAAACATCGTCCTGATCTCCATGAATATGTACTACATTGGAATCAATTTCATTTCTATCCCATAAAATAACCGACTCAACTGCCCATTGTAAATAATTAAGATCACGCACTGCCAAGAACTTCTCATACAACTTAATGCGCTTATTTACTTTTTCTCCAAAAGAGTACTTCGCCAGATTTTCGATATTCAAAATTAATTTCATCGGAATAAGCTTATAGGCCTTTGTTGATTTTCCAATTTTCATTCTTCGTGGAAATTCCGCATTACTTCTAACACTCGAAATAATAATTACTTTTCGGGTC
Source organism: Flavobacterium sp. KH_035 (assembly GCF_057839565.1). NCBI lineage: Bacteria > Pseudomonadati > Bacteroidota > Flavobacteriia > Flavobacteriales > Flavobacteriaceae > Flavobacterium > Flavobacterium sp. KH_035. Next base: position 106,022 of record NZ_CM174492.1, read on the forward strand.
TGAATGTGTTTGGCGATTTCCTGAACCAAAATCCCTCCAAAAGAAACACCTATCAAAACCGGATTCTCATGTTTAATATTTTTAGAAATTCGAAGGGCGTAATCAGACAGAGATTCTTTTGGTTGCGGAAGCTCCCACTCCAACAAACACATCTCAAAAACAGACTCGTCTAAATTGATTCTTTCAAAAATAGCGGGACTCGCCGCAAGACCGGGCATAAAATATACAGGAATTTTACTCATTTGACAGAAAGAGAGTTAGGGTTATAGCTTTTAATTTCAAGCTAAAATTACTTTTTTTAGCAACATCCATTGCAAATCTTGCACCAAAAATCACCGTCTAAACCAAATAAAAGCAACAAAGACGCGCAATTCAAGATTAAAGCAGAGGTTAAAAAAATAATTCCATATTGAAAATCAAATGATTACCTTTGCAATCCTATTAACTAATATCGAAACATTTTTCCACAATGTTCTTTATAAAGTTACCCAATGTTCTTTTTATTATTTTTTTTAATTCAATCCCCAAAACATGACTAATATGGAACCTATTGAAACTATGGAAATCAAAGACAATACTTTTGCAAGACAATTTGAAACCATAGTCCCTGAAGGATTACTTTCTGTGGAATATTCTTTTCAGGAGAAGAAAATTTTCTTAACCAAAATCAACACCCCTGAAGGCTTTGACAATCAAGCTACAATTGATGCTTTACTTAAAAGCATCATGGAAATTGTTATTGAAAAGAAATTTAGAATAATGCCTATTTTCCCAAGAATTGTATTGTTTATTAAAAAAAATCCTGAATATAAAGAATTACTTCCTCCAGGAATCCGAATTTAAAAGTCACCAATTAATCGGAGCCATAACCCTCCTATTACCATATAGATAAAGAGCATAACCAAACCGGTTATCAAGCCTTTGACCCACCAGCTTTTCAGGTCGACATAACCACTTCCGAAGAAAACTGGTGCCGGTCCATGTCCGTAATGTGTTAAAGTTCCGTAGATAGAACCTACAAAACCCAACATAAAAGCCAACAGCAAGCCGGGAATTCCAAGCGAAATTCCGACACCCAATAATGCTGCATACATTGCCGCCACGTGAGCCGTTGCACTTGCAAAAAGATAATGACTAAAAAAGTACACCAATACAATAATAGGAAAAGCCATTTGCCAGCTTAAACCACCAATTTCAGCTTTTACCAAACTACTAAACCAGCCAATAAACCCAAGTTCATTGAGCGAACTTGCCATCATAACCAAAACCGAAAACCATACGATGGTATCCCAAGCCCCCTTCTCGGCTTTTACATCATCCCAGGTTAACACCGAAGTCAGCAGTAAAATCACCAACCCGATAAAGGCTGTAGTTGTAGCATCAATAGAGAACAAATCGCCTGTCATCCAAAGAAATAAAAGAATAAAAAAGGTTAACAGCATCATCCACTCATTGCGGGTAATTGCTCCCATTTCTTTCAGTTTTTGAGCAGCGATTTGTGGAGCATCTCCGGTTTTTTTTAATTCCGGCGGGTAAATTTTATATAACACAAAAGGAATTACAAAAAAAGAAACCAGTCCAGGAACTATTGCCGCTGTTACCCATGAAATCCAGCTAATTTTTATTCCCAGATTAAGTGCAAATTTCTGGCACATCGGATTACTTGCTGTTCCCGTTAAAAACATTGACGAAGCGATCAAATTTGCATTGTAACTGCTTAATGTAAGATACGATCCCAATTTTCGATGAGTTTCAGGCTGATCCGGCATCGAGCCAAAACTCATTGACATTGATTTCATGATAGGATAAATAATTCCACCACCTCTTGCTGTATTACTAGGTACCGCAGGCGCCAGCACCAGATCAGCAAGACCCAGACCATAAGCTAATCCTAACGAGCTTTTTCCGAATATCCTGATGAATAAAAAAGCAATTCTGTTTCCTAAACCTGTTTTTATAAATCCCCTTGCAATAAAAAACGAAATCCCAATTAGCCAAATTACCTTATCGCCAAATCCTTTCAGCGCCATAGTAATAGATTTTCCTGCATCTCCAGGAGCCAGAACTTGCGTAAAAGCAGTTAATGCAATTGCAATCATGCACATAGTCCCCATGGGGGCAGCTTTTAAGATGATTCCAAGAATTGTTGCTACAAAAATAGCAAACAAATGCCAGGCTTCATTAACGACACCAGCTGGTGCAGGAATAAACCAAATTGCAAGTCCAACTGCAAGTGTTATCAGGGTTTGGGGTATTTGCACTTCTTTCATAAAAAAGGGATTAAATTATATTATAAACGGAGTTGTAACTGAAGCAAGAATAGATCATCATTATAAAATGAGGTATCGGGAATATTTCTGTCGAAGCGATCAATTTCAAATCCTACTTCTATTCGTCCCGTATAAGCCTTACCAAATTCAAGACTTAACATTGGTGTATAAGTCTGACGAACATTTGAATTAATTTTATAATTGTTATCAAAAGACTCAAAACGGCAGGACAACTCAAGCGAAGTTAGTTTTTTATAATCAACCAAATATCTCAAATTAGGTAAAAAATAAACCCCTCTCATTTGATAATCATCAACATTTGAAGTTCTGGAATCGGCAGGCAATGAAAAATACAGGTTATGATTGGTTCCCTGTTTGTATTCAATTTGCAGATCAAAAGTAAATCGGTCGGTAAGCTTAAAATCACTGGTAATATCAGCTCCCAAAGCAAAAACTTTTTGATCAGATCTTTTTCCAATTCCACCATTTAAACCCAAATTAATTTTATGTTCTTTAGACAAACTGAAAACCCACCTTGTTGCATACAATTTTCCATTATCGTTATCCATTTCCTGATTTTTTCCGTTACCATTTAAAACAGAAATAGCATAATTTACAGGGATTTTTCCAAGATCGAATGCCCCGCTTGCCGAAGCACCAATTTGAAAACTAGTCCAGCCATTTTTACCAAACTCATAATATTGATTGGAAAAATCAAATGATTTTATAATATCTACCGGAACCAGTTCCTCAATACCGAATGCCGGACGAAACTGACCTCCTGTTAAAGCCAGATATTTACTAAAAGTATATTTTCCATAAGCATTTTCAAGAACCTTCGATTTCGGATCCGATTTAAAGTCAGCTAAATTTACCAGAATCACAACCTCAGTAGCTTCACTTAATTTAGTATTAAGCCCGACACGCATTCTTTTAATGTCAAACGAACTTTGTGTTACCTGACCTGTAGAATGATGAGCCCCTAAAACATCAACATTTTTACCGGAACTTTCCAAATAGCGCGCTTGAAAAAGCCCTTTGAACTGAAATTGCGGATATTTAACCTCCCTTTCAACATTAGCCGTCGGTTGGGTTGCGGCATTTTGGGCATTCATAAAAAATGGCATTATAAAGAAAAAAACAATTTTTAGCAGTAGATATTTATTCATAAATGCTGTAAATCAAAAATTAATCAAATACTCACAATCTAACCTTGTCTTCTATTAGGACTGGAACTTCTATTGGATGCCGGTCGGGTCGCAGGACGTGTTACTGGTTGTGTTGGCCGTGTTACCGGTCTGGTTGTTGGGTTCGTTGGCCGATTTACTGGTTGCGTTGGTCTCACAACTGGTCGTGTTGATGGGTTTGTTGGCGTTATCGGACGAGTTGTTGGCCTTGTTATTCCTGGCCTTGTTGACGGATTAGTCGGTCGGCTTTCCGGCCTGGTCGTCCCAGGTCGGGTTGATGGATTAGTCGGACGTGTCCCTGGCCGTGTTGTAGAAGGTCTGTTAGGCCTTGTATTAGTAACTGGAGCAGGTCTTCTATAGTCCCTTCCATTATAAGTTGTATTGTAGCGTCCACTAGCTCTGTAATTTCGAACTACTGCCGATGTATTTCTTCTTGATACATAATTATTATAATACCTCTGGTTTCTTACCCTGGCCGTTCTTCGATAATACGGATTTCTGTAATAATGCCCATGATATCCCCAATAATCGTGATAATAAACCGGGCGCCACGGACGCCAGTAAGGAGGATAATACCCCCAATACCAAGGAGATCGATACACTACATATACTGGAGAGAACAAGTACAATACTACCGGCCATATATTTACGTCTGCAGTTACATACCCGCTGGTAGTAGTCGTATTATAATTATTCGTTGTATTATTATTTACAATTACGTTAGCATCTCCCTTATACCCGGGATTTGGTGTTCCCCCCACGGTATCTGAAGGCTCTACTATATAGTTTTTCCCATATAAATCCTGATCTCCAATAATCTGAACATGCACATTATTCTTTTTATCTTTATCTACTTCGATAACAGCTACATCCTGTTTCTCTTTACTATTTATAGCTACCTGAAGCACAATCACATGTGTATTCCCTTTCTTTTGGCTTTCGATTTCTATATAATCAATCTCGCCATCATTATTTAAATCTAAATTATTAACCTTACTGTCCTGTTCATTCAGTACTCTTTCAAATTCCTCTAAAGTTTTAGATTTCTGAAAAACATCCAAAACGGCATATAAATTAAGATTATCTCCTGGCAAACCTAAAGCGACAGGTTCGTTATCAGTTTGAGAAAATAGGGACAAACTAAATAAATGAGTCGTGAAAACTGCTAAAACTAAAAAACTCTTTTTCATGTTAAAAATAAGTTAATTTGGAAATACATTTACTAAGGTATGAAAAAACAGACAAACTCCAATGCTGCCAGATAACTTTCTGTTAAACAAGTATAAAATACTAAAAAAGTTTTAAACGCTCCTTATCTTTTAAACACCTAGACAGTACTAATGTAAGACTTATATTCTTAACTTTGTAACAATCGGTCTTTAACCGCCTCCCAATTCTTTGTATCATCTTACAAAAACTATCTTACGATTTGTCAAATAACTGAAACAAAAATTGCAATGAAAAAACATTTATTTCCTTTTCTTTTTTTTCTTTCTTTCAACTTTATGCACAGTCAGATTGCTGTTTCCTCCACTTTGGAAGAAGCCATCCAGAGAGCTATTGAAAAAAGTGCTTCCTTAAAAAACAAAGATTTAGAGATTGAAAAATTAAATCTTCAGGAAAAAGGAGTCTGGAACAAATACATTCCAACAGTCGAAGCTAGTGCGCTTTACTCCTATTTTGATAATAAACTTACTGTCGATCTTCCTACCGCCACAATACCTATTGTAAACTATCCTTTGTTTGATGGAAAAACAGCTTTTAAAAACTACGGCAACATTTTTAACGGAAGTGTAATGGCAAAAACCGTTTTGTTTAGCGGAATGCAAATCCCAAACGGAGCAAAAGCAATTGAAGAAAAAACGAAGGGAACTGTATTTCTAAAAGAATCTGAAAAAGACGAAATTACAAAAGAGGTCATTAACACTTTCGATCAATTAGAATTGCTAAAAGAAATAGACAAACTAATCAAAGAAAGTGAAAACCGACTCGATACGGAAACCAAGCGTGTTACAAAGGCAATCGAACAGGGACTTGCCATTCCGTACGACAGAGATAAGATAAAATTAGCAGCACTCGAACTTGCCTCCAAAAAGATTGAACTGGATGGAAAACGAAAACTGATTTACAAAAAAATTCAATACTTAACTGGTTACTCAGTTGCCGATATAGACAATGTCCAATATTCTTTAACACCGTATTTAATCACTGATGAAAAGTTAAGCACGCAAAACAAACAGGAAATAAAAGCACTGGAATCTTTTAAATCAGCTTATGAATATTTACTAAAGAAAGAAAAAGGAACTTATTTACCCACTCTGGGAGCTTTTGGAGGAGTTTCCTATTCGAGTTTGTTCAATGCTAATGCCACGACCCCCATTATTACCGGAATCAATCAGGCTTTGTATTTAGGGCTCAATGAACTAACCATAAGTCAGAACTGGGTCGTTGGAGCTGCTATGAAATGGGAGGTTTTCTCAGGTTTTGAACGAAAACACAAAGTACACGAAGCCAAGATCAATATCGAACAGGTACAAAACCAAATTGACGATACGAAAGAAAAGCTTGAACTGCTTCTTGAAAAGAATTTGGTTGATTATACCGTTTTAACGCAAAAAATAGACATTACACAACAACAAGAAAAAGTAGCCGGCAATAATTTAAATCTTGCTATTAAACAGTATAAAGAAGGCCTCATCAATATATCGGAACGACTTGAAGCAGAGAACGACTCTTATAAAGCATCTGTAAACAAGACCACTACTTTAATAGAGCAAAGACTTGCCGCTATTGAAACCATAATTGCTACCGGCGATTTGTCCAAAAAACTATCCAAATAAAAGTTCTGTTTTATGAAAAAAGTAATCATTAGCATCACAATCATTTTCCTTTTTATAGCATGTCAAAAAGCAAAAAAAGGAGATTTAATTCAGGGAAAAATAGAAAAAGAACAAATTGCCGTTGTGAGTAAAATTCCGGGTAAGATCCTAAAAATATTTGTCAAGGAAGGGGATCAGGTCCAAAAAGGAGATACACTTGCCATACTGGATATTCCTGAAGTTGATGCAAAAAAAAGCCAGGCAGAGGGAGCCGTTGTATCTGCAAAAGCCCAGTACAAAATGGCCGTAAAGGGAGCTACAGAAAATCAGATAAAGCAATTGGAAGCTAAAAAAATGGGGTTAAAAGAACAATACGAATTTGCGCAGAAATCAATCAGACGACTAACCAATATGCTCAAGGACTCTCTCATATCACAACAAACTTACGATGAAACTTTTGCAAAATACCAGGGAGCACAAGCACAATACAACGCTGTGGTTGCCGAGTTAGACGATGCTAAAAAAGGTGCGCGAATCGAACAGCAAACAATGGCACTCGGACAACAGGACCGAGCGCTTGGAGCGTTGCAGGAAGTCGAAACCGCCGACAAGGAACGTTATATCATTGCTCCGCAAAACATGAGTATTGAAACCATTACTTTAAACCTTGGCGAATTAGCATTGCCCGGTTATACCTTATTTAATGGCTATATCTCCAACAGCACTTATTTTCGCTTTACAATTCCCGAAAAGCAATTAGGTGATTTTAAAAAAGGACAAGAAATCACTGTTCATGTTCCTTATAAGAAAGAAAACATCAAAGGAACCATCTCAACTATAAAACAATTAGGGGCCTACGGAAATATCGCGACCGCCTATCCTGATTATGAAATGCAGGAAAGCTTGTTTGAAGTAAAAATAACGCCTTCCAACATTGAGCAAACAAAAGATCTCATTACCAAAACAACCGTCACTTTATCTCTTTAACTATGCAAAATTTCTTTTCATTGCTTAAACGGGAATTTCAGTTATTCTGGAAAAACAAGGTCCTTAGAATACTTTTCATTGGTGCTCCAATCCTGTATGGTGTTTTATTAGGTTATGTTTATGGAAAAGGTAAGGTTACCGATTTACCCATTATTGTGATTGATCAGGACCGCTCTGAATTAAGTTCAAAAGCAATTCAGATGTTTGAAGACAACGAAGTGCTATCTATTGCTACTATTTTGTACGATCAAAACAATCTTTCTAAAATTGCCATTCAAAAAGAAGCTACTTGTGTGGTTATTATTCCGAAAGATTTCGAAAAAATGACACTCACCAAAAAATATCCTGAAATTACAACGATAGTAAACACCTCAAATGTTTTAACCGCTAATTACGCCTCAACAGCAATACAAATTTGTTTGGGAACTCTAAAAGCAGGGGTTCAGATTGAGACCTTAAGAAAACAAGGTGTACCGGAAAATTTACTTGCTTCACAATACGAACCCTTCAAAACTACTTTTATTAAAAAATACAACCGAAGCACCAACTATATGTATTTTCTTTGGCCGGGAGTTTTAGCAACTGTTCTTCAGCAGGTTTTACTCTTAGGGCTCGCACTATCTTTTGCATCAGAATTTGAAAATGGAACCTTTAAAGACCTTGTGAAAAAATGCCCATCAATCTTAAAAATGCTAGCTGTAAAAATTATTCCGTACCTGATAATGAGTTTCGGAATCTGGATTATCTACTGGCTTTTTACTTTATGGTTCCGATTACCATTTTATGAAAACTTAGCCCCATTGACTTTCATTGCCGGAATATTTGTACTCTCTGTTTCTTTTATCGGAATTCTAGTGAGCATCATAGTTCCGAATCAATTAAAAGCGACCGAGATTTTAATGGTAATTGCCACTCCAAGCTTTATCCTCAGTGGCTTCACCTGGCCCTTAAGTCAGATGCCTCAGGCAGTGCAGGCCATTGCCAATGTTATACCGCTCACCCACTTTCTGAAAGCGTTCAGAATATTAATTATAGAAAATGGCTTGTATTCGCAAACCACAACAGCAGTATGGAATATGATTCTTATTGGGTCTATCTGTTCTGTTCTTGCCTATATCGCCTTGTACTTTAAAAAGAGAACCGTTCTTAAAGAAGAAATTTAATTCCTTAATCAATAACCATAAAAAAAGCACAAGAATTGAATTTCTTGTGCTTTTTAAGGTATCATATATATTCTTTTCAGAGATGTAACTATTCTTTTCATGAATTACAACCCATCAATTATTTCATTAAAATATCTTATTTTTCTATTTCACGCATAGAATCCATTTTCTTGTGTGCCAGGAAGCCTGCAACATCTTCAAAATGTTCTTTTACACGTTTGTTACCAAATTCAAAAACTTTAGTCGCCAATCCGTCAAGAAAATCACGGTCGTGAGAAACCAAAATTAGAGTTCCGTCGAAATCTCTTAAAGCATCTTTAATAATATCTTTAGTTTTCATGTCCAGGTGATTCGAAGGCTCATCCAGAATCAATAAATTAACCGGTTCCAACAATAACTTAATCATTGCCAATCGTGTTTTTTCTCCACCCGAAAGTACTTTTACTTTTTTGGTAATATCATCACCCTGAAACATAAATGCTCCCAGAATATTTTTGATCTGAGTACGAATATCTCCCACAGCGATAGCATCGATTGTTTCAAAAATAGTAGCATTTTCATCCAACAAAGAAGCCTGGTTCTGCGCAAAATATCCAATTTGAGAATTATGGCCAATATCTACGCTTCCTTCATCAATTCCGATTTCTTTCATGATCGCTTTGATCATGGTAGATTTTCCTTCACCGTTTTTACCAACAAATGCTACTTTTTGTCCTCTTTCGATCACAATGTTTGCATCTTTGAAAACCACATGATCTCCGTAGGCTTTTGTCAAATCTTTAACCACGACCGGATATTGTCCAGAACGTGCTGCCGGTGGGAATTTCAATTTCAATGCCGAATTATCAACTTCATCAACCTGCACAATAACCAATTTCTCCAACATCTTAACACGGGACTGAACCGCATCTGTTTTAGAGAAAGTCCCTTTAAAACGATCAATAAACGCTCTATTGTCTGCGATCATTTTTTGCTGCTCATCGTATGCTTTTTGCTGATGAATACGACGGTCTTTTCTTAATTCTAAGTAATGAGAATATTTTGCTTTGTAATCGTAAATCCTTCCCATTGTTACCTCAATCGTACGATTGGTAATATTATCTACGAATGCTCTATCGTGCGAGATTACCACAACTGCTTTCGCAGAAGTCAATAAAAATTCCTCCAGCCACTGAATACTTTCGATATCCATGTGGTTAGTTGGCTCATCCAGTAAAATCAAATCCGGTTTTTGAAGAAGAATTTTAGCCAATTCAATACGCATTCTCCATCCACCTGAAAATTCAGAAGTCTGACGAATAAAATCTTCACGCTCAAAACCTAAACCTATTAAAATTTTCTCTACTTCGGCTTCGTAATTTACTTCTTCAATAGCATAATATTTCTCACTTAAATCTGAAACTCTTTCGATCAACTTCATGTAAGCATCACTTTCATAATCCGTACGAACCGTTAACTGCTCATTGATTTCATCGATCTCAGCTTTCATTTTAAAGATCTCCCCAAAAGCTTTAGAAGCTTCTTCCATTACAGTTGAACCATCTTTAGTCAATAAATGCTGCGGCAAATAAGCCACTACAGCATCTTTTGGAGTTGAGATACTTCCGGTAGAAGGTTTACTTTGACCGGCAATTATTTTTAAAAGTGTCGATTTTCCCGCACCATTTTTACCCATAAGGGCAATTTTATCATTTTCATTGATAGCAAAAGAAACATCGCTAAATAATGTAGTTCCACCAAACTGAACTGAAATATCGTTAACTGTAATCATTTAGGTTTTTAGATTTTTAGACTGCTTAAATTTTTAAAATTCTTTGCAAGTATTTTTTTGAAAGCGCAAAGATAGATTAATTAGAGTATTAGACAATATTATTTAGACGACTGTCGCTTCAGATTTAAAAATCACCTAAATATTCTTACACTTTATCAAATTTTAGTATTATCTTGGATAATAATTTAAAAATCAACAAAATATGAAACCAAAATTAAACTTGATGACTTGTCTAATTGCAGGATTATTATTTGGATTTTCTGCTTACGCACAAAAAACGGTGATTAAAAAAGAAGTTTTACCGGCAAACGCACAAACTTTCTTAAAAACTCACTTTGGCTCTAAAAAGCCCAGTTACATACTTCAGGACAAAGAATTACTCTCAACGGAATACAAAGTTCAATTTGACAATAAAATTGAAATCGAATTTGATAAAAAAGGAAACTGGAAAGAAGTTGATGGTAAAAACTCTAAAATCCCTGCTTCTATTATCCCAAAAAAAATCACTTCATATGTAAAAACAAATTTCCCTAAAGAGAAAATAACCAAAATAGAAATAGGTTCTTCCGGATACGAAGTAAAACTAACAAACGGTTTAGAATTAAAATTCAACCTGAAAGGAGATTTTACCAAGATAAACAAATAGCAAACTGTTTAAAAACAACAAACCCTACAGAATTAAAATATTCTGTAGGGTTTACTTAATTATCTAATTTAATCTTTTCTCCATTTTTTAGTTTCCTCAAAAATATGTTCTAAGATTCCCGATTCTGTCTCATCAAACTCGATGTTACGTCGTCCCATTACTAATTTTGCGGTTTCAAAAGCTTTTTTGGTTACATAAGTTGTAAAGCCAGCTGCTCCGCCCCATGAAAAGCTTGGAACAAAATTGCGCGGAAAACCACTTCCAAAAATATTAGCACTCACCCCTACTACTGTTCCGGTGTTGAACATCGTATTGATTCCGCATTTACTATGATCTCCCATCATTAAACCACAAAACTGAAGCCCTGTTTTAGCAAATCCTTCCGTTTCATAGCTCCATAATTTTACTTCTTCATAATTATTTTTCAGATTCGAATTATTACTGTCTGCTCCAATATTACACCATTCTCCCAAAACAGAATCTCCTAAGAAACCATCATGTCCTTTGTTTGAATTAGCAAAAAGCACCGAGTTCTTAACTTCTCCTCCAATTCTTGATCCCGGACCTACTGTTGTCGCTCCGTAAACTTTGGCATTTAGTTTCACCTGTGCATTTTCACATAAAGCAAAAGGACCTCGAATTACGGTTCCTTCCATAATTTCAGCATTCTTACCTATATATATAGGACCATTTGAAGCATTTAGCGTCACAAACTCTAATTTTGCTCCTTCTTCAAGAAATATGTTTTCGGGCGCAATAACATTTACACTCTTCGGGATTGGCTGCGATTTTCTGTCTTCAGTCAAATACTGGAAATCTTCACGAATCGCCGCATCATTTTTAGAAAAAATATCCCAGGTATGTTCTACTGTCAAACAATCCTCATTGTACTGAATGATTTCGTACGAATCGAAATCAACTTCTTCCTGATTTTCATTGGTAAAAAATGCGATTACATCATCACCTTTAAAAATAGCCTGATTTGTAGTCAGATTAGAAACCAATTCAGCAAGCGCCTCATTTGGCAAATACGCTGCATTGATCATTACATTTTCTTCCAACTCTACCATTGGAAATTTTTCTGATAAATAATCTTCAGTAATGGTAGTTATAGTTGAACCTAAACGCGCTTCCCATTTCTGGCGAATCGTCATAATTCCAATTAATATATCGGCAACAGGTCTTGTAAAAGTAAAAGGTAATAAAGCATTCCGGACGGGACCGTCAAAAAGAATGTAATTCATAAATAATTAAATTTGATACTTGTTAAAATCTTGATTTGGTTATCGGGTTCAAAGTTACAAATATTTATGTGTTTCATTAAATATGTTTTTTCTGATAACCACGAATTCACGTTTTTTTTTTCACCAATCATTCTTTAATAAAACTGAAATAATAATAAAATCAGAAATTCGAGGGTAATAAAAATAACCCCATAAAAAAAGCCTTCCGTTCGGAAGGCTTTTATATAAGTAAAAACAGTTATTAGTTTTTAACGTGTTTTGCATATTTAGTTTTGAATTTATCAATACGTCCTGCAGTATCGATAAGTTTAGATTTACCAGTATAAAATGGGTGAGATGTTCTAGAAATCTCCATTTTTACAACTGGATACTCAACTCCGTCAACTTCAATTGTTTCTTTTGTATCTGCAGTAGATTTAGTGATAAAAACTTCGTCATTTGACATGTCTTTAAACGCAACTAATCTGTAATTTTCTGGGTGAATTCCTTTTTTCATCTTTTTATTTTATTTATTGTTTAGAGCAATTTCATTTTGAAGCTTTTCCATGGTTAGAAAAAGGTGTAAACAACGCTACTCTTTTTTGTTTAAAACTTTTAATTATTTTTAAGTGTGCAAATTTACAATTTTTTTCGAATTAACAAATCTTTTAATCAATATTTTTAATGGCTCTGTGATTTGTATTAATTTTTTTAATATATATCTAGTGTGTATTGGGAATTACTATATTTGTGGATTAATTTTAAAACATATAAAAATATGATTAATGAAGTTATTAAAAAGAATGGAATTACTTATGGTGTAATGATTGGAGTTGCATCTGCATTATTTACTGCTACAATATATGCGATTGATTTAAATCTGTTCACTGCCTGGTGGATGGGTATTATTGGTATAGTAATCAGCCTGACAATCAGTATTATTTTACTTTCTAAAACCAAGAAAGAATTAAAGGGAGTTTTTTCTTTCAAAGATGCTTTTACAACTTACTTTATAGCTGCTGTAATTGGCGTTTTAATTTCTACATTATTTAATATTGTTTTATTTAACGTTATTGATCCAGGTGCAAAAGACACACTGAATGAAATCATGATCAAATACACTGCAAACATGATGCAGAAATTTGGAGCTCCTGCTTCGTCTATCAATGAAGCCATTAGCAAAATGAAAGAAAGCAGCCCTTACTCGACTTTCGAATTATTAAAGGGATCTGTTTTTGCAATAGTTATCAGTGCCATTTTCGGATTAATTTTCGCAGCATTTTTTAAAAGCAAAACTACACAAGAATAAAAAAATAAATGAATTTATCTATACTTATACCGCTTCTAAATGAGGAGGAATCACTGAAAGAACTCTATTCGTGGATTATTAAAGTGATGCAATCTAACAATTACTCTTATGAAATCATTTTTGTAGATGATGGAAGTACAGATGATTCTTGGAATATTATTGAAGGTTTTTCTAACGAAAATCCGAATGTAAAGGGAATTCGTTTCATGAAAAACTTTGGAAAATCGCAAGCTTTGCATGCTGGTTTCGCCAAAGCACAGGGCAATGTTATCATTACTATGGATGCTGATTTGCAAGATAGCCCGGACGAAATTCCAGGTTTATATGAAATGATTACAGCTCAAAAATTTGATTTAGTTTCAGGCTGGAAGAAAAAACGTTACGACTCGGTTGTAGCAAAGAATCTTCCTTCGAAATTATTTAACTGGGCTGCCAGAAAGACTTCAGGCGTTGAGCTGAACGATTTCAACTGCGGATTAAAAGCTTACAAAAATGCCGTTGTTAAAAACATTGAAGTTTCGGGCGAAATGCACCGTTACATTCCGGTTTTGGCAAAAAACGCAGGTTTTAATAAAATCGGCGAAAAAGTGGTTATTCACCAGGCCCGTAAATACGGAGAAACTAAATTTGGAATGGAACGTTTTATAAACGGCTTTCTTGATTTAATTACAATCTGGTTCTTATCACGATTCGGAAAAAGACCAATGCACTTATTTGGCGCCATTGGATCTTTGATGTTTATAATTGGTTTTTTATTAGCAGGTTACATTGGAATTTCAAAATTATACCATATGTATAATGGAATGAAATACAGTCTGATCACCAGCAACCCATGGTTTTTTATTGCTTTAACTACTATGATTCTGGGAACACAATTATTCCTTGCGGGTTTTCTGGGCGAAATTATCCTGAGAACCAAAAGCAACGAAGCGCGTTATAAAGTAGCCCGAGAGGTAAATTTCTAACACAAAACCACAGTTAGGATACTAGTTCTTCTTGCGGCTTCCAACCGCAAAAAAAACAGGCAAATTCCAAACAAAGCATAAAACAAACTTATAAAAATAAATAGTTCCCGAACTCTATTATTATTTAAATATAAAAAGACACGAATGATGAATATAGCACCTAATATTCTAAATGCAGTAAACGAATGGTTAACGCCAACCTTTGACAGCGAAACACAAGCTGCTGTTAAAGAATTAATGACAACTTCACCAAAGGAACTTGAGGAAAGTTTTTACAAAAACCTTGAATTTGGAACTGGCGGAATGCGCGGTGTGATGGGTGTTGGAAGCAACCGAATTAACAAATACACACTTGGAAAAAATACTCAGGGTTTATCTGATTATTTACATATCGCTTTCCCTAATCAGCCTTTAAAAGTTGTTATTGCGTATGATTGCCGTCATAACAGTAATACTTTAGCCAAAATTGTTGCTGATGTTTTCTCTGCAAATGGAATCCATGTTTATCTGTTCTCCGATTTACGACCAACTCCGGAATTATCGTTTGCACTTAAATATTTAGGTTGCCAATGCGGAATTGTACTAACAGCTTCTCACAATCCACCGGAATACAACGGTTATAAAGTGTACTGGGAAGATGGCGGACAAATTGTACCTCCACAGGATACTGCAATTATCAACACTATCGAAAGCTTAGGTTACGATAAAATTAAGTTTAAAGCCAACGAAAGTCTGATTGAATATATTGATACCGAAATTGATAAAGCTTTTATAAAATCGTCTATTGAAAATGCCAGTTTTAATACGCCAGCCAAAGCAAAAGACGACTTACATATTGCTTTTACTTCCTTGCACGGAACATCGATAAAATCTATTCCTGACACTTTATCGCAGGCAGGCTACAAAAATGTACATATCGTACCGGAACAAGCCATACCTGACGGAAATTTCCCAACTGTAAAATCTCCAAATCCTGAAGAACCTGAAGCTTTGACGATGGCCTTAGCTTTGGCCGATAAAACACATTCGGATATTGTAGTCGGAACTGATCCTGATTGTGATCGTCTTGGTGTTGCCGTTAGAAATAACGAAGGCAAAATGATTTTACTTAACGGAAATCAAACTATGGTTTTAATGACTGCTTTTTTGCTGAAACAATGGAAAAAAGCAGACAAGATTAACGGAAAACAATTCATTGGCTCTACAATTGTTTCTACTCCAATGATGATGGAATTAGCCACAAACTATGGCGTTGAATGCAAAGTAGGACTGACAGGATTTAAATGGATTGCCAAAATGATTAAAGACTTCCCTGAACTTCAATTTATCGGAGGTGGTGAAGAAAGCTTTGGTTTCATGGTTGGTGATGCTGTTAGAGACAAAGATGCTGTTGCCGCTACCTTATTAATTTGTGAAGTTGCCGCTCAAGCGAAAGCAGCCGGAAGCAGTGTTTACAACGAACTTTTACAGCTTTATGTTGAAAATGGTTTCTATAAAGAACACTTGATTTCTTTAACTAAAAAAGGAATAGAAGGCCTGGAAGAAATCAACCAGATGATGATTAATTTACGTAAAAACCCGTTAAAAGAAATCAGCGGTCAGCGTGTTATTATGATGGAAGACTACCAATCATCAATTGCCTTAAATTTATTGACTGGTGAAGAATCTGTTATGGATGTTCCGAAATCAAACGTATTGATTTATTATACTGAAGACGGGTCTAAAATTTGTGCAAGACCAAGCGGAACAGAGCCAAAAATTAAATTCTATATCAGTGTGAATGCAGAATTAGAATCAGTTCAGGAGTTTGATGCAGCAGAAAGCTATTTAGACGGAAAAATACAAAATATCATTGCAGGAATGCAATTGAAATAAAAAAATGAGTGACAAACCTGACACAAATAATAAACCTGAACTATTAGATTCAATAATTGGACTAATAGATCAGAGTCGTCATTTTGTTGCTAAAACGGTTAATCAGGAATTAACACTTCTGTATTGGAAAATTGGAAAAACGATCAATGAAGAGATTCTAAAAAATGATCGGGCTGATTATGGAAAGAAAATCATTCAAGGTTTAAGCTTAGAATTATCCAAACGATACGGTACAGGATTCAGTAAAAGAAACATACATAGTTTCATAAAACTAAACTCTGTTTTTCAAGACTATACAATTGTGCAGACAGTGTCTGCACAATTGAGCTGGTCACATTTATACTCAATATTAAGTACAGAAAGCGATATAAAACGTGAATTCTACATCCAAATGAGCATTCACGAAAGATGGAGCGTGCGAACCCTACAAGAACGTATGGACAGTATGCTTTTTGAAAGAACTGCTATCAGCAAAAAGCCAGAAGAGACAATCGTTAATGATCTGGCTTTACTAAAAAACGGGAAACAAATTAGCCCGGATTTAACTTTTCGTGATCCTTATTTTTTAGATTTTTTAGGACTGCATGACACCTATTCTGAAAAAGATTTAGAAAGTTCTATCTTAGCTCAATTACAAAAGTTCATTACTGAAATGGGGAGTGAATTTGCTTTTCTCGCCCGCCAAAAAAGAATAACAATTGATGATGAAGATTTTTACATCGATTTACTTTTTTACCATCGTGATCTACGCCGTTTGATTGCCATTGACTTAAAACTAGGAAAATTTAAAGCGGGTTACAAAGGCCAAATGGAGCTTTATTTACGTTGGCTAGAGAAAAATGAACAAAAAGAAGGCGAAAACAAACCAATTGGATTAATTTTGTGCAGTGAAAAATCTCCCGAGCAAATTAATTATTTAATGCTGGATAATGACGAACAAATTAAAGTTTCAGCTTATTTAACCCAATTACCAGAAAAAAAATTATTGCTAGAAAAACTCGAAAGAGCCATTGCTATAGCAGAAAATAACATCCATAAATAAATGAGTAATTTTAAAAAAATAGTTCCTTTTATATATCCGTATAAAAAATACGCATTCCTAAATATCTTTTTTAATATTTTGTATGCGCTTTTTAGCACACTTTCTTTCATGGCATTAATTCCTATGCTTCAGGTTTTGTTTGACAAAACAAAGAAGAATTATGTGATGCCAACTTATGACGGAATTACCCATGCAAAAGAATTTGCCGAAAACTATCTAAGCTATTACATTACAAAAAATACAGATCCTAATAATCCCGGTTTTATACTTTCTGTAATGGTCGCTCTTATCATTTCAATCTTCTTATTGAAAAATTTAGCCGATTATCTCGCTATGTTTTTTATTAATTTTTTGCGAAATGGCGTATTAAGAGACATGCGAAATGCGTTGTATAAAAAAACACTGGAATTACCATTGGCATTTTATTCTGAAAAAAGAAAAGGGGATGTTATTTCCCGAATTTCTGCTGATGTAAATGAAGTCCAAACTTCGTTTTTAGCCATCTTAGAACTTATCGTAAAAGAGCCATTAACTATTGTTTTTACGATATGTGCTATGTTAATCATCAGTGCCAAACTTACCTTATTTGTCTTTATTTTTATCCCTGTTTCGGGTTACATCATTTCCTTAATCGGAAAACAATTAAAAAAACAGTCCGGAAAAGCACAACAAGAACAAGGAAGTTTTTTATCCACTATTGAAGAAACAATTGGAGGATTAAAAGTCGTAAAAGGATACAATGCCGAGAATTACTTCAATACTATTTTTCAAAATTCAACAGAACGCTTTTTCAAACTATCCAACAGTATCGGGAATCGTCAGAACTTAGCATCACCTGCCAGCGAGTTTATGGGAATCACTGTAATTGCAATTTTACTTTGGTACGGAGGACAAATGGTTTTAATTGAAAAAACACTTGACGGCCCTTCTTTTATTGCTTATATGGGATTAGCCTATAATATTCTAACCCCTGCAAAAGCAATCTCTAAAGCTTCCTACGGAGTAAAAAGAGGTAATGCTGCTGCTGAACGCGTTCTTGAAATTTTAGAGCAGGAAAACACGATTACATCAAAAGATAAGGCGTTCGAAAAAACATCGTTCGACAATAACATCAGCGTTCAGAACATCAACTTCAAATATGAAGATGAAACAGTTTTAAAAGACTTCTCTCTTGACATCAAAAAAGGACAAACCGTTGCACTTGTCGGACAATCCGGAAGTGGGAAAAGTACGATTGCCAATTTGCTGACCCGTTTTTATGATGTAAACGACGGAACAATTTCAATTGACGGTATCAACATCAAGGATATCAATTTGCAGTCGCTTCGCAGCTTAATGGGATTAGTAACTCAAGACAGCATTTTATTCAATGATACCATCAAAGCTAATATTGCCTTAGGAAAACTCGACGCGACAGACGATGAGATTATCGAAGCACTGAAAATCGCTAATGCTTTTGAATTTGTAAAAGAACTTCCTTTAGGAATTTACACCAACATCGGCGACAGCGGAAACAAACTTTCAGGAGGGCAAAAACAACGATTGTCGATTGCCAGAGCGGTGTTAAAAAACCCTCCAATTATGATTTTGGATGAAGCAACATCAGCGTTGGACACCGAAAGTGAAAAATTTGTTCAGGTGGCTTTAGAAAACATGATGCAAAACAGAACTTCGATTGTAATTGCTCACCGACTTTCAACCATTCAGAAAGCAGATCTAATTGTTGTTATGCAAAAAGGAAAAATCGTAGAACAAGGAACACATGAAGAGCTGATTGCGCATAACGGGACCTACAACAAACTGGTTACCATGCAGTCTTTCGAGTCCTAAACATAAGTAGACAGGCTTAGCCACAAATTATACAGATTACCACAGATTATTTTTCTCTCAACGAATTAAAATCTTATATTTATCTGTATAATTTGTGGCTTTTTTATTTCGAATAATCTTAAATCCGTAAAAATGTACCTTAATAATTCAAACATAAAACTTCCGGATGACCCGGATACAATTGTCTGGAAGTACTTAGACTTGTCTAAATTCCTTGATTTATTAATGTCCAAAAAACTATTCATGTCCCGTTCTGACAAGTTTGAGGATCAGTACGAGGGCACTTTTAGCGAGCCAACCTTTGAAGAGATTAAAAAACTGGCCATAGACAATCCGGATTTCTTAAACTACTACAAAACCCATCGCGAACAAGTAGCCATAAGCAGCTGGCACATCAACGAATATGAATCCTTTGCTATGTGGCAGATTTTCACCAAAAACAATGAGGGTTTAGCCATTCAGTCTACCATAAGTAGATTACAGAATGCTGTAAAACCGGAAAACAATTTCGATCAATATATTGGTGAGGTAAACTATATCGACTACAAAAAAGAGTACATACCGTTTGATGATTTATTTTTCCCCTTTTTATTTAAGCGTAAAAGTTTTCAGTATGAGCGCGAAGTTCGAATTCTTACTGATACTTCAAAAAGCGACATTAAACTAAACGATGGCTTAAAAATCAATGTTGACCTAAAACAATTGATCGAAAAGATTTACATTCATCCAAAATCCGAAAACTGGTACAAAAAACTGGTAATCGATTTAACGGAACGCCTGGGATTTGATCTTGATATCGAGAAATCTGATCTGGAAAGTGATATTTTGATATAGTTTTTTTTAAAGGTGCTGAGATTCTGAGGTGCTAAACTGCTGAGTTTTTTTTTATCTTAAAAATTATTCTTGCTTGAGTTTAGCAAAATATTTTTCTCTGAGATAAAAGTTTTCGTCTTCGATAATTATTTGATTCTTTTTTTTCATATAATAAAAAACTGAATCAGATTTACTTCTCTTTACAACAGAATCTCCAATCTGAATTTTATCATATAAAAGACTACTAACCTTCCATCTAATCCCGGTATTCAAAAAGAGATAGTGAGGAAAACGATACCCTTCACCCCCTTCAATCTTTTTTTCATATACAACTCCTGAAAAACTATATTCATTAGCCTCTTTATATTGTCTTTCTATATACTCGTTCGAATTTTCTACAAAATAACCTCCAATTATTACGAAAAAAAATAACGGTAAAAAAACATACCCAAGCACATTACTAATTACTTTTTCTTGATCTTTCAATTCTTCTTCAGAGTACATTAAGAAATTAGTCTAGTAAATAATTAAATAGGCTTATAACTTTTAACTTCCCATTTTTTTGAAGCTAAATCAATATAATTGTAATGTAAAACATCGTTTTTATCAAACTGCCCATTTTGATTGGTGTCTTCAATCGTTCTGAAATACAAACGATTTCTTGATTCGATTAAACTCCAATCTACCAATTCCTGAAAGTCTTCTGAAATTTTAGTAAAACGCTCACCACTGATGTTACTTAAATACAAAGTCTTAATATCGCTGGTATCTATTTTACCATCTTTATTGGTGTCGGAATCTGCTAAAGTATAAACCATAATCTGGTTCTGCGTTTTATCCGCAACCGATTTTAAATAAGTAGCCGTCAAAATCAGGGCTGGTTTATCCGTCAAAGGACGTATAGAATCTGAATCGACTTTCTGGAATTTCAGGTTTTGCAGATAACCGGTTATTTCAAATTCACCTAAATTTGAAATTGTAAAACTTACATCATTCACACTCGAAGATCCGTAACGTGCTTTTGTTCCTTTTTCAAAAACGCGCAGATCTCCAACCGGATGAATTAAATAATTTGTCCCCTCCATTTGAATAGGCAAATCGGCTATTTCAATCTGCGTTGAATCTGTTTTTGTAACAACATTTGTTTTACTGGCAGTATCGTAAATTACTTTAGGTTTCTTCACTTCATCTTTACAACTTACCATTGTTCCGATGATTGCCAAGGCTATATAGGTTAAGGACTTTTTCATGTATGCTAATTATATTAGGATATCAAATATAGTATTTTTGATTGTATTATCTAGTTTTATTGAATTTTACTATAGTAGGCTTAAACAAGTTCTCAACGCAAATATTTATCTCCTTATTGCAAAGTAACAAATCAACATTTATAATCTCGCATTCAGCTTCACATTAAAAACCCTTGAAGTCATATAATTTGGAATTGCGTACTGATTTTTAGAATACACATCGCGAACCCAGGTATTGGTAATCGCATTCTGATTATTGAAAAGATTAAAAATTTCAACTCCTACAGACAATTCTTTAAAGTTTTTCAACCATTTTGCTTTGGCAACTTTAGTACTGCCATCTACAAAAACTTTAGCAAAACCAACATCAGCTCTACGATAATCATTCAGCCTGCTTTGATACAGGTACGGATCCGAATAGGCTGGAGCTCCTCCCGGTAAACCTGTATTGTAAACTAGGTTCAGGTATAATTTTACACTTGGAATGCTTGGCATATAATCCTGAAATAGCATAGCAAATTTCAAACGCTGATCTGTAGGCCTTGCGATATAACCTTTGTTTTCATAATTTTCTTCGGTTTTTAAATAACCAAAGCTAATCCACGATTCCGTTCCGGGTACAAATTCACCATTCAGCCTAAAATCAACTCCCTGTGCATACGCTTTCGCATTATTGTTGGCAACATATCGGATTCTCACGTTATCGATTGAATACACATTGACATCTGAAAGTGATTTGTAATAAAGTTCCGTTACCCATTTGAAAGGGCGGTTCCATATTTTAAAATTGTAATCATTCCCCAAAACAATATGAACCGATTCCTGCGCTTTCACGTTTGGATTTACAACACCCTTTAAATCCCGTAGTTCACGGTAAAAAGGCGGCTGATGGTAAAGTCCTCCCGAAAGTCGAAAAACCATATCCATATCCCAATCCGGTTTTAAAGCAAACTGGGCACGTGGACTAAAAACAGTTTGATTTTTACCCTCTACAGCAGCGCCGGAAACATTCCAACTCTGAAAACGAGCTCCCAGATGGTACCAAACCTGACTGGATCCAATCTCAGCTTTTTTATTATACTGCGCGTATCCCGAAAATCTGTTTATAGTATTAAAGTTTGTTGCCCGCACATCCTGATAAGGCAATAACGGCCCAGTGTAAGGTGTGTACGGTTGATTATTTTTAGGCAAAAAAGCAATTGGCGGATTAATCGAAAAACCTGCCGAATCGATCATCTCCCACTCTGTAATTCGATCCCGAATCGATTCCCGTGTATATTTCAAACCAAATTCTAACTGGCTGTCATTTTTCCATTCTTTAAAGCCTTTGATCTCTACATTTGCAATCAAAGCATCCAAATCATTTCGGGCATGACTCAATTGCGAACCAATTCCACGCGTAAAATCGACATTTGAGGTATCTTCATTTTCAATAGTTTCCAAGCGATATTGCGCCAAAATATCAAAATGCTCCTGCTCTACGGTATGAAAAAGAGAGCTTATCAATTTTAAAGTCAGAGTTGGAGAAACTTTATAAGTCGTTTTCAGAGCACCAAAGTAAGTATTGTAACGATCTCGCTCTTTACCTTCATAATACACCGCCAGTGCCATAGGTTGATCTATGGTTCCGAATTTTGTTTCGCGGGTTAAAGGCTGATATAAATATTTATTCTGGGAAATATTCCCTAAAAAACTAAGCTGCCATTTTGCAGAAATATCATAATTAATATTCGTTTGAATATCCGCAAAAGTTGGCGTATAATTGGTTTGTGTATCCTGACTATTGACCAATAAACTGTTATTTCGATAACGAACACCTGTTACAGCCGACCATTTTTTATTTTTGGAAACCGCATCAACCGACATGCTTCCGCCCAGCAAACTTGCTTCCAAAGAGGCTCCAAACTGAGTTGGTTTTCGGTACGTAATATCCAAAACAGAAGATAACTTATCACCAAACTTTGCCTGAAATCCTCCAGCCGAAAAGTCGACATTCTGAACTAAATCTGTATTAGTAAAACTTAGCCCTTCCTGTTGTCCCGACCGAATTAAAAACGGACGGTAGACTTCGACCTCATTGACGTACACCAGATTTTCATCGTAACTTCCACCACGAACGGCATATTGTGTACTTAATTCATTATTTGAATTTACACCGGGCAGTGTTTTTAAAATATTTTCGATTCCGGCATTGGCTCCGGGAATTTTTTTGATGGTGGCGACATCCACATTGGTGATTCCCTGAACCCTTTTTTTATTTTTCGAAGAAACAAAAACTTCTCCCATTTGCTCTTCAGAACTACTCATTAAGGGATTAAAAACAAAAAACTCATTCGATTTCAGATGCACTATAAGACTCATCATCTTTAATGAAACGTGCGTAAAAATCAAAGAAATCTTTTTACCTGATGGAACAATGATTTCATAAAAACCATTTGAATCAGATTGTGAAACATTCCCAGAGCAGCTAATATTCACCCCCGCAACAGGATGATTCTGACTGTCCAGAATTATACCTTTAACATGAGCTTTCTGAGCAAATGAAATACTGGTCAGACATAAAAAAAGAAAAACGGCTATTAACTTATTTTGATTCAAACGCTTTGGTTTTATTTTTGTTGGCTTCTAAAAAAATGAGTCTCAAAGATAGCAGAATTTCCTACATTATCAATCACTTCTATTTTTAAATCGTTTGCTCCTTCTGCAACAAGAGCATCATTAAAAGTATGCGTAATTTTTCTCGTTTTACTTTCATACTCAAACAAAACCCAATTTCCATTTAAAAAACCATTATACGATTTGATCCCCGAAGAAGCATCATTGATTGTAAATTCTATTTTTTTTACTCCGGTAATCCACTTACCCTCAATTGGCTTTACTATTCTAATGGTAGGTGCAATCGTATCCAGGACTAAACCGAACTTACCTAATATTTTCGATTTGGCTGTAAAAACATCCCCTTTCCTTACTGTTCCATTAAAACTGGCATTGTTTCCGCTAAATCTTCCAATAAAAAGTTTATCTCTTAAAGCCTCCGGAAACGAACTGTCTTTAATCGTTATGGCGAAATTGGAATGCACCGGAACAGTATCGTCGTGGATATAAATACGATTATTTTTCACATCAAAGTTTAAATTAAAATCATCATAAAAAGTTCCCGCCGGAAAAAACACAGACATATTATCTTTCTCGAAATTCGAATCTTTATCGACTTTAATAAAGTATTTTGAAGCTATCAGTTCCTCTTTCACTATTGGTGTTGCAGTGTCGTACTCAATTGGAACAATAACAGAACTTAAATTTCCGAAATAATCAGAAACTTCAACTCTATAAGTTGAAGCTAAATTTGGTTCAGCCGAAACAATCCCACGCAATGAATCGGTTTTAATAATACTCAAACCATAGGGCGTTTTCATGAAAAGTTTCTGAACGCGTTGACCTGATTTTTTATATTTACCATAATCGATAAATGCATTTATATAACGCATTTCATCAAAGGAATAGGTATTAAACTGATAATTGTAATTTTGATTCCCGTTCACAAAAGTAGAGACATTAAAAACTCCATTTTTATTAAACGAAACATCGTCATAATCTACGGCAGAAATCCCAAAACCAATTTTACCATTCGCTTTTACTTTACTTGCCAGATAGGTCCCGTCTTTTTGCAGGGCAACATTTAACAACAAAGGCTGTCTGGACTGATTTACAGTCGTATTCTCTAATGGATAAACATACACACTCGAAATACTCGGTTTTTTTGTGTCTTTTATATTTTTATCGAAACCAAAAAATATCGGATTAATAACAAACTCTGTTTTGGTATCGCGAATTTCAAAGTGCAAATGCGGCCCTTCTGATGAACCTGTATTCCCCGAAAGTCCGATCAACTGACCTTTTGTTACCGATAATTCATTGGGTTTTGGAAAAATTTCGATCTCATAAGCCTTTTCTTTATAGTGCGTTTTCATTACATAATCCAGAATTGGTCCAACAGGTGTTTGTAAATGTCCGTACACCGAAGTATAGCCATTTGGATGCGTTATGTAAATGCATTTACCGTTTCCGAAAGTAGAAATTTTAATTCTGGATACATATCCATCGGCTATGGCATGCACATTTAATCCTTCTCTTTGATTTGTTTTTAAGTCAAAACCCGCGTGAAAGTGATTCGGTCGCAACTCCCCGAAATTACCGGAAAGCTGCATCGGAATTTCAAGTGGCGGACCAAAATAATCCTTCGGATATTGCGTCTGAGCGAAAACAAACGGGCAAAAAAACAGACTAAGTAGTGAAAATCTCATAAGTAACATTTTTGCTAAGATAAAAAATTAAGAGGCGAAAACCGAGTATAAAGCCACAAAAATACAATCGATTGAATTTCATCTATTTGTTTATTTTTAATGTAAAAAAATCGATAAAAAATTGCATTAATAAAAAGGAATACTAACTTTGTAGGATTAAGTAATGAATAGGATTTATAATGAGTGTAATTGCCGAAATAATTGATACTCTTGAATATAAAGTCGAAAAGCTTTTTGAGAAATCAAAAGGCTTAGAGAATAATAATCAGGCTTTACAATTAGAATTAACCAAAGCTGCGCAAATTATCCAGAAACAATCTGAAGAAATTGAAGCTTTGAAAAAGCAATATGAAACACTTAAGATAGCCAATTCGTTGCTCGGCAGCGACAATAACAAGAGAGAGACAAAGCTTAAAATAAATTCATTAATTCGCGAAATTGATTACTGTATAGCACAGCTATCAGATTAAAATAACGACATGGACGGAAAGCTTAGAATTAAAATATCAATTGCAGACAGAGTTTACCCTTTAACGGTAGAACCAGCTCAGGAAGAAGGACTTAGAAGTGCTTCTAAAAAAATTGATGCTATGATCAAGCAATTCGAAGAAAGTTACGCGGTTCGCGATAAACAGGATGTTCTGGCGATGTGTGCCCTGCAATTTGCATCACAAGTCGAACAAAAACAAATTGATAACGCAATCGATGGTGAAGAAACTATCGAAAGAATTAAAAGATTAAATTCGCTATTAGATCAATATCTCGAAAATTAAACGTTCTTTTACAACAACTAAGATACTGCCTACATTAGTTCACAATTGGTAAACTCAACACTAACAATTTAGAATGAGCAAATCGTCGCTACTATAGTATGCCATGCTTCGGCTTGGAAACTTGAACAGTGAGTTAGCTCAAAACTTGTCTTTACGAGTTTATTCAAGCAATTAATGTAGGCTTTTTTTATATATAAATTTTAACAAACATGGACATAATAACGATCATTATTTCAGGTATTGTAGGAATTGCAGCAGGTTTTGCAATTGCTAAAATTATCGAAAAAAGCAATATTTCTAACCTCATTAAAAACGCAAAAAAAGAAGCAGCTTCCATTTTAAAAGATGCTAATTTAGAAGCTGAAAATATCAAAAAAGATAAAATCCTTCAGGCAAAAGAGCGTTTTATCGAACTAAAATCAGAGCACGAACAAGTTATTTTAGCAAGAGACAAAAAAGTAGCCGAGGTAGAAAAAAGAGTACGTGATAAAGAATCACAAGTTTCAAACGAACTTTCGAAGGCAAAAAAAGTAAACGACGATTTTGAATCTAAAACACAGGAATACAATAACAAAATTGAAGTTTTAGACAAAAAACAAACTGAAGTTGACAAATTACACAAAAGTCAATTGCAACAGCTTGAAGTAATTTCAGGACTTTCTGCTGAAGAAGCAAAAGAGCAATTAGTAGAAGGTTTAAAAGCTGAAGCTAAAAGCAAAGCAATGTCTCATATTCAGGACACGATCGAAGAAGCTAAACTTACTGCTCAGCAAGAAGCAAAGAAAATTATCATCAATACGATCCAGAGAGTTGGAACAGAGGAAGCAGTTGAAAATTGCGTTTCTGTTTTCAACATTGAATCTGATGACGTAAAAGGTAGAATTATTGGCCGTGAAGGTCGTAACATTAGAGCACTTGAAGCTGCAACTGGAGTTGAAATTATCGTTGACGATACACCGGAAGCAATCATCCTTTCCTGCTTTGATCCCGTTCGTAGAGAGATTGCCCGTTTATCATTACACAAATTAGTAACCGATGGACGTATTCACCCTGCAAGAATCGAAGAAGTAGTTGCTAAAACAGCCAAACAAATTGACGACGAAATTATCGAAGTTGGTAAACGTACCGTTATTGATTTAGGAATTCACGGTTTACACCCTGAACTTATCAAAGTAGTAGGTAGAATGAAATACCGTTCTTCTTACGGACAAAACTTATTACAACACTCGAGAGAAGTTTCGAAACTTTGTGGTATCATGGCAGCCGAATTAGGCTTAAACGTAAAACTAGCAAAAAGAGCTGGTTTACTTCACGATATTGGAAAAGTTCCGGATACAGAAAGTGACTTACCTCACGCTTTATTAGGAATGCAGTGGGCTGAAAAATATGGTGAAAAAGAAGAAGTTTGTAACGCCATTGGAGCTCACCACGACGAGATTGAAATGAAATCATTACTTTCTCCTATTGTTCAGGTTTGTGATGCTATTTCGGGTGCGAGACCAGGCGCAAGACGTCAGGTTTTAGACTCTTACATTCAACGTTTGAAAGATCTTGAAGAAGTAGCTTACGGATTCAGCGGTGTAAAAAATGCATACGCAATTCAGGCTGGTAGAGAACTTCGTGTGATTGTAGAAAGCGAAAAAGTTTCGGATGACAATGCTGCGAATTTATCTTTCGAGATTTCACAAAAAATACAAACCGAAATGACGTATCCAGGTCAAGTAAAAGTTACTGTAATTAGAGAAACCAGAGCGGTTAATATCGCGAAGTAATCTTCTCACTATTTATAAAAAAGAAAGGCTATCAAATGATAGCCTTTCTTTTTTATACCAACTTAATATTTTAAATATCGTTAAAGATAATTTTAAAACTCGTTCCTACCCCTACTTTACTTTCTACCGAAATACTTCCCTTCATCGCCTCTATCTGGTTTCTGGTAATATACAGGCCAATCCCACGTGCTTCCTGATGTTTATGAAAGGTTTTATACATCCCGAATAAAAGATCACCATAAACCGCCAAATCGATCCCTAAACCATTGTCAGTAATCTTTAATGACTTATAACCTTCGGGTTCAATCGAAAAATCGAAGATCACAACAGGGTCACGGTCCGGATGCGCATACTTGATCGCGTTTGTTGTAAAATTCAGCAAAACACTTTCCAGATAAGCCGGATTAAAATTAATTGTCAGATACTTTGGAACATTGTTTACAATAGTAACTTTTGTTTGTTTATCATAACCTTTAATAGTTGTAATCGTTTTCTCTATATATTCCGAAAGCCTCAAAGGCGCTACGGCAATATTGATATTACTTTGTGTTTTAACAATCTGGGTTAAATTTGCAATCGTATCGTTCAAATCGTTAGAAACAGTTCGCAAATGTTCTAACATTTCGTTTATCGTTTGCTTATCCACATCTGCATCAATAAAATCTAAAATAGACTTTATATTTCCGGCCTGAGTATTTAAATTATGCGAAACAATATGTGAAAAATTTACCAAGCGACTGTTTTGATCACTGTACAGTTTCATCGTTTTCAAGAGCTCCAATTCTTTCTCTTTTTGCAAAGAAACATCAGTATGTGTACCAATTACGCGCAATGGCCTTCCGTTCTCATCCCTTTCAATTACTTTTCCCCGATCTAAGATCCATTTATAATTACCACTTGAAGTCATTACCCGATGGTAATTTTCGTAATAGGGAATTTTATTGTCGAAATGTTCCTGAATATCTGAATAATACTTCGGAAGATCTTCTGGATGCACAATCTTATCCCAGCGTTCCGGATCATCAAAAATATCCGTCGATTCTAACTCCAGAATCTTTAAGGACAACGACGAATAGAAGACCGTATTAGTCACCATATCCCAATCCCAAATTCCAGCCGTAGAAGCCTCAAGAGCAAACTGAAAACGTTCTTCGGAAATACGCAGCTTTTCTTCTTTGTCCTTTAGTTCCGTAATATCCGAAACATGCCCGAAAAAACTAACTCGTCCGTCCGCAGACCGTTCAGTTTTGGCCGAAACCTTAAACCAACGCAATCCTTTTTTAGGCAAAAGGGCTCTAAATTCAACATTCCAAGGTTGCACTTCTTTACGCGATTTGATCAAAGATTGAAAAAAAAGATCACGATCCTGAAGAGAAATCCGATCGTAAATAACCAATTTTATATCATTGGTAAAATCTTCTACACTAAGCTCAAAAATATCATCAGCAGATTTGCTGACCAAAGGGAAAGAATACCTGTTATCGCTATCGATAACAAATTGAAACAGCAGATCCGGCATCTCGGCAAGCAATTTTTTATAAAAATTATTTACCTCTAAGCAATTCTCATTTCCATATAAATCAAAAACCATATATCACTTATTTATGTAGATTGAAATATTAAAACAATGATCTCAATAGCAAGAGCAAAAAGCTAAAATTGACACTTTTAGACTCTAACTAACACAAAACTTTACACAATATATTACTTTTTGATTTAAAAATGACTTTCCGCTTCAAAAATTATTTCCTTGGATGAAAAGAAAACATCACTTCTTTCAGAAAACTCCTATCCAAATGCACATAAATTTCGGTAGTAGTAATAGATTCGTGCCCTAACATTAACTGAATCGATCTTAAGTCGGCACCATTTTCGAGTAAATGAGTTGCAAAAGAATGCCGCAAAGTATGCGGACTAATACTCTTATGCAAGTTGATTTTTACCGCAAGATCCTTTATAATGGTAAAAATCATGGCACGTGTAAGCTGATTGCCTCTTCTGTTTAAAAACAAGGTATCCTCACAGCCTTTTTTTATTTTAAGATTCCCCCGAATCTCCTTCTGATAAATCTGTATGTATTTTTGAGTCACTTTTCCCACAGGAACAAAACGCTCTTTATTTCCTTTTCCGGTAATTTTCACAAAACCTTCATCAAAAAATAAATCTGAAATTTTTAACGTAACCAATTCCGAAACCCGAAGCCCACAGCCATATAAAGTTTCGAGCATAGCACGATTGCGTTCGCCTTCATTGGTACTCAGATCAATTGCCGCGATAAGAGCATCTATCTCCTCTACAGATAACGTATCGGGCAGTTTTCTTCCCGTTTTGGGAGTTTCAATCAATTCCATCGGACTGTCATTTCTATAATCTTCAAATACCAGATAATTAAAGAAACTTTTCAAACCTGAAATAATTCGCGCCTGCGAGCGTGGATTGACTTCTTTAGCAACTGTATAAATAAACTGCTGTACCGTTTCATCATCAATTTTAAGCGGAGAAATTTCTATGCTATTCGTTTCCAGGAAAAGACATAGGCGCTCGATATCAAAACCATAGTTTTCGATAGTGTTTTTAGACAAACCTCTCTCGATGCGCAAATACGACTGATAATCTTTTATATAGCGGTCCCAATTCATATTTACAAAGTAAAACATTTTTAAGCATAAAAAAACCTTCCCAATTAAGGAAGGTTTTCAAATATTTTTTTTTTGCAGAAACTAGAATTTGTAAGCCAAAGACAACGCAAGGTTACTATTTTTAGCACTGTCATAATAATCTCTTGAATTGTCGATATCTTTATCAGTAAGAGGAGATAAACCAATTGTGTAACGAAGACCAACTGAAAGATTATCTGTAAAACTGTACCCGGCTCCTAAATTAAAACCAAGATCTACTGATCTGGTAAAATCTTTAATGTCATTACCATCTAATTTAGCTGAAAGCAAGACCCCTAGCTGTGGACCAGCTTCAACGTTAAATTTTTTATCAATGATGTAATACTTAGCCAGTACCGGAATATTCAAATAATTCAATTTAATATCTGCATCAGTCCCTG
Source organism: Flavobacterium sp. KH_035 (assembly GCF_057839565.1). NCBI lineage: Bacteria > Pseudomonadati > Bacteroidota > Flavobacteriia > Flavobacteriales > Flavobacteriaceae > Flavobacterium > Flavobacterium sp. KH_035. The sequence goes on from NZ_CM174492.1 coordinate 137,079, forward strand.
AAGGTACGTCAACTTTAGTTCCCTGGGTCGAGAACAAAAGCTCCGGCTGAATAAAAAATCGCTGAACAACATGAATTTCTGCAAAACCTCCAACGTGAAAACCTATAAGAGATTTAGTATCTTCAACATCTCCTCCAACTACCGTTGAAATATTAAGACCACCTTTTACTCCAAATCTAGTTTTTTGCGCATTAGCAAAACCAAATACCATTACTGCTACAGCAGCCAAAATTATTCTTTTCATTACAATTTGTTTTTTTGGGTTATTCGACATCAAATATAAATATAACCTTATTAAAAACTCATTTTTATTATAGGAAATAAAACAGTACATACAATTTATCTCTCTTAGATTTGAAAATATATTATGATTTAAGGGACTTTTTCGCTCCGTTCAAGTGCAAAATTTAAGTTTGAACATCATAATTAACTTACTAAATAAAACAGTCTTCAATTTTAATTTGAAATAAAAATCCGACTAAATTAAAGTTTTACAAGCAAAAACATATTATCAATAAACTTCTTAAATAGAGTCAATTACAGACTAAAAACCAATAAACATGGGAAATTTAGTAATTATTTAAACCAAAATATAAAACAATAAATTCCTAATTCTGTAGTTTTGACTAATATATAACATTTAAAAACATCAATTTTAAAAACACTTTTATGAAAAAAATAATCTTAGCAGCTGTTTTGTTCATCGCAACTTCAGCTACAATTCAGGCTCAATTAATACAATTTGGAGTTAAAGCAGGGGTTAACTTTGCAAGTCAAACCGGAGACGCTGGTCTTAACGGAGTTGCATTTGACAAGGATGGTATTACAAGTTACCATGCTGGTGTAGTTGCTGAAATAAAACTACTTGACAAATTTGCCATTCAACCTGAGCTTTTATACTCGACACAAGGTGCAACTTACAAAAATGCAGTTAGTGAATTTAAAAACAAATTAGGCTACTTATCTATTCCAGTAATGGCTAAATTTTATCTGAATGATACTTTTAGTGTAGAAGTTGGACCTCAGGCTTCGTTTTTATTAAGCGAGAAAAACGAGTTCGACGTTAAAGATGCTGAAACTTTTGAATTTGGTCTTAATGCCGGATTAGGAGTAAAACTTACTAAAAGCATCTTTGTTCAGGGTCGTTATGGCTTAGGATTAACAGAAGCGTCTAAAAATGCAGATGTTAAAAATTCAACTTTCCAAATCTCAGCTGGATTCTTATTCTAAAAAATATATCACATACTTTTACAAAAACCGTTCTATTAATTGGAACGGTTTTTTTATTTTTACAACTATGCAATGGCTATGAAAATACCAATTGCATATCACAATTTACATTTCACATATTACACTAAGCCCATGAAAATCGCCATCATCAACGGACCCAATTTGAATCTTTTAGGAAAAAGAGAACCGGAAGTTTACGGAAGCCAAACTTTTGAAGATTATTTTGAAACGTTGCAGGTCAAATTTCCAAACGTTGAACTTTCGTATTACCAAAGCAATATTGAAGGCGAATTGATTGGAAAAATCCAGGAATTCGGTTTTACTTTTGACGGGATTATCTTGAATGCCGGAGCTTACACTCACACGTCTATAGGATTGGGCGATGCGATGAAAGCTGTTACCACTCCGGTGATCGAAGTTCATATTTCTAATACTTACGCCCGTGAAAGTTTCAGACATCAATCCTATTTATCCGGAAATGCCAAAGGTGTTATCCTTGGTTTTGGACTAAAAAGTTATGAACTGGCGATTCAATCTTTTCTGTAAGATGTTAGATGTAAACTGTAAAATGTGAAATGTGTGATCTGAAATATTTTATGATTTAAATTGTAAATCCAGGAGCATCACACATTCGATAACGTTTTATGAATCAGAAATCGTCAATCAAAATTATACTGGTAAAATTAACTTGTTGCTCACAATTTACATTTCACAATTTACATTTCACAATTTACATTTCACAGTTCGCATTTTACGTCTCACATCTCACATTTTACAGCCAACATTTCACAACTTTTAATTTAACAATTTTTTAATATCCTCATTTTTAACTTATTCTATTTTTGTGAGAGAAACCACTTTCATGAAAAACTATACTCTACTTGCCTTTTTATTTTTTTCAATTTCAAACTTCGCCCAAATTAAGGGAACCGTAACTGATGAAAAAGGTACACCTTTGCCTTTTGTTTCCATCTTTGAAGAAAACACCTATAGCGGAACAACTTCTAACGAACAAGGGAAATTTCAACTTGCCGTAAAAGAACCCGGCAAAAACAAAATCGTTTTCCAGTATCTGGGGTATAAGACTCAAAAAATAACAATTCCAACTGATGCCAAAACAACACTTCCGGATGTAAAAATGTCTGAAGAAAGTTTTGCCTTAAACGAAGTAGTAATCGACCCAAAAAACAATCCTGCCAACGCCATTCTTAAAAGTGCTATTGCCAGCAAAAAAGACAACTCCGACAAAGTTATCCGATATACAGCCGATTTTTACTCCAAAGGGATGTTTAAGGTCAAAGATTTACCGAAGAAGATTCTCGGACAAAAAGTAGATCTCGGTGATGATATGGCTTCCAATTTAGACTCGACAGGAACAGGGATTCTGTATTTATCTGAAACCATATCTAAAGTTACTTTTGAAAAACCCAATAAATTAAAAGAACGTATTGTCGCTTCTAAAATTTCAGGAAACAATAGAGGATACAGCTATAACACTGCTTCGCGATCGACTTATGATTTTTACGAAAATACTATAAACTTCGATACCAAACTCATTTCTCCTATTGCAGACAATGCTTTCGCTTATTACAAATACAAACTTGAAGGCACTTTTTTCGATGACAACAAACAGCAGATTTATAAAATCAAGGTAGTTCCAAAACGTGATAAAGAGCCTGTTTTTGAAGGTTACATTTACATAGTAGATGACAGCTTTGCCATTTATGCAATTGATCTGGACATTAAAGGCTATCGTATGAAAAACGAATTCACGGAGGTAATGAATCTAAAACAAAGTTTTAGCTACAATACGAAAAATAAAATCTGGATCAAAAATGCGCAAACCTTAGATTTCACAGCCGGTATTTTTGGTATTAAGTTTTCCGGAAAATTTGCCTATGTATATTCCAATTATGAATTTCCTGCTTCGTTTGAAAAGAAAACATTCGGAAATGAAATTGTCTCATTCGAACTCAATGCAAACAAAAAAGATGATGCCTTTTGGAACAACATTCGTCCAATTCCCCTAACGATCGAAGAAAGCACTGATTATACCAAAAAAGACAGCCTGTTGGTTATTCGAAAATCTCAAAAATACATAGACTCAATTGATGCCAAAAACAACAAGTTTAAAGTATTGGATGTGTTGATGGGGTACGATTACAAAAACACCTTCAAACGACATTCTTTTGATTATAAAGGATTATTGAATCTGACTTCTTTAAGTTTTAATACGGTTCAGGGTTTTAATTTAGATTCTGGTTTCTCTTTTAAAAAGTGGAGTGAAGATGAAAGCAAAACGACTTCTATCAGTACCACTTTTAATTATGGTTTTTCAGAAGATCGCTTTAGAGTTATTGGAGAATTTAGTCATAAATTCAACAATATAAATTATGCTTTTATCAGAGTTTCAGGAGGAACTAAAGTGGCCCAATTCAATAGTGCCGAACCAATCAGCAAGCTGATTAATTCTGTGAGCTCATTGTTTTTTAAAGACAATTACATGAAACTGTACAATCTGGAGTTTGCACAGATTAACTATTCACAAAATATTCTGAATGGTGTCAATCTGAATGCAAACGTAGCTTACGAACAACGCAAACCACTTTTTAACACTACAGATTATACTTTCTTTAAAAAAGAGGACTTCTACTCGTCAAATAATCCACTGGCACCAAACGATTTTACGACTCCGGCATTTAGCCAACACCATTTGTTTAAAACTTCTTTAGGCGCCCGAATTAACTTTGGAAACAAATACATTTCAAGACCGGACGGAAGATATAATTTTAAAGACGGCAAATTCCCAACCCTTTTCTTGTCTATTGAAAAAGCATTTGCCGCCAGTGAAAAGAAATATGAATTTGAAAAAATCGGAGCGGCTGTATTCTACGATTTATCTTTGGGTAATAAAGGAGTATTAGGCATGAGTTTTAAAGCCGCAAAATTCTTTAACGCCGATAACATTTCATTTATCGATTACAAACATTTTAACGGAAACCAGACTCATATTGGAACCAGTGACCGTTATCTGAATGTTTTCAACCTAATGCCTTATTATACGAACAGTACTAATGACAGTTATTTTGAAATGCATCTGGAGCACAACGACAAAGGTTTTATCATGAATAAAATCCCACTTTTGAATCTTTTAAAATCAACTATGAACATTGGTTTCCACTCTCTGGCCATACCGGACCGAAAACCTTACACGGAGTTTACTGCCGGTTTAGACAATTTAGGATTTGGCAAGTTTAAGATCTTCCGACTAGATTATGTACATTCCTATCAGGGAGGCATCCAACAAAATGGAATTATTTTTGGATTGAAAATCCTGAACGCTCTGGATTAAAAAAGGCGCTAAGGTTCTAAGGTACTGAGATCCTAAGACTAGGACGCTGAATAAAAAACTTAGAACCTTAGCTCCTTATTAGCTCAGAACCTCCTTTTTAACAATGATAATCATCCGGTTCAATATGAATCAGAACATTGCCTAATTGTGGAATTTTCTCTTTTAAGGTATCTTGCAGTTTGTGTGATAATTCGTGTCCTTCTCTCACCGAAATCTTAGCCGAAACAATAGCATGAAGATCTACATGATATCGCATTCCTGCCTTACGAATAAAACATTTTTCGGTACCAAGAATACCAGGAACAGTTAAAGCCTTTACGCGGATTTCTTCGACTAAATCATCATTCAGATTTTCGTCCATAATCTCACCCAGTGCAGGTCTGAAAATTTTGTAACTGTTGTATAAGATAAAAAAAGCAGCAAAAAGTGCCGCCCAGTCATCTGCTGATTCATACCCTTTCCCCATAATCAATGCGATCGAGATTCCACCAAATGCCGCAACAGAAGTAATTGCGTCACTGCGATGGTGCCAGGCATCTGCTGCCAATGAAGAGCTATTCGTTTGTTTACTTCGCTTCATCACCAAACGAAACGAGTATTCTTTCCATATAATAATAGCCCCCAGAACATAAAGAGTCCAGGACTTTGGCAAATCGTGGGGCGTCTGAATATTAGCGATACTTTCATATCCAATAATTGTGGCGGAAGTAATCAAAAAACCAACCACCAAAAACGTGATTAAAGGTTCTGCACGACCGTGTCCATAAGGATGGTTCTCATCTGCAGGTTTATTAGAATATTTGATTCCGAATAAAACCAAAAAAGACGAAAATATATCAGTCGTAGATTCAATTGCATCGGCAATTAAGGCATAAGAATTGCCAAAAAAACCTGCCAGCCCTTTTAAGATGGCTAAGCAGGTGTTTCCTATAATACTGAAATAAGTAGCTTTTACAGCTTTTTGTTCATCTGTCATCTAACGACATTTTTTTTGCAACGAATTAATTCGTTGCAAATATTTCTTTACGCTCTAACGATTTTTGCTCCAATTGCTCTTAATCGCTCATCGATACGCTCGTATCCACGATCAATTTGTTCGATATTTTGAATGGTACTCGTACCTTTTGCTGAAAGAGCCGCAATCAATAACGAAATCCCCGCACGAATATCAGGAGATGACATTGTTGTCGCTTTTAATTGAGATTCGAAATTATGCCCCATAACCACCGCTCTGTGCGGATCGCATAACATAATTTTCGCTCCCATATCAATTAATTTATCCACGAAAAACAAACGGCTTTCAAACATTTTTTGGTGAATTAAAACATCACCTTTTGCCTGTGTTGCCACAACCAAAACGATACTCAATAAATCAGGAGTAAATCCTGGCCAAGGTGCATCGGCAATTGTTAAAATAGAACCATCAATATCTGTTTTTACTTCGTACCCATCTTTATGAGCAGGAATGTAGATATCGTCATTGCGTTTTTCAATAGTAATACCAAGTTTTCTAAAGGTGTTTGGAATTAAACCTAAATTTTCCCAGCTTACATTTTTGATTGTAATTTCGCTTTTGGTCATAGCCGCAAGACCAATCCAGGAACCGATTTCAATCATATCCGGAAGAATTCTGTGCTCGCATCCACCAAGGCTTTCAACACCTTCGATAGTCAATAAATTCGACCCTACTCCGGTAATTTTAGCTCCCATAGAGTTCAGCATTTTACACAATTGCTGTAAGTAAGGCTCACAGGCAGCGTTGTAAACAGTAGTTTTTCCTTTAGCCAAAACAGCAGCCATAACAATGTTTGCCGTTCCGGTTACCGATGCTTCATCAAGTAACATGTCTGTTCCCGTAAGACCTTCTGCCGGAGACTCAACTCCATAAAAATGATCTTCTCTGTTGTATCTGAATTTTGCACCCAGATTAATAAAACCTTCAAAGTGAGTATCTAATCTGCGACGTCCAATTTTATCCCCTCCTGGTTTTGGAATATACCCTTTACCGAAACGAGCCAAAAGTGGTCCAACAATCATAATAGAACCACGAAGCGCTCCACCTTCTTTTTTGAAAGCTTCTGTTTCCAAATATCCAACGTTAACTTCATCTGCCTGAAACGTAATCGAACCCGGCTCATTTCGTTGAATTTTAACTCCTAAATTACCTAGTAAAGTGATTAATTTATTAATGTCGATAATATCGGGAATATTATTAATTCTGACCTTATCTCCCGTTAAAAGCACGGCACATAAAATTTGTAATGCTTCGTTTTTTGCACCTTGCGGAGTGATTTCTCCTTTTAAAGGAATTCCTCCCTCGATTTTAAAAATTCCCATATTTCTTTTTTAGGTTCTGAGTTACTGAGGTTCTAAGGTTCTAAGTTTTTCTTTAAAAAAGACTTAGCAACTTAGCTTCTTAGATACTTAGCAACTTTTTTTTACTTCTGATTATTGTTTTTCTGAAAAGGCTTAGTTTTCCCTGGACCTTTGTTGTTTTTATTGCTTTGGATTTTTGGCTGTCCAGCCGGTGTAATTTTATTTGACATACGTTTGTTGGTGCGCAATAAATCCGTTGTATTTAAAAGCTCTTCTGAACTTTGCAATAAATTGATTTTACCTCCGGACAACTCATACAGATGCTCAAAAATCACATCATCTTTCACGGTATCTTTGTTCCAGCTCAGGTAAGACTTTTTCATGTGATTGGCAATTACCAATACCAATGCATTTTTCATCTCGCCATCCTCCCATTTATTAGCAACATCTATCATATATTTGATATTATTACCATAAAATCTGTATTTTGGAAAATTCTGTGGATACTGTAAAACATCAGGTTTCAACTGTAGGACATCGCGAGATGGAATTGGGTATGGAGAATCAACATTCAATTTAAAATCAGACATAATAAAAAGCTGATCCCATAATTTGTGTTGAAAATCCGGTACATCACGCAAGTGCGGATTCAGACTCCCCATTACCTGAATAATGTATTTCGCCGCTTTATTACGCGTTTCAGCATCTTCAATTGCAGTAGCCTGATCGATCAGTTTTTGCAAATGACGACCGTATTCTGGAATGATTAATCGTTGTCTTTCAGAATTGTATTCTAAGTTAAAAACAACATCATTCGCGACTTCTTTTCTATATTTTTCGTTCATAAGTTATAATGAAACTATACCTTCAATGGTAGAAACTTCTTTGTATTTGCCAATCACTTCGTCAGCACTATGCATGGTAACATCAACTGAAACACTGGTAAACTTACCAGTTTTCGATTTTGTTGTTTTGATAACTGCACCCATATTGTTAAAAGCTTTTTCAACTCGCTCTACATTATCGTCTACTGAAGGTACAATGAATTTATATAAGTATTCTGCTGGCCAAGTATTTGAATTATCTAACTCGACTTTTAATCTCTCGTAAAATTCAGCGGTGTTTTTTTCTTTATCGTTCTCCATTCGTAATTAAAAATAAACGCAAATATACGGTTTTGATTTCAGACTTTTGATTTTAGATTTTAGATTTTTTTCAGACTTAAAACTTTGTTTTAAAGGAGCAAAGTTACAGCGGTTCAAAGGTGCAGAGAAAAAAACTTTACAACATTATCTCTTTGTCAAATTTCATCTTATATTTGGGAATTCATCGGAAAGAAATTTGCTCGCAAAGTCACGGAGTCGCAAAGTTTTTTTTTACATTTTCTATAATTTGACTTTGCGCCTTCCCGACTTTGCATGATTCAAAACACATTACCATGAAAACGCGCATTTTCCTTCTTCTGGTTACTTTTATATTTAATTCAATGAAAGCACAGGAAGTTAAAACCATGACTTATTTCCAAAATGACACGATCAAACTGGATTTAGACTTATACTTACCTCAAAAGAAAACAAACCAAAAAACACCTTTAATCCTTTTTGCTTTTGGCGGAGGATTTTCTGGCGGAGAACGAACAAGCGAAAAAGACTTCGGAATGTTTATGGCAAAAAACGGCTACGCAGTTGCCAGCATTTCATACAGTCTATACATGAAAGGAAAAGATTTTGGCTGCAAAGGAACTTTAACCGAAAAAATAAAAGCAATTCAAATTGGCGCTAGCGATATGTGGCAGGCCACTTCGTTTTTAATTCAGCATGCAAATCAGTACAATCTCGACACCTCCAAATTCTTTATTTCCGGAATCAGTGCAGGTGCCGAAATTGGTTTTCATGCCTCTTTTTGGGATTACAAACTCATGAATTTATACGCCAATAATTTACCCGAAAATTTTAAATACTCTGGTTTCATCGGAGGTTCAGGTGCCATTATGGATATCAATTTAATCACCAAAGAAAAAGCGATTCCAATGTTACTGGCGCACGGAAATAACGACACAACGGTTCCTTATAATGCAGGTTCACATCGCTCCTGCCCGACCAATGCTTCAGGCTGGCTAATTTTGTTTGGATCCTATGCGGTGTACAACCAAATGAACGACCTTCATAAAGATATTGAACTTATTACATTTTGTGGCGGCGGACATGAATATTCCGGCTACCTTTTTCACGAAGGAAAACAATACATTCTGGATTTTGTAAACGATGTTTTAAAAGGAAAGAAATTTGAATCGCATATTATCATTCCTTCAAAAAAGAAGGATGTAAATTCCGGAAAATATTTATTTTGCGAATAAATTAAAAACTCTATGAACCTAAAAATCATATTATCAATAGTTACTTTAGGATTATTCATTCAATGTAAAGAAGATAAATCTAAAAAAATCACTCAAAAAACTGAACAAATATCAGCTATAAACAAGTATAATTTCATAGGAAATTCAAGTTTAGAGTTTCAACTTTTCTCCGATAGCTCTTATGTTTTTACAATAATAGATAAAGATATGAATCATGATAAAATAGAAAAATTCAATGATTTCTGTTATTCAAAAAACGACACAATTTATTTTAACCAAACGAGATTTCGCTATAATGAAAGCGAAAAAGCAGTAATTAAAAATAATTTTATTGAATTTATTGGAGGCAACTTTCCGCTAAAAATTGAAATTCAAAAAAACTTGCTTCACACTAAAAACAGGTTAAATCTAGAGAAGTATAACAATTACGCCTTTTTCTCTTTCGAAGAAGAATTTCATAAGAGATATTTTAGATACAGACCAAATACTGTAAAACCATCAGATTTAAATCAAAAGGAATTAGTTGAACTTGATCAAATTTTGAAAAAATGCTTTTTCGATAATGCATCAAAACTCAAAAAATCTGACAAATATATAAATCAATGTATTGTCATAATAAACGAAAATCAAGAAAAAGAAGTTTTGATAAATAGCTACTGCAAAGATCCATACAATGGTAAAAACTTTAAATATTCTTTAATTCAAATGGATGATGGCGGAAATTGCAACATAAGCTTAAAAATAAATTTAACAAAGCACAATTATTCGGATTTAATTATTTCAGGTAGAGCATAAAATAAAATCATTAAAATATTTGGCCAAAGCTAAAAAATCCTAATACTCTAAACCCTTTGGTTAAAACCAAAGTCTATTCCTAAAACAGGTGTTTTCTGGCAAGATTTTCAAATCCTTGTTAATAATAAAACATCCTTTAAGCCAAACAAAAGTCCGATCCTGTATGTAATATTTATAAAACCTATAGCTTTCGCTTTATAAAGCACCGTATCACAGCGAGCAGCAGGATATTTATTTCTTAAAATTGCGAAATCGTCCGCTTAAGGCAAAATAATCTTTTTAAATACCAATAAGTTTAGGTAAATTTGCGCTTTATTTTTAGAAAGTGCAAAAACAAATTATAGTTCTCATTGGTGGCCCGGGAACGGGAAAATCTACTCTTATCAACGAATTGGTAGCTCGTGGCTACTGTTGTTACCCTGAAATTTCAAGACAAGTTACACTCGAAGCGCAACAAAGAGGCATCGACCAATTGTTTTTGGAACAGCCTTTATTGTTTAGCGAAATGCTATTGAAAGGCCGAATTAAACAATTCGAAGACTCGCTTGAAGAACCTCACAATGTAGTTTTTATCGACCGCGGAATTCCTGATGTTGTGGCCTATATGGATTATATCAATGACGATTACCCGGAGAGCTTTGCAAAAGCCTGTGAGGATTTTAAATATACTAAAACATTTATTTTACCACCTTGGGAAGAAATTTACGAGAGCGACACAGAGCGCTACGAAAATTTTGAACAGGCACAAAAAATTCAGAAACATCTTGTTGATACCTATAAAAAATACGGCTACGATTTAATCGAAGTACCTAAAGATACGGTTGAGAACAGAATTCTTTATATCTTAGATAAAATTTAGGCATGTGTTTAAAGTTGCAAAACTAGAAACTGATTTCTAAATTTTTTAACTTTAAAACAGGACCAATGCCAGAAGCGCAAGAAATTCTTTTAAAATACTGGAAACACGACAGTTTTAGACCGTTACAAAAGGAGATTATTGACTCCGTTTTGAATGGTCAGGACACTTTTGCATTACTCCCCACAGGCGGAGGGAAATCAATTTGTTTTCAGGTTCCGTCTATGATGAAGGAAGGCGTTTGTTTAGTCATTTCGCCTTTGGTTGCCCTGATGAAGGACCAGGTAGCCAACCTACAAAAACGCAACATCAAAGCGATCGCACTTACAGGAGGCATACATACCGAAGAAATTATTGACCTTCTCGATAATTGCCAATACGGAAATTACAAGTTTTTATACCTCTCTCCTGAAAGACTACAATCAGACTGGATATTGGAACGTATTAAAAACCTTCCTATTAATTTAATTGCAATCGACGAAGCCCACTGTGTTTCACAATGGGGACACGATTTTCGTCCAGCCTACCTCAAAATTTCAGAACTGAAGAAATATTTCCCAAAGATTCCTTTTCTAGCTCTGACTGCAACCGCAACCCCAAGAGTCATTGAAGATATCAAAACAGAGTTAGGACTCAAAGATCCCCTCCTTTTTCAGCAATCTTTTGAAAGAAAAAACATTGCTTATATGGTCTTCGAAGTCGAAGACAAACTGTACCGTACCGAACAAATCTTAAAGAAAAATCCGCAGCCTTCCATTATATATGTACGAAACCGAAAATCATGTCTAAACCTATCAACCCAACTCCAATCATTAGGATTTACCGCAACTTATTACCATGGAGGGCTTTCGTCTAAAGAAAAAGACAAAAACATGCAGTTGTGGATGTCCGAACAAACGCAGGTTATTGTAGCTACCAATGCGTTTGGAATGGGAATCGACAAAGACAATGTAAAAACGGTTATCCACACGCAGCTACCCGAAAACTTAGAAAACTATTATCAGGAATCCGGAAGAGCAGGACGAAATGGAGAAAAAGCATTCTCGGTATTGCTTTTCAACAACTCAGACGCTAACCAGACTGAACAGCAGTTTTTGAACATCTTACCTGATAAGAAGTTCCTGAAAACCATGTACATAAAACTCTGTACTTATTTTCAAATTGCTTACGGAGAAGGTTTAGACGATTCTTTTTCTTTTAAACTGAATCATTTTTGTCACAAATACGACTTCCCTACCTTAAAAACATACAATGCATTGCAGTTTTTAAACCAGCAAGGAATCATTACCATGTCACAGGAATTCTCAGAAAAAATCACCTTGCAATTCTTAATTGAATCAAAAGAAGTGATTCGTTACACAAGCCTGAACCCAAATGACGAAGAAATCATATTAGCAATCTTAAGAACTTATCCGGGAGTTTACGAAATGAAAACTCCTTTCAATCTTTCACTGATTGCAAAAAAATCACAGCATACAGAAGAACAGATTTCTGCCCTTTTAGAAAAACTAAAAGAAAAAGAAATCATCGAGTATAAAGCCAAAAATAACGACGCAACCATATTATTCAACGAAGTCCGTGAAGATGAGTTAACCATAAATCGCGTCTCAAAATACCTGGAAAAACAAAACGAACTCAAAAAAGAACAGCTTTCCTCTGTTCTATATTACATAAAAGAAAACAAAACCTGCAAAAACCGACTGATTCTGGATTACTTCGGAGAAGAAACAACTGAAAACTGTGGAGTTTGCTCCTATTGCATTACTCAAAAGGGAAAAATCACCGAAGCCGATTCGATTGCCGATAAAATTCTGCATTTACTAAAATCAACCGCTTTGACTTCCAGAGAAATTCAAACTCAGATAAAACTGGATGCCAATGATATTATTCTGGTGCTTCAGCAATTATTAGAAAACAATCATATCACCTTACTGGCGAATAATAAATACACTTTAAAATCATAATGGAAAAATTGAGAATTATTTTCATGGGAACTCCGGAATTTGCTGTTGGCATTCTGGACACCATTCTTAAAAACAATTACGACGTTGTTGGCGTGATTACTGCAGCAGACAAGCCTGCAGGACGTGGTCAAAAAATAAAATACTCCGCAGTAAAAGAATATGCACTGGCGAACAACCTCACCTTACTACAACCAACAAATCTAAAAGACGAGAGCTTCTTAACCGAGCTTAAAGCCCTTAATGCCAATTTGCAAATCGTAGTTGCTTTTAGAATGCTTCCAAAAGTAGTTTGGGAAATGCCAAGTTTAGGAACATTTAACCTTCACGCTTCTTTATTACCAAATTACCGTGGTGCGGCCCCTATTAACTGGGCGATTATTAATGGAGAAACCAAAACCGGAGTTACAACATTCTTTATAGATGACAAAATAGATACCGGAGCAATGATCCTAAATTCAGAAATTGCAATTGAACCGGAAGAAAATGCCGGACAACTACACGACCGACTTATGTTATTGGGAAGTGAAACCGTTATCGAAACTTTAAAGGTTATCAAAAACGGAAATGTTAGCACTACCATCCAAGAAGATACTGCCGAAATTAAAACCGCCTACAAACTAAACAAAGAAAACTGCAAAATCGACTGGACAAAATCCGGCGCCGAAATCAACAATTTGATTCGCGGCTTAAGTCCGTACCCAGCATCCTGGTGCTTTCTAAAAGACAAAGACGAAGAACAAAGCATCAAAATATATGAGGCGAAACTACTTTCTGAAACACATTCTCATGAGACAGGAAGCCTGATCTGCAGTAAAAAAGAAATAAAAGTTGCCGTTCAGGATGGATACCTTCAAATTTTGAGTTTACAATTACCCGGGAAGAAAAGAATGCAGGTAGCAGAATTATTAAACGGGATCACTTTTTCGAATACGACAAAAGTCTATTAAGCTCAATAAAACAGGGGTTTCTACCTGATTCTGACCTGCTAACGTCCTGCTTTATGAACAAAAAAAGCAAGTTATTAACAATTTTTGCTAAAATTAAAGAAAACACTTGCAAGGAACGGATTTCCTACTAAATTTGTGTATTAACAATTTTTTTTAACCAACAATTAATAACTAATATTATGAACAAATCAGAATTAATCGATGCTATCGCTGCTGATGCAGGAATAACAAAAGCTGCGGCAAAATTGGCTTTAGAATCATTTTTAGGAAACGTAGGAGCTACTTTAAAAAAAGGTGGTAGAGTTTCGTTAGTAGGTTTTGGATCATGGTCAGTATCTGCTAGAGCTGCTAGAGACGGTAGAAACCCACAAACTGGAAAAACTATTCAAATCGCTGCTAAAAATGTTGTAAAATTCAAAGCTGGAGCTGAATTAGAAGGTGCAGTGAACTAAGTAAGAAAGTTCTCTAAACTTATAATATAATCAAAACCCTCCATATGGAGGGTTTTTTTATGCGGTTTAACGATTTTATTTGGGATTTTAGAAATTTTATGATTAAATTTAATAAAAATTGTAGCCGTATGATTTCAGAAAAATTAAAAAAAGGACACCTGCTTATTGCCGAGCCTTCGATAATTGGAGATTTATCATTTAATAGATCGGTAATTTTATTAGCAGACCATAACAAGGAAGGATCAATAGGTTTTATCATTAATAAACCTTTAAAGTACACTATTAATGACTTAATACCTGAAATTGAAGCCACTTTCAAAATATATAACGGAGGTCCTGTTGAACAGGATAACCTTTATTTTATTCACAATATTCCTGAACTAATCCCAAACAGTGTTGAGATTTCTAACGGGATTTATTGGGGAGGTGATTTTGAATCAACCAAAGACTTAATAAACGACGGATCTATCAGTAAAAATAACATTCGTTTTTTCTTAGGGTATACTGGTTGGGACGAAAATCAGCTTGAGAATGAAATGCAGGGAAATTCCTGGATCATCACCGATAATAGTTATAAAAACAAAATTATCGGAAAATCGACCACCCATTTTTGGAAAGAGCAAATCATTGAGCTTGGAGGCGACTATGTTATTTGGTCAAATGCACCTGAAAATCCATATCTGAATTAATTTTCAGAAATGGATTCATTTAGTTTTTGCACTAATAAATGAGCCAAATTACTAGTAAACTCTTTTTTTCGATATTTGGTTATCGGCTGTACCCCCATGATTACATTAGTCAGAAATAATTCATCTGCTTTTTGAAGATCAAACGGAGAAATTATTTCCTCTACTACTTCTATGTCTTCTACTTTTTTAGCCAAAGCTAAAACCTGTTTGCGCATTATTCCATTTAGGCACCCTTCAGAAATTGGCGGAGTAATTAATTTTTTACCCACAACCATGAACAAATTTCCTTGTAATACCTCAACTACATTTTTAGTATCATTTAGTAAAACACAGTTGGCCAAACCATTTTCATGAGCAAAAATACTTCCGGTCACATTTATCATCTTATTTGTCGTTTTAATAGACGATAATAATTGTTTGGTCACATAGAAGTCCTTATACAAATCTACCTCGTAATCAACTGAATTTAAAACATATAGAACATCCTCAAGTGGAGTCGCATGAATCAAATAGGAAACCTCATTCGTTTTAGGCAAATAGAGTCCACCTTCTTTTCTAAAAACTGTAATTCTGGCTCTAGCAGACGTCTGAATACCTTTTTGCTGCGCTAGACTTAAAACCTGCTCTTCAAAATATTCCATGGTAAAATTCATTGGAATCTCCATTCGAACCACTCGCATAGAAGCCATTAATCGGAAATAATGATCTTCAAGGAACAAGATTTTATTATTCACAATTTTTACTGTTTCAAAAACACCATCTCCGTATAAAAATGCTCGATTTTGAGTTAGGATATTATCTTCTTCTGCTACTATAGTTCCGTTAAAATTGATCATAAAAAAACCCTGAATTTTGTTCAGGGCAAATATAAGGTATAAAATAGAATTTTACTAAACAGATCCTATAAGATGTTTCAGATCTGAGATCTGATTCTCCCACAATTGTTTAGCTTCTCCTATTTCCTCTTTTTCAGCAAAATCTACGACCATTAATGATACGTCCTTGGTTAGTTCATCGACCAGGATGTGCAGTTCAAAAAAATATTCGGTGTCTTTACTGCTTTCATCCACCCATTTGAATTTGACTTTTTCACCTGTTTTTTTGGAAGCCAAACGTGCTTTTTCCTGCGAGTCATTCCAGATAAAAGTAAAGAACTCACCTCTTGAGTTTACATTATCGGCGAACCATTCTGATAAACCTGAGGGTGTTGATATATATTGATACAATAATTGTGGCGAAGAATTGATCGGGAACTCTATTTCGTAACGTATTTTTGAATCCATGTGCTACTTTTAATTTTTTTGGAAATATAAGAATATATGTCCAAAAACAATGCATTTTTAAAAATATTTTTTTTTCTTCATTTTATGCTTGTATGCTTTAATATTATTTCTATCTTTGCACCCGCAATGAGGAACTCGGTTCTAGTTGCAGTCTTGGCGAGGTAGCTCAGTTGGTTAGAGCGCAGGATTCATAACCCTGAGGTCACGGGTTCAACTCCCGTCCTCGCTACAAAAAACAAACCCCTAATCATCAACTGATTAGGGGTTTTTATTTAAAACTAACCCCTTCATAAGTAAGGAATTGGAGCGAGTAATTTTAAAAAAAGCACCTACAATTCGAACAATATAAACAATACGGAAGCAGACTTCAGACTCTGTACAACTTTTTTTTCTTAAGAAAAAGCATACAGTCAAGTTAGAATAGTATTTTGCCAACTAAATCATTTATAAACCATATGGATATAGTTAAATTTAAAATCACGTCAAAAACGATAAAAGTAGAAGTACGCAATTCAAATAATTATGTTTTTAATTTTAATACTGCTTTAGAAATCGAAAAAGAGGACAAAGAGGTTTTGTTAAGACTTTATAATGCACTAGATCTTCTTTTCAAAAAAGAAACTCCTACTGAAGTAAAAAACTATATTTCACCCAATCAAACCAATATACTGGATCAGATTTCGGCTGCTGACAATCTGGAAGAAGAAGAACAATAAACCATCGTTGGTTTTCCTGAACAAGATTAAAATTTAAAAAAGAAGAGAAAATCTCAAAGTTTTGAGATTTTCTCTTCTTTTTTACTTCTCAGACTCCTACATCCTGACAAAAATCCATTATTTCACTCACCCTATCTTAAGAAATAACCTGTCGAAACCTTTCTCCGGAAATCTCTAATCCATTTGAAAACCCAAAAACGACGTTTCCCAACTCTCCTCTAAATCAAAATCAGGTATTTCTACTTAGTGTACTAATGCATTAAAAAACGATTTTTGTCCCGGAATACGTAAAACCGTAAGTTATTCTCTAAAAACTAATCTAATTTAGCCAAAGAATAAAGAATAAAATCACAAAAAGAAAATTATAACACATTTAACCAAAAAATTAAAACCAAAAAAAAAGAACCATGGAAAATCTTTGGTGTTGGCGTTGTAAAATGGAAGTTCCTATGTTACACACAGAAGAATACCTAATTGCAACCAAACTCTATCGTGATGGCTTTGAACAAGGAAAATGTAACATGACCAGGACAGAGCGATTCAGTGAACTTCTTGATTACTATAAGCAATTAACCGGATTTAAAGAAACCAATCCTAATGCTATTATGCACCACCGAATTGAGCTTTACGGTCCACCTTGCGAAAGTTGTACAAAACCTTATCGAACTCCACATGCAAAATTCTGTGCTGCCTGCGGACACAAAAGAGCGGCCGCTGTAATCAACTGCATCCAGCCTCCTCCATCTCCTTCGATAAAAGAAGAACAAAAATGGTGGCAAAAACTGCTGGTTCCAATTAAAGTAAATCACCCTGCACCTGCTCTCTATTCTTTAATTACAAAACTTCACTTAAATCTATAGAAGACAAAAGAATGAAACTCAATTGTAAAATCCATTTTTAGTTTACTAAAAGTGGATTTTTTATTTTCAGGTCTTTTCATTTGTTTTTTTAATGTCAAAAATGCGTTAAAATACCTTCCCGACAGTAATTTTTCGACAATTAAAAATACTTTTGTGAGAACAAGAACTAAGTGATTCTTTCATCACAAATCAGTAACCGGAAAACACAATGGTATGGATTACGAAAAATTCATCTTCTGCCTCGAAGGTGTTCCTGACGTAGAAAACAGCACTGTTACCCAGGTGGTAAAAAACCTGGAAGAAATAGCTATCGATCAAGGTATTGCCAGTATTTACAAGACCTGTGACACGATTGAAAGTTTAGAAGAAAGCCTTAACGTATTACTTTATGAAGACCATAATTTCAAGGATTACGAGATCATTTATTTAGTAATGCCCGGCGAACCCAACAATATCTGTCTTCACGATTACTATTACAGTCTGGAAGAAATTGCAGAGCTGTTTGAAGGAAAGATGAAAGGAAAAATTATTCATTTTGCCAATTTAAAAGTACTTGATTTAAACGACGAGGAAGCACAATACTTTTTAGACATAACCGGTGCACGTGCTATTTCGGGTTACGGCTCTACTTATAACAAGATAGCCAGTTGCAGTACAATCGACAAAGCTTTTTTTAGTCTGTATCAGGAAAACGATGACCTTATAGAAGTGGTAGAAGAACTGTACCAAAAACATTATGCCCTCTGCAAATTACTCGATTTTAGATTGTATTATTAAATTATGAAGAGCAAGACAGATGGAGAAATAAAAACATACGGCGCGAAAAGATTTCGGGAAAAATTTTTGGGACTGGAAAACCCAATGCAGCTGTTGTTCAGATCTGATCATGATCATTTTTTTTGTTTAAAAACAGAAGAAATGATGCAACTTCGCTATGCTGTCCCTCCTTCAAAACACAGTTGCCACACCATACTTTTTGTGACTTCAGGGGTACATTTTGTAAAAATTGGTTATGAAGAATATCAAACCCATCCAAATGAGATGATCGTTGTCCCGGCCGGACAAATTTTCTCGATTGAACACATTAACACCAAACACATTGGTTTTATTTGCCAGTTTCATCCGGATGTTTTAATCGGGAAGTATGGTAACGGCGAGATGCTAAATGATTTTGACTTTCTTAAAATTGGAGGAAACCCAAAAATTATAATCGCCGAAGACAACTTTCCTTTCATAGTCAATCTCTTTGATCGTTTACAAGCTGCTTATCGTGAACCTGAAAGCAACAATTCTGATATTGTCCAAGCCTATTTAATGGCTTTGTTTTTTGAAATGAATAAAAATGCTCCCAAAACATCCAAGAACAGTACTGCTGCAGCTGTTATTTCGGCAAAGTTTAAAAAACTCATTTACGAGAACATCAAAACACAACATCAGGTCAATTATTACGCCTCTTTGCTAAATGTTACGCCCAATCATCTAAACAAATCCGTCAAATTAGCAACAGGCAAGCCTGCGGCCAAATGGATTGACGAGACCATTTTGACCGAAGCAAAATACCTGCTATACCAAACCGCTCTTTCTATAAGTGAAATCGCAATGCAGGTAGGCCATGAGGATCATTCTTACTTTAGTCGTTTCTTTAAAAAACACGAAGGAATCACTCCTATTCAATATCGAAAATTGATTGATAAGTCCTAAATATTGCCTCTTACATCCTATAAAATTGGAAAGCTTTTTTTGAAATTTGTTCCGTAAAAAAAAGCAATTTTATGATCTACGTTTTCAAAACTTCAATTGATACAAAATCAAAGCTGGAATTCGCGAATGCATTACTTGATGAATTACTGCCAAATGCGATATGGAATTTTGACCTGGAGGACTGCGACAATATACTAAGAATCGATAGTGAAGCCGAAATAACCGAAAAAATTCTCAAAAACGAAATTTTCGACTGTATCGAATTAGAATAAAACTACATTTCCCCAATCATTACCCTTCACGCTCAATTTATTATTATGGAAGCCGCTTTACATCAAAACAAAACCTTTGACACTATTGATTATTCTGATCAGAAACTATCGGATAACGAATTTGTAAACTGCGATTTTATCAATTGTAACTTTTCCAAAAGCGATTTTACTTCAATTGATTTTTCAGATTGTACTTTTAAAAACTGTAACCTTTCACTCGCGGTCCTTAAAAATACAGGTCTTAAAAACATCAAATTTATTGGCTGTAAATTAATGGGTCTCGATTTCAGTGCCTGCAACAGTTTTTTATTCTCGATGTCTTTTCAGGACTGCCTTCTTGATTATTCTACTTTTATCTACAAAAAACTAAAGAAAACCAGTTTCGTCGACTGTTCTTTAAAAGATTCTGATTTTTCAAATACTGATTTATCGCATGCCATTTTTAAAAATTGTGATCTTGCAAATGCCACTTTCATGGAATGCATTCTGGAAAAAACTGATTTTAGAACGTCCAGAAATTATGCTTTTGACCCCTCAGAAAATAAAATCAAAAAAACTAGAGTGTCTCACAATGCTCTTGCCGGTTTGCTAGAAAAGTTTGATTTGGATATTGAATAATTTTCATCACTTAAAGAAAAAAGGGATGCAATTGATTTTGCATCCCTTTTTATAAACAACCTATGAACTAACTATGGCCTCCACTGTGGATCTCCAACTTTTTTATCAATTAGGACTTGATTTTTAACTGTAAAATTTCCTGTTGCACTATTTACAAACTGAGGGTCTAAAGTTCCGTAAGTTCCCGAAGCATCATACTTCACCGCAGCTACACCAGCCGTATATAATGCAGCCGAATTAAAATAATTATTATTTAAGAAAGTAGGTGCTGTTGTTAAGGCCTGATTAGTATACATAGCCAATGGCGTTTCAAAAAGCGTGTTACGAATTGTCGAAGCATTACTAGCAAAACGCACATACAAAATTCTATTAGCCACTGTCATCGCTTTATTCGAAATTGTACAGGCATCTACCAATACGGTTGTTGCCAACCCTGTTCCCGTAATATTAAGCGCGTTATCAATACGGATAAAATCACGGCCTGTAGCACAATTATTAAAAGTACTATTTCTAAGGGTAAGTGATGCTAGGTGTGATGTTCTAAAATCGATGCAATCTCCCAGTACAGTCAGAATATTTGTAACAACACAATTTTCGACGGTTACCGAAGCAATTTTAGTAATACCTGTAAGAGTTTGTGTTATAAATGATTTCACAAAATCATGAACATTACATCCACTAATTAAAAGCGCACCATAAGCTGTACCTACTTCATTGTACTTAACAGCATCGCTTTGAGTTTTATCTCCGTTAATATCCAAATCAATTAAACTTACCATTGTAGCTCCTGCATTCAGTGTAAATTTATTATGAAGCAAAGGTTTATTATCCGTTCTCAAACCTCTGATCGTAACTGGTTTGTTCAGGATAATCTCTCCTGTAAAGACATTGTATTCCCCAGGCATTAATACCAATATAGCTCCCGGATTTGCAGCTGCAATTTTCGCATTCAAATCGTCTGTAGGTTTCACCAAAATACCCGTTCCAATATCAATTCCTGTGGTAAAAGTAACCACTCCTCTTTTTTTAGCTCCGTTAAACAAAGTAGCGGTATAAGCTGTTTCTCCTGTTAGTCCGGTAACTATTGCAACACCGGCAGTTTTTTCAGCAGCCGTAATGGCGTGTGCAATTCCGCCAGGACCTGCAGTTATTTGCGTTACCGAGCTGTTAGGTGCCCATCTTAGTGTTACCTGCGTCGCCTCAATATCAGCAGACTGTACAGGAAAAAAGATTTGCTCGGATAATGTTGCTGCTGTTGTTACCGACCATTTCGAATCTGCAAGTCCGGCCGAACTGACTGCCTTTACCCGTATCGAATAAACGGTTTCTCCTTCTAACGCTACTTTTACCGGAAGTTCTTTAGCCGTAATATTAATCGTCTTGTAAATCGTTTTAAAGTCGGGATCATCCGCACTAAATTCTATTGTATAATGATCAACATTCTCTTTGGCAGTCCAGTTTAGTTCGACTGTGGTTTGATTTTTAACCGTTGCTTTAAGTTCGATTGGAGAAAATACTCTATTTGCCCCTATAGCTTGCAACACTGCTTCATTGTAACTTTCGCAACCGGCAACTACCAATAAAAATACAGCCAGCAACCCTTTAAATATATATTTTGCGTTCATAATTCTACAACTATAGTTTATTTGTTAATTGTTTTTAGTTCCCGAAAACCCAATCATTTACTAGCTGACCATTACTTCCGTCAATAAACGTTTGCCAGATAGGCCAAAATTGTCTTTTATCAGGATTCACTCCGGCTTTGTACAATGTGGTTATTTTATTGTCCTCTAGTTTATCCCAGCTTTTTGAAGTGTAATCAGCACCCTGCGCCTGTGTTTCACCACGGTTCAGCCCGTAAACATCCAATGTAATATTATCGGCTTTGTATTTGTAATATAGGGTTGATGGCACATTAGCGTATTCATCGCTGCGTGCTTTCAGACGTGCCATTTTAACTTTAGCTTCGTCTAATTTTGTTTTCAATAAATTCCAGCGAATCAGTGCAAATTTGCGTTCCATCTCCCCCGTAAATTCATATTTATTTTCCTCGATAATAGCATTCATCATGGCTTGTTTGCTTGTAAAGCTATCTACATACGCATCTACTTTTACAGCTTGGCTTCCGGAAGCAAAAGCTCTGCGGCGAATTTCTTTTAAATAAACAGCAGCTGATCCAGGTCCTTCTAATTCGTTTGCGGCTTCGGCAGCAATTAAAAGTACTTCAGCATAACGCATATAAATTTTATTCACACCATCATCATTTGGTGCCGTAACAACACGGTTCATCCACTCAAAACGATATTTACCAAAATACCAGGTTTGTAAATCTGTAAGCTCTTGTTTTGCCTTACCATTTACCGCAGCTCCCCATTTGTAAGGAACACAGGTAACATCTCTACGGCTATCGGCCTGATCATAATCATAAAAAACAAAAGGTAATGGTCCGTTCACTCCTCCTTTATTTGTTCCCATCTGCTGAAACTGATCGACAGCATCATGACGCACCGCAAAAGTAAATAAGACTCTGCCTCGTGTAGCTGCAAAAGGAATCTCCCAAAGAGATTCTCCTCCTGCTGCGATATTTTCCTGATTGTATTTTCTCCATAAACCTTCAAAGGTCGGTTCTAAATGTGCCGAACCACTCGCAATTACAGAACGACATTCGTCTAACGCCAGTTTATACATAGTGCCTACCGAAAGCGCAGGATCTGTGCTTCTTCTCACCCCATCTGAATATTGCTGAAAACCACTGGCCGTCATAGCCAAACGGGCTCTTAGACCTTTTACAAAAGCCTTATTAATACGCTCTGTACTTGTTGTTGCCGCAGTCTCATTAGGCCATGCCACCAAAGTTCCAGCTTCACCCAAATCAGCGATTAATTGCTTATAAATTTCATCACGGCTCGCTTTAGGCACGTAAATGGTCGAAGTAGAAACAGGCTCAAAACGAGCAGGAACATCTCCCCAGTTTCTTATCAGATCGGCATAATAAATGGCCCGTAAAGTCAACGCTTCTCCCAACAGCTGTCCCATCTCTGTATTCGGTAATGGATTACCATATTTACGCAGACCTCTGATACACAAATTCGCACGCTCAATTCCTTCATACATCATTGCCCACGCATTTTTTGGAGAGTTCATTTCTGTATTATCAGCCTTAGCATCGTAAACCACCAAATCAGATTTAGCATTGTCACTTGAAGATGCTAAAAGCCATTCCGTATCTGTATTTAATCCCTGATAAGTCAAAAGTCTTCCTCTGTAAGACTGCTCTTCACCAAATGATACTTTTATTCCGTCAACAGCTCCCTGTGCTAATCCTGCCGTAGAAAAAATAAGCTGTTCGTCTAATGTTGATTGTGCAGGAGTATCAAAAAATTCATCTCCTAAATCCTTACAAGAAGTCAACAAACCTGAGATTATCAATCCTGCTATTATTACTTTATATTTCATTTTGTGATAAGTTTTAAATTAGAAATTAAGGTTTAAACCAAAAACCAATTGTCTGCTGCGCGGATAAGCTGAATAATCAACTCCCGGTGTTAACGGAGTTTTTCTTCTTGTTGAAACTTCAGGATCCGGACCAGAATAATTTGTAATTACAAACACATTAGTTGCCGTAAAATAGAATCTTAATTTACTTACGCCCAACTTAGACGTTAAAGCTTGTGGCGTACTATATCCTAAAGTCAGCGTGTTCAGCCTGAAGAATGAACCATCTTCTACTGCCCAGTCTGTAAACATAAATTTCTGCATATAAGGAGACCACATTGTAGTGTTAGCATTCAGCGCTTCTAAAGCGGCAGGATCTGTTACCAATTGTCCTGAAGTTGGATCTAAATTTGTCCATCTTTTACCATCAGCCATTTCCGTACTTAAATTTTTGTACTGTCCGTTTCTGTTTGCGGTTGAAAACTCCGCTTTATTGGCATTGTAAATATCATTTCCAATACTCCAGTTGAAAGCAGCTGAAAGATCAAAACCATAAGCATTTGCATTAATTACCAAACCTCCTGTGTTTTTAGGATTCGAATTTCCAATCACTTTTTGATCGGATGCGGTAACTTTATTGTCGGCAGAACCGTCTGCATTTTTCAACTTCATCATTCCGGGCTGTAAAGCTCCTACAACACTGCTGGCATCAACAACACCTGCTTTTAAAGAATATTTTCCTCCCGCATAATCAAAGTCTGAAACTTCATATCGTCCGTCACTTTGATAACCGTACATTAATCCCATTGGAGAACCAACATTTACCACATAATCATTCCCAACATCTGTTGATGCCCAATTGGTATTTACTCCAAAATTATCCATTACACCAAGAGAGTTAATTTTATTTTTATTAACCCCAACATTCACAGAAAAACTTAAACCAAAATTTTTCTTTTCGATAGCTATAAAATTCAAGGTAGCTTCAAAACCGGTATTCTGTGTTTCTCCCATGTTCCTAAACTGCGTTTTATATCCTGTACCACCTACCGGAAATTCGATCAGTAAGTCCTTCGTTACATTTTTATACACATCAAATGTTCCGTTTAAACGATTTTTGAAAAATCCAAAATCAAGACCAATGTTTTGTGTTACGGTAGTTTCCCATTTCAAATCCGGATTTGCCAAAACACTTGATGGAGACCAATAGCTGTCAAACCCATTTATAAAAGAATTTGTACTGGACATATAACTCTGAACCGTTTGCCCAACTGGAATATTATTGTTTCCCGCCTCACCATAACTCAGTCTTAATTTAAGAAGGTTTAGCCAAGAAGCATTTTTCAGAAAATTCTCTTCAGAAATTTTCCATGCTGCTGCCGCTGCCGGGAAATACCCCCAACGGTTGTTTCCTAAAAACCTGCTGGAACCATCGGCACGAAAAGAAGCCGTTAAAAGGTAACGATCTTTGTAATCGTAATTTAAACGTCCGAAAAACGACAATAATTTATCATCAGGGCTGTAAAAATTATCAACTGAAAAAGGAGTTCCCTGAGTGGTTAATGTCTTAGCCTGATCCATATCAAAGAATTTAGGATAATTTAAAATAGTTGTTGTTACTGTGTTTGAAGTCGTAGTAATCATCTCTTCTCCTAAAAGTGCAGTCAAATGATGGTTTTCTCCAAGAATATTTTTGAAATCATAATTTAAGGTATTCGCATTTCTAAAACGCACATCTTTACGATCGCTCATCACCAAACCCGGTTTTCCTGCGCCAATTTTAGCTGTACTTGAAAAGTAAGTAGAAGAACCGTAAAAACGATAATCGGAATAATTGGAATTATCCAATCCTAAATCACTTTGAAATTTTAAATCTTTGGCCAGTTTCCATCCAAAGCTCCCTAATAAGTTGTAATTTTTTCTGGTCTGTTGACGGTCATTATCTGTTATCGCTAAAAAAGGATTTACCAGATAGCTGTTTACAGACTGATCATCGTTATCTGTCGTTAATCCCGGCATCGGAATTGGCGCATAACCCACACTATGACGCAAACGACTGTCCAGTGATGAAGCCTGATTTTGATCATTCGCCCCTCCACCATTTATATCCGTATCGGAGTAACGCACGGTAAAACCAAGGTCAATTTTATCACTTGCTTTATTTTTTAACGCCAATGACAGATTGTTTCTTTTAAAATTCGAACCTACCATAATAGCTTTCTCATCGTAGTAGGTGTAGTTAAAGTTGTAGCTTAGTTTTTCATTCCCTCCACGAATTCCCAAATCACGGCTGTTCACTTCACCACGACGACCGTAAATCTGCTTTTGCCAGTCGGTACCTTTTAGTCCGTTGTACAAATCGCGATCCTGCCAATTGCCAAAATACTTCGTATAAGAACTAGGATTGGTCATAATAGTCTTATCTGTTTGATCCAATAAAGCATATTCGTATTGCCATTTCACAAAATCATCCACCGGAAGAACATCAATTTCTTTAGCCATGGTCTTCATACCATAGAACATATTATAGCTCACCGCCATTTTTCCGTCTTTGCCTGTTTTTGTCGTAATAATAATAACCCCGTTTGCTCCTCTGGATCCATAGATTGCTGTAGAAGAAGCATCTTTCAATACGGTCATCGATTCCACATTAGAAGCAGCAATATCGCTCATACTGTTTACCGGAAAACCATCTACGATAATTAAAGGCGAAGCATCTTGTGTTAGAGATCCGCCACCACGAATTCTGATTTTAATATCCGCATCCGGCGAACCCTCACTCGAAGTAACCTGAACTCCGGCGATTCTACCTGTTAAAGCTTCGGCTATATTAGAAACCGGAACTTTCTTCAGATCATTTCCTGAAATGGAAGAAACTGCTCCTGTTAAATCTGATTTCTTAACTGTTCCATAACCCACCACAACAACTTCATTTAAAGCATTTGAATCTTCGGTTAGAACAATATCAACTTTCGTTTTTCCAGCGGCATTGATTTCTTTGGTTTTAAAGCCTATAAAAGAATAAATCACGATTGCTTTGGGATTACTAAGTTTTAATTTGTAACGTCCGTCAAAATCTGAAGAAGTTCCGTTTTTTGTTCCTTTCTCTAAAATATTAACACCTGGCAATGTGAGTCCTGCAGCATCTTTAACGGTCCCTTCAAGTGTAATACTCTGAGCATTCATTTGATTGCTGGTCAGTAAGCACAATAAGAAAACAACTGCAAAGCAACAATTTGCTCCTTTGTTAAATAAATCTTTAAAATTCATGGTTAATTGTTTAAGTTATTAATTGTTTATTCTAAGTGGTTATTTAGTTTTTATCACACCACACCTTTTTTTTACTGATTATAAAATCCTCTTTTCTTTGGCAAAAATCTCTTTTTTAAGCTGTTTTTGACCTTTCAAATAATGTATTTTTTAACATTTAAAAAAATTTGTAATCGATTACACAAACTTAAATATTTTTTTGAGATAAAAAATTAAAATTCATAAAAATTTCCTAAAATAAATAAAATATCAAAAATAAAACTCCTTTTTTATGTGACATGTGTAATTTAATCCAAGGATAAATATTAAATATATTTTTGTTTTTTTAATAATAGTTGCGATTTCATAAAAAAAACAATCGATTACAAGACAACTCGTTATCATATTACTAAGTTTCATTTTTTCGTTCATTAATTAGCTGCTTACGCAAAAAAATACCACAACAAACTGCTTCGATAAAACAGAATTTAATATTAAAGAACAAATATCCGGAGCACAATGACATCCTATTCCTGTTAATAACAAAAAGAGCTTACCGCAATCAAGCTTAGGATGGATTAAAAGCAAAAGAGGAGGCAAAAAAAAGAGTCTTTGAACCAGATCAGTTCAAAGACTCTTTTTTTAATACTACAATACCTTTTAGAAAACTCAGATAATAAATTACTCTAAAAAAGCATCAAAGAACAATTAAGCTTTTTGAAGCTGTAAATTTTCTTTATGTTTTTGCATTAGAGCAAAAGTAATAACCATTCCACTTAGTGCCATACCGAGACCAATTAAATTTGGAGAAGCATAACTGTATCCTGCGGACAAAGGCAAACCTCCCAGAAAGGCGCCCAACGCATTCCCTATATTAAAACTTCCTTGAAGTGCTGCCGAAGCAATCATCTCAGCATCCTTGGCCGTTTTGATCATCAACATCTGAATTGGAGCGATCACCGAAAAGGAAATGGCTCCTGTTAAAAAGGTCAGAAATAAGGACACATATTGATTGAAGGAGAAAAAATACACCAGAATTAAATCAATCGCCATTACAAAAAGCAAAGCCAACACAGTAGGTGCAGGAGAATATTTATCCGCCAATTTTCCTCCAGCAAAATTCCCCACTACCATTCCTAAACCTGCCAGAATCAAAATGTACGATACATCCTCAGCTTCAAACTTAGAAACATTTGTCAGCAAAGGTGCGATATAACTAATCCAGGCAAAGAGACCGCCAAATCCAATGGCAGTAATTCCAATAATCAGCCAGGCTTCCGTTTTCTTAAAAAATAGCAATTGGGTTTTCATATTTACATTCCCGCTTTTTTCCAGATTTGGCATCCACAAAGAGATAAACAAAAAAGTTAGCAAACCTACAATGGCAATTAAAACAAAAGTGTAACGCCAGATAAAATTATGTCCGATATAAGTTCCAATGGGCACACCTATTAAATTTGCCAATGTTAAACCCGAAAACATAATAGCAATCGCCTGGGCTTCTTTTCCCTTATCAGCCAAACGACTTGCTACCACTGCCCCCACTCCAAAAAAAGCACCATGCGGTAATCCGGAGAGAAATCTTGAAGCGAATAAAAAGTTATACGTAGGCGCAATAATCGAAAGCGCATTAAAAACGGTTAGCATCAGAGCTAATATTAAAAGCATTTTTTTTGGAGCTAAATTTCTTCCCAGAATTACCAATAGCGGAGCACCTATTACAACACCTAGTGCATAAGCAGAAATTAAATATCCGGCAACCGGAATTGAAACTTTCATGTCTGAAGCAATATCAGGCAGCAAACCCATCATAACAAATTCGGTAATACCAATTGTTAAACCTCCTAATGAGAGTGCGATAAGACTTTTTTTCATTTGTATTAAATAGAAAGGAATAGAGTTTCTATGCTGCAAATTTAACACCGTTAAGCACAAAATAAGTTGTACATTTGCGACATAAACTTGTAAATTTAAGTTATGCCGAAATTTAATCAGTTTGAAAAACTTGTCATTCATGAGTTCGAAGATGACAAATTCCCACATGTTCCGCATACCCACACTTATTATGAGATCATTTATATCAAAAAAGGAAACGGAATTCACCATCTGAACAACAACCTGCTGTCGTATAAATCAGGAGATCTGTTTGTGATTTCTCCCGAAGACGAACATTATTTTGATATAAAAAAAAGAACACGTTTTGTGTACATCAAGTTTACAGACAATTATTTCGATTCTAACAAAAATCTGTTTTGTGACGATTTACTCCTCAATACACCGGAGGATTTTATGCGGAATAAATTATTAAAGGAAACCGTTCTAAAATTAGACGATCCTTGCAAAACCATCTTAAAAAATACAATCGAAAACATTACGGCCTATAATTGCAAAACCGATGTTTCGAGCTCGCCTATAGTTTTTTATCAAATTCTTTCCATTTTTGGTCTGATTAAAGAAACCATCCGTTGCATGAATCTGCAATTGAAATCGACTCCTATCGATAACGAGCAAATTGCAACCTATATTCATCAAAACATTTACCATCCAAAACTGGTTCAGATTAAGGTGATAGCAGATCATTTTAATATTGCGCAAACATATTTCAGCGCCTATTTTAAAAGAACTTTTGCCATAAGCTACCGTGATTACATTCACAATCTGAGAACCACTTTAATCGAAAAACGAATTCACAACAATCAATTGCCCATCAAACAAATTGCGCACGAGTTTGGTTTTACCGACGAAAGCCACCTTTCCAATTACTTTAAGAAAAGGAAAAAAATGAAACCTACCGACTATAAAAAACTGTAGTCATTGAAATCTTAAAAAAAACTTCACGGTAAAAAAAAATACCTAAATTTGTATTTCTAAATTATTTTCGTTGATAAGAAAAGTTCACATAGTATTTCTATTCCTAACCTTTGGCTTCTTACTGTTGTCAAATGCCGGTTATGCTTGTGGAAAAACTACCGAAAAAACTTCTTGTGAAAAGAAAGCCACTTCGAAAAAAGAGACTGCAGATACTTGTAAAAAAGACTGCTGCAAAAAAGAAGACAGCTCCAAAAATGATTCTCACGGCTGTAGCCGAAAATGTGATCATTCCGGCTGTACAACTTCCGGACTTCAGTTTAGCATAATTGCAATGAATGAATTTGAATTCCAAAAAAACCTCTTCAATTTCGCTCTTGAGAAAACAACTCCTTATTACAAAAACATCAGTATTTCTGATGGTTTTACCTCTATTTGGTCGCCCCCAAAAATAAACTAATTGTATTTCTGACAGCCCTAATTCCGTTTTGTAACGAACGTTTTGGACTTATGGAAAAAGCTGTACATTGCGTCTCAACCCACTTTTGAGACCCTAATATGCAATAACAATCTTAAATTATTTAACTTAGAGGAAATTTAATCCTCTACTAAAATCGTACAAAATGAAAAAATCAATTTCAACAATAGTAGTAGTAATCTTAGTAGCTTTCTCTGCTAATATTATCCTGGCCACATCAATAAAAAAAGAAACAACGACAGTAGAAGTTACCGCTTCAAGTCAGTTACAAACCGTTTATGATGCTTATTTTACTGTAAAAGATGCCTTAATTAAAAGTGATGCCAAACTTACTTCGGCGAAAGCCAAAGATTTACTGACTGCCATTACAGCTGTGAAGATGGACCAGTTAAAAGGCGACGAGCATAACGCCTGGATGAAAATCTTGAAAAAAATAACCGCCGACGCTAAAAATATCTCGACTACATCCGATCTTAAAAAGCAGCGTGAATCTTTCAAGTCCCTTTCAAAAAACACTTACGAACTTATTAAAGTTTCAAAATCAGATCAGGCTGTATACAAACAATATTGTCCAATGGCTGATGCAGACTGGCTAAGCAAAGAAAAAGCAATCAAAAATCCTTATTATGGTTCGTCAATGCTAACCTGTGGAAATGTGGTAGAAACGATCAAGTAAATATGAAGCTCTACATCAAAAACATGGTGTGTGGACGTTGTAAAATGGTTGTGAAGTCTGAGTTTGAAAAACTCGGACTTCATTCTATTGCTGTTGAACTAGGCGAAGTCGAACTAGAAGATTCCATTTCTAAAAGTCAAAAAGAAGTACTGCTTAAAAATTTACTAGCTCTGGGCTTTGATTTTATTGATGACAAAAAAAGTAAAACTGTTGAGAAGGTCAAAAACCTCATCGTTGATCTGGTTCATCATAAAAACAACGACCTCAAAGTTACTATGTCTGATTATTTAGTTCAAAATCTCCATCAGGATTACAGCACGCTAAGCAATTTATTCTCGGAAATAGAAAACACGACTATTGAAAAGTACTTTATCAGCCAAAAAATAGAAAAAGTAAAGGAGCTCCTTGTTTACAATGAACTGTCGTTAAGTCAAATCGCAGACACGCTAAACTATAGCAATGTAGCACATTTGAGCAATCAGTTTAAGAAAATCACAGGCTTTACCCCTACCAGCTTTAAACAATTGAAGGATAAAAAACGCATTCAGATTGAGAATTTATAAGATTTTATTTCTCGCAAAGACGCAGAGACGCTAAGTTTTTCTTATTTCAGAGAACCAGAAGTTTTACTATTGGTCTAAAAAGAAAAACGCTGCGACTTAACTTCTTTGTGAGATTATGAAAGCCTTTACGATAAAAACCAGACTTCCCAAATCTTACAAATCATTCTCAAAATTGTACAACCCAAAGTAATTGTTACTTCGGAAATTTGCAGTGTAATAATTAAAGTACAGCAACAACGATACATCACTATGTTATTTCAGGAATGCTGTGCGGTTGCGAAATCTAAACCTTTAAAAAATGAGCATGAAACTACATACTATTATACTCGCCTTTCTAATTGCCTTTAGTGCAAAAGCGCAAAAAGTGGTTCGTTACGATTTACATGTGCGTGACACTATTGTGAATTTTTCCGGAAAAGAAAAACGAGCACTTACGGTTAACGGGCAAATTCCGATGCCAACGCTAACTTTTACAGAAGGTGATGTTGCGGAGATTTACGTCCACAACGACTTAAAAAAAGAAAATACGGCCCTGCACTGGCACGGATTATTTCTTCCGAATAAGGAAGACGGTGTTCCGTATTTAACGCAAATGCCTATAAAACCCGGAACAACGCATAAATACAGCTTCCCTATTATTCAAAACGGAACTTATTGGTACCACAGCCATTCGGGATTGCAGGAACAAATTGGTTTATACGGCCTTTTTATCATCAACAAAAAGAAAGACGATACAACCTTTAGAAAAGGAATCGACGATTTACCAACCGTTCCTGTGATTTTAAGCGAATGGACCGATTTGAAACCGGAAAATGTACAACGAATGCTGCACAATGCAAACGATTGGTTTGCCATCAAAAAAGGAACTACCCAGAGTTATGCGGAAGCTATTAAACAAGGACAGTTTTCGACGAAACTAACCAACGAATGGAAACGTATGAATGCCATGGACGTTAGTGACGTTTATTATGAGAAATTTCTAATTAACGGTAAAAACGAACAGCAGCTTTCGCAATTTAAGGCAGGCGATAAAGTCAGACTGAGAATTGCCAACGGAGGTGCTTCGAGTTATTTCTGGCTGACCTATGGGGGCGGAAAAATAACCGTTGTGGCCAGTGACGGAAACGACGTCGAACCCGTAGAAGTGGATCGGCTAATTATTGCGGTTTCTGAAACCTATGATGTTGTAGTTACTATTCCTGAGGATAAAAAATCCTTTGCTTTTCTGGCTACAGCCGAAGATCGCACCGGATCAGCTTCCTTATTTTTAGGTGAAGGAGCCAAACAGTCTGTCGCCCATCTTCCGAAATTAAAATATTTTGAAGGGATGAAAATGATGAATGACATGATGAAAATGAATGGTGAGATGAACGATATGGGCATGAAAATGTCTTTGAATAAGATGGATATGAATGCCGTTATGTATCCTGAAATTACCGGAGGTGGTGAAACTGAAAAGATGGAAGATCATTCCAAACACAATATGGAAGGCATGAACATGTCTGCCGATACAACGGAAGTTGCCGGAATTACGACACTTAATTACGGAATGCTGAAATCGCCAACGCCAACCACACTGCCCAAAGATGCTCCGGTAAAAGAGCTTCGTTTCGAGTTATCCGGAAATATGAACCGTTATGTCTGGAGTTTAGACAACAAAGTAGTTTCTGAAACCGATAAGATCTTAATTAAAAAAGGAGAAAATGTTCGAATTGTATTGTACAACGGATCGATGATGCGTCATCCCATGCATTTACACGGACACGATTTCAGAATTCTGAACGAACATGGTGAGTATTCTCCGTTAAAGAATGTGATTGACATTATGCCAATGGAGACAGACACTATTGAATTCCAGGCCAATGCCGACGGAGACTGGTTTTTTCATTGCCATATACTATATCACATGATGGCCGGAATGGGCCGGGTTTTTACTTATGAAAATTCAGCGCCAAATCCTTTAATACACGATCCGAAAATGGCTTATAAGATGTTAAAGATGGACGACCGCATGTTTCATTTTATGGCTGAAAATGATTTTGCCTCTAATGGAAACGACGGAGAAGCCATGTTTGGCAACACCCGTTGGAGCATTGGTACCGAATGGAGATTGGGTTACAACGACAAGCACGGTTATGAAACCGAGACACATATTGGTCGTTACATTGGCAAAATGCAATGGTTTATGCCTTTTATTGGTTTTGACTGGCGCTACAGAAGAATGGGAATGGACGAACAGGAACAAAATCTCTTTGGACAAAAAAACACCAAAGACAATCGTTCGGTTCTGAGTGCCGGTATCGAATATACCTTACCTATGCTGGTAAAAGCACAGGTCGAAGTCTATACCGATGGAAATGTGCGAATACAGTTTGAACGAAAAGACATCCCGCTTTCCAGGCGTCTGCGTATGAATTTGATGTGGAATACGGACAAGGAATATATGGCCGGCTTAAAATATATTGCAGGAAGAAACTTTGGAATCACTACGCATTATGACAGTGATATGGGCGTTGGTTTTGGGGTAAATTTGAATTATTAAACAAAATGACACCTTTCCTGTAATCGGAATTTACAGGTTTAAAAGACCGCAATACCTCCTTTAAATGTTATTCAGAAAATTAATTTATTACAAAAACATTAACTAAACTGTAAGAGTTAACACTGGAAACTCTTTTTATATTTGAACCACCATCTTCAATTAGAAAACAAAATTATAAAACCTTAAATTAAACAAAAATGAAAAAATTATTTACCGTTTTAGCCCTTGCTTTATTTACAATTGGTATTCAGGCGCAAGACACTAAGCCAGCTCCTAAAAAAGAAAAAGAGAAAAAAGAATCCTGCTGTAAAAAAACAGATACTGCGAAAAAAGACGATGCAAAAAAAGATAAAAAATCATGTTGCGTTAAAAAATAAACGAAACCTGTTTCAACAAAAAGACCTCAATTATTTGAGGTCTTTTTTTATTTCTTAGCACGACCCAACCAAAGGGAACGGACGAAGCAAACGACACAAACTAAATCAGATATTCAGCATTTGGCTTTAAATTTTTATACTAATTCGGGACAAGAATGCCTGTTTTCACAAGCCTTAACAAAGTTTAAAACTTTATTAAAGGTTATTAATGTAAACTCCAGATACCTGAGCATTTAGCAAAAAATAGTCCATGAAATCACTTCGCCCGTTCCCTTAGGCCGGATCTTGATGAAAAAACTATTTAATTCGAACACTCCACTCAAAATCCATTTCAGAAACCTGAGTACCGCTCTCATCCGTTCCAATCGATTTCATCCAGAAGGTTTGCCCCTCGCCTGTTTTGATTGTTTTTTGAATGGCATCGGCTATTAAATGTCCATCATTACAAACAAAAGTTATTCTTCCTGTTGCTTTTTTAGTAAAGTTTCCCTTATTGTTGGCTACGAGCATCGAAATCTTTTTTCCGCTTTGTTGAATCTGAGAGATCACCAATGCTCCGGTAGTTAGTTCCGCAGCCATCGCCTGAACGGCAAAATACATAGAGTTAAAAGGATTTTGGTTGATCCATCGGTGTTTGACACTTACCACACATCTGTCTTTGTCGATTGCCTTTACACGCACACCACAAATGTAGGCCGATGGTAGTTTGAATAATACAAATTTATTAAGTTTAGAAACGGATAATGCCATGGTATTTATTTTTTTTATGTAAAAATACAAAAAAACTATGCGTGCACAATAAATTTAAAATACTTTCCTGGATTACCAATAAAATCAAGTATTCCGAATGGTTTTCAGTCCATTATAGTGATCTTTAAAATTTTAATCTTGTTAATATTTTGTTAATATTTGGTACTATGCAAAACAAGATACTGTCTTTTAGATATATATTTGCATAAGAAATTACTATATACTTTTAATCATGGAAACAACAACACCACTCATCATGGAAACAACCTCAGAAAAGAACACTGCAACGTTCACACATTTAAGTACATTAAGTCAGTATATCATTCCGTTTGGGAATTATATTTTCCCAATATTGATCTGGACGAGTTACAAAGACAAATCAGAATATGTAAATCATCACGGAAAGCAAGCTTTAAATTTTCAATTGAGTCTTTTGCTTTATACGTTAATTCTGGCTCTGATTGCAGTTCCGATCCTCGTCACTGTTTTTTTACAAAACCTTCCGATGGAAGCTGTTTTTAACGACGAAGATTTTATCATCAGAAACTTTGACTTTAATGGAAACATTGCTCTTTTAAGTATCGGAGCAACAGCAGTTTTACTTTTTGGAGTATTAAAATTTGTTGAATTCTTTTTAGTGATTTACGCTTCAATAAAAGCGTCAAACGGAGAATTATACAAGTATCCGTTAACGATTCCTTTTATAAAGTAAGAGGCTAAAAATTAAAAGTTATAGTCGAAACCTTAATTGACCATCATCAGAAAAGTTTCGAAATCAATCATCAATCATCAATCACCCGAGCCAGAAGGGCAAACTGGCAACTCAATCATCAATCAATCATCATCAATCAAAAAACGAATTGTTCAATCTAAAAAAAACAAAATGAAATTATGAACATTGAAAACACAAAAGCACAGATGCGCAAAGGTGTTCTTGAGTTTTGCATCTTATCAGTACTAAAAGAAAAAGACGCATATACCTCAGAAATACTAGACACTTTAAAAAACGCAAAATTACTAGTTGTTGAGGGAACAGTTTATCCACTTTTGACTAGGCTGAAAAACGACGGTTTGCTTAATTATCGATGGGAAGAATCTACATCAGGACCACCAAGAAAATATTATGGATTAACCGAAATAGGACAAACATTTTTAAACGAACTTAGCGGTACCTGGACAGAATTGTCTGACGCCGTAAATCTAATCACCAATCAAAATCAATAAGTCATGAACAAAACAGTAAATATTAACTTAGGCGGTATGGTTTTTCACATCGATGAAGACGCATATTTAAAACTGACACGCTATTTTGACGCTATAAAACGATCACTTACCAACTCTTCCGGACAGGACGAAATTATTAAAGATATCGAAATGCGTATTTCTGAATTATTAATTGAGAAACAAAAAAGCGACAAACATGTTGTAGGACTGAAAGACGTTGATGAGGTGATTACCGTTATGGGACAACCTGAAGATTATATCCTTGAGGACGAAGAAAAAACAAGCCCGTCTTTTAGCGACTACGGAGCAAGAAAACACAAAAAATTGTACCGTGACAAAGAAAAAGGTATGATTGGTGGTGTAGCAACCGGTTTAGGACACTATTTTGGAATTGACGCGGTTTGGATTAAGATCATTTTCTTAATATTTGTTTTCGCAGGTTTTGGAACCGGAATCTTAGCTTACTTTGTTCTTTGGATTGTAACTCCGGAAGCGATTACCACTTCAGAAAAACTGGAAATGACAGGCGAACCGGTAACAATTTCGAACATTGAAAAAAAGGTTCGCGAAGAAATTGAAAACTTATCTGATAAATTCAAAAATGCAGATTATGACGCAATGGGAAACCAGGTAAAGTCGGGAGCTGAGAGAATAAGTAGTTCATTTGGAGACTTTGTCATGACGGTTTTTAAAATATTCGCTAAATTCTTAGGAGTGATTTTAATCATGTCAGGAATCAGCGTTTTGATCATGTTACTTATTGGTGTTTTCACTTTAGGAACCAACGTTTTTGTTGATTTTCCATGGCAAAACTTTGTAGATGCCGGAAACTTCACTGATTATCCGCTTTGGTCATTTGGTTTATTAATGTTCTTTGCCGTTGGAATTCCATTTTTCTTCCTGACACTTTTAGGTTTCAAATTGTTATCTCCAAACCTAAAGTCTATTGGAAATATTACCAAATATACTTTGTTAGCGATTTGGATTATTGCAGTTGCTATCGCAATCAGCATCGGAATCAAACAGGCAACTGAGCTTTCTTATGACAATAAAATGGTAGAGAAGAAAGCGATCAACATTACAGCAAAAGACACGCTTTACGTAAAATTCAGATACAATGATTATTATGCAAAAGACCTAAACCATCATAGTGATTTTGAATTTGTACAGGACTCAGCCAACAATCAGTTAATCTATTCCAACGATGTTCGTTTGCATGTTTTACATACAGATGAGGCTGCACCTTACATTCAAATTGAAAAAACAGCCAGAGGTAACTCGTTTATCAATGCCAAACAAAGAGCAGAAAAAATCAATTACAAATTTCAGATTAACGGAAATCGCTTAATTTTGGATAATTATTTTCTGACAGATGTAAAAAACAAATTCAGAGGACAGGAAGTGGATGTGTACCTGTACTTACCTGAAGGACAGCTATTCAAACCAGATGCATCTGTACAGGATTATGACGATTCTGAGAATGATTTTTTCAACTTACACTTTAGCGGTAACTACAGTTATAAAGTAGAAGGTTCTAAAATTAAATGCCTTGACTGCCCTGCTGAAGAAAACGAGTATGGGGATGAGTATGATGACACCAGCGAAGAGAGTGTTATGGAGAACGATACCGTAAATGGAGTTTCCATTGAAGTTAACGGAAAAGAAATTTTAAACGCAAAGAAAACCAAAGGAAAATTAACCACTGATAAAAACGGAGTTATAATCAAAATTAACTAGACCATGATAAAAATAATCATTCATATTACAAAATTCATTATTGCAGCAGTTACTGCATTATTGTTTGCCTCTTGTAACTTTAATGTGAATACTATTAAAGGAAGCGGAAATGTTACTACTGAAAAAAGAATTGTTCAGGGCAATTTTACGAAAGTAGCGGTTAGTAATGCAATCGATCTGATTATTATCCAATCTGATTCTACGGAAATTGTTGTTGAAGCAGATGATAACATTCAACAGGAAATCATAACAAAAGTAGAGAATGGAACTTTATATGTTAAATGTAAACAAGGCTCTTTCCGTGATATTACCAAGAAAAAAGTAACCGTAAGAATGCCTGTTATTGACAAATTAGAATCCTCAAGTGCTGCCACTATTATGAGCAAAG
This sequence comes from Flavobacterium sp. KH_035, assembly GCF_057839565.1. Taxonomy (NCBI): domain Bacteria; kingdom Pseudomonadati; phylum Bacteroidota; class Flavobacteriia; order Flavobacteriales; family Flavobacteriaceae; genus Flavobacterium; species Flavobacterium sp. KH_035. Next base: position 175,713 of record NZ_CM174492.1, read on the forward strand.
GCCTGATTCAGGGTCAGGATATTAATCTCGAAGCTTCAAGCGCTTCCACATTAGATGTAAATATCGAATCGGATAACATTACTTGTGATTCAGACAGCGGAAGCTCTATTGGACTAGAAGGGAAAGCATTAAAAATGCAGGTCTCAGCTTCAAGCGGCGGTAGCATCAATGCTCATAAATTATTCGCAAATGATATTCATGCTGAAGCCTCAAGCGGAGGAAGCATAAATGTTCATCCAATTGTAAACCTGAAAGCTTCAGCCAGCAGTGGCGGATCCATCAATTATAACATCACTCCAAAGACAATTGAAAAAACTTCAAGTTCAGGAGGAACAATTAGTCAGGGATAAACCTTATTTATCTGTTAAATATAAAAAAATCATTCATCGAAAGTGGATGATTTTTTTATATTTGTCAAAATCAAATCTTAGAATTAATGAAAAAAAATACAGCCTTACTCCTATTATTATTTGTTACTACTTTAACTTTTGCTCAACGAAGAGAAAAAATAAAAGGTTCTAAAATTGTAACTACCTCCGTAAAAGAAGTTGGTGCATTTGATGGCATTGAAGCTGATGACAATTTAGAAGTATACCTGGAACGAGGTGAGAAAAACGAAATTAGAATCGAAGCCGATGACAACCTGCACGAGATCATAGGAATGGATTTAAGAGAAAAAGTGCTTCGCCTGTACACCACCAAAGAGAGTACTATTTTCAAAAAACTGGTTGTTCACGTTATCTATACAAGTTCATTAAAAACAGCAATCGCTAAAAATGAGGCTGTAATTTATGCGATTCAGGAGCTTCAGTTAGACGACATCACTTTCCACAGCTTTGATTATGCTAAATTATTACTAAACGTAAACTCAAAAAAATTCAGTTTGTTTGCAGATGATAAATCCAAAACAGAACTGAACTTAAAAGCGGAAGATGCTGCCTTACAACTGAGCAAAAATTCTTCAATCAAAACATTAGTTTCTGCTATAAAATTCAAGTGTGACTTATATCAAAAAACAACTGCAACTATTGAAGGTATTACCGAAAAAGCAACTATTCGTTTAGACAATAACTCCATTTTTACAGGAATTAAGTTTACTTTAAAAGAAGCCAATATTACCACCGAAGGTTCTGCTGTTGCCACTATACTAGCTGAAAACAATCTGGCAATTTCAGCCGGAGACAAATCAGAAATCTCTTTATTTGGTAACCCAAAGATCGAACTTACCCGTTTTAGCGAGGAAGCCAAACTGATCAAGAAACCAAGTCCGGTAAAAGCTAAAGCAGCTACGCCATTGCAGGGGTAGATTTTAGATTTTAGATTTTAGATTTTAGATTTTAGATTTTAGATTTTAGATTTTAGATTTTAGATTTTAGATTTTAGATTTTAGATTTTAGATTTTAGATTTTAGATTTTAGATTTTCCCCATAAAAAAATCCATTCGCTACACGAATGGATTTTTTTATGGAGAACCTTTGTTCCTTTGTTCCTTTGCATCTAAAACTTAGAACCTAAGAACCTCAGCCCCTTAAAACCTTTACTCCTTAGCAGCAAGATATCTCTCCGCATCCAAAGCTGCCATACATCCGGTACCCGCAGCAGTAATTGCCTGACGGTATACATGATCTGCTGCATCTCCGGCTACGAAAACACCTTCTACATTTGTTTTAGAAGTTCCCGGAACATTTACAATATAACCAGTTTCATCAAGTGTGATGTAATCTGCAAAAATATCTGTATTTGGTTTATGACCAATAGCAACGAAAAATCCGGTTGCCGGAATGTCAAAAATTTCTCCGGTCGTTTTGTTTTTTGCTTTTATAGCATGTACAACACTATCGTCTCCTAAAACTTCAACAGTATCGTGATTCATTAAAATCTCGATGTTTTCGGTTTTACGAACGCGCTCTTCCATGATTTTTGAGGCTCTGAATTTTTCACTTCTTACCAACATCGTTACTTTTTTACAAAGCTTAGACAAATAATGTGCTTCCTCACAAGCCGAATCTCCAGCCCCAACAATAACAACTTCCTGATTACGGTAGAAAAACCCGTCACAAACAGCACAAGCAGAAACTCCACCACCCATTTGCAAATAATGCTGCTCTGACGGCAACCCTAAATATTTAGCCGAGGCTCCTGTAGAGATAATAACTGTTTCACAGTGCAACTCGATTGTATCGTTAATCCAAACTTTATGAATATCTCCTGAAAAATCAACTTTAGTAGCCCATCCATCACGAATATCAGAACCAAAACGTTTTGCTTGTTCTTGTAATTGAATCATCATTTCCGGTCCTGTAACACCATCAACATAACCTGGAAAATTTTCTACTTCATTCGTTGTAGTCAATTGGCCACCTGGTTGCATTCCCTGATATAAAACTGGATTCATATTTGCTCTGGCAGCATAAATAGCAGCAGTGTAACCCGCTGGGCCGGAACCAATAATTAGGCATTTAATTTTTTCGATTGTATCTGACATAATATGATTGTATTATTAATTAATGGTCACAAAAATAAGTTTTTATTGTCGGAAATAAGAAATCATTTAATTAGTTTTAACTATTCCCAAATAGAGAATTTAATCCTGTAAAGAATTAGAAAAAAAAGATTTTCTCTTTCTCTTTATAATTAATCCATAAACTTCCTTCGGAAAGTACTCACAGAAGGAAATTACTTTCTACTTAAAGCTTCTGTCATTTCGGCTCTTTTACCAGTTTGAAACTTCCCAGATTTACAACCAAAAGAACCAGCCACTTTTAAAATCTGAATTTAATTTTTAATTATATTTGACATAGCTATTGATCGATTGTTCTAAAACAAAACACTACATATCAATATGAAAACAAAGGGCTATTTTTTGTACTTCGTATGGTGTATGGTTCAGATCGTATCCGGGCAGTCCACACAATCACACGAAATTCGCTTTTTAGATTTCACTCCTGTCGTTGACGGAAAACTGGATCGTAAACTGATGCATTTTAAGCAAAAGGAATTTAATCACTTCTTTCCGTTCGACAATCCGGCTGCGAGCTGTGCAAAGATCACTTACCTAATAACCTATACTCCGACGCATCTCTATTTATATATTGAGACCCCAGCTGATAGTATTACCTATCGGGACCGAGGATTTATTAATGGTGACGGATTCAAATTACTGCTGGCAAAACCCCAAAAGGACTCCCTCACTGACGAATACTACGATATTGCATTTTCGCCTTCAAAAGACAAAAAATACTGGGCAAGAAAAAGAATTTGGGACTACAACAGAAATCAAAGCCATGGAAAAAAGCTAAGTACCGAAACCCATTTTGAGGAAATAGTTTATGATGGAAAGTGCGGATTTGAAGTCTTATTGGCCTGGAAAGATGTCGATCCCTATCATCCCTGGTTTTCTGAGCAATTGGGATATAATCTCTATTTTGCGAAAGCAATTACAAACGATGCTGCTACTGGCTATTCAGTTGTTAAAGATGAAGGAATCTGGGATGAGGAAATTCCGAAAAGAAACTTCATTCCACTCGTTTTTGAAAAACCAAAAAGGATCAATAAATCCGTTTTGATTGCTAAACTCACCAAAAGAAACATCCGTTTTCATGATTCTTTGCCCGTAGATTTAATGACGCTATCAAAAACGACTGAAATTCGGCCAGTTCAAATCACTATTCGAAACGATTCTTCAAAAATAGTTCTGGATACAAAAATTGACTGTAGCCTAAAAAATAAAATACAGCACAAATTGATGGCCCTTAAATCCCGTAATTTAAAGGCCGGTCTTTATTATTTTCTTAGCAGTTCAGGCAACGATACTATCGGACAATATGATTTCGTTGTTTTTCCCTAATTTGATTTTGACAGTATCCGTTCGCTAATTACACAGAATCAATATCGCTTAGAGTTCGGAACCCTAAATACCCTATTATTTAAAGCAAATGAAGTAGAAAAACGTCTGAATCAGTTAAAACCTTATGAAACTGGGAAGAAAATATTGAAGGAATACTCTCTTTTTGAGACGGAATTGCTCTCTTTTTTAAAAGGGAAAGATCCTTATAAAGGAATTACAAAACCATACAGAAGAGCTTTTAAATCAAAATATGACAACAGCTTTCAGCCTTATACCATAAAGCTGCCAAAAGATTATTCTCCAGCAAAAAAATACCCTCTTCTGGTATTTCTCCATGGCAGCGGACAAGATGAACAAGGAGTGCTGAATCAGGCAAGAAGCGGTGGTAATTTCATTGAAATTGCTCCGTTTGCCAGAGACATGTACAACTGTTACGATTCCGACAACTCACAAAAAGATATTATCGAAGCTATAGAAGATGTAATAGCTCATTTTCCAGTCGACAAAAGTAAAATGGTTATCGCAGGATTTTCTATGGGGGGTTACGGTGCCTTGCGAATCTACTATCAGCATCCTGAGCTTTACAAAGCCGTGGCTGTATTTGCAGGCCATCCGGATTTGGCAAATGAGTGGCTAGGTTCAGGACATCCCAATTTTTTAGAGGATCAAGTTCTTTCTTCTTTTTCAAAAATCCCTGTCTTTATTTATCACGGAAGAAAAGATGGTGCTTTACCGGTTGCCAAAGCAGAAGAATTAATACGTAAACTTAAATCGAATGGAATTATTGTAACCGAAAGAATAATGGATGACAAAACCCACGAATATCCTGATGACGAAACGAACAAAATTTATTTTGAGTGGTTGACCAAAATCACAAATTAAATTCTCTCATGACATATAAGAAACCTCAAATACCATTTCTGTATCAATATCAAAAGTTGTGACGAAATATTAAAAACTGCTTTCTCCTTTTACATTACGCAAGATCCTTTGACAAATCTGATTAAAAATTTCAATGGCTGAAACCTTGACCGATAATTTTAATACTCTACCCTAAATTATGCAATCGCAAAAATTAGAGTAGTAAAATACAACATTTTCAAAGCTTAATTTCTGAGAATCTCCAAAAATCTAAGTCCCATGTAGTTACTTTTGTCCCTAAAAACAAAAAAGTCTTTTCAAAAAATGAAAAGACTTTTGTCGGGGTGGCAGGATTCGAACCTGCGGCCTCCTGCTCCCAAAGCAGGCGCGATAACCGGGCTACGCTACACCCCGTAAGCGGGTGCAAAGATAGAACTATTTTTTACTTATCCAAAACAATTTCAAAAATTAAAAGCTTTTTTATTTTCGAAACAACTTCAAAACATAGCATATCAAACACTTCACTTTTAAATTGACACAAAAAAATATAATTGTGTTATCATATTAAATCATCACAACGACTCAACTCTTTACATCAAACTCATTTTAACACATAAAAACATTCGGTATTGCAACCATAAAAAAGACATTTCACTTTATTTAAATACACATATCCTCACTATGTATGAAAGAAATACATTTCACTTTGTATTCTGTTAGGAGGTGCAACCATTTTATTTTTCACAACTAGCCTTGTAAAAGATTTAAAAAAGAAAAATGGGCAGTAAACTTTTCTCGATTTTTAATTCTATTTTTCTGACTAAAGTAGAATTCTGTTCTTTTTTAACTAAAAGAAAGCAAAAAATAGAGCGAAATTTCGTTCCTGTTTTTTCATTATGCTCAAAATAAATTCCAGAAAACACGCACCATACAACGAATAGCCGAAGTTTCTTAAATGTTAACAAAATAGATTTTCAGAAACCATAAATAATTGTATTTTTACGGTTCAAAATTCAGAAAATAAATGGGCAAAATCATTGCGATTGCTAATCAAAAAGGAGGCGTTGGAAAGACTACTACATCTGTAAATCTTGCAGCCTCATTAGGTGTTTTAGAAAAAAAAGTATTATTGATCGATGCCGATCCACAAGCCAATGCTACATCTGGCCTTGGGATTGACGTAGAGTCAGTTGAAGCCGGAACTTATCAAATCCTGGAACACAGTATAACACCAAAAGAAGCCGTTTTAAAATGTACAGCTCCAAATGTTGATGTGATACCTGCACACATTGACCTTGTTGCCATCGAAATCGAATTGGTTGATAAAGAAAACAGAGAGTACATGCTTAAAAAAGCACTGGAAAGTGTGAGAGACGAATATGATTATATCATTATTGACTGCGCACCTTCTCTGGGTTTATTAACCCTGAATGCTTTAACAGCGGCTGACTCAGTAGTTATCCCAATTCAATGTGAATATTTTGCACTTGAAGGATTAGGAAAATTACTAAATACCATAAAGAGTATTCAAAAAATACACAACCCGGATCTTGACATCGAAGGATTATTACTAACCATGTACGATTCGAGATTGCGTTTGTCTAACCAGGTTGTAGAAGAGGTTCAAAAACACTTTAACGATATGGTTTTTGACACCGTTATTCAGCGAAATGTAAAATTAAGCGAAGCACCAAGTTTTGGAGAAAGCATCATTAATTATGACGCAACCAGCAAAGGAGCCGTTAATTACATCAATTTAGCTCAGGAGATTATAAAGAAAAACAGCAAATAGTTTTTATGACAAAAGCAATTAAAAAACAAGCCTTAGGAAGAGGATTATCAGCGTTATTAAAAGATCCGGAAAACGACATTACATCAGTAGAGGACAAAAACGCTGACAAGGTTGTTGGAAATATCATTGAGCTTGAAATAAGTGCTATCGAAATAAATCCGTTTCAGCCCAGAAGCAATTTTAACGAAGAGTCGTTACGTGAATTAGCCACTTCCATCAGAGAACTTGGTGTAATTCAACCTATTACTGTTCGTAAATTAGACTTTAACAAATACCAGCTAATTTCGGGAGAGCGTCGTTTGCGTGCTTCGACTTTAGTAGGACTAACACATGTTCCTGCCTATATTCGTATTGCCAATGACAACGAATCATTGGTTATGGCTTTGGTTGAAAACATTCAGCGTCATGACTTAGATCCAATTGAGATCGCACTTTCATACCAGCGTCTTATTGACGAAATTCAACTAACACAGGAGCAAATGAGTGAGCGTGTTGGAAAAAAACGTTCTACTATTGCCAATTATTTACGTCTTTTAAAACTGGATCCGATCATTCAAACCGGTATCCGTGATGGTTTTATCAGTATGGGACACGGTAGAGCCATCATTAATATTGAAGACTTAGATGTTCAAACGGATATCTACCAAAAAATAGTAAGTCAGAACTTATCCGTTCGTGAAACCGAAACTTTAGTAAAGAATTATCACGAAAGCCAAAAGCCAAGACCGGAAGGAAAACCTAAAGCTGACTCTTCTTTTGTAGTTAGAGAAACACAGAAAAACACCTTCAACGATTATTTTGGTTCGAAAGTTGATATAAAAGTTGCCGGTAACGGTAAAGGAAAAATCTCCATTCCTTTTGATTCGGAAGCCGACTTTAACAGAATAATAAAATTAATAAACGGATAGTGAATAAAATTGTCCCCATAAGTCTATTGTTCTTTCTCATAGGAACCGTTTCTCTTTTTGCCCAGGTAAAAAAAGACACGGTTTTGGTCGTTAAAGACACTAGCAAATTGCAGGAAATCGATCCGCTTACGCCTGCAAAAGCAGCATTCTACTCGGCGATTTTACCTGGTTTAGGTCAGGCTTACAATAAAAAATACTGGAAAATTCCTTTAGTTTACGGAGCGATCGGTACGAGTTTATACTTCTATCTCGACAATAATAAAAAATACAACAATTATCGCGATGCCTACAAACGAAGACTTGAAGGTTATAATGATGATAACTATAAATTTCTGGACGACAGCAGACTTATTGCCGGTCAGAAATTTTATCAGCGAAACAGAGATTTATCATTACTATTCGTAGTTGGTTTTTATGCCCTGAACATTATTGATGCCAATGTTGACGCCGCATTGATTCAGTTTAACGTAAACGAAAGATTATCATTACGTCCGGAAATTTATCCTGATACTGTAACTTTCAAACCAAACGTTGGACTAACTTTTAATTACCACTTTTAAATAGCTCCGGTTATTTAAATTTAAAAAAATACACGAAATGAAAATTGCGCTTTTAGGATACGGAAAAATGGGTAAAGTAATCGAGCGAATTGCTTTAGAAAGAGGTCATGAAATTGTTTTAAAGAAAGACGAATTCAGTACTTATGACGGACTTTCAACAGCCGATGTTGCTATCGATTTCAGCGTCCCAACTGCTGCCGTTGACAATATTTCAAATTGCTTCCATGCTAATGTTCCAGTAGTTTCAGGAACAACAGGCTGGCTAGAACATTATGATGAAATGATAACACTTTGCAACGAAAAGAAAGGTGGTTTCATCTCAAGTTCTAACTTCAGTTTAGGTGTTAATATTTTCTTTGAACTGAATGAATATCTGGCCAAAATTATGACTCAATTTGATTCGTATAAAGTTACGATGGAAGAAATTCATCATACTCATAAACTAGATGCACCAAGCGGTACAGCAATTTCTTTAGCCAAAGGCGTGATCGAAAACAGCAATTATACCAATTGGACTTTAGACGAGGCTAAAGACAACGAAATCTACATTGAAGCCAAAAGAATTGGAGAAGTTCCGGGAACTCATACCGTAGCTTACAATTCAGCTGTAGACAGTATCGAATTGAAACATACTGCACACAATCGTGAAGGTTTTGCCCTTGGAGCCGTGATTGCTGCAGAATGGCTTGCCGGAAAAACGGGTATCTATTCTATGAAAGACGTATTAAATTTAAAATAAACAGTTATAAAGGTTGAGGTAATTTTCAAATTAGACCCCTGCCCTGAAACTTTAAACAAAATATTATGACACTATATTATTGGTTTGTATTTTTCTTAGCCGTTCAGATTATTCATTTTTTGGGAACCTGGAAACTGTATCAGGCTGCCGGAAGAAAAAGTTGGGAAGCTGCAATTCCGGTTTACAATTCGATCGTTTTAATGAAAATAATTAGCCGCCCGACCTGGTGGACTTTATTACTTTTCATTCCAATTATCAACCTGATTATGTTTCCTGTTGTTTGGGTAGAAACGTTAAGGACGTTTGGTAAAAAAACAACTTTAGATACTCTTTTAGGAATCTTCACTTTAGGTTTCTATATCTATTATGTAAACTACACTCAAAAATTAGTACACAACGCCGACAGAAAATTAACTTCCGAAAATAAAGCAAGCGATACATTAAGTTCTTTACTTTTTGCAGTTATTGTAGCAACGCTTGTACATACTTATTTAGTGCAGCCTTATACAATTCCTACCTCGTCTTTAGAAAAATCATTATTAATTGGTGACTTTTTATTTGTTAGTAAAGTAAATTACGGCCCAAGAGTACCTATGACTACCGTTGCATTACCGATGGTTCATGACTCTATACCTTTTGTAAAACAAAAATCTTATTTGAAATGGCCACAATTGCCTTATTTCAGACTACCTGCCTTAGAAAAAATAAAACGATCTGATATAGTGGTTTTTAACTGGCCGGTTGATACGGTTCATTATTTCTATGAACCAAAAGGAAGACCGGGAGTGATCAAACCTATTGATAAAAAATCAAATTACGTAAAAAGATGTGTAGGTATTCCGGGAGACAGTTTATCTATTAAAGACGGATTTGTTTTCATTAACGGAAAAAAATTAGTTTTACCGGAAAGAGCAAAACCGCAATACTCTTATTCAGTAGCCATAGATCCAAAAATACCTATCGATTTTGAATCTCTGGTTAGAGAACTGGATATCACAGACGGAGCAGGATTTAAAAGCGAAAAAAGAGATACTCTTTACTTTAGAGCTTTAACTGAAGCCAGTGCAGAGCGCCTTAAAAACACTCCGGGAATTACGGCTGTAAAAAGAGAAATTGACAGAGGAAATGACAATGCTATTTTCCCTCATATCAACAAATGGAATCAGGATAATTTTGGTCCGATTTACATTCCGGAAGCAGGAAAAACAGTTGCTTTAACCAATGAGTCACTTCCTTTTTACAAGGACATCATTACCACTTACGAAGGAAACACTTTGCAGTTGGACGGCTCTAAATTCTTAATTAACGGTAAACCTGCCACTACGTATACCTTCAAACAAAATTACTATTGGATGATGGGAGACAACCGTCACAACTCCGAAGATAGTCGTTATTGGGGTTATGTTCCCGAAAACCATATCGTAGGAAAACCAGTTTTCATTTGGATGAGCTGGGACACTAACGGTAAAGGAATCAACAAAATTCGTTGGAGCAGAGTTTTCACAACTGTTGATGGTGAAGGACAACCTCAATCATACTTTAAGTATTTCTTATTTATTCTTGCAGCCTACTTTGTTGGAGAATATTTCTGGAGAAAAAGAAAAGAAAATAAAGCATAAAATAAAAAAAGTTATTTTTGTCTCAGGTTTCAAGTTTCAGGTGCATTCAAAACCTGAAACTTGAAACCTGAAACTTTTAAAGCAATTACAGATGAACTCTCTCTTACTTCCTACTTATTTTCCATCGATAAGCCACTTTGCAGTTATGGCTCAATCTGAAAATATTACTTTTGAAATGGAAGATAATTTTCAGAAACAAACCAATAGAAACCGTGCGTACATTTATAGTCCAAACGGGATTCAGCTATTAAACATACCGGTTAAACATTCAAAATCTGCGCATCAGAAAACGAAAGATGTTTTAATCGAGAATGAATTTGACTGGCAAAAACAGCATTTCAAATCATTGGAAGCCGCTTACAGAAGCTCTCCTTTTTTTGAGTTTTTTGAAGATGATATTCGTCCTGTTTTTGAAAAGCAGCACACTTTTTTAATGGATCTAAACCTGGAAGTACTAGACATCACCACTAAATGTCTACGCATGAAATTAGAGTTCAGCAAAACGACAGAGTATTTTCAAGAAATAGAGAACATCTCCGATTTCAGAGTTTTGGCTAATGGAAAAAAAGATGCCAACACATTTGAAAAATACATTCAGGTTTTTGACGACAAACATGGTTTTATCAATAATCTAAGTGTTTTGGATTTGCTTTTTAATGAAGGTAAATTTGCTATGGATTATTTAAAGACACAAAAAATACTGGTTTAAGATTTAACCGCAAAGAGCGCAAAGATATTCGCAAAGCTTTATTTATGATAGCTTTGCGAATTTTGCGTTTGTATAAAATCTTATCCTAAAAAATCCTTGTGTTCTTTGCGGTTAAGCCAAAGAGAGATTTTTATCAGGTCTTTTCTTTTTAATTTAGTTCCGCTTTATCGTCAGACGCTTTTAGATCCAGCCATCTTGACAATGTTTCCATAATTCGTTTTCGATCGTTCTCCGGAAAATCTTTCACCCTCGTAGTATGACTACCAGTCGGAAGAACCATTTTTAAAGCATCTAATTTCGAATCAGGTGTTGGGGCACACGAATACCAGGTATCATAACCGCCGTAGATATACAAAATTCTATTTCCTTTATTTTCTACATATTTACGCACTTCTTTGATGTATTTCGGATTGTATTTTATTGCGACTCCTTTGGGTGCAAACCGATCATTAGAAGTACTTTTTACTACCTGTAATAAATCAGCAACCGGAGAAAAATCAAAACCATAATAGCCTAATTCTTTCAAATGTTGATAATAAGACGGCAGGTAATGAAAGTACATTTTATCATTGTATGTTCTAACACCTGAAACCTCATCCAGATAATCAAACAGTTCTTTTGGAGTAGCTGTCACTACCGGAATAGCCTCGCATTTTCCTCCCCATTGCCAAAAAGAAAAAGGAAATTCTAAAACCGCATATTCCAATGCTTCTGCCAAAGGCACTTCAGTAAAAGTCATTTTCTTTGCTTCCGCATACTGTTTAAACTCTTTTAAAATAGCCTCCCTATTTTCTAAAACAGCTCTTTGAAAAGCCGTAATTTTAGCTCTGCATTCTGCTGTTCCTACCGTTTTTGTATGTTCTACCGTTCGGGGATCTTCCGTCGTATTAATTAACGGTGCCACATAAGGCATAGCCACATCAACATCATTTGGGTATTTTGACTTATAAATCAAGGCTGTTTCCCCTCCTTTACTTATTCCGGTTGAAATCCATTTTCCTGTGTAGATTTGCTTGAGTTTCGTTACAAGATCATGATAATCGGCAATAGCCTGATCGTTTGTCAAGTATTCCCACGGAAGTGGTTCCGGTCTTGACTTTCCGTAAAAGCGATATTCAACTGCAATCTGATTTGCGTTTAATAACTTACTTACCTCACTTTTAATATTGTTTGTATTGTAACCATGAGTTTCAATCACCATAGGACTATTAAAATTGAAATGCGATAAATAAACGTAATGTTTAAATGTTCCTTTTTGAGGATTTTTATGGTCTAATGGCTCGTCTAAAATGAGCTGATACGATTCTGAGTAACCTTCTAAATTTTCTATAACCGTAATTTCGGCTTTTGGAAACAAGGCTGTAAGTTTCCGATGTAAATCGGATGTACCTTGTGCTGAAGCAAAATGCGAACTCAGTACAACACACAATAGCAATAATAAACGCTGTATACTTTTCATTTTTTAAAGTTTAGTTGATTTTCTAAAAATACTGGCATTACCACCCAAAATCCAATAGTATATTATCCTTAAATTATTATATTTTACCTACTTTGAGTTAAAATAGCACTATCCGGAAATATTGACTTATTTTTAATCCGGAAAAACAAAAAACAACTAACCTTAAAAACAAAAGATATGACTATTGGAGTTGGCGGATCTAACGCAATTGCAGAATTAGAAAAAATACAGGATATGACACTGAATGTAAAAGCCATTCAGCCAGAAGAATACCAAACACGCATCGAGAAAGCAGTGTCGCTTATCAAAACAACAGGTTTTAAAGCTTTATTCCTCAATGCTGGAACCAATTTGTACTATTTTACAGGGACGAAATGGAACCCTTCTGAAAGAATGGTAGGAGCTCTATTGTTTGAAGATGGGAGTCTGGAATATATCGTTCCGAAATTTGAGGAAGGTACTTTTAGAAAATTCATGCAAATCGATGGTCACCTGAATTGCTGGGAAGAACATGAATCTCCCGCTGTTTTATTTGGAAAAATACTACATGACAAAGGCATCAATAACGGTAAGATTGCACTGGATGAATCAGCCGGTTATTTTTTAATTGATGCGATCGTGAAAGCTAATCCTGGTTATGATTTTGAAAACTCCCAGCCTATTACTACCGGCTGTCGCATTCAGAAATCAGCAAATGAAATTGCTATAATTCAACAGGTCAAAGAAATTACTATGGTGGTACAGCGTGCTGCTGCCCGTATTTTGCATCCGGGTATAAAAGCCGAAACGGTGGTCGATTTTATCAATAAGGCGCATATCAAAGCCGGAATTCCTTCGGGATCTTATTTCTGTATTGTATTGTTTGCCGATGATTCCCAATATCCGCATGGCGTAACCACTCCGCAGGACTTAAAAGACAATGATGTTGTACTTATTGACACTGGCTGTCGTCTGGAAGGTTATTTGTCTGACATCACCCGAACTTATGTGTACGGAACTCCAACCGAAGCCCACATAAAGATTTGGAATTTAGAAAAGGCCGCCCAAAAAGCAGCTTTTGATGCCGCACAGTTAGGAGCAACTTGTAGCTCTGTTGATGATGCTGCACGTAAAATAATCGCTGCAGGAGGCCTAAGTGCCGATTACGAACTTCCAGGACTTCCTCATCGCGTAGGTCATGGAACGGGATTAGACATCCATGAACCCCCATACCTTGTAAGAGGAAACACTACTGTTTTACAAGAAGGAATGGTGGTAAGCAACGAACCTATGCTTTGTATTCCTGGGCAATTTGGAATTCGTCATGAAGATCACTTTTATATGACTGCTGATGGGCCAAAATGGTTTACCACTCCTATGCACAGTATTGACAATCCGTTTGGGGTTGGTATTAATTAAGTTTTATTTTAAAGGTATAAAAAAGGGGAAACAATATCGTTTCCCCTTTTTCTTTTTACAACCAAATTATTATTTAACCAATAATTTTTTAGTATCTGTGAAGCTTCCATCTGTAGCTACCACAATATAAACTCCTTTTCTAAGGCGATTTACTTCATAAGAAGCTGCATTTCTTACTACATCCACTACGTTTCCTGCACTGTCGTAGATCGTAATTTTGATATCCGACAAGTTTAGGTTAGAGAAGTTAAAATTAACAACATCCGTAGCCGGGTTTGGATACAATGTAAATGATCTTGTAGCGTCAGTCTGAACTGCTCCGGCACTTCCGTTTTGCAAATCAATTGAAAGCGGGGCGCTCCAGTCACTGGTATCAGTGGCATTTTTAGCTCTAACTCTAAACTGATAAACCGTTTGCGTGCCTTGTTTCGGAATCCACAAATAATAAGTGGTAGAAGTTCCGAAAGTTGTCCATCCTGTGCTAGCATTATTCAGCTGCACTTCATAGCTTGTAGCATTAGTAACTGTGTTCCAGGATGCATAAAATCCAGATGTGTATACTCCTGAATTGCCAATATTTGTTGGTGTTGGCAATGTCACCGGATTTGGCGCTGTACCCGCAACGACCGTATAATCTTCTACTTCCCCATCACCGATGTTACCACAAGCTGACGGATTTGAATAATACTTCATTACAATACGCATTCTGGTCGTTCCCGTAAACGTAATCGGAGTAAAACTTCCCGTTGCAGTTCCAGTGGAAGAAATTCCATCAATTACTTTTTCGGAAGCGTCGAAAACATTGTTTTTGTTATAATCGATCCATACTCCCCAATATTCTAAGTAAGATCCTCCTGAGAAACCTGCTGCCAGACTCACATTTGTGACTGTTCCCGGAGTTACTGTTACCGTTTTAGAAGTAAAATTGGCATAACCACCTGCATCTTTACCAGATGTGTTTGTAAAACTTCCAATCGTTACTGAATTAATATATTCGTAATTACTATTAGCCTGAGCAGTACAATATGCCGAACCTGCAGTAAGAGTTGCCGTTACTTCATTTGAATAAGCTGAATAAACCGTATTTGCTTTTGCACGCACTCTGTATTTATAAGTACTTCCGGCTGTTAAACCTGTGTTGGTGTACGTAAGCGCTGAACTTGGTAATGTTGTTATTTCAGCAAAAACATTATCTGTTCCTGCTCTTTCTACTACGATATTCGTTGCATTTGTCGCATTGTTTACCCACGTCAACTGTACTTGTAAGCTGGTGTTGTTAACAGTAGCCGCAAGACTTGTAGGAACTAAAACTGTTGTAGTGGTCTGAGTTCCTGCCTGAATGGATTCATTTGGTTTAGTATTGTAGGCAAAGTCTAAAACAGAGTAACCAACTCCACCTGCTTCTACTTTTACATGCAGCCAGCCGTAGCATGTACGTCCTCTGCTTTTGTATTCAAAACCAATATAACCAGTTTGATTGTCCCAGGCTGTATACGTTGCCGTTCTTAAATCTAACTGATCCGGATATGCTGCTCCCGGAGTTACAAAATTGCTCGATGCTCCAATTGTAGTTCCCTGAGTAATCAAACTGATGTTTCGGGTACCTGTTGGTCCAACTAATCTTTTGCCATACGTTTCTACTTTTAAAGCTGCAGCAGCAAATTGCCACGCTCCGTATTCTGTATTGTCTCCGATTCCTAAGTCAAAATATTGCCATGGTTGTGCTGCCGAAGCAACATAATCGGAATTGTTTACATAAAACACACCATAAGGCGCATCAAATTTCAGATTGATTGTTTTTGATGCATTATCAAGTGTCGAAATCCCTCCTGTAATAGCAGCATCTTTGAATGTAATTGCTACCGCGGCATCATTTGCAGGAAGGTGCGCTGTTGCTTTACCGGTAAAGGAAACGACTACTTTGTTATTTCCCTGAAGTGTCAATACAGCTGTTAGTCCTGAAGGAACTCCTGTAATGGTATAATCAGTTCCTGCTGTTAACGTTCCTGCACTTTTGGTAAAAGTTCCATTATTCGTCGATAACGAAATAGTGCTGGTTGTGGCAACACCTCCATCATTAGCCTCCGCTTCATATAGTAAACTTTCAGATAAAACTACTGCCGTTTTATTGGTCATACCTGTATAAATAGGGGTATTAGGCTGCGTATTATAAGCATATTCCGAAACGGTGTAACCATCTCCGTTAGCCGCAACATCTACTTTGAACCATCCGTAGCAAGATAATCCGTCGATTTTATACTCGAAACCAACATATCCTGATTTTCCGTCCCAAGTTGTATAATTTGCCGTTCTTAAATCCAGCTGATCCGGATATGCTCCAGGAGCAGTCATATTACTTGCTGGTCCAACTGCCGCATTTTGTCCTAATAGCGTAATATTTCTGGTTCCGCTTTCACAGACTAATTTTTTACCATAGGTTTCAATTTTCAGCGCATTGGCCGCATAACGCCAGGCTCCAAACGAAGTATCATCTCCTTTTGCAATATCAAAAGGTTTCCAGATTAAAGCAGAAGAAATGTTAATATTAGGCATGTCTACAAAGAAGATTCCGTAAGGATCAGTAAATCTCAAATTGTAAAATAAAGAAGTACAAGACAAACCTGTGGTTCCTCCGGTAAATGCCGCAGGTAAAAAGGTGATTCCTGCTGTTGTGTTTTGTGCTGCTGCATGGTTTGTTGCTTTTCCTGAAAGCGTTACCGTCACTTGTCCGTTTGAGCTTACAGTAACAACCGGTGTGATCCCAGCCGGAAAGGTGTGAGTAAAATGAGTTCCTGCAGTCATTGTTCCTGAACTTAGCGCAAAAGTTTTTCCTCCACTTAAGGTAACCACTGATGCCGTATCAAAAGCTCCGTCATTAACAACTGCTTCCTTAAAACTAGTTCCAGCTGCCACTAAACTGCTCTCGGTAGAATTCACTCCCGTATCAATTAAGTTTTGTGGCTGCCAGAGTGTGATCCTGGCAGGGTGCTGTAAAGCTGCCAGCATTCTGTCGATCTGCCCCTGAGTATACATTTTATAACAGCCTTGTGCGCCATTGTACCCCATATAGTTTTCGATGTTTACTTTATCTCCTGTACAATTGGTTCCCGGTGTACAAGCCAGAGTGTGCTTAGCGTCTTCTGCAGGAGTGTCGGCAACTTCATCTGTGCCGGAGCAGCCTCCTTCGAAAGTGTGAATCAGGTTTAAGAAATGTCCAAACTCATGTGTCAGCGTTGCTGAAAATTCTTTGCTGTAGGAGTTGTCATAAAGGTAAGCTCCATTAAAGACTACACGCGCTGTATTGCTGGCAGTCATTTCTGAACTTGGATACCAGGCAACTCCCGAGTTGTTAAAAACTCCTTCGTTATACAAATCGTTCTGAATATAAACGTTCATGTATTTTTTATTGTCCCAGGCATCGGCGGCAATCTGGTCGTCATAACCTCCGCCATTTCCGTAACCGTTTTTAGCGGCATGAAAAACAACTCCGTTGGTACATCCTCCGTTCGGGTCTTTTTTTGCCAGTTTAAATTCGATGTTTAGAGTTCCTCTTCTGGCTTGAAAAAAGGGTTCAACGGTTTGATAATCTGCATTTCTTCCGTTAAAATCGTCATTTAATTGTGCCAGATGATTGACGATTTTTTCATAGGTAATGGTTTTTCCGCTTTGTACATCTCCATAAATATGAAAAACAACGGGAATAGTGTAGGTAGTTACTGCTGCACTTTTTGAAGTCTTGCTTTTACGCTGAAGTGCGAAATTGTTGGTAAAGGTTTCAAAATCTTTTTTTTCCTGAAGTGATTTGGGGCTACTCCGATACATTTTGGCGTTTTCTTCAGTAGTCCGGCAAGGAAGTCCCTGCGCGCTCATTTTTCCTATCGAAAAAACAAGCATTAATACTAGTAGTTTTGTTTTCATTTTTTTTGGGTTAATTTGTTGGCATCAAAATTAACAGCATAGGTTCTATTTTATTGATACTATGTTATTTAAAAACAATATATAATTAACAACTTTTTAACTTTAAAAAAACACACTATTGAAAAATATTCCATAATTAATGAGCTTTCACAAACAAACAAGCCGTTTTGTTAAACAAAAACCAAACACACAACAAAGATCACTTCAAGAATAAAGTCGCTAATTTTATTAAGCAGTAATTTGCTCACGAAGCGGTTTACATCTTACAGTTTACATTTCACACTAACCTTATACATCCCTATTTATTAAACAAAAAAAACCGGAACCCAATTAAGGGCCCCGGCTAAAAACAGGAAAACTAATTCAAATTAAAATTTATCCCAGAAAATTTTTGTAGTCATTAAATCTCCACCTATGGCAGAGGCGGCTGCTTCATAATTTTCTTTATTTAAAGTTTTATCGAAGATTGAATAGATAGTACGAACCGGTACTTTTCCCTTAGCTGCATCGACTGCAGTTGAAGGCGCCACTAAAACAGGAAAATCTAATCTTCTGTATTCCGTCCATGCTTCAAATCCTCTGTTGTAATAAGCGATCCAAAGCTGGTAGGCTACTTTTTCTTTAGCTGTTCCGGCAGCAGTTGCAAAATCAACATCTGCTCTGTTCAAATAGGTTTGAGCATCTGCATTAGAGACTCCCCAAAATTTCATGCTGGCCTGAATTCCTTTTTTATAATATTCTTCTACGGTACCTCCTACACTAAAACCTCTGTTAGCCGCATCAGCTAAAAGGAAACATGTTTCAGTATAGTCAAAAAGCACTCCCGGGTTTGTTTTTTCTTTTAATCTTAATCCCATATTAGAATAGTCCCCATAAGTTACCTGTTTCGCATAAGGTGCTCCTTTATAGTTGCCTAACTTTTTAGAGGCTGGATTAAAGAAGGTATCACGTCTTGGGTCATTTTTAGCATTCAATTCATCCACAAAAAAGGCTGTAGGTATGGTCTGACTTTCATTTACCAAGGTGTCATACAAAGGATTCATGTCTACCAGTGAAGAGAAATACTTAAACAATGCTGTTTCAGCTTCGCTTGTCATTACTCCTGAGCTATAAGCACTTTCTACTATGGCTTTTGCTTTTGCAGGCTCAACGTCAGCAAGGTGTAATCCTAGTTTTAGTTTTACACTGTTGGCTAATGTTTTCCATTTACCCACGTCTCCTTTATACACTAAGTCAGCTGAACCAAAACTCTCTTTACTGGCATCCATGCTAGCAATTGCAGCATCCAATCTCGTAGCAAGATCAAAATAAATGGTTTTGGCATCGTCGTACTTAGGATAAGGATATACATCAATATTCAATGCTTCACTGTAAGCCACATTCCCAAACAAATCAACAAGGGTTTGATAAGCCATTACAATCTGAATATCAAGTATTGCAATTTTGTTTTTCTTAATTGCAGTTTCAACAGCTCCTAATGCTTCTTTACTTGCAACTTGTTTTTGCGCATTTACTAAATCCTGCAATACATCGCGGTATAACAAAATGGCATGAGAGTTCCCTAAGTTTCTTCTTTCCATATTGTAGTTCACCTCATCTGTATACGTTGTGGTGCTCCAATATTGAGCATATCCTCTAAAATTATTGCTGTTTACCGAAGCATTGGTCAGGAAGAACGCATAGTTTACCTGTGCACTGGTCATAAGCGCGCCCGGTAAAACGGTAGTATACGCTTTTTTATCCTGATTTAAATCTTCTAAGTTATCACATGAAGCAACCGAAAGTAGAATGGCTCCTGCAAAAAATATCGTTTTTACTATTTTCATTTTGTTGTTATTTTTTAGAATTGAACTTTCATATTAAAGCTGTACTCTTTTGATGTTGGTAAAACTCCTGTTTGGAATCCCTGAAGATTTCCTGAAGAAAGTCCCGCTTCCGGATCAGCATAAGGCAAATTTTTATGGATGATCCACAGGTTACTTCCATTGACTGCAAAAATCATATTGCTGATAAAAGTTTTCGCCAGAAATTTTGAAGGTACTCTATAGCTCAATCCTAACTCACGTAATTTCACATAAGAAGCATCGTAAACATATTGCTGCTCTGGCATTGAGTTATAGAAAGAATATCCATCTGCGCCTTCTACACTTACCACCTTATCATTTGGAGTTCCGTCTGCCTTAACACCTGCTAACAAAATCCCTCCGCCATTGGCAAGCGGCTCTCTTTGTGGATTCCCTAAATGGTTGTTAGAAACTGTACTTTCGTAGATTCCTGTAGTATGTCCGAAACGTTGATCTAACGAATAAACGTCTCCTCCTTTTTTCACATCAATCAAAAAGTTTAACGAAAAGTTTTTGTATGTGATTACGTTATTCAAACCTCCAATCCAGTCCGGATTTACATCCCCAATTGTTGTACCGGCTGTTTGCTGGTATCTTCCATTTGAACGAATTACTTTTTCTCCGTTCAGATAGGTAAATCCTGAACCGATCATTTGTCCAAGCGGTTTCCCTACCTCAGCAACATATCCTACTCCCTGGAAAGATCCTAACGAAATTCTGTCAGCTCCTCCTAATGAGATTACTTCATTTTTGTTCGTAGACCAGTTTACTTTTGCTTCCCAAGAGAAATTTTGTGTTTTAACCGGGATTACAGATAAGGTTACCTCAAACCCTTTGTTCTTAACATCACCTGCATTTATCCAGGCTCTTGTATATCCGGTTTGTGTAGGAGTTTCAATAGAAAGAATCTGATTGGTTGTATTGGTTTTGTAGTAAGTAAAATCAAACCCTACTCTGTTTTTAAACAGTTTAAATTCAAGACCTGCCTCAAAACCTTCCGTCTGCTCACTTTTTAAGTTACCGTTGCTTTTGTTATTTTCTGTAGAAAAACGAATTCCTTCAGGTCCAAAATTATCATTCTTCGGATAAGTCGCAATAATTGTCCCAAATTGTGCATCGTTACCTGTATCTGCATAATTCAAGCGTAATTTTCCAAAAGAAAGCCAGTCGGTCTTAATGTGATTACTAAAAATATAAGTTCCTGTAATCGATGGATAAGTATAAGTACTATTTGCAGTCGGCAATGTCGAAGACTTATCTACACGGTATGTCCCTTCAATGAAATAAGTTTCACGGAAATTAAATCCAGCACTTGCATAAACACTATTTGTACCTATAGTTACCTGAGTCTCACTTGGGCTGTTTATTTTATCAACTGAGTTGTTCAAAGCATAAATACCAGGCACTACCAATCCCCCATTTGTTGCAGCAAAGATTGAATTACTAATAGAACGTCTTGAATTGCCACCAAGCATACCGTTAAACTTTATATCCTCAGTAATATTGGTTTTGAAGTTCATGATCAAATCAAAGTTGACCTCTCTGAATGTTTTGTCAAACCTGGTATACTGACCGCGTGCATTAGGCGTTCTTTTCGATCCCACAGCAATGCGCTCTTCCTGCAACTGGTGGTAAGAATCTACAGATCCTTTACCAATTACATCAAACCAATTGGTGATTTCTGTACTTAAAGCGAAATTTCCGAAGAAACGATCACGATTTAAAGTGTTGTAGTTGTTGTACCTTTGGAAATAAGGATTGTCGTGAAACTGAATCGCTAAATCCGTTGGTCCCGCCACACTCCAAGTAGTGTTTTGTCCTGTAAGATCGTAAGCATCTTTCAAATCCTGAAAGTCTACACTTGTAGAAAACCATTGTCTCACACTGCTCAGGTAGTTGTTTCCACCATCACCATAACCCGTCTCATTCATTCCTTTGGCATTTGCTTTTAAATAGTTGGCAGAAACCGAAAGTTTAGTTTTTGGCAGGATGTTATAACTTGCCGAGAAGTTAAAATTGTCTTTACGATTATTACTGTTTGGCAAAATCCCCTGATTCATGTTATAGTTGGTATAACCAAATCTAAAATCACCTTTTTCACCAGATCCTGTAAAAGCAATATTATTGATATATGTTAAACTCTTCTGATAGAAATCATTTGGATTTTTCTTAACCGCTGTCCACGGTGTTGCTTTTCCATAACCCGGTAATTCAGGATAAAAAGAACTCCAGTTGTAGACTAACAAATTAGGATCGAATCTAGGCCCCCACGAAGCATCATCGGTTGCAGCATAAGGATGGACCCCACTTCCTAAATCAACTGTACCATAAAAATCACCGTATCCCCCACCGTATTGATTTTGATATTCCGGTAAAGTTTTTTTATCGACTACCCCAACAGTCACTCCGGAATTAAAACTTACACCCAGACCTCCTTTAGATTTACTTCCTTTTTTTAACGTCACCAAAATCACTCCACTTGCAGCCCTTGAGCCATACAATGCAGAAGCCGCAGATCCTTTCAAAACGTTCATGGTTTCGATATCATCAGGATTGATGTCTGAAGCAGCATTTCCGTAATCGTATCCACCAGTGTTACCCCCGCTTTTTTGATCGGCACTATTGGTATTATCATTGTTCAAAGGAATACCGTCTACTACCCATAAAGCCTGGTTGTTTCCGGTTAATGAAGTTGTACCACGAATCACTACGTTTGTCGAACCTCCAATGTTGTTATTACGTCTGATTTGTACACCGGCAATTTTACCCGAAATAGAATTCGCTACGTTACCTGTATTTACTTTAGTTAGATCTTCTCCTTTGATTTCCTGAGTGGCATATCCCAGAGATTTCTTTTCTCTTTTAAGTCCCAAAGCGGTAACTACAACCTCCCCAAGCTGCTCTGATGCAGGAGATAAAGAAACATTGGCAGTGTTACCTGTAACGGTCACTTCCTGAGCTTTCATCCCAATATAATTAAAGATTAAAACAGCATTCTGACTTGTCTTAATAGAATATTTACCGTCAAAATCTGTTTGAGCTCCCGTTTTTGTTCCTTTGATCAATACACTCGCACCCGGCAAAGGCATTCCTGCATTATCTGAAACAATTCCCGATACAACCCGCTCCTGTGCGAGCGCAAATTGTGCTAGCAGTACAAAAAAAAGTACTACCGTTTTTCTTTGAAAAAACTTGAATTTCATAAAATGGTTTTATAATTAGTATTGGCAAATATTTTGCTTTTTTAATAATTTTTATGATAATATATTATCGCAAAAACCTATTATATTACCCTTTTATTACATATTTAATATTTTACATGTATTATCTTACCCTTTTAAATTTTAGCTAAATAGGTATTTATTTTCTTACTTTTTGTATTTTTTTGACTGATTTTAAACCACAAAAAAAGGGAGAAATCTCTTTTACAGAAATTCTCCCTTTTTTAGGCTTCTAAAACTACTCTATTTCGTTCCCCAAGGACATTTTTCTTCTACAAATTTTACAAAAGTATCTATCAAATGTTTTCGGGTTCCTTCGCCTTCTTGGATACTATGCGAACGATTGGGATAAATCATCAGATTAAAAACTTTGTCATATTTTATGAGTTCATCAATCAAAACTTCCGCATTTTTGTAATGCACATTATCATCACCAGTCCCATGAATGTATAGCAGATTCCCATTTAAATTCTTAGCGTGTGTTACCGGAGAAGCCTGAATGTAAGCTGCTTCATTTTCACCCGGCAAGCCCATATAACGTTCGGTATAAATATTATCGTAAAAATGCTGATCGGTGACCGCAGCAACCGCGACACCGGTTTTGTATATTTCAGGATACTGAAACATTAAATTTAAAGTGACTGCTCCGCCTCCGCTCCATCCGTGTACTGCAACTCTATTGATATCAATAAAATCCCATTTCAGAACTTCCTTTGCAGCCATCGCCTGATCTCGGGTATTGATAATTCCAATATTTTTGTAGATCGATTTTCTCCATTTTGTTCCTTTCAAAACCGGAGTTCCTCTGTTGTCCATTGCAATTCCGATGTATCCTTTCGGAATCAATAAACTTATCATCCCATTAAATAAAGGCATATCATTAGCTACCGAAGCCATTGGCTCTCCATACACGAAGAAAAACAACGGATATTTTTTTGCCGGATCAAAGTCAAGCGGTTTGGCCATGATTCCATCCATCTCAACACCATCAACCGTGGTTACTTTGAACTTCTCCAAAGAAAAGTCACGTTCCGGTTTTGTAAAAGCATCTGCTTCTTTTGGTAGTATTTTTTTATGGTCTGATAATGATACCAGACGCGCGCTGAAGTCACGGTTGATATTAGAATTGGTGTGTTTTGCATACGATCCGTCAGTAGAAAACTCATACTCATTAGTCCCGTCAAATACTTCCGGAGTTATTCTTTTTGTTTTGCGTGAATTCAGATTTGTTTCATACAAATAACGCTGCGTTGCATCTTTAGGACTTGCGATATAATAAATTGATTTTGTCTTATCATTATAGGCTTTAAAATAAGCATCAAAATTTCCGGTGGTAATTAGTTCTTTCTTTTTTCCGTCACGGCTGATTTTATAAACATGCATCCAGCCATCGGCATCTGAACTCCATAAAAAAGATTTACCGTTATCGACAAACTGACAAGGGAAACCATCGTAAACGCCTGAAGAAACATCAAAAACATCAATCCATTCCGCCGATTTTTCCTGATAGATTAAACTAGCTTTTCCTGATTGCGTATTACAATTGTAAAAAGAAACCTGATTTTGATTTCTATTCAGCTGTATTACCATCACCTCATCTTTAGCAACCCATTCCATGCGAACCAAATAATTATTATCAGGTTCTCCCGGAATATCAAGCCAGTTGGTTTTTACAGAAGCGATATCAACAATCCCAATTTTTACGGAAGAAGGTTTTTCTCCTGCCTTAGGGTATTCTACCGGAACTACAAATGGGTACAAAGCAGCTGTATTGTTAATCATTAAATGAAACTTTGTTTCTGAAGCATCTACACGCCAAAAAGTAATGCTTTTGCCATCGGGACTCCAACGAAATCCATCACGCGCCGCAAGTTCTTCTTCATAAACCCAGTCAAAAGTTCCGTTAATTACCTTGTCAGTTCCGTCGGTGGTTAAAGGCGTTATTTTGCCTGAAGCCAAATTTTCAAGGTAAATGTTATGCTTTGAAACATACGCTACATTTTCGTTATCGTTAGAAAACTTAGCAAACATTAAGGAAGACTCCTCTAAACTAACACCAAGTTTTCTTCCCTTTCCGGAGATTAAGTCAAAAAACCAATAGTCGCCTTTGGTATTGGCTCTCCATACTTTTTTTGAATTGGTGTACACCAGCACTTTGGTTTTGTTCTGATTCCATAACAGTTCCTCGACCTCTCCTTTAAATCCTGCATTTGTTAATTGCTGTTGGGTTAAAATAGTAGTACTTTTATTTAACTGATCGACATCATAAACCAAAATATTCTCTCCTGAATTCACCCAAAAAGAATGCGAATTAGGCAGCCATTTTAATTCATTAATATCAATGTCTTTTTGCGCCAACATGCTTGAGCAAACAAAAAGGAGCAATAAAAAGTGTTTTTTGATCATGGTTATTTGGTATTTAAGAGCTGTTCTATTTCTTCAATTTCAATGGGCATTTCTTCAGATAAATTGATGTTTCCGCCGTCTGTCAACAAATAATCATTTTCCAGTCGGCAGCCAATTCCTTCTTCGCGAATGTATATTCCGGGCTCACAGGTAAGCACCATTCCTTTTTCAAAAGGTTTGGAATACAATCCGACATCATGAACGTCCAATCCGAGAAAATGAGCTGTTCCGTGCATGAAGTACTTTTTGTAAACGGGATTTTCGGGATCCTGAGCCGCAATTTCTTCTAAAGTAATCAATCCCAGTTTCACCAGTTCGGTTTCAACAAGGCTTGCCATCTGTAATTCATACTCTTTCGACAAAATGCCCGGTTTTAAAAACTTTGATCCTTCTTTCAGACAGTGCAAAACTGATTGGTAAACTTCTTTCTGACGAGGAGAAAATTTTCCGTTTACAGGAAGACAGCGCGTAGTATCGGAATTGTAATTGCCATAACAAACCCCAAAATCGACCAAAAGCATATCACCGTCCTGACAAACCGAATCATTGGTATTGTAATGTAAGACACAGGCATTATTGCCCGAAGCGATAATGGGTTTAAAGGCATGACGATTTCCTCCGTTTTTGATGTAATGGTACGCCAGCTCAGCTTCCAGTTCGTATTCTTTTACATTAGGCTGTACCGCTTTTAACAATGCTTTAAATCCTTCAGTACTTATTGCCACCGCTTTTCGGATCAAAGCAATTTCTTCATCTGATTTTACGGGACGCAACTCTCTCGTTATTTTTGCCACACGCTCGTAGTCATGCAGCGGATATTTTTGTTTGCACCACTGAATCATTCTATCCTGGCGGGTATTCATTTCCGAAGTTATTCTTTTAATGTGCTCGTTGTGTCCCAGATAAATGGCATTGGCCTCAAAGGCAAACAACTGGAGGGCTTTTTCAAATTCGTGTAGCCATTTTACATTTTTAATTCCGGAAAGAGCCGTAACTTTTTCTTTGGTCAAGAAATCTCCATCCCAGATTAACGTATGTTCATTGACTTCTTTTACAAATAAAATAGCTCTGTTTTCTTCTTTAAAAGCATCGGGATAGAGCACCAAAATAGTTTCGTCCTGCTCAATTCCGGACAGATAAAACAAATCATTATTTTGTGCAAAACCCATGACATCATCTGTATTATTGGGCATCACATCGTTTGAAGTAAGAATAGCCAAACTGTTAGTCTGCATTTTTTCGACAAACCTTTTTCGGTTATTTTCGAATAAAGAAGCCGGAATTGAATCGTATCTCATAGTTTATAATTGAAACATTTTAGTATCAACAGAAAGTGTTTTGCCTGAAATAATCTCTGTAATTATTTTTCCTGTTGCCGGTGCAAGGCTTAACCCCATCATAGCATGTCCGGTGGCAAAAGTCAAATTTACAACTTTTTTTGCACGGGCAATAATGGGCATTCCCGAAGGTGTACAAGGTCTGAAACCAAACCAGGTATCTTTATTCTCGGGTATTTCAACCTGCATGTCGGGGTAAAACTCATTAATACTGTTTATGATTCCCTGCAGTCTGTTTTTATTAATTTTAGTATCTCCGGTATGAGTAATTTCCATAGTTCCTCCAAAACGAATATCGTTATTCATAGGTGTCACCGCAACTTTACCTTCACACAAAATAGATGGAATCGAAGGTTTGTGATTTTTATCCTTCAGTGTAAAACTATATCCTTTTCCAGGTAAAATAGAAACCGAAACTCCCAGTTTTTTAGCCAGTGAAGGGCTCCAGGAACCTGCGGCCAATACAACTTCATCGGTAGCAAATATACCTTTGTCTGTTACTATTTTTGTAATTTTATGATGATCGAAAACAAAATCCTGTACGGTGGTACCGGAATGGATTTCTACCTTTAATCGTTTTAATTCTTCTTTGATAAATTGCATGAATTTTTGCGGATACAAATGCGCATCGCCTCTGTAGTGTATCCCTCCCAAAACATCGGTTTTGGTCCCATTTTCTAATTTTGCAATCGCTGCTGCAGAAAGATAGTCTACTTCCAGTCCTAACTTTTCCGCCTCTCTTGCTTCATGAAACATTTCATGGGCTACTTTATCCGTTTTATACAACATTAAAAGTCCCTTTTCTTCATAGAAGAAAGAATTGTTTTCTTTGGCAAAATCCTGATACAGTTCTTTACTCAGCAACGATAAATCGCGAAGTGCAGGCATTGCTTTTTCTACATGTTTTTCATTCGCATGTTTGTAAAACTGAAGTCCCCATTTGATCAGATTTGCATCCAATCTCGGTTTTACATAAAACGGACTCTGACTGTCAAACATCCATTTCATTCCCTGAGCAATCATACCGGGTTGTGCGAGCGGAATTATATGCGACGGAACTATCATTCCGGCATTTCCATAAGAACAGCCATCATCCATAGGAGACTGATCAAAAATAGTTACCTCATATCCTTCTTTTGCCAGATAATAAGCTGTACACAAACCTATTATACCTCCTCCAATTATACTTACTCTTTTCATTTGTTCGAAATTAAAAAATTCATTGAAGAAGAATCTTATCCTCCTTCAATGAATCTGAATTTTTAATATTTTTTAAATTACCTGAAATCCATGAGCATACGGATCATTTGCTTCATCAATGATGATGGTATTATAACCGTATACTTTTGCCCAGCCCTGAATACTTGGTACAATTGCCGGAATGTCTCCAATTGAAGTTTCTTCTACAACTTTCCCAATAAACTTGCTGCCAATGTAACTTTCGTGAATAAAATCTTCTCCAACTTTAAGTTTCCCTTTAGCGTGTAACTGTGCAATTCGTGCCGATGTTCCGGTACCGCATGGAGAACGATCAATCGCCTTGTCTCCGTAGAAAACCGCATTTCGGCCCGAAGAGGTTGGATCTAAAGGCTCCCCCGTCCACAACATATGACTAACATCACGGATCGTATCATTTTCCGGATGAATAAAATAGTCCGGATATTTGGCATTTATTCTTTTACGAACTTCCTGGCTCAACTGAACAATTTTACCCGCCGAAAAATCCTGAATTCCTGAAAAGTTCTGTTGTGGGTCTACAATGGCATAATAGTTCCCGCCATACGCAACATCAAAAGTAATTTCGCCCAGTTCGGGACAATCAATTGTTAATCCCTCTGCTGCTAAGTATGATTTTACATTGGTCAGACGTACCCAGTCAACTTTGTTTCCGGTTTGCTGGTACTCGATATTCACGAGACCGGCTGGTGCTTCCATTCTTATTTTTCCAGGTATTTTTGGGGTAATCAAACCTTCTTCAATGGCAATGGTTATTGTACCAATTGTTCCGTGACCACACATTGGCAGACAGCCTGAGGTTTCAATAAACAAAATCCCAAAATCGTTGGCAGGATCACTTGGCGGATATAAAATACTTCCGCTCATCATATCATGCCCACGAGGTTCAAACATTAACCCTTTACGGATCCAGTCAAATTCTTTTAAAAAATGCTGGCGTTTTTCACTCATATTAGCGCCTGTCAAGTTTGGCCCTCCTCCTGCCACTACTCTTACAGGATTCCCGCAAGTGTGCGCATCTACACAAAAAAAAGTTTTCTTTACCATTTATTATATCTGGGATTTTGTTTGAATATTATTTAATGTTCTTAAAATCTGTAATGGATTTTCATTTTGCAATTCTGCAGGCAATAACTCATTTGGCCAATTCTGGTAACTAAATGGTCGCACCCAGCGATAGACAGCATGAATTCCAACTGCTGTAAATCTCGAATCAGAAGAGGCCGGATAAGGACCTCCGTGAATCATTGAAGGACAAACCTCAACTCCTGTAGGAACGCCGTTAAAAATCAATCGCCCTACTCTGTTCTGCATCGCTGCAATTAGTTCTTCCTGATTTTTTAATTCCTCAGACTCTCCTATAATTGTTCCTGTTAATTGTCCGTCTAACTGATTGACAATTTTTAACAGCTGTTGCTCATCATCACATTGTACAAGGACCGAAACAGGTCCGAAAACCTCATGACTTAAGGTTTTATTCTCTAAGAAAGCTTTTCCTTCTACAGTCAGTACTTTCTGCACCCCGTAATTTGGTGCGGCTTCACCTTTGTATTCTGCAATTTTGGTAACTCCATTTTGAGCTATCAGCGTTGCTGACCCTTCTTCAAAACCTTCTTTCATTGAAGGATGCAACATACAAAATGGTTCTATTTTCTCAATAGCCTGAGTTAATTCTTCCGAAAATTTATTTAATTCGGCTCCCTTAATTCCAAACAGCAATCCCGGATTGGTACAAAACTGACCTGCTCCAAGCGTAATGGATCCTGCATAGGCAGTCGCCCATTTTTGACTGTTTACAGCTACTGCTTCCGGCAAAAGCACTACCGGATTCACACTTCCCATTTCGGCAAAAACCGGAATAGGTTCTGGTCTTTGTGCTGCAAGATCAAACAAAGCTCTTCCGGCACGGATACTTCCTGTAAAACCAACTGCTTTCACCAATGGATGTTTCACCAATGCAGTTCCAAGTGTTGTCCCTCCACCAATAAGATTAGAGAAAACTCCCTCGGGCATATTTGTTTTTTGCGCTGCTTTGATAATCGCTGAGGCAACCATTTCACCGGTTCCTATATGCATGGAGTGACTTTTTACAATCACAGGACAACCTGCTGCTAAAGCCGAAGCCGTATCGCCACCAGCTGTTGAAAATGCAAACGGAAAATTACTGGATCCAAAAACCACAACAGGTCCAAGGGGTACCAAAATTTTGCGCAAATCTTCTTTTGGCGCAGGAACTCTGTCTATTACTGCCGTATCAATTGCAGCCTGAACCCAGCTCCCTTCAATGAGCATTTGGGCAAACGCGCGTAGCTGACCAACCATTCTTCCGCGTTCTCCCTCTGCTCTGCCCATTGGAAAGCCGGATTCACTGCAATACTGAACTAACAAATCATTTCCTAAAGCTACGATTTCATCTGCAATAGCATTTAAAAAACCTGCTTTTTCAAGACCTGAACATTTTTTATAGGTACCAAACGCCTGATGCGCCAAAGCAACTGCTTCTTCAATTTCTTCATGAGTTGCTTCTGTAAAAACCCAGGGATTTTCGATATTGAGCTGTGGATTAAACGTTTTAAATGTCTTATCTCCGGCAGCTTTAAGCGCACTTCCCACGTAATTTTTTCCTGTAATCATATTTCTTTTGTGTTGTTTGAATAAATACTTTACAATTCTTAGAGTTTGTTTAAAATTTATTTTTGAGATTTATTATCAAAGGATTTTCGAGCGAGAAGAGGCAAATTTTAATAGAATAGCAGCGCTATTGTATTAAAATTTAACGACTTTGCAGCCGAAAATCATCATAAGAAAGCCAACAAATAAAATTTAAACAGACTCTTAAAGAAGAAATTTGTAAAACCAATTGTTTCAGCGTACGGTTACAAGTTTTTATAATCAGGCAAAGTTGGTCTTGATTCTAAAGATCTGGAAATAATCCCCAAAACTTCTTCTCTATCCGCTCCCTGAAGAGGCAATCTAGGCGCACGAACATATTCTGTTCCAATACCTGTTGCTACTTCTGCCAACTTAATATTCTGCACTAGGAATGAATTGATATCCAACTCTAATAAAGGAAGAAACCATCTGTATATTTTTAAAGCTTCATCAATTCTGCCTGCTTTGGCTAATTTGTATATTGCAACAGTTTCTTTTGGAAAAGCACATACCAAGCCCGAAACCCATCCATCAGACCCCATTAGTAAACTTTCTAAAGCCAGTGTATCTACTCCTGATAAAATCTTTAATCGGTCACCAAAACGATTAATCATTCTGGTTACATTTGAAATATCTCTGGTTGATTCTTTTACAGCCTGAATGTTGTCATATTTTAAAATTTCTTCAAACATGTCCAGCGTAACTTCAATTTTATAATCTACTGGATTATTATAAACCATTATAGGAAGTGAAGTGTTTTTGGCTACTTCAGAAAAATACGTTATCGTTTCGAAATCCGAAGCTTTGTAACGCATTGGAGGCAACATCATCAAACCTTTTGCTCCATCTTTTTCTGCTTTATTGGCTGCTAAAATTGCAGCACGTGTAGTTTGTTCTGCAATATTCATGATTACAGGCACCTGGTTGTTTACCATGCTAACAGTACCTTTTACCAATTCACTTCTTTCATCTTCTAAAAGAGTGCTGGCTTCTCCTAATGTTCCGCCAAGAATTATTCCTTCAACACCTGCTTCTAATTGTGCTTGTAAGTTAACTTCAAACATTCTGAAGTCTAGTTTATCATCTGCAGTAAATTTAGTCGTTACCGCCGGCATTACGCCTTTCCATTGAATACTCATAATATCGATTTTAATTAAAACCAAAATTATTTATATTGAACAAAGCAGGAGGCTTAAAAATTACCTCAAAACAATATTATATTACCCTCTATAAACCGATTATACAAAAAACCAACTAATATATTGCTATTTTTTTGACAAAATCAAATATATTTGAATTAACTAACCTTGACCAACCATGAAAGTTTTTCCATTTAAAATCCCTAAATCGGGAGAAGATCCTCTTATATATCAAGAGGATAGAGAGATCGTTTTTTACGACAAACTCCATCAACACGAAGAAATTCAAATTAGCTTTATCGAAAAAGGACAGGGCGCCATTTTTGCCGGCGACACCATTTCGCACTATCGAGAGGGAGACATTTTAATGATTGGCAGCAATTTACCTCATGTTTTTAGAAGTGAGGTATATGAAAATGAATCTTCGATCATGCGTACCTTATTTTTTACGACAAACTCATTTGGAAAAGAATTCTTCACGCTTACTACTTTTAAAAACATCCACCCTTTTTTAGAAAGTAGTAAAAATGGATTTATTAT
Source organism: Flavobacterium sp. KH_035 (assembly GCF_057839565.1). NCBI lineage: Bacteria > Pseudomonadati > Bacteroidota > Flavobacteriia > Flavobacteriales > Flavobacteriaceae > Flavobacterium > Flavobacterium sp. KH_035. Next base: position 207,898 of record NZ_CM174492.1, read on the forward strand.
TCACAATGCGCCTAAGAAAATTACCAAGTCGTTTAAAAAACTAAAAAAAGCAGATAATTACGAACGGTTTATTTTGTTCCTAGAGATCATAAAATGGCTCTCTAACAGCGACAGAGAACAACTCTCGAATCATCTGTACGACAAAAAAATTACCGATAATGAAGGCAAACGAATGCAGACCGTATTCGAACACGTTATGACCAACTACCAAAAAAACATTAACCTGGACGAAATCGCTTCGATTGCCAATATGACTAAAAATGCTTTCTGCCGGTATTTTAAAGTCCGGACCAACAAGTCGTTTTTCCAGTTTTTAATCGAAGTGAGAATTGAACATGCCTCGAAGCTATTGGCCAACAACAGTGAGCTTTCGGTTCTCGAAATTGCCGAATTATGTGGCTTTAACAACATTTCAAATTTCAACCGAAAGTTTAAGGAACTAAAGCAGTCCTCCCCGCTGCAATATCGAAAACTGAATCTATAAGTAGTTTACTGTGGCTTAACCGCAAGGGACGCTAGGATTCTTTTCTTATTAGATTTTATATAAACGCAACGTTCGCAAAGCATTACCTTATCGCTTTGCGAACTTTGCGTTTTACTTTTAGACTTCTATAAAAAAACTTTGTGCCCCTTGCGGTTAAAAAAACTATTCAATAGAAAGCCGTGTCATAATAGGATAATGATTTGAGTTTTCATTGTCTGTAAAATATAAACCGCAAGGAACGCAAGGATGGTTTTCTTGTTAGATTCTATATAAACGCAAAGTTCGCAAAGCTTTACTCTATAGCTTTACGAACTTTGCGTTTTACTTGTAACTTAAAATAAAAAAACTTTGCGCCCCTTGCGTAAACCTTAGCGTACCTTGCGGTTAAAAAAAACTATTCAATTGAAAGCCTCGTCATGATAGGATAATGATCCGAATTTTCGAAATCAGAAAAGCTTTCAAATTGTTTGACTTTCATTTTACTGTCTGTAAAAATATAATCAATTCGTGCCGGGTAATAACGGAACTTATAGGTTGCTCCAAACCCTTCTCCTGCTTCTTCAAAGGCATCTTTCAACTTTCCTTTGATACTTCGGTACACATACGAAAATGGACTATTGTTCATGTCTCCACAAATAATAATCGGGTTCTTGCACTGTTTTATATTTTCTTTAAAAATCTCAGCCTGCTCCTGCTGCTGTCTGAATCCTTTACTAATTCGGGTATAAATTAATTGTGATTTCTCCTGATTAACATGATCTATATTATCTGAAATATCACTCACATCCGGTGAAATTTTTATCGATTGCAGGTGCATATTGTAAACACGAATAACATCTTTACCTCTTTTGATATCAGCATAGATTACATTATTGTCTGAATTTGGAAAGATGATATTCCCCTCAAATATGATTGGGAATTTTGAAAAAATGGCCTGACCGGTTTTAATTTTATTTCCCTCAATAAAAATATAGCGGTGCGGGTAGACTTTTAAATCCAAATGAGCCGAATTGGAATATTCCTGAATGCAAAGAATATCCGGGTCTTTTTCGTCAATAAAAGCTTTAATATTGGAAGGAATGTCATCACGATCGAGCCATTTAAAAACATTAAAAAGACGCACATTATAACTCATCACCGAAAAGTCTCTTTCATCCTGAACATATTCTTTTGCCGAGAATTTATAAAATTTACTGATAAAGGTAATTCCGGTTAACAGTACCAAACCAGACAGGATAAGGCGTTTTTTAAACTGAATCGCCCAATAAACGAAGAACAAACCATTCAGAACGAAAAAAGCCGGCATAAAGAGCGTTAAAACCGATAGAAGCGGAAAACTCTTTGGTGCCAGAAAGGGTAAAATATAAATGCTAAACGTCAGTACAGTTAACACTATATTCAAAAAGAACATTATTTTATTAAACCATGAAAGGTTTTTCATATTGTGGCCCTAAAACGATTATTTTCCAGCTTTAAATAAAAACTCTTTTTCTTCTTTGGTCAGACAATCATAACCGGACTGGCTAATTTTATCTAAAATTTCATCAATTTGCTGTTGCGTCTTGTCTTTCGTAACAATTCTTGACGTCACTTTTTCAGTAGGTTTTTTGTAATTTTTATGAACTTTGGTGAAAGGGGTCGATGGGGATTTTTTAAAAAGATTGGTAAAGAAATCCAGGGTTCTGGAAACAATCTTACTTAGATCTGTACCATTCTGCAACAGCTTCATAAAAATAAATCCGAAGAAAGCTCCTGCCAGGTGCGAGATATGCCCGCCGGTATTGTCTAAACGAAACTGCATTAAATCTAAAACCAGAATAACAGCGGTAATGTGCCAAAGCTTAACATTTCCGATAAGAAGTAAACGTACATTCATCAGAGGCTGATAGGTTGTAACTCCCACCAAAATGGCCATAATTGCAGCCGATGCTCCTACAATAGGCGCCGAAATATTTAAAAAGTAAAAACTTAGTGCAAAGACAATACCTGAAAAAATGGCTCCTAAAATATACAATCCGAGATACTGTTTCTGAGTAAAAAAAGTCAGGAATAAATTACTCGCAAAATTTAAAACCATCATATTAAACAACAGGTGCAGAAAACCATAATGAAAGAAAGCATACGTTAGAAACGTCCAAGGTTTAAACATAAAAACCGAAGGATCTGACGACAATGCCAACCAGTTTGGAAATACAAACTGAGCATTAGAAAAATTATAAAAAAACACTAACGAAATCAGGAAACAACCAATGTTCCAATAAATAACACGCATGGCTATCCCACCTAATCTATATTGTAGTTTTAAATCGTCCAGAATATTCATAAAAGCTTTCTTTAGTTTCTATTTGCAATATTAAAGTTAAAAATTAATTCCAACGATTGTTATTAAACTGATTTTTTTTCCAGTACCACATCATAAAATACCCAATGACTGCTCCTCCAATATGTGCGAAATGAGCAATCCCTGTACCGCCTCCTCCAAATATAGAATCTCCTTTAAAACCTAAAAACAAATCAATTGCTAAAATCCCAGGTACAAAATATTTTGCTTTAATAGGAATTGGTATAAACATTAAAGCCAACTCTGCATTTGGAAACATAAAAGCAAAAGCTACTAAAAGCCCATAAATAGCACCAGAAGCTCCTACCATAGGTACTTGAGTAATTACAGAGGCATCAAATAATCCTTTAAATCCGGCTTCATCTAGATTCGTCTTTCCAACCTTCTCTAGTATTGGCTTAATTTGTTCTAAAAACAAATCTGACCTGAAGTTCACTCCATCACTAAAATTTACATTTAAGATCTGATGCAATGTCGCATCTGACAAACCTAAACTTCTTACAGGTTCTAAAGCCGATTGAAATTGTAAATAGTTTACTCCTATTTGTAATAAAGCAGCACCCAATCCGCAAGAAATATAAAAGAAGATAAATTTCTTACCTCCCCAAAAATGCTCTAAAGCAGAACCGAAAGAAACCATAGCAAACATATTGAAAGCAATATGCAAAATGCCACCATGCATAAACATGTGGGTTATAGGCTGCCAAAGCTTAAAAAAATCACTTTCCGGAAAAAAAAGAGCAAAAAACTGTTCGGAAACCGGCACTAGCTGGGCACCTATAAAAAATATGATATTAATTATAAGCAGTTGTTTTACTACAGGAGTCATATTATTCATCATAAGGCAAACTTTTTATCAATATCTTCCACACGCATGGTGATGAAAGTAGGTTTTTGAAAAGGTGATATGTTTGGATCTTTACAGGCAAATAATCCGTTTACCAGATTATCCTGTTCTTTTTCGGTTAAATACGATCCGGTTTTAACCGCTAAACTTTTTGCCATTGATTTCGCAATGGTATCATTCTGACTGTAACTGTTGGCCGGAATTCCGTCCTGCAAATCACTTAGTAATTGTTCAATAACAAGTGAAACTTCGCTTTCGGTAATATTTACCGGAATACCCGAAATCACAATATGATCGGTCTGTGCATTTTCAAAAACAAAACCGGTTGTTTCCAGAGAAGGTTTCAGTTCTTCGATCAGTTTCATTTCGGACGCGGAATAAAATAAATCCAACGGAAACAACAACTGTTGACTCGAAGCCTGATTTACGGTCATATTCAGCAAAAACTGCTCGTATAAAATACGCTGATGCGCTCTTTGCTGATCGACAATCACCATTCCGGATTTGATTGGCGAAACAATATATTTTTTATGAATCTGATACGTTCCCTGACTCGCCTGTTCAATTTCATTATCGTTAAACAGCGACGAGGTTACTTCTTCATTTTCGAATGTAAATGGAGAGCTCTCAATACTCTCAGTCTCTAAGCCTACATACAAACTTTCCCAACTTGCTGTAGGTTCTACTCTTTTAGAATAACCGGAATAAGAACCTCCTCCTGAACTAAAGCCCGATCCAGAACCAGAACCAGAGCCTGATCCGGATATAGAACTAAAGCCAGAGCCTGATCCCGATTTCGAATAATGCTGATTGGTCTTATCATCCGTAAACGGATTAAAAGTGCCATCTACCTGAATCGTTGGTGTTTCGGCTTCTAAATCTTTATAATGGTAAGGGGTATCTAAATTGGCATCGCGGTCAAAATCTAAAACCGGAGCCACATTAAACTGCCCTAAACTGTGTTTTATCGAGGCTCTTAAAATAGCATACAAGGCCTGCTCATCATCAAACTTAATTTCTGTTTTAGTTGGATGAATATTGATATCGATTGTATTTGGGGGAACTTGCAGATACAGGAAATAACTTGGCTGCGAACCGTCTTTCAAAAGTCCGTCATAGGCCGCCATCACAGCATGATGCAGATAACCACTTTTAATAAAACGATCGTTTACAAAGAAGAATTGTTCTCCTCTGTTTTTCTTCGCAAACTCAGGTTTACATACAAATCCCTGAACGTTGATTATTTCTGTATCCTCACTAACCGGAACTAATTTTTCATTTGTTTTACCGGACATGATTCCGACAATACGCTGACGATAACCTGCCGCAGGCAAATTATACATTTCACTTCCATTGTGATAAAAACTAAAATGAATATTGGGATGTGCCAAAGCCACACGCTGAAACTCATCCATCACATGACGAAATTCAACGGTATCCGATTTTAAGAAATTACGACGGGCAGGAATATTAAAAAATAAATTTTTAACCGCAAACGAGGTTCCTTTTGGCAGAACCGCCACTTCCTGCGACACAAATTTACTTCCTTCGATTACGATATGCGTTCCCAACTCATCCTGCTCCTGTTTGGTTTTCATTTCCATGTGTGCAATCGCAGCGATAGAAGCCAGTGCTTCTCCACGAAAACCTTTGGTTCCAAGTGAAAACAGATCTTCGGCCTGACGAATTTTTGAAGTAGCATGACGTGCAAAACACAAACGCGCGTCTGTAACTGTCATTCCAACTCCGTTATCAATAACCTGAACTAACGATTTTCCGGCATCTTTAATAATCAATTTAATGTCAGTTGCTTTCGCATCAACAGCATTTTCTAACAGCTCTTTTACAACCGAAGCAGGTCTTTGAACCACCTCTCCGGCAGCAATTTGATTCGCAACGTGATCAGGAAGTAATTGAATGATACTCGACATTAAAAAATTGGGGTTAAAGGTTGTCCCTTGATTTTTGTTGAAATTAATCCGTAAAATCTCGGGGTAATATTACTAATTGTCTCCTGGTTTTTTTAACCAAGGTGTACAAATTTAATGAATTTCTGTTGGGTTTTAGAATATCAGCTATCATAAAAAAAACAAAAAACCTATACTATTTTTACACAGTATAGGTTTTAGTATCTTTAAAACAATTGTGTTTTATTCTTTCTCAATTTTAATTGGTGTTTCTTCGATCTGAATTGCTCCCGAAGACAGCAAAGGCTGATGAAATGGATGTGACAGAGAAGCCTGCTGACGAATATACGCCATTTTGATTGCTGCAATGGCAGCCTCAGTTCCTTTGTTTCCATGAATTCCTCCACTTCTGTCAATTGACTGTTGCATGTTATTGTCTGTTAAAACACAAAAAATAACCGGAATATCAGTCTGAACGTTCAGGTCTTTTATTCCCTGAGTCACTCCTTCACAAACAAAATCAAAGTGTTTTGTTTCTCCCTGAATTACACATCCAATTACAATTACTGCATCTACATTTTGCGTTTGCAACATTTTTTTTGCACCATAAATCAACTCAAAACTCCCTGGAACATTCCAACGAATAATTTGCTGAGCCGGAACATCACAATCTGTTAAGGCATCAAAAGCGCCATTGTAAAGTCCTTCTGTAACTGTTTCATTCCATTCAGAAACAACAATCCCAAATCGAAAATCTTTCGCATTTGGGATTGTGTTTTTATCGTATTCTGATAAATTTTTATTTTGAGTAGCCATCTGTATATTTTAGATTTTAGAGTATAGATTTCAGATTGCTAAAATACGAATCTAAAATCTAAAATCGGAAATCTGCAATTAAATTTATTGTGCTAATCCGATCAATACATCAACAGCTGCAGCTTCCGGAGTTGCATCGTAGTTTTCTTTGATATCTGTTAAATATTTCAAAGCATCCTCTTTTTGACCTAAAGCCAAAGCTGTTTTACCTGCTTTTAGCAAGAAACGAGGTGTAGTAAAATCATTTTTATTTGATTCAGCCGCTTTTACATAATAGTCTAAAGCTTCTTTTTGTTGATTCTTTTGAGAATAAGCATCTCCAATAGCACCAATTGCCAAAGCACCTACAATAGCTTCTTTTGATTTAAACTCTCCTAAATACTTAATTGCATCATCATATTTCCCAATATTTAAAGAAGCAATACCTGCATAATAGTTCGCTAAATTTCCGGCATCCGTTCCTGAGTATTCGTCAGCAATTTTAATGAATCCGAATTTACCTTCAGAACCATTTAAAGCCAATTTGTATAAAGAATCGCTTGCTACGCCATTAGTTGCTTTTTCAAAATTTTGCTGAGCAACAAACATTTCGCTTGCAGCCTCATCCTGCTTAGGAGCTTCGATAAATTTTTGGTAAGCCAAATATCCAATAGTCGCGATTGCAATACCAGCAACTAAACCAATAATGATTTTTTGATTTTTAGCTACCCAATCCTCAGTTTTTGAAGCAGTTTCATCTAATTTAGAGAAAACGCCAGCGGTTGTGCTGTCTTTTTCGTCAATAATTACCTGTGTTTCCTCATTTACTTCTTTAACTTCTTTCTCTTTTGGTGCTTTATATCCTCTTTTATTGTAAGTTGCCATTTAAAATTAATTTAGTGAACGGCAAAAATAAAATTTTTATTGAAACCGACGTAAAAAAAATCAATTTTATCACTATTTTAAAAAAAATAATTTCATTAATACCAAGTCCCTCCTCCTCAACCGGAAAATAATTCATCCTCAAACGCATCAAAAGCCTTTTATATCGATAATTTTCGATAATTTGCACCCTCAAATTTTTGCTGTTCAAAACAGTGCTTTTCTTGACTGATATTAGATTTTTTACCACCGATTTCACCGATTTACACCAATTTAAGGAGTCTCAGTATAAAAATCCTTTTAATGTGTGGCAGAAGAAAAAGTTCAAAGAGTTACTTAAAAAGCATCAAATTTTATCTTAGAGTTTCCTGAAAAATGCATTTAAACAAAATTTCTTTATTCAATTATAAAAATTTCTCCGAAATCAATTTTGATTTTGACCTCAAGATCAATTGTTTTGTTGGCAAAAACGGAATTGGTAAAACCAATGTGCTCGATGCTATTTACCATCTGGCTTACGGGAAAAGTTACTTCAATCCTTTGGCCGTTCAAAACATCAAACACGGAGAGGAGTTTTTTGTGATTGATGCCGAACTAGAGAAAAACGACAGAACAGAACAAATCGTCTGCAGTTTAAAAAAAGGGCAAAAAAAGGTTTTAAAAAGAAACGGCAAAGCCTACGATAAATTTTCCGATCATATCGGGTTTATTCCGCTTGTAATTATTTCTCCGGCCGATCGTGATTTAATTGTGGAAGGAAGCGAAACGCGCCGTAAGTTTATGGACAGTGTGATTTCGCAATTGGATTCAACTTACTTGCATCAGCTCATCCAATATCAGAAAGTAATTGTACAGCGTAATGCACTGCTGAAATATTTTGCGTTGAATCACACTTTTGACAACGACACTTTATCCATATACAACGAACAGCTGAATAGTTTTGGACAATCGATTTTTGAAAAACGAAAAGACTTCCTCGAACAATTCATACCTATATTTAATGTACACCATCAGGCCATAACCGGATCAGAAGAAACGGTACAATTGGTCTACGAGAGTCATTTGTACGAAAAGGATCTTTTAACGTTATTACGCGAAAACATTAATAAAGATCGGGCATTACATTACACCAGTGTAGGCATCCACAAAGATGACCTGTCGTTTGAAATTGATTCGCATCCCATAAAAAAATTCGGATCACAAGGTCAGCAGAAATCTTTTCTGATTGCTCTGAAATTGGCTCAATTTGAATTTCTAAAAAAACAAAGCGGTGTAAAACCACTATTGTTATTTGATGATATTTTTGACAAATTAGACGAAAGCCGTGTTGCCAAAATCATCGAAATGGTAAACAGTGAAACTTTTGGACAGCTTTTTATCTCCGATACTCATCCGGAACGTACCGAAACTATTGTAAAATCAACACATCAGAGTTATAAAATCTTTAAATTAGATAATTATGTCAATTAGTTAATGAGAAAATTATATAATGATTTTGAATTATCTCATTAACTAATTGACTAATTAAAAATCATTATTTTAGCAATTCTATAATCTAAAACTCAATCTTTTGAAATTTCCTAAAATTCTATTCCTTATAGTTTCAGTTGTATTACTTTCCTGCAACGAAAAAAAATCCGGTACTATTGAAGAGATAACTCCAAAAGATTTTGCAGAAAAAATTAAAACAACCGAAAATCCTCAAATACTGGACGTTCGAACTCCCGAAGAATTTGAATCTAATCATATTGACAATGCTGTAAATGTAAACTGGAATGGTGATGATTTTGCCGCCAAAGTTGCAACTTACGACAAATCAAAACCTGTTTTTATCTATTGTTTAAGTGGAGGAAGAAGTAAAAAAGCAGCCGCAAAATTGAATGAATTGGGCTTTACCAACATTTATGAATTAGAAGGAGGTATCATGAAATGGAATGCGGAAGGTTTTTCTAAACCTTCAACAGCTCAGGTTGGAACGACTATGAGTGATTTTGACAACCTTTTAAAAACAGACAAAAAAGTACTGGTTGATTTTTATGCCGAATGGTGTGGTCCATGCAAACAAATGGAACCTTATCTTTTGAAAATGCAAAAAGAAATGGCCGACAAAATAGTTATTGTTCGCATTGACGTAGACAAAAACAAAACTTTGGCTACTCAAATGAAAATTGAACAGCTTCCTACTATGGTCTTATATGAAAACAAAGCTGTAAAATGGCAAAATATTGGCTTTATCAAAGAGGAAGACTTAAAAAAACAACTGCAATAAAACCACAGATATGCTAACGAAAGAATCATTGCAATTTTTAGAAGACTTAAGAAAAAACAACAACCGAGATTGGTTTTTAGATAACAAAAAACGATACGAGATTTTTAAGAAAAATTATCATCAATTGGTCAGTGATTTACTCGACGTAATGAAACCTATGGATCCTTCACTGGAACTATTGGAAGTCAAAAACTGTACATTCAGAATCAATCGTGATATTCGGTTTTCCAAAGACAAATCACCTTATAAATCCCATTTAGGAATCTGGATGTCTACCGGAATCAAAGGACTGAATCGTGCCGGATATTATGTACATATTGAACAAGGAGCCAGTTTTATTGCCGGAGGTTATTATTCACCTGAAGCCGAAGATCTGAAGAAAGTCCGCAAAGAAATTGCTTTTTTCTATGAAGATCTCGAAGCCATCCTTAATGACAAAAACTTTAAAAAAGAATTTGGCAGTCTGGATGTAAACGAAAGCAACTCGCTTAAAAATCCTCCAAGAGGTTACGAAAAAGAACATCCTGCAATTGAGTTTTTAAAATTGAAAAGTTTTACCGCAACCCAAAAATATGACATCAACGAGGTGACTCAAAAAGACTTCGTTTCGAAAATGAGCAAAAAACTCATCGCTTTAAAACCCTTAAATGAATTCATCAACCGTGCTTTAGACACTGAGGAATTCTAGAAAAGATACATTGCTACGAATTCACAAATTATTTAAATTAATTCGTGAATTCGTGGCTAAAAAATTAAGTTTGCCGAATGAAAAAAAGAAAAATACTTTTTCTTGGAGAATCTTATCGTGCTGACGCCATTACGTGGATGAACGGTTTGAAAGAATTTGGCGGTTTTGAAATTTGCACCTGGGAACTTCAAACACCCAACAATTCAAAGTTCAACCGATTCAAACGTATTGTAGAGTATCTTTTTTCTCCCCTTTCTATTCGAAAAAAAATCCGAAAGGAAAAACCCGATATGGTGATAGCCGAAAGAACGACCAGTTATGGTTTTCTGGCAGCAATTTCCGGAATGCATCCGATTGCAATTGCACAACAAGGCCGAACCGATTTGTGGCCCGAAGGTTCGATCCTACTTCCTTTAAAAAAAATCATTCAGAAACACGCTTTCAAAAAAGCCAATTTAATACACGCCTGGGGTCCGGTGATGACTGTTTCGATGAAAGCTATTGGCGTAGACATGAACAAAGTTTTAGTACTTCCAAAAGGAATTGATTTATCACTTTTCTCCCCTTCAATCAATAACTCCGCTAAAATCGAAGCTATTGTTACGCGTTCTTTACAGCCGGAATACCGCCATGATTCTATTTTAAAAGCTTTTGGTATTTTACACCAAAAAGCAATCGATTTTTCACTAACCATTGTTGGTAACGGAACCCGACTACAATCTTTAAAAGAGCTGGCCGCAGCACTTCAAATTGAAAGCAAAGTAATTTTCACCGGAAGAATTCCGAATACTGAACTTCCTAAATTATTACAGCAATCTAACATTTATATCAGCATGCCCATTACCGAAGGCGTATCGGCATCCTTATTTGAAGCGATGGCCTGTAATTGTTACCCTATAGTTTCCGACATTCCCGGAAATCAAAGTTGGATCAGACATCACGAAAACGGACAATTGATTGAAATTGACAATATCGAAATGCTTGCTGAAGAATTAATTTGGTCTTTTGAAAATCAGGAATCCCGCCATCAGGCAATTATTCGAAACAGAAAGTTTGTGGAAGAGAATGCCAATTATAATATTAACATGAAGATTATTTCTGACAGGTATCATGAGTTGCTGGATTTAAATCTTAAATAAAGAATGGAAAAAGTATTACTGATTGTTCCTTTATTTTTCGGCTTAGGATATCTATTCTTTTATATGTTAACAGGTGCAAATTCTAATCCAAAAACTTTCAGGTACAATCAACTTTTCGAAGCTGACAAATTAATAAAACATTTAATATTTGCTCTTATATTTTCTATAATCGGACTCGTGAGATATAATTCATCTCAATTAGAAGCTTTTTATTTTCTTCCAATACTATTCATTTTAGCTATTAAAAGCTCTAATCCTTTATTTCGGCTTTTATATAATCGCAACATAATTATTGCCCTTCGCTGGGACAACCCTCCAAAAGGAAAGAATGGAATTAAAATTTTAGATCGAATAATAGGAGTCGCAATTGTGGCATTTTCCTGTACAGGTCCAATTCTTTTAAAACTCTTAATAAAGATTATTTAATAAAATCCATAAGCTGGCTAATTTAAAATCAGCCTAATCTGCACAAAAAAACGTAACTTTCTTTTCTTGTTGACGACTTACATTTCATCACATTGTTTAATTTAATCTAATAGAGAAATGAGTAACAGAAGAATCTGGCTAAAACAAATAGGTTTAGGCACAATAGGATTAGGCTTTGGCCAGTTTGAAACCTTTGCCAATGGCACTAATGAATACATTTTACCCGACTTAGTAGACCATTCTCCCATCTTACTCCGCTCCAATGAAAACCCTTACGGCCCGTCTCCAAAAGCGCGATTGGCAATGGCAAAAAGTATCAACATCAGCAATCGGTACGGCTGGAATCTTTCACCGGAATTAATCACTCTCCTGGCAAAAAAGAATACAGTTTCAGACAACAACATTCTTTTGGGCGCAGGCTCCACTGAAATTTTAGATTTAATTCTTCAATATACTGCTCTAAAAAAAGGCAACTTTATATTGGCCGAAACCACATTCGATTACTGGACAGCTCCTGCCGAAAAACTAGGAATAAAAAAAATCACTGTTCCGCTAACCAAAGACAAAAAGCATGATTTACCGGCCATGTTAAATGCCATTGATGCCGACACTAAAATGGTGTATATCTGCAACCCAAACAATCCGACAGGAACACTGTGCCAAAGGGAAGAATTGATTGCTTTTATAAGAGAAGCCACCCAAAAAACAATTGTTTTTGTCGATGAAGCTTATATCGATTTTACCGACGAACCATCGTTAAGTGATTTGGTTGTTTCCAATAAAAACCTGATTATTACCAAAACTTTCTCAAAAATGTACGGACTGGCAGGCGCCCGCATTGGTTACGCTGTTGCACATTCTACGGTCATTGATGAACTTAGCATTTTAAAATCATCTCCCAATTTATCGGTAAGTGTGGTTTCGATAGCTGCCGCAATTGCCTCTTTAAATGATGCTGATTTCATTCGTCAGGTACGCACCTCCAATCAGGAAGCCAAAAAATATACCATAGCACAACTTACACTGCTCAATTTAACCTGCATTCCCTCTTATTCCAATTTTATTTATTTCTCTTTAGAAAATTACAAAAAAGACTATTTCAAACAATTGCAGGACCATAATATAACGGGAACCAAAATTTACGAAGAAAATGGCAAATGGACGAGAATTACAATAGGCACAATGAAAGAAATGCAGCGGTTTATTGAGGCTCTAAAATAAGACACCCTAAAAAACATTTACAACGAAGTTTTGTTTCTTTTATTGGTTGTTATTTTTTAGAAACCCAATGCAAATAAATTATAATCCTTACTTTTGGAGTCAGAATTAATTCTTCAAAAAAAGCCTTTTATTTATGGAAATCCAATCCAATTTTTCTTTAAAAAACTACAATACTTTTGGCATTGAAGCCAAAGCCAGACAATTTGTTGCCGTACATACTGTAGCCGAATTGAAAACTATTTTAGAAGAAAATAAAAACGAGCAAAAATTCATTTTAGGTGGAGGAAGCAATATGCTTTTAACGCAGGATATCGATGCTCTTGTTATTCATATTGATTTAAAAGGTAAAAAAATCATCAAAGAAGACGATGATTTTGTCTGGGTTGAAAGTCAGGCCGGTGAAACCTGGCATGATTTCGTTCTTTGGACGATCGACAATAATTTTGGCGGTTTAGAAAACATGTCGCTCATTCCCGGGAATGTGGGAACCACTCCCGTTCAAAATATTGGTGCTTACGGAACAGAAATCAAAGACACTTTTGTTTCGTGCGAAGCGATGAATATTGCCACTCAGGAAATAAAAACATTCACCAATGCCGAATGTAAGTTTGGATACAGAGAAAGTATCTTCAAAAACGAAGTAAAAGACCAATACATCATTACAGCGGTAATTTACAAACTAACGAAACGCAATCATAAGATCAATATTTCTTACGGGGATATTATGGCAGAACTAGCCAAAAACAACATTACTGTTCCAACGTTAAAAGACGTGAGCAATGCTGTAATTACTATCAGACAAAGCAAATTACCGGATCCCAAAGAATTAGGAAATAGCGGAAGCTTCTTTAAAAATCCGATTGTATTAAAAACCGATTTCGAAAAAATACATCAGAAATTCCCTGAAATGAAATATTACGAAGTTTCAGAAACCGAAGTAAAAGTTCCAGCTGGCTGGCTAATTGAACAGGCTGGTTTTAAAGGAAAACGTTTTGGTGACGCCGGAGTTCATAAAAACCAAGCCTTGGTTTTAGTAAATTACGGAAATGCAACCGGACAGGAAATTTTGGCCGTTTCCAAAGAGGTCCAAAAAACTGTTTTTGATACTTTTGGAATTCAGATTGAAGCAGAAGTGAATGTAATCTAGAAATTAAATCTGTAGACAATTAGATTATTCGATTGTTGAATAGTTGCCTTTGAACCTTTGTCCCTAAAAAAGAAAAAATGTACACACCAGACTTATACAAAAACGAAGATCCGGAATCGATCAGAACTTTTTTGAAAGAAAACAGTTTTGGCATCCTGATCAATCAAACACACGGAAAATTATGTGCAACACATATTCCGATTGAGCTGGAAGTGAATTCAGACGGAAAAGAGATTTTACAGGGTCATCTTTCCAAACTAAATCCGCAAGCAGAAGGTTTTGCTGAAAACGATCAGGTTCTGGCTGTATTTACAGGTCCGCACAGCTACATTTCATCGTCCTGGTACGATCACGAAAATGTTCCGACCTGGAATTATATTGCCGTACATGTCTATGGCCGAATCAAAATTGTCGACGAAGCTACATCAATCGAGCAGCTTAAAAAATTAGTCGACAAATACGAAGTCAATTCCGAAAATCCGGTTCGTGTTGAAAATTTATCAGCACGAACAATGCGTGAAGCCAGAGGTATTTTTGGCTTCGAAATTGAAATCGACGAAATTCAGGCTACCAAAAAACTCTCTCAAAACAGGGACGATCACAATTATAAAAACATAATTTCGGAATTAGAAAAAACCGAAAACCCTCAGGCTATTGCTGTTGCGAAGGAAATGTCAAAATGCCGAAAGTAAATTCATTTTAACCATTGAAAATTACGATTTCATGAGTACATTTGCACTCGCAAGATTCAGAAATTAAAAGACATTAAAATCAGATGCTTATAACTTTATTTTACTTCTTTATTGCTATTGTTTTCATTCAGATTTTCTACTATTTAGGAATTTTTGGAAAGTTTGCTTTCGGCAAACCACAAGAAATAACGCCGAAAAAAATTCCGGTATCCGTTATTGTCTGTGCAAAAAATGAAGAAGAAAATGTTAAGAAATTCATCCCCTTGCTTGCAGAACAAAACTATCCTGATTTTGAAATTGTTTTAATCGATGATGCCTCAAGTGATGAAACCCTCGAAGTATTTGAAGAATTCGAAAAGCAATACGACAATATCCGTTTGGTTAAAGTACAAAACAATGAAGCTTTCTGGGGAAACAAGAAATATGCTTTAACTTTAGGAATCAAAGCTTCAAAAAAAGAATATCTGTTATTTACCGATGCAGATTGCTATCCAACTTCAAAAGAATGGATTACAGCAATGACTTCACAATTCACTATGAACCGAACTATCGTTTTGGGTTATGGCGGTTATGAAAAAATTGAGCGCTCGTTATTAAATAAAATCATCCGTTTCGAAACCGTATTAACAGCGGTTCAGTATTTTTCATGGGCTAAACTAGGATTTCCTTACATGGGCGTAGGACGAAACTTAGCGTATAAAAAAGAAGAATTTTTTAATGTAAACGGCTTTATCGAACACATTCAGATTCGTTCGGGCGACGATGATTTGTTTATCAATCAAGCGGCAAACAAAAACAATACAACCATTGCTTATACGCCTGAAAGTTTTACCTACTCTAAACCGAAAGAAACTTACAAAGAGTGGTTCACCCAAAAAAGAAGACATATTTCTACAGCAGAACATTACAAATCTTTTGACAAAATGCAATTGGGATTGTTTTTTATCTCGCAATTGTTTTTCTTTTTGGCAGCAATCTTATTATTAGCGTTTCAGTTTCAATGGATCGCTGTGTTAGCTATTTTAGCAACACGTTACACTGTAGCATGGACTGTTATAGGATTTTCTGCAGGTAAACTAAAAGAAAACGACCTAAAAGTTTGGTTTCCTGTGGTTGAAATCATCCTTATATTCACACAAATTAATATCTTTATAACTAATATCTTTTCAAAACCGGTATATTGGAAATAAATTCTAAAATAGAAAAAGCGAAAAAAGGCGATCAGATCGCCTTTACTTTTTTATTAGATTATTTCTGGAATGAAGTCTACGGCTTTATGCTAAAACGTACCGAAAATGAAACCATTGCCGAGGATATTACGATCGAGACCTTTTCTAAAGCTTTTGACAAAATAGCCAGTTACAATCCTGAATTCCAATTCAACACCTGGCTAATTGCCATTGCAAAAAATGTTTATATTGATTTATTACGTAAAAAGAAGACTAGTCTTTTTATAGAAATCACAGACAATGAAGACCAACAGGCCTACAATATTGCCGACCCTACTCCCTCTGCCGAAGACGCTTTAATTAAAGAGCAAAACCTTTCGCGCTTACTTCAATGTATCAAAGAATTAAAACCTCACTACCAGGAGGTCATTCAGCTGCGTTACTTTCAAGAAATGACTTATCAGGAAATAGCCCTGAAAATCAACGAGCCATTAAGCAATGTAAAAGTAAAATTACTTCGCGCTAAAAAATTACTAGCAGAAATCATCGAACGCAACAGATAATTTATTATCTTTAGGTAAAGAATAAAATATCCATGTGTTTTTTCTTAAAAAACCTAATTATTCACATACTAAAACAACAACTCCTGCGTTGTTAGCTAAAACCAAAACCGTACTGCCTATGATTTAATGTTACTTAACCTTAAAATCCATAAATCATGACTAAATCAAACATCTACGAAACCAATTGGACCGATCTTGTTTTCGAAGACAAGAACAAAGAGTACGGCGCGTATCAATTACGCCAGGAGAGTTCAAAAACTACAATTACAGCGCTATTTATGGGATTGCTATTATTGGCAGGTCTGGGAAGTGCGTCGGTGTTGATTAATAAGTTTGGGTCGCATGGCCTTGTAGAAACAGAACCAACTGTTCTTACTGATCCCTTAACACCTGTAGATCTAACTCCGATTCAGGTAAGAACTGAACCACCAGCTCCAACTGTACCTCAACAAAGCGCAGCTGCGCCACCTGTTACCAGTACACAATTGGTAAATCCGGTTGTAACAGCTACGGCTCAGGCTACACCTGATGTTATTGCACCAAATACAGACAATCATCCTGTAGTTGACAATACGAATGCCGGAACAGGGCCCGTTACTGCAAATCCTATCCCGGGAAATAATGGCGGAGGAGAAATTGCGCCTTCAACAGGCACTACCAACACCCCGGTTAATCCCGTAAATTTAGACAAGCTACCAGAATTTCCGGGAGGAATGGCTAAGTTTTATTCCTACGTAGGAAACAATTTCAACAAACCGGAATTGGATGCGGAAAGAACATTAAGAGTATACGTATCGTTTGTAATCGAAAAAGACGGTTCCATTACCGACATTATGGTGAAAAACGACCCAGGATACGGAATTGGTAAAGAAGCCATCAGAGTATTGAAATCACTAAAAACAAAATGGAGTCCGGGTATTTTAAACGGAAATCCCGTTCGAACTGCCTATAATCTCCCTATCACAATAAAAACGGAAGCAGAATAATAAATACGAAAAAGCAGAACTTAGGTTCTGCTTTTTTATGCTCTTTTTCGAAACCGCTAAAAAAAATATTTTTTTTTATACTACAAAATAAATCTTGCAGAGCCGCAAAGGAACTAAAACTTTGCGGCTTTGTGACTTTGCGGGTAACCATCAACTATCTCTTTAAATTGAGTATTGAATTACACTTTTGTGTTTACAAAAACCATTTCCATCTTTTAATTTTTACTTACTTTTACCACTCCTAAAAAGGAAAGTCAAATCTATTAAAATTAAAAACTAAAAAATGGGAATATTTTCAGCTATTCTTGGCAATGCCGGTACTGTAAGTCAAGACGATTTACTTAAAAAATACGGACAACTTTTAACTGATAATGAGGAAATCGAAATGGGTTTTAAACTCATCCGTGATACTTTTATCTTCACAAACAAAAGATTAATTCTGGTTGACGTGCAAGGAATAACAGGCAGCAAAACAGAATACAAATCAATTGCCTACAAAAGCATTACACGTTTTAGTGTAGAAACGGCTGGAACGTTTGATCTGGATGCCGAACTAAAAATCTGGGTAGCAAGTGAATTACAACCAAGTATTGTAAAACAATTTAACAAATCTGTAAATGTGTACGATGTACAGAAAGTACTTGCATTTCACGTTTTAGGTTAAACCTTATACAGCAAGCCCGACAGATTTTAAAAATCTGTCGGGCTTAGTTATTAGATTAAAAAAGATTATTTTTTCTTTTTAGCAGGTACTTTCTTAACTGGAGTTCCTTTTTTAGCCGGAGCAGTATTTACAATTTTTTGTTGCACATACGCTTTATATAAACCATCTTTCTCCGCTCTTTTCTTAGCATCTTCAGCTCTTTGTTTTGAATCCGGGTGTGAACTCATCATCTTATCAATAAATGATGCTTCATTTCCTTCGCTCATCTTAGCCAGAATTCTAAAAGCAGATTCTTCTGCATTTACATTATAACCATTCTTTTTCAGAAAATCGTAAGCAAACAAATCGGCTTCTGCCTCTTGTTTACGACTAAATTTACTATCAATAATAGCACTTCCGATTTTACCCAACTGACTGTCGGTAACACTTGCAATGGTTGCCGATTGCGAAGCAGCTCCTTCCAACAAAGCTTCTTTTCTATAGGCTGCTTTAATCGCATCCTGAGAGTCATGATTGGCTACGTGTCCAATTTCGTGACCAATTACCGCAAGCAGTTCATTGTCATCCATGATATCCATTAATCCCGAATATACACGTACACTTCCGTCAGCAGTTGCAAAAGCATTGACTTCTTTTAATTTATAAACTTTATAGTTTAACGTATATCCGTCCCCTTTTGTATATTTTCCAAAAACCCTGTTCAGTCTTACAGTGTAAGGATCGGTCGCAGCTGCAACTTCGTGTTCAGCATCCATTTTATCAACAGCAGCTTTTGATAAAGCAGCAGCATCAGCATTACTAAAAGTAAAACCACTAACTCCTTTTTGAACAGCACTCATCGCTTTTTCACCAAAATTAATCTGCGCATTTACTTTAGTAAATCCAAAAGCGGCAAACAAAACTCCCAATACTATAAATTTCTTTTTCATGTTTTATATGATTACAATTTAACAACAAATGTAGTACAAACCCAATTCCATTTTGATTCGCTTACCACTAATTTTTTAACAAATAAAGATATAAATTTTAAATGAGTAAAAATGAGCAGTCAATCAAAATCATTGCTCTTATTCCATTTGACAAACAAAAATCAGGCATTTCAATAAGCATCAATACTTTAAAAACAATAATTTAACACCCTCTCAAGATTATCACCAAAAGTGCCTTATAAAAACTCTGTGCACATCAATACCAAATTAAATCTTAAACGAATCTCCAAATAAACTACATTGCTTATCTTTGTACTTTGAATTTTGATATATGGAAACAGTCATTGAAAATATACCAACGGGAAAACCTAAATGGTTAAAGGTTAAACTCCCTATTGGACAAAAATATACTGAACTACGTGGTTTGGTTGATAAATATAGTCTAAACACTATTTGTACCTCCGGAAGCTGCCCAAATATGGGAGAATGCTGGGGCGAAGGTACAGCCACTTTTATGATTCTGGGAAATGTATGTACCCGTTCCTGCGGATTTTGCGGTGTAAAAACCGGACGCCCTGAAACGGTTGATTGGGACGAGCCTGAAAAAGTAGCCCGTTCTATCAAAATTATGAACATTAAACATGCCGTAATTACCAGTGTCGACAGAGATGATTTAAAAGATGGCGGATCTATTATTTGGATTGAAACAGTTAAAGCAATCCGAAGAATGAATCCGAATACTACTCTTGAAACTTTAATTCCGGATTTTCAGGGAATCGAAAGAAACATCGACCGAATTGTTGAGGCCAATCCTGAAGTAGTTTCACACAATGTTGAAACGGTCCGCCGTTTGACCCGTGAAGTACGTATTCAGGCCAAATACGATCGTAGTCTCGAGGTTTTACGCTACCTGAAAGAAAAGGGAATCAACAGAACCAAATCTGGAATTATGCTGGGTCTTGGAGAAACTGAAGAAGAAGTTTTTCAGACGATGACTGATTTACGAAATGCAAATGTTGACGTTGTTACTATTGGTCAATACCTACAGCCAAGTAAAAAACATTTGCCTGTAAAAGAATTTATAACGCCTGATCAGTTTGCTAAATATGAAAAGTTTGGCCTTGAATTAGGTTTCCGTCATGTAGAAAGCGGCCCACTGGTTCGTTCTTCTTACAAAGCACAAAAACACATTTTATAAAAAAGTCTAACCGTTTATTTGTTAAATCGTTTAATCATAAGTACGGTTAAACCAATCGACGATTAAACGATTTAACAAACAATCGAAAGCTTGAAAACAAGAATTGCTATAAACGGTTTTGGAAGAATCGGCCGAAATTTATTTCGCTTACTTTTAAACCACCCTGAAATTGAAGTAGTTGCCATCAACGACATCGCCGATAACAAAACCATGTCGCATTTAATAAAATACGACAGTATTCACGGAGTCTTACCCTTTAAAGTCAGTCATGACGAAGAAGGAATTATTGTTGACGGAAAACACTTTTTCTTTTTTCACGAAAAAAGCATTTCTAATCTGGACTGGAAACGTCACGACATCGATCTTGTAATTGAATCAACAGGAAAGTACAAAACGCACGAGGAATTAAACGCCCATATTGAAGTCGGTGCCAAAAAAGTAATTCTTTCGGCGCCATCAGAAGTTGACACCATCAAAACGGTAGTTTTAGGCGTTAATGAAACGATTCTGGACGGAAGCGAAAACATTGTTTCGAATGCGAGCTGTACTACAAACAATGCAGCTCCTATGATAAAGATTATTGATGAATTGTGTGGAATTGAACAAGCCTATATCACAACCATACACTCTTACACCACAGATCAGAGTCTTCACGACCAGCCACATAAGGACTTACGTCGTGCGAGAGGTGCAAGTCAGTCGATTGTTCCAACAACAACAGGTGCAGCTAAGGCATTAACAAAAATTTTCCCTAACTTGCATCATAAAATCGGAGGATGTGGAATTCGCGTTCCCGTTCCTGACGGTTCTTTAACCGATATCACATTTAATGTAAAACGCGCTGTTACGATTGAAGAAATAAATAAAGCATTTGAAGAAGCCTCAAAAACAAATTTAAAAGGAATATTAGATTACACTGAAGATCCAATTGTTTCAGTTGATGTAATTGGCAATACGCATTCGTGTTTGTTTGATGCTCAATTAACTTCGGTTATTGACAAAATGGTAAAAGTTGTGGGCTGGTACGATAACGAAATTGGCTACTCATCAAGATTGATCGATTTGATTTTACTAATAAGAAAAACTTAAAGATTCATTGTAAAAGCATAGCCATACATGAAACACTATCTTTTTATTGTTGTTTGTCTATTAAATTCGTTTTTGTACTCTCAGGCTAAAAAGAGTACAGACAGTGTCTTCTATTACAACAAATTAACAGACGCCAGTCTTAGCAATAAAAATTACAGTAAAGCTATTTTTTACACCAAAAAGTCCATTGACTTTTGCGAAACAAACGATAAAGCCGAAAACCTCGCGAATCAGACTTTTAAGCTTGGAAAGATTTATTACAGCCAAAAAAATTATGAAGAAGCCCTGAAAAACTTTCATCGAAGTGTTTTTCTATTTCAAAATATAAAACCAACCTGTACCAAGGCTCTGGCTTTACATTATATTGGCTTGACAAATACTGTAAAAGGCAATTACCAGGCAGCGGAAATCTATTACAAGAAAACCGAAGAGCTTTTAAACCAATTAAAAATTACAGATCCGGCCGAAGTATTAAGCTATCAGAAAGCGATAGCCTTAAAAAACAACAAAAATCTGCCCTTAGCAGCCCAATCTTTTCGAAAAATAACACAGGAAACAGACCTTCCGGCAAACATAAAAGCCAAAATCAATTCCTATTATCAACTTGGTTTAATTGAAACACAACTCAAACGAAATGATTCGGCTATTGTTTATTTCAACAATGCTTTAAGCTATAATGCCAAAACTAACAACCTGGCTCAAAAATCAAAAATCATCTTAGCGATCAGCCAGTACTACAGACAAAATAAAAATTTTGACCTTGCCTACTCCTATCTGGAAGAACATTATCAATTAGAGAATTACATCTTAAAATTAAAAAACAACAAAACGGATCGGAATGAATTTGAAAAATTCAAAAAGAACGAATCCTTAAAAGACAGTATTAAAAAGGAAAGCGAAGAAAAAATCCAGTTAAAAACCTATCGCTATTCTAAACTGGTGAGTATATTAGCGATTGCCCTAATTTCGATTTTGTCCCTTTTGAGTCTGGCTTTATACAAAAACAACATTATAAGAAATCAAAACAATTTACTTCTGAGAGAAAAAAACAAAGAGCTCATACTGGCCAAAAATAAAGCGGAAAAAGCATCGAAAGCGAGATCCGAATTTTTATCAACGGTAAGTCATGAACTGCGGACGCCATTAAACGCTATTAATGGAATTACCCACTTGTTACTCGAAGACAATCCTAAAAAAACACAATTAAAATATTTAGAATCGTTGAAATTCTCAGGAAATTACCTGACCACTTTTATCAATGAAATCCTGGAAATTAATAAAATCGATTCCACAAAAGTTGAAATAGAAAACATTAGCTTCAATCTTAAAGAATTACTCTTCAATATTCAGAGCTCTTTAAAGGAATTAGCGACAGCCAACAAAAACTACTTTAACCTTGAAATAGATGAAAGCATTCCCGATAATTTAATTGGAGATCCAACAAAACTGTCTCAGATCATTCTAAACTTAATCAACAATGCTTTAAAATTTACTCAAAACGGACATGTGAGTGTTATTGCAAAATTATTCGAACTGGAAGGCGACAATGCAACCGTTTATTTTGAGATTGTTGACACCGGAATTGGCATCCCCGAAGACAAGCTTCAAACTGTTTTTGAAAGCTTTTCGCAAGGGTCCATAGAAGTAAACAGAAAATACGGCGGAACCGGCCTCGGACTTACAATTGTCAAAAAACTAATCGAACTTTTGGGCGGAGAAATCAAACTAAAAAGTGAAGTTGGCAAAGGTTCAACTTTTACATTCAAATTAAACTTTAAGATTAACAAAGAGCAATTGAAAACTATTGAAGAAATAAAACCATATAACGATACGCAATTAAAGAACAAATCGATTCTACTGATTGAGGACAACAAAATCAATCAGATGATTACTCGAAAAATGCTGGAGAACAAAGACATTACCTGCGAAATTATCGACAATGGTGAGGATGCAGTTGAGCTTTTAAAAGTAAAACGATTTGATATGATCCTAATGGATGTTCACTTACCGGGAATCAACGGAACTACAGCTACAAAATTAATCAGAGAGTTCGACAAAACAACTCCGATTATAGCACTTACTGCTATTTCGCTTGATGAAAACAGAGATATGCTACTATCTTATGGCATGAACGACGTTATTACAAAACCATTTGTTCCAGACGAATTTTACAGCATTATATCCCGATTCTTCTAACGTCAATATTTTCTTAAGACGGTAAATTTGTTTTTACATACTCAAGAACGGTGGTGTCAAAATTTTGCTGGTGCTTGATAAATGTACTTTTGATAGGAAGGTAATACAAACCCGAAACCAATTTTGAATCTTTTAGACGTACATAATCTTTCTCGGTCGTAATAACCCTTTTATTCTGTGCCTTATTCTGAATTGTTTCTAAATCAGCATCCGAGAAATGATGATGATCCGGAAAAGTCAGGCATTCATCTTTTTCATTTTTTAAATAATCGAAAAACGGACTTGGTTTTGCAATTCCGGCTAAAAGTAATTTTGATTCTGATTTAACATTACTTACAGCCCTTTTCTCATCTTTACCATAAACAAAATCGTCATAATCAATAAAAGTAAAATAGAGTTGCTGGGAACATTTGAGCTTTAACTTTAATCTGATTTCCTCCTGTTTTTGCTCCGATAGCTCTTTTGGACATTTTGTGATCACCACAATATCAGCTCTTTTGGCTCCACTTCTACTCTCGCGAAGATTTCCAGATGGCAGCATAAAATCATCAGCATACAAATCATCAAAAGAACTTAATAAAATATAAAACCCGGCTTTTACTTTTCGGTGTTGGTAAGCGTCATCTAACAAAATCACCTGCGGTTTTTCAGTTTGCGAAAGCAATTGCGTGATTCCGTTTCTTCTATTGGCATCAACAGCTACCTGAATATTTGGGAATTTCTGATAAAACTGAAAGGGCTCATCACCCAAAATTTCAGCATTAGAAGTTTCACTGGCCAATACGTAACCTTCTGATTTTCGTTTGTAACCACGGCTTAAAGTAGCCACTTTATAACGATCTGATAATAATCGGATAAGATATTCTATTTGGGGTGTTTTACCTGTTCCGCCAACACTAAGATTTCCAACTGCAATAACCGGAATATCAAATGAAGTAGATTTTAAAATTCCTTTATCAAAAAGAAAATTTCTTACACTAGTAATCAATCCGTACAAAATCGCGAACGGGAAAAGTATTTTTCTAAGTACATTCATTTTACGAAAGTATAATATTTTTCGTTAATTTGTTTCAAGTTTACACCATAACCTGGAACTTGAAATCCGAAACAAAACTAAAAAATGAAAATCAAAGATATAATAGTAGTCCTGGAAGAAATGGCTCCTTTGGCTTATGCCGAAGATTTTGACAATGTAGGACTCCTAGTTGGCAATACCGAAACTGAAAGTACAGGAGTTTTAGTTTGCCACGATGCATTAGAATCTGTTATTGAGGAAGCAATTGCCAAAAATTGTAATCTGGTGGTTTGCTTTCACCCTATTTTATTCTCCGGAATTAAAAAAATCACAGGTAAAAATTATGTAGAACGTGCCATTTTAAAAGCAATCAAAAACGACATCGCGATTTATGCCGTCCATACGGCGTTAGACAACCATTCTCAAGGGGTTAATAAAATATTCTGTGATGCATTGGGCTTAATCAACACAAAGGTTCTGATTCCGAAACAAAATTTCATTCAAAAATTAGTCACCTATACCACTCCCGAAAATTCCGAAAAAGTTAGAAATGCAATGTTTGAGGCAGGTGCCGGAACGATTGGAAATTATGACAATTGCAGTTTTAACACAGAAGGCTTTTTTACTTTTCAGGGAAATGAAAACAGCAATCCGGTCATTGGAGAAAAAGGAAAATTACACACCGGAACCGAAATAAAAATTGAGGTTATTTTTGAAAAACATTTACAATCAAAAATTCTGAAAGCACTTTTTGCCCATCATATCTATGAAGAAGTTGCTTATGAAATTTACAACATACAAAACGCACATCAAACTATTGGACTGGGAATGATTGGCGAATTTGAAACAGAAATAAATGAAAAAGACTTTCTGCTTTTTGTAAAAGATAAGATGATTGCTGACGGAATTCGTCATTCAGCCTTTTTAGGCAAAAAAATCAAGAAAGTAGCCGTTTTGGGGGGCTCTGGGAGTTTCGCCATAAAAAATGCCATTCAAAGCGGAGCCGATGCTTTTTTAACTGCCGATTTAAAATACCATCAGTTTTATGAAGCTGAAAATCGTCTACTTTTAGCCGATATTGGTCATTTTGAGAGCGAACGGTATACAAAAAACTATATTGTTGATTATCTTCGAAAAAAAATCCTTAATTTTGCAATCATTTTATCAGAAGAAAATACAAATCCAGTTAAGTACTTATAGAATATGGCGAATACGAAAGAATTAAGTGTTGAGGACAAGTTAAGAGCAATATACGATTTACAGCTTATTGACTCCCGAATTGACGAAATCAGAAACGTAAGAGGAGAACTTCCTTTAGAAGTAGAGGATTTAGAGGATGAAGTTGCAGGTTTAAGCACGCGTTCAGAGAAACTGAAAAGTGAACTTGAAGTGATTGAGGATCTTATCAAAGCAAAGAAAAACGCTATTGATGAGCACAAAGAGGTTATCAAAAAATACACAAAACAACAAGAATCAGTTCGTAATAACAGAGAATTTAATTCTTTGACTAAAGAGGTTGAATTTCAGGAATTAGAAATTCAATTGGCTGAAAAGCAAATCAAAGAAATGAAAGCTTCTATCGAACATAAAAAAGAAGTTATTTCTAATTTAAAAGAAAAACTTGACGCAAAAAGTTCTCATTTAAAACATAAAAAATCTGAACTAGATGCAATTATGTCTGAAACTCAAAAAGAAGAAATCTTCTTAACAGAGAAGTCTGCTGAGTATTCAGGTCAAATTGAAGAAAGATTATTAGCTGCTTATGTAAGAATCAGAAGTAGTGTTCGTAACGGTTTGGCAGTTGTATCTATCGAAAGAGGAGCTTCAGCAGGATCATTCTTTACAATTCCACCACAAACTCAGGTGGAAATTGCTTCAAGAAAGAAAATCATTACTGATGAGCACTCTGGAAGAATTTTAGTTGACAGCGCATTAGCTGAAGAAGAAAAAGAAAAAATGGAACAATTGTTCTCTAAATTCTAAATACAAGTCCCGATCCAATCGGGACTTTTTTTTGCCGCTAAACGGCATTTTTTCTCGCCACGAATTACACAAATTTCGCCAATTTCTCTTTTAACACATTAAAGAATAAAAATTCGTGGTAAATTTGTGTAATTCGTGGCGAAGCTTTTTTAGATCGATTCCCGAATATTATTTTTATCACTAAATTATTTGTTTTGGGAATTAAAAAAGGAATACGTTTTATCACATTAAAATCGGTCGGATCTTATATTAACTTTTTAAGTTACGTTCGCCCACAAAAAGCCGTTGAGCTTTCTTATGCACTTTTCAGTCAGCCCAGAATTGGGAGACTACAGAAGGACAGCCTGCCCAAAGTATTAAAAAACACAGAAACAGAAACATTTCACCATAACGAACATCATTTTCAAACCTATATCTGGAAAGGTAACGAAACCAAAATATTGCTTGTTCACGGCTGGGAAAGTAATGCTTCCCGCTGGAAAAAAACGTTACCACACCTACAAAAATCAGGAAGTACCATTATTGCGATTGATGCTCCTGCTCACGGACAAAGCAGCGGTAAAGAATTTAATGTTCCGCTTTATGCCGAATTTATCAATAAGGCTGTAGAAAAATACCAGCCCACCATTATTATCGGTCATTCTATTGGAGGTGCTGCCTGTATTTACCATCAATACTTGTTTCCCAACACCAGTATAAATAAAATGGTCATTCTTGGTGCTCCATCTGACCTAAAAACACTGATTGATAATTATATCTCAATGTTAAGTTTAAATACCAAAATGTTTACGCTTTTAGAAGGCAAATTCATGAATCGCTTCAATTTTAAACTCGAAGATTTCTCAGGACAACGCTTTGCCTCCCAATTTAATGTTTCGGGTTTAATCGCACACGACACTTCAGATAAGATCGTCGCTTTTGAAGAAGGAAAAAAAATTGCCAGCAATTGGAAAAACAGTCAGTTTATTGAAACTAAAGGCCTCGGCCACGGAATGCATGACGACGAATTGTATCAAAAGGTTATTGAGTTTTTGTTTTCTGCTGAATAAAGGTTCAGAGGCACAAAGGCTTATTTAAGATCCTAAGTCGCTAAAAATCTCAGATCAAAGCCAAACAATCTAAAAATCCAACCATCTAAAAATCTAAAAAAATGATCGCTGTAATTTTCGAAGTAATTCCGAATGAAGGAAAAAAAGAAGAATATCTGAATATTGCTGCAAGTCTGCGTCCCGAATTGGACCATATTGAAGGCTTTATTTCGATAGAAAGATTTCAGAGTTTTAGTGACCCCGGGAAAGTTTTGTCCTTGTCATTTTGGAAGAATGAAGAAAGCATTCAACAATGGAGAAATCTTGAAATGCATCGTCATGCGCAAGTAAAGGGACGAAATGAAGTTTTTAAAGATTATCACTTACGGATTGCCTCAGTAGTTCGCGATTACGGGATGTTTGACCGCAAAGAAACACCTTCAGATAGTTCGGATTTTCATGCTGGCTAGAAAGGTTCAGAGGCTCTAAGGTTAAACAGCAATCTAATAATCTAAGAAGTCCAAGAAGTCTAAATTTTGACTACTTTTGCAATATGGAAGAGAATTTAAAACGTCTGAATAAATTTATAGGAGAAACTGGGTACTGTTCTCGTCGTGAAGCCGATAAACTTATTGAAGAAGGACGTGTAACAATAAATGGTGTCGTACCGGAAATGGGAACAAAAGTTTCACCCGATGACGAAGTACGCATTGATGGAAAACTAATTGTAGAAAAGCACGAAAAAATGGTGTATTTAGCATTCAACAAACCTGTTGGAATTGAATGCACCACCAATCTCGAGGTTCGAAATAATATTGTAGATTACATTAATTACCCTAAACGTATTTTCCCAATTGGGCGTCTGGATAAAGCGAGTGAAGGATTGATTTTTATGACGAATGACGGTGATATTGTCAACAAAATTCTGCGCGCCAGAAACAACCACGAAAAAGAATATACTGTAACGGTTAACAAACCTATTACAGATCGTTTTATTCAGCGAATGGGAAATGGTGTTCCAATTTTAGACACTGTTACCCGAAAATGTAAAGTAGAACAAATCAGCAAATACACTTTCAAAATTATTCTGACACAAGGTCTAAACCGTCAGATTCGTAGAATGTGCGAGTATTTAGGATATGATGTAACGGCTTTAAAACGTATCCGAATTATCAATATTTCACTGGATATTCCGGTGGGGCGTTACCGCGATCTGACTGATGGCGAAATTAAAGAACTAAATCGTTTAATTGAACCTTCCAGTAAAACAGAGGAAGCGAGTTTGCCAAAAGAAGAAGCTCCGAGACGAAGAACAGAATTCATCTCTAAACACGATCCCCGATTTAAGAAAAAAGGAGATTATTAAACAGATAAAAAAAATCCCATTGTATATAAGTAATGGGATTTTTTTTATCTGTATTTTTTATATGTCAAAAAATGATGTTGCTATGTATTTTATAGCAAACACAGTATCAAAACCATCTTCTTCTTTTAAATAGAAATGCCCCGCAAGAAGACAAAATAACAGATATAAAAAGCAAAATCCAAAAACCGAACTTGCTTTCTTCCAAACCATTTGGTACGTTCATTCCGTACAAACTGGCTATCAAAGTAGGAATCATTAGAATAATAGAAATCGAAGTCATTTGCTTCATAATGTTATTCATGTTATTAGAAATCACCGAAGCATAGGCATCCATCATTCCCGTCAAAATATTACTGTAAATATTAGCGGTATCCTGTGCCTGACTTAATTCGATATCTACGTCTTCCAGCAAATCAGGATCAAAATGCTCTCTGTGCGCTTTTAGATTTTTAATTCTATGAAATAAAACATCGTTCCCTTTTAAAGAAGTAATAAAAAACACCAAACATTTTTCGATTTGCAAAAGTGCCTGCAACTCTTGATTTTTAATTGATTTCTCCAGATTATCCTCGGCCAGTTTTATCTTTTGATTGATTTGCTTCAGATATTTTAAATACCAAACACTGGATGACAATAACAATCTTAAAACCAAATCGAAGTTATCTTTTATAGGTATGTTTTTTCTTTTGGTGTATTGTACAAAATCAGAAATGATTTGTGTTTCATAAAAACTAATAGTGACACAAACATCTTCTTTAAAAATCAAACCCATCGGAATAGTCTGAAAAGGAAGTTTAACATCATTACTTTTTATAGGTACGCGCATGATAAACAAATTCCAACCATCTTCAGACTCCATACGAGGTCTTTCATCAATATCTTCGATATCATTATAAAAGGCTTCAGGAATTTGAAGTTCGTCCAGTAAATACTTTTTTTCAGTTTCTGTTGGAGATTCAATGCTGATCCAGCAGTTTGGAGTCCATTCCTGAGTCTCGATTAATCCGTTATTGTTTTTGTAAAAGGCTTTCATTTCAAAATTGCAGGGGTTATTGTAGCAATTTGAAAAAATTCAAAAGCTACTTTAATTAAATACTAACGAATCATAATCGTCCATTGGAGAAGTTTTTTTTTAAGTGCTGCAAAAGTATCCTTTATTTTTATAACCAAAAACAATTGGAGATTAAAAAACCGCCTTAATAACATAATTAAGACGGTTTTTGTCAACTATTTAGTATTCACAAATTCATAATAGAGCGCTTTCGACAGAAAAGGATCATTCTTGTGGTCTTCTACACGATTCTCTTCCAGATAACCCTGTCCTTCACCAACAATATTTATGGTTGAAAAGTAAGCATTACGGCTTTCATCATTAAAATGCAAACTCCTTAAAAACCTTGGTTCGACTCCTTTATTTACCGAAACATTATAGTTTGTAATTAGATTTCCCCAATTCACAAAACTGCACAACAGTATTGTTCCATAAAAGCACCAGACCATTTGATTGAAGAGATAGGCATTTGTTTTTTGTCGGGTGATTTTTAAAAATGTAAAAATCAAACCCATTACCGCCAGAATCAGAAAAGCATAAACTCCCAATCTTTTATAAGTCAACCCGAAGAATGAAACATACTCTGAATTTTTAATAATGGTGCTAACAATCAAAACACCGTTTAAGACAATCCATATTTTTGCCAATTTTTTGAGATGAGTTGCTCTTTTATCAAAATTAAATCCTCCTTTAAAATAGAACAGTATCACTCCAACAGCCATAATAATCGAAAAGATTACGGCATTTACTCTTTCATGAGTCGCTGAGCTGAGCTTAGAGGTCTCAACCGTTTCAAAAAATTGCTCGTAATTGTATGTAATTATAAAAACCAGAAGCATGAAATTTAACAAGACTAATGTAATCTCACCGCTCTTTCTTTCAAAATCTAAATCCAGAAACGAAAATGTCTGCTGGTTTTTGATTTCGCTGATGTTGTTAAATTCATTATCCAAAAGTTCATTTTTTTCATAACATACTTCAGGAACCCAATAATTCCAAAAACTAAATGAAATGTAAAACCCTAAAGTTCCGATCAGGATGAGTTCAAAAATATTAAGATCTAAAGTATAATCCGTCAGCAGGGACGAAAAATGCTCGCTCCCAAAAGAATAAGCAGTAAAAAATACGGCAAGGAAAATCAGGGGAATAACAACATAAGCCACAAGTTTCTTTGCAAAATTGTTGTGGATTTTTTGTTCCGGAAGCCATTGGCTGAACATAAAAACACGTCCTAAAGTGGCAAACGCATTTAAAAACACAAGCGGAAAAATCTGAATTATTTTAAGTTCCGGATCCTGTACTCTGAAATGCAAAAATAAAATGGACATTGAAAGTGCCAAAAATGATGCAAAATCTCCATACCAGGCAAAAGCCAGACAAGATAAGACCGACGTTACTACCAGAATCAAATGTGATCGTTCGGTAAACCTGTCCTGAAAAAAATAACAGATCAGTCCGATAAATAATAATCCAAAAATAGCGAGGTTAACGCCCATTGCTTCATTGTAAAAAAGCAGTATAAAAATTAAACTGCAGGCTGGGAT
This sequence comes from Flavobacterium sp. KH_035, assembly GCF_057839565.1. Classification (NCBI taxonomy): domain Bacteria; kingdom Pseudomonadati; phylum Bacteroidota; class Flavobacteriia; order Flavobacteriales; family Flavobacteriaceae; genus Flavobacterium; species Flavobacterium sp. KH_035. Next base: position 239,517 of record NZ_CM174492.1, read on the forward strand.
AATTTGATGTTTTTTCATAAGTATTGCGTTAAATTAATAGTATTTCAATAGGTTATCATCCGTTCTTTATTGGTTTTGTTTTACTTTTTTTATGGTGATTTTATCATTTCAAATTAAAAAGTACTTTGCATTTCAAAGTATTTAGATAAAAAAAATAGAGTTGTTACGATTTCATCAATTTTTCAAGATAAGAAAGGTGCTCTTTGAAAGCCGCGCGTCCTCTGGGTGTTACCTGATAAGACGTCTTAGGTTTTTTACCAACAAATTCTTTTTTTACCTCGATATATTCTGCTTTCTCAAGCGCTGAGGAATGACTTGCTAAATTTCCATCTGTAATATTTAAAAGGTTCTTCATCTCAGTAAAATCCACCCACTCGTTTACCATCAGAATGGACATTATCCCCAATCTGACACGGCTTTCAAAATCTTTATTTAATTTGTCAATAATTCCCATGAAATGGATTATTTATATTTTTTGAACATTATTAATCCGTACAAGATATGCAAAATACCAAATCCAATGATCCAAAAAACCAAACCATATCCAATAAAAAAAAGAGAAATAAATCCTAGAACTAACTCACAAAAACCCAAATATTTAATATCTGAAAAAGTATACTTTTCAGCATTTATCAAGGCTAGTCCATAAAAAATTAAAGTAGCCGGTGCAATTAAGCCAAAAATCTGATGATAAATCAACGCCAGACAAAATATGCCACCCGCCAATAATGGAACTGCCAGATTAAAAAGCATGTTTTTAGTAGCTGAAGTCCAAATAGGTAAATCGTACTTCCTGCTTTTTCTAACCGTAAAAAACAGACCGAAGCTAAAAGCAAAAACTAGAATAATCAAACCTATAAAGACCAATTCTGAAACTAAGTCAACAGAATATTGCTGCTCATAGTCTCCACCAAAATACTCAAGTCCGTTTGCTTTAAATAATTGATAAACATATAATCCACCAATCAAAGCAGAAAGTCCTGCAAATACCCCCGAGAGTCCGCTTAATGATATAAATCTTGAAGAACGCTCCATCATGGAACGAATATGTGCTAAATCTTCTTGGTGCTTCTGATTCATAAATAAAGTACTTTGAAGCACAAAGTTATATTTTATTTTGAATTAACCATTCTAAAATGATCTTTTTTTACTTTTTTTTTGATCAAAATTGCAACTTTATAAAACATGTGTAGTCCCTACGGGACATTTTTCCGTATGAATCTTATTTATTTCTACAGATATGTGACTCCTAACGGAGTTTAATATCGTAGAGAATAAATAACGATAGCAACAACAGATAACATACCTTTTTTCCTCCCGATGTCTGACTCGTAGAGGAATTTAATATCGTAGAGACTAAAGAAAGAACCATAGCAACAACAGTCAACATACCTTTTTCTGCCGATATCTGACTTCTTACGGAGTTTATACCGCAGAGAGTAAATGATGATGACACAACAGCCAATACAACATTTTTTCTACATTAACATTATACTCCGGAAAAAGCTTATCCCGTAGGGATCAAATAAAGGTAACACAGTAACTAACCTGACTCGCCTTGTCCCGTAGGGACAACACCTTGGGATTCTAACAATAACTTCACCCTATCCCAAAAAAAAGCCCGTTCTCTCGAACAGGCTTTTATCTAAAATTTATTTCTACACTATTAATTTTTAGCGCTTCGCATCTTTCTTGCTAAAAGTGTATTTTTAAGTAGCATAGCGATTGTCATTGGTCCTACTCCACCAGGAACAGGTGTGATAAATGATGCTTTTTTACTTACACCATCAAAATCAACATCACCGGTAATAACATACCCTTTTGGACTTGAAGTATCCTCAACTCTTGTAATCCCAACATCAATCACCACTACTCCATCTTTTACCATGTCGGCTTTCAAGTAATTCGGAACTCCTAATGCAGTGATAATAATATCTGCGCTTCTCGTATATTCTTCAATGTTTTGAGTTCTGCTATGTGTTAGCGTAACCGTCGAATCTCCCGGATTTCCTTTGCGGCTCATTAAAAGACTCATTGGTCGACCAACGATATGACTTCTACCAATAACAACAGTGTGTTTTCCTGCAGTTTCAATGTTGTAACGCTCCAACAATTGCATAATTCCAAATGGTGTTGCAGGAATGAAGCTATCCATCTCTAAAGCCATTTTTCCAAAGTTAGCAGGATGAAAACCATCCACATCTTTATCCGGATCGATCGCCATCAAAATCTTTTGTTCACTGATGTGTTTTGGCAAAGGCAACTGTACGATAAAACCGTCCAGGTTATCATCTTCATTCAGTTCTTTAATTTTATCCAGTAGCTCTGTTTCAGTAATTGTTTCGGGTAAACTCACCAAAGTCGAATCAAAGCCTATTTGCTGGCAAGATCTCACTTTACTTCCTACGTAAGTTAAACTTGCTCCATCAGTTCCAACGATTACTGCTGCCAAGTGAGGAACTTTCCCTCCGGCATCTTTTATCGATTGAACTTCGGCTGCAATTTCGTTTTTAATGTCTTCAGCTGTTTTTTTACCGTCTAGTAGTTGCATTGTTTATTTTAGTTTCAGATTTAAAGTTTCCGGTTTCGCATTAAAAGCGAAACACATATTTATATTAATCAAAAAAGTTTCAAGTTTTAGTTTCACAACCTGAAACTTTAAACTTGAAACTCTTTTATTTTATCTCGGCATTCCTCCCGGCATTCCTTTCATTCCGCCCATCATCTTCATCAGATTTTTTCCGCCCGGACCCTGCATCATCTTCATCATCTTACTCATTTGGTCGAACTGCTTCATTAACTGATTCACCTGCTCGACTTTGGTTCCGGAACCTTTAGCGATTCTGGCTTTTCTTTTTACGTCGATAATCGAAGGTTTGCTTCTTTCTATCGGGGTCATCGAGTGAATGATTGCCTCAATATGTTTAAACGCATCATCTTCTATCTCTACATCTTTCATGGCTTTTGAAGCACCCGGTATCATTCCAACCAGATCTTTCATATTACCCATTTTCTTCACCTGCTGAATTTGAGTAAGGAAATCATCAAAACCAAATTCGTTCTTAGCGATTTTCTTTTGAAGTTTTCTGGCTTCTTCTTCATCAAATTGTTCCTGTGCTCTTTCTACAAGCGACACAACGTCACCCATACCTAAGATACGCTCGGCCATACGATCCGGATAGAAAACATCAATTGCTTCCATCTTCTCACCTGTACCTACAAATTTGATTGGCTTGTTTACAACCGATTTAATCGAAATTGCAGCTCCACCACGTGTATCACCGTCTAATTTTGTTAAAATAACTCCATCAAAATTCAGGATATCATTGAAGGCTTTTGCTGTATTTACAGCATCTTGTCCTGTCATGGCATCCACCACAAACAAAGTTTCCTGAGGCTGAATCGCTTTATGAACACGAGCAATTTCATCCATCATTTCCTGATCTACCGCCAAACGACCTGCCGTATCGACAATCACGACATTAAAACCGTTTGCTTTTGCATGTTTAATTGCGTTTTGAGCAATTTCAACAGGATTTTTATTTTCCGGCTCTGAGTAAACCTCAACACCAATTTGATCTCCCACAACATGTAACTGATTGATCGCCGCAGGACGGTAGATATCACACGCTACTAAAAGTGGATTTTTATTTTTCTTTGTCTTTAAGAAATTAGCCAGTTTCCCTGAAAAAGTTGTTTTTCCTGAACCCTGGAGTCCTGACATTAAAATAACTGAAGGATTTCCGGAAAGATTAACACCAGCAACATCACCACCCATTAATTCGGTAAGTTCATCTTTAACCAACTTTACCAACAATTGTCCTGGCTGAAGCGTGGTTAATACATCCTGACCAATTGCTTTTTCTTTTACTTTGGTAGTAAAATCTTTAGCAATTTTAAAGTTAACATCGGCGTCAAGTAAGGCACGACGAACTTCTTTTAAAGTATCGGCAACGTTTACTTCTGTAATTTTACCGTGTCCTTTTAATATATGGAAGGCTTTATCTAACTTATCACTTAAATTATCAAACATACTTTTTTCTTTATTTGAAGTGCAAAGATAATCTAATTAGACATTTCAGGCAATTTTTATTTAAGGACAAAGAGCGTTTTGATTTTACCGCAAAGTGCGTGAAGTTTTTTTACTCGCAAAGACGCAAAGTCGCAAAGTTTAGATCTATAAGTAAGAAAAAAACTTTGCGACTTTGCGTCTTTGCGAGATTAATTAATCCTTCTTTAAAATTGGAAATAAATAAACGGTTGTGAACCTGCAACTGCTGTTGCGTAAACAATCCAATATACAAATCCTAATACAATTGCTTTTCCAATCAGTGGTGTATTATCAAAGACCAATTTCATTTTAGAAGTAATCACTTCCGGTAAGAAGTGCCACACGTATCCGAAAAGCATCAATAAAAATACATTTTTATATCCTAACACGATTGCTTGCCAATTCTCCGGCTCGAATGTTAACTGACCAATATTATTGATTACCTGCAACGCTGTTTCAAAATCTCTGGCACGGAAAAATATCCAACAGAATACAACAAAATGGAACGTAACGATTATTGAAAAGAATTTCCATAAAAATCCGGGACCTTTACCTTCTTTTTTGGACGGAAAAAATTCCATAAAAATTTTATGAACCGCTAATGCCAAACCATGTAATGCTCCCCAAACGATAAATTGCGCTCCGGCTCCATGCCACAATCCACCTAAAAGCATGGTGGTAAACAAATTAAAATTGGTAACCAGAGTTTGGTTTTTCTTCTTCGAAAGTAAAAATGTCAGACAAAAAAGGACTATTGCACCAATCGCTATCCCTAACGGAATAAAACTCTCGTTTATGTTTGAAATCCCCCAAAGAAGTAATCCAAAGAAGAATAAACTCGGGAATAAAAATCCAGCAAATGTTCCTTCACGGTTTCCACCAATAGAAATGTATAAGAAGTCTTTCAGCCAGGTCGATAATGAAATATGCCATCTTCTCCAGAAATCTGTAATAGAAGTTGACTTATAAGGTGTTCTAAAGTTGGCTGGCAATTTAAATCCTAACAGCAAAGCGATTCCGATTGCCATGTCTGAATATCCTGAAAAGTCACAATAAATCTGAATGGCGTATCCATAAGAAGCCATTAAATTTTCGAACGAGGTATAATTCATCGGCGTATCAAAAACACGATCGACAAAGTTTATAGAGATGTAATTTGAAATTACGGTTTTCTTAATCAATCCGCCAATAATCAAGAACAAAGCGTTGTTTACATCTTCCTTGGTCAGATTTAATTTTTGATAAATCTGAGGCAGGAAGTCTTTTGCCCTAACGATTGGTCCAGCTACCAGCTGCGGGAAAAACGAAACGAAAAACAGGTATTCGATGTAGTTTTTGGTTGGCTTAATTTCTTCACGATAAATCTCAATAATATAACTCATCGACTGGAAGGTGTAAAATGAGATTCCAACCGGAAGAAAGATATCATGAAGTTCGTAATTCCCATGAAACATATCATTGAAAGTAACAATCATGAAGTTCATGTATTTGAAATACCCTAACAATCCTAAATTCAGGATTACACTTATAACCAGATAAATTTTCTTTGTACTGTCTTTTGCTTCCTTATAAATAATCTGACTGAGACCATAATCAACAACAGACGAAAGTAGTAATAGTAAAAAGTAAATACCGCTTGACTTGTAATAAAAGAAAAGCGAAAAGAGAATGACGTATGTTAATCTCAAATAAAATGTTTTGCGTAAAAAAGCATACACAAAATAAAAAACGAGAAATAACCCCAGGAACAAACCAGTGTTAAACAGTAATTTTTCTTCGGGATTGTATATAAACCAACTTTTGGCCTGCTCTAAAGTAACTTCGCCAAAATTCTGAATAAACCAATTATTTATGCTATCAATTGTAATCAACTTAATTCTTTAATTTAAAATTATCGTATGCTTTTAAAAATGCTTCTGTAAACAAGTTTCCTTGTTTTTCGTACCCTTTTTTAGAATAATGAACCCAATCCGGCCCAATTAACCCCGCGGATTTTAAACTCCGAATTCCATCCATTCCCCCAAGTTCATCGTATAAATCCCAAACCGCAAAACCATCTGTCTTTGCAATTTCAATAATACTTTTTGCATAATCGCGGACATAAACATTAGGCCTTCTCGCTTTAAGTAAAGACGGAGGCGGAGTCATTACAATGATAGCAACCTTACTATTTTGTTCTTTTACATTTTTTATAAAATCACGCAGTTCCTTTATATAAGCCGAAGCTTCCATGTGATCGTAACTTTCGTTTGTTCCTAACGACAAAATCATAAGATCGGCATGCAGTGCTTTTAGTTGTTCAAAAAATAATGGGTATTTATTATAATCTGAAAACTTCGCTCCGTTGACCCCGATACTACTATAGATTAAACCCGGAGCATCTTTTTCTAAAACTATCCCGTTCAGTTCATACTTTGATGCCTCTTTATTTGGAAGCAGAAAAATACGATTCAGTGTCTTTTCAGAATTGTAATAATGAGTAAACGAATCTGACTCCAGATTTAGCGGAACAAATTCGGAACTCGTAATATTTCTGGGTTTGGTTTCGTTGGTTCTTATTTTCAGTGTTCGTCCCGCACGAATATTATTAGACTTTAAATGATTATCTCTTCTGATATCGGCCACCAAAACATTGTACTTATCGGCAATGGTCGAAATAGCCTCTCCTTTTTTAATTTTATGTGTGATTACTTTACGCTCTGTAGACTGAATCGTTCTGGTTTGAGAAGAGGTTGCCAAATCAAACATGTTCTGATTATGAGGCGTAATTATCTTAATGGTATTAAAATTATAAGTCGGATCTTTAACATTCAGTTCAACGGTAAAACCGCCATTGTCTCTCCAAAGTGCAATTCCGCTTAATCCAACCGGAACATTTTTGAAAGGGTGAATGTTTCGATAACTTTCCCATCCTCTGTTCGAACGGAACCGCTCGTTATAAGAACCGTTTGTTTTGGCCAGCTGATGTGGAAAAACAAGTCCGCGACCGGCATTACCAAATTTTTGTTGCAGGTTTTTCCTAATCTCGTTTGTCATTAAATCACTCTGAATATGAGAATCTCCAACGTGAACAATATTGATTTTTTGACTATTTTGAGTTTCGTTCGACTTTAATTTCAAAAAAAACGGCACCAAAACTTCTACATTATAGATTCTGTCTCCCGAAAAAGAATCAACAGCTGCTGTATCGACTTTATGAATCATATTTTGTGGAATTGGAATTGGATCTGTCTTTGGTGTTTTATCGTTTGTTGAGAAAAAAAGACAACAAAAGAAAATAATTAGTCTATTCATCTACGCTATCTGTTTTTACAGCTACGGAATCTGCATTAGTTTTCCTGACTGCTTTCCGCTTAGTCGCATCAGTTTCTCTATTTACTCGTAATACTTTATATTGCTCGTATCCTTTATTCAATTGATCGTATAATAATTTACCAATAGCTTTTGCTCCACGTTGGTTAAAGTGGGTGTAATCTTTATTGGCTTTTGCCGGAGATTCATCTACCCATTTCACCATAGAACCGTCACCTCCCATTAGTGTGTATAGATTCACAAATCCTGATTCCGTTTCAAGTGCGTATCTTTTTTGCGCTCGCATTAAAGGAACAACAGCCGAATCAGTTTTCATTTCCAAATCGTATTTGGTCGATTTATCTGCGGTCGAGATAATCAAAATAGAAACTCCCGGAAAAGATTCCTTAATTTTATTAACGGCTTTGGTCATTCCTCTTTTGTACCAATTGTAATTCTTGGTTCCGTAATTTAAAACGTTGGTTCCGTAATGCAAAATAACCAAATCATACTTCAAACTGTTATTGAATCCCTGCATTACATTGGCATTAAACATAGAAATGGGCAAGCCTGAGTTCCCTCTTTGCGAGAAGTTGTCTACATGGATTCCACTTCCGTTATCAAAATTAAATCCGTAAATTGGAATCGAATCGGCATGAATAAAATTAGCTTTAAATGCTTTTATACTTCCAGAAGTTACTTTTAGGGTGTTGATCAGATTGTTTGGAACAAGGCTTTTTCTCAATGTATCTTTTCCTACTATGAAATTTACATTTCCTTTTTTAGATCCTCTTCCATAATACAATGTTGGATTGTCTAAAGTCGTCGCATATTTATTCAAACCAGCTTCGTATTGAACCCAGGTTGTATTTGATTTATCATTTGCAAAGAACACATGCCCGTTTACTCCAAATGGACTCGTTGGATGTTTTACGTTTAGATACGATTGCATTTTCCAATTCTTGGAAGCCGAAGACTTCACTGAACCTCTTGACGCAGCAGATTCTGAATTAATAGAAACAAAACCAACTCCGCTTCCACCAAAACGCTCCTGGTAATTGGCACGAACATCCTGCACAATTAAATCACCATCAGTCATGGAATCTCCGTAGTAGGCAATTCTGACTTTGGCTTGCGGATTTTTTTCAAGCTGGTATAATTTTTCGTAAAAAGAAATCAAGTATTGATATCCTCTATAGTTATCGAAAGTTTCCGATGGAAATTCAATTCCTTCTGAAGCGTCAAAAACAATCTTCTCCCTCATTTCATTTTTCTCCTCTTCGGTCAGACTGTCTCCATCCTGCTCCAGAGAATCATTTGCGACTGACTCCAAAAGCAGACTATCGATAAGTACGTTTTTAGAATTTACTTTACTATCCGAAAAAATTTTATCGGGCAAGATTTGCTTAAATCCAATGAAAGCGATGAATGCCAATGCCACAATTGCAAAAGACTGAAAGAAATAAGATTTTGTATTCACTCGTAATTATAAATTTGAAGAAAGGATTTGTTAAAATTTCTATTCAAAATTCCTACTAATTCCTTATAAAAAAGTATGGGCAAAGATAGAATTAAACATTAATTTATAGATTCTTTTTAACATTAAAATAAAACAAAAAAAAGAGGCCAGATGAATCCAACCTCTTTATCAAAAAAAAAAATAAAAAAACAAAGTCAATGATTAACTAAATTTTAAAGTGAATGGAGCCTAATTGGCTCAATGTATTCTTATTGAACTATAATTTTACCTGTTTTAATTTCTTCATTCCCTGAACGGATTTTATAGAAATAAATTCCTTTTGAAAAAACATGAATTCAGATAATTACAGATTAAAAAAAACCTCGAACAAACTAATTATTCGAGGTTTATTGGGTTTAATTATTTCAACAATGCATATTGAAATTTAGGATATCCTCTTTCACCAGCTTCGTTTACAGCACCGGTAAATTTCAATTTGTATACATTTCCTGCAGGATCTTTAATTACAAAAAAGCGATCCGTTCTTGTTACGAATAAAGAAACTGGGTTACCATTTGCATCAACTCCTCCAGTTGTAGTTCTCCAGTTAGAACCAATGTTTCTCTGATCAGTAGTAAACTTACTACTATCAACATTAGCCAATGTAAAAGCCTCATATGCAAAAGCAGTTGTAAGTACCTGGTAAGATTTTGCTTCTCCTTTTACGTTACTTAAAACAAAATCAGGATAAGAATATGGCGAAGGTGTAGCACCAGGGAAAATATTAGTAAAAACTGTAAAACTAATATCCCATTGATTTTTTTGCGGTTCAACATTCACAACTTTCTTATCCAATAAACTTAAAAAGGTAAAGTTGTAAGCACTATTCTTAGAAATGATAATTTCCTGGTGAGTAGTAGCTGCAATATCTGCATACTGAACCTTGTAATCATTTCCGCTTCTTAAGATTCTAACTTTTTTCCACCCTCTGGAAGTTCCTCCGGCAGACCCTTCAGAACCAGTAGCTGGTTTAATTGTAGCGGGATTACTCCCCATATTGATTAAATATACTTTATTATCTGTATCTGTAGCGGAAACTGCAGCAATAGTTGTTTTAGTAATATCTCCGGTAGGATCATCAATTTGAGTTAAACTTCCCTGACCTTGATTAATAATCATCGTTGGATCTTCAGCCTGAACTTCATCAATATTTGTACTAGTTGTTTGCTTAGCCGACATTTTTACAGTGCTGTTTAATACAACTCTAAAATCTGATCCTGAATAAAACCCCAGATCCCAAGATGTTCTAACAATATTTGTCAATTTTCCATTGCTCAAATCAACAAAAACCTGGTTAGGCTGTGTTGGACCACCAACTTCTGGTGCCAAAGCAGTTCCTAACGAAGCAGTTTCATTAAAATTCAACTGAATGGTTTTATTCCCTACTATATTAACATTAATAGAAGAACCATCAATTGTAAAAATTACATTCTTAACCTCCGCACCTACTGCATTTTTAATTTTATTAAAGATAAATTCAGCAGACGTCGCATTTTGAGCAAAAGATACTACTATTTTATTTGCAACTGCTGCGGGAGCGGTAGTAAAATCTGTAGTATAAGCTGCAGCCGTAACAGTGTACGAAACTGTAATTGTTCCAGCGGAAGGTGCCGGTGAAGCAAATTTAATCTGAACAGGAGTTGCAGCACTTGTTAAATTATAAGAAGACTCCGCAAATGCGACAGCTACAGATTCACCGCCATTATCGTCGCTATTACAAGCAGTAAAAGCCAGCAATACAAAAGTAAATATTAAAATAAAGTTTTTTTTCATGATATATATTAATTAAAATTTAGATTATACGTAAGTTTAATAAAGTAAGAGCGTCCATATCCCAATAATAAATCTGAACTACCTGAGCCATGAGCTCCTCCTGTTGATCCTCCACCACTTTGAATGTTTTGTACATTTGTGATATCAAATAAATTTCGAGCTCCGACAGTTACTTCAAATTGGTTTTTAAAAAATGTTTTACGAACAGAAGCATCCATCCAACTGAAAGGATTAATCTTATTTAAGAAGAATTTTGCACTTCCATCTGTATCTGTTCCTGCAATAAATTGCTGCTGTTTTCCATTGTACTTGTAAAACAGAGCGATTAAAGTATTCCACTTAGGAATTTTGTATGAGATATTGGAGTTTAAACGTAGAGAATACAAGAATTTATCATCAGAACTCACATTCAAAGCCGCAAGATCTAATCTTTGCGAAATACCAACTAATGCAGCTCCAACTTGCACATTCCAATTTTTGTACGTGTATTGCTCTGTAGTTGAAATATTCCACATTTTGTATTTATTGATATTGACATATCTGAAATTTTGAGTTGGAAGTATCTGAGTCAAAACCAAATCAATTCTGTCGTCCACATCCATATAAGTTAAAGCCAAATTGTTAGCAATTTGTGCTCCAGAATCAAACATACAAGATCTTTTGAAACTTAACTCGTAGGAAGTACTTTGCTCCGGAACCAGATCAGGATTACCCTGAAGATTATGATTGGAATCTACGAAATAGGTATAAAGCTCATCAAAATTAGGAGTCCTATATGCTTTTCCAACAGAAGCTCTTACCTCTAAACCTTTCTTGAAAAGGTATCTAAGCCCTAAAGAACTTGCATATTGATTGTCAAAATAAGATTGAAAAGAATAACGAATTCCGGGACGAATAGAGAATTTATCGGTCAGATTAATCTCGGCAGCTGAGAAAATATCGTAGTTTTCTATTCGCTTTCTAATATCTTTAAGTTGCTGATTATCGTCTTTAAAAGTTCCAGCTGTTGAATCGTAAAATCCATTTTCATTTGTAATTTCGTAACCTAACTGAAGATCAACCTTTTTACTATTAAAAAAATTACTTAAAGTTCCTGTAGAATAAAATACTTCTTTTGACTGATAGGTATCTCTTTTTTTATCAAATTCATTACCGTTTTCGATTTGATAATTGAATTTTTCTACATCGCGTTCTTGTTTTTGTTCAGAAACAGAAATATTATAATTTAATTTAGAAAAAAGTTTTCCGTTAGAATTTAAATGATGATAGTAACGATTAGTAATATAACGTCTGTCTTTAGCAAAATAAGTTTCAGGAAAAGGATAATTATCCTGTGGGTTTAAAGTTGGATTGTAGTAATCAACGTTTTCTCCATAATAATCGAATTTGTAAAAAATTCTGAAATTATTTTTTTGATAACCTAACATTGAATTACCTACAAGCTGCTCTTTTGGAAGTTGAGTATATCCTCTAAAACCATCATTTTTATCATAATCCGCACCTTTTCTATTATCAAAATATCCTGCAAAGTCATTACGATTACCTCCAACGTTTACGAACCAGTTTTCATTAAAATTATGAGCTATTTTAAGGGCTTGAATATGACGTCCTTTATCAAAAAGAGCATATTCTTTTCCTACTGTCTCTTCCTGAATTGTTGCGCCAATTTGCCATTTATAACCTCCACCTTTTTTAGTAATAATGTTTAAAACTCCACTTACCGCATTTGCTCCATGAGTTACTCCCATCGATCCTTCGATAATTTCGATATGATCAACATCATCAAGATTAACCTGCGTCAAATCTACATTTGTCCCCATTCCTGTATCACTTACTAATGGTATGTTATCAACTAAAATCTTAAAATATTGTGAATCCAGTCCAAACATAGACACCGTTGAGCGTCCGTCTTCTCCACTAGTCTTTATAGTAATATTTAGGTACTGGTTTAAAACATCTGAAAGATTATTTGCTGCCAATTGTTTTATTGTTTCTTGAGAAATAACCCGAACATTAAACACCGATTTTTTAATAGATTGCGGCGATAACTGCCCGGTAACCACCACTTCAGAAAGTTTATTTACAGCCGTGGTATCTTTCTTTTGTGCAAAAGTTATTTGACAAAAAAGAAAAGCTGTAAAAAAGATAAATTTGATTTTCATTATTTTTATTCATTCTTAATAATGGCGCAAATATATAAACTATTTTTATTTGTTCTAAATAAAATACATATATTTGCGAAAATTTAAAAACAAAATAATACGTTATGATTTCAAAAAGCCTCTATTTTTCAGCTGTTATGGCTTTGACTTGTAGCCTTGGTTTCAGTCAGGATAAAAAACAACAAGACATCAAATCCATCAAATCTATGTGTGGTTGCTACGAAGTGAAGTTTAATTTCGCAGAAACTTTTCAATACGCTAAAGATTCAGCAACTTATAAACCATCAGAAACGAAACACGAATCTGCTTTGGAATGGGTTGAGTTATTAGAAGACACTCCTAACAAAATTGTAATGCAACACTTATTAATAGTAAGTGACGATATGATCATCAAACACTGGAGACAAGACTGGTTGTATGAAAACACTGACTTGTACTCTTTTGACAAAGGAACTTCATGGAAGTATAAAAAACTGGACAAAAAAGCTGTTAAAGGACAATGGACTCAAAAAGTATATCAGGTAGATGATAGTCCACGTTACGAAGGATCTTCAACTTGGGTACACGTAGACGGACAAAACTACTGGGCAAACATTGCTGATGCACCGCTACCAAGAAGAGAGCAAACAAAACGTAATGATTATAATGTTTTAAAAAGAAGAAACATTCACGAAATTACTGCTACAGGTTGGAATCATGAGCAAGATAATGACAAATTAGTTCGTGATGACAGCGGAAAAGATGTTTTGTTAGCACAAGAAAAAGGGATGGATGTTTATACTAAAGTAGCAGACATTAAATGTATCGCAGGTCAAAAATGGTGGAAGGAAAACAATGCTCTTTGGAAAAATGTTCGTGACAAATGGCAAACACTTTTTGACAGACACCAGGATTTAAACTTAGAAGCTAAAGTCGACAGAAAAGCACTTTATTCTCTTTTATTTGATTTAAAACCAACCGCTACAAAAGCAGAAACAGATGCGATCATCAACAAGTTCGTAAAATAAAAATAGTTGTGTTAGTTACAAAAAGCCGATAGTTATTGAAACTATCGGCTTTTTTATGCATAAAAAAACCGTCTGAAAAAGAATTCAAACGGTCTATTACCTTCTATGTTTAATTAAGAGCTATTAGCTTACTAATTCAAAACAGCATAAAATTAAAATTAATAAAAGGTGAGTATCTTTAATCTTTTGTAATAAGTATCTTGATTATTTGCTTTGGATATACCAAAAAAACTCTTGAGGTGGTGTTTAGAGTCTGTAAATAAAGGTATTAAGATTGCATTATATTTTTTCATTTAAAGTAGGAAAATTAATATATTATTTATTGGTACACAAATAAATCTTAGCCTTTTTTTTATATTTTTCTAGAAGACTAAAATCCAGCATTTTGACTTCTAGATATGGGAGAAACTAAATAAGAATCGACAAAAGAGCTAAAACAAAAAGAGCCGATAGTTTTACAACTATCGGCTCTTTATTTCTTTCAGAATCAAAAACTAGATTTCTATCAAAAATATTAGTTAGCTTCTGCACATTCAGAATACAAAACAATGTGTTTTGTTAAATCTGTCCATTTAGGCTCAGGATTTGCAGCAATTACTTTCTCACAACTTCCCCATAATGGTACGAATTCTTTTTTATAATCTTTTTTCTTTAATAAAAATGCCGGTGAATCTTTTTTAGCTACATAGTAAGATTTTGCATCTCCACCAATAAATTTCACTCCGCCAACTCCTAGAGAAGTAGTTTCTTTTGCATAAGGATCACAGTACACTTTAAACTCTTTACTGAATGAAGGATTAAGCAACTGCATTAACAATTTGCTGTTTTTCTTCTTGATTTTTACATCCGCAGTTTCAAAGTAAGCATATCCATCATTTAAAAAATCCTGATTTAACTTAGTATCATTCCATTTTTTGAAATCCTCAAGAAAATTAAGTTTCTTTCCTAAGTTATCCAATCCACTTGGAGGCAAATACATGAATTTAATATCTTCTGGTTTTAGTTTGTGTTTTTTTCCCGCTCCGTCTTGTAATTTGATGTACTCGATCAAACCTTTGTCTCTATCAATGTCTTTAATAGTACCATTAATTTCAGTACCATCAGCCAAAGTAATGTAAGCTGTTTTACTGTGGGAAAATCCATAAGAAGGCGAAATCAAATCTTGCGCATTTACCGTGCAACACGCTACCAGAAGCACTAGTAGTAAAAAGGAATTTTTAATCATTTGTTTTTTGGTTAAATTTTTTGCCTACTCTTGCGATTTTCGGCTTACTCGATTATTTTTTTTAACAGAAATCTCTACGTGAAGCCCTGTATTTACAGGCTTTACAAATCATTTTTACAAATCATTTTCTTACTGTAAACATAACCATAAAAACGAGATTTACAAATGTTAAACTGCATTTTTTACACGAAAATTCCGCTCAAAAATATTCATTATTTTCATCTTAATTGCTTTACATTTTTTGAGCAAAACAATAATCTAACATATAGAAACATAAATTTTAAAACGTGTAAAAAAACACAAAAAAAAGAGTCGATAATTGAAATTATCGACTCTTTGCATTTTATCTATTGGACAAAAAAATTACATTCGCTCCGGAACTTCAATTCCTAATAAAGTAAACGCTGCTTTAATTACCTCAGCAACTTTTTGCGAAAGCTGCACTCTGAATACCTTTTTAGTTAAATCCGTCTCTCCTAATATATGTACCGACTGATAAAACGAATTATACTCTTTTACCAAATCATACGTATAATTAGCAATCAAAGCCGGGCTGTGATTCTGTGCTGCATTTTGAATTACTTCCGGGAAAAGCTCGATTTGTTTTACCAGCTCTTTTTCTTTTTCGTGTAATTCTTCGGTATTGGTTTTAGCCGAAAAATCAAAATCAGCTTTACGAATTATCGACTGGATTCTCGCGTAAGTATACTGAATAAACGGCCCTGTATTTCCAGCAAAATCAACAGATTCTTCCGGATTAAACAAAATACGTTTTTTAGGATCTACTTTTAAAATATAATATTTCAACGCTCCCAGACCAATGGTTTGGTATAATTTAGCTTTTTCTTCGTCTGAATAACTATCCAATTTTCCTAAATCTTCTGAAATTTGTTTGGCTGTATCCGTCATATCCTGCATCAAATCATCAGCATCTACAACGGTTCCTTCACGGCTTTTCATTTTCCCCGAAGGCAAATCAACCATTCCGTATGACAAATGATATAAGCTTGAAGCCCAGTCAAAGCCTAATTTTTTCAAAATCAGAAACAATACTTTAAAGTGGTAATCCTGTTCGTTACCAACTGTGTAAACCATTCCGCCCACATCCGGCATATCTTTTACACGCTGAATTGCGGTTCCAATATCCTGAGTCATGTAGACTGCAGTTCCGTCTGAACGCAAAACAATTTTACGATCAAGACCTTCATCTGTTAAATCGATCCAAACTGAACCATCAGGGTCTTTCTCAAAAACTCCTTTATCCAAACCTACCTGAACTACGTCTTTTCCTAACAAATAAGTATTGCTTTCGTAATAGTATTTATCGAAATTAACGCCCAGATTTTTATAAGTGATAGCAAAACCATCGTAAACCCATTGGTTCATCATTTTCCAAAGCGAAATTACCGCTTCGTCTCCGGACTCCCATTTTTTAAGCATCTCTTGTGCTTCAATAATAATTGGAGATTGTTTTTTGGCTTCCTCTTCAGTTTTACCGATTTCCATTAGTTGAGAAATTTCAGCTTTGTAAGCTTTATCAAACTCTACATAATATTTACCTACTAATTTATCTCCTTTCAAATTTGAACTTTCCGGAGTTTCACCATTCCCAAACTTCTGCCAGGCCAGCATCGATTTACAAATATGGATTCCACGGTCGTTAATAATCTGTGTTTTATATACTTTTTTTCCTGATGCTTTGATAATTTCAGCTACAGAATATCCCAACAAGTTGTTACGCACGTGACCCAAATGCAAAGGTTTATTTGTATTTGGCGAAGAATATTCAACCATAATTGCTTTGTCCTCCGAATTTGGTGTTACATACCCAAACTTTGTATTGTCTTTTATTTCATTAAAGAAATTTAAATAATAACTATCGGAAATGACGATGTTCAAAAATCCCGAAACCACATTAAATCGAGCTACTTCTGAAACGTTTTCAACTAAATAATTTCCGATTTTACTGCCTAGTTCGGCAGGATTGCTTTTGATCACTTTCAACAAAGGAAAAATCACCATTGTGATATCGCCTTCAAATTCTTTTCGGGTAGTTTGAAATTCGATTTTTTCAACAGTAACATCAAATAATGCTTGTATTGCTTTTTGTATAGAAGGAGTAAGAATTTGTGATAATGACATGTAAACTTATTTTAAAGTGAGCAAATATACTGCTTATTCATCAATTACAGAAAATCAAAAACATATTAAATCGTATAAAACAATTCTAATTTCTTAAAAAGTCTTCGTCTTTAAGTGTTAAAATTATCCAAAAATCAAAATGCTAACCTGTTATAAAACAGACGATCTTACAAAAATATCTTTTTTTTTCACTTTTTCTTGTAACATATTGTTGGCAAACGAGTCTTAATAGGGTCTTCAAATTGGTTTGAGGTCAAAAAACAAAAACAAAAAAACAATCATCATCAATCCATCAAAAAATCATTATTACATTATGAAACTAAAATTCTTTCTGTTTGTATTACTGGGGGTAATAACAACAGCAAATGCACAGAATTCAGGAACTGTTTCCGGGAAAATTACTGAAAAGTCAAACAATGCACCTATTTCTTACGCCACTGTTTCCATCAAAGACAATGGAAAAGTAGTTACAGGAGTTAACTCTGATGATCATGGAGATTTTTCTATCAAAAATCTGGCTTTAAAAAGTTATACGATCGAAATTCAATATATTGGATTTAGAAAATATGTAGGTTCTTTAATTTTAAGCGATAACAAAAAAACAGCTACAATTAATGTATCTCTTGAAGAAGAGGCAACGCAGCTTAAAGGAGTAAATATCGTAAGCGAGCGTTCGACAATCGAACAAAAAATTGACCGAAAAGTAATTACTGTCGGAAAAGATTTGACTACTGCCGGAGCTTCGGCATCTGATATTATGAACAACATTCCATCTGTGAATGTAGATCAGGACGGAAAACTTTCGCTTCGCGGAAACGATAATGTTCGTGTATTGATTGACGGAAGACCTTCAAACATCGACCCTGCTCAATTGTTGAAACAAATTCCATCGACATCTATCAAAAAAATTGAGTTGATTACCAACCCAAGTGCCAAGTACAATCCGGAAGGAATGTCTGGTATCATCAATATCATCTTACACAAAAACAGCAATACCGGTTTCAACGGAAGCTACAGTGGCGGTATCACTTTTGGAGAAGTAGCCAAATACAATCAGTCATTAGATTTGAACTACAAGACAGGAAAAGTAAATTTCTTTGGAAACGTAGGACAAAATTTTGGAACTTACTATAATGATGGTTTCATCAACAGATACGATCAGGACATTCGTCAGAAAATTGATGTTGTGAACGAGAATGATTCTTACCTGTATAAAATTGGTATGGATTATTTCATCAATGACCACAATACGATCTCTTTTTATACCAATCAGAATAAATCAAACGGTAAGTTTTTTGTAGACACGAATATTGATTACAGCAATGTAAGCAGTTCTGACATTAAGAATATGCTACAGAAATCAAAATATACAGGTCCGGATAACGTAGGAACTTACAATTTGGCTTACAAACATATCTTTAAAAAAGAAGGTCACACTTTAGATTTTGAAGCCAACTACAGCAACAATAAAGAAACGCAAAATGCTGGTTTTGATACACAAATAAGAAAAAAAGACAATACTACAGACAACCAGTCTTATATCGATTATATTGCTGGTACTCGTAAATTAAGTACTTTAAATGTTGATTACGTAAATCCATTAAACGAAAAAACAACTCTTGAAGCAGGTGCCGAAGCCAGAATTACAAAAACGGATAACGATTATATCACTGGTAATCCGCTTGCAGCACTTCCAGTTTCTAATTACACATACGATACTGATATTTACTCTGCTTATGTAACATTTGGTCAGAAATTTAAAAAATTCAGTTATCAGGTAGGAGCTCGTTTCGAAAGTTATAAAGTTGTAGCCAACTTAAATCATGGTCTGGATAAATTTAATGATGATTATATCACCTTATACCCATCGGCTTATTTGACTTATAACCTGAATGAGAAAAATACTTTCCAATTAAGCTACAGCCGTCGTGTAGACCGTCCGAGTTTAGAGCAGACAAAACCTATTCGTGAGTTTTCTACGCCTTTAATTACAGCATTAGGAAATCCTGAATTAAGACCTCAGTTCACGAATTCGGTTGAAGTAAATTATACTAAAACTTTCGAAAAAGGAAGTTTTACTGCAGGTGTTTTTGTGAGAAGCATCAACGACCAAATCAGCAGAGTTTTACTTCCGGATGATACAGATCCAAGTGGTAACAAACAAATCCTGACATATTCGAACTTTGATAACAATACTTCTTATGGTTTTGAAGCTTCGTTCACTTATAAAATTGCAAAATGGTGGGATATTTCACCATCTATTGACTTCTCAAGCATTAACCAACAAGGTATAGTGTTTGTATACGATCCGGTAACTCAAAAAAGTAGCCCTCTGGATAGAAAAATTACTGTTGGTGCTTTTAATGGTCGTATGAATTCAAACTTTAAAGTAAACAAACGTTTAAGTTTCTTATTATTCGGATTTTACAGAGGTGAAGTTGAAGGTCTTCAAAATAACAGTCATGCAATGTATAAAATGGACATGAGTTCCCGTTATACTTTGTTAAACAATAAAATGAACATTAGTTTACGTTTCAACGACGTGTTCAATACAATGAAATACGCCTTTGATTCTCAGTATCCTTATTCACATTCAGGGCAATTTACATGGGAGAGTCAAACGGTTTACCTAGGGTTAACTTATAACTTTGGAGGTGCAAAAATCAAAAACCTACAACGTAAACAAAGAGAAGATAACACCAATAAAGGCGGTGGCGGATTATTTTAATCCAACATTACCAATCGATTTTAATAGTTTCGCATAAAATGAAAAAGCCCGGAGTTTGCCAACTCTGGGCTTTTTTTATTGAGCTCTATTTTCTATTGACAGCACTTTGACCTACTATTCGAATGGTCTAATAATAAGCAAATTGGGCATAGCCGTCACAATTACCCTCTCACCAAATTCAAAACCAAGCTTCTGCAACCAATTTCCGCAGAGTTTGATTTCAGGAACTTCTTTCTGACTGTATCGATTAAATCTTGTTTTGGGTTGAATTTTCAGACTGCGCACATCCGGGCGTCTGATTGTTTGTCTCTTGTTGGTTCGCATAACATTGAGTTTTTAAAAAAGAGGCCTGATGATGCTGCGAACCAACAAGAGAACTTGTATAGTACGGGACTTGCACCCGCTCTCCACCAGGCTTTATCTTTGATTTTTAAAATTGATAAATTAATCATGAAATTTCTCTTATATTGATTCGCGTTTCAAATATAAGATATTTCTTTCAAAAAAGTGCTATTTAAAAAATCATTTTAATCTTTCTAATCTGTGGCTTTAAAAAACATAACATTTGTCCGAACGTAACCCTGCCTTTAAAACTTGGAATTTATGTTAAAGATTCCGTTTACAGGAAATTTTTTAATTCTTTTACTTCCTCGGGATTTGCTGTTTCTGTTTGATCTGTAATAGCAGACGAGTGATAAAAAGTAGGCTGCAATTTTTCCTGAAGTAATTTAATGTTTGAAGAGCGCAAACCTCCTCCTGGCATAATTTCAATTCGGTCAACCGCTAGTTTTTGAATCACTGCTAAATCAAAAATTCCTTCTTCAACATTCTTGCCCCTTCCAGAAGTTAATATCGTTTGAAAACCGCATTCAATTACATCTTCCAATCCTTGTTCGATAGAATTTACAACATCAAAAGCACGGTGAAAAGTACACGAAAACGGACTAGCTAATTGTACCAATTCCAGATTCTGCTCTTTATTAACACTACCGTCCTGATTTAAAATTCCAAAAACAAAACCATCAACTCCCAGTGCTTTCAATTGTTTAATATCTTGTTTCATTTCCAGAAACTCTTCTTCTGTATAAACAAAATCACCACCACGAGGTCTGATGATAACATGCATTTTAATGGTTAGTTTCTCCCGAACTCTTTCTACTGTTATCAAATTTGGCGTCGTCCCGCCAAGCTGCATATCATCGCACAACTCGATTCTGTCCGCACCATTGTCTTGCGCAATTATTGCTGATTCGTAATTAAAACAGGCTATTTCCAGTTGATTTTTTTTCATTTGATTGATTTAAAAAATTGCATCGGCTTGATGATGCTGAACAAAAGTATAAATTAAAAACGGAACGGTCAAAGCGAGAGAAGTCAAAGGTTAGGGGAAGTAAGAACGATAGCTTCGACTCCGCTCAGCCTGACACAAAAAAACCTGCTCTAAAAAAGAGCAGGTTTTGAAATATAATGCAAGATGAATTAATTACCATTTAATAATTGCGCTTGCCCAGGTAAAACCACTACCAAAAGCAGCCAAAACCACTGTATCTCCTGATTTAATTTTTCCTTGTTCCCACGCTTCTGTTAGAGCAATCGGAATAGAGGCAGCAGTAGTATTTCCGTACTTTTGAATATTATTGTGCACCTGATCGTCACTCAATTTGAATTTATTCTGAATGAATTGCGAAATTCTTAAATTCGCCTGATGTGGAATCAACATATCTATATCTGAAACCTGCAAACCGTTTGCTTCTAATCCTTCATTGATTACTTCCGCAAAACGAACTACAGCATTTTTAAATACAAATTGTCCATTCATGTATGGATAATAACTTTCGTCATTTGGATCATTATCCGCAATAATATCAGTCACCCAACGTGCTCCCATTCCCGGTGCCTGCAAAGCCAATTCTTCGGCATGCTGTCCTTCTGAATGCAAATGCGTAGATAAAATTCCTTTTGTCAAATCTTCTTCACGGCTTAAAACCGCTGCTCCTGCTCCATCTCCAAAAATTACCGACACGCCACGACCACGAGTTGTCATATCCAGTCCTGTCGAATGTACTTCTGAACCAATCACTAGAATATTTTTGTACATTCCGGTTTTGATATATTGATCAGCTACCGACAATGCGTACACAAAACCTGAACATTGATTTCTAACATCCAGCGCTCCTACCGTACGCAATCCTAAATCACGTTGTACCAAAACTCCCGGCCCTGGAAAATAATAATCGGGACTTAAGGTCGCAAAAACTACAAAATCAATATCTTCTTTGGCTACGCCAGAACGTTCTATAGCAATTTTAGCTGCTTTTACTCCCATTGTAGTTGTGGTGTCTTCTCCACGAATAATATGTCTACGCTCCTGAATTCCAGTTCTCTCCTGAATCCATTCATCATTGGTATCAATTATCTTAGACAAATCATCGTTGGTCACAACATTTGAAGGGACATAATATCCTAAGCCCGCTATTTTTGAATGATACATATTGTTTTATTATTTGTTAAAAAATTGTAATGCAAATTTAAGTATACTTTAAAACATTAGCGTCCAAATTAGTGTTTTTTTCGTAATTGGCAATTTAATATACTTTAATTATACACCGAATTCTGACAGATTAAATTCCGAAAAAACAGTTTTAACCTCAAATACATGAAAAGTATCAAAAATAACGTATAAAATGTAACAAGTTTAAAGTACTTTAGTCAAACATATACGAATACCTATTTTAAATCCCTAAAATTCAAATTATGAAATTAAAGGTCACATTACTCTTATTTCTTAACGTTGGCTTTTTTGCCTTTGCACAGGAAAATCTCACCTACCAAAAACCATCGAAATCTATTTTAGATTTAGCCGATTACGAAAAAGCTCCTACGGTATCTATGGATACTAAAAAAGAAAATATGTTACTGTTGTACAGGAGCACATACAAAACACTTGATGATTTAAATCAGGACGAACTTCGTTTGGGAGGTTTAAGAATTAATCCGGTAACAAACATTTCCAGCTCGGTAACGTATACCACCAATCTTAAATTAAAAAAAATTAACGGTAAAGAAGGAGAAGTTCAGGTTGCAGGATTACCGGAAAACCCAAAAATAAGCAATATCCTTTGGTCTCCAAATGACAAGAAAATATTATTTTCACACACCACAAGTACTGGTGTCGAACTTTGGTTTGTGGATGTTGCAACTGCAAAAGCAACAAAACTTACCGAGGCAACGGTTAACGCCAATTTAGGAAATCCGTTTAGCTGGTTTTTAGACAATGAAACTATTTTGGTAAAAATGCTTCCGAAAAATAGAAAACCATTGTTGGATGCTAAAAAAGATCTTCCAACAGGTCCGATTGTCTCTAACACTGCGGGAACAAAATCTCAAAACAGAACGTACCCTGATATGTTGAAAAATCAAAATGACGAAATTAATTTTGAAAATATCATTACTTCTGAACTATATAAAGTTAATCTTAACGGAACTGCCTCTTTATTTAAAGAAGCAGCAATGTATTCCGGTGAAAGAATTTCGCCAGACGGTAACTTCATTATGTTAACAACGATTCAAAAACCGTTTTCATATGTGGTCCCTTTATACAGATTCCCATCCCGAACTATTGTTTATGATGCAAGAGGAAAAGAGATTAAATTAGTTAACGACGTTCCGTTAAACGAAATAATCCCAAAAGGTTTTATGGCTGTTCGAAAAGGAAAAAGAGAAATGGCCTGGAGAAATGACAAACCGGCAACCTTATCTTATGTAGTGGCTTTAGACGAAGGAGATCCTGCAAACAAAGTTGATTTTAGAGATGAAGTTTTTCTTTGGGATGCTCCTTTTACAAATGAAGGAACTTCTTTAGTAAAAGTACCACAACGTTATGCCGATATTACATGGGGGAACGACAACATTGCTTTTTTAACGGACCAATGGTACGACACCCGTAATACAAAAATCTATTTGATCAATCCATCAAATCCTGCCCAACAGCCAAAAGTGATTACGGACAGAAACCAACAAGATGTTTATTCCGATCCTGGAGTTTTTGAAACCAGAAAGAACGAATACAACAAATATGTTCTGGCAATTGAAAAAGACAACGCTTACCGTATCGGAGAAGGATACACAAAAGAAGGACAATTTCCTTTTATAGATGAATTCAATCTAAAAACATTACAATCAAAACGCATCTATACTTCAGCTTACAAAGACAAAAAAGAAGATTTAATCGAAATTGAAGATTTTAAATCCGGAAAAGTTTTAGTACAAATTCAGTCTAAGAGTGAATATCCGAATTATTACTTTAGAAATATTAAAAAGCAAAACAGCTTAACACCGATTACTTCTTTCAAGAATCCGTTTGAAAGCATTAAAAATGTGAGCAAAGAAGTGATCAAATACAAGCGTAAAGATGGTGTTGAACTTTCAGGAACTTTATACTTACCAGCTGGTTATGATAAAGTAAAAAAAGAGAAATTACCTTTATTAATCTGGGCTTACCCTGCTGAATACAAGGACAAAAACAGCGCGGGACAATCGACTCAAAATTCAAACGAATTCACAACTCCTTATTACGGATCATTTGTGTATTGGGTAACTAAAGGATATGTAGTTTTAGACGATGCTGCTTTCCCAATCATTGGTGAAGGTACTACGGAACCAAATGATAATTTCATTTCTCAGTTGGTAGACAACGCTGCTGCGGCAATTGATGCCGTTGATGCTTTAGGATACATCAACCGTAAAAAAGTAGCTGTTGGAGGACATTCTTATGGTGCTTTTATGACTGCAAACTTACTGACGCACTCGAACCTTTTTGCTTGTGGAATTGCCCGAAGCGGTGCTTACAACAGAACGCTGACCCCATTTGGATTCCAGACTGAACAACGTAATTACTGGGAAGTTCCAGAAGTTTACACGGCAATGTCTCCTTTTATGAATGCAGACAAAATGAAAACACCTCTTTTGTTAGTACATGGTGAAGCCGACAATAATCCAGGAACTTTTACTTTACAGACAGAGCGTTATTATCAGGCTTTGAAAGGCTTGGGAGCTACCGCAAGAATGGTTATCCTGCCTAAAGAAGCACATAGTTATGTTGCCAAAGAAAACATCCTACACCTACTTTGGGAACAAGATCAGTTTTTAGAAAAGTACTTAAAAAACTAAAGTCATCTACAAATAACAAATCCGACAGACTTTTGAAACCTGTCGGATTTAACAAAATAGCCCTAAACTTAATTCGTAAGTTTAGGGCTATTATTTTATAGATAATTTAAACCTAAAAATATTTCCTGTTCCAGAGGCAAATCGATTTCACTTTCAAAAAACACCAGCTGTCTTTTATAAACCGTTTCAATGAGATAGTGATTTCCTCTAAAATAAGTTCTCCTGATTTTTACCGGCAGATTCGATTCTGTAACCATTTTAAACTGATGTGGATATACCAGGGTTTTATGCGTTTCATCTTCATAAGGAACCAACAGATAAGTAGGAACTTCGTTAACCTCTCCAAAAAGAGATGCTACGTACTTCGTTTCAGGATCTTCATAAATTTTAGTTGGATTATCCTTAACTAGAACCTCTCCGTTTCGCATCACAATTGCTTCATCGGCAAATGACAAAGCATCTGTACTATCGTGTGTTGCAATGATACAAGTAATTCCTTTTTGCTTTAAATAACGAAATAAATTTCGGCGTAATGCATTTTTTCTGAAAGCATCAATTTGACTGAAAGGTTCATCCAATAAAATCACTTCGGGTTCCAAAGCCAGAACTCGCACCAAAGCAACTCTTTGCTGCTGTCCACCGCTCAAAAATTTAGCTTTTACGTTCGAGAACTGCTCCATTTCTACCATTTCCAACAACTCCTGAACGCGCAATTTTTTCATATTTGCAAAACCATTCGACAGAAACTTGCCTACATTTTCGGCCACTGTTTCAAAAGGAGACAAATCAAAATCCTGCGCCAGATATTTCATAAAAGGCATTCCGGGAATCAGATTGTATTTTGGACCTAAAATAGGTTTTTCATTATAAAAAATCTTGCCTTCGTCTAAGTTGTACAAACCGTACATCAACTTTAGGAGTGTACTTTTTCCGCAGCCGCTCTCACCAATAATGGCAATATTCTCACCTTTATTTATAGTAAAAGAAACGTTTTTTATAACAGGGTTTTCGGTGTACGAAAAAGAAATATTTTGAATGTCAAGCATGGGTTGTATTTGAAAGGCCAAATTTACAATGTTTAATTTCTAAAGTCAAAAAAAAGCTGCTTCAATTATGAAACAGCTTTTAAGAAATTTTATTGCGTTTGAAAACTATTTTCCAGCCTGAGCTTTAGCGTCATTTACCATTTTGTCATTTGCAGTGATCGAAAACTCTACACGACGGTTTTGTGCTCTTCCTTCCGGAGTATCGTTTGGTGCAATTGGATCAACAATACCTAAACCTGAAGTTTTGAAACGGCTTGATTTTAATCCTTTTGAAACCAAATAAGCCTGCACAGAAGCAGCTCTTTGTCCTGAAAGTGTCAAGTTGTATTCTGGTCTTCCGGTATTATCAGTGTATCCGAAAATTTGAATATCAGTATCTCCGTATTCACTAAATACTGGTACCAATTTATCTAGATTAGCTTTAGCCTGAGGTGTTAAAGAAGATTTATTCGTGTCAAAACGAACTGCATTTTCATTTAAGGTTAAGTGAATTCCTTCTCCTACTCTTTCTACATCAG
The DNA here is from genome assembly GCF_057839565.1 of Flavobacterium sp. KH_035. Classification (NCBI taxonomy): domain Bacteria; kingdom Pseudomonadati; phylum Bacteroidota; class Flavobacteriia; order Flavobacteriales; family Flavobacteriaceae; genus Flavobacterium; species Flavobacterium sp. KH_035. Next base: position 266,148 of record NZ_CM174492.1, read on the forward strand.
CACCTGGTAAAGCCTGATCAATTTCACGGGCTTGTTTGTCCATTTTATTTCCAATTAGAGCACCAGTTCCTCCACCTACAGCAGCTCCAATTGCAGCTCCTAAGGCAGCGTTTCCGCCTTTTCCTAGGTTATTTCCTAAAACAGCACCTATGATACCACCCGCAACTACTCCAATTCCGGCTCCTTTTTGAGTATTATTTGCATTTTTTACCGAATCACAACTTGTAAAAAAACTTGCCAATACAAGTAAACTACTCAAACCTAAAACTGTTATTTTTCTCATCTTTCTCTATTTTTAATATTAATTGGCTCTTTGAAACTGGTAAACTACATCTTTCGTTTGTCCACCCACATTAATGTTATCGATCAACTGAAATGAACTTTCAGTTAAACCTGCAACTTTTAGTAAGTAACCATCTCTCACTTTTTTTGCTTTGATACCAGCATCCAGAATCTTAAGCACAAACAGTCCCTGATTGTTAATACTCCAAACAATCGGAGAACTAAATCCGGTACAGCTTGCTGCTGTTAAAGCCATCGTTCCCTTATTATTATTGGAGATAAAACTCCACGTACTTCCAATAAAACATTTAGAATCTGCAAGATCAAAAGAATTTACCTTGATATATTCAGAACCTGGATAAGACACATTGGTTAACACCCAATTTCCTTTAAGAGCTACTTGAGAAGGTCTGTCAAGTTTAGTCGATAACGTAGTTGCTCCGGATGAAGCTGTTGTAGACGAAGCTGATTTACACGCGAAAAACATCGTGGCGATCATGCAAATGAAAATAATTTTCTTCATTTTGTACATTTTTTTTAGAGTTAATACTGACACGTTTAACAATTATTATACCACAAAGATACAATTCATAGGGATACCTTCGGTTTCAGAATCTAATTATTTTCTTTCAAAATTAACACTTGCGCCATTTTGTCACCCAAAAAAACAATGGTATCCTATTTGAAGAAATGAAAATCATCACATTAAACTAAAAAATTAAAAAAATATGACAACAGGCAAAATTAATGTTTCGGTAGAAAACATCTTTCCCTTAATCAAAAAATTCTTATACAGCGATCACGAAATTTTCTTGCGTGAGCTGGTTTCAAACGGAACTGATGCTACTTTAAAGCTAAAACACCTTATTAGTATTGGTGAAGCCAAAGTAGAGTACGGAAATCCGATTATTGAAATTAAAGTAGACAAAGAAGGTAAAAAAATCCACATTATCGATCAAGGTCTTGGAATGACAGCTGACGAGGTTGAAAAATACATCAACCAGGTTGCCTTTTCAGGAGCTGAAGAATTCCTGGACAAATACAAAGATTCTGCTAAAGATTCTGGAATTATTGGTCACTTTGGTCTTGGTTTCTATTCTGCGTTTATGGTTGCAGAGAAAGTAGAGATCATCACAAAATCATACAAAGACGAACCGGCTGCACACTGGACTTGCGACGGAAGCCCGGAGTTTACTTTAGAGCCAGCTGACAAGACTTCACGTGGTACTGAAATCATTTTGCATATTGCTGAAGATTCTCTTGAATTTTTAGAAGATTCAAAAATCAGCGGATTATTAAATAAATACAATAAGTTTATGCCAGTTCCAATTAAATTTGGAACCAGAACAGAAACACTTCCAAAACCGGAAGATGCTCCTGAGGATTACGTAAATGAAACTGTTGAAATCGACAACATCATCAACAATCCAAATCCGGCATGGACTAAACAACCAAGCGAATTATCTGACGAAGACTATAAAAACTTCTACAGAGAATTGTATCCAATGCAGTTCGAAGATCCGTTGTTCAATATTCATTTAAATGTAGACTATCCTTTTAACTTAACCGGAATTTTGTACTTCCCTAAGTTAGGTTCAGACATGCAGATTCAGAAAGATAAAATTCAATTGTATCAAAACCAGGTTTACGTTACAGATAACGTAGAAGGAATTGTGCCTGAATTTTTAACGATGTTGAAAGGTGTTATTGACTCTCCGGACATCCCATTGAACGTTTCTCGTTCAGGCTTACAGGCTGATGGTGCAGTTAAGAAAATTTCCAACTACATTACTCGTAAAGTAGCCGATAAACTAAAAGCTTTGTTCAATGAAAATCGTGCTGATTTTGAGCAAAAATGGAACGACATTAAAATTGTTTTAGAGTACGGAATGCTTTCTGAAGACAAATTCTACGAAAAAGCTGGTGCGTTTGTATTATACCCAACAGTTGACGGTACTTATTTTACTCTTGAAGAATTAAAAGAAAAGCTAAAAGAAAACCAAACCGACAAAGACGGAAAACTGGTAGTTCTTTACGCTGGAAACAAAGATGCACAGCACTCTTATATTGAAACAGCAAAAGAAAAAGGATACGAAGTATTGCTTTTAGATTCGCCAATTATCTCACACTTAATTCAAAAAATTGAAGGTGACAACAACGATTTAACTTTTGTACGTGTAGATTCTGATCACATTGATAATTTGATCAAAAAAGATGAAAACACGATTTCTAAATTGTCTGATGAAGAAAAAGAAGCTTTAAAAACATCTTTAGAAACATACATCCCTAAAGCATACTCCGTACAACTGGAAGCAATGGACAGTCAGGCAGCTCCTTTTATCATCACGCAACCTGAATTCATGCGTAGAATGAAAGAAATGAGCCAGTCAGGTGGAGGCGGAATGTTCGGAATGGGCAATATGCCGGAAATGTACAATTTAATTGTAAACACAAATTCTGATTTAGCAACAAACATCATGAACACAGAAGACAAAACACATCAGGAACACTTGGTAAAACAAGCTTTAGACTTAGCTAAATTGTCACAAAACCTATTAAAAGGAGAAGCTTTAACTGCTTTCGTAAAAAGAAGTTTTGAAATGATTAAATAAAACTTTTAGTAATACAAGTTTTCAAGACTAGAATTTAGGCCCTGTAAGTAAACTTGCAGGGCTTTTTACTTTACCCCCCCACAAGCCCCTTTGAATCCAATTGATTTTTTTATTGCATTTCATTTTTTTCATTACATTTGAACGCCTTATAATCTAATCAAAAAACAAAAACTACTATGAAAAAGACAGCTTTTTTATTCCTAACCATTTGTGCAACAGCATTAACACAAGTTTCCTGTTCAAGCAATGACGACACAAAAAAACAATCTGAATCTGATGTCACATCAGTTGGAGCTTCACTTACCATCGATGCCATTAACGATATGGACATCAAAACCGGGTTAATCGTTACAACAAAAAAACCCTCCTCAGCAAAATCAGACGAAACAACACCCGGAATCTGCGGCACAATTACAATCACACAACAAAGCCCAACCTCTTATCCTAAAGTTTTCACAGTAGATTACGGAACCGGATGCACCGACAATCTGATCAACAGAAAAGGAAAATTAAAAATCACGCTTTCAGGACCAATAATTACTACCGGAAGCAAAATAACCATCGAAAGAATCGACTATTCTTTTAATAGCATAAAATTGGAAGGAACAATAGAATACACCAACACAACAACTGTGACAACTGTACCACAATGGAGCCGAAAAGTGACCAACGGAAAGTTTACTGATTTAGAAGGCAGAGTTTATCTAAACTCAGGAAGCTGGACTGTAAAACAAACTGCGGGTGTCGACACTCCTTATGTTCTGGAAGACAATACATATGAAATGACTGAAGGAAACCACACTATCACCAGCTCAAACGGAGCTGTATTAACCTTAACCGTTCAGGAATCATTGATTAAAAAATATTCTTGCGATTTTATTTCCAAAGGAAAACTGAAAGTTCAGGGTAATCTACTAAACGGAGTGGTTGATTATGGCAACAATGATTGCGACAAAAAATTCACTTACACAAACGAAAACGGAACTACATTTAATCTCTCCATGTAACACTCTTTATTCCCAAAAATATCAAATCCCAATCTAGAAATAGATTGGGATTTATTTTTTTGCAAAATTTAAATGCTACCACAGTACATTCAAACTATTTTCTTTATTTTGCAGCAAAATCTAAAAAACCAATGAAAAAATCAATTATTGCTTTTGTTACACTTGCCCTATTAGCATCTTGCAGCAAAAAAGAATCAACTGACGGCTTGCACCTTACAGGAAATATAAAAGGATTAAAAAACGGAACTTTATACATTCAAAGAATCGTTGACACCACACTTGTTGCTATTGACAGTATCAAAATAGACGGAAATTCTTCGTTTGAAAGCAATGTAAAACTAGAATCCCCTGAAATGCTTTATTTATTCCTGGATCGTGGAGTAACCAATTCGCTGGACAACAATGTTATGTTTTTTGCAGAACCCGGAAACATCAACATTGACACGAACTTAGATAACTTCATTTATGGCGCAAAAATCACAGGATCTAAAAACCAGGAATTATACGAAGAATATAAAAAAATAAATTCCCGTTTTAATGACGAAAGCCTTGCCATGGTAGAATCTAAATTTAAAGCTGTAAAAAGACAAGATCAAAAAGCCATTGACAGCATTAACATCAAACAGGAGTCTAACATCAAAAGAAAGTACTTATACGCTACCAACTTTGCCCTTAATAATAAAGATCACGAAATAGCCCCTTATATTGCTTTAGCTGAGATCTACGACATCAATATTAAGTTTTTGGATACTATTCAAAAATCAATGACGCCAAAAGTAGCAAGTTCACTATACGGCAAAAAACTAACAAAATACGTTGCTGACATTAAAAAAGAACAGCAAAAATAAATTTTAATAAAAAATGTCCTGACTATTCAGGACATTTTTTTTATTGCAAATTATCATTAAATCGATTGACCTAAATCTTAATAATCCGAAATTTACAAAATAGTATCTTACTCTATTTCTATCTTCCAAGCAAAGCACCCAGAATTCCAAACACAAATAAAAGTCCGTATAATGCTAAAATAGCCAGCATTAAAATACCTATAAACTTATAATGCGATTTAAGATAACCCAAAGAATTCGTCAACAACACCGAATCGTTATCTCTAAAAGCTCTCTTCGTAGTTACGGCAAACTTGTACAGATAATAAACCGGGAAGAAATAAACCGCTGCAATAAAAACATAGAAAAATCCCATTAATACTCCAAACGAGCCTCCAAAACCTCCCATTCCAGCAATACTATTTCCCATTACCGAAAAAATAGTTCCTGCAAAAACAGCAATCACAATCATTAATCCAATTCCTATGAATCCTAAAATTGACAAAAAATAAGCCCATTTAGCGGTTTCCTTTAAAAAGTCTTTCGCAGTTTGGTCAAGCTGCAACTCAAATTTTTCAAAAACTGACGTTTCTTCCATTTTTAATTTGTTTTTTTGGTTAAGCAACAAACATAAGAAAAATAGTATTACGATATATTTAAAAGAAATCCGAATACTTAAATCAATAAGATATCTATCGTTTCAAATACAGATTCCAGACTCTTCCGGCCCATCTTCTTCATTTACTTCATTTAGGCATAAAAAAAAAACCATCACTAAGAAGTGATGGTTTTACGTTGAGCCGGCGGAGGGACTCGAACCCACGACCTGCTGATTACAAATCAGCTGCTCTAGCCAACTGAGCTACGCTGGCGACTCATTACGGGTGCAAATATAAAATGGATATTTGAATTTTCCAAAATTAATTTACTGCTTATTTTCATAAAAAACCACCACTAAAAGTGATGGTTTTATTGAGCCGGCGGAGGGACTCGAACCCACGACCTGCTGATTACAAATCAGCTGCTCTAGCCAACTGAGCTACGCTGGCGACTCATTACGGGTGCAAATATAAAGCGGTTTTTCGTTTTACCAAAATAAATTTGCACTTTTTTATACTTTTTTTCGCTTACAATTCGTTGATTTTAGCAATCAATTGATTAGCAGTTTCTTCCAATTCAACATTGATTTGTTTGAAGTGTGCTTTTTTGTTTTCAACGTTCTTAGCATTTACTTTTGTGATCAAAGTATCAAATGCAGCAATAGCCTGATCGATCAAAGCATTCGTTTCTGGAGTAGGATTTCCTGTTGTTGACATTTCAAACAAGTAAATTGCCTCAATAATATCTCCTAATACAAAATTGATGTCTTTCTTTAAGTTTTTAACGTTTGCCATTTTTATTTTTATTTTAATTTGCGACTGCAAAAGTACACATTATCTTTTTATTACACGCTATGAAATGTAAATTTCTAAAATTGAAGCATTTCCAACTAAAATAAATGTATTTATCTCAGCCGGAACCAAAACGGTATCTCCTTTTCTGTAGAATCCTTCAAAACCTTCATATTCGATTTTAAAATCTCCATCAATGCACATATACACCGTAAAAGTTTCCCCAGATTTAGAAATTTCAACCTTACTTTCTAACGGAATAAGATTAGTCGTAAAATAAGGACAATCTACCACAACATTAGAAGTGTTTACTTTTGTCTCATATTCCTTTTGTGTTTCTATTTTATTGTAATTTATAGCATCTAACACTAAATCTACATGGAGTTCTCTTTTATTTCCCTGAGCATCTGTACGGTCAAAATCATATAAACGATAAGTTACATCAGATGTTTGTTGAATTTCAGCAACTACCAATCCAGCACCAATTGCGTGAACAGTTCCCGTTTCTAAAAAGAAAACATCACCCGCATTTGCTTTCACTTCATCTAAGATTGAAACCAACGTTTTATCATTTAAATGTTTCAGATATTCTTCTTTATTAGAATCTTCCTTAAATCCCACAATAATTCTGGCATCGGCATCAGCCTGCATCACATACCACATTTCCGTTTTACCAAAAGAGTTGTGTCGCTTTTTGGCTAATTCATCATTTGGATGTACCTGAATAGAAAGATCTTCATGAGCATCCAGATATTTAAAAAGTAACGGAAATTGTTTTCCAAACTGACCGTAAACTTTTGTTCCTAAAATTTCATTTGGCATTTCGGTAATAAGCCCCATCAGGGATCGTCCTTTCAAAACTCCGTTTGAAACAACACTTACATCACCTTCAACAGTAGATAATTCCCAACTCTCCCCTGTATTCTTTGACGTGATCGGTTTATTGAGAATCGTTTTTAATTTCTCCCCACCCCAAATCCTATCTTTTAAAATAGGAACAAACTGTAAAGGATATAATTTTATATTCATGTATTATTCAGGGCTAAAATCTTAATTATTATATCAGCGACCAGATACTATTTCATACTTCTACAATACTAATTCTTTGATTGTTTCCATTGCTTTCTGAATATGCTTTGCAGCATTCATACTATCAAAAATCAAAATAACTACTCCATTTTTATCAATAATGTAAGTAACTCTGCCTGGCACAAGACCAAACAACGTATTGCGCACTCCGAAAAGATGTCGCAACTTTTTATCCTGATCAGATAGTAGTATAAAAGGCAATTGATGCTTGTTGGCAAATTTATGATGTGATTTTACACTATCGCTGCTTATACCAATAACCTCAGCACCCAAATCTTTAAAATCTTCGTATTGATCTCTAAAACTACAGGCTTCAGTAGTACATCCAGGTGTATTATCTTTGGGGTAAAAATAAATCACGAGCGGCTTTCGACCCAAAACACTTTGGCTTTCAAAAACTTCTCCATGACTATCTTTTGCAGTAAAATTCGGAACTATATCTCCTATTTTTAATGACATTTATTCTTCTCCTTTATAAGTTACAAAATTGCGGTCCGTTTCATTCAAAACAATTTCTAAATCAAAATCAGGTTGAATTCTTTTTTTAATTTTATTCCATATCACAACAGCAATATTTTCAGCTGTTGGATTCAAATCCTGAAATTCCGGAACATCCAGATTCAGGTTTTTGTGATCAAACGGAATCTCCACTTCTTCTCGTATGATATCCGCTAATACTTTCACATCTAAAACAAAACCGGTTTCCGGGTCAATTTTTCCTGTAACACTTACTGTTAAACCATAATTATGACCATGAAAATTGGGATTATTACATTTTCCAAAAACAGCATCGTTTTTTTCAAATGTCCAATCTTTCCTGTGCAATCGATGTGCAGCATTAAAATGTGCTTTTCTTGATATGGTTACTTTCATTTGGGTTGGTGGTTAGTTTGGTTTAAAGTTTATGATCTTCTAAATAATGATAAAACTCATCAAAAATTATTTTGAACCATACAGTATAAATTTCAGGCTGTCTCTCAATATCTATCTTTACATCTTCTATTTTCATCCATTTCCAATCTTCAACTTCGTCACGATTGATAGCCGGATCATTATTAAAATATCCAATCATAACGTGATCGAGCTCATGTTCCGTCAAACCATTATCAAAAGGCGCTTTATAAATAAAATGAAAGAGCTCTTTCAAATCTGTCTGAAACCCCATTTCTTCAAACAGTCTCCTGCTTCCGGCTTCAACATTTGTTTCTCCTTCACGTTGATGACTGCAACATGTATTGGTCCAGAGTAAAGGTGAGTGATATTTTTGATGAGCACGTTGTTGTAACATTATTTCATTTTTATCATTTAAGACAAAAACTGAAAAGGCACGGTGCAAAAGAGCCTTTTCATGCGCTTCTAATTTTGGCATTAGGCCAATTTGCTCATCTTGTTGGTTTACGAGTATTACGTTTTCTTCTATCATAGGGCTTATTGATCAAACAAAAATACGAAAAAAGAAATGGCTTGAAAATCTCAGAGGAGATTGTGAAAAGTTTAACGAGCCTGGATTTTCGCAAAAAACTGACTGTCAGAAAAATACAAACCGATTAATCTTCAAACCTCTTTAAAAATAAGCCTTAAAAACTGAATCTCTTTATTTTGCGTACATAATAAAAGTTAAAACATACTTAAAAAAATCTGAATTGTAAAGTACGCGACATTTCCGGGCGAAATCTAAACGTATCTTTGAAATACAGAATTAAAGCACTCAAAAAAATGAAAACAAAAACACAATTTCTCAGTCTTTGCTTTTTAATTCCGCTCTTTATTTTACAGGCATGCGGACAAAACGCAAAAAAACAAAATACAAAAACGGCAGTCATGGAAAACAAAATCAGCAAACCCGGAAATCCTTATTATTCAAATACCGACACTACTAAACTCAATGTTAGTAATACCGAATGGAAAAAAGTATTACCCGAAGATGTATATGCTGTAATGCGTGAAGCCGATACCGAAAGGCCTTTTACAGGGAAATACTGGAAATCAGACGAAAAAGGAACCTATTATTGTGCCTCTTGCGGCAATAAACTTTTTCGATCCGGTGCTAAATTTGCCAGCAGCTGTGGATGGCCAAGTTTCTTTGAACAAGAAAATAAAAACAGCGTAGTTTACAAAAATGATAATTCTCTGGGAATGGAAAGAATCGAAGCGTTATGCGGGCGCTGTGGCGGGCATTTAGGTCATTTATTTGACGACGGACCTCCACCAACCGGAAAACGTTACTGCATGAATTCAATTGCCCTTGACTTTATTCCTGACACTAAATAAAATTAAAGATGAAAAATATATTTCTGATTAGCATTTTTGCCTTATCTATAAACGGATTTGCACAAAATAGCAAAACAAAAAGCACTTCAAATCTTGAAACAATTACACTTGGAGGTGGTTGCTACTGGTGCGTAGAAGCCGTTTACGAAAATTTAGGCGGTGTAAAATCTGTAGTCTCCGGTTTTTCGGGAGGAAAAGTTGCCAACCCAACATACGAAGAAGTCTGCACAGGAACAACAGGGCATGCCGAAGTAGTTCAGATTACTTATGATAAAAATATAACAGACCTTAATGAAATCTTCAAAGTTTTCTTTACCGTTCATGACCCAACTACATTAAACAGACAAGGTGCTGATGTTGGCACACAATATCGATCTGTTATTTTTTACAAAAATGACGAACAAAAAAAGGCCGCAGAAAGTATTATTGCCGAACTGAACAAAGCAAAAGTTTATAGTAGCCCAATCGTTACAAAAGTCGAACCTTTTAGAGCTTTTTACAAAGCCGAAGATTATCACCAAAATTACTATGCCAACAACAAAAACCAACCGTATTGTAAAATGGTGATTCAACCTAAAATTGAAAAATTTGAAAAAGTTTTTAAAGACAAACTCAAAAAGAAATAATACTTGTTTATAAAGGTTAATACAAGTTGCCGTTCACTCTCGTGGACGGTTTTTTTATTATCTTTTCTCCTCAAAACACATCTTTAAGAACTCTTTTAAAAACTGCAAATTAATTTTACCGTAATTTGTATTCTCAAAATAATGTAAAAATGAAAGCACTTACCTTTTCTTCTTTCGGAAATTCTGATGTTTTGGAATATATTGAAATTCCGAATCCGCAACTAAAAAACGATGAGATCTTAGTCGAAATGAAAGCGATTGGATTAAATTTTGCAGACGTTTACAGACGAAAAGGAAACTATCATTTAAAAGGAAACCCTCCTTTTATTGCGGGTTACGAAGGTGCCGGAATTATAGTCGATGCCAACAATCATCCCGAATATAAAGTTGGGGATCACGTAGCTTTCGCCGATGCCCCTTTTGCAAATGCCGAATTAGTCGCAGTAAACACAAACCATGTTTTACCTTTGCCTGATACAATTTCGTTTGAAACCGCTGCCTCAGTTTTACTGCAAGGTTTAACAGCACATTACTTAGCGACTGACAGCCATAAAACCGTAAAAGGCGAAACAGTATTAATTCATGCTGTAGCTGGTGGAGTTGGACAGATTCTAACTCAAATCAGCAAGCTTTTAGGAGCGAAAGTAATTGGTTTAACCTCATCTTCAGAAAAAGCAAAAGTAGCATTTGACCAAGGGGCAGATCAGGTTTTTCTTTATAGTGAAGACTGGAAATCACAGGTTTTTAAAACAATTCAAAATGGTGTAGATGTTGTTTACGACAGTATCGGAAGTACTTTAAGTGAGAGTTTTGAAGTTACAAAAGAATGCGGACAAGTAGTTTTCTTTGGAATGGCAGGCGGTGATCCGGAACCGGTAGATCCGAGAATGCTGATGGACGGCTCTAAAACGCTCACCGGAGGAGATTTATGGAGTTACTTAAATTCCAAAGAAGAAAGGATCAAAAGAGCAACGCAATTATTCCACTGGATTTCTGACGGAAAAATCAAACTTTCCGAACCAACTTCTTTTAAATTATCAGAAGGAAAACTAGCACACGACTATCTGGAAAGTAGAAAAAGTACAGGAAAGATCATCCTGATTCCTTGATTTTTTTGCCACGAATTCACGAATTATTTAAGATAAAATTCGTGAATTCGTGGCGGTCTTTTTAATGCAAAACCCAAGAAATATCGCTTAAATCAACCTGTCAATTCCCATTCCGGTTATTTCAGACAATTCTAATATTCTAGTTACATCCTTTTTATTTGCCACAAAAAACAGATAACTATCTCCCTGAGTATCATAACTCATTAATTCCAGGTCTTGCTTTACCAGTTCTTTCTGAATATATGGAAACAAATCATGACTATAAGTCTCTTCAGGATATTCAAAGTTAAAAGGCTCCCCAATCATTTCTGAGATAAAATATTCAGCATCTTCGGGATCAAATTTCCAGTCACTGTGCCAGGAGTTTATTCCTTCAAAAAAGTCAAATTCGTAATCATATTCTTCATCCCCTTCCTCTAATCCAAAATTATCAAAAAGTACCTGAGATTGGCCTTCCAGCAACTCTTCTTCTATCTCTCCTCTCGAAATTAATTGTAAAAACTCTTTAAAATGATCTATTGAAACTTCATCCGTCATTAGACTTTCAGCAGAAGGTCGAATAATTGTCGACGGCAATTCAATTTCCATATACTGACAAATTCCCTGTAGCACTGTTTTGAAATCTTTAAAACCTATTTTTTCAATTTCATTATTAGGCGCTTCAATATCTACTGGCTCAACCTCCAGAAGTCCTTTTGTATAATCAAAGAAATAACTGTTAGAGTATAACATTTTAAAATCATTTGACTCTAAGCTATTGGTACAACAAAAGATGATAATAAAGTTTTGTAAAATATGCTTCAGGTGCTTTTTCATCTCTGATGAAGGCTCTGAATAAAATTCAATATGAAGATAATTGTACACGGGCTCCCCGAGCATTTCTTCATCAGAAAGCGGAGCAATATTTACCTTTTTATACAATTCGTTTAGAACTTCATACGCGTTTTTGAATCCGCTCTTTTCGATTTCAATTCTGCTATCTTCATGATCAAATGAATCCGGAAAAGAATACATCGTCGCAGAAACCGCATCATGAATTCCTTTCATTTTAAAATCCACACGACCTGACCCATTTTGCAGATAAGTATAAATTGAATTCAGCACATCAAAAGAAACGATTGATTCCGGATCGTTATTTCTTCCGAAGAAGTTAGAGAAGAAGTTTTTCATTTTAGATACAATAAGTTTTTCGAATCTAAATTAAGTATTTTTTATTCATTTGAATATTTAAAAGTAACATCCATTTTATCGAACCAAATATTTTCAACTAGCAACTTTTGCAATTCAAGATCTGTCAGGAATCCTCTTGCATCTTCTTTACTTTTTTCGACAAAAATCTGGTAATCAACAATGTCACGTTTTAATAGTTTTTGCAGAACTTCTTTTCGTTCCTCAGTTAGATATTTTTCATGAGATTTAAATACCTGTTCAATATTACTCTTAAACTCCTCTTCACTTTCCTCATTATAAATATCTTGCTGAGACATATCAGTTAATAAGGTTCTAAAAACAAAGTCTTCCAGATTCTTTGCCAGATAATTCACCTCATTATTATCATGCCATACAAAAACTATTGGCACATTTCCATCTTCTTCTCCATTCAGAAAAAAACAAAAATGATCACCTGCACCACTTTTAGCAAAAGGGATGAATCTAAACTCTTTTTTGATCTGGCGGTAATCATCAGGATTAGTAAGCCGTTCAATTTCTCTACTAACTCCTTTTAAACTGAGCAATTCAAAATCATACGAATGCAGAAGTAATGGCGGATTTTCTTTTAATTTCGGATAAACATCGGAATACCAATTAGGCCCATATTCACCTATATCAAGCATTCCATCTTCGTATAACTGCTTATACAAAGATGGATACTCAAACTCGTATCTTTTCTCAACATCTTGTAGCATCATCTAATAACATTTAAATTGCACCACAAATATAGCACTTTTACAAAAAGCAATCTTTTTACTACAAAATTTTTATTTTAAAGTTTCAGCAATCATTAAAGCGCATTTTTCTCCATCAATGGCTGCGGAGATAATACCACCCGCATATCCGGCACCTTCTCCACACGGATACAGTCCTTTGATTTGCAAATGCTCATAAGTCATAGGATCTCTAGGGATTCGAACAGGAGATGACGTACGACTTTCCGGAGCATGCAAAATAGCCTCATTGGTTAAATAACCGCGCATTGATTTCCCAAATTCCTTAAAACCTTCACGTAAAATTTGCGACAAAAATCCCGGAAAAACCTGCCCCATTTCAACCGAAGTTGTTCCGGGAACATAAGACGTTTTTGGAATATCAGCCGAAACTTTATTCTGTGTAAAGTCCACCATTCGTTGTGCAGGAACCTTCTGAGTTTCTCCAGCCAAATGCCAGGCCTTTTGTTCAATACTTTTCTGAAATTCCATTCCAGCCAAAGCTCCAAATTTTGCAAAAGGTTTAAAATCTTCCAGTTTTAATTCAATTACAATCCCTGAGTTTGCTGTAACCTGATCTCGTTTTGATGGAGACCATCCATTCGTGACAACTTCACCTGGACTCGTTGCACAAGGCGCAATTACACCACCCGGACACATACAAAACGAATACATCCCACGACCGTTAACTTGTTTCACAATAGAATATGGTGCAGGAGGCAAATGTTCACCGCGATAATCACAACTATACTGAATACTGTCAATTAATTGCTGAGAATGTTCTGCACGAACTCCTAAAGCAAAAGGTTTTGCTTCTATAAAAATTTTCTTTTTATCTAGTAATTCAAAAATATCACGTGCTGAATGCCCTGTTGCGAGGATTAATTTATTTGCCAGAATCTTATCTCCGTTTTGAGTAACAATTCCTTCAACTTCATTATTTTTTACCAAAATATCAATAACGCGCGTATCAAATAAAACCTGACCACCAAACTCGATGATTTTATTTCGAATATCTTCAATAATTTTTGGCAACTTATTGGTTCCAATGTGCGGATGCGCTTCTACCAGAATATCCTCTGAAGCTCCAAATGCAACAAGAAGCTCCAAAATTCGAGTCACATCTCCACGTTTTTTAGAGCGCGTATACAATTTCCCATCCGAATAGGTTCCTGCTCCACCTTCACCAAAACAGTAATTAGAATCTTCGTTTACCAAATGATCAACATTTATCGCCTTTAAATCGCGACGACGACCACGAACATCTTTTCCGCGTTCAATTACAATCGGCTTTAAACCTAATTCTATTAATTGCAGTGCTGCAAAAAGTCCGGCCGGGCCCGCTCCCACAACAATCACTTCCTGCGCCGAAGAAACGTCCTTATATACAGGTAGTTCAATTTTTGTTTCCTGAAAAGGTTCTCCTTTTAAATAGATAATAACTTTTAGATTGATTTTGATTGCTTTTTGACGTGCATCAATAGATCTTTTCAGAATCGAAACATGTTGAATTTCTTTAGGAGAAACCTTTATTTGTTTAGACAAATGGTCTTTCAGCAACAATTCGTTTGCTGCTATTTCCGGCGTTACCTGAAGTAAAAGTTCTCTTGGCATTGTATTTTTATTTATTCAAATTAGCTTTTCTATTTATGAAAAGAACATGCAAAAATAACATTTTGAAATGAAAATACATCAATTGAAAATTTTATCTGCCTATGACGATAACGTCCTGTCACATTGAGCGAAGTCGAAATGCAGCAAAGGTTCTCGACTCCGCTCGAACTGATAATAGAATAACTACAAAGAACAAGTTTCAAAAAAGACTTTGTACCTTTGCCTCTTTGAACCTTTGTACCTTTAAAAAAAATGTCTAGAAAAATAAAACTAATTTGGGATTTCCGTGGTCCAGCTGCTGAAAAAACAGCCGAACATCATGAAATTCATTTGAAAGAATATGTTGCTATCGAAAAGCTTCCATTAAACATTACTGGATTTAAAATTATAAACGATATGCATGCGATCGCTTTTATGGTAGTTACAGATGAAAATATGATTGCTGTACGTGATGCATTGAAACCACATAGAGGGGAAGTATTTGAAGGGTAAAATTCTAATTTTTGGGTGAAATTCCAATAAAAAAAAACCAAATTCCATTGCTTAAGCAGCTTGGAATTTGGAATTTATATTTTTATTTATTTTGTAATTTAATTTTAATTAGCGACTTCACTGATAAATTTAATTCGCATTAAGCGCAATTCATCGATATCATAATCGCCATCAAATTCTTTAAGCGCATCCTCGATTTTATCGGATTCAGATTCCATGAAATAATCATGAATTTCTTCCTGTTGGTCGTCATCCAACATATCATCAACCCAGTATTTGATATTCAGTTTTGTTCCCGAATAAACAATTTGCTCCATTTCTTTAATCAAAGCATCCATGGAAAGTCCTTTTGCGGAAGCAATATCACTCAACGGTAATTTTCTATCTATATTCTGAATGATGTATAACTTATTTGCCGAATTGACTCCGGTAGATTTTACCACCAAATCATCCGGACGAATGATATCATTGTCTTCAACATATCTACTGATTAAAGACACAAACTCGCCTCCATACTTTTTAGCCTTTCCTTCACCAACACCATGAATATTAAACAATTCGGTTAAAGTAATTGGATATTTCAAAGCCATATCCTCAAGAGATGGATCCTGAAAAACAACAAACGGAGGTACTCCCAATTTCTTGGCTACTTTTTTACGCAATTCACGCAACATACCCATTAAAACTTCATCGGCAGTTCCTGATGATTTTGCTGCAGTTACGATAGCTTCATCTTCAGACTCATTGTATTCATGATCTTCAGACATCAAAAATGAAACTGGCTTTTTAATGAAATTCAAACCTTCTTTAGTGATTTTCACTACACCATAAGTTTCAATATCTTTAGACAGATATCCTGCTACTAAAACTTGTCGAAGCAGGGCCATCCAATATTTTTCATCGTGATCTGAACCTGATCCAAAAAACGATTGTGTATCTGTTTTGTGCGCTTTAATTACAGCATTTACGCGACCAATTAAAGTAAACACAATTTCTTTTGATTTATAAATGTGCTTGGTATCCCGAACAATCTCCAACAATTTAACCACCTGATCTTTGGCTTCAACTCTTGTTTTGGGATTACGAACGTTATCATCCATATCGGCACCTTCACCGGTTTCACTGTCAAATTCTTCACCAAAGTAATGCAACAGAAATTTTCGACGGGACATCGAAGTTTCGGCATACGCAACCACTTCCTGCAAAAGAGCAAATCCAATTTCCTGTTCTGCCACTGGTTTTCCAGACATAAATTTCTCCAGTTTCTCTACATCTTTATAGGAGTAATAAGCCAAACAATGTCCTTCTCCTCCATCACGGCCGGCACGACCCGTTTCCTGGTAATAACTTTCAAGTGATTTTGGAATATCGTGATGAATTACAAAACGAACGTCCGGTTTATCAATCCCCATTCCAAAAGCAATAGTTGCTACTACCACATCTACATCTTCCATCAGAAACATATCCTGATGTTTTGCACGGGTTTTAGCATCTAAACCAGCATGATATGGAACAGCACTAATGCCATTAACCTGTAAAACTTCGGCAATCGATTCTACTTTTTTGCGGCTTAAGCAGTAAATAATCCCGGATTTGCCTTTATGTTGTTTGATAAATCGAATGATATCCGACTCTATATTTTTTGTTTTCGTACGAACTTCGTAGTACAAGTTAGGTCTATTGAATGACGCTTTAAAAGTATTAGCATCAGACATTTCAAGATTTTTTAGTATATCTTCCTGAACTTTTGGGGTTGCAGTTGCAGTAAGCCCAATAATAGGTACTTTACCTAATTGTTTGATTATATTTTTCAGATTACGATATTCCGGTCTAAAATCATGGCCCCATTCTGAAATACAATGCGCTTCGTCAATAGCTACAAATGAAATGGGCACACTTTGCAAAAAGGCTACATATTCTTCTTTTGTCAATGATTCTGGTGCGACATACAAAAGTTTGGTCAAACCTGAAGTGATGTCTTTTTTAACCTGGGCAATTTCTGTTTTGGTGAGAGAGGAATTTAGCACATGGGCAATTCCGTTTTCTGAAGAAAGGCTTCGAATAGCATCAACCTGATTTTTCATCAAAGCTATCAAAGGAGAAACAACTATAGCTGTTCCGTCCTGAATTAAAGCGGGTAATTGATAACAAAGAGACTTTCCACCGCCAGTTGGCATAATTACAAAAGTATTCTTCTTATCTAAAATACTCGTAATGACTTGCTCCTGCAAGCCCTTAAATTGGCTAAAGCCGAAATACTTCTTTAATTCCTTGTGTATTTCAATTTCGTTTGAATTCATTCTTTATATTAATGGATATTTTGTATAAATTTGCAACACATAAAGATACAACTTTCTTTTATACATACAAATTTTAAATATTCTGTTTTGATCACAAAAGAAAATATATTGGCGATCGCCAAAAAAACCATACTCTCTGAAAGTGAGGCAATTACAAAGTTAATTGATTTTCTGGACGAAAATTTCTACGAAGCTGTCCAACGCATTTATGAAACTAAGGGCCGATTGGTCGTTACAGGCATCGGAAAAAGCGCAATTATTGCTCAAAAAATGGTAGCCACTTTTAACTCAACTGGCACTCCATCTATGTTCCTTCACGCCTCAGAAGCCATCCATGGCGATTTGGGAATGATACAAAATGACGACATCGTAATCTGCATTTCAAAAAGCGGAAACAGCCCTGAGATAAAAGTACTAGTTCCCCTGTTGAAACGTTTTGGAAACATTTTGATTGGAATAACCGGAAATGTAACTTCCTTTTTAGCCAAAGGTTCTGATTATGTCCTTAATACCACTGTCGAAATGGAAGCCTGCCCGATAAATCTGGCTCCAACAAACAGCACCACTGCTCAACTTGTTATGGGCGACGCTTTAGCAGTCTGTTTGATGGAAATGCGTGATTTTAAACCCGAAGATTTTGCAGTTTATCATCCTGGCGGCGCTTTAGGAAAGAAATTACTCCTTCGCGTTAAAGACATGATTGAACATTCGTTAAAACCAATGGTAGGTCCGGATACCTCAATCAAAAAAGCTATTTTTGAGATCTCTGAAAAAAGACTAGGTGTAACTGCGGTAATCGAAAACGATAAAATTATCGGAATTATTACTGACGGAGACATCCGAAGAATGCTAAATGACGTAGATACTATTGCTGATTTAACTGCAAAAGATATTATGTCTAAAAATCCTAAATTCGTATCTTCAGAAACAATGGCGGTTGACGCTTTGAATATTTTAGAAGATTTTTCGATAACACAGCTTATTGTTGCTGATGATGGAGAGTACAAAGGAGTATTACATTTACATGACATTTTAAAAGAAGGAATCGTATAATGGCAAAAAAAAACCTTGGCGAGATGTCATTTCTGGATCATCTTGAAGAATTAAGATGGCTACTGGTTAGAAGTACAATTGCAATTATGATAATGGCATTTGTAACGTATTTTGTAAGTGATTATTTGTTTGATGAAATTATTCTGGGGCCAACGAGGCCAACTTTTTTCACTTATATCTGGTTTTGTGATTTATCACACCAATTGGGTTTCGCTGATAGTATTTGCATCACGCAACTAAATTTTATTATCCAAAATACAGAAATGGAAGGCCAGGTAAATATTTTTGTCTGGATGTGTCTTTTAGCCGGTTTTATTTTGAGCTTTCCTTATATTTTATGGGAGATTTGGAAATTTATCAGTCCCGCTTTGTATGAGAAAGAGCGAAAAAATGCTAAAGTATTCATTTTCACATCCTCTTTACTTTTCTTCTTAGGAGTGTTGTTCGGGTATTTTGTGGTTATTCCGATGTCAGTAAATTTCGTAGCTACTTTCTCTGTGAGTGATGTTGTAAAGAATCAATTCACGCTAGACTCTTATATGGGGATGGTAAAAACAAGTATATTAGGTAGTGCTATCTTTTTTGAATTGCCAATCGCTATTTACTTCTTAACCAAATTGGGATTAGTAACTCCTGACTTCTTGAGAAAATATTGGAAATACGCCGTAATAATCATTTTGATTATTGCAGCAATCGTAACTCCTCCTGATGTAGTGAGTCAAACTATCGTAGCCATACCAATGTTGCTTATTTACGAAGTGAGTATTCTGATTTCGAGGATTGTTTATAAAAATAAATTGAAAGAAAATGTCTGATATTATACAAGAATTTAATGATTACCGTTCTAAAATGAACGAAAAATTATTGGCTGACAACAATAAAATTGTTAAAAGAATTTTTAACCTTGACACTAATGCTTACGCCCCTGGAGCTCTTGATGTAAAAACAAAAGAGCTTTTAGGATTAGTAGCTTCGGCCGTTTTACGTTGTGATGACTGTGTAAAATACCACCTCGAAACGAGCCATAAAGAAGGGGTTACCAAAGAAGAAATGATGGAAGCAATGGGAATAGCAACTTTAGTTGGCGGGACCATCGTAATTCCGCATTTGAGAAGAGCTTATGAGTTCTGGGAAGCTCTAGAAGAGCAAGGGAATTAGAAAATGAGATAATTAGTCAATTAGATAATTTTCTTGACAATATGTTAATTCATTTATTCTATTGATTTATTTTCTTTTATTTCGTTCATTGGAGATGTAATTATCTCATTATCAAATTGACACATTATCTAATTAAAAAAAATGAAGTTAAGAGCCGATAATTTAATAAAAACCTATAAAGGGCGTAGTGTTGTAAAAGGGATTTCTGTTGAAGTTAATCAAGGTGAAATCGTAGGGCTTTTGGGACCTAATGGTGCAGGAAAAACGACTTCGTTTTATATGATTGTAGGATTGGTAAAACCAAACTCAGGAAATATTTACCTAGACGATTTAAACATTACCGATTATCCTATGTACAAGCGTGCACAACAAGGAATTGGTTACTTAGCGCAGGAAGCTTCAGTTTTTAGAAAATTAAGTATCGAAGACAATATCCTAAGCGTTTTGCAATTGACTAAACTATCGAAAGAAGAGCAAATTGCAAAAATGGAAAGTTTAATCGAAGAATTCAGCTTAGAACATATTCGCACGAACAGAGGAGATTTACTGTCGGGAGGAGAACGTCGTCGTACTGAAATTGCCCGTGCTCTGGCAACTGACCCAAAATTCATCCTATTAGATGAGCCCTTCGCAGGAGTTGACCCGGTTGCAGTTGAAGATATTCAGAGAATTGTAGCACAGTTAAAAAATAAAAATATCGGAATTTTAATTACCGATCATAACGTTCAGGAAACTTTGGCTATTACTGATAAAACATACCTAATGTTTGAAGGGGGAATTTTGAAAGCCGGAATTCCCGAAGAACTAGTCGAAGACGAAATGGTTCGTCGTGTTTATCTGGGGCAAAACTTTGAGCTTCGTAAAAAGAAACTTGAATTTTAAGAAGTTATATATGAATGGTAAAAAGTGAAATATAAATTACTTTTTACCATTTTTTTTACATCTTATATTTTACAATTAGCATGAAATCAGAAGAGCAAAAACCAACTCAGGAAGATTACAACAATTGGCATAAAGACCCAAACAATTGGTATTTAGGCTGTTTTTACTACAATCCAAAAGACAAACGATTACTCCCTCCGAAAAGGATTCAATGGATGGGCTATACGATAAATTTCGCCAATCCTTACTCCGTTTTACTTTTATTACCGCTCCTAATAATGATCGTTTTGGTTTTATTGAAATAAATCCCCCGAGACCAGACTCTTACTCCACTGTTATAAACTGTAATTGCTCTAAATCTCCATTATAGATATTAACATCTACAGTGTTCTTGATTCCCGGCAAAGAAGCTTTTTCTGTAAATTGCCAGAACAGCCAGTCGTCTTCAATTTTCTCTCTGTAGAAATTATAGTTGGCAATCCAGAATAAATACTCTCCAAATTCTTCTTTCAGGAAATCGCCATAGTAACGTTCTCCTGTATAAATAATTGGACGTACCTGATAATGTGCTTCAACCTTGTTCAACCAGCGTTTCAAGCCTTTTTTCAAACTGTCCAACGACTGATTCTTAGGCAATCGTTCAATATCTAAAACTGGTGGTAAATCCCCTTTTTGCAGTTTTACGGTTTTTATAAAAAGATCGGCCTGTTCTATCGAATTTTCGTTAGGACGATAATAATGATAGGCTCCGCGTATAATCTTGTGTTTTTTTGCCCCTAACCAATTGTGCATAAACTGTCTGTCTACTTTATTATTCCCTGCCGTAGCACGAATAAAAACAAACTGAACTGGGTATTTTTCTTCCAAAACCTCAACTTCACTCCAATGCACGGTTCCCTGAAATTCAGAAACATCAATACCGATCACTTTTCCTTTATGATTTTCCAGAACCTGAACATTTCTAACATCTGAAAGACGTTTTTCCACAGCATCTTCTTCTAAAACTTTATTTGATTTAAAGCCAAGATAATAAGCCAGTCCATCACGATAATGATAAACCGTTGCAAAAAAAAGCAATACTAAAAAAGAATAAATGATAAAGCGAAGTCCACTTGCCA
Source organism: Flavobacterium sp. KH_035 (assembly GCF_057839565.1). Classification (NCBI taxonomy): domain Bacteria; kingdom Pseudomonadati; phylum Bacteroidota; class Flavobacteriia; order Flavobacteriales; family Flavobacteriaceae; genus Flavobacterium; species Flavobacterium sp. KH_035. The sequence continues at coordinate 287,904 of NZ_CM174492.1, forward strand.
GAATCGATCTCTGAGGTTTTGATTTTCTGGAGTAAGAAGTTCTTCGGGTAGTCGTTTTTCTTGCCATTCCAATAAAACTACTTTTTCAAAAACATATTATTTACCACCGAAAGTAGTACATAAATAATAATAATCAACGGAATCGCGATATAATGAAGCAACAGAAGCAAAACTACAGCAATTAGCAAAAACACGATTTGCAACCCGTTATCTTTTAAAGTAAATTTTTTAACTTTTAATGCAAACAACGGAATTTCGGCATTCAAAATATAAGCACTGCACAAAGTAATCCCCAATAAAACCCAAGGATTGGTTAATATTTCAAACACCAATAGAGAATCTGAAAACTTTAAGACCATAGGCAAACTCAGAATAAAAAGAGCATTTGCCGGTGTTGGCAAACCAATAAAAGAATCGGTCTGACGGGTATCAATATTAAAATTTGCCAGTCTGTAACAAGAACCTAATGTTACTATAAATCCTAAAAAAGGAATAAAAACGGAACCAATTACTTCATGAGGGTTGGCGCTTTTCAAAAACATAGTATACATTACATAACCAGGCACAACTCCGCTGGTAACCATATCTGCCAAAGAGTCTAACTGTAATCCAAGCGGACTAGAAACTTTAAACAATCTGGCAAAAAAACCATCAAAAAAATCAAAGAAGATTCCCAAACAAACCATATAAAAAGCCATTTCGTAATTGGCTTCCGAAACAAAAACAACTGCGATACAACCGCAGAATAAATTGATTAATGTGATTAAATTAGGAATGTGTTTTTTAATATTCATGATCTATAATTTTGACAAATGGTGAACGGCAAATTTCGTATAAATAAGCGACATTAATAGAAATTTTTTCTATTAAAATTCTATTACCTCAAAAGCTTTGTAAACATTTTTATATGAAAAATTTAAGTTTTACAATAATTTGAATTAGATGACTAAAATATTATATTTTTGGTAAAAATTAAAACAGACTTCGGTTTGCTAAAAAATATCCGTTGAAGAAAATCTTTGTGTTTTTATTATTTTGTAGTTGCACGATTCAGTATGCACAAACCGTTCGAAAGTATTCGAATGAGTTTATGAATATTGGTGTTGACGCAGCTGCTTTAGGAATGTCGGGTGCTGTAGTTTCTTCTACAAATGATGTTAATTCCGTTTATTGGAACCCAGCCGGTCTGACTCATCTTGAGGACCACCAAATTTCGCTGATGCACGCCAATTATTTTGCGAATATTGCGCAATACGACTACATTGGATACGCAAGCCCGATTGACGATAGAAGTGCCTGGGGAATCTCAATGATTCGTTTTGGAGTTGATGACATTATGGACACCACTCAGTTGATCGATAATCAGGGGAATATAGATTACAATCGAATCAGACTGTTCTCTACTGCAGATTATGGTTTTACTTTTTCGTATGCAAGAAAATTACCCGTGGACGGTTTTCAATATGGAGTGAATGCAAAAGTAATCAGACGAGTTATTGGAAAATTTGCCAATTCCTGGGGTTTTGGTTTTGACTTTGGACTTCAATTTGAAAAAAATGGATGGAACTTTGGTTTGATGCTTCGAGATATTACCACTACTTACAATGTATGGAATATTAATGAAGAAGAATACAAGAAAATTGCCAATGCCATTCCGGGAGAAAACAGCGAATTACCAGAAAGTACCGAAATTACTTTACCAAAAGCTCAACTGGGAGTTTCTAAGAAAATTGAGTTTCACAACGATTACAGTCTTTTGGTCGCAACCAATTTGAACATGCGTTTTGAGCAAACCAATGATATTATTTCTACAAAAGCAGTCAGTATTGATCCCGCTCTGGGTTTTGAGTTTGGTTACACTGATCTTGTTTTTTTAAGAGCAGGAGCAGGAAATTTTCAAAATGTAACTCAACTTGACAACACTGAGAAACTAAACTTTCAGCCTAATATAGGTCTTGGCTTCAAGTACAAAGGCATTCAGGTCGACTATGCTTTGACAGATTTAGGAAATCAAAGTACAGCTTTGTATTCTAATATTTTTTCTTTAAAAGTAGATTTAGGTATCTTTAGATAATATTTGTTAACCTTTAAACTTCTTAACATTTTAAATTATGAAAAATGTCCTTTTCAAAAAAACACTTTTTAGTTTACTATTATTACTAAGTTTCCTGGGGTTTAGCCAGAATATACCTTTATCACAGGAGGCTAAAATAAGTGTTATTACCTGCGGACTGGGTAATGAAAGTTATACTTATTTTGGTCATACTGCAATTCGTGTCGCCGACCCCGTTAACAATATAGATGTTGTTTACAATTATGGTAATTTTGATTTTAGAACACCAAATTTTGTTGCTAAGTTCGCAAAAGGTGATTTACAATATTTTGTAAGCGTACGATCATTTCCTGATTTTGTAAATGATTATACTACCGAAAAGAGAAGTGTTTTTGAACAAGAGCTTATTATACCTCAAGATCAAAAACAAAAACTTTTCGACAACCTAAATGCAACCGCCCTCTCTGAAGATCCTTATTATACTTATAAATTTATTGACAAAAACTGTACTTCAATGGTAGTTGATGTTATCAATAAATCGCTCAACGGGAATGTTGTAACTAAAAAAGGAGATACTGATAAAACGTATCGATCAATTCTATTTCCTTATTTCAATGAACATTTTTATGATCAGCTTGGAACCAGCATTATTTTTGGAACCAAAGTAGACCAACCAGGAACCAGGATTTTTTTACCTTTCGAATTAAAAAGCAGTTTAGAGAAAATTACTTTTCAGAATCTTCCTTTGGTCAGTAAAAGCAAAACTGTGCTAAATTTTGAAAAAGAGACACCAAGTTCATGGTGGAATAATATTTACACCTTTCTCCTTATACTAGCTTTTGTTATTTTGGCGCACAATAAAGTAGTTGATAAAATCTATCTTTTGATCTTATCTTTTATAGGAATCTTTTTTGTTACTATCGGATTCTACTCGCTTCACCAGGAATTGGCAATGAATTACAATGTACTTTTATTTAGCCCGATTTTATTGGTATTAATCCTTTTTTCATTTTTAAAGAACAAAAGATGGACCTACAGATTGGCAGCTTTACATTTATTATTTTTGGTAGTTTACGCCATTTTCATGATTAATAAAGCGCATTTTTTCATTGTTTTACCAATGATAATTACAAGCGGATTTGTTTTAGTAAGAGTAGCCATTCGAAATAAAAAGCGTATTCCGATTATTATTTAAACTACTGTCCACGATAAAATAAAACGGTAGTAATCGTTTTAAAAGTAATACTTAAATCGAGAAATATGCTGCGGTGTTTGATGTAGTACAAGTCGTATTGCAGCTTTATTAAACTTTCATCAATAGATTCGCCATAAGAATAATTTACCTGTGCCCAACCGGTAAGTCCCGGTTTTATAACATGTCTGGTTTCATAAAAAGGCATAATTCGCGCTATTTCATCCACGAAAAATGGTCGTTCAGGTCTTGGTCCGATAACAGCCATATCGCCTTTTAGAACATTAAAAAACTGCGGTAATTCATCTATTCTTGATTTACGCATCATTTTACCAAAAGGAGTAACCCGTTTATCATTTGAACTGGCGAAAACAATCCCATTAGACTCTGAGTTTTCTACCATGGTTCTAAACTTATAGATTTTAAAAACAACTCCGTTTTTACCTACACGTTCCTGTGTGTAAAACAAAGCTCCTTTATTAGCTACTAGATTCGTGATAAAAATAAAAGGAATAAAAAGGAAGCAAATAAACAATCCCGTAATTGAAAACAAAAATTCTAATAGGCGAACAAAAAACAGGTATAGCTTATTGTTATTGTTTCTGCTAAAAGGAAAGAATCTATAAAAATCTCGGGCTATATAATGAACCGGAATCCGTTGTGTTTTGCTTTCGTAAACCTGCGTATATTCCCGAATAATATTTCCTGATTCTAATAAATGAAGTAATTGCTGGTATAAGTCAGCTGTAATTCCATCTGTTTTCTGAGAAGCGATAACAATCTCTGAGACCTGATTCTGAATAACAAACTTTTCTAAATCTTTCTTCTTAATTTCTTTAACGTAATGAAAATTCAAATCTTCTGCTGAAATAGCATCTGAATTTACAAAACCAATAATTTTATAATGCGGGTCAACATTCTCAAGTCCTAAAACCAATTCTTCAACCTGATTCTGGTCACATATTAAAACTACATTCTGAGAAAAGCGATGTGATGCCAAAAAATAAACATAAAACAAACGCCACAATAGCAATGTACCAAGTATTGTAAAATAAAAAATTACGATAATCAATCGCTGCTTAGGTAATACAGGCGCTAAAATCGGAGTAAACAAATAGGCAAGGCTTGAAGCTGTGGCCGTAAAAATTACACTTTGAAGAATTTGTAACTGATTACTGGCTACCTGTAAGTTGTACATTTCGAATATTACTCCAAAAGCGTATACATAAGTAAGAAGTAAAAGTATACTTGGGAAATTACTCTTATCAAAAACAAAATAGTTATAATTAAAAACTAAACTTAACAGATATAATGCGGACAAAATAAAAACAACATCAAAAAGAAGAAGTAATACTTTTCTTTCCGAAATTTCGAAATGCATTTTAGTGTTTGAAAACATTTAATAAGTTTGTTAGGGGCTTAAACTTGAGGCAAATGTATTATAAAAAAAAGAACTTAATCGACGGAATTTTCTGCTTTTTCAGGAATTTTAACCTGAACAAAAAGTAATGATAGTGCATATACGAAAGCTGGCGCTGCGGTACGCATGGCGGCATGATTTATCGTTAGAAGCCAAAAAATAAAAAAAGAGAAAAAATACAGATGCTGTCGGTTGTTTAGATAAATAATAAATGGTGTTAAAAGAAGTATAAGGAGTCCTAAAACACCAAACAAACCATGTTCGCTTAGCATACGTGTTATTTCATTGTGAGAAGCTGATTCTTCTCCGGAAGTTTCTTTTCGGATCTCTTTACCCATTCCAGCTCCGACACCTAGAAGAGGGTTATCCATAAAAAGTTTTAATTCTTCATTCATAATTTGCTCCCTTCCACCTAAACGATCTTTCTTTTGTCTACCTCGAGCATCCTGATTGGAATAACGTTTTTCGATGAGACCATTTGTTTGTAAAGAAGAATAGCCCCATACTCCGGCAGCTATCATACCGGTTAATACAAAAACAAACACAAACTTCTTCTTTCCTTGAGCATTTGAAAAACTATAGAGTAAAAACAGTAAAAAAACGATCATAGCGACGGCCGTTATTATACCCCCTCTTGAAAAGGTAACAATGCCTCTATACGTTATAAAAATTAGTAATGCTCCATTTAAAATCATCATTCTTTTCGATTTAGAAAAAAGTACTAATTGTGTAAAAAAGATAAATATCCCTAATCCTAAGACTGTTGAAACCTGATTGGGTCCGAAACCTCCTGAAGTTTCAAAATTAGATTGGGTTCCGGTTACCACATCTCTAACACTAGGATTGTACAAAAATAAGTAAACCGTTGTACTCACTATTGGTAATCCCATTGCGACTAATACATTTTGCAAATCAGAAAATAAAATTTTTCTTTTAAGCATGTAAATAGAACATATTGCTAAACAGACGGGGCCTGACAAATTAAAGACTACTGATTTTTTAATGTCTACAGAAACATCAACTATTGTAGCTGTAATTAAAATCCCCGGGATTAACAAAATCAAAAACAAGGAGTACACAAATGCGTTACTGGAAAAATTGCTATATACCATGCCCAGGAGCATGAAAAAAATCACCGTAAACTTTACAAACTCATTATTAAAATTACCTCCTGTCATGCGTAAAAGAACCTCAGCTCCAATCAGGTAAGCAGAAACCAAAATAACCTCGTTGTTTTTATTCTTGGTTCGATAAACAAGAATAAAACCAAAAATGATAATTAAGAGTGCATAAAATTTAGACAGGAAAGGAACTGCAAAAAGTGTTAAAGCAATTGCTGCATGCAGTATAAGCAAATAATTATAAGATAACGGAACACTTTTCATCACTTACTTATTTTATACGCTAAAATTAATTTTTCAATTACAATTTCTTCCGAGTAATTTCTCAAAACAGATTGATTCAATTTATCCGCCATTTTCTCTCTAAAAATTTTATCCTCTATTATTTTTATCAATTGACTCTTTGCTTCAGAGACTGAGGACGGGTCAAACAGCAATCCATTAGAATTATTTTCAATTATCACTGAACAATATCCTGCGTTTGTAGAAACAACAACCAAATTTGCTAATGCGTATTCTATTAATATCACTGGAAATCCTTCATCTGTTGAGGCTAAAACTCCTATTGATGCTTGCGATAAAATATATTTAACATCACTCTTTTCTCCATACAAATGTATGTAATCCTGTAAGGAATGTGATTCTATAAATCTTTTTAAATTATCGGAATAGGAATCAAAATAATCTTTACCAATTAAATGAAGACTCCAGCCGGCTTCGTCTAATTTTAGATCCCGAAACGCCTCCAAAATTAAAATATGATTTTTTGGCTTTTTTAAATTCGCGACAAAGACAATTCTTTTGCCTTCATTTCCTTTCAGTCTGGTATTTTTTTGATTTCCATCTTTTGAAATTACAAAATTAGGAATAAAAATCACCCTCGAGCACTTCATGTTTTTCTTACTCCATATTTCTAATTGGTGATTAACGACAAAAATGGAAGAAAAGAAAAGCGATAAAAGAATCAATACTCTATTTTCTTCCTTAGTTTCTTTTTCTCTCATTCCATAATGATCGTGCCAGATAATTTTTATTCTGGGCAAAGTCAATTTGACTAGTACTGCGATAAAAAATGAGGAACTATGCGCGTGAATTATTTCAACTTTATTTCCCGTTATGTATTTCCTTAGACGATAAATGGCGCGTAGATCAATTCGTCCTTTCTTTTTTAAAAACAAGTAAGACACCTTAGTATCAATTTGTTCTTTCAAACTTCCTTCGTCTCTCGTTACAATTAAACCGGAAAATTGTACTTTATTCGTTAAAGCGTTAGCATAATTAACAGCCATTCGTTCTGCGCCTCCTGCATTTAAAGAATCTATGATTTGAACAATTCTCATTTGGCTAGGAGTTTTTGTATTTCAGTTTCAAAAACATCTGTGGTATAATTTTGAGACCACTTGACCGATAATTGGCTTTTTATATCAAAACTGCTTTCAGTCTTTATTAATTTTTCGATTTGTTCTATATCCTGATCTAAACTCATTTCTAGTAATATTCCTCTAGCACCATAATCTAACATAAAAGGAACACAGGAAACCTTACTTGCAATAGGAACACATCCCCAAAACATCCCCTCGGCTATGGCTTTAGGCCAGCCTTCACTTTTTGATGGTAAGATTACAAAATGGCTTTTTTGATAGGCTTCTTTTAAAGTATTACTGTCTTTATTTCCATGAAAAATGATCAATTTTTCGAGATTATTTGTCTTAATGTATTTGTTCAGGGCGTTACTCTCAATACCTTCTCCATATACATCCAGCATTACTTTATGTCCATTATTTTTTAATTTTTCAATCAATTTTACAGCATACAAGGGATTTTTTCCCGAAACTAAAGTACCTACAAAAATGAATTTTAATACTGAATTAAAATACGTTTTCTCTACAAATACTTTTTCAGATTCTGAATAAGTCGCGGTAAAAAAAGATTTTACATTTTTGTTTTTTTTAGGCCAGTCTCCATAAACCAAAACCTGCATATTTCTTGTAAAAAAAGTATTATTTAAAATATACTTTTGTAATCTATAAGTAAAGGGTTGTCTACTTTTCGGATCCCAATTACCAGCGTACTTGGCAGTTTTCTTTTTCTTCGGAAATAAAACCTGAACCAAACATCCTAATAAGCCAATATTACCGGGACAACGCAAATGAATATGATCAGCACTTTTCATTGCCCAGAATAGACTCCAAAAAACTACCGGAATTTTAAACAATGAATATGAAATATTCTTAAAACTGTTAATACTAAAACCCGGAATTTTTCTAAAATCTATATTCGGATGCTGATAAGTAATGTCTATAATTGATTTAGTTTCTTTTACTAATGGCGCAACAATAATAACTTCATCTATATATTTAAGCCAAATATTCATTTCGCGTACATACGGTGCATAACCAAAAAAATGCTCTTGGTCTTGAATATGTTGAACATGTGTGATTATTACTAATTTCACTTCTTTATGAATATTATTGTTTTACTGGTTTATTAAATAGTAAACTTAACCATCCTACTTTTCTTCCAACTACTTCTGTAAAAACAGCTTTTCTATTTTTAGAGGAAAATACATTTGTAAATCGTACTAAAATTAACAAAAGAGTTATTGCATTCCATTTAAAACGATCTGCTAATTCAGGGTTAGGGTTCTTTATACGCCAAACATACCAACCATTTCGCACCACCATTCTTCCATATTTGTATCGATTTGGACGACCCGATTCGGCATGAAAATGATCCAGTTTTGCCTGAGTATTCAGATATAATTTTCCAACTTTAGAAACTCTTAAAGTAAAATCTGCATCTTCATACAAACCATAGCCTTCAAAATAAGTAGAGAACGAAAAATTGTCAAAAACTGATTTTCTAAAAGATGAAACCCCTCCCATTAATTGTTCAACTTCATATATTTTGTCACTAGGAGGCAAAAAACCTACACTTCTACCATGCGAGAAAAGTGGAGAAAAACCTGGTGGGCAATCACTGTCTAAATTAAGTTTCCTTCGTAAAATAAAACGACTTCCTTCTTTACGCTTCCATCCATCAAAATAAAATTCACTTATTTTAGGAGTATAATTTTCAACCGTTTTTTCCCATTTTACTTCATTACAGATATAGCCCCCTGCACCTAAAGCCTTGGGGAACAAAACATATGTTTGTAGCAAATTCTTAAAGTAGTCCGGTTCTAAAATTGTATCGTCATCTAGAAAACATACAATTTCGACACCTGCATCAACTTTATGAATACCAAAATTTCGTTGTTTAGTCAGTCCTCGATCCTGACCATCAACTAAAAAGTATTTTAAATTTGTAAATTGATTTTCATTTAAGATAATTTCTGTTTTATCATTTAATGATCCATCAACTATAATTATTTCATTAGGATACAGCGACTGCTTCTTAACCGATTGCAATAATTTAAGCAATGGTTCGGGGCGCATATAGGTACAAATGATTAAAGAGAATTTCATAAAATATTATCTGGATGCTATAAATATCAAATTATTATACCCTCTTTTTCTATTGTATCTATGACCATTCATAGCATACAATTCCTCAATAGAATAAACTTCTATATCTCGAAATCCTGATTCTTTCAGATCTCTAACTAAACCTTTTTTAGTATAATAATATCCAGGAACTTTAAACCCTTTAAACCCTGTATCCCTGTTCCCTACTTTTTCGCCTAAAAAAACAGAAAAAAGCCCTCGCATTTTAAAATAAACTGTTTTCGCTAAAACCCCAATTTGGTTATGAACGGTACCTATTAAAACGCCGTCTTCCACTAAAATTTGATGGCTGTTTTTAAAAATTTTCAAACGGTCTTTCCGAAGAGGAACATAGGTTAACATACTGTTTAATATGGTTACTAATTCAAATTCGTTCACGAGTTTATCAAAATCTTTTGCATCGCCAACAATAGTAGTAGTAATTCCATCAATACTCCAAACTTTTAAGTTCTCGTTACATTTCTCAATCATGTTATCAGAAATATCGGAAGCAACAATTTTATTTGGAGCATAAACCGTTGCAATACCTTTAAGTTCTCTACCGGTTCCACAACCAAAAACTTTTATGCGGTTTATTTTTCCTTTTTTATAATAACGCTTTAAACTGTTTTCAAACATAAAATGTTCAAAATCCGAAATAGATGTCAGTACCTCCTGCGTAGCGATAATATCTTCTCTTTCCCAAAAATTCTTGTTTTCAATTTTCATTTAAATATTATTTGATTCTTTTTAAAATCTTGGATATTTTTGCTTTATTCTTCTTAAAATACTCATTTAAAAATAAATACATTTTAAAAATCCCTGACCTGATTATTAAATGATAATGCGGGTGATCAAAAAAAATGGGTTCGGCCATAAATTTTGCTTTAAAATCCAGAACTCCTTGAGAGCCTCCCATAGATATATTATAACCTCTAAAACCTAGCTCGTATGACTTTTTTATCGCTTCCCAATGAATAATGTAACCAATATTTAAGTCCGGTTTTTCTTTTTTCGTACCTCCCGAAATGTAACTTAAATAGTTGCCACAATTAACAATAAATGCAGCTCCTTTTATTTCATTATTAAAACTAACTGTCAGTAAAAATGCTTTGTTTTTATCGATCAGGCTTAATATTGCGGTTTTAAAGTCTTCGAATGCCCGAACGGGGTAATTGCCCTGTTTTGCATTATCTTCAATTAATTTATAGGCTAACCTACAATCCTCTTCACTTTTTGGATATCCTATTTGAATATCATTTCTATAACCCAAATTAATATTACGTCTTGCCTGTATGGTGAATTTCTGTAACAATTCTTCTGCTGACGCTGTTTCATTAAAACTCAACCAATTTATTCCGTATGAACTATAAACATATTTAAATAAATTTCCATTTGTCCCTAAACCTTCTATTTGATCTTTTAAATCTGAGCCATACGAATAAGATGCAATTGCAACATCATTAGAAAATGGTAAACTATATTGCAAGTAACAACATTTTATTTTTTTTGCACGTTTTACCAGTTCTTTAATCACAAATACAATAATGTTCTCAAAACCTTCATTAAAAATAGGGCCATGAGGAACAATATAAAATTTAAAGAATCCCATTTTTGCAATTACAGCACCAAGGCCACCCACTATTTCATCATTGTCAAGACATATTCCTAACTCAAAATCAAAACCATACGACTCATAAGATGATAACCAATCTGAAAGTATTAAATGACTTCCTTTATTGTTTTTACTAACAAATTCATCCCATTTGTCGAGCCAATAACTTTCTTTAGTAAAAAGGATCTGCATCAGGTAAATTTTCTAAAGATTAAATCAGATTCACTCTTAACAAAAGTATCACCATCAGAATCAATATCCAGTACTACTTTTTCAAAACCCTGCCAATATTCTATTAACTGCATAAGCGTTGGATTCCAAATTTCTTTATTTTTAATTTTATTAGACAAGAACTTAAATCCTTCTTCTATTTCTTTATTTATTTGTTTTTCAGTCAACATCAATCTTCCTTCATGGTATTTCATTGGAACTGAGAAATAAGTATGTGCTATAAAAACGCCTTTTTCATTGATCAGGGTAGTAACATTTTCTTTCGATAATGCTTTTCTAAAATCTAACATTTCTAATGTCTGAAAAACATAAAACTCTTTTTCTGCTATATAATGTTTAAATAAAATTGGAGAATACTTTGCCAATTTATACGGTTTTGTTTTATTGGTCTTCCATAATAAGAAGATTGCCAAAATAGAGCCACTTAATCTAAATAAATCTTTTAATAAGGGAAGAAATGAGGCAAACCTTTTTTGAAAAAATACTTTTTTGAAATTTTTCGCTGTTTCTTTATACCTCAATATCATATTCTCATCGTTATAATAATGAAAAATGATGTTTTTAATCATCAACTGTATTTGCTTAATCCATTTAAAATCTTTAGTTCCTTTTAGAAAGCTGGATAAAGTAAAATGTTCTGTATTTAACTGATTTATTACTCCGTCTGCTGCGGTTCCTGAGTCAATATAATTCCAGAGAACATTAATTTCTTTATCTTTTAAAAGGCTACTAAAATCTTCTTCAGGAATATTATTTTCTTTAAAAAGGGAGAAATTATATGGTTGATATCCGTGATCTATCCAAACTTTCAAATCGTTTAATGGTGGAACAAATTTCTTAAAATCGTCGAGACTTTCAACATTTGGCTTGATCGATTGTGAAAGTGAATGATAACACAATTCATGCCCATCATCCTTCCATTTTAAGAGCTCCTCCTTTTGATTCTGAAAAGATGCATTTTCCTCTCGTTTTGAAAAATGATTTAAAAAAAATCCTTTTGTTACTTTTATTTCGTGCTCTTTGAAAAATCGTCTCTGAACTGCTAAATTTTCGGCTGTATCAAAATCGCAGTGGTCGGTAAAACAGGTAATAGCTGAAAAAGGAATTTTAGATCTACTAAACTCAATCACATGAGCTTTAGGAAATAATAATGCCGGGCTTTCGCTAAACTTGAACTTTTGTTTTGCTGAAGAAATAGCTTTTCTATTTTCATCTCCTAAATAATTTACAATCGGAGAAGCATATTCCGGATTAAAACGCCAAAGCAAAATTGTCGGCTCTTTAGGATCAATTTCCCAAACCCCAAAAGTTAAATTAGATTGTACGATTTGACCATTCTCTAATTTTATTATTTTTGGACTAAACTCATTTGCTACATAATATTCTTTACGCTTTTTCCAGGTATAATCATGATTGCGAAACTCTGCTATTGGCTGTGAAAAAGCAATTTTTATATCGAATGCGTTACAATCTGAAAGGCCAGCCAGAGATAAATCAATACTCACTTTGTGTGATTGCTTATCAAATCCTGGAATATGACTTTCCAAGAGTTTTATAATAGTTATAGATTGTATCAAGCTATTTATTTAGTAATTAATTGATTCGCCCAATACAAACTTTGTTTCCATTGTTTTTGGAAATTCTTATAATAACGTACCGGATTCTTAGTATTTTGAACTTTGTAAAATTTAAAAAACAGAATCATTTTATATCCATTTATTTGTTCCTCTGTTAAATGTAATTGTTTATACAACATTACTGTAGGAGAAGGCTTCGGCTGAACACTATCATTTTGCCATTCTAATACTGGTTTTGTTCTAAAGCCTCCAATCGGAGCTTTTAAGTGTAAAATTTCCGGCTGCGTGAAGTAAATAATATCTACACCTTTATTTCGCAATTGCATACCAAAATCAGCATCCTCACCATAACCAAATTCGAAGCCTTTTCGGTATCTAATATTTTCTATTGATTGCCGCTTTACAATACTACAGCCAGACCCAAATGTTTCCCATTGTATATTACTGTAATTTTCTTTACTACTATCATAAACGGCTTCATTACAGGCAAACGTAATCTCGTCAAGTCCAAATTTATTTATTTGAACGAAAGCTTCTTTCAAAAATGATTCTTTAATTCTAATATCGTCATCGGCCATAAAAACCCAATCGCTACTCACCTCTTTTAAAGCTACATTTCTCGCATTACAAGCACCAGGCTGATGCGTAAAAATGTGCTTTATTTCAAAAGGCCAATTTTCTTCTTTAAGATAATCAAGCTCGGAACTACTTTCTATATTCGTATTTTGCTCTACTATGATCACATTTTTAGGCAGATGACTCTGTACTGATAAGTCTTTTAAAACATCATATAGATATTGCTTTCTTCCTATAGTTGGGATTATTACATCTATAGTTTTGGTACTCAATATGTTTTTTATTGACTGAACCTGAACTGGCTCCAATGAGTCATTAGCAAGTTTTCTTCTGCGATAAATGAAACAGTGGATTAATGGAAAAACAGCAAATTTTCTTTTATACAATAACAAATTCATGAACAGTAAAAATACCCAACGGGTTCTGTAATGCTGCTTAACAAATCGAAATAAAATATAGCTATTGTTTCTCTTCTCTTTTAATTCTGTTGGATTATCAATTAATAATGTTGGATCTGAGTAACAAAACAACCCAGTCTCCATTGCCAATTTTGCTAAAGAATGCAAGAAATAATCAAAGTTAAAAGTTGCTTTTATTTTTCCATTCAGCGCTACTAAAACGGCTGCATTAAGTCCTCCAACCCAACTGCTGGTCTGCCAGGTTGGATAATTAACCTTTCTATTAATTTTTATAAATGGTGATTCCTCCACGTAGCCAATAGAATCCGGTAAGAATGTTTTAAAAGATGGGCTGTAAGATGCCATTATTTTAGAATGATGAAAAATATCCTGAAATTTTGAAACATTTAAACTTGATCTAAAATCAATATGACACCAAACTATTAAACTTTGAGGATGCAAGGCAGCCATTTCGAATAGTGTTTTTGCAATATTGATCTGAGAAACACAGACAGTTTTCTTTTCAAACTCTACCTCAACGACTTTATTTTCTTTATGATAAACAATTATCATTGTGATTTTAAATTTTCACTGATTATCCTTCTGTAAAACTCAATATTTTCTTGTACAATTTTATTAATATCAAATTTAGCTTCTACTCTTTCTCTGGCGTTTTCTCCTATTTTTAAACAAAGTGATTCATCTTTAAGTAATGTTGTAATTCTATTTGCAAACAAATCATGCTCGTCCGGATGTACTAAATAACCACTTTCTCCATCGATGATGAGTTCCTGAGCCCAACCGATATTACTATTAACAACTGCTTTTTGCATCGCCATAGATTCAATGGTAACCATTCCTAAAGTTTCAGCAAAAGTAGGGAATACACAAACATTTGCTTTCTTGATATAATGCTCAATCTCATTGTATGGAATTTTACCAAGATAATCTACATTACTCAGATCATCATCTTTAAATTCATTTTGCATCAATTGCCACGTTGAGTCCGAATTTGTTTTTATATCATAGGAATCACCTCCAATTAAAACCAACTTTAAATTGGGAAACTCTTTACGTACTCGATTAAAAATTTGAGGCAATTCTAAAACTCCCTTTTTTCGAATTAAAGTTCCAACATATAAAAGTAGCCCCTTATCATAAATGGTTGGAGAATTATTGGTAAAATTTTGCAATTCTAACCCGTAATGGATTGTTTTTATTTCTTTATTATTTATTCCAAAAAGTTTCTTCGAGAGATTCCCTGCAAAACTTGTAGGCGCAATAAAAGCTGCTGCACGATTCAGAGCCCATTTTTCAAACCAAAAGTTTTTAAGTTTCTGTTTTCTGTTTTCCAAATGGCAAAAATAAGTGTCACTTCCGTGAAAACGGATTATTAAAGGAATTCTAAATTTCATGAAAGCCGTAATTCCTGTCCAATCCGGTGCTTCAATTACAGATATACTTTCTTTTTTTATTACAGCATTACAATATTTCTGGATGTATTTTCTATGAAAGAACCAACCTAAAAAAGAATATTTTCTCTCTTTAATTAAGTGAATTCTAATTTGATTTTCTACAATTATTTCCTCTGTTTTTTGTCCATAAACAAAAACAGAAACACTTACTCCTTTCTTAACTAAAGAGGTAGCGAGGTTTTTTATACTGGTTCCAATACCAGCCGCATGCTCAACTTTTGCATGGGGAAATTCCGGAGTTAAAAGGGCTATATGCATCTACTTATAAAAAAAATCTTTTATAATTCGGGCTGTAAATATTCTCGCTCCCTCATCAGTCATATGTCCACATGAAGAAAAATATTTATCCTCTACAACGACATTTTCATAATTATAAATTTCAGGATACATTTTTTTTACTTTGTCAAAATAATTCATTCCCACAACATTTTCACACATAGGTGTCATCACTGTAATTAAATTGATCTTGTTTTGTTTGCAAATCTTTTTAATTTCTTCATAATACTTATTGTGAGGCAGCGGGTTCAGATTGACAATATTATTTTTCATATTTCCGTTTTTATGCTTCTCTAATGGATAATAACCTAAATTATCTGAAGCATTCGTTCTTTTTTGAATTCCCGTGAAAAACATTTCTCTGAATCCTATTTTTTCCCCATATTTTATATACCTGTAAAATGGAATATAATACAGTTCATTAAAATTCTTTTGAGTTTGAAAATGTTCCTTTACAATTTCAGAGTAATGAATATAGGGTAAATAGGCACAGGCAATTCCTTCTGACTGATCAATACTCGATAGATTTAGATCAGCTTCAAGAATAATATTTTTAATTTGATACTTTCGCTCTATCATAAGCTTTAGCATAAGTGCACTTTCAAATAAATGTGATCCGCTCATTCCATAATTAAAGGCTTTCAACCCTTTTTCTTCAAACATTGGAGCAACAAAGTGATTATTGGCTCTTGATGACCCCAAAATTACAACATCATACCTTTTTGCCTTAGAATTCACAACATTTTCTATTTTTCCTCTATTTTTAGATTTCAAAAAAACATAGGTATAAATTCCGTCCAAAACCAATGCAATTAAAAAAATCGTAATTACTATTTTGGCTGTATAAATTAAAAAACGCTTCATTAAAATTGAAAATATATAAATTCTTTATAATCTGAAAAAGTACCAAAAGCCATGATTGCCCCTATTGCTAGGGCTATTTTAAGGATATTTCTATTACCAGAGAGAGGTTCTTCCTTAGTTCTATTATTCCATTCGATTAAAACAAATATTCCTAACAAAAGTAGCAACTCATAACTATAACGTTCATTATCTAAATACTGAAATTTAAAATCTCTATTCGTCACAATTCGCTTTAAATACGAAATAGCATCTGTAATCGTTTTGGCTCTAAAGAAAACCCAAGCTATACAGGTAAGGAAAAAAGTGCAAACGATACTGATTACAACTTTTACAGAATCAAAATTAAATTTCAGCTGAATAGCATCTATATTATTTCTATTGCTATTTGATAAAAGTAACGGAAGGAAATAAACAGCATTTATAAATCCCCAGACAACATAAGTCCAATTGGCTCCATGCCAAAAACCACTTACTACAAAAATGATAAATGTATTCCTGATTTTCATCCAGGTTCCACCTTTACTTCCTCCAAGCGGAATATATAAATAATCACGAAACCATGAGGAAAGTGAAATATGCCAACGACGCCAAAACTCTGCTATATCTCTTGAAAAGTATGGATAATTGAAATTTCGCAGTAGATCTAAACCAAACAATTTTGATACTCCCAAAGCAATGTCTGAATAACCTGAAAAGTCTCCGTAAATCTGAAAAGCAAAATAAACCGCTCCTAAAATTAAAGAAAATGTATTCATTGATGGATAATTATCAAAAATGGCATTCGCATAAGTAGCACAAGTATCTGCTATGACAACTTTTTTAACGAGACCCCAAATAATTTGACAAACCCCTTCTTTGGCTTTTTCAAAATCAAACTCTCTTTTTACTTTTACCTGTGGCAATAAATGGGTCGCTCTTTCTATTGGTCCTGCTACCAAAAGTGGAAAATAGCTAACGAATAAAGAATAATCGACAAAATTATATTCCGCTTTAATACGTTTATAATAGATGTCAATAACATATGATAATCCGTGAAAAGTATAAAATGAAATTCCAACCGGAAGGATTACATTCAATAAAAATGGACTTGCTTTTAATCCTGCCGAATTTAATAATTCTGAAAAAGAAGAGGCAAAAAAGTTGTAGTATTTAAAGATTCCTAAAAATCCTAAATTGACTAAAATACTTAGCCAGAACCAAAACTTACGGCTTTTTTCAGATTTCCCTTTTTCAATCTGAATTCCGGTATAGTAATCCAGAAAAGTTGAAAAAACTAACAAAAATAAAAATCTCCAATCCCAACAGGAATAAAAATAATAGCTGGCAACAATTAATAAAGCATTTTGAGTGCTCTTGTTTTTATTAAAAACGAACCAGTATAAGAAAAAAACGATCGGTAAAAAAATAGCAAAAGCAAGGGAATTAAAAAACATACTTAATATATTATCTTTCGGATTTAATTTTATGTGACATAATTATTGAAAATTCTTTGGCTCCTCGTTCGTTCAGATGATACCCATTTTTAAATTTAGTATCATCCGGAATAGATTTTGAAAAATCCCAAAGTCCAGGGTATTTTCCCGACAATAATTGAGTAAAGCCTAAATTTTGAGTATCATTCCTAAAAGGCGAAACAAAAAAATTAGATTTTATCTTATTATCTCTCAGGAATTTTACTATCAGTTTATTGTATTTATTGTATTCCGTAATCGTGTCAGGCAAAGTTCTCTTCCATTTATCTCCAAAACCATAAAGAGGCGCAAATCCTTTGCTCTCCTCAAATTGATTTTTCCTTCTTAGAGATGCTAACAATTCTCTTACTCCCAACTTTGAATCATTTTTACAGAATCTATAAAAAGGACAGTAGTACAATAATAAAAAATCACCTTCCTCTTCATAATAGTTTTTTATTGAAATATCTTCCCTAATAAAAGGCATCATATCGATATATAGAAAATTTGATCTCTCAGAGGAATTGTAATAATAATCTGTTTGAATAAAAATTGAATCATACTTGATCTCATATAAACGCAAAAGTTTCAGTATGGCCAAAATATCTTTAGGTCTGGCGTCCATTATACCAAAATTGACACTATTAACCTTCAAACAAGAATCTACGACCTTGGTATTTATATCATTGATAACTCTTGAAGATCCCAAAAAAACATAATCAAAATACTTTCCTTTCTGATTCTTTATAAAATTAAACTTAGAAGTATTAACGAATCGTGTATTTAAATAGGTATAACCAACATCTAATAATGCTGCCAAGGAAAACATCACTATTAGAATTTTCACTATAAATAACATGAATTTTTTCAACGCTTTTCTATTGTTTTAAAATTCTATCTATACTATTCCAAATCTTATCTGACGCAATAGTAGGATTTGGTCCGACTATTACTTCAAACCATTTTTTACCTTCGAAAACGCTTGATGACCTTGCATCTATAATATCTTTAACCGTTTGAGTTAAATTTTCTTTACTTCTTATCCATAATGCAGCTTCTTTTGAAGGCATTGAGCGAAAATGAATATAATTATAGTTTTGCCCTATGTCTCTAATTCCCTTTTTTAATTGAGGCTGCTCGTAATCAAAAAACAAACATGATTTATTATGAGCAACAAAGTCAAAAACCATAGATGAAGCAATATTCCCAACGAATTCAGTATGTTCGCAAATATTAAATTGCAGCGCAAAATCTTCTTTTGAAGGCATAATTTCATTCCAGTTTTTACCAACTGGCCGCCACAATGGATCAATTGAAACAATGACATCCTGATATTCTTTTAAAATTGCTTCATAACGATCTGTAAAATCAACCGGGCATTTACGATAAATGATTCCTAAAGAATATCCTTGCTTATTTAATTCACGGACTGAGATGGCCAAGTCTTCTAAATAATATTGATCCAGAGGTGATGTAACAATGTCATCACCCGAAAAACAAATATACTTCCTGCCTAAATCTAATTGGTGCTCTGCAAAAAAGTCCTCTTTCGATTGTATCAAAGTCGAATCAAAATGACTCTCAAATTGTGGTGTTCCGGTTACGAATATCTTTTCCGAAGCAATATAAGGGCAATACATCAGAAGTTCTTTCTTCATGTGATCGCTCCAGACGAAATAAAAATCTGTTTCGATTAGGGTTGTTGCTTTGGGTAAATTATCCCATGAAAATATAAAAGTTCCTGTTGGAATTCCTAAGTCTTTAGCAGCTAAAATTGGTGCAATTGCCTGAGTTGGTCTCGGATTAGTACAAAAAATAAAATCGGGTTTATTTTCTTCTAATTGCAATTTACAGCTTTGATATTTAGATGATTTTCGTTCCAATTTTTTAATACGTTCACGAACAAATTTATTCCCAGCGGTATTAGAACCAAAGAAAACCAAAAGATCTACTAAAATACTTTTTGCTGCATTTGTAACCGAACTGTAACTTTGAGGAAAATTGTAAGTATTATAAACTGTTTCTTTATATTCCTTATCAAAAATATTTAGTTCAATTCGTTTTCTGGCACGGGCAAAAACAGTTGTCAAAGGATGGATCTTTTGATCTTTAATTTTTACCTCATCATAATTTAACTCTCCGTTAAGTGAAAAAGGGGTATTATTCCAGTACGTAATTTTAAAATTATTCTCTTCGCCTATCGATTTAAACTTTGTAAAAGCAAAATTCCTCAATCCGACACCATCAGGCAAAAAGATAAAAATATTATTTTTCATGTGTATTTTCTTTTTCAAATAATTACTTATTCAAAAACTCTAAATTCTTTTTTATAAACAAAACTATTAAGCAAAAGGACAAACTTCCATTAGCCCGTCTCTAAGCTTCTCTAAAACAATTTCTTTTGGTAGACTTGGAAACTTTTCAAATAATGCTTCTAATTCTTTTGCACTATAAGGATCTAATCTAATTTCAGGCTTGTAATTTTCTAATTCTACCGATTCAAAATAATCCTGATATTTGATGTCATCTCCAAAAACTTTATCTGAAAATCGCTGCCAAACCGCCGGGATTCCATAAGCGTGTGCTACAATGATACCATGCAAAGACGATGAAATAATTTTTTCACATTGCAAAAACTCGATGGTTTTACCTTCAATATCATTTGTCATCATACTAAGAACGCAAATGTCATCTGTTTCCAGATTCATCGCTTCAATAAAAACGGCGTCGTCATAATGTGGAATAATTCCGTAACGGTATTTTTTTTCTGTTGGGGGATTAAAATAACGAGGCAGTAATAAAGCCGGATCTCCAAAAACTTCGGGAACTTCATGATTTTGTTCTAACAAAAAGTTACGTGTATGCGGACCTCTAACTGCCAAAAATTGGGCTTTTTTAATTGGATATTCTTTGCTGATTATTCCACTTCCCCAAACAATACATTTATGATTGACATTGGTTAAAATACTTCCAATTGTAACATATATCGGATTAAATAAATCCGTAATTCTGTTTTTTTTGGGCCAGGCAAAAATTACTTTTTTTCCTGAAATCTTTTCAACTAAATATTTCCCTAATAAATCACCATAATTTTCTTTCGTCTTCCCTTGAATAATTCTTTCATTCCACCAAAAAAGCCGAATACTTTTCATAGACTAAGAGATTAAACTTTTTGGTTTTTAAGCTTATCCCGCTGCACTTGCTCGATCGCCAGAATATCTGTTTTTTTGAATGTCAACGCTTGATGAACTGCATTTAAATCTCTTGACAGTTTGCGTAAACCCATTGGTTCAAGTGAAGCTGCATGATCGGTTCCTTTCCATGTTCTGTCGATGGTATAGTGACGTTCGATGATATTTGCTCCCAAAGTAAAAGCTGCAATATCTACTGCAATTCCTAAATGGTGACCTGAAAACCCAATGTGTTTTACTTTGTCTCCATATTTTTGAATTAGAATATTAATATCTAATAAACATACATCATCAAAAGGTACCGGATATCCTGACGTACAATTGTATAATACTAAATCCTGATTTCTATTTTTTTGAATAAAGAAATTTACTAAATCATCTGTTTCTTCTTTTGTGGTCATTCCGGTAGAAATATGTAATTCTCCAGTATAATTTTCACAAAGCCAGGATAACATTTCGTAATTATTATTACACGCTGATGGAATTTTAATAAACTCCGGTTTTAAAGAAGCAATTTCTTTTGCAGAAGTTGTATCCCAAACAGAAGTTGAATACACAATTCCAATTTCTTCGCAATATTGTTTTAGAATTGCATGCTGTGCTAAATCAAACTCTAAAAATTCACGATGCGCACCATAAGTATCACCATAGGAATTAGAAGCATTTGGATGAGGGGCATTATATTGCACTTCGGTCAATAATTCTTTATTATTTCTCTTTTGAAATTTTACCGCATCCGCATTGCAAAATATTTTAGCAATTTTGATTAGCTCTTTTGCTATTTCAATTTCTCCTTTATGATTGCATCCAATTTCAGCAATAACATAAGGCTTTTTGTAACTATTCATATCTTTCATTGTAGGCAATTATTTTCTCGCATGCTTCTCTAATAGCACCTGCAGCTGCAGACTTAGTGAGCAGATAATCTGCTTTTTGTTTTACTGTTTCTGTTGCATCAGCCGGAGTAAATGACCATCCTACACTGCAAATATTAGTCAGGTCGTTCACATCATCTCCGATATATGCAACGGCGGCAAAACTACTATTTCTATCTTTAATAAATTGTCTCAAAAACGAGTATTTATCTCTAACTCCTAAAAATGTATTTGATATCTGAAGTTTCTTCATTCGCTGGGCTACTAATTCAGAATTTTCAGACGTCATAACTATTACTTCCACCTCATGCTGGCGTAATATCTCAAGTCCCATTCCGTCACGCATGTCAAATGCTTTTGCCAATTCTCCTTCAGCGTCATAAAATACTTGTCCATTTGTAAAAACACCGTCAACATCCAGAACTAAATAATCGATACGCTGATGTGATTTGCTTTTTTTAAGTCGGTTTGCTAAAAGTTCTTCCACAATTTTCCAATCGGTCATCGAATCGATTTCAACCAAACTGGTTTCCTCCATTTTTACTAATCCGATAGTTCCGCTTACACGATTTTTGGTTTCCAGAAAAGCCTCTTTCGTAGTGGCATAAACAGCTCCGTTTTCAATAAGTAAACCCTCAAAATCCTGTCGTCTCGGGCGATTAAAAACGTCATAATTTTGTGGCGTCCCATCTGAATTCCATGTAAAACGATGTGTATTAACCACTGTCAATGCAGCTGTTTTTTTATGGGTAATAATCTCATTTAAAACGGCATTAATATCTTCTGAAGTTGTCATGGGAGATGTTGCTTGCAGCAAACAAAAAATATCAAAATCATTTGTTACTTCATTTGCAAATTCTATCATAACACTTTCTGTCAAAGCAGTATCATTTGCATTTTGCTCACCTCGAAGCTCTACTTTCACTTTTGGTGACCAATAATATTCTTTTTTAATAAACGCTATGATTTCGCTATCGTCCGTAAAAACATAAATTTCATCTAAATCAGAAAAAATAGCTTCGGTCAATACCCACGAAAAAAGTGGACGACCTAACATTTTTTTTTTATTTTTCCCAGGTATTCCTTTTGATCCCTTTCTAAGCGGAATAATAGCTGTCTTTTTCATAACTATTTAGATTATTCGTTTTAAATTATAAATAGATTGTTGTCTCCACTCTGTATAACTTTCGACTTCAAAATCGTACTTTTTGAATATTTGTTCTAACTCTGGCCTGGTGTAATCACTTAACCACCCATTCTTTTCTCTTGTTAGTTTTACTATATCTGAACAGCAATATGACAAGACAATTTGTTTTGTATTCGATTTAATTTGTTTAAATACATTTTCAATATCATAAACATATTCCAAAACTCCACTAAAAACGATCGTATTATACTCCAATAAATCTAGAGAAATTGGCTCATTTAAATCACATACCACCGTTTCTTCAAATCTCTTTAGAATATCTGATGGAGTATATTTTGAATAATTTTTTAAATAAGTTTTCAAAATCATATTTCCTGCTCCAAATTCAAGAATAGTAGCATTAGGCTGAATATAATCACCTAATATTTTTGTTCTTTCATTCCAGTCTTCATAAAGTTCTTTGTTCTGACTCCATCTTTCAATATCGGATTTTTTTTCTGATCGCAATGCAGCTATTTTCTCTAATCTATCTTCAGCATTACTGACTTGCTTTTTAGATTTATTGAAATTTTTAATTTTGTTTATTAATCTCACAAGCAATTTCTCCATATAATTTTAAAATCTGTTCTCTTACTTTTACTCTATCGTATTTATTTCTAACATTTTCTATGTTATACAATAAAGCACTGGCAATTATTTTTTTATTATTTATAGCTTTAATAATTAAGCGTTTTATTTCGGCTATATCTTCTGCATCATTTATCAAAAATCCGTTTACACCATTCTCTATAATTTCTTCTGTAACCCTACCCGGATTAGATTGAATAGGGAAAGCTCCCATTCCCATTGCTTCAATTAATGCATTAGGGATACCATCTGAAAGACTGTTACCGATATAAATATAACTTGTACCCATCAAACTTATTAAATCGGCATTAGAAATAAAATTATTCTTTAAATGCAATGTGTATTTTAGTTTGCTAAACCTATTATTTTGGGCAATATACTTTTGTATCGTTTCATCTGCTCCGAAAATAACAACTTCATAATTTTCTACCAATGAAATTAATTCTTCATCGAATGCCTTAACTATATTTATCCCTCTGCCAATTTCGTCATTATAACCTTTGATTAAAATAATCTTTCTTTGGCTATCATTTAACTCTGATGGTATTGTATCAAAATCGACTCCTCCATTTCCAGGAAAAACTCCTAAAAAAGTTTTCATGAAACCTTTCTCTAAGGTAATTTTGTAATCACGATTACAATCTGTAATTAAGTAATCAATTCTTTTAAAACATTCTTCAGCTTTGTTATCTTCAATTCCGATTTCTTTAGAATAAAAAACGTCGCTTCCCCACGATGAAAAAATCCATTTTACTTTGCAGTATTTGTTCATTACAGGTAATATAGACAAACCTGACAACTGCAAAGCAAAACTATGCACCGCATCTGGTTGAATTTCACTTAGATATTTTTCAAAAACAGCAACTGTCTCATGTTCATTGTAACGCTGCAAAAATTTATAGGTCTTAGGAAAATGACTTTTTGCAAATATTCTTCCGGGAAAATTGTATTTCAATTTCCAATTTACTTTCTGATGCAGCCAACTCAATTTATCAGATTTGACGGCCATCCCCGAAATATCAAACCAAAACACCTCATGTCCTGAATCTTTCAACTGATCTGCCCATCGAAAAAAATGAAGCGATGGTATTGAAACCATTACAATTTTCATAATTAAAATCGGACAATTAGAGTAATGATATTTTTTTGACGATCAAAAGTATATCGATATGGATTGCTTCTGTAAGTTTTAATAATTTGAAGCAAAATAGTATTATTTATATTTTCCATTGGTATATAGGATAAATATTTTCTCCCCAATAACTGCTTAATTCTACTTTTTAATAGAACCAAAAATGAAACTTTTTCAATAATAATCTGAACTGTCTCACCTGAAAAATTAGCCATTTGAGCCAAAAGTGCTTCTAAAATTATTTGGGAATTATTTAAACGAAGATCGGAATCTACTTTTTGATCAAGTTTTTCATACTCTGAAAATACTGTTTCTTTGCCAAAACCCAGTTTGTCATTTATTACTATTCTTTTACTTTGAAGGGTCTGATGCATATAAATTTGATTTATACGCTCTAGCTGGCTCTGAAATGGATGCTGACTTTGCTTACTTCGATAAGTCTTTGGATGCCATTGGTGTTTTATTAAAATTTCCTGATCATAAAAAGTAACCTTTAATCCTGCATTTTTCATTCGAATATGAATATCAGTATCTTCAGCTCCCCATCCATGATAAAATTCATCGTAACCGTTTAACCTTTTTAATGCCTGAGTTGGAAAAATAGTTGTCCCGGTGACCTCATCATTTCCTACAAAATCAACTTTATAATCTTTGAATTCTTTATCTAACAAAGATTCCTTGTGAGATAAAAATCCATACTGAAAATAATGCACCTCATCAACTGTCATTAAATCATAACATTTTTGAATAAATTTTGGGCTAAAAATCAAGTCTATATCTCCTACCAAAAAATATTCTGAGGTGACTTGCTGCAAAGCAATATTTATTGCGCGGGATTTATTCCATAGCTGTCCGGAAACGGGGCATGAAATAAATGTTATTTTTGGAAACTGTAATAACAATACCTTTAACCCCGGCAAATAATCTAAGTCACTGCCGTAATCAACCAGAAAACAAGTAAATCTACCTGTATTCTGTTGCTGTAGCGAATCAAAACATTTTTTTACGATACGTAAATCACGATTACGATTCGTTAGGACTAAGGTTATCATAATCTATTATTAAATTTATAAGTGTTTTATACAAAACTAAGAGTTAAAATAACTTTCTGTAGCTGTCATTAAATTTCTCAATCCCAAAGTTTGCTCTTGAGTATTCAAATGCATTTTTTGAAATAGTCTCTCTTTGTTTTTTATGTAAAATCATTTTCTCAATTTCAAATACAAAGTCATTAATAATTTGTTCTTCTTCAATACTTTCAATTAAAATTCCATTTTCATGATTAGAAATATGTTCACTAATACCCCCAACGTTTGTTGAAATTGGAATAACACCATAAGCCATTGATTCCATAATAGTCATTGGGAATCCCTCATATAAAGAAGGCAAAAGAACCAAGTGTAATTCTTTATACAATTTATCCAAAATCGTTTTGTCTGTGATTTCACCCAAAAAATCAACACCGGATGCCGCAATTATATCCAAATTGCTTTTCATCCCTGACCCCGCCATTACAAAAGAAATGGAAGGATGTTTACTCTTTACTTTTTTTGCAATTCCTAGAAAAACTAGTGGCTGTTTCTGTTCGCACCATCTTCCAATAAAAGCGATTTTTAAATTATCTTCTTCCTTTCCGTCAAAAACAGCTTCATCGAATTCAATTCCATTTTCTATAATTTGCAGTTTATCATGATAAGAAGAATCAACTTTGTATTTTAAATAAAACTTTAGAATATCTTGCCTGGCTGCCTCATTGATAGCTATTCGATTTGCAATTAACGGTGCTGAGTTTACAATCGCATCTTCGCGGTGATCGTTTTCTACAAAATTATGAAACAGGTCATTTTTTATAATTGTTCCTTTAATTTTGGGCAATATGTTATAATAATAATCTGTATTACAGCCAAAAATTGTTTTAACTGACTTGCTCGAATTAATTATTTGAATAATTTTATTTTGCAATTTATGGTTAACCCATCTGTTTTTTTTATTCAAAATTGGATTCAATTCAACAACATTTCCGCAAGATTTAAATTCTTCATAAAAACTTTTTGTCGCAGAACCATGTGTGAAAACAATAGTACATTTTTGATCTTTCAATGCTTTTAAAATTGCAACATGAACCCGTTCCGCTCCGCCTAAATGATAATAAGGAAAAAAGAAAACATTCTCTGCAGATTTAATTTTATACCCTTTGACAAATTCAAATTGAACAAGGTAAAAGCTCCCAAGTATACTATTAAAAATTGGTTTCAGTATCCTTTTAAATTCTTTTATCATCAAAACAATTCCTTTTTAAGCGAACTTACATATACTCTTAACGATTTTAATTTAGTTGGCATGATAATCCATACTTGTATTAATTTAAAAAAGGCTTTAAAATATTTTTTCTGTCTATTTAACTTAACGATTTCAAAGCACTTTTGATTGTAAAAGTGCTTTTGAAAGATTTTCCTTTTGTTTTTGAAGTTTATATCCTCATAAGCATCCTTCAATATTGACCTTACTATTTCTTTTTGATTAACTAATTTTGAAGCGACTCCGATATTAAGTCTATAAACTGCTGTTATATCTTTTAAACAATAAATTTCGCCTTCATTTTTTAAAGTCCACAGATAAGTTGGTAGATCTCCATACGGATACTTTAAAATCCAGGAAGGTAGTTCATCATACTTTTGAATATTCCTAAACATTGCAGTTACAGAATAAATCGTATTGTTTTCTATTAAATCTGCAAAGGTTGACAATCTGTAGTTTTTTTTGTGATGCAAAACTTCTTCAAAGCTGCCGTTGGGAAGCAACAACTTCAAATTAGTGTGAACGATATTGTATTCTTGATTTTGTTCTAAAAAATCAACTTGTTTTTGAAGTTTTAAAGAATCTGTCCAATAATCATCACCATCACATATTGCGATATATTTCCCATCACATTCTTTTATCGTCCGCATATAATTGGAGATAAGCCCCATATTCTTTTGAGGACTTGGGAGCAACTTTATCTTATCTCCATAGCCACGAACAAATTCTTCACAAATCGCTCTTGTCCTATCAGAACTGCGATCCTCTCCTATTACTAGTTGAATCGAGAAAGTTGTTTCTTGATTCAAAATACTTTCAATAGTTTGAGCAATATATTGTTCTTGATTATAGGTAAGTATAAAAATACTGACGGTGTAGTTCATTTAAAAATAAAAATTTAAGAAACAATTATTGCAGTATCCTTCGAACTTTCTTTCTGATATACTTTAATTTTCTGATTATTTTAGGCAGAAAATAATTTTCATATTCTTCTCTAACAACTTTTTCTAAATTATCGACAGCCAACATTTGTCTGTCAAAAATATTTTTTTTTATTTTTTCATCATCAAGATAAGAAAGCAGGCAGGCAAAAAAATTAAGGCTCTTTTTTATACTTATTAATTTAGAATTTGTAGAGTGCACACCAACATTATATCTATAAACTGCCATATTCTCTTGTAAATATTTCAATTTACCTTTTTCTGCGAGCAACATGTACAAAAAATAATCACCGATTGGACTCAATAAAAATTCAACTGGAAACTCTTTTATTATATTTCTAAAAACTACAGAAGGTGTATGAATATAATTACCTAGTCTGGCTAACGTTTCAATGGTTTCATAATTCTCTGGTACTTTTGTAATAAAATCATCTACAATTTCACCATCCAATTTTAAAATATTTATTTTATGAAAACAAAGAACATAATCTGGATTAGTTTCTAAAAAATCAACTTGTTTTTGAAGTTTTAAAGGATCTGTCCAATAATCGTCACCATCGCATATAGCAATATAAGTACCTGAACATTCACCTAAAGCAAAAATAAAATTAGGCATCATTCTTAAATTACTTTCATGCCTAAAGTATTTAATCCATGATTTTTTAGGATGCCTTTCTAAAATTTCCTGAATAATTATATCTGTCTTATCCGGAGAATAATCATTGGCAATAATTAGCTCTACTTCAAAATCACATTCTTGCATCAAAACTCCTTCAATAGCTTCCCGAATATAATTTTCATGACCATAAGTAATCATACAAACACTAACGATAGGATTCTTTTTCATCTCAATTTTTGCCTTAAAACACCTAAACCAACAAGTGACAAGAGAAGTTTTAGCCAAATATCAGCTTTCATTTTTTTCCTGAAAATACTCCAACTACAAAATTTAAAGGCTTCTAAAATTAATAGATTTCTTAGCAGTTTTAAAGTATCTGAATACTTTTTAGATACAAAGGCAGTATTTATTAATCCTCTATTCGTATTACAAATAGAATCTGCTAACCAAATTCTATTCAGATTATTTCGTTCAACAAAGCTCTTCCTGCAAAAATACGTATCCATTAATGCAAAGATGTATTTATCAATTTCTTTAGGATGGCTTGCACTACCTTCAAGAATTCTATATACCGTTGTTATCTCGTTTAAATGGTACAATCTTGATGTATATGCCGTTTCTAAGAGTATTCTAGTATCGCCTATTACCTTACCTTCAAGCTCTTTGCTTAGTATTTTTATAACTCCATCTAAAATTGTTTTTCTAAAAACGGTAGAAGCAAATTCAACAAATTTACTCTTTAACATTTCAGGAATGACCTCTTCCTCACTTTGTATAAATCTCGCTGGTGATTCTATAAATTGACCCGTTTTCTCAATAAATTGCTTTGTATTAGAGTATACCAATCCCACTTCCTTATTCTTTTCTAAAATATCAACCTGTTTCTGAAGCTTGTCTTTCGTTATCCAATAGTCATCTCCCTCACACATTGCAACATAAGTCCCTGAACATTGCTCCAAAGCAAAAAGAAAATTTGGCATTATGCCTTTATTCTGAGTATAATTAAAATATTTAATCCATGCGCTTCTAGGATGTCTCTTTAAAACATCCTTTATAACGATATCTGTTTTATCAGGAGAACAGTCATTAGCAATAATGAGCTCTACCTCAAAATCACATTCTTGCATTAGAACTCCTTCTATCGCTTCCTGAATAAACTTCTCATGACCATAAGTAATCATGCAAACACTTACTTTTAGATTTCGATTCATTTTCAAAATCGTAACTCCTCCAGTTCTTTAATAATTTTACCCGGTACTCCAACAATTAAACTATTGTCAGGAACATCTTTAGTGACAACAGCTCCGGCACCAACAACAACATTCTTACCTATACTAATTTTAGGCAATACAGTTGCATTTGTACCTAAAACGGTGTAATCGCCAAGTACACAATTTCCGGATATATTTACTCCCGGGGATAATTCTACAAATTCACCTATAGTACAATCATGACCTATTGTGCAGTTTAAATTGATTAGAGAACCTTTCTTAACCGTAACGTCAGATGTGATTACTGTTCCGGTCATGATATTAGATCCTACTCCAATTTCATTACCGAAATTACCTATTACAGCAAGTGGGCTAATTGTAGAACTAAATACTCCTCCTAATGCAGTAAACTTGTCATAAAGTTGTTTTCTCAATACAGGATTTCCAATTCCTATCGTAAACCTGTTATCTGTTGCATTAAAATATGTTGTTGCTTCATGAAGCGTTTTTAGAATAGGAAATTTATTAAACAATAAACCATGTATATCCTCATTCACATCATCGTAGAAGGCCAAATTATCCGTTTGACTTAATTGATAAACTACTTCTAAAACTTCTTTCGCAAAACCTTTAGCTCCAATAATTAACATAAACTGGTATTAATAAGTGAAATAATTTTCTCTAACTGCGTTAATTGCAGCCCTGCATACAATGGTAAACACATAATACGAGACGCTATATTTTCAGATACAGGCATCTTAGCCCCATTAACATATTCAATAGTATTTAAAGATGGATAGAAATAACGTCGAGGAAAAATTCCATTTTCATTTAAGATATTTTGAGTCTTAAGTAATTGTTCTTCATTCTGAAAAATTAAAGGATAATAGCTATAATTCCAACCTGTATTTTCTCTAATTTTAAAAGAACATACGTTAGAAAAATCAAGATTATCATTGTAAAAATGGACTATTTTTTTTCTTTCATTTATTATCTCATCCATATATGGAAAAACAGCCAACCCCATAGCTGCTTGTAACTCCGATATCTTACCATTGATTCCTAAACCATGAAAAGCTAACGGCCCGTTATGTCCAAAATTATGGGAATAAAATAATTGATGCCTTAAATCTAAATCGTTAGCAAACATTGCTCCTCCTTCTCCTGTATGAAATAACTTTGTCGCATGAAAACTACAAGTACTAATATCTCCATAGTTAAAAATAGACTTATTATTAAACTTTACACCAAAACAGTGTGCAGCATCATAAATAACCTTTAAATTATGTTTTTTTGCTATAGACGCTATAGCAATAACATCGCATGGGTTTCCAAAAACATGAGTGGCTAGAATAGCTGTTGTTTTTGATGTAATTGCTTCTTCTATCTTGGTCTCATCTATGGTTAAATATTCTGAATGAATATCTACAAAAACTGGTGTACAGTTCTCCCAAATTATCGATGCTGTTGTAGCCACATAACTAAACGGTGTTGTTATAATTTCACCATTATATCCCAACAACTTCAACGCAATTTGTAGTGGGACAGTTCCATTATTTGTAATAATAATATTTGAAACCTCTAAATACTCTTTCAGTCTTACTTCAAGTTCTAATACAAGTTCTCCTCTATTGGTAATCCATTCATTATTCCAAGCACGTTGAATTTGTTTTGTATATTCTGGTAAAGGGGGGAGAAAAGTTTTGGTTACGTTTATCATTATATAATTTTTTGCGAATCAATTATACCGTTCTTTTTAACAAAAACTAATTCAACAAGCCATAAAACTTTCAGATTAAATGGTCTATTTAAATCTGTTATTTCAAACAATCTATACCCATTATTATCCATGAAATTAATCATTTTAACAAAACTATTATCGAAGTTCTTATTCACAACTCCTGCTTCAACCATGAAAATTTCAGTTTCCCCAAAAAAATCGCTTGCTCCTTTCAATACTTCGATATCCAAACCTTCTGCATCAATTTTTATAATATCCGGGGCAGGAATTTCACTTTTAGAAAGCAACTCATTTAAAGTTATTACCGGAATTTCGAATTGCTCTAATCCTGCTTCTACAGCCTCCTCTTTAGTATATCTAAAAGAACAGCTATCATCCCGATCCACAATTGTAAAAAGAAAAGAACCACTTTCTGCTCCTGCTCCAACAGGGTAAAACTGAACTTTAGAGTTTTTTTCTAAAATATCATTTAACGATTCTTTAAGCCAGTTTTGTGGTTCTACTAAAGTGTAATGTGCATCCGGAAAATATTGTAAGGCCTCTCTTGTCCATGTTCCATGATTTGCACCAACATCAACAATATGTTTTGGCTGAAAATTTAATCTCTTTAAATTAGTATAGAAATTAGACAATAATAAATTTTTACTGTTTATATCAGTTTTAGCAGCAGTAACCGTATTTACTCTAGTCAAAGTATAACCTAAACTTCTAAAAAATAGCTTAAGTGCGTTTTTTATTCTTCTCTTCATTTAATTTTTAATTATCTTGAATTGTCCATTCAAATTTAGGTTTTATAAATCCTGGTTCTTTACCCATCCATGAGCCTAAATCTCTTTGCCCTTCTTCTATATTAAAACAAAGAACATCTTTTTCGACAAATAATGTTAATCTAGAATCTTCAATAATATAAATTGACAAATAATATGTTCCTATATTTAAAAACCCTTCCGGTAACGTACATTTTATCCTATTCAATCCTTCGCTCAATTTCAAGTTATTATTAACGTGAGAAAAAGTAAACAAAGCTTCTCCTAGATCATTACTTAATACAAAAGTTAAATGCAGATTTTTTGAACTATCCTTAAGCGTTAGTAAAGCATTAACTTCTACCTTATGATACTCGTTTAATGGTTCATCACAAGATTTTCCAAATGAGTTCAAACTAAGTTCATTTAGCGAAAACTCTTTTTTATCATATTCAGTAGAAAAAACTTTTTTATTCATTGACTCCGAACCGTGACTCAAATAATAACTAACCGCATTTGCAACACTACCTTGCATGGCCACATGTCCGTTAACAAGAACTACCCCTTTCGTACACAAGCTCTTTACAGCTGCCATATTATGACTCACAAATAAAACAGTTCTTCCACCTTCTTTAGAAATATCCTGCATCTTGCCAATAGCCTTTTTCTGAAATTCGGCATCTCCAACGGCTAAAACCTCATCAATAACCAATATTTCAGGTTCTAAAAAAGCAGCTACTGCAAAAGCTAAGCGAACGGTCATACCGGAGCTATATCTTTTTACAGGTGTATCTATATAACGCTCACAACCCGAAAACTCTATAATTTCATCAAGCTTAGAAGAAATTTCTTTTTTAGTCATTCCTAGAATGGCACCATTTAAGAAAATATTTTCTCTTCCCGTCATCTCACCATTAAAACCCGTTCCTACTTCAAGAAGTGAAGCAATACGGCCACGAGATTTTATACTTCCAGTAGTGGGAGCTGTTACTTTTGACAGTATCTTTAAAAGTGTTGATTTTCCTGCTCCATTTTTACCAATAATTCCGAGAACTTCTCCTCGTTCCACTTCAAAGTTAATATCTTGTAAGGCCCAAACATAATCTGAAGTTCCTTTTGTTGAGCGATCATTTGTTTCACCTATCTTTAAATACGGATTTTCTTTTCCTCTGATCTTATGCCACCAACGATTGATGTCATGACTTAGAGTTCCCGTGCCAACCTGTCCTAAACGATATTGTTTAGAAATGTTTTCGGCTTTTAATATTATATCTTTTTCCAATTGTAAATGCTAAATCATTAATTAAACAGTATCTATAAAACTTTTCTCTGTTCTATTAAAAACCAGAAGTCCTATAAAAAATACTGTTATAGTGACAACTAAAGTATAGACTAATCCTAAAACCGAAATTTCTCCAACATTCAATAACATGAAACGAGCACTCTCAATAATATATGCTAACGGATTATATTCTACTAGCCAACCGTAATCAGGCAATTTATCTTTAATAAGCTCCATGGGATACATTACTGCAGATAAATACATTAGTAGTTGTATACCAAAACCGATTAGATGACTAAAATCACGATATTTTGTTACCATGGCAGAGATAAGCATTCCTAATCCCAATCCTAAAATTCCCATTATGATTATTAAAAAAGGAAAGAATAAAAACAGGCCATTTAAACTTAAATCGGCTCCCTGAAAATAATAGAAGATATAAAATCCGACAAAAATCAAAAATTGAATTCCGAACTTTACAAGATTTGAAATTACAACTGATAAAGGTGTAATGATTCGCGGAAAATATACTTTCCCAAAAATTGCAGCATTGGCCTTAAAAGTATCCGACGTCCCGGTCAGGCATGAAGTAAAATAATTCCAAACGGTTATTCCTGCCAGATTAAATAAAAATGGTGGAACTGTTCCCGTATTGATACCAGCAACATTATTGAATATAATTGTAAAGGTAACAGAAGTAAATAATGGCTGTATGAGATACCAAAGCGGACCTAACACAGTTTGTTTATAAACCGTAATTACATCTCTCTTTACAAAAAGAAATAATAAGTCACGGTATTGCCAAACCTCTTTTAGGTTTAACGAGAAGAACTTATTCTTAGGTGTTATTTCAAACAACCAATCATTGGGGGTATTGTTGTTATTCATTTTAAAATTGTCACAAGCAGATTGCAACTAAGTCAGTAGGTAAAACTTTTTCTCAAAAAATCAATTTAATCTTTAAAATCCGAACAGCGTCCCTGTCTAATTAACAAGATTTTTATATGCTTAAAATTTATTTAAAAAGCAAAAAAGGCGTTTTCTAAAAAAACACCTTTTTTATTGTATCGAATTAAACCTTAATTCAAATATTGTAAAATTACTTATCTAAAACCTCAAAAGTAGAATTCATACTTTTGAATTCGGGAACAATTTTTTTCATTTTCGCTACTATATCCTCATTGTCATAAAAATCGGCTATTCCGATAAGTTCATCGATCTCGATATGCAGATTCTCATACTCGTCTTGAATCTCCTGAGCAATCATAATCTTATTATGATAAGTTGGTAATGTTTTAGAAGTATCGTTTAATAACTCTTCATATAATTTCTCCCCAGGTCGTAACCCAACAATTTTAATTTTTATTTCCTTATCCGGAATAAAACCTGCCAGTTTAATCATTTTTTTAGCCAAATCTATAATTTTTACAGGCTTACCCATATCAAAAATATAAATCTCACCTCCGTTACCCATTGCGCCAGCTTCTAAAACTAATTGACAGGCTTCAGGAATAGTCATAAAATAGCGAATAATATCCTGATGCGTAATAGTAACCGGTCCGCCTTCAGCAATTTGTTTCGTAAATAATGGAACTACTGATCCGTTAGAACCTAAAACATTTCCGAAACGGGTCGTGATAAATTTAGTAACGCTTTCTCCTCCATTTTCTCTCTGATTTTTCAAGAACAAGGATTGAACATACTTTTCAGCAATTCTTTTACTCGCTCCCATAACATTACTAGGATTCACCGCTTTATCTGTTGAAACCATGACAAATTTTTTGACATGATACTTACAAGACAAATCTGCTAAGTTCTTAGTCCCCTTGATATTCGTCTGAATAGCCTGTGCCGGGTTTTCTTCCATTAACGGAACATGTTTGTATGCGGCCGCATGAAAAACAACATGAGGGTTATAATTTTTGAAAACTTTTTCCAATGCTTTTTTACTTCTTACATCAGCTATTACTGCTATAATTTTTGACTCAGAACCTAAAGTTAAAGTCTCTAAACACAAATTATGAAGTGGAGTTTCAGCATGATCCAGAATAATCACCATTTTAGGATTAAAACCAAGTACCTGTCTTACTATTTCACTACCTATAGATCCTGCTGCACCAGTAATTAGAACTGTTTTGTCTTTTAACTGTTTTGAAATCGATTTACTATCTAGAACAATAGGTTTTCTTTCTAATAAATCTTCAATCTGAATGTTTTTTACTTTTTGTGAAATTTCTTTTTGATTCTCCCAGTCCGAAATCAACGGAACAGTATATACTCTGTAATTAAACTCCAAACATTGATCTACAATAATTAATTGTTCATCTTTAGACAAGCTCTTATCAGCAATAATAACACCTTCTGCAGCTACAGAACGCATCAAAGCCGGTAATTTTTTTCTTAAAATCAGAATAGGTAAATCCAGCATTCGCTTAGATGCATTCTGATTGTTTTTATCAACAAACCCGACAATTTTAAATCGCGAAGGAGTTTCAAACTTCAAAGCATTAGCAACTGAAATTGCATTAGCATCTGTTCCATAAATTACTGTACGAATTAATTTTGTAGTTGTTTTTTCAGAAAAATACAATTCAAATGTCTGCTTTACGATCACACGATATAAAAACAAACCGCAAAATGACAATACTAAATTGATAAAAAGAGCGGTATTTAAAAAAGCCTTATGTCCTGTATATAGTTCAAAAACTAAATTAAAAAACAAGAAAAACACCAAAACTGACATTTGAGAAAACAGTAATTTTATAGCGTCAATATAAGAGGAATGTCTAATAATACCCGAATAAGTTCTAAATAGCCAAAAGAAAAATATATTAATCAGAATTAAACTTGAGACAAAGAAAAACTGATGAGAAGTAATAATATAACCTAATGCCGTTCCTTCAAACAACATATAGGTAAAAGTAAAAGAAAAGATCAGTACCATTATATCTATGACAATAATGATCCATCTAGGTAAGTAACTAAGATTATTAATACTAGCTCGTAAGTTTCTCGGTGAGAATAAATTAAGCAATAAAGAAGCTATTTTGGTTTGTTTATCTGTATCCAATTTGGTTCAATTTAATTTTGTAAACTTTGTATGACCTACAAAAATACAAATTAAAGGTTTTAAAAAATGATTTTCAGCAGTAAATTAGACTTTAACACCTTTTTTCTTTTGTTTTAAAAATTCAATTAAATAAGATCCATATCCTGATTTAATCAAAGGCTGAGCAAGTTTCTCCAATTCATCATCATTTATGAATCCTTGTCTCCAAGCAACTTCTTCTATACAGCCAACTTTAAGTCCCTGTCTTTCCTCCAAAACCTGAACAAATTGTCCCGCCTGCATTAAACTATTAAAAGTTCCCGTATCCAACCAAGCTGTTCCTCTACTTAAAATACCTACTTTTAAAGAATCTCTATCCAGATAAACTTTATTTACATCTGTAATTTCGTACTCTCCTCGAGCACTTGGAGCAATATTTTTTGCAATTTCTACCACCGAATTATCATAAAAGTATAATCCCGGAACAGCAAAATTTGATTTCGGTATCTCTGGTTTTTCTTCAATAGAAATTGCCTTAAGATCCTTATCAAATTCAACAACTCCATATCGTTCAGGATCTGAAACGTGATAAGCAAATACAACACCTCCTTGAGGTTTTGTATTTGACTTCAAAAGCTCTTGCATATTAGATCCAAAGAAAATATTATCTCCAAGTATTAAGGCAACATCATCTTTGCCTATAAATTCTTCACCAATAACAAAAGCTTGCGCTAATCCATTTGGAATTGCTTGTTCAGCATAACTAAACTTGCATCCTAAATTAGAACCATCACCCAATAATTTTTTAAAATTTGGTAAATCATGAGGTGTCGATATAATCAAAATTTCATTAATACCCGACATCATCAAAGTTGATAAAGGATAATAAATCATTGGTTTATCATAAACGGGCATCATCTGTTTGCTCATTGCCAATGTTAAAGGATGCAAACGGGTACCAGAACCTCCTGCTAAAATAATTCCTTTCATAAATCTTAAATTTTAGACTTTAGGTTTTAAGATTTTAGATTCTGATTGCTCAAGCACCTAAAATTCTAATCCTAAATTTTTAAACAAACATTTTTTTTAGACTTTCCTTATAGTCAGGAACATCCACATTATAAACTTCCTTAATCTTCTTTTTATCTAATAATGAAAATTCCGGACGTTTTGCCGGTGTTGGATATGATGCTGATGGTATCCCATTAACATTACAATTATATCCTCCCAGTTCTTTTATGGTCAACGCAAATTCATACCAACTTATTTCTCCTTCATTTGAATAATTATAAATTCCCGGAATCCAATTCGCAAATTTTACTATATCAATCATTGTTTGAGCCAAATCAGCAGCATAAGTTGGCGAGCCAATTTGATCGTTAACCACATTAAGCGTTTCCCTTTCATGCATTAATCGCTGCATAGTCTTAACAAAATTATTTCCAAATTTACTATATACCCAAGAGGTTCTTATAATAATAGAACTTGGATTCTCTTTCAAACAAGCAATTTCACCAGCTCTTTTACTTGCGCCATAAACATTTATAGGATTTGTGACTGCCTTTTCATTCAAAGCAAAAGAAGAAGATCCATCAAATACATAATCTGTTGAAATGTGGATTAATTTTACATTATTTTCAAATGTATACCTTGCAATTAACGCTATGGCCAAATGGTTTATTGTAAATGCCAATTCTTTTTCAGTTTCAGCTTTATCTACTGCTGTATAAGCGCCACAATTAAAAACAATATCTGGTTTAATCTCATTCAACTGATCTTTCAGCAACTCTAAATTATCTAGCGTAATCTTAGTTCTATCTGCAAAAATCCATTCAAATTCTGGATAAGATGCTGATAGAACTGAAATTTCGGATCCTAATTGTCCATTTGCTCCAGTAACAAGTGTTTTTCTCATTAAAATAAGCTATTGCAATTATCAATAAAAGGAAGCACTTGATCTTTTTCAGAAACAATAGCTTCTTTCAGATCCATTCCCCAATCAATATTTAAAGATGGATCATCGTATTTAATTCCACCCTCAGAAGCTTTATTATAAAACTGATCACATTTATACATTACTGAAGCGGTCTCACTTATGACCGAAAAACCATGTGCAAAACCTTTAGGGATTAATAATTGCTTTTTATTCTCCGCCGATAATAAAACACTGAATGCTTTTCCATAAGTAGGAGAGTCTTTTCTCAGATCGACTGCAACATCAATAATCTCACCTTGCAACACACTTAATAATTTAGTCTGCGAAAATGGTGGATTTTGATAATGCAACCCCCTTAAGGTATTCTTTTTTGAAAAAGACTGATTATCTTGAACGAAATCGATATTTATTCCTAAGTCTGCAAATTTTTCTTTACTGTAAGATTCAAAAAAGTAACCTCTTTCATCTCCAAAAACAAGTGGCTCAATAATTAATAAATCCTCTATAAAAGTTTTTTCTGATTTCATTTAATCAACAATAATACTTTAAACTTCATTTAAAAAATACGTCTAAAACGTTTTTAATTCTTAACCTATCGTCATCACTCAAATTAGATCCCGAAGGTAAGCATAATCCTTTTTCAAATAATTCTTCTGCAACTTTATTACCATAATATGGATATTTTTCGAAAATTGGCTGTAAATGCATTGGCTTCCATAATGGCCTACTTTCGATATTCTCTTTTTCAAAAGCGATTCTCAATTCTTCTCTAGTTACACCATTTTTTACATTTGGTTCTATAACAATTGTACTCAACCAATGATTAGAAAGATAATAACTATTTAAACCTTCCAGAAGCTTCACCCCAGTTATACTATCAAAAATACTCTTGTAAAAAAAATACATTTCTTTGCGAGCTCTTAAATTTTTCTCCAAAATCCGCATTTGCGCAAGACCAATTCCAGCACAAATATTACTCATTCTATAATTGTACCCAATTTCGCTATGTTGATAATGAACCGCAATATCTTTTGACTGATTAGAATAAAAAATT
Source organism: Flavobacterium sp. KH_035 (assembly GCF_057839565.1). Classification (NCBI taxonomy): domain Bacteria; kingdom Pseudomonadati; phylum Bacteroidota; class Flavobacteriia; order Flavobacteriales; family Flavobacteriaceae; genus Flavobacterium; species Flavobacterium sp. KH_035. Next base: position 327,487 of record NZ_CM174492.1, read on the forward strand.
GCTTTTTCCTTTAACTTTTTCGAATCTGTAATTAACGCTCCACCACTTGAAGTTGTAATAATTTTATTCCCATTGAATGAAAGAATTCCAAATGCACCAAAACTTCCACATTTTCTACCTTTATATGTACTTCCCAAAGCTTCTGCACTATCTTCGATAATTGCTATTCCGTATTTATCTGCGACGGCATGAATTTCATCAACTTTATAGGGAATTCCATATAAATGTACAGCAATAATCGCTTTAGGCTTTTTCCCTTTTTTTATTCTGTCTTTTATTGCTATTTCAAGATTCTCAGGACAAATATTCCATGTATCAGATTCACTGTCAACAAAAACTGGTACCGCTCCTTGATATAAAATAGGATTTGCAGATGCAGAAAATGTCATACTTTGACAAATTACTTCATCACCATATTTTACTCCTAGTAAAACCAATGCCAAATGAATAGCTGATGTCCCAGAATTTAATGCTGTTACAAATGATTCATTATTAAAATAATTTTGCAGTTTATTTTCAAAATCATCAACATTTGGCCCTCCAGAAGTTATCCAATTTGTCTCTAATGCCTTTTGAATATATTCTTGCTCAAAACCACTTTCTTGACATAATGATAAATATATTCTTCTATTATCCATTTATAAGCCAGTAATCTGAAGGATAACGAACACTATCTTCATCTACATTTGTTAATGGTAAAGTTGTAAATGACATCAATTTTGCATTTGATTCCAAAGATTCAATAGCATTTGCATAACCTTCCGGTATATGAAGTATATTATTTTCCTCTGTAGTAAGTAATATGCTCTCTACCTTCAAATCCTTGGAAGGAGATTCCCAATTGTCAATTTTTACAAAATGCACCCTTACTTTTCCTTGGATACAATAAAAAAACTTATTATCAATTTTGTGCCCTTGCCAAGCTCTTAGTGGATATTCATCGGAGTTACAAATAATGTAAAATCGTTCAATCTCATCAAATTTAAAATCATTGACAAAGGAAATCTGTCCACGATTGTCTCTATGAAAACCTCCTTTTATTAAGTAAGGCTGTTTAATCTGTTTCATTATATCGCAATAGCTTTATCACAAATTTATTTGTACTTCTTTTTAGTGACTTAACTATGATAATATGTTTTTAATAGTGTCCACAATGTATTGCAGTTCTTCGGTAGTCATATACGGATATAAAGGTAAGGAAACATTTCCAAGCCAGGTTAACTGAGCATTTGGATAATCTTCTTTAACCAAATTATATCTCTCTTTATAATAAGTTAATTGATGAATTGGTTTGTAATGAACAGAAGTACCAACCCCTTGCTCTGACATTTTTTCGATAAACTCGTTTCTTGAGATTCCAGACTTTTCATTCAAAACAATTGGAAATAAATGCCATGCATGATCTTCTAACTTACCATTACATATTGGTAAATCTATCATAGATAGGCCTTTCAAATTTTCATAATAAAACTCTACAGCTTTTTGTCGCTCAGATCTAAATAACTCAGCTTTTTCTAGTTGGCCTAAGCCAATTGCAGCAGCTAAATCTGGCATATTATATTTGTATCCTGCATCAATTACATCATACTCCCAAGATGGCGTTTTAGATGTAAAGCGATCCCATATATCTCTGTTAATACCATGCAAACGCATTGTTTTCACTCTTTTGTATATATTTTCATCATCGGTAACCAACATTCCACCTTCGCCTGTTGTTATTGTTTTATTCGCATAAAAACTAAAACAAGTAATGTCGCCAAAAGTTCCAATCATTTTTCCGTTATTTCGAGTTGGAAATGCATGAGCAGCATCCTCCATAATCTTTATATCATGACGATTACAAATTTCAATTAATTCCTCCATTTGAGCAGCCTGACCACCATAATGAACAACAATTAATAATTTTATATTATCATGCTTTTCTATAGCGTCTATTAGAATCTCTGGTGTAATTAAATTAGTTCGATACTCAGTATCAATCGGAATTATTTCTGCTCCAATATATCTTACCACCTCTCCAGTTGCTGCAAATGTCATACTTGGAATAAGTACTTTATCTCCAGCTTTTATTCCCAGCGCATCTATTCCTAAATGCAATGCAGCAGTGCAGGAATTTACAGCGCATGCATATTTAGCTCCCACAAAATCAGCAAATTTTTTCTCAAATTCAAGTGTTTTCCCTGCGGTAGTTAACCAACCAGAATCTAATACTTCATTTAAATATTTTCGTTCACTTTCTCCAATAAAAATTTTAGAAAAGGGAATTTTGGTTATTGTACTCATTTTATGACTATTTCTTTGATTGTTGTTAAAATAATTTTAGTATCCAATAGAACAGAATGATTCTGAACATAATCAACATACATTTTAAGTTTTTTAGGCAAAATCTCTTCTTTATATGTTAATGTTGGATCTTGTGAATTGGCCAGTATTTCTTCTTCATTCCTAAACATTATTGATGCATTATCAGTTATACCCGGACGAATACTATGAACAATTTTCCATTGATCAGGATAAATTTGTGTCCATTGCTGCACTTCAGGCCGAGGTCCAACTATAGACATATCACCAATAAAAACATTAATTAATTGTGGTAACTCATCCATTTTTGTTTTTCGTAATACACGACCCAATGGAGTAATACGAGATGAATCTCCAGCGTCAAAACTTCCACTAGTTTTTCCGGACGCCAGACTCATTGTTCTAAACTTAAACAATTTAAACAGCTTTCCTTCTTTGCCTACTCTAAACTGAATAAAAAAAACAGGTCCGGGCATTTTAATTTTGATTAATAGCGCGATTAAGGCAAAGGGTAAAATCAAAATAATTAAACCAATTAAAGAAAACAAAAAATCAATTATTCGTTTCATCTAACTTTTTTATCAATTTATACATATGTCTGTTTGGATAAGCTATGAAATCATAATACACTTCATAACCGCATTTATTATAAAATTTTATGACGCTATCGTTATCATTAAAATCGGTTGTCAGAGCTATTTTTATCGCACTATGAATTTTTACTTTTTTTTCAAATTCTTCTAACAAAACTTTTCCATAACCCGCACCTTTTAGATTTGGCAAAATAGCTATTGACAATAATTCAGCATATTGTTTATCATCAATTTTATTAGATTTCTTATTTATATTCTTAACTAATCTAATTATAACTTGGGGTCTGCTTAATGAAACAAATAAAAGACTTTTAAAAAAAAGAAAAGTGTTCTGTAACAAAAGTGTTTTATGAAAACCTGCTGATTGACTTGTACCAGTAGCAAAACCGTTTAAATTACCATCACTATCAAACAAGCCAATTCCAATACTGGTATTATTATTCACAGAAGCTGTATAATATGTTTCAAGAAATCGCTTGCCTAATGATGTTAAGAAAAAATCTTTAAATGATTTTGCATGCACTTCAGCAATTTTTGGCACATCGGAGATATTTAAATCTCTTATTTCCATTTGATTTTGTTTAAATATTAAACTTATATTATTAATTCTAATGCTGGGTTCTTCGATAATTTTTTTTAACCTAAACAAGAGACCCATTCGTTAAAACAAATCGTTAACCTACTCTAATAATATAATTTCTTGCTATTCTAATAATACTATTAAAGCGTTTCCACAAACTTTCATTGTTTGGATAATCTGCATATGTTTTATTAGGTGCTTTCAGGATAGATTCGAATTCATCTTCACTTAAACCTAATTTTTTAATTACATAATCTCTATCTTGCTCTAACATTTCTTTAGGAGCTGGAGGCTTACTAATTTCTTCCAAAGCTTCATCTCTTGAAATTTGTCCTGAGCAAACCAATGCTGACAAGTATGATTTTCTTAGATCATAACCAAATTTAACTGGTAAATAAAAGGCATGAAAAAATCTGGTAAATATCGATTCGTAATGCTTACCTCCATAATCTTGCCATCCAAGTTCATCAATAAGTGTTTGTTTTGCCTCTGCTTTATTATAAGGTATGTAATTTAAAATAGGTACCCATCTAATTCCTCTAACCAATAAATAATCAACATAATCCATTGTTGACAAACTTGGATAAGTTTTCATCTTAACTTTTCCAAACTGTCGGTGAAGAGATTTTATTAATTTTGAATCTTTAGATCCATACAACCATGATTCTGGCATGATCGATTCTGTAACGACATTATTACCTGCTATGATATAAGGAATTTTCATTTTAGCAGCTGTCTTAATCAAAAGTGCCCAAATTGCGTGGTCGGTTGGGATTTCAATGTTCGAAATCGAAGATTTTATAAATGAAGTCTGAATATCTCTAAATTCTTTCCAATCTAAAACACAAGTATCAAGATCAATATCCAGACGCTTAACAATTTGTTCTACATTTGCAACAGCCAGCTCTGTATTCCATCCATTATCAAGATGAATTGCAAAAGCTCGAAGACCATATTTCTTTTTAATCACATAAGCAACATACGAACTATCTACACCTCCACTTAATCCGATCAAACAATCGTATCTTGAGTTTTTACCTTTGCGTTTTATTTCTTCGATTAATTTTTCTAACTTCTCTTCACCTCCCTTATCAGTATGCACATCATTAACAAGTACATTATCATAATTATGGCAAAAATTACAAACGCCATTGTTATCGAAAGTTATTTCCTTCGCTGTTTCATCCATTATGCAACGGCTACATACTTTTACTGTATTCATTTTTTCTGATTATATGATTATTCTTTTAATTCTTGCTCAAGTTGGTCTGTAGTAATATAACTAATTAATACCGCTTTATGTACTCCCTGAAAAACGAACATTGATCCCGCTCCAACAGCTGAAGCTCCTACTTTTACGGCTTTAATAAAGTCAGTTATTGTTCCCGCGCCACCAACTGCAACTACAGGAATATTTAGCATGCCCGAAACTTTTTCAACAAGTTCTAAGTCATACCCCAACATTGTACCGTCTTTATCTATGTTATTAATTACTAATTCACCAAACCCTATTTCCTGTATTAATCTAATGCAAGAATCAAGGCTTAAATTTTGCTTTTTCTTTCCACTATTACTATAAACTTTATAGTTACCCCATATATCTTTTTTTACATCTAAAGATGCAACAATACTTTGGCTTCCATATATTTTAATAGCTTCTTCAATTAAGTTCTTATCTGTAAAAATAGTGGAGTTCAAAATTACTTTTTCTACTCCAATATTAAATAGTTGTTCAATATGTTCCATTTTTGAGATACCACCTCCATATCCGACAGGCATAAATGCCTCTGAAACAATTTCCTTAATTTCTAAAAAATTAGGACTTGTTCCATTTCTAGTAGCACTAATATCTAGAAGGACTAGTTCATCAACTTCTTTTTGATTAAAAATTTTAACCGCATTAATTGGATCACCAATGTATTTATCTTTTGAAAACTTTACCGTTTTAACCAACCCTCCATCATTCAATAGCAAAATTGGTATTATTCTTGTCCTAAGCATTAATATTTCTCTAAAAAGTTTCTAAATAAATTAACTCCAAAACGATGACTCTTTTCAGGGTGAAATTGTGCTCCTATAAGATTATCAACTTCAAACGAAGAAACAAAATCAAATCCATAGGTGGTTTTTGTAAGTATATCACTTTCATTCTGACATTTTACAAAATAGGAATGAACAAAATAAAACCTTGAGTTATCATCTAATCCATCTAAAATATTAGATGGCTTATTAATATGTATTTTATTCCATCCCATATGAGGAACTTTAAGTTTCGAATCTGAACCAAAATCGAATTTTTTAACTTCTGCCTGAACAAATGACAAACCTGGCAAAGCACCTTCATCACTAGATTCACACATAATTTGCATTCCCAAACATATTCCTAAAAATGGTTTTTTCTTAACCAAAGCCATTTCTTTTAAGACATCCATCAAACCTAATTTTTTAATATTGGTCATTGCCCGATCAAAATGTCCTACTCCTGGTAAAATAATTTTATCGGCATTTGAGATGATATTAACGTCTGAGGTTATTACAGCTTTTACTCCCAAATATTTCAACATATTATCAATTGACCCAATATTTCCCATACCATAATCAATAATAACAACTTTTTGATTTCTATATTCCATTATATTGTCTTCTAAATTCCGTTTATCAATTCAACATATCGCTCAGTCAACAACTTGTAGTCGTAATTTTCAGACGCATTCCTCGCATTAGCACAAATAATATTATATTCATTCTTATCCATTTTATAAAAAGATAAGATTGCATCAGCATATTCTTTAGAATCTTTAAATTCTTCCGCTATCCCAATATTAAATTTTTCAATTGGACAATAATTCATTTTAACGTTTGCACAAATAGGTTTCCCACTTGCCATATATTGAAAGGATTTACTTTGACTACCACCGTATCTAAGAATTGAACTAGGTTTATAATTAAGAATATTCAATGAACTCTTACTAAGAATATATGGTACAAATTTTAGTTCTACCCATTTTTGTTTAAAAACAATATTATTAAGCTGCTTTTCTTTACAATATTGTTCTAAAGTCGATCTGTCCTCTCCGTCTCCGTAAATTAAAAATTTAATATCAGCTATATCTTTTAAATGTTCAGCCGCTTCTACAAACTGCATAACATTATTTGCAAGTCGAATTGATCCAATATAAATAACTTTAAAAACCTGATCATTCTCTAAATCTTCATCTGAAATTTTATAATTTATTTTGTTAAAATCAAAATCTTGTAGATCTACTCCGTTATTAATATAGAATACCTTATTAATGTCTATTTTACCGCCTTGTTCTAAATCCCATTTTTTCTCTCTAATATAGTCCTTACCACCTTCCATTGAAAAAATGAGCAAATCAGCTTTTTTATAAAGCCAGTATTCAGCCCAATATGCAAGTTTTAATAATGGGTTTTTTTTAGATACTAATCCATAAGCAACAAAAGATTCAGGCCATAAATCAACTATATCAACAATAAATTTTGCTTTTAATTTTCGTGCTACGAAATAGGTAATATTACCAAAGGGAACCGCAGCAATGTGTGAGATAAAATCTGGTTTTTCAAAACTAGAAGCATGCCACCAAAGCCTGAAATAAAATTCCAAAATACTATAGATCCTAGTTAATCCATTAGAATTGTAATTAGATGTTCGAATATGAATAAATTTTTGTTCATCCTCATATTCTGAAAATTTATAAGAAGAATTGTCCTCTATTAGATTTATTGTAGTATTATGAAGAAAACTCCCGCTAATAATCGTTACATCAAAACCGTGTGAACGTAAATATTGTGCGCGTTTAAGAGTTTGAATTCTAGCCTCATATTTAGGAGGCATTGCTGCAGGATTAATTAACCAAACTTTTTTCACTACAGTTTCCACTTATTAATTGCCTTAACAACACTTGTAATTTCCTCTTCTGTCATAACTGGACTAATTGGCAAACTTAATTCCTCATTATGTATTTGTTCAGTTATTGGAAATGACATTTCATTATACTCTTTGTAACATTGTTGTTTATGAGGAGGTATTGGGTAATGAATTAATGTTTGCACCTCATTATCTTTAAGATATTGTTGAAGCTCATCTCTGTTTTTAGAAAAAACTGGAAATAAATGAAAAACATGGCTACTCCAATCAGAAAGTGCTGAAATACTAACCAATGGGTTTTTTATTTCACTCATATATCTGCGGGCAACATGTTTTCTTGCTTCAATATCTCTATCAAGGTATTTTAATTTTACATCAAGTACCGCAGCCTGAATTTCATCTAATCTACTATTCAAGCCTTTATATTTACTCACATATTTTTCACTTGAACCATAATTAGCCAAAGCTCTAATTGTCTTAGTTAAATTATCATCATTAGTGGTGACAGCACCTGCATCGCCCAAAGCACCCAAGTTTTTACCTGGATAAAAACTATGGCCGGCTGCATCACCAATAGCGCCTGTTTTTACATTTCCAAAATAACATCCGTGAGCTTGAGCATTATCTTCGATCAGTTTGAGATTGTATTTTTCACACAAACTTCCTATTTTATCTGTATAACTGCATCTCCCATAAAGATGGACAATCATAATGGCTTTTGTTTTATCTGAAATGACTTCTTCTATTCGATTATCATCAATTTGAAGTGTTTCAGGATCTGGTTCTACAAATACAGGAATCAAATTATTATCGGTAATCGCTAATATCGATGCAATATATGTATTTATTGGAACAATTACTTCATCACCTTCCTTCATAAAACCTAACTCTATGTACGCTCTCAAAATAAGCCTTAAGGCATCTAAGCCATTTGCTACACCAATAGTATATTTTGTCCCAATATAATTAGAATAATTTTTTTCAAAAGTATTATTTGCTTCTCCTTGCAGATACCAACCGGAAGAGATTACCTTGTTAACAGCATCATGAATTTCATTTGAAAATTCATCGTTTAATTTTTTTAGATTTAAAAATGGAACCATATTATTTTTCAAGTTTTCTTATAAATTTTGCCGGATTACCGAACCATAACTCATTATCAGGAATATCTTTTGTAACCAAACTACCAGCGCCTACCATTGCATTTTTACCAATTGTTACACCTCCTAAGATTGTAGATGCTGCACCAATTGAAGCATTTGTCTTAATTAATGTTCTTTGCAATTGAAATGGCATTTTGGCTCTTGGATATTTATCATTAGTGAAAGTAACATTTGGACCAATCTGAACATTATCTTCAATTGTTATTCCATCCCATAGATAAACACCATTTTTTACTGTTACATTATTTCCTATTACCACATCATTTTCTATAAAACAATGTGCACAAATATTACAATCATTCCCAATTTTTGCATTTTTAAGCACAACAACATACTGCCAAATATTTGTACTTTCAGGCACTTGTTCACTAATACACTCTGCTAATTTATGTACCATTTATTTTTTATAATTTATAAATTCTTGAAAATCTCTAATATAATCAAACTCATTATACAAATGCGAAGCTAGCACTAAACAAACAGATCCTGAAGAAAAGTCATCAAGTTCTCGCCAGATTCCAGGAACAATTAACAAGCCAACATTTGGATTGTTTAGAAAAAAGGTTCTTTTAATATGACCATCATTTAGTGTAATACTAAAACTTCCGCTAGCAGCAACTATTAATTGATGCAACTCTTTGTGAGCATGACCTCCTCTACTTTCATTACCAGGTACATCATATAAGTAATATATTCTTTCTATAGGAAAAGGAACACTTTTATTCTCTTCAATAATAGTAATATTACCTGCTCTATTGTGTATTTTATTTAATTCAATTAAACTGCATCCATAGACCGTACTTTCTCTCATAGCTGCTTAGTTTTTAAAAATAAGTCATAATCTCTAATATAATCCTCGTCAGAAAATAACGTGGAGCTCGAAACCATTGCTAGAGAATTAGTCGAAAAATTATTCATTTCCCTCCATAATGTTGACGGTATGTAAAGACCATAATATGATCTATTTAATGTAAAGGTTTTCTTTTGCTTTCCATCATCAACAATTACATCAAACCCGCCAGATAATGCAATTATAAATTCATGTTGTTCCAAAAAAGCATGCCCACCTCTGCCGTAGCCTCCCGGTACATCATAAATCCAATATGTCCTTTTAATCTTAAAAGGAATATGATTGTTAGATTCCAAAAATGACAGATTCCCTCTTTGATCCTCAATTTTAGGAAGTTGAATGATTTTAACGTCTTCTAAAAACATATAAAATTAATTATTATTAATCGTTATCTTTTTTAAATAATCTAAAGCAACTTTACTATCAGTTAGAGATGATGCGGTTTCAATTGCTTTAGTTGCAACTCGCATTTTATCCTCATAAGACATCTGATTTATCTCAATAAATAAATTTTTCAATGTTTCAACATTTCTTGCCTCACAAAGAAAACCATTTTCACCATGTTTTATAACACCATCTATTCCTTGCCCGATTGTACCAATCGTAATACATCCTTTACTCATCGCTTCAACATAAACCAAACCAAAAGCTTCTGGTTTGCTGACCATAACAAAAATGTCATTATTGATCATTTTCTCTTGTACTTCGTCTCTAGACAATTTCCCAAGCATAGTGACACATCCTTCAAGTTTGAGCTCAGTAATTTTTTGCAAAATCTTTTCATTTAACATTCCTTCACCTAATATTTCAAGGGTAAAATTCCGGTCAGGAAAAGCCAAATTCACAGCTTCAAGTAAAATATCAATATTTTTCAAAGGTATCAACATTCCCACAAAACAAATTGAAATCTTTTCTCCGGCAAACTTTGTCTTTGGTGTTTCTGATAAAATATAATTTTCAGGAATTCCAGATGGACAAATAAATGTATTGTTTCTTTCACCAAACATTCTAAAAAAAACATTTCTCATTTCGTCAAAACGAAATCCAATGTAATCTAAGTTTGCCAAAAGCTGAGATGCTTTTGAACCAAATAAATCAGAAATTACCTTAGGATTTTCATGAAGTACTAAAGAAGTTTTTGCAGCCGGATAGTATTTTTTAAGTTCCGTAATTAATGGTAACTGCGGATTAACAAAATGCGAAATAATTATGTCTGGCTGAAATTTTCCATGCAAATTATCAGTGTATATAATTTTTGCCTGCTTTCTAATTGTACTATTAAAAAACTTAAAATGAGGGAAAATTTTAAAAATAGGTTGGCTAACAACATTAATTCCCTCATGCACAAATTCAACTCTTTTGTTTAATCGAACAAAAGGTATAAAGTCAGTTTGAAAGATTTTTTTTAAAAATGTTTTTAAAATTTTGGCAAAAGAGTAAAAAATAGTTGGAAAGACCGATCTAAAATGTACAACCCTAACCTCATGCCCTAGTTGAACCCACTCTTTTGCATAATAATGTACAACTGGAGTATCAAATGAGCTATTGGGATTTGGATACTCAGATGTCAGTATTAATAATTTCATTCTTTATTTAATTTTTTGTTATAAAAGGAATAGAAAATACATTTGCTTTTCTTATGATTTTTTCCAAACCATCTTATTGATTATACCTGTATAACTTTGGATAATTTTAATTACTTTGGTCGAAACATTCTCATCTGCATACGCTGGGACAATGCTACCCATTTCTTCATTCTTATGCATTTCAACAACTAGATTAACTGCCTGTAAAATCTGTTCGGATGTTATTGAACCTATTGTAAAAACTCCCTTTTCCATTGCTTCAGGTCGTTCAGTTGATGTTCGTATGGAAACTGCAGGAAAGTTAAAATACGCACTTTCTTCTGGTAATGTTCCGCTGTCAGATACTACACAAAAAGCACTTTGTTGTAATTTATTATAATCAAAAAAACCAAGTGGTTCATTCAAAATTACATTGTCGTGAAATTTAAAACCAGTTCTTTCAATATTCTTTTTTGAACGAGGGTGACAGCTATAAAGTATTGGGATTTTATATTCCTCCGCCATTATATTAATAGAGTTCATCAGGGAATTAAAATTACTTTCAATATCTATATTTTCTTCTCTATGAGCGGAAAGCAAAATATATTTTCCTTCTTCCAGTCCTAAATTTTCTAATACACTACTATTATTTATTTCCTTTATACTTTCGTTAAGTATTTCTGCCATTGGAGAACCAACCACATGAGTATATTCAGGTTTAACTCCAGATTCAAGGATATAACGTCTTGCATGCTCAGAATAACACAAATTGACATCACTAGTGACATCTACAATTCGACGAATAACTTCTTCAGGCAAATTTTCATCTTTGCAACGATTTCCTGCTTCCATATGAAAGATTGGGATTTTAAGCCGTTTAGCCGAAATCACACTCAAACATGAATTGGTGTCTCCTAAAACAATAACCGCATCAGGCTTAATCTCATTCATTAAATCATAAGATTTCGCTATTACATTCCCCATTGTTTGCCCAAGATTCTCCCCCACTACATTGAGATAATGGTCTGGTTCTTTTAAGCCTAAATCTTTAAAAAAAACTTCATTTAATGAGTAGTCATAATTTTGCCCTGTATGAACTAAAATATGATCAAAATATTTATCGCTCTTTTTTATTATTGATGACATTTTAATAATCTCAGGTCGAGTCCCTACAATTGTCATCAGTTTTAGTTTCTTCATATTATTTAATTAAATATGTTATAATGCGGATACATATCTTTATGATTTTTAATCCATTCAGCTAGTTCAGCAATCATGGTTTCATAATCCGGAATTAAGTAATTAAATTCGTAATTTGTACGAATAAGTGATTTGTCGGCTAATATTCCTTCAACAGGATTTATTTTTAAAGAATCATCTTTAAAATAATGGTTAAAAAGATTTAAAAGTTCAAATTTAGAAATAGAATGATCTGGCACAGCGTTATAGAGTCCGTGTGCTTTTTCTAAAACTGCTTTTTCAATAGTTTTAGCTAGCTGAAGTGTTGTCTGGCCAGTCCAAATAGACTTTGTATAACCATTAACTTCACCGCTTTGATTCATAAACCAGTTTAAAAGCCCAATACCTTTTAAATTAATATCCGGTCCTACAATTGAATTTCTTAATGTAAGATTCTTTGAATCAACAAGTTCTCCCAGAGCCTTAGATCTGTCATAAAAAGTTTCTCCATCACAAAACGAATCTTCGGTATAACTACCTTCCTTACCAGAAAAAACGCAGTCTGTACTCATATGAATGATTTGTGTTTCTGTATCGGCAGTTATCTTTGCTAAAAAATGAGGCAAATAAGAATTTATAAACGAAGCAGAAGCCTTATCGTTCTCTGCAAATTGATTTAACATTCCGAGGCAGTTAACAACGGCATCAAATTTATTCTCTTTAATAAGTTTTTTTAGTAATTCAGTATCAAAAGCATCTCCAACTATACTATCCACAAATTTTGATTTTGTTCTGGCAAAACCAAGCACTGAATGACCTTGTTCTTTTAAATATAAAGATATTATATGGCCTGCCATGCCATTGCAACCTAAAATAAAAAAATTCATATCAATTTATTTCTATTTGTTAAGTCTTTCTCTAATATAATCAATTGAGAGTAATTTACTTTTTACCTGCTCAATATTTAAAAGCTCAGTATTGTTACTATTGAATTCTGTCAATAAGTTTCTTTCTGTGTCTCCGTCAACAAAATACTTCGCATAATTTAGATCACGATTATCAGACGGAACTCTGTAAAAATTGCCCATATCAACGGCATGAGCGCATTCTTCATTGGTTAAAAGCGTTTCATACATCTTTTCACCATGACGAATTCCGATAGTCTTAATATTCTTCTTATCATAATCAAACAATTCGCAAACAGCTTCTGCAAGGACTCTAATTGTACAAGCAGGTGCTTTTTGTACAAGTACATCCCCTGTTGTACCATTTTCAAAAGCAAAAAGAACAAGATCAATTGCTTCATCAAGTGACATAATAAAACGAGTCATTGAAGATTCTGTCAATGTAATAGGCTGATTATTTCGAATTTGATCAATCCATAAAGGAATAACAGAGCCACGTGAAGCAATGACATTACCATATCTAGTACAACAAATTTTTATTTTATCAGGGCTAACAGTACGAGACTTTGCAACAATTACTTTCTCCATCATTGCTTTGGAAGTTCCCATAGAATTAACCGGATAAGCTGCTTTGTCAGTTGATAAACATATTACAGTTTCTACTTCTGCTTCAATAGCTGCAGTAAGGACATTATCTGTACCTATAACATTTGTTTTTACGGCTTCTAAAGGGAAAAATTCACAAGATGGAACTTGTTTCAAAGCAGCCGCATGAAAGATATAATCCACACCATGCATTGCATTTTTTAGACTCGCTAAATCTCTAACATCACCTATGTAATATTTTATCTTATGTGCAGTTTCGGGCATTTTAGATTGAAACTCATGACGCATATCATCTTGCTTTTTTTCGTCACGAGAAAAAATACGGATCTCTCCAATATCAGTGTGAAGAAAACGAGATAATACTGTATTTCCGAACGACCCTGTACCACCGGTAATTAACAGGGTTTTATTTGTAAATAATGACATATTTTTAATTAAATAATTATTATATTTTAGGAAGATCCTCTAATTTATATTTCTTACTTCTTATTAGTACTTGTCTGGTATTCTTCACAAGTAAAAGAATAGTTTTAAAAGAAAATCTATTGTAAAAATTGTAAACAAAATTAGTCGCAAGGGATGCGTCAAAAATATTTTTAATTCCCAATTCTGTACCTTCAAATCTAATAGAATTGGTAATCACAAATCCAAAAACTTCATCTTTTACATAGACTTTTCGTTTCGTAGTAGTTGATAATTTATTGAATAAATCTAATAAATTATGTTGTATGGCAATTTCTCTTAATATTTTTAACTCTCTAGTCAAAACTTCATTTTCAAATGTCCCTCCTTCAATTAATTTAAATGACGCACGAATTAATCCTTCATAAGAAATCGGATCAAATTTACCCGGCCAGCCAGGCAAATCTTGTGCAGTTAGTAAATAATCTGCTGTCATTAAAGTAACTAATGGTGAATATTCTTGAGAAGCCAACTGCGGATGCATTTTCTTCTGGATATTATCCTTGAAGAATTGCTGAGCTTCTTCTTTTGATTTTGTGTCAGTTCTTTGATAGTTTCTTCCCTGAGACTTAACCGTAGTTCCGCCTATGGATAACGGTTCAGATGTAAAAGCATAATCTTCAACTTCCCCAGCAAGGACAACACCAGAAAACCCATCCGGAGTAGCGCAATAATAAAAACTATTATCACTAGTTCGGGACTTTACTTTGTCAATCAATGCCGTTGAAACAACTGCTTTCATGAATAACATTGGACACTCATCAATTTGATATAAAAATGTACGCGATATTTTGTTTAGAAAATTTGCTGAATTAATAAACTCTATTCCTGCATTTTTTTTTCTTTTAACATAGAATATATTTTTACCATTCTCATGATCAGGATAAGTAAATCCAGCTGGAGTCCATGTTAATAATTCTCTTTTTGTACTCAATAAAATCTCATACATACGCCATATACATCCTGGCACAAGCGCGTCATCACCTCCTAAAGCCATTACATACCCGTCTTTAACTTGTCTCAGCGCAAATTCAAAATTCTCTCTCATACCCAAATGTTGCTCATGGGCAAATAACTTAATACGGGAGTCTTTTTTTATTAATTCACGAACCACCTCAACAGAATTATCTTCACTCCAATCATCTGAAATAATTATTTCAAAGTTAGGATAATCTTGTATCATGCAAGTTTTTAAAGTATGTATCAAATATTCAGCCCTATCTTTTTGGGGTATTATAACTGTAAATAAAGGATAATCTATATTTTTATTGTTCATCACGAAAATTCAAAAACTATTAATTATTTAATAAGATCAATATATTTGACATAAAAACTATACTAAGTTTTTTCTCTGTCTTTTAAGGCTATAAGCATAAACTACTCTAAAAAAAAGGAATGCAAAAAAATATACGATCAACTGTAAGTTTCCTCCAACATCAGAAAAAGGATACAATTTCATTCCTCCTAACATACAAAGACTCATCACAAAATGAAGAAGAATCAACTGATGGAAAAGGATTACATTGTTCCGAACGATTGTTTTATTCAAAATAAATATTATAAAGAATATAAAGATAAAGGGAGCTATAAAAGGACCAAAATCTAAAGTAAAATCACCTACAAAACCGATAAATACCTCGTCGTTTATTTGTAAATTAGGGTATTTAGACCTTCTTTCCCAAAAATTATCGGGTACATTTTCAAATCCTAACATTTTTTTAAAAAGTGGAAAAGTTCGATCTCCATATCTTATGCCTCCATTGTCTAGTCCATAGTTATTAAAATACAAGTTTTCCTGTCCCGCATAAAAAAACACAGATGATTCAGAACCAGCGTCACTATCTCCGAAACGACTTACTGTTAACGCAATTATCGGAATAGATGTAGCTATTAAAAAAGTAATTCCAATATTCCTAATTATCTTATTTACCTTTGGTTCATAAAACTTTCGAAGTGCAAAATAAGTAATAACCATAGAAAGCATTATTTCTAAAATTGGTCCCCTTTGCCCCATAGTTATATTACTTAAAATACTTATTATACAAGATATAAACAGCCCAATCAAAATAAACTTATTGCGATCTTTTAAAGTCAAATAATAAAAAAACAATAAAATACCGAAGTTGCCATATGCGTTAGAAATAATTGACGAAAGATTTGATATACTCCCATCACCAAGAGAGGTACTTTCGGCCATAGCTTCATTATATAAATCTTGCCCCCCTGCAGAATCTAGCAATAATCTAACAATACTTACTGCAAAATTAGAAATGATATCTGGAACCTGCATTAGTGAAGCTATAATAAACACAATACATACTAAATTCAGAAATATAGCAGGTGGTTTCTGAATTTTATCTATTTTATTATAATCGTATCTTAGAATGGGAGAAAACGCCAGCATTAACATCAGAAACAAATAAATAAAAGGAAAAATTTCTATACTATTGAATTTATAATAAGGGTTGTTATACAAACACAACGACATAATTGCATAAAATAGATAAGAAAATAAAAGTACACTTCCGGCATCAAAACTTTTCTTTCTTCTCTGGTATAAGATAATTGTCGTAATCCAACCTAAAATAAAAAGGACAATATTTATATTACTTAAAATTTTTTCTATTGTCATTGTTTACCAATTTTTCTCTTAAAGTAGATCAACAACTTCTTCATGTCTTCTTTCTCTGCTTTAGACAAACCAAACATCAAAACCAAAGAAACTACACATACTAAAGAAAGGGCAAAAGTTGCTGGTAATCTCACTAATACACTAATACTACTTCTAGATAGCAAAAAAATAAAGAAAGAAGAAAATAATGTTATGAACAAAGCGGGCAATAAAAATGATTTAAAATATTCAGAATACCTAAAATATTTATAGAACTTTTTAAGACAAATTAATCTAATACCGTGTGAAGCAACTGCAGCCATAATCATTACTACGTAAGTTGAATATGCTGGAAAACCCAGTTTAAACAATAAATATGTTACTGGCACACACAAAAGAGTAAAAATTTCTACAGGAACATGATATTCTTTAACACGACCTATAGCTTGAATAATTATTGAGATAGGATTATTCAATGACATTATTAATGTGTAAATCAAAATAAGCCTAGAAAATAATACGGTTTGAAAATCTGTCTTATTTAACCAAAAAAGCAAAACAGAATTCATTTCAAAAAAAAGCGGGAGAGAAACAATCAACAAGCCATAATAAATAACTTTATTACTCAGATTAAAAATTTTGTTCAAGTATAAATATGACTCTTCTGCATATGATTTTATCATTTGCGGTCTGAGTGCCATTAAAAAACTTGCTGTTAATGAACTCAATGCAAAATTAAACTGAAAAGATATTGCTCTTGCAGCATTAAACAGTGGGCCAAAAAACACATTAATTAAAATCGTAGTAACCTGTGACATCCCAACACCTGCCAAAGAGCCAAACAATGACCAGCCTGAAAAAGTAATTAATTCTCTAAATAAAGTCTTCTCCGTTTGTTTCTTATAACGACATTCGTCATATTTAAAGTAGCCTACTACTATATATGACATCATAACTAAAAAAGAAATTGAAAAAAGACCAGCTCCATAAACGATAAGTCTGTCTTTTGGAACTACAAAAATTAGTAGTGCTGCACCAAACTTTAACAAACATTCTGCAGTACTAATGATTGTAAATATTCCCATATCTTCACGGGCTATTACTGCTGCAGAATACGGTACTTGTAGAAAAGTAAAAATAAATGAAAAAATCGAGAATTGATAAATCCAATTTGCTGCAACGCTCCGATCAACAGGGATAACTAAATAATTATTAACAAACCACAAACCTAATGTCTCACCAAAAATGATAACAATAAATGATAGTATAAAATAAATATTGACACTTGTTGAAAAAATATTCCGTAATCGATCTAATTTATTTTCACCAATAGTAGCTGAATAATATCTTTGAGTAGCCGTTGAAAGCACACTTGATAAACTAATAAGCATAGTAACTACTCCGGCAACGACATCATTAATTCCATAATCAACAGCTCCAAGAGCTTTCAATACAACTCGCACTGTATATAAATTAATAATCATCACAATTATCATTCTTGTATATAAAAGAATGGAATTTTTTGCGATACGATTACTATTTAGAGCATTATTCTGCATTTATTTTTTTACTTTTTTATTTTGTTATGATAACATCAGAAATACAGTCTTGTGAAAAGAAATCATTTTTTTTAAAACTAAGAATCCTTGATTACATTATAATCTTGCATCTACCAAACCTCTATCAAGAAATGATTTAGTATCATAAATCACGGAATAACTTGAGCTCTTAAGTTCATTGTAATCGATTAATGAGAATTCGTTATGAGATACAGCTAAAACAATAGCATCATACTTTGAATTTAAATTCTCTAAAAGTTTAATTCCATACTCATTTTCAACTTCTACTTTATCCGCATGCGGGTCATAAACATCCACTTGCATACCAAACTGAACAAGTTCATTGTAAATATCAATAACTCTAGAATTACGAATATCAGAACAATTTTCTTTAAATGTAATTCCTAAAATAAGAACTCGGGACATACTAATAGTTTGATTTTTAGCAATCAGTAGTTTTACCAACTTATTTGCTACAAATACCCCCATATAATCATTAACACGTCGACCTGACAAAATAACTTGAGGATGATACCCTAAGCTTTCAGCCTTATGTGATAGATAATAAGGATCAACACCTATACAATGTCCGCCAACTAAACCTGGCTTATATTTTAGAAAATTCCATTTGGTTGCTGCTGCATCAATTACATCATTGGTATCAATATCCATTCGATCAAAAATTAATGCCAGTTCATTTACAAATGAAATATTTATATCTCTTTGAGCATTTTCAATGGCTTTTGAAGCTTCAGCAATTTTTATACTCTTTGCTTTGTGAGTTCCTGCAGTAATAATACTGCCATACAACGCATCTACTTTATCTGCAATTTCAGGAGTAGAACCAGAAGTCACCTTCATTATCTTTGTCAAAGTATTTACTTTATCCCCAGGATTGATTCTCTCAGGAGAATATCCGCAAAAAAAATCGTAATTATATTTTAAACCTGAATGCTTTTCTAAAACGGGAACACAATCTTCTTCAGTACAACCGGGATAAACTGTAGACTCGTAAATTACAATATCATCCTTTTTAATAATCTCACCTAACATCTTTGAGGCCATTAACAACGGATTCAAATCCGGAGCTTTATATTTGTTAATAGGTGTTGGTACGGTTACAATAAATATATTACTAGCCTTCAAATCATTCTTTTCAGAAGAAAAAGTAAGTCCAACATTCTCCGATGTCTTTGCCAAATCAACTGCGAAATTTAATTCTTTATTATCAGCTTCATTCGTACGATCCTTACCTGATTTAAGCTCCTCGATTCTAGAACTATCTATATCAAAACCCAGAACTTTAAATTTTTTTCCAAACTCAATTGCAAGTGGTAATCCCACATAACCTAATCCTATTATCGCTATTCTAATCTCTGATGAATTCATTTTAATAAAGTTGTAATTTATTTAATATCAAACTTACTGCGTCAAAACTATATTATTTACTATTTTAATACGATTTCGTACAAATAATCTAAGCTTAAAAACAAAAAACTTATAAGCTTAAAAAAATATTTGCTGTGGGTCACGACTATCTATTAAATTTTCTACTTAAATTTGATTTATTATACTGTAAAAACTTATCCTTTTAAAATGTACAAATTCAATTTTAAAAAAGGAATCATTGTAACCTACAATAAGATAGAAATTAAAAATTTCTATGCACTATCTAGTTTATGAATCTTAGTCCAAAAAAGATTACATTTAGGTAGTACTTTCTTATAATTATTTATTCAATATCTCAATTACCTAAATCAAAAAAAAAGTAAAAGAGAATACTTACTAATATTAATCATTCTCTAGTTAAACATTCTCCCGAATGTTTAAAAAAATCATAATACTATTATCTAAAATCAAAAAGTCTTACAAGTGATTTAATCATACCGCATGCGTATTAGCTATTCAACTCGTTTGACATCTTCTTAAACAACAACCACAAAACAACTAGAAACCCAGCAAGCATCCCTCCAAATACAAATCCTTTTACTTTACCTAGCTTATCATTCTTTAAAGGCAAAATAGGTCTATCTATAATTTGAATTAAAGGGGTCTCTTTTCGCAAAGTAACTTTAGCTAATTCTGATTGTTTAACTAACTCCGTCA
This sequence comes from Flavobacterium sp. KH_035, assembly GCF_057839565.1. Lineage (NCBI taxonomy): Bacteria > Pseudomonadati > Bacteroidota > Flavobacteriia > Flavobacteriales > Flavobacteriaceae > Flavobacterium > Flavobacterium sp. KH_035. The sequence continues at coordinate 347,856 of NZ_CM174492.1, forward strand.
GAACGGCGGTATTAGCCTGAACATCAACCTGTTTTCTAACAGATGGTGCTCTACGCACATTAAGTGCTGGGTTCAAATTAAAAGTATTATCATTAGCAATTGCGACGCCAGAAATTGCCCGATTTAACTCCGATCTAACGGAGTCAACTTGGTGCTCTAAAATTTCCATGTTCATTCGGGCTTTTTTGCTTTTAGTAGTAACATAAAACTTTCCAACCTGTTTTGCTAAAGCTTCACAAAAGAACATAGAGAATAATTCACTATCTGAGGCCATATCCATTGTTATAATAGAGATTTTTTTATCTTTTTGAGCAACGGACAAAGAGTTCTTAGATAAATCTTTATAAATCTCCCCCAATATACTATCATGAACACGTGTAAAATATTTACGTTTAGTTTCTGGCAAAAACTGTATACTCTTGAATTTAGGGTTATCGGTCCACTTATCTCTCCAATCCTTATTTTGTATATACATTTCAGCTAAAGATATCACTTTACCATTCACCGTAACCGGTGTTAATAAAGTCTCTTCAACCATAGTACGAGATTTAAATAATTCAGTCAAATTGGCATTGGTAAAAATGCTACCACCACCAGTTCCTAAATCTATACCAAAAGAGCTCGCTAGCCCCAAAGCTCCCCCAAATCCACCTCCAGATTTTTCATCTTCTAATGCAAATGTTAATGTTGCAGTATAAATAGGTTTTCGAACAATTGAGTAAGTTAATCCTAAAACGGCACCAACAATACCTGCTAACATGATAATTCTCCACTTGCTCAACAAATAGATTGAAAATACCTTAATCTTTTGAAAAAGCTCTTTTAAAGAAATTTCATCATTACTTTGCTCTTCATAGTCACTCATAAAACACTAAATGTTTAATTTATATATAAATATGTAAAAAATCTAATTTCTATATTATCTAAATGCTGTAGCAATTAATATTGCCAAACTCGTCAATATACTTCCGATACTTACCCACTCCCCAGTTGTCATTTTTCTTGTTTCTGGTTTTTCCGGAACTACGATTTGAGAATCTGGTTCCACTTTAGGATATGATCTAAAAAATAGAAATGAACCAGTTACAGCGGCTTTACCATTAGGATAAATAATATATGCCTTTTTCTTCCATCCTTTGTTATCAACACCACCAACAGAATTTAAATAATATTTAAATCCTTTTCCGCTTCTATATGGAATTTCAGAAGTTAACAGTACATTTCCTGTTACTTTAACCCCTTCATTATATACAGCTACTTCAATTTCATCTCCAGGAAACAATGTAACATTTGAATAGTGATTTTTATCCTTAACTATTTTCTCCCAGTTCACAGGTATAGTAGCAAATTTTAACTCGTCTCTAAGCTTTTTAGATAATTTAGAACTAAGGGTATCTTTTTGTTTTAAGTTCATACCTTCTTGTTTAGCTTTCATACCTTCTTCCTCAGCAGTCAGTTTTTTATCCAAATTAAGATTAACACTTTCCAGACGTTCAATCTGTTCTTCTTTTATTGGTCTTTTAATTTTCATACCATCCAAGTTAGCAATTGATGTCAATCCTCCTGCTCTCATTACAACATTATAAACAGTTTCTTTTTTATTAGCCAAAACATATTTTCCCGGATATGTAACAGCTCCACTAACCTTTACCATTTCTGGTTTTTCATAAACTGCCATTTTTCGAATATTAATAACATCAAATGGTTTTAACACGAAATTCTTAATTTGTTCATTATTATTAGCGGTAATTTCAAGTTCTACCAATTCAATTCTTTTTGGGTCTGCATCATCAATTACATCAGACTTAACCATCCTTGCAATTTCAACCCTTTTTGATGCTGAACCTGTCAAACCACCAACCTGAACTACTAAATCATTTAAAGTTAGATTTTCAAAATACTCATATTCACCTGGATTTTTAACTTCTCCATCAATTGTTACTTTATACTCTTCTCTAAACTCTAAAATAGAATATACTGTAATAATATCTTCTCTTTTCAATTCTAAATCAGCATTTAAATCACCTGACAAAGCTGCACTTAAATCTACATTTACAATTTCTGTTGTTAAATCTGTTTTTAAGCGAATAATTCTTGCTCTTTTTGTATACGCATCTTCTTTTAGTCCTTCAGCTCTAGTGATAAGATCCGAAATTCTCATTCCTTCATTATACGAATAGTAATCAGGTCTAAAAACTGCCCCTTCAATTTTAATACGATTTTCGAATCTGTTTAGGATTTTCGTCACTTTAAACACGTCTCCTGACTGTGGAATATAAGACCCGTATTCACTTTCATTGATATCATGAACCTTAAACTCTTTACCCGTTTTCTGAAGTACATTTACAGAAGCAGTATAAGCAAATTCATTAAATCCAGATGCAAAAGTTAAAAGATCAGAAAACTTTTCACCTTTTTTCATTTCAAAAATTCCTGGTCTCTTTACCTCGCCTTCAACTATCACTCTTTGAGTATAAGCAGGAATTCTAATGACATCATTATCCTTCAAACTAACATTATCAGACTGGTCCCCTTTTACTAAAAACTTGTAGATATCTACATTTTTATAAACTTTGTTATTTCGGATTAATTCGATATTTCTGTAACTACCATTTTTACCAGGCCCACCCGCCAAATGCAACGCATTATAAACAGAAGCAAGAGATGAAACAGAATAATTACCTGGTTGTTTTCCTCCAACTATAGTTACTTTTATTGTTCTTATATCACTTAGACTAACACTAACTTGTGATTGTCCGGATCTAACTGTACTATAAACTCGCGCAATTGCAGCTTTAATTTTTTGCGAAGCTGCTTCAATGGACATTCCCGCTACCGTAATTTGACCAACATTCTGAATTGTAATTTTCCCTTCAAAATTTACTGGAACAGTATCATCGAATTGCTGAATACCATATACACTAACTTCTAACTTATCACCAGGTCCCAAAACATAATTTATTGGTGTAGCCATTTTCAAATCTGGCTCAAAATTTAAAGTTGGATTGTCAAATAGTTCGGATCCAAAAATTAAAGCGTTTAATGAATCTTTTACTTTATTATTATTAATTTTTTCTTGTTTTCTTCCAAACTCAAAATCTTTATCTTCTATTTTTGTTTTTTTGTCTTTACCTTTATCCTTTAAAACATCTTTAGAATTTTTCTTTTCAAATTCAGTAAGCTTAATTTTTAATTTATTAAACTCAGTCTGACTCATCCCTTTTGATAACGCTATTGACTCCACCTGGTCAATTGTTGCATTATTACTTTTTAACTGTGCACTAATTTTAGCTAAATCATCATCAGACAAGTAGTCTACCTTAACTGAACCTAAATCTTTTGACTTTAAAATATCTTGAGCTTTTGCATTAAAAGATACTAATAAAGCAAAGAATAGAGTAAGAACGTATATTATCTTTTTCATATTTAAATTATAATTTGACCTGTTGTTTTAAGAGGTTATTTCTTGTTTAAGAGTATTGTTTTTGATAGTAATCTTTATAAGAGCCTGAAGTTACATTATGTAACCACTCTTCATTATCTAGGTACCAGTTAATCGTTTTTTCCAGGCCTTCTTCAAAAGTAACAGATGGTGCCCATCCTAATTCTTTATTTATTTTTGAAGCATCAATCGCATAACGCAAATCATGTCCAGGTCTGTCTTTCACATATGTGATCAGTTCTTGCGAAGCTCCTTCATTTCTACCTAATTTCTGATCCATAATTTGGCACAATAACTTTACTAAATCTATGTTCTTCCATTCGTTAAAACCTCCAATATTGTAGGTTTCATGATTTTTTCCTTCATGAAAAACTAAATCTATAGCAATCGCGTGATCTTCAACAAAAAGCCAATCACGTGTATAATTACCATCACCATAAACAGGTAGTGGCTTATTGTTTATGATATTATTTATAAACAGTGGAATTAACTTTTCAGGAAAATGATACGACCCGTAATTATTCGAGCAATTCGTCAAAACGTACGGCAGACCATAAGTTTCCCCGTAGGCTCTTACGAAATGATCAGAACTCGCCTTAGAGGCCGAATATGGCGAATTAGGATCGTATGATGTCGTTTCAGTAAAAAGTCCCTCAGCTCCCAGTGAACCGTAAACTTCATCAGTACTGATATGATAAAACCGTTTATCTTCAAAATTATCTTTCCATTGATTTTTCGCAGCGTTTAACAAATTCATTGTTCCAATCACATTTGTTTTCACAAAAGCTAACGGGTCTTCAATAGAACGATCGACATGTGACTCTGCAGCTAAATGCAAAACACCATCAAAACTATGAATCGAAAAAAACTCATTTATAAAATTTTCATCTACAATATCTCCTTTTATAAATGTATAATTAGACTTATCCTCAATATCTTTAATATTTTCAAGATTCCCAGCATAAGTCAAAGCATCTAAATTAAAGATCTGATATTCCGGATATTTATTCACAAAACGTCTTACTACGTGTGAACCAATAAAACCAGCACCGCCTGTTATAAGAATTTTCTTCATTTTATTTTTCAATTAATTTAATAATTCTGAATTTTGTCTTTCTAACTCACAATACAAATCTTTTACGTTTTGTGAATTTTCTTTTTGCAAAATTAAATTAGCAGTATCCGTATATACAAAAATTGTATTTCTCAATCCTAAGAATGCCGTAAATTTTTCGGTACCAATAACCATGTTTCCATTATCATCTATAAAATGACCTCTTGAAACTAAATAGTCATAAACTGACTCAAATGACCCCAAGTCTGACCATGAAAATGCAGCAGGAACTACCTTTATTTTCTTACTGCGTTCCATCACAGCATAGTCGATACTTATTGATGGGATTTCTAATGATAAATCTAAATCTAAAAAACCTTCTTTACTAGCTTCCCAAACATTCTTAGACTTTTCAAAAACATCGGGTTGATATTGTTGCAGTTCCTCTAATAAAACTCCCGCTTTAAAACAAAACATACCACTATTCCATAAAAAATTACCTCTTGCAATGAAATTTTTAGCTGTTGTCTCATTTGGCTTTTCACGAAATGAGACTACTTCATCACCTTTTGATTCAATATAGCCATACCCTGTTTCAGGCTTTGTTGGAATAATCCCAAAAGTTACTATAAAACCTTCTTTTGCTTTTATAATAGCTTCATTTATAGCCTTATTGTAATCTTCCATCTTTTCAATAATATGATCAGAAGGTGTTACAATTAAAACATCATCGGGATCAGAAGCAAATGCAGCAAAAGCAATTGCAGCGGCAGTATTACGAGGAGTTGCTTCAACAATATTAACATAAGCCTTTCTAGACTTCTTCATCACTATCGCACTTAGGAATTGATTATCAGCATTCCCAATCACCATAACTTTATCAGCTAGATGACTATTACGATCAACGGTCATTTCAAATAAAGACTTCCCTTCAAACATCTCCAAATATTGTTTCGGTTGACTTTTTCGAGATAATGGCCACAACCTACTACCAACTCCACCAGTCAAAATTACATGTATGATCGAATTATTTATTCCCATTTTTTTTAAATAAAAAAACCTTTACACTATAGTGTATTATCCGCTAAAGTACCTAAGACCCCTTTTATATCATATAATAAGCTATTTTCTTTTTTTAATTTTGAAAAATCTAAATTTAAAAATTCATCATGGGCTACTCCAAGTACAACCGCATCAAATCTTTCTTTTGGTACAAAATTAATAGTCTCTAATTGATATTCTTTCTTAACTTCTTCTATACTAGCCAAAGGATCGAATAATACAACATTTATTCCATATTCTTTTAAAGCGCTTATTACATCAACTATCTTCGTATTTCTAACATCGGGACAGTTTTCTTTAAAAGTAATTCCAAGCATCAAAAGACTAGATCCATTAACCGAAATCCCTTTTCTAATCATCAATTTTACTACTTGAGAAGCAACATATTCTCCCATACTGTCATTCAAACGCCGTCCTGCTAAAATTATTTCAGGATGATATCCAAATTCTTGAGCCCTTTGTGCCAAATAATAAGGATCAACACCTATACAATGTCCTCCAACTAATCCTGGTTTAAATGGTAAGAAATTCCATTTTGTCGAAGCGGCAGCCAATACTTCCTGCGTATTAATATTCATTAAATTGAATATTTTAGCCAATTCGTTTACAAAAGCTATATTAATATCTCGCTGAGAATTCTCTATAACTTTAGCTGCTTCCGCAACTTTTATCGAAGATGCTAAATGAGTCCCTGCCGTAATAACAGAATTATATAGCGCATCTACTTTTTTACCAACTTCTGGAGTTGATCCTGAAGTCACTTTGAGAATCTTCTCTACCGTATGTTCTTTATCACCGGGATTTATTCTTTCAGGTGAATACCCAGCAAAAAAATCTTCATTAAATTTTAAACCTGAAATTTTTTCCAAAACTGGAATACAATATTCTTCTGTTACGCCAGGATAAACAGTAGATTCATAAATCACCACATCACCTTTTTTCAAAACTTTACCAACTGTTTCACTCGATTTATACAATGGAGTTAGATCTGGGCGGTTATTTTTATCAACTGGAGTAGGAACTGTTACTACAAAATAATTACAATCTTCTATATCATTAATTGAGGTAGTACAATATAATCCAATCTCTGAGTTAGACGTATCAACCAAAACTCTTTGTAAAGTCTCGTCATCTACTTCCAATGTTGTGTCAGTACCTGATTTTAAAGACGCTACCCTTCTTTCATTTATATCTAAACCAATGACTGCATATTTCGTAGCAAACAGCCTTGCCAAAGGCAAACCAACATAACCCAAGCCAATAACGGCTATTTTTATATCTTCATTCAACTTGTATTCTTTTTTATCCATTTATCTCGTATCAGTTCACGGCTCCGCCGTTCTGAGTCACATTTTTTCTGACACAGATACCCTAAAATCATTTTCGGCAAATATAGCATAATAAGTCAATTTAATCAATACGGTTTCCCGTAATACTTAAAAAATAGACTATTAAAAAAAAAAACTCAATAACCCCCTCTCAATCAGTATGCAAAAAACCACATTACAAAAAAACAGAAGAATAAAATCTTAAACTAAAGATTTTATTCTTCTGTTTTAACTGAAATCGTTAAACTATAACTAAATTATTTGTATTTTATTTTAAGTACACAACCCAAAGATTCTAAAACCAATATATAATGTGTTTTTGAAACCTCCTGAACTATCGCTTCCTGATTACTAAAAACTCCTGCTTCTATTTTTATCCGATCTCCAGCCTGAATTGATGTCACAGATATATCACTTATATTTGGAGCCCTAAGACTTGCTTTTATACTGTTAATTTCTTCATCACGAACAATTGCAGGCTTACTCAGCCAAAACAAATAGCGCAATACTCCCGCTATCTGAAAAACGGAATTACGATCAACATCTTTCAATTGAACAAATACGTATGAATTGAAAAGAGGAACTTCAACTTTCTTCTTTCTATCTGACCATTCTTTCACCTTAGTAACTATGGGGCAATAACATTCAATACCTATCTGACTCAGTCTGTCTGCAACTTTCTTCTCCCATTTAGGTTTTGTATAAACAACATACCAATTCATAATTTTCCCTTATAATGAATAAAATTTCCAACACCCACACCCTCTTCTTTAATATCAAATTTTACTTCAATAGCATTTTCAATTAGGAACCTATCCCATTATAAATAAAACCAATTGACTCCAGCTTTTTTGCGTTTAAGATATTTCTTCCATCAAAAAGAAAAGCCGGCTTGTGCATTGAATCATATATTCTTTGCCAGTCGTAAGTACTAAACTCATCCCATTCTGTTAAAACAGCTATTGCATGAGCATCTTTACAAGCATCATAAGCGTTATCAAATGTTACAACTTTGGCTTTATTTTCTTCCACCGACCTCGTTTCTAAATAATTTAAATCACTCTGCATTTTATTTCCCGAAACTTTAGGATCATAAACCGCTATACTTGCCTGTTCATTAATCAAATCATCTGCCACATAAATCGCCGCAGATTCTCTGGTATCATTTGTATCTTTTTTGAATGCCCAGCCCAAAAAGGTAATCTTTTTATCCGCAACAGTGTTATACAGAGTCTGAACAATTTTATTAGAAAATCTTTTCTTTTGATGATCATTCATTATAATCACCTGCTCCCAATAATCGGCAACTTCGTTCAAACCATACGATTTTGCTATATATACTAAATTGAGAATATCTTTTTGGAAACAAGAACCTCCAAAACCAACTGATGCTTTTAAAAATTTAGATCCTATTCTGCTATCCATTCCAATAGCACGAGCAACCTCATTAACATCAGCACCCGTTTTTTCGCACAATTCAGACATGGCATTTATAGACGAAATACGTTGTGCTAAAAAAGCGTTCGCTGTTAATTTAGACAATTCCGATGACCAGACATTGGTCGTTAAAATTTTATCTTTACTTACCCAATTTGCATAAACATCAACTAAAGCATTTATCGCCACTTCGCCTTCCGGTGTTGTATCACCTCCGATCAGGATTCGGTCAGGATTTAACAAATCAGTAACAGCGGTTCCTTCGGCCAGAAATTCTGGATTTGATAAAATCTGAAACTGTACTCCATTTCCGGTATTATCCAAAATACTTTTTATTGCTTCGGCCGTACGCACTGGCAAAGTCGATTTCTCAACAACAATTTTATTTTGTTTCGCTACTTTTGCGATTTGTCTGGCACACAATTCAATATATTTTAAATCGGCGGCCATACCTTTCCCTTTTCCGTAGGTTTTAGTTGGTGTATTTACAGAAATAAAGATTACCTGAGCCTCATCAATCGCCTTTTCTACTTCTGTTGAAAAGAAAAGATTCCTTCCTCTTGCCTCAGCTACTATTTCCGAAAGTCCCGGTTCGTAAATCGGAATATTATTCGTATCAGGATCGTTCCAGTCTTTAATTCTTTGCTCGTTCAAATCGACAACAGTCACTTGAATATGTGGACATTTTTGAGCAATTACTGCCATTGTTGGACCTCCAACATAACCTGCGCCAATGCAACAAATCTTTGTAATTTTCATTTACTTTACTATTATCTTGATCCTTGTTTTTATTTTAAATTATTCCAATACCAGTTTACAGCCTCTTTTAAACCATCTTGTAAAGAGTATTTTGGATCATACCCTAATACACTCTTCGCTTTGTCGATACTTGCTAATGAATGCGGAATATCTCCTGCTCTGTTGGGTCCGTAAACAACTTCTACATCAGCAATTTTTGAATCAAATTCACTCAAATATTCTTTTAAATATCCTATCAAATCATTCAAAGAATTTCGATCCCCAAAGGCTGTATTATAAACCTTATTAATTGCAGCAGGATTTTGGCTCGTCATTGCCAGTTCGTTCATCTGAATTACATTATCGATATAAGTAAAATCACGAGAATAATTCCCTAAGCCATTAATCACTGGGCTTTCATATTTCATTAGCTGCATGACAAATTTTGGAATTACAGCTGCGTAGGCCCCATTAGGATCCTGTTTTCTTCCAAAAACATTGAAATATCGCAATCCGATAGTTTCTAATCCATACGTCTTACTAAAAATCTCTGCATACAATTCATTTACATATTTTGTGATAGCGTAGGGAGACAGAGGCTTCCCTATAACTTCTTCAACCTTTGGTAATCCTTGAGAATCCCCATACGTTGATGAACTAGCCGCATATATAAATCTTTTAACTTTTGCATCACGGGCAGCTACTAACACATTTAAAAAACCAGAAACATTTACGTCATTTGTCGTAATAGGATCATTGATTGATCTTGAAACTGATCCCAAAGCAGCCTGATGCAAAACATAATCAACTCCTTCAGCTGCCAAAACACAATCGGTTATATTTCGGATATCTCCTTCAATTAATTTAAAATTAGCGTTCGAAATAAGATCCTTTAAATTATGATAATGACCCGTTGAAAAATTATCTAGACAAACTACTTTATGACCAAGTCCTAAAAAATACTCAGACAAATTCGATCCAATAAATCCTGCACCACCAGTAATCAAAATTGTATATTGTTTTGATGTATCCATTTACTTCGAATTATTTTTTATTGAATTTCTTCACAATACTGTCCCAAAAATTTACTTTCACTTCCTCATCATGGTAACCATTTGCATAAGCGCCATAACCATAGCCATAAGCTGCGCCGTATTTCGCTTTATTCTCATAACCATTTAAAACAATACTAGCATTATTCAGCTCGCCTCTTTTAACTCTGGTATTCAGCAAAGTGATCATATCCTTCTTGGTATAATTCTGCCTTACTATGTACAGAGTCACATCTGCAAATTGTGCTAGCTCTAATGCATCCGAAACCAACCCAACCGGAGGTGTATCCAAAATAATATAATCATATTTTTGTTTCAGTTCCAGAATCAATTCCTTCATTGCGTCACTTAAAATAAGTTCCGAAGGATTTGGCGGAATTGGACCTGAGAGTATAACGTCCAAATTTGGAATCTGCGTCTGGTTTGTAATTTCATTTAAACTATTTTGTTTAATGAGATAATTAACAACACCTATTTGATTTTTTAAATTAAATTCATCTGCTAATCTGGGTTTTCTCAAATCCAAACCAAGAATTACAGTTTTCTTTTCACTTAAAGCAAATACTGTAGCAATATTTATTGAACAAAATGTTTTTCCTTCCCCACTTATCGAAGAAGTAATCATTAAAGTTTTTGAACCACTTACCTGTTGCTTTTTATACAAAAACTGCAACGAAGAACGAATAGCCCTAAACGCTTCAGACAAAGCCGATTTTGGTTTGTCAAAAACTGCCAAACTCAATGAATCTTTGTTTATCCCAATAATTCCAATTAATGGTATTTGCGTCAATTTGCTAACATCTTCAGTATTCTGAATCGAGTTGTTTACAAAGAAAATCCCAAAAACAAACAACAACGGAATTAATGTCCCCAAGAACAAGGCCAACACATAATTCACAGAAGTTTTGGGACCAATTAATCCACCTCCAATATCTTTGGCAGGATCAATAAAATGAATGTCCGATAAATTTGATGCTTTTACAATTTCAGCTTCATTTCTTTTCTTCAGAAACTCAGTATAGATATTATCACTTAGATCATATTTTCTTTGAATCTTCAATAACTCTTGTTGTTCTTCCGGAAGTTTTTTTACCGTACTTTCTGCCTGACCTATTTTAGCATTTACCATAGCTAAATCCGTCAATAACGAGCCTTTTGCAGAAGCTATATTCTCTAACAAAACACTTTTTATAGCTTGCATCTGATTGTCAAAATCTTTAAAAATCTTATCGCTTTTTACTGCATAAGCCATTTCTGATCTTTGTGTTGAAAGTGCAATAAGCTTTGAAACACTTACAACAACATTCGGATCTTCAATCCCTGCTACCGTAGGGGCCGGTAATCTTGAATAATCTGTGCTATTATTAAGATACGATTTTAAAGAATTATAATAGGCAATTTTCCTCGTGACCTGATCTTTTTCAACATCAAAATCCATTATTTTATCCGAAACCTTAGCTCCTCCTCCTTCGATTTCATAGATATTTTTATCTTTTCTGAACGATTTCAACTCATTGCCTGTTTGCTTCAATTGCATTTCCATAGCAATAAGAGTACTATCGATAAATCGGATGGTATTTGTCGCAAACTGATTTTTCCCGTCAAGCTGAATTTTGATTAACATTTTTACTGTCGAATTCAAATATTCAACCATTCTGGCTTTATTCGTCCCTTGCATTCCAAGAGTCAGGATTGAACCGCCTTTATCATCAGAATCAACACTTACTCCTCTATAACGTGATACTGTTCCGTCAAAATCATTAAATCGAACGAAATACTCGTTTCCGGTATAAAAACCCGGATTATCATTTATCTGTAAACTCCAATTTAAGAAAGGAAGTTCAACTTGTTCTCCTACTTTGCATCTTCTTGTATATTCTTTGGGCTGAATAGCAGTATTACTATAAGCATTATCGGAGTAAGTAATTAATGATGCCGAATTACCTTCAAACGGAATTCTAATTTCATATTCATTCGGACTCAAAAACTTAATACCAATCAATGTATTAGCAAGCTGTCCTTTTGTTTTGTCAATTTTCACATAAAAAGGAACCGCACCATAAGAGTCAACTAAATTGTATTTTCCCTGAACAAGATAATCGATATAAAACTGTAATTTATCTACAACTAACTCGTTGTGTGATCTAGATTGTATGACCGTTGTTATTCCATTTACCTGATCTGAAACGCCACCCCAATTAAAAACTAAACTTGTATTGGATGTAAAAAAAGGGTTTCTTTCTTCCTTAATTGAAACCATAGTCTGCATTCCGTAAATTTTTTCTTTACGAATGTTTACCTGATACGCGATAGCAAAAGCAACTATCAAACTGATTAAGAACAATTTCCAATAACTGGCTATTTTCAGCAAGAATCCTTTAAAATCAAAATTTGAGTGATTTTCAAAAATGGAAAAATCTTTTATATCTAACATCTTTTGAATTTATTTTTAGTTTTTAAGCAATAAAAACACTGTTGTTGCCAAAGACAAAACCGCAATAATTGTTGTGATAGACTCTATCCCGGTTTTTCCTGTTCCCCAAGATTTTTGTTTGACTGGTTTTACATAAATATAATCGTTAGGCTGCAGATAATAATAAGGCGATTTCATCACGTTTATATCCGTCAGATCTATATCTTGCATTTGCACACCCGTTGGGGATTGACGAATTACAGTTACCGCTTTTCTATTACCTGTAATGGTGATATCTCCTGCGTTTGCAATAGCTTCCATAATATTTACATGCCCCTGAAACAGCGTTTTAGTTCCGGTGCTTCCTACTTCTCCATTTATCGTATATCTAAAACCTGCTAATTTCACCGTAACAAAAATATTAGCTTCACTTTTAAAATATTCTTCCAATAATTTCTTTTCAATTCGAACACGAACCTCGTCAAGAGTGTAGCCAATAACATTAATTTCTCCTAAAACCGGCATTCTGATATTACCATGATCATCAACAGTAAATCCATTGAAATATAAACCAGATTCTGATTTCCCAGCTCCTGAAGAAGCATTATCAGTTGTATTAAAAATCGAAACTAACTTAGGATCAATTGCTTTTATATCAATACTCAAAACATCGTTTACTTGTAATCTGTAAGGCTTAGACTCCACAGCAGCAATATTACTCTGTTCTCCGGAGTTATTTTTATCCTGCAAATAAACCATGTCTTTAACAGGAATACAAGATGTAAATAGTATACTAATTAGTAGCAGGATATAAAAGCCGTTTTTTGTCATTAGTGAAATTTTATCGCAAATATAGTTTTTCCTTTAATCTTCAGAAAATCTAAGCGTTATTTGAGCTTATTTAGTTGTTTTTGAAAGTTTTTTCGAATGGAACCCGATGCAAAATACTTCGTCCAAGCGTAATTTCGTCTGCATACTCCAATTCATCCCCTACCGAAATTCCTCTAGCAATTGTAGAAATTATGATTTCTGATTCAGCAATTTGTTTATAAATATAAAAATTAGTTGTATCTCCTTCCATTGTTGAGCTGAGTGCGAAGATGATCTCTACAACTTTGCCGGCTTTTACTTTTTCAACCAGACTTGAAATATTTAACTGACTGGGACCAACTCCTTCAATTGGAGAAATTTTCCCTCCCAACACATGATAAACTCCCTTATACTGGCCCGTATTTTCAATCGCCATAACGTCACGAATATCCTCAACAACACAAATCGTTTGATGATTACGTGATACATTGGCACAAATTTCGCAGACTTTTGTATCTGAAATATTATGGCAATTTTCACAGAATTTAATATTCTCACGCATATTTAATAGTGCCTGCGACAAAAAGCCAGTTTGTTCTCTAGGTTGTTTCAACAAATGCAATACTAATCGCAATGCCGTACGCTTACCTATTCCAGGTAACTGAGACATTTCGCTAACTGCTTTTTCTATTAATTTTGATGAAAATTCCATGACGACAAAAGTAATACATTAATACTTCTTTTCAGATCCTATTAAAATTGAGTTTTCTATCTTTTTAAAGGTCAAAAACAAAAAGATTAATATTGATTTGTAGCCAATAAAACCAAAGTACAGGCTACTTCCCTCTTAATATTATTCAATTCTAACAATTGATAAAATTCCGGATTTTCTGTACCGGGATTAAAAACAACTCTTTTGGGCTGTGCTTCTATAATGTAATTGTAATAGTCACGCTGACGGGCAGGATTCAAATACAAAGTTACAGTATCAATATTTTTCACAGGGATTGTTTTCGTATGTATCTTCACACCGGCAACTTCACCTGTATTCTGACCAATTGCCAAAACAGTATGTCCTTTTTCAACTAACATATTTATAGCTCTGAAAGCGTAGCGTTCCGGTTTTGTAGTAGCACCAAGAACAAGGGTTTTCTTATTTTTCATTATTTTTAAATATACTGCAAAAGTAATCAAAAAGAATGAGCTTATTTCTAGGTTATCGATTTAGAATTAACTGTAATAAAAAACAATATCCGTGTACGATTTTATCCTGAAGTTTCAAAAAATGTCTATTTTTACGGCACTAACCTAAACACTATGGATTTATTCATTTATTTATTTGCAGCTCTCTTTTCTGTCTTGAACCCGATCGGAACGGTCCCCATTTTTGTGGGTTTAACACAACATGATTCTCAAAAAGAACGTTCACGGATTTCTCTTTGGACCGCGATAAATGTTGGAATCATTTTACTGGTTTCTTATTTTATCGGTCAGTATGTTTTAACTTTTTTCGGAATTAGTATTGATGCTTTACGAATTGCAGGCGGAATTGTAATTGTAAATTCTGGTTTTTCTTTACTTTCAGGAAAATTCAATAAAAAACGAGGAATCAATAAAAAAATTGAAACTGATGCACAACAAAGAAACGACATCGCTTTAACGCCGCTGGCAATACCAATGCTTGCCGGCCCGGGATCGATGTCTTTATTAATTGCCTTTTATCAGGAACATCACGGAATAAATGAAATTATAATTTCATGCTCAGCTATCTTGGCAATTGCATTTACTATTTTCGCTATCCTTAAAAGCGCCCATTATTTAGCCAGAATACTTGGTGCTTCAGGAATTGTAGCCATATCACGAATTGTTGGTTTTATCGTAATTTCAATTGGAATTCAATACATCGTTAGTTCTATCATCAATATCGTTAAAGGAAATCTGATGTAAGACCTACTTTACAACATCTAACAGAAAGGGGATAAAACAATGTTTTATCCCCTTTTTATATATTTAAAAGTTTTATTCTAACTTCTCGGCAAAAACACTTCAGCCATCATACATCTGGCACTTCCACCTCCGCAAGCCTCAATAGTATCTAAACTCGAACTTAAAATTTCAGCATGATTTTCTAACTGTGCAATTTGTTTTGGAGTCAGGCTCTGATGTGCAGATGCGCTCATCACAATATACTTCTTGTCATCTGCCCCTCGAACTTCAAGCATGTTACCCGCAAAATTATTGACTTGTGCCTCTGTAATCAGGATAACTTCCTTTTTGTCTGCTTTTAGATTTTCAAGAACCATTTTACGTTCTTTTTTGTCATCAATACAATCTGCACAGATAACAGCAAAAGTTTCACCCAAACACATCATTACATTCGTATGATAAATCAATTTACGTTCTCCATCAACAGTTTGAAAAGCTTCAAAAATAACAGGGGCATAATCAAAATCTTCACAGAATTCAATAAACAGCTCTTCGTCAGCACGAGGAGACAAAGCACAATATGCTTTTCCATTTGCACGATCTAACAGTAAACTTCCGGTTCCCTCTAAGAAAAAACCATCTTCTTCTGCCGATGTATAATCGACTATATTAGCAATTTCGAAGCCTTTCTCTTCAAGTGTATCCAGAATATCTTCACGACGTTCCTGACGACGATTTTCTGCAAACATTGGATACAAAGCTACATCTCCATTTTCATGAAATGAAATCCAGTTATTTGGAAAAATACTGTCTGGGGTATCTGTTTCCATCGTATCCTCAACAACAGTAACATCTACTCCAACTGCTCTAAGCTTCTCAACAAAGTCATCAAATTCCTGCTGTGCTTTTGCGTTTACTGTACTCGGCAAAAGTCCGTCCAATACCTTTTGGTAATAATTGTTCACTGCCGTTTGCTCATTCATTCTGAAAGCAACTGGCCGAATCATTACAATTGCATTTGTAGTTTGTTTCATTTTATATCTTTTTTTATTTCAAGTTTCAGATTTCATGTTAATTAAACATGCAACCTGAAACTCGAAACTCTTAATCTCTTATTAATGGCAAAGTCGAACATCTCAACAATCCTTCTTGTTTTGCAATTTCTGCGTATGGAATTTCTTCCACAATAAAACCATTAGAACGTAACCAATTGTTCAAACGGGTAAAATTTTTCTCAGAAACCACTACATTTTCATCAATCGAAAATACATTTGAGAACATATTGTACATCTCATTCCTTTCAATATGAAATAAATTTTCCATTCCGAAAAGGTTCACCAAATACAAATAATCAGCTTCTTCACGAAAACCCCTCTTATAAATAATCCCTTTATCTTTTCCAACAGGCTGAAAACAACAATCCAAATGCAAAGCATTGTCACGAGCTTCCAATTTAGATTTCACTAAATCGAACTCTTTGACAATTTTATTAGGAAACAATTCTTTTATAAAATCTACACCATGCATATTCGTTCTTGCTGTAATGTAATCTTTATAATCACTCCCTTTATATGTTCCAATAAAAACATGATCGTTCCACAACATAACATCTCCTCCTTCAATATGAACTTCCTCTGGCGGACGAACCACTTTTAAAGGATCCATCTGATCTATTATATACTGAATCGCATCCAACTCACGTTCTCTGTCCGGTAGGATATTTGATTTTACAAAAGTATCATCAATCACAAAACCAATATCCCTCGCAAAAATTTGATTGTAATTTTCAATCATTTCAGGACGATACACTTTTACATCATATTTTTGAAAAACAGCATTAAAAGCATCCATTTCGGCAACCATATCTTTTTCGACAGGATAAGTCCCTGCTTTAATATGTTCCAACGATTTAGGATCATAAGCTTCCTCTAAAGTTGGAGTTGGCCCATTATGAACTGCAGAACCCAAAACTACTGCTCGCAGCCTTGACGTTTCGTTCTTTATATTTAATTGCAACATAACTATATTGTATTTTGAGCAAAGATAAAAAAAGCTTCACAGTTAAGTGAAGCTTTAATTTTTTTTATTTGTTTGACTTAAACTCTCTCAACGGGTGTCCAGTGTAAATTTGTCTTGGTCGGCCAATTGGCTCCTTGTTCTCACGCATTTCTTTCCATTGCGCGATCCAGCCTGGTAATCTTCCGATAGCAAACATTACAGTAAACATATCTGTTGGGATCCCTAATGCTCTGTAGATAATTCCAGAATAGAAGTCAACATTTGGATATAAATTTCTTGATTTGAAGTACTCATCTTCAAGAGCTGCTGCCTCTAATTTTTTAGCAATTTCCAAAATCGGATCTTCAACACCTAAAGTATCCATTACTTCTTTAGCTGCTTTTTTGATGATTTTTGCTCTCGGATCGAAGCTTTTGTAAACTCTATGACCAAATCCCATTAAACGGAAAGGATCGTTTTTATCTTTTGCTTTTGCTAAGAATTTTTCAGTATCTCCACCATCTTTGTTGATTTCTTCCAACATTTCAAGTACTGCCTGATTTGCACCTCCGTGTAGAGGCCCCCAAAGCGCAGAAACTCCTGCAGAAATAGAAGCAAATAAACCAGCGTGAGATGAACCTACCATTCTTACTGTAGACGTAGAACAATTTTGTTCGTGATCTGCATGAAGAATAAACAATTTATCTAATGCATCAATTACGATAGGACTAGCAGAGTAAGGCCCTGTAGGCAATTTAAACATTAATTGCATGAAATTTTCAACGTAACCAGTTGTATTATCATAATAATTCAACGGATACCCCATAGTCTTTCTATAAGTCCATGTTGCGATTACAAGAAACTTACCCATTGTTTTACAAATGGCTTCGTACATTTCTTTCTCGTTTTCAACATTTACCGCTTTTGGATTAAATGCCGTTAAAGCACTAGTCAAAGCAGATAAAACTCCCATTGGGTGGGCTGTTTTTGGAAAACCATCAATGATATTTTTCATTTCTTCGTTTACCAAAGTATGTTTTTTGATACCATTTTCAAATTGCTCTAATTCCTTAGCTGTTGGCAATTCTCCAAAAATTAAAAGATAAGACACTTCTAAGAAGCTTGCTTTTTCAGCAACATCTTCAATTGAATATCCTCTGTAACGCAAAATACCTAATTCTCCATCTAAGAAAGTAATTTCACTCTTACAAGAACCCGAATTCTTATATCCAGGGTCTAAGGTAATAATACCTGTTAAATCACGTAATTTGTTAATATCGATAGCTGATTCATTTTCACTCCCCGTGATTACCGGAAGTTCAATTTTTTGACCATCTACTTCTAATGTAGCTATTTTTGACATAATATATCGGAAATAAATCTTTAAAATAATAATTTATCAAATCTAAGGAATTTAAGACTAATTAAAAAAAGAATCCTGCTATGAATTTGTTAAAACTCCAAAAAAAAACCATCCGCCGCGGCAGATGGTTTAAATTTAATATATAACTCTTACAATTATTTAATCTTAAAAGCATTTAGACCAGGGAAATAAGCTGTACTTCCTAACTCTTCTTCGATTCTTAATAATTGATTGTATTTTGCCATACGATCAGAACGGGAAGCAGAACCTGTTTTAATTTGCCCACAGTTTAAAGCAACTGCTAAGTCAGCAATTGTATTATCTTCTGTTTCTCCTGAACGGTGCGACATTACTGAAGTATATCCGGCATTTTTAGCCATATTTACAGCTGCAATCGTTTCAGTTAAAGTACCAATTTGGTTTACTTTTACTAAAATTGAATTTGCGATACCTTTTTCAATTCCTGTAGATAAACGAGCAACATTAGTTACAAACAAATCGTCACCTACCAATTGCACTTTATCCCCAATTTTATCTGTTAGATATTTCCATCCATCCCAGTCATCTTCATACATACCATCTTCGATAGAGATAATTGGATATTTAGCAGCCAATTCAGCTAAGTAATCAGCCTGCTCTTCAGAAGTTCTGATTTTTCCAGTCTCACCTTCAAATTTAGTGTAATCGTATTTTCCGTTTACGTAAAATTCAGAAGCAGCACAGTCAAGAGCAATCATAATTTCGTCACCGAAAGAATATCCAGCTTTTTCAACTGCCAACTTAATCGTATCTAAAGCATCTTCAGTACCACCGGCTAAATTTGGTGCAAAACCACCTTCGTCACCTACAGCCGTACTTAAACCTCTATCATGTAATACTTTTTTCAAGCTATGGAATATTTCAGTTCCCATTTGCATAGCATGTGTAAAAGAAGTTGCTTTCACAGGGAAAATCATAAATTCCTGAAATGCGATAGGCGCATCAGAATGAGAACCTCCATTGATGATATTCATCATTGGCACAGGTAATGTATTAGCAGAAACCCCACCTACATATCTGTATAATGGCAATCCTAATTCATTAGCAGCAGCTTTGGCAGCAGCCAAAGAAACTCCTAAAATAGCATTAGCACCTAATTTAGATTTGTTAGGAGTACCATCTAAATCAATCATTAACTGGTCGATCGTGTTTTGTTCGAAAACAGAAGTACCCACTAACTCTTCAGCAATAACAGTATTTACATTGTTCACTGCATTCAAAACTCCTTTTCCAAGATAAGCTTTACCTCCGTCACGTAATTCAACAGCTTCATGCTCTCCCGTTGATGCCCCAGATGGAACTGCAGCTCTACCTAAAACGCCATTTTCAGTTACAACATCAACTTCAATAGTAGGATTACCTCTGGAATCAAGAATTTGTCTTGCGTGAACTTTAATTATAATACTCATTATTTTTATTTTTTTATTAATAAATTATATTTTTTTTTCGAAATTATAAAAATATTTAATAGTAAAAACGTATTCTAACTAATAAACATCTTTATTTATTAACTACATCGTTTTAGCAGTAACTTCTTTTATATTCTCGACAAACTGATCAAACAAATACGACGAATCGTGAGGGCCCGGACTTGCTTCCGGATGGTATTGTACTGAAAAACAATTCTTACTCTTCATGCGCATACCCGCAACTGTTTGATCATTTAAATGCAAATGCGTAATTTCCAACTCCGGGTGATTGTCCAACTGCTCTTTTTTTACAGCAAAACCATGATTTTGTGAAGTTATCTCACCTTTACCCGTAATCAAATTTTTAACTGGGTGATTAATTCCACGATGACCGTTAAACATCTTATATGTCTGAACTCCATTCGCCAAAGCAATTATTTGATGTCCTAAGCAAATTCCAAACAAAGGCTTATCATTAGCTAAAATTTCTTTTGCCACTTCAATAGCTCCAAAAAGCGGATCCGGATCTCCAGGTCCGTTTGATAAAAAGTAGCCATCCGGATTAAACTCAGCTAAATCTTTATAAGTTGAGTTGTATGGAAACACCTTAATGTAACAATCTCTCTTCGCCAGATTTCTCAGGATATTTTTCTTAATTCCTAGATCTAAGGCAGATATTTTATAAGTAGCATTTTCATCTCCAAAAAAATAAGATTCAGTAGTTGAAACTTTTGATGCCAACTCTAAACCTTCCATATTCGGCACATTAGCCAACTCCTTTTTTAATTCTTCAATCGAAGTACCATCTGTACAAATAACGGCATTCATTGCCCCATTGTCACGAATATAACTTACAAGAGCTCTTGTATCAACATCAGAAATACAAATTAAGTTTTGCTTTATAAAATAATCTTCCAAGCTACCTGACGCATCTTCTCTGGAATAATTAAAGCTAAAATTTTTACAAACCAAACCGGCTATTTTGATGCTCTCTGATTCAACTTCAGAATCATTAACACCATAATTTCCAATATGAGTATTAGTAGCAACCATTATCTGGCCAAAATAAGAAGGATCTGTAAAAATCTCTTGATATCCAGTCATTCCTGTATTAAAACAAACTTCACCAAAAGTCTTACCGCTAATTCCGATAGATTTTCCGTGAAAAATAGTCCCATCACTTAGTAATAAAATGGCGCTTTGTCGTGTCGTGTATTTCATTCTTTAATTTGTATTGTTTTTTTTTAATTGTTTCATGAAATTCCTTTTAGGATTTTCATTTGTAATTAGATATTTTGCAAATTTACTTCTTTAAAAGAGTGCTTCCAAAATTTTTTAAAAATTTCATCTCTAAAAATAAAACCCATATACTGAAATAAGTTAAATCTTGGTTTCACTAAAAAAAAATCAAAAAAAAAAGGATAAACTAAAAATTAGTTTATCCTTGATTTCTATAGAATCATTACTTTCATAATTATTCAGAAGCTTCAGTAGTCGTTTCTGATTCAGCAGCAGGAGCTTCAGGAGTACCTTCAGCTTTTTTAGCTTTACCACCACGACGGCTTTTTGCTTTTTTAACTTCTTTTTTACCACCATTGTAAAGTTCATTGAAATCTACAAGTTCGATCATTGCCATATCAGCATTATCTCCCAAACGATTTCCAACTTTAATGATACGAGTGTATCCACCTGGACGGTCTCCAACTTTAGCAGCTACGTCTCTGAACAAGTCAGTTACCGCATATTTACTACGTAAGTAAGCAAAAACAATACGACGGTTGTGAGTCGTATCTTCTTTTGATTTTGTGATTAAAGGCTCAACAAATTGTTTAAGCGCTTTAGCTTTAGCAACAGTAGTGTTAATACGTTTGTGCTCAATAAGAGAACAAGCCATATTAGCCAACATAGCTTTTCTATGTCCAGTCTGTCTGCTTAAGTGATTGAATTTTTTTCCGTGTCTCATTGCTATTTTAAATTTAATCCGCCGTGGCGGATTGAATTATTCTTTATCTAATTTGTATTTAGCTAAATCCATTCCGAAAGTTAAATTCTTAACCGCAACAAGTTCATCAAGTTCAGTTAAAGATTTTTTACCAAAATTACGGAATTTCATTAGATCATTTTTATTGAACGATACTAAATCACCAAGTGTATCAACTTCAGCCGCTTTCAAGCAATTTAATGCTCTCACAGATAAATCCATATCAACAAGCTTAGTTTTAAGCAATTGTCTCATATGCAATGACTCTTCATCATACGATTCTGTTTGTGCAATTTCGTCAGCCTCGAGTGTAATTCTTTCGTCAGAAAATAACATGAAGTGGTGAATTAAAACTTTAGCAGCTTCAGTAAGGGCATCTTTTGGATTAATAGATCCATCAGTTTTAATTTCAAAAACTAATTTTTCGTAATCTGTTTTTTGCTCTACACGGAAGTTTTCAATTGCATATTTTACATTTTTTACCGGAGTAAAAATAGAGTCTGTAAAAATGGTACCAATTGCAGCGTTCTGTTTTTTGTTCTCCTCAGCAGGAACATATCCTCTACCTTTTTCGATTGTTAAATCGAAGTTCAATTTGATTTTAGAATCTAAGTTACAGATAACAAGGTCTGGGTTCAGAACTTGAAAACCTGAAATAAATTTTTGAAAATCACCTGCTGTTAATTGATCTTTACCAGAAACAGAAATTGTAACTGCTTCATTATCGATATCTTCGATTTGACGTTTGAAACGTACTTGTTTTAGATTAAGGATAATTTCGGTAACATCTTCAACAACACCTGAAATAGTAGAAAACTCATGATCTACACCTTCGATACGAACAGATGTAATTGCATAACCTTCTAATGCTGAAAGCAAAACTCTTCTAAGTGCATTACCAACTGTCAATCCATAACCAGGTTCCAAAGGTCTAAATTCGAATTTACCTTCAAAATCGGTTGAATCGATCATGATAACTTTATCGGGCTTTTGAAAATT
Source organism: Flavobacterium sp. KH_035 (assembly GCF_057839565.1). Taxonomy (NCBI): domain Bacteria; kingdom Pseudomonadati; phylum Bacteroidota; class Flavobacteriia; order Flavobacteriales; family Flavobacteriaceae; genus Flavobacterium; species Flavobacterium sp. KH_035. Next base: position 370,907 of record NZ_CM174492.1, read on the forward strand.
AAATATTGCCATAAATTTCGACTAAGTCAATTATTATTTGTTGTACAACTCTACGATTAATTGTTCTTTAATGTTTTCTGGAATTTGAAGTCTCGCAGGTACAGAAACGAAAGTTCCTTCTTTAAGATCATTGTTCCAAGTAATCCATTCATAAACATGACTTGAATTTGATAAAGAACGTTCGATAGCTTCTAAAGATTTAGATTTTTCACGAACTGCAACTTTATCACCAGGTTTAAGGTGGTAAGAAGCGATATTTACAACTTCACCATTTACAGTAACGTGTCTGTGAGAAACTAATTGTCTAGCACCTCTTCTAGAAGGAGCAATACCCATTCTAAAAACAACGTTATCTAATCTTGCTTCACATAATTGTAAAAGAACTTCACCAGTAACACCTTTAGTAGCTGATGCTTTTTTGAATAAATTTCTGAATTGTTTTTCTAAAATTCCGTAAGAATATTTAGCTTTTTGCTTTTCCATTAACTGAACAGCATATTCAGATTTTTTACCTCTTTTTTTAGCCATCCCGTGTTGTCCAGGTGGGTAATTTCTTTTTTCGAAAGATTTATCATCTCCGAAGATTGCCTCGCCAAATTTACGAGCAATTCTAGTTTTAGGACCAGTATATCTTGCCATTTCTAAAAAATTAATTTAAGGTAGAGATTATGAATTCAGGTCAAATCCTTCGATAATCTATGCTCTACCTTGTTTATACTATGAATAAATAAAATTAAACTCTACGTCTTTTTGGAGGACGACATCCGTTGTGAGGCATTGGAGTAACATCGATAATCTCTGTAACTTCAATTCCACCGTTATGAATAGAACGAATAGCAGACTCACGTCCGTTTCCTGGTCCTTTAACATAAACTTTTACTTTTTTAAGTCCTGCCTCAAGAGCTACTTTACTACAATCTTCTGCTGCCATTTGAGCTGCATACGGAGTGTTCTTTTTAGAACCTCTGAAACCCATTTTACCAGCTGAAGACCAAGAAATAACTTCACCTTTCTTATTAGTCAAAGAAATGATAATGTTGTTGAAAGTGGCAGAAATATGAGCTTCACCCGTTGATTCAACGATAACTTTACGTTTTTTTGCAGTTGCTTTAGCCATATTACTTATTATTTAGTTGCTTTTTTCTTGTTAGCAACAGTTTTTCTTTTACCTTTTCTTGTTCTAGAGTTATTTTTAGTTCTTTGCCCTCTTAACGGAAGACCAGATCTATGACGGATACCTCTGTAACAACCAATATCCATTAAACGTTTGATGTTCAAAGAAACTTCAGAACGTAATTCTCCTTCAATTTTGTAAAATCCAACAGCATCACGAATTGCTCCGATCTCGTCATCATTCCAATCTTGAACTTTTTTATCTTGGCTAACTTGAGCTTTTTCTAAAATCTCAATAGCTCTACTTCTTCCTAATCCAAAGATATAGGTAAGTGCTATAACACCTCTTTTATTTTTTGGGATATCTACCCCTGCTATTCTTGCCATAATTATCCTTGTCTTTGTTTAAATCTAGGATTCTTTTTGTTTATTACGTACAATCTCCCTTTTCTACGCACGATAATGCACTCGGCACTTCTCTTTTTTACTGATGCTCTAACTTTCATAGTGAATATCCTTTAATATCGATAAGTAATTCTTGCTTTTGACAAATCATAAGGACTCATTTCCAGTTTCACTTTATCACCAGGTAATAACTTGATGTAATGCATACGCATTTTACCAGAAATATGAGCAATTACGATATGTCCATTTTCTAACTCTACACGGAACATCGCATTTGATAATGCTTCGATGATTGATCCGTCTTGTTCTATTGCTGATTGTTTTGCCATAAATATATTAAGCTACCGCTTTTCTATTTTTACCAGTCTTCATTAAACCATCATAATGCTTGTTTAACAAGTATGAATTGATTTGTTGAATAGTATCTATTGCAACTCCAACCATAATTATTAATGAGGTACCTCCAAAAAACATTGCCCAAGATTGTTGTACATCCATAATACTTACAACAATAGCTGGGAACACAGCAATCAAAGCAAGGAATAAAGATCCTGGGAAAGTTATTAAAGACATCACTTTATCAAGGAAGTCTGAAGTTTCAGCTCCTGGACGAACTCCAGGAATAAAACCACCACTTCTTTTTAAATCATCGGCCATTTTGTTAGTAGGAACAGTGATTGCAGTATAAAAGAATGTAAATACAATAATTAAAGTTGCAAATACAAAGTTGTACCAAAATCCGAACATATTACTAAACGCACCAACAATAGATTGTGATGTGTCTGATTTAGACAATCCAGCTACAGCTGCAGGAATAAACATAATTGCCTGAGCAAAGATGATTGGCATAACTCCAGAAGCATTAAGCTTAAGAGGAATCCATTGTCTATTACCACCAGCTAAATCCTGCTCGTAATCTCCAGTTGTTGTACGACGAGCGTACTGAACCGGAATTCTGCGTACTGCCATTGTAAGCAACACACAAGAAATGATTACTAATAACCACACAATAATCTCAATAACTAACAACATTGGACCTCCATTGTTATTGGTAACTCTGGTCGTAAATTCTTGTATAAAAGCTTGCGGTAAGCGCGCTAAAATACCAACCATAATCAATAATGAAATTCCATTTCCAATACCTTTATCTGTAATTTTTTCTCCAAGCCACATAGCAAAAATTGTACCTGTAACTAAGATGATAACTGATGAGAACAAAAATTCAGGTGAATTAAAGCCCAGTAAGAATGCACTACCAGGCAATGTTCTATACAAATTATAGATATAAGTTGGACCTTGAACCAGTGTAATAGCTATAGTCAACCAACGAGTGATTTGATTAATCTTTTTTCTACCACTCTCTCCATCGTTCTGAAGTTTTTGTAAATAAGGAATCGCAATTCCCATCAACTGAACAACAATAGATGCAGAAATATAAGGCATAATACCTAAAGCAAAAACTGAAGCTTTAGAGAAAGCACCTCCTGTAAACATGTCCAGGATAGATCCTAAACCATTTTTAGTTTGTCCCGCTAAACCTGTTAATTGAGTTGCGTCAATTCCAGGAAGCGTAACATGTGCACCAAAACGATATACTAAAAGCAATCCTAAAGTAATTAAGATTCTATTTTTCAGTTCTTCGATTTTCCAAACATTACTTATTGATTCAATAAATTTCTTCATCTTAATAGATAAGTTATATAGTTACAGCTTCTCCACCAGCAGCTTCGATAGCAGCTTTTGCAGTAGCGGTAAATTTGTGGGCAGTTACTTTTAATTTTGCTTTCAATTCTCCTCTACCTAAAATCTTAACGATTTCATTTTTGGTAGCTAGACGATTTGCTACGAAATCTGTCATAGAAACAGAATCAGTAATCACACCATTGTCTACTAATAATTGAAGCGTATCTAAATTAACACCTTCGTATTCTTTACGATTGATGTTTGTGAAACCAAACTTAGGCACACGTCTTTGAAGTGGCATTTGCCCTCCTTCAAAACCAATCTTTTTAGAATAACCAGAACGAGATTTTGCTCCTTTGTGACCTCTTGCAGAAGTACCACCTTTTCCAGAACCTTCTCCTCTACCTAATCTTTTATTTTGATTGTGTGTTGACCCTTCAGCTGGTTGTAAGTTACTTAAATTCATAACAGTATTTGTTATTTAGCTTCTTCTACAGAAACTAAGTGTTTAACTTTGTTTATCATCCCAAGGATTGCAGGATTTGAATCATGCTCTACAACTTGTCCCATTTTACGTAGACCTAAAGCTTCCAAACCTCTTTTTTGAGAAAGAGGGCAGTTGATTTTGCTTCTTACTTGTTTTACTAATAATTTAGCCATAATTTCCTTGAATTAACCTTTAAAAACTTTTTCTAAAGAAACACCTCTTTGTTTTGCAACAGTATGAGCGCTTCTCATTTGTAATAAAGCATCAAAAGTTGCTTTTACCACGTTATGAGGATTTGATGATCCTTGAGATTTAGATAATACATCGTGAATACCTACTGATTCAAGAACTGAACGAACAGCTCCACCAGCAATAACTCCTGTACCATGAGACGCAGGAATTAAGAATACACGTGCACCACCAAATTTACCTTTTTGTTCGTGAGGAACAGATTGTCCGTTCAAAGGAATTTTTACTAAATTTTTCTTTGCATCTTCTACTGCTTTCGCAATTGCTTCAGAAACGTCTTTAGATTTTCCTAATCCATGACCAACTACTCCGTTTTCATCACCTACAACTACAATAGCAGAAAAACCGAAAGCTCTACCACCTTTTGTAACCTTAGTAACACGATTAACACTTACCAGACGATCTTTAAGTTCAAGACCACTTGGTTTTACCAATTCTACATTTTTGTATTTAGACATAATATATTAGAATTTAAGTCCAGCCGCTCTTGCGCCTTCTGCTAATGATTTAATACGACCGTGGTATAAATATCCACCTCTGTCAAAAGTGATGGTATCAATCCCGGCTTTTAACGCTTTCTCTGCAACTAGTTTTCCAACAGCAGCAGCTACTTCAACGTTAGTACCTTTTCCTATTTCTTTTTCTCTTGAAGATGCAGCTAATAAAGTAACTCCGTTTACGTCATCAATAAGTTGAGCGTAAATTTCTTTGTTGCTTCTAAATACAGATAGTCTTGGGTTAGTAGCAGTACCACTAATCGATTTTCTAATTCTGAATCTAATTCTCTGTCTTCTATCAGATTTTGTTAATGACATAATCTTATTTTTTAAGCTGATTTACCTGCTTTTCTTCTTAATACTTCACCCACAAATTTAACACCTTTTCCTTTGTATGGCTCAGGCTTACGGAAACCTCTGATTTTCGCAGCTACCTGACCTAAAAGTTGTTTATCAAACGATGTTAATTTTACGATAGGGTTCTTTCCTTTTTCAGATATTGTTTCTAAAGCTACTTCTGGAGCAATTTCTAAAACAATATTGTGAGAATATCCAAGAGCTAAATCTAACTTTTGACCTTGGTTTGAAGCTCTATAACCAACTCCAACTAATTCAAGTTCTTTTGTAAAACCTTCAGATACACCAATAATCATGTTATTGATTAATGATCTGTACAATCCGTGTTTTGCTCTTTGGTCTTTATGATCAGACGATCTTTCAACTTGTACTTGATCGCCTTCAACTGTTACAGTTACGTCCGAAAACTCCTGAGTTAGTTGACCTTTTTTTCCTTTTACTGTAATAATACCGTCTTTAACTTCTACAGTTACGTCAGCAGGGACTACAATTGGGCTTTTACCTATTCTTGACATCTTATTTAGTCTTTAAAATTAGTATACGTAACAAATTACTTCACCACCTACATTTAATTGTTTCGCTTGTTTTCCAGTCATAAGACCTTTTGAAGTTGAAACAATTGCAATTCCTAATCCGTTAAGGATTCTTGGTAATTTGGCAGCACCTGCGTATTTACGTAAACCAGGTTTACTAATTCTTTGGATATCTTTAATTACAGGCTCTTTAGTATCTTTATCATACTTCAAAGCAATTTTGATTGAACCCTGAACAGAGTTGTCTTCAAATTTGTAACTTAAGATATAACCTTGATCAAATAAGATCTTAGTTATTTCTTTTTTTAGATTAGAAGCTGGAATTTCAACAACTTTGTGGTTTGCAGCCACAGCGTTACGAACTCTAGTCAAATAATCTGCAATAGGATCTGTATACATATGTATTTGATTGCGATTACGGTTTTCGGGAGACACTCGTCTCCCGAACCTTTAATCAATTAAAATTATTTTTTGGTTTGCAAAAGTACTAACTTTTTGCGAGATTACCAAGATGCCTTTTTAACTCCAGGAATTAACCCATTATTAGCCATCTCACGGAAAGTTACACGTGAAATACCAAATTGACGGATATAACCTCTTGGTCTACCTGTTAATTTACAACGATTGTGCAAACGAACTGGTGAAGCATTTTTAGGTAATTTTTGTAGGCCTTCATAATCTCCAGCTTCTAATAAAGCTTTTCTTTTTTCAGCGTACTTAGCTACCGTTTTCTCTCTTTTCACCTCACGGGCTTTCATTGATTCTTTAGCCATGTCTTAATTCTTTTTAAAAGGTAATCCTAATTCAGCCAATAATGACTTTGCTTCCTTGTCTGTTTTTGCAGTAGTAACAAATGTAATATCCATTCCTGAAATTTTGTTTACTTTGTCAATATCAATTTCCGGGAAAATGATTTGCTCTAAAACTCCAAGATTGTAGTTACCTCTTCCGTCGAAACCAGTAGCTTTGATACCACTAAAATCTCTAACGCGTGGTAAAGCAGAAGTAATAAGTCTATCTAAAAACTCATACATTCTCTCTCCACGTAAAGTAACTTTTGCTCCAATAGGCATCCCTTTTCTCAATTTGAAAGACGCAACATCTTTCTTTGAAATTGTAGATACTGCTTTTTGTCCAGTGATCTTTGTTAACTCATCAACTGCATAGTCAATAAGTTTTTTATCAGATACAGCTGCACCAACTCCACGGCTCAAAACGATTTTTTCAAGTTTAGGAACTTGCATTACGTTTGTATATCCGAATTCTTCTTTAAGAGCAGAGATTACTCTACTCTTATATTCTTCTTTTAGTCTAGGTGTATATGCCATTACTATAGTACTTGATTAGATTTTTTTGAAAATCTTACTTTCTTATCTCCTTCTACTCTAATACCAACTCTAGTTGTTTCCTTAGTTTTAGGATCAATTAGTGAAATGTTAGATATTTGTATAGAAGCTTCTTTCTTAACGATACCACCTTGAGGGTTTTTAGCACTTGGTTTTGTATGTTTCGAAACCATGTTTACACCTTCAACTATCGCTTTATTTTTCTCACGGTAAACACGTAAAACTTTACCTTCAGCACCTTTATGGTCTCCAGCAATAACTCTTACGATATCTCCTGATTTTATTTTTAGCTTTATCATCTTAAAACGAATTAAAGCACTTCTGGTGCTAATGATACAATTTTCATGAATTGTTTTTCACGAAGTTCTCTTGCTACCGGACCAAAAACACGTGTTCCTCTCATTTCCCCTGCAGCGTTCAAAAGAACACATGCATTATCATCGAAACGGATATAAGAACCATCAGCTCTTCTCACTTCTTTTTTGGTACGTACAACAACTGCAGTTGAAACAGCTCCTTTTTTAACGTTACCGTTAGGAGTTGCATCTTTAATAGATACTACAATCTTGTCACCAACAGAGGCATACCTTCTTTTGGTACCTCCTAAAACACGGATAGTTAAAACTTCTTTTGCTCCCGTGTTATCTGCTACTTTTAGTCTTGATTCCTGTTGTACCATAATTATTTAGCTCTTTCTAAGATTTCAACTAATCTCCAACATTTTGTTTTACTTAAAGGACGCGTTTCGCTAATTCTTACAGTATCTCCAATGTTACAGTCGTTTGTTTCGTCGTGTGCAACGTATTTCTTTGTTTTCAACACGAACTTACCGTATAATGGGTGTTTTACTTTTCTTACTTCAGCAATAACAATAGACTTATCCATTTTATTTGAAGTAACAACACCTATTCTTTCTTTTCTTAAATTTCTTTTTTCTTCCATCTTTCAGCAGAATACAATTATTGTAACTCTCTTTTAGTTAACTCTGTAGCCAATCTTGCAACTGTTCTTCTTACACTTCTAATTTGAAGTGGGTTCTCAATTGGAGAAATAGCGTGAGCCATTTTTAGGTCAGCATATATTTTCTTAGTTTGACTAAGTTTTTCTTGCAACTCCGCTGCAGAAAGATCTTTTATTTCTGATTGTTTCATAATATAAATTTAATTATGCTTCGAAATCTCTAGCAACGACGAATTTAGTTTTTACTGGAAGCTTTTGAGCTGCAAGACGTAAAGCCTCTTTTGCAACTGATAAAGGAACTCCTCCAACTTCAAACATAATTCTTCCGGGTTTAACAACGGCAGCCCAATATTCAACGGCACCTTTACCTTTACCCATACGTACCTCAAGAGGCTTCTTAGTAATTGGTTTGTCTGGAAATATTTTGATCCATAATTGTCCTTCTCTCTTCATGAAACGAGTTGCAGCAATACGCGCAGCTTCGATTTGACGAGACGTTAAGAACATTCCATCTTCATGTACAGATTTAATACCAAACATTCCATTAGAAAGTTCATGCCCTCTTTGAGAGTTACCTTTCATTTTACCTTTCTGTACCTTACGGTATTTTGTTCTTTTAGGCTGTAACATTTTTCTTTAGTTTAAAAATTTACTTTCTTTTACGAGCGTCTGGTTTACCACCTTTATTAAAAGGTTTTCTGTCTCCTCTTGGAGAATCTCCACCTTTACCACCACCAGTTCCAGATTGTTTTTTATCCATTCCTGCAAGTGGGGAAAGATCTCTCTTTCCATAAACCTCACCTTTCATGATCCATACTTTGATACCCATTCTACCGTAAGTAGTGTGAGCTTCAGCCAAAGCATAGTCAATATCAGCTCTGAAAGTTGATAGAGGAATTCTACCTTCTTTGAAACCTTCTGAACGCGCCATCTCAGCTCCATTCAAACGACCAGAAATCAAAACTTTGATACCTTCAGCGTTCATACGCATAGAAGCAGCAATAGCCATTTTGATTGCACGTCTGTAAGAAATACGGCTTTCGATTTGACGAGCGATGCTTGTCGCCACAAGATAAGCATCTAACTCAGGTCTTTTAATTTCAAAGATGTTAATTTGAACCTCTTTGTCAGTAACTTTCTTAAGCTCCTCTTTCAACTTGTCTACCTCTTGTCCACCTTTTCCGATAATGATACCAGGTCTAGCAGTAGTGATAGTAACGGTTACAAGTTTCAAAGTTCTCTCGATGATTACTTTAGATACACTAGCTTTTGATAAACGAGCGTGGATATACTTTCTGATTTTGTGATCTTCGGCAAGTTTATCACCGTAATCATTTCCACCATACCAGTTTGAGTCCCACCCTCTGATGATACCAAGTCTATTTCCAATTGGATTTGTCTTTTGTCCCATGCTGCTTAAGAATTGCTTTGTGTGTTATTGATAGCTCCAAGCACGATTGTTACGTGATTAGAACGTTTTCTTATTCTGTGTGCACGACCTTGTGGAGCTGGACGAAGTCTTTTCAACATCATTCCACCATCTACTCTGATCTCTTTAACAAATAATCCAGCCTCTTCTAAATTACCTTCACTATTTTTTTGCTCCCAGTTGTTGATTGCAGATAATAATAGTTTTTCTAGTTTTCTTGAAGCTTCTTTAGAACTGAATCTTAAGATGTTAAGTGCTCTTTCTACCTTCTGACCTCTTACCAAGTCCGCTACTAAGCGCATTTTTCTAGGTGAAGTAGGGCAGTTATTCAATTTTGCGAAAGCAATAGACTTATTAGCCTCTTTTCTCGCATCTGCTGTTTCTCTTTTACGAACTCCCATTGCTTCTTATTTTTTACCTTTATTTTTTGCTCCAGCATGACCTCTAAAAGATCTAGTTGGTGAAAACTCTCCTAATTTGTGACCTACCATGTTTTCTGTTACGTAAACTGGTACAAATTGACGACCGTTATGAACTGCGATAGTTTGTCCAACGAAATCTGGAGTAATCATAGAAGCTCTAGACCAAGTCTTCACTACACTATTTTTACCACTTTCTACGTTTTCCTGAACTTTCTTGTCTAACTTATAATGAACGAAAGGTCCTTTTTTTAATGAACGTGCCATATCTTATTATTTCTTTCTACGTTCTACGATATACTTGTTACTCGGGTTTTTCTTAGAACGAGTTCTATAACCTTTTGCTGGTATTCCATTTCTTGAACGTGGATGTCCACCAGAAGAACGTCCTTCTCCACCACCCATTGGGTGATCAACAGGGTTCATTGCAACAGGTCTTGTTCTAGGTCTTCTTCCTAACCATCTTGTTCTACCAGCTTTTCCTGATACAACTAATTGGTGGTCTGAATTAGAAACAGCTCCAATTGTAGCCGAACAAGTTAACAAGATCAATCTTGTTTCACCAGATGGCATTTTAATTGTAGCATATTTTCCATCTCTTGCCATTAATTGAGCAAATGTTCCAGCTGAACGAGCGATTACCGCACCTTGACCTGGACGCAACTCAATACAAGAGATTACAGTTCCTAAAGGAATTCTGCTTAAAGGCAATGTATTACCAATTTCAGGTTGAGATTCTGGACCAGAAACTAATTTCTGACCAACTTTCAATCCGTTTTGAGCAATAATATAAGTTTTCTCACCATCAGCATAAGCTAATAAAGCGATAAATGCAGTACGATTTGGATCGTATTCGATTGATTTCACTGTAGCCGGAATTCCGTCTTTAGTTCTTTTGAAATCAATAATACGATATCTCTGCTTGTGACCACCACCCGTATAACGCATGGTCATCTTTCCTTGACTATTTCTACCTCCAGAGTTTTTTATCGGCGCTATCAAAGAGCGTTCCGGCTTATCAGTTGTAATGGCGTCATAACCATTCACAACTCTAAATCGCTGACCTGGGGTAATAGGTTTTAATTTTCTTACTGACATTTTTCTATCTTAGATATTGTTGTAAAAATCAATTGTTTCTCCTTCTTGTACTTGTACAATTGCTTTTTTAATTGCATTTGTCTTTCCACTGATTAAACCACTTTTAGTGTATTTTGTAGTTCTATCCGGTCTTACGTTCATCGTGTTAACTGAAACGATAGTTACTCCATAAGCAGCTTCAACAGCTTTCTTAATTTGAACTTTGTTTGCTTTTTTGTCAACAACGAATCCGAAGCGGTTTAAAACTTCACTTTCTTTGGTTACTTTTTCCGTTACTATAGGTCTAATTATGATACTCATATTCCTATTATTTACTTAAATTTTCTTCAATTAACTCCAAAGAACCTTCTAAAAGCACTAAATTGTTAGTGTTTAAAATAGCGTAAGTGCTTAATTCTGAGCTAGTTACGACATTAGAAGCCTTTAAATTGCGTGACGACAAATATACATTTTTATTCGACTCTCCCAACACAAATAAAGATTTTTTATTCTCTAACCCTAAAGCTTTCAAAACGTTAATGAAATTTTTAGTGTTTGGCGCTTCAAAATTAAAGTCCTCAAGAACGATGATATTCGACTCTTTTGCTTTGATTGAGAAAGCTGATTTTCTTGCCAATCTTTTCAAGCTTTTATTCAATTTAAATGAATAACTTCTTGGTCTTGGTCCGAAAATTGTTCCACCACCTTTAAACAATGGATTTTTGATACTTCCCGCACGAGCAGTACCAGTTCCTTTTTGTTTTTTAATCTTACGCGTACTTCCAGTCACTTCAGCTCTTTCTTTAGCTTTGTGAGTTCCTTGTCTTTGATTAGCAAGATATTGCTTAACATCAAGGTATACAGCGTGATTGTTTGGTTCAATTGCGAATACTGAATCAGAAAGTTGAACTTTTCTTCCAGTATCTTTTCCGTTGAAATCTAATACTTTTACTTCCATTACTTCTGAATGATTACATAAGAGTTTTTATGTCCAGGAACACATCCTTTAATAACAAGTAGATTCTTTTCAGCTACTACTTTTAAAACTCTAAGGTTTTGAACTTTTACATTGTCTCCTCCCATTCTTCCAGCCATACGCATTCCTTTGAATACTCTAGATGGATAAGAAGATGCTCCTACAGAACCTGGCGCTCTTAAACGGTTGTGTTGACCGTGAGTTGCTTGTCCAACACCACCAAATCCGTGACGTTTAACAACCCCTTGAAAACCTTTACCTTTAGACACACCTTGTACATCTACAAATTCTCCTTCAGCAAAAATAGAAACATCAATAAGATCTCCTAATTTTTGTTCAGTTGCAAAATCTTGAAATTCAACGACTTTTTTCTTAGCAACAGTTCCAGCTTTTTTAAAGTGACCTAAAGCCGCTTTAGTGGAATGTTTCTCGTTTTTGTCATCGAAACCAAGTTGCAACGCTTCGTACCCGTCAACACCTTTGGTTCTGACTTGGGTAACAACACACGGCCCAGCCTCGATTACTGTACAAGGAATGTTTTTCCCGTTTTCGTCGAAAATACTAGTCATGCCGATTTTTTTACCAATTAACCCAGACATAAATATTAATTATTAATTACTAAAATTCCCTTCAATTTGAAAATAACAGAAATTTCCAAACAGGGAGTGCAAAAGTAGACATTAAAATTGAATATACCAAACGGTTATAAAAATTAAATCGCTCATTATCAAAATTCAAGCATCAAAGCATCCACTAACAAGATTTTATTAATTCAAAAAACACTACACAATGATCCCAACCTACAAAAACATTTTTATTAACAATTACTTAAACTAATTATTGAAAATCATGGGCAATAGCCTAAATAAAAGACATTTCAACAAAAAACATTCACAGAAATTAAAAAATATTACAAAAGACAAACAACAAAAACCTCAAACAAAAAGCGAGACACCACTGTCTCGCTTTTCTATTTAAAAGAACAATAAATAAAATAAACTTCGCTACAATTCTTATTACTAATAAAAACCTTACCCAACAACAACACTATTCGAGTTGATATTTCATCAGTACTTTTTTCACATATCGCTTTTCTTTCAACTTAACCAAATCATCATCCAAAATACTTTCGAAACACACTTTATTAAAAAGACTAGGAGCTTTATACAAAAAATAATTATCGCCATCTTTCAAAGCAAAACGGAAGGTTTTTTTCTTCAATACAAAAAACAAAAACATATCCGAAGGCACTTTAACCACAATCGAATCATTCGAACACTCAAATAATATTCCATTATCAAACCCTGGCTTTAACTTAACCCCGTTAATTTGCAATGAATTCATTCCCATTGACCATTTATCACCGTTCAAGACAATAACTTTCCTAACCTTCCCAGTCGTTTGAGCATTTACACAAAACGAAAATAGAACATAGAAAAGCAAAAATACCTTTCCCCCTAACAAACCGCTAGTCATAGTTCAGAGTAAATGAAGTAAAATAATTTCCTGTATCACAATCATTCCATGCCGTATTGCAGAAACCAGTCCCACAAACCTTAATACAGCGATTATGAACAGCCGAAACTACACCTGAAGCAAATCCGGAAGCAGCACCAATGACCGTAGCCACCATATTCAAACCTTTCACGGAAGCCACAACAGCCCCTACCGCAGTAGTCACAACAACTGAAACCACAATGTTTATTATTTTCTTTAAGGAAATTTTCAATTTCCCCGCCTGAGTTCCCAAAACTAACTTTTCGGCATAATTTACTATACTCTCCAAAGTAGAATATTGCAAATCAACATAAACATACAATTGCTCTTTCTGAGCAATACTTAATCGCTCATCAGCAAAAACCTCATTTCTTACTCTCAATAACCCCTCTTTAACCCTCTCCACAATCACATCATCATCAACCACCTTTTCACTACTTGAACCTTCCAACGGATACAAGGCTGTGATTTTTGAAATAAATCCTTTCTGAACGTCCGTAAACCCAACTTTCAACAATTCCTTATCCAAGTCAACCGCCTGATACCCCTCCTGCCCTTCTCCAGCGATATTTTTTCTAGCCGAAGCTCTTACCTTCTCTAAAGCCTTTTTAAACCCCTTAAAACCTTCACGATCCAAATAATCCCCCAGCTGATCCTCGAGCCCTACTGTACTACTCACCTCAAGATTATCAATTGCAACAGCAATTAACTTAAACTCTTTCGCATTAGGAGTATTTGCGACGGTCCCCGCAGTAACTTCCACATCATTCTTTTCTTCTGAGCAACCTGCCATCAAAAAAGCCACACTTAAAAATAAAAACAATTTCTTCATCTTACATTTATCTTACAATTAAAAACTAATTAACAAGTGTAAACTTAAAAAATAAAAAACTAATTCACAATAAAAATGTAGCTTATTTATTACACAAAATCTCCTCGTTTGCAAAAAAAACTAAACCAATCCTAATGAACGTAAAAAAATCATTCCCTACCATATAATTAATCACAAAAAAAAAAGGCCACTTCGTTACCCGAAGTGGCCTTTTTAAAAGTAACTTGTTTTATTCAAAACACTATTTCTCTTTTAACAATTTTTCTAAATATTCGTTTTTATCTTTTTCAGCCTGCACCAATCGCTCGTACAACTCAACCACTTTATCAAGCGGATTAAATGTGCATTGATGATTATAATCATCTATACTACCATTAATGACCCCTTGATTATTAGTGACAACCTCATTAAACGTATTAAAATAGTTAATCATATTCTCTTCTGAAAAATTTTTAATTGCCTCTACTGTCACCCCAAGAGCTTTTGCTATTTCTGCGAGTTTCTCTTCTTCTATTGTTTCACTATTCTCTATACTAGAAACGCTCTGCTGGCTCATACCTAAGGCCATTGCCAGCGCCTCTTGCTTCATATCACGAAGTTCACGAATACGGCTAATCTTACGCCCTATGTGATTTGGTTTTATTAGTGTGCTCATAATTCAAAGATAATAATTAAGTTCTATAATAAGTATTAGGTAAAAAACTATTTAGTACCGTATAAAACAATACCATTTTCATAAATATTCCTCATTACGCAAAATAAATATTTTCTTACACTTAAACAAATCAAAAACAACTTACCTACAGAAGAAATGAGATTAAATCAAAGAACCACAAAACATCAATAACATTACTACTAAAAAGCTACCTCCATAAATCCCCCCACTTACACTAACACATCATCACCCTACGGTTAAAGCCGTAAACAAAATTATCTATCACCAGTTACAACTACCGACAAATAACTAATAAATAAAAAACCGACCCACCACTTTCAAAAAACACTCACCAGAAAGCATAAAAAAAAGCGAGACAGTAATGTCTCGCTTTTCTATATAAAATATAATCTAATTATACTTTGATCTCTACTTCAACTCCACTTGGCAATTCAAGTTTCATTAATGCATCGATAGTTTTAGATGAAGATGAATAAATATCAATCAATCTCTTGTATGACATTACTTCAAATTGCTCTCTCGCTTTTTTGTTAACGTGCGGAGAACGTAATACAGTGAAAAGTTTTTTGTGAGTTGGCAACGGAATTGGACCTGTTACAACTGCTCCAGTAGTTTTTACTGTTTTTACGATCTTTTCAGCAGATTTATCTACCAACATGTGATCGTAAGATTTTAGTTTTATTCTGATTTTTTGACTCATTTTCTTAAGAATTAAGCGTTACCTTTTGCTTTTTTAATTACAGCTTCTGAAATATTAGAAGGTGTTTCTGCATAGTGAGAAAACTCCATTGTTGAAGTTGCTCTACCAGAAGACAATGTTCTTAATGTTGTTACATAACCAAACATTTCTGATAAAGGCACATCAGCTTTAATAGTTTTAGCACCGTTTCTGTCACCCATGTCATTTACCTGACCTCTACGACGGTTGATATCACCAACGATATCTCCCATGTTTTCTTCAGGAGTAATAACTTCCATTTTCATGATTGGCTCCAAAATAATCGCACCAGCAGCTTTAGCTACTTCTCTATACCCCATTCTAGCAGCTAACTCAAAAGAAAGTGCATCTGAATCGACAGGGTGGAAAGATCCGTCCGTCAAAGTTACTTTTAAACTATCTACTTGATAACCTGCCAATGGACCAGTTTTCATAGCTTCACGGAAACCTTTTTCTACAGAAGGGATATATTCCTTAGGAACGTTACCTCCTTTTACTGCATTAATAAACTGTAATCCTACAGGAACTTTACCATCAACTTCGTCAGCTGGCTCAAGTGTAAATACGATATCACCGAATTTACCACGACCTCCTGATTGTTTCTTGTAAGTCTCTCTGTGCGTTGCAGTTCTTGTAAACGCTTCTTTGTATTCAACTTGAGGCTCACCTTGGTTTACTTCAACTTTAAATTCACGTTTCATACGATCTACTAAGATATCTAAGTGAAGCTCACCCATCCCAGAAATAATAGTTTGCCCTGAAGCCTCATCTGTTCTAACTGTAAACGTTGGATCTTCTTCAGCTAATTTAGCCAAAGCCATACCCATTTTATCAACGTCAGCTTTAGTTTTAGGTTCAATTGCAATACCAATTACCGGTGCAGGGAATTTCATAGACTCAAGAATAATTGGGTGTTTTTCATCACACAATGTATCTCCAGTTTTGATATCTTTAAATCCAACAGCAGCTCCAATATCTCCAGCCTCAATATATTCGATTGGATTTTGTTTGTTAGCGTGCATTTGGTAAATACGAGAAATTCTTTCTTTACTTCCTGAACGAGTGTTCAAAACATAAGAACCAGCATCTAAACGTCCAGAATAAGCACGGAAGAAAGCTAAACGACCTACGAATGGGTCAGTAGCAATTTTAAATGCCAAAGCAGCGAACGGCTCTTTTACGTCCGGACGACGTAAGATTTTAGTTTGATCTTCTTCTAATAATTCAGCATCATCAGGGTGAATTCCTTCGATACCTTCCTTATCCATTGGAGAAGGTAAATATTTACAAACTGCATCTAACATGAATTGAACTCCTTTGTTTTTGAAAGAAGAACCAGCGATCATCGGGATGATAGCCATATCCATAGTAGCAGCTCTTAAAGCATTGTTGATTTCTTCCTCTGTGATAGAGTTTTCATCTTCCATGAATTTCTCTAAAAGGTTTTCATCGTAATCAGCAACCGCTTCAATAAGAATAGATCTGTATTCTTTAACCTCTGCAACCATATCAGCAGGAATTTCAACGATATCAAAAGTTGCCCCTTGAGTCGCATCATGCCAAATGATAGCTTGGTTTTTTACTAAATCTACAACACCTTTGAAATCATTTTCTTCACCAATTGGCAAAGTGATCGCAACAGCATTTGATTTCAACATATCACGAACCTGTTGACAAACTCCTAAGAAGTTAGATCCTTGACGGTCCATTTTGTTAACAAATCCCATACGTGGAACTCTGTACTGATCAGCAAGTCTCCAGTTAGTTTCTGACTGAGGCTCAACACCATCAACAGCACTAAATAAGAAAACTAATCCATCAAGTACACGTAAAGAACGGTTTACCTCTACAGTAAAGTCAACGTGTCCAGGAGTATCAATAATATTAAAGTGGTATGGCAATGATTCAGGCAAAAGTTTTCCTTGCTCAGTTGGAAAATTCCACTCACAAGTTGTTGCAGCTGAAGTAATTGTAATACCTCTTTCTTGCTCTTGAGCCATCCAGTCCATTGTTGCAGCACCATCGTGTACTTCACCAATTTTATGTGACTTTCCAGTATAAAAAAGGATACGCTCAGTTGTTGTTGTTTTACCAGCATCAATGTGAGCAGCAATTCCGATATTTCTTGTATATTTTAAATCTCTAGCCATTTCTTACGAATTAAAATCTAAAGTGAGAGAAAGCTTTGTTAGCTTCTGCCATCTTGTGAGTATCCATTCTTTTCTTAACCGCAGCACCTTCTTCTTTAGCCGCAGCTAAACATTCTGACGCTAAACGTTGTGCCATAGATTTTTCATTTCTTCTTCTAGAATAAAGTATTAACCACTTCATTGCCATAGAAATTTTTCTGTCTGGTCTAATTTGCATTGGAATTTGGAATGTAGCTCCACCAACTCTACGACTACGTACTTCTACGTGAGGCATAACGTTTGTTAACGCATCTTTCCAAATTTCTAATGAAGATTTTTCTGAATCTTGCTTTTTAGACTCAATGATGTCAATTGCATCATAAAATACTTTGAAAGCTGTAGATTTCTTACCGTCCCACATTAAGTTGTTCACAAAACGTGTTACCAATTGATCATTAAACCTCGGATCTGGTAAAAGTGGTCTTTTCTTTGCCGCTCTTTTTCTCATGTCTTTTTCTTAAAAGTTTTTAAATTACTTTTTTGCTTCTTTTGGGCGTTTAGCACCGTACTTAGATCTTCTTTGCGTTCTTCCTGCAACTCCTGACGTGTCAAGCGCTCCACGAACGATATGATATCTAACACCTGGTAAATCTTTTACCCTTCCACCTCTAACTAATACTATCGAGTGCTCTTGTAAATTGTGTCCTTCTCCAGGGATGTAAGCATTCACCTCATTACCATTTGTCAAACGTACACGCGCAACTTTACGCATTGCAGAGTTTGGTTTTTTTGGTGTAGTAGTGTAAACACGCGTACAAACCCCTCTTCTTTGAGGACAAGAATCTAAAGCAACCGATTTACTCTTCTTAGTTATCTGAGTTCTTCCTGTTCTTACTAATTGTTGAATTGTTGGCATAATTAATACTAAAAATTTATTATGTATATTAAATTCCCGCTTTTTACGGGGTTGCAAATGTATAAAATATTTTTCACTATACAAACGTTAATCCATTAATTTTCAATAACATTATTTAAGCTTATGATTTTACAAACAAACAATAGATATTTGCAATACTTTTAATAAATGAAACAATTGCCTTTGAAACCGCTTTTATACCTCCTATTTTTCATTGCCAGCATTTCTTCACATGCTCAAGACCTTCATTTACAAATTAAAGGAACAAATCAAACCGAAACTCAAATTATTGATTCGTTAAACTATTCAAGAAACCATCCTAATTTAAAATCAATTTTTGAAGAAGTTAAAAACACCTCAGAAAAACTATCCAAAAATGGATATTTGGACCACAATATAATCGAGACAAAAAAAATAAACGACAGCACTTTCATCTCCATAATTGACTTAAAAAGCAAGACAAAAGAAGTCCATATATATATAGGAGCAAATCACAGTTTTTTTTATGATGTAAAAATCAAGAACGATACTTTAATTATTCCTTACAGAGAACTGGAAAACTATTTAAACCAAAAAACATTAGACGCCGAAAAAGCAGGTTTCGCTCTTAATAAAATAAAACTTGAAAACATCCAAAAAAAGAATTCCATAATTTACGCAACGTTAAATTTTAAATCCGAAAAAAAACGCACTGTAAATTCCATTATTCTAACCCAAACAGATGATTCAAAACGAAATTATTTCCCAAAAGGACACTTAAAACAACTCAACAAAAAATACCTAAACAAAACATTCAACCAAGAAACCATAAAACAACTACACAATGACATCAATGCATTTGATTTTATAACCCAAACTAAATACCCTGAAATATTATTCACAAACGACTCTACAAAAGTATACACCTATGTTGAAAAAAGAAAAGCAAACACTTTTGACGGATACATTGGTTTTTCTAATGACGAAAACAAAAAAACAACCTTAAACGGATACTTGGATCTATCACTATTAAACACACTCCGTGCCGGCGAACAATTCTCCCTGTATTGGAAAAGCGATGGAAATCAACAAAAAACCTTTAACACAAAGATTGAAATTCCGTATATATTTCAATCTTCACTAGGCATAAAAGCGCAGCTAAATATTTTCAAACAAGACAGTACTTTTCAAAACACCAAAACCGCAATCGACTTAGGCTATTTCTTAAACTACAATTCACGACTATACCTAGGCTACCAATCTACAGAATCCAGTGACATTCAAAACACAAACAACACCACAATTAGCGACTACAAAAACTCATATATCACCTCTACTCTCGAGTATAAAAAAATAGACTATCTCAACACGTTACTCCCCAAGAAAGCTTCCCTAAGCCTCATAATCGGATACGGAAAAAGAGACACCAACAACAGTCCCCAAACCGTAGAATCAAGCAAACAATTCTATACCAACCTTAATTTGTCTTACAATTTTGAGCTTAACAAAAAGAATTTCATCTTTTTGAATCCTCAAATTTTTTATTTAAAAAGCCAAAATTATATCACCAACGAACTATATCGATTTGGAGGAACAAACTCCATAAGAGGTTTCGCAGAAAACAGCCATCAGGGCAATTTCGTCTCTATGTTGCTCACCGAATACAGGCACAAAGTATCCAACAATTTATACATCAATTCCATTATAGACTTTGCAATCTATCAAGATTTAACAAACAGTCAAAATCTTAATAAATTACAAAAATTATCAGGAGTCGGAATCGGCACAACAATCCAGACAACGAGCGGACTGCTCCGAATTAATCTCAGCAATGGCGGGGAAAATCTTCAGGGAATTAAATTATTTAACACAATTGTTAGCATATGCTACAATGTTAAATTTTAGCCTTGTGAGAAAATTCATCAATCAAAGATCTATTTTATTAACAAATTATTAAGAACTTATAATTTCTGAAAAATATCAAGCAATAAGCGGGATTACAAGGATTATTCATACTAATTACAAGAACAAACATCCAGTAAATTCAATTATTTAACACAATAGTTATTATATGTTATAATGTTAAATTTTAACCTTGTGAGAAAATTCATTAACTCAACACTAGGATTATTAACAAATTATTAAGAATATTGTAAGACTAATTCAAAATAATTGAAAAAATGAAACCAAAGTTCAATGGATTTTTAGTGCTACTATTAGTACTATTCGCGCAACTAACCTTTGCGCAGGAAAGAGCCGTTTCGGGGACCGTTACCGATGATGCAGGTATGCCATTACCAGGCGTAAGTGTACAAATCAAGGGAACGAAAACCGGCACACAGACTGATTTTGATGGTAAATATTCCATCAAAGCAACCACAAGTCAAATTTTAGTATTTAGCTACATCGGCATGAAGACTCAAGAAATTGCCGCGAGCTCATCACAAGTAAACACCAAGTTATCTGGAGATGCCCAACAACTAGAAGGCGTTGTGGTAACTACAGCGATGGGTATTAAAAGAGAAAAAAAATCTCTTGGATATGCCTCTCAACAAATTTCCGGAAAAGACGTTAATGGCGGAGCCGGAAACGCTAACGTTGCCAATCTCTTATCTGGTAAAGCTGCAGGGGTAGAAGTTCAGAGAAACAATAACTTTGGAGGTTCTACAAACGTTGTAATCAGAGGAAACAAATCACTTACAGGAAATAATCAGGCTCTTTGGGTTATTGACGGGGTGCCAATTGACAACTCAAACTCAAACGTTTCTTCTCAGCAAATTGGTAACGGTGGTTATGATTACGGTAACAACGCTTCAGACATCAATCAAGAAGACATTGAAAGCATTAACATCCTTAAAGGAGCTGCCGCAACAGCACTATACGGATCCAGAGCTGCAAATGGAGTTGTAATGGTAACAACAAAAAAAGGAAAATCAAATGACAACAAAATAGGATTTTCTTTTTCAAGTGGATTCACAAATGGAAGCATTGACAAATCAACTTTCCCCAAATATCAAGACAGATACGGATCTGGATACGGCTTTGGATCATCGTTTTTAGGAACCGGTACACCAGACACAGTAGACACATCTAATGACGCTTCTGACGGGGACGCTTTCAACAATCAACCCGTGTATCAATGGGATGCTTTTACACCGTTTTCACCAAACTACGGAAAAGCCACTCCATGGGCAGCTGCAAAAAATGGCCCTATAACTTTTTTTAACAATGCTCACACTTTCGTTAACAGTATTGCACTTGAAAAATCAACAGAAAGATCAAGCTTATCTTTAAGCTATGTTAATACCAATCAAACTGGTATTCTTCCAAACAGTGAATTGAAAAAAAATCAGATAAGCGCAAGATTTAGTCAAAAAGTTACAGACAAACTTACCGCTAACGCCTACGCAGCAGTTACCCTACAAAGTACCGTTGGTAGAAACTCAACCGGCTACAACGACAATATCCTGGGTAATTTCAGACAATGGTGGCAAACCAACACCGACGTACAAGCTCAAAAAGATGTTTACTTTGCATCAGGCGGTCAAAACGTAACATGGAACTGGAAAGACCCAACGGAGCCTTCAGGTTTAGTACCGGCCTATTGGGACAACCCGTACTTCACCCGTTATCAAAATTACTCTTCTGACGACAGAACCCGTTTATTTAGCTACGCTTCTCTAAATTATGATATTGCCCCATGGCTAAGTGCATTAGGAAGAGTTTCTATTGATACTTATAAACAACTTCAAGAAGAAAGAAGAGCTGTAGGATCAATAGCTTCAGGATTTGGTCTTTCTCCGGTTAACGAATCATCAGGCTACCAAAGAAACGACATTAATTTTCAAGAAATTAATTACGATTTCATGCTGAATTTCAACAAAAAAATCGGCGAAAACATTAGCCTAAATGGAGTTATCGGAACAAACATAAGACGCAACAAAAGAGATAATGTACTTTCTTCAACAGTTGGAGGATTAGTAGTTCCCGGAATTTACGCTTTGTCAAATTCACGCTTAGATCTTCCGTTCCCAAGAGAAGCAAAAGTATCTTCAGGGGTTAATGGTATCTACGCTCAGGCCTCTGTTGGTTATTTAGACACTTATTTTGTAGATGCTTCTATCAGAAGAGACGTTTCATCTACATTACCAGACAACAACAACTCTTATGTATATCCTGCAATTTCGGGATCATTCCTTTTCTCAAACGTAGTAAAGGCAGACTGGTTAAATCTAGGAAAATTCAGAATCAATTATGCCGAAGTTGGAAATGACGCAGACGCACTTCAACTAAACAACACCTACACAAGAGTTTCCAATTTCCAAGGACAACCTCTTTACACAAACTCATTATTACTTCCATTCCGTAGTATTAACAAAAATCCAGATCTTAAGCCTGAGAGAACAAAATCATTCGAAGTTGGTTTAGAAACAAGCTTATTAAACAGACGTTTAGGTTTTGACATCACTTACTACAAAACAAACTCAGTTGATCAGATTGTTGCAGCTGCAGTTTCTTCAGGTTCCGGTTACACAAACGGGCTAGTAAATGGTGGAAATATAGAAAACAAAGGATTTGAAATTCAATTAAACGGAACTCCAATCAAAACAAAAGATTTCAGCTGGGAAATTATTGTAAACTGGTCCAACAACAGAAGTAGAGTTATTTCATTACCAAATGGACTTGACAATCTTCAACTTGGAACATTTCAAGGTGGTGTCACTGTTAATGCTGCACCAGGAGAAGCCTATGGCACACTTAAAGGAACTGACTTCGTTTACACAAACGGGCAACCTACCATAGATCAAGCTACAGGAAAATACATGATTACCACAAGTTCAAATAACGTAATCGGAAATATTACTCCGGACTGGATCGGTGGTGTTAGAAACAAATTCACTTACAAAAATTTAACTTTTGGTTTTTTAATTGACACTCAAAAAGGAGGAGATATTTACTCACTGGATATGTATTACGGTCTTGCATCTGGACTTTACAGAGAAACTGCTGTAGGAGATATCAGAGAAAATGGTCTCCTAAATGAAGGAGTTGCTCCTAACGGAACTCCAAATACAGTAAAAACAAAAGGCGGATCGATCGCAAACAGCCTGGGATATCAAGCTGCTCCAAACAAAGCCTTCATCTACGATGCCTCTTTTGTTAAATTAAGAGAAGTATCTATCACTTACAACTTCCCTAAAAGCATGTTCGAAAATACATTCTTAAGCTCAGCATCAGCAAGCTTAGTTGGTTCGAACTTATGGATAATCAGTAAAAATCTACCATACGCGGACCCAGAAAGCGGATTGTCTTCAGGAAATAGCTCTAGAGGTTATTCAGTTGGATCACTTCCAACAACCAGAGATATTGGTTTTAACTTAACGTTCAAATTTTAATACAGAAATAAAATGAAAAAATTAATATATGCTTTAGGAATCATGCTACTCACAGTTTCTTGTGACGATAGCAGCCTAACAGACTTAAATATAGACGTAAAAAATCCTTCTGTAGTACCCGCAAGCACTTTATTCACAAATGCAGAGAAAAGTCTAACAGAACAACTTATCAATACCAACGTAAACAGAAACATATTTAGATTAGTCAATCAGCAATGGACTGAAACTACCTATTTGGACGAATCTAATTACAATTGGGTGACTCGTAAAATTTCGGACAATCACTGGGACAGACTTTATGCAGGAGCACTTGCTGATCTAACTCAGGCAAAAGGTTTTTTAGCAAAAGAAGTAATCTCGCCTACAGACCCGGAGTTCGCAAAAAAAACAATAACCAACAAAAATCAATTGATCTTAATTGACATTTTAATGGTATATACGTATCAAATTTTAGTAGATACTTATGGAGATGTTCCATATTCGGAATCACTATTAGGAGCTGGCGATTACCTACCTAAATATGATAAAGCAGTAGACATCTACAAAGATTTAATCGTACGTCTAAACAAAGACATCGCGGACCTAGACACTTCAAAACCTGCATTTGGAAGCGCTGAAGTTATTTACAAAGACAATCTGAATGCCTGGATCAAATTTGCAAATAGCATAAAACTAAAACTAGGTATAAACCTAAAAGCATCAGGTCTTGAATCAGCAATTGCCGACGCAACAATTATATCTGGTGCAGCAGGAGGCTTCAAATCAAATGCAGATAATGCAAAATTACCGTATATGTTAAACCTCCCAAATACCAACCCACTATATGTAGATATGGTATTCTCAGGCAGAAACGATTTTGTAGTTGCGAAACCATTTGTAGATGCATTAGTTACATTAAACGACCCAAGAAAAACACCTTATTTCAAACCAACTTATAAAGATACCAATGCTGCAGATGAGCTAATAACTGTAACAGGTTATAGAGGAGGAATAGTTGGAGTAAAAAATTCACAGTCAAAATACACTCATGCAAGCGACAAAATCAAAGCACCAGATTTCAGCGGTACTTTATTAGACTATGCAGAAGTAGAATTTTTGTTAGCAGAAGCTTTAGGGAGAGGTGTTGCAGTTGGAGGCACTATTACATCACATTACAACGCAGCAATTCTAGCCTCTATGGAAGACTGGGGTGTTTCATCAACAGATGCCAATGCCTACCTTGCTCAACCAGCTGTTGCTTATGCTACAGCTACGGGAACCTGGCAACAAAAAATAGGAGAGCAAGCATGGTATGCTTTGTTTAACAGAGGCTTTGAAGGCTGGACATCAACAAGACGATTAAACTTCCCTGCCCTCACACCACCAGCATCTGCGGATGCGGCAGCCGGAGGACAAATACCATCCAGAATGGCCTACCCTATTAGAGAACAAACGCTAAACGCAACAAACTACGATGCTGCAGCAACTTCAATCGGAGGGGACAAACTAACTACCAAGATTTTTTGGGATAAATAAGAAATACCATAAAATAACATAATTTAACACAAAACCACCCTGAAAATGGGTGGTTTTTTTGTTGAAAACGTATAAAAAACCAAAATCTACCACCCATCTCATAAATTTTAACATTTAATTCAGCAGGTCTAAACTGAACTATTAAACGTATTTTAAGTTAAAAACAAACAATTCCATATTTTTGAGTGCATTTTAACGATAAAAAAATAACTCCTATCAGTAAAAGTGTCGTTTTACTGAAAAAAAAACTTTTTTGATTAGGTATATTAACTAATTATTAAGATTTTTGTCGGACTAATTCAAAATATTTAAAAATGAAACTAAAGTTCAATGGATTCTTAGTGCTTTTACTAGTACTAGTTGCGCAACTTACTTTCGCGCAAGAAAGAGCTGTTTCTGGAACAGTTTCTGACAATACAGGAATACCTTTACCGGGTGTTAGTGTATTAGTTAAAGGAACAAAGACAGCAACGCAAACAGATTTTGATGGAAAATACTCTATCAAAGCAGCACCAAATCAAGTATTAGTATTTAGCTACATTGGGATGAAAGCCCAAGAAATTTCAGCTAGCGCTACTACTGTTAATGCAAAACTAAAAGACGATTCAGTAGAACTGGAAAGTGTAGTAGTTACTGCATTAGGTGTTAAGAAAAGTGCTCGTGCACTTGGTTACGCTACACAAGAGGTAAAAGCAGCGGACATCACAAGAGGAAACAACAACAGTCTTTCTGGTGCTTTACAAGGTAAATTAGCTGGTGTGCAAATTACTCCATCGAGTGGTGCCCCGGGAGCTTCTTCTCAGATCGTAATTCGTGGTGCCCGTTCTTTCACAGGAAACAACACTCCATTATATGTTATTGATGGTATGCCAGTAGCATCTCAAGCAGATTTCTCTACAGGAAATGGTGTTACAGGAGCTGACGTTGCAAACAGAGCGGTGGATATTGATCCAAACGAAATTGAATCGATAAACATCCTAAAAGGACAAGCTGCATCTGCATTATATGGATTAAGAGCTTCTAATGGTGTAATTTTAATTACTACAAAAAGCGGAAAAAACTTAGCTCAAAGCGGAAAGCCAGTTATTACTTTTAACACTTCTACAAGTTTTGAAACAATTTCAAAGAAACCGCAAACTCAAAATGAGTATGCACAAGGTTCTTACGGAATCTTTGATCCAACTTCTTCAATGAACTGGGGACCAAAAATCTCAGACTTACCAAACAATCCTATCTACGGAGGAAATGTTGCAAATGCAAATAACGGAGGAGTACTAAGACCTGGTAAATATTTTGTACCTCAAAGAGTTAAAGCTGGTTTAGACCCATGGGTTACCCCACAAGCAAATAACAATATTGATGACTTTTTCAATACTGGATTCACAATTAACAATTCCTTAAATATTGCACAATCAACTGAAAAAACTAATTACTCTTTCGGTATAGGGAATTCAAAACAAGATGGTATCGTTCCTGAAACAGGCATGAACAGATATACTGCAAAAGCTGTAGTAGACACAAAATTAAGCAATGAGTGGAAAACTGGTTTCTCTGTAAACTATGTACAAACTAAAATTGACAAAAGTTCAGCTGCGAATGATGCTGCTATAGCTGGTGTATTTGCTGCTCCAAGAAGTTACGATTTAAAAGGAAATGGCTATGCTGCTCCATTAGATCCATACGATCAAATTTATTTCAGACCAACTACTTTCAACAACCCTTACTGGGCTGCTAAAAATAACGAATTTAGTGAAAAATCAAATCGTTTCTACGGAAATGGATATGTACAATACTCTCCTGTTATTAGCGAAAGCGGAAAACAGAAATTAACCGTTAAGTACCAGGCTGGTGTTGACTCATGGACAACTAACTACAGAGATATCTTTGAATTTGGAAACAAACAGGATTTATCAGGAAAAAGCAGTAGTGCACACCTTTATGGTACAACAAATGATGTAATTAACTCATTGTTCACCATCAACTACAATTTAAATATCACTGATGACTTTAATGTAAATGTTTTGGTTGGAAATGAATACAATCATCAAAACACTAAAGAATATGATGATCTTGGAACTGCTTTCAACATTGGCGGATGGCCTACAATTGCCAACGCAAGAACAGTAACATCAGAAGAATACCGTAGACAAACACGTACTGTAGGTTTCTTCAGCAATGTTGAGTTTTCATACAAAAACATGCTTTTCTTAGGCGGTACAATCCGTAAGGACATTGTATCTAACATGCCAAAAGGAAGTAGAGACTTTATATACCCATCTGCCTCTTTAGGTTTTGTGGTAACAGAATTAGAAGGATTAAAAGGAAAATCTTTTCTTTCTTATGCTAAACTTAGAGGATCGATTGCTCAAGTTGGACAAGCAGGTAATTACGTAGGTAATTATTACACTACTCCTTCTTACAGAGGCGGATTCTGGTCTGGATCTCCAGTAAACTATCCATTATCAGGAGGTACTAGTTCATTTATTCCTAACAATTTATTATACGATCCAAATTTAAAACCACAAAATACAAAGTCGTATGAAGTTGGTGTTGACTTGAAGTTTTTCAATAACAGAGTTGGAATTGACTATACTTACTCTGAACAAAATTCAACAGATCAGATCTTCGACGTTCCATTAGCAGGTTCTACAGGAGCAGCTTTATACAAGACAAATGGTGGAAAAATGCTTAACAAAGTACACGAATTAACTTTAAGCGTTAATCCTATACGTACTGCAGATTTCAACTGGACATTCAATTTAAACTACTCTCAAATCGACGCTACAGTTCTAGCATTAAAAGATGGTGTAGACAATATCTTTTTAGGTGGGTTTTCAACTCCACAACTTAGAGCTAGTGTTGGAGATCGTTTCCCTGTAATTTATGGTACAAGCTTTGCAAGAGATGACAAAAACAACATCATAGTAGACGAAGATGGTCTTCCTAAAGCTGGTGCCTTAAAAGCATTAGGAGAAGTTGCACCTAAATTTACTTTAGGAGGTTCTACACAATTTACCTACAAAAGAGTTTCATTAGGAGCTGTTGTGGATTGGAAAAATGGTGGAAAAATGTATAGCGGATCAAACAACTTAATGGCTTACTATGGTGTAGATGCCAGAACAGCAGACAGAACTTCACAGTTTGTATACCCAGGCGTTAAAGAAGACGGAACTCCAAATGATATTGTTATTGGAGGCTCAAACGCTGTTCAACAAGATTTACAGGCTGCTTTAAATGGAATTGCTGAAAATTCTGTTTTTGACGCAAGTTTCGTAAAATTAAGAGAGGTTACTTTAGGGTACCAATTCCCTAAATTATTAAACAACACTGTAGACCTTAGAGCTTCTGTTTTCGCAAGAAACATCTTATTATGGTCTAAAATGCCAAACCTTGATCCAGAAGCTACACAAGGAAACAACAACTTTTCTGGTGGATTCGAACAATGGTCAATGCCACAAACTAAGAGCATTGGTTTTGGATTGAACTTTACATTTTAATTAAAAAAAATCAAATGAAAAATATAAAAATAACAATAACAGCTTTAATGGCTTTATTCTTATTCCAATCTTGTTCTGAAGACAAGATGGATGAAATAAATAAGAATGTAAATAATCCTGCGGATATCGTTAGCCGACTAATCATTACAGATGTAATGATAAACTCTGCTTTCTCTGTAACCGGTTCTGACGCCTCATTTTATGCAGGAATATATTCTGAATTAAATGCAGGAAGCCATAACCAAATGTATAATGCACAAACTAGACGTAATGATCCAGCGTTAGCATCAACATACAGTAATGGTTGGGACAATAGCTACGAACAATTGCGAACATTAGGAATAATTATTGAAAAATGTTCTACAGGTAAAGAAAAAGGAAACTTCCAAACATTAGGTATCGCTCAGATATTAACAGCTTATAACTTAGCTGTTCTTACAGATCTTTTTGGGGACATTCCTTACACAGAAGCTGGAAAACCAGGTGTAATCTACCAACCAAAAGTAGACAAACAGGAGGCTATTTATGCTGACATCTTCAAAAGATTAAATGAAGGTATTGCCAACCTAAACAAAACATCAACTTATCCTTCATTAGGAACTCAGGATGTTATTTATAAGGGAAATTCAGCACAATGGATAAAAGCAGCCAATGGCTTATTAGCTAGATACACTATGAGACTATCTCTTAGAAAAGCTGATTACCAAGGCGTAATTAATTACGTAAATGCTTCTTTTTCTAATGTTGACGACGAACTAAAACTTGTAAACAGCAGTGTTCCTAATCCTTTTGCCAGATTCCAATTAGACAGAGCTGCAATAAGTGTAGCAAAAAGTTTCTATCAAACTATGGTAGCTAATGGAGCAAGCGATGCCCGTACTGATGCATTTTTCACTAAAAAAGCTGGCATCGTTGTACCTTTTGACAATTCAAAAGCAGATGTAGAAGGACAACGTTTATACTCTATCTCGGCTCTTATGAGTGAACTAAACCCTATTTACTTGCTAAGCTACCACGAATTATTATTCTTAAAAGCTGAGGCGCAAGCCAGATTAGGTTTACCTGAGGCGCAAACTACTATGAATGCTGCAATCAAAGCAGCTTACGGCAAAAAACAAGCAGTTACTTTTTCAGCTAGTCAGGCAGATACATATATTGCTTCTATACCAACCTTAACTGGTAACGCATTATTGAAAAAAATAATGGTAGAAAAACATATTTCTTTCTACGAAAACGAAGGTATTGAATCTTATAACGATATCAGACGTCTACAAGCAATGGGCAATGGAGACCTTATTCCTATGGTAAACCCAAAACCTGAATTGTTCCCACAAAGATTCGCTTACGGTCAATCTGATGTTAGTACAAATGCAAATATCAAAGAACTATTTGGAGACGGTTCTTATGTATACAAAGAAAAAGTTTGGTGGGCTGGAGGTACTAGATAATAGTATACTCTAATTTCAAAACAACTCCTAAAAAGGGCATTCATCATATGATGAGTGCCCTTTTTTTTTATCTACAACTTTCCTAAATCTTAAAATTTAACAAAACCTAAAGAGGCTATCTCCGAAAAAAAGAGAGTACCACTTTTTTTTGCTTCAAAAATCACTGAAGAAAAAAACACCATACATCACAGTTTTTAAAATTTAATATTGCTCAAAACCCCAGCAAACACAGCCATTGTCACATTTTAAACAAAAAACAAACAACACCAAATTAACAAATGTATTTTAACACTAAAAAAACACATCTCGTAACAAAAGAAGAATATGGGTAAAAAAAAAGCTTTTTATATTAGGTAGATTAACAAATAATTAAGATTTTTACCAAACTAATTCAAAACACATAAAAATGAAACTAAAGTTCAATGGATTCTTAGTACTTCTATTAGTACTAGTTGCGCAACTTACTTTTGCGCAAGAAAGAGCTGTTTCTGGAACAGTTTCTGACAATACAGGAATGCCTTTACCGGGCGTTAGTGTACTAGTTAAAGGAACAAAAACAGGAACACAAACAGACTTTGATGGTAAATTTTCTATCAAAGCCTCATCAAATCAAGTTTTGGTATTTAGCTACATCGGGATGAAATCTCAAGAAGTAGCTGCATCTTCAACTTCTATTAACATAAAGTTAGCCGATAATTCGGTAGAACTTGAAAGTGTTGTAGTAACAGCATTAGGTATTAAAAAATCTGACAAAGCTATTGGTTACGCCACAACAAAGGTATCTGGGAATGACCTTAATAAAGGAAACAATCAAAACCTTGTAAATGGTCTTAGTGGAAAAGTTTCCGGTCTGCAAGTAACTGCTTCAGGAGGTGCTCCTGGCCAAGCAAGTAGATTGGTAATCAGAGGAGGAAATAAATCAATAACAGGAAACAATGAACCTCTTTATGTTATTGACGGAATTCCAATGAGTAATGCCAACGACGGTAACGACAATACTGTAGTAGGATTTAATAGCCCTAACAGAGCCGCTGACATTAACCCAAATGACATTGCAAGCGTAACAGTGCTTAAAGGTGCTGCCGGAGCTGTATTGTATGGAAATCGTGGTTCGAATGGTGTTATCTTAATTACCACAAAAACAGGTTCTGATAAAGCAGGAAAACCTGTAATTGAATTCACCAGTTCTGTAGGAATAGATGATGCTCTTGTTTTACCTGATTTTCAAACTGAATATGCACAGGGATCAAACGGCGTAGCTTATCAAGAAGGTACTTCCAGATCATTTGGCCCAAGAATTACAGGACAAACTGTATCAAGCCCTGGAGCAGGTGCAGCTCAAGGATTAGGAGCACAACAAATTCAATTAAAAGTATTTGACCCGAGAAAGCAATTCCTTCAAACAGGAATAACTTATAACAATAATATTTCTCTTTCGAATTCTACTGATGCTTACGATATGTTTGTATCTATCGGACAATCAAAACAAACTTCTATTGTTCCTAATCAAGGATATCAAAAATTCAATGGTCGTTTTAACAGTAACTACAAATTCAGCAGTAGATTTACAGCTGGTGTTAACTTAAGCTACAATGCTTCTGAAGGAGACCTTGCTTATGCGGGACAAGACGGATCTAATCCATTTTTCGCATTATTCCACGCTCCTGTTACATGGGATTTAAAAGGCTACGGATATGAAAGACCGAACGGAACCCAAATTAATTTCCGTGGAGGAGCTTTTGACAACCCATACTGGACCGTTAACAAAAATTCAGCCCGTACTGATAGCCAAAGATATATTACAGGTTTAAACTTGGCCTTTGATGTAGCTAAAGGCTTCAAGTTAGCTTATCGTCTTGGTAATGACTATTTATCTGACCAAAGAACTCTTTTCAAAGACATCAACACTGGAGGTAATCCACTAGGATACCTAAGTTACGACAATGTTACTCGTCAGGAAACCAACTCTACATTGACTGCTACTTTCAATAAAGATATTACTGACAAATTTAAAGCTACTTTAACAGCCGGACAAGATTACAATAATAGAACTGTTCAAAATTCAATAATTACCGGAACTGAACTAATTCTTCCAGGAATTATCAATACAAACAACATCAAGACATTCTCTCCTGGATATATTTACAACTCAAGAAGAACATTATTTGGAGTATTTGGAGACTTATCTCTTAGCTATGACAATTATCTTTTCTTAAACGTAGTTGCAAGAAATGAATGGAGTTCAACATTACCAAAAGATAACAGAAGCTTCTTCTATCCTGGAGTAAGTGCTTCTGTAATTTTCACGGATGCGTTTAAAATCGAATCAGACGTACTTACTTATGGTAAATTACGTGTAGGTGCCTCGAAAACAGGTAGAGACGCTGATGTTTATCTAACACAACCTGCTTACAGAAAAGCAATCTTTGGAGATGGTTTTACAACAGGAGTAGAATTTCCATTTAACAACCTGGCAGGATACACAATCCAAAATACAATTAGTAATGCTAACTTAACTCCTGAGTTCACTACAGAATATGAAGTGGGTGTTGAATTAAAATTATTCAAAGACAGAATAGGTTTAGACGCATCATACTTCAGAAACGTGAATACTGATGGTATTATTCCGTTAGATATTTCTCCAGCAACAGGTGCAACTGCTACAATTATCAATAGTGGACAAACTAGCTCTAAAGGTTTTGAAGTTATGTTAAGAACAACGCCTATTCAAACAAAAGATTTCAAATGGGATGTGTCTTTCAACTTCAGCAGAATTAGATCACATGTTGACGAAACTTTTCCAGGTGTAGACAGAATTTTCCTTGGTGGTTTTGGCGGAAACCCTGCAATTTTTGCCGTAAAAGGAGAAAGATTAGGTACTATAGTTGGAACAGGGTACGCAAGAGATGCAAACGGAAAAGTATTGGTAGATGACGATGGAATCCCTTCTGTATTAGATGGTCAACTTCTTGGACATACTGAAGCAGATTGGACTGGTGGTCTAAGTACTGCCATTAACTACAAAAATATTTATTTTACAGCACTTGCCGACATAAGACAAGGTGGTTATTTATACAGTGGAACTGGTGAATTGTTAGATTTTTATGGTGTTAGTAAAGAGACATTAAATCGTAACGATGACTATATTTTCCCAGGAGTAAATGCTACTACAGGAGCCCCAAATGATGTCGTGGTGAAACGTGATGCAAACTGGTATGGATTAGGCGCTTATCCAAACGAACAATATGTTTACGAAAACAATTGGGTTAAACTAAGAGAAGTTACTCTTGGATACTCTTTCAAGTTAAAAGACAAATATATTCGTTCTCTAGATTTGGGAGTATATGGTCGTAATTTATTTATCTGGACAGATGTTCCTCATATCGATCCGGAATCAAGCTCTTTTGGAACTGGTAATGCACAAGGTGTTTCCAGATTTGCATTCCCAACTACAAGAACTTTTGGTTTCAATCTAAAAGCGCAATTCTAATACTAAAATTAATGAAAATGAAAAAAATTGACAACAAATATTTTAAGCGAATATTTCATATCGGCTTAATTACATTGGCGGCGGTATTTGTATCTTGTGAAAATGAGTTAGACATAAACAATGACCCAAACAATCCAACGGTAGTGCCATTTGCAACATTATTATCAGCTGCCGAAGTTAACTTAGCTTATACTCTTGGCGGAGACGGTACAAGAATGCCTGCAAGTATTGTACAGCATTATTCCGGACATAGAGGGCAGCCTTTAAATTTTGGACAATACAACATTACATCAGGAGATACTGATGGTTTATGGGCAAGCATCTATGACATATTAATCGATTTAAGATCAATTGAAGATCAAACTAAAATTTCAGGGGACAACATTTACCTTGGAGCTTCCCAAATTCTTCAAGTTTACACTTTCAGTGTAGCAACAGATCTTTTTGGAGACATTCCTTACACCCAAAGTTTAAAGGGAGCATCAAACATTACACCTGCTTATGACAAACAAGAAGCAGTCTATACTTCTTTACTTACAATATTAGATCAGGCAATCGTAAACGTAAAAAGTAATACTGGCGCCAAACCAGGAACGGCCGACTTATTATACAACGGTGATGTTGCGAAATGGGAAGCCTTTGGAAACTCTTTAAAACTAAGATTATTAAATCACCTTAGTAAAAGAAATCCAGGACAAGCGTTGACATTTTTACAAACTAACCCAAAACTAATTAGCTTAAATTCTGGCAATGCAAAAGTACCGTTTGGAAACATTGCAACTAATGCAAATCCAATTTACCAATTTGATGTTTTATCAGGTAGAAAAGATCAGGCAGTATGTAGCACAATTGTTAACAACATGAAAGCTTTAAGCGACCCTAGACTTACTCTATACTTCTCACCTGTTAAAAACAACGGATCAGGTTTACAGGGGCAATACTTAGGTAACCTTCCGGGTCAGGATTTAGACGATTCAGGAGAAAGTCTATTCTCTCGTGTAGGATCAGCTTACGCTTCAATTAACTCTCCTGTTACTCTTATTAGTGCTGCAGAAGTTGAATTCATCAAATCTGAAATCTATTTCAGAGCTAATGATCTGGTAAATTCAAAAATAGCTTATGATAAAGCTATAGTAAACGACTTTACTGCAATAGGCGCTGCTGACGTAGCTACTTACACTGCTAACCCATTAGTTGCTTACAATAATACATTACAAAGAATCATGACCCAAAAATGGATCACGATGTATCAAGCATCATATGAATCTTTTGTAGACTGGAGAAGAACAGGAT
Organism: Flavobacterium sp. KH_035; assembly: GCF_057839565.1. NCBI lineage: Bacteria > Pseudomonadati > Bacteroidota > Flavobacteriia > Flavobacteriales > Flavobacteriaceae > Flavobacterium > Flavobacterium sp. KH_035. The sequence goes on from NZ_CM174492.1 coordinate 405,824, forward strand.
TCCCAGTTTTAACTCCACCTACAACCAACCGTACTAGCGGAGTTACTCCAAGAAGACTACCATATCCTCAAAAAGAAATTAATGTTAACGGTGCTTCTTTAGCTGCTGGACCTGGAGTTCCGATTCCTTATGTTACATTAACAACAAAAGTGTGGTGGGATAATTAATTCTCAACATTTATAAGCATATTAAAACCACTCTGTTCAGTCAGAGTGGTTTTTTTTTATCCCAACATTATGCCTATATTTGTCCCATGGAAAAAGAACATCAAATATTTGGAATTAGAGCCATTATAGAAGCCATTCAGGCAGGAAAAGAAGTTGATAAAGTATTTATTCAAAAAGAGATTTCCGGAGAACTAATGAAAGATCTAATGAAAGTGATGAAACGCGCTAACATTAATTTCTCTTATGTACCTGTAGAAAAACTAAATCGTCTAACTCCCAATAATCACCAGGGAGCAGTAGCAACCATCTCCCCTATTGGTTTTATAGAATTGGAACATTTAGTTGAATCAACAATCGAATCCGGATCAAAACCTTTATTTTTAATACTGGATCAAATTTCAGACGCAAGAAATTTTGGTGCCATTATCAGAACTGCTGAATGTACGGGCGTAAACGGAATCATTGTACAGAAAGCAGGCTCGGCTCCGGTAAACGGAGACACTGTTAAAACTTCGGCAGGAGCAGTATTTAATGTTCCTATTTGCAAAGTTGAACACATTAAGGATGCAATTTTTTATCTTCAGGGATCAGGAATCAAAACGGTTGCGGCAACTGAAAAAACGGATCAGAACATATACGACATTGCATTAAATGAACCGGTAGCTATCATTATGGGTTCTGAAGACAGAGGTATAAATCCTTCTGTGCTAAAAATTGTAGACGAAAAAGCAAAATTACCTATGTTTGGATCAATTGGATCTTTGAATGTTTCTGTTGCCTGCGGTGCATTTTTATATGAAGCTGTTCGCCAGAGAAGTTAAATAATACAAAGAATTGAGAATTATGATGACAAATTAATGTCTTCAAAATATACTCCTAAAATATTCTTTCTTAAACCTGTAGCTTAATTGTATTATTGTTAATTACAAACTTAAGCTACGGGTAAAATAAACATTATCACCCAACACTACCTATCCTCCTCTACCTCAGACTTTGTCAAAATATAGTTAACTGAAACATCCGAATTAAAATAAGTCACTAATCCTTCCTGCTCTTCCTCTACAATCTCTGTATTTACGAAATTTCCATTTTCATCGAAATGCTTCATGAAAGGATCTTCTTCAGGATTAAAATCCGGCTTCTGCCATTCATAAACAACAGGCTTTGCGTACTCCGGAGTTTTATACATTAAGGACATTGCAAATCCGGTAATAAAACCTGCCAAATGTCCTTCCCAGGAAATGGTTTTATCTACCTCCGGAAACACGTACCAAATCATTCCGCCATAAAGCAAAATAACAGATAACGAAAGCGCTACCAGTCGATAATACCCTGTTTGAATTCCTTTAAAGAAAATAAAACTTACCAAAACATAAATCAATCCGCTCGCGCCTATATGAAAGTTTTCGCGACCAATAATCCAAGTTATGAATCCTGAAAACAATATACCATAAGCGATAACTGCAGAGGATTGCTTTGGATAAAAAAATTGCAGTGCAGCTAATAATACAAGAAGCGGTATGGAATTGTTGTATAGATGACTCAAATTTTCATGAATAAAAGGACTGAACAAGACACCTTGCAGACCTAAAAAATCCCGGGGATAAATGCCGTATTGATAAAAGTCAAAATCAAAGCGTATCTGAACCCAGTAAACAATCCACAAAAAAAGAACAAAAAATACCGGAAGTGCTATAACTGCAGTCGTAAATTTAAAGTGGTTGTCGTTCATAATTTATCAGTTAATTTTAAATGATGACATCAAAAAACTATCCAATTACAATTTACTGATAATTTGTCAGTTGACAAGAACATTCTCAAATGCCTTTTTAGCCCTGATGGAAGCGGTATTCTTTTGTGTCCGCCGCGGTGGACGCAAAAGATAAAGCAGACCGCAGGAATAGCTTCTAAAAACTATAAAATTAAAACTGAAAATAGTAATTTTACAAAATGGAAGCACCTTTAGCCGAGCGTATTCGCCCACAACATTTAGAAGATTATATCAGTCAGAATCATTTGGTTGGACCAAATGGGTCCTTAACGCAGCAAATTTCAAAAGGAATAATCCCATCATTGATCTTCTGGGGGCCACCGGGGACGGGAAAAACTACTTTGGCACAAATCATTGCGCAAGAATCGAAGCGTCCGTTTTATATCCTGAGTGCCATCAATTCAGGTGTAAAAGACATTCGTGATGTAATCGAAAAAGCCAAACAAAGCGGCGGATTGTTTACGGCTAAGAATCCTATTTTATTTATTGACGAGATACATCGTTTCAGCAAGTCACAGCAAGACTCCCTTTTGGCTGCTGTCGAAAAAGGCTGGATTACACTTATTGGCGCGACGACAGAGAACCCAAGTTTTGAAGTCATTCCTGCATTATTGTCACGTTGCCAAGTCTACATTCTAAATGCTTTCACAAAAGCCGACTTAGAGGCTTTACTGTACCGTGCCATAAAAACAGACACTTATTTAGCTTCTAAAAACATTACCCTAAAAGAAACCGAGGCTTTACTTCGACTTTCTGGAGGAGATGGACGAAAACTACTCAATATTTTCGAACTTGTTATTAATGCTTCAGCCGGTGATGAAATTATTATTACCAACGATCGCGTTTTCGAATTAGTTCAGCAAAATACTGTATTGTATGACAAAAGCGGAGAACAGCATTACGATATTGTTTCTGCTTTTATAAAATCTATTCGCGGAAGTGATCCGAATGGGGCTGTTTATTGGCTGGCCAGAATGATTGAAGGTGGTGAAGATGTGAAATTTATTGCCCGAAGAATGCTTATTCTCTCCAGTGAGGATATTGGAAATGCTAATCCGACTGCCTTTATCATGGCTAACAATACCTTTCAGGCAGTAACGACAATTGGATATCCGGAAAGTAGAATTATACTGAGTCAATGTGCCATTTATCTGGCAACCTCTCCTAAAAGTAATGCCTCGTACATGGCTATTGGCAATGCACAGCAATTGGTAAAACAAACCGGAGATTTACCAGTTCCCATTCACTTAAGAAATGCACCAACCAAACTTATGAAAGAACTTGGCTATGGTGACGATTATAAATATTCGCACGATTATGCCAATAATTTTGCCGAGCAGGAATTTTTACCTGATGTGATAAAAGAAACGGTTCTTTACAATCCGGGGCACAATTCAAGAGAGAACAGCAACCGCGAATTTTTAAAGAACCGTTGGAAAGATAAATACGGCTATTAAAACCATATCATATTTTAGAATTTAACTGAAATTTTTTCAGAAACTAACTGATCATTTTTATAGTACTCAAAAAACCATTGATTGTCTTTTGCATTCAAAGATCCCTGAATACCATCTTTTATAGCAATAAACGAGTCAGGACGTGATGTTTTTAACAACTTCATAACTACTTTTGGTGTTTTATCAATTAACTGATAACCATTTTCTGTTGGCTGAGCATACAACAAATTAGGATCTTTCATATCGGCTACCGGAGCTGCTTCTACAACTTTCGTTGTAACAGCTGATGCTGTTAGCGGAGTAGCAGGAATCGAAGTTTTTGCTGTATTGACACTTTTACCGCTATATTTATAACGCAAAGCGTTTATCGAAACAAATGCAAGATCAAGACACTCTCTATAAGCCGTTTCATACTCTTTCTCTTTACTTTTTCCTATTGCTGATGTAAAAATTACTTTACCATAACAATCTTTAAATTCTACAAAAAGCTTAGTGATTAAAAATCCACTTTCTTTCTTCACATCGGCATATAAAAGATCACAACGATCACCAAAGCCTTCCGGCAACACCTCATTAGCATAAAAAGCCTGAAAACCGGCTTTGTTTAAATTTGCCTTTGTCATTGTTGACGTTCTATACTGGTTTTCTGTTTTAAGAAAATCATATTTTAGCGGCACAATAACAGCTTTGTAATCATTAACCGATTGTGAAAATCCGATAACTGATGTAAGAAATGCAAGCAACAAAAATTTTATTCTCATAATTATAAATATTTTTTAAGTTCTAATAAATGATTCACTTGTTTGATATTTTGCGGAGCTTCGATTCTTTTTTCATTAAAAAAAATAGCATCCAGACCCGCATTTAATGCGCCATTGACATCGGCATCAAGACAATCACCAATCATAATGCTACTGTCTTTCGAAGCTTTTGCAATGTTTATCGCATAATCAAAGATAATACTATTTGGTTTTTTCACACCCGCCAGTTCAGAATTTGTTATAGTTTCAAAATAACCTGAAAGTGCCGCATTATTAATTTTCTTATCCTGAACATTTGCAAAACCATTCGTAATGATGTGTAATCTATATTTTGGCTTTAGATATTCTAAAACTTCGATTGCTCCTTCGAAAAGATAATTATTGTCGGTTAAAAACTCAATATAATCATTAGCAATTTCATTGATACTTTCATCTGATATAACATAATCCAAAGCATCAAAAGAAAACTTCAATCTATTGTAACGCAGCTCCAGATGCGTTATTTTATCGTTTTGATAAAGTTTCCAGCATGCTTGATTTATTGGAGCATACTTCTCAATAAAGTCCTGTGTTTTAATCTCGGGGTATTTACTTTTAAAAATTCGATCAAAAGCCATTTCAGAGTTTTTATCAAAATCCCAAAGTGTGTGATCTAAATCAAAAAAGACATCAGTAATAGTGGTATTCATAATTTATAAAATTCCTTGATCTACAAAACTATAATATTTTGTTTCAGTAATAATCAAATGATCCAAAACTTTAACATCTAAGCTCTCGCCTGCTAATTTTATTTTTTTTGTAATCTTTTTATCGGCATCACTCGGCTCCAAATTTCCAGATGGGTGATTGTGACACAAGATCAATCCGGTAGCACCAATTTCAAGTGCTAATTTAAAAACAATACGCACATCGACAATAGCCCCCGTAATTCCACCTTTACTTAACTGGGATTTAGAAATTACTTTATTTGAATTATTCAGAAAAAGCACCCAAAATTCTTCGTGCGGTAACTCTCCAATTATGGGCTGCATAATATCAAAAACTATTTTGCTGGAAGTGATCGTTAAGTACTCTTCTATTTTTTCAGCTCTTCGGCGTTTCCCCAGCTCTAAAGCAGCAATTATCGTAACAGCCTTAGCTTCCCCTATCCCTTTAAAATTCATTAGTTGGGTAACTGACAATTTAGCTAAAGAATTCAAACTTTTTGCACTTGCCAAAATACGCCTGCTTAAGTCAACAGCAGATTCACTGCGACTCCCAGAACCTATTAAAATAGCAATCAGCTCAGCATTACTTAACACCTCTTTACCTTTAAGCCGTAATTTTTCACGCGGTCTGTCATCTTCAGACCATTTCGAAATTGGAGAATAAGTTGTACTCATTTCTTATACAGTTGTAATAATTTTACTCATGCAAATACTATTTTCTAAACCTATATAAGGAACATAATTCTCAATAATACGAAAGCCCGCATTTTGATATAAATTTATAGCCTCGGTCTGTTTGTGAAGTGTTTCTAAAATCATAAACTCAAAGCCCTGCTTTTTCGCCTCTGCTTCCAATTCATTAATCACCAAACGAGCCAATCCTAAACCACGAGCCTCCGGTAGCACAAACATTCTTTTTAATTCTGCTGCATTTTCACTGTACTTTTTAAAACACCCACTTGCTACAACTTTTTCGTCTAAATAAACAAGAACAATATTAGGGTTAAATTCTATTACATTATTTCCCCAATACTCCTTTTTCAGCTCTGGATAACGTTCCCATAAAAAAGCATCAAATACTTTGATCAAGGATACAAAATCAGGATTTTCACTTGTTGTTTTTACAACTTTTACACTTGCATTCATTTTACAATACTCTTAGATGGCTAATATATAAAAAATAAGAAAAATCATTCATACAAAACAATATTAATCGCAAATTAATTTATTTGAACTAAGCAGATAGTTTGTCAAAATGTTTAACTTTAAATGCATGAAAATAATGTGTCTTTTTCCTATCCTTTTCTTACTCATCGCCTGTAACCAAAAAGAGCACAAAACGACTGCAACAGAAAGCTTGTCATCTGCGGTTCCAAACACTTTTTCCGAAAAATTATCCAATGCGGCATTACTAATTATTGATTCCTCAATAGACTATGACCCCGCCTACTTTTCAATAAAATACCCCAATGGAGATATTCCTTCGAACAAAGGAGTCTGTACAGATGTTATAATTCGCTCTTATCGAAAATTAAATATTGATCTACAAAAAGAAGTACATGAAGATATGGTTACAAATTTCGAAGCATATCCGTCTTTACAAAAGTGGGGACTGACTTCAACCGACACCAATATAGATCATCGAAGAGTTCCAAATTTAGAAGTTTTCTTTGAACGAAAAGGTAAAAAGCTTCCTGTCACTCAAGATGCAAATGATTATAAAACAGGTGAAATTGTCACCTGGCTAATTAACAACAAACTAGACCATATTGGAATTGTTACCAGTAAAAAATCAGCAGACGGAAAACGTAACTTAATTGTCCACAATGTTGGTAGCGGGCAAGTTCTTGAAGACTGTTTGTTTCGGTATAAAATTACCGGACATTATAGCTATTGGAAATAAACATCCGCAAAAAAAATCTAAAAAAAATGCCAACTGCAAAATTGCAATTGGCATATTATCTAATTTTCAAATTGACTAATTAATCAGCCCTTTTACGTCATCAAAATTCAAACCTCCGTAATTTCCAGAACTCATTAGCAATAATGCCGAATTTTCAAGATTCAAATTGAACAGATATTCTTTGAACTCAGCAGGATTTGTATAAATAATCAAATCTTCGCGATTAAAAGAATTTGCAATTTGTTCGTAAGTAACTTCTTCTAGTTGTTTAATTTTTACGGCATCAGGCGAATAGAATACTACCGCTACATCTGCATATTCAAGAGCTCCTTCGTATTCTTTGAGAAACTCTGCATTCAAACTGCTATAGGTATGCAATTCCAGACAAGCTACTAAAGTTCTGTTTGGATATTGCTCTTTTACTGCTTTTGTAGTCGCAGCGACTTTACTTGGGGAGTGTGCAAAATCCTTGTACGCTACTTTTCCTTTTCCTTTTCCTTCAGCAATTTTCTCCAATCGTTTTGAAGCTCCTTTAAAACTGGCAATTGCTTCGTAAAAATCAGCTTCATCAACACCCATGTTCTGACAAATCCATTTGGCTCCCGCCAGATTGTTCAAATTATGTGCTCCAAAAACTTCAATTGGCATATCGCCTTCGGGAGTTTCTAATAAAGTTACTCCATCACTTACTGTATACTTTGGTGTAGAATAGGCTAATTTTCGAATCGGGTTTGTAGCGGCTTCCGCAACACGTTTTACTTCCGGATCATTTTCGTTGTACACCAAAATACCTCCATTTGTAATTTTCCCAATAAAAATTTCGAATTGTTCAACATAATTCTCATACGTTGGAAACACATTGATATGATCCCATGCAATTCCTGAGATCAAAGCAATATTAGGTTGATACAAATGAAATTTTGGACGTCTGTCTATTGGAGAAGATAAATACTCATCCCCTTCTAAAACCATAAAATCATTCTCTTCAGTAAGATGCACCATAGTGTCAAAACCTTCCAACTGTGCTCCAACCATATAATCGACTTCAATATTATGATAATGCATTACGTGCAAAATCATCGAAGTTATTGTTGTTTTTCCGTGAGAGCCTCCAATTACCACTCGGGTTTTATTCTTAGACTGCTCGTACAAAAATTCCGGATACGAATAAATTTTCAAACCTAATTCCTGCGCTTTTAGCAACTCCGGATTATCCACTTTCGCATGCATCCCAAGGATTATGGCGTCAATATCAGCAGTAATTTTTTCAGGAAACCAACCCAGTTCAGCCGGTAAGATTCCCTTTTTTTCCAATCTTGATTTTGAAGGTTCAAAAATAGCATCATCACTTCCTGTAACCTGATATCCTTTATTGTGCAATGCAAGTGCTAAATTGTGCATGGCGCTTCCGCCTATGGCGATGAAATGTGTTTTCATTGAATACGTTAAATCGTTTGTTTGTTGAACTGTTTATTCGATAAAACGAAAATAGAATTCAACGCTTAAATCGGTTAATTATTTTTCAAAAATAAGGAATTATAAAATGTCTCATTTGCTTTTAGGGATAAATTAGTAATTTGTACAAAATTTATTTGAGTACTGTACCAACCTTTAATAAAAAACAACACTCTCTTTATTAAAACTAACTTATGAAAAATGTACTATTTGTTTTCTTACTGCTTTCAACCGCATTATCTGCACAGCAAAATGACAAAAAATGGATAAAAGTTTCCTCTTATGAAAATAATGGTAAAATCAAATCTGCTACTAAAGTTGTAAATCAGATCTATAAAAAAGCGGTTGCTCAGAAAGATGAAGTACAAATGATAAAATGTTTTTTTCATCAATCGAAGTATCTGCAGGTAGTTGACGAAAGTGCTAAAAAGAAAATTTTAACTAATCTTAAAACGGATATTAATCGTGTCTCTATCCCTTCAAAAGCAATTTTGAATTTGATTTATGCGAAATGTCTAAATGAATATTCAGATGAAGAGTATGTAGCTTTTACTGTTGATAAGACTGCAGCTATTATCGAAGAAGAAGCGTATGCTGTAGCTGATAGTGTTCTGATTCCTTCAATTGAAGACTACAATCTTCAGTCTGATAAATTGACAGCCGAAAAAGAAATCATAACCATTCTGGAAAAAACATTAGAAAATAAAAGTGTTTTAAAGGCAACTCCTTTAATAAAATATCAGGCAATTTTTGAATTTTTAACGATCGAAAAATTAAAAACTGAAAACGTGTATGATTATCTCCTGAAAGAAAACATCTATTTTTTTAGTCACAAATCTCATCCATGGCAAGCTGAAAGCAGTGAAATTGAAAACCATAAAAATGAGCTTTTAGGAAATTCCGCAGATTTTTTAAAGTTTAATTTAAATATAATAACAGAAGAAAATCTTAAAAAGATTTTGGAACTGCATCAAAAACTGGAATTAAGTAACCCATCTTTAGAAAATCAATTTGACCGAATTATTTACTGCAGTGATTTCCTGCCACAATCTAAAGATGACCTCAAAAAAGTTTTAGATAAACTTGAGAAAGAATCCAATGACATAATTCTTACACAAAAAATTTTATTAAAAAAAGCTGAAATTCTAGCTGACCAGGCATCAAAAGAATTACATCCTGATTATAATATTGAAGCTGTAAAAATATATGATAGCATTATAAAACTAAATAGCGAAACTAATACGGCGCAATCTGCTTTGGACGAAAAGCGAAACATTACCTCAAAATCACTAAGCGTTGAACTTCAAAAATACAGTTACAACAATGAGAACACAAGAGCATCAATTACTTACAAAAACATAGATCGTTTAAATATCTCTTTTTATAAAATAGATCAGAAAAAGATAAAAGAATTAACAGCCGAATCTCAATACAACCAGGATAGTATCAGTGAAATAATTATAAAGAACAAAAACAAAATTGCGTTTAGAGAATATCAGCTTCAAAATAAAAAAGATTATTTTCAATACACCACAGAAGTCCTTTTACCAAATCTGGAAACAGGCAGCTATTTAGTTTATTTTGAAAGTAATTTAAATACCCTGGATGAAAAAACTTATGCATTTCAAACTATTACAATTTCTAATTTAAGTATTCTCGCATCTCAGGAAGATAATAAGAAAAACTTTCAGGTTCTGGATAGAAAAAATGGAAAACCTCTTGAAAATGTAACAATCAAAACATCTCGTTACAATCTTAAAACAGATCTAAACGGATTGGCTTCTTACACAGAGACAAATATTAATTATGATGAAGATAAAGATGATGAAGAAGATGAAGAAGATGATGAATATATTGAATTTTCATTACAAAATGACACCATTACAATTGAGGAAAACTATATTCGACATACAATACAATACACCCAAAAAGAAGATAATACCTTTAATGGCAAAGTAGAATTTTACCTGGACCGAGCTATTTATCGTCCGGGACAAACCGTTTATTATAAAGGAATCGCAATTCAAAAGAAAAAAAGCAAAACAAGCACTGTCTCAAATACTACTTTTAAAATTTTAGTGAAGGATACAAATTATCAAATCTTTAAAGAATTTGAAATTATTACTAACGAATTCGGTTCATTTTCAGGAGAATTCATACTACCTAAAAACAGTTTGACAGGTAATTTCAATATTTATGCGGTTAAACCTGATGAGGCTACAAAGGAAGATATTGATTTAAAGAACAAACCAAATTTAACCTTTTGGGATAGCGTAATTCTTGAAAGCTCACAAACTAATTTTAAAGTCGAAGAATACAAACGTCCAAAATTTAAAGTAGATTTTGACCCTAAAAAAGAAAACTATCAGGTCAATCAATCTATTAAAGTAAAGGGAACTGCAAAAGCATTTTCCGGAAGCAATATTTCTGACTCAAAAGTTACGTATAAAGTAAATAGATTTACAAATTATTATAGAAATTATTACGGACAAGAACAAAATGAAACCATCGCAACCGGCGAAACTAAAACAGATGCTTCAGGAAAATTCGTGATTGAATTTATTGCAAAACCTTCACAAAATGCGATAAAAGAACAATTACCCATTTTCAATTATAGAATTACTGCTGATGTTACTGATGTTAATGGCGAAACTCATACTTCTGAAACAATCATTAAAGTAGGGTTTCATGACTTGATTATTAATGCGAACATTCCAAGTCAAATTGAAACAAAAAACAAAAATGAAGTTACACTTACGAGCACTAATTTAAACGGAGAATTTTTAGCAGCAAAAGGAGACTTTAAATTATACTTTCTAAGTCCGTTGTCTACTAAATTCAAGGAACAAATCTGGTTCAAACCAGAAATAGAAACCATTTCAGAATCTGATTTTGAAAAACTATTTCCATATGAAATTCGCGAGACTAAAACAGATAAAACAAACGAAACTTTATTGTTTTCAAAAAAAGTAGATACAGAGAAAGACAAAAAAATAACTCTTGATTTTATTTCAAATTACAAATCAGGGAATTACAAAATTGTTTTCTCTGCAAAAGACACCTTTAATAATCCGATAGAATCGGTTTCTACTTTTGAAGTCAAGCAAAGCAAAGACAAATTTAATCCAAGTAAATTATTTACTGCAGAACAAATTAACGCTGATCCTAAAAAAGATGGCTTTGTCGAAATTAAGCTCTCTTCTGTAATTCCCGATTTATATATTATTACAAGCGGAAATTATGGTAATCTAAACTATTTCGAAAACACATATCATATAGAAAATAATGAACTAACGATCAAAGTTCCTTTAAAGAAAGAATTCGAAAAATCGATTCGCTTAAGTTTTCAAAGCATTTTTGAGAACGAAATTTTTAATGATGAGCTGGAAATACTTTTAAAAACAGAAGAATCTAAACTAGAATTGCTAATAGAAAGTTTTAGAAATAAAATTGAACCGGGAAGTAATGAAACGTGGTCGTTTCAATTAAAATCAATTAACACAAAAACTGAGGCCGAAGTACTAGCCTCAATGTATGATAGTTCACTAGATCAATTTACTAAAAGAGACTGGAATATTTTAAATTTAAATAATTACCGATACAATACATCAAACATAAAATCAGGTTTAGGTTTCGAAAAAATGCATTCTTATTTAAAAAACATGAATAGAGTACTACATACGCATAAATACTTTCAGGAAGACACACAATTAAACTGGTTTGGTTTTGGCTTCAATAATAGTCGATACGGAGATTCGCTCCAAATAACCGGAGTAGAGATTAAAGACAAAAAAATAGGGACCGAAACGATTAAGGGAGATCCTGATGCTGTTTTAACCATTGATGTACCTGTAGGAGCGGGAGCTCCCGTTGCTATTCTTGCAGAACAATCGGTTAAAATTGACCAAGTAAAATTTATAAAACCAGAATATTCTCAAACCAATAAAACTAAATTTATTACTGGAAAAAAAACAATAAAAGGGTTGACATCTTTGGCTATGGGTGAATCTACACTATATGTAGTTGATGGGGAAATTTCTAACGAAGAAACTGTAAAAAATCTGAGCTCCTCAGAAATAATTTCAATTAACACATTAAAAGCCGACATAGCAACTGCACTTTATGGAAGAAAAGGCGTAAACGGAGCCATAATCATTACCACCAAAAAAGCCTTAGAAGCCTTAACACAAGTAAAAACCAGAAAAAATCTTTCTGAAACCGCTTTCTTTTTACCTAATTTAAAAACAGATTCTACCGGAAAAGTAAGTTTCAACTTTACATCTCCGGAAGCTTTAACTTCTTGGAAACTTCGTTTATTGGCTCACAATAAAGATGCTGTTTCCGGTTATTTAGAGAAAAGCGTCATTACTCAAAAGGAATTAATGGTTCTGCCGAATTTCCCTCGCTACCTCAGAGAAAAAGATACTATAGTAATTAGTGCTAAAATTTCGAATGTTACTGCCGAAGCAAAAACCGGAATCGCCAGTTTACAATTTTTTGATGCTGTAACCATGCAGCCCATCGACGCCAAAATGCTCAACGCAAAAAATGTTAGAAATTTTAATGTCGCTGCTTTTGGAAATACAACCGTAACCTGGACGATTTCTATTCCAGAAGGTTTGCAAGGCGTTCAATATAAAATTCTGGCTAAATCAGGTAATTTTTCTGACGGAGAAGAAAACATGCTTCCGGTTTTGACAAACAATATGCTTGTTACAGAAAGTATTCCTATCTGGGTTCGTGAAAACTCTACAAAAGAATATACGTTTAACAACCTAAAAAACAACAATTCAACAACTTTAAAGAATCACCAGTTTACATTCGAATATACTTCGAATCCATCTTGGATAGCCATTCAGTCTTTGCCTTATTTAATGGAGTACGAGCATGAATGTGCGGAACAAACTTTTGCCCGTTTTTATGCCAATGCTTTGGCTTCGGAGATTATTTCAAATAATCCGAAGATTGCAACTGTTTTTGAAAATTGGAGAAAAAATGGACAACTAACGTCTAAACTAGAAGAAAATGAAGAATTAAAATCGATTATTCTTGCTGAAACTCCGTGGCTAAATGATGCGCAAAGCGAAGATGAAAAGAAAAAGAATCTGGCACTTTTGTTTGATCTGGAGAAAATGAAAACTTCTCAAGAGGTCACTTTCGAAAAATTAAAACAAAAACAAAAAGCATCCGGAGGATTTTCATGGTTTGAAGGAAGCGATGAAAGCGAATACATTACCAGACATATTCTGGCTGGTTTAGGTCATTTATCAAAGTTGACCAAAACCAGTGATGACGATAAGATAGACCAAATTGCAAAAACGGGGATTCCGTTTTTAGACAATAAATTTTTAGAATACTATAAAAACAGAACCAAAGATTTAAAACCTGCGGAAAAGCTAATTTGGATCAACCCATATTCTGATCTTCATTATTTATATACCAGAAGTTTTTATCTAGAGAAATATCCGCTTTCAGACACTTTAAAGAAAGCCACCAAACTTTATTTGGAAGCAGCTAAAAAAGATTGGCTAAACTATTCTATTTATGAAAAAGGACTGGCTGCATTAACTCTGAATCGTTTTGGAGAAAAAGAAACCGCTAAAAAAATCGTAGAAAGTCTTAAAGAAACATCTTCAAACAACGAAGATTGGGGAATGTACTGGATTGCCAATAAAGCAGGTTGGAATTGGTATCAGGCACCTATTGAAACTCAATCTCTATTAATTGAGGCTTTCGCCGAAGTAAATCAGGACACCAAATCAGTAGATGCAATGAAAGTATGGCTATTAAAAAACAAACAAACTAAAAATTGGCCAACGACTAAATCTACTACCGAAGCTGTTTATGCTTTATTAATGCAAGGAAATGACTGGTTAAGTGTGAAAGACAATACCATTATTAAAATTGGAGATGAAAAAATTCTAACTAAAAAACTGACTGAAAATGAAAAAGAAGCTGAAACCGGTTATATTAAACTAAGCTGGAAGGCCGATGAAGTTAAAAAAGAAATGGCTTCGATCAGTATTCAAAACAAATCTAAAGTTCCTGGTTTTGGAGGTATTTATTGGCAGTATTTTGAAGATTTGGATAAAATTAAAACCAATTCAGGATCAGTCCTGTCAGTCTCGAAAGAATTATATTTAAAGAAAAGCACATTAAAAGGAGAACAATTAGAAAAGATCAGTTCTAAAAACTCTTTAAAAATTGGAGATTTAGTTACTGTACGATTAATCATTACGTCAAAAGAAGACATAGAATATATTCATTTAAAAGACATGAGAGCTTCTTGTTTTGAACCAGTAACTGTGCTTTCTCAATATCAGTATAAAGATCGTTTGGGTTACTATATGAGTACAAAGGATGCAGCAACTCACTTTTTCTTTGACCGAATCAATAAAGGAACTTATGTTATAGAATATGATATAAGAGTAAACAACAGCGGAGAACTCTCTAACGGGATTACAACAATTCAAAGTATGTATGCCCCAGAGTTTACAAGTCATACTAAAGGAATTAGAGTAAAAGTGAATTAACAACCTGTATAAATTCCAGAAAATAAAATTCCAAAAAAATGCTGCAAAGAATTTCCACCACGAATTTTATTTAATTAATCCGTGAATTCGTGGCGGAAAAAAGCACAAAAAAACCGACAGATTCTTGAAATCTGTCGGTTTTTATTTTTATTTAGAAGCCAGAATTATTTAATAATGGTCATTTCGTCGATAATGTTTTTAGCTCCGGCGTATTTGTCAATAATCCAAAGTACGTAACGAATATCTACGTTAATTGTTCTTTGTAATTTAGAATCAAAAATAACATCTCCCGCCATGGCTTCGATGTTTCCGTCAAAAGCAACTCCAATTAATTCTCCTTTTCCGTTTAATACCGGAGAACCTGAGTTTCCACCTGTAATATCGTTATCTGTTAAGAAGTTTACCGGCATATAACCTGCTTTATCAGCATACTGTCCAAAATCTTTTGCTTTGTTTAATTCTAATAAACGTTTTGGCAAGTCAAATTCCTGATCTCCCGCTTTATACTTTTTCACCATACTTTCCATGGTAGTATAATTGTTTATTTTAGCATCATTACGTGGATCAGCAGGCAAAGCTCTTACTTTTCCGTAAGTTAATCTCAAGGTAGAGTTAGCATCTGGATATTGAATTGCATTCAATTTAGATTCTCTTAAACCTTCTACCAATTTGCGGTAAGCGCTTGCAAAACCATCATCGGCTTTCACCTGATCGTCTGTTTTAGAACGGAATTTTGTCATTAAGTCGTTAGAGATAATATACAAAGGATCGTGTACAATCGCTAATGGTTTAGGATTAGCCATAAATGCCAATACTGTTTCTTTCGAAGTAAAATAACTGATTTCAGTTGCTTTTGCTACATCAGCAGTAAAATCACCATTGTTCTCTGATTTCATTTTAGCAATCTGTGTCGCTAAACCATATTCAGCAGCTTTAGAAGCATATAAATTCAACTGTGCTGTTAACACATCTTTTTCAAGAGGTGCATAAAATTCACCATAAATACTTTCGATCAATGCGTTGATCTTTGGCAACATTTCTGCTTTTTTAGCGTCGTTTTCGTTGTAGTAAGCGATCAGTGCATTTCCTAAATTAGAAGGCCCGCCAGCATAATTTGAGGTACGCAAAAGCTGTGTTAAGTAATTATCGTGGATTGCTTTTAGATTTGTAGCTCTGTAATAATCATTAATCGTTGGAATTACATTCTCGTACTTTTCTTTGTTAGCCGGCTTAGTAGCCCACTCATAGAATTTATCTTCCTGTGCCGCTTTAATCTCTGCTGTCCCCGCTTTTGTTAAAGCATCGATCATACCCTGACGGTTTTTCCAGTAGTTTGCTGTAGAAGCATATTTAGACGCGTATTGCAAACGAACTGTTGCATCTTTGTCCATATACTTTTTCATTTGATCCATTCCGGTTTTAGCACCTTCAACCCATGCAGGGTAAGCAAACTTAACATTTTGCTCAATTCCTCCAGCTGGCATCCAACGGTTTGTTCTTCCAGGATATCCTAAAATCATCGCAAAGTCATTCTCTTTAACCCCTTTAATACTTACTGGTAAGTAATGTTTCGGTTTCAAAGGCACATTGTCTTTAGAGTAAGCTGCCGGATTTCCGTTTTTATCTGCGTAAACTCTGAACATAGAAAAATCTCCTGTTTGACGAGGCCATTCCCAGTTGTCCGTATCTCCACCAAATTTACCAACACTTTCAGGTGGTGTTCCTACTAAACGAACGTCTGTATAATCCTGGTAAACGAAATAGTAATATTCATTTCCCTGAAAGAAAGGACGAACTGAAACGGTATATTTTCCGCCTTCGTTGTTTTCCTTTTCGATCAAAGCCATTTCTTGCTGAATCGCTTTGTTTCTTTCAGTCTCAGTCATTTTATCGTTTACTTTTGATAAAATTCTTTTAGAAACATCGTCCATACGCACAAAGAAACGCACGTATAGTGATTTCGGTTTCATTTCGGCACTTCTTTGTTTTGCCCAAAAACCGTCTTTCAAATAATTTTGTTCTGCTGAAGAAAGTTCTGCAATTGCATTGTAACCACAGTGGTGATTGGTTAAAACCAATCCCTCTTTAGAAACGATTTCTGCAGTACAACCTCCGTTAAATTGTACAATAGCATCTTTTAAACTATGATTGTTGATACTGTAAATTTCTTCGGCTGTCAATTGCAAGCCCATTTTTTCCATATCTCTATGGTTCAATCTTTCGATAAACATCAAAAACCACATTCCTTCGTCAGCCCTTACAGGAAAAGCCATCAGACACATGGTCAAGAATAAAACTATTTTTTTCATGTTATTTTGTTTAAGTGACGCGAATATAACTCATTTTCATAATTATATTATTGCAGTCCATCCTGAAATTAAATATCTCAGCAAATTTTTAGCATTTCATTACGAATTTAACATTATATAAAACAAAAAAGGCGCTCTGTTTCCAGAACACCTTTTGTACAAATTGTATTTTTTTTAGTCGTTAAGCATCTTCCAAAGCTTATCTTTTAAATCGGTTAAACCTTGTTGGGCCACAGATGAGATAAACATGTATGGAATATCTTTGAAAGCGACATCTAATTCCGTTTTCAATTCGGCTTTAAGTTCGTCATCCAGCATATCACATTTCGAGATTACCAAAAGACGTTCTTTGTCTAACATTTCAGGATTGTACTTGGTTAATTCATTGACCAAAATATCGTATTCCGCTTTAATATCCGGTGTATCAACCGGAACTAAAAACAACAATGTTGAGTTACGCTCGATATGACGCAAAAAGTAATGACCTAGCCCTTTTCCTTCAGCGGCACCTTCGATGATTCCAGGAATATCGGCAATTACAAACGATTGATAATCTCTGTAAGCAACGATTCCTAAGTTTGGTTTTAAGGTTGTGAAAGGATAATCGGCAATTTTTGGTTTCGCTGAAGTCAAAACAGACAGTAAAGTTGATTTTCCGGCATTTGGAAAACCTACTAAACCAACATCCGCCAATACTTTAAGTTCCAGAATTACATCCATCTCGACACCTGGTAAACCTGGCTGGGCATAACGTGGTGTCTGATTGGTTGAACTTCTAAAGTGCCAGTTCCCTAAACCTCCTTTTCCTCCTTTTGATAGAATTCTCTTTTCACCGTCTTCGGTGATTTCGAATAAAGTTTCTCCAGTTTCTTTGTCTTTTACAACGGTTCCTAACGGCACTTCAATAAATTTATCATCTCCATCAGCACCAGTACTACGATCTCCTCCACCGTCTCCACCGTGACCTGCTTTAATATGTCTTGCAAACTTTAGATGAAATAACGTCCAAAGTCCTTTATTTCCAACTAAATACACGTGTCCTCCACGACCACCATCTCCTCCGTCAGGACCTCCCTTTTCAATAAATTTCTCTCTATGTAAATGCGTAGATCCTTTTCCTCCTTTACCGGACGAAACATAAATCTTAACATAATCTACAAAATTTCCTTCTGTCATTTTTACTTGTTTATGTGTAGTTTCAAGTTTCAGGTTTCAAGTTTCAAGTTGCGCAACGCATAACCTGAAACTTGAAACTTAAAACTTAAAACAAATTCTCTCTACTCTTTAAGCGCTTTTACCAGCACTTTATCAATCTTTACGCCATCCATATCGATTACTTCCAGCACAAATTTTTGCCAGATTAATTTTTCGCCTTCTTTTGGAATATGCGAAAGCTCTGTCATAATCATTCCGCTAACCGTATTTACTTCGTAATCGTTCGTTAATTCGTCTAACTCAAAATAAGTTAAGAAATCATGTAACGAATAATGTCCGTCAACCAACCATGAACCGTCTTCTCTTTCAATTAATTGGAATTCATCTTTATAAAAATCAGATGCATCTCCTACTAAAGCTTCCAAAATGTCATTCAAAGTAATAATCCCTTGAAAAACACCATATTCATCAGAAACTAAAGCATAATGAATTCCCGTTTTTTTGAAATTCTCCAATGCTTTGTATGCTGTTGTTTGTTCCATTAAATAAGGTGCATCTATCATAATTCCCGCCAACTCAAAATGTTCGCTTTCGATATTTGCAAATATATTCTTTAGGGTTACAACCCCCACAATATCATCATAATTGTCTCTGTAGACTGGATAAACGGTGTGCAAATCCTGCAAAACCAACTCCTTAATCTTTGCTTTATCTGCATTGAAAGGCAGCATATCTACCGACTTCCGGTGTGTCATCAATGAATTTACTTTCCGATCACCAATATGAAAAACACGTTCTACAATGTCCTGTTCAATTTCCTGTACTTCTCCACCCTCAGTTCCTTCTTTAATAATCGCTTTAATCTCTTCCTCTGTTACCTTACCGTCAGCGGTTGGCTTAATTTGAAGAACATTCAATAAAAAATCCGTCGAAGAAGTAAGCAACCAAATAAATGGTGCCGTAATGATCGAAATGGTCTTCATTGGCAAGGCTACCATTTTTGCAATCGCCTCCGGATAATTTAAACCAATTCGCTTTGGCAATAATTCTCCTAAAACCAAAGAGAAAAATGTCAAAACTACGACAACAATTCCCACCGCAACTGAATGCGCATAGGGTTTCAAAAATTCAAATCCGCTAACAAAAACCTCAACATCCATTGTTATTTTATCGCCACTATAAATACCGGTCAAAATACCGATTAAAGTGATTCCGATTTGCACGGTTGATAAAAACTTATTCGGAGAATTGGCCAAATCGAGTGCTATCTTAGCACTATTATTTCCTTTTTTTGCGGCAGTTTCAAGTCTGTTTTTCCGGGCCGAAATCAATGCAATTTCTGACATGGAGAAAACACCATTCAATAGTATTAGAAAAAATATTATTAGTATTTCCAATTTTTGGTTTATTCGTTATATAATCGTCCTCATCAACATAATCTGTAATCTTAAATATTTCGCCTGAGACCACTCAAAAGAGCCTTGTCTTAAAAAAAACTAATTTTTCTTGCCAGAAAACAGCGCCCCATGGAAGCTTGTTTTATGATAAGAAAAATAGTTCTTTTGAAATCCCGATAGCAATCGGGATGAAACGGCAGCTGGAAAAAGCTTCTACAAATTATCTATAACTGACGTTAATCGCTCTGTAATTTCTTCGATAGTTCCGATACCGTTTACGGCGTGAAACTTATTTTGTTCTTTATAATATCCAATTAGTGGAGCCGTTTTTTCATTATACTCCTGGTATCTTACACGAATTTTCTCTTCGTCCTGATCATCAGCTCTTCCACTTGTTTTTCCTCTTTCTAATAAACGGGCTACTAAAATTTCATCATCCGCTTCTAATGCGATAGTTGCCGTAACACTTGATCCAATTGTTGGTAAAAATTTATCTAAGGCTTCAGCCTGATCTAAAGTTCTAGGATAGCCATCGAATAAAAATCCCGCCGTATCAGGATGTTTTTTTACCTCATCAATTAACATTGCAGTAGTAACTTCGCAAGGAACTAATTCCCCATTATCCATAAAAACCCTCGCTTTTTTACCTAAATCTGTATCATTTTTTAAATTAAAACGAAAAATATCTCCTGTTGAAAGGTGCGTTAATTTGTACTTTTCTTTTAAAAATTCTGCCTGAGTTCCTTTTCCTGCTCCCGGCTTTCCAAATAAAACAATGTTAATCATAATATGAGTGAGTGTTGTGACTTCTATTTTTAATAAGAAGTTTTAAATGAATATATAGTTGTGTGTGTTTAAATTTATTCTGCCAATTTATAAACCTCGGGCAAATTTCTTCCTAAACCATCGTAGTCCAATCCGTAACCTACAATGAATTTATTTGGAATTCTGATTCCGATATAATCTATTTTGATGTCTTTTTTATAAGCTTCCGGTTTGAAAAACAAAGTAGCAATTTTAAAATGCTTTACATTTTGCTGTTTAAACAGTTGTTTTAATTCCTCGATTGTATTTCCTGTATCAATAATATCTTCAATAAGAATAACGGTTCTACCCGACAAATCCTGATTGATACCAATTAATTCTTTTACCGTATTCGTACTTTCAATTCCTTCGTAAGATGCCATTTTGATAAATGAAACCTCACAAAGGCTTTTATATTTTTTCAGAAAATCGGCAACGACCATAAATGCTCCATTTAAAACACCAATAAAAATTGGGGTATCGTCTCCAAAATCATCTTCTACCTGTGCCACTATTTTAGTTAAAGCAAAATCAATTTCTTTGGCCGAAATAAACGGAACAAATTGTTTATCGTGAAGTTGTATCATTATTTTTTACATTTAAAATAATGGGCAAAGATACAGAATTACAACCAAACTGTAAGTATCAAAATATACTGCACACATATTTTTTTAAGAATGTTAAATATCACTTAATATTTAGAAATCTTTTCTTAAAAAAAGACCTGAATTTATTAAATTACTGAATTTTAAAACCTTAACCCCAAACCACCATGAAAATTACGACGCAACTCCTTTCGCTTTTCCTGTTAACCACCTTAACAGCCTGCAACGGGCAAGTAAAAAAAGAAGAGAAAGATGCTTTATCCACACAGCTTCCAACTATTGTAAAAACCGCTATTGGGGATCTCGTTTTACCACCTCCCTATGCAACCGAATCGAAAACAAACAGCAGTAAGGTACTTAAATGGCCGGAAGGACAAACACCAAAAGCACCCGAAGGCTTTACCGTTACAAAGTTTGCCGACGGTTTTGAAAATCCCCGTTGGACGTATATCGCTCCAAACAATGATATTTTTGTAGTCGAGAGCGGAACCAGAACGAGCAAAAATCAAATTATAATTCTTCGTGATAAAGATAAAGACGGAAAATTCGAGACTCGGGAAGTTTTTCTAAAAGACCTCAACAGGCCCTTTGGCATGTTAATCCTCAAAGACTTTTTTTATGTTGCCAATACAGATGGTCTATACCGTTACCCATATAAAAACAATCCTTTAAAATTAGAAACCCCAGGGACAAAAATCCTTGAACTTCCTGCAGGAGGCTATAACAATCACTGGACCCGAAATATTATTTCAAATCCTGAAGAAACAAAAATTTATGTATCGGTAGGTTCCGGAAGTAACGTAGGAGAAAACGGTATGGATAAAGAAGTGCGTCGTGCCGCCATTTTAGAAATTAATCCTGACGGAACCGGTGAGAAGATTTACGCATCGGGAATCAGAAACCCTGTTGGAATGGATTGGAATCCTGTAAACAAAGAACTTTGGACAGCTGTTAATGAACGTGACGAATTGGGTGACGACTTAGTTCCCGATTATATCACCTCTGTAAAAAGAGATGGCTTTTATGGCTGGCCTTACTCCTACTACGGAAACATTCCTGATCCTCGAATGAAAGGAGAACGCAAAGATTTGGTTGCAAAAGCTATTGTACCCGATGTTCCTGTTGGTGCTCATACTGCTTCTTTAGGATTGGCTTTTTACACTAAAAATGTTTTCCCCGAAAAATACAAAAACGGAGCTTTTGTGGGACAGCACGGGTCATGGAATCGTGCCAAAATTTCCGGATATAAAGTTGCATTTATTCCTTTTTCCAATGGAAAGCCTTCAGGAAAACCCGAAGATTTTTTAACCGGTTTTATCGCGAATGCTGACAAAGCAGAAGTTTATGGCCGTCCGGTTGCTGTAACGGTTATGCAAGACGGATCTCTTTTGGTCAATGATGACAGTGGAAATACGATCTGGAAAGTTAGCTATAAAAAATAAATCCCAAATTTAAGATTTCACTGAGTAATACGAACTTCATTTCCAGACAGCTTATCGTCTGGAAATTCTCTTCTCACGTTATTCTCTTTAGGCCTTCCTATAAATTATTATAAAACTATTACATTAAATTACTTATTTTAGACCTGTATTAAACCCTTCAAAATGGCTTCTCAATTACAAACAAAATTAGATTACGTAAAAGCTTATAGAGAAAATCGCCTTAATGTTGCAAAAGAGGTTCTAGAAAACCACTCCTTATTTAAAGAACTTGTCACGATTTGTTTTTCCCCAGCAGACAAAAACAATCACAAAGCCTGTTGGATTCTGGAATTTGTTTCTTACGAAGAATTGATCTGGTTACAACCTCATCTTGATTTTTTCTGCTCCAATCTTAAGGTTTTAAAAGACGAAAGTGCTATTCGTCCTATTGCAAAAGTGATTCAGTTACTTGTAAAAGCTCATTATAAAAAGACAGAAAACGGTATTTCACTTTCCGAAGCGAATCTGCAAGATTGTATAGAAGCTTCATTTGACTGGCTCATCAATGATGTAAAAGTGGCTACAAAAGCCTATTCGATCAGAACTTTGTATGTTTTAGGCAATCATTACGACTGGATACATCCTGAGCTGCAAATTATTCTGAATAAGGATTATGGTGATCATTCGGCAGCCTACAAAGCCGTTGCCAAAGAAGTTTTGAAGAAAATAGAAAAATAATCTTGTCATAGAATTTCAGTTGGAACTTTGAGAATCCTGATAGTTATTGGGATTGTATGCTTTACGTTTATTTTTTTAGCCACAGATTAAAAGGGTTAAAAAAAATTTATATGCCACGAATTCCCCTAATTTTCGCGAATTTTTTCGCAGTGCTTTTAAGAACTTTTAATTCGGGGAATTCGTGGCAAAAAAATATTCTCATTCTATATCTCATGAAATTCGTGAAATTCGTGGCAAAAAAAAGATTAAAAAGTATCTTTGCAAAAACACAACTACAATGAATTATTTTTCTTCTGATTTTAAATTAGGAATATTAGGCGGCGGACAATTAGGCAAAATGCTTTTGTTCGACACCAGAAAATTTGACATCCAGACTTATGTTCTCGATCCGAGCGACGAAGCTCCGAGTAAAATTGCCTGCAATAAATTCTTTCAGGGTGATTTAATGGATTATGAAACTGTTTATAATTTTGGAAAACAAGTTGATGTTCTGACTTTTGAAATCGAATTGGTCAATCTTGAAGCTCTGACGCAGTTAGAGAATGAAGGTTTAAAAATCTATCCTTCTCCAAAAACCTTAAAAGGAATTCAAAACAAAGGAATTCAGAAACAATTCTACGCAGATCACAATATCCCAACAGCACCCTTTGAGCGATTTGAAAATTTAGAAAGTCTAAAGTCTAAAATCCAAAACCTGAAATTACCATTTGTGTGGAAATGCACTGAATTTGGTTACGACGGAAATGGTGTAAAAGTAATTCGTCAGGTTTCTGACTTAGACAATCTTCCAAATGTAGAATGTATTGCTGAAACGATGATTCCGTTTAAAAACGAATTAGCGGTTATAGTATGCCGAAATCCATCAGGAGAAATTAAAACATATCCAGTTGTTGAAATGGAGTTTCACCCGGAAGCCAATCAAGTAGAATATGTAATCTGCCCTGCCAGAATTGACGAGAAAGTAGCCGAAAAAGCCAGAGCTATTGCTTTAAATGTTTCGGAAAAATTCAATCACGTTGGCCTCTTGGCTGTTGAAATGTTTCAAACTAACGACGATGATATTTTAGTAAATGAAGTTGCTCCGCGTCCGCACAATTCAGGACATTACTCCATCGAGGCCAGCTACACCTCTCAATTTGAAAATCACCTGCGTGCAATTCTGGATCTTCCATTAGGGAATACCGATAGCAAAGTTGCAGGAATTATGGTTAATTTAGTAGGTGCCGAAGGATTCTCCGGGGATGTTGTTTATGAAAACATCGAAACTATCCTGGGATGGAACGGTGTTACCCCTCATATTTATGGTAAAAAAGAAACTCGCCCTTTCCGAAAAATGGGCCACGTAACGATTGTAAATGAAGACATGTCTGAGGCGAGAAGAATTGCCGAGGATGTTAAGAATACGATTAGAGTGATTAGTCTTTAGTTGCAGTTTACAGTCACCATAAAAACCTGAAGCAGAACAAGTAGTTTTCAGTCGTAGTTTACAGTTTACAATAACTTGAATCAAAAGTATTACAAATGGGATTTCTTGATCTTCTTGAGTTATTAAATAATGCTTCGAAGGCAGGTAAAACACAAAATTTAATTAAAATTTGCTTTGAAAAGTTTATTGATAAAAATGAATATATTGGTGAGAGAATCAAAAATTTTATTGGATTCTTATTTATAACATTGTTCTTAATTGTATTAGGTTTTGGAATTATGTTTTTAATTTTTAACAACATAAAACAGTCTTAAACAAGTAACTTCAAAATTTCAGTTTTGATCAACCTGAAACTTGAAACAAAAAATATAAAACAAAAAACACATGAGCAAAGTAGCCATCATAATGGGAAGTATCTCAGACATGCCAGTCATGCAGGATGCTATCGACATATTAAAACAATTTAATATTGAAATTGAAGTAGATATCGTTTCGGCACACAGAACGCCTGAAAAGTTGTTCGATTTCAGTAAAAATGCACACACTCGCGGTATTTCGGTAATTATTGCCGGTGCTGGAGGAGCTGCACACTTACCAGGAATGGTTGCTTCAATGTCGCCACTTCCCGTAATTGGAGTTCCAGTGAAGTCAAGTAACTCTATTGACGGTTGGGATTCGGTTTTATCGATTCTTCAAATGCCTGGCGGAGTTCCTGTTGCAACAGTAGCTTTAAACGGAGCCAAGAATGCCGGAATTTTAGCGGCACAAATCATTGGAAGCCACGATAAAAAAGTACTTGACACTATTATTTCCTATAAAGAAGAATTAAAAGCTGCAGTTAATAAAGCAGCTGAAAGTCTTAAATAGTTCTTAGTCTCAGTTCTCAGTCACAGCAAGCACTGAAAACTGAGAACTGAGACTGAATACTCAAAAAAAAAATAAACTCTTTAGTCTTAGTTCGCACTGCTTACTGAGACTGAGACTGAAAACTAAAAAAATGAGCATTTTAACACAACATTTTGACACCAAACACAATACAGCACCCTTTTCGCAAATTAAAATCGAGGATTATGTTCCTGCTTTTAA
This sequence comes from Flavobacterium sp. KH_035, assembly GCF_057839565.1. NCBI lineage: Bacteria > Pseudomonadati > Bacteroidota > Flavobacteriia > Flavobacteriales > Flavobacteriaceae > Flavobacterium > Flavobacterium sp. KH_035. The sequence continues at coordinate 431,519 of NZ_CM174492.1, forward strand.
CGAAGGAATTTCTTTGGCTAAGGCCGAAATTGATGCGATCGTAAACAATCCGGAGGCACCCACTTTTGAAAACACGGTGGTAGCGATGGATTTTACAGGTGATGTCCTGGATCGTCTGTCCAGTATTTTCTTCAATTTGAATTCGGCAGAAACAAGTGATGAGATGCAAAAAATTGCGCAGGAAGTTTCTCCTTTGCTTTCAGAATTCGGAAACGACATTACCTTAAATGCGGCATTATTTGCTAAAATTAAAACCGTTTATGATCAAAAAGAAAAGCTGAATTTAAATCCGGAGCAAACTACGCTTTTAGATAAAAAATACAAAAGTTTTTCAAGAAACGGAGCCAATTTGCCTGAGGACAAAAAAGAAAGCTTACGCGAAATAGATAAAGAACTGTCAAGACTAAGTTTGCAATTTGGCGAAAATGTTTTGGCCGAGACCAATGCTTTCGAATTGCATTTAACAAATGAAAAAGATCTGGCAGGTTTACCGGAAGGAACTATCGAAGCCGCAAGATTATTAGCCAAAAGTCAGGAAAAGGAAGGCTGGATCTTCACTTTAGATCATCCTAGTTATATTCCGTTTTTGACTTATGCCGACAATCGCGAGTTACGTAAAAAAATGGCAATTGCCTTTGGAGCAAAAGCTTTCCAAAATAACGAATTTGACAATCAGGAAAATGTCCTGAAAATCGCCAAACTTCGTTATGAAAGAGCCAATTTATTGGGTTATAAAACCCATGCACATTTTGTTCTCGAAGAGAGGATGGCTGAGAACCCGGAAAAAGTTTTCTCTTTCCTTAATGATTTATTGGCAAAAGCCAAACCGGCAGCTCAGAAAGAATTTGCTGAATTAACGACTTTCGCTAAAGAGCTGGATGGAATCGAGCAGTTAGAAAAATGGGATGGTGCTTACTATTCTGAAAAATTAAAACAGCAGCTTTTTAATTTAGATGATGAAAAACTGAAACCTTATTTCCAATTAGAAAAAGTTTTAAACGGAGCTTTTACTGTTGCCAAAAAATTATACGGATTAACGTTTACCGAAGTTTTTGATATCGACAAATATCATGAAGAAGTTACAACATACGAAGTAACCAATGCAGATAACAATTTAGTTTCGATTTTCTACGCCGATTTTTTTCCGAGAAAAGGAAAACGTAACGGTGCGTGGATGACCTCTTTCAAATCACAATCTATAAAAGAAGGTGTAAACGAAAGACCCCATATTTCGAACGTTTGTAACTTTACAAAACCTACAGAAACAAAACCTTCGTTATTGACTTTTAATGAAGTTACTACTTTATTCCACGAATTTGGTCATGGTTTACACGGAATGTTAGCCAACACCACTTATCCAAGTTTATCGGGTACTTCGGTGTTTTGGGATTTTGTAGAATTACCAAGTCAGATTATGGAAAACTGGTGTTACGAGCCGGAAGCTTTGGCTTTGTTTGCGAATCATTACGAAACAGGGGAAATTATCCCAATTGAATATGTTCAGAAAATAAAAGAAAGTGCCAGTTTTCAGGAAGGTCTTGCTACTTTACGTCAACTAAGTTTTGGATTACTGGATATGGCATGGCACGGACAAGACCCAACAAACATCACAGATTTAAAAACTTTCGAAACAGAACAATTTGCCAACACACAATTGTACCCTGATGTAAAAGAAAATGCAATGAGTACTGCTTTTTCACATATTTTTCAGGGTGGATATTCTTCTGGATACTACAGTTACAAGTGGGCTGAAGTCCTGGACGCTGATGCTTTTGAATACTTTCAGGAAAACGGTATCTTCAATCACGAAGTCGCAACAAAATTCAAAGACAATGTACTTTCAAAAGGAGGAACAGAACATCCTATGATTTTATACAAACGTTTTAGAGGTCAGGAACCAAAACCCGAAGCTTTATTAAAAAGAGCAGGATTGCTTTAAGAGTATTAGACTTATTAGAGTATAGGATATACTTAAAACCGAGGTAGGAATACTTCGGTTTTTTTGATTCGATCCGAACACAAACACCAAAGATAAATTTACTTATCTTCACAATTCTTTTAACCTTAATCTTAGAAATTCAAAGTGAAAAAACTTCTCAAAAACCTAATTTACCTTTCTATCCTTGGGGTTATTGTAATCGTTTCTGTGAATATATATGTAAAATCATCCACTGATGATTTTATTTATTCTACTACAACTCCTCTTCCAAAAAATGAGGTGGGAATTATTTTCGGGGCCGGAATCAATGGAGATCAGCCCAGCAAATATCTAAAAGACCGTCTGGACGCCGGGATTCTATTGTACCAAACACACAAAATAGAGAAGATTTTACTTTCCGGTGATAATGGCCGTGATGAATATGATGAGCTAACAGTGATGAAAAATTACTGTTACAAACACGGAGTTGATACTACTAAAATCTACGTCGATTATGCGGGTTTCGATACGTACTCGACCATGTATCGTGCTAAACATATTTTCAAGGTGAAAAGTGCTACTCTCGTTTCGCAGAAATATCATTTGAACCGGGCTATTTATATCGGCGTAAAACTTGGCATAAAATCGGTTGGTTTTTCTGCTAATAAAGGAGAGTATCTGGGTTATAAATACGTGACTTTTCGGGAATACGGTTCTATTTTCAAATCTTTTTTTGATCTTATGAGAAATCGTGAGCCTCGCTTTTTAGGAAATCCAATTGACATAAACGGGGTTTCCAATTATTCTAAAGAAGATAAAAGATAGGGAGACCAACGTTTCCTTTTTCAGTACTACTGATTTTTAATCCCTTAAAAGCAAAAAGAGGAAATTTCACAATGGTGAAACCTCCTCTTTTTTTACTATAAAATCAGCAATTACTTGGTCGCTTTAATAAATTCTTCAAGCTGATCCATTTTCGCTGCATCGATCTCCTGAATACGTCTCTCGCGTGAGATACCCAAAACATTCGCATTCTTAGCAGTGCCTGCCGGTTTTGTAAATTGTAAATAATCGGCAAACAAATGACTTAAAAACAAAGGTGATTTGCCAGGTCGTGTTTTGTCACTGTTGGAAGCCTGATGACAATAAAAACAACTTACCAAAGTACCACTATTAATCTTATGTATGTCATCCTGAAAAGTTTGCGTGTATGTTTCCATCGTAATGTTCGCCAGATTTACAGAACCTCTGGCTAATGCACCCGGAATTGCGCTTGAAATGTTTTTTGTTACAAGTGTTTTCACCTGATCTTCAGGAGAAACTCCGTCAAAATCCAGCCATACAGAGCCATTGTAAAAATAATTTCTAAAAACATCTTTCAATTTAGAGTCCACACATTTATTGATATTCTCAATATTATTAAAATTAGCAGGCTCTTTTTGACTTGTTGCCATAAAGTCGCCTGTGTTTAAATCCTTAGGCACTCCATATTCATAAAGAATAAATGCTTTGTTAGGAAGAACCGGCGAAGTGGCCCCTCGTAACCATCGGATGCCGTTGATATCTTTTTCGGTACCTTTTTCATAAAACAACTTTTCAGTTGCTGAGGTTACCAAATTGTTTTTCTTATCGTAAACAGGTGCCATATCCTTATGTTCAAAAGTGGCCCAAATAAACTCAGGATGATTTTTTACAATTCCAACCACATGCATTCCTAACAGTGCCATCGTTTTTTTAACGTATTGTCCTTTGCTGTTTTTAACGGCCGCAGTAGTTGTAAAGTAATCTTTTTGTTGTTCTTTAACAATGGCATCGATACTGATCCAAGAGACTTTTAGTTCTAAAGCCCCAACCGGAAAGGTCTCTGAATTTGAAACGGGCAATTTTCCATTGTTGATTAAAGAGGCAGCCGAAATGGCTTTGTCTTTGAGCAGTTTATTCACGTGAATCGAATAATACACTGTGTCCGCAACCTTATTAAATTTAGGATTAGAAAGTAGTACCCCTTTGAAACCTGCCTGATTAATGGAACTCAAGGTTAGTTTTATTCCCAGCTGTGGTGCAACATCCTCCATTTCCGGGCTTACAATATCCAGCGAATCTATGAAAAAAGGATTCCCGCTTGGCAACGGCTTTGTTACCCACAAAAATTTCTGCCAGGACCACTGGTGAAAATCACAATTGGTAGTATTGTCTGAGTCAAATGGACTGCCGTCACCTTCTTTTGGTGCAGGTGTTTGCTCGTGAGGAAACCAACTGGTCTCGCATTCACAAGAATCAGGCGTCGCACTGGTAGCATAAACTCCATCCACTCCTTTTTCGTTGTTCTTGTAGTAGAAAAACACCCCAAGACTGGCTGCGATCGCAACAAGCAGCAGGGCAATAATAATCTGTTTTTTTTTCATTGTTTTGTTTTGTTTTTGATTTGTATGGTTATTCAAAAAAGCAGCTTTTTTGAAGGAATAAAAAAGATCGCCTAAAGCAGGCGATCTCTTATATCTAATTGGTCCAGAAATTTTTTTTGCAGATTTTCAAAATTCCTGTATAGAATTGTTTGGAGAGAATTTTATTCCTAAGCCAATTCCTCTTTCAGATTCTTTGCTGCCTTTACCGGTGCTTTTGTAACAGTGTGCTCGTAGTAAGAGAACCCACCTGTTCCGTTCCATGCATTATCGATAGCTAAATGAGCATCAAAGTCTGCTAAAAAAGCTCCAATTGCCGGAGGAGGGAAAGACTGAACATATTGTCCTTGTAAACTAACTACCTGAGTCACTTCACCAAATCCTGTTGGATAAATTTTACCTCTTACCTGAACCACGATATGGCTGTCAGGACCGGCTACCGCCTGAGTAATTACTACTGTACCTGTAACTGAATGTTGTGACGGTACAACAACTAAACTAAATGATGCAACTGGAGCACCTGGTGTTCCAACATTTCCGATTGTGCCTTTTGCTAAATAAGCACCTGCTAATAAATTTGACATAACTTTTGGATTTAGATTTTTCTTACTCTTATGGCTTTTCAGAGACCGCCTCGTTTTTTTTAGTGGGTTCTGCTCCACTTTTATTCAACTTTATTTTTGTTCCTGGAGCTTCAACGCTTATTTTCACATTTACCTCTCCTTTATTGTCTGTCAGACCGGCGCCATACAGTCCTTTCAAATCATCGTTGATGCATAATTCCAACGTTCCAACAACTCCGGGTGGCGTGCTTGCTCCCAGTCCGATTAAGAAAACGGTATCTCCTACTTTACCTATAAGAGCACCTTCGTTTTTACCTGGAAGGGCATATCCGGGTTTGGCTTCAATAAAAGTTGGGTTTCCAGCTGAATTGTATAACTGACCGTTGTTGATATTTGGATTTGCCGTCCACAGACCATCCACATACTTGATGGTGGCCACTCTCTTCTCATTCAGTCGAACACCTGTGTTAAGCCATGGATAGGAGTCTGTACCTGAAACAGGTTTTGCTTTTACTGTAAAATCGACTGGCGGCACTGCAAAATTGCAAGGCGGAATTGGCGTTCTGAATTCTTCATAATCAAAGTAATCTGCCAGAGCAAGACTGGTTCCTAAACCTACACCTGATTGTGATTGCATAAAGGTTATCGGACGGCTGCTGTTTCCGGTTGAATCTAAGGGGCTGTACCAGGTCCACAGATAGGTAGAATCTGGGTAGTTATTCCCTGAAGGCGGAAATAATACTCCTACAACCGTCACTCTGTTACCCGGACAAAGTACAGGATTACTGATAATGGTCGCCTGAATGCTCCCTTTTACTGCCGGAATCTGAACCCAGTTTGGCGGCTGCTGCGGAAATGGAAACCTTGCAAAACCAATAGCTTCTGTTATTTTGTCTCCAACATAATTAATTAAGAAACCGTTACCACTGTTTGGCGGTGGTGTTATTCCTGCCGGGGTAGGTCCTGTAAGAAGGGCTTGCTGGGCAGTAAAGGGGTTCGTGGTATTGTACGTATATTTCATCAGTGTACTCTGACTTCTATCTGATGAAACCTTATATTGTGCCGCATCTCTCCAATTGTATAAAACTCTTGTAGGCAGCGGATTGAATGCTGAGTTGACCGGTGTCATAAAAACGCTCATTCCAAAATTGGTATTCCAGGTAAACAGGTTGTATCGGTTCGGGTTACCAAAAGAGAAACCTTCTACTGCCGGAGGCACCAAAGGGTTGTTTAACGGATTGCTTGGTAAGCGGTCAAAATTGGAAAAATAGGTGAACGAAAACATTTGAAAAAGTGCCAGCTGATTAACATCTCCCAGACCAGGCCTTGCAACAGGCCCTTGCCCGAACATAAGACGTACCGGAAAATTAGTACCATGATCAAACCACATCCAGGTAGCAGGTGACGGGTTGCTATTGCCCACCGGAATTTTCCACCAGTCTACTTTCTGTGCTTTCATCCAGTTTAGGTAACTGGTTCCCGAACATTTAGCTTTATCGGTTGCGTTTCCAAACCAATCTGTAGTTGGAATTCTCCAGCCCAGATTTATAGGAGTATAACGAGTTCCATCTGTAGATACTTCCGTTTGAGTTGGAGTAACTCTGTACCACCATCTTCTTCCGGAACTGCCTACCAGCAGAGCATTTAATCCAAGCCCTTCTGCGTAATAAACAGTGGCTGTACAAATTTCAAAAAATGGACTCGCTAGGTCCGCGGGGGTGCTGTTACTTTGTGGGGGGCTAAAAGGGTGAAGTACACAGGTACATTTCCAAAATTGTGGAAGTCGGGGTTTCTGGCCAGAAAAAGGCTCCAAAACAGGGTATCTCGAATCTGGGATCGGATCCACGCAGGTTGACGTGGAAGAGGATAAATCTTTCATGGTAATTAGTTTTTGGGGTTGTTATTTTTTATTCTTTGCTTTATTCAGATTTTTTTATCGGAGATTGTATCTTGCTGATTGTGTTACAAATAGCCTTTTAAAATCATCATTTTTTATTTTGCCGAATAAAATTACAATGCTTATCAAGTCTTAAATAAAAAAATGTCATGAGACTGGTTTTTTTATCCATAAAGCAAGTAATCAATGGAATAGAACTGTTTTTTGAAAGCCAATGAAAGAAAGTGATTCCTAAAAAATCATCTCAAATCTAAGAGTACAGGTGTTTTAGTTGTATTGGGATCGATGTACAAATCTGCTGCGTTAACCAGCAGAACCTCAACTTCCATACACCATTCCTCGTAGTTGAGTAGTTTTTTTAATACTGCACATTTTTCACTGATAAAATCCTGTCTTTTATCTTCCGAAACATTTTGCACCATTAACATCCGAACTACTTCCTTAAAAGAGGCATTCGTCGACAGTTGAATCTGAAAAGCATCGGTCTCACTTGTCAATAAAAGAAATTCGTCTAAATCGTAATGCTGCTCACAAACTATAAATGATTTGGTTTCTCTGGATTTCAGTTCGAGAAAAGATTTTCCTTCCAGCTCCACCCATCGGCCTAAGTCGCCAATTGCATATCTGAAAACCGGAAATCTTTTGCGGAAGGTATTGGTAATTGCAAGTGTGCCGTATCCGTTTTCATCGGGATTTATAATTTCAACTATAATACCTTTAATAACCGAAAATAAAGAGGGGGTTTTAGTACAATGCGACCAGGCCCAAATTCCGGTTTCGGCAGAGCCATACATGGAATAAACTTGTTGAAAACCGAGTGTCTTTTGTAAAAAATTTTGTGTGTTAGGTCTTAAAAACTCCCCTGCATAAAATAAGTTTTCGATCTCTATTTTTCTGTTGTTCTCTTTTAAATACTGAGCAAAACATAATAGTTTTGAAGGAGTTCCAAATATAAAATTTGGTTTAAAATGATGGGCTGCCTGCTCCATGTCTTCATAACTGGCATGTGCACTTAAGGCTAAAGTTGTTGCCTGGCATTTCTCTAAAATGTCATCCATAATGGCCGCTGTACGGTACATATCAGAATAACCAAAAATGTTCAGGGCAATTGTTTCAGGCGTAAAAAAGTTGTTCTTGGTGAGCTCAGATGCCAGTGCAAGACGTTGATTGTGATTTTCCTGTATATCGACCGGAAATACCAAAGGCTTTTGAGTGCTTCCGCCTGAGCGTACCAGATATACCCCCGTTTTTTCATCCTGAAGTTTAAAATTTGTATTTAAAATTGGCATTAACTCTTTTTTACTTAACATAGGGGCTCCTGCTGCAAAGTCATTTCCTTTGTAGAATTCGATATATAAAGGATTCTGTTTCGCCAATTCAAAATAATTTTGAAATACAGCGTGATCAATTTTGGCAGGAATACAAACTGGGGACATCATGAGGTGTTTTTATTTACTTCGTGTTTTTAAATAATAGCTGTTCTTAATCAAGAGTCTGCAATGATGAAAGAGAAACAAGCCTTTTTCCTTCCAGGAGGGTAATCGTTTCATAGCGTGGGACAACCATCTTTGGGACAACATTCCCATTAATTGCTGATCGTATCGATTGGTACTTTCCCGATATCGTCGTATTGAAACGGGAATCTCTAATTCTTTCCATGTCAAATAACGAATCCGGGACAAACTGCCGTCAACCTCTCGTACTTCGATACAGGTTTTATTCAATAAACCAACCCGTGAAGATGTAGGCGTATTTTTTAAAACGCGATACCAAAAATCGATTCCTTCATTTAAAGAAACGTCAACCTCGTAACGGATGTTCGTCAGCCGGTTTTTCCGAACTACCACATTGCTCCCAACACCCATAATAAAATCAGGAGAACTAACGGTGTGCAAGGGATCAGTCATTACAAACAAATCATTCGAAAGGGAAATCAATTCTTTTTCAAAGGATTTAATGTTTGGCATATAATAATTAGAAGGGACAAGTAAAATTCCAAGAACCAAAACATCTATATTCTCCTTCTCCATAATCGTACTAACATCGCTTAAACAGGAAGAAACATAACAATCATCGGCATCCAAAAAACTAATCAGGTCTCCTGTTGCCAATTCGATTCCCATATTTCTTGCGTTTCCGGGACCTTTGTTCTCTTTTAATTCAATAATATGAACCTTTGTTTGCAGAAACTGTGGCGCAAAAAAGGAGAGTGCTTCTTTGAGACTAACAAGACTCTGGTCCGTACTAAAATCATCGACTATGATAACTTGTGCTGCTTTTTTATCCTGAAAAGCCAGAGAACGAATCGTATCATAGACATACGCCTCTTTATTATAAAGCGGTATAATAACTGTATGTTTCATGCCTTTACTACTGAACTATTGGATAAATTAAGGCTCTCCCCTGATGTACATTTACAACCGATTCGTCAGATCCCCTAAATATGCCGGACCCGTAAGTTTTGTCGTCTTTACACAGCAACATCCCTACTAAATAGATCTGGCGATTATTTTCGGTATCGTTAAACTCTTTCTGATCCACAAAATGCTGAATCAGGTATTTGTCCCAATTTTCTCGGACAATCCTATTCCAGTTTTCGTTGGTACATTCGCTTTTTACGTAAGCCCCAATTCCCCTTCCGCCGCTATTTAGTTTTAAAATCAGGTTTTGCTCTGTATCCGTAAAAGCATCGCAGTCCGCAGGATCCGTAATCACAAAACTCGGGATGAGGTAATTTTTCAAAAAATTATAATCTTCCTCACTCAAATAATCCTGCATGATCTGAGCATCGTACATTACGGCCAGAACTCTTTTATCATGAATTAAGATTAAGGTTCGAATATCATTGAAGTAACTATTTTCTTCGATTAATTTATCCAGTACCTCGGGGCTTATTTTTTTTAGTTCTTCCCGATCCATTTCCAGTATAAATTGGGAAACTGCTACTCCGTTTACCGTTATTAAATTATTTGAAATGATGAGGTCCTGAGGTTTTGCAGAAATTAGCTCAATATCTAATTTTGCTAATTCTCTTTGGGCATTAAAAATATCGCTGCCTTTTTCATCATCGTGAATGAGCGCTACTTTTCGATGGGGAGCAAACCGATGGGAAAGATCGTCGATAAGATTTTCTAAATCGGTACCGCTGATATGCACTTTTTCATTATGTGAATTGGTACGATTGTGTATCAATTGTGAATAATAACTGAGCATCCAGCCGTTAAGCGGATATCGTGCCCCTATTTCACAAATCTTAGGCTGATCGTTTGTATCATATAAAAAATCAGGGCGATAAAAGCCCTGATTATAGGTCTGGCTATTACTTTTTTTCAATATACCTTCAAGGTCATTATCCAGTTGATAATAGTTCCGAATTCGGCTGTCTTCAAAATAATTTAAAACAATTGCTTTAGAGGCTTTGCTTAAAACAGCGCACAAACGATCCATTTCTTCATTGTACTCCGGATGAAGGACTACCGAGGAATTGGCAAAAGAATCTCTGTGTAAAATGTTACCCTTTTGAAAATATTCAAAAAACAACTGATTCCATTTTTCCTGTTTATCAGCTTGATTTTGTTGCAGCTTAATTTTTGACATACGGCGTTGAAGTTTATTTTTTTGTAATAAGTAGTTTTGGTATGTGGATTTAAAAACTCAATTCTGCAACCTCCAAAAGATCTACCATAACAGCTGATTTTTTAGATAAATAGTCGTTAACAATTACTTCAAGATCGTACGATTCAAGATTGATATTCATTGCCTTGGCGTAGTGAAAAATGGAACTAACCGCAAAAAAGAAATGATTTTTCTCCGTTGGTCCACAATGAACGCTTATCCAGGCCAGTGTTTTATCACATTCTTCTTCGGTGTAACCATAATGATTAATCAGCCATGATTGGAATTTTGGTAATATCAATTCTACTTCTCCATGCGTATAAATTTCATGTATCAAAGTGGTCAGCAAAGCGATCATGATGTCTTTATTTCGCAATGAATTTTGATCTTTCCATTTTTTAAAATCACTGGCACTTTGATTTAAATAGCGGCGTGAAAGCCAATCATCATCAGTACAAATTGTAGTTGCCATGGTGTAAAACATTTGTGAATGTAAAATTCTGCCCACAACTGCCAGATCTTCATCTACAATTCTATTTAAACTGGTGATAGACTGTAATAGTGCTTTTTCATCTCCAATAGGTTGATTTTTATGAACCAGCATTGTCATACGGTTGCTGATTCCGGCAACTGTCATTGCGCTGTTATTGGTTTGGCTCCAACTGTGAAAAAAACGCTGTAAACGATCTTTATCCTGAACTTTGGAAGTCAACTGATTAAAACTTTTTTCAATTTTTGAAAATGATTCCTCCTGATTTGGCAGAAATTTTAATAATTGATCTTTTAAATGTGATTCCTCCATCCCTTCAAGAACCGGAAGAATAATTGAACTTAAACTAGCCATAACTCTTTTGATTTAAATTATTAATTGATTTGATTTTTATTATTAGTTTGGTGGGTTTTAATGAGCAGGTTTAGAGCGGTAATATTTAATTTTTCTGATGACATCAATATCTTTAAGGTAATATTGTTCCAGCCAATCGGCTTCGTCAAAAGAACTGCAATGGGATTCTGCAATTACGATAATGTCTTTCTTCAAAGAAATCTGATAGAGTTTGTCTAATAATTCAGCGTATTGAAAATCATGAAGAGGATTGTACAAATAAAAAACATTCCCATCAGAAATATCAGCCTTTAAGAGATCGGCGGAAACGGCCGTAACATTAGTGATTCCTTCTTTTTCGATTAAATCAACACAAACTTTATTTCGCTCTTCAAGAATTTCTATTCCCTTAAACTGAACATTTGGATATTGTATCGCACCGTATAAAATAATATTCCCGTAACCAGAACCTAAATCATAAAATACAGTTTTGTCCGTGATGGTGATAGGATCAAAAAGGTCATCTAAAAAACTGGAAGATCCATACCTGTACGAATTTAAACCGTACTTAATGGTAATTTCCGAGAGACTTAAACCTTCTTCAATATGATGCGAGTACTGCTCAATTTCGGATTGAATATTTTTTAACTGCTCCATATTATTTCATCATTAGGAATTCCAGTTTTTCCAGCGAGCGTTTTGCTGTTTCCATTTTAGCGGCATATTCCTCGTTTACTTTTTTTACGTCGCTATTGCAAAAACTGCAAACCTCTTCTTCTTCATAGACATAATTATCACATCCATTGCATAACTTCAGTGCTTTTGGAATTCTTGGTACTCTGGCAATAGGACCAGTAACCTGAATTGGAGCTTCACTAGTTGGGGATTGTATTTCTACGATTACTCCGTTTTCGTCTTCCACTATAATTTCAAAAAGTCCCATATCGAAAGATTCGCCTGGTGCTTCCTGTATTTTTCTTATTCGTTCCTTAAGGCCTTTCTTCTTTAATTCCAGAGCACGATGATGGCAAAAAGGATTGTTCCCTCTCTTGCCAAACAGTACATGGCTTGTCCAGGTACAGCCTGCCAGACAGGAAGATTCATAATAGCAGCCTTTACAGCCACCCCATAATTCTTCTTTATTTCTATATCTGGAGAAAACCATTTCTTCGCTATATTTCCAAATGTCTTCCAGAGCCATATCTTTTACATTTCCGCCCGTATAGGCACTTGTTGGTAATGATGGGCAGCCTTTTATTTTTCCATCTGCTTCAATCCCTATTCCTGTATGTCCAGCCGAACATCCTGTATAATATTTTTCATTGCCTTGTCTCCAAATGTGTTCATACGGTCCAAAATAACCAATGTTATTTCCGGCCTGTATTAAAATATTATGCGCTAAGGCTTTTCTGTAGATGACGATAAGGTCGTCGTAAAAATCAATTAATTCATAAGGCTGAACGATCAATTCGTCTGAGTGATCAACGGCATTTCCCATAGCAACAGCAAGTTGTATCTGCCAGTTTTTAACATTATTTTCAATCAAAACATCCAAAAGCTCATTCATCTCATTTTTGCTTCTTTTTGTAATTACTGTATTTACACTAGAAGTTATATTGTGTTTTTTAAGTAGTGCCAAGCAATTAACAGCATGTTCAAAAGAATCTCTTCTTCCTCTTATTTTATTGTGAGTATCCGGCATTCCATCAATAGAAACACCTATATTATTTATTCCTGCTTTTTTTGCACTAATGATTCGTTCTTCGTTTAAATTATAAGCGCCTGACTGCATCGAACATTCGATTCCGCTTTGATGTATTCTTTCGATAATCTCAATCCAGTCTTTTCTTAAAAAAGCTTCCCCGCCAATAATGGAAATTTCTCTTGTACCAAGACGTTTAAGACTATCAATAACATCAAAACATTGTTCTGTAGTTAGTTCGCCCGGTCTTACTTTTCCAGCTCTTGATCCGCAATGCGAGCATTTCAAATTACATGCTAAAGTAATTTCCCATACTACATGAACCGGAGTAGCTGTTTCATAATCATCTCTTACTCTGTATCGTGTCGAAGTCTTAATAGTATCCATCTTAGTTTTATTTACGGTTTGACAATTAATTAAAAGACGGTTTAAGAAGTAAAACTTGATAAACCGTCTTTTTTAGATTACCTTTTCTTTTTCAAGGCATCAATTGCATCAAGCAATTCTACCAATGCTACATGCAAATCTTTTTGTTCTCTTATGGTTTTCTTAGCTTGTTCAGCCACCGCAACCATTTTTTCTAAATCATTTGAAGCAATCGCTTCTCTGATTCCCACTCCGTAAAGTACTGTTGCCATAATATTTTGTTTTTTAGTTGTTCCTACTCTTTAGGTTTTTCAGATCCCCCCTTGTTTTTCTGTACAAGTCAGATTATTTTTTCTTCTTTAAAGAATCTATCGCGTCTAACAAGTCCAGTAAAGCAACTGTCAGATCTCCCTGATCTTTTATTGTTTGCTTCGCTTGTTTGGCAATAGCTTCCATCTTGGCCAGATCATTAGAAACCAGAGCTTCTCTGATAGCAACACCATAAGGCATGATTACTCCCATAGCTATTATTTTTTAGTTATTATTTGTTTCGTTTGAGGATTAATATTTTTTAATGCTCACTAGGTCCAAATTGCTGTAAAAAAAGAGCTGGTTCATTTGGATCCAAACAAGTCAGATGCCCTATAGTCACTGTTTGGCCATCTTTGTTTTTTCCAGTAATCATGATGTTTTTCAATCCTGCTCTTAATCTTCCTAAACGGTTACCTTCAATTACATCAACTCCCATTTCATGAGGAGTACCAGTTCTGGTAGCAATAATATTACCCGAACCATTTTCAATTATTATTCTCTCACCAATTGCTGGCGCCGGAAGTATCTGAGTTACTGTAATATTTGTAAGCGGCCCTAATACAATATATGGAGGTATACTTCCAACATTAATAGCTTCAGATTCTCTTACCCCTATTGTTATGGTTCTTCCGAACTCTATGTCACCAGTTGTGCTTGTGCTATACATCCATGGAGTTGTAAATGGAGTACCATCTTCAGTCTCTCCAGTTGCTAAATATCTCTGATGTATACCAATACTAGATTTTTCAGGGGCTAAATCAAGATTGTAGAATACAGATCTTCCAAGTGTTCCAACCGCGTAAGTTCCGCTGGCTCCTTCGATAACAGGAAGAATAACAGGTCCAATCCCTCCACCATTCCAATCAATGTAAGGGTAGACTTTCACATTTTTAACTTTTACAGGTATTGCTTGCATAATAATAGTTTTTGTCCTACTCATAAGGCTTTTCAGATCCGCCTTCGCGTTTTACTGTGCGAAACAGTTCGTTTTTTTTAGTGGGTTCTGCTCCACGGTAGCAAACTCAATTCATCAGCTGATAATGAATGACTTAGAAAATATTTTTTCATTAATTTTCTATATCAAATCTATTTTAGATATGAAGATGTGGGAGAAAAAATGTTATAAGATGAGAATTCTCTGTCATAAAACACCTAAAAATAAGACATAAGATAATTCTTAAAAAAACCTCATCAAACAAACTTTCATTTATTTTTGAAAGTTTAAAAACTTTTACCTACATTTGTTTCATGGAATTCAAAGAAGCAAAAAATAAGTTCGTACAAACCTGGGGAGCATTAGGTTCTCAATGGGGGATTAATAAAACCATGGCACAAATCCATGCTTTATTAATGGTTTCGAACGAGCCTGTTTCTATGGAAGATATAATGGACGAATTGCAAATTTCGAGAGGAAACGCGAGCATGAACCTAAGAGCCTTAATGGATTGGGGGATTGTTTATAAAGAATATAAAGCCGGAGAAAGAAGAGAGTTTTTTACTGCCGAAAAAGATCTGGACGAATTAGCCGTTAAAATTTCAAGAGAAAGAAGCAAAAGAGAAATCAAACCTGCTCTTAAAATTTTAAAAGAAGTTTCGACAATCAATGCAAAAGATTCCGCAGAAGAAAAACACTTTGTAGATCAAACTACTAAATTGTATGATTTCGTTTTAAAGGCAGATAATATGTTAGACAAAATGACGGAATTCAATGAAAATTGGTTGGGACGTTTGGTCCTAAAAATTATGAAGTAAAGTTCAAACTAAAAAAATTTCATCATAACTTTCATTTTTTTCTGAAAGTTTAAAATAAACAATAATTATGAAAACAATAAAACAACTCAATACTTTTGCGATAGCACTTCCGTTTTTAATTTTAATTACTTATCCTATTGCTAAAGAAGGTGCTTTCTTTTTTTCTTTACTTTCAACTATTCTTACCGGTTTAATTCAGGTTTTAATAGGAATAAAAATGATTCTTAAAGAACCTCACAACCGATATCTTCAAGTTTATATAATTGGAGTTCTTTTATATTTTACCGTATACTTTATCTCTTTGTATTTCCGTATCTATCAAATATTGGATAATTTTTTACTGGGCGTTCCTCCCTTACTGGCTATCTATCTTTCAGTACTAATCTATAAAAAAGAAAACCTATGAATTTCTTAAAAGCAGAATGGAAAAACTTAGCACTTTTTAATTACGAAATTGATGTTGAAATTTTAGAAAAATATATTCCAAGTGGAACTGAAATAGATATCTGGAGCAACAAATGTTATGTGAGTTTCGTTGGTTTCATGTTTAAGAACACAAAAGTTTTAGGATTAAAAGTTCCGTTTCATATCAATTTTGAAGAAGTTAATTTAAGGTTCTATGTAAAACGTTTTGAAAATGGAGAATGGAAACGCGGCGTTGTTTTCATAAAAGAAATTGTTCCTAAAAAAGTTATCACTTATATGGCTAATACTTTGTATCAGGAACATCATGAAACTCAAAAAATGAATCACAGCATTATTGACAACGAGAACAGTACTATTTTCATCTATCAATGGAAAAAGGAAGAAAAATGGAATACAATTCAGCTGGAGACTAAAAAGAATTTAACCGAGATTAATGTTGATTCTGAAGCAGAATTCATTACAGAACATTATTTCGGATATACCAAAATTGATGAAGAAACGACTTTTGAGTATGAAGTGCAACATCCGAGATGGGAACAATTCGAAGTTTTAAATCACAATATTGATATCGATTTTCAAAAAACATACGGAAAGGATTTTCAGTTTCTTCAAAATGCAAAACCTGCTTCAGTTTTCTTAGCTAAAGGTTCAGAAATTACTGTTCAAAATAAAAGAAAATTGCAAATCATTCCCGTTTTAGAAGAAATGTACTAATCAATTCCAAACCTTTAAAACCAGAAAACATGAAAACGCTAGAAAACCAAACCTTACTTTACGATGAAGATTGTCCGCTTTGCAACTTGTACACTACCGGCTTTGTAAAAAGCGGTATGTTAGATCAAAACGGAAGAAAATCATATTGCAAGTTATCTGAAGAGGAACAAAATTTTGTAGATCTCAAACGCGCGCCAAATGAAATTGCATTAATTGATAATAAAACCAAAACGGTACTTTACGGTGTCGATAGCTTACTGAAAGTTATAGGATACTCTTTTCCGTGGATCGAAAAAACGGGGAAAGTGAAGCCCATTCATTTCATCCTCAAAAAACTGTACTCTTTTGTTTCCTATAATCGAAAAGTGATAATTCCAGGAGAAGTAAAAGAAGAAAACAAATTACAATGCACCCCTGATTATAATTACAGCTATCGCTTTCTCTTTATAGCATTTGCTTCAACAATAACGACATTCGTATTGTTCCAATATTCCAATTTGATTTCAATTCTGCCCCAAACCAATATTCTGAGGGAGGCTGTTTTAACCTTAGGTCAAATTGTATTTCAAAGTATGTTTATGCTAAAAACAGATCAAAAGACTTTTCTCAATTACATTGGAAATTTAATGACCGTTTCTTTAATGGGTTCACTCATCCTATTACCCATTTTGATCGCAAATCAATTTGCAAATATTCCTGATCTTTTAGTTCTAGCTTGGTTTGGGATAACCGTTTTTATTATGTTTAAAGAACATTTTAGAAGAATCAAAATTTTAAAACTTCCAAAATATCTTTGCCTCACCTGGATATTGTATCGAATAATTGCTTTATTATTAATTTTGAACTAATTATGTTAGTCCCACAAATTTCATGAATTTTTGCGAAATGCTTTTTTACCTGATTACTTTCGCAAAAAATAATTCGTGTAATTCATGGTTAAAAACACTCAAACATGAATAAACTTATAATCGCAGCCGGGACAGGATTTCTAGGTCAGGTTTTGGTCAATCATTTCAAAAACAAATTTGAAGAAATCGTAATTCTGACCCGTGAAAAATCTCAAATCATTGATGGTATCAGATATGTAAACTGGAATGCCAAAACTTTTTCGGGTTGGGAAAATGAACTGGAACATGCAACGGCATTAATTAACCTTGCAGGAAAATCTGTTGATTGTCGTTACACCCAAAATAATAAAAAAGAAATTTTACTTTCCCGAATCGAAAGCACTAAAATTTTAAACAAAGCTGTTTTAAAATGCAAAAATCCCCCTAAACACTGGTTGAACTCCTCTACTGCTACCATTTACCGATTTTCTCTCGATAAACAAATGGATGAAACAGAAGGAGAAATAGGAAATGATTTTTCTATAAATGTCGCTCTTTCCTGGGAGAAAGCCTTTTTTAAAACCGAAACTCCCAAGACATTAAAAACCGCCTTGAGGACTTCAATCGTTCTGGGCAAAAAAGGCGGTGCTTTTATTCCGTTAAAAGCTTTGGCGAAAATTGGTTTTGGAGGAAAACAAGGAAAAGGAAATCAATTTGTAAGCTGGATTCATGAAGATGATTTTGCGAATGCGGTCGAATTTATCCTTGAAAAAGAAATGACCGGAGTTATAAATATTGTAGCACCAAACCCCATTCGTAACATAATCTTTATGAAGACGTTACGAAAATCTGTTGGTTTTCCTTTTGGAATTCCAATCAATACCTCCTTTCTTGAAATTGGATCTTACTTTATTCGTACAGAAACCGAATTGGTTTTAAAGAGCAGAAATGTAATTCCGAAGCGACTTTTAGAAAAAGGTTTTAAGTTTAAGTTTGAAAATATTGATCCGGCTTTCCAAAATCTCTTATCCTAAAAGAACCAAAGTGGTGTACTCAAACCAGAAAAGCTACGAAAATCACTCTGTGCTAAATCTCGTATAGTCCCTACAGGACAGTTTTTCGGAGCGGAGTAACTTTTTTACCAATATGTAATCTCTCCGAGATTAATTCGCCCATCTATTTAATTGTAATTAATCGTTACATTTCAATCCGTTAAACTGCTTCTTTAGAAGCAATATAATGATAAAATATCCTATCTAGAAAAAATGTCCAGTAGCGACTTTAAGAACCAATTAATCTTGGAGAGATTACATATGGGTAACGCTCATATCCCCAACCTAAAAAAATGTCTCGTAGGGACTTTACTAAATCAATTAATCTCGGAGAGATTACATATTGGTAACGATCATATCCCCAACCTAAAAAAATGTTCCATAGGAACTTTACTAAGTCAATTAATCTCGGAGAGATTACATATTGGTAACGATCATATCCCCAACCTAAAAAAATGTCCCGTAGGGACTAAACAATTGATAACGCAAATGACAGTCATAAACCTAACAACCCGAATAAAAGCATCACAAAAAAAAGTTTTCGATGCTGCACGAAATATTGATATTCATCAACAGTCTGCCAGTAAAACAAGTGAGATTGCAATTGCAGGAACATCAACTGGTTTAATAAATCTTGGTGAAACCGTAACCTGGCGAGGGAAACATTTCGGCTTTTATCTTACGCACAAAAGCAGAATTACTGAGATGAAATTCTACGATTACTTTATTGATGAAATGGAGGAAGGAAAATTTAAATCCTTCAAACACGAACATTTTTTTAAAGAAGAAAATGACCTTACCATTATGAAAGATAAACTACAATATGAAACACCTTTTGGAGTGTTTGGAATACTGTTTGACTATTTCTTTTTGAAAAAACACCTTACCAATTTTCTTTTGGAAAGGAATAAAATGCTCAAAATAGTTTCGGAAAAAGAATTTTAAATTTCTTACTTTTATAGTCAGACACAATTTTTAAAAATACGTAAGTAAACTAAAAGGAAAATTATGACATTAAAAAGGAAAATACTATCCGTTGCATTTTTTGCTATTTCTTTCATTGGATTTGCACAAAGCAATTGTGCAACATTAAAAGGCTGTGAAAGAAAACTATGTGAGTTGAACATAAAATTGATTGCTGCCAAAAAGGCCGGCAATCAAAACCAAATAAAAGGAGTTGAAGAGGCTATCACGAAAACTCAAAAAAACTGTACTACAAAAACAGTAAACAAAGACCTAAACAAAAAAGTTCAGGAAAAACAGCAAAAAGTCAAAGAAAGAACTGATGCCCTCAACAAAGCCATAAAAGATCAGGAAAGCAAAGAAAAAATTGATAAAAAAAGAAAGAAATTAGCCGAAGCTAAAGCCGACCTGAATAAGGCCCTCGCAGAACAAAAAACGAAATAAGACTTTATTTCACTCTTAAAAAAAACTGATGTTACCGCATCGGTTTTTTTATTTTATGAGAAACTACTTTAAAGAAACAGTATCATCAGCCACCAAAAAATCGGAACACTTTCGACCCAAAACGAAGTATAATATTTAGAGCGCTCCGGATTTGCAAACGCAATAAATAACATTAATATAAGCACCATGATCAGATTAATAAAAACATCATGATAATTAAAAGTAGAAACAAAAACTTCCAAAACCCAAAAAGGGACCAGCAATAAAAAACCTAAAACTTTGGTTCGCTTTACCCCGATCGTTTGCGGGACAGTCTGTAAATGCGGATCATCATTGGCTAAATCAATAATTTCAAAAACCAAAACCAGGACAAAAACCAAAATGAACCGCTGAATACATTTTATAAAAAAATCACTCGTAAAAGGAATCCCTGCATTTATTAACGGCAAAACCAATGTAGTCCCTACCCAGCAAATCGCGACAATATAAATTTTTACCCCTGCCCAATTTCGTGCATTTCTTCGATTCGGAAAAAAAGGAAGTGTATAAAGAGCCGTTATCAGAAAAATCACAATCGAAACAATTTGAGTAATTCGTTTCAACTGAAAAAAATAATAGCCCACTAAAAAGAGTGAAATAAAACTCAAAACAGCGATAATTTTCAGCTGATTCCCGATCAATTTTCTTTTAACACGAACCAATGCATCGTATTTAACAAAATTATATCCCACAATTGTTCCGAAAAAAGCAAACATTGCCATTGGGTTACTATACTGAATATGAAACACATGAAACGTTATTTGCACTAGTGCGTAACACGACAAAGCCACATGAATACTGCTATTCAGGTAAAAATCGACTATCTGCTTTAAAAGTTTCATATTTCAAATCTAATCAATTATTAAGAAACCATATCTTTAATTGAAAATTTCATAAAAAATGAAGTTAAAAATGTGCAATAAATTATTATTAATACTTAATTTTGCGCGACTAAAAAACAACACTTTTACTACTATATGAAAACAGATGCTTTTGCTTTAAGACACATTGGTCCAAGAGAAACAGATCTTCAACACATGTTACAAACTATTGGAGTTGAATCGATCGAACAACTTGTTTATGAAACTCTTCCGGATGACATTCGTTTAAAAGCACCCTTAAACTTAGATCCTGCGATGACCGAGTACGAATTCGCAAACCATATTCAGCAATTAGGAAAGAAAAATAAAGTATTCAAATCATATATTGGTTTGGGTTATCATCCAACTATCGTTCCGGCTCCAATTCAAAGAAATATTTTTGAGAATCCGGGATGGTACACTGCTTATACTCCTTATCAGGCTGAAATTGCTCAAGGCCGTTTAGAAGCGATTTTAAATTTCCAGACTACTGTTATTGAATTAACAGGAATGGAAATCGCAAATGCTTCTTTATTAGATGAAGGAACTGCTGCTGCAGAAGCAATGGCGTTACTATTTGACGTTCGTACACGTGACCAAAAGAAAAACAATACAAACAAATTCTTCGTTTCTGAAGAAATTTTACCACAGACTTTATCCATACTACAAACGCGTTCGACTCCTATTGGAATTGAATTAGTAGTTGGAAACCACGAAGCATTTGATTTTTCAAATGACTTTTTCGGAGCTATTTTACAATACCCAGGGAAATATGGTCAGGTAAATGACTACAGTTCTTTTGTTGCTAAAGCAAAAGAAAATGAAATCAAAGTTGCCTTTGCTGCCGATATTTTATCATTAGCAACCCTGACTTCTCCGGGAGAAATGGGTGCAGCTGTAGTGGTTGGAACTTCACAA
This sequence comes from Flavobacterium sp. KH_035, assembly GCF_057839565.1. Classification (NCBI taxonomy): domain Bacteria; kingdom Pseudomonadati; phylum Bacteroidota; class Flavobacteriia; order Flavobacteriales; family Flavobacteriaceae; genus Flavobacterium; species Flavobacterium sp. KH_035. The sequence goes on from NZ_CM174492.1 coordinate 453,112, forward strand.
CGTTTTGGTGTACCAATGGGCTATGGTGGTCCTCACGCTGCTTTTTTCGCAACTAAAGAAGAATACAAACGATCTATGCCGGGTCGTATCATCGGAGTATCTATCGATGTAAACGGAAACCGTGCTTTGCGTATGGCTTTAGGAACTCGTGAACAGCACATTAAACGTGAAAAAGCGACTTCAAATATTTGTACAGCTCAGGTTTTATTAGCGGTTATGGCCGGAATGTATGCGGTTTATCACGGCCCAAAAGGATTAAAATACATTGCGAACAAAGTACACGCATCTGCAGTTACTGCTGCTGAAGCTTTAAATAAGTTAGGCGTTTACCAAACCAACACTGCTTACTTTGATACTATTTTAGTAAAAGCTGACGCTCAAAAAGTAAAAGCTGTTGCGGAGAAAAACGAAGTAAACTTCTTCTATCCTGATGCCGAATCCATTTCGATTTCATTTAACGAAACGACTTCAATTTCGGACATCAACCAAATTATTTCCATTTTTGCTGAAGCTTTAGGAAAAGAAACTTTTACCGTTTCTGAATTATCTGCGGCAAGTCAGTTACCGGCTTCATTAGAAAGAACGTCTCCTTTCTTAACACATGATGTATTCAACAACCATCATTCAGAAAGTCAGTTGATGCGTTACATCAAAAAATTAGAACGTAAAGATTTATCATTGAATCATTCTATGATTTCATTAGGTTCTTGTACAATGAAATTGAACGCAGCTTCAGAAATGTTACCTCTGTCAATGCCAAACTGGAACAGCATTCACCCTTTTGCACCAGTAGAACAAGCTGAAGGTTATATCACAATGCTTAAAAAATTAGAGCAGCAATTAAATGTAATTACCGGATTTGCCGGAACAACATTGCAGCCTAATTCAGGAGCTCAGGGAGAGTATGCAGGTTTAATGGCTATCCGTGCTTACCATTTATCAAGAGGCGATAGTCACCGTAATGTATGTTTAATTCCTTCATCAGCTCACGGAACCAATCCTGCTTCTGCAGCTATGGCCGGAATGAAAATCATTGTTACTAAAACTACTCCGGAAGGAAATATTGATGTAGAAGATTTAAGAGAAAAAGCAATTGAACACAAAGATGATTTATCTTGTTTGATGGTAACCTATCCTTCTACTCACGGAGTTTTCGAATCTTCAATCATTGAAATCACTAAATTAATCCACGACAATGGCGGATTAGTATATATGGATGGCGCTAATATGAATGCTCAGGTTGGATTAACAAATCCGGCTACAATTGGTGCTGACGTTTGTCACTTAAACTTACACAAAACATTCGCTATTCCACACGGTGGTGGTGGACCTGGAGTTGGACCAATCTGTGTGAATGAAAAACTTGTTCCATTTTTACCAACAAACCCAATCTTAAAAGTAGGCGGTGAACAAGCTATTACAGCTATTTCATCTGCTCCTTACGGATCAGCTTTAGTATGCTTAATCTCTTACGGTTACATCACAATGATGGGAGCTGAAGGATTAAAAAGCGCTACAGAGCATGCTATCCTAAACGCGAACTACATGAAAACCAGATTTGAAGGACACTACCCAATTCTTTATACAGGAGAATGCGGAAGAGCTGCTCACGAAATGATCTTAGATTGCCGTTCGTTTAAAGAAAACGGAATTGAAGTTGGTGACATCGCGAAGCGTTTAATGGATTATGGTTTCCACGCTCCTACAGTTTCTTTCCCGGTTGCCGGAACTCTAATGATTGAACCTACAGAATCTGAAGATTTAGCAGAGTTAGATCGTTTCTGTGACGCTCTTATTTCAATTAGAAAAGAGATCGAAGCTGCAACAGCAGATGATAAAAATAATGTATTAAAAAATGCACCTCATACATTAGCAATGTTAACTAATGATACTTGGGATTTCCCTTATTCAAGAGAAAAAGCAGCTTACCCATTAGAGTATATTGCTGACAATAAATTCTGGCCATCAGTTCGTCGCGTAGACGATGCATACGGTGACCGAAACTTAGTGTGTAGCTGTGCTCCTATTGAAGCTTACATGGAAAACTAAGAAATAAATTTTTCTTTACATACATACTTAAACCCGACAGGTTTCAAAACCGTCGGGTTTTCTATTTCAAACACTTTTTCACGCTTATGTTTCATTTATAACAAATCGAAAAAGTTTCTGTTTTAATTAACTAAAGCAAGCCAATATACCCTCAATCGCAAACGTTTGAAATCTCGATAAAATCTAAAATTCATTAGAAAATAAACAATATATGTCGCAAAAAATTATTATTCCACAATTATATGCATGCATAGTATTTTTTATGATAGTTATCATGATTTTATTTATACTTTAGCAATAAATTTACCGGACAATAAAGGAATAATGAAAATAAAAATAATAGGTATAGGAAGTTACATTCCTAATAAAGAAGTAAGCAATACTGACTTTGGCGATCATGTTTTTTTAAATGAAGACGGAACTCCTTTTGGTTACCCTAACGAAGTTGTAATAAAAAAATTTAAAGGCATTACCGGAATCGAAAATCGCCGCTACGCCGAAGACCATCATACCTCATCTGATCTTGCCTTTTTTGCCGCCGAAAGAGCGCTTGAAAATGCAAAGATCGATCGCGAAACTTTAGATTACATTATTTTTGCGCATAACTTTGGTGATGTAAAATCAGGAACACATCAAACTGATATTTTACCGAGTTTAGCAACACGTGTAAAAAACAAATTAAATATTAAAAACCCGAAATGTGTAGCTTACGATATTCTTTTTGGGTGCCCAGGCTGGATTGAAGGTGTTCTGCAAGCGAATGCTTTTATAAAATCTGGTATGGCAAAAAGAGTTTTAGTAATTGGTGCCGAAACCCTTTCAAGAGTGGTTGACGATCACGATCGCGATTCGATGATTTACTCTGATGGAGCAGGTGCTTCAATTTTAGAAGCTTCTGATGATGAAGCCGGGTTGTTATCTTACGAGAGTGCTACTTTTGCCAATGAGGAAGCGAACTACCTGTACTTTGGAAAATCATACAACCCTGATTTAGATCCAGACATTAAATACATCAAAATGTACGGACGTAAGATATACGAATTCGCCTTAAGTCAAGTTCCATGCGCTATGAAAAGCTGCTTAGATAAAAGCGGAATCGCTATCGATGAAGTCAAAAAAATTCTGATTCACCAGGCCAACGAAAAAATGGACGAGGCAATTATTGCCCGATTCTATAAACTATACGACAAAACACCTCCTGAAAATGTTATGCCAATGTGCATTCACGATTTAGGGAACTCCAGCGTTGCGACAGTACCCACCCTTTACGACTTATTGATTCAGGGTAAACTGGAAAATCATGAAATAAACAAAGGAGATGTTGTCATTTTTGCCTCTGTCGGAGCAGGAATGAATGTCAATGCATTTGTTTACAGGTATTAGTCGCAGTCTCAGTATTCAGTCGCAGTTCACAGTCAACTGAATACTGAGACTGAATACTGAGACTGAGACTGAGACTGAGACTGAGACTGAATACTGAGACTGAGACTGAGACTGAACACTAAAAAAGTCCGCATTATAAGATGCGGACTTTTTTAGTATATTTGTGCCCTAATTATAAATCAAGAACGAGAGATTGTTTCGTTCCTCGCAGCGACTATGTACGAAAAAACGTTTCCGAATAAAAGATTCAAACTTACTTTAGAGTTTTTACAAAAACACGTTAAAACATCAGAAACCATTTTTGATTTTGGTGTATCAAATCCATTCTCTAAAATAATGGAAGAAAATGGTTATACTGTAAAAAATACAAAAGGCGAAGATTTAGACAACGATCAAACAGCTTTGCAAACGGAAGAATATACTGTTTTTACCGCATTTGAAATCTTCGAACACTTGCTAAACCCTTACACTATTCTACAAAACGTAAAATGTGATAAGTTAGTAATATCGATCCCATTGCGTTTATGGTTTTCATCCGCATATCGTTCTAAGACTGATATGTGGGACAGACATTATCATGAATTTGAAGACTGGCAACTGGACTGGCTTTTAGAAAAAACAGGCTGGAAAATAACCGACCGCCAAAAATTTACACATCCCGTAAAAAAGTTTGGATTCAGACCTTTACTAAGATATTTCACGCCAAGATATTATATTGTTGTAGCGGAAAAAATAAAAGCCTAAAGTCAAATTCCAATAAAAAAAATCCAAATTCCAATTAAGCCCGTTTTGATTGGAATTTGGAATTTAAAGAATTGGAATTTAAATTGAAAATTATGAAGTATTACATCGTCATTCCGGCTCACAACGAACAAGATTTAATTGGCTTGACCTTACAGTCTTTGGTTTCACAAACTGTTTTACCTTCAAAAATTGTAGTGGTAAATGACAACTCAACGGATAAGACAGAAGAAATTGTATTGGGTTTTGCAAAAGACCATCCTTTTATTTCTATTGTAAATAAAACGTCAGATGCAATTCATATGCCCGGAAGCAAAGTTATTCAGGCTTTTCAAAAAGGTTTTGAAACTTTGGGTTCAGAATATGATATTATTGTAAAAATAGATGGTGATCTCATTTTTCCTGCCAATTACTTCGAAACGATTATTACCCATTTTCAATCTGATTCGAAAATTGGAATGGCGGGTGGTTTTTGTTACATTGAAAAAAATGGCGACTGGATTCTCGAAAATCTTACCGACAAAGATCATATTCGCGGAGCATTAAAGGCGTATCGCAAAGCTGCTTTCGAGCAAATTGGAGGTTTAAAACCTGCTATGGGCTGGGACACCGTAGACGAATTACTTTGTAAATATTATGGATGGAAGATCGTTACCGACTCTTCTTTACACGTAAAACATCTTAAACCAACAGGCGCAAATTATAACAAAACAGCCCGATACAAGCAAGGTGAAGCTTTTTTCACTTTAGGATACGGCTTCTGGATTACAGCAATCGCATCGGCTAAATTGGCCATGATGAAGAAAAAACCGCTCCTCTTTTTTGATTATATTCAAGGATTCTGGAAAGCAAAAAGAGCCAAAACCCCACTACTGGTTACCCCTGAACAAGCTAAATTTATTAGGAATTATCGCTTTCAAAAAATGAAAGAAAAGTTAATTTGATTCGGAAAACAACCGAAAAGACTTAACTCATACCCCAAAACTCATAACTTCTTTTTACCTTAGCCAATATTTGTAAAACTATGATGCTAATTCGTTACTTATCCCAAATCGGGAGATATTTTTTAATGCTGAAAGAGATTTTCAATAAACAGACCAAGTGGTCTGTTATGCGACAATTAATTTTTAAAGAAATTGATGATTTAATTATAGACTCTTTAGGTATCGTTTGTTTTATCTCTTTCTTTGTTGGAGGTGTTGTTGCGATTCAAACCGCTTTAAACTTAACAAATCCGTTAATCCCAAAATATTTAATTGGTTTTGCTACGCGTCAATCCGTGATTTTAGAGTTCGCCCCTACTTTTATTTCGGTAATTATGGCGGGAAAAATGGGGTCCTTTATCACCTCAAGCATTGGTACTATGCGTGTTACAGAACAAATCGATGCATTGGAAGTTATGGGTGTAAACTCTCTTAACTATCTAGTTTTCCCTAAAATTATTGCTTTACTATTGTATCCTTTTGTAATTGGAATCAGTATGTTTTTAGGAATTTTTGGAGGATGGCTTGCAGGTGTTTACGGAGGCTTTACCACAAGTAATGACTTTATTATTGGTGCTCAAATGGAATTCATTCCTTTTCACATCACTTATGCTTTTATTAAAACTTTAATATTTGCCATGTTGTTGGCTACCATTCCGTCTTTTCACGGTTATTATATGAAAGGTGGCGCCCTTGAGGTAGGTAAAGCCAGTACAGTATCGTTTGTTTGGACTTCGGTTTCAATCATTCTTTTTAATTATATACTAACACAATTGTTACTAGGATCATGATAGAAGTAAAAAATTTAGAAAAATCATTTGGCGACAGCAAGGTTCTGAAAGGTGTTTCGACAGTTTTTGAAACTGGAAAAACCAACCTGATTATTGGACAGAGTGGATCCGGAAAAACAGTTTTATTAAAAAGTCTGTTAGGAATTCATACACCAGACAAAGGAACTATTTCCTTTGATGGTCGTATTTATTCAGAACTGGATCCTGATGAAAAAAGAGAATTAAGAACTGAAATCGGTATGGTTTTTCAGGGAAGTGCTTTGTTTGATTCGATGACCGTTGAAGAGAATGTTGCATTCCCGTTAAAAATGTTTACCAACGACAATAAGGCTAAAATCAAAGAACGTGTTGATTTTGTCCTGGAAAGAGTAAACTTAATTGATGCGCATAAAAAATTACCTTCTGAAATTTCAGGAGGAATGCAAAAGCGTGTTGCGATTGCACGCGCGATTGTAAACAATCCAAAGTATTTATTTTGCGATGAACCCAATTCTGGTTTGGACCCAAATACTTCTACCCTTATTGATAATCTAATCAAAGAAATCACAGAAGAATACAACATTACAACGGTGATCAACACCCACGATATGAACTCAGTAATGGAAATTGGCGAGAATATCGTATTCCTGAAAAAAGGTGTAAAAGCCTGGCAGGGAACTAAAGAAGAAATCTTTAGAACCGATAACGAAGCGATTGTAAAATTCGTTTACTCTTCAAATCTGTTTAAAAAAGTAAGAGAGGCTTATTTGAAAGGATAAAGCTTTTAAATTCTAATTCTCGCTGGGAAACTCAATAAAAAAAATCCAAATTCCAACTGTATAAGTATTGGAATTTGGATTTTTTTTATTGGATTTTTCTTTTAATGTATTATCTCCACTTCAGCATTTGGATTAAACAGATATGTTTTTCCGGAGCTAATCTCAATACATTCAAAACGCTTGGTTCTAACGGCCAATTTCTTGAATATTTTACCGTTTTTAATCCTGAATACACTTCCGTAGGGAATTTCAAAAATATAGCTCTTATCGTTGGCTGCATCGTATTGTTTTAAGGCCAAAGACAAAGTGGTATCGGTATCACTGCTTGCCGAAGGGTTCTTAAAATGCCTTGCTAACAAAGGCAATAATGAACCTGGGAAAATTTCGGGACGAATAAAGGGAACCATCATCCTTTGAAAAGTAAACTTCCATTCGTTACCATGAGGTTTTATTTTTCTTCCAAATTTCTCAAATGCAACCAAATGCGATATTTCATGAATGAGCGTAATTAAAAAGCGATATTTATTCAAACTCGCATTCACCGTAATTTCATGTTTACCACTTGGACCTCTTCTGTAATCACCATGACGCGTCTGACGCTCATTGACGATTTTCAGATGAACCTGATTGGCAACAATCAAATCAAAAACAGGCTTTACAGCATGCTCTGGTATGTATTTAGCTAAAGTTTCGCTCACTTCAAGTTAAATGTTATTTGTAAAAAGTTAGAAGTTTTCTTCAATTTGGAATTTAAAATTACGGATTCGTTGAGGAAACTTCCAGCACCTTTCCGTTGAAATATTTATTTCCGTTGAGTGTAAAATCATTGATGTATGTTGCCATTCCTTCGGCAGAAATTGGCGCCTGATAACCCGGGAAAGCTTCATTTAACATTTCTGTCTGAACCGACCCCAGAGCCAGCACATTAAATGAAATCCCTCTTTCTTTGTATTCTTCTGCCAATAATTCAGTCAAAGTAATTACAGCTCCTTTACTGGAACTATAAGCTGCAAGACCTGCAAATTTCAAACTTCCTCTTACCCCTCCAATAGAACTAATGGTTACCACATGGCTACCGCTTTGAAGATAAGGAAGACAAATACGCGTTAAGTTAGCAACAGCAAAAACATTCACTTTATAAATACTTTCAAAATCAGCCTGAGTGGTTTCGGCAAAAGGTTTTAACAACAATGCACCGGCGTTATGTACCACTGCATCAACCCTTTTCCAGGAAGAAGAAAGAAACTGATCTACTTCCGCCAAAGCAGTTTCATCTGCCAGATCAACAGACAGACAGCTAATATTATGATGTTCTAAAAGTGTAGTAGGTATTTTTCTGGAAATTGCCAGAACCTGATGACCTGCATTGGCAAACTGCAATGCTAATTCGTAACCAATTCCACGACTGGTTCCGGTAACAATAATATTTTTCATAAAGCAAAAATAAGCAAATCGAATAAAACGACAGATTAATTATTCATTGTAATTTCTTCCGTTGGTGTAATCGTAATTTTAGTTACGGCCGGCAAAAATTCCTGAATAAAAGAGGTCATATGCGGAATATCCATTACCTTAAATTCATCTGAAACATGGTGGTAAAAGTCAAAATTTTCAAAATCAAAAGTACTTACGGACTGACATGGTTTTTTAAATGCCTCATAAAAAGAAAAGTTATCCGATCTGTAAAACAATTTATACTCTGCTTCTTTAGGTAGGAACCCGATTGTTTTTTTACCAGTGTATTCGTTTATTTTTTGGGCCATATTACTTTTATCAAAACCGGTAATATAAGCCAGATAATCACGTTTCATTGGCACACCAATCATTTCGATATTCAATTGTGTGTACAAATTGAAATTTTGCTTTTTAAGTTTTTGCACCAAACTTTTAGACCCCAACAATCCTTTTTCTTCTCCTGTAAAAAACACAAAAAGAATACTGCGTTTGTTCGATTTTGTTTCGCTAAAATACTTCGCCAGCTCTGCAACTGCCGTAACTCCCGAGGCATCATCATTAGCACCATTAAAAACAACATCTGGCTGCTGTTTTTTCTCCAACCCTATATGGTCGTAATGTGCACTTAAGACCACGTATTCTTTTTTCAGCACCGCATCTGTTCCTTCTATAACTCCAACAATATTATACGCCGGTGTTTTAAAATTGGTTAAGGTATCTCTGTAAGAAACAAAATACGGTTTTACTTTATTTTGTTTGAAGAAGTCTTCTAAAAAAATGGCTGCTTTCTCGATTCCTTTTGTTCCGGTTTCACGCCCTTCCATCTCATCTGAAGATAAACTTTTTAAAAAACCAGAAACCTCAGATTCCTTTACCTTATAGGTAACTTCAATGGGTTTTGAATCTGCTGTCGGAGCGGTAGTAGCTATTGCTGAAGGATTCGATTTACAAGCTAAAAAAACAAACGGAAATAGAACGTACAGTTTTTTCATAAGTGAAGATTTGAATGTGCTTTAGAGGTTAAACTTCTATTGCAGTTGATTTAAAATATTTTTTATACACTTTAAACACCTGAACACTTCCCAACAAAATGAAAAAAAACGGAATAAATACAGGTATTACATACTTTGAAAATGCGTTATTTTTTTCAAAAACAGCCTGTAGAATTACAATCAGACTCAACATTCCGAAAAAAACACCAATCAAAGTTCCTGCAATATAATAATATTTTAACTTTTTTTCTATTACAATATACTTTCCGTTAAGCAAATAGAGATTCCAACTGGTCCAAAAAGGCAGCTGTAAAAAATTAAAACAATTTAAAATGACTCCAATAACAAATGGTGAATACATTAAATAGTTCCTTAAATTCTCATTTGATTTTGCAGTTTGATTAGAACCGAAATAAAAAAGAAAAGCCAAGATAAACATAAATCCAACAGCAAAAAAATCAATGATCTTCATCAATTTTTTATTACGAATCAGTTGTCTGGCGAAAATTAGGGTAAAATAAATGACAAAAGTTTCGACAAAAATGACTCCTAATAAAAAGAGAACCAAATTATTCAGCCCTGATCTCGAATAAATTTCCAAACCTACTAAATTCAAATACCCCAATGGAATTGATCCGATGAAACTCACCAAAAACCCTACCGAGATATTTTTTATTCTTTTCATATCTAAAAATTTACGATCTTACTGTTTTGCGCCAAATGCAATTTATATTCCCGAATGCCCACTTTATAATCGAGATACGGAACTCCTTTTTTATGATTTTCAGCACTGATTTCGTACATATACGTAATGTGTCTCGCCAGTTCTTTCCAGGCAAACCAAACCGAGTGTTTAGGATCGTAAATGTGTGTGGGTTCACTTGCCGCTCCGTTTAGTTCTACGACCTGAAATTGCTCTCCGCGCTCTAGTTCTTCGAAAGTATTGTACATGATATCAAAGCGTCCGAAGTAAAACTCGGGAACCTTCTTAGCTATTTCATCAATCGTCGCTGTCAGTTGTGGTGTAATCCAATCGCTTCCGTCCAGGAATTTTGCCCCTCGTGCGTGATTACCAAAAGGCACTAAATTTATGCTTTCACCGTGTGGTAAAATCTTCTGCAATTGTTTGCCATATTCCTCTTTTAAAACTTCAAGCTGCAATTGAAATCTTGGTGTTTTACAAATTAAATCTTCAATAGTCGAAACGCCGTCACCGGTAACAATTAAAAATTCTTTCGAAACGATTCCTGTAATTCTCCCCTCTTTTTGATTCGGATGACGTACATAAAAAATCCCGACTTCGTTTTTAAACGGAATGAGATCCTGCAATAAAAAATCAAAATTTGCTTTTCTGGCGTATTCACTCAACTCCAATACATTTCTGATTTTTTTCACACCGGAACCACGTAAACCAATATCAGGTTTAGCAATTAAAGGAAAATACATGCTGCTTTCTATTATCTTTTCGACAATCTTTTCTAAACCTGTACACTCCCGAATCAAAATAGTATTTGGATAACATTCTTTAGGAAGCAGATCATAAATTTGTTTTTTGCTCTCCATTATAAATCCGCCATTTTTTATTTTTGGATTAGATGCATTAAAGAAAAATACCGATCTGGCTTTGATAGCATAGTAAGCCCAAAGAAAATAAATAGGAACATACAGTACCTTAAAAGGCCAGTACTCCCAATTGGTTATTCTATGAAAAAGTAATTTCATCTTTACTTGCTTTAAATACTTATAAAAGAAGTCGAAAAATCTTCTGCTCTAATTAAATCATAATACCTCATAGTCCCTTTATTCTGCTTAATTACAACCTGGGTTACGCTCAGTGTTTTCAGAACATTTTCTCTGTTAATGACCAAGCCGTTTTCAGAATCATCATTTTGGGTGTTTCGATGAAAATCTAGCATATCCACAGCAGAGATTTCATCTTTGTCTTTCAAAAAATTAAAGAACCAATTGGAGCGTCTCTTTCTAATTTCTTCAGGATACAGAGTAACCGATGACCAGATGTGGTTTTTAGAAGATTCTAATGCTGTCTTTATTTTGACAAGACCATCCCAAATCAATTCATACAATGCTCCTCCCTGATATAAAACCAATGTAAAGGGTTCAATATCTTCCAGATTAATTTCATTCCAAAAATCCTTAGGCGATGCACTGGAAATAACATCCAGAGCAACCAGTCCCCTGCTTTTTCGATACGGAAACAGAGAGCGGTGTTTCTCTATTCCTCCATTCAAAAGTACTAGTATACTTCCGTTTTTATCCACTGCAAACCAAGTCCCTCCTGCTTTTGGATCTTTTGGATACATGATAGTTTTCCCATTCTGACAATAATTTTTTGGCGCGATGGCTTCGGGACGAATTACTTTTTCATCCCGATTTGAAGTAATAATTACAACTCCATTATTATTGACAAAACTTACTGTACACATTGTTTACGATATTCTATAGTGGAACGCGCTACACCAAAATTCTCATCAACCAAAATATTTTTAAACGGCAAAACAGCAACTTTTATCAAAGCCTGATGATGAATGCAATGCTCCAGATTATATAACAGCTCTCTGTAATAATTGCTCTGAATTCTAAGCGAAAGTCCATCAATTACCTGTTCTAAATAAATAATTTTGTTCTCGCTTTTTAGTTCTGTTTTTATTTCAGTTATAAGTTCTTTTGCATACTCAGTTTCGGTTTGAATTCGGGTATTTCGTTCTCGGTTATCATAATTCACGATTCCCGCATCGTAACCATTTTCCAGACCTTTAAACATCTCGAGTATGTGTCGCATATGCTCACCAATTGTTGAATTATTTAAAGCAGGGCAAGGTCTTGCATAATCTGTATCCGATAATTGACTCAACAAATCATTGAGTTCATCTAAACTGTGACGTATTGATTTTAGTAACATGGCTATTTTAAATTTAGAAGATTAAACAATTTATTTTTATTGAAATAAAGTAACCCTAGACAACATAACAAAGTAATAATGGCCAACAAAAAGAGAAAACCACCATCATTCTGAATGACAATTCCTAAAACAAACAAGTGAGAAAAAATAGCTCCGGCCATCACTCCGCATCCGCCCAAAGCTCCAATCCATGTTGTTTTTGGAATTAAAATTAAAATGGCAACAACCAATTCGGCTATTCCTGAGCCAATTCTCCCATAAGGCTCTATTCCTAAAGTTGAGAAAATATAAATACTTTCTTTTGCCCCACTGAATTTAAAAAATAAGGTTTGTAGTAAAATTCCAGCTGCAACAATCCTTAAAATCCAGACTATTTTTTCTGATTTTGTCATTCCCATTACTTGTTTATTTTTTTCCAGTTATCATCTGCCTGCACCTTCAGATTGTTCTGATTTTTATTCCAGCTTTTCAAGGTATTATTAAAGAAGGCATTGTAAAACAAGTAGAGTTTGCCGTCAATAATCTTAAACGTTTCAGGATTTATATCAACTTTCTCTCCGGAACTTCCTAAAGCATAAGCACACCAGCCTCCATACTGCGGTTCATACTTTGACGGATTTTTTAAAAATTCCTGTTTGTTCTCATTTGAAGAAAATTTATAAATCACTCCCTGATAAGAAGCTGATAGCTCATTCTTTCCCTTAATGGCTTTTCCCTGATTAAAATATCCAACAGGATCATAGCCCTTAATGGCTACTTTGTTTTCTAAATTGTACTGACTGATTCTTTTCGCATCATTCTGAGCAAATGAAAGACCCGAAATCAAAATCAATACAAAAAAAAGTAGTTTTTTCATCTTGTTTTATTTTAGTTTTTTTAATACTGAAACAAGTAACTCAGTCGAAATACGGTGCTTAAAATCAGGAGCAATATATTCGAACAAAATCTCACTATCCGTGTTTACTATAAAAACAGACGGAACAGGTAAGAAACTGGCATTAACTCCTTTAGAATGTACGTTAATTACTGATTTATAGTTTTCAGGAGCTTCATAAGCAATTCCAATCGCTTTGGCAAATTCTCCATCAGAGTCAGAAAGCAAAGTGTATTTTACTTTATCTTTTTCTTCTGTAATTTTTAAATTCTCAGAAGCATCAGGGCTTATAGCGACAACTTGATATCCAAGACTCAGAATTTGCTTCTCGGCTTCCGCTAATGCCTGCAAATGCATATTACAATAAGGACACCAACCGCCACGATAGAAAACTAAGACTGTTTTTTTCTTTCTAAGTAAATCAGAAATTTTTACAGTTGCATTTTCGGATGTTTTTAATGTGTTATTTGGGATTTTCTCTCCTATTAATAAAGGAGCAACATCAGTCGCCATTTTAGGAAGCGAACTTTGTGCAGTAGCAGCCGTACTTAAGGCCACTAAAACAGCAAAAAATAGTTTTTTCATAATTTTTAATTTTACATCTTAATTTAATAATGTAAAATTACGGTAGTATGAAAAAGGTAAATGTCGGCTAATTTACACTTAGCCAAAAATAATTAAATTTTGGTAATATCCAGAATGACAATCTCTTTTCTATTGTAATGTAACAGCTTATTGGTTTCCATTTCGTTTAACAACTGAGTTGCGGTTTGCCTGGAAGTACAAATGATTTGGGCAATATCATTTTGTGTTAAGTAATTTTCAATCGTTACTGAATTTCCATCTGCAGTTCCTTCCTTTTCTGCCCAGTCTTTAAGAAACTGATACAACCTGGTTTTTGCATCTTTAGAAATTAAATTAGCGTAGCTGTTTTTGATACGTTTCATCTTCAGACCAACAAATTTGGTATACGAAAGTGCCAGAGTTGGATTTCTTAACAATAAATCTTCGAAATCCGACATTAGAAAACTACAAATAGCAACATCATCTGAAAGCACTTTTGCATATTCTTCATTCTTAGCATCTGTTTCCAAAGTAAGTTCTCCAAACAAATCTCCCTTCTGAATGATATCTTTTATAGTTTCGTTACCTTCTTCATCGATAGATACAATTTTAATATTTCCTTTTTTAAGTAAAAAGATACGTGGCAAATCTGAAGTAGAAAAATAAATAATTTCTCCTTTTGATGCTTTTTTAAAGCCTGTGATAATACACAATTGTTTAATCTGCGAATAACTTAATGTTCTAAACAATTTATGATCCCGTAAATACCAATATTTTAAATCTTCGTACATAAAAAGTTTATTTCTGTAAAGATAACTAAATTAAAAATCCAAACAAAAACCCTTTCAGACATAGAATAACCTGAAAGGGTTTTAATTATCTAATCTTCTAAGAGATTTATCCTGCAATAACAGCTCTCGAAATTACAATTTTCTGAATTTCTGAAGTTCCTTCGTAAATCTGGGTAATTTTTGCATCACGCATAAAACGTTCTACATGGTACTCTTTTACATAACCATTACCTCCGTGAATCTGAACCGCCTCAACAGCTGTATCCATCGCCACTTGCGAAGCAAATAATTTTGCCATTGCACCACTTACATCGTAATTTTTATGCTGGTCTTTATCCCAAGCTGCCTTCATACACAAATGACGTGCTGCTTCAATATTAACTGCCATATCTGCTAGTTTAAAAGCAATTGCCTGGTGGTTGCAAATTTCAGTTCCAAAAGCCTTACGTTCTTTAGAATATTTCAAAGCCAGTTCATAAGCTCCTGAAGCAATTCCTAAAGCCTGAGAAGCAATTCCGATACGACCACCTGCAAGTGTTTTCATTGCAAATTTAAATCCGAAACCGTCTTCACCAATTCTATTTTCTTTAGGAACTTTTACATCACTAAACATCAAAGAGTGTGTATCAGAACCACGGATTCCCATTTTTTGTTCTTTTGGTCCAATAGAGAAGCCCGGCATATCTTTAGTCATAATCAAAGCATTAATTCCTTTATGCCTTTTCTCCGAATCTGTTTGCGCAATCACCAAATAAACTGATGCTGTGTTTCCATTTGTAATCCAGTTTTTTGTTCCGTTTACCAAATAATGATCTCCCATATCAATCGCAGTAGTTTTTTGCGAAGTAGCATCACTACCGGCTTCAGGCTCACTTAAACAAAATGCTCCGTGAATTTCTCCTGATGCTAAACCTGGTAAATATTTTTGTTTTTGTTCTTCGGTCCCAAATTCTTGCAGTCCCCAACAAACTAATGAGTTATTTACAGACATAACTACAGAAGCTGATGCGTCTACTTTCGAAATTTCTTCCATAGCAATTACATAAGAAATGGCATCCAATCCGCTTCCGCCATATTTAGGATCAACCATCATTCCCATGAATCCTAATTGTCCCATTTTTTTAATTTGCTCTGTTGGAAATATTTGTTTTTCGTCACGTTCAATAACACCAGGCAGCAATTCGTTTTGAGCAAAATCTCTTGCAGCTTGTTGAATCATTAAATGTTCTTCGGTAAGATTAAAATCCATAGTTATCTTGTTTTATTTTTCTCGTCTTGATTCAATTTAAAATATCGAACTAAGATGATGGTTATTTTGTTTTGTTTTTTTGAATTGCTTTTTTTCTGTAAAAAGGCTTCCAAAGATAAATTTTAAATGCGAGTTTAACAATGCATGCATATAAATTTAATAGATCAGCAATAATTACGATAACGTTTTCGTTATAATCATAAAAATTTAGCGCAACACGCATCAACTTTGCAATAATTTCTTTAAAAATCAAGAATAAAAGCCACGGCTCAAAAAGCAATTTTCTAAAATTTTAGTAAAATTTTACCTGTGAAAAGATTAAACAATTCTTAAAATATAAGGTTTCCCGTAAAACAACTCTTACTAATTTGATTACTAATCTCATAGGGGTAAAAAAAATGAAATTACAACGAAAAAAACATATTTAATAACGCTTAATAATTGATAAATTAACATTATTTTTGCCTAAAAATTATAATATCGATAGAACATGAAAAAGATTTTACTTTTACTTACATTCCTTTTTAGTATACAATCCTCGACAGTTTCTGCCCAGACTCAGCTTGATGTGAATGGCGTTACTGTTCCAAGAAAAATTGAATTTCAAGGCAAAAGTTTACAACTTAACGGTGCTGGAGGCAGATCAAAAATGTGGTTGGAAGTTTATGTTCAGGCCCTATATTTATCGCAGCTAAGCCAGGATCCGCAATTTATTATTGACAGTGATACCGAAATGGCAATCCGAATTGAAATTACTTCTTCAATGGTTTCTTCAAGTAAATTGACTAAAGCTATGAATGCAGGTTTCGAAAAATCTACAGGAAGCAATCTTGCTGAATTGCGACCTCGAATAGAGGAATTTAAAACTTTCCTAAGTGATATGATTACAGAAAAGGATGTATTTGTTTTGGCTTACAACCCACTTGATCAAACCATCAATGTCTACAAAAATGAAAATCTGAAAGGAAAAATCTCAGGATTTGATTTCAAAAAAGCATTGTTCGGAATCTGGCTTTCAGATAAACCAGTTGACGAAACACTGAAAAAACACTTGTTAGGAATATAATTTGTGAAATTTATAAAATTCTAAGGCCGGAAACGCATTGTTCTCGGCCTTCTTTTTTTTGTTTGATAAAATTTGACAGTAGATACATTATTCGCATTATTCTATTTTATACTTTTACGCAAACTAAACATATCTCAACAAAATGAAAGATTTATTACAGCAATTTGAAAATAAAGCACCTGAAATTGTTTTTAACTGGAAAGATTCCGAAACAGAAGCCGAAGGATGGACTGTTATCAATTCACTACGTGGTGGAGCTGCGGGTGGAGGAACAAGAATGAGAAAAGGCTTAGATATGAATGAAGTTTTATCATTAGCCAAAACCATGGAGGTTAAATTTTCAGTTTCCGGACCTGCCATTGGAGGTGCTAAATCCGGAATAAATTTTGATCCAAACGATCCACGCAAAAAAGGCGTTTTACAACGTTGGTATAAAGCTGTTTCTCCTTTATTAAAAAGTTACTACGGAACTGGTGGAGATTTAAATGTAGACGAAATTCATGAAGTAATTCCAATGACCGAAGAATGTGGTGTATGGCACCCTCAAGAAGGTGTTTTCAACGGACATTTCAAACCAACCGAAGCAGATAAAATTAATCGAATCGGGCAATTACGTCAAGGGGTTATTAAAGTAATCGAAAACCCTAAATTTTCTCCTGATGTAACCCGAAAATATACCGTGGCTGACATGATTACCGGTTATGGTGTTGCCGAAGCGGCTCGTCATTTTTATACTATTTATGGTGGAGACATCAAAGGCAAAAAGGCAATTGTACAGGGATTTGGAAATGTAGGTTCTGCTGCCGCTTTCTATTTGGCTGAAATGGGCGCAAAAGTAATCGGAATTATTGACCGCGACGGAGGGTTAATAAAAGAAGAAGGGTTTTCATTTGAAGAAATTAGAACTTTATTTTTAAATAAAGACGGAAACAAATTGGTTGCCGATAATATGATTCCATTTGAAGAAATCAACACCAAAATCTGGACGATCGGTGCCGAAATTTTCACCCCTTGCGCAGCTTCAAGATTGGTAACTCAAACCCAAATCGACAGCTTAATCGCCAATGGATTAGAAGTTATCTCATGTGGAGCCAACGTTCCTTTTGCCGACAAAGAAATTTTCTTCGGTTCTATTATGGAAGAAGTTGATCGTAAAGTAAGTTTGATTCCTGATTTCATCTCAAACTGTGGAATGGCAAGAGTTTTCGCTTATTTCATGGAGAAAAAAGTTCAAATGACAGATGAGGATATTTTTAATGATACTTCAGAAATCATAAAAAATGCAATTGCTAAAGCCCACACTTTAAATTCAGCAAAAACAAATATCAGTGCAACTGCTTTTGAAATTGCACTAAAACAATTAGTATAATTTTCTGTATACTTTTATTCTAAACGAGCTAAATTATTTGGCTCGTTTTTTTTTGTTCAACCGCTAAGGTTTTACTCAAAGTACACTAATTTATTTCTCACAAAGTCGCAGAGTCGCAAAGTTTTGCTTTTTAAATTTTTCTTTTCAACTCTGCGACTTTGCGAGATTAAAAAACAGCTTTGCAAACTTTGCGTAAACCTTGGCAAACCTTGCGGTTAAATTCTATACCACACTCTCATTGTAAACAATTTTTAGTACTTTTAAACGTTTTTATTTAATACAATTACAAAACCCGGAATCAAAATGACTTTTACGGATTCTTCAGATAAAAAGAAATCTTTACTAATATCAACGGCTATTTATGCCTTTTTACTCTTGCTTTTATTTTTTATACGTTTTTGGCCTCCTTACAATCCTGAAAACAATGTCGCACTTGCTAGTGGCGGAGGCGGTGGTGGTGTTACGGTAAACTTTGGAGACAGCGATTTAGGCTCGGGAGCAAATTATAAAAGCGAAGTTTTAAATGTAAAAAACGAGGCCAGACAAACCCCGGCAAAAGCAACGCCTGACGAAGCAATTCTAACTCAGGAAAATACAACAACCGATGAAAGTGTTGTAATCCCAATCAAAGAAAAGTCTAAAAAGCCAACACCTGTTGTAAAAACTGAAGCAAAACCGATTCCTGAAAAACCAAAAGTTTCTAATTCTACCAACGATGCTTTGTCCAGTATTTTAAAAGGATCAAACAAAGGTGGTGATGGCGATGATAAAGCAGCAGGAAACAAAGGAAAAGCAAACGGGAGTTTAAGTTCTAACGGATACTATGGAACAGGTGGTTCCGGAGGAGGAACCGGCGGTGGTAACGGAACCGGAAATGGAATTGGTACCGGAAGCGGTTATGGCCCTGGAAGCGGAGGAGGCTCTGGCGGCGGATCAGGATATTCTTTAGGAACCCGAAAAGCATTGTCTAAACCTGCACCAAAATATACTTGTAATGAAGAAGGAAAAGTTGTTGTTGAAATTACAGTGGATCAAAACGGAAAAACAATCAGTGCGACTCCTGGAATTAAAGGAACAACCAATACAGCAAGATGCTTATTAGATCAAGCCAAGATTGCAGCAATGAATACAAAATGGGATGCTGACAGCGACGCACCTGCAAAACAAACCGGAAAAATTATTTACAATTTTAGTTTGAATTAGAACACGAATTGCACAGATTTACACGAATTAAAAAAGGCTTTCTGATTATTCAGAAAGCCTTTTTTATGTTTTATCTGGTTTGTCAATTTCGACCGACGGCAGAAATCACAATAGAAACTCCACAAGCAAAAGTCAATCTTTGTCGATAACCGATTGTGGTTTTTCTCTTCGGTGGAAATGACAAGATTATGTTATCCTCCCTATATTAGCTAGATTGCTTTATTTCTCGAAAGGACATAATCAATGACTACTTTTTCTTTAACCTATCCTTTTCTTCTTTTTTCTTTATTCTATACTCTCTTTTTTCCGCGTGAGGGATAGAAGCAAGCTACCGAAGTAGCGCGGATAGCCCGACAGCAATAAAAAAATGGGCGAATCAACGTCATGTCGAATAGCCCATTTTTTTATTGTGGTCACGCCCTAAAGGATAATCTTACTTTGGACTCGTAGCAATTACAAACTTCAAATTGTTCTTCACTCCGATCTGCAATACATCAACTAAATCTTGAACCTGAAGATTAAATGGAATTCGAACTACAACAGTTTGCTGTTTGTCTGCTCCTATTTTTGACATTAAAGTTGTTTCCAAAGCATCAAATTCAACCGGAACTTTGTCTATATAGAATTTTTTATCTTCGGTAACAGACAAACTAATCAACTGTTTATTTGTTTTTTCATTTGCTTTCGCTTTCGGCAATGTCATTTTAATAACATTAGGATTTGCAAGCGTTGAAATAATAAGAAAAAACAACAGCGGGAAAAACATAATATCACTTAATGATGAAGTTGCCACCTCGGCATGAAATCTTCTTTTTCTCTTAATTGACATATCTTATGCTCTTTGAATTATATTGACAAATTCTAATATTTGTTTTTGAATTTTTAAAGCGAAATCATCAATTTTTCCGTTCAGTAAATGATAGGCACTATACGCAATAATTCCCACAATTAATCCCGAACCCGAACTAATCATTTTCTCATATAAACCTCCCGAAATATTTCCGATACTAATATTTTCAGTAACAGAAATACTATAGAAAATTTTAATTACTCCTGAAATAGTTCCAATAAAACCAAGTGTTGGAGCAATCCCGGCAATAAGCCCCAGATGTCCCAAACGTCTTTCCATTTCACCAATTTCAATATCGGCAGCACGGTCCATATTGGATTCAATTTCAGCAATTGGTCTTCCAATAACCAAAACACCTTCTTTCAAAATATTTCCGGCCGCAGTATTACTTCTCTCAACAATAGTTCTGGCCAATTCTATATTACCGGCGTTTAGTTTATCACCAACATCTTGCATCAATCGACTATCAATTTTAGAAGCTTTGCTAATGTATAAGTAGCGTTCTATAATTACATAAAAAGTATAAAACAATAAGATAGCAATTGGAATCAGAAAAAAACCTCCTTTTAAGATAAATCCTAAAACAGAGATTTCGGTATTGGGTGCGATTTTTTCGATAACTACGTTAGATGCGTTTGCAATGGTATCTGTTTGTAATTGAATGAAACTAAACATATATTAATTCTTGTTTTTAATAATTAATTCTAAAAAATATTTGAAATTTGCAATAAAGATAATTTTCGCTCTCTTATAAAACTAAAAAAAACGAAAATTATTTCAATTCACAACTATTTTATCTCAATTAAATGAACTATCAGGAAACCACAAACTGGATGTTTAATCAACTCCCAATGTATCAACTTCAGGGCGCTTCGGCATACAAAGAAGATCTGACCAATATTAAGTTGCTGGCGGCACATCTTGACAATCCTCAAGATCAGTTAAAATGCATTCACGTTGCCGGAACCAATGGTAAAGGATCAACCTCGCACATGTTGGCTTCGGTTTTGCAGGAGGCGGGATATAAAGTAGGGCTATACACTTCTCCACATCTCAAAGATTTTAGAGAACGAATAAAGATTAACGGTCAGGAAATTTCCGAAGATTTTGTTTGCGAATTTATCACCAAACACAAAAGCTTTTTTGAAGCCAATGATATGAGTTTCTTTGAAATGTCTGTTGGATTGGCCTTTGATTATTTTGCCTCAGAAAAAACAGATATTGCTATAATCGAAGTTGGCCTTGGTGGAAGGCTCGATGCTACCAACATTATCATCCCCTTAATATCCGTTATTACCAACATCGATTTAGACCATACTCAGTTTTTAGGAAATACGCCTGCTGCAATTGCCGGCGAAAAAGCAGGTATCATAAAACCACATGTTCCTGTTATCATTGGAGAATATACCTCCGAAACTCAGCCTATATTTATGAGTAAAGCTAAAGAAAATGAAGCTCCAATTTATTTTGCTTCCGATTTAGTTACAGAAGTTTTCGATTCTGATTTAATTGGCGATTATCAGTTTCACAATAAAAAAACAGTGCAGCAAACCATTGCCATTTTAAATACTCAAAACAAATTTAAGGTCTCGGATGAAAACCTAAAAAATGGTTTATTACAAGTTGTAAAAAATACCGGTTTACAGGGAAGATGGCAGCAACTGGGAGAAAACCCAAAAATCATCTGCGATACAGCGCACAACAAACATGGGTTAGCCGTTGTAATGAAACAGATTCAGAAAGAAATTTTTAAAAATTTACATATCGTTTTGGGAGTTGTAAACGACAAAGACCTCGATTCAATTCTTCCACTTTTTCCTAAAAATGCACACTATTATTTCTGCAGCCCAAATTCCTCCAGAGGTCTGAGCACTGAAATTTTAAATGACGCTGCTAAAAAGCACGATTTACTGGGAGAAAATTATGAGTCCGTAGCACATGCTTTTGCCGCCGCGAAGAAAAATGCCTCAAAAAATGACTTTATCTATGTCGGCGGAAGTACTTTTGTTGTTGCCGAATTGCCTTTAGGATAGACAAAGCTTCATGGAATAAAAAAACTTTAAAAAAATCAATTTAATAACAAATTCATAAACAGCCAGATATAATTTATTTTAAAAAAAGTTCTATTTTTTATTCCATTTTCTTTGCAGAACTCAAAAACTAGCGTATATTTGCACTCGCAATCACAAACGATAGCAACCTAGTAAAATAGGGCGATTAGCTCAGCTGGTTCAGAGCACCTCGTTTACACCGAGGGGGTCGGGGGTTCGAACCCCTCATCGCCCACCACCTATTTTAGGAATGAGTACATAAAATTCCACAATCTTACTAAAAACCTGCAAATTTTGAATTTGCAGGTTTTTTTACTTCTACCTGTTTCCTTCAAAATTTTCAAAAACGCTCAAAATTACATGGCACTTTTATGGCACTTTTAAATTTTAAAAAAATGTGCCACAATATAGCAATTAAAACATTGATAATCAACATGTAAACTGCGTTAACGACTTGATTTTAAGACGCTATAATTCGACATTTACTCATTTAAATTGTTGAATTATGATAGAAAGTAGTTTTGGATTAACCTTCTTTTTGAAGGTTCCACGAAAAAAAAGCAATCTTAGGTATATTTACCTAAGAATTATCGTTGATGGAATTCCCAAGGAAACTTCTACAAAACGTAAATGGGATATGACCAGATGGGATCAAAAAGCTGAAAGAGCTGTAGGTTCAAAAGAAGATGCTAGGATCATTAATTTTTTTCTTGATGCAATTGAAACTAAGGTCAACAAGTATAGAAATGATTTGCTTTATGCAGAACACTCTATTACGTCTCAAAAAATAATAGACTTTGTTATGGGACGACTAGCACCAAAAGTAAAAGTGCTTGAAGAATTCCTTAACCATAACAACGAATTACGTGCCCTCGTGGATGTGGGAGAATATGCTATTGGAACACATGAACGTTTTGAGATATCCAAAAAGCATATAAAAGAATTTCTCTTGTTCAAATTCAACTTGGAAGACATGGAATTCCGAGACTTGAATTATGAATTTATAAAAGATTATGAGTTTTATCTTAAGACAGTAAAAAGTTGTAATAACAATACGGCATTAAAGTACATTACAAATTTCAGGAAAATTGTGAGACGGGCAATTGATAAGGAAATCATTAAGGAGGATCCTTTCAAAAAATTTAAAGGGAAAAAGACAAAAACCAAGAAAAAACCACTCACAGCAATAGAATTGCATAAGATTGAGAATCATACTTTTTCTACTCCAAGATTAACTGTTATACGCGATGTATTTATATTCCAATGTTACACTGGCTTAGCTTACATTGATGCGTTTCAACTTAAGAAGGAAGATATCAAGATAGGCATTGATGGCGAATACTGGATTATGTCTGACCGTCAAAAAACAGAATCAGCAACAAACATTCCATTACTGCCCAAGGCTCTTGAAATTATAGAAAAATACAAAAATCATCCTCTTTGTCTTAGCAGAGGAACTGTCCTGCCAGTAAAATCAAACCAGAAAATGAATGCTTATCTAAAAGAAATTGCTGATTTATGTGAATTGAATGTTATTTTAAATACACACAAAGCCAGAAGGACTTTTGGCAGTACAGTTACACTTGCTAATGACGTACCGATTCACATTGTAAAAGAAATGCTAGGGCATCAATCGGTACAACAAACGGAAGAATATGCAATAACCGAGCAGCAGACAGTTGGTCGACAGATGATTGAATTGAGAAATAAATTGAATAAAAAAGCATCCTTAGAACCTGAGAATAGCTTATTAATCTTGGAAAGACTTGAAAAAGAAATTGCATCAATGAAAGAAAAAATCTTGATTGGCCTATAGAGAAAATGGAATGTGACGAGTTAAATAAAGTAATTAGAGTATTTACTAAAAAAAACACGTATTAATACGTATATAAACGTGTAAAAAAAATCTTAGGTTTACACTTAACTGATTTAAGTATTTCCCATTTTTACTAAAACACAATAAAAATCGTATATACCTGCTAATTAGGGATTGTCAGTTAATAAAAAGTACACTATTTAAAATTAAACAACCAATACCTTATATACAATGGCTACACAGAAATTTACTTACACGATAAAGCATCCTCCTGGTATCGCAGTAACGCTTTTTAGTATTAATTACAAACCTCATTACAAAGAAACATTGGACGAGAACAAGGAATATAGTGATGGCATCTATATTATAAAAGGTGATCTTGGATTAACAAGTAGCAAAAGTTCAATTTCCGTGCGCATTGAAGTCGTTGGTGAGCCAAATTTAAAATTCAGCTATAATATCAAGCATAATAATAAGGCTGTATTTCCAGAAGATGTTGAGCTAACCACAAGCACAGAGGGCGTATTGAACGATACTCGTAAAAATATTCCCATATGAGACGCTTTCTTGTTCTACTTTGTATTAGTATTGGTACAGTAGTATACGGTCAGGGTCTTACTAAGAACGCTGAAGGAGAAAGCACCGTGATTATGCACGGAGCGAATATTGGCATTGATATTGGAAAAACCGAGCTTAGCTTTAGTTTCAACAATCTTCAGAATACGATTGGAGAAAATCATGAGCCTGTTTATGGGGCTAGTGTTAAGGGAGGAAACAAAGAAGGAATCTCCAGCCTGTTTAAAAAAGGAGAGTTCATACCAGCAGCTACTCTCGATGCAATACTAGGGTATTCTTTCTCCAATGGTTCGAAAGTTAGTTATAAGCAAGGTATCGATGATATTTCTGTACGACAGGAAAAATTCGAGAAAGGATTTGAAAAGGCGTTACCTGAAAGAATAAAAAAACTAATTACAAATAGTGAACTCATCCCAGAAAAGAAAGCAGCTCTTATAGATGCTATACCTAGTGTAGTGTCCGTTGAGAATACAGAAACGAAATTTCACAAATTACTTGAAAGCGATGATGCTACAGAGCATAGTGAACTCGTGAAGATAAAAGCTGGAATGCTCCTTATCAAGAAGGAATATTTAGAACGCAGTAATGCCTATGATGATGAAAGGGCTAAAGTATATGAAACAGAACTTAAGGAATATTGGCAATTCATATTTTTCTCTTATGGAGGAATACAGGGTAGTGAATTTAAGAGATTTGAAACCTTTAATGCTGAAAATTTATCAAAAAGCTTTATTGACGAAAGCTTCAGGGGTGGCAAATTCGGAGGGGGATTAAATGCTCAATGGCGCTTTTTACGGCTTGGTTTTACCTATGGCTACTTAAAGACTAATAATTTTTCATTGCTGACCAAAAAAGAGTACACCCTTAAAAACACTGTAACCAACAATGAACAAAGTATTACGGAAGAAAAGAAAATAACCGCTTATACTGGAACTTATGGAGAGGTTGAGGTCAATGAACTTAATTTGGATCTTATTGTCAATCTCAAACTGGATGCAAAGGCTAAAAACCATGTGCTCATAAATCCGTATTTACGTACTCAATTGATGTCGAGAAATGCACTAGTGCTTCCCAATTCTACAAATATTGGACTTGGATTTTATTTCTTCAAGGATTCGGGCAAGTTTTTAGGTGGATTTTATACAGAACTGCCTGATATAAACAATAACTATGAAAAAGCAAAACCAGAGGCTGATCGTAATTTGAGGGCGCCATTGGAACGTATGACTTTCGGTATTGTTGGTAAATTTACACTAAACACCATCCTTAAATAGCAACAGAATGGGATATCAATTAGGAACTGAAGTTCGGAGTTTACGTTATACCTGATCAGCAGG
Source organism: Flavobacterium sp. KH_035 (assembly GCF_057839565.1). Taxonomy (NCBI): domain Bacteria; kingdom Pseudomonadati; phylum Bacteroidota; class Flavobacteriia; order Flavobacteriales; family Flavobacteriaceae; genus Flavobacterium; species Flavobacterium sp. KH_035. The sequence goes on from NZ_CM174492.1 coordinate 478,930, forward strand.
AACTAAATTAATGTCGAAAGATTACCTCTGTAATATTCTATGTTCATCCTTGTAAAGGAAATATAAAAAAGAGATAAAGCTTATAGACAAACTTTTATGGCTCTATCAGTATTTCAACCATACTTCTGTAACCCGGTCTTAGTTCCTTCTAATCGGAATACGTATAACTATTTTATAATCAATAGAAGATTATGATTAAATTATTTGATTTAAATATTATTTGGTTTCTGTACGACTATAAAATTAAAACAGTAGATTTGAATAATGCATAGTTTTCTTATTCAATAAGTTTTTCTCTGACGTTTCATTCAGTAACCTGTAAGATCATGTCAGCAATTCTCTTCGTCTCATTATAGGAAAATATAGGTTTGAAATAATTCACATAACTAAGAAGTTCATTAATAGTCAAAATCTTCACATATTGAAAATCCTCTTTTGGTTTTATGTTAGTTAAAACAATAAGATTTTTGATCGGTATTTTTTTGTCACCCCAATGATGCCTGTCTAATCTTAAATAATAATTACTCTTCTCATTATTTAGTAGATAAAACAATGCAAAGCTTGTTCTTTTAATTTGCTCAACAGGCGAACGCAAACTCATATTTTCTAATGATTTTTCACTCCAATTTTTTGTCTCAATTATAAATACTCCTGATGGACCTACTAGTATATGGTCAATTTGAACGGAACTTATATAATCATTTTCTTGTCTATTATAGATTGGACGTAAAAATGAAACCGAAAAGTCATTAATCAAAAAATATTCATCAGACAGAGTTTCCAATATCTTAACTACTTTTTGCTCTCCTAACGCACCATAAATGTAACTGTTGAGTGAATCTATTACCACTTTTTTTCTTTCAAGTTCTGACAAAGAATACTGAGCGCTTTCTCTTACCGCTTCATTAAAATGTGAAGTTATAAATTGATAACGACTGCTTTTGACTTGGTAATCTTCAACAAGTTTGTTTATTGACATATTTACCACAGTTTCAAAGTTATTTTCTTCGTGCTTAATTTTTCTTTTATAGTACCAATGTCTAAAACTACTGGTTAGCTTCTGAAAAAAGTTTGTTGATGGAGTTATTGTTAAGATATTTAGTTGCTTTTTCAGCTTATCAATTTCACTTGTCAATATTTGAATAGATTGCTCCCTTTGTGTCTCTATTGCTATGTCTAAACTCGGTAAATCTACATTGAGTAGGTTTTTTTCTTGCTCTATCAGATTTTCATGATGATAAATTAATTGCTGCCGTAAAATTGTATATGATTTTTGAAAATCCATAACTTCTTTTAATGACTTAAAGTCATTGATGTTGTTTTCCTCTAAATGTAATTTTAAAGTAGTCAATGAACCAATCTTATTATACGTCCTACACATCCCGTTTACTGGTTGTTAATTGTTAAATATCATAATCTTCCGATTGCAAGACTTGTTATTATTGCTCGTTTGACTAAATTAATTAAATTATTCGTTTTGTAAATCATCTCAAATATTTTCATTATGTCATTACATAGATCCATTACTATGTCAAGTAACTTATAGTTTAGTACAAAAATCACTTTTATTTTTTTTCATCAATCCATCTTTCTAAGAATTCATTAGCAGTACTTATGTAATCAAGAGCTTCTTGTTTAGTTTTAGTCAGACCAGAATGGCCAGCAGAATTTCTTACATTGCGTAAATTATCAAGTAAATGTATTTTTAAGTTTAATGGTAAATTAAAGATTCTTGCCAGTTCAGTCCGCAATAACGCTAATTCACTAGAACTACAAGGTGTAATTGCAGTGATGCCTGTCTTAAACTTTTCTAGTGACCCTTGCATGATTCCTATCATCCATTTTTTTGTATTATCGATATTTACAAACACATCCTTTAGTTCATTTTCAATAGAACGTCCGTATTGAATAATAACAGGTGAAAAGTCACTACTATCATTGATAGTATTCAGTAAGAATTGACCGGAGGTTAAATATTTTAAAGTAATTGGCGAAAGTTTCGATGTGTCAAAACTCGCGTTTATAAATTGTCGATACACCCCTATGTCTAATTTATTAGTATAATTATCAATTTTAATCTCTAATTCATTTATCTTATTCTCATTTTCTTCATTATTTCTCTTTAGATCGTTAAACTCATTAAAAAACCGATCCCTCTGAATATTTAACAAACTCAATTCCAATTTGTCACTTTCATCAAAAAAACCGCCATCAAAAATTTGATAATTTATACTACCATCTTGTTGTATACTAGTAGTTTCTACTTGTTTCTTATCTTGAGTGATTTTTTGCCGACTTCTTAAATAAAATATTTTTATATTTTTGTGATCTATTTTTTCTTCTGCTACCAATGCTTGGAATTTCCGAATAAGGTATTCGCTATGTGTTTCTATAACTAATTGGATATTATATTCTTTACTTGCCTCAGCAAACATATCGCCTAATAATGATTGCCACTTAGGATGAAGGTTGGTTTCAGGTTCTTCGATAAGAAGTAAGCTTGGATTATAATAGCTACGCATATATTCTTCACCATATTCATCATTATAGTGTTTTGTCATTTTATTCTTCTCAGCTAATACCGTAATTTTAATTAAAATTAATATTAATTGTTTAATGCCATACCCAAAATCAACTAACTCACGTTTTTCATCTTCTAAAGTCGTTACAGTAACTTTAATTACTTGATATTTTGGCTCATAATCAACTTTAATTTCTTTACCAATTTCAAAAGCTTTTAAATATTTAATAATAAAGCTAGTGTTGTCTAACTCAAAAGAGTTATAATTTTTTAAAAGGCTAACAAAAGGAGAATTAAGTGTACCTATATAAATTCGTGAATTTTCTTCTTTAATATTAGACAAATAATTTATACTTAAAATTCTCTGTATAAGCCCTTTCCAACTACTTTTAAAACATTCCTCAATTACGGAATAACTTTTGCCGGTATTGTCTAAATTCTGCCAATTAAGATTATTTCGCAAGATTTTCAATGCGTTATCGCATAAAATGTCTTCAATTGTAAAAAAATTATAGAAATAATCGTCCACTTCAAAATCTCTTTCTCCAACATGATTTCTTCCACATATTATTTTCTTGTCTTTAATTTCCTGTTCAATAAAATCATTCCATTTATTAACATCTATTTCATTTTTAAATGATTTTACTAATATTGAAGCAATGAATGATGCATCTTCTTCATATAAAGCATCCGCTTTTTCCAGAAATTCATGTTCTCCTTTTCGATCTAAATATATTTTATAAAAAGAAAGCAAAGGCTTTAAAAAATATTTAAGTTTTTCAAGATTTATGCTCCATTCTATATATCCAACTAAAGGATTATCAAAAGGCGGAAAGGAATAATCAATTGAAAAGATACCATCTGGATCTTGCTGAACTTTAGTACTTCTTCTTTGATCATATTCCTGTAATTCAATTTCAAAATTTTCTTTATCAGATTCAATTTCTTTATCTGTTGCATCTACATAGGCAAAAGAAAATAATATTTCACTATCTTTTTCATCAATTACTTCTATCTTTCTTAGCTTTGCTTTATAAGGATTGTCTACTGATGGTACCGTAAAAGAAAGAGAGAGATAAATATTCCTTAATCCTAAAAATGTAAAAGGAAGTGATATCACAATATTTCTATTGTCTTTATTAAATAAAGTATTATCAAAATCTCCTAACAAATGTTCTTGCTCAGTTAAATCTAAGTCGAAATGAAATTGATTTTCCACAATGCTATTTTTAAGCATTTGAAGCGCCTTAATTATAGAACTTTTCCCAGTATTATTTGCCCCTGTTAGAATATTTATAGAAGTCATTTCCTCTAAAATTCCATTTTCATCATCGAATATTCTGAAATTTTTTAATCCAATGATATCAATTGGTTTCATAAAAGTTTTTTTTATTATTAAATATAATTGTTGCTATTACGATTAGATTTTTAGTCCGGCTTACTCAATGTGAGTTTTTTTTTTAACTTAAGTTTTATTGTTAAACAATATCTTTATAAGTCTACCACCTATATAAGAACTGGGTTTTAAGAAGTTTAATTTTTGAACATTCTTTGCATTTACTGTACTATCAGTATCTCCACTTAAACATGAAATATCCTCTTAATTAATTTATTTTTCAAATTATAATAATAAAGTTCCTCTGATTCTAATAGTTCCAGTTCCCAAATCATTAGAACTTTTCTTCCTGTACAAACTAACTTTAATCACTGCTTTTTTTTACCATTTTTAAAATAATGTTGTTTCAATCTAAAATAAATTTAAAAAAACACTATTGTTCGCTAAGGACTCCATTAAAATTCCTTCATAATGATTTCTCCCAAACGAACTAAAATGATTTTGAACCTTCTGCATTAGGGCAGTTTGGATTAAGTGTGGTTTGCCAATATAAGTAACATTTCCTTTATAATTATCATAAACCCTTTGATAAATATTTCCTGTTTTATCGTTATACTTATCAATAAGCTTTATTCTTTTAAAATGATATTCGATGACTTTATATAGATCAGGGTCTATACCATTTGGATTAGCAATACGAAATTTAATTATCACATTTGCTCTGAAAAATCTAACGTCAGCAAAAAGGAATTGCTGCGTTGGTAGTATATCAGTATATAGATTAATTATGCCTCTGTAATTTGGGTCTTGACTAATCCAGTAATCATTTTTAAATGGATTACAAACAGCACAACAGGGGAATAAGTTTAAATGATTAACAGAAAATTCAGGAAAATCAGATTGTGGAAGGTAATGATCCGTTGTATTATCTGTATCAATACCACATAATTGGCAAACTGAGCGTAAATTGTTTGGCTGGTTGTCTTTTATTCTTGCAATTAACTTATCAAGTGCTATTGTTGAATTGGAATAACATTTTCGCAAGTAGTTCTTTGCTTGTGGAGTATAAACTTTAGGTTGCAAATTTTGTAAAGTATTATTGTCAAACTCTACTTTATAGTTATTATATCTATTTATAATTGTAGGTCTTAATGCCATTAGAACAGTATGAGCTGGTTCTTGTTTGCTTTGATGAATCAAATCAAATTCATCTATTGGTATTGTATTTAGAGGTATTAGATTACGCATTTAATTCTTTTTCTGGATTTTCATATTGGTTTAATAAAAATGTAGTCGCACTCAAACTCAGTTTGTTTTCAAAAATGGATAATACACTTTTATACGAATGATTTTCACTAAGATCTTTAAGCACCTGCTTGTAGTTGTCATTAACTTCCATTGTTTTAAAAACTTGCTCTGTTAAAACATCAATGTTTTCACCGAAACTTTCGATCCCTAATTTGTATACCATTGGAATATTTCCTTGTTTTTCAAAAACGTTTACGTACCTACCTGGGATTTCCTGCAAAATTATTGGCGAATGAGTTGCTACAATCGCATATGAATCAAATTTTTTAAGAATATCTTCTATCATTCTGATAAAATTGGCGATTGCGTTCGGGTGTAAGTGCATTTCTGGTTCATCAAAAAGTAAAATGGAATTTTGCTTAATGTGGGCTAATATTTCAGTAATTACATACATTAAGAAACTTTGTCCGGAACTTAATAATTTAGAATTTTTATTGTTTACTATTTCGTAATTTTCATTTTGAAATATTTCTGCATAAAAGAAATTGGCTAGTTCTTCATCAAGAATAGATTTCATTACATTGAACCATATTATGTGTCTATTATTACTTATTTTTTGTATTAATCCAACAGACTCTTTATAATTTTCAACTAATTTAGGTCCAGATAATAATCTACCGTCTTCATCTTTTAACCCGCAATATTTATAACTAAATGATTTGTCCTTCTGAGGCCTTGAAAATTTATCAAAAGCGCTGTAAGATACTGCTATTACTTTACTGAATAAGGGTCTTGAAGGAGTAAAAGTATCATCTTTCAGCTTGCTTTTCGATTGACCACTTAAATCCAAAGCAAATTTTGCTAAAAATTGGGTTTTTCCAGTACCATTTTTCCCTATAAGAGAAATTATCCTATTAGGTAAATTTTCATTATCTCCAAAATTGAAGTTTACTGTATGTTGTCCTCCAGTATGATCTAAGTCACATTTATATGTAAAAATAAAATTTTGCTCTTGAGGTAAACCATAAATAATTGATTTTGCTTCTTTGAAAACTTTTTCAGCTTCACTATTCCTAATCAATGAAACTTTAAAATTTGGATTATGTTCAAATTTATCAGCCAAGGCATTAAAAAAGGCAACGTCATTAATTTTATTTAATACTTCTTTAAAATCTTCTTCTCCTAACAAATCATATAGATTAGTGTAATACTCCATATCTTGTCCTAATGAGCAAAATTCTTCTGAAAGTTCATCGAATATCTCGTCAATTACATTTAAAACTTTGAATTCCGACTCATGCATTATTTTAACATATCCAATTTTATTAGGTTTTCTATCTTCGTTATAATATATTAAATCAAAGCTAGTTTTTCTGCTGTAATCATCCCAAGTATCATATTCTAATAAAAAAAAGGGAACTATAATTTCCGGAACATTTTCAGGGTCTATGTAAAATTTTATGTCTTTCATTAGTTTAAAGAATGATAAGTATTAGTAAAGTGTATAGATTTGATACGAAGCTAATAGTTGATAAGAATTGGTTGTTTGTATCTAATAGATATTAAATCATCATTTTTTTGACAAGTGTTCCAAGTTCGAGTTTTCCTATTCATAGTTAATTCAATGCAGTTTGCAGTTAAGATATCGTACATAATTCTCTCTAGAAAAATAACGGATATTTAATCACTTACAAAAAAGCTTTCCTTAATAGAGATAGCAAATCTCGCTTTTTTTAATAAATAAAGGTGCAAGTAAAAATACCTGATTTTTTAGAAAAGATTATCAACAATGGAGCTATAACCACACTACTTAACGGGACTGGAAAAAGTAAACGGAGAACACAGTCTGATTATGCTGGTGTATAATATCAAACGTAGTATCAAGATGTTTGCAAGTTACAAAACATAGTATTTGTGGCTAAACGTAAACGTGATAAAAACGTTAATTCTACTAACTTCACAAATATCTTGTAAAGTCTTTTAGAGACTGTACATCGGTATGCAAATTTTATTTTGTATTAAATACTCAAAAGTTAGTAAATCGTATTTGTATGGTTTTTCAATGCTTTCTATCACTATTGCATATGTTTTTTTTATGTTATGCGGATTAAATTCATCAGAATTTAATGATTTAAATATTTCTTTTAATTCATTAGCTTCAAGAAAATTACGGACTATAATATAAATGTTTTTATCTTGATTAAAACGCATATCACCGTAATTTTTGTTACTAACTCTGTTAATTTCATCATTTTTCCAAATCGGGAAATAATCCCCTTTTGAAAATTCAAAACAATTTCTCCATCTCCATTCTCTTTCATGTGTCCAATCATTTTTATCTGAAAAATCAGTTAACATATATCTATATTGTTCTTCCTCGGGTAGATGTGGTGTGAACCATTCTCCATTTTCAGAACGTGTTTCGTCATTATTTCCTCGGGTTAGTCCGTAAATTACATTTCGGGCTCCCTTTTTAAACATAAAATCTTTAGAAATAGCAATTCCATATAAATCAATTTTCTCAATATCATTTCTATTTTGAACATATGTTAAGAAACTAAACAAAGGCATTTCTGTAAAACAAACGGCTGGATATTTTCCAAAAATTGTTCTTTTGGTGTTTCTAACAGACCAGCCTGCATTTAATTTTCCACTTTTGATGATTTTTTTTAAGTTTTGAAATGCGGTACTATCATCGTTTTTTCTTGTAAAATGAATTAGATAATCCGACATGTCGAATCTATTTTCATATATTTTTTGTAATAATTCTAGGCTCATTTTTTGTTTTATATCAGCTAACATTCCCGTTGCTGTAGCGTTTTGTTTTACTTTAATTCCACAAATTTATTTTTCTTATTATCATATTTCATAATAGAATTAGGGACTATAGATTTGAAATCTTTAGTTTTATACTTGATGGATGTAAATGAATCATCAGACGTATCTGGACTTTTTTGCAAGTTAAAAGTAAGTTCGTAATTATTTTGTTCGTCTTTTATAATATCATTTAATTTATGAGCTTCTAAAAAACACCCTTTTCCACCAACTTTTTCAAGGAGTAAATTAAGTTTTTTGTTATCAGTTTCATTTAATTTAAAATCAATATATTTCATTTCATTATTATCAAGTAAAAAATATTCTTGACGTAAAGATGCATTAGTTCCGGAATTAAATTCAAAAACAAAGAAATTTTTATTTTTAACTCTTTCATCTATTTTATTAATTGGACTTGAAGTTATTTCACTAGTCCAATATTCATTATCTATTTTATCAAAATCTAAATACGTATAACCTGTTAATCCAAATCCATCTTCAAGTAATTTATCAATAATGAAATTAAAATCTTTTTCAGATAAGTTTTTTAATTTACTTTCGTTCTTGAATTCAGCTATTTTGTCATTATTCTTTTCTTTTTCGTTTAGTGCTACAGTATCAGTTTTACTAATTTTTTCAGTTAATTCCATAATTGAGTCTGTGTAAGATCGTGCTGGAGTTTTATTTGAAGTGTTTTTTTGACAAGAAATAATTAAAATTAGTAATGCAGGAATTAGAATTTTTTTCATATTTTTTTTGTTAGTTATATTTATTTTTTTCTGCTTTATATTAAAATAGCTACCAATGTTCCGGCGCTTGGCGAGGATGCGAACTCAAGTTCTTTCGGCTAAGATAAAATTTCTTGCGAAACGTAAATATGAATTCACTACAAAATTCACAATCTTGCCAAACGTTTATTAGGCACAAGTTTTATCTCGTTTATGTCATCCAATGTATAATGTCATATTCTATCTTAAGTCTTGAAAATTGTGTGTTCAAAAAAATTGTTGAACGCAAGTCATTTAAAACTTGGTGGGAAGGATGTCCATATTTGTTACCATAGCCAAAATTGCAAGCGGCAACAACTCTGTTTCCCCAACGATTTATAGAATCGCCTATTCTTAGGTTTTCAAATTCGTCAAAGTCCCAATTTTTGGATGAGCCGTGATGAGGAACTTGGACTATATGAACATTGACTAGCTTATTTTTAAATGCTTGTGGAAAATCGATAGGGTTGTTAGTTGGGCTGATAGATGTGTCACCAAATAGCAGAGTTCCTAACATTGTTGGGTTATTGTTTCTAAAATGATGGTCATCGTGAAAATGACGATTATTGCGATCATCATAAAAATGATGCAGTTCACAATCCGAATAAACTCTTCCTGAAAGATGTTCAAAACGAATTGGACCGTGCAAAAGTACTAATCCGTGAGAATTTATTTCGCCAATACAATCGGTGTAACATTTATGGGCATCTTTTCTTTTGGTCGTTATAATTTCTTTTAAATCGTCAAGAGTCAAACTTTCAAATGGTTTTTTCTTCAACTTCTTTTTTAAACAATTATGTAATCTGTTAATTGCTAATTCATTTATACTTTTAGCGTAAGTTGTAAATTCCCATTTTCTTTGAATAAAGAATTGTAAATTATTATCATAAATCAAAACATTTGGTTGATTATTCAATTCTTCTGTGTCAGTATTAGGAGTTCCTCTTGGGTAAATATTCTCTGACTGATTATCGTCATCATAACCTTGATATTCAATCTCTGATTTTCCATTAGATTTGACGAAATATATTTTAGTTTCTTTACTGTTGTCAGCAATAAATCTATTTGGACTTTCAATAAATGAGATATAATCTTCTATGGATAAATCATTGTTAGGGTCATTGTTGTCAGGAACGGAAACTAAAAAGAAATGTCTATGTTGTTTTTCAATGTATGGTAATATTATATTCTTTACTTTAAACTCTTTCAATAGACGCTTTAAACCAGAAACGTGGTCATAGTCTAAGTGAGAAATGAATAGCAATTCTATTTCATTATTATGAACACAATAATGTGGTTGGTCTTTAAATTGAGTTATTTCGTTATTTAGAGATTGACTATTTCCCGCTATGAATGGACTTGTTCCGCAGTCATAAACAACTGTAAAAACTTTATTATTTTCGTGTTGCCAAATTCGTCCGCCATAAAATGAGCCTTGTCCAGCTTTATAAAAAGAAAATTTTGCTTCCATTCGTCTCATTTTTTTCGTTAATTTTTTTAGTCTGCGTTAAGGTTGTGCCTAACGTGCTGGCGCTTGGCCAGGCGGAGAAATAAACATGTAAGATTTTTTGGTTAAACACAGATTTTCAAATACAAAAGCATCTTTAAGTTCAGCCTAAAACCCCAATCTCGTCAAGCTGCTAGCAGATGTTTTTCTATTATTTAGTAAAGAAATTATCTCTTTTGCTTTCTTTTAGGTCTAATAATTCTTTCACGTTTTCCACATATTTTTCAGCAAGAAACATAGGTAAACGCCTCAAATTTGCTATAAAACACTTTATTTCGTTTGAATATGTTGTTTTGGACATCTGAATTATTTGATTTTTTTTAACTTCTCTTATAGTATATTCAACAGATTTATTTTTCGTTGCTAAATTTATATTTACCATAAATTTATCCTTTTCAGTTTCTAAATAGTCATATGTCATACTATTCAATTGCAAATCTTCTAGATAAAATTTTGTTATATATACTGCATATTCACCTTGTCCAAAGTTTAAAGAATCCTTAACTGTTACTTTTTTAAGTTTAGTGTTCAATATAATTTCACTGCGATAAGTCATTTTATCTACGACATATTCTTCATAGTTTGAAATATCTTCTAAAGTTGCAATTATATTTTTTTTGTCTATTGTCTGTGCAAAACTGAAACTGTAAAAAGATACTGAAAATAATAGTATTATTAGGTTTTTCATATTTAGTTTTTTGTTTGCATAATACTTTATATTCTTTGTTTTACGTTTTTTTTTCAAAATATCTGCTAATGATCTGGCGCTAGGTTGGGGATAAAGATGCGGGATTTTTCGGCTAAACGCAAATTTTAAAAATACAAAACAATCTTTAAATAGCCTAAAACCTCAATATCGCTAAGCACTTTTATAAGACGTTTCTTCTAATTAGACACCAATTAAGTCAAATATTTCCTGGGCTTTATGTCGAGTCAACTCTGGATAATTATCACTTATTTTTTCAATTTCATCCATATATTTAATTATGTTTTCTTCATTCTCCTTTAATAATGATAAATAATCAAACTCAGTATTTTTATGTTTACGCATCTCGTTTAATAGTAATAGATAACGATTCTCAATCATATTAAAATATTCTTCGTCAATTGTTATATTTTCCTGTACAAGATTCAAAATCTGCTCAATGCAGAAACGCGTTCTTATAATTGGGTGAGGATAGGCACTTTCTTTGAAATATATTCTCTCAAACTTATTTGCAAACTCAATAAATATATTTGAAATTATCAAAGCGTAAAGTGTTACCAAATTAAACAGAATTGATAAATTTAGTTTAATCTTATTTTCTTCCAGATATTGGAGAATTAAAATACTTCCTACAGATACTCCAAATAAATCTGCATCAATTTCGTATACATGATTTTTTTCTAAATAAGGTGATTCATACTGACTAGATTCATTAAATTCTGAACTATTTTCTCCTTTAGGCGCCGAATTAAATTGTATTATGTGACCTAATTCATGAAAAAAAAGATAACTCATAGTCAAATAAATAAATAATTCTAGAAGTACATCCTCTTCAATTGGAAAGCCTGAAGCTTTTGTGAAGTTTTCTTTTAAAAAAATTGATATTGAATCTTTAATTATTGGTTCTAAATCATTGATGATTGAGTGATTTAACATTATTATGTTGACATCTTTAAATGTCCAAGCCTTGGCGTTAAAATTTATGTTAAATCTAAAACTAAAATGAGTTTGAAATTCAAATTTTGAATTTATATTATCTATTGCTCCGCTGATATACTCAAAAGTTTTCAAAGCGAAATCCTCATTATCGAATAATGAAAATTCATCTACTGAAATTAAATCAGTTGTTGGGAAATACTTTTGAATTAAAGTTAAATGTTGTGTGTTGTTCATAGAAATTTCTGATAATGTTCTGGCACTTGGCGTGGCTAGGGAATGAATAAGTACGATTTTTTGGTTAAAAAAAATTCCCAAACACAAAACTAACTTTCCATCAATCCTAAAACCCCATTCGCGCCAAGCTATTATGAGTTCGGTTGTTTATGTTTTATGATTGTCTATTCCAATTTATCCCAATTTGCTTTTCCAAAAATTATTTATTCAGTTTTAAACATCTCTTTTGACCTTAAAATCTGAAAAAAAAGAAATAATTTCACTTTTCAAGTTTCTGCATTCAATTTCAATATTCTGCCAATTTATTCAAGTTTCTGTTTGAATCTATAAACTAAATCAGTTATTATAGAACCTTTTTTATGTAATTTATTATAGAGTTTCTTGCCATATTTGACATTAATTCAAAGGTGATTAATGTATCTTGTGTTGTAGTCCATTCCTCATATGGACTTTCTACTCGATTTTCTTTTTCCATTTTCATAAATAATTTTTCTCTTCTTTTAATATTATCTATAATATGAAAAAAACGATTGTTAGATGAATTATTGGTGCTTTTGTGTGGCAAAGATTGTCCCATATGGAAAAATTTAGAACGGAGATTATATGTGTTTTTAATAATAATTGAAAATTCGTCCTCTGTTAATTTATTGGGCTTCAATTCGGGCACAACACTTATTTCGTTTGGGAATAACATTCTGTACTTCAAACCTTCGGTTATTAATTCATTGTACAAAACTTCCTCCCAATCTGAATTCTTAGTGTAAGTAATCAGAAATTTCACAAAACGTTTAGTCAGATCTCTATTATTAATTTCGGAGTTTACATAAGCTTGAACTTTCAAATACTCTTCAAAAAGACTTCTTGCAATTTCGTTTGTATTAGAAAGTTTTTTCCATTCGCTATAAAGTTCCGGTTTATTTGAAAAGTCAATTTTATCTATTGCTATTTGTGATATTGCCTCAATACCTGCAATTATAAACGAAAATCCTAAGTCAAAATCTTCTTTTTTATTTATATGTCCCAACTGTATTAATCGAAAACTTTGCATCAAGTTTTCATAACTTACTTCATATTCTTTACTTTCTGATGAAGTAAGTTTGTCAAGTAGGTTAACGACTTCTATTAATCTTTTTTCCCAAATATCAATTATCTCATTATGAACCATAAAGCCTTTTGCACCTGGTCCTCGGATTGTTCTTGGAAATTCAACTCCGATTTCTTTCAATTCATATTGATTAGCAACTTCAAATCGATTGTAATAATCGTTTTTCGTAGAAAATACAGGTCTTTCAAAGGCAAAACTACAGATTGCACTAAGCCCCAAGGTAAAGTAGTGTGAATTGATGTAATTAATTCTTTCTGGCATTTTAACAGGCGAAACATAAGCCTTTTTTACTGACTGCCCTGATTCAGTACTTATATCAATATCTACTTCAATTGATTGTTCAATTGAAAAATCTTTAAAGTGTATATCTTTTGGTAATTTGAAATCTAAAATTAGATAGCTATAAATTCTACTGTCTTCCGAAGTATTATGTATTTTATAAAGCTTGACTTCATTTCTTTTATCAAATGCTAATATTCCGTCTTTAAATTGATTATCATCGTTAATAAATTGTCTCATATTATTTTTTAAAAGTGTCACAAATTATTGACTTAATAAAGTATAATTTTTCTGTTTTATATTCGTTCCAACCTGTTGACGCATAACGTTTTGGCGCTTGGCAAGGTTAAGAAATAAAGATGCGATATTTTTCAGTTAAACACAAATTTTACAGATACAGAACCATCTTTAAATTCAGCCTAAAACCCCAATCACACCAAGCTGTTAACAGCAGTTTATATTTCGATTATATATATGTCGTTATTCCAAATTTGAATTTCATAACTTTTGTAATTCTTCTGATCTAGCCATAAATTGTTTTCTACTTTCTTTAAATCTTTTGTGAGTTTTTCTTTTACATTCTCAAGAAAGTGTTCAGTATAGTGAAGACGTTGACAATACAGTTTTCCTTTACCTTTTTTATATTCTAGGTTGTTTCTCTTAAAGTCTATATAATCCGTGTAAATACCCATCGCATTTGGAGCACCAATAAATAATTTTTTTAAATCGTCAAACATTAATTTAACCTCTAACAAGTCTATTTTTTTGCTTGATTTTATGCTTGATTTAGTCGTAATACCATTTTTATCTAATTTTTCGAAATATCTATACGTTTCAGCATTTCTTTCCAAAATGCTATTTAGCTTTTCCAAAACTTTAATGTATTTATTGAACTCATCTTTATCTTCTTTAGAAGCCTTAACCAGTTTATGAAATCTGTCAAAAAATATTTTGAATTCAGCAGATAAAGCTTCTAAATCGTGGCTTTTTAAGAGATGTGTCCAATTTTCAAACTTAGTAAGTTGTTTCGAACTCACGTATTTTTCAAAAAACTTAATATTTTCTTTAAGAGCCAATTCAATAGCGTGTGAAATTGTGAATAGAAAAGGCTGTGCAATCTCGTCAAAACGTCTTTTGGTTTTTGAATACTCTTCAAAGAAAAAGTCAACCATACTTTCATATTGCCCCCAAATTTGGACATTGCTGTATGTCTGTCCAATGTAGGTGATAAATCTGTCTTTTTCTATATTATTCATCTTGGGTTTTCTGCCGTTAAATTGCTGGTAACGTGTCGCCGGTAAATGTTCGGCTAAACGAAAATATTATTTGAATACGATAATTCTACTAAATTCCGCAACATCCACAAACGTGCGTTAGTTGTAGTTTTTTTATTTCCCCTTTGTTTCTAATTTTACTTTCTCCCATTCTCTTTTCAATAACATTTGAGTTTGTTCTGTAAGTTTATTTACATTCGTTTTTGCTTCTTTCAATTTATGTGACGAAATATATTTTAACATATAGAAATCTATAAAATATTGAATTAAATTTAAAATTTCAATATCTTCTTTAGGATTAAATCTTAATTTTAAAAGATATAGTTTCTTTATGATTTCTTGAAAATTAGTTTTGTCTTGAAATTTTAACGAGTTCTTATTTAATGAATCAAAATAATGTTTTTGATATTCATAATTTACATCATCCATATATTGTTGACTTGGATTTTGTGACTCAATGTCTTCGATTACCTCGTTATGAATTATTAAAGTTTCCGAAATATTGGAAGCTAAATGTGTTATTTCTTCTCTTATAATTGAAAGCCATTTTATTCTTTCAGAAGTTATAGTATCTATATATTTTGTTGTTTTTAGATTTTTTCTTGTAAAATATATGTTAAACGACGTTGCGATAAAAGTCAACAGTACACCTGATGGTAAAATATAATCGTTTAATATTTCTTTCATTTTCTGTTTTTTTTCAAAATTAAAGCTAAATTTATGGTAATCATCGGGTTTGGGAATAAACTAAGCCTATTTTCGGATTTGCTTAATCTTCTAAATACAAAACCATATTTAAATTAAGCCAAATATCCAAATTGCTTGTAGCGTGTGTTAGCGGTTCGGCATTTTATTTAATTTCGTTTTTTAAGAAATCTTTTCTTGCTTGAAAATTTGATGACTATATAATAACTTTTAATTTATTGGTAGAACAATTCTGTCTTTGGGCTCAGTTGACCATTGAACTTGCCATACACGGCCATCAATTTGGTCAAGCAAAATGAAATTATATATGTTTGTTGTCGGATAAAGAAAAAATCTTCCATTCTTCTCATCTTCTTTTGTAACTCGGGTTATTAAGGATATCGGACTTTGAAACTCATTACCTTTTGCAGACCATTGAACTTGCCACATTTGGCCATTTTTTGTATTCATTTTAATAAATGTATACATATTTTTTGTTGCGAATAGCCTATACCCAACATCACTATCTGTAGAAATATTTTGAGTTGGTGTATCAGATGTACTTTGTGCAAAAGCAGAAATTGTCGTCAAAGTAATAATTGTTACAAAGAATAATTTTCTCATTTTTTTCAGTGTTTTAATTGTCTTTATATCTGTCGAGTTTTTTATGCTGACCGCTAACCTTCTCAAGCCTTGCGCCGTTTGCGACTTACGAAGACGAGTATTTTCGGCTAAACGAAAATACGATTAAAAAACGTAATTCCACTAAATTCGCAAATGGCGCAAGACGTGTGTTATATGCAGTTTATCTTATTTTTTTTATTAAATCCTCAGTAATTTCAGGTTTAAGTTCTTTATCCAACCATTCAATCAGAAACTTATGAGCCACATTTTCAACTTCTGGTAATTTTATTAAAATTCGATTCAATGAATCAATTTCGATTGGCTCAGTTCCGTGAGCAATAGCAACTCTCAGGTCGTTTCCTTCGTCAATCCATTTTGTTTGTCCTTCAATAAATTCCCATTCTTCAATTTTACCCCAAAGTTTTATAAAGCATTCCCATATGTGGCAAATTGTGCCTTTTCCTTTGCAGTTAGCTCTGTTTGGATTATACTTCGCTGCAACAATTTCAATTGAATTCCAGAAAGCTAAAAATTTATCATATGGGTCTTGAGAATACTTTCCTTTTCGAAACCAACTTAATGAATGTAAAAAAGTAGTTTCTGCAATACTTAAAATTCTAGACTGATGAAAAGCATTTACGAAATCATCTCTATCGAGAAGTCTTTTGGTTTTGAAATCACTTTTTTGAATAATCACATTATTTGTTACATCTAATTGTAAGGAAAGGTTTAAATGAAGTGAAAGAACATCTAACATCCTACCAAACCAAAGAGTAGCCGCTTTTTCTGCTAAATCTGAGTTAGGAGCAAATGCAGTAACGACCGCTTTAAAGCCATTTTTTTCTGATAATATTTGTACATTACTGTAAAATGGATGAGGATGCTCAAGCTCTTTTCTAGCATCAAAATTAATTGAATGAGCAATTGTAACTGGGCCAATTACTGATATTTCGACTGTCCAAATCGGAATTTTGTCGTGATGTTGCATAGGTTTTTTTTATAAATTGCATATAACTTACTTCTATATGTTATAGAATCATACAAAGTGACCGTATAGAGTCAGATATGTGTGACAAATAGACCAAAAATTGGAGTACGAATGTATAAATAAATTTTTACAAATATTAAAACGCACTTTTAATTTATTGTAAGTTTTTTTATATTTAAATTGGTGGGTATTTCGTTGTTTTGCTGTTGTTATCACTTAATAGTTCTTGTATTCCGCTTTCAAGCAGGTGCGTCGCATAACTGTGAATCCTTTTACAAGTTTCGGATAAAATAAAGTCATTTGACTATTTCGGGTTTTCATTGACATTTACTGTTGCTTTTTTAGCTCCTTTTGCAACTTGGGATCCTGTCCCTTTATCCGGAACACAAATTATCTTTTAGTGCTTTTGGACATATTACAAACGAAATTTTATAGTTTTATCAGTAAATCAATTTTGCTTCTATAACCAGGATGGTAAGATGGTACATAACTGATATATCCCATTTCTTGCAATTGCTTAAAATACTTGTGGTATGTGGGTAAAGTATGGATATGTGATAACGCCATAATTTTGCTTCTGCTAACACTTATAGATTTTTTTTGTCCTTGACGGTATCCTAAATACAGAATAGCACTCAATAGGGCAAAATGCCATACATTCAGTCTGCTGTCATTCTCAATGACAGTCAAATAATCCAATAATTCTCCTAAGTCCATGATTTTCATTCTTCGCCAAACAGCTTTCTTAGGTCGGTCTTATTATAATAATAGGAACCCAATACTTTTTTAAACCTTACTTTTCCTGTCACTCTCAAATTTTGCAGTGAGCCCGCAGACATATCCATCAATTTTCTTACCACCCGGCTTTTGAGCCATTCAGGATCCAAAGATTCTTTCTCACTCGTTTGACTCTCGTCTATTATCTTACGAATATCATTTAACAGGAGCAATCCAAATTGCCTCAAGTCATCCTTTGTTACACTATCATTCATCATCTGCCTCTTTTTTAATCTGATTATTAGAATTTAAAAGTACATCAGAACTTACCACAACTTCCAGCAGTGTCTTTTTATGGAACTATTTGTCCGGCTGAGTCACCTGCACCAGTGTTTTGTTATTGATGTATTGATGCGCAGAATAAAAATAGAAACCACATACCAGAACACTTTCCAATACGAAAAAGGATAAAAAGGCAGCTAAGGTATTATGGACACCAGCCGCATCCCCCGCCAAAAGACTACGGCATAAACGGTTTCCTCCCCTAAAGGGTACCCCTCCAATTATTCCGTTTCCTTTTGGCCTTCCGCAATGTCCATACCTTTTTGTTGCTTTCTTTTTTTCCGTTTTTTCTTTTGGATAAATATTTTTTGAGGCAGGCGGATGAAGAAAAAAAGACTGTAGAACACTAAAAAAACGAGTATGAAAATTATTGGAAGAGTGACATCAGATGCGCAGGTACGCAACGTGTCAAACAGTAAACAGGTAGTGAATTTCTCCGTAGCCATCAACGACAGCTACCGAAACAAAGCGGGCGAAAAAGTAGAGCAGACAACGTATTTTGACTGCGCTTACTGGATTAGCTCCAAGGTTGCCAAGATACTCACTAAGGGTTCCCTTGTGGAACTCACAGGCAGGGTAAGTGCACGGGCGTGGACAGGGAGTAACGGGGAAGCACGGGCAGGACTTAATTTCAACACCTCACAGATCAAACTGCACGGGGGCGGTAAAAAATCGGAAACGGCACAGGCTACCACGGCAACAAGTAATGACAAGCCGGAGAACGACCTCCCTTTTTAATCAAGAAGTATTCAATCAATTATCAATTTTAAATCATTTTATCATGGCACATAATATCAATTTCAACAGCACAACAGGACGTTATTCATTTTTTAGCGTAAAAGAAAAATCGTGGCACGGTTTGGGGCAAATTGTTTCAGAGTACCCAACAAGCGAGGAAGCTATCAAACACGCAGGATTGGATTATGAAGTTACTAAAAGCCCGCTATACACAAAAGGTTCGGGCATTATACAAACTTCTGACAGTATTGAGATAGGCAACAACGAATTGGAAGTACCCAACTATTTTGCCAATATTCGTACCGATAACAATACAGTATTAGGCGTAGTAGGTAAAGATTATCACATCGTACAGAACCGTGAAGCCTTCAATTTTTTCGATGCGATTGTAGGGGGTGGAGAGGGAATTCTCTATGAAACAGCAGGGGCATTGGGTAATGGAGAACGCATATTTATCACAGCCAAACTACCCGATTATATCCGTGTTGGCAATGGAGATGATGTAACAGAGCGTTACATTTTCCTTACCACTTCGCATGATGGCAGTGGAAGCATCACAGCTGCATTTACACCTATCCGAATTGTCTGTCAAAACACCCTTAATGCTTCACTACGTTCGATGACCAATGTAGTGCGCATCAAACATACTTCGGGGGCAAAACAGCGTATCGAGAATGCCCACAAGATTATGGGATTGGCAAACACACTCAGCAGTCAATTAGAAGGCATTTTTAATGAGTGGGCAAAGGTAAAGGTAACAGACCAAGAGATAAGAAAGCTTATTGAATTGGCGCTATGCCCAAACAAGGAAACCCTTGACCTAATCCGAAAAGGTGCGGAAGATGAAATTTCTACCGTGTTTAAAAATACCGTTGACGATGCTTTTTCCTATGCGATGATAAGCGAAACACAGCAGATGGAGACTACAAAAGGTACTTTGTTTGGTGCATACAACGCTGTGACTGGCTACTATCAGAATGTACGCAGTTACAAAAATAATGAAGCCAAACTACAGAGTATTGTATTAGGGGGTACAGCACAGTTAAAGTCCCAAAAGGCTTTTGAACTATGTACCTCATTTGCAACGGATGGAGCTGAAATCCTGCATCTTAATTAAAATAACCACAAGGCTACTGCCTTAAATGGTGGTAGCCTATAAAAACAAGAGCTATGAATATTGGAATTATAACATACAAAAATTACGAGGAACGCCTACTGTTAAATTGGAATTTCAACTTATTAGAACTGTTCAGTATTATATTGAATGACAAAGATTTTGTACGCTTTGAAATCTTTGACAGAAACAATAATCTATTACTGTCTACACACTATCCCCATGTAGAGCAAAAGGGAGTATATATCAAGATTGTTAAGATGGAAAAAGAAAAAGAAATTACAGGAATTACCTATGATGCATTCAGAACACCATCAACTATCCGCAGGATAAAGGTGCGTTGGAACGTAAACGGTGCAAAGTTCAGAATCAAGAAAAGAGCCCTTGAATATGTTTATTGGGAAAACAGAAAGGCAGGATTAAAAATTGAGTCCTTCGTTGACCGCAGATAGTCTAAAAAAAATGATTAAACAACACTTTAAAATCTTACAACGATGAACACAAATTTTTTCAATCAGATAGCACAGTTGAATTTTACAGGTAATCTACAACTGACAATAGCAAAAGGGACAGAAAATAAAATTATAGTATCGATAATGCTCCAAAATGATGGGTGCGCAGATACTGCAAAGAATATCATACCGCCCCTTAATCTTCGGGGAACAGCCGAAGAACTTGACAACGGTTTTTTTGAGAAGATAACCACGCCTATACAGACTGCATCAGGCTTGATGGTAGACATGGAAGGCTTTATGAAGCAAGTGGAAGAAGCCAAAAAGCAATCCACAATGGAGAAAGAAAAACAAGACAGATACAAGAAAGAACAGGAAGGCAAAGACAAGAAGTTTAAGGACGCAATGGCAAAGGCGGACGAACTTGAAAAAGAAGGCAGATTCCGTGAAGCATGGATGAAAGTTCCCGAGATGGCAGAGTTTCCCGACAAGGCTGATGAGATACGCAGACGTAAAACGTCATTGTCTGACAAGTTTTCTGCACCGAGCCTTTTCGGGGGAATTGAAGAAGCAAAACCCGAACCGTCTCTAGAGGGACTGTATCCCGATTACTCAGCAAAGGACACAGAACAGGAAATAGAATTCGAAAACGAGAACCAGCAGGAGTATTAACACCAAAATCAGAAACTATGTTATTAGCAACGCAATTAGAACGAGTGTTTATAATCAGAGACAAAGGACAGGACATCAGACTGACAGACCCCGAACCACGTTGGAACTTGGAAGCCGTAATGAATTTTTACGCCAGTACGTACCCGATTTTGACAACGGCAAAAGTATCTGCACCGCAGATAAAAGACGATGCCGTAGAGTACAAATTTGAAAGTGTAATGGGTACGAAAGGTTAAACAAAAAATAGTAAAACGATGAATTATGCAACACAACATCATATCGGGAGTTATCAGACTGCCCCAGCAGAAACGACAAGAGCAGTTGCACCGACAGCTCAGCGGGTTCGCCAATTGGATGCAGAGACCCAAAGATGCAAACGAGGTGCGCAAAGACAAACAGAAATCCGTACCGACAGCCATGTTGCCAATGGTTTTCTAAAGTGCCGTTTTCTACCCAAACTGAAAACGGTACAATCTGTACAGGCTCGTAAGAAAACGGTAAAAATGCAGAGGGATTTCTACATGTCCCTTTGCAAACTTGCAAAGCATTACGATATTGAACCAATGCAGACACAGTTTTACAGTTATCCCTATAATTTGGCATTGGCGATGTGGGATATGGAAACCAAATTAAAACGTACCCATACCAATTGGGATAGTTTCAAATTGGTACAGGACAGCAAAAAAAACTTCTTTATTAGTGAGGAACGATACAATACAAGAACCACCTTGTATTATATCCCCATAGTTCCGCTCTTTAAAATGCTCCACGACCCAAAGCGGAAAAAGACAGCACAGTTACTTATTTCGGTTTGCAGTTATCTGTACCATATAGCCGATATTCCGTATTACAGACAAGAAAGCACCTATTTGTATGGGATGTATGAAATGATGGCAGACTGGGTAGAACAAGACGATGAAACGGACGAAACCGAAAGCTGTAAAAGTGAGTTAAGGCAAGCCGAACAGATTGGCGATAAGATAGAACAGAAATTATTCAATCGTATCAATTTACTACTTTTTGAACAGCGTTTAAACAACTTCAAAAGCCATGATGCTTTTGACCAGGAATGCAGGGAGATGGCGTGCAATGCCTTTGCGCTTTTTACGGAATATCCCACAGCAGGCATTTTTCGAAATGCACCCATTTCTGAAGAAGATCCCGATAATGATGACTTTGATAATGAAACCATCGGAATGGAAAAGTACATCTCCTTTATTGCCGATACAAAAGGCTGGCTCTACGAAAGCCTTTCCGAGAGTATCAACAATGAATTTAATGAGTACGGAGCAATGGAAGAACCCGTCATTAGCAAATCCTTTGATGGAAGTGAAATAACAACAGGAAGCCTTGATTTTGAGAACCGCCTGTTTGCACTATTGAACGATTTATGCGGTTTACTATATGAATATAAAACTGAATCAAAATGAACAATTTAAACGATATAACCGAGAATTTCGAAACATTATACATCCCGAAATCAGCATTGGTCTTCTATGAAACCAAAGCAATACAAAGCGATATGTATGTCGAACATTTTGATATGGACAAATACGGAAATCCGATAAATGCACACCCACTTACGGTAAAGGAAGCCAGTGTATTAGCCAAGGCTTTACATACAGATGAAGAAAAAAGCAAAGCTTTTTTAAAGCCAAAGGGAATCTTACCGACAAGCATTCTGCATATCAACCCGAGTGAAAAAGGCACAGTGATTTGGTACACCAAATCTCAGCAAAGGCAGATGTATTTTGTCAATGGTTTGGGCATCCCTAACGGCAAGGCTCAAGTACCGCCAATGGTCTGGTCTGCCAATAAAAACAGCCTTTCTGTTTTTGCTTTGCTTAGCGGGAGAAGACCCACAGAAAAAACGCCATTGTATTATGCCCCTTTTTTCAATATCTATGAAAACGGCAGTGTATGTATGGGAACGGTAAATGTTGATATTCAAAATTCGGCTTCAGTAGAGGAATTTATCTGCGCTTGGGAAAGTTATTTTTTTAACAGCTATTTCAGTCATTTATTGGGAAACTACAATCCGATGAAAGGAAATTGTGTAAACCTTTGGAAAGACCTAATTGATATAGATAAATCCTTTCCGAAAGAAGTATTAAAGCCTAATAATAACACACTTAAAAATCTACTGAGATGAACACCGAAAAAACAAAAGTCCATTTTATGGACAACAATTTGATTAATCCCACCAATCCGATTAGCGTAAACCTTATCGGAGCAGGCGGTACAGGCTCAAAAGTATTAACCGCCCTAATGGAAATGAACCACAGTTTAATTGAACTCGGACACGCAGGTCTGCAAGTCCGCCTTTGGGATGATGACAGTATCACGAGTGCCAATTTAGGCAGACAGCGTTTTGCGCAGAGCGAAATAGGATTGTACAAATCCGTTTCTTTAATCAATCGTGTCAACCGCTGGTCAGGGACAAATTGGAAAGCCGAAACGGTAAAATTTGAAAAAGACAAATTTGGCAGACTGCCCGAAAAAGCAAAGGCAATTATTACTATTACTTGTGTGGACAACGTGCAGGCAAGGTTTGGAGTTGCTGAAATTCTGAAAGATATCAGCACCTGCAGAAATTACAGCGATACGCCAAAATATTGGCTTGACTTTGGCAACAGCCAGCACACAGGACAGGTACTGCTTTCTACCATAGCAGAGATAAAGCAACCCAGTTCAGAGAAATACCAAACGGAGGCAAGCCTGCCAATGGTTACCGATGAATTTGCAGAACTGCTCCAACAGTCCGAAGAACAGGACGATACGCCAAGCTGTAGTTTGTCCGAAGCATTGGAAAAACAGGATTTGTTCATTAACTCCTCTTTGGCGCAGATGGGATGCTCATTGCTCTGGGGTTTGTTTCGCAACGGAATGACCCAGTACAGGGGCTTTTTTCTTAACCTGAAGGATTTTCGCTCACAGCCCATAAAAGTAGACTGAAAACCAATTTTCGGCGGCAAAAAGACAGACCCTTCCGATGGTCGGGACAGTCTTTTTGCATAAAATCGGGACATCCACATTGGTAAAATGTACCTTACCGTATTTCTTCTATTGACATTTTACCAAAGCGGTTGTGTGTTTTTTGTTAGGGACACACATCCCTAAAATACATTTTTGACTTCTTTTCTTTCCACATTAGCGGTCAAAGAAAAGAAGCAAAAGAAGACCGCAATTTTGGACAGCTTTTATAAATTGTTGCCACTATTTAATTGGTACTGTTTTCCAAACAGAAAAGCCTTTAAAAAGATGTTCAATGTTTTCAAACTCAATAAATGCGATCAGTTCATTTTTACACTTCCCTTTGAATCCCCTTAAACACTGGAAATCCTTCAGGGGGATACCCGCAAGTTCTCCTATGGTACTGATCCCTAAAGATTCGATTATATTATACATTCTCTTGCTAAAAGGGAAATGGCTGTCATACAGCAATTTATTCAAGTCAGTGTCAGGTGTAATTCTTCTTTTTTTAATCCGCCCTGTCTCATATTCAAAATCATGTTTTAGCTGCTCTAATTTTTCCTTATAGAAATCTATATCAGCAAGCACCTCAGTAACACTCTTCACTTTCTCAAATGTCCTTTCGTACATCCTGCGGACGCTCTCGCCATTGATCCCGTAATTATCTCCTACTTCGGTAAGAGTCTTTTTTTCTATCAAAAGCTTTTGGAGTATATCATGTTCCTTTTCAGAAAGTACTTTTTTGGATATTTCGATATAAAATCTATTAGTGCGGTCTATCAGCGGGTTAGTTAACATTATTGGTAAGATTATAATTAAGTGCCGTCACAATTACATATAGTGCAGAACATTACATTTACAAAGAGTAATTCTGTATTAGTGCAAATTACTGTTTTCTGCTAAATAGCTTACGGCAGTTTGACTTATTGTCTCACTAAAATAATATCCCCCTTCATGAAGTTTGATTACAGCTGTTTTAAGTTTTTCAGCAGCGGATCCTTTAAGTACATATCCCTTAACGCCCAGACTAAGCATTTCCCTTATACTTCTCTTATTGTCAAGACTACTGAAGACCAATATCTTGATTCCGGGGTATCTCTCTGCCAATTCCTTAGCGGTTTGATAGCCATCCATAACGGGCATGTTAATATCCAAAATACAAATGTCCGGCAGTACTTCCAGCATCTGCAGACTCTCTATAGCCAGCTGACCATTGGAAGCTTCAAGCACCACTTTAAAATTACTGTACTGTAAAAAATTTTGAAGGGATACCCGAAGCCCTGAATGGTCCTCAATTATACTAATAGTAATCTGTTTTTCTTTTTCCATTATTCCTTTTTAATGTTGAACAAATTATAGAAAATAATGACTGATAATTTGAATAAAAGGCCCCTACAAATTACCTGCCGATAACGCAAATATGTTCCTTAAGTTTAGGCGGCATGAACACCATTATAAAAATATGGCGCAGACCACTACACTTATCGGAAACTGAGGTACTGGTATACCCGACCACGAATAAGCGAGCGCCCACGCCAATGGCATGAGCGTCCTTACTTATTTGTCTCGCAGTCTTTAAAAATTACCAGTTTTCAGTTACCGAGTCCTAAGCAAAAACACTATAAGAGTTTTTCTATATTTTGGGCAAATATAGTAACGTTTGTGCAGTAATCCAATGTTTATCTTGCGGAATACCAGAACAGACTGTAAATAAAACAACCCGGAGATCGGATCCGGGTTGTGCTTAAAATATGAAATTTTACTGCTGGCATAAATTAATACGGTAATGCTAATCGCTGCTGTTAAATTCAAAACTCAACTGTTTTTCGTTTCCAAAATTATCCGAAATCCATACTTCAAAGGACTGGGAAACGGTAGAATTTGAAGTGTAATACAACCTGAATTGCCCTGCTGGTATCCCATATAAATCATTGGGCTGGTAAGGTGGTTCATTGTAATACTGCAACGTACCCTGACCGTCAAATTGAAAGTAGCGAATGAAATACTGCGTATTGTTAAAATTACCTGTCCGCTCAATTGTTAACCTTATTTCTACGGTATTTCCATTTACAATTTCTTTAGGTACTGGCATCACCTTTACCTCAAAAGGGAAGTCATTCTGTATTTCCAGTTCGTCCTTATTACAGGATAAGAATATAACAGTGCTTATCAGGACTGCAAGCCATAGCGGCAGTAATGCTATTCTGAACTTATTAAAAAATGCTGTCATCGTTTTTGTTTTAAAAATTAAACCTTAATCCCACACCTGCCGATGGTCGGAACTGTTCCAGATCCGTACCCCATAGGACTTTTGTTCTGCCTTGAAGGATTATCACTAATCGGTCAGACAGGTAGGTTTCAATAGTCAAACGCCCACCAGCTCCGTAGATGAAATTATCCTCGTTTAGTATTTTCGCCCCATCATATAATAAATCATCGCCTCGGTTGATACTTTCGTAGCCGGCTACACCTGTTATAGCTGCATTAAGGGTAACGTTCTTGAGGGCATTACCAAGGAGGAACAAACTATAACCACCCTCAGCGGTGTAGGTTTCCTGAGGTATGCGGAGGTCTTTATAGTCGTAGTATTGGTGCGTATATTCCAATGCCAAAATCTGATAATTGCCGTTTTTTCCGTTAACGGTCATTCCAATATTGATGAAGTAATCATTGCCGATTTTATCATCGGACAAAATTCCGACATTTACCTCCAGTCCTTTTTGTTTAGGCAGCATTCTTTGTGCCTTTGCCATTGTGATGCTTATCAAAACGAGTATCAC
This sequence comes from Flavobacterium sp. KH_035, assembly GCF_057839565.1. Classification (NCBI taxonomy): domain Bacteria; kingdom Pseudomonadati; phylum Bacteroidota; class Flavobacteriia; order Flavobacteriales; family Flavobacteriaceae; genus Flavobacterium; species Flavobacterium sp. KH_035. The sequence continues at coordinate 505,744 of NZ_CM174492.1, forward strand.
GGTATAGATATATTTTTTCATTTTATATTGTTTTTTAATGGATTACTAAAACTTCAAATGCATATCATTAATCAGTCGGGCTCTTATCAAATCCGAATTTTCCACCTGAAGTACCTGATGCCTGCCGCCATTTTTCTCGAAAATTTCGATCTGCAGGATCTTGTCATCGGCAATGGTAAACTGGTCTAAAAGGAATACATTTTGCTCCGTTGATTTTCCGCTAATTGCGTCTAATGGCTTATAAATGCGTAACGGTATCATCGGGCGTTCCTGCACTACGGTACGCTTGGCTACCTTTTTATCGACAACTTTGAAATTGACAAAGTCGATCTGAAACGGCACATTAGTACGGTTTCCAAGTTCCGTATGGAAGTAGTATTTACCGTTGTGGATGTAAATTCCTTTCAGTATAAATTGGATCCCAAAGCTTTTAGCCCCAATATGCTTTACGATACGCTTGTCGTTTTTGTAAATGGTTTCCAAAAGCAAACCCGCCAATGACGGAGAATTGCTGCCCAATTCTTCAAAAAGCACATCGTTTCCGTTGGCTTTATCCAATGTTTTCTGCATGGTTAGCAGGTCATAACTTATTGCTTCCGGGAAGGAACTGTAATGCACATTGAAGCTGTAAAAACGTCCGTCATTTGTAATGACCGAAAAGTTCGTTTCGGGCTCAAATTCCCTTACCGATGCTTTTACACGCAATACGTTTTCTGCATCATCTGCTTTTCCGGCAATCAGGTACTCACTACCCAAGTCTACATAGCGGATGGCAGTCGGGAAAATCAAATGTGAAGTTTTATCATAGGTAACTTCCATTTTGTAAGGTTCTATCTTGCCCAATGCAAGCGGAGTTTTAGATTTTGCACTATCCTGTGCAAAAGAGTTTACGGCCAGGCCAATGGTCAGGGCTAATGCCCTAAAGGTTTTAAAAATATTTTTCATTGTTTTATTTATTTGAATTCAACATTATTGCTTGGAAACAAGGAAGACCTGATGTCCTGCCTTTATAGTAACTTTTGGTGTGCGAACCTTTTTGGCGAAATAACCTGAAATACCCTGTACCACACCACGGCTAAGGTCAGCGGCAACCTGCTGTCCGGCAGATTGTGTAAGCATCAGGCTTGTTCCTGACTGCTGGCTCATATTGCCGGCCATTTCTGTAAGAGCATTCATCTCGGGAGAGTACGGAACATACAAGCCCTGCTGTCCGTCCAGATCGTAAATGGTAATCTCAACGGGAATGATATTGCCATCCAATTCAACAGAGGTTACTTTTAGCTGTAAACGACCACTCTGGTATTTAGCATTCGCCGTCACAATAGTCCCTTTTGGAATAGTACGACTGGGCGTTTGGGCAGTTTCAAGCAGACGTAATCGAACTCCTGTCTCGCCAATAACTGTTTGCGTTTCGTCTACGCAGGCTTTTATACTGTTTTTGGGCTGTACCAATTGCTGGGTAGAACCTGCTGTATAAAATCTTCTGTTTCTTGTTTCGCTCCAATTGGCTAAAAAAGTACTGTCTGAAGGCTCACGGTATAAGGCCGATGCAATATTTTTTTTGGCTGAAGTGAACGATACAAAATGTTCTTTTTGCGTGGAGATCTTTGGAGATGCCGCTTCATCCTTGGCAGGCACAACTTCCGGTGAATTGGCACCTGTCGGAAGATACTTCGCCGCCATCTGATAGGACTTTTCCATCAATTCCAATTGGTCGTCTACGGTTGCCGTTTTAGGCATATCCTTTTCTGCCAGCTGTTCTTTCAAATCGTCCAATTGCCTGCGGAGTTCCATCGTTTCACGATTGTCATCCTGATAAAAAGAACCTAATGCAGCTTGTGCGCTCCGGTAGCTGTTAAATGTCGGATTGCTGTCTTCACCAGATTTTTTAGTATCATAGTTCTCCTGCTCATCAATCGACTGATCTGCTGTGTCTTCTGTGTCTTCTGTGTCTTCTGTGTTATCGGTATTCCAATAATCAGAAAGTGTCGTCAGTGCACTGCGTTTTTCTGCATCCTTCTGTTCCAGCATTTCCTGTTCATAAGCCTTTTGCTTATCTGCCTGCATTCCAGCTTCGGTAGCCTCGGGAACCACATCGTTAATACCGATGTTCTCAATTTCCTTCTTGTCTTCTGACGGTTTAAAGATGAGGTACATACAACCAACGAAAACAATACCCATCAAGCAAAATATTAATGGCTTTTTCAATTTATCGGCTTTATTCTGCGTACTGTCTTGCAGTACCTCAGGGGTTGTCGCCGGGTTTCCTTCCGTAACCCGAACAACCGTCTTTTTGTTCTCATTTTCTTTCATAAATCCTATTTTTTAAAATTGTTGATAATGTGTCCTGCAAGACTGCAGGAATTTCTTTCTTTTTCAGTACAGGGTTTTCAATTTGCCCAATGACCATATTGTTATCTGGCTTTCCGGCATCATACCATACTTTAAATAGTACTCCTGCTGTGAGAATTAGGTAAGCGGCGAAAAAGTACATCATGTATTTATGCTGTATCCTAATGGGCAATGCCCGCCATCGTTCATCCAGCCTATGAAACCAATTGTCCATATTTGCTCTTAATTTTTTCATACTTCTCATTTTTTAAGCTGTTACATTCTAAATCCTCTTTTTTGGGAAGAAAGCTGTTCATTAAGTTTTTCGGACACTTGGTCAATAGCTTCTTCCAGTGTAGGAACTAACCTCGTGGTAAGATTTGTCAGTTCAGATTTTTTCAGTGAATGTCCATACTGGTCGGTTCTTTCAATATTCATTTTTTCTACATCGAAAAGACCGTCTTCATGCTTTACCCACATATAACACTCAACCTTTGGCTTATCCTCACCATTCCATTGCAGGTAAGTTTTCAGCATAAGGATGTTGTGTAGCCTTGGTTTATCCATTCCTTTATCACAAGCTTCCAAAAACCTGCTGATGCTGTCTTTTATTTTGTCTCCATAGGAGGCTTGTGTTTGGAAGTAGCCATCGTAACCCTTATCGATTATGGCTTTTGTGAATGTGTCTAAATCGAGTAACTGTTTCATAATCTTGATTTTTAGCGTTCGATGATCTCTATATCCTTGTTTTCTAGTACTGCAAACTTTTCAATATTAAAACCTTGCGGATTGTTGTCTGAACGAACGGAGTTTACGAGATAACAGGAACTAATAAGGCTGCGTTTTGTCACATTGCTCGAACGGATGATAAACTGTTTGGCATAGGTACGGGCGGTGTAGGGATAGGTCTCGAAGTTGCAGGACACACTATCTATTTCGATGCGCTGCTGCACATTACCCGATATAATACGGTTGTAATACCCTTTTTCCGAAAGGTCCTTATAATAATCAAAGGCACTTTTATCAGCAAGATTGAAAGCTCTTTTCATATTGCTCTCAATGGCATTTTTGTCGGGGGCGAGCGTAAAAAACAGTTCGTGAAAACGTCTGACGTGTTCCCGTGCTTCTACCGGACGGTTGATCGATGCATCCTGCGCGAGTGCCAGCATGAGTGATTTGCCATTGTCCAATACATAGATTTTCTGCCGTTGCTGTTCTGCAAAACGGTAGGAATGCCATACGGCATATCCTGTGACACCTGCACAGAGCACGGCAAACACAATGGCATACAAGCGTATCTGGCTGAAACTATTTTCGATATTTCTTAGCGTTTTAAATTCCATTTTCTTCTGTGATTAATTATTTTTGTTTATCAGCCTGCCACCGATATTTCCTACTGCGGAACCCGTTCCGGCTCCGGCAATATTTCCGGTTTTCATCGCCGTTTGGTTAACATTACGGGCAAAGTTGTTTGCTCCTCCTGCCTGAATAATCCAGCCTGTTACCGTCGGAATGGTGAAGTAGCCCACAATACCTATAATCATAAAGATTATATAAACGGTGTTTGAAGTATCAGGGATGAATGTCGGATCGGCAAGCATTTCAATGTCCCTCTCAATAATCAGGGATTGTATTTTAGCTAGCATCGAGCTGAACAAATCTGCTACCGGAAGCCATAAATACACACTAACGTATCGGGAAAGCCACTGTGTGAGTGTGGACTGAAATCCATCCCAGACTGATATGGCAAAGGCTATCGGACCGAGTATGGAAAGGACAATCAGAAAAAAGGTCCGAATAGTGTCAATGACAAGTGCCGCGGCCTGAAAGAGTATTTCCAGCAGATTGCGAAACCATTCCTTTATGGCTTTCTCTATCTTATAAGCTTCTCTGTCCATATACATTCCTGCCATTGTGCCTACATCGGCGGGCGACCAGCCCAATTCATCGAGTTTTTTGTCAAACTCTTCATTCGACACCATATAAGCAGTTTCCGGATTACGGATCATTGCTTCGTGGTCGAGCTGGTCTTTTTTTAACTGTAACTCGTTCAGGTCAAGTACCTGGTCTTCGAGGATGGAGTGGGTTCCTGTAACCACAGGGCTTAAAACCGAATTGATACTTCCCAATACCATTGTCGGGAAAAACATAATACACAGTCCCAAGGCAAACGGACGCAGGAGCGGAAACACATCGATTGGTTCGGCCCGGCTGAGAGCCTGCCAAACCTTTAGTGCCACATAGAATAAAGCACCCAGCCCGGCAAGGCCTTTGGCCACTGCCGCCATATCGGCGGACAGCGGGAGCATCTCATCATACAAGGAGCGAAGGACATGGTGAAGGTTATTAAATTCCATAGCTTACCAATATTTTTGATTTGAAGTTCCATAGAGTTCAAGCACTCTTTTGGTATTGTTCTGCTTCTTTGCCCTTAGAATGCTTACCGAAATATTCTTACTGGTGTAGTAGCGCACAAGGCTGTGGTATTCTTTGACTTCTTTGTACACACGATCAATAATATCCATACGCTCTTTGTCATTCAGGGACAGGCTGGAGGAATTTACAATCTGTTTGAGTTCTTTCAGCAGCTCGGTACTCTCACCCAGAAGAGCCGAATAGCCATTAGCAATAGCTGCCAATTCCTGGGCAGAAAAATTGGGGTCATTCATCATTTTGCCAAAATTCTTTACATACATTTCCGATACATCACCTACCAGCAGTACAGTCTGCTGTACTTTGCGTGCATCTTTGACCAGATTGTTTACCGACTGGAGTTTGTCGTAGTATTCCTTGCCCTGTTTGTACACTTTTTCTACTTCCTTGAAATTTTTTACGACATTGGACACCGTGTTAGAGGTCTGCACTATTTCATTGGCACTGTTGAGAATACCCGATGCCAAATTGGCCGGATCGGTTACTACAAATTGAGCTTTTACGGACTGTGCACCGGCAAGGATAAGCGCCGTATACACCATAAATAATATTTTTTTCATTGTTCTTCTATTTTTAAATTAGTAATCATTGTTGATTTTCTTTCGCGCGTCGCCTCATGGCGATGTGCTTAATGGCCAGTTCTACATTGCCGTCCAGTTCTGCCGCAAGCTGCATCACTTCCAGTTTTTCGGTTTCTTCGGTGGTATAGGCGAGATATTCCTCGCCGGAAACTTCTGTAGCATATACCACAGAGTGTGTTCCGCCAAGTCCAATCCATACTTCCTTGTAGAACCGTGAGGGATCGTTGTTCATATTGATGGAAAGTACCTGCGCTTTTTCCTTATCGGTCAGACCAAGCATTGCTTGTATATCATCAAACTTGTTCATGTACTTGCGCTGGTCAAGCAGGATCTTACAGTCACTATTATTGATGATACTTTCTTTTACAATTGGCGATTGGATGATGTCATCCACTTCCTGCGTGACTACGATAGCTTCCCCAAAAAATTTACGGACAGTCTTGAAAAGATACTTTATGTAATTTGCCATTCCTTCCTTGGCGATGGCTTTCCAAGCCTCTTCAATCAGTATCAACTTACGGATACCTTTGAGCCTTCTCATCTTATTGATAAAGACTTCCATAATAATGATGGTCACGATTGGAAAGAGGATTTTATGATCTTTAATGGCATCAATCTCAAAAACGATGAAGCGTTTGGAAAGCAGGTCTAACTGCTTATCGGAATTGAGCAGATAGTCGTATTCGCCTCCTTTGTAGTATGGCTCCAAAACATTAAGGAAATTGGCGATATCAAAGTCTTTTTCCCTGACCTGTTTTCCTTCCAGCACCTTGCGGTAATCACCCTGCACATATTCGTAAAATCCATTGAATGAAGGATATGCCTCATTGTGCTTGATGCGTTCGATATAGCCGCTGACGGCATTGGACAATGCCACTTCTTCAGATCTTGTAGGCGGCTCATCATCACGTTTCCAGAGCGTCAGTATCAAAGTCTTGACACTTTCACGCTTCTCAATATCGAACACGCCATCATCGGTATAGAAAGGATTAAAAGCAATAGGGTTGTCTTCCGTATAAGTAAAATACACGCCATCTTCGCCTTTGGTTTTTCCTTTGATGAGTTCGCACAATCCCTGATAACTGTTTCCGGTATCTACCAGTAGCACGTGTGCTCCCTGCTCATAATATTGCCTAACCATATGATTGGTAAAGAAAGATTTCCCGCTACCCGAAGGACCCAATATGAATTTGTTACGATTGGTAATAATTCCTTTTTTCATCGGCAAATCAGAAATATCCAGATGGATGGGTTTGCCTGTGAGCCTGTCTGCCATCTTGATACCGAAGGGCGATGGCGAATTGTGGTAATTCGTTTCTTCCGTGAAGAAGCACAAAGCAGGTTCAATGAAGGTGTAAAAACTTTCCTCGCTTGGAAAATCTCCGGCATTGCCCGGCATTCCTGCCCAATACAGCGTAGCGGTATCGGTGGTATTGTGTCGTGGCTTGCATTCCATTAGCGCCAATGCACTACCGCAATCGTTCTTTAGCTGTTTGAGTTCCCCCGGATCATCCGACCATGCCATAATGTTGAAGTGTGCCCTGATGGAAGAAAGACCTAATGAATGTGCTTCGTTCAGGTATTTTTCTATCCATTCCTTGTTGATCTGGTTGGCACGGCTGTAACGAGCCAAAGAGTACATATTTCTGGATGATTTCTCAAACTTCTGAAGGCTCTCTTCGCTGTTATCCAAAAACAGGTATTGGTTGTAAATGTGATTGCAGCTCAGCAAGAGCCCAACAGGTGCAGCAAATGACAGCCTGCAGTCGCTTCGGTCTGTAGAAAGTTTTTCATAACGGGTATCTGCCGAAACGGTTCCGGGCAGGTCGTCCGTATCGGACAAGGTATGTAGTGATAACCTTTTATTTCCTATACGAACTTCCTCAGTCCCGAGTGCGATATCCTGCATTGGTGTCCCAGCTTCTCCTGACAGGGTTAGGTACTGTTCCAATAATCCCTGTTTTCCTTTCGCACCAACAATGTCTTCTTCGCTCAGGCGGCTCAGCTTGATAAATCCGCAGTCGTTAATGATACGCTCAAACTGGGCAACGGCTTCCATAAAGCGATGGATTGCTTCCTTATCCCTGATTTCCTTTGGTATGAGTGAACCTTTGCATAGCGAAGAGAAATTACTTTGCATGCGCATCCTTTCCTTGGTGGTCTTGGTCAGGAATAGGTAGCAGTAATGGTTCAGGAACGGACGCTCATTAAAATGACGCTGATAGGATTTCGCCAAAAAACTTTGGTCATCCTTTGCCAAATCAGGGGCGTAGTTTTCCTTGATATACCAATCCTGTTTGTGGATTACCGTAAAGTCAGGCAAAGTCTTGATAGCCTTATGCCAGGCGGAATGAATGGCTTCATATTCCGCAGATGCAACTGTAAAGAGTTCCGGCAAACGCACTTCAAAACAAGCCGTGATATCCGCATCCTTTGACAGGATGCAATTGTTCTCTACTGCCAACAGTGGAAATTTACTTTCCAGCGTTGTTGTCTTTGCTGTGTTTCTCATAAGGCATCGGGTTTAGAAGTGATTCTTAGATAGCGATGTACAGGCTTGCGGCAGATGATGTAGCGGGGATGTCTTTTTTTCGCACCCACTTTCATGAGTCCGTGTTCTCCATACTTTTTGTTCAGGGAAAAGGTCTGCCATACGATTAGTGAAGCACCGCCAGCTCCCAGAAACAAACAGATATAAGAATTGACCCCAGCCATGTAAAGTATCATGACCAGGATAAGTGTCCCTAGAAGTCCGCCTGCGAAGATGAACAGGTATTGTGCTTTCAAACCTTTAAACTCGACCGTTCTTCCGATGCCTTTGTTGATATTGTAATTGTTCATATATCAGTTTTAAAGGAAGAAGGAACGCAAGATGGTAGCCGCTACGATCAGGAAGATACAGGCCCCAAACCAGCTTGCAGCGGTTTTGCTCGTATCGGGATCTCCGCTGCTGAATTTGTTGTACACTTTTACACCGCCGATAAGACCGACTACAGCCCCGATGGCATAGATAAGCTGTGTGGCGGGGTCGAAATAAGAAGTTACCATTTGGGTTGCTTCGTTGATGCCCGCCGTACCATTTCCCTGGGCAAGTGCTCCGAAACCTGCCAGCATTGCCACTGCTGTCGGCAGGATTTTTTTTCTTTGTTTTTTCATGATTAAACCGAGTTAAATTTCTCATTTATACCTGCGCCTTGCAGGTTATCGGGACAAATATCTTATGGAAATCAAGTCGTTGTAACAAATTGGCAGTCAGTGGAATTACTTGGCTATCAGTGGCATTATTGTGAGTGTTTGAGCATAAAAAAACGTCAAACATTTTATGTTTGACGTTTGAAAGTTTGGAATTACAGAATTATATTCTTCGGCCTTTATTTGTTTTGGCTGGATTAGATGTTTTTTTCTCAGTAGCTTTTTCCTGCTTCTTTTCTGCTTTTAGATTGCTTTTAATCAAATCAACAAGAAAAGTATTTTTCCAAGGAACATTCTTTGCCGCAAACTGCAATTTTAAACCGTTCCTTACCAGACCATGCCTAATCTCAAATCCATATTTTCTGTTCCAGCCAATTCTGTCAAGTAATCTTTCAGAGGGAAATCTGACAGCGATTAAATCTTTGGGAAGTTCTTTTATATTTAGATAATCAGGTTCCTGAAATTCGTGTGTCTTAGGATTATAAGGAATGGTGTAGGTCCTTTTTTCTAAATCGTAGTATGTTTCAATATCCGAGAATACAATACCATTGGAAAGGAAATCGTCTTTTGGACGAAGCTTATCCATTCTAATATCAACATAAAAGGTATGTCCGGCGATATCCACAGTAGGTAGCATTCCTTTGTTTACCCGCAGATCAAAAGCCTGCTGATCTACCATAAGGCCAAAATCTGATTTATCCATTATCTCGTTCACAGGATAGTTGTATTTATTCGCCATGCCGATTGGATCTAGAATAATAAATTCAGGAATCCTGACCATTGTGCTTTCATTGTGAAACATCCCTGGAAGGTTTTTATTCTTAAGGTTGTATTCAAAAGTATAGCCATCGCCGACATCACGCATATTTTCAAACGGTATAACATTTTTATGATTGGCCTTTTCAATAAGCTCAAGTTTGTTTACATCTACTATAAAGTCGGTACCTTCAATAGTAATAACCGGCAGTTCTCTTTCCATCATATACTTTATTTTTCGTTATAAAATAAAGGGGACTTATCTTTTCAGACAAAGTCCCCGATATCAAATTCACTTAAATCATTTTTCCGCAAAGTAGAAGAACCAAAATCAGTTTCAGAAAAAAGGCTGCTGTCCAATAGCTCGGCTATTTTTCGGGAAGCGTCCTCCATAGAATTCTCCAGCAGGATAAATAATTCGGTTCCCTGTATTTTCTGGACTATGAGCGCCGCTGTTTCCTTTTGGGACGGCTCCAATTTTTCCTTTTTCAGCAGCATCCCCACGGAGCTTAGTTCTTCAAAGGTAACCCCTTGAGCAAAACCGTTATTTCCACTGGATATTCTATACCTGTTCCATTCTTCTTCTTCTTCCTCCAAATCAGGCATATTTCCAAAAACGTCATCTAGTTCTTCTTGCGGAATTTGAATACCAACGTTTTCATTTTCGTTACATTCAATCTCAAAATTATAGCGATTTATCTCTTGTTCCTGTATTTGGCTTTCATTGGTAGTATTTGGCACTGAAAGGCTTCTTAAGGGCTTGGGTTGCCCCATAATATCGGGCAGGTTCGGATTGACTTTTGCCTGAGACGACTTTTGCTTTGTCTTTTTCTTGATAAGAACTTTATCCTTTACCAGCAGGACAATAATTATCAACAGGCATATTACAATAATTGTTTCCATAATTAAAGAATTGGTTTGTTGCGTTCATTGAAATAAGCTGTGATTTCTTCCCCAAATTCCCTGAAGTGATGTTCCATAATGTTGTCAATATAGGAATAGAGCGTAATTTTTTCTTCCCGTGACAATTGAACAATGCGCAGCAGACGCTCATGGTACTCAGGACGCAGATATACAACTTTTCCGCTTCGTCCTGAGGGAAAGCGATTGACCATAAACAATTTTTGAAATTGTTCTTTACCTGTCTCTTGGATTTTAATTTTTATCTTCATGGCTAGTTTATAAAATAGGTTTGTATTTCTCATTAAAACTTTTTGTAATCTGTTCTCCAAATTCCTGAAAATGATATTCCAGTACATTATTCAGATAGGCATAAATCGCGAGCTTGTCCTCACCGATAACCTGAACGATCCGGGATAATTTTTCATGAAAATCAGGTTGTATATAGACCGTTTTGCCATCTCGCGCATTGGTATGAGTCTTCTTAAAAAAAATGGCTTCATAATCGGCATCGGTTCCTCGTTTCATTCTTGTGCGCTCCTTTATCAAAGACTTTTCCTGCAGCAGCTCTGGTGAAGTTTTGTGTTCTTCCAGCGGAGGGGTTAATCCTTCCTTTTTAACGCCATCTGCCATTATATCCATCATAAGCGCCTCGTCGATCTCTGGCGTGATTTTTTTCTTGTTATCTTTTTCCATAGCATTATAATTGAACAATGTTTAAAAATTCTTCCATAAACTGATCTAACCGGCAGGCCTTCATCAAGTGTTTGTCTGGAGGCATTAAAGTGGAGCGGAAAACAGACTTTGCATCGAGTTCGCTTTCTTTTCGAAAGCGTGTGCTGTTCATGATGCTGCACTGCATAAGGCTAAATCCCAAATCATCGATAAGTTTGTTATAGATATCATATAAAGGGGAGCGTTCCCTGCCATCTACCTGATTCCAGAAAAGATTAACACTTTTAATGGACGTTTCACCTTTTTTCATAATGATATCCCGCATCAACTGTGTAAAAACAAGGGTGCTTTCCATCACAAAACGATCAGCAGTAATTGGGGTAAAAATGTGATGCATCCCTGCCAGGGCATTCAAAATGCCAGGTGTATTTACCGTACCGGGAAGATCAAAAAAGATCACGTCTATTGGAACTTTTGAGGATTCTAAAAAATCATTTGCTGCCTCCAAAACGCCTTCGGCTTTATGCTGGATAATTGGATAGGCTCTTTTGTTAATCGTGGTAAACTGCGTGTAGGCTATTCTTTTTAAAACCTCATTTTCCATGACCATTGCCAAGTCCCGGGCTTTCATTTTCATTAAGCTGAGTTGTGGAAAATCGGCATCGAATACTGCAACATTGTAACCTAAACGATAATGAAGCGTGCTGGCAGCAAGTGTTGTAAAAGTACTTTTCCCTACGCCTCCCTTTTGAGAAGAAAAGGCGATAAATACGGGTTTGTTTTTTGTTTCCATTTTTATTGTTTTTAATTATTAATACTTATGTAACTATGTAAGTAATCAGGCAGGTAAATCTTTGTCTATTCCTATACACGGGTAGTTTTGTGTCGAACTGCGTAACTCATTACATTTGTATTATCCTAATCAACTGCCTCGCTATAGTAATACCCTTTGAGATAGCACTACGCATATTGAGATATTTATTCAATTACATCTGCGTACATATAGACCAATCTGTAGGTGGGTAATCAGCAAGCTGCTTTTCTTTATACTTATAAACACAATTAGCAGCTTATCTACATTCCAATTTCAATATCTACACTGCTCTGTAGATAAATACAGAGGTAGTTCTAAAACTACCTTGCAATCCTGCTGCCTACCTGCATCTGCTTTCTTGTACAAAGGAATGTAGTTATCTATGTGCTTTTATTAATGCGACAGTCCTTGGCATTCAAAGGCTGTTTTTGGCACTGCAACACATTGCATTACTCTTATAAAGAGCACTTTACTTTGTAAAATGATTTTCACTAACATGTTTATGAAAAAGCATTATGCCATATCGGGTAAGAAAGTGAACGTCCAAAAGCCGTTTTCCCTGCTTACTTTAATCCGCCTGAAAGAGCGGATTTTCCTTTCACCAGAAAGGAGCAAGTTGTGTTTTGAGCTGCTGGAAATGAATTCCGCTGCTCAAAACAACTTGCCCCGCCGGGGGCTGGAAAACATTCTCCAAAGTCGATGTTTTATAAAATTATAATTGGATTTATTATGGATCAAAATAATAACAGACAACCCCGCAAATCAGGGCGTAATCCTAAAAAGGATCCTGCCATATTTCGCTATTCCATATCATTGAATGCGGAAGAAAACGCCCGTTTTCTTTCTCTTTTTGAACAGTCCCAAATGAATGTAATGGCACATTTTATCACTGCCTGCATCTTTCAGAAGACCATTAAAACAGTCAAAATCGATAAAGCTGCAATGGATTATTATATGCGGTTAACCACTTTGTATGGACAATTCCGGAGCGTTGGAGTGAATTATAACCAAATCGTAAAACTACTTTATCGCAATTTCTCCGAGAAAAAAGCGGCCGCTTATCTTTATAAACTCGAAAAGCATACAGCTGAAATGGCAGTATTATGTCAAAAAATCATTCAGATTACCGGAGAATTTGAAGCAAAATATATTAAAAACAACAAGTAAAATGGTAGCTAAAATTGGCAGAGGACAAAACTTGACAGGCGTACTTAACTATAATCAGCTAAAAGTCGAGAAGGAAAATGGGGAGATTCTCTTTACCCATAAGATGCAGGAAACTCCTGATGGACATTATTCTGTAGCCCAGCTACTGGGTTCTTTTGAACCTTATTTGCTGGCGAATCGTAAAACAGAAAAAATGGTTCTGCATATTTCGCTCAATCCCGATCCTAAAGACAATGTGAGTGATGAAAAATTTAATACCGTTGCACAGGAGTATATGGAAAAAATGGGATACGGCGAGCAGCCCTACGTAGTGTTCAAACATACCGACATTGAACGTACTCATATCCATATCGTTTCGGTTTGTGTAGATGAACAAGGCAGGAAAATATCGGATAGTTATGAACGTAGACGTTCGATGGATATCTGCCGGGAGCTTGAACAAAAACACCAATTAGCCTGCGCTGCTCAAAAAGAGTCCAAACAAGACGAAAAGGCATTTCTTGTCGTGGATTACAAGAGTAATGATCTTAAAGGCCAGATCGCTTCGGTGGTACGGTATCTGCCTAAAAAATATGACTTTCAAAGTTTTGGGGAATACAATGCCTTGTTATCGCTTTTTAATATTACAGCCGAAGAGGTCAAGGGCGAATTACATGGGAAACCCAAACAAGGGCTGGTCTATTTTGTTCTGAATGAAAATGGGGAAAAAGCTAGCAACCCATTTAAAGCATCTCTTTTTGGAAAAAGTGCAGGATACATCGAGCTTCAAAATCATTTTACAGCATCCAAAGTGGCACTTAAAGAAAGTGATGTGAGACCTGCAATTAGAAAAACAATTGAAACAACCCTACGGGCGGCCATTGACGAACAGGACTTTAAAAAACAGCTGACAGAAAAAGGCATTAACGTGATTATTCGTAAAAGCTACACAGATCGTATTTATGGAATTACATTCATAGACCATAATTCCAAATCGGTATGGAACGGTTCGCGTTTGGGAAAAGAATTTTCAGCGAATGTATTTAACGACTGGTGGAATAATGGGCTACAACCGGAAATTAAAAATAGTGAGGATACCAAAACAATTTTAATAAAAACAGTATCGGAAAGTCTACCAGCTGAGAAGCCTCACGATTTATTTGATTTTCTAAGTAATCAAAGTACTATTCAATCTAACAATATCCATAGTAGTATAGAAGGTTTTGGCGGGTTATTGCCGGAAGCTCAGGGAGAAGATTACCAGGAACAGGATTTTGCCAATAAGATGAAAAAGAAAAAGAAACGTAAGAGAGGTCAATAGGTTTGTTATTCGTTATAACTTTCGGTCATAAAGACAATTTCAATCCCCAAGCATAGCTCCAATGCAAAACCTTCGGAACAGTTGGTGTTTTGAACTGATAGATATCATAGACGTATAATGAAAACAGTATAAATGCTGCCCAACTAATCCCTACGCACAGCATACCTTGTCTATCCCTCACATGGAACATACCAGCAACTACTGATTTTACTATAAATGCAGGGACAATACAGCATAACAACACGCACATTACCCACGGTAATATCCATAACTTACGGTTGTTTGCGCGCAATCCGATGATAGTTCCTTTAAAGAAATAAATGATGCAGAAAATAAGATAGGTAAATAATAGAGAGAAAACCCAAAATTTGACTTTGTTAGTTTCTTCTCCCCACAACTTTTGCGACAGCAAGAATCCGGCATAAAAGAACATGCCGAAAATTGCAGCCATTTTTAAGACGAAAATAAAAACCCCGGCAATGCCAAACATTAATCCTGTTGCAGATTTACTTTCTTCAGTTTTCCGCGCCTCATATTCTTGTTCACTTTCACCTGGATCCATATCAGGATTATAGTAATTCATATTATTTTTCTTTAATGTTGATCTGAGATACCCAAAATAATTTTCAGGACTATAAATTTAATAAAAAAAGCGATTTAAAATCTAAGCATGATTGGAACTACTTGAGCGCCAAACACTGCCACGCACTTCCAATGCCTGCCACATTTTTACAGCCATGCCTCAAAGCCTTTAAATTCACGCCCAAACATTTAATAATTAGAAAATGCAGGGAGAAGATGACTTAAGAGGATTAGCCAAAATTATGGAGTTTATGAGAGCAGTCAGTATTTTATTAGTACTGATGCACTGCTATTGGTTTTGTTACGAGTTCTTCAAAGAAGAACAATGGACATTATCTGTCATTGATAAAATATTGGGAAACTTTCAGCGCACAGCAGGACTGTTTTCCCACACGCTGTATACGAAACTATTTGCTTTGGTTCTTCTGGCATTAAGCTGTTTGGGCAGTAAGGGTGTTAAAAATGAAAAGATTACCTGGAGCAAAATCTATATAGCGCTCGTAATAGGCTTTATTTTTTTCTTCCTCAATACGCCATTACTTAGACTGCCCATTGAAATGGCCGCATTTTTATATGTTTTCACCCTGAGTTTGGGGTATATTTCACTGCTGATGGCAGGTGTATGGATGAGCAGGTTACTCAAAAATAACCTTATGGAGGATGTATTTAATAGGGAAAATGAAAGTTTCATGCAGGAAACCCGGTTGCTGCAAAATGAGTATTCCATAAATCTGCCTACTAAATTCTGGTATCGCAAAAAACAGCACAATGGATGGATAAATATTGTAAATCCTTTCCGCGCGACTATCGTATTAGGCACCCCTGGTTCTGGTAAATCCTATGCCATTGTAAACAACTACATTAAACAGCAAATCGAGAAAGGTTTTTCGATGTATATCTATGATTTCAAGTTTGATGACCTTTCTACCATTGCGTACAACCATCTATTACAACATACCGACAAATACAAAGTCAAACCAAAGTTTTACGTCATCAATTTTGATGATCCCAGAAGAAGCCATCGATGCAATCCGATCAATCCTGATTTTATGACTGACATATCTGATGCTTACGAATCAGCCTATACCATTATGCTGAACCTGAACCGTTCGTGGATTCAAAAACAGGGTGATTTCTTTGTCGAAAGCCCGATTATTCTTTTGGCGGCTATCATCTGGTTTTTAAAGATTTATGATAATGGAAAGTATTGTACTTTTCCTCATGCTATTGAACTGCTTAACAAAAAATATGCAGATGTTTTTACCATTTTAACTACCTATTCCGAACTGGAAAATTATCTATCGCCGTTTATGGATGCCTGGCAGGGAGGTGCTCAGGACCAATTACAAGGCCAGATAGCATCAGCAAAAATACCATTGTCACGTATGATATCTCCAAGCCTTTATTGGGTAATGACTGGTGATGATTTTTCATTGGACATCAACAATCCTGCAGCGCCAAAAATCCTTTGCGTGGGCAATAATCCCGACAGGCAGAATATTTATTCCGCTGCATTGGGTTTGTACAATTCACGAATCGTAAAACTCATCAATAAAAAGGGACAGCTCAAAAGTTCGGTAATCATTGACGAGCTTCCCACAATTTACTTCAGGGGCCTGGACAATCTGATTGCTACGGCAAGGAGCAATAAGGTAGCGGTATGTCTGGGATTTCAGGATTACTCCCAATTGACCCGAGATTATGGGGATAAAGAAAGTAAGGTAATTCAGAATACCGTAGGGAATATATTCAGCGGTCAGGTTGTCGGGGAAACAGCTAAAAACCTTTCGGAACGCTTCGGAAAAATACTGCAGCAGCGTCAGAGTATGACCATCAATCGGAATGATAAATCAACTTCTATTTCCACGCAGCTGGAAAGCCTAATTCCCGCTTCCAAAATATCAACCCTTACACAAGGAATGTTTGTTGGGGCAGTTTCCGATAACTTTGAGGAGCGTATCGAACAAAAGATCTTTCATGCGGAGATTGTGGTCGATAATGAGAAAGTGGCTGCTGAAACTAAAACATACCAGAAAATCCCGGAAATACTTTCATTTGTAAATGAAGAAGGAGAAGATAGGATGAAGGCTGAAATTGAGGCCAATTACAAACAAATCAAACTGGATATTGTCTCAATAGTAGCAGATGAACTGGAACGGATTAAGAACGATCCGAAACTGCAGCATTTAATACCAAAAACAACTGATAAAAAAAGTAAAGATGAATAGAATCAAAACCTTTGACATAAAGAATTTTATATTCAATAATTGACTAAATAATTTAATGTTAATTTGTCAAATAATTGCTATTATAAGTTCATCTATGATTCAAAAACTTAAGATTTGTTGATGAATTATTATATATTTAAGCTCTTTTAATATATAATAATTGTACTATGCCAGTAAGCCGTAAGAGAAAGATTGTAAAAAAAAATAAATCTTCTAAGAAAAAATATAAACCTTACGAAGCAGTTACACAAAATCTTTACAGAATTGACAATCCTTTTCAAGAAGAAATAAGTTTTGAGCAAAGAATAAAACCATTTTTAGAGCTAGCTGAAAGATCGACTATTGAATTTGAAATTGAGTTTCAAAAATTGCAAGAGTATTTTAAAGACTATGATCCTCTATACTTATGTTCTTTTTGCGTTTTTTATTTTATTGCTGAAAAAGAAGGAATAGATAAAGAAGCAATTGATGGTAGACTAGATTTTCATATGTTTTATTTAGAGATTCTACAGTGTTATTCCTTATATCAAGAGAGGACTCTTAGTGCAATGCCATTAAATGAAAAAGAAGAGGATTTTAAAAAATTATTACAAGATTTAAATCAACATCAATCGTTTGCCTATTTTAAACTTTCCAATAAAGCAACAACTGAGGAAGAATTTGGTTCTGTGATGTTAAGATTGGAAATGATGCATAATACTCTTGCAGTTCGTAATTGGGCATATGAGGGACAAATGCAAAAAATTGCTTATGAGTTATCAGCTCGTATAAGTGCTAAGTTCGAAGATAAATTAGGATTTAAGCCTGAAGTATTTCTTGATGTTTTATTTGGTCTGGCTGATCTAAGTACCAAAAAACTTAATGCGCATAAGAATAATATCCGCCCGGCAATTATAGCTAAGAACTTTAATGCAGTATTTGATGCATATGAAAATAATATGCCAGGTGTTAGCCCAACTAATGCTCTATCAAGATTGAATTTATGGGAAGAATTCGGAAAGAATCTGCAAATGTTAAAAAGCTTCTTTATAGAGCATTCGGATTTAAAACTTAAAGATATTTTCACTATTGATTTTGAAGAAATTAAAGCCTTAACAAATATTTCGCTGAGCAACGAAGATATAAGCCGAATTTTTGATCCGCTGGCATATCGTTTTGGGGACTTATCTAACGAAGACAAAAACCATGTTTTTTTAAATAATCCAATTCATTCAAAACCTTTTATCAGGCTTGATGAGAATAAGTATTTTTCTGCAGTGCCTTTTTTATTCTCGCATCTGGGAATTGATTTACTTGAAGGTTTTATTATGAAAGAGAAAACCCTTAAAGATGTTTATATTAAGGAAAAAGGAAAATACCTGGAAGAAAAGATAGAGAAACTTTTTAAAGATGCATTTCCTGATGCAAAAATTTTTAGTGGAAGTTTATGGACTTGCCCAACAACTAACAAAATATTTGAGAATGATCTGATTGTGTTAATTGAAGATTTCGCTATAATTGTTGAAGCTAAATCCGGAACGGTAAGTAATCCGGCAAAACGTGGTGCGCCTGAACGATTATTTCAAACACTGAAGGATTTAGTGGTGGCACCATCTGAGCAAGCTATAAGGTTTAAGAATTACCTGCAGAATAATAAAAAATTACATATTTTTAAGACCAAATCGGGCGCGAAAAATGAGCTTGATTCCAATCTGATAAATTACTATGTTCCACTTGGAGTGACCCTGTCTAATTTAGGATCAATTGGATGTAATTTAAAGAAACTTATTGAAGCAAAAGTGGTCACACATAAATTAGAAGAATTAGCACCATCAATAAGTTTCACAGATCTTGAAGTTATCTTTGATATCCTTCCTTTACAAAGTGAGAAAGTACATTATCTTTCAAGAAGAAGGGAGTTTGAAGCCCATGTTAACTTTCAAGGTGATGAGCTTGATTTATTTGGTTTTTATTTAAAAAATGGTTTTAATATAGGGGAAGATGAGTACAATAACTCCACCTATTTGAATCTTACTTTATTATCAAAAGAGCTCGACCCCTATATGATCGGAAAAGGAAGAGGAATACAGGTAAAAAAACCTTTTTTGCAAAAAACACAGTATTGGTCAGACACTCTTAATTATATCAACAGCAATGGTAATAATTGGCTGGTGGCATCCTTTATTTTATTAAACTTACCAAAACAAGATCAAGCACTATTTGAAAAGAAATTAAATGAATTGAAAAGTAGCATAGTAAGAGGCAAAATGAGTAAACCTCATAATTGGGTAAGCCTTACCTGCGGGCCCGAAAGAAGACAGTATACAATAGTTGGGTATCCTTATAAAGATATTGATACTGCCACCAGGAATAATGTGTTAGACCAGATATTAGAACTGGAAAGTAAAAATAATTTACGTGGAGTCGTTGTCTTAGGTTATAATCTTAATAATCCAAATTACCCCTATTCCTTTATTGCAGGAAATTTAGAAACGAATTTGTTTGATAAACTGGATCTGGCAGATAATTAGTACTGCAATCAGGAGAATTTAAGTTTCTGAGAAGGCTGTGATGTCTGATCTTCTTGTAGTTTTTGTTCAGGATCTTCTACTTGTTGTTCCTGAGTAATTGATAATTGTATTGACCGTTCCAGTGTTGCCAATTCATTTTTTAGTTCGGCAAGTATATTCTCTTTGGTCCAAATGCTGTTTACTACTTCATGAAGTACAGGGATATCTTTTTCAATGGCATTAATCTTTTTCTTTTCCTGTTCTATTAATGCTGGTATTTTCTCCAGCGCATTTAAAAAGTTCATGGCTGCCAGTTTAGGATCGGTCGCCATCTGCCCGTTGTTATAGGTGTATTTTATATTTCCTTCTCCCTGAATAAAAAAACGGTTATCCCTGATGCTAATTCCTTCTTTTTGCGAAACCTCTGTTTTTACCAAAAGTGTAAATCCGTACAATGTACCAATTTCCTCATACTGTCCCTCTGTACGTGATTTATCAGCAAGCAGGTTGAGCTTTTGACCAATCTGCTTTGTATCGGCGTCCCCAGATAATCCAATGAGCTTCACAGGATTCGTTACTGTACCGTCCTTATTTTTCTGAATGCGTTTTTCAATATTCTGCCAATCAATTGATATTCTTTCCAATAATGATTTTGCTGATTCAAGGGTTGCCGTACTACTTTCCAGTTTATATCTTGACATAGACTTGGAACGGGTGAAAGCCTGTTTTTCGCTTTCCAAAGAAGTAATCTTTTTTTCCAGTTTGGCTTTTTCAAGCAAATCGGTATTACCGGAAAGAATGGCGACATATTCCGAGAAATTCATTCCGGATTTTTCATCCATACCACCTTCGTCAATGGTACGTTTACCAAGACTATTGTTTTTGAGCTGATCGATAAATAATTGTTTATTGTGCAACAGATTAAATTTGTAGCTGTCCAAAGATTTTTCAACTGCGTAGATGATAACGTCTACTTTGTTATCTGCAAAAAATTTGGCAATTTCATTTCCTTTGCGAATGGCTCTGCCATCCCGTTGAGCTAAATCACTCGGTCTCCAAGGCGTGTCTAAATGATGTACCGCAACTGCACGTTTCTGGGCATTGACTCCCGTTCCCAGCATATCAGTTGACCCAAATAATATTCTGATTTTCCCTTCGTTCATAGCGCTGATGAACTCTTTGCGCATCTTGTCGGTTTTTGCCTCCTGGATAAAGCGTATTTCATGTGCAGGAATTCCGTGATCCTCCACCAGTTTGCGTTTGATTTCCGAATACACATTCCACTCAGTTGGTTTGTAGGTACCTAAATCAGAGAATACAAACTGGGTTCCTTTTTGAGCATTAAAACGATTGTAATATAGTTCCAGTTTTGCTGCGCAATGGGAGGCTTTACTATCGGGATGGTCCTCATACTTCTGACTGATCATGCGCATATCTAACGACATCTTACGGGCATAGTCGGTAGCTATTAACATTTTTGCTTTTTCTTCGGAGGCAGACAGTTTTGCTCTTCCAAGAAGCGAAGCATCTCCCGTTTTGGCAAACTCCATTAGTTTCTGGATGAATATTTCCTGCTCAGGGGTTGGTGGAATATTGTGCAGTATTTCATTCTTCTGAGGACGGTCTATACCAATATCTTTTGCTGTGCGGTAATCCGTAATCTCCGAGTAAAACTGAGCCAGTTCCGGTACTTTGATAAAATATCGGAAACGTTCTTTCTGAACAATATTGTTGGCTACTGAGAACTCATAGTCGGTAGTCTTTCGCGCATAAATAGCTGCCCACGCATCAAAGCAGTTGATGCCTTGTTTTTCCAATGCCTGAGGGCGAAGGTATTTGAACAAAAGATATAATTCTGTAAGCGAATTACTAATGGTGGTCCCAGAAAGAAAAGTAGCCCCTAAATCTTTTCCGTTTCGCTCCTGAATGGTTCGAATGGCAAACAGCAGGTTTAACGCTTTCTGGCTTCCCTGCATATTACCGAGTCCTGCAACTCGGTCATGGCGGGTGTTGAACATCAGGTTCTTGAAGCGGTGACTTTCATCGACCAATAAGTGGTCAATACCCATCATCTTAAAGTCGACTATATCATCCTTGCGGTTTTCGATATCATGCTGAATTGTTTTGAGTTTAACTTCCAGATTTTGTTTTCGTATGATAACTCCTTTGAGCATTGCCCGAGATATTTCTTTTCCTTGTGACTGCAATGCCTCAAGGTTTTCTTCAACACTATCGAGCTCTGCCTGTAAGATCTCTTTTTGCATTTCCGGTGATTGTGGAATCATCCCGAATTGGTCATGGGTCAGGATAATGCAATCCCAATTGTTGTTTTTAATCTCTCCGAAAATACGCAGACGTTTTTGAGGGGTAAAATCCTCTTTCCCTGGATATAATATTTTAGCATGCGGATACGCTATGCGGTAATTTTCGGCTATTTCGTGAACATTGGCTTTCAGACCAATAATCATTGGTTTATGCGCTAATCCCAAGCGTTTCATTTCCTGGGCGGCAATACACATAATGAGTGTTTTCCCCGCGCCAACTTCATGATCGCATATTGCTCCGCCGTTTAGCTTGATCATCCATACTGCATCCTTCTGGCTGGAATACAGGTCTTCAATCCCCAGCGCTTTTCTGTCCAGTCCGGGAAAGTCTTGATGGCTGCCGTCATATTGTGGACGGACAAAACAGTTAAAGGTATCGTTGTATTTATCCGTAAGACGTTTCTTAAATTCATCGTTTTGAGCATAGAGCCACTGGGAAAATGCTTTTCTGATTTCATCGATCTTGGTATTGGCCATCTGGATGGCTTCCATATCACGCACCTTTATTTCCTGATCGCCATGCATTACTTTTTTGGTAATGTCAGGTGTGGTATTGACCAGACCATGTTTAAGCAATGCAATTCCGTCATAAATACGGCTTTGAGATTTTATAGCATACTTCTCCGTTATACGGATATTTTTGGTATCACAATTAATTGAAAAATCATCCGTATTTTCCGTGTAATGAATCCGTACATCTGTATCAAACAAATGAGAGGCAAAATGGTTGTAAATATTAGTGGGTATCCATCGTTCGCCTAAATTAAAATCCAGTTCTTCAAATTCAATGCGTCTGGGAAAAGCCTGCTGCAGAGCGGAAAAACTATCCCGGGCTTGCAGATCTTCGGGATTTTGTTCTAAATAGTTATTTATAGTGTGGGCTTTTTCCACGACATTTCCTGAAATCCACCGCTCTGCTATTTCATATTCATTTTCCAAAGGATTATAGAAAATACGCCCTTGTAGGCTCTCTTTGAGATTGTCAACTGATAACCCGCTGATTTGTGACATATAATCCAAATCGACAGTCCCATACTTGTTGAGTGATGCGGCTAATGACTCATCAGGATTATTGACTGTCAGCGTACTGACTGAAAAACTCACTGGATGGTAGAAGATATCGGATTTATGAACCACACCGCCAACCACACGTTCCAGATAAGGAATCTCGTTTCCGCCACTATCGGTTTTGATAAGTTGGATATTTTCTGCGCTGTTTAGGTTCCCAAATCTTTTGACAAAGGCATCATACAGACGGTTTAATGTTTCCCTTTCAGATTTGTGTTCGGTTTGTTGTTCGGCTTCTTTCAGATACAATTCCAGATAGGCATCACGTATCTGAATATAGGACTCCGCACGCATTTTTTGCATTGGAGGAAGTGGCAACGGCTCAAATTCCGCTTTTTGTTCTTCGGGATCTACAGCGGTAAGATAGCCGACATAGCCTTTGTAGGTCACCAGACAATCCTTTCGGTAAAAAGACTGTATTTTGTCCGTATAAATACGTAATTCCGCAGTGGTTACATTTTGTGGCTCGGCATTATCTGAGAATAAATCTCCCAATACGGGCTTAATTTCTTTATCGAGCTTTTTTGTAAGCGATGGCATTACATCATTTTGCCTGATGGGTATATCGAACAAATTTCCCTGCTGAATGGGTGACATTGTTTTTCGCTTCGATTGATGAACCGTTTTCTTTTTTGGAGGTTTGTATTTTATCTCAGACGTATTCTCATATAAACCAAACAGACTTAATTGTGAAGCTGCTGAAAGATTCACTTCAACTATTGATTTATCGGTAGCAGATTCCTCTTTTTTAATGGCAATTACAGGTGTAATGGACTTAGCTATAGAATCTTCAGAAATAATTTCTGTGGTATTATGTCCATTATATAAGTCGGAATCCAAATGACTGGAGATATCGTCGGACAATATTCTTTTTAAATCTTTTGCTATTCCTTCAATGCCTCCTTCATGTTCATAAATCAAGGCGGGCTTGCCATACATATCGGTTGCTTGGTATGATGTGGTCTGCACTATATGCTGAACGTTTTCAAATAACATACTGTTTGAAGTATTGTCAGAAGTGGTATAGGTGCTACAGAACTGCTGCTCCCTTTGGGAAAGTCCTGATTTGGCATTGTTTTTTTGCAGTACAATCAAATCGCTCCCCACTTCGGTTCCGGCATAATCGGTAAACAAATTATTGGGTAAGCGTATGGCAGAAACCAGATTGCAGTTTTGTATCAAAGCCTGACGTATGGGTTCATTTTTGGCACTGTTCAAAACTCCCTGTGAGGTGATAAATGCCAATAGACCGCCGTTCCGAAGCATGTCTATGGATTTTAGAAAGAAGTAATTATGAATACTTCGGGCAGCTTGTACGCGAACCGGATCTTTGCTGCGTATATAAGAAAGGTCAAATATTGATGCATCTCCAAATGGAATATTGCTGGCAATTACATCATAGTTTTCTTTGTCCTTATCCGGGATTTCTTCAAATCCGGCAACCCGGATGTTGTTATCAGGATAAAGCTGTTTTAATAGTTGTCCTGTGAGGAATTCCTTTTCGTATGCCGTTATATGTGATAGACTTTCATTCCTGAATGCTTCTATAAATGATCCTGTTCCGGCGGATGGTTCCAGAAAGCGTTCGATA
The DNA here is from genome assembly GCF_057839565.1 of Flavobacterium sp. KH_035. Taxonomy (NCBI): domain Bacteria; kingdom Pseudomonadati; phylum Bacteroidota; class Flavobacteriia; order Flavobacteriales; family Flavobacteriaceae; genus Flavobacterium; species Flavobacterium sp. KH_035. The sequence goes on from NZ_CM174492.1 coordinate 530,175, forward strand.
TTTATTTGATTTTCCTGAAAGGAATCTGCAATGGCTCCAATGACTGAAGGCGGGGTGTAAAAGGCTGTCAGGACAGAAGCTTTTATACTGTCTACATAACGATAGTATTGTTTTTCGTCCTGTGCATTTTCCCGTAATAGGTGGTGAAGTTCCTGAGTCATTGCAAATAAATCCTGTTCGGATTTTACCCATCGGTCAATATCATTGGCTTTATCAGCTGGATTGAGTACAAATTTAAGACCACCAAAACCACTATATTTCATGAGCAATTGCCTCTCGGTTTCAGTAGCTTGGCGTTTTTCTTTTTCCAGCAGGAAAACTAGCTGCAACGCCTCGATATTCTTTTTTAAATGTTCTCTTTTATTGTAGCCCATTATCTTCTATCCAGATTTGAATAGTTCCGGTAAGTTCAGTGTAGAGCAATTCAAATTCCTGGCTGTCGGCAAAGTCATCCGTAATTCGGTATTGCTCAAATACAGGGATGCTGACAGCCATCATTTTTAAGGCAAATGGGCGCAATTCCTCGTCAGCCATGATCGTTTCGAACTCGTTGCAGACGATTTTAAATATAGTATCGAATTTTGAAAAGTGTAATCCTTCAAATAATACATATTGCGCAATCTCATTGCATTGCTCAATTGTATTGCCGGCCATAAAGGCATCATTGTACACTTTAGCAGCTGATTGCCCGCGTTGTTCAATGAATTTTTTGTCCCCTGATAACTCAGGAAAGCTGCTGTTGAGCAATTCCTTTAATAGTAATGAATAATAGGATATTTTATTCTCTGAAGCCATAAGTATATCATTAGAGGATTATATTTTACTTTACTAAGCAAAGTAAAAATATAAAGAAGTATGTTACTGAATAGTTTTCAGGCATTATTTGGCTTCAAACGGCTTTGATTGGCTTTTGCTAGTAGTATTAACACCAGTAACATATTCAAAACATACAGTAAACTCTACAAAACGATTTTAATCCCACTAAATTATATCGGTGTTAAAAGAATTCAGCTCATAAAGGTACTTTATTTTCAATTTGCATCGTACTTAGCAATTCCATTGAAAAATTATCTTTAGCCTGCAGGTAAGCAAATTTTGAAATTAGCTGTGCACCCAGTTTTCTTTTTTCAAATGTGGCTGTAATTCCAAGTTCTAATCTTTTATAATGCAGTTCCTGTGCCCGTTTAATTCCCTGGAATAAGAGTTGGCGGTATAAATTGTATTTTCTGGATACTGTATAATCCATTCCTATTAGCGAAGGTACATAAGTGTGTGCACAATTCTTATAACAAAAAAGCACTCCAACAGGCTCCTGATCTGTATCTTCCTTAAGATAAAGCAGGATAAATTCCCAAAATGGATGGGCTGCCATTTTTTGAAAGACAGCAATGGGATACGTGAAGGTATTTACGGCATAATTGTTATTTTTTACATTTTTATACAAGCTGTATGCGTGCGCAACTTCATTATCAGTTAACCGGTCTTTGATAATAACCCGGAACATTTTTTCATATGGCAATACTTCTCTGGTAAAGTGCTTTTTAGAGCGCGGGGAAAGAATTGCAGCAAATTCCTGATTGTTATTCCAGTTAATATCCGTGATAACACAGGTTTGTGGCATTGCTATTTTTATAAAACCCAGATTATGAAACAGATCACTAAGCCATTGGTTTTCTTCGAAATCCCGTAACACCAGCATATCGGCATTTAAGTCCTGATACAGCATTTCTGCCTTTTCCAAAAGAAGCAGTAAAGCCTCTTTGGATAAGGAATGCTTTTTATTTATATAGCAATGATTCCCTTCAGTAAAAAGTGATCCCATCCCCAGCACTTTGGAGGTTATGTAAAATGGGTTCTTCATTCTTTTTTCTTCAAGCTGTAGAGAAACGGACACTGGTGCAAGCATATCGTCTTTCCAGAGTCCAAAAGTAAAAAAAGTGGCCACTATTGGATTACCAAAATTATCACTGATGATAAAATAGTGAAATTCCCAATTATTTTGAATTTCACTGCAGTTTGTAAATGCATCCTCCAAAAAACACAGTCCATCCCAGTCAAATATATTCTGTTTATCAATGAGCTTATTCCATAACGCTGCATCAATTTGTTTGATACTCGTTTTATACTGGTAATTCAATGCCGGCTTTATAGTATTTTCTTTTTCCTGAGGGTCAGGCTGTGGAATTCCAAATGCCATTGAAACCTTATTAAGGGTATTGGAAGTTTCTTCGAGTGCTAAAGGATAGTGGTATTCTAAAGCTTCTGTGAGCCCTTTAATTTGTTCATCACCATTGTTTCTCGATATCGTAATGCGAATACCGGTGTTTTTTACCGGAACTGCCGGATACAATCCAGGATTGACAAAATAACCTTCATTAAAAAGACGCTGTACTAATTTATAGGCAGTCAGGGGCATTGCAGTACCCAAAAAGAAAACTGGTGAATTATTTGGGGTTATTACAGGCAGGGTGCTTTTGGTGATCAGCTCAATGAAAAGGGATATTTTTTGTTCCAATTCCTGTTGTAATATTGTAATTTCATCTGAAAGATGGATGTCTGCCGAAGCGCAGGCAGCAGCGACTGAGGCCGGTTCCAGCTGGGCAGAGAACGTCAATGGTCCTCCAAAATTTTTAATCCTGTCGTATAGTTTTTTATCGGGACAAAAAAAAGCAGCACCGCTCGCTCCAAATGATTTACTGAGCGTACTCATTAAAAAAACATTTTCAGGCAGCTCTTTTAAAATATCCAGTACGAATCCTGTACCATTTTTTCCTCTCCAGCTCATTCCATGAACATCATCAAAATAAAGCTGCAGCTGCGGATATTTTTTGCTCAATGCAAGCAGTTCGTTTACCGGTGCGAAATCACCAAACATGGAATACACACCGTCTGCCATATACCATATTTTATTGCATTTTGCAGACAAGTCTTTTATCTTGTCTTCCAGCATTTGGAGGTTATTGTGACGAATCATCTCCACTGGAATGTTTCTTAGTTTCAAAGGGAGGCTGGCATTCTGAACGCTCCAATGTACCTGATGATCCAAAATTATTCCTTCCTCATCTTTTATCAGATTTGGTATTACGCCCAGATGTCCAAGTGTACTGTTTTTAGTTACAATTGCAGGCATACCATACATGGTTTCAATCTTGCTTTCAAGCTGCTGATATACCGGATGCGAAATATATGTTTTGGAAAGCGGAAATTGTGTTCCGTATTTTGTTATGGCGGCAATGGCCGCATTTTTCAGCCTATGGTCATATTCAAGCCCCAGGTAGCTGGTAGTGGCAAAGTGGAACAGGTTCCTGCCATTAATTTTTATGGTTCGTCCATCGAGTACGGTATCTTCAGCATAAAGATGGATGGTGCCTTGCTGCTTTGCCCCGGAAAGGATTTCATCTATAGTCTGAATAAAATCATTGTGCTTAATTTTTGCCATTACTATTGGATTAAAGTTGATGAATTTGTCTTGTTTTTTGAAAAAAGGATTATAAAGTTCCGAATTTAAATTAGTGGTATTACTGGATTTTAGTTAAAAATTCCGAATTGACAAACAATACTCCTGAATTGATAAGCCTCAGTAAAAATGATTGCTTACTATTGCTTTTTGCCTTGTTTTTGCAACAATCCTTTGCTGGGTATTTGCTAATTTGCCAGGTCCTAAAAGCATAAGTATGGAACGCTATTTTGAAAACGAATTTGCCGTATTCTGGATCAGTGAAAAGATTCTTTTTTTTAACTACAAGCCTAATGTGGTCATTGATCTGTTGTCAGCCCAGCAGATTGTAGCGGACCGTATAGAAATTCAAGATGGAACAGCATATCCTGTTCTTTGTGACATCCGTGGAATTATCGATTCGGACAAAGCGGCCAGAAACTATCTGGCACAACACGGTTCAATCTTAGCTAAAGCGGTTGGAATTATTGCCTCGGATCAGAAAAGTGTGTCTTTTTTTATGATTTCATTTTACATGAAAATCAGCAGGCCTCAGATTCCCACCAAAGTATTTACCGACAGATCATCTGCACTAGAATTTCTAAAACCTTTTGTTTAATATTTAAATGCACAAATAATAAAGTATATGCATCAAGAAATCAATCAACAGCGCGTAAAAAACATTAATGAAATGCTTCTGGAAATGGCGGCCGGAAATTTTTTCTACCGCATACCCAGAACAGGAAATGATGATGAGCTTGAGGTTCTGACTGTTTTAATCAATTGGCTGGCCCAGGAGATAAAGGAAGGGGTATTCCATCTGGGCTACATCAATCCTCATGCTGCCTATCATTATGTGGTGCAAACTACCTTACTATTAGACTTAGATTTTACTATAATGGATTTTAGTAGTGATATTCCAAATCTTTTGGGCTCAGAGCCAAACAAAATACTTGGACAGGATTTTGATAAAATTCTGGCACCGGAATCGGTACAGGTTTGGAGGATCATAGCAGATAAAATGCAACAGGGAGCGTTGCATTACACCACGCTGCCGCTTATATTTCTAACATCTGATAAATTAATTATTGACACTTTTTGCAGCGTGTCGAAGCTTTTTCCATCCGGACTGGTAATAGTCAACTCATTTAAGGCTGCCCCGGTAGAACAAAAAAACATCATTGGGCAGGAAAAAGTAACATATAATGAACTGGATGTACAATTAATACAGGCCGTTTACGATTATGTCCTAGAATATAATGGTGCATCCTTTCCAACATTGCAGGAACTCGCCAGAATTTTTGGCACCAATGAAAATAAATTAAAAGTTGGTTTCAGATACCTGTTTAAAACCTCGATTTATCAATTGTATAATAATCAAAGGCTCGAACGCTCTTTACATTTGATTCAGCACACCAAGATACCTTTAAAAAATATTGCACTCCTGATCGGATTTTCTACACATTCAAGTTTTTCGAGGGCTTTCAAAATTAAATACGGATGTCCACCCACTCATTTTGAAAGGAAATCTTCCTCGAAAAGTGACAATCCAGTGCTATAACAATTTAATAGAGGTTTTGTAGAGGCTGAATGTAAATAATTCCGAATTGACAAATCAATCTCCTGATTGGATAACAGTTATGTAAAACTGTTTTGAGAATTTTACATCACCAATTTTCAATCACCCTGCCATGAAATTTAGCCAGCGTCATAAGTATATTTTTGTAGAAGTAGTTTGTTTTCTGTATATACTATTATTTGTTTATGCAGCTTTAAGTAAACTCTTGGATTTTCAAAATTTTCAAACACAATTAGGACAGTCACCGCTCCTAAGTGCATTTACATCCTATATCTCTTTTGGTGTACTGCTGATGGAAATCATGATTTCGATTTTACTTGGTATACCTAGATTCCGACTGACGGCATTATTTCTGGCCGTTGGATTGATGACAATGTTCACTGCTTATATTATCATTATTTTAAATTATAGTTCTTTTATTCCCTGTTCATGCGGCGGCATTCTGGAAAAGTTAGGATGGCACGAACATCTTGTATTTAATTGTGTCTTTATTCTGTTGGGCGCAAGTGCAATACTATTATTAAACCATGGAAAGAGAACCTTATGGGTACTTTTCACTACTAATATAACCGCGATTGGAATCTTGATTGTATTATTCTTTACATCCGAAGATATTATGGCCAGGGAAAATCCATTTATCAGACGTTTTGACCAATATGCCATAAAAAAAATTGATCAGACCAGTTTACAAAACCCCTCATTTTATATGGCAGGTTCTGATAATGGAAAAATATATTTAGGAAATTTTGCTGCCCCTTTACAAATACAAGTTTTTGATACCGTTTTAAAAAACAAAAAGCAGTATACAATACAATTAGATCGCGATGATTTTCCTTTTCGTTCAGCGGAAGTAAAAATACATACCCCTTATTTTTACCTGTATGATGGTATGGTTCCTGTAATTTATAAAGGTAAAATATCAGACTGGAAGGCGGAGGTAATTTACAATGGAAAACATTTTTTTACCAAAGCAGCCGTAATTGATACCAATAGGATTGCAATCCGTGGCCAGCAAAAAAATACCGGGGAGAATTTGATGGGAACCCTATACTTTAATAACAACGTCAGCATTAAATACAATCCAGATATTCTGGAAAAACAAATAGACGGGATATTCGATACTGACGGAACTTTTGAGTATAGTAACGGACTTAAACGTTTTGTTTATACCTACTACTACAGGAACCAATATATTGTTACTGATGATAAATTGGATGTATACTACAGAGGCAATACAATAGATACAACGACAAAAGCTAAATTAAAAGTAATAAAAATAAAGCTGTCAGGTGATACCAAATTAGGAGCGCCACCTTATATGGTTAATAAAAACACGGCTGTTTGTAATAATTTACTTTTTGTGAATTCCTCCCTTAAAGGGAGATTTGAAAGTGAAGAAGTTTGGGATCAGGCTTCCGTAATTGATGTTTATGACATCTCTAAAAATGAGTATGTTTCCAGTTTTTACATTTACAATATTGGAAAATCAAAGATGAAATATTTCTTAGTTACTGATTCCAATCTATATGCCATTTCAGGTCAGGTCCTGCAAAGGTTTTCGTTGGGAAACACCATTAAAAAAGCGATTAAAAAATAAAAAAAAATCAATTAATTGATTCATTGATACCGGGCCGGTAACAGGGGTAAGATCGAAAACCTGTAAAAAAGAGTAGATCATTAATTTAAATATTAATATTATGAGAACTATTGTAAAAGCTTTAGTATTGCCAATTGCAGCATTTGCTTTGGCAAGCGCAGGTGCTGTAAGCACAAATGTGTCAAAGGAAAGCAAAACGGACACAGTATTAATTTCGGGTTACATTCATAATCCACAACCAAACAGCTGTCAGGAAGTACAGGTCGACTGTACAACCAATCCGGGTCCTACCTGTATGTACAACAACGGAACCAGTAACTTTCAGGTCTACAGAAAAGTATCTGAATCTGCACCGTGTAACCTTCAATTGTTTAGAAATCAATAATTTTCAAGTAAATTGAAATGTAATGCAGTTCCGGTTGTTGGAACTGCATTATATTTATTATTTTATTGCGTTGTTGTACCAACTCTTATCCATGAAGCGGAAGGCTGCTTTTTTAAATAATGATCAAACCATTGTTGTATTCGTGTTGTTAAGTCCTTTTGATTCTCTCTTTTATAAATGGCATGGATTTCGTCAGGATATACCAGCATCATGTGTTCTTTTCCCAATCTGCGTAATGCCACATAAAAAGCCTTACTTTGTTCCCAACAAACCGTTGAGTCATCTTTACCAGTCCATTGGAGTAGAGGGGTTTTTATATTTACTGCATTTAATATCGGGGAATTAGCAAAGTAACTTTGCTGATCTTCATAGAAAGGTTTATCCATACGAAATATTTGGTTTTCAAATCTCCAGGCTTGCGGTGCTTCCACATCATTTCCAATACTAAAATACCATGATACGGTATCACTTATTCCCGAGCCTGATATTGCCGATGCAAAAATGTCCGTTTGTGTAATAATAAAATCTGTTTCATATCCTCCAAAAGAGTGTCCAATCAAGCCTATCTTTTCAGGATCTACAAATCCTAAATCAGTTACTTTTTTAACTGCGGCAACAACACATTCTGTAGCTGAGGGACCAGGATTTCCTAATTCATATACAATATCCGGCAGCAAAACAAAATAGCCGTTCAGCGTATAGTTGGTGGGATTGAAACCTTCCTCACTGTACTGTGAAGGAGCTGTATACTCGTGCAGTGCGCCTGATTTGGTTTGATAAATATGGACGACCATTGGATATTTTTTTTCCTTAACATAATCGCTCGGATACAATAATACGCCCTTGAGCTGCTGGTTCTTTTTATTGCTATATTGAATTAGTTCTGATTTACCCCAATAGTACTGTTGCTGCTGCGGATTACTGGCAAACACTGCTGTACTTTCTGCACTTTTATTAGGTTTAAATAACAAAACAGGTGACTTATCAAATTTCTGCTCCATAAAGGCATAAGAGCCATTTTTTGATCTCCGTACCTGATTAATAGCACTATCGTTAAAAGCCAGTGGTTTTTCACCTTCTCTGATATTCCAGATAAAGTAACCGGTCGAACAGTCATCCTGATCGGCAGCTTCCAGAATTAGATCTTTTGCCAAATCAAATATCGCAGTACTTTTTGCATGATACTTTGCTGAAAATATATTAGAAAATTCAAACTGGCTTATTCTGAAAACAATATTTTTTTCTCTGCCATGGGTAATTCTTTTACAAGCAGTTCCGGTAAGGTCTGTCATCCACAGGTCATAAGTATCGTAAAGCAGCAAGTACTTTCCATCTGAACTCCATCCGGGACAATTATAAGGAGATATCGGGGGTGCCCGATTATCATCTCTTGAATCCCAAATTGTTGCAATACCCTTGGTAAGATTTATATGTTTGTTTTTATCAGGATCATACAGCCACCAGTTATTGTCACGATAGTAGGCAATTTGATTGGTATAGGGAGAAAGAATAAGATTGGTCTGATCGGTAGGCTGCTGCTTTAAAAAAAGCGAACTCGTGTTATTTTTTAGATCAGTAAGGTAATAATCAACATCACCATCCAGTTTATAATGTGGAGCATAGGATTTGGGATTTGAATTAAGTGCATAATCCTGTTTTCCTGTTAACTGTACGTATGGCAGATCTTTTGAGGATATTGGAAAACAACTGTTACTATTCACAAACCAAACCCAGAGTTTGGTACTGTCTTCAAAGTTTCCAATACTTTTTTCCAAAGGATAAACAAAGGGAGCATTGCCATTCCATATTTCTACTTTTTCATCCTTTGCAGAAGACATTAACGCCTTATTTCTAATGCCAAAAAAAACTTTTGATCCATCATCAGAGATATTTAATCCCAAATCTTTTACAATATTCAGTTGTGCTATTTCTTTAAAATTCTGCTGTCTCAATTTGATAAGTTTTCGGTGCGGCAACCGATGTAAATACAGAGTATTACTTTTTGTTATGCTGTCTGTTTCATTAAGGAAAGCTATTGCAATTCCATTTTTTTGCCATGTTAGTGTGTGAAAACGGTGCTGCTTTTCAGAAATGACAGTATATCTGGCATATTTTTTTAAATCTATAAGCCCCACGCTGTGATTATCCGATACTTCACTACTATAAGACAATCCATCTCCTTTAGTATTTAGACAGTACTCCCAAACACCATTTATACTATCTAGTACCTTTCCATTTTCATCCCTGATTTTAAGGTTGCTTTTCAGACCATAAGTCTGGTTTAGTGTAATAATATACTTTCCGTAATAAGCTGTCTCATATCGGGCTGCATCTGGTATTTTTATTTTTCTCCCAGAATTAAGGTCTACAATATTCAATTTTCGGTCAGGTGTGATACAGGTAAAAACACCTGCTTTTAGAAACTTCCCATTTGTACCGTTTGGGAATGAATATATCCTATCTAAAGCTGTACTTTTAACAAAGAGAGTATCTGTATTATTTTCATAGTTTATGCTGTAAATAACCCAGTTTCCTGTTTCACATAGTGCTGCAACACTTAAGTTACCCCACTTATAATATTCATTTTCACTCAGATGTTTTTTTAGCATCTCCTGTGCTATTGCTATTGAAGTACTGCAAATCAAAAAAAAGATGCAGACAATAATTTCCCAAATGCTTAAATGAGCATTTTTCCGATTTATTATGTTCGTTTCTTTCATGTCAAATGAATTAATAGCCCGGATTTTGTGGATTTAAATTTGGATTGGCCTGTAACTCTTGTGCAGGCAGAGGCCAAAGGGCATCATTATGTGACCATCCGGGTTTTAAAGCTAATGCGGTGTCAAGACTACCAGCCCTTTTTAAATCAAAAAAACGGTGTCCAAATTCGGTAAAGAATTCGAAACGACGCTCATTAAGTACTGCAGCTGTAATTTCTGATGAAGAAAGAGCATCTGTATCAGGTAGTCCTGCAGTATTGCGTATTTTATTCAAGTCTTCTTTTGCCCCAATAAGATCACCTTGTCTTGCTCGTGCCTCTGCACGTATGAGATACTGCTCTGCAAGACGAAAAACAACCGAGTATTCACTGGAGATTCCTGCACCTGCATCGAGCTTGTATTTATAGGCATGATACCACGTTGAATTTCCGTCAGTAATTGCTCTGGCCCAATGCGTCTTTCTCTGATCGTTATTTTCAAATGAGCTTATCAGATTACTATTTAATGCCACGGTCGCAGGTGGCCCTGAGTTAAAAATAAACAGGTTACCCTCAGCAGAATTAGCCGTATCACTATCGGGCATAAATTGCCAAATAGTTGTTTTCGATCCTTTAAGGAAAATTTTGTCTAAATCAGGTTCCCAAGTATAAAGTGGGTTATTTAAAACAGCAGAAGCACTATTGGCAGCTTCCGGCCACAATCCCATAAACAGATATACCCGGGCTAACAAGGCATGAGCAGCTGCTTTGTTGGGACGAACCCGTTCTGAGGTTATATAATCTTCAGGCAATAATAAAATAGCTTCAGATACATCATTTACTATTTGGTTATACAATTCCGAGGCTGGGATTTTATGCACTTTACTGTTTTGAGCATAGTCTGTTGTTTTTATATAAGGGATCTCACCGTATAAATTAAGCAGGTAAAAGTGAATAAGTGTTCGGACAAAAAGAGCCTCTCCTTTAAGTTGATCCTTATCATTTTTAGACAGTAATTGTGAGGCTGAAACACCTTCAATTATAGCATTAGCCGCATAAATCGCATTATAGCTTTGGTTCCATAAATCCTGTATTCCGGATTCGGCAGAAAAAAGGGAGTTTGTATAGAAGTAATTGGGGTCATTAGCCTGATAATAATCCAATTCATCACTATACAATCCTAATCTGCACGATAAACCCGTAGACCGACCGGTCAATAATCCTGTATCACGAAGTTTCGTATACACACCGGCCATCGCTGCATTAGCAGTAGTTACATCTTCAAATACAGTTTCACCAATAAGCTGTGAACCCGGAAGATCTACTTCTACAAAATTATCGCAGGCGTTTGTTAGGATAAATACAACTAGCAAAGCCAAAATTGAAATAATATTAATTCTTATCCGCTTTCCATTTAAAAAAGACCGAAATATTTTATATGTAGTTTTCATCTTTAGAAGTATTATGTTAAAAAGTCAATTGAACACCAACGGTATACATTTTTAATGGTGGTAAATACCCTGCATATTTAAACTCGGGATCACCGCCTTTATAAGGAGTAAATGTCATAAGGTTCTGTCCTTGAAAAAAAAGTTTACACTTTAGGCTTTTATCCATCATTAATGGTAAATCATAGCTGAGGGAAATGTTTTTCAAGCGTATATAAGATCCGTCAACAATCACAGCATCACTTGACCTGTAATTGTAAAATGCTGTTACGGCTTCACCATTTGTACCGGTTGTGTTCTGTTGATAGGGAGTGTTGTCACCTGACTGCTGCCATGAATTTGTCATAGCTGCCATTTGGTTGTAAAAAGAACCTGCAGGTACATTAGCGATATAATCGTAGTTTTTTTGTTTCACAAATTGGAAAAGAAAATCCAGCTGTAAATTCTTAAACTGAAATTGATTTTGTATCCCGCCAAAATATTTTGGCGTTAAATCTGCTACTGTCTTTCTATCCTTGTCAGCTGTAATAAGACCATCTCCATTTACGTCTTCAAATTCATAGATCCCTGTCTGTGTGTTGAGTCCGGTATAGTGAAATACTTTCGTTATGTTCAAGGAACTTCCAATAACATAATTATTAGCATAGGTGGAAGTTTCCAATCCGGGAAATGAAATCAATTTATTTTTTGACGCTGATATGTTGAAGTTTGTTGTCCAATTAAAATTTTTACGATCAATATTCAGCGTTCGTAGTGTCAATTCTATTCCTGTATTTTCTACAGTAGCATCCAGATTTGCATTTACTGATGAAAAGCCCGTGGTTCCTGGCAATGGTATACCTACGAGCTGATTAGAGGATCTATTGAGGTACCATGCCGTAGTTAAAAAAATACGATCCTGAAAAAAACCGGTTTCAAGGGCTGCTTCAAACTTTTTATTAATCTCCCAGCCAAAATCTGGATTAAACAGCCTTACAGGATTTAATCCTATGGTTCCCTGATAGGGTGTTCCTGCCGATGTATAGGTATTTAAAAATTGATAGTCACCAATTTGATCATTCCCTGTCGTTCCATAGCTGGCACGTAGTTTTCCAAAGCTTAGGATACTAGTATTCTCTTTTAAGAATTTTTCGTTAGAAAATAACCATGCTGCTCCAACGGCCCCAAAAACAGCGAACTGTTTACCGGGACCAAAACGGCTTGATCCATCGCGTCGTCCTGTTAAATTTACAATAAACCGTTTTTGCCAATTGTAATTTATCCTTCCGAAAAAAGCCTGGTATTTATAAACAGTCTCATCACTAGTGAATGTAAAAACAGAATTTGCTGAAGATAGGTCATTTATCAGGCTGTTACTTGCAAATCCATATCCCATTTGATACAGTCTATTGCTCTTTTGCTGTTGTGCAGTAGCGCCAAGCAGGATATCTATTTTGCCATTGGTAAATGTTCGGCTCCAATGCAGTTGTGGCTCAATTATCCATGATTGTCTTAACGTTGTATTAGTGAGTAGTATTGATTCACTGCTGCCTATCCCATAAGCAGGATTGTACATTGTGGAAGGCATCACACGCACTTCATTATTCTTAAGATCGGTAAAACCCAAATTTGTCTTGAATTCAAAACCGGGAATAATCTCATAGCTGAGTACTGCATTAGCCAGAAGATCGTTTGTTTTAATTACTCCTTTACTCTGCAGCGAAGCGAGAGGATTTTCGAATGTATTGTTTTCCCAGTTTAAATTTCCATCAATATCATACAAAGCTGGGGCATTGGGCACCAATGTTCGTGATATACCAGTAAGGTCTGTGGAGGGCTGGTTATTTTTTTGAGAGGTGTAACCTCCTGAAATTGTTAATTTAAATTTTTTATCATCAGATACGTGGTTCATACTGAAATGAACTGCTCCCTTGTTATATCCAAAATTTCCCGGAAATACGGTTGTTTCTGTTCGGTAATTTCCACTTAAGAGGTATTGTGTTGAATTGGAACCTCCTGCGATTGCTAGTTGGGTGTTGTTCACCTGCGCTGTGCCGCCGATGAGTTCCTTCTGCCAATCAGTATAACGATTTTGATCCCATGTTCCGTTGATGTCATATGCTGAATTTGGATAAACTGTGATACCATCGTTCACGAACGCTTGTCGACGCATTTCCAAATATTGTGCTGTGTTCATCAAATCTAGCATCTTTGTTACTTTACCAATACCTGACGAAGCTGTAATAGTTACTGTTGTTTTGCCAGCTTTCCCTTTTTTGGTACTAATAAGTACTACACCATTTGCACCTCGGGAACCGTAAATTGCGGTGGCATCAGCATCTTTAAGAACTTCAATACTTTCAATATCTGCTGGGTTAATACTGTTAAGTGGGCTTGTTTGGCTAGCGGTTGTAGTAGACGTTTCGGTGGAACCTATTGTCTCGGAGGAATAAGGAACCCCATCAATAATGTAGAGTGGACTATTACCATCTGTACGCAGACTGTTTTGCCCTCTTATTTTTATTTGGAAAGCGCCGCCTGCAGTACCACCATCCTGGATTATTTCAACTCCAGCCATTCGGCCCTGCATGGTGGCTAGTACATTTGTTACAGGTTGTTTTTCAATATCCTTCGAAGTGATTTTGGCAATACTTCCAGTGCGTTCACTATTTTTAACAGAGTAGTAACCAGCATTAACGGTGACTTCTTGTAATGAGGTAGTGTTATCAAGCATTTTTACATCGATAATTTTTCGGTTACCTACGGTAATTTCGAGGGTTTTATAACCGAGGTAGGAAAAGATAAGCACATCAGTAGTGTTAGCAGTAATGGAATACTTTCCATCGTAATCACTAACAGTACCTTTAGTGTTCCCTTTTACTTTTACAGTAACACCAGTAAGAGGTATCGTCCCGTTTGTAATGATTCCTGTAATTTGTTTCTGCTGGTTAGGCAGTTTTAGCAAGGTTGGGTTGGCTCTTAAAGTATTATTAAACAGATAAATTGTTAAAATAAGCGTATAGCAAAGAAGCATCCAACCCTTGTAAAATGAAAAATTTTTCATAATATTGAATAAGGTTAAATTAAAACGAAAGTTTGTTTAATCAGGCTCTCTATTCTTGCGTCAACAGTGGATAGAGGGCCTTTTTTTGTTTAGTTTCAGCAGTAAACCTTGTTGAAACCGAGAAAGTAGTGTAAGATTTAAAAGCCCATACTGTCTTACTAATTCAAATAAAATTTAAACAGTACAGGCAGTAAATATCACAAAGGTTTATTTCATAGGCAGGCAAGTAATTAATTGTTAGACAAAAAATGTTGATGCGATACTATGAAATGAAGAATTGCTAAGAATAAAGCAGAGAAAAATTAAAACCTAAAAAAAGGCGCGGAACTCAGCTTATCGAACAGAGGTACTGGTATACCCACACAACAATAAGAGAGCCCACGCCAATAAAGCGTGAGCATCATACTTATCATCTCGCGTGTTAAAAATTACCAGTTTTCTGTTCGAGATTCAAAGCGAATGCTTCAAATATTTTTATATGAAGAATCGCAAAATTAAACAATCATATTCAGATTTTCTCATTGAATGATTATTTAATTTTCAAATATAATAAAAAAATACACACATCCACCTGTGGATGTGTGTATTTTTAAAAAAAGGTATTTCTTTCATCTTTTATAACTATGGAAGAAGAAGTAATAGAAATAGTAATTTCCCAATTAGATTTTTATTTAATTGAAAAAGTCAGAGATATGAGAATTAATTCAATTCCTTATATTTCTCAAGTAGCTTTGTCGCAAAAATTAGATTTATCAGAAGGATTTGTAAGTAAAGTAGAAAACTTCAAACAAAGGGCAAGGTATAATATTCGTCTTGTTAACAGAATTGTCGACATATTTAACTTACAAACTTATGGAGATTTGTTCCCAGCAGAAATTATTAAGAATGATATCGTTAGAATAAAATTGTTTAAAAATACAAAGTCTAATTCCAAAAAAGTTGATGAAGAAATTTCAAAAAAGAAATATCAAGTAATTTCTACAATCCCATTAAGTGAGCAAGAATTTTTACTATGGAAATCAGATAAATTAGAATACCTGACCATTATAGAGTAAGACAATTATCTGTACTTGAATATATCTCAAAAAATAAGGTTTTCTAAAAATTACTTTCAGAAAACCTTATTTTTTTTAAAACGATTTCAAATATTATTTTAATACTTCTAAATCCATTATCCTATAAATAATGGCGACATTAATTGCTCTTTTCCCCATATTTTTAAATCCTATGATATAAGATCTATGTTACTAATTTCTAATCCATTAAATTAAAAATTTGATAACACTATTTATTTATTAAACTCAAAAATAGTTTTCCCATCATTAGTAAGTACAATATACGCATCGAATTTCTTTCCAGACTTACTCATCATACCTTTTATAAGAGAGGTACTTCCTTTATTGACTAAATTTTCTATGTTTTGTATACTTAGCTGAATTCCGCAAACATTACGAAACTGAATCCATTTGCAACTATCATCAGGGCATTTAACAAGCATATCTTTGATAAGCAATTCCTTGTTTCTACATCTGGGACAAATCAGGGCTGGCAAACCTTGAATTAATATGGAAGTATTAAGAAGTTCTTGAGTAATAGAAATCGCATAGGCTTCAATTTCTTTTTGAAATACATCAGAATCAATTTGATTATGTTCTATTTTTTCTAAAGCTAATTCCCATTCGCCAGTCATTTCTACATTTGCAATTTTCTTGTCTTTTACAATAGTATATACTTGTAACCCTTTTTCAGTTGGTATCAGGGATTTTTTTTGCCGTTGAATATACTTTCTGCTAAAAAGTATTTCTATGATAGCAGCTCTTGTCGCTGGCGTGCCTATTCCAATATTTTGTAACGCTTTTCGAGTGTCTTCACTTTCAATTTCCTTTCCGGCTGTTTCCATAGCCGATAAAAGCCCTGCTTCTGTGTATAATAAAGGAGGCTTCGTTTTTCTTTCCACTACAACTGTTTCTTGGATTTTAATTTCATCGCCAACTTTTAGTTCTGGCAGCTCCTGAATGTGTTCAATTTCATCGTCAAAAAAACTTCCTCTAATTGCACGCCATCCTGCCTGCATAATCTTGTTACAGCCTTTCAAAGAAAAATCATGATGTAAAACATGTAACGTTATATCAGTAATTTCTTTTATACTAGCCTCCGAAACCGCTTCTAATAACCGTAGCGCAATCATATCATAAATCGCATTTTCCTTAGCCGGTAATGCCGATGGGATTTTCTCTGTAATAAGCAGACCATGATGATCGGTTACTTTCAGGTCATTAACTATACGTTTATTTAATCGTCCACATTTTATTTTGGTAAAAGCTTCTTTACAAGTATCTCTGTTTTCCAATGCTCTGACCAAATTAGAAATTTCATCCCAAAGATCTTCCGGGATATATTTACTACCGGTTCTTGGATAGCTAATGAATCGCTTTTCGTACAGGCTTTGGGCAATAAAAAGGGTTTCTTCTGCTGAAAAGTTCAGCTTCTTATTGGCTTCTTTTTGCAGCCCGGTTAAATCAAAAAGAAGAGGTGGCTGTTCTGTAATTGTTTTGTTTTCTATGCTAGAAACATTGGCAGTTTTGCTTCGCTGAATGGATTTAAAAATAGAATCAGCTTGTTTTTTATCATCCCATTTCTTTTTGGAGAGGCTTATAAATTTAACAAACTCTTTTTGATGACTAAGCTCTATCTGCCAGTACTTCTTGATTTCAAAACTTTTGTTTTCCAAATATCGTTTACAGATTAACGCCAGCGTAGGTGTTTGTACTCTTCCTAATGTATAAATACTGCTGCCTGCAGAAATACTAAGTGCTTGTGAGGCATTGATACCTACAAGCCAATCGGCACGGCTTCTGGCTTGTGCAGCCAGATATAAACCATCAAAATCACTGCCTGGTTTTAGATTCTCAAATCCATGTTTTATGGCTTTATCAGTGAGAGAGCTAATCCACAATCGTTCAAAAGTTTTTTTACATTGCAGATATTCATAGATGTAACGGAAAATCAATTCTCCTTCACGTCCAGCATCGGTAGCTACAATGATACTGTCACAATTTTTTATTACCTGTCCGATGATTTTAAGCTGTTTTGCCGCACCAGCATCAGTAACATAGTTTTTCTCTTTTTTTATTTTTCTTACTTTCAACAAAAAAGGATTAGGTAATATGGGCAGGGCCTCCTTCTGAAAACCCGAAATTCCATAATCTTCCGGCATAGCCAACCCTACCAAATGACCCAAAGCCCAAGTTACCATATAACCATTTCCTGTAAAGAAACCATTTTCCTTATTTGTTGCACCTAATAATAGGGCTATTTCACGGGCCACACTCGGTTTCTCGGCGATTACTGCTTTCATATCTCAATGTTTTTATGTTTACATTTTTCTGCCTTTGCTCTTGGCTTGTGTGTTGTCTTGCTCTTGTTCTTCCTGTTGTTTCTTGCTGTCAGGCTCTTTTTGTCCTGATTTTAGCGGTTCAGTAATATTTTTGGTAGCCTCATTAGTTTTACCTTCTGAATTGACAGCTGTTTGGGTTTTATGTTCTTCAGCTGGCTGAACTTTCACACTGTTAGGATTGCTAAATGAAAAACCTGCTTTGCCTGTATCTTTATTGAAAGTCAGATACCCTTTGTATTCTTTACCTTGTTTATCTACCAATCCGTCTACATAAATGGTTTTCCCTGCTGCAAATTGTTCGTACTGTTGCTCACTGAGTTCTTTCCCTCTTATGGTTTTTGGAACTTCCTGATTTTGCTGTTGCTGATTGTTTTGGGTTTGACCAGTGATATGGGTTCTGTCAAATTGGAATTCGACATATCGTTTATCGGCGTTAAACTGTACAGTAGCATTAAATGGTTCTCCTTTTTTAGAGATCATACCTTCTATGTAAAGCGGTTTTCCTTCCAATAAGGTTTGTTTTTGCCCTTCATTAAGTTTGATTCCTTTAATTTCATCCGGAATTTTTATCTTCTCAACATGAAGAGCTACTAATTCATTGGTAAGTCTGTCTACACTAATGATTGAGGGAACAGGTTCTCCTGTTTTGAGATTAGTAAGGTCTACAACGCGCCCCATATTTCCGGTTTTAAGCAGGTTGTCCTTATCTTCTTTACTGAATTCATGACCGAAAAACGGAAAATTTAATGTTGGCTCTTTCCTTATACCGTGAATGGCAACCACAACCTGTCCTTCTTCATTTGATTGTAATGACAGCCTGGCATCCATTCGTGTGATAGCAGTTCCTAAATTAAGGCTGATTGGAACCAGCTCATTTGACTTGTACCCTTTAAGTAATGGTTCTAGCAGGTTCATTTTTTCGAGTTTTTCTTTGCTGAGTCCCAGATTGTTCATGGTATCCCAATCGATTTGTTCCGGTTTGAAACGATACTCGTTTGTTTCTGGTGTTGTTTGTGTTGTTTCCATGTTTTTTTGATTTTCTAATTTGTTATCTTTTTGTAATTCCATTTTAACTTCATGTTCGTTCATTAGCTTTTTACCTTCTGGTGTTGGATTATCAATCTGTTTTTGCATTTCTGCCGCAATATCAACAGCCAGAAGTTGTGGCACTTTGAAAAAATTGAAATGGGTCGGATTTTTTAGTTGGCTAATGAAATTGGAAAAGAAGTTGGAGAGGATATCTCCTTGTTTATCAACCCGCATAAATTGATTTTGATTTTTTTTATCAGCGGGAACTGTTTCCAATTCTCCATTTTTATCAATTCCTTTTACAGCCACAATTTTCATTTTTTCCTTGTCCAGAACCAGGAGAATATCACTTATCTGTTCCGGTCCTTCTTGTTTGGTTTTCTCTTGTTCGCTCATAATATATTTAGTATTGTTAAAGTGTGGTCGAAAGTAAACTAAGATTGAACAGGTCGGCACATCAGTTCTCCGACAGGCTTTATTTGTCCGGGATTGTCCTAATTTGTTTTCTCAGTGGAGCCGAAAAACTATCGCGGATGAATTGGTTTACATCTGATAATTTATAATAAAGTTTACCACTAATAGTGTAATATGGAAGCTTACCTGAGGATCGGTAACGCTGTAAAGAGCGAGAACTGACCTTGAGCATCATAAACAGATCCTGACTGTCCAGTAATTCTTCCCCATCAATAGCACTCTTTTGTTTCTGGGCATTTTCAAAGTGTTCACCTAGTATATCGAAGCGCTCCATTATACGCTCCATCCATGTCATAAATTCCATTCTGTCGATATTCATAATAGCTATATTTTGTCAATTACTAATTTTCGATTAATGATCTATGCAAAATTGGAACGCATTTACGGCATTTCCTGCCAAGCTTCGCCAATTGAAAAGTATGTTTTTGTAAATTTCTAGAAAATAAATAATTATCTGTTTATCAGTACTTTGTTGATTTTACAGCTCGGATTCTAATACTGTAGAAGTAATTATGCCAATGGGTAGAGATGGGCAAGTCCAATAAAAAAAGCAGTGTTTTGTTAACACTGCCTAAGCTTAAAATAACGTATGACCATTATAAATCTTTATCCATATACTGATCTAAAGAAGACTTGAGCTGGTCTAAAAATAAGGTGCGATCACCTGCACGTTCTTTCATACGGTGAAAGGCATGGTGAATATCCCCTAGTTGGATACGAAACACCATTTGAAAGATTAAGCTAATTTTGCGAATTCCAGTTTTTCCATTAGAAATTGCCCCGGATGTATAAAGTGCATAAATCAATTCTATCAGTGCATTTTTCGATTCTGTCCAGAAAACATCTTTTGTAGATTCAGCATTCTGCAAAACTATATCCGGCTTATCTACAGGATTAATTTTGATAATCAGGTAATTGTAGAGCAGTTCATCAGCTATGATACGGGAAACTTTGTAATCATAGTAAGTGGAAAATTGTGTATCAACTTCAAAAATAAAACTGTTTAGTCCAGTGTTTAGATTTATTCTTCCTAATTTAAAAAAATCATGGTCTCTATCTGTTCTCCCAGACCGATAGTACCGATAAAAATCAGAATTGCAAATATGTTCTTTGTATTCATTTTTCAAATGCTGCAACTCACCGGAAAAATATTTATAATACATTTTTCCTCCATTTACCGGGCAGGATGTTTCTATCCGGTAAACTTTATTATAGTAAATCAATTTTCCAAGTATTTGTGGCTTAATAATTCTGAAGAATTCGATTTCTTCATTTGATTCTTTAAAATGATGTTCCAAAACTTGCTTTTTCATACCTGATAATAAATCCTGCAGGAAAATAATCATACGATAGGACTCGTCTATTACATGCACGGATTCCAAACTGATTTCCTGTTCTTTCTTTACGATACTGTAAAGGACATCTTTGTAAGGGGATTGTATCATATTAATAGTATTAAGCAAACAATAATTCCACCCTTAGGCTCACTCAGTTCTTAGCCTTAAACGATATTCTGAGGGCGACATGAAAGTTGATTTTCTAAAAAAATTGCTAAAAGATGAGGAATTACAAAAATGTAATTCCTCAATAATCTGCAAAATGGTCAAGTCATCATTTTGAAGTAAAATTTTAGCTTCCAAAATAAGTGCCTCTTCGATAAACTGCTTAACGGTCTTATTGGTGACCTGCTGTACGGTTTTACTAAGGTGTCCTTTTGTTATTAATAATGCATCAGCATAAAACTTAACACTATGTTCCTGGGCACAGTGAAGCTCCACGAGTTCTAAAAATTGGAATACCAGCTTTTCCTTTCTGGTATGTTTTTCTTTTACATTACACGAATCTTTGCTGTATATTGAAGCAAGTACGTACAACAAAAGATTGAAACTAAGGGACAGTACTTCGTTATAAAATGGATATTCACTTGTTTTGTATCTTTTGTTTCCTGTCAAAGCGAACAAATCATTCAGTAAAAGAGAATCCTCATCCTTAAGATTTATTTTCGATGGACATTTTGCAATAAAAAATTCAAAGAAACCTATGTTTGGTTTTCGAATCGTATTCTTAAAGATAAAGCCTGGTGTAAAAGAAAGTAGGGAAATCTCCATTGTTTCACTCATCAATACAATCACGCAAGAAGTTCTAACCGGTATTACAAGCAGCTCACTTGGACACAAACAATACTCCACATGATTTGCCTGCAAAGTTATACATCCTGAATTTATCAAAATTATAATGAAGTAACTGCTATTAAAATATTGTTCCAGTGCAGCTTTCGAGGAAAACCTTTCAAACGTAAAGACCTTTAAGTCTGAATTCCGGTATAATAAACTTTTTTTTATCAAAACATTAATTTTAAACATTTGCTATGATAAACCCTGAAGAAAATTTTGGATCATTTTGTATCATGAGTCTTGACCGAACTATCGGACATTAATATCCACATCAAGGAAACGGACACAAATAATAAATTGGCAAGATTATCTGTAAAAAACAGAAAAGCCAGTGGTCGTATATTGCGGGTTTTAATCTCATTTATGGATGGGTAACCGATCATTTCATCAAACTTCGACATCTCATAAATGAAATAAAGCTCGATAAGATTAAAAATGATTAGAAACACACAAAAAATAGTTACGATCCTTTTTTCATTTTTTGGTGATATATACATGATTTTTCTTTTTATAAATTATTTTGAATAATTCCGGACAGCAAAGCCATTCTCACCGTTTTAAAAGTAACTTGATCAGTAGGAATAAAATCATCAACCTTGTTACCAACTGCTGTGTCCCAATCTTTATCCCCGCGCTTTTTTTCGTAAAAAAGGGAAGAACCTGCAATCGAAGATATAGCGAGTATGACACACTTATCTTCCGATGTATAGGAATTATCATTGTTAATGTTAGATTGATAAAGTGCTATTGACTGGAGCATACTTTCATAATCACCATTATTGAATTGCATAATGTTTTCAATAAAGTTTGACAGACTGGATTTCCCTGCTACTGTCATAGAAGGATTATCGACGTTTAATTCAAATAGTCCCTGTGATTGGTTTACTACATTTCTGATTACATCGATTGATGAATTGGTCAGGTTTAAATTACCCGTAGCCAATGATACTGTTGTATTGCCAGTGGGATGAATCGCCTGATTAATTGAAAGAATTGATTCAGCATCGAAATTACTTTGATCATAAAATTGTGATAGCAGCTGATCGATTTGCAGAGTAAGTGAATTTTTAGCGAAACTGGATACATTGGATTTACTCAGCTTAGAACTTGAACTCTCAAGGGAATTAATTTCTTTTAATTCGCTGTCAGCTGTAAAATCATTTGTACAGGAAATCGATAGAATTGTAATGGTAAGTACCCATAATGATAAATTTTTCATGATTAAATTTGTTAAATGTGAACGGCTACTTTTTTTTTCGCCAGTTCATTTCCCCGGGAAGCAGAACTTTTATTTAGCACGATGCCAAACATTTTTGCTTTTGAATTCGGGACAAAGCTAGAGGCTGGATTTCAGTCTCACAAAACATGTATTGTTGATTTTCGGAAAATCGCATATTGATTTTCCGAAAATAAATACCCTATTTTTTAAAAATATTCACCTCATTATCAATTGTTTATATTATATTTGATGTTCTTTTTTTTAGAAAAATTGCTCAAGAACATTTCTGAAAGACAAAACCCCTTTCTTTAGAAATTATCTTACAAGAAAATAGTATACACTTTATCTAAACCTATGATTAAAAAATATCTACTCATTTTTTTCCTATGCCTGGGAGATCAAATTACGGCACAAGAAAGTGCCTTTAAAATTCCGGACTCACTTTTAAATAGAGATTATGACTATCTCTATGACAGGATTGAGCAATTACAAGGTGATACTATCAAGCAGTCCTTGTATTTAAAATCGTTTTTATTAAAGTCGAAATCTGAAAAAAATTTCAAGGAAATCGTCAATGGATACAAAAATTACCTTCATCATTCACCTGATAAGTTAAAGCTTGTTTACGCTGACAGTATGATATTCAGTGCTAAGCAGTCTAAAAAGAACAATCTCATCGGTTCAGCTTATTTATCCAAAGGAATAGTTTACTATGGCTTGAAACAACATGATCAAGCCTTGGACAATTACCTCATTGCGAATGATTTTATTTCAAAGACTACAGACAACTATTTAATTTATAAAGTAAAGTATACGATAGGCCATATAAAATATTATTTAGGTTTTTATGATGAAGCCATATCGTTATTTCGGGAATGTGTTGCTTTTTTTGAAAAAGAAGATCCCAGAGGTTATCTAAACTCACTTCATTCACTTGGATTGTGCTACAACAGAATTGGGAATTATGGCTTATGTTCGGAAACAAATAAAAAGGGTTTGTTAGAAGGAAAAAGGTTGGGCCTCACTACGATGGATTCTTATTTTATTCATTCTGAAGGAATTAATCAATATGCGCTCAAAAATTATAGGGATGCTATCAAGCAAATCAACTATTCTTTAGCTGTTATAAAAGAAAAGAAGGACTTTGCAAACCAGGCTGTTGGTTATTTTTATATTGGTAAAAGTTATTGGCAGTTGAATGAACATGAAACAGCGTTGTCTTACTTTAAAAAAGTTATTCAGATTATTGAAGCTAAAAATTATATTAGGCCTGATCTTCGTGAGAATTATGAGTTGATAATAAGTTACTATAAGTCTAAAGACGATTTAAACAACCAGCTTTATTACATACAAAAGTTACTAAAAGTAGACAGGATCTTAGAAAGCAGGTATCGATATCTATCCAACAAGATTCATAAAGAGTATGACACCAAAAAGCTGTTGACAGATAAACAAAGTATAGAAAGTCTTCTTGCCAGAAGAAAGCACAATGATTTGATTCTGGGTTTGGTTATTGCTTTCTTATTTTTTTTACTAGTCTTTTTGTTATACAGGAATATTAACAATAAGCGTATTTATCGACAAAAATACGAAGAACTAATGACCAAAGGTAAATCCGCCAGAGTTGAAGAGAGACAAATAACCAGCGTAATTGCTGATATAAATCAGGATAAAATAAAATCACTGTTGAAGCAATTGGAAAAATTTGAAAAGGACGACAAATTCCTTGAGAAAGACTTGACTTCTAACAAATTAGCTGTAGTCTTTGGAACAAATGCAAAGTATCTATCAAAAATAATTTATCACTATAGAGGAAAAAAGTTCGTCGATTACATTAATGACCTCAAAGTAGATTATTTAATTTCTCTACTGCAAAATGATAAAGCGGTTAGAAAGTATTCCAATAAAGCTTTGGCTGAGGAAGTGGGATTCAGCAGTACACAAAGGTTCACCAACGCTTTCTTTGCGAGAACCGGAATGCCAGTTTCCTTTTTTATTCAGGAAATTAAAAAAGATGAAATGACTGATATAGATGAAAATATCGGATTTTAATTTGAAATCCTATAAAGCAATTTAATTAGGAGTTATTAAAAACTTTTTAAACCATTAAAATTGAAACTTCTTAAACATAATTAAACTTATTGTTGAATTTTCTTTATTATATTTTCACAGAACAATTAGAGCATCTTACTTTTAGAGTAATAACCTACATTATTATAGTTGTTAAACTTAAAAAATAGATGAATTCATAATTTTATAGCACATTTTATTATTTAACTCAAAAAATAGCCTTCAACAGATTAATCTGCTGTTTTATCGATTATTGAAATCATTTTTTTTGAATATTAATACATATATTCGCAAAAATTTTTGTGAATGAAAGTACTATTACACTTATTAATATTTTGCTCTTTTTTTAACGCTGCTCATGCACAAAATGAGACTAATATCACCTACGGATTAAAACTCGGAGGAATTTATTCTAAAATCAGTAATTTACCCGAAAGTATTAAAGGACGAGATAACACTTTTGATAATAGTGTTATGAAAAGCAAAGGTGGCTACGGAATCGAAGGTGGCTTCTTTTTAAACTGCAAACTTTACGATACACGTGTTGCCATTCAGCCTGAACTTTTATTCAGACAGTCTTCTCAAACTGTCAATTATCACGATACTACAGGCAAAGAATTTGAGTTAGGATTAAATTATTCCTATTTGCAGATTGGGGCTTTATATAAAGTATATCCTTACGAAGGTTTAAATTTAGGATTTGGTGCTTTCTACGGCATCAGTTTATCTCCTAACAATATTACTTATAAATCTAACGAAGCTGGCGGAATGTATGATGTTGCCACCAGGCAGTTCTATCAGGATGGTCTTGACGGCACAGACGATTTTTCATTGTGCTTTGCATTAGGTTACGAACTGCACGAAAGTATTCACTTCGATTTACGCTATTATCTAGGGGTCAAAGATGTGGTAAAAAGTAATGCATCTTCTTTTCAGTTTATCGAAAATCAAAACAAAAGTGGGGTATTTAGTTTTTCTTTAGGCTACAGTTTTCATCAATGGTAATTTCAATAAAAAACATGAAAAAAATTATTTTGCTAGTACTATTAGTAAGCACAAAATCGCTGTTTGCACAAGGTGACAGAGAGATAACATATGGTCTTTTTGGTGGCGGTATTTATTCTAAAATGTCAAATCTTCCCGATGTGATAGTACCGAAAGGTGTCTATGAGGGCTATACTTTAGAAGAAAAGGGTAAATTTGGAGGAACGGGAGGGGTCTTCATTAATTGGAAATATCCTTACGCCAAAGTGAGTATCCAGACCGAAATATCCTATTCGGGACAAAGTACAGATTTGAATTATGAAGATATCAAAGGATTAAAATACAAAATGACTTTTGGATACAGTTATATCAATGTCGGTGCACAATTTAAATACTATCCTGTTGAAGGGCTGTATGTAGGTTTTGGACCATACGTTAGTTTTAATATTGCGAGCGATAATATAAAATACACTTCTAATGCCCAGGAGATATTTGCTGATTCAGGCACTTATTTTGAACCGGATGCCAATGTGCAAAAAGTACTAAAAGAATCTCTTACCGGTAAAAATTATTTCTCTGGAATATTCTCTTTGGGCTATGAATTTAATTCGAATCTTTCCGTAGGAGCCCGCTACACTTTAGGTATTACAGATGCTTTAACAACGGAAGAAAATGGGCATCGTTACAGCGAAAATAAAAACAAAATCAATAGTATTTCATTAATTATTGGTTACTCATTTGACTTTGATGATCTGGCCAATTTCTAGGAATCGATTTCATTTTAAAACATAGAGAATTATGTATAGAAAGATTTTTTCAGCATTGGTTTTTATAAGTTTATCGGCAAGTAACCTGGTCTTTTCACAGCAAAAGGTATTGCCCGGAGCAGTCGAAGAACCATCTTTTTGGATTAAAACCCGAAACAACGCAGATGCCTATTACTGGGAAAGCCTTACTAAAAAGGAAGGGAAAATATCCCAAAAAAAACATTCTGGAGCCGCTTTTAATTTTAACCCGAGTATTGTTTTTGATACTGCTCAGGATTCCCTGATCCTGCCTTTGGGCATAGAAAGTAAAAGACGTCAGACCTTATTTATGGTTTACAAAGTAAAAGACAGTTTGAAAGAGCAATTTTTATGGACGATAAACGATCCTCAAAAAACACTTTCAGTTGCGACCAATAAACGTTTGGTGGATCTAAAAAAGTACTCCTATCAATCCTATCAGGAAAAAATAAAACCTCATAAAGCTAACATTCATTTTTTTCAACAGAATGTAACGGATAGTGTTGCAAAGTTATCGTCGTTAACGATTGGGCAAAAGTCTAAACATGAGAAATTACCTCCCGAAGAGTTTAAAGGAAATATAAGTGAAATTCTCGTTTACGAAAGGGTTTTATCAGGCAAAGAAAGCCAAAAAGTAGCGAGTTACCTCGGAATCAAATATGGAATTTCGCTCTCGCAATTTGAAAGTAAAAACTACCTCAACAGTCACGGAGAAACTATTTGGGATATCGACCATCATAAGAATTTTGATTCCTCCATTACCGGAGTTGGAAGAGATGATGCAAGCGGTTTGCTGCAGCTAAAGAGCAGCAACATGATCGAAGAAGGATTGTTGACGCTGGAGCTGAAAAGTAAATCGGGTACAATACCTAATAACTACTTTGCTTTTTGGAGTGATAACGGAAAAAATCTCTTGGTCAAAAAACAGGAACAGGGAGAGCCAATTGGTATTACAAGACAATGGCAATTGGATTTCACAAATCCAACAGACCTTAGTCTTGACTGGTCTTTTAACCCTGCCTTTATAAAAGGCACTTTACCCAAAGACACCTATTACTGGTTGTTGGTTGATTATTCCGGTAAAGGAACCTATGACGAAAAAGATTCAGAATATGTTCGTTTGGCAAGCACGTCAAGTACAGAAAAATTGGTTCTAAAAGATTTTAACTGGGACAAACAAAAATCAGGCAAAGCCAAATTTACGCTAAAGGTCGCGCCGGAAATGTTTAGCAGGGTCTGGATAACGGAAGCTACTTGTGGCGTATCAGGATCCGGTCAGTTAAATTATAGCATTGAAGGTGGCGAAGCTCCCTTTACCGTTACCGTTAAAAAAGACGGAAGCGATGTGGTTGTAAAGCAATGGAATCAGGCTGCAAAAAGCACTACAGGATTACAGCTTTCATCTGGAACTTATGATTATATTGTTCGTGACGCAAAAGGAAATTTATACTCGGAAACCGTTTTTGTAGCTGATAAGCAAGGAACATTCCCCAATTTAAAATCAGATTATTTATTGACAGGTGGAAATGCCATAACCCTTGATGCAAGTGCAGGTTTACCAGCAGGAAATTATGAATACCAATGGTTTTATGAAGGCGATTTTATAGACAATAATCCTAAAATTATAGTCGATCAGCCGGGTAATTACGAACTACGATTGGTAAATGGACAGGAATGTAAAACGGCTACCAAAATTGCCATCGCTTCTGATGGAAAAGAAATTACCGATTCGAGTATTATTATTTTATATCCTAATCCAACTACAGACGGTCATTTTTCTGTAGCTATGCAATACCCACAAAAGACCGATGTAAATATTAGTATTTACTCTCTAACAGGAGCTATTATAAAACAAAAACAACTTACTCAAATAGAAACTTATTTATATGATGATACGATCAATAGTTCATCAGGAATGTATCTAGTGTCTGTTAGTTCAGAATTTGGCACAAAAACTTTTAAAGTTATTGTGAAATAATTTAAACATAAACGATTTCCCCATAATCGATTAACCTGCTGTATGAAAAATAAAATTATAATACTGATATTTTTAATAGGTTCTTTTTTGTTTGCCGCCAATTTTGGAGGATATAACTTCAACTCTTTATTTTCTCAAAATACTTCGGAAAAAGAAACTGTCCTTTCCAAAACAGATTCGACAGGCATTATTAGAAACGAAATTAAAAATACAAAAACATTTTCGGCAGATATTGCAGAAGGAATCATTGGTGTTGCTAATGCTTCTGATGTGGATGATGCTTATGATAACGTTTTTCATCTTAAAGTAAATGCTTTACCTGAAAATGGAGAAAGTGCTTATCTTGAATATGAATTATACGGATATGATCAGGCCGCTTCGATTTCTAGAAGTTTAAACAATCAGCCCAGTATTGGAGGGCAATTTTTATCGGTAAATAAAAACTGGACCAAACAATCGGAGTTGCTTTCTGAAAAAGCATTGCGCTCCGGCGATAACGTTTTGTTGTTTACGGCTCCGGAAGGTATTTCGAATTCTTATAAAATCAAGAATGTTAGAATTGTATATAAATCGGCAATTTCTTCTACTGATTTTACCTTATTGAAATCGGAAAACAAACTATATATCAAAGGAACCAATTTCCCTTCTCAAATAAAAAAGATGACTATTGGCGGAATTGCAATTGATGTCAATCAGCCTGAATTTGAATTGGTTTTGGATGCTGCAACAGTTGGAAATTCAATTGTGGTTACGAAAGAAACTGCGACCGGACTTATCACCAATGAAAAATTAGATTTGAAGCATTTTTCAAAAGTAGACAGTTTCAGACCTATAGAAAATGCAAAAGAGCGCATTTTCAAAACACTTAATTTTCAAACTGAAAACAAATTAACATACAAAGATTTTTTAGCTGCTTTTCCGGTTGGAGCTTTAAAAAACAATGTAACGGTATCGATTAGCGGTTTACGTAAAATAGACATAGCACCGCTAAACTCAGCAATGGTCAATGTTACCGGAACCAATGCAGGTTTCAGGTTATTGCCACACGGAACTATCTTCGAGAAAGCCGTAACCTTATCATTGCCATACGACAAAAAAACAATCCCGGAAGGTTACACAGAAAAAGACATCAATGTTTTTTATTTTGATGAAAACAAAAGATTATGGCAAGAAGTAACCAAGGATTCACTGGACATCAAACAGGGAATCATTAAGGCGAAAACCACTCATTTTACTGATTTTATTGCCGGAATTATAAAAATGCCGGAATCTCCCGAGACTTCCGGTTATACGCCAACAAGCATAAAAGATTTAAAAGCGGCAAGTCCGTTAGTGGGAATTCAGTCTATAGCACCACCTTCTGCCAACGGAAGAGGAACTGCAAGTACTGGGTTTTCAATAGTGATACCAAACGGACGTAGCGGTATGCAGCCATCATTCAACCTGCAATACGACAGTGATGGCGGGCACAGCTGGGCTGGTATAGGCTGGGATATTTCGGCTCCGGCAGTAAGTATTGATACCCGTTGGGGAGCTCCTCGTTATGATGCAGCACAGGAAACCGAAACATATACCATTGGCGGAGAACAATTAATCCCTAATTCCCACAGAGCGGAATGGGTTGCCAGAACAACTGACAAACAATTTTATCCGAGACGTGAAGGTGCTTTTCAGCAGATTATCCGCAAAGGATCCTCTCCAAAAAATTATTATTGGGTCGTAAGGGATAAAAGCGGTGTTGCAAGTTATTACGGAGGAACTGCTTCAGGTCTTGCAGCGAATGGAATTTTACAAGACGGATCTGGAAACATCGGGCATTGGGCACTATGTTTTCAAATCGATTTAAAAGGAAATACTGTTGAATACGAATACGATAAGAAAGACGGGGAACTCTATCTTAAAAAAGTCTATTACACCGGTTTTGGTAGTACAAAAGGGAATTACAATGTTACTTTTATAAAAAATAGTGATTTAGGTGAAGCCAACCGCCCTGATGTTCAGGTTTCTGCCCGATTAGGTTTCAGACAATTGAATAATCAGTTGTTACGGAAAATCGAAGTACGCTACAAAAGCGATATGGTTCGCAGTTATGAACTGAATTATAAAGAAGGGGCTTTTAAAAAGACCTTATTGAAATCAATTTCAGAATACGATTCTGAATCCAAATTATTCTATACCAATACAATGGATTATTTTGATGATGTACGTGATACATCCGGGAAATACAATCCGTTTGGACCAGAGCAAAACTGGAGCGTGCCGGGAGATAATCTGGTCAATACTGCTATTCCATCATATAATGATATTTTATTTTCAGGACATCATTCCTTAGTGAGCAGTTCTGAAGGGTCTAATATTGGTATCAATTATCGTATTGGAGTTGGATTTGTCGGGCAAACCGGTAATCTAAAACCTTTTACTGTTGGAGGTCATGGTGGAAATGGATGGGGAACATCAGACACAGCCGTGCTCATGGAAGATCTAGATGGAGATGGTCTGCCTGATAAAGTATTCAAAAATAAAAATGGGGTTTTTTACCGAAAAAATTTATCTGCAAGCGGTCAGAATTCTTTTGGAGAGATGCAGGAAATCAATATTAGTGATGTTGGATATTCTAAATCTACATCATTTAATTGGGGTGTCGATTTGAATTTAAAGTTTGCCAATATCGGATATGATCAGCAACGTTCTACCAGTAAAACAAAAATCTATTTTATGGATTTTAATGGTGACGGACTAATAGATTACGTGCGCAACGGACAGGTTTATTACAATAGATTGGTAAACGGAGTTCCAACTTTTAAACCTAGCAGTTCGGGAACGCCATCACCTGTTTCAGGAGGCGGAAACGTTACAATTTCAGGAACAACAACACTGTCGATAGAAGAAATAGAAAAACAAAATCCGCTACATGATGTAGTCCGTATGTGGGAGGCTCCTGTAAAGGGAATAATTTCAGTTTCACATGAATACCAGTTAATCAAAGAAACTACTCCCGAACAAATTAAAGCACGTGCAGAATATGTAAATAATGCAGGAGATGACAAAGCAGATGGTGTACGTCTATATTTTCAAAAAGGAACGCAATTACTATGGGATGAGGCTATAATTGCAACAGATCATGACATTAAAACGAAACAGAATAACGCAATTTCTGTAGAAAAGGGAGAACGTTTATATTTTAGGGTAAGTGCTGTAAAAGATGGAAATTTTGATACGGTTATCTGGGATCCGATTATTACTTATTCTCTAGTAAAACAGTTCGACAGAGATAGCAATAATAATTTAGTTACAACCGATTTTAATGTTCCTGTAACTTTAAAAGATGCCAACTTATATTCGTTGTCAGCCTATAAAGCAAGTACAGATTTTTTTAGCAGTAATAACACATCAAAAGTAATTCCGGTAGCAGGAACAGTTTCCTTTAAAGGAATCCTAAATAAACCTGTTACATCGGATCATATTCGACTGGTAATTACCAAAACCTATTTGGGGCAAACGAATCCGCCTGTAATTGTATACCAAAAAAACTTTTGGGCAAATGATGTTGCGACTTTTGATTTAGCGTCTGTAAACCTGCCTTCCTTTGAAGCAGATACGCAAGTAACATTATCTTTAGAAACAGATACGAACATCAACTGGCAGACCATTTCATTTGCACCGACTATTACCATTCCCTCTTACCCGGGTACACCAATCGAAGAAGTACCAATGGAAGTGAATCATTTATTATATAATAAAAGAGAAGGAAATTACAATATACCAGGCGTTACTTCAACAGTTAATGGAAAAGTGAAACTGAATATATTGCCTCAGGATTTGATTTTGGCATCTGCATTTCCTCCGGGACCAGTTAATAGTTATAATGGAGAAGTGATTATTTCAGCAAAACAAAACAATGTTTTGTTGGCACGTAAACGTTATCAGCTTACATCAGGAACGCTAATAGAAGTTATCAATGCTTTTGATAATGCAGTAGTATATCCCGATGCAGCAGCAGGAATTCCAATTCAGTTAGAAACTACAGTTTCAAATCCACTGTCTGTAAATATTCTGAGAAATTATCCAAAAGTAAATGCACTTAATATTCAGGTTCAGGTGACAGACTTAAAAGATGTGACAGATCTTACAGATGACGTCATATGGAATGCTGTTACAGATGATTTTGCTGTTTACAGCCTTTTAAATCCTGATGAAAGAACTTTAGGATTGTACCATAGAAATTGGGGTGGATTTGTAATTAACGGAACCCTCGCTTCGAATATTATAGATCAGACCAAACTAAAACAATCTGACGCATATGCTACAGAGCCGGATGTAAATAACACCGATCCAGAAAATTATGATGGCAAAGGGTATGAAGTTTCAGAGAACTATTTTGTATCTCTAAACCCATCTTATACAAAAGTAAAATGGGAAGGTCTGGAAGAAACGATTTATATAAAAGGAGCAGTAATAGGAACTTCAAGGCTTGGAGAAGATGATATTGCAGATTATACTGATTTTTCTTTACCTAAATTAGACGGAGGAAGTACATCGGCACTGGACATGATTAGCGAAAGTAAAAGTAAAAGTATTGCTGCCGGAGTTAATGCAGGCCCTGCTAATATGGGATTTAGTAAATCTATCGATGGAGATTCCTATGTAACCCAAACCATGGGGGATTTTAACGGGGACCGATTTCCGGATTATATCAGGGGAAGCAATGTGCAATTAACCAAACCCGCAGGAAGTATTTCTCCTGAAGTACTAGATCTGGGAGATAATTTCAGCCATGCCGAAACAACATCAGAGGGACCGAGTTTTGGAGGAGGTTACAGTCACGGTCAAGCCCAAACTTCTGGAGCTCTGGTAATAGGAAAAGAAGCAACCTTAAGAAGAAATGCGCAATCTGCAGCTGATAAAGAAGCAGATAAAGCAAAGAATATGCTTTCTGTAAGTGCCTCTCAGGGTTATGGTACAGATAAAGCAAAAATGATCCATGCTGATATTAATGGTGATGGACTACCAGATAAAATAACGGATGAAGGAACAGTATTATTGAATACCGGATATGGTTTTTTATCAGCAGAAAATTGGAACAACAACGGACTTAATGCAGGAACTTCTACCGACTGGAGCGTAGGTTTAGGTTATAATTTTAATGCAGGTTCTATTACTGCCGGAGGGAATTATGCACGTTCAACCGCAAATGGTAATAAGTCCTTTATGGATATTAATGGTGACGGACTCCCTGATAAAATTGAGTATGTACTGGATAAAATGATCGTATCCTTAAATTTAGGAGGATCTTTTGATACGCCTATCACATATCCTACATATTCTGAAATGAACCAGAATAAAAGTGTGAGTTATGGTTTTAATGCAGGTTATTCTTATGACATTCCTATTTGGTTACTGCGTCTTACGCCATCATTAGGAGCCAGTAAAGGATGGAGTACTTCTCGTTCCGAAGCTACTTTTATGGATATCGACGGAGATGGAAATACTGATTATGTCATCTCTACAGACGAAGATAATTTGAAAGTACGCCTGTCCAACATAAAAAGAACTAACAAACTAAAAAGCGTAACTAATGGTGCTGGAAACAGCTATGTATTAGATTATTATCTTACTAAGCCAAGTTATGAAAATCCTTCAGCTAAATGGGTCTTACAGTCTTTAGATGTTTTTGACGGACATATTGGCGACGGTATCGATCATTCGATTGCCAAATTCAGATACGAAGAGGGTTATCAGGATCGTCGTGAAAGGGAGTTTTATGGTTTTGGGAAAGTAATTCAGGAACAGATTGATGCAGCTGATAATTCGGTCTTTTCAACTATAGTTCAGGAATTTTACAATCAGGACTATTTCAGAAAAACCCTTTTGAGACATTCTTATTCGTTGGATAAAAACAACAAAATACGTCAGGAGTCAGAAAACAAATATAGTTTTATTGATGTCGCTAGTCAGACAAATGTTCCCGTATCAGAGTTGAATTTACCTTCATGCGATGCCAAACGCATTTTTGTAGGCTTGATTCATACCAATCAAAAAATTTATGAAGGTGGTAGTGATTATCTAGAAACCAACACCTTTAATAAATATGATGCCAACGGAAATATAATTCAGTACGAAGATTTAGGAAATGGTACTGCTGTTGATAAAATAACCGCAAAAATAACTTATTACGAAAGTACAACTCCTTATTTTGGCGGAATTCCAAAACAACTCGAAGTTTTTACTACCGAAGGCTTAAGACGTAAAAGAGCCACAACAATAAATACCACAACAGCCGAAGTTACCCAGATTAAAAATTATAGTGCAGCAGATAAAATTGCAATTACTGACATTACTTATGATGCGTATGGAAACATACAGAAAATTACAGGTCCTGCCAATCATAAAGCACAGCGTATGACTTTGGAATATGTTTTTGATGCAGAAAATCATCAATACATGACCGAAATCAAAGATGCTTTTGGGTATCAAAATAAAATGGAATATAATTATCGTTTTGGTGTTCCGGTAAAAACGACAGACCGTAACGACCAGAGTAATATTATGACACTTGATGCGAAAGGACGTGTTGCAACTTTAAAAGGACCTTATGAAATTGCTTCGGGTAAACCATATACCATTGCGTACGACTATTTTCCGACAGCAAAAGTACCGTATGCCAAAACAAGAAATTACGATCCTGAACTCGATAAAGACATCGAAATTTATACGTATACAGACGGACTAGGAAGAACTTTGCAAGTTAAAAAAACAGCGAGTTTATTTACTACAGCCGGAAGCCCGGATAAGGAATCACATATTGTATCAGGAAAAGTAATTTACGATGGATTAGGAAGATCAACAATCAGTTATTACCCGACCACAACAACTACTATAGATGCAGATTTTAGTACGGCTATATCAACAGTGGCACCAACTAAAACAGAATATGATGAGGTAGGGCGTGCGGTAAAAGTTACTTTGTCGGATGGAAGTACCAATACCACAACTTTCGCTTTAGGCGATTATGACGGAGTCCCTGCATTGCATACGACACAAACAGACGCTTTAAACAAAACAAGCCAGACTTATACTGATGCAACAGGACAAAACATGGCCAGTTTGCGAAATGATTTGCTAACCAAGTTTGAAACCAACGCATTGGGTGAAATGATTAAAGTAACCGATGCCATGAATCATATTACCAAAAGCAGTTACGACTTGCTTGGTAGGCGTGTTGAGTTTACGCACCCAGATGCAGGAACAACTACTATGCAATATGATTTGGCAGGCAACTTAATCTCTAGAATTACACAAGATATTAAAAATACGGTACCAAATGGAGGATCGATACAATACGAATACAATTTTAATAGACTAGAGTCTGTAAAATATCCTAAAAACCCACAAAATAATGTACAGTACAATTATGGCAAAGCCGATGGAACAGTAGCGCGCCGAGGCAGATTGTGGTTTGTACAGGATGCTAGTGGCGGACAGGAATTCTTTTACGGAAAATTAGGCGAGATCGAAAAAGAAATTCGAACGCTTCGTATTACGCCAACCGATATTCAGACCTATATTTCGCAGTACGAGTACGATACCTGGAACAGAATTCAGAAAATGACCTATCCTGATGGTGAGGTGGTGGAATATACCTATAACCGCGCTGGAAATCTGCAAAGTATGCAGGGTAAGAAAGAAAGTCATACCTACGATTACATCAAACAGTTAAGTTATGATGAGTTTGAACAGCGTAAATATTTAAAATACGGTAACGGTACCGAAACCAATTATATCTATGACGATGTAACACGCAGATTACAACAATTGCAGGTAAAAAGCGGTACAAGACAGGTAATGAATAACAGTTATAGTTATGATTTGGTTGGAAATGTTCTAGGTATAAAAAACATTGCTCCAATCGTAAACAATACATTGGGTGGAACATCAAATCATGAATACCAATACGATGATTTCTACCGATTAAAATCGGCTAAAGCAACCTATCAGGGGGAGTTTACCAAGGCAAGTTATGAGCTGAATATGAGCTATAACAAAATGCATAATATTACTAAGAAAGATTTAGTTCACACGGTAAACAACGAGCAAAAAGGTTATGTACTAGATTATAATTACGATAACGAACTGCATCCTAACGCTCCAAACAGAATTGCTGAAACAGGAAAAACCGAACCAAGAGAATACGTGTACGACGGAAATGGAAATCCAACGAGTTATACGGAAGAAAAGGGTTTCAGAAAAATGACCTGGGATGAAGAAAACCGTTTGTCAGGAATTAATGATAACGGAAGAATTCACCAATTTACATATGATGCCTCAGGAGAACGTGTAATCAAAAGTTCTGGCGATTCTCAAAATGTTGCCATCAATGGTGAAACGGCAGCCACGATAGTACATACCGATGATTATACAGGTTATGTATCTACTTATTTTGTAATAAGCAAAGGAAAGTTTACCAAGCATTATTTCGAAGGAGCAGGAAGAATCGTAAGCAAATTAGGGAATGGATCATTTGCCCAGCCACTAAAATTGACTGCAGGTGGAGTAAATTACGGGAAATTAACTGCCGAACAGCAGAAGGCCTTAGATAATTACGTTAAAGGTTTAGGCGTTCCACCGGGACCACCAACACAACAAGGAATATATGCAACACCAGAATTTACAGGCGATCCTTACCCGAGTGAAGCACTTAAACCAGTAGAGGAAAATCAGGAACCACCGGAAGGCTGGCCGCGAAATCCTATTTTTAATGAACCGGGCGATGTGCCGGGACCGCCTGTACAATTTGGCCCTCCCGTTGAACCTGAAATTGTAAAATCCGGAGAAGGATTTACGGGAATTGGCTTGCCGGAAAATGATATTTTTTATTTTCATCCTGATCATTTGGGAAGTACTTCGTATATTACAACTAAAAACGGAAGCATAAGCCAACATGTTGAATACATTGCTTTTGGGGAGGTTTTGTTTGAGGAGCATAGTTCGTCATTTAGTTCACCTTATTTATTTAATGGAAAGGAACTCGATAGGGAGACCAATCTGAGTTACTATGGGGCGAGGTATTTGGATATGAAGAGTTCGCTTTGGCTGAATGTAGATCCTCTTGCAACATATAATCCTATATTTGAAAACGAGTTTTATTTTGATGGAGATCATAACGGAGGGATTTATAACAATAGTAATTTAAATAGTTACGCATATTGTTATCAAAATCCTATAAAATATGTTGATCCCAATGGAAAGCAAAATGAAACAGTAGATCAATTTAGAACAACTAGGTCTGAAACAGAAAGATTAGTAAATAGGACTTATGTTGACGTAGAATCAACACCAAGAGGATTTAAATTTAATAGAAGTCCAATCGTTAATGTCATTAGAGTGCTTGTTGAAGCATTTAATATAGCTCAAAATCAGTCACCGCTTGATAGAATGGAATCGCTCCAACTGTTGGCTAAACCTAATTATGCAACAACAAAGCATTATCAATTATCTAGTGCATTTGGTATTTCTAACGAATCATTAACTGAATTAAAAAATAAATCAAAAAATAAATCTCCAGACGGTTCGTATACTATCATTTACGAAAATGGAAAAAAATATCATGGTAAAGGACCAATAAGTAGAATGGCAGAATCCGCATTACGATATACTACAAGTGATAATGAAGTCAAATCTTTGGATTGGAAACCTGCCAAAAATGCAAGAGAAGCTTTTAAAGATGAACATACCAGAATGCAAACAGATAAGAATGATATTAATCCACAAGGTTATACAAACCCGGTTAATTATAACATTAGACAATCTCCGGGTTATAATTATAAATTACAAGATGGAGAAAGCGTAGAATAGAATAATTTAATAAAATAATTTGAAAATGAATTTTAATATATACAAATGCAGCTTTAAGGGAGACACTTTTATTAAAGTAACATCTGATCAATTTATTGAGCATAAATTGCAACAAAATCATAGAAAAAAAAGTGATTTAGAGATTGATTTACAGAAAGATGATCCAAAGGGTTATAACGATTATTTAGCAGAGTTATATGATCCTAATAAACATTTAGAAGTTTTTTATGAGACAATATCCTATGACGGAACATTAAAAGAAGATATATCTGTTTTTAATCATAAAATAGCGCATTTAAATTTTTATAATGTGTCTTTTAT
The DNA here is from genome assembly GCF_057839565.1 of Flavobacterium sp. KH_035. Lineage (NCBI taxonomy): Bacteria > Pseudomonadati > Bacteroidota > Flavobacteriia > Flavobacteriales > Flavobacteriaceae > Flavobacterium > Flavobacterium sp. KH_035. The sequence continues at coordinate 568,644 of NZ_CM174492.1, forward strand.
GGATGCAAAACTTGATGCGGTCTATTTTTCCAATTTGTATTTAGTTAAACAAATGTATGTGAATGGTGTGTCTAAAGGAAATATAGATTTTTTAAAATTTATTAATTTAGAAGCTGTTTCTATTCTAAAATGGAATGAAAAAATAAAGCTAGTAAATAATAGTTCTAATTTAAAATCTTTAATTGTTTGGTATTATAATCCAAAAAGCAAATCTTTAAATGATTTATTAGGAGAACTAAATAGTATAGAATATTTAGAACTTAACTTAACGAATATTGAAAGTTTGGATGGAATAGAAAAACTGCAAAACCTTAAAATTATTAAAATTAATTATGGAAGGAATCTGAAATCCGTAAAGGCTTTAAATTCCAACAAGAAGTTAGAATTAATTTATTTAAACAATTGTAAAAAAATGGAAGACTTTGATTCTTTAGATGAAAGAGAAGGATTAAAAATTCAAAATTTAAAATTACCAGGATAAAAATTGGGGAGGTATTTACCCATACTATGGCTTGGATTGAAAAGATTTAAACACTAATAAAGGCAATCAAATTGATTGTCTTTATTATATTAATTTGAAAAATGAATTTTAATATATATAAATGCCAAGCTCAAAATCGTAAATATTAGTATTGAAACTGATGAATCTATTGAAAGTTTTTTAGAACAAAATACTAGAAAAAAAAGTGATTTAGAAATACATTTACAGAAAGATGACCCAAAGGGTTACAATGATTATTTGGCAGAATTATATGATCCTAATAAACATTTAGAAATTTTTTATGAGACAATATCCTATGACGGAGCATTAAAAGAAGATATATCTGTTTTTAATCATAAAATAGCGCATTTAAATTTTTATAATGTGTCTTTTGTGGATGCAAAACTTGATGTGGTCTATTTTTCTAATTTATACTTAGTTAAACAAATGTATGTGAATGGTGTGTCTAAAGGAAATATAGATTTTTTAAAATTTACTAATTTAGAAGCTGTTTCTATTTTAAGATGGAATGAAAAAATAAAGCTAGTAAATAATAACTCTAATTTAAAATCACTAATTGTTTGGTACTATAATCCAAAAAGTAAATCTTTAATCGATTTATTAGGAGAACTAAAGAATATAGAATATTTAGAACTTAACTTAACAAATCTTGAAAGTTTGGATGGAATTGAAAAGTTGCAAAACCTCAAAACTATTAAAATTAATTATGGCAGGAATCTGAAATCCGTAAAGGCTTTAAATTCCAACAAGAAGTTAGAATTAATTTACTTAAACAATTGTAAAAAAATGGAAGACTTTGATTCGTTAGATAAAAGAGAAGGACTAAAAATTCAAAATTTAAAATTACCAGGATAAAAATTGATTACATATTATATTCATGATATATACTTACTATTTGTCCAGCAAACGGTTAATATGCTTAGTGTAAAGCGAAATCTAAATAATGAAAAATAAACTATTCCGCAGAAGCAAGATTCTCTATATATTATTGAATGTTATTTTTTGGGGATGTTCAAAGGATAATAATTCGTTTTATGATAAAGTAGTATACTATCATAGTAATTTTTATATGTTGCCTGGGCCACCCGATAATAGTGAAAGATTTGAGGTTTACTATTCTGATTTTGTAAAAGAAAAAGATAAAACTAATTATAAAAAACTCTCTCAATTTGGATTTATAAAAAGAAAAATTGACAGTGATTTTTCTGATAAGATAGATGTTTTTTTTACAGATCAAAACCCTGGAAGATATTATCCTGATTATAAATGTTTAAATTGTTACCAAGATGTTTTACTTTTTTATAAAAATAATGAATTAGTTGGTATTGCTAAGTTTGACTTTAAATGTGATAAATATTGTTATACCAACTTTGGGTCAAATAAAGATAGATATTTAAGGAAAGATTGTCTACAGTATAATTATCTCTTTAAAAAATAAGGTTTTTCAGGATGTAATACTAACATTTTAGAAACAACAATTATATCCCTGATTATTAATCAACAAAATAAAGAAGTATCTAATTAAATCCGAGTTTGTATCGGATTAACTAATATTTAAAAAAGTCTTAAATGATATTGCATACAAAAGAAACATTCCGGAAAGTTTTTTTTCAAAGAATTCATGTGGTTGTTATTTCATTTCTTTTTTTATTCCTATCATGTAAAAATAAAGATGAAGAAATTGGAAAACCTGACCCTTATATATTAACAGAAAATCATATTTCAGAAGATTGTGGTGCTTATCAAATGCGTTTTAAGGATGGAAAATACATTTTTAATTTTGCACTATCAGGAACTTGTAAAAAAATAAAATCCGAAGACTATATAAAAGAATATTCTAGATATTTAAATTTTTATAATGATAGTTTAGTAAATAGAAGAGGATATATCTTACTTCAATATTATGGGATTAATACTAATATAAAATATTTTCAGGAATCTATAATGAACATCACAAAAAGAAATTTCAAAACTCATGTTACTTTAGTAGAATCTGATGATAAGCATTTTACAATTAAAGTTGGAGATATACCTCTATAAAACTAAATCATTCTTTAAATAATTAAATATGAAAAAAACAATATTACTTATAACTATACTTTTATTCTCAACAACCGGACATGCTAAATTCATTAAAGCTGTTTTATACATGGAAGACGGATCAATAAAAAAAGGAATTGCTGAAATGGTAGAAAGTGATGATTCGAAAGTCTATTTCAAAACAGATGAAGAAGCTAAAAAAGAAAAAATTGAAAGCATCAACATCAAAAAAATTGAATATGCAGATGCCGAAAGTAATAAATATATTGCGGAACGACTATACGCCACAACAGCTAATATACTAACAGGCAAATTTTCGAGATCCAAGAAAAAACTTTGGTTTTACATCGTTTATGATAGAAATGTAAAAATAGGTGGTATTGCATCAGAAGGTGGCAGTCGTCCAAATGCAGGTGGAACAAGTACTGTAGTTACGTTTGCGAACACATCTTATTTTTTTGGTAAAAAAAATAGTGAAGAATTAGTATTTGGTTATGCTACGACAGCATCAAATGGTTTCGCGATAGGAACAGATTCACTCATCAGAAAAATGTCAAGAGAAGCTTTTGCAGATTGTCCAAAACTTATTGATGCAATTTCGAAAGAAGATTTTAAATCCGGATCTGTCATGGATCAATTAAAAACTATTTTTGAGAAAACAAAATGCAAATAAACATTTTATTAATTGGTACTATCTACTTACATCACTGTAAAAACGGAGTAAATTTAAATTCAGTCAATTTATTATAAATAAAACGTGTGTTACGGAAATCCGTAATAATATTTTTGGAAAGTTTAATATATTTGAAATATGAATGATAGATATCAAGATATAATCGACCAGGAACAAGCCAAATTAAATTTAAAATTAGCTGAAATTAATCGTAGCTATAAACGTACTATGTTTACTATCTACGCAACTTTTTTAATTGTTTTAATTTGTTTGATTAGTTTTTTTACCCCAGTTTTATATTAATATCGTAGAAAATATTAACACTCCATTTTTTTGATTTAAAGTTTTGCCATCAGAAGTTATTATTTATAGTGCTAATCAAAGTAATAGTCTCACTTAAATTATTTACCGATATGTAATCTAAAATAAAATCGTCTGCTTCTTTTTTGTTTTCAGGAGAAGTGGAAAAAGAGTTAAGATAAAAATTCTCATTTTCATCCTCAATGTGAATAATTTCGGTAAATCCTTTAGTAATTAAACTACCTTTTAATTTTAATACTTTAAACTCACTATTTCTGTCTATTTCCTTTTTCACTCGGAGTTTTATAGTTTTAGTCATTTTATTAGTTTTTTTTTGTAAAGTTATAAAGTAAAAAATTAATATTTAAATAGCTATATTTCATTTTTATAACTACTAAGTGCGGAAATCAGAATTGATAAGATTATTTTAAATTTCATTAAATTATATTTTTATGGTTTCATCATTTTTTGTAATACTGCCCAAATTTTTAGTGTTTTGAAATGGCGCGTGACAACCTTTCAATTTTCGGCTTTAGCAAAAAGATGAAAGAAACTATTTTAATAGCTTTTTCATTTTTCCAAATTATCCTTCAGAATGAAAAAAATTAAAAAACTCAATTGTGAAAAGATAATATACATTTTCACTTTAATCTCTTTTATATTATTTCTAGTTTTCTTTATTAATAATTATAAGAAGACTGTCATACTAGAAAAAGAGCGTATTAGAATAAATAGAGAAATCTATCTAAAACAAGTGATTTCAAAAAAGAAAGAGCAAGATTTTATTGAAGAAGAGCAAGAAAAAAAAATTATAGAAAAAAAACAAAAATGTACGGAAGTAAGATAATTAAAAACTGATTATGAACCTTAGTGAAGCCATGAACATCGTTAAAATTTTTAAAAACGAAAGTGTCAAAGAAACCCTTAATGGTTTACAAAAATTAGAAAAGACAATTTCTATTTCTAATTTCGAAACCATTTATTTGGCAGCCAAAATAATCAAAGAAGCTTCATCACAAATTGATGAAATAGTTCATGCATCGGGTATCATGATAGCAAAAGAAGTTTGGCTAAATGAAGATGAGAAAGTAGAATATTTGTCACTTGGTGCTGGAAATCATAAAGAACGTTTTGATATGGAAACCAATTTGAGAATCGCTGAATTCAAATTTGGTAAATGGAATGAAAAAAGTGCAAATGGTATAAGACGTCGAGGTTATTTTGGTAATTATGTTAGTCTTTTAGCGGCAAATGACCCTCGCATTAAATATTTTGTTGTTGAAGACAAAGTAGCATTCATAAAGTTTATGAGTGGAAAAGCAACGTGGAGAAACGTATTGAATAAAAATCCATCAGGTTTTAAAAAGCTGGAAAAATTTATAATTGAGAATAAAAAAGAATATTTAGTTACAGTTGGTGAAATTTATAAAGAATTTGAAGGACGGGTAACCATAATCGAGTTTAATCAAATAATTGAAAACGCAAATTAATGTCAAATTTTAAAAACTTAAAAGAATACTTCAGCGATTTCATAAAATTTATAATATATTAATTATCAAAGAGTTTACGATTAGAGTTTACAAAAAAACAAGTAAAAAGTATCAAAATGAATAACGAAATATGCTTAAAATCAATAAGCGAATTATTAGAGGAAAGCTTTTATATATCAGCATATCAGAGAGGATATAGATGGACTGAACAACAAATTTTTGATCTATTAAATGATATCTATTCATTTGCTAAAAAGAAAAACAAATCTCAAAAAGAGTTTTATTGCTTACAACCTATTATAGTAAAAAAACATTCCTGGGTTAGAACCAGCAATGATAAGGAAGAAACAATAGTTGGATGGGATGTTGTAGATGGTCAACAAAGACTAACAACAATTAGAATACTTTTCAAATATCTTTTAAATGAGTTTTTAACTGGCCGTAGTTTGAAGCAACGGTATAACAAAGACTTATTTACAATAGAATATCAAACTAGACCAGAATTCTATGAATTTCTGGATAATCCTGAAAAGGAGGATCATTCTAATATAGATTTTTATCATATTAGTGAGGCATACAACTTTATAGCAAAATGGTTTAATCAAAAAGTTGAAAGTGATGGTTTGATGTTTGATGATTTATGTGATTCAATTACAAAATTATTGGTTTACAACAAAACTAATCAGAAAGAAGAAGGTGTGGTTCAAGTAATTTGGTATCAATTGGTAGATGAAAAGGTAAATCAAATAGCAACTTTTATCAGAATTAATTTAGGAAAAATATCACTTACTAATTCAGAACTTATTAAGGCATTATTTCTGCAAGAAAGAAATTTTGGAGTTGGAGATGGCGCAAAGTTAAAACAATTACAAATAGCTCATGAATGGGATCAAATTGAGAATTTTCTACAAGATGAAGATTTTTGGTGGTTTCTCAATAAATCGAATAATGAAGCCTCTTCTCATATTGAATTCATCTTTGACATGATGTGTAAAATTGCCGTAAAAAATGATGAGAATATTACAAAATTACTAGGTAATGATAAGTTTGTTACTTTTAGATATTTCAATTTACTTTTTGGTGAGGAAATAGATTATGAGACTATAAAGTACAATTGGGATACCATAAAAAAATATTTTGAAACTTTTGTTGAATGGTATGAAAATCCAATTTGGTATCATTATATAGGTTTTTTGGTTTATTGTGGAGAAAGTGTTTTAGATATATTCAATCTCCTTACAGTTCCTGAAATTGAAACTAAAGAAGATGTAACTAATGCTTTAGTTCAGCGAATAAAAAATAAACATCTCAAAGGAATTAGCTGGATAGAGAAAATTGATGATAATAATGAAAAAGTATTTGCACTTAATCTAGGCTACTTTAGTGATAAGCACTTACTACGTAAAGCACTTTTATTATTTAATTTAGAATACATTGTTAAAAAAACTAACCAACAAAATCTAATTTATAAATTCCCTTTCAAGGCATTTAAAGCAAATAAAAATAATAACGATATAAATACTGCTTGGGATATTGAACATATTGATTCTGCAACAGAAAATAGTTTAACTAAAAATGATGATCAAAATATCTGGCTTAAGAATGCACTGATAGATGTTCTAGAGATTAATATGGATAAAGTCCTATTTGCAGAGATAAATAATTTCATAACTAGTCAAAAAGGAGATTTTGATCAGCTGTTTAAAAAAGTACAAGCACTTTCAAATGAGGAACAATTGACTGATGAACTTAAAAACAGTTTAGGAAATCTAACACTTTTAGATGCTGGAACAAATAGGGGTTATGGCAATGCTTTATTTGTTACCAAAAGAAGGATAATTATAGAAAAGGATAAAAAAGGTGTGTTTATTCCAATCTGTACCAAAAATGTTTTTCTAAAATATTTTGACGGAAATACTACAGGTAAATGGACAGCAGAAGATATTATAGCTTATAGAACAGAAATAGAAAATACTTTACAAAAGTTTCTTCCAACAAAAAATTTGACAAAATGAACAAGTATAATTTAATAAACTTACTTTCAGATGCAATTGAGATAAGCGAGGGAGAAACAATAAAAAAAGTAAAACTTGACGGAATAAAAATCCCTATAATTCAACGTGATTATGCTCAAGGACGAAAAAATGAAAATATCATTAGAAATCGTTTTTTAGAAGCTCTCTTCGATGCTTTAGAAAACAACAAAGAACTTGAGTTAGACTTCGTTTACGGCTCTATAATAATAAATAACAATGATGAAAATGTATTTCTTCCTTTAGACGGTCAACAAAGACTAACAACACTTTACCTCTTATATTGGTTTGTTGGAAATAAGGAATTGAAAGATCAAGAATTAACAAATCTTAGAAAAAAATTATTAGGATTTACTTATGCAACAAGAACAACTGCAACCGCTTTTTGTGAAAAACTAGCTGAAATTACTTTTAACGAAGATCCATCAAAAGAAATAAAAAAATCTTATTGGTTCCATAAAAGGTTTGAAAAAGATCCAACCGTTATTGCCATGCTTAATATGCTAGATGCTATTAAAATGAAGTATGAAAAAATTAACAACCCCCTTTTTAATAATCTTAATAAACTTTGCTTCTATATACTTCCTCTAGATGGCTTTGAACTAACAGATGAGTTATATATAAAAATGAATGCTCGTGGAAAACAATTAACCGATTTTGAAAATCTCAAAGCAGATTTAAATAATTGGATGATTAGTGATTCAAATAAAATGAAAGAGAACTTTCAAAAAGAAATTACTTATAATAATCTTTCAATTCCTTATTACCTTGTTTTACTCTCTAAAATTGATAATACCTGGACGAATATATTCTGGAATCAACTTTTAAAAGTAAAAGAAACAATTAAGGAAAAAGAGAACAGAAATAAGCTGAAGATGGTTATTGATCCATTCTTTATGAATTTCATATCTCGTTATATTATTAATACACATATTTTAGGAAGCACAAAAACAAATTTAGAAATTGAACTTTCGATAATATTTAGATTCTTTTATAATGAGGCGGGTAATCCAAAATATAATTCCTTTGAGTTATATGAGGAGGTCTTTAAGCAAGATAACGTTATTGAAAATTTAGAAAAAATATTAGATACATTAGCTCAGAATTATGAAGAAATAGCAGAAATCATTAAGCCTATTTGGAATAAAGGACCAAATTGGTCACTTACAGACGAAAGAATTAATCAACAACAAAGAATATTGTTTTGCGGAATATGTTTATACCTTGAAAAAAACACCTTTGAACCAACGTACTTTGCTAATTGGATAAGGGTTGTATGGAATTTAGCTATTGATCCTGATATCAGAAGTATTAGCCCGATGATCAATACAATGAAATTAATTAAAGACTTGTCAATCGGAAGTGAAAATATTTATGCCTACTTTGCTACTCAAGAATTTCAAGATATTATAAATAATAGAAAAGATTTTTTCAAAACGCAACTTGAAGAAGAAAAGATTAAAGCTTCATTAATAATAAACCCTAACTGGGAAGAATATATTCTTAAAGGTGAATCGCATCCCTTATTCCTTGGAAACATTGGTTTTTTAATTAATGATAATCCTGATATAGATTTATTTAAAAAAAGAATTGAAAATGCATTTCTGTTATTTGACTATTCTGGGTCAAACAAAAGTTTTAGTAAGCAACACGATTTGTTTAGATACTTGATAAGTAAATTTTCGACTTGGAATCAAATTGAAAATTTTATCTATAGTGATTCTGAAAATAATTGGAGATTAATTTTACGTCGTGATACTGATTATAAAAACAAACACTACATTAAAGAAATCTGTTCTTTTAAATCAATTGATAAAATAAAAGAGCATATTACAGCAGCTTTATTAATTGAATCTTCGGCTACTGGTTGGAATGCTAATTCCCTTTTTAAGGTAAGAAAAGCACATACCAATCTTTACTTTTATGCTGATTTTTGTTGTTGGATGCAAAAAACTGGTGCAAATAAAATAAAATGGCTTCAAGAGCATATATATATAGTACGCCCAGGTGCTTGGTATGACAAAGTAATGATAGATTGTTCTAGAAATGAATTGGTAACTCTTGCCTTGGTTGAATTTAAATTAAACTCTGAGGGTAAACAGTGCGGCAATAGTATGTTTTTCAAAGAAGAAAATATAAAATTTACAAAACATATTGGTGAGCGTCTATTTGTAATAATTTTTGGAGCAACTGGATATTTTACAATTAAAGAAAAAGTTGAAGAAGCTTGGATAGAAATAATTTCTGAAGACTATACCCAAATCAATACTATTGATGAATTGAGAATTTTCATGAATAATTATAAAAATAAATTAGAAACTAATGTTGATAAAGAACTACTTAGATTATTTGAATAAATGATAGATATAGATTACTTTAACCTAAAGCTTTTGTTGTTGAATGTGGTTTATTAAAAATAAGTTGTATTTTTGCTTAATAAAAAAGGATTATAATGTTCTTTAAAACTCAAGAAGTTTCTTGCAGAAGCTTTTTTTAAGATATTGTGAAAAAATGATAATTGTGGCAGATTCATGGCACAGCTATTTTCTAAAAATAAAAAGACGGTATTATTGCGGGTTTCGTCCAATAGGTTCGAACCCCTCATCGCCCACTAAAAAAACTCCTTAAGAAATTAAGGAGTTTTTTTTTTGCGCCAATTTTTCTTCAAAAATTGTATTTACACAATTTCCTCTACAGCCTTGATAAGCAAATCAACTTCTTCAAAAGTATTGTAATAATGCGGAGATACCCTAATAGCCCACTCCACCCCTTTTTCATCAAAATCGATAACTGCAAAATTTCGAAAACTCGGAACAACATTAATCTTTCTTTTAAGTAATTCATCAACGATAAATTTTGGTTGAGAATCTTTAACGGTAAAAGTAACCAATCCACCTAATTCAGGTCCTTTATCCAAAACCCTAACCTTAGGATTTTTTGACAATTCATTTCTCATATATTTCGACAACACTTGTATCTGCTGCCAAATTCTATCCTCACCTATATTCAAACAATATTCAATAGCCACTTTACTTCCAAGAACAAGCGCATAAGCAAACTCCCAATCCTCAAAACGTCTCGCATCGGGTTGTTGCTTATATTCATCCTTTTCAACCCAATCAGCACCTCTCATATCAATAAACAATGGCTCAAGTCCAAATTTTAAAGCTCTGTCCGAAATATAGAGAAAACCAGTACCACGAGGCCCTCTTAAAAATTTTCTGATTGTTATACTCAAAAAATCACATCCTAATTCTTTAACATCCAACTTCATCTGACCTGCAGACTGGCAAGCATCGAGAATATACCAGGTTTTATCACTATATTCTTTTGTATAACGATTGTATATATCACCTACGCTTTTAACAGACTGAACCAATCCCGAATTCGTAGGAATATGCGTTATAGCCAGTAATTTTGGTTTAAGAGTAAATAACTTTTCTTCTAAATCATGCAGATCTACTCCGCCGATTTCAGCATTTTTAATCCGTACTATTTTTACTCCAAATCGTTTTTGACATGAAATAAACTGAATTTGGTTCGAAATAAAATCATCATTATCCGTCAATATAATATCACCAGAACAAAACGGAATGGAAGACAATGCTCGCGTATAAGAATCTGTAGCACTTGCAGTAAAAGCAATATTCGACGGATTACAATTAATCAATTTTCCAGCCTGAATGTAAAACTGCAGTATTTCATCTTTTTTTAATGCAGCCGCCTCGTAACCCCCAATTTCAGATTCTAATTTTATATGTTTCAAAATAGACTGAGTCACCACATCCGGCATAAGACTTGCCCCCGCATTATTGAGATGGATCACAGTATCACATCCCACAGTTTCACTTCTAAACTTTTCAATCTCACCGATTGAAAAAACACTTTGCATTTCTTCCATTTGTATCATTTATTAGCATTCAAAATCATTTTTAAACTCTGTGACACATTCTACTTTGACTAGAAGACCACAAGACAAAACTACTCAAATACAGCTGCTTTATTTCTGCAAATCAATACGATAAATGATTGATTTAAGTTAATTTTACAAGAAAATCAGGCAAAAAATGCAATCACTAGACGAATACGATAAAAAACTTTTACAACTGGTGCAAGAAAATAATAAAATGACCTCACAAGAACTTGGAGACTTAGTAAATCTAAGCAGTTCGGCGGTACAAAGAAGACTAACCAGATTGAGAGAAAACAAAATAATAGAAGCAGATGTCTCAATTATATCACCAAGTGTTATAGGCTTAACAATTACCTGTGTCGTAGATATTATTCTAGAGGACGGAAATTCAAAAGCCTTAGAAAAATTCAAGGCCTCAATGCGAAAATGCAACGAAGTGATGCAATGTTATTTTGTAACCGGCACTTACGATTTTGTCATTATTGTAAATGCAGAAAACATGCAGCATTATGAATCGTTTGCTAAAAAATGGCTTATGGATAACCCAAATGTTAAGCATTTCTACACTCATGTAATAATGGACAAAGTAAAAGTAGGCTACAATGTGACTATTTAAACCGATATAGTTTTATAAAAAAAAACTCATCAACACAAAAGCAACCAAAAGGTTCAAAAAAATACAATCATGTAAAATAGAAGATTTGAGACACTTTTTTACTCCACACAACACAAAGATCATTATAGCACACAAAACTAAAATCTGAGCAATAAATCAATCAAAAACAACAACTCCATTATAACAACTTAAAAAACTAAAATTGACTATATTTTAACAAAAACGGAGTTCATAAAAATAAGTATGGCGTTTCCCTTCGGGTCGGGCTGTACGCTAAATCTTTTGCGATAGAAGTTTTAACTGATTTAAGAAAATGTTTGCTAAACTTTTCTTTTGCTCTCCAAGTCACAAAGACGCGAAGTTCATTTCAATCAGATGCTGTTAAACTTTTTAAAGTAACTCCGCTAGGAGTCTAATATTGGTAACCACAGGTAACACTCACAACCTGCCCATCATAAAGGTGTCCCGTAGGGACTACACTATCAAGTAGCATAAAAAAAACCTCAAGGAATCTCTCAAAATACATAAAACAAAAAACCCTATCCGATTTGGATAGGGTTTTTAAAAGAAAGGCGACGACATACTCTCCCACATAACTGCAGTACCATCTGCGCAGGCGGGCTTAACTACTCTGTTCGGGATGGGAAGAGGTGAGCCCCGCCGCAATAACCACCTTAAGAAGTTATAATTGCTTTGGGCAATTTTTTTTAATTAATAATTGATAATTCACAATTCATAATTAAAATAATATCTTAACATACTGAGATAAAGAAAAGTACTTTTATTTACTATTTTAGAAAGTTTCTTCTCTCCCGATTTGCATCGGGAGAGAAAAGGGTGTACATAAGCTTACGGATTATTAGTACTACTCGACTATGACATTACTGCCTTTACATCTATAGCCTATCAACGTGGTCATCTTCCACGATCCTTAAAAGAAATCTCATCTTGTGGTGGGTTTCGCGCTTATATGCTTTCAGCGCTTATCCCTTCCAAACGTAGCTACTCTGCGGTGCCCCTGGCGGGACAACAGATACACTAGAGGTTTGTCCAATTCGGTCCTCTCGTACTAGAATCAGATCCACTCAAATTTCTAACGCCCACAGTAGATAGAGACCGAACTGTCTCACGACGTTCTGAACCCAGCTCGCGTGCCACTTTAATGGGCGAACAGCCCAACCCTTGGGACCTTCTCCAGCCCCAGGATGTGACGAGCCGACATCGAGGTGCCAAACCCCCCCGTCGATATGAGCTCTTGGGGGAGATCAGCCTGTTATCCCCGGCGTACCTTTTATCCTTTGAGCGATGGCCCTTCCATGCGGAACCACCGGATCACTATGCTCTACTTTCGTACCTGATCGACCTGTATGTCTCTCAGTCAAGCTCCCTTATGCCATTGCACTCTACGCACGGTTACCAAGCGTACTGAGGGAACCTTTAGAAGCCTCCGTTACTCTTTTGGAGGCGACCACCCCAGTCAAACTACCCACCAAGCAATGTCCCCCACAACGCGGGGTTAGGCTTCAGATAAACAAAGGGTTGTATTTCAACAATGACTCCACAACGCCTGGCGACGCCACTTCACAGTCTCCAACCTATCCTACACATCATTTATCCAAAGTCAATACTAAGCTATAGTAAAGGTGCACAGGGTCTTTTCGTCCCACTGCGGGTAAACGGCATCTTCACCGTTACTACAATTTCACCGAGCTCATGGCTGAGACAGTGTCCAGATCGTTACACCATTCGTGCAGGTCGGAACTTACCCGACAAGGAATTTCGCTACCTTAGGACCGTTATAGTTACGGCCGCCGTTTACTGGGGCTTCAATTCAATGCTTCTCCGAAGATAACATCTCCTCTTAACCTTCCAGCACCGGGCAGGTGTCAGGCCCTATACTTCATCTTACGATTTTGCAGAGCCCTGTGTTTTTGATAAACAGTCGCCTGGACCTCTTCACTGCGGCCCTGTATTACTACAGGGCGACCCTTCTCCCGAAGTTACGGGTCTATTTTGCCTAATTCCTTAGCCATGAATCTCTCGAGCACCTTAGGATTCTCTCCTCAACTACCTGTGTCGGTTTACGGTACTGGTACTAATTACCTGAAGTTTAGAGGTTTTTCTTGGAAGCCCTTAGGCGCACTATCTCTTTGTCCGAAGACGCCGAGTACTATCGTATTTCCCCAAGCCGTGTGGATTTGCCTGCACAGCTTATAGGTAGGTACTTCAACGAACTATTCCGTCAGTTCGCGGCGCTTTCATCACTCCGTCACCCCATCACAGTAATTAGTAGTACGGGAATATTAACCCGTTAGCCATCGACTGTCCCTTTCGGGTTCGCCTTAGGACCAGACTAACCCACAGCTGATTAGCATAGCTGTGGAAACCTTAGTTTTTCGGTGTGCGGGTTTCTCGCCCGCATTATCGTTACTTATGCCTACATTTTCTTTTCTAACCAGTCCAGCATACCTGACGATACACCTTCAACCCTGTTAGAATGCTCCCCTACCACTTAGAGTAAACTCTAAATCCATAGCTTCGGTAATACACTTATGCCCGATTATTATCCATGCTCGTCCGCTCGACTAGTGAGCTGTTACGCACTCTTTAAATGAATGGCTGCTTCCAAGCCAACATCCTAGCTGTCTGGGCAGACAAACCTCGTTCTTTCAACTTAGCGTATATTTGGGGACCTTAGCTGATGGTCTGGGTTCTTTCCCTCTCGGACTTGGACCTTAGCACCCAAGCCCTCACTGCTGAGAAACATTATATAGCATTCGGAGTTTGTCAGGAATTGGTAGGCGGTGAAGCCCCCGCATCCAATCAGTAGCTCTACCTCTATATAACTTTACGCTCAGCGCTGCACCTAAATGCATTTCGGGGAGTACGAGCTATTTCCGAGTTTGATTGGCCTTTCACCCCTACCCACAGGTCATCCGAAGACTTTTCAACGTCAACCGGTTCGGTCCTCCACTGTGTGTTACCACAGCTTCAACCTGCCCATGGGTAGATCACACGGTTTCGCGTCTAACACTACTGACTAAAGCGCCCTATTCAGACTCGCTTTCGCTACGGATCCGTGGCTTAACCACTTAACCTTGCCAGCAACGTTAACTCGTAGGCTCATTATGCAAAAGGCACGCCGTCACCCCACGAAAGGGCTCCGACCGCTTGTAAGCGTATGGTTTCAGGATCTATTTCACTCCGTTATTCACGGTTCTTTTCACCTTTCCCTCACGGTACTGGTTCACTATCGGTCTCTCAGGAGTATTTAGCCTTAGCGGATGGTCCCGCCAAATTCAGACAGGGTTTCACGTGCCCCGCCCTACTCAGGATACCACTATCTATTATACTCGTTACCCATACGGGGCTATCACCCTCTTTGGCTCGACTTTCCAGTCAATTCCGGTTCCTTGTACATAAAATATCGTGGTCCTACAACCCCAACATTGCCGTAACAACATTGGTTTGGGCTAATCCGCGTTCGCTCGCCACTACTTACGGAATCACTTTTGTTTTCTTCTCCTCCGCCTACTTAGATGTTTCAGTTCAGCGGGTTTGCCCACCTATCGGTGTACTATGTCTTCAACATAGTGGGTTGCCCCATTCAGGTATCTACGGATCAATCGGTGTGTGCCCGTCCCCGTAGCTTTTCGCAGCTTATCACGCCTTTCATCGCCTCTGAGAGCCTAGGCATCCCCCATACGCCCTTATTTTGCTTATTGTACCAATCTTGTTACTTAAAACAAGACCGTTTTTTTTTGTCTTTTACAATAAATTGTAAAAAACGCTTTCTACTTTTTATTATTTTCTTATCTCAATATGTCAATGAACTTTAACAATTAATAATTATCAATTGATAATTGTCAATTATTTCGTGGAGAATAACGGAGTCGAACCGTTGACCTCCTGCGTGCAAGGCAGGCGCTCTAGCCAGCTGAGCTAATCCCCCATTTCTTAAATCTTAGATTGTAGAATTCAGATTTTAGATTTCTTTTTTCTTCTCTAATTTCTTTTGGTGAATTCCAACTTCCAGAATTTCCTTTTTTAAGCTAACAGTCTTTTTTATTTCCTTAATCTTTAAATAGTTTAATACTTAAAGCTTTCAATCTTTAAAAAGTAGTCCCGGGCAGACTCGAACTGCCGACCCCTACATTATCAGTGTAGTACTCTAACCAGCTGAGCTACGAGACTCTGTTTTACTTAATTTTCATTATTTTTTAAATTAACAGCAAGAGTAAGTGAATGTTGTGATTCAGAACCTTCTAAATTAACATCTTTTTTCCTCAACGTGTGTTTCCACTAACATTTGAGGCTCTAGAAAGGAGGTGTTCCAGCCGCACCTTCCGGTACGGCTACCTTGTTACGACTTAGCCCTAGTTACCAGTTTTACCCTAGGCAGCTCCTTGCGGTCACCGACTTCAGGCACCCCCAGCTTCCATGGCTTGACGGGCGGTGTGTACAAGGCCCGGGAACGTATTCACCGGATCATGGCTGATATCCGATTACTAGCGATTCCAGCTTCACGGAGTCGAGTTGCAGACTCCGATCCGAACTGTGACCGGTTTTATAGATTCGCTCCTGGTCGCCCAGTGGCTGCTCTCTGTACCGGCCATTGTAGCACGTGTGTAGCCCAAGGCGTAAGGGCCGTGATGATTTGACGTCATCCCCACCTTCCTCACAGTTTGCACTGGCAGTCTTGTTAGAGTTCCCGACATGACTCGCTGGCAACTAACAACAGGGGTTGCGCTCGTTATAGGACTTAACCTGACACCTCACGGCACGAGCTGACGACAACCATGCAGCACCTTGTAAATTGTCTTGCGAAAGATCTGTTTCCAAACCGGTCAATCTACATTTAAGCCTTGGTAAGGTTCCTCGCGTATCATCGAATTAAACCACATGCTCCACCGCTTGTGCGGGCCCCCGTCAATTCCTTTGAGTTTCATTCTTGCGAACGTACTCCCCAGGTGGGATACTTATCACTTTCGCTTAGCCACTGAAATTGCTTCCAACAGCTAGTATCCATCGTTTACGGCGTGGACTACCAGGGTATCTAATCCTGTTCGCTACCCACGCTTTCGTCCATCAGCGTCAATCCATTAGTAGTAACCTGCCTTCGCAATTGGTATTCCATGTAATCTCTAAGCATTTCACCGCTACACTACATATTCTAGTTACTTCCTAATAATTCAAGTTTAACAGTATCAATGGCCGTTCCACCGTTGAGCGATGGGCTTTCACCACTGACTTATTAAACCGCCTACGGACCCTTTAAACCCAATGATTCCGGATAACGCTTGGATCCTCCGTATTACCGCGGCTGCTGGCACGGAGTTAGCCGATCCTTATTCTTACGATACCGTCAAGCTGCTTCACGAAGCAGTGTTTCTTCTCGTATAAAAGCAGTTTACAATCCATAGGACCGTCATCCTGCACGCGGCATGGCTGGATCAGGCTTGCGCCCATTGTCCAATATTCCTCACTGCTGCCTCCCGTAGGAGTCTGGTCCGTGTCTCAGTACCAGTGTGGGGGATCTCCCTCTCAGGACCCCTACCCATCGTAGCCTTGGTAAGCCGTTACCTTACCAACTAGCTAATGGGACGCATGCTCATCTTTTACCGTTGTGACTTTAATAGTGATCTCATGCGAGACTGCTATGCTATGAGGTATTAATCCAAATTTCTCTGGGCTATCCCTCTGTAAAAGGTAGATTGCATACGCGTTACGCACCCGTGCGCCGGTCTCAAGTTCCGAAGAACTCTACCCCTCGACTTGCATGTGTTAAGCCTGCCGCTAGCGTTCATCCTGAGCCAGGATCAAACTCTTCATCGTATATTTTTTATATTATATTGCGATGCTTTATCTATCGGTTCTTTTCAAATCTCTCGATTCATTTACTCTTATTCTTTTGTTTTAACATCTCTGTTAAAACGGCTGTCAATTCAATATGTCTACGAACGTGTATTTCTTTTTATTGTCTCGCCTGTATCTCAAAGCGGGTGCAAAAGTAAAAAACTTATTTCTAAATGGCAAGAGTTTTTTGAAGTTTTTTTTAAGAAAATTTAATTTCCTTTTTCCTTCTTTCTCCTTCCAATCTCTCAATGAGCTTCCCGTGTTTTGCGGGGTGCAAATGTAATATCCATTTTCAAATCTCACAAGCTTTTTCGAATCTTTTTTTGAAAATCTCTTTTCGCTTTTATTCCTTTGCTTGTCAGTATTTCAGTGAACGTCTATCGCTGTTGCGGGTGCAAAAGTAGACACTTTATTGAGTTCTACAAGCTTTTTACCAAACTATTTTTGATCTTTTTTTAAACTTTATCTTAACACTCTGATAACACCTCTTTTACAAATTAAACTATTTTCAGCTTTGAAAGGTTTTTCCTTAGTGGATTAGATTCAGCACAATTCCATCTTTCCAAACACCCCGATTTTACTAGTCTCGCAACTTTCCTTAACACTCATATCAAATCATTTCATTTTACCCTCCCAACTATTATACTTCTCTTTCATCCTCTATTCCTCCTTTTCCACCTCTTATTCTTCAGATCAAAACATATTGTTGTAGAGAAATATTAAAACCCACATATGTTACACCTTCCAATTACACACAAATACACAATCCCTTTAAGACATCTTTAAGTTACCAACCTAACAGCTAGATTACTTTAAATATATCTCTTATAAAAAATCAAAAAACACTTCATCTCTATCCAAAAAAAACTAAATCTATTCCTAAAGAATATCTAACATCAAACTTAAAAGAATCCTTAAAGAAAAGCAATAACACAGGATTTTCCTATTTACAATCATCAGGCATATCTTCATATCACCCGCAGAAGACAACTTCTTTTTCCATAAAAAATTCAAAAACCTTCTCCAATATAAAAAACCAGCCTTTCTAACAATAACTCCTATATTATTTTAATCAGTAAAAACAAAAAAGAAACCACAGCAATAATGGCTGCAAAAACCAAGACCAAAAGACGCTTTCAAAACACAACTCAAATTATAAATCACTTTTATACTCAAAAACCAACTAGCGAAGCTTTGCAAGACATCAGAACCAAACATCATTAACAAACCATATACCAACAAAATGAGTCTAATGAGAAATCCAAGAAGCCAAATGCAATTTTTAAAGTAAAAAACATTCCCTAACAGTAACCATTAGCCAATACTTGATTTATAGAAATAAATCTACATAGCCCCCAAACCAAATAAAATATACCTTATTATTATTTGAATTACATACAAATATTTACACACACAAAAACAACCAATAAAATCATTTGTTTTCCAAAATTTACCTAATAGTACAAAAAAAAGCAAATCAATCTAATATCAAGCTTCCAACACAATCTCTCGTACAATTACAAATCACTAGCAAATAAGTTTAAATAATTTTGATAACAGAATTACAAATACACCAACCTAACCATTCAATGTTTAAATAAAAGCATTCCCATAAAGATCAAGAAGTAACCAAAATATAGAATTCTCCTTATTCAAACAACCTATATCTACACTTGCTTTTGTCACTCCACCGCTTCTGGCGTTAATTTTAAATATCCTTCTATCCCTATATTTAAATCATCCAACCCTTTTCCCAAATTTCAATTCTCGAACCTGGTCACTACATAGCTTACAGTTTCAGCCATTGAAACACAATACGTCGCAACAACACCTACCCCACAATTAAAACCATAGACTATATTACACTCAAAATAAAATTTTTGGAATTTTCAACAACAACTTCTTTCTAGAAATAAGAGATTACGTAGAACTTCGCATTTATGGATCAGACTCAAAAGTTGAAGGTTAAGCAAAAAAATGATATACAACCTGCCTTCATAAAGCAAAAGTATTTGAAGTCTATTGCTATGAAATAGCCTTAACAATAACAGAGTGCGAAGTGCCATGACTAATAGTTAGATCTCTAAGCTCTGTAAGAGCGAAAGCCTGACCTAAAAAAGGTCCTCTAATTTTATGTGGCATTTTTTTTAAATAAGCGGTTTTAATTAAAACTCTACACGTTCTTTATAACTACTTATTCCCTTTCAGAGCAATATGACTCATTATCCTAATTCATGGTGAATTACACCATTTTAATGCTTTTGGACTTTCAGTCCTTTTTTAGACATTTCTAATACATATAGAATAAGGGAGTTCCGATTATAAAATCAGCTGTAATAAAACGATCCCTTATTTGTGACAAAGTCTAAAAAATGAAGAGTTGAAATCGTTAATAAACTGAATAGTTTTGATCAATCCCCAACACTTGACATTGATCTACATTTACTGTAAACACAAAACCGGCTATCTCAGACATCGTCAACGGTTTCAACCGTTGGGATCGCAATACAATAATTGAATCAGCATAGAATTCTAGAAGACTAACTAAATACGGTTTTGCAGAAAAAAACACAAACCTATCTAAAACAAAAAACCCTATCCGATTTGGATAGGGTTTTTAAAAGAAAGGCGACGACATACTCTCCCACATAACTGCAGTACCATCTGCGCAGGCGGGCTTAACTACTCTGTTCGGGATGGGAAGAGGTGAGCCCCGCCGCAATAACCACCTTAAGGTTTTTAGTAATTAGTCCTTAGTGCATAGTAATTAGTCCTTAGACTCTTTACTAGCTACTTTTCACTAATTACTGCTCTTGCGCGAGCAAATATCTTAACATACTGAGATAAAGAAAAGTACTTTTATTTACTATTTTAGAAAGTTTCTTCTCTCCCGATTTGCATCGGGAGAGAAAAGGGTGTACATAAGCTTACGGATTATTAGTACTACTCGACTATGACATTACTGCCTTTACATCTATAGCCTATCAACGTGGTCATCTTCCACGATCCTTAAAAGAAATCTCATCTTGTGGTGGGTTTCGCGCTTATATGCTTTCAGCGCTTATCCCTTCCAAACGTAGCTACTCTGCGGTGCCCCTGGCGGGACAACAGATACACTAGAGGTTTGTCCAATTCGGTCCTCTCGTACTAGAATCAGATCCACTCAAATTTCTAACGCCCACAGTAGATAGAGACCGAACTGTCTCACGACGTTCTGAACCCAGCTCGCGTGCCACTTTAATGGGCGAACAGCCCAACCCTTGGGACCTTCTCCAGCCCCAGGATGTGACGAGCCGACATCGAGGTGCCAAACCCCCCCGTCGATATGAGCTCTTGGGGGAGATCAGCCTGTTATCCCCGGCGTACCTTTTATCCTTTGAGCGATGGCCCTTCCATGCGGAACCACCGGATCACTATGCTCTACTTTCGTACCTGATCGACCTGTATGTCTCTCAGTCAAGCTCCCTTATGCCATTGCACTCTACGCACGGTTACCAAGCGTACTGAGGGAACCTTTAGAAGCCTCCGTTACTCTTTTGGAGGCGACCACCCCAGTCAAACTACCCACCAAGCAATGTCCCCCACAACGCGGGGTTAGGCTTCAGATAAACAAAGGGTTGTATTTCAACAATGACTCCACAACGCCTGGCGACGCCACTTCACAGTCTCCAACCTATCCTACACATCATTTATCCAAAGTCAATACTAAGCTATAGTAAAGGTGCACAGGGTCTTTTCGTCCCACTGCGGGTAAACGGCATCTTCACCGTTACTACAATTTCACCGAGCTCATGGCTGAGACAGTGTCCAGATCGTTACACCATTCGTGCAGGTCGGAACTTACCCGACAAGGAATTTCGCTACCTTAGGACCGTTATAGTTACGGCCGCCGTTTACTGGGGCTTCAATTCAATGCTTCTCCGAAGATAACATCTCCTCTTAACCTTCCAGCACCGGGCAGGTGTCAGGCCCTATACTTCATCTTACGATTTTGCAGAGCCCTGTGTTTTTGATAAACAGTCGCCTGGACCTCTTCACTGCGGCCCTGTATTACTACAGGGCGACCCTTCTCCCGAAGTTACGGGTCTATTTTGCCTAATTCCTTAGCCATGAATCTCTCGAGCACCTTAGGATTCTCTCCTCAACTACCTGTGTCGGTTTACGGTACTGGTACTAATTACCTGAAGTTTAGAGGTTTTTCTTGGAAGCCCTTAGGCGCACTATCTCTTTGTCCGAAGACGCCGAGTACTATCGTATTTCCCCAAGCCGTGTGGATTTGCCTGCACAGCTTATAGGTAGGTACTTCAACGAACTATTCCGTCAGTTCGCGGCGCTTTCATCACTCCGTCACCCCATCACAGTAATTAGTAGTACGGGAATATTAACCCGTTAGCCATCGACTGTCCCTTTCGGGTTCGCCTTAGGACCAGACTAACCCACAGCTGATTAGCATAGCTGTGGAAACCTTAGTTTTTCGGTGTGCGGGTTTCTCGCCCGCATTATCGTTACTTATGCCTACATTTTCTTTTCTAACCAGTCCAGCATACCTGACGATACACCTTCAACCCTGTTAGAATGCTCCCCTACCACTTAGAGTAAACTCTAAATCCATAGCTTCGGTAATACACTTATGCCCGATTATTATCCATGCTCGTCCGCTCGACTAGTGAGCTGTTACGCACTCTTTAAATGAATGGCTGCTTCCAAGCCAACATCCTAGCTGTCTGGGCAGACAAACCTCGTTCTTTCA
This sequence comes from Flavobacterium sp. KH_035, assembly GCF_057839565.1. Taxonomy (NCBI): domain Bacteria; kingdom Pseudomonadati; phylum Bacteroidota; class Flavobacteriia; order Flavobacteriales; family Flavobacteriaceae; genus Flavobacterium; species Flavobacterium sp. KH_035. Next base: position 590,817 of record NZ_CM174492.1, read on the forward strand.
ACTTAGCGTATATTTGGGGACCTTAGCTGATGGTCTGGGTTCTTTCCCTCTCGGACTTGGACCTTAGCACCCAAGCCCTCACTGCTGAGAAACATTATATAGCATTCGGAGTTTGTCAGGAATTGGTAGGCGGTGAAGCCCCCGCATCCAATCAGTAGCTCTACCTCTATATAACTTTACGCTCAGCGCTGCACCTAAATGCATTTCGGGGAGTACGAGCTATTTCCGAGTTTGATTGGCCTTTCACCCCTACCCACAGGTCATCCGAAGACTTTTCAACGTCAACCGGTTCGGTCCTCCACTGTGTGTTACCACAGCTTCAACCTGCCCATGGGTAGATCACACGGTTTCGCGTCTAACACTACTGACTAAAGCGCCCTATTCAGACTCGCTTTCGCTACGGATCCGTGGCTTAACCACTTAACCTTGCCAGCAACGTTAACTCGTAGGCTCATTATGCAAAAGGCACGCCGTCACCCCACGAAAGGGCTCCGACCGCTTGTAAGCGTATGGTTTCAGGATCTATTTCACTCCGTTATTCACGGTTCTTTTCACCTTTCCCTCACGGTACTGGTTCACTATCGGTCTCTCAGGAGTATTTAGCCTTAGCGGATGGTCCCGCCAAATTCAGACAGGGTTTCACGTGCCCCGCCCTACTCAGGATACCACTATCTATTATACTCGTTACCCATACGGGGCTATCACCCTCTTTGGCTCGACTTTCCAGTCAATTCCGGTTCCTTGTACATAAAATATCGTGGTCCTACAACCCCAACATTGCCGTAACAACATTGGTTTGGGCTAATCCGCGTTCGCTCGCCACTACTTACGGAATCACTTTTGTTTTCTTCTCCTCCGCCTACTTAGATGTTTCAGTTCAGCGGGTTTGCCCACCTATCGGTGTACTATGTCTTCAACATAGTGGGTTGCCCCATTCAGGTATCTACGGATCAATCGGTGTGTGCCCGTCCCCGTAGCTTTTCGCAGCTTATCACGCCTTTCATCGCCTCTGAGAGCCTAGGCATCCCCCATACGCCCTTATTTTGCTTATTGTACCAATCTTGTTACTTAAAACAAGACCGTTTTTTTTTGTCTTTTACAATAAATTGTAAAAAACGCTTTCTACTTTTTATTATTTTCTTATCTCAATATGTCAATGAACTTTAACAATTAATAATTATCAATTGATAATTGTCAATTATTTCGTGGAGAATAACGGAGTCGAACCGTTGACCTCCTGCGTGCAAGGCAGGCGCTCTAGCCAGCTGAGCTAATCCCCCATTTCTTAAATCTTAGATTGTAGAATTCAGATTTTAGATTTCTTTTTTCTTCTCTAATTTCTTTTGGTGAATTCCAACTTCCAGAATTTCCTTTTTTAAGCTAACAGTCTTTTTTATTTCCTTAATCTTTAAATAGTTTAATACTTAAAGCTTTCAATCTTTAAAAAGTAGTCCCGGGCAGACTCGAACTGCCGACCCCTACATTATCAGTGTAGTACTCTAACCAGCTGAGCTACGAGACTCTGTTTTACTTAATTTTCATTATTTTTTAAATTAACAGCAAGAGTAAGTGAATGTTGTGATTCAGAACCTTCTAAATTAACATCTTTTTTCCTCAACGTGTGTTTCCACTAACATTTGAGGCTCTAGAAAGGAGGTGTTCCAGCCGCACCTTCCGGTACGGCTACCTTGTTACGACTTAGCCCTAGTTACCAGTTTTACCCTAGGCAGCTCCTTGCGGTCACCGACTTCAGGCACCCCCAGCTTCCATGGCTTGACGGGCGGTGTGTACAAGGCCCGGGAACGTATTCACCGGATCATGGCTGATATCCGATTACTAGCGATTCCAGCTTCACGGAGTCGAGTTGCAGACTCCGATCCGAACTGTGACCGGTTTTATAGATTCGCTCCTGGTCGCCCAGTGGCTGCTCTCTGTACCGGCCATTGTAGCACGTGTGTAGCCCAAGGCGTAAGGGCCGTGATGATTTGACGTCATCCCCACCTTCCTCACAGTTTGCACTGGCAGTCTTGTTAGAGTTCCCGACATGACTCGCTGGCAACTAACAACAGGGGTTGCGCTCGTTATAGGACTTAACCTGACACCTCACGGCACGAGCTGACGACAACCATGCAGCACCTTGTAAATTGTCTTGCGAAAGATCTGTTTCCAAACCGGTCAATCTACATTTAAGCCTTGGTAAGGTTCCTCGCGTATCATCGAATTAAACCACATGCTCCACCGCTTGTGCGGGCCCCCGTCAATTCCTTTGAGTTTCATTCTTGCGAACGTACTCCCCAGGTGGGATACTTATCACTTTCGCTTAGCCACTGAAATTGCTTCCAACAGCTAGTATCCATCGTTTACGGCGTGGACTACCAGGGTATCTAATCCTGTTCGCTACCCACGCTTTCGTCCATCAGCGTCAATCCATTAGTAGTAACCTGCCTTCGCAATTGGTATTCCATGTAATCTCTAAGCATTTCACCGCTACACTACATATTCTAGTTACTTCCTAATAATTCAAGTTTAACAGTATCAATGGCCGTTCCACCGTTGAGCGATGGGCTTTCACCACTGACTTATTAAACCGCCTACGGACCCTTTAAACCCAATGATTCCGGATAACGCTTGGATCCTCCGTATTACCGCGGCTGCTGGCACGGAGTTAGCCGATCCTTATTCTTACGATACCGTCAAGCTGCTTCACGAAGCAGTGTTTCTTCTCGTATAAAAGCAGTTTACAATCCATAGGACCGTCATCCTGCACGCGGCATGGCTGGATCAGGCTTGCGCCCATTGTCCAATATTCCTCACTGCTGCCTCCCGTAGGAGTCTGGTCCGTGTCTCAGTACCAGTGTGGGGGATCTCCCTCTCAGGACCCCTACCCATCGTAGCCTTGGTAAGCCGTTACCTTACCAACTAGCTAATGGGACGCATGCTCATCTTTTACCGTTGTGACTTTAATAGTGATCTCATGCGAGACTGCTATGCTATGAGGTATTAATCCAAATTTCTCTGGGCTATCCCTCTGTAAAAGGTAGATTGCATACGCGTTACGCACCCGTGCGCCGGTCTCAAGTTCCGAAGAACTCTACCCCTCGACTTGCATGTGTTAAGCCTGCCGCTAGCGTTCATCCTGAGCCAGGATCAAACTCTTCATCGTATATTTTTTATATTATATTGCGATGCTTTATCTATCGGTTCTTTTCAAATCTCTCGATTCATTTACTCTTATTCTTTTGTTTTAACATCTCTGTTAAAACGGCTGTCAATTCAATATGTCTACGAACGTGTATTTCTTTTTATTGTCTCGCTGTATCTCAAAGCGGGTGCAAAAGTAAAAAACTTATTTCTAAATGGCAAGAGTTTTTTGAAGTTTTTTTTAAGAAAATTTAATTTCCTTTTTCCTTCTTTCTCCTTCCAATCTCTCAATGAGCTTCCCGTGTTTTGCGGGGTGCAAATGTAATATCCATTTTCAAATCTCACAAGCTTTTTCGAATCTTTTTTTGAAAATCTCTTTTCGCTTTTATTCCTTTGCTTGTCAGTATTTCAGTGAACGTCTATCGCTGTTGCGGGTGCAAAAGTAGACACTTTATTCACTTAAACAATAGCTTTTTCAAACTATTTTTGATCTTTTTTTAAACTTTATCTTAACACTCTGATAACACCTCTTTTACAAATTAAACTATTTTCAGCTTTGAAAGGTTTTTCCTTAGTGAATTAGATTCAACACTACACCTGCCTTTGAAACATCCCGATTTTACTAGTCTCGCAAAGACACCAAGACGCCAAGTTTTGCTTCTTTGCCTTATTTTCTTTTGAAAACCCATGCCCTAGCCCCGATAGAAGTGGAAATCCTTTTGCTTTTTCCTTTAAAAAGCAAAAGATTGAAACGCATAGCGGGAGAAAGCTCCTAAATACTAAAATTCCAAACTTGAAAGCTTCGACTTCACTTTGCTTGATAAAATGACTCCTTAATATAATAAGAACAAAAACTACAAACCCGACAGGTTTTAAAACCTGCCGGGTTGTATATATAATAGAACAACAAAATTACTCGAAACGAATGGCTTTAACAGGAGAGATCTTTGTGATTATATAGGAAGGAATTAACAACACTATGAAGCACACTCCAATCGTAAGCAAATTCAACAAAACAATATACCCCCAATTAAAATAGACTGGAGCCTCATTCACATAGTAGTTCTCAGGATTCAAACGAATTATTCCAAAGTGCTGTTGAATTAACAATAAAACAATACCAATTAGATTACCCCAAAACAAGCCTTGAATAATAAGATAAAAAGCATTATACAAAAACACCTTTCGAACCGTCCAGTTATTTGCCCCCAATGCTTTAAGAATTCCAATCATCTGAGTCCGCTCCAGAATCAAGACCAATAAAGCCACAACCATATTAATAGTAGCAACCAATATCATTACACCTAATATAACAATGATATTAAAATCAAAAAGCTGTAACCAATCAAATATATAACTATACTTTTCGATTATCGTTTTAGTATCTAAATTAGAAGAGGTCTGATCGTAAATTTTTTCTCCTGTTGCTTTGATAGCATCAAAATCATTAATAAACACTTCAAAAGCACCAATTTGATCGACACTCCATTTGTTTATTCTTTGAATATGCCTAATATCTCCGAATATATAGGTCGCATCAAAATCCTGAAATCCTGAACTAAAAATACCAGCTATCTTAAATCGACGACTATTAGGCATCTTACCCTGCTCTTCTTTTATAAAAAAGGCATTAAAACTATCTCCTACTTTAAGATGAAGCCGATTCGCAAGAAATCTGGAAATTAAGACATCCCCGTTAAGAGTTTTAGCATAATCCGGCAACCTGCCTTCCACAAGATACTCTTCAATGTTCTTCCAGTCATAATCTGCCCCAACCCCTTTGAAAACTATACCTTCAAAAGAATTTTCTGTTCTGATAATTCCAGCCTTAGTAGCGATTGCCTGAATATGACTAACCTCAGGAACCGATTTAAAATTGGGATAAAAGTCTTGTTTTTTCGAAATTGGAATCAGTGTAACCTCTGAATTGTTATTATCGAAATTTGATATTACAATCTGCCCATTGAAAGCAGAAACTTTATCTCGTATTTTTTTCTGTAAGCCAATACCCGTTGCAACAGAAACAATCATCATTATCATACCAATAGCGATAGCCGAAATAGCAATTTTAATGATAGGTGCCGAGATACTGCTTTTAAAATCTCTGGCAGTAATAAGTCTTTTTGCTATGAAATATTCTAAATTCAAATTTTAAGTTGTCTTGAAATTAATTAATTGGATCCGTCTTGGATTCATTCGAATCAAAATTACATTTAAAAAAGCAAAAAAAATGCTTTTAAAAACAATTACGAATTATTTAAGGCCTTACAAGGGAAGTTTCTTTTTCATTTCTTCTACTATATTGTAAGCAGCAGGACAAATCGCAACATTTTTTAATGTTAAGTCCGCAATCTGATGAAATTTTTTACGATCTGTATGCGGAAACTCCCTGCACGCCTTTGGGCGAACATCATAAATCATACAATAATTTTCACTATCCAAAAAAGTACAAGGCACGCTTTTTAACACATAATCTTTATCCTCATCAATCTTGAGATATTGTTCAATGAATTGCTGCGGCTTTTGTCTGAATGATTTTGAAATCCTTTCGATATCAGCCAAAGTAAACAAAGGCCCGGTCGTTTTACAGCAATTAGCACATTGCAAACAATCTGTTTTCCTAAATTCAGCATCATGCAAATCCTGCATCACGTAATCCAAATTCTTCGGTTGTTTCTTTTTAAGCTTATCAAAATACTTTTTGTTTTCGATATGCTTATCTTTGGCTAACTTATTTAAGTTGTTTAAAATTTGCTTCAAGTTTAAAATTTAAAGTTGATGTGCAAAATTAAACAACTTTAAACTTGAAACCTTAAACTTTGAACTAAAATACGATGAAAGATCTTTTCGGGAAAGCCATGTATGATTTCCAAACCAATAATTCGCCGGAGGACATTATTACTGAAACTTCGATTTCTGAAGAAGACGAAATGAGCGTGGATTATCTATTCCGTTCCTATAGTGAAATGCCTAAACTCGAACAAAAAGCACTACAATTAGCTTTCGGAAAAACCCTGGATGTAGGCTGCGGGGCAGGAAGCCATAGTTTGTCTTTACAAAATGATCGCAATCTGGAAGTTACAGCAATTGACATTTCACAAAAAGCAATTGAAACCTGTAGGCTGCGTGGTTTAAAAAATGCCAAGGTTAAAAACATACTTGAACTTGACGAAGAGAAGTTCGACACCATAATTTTACTAATGAATGGCGTTGGAATTTTTGGAAAATTAGATAACTGTAATAAATACTTATCCAAACTAAAGTCATTATTGAATCCCGGCGGACAAATATTACTGGACAGTTCAGACATTATTTACATGTTTGATGAAGACGAAGATGGAGGAAAATGGATCCCATCAAGCAATAATTATTACGGGGAACTTATTTTCAACATTTCATACAAAGGAGACAAAGAAGAACCCTTTGACTGGTTGTACCTAGACTACAATACTCTTCAAAATGCAGCTAATGCCAACGGATTAAAATGTGAATTGATTCTCGAAGGTGAACATTATGACTATCTAGCCAAACTTTCCTTGTAAAACAGATAAACCATGAACGAAACAGATTTAGAAAAGTTAAAATATCCAATTGGAAAGTTTCAAAGTCCAAAAGATTATAATGCTGAATATATTTCCACTAATATCATCATCATCGAATCCTTTCCGGATAAATTAAAAAAGGAAACGATTCATTTGACTGAAGAACAGCTCGACACACCATACCGTCCTGACGGATGGACTGTTCGACAAGTAATTCATCATTGTGCAGAAAGCCACATGAACTGTTTTATCAGACTAAAATGGGCATTAACAGAAAACAATCCCGTAATAAAGGCTTACGATGAAAAATTATGGTCTGAACTTCCGGATAATCTAACTATGCCGATTGAACCAACCTTACAATTATTAGAAGGATTGCACTTTAGACTAGCTTATGTTATGAAAAATCTAAACTGGTCAGATTTAAACAAATCCTTTATCCATCCCGAAAACAACTCCGAATACTTATTAAAACAAATCATCGGAATGTATGCCTGGCACTGCAACCACCATCTGACTCATATCACCTCTTTAAAAAAGAGCAGAAACTGGGATTAAAAACAAACATTACCCTTTATTATACAGCTATTAACTACTATATAAAACAAAAAATCTCTTCAATTGAAGAGATTTTTTGTTTTTACAATGATTTAAGGAATGTTCAAATATTTATGCGTTTGAAGCGAAACTCTCCATTTCGGATTGTTCATCACATAATCAACAATCAGAGGTGTCATTTCTTCTTTCTTACTCCATTCCGGCTGAAGAAACAATATCGCATTATCATTTACCAAATCTGCTTGCTCTTCTGCAAAAATAAAATCGTGTTTATTATAAATAATTACTTTTAACTCGTGCGCATTATCATATACGGTTTGAGTTGGCAGTTTATTCTTTTTAGGTGAAAGGCAAATCCAATCCCAGGTTCCGGTTAACGGATACGCGCCCGAGGTTTCAATATGAACTTTCAATTTTTTATTCTTCAACTCCTGAGTCAACAAACTCATATCCCAAGTTAAAGGCTCACCACCAGTAATCACTACAGTATCAGCTTGACTTGACGCATTATTTACAATTAAATCAATACTCGTTGGCGGATGTAACTCAGCATTCCAACTTTCCTTCACATCACACCAGTGACAACCAACATCACAGCCTCCAATTCGTATAAAGTAAGCAGCTGTTCCGGTATGAAAACCTTCCCCTTGAATGGTATAAAATTCTTCCATCAAAGGCAACATAGCTCCTTTATTTACTTCTAATTGTATTTCTTTTGATAACATTATTTTATTTTAAAGTGCAAAGATAGTCAATTAAATACGGAACAAAAAAAACCGATAGTTCAAAGAAACTATCGGTTATACATTTAATTAAAAACTTATATTATTTTAAAGCTTTTACAGATTGTGTAGCGTAAGCATTTGCAGGATCTAAAACTAAAGTTTTATTGAAATACTCAACAGCTTTTACTTTATCCGTATTAGCATAACTAGCACCGATACTGTTGTAAGCTTCCACTACTTTTTTCACTGTAGCCGGTTTAGCTAATTCTTCAGCTCCTTTAGCAGTGATACTTGTAACGTATTCTTCGTAGTTTTTAATGATCAAATCATCTTTCTCCAACAAGTTATTGATTCTTCCTTTGTACAAATAAGCTTCACTATAAGATGGAGAAGCTTCTAATATTCTATCAAAAGCAGCTTCAGCTTTCCCTAAAGCAACAGCATCTGCAGCTCCATTCGTTTTATTTGCGTTCGCATAATAAAGAGAAATACCGTAGTAAATATTATCATCTAAGTAATTTTTAGACTCTTTATTAGTTGTTCCAAGCTCTAAAACAGCAGCTGCCTGAGTAAATTGTTTCTTTCCAAACAAAGCTTTTCCTAGATCAGAAAGCTCTTCCACTACTAAAGGCTCTAATTCAATAGCTTTTTTGATATCTGCTAAACCAGCATCAAACGAAGCCTGATCTACAGTTCCGTCTGCAGCAGTTCCTTTTTTAATTTTAGACAAACCTAAATACAAATAATCTCTACCAATTACTTTATTAGAAGGTACTTTAATATAATCTTCAATAGATTTGATAGCTACATCAACATTTCCGTTCTCATAAGCAGCATAACCTAAATATCTAAAAATTCTAGGATTTACTTTATCTTCTGCAATCATCTTGTTCGCAACAGTCTCTAAACTCTTATAATCCTTAACCAGAATTAAGAAATCAGCATGACGCATTTTAGAATCTAAAGAGTAATCCGTAAGATTTAAATACTTCTCATAGTTTGTAATTGCATTTTGCATATTTACTTTAGAAGTAGATGGTTTATTTCTACCCCATTTGTAATAGGTCTCAGCCAACTCTCTGTAAACAGGTCCGTAGTTAGCATTCAAAGCGATTACTTCATTAAAAGATTTGATCGCCTCATCGTAAGACTTAGCCCCTTTCAACAAAACTCCTAATTGCATTTTTGCTCTCAAAAGTGTTGGATCTGCAGTAAACGCATCACGGTATGCTTTGTAAGCATCATTTTGATTGTTTGCCCCATAATACGCATCACCAATAGCCAAAAGTGCAGTTGCATTTTGAGGATCAATTACCAAAGCACGTTTTAAATTTGCAACTGCATTTACATAGTCTGGTGAAGTAGAATTCATATATGCTCTACCGATGTAAATGAACTCCTCTACATCTTTACGCTTCATATCTTTTATCGCCAAACCAAAGTTTGCCTGAGCAGCAGCAGTATTTTTTGCATCAAGATCTAACTGACCTAATCCTATATAACTTAAGTTTTTCTTATCTGATGCCTGTAAACCATTTGCAAAATAAATTTTAGCAGAATCAATAATTGCCTGATTTAAATATACATTACCTAAAACAAAATTAGCTTCTCCATCAGATGGTTTTGCTTTGATGATTGATTTTAGCAATGATTTTGCTTTTTGAAATTGCTCAGCGTCGATTGCCTTTTTAGCTTCTTTGATATCTTGCGCTTTTGCTACAGTAGCTGAAGCAACTAAGGCAAGACTAAAAATTTTAAATTTATTCATCTTTATTTGTAATTAATTTATTCTTTCTCTTTTAATATTTGACTTCTTATTTCAAGCTTTCTTCCAGGTGTTCTAACAGGCAGCAAACCGGACTTTAAAACGATTCTTTGCCCAATATCACCAGCAATAAAGGACGCAAATCCCATTCCTAAACCAGAATATCCCTGACAATTTATAATAAACAAACCTCGTGCCAAAGGGTATTTTTCTTCAGCAAGGTCATTCTGAGTTGGGCTGTAATATTGATCACTTTTTAATCCTTTAACACTCAAAACATTGATTTTCTTTACCACGTTTACCATACTTGGAGAAGGCTGAGAAAGCCAGTTTACGCCAACAACCCCAATCATGCCATCATTCTCAGATACGAATTTAATAACCTCGTCATTACTTTTGAAAGAAAAAACATCTTTTGCAGGAATGTCCTTTACTTTAGCCAATTCTTTCAAATAACGCACTGTACTTGAGTTTGGATTATCAAACACAAGACCTTTAATTCTTGGATCAGACTTACCCTGCATAAAATCGATTACCGTTTTCAACGCAATTAATGTATCATTATTGCCTTTGTTTGAAATAAAAGCAATTGCATCAGTTGCAAAAGGAGTAACTCTTGGGGTTAGCCTACCTTTTTGAAATTTAGCAAACTCTTCTTTAGTTAAATCTCTTGTAGTTATCACCACTTTAGCTTTCTGATTTAACAAATCGTTAATAAGCTCTCCTTCTGACTTAGGTTTAACTGTAATTTTAGCACCGGAATAGGTTCCTTCAAAAACCGCCACCTGATCATCTACAATAGGCTTTACAGTTTCATCAACAGTAATATCAATCGATCCTTTTAAAATTGTTTCTTTGTTAACTTCATTCTTGCTTTTTTGGTTACACATCGCAAACAAAAAAACAAAAACAACCAAGCCTGCAATTTTACTATACTTTAACATAATTATTCTGATTTTGAATTAATTAATCTCAAAAAACGAATTGCCGCATATACGATCAATAATCCCCCAAAAGCATACCTGTATTTTGATTCCATTTCCAACGGAAGTTTCTCCCAAAACATAATCATTAAACCGAGCACAAGATATATTAAAAAAAACAGTATTCCTAAAACAAGAAGAAATCGCTCTTTGAGCGATTTCTTCTGAATATTATTAAGCATATCTTTTAACATTATTCTGCAGATTGAATAGTAATAGGAAGAGAGTAAAGTACCCTAACTTTTTTACCATTTTGCTCGCCAGGAGTCCATTTTGGACACTTTTTAAGAACACGAATTGCTTCTGCTCCTGTACCGTAACCGATATCCCTTAAAACTTTAATGTCGGTTAATGAACCGTCTTTTTCAACTACAAAAGTAACATAAACTTTACCCTTTAAACCTTCTTCTTCCGGAGTTTTGTAATTGTTTCCTACGAATTTGTAGAATTTTTCAATTCCTCCTGGGAAGTCTGGTTTTACCTCGATACCTGCAGTGTTATAAACATTGTTATCTTCCTGAATGATCTCAGTAACCGGCCCTTTACCAACTGGTTCATCAACAGTTAAAACTGCGTCCGGATCTCCTTTGATAGTTTCAGCACCGATTTTCTTATCTTTAAGCTCCACAATTTTTGGCGGTTCCTCAGTAATTTCTTCAGTCTTAGCAACAACAGGCTTCACAAACTTTACCTGATCCACTTTCGGTGGCGGCGGTGGCGGTGGTGGCGTGTTAGGCTTTACTTCCTCTTTTTTAGGAGGTAATTTTATCTTAGTAAGCTTAATCTCGTTCGCTACCACATCATCTTTAGATTCTGGTATTAAACTCACAATAAGAGGAGCTGCAACTGCTAAGCTAAATATAACAGAACCAATGATAAGTGCTCTTACCGTAGTTTTATTGTTTGCTTTTCTTAGCTCATATGCACCGTATATCTTATTACGCCCTTCGAATACGATATCAAGCCACTGATTTTTTATAATATCTAATTTCATTTTTCTCGATTATTAGGTTATTAAAAAAATAAAAAAATTATTTTTTCTCTAACAATTCTTTTTCTTTAGGAAGAAAATCATTAACAATAGCATAAGTTTCAACTCCAGTAATTGCCATTTCATCCAAAATGTCAACTAGATTCTTATACTTCGATTTCTTACCTGGCTTGATGATCACAATAATCCCTTTAGCTTTAGTTCCAGTATATTCAATTACTGATTTTTTACGAGCTAATAATTCTCTACGAATTCCATCTTTACCATATGCTATATCTTTCGGTCCAGCAATAGGACTATCAATCAATCCCATATAGTAGATAAGCTTATTATTCTCACCCATCATAACAGTCAAGGTTCTCTTCTCATCGACTTTTATGTCTTTGTTCTTAGTCTCGTCTTCATCTTTATCTGGCAAACCTAAAGGCATCGCTTGAGGTTTAGACAACGTAGTGGTCAACATAAAGAACGTGATCAATAAGAAAGCCAAATCTACCATTGCCGTTAAATCGACTTTAGAATTTTGCTTTTTACTTCTTACTTTACCACCTTTTCCGCCGCCACCGTCGCCGGTATTTAATTCAGCCATTTTAGTGTATATTTTTTAATTAAAAGTCTTTTCCTCTCATACCTGTAACCAAGTTAAAGGTATTGATTTTTTGATCTTGCAAAATATCCATAATCTTTTTAATTTGTGGATAATCTTCTTTCGCATCCCCTTTTATAGCAATTTGCAATTCTTTGGTTCCTCCGCTAAGATCAATCGCTGCTCTTCTAGAAACCAACAACCATTCTTTCAACTGATTATCTAAAGAATCTATAGGAATTCCCGGCTGAGGAGCTTTAGTTCTATCAGCAGCTTTCATTTGAATGATTTGCTGCAAATTAGCCAACGGCACACCAAAATCATCCATTAATGCAAATTTCGCTTTATCATCGTCTGAAAATTCCACACCTAATTTTGCCCCCATACCAGTAAGAGTTTCTTTACGTAACTCTCTTCCTTTTAGGTCAAAAAACACTTTACTGATTCCATCTTTTCCTTTACCAATAGTAATAATTGCTAAATCTGAATCTGGCAACTTAGTTAGTACTGTAGAAGAAGGCGTATCAACAGGAAGTGCCTCAGGCACTTTAGCGGTAGCAGTCAAAATAAAGAACGTAAGCAAAAGGAATGCAACATCACACATCGCAGTCATATCTGTCGATGTCGACTTTTTTTTCATTTTTAATTTAGCCATTCTCTTTTATTTTATTTTGATATAATTAATTGTACTTATTAAATATTCAAAAATTAATTATTGTTTCAAACTTCCTCTGAATTTTCTGTAAGTGTTTACAATAGTAACACCAGCCTCATCGATAGAATAAGTTAAATCGTCAATTTTACCTGTAAAGAAGTTGTAAGAAACAATTGCGAAGATTGAAGTAGAGATACCTGTTGCAGTGTTGATAAGTGCCTCAGAAATACCTGTTGCAAGAGCAGCCTGGTCTGGAGTTCCAGCAGAAGCTAACGCACCAAACGCTTTAATCATACCTGATACAGTTCCTAATAATCCTCCTAAAGTTCCTAATGATACTAAAGTAGAGATGATAGTCAAGTTTTTCTCTAACATTGGCATTTCTAATGAAGTTGCTTCTTCGATTTCTTTGTGAATTACTTCTGAAGCTTCTTCACTATTGAAACCTTCTTTTTTAACGTCTTGGTATTTAATCAACGCAGATTTAATTGCATTAGCAACTGAACCTTGTTGTTTATCACATGCAGCGATAGCAGCCTCAATGTTTCCTTCTTTAATATTTCCTTGAACATTTTTCATAAATGTATCTAAGTTAGCTTTACCAGCAGCTTTACCGATAACAATGAATCTTTCAATAGAAAAAACAACAACCATTAAAAGCATACCTAATAATATTGGTACAATAAATCCTCCCATGTATACCATTCCTAAAGTATTGATTGGGTGTGGGTGCTCACTATTGAAAGTTCCTGCTTCGAAGTTAGCCTCAGCTCCCATAACGAATTTCCAGATTAACCAACCAACAAAAACACATGCTACAATAATGATTCCTGAAATCATTCCTCCCCCATTTGAAGTGCTTTCTTTTTTAACTTTAACGTTTGCCATTTTTTTTAATTTTAATAGTTTTAAATAATTTTATTTTTTAGTTATATTTAACTTGTAGAGGAGCAAATTTATACGTTTAGTTTAAATAAAAAAACTTTTTTTAATTTAATTGAAGGAAATTTAACGTCAATTTAAAAAATATCTCATTAAATTGCTGACTATGTTTTTTAGATAAAACAAAAAAAAGGACTAATAATGGGAAAATTACAACGTTTTAGTAAATATTCAAACAATCCTTTGATATCTTCTTAAAAAGTTGCGAAATTATTTTTTATATAATTTTCAACCAAAAAAGGCTTTTTCTTACTAAAAATAAAGAACCAAAAATGTTAAAAAATCAAGCAATACTCTTATAATCATCTAAATTACAAATAAAAACATGAATAAAAAAGACAATTTCATTCAAGATATAAATAATGGCTATCTTTCTAAGGGCGACAGCATCATTCTTGGCAGTGCCATTCTGGACGGGGAAACACTTGGGGAAGCTCATGTCAAAATCCCACTGAAAACATTAAACCGTCACGGATTAATTGCCGGCGCTACCGGAACAGGAAAAACCAAAACCATACAGGTTCTCTCTGAACAACTTTCGAATGTAGGAATTCCTGTTTTGATGATGGATATTAAAGGTGATTTTAGCGGAATTGCCGAAGAAGGTAAAGAAGAGGGTTTTATAACCGAGCGTCATGCCAAAATAAACATACCTTATAATGTAGCTTCTTTTCCTGTTGAATTAATGTCACTTTCGAAACAAAACGGAGTTCGTTTAAGAGCCACTGTTTCTGAGTTCGGCCCCGTTCTTTTCTCCAGAATTTTAGATCTGAATGATACACAGACAGGTGTAGTAGCCGTTATTTTTAAATATTGTGACGACAATAAAATGCCACTGCTGGATTTAAAAGACATCAAGAAGGTTCTCAATTATATCACCGAAGAAGGCAAAGATGAAATAGCCTCCAATTATGGCAAAATCTCAACCGCAACGACTGGCACGATTTTAAGAAAAATAATCGAACTGGAACAACAAGGCGGTGATTTGTTTTTTGGAGAGCTTTCGTTTGAAATTGATGATCTGATGCGAATTAACGAAAATGGAAAAGGATATGTAAACATTATCCGATTGACGGATATTCAGGACAAACCTAAATTGTTCTCGACTTTTATGTTGAGCTTACTGGCTGAAATTTACCAGCAAATGCCGGAAAAGGGAGATGTTGTACAACCGGAACTGGTTATTTTTATTGATGAAGCGCATTTGATCTTTAACGAAGCCAGCAAGGCACTACTGGAACAAATTGAAACGATTGTAAAACTAATTCGTTCTAAAGGTGTCGGAATTTATTTTGTAACCCAAAATCCGATGGATGTTCCGAGTGGTGTATTGGCACAATTGGGGTTGAAAATCCAGCATGCGTTAAGGGCTTTTACTGCCAATGACCGTCAGGCGATTAAAAAAACAGCAGACAATTATCCTACTTCACCTTATTATAAGACCGATGAGCTATTAACGAGTTTAGGAATTGGAGAAGCTTTGGTAACAGCCTTGAATGAAAAAGGTATCCCTACTCCTCTTGTTGCCACGATGATGCGTGCTCCAATGAGTCGAATGGATGTTTTAACTCCGGACGAAATTGACGCCATCAACAGCAAGTCAAAAATGGTGAAAAAGTATGTTGAGGAAATAGATCGCGAAAGTGCCTACGAAATTTTAAACAAAAAAATTGAAGAAGCCACGCAGGCTGCTGCACAGCAAGAGGAAGAAACACCGACAAGATCATCTAAGTCCGAGCCAAGCACCGCAAGTGTTGTTGGAAAATCGGTTTTAAAAGTGGTTACAAGTGCTACTTTTATAAGAGGTGTATTTGGAGTTCTGTCCAAAATCTTTAAGAAATAACAATTATCAATGGCAATATCAAAAATCAATGGCAATTACAATGTCAATGCTAATTTTAAATTGATTTTTGATATTAATATTGCAACTGATCTATTTTTGCAATAATTCAAGAATCTTATTCTCTACTTCTGGAGTGTCCCAGATGTTTTCAATATTGTCGATTCCCAATACCTCTTCCATGATTTCGTTTTGGAAATCTCCAATTGCCAAAGCTTCTGTATAAGGACGATCGCTAAAAGTTACGCGACTGTAAAGTGGTATCCATTTATCAGGATGTTTGTCTGAGAATGCTTTTTCAATCTTCTTTTGTAACAAGAATTTCTCATCGGCCGTTTTAGTACTCATTTCCATAAAATTGCGATAGGACAATTCGGCAATTGCATCGGCATTTGGTTTACGCGAAATCTGATATTCAGCAAAGACTTTCTTCCAGTCGTCTCCGTACTTTTCGATCATTTCATTTAAAACCGTAATATCTTCAAAACCTGCATTCATTCCTTGTCCATAAAAAGGAACAATAGCATGACAGGCATCTCCTATCAAAGCAATTTTATCTTCGTATGTCCACGGAAAACATTTCATGGTTACCAAGGTACTTGTTGGATTCTTAAAAAAATCATTTGCCAGTTCTGGAATTACTTCGATCGAATCCGGAAAGTTTTTCGTAAAGAAATCCTCCACCATTTTACGATCTGTAAGCGAAGCAAATGAATTTTTGCCTTCAAAAGGCATAAACAAAGTACAGGTAAAACTTCCATCCAAATTAGGAAGTGCAATTAACATGTATTCGCCACGTGGCCAAATATGGAAAGAATTTTTATCTAATTTATGCGATGCATCAGCATTTGCCGGAATATTCAATTCTTTGTACCCCATATTCAAAAATTCCTGTGAATAATTGAACATGCTCTGACGCTGCATTCTGTGTCTGATTCTCGAAAAAGCACCATCGGCACCAAAGACCATATCGTATTTTTTCTCCTCCCATTCTCCTCTTTCGGTTTCCCCTATGTGCAAAGTAGCATCATTTAGAGTTACGTCCCAGATTTTTTGTTCGAAAAGAAATTCTGCTCCCGCTTCTTCAGCAAGGTCAATCATTTTGCGATTGAGCGTTCCTCTGGAAATGGAATAAATCGATTCCCCTTCCTGTCCATAATTCTGAAAATTGAGTTTATCGACTAAATGAATGGCTCGTTTGTCCATCGGAATAGCGATTTCCCGCACAGCATCTCCTACACCAACACCATCAAGTGCTTTCCAACCACGGTTGGACATTGCCAGATTAATAGAACGACCCGAAAAATTAATTTTGCGAATATCAGGACTACGATCATAAACATGAACGGCATGACCTGCTTTTTTAAGGTAAATTGCCAATAGTGATCCTACTAATCCAGAACCGACAACTGCAATTTTTAGTGAAGTTTGCATCAAGAAAAATCTAAATATAAGATCGTAAAAATAAGTAATAATTCTACAAGAGCTTAAAAATAAAGGAAATATTTATGATTTATATGGGCATGACCCGCCGAAAAAAGCGGGTCGGGCTATTCGCTATATCTTTTATGCCGAACCCCGTCATAAAAGGATACCGCTCCTATCCCTCATGCAGCATTATTTTTCATAACAAATTTATCTTTTTAAAGATTTATTAGAAATCCGAAAAAGGCTACTTTCGCTGAAGAAATAATCTCGCAGAGCCACAAAATCGCAAAATTTTATTATAGCCACAGATTAAAGGATTAAAAAAATCTACGTGAATTTTTTTTGTGTCTTTGTGACTTTCTAGCTAACCTCTAAAACAAAACAATGAAAAACGAACTACTACAATCGAACATTATTCTGGAAAACGAAAAAGTTTTACTACTTCCTTTTGAAAATGAACGAAATATTGAACTCAAAGAAATCATTTTTGACGATGATGTCTGGAAATATATGGGTATGTACGTTCGCGATGAAAAAGACTTTGAAAACTATATTCAAAATACCTTACAGCAAAAGGCTGCCGGTACCTGTTATCCTTTTTTGATTGTTGATAAAACTACCAATAAGGTTGCCGGAAGTACAAGATACGGTTATCTTAATTATGCAAGTCAAAAATGTGAAATTGGCTGGACTTGGTTCGGAAAAAAATTTCAGAGAACAGGTTTGAACAAAGCCTGTAAGTTTGAGCTATTAAATTTCGGGTTTGAAAACATTCTATTCAGAAGAATCCAGCTCAGTGCCGATCTCGAAAACAAAAAATCACAACAAGCGATTGAAAAACTGGGTGCCACAAAAGAAGGTCTTTTCAGAAATAATTATATCGACTCGGAAGGAAGGAGCAAAGATGATGTTTATTATAGTATTATTTTGGAGGACTGGGAGGCCGTTAAAGGGGAATACTTCTCTGAATTTACATAGAAAAACCGCCTCTATTGTGATAGAAAAATGGTATTTTAGCTTATTCTAAAATACTTCTTCTATGACTGATTTACAGACCATATATCAAAGAACCATAAAATTTGCCGCAAAAAGACATGCCGACCAAAATCAGGTAATTCCCGGAACTAATTTACCTTATGTTGTTCATTTAAGTAATGTAACAATGGAAATTCTATTGGCTTCGCAAAACTCAACGGCTTTTAATACTGTATTTGCAATTCAAATTGCATTACTCCACGATATACTTGAAGATACAGAAACTACATTTGAAGAACTTACAGCCGAATTTGATGAAGAAATTGCTCAGGCTGTTCTGGCGTTAACAAAGAATTCTAAAATCCCTAAAGAAGAAAGAATGACTGATAGTCTAGCCCGAATTAAAGAATTATCAAAAGAGGTATGGGCTGTGAAATTAGCAGACAGAATAACTAATTTACAGGTTCCGCCAGAAAACTGGAGTGTAGAAAAAATAAAAGAGTATCATCAACAAGCTGTACAAATTCTAAACACGCTAAAAGGCGGCAACACTTATTTAGAAAAAAGACTCTCAGAGCGAATTCAAAATTATTTAACATATTGTACCGTTGAAGAATTATAGGAAACAACTCATCAAAACATAATCTCAAAATGAATCTATATTCAGAACATTATGTAAGCGAAAAAAGCGAGCGGTTTGTTAATAAAATTTGGTGCCTGGACAATGGCAATGGTGAAACGACAATTGAAAACAAACTCGTTTTACCCAATGGCTGTTTTAATCTAGCTATTGTTAGCGGGGCCTCAATAGAGGTTCACACGAGTAAGCAAAAATATGAGATGAACGAGGGATTTTACTTTTGCTCGCAAATGACCAACAAAGTTTTGGTTCATATAAGACCTAAAACCAAAGTCACCATCATTCAATTACAACCCTGGACGCTTTCGATGTTTCCTCAATATGATTTGAGCCATTTTAGCGATTCTATTATCAAAATCAATCCGGCTGAATTGCCTTTTGCGGCTGAAACAGATTATAACTTAAACAATGACATTTCGGTATTATTGATGATATTAAATACCTATTTTGAGACATTAAGTTTTACAAACCCTGCCAAGAATACCATCGAAAAAATCTGTGAGATTATTAGACTTCGCAACGAAGAAATTTCGGTTTCAGAAATTGGGGAAGATTTAAAAGTCTCTCAGCGTTTATTACAGATTAAGTTTAAAACAGCAACCGGACTTACTATTAAAAAATACATCCAGATTCTGAAATTCAGAAAATCGGTGGATCAAATGGTGCATTCCAATTTAGAAAAACTCAGTCTGACTGAAGTTGCGCTTTATAACAAATATTTTGATCAGTCGCATTTTATAAAACAATTTAAAGGTGTTATGAAAACGACTCCCAAAACATTCAACTCTAGTTTATATTTTCTTTCTAAAAAAAGATAGGATTTCGCATTTGTACAATTTTTAGATTTTAGATTGCAGTACTATTGCAAAATCATCAATCAACCAAACTAATATAAAATGAAAACCAATCCATCTATTTTTCAATTAAAAGTTTTTTTAATTGCAATGTTTCTTTTCCAATTCCAAACCGGATTCTCTCAGGAAAAAAAAGGCTCCGAATTGTACCAAACGATTATGTCAAGAGACAGTCTTCTCTTTAATGTCGGTTTTAATACCTGCGACGTAAAACAGTTTGAAAATCTATTAAGTGATAATTTTGAATTTTATCATGACAAGGATAGTATTCAGGACAAAGCTTTATTTCTAAAAAACATTAGAAAAGGTTTATGTAGTTCGACCAAAACGTATCAAGCCAGAAGAGATTTAGTAAAGGGCAGTACGGAAATATATCCGTTATCCAAGAACGGTTTATTATATGGTGCTTTGCAAATAGGAATTCATCAATTTTTTGAACCTACACCGGAAGGGAAAGATAAATTTGGGAGCACAGCCCGATTTACACATTTATGGATTCTAGAAAAAGGTGACTGGAAATTAAGACGATCCCTTAGCTACGATCACCAAACGGTTAATACCGCAGGTACCAAATCAGATATCTTTGACAATGATGCCGAAATTAAAAAATGGCTAACTCAAAACAATATTCCGGCACTGGGAATTGGTGTCATCAATGATGGAAAATTACAGGAAGTAAAAGTATTTGGCGAACTCAAAAAAGGAGTTCCGGCACCCTATAATTCGATTTGGAATGTAGCCTCTTTAACCAAACCTGTTACTGCAATTGTAACTTTAAAATTAGTGAGTTCCGGAAAATGGGACCTCGACGAACCTCTTTACAAATACTGGACAGATCCGGACATTGCAAATGATCCCAATACTAAATTGTTAACAACCAGAATTATCTTAAGCCATCAAACCGGTTTCCCAAACTGGAGATTCATGAACAAATCTGGCAAACTGGATTTTAAATTTAAACCCGGCACAAAATACCAATATTCGGGAGAAGGCTTGGAGTATTTAAGAAGAGCCCTAGAGAAAAAATTTCATAAAACACTGGATCAATTAGCCGGTGAATTAATTTTCAAACCTTTAAAAATGAATGACACTCAATTGATCTGGAACGATAAAATTGATTTGTCAAGATATGCCATTGGTTACGACAATAAGGGGAATGCTTATGAACCTACTAAAAACAAAACCGCAAATGCCGCTGATGATTTACTAACGACTATTGAAGATTACGGAACATTTTTATGCAGCGTCATGAACAGCGATGGGTTGAGCAAAAAGGTTTTCGAAGACATGACTTCCCATCAGATTCAAACCAAGAAAAATAAATACTTCGGACTGGGTTTTGAAATTTATGATTTAGGAGATAACGATTATCCTTTATCGCATGGCGGAGCTGATCAGGGTGTTCAAACCATTTTCTTATTACTCCCAAAAACCAAACAAGGTCTAATTATTTTCACCAATGTTGATGATGGCTATAAGGCTTATGAAAAGATTGTAACGCATTATTTTGGTGAAAAGGGTCAGAAAATAATTGATATAGAAACGAAATAAATCTATGCTAAAGTTATTTATCCTTATTGTGCAATTTTTAGGTGAAGTGCTATTCGCTTAAACCAACTCAGCCATTTTAGAGATACATTTTGAAAAGGTGGAATTTATCCTCATGCCCGAACAAAAAATAAAGATTGAAAGGTAAAGAAAATTGTTAGTTATGAGCATAGATCTGTAAAATAGTAGCATTCGGTCTGTGCTCTCCCGCTAGTGTGTTAAAAAAAAGATAAAAAAAGGATTGATTCTGAAACTTAATTAAAAACGAGTCGTCTAAATAAAGACGACAACATAATCCTGAACAGATTACGGAGTTTCAATCATCAAATCAAAAATCAATCACTGGTTTACTAACCTTAATCATCAATCAATATGAAAAAACCAATCAAACTAGTTGTTCTCAGCACTATTTTACTCTTTTTTGCTTTAAACATTTCTTTTGCACAGGACAAAGCAAAACAAATTGACCAACTATTAAGCACGTACAATCAATACGGACAGTTTAATGGTTCGGCACTGGTTGCCGAAAATGGAAAAATCATTTTTAAGAAAGGATTTGGTTCAGCTAATATGGAATGGAATATTCCAAATCAGACTAATACCAAATTCAGATTGGGCTCCATCACCAAACAATTTACCGCCTTTTTAATCTTAAAATTAGTTGAAGATGGAAAACTAAAACTAGATGTTCCTATCACTACTTATTTACTAGATTACCCTAAAGAAACAGGCGATAAAATAACGCTTCATCACTTACTTACGCATACTTCGGGAATTCCAAATTATACTTCTTTACCTGATTTTTTCAAAGACAAGAGCAGAAATCCTTATACCCCTGAAGAGTTTGTCAAAACATTCTCTAATTTACCGCTTGATTTTACTCCGGGTGAAAAATTCAGCTATAGTAATTCCGGATATTTTCTTTTAGGATATATTATCGAAAAAGTTACCGGAAAAACATACGAGCACTATTTGCAAGAGACCATCTTTACGCCATTGAAGATGGTCAATTCCGGCTATGATCGTCCCGAAGTCCTCTTGGAGAACAGAGCTGCCGGTTATGAGAAAAATGCCAAAAAAATTAGCAATGCTTCCTATATCGATATGAGTATACCTTACGCAGCAGGTTCTTTATATTCTACGGTGGAAGATCTGTACCTATGGGATCAGGCACTTTATGCCAATAAAATACTTTCTGAGGCATCAACAGAATTATTGTTCAAACCTTACATCAGCACAAGAAAAAATGAGTCTTACGGCTATGGATGGGTTGTCAGCGAAAAAAACAAAGGAAAAGATGCCGCCCAATTAAAAATTGTTGAACATGGCGGTGGAATCAATGGTTTTAACACCAATATCGTTCGTATTGTGACGGATAAAAATCTAATTGTTTTACTAAACAACACCGGCGGAACTGTTTTGGATGAAATGAGCAATGCGATCAGAGCCATTTTGTACAAACAATCATTCAACCAGCCGAAAAAATCTTTGGCGTTTGAGCTTTTGGATGTTTTTACAGAACAAGGGGTTACAAGCGGAACGGCTGCTTATGCCAAATTAAAAAACGATCCTACTTTCGCTATCAAGCAAAACGACATGAATGATGTGGGCTATCAACTTTTACAAAAAAGAAAAATTAAAGAAGCGATCGAGATTTTTAAAATTAACGCCGAAACTTTTCCAAAATCCGGAAATGTGTATGATAGTTTAGGAGAAGCATATTTGGCTGATGGGGATAAAAAACTTGCGTTTGCAAATTATTCCAAATCAGTTGAACTGGATCCCTCAAATGAAAACGGCAAAAAGGTATTAGAAGAAATTTCGAAAAACAATACAAAATAACGCTCAGCAAACTTCTTTAGAAACTCCGCTAAAACAGATTCATAATCTGTTTTAGCGGAGTTTTTTTGTTACAATTTCTAACAATCAGATTCGATAATTAAATATTTAAAATAGTATTTTAGCACCGCCCAAAAAAAAGATAACAAATCCCAAATCAATCTGATTTACAACAAGAAATGTTGTAAACTGTTTTACTTAACCTATGAAAAAATTAAAGAAACAGACTCTTTTAGTGTTCGTACTATGCATGTTTATTCCGCTCATTGGTAATTCTCAAACCTCTGGAAAAACGGTTCCAATGCCTTCTCAGCAAAACAAAATTATAATTGATAAAATTGTGGAAGCAGCACATTACAAAAACTATGTGAGCGATTTTTGCCTGGCAACCATCAACGAAGCCGCACTTAAAGAAAAATGGAATGATCAAAAAACAGTTGAAATAACCGAAAGTATTAACTATAAAAACTTCCGTGATGCTGTTTATAATATGTTTGCTTATTATAATGAAATAGAATTAGAAACATTGTTAAAAACCTACCAAAAAGATACTGTATACCAAACTACAAATGTCATGGTTACCAACGATGCACTGGGCTATAACCTTGAAATATTTGCAAATGATATTGTTCGTGGCAGGTATAAGTAAATTGTTAATTGTTAAATGGGGAACCTGAAACTTGGAACCTGGAACCTGAAACCAAAAACACTACTTCGCTTTTGGTTTCAAAACTAATTTGGTTGATGTTTTAATAATCTCCTCTTTATTCAATTTCATTTTTCTAAATTTTCCGGCATTATACATTTCGGCCTGATCGTCATAATGTTTACTAAACGGATTTCCCGATTGTCCGGTTGGTAAAATACTCCAGCTGTTTTCGATATCTGAAAAATCAATAATTCTTCTGGTTGATGGTCCGCCTTTTACGCGATACTTCCCTTCTTTATTAAATCCAAAAAACTGGTTGTTTATTACCTCGTTTGATCCGGGAGCTGCAAAAGGTCCTACATTAAACAGTCCACGTAAAGCAGCTACTTTTCCCAGAGGATGTTCATGCTCTACTGTGTGTGCTTTCCCCCAATGCCAATCTGCTACCTTATCGCCCAATTGTTCCTGAAGTGCTGTTACAGCTTCATGAAATGATTTCGAAATAATATCACTTCTGGTTTCTTTTATATTTTTGGTTTTGATGTTATCCCACCAAACAGAGTTTTCCTTTTCAATTTGTCTTGCAATAATTTGTTTTCCCAAAGAGGTATCAAGATATAATCTAAAATTATCAGCCCCCATTTCATCTTCGAAAGTATTTTTTAAATACAAATAAACCCATTTATTATAAATCGTTGGTCCAACATCTTCCAGATTATTGGTTCCTTTCCATGATTGTAAAAAGTTTATAGCTTCTTTTTCTTCTGCTGAAAGAGAACTTCCGACTAAAACCGAAACCAGATGTTGCACTACTCCTGGTGAAACGGGTGAGGTATTATCAAAAATCATCTTACTGATTGCTTCTTTGTCCCAATCTGATTTTGCATCCATCAAACCTGAAATTCTTTTCGCACGATCTTCTGGTAAATAATAGCCCGGATATAAAAATCCATCAATGGCTTCTGGTTGATTATTGGCTGAATACACATAACCCCATTTTGGATTCTCGGCAGAAGGGTTTTTCGAAAAATCCAAATATTCTTTAATATCATCTTTGCCGCTCGCGCCATCCAAAATAAGAAAAGTGTTTACGCCTTTATCGTGTTTATAAAGTTTTCCTGTTGCCCACCATGCCACATTTCCTTTGGCATCACCATACATCACATTCAAACCAGGTGCGGCAACCAGCGAAACTGCTTTTCTAAAATCGTTTTTATTTTTAGCATGTGAAAGTCCGTAAACGGCATCTAAAATCTGAATGGGCTGTTGTGTATACACCCATGACATAGCAATAGGATTTTTTTTATCTAAATGATCCAGCACATCATTCATAATTGGCCCGTGTCGGCTTGATTTAACGGTCAAAACCACATCTGAAGTATCTTTTACCTTTATCGTTTTCTTCAGGGACGTATAAGCCGAAAAACCTGTTGGCGTCTGATATTGATTGGAGTCATCACTTTTATTCTTTTCCTGATAAAAATCGATATCATCATTTTCGAACATCGTCAGTCCGTAAGCGTAATTACGGTTGTGCGCCAATAACGGATATGGTGTTCCAGCCAGATAACAGCCATACAATTCAAAATCCGGCGTTGCCAAATGTGCTTCGTACCAAGTTCCAGGCTGCGAAAAACTAATATGTGGATCGTTAGCAAAAATCACTTTCCCGCTTTTTGTTTTGGTAGGTCCGGCCACCCAGCTATTACTTCCTACAAAAGGAGGAACCGGTGAGTTATCCAGCAACGCTGCTACCGACTTTGAAATGGCAGTATACTCTTCTATATTTTCTTTTGAACTTTTAATTTTGGTGGTATTAAACTCGCCCTCGATCCCTAAATCTTTCAAATATTCGACACCATACTTGTCTCGAATAAAGGTTAATAAAGGATCTGTTTTTTGAGCCATAGCGAAACTAAAAGACATGTATCCAAAAATATTGTAAACGTCTTTTATGGTGAATTTTTCTTTTTTCACGCCTACTAGCGTAAACTCAACCGGAGTTGGTCCTTCTTCCAAATATTGGTTTATTCCGTCCAGATAGGCCATCGTCATTTTATAACTCTGACTGTTTGGATCTAATTTCGCAATAGCTTTTGCCGAAGCTTCTTCGATACCAATTCCGGAGAAAAACTTATCATTTTTTAGTGCAACCGATCCAAAGATTTCCGACAATCTTCCGGGTGCAATTCTTCGAAGCAATTCCATTTGCCATAATCGTTCCTGCGCATGGACATAACCTAGTGCTGTCATGGCATCTTTTTCAGAATCGGCATAAATATGGGGAACTCCAAAATCATCAAAATACACTGTGGTTTCCTTTTGGAGATTTTTCAATTCGACTTCGCCTTCATACTTAGGCTTCAAATGAAAAATGTAAGCGCATAAACCGATTCCAAGAATAACGATCAATACCAATAGTACCAGCAGAATTTTTTTAATTTTTCTCATATTTATGAAACGTATAAGGATAAATGATTTTGAAATGATATAACTTAAATTTAAAATCGTGTAAGAAACATCGCTTTTAAAAGTCTAAATTTATGTATTTAAAATCAATCCTATAAATGTCAATCTATAAAAAAATAGCGATCGGTATCATTTCAGTCTTCTTTTTTGTGATTTTACTCAATATTGGTCTTAATATTTGGATAAAAAAACAATTACCTATTATCGTAAACGAGAAAAACACAACCGCTTATGCTATCCATTACGAAAAAATAAAAGTGTCGCTCTGGTCCCGAAGCATTCATGCACAAACGTTATTAATTCATCCCAAAAGCCAACTTAAAAACAGCAAAGCAAAAAACGGAATCTACTCTAAAATCGAATCGATTACGATTCAACATTTCAACATTTGGGATCTGGCATTCCGCGATGTTATTAAAGCCGAAAGTATCATCATCAATAAACCCCGCGTTATTTTATACAAAAAAGATAAAAACCTTTTAAACAACAGTAAAAACATCAAAACGGAGATTATAGAACCCTTCCAAAAAATAGTTGCAGTTTCGAATATTTATTTAAATGAAGGAAGTATTGATGTGGTCTCTCTAACTAATAACAAACCTATTTTTAGCATCAAAAAAATCGTTTTAAAACTCGAAGGGATTTTGGTAACGGCAGCTACCTTAAAAGAAAAAATCCCAATGCATTTTAAAAAATATGTTCTCATTTGCGATAGTCTGTATTATAAACCCAATGCCTTTTATCATATGAATGTAGACCGGATCACTACCGAAAATCACTTTTTGAGGATTACGAATTTTTCTTATCTACCTGAATTTAATCGAAAAGAGTTTGTTCAGAAATTAAAGAAAGAAAAAGACATTTATACAATAAAACTGGATTCTGCCAATATTGAAAAAATGGATTGGGGTTTTAAAAAAGAGCTGTTTTTCTTTAAAGCCAATTCGCTGGTTGCCCATCATATAGAAGCAAACGTGTATCGTAACAAAACACCAAAAGATGATTTGAGTAAAAAATACCTATACAATGCCTTGTTGCGAAAAATTAAATTCCCTTTACAAATTGATACGATACAGATTTTAAAATCAAAATTGGTTTACGAAGAAGAAATTAATTTTTCAAAAGGCCCCGGAATCTTAAATTTTGATCGTTTAAACTTGCAGGCTACCAATCTCAAAAGTGGTTTCGCATTGAAGAAGATGGCTGATGTAAAAATAAAAATCAATTGTTTGTTTATGAAAACCTCTCCTTTGAATATTGACTGGAGTTTTAATGTGCTCGATGAAAAAGACAGTTTTCATATTCAGGGAACCATTTCTAATTTTGATGTTGTTGCAATGGAGCCGTTTACCAAACCTTACATAAACACTTCGTTTACAGGGAAATTCAATAAATATCATTTTGATTTTTACGGAAATGACAATACTGCAAAAGGAAATGCTTCATTAGATTATGAAGATCTAAAAGTGAAATTATTCAAAAAGAAACATCCTGAGAAAGAAGCTAAGTTAAAAACAGCAGTTGCTAATTTATTACTGAAAAATAACTCCGGGGAAAAAACCAAAACCGCCGATGTTGAATTAGAACGAATTCAGGAGAAATCATTCTATAATTTTTTATGGCGAAGCATTGCAGAGTCTTTCAAGAAGATTCTCATTTAATGTGATGCGTTTTTCGTCACGCTTTGTTTTCTTTCGCCACAAATTGCACAAATTAGCCTATCAACTATTCTTAATGACAAATTTTGTGAAATAAGAAACTGCAAACCTGACAATTATCAGGTTTTTTGAGAATTTATTTCCTAACATTTGCTTTTATTTTAATCTAAAAGCAAATGGCAAAACCATCCTTACACACTTTTCATATCCCTGTAATGGGTCTCGCATATACAATTGACAGCCCAATTCGGGTGGCGCAATTTGGTATTTCATCTGTTGTTTCTATTGCTGATGATGATTTAATTGAAAAGATGCGTAATTTTTACAGTATTAAATTTAATTTCCCATACGAAGAAATAAGCCAAAAATTTCAGGACTACAGGGCACAGCGCATCACCTCTTACCTTGATCTAGTAGATAAGATTGTAAAATACAAATTCGAAAATTTTAAAGCTGAACTAATCGAAAGTAAAACCGCATTGGAAAACTACATTGCGATGTTGCCGAATACTTCAGACATCAAAAAAGGCTTTCAGAATTTACTCGACGATGGGATTTCTTTCAAGGAAAACATCCAAAATTACATCGAATCTCATCTTTCACCCGGTTTAATTGATGTAAACATCATGACCAAACTCGATAAAGATAATTTCGAAAAAAACGAACAGCTACCCATCGAATTTAATGATGCCCATGCTGCTTTAAGGGGTTTTGCAAATAGCAATCTTGAATCTTCGGTTGTACTTTCGGCAGGAATGAATCCGAGATTGTATAGCTATTTTGAAAATTTCTCCGATTTTTTCCCTAACAGTAAAAATGAGCTTAAAAAAAGAATTATTCTAAAAGTAAGTGATTTTAGATCGGCTATGATTCAGGGAAATTTCCTGGCTAAAAAAGGCCTTTGGGTTTCTGAATACCGAATAGAATCAGGACTAAACTGCGGTGGACACGCTTTTGCAACTGACGGTCTTTTATTGGGCCCGATTTTAGAAGAATTCAAACAAAAAAAGAATCAGCTTATTCAGTCGGCACATGAACTGATGACAAAGGTATTACAGCAGAAACAAGTTCATACGCCTGAAAATCCATTGCCTCTAAAAATTACAGTTCAAGGCGGCGTAGGAACTGCCGAAGAACATGAATTTTTGCTACAAAATTACCAGGTAGATTCTGTAGGATGGGGATCTCCTTTTTTATTGGTTCCCGAAGCTACATCCGTAGATCAGGCAACCCGCAATTTGTTAATGAAAGCGAAGGAGAAAGATTTGTATTTAAGCCACATTTCTCCACTGGGTGTTCCGTTTAACACTTTGAAAGGCACTACAAATGAAATTCTAAAGCAAAAAAGAATCGAGCAAAATAAAGCTGGAAGTGCCTGCCCTAAAAAATTTCTGGCACTAAGCAAAGAATACGACCCGCATGGGATTTGTACAGCATCGAAAAAATTTCAGGATATTAAATTAGAAGAATTAGCGGCGAAAAAAGATACTTTTTCTGCTGAAGCTTATGAAAGAGCTAAATTTGCGATCACCGAAAAATCCTGTTTGTGTGTTGGATTGGCCAATGCATCTTATTTAGAAAATGATATTAAAATCAAGGGGCAGCCACAGGGTGTGGTTATCTGTCCAGGACCGAATATGGCTTATTTTGATCAAGAAGTTTCCCTGTCAGATATGTTGGCACATATTTATGGGAATAAATCAATCCTGAGAACCAATAGCAGACCTAATTTATTTGTGAAGGAACTGAAAATGTATATCGAGTATTTAAAAAATGAGATCAATACTGTTTCAGGAGAGGTCACGAATGCGCAATTAAAGAAATGGAATACTTTTAAAACCAATCTCTTTGAAGGAATCGCGTATTATGAAGGTTTATTTGAATCTACCTTTTATTTTCAAAATGATATAGAAAAAATGAAATACCAATTCGATTTTTACAAACTGGAACTGGCTACAATAAAAGTCCCAGTCACTGAGTTGGTATAAAGAAACCGCCGATTTAAAATTTAAATCGGCGGTTTTATTTTGAAATCTGTTTTATCCTTTATTCTTTTTTCTTCTTGCTGCCATCGATGATAGCTCCGGTTCCGGCGCCAACACCTGCTCCGGCCAAACCACCTATTATGGCTCCCTGACCTTTTTTCTTACTCACAATGGCTCCAGTCACTGCCCCCACTCCTGCTCCAATTACAGCACCTTTCGCAGTAGAACTCCAGCCTTTCTTTTTAGTTGCAGTTTGTGGCGCTGTTGCTGTACCATCAGCTTGTTGATGCACCACTACAACTTTTTGAGATGCTATTTTTTGAGATGCTACCTTTTGCTCTTCTTTGATCTTTGCCATTTCTGTTTTCATTGAATCAATAACTCTTTGTTTATTAATTTCAACTTTCATCGAATCAATACTAGCTTGTTTCGCTTTATTAATATCCTCTTTTCCCTGATTCTGGCAAGAAATAATAGATAATGCAGCAATTAAAACATATAAGGCTTTCATGATTTTGTAGTTTAAAAATTATTACACTACAAAGTAAAGAAGATCTATATGGTTGAAGTTACAAGATTTAACTCAAAGCTTATACAATTTGAAGATTTTAAGTGGTTTCCGATTTTGACGAGACCGATTATTTTTATAACACTTTTGAAGAAAAATCGCCAAGACGCTAAGTTATATTTAGCCACAGATTATAAGGATTAAAATGATTTTAAAAAACCTTTTGAACCTCTTTGAATATGGCGTGAATTAAAAAACCCTGCTACTTAGCGTCTTGACGAGATTATATTTTAGCTTATTTGCCTAATATTCCTTTTTTAAGTATTTGTCCAAAATCGTACATATCTTCATACGAACAATACAATGGAACGGGTGCCAGACGAATTACATTTGGTTCACGCCAGTCTGTTATAACACCATTTTTCATAAGATAATCAAACAAACTTCTTCCTTCTCCGTGTAAAAAGACTGAAAGCTGGGAGGCTCTTTCGTCAGGATTTGAAGGTGTTATGATCTCAAAATTACCTTTTACTTCCTTATCTATTTCATGTAAAATAAATTCTAAATAGGCGGTAATTTTGTCCCTTTTTGCAATTAAAGTATCCATTCCAACCTCAGCAAACATTTCAACTGAAGCTAAATAAGGCGCTAAAGAAAGTATCGGTAAATTACTAATTTGCCAACCGTCTGCTCCATGAACGGGATCAAAATTTGGTTCCATTTTAAAACGACGTTCCTTGTTGTGTCCCCACCATCCTGCAAATCTTGGCAAGTCGGGATTATTATGGTGTTTTTCGTGCACGAAACAGCCTGAAGCATTTCCCGGTCCTGAATTCATGTATTTATAACTACACCAGGCGGCGAAATCTACATTCCAGTTGTGAAGTTCCAGTTTGATATTTCCGGCAGCATGTGCCAAATCCCAACCTACTTTTGCTCCGGCTTTTTGTCCCGCAGCTGTAATTGTTTTCATATCAAAAACCTGCCCCGTATAATAATTTACACCTCCTATTAACACCAAAGCCAATTCGTCTCCAACTTCTTCAATTTTAGCTAAGATATCTTCGAGACGAATATTGTGTTCTCCGTCACGGCGTTTGATTTCAACAATCGCATCTTCGGCTTTATAGCCGTGAAAATGTACCTGACTCTGAAACATATATTGATCTGAAGGAAATGCTTTTTCCTCACAGATAATTTTATAGCGGGTTAACGTTGGCTGATAAAAAGAAACCATTAACAAATGGAGATTTACGGTCAAAGTATTCATCACCGTAACTTCAGAAGGTAAAGCCCCAACAATTTTACTTAAAGGTTCAGCAAATCTTTCCTGATAATCCCACCATGGCTTTTCGGCATAAAAATGACCTTCAACAGCAAGATCTGCCCAATCGTTCATTACTTCATCAACATAAGCTTTGGAACGTTTTGGTTGTAATCCTAAAGAGTTTCCAGTAAAGTAAATTACTCTTTTGTCATTAACTTTTGGGAATATAAATTGGTTCTGATAGTGATTTAAAATATCCTCTGAATCGAGTTGTTTCGCGAATTCGCGTGTATTTTGAAAAGTCATTGCGTTTGTTTTGAATCGTAAAAATAACAAAAATTGTTTATTCTGTTTCAAGTTTCAGGTTTCAAGTTACCAACAGAACCTGAAACCTAAAACTTGAAACCATTATAAAATAAAAAACCCTACAGGTTTTTAAAACCTGTAGGGTATGTTTATAAGATAAATTCTAATTAAAGAATTAACATTGCATCTCCGTAAGAGTAGAATTTGTATTCTTCTTTGATTGCTTCTTCGTAAGCTCTTTTCATCAAATCGTGACCGCAGAAAGCAGAAATCATCATTAATAATGTTGATTTTGGTGTATGGAAGTTTGTAATCATACAGTTTGCAATACTAAAATCGTGAGGAGGAAAAATAAATTTATTGGTCCAGCCTTCGTAAGGATTTAAAGTATTTTGAGATGAAACCGAACTTTCGATGGCACGCATAGAAGTTGTTCCAACTGCACAAATACGTTTTCTTCCTGCTTTTGCAGCATTTACAATATCACAAGCTTCTTGTCTGATGATCAATTCCTCAGAATCCATTTTGTGTTTCGACAAATCTTCAACCTCGACCGGATTAAAAGTTCCTAAACCTACGTGAAGTGTTACTTCGGCGAAATTTACTCCTTTAATTTCTAATTTTTTCAAAAGGTGTTTTGAGAAGTGTAAACCGGCAGTTGGTGCCGCTACAGCTCCTTCTTCTTTTGCATAAATCGTTTGGTATCTTTCAGCATCTTCAGCAGTTACTTCTCTGTTGATGTATTTAGGAATTGGAGTTTCTCCAAGTTCTGTCAATTTATTTCTGAATTCTTCATAAGACCCATCGTATAAGAAACGTAAAGTTCTACCACGAGAAGTAGTGTTGTCGATTACCTCAGCCACTAACGAATCGTCGTCACCAAAATAAAGTTTGTTTCCTATTCTGATTTTACGGGCCGGATCAACCAAAACGTCCCAAAGGCGTTGCTCTGAATTTAATTCTCTTAATAAGAAAACTTCAATTCTTGCTCCTGTTTTTTCTTTATTTCCGTACAAACGTGCCGGGAAAACTTTAGTATTGTTAAGGATCAAAACGTCTCCATCATCAAAATAATTGATAACATCTTTGAACATTTTGTGCTCTATAGTTTGTTTTTGGCGATCGATTACCATTAAACGAGACTCATCTCTGTTTTCTGCTGGAAATTCTGCTAAAAGTTCTTTTGGTAAATTAAATTGAAAATGTGATAATTTCATATTGACATTGCTGATTTTAGAGTGTAGACTTTAGATTTTTTATCTAAAATTGTAAATCGTGTGCAAATATACGATTGTGAGATAGGCGTTGTCAAGTGTTTTGCTGTTTATTTTCAAAAGTCTTTGGTTTACTGACACTTTGAGTTGCTTAAAAATGAAAGTTTTATCTTTTTTTTTAACGATATAAGAAATCAAAGCACCTTTAATCCTGATTCCTGAAAAATCAACGCCTCTTTTATCTGATCATAGTCAAAAATAAATCCACAAAAAAACCTCCAGTTTCAACCGGAGGCTATTCAATTATATTATGCTCCTGAACGAGCTTCTATTTTTTATAAGGTTTCGACAATTTCAAAGTCTAATGCTTTCAAATCATTCCAAAAATCAGGATATGATTTTGAAACTACTTCGGCATCCTCGATAATAATTGGCACTTTCAAAGCCAATGGAGCAAATGCCATTGCCATACGATGGTCATTATAAGTCCCAATTTTCACATTGTGCTTAATATTTTCTGACGCTGCCAAAGTCAAACTGTCATTGGTTACTGAAATGTCAGCTCCTAATTTTGTAAGCTCGATTCGCAACGCTTCCAATCGGTCTGTTTCTTTAATTTTCAAGGTATGAAGACCTGTTAAATGACAACCTATTCCTAATCCTAAACAGGTTACTACGATGGTTTGTGCGATATCGGGAGTATTGTTTAATTCAAAATTTACGGTTTCAAATTTAAAATTCTCTCGTTTTATCAGCGTCATTTTATTATCCTCAAAAGTAGTTTTCACTCCTAATTTTTCATAAAGTGATACCAATTCAGAATCACCCTGCAAGCTATTTTCTTTGTAACTGCTCAAAGTTATGGAAGCGGTATCAGCCAAAGCTACTAAACTAAAAAAGTACGAAGCCGAACTCCAATCTGATTCTACTACCATTTCTTTGGAAACTACTTCAGATTTTGGATATACTTTAATTACATTTCCTTCAAAACTTGTTTGAATATCCAAATCGTTTAGCAAAGCCAAAGTCATTTTGATATAAGGGATCGAAGTGATTTCACCTTTTAAAGTCAGTTCCAGACCATTCTCCAGTTTTGATGCCACTAATAAAAGTGCCGAAATATACTGACTACTTACATTGGCTGCTAAAGTTACTTTTGAAGCGGTTACTTTTTTTCCTTTGATACGAATTGGCGGATAGCCTTCTGCTTTTTCATAAGAGATTTCAACTCCTAATTGTTCTAAAGCTTCTACCAGGATCTTTATCGGACGCTCCTGCATTCTGCTGGAACCCGTCATCACTACTTCTCTTCCTTCATTTACTGCAAAATAGGCAGTTAAAAAACGCATTGCCGTTCCTGCATGGTGAATGTCTATAATTTCATCATGGCCGATTAGCGCTTTTTGCATTACTTCACTATCATCAGAGTTTGAAGTATTAACCAAAGTAATATTTGGAAACAATGCTTTTAACAACAATAACCGGTTGGTTTCGCTTTTTGATCCTGTTACTGCAATTTGTCCTTGTAAATTATGTTGAGTTGTTTGGAGTAGTAAATTCATTATAGGTAATTAAATTATGCGTTTTTGCAAATTTATTTTAAATAAAGGACACTCCAAAGCTTTACAGTGACTTATCACATTATTTTAATTTATCGTTGTTTTTATGACGATCCTTATCGCGAACTGACTTTAAATCCATTTTTTTATCAAAAGCGGCTTGTAAATCTATTCCGGTTTGATTGGCCAAACAAAGCACTACAAAAACAACATCGGCCAATTCTTCGCCCAGATCTTTATTCTTATCGCTTTCTTTCTCGGATTGTTCCCCGTACCTACGGGCAATAATTCGGGCAACCTCACCTACTTCTTCAGTAAGCTGCGCCATATTGGTTAGTTCATTAAAATAACGAACACCATGTTCTTTAATCCAGGTATCTACGTCTAGTTGTGCATTTTTCAAATCCATAGTTCTATTTTTCAACAAAAATAATTCTAATCTTTTAATACCACTAGATTCTTTTTAAAACAATTTTCTCTGTTTCTTTCGCAATCATACCTTTATAATATTCTTTTAGCATTTCGTATTGTTCTGTTGTAACGATCGCTGCATTGATTTGATGCTGAATAGTGATTTGTAAAAGGTTATCGTTTGCAGCAATATTAAACTTAAAGCTACCTAAGTCATCCTGCATATTAATAACAGCTGGTGCCGGCAATGTTTCTGCCGTAAATCCTTCAGGAATTTGAAGTGTAATATTGTATTTATCCATAAATGGAAACCCAAAATCTACCGGATATTCTCTCACTTCCTGTTTAAATGGATTTTCGTTATTTGCAAAAAACAACATTGGGCTCACATATATTTTTCCACCTATTACTTCACATAAATTGTTTCCTGTAAAAGAATAGGTTTCAACAATAGGCAATAAAATATTCTTTTCATTTGTTTTGGAATACTCACTGATTTCAATCTTGTTGTTTAGATTCTCCAGTTTTTCTAAATATTCCTCTTCTTTAAGCCCCGAAATATTAGCTCTTGTAATCATCGCATTGTAATCTGTACATTGTCTTCTAGTTTTTCCTGTGACCTTACCTTCCGGATCAATAGTATAATTCATAAAAACAATATCATTTGATGTTTTCTTAGGCATCAAATCTACTTCTTCAGAACTTCCGTCTTTTCGAATCAATCGGCCATACCAGTTTAAAGCTCTTAGTGGTAAAACACCAGGAGTCGAAAACTTATCAGAGGCATCTAATAAAACATTTCCATTTGGAGTTTCCACTGCTGCAATTACATAGTTAAAAGCCGTTCTGTTTGGAAAAAGTGAAATCCCGTTAGAACGTGTACTAACTAATACCGGATTTGCGGTTAATCCGGCATAACGCAACATCGCTGTGAGCATTAAGTTAATATCGGCAATATTTCCTGATTTTTCTTTATAGGCTTTCTTAACACCACTGTCACAACTATAGCCTCCATAATCATTCCACTTCACATTAGTTTTTACATAATCTAAAATTGCAAGTATTTTTTCGTCAGGTGTATTTTTCCCAACTAATACTCCTTTTAGATCTTCCTCAAAATATCCCGTTTTATTTAACTCAGGACCAAAATCATCATATTCGTAAATGGTTTTGACAACAGAATTCCAATCTGTCGAATACATTTTTAATTGTGCATTTAAATGTTTTGTCATTGATAATTCATGCTGAATGCTCGATACATAATTATCAATATTATTCACAAAAGCTTCCTCTTTCATAGCCGGAAAATCTTTCGCTACATAAGTTGTTCTTGTTTCAGTATAATTAATTTTATCTGTAGAAAATACTGTCGTACTGTTCATCCCTTCACTTCTTTCTTTACTTCTGAGAGTAATCGTCTTTAAAGCTTTTTCTACTGTTAGTTTAGGAAAGATATATCCTTTTTGCCTTGAATTAAATACATAATACTCCGGAATATAGGTGGTAAACTCGGAATAATTCACAGGAATACTGGTTTGAAATTCCCACTCCCTGATAAGTCGATCGCTCGGACATCTTAAAACATACCGAAATTCAATAACAGAACCTTCTTTAACATTAGGCATTGTAATCTTTTTTTGTGACCTGTTTTTATTGACTGCTTCATCAAACACTCCATCGCTCTTCAGTTTTGTCTTTTCGATTTTCCCTCCGACCAAATTGTAAGTAACAGCATCACTAAATGTTACCTTTTCTTTAAAGCCACTCTCATTACGGTACCATACTTTTTGATTTGCCCAGTCGTATCCTTCCTTTTTATAAATTTTAATTCTGGTTTCGACTTCTGTTACCACAACAAAACCTTCAGCCTCGTCGTATTCAATTCTGGCTATACCTTTTCTATACAATATAGCAGCAGCCGCTGATGAATCCTTAGGATGCACTTTCTCTTCTAATTCAGCAACAGACACCTTTCCTGGTTTAAATTCTTGTGCTGTTACTTTGAACATACAAAGCAACACAATTAAAAAACTTAAAAATTTAATAAATTTCATTTGGTTAGTTCTTGGTTAATATAATTTTGGCGTTATCATTTTTTGACACCTGCTCCATAAAAAGGCGGTAGTCATCGTATTCTTTATTGGAGTATTTTCCTTTATTCAAAAACAGTGAACGTTTGTACAGCAGTTTATTGTTTTCTTTTTTAATGATTTCGGTTTTATATGCTCCGAACTTTCCTTTTAATTCGAAATTTGAGGGCAAAAATTCAATCGTAAAACCCACAGGTAAACTAACTTCAATCTCATCAGTGTCTAAATACCCGCGTTGAATTTGAAATGGATTTTTTCTGTTTCGGATTCTTTTTACATTAGCAGAGCTCTGATTAAAGGCATCTACAGCAAAAATCATTTTATTTCCCGAAATCGCAGCATAATTTAAAGCACTTAGCTGAACGTCTTCGGTAAAACGAATCATTTCTTTGTTATTGTTCAAATTAATTTTACCTAATTTCAGATTGTTGATGTTGTCCCAGTATTCTTTGTAGTGGGCTTCTTTTTCGGTTGGGGATAAATGTTCAGTTCTGGCTTTTGAAGCGTATTGAGATCCTTCTGAATGTATTACAATAGCACCTGAAAAGTGCCCATTTTCATCGATTGTATAAGTCCCCTTTTCATTTTGAGTGTTGCCTTCATCTGGATACACTTTTGTTCGCACAATTTCTGCTCCTTCTGGTTTAATAACTAATACATCTCTGTCATCCGTAAAAGTTCCCTGATACCCGAAAGGATCGTCCTGACTCGTACATTCTAACCAAGTATAATGATTTCCATTCGGAATCGACAAAATCATGTGATTTCCCTGCATTGAAACGAAGTCAGACTCAATGTTTGTTTTATAAGTATCTCCATATAAAACGGTATTGTAAGACGGAACATCTACCGCTTGTAAAAGTGCTTTTGTGTAATTGGTTAAAGCTTTACAGTCGCCATAACCTAAGCGGTCAACATCAGCAGCCAGCATGGGCTTCCATCCGCCAATTCCGACCTGAATACTCACATATCTTGATTTTTTCTGTACAAAATCGTAAACCAGTTTTGCTTTTTTTATCGGATCCTTTTCCCCCCCAACAACAGCTTTTATTTTAGCTTTGGTTTCCTCAGGTAAATCTGTTGTTCCCGAGAGTATCTTTTCAGAATACCATTTACCAAAATCTGTCCAGTTTGTAGCGGTACCGTCAACACCTTCCAAATGAAAATATTCTAACCCCATCATGACTTTAGGAAAAAGATCTTTGTATGCCGGGCTATAATCTTCCTGTTTTTGTGCTAAAATAGTATTTGCAGTATAAGAAAGTTGAGTACTAGTGTCTGTATTTCTCTTTATACTGAAACCTGAAAATTGAATTTCTTTCTTTTTAAAACCTAAATCAGCAGGATAAACAACATTGAGAACTGTTTTTTCAATACTGGTATAAAATCCTCTTAAAGGCATCCAGCTTGGGATAAAAGCAGTTGAAGAAGTCTGAACCTCACTATTAAATTCAACTGTGAAAGGATATGAAATGGGAGTATAATCTAAATATACAACCCGGCTGTCAGAAAATAGAGTACCTCCTCCAACAACGCTCTGATCTTTAAAATCTTTTCTTTTAATTTTTTTGATTTCTTTACCAAGAGCGTCATAAACTGTTGCTTCAATACTTTTGACCGAAGTTGATTTGTCGTAATATTCGTAAGCCTGTATAGCGCTACCCCCTTTTTCGTTTAAAACTGTTACAACCCGATGATTTTTAGTATTCATGCTTCGTTGTGACAAAATAGCCATATCAGTCTGATCCAAACGAACTACTGCATTAGCATTTTCTTTAAGACTATCGGCAATTGCAGCCACAGCATATTCGCTTTTCTGAGCGGAAGAAATAAGGGTAAACAAGCAAAAAAATAACGTAAAAACCAGGCTTTTCATTTAGTAAGTAATTTCGCCAAATATATATTATTTTTAGAAATCCTTAACATTCGTCTAATTTTTTTTTAATCTCTGTTTTTACTGTCTATTAAAATAGTTACCGGTCCATCATTCAAGAGATTAACTTTCATATCGGCACCAAAAACTCCTGCTTGTATTTTTTTATTAAATTCCTTTTCTAAAGACTTTAGAAAATTCTCATACATTGGGATAGCAAATTCAGGTTTTGCAGCTTTTATATACGAAGGACGGTTTCCCTTTTTAGTAGAAGCGTGAAGCGTAAACTGGCTTACTACAATAATATCTCCATCGATATCCTGAACCGAACAATTCATTACATCATTTTCGTCTCCAAAAATTCTCATTTTAATGATTTTCCCCACCAGCCAATCAATGTCCTCCTGATTGTCTGCGTCTTCAATTCCGAGCAGAATTAATAAACCTTTTTGAATATCAGCCACTTTTTGATGATCGATTGTCACTGACGCCTGGGAAACTCTTTGAATTACTACTTTCATTATAATAGAAGATATTTTGGTTTTGCCACAGATTACACGAATTAAAAAGATTCTAAACTCTAACGTTAGATGCACTGCAGTACATCTCTACAATCAAACTCTGTCGATAATTTTTGATTTGAAATTTTAAGAATTTGGAATTTATTTTTTATTTCCTCAATTCATCACTTGCTTTTCGATCCTCGTCATAAGAATCGGTACGATAGTTTTCATCATCTCCTTCGAGAATCTTCAAATAACTATTGTAACGTGACCAAGCGATCTCATCTCGTTCTAAAGCAGCTTTGATCGCACAATGTGGTTCTTCTTTGTGCAAACAGTTGTTAAATTTACATTGATCCTTTAATCTGAAAAACTCAGGAAAATAACCACTGATTTCAGAAGGCTCCATGTCAACAATTCCAAAACCTTTAATTCCCGGTGTGTCGATAATTTTTGCATTAAAAGACAAATCATACATTTCGGCAAAAGTGGTGGTATGCTGCCCTTGTTTACTGGCCTCCGAAATGGTTTTGGTTTTAAGATGCAAAGAAGGCTCCATTGCATTTACCAAAGTCGATTTTCCCACACCGGAATGTCCGGAAAACATACTTACTTTACCGATCATCATTTCTTTTAACTCTTCAACACCTTTCATTTCTGTCGAAGAAACACGAAGACATTTATAACCTATTTGCTGATAGACATATTGCATATACAATTGATCTTCAAGTGTAGCTTCATCAAAAGTATCGATTTTATTAAAAACCAAAATAGTTTCGATATTATACGCCTCGGCAGTAACGAGAAAACGGTCAATAAAGTTAAAGGTAGTAGGCGGATTATTAATCGTAATCAATAAAAACACACGATCGATGTTAGATGCAATAATATGCATTTGATGCGATAAGTTAACCGATTTACGAACGATGTAATTCTTTCTTTCGTGAATATTAAAAATCGTTCCGGTTACAGCATCTGAAGTTTCCTCCAGTTCATAATCGACAATATCGCCTACAGCAATAGGATTGGTACTTTTAATACCTTTCATCCTAAACTTCCCTTTCATACGGCATTCTATAAAATCGCCATTTTCTGATTTTACAGTGTACCAACTTCCTGTAGATTTATATACGAGTCCTGTCATTCTTTAATTTTAGATTGCTGAGTTTAGATTTTAGATTATTCTTTGAACTAAAAAATAAAAGGCAAAATTACGTTTTTAGAATTGAACAACGCAACTTCGCCTTTTAAAATTAAAGACTTACTCTTAATTTGAAAGAT
Source organism: Flavobacterium sp. KH_035 (assembly GCF_057839565.1). Lineage (NCBI taxonomy): Bacteria > Pseudomonadati > Bacteroidota > Flavobacteriia > Flavobacteriales > Flavobacteriaceae > Flavobacterium > Flavobacterium sp. KH_035. The sequence continues at coordinate 631,602 of NZ_CM174492.1, forward strand.
TTACCAGATAATTTCGGCTAAAATTTCATTTTCTTTGATTTTTCCTAACTGAATCGTTTTTAAAGTTTTTATAGTTTTCCCAGCTCTTGTAGTATATATTTCTACCATAACGGTTGCAGGACCACTTTCAGTTAATTCTCTTTCGCCAAAATAATTGGTTTTTATTTGATATTTTCCTTTAAGAGCATTTCGAATTAAATATTGTTCAGGTCCGTAACCTTGCGTGAAATCTTTAGAGAATCTCGCGCCGGCTTGTGTTTCTTTATGTGCATAATAACATTCTTCGCCATTTGGCTCAATAATATGCAAATCAAGATCGACATCCATTAAATTCCAGTTCATAATTATTCTGATATCAACCGGCATTTTTGCCAAATATTTTTTATCGAGTTTGCCCGTTTTCAAACCTTTGTGTTCAATTGTCAAACGGTTAATATCCATTAAAATAATATCTTCTACACCTTCATATTGTCCGCTCATTTCTCCGTAATAATTTACCTCCAAAGCTTTAATCAATTGATCAAAAGCTTCCTGATACATTCCTGCATCTTCAAGAGCCAAAGCATAATCTCTTAAACTTTGTGGTTCGTGCACTCTCCATTTTGCAATTTGTCTTGCAGTAAATAATGCATCTTCATAATCCTGCCATTGGCGTAAAGTATAGGTAAGTGTTTTATAAAGCTGATGGTTTTCTAAACCTAAATCGGCAATAGTACTAATGATTTGTAATGCTTTTCTAACATCACCCTGATTGTAGAAAAAATGTGCTACATCAAAATAAAAACTTGGGTTTCTTTCCTGCCCGTTTCTAAGTTCAAAATACAATTCGTATTGTTTTTCTTTTGGTGCCGATGCCAAAGCTTTTAAATACAAACGATCCGGATTCCAGGTTTTAGGTTCACTTTCGATTCTGTTTAATCCTCCATCCTCATCGTCGTCCTCGCTATCTGAATCTTTTTTAGAATTGAAATTAACCTCACTTTCGCTACCTACAACCTTATCACTACTTATTGATGGGGAGATTTGAACTCCAACCACTTTACCAGCAAGAGCCTCCTGAATATCATTATTTTTAGAAATACTTTCAGCCGCTACTGATTGTGAAGAATAAGAAACAGATCTTTTTTGTGTTGTCGCATATCCTGTAACAACAACCTCATTTAGTGATTGCGAATATTCTTTTAACTGAACTCTAATTTGATTGTTTCTACCCACATTTAATTGATAAGGCTCAAATCCAATATAACTAAAGTTAAGAGTACTATTCTCGGCTGCTCTAATTACAAATTTACCATCAAAATCAGCAACAACTCCTTCTCTTTCTCCTCCTATTGTTACAGTCACACCTGGTAAAGGTATTCCTTCCTGATCTACAACAATACCTTCAACTTTACCTGCCGCAACATTTGTGCTTCTGGTTGAAACTGCACTTGAACTTCTGCTTGAACTTTCGCTTACTGCATTATTATCTGATCGGCTAGGTTTTTTAACTTTTGGCTTCGGTAACGGTTTTGGAACAGAATATTTTACATCTTTTTTCCACCAATTATTTAAACCTTCAAAATAGCTTTCAATACTTTCCCAATTATTTTTTTGCTGCGCCAAAGTATTAGCATTTTCCTGTTTTTTAATTCGGTCAAATTCGGCACGCAATTCTGTTGGCGGAATAATATCATAAGAAATATAATCACGAATATCTTCCAGAACAATCAACGAAGTATTCTTTGTAATGATTCCGTATTTCTTGCCCAGAAGCTCGATTTCATCTGCATTTTTGTCATATTGAAAATCAAGATTGGCAATTTTTTTCTGTGCCCAAAGTTTCTCAATATTTACTTCTTTTGTATTTTGAATACTGCCATCTAGAATTATTTTTCGTTCTAAAACAGCTTCGTTATTATAACCAAACAACAACGTAATTTCATTTTTTGGTTTTAAAGAAATCCCTGAGAAACTAAAACTTCCGGAGGCCGAAGTTCCCGGCATCGGAAACAAATCAGTCACTGTATAATTCTCTTTTATTCCTAAAAACTTTAAATTTGTATTCACCAATTTATCTAAAGCATTTTCCGGATTAACCTGATTTAAATTGATAAAACTACCGCCTGTTTGCATCGCCGAATAATTCAGGAAAGAAAAATCAGCAGAAACAGATGATGTAATCGTATAAATTGGCTTTTTAGTTTTTGGCAAAACATTGTCGCTTAAAGATGATAATCCATCCGAAAAAAGCAAAAACTCATCATGAGGCAAAAGATTTATTTTAGAAAATCTTGTTCCTCCATCGTACTTGGCATTTTCTAATACGGTTTTTAATTCAGACCAATTTCCGCTTGTAATGGTATATTCTTTTTGTTTTTCGAAAGTATAATTCAAAAAGTATAAGATTACTTTTGTATTTTTTATTTTCTGAAAATAAGCATTAAGCAAAGCCATTTCCTTTTTTAAGTCTCTCGTTTTACAACTCAACGAATTATCCCAAATTAAACCAATCGAAGCTGGATTTTTCTTTGCTCTTTTATTGCCTTCTATAAAAGTATTTCCGTAAAAATAATGCTGACCGCTAACATCCTGCATCAACACACTTGGAATGTTCTGCTGAATTGGAATTTTAAAAACTAATTTCTCAGTAGGCTGATAATTTTCTTTTTTGATAGAAGTCTGAAAAGATTGATTCCATTTTGAAAAAGCAATTTCATCACCTGAATTTTCTGCCACAATTGGAGCAGATTCAGTTCCTAAAATCGAAACATTCATCTCAAACTGATCCAGTTTTTTAGGATAACGACTTACTAATTGATACACCAAATTATTTTTATCGAATGCCGAAAGTTCTTCTTCGTAACCTATTATAACAGTTCGTTCTCCGTTTGGCATCAACGGATAAATTCTGGTTCTAAAATTATTCCCATCTACTTTCTCCAGTAGTCCCGGATCAACACGACGGTGTTCGATAGCTTCGAAAACCTGTTTGCCTTTATTTTTATTTACCGGAACAGCTTCACGCATTTTTCCGTTAATATCAATAGCATATCTGGAAACGGAGACATTCTCTGGTAACGGAAAAATAAGTTCCGCTTCCATCTGACGGGTTCCTGAATTAAAAAAATGCATTTCGGCAGTAGTGTAAGCAATATTACCCACCACTTTTACATTAACAATTAATTTATTCATTCTCACTTTTTCAGCTTCATCGCCTTTCACCGTTAGTTCGGGACTTTGCGCAAAAGATTTTGCTCCTAAAAACAACAAGAAATAAAACAATACATTCAAATTAATTTGAAGAATATTCGGTACAGACAAAAACAATTTTGACTTCATGATACGAAAATTTAGGTTTATACTTTTATAGAGAACAAAAAACATCAAAAGGTTGGGAAGGTACTATTTATTTCAAAAAAAAATCTCCAAAGCCCGAAAGCAAAGGAGATTTAATGTAAAAAAACAATCTATTTTTAAAATGATGACATAAGACAGTCATAGAATAGAGTTAAAAAAAACTCCAATTAACTTATATCACTTATATGTTTTTAGAAAAAACTATGCATTGAATACTTTTTCCTGATGACCAATACTTTCCTGGTGGATTGCCTTAAACATTCTCAAAACAAACTCTTCTGTAAGTCCTTTTTTCTCACCTTCCAAAATCATTTTTCCAAGGATTTCATTCCAACGGTTGTTTTGAAGAATTGCAACGTTTGCATCTTTCTTCACCTGTCCAATTTCATCCGCTACTTTCATACGTTTTCCTAGCAACTCTAATAAGTTAGCATCTAAAACGTCGATATTCGCTCTTAATTTTTTCATTTTTTGGTTGTACTCATCTGTAGTATCATCCGTTTTTCTGATTGTCAAATCTTTAATGATCTGTTTCAATGCATCTGGAGTTACTTGTTGAGCAGCATCAGACCATGCGTTGTCCGGATCGTAGTGCGTTTCGATAATCATACCATCGTAATTCAAATCTAAAGCCTCTTGCGTCACTTCAAAAATCATGTTACGATTTCCTGTAATATGAGACGGGTCGATGATTAATGGCAGATCAGGGAATTTATTTTGCAATTCGATAGCAATTTGCCATTCCGGAATATTTCTGTATTTTGTTTTTTCGTAAGTCGAAAATCCTCTGTGAATCACTCCTAACTTCTCAATTCCGGCCATGTGTAAACGCTCAACACCACCTAACCATAAAGCTAAATCAGGGTTTACAGGATTTTTAACCAAAACGATTTTATCAGTCCCTTTCAAAGTATCAGCAATTTCCTGAACTGCAAAAGGGTTTGCAGTTGTACGGGCACCAACCCATAAAACGTCTATATCATGTTCTAAAGCCAATTTACAATGTGCTGCAGTTGCAACCTCAGTACCCATCAACAAACCGGTTTCTTTCTTTGCTTTTTGCAACCATTTCAAACCAATTTCTCCAACACCTTCAAATCCTCCCGGACGTGTTCTTGGTTTCCAGATTCCTGCTCTGAATACACTAACTTTTGAATCTTTCAATTCGTGTGCAATCTTCAATACCTGATCTTCTGTTTCTGCGCTGCATGGCCCTGCGATTACAAGTGGGTGATTTAAATTGAAATCTTCTAACCACTTTCTCATTTCTTTTTTATTTTCCATCTTTATTATAGTTTTATTTTTTAATTGTTAATCCGTTTAGTATCTCTTTAATTTTATTGGTGCTTTCCATTTCATCAAAAATGGCACTGTAATCTTCTTCTTTTAGCAAATCCCTAAACCGACTGAGATTTGAAATGTATTCTTCTAATGTTTCCAGAACATATTCTTTGTTTTGCTTAAAAATTGGCGTCCACATTGCAGGCGAGCTTTTAGCTAAACGAACGGTACTTTCAAATCCGCTTCCCGCCATATCAAAAATATCCTGTTCGTCTTTTTCTTTATTCATTACCGTTTTTCCCAGCATAAATGAGCTAATGTGTGACAAATGCGAAACGTAAGCAATATGTTTGTCATGTGAAATTGGATCCATATAGCGTATCCTCATTCCTATTTCGGCAAAAAGCTTTAACGCCTTTTCCTGCAATTTAAAAGTGGTTTTTTCCACTTCGCAGATAATATTTGTTTTTCCCTTAAACAAACCTTTAATCGCCGCCGAAGGCCCTGAGAACTCTGTTCCGGCAATTGGATGCGTGGCAATAAAATTCCGCCTTTTTGGGTGGCTCGCTACTACATCACAGATTGGTTTTTTCGTCGACCCCACTTCAAAAACGATTGTTTTGTCGCCAACTAAATCCAATACTTTTGGCAAAACTACAAGTGCCACATCTACAGGAACCGAAACAATTACAAAATCAGCTCCCGACAGATCTTCAAAACTTCCTGCTTCGTCGATAACTCCTAAATCAATGGCTTCCTGTAAGTGTTTTTCGTTACTGTCAATTCCAAAAATGGTCGAATCAGGATGTTGATCCTTGATGTCCAGCACCATCGAACCGCCTATTAATCCTATTCCTATTACGTATACTTTCATATTTCTTTTTATTAGAAGCTATTTCCTGCTATCCGCTGTATCTTTTTATGGTCTCGTTAGAAAAAAAAAGAGACCATAAAAGGATGCCGCTTCTATCAGGGCTAGGGCTTCTCGTTTTTTAAGACCTTTATCGTTTTCCGTCTTTTTTATCATTTCGACGAAGGAGACTCGAGCGATAGCGAACAGACGAAGTAAATCTTCGCAAGTAACTCCGCGACGAAAATCCAATCTTTGTAGAGCTTCTCGTGGAGATTTCTCCTTCGTCGAAATGACAAACTGTTGAGAAAAATCTAAAATCGCTCTATCGCTTCCTGTATTTTTTCTTCTTTCACACACAATGAAAATCTGATATAACCTTCACCGTTGCTTCCAAAAATGGTTCCCGGCGTGATGAAAATATGTTTCTCATATAATATCTCGTCAATGAACTTTTCTGATGATTCAATTCCTTCCGGAAGTTTTGCCCAAACAAAAAGTCCAACTCCTTCTTTATATACTTTGCAGCCTAATTTTTCCGCTAACTTTTCCGTTAGTTCTCTACGACCTCTATAAATTTTGTTTTGATCTTCGAACCATGATTTATCACAATTTAGAGCCGCGATTGCACCTTTTTGAATTCCGTAGAACATACCGCTGTCCATGTTACTTTTTACTTTTAGAATTGCATCAATAATTTCAGGATTTCCTAAAACCATCCCCACTCTCCAGCCTGCCATGTTGAACGTTTTACTTAATGAATTCAATTCTAAAGCTACATCCTTTGCACCTTCAACCTGCAATAAACTCATTGGATTATCATTCAAAACAAAACTATACGGATTATCGTTAACTAATAATATCTTATGTTTTTTAGCAAAAGCAACCAATTTTTCAAATAATGCCAGACTTCCCCTTGCTCCTGTTGGCATGTGCGGGTAGCCCAACCACATAATTTTTACTTTCTCCAGCTCTAATTTTTCTAAAGCTTCAAAATCCGGCTCCCACGCATTTGCTTCTGTCAAATCATAATAAACCGGAACTGCCCCAACCAAATTGGTTACCGAAGTATAAGTTGGGTAACCCGGATTCGGAATTAAAACATGATCGCCTTCATTTAAAAACGCCAACGAGATATGCATTATTCCTTCTTTCGAACCCATCAAAGGTAAAATTTCATTATTCGGATTCAACGCAACACCAAACTGGTTCTGATAAAAATCAGCCATTCCTTTTCTCAATTCCGGCAATCCCTGATAACTCTGATAGCCATGTCCATTTTCATCCTGAATTGCTGCGGCTACCGCTTCAATTACTGCTTTTGACGGACTCAAATCAGGGCTTCCGATTCCCATATTGATAATAGGTTTTCCTTCAGATTGCAGCTGACGAACTTCTCTTAATTTTGAGGAGAAGTAGTATTCTTCAACTGTATCTAATCGTTTTGCTGTTGTTATCATTTTTTTTATTGCTTTAGACTTTAGGTTCTTATAAACTTTTTACTTTGCTTTCTACTTTTTGGACTTTAAGACTTTCCAACTTTAAGACTGACTTAAAGGCTTGGTATTTTTATATTCTCCTAATACTTTAAAATATTCTGCCATAATGTTTAATAACGATTTGGCTTTTGCAAAATCTTCGTATTTCTCGAATGTTACGTCTACGAAAAACGAATATTTCCAGGGTGTTTCAATTTTTGGCAACGATTGAATTTTTGTCAAATTCAGTTTGCAGTCGCTCATCACATTTAAAACTGCTGCCAGACTTCCTCTTTTGTGATCCAGTTCAAATTTGATTGATGCTCTGTTGATTTCGTTTTCCGGCAGAAATGAATTCTGTTTTTTAATAATCACAAAGCGGGTCATATTATTCTTGATCGTTTGGATCTCAGGAGCGATAATTTCTAAACTGTACATTTCAGAAGCCGTTTTACTGGCGATTGCCGCAATTCCTGTCAATTGTTTTTCCTGAATTCTTCTCGCAGTCTCGGCCGTATCTTTGTCCTCAACCAACTTAATGTTTGGATATTGTTTCAGGAAATCCATACATTGCAATAAGGCCATCGGATGTGAATGAACCTCTTTTATATCTTCAATTTTCTGCCCTTTTAAAGCCATTAAGTTTTGATGAATGTTCAAATAATGCTCTCCAATAATGTGTATATTATTCTTATCAATCAAAGCATAATTCGGAATAATTGGTCCTGCAATCGAGTTTTCAATCGCCATTACAGCCTGGTCCGATTTTCCGGAAAGCAGACTATCGATTAATTCTTCAAAAGACAAACATTCATCAATATCCACATTTTCAGAGAAATACTCCTTCACTACCTGATGATGAAAAGATCCTTTAATACCTTGTATTGCAATTTTCGTTGTCATATATTCAAAAAAAAATCCTGATTTGCATCAGGATTGTATATTAGTTTTATTTGTATTTTAATTTTCTCAAATAACCATAGCACAATCCTCACTTCTACTAAAGAAGAAATAAAAAGAGTTGCTAAAATAAAAACGGTTATTAGTCATTTTGTTTGTGTTTTTCAATAAATTCTTTGCGAATGTATAAATTATTTTTACTGTACCAAAAAAAATAATACATTTTATGAAACAAAAAAGGATTTCTTAACAAATTTATGATGTTTTGTATGATAATACAAAAATATCTCCTTAAAATGAGATATTTACAATGGGGATTTGAAAGTTCTGAGATTGTGAGTGGCTAAGATTCTATTTTTTTTTCGCCACGAATTAACGAATTAACGCAAGTCATTGTCATTTTACAATCCAATTTCTCGAATTAAATCAATGTATTCCTTACTCCTTGTCATTCCGAGGAACAACAAACTAGACGAAAATATTGTTATGTAAATAATTAGCCTAGCCCCGATTGAAGTGGAAATCCTTTTGTGTCCGCCGCGGCGGACACAAAAGATTGTAACGAAAAGCGGGAATAGCTTCTAAAAAACTAAAACAGCCCAGAAACCGGTTTGTTCACAATCCCAATTTTAGTATAATCGAAGTTCATTTTTTGCTGTAGTAATGAAGCATAAACACTTCTGAAATCAATTTCATATTTTAAATCCCCATTATCCAAATTAGATAAATCAGGATTGTTGCCTAAAATTGTTCCTTTATTACTTCCGCCAATTATAAACATTGGCGCGGCAGTTCCATGATCTGTACCGTTTCCATTATCTTTTACACGTCTTCCAAATTCAGAAAACACCACAACTGTTACATTCTCTAGCAACTTTGACTGTTTCAAATCCTGGTAAAAACTGTACAAAGCGTCGTTCAAATCCGCTAATTTCTTTTCGTGTATAGCAAGTTGATTGTCATGCGTATCAAATCCGCCTAACGAAGTATAATACACTTTTGAATTTAAGTTTCCTTTGATCAGTCGACCAATCCATTCCAGGTTCTTAGACAATTCTGTCTTAGGATAACTAATTTCCGACTTGGATTTCGCCAATGCTTTCTGAATTTCATCAGATCCTTCTGTAACCGAATTGGCTATTTTTCGAACAAAATCCAATTGCGGATTATCGGACAAGGTTACATTTTCTTCTTTATCAGATTTCACTTTAAATCGATTTGGATCTTTTACCGTGATAAAATTGGGTTCATTACCTTTCAACGCCAGATTATCGATCGAATCCAGATTTATTCCTGCGGTGGCCTGATGCCCATTGCACTGCAAGTCTAAATAACGTCCCAACCAGCCTTCATTAATGTATTTATTAGAATCTGTGGCCGTTTGCCAAATTTCCTGACTTCTAAAATGTGATCGAATGGGTTCGGGATATCCAACATTCTGAATTACGGTCAGATCACCATTTTGCTGCATTTGAGCAAAATCCTTTAAAGCCGGATGAAAAGCCATTCCTTTATTTTTCCCAATGACAGTATCCTTATTCAAAGCTATTTTAGTACGTAAATCATAATACAATGGATTATCATACGGAATGAAAGTATTCAAACCGTCATTTCCTCCATTTAACTGAACAAACACAACACATTGCTCGCCGATTATCAAATTACCCTGCGAACCAAATGCATGTAAAAAATCAGGAAGCACCAGCATTCCGCCAGTAAGAGTTCCTGTAAGCGTTAGAAAATTTCTTCTGTTCATAATTACAGCTTTCTAAATTAATTGATATTCGGGCAGTTTGGTTATATAATTAAAGAGTCGGATTACAGCAAAATTGGCATGTGCCTCTTTTGGATCAAAATCGTATTTGAGTAAGTTCTCCATGTCTTTTTGCACCGAATCATTTACTTTAAACAATAATCTGTTTGACAGATCAGTGATGATCGTTTTGTTATTTCCGTTGGTATCAAAGTCAATTTTTACTTCAACTTTTTCAAATTCTGATTTTGGTTTTTCAGCTTCGGAAGCCATCGTATTCAGAACTTTACGGGTAATACTTCTCCCGCTGCAAAGCAAATCGGCGGTATTGTTGCGCTGCAGGTAAATTTGAGAGGTCAGCCAGGAATTGCCCCCATCCCAACCTTTTACATTAACTTGGTTGTATAAATCCATTCCTTGCTGCTTCAGAAAGAACAGAATCATCCCATCGTCAAGATCATCGATATGCAACTCATCCAGTAACTGCAAAATATAAACTAAAGGATCTTTGATTTTTGTTCCTGAATTTTCTTTCTTATACTCTTCGGTAAAGATCTTGGTCAATAAAGGCTGAATTTCAAATTTCACTTTTCTAAAATAATCCCCATAATAAGTCACCAGATCTTCGGGTGGATTGTCATACACAAACCATTCGAGGATTTTTCGGGTAATCAGATACGGAATGTTTTTCTGTTCAAAAATAATATCGACCAGATCATCTGCTTTCCAATTTCCGGTTTTACCAAAATAGGTTTTATCAGTGTCATCTTCAGCAAACTTCCTGTAAGCAGCTCTGTTGTCTCCATAATTTAGCCCTGCCAAAGCTCTTGCTCCATTTTTAATATCGCTTTCGGTGTAGTTTCCAATTCCGATGGTGAACAGTTCCAATAATTCGCGACTGAGGTTTTCGTTGTATTTCCCTTTTTTGTTGTCGACATTATCAAGGTACTTCACCATTGCATTCGATTTCAAGATTTGCTTGGTGAGTTCTTTAAAGTTCCCAAAAGCATGTTCCCGCAAAATCATATTGTGCTGGTAAATCCAGTAATTGACTTTTACCTTCTGCGTGGTGGATACAAAGTGATTGTGCCAGAAGCAAACCATATTTTCACGTAGCGGAAATTCATCATTACGCATTTTGCCAATCCACCACTTTTTTAGTTCTACTGCGGAGTAGATTTCTTTTTTGAGGACTTTCTTTTTTTCCTCTGAATCTGCAGCTTTAATTGACTCCCGAAGCTCTTTGAGTTCTAATAATGTCTTAGGATCATCCTCTAAAAAAGCGGGGAGCTGTGTGTCAAATTTGGATTCATAGGAATGCTTTAGAAATTTTTCTAATCCTAGTTTTTCAATTGCATCGGATTCTTTGCCGGAAAAACCCAATCGTAACGACCAAAGATTACTTTTTTTCATAATTCAGAAATTATTACAATAAGACTTGACTTTCTCTTAAAGGTTTAATGAAAGGTTCTGAGGTACTTAGATACTAAGGTGCTAAGTTTTAAAATCTTTGGTAACAATTAAACGGGTTTTTTTTTTGGGATATTGCTTTACTCGTTTTGACACGAAACAGACAGAATTATCCAAATAAAAAACTATAGTAAATATCCACTTGTAAAACCTTAATTTTTATTCCAAACGATATCATGACATAGCCAGAGGTTTCAACCTCGGGTTACAGATTGGATCAGAATCAAATTACATGGCATTGTATTCCACAGGTTGAACCTTGGGCTACAATAAAAGATTGAAGACTGCTTGTTGCTGGTATTGATAACAAAAAAAAAGCAGCTATCGAAATGATAACTGCTTTCTATAAACTTTAAGAATAAAAAAATCTCTACTCTATTTTCTTTCTTCTGAAAATCATTAAGATCCACACATTTCGCAATCTTCAGGGTCTGCTGCTTGTGCTTTTAAAAGCATTGCTTTATAATCCTCAACGCTGATTGCTTCCGTTTCTGCAACTAATGTTGGAGCTGTTTCTTCTTTTTTATCATTGTTTAGCGTGAACTTAATGGCATCAACTGCCGATTTTGTTCTTAGGTAATACATTCCTGTTTTTAAACCTGATTGCCAAGCGTAGAAGTGCATTGATGTTAATTTAGAATAGTTAGCATCTTGCATGAACAAGTTCAAAGACTGTGATTGGTCAATGAAGTAACCTCTTTGACGTGACATATCGATAATGTCTTTCATCGACATTTCCCAAACTGTTTTATAAAGATCTTTCAGCTCTTGCGGAATAATATCAATATTTTGAACTGATCCGTTATGACGCATAATTTCCTGTTTCAAATCTTCGTTCCATAAACCAAGTTTTACTAAATCTTCCAGTAAGTGCTTGTTTACTACGATGAATTCTCCAGACAATACACGACGTGTGTAAATGTTTGATGTATAAGGTTCGAAAGCTTCGTTGTTTCCAAGAATCTGTGAAGTCGAAGCAGTTGGCATTGGCGCTACTAACAATGAGTTACGAACCCCATGCTCCATTACTTCTTTTCTTAAAGACGCCCAGTCCCAACGACCTGATAATTCTTCATCTTTCAATCCCCACATATTGTATTGAAATTCCCCTTGAGACATTGGAGAACCTGCAAAAGTTGAATACGGTCCTTCTTCTTTCGCCATTTCCATAGAAGCGGTTACGGCTGCGAAGTATAATGTTTCGAAAATTTCCTGATTTAATGCTTTTGCCTCATCACTTGTAAAAGGCATACGCAACATGATAAAAGCATCTGCTAAACCTTGCACCCCTAATCCTACCGGACGGTGACGAAGGTTAGAGTTTTCGGCTTCTTTAACAGGATAGTAATTTCTGTCGATTACTTTGTTTAGGTTACGAGTTACACGTTTGGTAACATTGTAAAGTGCTTCGTGATCGAATTTACCGTTATCAATAAACATTGGCAACGAAATAGAAGCCAGGTTACAAACTGCAATTTCATCTTTAGAAGTATACTCCATAATTTCAGTACACAAGTTAGACGAACGAATAGTTCCTAAGTTCTTGTGATTTGATTTACGGTTTGCCGCATCTTTATACAGCATATAAGGTGTTCCTGTTTCGATTTGTGATTCCAGAATTTTCTCCCATAACTCACGTGCACGAATCGTTTTTCTACCTTTTCCTCTAAATTCATAATCCAGATATAGTGCTTCAAACTCTTCTCCATAAACATCATACAGACCAGGACACTCGTTAGGACACATTAAAGTCCAGGTAGTATCTTCCTGTACACGTTTCATGAATAAATCGGAAGTCCACATTGCGAAGAATAAATCTCTTGCACGCATTTCTTCTTTTCCTGTATTTTTCTTTAAATCCAAGAATTCGAAAATATCAGCATGCCAGGTTTCGATGTAAATCGCAAAACTTCCTTTACGTTTTCCACCACCCTGATCTACATAACGAGCAGTATCATTGAATACTCTCAACATCGGAACAATTCCGTTTGAAGTTCCGTTTGTACCGCGAATGTACGATCCTGTCGCACGAACGTTATGAATTGAAAGACCAATTCCTCCCGCTGATTGCGAGATTTTAGCAGTTTGTTTTAAAGTATCATAAATACCATCAATACTATCATCCTGCATAGCCAAAAGGAAACAAGAAGACATCTGAGGTTTTGGAGTTCCTGCATTGAACAACGTTGGTGTTGCATGCGTGAAGAACTTTTTAGACATTAAGTCGTACGTCTCAATTACCGATTTTAAATCATCAAGGTGAATACCAACCGAAACACGCATCAACATATGTTGTGGTCTTTCAACGATTTTACCATTAATTTTCAGCAAGTAAGAACGCTCTAAAGTTTTAAAACCAAAATAGTCGTAATTAAAATCTCTTGTATAAATGATATGAGAATCTAAGAAAGCTGAGTTTTCCTGAATTACTTTAAATACTTCATCCGAAAGTAACGGAGCATCCTGTCCATTTCTTGGATTTACGTAATTGTACATATCTTTCATCGTTTCTGAGAACGATTTCTTGGTATTTGAATGTAGATTTGAAATTGCCACACGCGCTGCCAGTTGTGCATAATCAGGATGCGCAATAGTCATAGAAGCCGCCGTTTCTGCTGCAAGATTATCTAATTCAGAAGTCGAAACCCCGTCATACAATCCCTCGATAACTCTCATGGCTACCTTAACAGGATCTACAAGTTCATTTAAACCGTAACACAATTTTTTGATTCTTTCTGTAATCTTATCAAACATTACCGGCTCTTTATGGCCATCTCTTTTTACTACATACATAAGCTTACTATTTAAGTTATTGAAAAAATGAAAGACTCTGGAATAACGATTTCCAAAGCTTAAACATTGTGTGTTTCCTAATTATTTTTTGAGAATTGTAGGATTCTCAATAGTTGTCTGTTTCCAATCCGAAAAACAGATTGAAAGGCATTAAAAATTGTTCTTGAATCAACGATTTGGGATGAAGATTCAATCTTAAAAATGATTTATTTTTTTAGTGTTTTTTAGTGTCCACTAAAACTATTCTTGTTGTCTAAAAATCTGCATCAAATGAAATTTTTTGTGCATCACTGTCTGTGTTCATTACACCTGACTTTTGATACTCCGCAACACGTTTTTCAAAGAAATTGGTTTTTCCCTGAAGAGAGATCATGTCCATGAAATCAAACGGATTCGCTGATCCATACACACGCTCACAACCTAATTCTACTAATAATCGATCTGCAACAAACTCTAAATATTGCGTCATTAAAGTAGCATTCATTCCTATTAAACTTACCGGAAGAGATTCTGTTACAAACTCTCTTTCGATATTTAAAGCATCAACAATGATTTCTTTAATTCTGTCTTTTGGCACTTTATTAACCAGGTGATGATTGTGCAGGTGTACTGCGAAGTCACAGTGTACACCTTCATCACGTGAAATCAACTCGTTCGAAAAAGTCAAACCTGGCATTAAACCACGTTTTTTTAACCAATAAATAGAACAGAAAGCACCTGAGAAAAAGATCCCTTCCACTGCTGCAAAAGCAATTAGTCTTTCAGCAAATGAATCAGATTCGATCCATTTTAAAGCCCATTCCGCTTTTTTACCAATTGCAGGAAAAACTTCCAAAGCATTAAACAATTCTGCTTTCTCTGCTTCATCTTTTACATAAGTATCAATTAACAAAGAATACGTTTCACTATGTATATTTTCCATCATGATCTGGAAACCATAGAAAAATTTAGCTTCAGCATATTGAACTTCATTTACAAAGTTCTCAGCAAGGTTTTCATTTACAATTCCATCAGAAGCTGCAAAGAATGCTAAAATGTGTTTGATAAAATATCTTTCGTCGTCACTTAACTTATTATTCCAGTCCGTCAAATCCTGGTGCAAATCGATTTCTTCTGCAGTCCAGAAACTAGCCTCCATCTTTTTGTACCATTCCCAAATATCATGATGTTTAATAGGAAAAATAACGAAACGATTTTTATTTTCTTGTAATATTGGCTCGACTTGTGACATGAAATTTTGCTTTAATTTTTATACTAAATTTTTGCTAATTCAGTAGACTACAAAGATTGTCATTTGTTGCCAAAAATAAAAGCCAAACTTATTCACAATCGGGCGTAGTTTTTAACAACAGCAGAAAATTGAGATATTTTTCATACAACAATTAAAATACTGTAAATGAGTAAATTAATCCTTACATTTACTGCTCATTTTGCTGTAGAATATAGACTTTTTAAAATAAAAAGCAAGAAATTTTTAAATGTTTTTAAAAGTTTTTTCCCGGCTTCTTCTCTCTTTTTTTAATCAAATCTTGAGTACTTCCCAGCAACGGTAATAGCTACCGATTTTTTAAGATTTTTTAAGATTTTTTAAGTTCTTCTGCGACTTTTTCAAGCTCCAAATACCAGTCTTGCCCAAAGCGGCGAATTAGCGCCTCTTTGACAAATTTATACACCGGAACCTCCAACTCTTTACCTAACGAACAGGCATCGTCGCAAATATCCCACTTATCGTAATTCACTGCAGCGAACTCTGTAAAGTCTTTCACTCGTATTGGATATAAATGACAGGAAACCGGTTTTTTCCAATCTACGATTCCCTGATTATATGCCTGCTCAATTCCGCAAAGCGCAGTCTTGCCATCAAAAATAACGTAGGCACAGTCTTTATTATCAATCAAAGTCGTTTCAAGATCACCATCCGTCCCCTTTACCCAGGTTCCCTGAGCTTCGATCGCGGCAATTCCTTCTTTTCGCAGGAAAGGTTTAACTTTAGGATAAATTTCTTCCAGAATTTTAGTTTCCGCTTCACTCAAAGGCGCACCGGCATCTCCATCAACACAACAGGCTCCTTTACAAGCTGACAAGTTGCACACAAATTCTTTTTCAAGAATATCTTCTGAAATAATGGTTTTTCCTAATTGAAACATGATACTTAAATACTGTAATTTATAAAGTGCAAAGATACGCAAAGAAAGCAGATATTCCTTTTATTCTTTCTACGCACTTATCCGACAAGATTCTGCACAAGCGGCATTTATGAATCTTTTGTAAAAAACCGTTGCAATACTTTAGCCCAAACGCCTTGCAAATATGCAAAACAACCGACTTATTGTTACAAAAATCATTTTTTTAAGCAGATATACGTGTTTTTATAACAAAAATACTCTCCGTTTTATATATCATAAAAAAGCATTAACTTTATTATCTACTTTTGCACATCTCTAAACTCTAAATAAAAAAAATTATGTTAGAAATTGATTTTAAGGAAATTATCACTGTTGGAATGGTACTTTTTGCCGTAATCGATATTGTAGGATCAATTCCGATTATTATCAATTTAAGAACAAAAGTAGGACATATCGAATCTGAGAAAGCTTCAATCGTTGCCGGTTTGATTATGATTACTTTTCTTTTTATCGGAGAGGGCTTCCTGCAGCTTATCGGAATTGATGTACACTCCTTTGCTGTTGCAGGCTCATTTGTATTATTCTTTTTAGCGCTGGAAATGATTTTAGGCATTCGGATTTATCGTGACGAAGAACCGGGATCGGCTTCTATTGTTCCTTTGGCTTTCCCTTTGATTGCGGGTGCCGGTACGATGACTACTTTGTTATCGCTTCGATCTCAATTTCACACGATTAACATCGTCATTGCAATTCTACTGAATATTTTTCTGGTATACCTTGTTTTAAAATCTTCTA
This sequence comes from Flavobacterium sp. KH_035, assembly GCF_057839565.1. NCBI lineage: Bacteria > Pseudomonadati > Bacteroidota > Flavobacteriia > Flavobacteriales > Flavobacteriaceae > Flavobacterium > Flavobacterium sp. KH_035. The sequence goes on from NZ_CM174492.1 coordinate 648,387, forward strand.
AAAAAATAGAAAATTTATTAGGAGAAAACGGACTCGGTGTAGTTCGCAAGACATTTGGAGTCATACTTTTAGCAATTGCTGTTAAATTATTTGCTGCGAATGTTAAAGGTTTGTTTGTCTAACATTTATTTTTATAAATTTACCCCATAAAATTTCTAAAATACAACTTTAAGATATTTTTCACATCTCAAGGTTCTACTTTATTATTTTAGACAAACAAACAACCATTATGAAAATCTTTACTTCCATCTTAGTGCTTCTGGCATTAGCTTTAATCGTTTTTAATATTACGTTGCTAGACTTCAAAAATCCTTTTCAAGGAGACAGTGTAGTAGCTTTTATTGGAATCGCAGCTTCATTTTGTGCCGTTTTAATTCTTTTGATTTTTAGAATCTCAAAAAGAATTGAAGAAAAAACAAACGGACGATAACAATATGTTTGACGTTTTAATTATTGGCGGAGGTGTTTCAGGCATGTCTTGCGCCCTCGTCTTGGGATCAGCTAAAAACAAAGCTTTTGTAACCGATAAAAAAATCGGAATTTTTACTCACCAAAAAAACTCTTCACTTCAAGAAGCCATTTTTTACAATGCTTATGGTATTACACCTGGCAAACTAGGATCTGATTTACTTCTGGAAAGCACCAAGGATTTATCCAGTAGTTATCCGCACATCATTCAGATCGAAAATGAAAAAGTAGTTAAAGTCGAAGGTACTTACCCCGATTTTACAGTAACTACGAACAAAAACTCTTATAAAACAAAAAATATCGTCATAGGAATTGGCTCTGCGAATACTTTTGACATAGAGGGCTTAATACAGTATATTGAACCTCACAAAAAAGCACTTCCCGAAAAACAACGCATCCAGCTTAAAAACGACGACCACAAAGTAGCCGACGGTATTTATGTTATTGGAACTTTAGCAGGCTGGAGAAGCCAGTTAGCGATTGCAGCCGGAAGCGGCGCCGCTGTAGCTACAGATATTCTGACTTTATGGAACAACGGCGTGCAGACTCATGCACACGACAGCATTCGATAAAACAAACCTATCTACTAAACAAAATAAAACCATTAAGAAATCCTCTTAATGGTTTGAAACTTTTATACTTTCTTATTCCACCGAAATAATCTGCGTTACCTTAATGTGGCTTTCATCTTCGGTTTTCCAGATTTCTCCTTTTACCGAGACAACATCACCTATTTTTAAGGTTTTGTAATTTTGTGGGCCACCCACATTTACAATGCTAATTGTTGCAAAATACACTTCTTTAGCAGCTGTTGAGATTTTTGCCGTATAACCATCCTTTCCCGACTCGATTGCATCTACTTTACCAGTAATCGTACTATTATTATTATTTTTCATAGAAGCACAGGAAATCACTAGAACCAACACAACAAACAGCAAGCTTATTCTTTTTAGATTTTTCATATAGATAGTTTAACTCCGGACTTAAGGAGATTTGATTAAAACTACATTGTGATGCTTTTATTGCAATTGAGTACAACTACCTGCAATTACTTTCAAATTCTCTTCAAATTGTTTCCAAACCCTGATGTATCGAAAAGTTCCGCTTACGGGATTGTGATTAAAATTTCCTTTCAATAAAATTGTTACCGCGACTACAGCCGAATCATTAATTACAGTTATAATCTGATCCGAAGCTTCTAATACCTCAATTTGCATTTTACCTGAACGATACGTATTCAAATCAAACTCTTTGGTAATCGTTTGTCCGTCCGGTAAATTAAAAAGCAAATCATCATGCAATACATTTTCCAGCGTTGGAAGATCCGCATTTTTCATGGCTGTCAACAGTTCAATCTCAGCATTTACAATAGTTTCTATTTTCATCTGATAAAGGAATTAAAGATTACTTTTTTGGACTCAAAACAGCCCTGATCATGGCATCGTCTTTTAAAATAACATCGTAGTAATACAATTCGCCATATAATTGTCTGGCAAATTCAGCAGTGATATAACGATTAACCAAAGTTTTGGTTTTGTCAAATTTCAAATCCAAACCGGTTAACAAAACATACGTTTTAAACTTTTTAAAATACAAATCAGAGCCTTTCATCTTTGCTAAAAATTCATTAAAATGAAGTCCGGCAAAAGCCTCTCTGTTTTTATCCAATTCTTCAAAAACAAAATGCCCTACAATTCCGGTCTGCAATAGATAGGCTACATTTTCATTCCCGTGTTCAGCCTCTATCGGCACAAAAACATCGGGCACAATTCCACCGCCACCATATACAATTTTTCCTTTAGGTGTCTTAAACTTTAAAGAATCGGCCACTTTTATACTGTCTTTCGCATAAAGTTCCCCCGATTTTATACGGGCTTCAGATTCTTTAAAATACTCTTCATTTCCTTTTTTATAAGGTTTTTGAATCGATCTTCCAGTTGGCGTATAATATCGCGCCACCGTTAATCTTACCGCCGATCCATCGTTAAAATCCATTTCACGCTGTACAAGACCTTTTCCAAAAGAACGTCGGCCTACAATCGTTCCACGATCATTATCCTGTAATGCTCCGGCAAGAATCTCACTGGCCGACGCACTGTTTTCATTAATCAAAACATACACTTTCCCGGCTTCAAAACTACCCGCGTTTGTTGCATAAGTCTTTTCAGTCGTACCGTTTTTATTTTTAGTAAAAACGATCAGCTGTTTGTCTTTTAAAAATTCATCTGCAATTGCAATGGCTTCTTCCATATAACCTCCGCCATTATCCCGAAGGTCGATGACAAGTGACTCGATTCCTTTTTGTTTCAATCTGGCCAAACCGCTTTTAAATTCATTAAAAGTTGTTTCCGCAAAACGATTGATTTTGATGTATCCGGTATTATTTCCAAGCAATAAGGAGACATCGACGCTTTTTATCGGAATGACATCTCTTTTAACTTTAAATTTGAGTTTCTTCTGTTCTGATTTTCTAAAAACGGTTAATTCAATCTCAGAGCCTTTTAATCCTTTTAACTTCGAAAACAAACTATCAGAAGGCAATCTACGGCCAAACAATTTTGTTTTTCCGGCAAATAGAATTCGATCTCCTGGCTTTATTCCCGCTTTCGCTGAAGGTCCGTTTTCGATTGGTTTTATAATCGCAACAGAGTCTTTATACATATAGAAATTAATTCCTATCCCCACAAAATCACCTTTCATACTTTCGGCTACCTCAGCTTGTTCTGTTGGAGGAATATAAACGGAATGCGGATCTAATTTTGATAAAATATTGTCGACTGTAAGATTAACAATTGAATCGGTATTGATGCTGTCGACATATTCATTATTGATAAAGTCGATCAGTTTATTCAATTTTGTTTTTGAGTAATTTTTAGCCAAAAGCTGATCGTCTGCGGGAGCATTCATCAGGCTTCCGAGAACTATACCCAGAGCTAAGGTCGCTCCGATAACGAGTGGTAAATATTTTGAATTAAATTTCATTTACTCTTCTAAAACAGGAATATGTTCAACTTCAACACCTGCTTTTATTAAAAACTGAATTCCGGAATCGTCACGATATCCGTCATGATACACCACTCTTTTTATACCAGATTGGTGTATTAACTTGCTGCATTCTTTACAAGGTGAAAGTGTAATATACAAGGTCGCTCCCTCACAGGATTGTGTTGACCTTGCTACTTTCAAAATTGCATTTGCTTCTGCATGAAGAACGTCCCAGCGGGTTAGCCCTTCTTCGTCTTCACAGCAGTTTTCAAAACCAGATGGCGTACCATTGTATCCATCCGAAATAATCATTCGGTCTTTTACGATGATAGCCCCTACCTGCTTTCGTTTACAATACGACAGTAAACTCCACTCTTTGGCAATCCTCAGATAAGCTTTGTCGTATTTATTTAATTTTTTTTTCTTCATTTATTTTATCTGTTCCAAATAGGACTTTCAATAATCATTGGCACAACCACTCCGATAATAAAAGCCGACATTACAAGTGCCCAATCGCGTTTTGAAAAACGAAATACGGTTTGTACAACATAAGATAGTATCAAAACTACAAACACCACAACTAGTTGTGCCGCTTCAATTCCTAAGGCAAACTCGCCTAAAGGTAGTAATTTTGAACCAGCCGACCCTCCTAAAATTGTTTTGAAATAATTCGAAAATCCAAGTCCGTGTATAATTCCAAAAAATAAGGTCACAAAAAACACTAAATTCAAACCGTCATTCTTAGAATTCTTTCCGGCAGTAAAGAGATTAAAAACCGCAGTTATTAAAATCGTTATCGGAATTAAAAATTCGACAGTATTGACTTTTATCGCAATAATTCCGTAAACCGAAAGCAATAAAGCCAGGGTATGACCAATTGTAAAAACAGAAACCAGCAACAAAATGCGTTTCCAGTCTTTAAACAAATATGGGGTTGTTAAGGCAATTAAAAAAAGAACGTGATCGTAAGCGTTAATATCTAAAACGTGCTTCAATCCTATTTGAAAATAAATCCAAAATTCTGACATAAGGGTACTATAATTATAATGATTAGGGGTTGTAAACTTACGATTTATTTTGAAAAATCATTGCGGTCTTAAACTAAAACAACACATAAAAATTAAGTTAAATTTTATGAGAACTTTAAAATTAATAATTTAAAATAAAAATTATCTTTGTAGGATAAAAAAACCATAATTATGTCATTTTCAGATTTATTTGATAGCGAATTCAAACAAAGAAATAAAGGTCACTTTTCAGCTATTGTTCGTGTAGCATTAGCCGATGGCATTGTGCATCCTGAGGAAAAAAGTTTCTTAGACAAATTGGCTGCACGTTTAGAAATTTCAGAAACTGAATACGAAGAAATTCTTAACGACCCATTAAAATACCCTATCAACCCTCCTTATTTGCACGTACAGCGTTTAGAGCGTTTGTATGATCTAACAAGAATGGTACACGTTGATCACCATCTTGAAGACCAACAAGAAGTGATGTTAAGAAAATTAGGTATCGCTTTAGGCTTTACTCCAAGCAACGTAAATTATATCATTGCAAAAGCATTATCATTAGTCGATAAAAAAGTAGACGGTGACACTTTTGTTTACGAAATGCAACACATGCATAAATAGTATTCAGTCGCAGTTTTCAGTTTTCAGACTGATAGCTAAAACTAAATAAAAAATAAACCCGACAGTTTTGAAACCTGTCGGGTTTGCTGTTTCTAGTCCTACCTTAAACTGCCACTAAAAAAATTGTTGGCTACAACTGAAAAAACCTGACAGATTTTTGAAACCTGTCAGGTTTAAACTCAACTAAAAACTGTGACTGTAACTAAAAACTAAAGCGCTTCCGCCATAAATTCTTCTGCTTTTTCTACCATATTGTAGCTTCCGCAGAAAAACGGAACTCTTTGATGTAATTCAGTTGGCTGTATTTCCATAATTCTTCCAAAGCCGTCCGTTGCTTTTCCTCCCGCCTGTTCTGCAATAAAAGCCATCGGATTACATTCGTACAACAATCGCAACTTCCCTTTTGGTGCTTTTGAACTGGTTGGATAAATATAAATTCCGCCTTTGATCATATTTCGGTGAAAGTCAGAAACTAAACTTCCAATATATCTTGAAGTATAGGGTCTGTCCTCTTCTTCCCTCTGACAATATTTTATGTAATTTTTTACACCTTGTGGAAAGTGTACATAGTTCCCTTCATTTACAGAATAGATATTTCCATTTTGTGGAAATTTCATATTAGGATGTGAAAGATAGAATGTTCCAATCGCAGGGTTTAAAGTAAATCCGTTTACACCATGACCTGTTGTGTATACCAACATTGTTGATGTTCCATAGATTACATATCCTGCTGCTACCTGATTGACTCCCGGCTGTAAAAAATCCTCGCTTGTAACCGGAGTTCCGATAGGTGTAATTCTTCTGAAAACCGAAAAAATGGTTCCTACAGATACATTCACATCTATATTTGAAGATCCGTCAAGCGGATCCATTAAGATCACGTACTTATTGTTATGACTGTTGTCGCTCCCCTGAACAGTAATAAAATCGTCGTTTTCTTCTGAAGCAATACCACAGACAATCTCACGGTTAATTAACGTCTGAATAAATACTTCGTTTGCATACACATCTAATTTTTGCTGGTCTTCACCCTGAATATTCTGTTCGCCTGCAGCGCCAATGATATCCACTAATCCAGCTTTGTTTACTTTATAGTTTACGACCTTAGCCGCCAAACGTATAGAATTGATAATTCGGGAAAGCTCCCCCGACGAATATTGAAATGCTTTTTGGTTCTCAATAATAAACTCTCCCAGTGTTTTATTGCGTTCTTCCATTACTAAATCGTTGTAGTTTTGTTTTTAAGTCACAAATATCGTTTTTTTTGTGAGAATGGTTTAAAAATTATTTCGTTAGTTTGCCACTATTGTATATTTGCTAAACAAAGCCCTAAAGTACTGAGCAAAAGAATACTTTTTTAGCTAATAAACGCTTAATAATAAGAATATATGAATATTAGAAAAGGGAATCCTGAAGACATGAAATCGGTTCTGGGATTAATACAGGAGTTGGCAATATTCGAAAAAGAACCGGATGCCGTAGTGATCACAGAAGCAGATTTAATACGTGACGGTTTTGGTGAAAAACCACTGTTTCATGTGTTTGTTGCAGAAATTGATACTGACGAAAATCATAAAGAAATTGTTGGAATTGCCTTGTACTATTATCGATACTCAACCTGGAAAGGAAAAACAATACATCTTGAAGATCTGATTGTAAAAGAAAAGATGAGAGGAACTGGTTTGGGGTCAGCACTTTATGCCGAAATAATGAAACAGGGAAAAAGAGACAATGTTCGCAGAATCGACTGGAATGTACTGGACTGGAATACTCCTGCCGTAAAGTTTTATGAAAATTCGGGCGCAAAGATTCTTGAAGGCTGGCAAGTTGTTCAAATGGACGAAACGGGAATGAATTCGTTTTTAGAAAAATTATAAAAATATATTTATCCACAGACTAAAATGATTTACACAGATTTTTTCAGCCACGAATTAGCACGAATTAATTAGTGTAAATTTGTGAAATTCGTGGCTAAAGAAGACAAAGATTTTATAATCTGTAACAAAAAAAAGAAGCACCGCAGTGCGCCTCTATAAATTACGATTCCATGAAAATTGGAATTTGGAACTTAAAAAATTGGAATTTTATAAAAAAACAGCATATATAACAAAATGAGAGTATTTAAATTTGGTGGAGCATCTGTTAAAGATGCCGAGGGAATTAAAAACGTATACGACGTTTTGCAAAAAGTAGGTTATCAAGATGTCATTTTGGTCGTTTCGGCAATGGGAAAAACCACAAATGCTCTTGAAGTGGTCATTAAAAATTATTTTGACAAATCATCAGAGCTGAACTCTTCTGTACAGGAAATAAAAAAATACCACAATCAGATCTTACTGGATTTATTTGAAAACGAAGAACACGCTGTTTTTGCTGCGGTAAAAGCATTGTTTTCTGAATTAGAATATTTCCTGGCACATAATAAATCGCCAAACTACAATTTTGTTTACGATCAGGTTGTGAGTTTTGGAGAACTGATTTCGACTACTATCTTAAGTCACTTTATGAATTTCATGGGAATTCAGACGCAATGGCTTGATGTTCGAAATTTCATAAAAACCAACGCCAATTACCGTGATGCTGAAGTAGACTGGGAAATTACACAACAAAACATCAGTAAAAATGTACCACGTAAAATTTTAAACATCACTCAGGGATTCTTAGGTGCCGATGAGAACAACTTTACTACCACTTTGGGCCGTGAAGGTTCTGATTACACTGCAGGAATTTTTGCATACTGCTTAAATGCCGAAAGTGTTACGATCTGGAAAGACGTTCCCGGGGTTATGAATGCTGACCCTCGCTATTTTGAAAATGCAAGTTTATTAAACCAGATATCCTACCGTGAGGCGATCGAACTGGCATTTTACGGAGCAACTGTAATTCACCCGAAAACGTTACAGCCGTTACAGAAAAAGGAAATTCCATTATATGTAAAATCATTTATCAATCCGCTTTTAAAAGGAACCTGTGTTTCTAAAGGTGTTGATCTGGAACCACAATATCCTTGCTTTATCGTAAAAAGAAACCAGCTTTTGATTTCTTTATCTTCGATCGATTTTTCTTTTATAATGGAAGAAAACATTAGCGAGATTTTTGCGTTGTTTCACCAATTCAAAATAAAAGTTAATCTGATTCAGAATTCGGCGATTAGTTTTTCGGTTTGTGTCGAAGATAAATTTGAAAATTTCAATGAGTTGAATGCGATTCTTTCGAAAAAATTCAAAGTAGATTTTAGTGAGAACGTAACTTTGTATACTATTCGTCATTTTACAGAACAGGCAGCTCAAACAGTAGAAGAAAACAAAGCCGTTTTATTAAAACAGGTAAGCCGCGAAACGATGCAGATTGTAACCAAAGAAATCAACTAAACTTTCTTTAATACGTTAATTATACAATTCAACTATATTCAGAAAAGGCTTCCCGTATTGGTGAAGCCTTTTTTACTTTTATCTTGCCCTGTTATTTTCGCTTTGTTCGATCTCTGTTTTCTTAAATGCCTGTTTCTTTGAATTTCCGAAGCTATATGTTGCTATCAACCTAAAATAATTTGTTGTATAGGTTCTGTGATAATAGATTTCGGTTTGTCCAACATTGTAATTTCCTGAAACCATAAATTTATGAAAGATGTCATTGGCTGTAAAATTGAGTTTTAGAGCCTCTTTAAAAAAGTTTCTTTCAATTCCAATAGTTACTGTCGACCGATTATTATCATGGCCCAATCCGTAGCTTCTATCTCCCAAATACCAGGCAAGCAACTGAATTTTGAAAAGATTTGGGATTGTAAACGTATTGTTCGAATACAAATAGACCTGTGGTTTTACCGCACCTAACACGTACGAGTAAACATTATCAAAGGCTTTGCTATAATTAATACTTATGGTATTGGTAGAGTTCCACCATTTATTTGCAAATGACCTTGAAAGCGAACCGAAAAAACCATTTTCTTTTTCTAAATTTAAGGATCTCAAAATATAACTATTTGGGTTATCTCCTCGCAAAGCAGCTCCTGAAATAGGATCGATTTTATAGGTATAACCTACTCTAAAATCAAACTTTTTATATAGGGCATCAATTTCAAAAGCATGAACTTTTTCGGGTACTAGATTAGGATTTCCTTCTATGGTCGTAAACGGATCCTGATAAATAACAAACGGATTCAAGGCCTGATATCTGGGTCTTGTTATTCTGGAAACGTAAGACGCATTTAACTTTAAATCATCTGAAACGGCGACATTTAAGAGAACATTCGGGAAAAAATTAAAGTAGTTTTTACTAAAACTCTGACTTCCATTTGCACTTGTATATAAATTATAACTTGTGTTTTCGGTTCTTGCACCAATCGAAAAATTGATTTTCTCTCCTAATGTGCTTCCGTAATTAAAATAGGCTGCACTAATTTTTTCTGTATAACTAAAATCACTCGAAAGTTTATCATCAGACTCAAAATCCATACTATTCCCGTCTGTCACTAAAAAATCTGTACCTGATTTTATAGTCGCGTAACTCACTTTTGCTCCAATTTCAAACTTTGTTTTTTCATTTATTTTTTTTGAATAATCCGCTTGCGCTGCAATTATGTTAATGGTATTACCAACATTATTTTTCAAATATTTCTCTCCATCAATTTCATCAACAATACTATTCTCTTCGATAAAATCTTTTACGGTTCCGTTATAATTAGAATATTGTGTCCCTATAAATACTGACGAACCGCGATCATCGGTTATTAAATTATAGTTTAAATTGAGGAATTGATTGAGTGAGACATCGTTTTTAGCAATATCGGTCGCATAAAAAGCAGTATCCGCATTATTTGTTATCGCATTCTTGCTTTCAACTGTTCCTCCCAAATCCCCTATATTGCCACTATATACGAATGACAAATAGTCTTTTTCAGAAAAATTATATTGTAATCCTAGTCCATAATTAGAATAATTATTAAAGCGTCTTTTCCAATCTGTCGTTAGTTCTGATCTCATATATTCATCCGGATTTGGTCTTACTCTAGTGGTATATAATAATTCTCTGTTTCGGCCCAATTGCAATCCGTAATTGGTTATAAACGAAAATTTTCCTTTTGTATAATTAAAATCGAGAAGCGTATTCGTACTCATTCCTCCAAATTCTGAAATCGTAATTTGCTGACTTGCGCTTCCTAATATTCCGTTTTCGATACTTTTTTTGGTAATAATATTAATAACCGCTTTTCCTTCGGCATCATATTTTGACGATGGGTTTGAGATTACTTCGATCTTTAGAATTTGCGAAACCGGGATTGCCGCGAAACGTTCGTAATTAATCAAAATTCCGTTGAGATAAATAATAGCTTCTCCTTTTCCGAGAACACTTATTTGTCCTTCGGCAACAATAACATTGGGAACCCTGCTCAATAATTCGTTGACCGAACTACTTGTCGAAAGCAACGTGTTGGCAACGTTTACATCAAGCGTTCCATTTGCTGCATATTTTACTAAGGACGCCTGTCTTTTGATAACCACTTCGTTTAATTCATTATTAGGTGTTGCAACCTTTTCCTGAACTGATTTTGAAGATTGGGCGTTTGCAGTAATAGCATAAGGAATCATGCAATACATGTAAATAAAAATGGCAACTGGAAATCTCATGAATTTTGGCGATTAAAATTTGACTTATTTTTGAAGCAAAAGTCAGCTGTTAATCACAATAAGAGGTAACCAAAATAGATATCAGGAGTACAAATTTATAAACTCACACTTTCCATTAAGGTCGTAAAGCCTGATTTTGATAATTAGAAGGGGTTGTTCCGGTATACTTTTTAAAGGCAGCAAAAAAAGTCGATTTAGAATTAAACCCCACATCGTAGCCAATAGATTCTAAGGTAAGTTTATCGTTTAAAGCTATAATTTCGCAAGCTTCTTTTATTCTAAACTCATTTACAAAACTGGTAAAGTTCTTACCAAGATTATTATTTAAAAGTTGGGATAATTGATGACTTGATATATTTATTTCTTTAGACAAATCCTGTAATGTAAGATTAGGATTTTTATACAATACTTTTTCATTCATTACACTTTCAAGTTTTTGTGCAAAGATCTCGGCTTCGACCGAATTTATTTTTTTACCTGAATTCTTTGATCCGTTTAATAAAAACAAATCATCGGTTTTTTTGCGATATAAAAGGATAGAAATAATTAAATAGAAAAGAAGAGAAAAAACAATTGCTCCACTAATATAAGTAGCAGCCGGACCATGCATTATGGCAAGAAAATAAAAAAAGAACAAAAGAAAATTTCCCAGAAAAAGCATCCCAAACCACATTTCTGACGGAGTTGCTTTGTGTTTCCTACTTATGATTTTTTGTAGAATGCCTTTAATCATAAATCCGGAAACAACAACATAAACAAACCATTGAAAATAAATCGCTTTTACAAAATACTTTCTCCACAGTTCGGGATAATATTCGTAAGGATATAAAAATCCGATTGTACCTATAAACAAAGCCCAAAACAAAAGGGTGAGTTTCCAGGATTTTGGCATTATATTAATTTCAGCAACGGCTGATTTCAGGAAATAATACAAACACGGACCAATAAAGAAACAAGCGGTTAACCCAATTTGTAAATACATTTTTGGCAACGTGGGATGAAAATACACAAACACCGATTTTCCAATTCGGATGCTTAGTGCGAATAATAATGCTCCCAAAAAATAATTGGTCAGGAACTTTTTCGTGGTAAAGAAGAAGAAATACACACTTAAAATAACTCCATTAAAAACTCCTAATGCACTAAAAAAAAATAAAAGTTCCTTACCGGTGTCCATAATTCAAGTTTGTTTTATTCCCACAAAGCTAAAAAAAATTATGTCTTTAATGTCTTTTATCCCTCTTCAGATTCTTAATTACTTTTCTCAGTTCTTTTATTCGTTCTTCATATTGTTTGATTACTTTATCAGATAATTGAACCCCGGTTTCTACGGAAAGTTTTTCTTTACGATCTACATCCAATTTTAAATCTTCTACTTTCAATAATTCTTCCGGTGCTATTTTGAAAATCTCGCAGATTTTTAGAATATGATTAGCCCATGAACTACTTTCACCACTTTCCATCCTGGCATAAGCCGATTGCGAAATATGAAGGCAATCTGCCACTTCTTCCTGCGACAGTTTTTTATTCCTCCGAAGTATTTTAAGCTTGTTTCCTACAAGAATATTCATGGTTAAGCAAAGTTTTCCGTCCAAAACAATAGAGGACACTTTTATAAATATATACTCACAAAAATTACATTTTTTTAAAACAAAAAAAATAGCCTCTAATTTCTTATTAAAAATACCCGAAAATCACATAATATAAAACCTTATAAAATACTAAATTGGTCCCACCAAAAAACAAATAAATAACACTATGTGTACAATCGGAATAACCATCTGATCAACACTAAAACCAAAAACTATGACCCGTCCTGTCTTATTCCTGTGTCTTTTAATCATTATTATTGCTTTAGGGTATCGCTTTAGCAAAAAAAACACCTAGACTATTTTATCACAGTTGCCCCACCTGATAAAAAAACTTAGACTTTTAAAATAATGGATTTCAATACTAAACCTACAAAAGAGACCCGAAACAAATGGAACCGTGATCCAAACAATTGGATTTTGGGAATTTTCTATTACAATCCTCAGGACAAAAGATTGTTCCCTTCAAAAAGAATCAAACTACTTGGATGGACGATAAATTTTGCAAACCCTAATTCAATATGCGCTGTTATTGCAGTAATCGCCTTCATATTAATTCTCATAGGAGATTCTAAACCATAATCTCAAAACAACTAATTGCCGTTTTTTAAACCCTTCATTGAAAACATGAAATTCTTTATCTTCAAATATAGCATTGCAATTGCAAGCTGTCTTTATCTTGCCTACTTTTTCTACAATCCGGAGCGTATGGGCAACATGATCAAAATGGGCACTGCGCTTGTTTTGGCGCTTTCTATTTTTATTACGATGTGCAATCAGATCAAAAGCAGAAGATAGTGCCTGGACACAAGTATAAAAAGTAACATGTATTACACAAATTGCCACTAATTTGATTGTGGAATTAATTTCACAATCAAGGTTAGCCTATTAAAACTTGTGCAAATTAATGGAATTTGTGCTCAGCCAGTAGTACCAATTGCCATCTTTTACAATTGAACTGACAACCTCTGGGGCTGAATCACAGACGCATTATTTCCCAATTATAAATACTACTTTTGATTTTTGAGAGTTAAAGTATTTATGTTGAAAAAATTACTGGTTCTAACATTTTTTATTTGGTTTTCCGGGCTTCAGGCTCAGGAAACAATATCATCGTACAAAACCAAAAAAATAATTGCCAGCCGCGATACTATTCATCTCGAAGAAGTAAGTATCAATTCGGGATTCTTTCAGCTTTTCAATACCAAAAACGAACCTCTAGATTCCTCCTTTTATAAAGTTGATTTTAAAAGAGGAACACTACTTCTAAATGAAAAACTGGCGACAACCACAGATACTTTAATCGTAAATTATTTAAAATATCCTGATTTTCTAACCCGGGAATATACCTTATACAAATCAAATCAGGTCGTATCAAATGACATTGGCTCTGAAAAGTTGTATAAAATTGATAACGCTGTGGTAAAAAAAGTAACTCCTTTTGATGGTTTAAATACTTCGGGAAGTATTACAAGAGGACTCACCGTTGGAAATAACCAAAATACAGTTTTAAACTCCAATCTGGATTTGCAGATTACGGGAAAAATATCAGACAAAATCAGTTTGCGGGCTTCACTGCAAGACAGTAATATTCCGCTTCAGGATGGTGGTTACTCTCAAAAACTGGATCAGTTTGACAATATATTCATGGAGCTTTTTACGGATGACTGGAACATCCGGGCAGGAGATGTTTTTTTAGAAAACAGAAAAACCCAGTTCTTAAATTTCAATAAAAAAGTTCAGGGACTTTCTGCCAGCTTTAATTTTGGTACAGAAGAAAGTAAAACCAATATTTTCGCTTCAGTGGCTTTTGTAAAAGGACAATATGCCAAAAGTACTTTTACTGGTCAGGAAGGAAATCAGGGCCCTTATAAATTAAAAGGACAAAATGGGGAATTGTATGTTCTTGTAATTTCGGGTTCAGAGCGTGTTTATGTAAATGGCATTTTATTGAAACGCGGAGAAAACAACGATTATGTGATCGATTATAATGCCGGAGAGATTACTTTCACCTCTCTTTTTACGATTACTTCCGAAATGCGAATCAATGTAGAATATCAATATTCTGAGCGAAACTACAACAGGCTCGTGACCTACGCGGGCGGAACACATGAAAACAAAAACTGGAGTTTTGGCGGTTATCTCTATTCGGAGAATGACATGAAAAACCAGCCTTTACAACAAAACCTCTCAACAGCTCAGGTTCAGGTTTTGAGCCAGGCCGGAGATGATCCAAATCTAATGAAAGCACCATCAGCATATGAAGATACTTATGCCGACAATAAAATACTGTATAAAAAAACACTTGTCAGTTCCGTTGAAATTTATGAGTACTCTAAAGATCCGACTGCAGTTTTATACAATGTAAAATTTAGTCTTGTCGGAAACAATGCCGGCAATTATATCATCAAGAACAACAATTCTGTAGAACGTATTTACGAGTATGTGCCTCCTGTTAATGGAGCCCTACAAGGAAATTATGAGCCGATCGTGAATCTGATTGCACCAATCAAATTACAGGTAGCTACTTTTTTAGGAAAATACAATCCGGACGAAAAAACTCTGGTTGACTTTGAAATTGCAATAAGCAACAATGACAAAAACCTGTTCTCGAAAATAGATGACGCTAATAATGACGGTATCGCCATTAAAACCAATATTAAAAAACGTCTTTTTACACGAGACTGGACATTAGATGCCTTTGCCAACTATCAATTTGTTCAGGAAGATTTTAGATCTGTAGAACGTTTGTACAATATCGAGTTTAATCGCGACTGGAACTTAACCGAAACTCTTTTAGGAAACCAAAGCATGTTAATCACTGGATTAAATTTTGATTTATTTACTAAAAAGGAAACGTCCAATATTGGCTTGTTTACCTACCAATTTGAGAAATTAGATTACTCAGAGAGTTATTCCGGATCGCGTCATACTACAACGGCATTGTTTAAGCTGCAACACTGGACCATCGAAAATCAGGGTAGCTTCCTGAATTCAGATGCCACAAATTCTACTTCAAAGTTTATACGAAACCAAACCAGAACCAAATATCATTTTGGCAAAAACTGGGTTGGGGCAAGTATGCAGTTAGAAAACAATCAGCAGAGAAATAAAATCACCAATCAATTTTCGGCATTAAGCCAAAGATTCTCAGAATATGGCGCCTTTATTGGTCGTGGTGACAGTACCAAGGTTTTTGTTGAAATTGGCTATCTGCAACGTCGAAACGATAGTTTGCAAAATGGACTGTTGCAGCACGTAAACAACTCTCAAACCTATTTTTTAAAATCGAAATTAATACAGAATAGAAAAACAGATCTGGCAATATATGCCAGCTATCGCAAATTAGATTTCACTGATGCAGCCCGAAAAAATGAGCCCTCATTAAATTCCCGAATACTTTATAACGATCGTTTTTTTAATCAGCTGCTGCAAATTGGTACCGCTTATGAGACCAGCTCCGGAACAATTGCCCAACAGGAATTTACGTATATTGAAGTTCCAACGGGGCAGGGAGTTTATACCTGGAACGATTACAACGGAAATGGAATTCAGGAACTCGAAGAATTTGAAATTGCGGCTTTTCCTGATCAGGCGCGATTCATCCGAATCTTTCTGCCCAATCGGATTTACATCAAAACCAATCAAAATAAATTCTCTCAATCTATGGCCTTAAATCCATTGCAGTGGCAGAATGAAACCGGTTTTAAAAAACTCCTCTCCTTCTTTTACAATCAGACTTCCTTTATTATGGACCGAAAAGTAAAAAGTCAAGGAGAACGTTTGGAACTCAATCCTTTTAATTCTTTAGAAGAAAATATACTCGGACTCAATTCGAGTTTCAGAAATAGTTTATACTACAATCGTGGCAAACAAAAACATTCCGTTACCTACACCTATCTTGTCAACAAAGGAAAAAACCTGCTTTCAATTGGGTCGCAAAATGTTCAAAACAATTCTCATCAATTGCAATACACCCACCTCTATCAAAAAAGCTGGCTGTTTAATTTCTTCACTAAAACGGTTAAAACCAATTTGGTTTCTGAAGATTTTGTCGAAAAAAACTATGACATAACAGGATATCAGCTAGCGCCTAAAGTGAGTTATTTGTTTTCGAAAAACACCAGTCTGGATTTCTTTTTTGAATTTCAGAATAAGGAAAATCAAATCGGAAATTTTGAAACTCTGGTTCAAAACCGACTGGGGACTTCCTTTTCATTTGCGGGAGAAAAAAAAGTTACCCTGAACGGAGAATTTTCTTTTTACCAGAATAAGTTCACAGGGAATGAATTTTCATCTGTCGGTTTTCAAATGCTTGAAGGACTTCAGGCAGGGCAAAATCTGGTATGGAAATTCCTTTTACAAAAAAACATCACTCAGTTTTTAGATGTGAATTTAAATTATCAGGGAAGGAAAAGCGAGACAGGAGCAGTGGTTCACACCGGAAACATACAGCTTCGCGCTTATTTTTAACACTTTACCAAAAACCTATTTAAAAATTGTTTAATTTTAATTGAAATTTAAACTTGTAACATTATGAAAAAATTATTAGTACTTTGTTTTGTAGTTCTTCTGTCTTCTAATTTCTATGGACAAGAGTCAATTACAAAAGCAGCGAAAAGTAAAACGGAAGCCGCTGCTAAAAAGAAAAAAGCGGAAGCTGATAAGGCAGCAACAGCTGCAAAAAAAGAAACTGCAAAATCTAAAAAAGCAGCTAAAGAGGCCAGCGATGCGGCAGCAAAAGCCACAAAGGAATCTGCAAGTGCTGCTAAAAAAACGGCCGACAAGCAGGCTACTAAAGCAAAAAGTGAAGCCGCAAAAGCAAAAAGTGATGCTGCCAAAGCAACAAAAACTGCTGACAAAGCTGCCAGTACAAAAGCCGCAAGCACAAAAGCGGATGTAACAAAAGCAGCAGCAAAAGCGACTGAAGCATCAAAAACAGCTAAAAAAGAGGCTACAGCAGCTAAAAAAACAGCCACCAAAACCATAAAAGAAACGAATGAAAAAGCTCCAAAAGTAGCCGACAAAGTAACGGGCGAATACAATGGAAAAAAAGTATATACCGGACCTAAAGGCGGTAAATACTACATTAATAAAAATGGTAATAAAACCTATATTCAGGAATAAGTCTAATCTTACTTACCCCTATAAAAAAAGGAGTGGCTTTATAGTCGCTCCTTTTTTATTGAAAAATACTCATGAAGTCCAAATATTCGTTAACACAACAGTAACGTATCTTTTCAAATGTCGCTTTCCCTCAGATTCTTAGGGCGATTTACAAGGCCTGCGCGTCATTATAGAGTTAATAATTTAGTAATACGTACGAAATATCATAAAAAACATATTTCTTTATCTTCGTTTTTAAAAAGCGTTACACCATGAGCATTGATTATTCTGCGAACAAAACAATTTTAGTTGCTCCACTAAACTGGGGATTGGGCCATGCTACAAGATGTATCCCCATTATAAAAGCGCTTCAAGAAAACAATTATATTCCTATAATCGCTTCTGACGGTATTGCGTTAGCATTGCTGCGAAAGGAATTTCCATACATTCAAACCCTTGAATTGCCGTCTTACCATATAGAATATGCGAAGAATGCTAAAAACTTCAAATGGAAGCTGATTAAAAACCTGCCAAAAATGATCATCGCTATTCTTGACGAGAAAAAAATAGTAAAAAACTGGATCAAAAAACATGGAATAGACGGAATTATCTCGGATAACCGACTGGGGGTTTTTAGTAAAAAAGTTCCCTCTGTTTTTATGACGCATCAATTGAATGTAATGACAGGAAACACAACCTGGTTTACCAGTAAATGCCATCAGCATATTATAAAAAAATATACCGAATGCTGGGTTCCGGATACTAATGATTCCGTTAATCTAACCGGTGATTTAGGCCATCTGAAAACGAATGATCTAAACTTAAAATATATTGGTCCGTTAAGCAGAATGCGCAAAAAGGATACTCCGAAAGTGTACGATTTGATGATTATCCTATCGGGGCCTGAACCTCAACGTACTTTTTTGGATGAAAAACTACAGAAAGAAGTCGTCAATTATAAAGGCAAAGTAGTGTTTGTACAAGGCATCGTTGAGAAGACACAAAACAAATGGCAAGCCGGAAATGTTACCTATTACAATTTCATGAACTCTAAACAACTGGAACAGACTTTTAACGAAAGTGAATTTGTGTTATGCCGTTCGGGTTACACCACCGTTATGGATCTGGCTAAATTAGGCAAGAAGGCCTTTTTCATTCCAACTCCAGGGCAATACGAACAGGAATATCTGGCGATAAAACTTCAGAAAGAAAATTTGGTACCCTATGCAATGCAAGACGACTTTACCATTGAAGATCTTTCAAAAGTAAAGTCGTTTAAAGGTTTGACTCAATTTAACGATACAATAGACTGGGATTCTTTATTTACCGTTTTTGAGGATGAAGTCTAGAAGTTAAACTGCGCCTGTAAACGCAATAAATTTCCTTGCTGTCTGTTGATCGGAAGTGCACTGTCCTGGAAAGTTCTGTCGGCAATAACATATTCGGCAGTAAGTTCAAAGGCTTTTAGAGGCTGCCATTCTATACCAAATTCATAATCTCTAACGACATAACTTCTGGCATCTTTCTCATATTTCTTCCCTCCGTCGTAATATTGAAATTTGGCGAAAGGATAAATATGCTGCTTTTTAATATCTAATTTGTAATTCAGTAATACATAACCACCATCCAAATCTGTTTCATCGACTGCGTTAGTTACTGAATTGTATCTTGGTCCTTTTCCGATATTGTACTCAGTCTGAATTCCAAAAGGTCTTGGATATAGTACGAATGTTGCTCCTACCCTTTGATCTTTTATGTGCTGTGAATTGTTCACTTTAACTCCTGATGAAATTTCACCTGAAAAAGCCCATTTTCCGGCATAAGCCTGAATTCCGGGTTCGATAATCTGACTTCCAATTACAAATGGGTACGTTACTCTTGCCACCACATTCAAATCTCTGTTTCCATCTAATCTATTCGCAATTTGACCATTGTAAACTCCAAAAGCGAAAACACCATAATCACCTGATCCTTTATAACCGTCTTTTACCAACATTTCAAAACGCTCTCTAATTTTAGCCGGTGCCCAGTAAAAGAACATTCCTAAATCACGTTCATTTAATATTGCACTGTTCAACGCATCGTTTCGATCTAAAGTTAAACGCTGTCCACTTGACTGCATATTCTCGAAACCGTATGGTATTTTACTCTGCCCGACACGTAATCTGTACTCTCTCTTCTTATCAAAAGAAAGATCAAAATATAAATCCCTAACCTGAACAAAATTCTGAACTCCTGTAACCGGAGAACTCGCAAAATCAGGTTGAAAATAGAAAAATACATTTGGATGAACCTGACCAGAAAATACTAAACGTGCACGTCTGATAAATAAACCATTGTTTGCTTTTGCATCCGGGGCTGTAGAAGTTGTCCCCCAAGATCTGTCGCACTGGTCACAGGAGACTTTATCGTTTGTAGAAAACAAACCGTTGTATCGTATCTGTGCATAACCTCTTAAAGAAATCTTGTCGTACCAACGGTCCTTATCCTTTTCATCATCACCATTCCCGGATTCCGTATCCGGTAACTTTGCTTTGTTGATTGAATCAAGAAGACGAATTACTTCTTTTTTTACATCTTCTTTCTTTAAGTCCTGTGCATTTGACACACAAGTAATTAGCAAAAAAACTGCTATTAGCTTTACTTTCATTCTTTCTATTTTCTTATGCCTTATTTTTCGAATGCAAAGATCTGCCACCTATGTTAAGATATCATTAACAAGGTGTTACTATAATAAAAAGGAATTGTTGCGAAATAGTTACGCAAATTGAGTTAGTGTTAAAACACTCTGTTTTACGGTACTTCGCTCAAACAAGCTTACAATTATTTAACTTCAGCTTTTACTGTTTTATTTGCTTTTTCAAGCGTAAAAGAAAATTCAGAACCAATTCCGAACTCACTTTCTACATATACTTTCTCTTTATGTGCTTCAATAATATGTTTTACAATGGCCAATCCTAATCCGGAACCGCCTTCTGAACGGGTTCCACTTTTATCCACTCTGTAAAAACGCTCAAAAAGTCTTGGGATATTTTGTTTTTCAACACCTTCCCCATTATCACTAATACGGATTAAGACTTTTTTCTTGGTCAGATTAACCACTCCTACTTCCGTCAAACCACCTTCTTTACCATACTTAATAGAGTTTACAATCAGATTTTCTAAAACCTGTTGAATTCTGTCCTTATCTCCGCGAATGATCACTGATTTAATATTCTTACTTTCAAAAGCCAATTTAATTTTCTTCTTGTCGGCTTTCATTTCCAGTAAATCGAAGACATTCTGAATCAGTTCTACAATATCAAAATCAGTCATGATTAAATCCAGATCTCCTGATTCCAACTTGGTGATCATATCCAGGTCTTCGACGATATAAATCAATCGTTCCACTCCTTTTTCAGCACGTTTTAAATATTTTTTTCGAATATTTTTATCTTCCATTGCACCATCTAGCAAAGTCGAAACATATCCCTGAACGGTAAACAAAGGCGTTTTCAGCTCGTGTGATACGTTTCCAAGAAACTCACGTCGGTATTGTTCCCTGATTTCCAGCATTTCAATTTCCAGCTTTTTATCTGTAGCAAACTTTTTCACTTCACGTGAAAGCGTTTCCATATCCGTAGTTATAGGCTGATTGATAAGTGTTGTGGATTCTAATAACGAAACCTCATCGTATATTTTTTTAACTCTTCGATAAATAAAACGTTCTACACGATATTGCAAAACCAGGAAAGAAAAAGCGTAAATTGATATTATAAAAATTATTCCAAATGCAACTTGATGCTTCAATTGGTTTTTATAAAATAAAGACAATAGTATCATTACAAATCCTGTTGCAAAAAGACTTATATATAATGCTGACTTTACAGCAAACTTGTATGTTTTTTTAAAATTAATTTTCATTTGAAATTATTGAACCATTAAGAGATTAAGAAAATTAAGTTTTGTTTTGAGCGCTATTCTTTTGGGCAAAAGCAAAAAAGGAATAACTCAAAAACCATATAAGAAAATGAAGATTGCACAAACTTCAATTCTTATATGGTTTAAATGTATTGAATACTTTTAAAGTAATTGGAATGAATTTAAATTCTTAACTAAAATTCTTAGCAACTTAGCTTCTAAAAACCTCAGCATCTTAAAAATCTAAACTTCAAATTTATAGCCTACTCCTTTTATGGTTTTAAAAAGGTCTTCTCCTATTTTCTCACGAAGTTTTCGAATATGAACATCAATAGTTCTTCCTCCTACTACAACCTCGTTTCCCCAAACTTTATCCAGAATTTCATCTCTTTTAAAAACTTTCCCTGGTTTTGAGGCCAATAAGTAAAACAATTCAAATTCCTTTCTCGGCAAGGCGATCTCCACGTTTCCTTTGATTATTTTATATTCTTCGCGGTTGATCTCGATTCCTCCCACATTTAAGGTGTCACTTACAACTTCTTGTTCTTTTAACCTTCTTAACAGCGCCTTTACTTTGGAGACCAATAATTTCGGCTTTATTGGTTTTGTGATATAATCATCTGCACCTGCATCAAAACCAGCTACTTGTGAATAATCCTCACTTCTTGCCGTAAGGAATGTTATGATAACATTATTTAATTCAGGAATTTTTCTAATGTGTTCGCAGGCTTCCATTCCGTCCATTTCTGCCATCATTACATCCATAATAATCAAGTCCGGCAATTCTTTCTGAGCCTTTGCTATTGCTTCTTTTCCGTTAGAAGCAGTTACAATCTGGTAGCCCTCCTGAGCAAGGTTATAGCCAACGATTTCTAAGATATCTGGTTCATCGTCAACTAGTAAAATCTTGGTTTGTGTTTTTTTCATAAATAGCAAAAATTGAGATTTTTACATCAAATTTTCTTTATTATACATTCGATGATTTTCATTTGAGATGGTAAATATACTAATAAAACAACCGTTAAAAATTGCGGTTAACGGTAATTTAATCTGGTAACAATTTGATAATCTACGCAACACGAAAACATAACAAGTGCCTAACATGAACTTTACACAGCGTTTCTTTCTTTGCACAAAAATAAATTAAACACAACACTGAAATGAAATTCAATTTAAAATTTCTATTTATCACATTATTCATCTGTACGATTTCGATCGCACAAAACAAAGGTACGATTTCTGGTGTATTAACCGACAAAGAAACCAACAATGAAGCTTTACCTTTCGCAAATGTTTTATTAAAGGGAACTAACATTAGCGCGAACACTGACATTGAGGGAAAATATTCCTTAAATGTAAATCCGGGAAATTATATCATTATTTTTAGTTTCGTTGGATATGAATCTATAGAAAAGCCAGTAACTGTTAAAGCAAATGAAACTCTTACGGTAAATCAGGTACTTTCATCAGGAAGTTTTACACTTAAAGATGTTGTTGTAAAATCGTCTGCAGTAAACAAAGAAAAAGAAACCGCATTATTACTCGATCAAAAAAACGCTGTCGTTATCAAACAAAGTATTGGAGCACAGGAAATGTCAAGAAAAGGTGTTAGTGATGTTGAAGAAGGTTTGACAAAAATCACCGGAATTACAAAAGTAGGATCAAGAGGTTTATTTGTTCGTGGATTAGAAGACCGATACAACAATTTATTAATCAACGATCTTGCCGCTCCAACAAACAATCCTTTTTTAAAGATTATCCCATTGGACTTATTTTCAACTGATATTGTTGGTGTTATAGAAGTATACAAAACTTTCAACCCTAATATATATGGTGACTTCGCTGGAGGAACATTTAATATTCAGACTTCGAAAAACACAAAAAGCATTACAAAAATTAATATCGGAACTAGTTATATTGCAAATAGTAATTTTAAAAGATTCTCTCTTTCTAAAGATGCAGACTCAGCAGAAGGCTTCTTTGGAATGACAGGAGACAATAGAAAACTGCCTTCATTATTAGGAAGTACTCCTTCCGGACATGTTTTTACTCCTGAAGAATCGTTAAATTCATTTCAAAGTGGTTTTGATGTTTCACCTATAAGAAGTCCACTAAACACAAGTATTGGATTCTTACATTCAGAAAAATTCGACTTAGGTAAAGACAGAAACTTTTCTTATATATTTTCGATAAATGCTGAAAACAGCTATGGAATTCAAGAAGGAGTAGACAGAACTTTTGCCTATCAAAGTACCGGAATCGCTTACAAAACTGACTTTGTTACGACAGACAACCATTATAAAACTTCTTTAACTGGTTTATTAGGCTTAAATTATAGTACCAGAAGATTCAAATTAGCTTACAATAGTCTTTTTATAAGAACTACTGACAATTTAATCAAAGATCAATTTGGTGTTGCAAATGCCGAAACAGGAACAGGGACAAACAAAACTCTTATCCGCACGAATCAATTAGACCAATCAAATTATTGGAATAATCAACTATTAGGAGAATACGCATTAACTGAAGACAAGAGTCAGACTGTAAAAGCCGGTATCTCTTATGCAAAAACAAAATACGATCAGCCTGACAGAAAAGCTTTCTCAGGTGTAAAAACTGAAAATGATGGAATTATAGCTTCAATTGCCGGAAATAACTTTATCAAACAATATCTGGAAATTACCGGAAATTCATACTTCTCTGGATTAGCAGAATACAACTTAAAGTTTGGATCAGACAAAAACCATAAGCTTACAGTTGGATATAACGGAAATAAATCAGATATGGAATCTTCTTATCGTTTTATCTCACCAACTACAGGTCCAAATGTTGATGCTCCTTTGAATAGTATTGACAATCAATTGAACGGCTACATAGCTGGAGGTGCTTTTAACTACAGAGAAAGTTCTAACTCAACTTACAAAGCAATCCTAAAAGAAGGAACCAATGCCGGATATGCAAATTTACTTTATAAGTTCAATGAAAAACTTGAGGTGAATGGTGGAGTAAGAGTAGAAAATGCAAATAGAACCACTAAGTACAGACAACAAGGTTCATTTGACGAACCATTCATAACTTTAAATTACGATAAAGTTTATTTTCTACCTTCGGTAAATACCAAATATAGTATTAATGAAAAATCAAATATTCGTTTAGCTGGTGGTGTAACTTATACAAAACCTGTAATAATGGAGGCCTATCCAATTGAATACATCAATGCCGATGGAACTTCTATGAAAGGAAACCCATATTTAGTAAATAGTGATAATTACAATGTTGATTTAAAATACGAGCTTTTCCCAACAGCAAAAGAAATGTTTGCAGTTGGTCTTTTTGGAAAGAAAATGAAAAATCCAATTGAAAGAACATTAACCGCTAATGCCGCAGGTTCTACAATCATTACCTATTTAAATTCAGACAATGCCGTTCTATACGGTGCAGAAATTGAATTCATATATGATTTAGGAAGACTTACTAATACTTTTAAAGATTTCTCACTAGGATTCAACACTTCATTAATGAGTACAAAAGCAGAAGTAAAACCTTTTATCACAAATCCTGACGGAAGTACCTCACAATCAATAGAAACTCATAGATCAAGAGATTTACAAGGTGCTTCAAAATGGTTGATTAATTCTGATTTAAAATATCAATTTGACATTAATAAGAACTGGAATAATACTCTTTCATTAGTATATTCAGTATTTGGAAAGAGAATCTATGCGGTAGGAACAAATGGTTTAGATCATATTTACGAACTACCAGTACAACAATTAGATTTTGTATGGAGCAGTAAAATAAATGATCATTTTGATGTAAAATTCTCAGCAGACAACTTAATTGACCCTGCTCGTAAATTTGAAATAGGAGATAACAGCGTAACTCCTGTTGTAGGAGATCCGATAACAAGAAGTTACAAAAAAAGCCGAGGGTTTTCTTTAAGCCTGGGATACACATTCTAATCCTATTTACTTTTATAAACACAAAGCTCTATTTCGATAGGGCTTTTTTTATACTCCATTATAAATCAACTTAACATTAAATTCATATTTAAGAGATTTTATAATAACAGTATTGTAATACTTAGCTAACACACATGAAGTATTCTCATCCTAATTTTGTCAGCAAAGAAATAAACTATTAAAACACAACTATGAAAACTAAATTTTTCGCTTTAGCCCTTTCTATTGGCTTATTATTTTCATCATGTAGTAGCGACAACGATCCGGCTCCATTTACTGTAGCTCCTTTAACAGGAACTGAAAGTATTGTTGTAGGAGCGACTACCACTTTTAGCAGTACAACTACTGGCGGTACTTACACAAGTGCTACACCTGCTGTTGCAACTGTTGCGGCTTCAACTGGGGTTATCACAGGAGTTTCTGTTGGTACTTCAGTTATTACTTATACAGTACAATCTGTTGCTGTTACAAAAACTGTAACTGTAACTGCTGTACCTGTGGCAACTGGAGAAATTACAGGTCCAATTACAGCTGATAAAACTTATGCTTTAGGAAACTATACTATGAAAGGTATGGTAAAAGTTAATTCAGGTGTAACATTAACTTTTGAAGCTGGTTCAACTATTACAGTTGATAAAACTACCGGAGATAATGCATTAGTAGTTTTAAATGGTGGTAAACTAATTATCAATGGTACTGCTGATAAACCGGTTGTATTTACTGAGAAATCTAAAATAGCTGGTTCTTGGGGAGGTATCATCATGTATGGTGACGCGCCAATCAATGCTATCAACGGTGTAAAAACTTCTACTTCAGAAGACGGAAATGCTTTACCATATGGAGGAACAAATGCTGCTCATAACGGTGGTTCATTAAAATATGTAAGAGTAGAGTATGCTGGTTCTAAATTAGCTGACGGAACTAAAGAATTAAACGGATTCTCTTTCTACTCTGTAGGATCAGGAACAACTTTAGACCACTTAGTATCTTACAAAGGTGCTGATGACGGATTCGAATTTTACGGAGGAACTGCAAGTTTAACAAATGCGATCTCTTACGAAAATACAGATGATTCTTTTGACTGGCAAGATGGATGGCAAGGTCAAGCCAATTCAAATTGGTATGCACGTCAAAATGTAAAAGGAAATTTCGGAATTGAAATCGAATCTTCTAAAAACAATAACGCTTACTTCCCTAAAGTTACAAATATCACTCTAAGAAGAATTGCTGGTACAACTCCTGAAGCAGTTGGAGATGTTCAAGTAGATGCTTTCCAATTCAAAAATGAAGGAAATGGTGATTTCAGTAACATTATCATCGATGGTTATGGTGACTATACTGAAGCTGGTAAAGTTTACACTGGTGCAGCTGTAAAAATACAAGATGCTTCAACAAACACAAACCAAGTAAACGGTGGTAAAATTAAAATTACTAAAGTTAAAATTACTAACACTTCTAAAAACATCTTAGGTGTAGTAGTAGCTCCTTGGGACGGTATTGTTGCATTCCCAGCTGGAAATTTCGTAACAGATGATACTGCTACTGGAGCTTCGATAACTGGAGGTGCTTGGGCAACAGTTAATGGTGTTGATTTGACTAAATAAAAGTTTAAAAAATAATATTGTTAAAAACATCCTAAAAATTTAGGATGTTTTTTTTTGGTGTAATTTTTGTACTTTTTTTTGTATATTTACAGTAACCAAAATAACGCGATGGCAAAAAATTACTTTTATATTACTTTCTTATTGGCTTTTTTCTTTACTGTAAGTGTTTCAGCACAAGACAGTAAGCAATTACCAAAACCTCAACAGACCGCAACCATTGAGGGTTTAAGCTTGTACCCTAATCCAGTGACTGGTGGAAAAGTAACTATCTCCTCTAAAAATGATTTAGAAAAAGAGATTATCATTTTTGATGTTTTGGGTAAAAAAGTACTTCAAACACATTTAAGTTCACGAGAATTAAACGTTTCTGATTTGGTTCCTGGTGTTTATATCATCAAAATAAGTGAAGAAAACAATTCGGCAACACGAAAACTCATTATTCGATAAAAAAAGCTCCTTTTGGAGCTTTTTTAGTTTTCAGTCGCGGTCTCGGTTTTCAGTTTGGGCGGAACTATAAAAACGACAGCCGAAAACTGCAACCGAAAACCGAGAGTATATACTAAAAACAATATCTTTGCACAAAAAAAGTTTTGATCACAGCCAACGATATCTTTACCATTTCGAGTCAGAAACAATTTGAAAAAATAGCACTAAAAGTGTTTCGTTTTCAGCATGAAAATAACGTTGTGTATCGTGACTTCTGCGATTTTTTAAAAATAAATCCGCAACAGGTAAAAGCATTAGAACAAATTCCTTTTTTACCCATTCAGTTTTTCAAAAGTCATAATGTAGTTTCCAATACTGATCCGGCTCAGGTAACTTTTACAAGCAGCGGAACAACCGGCATGATTACCAGCAGGCATATTGTGACCGATGCAACCCTTTACGAAGAAAGTTATCGTAACGGATTTTCACAATTCTATGGCAACATAGAGGATTACGTTGTTTTAGCGCTTTTACCGTCCTATCTCGAACGCGATGGGTCTTCACTAATCTATATGGTCGAAGATTTAATAAAGCTCTCCAATCAGCCTGAAAGTGGGTTTTACCTGCACAATCATGATGACCTGATTAAAAAGCTTACTGCTTTAGACGAATCCGGTCAAAATGTAATCTTAATTGGTGTTACTTATGCCTTACTGGATCTGATTGAAAAACATCAATTCAATCTTCAGAACACTATTATTATGGAAACTGGTGGTATGAAAGGCAAACGTAAAGAAATGATTCGCGAAGAATTACACGAACAGCTTTGTGCAGGTTTTGGCGTTTCGGCCATTCATTCAGAATACGGCATGACCGAACTTCTGGGACAAGCTTATTCCCTGGGCGAAGGTATTTTTGAGTGTCCGTCGTGGATGAACATTTTGGTTCGTGATCCCGAAGATGCACTCACTTACGTCAAAGACGGAAAAACCGGTGGGATCAACGTTATCGATTTGGCCAACATCAATTCGTGTTCTTTTATTGCTACCCAGGATTTAGGCAAAAAATATCCCAACAACTCTTTCGAGGTATTGGGACGTTTTGATAATTCTGATATTCGTGGTTGTAACCTGATGGTACTTTAAATGTTGAATCGTTGAACCGCTCAATTGTTCTCTAAACCGATTAAACAATCTAAACCACTCTAATTACAAAATAGTTTTTCTTTCCGCTTTGTAATAACACAAACTGATCATTGATTAAATCATTTACTGTTAACACAAAATCTTCTTTTATTTTTTCTCTGTTTACTGAAATTGAATTTGCAGTCAAGGCACGTCTTGCTTCTCCGTTTGACTTAAAGAAACCTGTTTTTTCATTTAAAACCGTGATAATCTCTAAACCGTTTTCTAAATCAGTTTTTGCGATTTCTGCCTGAGGAACACCATCGAAAACTTCCAAAAAAGTAGCTTCATCCAATTTCTTCAAATCTACAGCTGTAGAATTTCCAAACAAAATATTCGACGCCTGAATAGCTTTTTCCAATTCTTCTTCAGAGTGAACAAAAGTGGTAATTTCTTCCGCCAGTTTCTTTTGCAAAACTCTTAAATGCGGAGCTGCCTTATGCTCTTCGATTAAAGCTTCAATTGTAGCCTTGTCTAAGAAAGTAAAAATCTTAATATATTTCTCCGCATCTGCATCAGTTGCATTTACCCAAAACTGGTAAAATTTATACACCGATGTTTTATCAGCATCCAGCCAGACATTTCCACCTTCAGATTTTCCGAATTTAGATCCGTCTGCTTTTGTAATTAATGGTGTTGTTAACGCAAAAGCTTTAGCATTCTCTCCCCCCATTCTACGCACTAATTCTGTTCCGGTGGTAATATTCCCCCATTGATCAGAACCTCCCATTTGCAAAAGACAGTTGTTGTTTTTATATAAATGATAAAAATCGTATCCTTGAATTAATTGATAAGTAAATTCTGTGAAAGACATTCCTTCACCTTCTCCGTTAATTCTTTTCTTAACAGAATCCTTCGCCATCATATAATTTACCGTAATACGCTTTCCAACCTCACGGGCAAAATCAATAAACGAGAATTCTTTCATCCAATCGTAGTTATTTACCATAATTGGAGCGTTTGGTTCATTTGAATTAAAATCTAAGAAACGAGACAGAACACTTTTAATTCCAGCAACGTTTTTAGCCAAAGTTTCTTCATTCAGCAAATTTCTTTCGTCAGATTTCCCAGAAGGATCACCAATCATTCCGGTCGCACCACCCACAAGAGCAACTGGCTGATGCCCAAAATTCTTTAAATGAACCAATAAAATAATCTGAACCATGCTGCCAATGTGCAGTGAATCTGCCGTTGGATCGAAACCAATATAAGCAGCAGTTACTTCTTTTAGCAATTGTTCTTCCGTTCCTGGCATGCTATCATGATATAACCCGCGCCACTTTAATTCTTCAACTAGATTCTTCATTTTTTAAATAATTTGTGCAAATATAATCAATGGCAATGGCAATGACAAAAAGCAGTTCCAATATCAATACTAAAAAGCAATTTCAGCATTAAAATCCATAGCCACAAAGAGGACACACCTTAGAACTTTAGCTCTTCAAAAAAAACTCCAATTAAAACATATATAACTTTTACATTTTACATACAACCTATAACTTTTTATTTATTTTTACCTCAACTAATTAATAACCATCCAAAAATTACCTTTATGAAAAAACTTTTGCTTCTTGCAATCTTACTTTCTTACTCCTTTATTAACGCCCAGATCTCTTTTGAAAAAGGATATTTCATATCTAATAATGGAATCCGGACAGAATGCTTCATCAAAAACATAGACTGGAACTACAACCCAACAGATTTCAAGTACAAAATAAATAGCGAAGACACCGATACTAAAACCGAAACAATTACAAATATTCAAGAGTTTGGAATTGAAAACCATACGACATACAAAAGAGCAAAAGTCAATATCGACATTTCAAGTGATGTATTGGAAAGCTTTTCCACAGACAAAAATCCGATTTGGAAAGGGCAGCTCGTTTTCTTAAAAGTTCTGGTGAAAGGCGACGCCTCTTTATACTACTATGCCAATAACGACATAACACGATTTTTTTATGAGACTGCCGAAAGACCTCTGGAGCAACTTGTACGCAAAGAATACCTTGCTCAATTAGACAACTCCAAGGCAACAGTGGAGAACAACTACTTCAGGCAACAATTATTCAACAATGTAAAAACCAATAACACAACCGAAAATGACGTCAAAAATTTACCTTATAAAAAAGACGCTTTGATGAAATACTTCCTGAAGCACAATAATGTTCCATCGAGTGACATCGAAAAAACAATTACTTCAGCAAACAAAAGCATTTACCTCTTAAAAGTAACTTCCGGTATCGGTTTTTCTTCGATCTCAATCGATGGCACAAATAGGGATGGATACAATAGTGTAGACTACTCTCAGAAAGTAACTTTTAAAATAGGCCTTGAAGGTGAATTTATACTTCCATTCAACAAAAACAAATGGAGTCTTTTTGTAAACCCAACCTATCAACAGTACGAAAACAAGAGCGAAACCGGAGTAATAAGTCACATGAATGATGGTATGAAAATCGATTTCCCTTCAGAGGTTAAATATACTGCCATCCAAGTTCCTTTTGGAGTACGTTACTATTTTTTCTTAAACAACAATTCCAAAATCTTTACTAACGCCGGTTATGCCATTGATGTAAGCGGTAAATTAAAAATCACCAGCAAGCCAACCAACCTGGAAAGTTCAACAAGCGGTAATTTCCTGTTTGGACTTGGTTACAATTTCAAAAACAAACTAAGTGCGGAAGTCAGAGTAAGCACACGTAAAGAAGTTCTTAACGCATATACCTTTTATGGTGGTGGTTACCGGTCATTAGATTTTATACTTGGTTACACCATTTTCTAAAAAGCCCTTCTAAAGCCAATAAGTCAATGAAAAACTTGCACCTTTAAACCTGTCTCTCTTTGCACCTTTAAACCAAAGTACTATCTTTACAAGATGGTATTAGTAACTGGAGGTACAGGTTTAGTTGGCGCACATTTATTGCTTCATTTGATTGAAAATGGAGAAAATGTCCGGGCTATTTACCGAAATCTGAATAATATTAAGAAAACCAAATCGGTTTTTGAATTGTATAAAAAAGGAGAACTGTTTGAAAAAATCGCATGGGTCGAAGCGGACATTTTGGACGTCCCTTCTTTAGAAATTGCTTTTTCAAACATTGATTATGTGTATCACTGTGCAGCACTAATTTCATTTGATCCCAAAGATGAAGAAGCACTCCGAAAAATCAATATCGAAGGAACTGCTAATGTGGTTAATTTCTCTATTACCAGGGCGGTAAAGAAGTTCTGCTTTATAAGCTCTATTGCAGCTTTAGGTGATTTAGCAGCTCATGAAACTTACATTACAGAAGAAACAGACTGGAACCCCGAAAAACCTCATAGTGATTACGCAATTTCTAAATACGGAGCCGAAATGGAAGTTTGGCGTGGCTTACAGGAAGGCTTAGACGTAATTATCTTAAATCCGGGTGTTATTCTGGGGCCAATCCCGAAGAACAAAACAAATGTACAAGGAAGTGCAGAACTCTATGCCAAAGTTGCCAACGGACTTTCTTTTTATACTCTTGGAAGTACCGGTTTTGTTGCTATAAATGATGTGACAAAAATTGCCAATGAATTAATGAAAAGCGACATTAAAAACGAACGCTTTACTTTAATTGCCGACAATATTGTTTTTCAGGATATCCTAAACACGATTGCTGATACTTTAAAAGTAAAAAAACCAGGCATTCATGCTACACCGGTATTCATGAATTTCCTTTGGATCGTCGATACGATTTTTTCGACTTTATTTTTTCAGAAAAGACGTCTTACAAAAGCAACTGCAAAGGCCTCCTATTCCAACAATCTGTATTCTAATGAAAAAATAAAAACCGCTCTGGGAACGGTTTTTCAGGATGTACATGAGTACATAAAAAATATTTCAAAACTTTAACAACTATCGATCTAATCGTTTTGTTTTTCGGATAGAATCCAGTTTCACCTTTGTTAGATTATTCCCTACTGTATCTTTAAGTTTGGTTTTCTTTGCTTTTGCTGCATTTTTCTCTTCAATTTTTAATATAGAATCTACAGCTCTTTGATTAACAGCCAAACGTTTTCCAACTTCGTCAAACATGCTTTTGTAATTCTCATAATCTGCCGCATAATAGCGGTTACTCTGTGAAAATTGCAAACTATCAATTTTGTACTTTTTCAGAATAAACACTGTAGGGCTTGTTTCAACTGAATCTACCGAAACAGGATGCTGATATTTCATAGCTTCAATAAGAGACAGATCATACATAATATCGACCATTTTATCTTTCTCGATAAGCTTTGCAGGCTGTTTGACCAGCTCTTTTTTACAACTTACAGAAAGAAACAACACCAATATTATTACTATAAAATTTTTCATCTCAGCTTTTTATCTGTCAAACAATAAACGTTTTCCTGCGCGAATATCTTTTACTTTAAAGTTATTGTAAACCATTTCACCGTTTACAAAAGTATGAGTAATTCTAGACTTAAAGGTAAAATTCTCAAAAGGTGACCATCCGCACTTAGCTAAAATATTCTCCGGTTTCACGCTCCATGGCAAACTTGGATTTACAATCACTAAATCGGCATAATAACCTTCTTTTATAAAACCTCTTTTTTCTATTTTGAAAATTTTAGCCGGATTGTGGCACATTTTCTCTACAATTTTCTCTACACTGATTTTCCCTTGATGATGTGCTTCAAACATGGCCACAACAGCATGCTGTACAAGCGGCCCACCGGATGGTGCATTCAGATAAGGCTGCATTTTTTCTTCTTTAGTATGTGGCGCATGATCTGTAGCAATTACATCGATACGACCATCATTTAGAGCTTCCCAAAGCACTTTTCGGTCGTTTGCTGTTTTTACAGCAGGATTCCATTTAATAAAATTCCCTTTGGTTTTATAATCTTCGTCTGTAAACCATAGATGATGTACACAAACTTCAGCGGTAATTTTTTTATCTTCCAATGGAATTTTATTGGTAAACAATTCCATTTCTTTCGCAGTCGAAAGGTGAAAAATATGCAAGCGCGCTCCTGTTTTCTTAGCTAGTGCCACTGCTTTTGAAGAAGAAATATAACACGCTTCTTCGCTGCGTATTAAATGATGCGCCGTAACCGGAATATCATCACCATACTGTTCTTTAAACTCCTTTAAATTATTCTGTATAGTGGTTTCGTCTTCGCAATGTACCGCGATTAACATTGGCGTACTGGAGAATATCTTTTCTAAAGTAGCTTCATTATCTACCAGCATATTTCCGGTTGAAGAACCCAGAAAGATTTTTACTCCCGCAACATTCTTTGGATTTGTTTTTAGAACTTCTTCGAGGTTATCATTGGTAGCTCCCATCATAAACGAGTAATTCGCAAATGATTTTACTGCCGCAACCTGATATTTGTCTTCAAGTATTTCCTGAGTTACAGCATTTGGAACTGTATTAGGCTGCTCGATAAAAGAAGTGATTCCACCAGCAACTGCAGCTCTTGATTCTGACTCAATGTCTCCTTTGTGCGTTAGTCCAGGCTCTCTAAAATGTACCTGATCATCAATAGCCCCCGGAATTAAATAATTTCCTTCGGCATCTATTACTTTACAATCAGATGTTTTTAAACTGATACTGTCTGCCACTTCAACAATCAGGTCATTTTCGATCAAAACATCTCCTTCAAAAATAGACCCTTCGTTTACAATCCTGGCATTTTTTATTAGAATCTTATTCATTTTCATAACTTTATAAAGTATTGACTAGTTTTTTCAATCGAAGTGAAATTACTCCCAGTATAGCTTCTTTAATAATAGCATTGCTCATTTTAGAAACTCCCTTTGTTCTGTCTGTAAAGATAATTGGAACCTCCTTAATTTCAAATTTAGCACAATAGGTTCTGTACTTCATTTCAATCTGAAAGGCGTAACCCACAAATTTAATTTTATTAAGGTTGATTTTTTCCAACACTTCTCGTTTATAACAAACAAAACCAGCTGTTGCATCATGTATCTTCATCCCGGTAATAAACTTCACATATACCGAAGCGAAGTAAGACATTAAAACACGGCTTAACGGCCAGTTAACAACGTTTACACCTGTTACATAACGAGAACCAATTGCTAAATCTGCTCCACCAAAATGACAGGCATCAAACAATTTTTCGAGATCATTTGGATTATGTGAAAAGTCGGCATCCATTTCAAAAATGAAGTTATAGTGACGCTCTAGTGCCCATTTAAAACCATGAACATAGGCCGTTCCTAAACCAGATTTTTTAGCCCTTTTTTCTAAAAACAACCGGTCCGGAAACTCTTCCTGTAAAGCAACTACTTTATTGGCAGTATGATCAGGCGAATTATCGTCAATGATTAAAAGATGAAAAGGTTTGTGTTGCGAAAGTACAGCTCTAACTATACTTTCAATATTTTCGATTTCGTTGTAAGTGGGGATTATGACAATACAATCATTCATTTTTCTGAGTAATTTCACCGCAAAAGTAAACTTTTTATAGCATTTGATTCATAATAAATATATAATAAAAGTATTGATACAAAAAATTACTAATTTTGCATCGCTATGATTGAACAACTTCATCCCCGAATTCTGGAAAACAAAGACTGGGCAACACTTTTATTTGTGTTGACCTTTGCGGTTGTTGCTATGACTAAATCAGCTTACGAAACAAGATTTAGCGAATTCAGCAAGCTTATTTTTTCAGACAAATACGCCAAAATCTATCGTGACAATAATCATTTAAGAAGCAGCTTTACTGTTGGTTTATTTTTTGTACAAATTGTTTCGTATGCTTTTTTCATACAACTTACGATGCATATCTTCGGATATGCTTCTAAAACAGACTGGGTTTTATTCATTCAGCTTGCCACATTTTTACTTTATTTTATTCTGGGGAAATTTTTAATTGAGAAAATTGTAGCAACTTCATTCAATATCGACGAATTTGCAGACCTTTTTAACTTACAAAAAGTAACTTATAGAACTTATATAGGCGTTTTAATCCTTCCCATCAATGCTGTTTTGTTTTATTATGACAATATTCCGAAAATTGTACCCCTAGCAATAATAGCCATTTCGCTGTGTATAAGCCTATACTCATATTTTATTTCAATAAAAACGTATCAAAATGCAATAATCAGCAAGTTATTTTATTTTATTTTATATCTTTGCGCTCTTGAAATAGCCCCTTATTATTTCATGTATTATTGGATTACAAAAGAGGCGGCTTAGTAAATGTTTATAATATGAAAGTGAAAACAATTTTGGTGTCACAGCCTGAACCTAAAGTGGAAAATTCTCCTTACTTTGAGCTCCAACAAAAACACAAAATAAAAATTGATTTCAGACCATTTATTCATGTGGAAGGGGTTAATGCAAAAGAGATACGATTACAAAAAATCGATCTTAATCACTATACTGCAATCATTTTGACGAGCCGTAATGCGGTAGATCATTTTTTTAGAGTAGCAGATGAAATGCGTTATAAAGTTCCTGAAGGATTGAAATATTTCTGCCAATCTGAAGCTGTTGCATTTTACCTGCAAAAGTATGTTGTGTATAGAAAGCGTAAGATTTACGTAGGAGCAAAAGATTTTGCAGATTTATCTCCTCTTATCAAAAAGTATAAAGACGAAAAATTCCTGTTACCTGCATCTGATCAATTGAATGCTGACGCACCTATAACTTTAAACAATCTAAAAGTAGACTGGGCACAAGCTGTTTTTTACAAAACAGTTATGAGTGACTTATCTGATTTAGCAGATGTTTACTATGATGTTTTGGCCTTTTTTAGCCCAACCGGAATCAAATCTTTGTTTAAAAACTTCCCTGATTTTAAACAAAACGATACCAGAATTGCTGTTTTTGG
This sequence comes from Flavobacterium sp. KH_035, assembly GCF_057839565.1. Classification (NCBI taxonomy): domain Bacteria; kingdom Pseudomonadati; phylum Bacteroidota; class Flavobacteriia; order Flavobacteriales; family Flavobacteriaceae; genus Flavobacterium; species Flavobacterium sp. KH_035. Next base: position 684,705 of record NZ_CM174492.1, read on the forward strand.
AAGCACTACTCAAAAAGAAGCGCTTGATCATGGCTTAAGAATCGATATTCTTGCTCCAACTCCTGAGACGCCTTCAATGACTATGGCTTTAGAAAAATACATTAGCGAAGCAAACAAAGGAAAATAAAACCTTTTAGGAAATAACAATATTTAAATTCCAAATTCCAACTTTAGAGTTGAAATTTGGAATTTTTCTTTTTTGTCCTGTCGCTTTTTTTTACGTATAATCTACCGTTTCAGCCCTTGCTGATAATTTCATTATTATCTCCAGTACCCCCCCACGATCGAAACCAAACCATAACTTATTCCAGATTTGAAAGTTGAAGTTTGGGATTTGAAAGTTGAAAGTTGGAAGATGTAATTTTCTTTTTCAAATCATTATGAGTACATTTGATTTACATCTAAAAGCAGATCACTAAATTTAGTTTCAAATCACAACTCCAATGAAAATCAACTCCCTTATAATTGAAATTGACGGCATCGATAAAGAAATCCTACGCTACCTAATGGATGATGCCAGAAAACCCATTTTACAAATTGCCAACAAAATAGGTATTTCAGGAGCCGCAATTCATCAGCGTTTAAAAAAATTAGAACAGTCGGGGGTTATTTCAGGCTCTAAATTCACTGTCAACCCAAAAGTACTAGGATACAATACCATGGCATTTGTTGGTGTCTATCTGGATAAAGCCTCCAGAAACTCCGAAGCCGTAAAAGATTTAAAGAAGATTCCCGAGGTTTTAGAGTGCCACTACACCACAGGAAACTGGTCGGTTTTGATTAAAATCATCTGTCGTGACAACGAACATTTAATGCAACTTTTAAACACTAAAATTCAGGCAATAGAGGGTGTTTCAAGAACAGAAACATTTATTTCGCTGGATCAGCAAATCGATAGACAAATTCAGCTTTAGAAACTCTTTAATGTGCCAATTAGAAAATAAGATAATTCTTCTACCCTTATAAACAATTAGACCCGACAAGTTTTAAAAACCTGCCGGGTCTTGTTTCTATCAAAAATTACCTAATTGACAAATTACCTAATTAATTCCTTCTGCTTCCGGAATAAATCGAAATATAATACAACAACGTCGCAATTGATCCGATTGCCGCTACAACATACGTTCTGGCAGCCCATTTTAAAGCATCTTTAGCCCCTGCCTGTTCTTCTTGTGTTAACATATGTTTATTTTCCAGCCAGGCCAACGCTCTGTTACTCGCATCGTATTCTACCGGCAAAGTAATAATCGTAAACAATGTTGTCGCTGCAAAAATGATGATTCCAATCAGCAATAACCAAGGAAAGGTTCTGATCATCAAAATTCCGGCTAACAGGATCCATTGCACATAATTTGACGCTACACTTGCAATTGGCACTAATTTAGAACGCATTGTAAGCCATTCGTAACCTACTGCATGTTGCACAGCATGACCACACTCGTGCGCCGCCACCGCAGCAGCAGCAGCATTACGCTGGTTATAAACTGCCTCACTTAAATTCACTGTTTTATCTGCAGGATTATAATGATCCGTCAACTGACCCGGTGTCGAAATAACACGAACATCTCTAATGCCATTATCAGCCAGCATTTTTTCGGCGATTTCAGCACCGCTCATTCCGTTTCTCAATTGCAGTTTAGAATACAACTCAAATTTACTCTTGAGTCTTGAACTCACTAACCAGCTGAACAACATAATTGCCCCAGCAAGAATTAAATATCCACTTCCCATATCTTTATTTTTTTTGATTGATTATTAAATTTACAAAACAAACTGCAAATTCTGAACCAAATTCAAAAAATGTCATTTTGACATTTAAAGTCAGGACATTACTGTAATATTTTCATAAACATCACTAGCTTTTTTTTACAACTCCAGTTGTTTGTTAACCTCATCAAACTTGTCGATCAGGCTGTTTATTTTTTCCTGTTGTTTTTTAATTTGTTTCGGACGAATATAAAACCAGTTCACTCCCATCCAAACTAGTGTTAGCCCATAAGTTAGCCCTGCATAAACAAGAGTCATTCTCGAAGCGTATTCATACATGTACAAGCAAATTCCAACACCCAGCAAAACAAAGTACAAGTTCAGAACCGTAGACTGCAGGTATTGCTGTTTTTTTCGAATTAAAATTAGTCGTTGTAGGTAGTCCTGATTGGATTGTGTCGCATCAATATTTTTATAACCCGCCAACAATCTATTGTAAACACCTACATACATAATCATAGCCAAAATCACCAGTACGATTCCTATTTTGGTCGAAATGAATTCCGGTTGATAATAGTACCAAATAAAAATAATAAAAGCAGTGGTTGCCAGGAGCAGTATATTGGTGATCCACAATTGACGTAAACCGGCAGCTTTAAATTGTTTCAGTCTCAGCAGCAAATCCTTCATATCAGGCTGACTTACGGTTTGTTTTTTCCATAAATCTTTAAAGTCTATATTGTTATTGTCGTCCATTTTCTTTAATTTTTTGAGTCAGTTTTTCCTTTATCCTGTGAATTTTCACTCTTGTATTCGCTTCTGAAAGCCCTACGATTTTGGCAATTTCTGCCTGCTTAACCTCTTCAAGTTCGAGCGAAATAATAATACGTTCTGTTTCCGGCAGTTCAGCAATACACTTGTACAAAAACTGGATTTGCGGCTCTAACGATTGTTGTTTTTCTTCCTGCAAATTAACCGGAAGATCTGACTTAAGAAAACGTTTGTCTTTTTCAATTTGCCGCAAACAGTTATTAGAGGCTATCCTAAAAATCCAGGTCCCAATACCCGACTCACTTCTAAAAGTATCCAATTTTTGCCATACAATAACAAAAGTCTCCTGAGCCAGATCCTGTGCGATATCATAGTCGTTTACAAAACCCATGCAAAGCCTGAAAATTCTATCCCAATATTTTTTATAGATAACTTCAAATTCCATTATTACGATTTTACGAAATTACTCACCTGATTTAAATACCATGCTGCATCATCATACATGATAAAATGTAGTCCTTTAGCAGCATATTGAAAGTTTGCATTTTTTAAATTCTGATACTGTCCTTCAATAGCAGGTTTTAAATTTACAAAATATGACTCCAGTAAAATTAATGATGGACATTTTACGTTCGAAATTTTTTCTCTCAAATCGGTATTAGAAAAATCACAATACATTTCAGCAAATGTTTTTCGGTCTGATTTCACGCTCCAGTCTACAATCATATCTATTTTTGAAGCATCCTGAACAAGACGTGGCATTGTTTTTTTCTGCATGTCCTGAAACTGAGTATCTGTCATTGTCGTCATTTGATTCACCATTGACGAACAGTCGTTATTTTCTTTTGCTTTGAAAGCAGGATCCATTAATGCCGCCATACATGGAAGCGCATCAACTACAATAATTTTACCAACCAATTCCGGATAATCTGCTGCTAAAGCCAATGCAAATCCTCCACCCATACTATGACCAACTATGATTGGTTTTTCGATTTTATTTGTTTTGATAAAACTGGCAATTTCGGTTTCCCAGTTTTTAAAAGAGGCATTCGGTTGTGGTTTTACCCCTGCAAAACCAGCCATTGTAAGTGTATAACAGGTAAACTCTTTTTCAAAATTAACTCTGGTATCCTTCCACACATCTCCTGAAGAAGCAAATCCAGGAATGAAGAGGATAGCTTGTTTTCCTTTTCCGGTTTTAAGAACTTCAAACGGATAGGCTTTTGTTTGTGCAAATACATTTAAACATACAGCTGAAAATAATAAGGCGATAACTAGGATGATATACTTTTTCATTTTTAATAGATTTAAGTTGTTAAATGGTTTATTAGTTAAATTCGCCTTTTGGATACGAGAAGTTTCAAAATGTTACAAATCATTTTAAAAAAAAATAAAAATTAATCTTCAAATTCCAAATTCCAACCTTCAAGAATAAGCCAGAACTCCAATATCCACAAGGGATGAAGAATACTGAGACGTCGATTATTTTTTTTAAAATTGTTTCAAGTTTTTTTTTTCGCAACTAACATTTTGACCATCCATTTAAAAAATGAAGCAGCAGCAAATGCAATAGAAAAATCCCAAATCTCAAATCCCAGCAAAAAAACCGAAACAACTACACCCTATTGTCATTTTGACCGAAGGGAGAAATCACATAAGAAACTCCGCAAACTATGTCGACAATCTTTGTCGATTCACTAATGCGATTTCTCCCTTTGGTCGAAATAACAAACTAAACGCAAAAAATCAATTCATGTAAATTCGTGTAATTCGTGACTGAAAAATAAGTGCAAAAAAAAATCCCAAACCCCAATCGTAAAATTGGAATTTGGAATTTATAATATTGAAAAATTTATTTACCCTACAAGATTGATAATCTTACCAGGAACAATAATCACTTTATTTGGAGTTCTTCCCTCTAACTGACGTAAAGTTCTTTCGTCTTTCATGACAATTTCTTCGATTTGCTCTTTGGTTAAATCCAAAGGCAATTCGATGGTGAAGCGCATTTTTCCGTTGAAAGAAACCGGGTATTCTTTGCTCGTTTCTACCAGATGTTTTGCTTCAAAAACCGGGAAAGAAACTTCTGAAATCGAAGTTGTATTTCCTAATTGCTGCCATAATTCCTCAGCAATATGCGGTGCATAAGGCGAAACTAAAATAGCTAACGGCTCTAAAATGGCTCTTGAATGGCAATTTTGAGCAGACAACTCGTTCACACAAATCATAAACTGAGAAACAGAAGTATTAAAAGAGAAACTCTCGATGTCTTCTGCTGCTTTTTTAATAGTTTTATGCAATGATTTTAAGTTGTCTTTTGTTGGTTCGTCGTTGTTTACGATTAAGCCATTATTTTCATCAAAATACAATCTCCATAACTTTTTCAGAAAACCAAAAACTCCAGAGATTCCGGCAGTATTCCAAGGCTTAGCTTGTTCTAATGGCCCTAAAAACATTTCGTACAAACGCAAGGTATCCGCTCCGTATTCATTACAAATATCATCCGGAGTTACTACATTATAATACGATTTTGACATTTTCTCCACCTCACGTCCAACGATATATTTTCCGTTTTCATCAAGAACAAATGCTGCAGTATTAAAATCTTCTCTCCAGTTTTTGAACTTTTCGATATCTAACTCGTCCGAAGAATTCACAAAATTTACATCTACGCGTAATGGTTGTACATTTTGATCTCCAATTTTATTTTTAGACACAAAAGTATTCGTTCCTTCCAATCTGTAAACATAGGCAGTCGTTCCCAAAATCATCCCCTGATTGATCAGTTTTTTGAATGGTTCTTCGGTTGGAGCAAAACCTTTGTCTTTTAAGAATTTGTTCCAGAAACGGGAGTACAATAAATGTCCGGTCGCGTGTTCGCTTCCTCCAATATACAAATCAACACTTTCCCAATACGCTAGCGCTTCTTTGCCTGCAAACTCAGTTTCATTGCGCGCATCCATATAACGCATCCAGTACCATGAACTTCCTGCCCAACCCGGCATGGTATTCAATTCTAAAGGAAAAATCGTTGCATGATCTACTAAATCGGTATTAACGACTTTATTGTTTCTTGTATCCCAGGCCCAAACCGCTGCGTTTCCTAATGGAGGCAAACCGTCTTCGGTTGGTAAATATTTCTCTACCTCAGGCAAAATGATTGGCAAATGTTGTGCCTCGATCATCTTTGGCAAACCATTTACATAATATACCGGGAAAGGCTCTCCCCAATAACGCTGACGGGAGAAAACTGCATCACGCAAACGATAATTGGTTTTTCCGACACCTTGCCCTATTTTTTCCAACTCAGCAATAGCGACCTGAGTGGCTTTTTTATAATTTAATCCGTTTAAGAAATCAGAATTAGCGATCTCCACATTGTCTTTTGAACCGTATGCTGCTTCTGAAATGTCAACGTTTGCAAAAATATTTTTGATCTCCTGCATTCCGTTCTGACCCTTAAAGAAATTCGCAAAAGCATAATCTCTTTCGTCTCCGCAAGGAACCGCCATTACAGCACCTGTTCCGTAACCTGCCAAAACATAATCGCCAATCCAAACCGGAATTGGCTCTTTTGTAAACGGATGTTCTGTATAAGCACCGGTAAATACACCCGATATTGTTTTTACATCGGCCATACGCTCACGCTCTGAACGTTTCGCTGTTTTTTCGATATACGCCTCAACCGCTTCTTTTTGCTCCGGACTTGTAATTTTAGCCACCAAATCATGCTCGGGTGCCAAAGTCATAAAAGTAACTCCAAAGATGGTATCAGGGCGGGTTGTGAAAACGTCAATTACTTCATCGTGATTTTTCAATTTAAAAGTAACCATTGCGCCTACCGATTTTCCAATCCAGTTTCTTTGTGATTCTTTTATCGATTCACTCCAGTCGATCTCGTTTAAACCCTGCAACAAACGCTCCGCATAAGCCGAAATACGCATGCTCCACTGGGTCATCTTTTTACGGATTACCGGATAACCTCCACGTTCTGACACTCCGTTTACGATTTCGTCATTAGCCAAAACAGTTCCCAAACCAGGACACCAGTTTACTTCGGTTTCTGCCAAATAAGTCAATCTGTACTGCAAAAGAATTTTCTCTTGTTTGTCAGCTGAAAAAGAGTTCCATCCCTCAGCCGAAAAAGCTTCGATATTATCATCAGAAACCGCATTTACAGTTGTATTTCCTTCTTTTTCAAAAAGAGCAATTAAAGTTGCTATATCTTCTGCTTTATCAGCATTTTTGTTATACCATGAGTTAAACAACTGAATAAAAATCCATTGTGTATGTTTGTAATAATCCGGATTTGAAGTTCGCACTTCACGGCTCCAATCAAATGAAAACCCAATTTTATCCAACTGCTTTCTATATCCTGCAATTTGCTTTCCTTCTTTGTCTACTCCTCCGTCAATATTTACGCGTGTTGTATCTTCAGGACGTTGCCCCGTTTGTATCGCATATTGTTCAGCAGGCAATCCAAAACTATCGTAACCCATTGGGTGCAAAACATTGAATCCCTGATGTCTTTTGAAACGAGAATATACATCTGAAGCTATGTAACCCAGGGGATGTCCTACGTGCAATCCCGCTCCTGAAGGATAAGGAAACATGTCTAACACATAATGTTTAGGTTTTTCAGAATTGTTTTTCGCCGCAAAAGTTTGGTTTTCTGCCCAATACTTCTGCCATTTCGTTTCGATTTCGTTTGGATTGTATTTCATTTCTTTGAGTTGCTGAGTTACCAGGTAACCTAGTTGCTAAGTTTTGTTGTACTGAATTATTAAGTCCGCAAATTTACATTTATTGTACGAAAGTTAAAACTTTGAACGTTATTAACTTCATTTAAAGAAATTCTTTATTATTTTTACCCCATAATTTAAGCAAACTATGAGTTCTAACTTTGATAAATTTCAAAAGCGCAGGTTAATTTCCTCTTATTTTTCGGTTGTATTAAGTGTATTTCTGGTTTTATTCCTTTTAGGAGTACTGGGATTATTCATTATCAACTCTAGAAAACTGGCTAATGATTTTAAAGAAAAAATCGCGATGACGGTTTTCTTTAAAAACGAAGCCAATGATAGTGTGATAAAAGCTTTCAATACCGATTTAAAAAGAGCTCCTTTTGCAAAATCATTCGCTTATGTAACAAAAGAGAAAGCGGCAAAAGAACACACTGACATTATTGGAGAAGATTTCCTGACTTTCCTGGGAGAAAACCCATTATTGAACTCTTATGACATTCACTTAAAAGCGGATTATGTTGAAAGAGACAGCATCCTTAAAATAGAAAGCAAACTGCGTCAAAACACTATGATTGAAGACATTGTTTACGACAAACAATTGGTGAATCTGGTAAATGACAACATCAAAAAAGTAAGTATGTGGATTTTGATTATTAGTGGTTTCCTTGCGATAATTGCAGTTTTATTGATCAACAGTTCATTACGATTATCCATTCACTCTAATCGTTTTATCATCAAAACCATGCAAATGGTTGGGGCAACAAAATCGTTTATTCGTAAGCCTTTTGTAATGCGTAGTGTAAAACTGGGAATGTTGGGTGCCGGTTTGGCCATTATAGCTCTAATTGGACTTTTATTTTATGTAGAAACCAATTTCCCGGGATTAGGTATTATAGAAGACAAAGCCTTAATTGGATTGGTATTAGTCGCCGTATTCGGATTAGGGGTTTTGATTACCTGGGTAAGTACTCACTTTGCAACACAACGTTTCCTGAATTTAAGAACCGACGATCTTTATTAATTTCAGGTTACAGACTGTAGATTTTAGATTTAAAAAAACACCTCCGACTATACTGAGACTTACAAAAGAAATAAAATGAAAAACAACAATAAAGAAGAACAAGCACCAAAACAAGAATTCCTTTTTGACGGAATCAACTACAAAATTCTATTAATCGGAATTGGAGTTATAGCTTTAGGTTTTATCTTAATGTCCGGCGGAGGAAGTAACGATCCGAATGTTTTTAATGAAGATGTTTTCAATTTCCGACGCATTCGTCTGGCACCAACAACCGTTTTAATCGGCTTTGGAATTACTATTTACTCAATTTTCAAAAAATCTAAATAGACTTTATTTAGACTCCTTAGACTTCTTAGACCTTTAGATTATTTTGATAATCTTTTATAAAATCTAAGAAATCTAAGGAGTCTAAAATTCTAACAATCTCATAAATGAATACATTACAAGCTATCGTTCTTGCTATTATTGAAGGAATCACCGAGTTCTTACCCGTTTCTTCAACAGGTCACATGATTATTGCATCTTCCTTTTTTGGAATTGCTCACGAAGATTTTACCAAACTTTTTACAATTGTCATCCAGCTTGGTGCTATACTTTCAGTAGTTGTTTTGTATTTCAAACGTTTCTTTCAAACACTTGACTTTTACTTTAAACTTTTAGTTGCCTTTATTCCGGCTGTAGTATTAGGTTTATTGCTAAGCGATTTTATAGATGGCTTATTAGAAAACCCTGTTACAGTTGCTATTTCTCTTTTAATAGGAGGATTAATTTTACTAAAAGTTGACGAATGGTTCAACAACCCAAATGCCACCGAAAGTTCTTCGGAAATTACGTATTTACAAGCTTTTAAAATTGGTTTATTCCAATGTATTGCCATGATTCCGGGGGTTTCAAGAAGTGGAGCCAGTATTGTGGGGGGAATGTCTCAAAAATTATCCCGCACCACAGCAGCGGAATTCTCTTTCTTTTTAGCCGTTCCGACAATGTTGGGGGCAACGGTAAAAAAATGTTATGATTATTACAAAGCCGGATTCGAACTCTCTCACGATCAGATTAATTTATTGGTGATTGGAAATGTCGTTGCTTTTATTGTAGCGCTTTTGGCAATCAAATCCTTTATTGGATTTTTGACCAAAAACGGTTTTAAAGTTTTTGGTTACTACCGAATTATCGCAGGAATCGTTCTCTTACTGATTCACTTTTTCATTCATCCTCTTACGATTATATAATGACTCCTGAAGAATATTTAGACGGACAGGTTTTATTGATTGACAAACCTTTAAAATGGAGTTCGTTTCAAGCTGTCAATAAATTAAAATACCTCTTAATTAATAAAGTTGGACTTCCTAAAAAGTTCAAAATTGGTCATGCGGGAACTTTAGATCCGTTGGCAACAGGGTTATTACTCATTTGTACCGGAAAGTTTACCAAAAGAATTTCGGAGCTGCAGGGTCAGGCTAAAGAGTATACAGGAACTTTTTATATTGGAGCCACCACTCCATCTTACGATTTAGAAACCGAAATCGACCAAACTTTTCCAACCTCTCATATTGACGAAGCGTTGATTCACGAAACAGTGAAACAGTTTTTGGGCGAAATCGATCAGAAACCGCCTATTTTCTCTGCGATCAAAAAAGATGGTGTTCGTTTGTACGAGCATGCACGTGCCGGAGAAACGGTAGAAATTGCCAGCAGAAAAACGACTATTCACGAATTCGAAATCACCCGAATTGCTTTACCGGAAATCGATTTTAGAGTCGTTTGCAGCAAAGGAACCTACATTCGTTCTTTGGCTTTTGATTTTGGAAAAGCAATGAATTCAGGATCTCATTTAACCGTTTTACGCCGAACTAAAATCGGTGATTACGACGTAAAAAACGCAATCGACATTACTCTTTTTGAAGAAAGCCTTCAGACGGAATAAAGCTTAACCTTTTTTAGCAACATTTAGCAAACCTGTATCTTTTCATTTTTTTGTATTTTAGGCGGAGATTAAAATACCAAAAAAATGAAAAACCACCTTTTGTTATCATTCTTTGCCTTTACGATATTCACTTATAGTCAAACCGGCAATCAGAAAATTGTTTCCTTTGATATTGATAATTTTTGGAATGCCTACGACAAAATTAGCTCTGAAAAAGACAGTATAAAACAGTACTCCCTTTTAAAAGAACTATACATCGACAAAGCCTCTCCAGGCTTAAAAAGCTTAATTGAAGTTCGCAATTACACCTCTAAAGACTTTATCGATGGGATAAACAAGTATCCCAAATTCTGGAATTCTTTAAAACCAAATACTTTAAATTCCAGCGAACTTTACCCGGAAATCGATGTCGACATCAGCAAGCTGAAACAAGCTTATCCCGATTTAAAGCCATCGACCCTTTATTTTTCGATTGGAGCATTCAGAACAAACGGAACGATTCAAGATGATCGGATTTTAATTGGGAGCGAAATGAGTCTCGCAGATGAAACCACTATTATTGACGAACTGCCTGTGTGGAGACAGCCTTTTTATAAAGAATACAATCCGAGAAAAAACATAGCACTGCTCTGCACACATGAATACGTACATACACAACAAAAAGAATTGGTAGAAAATTTACTTTCGATGTGTTTGTATGAAGGTGTAGCCGAATTTATTTCCTGCAAAGTAACCGGTAAAAAACCCAATACTCCTGCAATCGAATTCGGAAAAAGCAATCAACAAAAAGTAATCGATCAGTTTATTACGGACTTATACCTTAGAAGCAACAATTACAATTGGATCTGGGGTGAAAACAAAAACAGCTTAAAAGTTAGAGATCTGGGTTATTATGTGGGTTATGAAATTTGCGAACGTTACTACAATGCAACCAAAGACAAAGCAAAAGCGATAAAAACGCTTATCGAACTGGATTATCACAATGAAAAAGAGGTTGCCCACATTGTCGATGGCACAAAACTATTCCCCCAAAGTCTGAAAAAATTGCATCAGAATTACGAAAAGCAAAGACCAACTGTTCTCTCTCTATCCGCATTTAAAAACGGCAGTCAAAAGGTAAAACCAGGAGCTGTGGAAATTACCATTACCTTTTCGGAACCACTAAACGGGCGCAGTACTGGCGTCGACTTCGGTCCTCTTGGTGAAAACTTTTTTCCAAAAATAAATACGGAAAGAATCTGGTCCTCGGATATGAAATCGTGGACTATCAAAGCTGATTTAGAACCCGATCATCATTATCAAATTCTAATTTCAGACAATTTCAGAAAGCAAAATGGTACAAGATTGAAGCCTTTTTTAATCGATTTTAAAACAGCTAAGTAATACAGAGAAAAAATTACAACATTATTTTTACAGGAAAAGAAAGCGCTTGTTTTTAAATTCTCCTGTTTAACAAGCTCAATACAAATAAATATGAAATGTTGCGGGCTGATAAAAACCATTCCGTTTATCATACAAAATGAAAGAAATCTTTATGGATTAGGCTTTCGCCCTTACAGGGCTTAAATATTCATCATCATTATTCATGATGCTTCGCACCATGCTATTGCCAAAGCTCTTTCAGAGCAACGGGATTCAATCCTTTTATATCTTACCGATAATTGGTTGCATATTAAATCTTTTACAACAAGTGATTTTAAAAATGATAAAGGTTTTTAGGTATAATAAAAAGATCTGGTCCGCATCCTTAACGTTCTTCACAGTAAAAAAGAAAGAGTATGTATTTTATCTCTTTGCTACTTCTGAATCTGATACCTCAATGCGATAAGGTTAAAAACAAAAAAGCACATTACATCATGAATATCCATAGTAATGTGCCAACTTCTTGCAAAGTAGTTCTATTTCATAAGCTCTCGTTTTTTGAAGTTAGTAATGAGATACATTCTTTCCTCCAAACAACAAGCCCGAAACAAAATCGTAAAATCTTTCGAATAACTTTTTCATGATAGTGTATTTTTTAATTGTTAAACATTAAATAAACACCAATAAAAAGAGTAAATAAGAAAATGAATAATAGAAGTGGGATTACTCTGGCAAGATACAAAAAATTAAAATAGTACAAAATATTTTAATATATTTTTTATTACTAAAATTCTTATTTACAGCGCATTACCCGATAAATAAGGGTTTCAACGGTTTATTTTTAAAAATTTCAATTATTTGTTTTGCTATCCGTCACCACCCTAAAAGAGCTATAAGAAATCAAAAAAATGCTTGTTTTTAAGTGTCTCGAGTATTTCCGCTGATGGCAAATTGCCTCTGTCAATAAAACTCTTCATTTCGGAAATGTTATCACAGAAAATGATATCTAGAGAAAATCGATCATTTCCATAAATTCCGCGATGAATCATATTGGCAGAAAAAATCAATAGATCTCCCCGATTCAATTTTATAATTTTTCCCCGTTCCAAATCATCACTTTGGTGGTAGCCGTTTAAAGAATTCCGAACATCAAACTCTTTTGGCAAATCCCATTCTCGATGCGTTTGTGGGATCAGTTCGACCCCGTGTTCGCTTTTCATCGGAATCCTGAAATGCACCACATTCTGAGTTTTAATTGCTTTCTTTTGATCTTCAATTGACATTCCTGTATATTGAATATCGCGATGCCAATAATTTTTTTGGTCTGCATTCTTTGGATCAAAAAAAAGCTGCGTGTTCAAGAAGATAGGAGTCTCTGGAAAGATCGTTTTTAGCAATTCTGCAAATTTGTTCTGAGAAATAAATTCAAAAAGAGCTGTTTTTTCTTCTCCATTGAGATATTCCCCAGAAGTAAGACTATAACTGTTTAAAATTCCATTTTCATAATGCGCTGCATTGTCAAGCAACCAAAGTTCATGAAATTTAATCAGTTTTTCTTCAATATCGACAAGTTCCTCTTCAGAGAAAAAATACTCCAGATAGGCATATCCGGTTTGTTCATACCCATCCATCATTCACGAATTTCGAGCAAACGCATTATTTCCATAAGCTCGTTTTGGGTACTCAGTCCTTTATCAGCCAAATACCACAATTGCAAATCGGTTTTGATTTTTTCATCAATTACACCAAACTCCTTTTTATAGTTTGTCATTAATTCACTAGCTCCTCTTGGTCTTGGTCCCCAGTCAGCGCGAGCGATACCTGTTTCTTTACAAATCACAATCACTTTTGGAATTGCTCTTCCGCCATTCGTTAGATACTGATTCATTAGCGCTTCATTTTCATCGCGGAAAACAATTCGGAGATCGATCTTTTTGTGAGAGGCCAAAGCCATTTTATTAATAATAGGTAATATTTGCGCTGCATCACCACACCAGCCTTCCGAAATTACCAGCCAGATATAGTTGTGCTTTAAATTTTCTAATTCTAAAAGTACCTCATCGGAAACTTTCATGGTCTTCTCCAGTCGGTTCATTCTGGCTTCATTCAGCTTACTGTAATTGGTTAAGCTTTCAGATTGCTCATTGCCGGTTGATTTCCCTTCTAACAGTAAATCTGTGACTATTTTTCGATATTCGGCATACGAATGACTGTTGAATAATGCTTTGGCTATAGTACTTTTCATATTTAAAGTTTTTTTGAATTGTCTAAAATTACAACTTTTAAGAAAACTTAAAAAATGACTTTTGTCACATTCGTAGAAATCCCGAAGATCTACATCAATTTAAAACGAAAAGAACTATTATTTTTTTTAAAACATTATTTCTAAAAATCAGAATATGTCTATATTTGCACAAATTAACGCAACACAGAAATGAAATATAAAAGAATTCTTCTAAAACTTAGCGGCGAAGCCTTAATGGGTGATTTACAATACGGTATTGACCCTAAAAGATTAGCCGAATACGCTGAAGAAATTAAGCAAATTCACAACAAAGGAGTAGAAATTGCTATTGTTATTGGCGGAGGAAATATTTTTAGAGGCGTTGCAGGTGCAAGTGCCGGTATGGATAGAGTACAAGGTGACTACATGGGGATGCTTGCTACCGTAATTAACGGAATGGCTTTGCAAGGTGCACTTGAAGACAAAGGAATGAAAACACGTTTGCAGACTGCTTTAAAAATGGAATCTATTGCAGAACCTTACATCAAAAGAAGAGCAGACCGCCATCTAGAAAAAGGAAGAATTGTAATCTTTGGTGCCGGAACCGGAAATCCATATTTTACAACCGATACAGCAGCCGTTTTAAGAGGAATTGAAATCAATGCAGATGTAATCTTAAAAGGAACCCGTGTCGATGGTGTTTATGATTCTGATCCGGAAAAAAATGCATCAGCTGTAAAATTTGATTTTATCTCGTTTGATGATGTCCTTAAAAAAGGATTAAATGTAATGGATACTACAGCTTTTACATTAAGCCAGGAGAATAAATTACCAATCGTTGTTTTTGATATGAACAAAATCGGTAATCTTTTGAAAATCTGTGAAGGTGAAAACGTTGGAACAGTAGTGAACATTTAGACTACTTAGATTGTTAGATTTTTATAAATTTTGACAATGTTTACAAAGTATTCATAAAAATAAAATAAATTAGTTAGTAAATTAGAGGAGTATTTTCTTTAAAACTTGAAAACCCAATCCTCTAAAATCTAAAAATCTAAAAAAAATGACGGAAGAAATAGAATTTATATTAGATAGTACTGAAGAATCTATGAATGGTTCGATCGCACATTTAGAGAAAGAATTTCTTAACATTCGTGCGGGAAAAGCTTCTCCGGCAATGCTGGGAAGTGTTTTTGTAGATTATTACGGATCTGCAACACCACTTTCACAAGTGTCAAAAATCAGTGTTCCTGATGCCAGAACCATCACTTTGCAGCCTTTTGAAAAAAACATGCTGCAAGTTATCGAAAAAGCGATCATGGTAGCCAACATTGGTTTTAATCCAATGAACAATGGAGACGTTATCATCATCAGTGTTCCGCCTTTAACAGAAGAACGTCGTAGAGACTTAGCCAAACAAGCAAAATCTGAAGCCGAAGATGCTAAAATTGGTGTTCGTAATGTACGTAAGGATGCTAATACTGATATCAAAAAATTAGAAAAAGAAGGAACCTCTGAAGACATTTGCAAATCAGCCGAAGAGCAGGTTCAGAATTTAACTAATACTTACATCAAAAAAATCGATGAATTACTGGCAGCAAAAGAAGCCGAAATCATGAAGGTGTAATCTATTCAACACAAAATAAAAATCCGTTTAGTTAAATTATACTGAACGGATTTTTTTTATTCTTATTTTTGCATACCATTTTTACATTTTGTCCGTTTTTGAAACTATAACATTCTCTATGAAGCTACTTTGTTTGTTGACTTTGTTTTTCACGCTTACCATTCAGGCGCAATTTCAAATAAACGGAATTGTAACGGACTCCAATAATAAACCGCTTCCTTTTGCAACCATTACAACCTCCGACAGCAACAATACAATTACAGATGTTGACGGAAAGTTTATTCTGAAAATGTCTGTAAAACCAGCCAATTTTACTGTTTCGTATATTGGTTTTCAAACAAGGATCATCGCAGTTACTGATCATAAAACTTTTTATCCCATCTCTCTTTCTCAAAAGACCGACGATTTAAAAGAGGTGGTGGTTTCAAACGAAAATCCAGCCTTAACCATAATTAAAAAGGTAATTGCGAATAAAAACAAAAACAATCCGCAAAAAAAACTCAACAGTTTCGAATACAAAAGTTACAATAAGCTTATAGTAACCGCCAATCCTGACTCGATTGACGGCAGAATCGACTCGACTGCTACTTATAAAAATTTAGACAAAAAACGCATCAACATTGATTCTTCTGATTACAAATTCAAAGAAATAATCAGCAAGCAGCATTTATTTCAAACCGAAAAAGTTTCCCAATATCAATTTGGCAATCATAAATTAAAAGAAACTATTCTGGGGACCAAGATGGCGGGGTTTAAACAGCCTATTTATGAAATTATTGCTTTTAATCTACAGTCGATTTCGATTTATGATTCGAAGTACGAGCTGTTTGAAACGAAATACGAAAATCCAATTTCAGACAACGCTCCTCAAAGTTACAACTACAAGATCCTGGATACCGTAAATATAAAGGGCCGCGAAACGTATATGATTTACTTTAAAAACAAACACAGAAGGAAATCATCGGGACTAGAAGGCGTTTTCTACATCGATCAGGAAAATTTTGCTGTTGCCAAAGCCGTAATGCGTATCAAAGGAGTTCTGGACATTAGCGGAATTCATGAATTTGAATATGTACCTAACGAAAAAATATGGTTTCAGAGTAATACTACCTTTAAAATTGTAAAAGGAAAGAACGATGATGACATTAAGATCTTAGGAGGAACGATTCAGTTTGACGGAGACGTTGAAGATAATTTCGAACCCAGAAAAAAATCGGCTTCTGACTTTACCTATCTGCTTTCTGAGAGCAACAATTTTGACATTCGTTACAATACGACCGCACCTATAAAAAACCCGGCACTTTACATCGAAATTAAAGACGACGCCAATAAGAAACCGGAAACTTTCTGGGAAGAATACCGAAAAGAAAGCCTAGATCTAAAAAGCCAAAAAACGTATCAGCTAATAGATAGTCTTTCGATAAAAAAAAGAATTGAAAATCGTTTAGGATTAGGACGTAAAATAATCAACGGGTATTTCCCGATTGGTCCGGTCGATCTGGATTTAAAGAAAATCATCAGTTACAACAATTACGAGGGTTTCAGACTCGGGCTTGGCGGTATTACTAACGATCGTTTTTCTAAAAATTTCAGAATCGAAGGATACGGTGCTTACGGAACAAAAGATGGTGCCTTCAAATACAGTCTGGGAACAGGAATTTTATTGGACAAAAACACCAATACGTGGGTAAACGGATACTATACAGATGACGTTAGGGAAATTGCGAGTACCGTTTTTGCAGTTGACAAACGTGTTTTTAAAATTTACGACCCACGCCCCATCAACATTAGTACTTTTTATAAGTACGTAGGCTGGAAAGCAAATATTCAGACCAAAATCATTCCGAAAACAGAAGCAATTCTGGAATTTTCAAGAACCTATATAGAACCTAAATTCGATTATCTTTTTAATTACAATGGAAAGTTATATTCGGATTATGTCATGACTACCGCAATGGTTTCGATTGTTTGGGCACCCTTTAGCCCTTTTATGCAAACCCCGACCGGAAGAACTGAGACAGATAAAAAATTTCCAAGATTTACTTTTCAATACACGCAGTCGCTACCCAATGTTATGGAGAACGATTTTACTTTTGGAAAAATAGATTTCAAAGCGGAATATGAAAAGAGTTTTTTAAATGGTCAGAAAACGAGTTTACTGCTGCAGGGCGGTTATGCTACTGGTGATGTTCCAATTACTCACCTGTACAATACAATGCCTAATAACTTGACAAAGGAAACCGTGATTCAGCGTATTACTTTTGCCGGACGAAACAGTTTTGAAACTATGTTTTTTAACGAATTTTTTTCCAGTCAATATGTATTTTTCCAAATCAAACACGGTTTCGACCGAATCAGAATACTCAAAAAAGTTCGTCCATCTTTAGTACTAGTTACAAGAATGGCTTGGGGGAATATGGAGAATCCACAACAACACGTAGGTCCAACTTATAAAACTCTGGACAAAGGTTTTTTTGAATCTGGAATCGAACTCAACAAGATTTACAAAGGTATTGGTTTAGGCGGTTTCTATCGATATGGTCCAAACCAACTACTGAAATTTGAAGACAACATTGCCGTTAAGATTTCTTATGTGCTGGATTTGGGATTGTAGGATTCCAATTCCGACAAATTTAACCGCAAAGTTCACAAAAGTTTTACGCAAAGATCGCAAGGCCTTTTACCTCATTTTTTATCTTCCTGAGCAAAGTTGAAAGATTGGCATACATTCTACAAAGGCAATCTGTAATAATTAGAAACGTTCTATTTGTCATTCCGAGGAACGAGGAATCTCCGCAAGTAACTCCGCAACGAAAATACAAGTTTTGTCGAGTTTCTCGTGGAGATTCCTCGTTCCTCGGAATGACAAAAATGCGAACAAAACTCAAATAAAAAATCCCAAACCCCAACAAAATTGGAATTTGGAATTTTAAAAGAATTGTAATCTTAAAAAAAATGTAATTTAATCCCTTATTATGGTTTCAAAATCAATACAGAAGGTGTATTGTTCAGCCAGGTACTTTGAGATTCTATTAATTTCTTCCAGCTGTCTAAACTAATAATCATTAAGTTCTGATTCTCCAAAAACTCTTTTTTAATTGTTCTGTCGTGCATAATCATAATGTGATTCGGTGCAATTTGCTCGATAGAACGAATAGTTTCCTGAATGTCTCTGGTGTTTTTAACTTCACCGCTGGCATCCAAAACGGTAATCTGAGATCCGTTATTGTTGATTAGTTTTTTGGCATAATCAATTAAAAAAGCATCTTCTTTACTAAAAACCGGCATAAAAACCTGATTGACTTCTTCTAGCTTTTTATCGATAAAAATCCCAACTGGCATTTTACTTTTTGCGATAATATGGCGCGTCCTTTCGTCAAAAGGAGAATTTTCAAACAGTCCCTCCTTACCTGTAAACTTATCGATTAAACGATCCGGATTTACGATTCTGGTTGTAAACCCAAGAATTTTACCCAACAAGGTTCCTTCAAAAATAGACTGCCCTAATCCAACTAACAATAAATCATATTCGCCCTGATTTGCCGTATCAATAATATCAGTATCGATATCATTTGTCACTTTAAAAACACTCACCATATTCTGATTCAGGCGTTCTGATTCTTCAATAACCGGTAATAACATTTTGCGTTCATGATCTTTTACATCAAACGAGTGTATTTCGGTACTCAATGATAAATGCATCGCGGTTACTATAGAATTATCTGCTTGTTTTTTAACCAGGCTATTGGCCAGTTTAAGTAATTTTTTTCCTTTTTCAGGTGTAGCGAAAGAAAGCAGGATTTTATATTTACTTTTATTTCCAATTTCCTGCGGAATGGCGGTTATCTTATCTTTAAAAACAAAACCTATCAAATCCAGCGCTGGACCAGTCATGAAGGTGGTTACCAAAGCCATGATCACCATCATCGTAAAAATTTCTGTGGATAAAACGCCTAAATCATAACCGATATTTAAAACTACCAGTTCCATCAAACCACGGGTATTCATTAAGGCCCCGATTGCCAAACTGTCTTTCCAGCTTTGTCCTACGAATTTTGCAGCAAAGGCACTTCCGAAGAATTTTCCTGCTACGGCTACTCCAATAATTACAGCAGTTACTTTCCATAAATATGGGTCGTTCAATAAGCCAATTTGTGTACGCAAACCAGTAAATACAAAGAACAATGGCAGTAAAACGATAATCGCAACGTCTTCTACTTTTTCGATAAAAATATTTCTGAATTTATTGTTTTCAGGCATAATTGCTCCGGCTAAAAAAGCCCCAAACAAAGCATGAATTCCAATAAGTTCAGCGGCATAAGCAGAAAACAAAAGTGTTAAAAAGAAGATCGCAACAACCGGTTTGTTCAGACTCTCACGTGTTGAGTTTAAATCACCCACACGTTTCAGGAACGGACGAACTACTTTCAGCATGATAACTACATACAATAAAGCCAAACCAATTACATACAAAGCACTCGTAAACGAACCTGCTTTTACAATCGCAATTACCAGAGCCAAAATACACCAGGCAGTAATATCATCGGCGGCAGCACAGGTAATGGCTATGGTTCCGAGTTTTGTTTTTTGCATTCCGCGTTCCTGCACGATACGAGCCAGAACTGGAAATGCTGTAATACTCATCGCAATTCCCATAAACAATCCGAAAGAGGCAAACTCGACACCAACCGGTGCAAAAGTATGGTAGATAAAATAAGCTAATGATAGACCCAGGGCAAAAGGGATTACAATACTTGCGTGACTTATAACTACAGCATCATGTGCTTTATTTTTCAAGACTTTCAAATCCAATTCCATTCCAATTACAAACATGAAAAGAATCAAACCAATCTGACTTAAAAATTGCAGGTTTCCTAAAGATTCTTTTGGGAACAGAGCCGCTGAAAATTCAGGGAAATACATTCCGACCAAAGAGGGCCCTAAAACAATTCCGGCAATCATTTCTCCAATTACAGATGGCTGTCCTATTTTTCTAAAAACCCATCCGAACAAACGCGCTACTAAAATAATCGTCACAATCTGTGCTAACAAAATAGCCAAAGGATGTTGAAGGTTCTCTACCATCGAATGGAGAAAATCATTCCAATGATTACTTTCTATTTTTTTATGAACGATTCCGCGTCCGGCCTCAAGCGAAGCCCCTTTTGAGATTACCCAATATATCAGGGCCGTAAAACCTCCAATAACAGTAACGTAAAACAAGGAGTTTTTAATATTATTCATAACTCGTTTTTTTGATTTATTGCTGCAAATATCAACACTCCAACCGTAGTGCAAAAGTAAATTTACCGCTAATTTTCAATCCATGTAACAAGTCCGAAAAACTTTGTAATAACTTATTTTATTCCACAATAACCAACTGGCATTCTGAGATAAATCGACTGCTTAATTACAATAATCAGGGGGTTTTGACACTGTCGGTCTTACGTGTACTAACTGAGATATAAATGTTAAATTTTTACTCTTTTCAAAAAATCGGCACGGTAGGTTTCGCTTAAAATTAAAGAGCTGTTTTTACCGTCTTTTTCTAAATGATGTAATACAATTTCGTTATGATTAAAATACTTTATCGCTTTTACTGCCACAATTTCTTTTTTGTTGACACGGCAAAAATCAGTCTCGGGAAGTTCCTGTAAAAGAGTATCAAATTTCACGTTCTTTAAGTTCAGCAAGCTACCATCAACAAGCAGTACGGTTTTATCACGACTGTCACTAACTGCCGTTTTGATATACTGAATCTGATTAAAATAAAGTAACGTTTTACCTTTATCGGTATTTAACTGAATGAATTTTTTAGCGGTATCCGGTTTATCGAAACGTTCAAAAGCTTTTGAGATCGCTTTTTGCAAACGTTCGAGTTTTACCGGTTTTGTAATATAATCTACGGCATCAATATTAAAAGCATCAGCGGCATACTCTTTATAAGCGGTGCAGAAAATAACCAGCTTATTGTCGAGGGTTTCTGCCAGATGCAAACCGTCGATTCCGGGCATTTCGATGTCTGAGATCAACAAATCAAAATCGAGATTCGGGATTTCAGCGAGGAGTTTTTCGGGATTGTTAAACGTTTTTACAATTTCTACCTCGGGAATCTGTTCGCAAAGCATTTTCAGATACGTTAAGCCCGGCAGCTCATCGTCCAGCAGCAAGCATTTCAGTTTTGTATTCAAGTAAATCTATTTTTAGATGAGCAATATAAATGTCATTTTCGACAAACCGGTCGAGTTTGAAGTTGTTTTTGTAAATAATTCGCAAGCGGTGTTCTAAGGTGGCGTGACCAAAACCGCTTCGTTCTTTTTTCAATACTTTCTTATCCGATATTTTATTGGAAACTGTCATAGAAAAAGCATTATCCCTGAACTCAAATACAACCGAAATAAAAGCATCGGCACTCTGTAAGTCGGCATGTTTAAAAGCATTTTCGATTAAATCAATCGAAATTAACGGTGCCAGTAAAGGCTGCTCGTACAACTTGTCTTCTTTATTGATGTTTGTTTTGATTTTCAATTCAAAAAGCGGACTGATTTTGATTTTATTGATTTCGATTAAATTGAGTGCAAAATCAATTTCTTCTTTTGCCGTCACAAATTTTTTCTTACTCTCGTAAAGAATATAGTCCAGTACATTCGCCAGTTTATCTAAAGCAAAATAAGTTTGATAAGCATGTGACTGAATCGAATTTAAAATATTTTTAAACAAATGCGGATTCAGTTTTGACTCTAAAGTTTCCAACTGCAAATCGTTCACCTTCATTTCGAGTGCATAAAAGCTTTTCTCGGCATCGTCTTTTGCTTTTTTGAACTGCAGCAGCTGATACATCAAAAAACAAATGATAGCGATAAGCAATAAGAGAATTGCCAGAAATATAAAAGTGATCGTATTGTCTTGCATTGTTTATGTAAAGTTTAAAAGTTTTTTTGCCCACAGATTTTAGGGATTAAAGTGGTTATCACAGATTTTTTTAAGATTGGATTGTGTTTTAAATCGTATAAAAAATAAACCATTCAGTGTAAATCTGCAACCCGAGCGATAGCGAATTGGCAAAGCAAATCTGCATGCTATTTTTTTCGCCACGAATTTACTCCGTCTGTTCGCTGTCCCTCGAGTCACGAATTAGCACGAATTAATATCAAATCAATCAGTGTAAATCCGTTTAATCTGTAAAATCCGTGTGCCAACATTCTTTAATGACTAGAAACGAACTTCAATCCAATAATCGAAGCAATTAAAGTCGAAAGAAAGAAAATTCTCCAGAAAGTGGCCGGTTCTTTAAAAACCAATATTCCAACCAAAACAGTCCCAACTGCTCCAATTCCTGTCCAAACCGCATAAGCAGTTCCAATAGGCAATACCTGAGTGGCCTTATACAACAAAAACATACTGATGGAAAGACAAACAAAAAAACCAATCATCCAATAGGTCGAAACCATTCCTGTCGTTTCTTTGGCTTTGCCCAAACAAGAGGCAAAAGCAACTTCAAAAAGTCCTGCGATTATTAATAGAATCCAATTCATTTTCTACCTCTTTTTAAATTAGATACAAATATGAGAAAAGCTAACGTAGAATTCTATAAAATATCACATTTTTAAACATTGGCATCGTTTCAATTGTGTTAACAAACCGTAAAAACCAAGCCGAATATTTAAGATTTCGAGCACTTTTCACTACATTTGCATCCATTTTACAAATTTTATGAAAAACGTCACACAAGTTGGATTTTGGGAGAAATTAGCCAGAATCATACTTAAAAACAGAATTTCTATACTCGTTGGGATCGCTGCCCTGACTATTTTCCTTGGTTACCAATGGAAAAACCTCTCTATGACTTATACTGAAGCAAATTTGCTTCCTAAAAACCATATTGCCAATAAAGATTATCAAAAATTTCTGGATAAATTTGGGGAAGAAGGAAACCTGGTTGTGATTGGTTTTCAGGATAAAAAATTCTTCACGCCAAAAAATTATGCTGCCTGGAATGAGCTCATGACGGGTCTTAAAAAATCGAAAGAAGTAGACTTAGTGGTTTCCTTAAACGATTTGAAGAAACTGGAAAAAGACACGGTTAACGAAAAATTTGTTCTGGCTCCGTTTATCGATCAAAGCAAAGCAACTAATCCTGAATATTTGAAAAAGGTGCAATATGATTTATTTCATAATTTACCTTTTTATGAAGGATTGCTTTATAACAAAGAAAGCGGTAGTATCCGTTCAGCAATTTACATCAACAAAGCGCTTGTAAACACTGCTGAAAGAAAGACATTCATTCTGGAAAATCTGGTTCCGAAAATTGATAAATTCGAAAAAACCACAGGAATTGATTTGCGTGTATCGGGAATGCCCTACATCAGAACGATCAATGCGGACAATATGAAAGGCGAAATCGGACTTTTTATTGGTGCGGCCTTACTGACGGTTTCTTTGATTTTCTTTTTCTTTTTCCGTTCGTACCGAGCAACCTTTATTTCGATCTGTATTTTAATTGTGGGGGTAATCTGGTCATTTGGGACTTTAGGATTGTTTCATTACAAAATCACAATTCTAACCGCTATTATTCCGCCATTAATTATTGTAATCGGAATTACAAACTGTATTTTCCTGATCAACAAATACCAGCAGGAAATTAAACTGCACAACAATCAGGCAAAAGCATTGCAGCGAATTATCTCTAAAATTGGAGTTTCGACTTTAATGACCAACCTAACCACCGCAATTGGTTTTGCAACGTTTATGATCACCGGAAATGATTTACTTTTTGAATTTGGTCTGGTTACCTCGATCAATGTAATTTCTGTGTATTTACTGACGCTTTTAATTGTGCCGATAGTGTACAGTTTCATGTCGGTTCCGGGAGAAAAACATTTGTATCATTTAACCAAAACTTACATTTCTACCTTACTGGATTTTGTTGAATATGCGGTAAAAAGCAAACGAAAAGTAATTTATACAATTTATGGCTTACTATTGATTTTTAGTGTTATTGGAGTTACTCAAATGAAAGTTTCGGGAAGTTTGATTGGTGAGATGCCAAAAAGCGCCTCTTTCTTTAAAGATATTCTCTTCTACGAAAAAGAATTCAATGGTGTAATGCCACTTGAGATCATGATTGATACCAAAAAGAAAAAAGGTGTCATGAAAGCATCGACCATTCGTAAAATGGATGAATTGCAAAACACAATCACAGAAATGCCTGAACTGGCAAAACCGGTTTCGATAGTAAATCTGGTTAAGTATTCGAAACAGGCTTTTTATAACGGAAACCCTGAATATTACCAATTACCCACTTCACAGGAACAAACTTTTATTTTATCCTATGCTAAAAATGCAACCAAAAACAGCAAGGAAAACCTAATGAAAGCCTACGTAGATTCGACTGGGCAATATGCACGTATTACCACTTTTATGAAAGACATTGGTACGGATGAAATGGCTAAAGTGGAAAAAAAGCTTCACAGCAAGATTGATGAAATTTTCCCGAAAGATCGTTACGAAGTTACGATAACCGGAAAAGCACTGGTGTTTCAAAAAGGAACCTCTTACCTGGTTGACAATTTAATCGAGTCTTTGATTTTTGCGATACTTGTAATTGCTGCGCTGATGCTTTACTTGTTCCGATCGTTTAAAATGGTTTTTGCCTCGGTAATTACGAATATTTTACCGCTTTGTATCACTTCAGGACTGATGGGATATTTTGGAATTCCATTAAAACCTTCGACGATTTTAGTGTTTAGTATTGCATTTGGTATCTCGGTAGACAATGCGATTCAGTTTATGGCGAAGTACCACCATGATTTATTGCAGAATAACGGAAAGGTAAAAAAATCCGTTTTCAGTGCTTTAAGAGAAACCGGAATCAGTACTTTTTATACTTCTGTAGTTTTGATTCTTGGATTTGCCACTTTCACGCTTTCAAGCTTCAGCGGAACCATTGCATTAGGAGGTCTAATCTCCTGTACATTGGCCTTTGCGATGTTTGCTAACTTATTGGTTTTACCGGCCTTGGTCTTGACTTTCGAGAAAAAGAAGGCTAAGAGAGAGGAAATGGAGGGATTGGAAAAGTAAGGTTTCATAAAGTACACTAACAAAAGTCACTCAAAAGTATGAAAAAGATAATCCTGTTAATTCTTATATTGAATATCAACTCAACATTCTCTCAAAATTATGTTGCGAATCTAAACTTAATGTCTTCTCAAAATTATTTTGAGGGAAAAAATTTATACTGCAAATCTGAGAATTCTGAATCAATCAGACTTTTTAATCTCGGAATTGAAACTCTTTATCTAAATAGATCTTTAGATAAAAAATATCTTAAGATTACGTCAAAAGTTTTTTTTGATGCATATAAGAAAGACACAACATTTTGTGACGCTTTGTTTTTTACCGGATATACATTAAGATTATTAGGAGACAAGAATGCATTGCCCTTGTATATAGCAGCAGATAGCTCGTATAATAAATCGCTTGAGTTTAAAACAAATTTAGCTGCTGAATGTTTAAGATATGGCAATGAAAAAACCGTCAAAATTGCCAGAAAAAAATATACTGAAATAATAAAGCTATTTCCTGAAAACCCTGAGGGTTATTACGGATTCGCAATTACTTCACCAATTCTTGGAGATCACGAAAAAGGATTAGAAAATATAAATATTGCCATTGAAAAATACAAAAATGTAAATCAAAAATTAAAGGATGATGTAATTTTCTTACAGGAAATTTTACTTTCAATGAACAATAAGCATAATGAGGCCTTGGAAAACTTTGACAAAGTTTATTCTTTTTATAAAAAAGACTTTAATTTCAAGGTTTATTATTCTTTGTCACTTTTAAAAGTCTCCGAAGAAAAGAAAGATGAAAAAATGAAAAAGAAGGCATTAGGTATCTATGAAAAAATAAAAGAGAAAGATCAAATTCCGAAGGAAATAAAAGATCAATTAGTTTTTTCTTCTTAATTGAAGAAAAAATAATTCCACGAGAAGTCCGACAACGATTAGCGAATTTCTTTACAGACTTTATAGTGCGATTCCTCTTTCCTGGGAATGGCAAAAAAGAGAATAACTAACTTTATAAAAACGATTGCCCTAGCCCTGATAGCAGCGGTATCCTTTTTCTGACTTCTTTAGGAAGAAAAAGATATAGCGGATAGCAGGAAACAGCTTCTAATTTTAATTATTATCGTTTATATTTGCAGTTATTACACAACAAATAATTTAATTTCAATAGTATATATAAAATGAAACACACAAAAGTTAAAGACTTATTAAACAGTACGACGACGCTTCAGGAGGTTAATGCAAAAGGATGGGTGAGAACTTTTAGAAATAATCAGTTCATCGCGCTTAATGACGGTTCTACCATTAATAATATACAATGTGTTGTTGATTTTGAAAATACACCTGACGAAACTTTAAAAAGAATCACTACTGGTGCTGCGATTTCTGTAATTGGAACCTTGATCGAAAGTAAAGGTGCTGGTCAGAAATATGAAATTCAGGTGAATAAATTGGAAATCTTAGGAGATTCTGATGCAGAAAAATTCCCAATACAGCCAAAAAACAAACCTAGTTTAGATTTCTTACGCGAAAATGCACATTTACGTGTTCGTACTAACATGTTTGGTGCAATTATGCGTGTGCGCTCAGTATTGTCGTTTGCGGTTCACAATTATTTTCAACAAAAAGGTTTTGTGTATGTAAATACGCCAATCATTACAGGTTCTGATGCTGAAGGTGCAGGAGAAATGTTTAAAGTTACGGCTTTACCTTTTGACAACACGCCAAGAACTGAAGACGGAAAAGTAAACTATAAAGAAGATTTTTTCGAAAAAGAAACAAACCTAACGGTTTCAGGACAATTAGAAGGCGAAACGTATGCGATGGCTTTGGGTCAGATTTATACTTTTGGACCAACTTTTAGAGCTGAAAACTCAAATACTTCTCGTCACCTTGCAGAATTTTGGATGATCGAGCCGGAAGTTGCTTTCAACAATCTTGACGACAACATGGATTTGGCTGAAGATTTTATTCAGTACGTAATTAAATATGCTTTAGACAATTGTCAGGATGATTTGAAGTTTTTAGAAGGAAGACTTTTAGACGAAGAAAAATCAAAACCTCAGGCAGAAAGAAGCGAAATGGCTTTGTTAGAAAAATTGAACTTTGTATTAGAGAACAACTTTAAACGTGTTTCTTATACAGAAGCTATTGACATCCTGAGAGATTCTACTCCAAACAAAAAGAAAAAATTCCAATACCTCATCAACGAATGGGGAGCTGATTTACAGTCAGAACACGAGCGTTATTTGGTTGAAAAACACTTTAAATGTCCGGTAATCTTGTTTGATTACCCAGCAAATATTAAAGCATTTTACATGCGTTTGAACGACAACACGGAGCCAGGAAGAGAAACGGTTCGTGCCATGGATATCCTTTTCCCTGGAATTGGAGAAATCGTTGGTGGATCTGAAAGAGAAGAGCGTTACGACGTTTTGATCGAGAAAATGAAAGCCCTGGAAATTGACGAAGAAGAATTATCATGGTATTTAGATACTAGAAGATTTGGTTCAGCAACTCACGCAGGTTTCGGACTTGGATTTGAGCGTTTGGTATTGTTTGTAACCGGAATGACAAACATTCGTGACGTAATTCCTTTCCCAAGAACTCCTGGGAATGCAGAGTTTTAAAAAAAGGTTCTAAGGTACTGAGATACTGAGGTTCTAAGTTTTTAAATATAATAAAATTTGTTTCAAGTTTCAAGTTTCAAATTGTGGCACGTTCTACAACCTGAAACCTGAAACTTGAAACTTTTAACAAAATCAAATGCTAAAGCAATTTTTAAATTTAAAATTATCCCAAAAATTATCTCCACAGCAAATTCAGCTGATGAAGTTAATTCAATTGCCTACGCAAGCTTTTGAGCAACGTTTATTAGAAGAAATGAACGAAAATCCGGCACTGGAAGCCGGTAAAGAAGACGAATACGAAGCCGATGAATTTGCTAATGAAGAATACGACGATTATGACGATGCAGAAGGTGACAGAATCGAAGCAGACGACATTAATATCGACGAATATTTAAGCGACGACGATACGCCCGATTATAAAACTCAGGTGAATAACTATAGTGAAGACGAAGAACGCGAAACTCCTTTTGCTTCACCAATTAGTTTTCATCAAGACCTAATCAATCAGCTGAATACTTTTATTCTGAATGATGAAGAACGTGAAATCGCCGAGTTCCTTGTTGGAAGTATTGACGATATGGGTTATATCCGCAGAAGCGTTCCCGATATTGTAGATGATATGGCTTTTACTCAGGGAATTTATACCGATGAGAAAATGGTCGAAAAAATGCTTCAGGTCATTCATGAACTCGAACCTTCGGGAGTTGGAGCTCGTGATTTACAGGAATGTTTATTGCTTCAATTAAAACACAAAACACCAACAGAATATATCGATTTAGCCATTGATATCATCGAAAATCAGTTTGACGCTTTCACCAAGAAACATTACGACAAACTTTTACAGAAATACGGAGTTTCGAACGAACAGCTTAAAAAAGCCATTCACGAAATCGAAAGACTGAATCCAAAACCGGGTGGATCTTACACCGGAAACAATAAAGTAACGGAGAATGTAGTTCCCGATTTCGCTATTAGAATTGTAGATGGCGAACTGGAACTAACCTTAAACGGGCGAAATGCTCCTTCCCTGCACGTTTCTAAAGACTATCAGGAAATGATGCAAACGTATAAAGATTCGCGCGATAAGTCGTCGGCACAAAAAGATGCGGTTCAGTTTATCAAACAAAAACTGGATTCGGCCAAATGGTTCATTGATGCAATCAGACAGCGTCAGGAAACACTTTTTGTTACGATGAATGCGATTATGCATTATCAGGAAGAATATTTCTTAGATGGCGACGAAACCAAACTAAAACCAATGATCTTAAAAGACATTGCAGACATGGTTGGCTTAGATATTTCGACCATTTCACGTGTTGCCAACAGTAAATACGTTGAAACACCATACGGAACAAAGCTGATCAAAGAGTTTTTCTCTGAAGCCATGAAAAATGACCAAGGAGAAGATGTATCAACTTTAGAGATTAAAAAAATCCTTCAAAACACCATTGAAGAAGAAGATAAAAAGAAACCTCTACCTGACGATCAATTGGCCGAAATTTTAAAAGAAAAAGGCTATCCAATTGCCAGAAGAACCATTGCAAAATACCGCGAACAATTAGATATTCCGGTAGCAAGAATGAGAAAGAAAATCTAACAAACAAACCTAACAGTACTTTAAAAAAACTGTTAGGTTTTTTTATATCCCATAAACAAAAAAACCGACAAGCTTTTGTGAAGCTGTCGGGTTTAGTTTATAGTATTGTTAAATTATTTGTATTGATTCGGCGTAATGGTAATCTGAAACAAATAATTTTCTTTTTTATCATCGTAATTATAGATCAGGGTAAAATCACTGTCCCGAAAAGCTTTAAGCCCCGGATTTGCCTTAACCGTACTCAGAAGACTTGCTTCAATATTTTGTTTTATTGTTTCAATTTCTGCAGTCTCTTTTTCAACATTTAACAGAGTCAAATTGTACTGGACCACTTTATCTTTAGGCAAAGTAACATTATCCAAACGAATTCCCTCCTGAATGACTAAAGGACAATTTTCATTGTATTTAGCAACCAATTCGATCATTCCTTTATCTGTCACAGGTTCTTTAAAAGAACGATACGAAATTAAAGCCAGCAATAATGCCGCAATTGCACTTACTATTAAAATAGTTGAATTCTTTTTTTTAGTTGGTTGCTGCATCTTTTAATTTGTTTTGTTAGAAAGAAAAAAATTTTATTTGTCCTGAATCTTTTTCATTGCATTATAATAAGCAGCACGACTTAGCGGCTCATACTCTTCGGTTTCACCCAGCATTACTAACTTATCGTTATCTGTTTTGCGAAAACTATAGTTGGCAAGATTTCCTGTACGGGTGCACACTGCATGTACTTTGGTTACATATTCGGCTGTTGCCATAAGTGCCGGCATAGGACCAAAAGGATTTCCTTTAAAATCCATATCAAGTCCTGCAACTATCACACGTATTCCCTGATTGGCCAGATCGTTACAAACCGTAACAATTTCATCATCAAAAAATTGTGCTTCATCAATCCCGATAACATCACAGCCTTGTGCTAGAATAGAGATATTGGCAGCTGCCGGAACCGGAGTAGAACGAATTTCATTGGCATCGTGAGATACCACCATTTCGTCATGATAGCGGGTATCAATAGCAGGTTTAAAGATTTCGACTCTCTGTTTGGCAAATTGGGCGCGTTTTAATCTGCGGATTAATTCCTCGGTTTTACCCGAAAACATTGATCCACAAATAACTTCAATCCAACCAAATTGTTCTTTGTGATTTACTGTATTTTCGAGAAACATTTTGTATTTTTCTACCTTTAAAAATGAATAGTTTTTATTACTTTGTACTGGTAATAAATCGACGTGAAAATTTGCGGTTTTACACTTTTTCAAAAGTAGAAAATTTTTATCAAATCGAAGATTCGCAAACGCTTATTAACAGAAATAAAAAAATATCTTTCAGATTTCGATCACGAATAAAGACATTCAAATACAAAATATACTAAAATACCGTATTCACTATAATTTCAACAGTTATGAAAAAAAAATTGGAAGCCGATTTAATCAGCATTGCACATCGAATTTTAAAACTTAAAAACAAATCCGATATCAATCAATTGTATCTTGAAACGCAGAAGTTATATGAGAAATTAGCGGTTTTAAAATTTGTAGACGAGAATTTCGATACTCTGAAACCAACAATTGGTCACAACCAAATCCATTCTGAAATTGAATCTATCTTTAAAAAAGAAGAAACAATCGCAACAGAAGTTAAAATTGAAACTCCAATAGTAACGGAAGAAATAGCAACAGAAGAATATATAGTTGCTGAAGAAATTGCGGCTGAAGAAATCGCTGCAGAACCTGCAGAAAATCCAAATCCGGAACCAGAAGCTCCCGAAGAAGTAATTTCTGAGCCTACGGAAGATGCAAGTCCGGAGCCAGAAATTCTTGAAGAAGTAACAGCTGAAATTCCTGAAGAAACAGCAGCAGAACCAATTGCTGAAACGATTCCGGAAACTGTTGCCGAAATCACAGAAGAACCGGTTATCGAAGAAATCGAAGAACCGATTTCAGAAACTACAAAAAAAACCGAAACTGCCGAAGAACTTTCATTCAGAACTGTTAGTGATTTTAAACCGATTCCAGATTTTATCCCGGCTTTCGAATTAGATAAACTAGAAGAAGTGGAAAAAGAGGAAGAACCGAAAAAAGAAGAACCAAAAACGGAAACTTCTTCAAAACCGGGTCCTGTTCACATTTCTTTTGAAGAAATATTAGGTATTAACTACGCTGATGCTCATTTTGTAAAAGTAGACAGTTTCGAAGCGGTTTCTTCTACTCCAACACCATCGATCAGTGAGTTAAAAGAACAGAAAACTATCGAAACAACGGTATTAGAAACTCCTGTTGAACCCAAAGCAGTTACGTTAAATGAAAAACTGGCAAAAGGTTTCCACATTGATTTAAACGATCGTATTGCTTTTACCAAAAATCTTTTCGGAAACAGTTCTGAAGATTACAGTCGTGTTTTAAATCAGTTATTAACTTTTGATTCTTATGGTGAAGCCAAAGAATTTATTGAAGATATGGTAAAACCGGATTACAACAACTGGGACGGAAAAGATGATTATGCCGAACGTTTCTTAGATATTGTAGAAAAGAAATTTTCATAAAAAGTAAAACACAAATTACACGAATTAGCACGAACTTTTTTGTTTACGAAATTTGTAAATACCCTTAAAATTTGTAAATCAATTAATGAAACTCGTGTCTCATAACTACATTTAGAATTCAGAAAAATTATGTCTAAATTATATATCGTTCCTACGCCAATTGGCAATCTTGAAGACATGACTTTTCGTGCCATCCGGATTTTGAAAGAAGTCGATTTGATTTTGGCCGAAGACACCCGTACCAGCGGCAAATTGTTAAAGCATTTTGAAATTGGTACGCACATGCACAGTCACCACATGCACAATGAGCATAAGACCACCGAAAACTTAATCGCACGTCTGAAAGCCGGCGAAACCATTGCTTTAATTTCTGACGCCGGAACTCCCGCAATTTCAGACCCTGGTTTTTTACTCACACGTTCCTGTGTCGAAAATAAAATTGAAGTCGAATGCCTTCCCGGAGCAACAGCTTTTGTGCCCGCCTTAGTCAACAGTGGATTACCCAATGATAAATTTATCTTTGAAGGTTTTCTCCCTGACAAAAAAGGGCGTCAGACCCGTTTCCTGACTTTAGCCGAAGAAACCAGAACTATGATTTTGTATGTTTCACCACATAAACTGGTAAAAACATTAGCCGAATTCATTCAATATTTTGGAGAGGACAGACAAGTTTGCGTTTCGAGAGAATTATCGAAACTGCACGAAGAAAACGTACGCGGAACAGCAAGAGAAGTTCTGACTCATTTTGAAAAAACAGCACCACGTGGCGAAATTGTCGTGGTCGTGGCCGGAAAAACCATAACAAAAGAACCTAAGAAAAGTAAATTTTCGAAGGATGATGACGAAAAAGAAGAAGATTAATTTTCGCCACGAATTTTACTAATTTCCCGAATTAGAGCTCGAACTTAAATTAAAATTCGTGGCAAAAAAACTAATACACAATAACATGAGCATACAAGCATTTTTAGAAAAAGTAAAACAAACTCCAAACGAAATAACATTCCCGGAAACTATTGCCGTAATCGAAGAGAATTACATTTTTACTCCAACAGCTTTCCAAAACGGAACGCAACATAATGCAGCCGGAGAGAACTCCGGTTCATGCAAATTATTTTCTTTCGCAAAATTGCAAAACTTGACTAAAGACGAAACTTTGACTTGTTTTGGAGCTTTCTATTTTGATGAAGTTCTAGGAGATCCAAACGGAACAAACCATCAAAACATTAGAAATTTCATCAACTTAGGCTGGGACGGAATTCAGTTTCAAGGAAATCCTTTAGAAGCGAAATAAATACTAATTTCTTTTTAAAAGTTGCTAAATGAAGGAAAGATTAAAAGAAATCCCAGTTATAATATTTCTGCTTATAATTGGCATTCCTTTGGCTATATTATTTATTCCTTTAATTATGCTTTTCTTAGTATTTGAATTTTTTCGAAAAAAGCGATTCAAAAAAAGATATAATAATTATTTATTATCGATTGAAGGAAAGAAATTCTTCTGTTATAACAATCGAAAAAACAATCATCATTATTTAGAAAAGAATATTATTCCAAATCTTAAAGATAATATTGAATCTGTTTTTGTTGAGGGTAAACGCATTAGAAACGAAGACAATCGAGAATATATTTCACATATGTTATTAAATGTTTCCGAACGAAAAGGATTTCCATATTTAATCAAAATTAGCAATGGAAAGGCAGTAGATAAATCAATAAATAATGAATTTTATAACTTCAAAAGTCAAAATAAAAATCCTGAAGATTTACTAATTTTAATAAACATTATTTTCGACACTCTAAAATCAACACTCTAAAATCTAAAATCAACCATGCGTTGGACCTTAAAACCAAAACCTTCTGAAGAAAAAATCAAACATTTGGCTCAAGCTTTAAATGTAGAAGACTTTGTAGCAACGCTTTTGATTCAACGCGGCATTGAAACTTTTGACGAAGCAAAGGATTTCTTTCGTCCTTCACTAGAACAACTGCATGATCCGTTCTTAATGAAAGACATGGACAAAGCGGTTTCCAGAATAGAACTGGCCATTAAAAATCAGGAAAACATTTTAGTTTTTGGTGATTATGATGTCGACGGAACAACCGCCGTTTCCTTGGTTTCATCCTATTTGAAATCACATTATCCCAATATCGCAACTTATATACCCGATCGCTACGATGAAGGTTACGGAATTTCTTTTAAAGGAATTGACTTCGCCGATGACAACGGGTTCTCATTAATCATTGCTTTAGACTGCGGAATAAAATCCATCGATCATATCGCTTACGCGAAAGAAAGAAGCATAGATTTTATCATCTGTGACCACCACAGACCTGGGGAATTTCTTCCCGATGCCGTTGCTATTTTAGACCCAAAAAGAAACGACTGCTTCTATCCCTATGATGAATTGTGCGGCTGTGGTGTTGGTTTTAAATTGATTCAGGCTTTAGGAACAAACCGGAACGAAACCATTCAGGATCTCTTGCCATACCTCGATTTAGTTGCAACAGCAATTGCTGCCGATATTGTACCAATAACAGGCGAAAACAGAATCCTGGCTTTTTACGGTTTGCAGGTAATCAATTCAGATCCGAGACCCGGAATTAAAGCTTTAGTGCATCAGGTAAAAAAGAAAACGTTAGACATAACCGATGTCGTTTTTATCATTTCTCCCCGAATAAATGCCGCAGGACGAATCAAACATGGTAATCACGCTGTTGAATTACTTACAGAGTTTAATTTTGAACAGGCCCAACAATTTGCATCAGAAATAGAACAATACAATGCAGACCGAAAAGATCTGGATAAAAAAATAACCAAAGAAGCTTTTCAGCAAATCTCAGAAAACAACGAACAAGACCGGTTCTCCACCGTTGTTTTTCAGGAAGACTGGCACAAAGGGGTCATTGGAATTGTAGCTTCCAGATTAATCGAAACTTACTATCGCCCGACTCTAGTTTTTACCAAAAGCGGTGACAAATATGCGGCATCCGCAAGATCTGTAAAAGGTTTTGACGTTTACAACGCTCTTGATGCCTGCTCAGAACATTTGGAACAATTTGGAGGTCACATGTACGCTGCCGGAATGACCCTGAAAGCAGAAAACTACCAAACCTTTAAAGAAGCCTTCGAAACACAGGTATCTTCCACCATCCTTCCGGAAATGCGAACTCCGGAAATAGAAATTGATGCCGAAATAAATTTCAGCGACATCACTCCAAAACTAATCCGCATTTTAAAACAATTTGAGCCTTTTGGCCCTTTAAATATGACGCCCGTTTTTATGACTAAAGACATCAAAGACACGGGATACGCTAAAACATTAGGAGCAGAAGAGGAACATTTGAGGCTTTTTGTAAAACAAAATAATTCAGATGGAATCGCTGCGATAGGCTTTGGACTTGGAAAAAAATTAGGCATCGCAAAAAATCAAACTCCGTTTCAGCTGGCTTATTCACTAGCTGAAAACGAATGGAACGGAACTGTTTCTAACCAACTTATGCTTAAAGACATCAGAACAAATGAAAACTAAACCACACAAGCAAGATCCTTATCAGGCGTTGCGCTACAGAGAATTTAATGTATTTCTTATTTTGCGTTTTGCGATGGTTTTTGCCTGGGCAATGCAGTTTATTGTAATCGAATGGGAAGTTTACAGTATCACTAAGAATCCATTATCCCTCGGAATTATTGGTTTAATGGAAGTTATACCGGCTGTTTCAATGGCCTTATTTGCGGGACACATAGTCGATCAGAGAGAGAAAAAAGGCTTATTAGTAAAATGTATTTTAGGCTTCTCCGTAATCAGTTTTGGATTATTTTTAGTAACCTGGCCTAAAGTTGTTGGTGGCTTATCTTCCAATGTGATCTTATATTCCATCTATACTTTAGTCTTTTTGGGTGGATTAGTCAGAGCTTTTCTGGGACCTACTATTTTTTCTCTTTTATCACTGATAATTCCTAAAAAAGTATACCCAAATGCTGCAACCTGGAGCAGTTCTGTTTGGCAAATTGGAGCCGTATTAGGTCCAGCAGTTGCCGGTTTTTCGATCAATTGGATTGGAGTTCACTGGTCAATGTGTCTTGTTTTCGGATTCTCTATACTTTCCTTAATTGCGTTATCACAAATCAGTAAAAAGCCAATTATAAATCCAAAGATTGGGGAATCGATAAAAGATAGTCTAACAGAAGGTTTAACGTTTGTATTTCGAAACCAAATTGTATTAGGGGCTTTATCTCTCGATATGATCGCGGTACTTTTTGGCGGTGCCGTTGCTTTATTACCAATCTTTGCACAGGATATTCTAAAAGTTGGCTCAGAAGGTTTTGGTATCTTAAGAGCTGCTCCGGCAGTGGGTTCTTTTATAACGATGCTCATTTCTGCCTATGTACCTTTGTATAAAAACGCCGGAAAAAAACTTCTAATTGCCATATTTATCTTTGGATTATCCATTATTTTATTTGGCTTCTCTACCTATTTCTGGCTCTCCGTTTTTGCTTTATTTTTAAGCGGACTTGCCGATGGAATTTCAGTAGTAATCCGCCAAACCATTTTACAGCTTAAAACTCCGGATCATATGCGTGGCCGCGTGGGGGCTGTAAACTCAATCTTTGTTGGATCTTCTAACGAACTAGGAGCCTTTGAAAGTGGCGCAACTGCCAAACTAATGGGAACCGTAACTTCCGTAATTTTTGGAGGTAGTATTACACTCCTGACCGTTTTAGGTTTCGGGCTAATATCCCCTACGTTTAGAAATTTGGACCTTCAAAAAGACATGGACGATCATCAAAATATGGACTAATGAAACATTTGCTATTAACTTTCTTTCTTGTTACATGCTCTTTAGTGAGCGCGCAAAATCTCTATATTAAAACATATGGCAACAAAAAGGACAAAACAATAATTTTTATTCATGGCGGCCCAAGTGGAAACGCAACATTGTTTGAAGGTACAACTGCTCAAAAATTAGCTGATTTAGGTTTTTATGTAATTGCCTACGATCGCAGAGGCGAAGGAAGATCTAAAGACACTACTGCGACATTTACTTATGATGAAGCTTTCCGCGATTTAAATACCATTTATAAAAAATACAATATCAAAAAGGCAACACTTCTTGCCCATAGTTTTGGAGGTTTAGTAGCGACTCTTTACACAGAAAAATATCCTCAAAATGTTAGTGCACTTGTACTCGTCGGGGCTTTATTTTCACAGCAGGAAACATACGATCACATCTTAAACTCTCTAAAGATAAGCCACAAAGGTGATTCTAAAACCCTCAATAAAATAGCTTATATAGAAAGTCTGAACAAAAATTCTGCCGGATACCGAAAACATTGCTTTGATTTAGCAAGTGATAACGACTATTTTAAAATGCCAAATCCAACCAAAGAATCAAAAAAATTGTATGCAAATTACGAAAAAGGTGTTTTTTTTAAAACCAATATTCGAAACAAAAATGCTCCTCTCCTTTTCTATCAAAATGAAAAGCAAAATAATATAGATACAAGATCATCTCTAAAGAAAATAAAAGCTAAAGGAATTTCTATTTTTGCAATTTACGGAAAAGATGATGGTATCTTTTCAACTTTTCAAATCAACTCAATCAAAAACTTAGTAGGAGAAAAGCATTTTGACTTACTACAAAATTGCTCCCATTATCTTTTTGTAGATCAGCAAGTATCGTTTCTTTCTCAAATCAAAAGATGGATTAAGTAAAACTTCAAATTGCAATAAATTTATGTGACTTATAGCCAATTTATTTTTTCCAAATTTTAAGACTTTTTTATTTAGAATTAATATAAATAATATTTATATTTGTTGAAATAAAAGGATCTGTAATGAGAGAAATAGAACAATTATACCACAATAACTTTGGAATTGCCTTTTACTGGAAAAAGGAAAACGAAACCATCACTGACAAAATACAATTGGTTTTTAAAGAAACCGGATTTTACTTCACGGTTCAGGAACTCAATTATTTTTGTGATTTAATTGAAGACAGTATGATTGAAAATGCCTGTTGCGAAGCTTGCGAACTAAAAAACTCTTGTCACAAATTCTTACTTAAAACCCCATACGCAGCAATAGATTTAGCCGTTTCTATCAAAGAGTTAAAATCGCTAAAAGATTTAGTTGAAGGTTCTTTATTTAGAATTGAGCTAGACGAATATGTTTATGGAGTTGGTCTAAATTAAGAAGCATTCTAAATATTTTAACAACATCTTTTCATTATTGAAATATATTTTGATTGTATTCAAAAAAAAGTATATTTACAACAATGAAAAAAATACGCATTCTTTTTGCTGTTGCTGCATTACTCTTTTTTGTAACGGGTTGCAAGAACGAATCTGACAATTACATTGACCCAAGAGGAACTGATTATGCAGGTTCTGAAAGCTGTATTCAATGTCATAAGGTGCAATACGAAACTGCTTTTCACAGTTCACATTTCAAAGCAACCTCACCCGCTTCTAAAGAAAACATATTGGGCCATTTTACAGAGGGGCACAATACTTTCGTGTATGACAAAACCACCAAATTAGTCATGGAAGAACGCAATGACAGTCTGTACCAGGTACTTTACAAAAACGGAAAAGAAATCGAAGCCTATCCGTTTGATATTCTTTTTGGTACTAAACATGCCCAAACAAGCGCATTCTGGAAAAACCATACTACTTACGAGCTGCCAATATCGTACTACAAATCACTAAACAACTGGGCAACAAGTCCTGGTTATCCTGCTGACGCAGCTAACTTTACCAGAGAAATCCCCAAAGATTGTTATGCTTGTCATAGTTCAAATATTGCAGGCAGTTTTGTAACCACAAGTTCGGATCGGGTTAAAGGCATGGCAATGGAAACGGAGCCTTTCCTGAATAAAAAAACTTTGATCTTCGGAATCGACTGTGAACGTTGTCACGGACCCGCTAAGCAACACATTCAAACCCATTTGAAATTTCCTGATTTAAAAAACAAAACCCAAAGTATTATTTCTTTTAAAAAGCTGACCAGACAACAAAGATTAGATGCCTGTGCACTCTGCCACTCCGGGAACGACAAATTAAAAATGAAATCCCGTTTTCAATTTAAACCCGGGGATAATATTACCGACTATTTCAGAGCTACTCATGCCTCAAATGACAGTATTCATTTTGATGTACATGGCAATCAATTAGGCTTACTTGCTCAAAGTAAATGTTTCCAGAAGAGCGAAACTATGGATTGCATGACCTGTCATAATCCACATGCAAATGCTTCGTCGAATCTTGTGAGTTATTCTAAAATATGCATGAGTTGCCATCAGGACTTAAAACACAACGCAACAACGCTAAAAAACAGTTCCGAACAGTTATTGGCAGACAATTGTGTAGCTTGTCATATGCCAAAGCAGCTGTCGAATGCCATTACATTCCAACTTTCCAACAACAAACAAAAGTCAAATTACGTTTTGAGAACACACAAAATCGGAATTTATCCAGGTAATAAAAAATAGCTGCTATTCGAACTTTTTAAGCTCAAAGGTCTCTCCGTCAAAAACTCCGTAGGTAAAATAACCAATCCAGTCGCCCAAATTAGCATATTTGGAGTCTTCTCCAACCGGAATAACCATCGGTAAATGGCGATGGCCAAAAATAAAATAATTGTAGTGTTTGGTCTCCAGTTTGCGTTTGGCATACAAAACCAGCCACTCGTTTTCTTCTCCCAGGAATTTCACATCTTCATCACCCGAAATCAATTTGTTTTTGACTGATAAATACTGCGCTAAACTTACGCCAACATCAGGATGAAGCCATCTAAACAGCCATTTTGAAAAAGGATTTGTAAATACCTTTTTCATTCGTTTGTACCCCTTATCACCAGGCCCTTTTCCGTCACCGTGACCAATTAAAAATGTTTTTCCGTTAAAAGTAAATTCCTTATTGTCATGATACACCGGAATATTCAATTCGGTTTCAAAATAATCATTCATCCATAAATCATGATTACCCACGAAAAAATAAATAGGAACACCGCTATCCCGAATTTCCGCCAGTTTCCCTAAAATACGAACAAAACCTTTTGGAACGACCGTTTTATATTCAAACCAAAAATCAAACAAATCTCCTAATAAAAAAATAGCTTCGGCATCACCTTTCACCTCGTCCAGCCATGCTACAAATTTCTTTTCACGCGGTAAGCTCAACTCTGGCGTTGGAGCTCCAAAATGCTGATCAGAAGCGAAATATACTTTTTTCATTTATTTTTTTGTGAGATATGAGATGTTATTTGTGAGATACCAAATGTAAAATGTGAAACGTCTAACTTTTTACATCTCACAATTTACTTTTTTACAAATTATCTGAAGCGTACCATTCTGCAAATGAAGATTCAGTTTCCTGAAGTTTTAAAGAGAAAAGAGAAATTTCTTTAGGTAAACGTGCCGTGATTCTATCGGCAAAGTCTACGACCATATTTTCACTAGTTGGCTGGTAATCCACTAAAATAACATGATGTCCACGATTTTTTAGTTCATTTGCCAATTCGATATGTGGTGTTGTTTCATTAAAAACCGTAGCATGATCAAACTGATCGACGATTTCTTCTTTTACAATTTTCTTTAGATCCGAAAAATCAATCACCATCCCGAATTTCACATTCGATCGGTCTGTAATTGGCGAACCAATCACCGTTACCGATAATTTATAACTGTGACCATGAACGTTCTTGCATTTTCCGTCGTAACCGTATAAAGCATGTCCGGTTTCGAAACTAAATTGTTTTGTAATTCTGATATTACTCATCGATTTGAATTTTAGGTTGCAAATTTACAAATTAATAACCGTTCTCGTCTCTTTTTTTGGCTCTGTTATACATCCAATACGCAATTCCGATTAAAACTACGAAAGGAATGAAGGATCCGATTACTACTCCAATCTGATAACTGCTGTCCGGAGCAGTCTTAATTTTCTCTGCAACATCAATTTGTTGCAACAACGAAATAATTCTCATCTTGATTTATTGTTTATGTTCAACCGTAAAAAAAAACTCAAAACCTAAAAAAATTAATCTCGATCGGTGCCTGAAACCTTTTTAACAGTTTTCAAAATTATACTTCTTCGCCGCTGCGACCAATGACAAATATCATAATCCGAATCTCAATAAAGAACCTAATACTATTAAAGTCTCTACTATTTCTTAAACTGCTCTAGAGCTTTTCTGCTAAAATCAGACAAAACCAATTTTCCTGTTATTCCTGCACGCTCGATAAGCAATGATTCCCAATGTTCTGTTCCTTCCCAAATAATTTTCTTCATTTCGTACAAAGCATCGGGATTATAAGAACTTAATTGTTGCGCAAAATTTACCACTGCGGTATTTAAATCTTCCGCATTATGAATTTCCGTAAACAATTTGTTCTCTAATGCCCACGCTGCCGATTTCCATTCGTGTGCTGCCAAAGTCATTTCGGCCATTGCTGCTTTTCCAATCTTACGCGAAACGGCGGGTTCAATCACAAAAGGACCAATTCCGATTGCCAACTCTGACAATTTAACCGCACTTTCAGTAGTCGCCAAAACATAATCACAAGCCGAAATAATTCCAACACCGCCACCAACTGCTTTTCCCTGAACACGAGCGACAATAATTTTAGAACAGTTTCTCATTGCGTTTAACAAATGAGCAAAACCAGAGAAGAAGTGTGTTCCCTGCTGCTCATTCTTCACTGCCAACAGCTCATCAAAAGAAGCACCGGAGCAAAAGACCTTAGCCCCTAAACTTTGCAAAACAATAACCGAAACTGTTTTGTTCTCACTTAAAGCATTAATTTCTGAAGTTAAACGATCTAATAATTGTCTTGGGAAAGAATTGCTGGCCGGATGCCCAAATTCAACCGTTGCAACAGCATTATGAAAAGTAGTTTGTAAAGAACCGTCTTGTTTTTCTGCACTCATAAAAAATAAATTTGATCGTAAAGTTACGGTTTTGAAAAATATTTTCGGTTGAAGTGATTTGAAATTTGCTTTTTGAAAATTAATTGACTTAATTTGCTCTCGCTTTTGGGGGATTAGCTCATTTGGCTAGAGTACTTGCCTGGCAGGCAAGGGGTGACCGGTTCGAATCCGGTATTCTCCACAAAAAAACCGTATTACTTTATTGAAATACGGTTTTTTTTATTTTTAAAGAAAACTTCTTAATGTTCATTCGCAGAATCTTCGGCATCTACTCTTTCTTTCTCCGCTTTCTTAAAATCGTTATTTAATAAGTCTGTCAGTTTCTTTTTCTCTTTCTGATTTTTCTTGATTGTAAATACGATCACGACTATTACGACGGCTGCTACAATTCCTATTACTACCCAATTGATTTCCATAACTTTAATTTTGAGTTAAAAATAAAGATTTAGATTTTTTGCAACATTACCAAAAGGTTAAACCTTAATACTCCATTTTTTATCATTTTAATTCAAAAAATCACCTTTATAAACTCAACCGGAATTTATCGAATTATACCCTTAATGTTTTAAATAAAAAAAACATCCAAAATTGAATTCTTACAAAAAAACAAGCTTGTTACAGTCAGACACTAAAAAAACAACTTCCAATTAGTTTAATCATTATACAAATTCAACCATTTTAAAACTACTTACAAACTATTGATCTTTAATTAATTGATCTTTACTAAATCACATCCTTACCTACCAAAATTGTTCTATTACAAAAACAGAATCATACAAGATTAAATCTTCAAAAATTCTTTTTTGTTAAAAAAAAGCAACATTTTTTTTGTAAGTAAAAATTACGGGATTCCGTAAAATAGCTATTAATTTGACGAATTAACAACAATAAATGTCGCAACAGTCTTAAAAAATTAAGAATTCAATAAAATAAATACAAGAATTTTCTTTGTTAAGAAAAATAAAAAACTACTTTTACGGAAAAATTTAACAAGTCTTTCCATGGTAAAAAATAAGAGCAGTTTGTTGCTCATTTTCAATTCCTTACTAATTTTCGCACTAATTTTTTATGTAATTTTTACTCATTTTACATCTAGAATAAAAATAGTCTATGTTAGCAATGTAGAATTATTTGATGGTTTTGCAATGACCAAAGAATTAAAACGAACAGGGGAAAAGGAATTTAATACCCGAAAAACGGCTTTAGATAATTTATACGCAAAAATACAATCAAAATCTATCAGCAATTCTGAGAAAGAATCTTTGATGAAAGAATTTATAAAAGCGAAAGAAGAACTTGAACAGTTCAATCAAGTATTCGCTTCAAATGAATCTCAAAAGATCTGGTCGAGAATTCATAACTACACAGAAGACTTCTCTAAAGAAAATGGTTATCAGTTAATCATCGGCTCAGATAACAAGACAAATGTTTTGTATGCCGATGAGAAAATTACAATAACAAAAGAATTACTTACATACATAAATAAAAGATATGAAGGACTTCAGTAAGTTACTTTGTATTTTTTGCTTTATTATTAGTTTTTCCTGCAAAAAGGAAGATAATAATAATTCTAAAGACTCTGAAATCAGAGACCGCTACTTCAACTTAGAAAAAATAGGTTGGAAATCTCGCGCCTATACCCAAAAAGCAGACGATATAGGCTTTACTGCCATTGAAGTCCCAATTCAATATTACTTATTAAAAGATTTAGGAAGTGAGAACCTGGTTCCTGTCGATTCTCTCTACGAAGCCAACAAACGAGAACGTATCATTGAATTTACTTTCCAGCAAGACGAAGAAAAAGATTTACTGGCAAACGAATTTACAAGCATGGAATATACCGACGCTGTAAAATATATGTCGTTTGGTTTAGAAAAGGATTTCTATGTTGTTACTTCAAAGAAAGACACCATTACCTGTTCAGGAGTTACCTATGAACGCAATTACAAAATTGCGCCTTACCAAAGAGTCCTATTATTTTTTTCAGGCATTGATCCCAACGAAAAAATACAATTAATCTATAGTGATTACCTTTTTCAAAAAGGAACATTAAAATTTCAATTTAAAGACACCTATACTCAGATAGCCTTATGATTCAGTCAAAAACCAGTAAGTTTAAAAAAACTGTTGCCATTTACTTAGCAATGATGATTCTTTTGGAAACCTTTCAGCCTATGCAAATTTATGCATTGACTGGTGGTCCATCGCAACCGGAGTTTGAATCCTTTACTCCTATTGGAACTTCAGACATGGTTGATTTGGCGAGTGGT
Source organism: Flavobacterium sp. KH_035 (assembly GCF_057839565.1). NCBI lineage: Bacteria > Pseudomonadati > Bacteroidota > Flavobacteriia > Flavobacteriales > Flavobacteriaceae > Flavobacterium > Flavobacterium sp. KH_035. Next base: position 729,123 of record NZ_CM174492.1, read on the forward strand.
GACTTTAATTATAATATTCCAATAATGGATGTTGGCGGATATCCGCTCAATCTGGCTTATACTTCAGGAGTAAGTATGGATCAGGAAGCGTCATGGGTTGGATTAGGATGGGATCTGAACGTAGGACAAATCACCAGACAAATGCGTGGTTTACCTGATGATTTTAATGGTGATGAAATGACCTATGAAAACAGCATGAAACCTAATGTAACTGTTGGATCAAACTACAATTTTTATGTTGCTGCTTTTGGAGTTAATGAAATCACACCAAGTGTTGGAATGAATATCAAATATAATAATTATGACGGATTTGGCGCCACTGCAACTGGTGGAATAAGTGCTCAAATTGCTGGAAATCTTGGCGTTGGAGTGGATTTTTCCTCTTCAGCATCTGAAGGTGTTTCTGTCTCACCAAGTATAACGTTTGATACTAAAATTAAGGGTAGTAAAACAAGAGACAATACTTTAACAGGTAGTCTTGGTGTGAGTTACAATAGTAGAAAGGGGATAGAATCTACAACTTTATCTGCTTCCGTAAAACGTAAAGAAGGTAAAGTTGCAGCCTATAAGATGGATGCAACTTCATCTTATATTGATGCCTCTTACACCCCAACAAAAAGAGCAGCAATGGTATCCTCAAATTTTATGTTTAATATGAATATAGGACTCGAATTTTGGGGTGTTGAGCCAGGAATGAAATTTTCGGGATACAGAACCAGCCAGGGAATCAAAGAATCTGAAAAAAACAAAACAGAAAAAGCATATGGTTATGAAAATACTTACAATGCCTCTGATACGGACATCTTAGATTTTAACAGGGAAAAAGACAGAACGTTTAATAAAAATACAACTTCTTTACCTATTACTAACAATACTTATGATTTGTACAACATTCAGGGACAAGGTATTTCCGGAGCATTCAGACCTTACAAATCTCAGGTAGGGTATGTATTTGACAAAGAAACAATAGACGACAGCCACGGAGGAAATCTTGGTATAGAAATAGGTGTCCCGTCATTAACTCACTGGGGATTTAATGCCACAGTAACTTTAGGCAAAAGCCGTTCGTCAGTTTGGAGTACTTTAAATCCAGCTTTAGGAAGATTCAGAGAGAAAAAAACAGGTAACAGGCCTGATTATGAAAAAGTATTCTTCAAGAATATCGGAGGAAATCATGTAGATAAGGAACTCGACTTGTTCGACACAAAATTAGGCCGTTATGACGCTATAAAACTTGGATTAAATGGTGGTAAGTTCGCCAGAAGTACCGATATAAACTATTCCAAAAATAGTGGCTTAATAGCATACACCGGATTAGTAAAAAGAGAAGCGTCACGTTTATCGAGAAATCAATCTATTCAAAAATTAACGAAAGTTGAAGCAAAAAGATTCGGCTCAAAAAATCAGCCAAGTCAATTTTCAAGAGACCATCATACCACTGAAATAAGAATTACAAAAGAAGGGGGTGAGCGCTATATTTACGGCAAAGCTGCTTATAATAAGATCAAAAGAGAAGTAACATTTGACGTTAGCGACAAAAACAGAGATCCAAAAGATCTGGACTATAAAAACGGACTAATCAACTATAGTCCTGGCGTTGATAATTCGATAAAAAATAATAAAGATGGTGATCAATATTTTAATAGAGTAACAACACCTCCGTATGCACACTCTTATTTACTAACATCAGTATTATCTTCAGATTATCAGGATTTAAGTAATGACGGCCCGACAGATGACGATTTAGGATCTTATACAAAATTTGAATACGAAAATAAAACTACTGACCAATTATACAAATGGAGAGTGCCTTTTAAACAAAACAAAGCCAACTATGATGAAGGCCTACGTTCGAGTAAAAAAGATGACAAAGGAAATTATCAATATGGGGAGAAAGAACTTCATTATATCAAAAAAATAGTAACTAAAACACATATAGCAATCTTTCATCTCTCAGAACGAAATGATGCTTTGGGTGTTATTGATGAAAATGGAGGAACAGGGGTAGCAGGAGCAGGTTCCCAAAAGATGTATAAACTGGACAAAATTTCGCTGTATTCAAAACCGGAATATCTTGCAGCTGAAGACAAAGCAACTCCAATAAAAGAAGCCCATTTCGAATACAATTACAGCTTATGTCCAGGTATTGACAATTCTGTAAACAATGAAGGAAAACTTACTTTAAGTAAAGTTTACTTTACTTATAAAAACTCTAATATGGGGAAATACACCCCGTATGTTTTCAACTATGGATTCAACCCAAAATACGACATGAAAGCTTATGACGTGTGGGGGAATTACAAAGAAGTGAAAGAAGGTGTAAATGAAGCTACAACAGCACAACTATCAAATGCGGAATTTCCATTTGTAAACCAAAGTAATAGAGCTCAGGCTGATGAATATGCAAGTGCCTGGCTTCTTAAATCTATTCGTATGCCTTCCGGAGGTACTATGGAACTCAATTACGAATCTGACGATTACAGTTCTGTACAAAATAAGGATGCTATGCAAATGTTTAAAATTGTTGGAAGCGGTACGAAAGAAGAACTTACAGCTGCCAATATTTCAAGCGGAATTGAAAAGAAGGCACTTGATAAGTATATCTATGTTGAATTAGACCATAAAATTGATAATCAATTGTCTATAACTGATCCTAAAATCCCTCAGCTGTTTTATGATAAGTATTTAAAAAATATCGGAGGCGCTGAAAATCCGTTGTATTTCAGGTTTCTGCTGAACATGGTAAATCCAAAACCACTACCCGGAATAGACGGAACTGATAAATATGATTATGTTACAGGTTATCTTAATACAGAGAAAAAAGATGATCCTGCTACCGGAAAAAAGAAAAGCATTGTTGATTGTGGCTTTCTGGAATTAAATGGCAAACACTATGTTGCACTACCTGTTGATTATGTAGGTAAAGGTGATGGCTTTAATGCTGATTCTCATGAAGTAAACCCTATCACAAAAGCAGGCTGGAACTTCGGAAGACAAAATTTAAACAGACTGGTGTACAGTATGCATAACGAAGAGGATACCACTGACCTGAAAAGTATTGTTATCGAAATGATTGGGTGGATTCCGACACTTTTAGATATTTTTAAAAGTCCAAATGCCAAATTAGAACAAACCGGAATTGCAAGCCGATTTGTTACCAATAAATCATGGATCAGACTTACCCAGCCAAGCGGAAAGAAAATTGGAGGCGGTACACGTGTTAAAGAAGTTGCGATCAATGACCAATGGAATGTTATGACCGAAAATACAGAAAATAAACTGTACCAACAAACTTACGGACAACAATACGCTTACGAAACTGAAAATGGAAAATCGTCCGGTGTTGCCACTTATGAACCATTGGGATGCAAAGAAAATCCTTTTGTAAAACCTTTTTACGATCTAAGCAAAAGGGATCTGCCACTTGGTCCGGACAATACCAATTATGTTGAAGAGCCTTTTGGTGAATCTTACTTTCCATCTCCAAAAGTTACCTACAGCAGGGTAACCGTAACTAATTTACCAAGAGACAAACGGAACGATCCCTCCCCTGTTAACAGTGTCGTAAAAAAACATGCTACAGGATCTGTGGTAACAGAGTTTTATACCTCTAAAGATTATCCAACAATTACAGATCGCACCACGCTATCTTCTAATTATGACAAATCATCGACATTAGCCAATCTTCTTAACTTAAGAGTAAGAGATCATATTACCTTATCTCAGGGGTTCTCTGTTCATACCAATGATATGGATGGTAAGATGAAAAGTCAGCGTGTATATGGAGAAGGTCAAAAAGATTTTATCTCTGGTGTTGATTATAAATACAATACCATAACTAATGCAAAAAACAGAAATGAAGGCAGACTAAACAATACTGTTCAGACTGTTGATTCAAAAGGCAAGATAGCTTCTACGTTAGTTGGGGTCGATTATGATGTAGTTAACGACTTTAGAGAGAGTAAATCCAACACAGATAATGTGGGAATTCATTTTAATACAGCCGGGATACCCTTATTGTTTGTCATTCTCGTTGTACCTGTTCCACTACCTAGCTATTCCAAACACGAAAGTCAGATTAGAACAGCTGTAACCACTAAGGTGATCCATACGACGGGTATTCTATCTGAAAAAATAGCTTATGATTTGGGTTCAAAAGTATCGACTAAAAATCTTGCTTTTGATGCTGAAACCGGTGATGTTTTATTGACTGAAACGATCAACGAATACAACGACAAATACTTTAATTTTAATTTTCCTGCTTACTGGAGTTATGCCGGAATGAGCCAGGCTGCCAAAAATATTGGGTTAGAATCAAATATTATAACAACAGGAAATAACCAATACCAATTTAAAGAAGACTTTACTGAATCTGACTATTTAATTGATGGTGACGAATTATGGGTTAATGGTTTAGCTCCGGATGGTAAAACCAGAACCATGATGAAGGGATGGGCAGTTCATGTAACCGGTTCCAACTTTAAACTTATCGACGAAAAAGGACTCCTTATTAAACCAGATGTTATTACTACAGCAAAAATAAAAGTAATTCGTTCCGGATATAGAAACATGCAAATGGCTTCTATGGCGAGCGTAACTTCTATGACTAATCCATTGTACGATTATGATGGGAATAATAAAATAACTGAAATAAAAGAAAACATAGGAAAAGAACCGTTTATGTCTTCTACTTCCAGCAACAGAATTGTAAACGCTTCCGCGGTACAGTACAATGATATTTGGCCTTCTCAGTGTGAATGTAATTTGCCTAAAATGACTTTTGAAAACGGTAAATTAAAATTTGAATACGAGAAAGAAAACAATACTGCAGAGGAAGATGATATTATAAAAAGATCATTCAATCCTTACCTGTATAACATTTTAGGAAACTGGAGAGCCAACAGATCATACGCTTACTTAACAGGAAGAAACTATACAACAGATCCAACACCTCGTAAAACAGGGTTCTTTAATGATTTCTCTCCTTTCTATGTATTTGAACCTGAAAAAAATACCTGGGCAAAAAACACTACCAGCGACAAACTCTGGACTTTTGCCTCTGAGGTAACCCAATACAATCCGGCGGGACAGGAAGTTGAAAATAGAGACGCCTTACAACGTTACTCTTCGGCTTTATACGGATACAACAATCGTTTTCCGGTGGCTGTAGCTTCAAATGCTAAATATACAGAGCTTGCCTCAGATGGTTTTGAAGATTATGATTTGTCGAACTGTGGCAATGCCTCTCACTTTGACTTTCAGGCACAACTGAAAATCAATGAAGTTAGTGTTTCTGACAGGCAATCGCATACCGGAAGAAAAAGTTTGAAAATCGCACCAAAACAAAAAGCAGTAATCAAAAAACAGGTGGTGTCTTGTACAACCGCTACTACCCCTGCCCCAACCGCTAAAAAATAATTACGAGCCAGATGAAATTAAAATATACATTACTTTTTACTATAATTAGTTTTTTTATTACTACCACAGGGTTTTCGCAGCAGTATAGCGATCAGGAGATTGGGTTTGATGTGGAAAAATGCACTAGCTTTTTAAAAGAACGTGGCGTACTAGTCCCAGATATCCCTAGTCAATTAATTATGATTCGCGAATCACAGCTACGTCAATATACTCATATCAAAAAAAATCAAGATGCAATTCTACAAAAAATAAAAAAAGAACAGCAAATAAAATCAATATCACATAAATCTGCAAAATCAAAAGTGGCCACTGATATTTCTGTAGAAGAAAAAAATGCCTTACTAGCATTCTACAATAGTACCTCAGGTCATAACTGGGGTGCCTCATCAAACTGGGACTTTAGTACACCCGTTACTACCTGGAATGAAGCAACGCAAACTGGATGGAAAGGAGTTACCGTTACAAACGGAAGTATAACTTCACTATATCTTCATTTCAACTCTTTAAATGGTAACATTCCAAGTGAAATAGGTCAATTAAAAAATTTAGAAATTCTTTTTTTAGCAAACAATAATTTGTATGGTTCGCTACCTCCTGAGATAGGTCAATTAACTAAACTTAAACACATCGTTTTAACTCATAATAAATTAGAAGGCCCACTACCTATTGAAATTACTCAATTATCCAATCTTGAATCAATAGATATCTATAATAATCATTTTAACGGTCCCATACCTCCTCAAATAAGTCAATTAACTAAACTTACTAATCTTAATTTAAGTCGTAATAATTTTTCAGGTAGAATACCTGTAGACCTTGCAGAATTATCTAATTTAGTACGACTTGATATTGGGCAAAATGAATTAACTGGGCCAATCCCCTCACAATTAGGCCAATTAAGTAACTTAAGATATCTAGGGCTTGGTTTTAATCCACTAAATACAACTATACCACCAGAACTAGGTCAATTATCCAAGTTAGAAGATCTTGGTCTCGGAAACAGTAATCTTACTGGAAGTATACCTCCTGAATTAGGTAAACTCAATAAATTAACAGTATTATCCTTAGAATTTAACAAACTAAATGGAGTTATCCCAATTGAGTTCGCTCAATTATCAAGCATTAGCGCTTTTTTCCTATATTCCAATGAGTTAACCGGATCAATTCCAACAGAATTTACTTCGTTAACTAATCTCTATGACTTTAATGTGACCAGAAATAAACTAGAAGGCCTCGTTCCTAAACTAACAAATTCGCCATATTTAGGAAAGTTAGCAATAGGACAAAATAAATTTCGCTTTATTGATTTTGTCGATCAGTACCAATTTTACCTCTCTAAATTATCTAACCATTTCTATTATGCTCCACAAGGTAAAACGGACACAGAACAATCTATTGTTGGTGTTCCAAACGGGTCAGTCACTTTTACTATGTGTGAGGATAACAGATATATAGAAAATATCGATACTTTTCAATGGTATAAAGGAATTTCTCCAAATGGAGTTCCTATAGAGGGTGCAAATGCGAGACAGTATACAATCTTTCATCTATCATCTGCTGATACTGGTGATTACTACTGTTTATCAAAAAATGCCCAAATAACAAATCCAAATGGAATCTTGGGGCAGCAAGACCTAATTCTAGAAAGAAACAAAATTCATCTCACTGTAAATGATTGTGTAAATGGAAGAATTGTTATTACTCCCGAGAATCCCAGTCTAAATTCTATCTTAAATTTTACTTTAGAAACGACATCTACAAATTTAACATACAAATGGACATTATTTAATTTAGATGATAGTATAGCATCAGTAGAAACTACCAGTAGTGTCACAAAAACATATACAACAATTGGAAATTATAAGGTTAATCTAGTAGTCACTGATGAAAATGGATGCACAACTAGTTTTAATCAAATTATTTCTATTTGCTCACCGATTACAGGAACGATAAAAACTGGAGCTAATAATTTATTTGTAAATGCTAATTCTTCATTTTATTTTGATTCAGCCTTAAATTTCTCATCGTATGAATGGACGTTTTATGATCTAAATAACCAGATCGATGAAACTATGTACGGTAACTTTAGAATAAAATCATTTAATGCACCTGGAAATTATAGAGTTAGTTTAACGGTAACTGACCAGAATAGATGTAAAACCACCATAGATAGAATTATAACTGTTGCTCAGCCACAAGCTTGTACATCACAAGAAACTGGAACTATTTTTTCTGGAGAAAATGATAGTGTTTATATTAACACTGACAATCAATTTTATTTTAATACAAATTCAGATCAAGACCTACATTATAACTGGACCATTTATAATCCTGACAATACTATATATAATACTTTTACTGGTAGTCAAAACTATATACCTGGACTAAATTTTACAACTGCAGGAACGTACAAAATCGCATTAAAAATAACAGATATTTCTGGATGTACAGCCACTTTCAACAAAACGTTTACTGTAATATATGATTGCATAACAAGTGGAATGATTAAAGATGTGAATGATACGCTTTCAAATGAAGGATTAAAACAAGTAGTAGCAAACACCTCATTATCCGTTTTATATTATTCCTTTGTCTCCGATTTATCAAACATCGAATTCTCGTGGAGTTTTCTAAGTCCAAATGGCGATATTATTAAAACAGGAAATGGACAAACTTTTGATGTTATGCCTACAACATTAGGCAATTACAAAATACTAGTACGACTCACAAACACAGTTACAGGATGTGTTAACAATTTTGACGCCATTTTACCATGTGTTGATGAGTGTGAAATGAGTCATTCAGAACGTGGCGGTAAAATTACCGTTAATGGCGATTATGAGACCTCACAAGAGGCCGTTTTTGTTGAACTTAATCAACCAATTGATTTAGGATTAAATCGCACATATTTCTCAGATACAGGAAGGCCATTAAGTTTTGAATGGAGTTTACTTGATCCAAATTCACAGGTAGTGAGTACTGGAACTGACAAGCTATTCTCTATAGCATTAACATCTCCTGGATTCCACAAAGTCGTTTTAAAAGTCACTGACGCTTTTAATGGGTGCAGCACTCAAGTTACAAGAGCGTTTGCTAATCAAATGACTAATGGTTGTACACAAACAAATGAAAGGTCATCTCAGGTACAGGAGCTAGCCAAAGCTTTGGCAAAAAAACTTCTTCATCGTACTGCAAATGGTGAAACTGATATCCAAATAAACAACAGTGGCATAATAGAAGAATTTATTTCTTTGAAACCATTCATAACAAATTCTCCTAAAGACAAAATATACAATTACAAAACGGTCAGGGATAAATATAATGCTATAATTAGCATGAGTTATTCATTTTCACCAAATAGAGAATATGATTTCCATATCTCAATCAGGGATGGACTGTATACAAATGGTGTTACACCTGATTATTTAAATTATTCAATTGATAAAGCAACTTACATCAATATTAGTCAATTTGTTTCTTCTAATGATTTTCTTGTATCATGTTTGACTTACAATCAAAATGGACGTTCAGCCAAGTCAATTTTAGAACCAAAAGATTGCCAATACTCCTCTGAAATTAAAAATATTAATTTTTGCCCTCCAACATGTACTCCAATTACCGGAACAATAAAAACATCTAATGAGAACATATTTACTAACTCAAATACAACTTTCTCTTTAGAGACTACTGCAACAGATCTAACCTACCTTTGGACAATTCAAGATGTAAATAATGCAAAAACTTTTGTAACGAATACGGCAAATCACACCTACAATGCACTGGGAGATTACAATATTGCCTTGGTGGTAACGGATCAAAATGGGTGTTCAAACACATTTGAAACATCAGTCACAGTCCGTGACAAACCAGCTTGCGTAGCTGTTGTCGGACAAATAAAAGCTCCAATTGAAGCAATAGCGTTGAATCAAAACAAAACCTTCTCGTTTGAAACGGTAGCAACAGGTTTAACTTATAATTGGATATTTTATAATGCAGACGGTACCGAAAAAGAAAGACAAAATACAGCTGCCGCAAGTCAAACCTTTACTAGCTATGGGAATTACAAAATAGATCTAATTGTTACAGACACTAATAATTGTACAACTAATTTCTCAAAAACTATAAACATAGCGCCAATCTGTACTCCTATCGATGGAGCGATTAAAATAACATCCAAGCACATATTCGCCCGATTTAATACTAATTTTTCTTTTGAAACAAGTCTTACAAACTTAGTCTACGAATGGACATTTTACAGAAACGACAACGATGCTCCAACTATTTATAACACCAAAACAGTAAAACATTTTTATGGCACTCCTGGTGACTATAGAGTAAAACTTGTAGTGACAGATCCCGGTAACGGATGCTCAACAACTTTTAATGAAGTAGTACCTGTCTCTGTACAGCCTGCTTGTGTGAATATCGTTGGAGCAATAAAACTTCCTGAAGGAACAATGCTGACAGGAGAAAACCAGACTTTTTCATTTGAAACGACAGCAACAAACTTTACGTATCAATGGACTTTATATGGTTTAAACGGAGTCCTTTCTACGCCAACAACAAGTACTGCGACACAATCCTATCTTGCTCCCGGTGATTATCAGATCGTTTTGATAACCACAGATGATAATTATTGTACCTCGTCTTTTTACAAAAATTTTAAAGTAGTTAAAACATGTACTTCAATTTCTGGTGCAATACAAATTCCTACAGAAACTATTACAACCAACCAAAATGTACCTTTTAGTTTTAATACTACGGCTACCGATATTTCATACGAATGGACATTTTATAATTTAGATAATTCTGAACGCTCAAAAGCGACGACAAGTACAGTAACCAAGTCCTATACATCCCCTGGAAATTACCGCGTTAAGTTAGAGATTACAGGTCAGGATGGATGCAAAATTTATTTTAACAAAACCGTTACTATAACTGGTGAATGTAGTATTATTGGGTCTTTGAAAATGGATCCTGAAAATGTAAGTTTATATTCGTCTGCAAGATTTACATTTGAAACCGATGCTACTGATCTAAAATATAGCTGGAAACTTTACGATCCTACCAACTACATGGGAGCTCGAGATGATTGGAAATCTCCAAATTTTTACTTTCAAGCAGGTGCAGGTGACTATAAAATTACATTAGAAGTTACCGATTCTAATGGCTGTACACGAAATCTTGAAAAGATAGTAAACGTTCAATACGATTGTAGTAAAACTACTCCCATAAGTGGAACATTATACAACAAAAGTCACTATGCTTATTATAGCCCTAATATATTAATTGATAAACCAAATAAATTTACTTTTTGGCATTATAATGTTAGTGCGACTGATTTGACCCTGAATTGGGAATTGGCAAAACTTGACGGAACCGTTATAACAACTGCAACTGGTGAAGAATTTACTTTTACTCCAACAACATCAGACAATTTAAATTTAAATTTAACAATTATTGACCGTAACGGTTGTCCACATAAATTCTCAAGACAACTCGAAGTATTGGATGCCTGTATCTATAGCGGTGAAACAGCAACTGGATCCATAAATTTTGATAATGAAAACAGTGTAGAAACTGCTTTTATAGGAATCAATCAGACAAAAGATTTGGTGTTCCGTTTTTCTAAAAAGACCGAAAGAGTATATAAATACCACTGGAACATTTACAACTCAAATAACATACTAATTGCTTCCGGAGATCAGGAGAAATTTACAATATCTTTAAACACAGCTGGTTTTTACAGAGTGACTCTTGATCTCGAGAATGAATTTGGTTGTAAATTACCATTCTCGAAAAGTATAGGCTGTACCATTGAGAATTCATGTACTAACGGAAATCCTAATTCAGAAATTGTAAAAAAATTATACATTGCTTTATTAAAAAATCTTATATCGAGATCTCTTAGAAAAGAAACAGATCATGAGATTAATATCAGCCGCGGCGCATTAGCGGAATTTGATGCCTTAAAACCACATATCACAAATGGTGTAAAAGATAAAATATACAACTATGCTACTACCCGCAATGAGCAAGGGAAATTAACCAGTATCAGATTCTCCTTTTCTCCAGATAGAGATTACGACTCTCAGGTATTATTCGCAAATGGATTGTGGGATTATGATCCTATTATGGATGATACTGTCTATGAATTTACGTCACGTCTTGAATCTGAAATTTACTTCAACTTAAGTCAATTTACCTCTCCGGATGAGTATTTGATTTCTTGTTTCGCTCAGATGGCTCAAATAATGAATACTCCGTCTCCTGAGAGAAAAGAAAAAACAAGCAAAATCACTTTAGGCCCAAATGATTGCTATAAAGAAACAGAAATCCGATACATCGATTTTTGCCCTGCCACAGCTTGTCTGCCTACTATAGGAGTCATCCAAAGCGGAAGAGACATCTTGAAGCCAAAAACACCAGTGAGTAAAACTTCAAAAGGTCTTGGTTTAAAAAATTAACTTATTTAGGATAAAAAAATTACTGTTTGTTACCAAAACAAATAGTATAAAAACAACAGATAATTAGATTATGGTAAACAATCTTAAAATAAAAAAATACTGGATAGTCACAATCTGCATGATACTTTGCTCATTGGTTTCTTTTTCACAAAATCTTAGCGATAAGGAAATAGGTTTTGATGTCATGAAGGCGACTATTTCCCTAAAATTACACGGTGTTAAAAATGAAGATCTGGCAGCAGAAATCTCGTCAATGCGTAAAATGTATACCGATCAGTATCACACCACACAAAAATATAAAATTGACAATGTCCAAGAAAAAAAGGCCAACCAAAACCTAAAAGAAGGTTCTAAAATCAATACTTCTAAAACAACTTTACAACAAGATATTTCGCAATCGCAAAGAATTGCTCTTACTGCACTATATAATAGCACAGGAGGTGCAAACTGGAAGACCAAATTTGGTTGGGTTAGTCTTAACGATCCTAATATTCCCATAACATATCTATCTGGCGTTACAATAGAAAATGGAATTATTGTAAAAATCGGTTTGTCCGGTAATAATCTAAATGGAACAATTCCCGCAGAAATAGGACTGTTAACAGGTCTTAAAGAACTCAACTTAGGAGATAATAATTTAACTGGTGTAATTCCTTCTCAAATTGGGCAGTTGCAAAATCTGGAGGAACTTTATCTATATCGTAATAAGTTGACCGGAACAATCCCTACACAAATTGGACAATTAACCAGTCTTAAAAATCTGGGTTTAAGCGAGAACCTGTTGACCACATTACCTGTTGAAATTGGTCTATTACAAAATCTGGAAACTCTTAGTTTAAATAATAATGAATTAACAGCGAACATTCCTCCACAAGTTGGACAATTAGCTAAGCTTACAAGCTTACAATTGTCTGTGAATCAATTTAGCGGAACAATACCAACTGAGTTACTGTCTTTACCTAATCTTGCAGAGCTCGACTTGAGATCCAATCTATTAAGTGGTCCAATTCCTTCGAAACTAAGTCAACTACAAAATCTCGTAAGATTAGATTTAACAAGTAATGACTTTACCGGAATAATTCCGTCTGAGCTTAGTAAATTAACTCTCCTTACTACACTTAACTTAGGGAACAATCAGCTAACCGGCCCAATACCTACTGAATTTGGGCTACTTACAAAACTTAGAGAGCTTAATTTAGATCAAAACCAATTATCCGGTACAATCCCCTCTCAAATTGGGCAATTATTAGAACTCAGGCAGATTTATTTAAGATACAATTTATTAAACGGGACTATTCCTGTACAATTAGGACTCCTAAATAATCTTCAGGGTCTGGGTCTGTCAAATAATAATCTGAACGGTTCAATACCTATTGAATTAAGATCTCTCTCATCATTACGATCTTTTGATCTTGCGTATAACAAACTAGGAGGAACTATTCCTGATTTTACGACTTTAGCTGACCTCTCTAGCATTGATATATCATCAAATCAATTTCGATTTGTTGATTTTGCAGCGCAATTTGATTCCTACAAAAAATTATACTCTTTTAAATATTCGGGACAGGGTTCCACTGATGAAGAAAAGACAATTAATACCTATTATGGTAAATCCTTAACTTTAGAGATGTATGCTGACGGCCGTTTTACAGGTCAGGAAACTTATCAATGGTACAAAACTCAAGCTGGAGGAGGCTTCTTTATTCTACCATCAGAAACATCTAGACAACTTAAAATCCCAGTACTCAGTGCCAGGGATAACGGAGTTTATTTTTGTCAATCTAAACATCCACAAATAACAATACCAAACCCTCAAGATCAATCCAAAAACCTTGAACTTTTTACTGCTTTAATACATTTAAATGTAACTGATTGTAATCCGTTAATTACCGGAACAATCAAAACCTCTGTTGCAAATCCTTCCTTGGATGAAAATATCAACTTTTCATTTGAAACCTCTAATACTGGTCTAAGCTATAAATGGATATTTTATAATTTAGATAATACTACCGAAATGGGTACTGCAACAACTCCACAAGTATCCAGGTCTTATAATGCCATTGGAGATTATAAGATAACTGTTGTTGTAACTGATGCAAATGGCTGTAGTACCAGTTTTAATAAAATCATTAAAGTTGTAAAAGTATGTCCTACAATTGATGGAGTACTAAAAACAAATCCTGAGAATCCTGTTTTAAATACAGTAACAAACTTTTCTTTCGAAACTACAGCCACAGGGCTTACCTATAACTGGACATTTTTCAATACAGATAACTCTGTTAAGGAGGAACAAACTACGTCTACTGCAAAACAAACTTACACTAGTAATGGCGAATATAAAGTACGTCTGGCTGTCACTAATACAGCTACAAATTGTACTACTACTATTGATAAGATAATTTCGTTAAGACCTGATTGTAGCTATTCATGGGATCGCTCAGGGGAGATTTCTGTTCAATCAGAATCATACGGAGATAACAGTGGAGCCTTTATTAATACTACAACAAATCTTACTTTCGGTAAAGGATACGGGTCTCCTGTTAGGGGTCTATCATACAAATGGAATCTATACGATGCAAATGGCTTTTTGGTAACAACTGCCAATACTCTTCTATTTCCTATCACACTTACAAAATACGAAAGCTATAAAGTAACACTTATCGTTTCAGATTCTTCGGGTTGTTCATTTTATGAAAAAACAATTACAGCAAGAAACCCAAATGCATGTGTTGTTCCGTCTACAGAACGTTTTCAAGGCCATCTTGACATTTCAATTCCGGATTGGAGAGGTGTCGCTATAAACATAGAATCGGTTTTACAAGTAAACAATATTAACGGTTATAAAGAAAGTGACTTTACTTTTATCTGGAAACTGCATAACGCAGCCGGTGCATTGTTAAATTCAGGAAGCCAACCTACATTTCCAATCACATTAACAACGATTGAAGAATACAAAGTCGTTTTAGAAATAAAAGATAAAAGAGGTTGCACAACCACTTATACCAAGTTAATTACTCCTCTTGATACCTGTAAATTTACAGAAAGAGATCGTGAAGGTTATATTGCTACAGAAACATCATCTTCCAATAGCACCATAGGAGTTTACGAAAACGAACTTACTAGCTTCGGTTTTAATTCATATGGTAATCCTGCAGAGAGTTTCACCTATGAATGGGAATTATTTAATTCAAAAGGAGTTTCTATAGGCCAATCAAACTTATCCATTTACCCTTTCACATTCACTGCTGGCGGAATGTATAAAATCAATGTAAAAGTAACAGATCCAATCAATGGATGTTATTCAGAATATACTCAGGACATACAATGTTTTATTACAAGCTCTTGTACCAATTCTAACTCAAGATCACAAAAAGTAAAAGCCCTATACGATGATTTACTGATAAGTTTAATTTCAAGATCTATTCAAGGTGAAACAGATGCTCAGATCAATGCAAGCGCACCATCTGCAGAATTTTTAGCACTTAAACCTTATATTACTACTGGTCCTAAGGATAAGATTTACAATTATGTATCTATTCCCCGAGAATATACTTCTGAAAATGGCAGACCTAAAATTAGAGGTGCTCGCTTTTCATTTGCACCAAGCAGAGAATATGATGTTGAGGCTTTAATTGGATGGGGTATTGGATATAGCCCGCAAAAAAGTACTGTAAAAGAGCTCTATACAAGTATACGAGACTCTCTCTATACTGATTTAAGTCAATACTTTACCCCAAATGAATTTTTAATTTCCTGTAAATCAAGAGGTGGAGGAGAAAGCAGATCTCAAAGAAGAGCTTCCTCAGCTTTAGATTATTGTGATTATGGATCTCAAATTAGATTTATCGATTTCTGCCCAGGACTAGAAAATACTTGTGACCCGGCAATAGTAGGTCACATAAAGCTTCCTGTAAATACTATTTTTACTAGTGACGATAATCTGTATACATTTCAAACAACAGTTCCTAATCTTACCTATACATGGACGGTAACAACCGAAAATGGAGAAATAATTGGCAATAGTGAACCCGACATAATCACACCCTTCATTTATAAATTTATACACGAAGGATCTTACAACATTAAATTAATTGCAAAAAACTCATCAGGTTGCACTGCTATTTCTAGAGCAGCTGTATATGTTCGTGATACCCATTGCATAAATAAGCCTTATAATTTCAAATTCGAATCAGCTGAAACCAATCTCAGTTACATCTGGACGGCTACCAATAATGCTAGCGGAAATATAGTTGACACTGCACGTAATGCTACGAACACCTATACCTTTACCCCAACCCTGGCAGGAAACTATGAGATAACATTAGCTACAAATAATGCTGGAGGATGTACAACGATATTTTCCAAATATATCCAAATTACATCTTGTGGGGGATCAGTTTCCTGTACGCAAAATAATCCGCTTACTCCAAAAGTACACCGCTTGTTTATGGACTTAATAAACAAACTGGTAAGTACTCCAAACGGAACAGATGTAAATGTATATGCGAAAAATGAGATTGCCGGACTACGTCCTTACACACTGGGAACAGAGGCAAAAATTTACAACTTCATTAACAATAGTGAACAGCTGAGTTTCTCTTTTTCAAATAACTCTCAAAGTGATGTGAATCTACCAAAATCTACTTCCGGATCGATCACAAGTATTGACTTGGGCAACTATAAGAGTTCGCAAGAATCCACTACTATTACTACCAATTATAGTGAAGGATCCTCAAATACCACAATTGGAAAAGTTAGGAATATTGATTTCTGTCCTGCAAAGGAGTGTACCCCAATTGTTGGAACGCTAAAGTTTGTCAATACTTCCGCTCCTACTGCAGTAGAAAAGAAGGCGACAAAATCTAATTCAAAAATATAATTTACACAAGACAAAGATTTAATAATTGTTTGGATGCAAACAGTATCGACAAAACAATAGACAACTCGATTATGGTAAACGATTTTAAAATAAAAAAATGCTGGATAATCACCCTTTGCATGATTTTTTGCTCGCTGTTTTCTTTTGCGCAGGAATTAAGTGATGCTGCGATAGGTTTTAATGCCGATAAAATAAGAGCCGCTTTGAAAGAGAGAAAACTAAACCCTTCGCAAATAGAAGAGGTTCTTAAAACACAAAGAAAAACGTATCAAATCAGGGCTGCTCAATTAGAGAACATCCTTAAAGAACAAACATTAAAATATTTTCCGGAAATAAAGGAAAGCACTAAAAGAAGTACTCAAAGTAAATCTGCGGTAACAGACGTTCCGGCAGAAGAAAGAAATGCCCTAATAGCATTATATCGCGCCACACAAGAAGAAGGACCTTGGCACAATAGAGGAAACTGGGACACCAGTGAACCTGTCAGTTCCTGGCAAGGTGTAACTGTTGTAAACAATCATGTGACTGAACTAAACTTGCCCTACAACAATATGAAGGGCACAATACCAGACATAAGCGGGTTGAAAAATTACCTGACTACTGTAAGTCTTAACGGTAATAATTTATCAGGTAGTCTTGAAAATTTAGGAAACTTAAAAAATCTGCAGCATTTAAATTTAGACGGAAATAAATTCGGCGGTGCTTTGCCTCAAAATTTTCAGAATTTAACCGGCCTTAAGTTTATAACAATGAACAGCAACGAAATCACTGACATATCAGTATTAGGTACGCTAAATCAATTAGAAAATATTTGGTTTGATCTGAATAAAATAGAAACTAATTTATCAAATTTCAGCAATTCAACGAACTTAAAAAGCCTGTCATTATCATTAAACAAAATCACCGGAAGCATTCCTGCTAATTTTTCGAATTTGCAGAAGCTTAATTCAATATCGGTAGACTTTAATAGTCTAGGAGGTAATGTGCCAAAGATTATTTTTAATGAAGCTGGAAATAGCCGTCGTTTTAATATACAGGGAAATAATTTTCGCTTTATCGATCTTAAGGACAGCTTTGCTTTTTATTCAAACTTAGGTCCTTATACTTATTACTATTATCTACAATCAGAAACTGACACTGTACTTACTTTGAACAAAGCAGAAAACGAAACGGTTACTTTAGAGATGTGTACAGACAATCGTTACCTGCTGGAAGATACCTTTCAATGGTATAAAGACGGGAAAGAGATCCCCGAAGCAAAAAGCAGAACTTTCACCATCAATTCCTTTAATAGTGCAAACGACAAAGGAGTTTATACCTGCTTGTCTAACAATTCCATGGATCCTTATTTTACTTTATCTAGGAATAGAATTTACTTGAACGGTTCTAACTGCTCTGAAGTCCAAGGAGAAATAATCACTTCCGATCAAACCAAATTAGAAGTAAACCGAATTTTAAACTTCAAATTCCAAACCACAGCAACGAATTTAAAATACCACTGGAAGATATATTCATATGCCAACGACCTTATTGATCAAAGTAGAGATCCTAATTTTTCAATTATATTAAAAGAAAACAATTGTAAAATTGAACTAAACCTAACGGATGAAAAAGGATGTAAAACTTCTTTTACAAAAGTACTACGACTTGACTTTGGGTGCACCATTGGTAACAATCATAGCGGATACATAGATGGAAAGGATAGTGATATCTGTGTAGGGGATGAAGTAGTGTATACTTTTGACAAAGACAATCCCGAAATCCCTTTAACGTACAAATGGCTTTTATATAATAGAAACTTTGAATTGGTAAACACAAGTGATGAGCCTGAATTTAAGGTATCCTACAATTCCGTTGATAGCAATAAAATCAAACTATACGTCACGGACCAAAATGGTTGTAGTAAACAATACACCAGAGACATTTCATTGAAAGTTTGCAGTTCTTGTACCAGTACCAATGCAAAATCAATAGTTGTTAAAGAATTATTCACCAATTTATTAAAAAGCCTTACTCTTAAAGCGGCACGCGGAGAAACAGATTCACAAATTAACGGAACTAATCCTCCTGAACTTATTGCGCTTAAAGAATACCTAAAAAATAGCACTGCGGATAAAATATACAATTTTGCTACAACCCGAAACGACAACAATCGAATAACCAGCGTACAGTTTTCTTTCGCACCGGAGCGCGAGTATGATGTCTATTTTGTTCAGTCATTGGGCATGAATTATGATCCTGAAGAAGATCATATTTCTGAATATTATTTTGAACTGGACATAAGCCAATATACAAACTATAATGATCTTCTAATAAACTGTGGCGAGGCTGAACCAACCAGAATGTCCACTGCAAAGAGTAAAAAAGCACCATTTGAAAATAAACTAGGCTGTTATAACGGTATGTCCATTCGAAATGTGGATTTTTGTCCTGAAAAGCATTGTACCAATGAACCGGTAAGTTTAGCATTTGAGACTACAACTCCTAACCTAAACTATACCTGGACCACTACAAATGCCCTTGGTGCTGTAGTAAACGAAGTAACCAATACAACCGGTCTTTATACTTTTACACCGGAATTACCGGGTACCTACGAGATAAAATTGACCGCTAATGGAACGGAAAAATGTGATTTAGTTTTGAGCAAAACATTTACTGCTGAGAATTGCACGCCACCCGTAGTAGTTTCCTGTACCCAAAACAATCCGCTTACGCCAAAAATACATCGTTTATTTATGGACTTAGTAAACAAACTGGCAAGTGCTCCGAATGGAACAAATGCAAATGTGTATGCAAAAAATGAAATTGCCGGATTAATCCCGTACACCCTGGGAACAAATGCAAAAATTTACAGATTTACAAATAACAATGAATATTTGAGTTTCTCTTTTTCAGAAAATGAATTACAAAGTGATGTACACATCCCTAAATCTCCTTCTGGATCGATTACCGGTATTGATTTAAGTAAGTATCTGAATTCACAGGTAGTTACTGCTGTCACCACCAATTATAGTGACGGTTCTTCAAACACAACGATGGGGAGAGTTAAAAATATAAACTTCTGTCCTGAGACAGAATGTATTCCAATTACGGGAAATATCACTATTGTTAAAAAACCAACTACAAATCCTCCAGTTGATCCATTGCCTACAACTGTATACCGCTATGAAGGTTTATGGCTGGCAGATGATCTTGTAAATCAACCTGAAATTAATTCATGGGTGGACTATAAAGACGCTTCTGGCACACAAAAAAGAGTGATTGTAGGAGCCATAACAGAAGGATGTAAAGAAATTACGGCTTCGAGTATTATCAACACAAATGGTGTTGGCGAATGTCTTCCTTGTCAGGAACTACATTTTAGGGGAAAAAATAGTGAAATATGTTATAAAGTAACTTATCTGACCTGTATGGGAGGAACAGAAACAATTTTTACTTATGAAGAAATCTCATTTGAGGGTAAAAAAATCATAAGTACCCAACAAGGGTGCGATTCAACTGATCCAACTAATCCAACAAATCCAGGAGAATCAAGTAGAATGAAAACAAAAACCAGTTCAAAAATATAACTCACTTACGAAAAACACACTAATTGTTTTAGACAAACAAGTAGTTATAAAAAAGATAATTAGATTATGGTAAACAATCTTAAAATAAAAAAATACTGGATCATCGCTCTTTGTTTGGTGTGCTGTTCCTTGTCTTCCTTTGCACAGGAAATAACAGAAAAATATTGTACAAAAGAACCTGTTGATTTTGCATTTACTACTACCAACACCAATTTAAATTATACCTGGACGGCTACAGACTCTGCAGGAAGTATTGTTCACACAGCAACCAATACAACAGGTTTGTACACTTTTATTCCGCAACTGCCCGGCAAATACGTAATCGAATTAGTTGCTAGTAGTCCTACCAGTTGTAGAACATTGTTTAGCAAAGACATCACGATCGACGATTGTCTACCATATATTTCTTGTACCAAAGACAATCCTCTTTCTCCGGAAATACATCGTTTGTTTATTGCTTTAATTACTAAACTGGCAAGCACACCAAATGGTACTGATGTAAATGTTTATGCTCAAAAAGAAATTGCGGGATTAGCGCCATATACCAAAGACAAAAAAGCTAAAATCTACAACTTTATCAATAACAGCACCACCATTAGTTTCAACTTTACCGAAAACAGTGCCGAAACTGAAGTGTACCTGCCTAAAGCTGCTTCGGGTTCAATAACAGCTATAGATTTAAGCAAGTATAGAGATGCAATGACAACCACGAATGTTGCCACCAACTATTCAAACGGAACCACCAATAATTCTGATGGACACGTTCGTAATATCGATTTCTGTCCTAAAGAATTGTCCTGTGTATCGCACATTGCTCTTGTCATAGACGAATCAGGTTCTATTAGCCAGACCGAGTTCAATAAAATCAAAAAACAATTAAAATTGTTTGTATTACAACAAGCCAAAACAAATGATAGAATCGGGTCTAACATTTATGTTTCGATAACCGGAATGTCTGATAACGATGAAAATATAAGAACGGATGCCATCCTACCGACAAAAATGACCATGGGCAGCCTAAGCCAATTTAATGGCTGGATCGATGAATTGGGGAAAAGATATGGAAAAATGAATGGAATTAGCCAGGCTTCTGATTACTGGAGAAGTGGATTAGAAGGAGCATTAGCTTACAACATGAAACCAAATTTTGTTCTAATGATCACAGATGGTGCTCAAACCAATAATTTGGCTAAACTAAAAGAAACTCTTGCAAAATTTGACAACAACAATAAAACAGTAACAGATCCTAAACTTCCACACCTTTATGTTGTTGGAATTGAAAACGGATCATATATCTACGATGATTCATACACTAATAACGGACTAACCAGAGATTCTGATCCAAATTATAATCCTTCTTTAAGAGCCAAAAACAATTTAACGGCCAGAACAACGCCATTACTTACAAAATCATTACAATTTTTGTTAGGTCTTTCGTCTACTGAGTTTCCAGTGTCTAATATCAATCAATTTAAGATCGGTACTTATTTCGGACATGACAACTTTGATCTGCTGGCTTCAGATGAAACTTACTTTGCAGACAAAGTTGTTGAGGGAGAATTTGCTTGTGGGACACCTGCTATAAAAGATTTCTGTGATGACTGTTTCTCTTTCAAACCTGAACCTGGAAAAGAATATATCCTAAGTGCATGGGTAAAAGAAGAATCTTTTGAACAAGTCAAAAACTATCTAAATCCAGTGATCAAAATTGTGTTTTATAACAATATAAAAGCATTAGACGATCCAACACAAATAATTGATTTTGTATCTATAAAAGCCAATGGCGATATCATTGATGGATGGCAGCGTGTGGTACAGAAGTTCAAAATACCAAACCTTACCAAGACAATAGGCATAACATTAGAAAACCTGAGCCCAAGTATTCCGGTATACTTTGATGATATCAGAATTCACCCTCTTCAGGGTAGCGTAAAATCATTTGTCTATGATCCTGAAACTTTCAAACTAATGTCTGAACTGGACGAAAACAATTACAGTACTTTTTATGAGTATGACAATGAAGGCGGTCTCGTCAGGGTTAAAAAAGAAACCGCAAAAGGAGTCAAAACAATTCAGGAAACACGTTCCGGAAGTTTCATAAATGTTGATGGAAAATAATATGTTTTATAAAAAAATAATATTCGTATGGGCGTTATTCACTTGTTGTTTAGCACATACACAGACCGTAAATGAAGTTTTTCAAAGGTTAGCCAAACAGTATAGTTTGGCCAAACCTTTACAATACAAATCAAATTATACTTTGTATAAAGATTTTAATTCTAAAAAAGCAGAACAAAACTATAAAGGCATCTATTATAAAAATGCACTCAATGAAGTCTATACTAAAATAGGAGATACCGAAATACTGAATTCAAAAACAGTATACCTTAAAATCAGTAATACGGAAAAGGCGCTTGAAATTTTACCTCCTGTCAAAAATTACGCTGGAGATTTTGATATGAAACCTTTGCTGGATGTCTGTAAAATTGAAAAGTTTGTCGATTACAAATCGTATTGGGAAATAACTCTAATAGCAAAAAACTACTCCAGCCTGCCCTACTCCAAAATTGTTGTTCAGGTCACAAAAAATTATTTTTTGCAAAAGCAGACTTTTTATTACAGTACTGTAATTAATTTCTCTAAAGATTACAAAAGTCCGGATCCTCATTATCCGAGATTGGAAATAGTCAATACAAATTTTAACAGAAGTCCGGTCAACGCTTCGATATTTAGTACCAAAACATACTTTACAACATCTGCTAAAAAGCAAATTATTTTAGCCGAAAAATTAAAAAAGTATGAAATTATCGATCAAAGAGTTGTTTCTCAATAAATAAAATAAAAAAAGAGATATATGTATATCAACAAGCATCTAATAGCATTTGTATTTACCCTGTTCTCCTTGTTTGCATTCAGTCAGCAAGAAGAATTTGCAGGAGAAAGAAAACAAGGAACTGAATTAAACGCACGTCCATCATTAAAGATAACTGATCCTAAGATCAACAGTATCGATCAACAAAAAATTTTTACATCTGTAAAACCTGCAGTGTCTATTCATTTTGGATTTGATGACGTTTTAAACACTCCTGAAGCGCTGGCTAATTATGGCAGTGTTTACTATTGCGAAATTGTATTGACCGTTATACCGATGGATAAGGCCGGTAATCCTATTACTACCTATTTGGATGATCAGAAAAAGACAAAATCATTTCTAAATTCTTTAACCTTAAAGATCAAACACGATAATAAAACAAAAGGACAGTCTTTAAATGATTATGCGGTTTATCGATTACCGGGAATCCACAAAGCCGAGGTAAAAGTTGAATCTATAAAATATTACAGTTCTGACGTGAGTACTAGCGCCAACGAGGTAGTAGTTCCTAACTCTACCGCTTTTGTAGCTTTGAAATTCAATACAGACCGCTACTATAATATGCAGTTGAGTAGCACAGAATATACCTCTGTGTTTCCTATTTCACATCAATTTATAAAATACAATGGCACAAAAGAAGAAACTGTTTCTAAAGTTAGTGATGGTGCAGAAGAATTAGTAATCAACTGGACGAAAGATGCAATTGCACCCGCCGTTGAGTATGAACTCGAATGGACCTGGATTGATAATTACAAAAAAGAAGGTGGTAAACTAAATCCAGATCAAATTAGACTGACGGAACAGGATTTCAAACGAAACAGTACTAGAATTCAAACAAAAGAGGTCTCTTACCGAATCCCTCTTGTTTACTCTAACGGATATTTGATTTACCGAATCAGACCTGTTGGGCGATTTTTAGACAACACTTCCAAAAACTTTTATGGGGTGTGGTCTTCAGGTATCACTGATTCGTTTAAAAGTATAGTTAACTGGCCTCAGGAACAGGTAATCGAAATCGATCAGGCACATGAAAAAGGAAAAAAGAACTGGCAGTATCAGGCCACTTTTGCCGAAGATGGGAAAAAGAAAGAAGTGGTAAGTTACTTTGACGGAAGCTTGCGAAATCGTCAAACGGTAACCAAAACAAATACTACGGAACAAAAATATTCAGGAGCAACTTTAGTTACCACTCAGGGAAAAGCTATTGTTGGAGAAGTTATTTACGATAATCAGGGAAGAGCGGCTATTGAAGTTTTACCGGCACCTGTAAATTCATCAGGAATTCATTTTTACAATAATCTAAATAAAAATGCCAATAATATAATATATACTCACAATGATTTTGATTGGGACAATCCTTCTGTTCTAAACTGTGCTCCTGTACCGGTATCAACTATGTCAAATACAGCCGGGGCAGGTTTATATTATTCAGAGAACAATCCAATTCTTGACAACCATCAGGATCTTGTTCCTAATGCCGGCGGATATCCTTTTTCTCAAATTGAGTATACTCCGGATAATACCGGAAGAATTAAAAGAAAAGGTGGTGTTGGTGCCGATCATCAAATTGGGACTGGTCATGAAATGCAGTATTTTTACGCACAGCCAAAACAAGAAGAATTAAATCGTCTTTTTGGTTATAAAGTGGGAGATTTTTCACGCTACAAAAAGAATATTGTAATCGATCCTAACAAACAGGCTAGTGTAAGTTATCTGGATCCTCAAGGCAGAACAATTGCGACAGCTCTTGTAGGAGATAACAATCCAAATCTCTTACCTCTATTAGACGAAACTACTGATGAACTACATCTTTCAACAACCACTAACCTATTATCAAACAATGATAAATATGCATCTGGAAATAATGGTATTGAGGAAGATGGTATTCGACTTAACACAACTGTTTCTGTAATTAAAAAAGATGAAAACATATTTGAATATACATTCGAAAAGAATATAGGCTCCTATACCGATTTGTGTTTAACCGGAAAACAATATCCATTTGTTTACGATTGGTCAATTGGTTTAAAAAATGATTGCGCTGATGAATTACTTACAGGTTCTGATCCTTTACGTTCGAAAATTGGTATTTTCAGTTTAGAAACTTTTAGTCCTGTCTCTTTAAGCATACCAAAAAGAGAATACAAAGGATTACATCTGAACGAACATCTAAAAGTAGGGACTTATCCTTTAAGTAAAGATCTTAGGGTAGATTATGATGTTTTAAACAAATACGCAGATGATTATATTGCCCAATTAAAAACAGATAAAAAATGCCTTCCTGATTTTGCAGGTCTTGAACCGGATATTAAGGAAGAAGATTGTAACGTGACTTGTAAAAGTTGTGAACAGGCCTTAATATGTGATAATTTAACGCAAGCAGAATGTGACGCTTTCAAACTAAAGCTATCAGCTGATGCTTCTTCTCTTGGAAACGTTGCTCAAAGAGAATCTCAAGTACTTGATGCCGAAAAACAATACGTGATCAAGAACCTAAATGCCTTTTACGTTGGTAATACCTTTACTTACAGCGGATCTGAGTTTGTCACGGCAAAAATTGATCAAAAAGAAATAACTCCAAAGGTAACAGCTTTTAAATCTCAGTTTAGAGGTTTGTTATCCGGTTGTCGTGAATTATGCGCACAGCCTATCGATGTTTGTAATCTTAATTTAGAGATGTTACTGGGTGACATGAGCCCGCACGGTCAATATGGTTCGGTAGAAGGATTAGAATCTGAAGATGCCGAAATCGAAAATCCGGAGTCGAAAAAAATAACCGATCCGTTAAGTATTTTTAACCCAAACAATCAATTATTATATGGTGGTTATACTACAACTTTAGAAAAAGATCCTGATACCGGGGCTGACGTTGAAGTTAAAGTTTCTAACTACAATTGGAAGAATCCTCACGGAGGATCTTACAAAGAAGAAGACGGATCAACATCAAAGGTCAGAGTACGATACCTTGGAGAAAATCTCTACAAACCTAGTTTGTCTGATGATGCCGTTGTAACAGAGAACGATCCGAGTAGTGATGATCCTAATGTATTTCTGGTTGAGCCAAAATATTTACGCTATATCGCTGATTTCGTTCCATTATGGAAAACGAGTTGGGCCAATGCGCTGCTACCCTATCACCCGGAATATCAATACTACGTTTATAATTTAGTATTATGTGAGAATTTAAATTCCGATGGGGATAATTCTGACGCGTTTGATGAAAAATTAAGAACGCTAGATTACTATGATAGTGAAACAAAACAAATCAAAGACACAGACAATAAAATTTTTGCTCCAGCTGATGGTATAATTGCAAAATTATCTAAAATAGATGGAAACGGTCCAGATGGTGATCCTTACTATACATTAACAAATAAATTAGAAATTGGCGATGAATATGAGCTCAAAAAATTCCTAAAATACGAAGCAACAGATGGTAATTTTGAAGGTATCATGCTTAGTAATGGAAAAAGGCTGAACATGCTTCAGGTGTCTTATTACTTTGCTTTATATAACAACGGAATTACACCGGAATCAGAATATGAAGACTTTGTAAATCTTTCGATACCTAATTTATTGGCGAAAATTAATACCATTCAGAATCCGGTATTAAAACAAAGAATCTGGACAAACTTCAAAACAAATTATATTTCCTTTAAGCAGAAAACCAGAACCGTTTTCTCTCATATCTATGCCGCTAAAAACAACAATTATAATGACTGTATTGGCAATGTAGAAAGTTCAGACACTTTTGTTACTTTGTTCAAAAAATATGACCAATATAGAATTGGTAGAAAGACCAATTACTTACGAATAACAACGTTAATAGACAAAATTCTACACGATCCTGTAATACCAACAATCCCTCCAAGTGAAGGAATTGCCTTGGCCTGTTCGGAGGAAACTGCTTCTTTATTTGCAAAAAAAGAAAAACGCTTTGTACCGGCTGATTTTGGTTTTGACTCCGCACTTACGGATGACCAGATTATTGCTGACCTTAAACCCAGCTCAGAATCGGCCATGTACATGGAAACCGGAAGATGCCCTATGTCATTTGAGGTGGAGTATTTCTTAAAAGGACTGGTAGACCCAACCATTCAAAGTGAAGGTTTAAGAGTTAATGGACTCAAAACTACCAGTATGACCTATCTGACCAAGAATTTGTTCAATGCTCAGGTTAATCCTGACTTTAATCTACAAACGGCGACAGAAACACCAAAGATCAAAACTACCGAAGACAGTGCAGGTACTTTAAATATTGGGTTTACTTATCAAAATCAATCTATTTCAACACCAATTGAGTTGAGATTTATAAACACATCAAACTATCAGGATGCCTGTGGCAATTATCTAAACCCGCCTAAATGGGAAGAAATAGTTGAATTTAAAAGTTTTTACTACATTCCCGGATCTTATGATAAAATAAGTAAAACCTACCAATTCCAGATTCTGGGTATTGTAAAAAGAACAGGTGCTGCATCAAACTGTAATTCTCCCGAAGAAGTCCTTATCGAAGGAACCACTAAAGCCAATATTGGTGAGTGTTCGAATTTGACAATAGTACCATGTGATAAAAAAGAAAAATTCGATGTAGCATTCAGAAATTTAGTTTTTGATTTACAAGCTTCCGGGACAATCCGCGAGGCAGACTTAAATATTACGGCCAACCCTGCTTTTACTGGTGGATATTTATATACTTACTTTGACGTTAAACCAAATGATCTTGTAAAATGGAAAAATACTTCAGAAGGGGTTTCAATTTTTGTTAATGATGTAAGACGTGTTGCTTTAAATCTATCAGGTTATACCCTGGGAGCAGATCGTATTTCAGGTATTTCAATTGGAAATTTACAAGGAAACTACAATATCGTAAGAATAAAAACCAAAAGAGGTGGCTTTAGCAACAGACAAGTGACAGCCAAAATCACCTCCGGTGACACAAACAGACCGTTGTACTTGACCTGCTGTTCTCCTTGTGGTGAGTGGGACCGTAACGGAAATGGTCTAGGCGATAACTGTGAAGAACAATTTTGTGGAACAGTAGATACTGACGGTGACGGAATTTTTGATAATTGCGATAACTGTGTAAATACACCAAATCCTAATCAGGAACCGTGTAACGACTATACTCCTGTTACTTCTTGTACAGTAGTTGCTGCCGAAGAGCTTGCTTATGAAAATAACGTAAAAAATGTACTAAACGATTTCTTACTTTCAAGAAACCACGAAGTAAATGCTGACGGAGATTTCTGGAAATCAGGAACCGTATCCAGCTATAGCCCGATAAATACTTTTGTAAGGGATTCAAAATTAGTATCTCATTTTCAAAAACAAAGAACAAGATATACAGAAAACAATTTCCGTCCGGTTGTGATAGACCGATACTCTATTCTTGCCGAAAACAATTTATTAAGTATAACATTTGACGAAAATTCAGGTTCTATCAATAACAAAAATTTTATTAATTTTTATGATATCAATCTAAAAAATGCCCGACGTATTAATTATATCGATGTAACAAGTGATTTATCATTCGTTATAAGTTTTATAAACAATCAGGGTAAAACAGTAATACAAAAAGGTACCAAAATTTCTCATTATACCTTTACTAAAATAACCAGTTCAGAAGCTAAAGCTCCCGCTGTGGCGTTTTGTCCGTTTGTATCAGAAACCTATCCTCCTAAAACAACCGGCAGAAAAGCTGTTGATAATTCAGATGATTTGTATGTTTCTATTTTTGCAGATGGAACAATACAATTCCAAAATAACAAACCTACTTTATCTTCTAAAACTGGAAGACGTGCTAGTGTTATATCGTTAGAAACCACAACATCAGCGTTTAGCTGTTCTAACCTTTGTATTCCTTCTGTAGTTGCTCCAATAGTTTGTGGTAATCAATGGCGTACTTTCAAACAAGTTATAAGCGCACAGGTTCCGGACTATAAGCTGTCTGAGGAAATGAATAAAGATGCTAAATATTTCTGCGAAGGAAATTTTGGTTACATCAGTACCGATTACCTGAATTATTTAACAAAACTGGAAATTACAAGTATTGAAAACCCATTATTTGTGTCGATTAGCGAATTTGGTTCAACCAAACTAAGATATGGTAATAGTACTACAAGTACCGTTATCAATGAATTCTATGCTTATGTGCAGTCACAAATTGCAAAGCCAACGGAACAGTTGTTAATCTGGCCTCAGTTTGCCGATAAATATGTTGCCAATAATAAGATCTGTCCTCCGGCTATAATGATTCCTACATTCAGTTTAGTAATTCCTCCTAAGCCAGGAACGAAAACACCATGCGAAATATATGCTGCTATTGTAAAAGCAGCAAACAAACAGGCAATTGAAAATGCCTTCTATGAAAACAAAAAAGAAGAATTTAGACAAAACTATCTTAAAGCTGCCTTAAGCGGAATAAAGGAAACTCTTACTCAAAAATCACGAGATAAAGAGTATCAATATACACTGTACTACTATGATCAGGCTGGAAATTTAATTCAAACCGTTCCACCAGAAGGAGTACAAAGGTTAAAACCTAACTCAGATGTATCAATAACGAACGTTAGAGCAAAGGATCCTGAAAAAGTAGATCTTGGGCTTGTTGATGGTGTACCTGTTGCTCCTGAACATAAAATGCAAACACAATACCGTTATAATTCATTAAACCAACTGGTATGGCAAAAAACACCGGATGGTGGAGAAACCAGATTTGCGTATGATGCGTTAGGAAGAATTGTGGCCTCACAAAACGCTAATCAGGACAAAGCAAAAAACCTTTTCAGCTATACGCGTTATGACGGTCTTGGCCGAATTATAGAAGCCGGACAATTTGAAGTTAAAACTGGTACTTCCTTATCTATCAATGAAAACGGAAGACTAATTTTTACCAACAATAAGGAGCTTGTACCTGTAGATGCCGTTTCAGATAAATTCCCTTATAATCAGGGGAAAACTTTTGATCAGGTGACCAGAACGCTATATGATATCCCGGTTGAAAATACTGCTGATTGGTTTACTTCTTATGACTCTGATAATAGTCATAAAAGAGTGACTGCTGTACTTTATTATGATAAATTAACCGAAGAAATAAAAGAAACAAAAGCGGCGGACAAGTATAACAATGCCATATTGTATAATTATGATGTACATGGAAATGTAAAAGAACTAGTTCATCATACCAACAACAATACAGAGCTTAACACTCTTAAACAAGATCGTAAAAAAGTCGTGTACGATTATGACTTAATTAGCGGGAACGTAAACAGAGTGACGTATCAGCCAAACAGTACTAAAGACCAGTTTATACACCGTTACGAATACGATGCTGATAATAGGATCAAACAGGTTTATACCAGTAAAGACAATGTTATCTGGGAGAAAGAAGCTAACTATCTGTACTACGAACATGGTCCATTGGCGCGTGTAGAAATTGGAGATAAAAAAGTACAGGGTCTGGATTATATCTATACCCTACAAGGTTGGTTAAAGGGTGTGAACTCAGAAAAACTTGGAGCAGATTATGATGCCGGTAAAGATGGATTAATCGTTGCCAAAGACGCTTTTGGTTTTGCCTTAAACTATTATAAGGGAGATTATAAATCCCGTTTTAGCACAAACAACAGTGCTATCGACAACAAAATTTTTGCTTTCAGTAAAGGAACTAATGCTCTTGAGGGAGATTCTAACTTATACAATGGTAACATCAAAGAGATGGTAACATCCTTGTTAGACGATTCACAACAGCCAATTCCTACGCAGTTTAACTATTACAAATACGATCAGCTTAACCGTATCAAAAGCATGAACTCTAAGGCAATTTCATATGCCACAGGAGGTGCTGCTAATGACCCTGTAGACGGATATAAGAGCAACTACAGCTACGACCGAAATGGTAATCTTACCTTTCTTAATAGCTGGGCTCCATTGGCAAATGGCGCGTTAAACACAACTCAGATGGACCAGTTAACGTACAACTATTTAGCCGGTACCAATAAATTGACACATGTTAACGATGCTGTTCCTAATAAAGCCTTTAGTAATGACCCACATAATGATAATGATACTTCACTGGATATTGACAACCAAGCTCCAGGAAACTATGCTTATGATGAAATTGGTCAGCTGATTAAGGATGCTAAAGAAAATTTAGACGAAATAAAATGGAGAGTTGACGGTAAGGTAGAATCTATTACCAAAAGTAAAGGTCTGGCCAATCAGGTAATTATTAGTTTTGAATACGACGGTTTAGGAAACCGTGTTGCAAAAACACTAACGACCACTTCAAAAGCAATTACCACTTATTACCAGCGTGATGCACAAGGAAATGTGTTGAGTACTTATGAAATGATTAAAGAAGGAGGAACTACCAAATATTTCCTAGTTGAACAGGATATTTACGGCAGTAGCCGTCTGGGAGTTGAAAGTGGAAGAAGAGAAATCACAAAAGATGTTGACTCTGCCCTTAAGAATTCAAAAGTTGTAACGGCCAGTGCAAAAAACACTATTGTTGCAAAGGTAGCCGCAACAATGTCACCAACAGCAACCTGGGGATTAGGATTTGATTCTACAACTGGACGCACGGAATGGCCTATAAATAATAAAAATGCTATAAACTTATTTGACAACAAATCGCCAAAAACAGAGGCGGTATCTGTAAATGCACATTTCAAAATAGATTCGAATAATACGAATGAAACGAATATTCCGGAAATCAAAACTTTAGCCGTATTCCACGGATCATCTGTAGAAGGAGATCATCCGGGTGATAATTCATTCTCTTTCAGAAGTTCGATCGTTATCGGCGTCAAAAAAGTTGGAGATCAGTATACTCCGGTAATTTCATTAATTAAATACCGTAGAAATCATAATAAGTACAAGGCTGTTATAAAACTAAAAAAACGTACCCGTTACTCTTTTAGAAGTTATGCATCTGCTGTTGATTATGTGTTGAGCCCTATTAAGGTGAGGCCTGATGCCCCTGATTATATAATTACAATACCGGAAAAGGAATGGGATTTCAAAGCAGATATTAAGCTTAATCCTAATACCTCCAACTATGACATTCAAATTAAGCTGAATGATAATATTTATACAACGGTTGCGGCATCTCGTTCTATCTTAAATGGTGAAGAAAACAAAGGTTACAATGGTGGAGACGGAGGGCTTAATATCGCTGTACCGCCAAACAGCCTTGGCGCCGCTACAATAAAATACAGACCAGATCACGAAGTG
Source organism: Flavobacterium sp. KH_035 (assembly GCF_057839565.1). Taxonomy (NCBI): domain Bacteria; kingdom Pseudomonadati; phylum Bacteroidota; class Flavobacteriia; order Flavobacteriales; family Flavobacteriaceae; genus Flavobacterium; species Flavobacterium sp. KH_035. The sequence continues at coordinate 761,568 of NZ_CM174492.1, forward strand.
TCTTACCAAGCCTTAAAATCAGAATTATGCGATTTCACTTATAGTATCAATAATGGCGAAGATCCGGAAGATCTTAAAATTAATACATTCAGTTTTGACGAAGGACCGGGACAAAACTCCACAAACAATCCTAAATCGAATACCGGTATTCCAATGACACGATCTGGCGTTAACTATGCCGATACTTTTTGCAGTAATCCTAATGAAGATACAGACGGAGATGGTTATATAAATAGCATAGACAAATGCCCGTTCATATTCAACCCTGACCAGAAAGATTCAGATGGAGATGGTGTAGGTGATGTATGCGACAATTGTATTGCAATAGCAAATGGTAAATTACAGGAAAACCTTGCTGGTATCGGCAATCAATTAGACGCTGATGGTGATGGTGTAGGTGATGCCTGCGATAATTGCGTAAAAACACCTAACTTTGATCAGATAAATTCTGATGAAGATCCTTTTGGTGATGTTTGTGATAATTGCAGAACAAAAACCAACCCGCTTCAGGAAGATATCAATAATAATGGAATTGGAGATGCCTGTGAAGGTTTAGACCAAGGAGAAGGAGATGGTTCTGTAGTAACAAGTCCGTTGACATCTTACCGTTTTGTTGGAGATAAAACCTATGAGTTGTCGAACCATTTAGGAAACGTATTAAGTGTAATTAGTGACAGAAAACTTATTAGAACTGCTAATGAGCCACTTCAGGAAACACTTAATCAATACGACTTTACAGGTTGGACAAGTATCAAAAATGATAATAACTGGAACTTACTTGGTGTTTCAACAGCAGTAAATACAAGTAGCAACAAATTGGTAATTAACGTAGAGGATGCAACTTATGGAATATCTTATTCGATGAGTACTGTAGCTGGTAAAAAATATACCGTAAGTTATGACCTGGAATTAATCTCAGCGCCGGAAATTAAAGTTAAAGCAACAAACTTTTCGAACCCAATAATTCAAAAAATCGATGGAGTTTCAGGCAGACAGAGTATAACATTTACTGCAGGAAGTCCAGTGACAGTAATTTATTGGGCCCGAACTAAAAATAAGGATGGTGTCACGGAAACATTTACTTTAGATAACGTAACAACAAGCGTAGAGTCGACAGAAAATAGAGTCGCTACTACTTCCTTTGTTCCGGACGTTCTTAGCTTCTCAGATTACTATCCTTTTGGAATGCTGGTGCCAAACCCAAACAAACTTAAAAATAATTACCGTTACGGATTCCAGGGACAGGAAAAAGATAATGAAATTAGAGGTGGCGAAGGAAATTCGTTGAACTATACTTATCGTATGCATGACCCTAGGATTGGTAGATTTTTTGCTATTGACCCATTATCTAGAGATTACCCATGGAATTCTCCTTATGCGTTTAGTGAAAATAGAGTTATTGACGGTGTTGAATTGGAAGGTTTAGAATTTAGTAAATATTGGAACAAATCTCAATTCTTAAACAGAACCAAGGAACTTATGAAAAACCCTATTTCTATAAATCAAGGAGGGGGGGGTACATGCGCTATTGCAGCTATAACATATTTATGGATTATTAAAGACAAAGCTGGATATTATAACACAATGTTAAAACTTTATTCTAATAATAAAGCAAAATATAATAATTTTGAGATTGAACCTGATAGCCATTTATTTGATTTAGACCCTAATAAAACTAAAAATTTAACACATGACCCTAAAACTCAATCTGCCGATTGGATTGGTTTATCCAGTATTCAAGATTCAGTTAATAGATTTTATGATTATGATGGTACAAAAGGAGATACATCTGGTGAAGGTAACTCTATATCAGTTATTAAAGACTTAATGAAAGATTTATTAGGATTCAAGAATGTTGAATCTTTTCAGCCTACTGCTATTGAAAGTGGGGAACAATTTCTTAAAAAAATTGATAAAAAAAGCCAGCAAGGATACAGTATTATACTTTCAGTTAATAGCTGGATAATTAATGGTGACGAGGTTCGTAATGGAGAACATGCAGTAACATATTTAGGAAACCTTAAACAAGAAGCTTCTTTTGGTGATATGAAGTTCTTTTCATTTGATGTTCAATCATGGGGAAAAGTTTACAGGATTCATAGAACTGAAAAAGATTTAAAACAAGATATTCATGTAGTAATTATTGGAGAAGATGACATTAAAACAGATAAAAAATAGTGTTTTTATTTTAATTATTATATTTTTTAGTTATTCATGTAACGAGAAATTAAAAAAGAAAAAATTTATTAAAATAAGTAAATTTATGCCTTATCTTCATACAGATTTAGAAATGTCAAAGATAGATAGTATAATTTTAATTAAATATACTCGAAGTGAAATCAAAGACAGCTCTAGGGTTTGTGTTAAAAACAGATACATAGATAACGGAGGCTATAAAAAATGGCGTTTTATGTTATGTGATAGTTTTGAGGTAGGGTATAATTATAAAATTAAAATAGTACTAGATAATATGGTTTATTCTTATAATTTTGAAAAAATTGTTTACGACACAATTAAATCATATGAAGGTTACAGATATGATACAAAGAGTTATTTTTTAAATGGGATAAAATTTGAGAATCAATATTGTGATTATGTCCTTCCAGACATCAATCCCCGATAAGTCGGATATGTCAACACAACTATAGCGCAGATTTACAATTTGTGCCCGCTAAGTAGAGGTACACAGCTAATCTATAAAACAAAAAAACTGCAACTGGAATTCATTTTCTGGTTGCAGTTTTTTATGTTTAAAAGCCAAAAATAGTTTTTTCACCATACAGATAGGCACCCTTTATAAAGCTTTCGGATACGTAACAAGCTTTTAGCCCGCTCTACAAAGAGTTCTAGTGAATAAATAAATTTGTCTTGTGTGTTGTGCGAATGTCTCCGACTTCGCACCCACAACGATGAGTTATAAAGAGCGTTGAGGAAAAAAGGGAATTATCCGAAAATTAAGTTCTTACTATTCTTTTTTTATCAAAAGCGAATAAGAAAAACTACAACCCTAAAAAAGTTGTAGTTTTTTTATTTATACCTACTTTCTGTGTTATTTTCGCTTAAAATTATATTTTTTTAAAAACCACGTAATGAAAAAAACGAGTGCAATTATTCCCTTATTCAAGCAGTTCATAAAAGAAACAGAAACGGGTAAGCGACTCAAGAAGAATGGTGAAAAAATAAAATCAGGTTCTATAGACAATTACAAATATGTTTTGCAGAATTTAATTCAGTTTTCAAATGAAACTAAATTTGAACTCCGTATCTGCGACGCGTCAAGACTCGATAAACGGGAATTAACATCTGAGAAAAGCTATTGGAAAAAATTCTATCAAAAGTTTACTGATTTTTTATATAAAAAAGGCTGCCACGACAATTATGTTGGTGCTAACATTAAGGTCATTCGCGTATTTTTTAATTACCTGAAAAATGACAAGGATTTAAATACAGGTGATTTTCAGCGTTTATTCTATGTTCGAAAAGAAGAAATAGAAATATTTGTCCTTTCTCCGGAACAGCTTAAATTTTTGATTCACGATAAAGAATTTGAAGAGAAACTTATTCCGAGCTACAAGCGAATTAAAGATATTTTTGTTTTTGGCTGCACTACCGGTTTACGTTACTCGGATATTTTTTTACTGACTAACAAAAACTTTGAAAAGATGGAAGAGGATTGGTATTTAAAGCTTAAATCGAAGAAAACCAAAACCTTTAGTTTCATTAAACTTTCTGCCTATGCAGTAACCATTTTTCAGCGTTATACCACCACAAACAATAAGACCACACTTTTTGGAAATACCAGTTTGTTCAATTTTAACAAGAGCCTAAAGCAAATTGGTGAGCTTGCCGGTTTTACAGCTCCAATCGAAATTACCCGCGAAAAACTAGGTAAGACGCAACCTATAACAAAGAAAACAGATTACTCTAAAAATCGTTTCTGTGATAAAATGAGTTCACACATGATGCGACGAACTGCCATTACAACTTTATTGATTTTAGGCATGCCGGAACATTTAGTTCGCAAGATTAGCGGACATAGTCATGCCAGTACTTCTTTCAATCGTTATGTGCATTATGCACAAGCCTACATGGACAAAGAAATTGAAAAGGTATATAGCAAATTGGAGAGCTATTAAATAAAGAAACCTAATGCCAGAATTATATCTGACATTAGGTTTTCATGTTTTCATAAATACTCTTTGCGGTTTATAGTTGCGAGTGCTAAGTCAGGAGACATGTACAGGATATACCACAAGTTTATTCTTTAATTAGAACTCTTTGAAGAGTTGTTTTTTACTTTCTAATAATCGTTTTTTTTGTAAAATGTTCAAATTTAATCTCTTCTCCATCAATTGAATAATGCTTTTCCACGCCATTAATGTTTCCGTTTGAATAATTTAAAACGGCCTTTAAATTACCATTAGCATAATAGTAGGTTTCAGTTCCATGCTTGATTCCTTTAACATAATTGCAGGTCCATAATACAACACCATTTTCGGCAAATCTTTTTTGCAATCCATGTAATAAATTTTTCTTGAAAAAGTTTACGTCTTTAATCTTATCATTTGTATAATATGTTATAAACCTTCCTTTTTTATCACCATGATTATATTCACCTTCAAATATTAATTGTTTGGTTTCATTATCAAACACTCGCCAATATCCCTGCTTATGACCCTTTTTGTCATATGTTTGTGCATTTGAGAAATGGAAGAAAAAACAAAACAACAGTAGTAAGTACAGTCTACTCATCGTATAATATCTAAAAAATCTAAGATATTGCCTAAATTAAAAAAAGAGCTTTTCTTTGATTTTTCAAACAAGTGTTCTCCTATTAACATTTTTATCTCATTTTTACTGGTACCTAGATCCAAATGATAGATCTCTTTTTGTCTGGATTGAATTTTTATCAATCCGTTTTCAAGTTCCGTAAATGATAAAAGCTCTTTTTGAGCTTGAAAAACCAATCTGTTTTCATAATTAAATAGTCTAATCATATTTTCATCAATTTCTAATTCTGTAATTTTATTTTTATTTTTTAAATAAATCTTATACGCTTTATAAAAGAAAAATAGTGAAAAAATAAAACTTAAAAACTTATACCCCTTAAAGGAGGCAAGAATTGCTAAAAATAGAAGAACAACTACTACAAAATATTGCAATGAAGAAATATTAGTTGAAACTTTATAACGATTTATCATAGTTTATTTGGGTTTAATCAATTTTTTTTACCTCTTCAAAGGTATTAGAATTTTCTTTATTATCAATAATGTTTTCAAAGGGAACATCAATTTCTTGAGCTTGACGTATCATATCACCTTTAACATTTGAAGCTTCAAAATACATTAATATTTTTATTCCAGTTTCATTTTCAACAAATTCAACTTTTGATTTAAAACTTGTTATGTCAGATATTTTATTATTCGCATCAGCAACAAAAGCATCATATGCTAATTTTGCAGAAGTATCTATTGCTCTTGAAAAATTCTTACTAACTTTTCCGTACGCCATATATCGACCAAATGTTGATGTGCCTTTAGCTGTTAATTTAAATAACCCCGCAGATAAGTTTGAAGATATATCTATTGCTTCACCTGTATAATAACCTACATCACCTGCATAAGGCATTCCCTTAGCTTCTAAATCATTACCTGCCATTTGAAGAATATTATTTGAATTATCAAACCTCGAATCACTCTCTTTTCTATGAGCTAGTGCAATTTTCCCAATTCCATATCCTGTTTGAGCTACACCATAAGTAATTGCAACAGCAGCTAATCCCTGAAATCCAGGCACGGCAGCTAAAGTTATACCAGCACTAGTTGTAACAATTCCTCCCAAAGTTGTAGAGTATGCATCAATATACGTTTCATATTCTGTGTATAATTTTAATGCCGAAGTACCATAATTCTGTAAAGTTTTCTTCGCATCGCCAAGGGTTAAACATTCAAGACCCTCTAACTCAATAGCATCTATCACACGATTTTCTGAAAATGCATAAGGACTATTCCAAGGATACTCTTTTGCCAAAGGATCCACTGCAAAAAACCTACCAATCCTTGGGTCGTGCATACGATAGGTATAGTTAATCGAATTTCCTTCACCACCTCTAATTTCATTATCTTTTTCCTGTCCCTGGAATCCATAACGGTAATTATTCTTAGGTTTGTTTGGGTTTGGCACTAGCATTCCAAAAGGATAGTAATCTAAAGTAACATAAGACCAATAAAAATAGGAACTCTCTTCAAAATAAAAAACAAACAAAACTGCACAAAAAGGCATTTTTAAGCCTTTCAAAGATAGAAAAATAACTAAAAAGAAACTTGTTTTTAAGCGTATCCAGAATACCATTTAAATCGTCCTTTTGTACCAATACTTTATCATTAAAAAACCTACAATATTTGTTTGTAAAAGAATTTTAAAAGTTTATCTTGCCCCAGTTTTATTAAAAAAAATACCACATTGAAAACAAAAGTATTACCCGTTTTTTTTCTGTTCTTTTTAAGTCTCTTTTTGGTTGCATTTTCAGATCCATATATGATCAAACGCATTTCTGATGCGAACTTCAGATATGAATTTTATACAACCGATAAAAAGATCAAGGTAAAAGACCATAAAGTATACTATTGGTTCAAAGGAGGTGCCATCCACAGTGCTGAGTCGGGCATTGCAGGAACTTTACTTGACGATAAGTTCGTTAAAATGTATCACAGCAATCAGCTGGCTGAGCAAGGTCAGTTTAAAGAAGGACTTAAAGTCGGGCTTTGGAAAACCTGGCATCCTAACGGTACCATTGAAACCATTCAAAATTGGAAAAAGGGCTTTAAGTATGGAGATTACTTCCGTTACGACCAAAACGGTGCTCTGGCCGAAACAGGCAAATACAGTAAGGATTTAAAAAGCGGGAAATGGGTTAATTTCGAAAAGAAAGATACTCTTGTTTATAAAAAAGGAATTCTTGTTCCTAAAAAACAAAAACTTTCAAAATCTCAGGAATACAAACTGAAGGAAGAGCAAACAAAATTAGAGCAATCTCAACAGAGAGCCAAAGAACTTGAAATCACACAGGATACCAACACCCTTACCTCATACAAAGCCGCAACGAAAGAAAAAGAAAAAATAGCAAAAGAAAAAGCGGCAAAAGAAAAAGCTGCCGAAAAGGAAAAGAGGGCAGCTGAAAGAGCTACAAAAAAAGATTCCAAATTAAAATCTTTCTTCAAAAACTTATTTAAGAAAAAGCAATAAACGAATGGTCAAAGCTCACAGTTTATTGTATGCCATCTATATTTGCCTGATCATCTCCATAATTTGTGGAGCATTATTGTATTTTGCAAATTTGTACAATCAGCTTAACCTGTACTATAATCTCCAGGAAGAACTGTACATACAAAACCAGTCGGTTGTGAACTTTGCTTTAGGAAATCAAATCATCCCGCAGGAAATCGAAAAAGATGAAAATACGGGAATCGAAGGAAGTTATACCACAAAACCCTATGGCCTGCTGACTCTTTTACTGGCAGAATCGTCGGTAGGCAATGACACCGTTACCTCGGCACATTTTGTTGGAAGTTACAATACGGATAAAACGGCCATTTATTTAACAAACTTATCTAAATCACTTTCGTACTCAGGAACGGTTAAACTAACCGGAAATAGTGAACTGCCTTCTACTTTTATTGAGACGACCTATCTAAACAATAGCCCCAATAAACTTATTAATAACGGAAAAGTAACGGTTTCGGATGTTAGCTTACCGGAGATAAATCCGGACTTCAAAAAAATATTCGAGACTATCTCTGGTCAAAAAACAGCCTTAAAAGAGATTGAAAAAGCAAAAGATTCGTTATACTACAATTCCTTTTTTAACACCACAAAAGAAATCTCTGTAGCGTCAAGCCTTTCCAACATAATATTTAAAGGCAATTTCATACTTCGCTCCAAAGATTCCATCCGAATACAAAAGAACGTTGTATTGGAAGATGTAATTGTAATTGCACCAAAAATAACTTTTGAATCCGGTTTCAAAGGAACTGTTCAGGCATTTGCCACCAAAGGCATTGACCTTGAAGAAAAAGTCACTTTAAATTACCCTTCTGTTATTTGCGTATACAACACCAAGGAAGAAGAAAGTAAAATTAGAATCAAAAAAGAAAGCACAATAACCGGTGCCGTTATACTTTTTGGCAATTTAAACGAAACAATAGATAAAAACAGCATCGACATAGCCCAAGAAGGTTTAATCTACGGAGACATTTACTGTTCTGGCAAATTATCATTAAAAAGCACTGTTTATGGTGCCGTTTATACCAATCGCTTTTTTATAAAAACTCCGGCCTCAACATACGACAATACGATCTCAGATATTGAGATCAATACAAATAAAAGGCCCAATTATTTTATTTCGATTCCGCTATTTACCAATCAAAAAACTGCTTATGGTATCCTTAAAAAAGTATTGTAGCCTAAGAGCAAACTCCATACTGGAGTCGGTAATAGCATTAACGATAATCTCGATCTGTCTGTACTTTGCTATATTAATTTTTGCCTCGGTATTTACACCAAGAACATCTGCCAAGTTTTACAGCACACAAAACAAAGCCAATGAATTGTTTTTTTTATCACAATTAAAGAACGATTCCCTGCAATATGAAAGCGAAAATGAAAACCTTCAGATTGAAGAAGAAGTTGTAAACGATCATCTGAAAAAGGTATTCATCCAATATAAAGATAGCACACAATTTAAATTTGAAAAAAGTTTTTATGTTGAGAACAATCCGTAGTGGCACAAATTCAGTTCCGGCATTCTCAATCATAGAAACGATTGTAGGTATGGCAATTTCGGCAATTATTATGGGGATATTGTTTGTTATCTTCACTATAGTGTCCGACAGAATGATCGATTTTAGAAACCAAAATCAACTTGTAAATGACCTTAACAGGCTAACATACAGCCTTAATAAAGATATTTTCGAAAAAGAAAAAATGAATCAGATAGATCATGAATTATTTTTCATAGGATACTCCGGAGAAAAAGTAACCTACAATTTTCAGGAAGATTTTACAACAAGAACAAATGAAACCTTTGTCGATACTTTTAAAATAAAGCTAAAACAAATTGTTATTGATACAGTCAAAAACAAATCGGAACAATTACTGTTTCAAAAATTAAAGCTAAACACAGAAATTAATGACAGTCCCTCTTCTCTAAACTTTTACAAAAGAGTTTACGCGAATGAATTATTACAAAAAACAGCACGAAGATGAGTTTCGATTTAAGTACATACAAAGCTCCGAAAAGAGAAAAAACCGATTTCAAAATACCATCGGGTACTACCTCGTTTCAGTTCTCAAAAAAACTTTCTGACAAGAAAAAAGAAATATTTTACAGAGAACTGGGAATGCTGCTTAAATCCGGGGTTGATTTCAAAAAAGCATTAGAAATTTTAAGCAATCAGTCGACCAATAATTTTGAAAGAGAAATCATAATACAAATCAAAGACAAAGTTATTGAAGGAAGAAGTATCTATGAATCAATGCGCGAAACGAATCAGTTCTCTGCATACGAGTATTACAGCATTCAGATAGGTGAAGAAACCCGGAAACTTGAAGAAGTGTTAGGCGAACTACAGAAATATTTTAATCGAAAAATTCAAATGAAAAGACAAATTGTTTCGGTTATGACCTACCCTACCATCGTAATGCTGGTAACCATTCTGGTGCTCTATTTTATGCTAAACAAAGTGGTTCCTATGTTTAGCTCTGTATTTAAACAATTTGGAAGCGAATTGCCTAAAAGCACACAGATTATTATAAAAATATCCAATCATTCCGGCGCTATTTTTACGCTCGTCATCGCGCTGCTTGTTGGATTGATAATCATACATACTTTGCTAAGGGAAAAAGATTTTTATAGAGCATTTACTACACGAATGGTGCTGAAAATACCCTACTTTGGCAACCTTATCAGAAAAATTTACATCTCTCGTTTTTGTCAGGCGATGAATTTATTAATTACTTCAAAAACTACTTTAATAAACTCCCTATCCTTAACGGCAAAAATGATTGGCTTCTATCCGATCGAAATAGCTATTCAGGAAATAAAGGACGACATAACACGCGGAGCTTCTTTAAATGAGAGTTTAAAGAAACATAGTGTCTTTGAAAATAAAATGGTTTCGATGGTCGAAGTGGCCGAACAAGTAAACCAACTTGAAACAATGTTTGAGCGACTTACAGAGCAATATAATGAAGAAATAAGCCATCAGACAAAAATGATTGGAGTCATACTCGAACCTATGATAATCATTGTAATCGGAGTAATTGTGGGGGTAATTATGGTATCAATGTATGCCCCAATGTTCGATTTAAGTAAAATAATAAATAAGTAACAATAGTTTCGGTACAATTTGTATTTTTGCCACCGCCAAATTAACATATTTTAATAAATAAATGCATACAAACAAGTCAAATAAGATAAAAACACTATTAAGAAATAGTAAAAAAGCTACGGTTAAAGCATATTCATTAACAGAAATTTTAATTGTACTATGCATCATTGGAATATTACTGTTAATGGTACTACCCAATCAAACTTCTGTAATTGGTCAGGCAAAAGCGATAGAAGCCCAAGCTATGCTGAATCAGGTGTATGGTTTAGAGAAAAGTTATTTCTACAGACACTCAAAATACTCTAATAGTCTTGAAGAACTGGGGTTTGAGCAAGAGCAAACTGTAGACGAAGGAGGACAAGCCGTATATAAAATTGAAATTATCGACGCATCTAATGATTCCTTTATTGCAAGAGCAACTGCAACCTCTGATTTAGATGGAGATGGCAGTTTTAATACCTGGGAAATCGACAGTAAAAAGATGTTAACTGAAGTAACAAAAGAATAAATTTGAAAATAGCTTTACTCTTTTTGTTATTGGCTTTAATACTTGTGTTTTTCCAGGACTGGAAATACAGACGTATTCACGTACTGTTACCATTCGGTATTTTTATTGTTTCTGGCTATATCACCTTTTCTAATCCTTTAGGTCTGAAAAACGTCGCTCTAAACGTGGCCTTTTTTCTGGTTACATTAAGTATCCTTGTGCTTTACATGAGCATAAAAAACAAGGGGTTTTTAAATCCTTTTAAGCACTATTTCGGATTTGGTGACTTACTCTTTTATATCGCGATTACTCCCTTGTTCATTTTACCAAATTTTATTTTATTCTTTATCCTTTCAATGATCTTTGCACTTCTTTTACAAACTAGTCTTAAGAGATTCATAAACGTAAATACTGTCCCCTTGGCAGGATTTGCTGCATTGTTTTTATGCATTGTTCTGATAAAAGATTTCTGCTCTTTTTATCAAAAAATCACTTTAATATAAATCATGCAGGATATTATCGTTCTTTCCGAAAACCAACATATCGTATCAAGCGATTTGGCCAATCAATATCGTATTCTTCCTAAATCTGTTTCAGAAAACACATTGGAATTGTACATCGATGAATCTTTTAAAAACAATGACGCCAAAGAAGAACTGGAGCTTTTTTTAGGAAAAAACATTACTTTCAGCCCTGTCGAATCCTATGAAATAGAAAAAGCACTTTCTATTTACTATCGCAAGGAACGATTGACTAGCTCAAATAAATCTTTAAATTTTGACAGAGGTGATTTTTTAGAGAATTTACTCGAAGAAGCAAAATCGCTAAAATGCAGTGATATCCACTTTGAAGTTTACGAAAGTTCTTCCAGAATAAGATTTAGAATTGACGGACAATTAATTGAACGTTATAAAATAGAACGTGAAAATTACCTTGAGATCGTTAATAAAATAAAGATAAAAGCCAAACTTAATATCACCGAAAAAAGACTGCCACAAGACGGAAGAATCACCAATGAAGCTTTCGACATAAGGGTATCCATATTACCAACTCTTTTTGGCGAAAAAATAGTAATGCGTTTATTAGGCCAGGATGCTTCAAACATTGATTTAAGCACGCTAGGTCTACAGGAAGAAGAACTGGAGCATTATCTTGAAGCCGTAAAAAAACCAAACGGAATCATATTAATTAGCGGCCCAACCGGTTCGGGAAAAACAACAACCTTGTATGCCACCTTACGATTACTAAATGATAGCAGAAGAAACATTGTAACTGTAGAAGATCCGATAGAGTACACACTAAAAGGAATTAATCAGGTACAATTAAAAGAAGACATCGGTTTAACTTTTTCATCGGCTTTAAAATCATTTTTAAGACAAGACCCTGACGTAATTATGCTAGGAGAAATCAGGGATTCTGAAACCGCCTTAATGGCCATCAGAGCCTCCTTAACCGGACATCTGGTACTGTCTACAATTCATACCAATTCAGCAATAGGAACAATCTCCAGACTGATTGACATGGGAGTACCCTCCTACTTAATAGCCGAAACTCTAAACCTGTCAGTCGCACAGCGTTTGATTAGAAAATTATGCAATCACTGTAAGAAGGAAGTTCCTTGTACTAAAAAAGACTTCCCTCTCAACTATCAATTTCCTTATGAGATCAAATCTTACTACAAATCCGTTGGTTGTAATCAATGCTTTCATACCGGATATAAAGGAAGAACGGCCATATATGAAGTGTTAACCATTGACTCATTAATTGCCGAAGCGATAAAAAACAATACCGTTGCCAAATTATTTAGTAACGATGAAAACTATAAATCATTATCAGAAAAAGCTTTTGACATCCTGGCCGAAGGAGACACAGCTTTAGAAGAAATATACTCTATTTTAATTAACTTATAAATAAATGTTTAAAAAATTAGGTTACGTAATTGTTCTACTATTCATAACCAATAGTAGTATTGCACAACAAGATATCAACGAGCTAAGCAAACAATTTGATGCCATTTCAGTGCAAAAAAAAGGTCTGAATGAATCCATTAAAATAGATGTTTCAGGATTAACACTACACGATTTCATTTCTTCTATTGCCGAAGAACATCAGTTGAATATCGATGTAGATACTGAATTAAATCAGCCTGTATCGAATAACTTCTTTGATGTAACCGTAAAAGACGTATTTATACATCTGGTTCAGAAATACGATCTGGAAGTTACTTTTATGAACAATATTATAATTTTCAAAAAAAGAAAAGCGGTAACCGTTGTCGAAAAAAAACGACCAAAAGTAATTGATGTAACCTACAATAGTCAAAATGATTTTCTATCTGTAAAAGTAGAAAACGATACCTTGTCAGCTGTCGCAAAAACCATCATTGACAAATCGGGTAAAAACTTAATTCTGGCTACGGAAGTTAAAAATCTACGTATTTCTGCCTATATTCTGAATCGCCCATTTGATCAGGTGATAGAAATGATGTCTAAGTCAAATGATCTAATCGCGACCAAAGATGATAACGGCTTTTATTTTATAGAAAAAAATAAAGATGCAGCCGTTTCCTTAAGCAGTACCGGTCAAAAAACAAAGCAGCCTAAAGCAAGTAACGGATTACCCGGATACTATGACGTCAATTTAAACAAAAACGGACTTTTATCTGTAAAGGCCTACATGGCTGATGCCACCGATTTATTAACAGAAGCAGCAGAAAAATTGCACATTAATTACTTCCTATACAATAAACCGGAAAATGAAAAAACAACACTTTCGGCAGATAATATTACTTTCGACGAACTGTTAATGCACATTTTCAAAGGAAAAAAATACACCTATAAAAAACAAGATAGTTTATATCTGATCGGAGAAGAAGCAACCGAAGGCCTAAGAGCTACAGAAATAATTCAGTTAGAAAACAGATCTATCGAATTAGTACTTCCTTCCTTACCAAAAATATTCGCAGAAAAGCTTGAGATCAAAGAATTTGTTGAATTAAACGCCTTAGTTGCGTCGGGATCCAAATCAATTCTTGAAGAATTAAAACTATACATCAAGCAAATTGACAAAGTAGTACCTATGGTACAAATAGAAGTAATTATTGCGCAGTACAACAAAGGACACGATGTACAAACCGGAATGAAAGCCGGCTTGGACAAAATCAACAAACAGACAACAGGAGGAACTATTTTTCCAACAACAGATGTAAATATAAATTCTACTTCTGTAAATAGTTTAATAGACGCTTTTAATGGCTTCGGAATTTTTAAGCTTGGAAAAGTAACTGAAGCCTTCTATATGAACCTGAAATTATTGGAAAACAATTCTATTGTAAAAGTAGAATCCACTCCAAAAATTGCCACAATAAGCGGTCACGAAGCAAAACTGTCTATCGGAGAAACAAGTTACTATTTTGAACAAAGCAACCGTTTAATAAACAGTAACATTGGAAATGACATTTTAAACTCAGGTACATGGAAATCAACAGATGCTAATTTAAGCCTCTCCATAAAACCTTTTGTATCTATTGATGAAAATGTGACACTTACCATAACTGTAGAAAAAAGTTCCTTCTTAGGGAGAGCCGGAGAAACTGCTCCTCCAGGAAAAGCTACACAAAAATTTGAATCCTTAGTTCGTGTTAAAAACAGTGAGATGATTTTACTGGGAGGTTTAGATGAATTAAAAAGAGAAGATTCCGGATCAGGAACACCTTTATTGTCCAGAATACCAATTATTAAATGGTTTTTCAGTAGTAGAAAAAAAGCAAAAACCAACTCAAAATTGCACATTTTTATTAAACCAACCGTGGTATATTAATGATTACGTTTTTATCTAAAATAATAAAGCTAAACAATTTACATGTAATTGGAATCATTAAAAAAGATAATGAGGAGACTTACAATGTCCTGACCGTAAAGAAGAAAGGAAATAAAATTGATATTATAAGAACTGTTTCTTTTGATTCTTTTGAAAAAATTGCACGAAACATTGACCTAAAAATTCCCGTAATTTTAGCTATAGACGGTCAGGGAATTTTAAATAAAGAAATTAATTTTAATGATGAAAGCGATGTCAACTGGTATAAAAACATTGATTTTGAATCCATCTATCATACAAGTCTAGTTGGCCAAAGCAGTAGCTTTATAAGCTTTTGCCGAAAAAATATCATTCAGGAAACAACTGAAAAATTTCTTAAAAAGGGTTTTCAGCTTGCCGACGTATACGTTGGTGCTTTTTTATCAGCTCTCCTTTACAATGCAATCCAAAAAGACTCTATTATTTCCAATGATTTAGTTTTGGAGTTCAACAATGGTAAACTAGCCGGTTTTACGAAACAACCAGAAATTTCAAACACCGAAAAATACACCATTGGAAAGGAAACAATATCGAGTAAATATATTTCGCTTTACGGAATTATCGTTCACTTCTTTCTGCAGCCAAAAGAAGTTTCGAAAACCAAAAACGAAGCCTTAAACATTGAGGAAATTATATACAAAAAAGCATTCAATATCCTGGGAATTTCAATGCTTGCAGGATTTTTAACCAGTTTACTAATAAGTTATTTGCTTATACAATATTATGGATCAAAAAATGCAGAGCTAAATCTTCAAAATGTATACTCAAATCAATCTTACCAACTTATACTTGATTTAGAAAAACAAAAAGAAAAAAAACAACAGCTTTTAAAAGAATCAGGCTTTCTGTCTGCAAAATTCCTTTCTTTTTACAGCTACGAAATAATCAAAGGAATACCACACGATATCTCTTTGACTAACTTAAATATAATTCCGGTCGAAAAAGAAATAAAGGCAACCCAAAAAATAAGCTTTGAGCCAAAATCTATTATAATAAAAGGCGAAACTTTTAATGAATCTTCCTTTAATGATTGGATGGAAGGTTTAAAAAAAATGAAATGGCTTAAGAATTTTGAAATTATAAGCTTTAAAAAAGACAAAAAAAACAAATCTCAATTTGAGATAAAAATTATCCTTAAAGATGTTTGAAAAATATTCCTATAAAAAGAAATTTACAGTATTGGTTATTGTCTTTTTTATGCTTTTAATCACAGCATATAAAAGATCGTTTCATACTTTATTTCAGGTAATCAATGAATATAAAGCATTATCTATAAAAACAAATGACATCAATAAAAAAGCCAATAATACTGATAAACTGACAAAAGAGATTAATTACTTAGATCGTGTTATCGGTAAAGAAGGAATTACAAAAGAAATGGTTCAGCAAGGAATAATTACTTTCGCCTCGACCGAAAACCCAACAGTTTCAATTCATGATCTACAACCTACTCATGTATTCGCTGACGAAAACTACCGAATCATAAGCAATCAGCTTGACGTAACCGGCACTTGCAACCAACTGCTAACATTAGGATATGATTTTGAGAAAAAATTTGATTATTCGAGAATTGTCAGCCTGAATTTTTATACAACAAAAAAAAGTAATACTTCTCAAGTCTTACACCTAAAAATGATCTTTCAAAACTATGAAAACAACAAATAAAATTATACTACTTCTTTTAGCCATCTTAGTAATTTCCTGTGAAGATATATTTGAAGAAGACATTTCTGATGATAAAGTCGAAACAATTTCACCAAAAGACAGCACAACTATTGAAAGCAATGTCATTAATTTTCAATGGAATACTCTTGATGGAGCAAAAAAGTATCGTCTGCAGGTACTAAATGAGAACAAAACTATTGTACTAGACTCTTTGGTGAGTAAAACAAGTTTAAATTGTCCCTTACTAGCCGGAAAATATCAATGGCAAGTTAGAGGAGAGAACTTTGCTTACGAATCGAAATACTCAAATCCTTTAACTTTTTCTATGGTTGTCTCTAATGATTTATCAAACCAGCAGGTTGTTTTGTCAAGTCCGGATAACAATAGCTACAAAAACAATTCAAACATAACGCTAAAATGGCAAAAGCTGGCAGCAGCTACCAGTTACAGTGTTCAGGTACTGAACACCACAACAGGCGAATCTGTATATACTGCCGAAAACATAACCGAAACCTCAGTCGTATTAAACAACAGTACAATTACAAAAGATGCCAACTACCAATGGAAAATCAGAGGTGTAAACAGCACAAGTCAAACAGCACAATTCTCTTCACGAAATTTCATGATTGATACCGTTGTTCCCAATTTACCGCAAAATAGTCTGCCTGCAAATAATTCAGCTGTTACCAATAATGTTTCAACTACCTATACCTGGATTTCGCCAACAGACACGGGTGTCGTTCAGTCTCCTCTTTTGCATACTATTGAATTTTCGACTAGCAACACTTTTTCAACAATCCTTTTCAAAACAGATAATGCAACTACATCTTACAAGCATACTTTTACCGTAATTGGAGATTACTACTGGAGAATCAAAACTACAGATACCGCAGGAAATGTTACCGCATATAGTGCTCCATTTAAATTTTCAGTAATTTAAAAAAATGATGAAAAAAAAAATAAATATTATCTTAATACTAGTAGTCTTAGGATTATGGGGATCTGTATTTTACAGAACCCTTAACCAATACTTTTTTTCAAAAGAAATAGCAATTAGTTCTACACAAACCTCCGGTAAACTACAATTAAATCAAATTAACAAAGATACTTTTGCATTGCAAACGTTATCCAGAGACCCTTTTCTTAATAAGCAGACACAAATAGTTGTTTCTTCTCCTGTGAAACAAACTTCAAATAGTAATACCTCTTCAATCAAGAAAGCAGACAATGCAACATACACAAAGCCTAAACAAATAATAGCCTGGCCATCTATTTCATACCACGGTTACATTAAGGACTCACGTGGCGAAATGGTCATCATTAAAATCAATCAAAAAATGTTTCGTTTAAGAAAAGATGCGCTGGTTGAGGGCCTTATCATAAAGAAAATTTCGAGTGATTCTTTAGAAGTTGATTTTAATAAAGAAAAGAAAACAATAAAAAGGTTTAAAGTGTAAGTCCCCTTGTATATAGGTCTAACGATTTTATAAAGACGGAAACCAGACCTATAAATAAAAGTTAAATGTATCAGAAGAAGAGAGTCCGGAATTGTTTTTGTTAGGTTTAGGTAATACCACTTTTAAGTACCAAAAAAATGAGAAATTTAATTTTACTACTGAGCCTTATTTTTATTACTTCTTGTTCGTCAAGTGACGAAGATACACAGGGAGTTTTTCATTCTCCTTCCTGGATACAGGGGACCTGGAAAGATAATACAACCGGAGCTACTTTAACTTTCACAAAAAATGATATCAAATATAATTTGAACGGAAGTACCTATTCTTTCAGTAAAAATCAGATTAAAACATCAACAAATCGAATATTTCCACAGCAAATAGCGAAAACCGATGATCTATATATTGTAGATTTTGGTCAGGGTCTTGAGGGCTCTTTAATCAGATTTAACTTTTTGAAAAAAACGGATAATACAATAGAGTCAAAAGGGCATTTACCCGGCAACTATATCCGGCAATAAATCCAGATAAGGCAAGTAAACAACACAAAATGCACCACCTAATAACAATAGTACAAAGACAAAACTTTGCGCCTTAGCGTCTTTGCGAACCAAAAACATCCGCAACTCAAAAAAACTAATTCAACAAATACCCAAATCGAATCGACCCGTAAAAATACCCCGAATTGGTATTGATATCCGGATCTTTTAATTCTCTGCCTCGGTACATAAACGAATACGACATATTGAAGTTATTGTGGCGTAATTTTATACCCGCCTCAGCATTGAAACGAAGTGGTTCCAAATCAAATGTCAACGGACTGGTATTGCTAAACATACTGCCTTCGATTGTAGCATCATAAAACTGGTAATTGACACTTGGCATCGCATAGAAATAAAATTCACGAACATCATATTGCAATACATTGCTTACAGAAGCGTCATGCAAATTAGAGTCATAAATTGGGCGTAATTTTTTGAAACCAATTCTAGTCAGTAACCCTGTTGAAACACCTGTAAAAATAGTCCCTACATTTGCTTCCGACTGAAAGTGAAGATCGACAAAATCACTATGTTTCGTTGGAAATAGTTTCTTCGAATACATGACATGCGCCTGAACCGCCAATGCATTGTGCAGCTGATTGTCCCAGCCAAACACATTCTTGTAACCAATAAGATGGTGAAAACTTTCCTGAGTTTCCCTGCCAAGCGCATTGGGTCCCATAAAACCGAGCTGAAAATCTGTTTTTAAAACCGATTCGCTTTTATAGAAAAAACTTCGTCCCGCTTCGGCAAAAAGATAACCGGTAAAAGGGCGGTCATTAATAGTAACTGCCCCTTCGTTTATAAATCTCGGATTGTAAATATACTGTCCGATACGAAATTCAGTGATTTTCTTGCTGATTTTTTCGTTATTATTTTTGGATAAAAAACGATAGAAAAGCTCAATACCATTGGTGTAGTACATATCGTTTTTAGACGAAGTATACAAATCGTTATCTGTAATTAACCCAATTTCTGTGGTTTTTGTCTGTGCAAAACTCAAAACTGTTGTCAACAACAAACATAGAAAAAAAGCTTTTTTACTTCGCATTGTAATTTATTTTCCCAACCGAACGCATTTCACGAACAATTCGTTCTTTTCTTCGGTTGATATAACTGGAAGATCCTGTCGCTTTAAACTTTCTTGGATTTGGCAATATTGCTGCAATTCCTGCAGCCTGCATAGGTGTTAGACTCGAGGCATCACGACGGTACCAATGTTCGGTTGCAGCATAAGCACCGTAAACCCCATCCCCCATTTCGATGCTGTTCAGATACACTTCCATAATACGTTCCTTACCCCAGATCAATTCAATCAAAACGGTAAAATAAGCTTCCAGTCCTTTACGCAGATAACTTTTGCCCTGCCATAAAAATACATTCTTGGCAGTTTGCTGTGAGATGGTACTTCCTCCACGAATTCTGCGTCCGCGTTCATTACTTTTATAGGCCTTTTGCAGTGCTTTGAAATCAAAGCCATTGTGCTTTAAAAACGTTCCGTCTTCGCTGGCGATAACTGCTTTTTGCAGATTCATTGAAATTTTATCGATTGGCTCCCAGTCGTGATCAAAATAAACTTCTTTACCAGCCATTTTGTTCTCGATAGCACGAATGATCATTAATGGCGTAAAAGGCACGGGCACATATTTAAAAAATACCACCGACGCAATTGAGATTCCGAAGAACCATAAAAATAATTTGATGAAAAACCATTTTACTTTTTCACCAAAAGTTCGATTGCCTTTTTTAGCTCCCGGCTTTGGTTTAGTTGTGTTCGTTTTTTTTGGTAACGGTTTTTTGGTTGCTGCCATTATATTAAATCTGCTAATTCTGTTCCTATTAAGCTTCCAATTGCTACTCCCATTCCGCCTAATCGAACGCCACAGAACACGTTTTCAGACAATTGAGTAACAACAGGGTTTTTACTATTTCCGATTCCCATGATTCCGCTCCAACGATGGGCTATCTGGAAATCCTGATTCGGTAAAATTACATTTTTAAGTAAATCTTCCAATTTATTTTGTACAATTTTAGTCTGACCAAATTCTGTTGTAGTTTCGGTCTCAAAATCAAGATTTCGTCCGCCTCCAAGCAAAATTCGATCACCAATATTTCTGAAATAATAATACCCTCTATCGAGATGAAAAGTACCTTTGATTGCTAAGTTTGCGATGGGTTCCGTAATTAAAACCTGTGCTCTGGCAGGCTTTACTGCTCCTTTTGTTAGTTTATTTGCAAAACCATTGGTTGCAAAAAGTACTTTTTGGGATTTAAAGCTAAAATTTTCCAGTACAAGTTCAACCTGACTTCCAAGATCAGAATAAGCGGTAAGAGTTTGCTGGTTCAAGATCAATATATTCTCCGAAACAGCTTGTCGCAACAATTCCTGCATCATATTTCCGGTATCTATTTGCGCTTCAAACGGATTAAAAATTAAATCGTTCTGAATATTTCCAAACCCAAACCGGTCCGTTTCTTTAGTAAAAACATCAGCTTTGAAAAGCGGCCTTAAAATTTCATTGACAAAAGACAGTCTCGAAATACTTGCTTCAAAATTAAGTTCATCTTCTTTTAAAAACACTTCATATCCTCCGTAAGGTTTAAAGTCTATCGCGGCATCACCGAGTCTTTTCCGCAGCAATTGCAAACCCTTCCATCTTTTTTCGACAAGCTGAATCACCTCTTCTTCTGAATGTGTTTTGAGATCTTCCATAATTTCCGAAAGACTACCAAAACAAGCAAAACCAGCATTTTTGGTACTTGCGCCCTGAGGCAACATTCCTTTTTCCAATACCAGAATTTTTGCTACCGGAAACCTTTCGCGTAAGCGTAATGCGGCATGTAAGCCTACAATTCCACTTCCAACAATAGTATAATCAACATTTGTAAACCAATTTTTAAGCTCCCAATAACTTAGTTCCATCATAAAATAATAAATTCCAATTAGTTAAAATCCAAATCCCAATTTAGGAAATAAATTTAAGATAGAAATTTCTATTTTTAAAAATCCAATTCTTCAAAATTCCAAAACGCGTATTAAAGTTTTCCGCCACGAATTCACGAATTTTTTATTCTTTAAAGATTCCCAAAAATAATTCGTGAATTCGTGCCTTATAGAAGTTCACAGTAAGGTTTAAAACTCAACGCCATAAACTTTAACAATTTTTGGAATTTGGAATTTAGCTAATTTGGAATTTAATTGTTGTATTTTTAGCCCACGAAAAATTAGAATTTTATTATGAAAAAAGTATTATTTACAACCTTAATAATGATGAGTTTAAACGCTATCGGACAGAATGTAATGTCTCCGGAATTGTTATGGAAATTAGGACGAGTAAGCGCACTTGGGCTTTCGAAAGATGCGAAAAATGTTGTTTTTAAGGTTTCGACCCCTTCTATTGAAGAAAACAAATCGTCTTCTAAATTTTACATCATTCCTGTAAATGGTGGAAATGCTACCGAAATCAAAGACACCAAAGAAGTCTTGGCTGACAAAAACGTTTCGCCTGACGGAAAATTTTTAGTGTACAACGAGGAGGTAAAATTAGAAAAAGTTTTAGGTAAAGATTTTTATCCAAAACTGGATAAATCAGATGCTCAGATTTATGACGGATTGGACTATCGTCATTGGGATACCTGGAATGAAGGTAAATTCAACCACGTTTTTTACAAAGAAAACAAAGAAGGTGCAGCCGGAATTGACATCCTGAAAGGTGAAAACTTTGATTCTCCGCAAAAACCTTTTGGTGGTGACGAAGATTACATCTGGTCTCCTGACGGAAAAAGCATCTTATATGTATGCAAGAAAAAAGCAGGAACTCAATATGCAATTTCTACTAATACGGATATTTACGAATACAACTTAGAGACTCAGAAAACGATAAACAGAACCGAAGGTAATTTAGGTTACGATACAGCTCCACAGTTTTCTCCAACAGGAAATCTAACGTGGCTGCAAATGAAACGTGACGGTTACGAAGCCGATAAAAACGATCTTATTGTTGAATTTAAAGGTATCAAAACAAACCTTACAGCAAACTGGGATGGGACTGTAGATAATTTCATCTGGAGTAAAGACGGTAAAAACGTGTTTTTTGTAGCTCCGGTTGATGGTACAAAACAGCTTTTTTCTGTTAATTTCCCGGGATTAACAAAAATTGCAATTCAGGTTCGTCAATTGACTAATGGAGATTTTGATGTGAATGATTTAGTAGGTTTTGCTGGTGACGACATTATCGTAACCAGAAACGATATGAATCACGCTCCGGAAATTTATTCTTTTAACTTAAAGAAAAATATCTGGAAACAGATCTCAAATGTAAATACAGAAACTTACAAAACATTAGCGCTTAGCAAAACGGAAAAACGTTATGTAACTACTACAGATGGTAAAAAAATGTTGGTTTGGGTAATTTTACCTCCAAATTTTGATGCTACAAAAAAATACCCAACTTTATTATTCTGTCAGGGAGGGCCTCAAAGTGCCTTGACACAATCGTATTCTTTCCGTTGGAATTTTTCATTAATGGCAGCAAAAGGTTATGTGGTTGTAGCACCAAACCGTCGCGGAATGCCGGGTCATGGTGTTGAATGGAACGAGCAAATCAGTAAAGACTGGGGCGGACAGGTTATGGACGATTACCTGTCAGCAATCGACGATGTTTCTAAAGAAAATTATGTAGACAAATCCCGTTTAGGCTGTGTAGGTGCCAGCTACGGAGGATATTCTGTATTCTATTTAGCCGGAATTCACAAAAACCGTTTCAAAACTTTTATCGCTCATGATGGTGTTTTCAATACCGTGAGTATGTTAGGAACTACCGAAGAGGTTTTCTTTAACAACTGGGATTTTGGTGGTCCTTATTGGGAGAAAGACAATGCTGCAGCTCAAAAATCTTATACTGTCTTTAACCCTGCAACTTTGGTTCAAAACTGGAACAAACCTATTTTAATTTTCCAGGGTGGAAAAGATTTCCGTGTGCCAATCGGACAAGGACAAGAAGCTTTTCAAGCGGCTCAATTAAGAGGGATCAAAAGTAGATTTGTGTATTTCCCTGATGAAAATCACTGGGTTTTACATCCGCAAAATGCTCAGGTTTGGCAAGGTGAATTTTTCAAATGGCTGAACGAAACGCTTTAAATCGAAATACTTAAAATAAAAAATAGCCGCAGGTACTAAAATCTGCGGCTATTTTGTTTTTCAAATCTTTTAATTATATAAAACATTAGCATTATTTTATATTTATAAAACCGAAATTTTAAATAAATTGCGGTTGTTTCCCCAATAAACTTCCTAAAACTTATAACACTACCAAATGGAGAGTAAAAAAAGTTACATGCCGATAAAAGTACTCTTCAGTTATATTGCTTTACTGGGATTGGTTGTCACCGTAGGATGGTTCCTCTATTCTGAAAATGTGGTTTACAACAAACTGGAAAATAAAATTGCTTTTGAAAAGACCAAAATACTAAAAGTAAGCAAACTATTTTCAAATGTATATAAAACCGAAAGTTTAGCGAGAAAAACCATTCAAACCAATTCGGAGGAAGATTTCAAAAGCTACCTTACCGAAACCGACTCTTTGAAATCCAGAATCGATACCTTAAAACAAATTGTTACTACGCAATATCAAAAAACACTATTAGACAGCGTTACCTATTTATTGTCAGAAAAGACAAAAAACATCAGACAATTAAAAACCATAAAAAATAAAGCCGACGATGAAGTTTCAGTTAATACAGCAATCGATGAAATTACCAAAATGGAGTTTAAACTCCGTAAATTAGAACTTCAGGATTTTAATAAAAACCCAAATCAATTGGGGAGTTATCAGCGAAATGTACTTCAAAAATATGTAGACTATCTCAATCAGAATATTCCCGATGATAGTACCAACACCTTAAGCAAACAAGCCTCGGATTCCATTCTGGCCAATTCGAAAAAACTGCTAAGCAATGTAAAACTGAAAGCCGAAAAGAAAAAAGAATCACTGAATTTTGAAGAGAACAAATTACTAAAAAATGAAATTGCCATTTCAGATCAGCTTCGAAAAGTACTTCGGATTATCGAAAGGGAAATCATCATCAATTCGATAAAAAACAACTCTTTAAAAGAAAAATCACTTAAAAAAGTGAATGAAATTGTAACAGCTTCGGCCATTATTGGTTTGGTTTTGACACTGTTCTTCTCGATTTTAATTGTAAGCGATTATTCTAAATCGCAGGTTTATAAAAAGAAACTCGAGATCGCCAATTTCAAAACAAAGAACCTGCTCAAAAGCCGCGAACAGTTAATCTCAACAGTGAGTCACGATTTAAAAACACCTTTGAGTACGATCGTAGGATATTCGGAACTTCTGGGGAACTCTGACGTGAACACCAAGCAGTCTTATTTCATCAAAAACATTAAAAATTCTTCTGAATACATTACGCAGCTGGTTCAGGATTTACTGGATTTTTCTCAGATCGAAGCCGGAAAAATTACCATTGAAAAAGTCCCATTTCTATTACCGGAAATAATCGATGAAGTCGCCAAAAGTATCCAAACCGTATACAAGCAAAAAAACATCGATCTTATTATTAATATCGACGACAAACTGAATACCCGTATTATAGGTGATCCTTTCAGATTAAAGCAAATTTTAAGTAATATTATCGGAAATGCTTATAAATTCACCGAAGAAGGTTTTATAAAAATCAGTGTATACGTTACTGAAAACAATGACTTTTTCATTGTTTCAATTCAGGATTCAGGAATTGGAATCGAAAAGGGAAATCAGAAATTAGTTTTTGAAGAATTTGCACAAGCAAATGAAAGTATCGAAAAAAAATATGGCGGAACCGGTTTAGGATTATCCATCTGCCAGAAAATAATTTCGATTTTGGGCGGAACCTTAAACCTTGAAAGCACTTTTGGAAAAGGAAGTACTTTTCAAATTCAGCTTCCTTTATTATTTGATGCCAGTCAAAACGCGGCTATCGAAGAAAAACAACCCATTATCCTGAACACCCAAAAACAGACATTTATTGTTCTTGACGACGACATCAATCTTCTAAACTTAACAAGTGGTGTTTTAAGACAGGAAAAACACCAGGTATTTTCTTTTAACAGCGCCCAAAAAGCTTTAGAAGCAATTGAGAGCACCCCTTTCGATTTTATCATTACTGACATACAAATGCCAGAGATGGACGGTTTTATGTTCTTGGAAAAACTAAAAAATAGCGGTTACCCGACTTTTAAAAACCAACCTGTAATTGCTTTAACCGGAAGAACTGATCTGGATGCTACGGTTTACACCGAAGCCGGTTTTACTACGGTAATTCAAAAACCATATTCACCTAAAATACTACTGGAGACGATTCATCTTATTCTGGAACATGACACATTACCAAATGTGGATATCAACAAGAACGAAGAGACTGTTAGTTCAGAATTGTATGCTCTTGACACTCTGAAAGAGTTTTTAGGCAATGATGAGGAAGCACTGAAAGAAATTCTGAAAGCGTTTATCGAAAACAGTTCTCAAAATCTGAACGCTTTAGAAAATGCTATTGAAGAAAAAAATACGGACGAAATTAACTCGATTGCACATCGAATGGCTCCTATGTTCAAACAAATTCAAACACGCGAAATAGGCGAAATTTTAAGGGTTCTGGAAAGCAAGAATCTTGACATATTGGAGGCAAAAGGCATTTTTAATACTTTGAAATCAAAAACAGATCTGCTTTTTAATGCCTTACGTCAGGAAATAGTTTAATCGATGTTATAGTGCTTTAATTTATTATAAAGCGTTTTTCTCGTAATCTTAAGCAATTTAGCCGCCTCCGATTTATTATTCTGTGCTTTTGAAAGTGCCTGAATGATGGCTTCTTTTTCATTTTCAGATAACGAAAAACTACCACCTGAGTTCGTCTCTTTCTGTATTTGGAAAAACTCTACAGGCAACACATCACTTTCGATAAATTCACCTTTAGACAGCAATGTCGAACGTTTGACACAATTTTGTAATTCGCGTAAATTTCCGGGCCAGTTGTAATTCTGAAAAATGGCAACCACTTCTGGTGAAAAACCAATAACCTCTTTGTTCAGCTGTTGATTTGCTTTTTCCAAAAAATAATCAGCAAATACCATCAGATCTTCATCTCTTTCTTTTAAAGATGGTGACAGTATCGAAAACTCGTTGATTCTATGGTATAAATCTTCTCTAAAATCGCCGTTTTTTACTGCTTCGCGCAAATCTTCGTTTGTAGCAGTAATAATGCGTATATCGACGTTTATTTCTTTATTACTTCCAACGGGCTTAATTTTTCGTTCCTGAAGCGCACGCAGCAATTGAATTTGGTTTTCATAAGACAGATTCCCTATTTCATCCAAAAAAAGAGTTCCGCCATTGGCTGCTTCAAAATAACCCATTTTATCACTGATCGCTCCGGTGAAAGATCCTTTTAAATGCCCAAAGAATTCACTTGCTGCCAGTTCTTTTGGAATAGCACCACAATCGACCGCAATAAAATTGTTGTTTTTTCTTAAACTTTGCTGGTGAATACTTTTAGCAATGATTTCTTTTCCAGTTCCGCTTTCTCCTATAATTAAAACCGACATATCCGTTGGGCTTACCAATTGAATATGATCCAGTAGTTTTTTAGAAGCTACAGAAATTCCTTTTACAAATTCGTTTTCACTAGAAGTTTGTTTCTTCACCACTTTCTTCTCCTTTACAGGAATCTCTTCTATTTCGGTTTCTGAAGTTTTTAAGGCATTTGTAATCACCAGTAAAACTTCATCGGGATTGAAGGGTTTTGAAATATAATCGGCTGCACCATTTTTTATAGCTTTCACAGCAGTATTAACATCCGAATAGCCTGTCATTAAAATTACAGGAACCTGAGGATATGTAGTTTTGATTTCCGTCATTAGTCCAATACCATCAGAATCAGGCAAACGAAGGTCTGTTAAAATCAAATCGAAAGATTCTTTTTTGATCGCAATTCTGGCTTCGGCAGCCGAAAAAGCAATAGTTACATCGTACGCTTTTTTGATTAGAAATTTTTCTAATAATTTACAGAACGAAATATCATCTTCTATCAGTAATATCTTTGGCATTTGCTTTTGAGGACTTTTTTGCTAAAATAATACTAATAAAATTGTCTTTTCACAAAATTATGTAAAAAAAAAGAGATTGCTTATCGCAATCTCTTTTTCACCAAAAACATAAATCTAAATTCACCTAATTATATCTTCAACCAGTTGCCATTGACATCTGAAAAAACAGTAGCCTTTTGGTCACCAACTGATATCTCAAGTTTGTATTCTTTTTTCTCGTTTACTGCTGCCTTCACCAGTTTAGCACCCGGATAAGCGGTTTGCAATGCTGTTTTTACAGCGGCAGGTACAGCATCTGCACTAACTTCTGTATATTCTGTCTGAACAGAAACAGTTATTTTTTCTAATTTTGGAGTGGTCACTTTATAAGCATAAATTGACATACTACCTAAAACTATTGCTGCTGATAAGATTAACTTTTTCATAGTGCTTTCTTTTTAATTATTTTTTAAGAATGTTCCCGGAAGCATCTGTAAATACAGTGTACTTTTTATCTCCGGTTGAGATCTCCAGTTTGTACTCGTCCTTTTCGTTTTTATACGCTTTTTCAAGTTTCGTATTTGGAAAAGATTTTTCGATTGTCGATTTTACTGCTGCAGGAACTGCATCTACACCAATCTCTTTGTATTCATCCTGAACAATTACAGATTGAATACCTAATGTTTGCATTACCGGACTTGCTGCCTGAACTGACAAACCTCCCAGAACAATTGCTGCTGATAAGATTAACTTTTTCATAATAAATGGTTTTTATGGGTTACTAATAGTTATTTTTTAAGAATGTTTCCCGAAGCATCTGTATAAACTACAGATTTTTCACCTCTAACGGTTATTTCTATTTTATACTCTTTCTTTGCATTTACATAGGCTTTATCCAGTTTCACACCCAGATAAGCATTGTCTAACGCAGTTTTAATTGCAGCCGGAACGGCATCAACTTCTTTATATTCGTCCTGAACGCTTGCAGTTTGTATCATTGAACTTTTCGCAGTTACATTTCCTGCCTGCATTGACAAACCACCTAATAAGATAGCTGCCGATAAGATTAACTTTTTCATAATGATCCTTTTTTAGAGTTCTTTATTAATTATTTTTTGATCCAGCTTCCGTCTGCATTTGCAAAAAGAGAGCCTACTTTGTCACCTACAGTAACATCAAGTTTATACTCTGTTTTTGCGTTTTTGGATGCTTTTGAAAGTATTGCATCCGGATACGCTTTTTTAAGAGCTTCGATTACAGCAGCAGGAACTTCTTCTACTTTAATTTCAGTGTACTCATCCTGGATAACTACTGTTTTTACGATTGTATTTGATATTGGTGAAGTTGAAGCAAATGATGTTAAACCTCCCAAAACGATTGCGGCTGATAGAAATAAATTTTTCATAGTGTGTATATTTTAGTACTCTTAATTTTATTTTGGTATTCTTAACTTGAATAAACATAAGAGCTTTTTTAAATTATTTTTTGATCCAGGTTCCGTCTGCATTAGCAAAAAGATTACCTACCTTTTCTCCTACAGTAACGTCTAGTTTGTACTCTGATTTTTCGTTTTTATATGCTTTTGTAACTACTGCACTTGGGTATGCTTTTTTCAAAGCTTCTGTAATAGGAGCAGGTAATTCTTCTAATTTGATCTCTGTATATTCGTCTGCAACAGAAACCGTTTTAACGATAGTGCTTGCTATTGGAGCGTTTGATGCAAATGATGTTAAACCTCCTAAAACAATTGCGGCTGATAGAAATAAATTTTTCATAATGTGTATATTTTAAATTATTAATAGTTGTTTACGCTTTAGATAATGAAATTATTATGCCGTAACGAAAACGTTGTATCTACATTCGCTTAAATCCTTATTTTTAAAGGGATTAAACCATTTGTGCCAGAATTTAAGATTTACAAAAAGTGTGTAACTCGGGCAAAACATGTATAAAAAATACACACCAGAAGTGTTTACTTCACTAAAAAACAAGCCCGATAGATTCTTAAAACCTATCGGGCTTACCATTTGGTAAAATAAAAAAGGCCGTCGAAATCGACAGCCTTCAGTTTTATTCCTCTATAGGTTTCATTTTAAATGTATCCATAAAAGCAGTAGTATAATCTCCTGCAATATATCTTGGGTCATCCATTAATTGTCTATGGAATGGTATTGTAGTTTTGATTCCTTCGATAACAAATTCATCCAAAGCTCTTCGCATTTTGCTTATTGCTTCTTCACGAGATTGTGCAGTTGTAATTAACTTAGCAATCATCGAATCATAGTTTGGTGGAATTGTATATCCAGAATAAACGTGAGTATCTAAACGTACTCCGTGTCCTCCTGGCATGTGAAGTGTAGTAATTTTCCCTGGTGAAGGACGAAAATCATTATAAGGATCTTCAGCATTAATACGACATTCGATAGCATGTAATTCCGGTAAGTAGTTTTTTCCTGAAATTGGAATTCCTGCCGCTACCATAATTTGCTCACGAATTAAATCGTAGTCAATTACTTGTTCTGTAATTGGGTGCTCTACCTGAATACGGGTATTCATTTCCATGAAATAGAAGTTTCTGTGTTTATCCACTAAAAACTCTACTGTTCCAGCTCCTTCGTACTTAATGAATTCTGCCGCTTTTACAGCAGCTTCTCCCATTGCTGTACGCAATTCGTCTGTCATGAATGGTGAAGGTGTTTCTTCGGTTAGTTTTTGGTGACGACGTTGTACCGAACAGTCTCTTTCAGAAAGGTGACATGCTTTTCCGTATGAATCTCCAACAACCTGAATTTCGATATGACGTGGCTCTTCGATAAGTTTCTCCATGTACATTCCGTCATTCCCAAATGCAGCGGCAGCTTCCTGACGTGCACTTTCCCATGCTTTCAATAATTCATCTTCTTTCCATACAGCACGCATTCCTTTTCCACCACCACCGGCAGTAGCTTTAAGCATTACCGGATAACCAAATTCTTTAGCTAATTTTTGTGTTTGCTCGAAAGATTCTAATAACCCGTCAGAACCTGGTACACATGGAACTCCTGCTGCTTTCATTGTAGCTTTAGCAGAAGCTTTATCTCCCATTCTATCAATCATTTCAGGAGCTGCACCAATAAATTTGATTCCGTGTTCCTGACAAATTTTTGAGAATTTAGCATTCTCAGAAAGAAAACCATATCCTGGATGTATTGCGTCTGCGTTAGTAATTTCGGCAGCAGCAATAATATTTGACATTTTCAAATACGATAAGTTACTTGGAGGGGGACCAATACAAACCGCTTCATCAGCAAACTTAACATGTAAACTTTCTGCATCGGCTGTAGAGTAAACTGCTACAGTTTTGATTCCCATTTCTTTACATGTACGAATTACACGAAGTGCAATTTCTCCTCTATTTGCAATTAATATTTTTTTAAACATCTTATTTATATTAAAAATTACAAATTCCAATCTCCAAATTCCAACAATTGGATTTTGTGATTTCTCTATTGGAATTTTTAAAAACTATGATGGATCAACTAAGAATAAAGGTTGGTCAAATTCTACAGGAGACATATCGTCAACAAGAATTTTTACAATTTTACCTGAAACTTCTGATTCGATTTCATTGAATAATTTCATTGCTTCAATTACACAAAGAACATCACCTTTTGCGATAGTGCTTCCAACTTCAGTAAATACTGGTTTGTCTGGAGATGGTTTTCTGTAAAAAGTTCCAATAATTGGAGATTTAATAGTAATGAATTTAGAATCTTCAACAGCAGCAGGCGCCTCTGCATTTACATTTACAACTACCGGAGCTGTTTGTTGAGGAGCAACTGCTTGCGGCAATGCAGCCTGAGCTGGCAATTGTTGTACATAAGTAGCTTCAGTTACATTTGTTTCTAAAGTTGTTCTGATCGTGATTTTCACGTCATCCATTTCCAACTTTACTTCTGCAACTCCCGAATTTGCTACAAATTTGATTAGGTTTTGAATTTCTTTTAAATCCATAATGATTCGTTTTTAGTTTTGATTTATTTTTTATCGTATGCCCATTTTAGGTAAATAGATCCCCAAGTGAATCCTCCACCAAACGCGGCAAAAATAATATTATCTCCTTTTTTAAGCAAGTGTTCAAAGTCGCTTAATACTAATGGTAATGTAGCTGAAGTGGTATTACCATATCTTTCAATGTTCATCAATACTTTTGATTCTTCAAGATTCATTCTGCTTGCAGTAGCATCGATGATACGTTTGTTTGCCTGATGTGGTACTAACCAGTTTACGTCTTGATTGGTAAGATTGTTTCTTTGCAAAATCAATTCGCTGGCATCGGCCATATTTGTTACAGCATATTTAAAAACGGTTTTTCCGTCCTGAATAATATTGTGCTGTTTATTTTTTACGGTCTCTTCTGTAGTTGGTGTTAGAGAACCTCCGGCAGAAATTTTAAGAAAATCGCGTCCTACACCGTCGCTTCTTAAGTATTCATCTTGTAAGCCTAAGCCTTCATAATTGGGTTCGAATAAAACGGCTCCCGCTCCGTCACCAAAAATAATACAAGTTGCTCTGTCTGTATAATCTACAATTGACGACATTTTATCGGCACCAATTAATAGTACTTTTTTGTATCTTCCTGACTGCACATAAGCTGCAGCGGTTGACATTCCGTATAAGAAACTTGAACATGCCGCTTGCAAATCGTAAGCAAATGCATTGGTAGCTCCAATTTCTGTTGCAACATAAACTCCGGTAGAGGCTACCGGCATATCTGCTGTAGCTGTTGCCATTATAATCATATCAATCTCTAACGGATCGATATTAGCTTTTGCTATTAAATCCTGTGCTGCTTTTATAGCAAGAAACGATGTTCCTTTATCAGCATCTTTTAAAATCCTTCTCTCTTTAATTCCGGTACGAGTAGTAATCCATTCGTCATTAGTTTCGACCATCGTTTCCAATACCTTGTTCGAAAGTACAAAGTCGGGAACGTAAGCTCCGACAGCGGTAATTGCGGCTGTGATTTTATTCATTATATTCTATTATTTCGTTTCAAATACAGTGTATTTGAAAAATTTTTAAAAGACTTGAAAATTACAAAAAAAAACGAAATTAATTTGTAGATATTTTCTTAAAAAAAGAAAATTATAACCAACAAAAAAAACTCTCACTATGTGAGAGTTCCAGTATCATTTACAAAAACGTATTAAGCAACCGCTACAGATTTATCGATAACAACTTGCCCTCTGTAATACATTTTACCTTCATGCCAGTAAGCTCTGTGGTATAAATGTGCTTCTCCAGTAATAGGACATGTAGCGATTTGAGCTACAGTAGCTTTATAATGTGTTCTTCTCTTATCTCTTCTTGTTTTCGAGATTTTTCTCTTAGGATGTGCCATTTTACTATATTATTTATCCGTTAATAGTTGCTTTAATTTGTCCCAACGCGGGTCAATATCTTCTTCTTTTTTACTCTCTTCTTTTTCTTCTTTGACTTCTTTTACAGTCAATTCATTTAGTTTCTTCAAGGCGTCAGTTTGTAAACTTCCGTCTTTTACTCCTGGATGAACTCGTTTTAGCGGTACCGAAAGTGCAATCATTTCATAAATGTATTGTGCTACATCTATTTCATGCTCTCCATGCGGCAATATTAGAAGCTCTTCATTATCGTTATTGAATTCATCTCCAAAACGAACAATTAATTTCATTTTACCCTTTAAAGGCAAATCAAAATCTTCGCTTGTCAGATCACATGGCACATTTACCGTCCCTTTGTGTTTGAATTCCAACTCTAACATGTTGCTTTTCTTATCTAAAACTAAACCTACTTTGATATCCGAACTTTGAAATTCGTCGTAATCAAAGTTCGCAAAGAACGTGTTACTTATTTGATACTCAAAATGGTGTTTTCCTAGTTTTAATCCTATGAAAGGAATTAAAAAATCTTTTGTTTTGCTCATTTCAACATCAATTTGACCAATCAGTATCTAAAACTCAGATACCTGAATTGGGGTGCAAAGATATAAAATTATTATAAAACTAATAATCTTATTCACCTTTTTTTGTTTATAACTGTTTTTCTTTTATTTTGAGTGGTTTTTCAGTAATCTCCTCATACTGATTACGCGAGCGAAAAATATCTAATGCTAGATAAACTGCTTCTTTAAACGAGTTGAAATCAGCCATGTCTTTTCCGGCAATATCATAAGCCGTACCGTGGTCTGGCGAGGTTCTCACCCTATTTAAACCCGCTGTATAATTCACCCCTTTTCCAAACGATAATGTTTTAAACGGAATCAATCCCTGATCGTGATAAGTCGCTACAATTGCATCGTATTTTTCATACTGACCGCTTCCAAAAAAACCATCTGCCGAAAATGGACCAAAAACCATCGTACCTTTTTCAAAAATCTTCTTTAATGTTGGTTTCAAAATCAAATCTTCTTCTTTACCAATCACTCCGCCATCACCACTATGCGGATTCAATCCTAAAACGGCTATTTTTGGCTTCACAATACTAAAATCCTGAATCAGAGATTTTCTGATGGTTTCAATTTTTCTAACGATCAACTCTTCTGTCAAATGCGAAGAAACCTCACTCAACGGTACATGATCTGTTAGCAATCCTACTCGCAAATTATCCTGAACCATCATCATTAAAGCATTTCCTTCCAACTCCTGATCTAAATAATCTGTATGTCCCGGAAATTTAAAATCTTCTGATTGAATATTGTATTTATTAATTGGAGCTGTTACCAGAACATCCACCAAACCTTCTTTTAAAGCTTTGGTAGCTGCAACAAATGATTTAATCGCATATTCGCCAATTTTTTCATCATTTTTACCCAGATTAATATCAACTCCTTCTTTCCAAAGATTAAAAACATTGACTTTTCCAGGCAAAACCTGCTCCAACTTGTCTACACCATGAAACTGAACTGAAGATGTAAAACTCTTCTTAACAAAAGAAAGTATTTTGGCGTTTGCAAAAATAACTGGCGTACACATCTCCAACATGCGGGAATCTTCGAATGTTTTCAATATAACTTCGCTTCCAATACCGTTTAAATCTCCAATTGAAATTCCAACAATTATATTTTCTGCTTTTTTATTCATGAGCTCAGGTTATTTATTACTAATTTTGATGTGCAAATTTAGTAAAATAAAACAACAATGTTCACAGGAATTATAGAAACCCTAGGAAGGATTCACGAAATAAAAAAAGATCAAAACAATCTTCACATCACAGTTGACTCATCTATTACAAATGAATTAAAAATTGATCAAAGCGTTTCCCATAACGGAATCTGCCTTACAGTCGTAGCCATAAAAGACTCATTTTATACTGTAACCGCTATCGATGAGACGATTTTAAAAACAAATATCGGTGACTGGGAAGAAGGCGATATTGTAAATCTGGAAAGAGGAATGAAGCTTGGCGATCGTCTGGACGGACACATCGTACAGGGACACGTTGACCAAACCGGAACCTGTATCAAAATTGAAGAAGCACACGGAAGTTGGAATTACACTTTTGAATACGACAAAAACCTCAGCAATATTACCATCGAAAAAGGCTCTATTACGGTTAACGGAGTAAGCTTGACGGTTGTAAACTCGAAAACAAACGAATTTAGCGTTTCGATTATTCCGTATACTTTTGAGCACACCAATTTTAAAAATTTCAAAGTTGGAACCAAAATAAACCTTGAATTTGATGTTGTTGGAAAATACATCTCAAGACTTTATGCGATAAACAAATAATACTTAAAATCCGCTCATAAAAAAAGCTTCAATCTAAATTGAAGCTTTTTTTATTTTATTTCTATATATGATTGTAATTCCTAAAACAACAGCCAATATTGCCAAAAAAAGTAAGTGATCATCTATTGGTACGATGTCAGGATCA
This sequence comes from Flavobacterium sp. KH_035, assembly GCF_057839565.1. Classification (NCBI taxonomy): domain Bacteria; kingdom Pseudomonadati; phylum Bacteroidota; class Flavobacteriia; order Flavobacteriales; family Flavobacteriaceae; genus Flavobacterium; species Flavobacterium sp. KH_035. The sequence goes on from NZ_CM174492.1 coordinate 796,937, forward strand.
TCCGGATCATCTGGTGGTGGCGGTATGGATTGTGCCAAAGCACTAAACCCACATATCAAACTCAGGCAAAATGTAAAAAAAACAGTCTTGATTATCTTCATAATTTCAACATGCTGCAACACAGCACGGTAGGTTGTTAAATTTATCTATTTTCATATAATTCGCACAAAAACAGGGGCTTACAACGAATTATTCGGCAAATGTATAAGTTTTTTGCAAAAACACAAGATTTAAAACAAAAAAAGAAAAACAAAAATAATACACTTATCCTGACACAGGAAAAACCCCAGAAAACATTAATCCTTACCGGTACTTACGTATATTTTTGTGGTTTAGATTTTTTTTCTACAAATCTAAACTTCGATTCCAACAATAAACCCAACTTCTACCATCTCAGAGCACAAAATCCATCTGAATGATTCATAATCTGTTACTTCAAATAAAACCTCTATCGCTCCAAAATAACTTAAAGCATAAAAAAAAGACCGTTTCGGATTACGAAACGGTCTTTTCTAAACTAGCTAAAGGTTATTTGCCTTTTTGTGCTTTTTCCAGATATTCTACTTTTTCTTACATTCAAAAAGGCAATTATCGCAAATTGTTACCCATGGTTTCAATCACCAGATTTGTGTTGTAATCATACATTGCGTTCACTTTTTGTTACCAATGGTTGAAACCATTGGCAATACTTCTACTTGCCCATAATTATGTACAATTTGTTTTTTTTTGAGCAATCTTACCTTATTAACCTGATCCATTTTTCTTAAAAAGTAAATGGCTAAATATTTAAACTATTTAGCCATTTATGAATATTACAAACAATTTGTTTTCTCAGTCTAATAAACTATTTTTTAAAATTTATAGTTTAGACCTGCACTTACAATTCCTCTATATCCGAATCCGACTTCTGCAAACACACCAAGTTTTTTACCTACACGTATACCTGCAGGATTAACCTGGAAAGCAAAATCAGTAGCATTGTCTTTAACGGCAGCTCTATTAGGTTCTGTTTGTGTATATTTTTCCAGAACAACGCCTGCAGCTGCTGAGCCATAAAAATCCAACCAATCTGTTTTTATGTAACTAAACGCTATCGTTGGCATTACCATTAAATAGCGATTGGTTCTCTTACCAATAAATTTGTTATTTTTATCGCTTTGCTCGGTTTGTTCCTGCTGAAAAGCGATATCACCACCTACTCTTATTCGTTCGGTGATTTGATTTCTATAACCCAAACCAAAATTCCCAGAAGATGTTGTCTTAGAATTTAGTTTTTGTCCCAGAATTGCGGAAGATAATGCATCTGAAAAACCATCTACAAAAGTCATTGGTATACCATCGCTATAGGTTAGATTTACTTCATGTTTACCGGTTTCTTGTGCTTTTACTACAGTTGTACCGAATGTTAAAAAAATTACGCATACAATAATTGACTTTTTCATTTGTTTTAATTACTTTATAGTTAATAAATTTAAATTTGTGGCAAGAATATCTTACACTGCCTTATTACTAATACGCCAAAAATCAAAATACCCCTATACGCTGCAATAAAAATTTAAAATCTCCCTACTTTTTATGATATGAATGAGGACCTAAAGCATTTTAAACAATTGTTCAGCGAGCTTTATCAGCCCTTATGCAATCATGCCTATAAATACCTTCAGGATCGGGATGAAAGTGAAGATGTGGTGCAGGAACTGATGATTAAAATATGGGAAACCCGCAAGGATTTACTTTCTGAAAAGAGCCTTAAATATTACCTGTATATTGCCGTTAAGAATCGGTGCATATCTATTCTGAGAAAAAAAATCTATATGTTTGACATTGACGAAATGTCTGCCGATATTGCCGAAGAAATTCCCGAAACAAAACCCTTATCCGATGCTAACCAGCTTATAGAACAAGCATTTAATGGAATTCCACCAAAATGTCTTGAAATTTTCAAACTGAGCCGTCTTGAAAAATTAAGCTATAAACAAATTGCAGAAAAATTAGAAATATCAGCAAAAACAGTAGAAAACCAGATGGGAAAAGCCATCAAACATATACGGGAGTTTGTCAAACAACATCCCAACCTAATTGTTTTCTTTAAAATATGGTATTTTAGTCATTACATAGTGGGGGTTTTAAAAGAATTTGTGTTTTATTTAAAAGAGGTTTAACCATGGACAACCAAGATATTAATGTATTACTGGCAAAGCATTTTTCAGGAGAAACGAACCCTGAGGAAGAAGCTGTGTTAATGAATTGGATAAAAAACAATCCTGATGAATATCTCTCGCTTAAAGTTTTTTTTGCAGAAAGTCAGCCATTAGACTCCCCTCAGTTATTTGAAACAGCTAATGCATGGAACCGCATAGCACCAAATTTATCATCCACGAAGCCAACCGTATTTCAGCTGTACAAAAAACACCTATACGCAACAGCAGTTGCAGCCGTTTTTATTTTAATAAGCACGTTCGCTTTCTTGTATGCGAATGCCGACATAACTGTTCAAACAGCTAATGGACAGGTAAAAAGTGTCGAATTGAGCGATGGTTCTTTAGTTACTTTGAACGACAACTCGAGTATCACCTATAGAAGATTTCTATGGAACAACCGTACTGTCAGCTTAAATGGAGAAGCTTTCTTTGAAGTAAAACACGACGAGAGCAAGCCTTTTTCTGTAAATACAGGCACACTAGCCGTAAAAGTTTTAGGAACCTCTTTTGTTGTAAAAACAACAGAAAAAGAAAAATCGGTAGCTGTGATTACAGGAAAAGTCAAAGTTACCGCCACTCCTACCAGTCAAACAGTCGTTTTGGAGAAAAAGCAGGCGGTTCATTACGCTTCCAGCAGATTAATTAAAAGTGAAAATGAAGACGAAAACTTACTCTCCTGGAAAACAAAGTCTCTTTCTTTCAAAAATACTCCACTTCAAAAAGCCTTTGAGGATATTGAAAATTGTTATCATATTAAAATACAGGTAGAAGGCAAAATCTCTGATTCCTGTACCGTTACCACAAATTTCAAGAACGAATCTATAAAAGAAATACTAGAAGAATTCCGTTTATTGTTTGGGCTTAGTTATACACAAAAAGGCAATACTGTTTGGGTGAAAAACATATCGTGTGAAAAGTAATTCTTTTATAAATAACCGGTTAATCATTATATGCTCTTTTGTCCTTTTCTTTTGTGCCGGATCTGTACAAGCACAAAAAACAAGCTTGCTGAAAAAAAAGATCACTATCCAAATAGAAAATGATAGCATCGGATCTTATATTTCCACCATAATAACACAAGGCGTTAATTTATCCCTAAGTAACAACAAGCTCAATCTTGGCAAAAAAACAAAGATCAGCAAAGGAACTTATGAATTGAAAACGCTTCTAAATCTTCTTTTTGCAACAGAATCAGTAAAATTTCTCGAAAAAGACAATAAAATAATTATCTACACGGTTTCGCGAGCTCCTGACCCATTTACTATTAGTGGTTTTGTTTATGCAGGCGACAGTAAAGAAGCGCTACCCTACGCTACCGTACGAGTTTTAAACACAAACATTGCTGTTAATTGTAATGATTATGGCTATTATACGCTAACATTGCCAGAAAACAAATACATCATAAATGCGAGTTATACCGGTTTTACTTCACAAACAGATACGATACTGGTAAACAAAACCATTAAAAAAAACTTCAATCTTGAAATGGGACTATCCCTTGCTCCGGTTGAAGTTAAGTCATCCAAAAAACCTTTAAATGAGATTTCCAGCATAATCGATACGCAGCACGTTAACGCTCTTCCATTTCTAATGGGGCAATCAGATCCGTTAAAACTTCTTACGCTAAAATCAGGCACCTACGGCACTTCTTTAAATGTAAGAGGAGGTTCAAGCGATCAGAATCTGGTTTTATTAGATGGTGTTCCTATTTACAACTACAATCATTTTACGAGTTTGTTATCTATTTTCGATTCGCAGGCCATCAAACAAATAAGTTTTTACAAAGGCGGCTTTCCGGCCCGTTACGAAGGAAGGCTATCGTCGGTCATAGATGTTAAAACAAAAGATGGAGACATGCAATCCTACCATGGGGCTGCTAATATTGGTTTGCTAACAGGTTCTGCGATGATTGAGGGACCTATCATAAAAGACAAGATGTCCTTTATGATTAGCGCAAGGAGAAGCTGGATTGATGCTTTGACCAAAGCGATTTTTGATCAGGATATTAATTTTAAATACCGAATGTATGATGCCTATTTTAAAATTAACTATTTTATTAATTCCTCCAACCGACTGTACCTTGGTGCCTATACCGGCGGGGATCTTATTCGTGTAAATTTCTTTTCTTCCGAAGCACCTCAGCTTACCTGGACCAACAAGACACTTTCTTTGCGGTGGAACAGGGTATATAATCCCAGACTGTTTCAGAATTCGGTTCTACTGCTAAGCAACTACAATAATCAGTTTGCTAATGCAGATGAAGAAGGAACCAGAAAGTTTCGTATTACAGATATAGGTATCGAAAACAACCTGAACTATCACTGGTCGTCATTCCTAAATAGTGCTATAGGCTTACGAATAAATATGACTAATTTTTCTAATAACACTATTGACCGTGATCAATTGATAAAGTCATTACATTTCAAAACCTATTGGGACAATGATATAACACTGTCTGATAAAGTTCGAATAAAAGCAGGTCTTCATTATGCAACTTTTTTAACTAAAAACAAGGTTTATAATTCTTTTCAGCCCCGTACCAGTTTGGTTTACAAGTACAGCAATTCTAATAGTCTCTTTGCCTCCTATGCCATAATGGAACAGTTTTATCATCAAATTGCCCAGAACACTTATGCCTTACCCTCAGACTTACGAATGCCGAGTACAGATCAGTTGCCTCCGGAAAAGGCTTTTATTTATGAAGCAGGCTATGAAAAAACTTTAAACAAAGGATACATCAGATTACAGCTTTATGAAAAAAAAGTATCCAATATTTTAATGTACCAACCCCTTTATGATGTTTCAGATCAGGACAAAATACAATCCCCTCTAATCGGGTTTGGCAATTCAAGAGGCTTGGAACTTGAATTTTCTAAGCAGTTCAAAAAGTTTGATGTACAGGCATCGTATACCCTGAGCAAATCGACATTGCGATTTCCCACAATAAATAATGGTCAGACGTTTAATTCTCCAAACGATATAACCCATCAAATAAAAGGAGCTGTTACCTGGAATATTAATCAATCCTGGGTCCTATCCACTATGTTTAATTATAGTTCCGGCGTTTTAATCTCGGCACCAGATTCTTTTTCCTATAATGACAAAAAAGACTCGTACCCAGTAGACCCAAACCAAAGCAATGAAATATCAAGACCTAATAACTACCGTCTACCAAGAAATTACAATCTCGATATTGGTGTCTCAAAAACAAAAAAATTGAAATCCGGCGACCAAACCAGATTGTACTTTGGAGTAAATAATCTGGTAGGACAGTCTCCGCCATTTCTCATCGACACAAGCTTAGATAATGGTACATTTAATCTGGAACAAGCGAAGATGTTTAAGTATTTTCCTTACGTAGGATATACTTATATTTTTGGAGCGAATAATTAAAATTAATTCCCACAATCTCTAAAAAGCAAAGCAGAAATAAAATCAACAACCTGTTTTTGTTAGTTTCCCCATAATAATTAAGCTTTAATTCAAAGTTTAACTTTACAAATTGATTTTCTGACATTCGTAAAATGTTCACAACATAGCACAAAAAAAGCCTCTACATTACTGTAAAGGCTTTATTCTAGTAGTGGTCCCACCTGGGCTCGAACCAGTTAAGATAAAATACTATGATTTAACCCCTTATGTATGCTTGTTTTTACTAGGCTCCCGAATTGTATTCCTTTTATATTAATTCATCTTTAATATTCGTTTTAGTAGTTATTTTTCAATCTTACGATATTTAAGCTCTATTTCAATTCTATAAAACCTTCATTCTCTTTTCTCCACCTAGCTTTAACTAAATCTTCAAACTTAGCATTATTAAGTTTTAAATTATCAGCGTGATCTGTAATAATTATTTGTGGCTTAATACCTGTGTCTGTAAGTGTGTTATCACAAAATTTAACAAGTTGATCAAATAAGTTTGTAACGGCATTGATATCTTGATTAAATTCCTCGTCACTTTGATCAACATTTTTAGATGTTAGCTTTTTCAATTCTTTACCATTAAATTCTAAAGAATTGTCAATTTCAGTAGGAAAATAAACTTGACTTGGTTGATCTATAAATAATATGGTCGGTATTAAACATTTTTCTTTTAAACTACAGAAATAATATAAAAGACTTGTAAATAATGAAACGTGGCTTGATAGCCAATTTGCTCCACTTCCCATTGATCTTAAATAGATTTTTTTGTCATCTTTTCCACCTTTTGTTGTCTGCTTGCAAATTCCGGTTATATTGATCACCCCATTCCGTTTTAAAGTGAGCACCTTATTCCAGTTCAAAATGACCACCTCCGTTTTGATTAAAAACTATATTTTTTCATCTGTTAATTAGTATTCAAATATAATAAAATATCACTCTTTGTTTATTCCTCTTTTCTTTCTCATGGATTCTCCATGTAATTCAAGCCTATGAGATTGGTGTATAAGTCTGTCTAATATTGCATCGGCTATCGTTTTTTCTCCAATTATATCATACCAGCCTTGAACCGGGATTTGTGATGTCACGATTATAGAGCCGTTATTATGCCTGTCTTCTATGATCTCCAAAAGAGTAATTCGGTTATGGCTGTCAAGTGCCTGGAGTCCAAAATCATCAAGTATGATAACATCCTGTCTTTGTATTTTGGTAAGTTCCCGCAGATAAGTGCCATCTGCTTTAGCCATTTTTAGTCTAGCAAACAATTTTGAGGTATTAAAATAACTTACCTTAAAACCCTGTATACAAGCTTGATAACCTAATGCGGTACCTAAATAACTTTTACCGACACCGGTGCTTCCAGTGATTAAAATGTTTTCATTTTTCTCTATAAATTCGCATTCTGCCAGACGCAGTACCATGTTTCTGTCCAGATTACGTGATACATCAAAATTGATACTTTCAATATTTGATTTGTAATGGAATTTGGCATTAGTGATACTTCGTTCAATACGACGATTGTACCTTTCATCCCATTCTGCATCAATAATCATCGATACAAACTGGTCAAGGGTATAATGATCTGTTTTTCCGCTTTCAATGGCTGTTTTAAAAGCATTAAACATGCCATAAAGCCTCATTTGTTTCATTTTGGTTACTGTGGATTCATTCATTTTTTCAAGATTTAATTTAGTTATAATAGTGTTTTCCTCTTATATTACTGTGATCGGGAAGTTCTTGCTCAGGTTCTTGATCAAAATCAATATGATCCAAGTTGTTTTCTAAAATATTTTGTATGGTCTTAAAATTGTAAATTTTAAAATCAAGTGCCCGCCTGCAGGCATTTATTAATCGCTGTCTGCCTACCTTTTTTTCAAAATTCAGTATTCCTAAACAACTTTTATAAGCCTGTTCTGGATGATTTCTGCTTTCGATTATCTGTATTATATATTCTCCCACTGACTCATCAATATTATTAGCCCATTCAATGAAGCGGGCAGCACTCCATTGGGCTACAAATTGATGTGTACTGGCTAAATGCTCAGGGGTTGTTGTATAGACATAAGGTTTGTAGTTTCTTGGATGTACAGCTATTCGATTGTATTTAAAATAAATCTCTACCGTTGATTTGGTATATAACAGCTTTGCTTTCTTTTTTACATATTGATACGGAACGCTGTAATAGTTTTTGTCCTGGCTTAATTGAACATGACCGTTTTGCATTACTGTTGCAAAAGATTGGTATTTAATTTCAAAACGATCTTGTGGCAGTGGACGCAGTTTTTCTTTCTCGTCTTCTAAAAATAATTCAAAGCGGGAATAAGGGCGTCCTGTTAGTTTTCTGTTATTATGAGAGTCAAGTAAATCCCAGATCTGCTGATTTAATTCTTCCAGAGAAAAGAATTTGGTTTCTTTTATGGTTACATAAATCCTTCGATATAATATCTTAACAGCTCCTTCAACTAATGATTTGTCTCTGGGCCTGTAAGCTCTGGCAGGTAAAATTGTAGTTTCGTAATGTTCTGCTAAATCAGCCAGGGTTTCATTGATTGTCGGTTCAAAACGACTGCTTTTTATTACTGCAGATTTTAAATTATCCGGAACAATGGCAGCAGGAGTACCTTCAAAAAAGCGCATGGCATTCTCTACTGAGTCAACAAAGTTTTCCTTTTGCTGGCTCATGGAAGCTTCAGCATACGTGTATTGGCTAGCGCCTAATATTGCTACAAAAAATTGTACTTCTTTGACTTCTCCGGTATCTATATCAATAATTGAGAGTGTCTTTCCGGCATAATCAACATACATTTTATCACCAGCCTTATGGTTCATATGCATGACCGGATTGACTCGCTTGCCCCATATATTGTAATGATAATGAAATTGTGAAGTTCGATAACCATCAGGATTTACAGCAATATATTGTTCCCACATATGCTGTACGGTAACGCCAACTTTTTTTAGTTCACGTTCCATTTTAGGAAAAAAATCATAAAGTGTCTGTAATCTCGGGCTAATGGCCTCTACACTAGTCTGGGAGAATAAAAGTTCCAGCTCTGCATCGGTTTTTTGGTCGATTAATTCTAAGCTTAATCCGAGAACTTCAAATAAGGAAATATATTTCTTTACCGTATTTCTTGAAAGGGATAAGTAGCTACTTATAAATAACTTACTCTTTCCATTACAATAGAATTTAATTACTTTTCTAATTTTACTCATGTCTGTTATTTTGTTTGCCATAATCCGTATATTTTTAACGAATGTATGGTTCTAACAACATGAAAAAATGAATAGTTTTTAATCGTTAATTAACCACAAAACCTGGTGGTCAATTTGCTCCGGAATCAGGTGGTCAGTTTGCTCCGGAACGGGTGGTCAAATTGACCGGTTTTTCCAGTTTACCAAGGTATTTTAAGTAAATATCATTTGCATCAAAATCTTCCGTTTCTAATAGAATTGACAAATAAGAGTTCTTGATTTTTTGCTTAATTAATTCTAGCTGAGCATTATCATTAATAGCATTAGGTAATTTAGAATTGATTAACTGTCTGCTTGCATCCCAAGCCTTTGGTTCTACAAAATAACCAGTTGCATTTTCTTTACGAACACCCCTATAGGTAATCCGTACATTAATAGGACATAATCCTTTATTGTTTAGTCTATTTTTTTTAACGACAAACAAAATTGTAAAATTTTCTTTTTTCATAGCTAATTGATTTAAAGTTAATTAGCATACTTTTAGGACTTAAAAAATGTACTCCTCGTAAATTGAGATTGCACCCCGAGTAGCACCCCTCCCTTTTCATCAAAAAAGTTGACAAATAGATTTTTTTCAAAGCCATCTACTTTTCAATATCCTGATTAAGTTGAGTTTACCCCACAAAAAAAAGCCTCTACATTTCTGTAAAGGCTTTATGTGGTCCCACCTGGGCTCGAACCAGGGACCACCTGATTATGAGTCAGGTGCTCTAACCAGCTGAGCTATAGGACCGGTTTGAGGATGCAATATTACTACTATTTTTCATTCGCTCCAAATATTTTGGGAGATGATTTGCATTTAATTTCAAACGACAGCCTGTGTTTCCTAAAACACAATTGATTTTCAACTGCTTATTTCGAATCAGAAAAAGAAAAATTTTTATTTAATTTCCTGACAAAGCTCGACCAAAACACCATTTGTGTTCTTCGGATGTAAAAAAACCACTAATTTATTATCGGCTCCCTTTTTAGGAACGTCGTTAATCAGCACGAAACCTTCGTTTTTCAAACGGGCAATTTCGGCATGAATGTCTTCGACATCAAAAGCGACATGATGAATTCCTTCTCCCTTTTTCTCCAAAAACTTCGCAATTGGGCTTTCAGGATTCGTCGCCACCAAAAGCTCGATCTTATTGGTTCCGGTTTGAAAGAACGAGGTTAAAACCCCTTCGCTTTCTACCGACTCCATTTTATAGGACGGAACGCCCAATAATTTTTCGAACAACACATTGGCGTCCTCCATATTCTTCACAGCAATTCCGATATGCTCAATTTTATTTACCATAACCTCTAAATTTTAATTTCAATTATTGATTTACATACGTATTAAAGTAACCGCATTCGGCAATAACATCCTGATAATACTTCGTATCCGAATAGTCTTTCTGCAACGCTTTAAAACCGCTCCAGGCAATAAAATTAATTTTATCGTCGTCAGCTTCCCACCAGTTTTTAAGGTTGTTGTACTTATTATTGTAATATTCATTTCGTTCGCATTTGGCCAGCATATAAATACATTTTGCTTTTTGCTCTTTTGTTGTTGCCGCTTCCAACGCTTTTTGGTAGTACATTTTAGGAAGATCACAATTGGTTATCATTCGCTTCATCGAATCTCTGAACGAATACGGACTTGAACCGTAACCTATAATTGTGATTTCATAAAAAGTTCTTCCGTTTCCGAAATGCGTAATATTATAAAAGGCGTTACCCAACAACAAGCTATTCGTGTACACGTCTTCTTTTTGAGCCAGTTTACCCTGCATTTCCTTTACGGTAGTCAGGAAATCCATAAAAGTATATTTTCTTTTTTGATACGCCGTGTGATCGCAGTCGTGGCAGTCTTTTATACTTCCGTTAAACGGATTCCCCAGAAACTTGCTGTATTGAACCGAATCGGTTTGTTTCATGTACTCAATAGCTTCCGGAATTTTATTTTTAAAGGTTGCCTCAACCGCCTGAAAATTATTGATATCTTTTAGTTTCAAACTATAAATCCCAGCTCCGATACTTTCAATTTCAGATTTATTGGATTTAGACAAGAAAGCTTTCATGTCCAATAAAACTTTTTCATTGTCGTAAAATGAATTTCCATCGTTCCAATAACTGTAGCGCGATTCGCCATAAATTTCAGCCATTACCGGATTTCCTTTTTCCCTGTAAAGCGTTGACAAATAACTTCTGCTCCAGGAAGAAGCATTCTGATAACGAAATTCCTGCCCTTTGTAATTCTTTGGAAGTTCAAAATACAGCCAGTTTAAATCGGCGAGAATTGTTTTTTCGTTTTTATCCGTAAGTTTATCTATTTTGCTCAAATTATTTACAAAACGAAGCAAACGCAATTGCATTCCTGCCAGTTCTGTTTTAGGAAGCGTTTTTACCGCCTTATCAAAATTCTTATCTGCACTGGCATAATCTCCTTTTAAAGTCTGTAAATACCCCAGAGACAAATCCCATAAGTAAGGTCGGTCTGTATTTCCTGCTGCCGAAATTTTAGCGATTAAATCCAATGTTTTTTGATCCACCTTAACCTGATTTTCGGTTTTGTTTTCAGCCACACTAAGTTTTTTCATAGGCTGATTTTCTCCTCCATCCTTCTGAAACGAATTGTTTATCGCTTCCTCTTGTCTGTTCACTAATCGTGTTGCCAAATAATTCAGATGTTCGCTTTTAGGATCTAATTCATAGATTTTTTCAATGGACTGTTTTTCGTCTTTGTAGTAACCACGAACAGCCCAAAGCGCTTCTTTTTCCTTATTATTTTTAGCCATCGTCAACGCTTTATTCCAGTCGGTTTCATTTTTTGGCCTAAAACAATAAGCGGTAACGATTCTCAATTCCGGGCATTTATCAAAAACCTGTGCGTACAAATAGTTTGAAGCTGCAAATTTATTTTGCTTGTGATTCACTCCTGCCACGTAGGAAAGTGCTCGGTAATACAGCACATTTTTAGGAACCGATTTTTCTGTTTTATTAAAAAAATCAACGGCTTTTTGTTTGTTATTGCTGTAAAAACGAGCTTTCATAGTCAAAAACCAATATCTGTTTTTCAGAAAAGGATCCGAAGTCGTGTTGTACACATTCTCGATAGACTGAATCATTTTGGCATCGTTGAACGTTTTTGCCTCCACCGGATCGTAACTCCAATAATCTCTGTTAATAGAAACGGTTTCTATTTTTTGCGCCAGATACAAAAACTCGACAAAGCTTTTTACTTTATCGTCCTTCAGCGAAATCTTTTTCCCCCATTTCAAAGAGGATTTATTTTCCTTTTTGCTTTTATAATACACATGAAGATCTTTGATTTCTTCCTTGTTTTTTATCGCACTTTTATTCTCCGAATAATAATCCGGTTTTTCATCTCCAATTAAAAAATAATTTACGGTAGTGGTATCGATTTTCCCTTTAAGATACGTTCCCCAATCGGACTTAATATCTTTATTGAAACGGGAATTGTGCTCGGTATCAAAACCAATTCCGTAGAAAATTCCACCCGACAGGAAAAGCGGTGAATACGATTTGTCTGCAAAAGTTTCGGGAGTAAAATTAGAACTGTACGATCCAAAATAATCCCAATCGCCATCTGCACAGGCATAAATTACTCCGTATGCAAAAAGTAAAACCGCACTAGAAACAAGAAATAACTTGTTCAAAAATATTCTTTTCATAGTTTTTTAAATTGAATTCGTCTAAATCGTAAAATATAATTTCTTTTGGCTGCTGCGCGGTATTCTCGCCCAGTTCTTCCGCCATTTGTTTTAAATCTTCTGCCGTAATTGCTTCCATTTTTAAGAGGTCATTTTCTTCGTAAAAAACTCCATTCTTATAATTTGATTTTTTCGCTTTAAAAAAGATTCCGCTTAGTTGTTGAAAATCTGGATCCCTTTTGAGTTCAGCTACATTCATTTTAGAACGTAAACCAATTACTTTTTGGTTTCGGATATGAATTCCCCAAGAATATATAGGTAGGGCAAAATCGAGATGCATCGGATACTTTTTCAGACTTTTTAAATAGCGTTCTGCAATTTTCTGATCGTATATCGAATTTAAGGAATCGGGAGCAATTGACCCCATGTTGTAGTACATCAAAACTCCGGAATCTACGTTCGGAATTTTAGTTTTCTTAAAATATTTTACCTGATGCAAGCGAATTGTTGCGGAGAGTTTTTTTCCGGAAAGCTTTTTAACACTCTCAATAAATTTAAGATAGTTGTCTTTACTTTTAAGGGTCCAGTCGCAATCGATCTGAATTTCCTGAGACGTAATTTTGTTCTTCGTGCTGATTTCTTTAATCAAACGAACTGTTTTCTGTGCCAGATCCTCCACATCAAGGGGGGAAGACAACATGATTTTGTTTTGAATAAATACTACAGGTACAATTTCGAACTTGGTTACGTCATCCTGAAAACGAATTGGACTAAGCGGAATGGGTTCTTTTGTCTCGGGATGCTGGCCAATATCAAAATACCGAATATAAAGTTTAGTGACTTCATTGTGCTTCAAAGCAAGCTTCTCCGTTTCAGATAATTTCAGAATGGTTTTCCAGTAATAAAAAGCAACAACCGGCTTTTCATTCTTACTACAGGAAATCAGAAAAAGAATTAAGAAACCAATAAAAAATCTTTTGATCAAAACTTAAGAAAAATTACATTTTAAACCCAAAAGTAAGAAATTCTTCCCTGTTATGGTTTTCAATTTAAAAAAAAAGAGCAATTTGCAAAAGCTGTGAATCCTAATAAATGGCTAAAAAGTTTCAATTAAAGCAAATATAATTGTTATTTTGTGCAATCAAATTCAGAAACCGTTATGTTGAAAAACAACTTTAGATATATTGCATTTTTAATGGTCTTTTTTATGTTAAGCTGTGCCAAACGCGGAAGCATTACCGGCGGACTAAAAGACACGCTGGCTCCGGTTTTAAAATACAGTTCCCCTAAAAATTTCAGTACTAATTTTACAGGAAATGAAATTATTCTGGGATTTGATGAGTATGTAAAACTTAAAAACCTCAACAAACAGCTTATCATTTCACCTCCTATGAAACGTGAGCCGTTAATTTTACCAACTACTGCAAGTAAAGTAATCACCATAAAAATAAAAGATACTTTACAACCAAACACTACTTACAGTTTTAACTTCGGACAAAGTATTGCAGACAATAACGAAGGAAATTCGATAAACCAGTTTAAATATGTTTTCTCGACAGGCCCTTATATTGATTCTCTTTCCATAAGTGGGCAAATCAAAGATTCGTATGAAAAAAACGTTGATAATTTTGTTTCGGTAATGCTATATGAAGTTAACGATACATATAAAGATTCTTTGATTTACAAACAGAGTCCACGCTACATTACAAACACACTGGACAGTTTACGCACTTTTAAATTAGAAAATTTAAGAGCCGGAAAATACCTGCTAGTAGCAATGAAAGACAAAGGAAACAACAACAGATACAACCCTAAAGACGACAAAATCGGGTTTATCAAACATTATATTACAGTTCCGAACGATACTGTTTTTGAGCTTGAATTGTTCAAGGAAACACTTCCTTTTAAAGCTTTAAAACCAATACAGGCATCAGGAAACAAGCTTTATCTTCCTTATGAAGGCAAACAAAACTTCAAACTTTCTAAACCCAAAGTTGTCCTGAAACACGGCAATGAAACTCTGCAAACGATTGTTACCGCTTTTCCTAAAAAAGATTCCTTACAAATTTGGTACAAACCTCTAAAAGCAGATTCTTTATCTGTAGAAGTCAGCAAAGACAAATACAACAAAAGATTTAGCCTAAAAATTAAAGACCAAAAGAAAGACACTTTAAATATAACTGCCGTTCAAAACGGAAACATCAATTTCAGAGATCGTTTTACCTTAGAATCAGCCACTCCACTAGTAAAGTTTGACAAATCAAAAATTAAACTGGTTAACAAAGACTCGGCTGCTGTAGATTTCACCACAGAATATGATGAATTTGAACAAAAATTCTATGTTGATTTCAAAAAAGAGCCTGTTGAAAAATACAATATAACCTTTTTCCCGGGTGCACTGACTGATTTTTATGAAAAGTCTAACGACACCCTGGCCATTAAACTAAGCACAAAAGAACCTGCCGACTACGGAAATCTTGTTTTGAACCTGCAAAATGTGAAACGTTTTCCAATTATAGTCGAAGCGACTAACGCTAAAGGAGATGTGGTATACGCAAGTGATTACTCGGAAGGCAAAACTAAAATTGAATTTAATTTATTAGTCCCTGATAAATTTACGATTCGAATAATCTATGACGACAATAAAAATAAAATATACGACTCAGGAGATTTCCTGAATAAAAAATACGCTGAAGAAGTATTCTATTTTCAAACCAATGTAGACGTCCGAACCAATTGGGATGTCGATCAGGCCATTGATTTAAGTGTTCCTTACAATCCTGAAGTGGAGAAAAAACAGATCGAGAAAAAGAAAAAAGAAGACGAGAAGAAAAGAAAAGCCTTCTAGATTTTAACGCCTGAATACACCACTATGGAAAACGATTTGATTGAAAAAGAAAACTGGTTAAAAAGAAACTGGAAATGGTTTTTACCTTCAATCCTGATAGCTGTACTTTTTTTAATCGGAATCCTTGCGGCTTCAACTTCTAAAGAAAACATAACCGATATCGCTCAGGCATATTCCGACAATTTGCTTTTTGAACAGGCAATTGAAAAAGCCAACAAGAATCCAAACGTCCTTGAAAATGTTGGAAAAATCAAGCCGATTGATCAATTAGCAATCTTAGAAGGCAACATTGTTTATTCTAACAACCACAATACTGTCCGCTTATCCGTTAGAATCAACGGGACCAAAAGAAAGGGCAAACTAGACCTTTCTGCTATCAAAAAAGGAACTAAATGGGAGTATAAAAAAATCTCCGTTCGCACTAAAAACCCTGAAAACGAGATTGTGGTTTTAGAAGAACTTTAAAAATAATCTTCAAAATTTACAATCAAAAATCAATACTAAACCGGTCTTTATCGCTTAAAAAATCAAGTTTTTTTCGGGTTTCTAACATAGTGTTTTCATCCAATTCAACCACAAAAACTCCTTCGTCCTCTTGCGGTTCCAGAATATAATTTCCTAAAAAATCAACTACTTGCGAATGTCCAATATGTTCGTAATTATTCGCATCCAATCCTACCCTGTTCACGGCAACGACATAACTTAGATTTTCTATCGCACGTGCTTTAAGCAAAGCATCCCAAGCATTGGTTCTTACTTTTGGCCAGTTGGCTACATACAACAACAAATCATAATTCTCAACATTTCTTGCAAATACCGGAAATCTCAAGTCATAACAAACCTGTAGGCAAATCTTCCAATCGAGATATTCTACAATTACTTTTTCGTTTCCGCTGGTATAGAATTGATCTTCTCCCGCAAGTGAAAACAAATGACGCTTGTTGTAATACTGAATTTCTCCTGACGGAAAAACAAACACCATTCGGTTATAATACTTTTCGTTTTCAACGATAACGAGACTTCCTCCGATAGCAACATTCTTCGTTCTCGCCAGAGACTGAATCCACAAAATAGTCTCCCCCTGCATTGTTTCGGCAACTGCAGCAGCATTCATCGTAAATCCCGTCGAAAACATCTCCGGTAATACGATCAAATGGACTTCAGAATCGATTTGATTGATTTTGATTTCAAAGTGTTTTCTGTTCTCCTGAGAATTTTCCCAATAAAGATCTGATTGTATAAGTGCGATTTTCATATCGTAAAAATAACTTTTTTAAGCAAAAGATACAATCCTGAGTTCAGTTTCACAACATTTCAGACAAAAACGACGCAAACCCAGTAAACATCGGATTTTTCAGAATAAAAAAACATTATCTAAAAAAATAATGCAAAATTATTGCATTGTTTGTGCGAAAATATTGCTTACAATGAATATAATTTATATATATTTGAGCGCTAATTAAAAAACACAACCAATTAAAAAACAATAAATTATGAACAAACACCCGATTTTAAAAGGCGCGCCGCCAACAATGATTCTTACAAACTGTCATGAATCAATTGCAATAAAAAAGCAAAATACTAAAAGAACACAAACAGATTCCCTATTCTTTAAAACATAATACTAAAGCTACAAAAAACCACTTATGTAGTAAAAGTAACAGGATTCTATTTCTAATAATTCGTCTTCAGGAAACGAATTAAGAAACTCTTTCACCTCACCAGTGAAACAAAAAAACAACCAATCAATAAACCTCAACTAACTAAAAACCCAAAGAATGAAACAAACTATTTTATTATTTATGTTCTTTTTTGCGATACAGGTCACCCAGGCGCAAGTAAAAACCATCAAAGGAACGGTGACCGACACTAACGGCATATCGATACCGGGAGCATCTGTAACCATAAAAGACGAAAGAAAAGGCACCACTACCGATTTTGACGGTAAATTCACTATTGATGTAGAAAAAGGAAAAACCTTAGCCATTTCGTTCTTAGGACTAGAAACACAAAATATTCTCATAGGCGACTCCAATACCGTTACCGTAAAATTAAAAGAAGCTGCTGCTACAGCACTTTCGGGAGTTGTCGTTACTGCATTAGGCATAAAAAGAGAAAGAAAAGAACTAGGTTATTCCTTTCAGGATGTAAAAGGAAAAGATTTAGCCGACAACCCTACCCTAAGTGTCGCTCAATCTCTATACGGAAAAGTAGCAGGGGTTAACATTTCTCAAACCACAGGAGGTTTTGGAGGTAGTTCCCGTATTGTGATCAGAGGAAATCGATCGATTAGCGGTGACAACCAGCCTTTATTTGTGGTTGACGGGGTTACTTTAGGAAATACCGGACTGGCCGCAATAACCGATTCTAAATCGGGACGATATTCAGAAGGAGCCGACAATGGAGATGGCCTATCAAGTTTAAACATGGATGATATCGAAAACATTTCGGTTCTAAAAGGAGGAGCTGCGAGTGCACTTTACGGCGAACGTGGTGCCAATGGAGTTATTGTTATTACTACCAAAAAAGGAAGAAAAAACTCTTTGAAAGCCGAATACAATGGCACAACCACCTTCGACCAAATCAATACTACTTATAAAGATTTCCAAAGGGAATATGGTACAGGATCCAACGGAGTACTTCCAAATCCAAATGACATTGCGAATGGAAAAAATGCCACTACCAGTGCTTGGGGACCAAAATTCGGGTCGGCCGGCAACACTACAACACGAATCTTTGATGGCTCTTACAAACCTTATGAAAATGTAAAAGACAATATTAAAGATTTTTTCAGAACCGGAGTAAGCGTAAACAACAGCTTTAGTTTATCAGGAGGAGGGGACAACACCAGCTTTAGACTAAATTACTCCAATCTTGACGCTACTGACATCGTTCCTAAAAGCGGTCTGAAAAGAAACACTTTCACGTTAGGGGTTAACTCTCAGATACAAAAGCTAACACTGGATGCCAAATTTAGCTATGTTACAGAAAACACAGACAACAGGCCTTCCTTATCAGACGATGCCGGAAATCTCGGATTATCCGTAGCTGCAATAGCCCCAAACATTGATCAGGCCTGGCTAAAAAATTACGAAGATCCAAATGGCGTATATTACCCATGGAACGCAGACGCCAACAGGTTAAATCCTTATTTTGTTATAAACGAAAATAAAAATGAAACCAAAAAGAACAGAATATTAGGTAATTTCAGTGCTACTTATGCCCTTACCAGCTGGTTAAGTGCTACCGCAAGAGCCGGAATTGACCGCTTTACATTTGAAAGTTCCGATTTTGTCAACGCCGGAAGCACCTGGTTATCCAGACAAAACGGATCTTTAATAAACAGCAACACTACCTTTCAGGAATACAATACAGAAGCCTTATTGAACGCTCAAAAATCGTTTGGCGATTTTAACGTAACCTTTGGTGTTGGAGCCAATCAAAGAAATTCTCAAAGAATCGTTTCCGGAGTTGCGCTTACCGACATGATTACCAACGGAATCAACAAACAAGCCAACTTCCAGTCCAGCATTCTAAATCCGAAAACAAACGACGAAATTCTGGTACGCTCTGTATACTCGTATTTAAGAACCAACTACAAAAATTATTTGTTTTTAGATTTCACCGGACGTAATGACTGGAATTCAACCTTAGCCTCGGCCGTGAGCTCTTCTAACAACAATAATTACTCTTACTTTTATCCTTCGGTATCTTCCAGCTTTATCTTTACGGATGGTTTCGATATTAAAAGTGATGTTTTAACTTTTGGAAAAATCAGAGCTTCCTGGGCAGGAACCGCAAAAGCACTGGAAACACCATACAGCACAGCACTTAATTACAACATACAAACGAAACCGCTTTTAGGAAACCCCATTGGTTCAGTAGCCAACAGTATCATTCCAAACAACACCTTAAAGCCAGAATTCACCACAAGCTACGAAGCGGGAGTTGACTTAGGTTTTTTTAAAAACCGTTTACAACTTGATTTATCTTATTATTATACCAAAACAAAAAACCAGTTAATTGTATTAAATACTTCACAAACTTCAGGTTTTGTTGGTGCCAATGCCAATGCGGGTACCGTTGAAAACCAAGGTTTCGAAGCCTTAATAACCGCCGGAATTTTCAGAAATCCTGATGGATTCAATTGGGACATTACCTTAAACTTTGCAAAAAACGAAAACAAACTACTGGAATTAACCGACAAAACCGACCTTCAGGTGATCTCGAATGCACGATGGGCCGGAGCACAAATTGTAGCCAAAGTAGGAGAAAGTTCTACAGAAATCTACGGAAGAAAATTTCAAAGATCGCCTGATGGTCAAGTAATCATAGGAGCAAACGGGCTTCCACTGTTAACCGATGGCTATGAAAGCTTAGGGAAAACTGCTCCGGACTGGATTGGAGGCGTTACCAATGAGTTTTCTTATAAAGGAATTAGCCTTAGAGCCAATTTCGACATGAAATTTGGAGGCAAAGTATACTCTATGACCAATGCTTATGCAGCTTACAATGGACTATCAGACGAAACCATTGAAGGCAGAGATGGATATAATGCCTGGGTTGCCGCACAACTTGCAGCCGGAAAAACGCTAAATGAAATAGGGCAATTAACCCCAACCGCCGGACTTATTGTAGAAGGTGTAACTGAAATCAAAGACGGTAGCGGTAATGTAACCGGATACCAGAACAACACACGTTATGTTAACCCTCAAACGTATTGGAGAAGTCTGTATGGAGATAATACTACACCGGAACCTTTTGTTTACGATGCTTCTTACGTTAAACTTAGAGAAGCCTCTATAGGTTACGATTTTCCTAAAAAGTGGTTAAAAGGAACCGGACTTGACCGATTTAAATTTTCGGTAATTGGTAGAAACCTGTGGAATATCTATTCTAAAGTTCCAAACATCGATCCGGAATCTACTTACACTAACGGAAATGGACAAGGCTTTGAATACGGTTCTTTGCCTTATCGAAGATCTTATGGTTTCAATCTACAATTATCCTTCTAACCCTCAAATTTGATTCAAATGAAAAAATATATAGTACAATTAACAAAATATACGCTCGGTGCCATAGTACTCCTTAGCACAACTAATTGTGCCGACGACGAACTTTTCAGGGAAACCAATACCAATCCTGAATCATTCGTAACCATAGCTCCTTCAGCACAATTAACCGGTGTTGAAGCTTCCTTCTCAGGTGCAATCTTCGAACAATGGAGAGCCAATCTTATTTACGGAGAAGGATTCATTCAGCATCTTGGAGCTGCTTGGGCAACAGCAACTTTTGGTTCTTTTTACGCAAGCAGCACCGAATACCAGGGAGCACTTTGGAATGCAAATTATGGCGGCGGACTAATACGTAACGTTATGGACCTCAATGAAAGAACCAATGGGAAAGCAGAGTTCACCAACCTAAATGCAGTCGCAAAAACATTGAAAGTTATGGCTTTTCAACGTCTGACAGATTTATACGGAGACGTTCCTTACTCAGAAGCCGGTTTGGGGTACTACCAAAATATCTTCTATCCGAAATACGACAGTCAAAAAGATATTTACACTGACTTTTTTAAAGTTTTGGATGAAGCTTATAGTCAAATACAATCTGGAACTGATCCCATAAAAGGAGATATATTTTATGCAGGGGATGTCTCTAAATGGAAAAAAATGATCAGCTCCCTAAGACTGCGATGCGCGATGCGAATTTCAAAAGTAGATCCTGCCCTCGCCAAAGAGCAAATTCAAAAAGCAGTTGCAAATGGTATCTTCACAAGCAACGATGACAATTGTTATATGAAACACGACGCCACTCTTCCGGAAACAGTCGGAGCGGTGAACAACGGTAACGGACTGTCTCATGCCTTAAAAGGCAACGAACTAACAGACCGTCCTACTACCACCCTATTTGATGCATTGGGAGACGATCCGAGAAAAAAAATATGGTTCTTACCTGCTCCTAACGGTAATTATGTGGCTATTAATCCGAACATGTACGGCTACAATTTCCCAGGCGGAGGCGGTAATATTTCAAGATTGCAGCCCTATTTATACGAGAACAGTGCTCCATACCTGCATCTTACTTATTCAGAAACACAACTGCTTTTGGCAGAAGCTTCTTTTAGAAATCTCTATACAGGCGACACCAAAAATCTTTACAAAAAAGGAATTGAAGCCGGAATCAGACAATGGGTTATTTTTAAAGACGCTTCCATTATCGACAACAATGCCATTACCGCCTTCTTAGCGACAAAAAACCTGACTCCCGGAAAAGAGCTGGAGGAAATTGCCACACAACAATGGCTTACTTTATTTTTAAACGGAATGGAAGCTTACAGCAATCACAGGCGAACAAACTTTCCGGTTTTGGTCAAAATAACAAATGTAGGATCAACCACAAACGGAGTTATGCCTACCAGAATGCCTTACCCTCCTGAAGAATCCACAAGTAACAAAGAGAATTATTTAGCGGCAGGTGCCAAATACAACAATAACAGCTGGCTTGCTAAAGTTTGGTGGGATGTAGATTAAACTGCTAAATTGCATCAAACACAAATCCTTTCATGTTGACCATAATACCATTCGTAATTCATATTGAATTATGGATGGTATTTTTTTAGGCTTTCGCGATCCGAAACGAACTGAATTCCCCAAGCGGCTTATTCTAAAAATACGAATTTTAAGATTAAAACAGGTTCATTCCAAAAAAGCTTATTCTGCAAAAATTTCTCAAAACACCTTTAGAAACCTCATTTCTTTTGGATTAGAAAAATACTTTAGAAAAAAATATTGCAAAAAAAATGCATTTTGTGCAAAAAAAATGCAAACGAATAAAAATAATATATATATTTGATCGCCAATAAAACCAAAATAAAACATGAAAACCAAAGTATTATGAAAACAAAGCTAATTTCATTAGTATTTATTGGGGGAGTAATCTTCTCAGCAAATGCAAAAGAAGCTGCAATTAAAACGCACCTCTTTGAACAAAAAAGCAGTCAGATTGAAATTTCAGGCCAAGTCATTGGTCAGGACGACGGAATGCCAATTGCCGGAGCTACTATTTACGCCAAAGGCAATAAGAAAACAGCTACTATAACCGATGAAACAGGAAAATTCAAATTAAATGTTCCGGAAAACGAAACTCACATTATCGTTTCTTACATGGGTTATGGAACTTTAGAATACAAACTAGACAATGTTAGAGATGTCGTAATAAGTTTAAAGCCTGCCGAAAATGTACTGGAGCAAGTATTAGTAACCGCATTAGGGGTTAAAAAAAGTAACAAAGCAGTTGCCTATGCTGTTACCGAATTAAAAGGAACTGAATTCACCAAGGCAAAAGAAACCAATATCACAAACGCTTTAGTAGGTAAAATTGCCGGAGTAAACGTAAGCAGCTCTGCAACAGGCGCAAACGGATCAACCAGAGTAGTCATTCGTGGAAATGGTTCCCTAAACGGAAATAACCAGCCCATGTATGTGGTAAACGACTTACCAATTGACAATACACAACTTAACCTGCCTGGAACCGGAAACGGAGCAGGCTCACCAAGAATGAACGTCGATAGAGGTGACGGTACCTCTGTTATCAATCCTGATGATATTAAAAGCATCACTGTATTAAAAGGAGGAACTGCAGCAGCTCTTTACGGAGCAAATGCTGCCAATGGTGTAATTCTTATCCAAACCAAAAGAGGAGGCGCACAAAAAGGCATCGGCGTAGAACTTAATTCCTCTTATACTTTTGAAACTCCAGCTGTCATCCCGAACTGGCAATACGAATACGGAGCCGGAGATGCAGGACAAAAACCATTAACAAAAGAAAAAGCTATAGAATTTGGTCGCTGGTCGTGGGGAGCAAAAATAGACGGAACTGATGTTATTCAATTTGACGGAGTAAAAAGACCTTATGTTGCACAAAAAAACAACATCAAAAACTTCTACGAAACCGGAACAACATTTATCAATTCTATCGCACTTTCAGGAGGAACCGAAAAAGCTTCAGGACGTCTTTCCTTCTCTAATACAGACAACCAGTCGATTGTACCAAATTCTGATTTCAACCGTAAAAGTGTCAACATTGCCAGCAATGTAAACTTAACCAATTGGTTAAAATTTGACGTAGTCGCACAATACAATATAGAGAAATCAAACAACAGAATTACGGTTTCAGATGCAGAAGCCAACCCGAACTGGGCCACCTATCTGCTTGCTAACACTGTAGACATTAGAAATCTTTCACCTGGTTATGACGAAAACGGTAAGGAAATAGCATGGAATCCTGTTCCAGTTGCAACAAACCCTTACTTCACCATTAATAAAATCAAAAACAGGGACACTAAAAATCGTTTCCTTGGAATGTTAAACGTAAAATTAAACTTTACACCTGAACTATTTCTTCAGGGAAGAATTGGACAGGATTACACCGATTACGATTACTTTGGATACATTCCAAAGACAAGCCTAAACAATCCAATTGGATACGCACAAGGTTCCCGCGTAAAGCTGTCAAACCTGAATTCCGAAGCTATACTAAACTATACCAAAAAGAACTTGTATAAAGATTTTTCTCTGAATGCATTACTTGGAGTAAACTCCCGTACAACCTTACGAGATGAAGTAAGCCTTGAGGGTTCAAATTTTGTCCTTGATGATTTTTTCGCTCCAACCAATTTTACTACTTTATCGTATACTTATCCTTATGGAAAAACTAAAACAAACTCTGTTTATGCTGCCGCAGATCTGGATTACAAAAATGTAATTTTCCTAAACGTTACGGGACGTCAGGATTGGTTTTCAACTCTATCTAAAGAAAACAATAAAGTATTCTACCCATCCATAGGAACCAGTATCATTCTTTCTGATATTGTAAAAATGCCGGAGTGGATTTCATTTACAAAACTGAGATCTTCGTGGGCCCAGGTTGGAGGCGCTACACCAGATCCATACGCATTAAACCGATCGTATTCAATGGTTCAGGGAGGCCACAACAACCAACAGCTACAAGTCCCTACAGGAACGAGAGTGCCAAATTCTACGTTAAGTCCTTTAACTTCAACCACCTTTGAAATTGGAACTGATATAGGCTTCTTTAACAATCGTTTAAATCTTGACTTCGCCTGGTACAACCGTGCTACCACAAACGACATTGTACAAACAACCATTTCAAATGCGTCAGGCGCAAATACTGCTTTACTCAACATTGGAAAAATGAGAAATGAAGGAGTTGAATTATTAATTAGCAGTAAGATCATAAACAATAGTAACTTCTCTTGGGACGCAAGTATCAACGGAGCCTATAATAAAAACACAGTTGAAGCACTTACAGACAAATTAAACTCGATTACGATGGCAATTTCCGTAAACGATTATGCCCTTATTACCAGTGATGTAGGACGCCCTTACAGTACTATTAAAGGATATAAACCGCTTAAAGATGCAAACGGAAATACAGTTTACAATGTAAGTGGCAATACCGCAACCGTAGCAAGAGGTCCACTTCAGGAGCTGGGACAGGGTGTTCATCCCTGGACAGCAGGACTTAATAATGAATTTAAATACAAAAACATATCTTTTAGCTTCCTGATCGACGGTAAATTCGGTGGTAGTTTATACTCCGGAACTGATTTATATGGAACCCGTATGGGATTAACCAAATTAACACTTGAAGGTCGTGAAAACGGCTTACCAATTAAGGGAGTTGATACTAAAGGAAATCCGGTAGATATG
Source organism: Flavobacterium sp. KH_035 (assembly GCF_057839565.1). Classification (NCBI taxonomy): domain Bacteria; kingdom Pseudomonadati; phylum Bacteroidota; class Flavobacteriia; order Flavobacteriales; family Flavobacteriaceae; genus Flavobacterium; species Flavobacterium sp. KH_035. The sequence continues at coordinate 822,039 of NZ_CM174492.1, forward strand.
GTAATTGCTCCTAAAGACCTTAGAAATTATTATGATGGACTAAAAAACATTTCATCAGAATTTGTCTACGATGCAAGCTTTATAAAACTAAGACAAGTTATTATTGGATATCAATTCCCTATTGAAAAAATAAGCAGTTTATCAAAACTTCAAAGCATATCCATTTCTTTCATAGCAAGAAACTTATTCATTCTTTACAAAAAGACTCCAAACGTAGACCCGGAATCTGTATTTAGTGCGGGAAATGCTCAGGGTATAGAACAATTTGGAGTTCCGAGAACCAGAAGTTTCGGTTTAAATTTAAATGTTAAATTTTAAACACCCCTTATCCCTAATTTTTAAATTAAAAGACATGAAAAAGATAACCCTATTATACATTTCAGGCATACTGTTGGGTAGCCTGACAGCATGTACCAAAGATTTTGAAGAAATCAACTCCAATCCCAATGCCGTTGAAAAACCAAATACCAACTTTATTTTCAGCAGGGCGCAACTTGACGGCTTAGCCAATAATTATTTTTTTACAAACATGCTTGAATGTGGCGGAATACTGCAACATTATGCCACTTACAAAGAAGTCTCCGGAGTGGGTGATAAATACTTAGATGGAGAAAAATACTATTCCGGTTACTTTAATCAGGCATACCCAACAGCATTAAATGAAACTGAGATCGTAATTAATGCCGTAAAAGACACGCCGAACGACAGCAACAAACTTAATATTGCACGAATCTGGAAAGTTTTTTTATATCATAAAATTACAGATTTGTACGGAAGTATTCCCTACTCCCAAGCAGTACAGGCATACACTACAAATCTATTTCTTCCAAAATATGACTCGCAAGAATTCATCTATAAGGATTTATTAAAAGAGCTTGATGAAGCTGCGACTGCACTGGATCCAGCGAAACCGAGTTTCGGCACTGCTGATTTCATCTATCAGGGAAATGTTGCCAAATGGAAGAAATTCTCTTACTCCTTAATGCTTCGCTTAGGCTTGCGTTTAACTAAAGTGGATCCCGCTTTATCAAAAACCTGGGTTACCAAAGCCATTGCAGGCGGAGTAATCGTTAATGGAGCAGACAATGCCATCATGAACTATAACGACGGACCAAATAACTTCAACAGAAACCCCGTTGCTTTTGACTCAAGATCCGGAGATTATGCAAACGGATCATACGGTCAAACTAATACTGAGGGAGGCAAACTAGCCAAAACTTTCATTGACTTATTAAAAACTACTGCTGACCCGCGAATCAGTGTTTACGCCGGAGTTTGGCAAGGAACTGTACAAAATACTAACCCGGCCGTGCAGAAAGGTTTCCCAAATGGAACCACAACAGCATTAGCACCATTAGAGCAAGCCACTTATTCTGAGCCAAATCAAAATACCATTTTAAGATTCGATGCTCCGCTGGTATTAATAAGCAATGCCGAAACTAATTTATATCTGGCCGAAGCTGCTGCAAGAGGATGGTACACTGCCGAAACCGATAAGGAGTTATATGAAAAAGGAGTGAAAGCATCTTTCCTAAATATGGGAATTTATGGAACATCCTACTCCATTACAGATGCAACTCCTTATTTAACTGCTAATCCATATAATGCAGCAGGGACTTTTGAAGCCAAAATGAATCAAATTCATACCCAGGTTTATGTAGCTTTATTTGTAGACGAACAGGAAATTTATGCCAACTGGAGAAGAACCGGATACCCAGTTTTAACTCCCGTAAATTTCCCTGGAAATGTAACAAATGGCACAATACCAAGGCGTCTTAGATATCCAACCAGTGAATATTCAGTAAATACAACTAACTTAGCAGAAGCAGTTAAACAACAAGGACCTGATACTTTTACTACAAGAATCTGGTGGGATAAACAATAAAATTCCATTGATATAATTAATTTAAACACATAGAGACATAGATCCTGCAATCCTAAAAAGATGTTTCACTTGCATTAATACGCATAGTAACTATGTTTTAAAAAGCTAACTTTTTTTGTTACTCTTTTATTAAGTAAAAAAATCTATGTTGCAATGTGTTTAATCAATTTTATACGAATTACACTCTGCGGAGTTAATAATACAAAAGATAAATGAGCATTTTAATTCTTACGGCATGCATTGCGTTTCTAATCGTCCAGATAGCCTGGCTTAAAATCAATCCGTTTATTGCCTTTATCATTACAGCTTTATTAGCAGGTCTTTTTTTAGGCCTGCCAATAAACACTTTGTCACAAACTGTGCAAAAAGGACTGGGCGAAATGCTAGGATCTATTACGTTGATTATTGTTTTCGGAACCTGTATTGGTAAACTTACTGTTTCATCAGGCGCCGCCAATGTTATTGCCAAAACTGTTATGGGATGGACGGGTAAAAAATACGTTCGCCTTGGCTTAATGATTACCGGATTTATTGTTGGGATACCTCTATTTTATAGTGTTGGTTTTGTTTTGTTAGTACCCTTAATCTTCTCAGTAGCCCATCAATTCAAACTGTCAAAAGTATATCTTGGTATTCCAATGCTGGCGTCGCTTTCAGTAGCACACGGTTTCTTACCCCCACATCCGTCTCCAATGGCTTTAAGCAGTATTTTTAATGCCGATATTGGACTTGTTTTGGTTTATGGAATCATCATTGCGATTCCAACCATTTTTATTGCAGGTTTGCTGTTTTCGAATTTACTCAAAAACATCAAAACCGAATCAGATCACGAGATTTTAAATGTCGAAGAAGTCGCAAACGAAGGCAAACTTCCCAGTTTTTCCCTTAGCCTATTCTCCGCTTTATTTCCGGTTTTTGCTTTAACACTGACTTCGATATTACCTATGATTTCTAACAATGAAACTTTAGCTGATATCTGCAAAACAATTGGAGAGCCTAGCATAATCATGCTGATTTCTTTATTAATCTGTACCTATACTTTAGGGATCCGAATGAACCGAAGCATCAGCTCGGTAATGGATGACTACGCCGTTGCCATCAAAGATGTTGCCTTAATTGTTCTGATCGTTGGAGGAGCCGGCGGCCTAAAAGAAGTCATGATTGTAAGCGGCGTAAACGAAACTATCGTTGCAGCTCTAACACAAATAAACATTCATCCTTATTTACTGGCATGGATGATGGCAGCGATTATTCGCGTTTGTGTAGGTTCGGCAACAGCAGCAGGATTAATGACCGCCAGTGTTTTACTCCCATTACTACAATCAACCGGACTTGATCCTAACTTACTGGTTTTGTCTGTTGGAGCAGGAAGTTTAATGTGCTCACACGTAAACGACCCAAGTTTCTGGATGTTCAAAGAATATTTTAACATCAGCCTGAAAGATACTTTCAAATCATGGACCGTTATGGAATCCTTAGTATCAGTTTTAGGAATCATTTTCATTTTTATTTTAAACTCTATAATACATTAATATCATGAATTTATTACCACAAGAAAAATTTGAAACACTTGGTTTGTCTCTTCCTCCGGCGCCTCAGCCTTTGGGTATATACAAACCCTATTTGGTTGATGGTAAATATTTATACCTTTCAGGTCACGGGCCTGTTAGAGACGACAAATCACTGATCATTGGTCGAATTGGCGATGACATAGACATTGAGGAAGGAAAATTAGCAGCAAGACAAGTCGGATTAACAATGCTTTCTACAATTGTAACCAATTTTGGAAGCCTGAACAAAGTAAAAAAAGTTATAAAAGTACTCGGAATGGTGAATTGCAATGGCGATTTTCTAAGACATCCCTATGTAATAAACGGCTGCAGTGAATTATTTGCCGAAGTCTGGGGACAGGAAAACGGAATCGGAGTAAGAAGTGCCGTAGGAATGGGTTCCTTACCGGATAATATTCCTGTTGAAGTAGAAGCCGTTTTCGAATTATATTAAAAAAAGTTATGCCACAGATTACATAATAAAAAAGGATTATTTTTTGTTTGTCACGAATTAACACGAATTAATTTTTCACGTACTGATTTGCGAAAATTAGTGAAATTCGCGGCGAAAGAATTAAACACATAGAAACATAGATTTTTTTACTTCATTGAGAATAACAAAAAAACTCGTTTTCGCACATAGCTATGTGTATTAATGCAAGTGAAACGCCTATTACAAGGTTTCAAAAACTATGCTTCTATGTGTTAAAAAAAATAATCGCTAAGTTTATAAATCAATATAATCCCGACAGCTATCGGGAGTGGCTAAAAAAAGACAACAATGAATACAAATACCTCACAAACCAGAATTGCAACATTCGGAGAATTATTACTCCGAATGAATGTTGCAGACGGAAATCGATTTACGCAGGCCAATGAAATAAAAATTTACGTTGGCGGCGCCGAAGCAAATGTTTGTGTTTTACTATCCCAATTGGGAATACCTACTGACTACATTACCCGATTACCGCAAAACGACTTAGCACAACTGGCTTTGAATGAACTTCACAAATACAAAGTAAACACCTCAAAATGTGTTTACGGAGGAGAACGTTTGGGTCTGTATTTTGTCGAGGCCGGTAATCAAATCAGGCAATCACAGGTAATTTATGACCGAAGCAATTCGTCTTTTGCAACAATCCAAAAGAATCAAATCAATTGGGATCTGACTTTAGCCGATGTAAACCATTTTCACTGGTCCGGAATAAGTCCGGGAGTTTCGGATGAAGCAGCTCAGGTCTGTAAAGAAGCTATTTTGGCTGCACATCAAAAAGGACTTCCAATTTCTTCTGATTTTAACTATCGTTCTAAACTATGGCAATACGGAAAACATCCCTCTGAAATCATGCCTGATTTACTTCAGTACAGCACGATTACTGTTGCCGATTTAGATGCTATTGAAATTTATTTCGGAATCAAAACAGATCCAAAAAAAGCTGATGCCGATCGTTTTCAAAAAACATTCGAATTGTTAAAAGTAAAAATGCCCATTTTAAAAACACTGGCAATGAGTTTTAGAAAGTCAGACGGACTAGCGCATTTATACAAAGGATTACTGATTCACGAAGGCAACTTTTATCAGACACCCGAACACAAAATACATGTCGTAACAGACCAGATTGGTTCCGGAGATGCCTTCAACGCAGGATTATTGTACGGACTGACCCATAAATTATCCGGTCAGGAATGCATCGAATGGGCAACTGCCTGCGGTGTAATCAAACAAAGTATTCACGGAGATTTTGCTATAAGCACTCTTGATGAAGTAAGTCATTTTATTAAAAACGGCTCAAGTAATAGAATTAACAGATAAAATAAGAACATGTACAGCATATTAAAAACGCAAGGTGTACTTCCGTTAGTCACACAAATCAACATTGAAACAGCCCAAATAGTCTTGCAATCAGCGGCTGATGCTGGCATAAAAATTATCGAGTTTGCTGCGCGTGCAGACAATGCAAAAGAAGTTTTTACTCAAATGATTGCTTTTAGAAAAGCCAATAATCTGCAGGTTAAAATAGCCGTTGGATCTATTCTAAATGTTCATGATGCCGAAACCTTTCATCAGTTAGGGGCAGATTGTATTGTGTGCCCACATACCGATTTCGAAATTGGAAATTATTGTTTTAAAAATAACATTTACTGGATTCCCGGAGCTGCTACCTTAAACGAAGTACTTCACGCCAATAAATTAGGAGCTGAAATTGTAAAACTTTTTCCTGCCGATAAAATTGGTGGTCCCGGATATGTAAAAGCCATCAGAGCTCCTTTTCCGAATTTAAAGATAATGCCAACCGGAGGTGTAACCTTAGAAGAAAGCAATTTGAAATCCTGGTTCAAATCCGGAGTTGTCTGCGTTGGAATTGGTTCTAATTTATTTACAAAAGAAATGCTGCTAAATTTAAGTTATGAGCAATCCTTTCAGGCTTTTCAAAATTTAATTGAAGTTGTCAAAAAAACAAGAACCTAAATTATGCGAAACAATTGGTGGGAAATAAATTCCGAAATACGTGTTGATACTCCATTTTTGGCTGTTTACGAAGATCGCATTCAGTCCAATATTGAGCGTTTGATTGAGTCTTTGAACGGTGATACTCAAAAATTAAGGCCACATATCAAAACCCATAAAATTGGGGAAATTCTGGATTTATTTAAAACTTACAACATCAACAAAATTAAATGTGCTACAATTGCCGAAGCTGAACTTGCCGCCATACACGAAATTCCGGATGTGCTTCTCGCCTATCAACCTGTTGGTGTTAAAAGAGAAAGATGGATTTCGTTAATTCAAAAATATCCAGCTACCGCTTTTTCGACAATTGTAGATAATTTCGAATCGGCAAAAGCACTGGATACCATCGCGCATAAAAACAATCTGACCCTAATTGTATATCTGGATTTGAATACCGGAATGAACAGAACCGGAATCTCAATTTCTAAAAATTGGGGAGCCTTAATTGATGAAATTATTAAGTTAAAAAACATTCATTTCGCAGGTATCCACATTTACGACGGTCATTTAAAAGGTGATGTCGAACACCGAACATCAATAGCTTCCAATATTTTCTTCAGCATCAATGAAGAAATAGAGACTATTCAGAAAAAATTTGATTACGAACTGAAAATTGTTGCCGGAGGATCTAATACTTTTCCATTTTATTCGGCTCAGGAAAATGTAGAATGCAGTCCCGGAACTTTTGTTTTCTGGGATTCCAATTATCAAATTCATCTGCCGGAGCAAAATTTTAAACCCGCACTGGTCATTGTCGGAACCATAATTTCAAAACCAACTCCTTCTACTTTTTGTGTTGATATTGGATACAAAGCTGTAGCTTCTGAAAACCCGATCGATAAAAGACTTGTGATTTTAAACGATGAAAATCTAATCCCGACCGGACATTCAGAAGAACATTTGATTATCGAAAACAAAGGAAAAAACGAGTATGCTATCGGCGATACTATTTACGCACAACCTTATCATGTTTGCCCAACCTGTGCCCTTTATGACTCCGTTCAGGTTGTAAATAATGAACATCAGATCTGCGATCAATGGCAGGTTGTGGCCCGCAGCAGAAAAATTAACATCTAGCTACAGAAAAAAAAGAATAGAAAATAGAGCGAAGAAGAAAGAGAATAGAGTAAAAAATAAAGATTATAGACCTTACAGAAAACCTCTGAACCTTTGTCCCTTTGGACCTTTGTGCCTTAAAAAAAATACTATGTTTATAATAGACGCCCATTTAGACCTTAGCATGAATGCGATGGAATGGAATCGAGATTTAAGAAATGACGTACCTACTTTGCGCCATTTGGAAAAAGGAATGACTGACAAACCGGATCGCGAGCGTGCAACGGTTTCTTTTCCTGATTTGCGAAGAGGAAATATTGGAATTGTAGTTGCTACTCAAATTGCGAGATTTGTAAAACCTGATAGCATTATTCCCGGCTGGAATTCACCTGAGCAGGCCTGGGCACAAACACAGGGACAGCTCGCGTGGTACAAAGCCATGGAAGAAGCCGGAGAAATAACTCCAATTACAGATAAAAAATCATTGCTGCAACAAATCGATTTATGGAATGACGGAACACCGAATGATAAAAAACCCATTGGTTATATTTTAAGCTTAGAAGGTGCTGATTCTATTATTGACATTTCTTACTTAGAAAAAGCACATCAATACGGATTAAGAGCGATTGGGCCGGCACATTACGGTCCCGGGCGATATGCAAACGGAACGGATGCCACCGGAAAAATGCAACAAAACGGAATCGACTTACTAAAAGAGATGGAGCGCCTGAACATTATTTTAGATGCAACACATTTATGTGACGATGCTTTCTGGCAGGCGTTAGAACATTATAACGGACCAGTTTGGGCAAGCCACAACAATTGTCGAAGTCTTGTAAATCACAACCGCCAATACAGTGATGAAATGATCAAAGCCCTGATTTCACGAGGAGCCGTTATTGGAGGAGCTTTAGATGCATGGATGCTGGTTCCGGATTGGAAAAGAGATGTTTCGACCCCAGAAGGAACAAACTGCAATCTTGAGACGGTCTTCAAACACATGGATCATATTTGCCAATTGGCCGGAAATGCAAATCATATTGGTGTAGGTTCTGATCTTGACGGTGCTTTTGGTACAGAGCAATCGCCATATGATTTAAACACCATTGCCGATTTGCAAAAACTAGTTCTGATCTTTAAAAGTCATGGTTATTCAGACGAAGATCTGAATAAAATCTTTCACCAGAACTGGATTAACTTTTTAATAAAGAATTGGGACTAAATAAAAACCAAACTGGGAACTGCCTTCTTATACGCCTGTAGTTTTTCGTGATCGGGATCGACTTCCGTCACCACATAATCAACCTCGGATAAGTTGGCAATTTTCATTTTTAGAACCGTATCCAGTTTTTCAGAAATAGTAAGAATCGCTGTTTTTTCAGAAGCCTGAATCATAGCTTTTTTTACCTGAACCGTTTCCCAGTCAGAATCTGAAAATCCGCCTTCGATATCTAAAGCATTAGTTCCTAATATCAATAAATCAACTTTAATATTCGCCAACTGATTATAGACGTCGCCGCTCACACACATTTGGCTGTACGAAGAAATGCTACCGCCAATCATGATAATTTTAACATTGGGTTTGTCCAGAAGTTCTACTGCCGATAAAACAGTAACCGTAAAAATGGTTAGATTTAAAGTATCCGGAATCAATCGGATGAATTCTCTGATGGTAGTTCCACCGCCAATTAACAAAACCATTCCGTCATGAAGCAGACCTAATGTTTTTTGCGCGATGGTTTGTTTAGATTCGCCTGCATAAGTTTGATTCGAAGAAGAATGGTGATACGCTTTTGTCATTGCACCACCCTTTACTTTAATCAATAAAGACTCTGATTCAAGTTCATTAATATCGCGTCTTACGGTATCTTCTGAAACACATAATTTAACCGAAAGGGTTTCAAAACTTACACGAGTGTGTAGGTTAATCTCTTTTAAAATAAGATTTTTACGTTCTTCCTTGGTATAATTAACCAGTTCATTATCATTATTCATGCAAATTCATTTTTATTAAAGCAAATGTAAACAATTAATGCAATATTATTGCGAAACAAATTAGAATACAATGTAATAAAAAAGTTAATTCATCTATAATAAAGACATTTAAACGTAAATAGCTTTTGCAAAAAAAATGCAAATTAACCAACAAACCTTAAATTTGTTTAACGAACATAAAAAGTAACCATGCGAAAAAATATATTTCTCCTTTTAATATTTTGTTTTTCCTTTGGAAGTGCTCAAACTTCCTCTACTACTAATTCGATAATTCCTGCTCCCAATTCTTATAAAGCAACCGGGGACAGCATTCGTTTAAACGGACAAATTAAAGTAGTTTTTGAGCACAATAAATTCAGTACCAAAGAACAAAAAACTGCGAACCTTTTTGAATCCGCCATAAACACAAATACGCCCAATAAAAAAAGCAACATTGAAGTTTTATTTATTACTAAAAACCCATCTGCATCGTTAAAAAAAGAAGCCTATAAAATAAGTATTACCTCAAAAAAAATTACCGTTACCGGAAGTGAAGAGGGACTGTTTTATGGAGTTCAGAGTTTATTACAAATGCTTCCGAACAAACCCAAAAATCAAGAGGTAAAATTACCCTGTGTTACTATCGAAGACGAGCCCAGATACGGATATCGCGGTTTACACTTAGATGTTTGCCGTCACTTTTTCTCTGTTGATGTTATAAAAGATTTTATCGCACAAATGGCCAGTTATAAATTAAACAACTTTCACTGGCACTTAACTGACGATCAGGGATGGAGAATTGAGATTAAAAAATACCCAAAATTGACCGAAGTAGGATCTAAACGGGCACAAACTTTAGTCGGAAATAAATTCGAAAGATTTCCTTATTTTTTTGACGGAAATCCGTACGGTGGTTTTTATACCCAGGAAGAAATCAAAGACATTGTAAAATTTGCAGAAGAACATTATGTAAACGTTATTCCGGAAATCGAAATGCCGGGGCATGCCACAGCAGCAGTTACCGCTTACCCGCATTTATCCTGTTTTCCGGATCGCCCCTATAAAGTTATTGAATACTGGGGCGTATTTGAAGACATATTCTGTGCCGGAAAAGAAGAAACCTTTACCTTCCTCGAAGATGTTCTAACCGAAGTTATGGCTTTGTTTCCAAGCAAATACATTCACATTGGTGGTGATGAATGTCCAAAAGCAAGATGGAAAGAATGCCCGAATTGCCAAAAAAGAATCAAAGACTTAGGTTTAAAAAACGAACATGAATTACAAAGTTATCTCACCACCAGAATCGAAAAATTCCTGAATTCCAACGGAAAACAAATTCTGGGTTGGGACGAAATGCTGGAAGGCGGACTGGCTCCAAACGCAGCAGTAATGTCCTGGCGTGGAGAATCGGGAGGAATTGCCGCAGCCAAACAAAAACACTTCGTAATCATGAATCCAGAGCAAGTTTTGTATCTTGACTATAACCAAGCGTATTCTCCAAATGAGCCTTTAACCGTTGGAAGATTAGTGACCGTAGAAAAAATGTACCAATACAACCCCACTTCGGTGGACAGTCTGACTATTGACGAACAAAAATACATTATGGGTGTGCAGTCTAATTTGTGGTCGGAGTATTTAACGAGTCCGGCTAAATTAAACTACCAACTTTATCCCCGAATGTTTGCTTTGGCAGAGATCGCCTGGACAGAACCACAAAATAAAAATTATGATAATTTTGTTCTAAATCGAATGCCGCATCATTTAGAAAAACTAGAAGCACAAAAAAGACTCTACAAAGTCCCAACACCCTTTGGCGCAAATGAAACAGCTTTGATCACTTCAAAATACACCTTAGATCTGAAACCAACGATCAAAAACGGGCAAATTTTTTACACCATAGACGGTTATAACCCGGATGAGACAGCAGAACTATATACCAAACCGGTAGCCATAAATATTCCACAAGGAGAATTAAGGACCATCAAAACAGTTCAGATTAGCCCAAGCGGAAGAAGAAGCTCTATCAACAAAATAATAATCCGAAATCCGGATTTAAAACCCGCTTTAGCACAAAAACCGACTAAGAAAGGACTAAAATATGAGTATTTTACAGGAACACTATTCCAACAGGTTCAGGATTTAGATTTAGTAAAACCTGCAAATTCCGGAATTTTTGAAGGCACTGTGAGCAGTGAAAAATGGAAAACGAAAAAAGAGCGCTATATTGGCTTAAAATTCGACGGATACCTCTATATCCCGGAAACCGGAAATTATACGTTTTCAACGCTTTCAGACGACGGATCGAAGCTTTTTATCGACAATGAGCTAATCGTTAACAATGATGGGATTCATTGGCTCAACGAAGCTTACGGAACCGCCAAACTTGAAAAAGGTTTTCATAAAATCAACATCAGTTACTTTGATCAGATTGGCGGAACAACTTTAACCTGTTTCATTCAGCCCGAAGGAAAAGAAAAACAGGAAATAAGTGCTTCGCAATTCTATTATGAGTAGTGTATAAAAAGCACCTACTAAGGTATTTTTTTTGATACTTATTGTTGTGATTTAAAAGTCCCTGCCTTTTAAATCACAACAATAATCAAAAAACAAAACAAATTGGAACATAAACTAAGTCTAGATACTTTGCGCATCACGCAACTTTTAATAGTTTTATTGAATTCATACTTTAACTATTTCTATTCGCAAATTTCTCCATTATTTCTTCGTCATTTTTTTCATTACTTCTTTCCAATGAGTAACAAAAACTTATTGTCGGCTCTTCTTTAAATTTTAAATATAGATTTGATCTCAATATTCTGGTTTTATTGTCGTTAAAAGAAGTTCTGAGTTGATTATCAGGATTTCTTTTGACTTTAAAGCAATATATCTTATTAGGATCCTGATTATCGCTTTTTGATAAACTAAATACCAAACATTGCTTCTGCAGTTTGGATTTGTTAAAATTGATTTGATTTGGTATAAAACTAGAAAAACGTTCAGTAAATTGTTTTATTATTTCACCCAAATTTCTAGAATATTCAATATTGAAAAACAACCTAAACGATTTAATATCTATATCTGTAAATCCTTTTGAATTTACTGAAAGTGTTAAGCTTCTATTGAAATCATCTGCCTTAATAAATTCTGTTTTTAAAAGAGCGTATTTAGGTTTTTCTTCTCCTTTTAAATATAGTTTCGCAAGAACAATGTAATTATTTCCCTTGTAATTGAAATTAAAAGCCTCAAGTATCCAACCGTTATTTTCCAAATCTTCCTTAAGAAACCTAAAATTATCAAATAATGCCATAAATTTGTATTAAGATATTTATAATCTAAACCAAGTAAGAATTACCAATAAATTTAAACCAGAAAAAAATCAAACAATTCTTTATAAGTTATAAATATATTAGAATAAGCTCAATCAACTTTTTTTACCTACTTTATCAAATGTCCTCTCCCATAAAAATAGGTTATATAATTTTTACTACAATCAATCAAAAAGAATTTTAACAATAATTGAGTAAGTCACACAAAAAAAACGCATCCAACTTAATGAATGCGTTCCTATATAAACTAAATGTATGTTTAGATTATCCTTTCAAACTTGCTGATAAATACTCACGGTTCATACGTGCAATATTTTCAAGAGAAATTCCTTTTGGACATTCGATTTCACAAGCTCCTGTATTAGTACAGTTACCGAAACCTTCTAAATCCATTTGGTGTACCATGTTTAAAACACGATCAACTGCTTCAACTTTACCTTGAGGCAACAATGCATATTGAGAAACTTTTGCTCCAACAAATAACATTGCCGATGAGTTTTTACAAGTTGCTACACAAGCTCCACAACCAATACAAGCTGCAGCATCAAATGATTTATCTGCATCGTGTTTATTGATTGGAATTGTATTGGCATCAATTGTATTCCCAGAAGTATTTACCGAGATAAAACCTCCTGCATGCTGAATTCTGTCAAAAGAACTTCTGTCAACTACTAAATCTTTAATTACCGGGAAAGCTTTTGCTCTAAATGGTTCGATAAAAATCGTATCTCCATCTTTAAACATACGCATGTGTAACTGGCAAGTAGTTACTCCTCTATCTGGTCCGTGTGCTTCACCATTGATGAATAATGAACACATTCCGCAAATTCCTTCGCGACAATCGTGGTCAAATGCAACCGGCTCTTCACCTTTATTGATTAATTGTTCGTTAAGAACGTCAAGCATTTCAAGGAAAGACATATCTGGTTCGATTCCGTCAATTGGGTAATCAACTATTCCTCCTTTATCTTGGGCGTTTTTCTGACGCCATATTTTTAATGTAAGTTTCATACTGTTTTAGTTTGAAGGTCATAAAGTCGAAAGTCGAAAGTCAGCTAACATTGAGCCATTTGACTTTAAGACTTTTGTCTCTTGACAAATTGCTATTTGTAACTACGCTGTACTAATTTAATGTTTTCGTAAATTAGAGGTTCTTTGTGTAATACTGCATCACTTGGTTTTCCTTTGTATTCCCAGGCTGCAACGTATGCAAAGTTTTCGTCATCACGAAGTGCTTCTCCCTCTTCTGTCTGATACTCCTCACGGAAGTGACCTCCACAAGACTCATTACGGTGTAAAGCATCTTTCGCGAACAATTCTCCTAATTCTAAGAAATCGGCAACACGTGTCGCTTTTTCTAATTCCTGATTAAATTCGTTAGCGCTTCCTGGCACTTTTACATCTTTATAAAACTCTTCACGTAAAGCAGCAATTTCTTCGATAGCTTCAGTCAAACCTTTAGCATTACGAGCCATACCAACTTTATCCCACATGATTTTTCCTAATTTCTTATGGAAATAATCTACAGAATGAGTTCCTTTATTATTGATAAATCTGTCGATTTGATCTTTTACCGCTTTTTCTGCTTCTAAGAATTCCGGTAACTCTGTAGAAATTTCTCCCATTTTAATATCCGGAGCTAAATAATCTCCAATAGTATAAGGCAATACGAAATATCCATCAGCTAAACCTTGCATCAAAGCCGAAGCTCCAAGTCTGTTTGCTCCGTGATCAGAGAAGTTAGATTCTCCAATTGAGAAACATCCCGGAATTGTAGTCATTAAATTATAATCAACCCAAGTTCCACCCATAGTGTAGTGAACTGCTGGATAAATCATCATTGGCGTTGTATAAGGATCCTCATCAACGATTTTGTAGTACATCTGGAATAAGTTTCCGTATTTACTTTTCACGATCGCAGCTCCTAACTTAGTCACCAAAGCAGTGTCTTTATCATCCAAACCTTTTACGTAAGCATCTTCCGTTCCGTAACGTTGAATTGCTGCTGCGAAATCTAAGTAAACAGCTTCTCCGGTTTTATTAACTCCAAAACCAGCATCACATCTTTCTTTTGCAGCACGAGACGCCACGTCACGAGGTACTAAGTTACCAAAAGCAGGATATCTTCTTTCTAAGAAATAATCTCTTTCCGCTTCAGATAAATCAGTTGCTTTTTTCTTTCCTTCACGAATTGCTTTAGCATCTTCTAATTTCGCAGGAACCCAAATACGACCGTCATTACGTAACGATTCAGACATCAAAGTCAGTTTAGACTGGTGATCTCCTGAAACCGGAATACAAGTTGGGTGAATTTGTGTGTAACAAGGATTCGCAAAATACGCTCCTTTTTTATGTATTTTCCAAGCTGCTGTTGCGTTACTTCCCATAGCATTTGTAGATAAGAAAAATACGTTTCCGTATCCTCCTGAACCTACTACTACTGCATGAGCAGAGTGTCTTTCGATTTCTCCTGTAATTAAATTACGAGCGATAATACCTCTCGCTTTTCCGTTCACGATAACAATATCAAGCATTTCGTGACGGTTGTACATTTTTACTTTTCCACGACCAATCTGACGGTTCATTGCAGAGTAAGCTCCTAACAATAATTGTTGTCCGGTTTGTCCTTGTGCGTAAAATGTACGGGAAACCAATGTTCCTCCAAAAGAACGGTTATCCAATAATCCACCATATTCACGAGCCAATGGCACCCCTTGAGCCACACACTGGTCGATAATATTAGCAGAAACTTCAGCCAAACGGTGAACGTTTGCCTCACGTGCACGATAGTCACCTCCTTTTACAGTATCATAAAATAATCTATAAACAGAGTCACCGTCACCTTTATAATTTTTTGCAGCATTGATTCCCCCTTGTGCTGCGATAGAGTGCGCACGACGTGGTGAATCCTGAAAACAGAAAGCTTTTACGTTATATCCTAATTCAGCCAAAGTAGCCGCAGCAGAACCTCCAGCCAAACCTGTACCTACAATAATAATATCTAAATTACGTTTGTTAGCAGGGTTTACTAAATTAATATGATCTTTATAATTTGTCCATTTGTCCGATATTGGACCATTTGGAATTTTTGAATCTAATGCCATTATAATTGATATTAATTATTGAAATGATGAAATAATGCGATGATAACGAAAAGTGCCGGTACTACAACCGCAAATCCATAACCAACTTTACTTAAGAATCGAGAATACTTATTGTGCATCCCTACAGATTGAAGAGATGAACTGAATCCGTGCCAAAGGTGAAACCCTAACAACACAAATGATATACAATAAATACCTGTACGAATTGGATCATGAAACTTATGCACTAGTTCTCCATAATATCTTGTTGCATCCGGTGCTGTACCTGCAATATACTTATAAGTAACTTCAGGAAACCAAAAATCATAGAAATGCAATCCTAAGAAAGCCAAAATAACCAACCCCGAAATAATCATATTTCTAGAAGTCCATGAAGCATTAGCAGCTCCGTTGTATTTTGCATAAGCAATTGGTCTTGCCGCGCTATTTTGAGCAGTCAATACAAATCCCATTACGAAATGGAAAATTACTCCGATTGCTAAAACAGGTTGCATTACATATTGAATCAGCGGATTGTATCCCATAAAGTGAGAAGCTTCGTTAAAAACGTCTTCACTAATAATAGAAATAAAATTTAAGGAAACATGCAGCGCTAAAAACGTGATTAAGAATATTCCCGAAAGAGCCATAGCCACTTTCTTTAAGATGGAAGCATTCAATAGTGCAGATTGTGCCATAAGTGTTAAAGTAGTTTGTTTTAAAAAATTAGACAAAAATAAAGCAATTAGACATCAACTACAACCATTTCGCTGTTATTTATAATGATTTTAAAGAGCTTTCTCCGATATTATTGCAAATTATTTAAAAACAAGAAAATAGAAATTTTTCGCAAGTGATTTTAACGAATTCCTAGTTTTTATATAATTACCAAATTGTTATTTTTCACCCCTTTTTGCTCTGTTTTCCTCAAAAGTAAAGGGAGCCCGAATTTTATTGAATGAAAACAACTGAATTTTAAGAGCATAATTTTACCTTTATCGGCTTCAAAAAAAATGACAATGAAAACAGGAATTGACGCTATTTCTTTTGATGTAGCCAACATACATTTACCCATAAAAACTTTGGCAACTGCCAGAAATATTGAACCCGAAAAATTAGAAAAAGGCCTTGGACTACTTAAAATGACTTTACCTGATATTCATCAAGATCCGGTAGTTTTTGGCGCCAATGCTTTAACCAAACTTATTCTTGACCACAATATCAATCTAAACGAAATTAGCAGGATCTATGTCGGAACCGAAAGCGCCATCGACAGTTCGAAGCCTATTAGTTCGTTCTTAATTAGTTTGATAGAGCAAAAATTCGGCGAGGATACTTTGGCAGAATGTGATGTAGTCGATTTTACTTTTGCCTGTATTGGTGGTGTTGACGCTTTGCAAAACTGTATTGATTTTGTAAAACTGAATCCAGCCAAAAAAGCAATTGTCGTAACAACCGACTTTGCCAAATACGATTTAAACTCTACCGGAGAATACACACAAGGCGCCGGAGCATTAGCAATGTTAGTGACTTCAAACCCAAGAATCATTGCTTTTGACAACAATTGGGCGACAAGTACAAAAGGAGTCTTTGATTTTTTCAAACCCTACCGAAGCATTTCGAAAGAAACGATTACAAAAAACGAAGACAATGATCCGTGGTTTGATAATTTAGAAGCCGAGATCGAAATCCATAAAGACCAGCCTGTTTTTGACGGACAGTATTCGAATCAATGTTATATGGATCGTACGAGAGCTGCTTATTTTTCATTTAAGAAATTAAAGAATACAACTGAAACTTTATACAATTCCTGGAATAGCATAATCATGCATCTTCCCTACTCTTTTCAAGGACGCAGAATGTTGTCTGAAATTTACGCTTTAGACCACGCTGACAAAATCATTTCAGAAAACATCGAACCTGCAGATTACCAAAACAAAATCAAAGAAGTCGCAAAATCGGATGCATACAGAGAATTCGTGACCAAAAAATTACAACCTGCTGAATTAGCTTCGTCTTTAATTGGGAACCTTTATACGGGTTCTATTTTCATGGGATTGTTATCGACTTTGGCTCATTTTTATGACACCAATAAAGAAATCACCGGAACTCAATTTGGATTTTTAGCTTACGGAAGCGGATCGAAATCGAAAGTTTTTGAAGGTACAATCCAGCCGGAATGGAAAGCTGCACTGGAAAACGTGAAGCTTTTTGAAAATCTGGAAGAAAGCACAGAAATTGATTTCAACACTTACGAAGGCCTTCATAAAAAAGAACAAAAACAAAGTATCAGAACTCCAAAAAACGAATGGATTCTAGACCGAATCGAAAAAGAGATCCCAAATTTGATTGGGGCGAGATATTATAAATGGATAGATTAAGTAAAATTCCAAATTCCAATAAAAAACCGAAGCAGTTTGCTTCGGTTTTTTTATTAGAATTTTTATTCCCTTTCACCGTAGTGTTTTTTTATTTCCTTCAAAATATCATAAACTACAGTATCATTCCCATCATGATATCTTCTAGCCCAAAAACTATAAACTATTATCGCTGCAGCTTCCTCACTACTTCCTCCGATTGCATAGGCTTTCTTCTTTAATAAAGCTAAGGTACTATTGGAAATGTAAGGTGCAATCTTTCGATAGCAATCGGTTGGAGAATCCCTATTCGTCCTGGAAATCATCATGTTATAAACTTTATCCATTGCTTTAGAGGCATCATCTGTATTAGAAACATCATCTCTGCTAGCAATCAACACATCTACAAGCTGTTTTAAATTTGATTCAACGTAAATTTTCTTAGACAACAAAGAATAAATAATAGGGCTGTAACTTTTAAACGATTTTGCAAGAGCCTCATTATCAACTCTCAATACTTTACCCACATGTTTTATTTCTGAATATTCAGCAATCTGAGATTCCGTGTCGATTACATTTTTTGTACTGATATAATACTCTCCTTTTTTTAAATTTAAGAAATCTGCCAGAAAATACTGGATTAGATTTCGCACTTTGGTATCGGTATAACTTCTGTCAAAATATTCCTTAAAAAACCCTGTTGATTTTACACCAGTTGGTTTCATTCTTTTAAAACCGTAATAATCATCCTCTTACTCATCTGATAATTCTTCATCCGTAATTTCGTCCTGCCCAAATGTAGCTGTACTATCAACCATAGTACTGTCTATAGCTGCATAAGCACTATCCTGAGCTACTTCGGTTTCATCAACTTCCGGAACAAAAGGAATCGCTTTACTTATTTCACTTGAGGAATACTGTGGTGAAATTAATTGATTCAATCCAAAATATAAAGAACTTCCAAAAATAAGAACCGAAAGAAGTATCATTAAACCACCTAGAAGTCCGCTTACTTCATTAACCGAATCTTTTATCCTTAAAAAAAGCCCTATAACCAAGCTCGCGATAAACAGAATTCCCAAAAAAATAGAAAATCGTAATCCGAAACCAGAATAGTCTTTTATACCTATTCCAAAATCTATTATCACACAAATAACAGAAGACAGAAATACTATGGCACCAACAACCAGATTCGCAAAAAAAGAAATACGCCAGAATTTATCTTCGTTGCTGTTTTCTAAATCCTCAACCTCTGAATCGGACTGTAAAATAGAAATTATCAAACGCTGAATGAGGATCGAAATACCTAATATCATCAAAAGAAAGAAACCGATTAAAAGTAAAATCAATTTTGGAATAACCGCAAAAGCAATACCATACTCTATATTATAAAGCACAAAACCAAATACAGTTAATACAAAAAACTGAACAATTAAAATTATTTTGTAAGATTTTATCATTTTAAAATTTAAATATAATGTACTCGTATTTCTCTCAAAACCTTATAAACCACATCCTTATTACCTTCCTTATTTCTTCTTGCCCAAAAACTGTAAAACCACACAATATCTGAATTGGACTTATAAAAACCTTTATTTTTTTTAAGCTCTTTTATTACGTAAGGAGAACAAACCTTTTTAATTTCCGGTAAAAATTTTCCAATATTATTTTCATCAGAATCTATATTGTTTTGCATAATCTCGTAAATTAGATCTAGTTTTCCAGCATCTTCACCTACATCGTGATACGTAAATAACAACGCATCAACGACTTGATCAAACTGATTACTACGATATGTTTCTTTCGAAACTGTACTAAAAAGAATCCACTTATAACTTTGAAGCCCATCATAAAGACGCACGGGGCGGTCTTTTAGATGCGAAATAAAATTAATCACACGATAATCATTATCATATGTTTGTCCTGCAAGAACACTATACACATACATCCTAAGTCCCACTAAGTCAAATGAATTTCCGATCTTTTTTACGAAAAAATCATCCCTCATTGCGTTCCATGAATCAACAACCGTTGACTTATCCAATACCAGAGCCTGTAGTTTTTTTACTTCTTCACTTGATTCATAGTCACTTTCCTGGTTTTCTTCACTTTCTTCACTTTCTTCACTTTCTTTGTAATTACTTTCTTTTCCTTGTTCACCATATTCGCCCTCATAACTATCCTCACTTTCTGAATATTCTTCAGAATCTTCCCCTTCATTTACCAAAACTCTTTTTTCATTTTTATGCCTCACATAATTCTCAGAATTATTTATGAATTGCCTTACAAAAACAACGTCAAAAACAAAAGCAACAATAATTATAAAAAAACCAAATATCAGAATAATAGAGGCCAATGTTTTATTTGATTTCCAGTAAATTCCAGATACGAGAAAAAAAGAAGCCACCACTAAACTTAATAACAAAACAACTAAGCATCTTAAAAAAATCAAACTATAGAAAAGAACAGGCTGATCAATTACAAATGAATCTTGTCGAAAAACACCTACTGATACAACTGCAATGAATAACAAAGTAAAAACATTACAATAAAAGGCAAATTTCCAGAAATTCTGTCTGCGTTTTATTTTCAAAATTTCTGATTCATCAACCAAGACATCTTCTTGTTTTGAAAACAAACTAAAAAGCGCAAGAACCAAACCAATACCAAAAACGAATAATGGAATAGCATAACCATAATTAAACTCATAAGGATGAAGTTCTCTAATTCTGATTACTTTTTGACTTTTCGGATTAGAGAGTATAAAAACACCTAATAAAAAAACGGGGATAAACTGAAGTAATAATACGTTTTTAAAAAACTTAGTTTTTTTATTCATAAATTGGGTTAAGAGTTGCGTAGGAATTTGTCCAAAACTATTAAAAAAATTAACATTTACCGTCTGTTTTCTTTTTATTTTTCAAGAAAACAGACGGTCTTTTAGGCAAATACTAGGAAATCAATAATCAATCCTTCTTGTGTTGTTCCGTATAGTTTTGATTTCCTTTAAGAGCTTCGTCATGCACATTCATTCCGTGTGACATTCCCAGCATGAAAGCAGTTAGTATTACTATGAATTTTCTTTTTATCCAATGAAGTGGTCGCTTAGATTGCTCTAAACGTTTTTGATTATTGTGTTTATACATTTTAAAAATGATAAATGATTAGACATTATTTTATCATCGTATGCGTTGAAGCGCATAAAAGCTCAAAAAATTAAGCTATGTATAAACTTGTTTTGAAATTACCGGAATGAATTGTTTCATTTACAAAAACAGATTGTTTTATAAATGAACTTAATTTCTGAAAAAGAAATATTTGTAAATTTTGAATTACCCGAATTTGAAAACTAAAAACATCTTTATTAGAAAGATAATCAAGAACAATCGAAAACATTGTTTTTGTTCGGGAAGTTGATTTTGCAAACTTGTATAATCGGGAACTAGAAAAATCTAATTCTCGTCTCAAAATCACAAATGAAGATTGGTAATAATCTGCCGATTTTGAGGGAGAAACTAAAGTACCATCACTCGCAATCACGACAAAAGCCATAAAGAGCGAAAGTAGGTATTTTGTATAGTTTTTCAATTTTGGTTTGATTTATTATAATTTCATTTCCATAACGGGCATAAACCTGTCTTTTATTGCGGTTTCGAATGCTCCGATTTTCACAAAACCCATTTTTGAATAAAAACCTTCAGCATTTGGCTCTGAATCGAGTTGAATGGTTCGAATTTCAGCTTCTTTCATTCGGTCTAAAAAATCGAGAAACAGGTATTTGCCAAAACCTTTACCAATATACTCAGGCAGGATAAACAGATTATCCATTTTTACATTCTTTCCATCTTCAAAAAGATAAGAATAATAACCAATTATTACGTTATCCTTTACCAATTTGAATACATCATGCTCCCTTATATAATCTTGAGAAATAGTAAGGCTCACCTCCCACTTTTGAATTTGCTCTGCCGAATATCCCCAATAAGCTTTTGACTTCTTGGTTATTTGTGTTAGAATTTCGCTATCGGTTGTATTTGCTTTTTCTATCCTCATTTTTATACAAGATGAAAGCGAAGATATGAATTAAAACAAAAGTTCTAATCTACTAGAAGACTATTTCTCAATTGACTTATACTGTATTTGCTTCCGGGGTCTCTTTTCTATAAAGAAGCAAACCTAATCCTACTAGAAAAACAATACAACTCAACAACATAAAAACGCCATTTTTTAAAATGAAAAATGAAAAACCAACTGCAGGCGCAGCAAAAACAACCATTAAGACAAAGATCAAATGAGTTTTTATAAAGTTTAAAGCATGGATCGCCAAACCTATAAAAAGCAACGAAGGTCCAACAATAATAAACGGATATAAAATCAAGGGTGTATTACTAATATGAATGCTTAAAGCTTCTCTCGCGGCATCGTTATCTCCAAAACTTGACATTATAAAATCAATCGTACAAAGACCAATGTGCGCAATAACACCCATAGTTGTTATAAAAGAGGCTACAGCATTCAACTTATTTTTAGGAAAAACATCATTAAATGCTACCAAAAAACAAGCTCCGACAAGATTGAACCAATGTGCAAAATCAATTGGGCTTTGAATGTCCGGTAAAACTTTAGAAAATAGTAAATAACTGATCCCGAAAAACAGCAATCCGAGGAGGCAAAAATGTTTTGTTTTCATAATTTATTTTAAAAATTGAAAAAACAAACCTAAAACGAAAAACCAGCTTAATTGCCTATTTTACTGACTTAGGTACAAAACATATCGTTTTAGGTACGAAATTATAAGGCCAGTAAATTTTCTTTAAAACTCTTAGAAACCGGAAGTTCAATTTGGGTTAGCACAATCGTATTTTGATTTCTCCAAGATTTAAAATGGAGTGGATTTATCAAATGTGAACGGTGTATTTGAACTAAAAAAGCAAAATCGTCCTGAAGTTTTTTGAGCGAAGTACGAATCAATTTTGAACGCAGCTGATCATTTTCGGTATAAAAAATCTCCACGTAGTTTTGCGCATTAGAGATGCAAACCAAATCGCTTGTTTTGATTTTTAAAATATCTAATTTGTTTTCACCTTTAATAACTAAAAGATCTTCTTTTACCGGAATCAGTTTAAGCAAATATCTTCTGGCCAGAACGATTACGGGAGTTAAAACTAAAGTGACTTTAATAAATATTATAGTGAAGAATTCCGTAAAACGATATCCTCCATTTAAAATCGGGCTTTTGTAATATCCAAAAACTGCAATGAAATAAATCAGGTAAAAAAAGATAAGACTTACTGCTTCGAGACCCATATTCCACTTTGCTATCTTTTTGTAAACCCTCCTTTGAACAATCGCAAGAAAAGCATAACATACCAATGCTGTTACACTAAAACCGATGCTCATTAAAAACCATGTCCAAAAATTCAATGTTCCATCATCGAAAGGTCTTATGATAAAAGCAAAAACAAAAATCCATAAGGCTATAAGCAAACCTACTATTAGATTGTGTTTTAGAGATGTATTCAATTGTTTCATTTAACTAGAGAATAGTTATGTCCTGTTTTTTCCGTTACTTATAAATTGTAAACTTGTTATGCGTTAACCCAAAACCAAGACTTTCGTAAATCAGTACATTTTCCACTCGTCTTTTATTAGTGGTTACTTCAATACTTTTCAAATTATTCCGATCGGCATACTGCAAAATCTCATTTATTAATTGCCTTCCAATGCCTTTCCCGCGATAATTTTGATGAATAAAAAACTCCTGAATTTCGCCCACCAAACCGCAATGATGAAGGAGATTTTGGGTGTGAAAGCTAATAAAACCTAACCCTTCAATTTCATTTTCGGCAATTAGATAAACATTCTTTTTATTTGAAATGTTTTCTTCGAATATTTTCTTAAAAACTTCAAAATCTAAAATTTCATTTTCAAGTTCGTTTATAGCTTGGTAAACAAAATCTAAATCCTGTTTTTCTACTTTTCTGATTTGGATTTTTCGATTTTCCATCATTTTCTGCCCTTCTATTAAAAATAAGTTCTTTCATATACACCAACAACTCCATTAAGTTTTAAAATGTTTACTTGCCATAGAAATACTTACAACAGACTCACATTCCTAAAACTATTTATAAATCCTGCCTATTAATTTTTCGTATCTTCTTTTTTACAAACTCAATAGTATCCGTTTTTCTTGGACTATCCCAACCTATCTTATTTGCAAAATCAACTTGTTCAACTACAACTCCAATCGAATCATTTAGCTTCTTCAAATAAATATCTTTAAATTTTACTTCATTAGATGTTCCTCCAGTAGAATTCAAACTATCTAAAAGCTTAAAAGAAAACGGAACCTCTTTTACATAATGAGATTTGAAATAGATCCTAAACAAAATTTCTTTTCTATAACTTCTCCTGTTACTAAAAGAATCAATAATTGTAACTGCAGAGTCTATTCGTAGTGTTGAATTATCAAGTAACAAAACCTCTTTAACATTAGGCTGAAAAAAATACTTTGTAGAAAATAACAAATGTTTATACCATGCATCTGATGGAAAATAACTTACAATAATATACCCTAAAGAGAAAAAATAGAACCCTATTGTCAAAACAGTATATCTTTTTAAGAATGTGCCGACAATCCTTTTTTTCCAGAATTTCAAAAACAGATATGCTTGAAAAGTAAAGAAAATTAAAAACAATAATATGAAAATCATTTTTTCAATGAAATCATTTTTTCGACTAAAACTCAAAATATAAAAGTTCAGGAAAAAGCTAGTTAAGCACAATAACACAAATATTCCATAGAAAATAAGATTCGATTTTATTATGTCGGAAAAACTTATTTCTTTCCATTTTTTAAAAACAGTGATAATGACAACTGACATCATCGCCGAAACAGCAAATAAACGAAAAGCGACTATAAATAAACTTATTTTAGTATCAATATGGGGCTGGCCGTACAACATTTTTCTTGATTTTTTTTTTAACCAATTCGCTCAAATTTCTGCTTATATTTCACAACATAAGCATTCCATTCCTCTTTATAAATTTCATAATCATAAACCGAAGTTGCATAATCAACAACTTCTTTACTAAAGTGATTCCCAAAAATAGTGTCAAGATGCTGTATTCCGGAATCGATGACACTTTTTAAAATGGATAATTTATCCTTTTCGTTTTCTTTGCAAATCTTGTCGAGCCACAATCCTTTACCAATTTTCACATATGCTTCAAGCAAACTATCGGTGATAAATTCAGCAGGAACATCATTAATGTTCGGTTCGTGTTTACCGTTTTTAAAAGTCGTTATAATTAATTCTTCTGAATAAAAATGACTAGGAATCAATGAAACCAATGTTCCGCTTTGAGCTGCTTGCCAACAAAGTTCTTCGGTTATAAATCGATCGGGAATTACCTGAAGCGCAAAACCATCTTTACTCACTAATTTCTCGCAAATTTCAGGCGTAATAAAATCTTTGTCCACAAACGGTAACGCATGATGGGTGATATTCAGTGCCATCTCGCACAATGCTGCTGTTTTAAACTCCAGCGGAACTATTTTTAAATCTCTGTAATTGGACGAAACTCTCTTTTGCCAATATTCCTGATTTTTCAGCAACGGATTACTTCCTTTTAAAACTAACTCCCCTTTCTCCAACTCTCTTTTTAGTTCTTCAAAAGTTGTTATAAGCGGGTTTTCCAGATGCTTGCGCAATTCCATTGAAATAACTTCCTCGTCACTGTCCTCATCATATTCGGATTCATTTTCAAGGTCCATGTCGTCCGTTTTATCATTATAATAAAACAAGTCATTTTTACGATCCGCAACTGTGGTATAATGATCTTCGACTATAAAAACCGGAGCTTCAATACAGCCCGAACATTTAAAATTACCATGATTATAACAAGTCATCACTACTTCTTTGGCTGTAACATTACCTTCAATTTCGACATACGAACCTCCCAACAGCATGCTTTGACAACTTACATCTCCTTTAATAAAAACATAAGGTCCGTAATCGCCTTCGGCATTTATAATTGTTCCGTTTACAGAGAAATCCCCATCTACTATGACTCCCTCGATTCTAAGATCTCCCATTTCTTTTAAGGGAAGATTTAATACCCCGGCAAGCCATTTTTTCTCTTTATCCTCATAAAGGTCCAAATAAAAATTGCCTTCAAAATTTACACTTTCGGGCGCAACCAAAAAGAAATTCTCCTCTTCCCATTCCTCAAAATAATCGAAACCTTCTCGATCGATTAAAGTTGGATATTGCGATTTGACTTCTTTGATTGTAATTAATTTGAAACCTGAATAATGCATTTTATTTTTTATTGGGCAGTTATTTTATGCTAGATTATACAATATTACGCGATAATGTCATTTCTTCAAAATCAAAACAAGTAAGAAAAGTTGTATTTTTACAACATTGGAAAACAATTTACAAAATGTATCCCACAAGTGAATACTTGTTTTCGACCAAAACCAAAAAATGTAAAAAAAAAATTAAATATCTTTGAATTATGAGCACAGCACCAAAACCTAGACATATCGGTCGAAACATTAGCCGAATTAGAGAACTGAGAGATATGAAACAGGAAGCCCTTGCACAAGCAATTGGCACAACCCAGCAATCGATCTCTATTATTGAAGGAAGCGAAAGCGTTGATGACGAAAAACTTAAAAAAATCTCTGAAGCTTTAGGTGTACCAGCTGAAGTGATAAAAAATTTTTCAGATGAAGCTGTTTTTAATATTATTGGAAACACTTATCATAATGATGCTTCTTCTATAAAAAATAATAATTGCACTTTTAACCCGTTAGACAAACTTCTTGAATCTTACGAAGAGAATAAAAAGCTTTATGAAAGATTGGTTGAAGCGGAAAGAGAGAAAGTGACTCTTTTGGAAAATTTACTAAAGCAAAAATAAGCATAAATAATATATTTATAGAAAACCGAAGTTCTGACGCTTCGGTTTTTTTATGCCACAGATTAAACTGATTTTAAAAGATTTCTTATCAGTACATTGACTGAAAACGATAAATTTCGAAAAACGCTCTGAAAGAGCTTTAGCAATAGGATGGTACAAAGTGCCATCGGGAAAAAACACATTGGCATATAAGCCCTGAAAGGGCGAAAGCCTAATCTCAAAGAAAACATTCTTCAGATCATACATCTTGTTTATTTAACTTACTTCATAATTGCTTTTACCCTTTCAGGGTAATACTTACTGTTCGTTTAGTTTGTAGTACGCTGCACTACGTTGTTGCTTTTGGGCTTTCAGCCAGTTTTAAAAATCTCGAAAACTTATAATCACAAATCCGAGCGATCAGATTAATGTGCTGTATTATTAAATAGAAACAATTTAATATTTTTCAGTTTCTTAAAAAACGAATTCGCGTGAGGGATAGAGGCGGTATCCTTTTATGAAGTGAAACGGAATAAAAGATATAGCCGAAAGCCCGACCCGGAGGGACACGCCCAAATACTAATCAGTTTACTATTTTAATTACGACTGAAAGATCTTATCTGTTTGTAAATTTTCCTGTACAAAAGTAGTTATAGAGACCAAAAAAGGTTTTAGATTTGAACCTAAACCAATACCACTATTTTTGACCTATGAACCTATATCAGAAAAACTTATACTTTGTATGCATTTCATTATTTATAGCCGTGAGTTACATTTTGTATGGTTATTTTTTTAGAAATTTTATTACTCAGCCTGATTTACCTAAAAAATATTTAGCGTATAAAAACTTAGAAGACACAGTAAAATCTACTCATTATGAAATTTTAAGTTTAGGAGATAATTCTCTTAATACGAATACAGTTTACTTTTCGCCATTGTCTGAAACTGTTGTTTTTGAATCGGGAAAGGAAGGTTTTGGTAATGATAATGATGAATTTAGATTGCATTATAAATTCGACAACAAAGGAAAACTAATTGACAGTTTAAAGACGCGCAGATATGATTCGTATGAAATTTATGAATCGTATTTACTTTCGAAAAAAAATTATATCTCGTGGATTATTGACAATGATACTATTCGCCATAACTACATCGAACTTAACCCCAAAGCCGACTGGACTTTTGAACGTACGGAAGAAGAGTACAATAAATTAAGCAAAAAAGCGAGTTCTATTTATTGTTTTAAAGCTCAAAAACTCAATTACAATAGCGATGACGTAGGCCAATATTTTGATAAAGCCCTTTTTTTGATAGATAAAAAATGGTATGCTTTGTATGGTAAAAATTTATTTAAAGAAACTGTTTCTGAACCTTATCAAAAAATATTTGCGCCGGTTTATACACACAAAGTAAGTAAACTTGGTAGTAATTCCTGGCGCGTAAATGCTTTTTATGATATTGTGATAAAAAATGACACTCTGAAATTAAAAACCGAAGTCTGGAGTGATCGCACAGATGTGATTTATTATAGTCATCCAGCAAATCCTGCATTTTGCATTCTAAGGCACTCTACTTATTTTATTATCAGACCAATAAATTAACGCATTATGAAAACAAAACAGCCGATGATGAAAAGTTTTTCTTGCGCCATAATAATTACGTTACTTTTTTTTATCGTTTTTAGCGCTCAAGGAAACGATTCTTTTAATCAAACAATGGGTATACTTGTAGGCATTCCGATTACTTTTATTTGTACAATGTTTTATTGCTTAATAATCATGTTTTTTGAACACGTGAAGGTTATTGCGCCAAGTTTCCTTTACCGTTTTGCCGTTCCTTTTTCGTTTTGCTGTGTAGCTTCGATCCTGATTTGTAATCTAAATGATATACCGGTGGTCGACAATTTTCAGCAGTTTTCGTTTCTGGAATATTGGCAGGAAATAAGCATTCCTATATTGGTATTGTTTACGATCAATATGATAATTGCGGGAATATTATCTGTGAAATAAAATGAAAACAAATAATAAAACTTTAAGAAATCAATTTCATGCTGTTTGCTGAAAAAACGTAATTTTGAAATTCGAAGTTCAAAAACCGAATTATTATGAAATATCACCAAATAAACAGCGCTCTTTTTGTAAAAAACCGCAAAAAATTCACGGCAGAAATGAAACCTAATTCAGTTGCCGTTTTTAATTCCAATGACATTTACCCTGTTAGTGCCGACAGTACTTTGCCATTTGCACAACACAGAGATATTTTTTATCTGAGCGGTGTAGATCAGGAAGAAAGTATTTTGCTTTTGTTTCCCGATGCTCCTTACGAGAGTCAAAAAGAAATTCTTTTTCTAAAAGAAACCAGCGAACACATTGCAATCTGGGAAGGTGAAAAACTGACTAAAGAACGTGCTTTTCAGGTTTCAGGAATCAGAACGGTGTATTGGTTACAGGATTTTCATAAAATTTTGAACGAAATGATGACGTATGCCGATACGATGTACATTAACACTAACGAACATTACCGCGCTACAGTGGAGACAGAAACCCGTGAAGCTCGTTTTGTAAAATGGTGGAAAGAGCATTATCCGGCACACAACGTAGCCAAAAGCAACCCGATTTTACAACGTCTTCGTTCTGTAAAAGAAAGTGAAGAACTTGATTTGATTCAGCAGGCTTGTGATATTACCGAAAAAGGTTTCCGCAGATTATTATCATTTGTAAAACCAAATGTTACCGAATACGAAATCGAAGCCGAATTAATTCACGAATTTATCCGTAACCGTTCTAAAGGTTTTGCTTACACGCCAATTATTGCTTCGGGAAATAATGCCAATGTTTTGCATTACATCGAAAACAACCAGCAATGTAAAGACGGAGATTTAATTTTATTGGATGTTGCTGCCGAATATGCGAACTACTCCAGTGATTTATCCCGAACTATTCCGGTTTCTGGAAGATATAACGAAAGACAAAAAGCAGTTTACAATGCTGTTTTGAGAGTAAAAAACGAAGCTACAAAAATGTTGACTCCGGGAACGCTTTGGAAACAATATCATGTTGAAGTGGGTAAAATAATGACCTCTGAATTACTTGGCTTAGGTTTGATCGACAAAGCCGATGTTCAGAACGAAAATCCGGAATGGCCAGCATACAAAAAATATTTCATGCACGGAACATCTCACCACATGGGACTGGACACGCACGACTACGGATTACTTCACGAACCAATGAAAGCCAATATGGTTTTTACAGTTGAGCCAGGAATCTACATTCCGGCCGAAGGGTTCGGAATTCGTTTAGAAGACAACGTTGTGGTACAGGAAAAAGGAGAACCTTTTAACTTGATGCGCAATATTCCGATTGAAGCTGAAGAGATTGAGAGTTTGATGAATGAATAGATAAGAAAAAAGCCCTTAATAAAATTTATTAAGGGCTTTTTCAATTTTATAAATCAACTATTATGCGATTTTTGCGATTTGCACATCCAACTGGAATTTGCCGGCAGCTTCACTTTCATCAATCAACTCAAAAAGCTCTAAAGCTCTTCTTGCGTTTTTCTCTTCTTCTCTCTGCTCAGCAACATACCACATCATAAAATCTTCTGTAGCATAGTCATTTTCAGCTCTACATTTTGCAATTACTTTATTCACTGCTTGTGTAACTGCAATTTCATTCTGCAAAGCAATTTCAAATACTTCTCTCAAAGAAGCAAATTCCTGCTGCACTTCTGGAATAGACGGCGTAATGGCAATCCCTCCCATATCTGTAATATATTTGAAAACTTTTAGGAAATGCTCTCTCTCTTCTTCGGCTTGTTTGTACAAATAAGATGCTGTATTGGCATAACCATTTCTATCTAACCATGCAGCCATAGCTAAATATTTATTAGAAGCGTCACTTTCTAATTTTGCTTGTAAGTTTAATATATTTTCTACACTTTCAACTAATGAAGTACGTGTTCTTAATAAATCTTTCATATCCTCTAATTTTTATATGTGTAAAATTACAAAAATTAAAGAAGGCTCCTCTAACTGCTTGGAAATTTGGATTTGATCTAAGTAAGAATCTAAATAAGCTCTACGTTTACAATGTTACAAAGCATAGAATGTAACGTGAGTGTAAATTTAGTTCCGTTTAATAAATCTCTTAACTGCACTATTTCACAGATAGTAAGATTTCTGGAAAAATTTCTTTTGGTGGTTTCAATCAATTGTGCGTCTGACTGATCAGATAAGTCATAAAGCATATTAAGAATGTCAACGCTATTAACCTTTCTTTGAAAAATCAAAAAATCATGAATTTTGTAACTTGACACTGTATCAACAAAATTGATAATTATACTATTAGTCAAATCACATTGATAACTATATCCTTTTTCGGTTTCAAATAAAACTTTGGTGGTCAAATCACTAACTAACGCCATTCTGATAAAATATAATAACGTTGCAAAAATATAGAATTTAAAGCAATAAAAAACATAATTAAGACTAATTTAAAATAACAAAATCATTTAATGTTCTTAAAAACAACGATAACTCACTAAAGAGTGTAACATTCTACGGCATTATTAGTCTAATTTTAAAAACAAATAAATTAAGAAATTATGCAAGCACACGAAATAGATTATCATATTTTCGGGGAAGAAATGCAATATGTTGAAATAGAACTGGACCCGCAGGAAATTGTAATTGCCGAAGCTGGCAGTTTCATGATGATGGAAAACAATATCCAGATGGAAACGATATTTGGAGACGGTTCTCAACAGCAAGGCTCAGGTTTGTTTGGCAAACTTTTAAACGCAGGTAAAAGAGTTCTTACCGGCGAAAGTTTATTTATGACAGCATTTTTAAACCAAGGCAATAGCAAAAGCAAAGTTTCATTTGCGTCGCCATATCCTGGAAAAATCCTTCCAATTGATTTAACAGAATTTCAAGGCAAATTTATCTGCCAAAAAAGCTCGTTTTTATGCGCTGCTAAAGGTGTTTCTGTCGGAATAGAATTTTCTCAGAAACTTGGACGTGGTTTATTTGGCGGTGAAGGCTTTATTATGCAGAAAATCGAAGGAGATGGAATGGCATTTGTACATTCGGGCGGAACAATGGCTAAAAAAGTATTGGGGCCAGGCGAAGTTCTAAAAGTAGATACCGGATGCATCATTGGTTTTACCAAAGATGTAGATTATGATATTGAATTTATTGGCGGAATTAAGAATTCTATTTTTGGCGGCGAAGGATTATTTTATGCCACATTAAAAGGTCCCGGAACGGTTTACATACAATCGTTGCCTTTCTCGAGACTGGCTGACCGCATTATTGCATCTGCACCAAAATCTGGCGGAAACAGCCGCGAAGAAGGTAGTCTTCTTGGCGGATTAGGAAATCTTTTAGATGGTGATAACCGATTTTAATTTGTAATGGCTTTCAGAAATGGAAGCCCTTTTTAATTCGTTCACAAACTGTATTCTGCTATAAATAAATTTATTCCAGTTTTAAAGATTTCCCAATTAAATCAAGACATCTCGACATTTTACTTCAGCTTTCTTAACTTTGTGCCTGACAACAAAAAAAGTTCATTTTGAAAACGCTTTTATACAAAAATACCAAAATATCATACTCAGATTCGGGAACTGGAAATGCAATTGTTTTACTTCACGGCTTTCTGGAAAACAAAAAAATGTGGAAAGACTATCTTGATTTTTTCTCCAAAAAA
Organism: Flavobacterium sp. KH_035; assembly: GCF_057839565.1. Lineage (NCBI taxonomy): Bacteria > Pseudomonadati > Bacteroidota > Flavobacteriia > Flavobacteriales > Flavobacteriaceae > Flavobacterium > Flavobacterium sp. KH_035. The sequence continues at coordinate 854,400 of NZ_CM174492.1, forward strand.
TATCGTGTCATTACAATCGACTTATTAGGACACGGTGAATCGGATTCTTTGGGATACGTGCATACGATGGAAGACAATGCCAATGCTGTTCAGGAAGTTCTGAATCATTTAAAAATTGAGAAAGCTATAATCGTTGGACATTCGATGGGCGGTTACGTAGGTTTGGCTTTCGCCGAATTATTCCCAAAAAGCATCCGAAAACTTGTTTTACTGAATTCCACTTCAAAAGAAGACAGTGCCGAGAAAAAAATCAACCGAACACGTGCTATCAAAGCTGTCAAACAAAACTACATAGCCTTCGTAAGTCTTGCCATTGCTAATTTGTTCAGCGAAAACAACCGAACCCGATTAAAAGACGAAATTGAGAAAGTTAAAATTCAAGCCTTAAAAACTCCGCTACAAGGAATTGTCGCTTCTTTGGAAGGGATGAAAATCAGAAAAGACAGAGAAGCGCTTCTACATCAGAATATGTTTCCCGTTTTATTGATTTTAGGTAAAAAAGATCCTGTTTTAAATTATGAAGACAGCATTACCCAAATCAATGATACTACAGCTGAACTGGTCTCTTTTGAAGACGGACACATGAGCCATATTGAAAACAAAGAAGAACTGAAAAAAGCACTGTTTGGTTTTTTCGAATAAATCGGAAAACCGACACTTCCTTATAAAAATTAACTAAAGCGGTAGTTTTAAAAATTCAGATAAACCCAATGAGTACAATTCATTTTAACACATAGAAACATAGGCTCTGTATATATAAAAAAGACGTTTCACTTCACTCAAACACACATATTCTTCTCTGTAAAAGAAATATATTTCTTTTTTACTTCTCTTTTTGCAACTATAAATCTATGTTTCTATGTGTTAAATGATTTTTTTAGTAACATCCAACGGGTTCAGATATTCTGATTCATTAATTTATTTTTTCCTCGAAAGGAATATTCATATTAAAGATTTCTTTTAATAACACAACAATCTCTTCCAGATAACTGTTTAAGATCTCATTCGTAACGGTAACATTCAATTCCTTATCTTCTTTAAATCCAAAAGGCAAGAATCCTGATTTTAGATTTTTAAAAGATATAATCCCAACCTCAATCGGAATATCACCCGCTTCTTTCTCAAACATGAACGCATAGGCCAAAACCTGAATAATTTTATCATTTTTAAGCTCCTGAGTCAATCCATTCCAGGATTTAAGGATTACGTTCATCTTTTCAACTTTTCCGGTCTTATAATCAATAATTCGGATTTTGCCGTTACGCAACTCAATTCGATCTACATTTCCTTTAATCAAAACCGGAAATGGTAAATCCGGATGATGCAATTCACGTCCGTATGTTTCTTCCAATGCAATGATTTTAACAGCATCACCATTCTTAAGAGACTCCAGTTCCATTTTTAAAAAATTGGAAACGTTTCGTTTTGCTACTTCAAAAGCCAGAAGATTACGTCCTTTTTTTATTTCACCTTCTTTATAAACCAGTTTAAATTGTCTTAAAACTTCATCATCCAGTAATTTAAAACAATTTTCAAGATCCGCTTCCGAGATAAACTTACCGATAAAAGGTTCGTACAATGTTTTTAATGTTTCATGAATTATGGTACCAAGCGTATTCAAAGCGATGTTTTCCTCTACCTCTTCAACCTCACGAATTCGAAGTATTTTTTGAAAATAAAAGTCAATCGGATTTCGAATGTAACTCGTCAAAGCCGAAGGCGAAAAACCCGCAAGTGCAATTTCTTTTAAACGATCCATCACAGCCTCGGATTTCGGGACCATCATTGGCTGATAAGCCGTTGTTGGTAAAACCGGGTTATAGATGTCAAAAGTCAAATTGTGTTTGTGTTGTTTTTCTACTTCCAACTGCGTGATGAAACGGCTGCGTTCTCCGGCATCCAATCCGTCATTTTCGGTATTATAAATCAAATAGATGTTTTTAGCCCTCTGCAATAAATGATAAAAGTGGTAGGTATAAATAGCGTCTTTCTCTTTAAAAGTTGGCAAACCTAATTCGTTTTTAACGTCATAAGGAATAAATGAATTTTGAGATTTCCCAGCTGGAAACTTCCCCTCATTCATCGACGTTACAATTACGGTATCAAAATCCAGCACACGGCTTTCGAGAACCCCCATAATCTGCAAACCGCGCAAAGGTTCACCCTCAAACGAAACTTCGGCAACATCAATAATTTGTTTATAGATTGCATGCAAAGTATCTATATTGTCAATATGACTGTGTTTTGTATAATAATTAATCAGCTTATTGATCACCTTAAAAACCGCATAAACAAAAGCCTTCGCAATTTTCTCCTCTTCATTGTCATTGCTGAAATTCTCTTTTATCAGAAGTAAAAGTGCCGAAACATTTTCAAGAACAGCAATCGATCCGTTCTCCCACTTCTGGAAAAGCAACTTAAACAATGGCGACGGATTCAGATTAAGTTCTAAAACCCGGTTATGTGTAATAAAAGTGTAATTATTCTCCTTGATAATCCGCACTAAATTACCGGCATTCGCATACGGCTCAACCAATGGATGTGTCAGAATATCAAGTATATCTTTATAATAAAAAACATAACTTTCTCCTTTACGCGAAAGCGCATTAGTGTGCATTCTGAATAATTTTGCGATTAATATCTGCGACGGGTTGTTTTTCCCTGAATAGCCCATCGTAATATTCAAACTTCCAATCGAAGAAGGCAGCGAATATAAAATTGGCATCAGCAAATTTTCCTCGCCAAGCACAATAGCCACTTTATCAAGAGCAGTTGCTGGGTTTTCTATAATAATATTTTCGATGATACTACCCGCCAATTTTGCCTGTCCGATCGTTTTAGGCGTACCAATTATCTGAATGTTTTTAGACTGCGAAAAATCGTCCACAATCCACTCAAACGGGTTAGCTTTATAATGTTTCCAATTTTCTTTAAAACGTCTGACAAAAAGTCCCGCATCATGATAAGGATCATTCAGGAAAGTCTGATCAACATCCCAATAAATTTTAGCCTGATCCAAAGCCAAAAGATGCTGAACAATTTTTTCTTCAGCTGCATTCAAAGCATTAAATCCGGCAAAAATAAAACTTCGATTTGAAACGGTATTCGAAAAGTGAGTAAGGTTGTTTACCGCCTCACGATAAATCAGTCCCTGATAGCCAATTGATTTATTAAGCAAATGATTGTACAACGAATCATAATACAACGGAAGAAGTTTCCAGAAATCAATATAATTCTCTAAAAGTTTAGTTTTATTCTCTATTTCAATTCCCCATTTTTTGATATCTTCAATATCACTCAAATAGGTCAAAACATGCGAAGGATCTAAAAGATAACGATCGATTTCGTTAAAATCCTGCAGCAGTGTTTTCGCCCAATTAGCAAACAATTCAAAGGACTGCTGCTGTTGTTTTTCGGTAACAGAAAGATAAACTTCATAAAACTCAAACAAAAGTTCGATTGAATCAACTGATCTGATTGACGCGACATCTTGCACAAAATCTTCAATGCTAATAATTTCAGGAGAGAGTATCGTTTTCTTAGTCTCATTTTTCAGGGCTTCGATTAAAAAAACTTTCGCTCTTTTATTAGGCAGAATAATGGTTGTTTCAGCAAGTTTAGCCGAATAATCCTGAATTATAACAGTCGCTATTTTTCCGAGAAAGGAAGTATTTATCATTTGATAAAAATAAAAAAAGCCATTCAATTAAGAATGGCTTTTAGTATTTATTTAGAAAGTAAATTAGATTTTACCTTGGTATTTAGAACCAATGTGTCTAATTTCTGTTCTTCTGTTTTGTGCTTTACCTGCAGCAGTTTTGTTACTTGCAACTGGTTGAGAAGATCCAAATCCTTTAGACTCTAAGTTTTCTGGATTAACACCTCTTTCGATTAATGCATTTTTCACAGCGTCAGCTCTTTCTTGAGAAAGTTTGTCGTTGATTTTTGCAGAACCTGTACTATCTGTGTGTCCTTCGATAGCGAATTTCGCGTTTGGATAGTTTTTAAGGATTTCTTTAATTGCATCTAATCTAGCTGGAGTTTCTTTGTCTCCTGTTTTGAAAGTTGCTTTTCCTGAGTTAAAGTAAACCGCTCTAGCTTGAACTTTAAGATCTTCTAAAGCTTCAGTAGTTACTTCAGGACAACCTCTGTTAGAAGCAGGACCAGCTACTGTAGGACAATCGTCATCTTTATCAGCAACACCGTCTTTGTCAGCGTCTAAGAAAGGACAACCACCATTTTCTCTAGGACCAGCAACTGTAGGACATTTGTCATCTTTGTCAGCGATACCATCACCGTCAGTATCAGGACAACCTTTTAAAGCAGCTAAACCAGCAACATCTGGACAAGCATCATCTTTATCAGCAATTCCGTCTCCGTCAGTATCAGGACATCCGTTTAATGCAGCTAAACCAAATACATCTGGACAAGCGTCAGAAGCATCAACGATTCCGTCTCCGTCAGTATCAGGACATCCGTTGAATTGTTTTAAACCAGCAACATCTGGACAAGCATCATCTTTATCATAGATTCCGTCTCCGTCAGTATCTTTACCTCCGAATTTGAAAACTAGACCAGCAGTGTGTTGAAAGTGAGATGGAGCATCTGGAACACCAGCTTTGTCTGTTCTATCACCATTAACTGACCATTTGTATCTTGTAGCAAGCTCAAGACCAATAGCATCAGTAAACCAGAAAGTAACACCAGCACCTGGGTTAACAGTTCCGTAGCTACTATCTCCGAAGAAAGTATAACCTCCACCAACAGATAACGAAGGATCGATTACTTTAGATTTGATCAATTCCTGGAAGCTATATTTAATAGTAGCATCAATTCCGTAATACATCAAATCACCAGGATTAGTAACTACATTACCTCTACTATCATGACCTGGAGCAGATGGATTGAAAGTAACGAATTTATCAATCTTGTTTACAGATCCTTGTAAACCAACAGAGAAACCACTACCTACATATCTATTCACACCAATGTAAGATAAAGAAGGAAGGATGTTCCAGTTGTCTTTTACAGCGAATGGCTGAGAAAAGTGCTGATTAAAGAAACCACTTCCTGATCCAGAACTTGTTCTAGTATCAACGGCATTAACTCCAAAAGAGATAGCCCATGGATTGTTACTGTCTTGTGCGTGAGAACTTAAACCCATCACCATCATCACAGCAACTAAAAGTTTGTTAAGATGTTTCATACTTAATTTTTTTAATTACAATTTAGTTAATTACAAGCAAAAGTAACACCAAAATTTTTAAATACAAAATGAAATGTTAAAAAAAACCTACAAAAATTTGACCAAAGTGGGAATTATATAACTTTTAACATTTGTCCGACAACTATAAATGCCTCTATAGCCCTGTCTAAGTGCTCTTTTGTATGTGCCGCCGATAATTGCACTCTAATCCTTGCTTTTTCTTTCGGAACTACAGGGAAGAAGAATCCGATTACATAAATACCTTGCTTCAATAACTCATTGGCCATTGTTTGCGACAATTTTGCATCGTATAGCATTACCGGAACAATCGCTGAATCTCCATCAATGATATCAAAACCGGCTTTTTTCATTCCTTCTTTAAAATAATTAGTATTCCATTCTAACTTATCTCTCAAAGAAGTATCTTTTTCCAACAACTCAAACACCTTTATTGAAGCCCCAACAATAGCCGGTGCCAGTGAGTTTGAAAACAAATATGGTCGTGAACGCTGACGCAATAACTCAATTATTTCTTTTTTAGCAGTTGTATAACCTCCCATTGCTCCTCCTAAAGCTTTACCAAGTGTTCCGGTTATAATATCAACTCTTCCCATGACACCTTTGGCTTCAAGAGTTCCTTTTCCTGTTGCTCCAATAAATCCGGCAGCATGACATTCATCCACCATCACCATAGCGTCATATTTATCAGCCAAATCACAAATCTTATCCAAAGGCGCCACAAGACCATCCATTGAGAAAACTCCATCGGTAACAATTAATTTGAATCGTGCACCAGCCTCATTAGCTTTAATTAACTGTTGCTCCAAATCTTCCATATTACTATTTTCATAACGGTAACGTGCTGCTTTACACAAACGAACTCCATCTATAATAGAAGCATGATTTAAACTGTCTGAAATAATAGCGTCGTTTTCTCCCAGCAATGGTTCAAAAACACCTCCATTTGCATCAAAAGCAGCAGCATAAAGAATCGTATCTTCTGTACCATAAAAATCTGCTATCTTTTTCTCCAAAGTCTTATGAATATCCTGCGTTCCGCAAATAAAACGTACCGACGACATTCCAAAGCCATGTGTATCCATAGCATCTTTTGCTGCCTGCACCACTTCAGGGTGTGACGAAAGCCCTAAATAATTGTTGGCACAAAAATTCAAAACTTTTTCTCCTGTAGAAATCGTTATCTCTGCATCTTGTGCTGAAGTTATAATGCGTTCTTTCTTGAAAATTCCATTTTCTTCAATCGTTTGCAACTCATTTTGCAAATGTTCTTTTATTTTACCGTACATTTCTATTTATTTAAAACGTTAAAAATTAACAACTTAAGCCATAAACACCTAACTAAATCCTTAACATCTGATTAATTTTTTCACAAATTTACTATATCGATTTCTGATCCGATGTATACCAATGCTTTTTTTAACACTTTATACCCTAAATCCTCAATAGCCTCCTGATACTCCTGTATTTGCCTGTTGTATTTCGGATTGATCGCTCCCGTTTTATAATCGAGCAAATAGGCTTCTTTGTTGGTCGTTAAAACAATTCGATCAGGTTTTAAGATCCTTCCTTCTTTCTGAACAATTGTCTGTTCGTTCAAAATAGTATCATTCCCGTCAAAACAGATACCCAGTTCAGGGTGATTCACAATTTCCTGAAGCGTCTTCAAAACCGTATCCACCTGGTCGTTAGTAATCAATCCGTTCTCAATCCCTTTTGTAATTGCCAAATCAACATCTGACTTATCCTTAACAAAAGCTAAAATCTCATGAACTATATTCCCATAAGCAATTGCCTCTTGCTGATGCGTCCCCCACATCAAAGCCTCACGCTGTGCGATTTTGATATTTTTTGGGTTTAAAACTTCCGAGACCACAGGAATTACCTTTACCAAATCAACTGACTTTACCGAATTCGAAAGCCTGACTTTATTACCAAACTCATACTCTAATCGCTCCGTTTCATAAATCCCTTTATGAATTAAATATTTAATAAAGAACGAAGCCATATTATTTGGCAATTCGCCATCTTTTCTTTCTTTTAAAGCTTGCGACACAATATACAACTGCTCTTCGGCACGTGTTAATGCCACATACAAAACATTAATGTTATCGAGTAATTCTTCCTGCTTTTTCAAATTAAAAACCGCCGAGGCACTTTCACCAAAACCTTCGACTGCACTACTATTATCAATTAAAGCTTTCGGAACATCCAAATTCACATCTTCGGTATCGAGCCATAATTTATCTTTTGGCTTTCGATTGTAATCTTCTTCTGCAAACGGCATAATTACAACCGGAAATTCCAATCCTTTTGATTTATGAATCGTCATAATTCTAACAGCATTGTTTCCTTCCGGAGACGGAATACTAAATTTCTCTGCATTTTTATCCCAATAACTTAAAAAATCAGCTATTCCAGCCTGATTTCTCATGTCCCGCTCTAAAACAATATCCAGAAAAAACTGAACGTATGCATTCCCCTCGTCTGGAAGTACAAATTTCGAAATTATAATTTCTACCGCTTCGTACAATGATTTTTTACGAACATCTTCAAAAGAAAACGCAACATCAAAAGTCAATAACCACTTTTCAAAATCATCTTCCCTTTTTTGAACCATTCCCAAAGCAATGAAATCATGAATTGGCATTTGAACCTCTTTGTTCGATCCTAAAAAATGAAGAAAATTAGCTTTTGACTCTAAATCGGCACTATTGTTTAAATATTTCAGCAAATGAACAATCAAACGCACCTCTGTAGCATTTTGAATCATTAAAGTTTCCGACGATAAAAGCGGGATATTTTGTTCCGTTAAATAATTCGCGATTGCAATTCCCTGATCTCTTTTTCGGGTCAAAATCACAATATCTTTGTACTCAAATCCTTCGCTGACTACCTTCTGAATCGTATTTAATGTCGCCAAAACATACAAATCCGATTTCTCCACAACTTCTTCTTCGTCTGCAAAATCTAACTTCTCAATTATAGGCAGAAAAGAAATATTGACATATCCTCCTTTTTTCGAATTTACATTCTGAAAACTATGATTTTCATAAAGATCTTTATAATCTTCATTTGTAAATTCAGTCGAAATTAATTTAAAAAAGTCGTTGTTAAACTCAATTACCTCACTATAACTGCGGTAATTTGTATCTAAATGTTTGACTACTTTTTCATGATTAAAAAAAGAAACCTCTTCTTTCCCTAATTCGATAAACTGTTCCGCTTTTCCACCTCTCCATCGATAAATAGATTGTTTAGGATCTCCCACTATCATTAGAGTTCCCTTGTTTCCAAAATCATCCTGACCGGAAAGGGAGTTATGTATTAGCGGAATCAGATTCTGCCATTGCATTTCGGAAGTATCCTGAAATTCATCAATAAAAAAGTGGCGGTATTTCTCCCCTAAACGTTCATAAATAAAGGGTGCGGGCTGATTTTGAATTTCACGATGAATAATCGCATTAAATTCAGAAATAGACAAAATATTTTGTTCCGATTGAATTTTAGCCAATTCGTTACTAACAGTATTCAAAAGCGAAAGCGGTGTAATATTCTTCAGGAACGCTTTATAAAAATCCCTTTTCTCAAAGTTCTTATAGATTTTTTCCAGAATCTGAAGCAGTTCCGGAATTATATTTTCGATTAACGCTCTGTCTTTTGCTGTTTTATTAATCGCAATATCATCAAATTCATGGAACGTTTTATTCCGGGGATTAAATTTTCCATCGCGAATACTCTCTAAATGGTTTGGAAACGTTCCGCGTGAAAATGATTTTAAATCAATTCCGTTTCTATCAATTAAAGCAAGTGCTTCTGTAGCAAAATTTTCATTTTCAGCTTCCAATTCTTTACACAAAGCCTGCATTTTCTTTTTAATGACAACAAACTCTTCAATAGATTTATCCTGAAAATGAGAGATCTCATTCCGATTGTTTTCATTCAAAACCAATCTTCCTGTTTCTAATATTTCACGAGAAACATCCCAACTTTTATCGTCGTCGGTTTTTTCCATCGTAAAATCAATCAGTAATTTAGTCAGTGTTTCATCCTGACCCGCTTGTGCAATAATAGCATCAACAGCTTCAACTAATAAATTTTCGGTATCCAAAGTGACTTCAAAAGTCATTGGCAAATTAAGATCATGTGCGAAAGCACGAATTACTTTGTGGGTAAATTTATCAATAGTAGAAATATCAAAAGCAGCATAATTATGAATCAGATGCTTTATAATATTTTGAGATTTTATTTTGATTTTAACAATAGAAAGCCCTGTATCACGAGACAAGTCCTCCATCAAATCGACTGCTTTCGCCGAAGGTTCCTCTTTAGCAAACTCCGACAAACTTCCCACAATACGGCTTTTCATTTCATGAACCGCCTTATTGGTAAAGGTAATAGCCAGAATATTTCGATAGGCATCATTTCTCGGAGAAGAAAGAATAATTTTGAGATACTCTTTTACCAAAGTATAGGTCTTTCCAGAGCCTGCAGATGCATCGTAGATAGAGAAAGACGGACTTTGCATGAGTTTAGTTTTTCGTACGGTAAAAATAACACATTAAAATTTGAAATACCAATAAAGCAAAATTCCAAATTCTAATAGCCAATGCATTTATCGCACAGCTATTGGAATTTGGAAATTAAGTATTTTAGATTTTCTATAATAACTATACGGCTTTAGGAAAGGCTCTTTTATTAAAAACCAGTAAGATACCCACCCCTGTAGAAATTGCCACATCGGCAACATTGAAGATCGCATTAAAAAAAGAAACTTCTTCACCACCCCAGTAAGGAAACCAAGCCGGCAAAGTACCTCTCCAGATTGGAAAATAAAACATGTCAACCACTAAACCATGAAACCATGTTCCATAAGGTTCTGGTGAGAAAAATGTAGCCAGATTGCCATGACTGTCGTCAAAGATAATCCCATAAAATACCGAATCAATTATATTTCCGGCTGCTCCGGCAAAAATCAACGCTATAGCTACAATTAAGTAATCTGAATAACGCTTCTTAACCGAATCCGCCAACCAGTATCCAATTCCTACTACAGCAAAAATTCTAAAAACAGTTAGAAATAGCTTACCATATTCGCCAGGTATCTTTGTCCCCCAGGCCATTCCTTCATTTTCAATAAAGTGAATTCTAAACCAGTCAAAAATTACTACTTCATCACCTAAAACAAAGTTTGTTTTTACATAGATTTTTGAAAGCTGATCGACAATTAAAACTAAAAATATAAGGAAATACGCTTTTCGTAATGACATTTTATTAAATTTTGATGGGGCAAAAGTAACAATTTAATCAAAAAAAACGCCCCTATTGGAGCGTTAATTGTTTTTGGAGATAAACCAGCAACTGCCGAAGTATTTTAGTCCTTTAACTGAAGCTCTATTTTTTCACATTTGGCTGAACCGGTTTTTTAGGCGGATCCGCAAAGAAATCTGAAATAGATTTAAGCAACCCTTTACCTTCTTTTCCCGCTGTCCCATTCTTTGCTTCAGCCTTCTTTATCTGAGTTTTAAACTGTATACGAATCTTTTCAAATTCCTTCATTCGATGCTCAACATCAGAGTTCACTTCTTTGAATTTCAATACTTTAGCCATTTTATAAGATTTTTATGTTAAATAAATAAAATTATAATGATTTGATATTACAATGATACATAATTTAATTTATATTTGTTAATAAAAATTAACACTTGTTTAGACTAAAAAATCATATTTATCTCTCACACGGTATTAAAACGAAAAGAATTTAACAACTTTCCTAAATCTTACAAAATATGAATGAAATCACAACTACTCTAAACGATTTTCTGCTTACTACCAAATCTTCCGCAGCATTAATCATTAATGGGAAAGGGAAATTAATCACATCACTTCATTTAGATTATGCGGATAGTATCGCCGCAATGAGCTCGGCCATCGTATCGATGAGCGACAAACTTTTATTAGATCTCGAAAAAGGCTCCCTAAAACAACTCTTTTTAAAAACCACAGAAGGAGTTGTTGTTGGAAACAAAATAAGCGGCACAAATTTTATTATTACATTTTCAAAAGACGGCAGTAACCTCGGTTTATTACTACGATCGACCGAAGAAACGGCTACAGAACTAAGCAAAAATTCTTTGTTAAAATAACATATTTCTATTAACACCAAACCCCGAAAAACTATGAGTAATGACTTTTTAAACGTTTTTTTGAATGAAATGAAAACTAACGTAAACGGCTTTATTGCAGTAGCTGTAACAGAAATCGAATCAGGATTAAGCTTTGGAAACCTGACAACAGATCCGGCATTTGACCCTGAACTTGCAGCAGCTTACAATCTCGAAGTTGTGAAGGCAAAATTAAGTGCAGTAAAAGCTTTAAATTTAAATCAGGAGATCGAAGACATTTTGATTACTCTTTCCAATCAAATTCACATCATCGACATTTCTCCCAACAAAAAGTTCATGATCTATCTTGCCGCGGATTCGACTAAAGCAAATTTAGGAATGACAAGAGCAGTTTTAAGAAAACACAAATTAGAATTAGAAAAAAACTTAGCTTAAACTGAAGCTTATTTTATTAATTAGAACTGTCTTCTTTACAGACAGTTCTAATTGACATTACTTCTTTCCTACGTAAAAACGCCTGTTTTTAAAATTCTTACAAAAATAAACGAACTAATTTTACTACATATCCATCCTGGTGTAGCTAAATTCTTTCTTTAAAGAATTGTCATTGCTTTAACAAAGCTACTCAAACATTAAACAAAAAAACGCCCCTAAAAGGAGCGTTTGTTTTATAGAGTATAAAAACCCGGAATTATCTCTGCAAGTTTTTAGCTTCGATACTCATTGTAGCATGAGGAACGATTTTAAGCCTTTCTTTGCCGATTAATTTACCTGTTACTTTACAAATACCATAAGTTTTATTTTCAACACGGAATAGCGCGTTTTTTAGATCGCGAATAAACTTTTCCTGTCTGATAGCCAACTGTGAGTTTGCCTCTTTAGACATCGTTTCGCTTCCTTCTTCAAATGCTTTAAAAGTTGGAGAAGTATCATCTGTTCCGTTATTCAAATCATTCATGTAAGCACTTTTAATTAAATCCAGATCGGCTTGTGCTTTTTGTATTTTAATTTGAATTATTTCTTTGAACTCTGCTAAATCAGCATCAGAGTATCTTGTAATTTCATCTATCATATTATACTTATTTTGAAATTAATATCACTGTTTTAATATCATCAAATTCAATTTCTGTGCCGTTTTCCAAAGCGTCTACAAAAACCAAATCATCAGTTAATGTCTCAGACTTAATATAGTCTTCATTTTTTTGAATTGCCTCTTCTAAAAGGCCGCTTCTTTTTATTTGAACTTTAATCTTATCGGTAACTTCAAATCCTGAATCCTTACGGATGTTTTGAATTCTGTTTACCAATTCTCTTGCGATTCCCTCGTTTTTCAATTCGTCAGAGATTGTAATATCAAGCGCAACCGTAATTCCGTTTGAATTTGCAACCAACCAACCTTCAATATCCTGAGAGGTTATTTCTACATCTTCTAATGATAAAGTTACAGTATTTCCTGCAATAACAATATCCAATGCACCCTGCTTGTCTAATTGATTGATCTGATCTGCCGAAAAAGACTGTATCTCTTTGGAAATCAGACCCATGTCTTTACCGAAGCGCGGCCCTAAGGCTTTAAAATTAGGTTTAATCTGCTTCACCAAAATACCCGAATCATCGTCCAAAAGCACAATTTCTTTCACGTTAACTTCCGCTTTTACAAGTTCAGAAATAGCTTCAATTTCAGCTCTCTGATTCTCGTCAAGTACCGGAATCATTACCTTTTGCAAAGGTTGACGCACTTTAATCATTTCCTTCTTACGAAGTGATAAAACCAAAGACGAGATGGTTTGCGCCTTCTGCATTTTGCTTTCTAACGTTTTATTAACAAAGTTTTCGACAAATTTTGGAAACTCTGCCAAGTGAACACTGCTATATTGCTCGGTTTGCGTAGAACCTGTTAAGTCGCGGTATAATTTATCCATGAAAAAAGGAGCTATCGGTGCGCTTAATTTACTTATCGTCAATAAACAAGTATAAAGCGTTTGATACGCTGCTATTTTATCATGAGCGTACTCCCCTTTCCAGAAACGACGACGACACAGACGAACATACCAGTTACTCAGATTCTCCTGAACGAAGTCAGAAATAGCTCTTGCTGCTTTTGTAGGCTCATAGTCTTCATAACACTCATCAACAAATTTTATTAATGTATGCAATTCGGACATGATCCATTGGTCAATTTCCGGCCTTTCGCTTAATGGAATTTCTGCCTCAGCATATTTAAATCCATCGATATTGGCATATAACGAAAAGAAGGAATAGGTATTATAAAGGGTTCCGAAGAATTTACGACGAACCTCAGCAATCCCTTCAATATCAAACTTTAAGTTATCCCAAGGATTTGCGTTAGAGATCATATACCAACGTGTGGCATCAGGACCGTATTCCTTAATTGTTTCAAAAGGATCTGTCGCATTTCCTAAACGCTTCGACATCTTTTGTCCGTTTTTATCCAGAACCAAACCATTTGAAACTACATTCTTATACGCAATTTTATCAAAAACCAAAGTTCCGATTGCGTGTAACGTATAAAACCATCCACGAGTCTGATCGACACCTTCTGCAATGAAATTTGCAGGGAAATCTTTATTCTCGTCAATTTTATCTTTATTTTCAAAAGGATAATGCCATTGTGCATAAGGCATTGCTCCTGAATCAAACCAAACATCAATTAAATCACTTTCGCGTTTCATTGGCTGGCCTGAAGCTGAAACCAAAGTGATCCCGTCCACTACATTTTTATGTAAGTCGACTAAATCATAGTTTGATTCAGACATATTTCCGATTTCAAAACCTTTGAATGGATTTTCTTTTTGAAAACCTGCTTCGATAGATTTTTCGATCGCATTGTACAATTCTTCAACAGAACCAATAAGAACTTCTTCTTTTTTGTCTTCAGTTCTCCAAATTGGCAACGGAATCCCCCAATATCTAGAACGAGATAAGTTCCAGTCGTTAGCATTTTTTAGCCAGTTTCCAAAACGTCCTTCACCAGTAGACTTAGGCTTCCAATTGATAGTTTCGTTCAGGTCGAACATTCTATCTTTAACATCGGTTACTTTAATGAACCATGAATCTAGTGGATAATATAATAACGGCTCATCGGTTCTCCAACTGTGTGGATAACTATGTACGTATTTTTCAACTTTAAAGGCTTTATTTTCTTCTTTTAATCGAATAGCAATCTCAACATCTACAGAACGCTCTGGCGCCTGACCCGCATCATAATACTCATTCTTTACATACTTACCGGCCAAATCACCTACATGTGAAGTAAATCTTCCCTGTAAATCAACCAAAGGAACTGCTGTTCCATTTTCGTCTAAAACTAACATTGGTGGCACTTCCGGTTTTGCTTCTTTTGCAACTTTAGCATCATCAGCACCAAAAGTCGGAGCAGTATGCACAACTCCAGTTCCATCTTCTGTGGTAACAAAATCTCCTGTGATTACTCTGAACGCATTCTCTGGATTTTGATAAGGCAATACATATGGCAATAATTGCTCGTAACGGATTTCAGCCAAATCGACACCTTTTCCCTCTGCTAAAATTTTATATGGAAGCTGTTTGTCGCCATTTTTCACTTTATCAAAATCAGCATCGTCTTCGCTCACAAAAAACCCTTTTCCAAACTGTTTTCCGACCAAATTTTTAGCCAGAATTACATTAATCGATTCAAAAGTATACTGATTGAAGGTTTTCACTAAAACGTAATCAATCTTTGGCCCAACTGTCAAAGCTGTATTTGATGGCAATGTCCATGGAGTTGTCGTCCAGGCCAAAATATGAATATCTCCAAAACCTTGTAAAAAGGCTGGCAAAGTTTCCGGCAAAGTTTTAAATTGTGCTACGATCGTAGTATCAGTAACATCACGATACGCTCCGGGCTGATTTACTTCGTGAGAAGACAATCCTGTTCCGGCTTTAGGCGAATAAGGCTGAATCGTGTATCCTTTGTATAACAAACCTTTATCATAGATTTGTTTCAAAAGCCACCATACAGATTCCATATATTTAGGCTTGTAAGTTACATACGGATCTTCCATATCTACCCAATACCCCATTTTTTCGGTCAAATCATTCCATACATCGGTATAACGCATTACGGTTTTTTTACACGCTTCGTTATATTCTTCGATAGAAATTGTTTTACCAATATCTTCTTTTGTAATTCCAAGTTCTTTTTCGGTCCCTAATTCTACAGGCAATCCGTGAGTATCCCAACCCGCTTTTCTTTTTACCTGAAAACCTTTTTGAGTTTTATAACGACAAAAAATATCTTTAATCGCACGCGCCATCACGTGGTGAATACCCGGCAATCCGTTAGCTGAAGGCGGACCTTCAAAAAACACATAAGGCTCAGCACCTTCACGGGTACTTACACTCTTTTCAAATATATTTTCTTTCTTCCAAAAATCAAGTACTTCTGATGCTACTGTTGGCAAGTCAAGTCCTTTGTATTCAGTAAATTTTGTGCTCATTTTATCCTTTTCTTAAACGAGGTGCGAAAGTAAGGAATTTTGAGGAATATAGATAAAAGATGTTTAAAAAAAGCGCCCGGATAGAAAATTTCTAATAGATCTCGTAAAAAAGATTCCCGATTTTAAAAAATTAAGAAAAAATCTCCTTTAAAACCTCTAAAGATTTTGGTTTTTTGAATCCTTCCAAATGAAAACTGTAGTAATCAATAAGGATTTTTAGTAAAATTTGCCTTTCAACTACATGAAAAACCTTCTGATCGTTTTCGAATTTAAGATCAATTAATTTCTTAAAAAGATTTGTTTCATGTTCTGTCAAAGTATTCGCCCCATGAAACAAAGTAAAAACGCCGTCAATCATTTCAAAATAAGAAAATTCGACTTCTGAAACATCAGGATAAAAACCCAGGTATTTTGTAGCTTCCAAAAGCAGAATCAAATGAAAATTCGAAATTTCATCATGATGATCCAACCAGGTCAGTGCTGTCTCTAAGAACACAAAAAACGATTCGTTTTTCTCTTCTTCCTGAATAGAATAATGGAGCATCTCAGACAAAAACATAACCATAGTACTTTTCACAAGATCGGTATGAATACTTTGAAAAGGCACTGCTGTTTTTATTTCTTTAAAAGTCTCCAAAGTTCCTTTATTCTTATGCATCGCCTCGATTTCAAGAATAGACAAAGGCTGAAAATAAGCAATTTTCTGGCTTGCTTTCCGACTTGAAAAAGCATCACGCACAAAATAAGATTTCAGGCCGTTTGAAAGAGTAAAACACTTTACAATCAAACTTTTCTCCTGAAATTTTAACGATGAAATTACTATTGCTTTAGTTTTAATTAACAAAATTAGACCTTCTTAGACATTAGACTTTCTTAGACTTCTTAGATACTGGATTGTTCGATTATTCGATAATTAGATTTTAACAATTATCTAATTATCATTACTTTTTTCACTTTGGTCTCACTACCATCCTCAGCCGAAATAAAAACCATATATACTCCCGAAGCTACTTTATATTTTCCAAAAGCGGTTGTATCCCATTCAATTGTTCCGCCTGATGAAGTGGCTTCATAAACCAGATTACCTTCAATGTCTGTAATTTTAATATTAGCTTTATCAATAAGTCCGGCAACTTTTACAGTTCCGGCATATGTTGGACGCACTGGATTTGGATAAACATATACATTGCTCAAATCCTCATTTGCTCCCGTCGCTATTCCTTTAAAAGATATCATTCCTTTGTTGGTCGCAATAAAAACTTCCCCGGTTACACTGTTGATTTTAACATCGTTTACCACATTACTGGGTAAAGGCGAATTATTTATTGTAAAGTGATACTTCGTTTCCTGACCGTTTGGCGACACCATAAAGATCCCGGAATCTATTGTACCAATCCATTTATTATTAGCACCGTCAACCGCGATCGAAGTGATAAACTGCTCATAAAGCAATTCCTGAGCCAAATTATCCTCCATAATTATGATCGGGTTTGCCTTTAGCTGACTTTCTGTTTGAAAACCTCCCACATTAGATAAAACTCTTAATCCTTTAGTGGTACCAATCCAAAGCTGATTCTTTGTATCAAGTGCCACCGCTCTGACATCAGCAATTGGAAGATTCCCCAAATCAGCTCCAAAAGTCATCTTTTTAAATGTATTATTACTTTCGTTAAAAGCAATTAACCCGTCATTATTCGTTGCAATCCACTTTGTATTATTTTTATCGATTACAATACCGGCATAGCTGGTTGCTTCTGCATTTTTAAGAATTGAGGTCGTAGCATAACTCTGCCACTTCCCATCAGTTTTCAGCACTTTTAAACCGTTCTTAATTCTGCTGTTGGTCACCCACAAATTACCCGTTTTATCAAAAGCGGTTCCGTTAACACGAACATCAATATAATTTGGACCTTCGTAGGTTATCGTCTCTAATCCACTATTTTTTTCATTATATAAAAAGACCGGAATATCATTTTCAATTTTCAATAGTCCGGAAAAGAAAGAACTTACAAAGACCTGTTTTTCATTCGTCGGATTTATAATAACCCGGGTCAATGATTTCGCATCTAAAACCTGTGAATAAGGAATATTCAGCCAACTCGAAGTATTGTATTTACTAACACCGTAACTATCTAAGTTATAGGGATTATAATAAATATCATAATCACCATACACAGCCCAAAGTACATTAGGACTTACATCCAGAGAAAAAATATTATTTCGTACTGGTCCCGAAGGTGTATTCTCCTGAAAAGCAGAATTTCCTGAAAGTGTAGACGAAAATAGGCCTTTTTCTTTTGTTCCAATATAAATCTGGTCTCCAATAAGGGTTGAGCAGGTAAAATTCAGGGTATTATCTAAAACCTGCGTATTTGCTATTTGGCGCATCAATACCATTTGATTGGTATAAACATAAACCGTATTAGGTGTTGTAACTACTAAATTATGATTTACAGCACGCATGTCTGTTGAAGGTCGCGGAAGCTGAAAAAAGCTAACAAATGCATTTGAATTGTACCGATGAATGTATCCTCCTGAATTTATAGCAATAAGCTCACTATCTAATGGTTCTACACTGGTCCAATCACCCGCAGTTACCAAACTCCACTGGTTAAAATCGATAAGATTACCATTAGAACTACTGGCTTTTTTAATTCCGTTTGAAGTCGCAGCATAGAAAAATCCGTTAAAATAAGCCGTTTGCCTTACTTTTACTTCCGCACCATTATCTCCAATAAAATAAGTGTCTCCAAATTGCAGAGTGGTTAAATTAAACTGCACAATTCCAAAATCGCAGGAAACATAAACCATTCCGTTATGCTCCATAAAATGGTTAATTCTCTTTAAATTGGCCGGCAATTGTTTATTAATGATATCGATCACCTTTAATATACTGCCATCGGTATCATTTACCACGATCATTAATCCGTTTTCGTATCCGATTACTGTTTTCTTAAATCCTTCGCTGTGATACAAAGAAGATATCGTCTGCCCTGACAGGCCATCGACAGTTGTGGTAGTTTTTATTGTGTTTAACGCCGTGTTTTTAGAAAAAAGGGCATTCTCTGAAGCAGTAAAAATGGTAGTTGAGGATTGTGAGATATCTTTTACTTCATTGAATGAAAAATAACCCTGCCAGGACAATTTATTCTGAGAGAGACAAAATTGCACTACCAACAAAAACAAAACGTAGAAAAACCTTCTTTTCATTATTTAATAAATTCAGATAGACAAATATACTACAAACGAAAGTATTTGATTTTTGTTCTCCTAGAAATAAAAAAATGCCTCCGATTTATCTTTATAAAAGACAAATGGAGGCACTAAAAAACTATAACTAAAAAATTATACTACACCTTGTGCAAGCATAGCATCGGCAACTTTAACAAATCCTGCAATGTTAGCTCCTTTAACGTAGTCAACATAACCTGATTTATCCGAACCGTATTTTACACATGAAGCATGAATTGCTAACATGATTCCTTTTAATCTTTCGTCAACTTCTTCAGAAGACCAGCTTAAACGTAATGAGTTTTGCGACATTTCAAGACCTGAAGTTGCAACACCACCAGCATTAGAAGCTTTTCCAGGAGCGAATAAAATTTTCGCATCAAGAAAAACAGTAACAGCTTCTGGTGTAGACGGCATATTTGCACCTTCTGCAACGGCAATACATCCGTTAGCAACTAATACCTTAGCTTCATCACCATTTAATTCGTTTTGAGTTGCACATGGTAATGCTACATCACATTTAACTTCCCATGGACGTTTTCCTTCTACGTATTTCGCATTTGGATATTTTGCCACGTACTCGCTGATCCTTCCTCTAAGCTCATTTTTCAACTCCATTACAAAAGCTAATTTTTCAGCATCGATTCCATCTGCATCATAAATGTATCCGGCAGAATCTGACAATGTAACAACTTTTGCTCCTAACTGAGTTGCTTTTTCAGTTGCATATTGTGCTACGTTTCCAGAACCAGAAACTGCAACAATTTTTCCTTTAAAGCTATCTCCTTTAGTTGCTAACATACTTTGAGCAAAATAAACTGCTCCGTAACCTGTAGCTTCAGGACGAATTAATGATCCTCCGAAAGAAATTCCTTTTCCGGTTAAAACTCCGGTAAACTCATTTCTTAATCTTTTGTACTGACCAAACATATATCCTACTTCTCTACCACCTACTCCGATATCTCCGGCAGGAACATCAGTATCAGCTCCAATATGTTTTGAAAGTTCCGTCATAAAACTTTGACAGAATTTCATAATTTCGTTATCTGATTTTCCTTTTGGATCAAAATCAGAACCTCCTTT
Source organism: Flavobacterium sp. KH_035 (assembly GCF_057839565.1). Taxonomy (NCBI): domain Bacteria; kingdom Pseudomonadati; phylum Bacteroidota; class Flavobacteriia; order Flavobacteriales; family Flavobacteriaceae; genus Flavobacterium; species Flavobacterium sp. KH_035. The sequence continues at coordinate 874,544 of NZ_CM174492.1, forward strand.
ACCACCACCCATAGGCAATGTTGTTAAGCTATTTTTGAAAGTTTGCTCAAAAGCCAAAAACTTCAAAATACTTAAGTTAACAGAAGGATGAAAACGCAAACCTCCTTTGTAAGGTCCGATTGCTGAGTTCATCTGGATACGATATCCTTTATTAACCTGGATTTCACCTTTGTCGTTCAACCAGTTTACTCTGAACAGGATAACACGCTCAGGTTCTACCATACGCTCCAAAAGCATTTTGTTCTGGTATTTTTTATTTTCTTCAATAAAAGGAATTACCGTTTCGGCAACTTCTAAAACTGCTTGTAAAAACTCTGATTCGTTCGGGTTTTTTGCACTAACCGAATCCATAAAAGCGGTAATACTTTGTGACATGATTATTAGATTATTAACATTTAAGAAAACGTTTTCGTTATTTAAGACAAAGGTAATCGAAAATGGTATTTATTGAATATTTTTTTAAGAATCTCTTAAACTTTTATTTATAATACAGCTAATAAAGAAAAAAGATATTTTAGGTTTTGCGTTTTACAGTAAATTACTACCGAAATATTTAATAATTTAATATTTTTAATAAATATTCATCAATACACCTGTTTATACTTTTTAGTTCCTCGTGTTTTTATATATTTGCCGGGATTTGAAAGCCCAAACCCCATGCTTAAACCTATAGTACTCACGTTATTTGCCTTTCTGGGCATCTCAACATTATCGACTGCACAATCACTGGCACACGAAGTTGGAATAATATTCGGCCCCGTTACTTTCCAATCTGATTTTGGTGAAAGAAATAACCTGGATACCAATCTTGGAAACACGGGATTTGGTGTCGGATTGGTTCACTTTATAAATTTCTCTTCCAATAGCAACGGAGAAAGCTTCTTTACTGAGCATTTCAAAGTCAGATCAGAACTTTCTTTTAATAACACAAAACTGAATCATTTTGGAGAATGGACTGAGAAAAAACCTCAAACATTAGGGGTTAAGCAGCTTAAAGCCATGCACGGGAAATCAACTGTAATTTGTTTTGGATCACAACTCGAATTTTCTCCTGTAAAAATACATTACTACGAAACTTCTATAGGGACTTTCAGTCCTTATGTAAGCTTAGGCTTTTTAGTGAGCTACTATACGACAGAAGTAAGCTCTGAACTTGGCCAACTGGGAACTCCCGAAACTACATTTCCAAAATACCTAACCCCTTCAGACGGACGTCAATTTGGCTATTCCAGTGAGAATGGTTTGGTTTTATCAGGTACAGCCGGTTTAGGTATTCATTACAAATTAGGACGCATGAATGATTTAATGTTTGAAACTCGTTTTCAGGTTTTCAACTCCGACTGGGTTGACGGTTTAAATCCAAACAAGAAGATTTACAAAGAAAACAAATCAAATGACTCACAGATTTGGTTTAACGTAGGATATATTCAGTACTTATAATCTTTAAAATTCCAAATAAAACAAATCCCAAATTCCAAAATATTAAAATTGGAATTTGGGATTTATTATTTGAAACATATGTTTTTTTTCAACTTCGACTGGGTTGACGGACTAAATCCAAACAAGAAAATTTAAAAAGAAAACAAATCAAATGACTGGCAAGTTTGGTTTAATGTATGGTACATTCAGTACTTATAATTTAAAAAATTCCAAGTCCCAAGTTCCGAATAAAAAATCCCAAATTCCAAAGTAATTAAAATTGGAGTTTGGGATTTATTTTTTGGAATTTACTTTTTTTATGCTAAGGCTTGTTCCAGATCAGCAATTAAATCTTCGGCATCTTCAATACCAACACTTAATCGAACTAAATCGTCAGTAATACCAACTTCTGCTCTTTTGTCTGCCGGAATTGAAGCATGTGTCATCAAAGCCGGATGATTGGCCAAAGATTCCACTCCACCTAAAGACTCAGCCAAAGTAAAAACTTTCAGCTTTTCTAAAAAAGCAATCGAATCTTCTTTTTTTCCTGATTTGAACGTAAAAGACACCATCCCGCCAAAAGCTTTCATTTGTTTTTTAGCAATCTCATGAAATGGATGACTTTTTAAACCCGGATAATAAACGGTATCAATCTTAGGATGATTACTCAAATACTCTACTACTTTTTCTCCATTTTCACAATGTCTCTGTACTCTCAACGAAAGTGTTTTGATTCCTCTTAAAACCAGGAAACTATCCATTGGTCCTAATGTTGCTCCGGTAGCAAATTGCTGAAAATGCAACTGATCACCTAAAACCTCATCTTTCACAATTAAAGCTCCGGCAATGACATCTGAATGTCCACCCAGGTATTTTGTTGCAGAGTGCATTACAATATCAGCTCCCAAATCAAGTGGTTTTTGCAAATAAGGTGTTGCAAAAGTATTATCGACAGCAAATAGAATATTATTTGCTTTGGTGATTTTTGCTACTTCTTCGATATCTGCTAATTTCATCAACGGGTTAGTTGGTGTTTCAACCCAGATCAGTTTCGTATTTTCATTGATTAACGATTTCAGTTTTTCGAGATCTGTCATATCTACAAAATGAAACTTAATCCCTGAATCTTTATAGATTCTAGAGAACATTCTGTAGGTTCCTCCGTACAAATCATCCATTGCGATAATCTCATCGCCAGCTTTAAAAGATCTCAAAACACAATCCGTAGCCGCCAAACCTGATGAAAAAGCCAATCCACGGGTACCGTTTTCAATACTTGCCAAAGCATTTTCTAAAGCCGAACGTGTTGGATTTGATGCTCTGCTATACTCATAATCCGCCAAAGGTTTTCCCGGACTGGTTTGTATAAAAGTTGAAGTTTGATACACGGGAGGCATAACAGCTCCTGTAGCTGGATCATGATGCTGACCACCATGTATTACTTTAGTATTGAATTTCATATAGTTATATATTTAAAATGCATAATTGTGCTACAAATTTACCGTTTAATTTATTTTAATCCTGACACAACTTCTTACCTTTGTATATAATTAACATTTTTTGACATGAAACAATATCCTTTTTTAATCTTTTTACTTTTGACGCTTGTAAGCTGCAGCAAAGAACTTTCGTTTGAAAATGAGACATTTGAAAAAGAATCTACATTGCCTTGCGAAAAGGACTGCCCAAAAATAACCATTGATATTCCTATTGCAAAAAATATCCCTATTGTAGCTGACAGTATCAATAAAAAAGTTTTTTCGGTCATTAAAGAAATCGTCTATTTTGAAGAAGACCCGAAAAAAGCCAATGACTACAAAGCCCTTACAGCATCTTTTATCGGCTCTTATGAAGAAATGCATAAAAAATTCCCGGGCGAAACTTTTGGATGGGAGGCAAAAATAAAAGGAAATATTGAATTTGAATCCGATCAGATTATCAACATCAAAATTGACCACTATACTTTTACCGGAGGAGCACACGGTTATCAAGGGTATCGTTCCTTACTATTTCATTCTAAAACCGGAAAAACGATTTTTACCGATCAGGTCTTTAAAAATGAAAAAGAATTTCTGGCTTACGCCGAAAAAGAATTTCGAAAAAAATATAAAATCCCGGAAAAATCAAATATTAACGCAACAGGTTTAATGTTTGAAAATGATAAATTCCAACTGCCACAAAACATTTTCTACACCAAAGAAGGATTGCTTTTATACTACAACTCCTATGAAGCCGCTTCTTATGCTGATGGCCCAAAAGAACTGTTGTTCCCTTATGATGAAATCAGTAAATATTTAAAATACCAATAGCTTTAAACCAAAGCTGCACGTGCCAAAAAAACTTTATCGCTTTGAACCTTTGCACTTTTACCTAGAACCTCAGTACCTTAGCCACTCTATTTAGCTCCTTCCTGAAAATCGTATTTCATCTTACGTAAAATTCGCAGAGCTTCTTTAAACGACAAATAAATATTGCCAAAAGGCTTTAAAAGTAGTTTGGCGTCGATTAGTTTTTGTTTGGCATCGTCAAAACCATTTAGATAACAAATCATAAAAGTAGAAGGCAGATTCTCCAAATCTTTTAATTCTCGCTCTGATAAAGCTATACCGCGTTGAAGTTTTTGAAGTAAAGCCATATTTGCATTGTAAATATGATACAGCATTTTACGGTTGAACTCAGGAGGCTGGAAAAGCATTTCGCTATCAATTTTATAATAGCCGTTGTCAAAAAAATGAATGGTTTGCTTTTCTAACGGATAGTAGCTGGTCTTGTCGTTTAAACCTAAAGGAACATACTCCGTTATGGTAAAACTATTTTCATCATAAACAATTGTAACCACATCCTGAGCAGAATAAAAAAGTTTAATCTGTTCATTGATTAGCTCAATATCAACACGGGATAAGAAGGTTTTATCTCTGGATTTTTTTGGTACTCCTGCCCAGCAGATTACAAACAACTCTTTAAAAACATGATATTTAGGCGACATGTCTTTGTGCCTGAAATTCATAAAATCAATTACACCGTCAAGCGTGTACTGAATACTGTTTCTCGAATTGTTTTCGATCCCGATAACTGTTTCTGTATTTTGGTAATTCTTTTCGACTTCGCCTTCAACAGGAACCGAATTACTCCCCCGACGCACAAAAACACTATTAGCAACGATCGTATGAATTCCTTTTTTGAAATAGGAGATTTTACTTTTGGGCTTAATAGTCACCAATCCGATTACTTTATCTTTCGGAAGATTCGGAAAAGGCACATTTTCGTATTGAATTTTAGGCGGATTTTCTAAAAAAGCATTAACAAGATTCTGGATGCGGCTATCATCAAAAAAATCATCCCCTACAATTTCGTTATCGTGATCCTCTACTCCCACCACGATATAAGAATTATTCGTAGGATTTGAATTCGATAAGGCACAAATATGCTTCAGGAATTTCCCTTTTCCTTCACGTGAATGCAGGTTCAATTGCCTTTTTTTATCATAAAAACTGCTCTCGTCGTTATGAGCGAGCAGGTTTTTTATTAAAAGACGTTTATTGATCATTTTTTTAGATTGTTAGACTGACTTAGACTGGCTTAGATCTTTAGACATTCTTAGAATGTTAGATTATTGAGTTGGGAAACAAATTGCCAAACTTCTCAGGCACCTAAATTAATCTAAAAATTCAAGAAGTCCGTCAACCCAATTTTAAGATTACCAACTTAGAGTAAAAAAATCTAGGAAGTTTAAGCTAGTCTAAAGATCTAAGCCAGTCTAAGAAAAGTCTATAAATCTTTTTTAACAATTGTCGACGAGGCTTGTGCCGTACTCATGACAACTAAATCGGCAATATTGACGTGGTAAGGTCTTGAAATCACAAAGTGAATAATATCGGCGATATCTTCTGCCTGAAGCGGATCAAAACCTTTGTACACATTTGATGCTCTTTCTACATCGCCTTTAAAACGCACTTCACTAAATTCGGTTGCCACCATTCCGGGATGAATCCCTCCAACTCTGATTCCAAAAGGATTTAAGTCAATCCGCATTCCAGCAGTAATCGCATCAACGGCATGTTTACTTCCACAGTACACATTTCCGTTAGGATAAACTTCTTTTGCAGCTGTTGAACCAATGTTTATAATGTGTCCGGATTTTTTGGCTGTCATTTTTGGAATTACTGCTTTCGAAACATACAAAAGTCCTTTTACATTTATATCAATCATAGCATCCCAATCGTCCAAATCTCCAGTTTGAATAGGATCTAAACCATGTGCATTCCCGGCATTGTTTATCAAAACATCAATATCCGAAAATGACGCAGGAAGTCCAGCTATTTTTTCAAGAACATCCTTTTTATCACGAACATCAAATGACAGGGAATGTACTTCTGTAAATGCCGAAAGTTCTTTTTCAAGTTCGCTTAAACGGTCAGTACGTCTTCCGCAAAGCACCACTTTAAAGTTGTTTTTAGCCAGTATTTGCGAGGTTGCTTTTCCAATTCCGCTTGTGGCACCAGTAATTAAAACTGTTTTTTTCATTTTAAATATTTTATTTAACACATAGAAACATAGTTCTGCTTTGCTTTAAGGCATTTCATTTGCATTAGTTCACAAAACTATGTGCAAATGACATGCTTAAAAATACTACTTCTAAGTAAGCAGAGCATCTATGTTTCTATGTGTTTATTTTTTTTGCATCCTGACTAAACACTAAAAATTAAGCAACATCGTCACCCATACTTTCCGTCCAGATCGCAAACCAGTCTTCTTTGTCCATTTCTAACTCTACTGCTTTCATCAGCGATTGAATTCTGGCAATATTTACGGTTCCGGCAATTGGAATTACCTTTGCAGGATGTTTTAAAATCCACGCCAATAAAAGGGTATCAGAACCAAAACCATATTTTTTAACTAAATCTGACAGCAGCTTTTTCAAACGACGTGTTTTTTTAGTGTCTTCTCTAAAAACTGTTCCAAGAGGATTCCAAGACAACGGACGGATTCCGTGTGTTTGCATATAATCAAAACTTCCGTCAACCATAGGCTCAAAATTCGTCGCTGAAAACTGCACCTGATTGTAACTAACTTCTGTTTTCTGACGAATCAATTCAGTTTGTGAACTTGTAAAATTCGAAAGTCCGAAATCAATAATTTTACCTTCCGATTTTAACTTTTCAACAGCTTCTGCTATTTCTTCGACCTGCATAAGCGGGCTCGGTCTGTGCAGCAAAAAAACGTCTACATAATCTGTCTTCAGTTTCTTCAATGATTCTTCAACAGACCACACTATATATTCTTTAGAGTAATCGTAATGTTTGATTGTATTTTTACGACTTTCAGCAATCATCTGAATACCGCATTTGGTGATTAATTGTAATTTTTCACGCGAAATTTTGCTGGTTTGAAATGCTTTTCCAAAATCGGCTTCAGTAGTATAAGCGCCGTAAATATCTGCGTGATCAAAAGTAGTAATTTTGTTTTCGATACAAATCTGTATCATGTTTTCCATTTCTTTAAGCGTTAGGTTTTTATCCCATACACCCCAATTCATAGTGCCCGAAATAATAGGCGATAATACTGTTTTACTCATGGTTTTATTGCGTTATTTTTGGTAATAAATATGCTTTTCTGAAGCATAATCACCAAAGTTCTTAAAAATATAAAAATAGATTCCCAATTCGTCCTTAAAATTAGGTCTTTGGTCGAAGTTTTAACCATTTTTTAACATCTTACTTCTCAAAAAATATTCAATTTGCACTCTCAAAAGTTAGGCATAAAAATCAACGTTTTAAAAAGGTTTTAAAAATATTTATATGGAAGAAAATACAACGACTTTAGACATTAGAGCGATAAATGAGAAAATTGAAAGAGAAAGTGCTTTTATAGACCTTCTTACAATGGAAATGAACAAAGTTATTGTGGGCCAGAAACATATGGTCGAGCGTTTACTAATCGGACTTTTAGGACAAGGGCACATTTTGCTTGAAGGTGTTCCGGGATTGGCCAAAACTTTAGCGATAAATACTTTGTCGCAAGCGGTTCAGGGTTCGTTTAGCCGTATTCAGTTTACTCCGGATTTATTGCCTGCCGATGTTGTTGGAACGATGATCTACAATATCAAAGCCAACGAATTTTCAATTAAAAAAGGACCAATCTTCGCTAATTTCGTCCTTGCCGATGAGATTAACCGTGCTCCGGCAAAAGTACAGTCAGCACTTTTGGAGGCGATGCAGGAAAAACAAGTTACAATTGGCGATACCACTTTTAAACTAGACCGTCCGTTTTTAGTTCTTGCAACGCAAAATCCGGTGGAGCAGGAAGGAACTTACCAACTTCCGGAAGCCCAAGTCGATCGTTTTATGCTTAAAACTGTAATTGACTATCCAAAAATCGACGAAGAACGTTTTGTAATTCGTCAAAACTTAAAAGGATCTTACGAAAAAGTAAACCCTGTAGTTTCTGTAGAGCAAATCCTGCGTGCGCAGGAAGCTGTACGTGAAGTTTACATGGACGAAAAAATCGAAAAATATATCTTAGATATCATCTTTGCTACCCGTTATCCGGAGAAGTACAAACTTGCCGACTTAAAACCTCTTATTAGTTTTGGAGCATCACCTCGTGGAAGTATCAATTTAGCTAATGCAGCAAAATGTTACGCTTTCATCAAACGTCGTGGATATGTAATTCCAGAAGATGTTCGTGCAGTTGTACATGATGTTCTACGTCACAGAGTTGGAATAACGTATGAAGCTGAAGCCGAAAATATTACTTCTGTAGACATTATCAACAAAATCGTAAACGAGATTGAAGTACCTTAAAAATTTGTTTAATGTTTCATGTTTCAAGTTGTAGCAAAACTATCTTGAAACATGAAACTTTTAAACTTTAAACAAATAAAATGGATACAAAAGAGCTTTTAAAAAAAGTACGGAAAATAGAAATCAAAACCAAAAGACTGAGCAATCATATCTTTTCGGGAGAATACCACTCTTCCTTTAAAGGACGAGGGATGACTTTTAGTGAAGTACGTCAATACCAATATGGCGATGACATTCGTAACATCGATTGGAATGTAACGGCACGCTACAATGAAGCCCACGTAAAAGTTTTTGAAGAAGAGCGCGAACTAACCATGGTTTTAATGGTGGATATTTCGGGATCTGAAAGTTTTGGTTCAAAAAGTCAGTTTAAGAAAGACATCGGCAACGAAATTGCGGCAACGATGGCTTTTTCGGCTACACAAAATAATGATAAAATTGGTTTAATATTATTCTCTGACAATGTAGAGTTGTATATTCCCCCAAAAAAAGGACGTTCTCACGTACTGCGAATCATTCGTGAGTTAATTGAATTTGAACCGAAGAGTCATAAAACCGATATTTCACAAGCTTTAAAATTCCTATCCGGAACGCAAAAAAAGAAAGCTATCGTTTTTATGATTTCCGATTTTATGTCTGAAAATTACGAGCAGACTTTAAAAATTGCTTCAAAAAAACATGACATAACCGGCGTTCGTGTATACGATATCCGTGAGGAAAAAATTCCAAATTTAGGAATGGTGAGTATGCTTGATGCTGAAACGGGAAAAATTCAATTGGTCAATACCGGTTCAAAAACAGTACGACTTAATTATGAAAAGCATTATCAGGACAGAGTAAACTATTTCAAAGATATTTTCAGCAAATCCGGAGCAGGAGTCGTAAATACAAGAGTCGACGAGAATTATGTAACGAAGTTGTTGGGCTATTTTAAATCAAGATGATAATTCTAGATTATTAGACTTCTTAGATTGTTAGAATATTAGATTTTAAAGAATATAATTATCCCAAAAATAAAATCCGCTTAAATCTGTGTCATCCGTGTGCCATTTTAAGCATTAGTTTTAGACTAAAATCTGAAATCAAAAATCAAATGAAATTAAAATTTTACATATTTTTATTTTTACTTTCTTCCGCTGTTTTTGCGCAACAAAAACAAGTAGAGACAAGCATTGATACTACAAAAAATAAAATTGGCGCCGAATTTAAACTAACCCTCAAAACGGTTGTAAGTTCGAAGTCTAAGGTTGTTTTTCCTAAACTAAAAAACATAGGACCATTAGAGGTTATTCAATCGTATCCCATTGATACCGTAAAGAAGAATGACACTTATGAACTGATCAAAAAATATGGTTTAACACAATTTGATTCCGGAAAATATACCATTCCGGCTATTAAGATTTTAATTGACAAGAAACCCTACTTAACAGATTCTATTCGTGTTGAAGTGGCAAATGTAAAAGTAGACACTCTGCAACAAAAAATGTACGATATCAAAGACATCACTCCCGCTGATAGTGGCATGGGCAATTGGTGGCTTTATCTTTTAATTCTGATTGTAATCCTTGCCATTGGAGCATTTGTATATTGGTACGTTAAGAAACACCAAAAGAAAAAAATAGAAGAGGAAGTTTACAAAACTCCTATCGAAAAAGCGACTAGCTTGTTGAACAATCTAGAGCAAAAAGAACTGGTACAGAAAGGCGAAATTAAAGAATACTATAGCGAACTAACGGATATCGCCCGAAACTATATCGAAGAAGCCATTCATATTCCTGCAATGGAAAGCACCACTTCTGAATTGATTCAGGCCATCAGAACCGCTTCTACAAAAAAGAAAATGACTTTAACACCGGAAACCGTTGAAAACTTAGAACGCGTGCTGCGTCAGGCGGATTTGGTAAAATTTGCGAAGTCTAAACCTTTAGAATTTGAAATTACGGAAGACCGAAATAAAATTCAAAAAGTAATCTTAACCCTTGATAATGCTATTCCAACCGAAGTTCCGGCAGAGGAAGAAGATCAATTGTTGAACGAAGCACAAAAACAAAAACAGATTAAACTTCAGTTGTTAAAGAAACGCAACAAACGCATTGCCATTTCTGTAGGCTCTGTTTTCTTTTTATTAATTGCAACCACAGCCTTTTTTATCGCTACCAAAGGTTTCACTTATGTAAAAGATAATATAATCGGACATCCGTCAAAAGAATTATTAGAGGGAGAATGGGTAAAAAGTGAGTACGGAAATCCGGGTATTTTAATCGAGACGCCAAAGGTTTTAAAACGTATGGATACGCAGAAAGTGCTTCCCAAAGAAACCATGGCGCTGATCAAAGAAATGCAGCTTTTTGCTTATGGAAGCATGGTTGGAAATTTCTATGTAACCGTTTCAACAAGCAAATTTAAAAATCCGGTAGAACTTGATCTGGCCAAAGCATTGGAAGGTTCTTTAAAAGTTATCGAAGCTCAGGGTGGACAAAATATCATTGTAAAACAAGAAGATTTTCAAACCAGCGAAGGGGTTCAGGGACTAAAAGGATACGGAACCATGACCGTCCTAAATCCGGTTGACAAAACAAGTTCAAAAGCATATTATGAACTTCTACTCTTTAAACAGGATCAGGGATTGCAACAAATTTTGATTTTACATGAAGAAGGAGACACTTATGCCAATGATATTACAACCAGAATATTAAATTCTGTCGAACTTAGAAAAGCGAGTAACTAATGAATAAGATAACTTTTTTAAATCCGGAATTCTTTTGGTTATTTCTGTTAATTCCAATTGCGATCGCTTGGTTCTTCTGGAAACGAAACCAACAATCGGCGACTTTAAAGATGAGTTCAACTCAGGGTTTCAAAAACAGCGAATCGTTGCTGACTAAATTAAAACCTTGTTTATATGTTTTCAGGATTATTGCCTTAAGCTCTTTAATCATTGCTTTAGCAAGACCAAGAACGGTTGACATCAGCAATCAGACCAAAACTACAAAAGGAATCGATATTGTAATGGCGATTGACGTTTCGGGTAGTATGCTTGCCAAAGATTTAAAGCCAAACCGTATGGAGGCTTTAAAAAGAGTCGCTGCAGATTTTGTTGAAGAAAGACCTAATGACAGAATCGGATTGGTTCTATATGCCTCAGAAGCATATACCAAAACCCCTGTTACAAGTGATAAAGCCATAATCTTAGAAGCGATCAAAGGAATCAAATACGATACGGTTCTGCAAGACGGAACAGGAATTGGAATGGGATTGGCAACGGCCGTAAACCGCTTAAAAGACAGTAAAGCAAAAAGCCGTGTGATTATTCTAATGACCGATGGAGTAAACAACGCCGGTTTTATCGAGCCCGAAACGGCTTCTGACATTGCAAAACAATACGGAATAAAAGTATATACGATTGGAATTGGAACCAACGGAATGGCTCCATCCCCATATGCATACGCACCAAACGGAGGTTTCCTTTTCAAAATGCAAAAAGTAGAAATCGACGAGCAACTAATGAAAAGCATCGCCCGTAAAACAGACGGAACTTATTTTAGAGCCACAAGCAACGATCGATTAGCCGAAATATACAGTGCCATCAATAAGTTAGAAACCACTGAAATACAAGAATTAAAATTCTACGATTACGATGAAAAGTACAGAACATTTGTTTTATTAGCAGCCTTTTTACTATTATTGGAAGTAGGTTTACGAAATACGGTTTACAGAAGCTTTATATAATATTTTAGTCGCAGTCACAGTTTTCAGTTTACAACTGAAAACTGTGACTAAAAACTGCGACTGAGAACTAGAATTAAAAAATGGAATTAGACGAAAAAAAATATTTATACCTTTTATTCTTACTCCCGATTGTGGCGTGCATTTTTCTTTTCAATATGTATTGGAAGAAGAAAAAGCAACGCGAATTTGGTGATCTTGAAATGGTAAAAAGACTGAGCCCTGAACGCTCTGTTTTTAAACCTGTATTAAAATTATCGGTATTTCTTTTGGCACTTGCCTGTTTGATTATTGGATTGGTGAATCCGAAGATTGGAACCAAAATGGAAACCGTAAAACGTGAAGGAATCGATATTGTTTTTGCCGTTGACGTTTCAAAAAGTATGCTTGCCGAAGATGTCGCACCAAGCCGTTTAGATAAAAGCAAACAATTAGTTTCCCAAATCATCAACAATCTGGGAAGTGACAGGATTGGAATCGTAGCCTATGCCGGAAGTGCTTTCCCCGTTTTACCTATTACCTCCGATTATAGTGTGGCCAAAATGTTTCTGCAAAGCATGACTCCTGATATGGTTTCCTCACAAGGAACTTCGCTGGATGAAGCCATTCGATTGTCTTCGACTTATTTTGACGAAAAAAGCAAAACCAGTAAACTGTTGATTTTAATTTCTGACGGAGAAGACCACTCTGAAGGTGCCTCAGCCGCTGCCGAAGAAGCCAACAAAATGGGAATGAAAATCATTACGGTTGGTGTTGGAACTGAAAAAGGAAGCACCATTCCGTTAAAAGAAAACGGAGTAGTCAGAAGCTATCAAAAAGATCAAAACGGACAGACTGTTATTACAAAATTAAATCAGGAAGGTTTAAAAACTATTGCAAAAGCGACTAAAGGTGGTTATGTTTACGGCGGAAATACAAAGGAAGTGCTGGAATACATCAAGAACGCCCTGAACAATATTCAAAAAACAGAATTTGAAGCTACTCAAATGGCCGATTTTCAATCCCAATTTCAGTGGTTCATCGGATTCGCTTTTCTGTTGTTATTTTTAGATATTTTCCTTTTAGAAAGAAAAACAAACTGGATTAAAGAGTTGAATTTATTTAACGAAAAGAAATAATTAAAGTTAGCCACTAATTACACGAAACAAAAAATGTCTTCGTGAGATTCAAAAATAAAAAACAATTAAATTAGTGATAATTGGTACAATTTGTGGCCAACTAAAAACATAAAAAATTAGAATGAAAAATTTACTTCTTTATATTTTACTAACATTTTCTTTGGCAGTTTCTGCTCAGGAGAAAGACAAAACATTGCCTGACACCAATGAGGAATATAAGCAGAATAAATTTACTGATGCAGAAGCCAACTACAGAATTTCAGAGTCAAAATTCCCAAAACGTGCTACCGCTCCTTATAATCTGGGAAATACTATTTACAGACAAAATCAGGCCTCTGAAGCTAAGTTTGCTTACGCGAAAGCCATAAAAAATTCCAAAACAAGACCTGAAAAACATAAAGCATTTCACAATTTAGGAAATGTTTTAATGAAAGAGAAAAATTACACTCAGGCTGTCGAAGCTTACAAAGAAGCTTTGCGCAACGATCCAACTGATGAAGAAACGCGTTACAATTATGCTTTGGCAAAACAAAAACTAAAAGAAAATCCTCCGAAAAACGACAAAAACAAAGATAAGAATAAGGACAAGGATAAAAAGAACGACAAAAAAGACGATCAGAAAAAAGACGGCGACAATAAAGATAAAAAGGACGGAAAAGACGATCAGAAGAAAGACGATAAAGGCGATAAAGACAAGGATAAAAAAGACGGCAAAAATGACCCTAAGAAAGATGACAAATCCGACAACAAAGGGGAGCCAAAACCAATGCCGGGAGGGATATCCAAAGAAAGAGTTCAGAATTTACTGGATGCAGTAAACAACGAAGAGAAGAAGATTCAGGACAAAGTTAACGCCCAAAAGGTAAAAGGTAACCCTAAAAAAACAGAAAAAGACTGGTAGAAAGATTGTTTGTTGTTTTTGGTTTATTGTTCATAATTGCTAAACCAACGATAAACCAAAAACAACAAACAACAAACTATAAACAACAAACCGATTAAACAAGTAATGAAAAGATATTTAATTCTATTACTATTCACTTTTCAGGGGCTTATGGCTCAGGTTCAATTTGAAGCCAAAGTAAGCAAGAATACGCTTGGAGTAAATGAAAGACTCCGTATTGACTTCATCATGAATGTTGATGGAGACAACTTTGACCAGCCTTCATTTGATGGTTTTAAAATTGTAGCCGGACCCAGCCAGCAAATAAGTCAGTCCTGGATTAATGGAAGAAGTTCTTTTCAGAAAATCTATTCTTATATTTTACAACCCAATCAAAAAGGGTCTGTAACGATCAAACAGGCCGCTATTGAATACAATGGTCAGATTTACAAAACGGCACCTTTGAAGATTGTGGTAACCAATGCTGTTGCGCAGGAAAGAGATCCAAATGACAGACCGCAGGGATCCAGTTCTGGCGATGAAATGCTAAATCTTGTAGCCGAAATTTCAAAGACAAATCCATATCTGAATGAACCGATTACAGTGGTGTACAAATTGTATTTCAATTATATCAATGTAACAGGATTTAAAGAACTTGCAAAACCTAAATACAACGACTTCTGGAATCAGAATATCGATATCAAACAACTAGCTGTTGAGCAGGGTAGCTATCAGGGGCAAAGATGTTATTATGTCATCTTAAAAAAGACCATCTTATATCCTCAAAAATCAGGAAGGCTTACTATTGAGCCTCTTTCACTGGACATAGGTGTACAACTGCCAACCAACCGTCGTGACATGTTTGGCCAAATGATTGTAAGCGATGACAACAAAGTGGTTTCAGCCGGCGCTAAAACAATCAACGTACGACCACTGCCGGAGGCTACCAAACCTGAAGGTTTTGGAGGTGCAGTAGGTAAATTTAATTTTACCGTTACCCCTTCTAAAACAACTTTGAAGAATGGAGAAAGTCTTGATTTATTTGTGAGTGCAACCGGAAACGGAAACATGAAATTGTTTACTTTGCCAAAACCTGTTGTACCTAATGCATTAGAAATGTATGATCCTGTACACGACGAAAAGGTGACAACTTCACTGTCCGGAATGTCTGGAAAAATTAGCGACAAATACACCATCATTCCACAATACAAAGGAAAGTATGCGATAAAGCCAATGCAATTTTCTTATTTTGATTTGGGCACAGGTTCATACAAAACAATCACGTCCCAGGAGATCATGATTGACGTTTTAGATGGTCCAATGCCATCGGCAGCAAATGCCCCTGCACATGCGGCTACAAATGCAATTGCCAAAACAGAACAATTTAAATATATCAAGCCAAAAACAACTTTAGTTTCTATTGCTAAGAAAGATTTTTACGGTTCTAATCTATATTACACTCTATTGTTTTTGCCTTTCGTTATTCTGCCAATTATCATTTTGGCTAAGAAAAGAAAAGAAGCAATTGATGGTGACGTTACCGGAAACCGAATTAAAATGAACAATAAGCTGGCGAAGAAATATTTATCTGAAGCCAAAAAACAGCTTAACAACAAAGAACCATTTTATATTGCTCTGGAAAAAGCAATGCATAATTTCCTGAAAGCGAAACTACATATTGAAACCTCAGAAATGAGTAAGGATAATATTCGCGAATTGTTACTGTCCAGAAGTGCCAACCCGGAATCCGTTCAAAGTTTTATCGATTTGACTGAAAACTGCGAATTTGCGAGATATGCTCCGGCATCAAGTGCATCAATCCAACAGGATTTTGACAAGGCTGTTTTGATAATTTCGGAGTTAGAAAAACAAATTGTTTAAACTTAAATAAACTAAAATCCGACAGGTTTAAAAGTCCTATCGGGTTTAAAAGAAATAAAATGAAAAACATAATAGTGTACCTTTTTTTATTAATTACTCAGGTTTTCTTTGCTCAGAGCAGCTTTGAAAAGGGAAATATGTTGTATCAAAAAGGACAATATCAACAAGCTGTTGATGTTTACGAAAGCATTATCAAAGAAGACAAACAACAATCGGCAGAATTGTATTTTAATCTGGCAAACAGCTATTATAAATTAAATAAAGTCGCTCCTTCGATCTATAACTACGAAAAAGCACTAGTATTAAAACCACATGATCCGGAGACCTTAAACAACTTAAAATTTGCCAAGAAACTAACCATTGATGAAATAAAAGAAGTTCCAAAAGTAGGTTTCGCAAAACTGATTCAGAACTTTACCGGTATTTTTAATTACAATACCTGGGCTATCATTTCGATCGCAATTGCCTTTGCCTTCTTATTGACTTTTATTGGCTATTACTTTTCTCAGCTTACCCTTTCGAAAAGAATTTACTTCATTGGAATGTTTATCCTTTTGGTAGCACTAGTTTTAAGTGTTTCAGCTGGAATATCTGAAAAAAATCATTTTGACAACGATCGCCCTGCAATTGTTTTTGCCGAATTGAGTGAAGTTCGCAGCGAACCTCAAAAAGCAGGTTCTGCCATTCTCTTACTACACGAAGGAGCAAAAGTTTATGTAATCGAAACTGTCGGAAGCTGGAAAAAAGTCGAATTAACTGACGGAACGGAGGGCTGGATTGATGCTTCAACGATTAAAGAAGTAAAATAAAATTTCTCAAAAACTCAAATAAAAAATCCCAAATACCGATTTAAAATGGTACTTGGGATTTTTCATTATATGACCTAATTGTTTCTAAATCATACAAATGATATAAAAAAACAGGTATCAGCTTGTTTAAACAATAAATTTACCTATATCACCTTTGCGGTTTACAATCAAAAAGTATAGATTTTTAAAGGCGTTACACAGTAATCCAGCTTCACATCCGATTCAAAGACATCTGTAATCTGGTTCTCCGCTTCAAAAAAAGAAAGTCCAATTTTGATTGTGTCAGGTTTGCATTCCGCAAGAAACTTATCATAAAAACCTTTTCCGTAACCTACCCGATTTCCAAAAACATCAAAAACTAAAAGCGGTACAAAAACCACCTCAATAGTTTCAGACGGAACCGGCAAACCATTTACAGGTTCCGGGATATTATATTCATTTTTTTTAATTCTGGTATTATCCGTCAACAAAAAATGTTTCATACCCCGAGTTTCAAAATCACTTTTTGAAACTACTATTTCCTTGTCTTTTCCGGAAAGTAAATGCAGAACATATTCTGTATTGACTTCCCGCTGTTCTTCAATAGGAAGAAAAACATGATAATAGGTTTTATTCCAAATGGGCAACTGGATTAAATTATTGGCAATAGCCAGACTTTTTTCTTCAATATCATTTTCCGAAAGTTCTTTTCGAAGACTTTTATAATGTAATCGTAACTCTTTTTTATTCGTCGGCATGTTCATCACTGTTTTTAGACATATGGTAAATGGCGTCCCCTTCGTACACAATTGGCGAGTGATTGGCGTTAATCACAAATCCATCATGAGGTGCTTTTACTTTTTGCTCAAATTTACCAAACGGATCTGTAATAATGGCCAAGATAGTCCCTTTGGTTACAAAACGTCCAATCCTATTATAATCGTGCAATAGGCCTGAGCATTTGGCACGCAGCCAAACCGAATTTTTAATATAAATAGAAGGTTCATCCTCTGTTTCCACTAGCTGTTTAGAATCCAGCATTTTTAAATAATTCAACAAACGCTTTGCTCCTTTTACCCCTTCATTTGCAACAAAATCATTAATATCCAGCGATTTTCCTCCTTCAAAAAGCAGCATTTTCACATTGGCTTTTTCGCAAGTATTTCGGAAAGAACCGTTGATATTTTTAGAGTATAAAGTAAAAGGTGCATTAAACACATCGGCAAGTATTTTCAGCTCGGGATTGTTCTGTGTGATTCTAATTTGCGGAGCATTAAAACGGCTTGCTCCTCCGGCATGAAAATCAACCGCATAATCGATAATAGGTAAAATTTCGGCCACGATATGATAGGCAAAACGGCTTGCCAGAGAACCTTTTTTACTTCCCGGAAAAACCCGGTTCAAGTCACGTCCGTCAGGAAACTCTCTCGATTTATTTACAAAACCGTACATATTGATAATGGGAATGCAAATAATAGTTCCTCTCGAAGGGCGATTGATTTTTTTGCTGATAATTTGTCGAACAACTTCAACACCATTGATCTCGTCGCCATGAATTCCGGCCGAAAATAAAACAACAGGGCCTTCTGTTTTTGAACGGCGTACAATAACCGGAATATTAAGTTTTGTAGTGGTATGAAGACGTGCAATTTCAACGTTTATAGTTTTACTCTCGCCCGGCAAAATTGCTTCGTCAAAAATAATCAGGGGTTTACTATTTTTCATGTAGAATTATAAAATCTAAATATAGAAATTATTCTTTTGATTTCGTAAATTTGAAACTAAATCAATGTTAAGCTTTTTAAACCGCGAAATGTTTTCTAAAAAGTACAACATCTATCTTCAGAAATAAAACAGAATGCAAAAACCATCCCTAGATCTTCAAATCCTAACCTTGCCTGACAATCCGGGTGTATACCAATATTATGATAAAGACGGGAAGATTTTATATGTTGGAAAAGCCAAGAACTTAAAAAAAAGAGTTTCCTCTTATTTCAATAAAATACACGATACCGCCAAAACCAATGTTCTGGTTAAGAAAATTGTAACCATAAAACACATTGTAGTTCCAACAGAAACCGATGCGCTTTTATTAGAAAACAATCTGATTAAAACCCTGCAGCCACGATACAACGTCCTGCTTCGTGACGACAAAAGTTACCCTTGGCTCTGCATCAAAAAAGAACCTTTTTCGAGAATATTCTATACACGAAAAATGGTCAAAGACGGCTCTGAGTATTTTGGCCCTTACACCAGTTTTAAAACGGTACACACCATTCTGGATTTAATCAAAGAATTATATCCTTTACGAACCTGTAATTTCGATTTGAGCCAATCAAATATCGATTCAGGAAAATTTAAAGTTTGCCTCGAATACCACATTGGCAATTGCAAAGGCCCTTGTGAAGGATTGGAATCTTTAGAAGATTATCAACGACAAGTGGATGCTATCCGCGAAATTTTAAAAGGAAATTTCAAAGAAAGCATGAAAGACTTCAAACGACTGATGACAGAATACGCAAAGGATTTACGTTTTGAAGAAGCGCAAAAAATAAAAGAAAAAATTGACGTCCTCGAAAATTACCAGTCACGATCAACAATTGTAAATCCGAAGATTACCAATATTGATGTTTTCTCGATTGTTTCAGATGAAAGTGCAGCCTATGTTAACTTTCTTCAGATTTCACACGGATCGATTATACGTTCGCATACTTTAGAAATCAAGAAAAAACTGGATGAAACAGATGAAGAATTATTAGAACTGGCGATTATAGAACTTCGCGAACGTTTTCAATTACTTTCTAAAGAAATCATTGTTCCGTTTGAAATGGATCTGGGCGAGAACATTAAAACCACTGTTCCGCAACTGGGAGACAAAAAACAAATACTGGAACTGTCTATTCGAAATGCAAAGTTTTATCGAATTGAACAACTCAAACAGTTACAAATTGTAGATCCCGACCGACATGCTAACCGAATCATGGCGCAAATGCAAAAAGACCTGCGATTGCCTGTTGAACCACGTCATATCGAATGTTTTGACAACTCGAACATTCAGGGAACAAATCCGGTAGCTGCCTGTGTTGTTTTTAAAGACGGGAAACCCAGTAAAAAAGACTATCGCCATTTTAACGTCAAAACCGTTGAAGGTCCTGACGATTTTGCTTCGATGACCGAAATCGTATACCGTCGTTACAAAAGATTATTAGACGAAAATGAGCCTTTACCACAATTAATTATTATTGACGGCGGAAAAGGACAACTATCTGCGGCATTAAAAAGTATCGACGCCTTAGAGCTTCGCGGCAAGATTGCTATCATTGGAATTGCGAAACGCCTTGAGGAATTGTTTTACCCAGGAGATTCGATTCCGTTATATCTGGATAAAAAATCAGAAACCTTAAAAGTGATTCAGCAATTACGAAACGAAGCACACCGATTTGGAATTACCTTTCACAGAGACAAACGAAGCAAAGCGGCACTTAATTCCTCTGTAGAAAGCATACCTGGCATTGGCGAAAAAACGATGCTCACGTTAATACAACATTTCAAAAGTGTTAAAAGATTAAAACTCGCGACAGAAAAAGAAATATCTGACGTTGTAGGAGTATCAAAAGCCAAAAAAATTGTCGACTTTTACAAAACCAACTAGTTATCTTCATGCGTATAGATCAACTGCCCCACGAAAATACCATATCGAAAAGTTTTTTTTCTTCACTAGAGAAAGAACTTTCCAAAGTTGTTCTTTTCTTTCAGAAAGGAAAAACTCTTTGTATTCTGCAGTTTTCTTTTTCTGTATGTAGTGCAACAGTCTTACTTTTTACAGTATTACTACTAAATCCACAAAAAACATTTTCGCAAGAACAAAAAAAAGATAGCCTAAAAAGACCTAAAATTGGTTTGGTTTTAAGTGGTGGTGGAGCCAAAGGTTTTGCACATATTGGTGTTTTAAAAGTTCTGGAAGAAGCTGGAATCAAAATCGATTATATTGGCGGTACAAGTATGGGATCTATAATTGGCGGACTTTACGCTTCCGGATACAATGCAACTCAAATCGATTCTATTTTCAAAAAGACAAATTTTGACGAACTCATCAACGATTATATTCCGCGTTCGTCCAAAAACTTCTACGGTAAAAAAAATGACGAGCTGTATGCCATCGTTTTGCCTTTCAGCAACTTCAAAATCGGAATTCCGGAAGCACTTTCAAAAGGAATGTACAATTACAATTTATTAAGTAGCCTTACCCGAAATGTACGTCATGTACGTGATTTCAACAAACTCCCAACACCATTCTTATGTATTGGAACCAATATTGAAACTGGTGAAGAAGTTTTACTAAACAAAGGAAATCTCGTTCAGGCTATGATGGCGAGTGCAGCATTCCCTTCCTTGTTCACCCCTGTTGAAATCGATGGAAATCTATTGGTCGATGGTGGAGTGGTCAATAATTACCCTATAAAAGAAGTGCGCAATCTGGGTGCCGATATTATTATTGGTGTTGATGTTCAGGACGATCTTATGAACCGCAAAAACCTTAAAAACGCAACTAGAATACTCGTACAAATTACTAATTTGCAATCTATTGATAAAATGAAAAGCAAAATCAAGGATACCGATGTTTATATCAAACCGGACATTCGCGATTATGGCGTAATTTCATTTGACAAAGGTGAAGAAATCATTAGAAAAGGAGAAGAAGCTGCTTTTGCCGTTTATGAAAGAATTAAATCCCTGACAGATGAAACGCACTTTTATAAAAAGCCAAAACTAAAAATCGTCACTGACACACTCGAAATCAAAGAAATAAACAGCGACAACCTCGAAAATTACACAAAAGAATACATTCGCGGAAAACTACGTTTTAAACCGGGAAGCACAATCACCTATAATGATCTTAAAATCGGAATCAATAATCTGAATGCTACCCAGAACTTTAGTACCATATCTTATTGCCTGCAACCGAATGACCAGCAGGATAATCTTGATATAGTTTTAAAAGAAAACCCAACCCAGACTTTTTTAAAACTAGGCCTTCATTATGACGGGCTTTACAAAAGCGGTATCCTGCTCAATCTTACCCATAAAAAAACCTTTTTAAAAAATGACGTTACCTCTATTGACGTTATTCTGGGAGATAACTTTAGATACGATTTCAATTATTATGTTGAAAATGGTTTTAATATCAGCTTTGGATTTCAGTCCCGATTAAACCAGTTTAATCGAAACGTTACCACAAGTATCAGTACTTTAACAGCACAGAATCCAAATGTAAACCTCATTAATGTCGATTTCCTAGACATCACCAATCAGGCTTATTTTCAAACCATCTTTGTGCAGAAATTTTTAATGGGCGGTGGTTTTGAGTACAAATACCTAAAAATTAACTCTCCTACGCTTTCCAACACAGAGAATATTATTGAAAAAAGCAACTATTTTAGTCTTTTTGGATATTTAAAATACGATTCGTTCGACAGTAAGAGCTTCCCTCGCTCGGGCTTATATTTCTCTACTGACTTGCAAACGTACTTAGCATCATCTGATTACACCCGTCAGTTTAAGCCCTTCTCGATCGCAAAGGCCGAAATTGCATTTGCAAAAACACTGTTTAGAAAAGCTACCGTAAAAATTGAAGCTGATGCCGGATTTAATATCGGCAGTGACAGCGTTCCGTTTTTCGACTTTATACTCGGAGGATATGGTTACAGCAAAATCAATAACTTCAATTATTTTTATGGATACGATTTTCTAAGTATTGCCGGAAACAGCTTTATAAAAACCGCCGTTACTTTAGATTATGAAATTTTTAAAAAGAATCACGTTAACTTTTCTGCTAACTTCGCTAACTTGGGAGACGATATTTTCACTAAGGTCGACTGGATTTCGATGCCAAAATACTCCGGATACGCTGTTGGATATGGATTAGAAACCATTATTGGCCCTATCGAAATCAAACAATCCTGGTCTCCTGAAATCTCTAAAAGCTTTACCTGGTTTAGTATTGGGTTCTTATTTTAGCACTAAAGCAAAGAATAGTTCAATAAAAATGCACTATTTTTTTACCATTTAAAAATTATATCAAAAAAAAGCAAAATAAATCATGTTTATAAATGATATAATTTATAATTTTACTCAGCAAAAATTACGACATTTGTTATAATGAAAACAAAATGGACAGGTTTATTAGAGTATCTTCAATTCCTCATCAAGAGAAATCCTGAGTGAAGCTATCGAATTGAGATAATTAGTCAATTATAAGAATTGAGTTAATTATCTGTTCACACAATTCAAATTTTTCAAATTATCTAATTTTCAAATTATCTAATAGAAAAGCCATGCCATTATATCACAAACTTGGAGACTTCCCTCAAAAGAGACATACACAATTCGAAAAACCTAACGGAGGTTTTTATTACGAACAATTATTTGGAACCGAAGGTTTTCACGGACACTCGTCATTATCATATCACGTACACAGACCTACTCAGGTAAAAGAAATTTTAAATTCTTATTCTGTTGAGCCTAAAATTGCCATCGGAAAAAATATAAAATCATTACTCTTTAAAGGTTTTGAATTAAAAGCGGAAAATGATTTTCTGGACAGCCGCAAAGCCATGATGGTCAATAAAGACTGTATCATTGGTTTGGCAGCTCCTAAAGAATCGCTTCGAAATTATTTTTACAAAAATGCCGATGCCGACGAAATGCTTTTCATTCACAAAGGAAAAGGAAAATTAAGAACCATGTTGGGAAACATCCCTTTTGAATATGGAGATTACTTAATTATTCCTCGAGGCATTATTTACCAAATAGAATTTGAGACAGAAGAAAACCGACTTTTTTATGTCGAATCCTACTCTCCTTTTTATACCCCAAAACGTTACAAAAACCAATCGGGTCAACATTTAGAGCATTCGCCATTTTGCGAACGCGATTTTATTTTGCCAAACGAACTGGAGACACATGACGAAAAAGGTGATTTTTTGATTAAAATCAAAAAAGAAGGTATGATTCACGAAGTGGTTTACGCCTCACATCCTTTTGATGTAGTAGGTTGGGACGGTTACAATTTCCCATACGGATTCTCGATTCATAATTTTGAGCCTATAACGGGACGTGTTCATCAACCGCCTCCGGTACACCAAACATTCGAAACGGCCACTTTTGTCGTTTGTTCTTTCTGCCCAAGACTTTACGATTATCATCCGAAAGCAATTCCGGCACCTTACAACCACAGCAATATAGATTCTGATGAAGTACTTTATTATGTGGACGGCGACTTTATGAGCCGTAACAACATTGAGCAGGGTCATATCACTTTACACCCAAAAGGAATTCCACATGGTCCCGCGCCTGGTGCGATGGAACGCAGCATTGGTCACAAAGAAACTCAGGAATTAGCCGTTATGGTTGATACTTTCCGCCCATTAATGGTTACAGAAGAAGCCATGGGACTTGACGACGGTCAGTATTACAAATCCTGGACGGAGTAAATCACTAAATCGATCTAACCGCAAAGATCGCCATAACTACTTTACGAACCTTGCGAAATAACTTCGCGTGTTTTGCGGTAAAAAACAAATCTTAAAAACAACACTTCGGTTCAATCAATTAAACGATTAACCGATTAAACAAATAAACATTATGTCAAAAGAAGTAAAATCAGTAGAATACGGATTAGAAAAAATCTTTGAAGGAGCACAGGATTTCCTTCCATTATTAGGAACCGATTATGTAGAATTCTATGTTGGTAATGCAAAACAATCGGCACATTATTACAAAACGGCTTTCGGGTATCAGTCATTAGCTTATGCCGGACTGGAAACCGGAGTAAAAGACAAAGCTTCTTATGTTTTAAAGCAGGACAAAATCAGAATCGTTCTGACAACACCTTTAACACAGGATTCACCAATACACGAACACCTTAAAAAACACGGTGACGGTGTAAAAGTAGCTGCTCTTTGGGTTGAAGATGCCAGAAGTGCCTATGAAGAAACTATAAAACGTGGCGCCCGTTCTTTTATGGAGCCAACAGTTGAATCAGACGAATTTGGAGAAGTGATTCGTTCAGGAATCTATACTTACGGAGAAACGGTTCACATTTTCGTAGAAAGAAAAAACTACAACGGTATTTTCCTTCCGGGTTATAAAGAATGGAAATCGGATTACAATCCGGAACCAACCGGTTTAAAATACATCGACCATATGGTTGGAAATGTAGGCTGGAATGAAATGAATACTTGGGTAAAATTCTACGAAGACGTTATGGGATTCGTGAATTTCTTGTCATTTGATGACAAGCAAATTACCACAGAATATTCAGCATTGATGAGTAAAGTAATGTCGAACGGAAACGGAAGAATCAAATTCCCTATTAATGAACCAGCAGAAGGAAAGAAAAAATCTCAAATCGAAGAATATCTTGATTTTTACGGCGGGCCCGGAATTCAGCATATTGCCATTGCAACAGATGACATCATCAAAACAGTATCACAACTGAGAGCACGAGGTGTTGAATTTTTATCTGCTCCCCCTCACACCTATTACCAGGCAATTCCTGAAAGATTAGGAGTTCATATGGATATGATGAAAGAAGATATTAACGAAATCGAAAAGCTAGCCATCATGGTCGATGCTGACGAAGACGGTTACTTATTACAAATATTTACGAAGCCTGTTCAAGATAGACCAACGCTGTTTTTCGAAATTATTCAAAGAATGGGAGCAAAAGGATTTGGCGCAGGAAACTTTAAAGCACTTTTCGAGTCAATCGAAAGAGAGCAGGAATTGAGAGGAACGCTATAAAAACGCATTTTTTTTACATTATGCGAAAAAATCCTCTGTAAAACGATGGTTTTTATGCAAATGTTATGTTAAACTCACTTTTTAACATTTATTTTTTGAACTTAGTATCTATCTTTGCACTCGCAAATCAGGAAGGGGTGGTTTCCTTCCGAATTGATATAAATTTCATAATTTATAGTTTTTTGGTTAGTTAATAGCATAAAAACTCCGTCATTCCTTGACGGAGTTTTTTTGTTTTGGTACATTTGGAATAAAATTTGCATTTATTTATCTTTATAATGGAATGTAAAAAATGTACTATGAAAAAATTAGTCCTCCTCCTATTAATCCTCACGACTCTAAGCTTCAACACTCAAAAAGAAGATGCTTTCGATACCGGGGAATATTTTAAATTCAGAATTCATTACGGAATTATAAACGCCGGCTATGCGACACTCGAAATTAAAGACGCTACAATCAACAATAAAAAAGTATTTCATGCTGTGGGAAAGGGATACACAACGGGAATGTCAAAATTTTTCTTTAAAGTTGAAGATCTTTACGAAAGCTATTTTGACAAACAAAACGGAGATCCCTATCGCTACGTTCGAAAAATAAACGAAGGTGGTTACACTAAAAACCAGGAAGGTTTTTTTGATCCGTCTGAAAGTAGAGTTTTAGTAAAAGATTACAAACGTAAGACCGAGAAAACAATAGTAACAACACCTAATGTACAGGATATCATCTCTTCTTTTTATTATCTAAGAAACCATCCGAGCATTGACAAATTAAAATCTGGAGAAGCCATTACTATTGACATGTTTTTTGACGATGAAATCACCAAATTTAAGTTAAAATATGTAGGCCGTCAAGATATTACAACTAAATTTGGCACCGTTTCTACCATGGTCTTCAAACCATTAGTACAAACAGGAAGAGTTTTTAAAGAAAAAGAAAGCGTAACACTCTGGATCACAGACGACGACAATAAAATCCCGATACGTATAAAAGCAGATCTGGCCGTAGGATCACTTAAAGCAGACCTTGACGAATACAAAGGATTAAAAAATCCATTTAAAGCAAAAAAATAATGAACCCTACTGATCATTCAGAATCTATTTTAAAAGAGATTGACCTTAAATACCAAGCTATAAATCAAAAAACTGATGTACAATTAGAAGGATTGCTTTGGTCAAAACCTATCACCTACTGGGACTACATTCAGACCGATGCCCTTTTAAGCTTACAAACACAACGCACCACCCTTCCTGACGAAATGGTTTTCATCATGTACCATCAGGTAAACGAGTTAATTTTTAAAATGATTTTGTGGGAAATTGATCAAATTGCCGACACACAAAACATTCAAGTTGCCTTTTTCAGCGAAAGACTTTCAAGAATCACCCGATACTTTGACATGCTGACCAACTCATTCAGCATTATGGAAAACGGAATGGAAGTCGATCAATACATGAAATTCAGAAACACGCTGACTCCGGCCAGCGGCTTTCAAAGTGCACAATACAGATTAATCGAATTTGCTTCGACAGATGTTATTAATTTAACCGATCGCAGATACAAATCAAACTTTGACGAAAACACCCCGTTAGAAACCAGTTTTGAACATTTGTACTGGCAGGCCGCCGGAAAAGATTACCAAACAGGTGAAAAATCATACCTGCTTCAGGAATTTGAAAACAAATACAAAGACCAGTTTTTGAGACAAATGTCTACTTTTAAATCAAAAAATATCTGGCAAAAATTTACACAATTACCTTTAGAAGACCAACAAAATCAAGAACTAATCGATGCCATGCGTCATTACGACAAAACGGTAAACATTACCTGGGTTATGCAACATCTTAACACTGCAAGAAAATACATACTGGAAAGTGGAAAAGGAAACGGAGAAGCTACCGGCGGAAGCGATTGGCAAAAATATATGCACCCAAAATACCAAAGACGCATCTTTTTTCCTAAATTGTGGGCCGAAGAAGAATTGTCCAATTGGGGAAATGAAGCAGCCATTTAATTTCCTAAAAAATTTAAAAGTTTGAAAAAAGCATTCGTAATTATAATCATTTTATTCTCAATATTTTCATGCAACAAAACCGCTGAAAAAGTTGAAACTAAAATCACTAAACCAAAAACTAAAAAAGTAGAATTTGGTTTTAATTACGCCGACTTCAATGTTATTCACGATACCATTAAAAAAGGTGATTCCTTTGGATCTATCATTCAGGGGCAAAATATTGGAGACAAAAAAGTCTACGATGTTGTAAAACAAATTAAAGATTCTTTTAATGTAAGAACTATTCGCTACAACAAACCTTATACTGTACTTCGGTCTAAAAACAAAACAAACAAACTCCAGGTTTTTATTTATCAACCCGATGCCCTCACCTATTACGTTGTTGACTTTAGGGATAGTATTGCCAAAGCATACAAAAAAATAAAACCTGTCACTTTAAAACGCAAAATCATTGGAGGCGTTTTAAAAAGTTCATTATCAGAAACTCTAGGCAATGAAAGTGTAGAGGCTGCACTTGCCAGCAGAATTACAAAAGTATTTTCCTGGTCTATTGACTTCTTTAAACTAAAAAAAGGAGATCGTTACGGGTTAATTTTCACAGAGCGTTTTATAAACGGCAAAACCTACGACGGCGTAGAAGACCTTGAAGCTGCTTTTTTTGAATACAAAGGCAAAATTATTTATGCTTTTCCTTTTGAAAGAGATACTACTTCAGGAAAAATTGAATATTATGACGATCAGGGAAGAACGCTGAAAAACTTCTTCTTAAAAACTCCGATTAAATTTAGCCGAATCACTTCCCGATTTACCGCAAACAGATTTCATCCGGTACAACACACCTGGAAAGCTCACAAAGGAACCGACTATGCTGCACCAACCGGAACACCAATTTCGACAACTGCATCTGGAGTTGTAGAAGCAACAGGATACACAGCAGGAAACGGAAACTTTGTAAAAGTAAAACACAACGGAACCTACTCTACTCAATACCTGCACATGTCCAGAATTTTAGTTCGACGCGGTCAACGTGTTACTCAGGGACAAACTATCGGATTAGTTGGCAGTACCGGTCTTGCAACGGGACCCCATGTATGCTACCGTTTCTGGAAAAATGGCGTTCAAGTCGATGCATTAAGACTTAACTTACCAACCGGAGAGTCTTTAACAGGAAATGACAAAACCCGCTTCTTTAAAAAAATCGAACCTTTAAAGAGAGAACTGGACAGTATTGGAAACCTATAAGAATTCGTATTTATCCTTAAAATAGAAGTAAACATGAAAAACAAACGCATTAAAGACATTCTTGATGAAACTTTTTCTGATTTAAAACTATTTTACAGAGACACTACTTTAAACAACAACTTACTTGCAGCTTATCAAATTGGGCAAATACTGAAAGAAAAAGATCTTACAGACATGTCATTTATTGGCGGCGGCCTTTCCGGCAATTGCAGATATTTGATTGCAAGCGCAGGAGCGAGAGATCTGTCTAAATTCAATCCTGATTCGGTAAAAAACGGACATGCACTCTTAGATGATAATTCTTTCTTTAAAGTATTAGACATTTACAAAATCAGCGACAAAACTCAAATCTTCCTGCTGAACATTCCCGGAAACTCGCTTCCGCTTTTCAAAAATTCAACTTCAAATCTTGAAGAAGAAATTACCGAAAAAGCAAAGCAAAAATTCGCCAATAAAATCAACTCGCCTTTAATTCCAGAACTTCAAACCGAAAATTGGAAAGAAAAAACCAAAGCCCCTATTGGCATGAGTAGTACCGGCGAATTGTATTTTGACGATTCAGCCATAAAAAAAGAAGAACCTAAAAGAATAGAAATCAATAAAGACAGGAAACAGATTGAAATCAACAAAAAGCCCTGGTGGAAAATATGGTAAATAATACTGCCGGTTCAAACAATATTTCACCACTTCACCTTTCAGGAATGAAGCGAATTTTATTATTCCTTTCTTGCACAATAACAATAAGCTGCTCCAATAACCCCCACACTTTTATTTTAAACGATAAAAAAGAAAACAAGTACTTTATAGCGGAATCAATTAACCGGGCATTTGAAGAAGATCTAATCGAAAAATCGCCTTTAATTGTAATAAACGGAATTCCTTTTAAATACAACAAAAAGCAGGACACCATACTATTACCTCTTGAAAAATCTGATATTATTAGCCTGGATTTTCTAAACAAAAACAGCAGCCGCATCATTTACAATGAAAAAGAAAATGATGGAGCCGTCATCATATCAGCAAGAATTAAGAGCAAATAAACACATATATCGTTTTCGTAACTAATTGTTATATAATCGTGAAGCGTTACTCTATTAAAAACTAATTTCAGTATTTTTGTTTTTTTATAACCACATTCTCAATTAAACAAAAAATGGCTTTAAACACAACAAACCCAACCGGGACTGAAGCGTGGAAAAATCTACAAAACCACTATAACGCAATTCACGAAACTACGATACAAGAATTATTTCAACAAGACAATACTCGCGTTGAAAAGTTCAATTTACAATGGAATGACTTCCTTGTTGATTATTCTAAAAACAACATTAGTCAGGAAACCATATCTCTTTTATTAGAATTAGCCAACTCAATTGGATTAAAAGAAGCCATCTCACAATATTTTGGAGGAGAAATCATCAACCAAACCGAAAACAGAGCCGTTTTACATACTGCATTACGCGCACCGGAATCGGCAGTTATTAAGGTAGATGGCGAAAATGTAATCCCGGAAGTTTACGAAGTAAAAAGCAAAATCAAACAATTTAGTCATGAAGTTATTTCAGGAGAAAGAAAAGGTTTCACTGGAAAAGCTTTTACAGATATTGTAAATATAGGTATTGGAGGTTCTGACCTTGGTCCAGTAATGGCGGTTGAAGCTTTACAATTTTATAAAAACCACTTAAATCTTCATTTTGTATCTAATGTTGATGGTGATCACGTAAACGAAGTAATTAAAAAATTAAATCCTGAAACAACATTATTTTTAATTGTTTCTAAAACTTTTACTACTCAGGAGACTTTATCCAACTCTGAAACCATTAAAGAGTGGTTTTTGAAATCGGCTTCTCAGGAAGATATTGCGAAACATTTTGTTGCCGTTTCTACCAATATTCAAAAAGTAACCGAATTTGGAATTAATCCTGACAATATTTTCCCAATGTGGGATTGGGTTGGAGGAAGATTTTCTTTATGGAGTGCCGTTGGATTAAGCATTAGTTTAGCAATTGGTTTCGATAACTATAATGATTTATTGAAGGGTGCGAACGAAATGGACGAACATTTTAAATCGACAAAATTTGACGAAAACATTCCCGTGATTCTGGCATTATTAAGCATTTGGTACAATAATTTCTTTGGTGCTGAAAGCGAAGCATTAATTCCATATACCCAATACCTGCAAAAACTTGCTCCTTACCTACAGCAAGCCACAATGGAAAGTAACGGAAAAAGCGTTGGCCGTGACGGAAAACCAGTTAACTACCAAACCGGAACTATCATCTGGGGAGAACCAGGAACTAATTCGCAACATGCTTTTTTCCAATTGATTCATCAGGGTACAAAATTGATTCCAACAGATTTTATCGGATTCGTTCAACCATTATACGGAAACGAGGATCATCACAACAAGTTGATGTCAAACTTCTTTGCTCAAACAGAAGCTTTACTAAACGGGAAAACCGCTGCACAGGTTCAGACTGAATTTGACAAACAAGGATTACCTGCAGAAAAAGCTACTTATTTGTTGCCTTTTAAAGTTTTCACCGGAAACAAGCCAACAAACACAATCTTAATACAAAAACTAACTCCGAAAAGTCTGGGATCACTGATCGCATTGTACGAACACAAGATTTTCGTGCAGGGTATTATCTGGAATATTTTCAGTTATGATCAATGGGGAGTAGAATTAGGAAAACAACTGGCGAATTCTATTCTGGATGAAATTAACACTAAAACCATAAAAAATCACGACAGCTCGACTTCTTTTTTGTTAAATCACTTTTTGAATAACAAATAAAATTAACAAAAACCCTCTTGCTCAACATACTGAAACGCCTTGATTTAATAAAAATTAAGGCGTTTTTTCATACAAATACGACTCAAAAACGACCTAAAGCACTGGTTCTTGCAAGTTTAGCACTACAAGACCATTACAATTATTACTATTTTAACAAAATCAATGCCTAAAAATCTAAAAGAAGCGCATTTTATCTAACAAAAAATAGAAAAATCATTTTAATGCGCAACACATTATACAAAACTTAATTTTCTTAACATTTTGATAACACTATCTGATTTAATTGTTATAATTTTGCCAAAAACAATAAACTAAATAACAAATGAAGACAATGAAAAATTGGTTACTTACTGGACTATTGTTCATGATAGTTTCAACCGCATTTTCTCAAGGAAAAATTTCTGGTATGATTACCGATGGGGTAGGCTCATTACCAGGAGCAAACGTAGTCATTAAAGGATCTACAGTTGCTACTTCTACAGATTTTGATGGTAAATTTACTCTTAATGCAACAACAAGTACAGGAGAAATCGTTATTTCTTTTTTAGGTTACGAAAACAAAACTGTAAAATTTTCAGTATCGGGTGGAACAGCTAACGTAGGAACCATCGTTTTAACTTCTAATTCTAACGAATTAAGCGAGATTGTGGTAAAAAGCACTATCGTCGACATTGCAAAAGACAGAAAAACTCCTGTAGCAGTATCTACAATTAAAGCTGCTGAAATTCAGGAAAAACTTGGAACTCAGGAATTTCCGGAGATCTTAAGAAACACACCTTCTGTATACGCTACTAAAGCGGGTGGAGGTTTTGGAGATTCAAGAATCAACATTCGTGGTTTTAACCAAAACAACATCGCTGTAATGATCAACGGTATGCCGGTTAACGACATGGAAAATGGTTCTGTTTACTGGAGTAACTGGTCTGGTTTATCTGAGGTAGCTTCTGCTATTCAGGTTCAAAGAGGTTTAGGTGCTTCAAAATTGGTAACTCCATCTGTTGGAGGAACTATCAACATTGTAACTAAAGCTTCTGACAGAAAAGAAGGAGGATCTTTCTCTTCTGGTTTCGGAAATGGAAGAAACTTCAAAGTTCAAGGTTCATACAGTACTGGAAAATTAGCAAATGGACTTTCTGCTTCTATCTTATTGTCTCAAACAATGGGAGATGGATACATCAACGGAACTGAATTTGAAGGCTCTAACTATTATGTAGCCTTAGGATACGGAACAAAAAACAACAAGCATGACTTCCAAGTTACAGTAACAGGAGCGCCACAATGGCACAACCAAAGATCTACTGTACCTTCGATTGCTACTTACCAAAAATATGGTATCAATGGAGATCCAAACATCAGATACAATGCTGACGCAGGATTCTTAAATGGTGAATCTTACAACATCAGAAAAAACTACTACCACAAACCGGTAGCTTCTTTTAACTGGGATTATAAAATCAATGAAACTACTAAACTTTCAACTGTAGTTTATGCGTCTATGGGACGTGGAGCTGGTGCAGGAGCAACAGGTGGTATTGGTGGAAACACTTACAACAGTGCAGTATTCTTAACACCTAATGGTTTAGTTGATTACAACAAAATCCAAGCTTGGAACAACGGTACCGGACAAGTTAACTTTAACGGTGCAAACAGAACAAGAACACAAATTGGTGGTGTTTACCAAAACAGTTCTTCAACTGGTAGAACTGGAGCAGGAACTACTGCATCTCCATATGTTTACAACACTACATCAGGTATTTCACAAACTTCATCTATCAACTCTCATGACTGGTTTGGAGCGGTTATTAACCTGAACAAAAAATTATCAAACACACTTACTTTAGATTTCGGTCTTGATGCAAGAACATATACTGGATACCACTTTACTGTTGTTAACGACAGATTAGGCGGAGGTGAATTCTTTGACAACAACATTGCAAGTTTGAAACCAACTGGAAGACGTCTTACAAATACAGCTGCTACAAACGTACAATGGAATGTTTTTGACAAAAGACAATATGACAAAATTTCATTCAACAGTACTGGAAAAGTAAAATGGTATGGTGCGTTTACACAATTAGAATACTCTAAAGACAATTTAACAGCATTCGTACAGGGAGCAGTTTCTCAACAAGGATTCAAAAGAGAAGATGACTTCGTTTACTTACCAACTGATCCATTAGCTTCTACTCCTTACAAAAACATCTTAGGAGGAAACGTAAAAGGGGGTGCTAACTACAACCTTAGCGAAAAAAGTAATGTTTACGTAAACGCTGGTTACTACTCAAGACAACCATTCTTTAACTCTGTTTATCCAAACAACAGATCGACAGTAAACCCTAACCTTACTAACGAGAAAATTATTGGATTTGAGGCTGGATACGGTTTCCGTTCAAGATTCTTTAACG
This sequence comes from Flavobacterium sp. KH_035, assembly GCF_057839565.1. NCBI lineage: Bacteria > Pseudomonadati > Bacteroidota > Flavobacteriia > Flavobacteriales > Flavobacteriaceae > Flavobacterium > Flavobacterium sp. KH_035. Next base: position 908,419 of record NZ_CM174492.1, read on the forward strand.
CGACAGTTAACGTTTACAACACAACTTGGAATGACAGATACTTAAAAGGTAATGCATTACCAACTGACCCAAATACTTACACTGAATACTTAGGATTAAACGAGGTACACTCTGGAATTGAAGTAGAAGGAAGCTCTAACATCACTGACAGATTAAAAGTAACAGGTATGATCTCTTACGGAATCTGGGAATACAAAGGAAATGCTACTGTTAACGCATACAATCAGGCAGATAACTCTCCTGTTGCCGGATACACTGCAACACCAGTATACATGGACAAAGTAAAAGTAGGTGATGCTGCTCAAATGACAGCTTCATTAGGTGCTGCTTACGAAGTTTTAACAAGAGTAACTGTTGATGCAAACTACAACTTTAACGATAAATTGTACGCTGGATTAAGCCCGATTAACTTTGCCGATCCAAACAACAAAGGAGCATTACAATTGCCTTCTTACGGTTTATTAGATGCTGGTTTTTCATACAAAATGTTAGTAGGAAAAGACAAAGACAAATCAGTTAACTTTAGATTAAATGTTAACAACGTATTAGACAAAATTTACATTGCTGAATCAAGAACTAATACTTTTGCTGACGACAATCTTCCTGTAGCTTCTGGCCAACCAGCTGGTTCAAAAGGAACTTATGCTTCTAACGGAATGCTTTACAATGGACTTGCAAACGTAAATCAGGTTTTCTTTGGTTTCGGAAGAACATGGAACTTCTCTCTACGTTACGATTTCTAATATTTAGAATCTAAATAAATACGAAAAGCGGCATTGACTTTTAGTCTGATGCCGCTTTTTTTATGCCCTTTTTTGTTATATTTGTTTTATCAAAAAATCTAATTTATGTACTATTTTTTACAAAAATTCCATTCAGGCTGGGCTTATTTAGCACTGTTGCTTTTATTAATTGCAGTTGTAAATGCCATCATCGGTCTTACTTCTAAAAAAGACTTTACAGGCAAAGACCGCAAAATTGCACTGTTTGCTTTGATCGGAACTCATACACAGTTATTGATTGGTCTTATTCTTTATTTTGTATCTCCTAAAGGAATAGCTGTCCTTGGACAAATGTCTAATGCAGAACTTAGACTTACTTCCTTAGAGCACCCTTTAATCAACATTATAGCTATCATTTTGATCACAATCGGATGGTCGAAACATAAAAAATTAGTTAATAGCGAAGCGAAATTTAAAACTTTCGCTATATTTTACGGATTAGGATTATTACTTATTCTAAGTAGAATCCCATGGAACCTATGGTTCTAAAAAACCAATTAAAGCCCTAAAATTAGGGCTTTTTTTATCTCGGCATATTATTTGTACAAACTCCCCAAGTCTGAAAAAAAATAAAACATGAGAAATAAAAAATATATTTTACTCACTTCACTTACTATAACTTTTTTAAGTTGTTTTACCTATGTCATAAGTCAAACAAAGCCTGCAACCGAACCTAAAATCACTCAGGATACTGTCAAAACTGCCAGACCTAATTTAATCGCAATACCAACCGATTCAGTTTTTACCGATAAAGGTTTAAAATTAAAACCTTACAAGAAAAACGCACATGCCTCCTACTACGCTGACCGTTTTAACGGTAAAAAAACTGCCAACGGAAGCCGATTCAGTAACAGTGCGTATACTGCAGCACACAAGAAGCTTCCCTTCGGAACAAGAATAAAAGTTACAAATGAAGCCAATGGAAAATTTGTAATTGTAAAGGTTACAGATCGCGGTCCGTTTGTTAGAACAAGAGAACTAGACCTATCCAAAAGAGCCTTTATGGAAATCACTAAAAGCAAAGGAAGTGGCGCCATGAAAGTAACTATTGAAACGATAGTAGAATAATACCATTTTAAATAGCAAACCCGACAGATTAAAAACTTGTCGGGTTTATTAGCTAATAGAGATCCAGAAAAGATTAAACAAACTTTCGAATACTCATCACTACTCCGGTATGCACTCCTTCATGGTAATTATTGAAATCCAAAGCTCCGTTGATGTTCTTTAATGTATACCCTAAGCTGGTAGGATATTCATGGTAATTCACAAAAATACTTTTTTCAAAATCATTTATGGTTTGTTCAAAAGTAGTCGAAAGCAAAGTTCGTATTTCGTCCACTTCTGTCTCCGACACATCCCCCTCCGGCTTCGAATCTTTTCGATATTTAGCCATAAACTCTTCTGAAACCATAACAGGCAATCCCGACAACTTGTAAACTATAGCCTGCTGTGTAGCTACACAATGTGCAATGTTCCAGATGATATTGTTATTGAATCCTTGTGGAATTTTGTTTAATTGTTCTAATGAATGACTATCTAAAACTTTCAAAAGAATCTCTCTAATGGTCTTTTGTACTTCAAAAACTGGGTTCATATATTTATTTTTTTTCTAAAATTAGGCAATTTTAAGTTTCAAATGAATTTTCTTTGTAGTCTCTTAAATTTAAAATTATGAACAAAATATACTACTTAGCTTCCTGCGACACTTGTCGAAAAATCATTAAAGGCTTACCCAAAGACAACAATCTCGTTTTTCACGATATCAAACAAAACCCGATAACAGCCGAAGAACTTGAAGAGATGTACAAACTTGCCGGAAGTTATGAGGCTTTGTTTAGCAAGAAAGCGCAATTGTACAAATCGATGGATTTAAAAAACAAATCTCTAACTGAGGATGATTATAAAAAATACATTCTGGAACATTATACATTCATAAGCCGTCCGGTTTTTATCATTGATGGCAAAATTTATATCGGAAACAGTCAGCAAAACATATTACAGGTAATGAAGGCTTTAGGATAAAAAAATTGGCCACAAATTGCACAAATTTTCACTAATTACACGCTGTTCAACTTTCTCAACCCTGTTTCAAACTTGTGTTTTGTGAAATTTAGATTTATAAGCTCCGGAATCTGTGTAAATTCGTGAAATTTGTGGTAAAAAACTTTAAAAAACCTTACTCTTAACACTTTAGCATTTTACAGCCAAACACTGCAAACTTTTATTTATCTTTGCGCCTTTATACTCAATTATATGATACAATCTATGACAGGGTTTGGCAAAGCTTCTTTGCAATTGCCTACAAAAAAAATTACCGTTGAAGTAAAATCCTTAAATAGCAAAGGTTTAGATTTAAATGTTAGAATGCCCTCGCTTTATCGCGAAATGGAACTAGGTTTAAGAACTCAAATCTCTACCAAACTAGAAAGAGGAAAAATTGATTTCGGAATTTACATTGAAAGTACTTCTGAACAAACCTCAACTAAAGTAAATGTTCCTGTTGTAAAAAACTACATTGCTCAGCTAAGAGAAGTTTACTCGGATGCCGACGAAACTGAATTAATGAAGATGGCCGTTCGCATGCCTGATACTCTAAAAACAGAACGTGAAGAAATTGACGAAAATGATTGGGAGCAAATCCAGGTGATCATTGAGGAAGCTCTAGAGAACATTCTGACTTTCAGAAAAGACGAAGGCGAATCTCTTGAGAAAGAATTCAATCTTAGAATATCGAATATCCGTCAATATATGAATGACGCTCTGGCACTTGATCCAGAACGTATAAAAGCCATCAAAGACCGTTTACAAACTGCCATTTCAGAATTAAAAGTAAATGTGGATGAAAATCGTTTCGAACAGGAATTGATTTATTATCTGGAAAAACTTGATATTACCGAAGAAAAAGTTCGTTTGACCAATCACTTAGATTATTTCCTAGAAACCATTAAAGGCACAGAAGCCAATGGTAGAAAACTGGGATTCATCACTCAGGAAATGGGTCGCGAGATCAACACCATGGGTTCAAAATCGAATCATGCACAAATGCAAAAATTGGTTGTGATGATGAAAGATGAACTGGAAAAGATTAAAGAACAGGTTTTAAATGTGCTTTAGAGCTAAATGAAGATCTTTCTTTTTTCAATAATTCTTTTATTAAGTTTTCATACGAAAGCTCAAAACATTTCAGAAATCAATAAGGTTTTAGAAATCAGGGATACGCTAGAATCTGAAAAAGAAATTCGCATTTATAAAGATCATTCTGTTGCAGACCGAATTACTGTACTTAGAATGCATAAGGAAGAAAAGGATAATTGGATTGTTACTCTTTACTTTTATTCAAAAACATTAAAACAAGTTACCAAGATTGATGAAATCCGTTTTCCTAAAGAGGATATTGGAAGTTTAAAACCAAAAGATGCGAACCTAATTTGGCTAAATTTAATGTTAACCAATGTCGAATTTTTGCCAAGTATTACAAATTTGAAAAACCTTTCATTGATATAGAAAAAGGAGAGCAAATTATAGTAAAAAAGAAATTTCTCGTTATAGATGGCGTAGGTTATCAAGTTTATGTTAAAAACGGAAAACTAAAAAATAGTTTTTCTTTTAACAATCCTGAAGCTTATTTAAAACGTTATCCAAAAGTGGACGAGTTAATCTCATATAATGAATTATTATCAATCTTAAAAAAAGAGTTTGATCTCTGAATTGATTGATCACATATAAATAAAGAATGAACAAAGGAAAATTAATTGTTTTCTCAGCACCTTCGGGATCGGGAAAAACAACTATAGTAAAGCATTTATTAGGGAAAGAAGATTTAAATTTAGAATTTTCAATCTCGGCAGCTTCACGCGAACCACGCGGAGAGGAAGAACACGGAAAGGATTATTATTTTATTTCGTTGGAACAATTCAAAAAGCACATTAAAGCAGAGGAATTCCTAGAATGGGAAGAAGTGTATCGCGATAATTTTTACGGTACTTTAAAATCGGAGATTGAAAGAATCTGGGCTTTAGGAAAAAATGTAATCTTTGATATTGATGTGGCCGGCGGACTGCGTATCAAACACAAATTTCCGGAACAAACTTTAGCGGTATTTGTAAAACCACCAAGTGTTGACGAACTAAAACGCCGACTAAAACAACGTTCTACAGAAAGTGATGACAAAATAAACATGCGAATTGCAAAAGCTTCGGTTGAACTGGCAACAGCACCGCAATTTGATACGATTATCAAAAATTACGATTTAGATACCGCTAAAGAAGAAGCGTATCAATTGGTAAAAGATTTTGTGAACAAATAGCTTTGTTAGTCCTCAGCTCTTTAGTTGTTAGTCCTTAGTCTTTTGTTTTGACGCCAAAAACGAAAATTTAAAATCCAATTTTACATGAGTGGAGTTAAATCATATAAAGAATTACTTATCTGGCAAAAAGGGATCAAAATTGTATTCTTAGTTTATAAGCTCACAATGGATTTTCCGAAAGAAGAGATATATGCACTGACAAGCCAATTAAAAAGAGCTTCTGTATCGGTTCCATCAAATATTGCTGAAGGTTTTGGACGTCAAACGGATAAATCGTTTAATCACTTTTTAAGTATTTCTAAAGGCTCATTAAATGAAATTGAAACACAGTTAATTATCGCAAAAGAATTACAATTTATTTCTAATGACGCCTTATATAATGAAATTATGTTTCTAATCGAAGAAGAAAGTAAAATGATTAATGCCTTTTCAAGAAATCTAAAAAACTAAGAACTAAGCACTAAGAACTAAGGACTAATCACTAATTACCTATTACTAAACTATGAAAATAGGCCTTTATTTCGGAACGTATAACCCCATTCATGTTGGTCACTTAATTATTGCCAACCATATGGCCGAGTTTGCCGATTTAGATCAGATATGGATGGTCGTTACACCGCACAATCCGCTTAAAAAGAAGTCTACCCTATTAGACGATCATCAACGTTTGCAAATGGTTTATTTAGCTACGGAAGATTATCCGAAAATAAAACCTTCAGACATAGAGTTCAAATTACCCCAACCCAATTATACCGTTAATACGTTGGTTCACCTGCATGAAAAGTACCCAACGCATGACTTCTCTTTAATTATGGGAGAAGACAATTTGAAAACGCTTCACAAGTGGAAAAACTACGAGGTCATTTTAGCAGATTATGATATTTATGTTTATCCCAGAATTTCAGAGGAGGAGGAAAATATCGAATTAAAATCGCATCCAAAGGTTCATATCATTGATGCTCCGATTGTAGAGATCTCTTCTACCTTTATCCGAAACAGCATTAAAGAAGGAAAAAACATTCAACCTTTGTTACCCCCAAAAGTTTGGGAATATATCGATCACAATAATTTTTATAAAAAGTAAATGTCTTTCTCTGCCTCGATTTTTTATCCAAAGAAATCCAGACAATTTGATTTTACTATATCTGAAAAGCTAACTTATTATTCTTTAATTGCTAGTGTTTCGTATGTCTTATTGCTTGTATTTATAGAAACTTCATTTGGATTTAAGATTTCAGAATATGCCTATTATTTGCTTATCATTCCTGTTATAATTTATTTCATTGCTGGCGCTATCAGGCTCAACGAATATGAGAATCTAAATGGATCTTTTATAGGAAGAATTTCCTTTGAAGATGATTTTTTAGTTATTGATACAAAACAATATCACTATAATAAAATAGAAAATCTAATTCTATACGGAAACTCTTATTCTGGTCAAAGAAATGAAAACACAAAATCTGGTCCGGTATACAGCAACGGAATAAACAATTTGATTTCTTTTAATTATGAAGGTAAAAAAATCTCCCTAAATTTTAAGTTAGATTCTGAAAGACATATTGATGAACTGCAATTCGCTTTATTGGACATTATTACCAATGAAAAGATTCCATACCAAAGAAAATATTTGAATTTTATAAATATGGAACACCGCTCCTATACAAAATTTGAGTTATTCGTTGCGAAATTGATTAAAGAAAAAAGAATGGAATGCACGGAAGGATTGTTATTAATTGGATATGATTCAGATAATGAAGCAAAAGAATTAAGAGCAAAATACTGTTGCTAAAAACATGACGACAATCACAAAAAAAGCCTGAATTTGAAAATTCAGGCTTTCCTTTTTAAATACTATATTTCGATTTCTAATTCCATCATCAAAACCATGTCACCCCGAGGGGGAGCATCGGAATCAATGTATCATCAAAACTATAGATCTGTCATCCCTCTGGGATTTAGTAACTCAATTAATAAGTATCTGCAACAATACTATTAATTTTAACTCGAGATCTAATATCTGCTAAACACTGATCTACTAAAAGTTTTCCATCTCTGAAAACTTCTTTCAATTCGCCCTGTTTTTCTTCTTCCCAGGAAACATTATCCGTTAAATGATATACACCATCAATCAAATCAATTTTCATCAATCCTTTGGCTGATTTTTTAGTTCCGTCATCCGTGATCGGATCTTTAAAAATAGCTCTTCCTTCTTCGTCAACTTCTCCATAGGTGGCTTTCATCGCAAAACCAAAAGTATCTCTGGTGTTGTATTGATACGTGAATGAACCAATTCCCAAAACAACGTTGGTAGAAGCAAAACCTTTTTCTTTTAATCTCTCTCCAATCTGAGTTGCTCTGTCTACTGTAATACTATCCCCGTAAATAGCCCCAATTTGAGGAATAAGCTCTTTATATCCTTTTGCATTAACAACGCCTCCAAAAACGTCCCAAAGCAGCTCAATTACCCCTTTTTTCTCTTCTTCGGTTTTTCCGTTTGGATTACCGCAAATAATATCTACCGGATCACCACTATCAGGTCGGATAACAACTTTACCTTCTCTGGCAATTATTTCTTCTTTCAATCGTGGTAAATAATCGGTAAGCACTTTCCATAAGTCCCATGTATCCGAAACGATAGAAACGATTCCTTTTGGATATACTTCTGTCACCAATCTTTTGAAAGTTTCGCACTCTCCTTCAGTTGTTCCCATACACATTACAGAGTGCTCCGTTGCCGCAACTGAACCTGCAATCAATTCGGTATCAGAATTAGCATTGTAATATTCTTCAAAAAAGTCAATTACCGGAATGGTGTCTGAACCTGTAAAGCTCAACAAATGTCCGGCAGCAGAAGTAATTGCAGCTTCAATTCCTCCCATTCCTCTCATAGAGAAATCATGTGCCTGCCAGTCTACAAATTCAGGAACAGAAGAGGTTTCGTCGGCAAATTTGTCCAATACTTTTCGATATTCTTTAGCAATCGTAGCAGAGTTACAAGGCAGCCATACTACTGCAGACAATAAGGTTTCAAAATAATTCGTCAGCCAGAAAAACTCCGGAAGTGTATTGTACATGGTAAACATTGGCACTCTTAAAGGTACGCTTACCCCTTCTGGCAAAGCTTTAAATACCATCGGAATATATCCTAAATCGTGTAAATCTTCGATATGTTTGGTTCCAACCTGATTTTCACCTAAATAATTATTAATTCTACGAGCGTATTTTTTAACCACTTCTTCTTTCGGCTGTTTAAAAAAATCAGCCTCAAAATCATGAATAATATATTTTTTGATAAAATATTGTAATCCAAAAAACACAACTTCATCAAGACCTTCGATTCTTGATTTTCTTGGTGTCCAGTTTGAGTATACCAATGTGGTTTTATCCGGATATTGTCTTCTGTGATCAACTTTGTAACCGTCGGTTAATAATAATGGGTTCATAAAATTTATTAGTTATTAAATTTATTATTTAGCTTTAAATCCAGTTCGCTAAGAAAGTCTTTTCCGAATTTGTCATTCTCCAGTTCATTGTATAAAAACAAAGGCAAGGTTTTATCGCAATTTTCTTTGTTACTCAATATCGCCATGCATAAGGCGGCAACAGTATCTGTATCTCCACCATAATCTATACTCGTTTTTAGACAATCTTTCATAGAAGTTGCTTCCGAAACGATTTTAATGACAGCTTGCGTCATTGGATAACCGTGCATGTCAATTGGCGAAGTAATCCTGTAGATTTCATTTTCCTTTAGCGTTTCATTTAAAAATGGTATCAGGGTTGATCCATCCCCTAAATTGTATTTAAAGTAGTGAACAGCCAACGCAATACGCTTCGCACAACTGATCCCTTCGACTGTATAATGGGAAGTTCTTGCCTGAATTTCGCAGAACTGCATCAATTGATCAATGTCCTTTAAATAGCCAATACTATAAGCTCTCATGGCAGATCCGTTTCCGCTACTTCCTTTATCGATTGTTTTGATAAAATCAATTCCGCTCTTACTGGCATCCAATGCATTGTAAACCCTGTCTGAATAACCTCTTCTTTTATCTCTGTGAAATACCTCAACAAACTTATCCGCAACTTTTACTTCGTTCCAGTTCTCGTCCTCTAACAGCAATTCCGAAATTGCGATCGCCATCTGAGTATCGTCTGTATATCTTTTGTAAATTTCGGTATAAAGTCCGCGTTTATGATATTGGGTTAAATCATTATTTTGAGCAATAAAATCCAGATCCCTAAATTCGAAACCTGCACCGTATGCATCGCCTATTGCTGCTTCTAGTATCATAATGAGTTGTGTTTTATAATTTAAAAATGGGTCTGATACTTTTTTACGATTTAAATCCTATGTACTTTGCCGGCACCTCAGCAGTCAGCCAAACATTATTCTCGGACAAATAAAATTTAAATCCGTCTCTGTACATGGCACCGCTTCTTACGGTCAGAATCTGCGGAACGCCTCGTCTGCTTCCCACCTTTATCGCAGTTTCCTTGTCTTGAGAAAGGTGTACATGCTGACGGCTCATTTTTTGCAAGCCTTCAAGTTTTATGCTTTCCATAAACTTTCCAACTGTTCCGTGGTATAAAAACTCTGAAGGCTCGGTTTCATTCAGGTTCAGCTCAACCGAAATCGAATGTCCCTGACTTGCTCTGATTTTCGTTTTATCTTCATTAAAAGCAAAACGTTTTTTATCATTATTTTCTACTACGTAATCTAAAAGTTCAACAGTCATTTGATTTTGACTTCCTCTGTTATTACATTTTAGAATCAATTCTTCAACATCTGTCCAACCGTTCTCGTCTAATCTCAATCCGATTGTCTCAGGTGAATGCCTGAGTACCAGACTCAGAAATTTACTCACACTTTTAGCTATTTTTTCATTCATGACAATAGTTTCTTAAGCTCTCTCTTTCAACAATCCTATACCTATCTTAATTCATCCCTAACTTCCATCAAAGCAAAACCTAACAAATTCAAGCCTTTCCATTTAGGAGGATTCAAAACATCTTTGTGATCACCAGCCATACCAATTCCCCAAATGGCATCAACCGGACTGGCTTCTACAATAATTCTGTCGTTTGTATTTAGTAAAAAAGTTTTCAACTCAGGATTCTGACTGAATTTATGATAATTGCCTTCTTTCACAATGTCAAATCTAGCAGCCAACCAAAGCGTTTCATTATAATTCTTTACCTCTCTTCCTAACTTTTTAGCTTCGGCAGGAGAATTGGCTTTAATAATTTTTGCTAAAACTGCATTATCTTTAAACAATTCAGCCTTCTTTGCCATCATCCAGTGTTCTGCAGTTTTGTAAGTCACTTTATCAACGGTAAAAGCACTTAACCACCACTGACTGAAACAGGTTTTCGAAATGTTTCCGTCTATTGTTGGCTGGTGTCCCCAAAAAAATAAAAATTTACTTTCCGGAGCTATAGTATTTATATTGTATTTCATTTTTTCTATTTATTGAAACAAAGAAGTGATCTCTTTGTTTTTTTGTTTCAGTTTTCAAGTTCACTATATAACTTGAAACTTTCTAAACTAATTGATCCAATCCAATCACCTGAACGCTTTCGCCTTCGAAATCTTTTACTGAATTGGTGGTAAAAATAGCGTCAAAGCAATCTAAAACTTCAAAGCCTTTGTTGAAAATTCCGTGGCTTACGGCCAGGTATAATTTTCCTGCATTTTTCTTTTTTAATTCTTCAGCCAGTCCTACGAAAGTTCCTCCTCCGTCACAAATATCATCCACAATTAAACAATCCATTCCGTTTAGATCGTCTTCATATACTTTGAAACCAGATAATCTTCCGGTTTTTACATCACGGCTTTTGCTGCATTCTACAACATCAACTCCGCCTAAAAATTCAGAAACTTTGTAGATTTTCTTCAAAGCTCCACCGTCTGGAGAAATCAATTTTACGTTCTCGCCAATTACTTTTAAAACTGCTGCAATAAAAGTATGATTTGGGATGACTTCGCAGTTGTTTACCAATGCAGGAGTAACTTCAGAATGTGCATCAAAAACAAAAACTTTATTCAACTGAAGTGCATTGATGATATCAGCATATACTTTTACAGATAAAGATTCGCCTTTAATCATTACACGATCCTGTCTGGCTGCCGGGAAGTACGGAATGAACAAATCAATTACTTTAACCTCCATTCTGCGCAGTGCGTCTACTGTGATGCACAATAAACCTAAATCGTTGAATGAATTTAATCGGTGTGTAATTGTTACTTTTTGTGTAGTGTCAAAATCAGGATTAATTTTGATATGAGGCTCTCCTCCTGAAAATGTAAAACTTTGAAATTTGATTTCTTCCTGATTAACAATAGGATTGAATTTTGGGTCTAGGTTAAGTATCATAGTTTTATAATTTGCGTTAATTATACGCAAATGTAGAATTAAATTTTAAATAAACAATTTATTTTGTGTAAAAATTACGCAAACTTTATCTCAAAATGAAAACCTCCCTCTATTAATTCATTGTATTTCAGTTTATTAAACTTAAAAAGTTTTGCCGGACGACCACTTTTTATTGGAGAAAAATGTTCTGTTTGATCTAAAAAGCCATAACTAAGGATTTTTTTTCTAAAGTTTCTTCGGTCTATTTCCTTTTCTAAAATAGTACAATAAAGATTTTCAAGATCCGAAAACAAAAATTCATCCGGAAGTAAATCGAAACCAATGGGCTCGTAAGTTAGTTTTGCTTTTAATCTTTTTATAGCGGTTTCAAGTATTAAGTTATGGTCGAATGCTAAAGTCGGAATTGCATCTATTTTAAACCATTGTACCTTTTCGGCATCGGTATCCGCTTTAATTTCGAGATTCGAAGCATCGACCAAAGCATAATAAGCAACGGAAATTACACGATTTCTGGAATCTCTGTTAATATCATCTCCAAAAGTATAAAGCTGTTCCATATAAGTAAGCTGAACATTGGTCTCTTCATGCAGCTCTCTAATAACCGCTTCACTTAAAGATTCATAGTGCTTTACTAAACCGCCTGGTAGAGCCCAATACTTTTCGGCAGAGCCAAACTTTTGCTCAATTAAAAGTACATACAAACTGTTGTTCTTATATCCAAACACAATGGCATCAACCGCAATTCGAATATTTTGAAAATTCTCCATATCTAAAAAATCATATCTCACAAATATAACGAATGAGAGCCAATTTTATAATCTATCGTCTAAGCAATAAATCATAAAACTGACTCTCATCATTATCCTTTTTCTTTCGGTCTGTCTAATTTATTGTTACTGTTCTTTTTGGAATAGAAGTACAATCAGCACCATTTTTCGCAACAGTAACCTCTGCTTTAACCTCATACGTTCCTGCTGCCGGGTAAATATGCGTAGTACTAGTTCCGGTTCCGGTTGTACCGTCTCCAAATGTCCACTTTACCCCCACTAAAGTCCCCGTTCCGCTATATCCAACGGAATAGTTCATTAATTTCGGATTAGTAGCATCAGTTGAATTATGTAGTTTTACAAAAATTGCTTCTCCCAGGCAATCTACAATCTCCTCAGCGTCATTTTTGCTGCAGGAGTTAGCCGTATAAAATACCAGAGCAAACATTAAAATTGATACTATCTTTTTCATTTTTAAAATTTTTAAGAATTTATCTACCAAAAATATTCTATAAAAATACAGAAAACAATGATTTTCATCATAATCGGTTACCAAAAAACAATTTTAACTCTTTGGAGATAATTTCAAAAAACGAATTCAAATTATTGTTTTTAGCGGTCAGTACAAACACATATACTTCCGGTACATGAAAACTGTTCCACAACAATTGCAATCTATTCTCTTTGATATATTTTCTCGCATTACAATTCCAGGTTATAGCAACTCCTTCATTATCGGATAACATGCGGAGCATTTCAGATTCAGACGGAATAATGTAATTGGGTACCATCGATGGTCTTTTTTTATTAAAAGCATGCAGCCAGAATAATTTTATGTGCGGAATTCTCGCATCATGACTGTACCACTTTTGCTCATTGAGCCACTGTTCTACCTCTGTATAATTATCTGATTTTAATTTCTGACGAAATTCAGTGGCATCCAAACTTGTCGGCGCTACCATTATGAGCTTAATTTTACCCACAATTTCATAGATCGTATCAAACGTATCATACCTTTTAGTTGTGATCGCAAAATCAAGTTTTTTAGCATCAACTAACTCAAAGAGCACATCGTTTTCTGCAAAAGTAAAATCGATCAAATCAAACTTAGAAATCAGCAGATTTCCAATACAATTAAAAAGATTCCTCGAAATACCAACCGAAATTAATCGGGTAGCATCCTCTGCTTTTGCGCGAAAAGTACTCTCTACATTTTCAAGCCGGTCAAGGGCATCTATGATTAAATTATTGAGTAACTTAGCGTATTCCGTTGGTTCTACGCCTTTTGACTTTCGGTTAAACAATTTATTCCCAACATGGGCTTCCAGCATTGAGATTTGCTGGCTAACTGCAGGCTGACTCATAAATAACTCTTTTGCAGCGATAGAAAAATTTCCGTTTTTATATACAGCCTTAAAGGTTCTGTACCACTCCAGATTCACCATGACATAAATATATTTATAACAAACATAGTTTATTTTATTTTTACTGATATCACTTTAACCGTAAATTTGATCAAAATTTAAACTTATGAAAAGAATAACCTTACTTACGATTATAGCATTCAGTGCTTTTAGCATCTCAGCTATAGCTCAAAAATCAACGAAAAAAAGTGCCAAAAAAGTACTATTTGTTGTAACCAGTAATGATAAACTGGGGAATACCGGAGAGAAAACGGGATTCTGGTCAGAAGAATTCGCTGCACCTTATTATGAATTATTAGATCAGGGGGTCGAAATTACGATTGCTTCGCCTTTAGGAGGTCAGCCGCCAATTGATCCTAAAAGTGCCGATCCGGCATCGGCAACCGCAGACACTAAACGTTTTGATGCCGATAAAACTTTACAGGAAAAATTAAAACACACGCACAAACTTTCAACCATCAACCAGAAAGATTATGATGCTGTTTTTTATCCGGGAGGTCATGGACCGCTTTGGGACTTGGTAGAAGATAAAAGCTCGATTGCCTTAATCGAATCTTTCTATACCCATAAAAAACCTGTTGCTTTTGTTTGTCACGCTCCGGCAGTTTTAAAAAATGTAAAAGTTAACGGTGTCTTTTTAGTGAAAGGCAAAAATGTTACCGGTTTTACAAATGCCGAAGAAGAAGCCGTGGGCTTAACCAAAGTAGTTCCATTTTTACTGGAAGATGCTTTAACACAAAACGGCGCTAAATTTTCGAAAGAGGCCAACTGGCAGCCTTATGCTGTTCAGGACGGTCTTTTAATTACAGGACAAAATCCGGCTTCGTCTAAATTAGTGGCTGGAAAATTATTACAACAGTTAAAGTAAAAAAGGCGCTAAGATTCGAAGGTACTGAGGTCCTAAGATTACTGGCAAGAAAAAAATTAATCATTTAACAATAAAACAACAAAGATCATAAGGTTATGAATTACTAAGATTATAAACAAAAAAAACTCAGTACCTCAGCACCTTAGCATCTTAGAAACTCTAAAAAAATGCTAAACTTTGAATTATACAATCCGACGAATTTAATCTTCGGAAAAGGACAAATTGAAAAACTTTCTACTTTGGTTCCTAAAGATGCCAGAATCTTACTGGCCTATGGTGGTGGAAGTATTTTTAAAAACGGAATTCACGAACAAGTAATCAACAACTTAAAAGGCTTTGATATTGTAGAATTTGGCGGAATCGAACCCAATCCACATTTCGAAACTTTAATGAAAGCGGTTGCCGTTATAAAAGCTGAAAAAATTGATTTCATCTTAGCTGTCGGCGGTGGTTCTGTAATCGACGGTGTGAAATTCATTTCAGCAGCTGTGAATTTCGACGGAGATCCGATTGATATTTTGCAAAAACGTTTGCTTATTAAAGAAAACGCTCTGCCTTTTGGAACTGTTTTGACTTTACCTGCAACGGGAAGCGAAATGAATTCAGGAGCTGTTATTACCATCGAGGCAACACAGGAAAAACTGGCTTTTGGCGGAAGTGCCCTTTTTCCTAAATTTTCAATTTGTGATCCAACTGTAATTGCTTCATTACCAAAAAGACAATTGCAAAATGGTGTTGTGGATGCGTATACACACGTAATGGAACAATACCTGACCTACCCGCATGAAGGATATTTACAAGACCGTATCGCCGAAGGAATCTTGCAAACCTTAATTGAAGTTGGCCCAAAAGTAGTCGAAAATCCAACCGATTATGCTTTGGCTTCTAATTTTATGTGGAGCTGTACAATGGCTTTAAACGGACTGATTCAAAAAGGAGTGCCTTCAGACTGGGCCACACACATGATTGGTCATGAATTAACAGCTTTATACGGAATTGATCATGCGAGAACTTTGGCGATTATCGGACCAAGTTTGTACCAAATAATGTTTGATACCAAAAAAGAAAAACTCGCACAATATGGCAGAAGAATTTTCAGCTTAACGGGTTCTGATGATGAAGTCGCAAAAGAAGCGATCGATAAAACCGTTGCCTTTTTCCATACCATGGGAATGGACACTAAACTTTCTCAATACACGGATGACTACAGCAAAACAGCCGATTTTATCGTAAATCGTTTTAACGAAAGAGGCTGGAAAGGTTTGGGAGAAAAACAACTGATTACTTTAGAAAAAGTAAAATCGATTGTTGAAATGAGCTACTAAGCCATAAATTCAAAATAAAAAAATCCAAATTCCAACTTTAAGCTCATTTGGAATTTTACAAAAAAGGCGTTCTCACTTTCGGGGAACGCCTTTTTACAATACTAAAACAAAATTAACTAACTCAATTCTTGCTAAACTCATTAAATTCTAATTTATAAATAGTTACAACGTATTGATTGTCTTTTTATTGTGCATACCGAAAAATATTTTCTTTTTAATTTTAAACCTTCTGGAAACCATTGCATTTAATGGCGGTTTCTAAATTTCTTAAATGAGATTTTGTATTATTACTACATTATTAAGTACTTTTGCTTTAAATTATTAAAATAATGAGCGAAAATTTAAAATTTGCAGTAATTGGAGGAGGAAGCTGGGCAACAGCAATTGCAAAGATGTTATGTGTAAATCTTTCAGAAATTGCCTGGTACATGCGTAATGATGCTGCTATCGAGCACATTCAGAAATACAAACACAATCCAAACTACTTAAGTTCGGTTGAATTTGACACTACAAAACTTAAACTGACCAACAATATTAATGAAGCTGTGGCTTATGCCGACTATGTGATTTTTGCTATCCCATCTGCCTTTCTAGATGGAGAATTAAAAAACTTAACGGTTTCATTGGCAGACAAAATCATCTTTTCGGCAATTAAAGGAATTGTTCCTGAAACGAGTTTGATCGTTGGAGAACATTTTCACATTCAATACGACATTCCGTACTACAACATTGGTGTAATTACTGGCCCATGTCATGCTGAAGAGGTAGCATTAGAGCGACTTTCGTACTTAACAATCGCTTGCGGTGATCCTGATAAAGCACATGTTGTCGCAAAACATTTATCCGGAAATTACATCAAAGCCAAAATTTCTGATGATATCATTGGTACCGAATATGCAGCAATGCTTAAAAACATCTACGCCATCGCAGCAGGAATTGCACACGGTTTAGGTTATGGAGATAACTTTCAGTCGGTTATGATGAGTAACGGAATTCGTGAGATGAAAAAGTTTATCCGAAAAGTTCACAAAATGAAACGTAACATCAATGATTCGGCTTATTTGGGTGATTTATTAGTGACAGGATATTCTGTATTCTCAAGAAACAGAATGTTCGGAAACATGATTGGAAAGGGTTACACCGTAAAAAGTGCCATGATGGAAATGAGCATGGTTGCCGAAGGTTATTACGCTACTAAAAGCGCTTATAAACTAAACCAGGGTTACGGTGCTAAAACTCCAATTATCGATGCTGTTTACGCTGTTTTATACGAAGGTAAAGATGCAAAAACGGTTTTCAAAAAATTAACGGAGTCTTTGGATTAGTTTTTTTTAGAGAAGATAGATTGTTGAGGCAAGAGCAAAGAGGCAAGAATATAGAGAATAGAATATAGAAGTCAAAGTTTAGATTTCTATATATTAAAATAAAAAAAAGAGTCAAGATGAATTTTAGTTCTGTCTTGACTCTTTTTTTATCTGGCAAACCAAGTTTACAATCTATAGTCTTTATTCTATATTCTTGCCTCTTTGCTCTTGCCTGTACAAATCTGCACTCCACTCTACTTACTTCACCATAACTCCTTCAACAAACAAAATAGGCACTTCCTCCGTATCGTTTTCGTTGATTAGGTTTGATTTAAAAGTAAATTTCTTGTCGTACAAAGTATTTCCAATAAAAAACGTTACCATAAACTCGTTATTTAATACCAGTAAGCTCTTTTCTACCATTTCGATTTTCACAACCGAAACCGAAGGAACCTCAACAAATGCATGACGCAGAACAGACGTTTTTTTCATCTCTCCATCGATTGTTCCAAATGCTTTTGAAACGACCATAACGCTGTCTAAATTAAAATCACTGTCGTTTACCAGGTAGGCGTACCACACCTTTTCCATAAAATCGTCGCTCCATTCCTGAACGGCGGCCACGAATACATTTTCTACTTCCGGTATTGTTATGTCTTTTTTCATCTATTAAATTTTAAAAACCTTTGTCAAAGCCTGAAGCTTCAACAAAGGTTTGTTTATTGTAAAGGTAATTTATAACGTAAAGTCATAGCCCTGATGGAAGCGGCATCCTTTTGTTTTTTTCTTTAAAAAACAAAAGATACAGCGGACAGCAGGAAATAGCTCCTAAATATTTGCTTTAAACTGCTCTAAGAAACGAACATCATTCTCATAAAACATACGGATATCGCCAATTTGATACAGTAACATCGCAATACGCTCTACTCCCATTCCGAAAGCAAAACCGTTGAATTCGTCAGGGTTGATGTCGCAGTTTTTAAGAACATTTGGATCTACCATTCCACAACCTCCAATTTCCAACCAGCCAGTTCCTTTAGTGATACGGTAATCGGTTTCGGTTTTTAAACCCCAATAAATATCAATTTCAGCACTTGGTTCTGTAAACGGAAAGTAAGACGGACGTAAACGAATCTTCGATTTTCCGAACATTTCTTTCGTAAAATAAAGTAAGGTCTGTTTCAAATCAGCAAATGAGACATCTTTGTCAATGTACAAACCTTCTACCTGATGGAAAATACAGTGTGAACGTGACGAAATGGCTTCGTTACGAAATACACGTCCCGGAGAAATGGTACGAATTGGCGGTTTATGATTTTCCATATAACGCACCTGAACAGATGATGTATGCGTACGCAACAACACATCAGGATTTGTCTGAATGAAAAAAGTATCCTGCATATCACGCGCCGGATGGTATTCCGGTAAATTCAAAGCGGTAAAGTTATGCCAGTCATCCTCGATTTCCGGACCTTCGGAAACATTGAAACCAATGTTGGCAAAAATATCAATAATCTGATTTTTAACGATTGAAATCGGGTGACGTGAACCAATAATTACTGGCTCTGCTGCACGCGTTAAATCACCAAACATTCCTTTTACTTCCTGCTTGCTTTCCAGCTCTTCCTGAATTGCTTTTACCTTTTCTTCTGCAGCAGTTTTTAAGGTATTCATTACTACTCCAAAATCTTTTTTCTGGTCATTTGGAATATTTTTAAACTCGTTGAAAAGTTCTCTAACTAATCCTTTACTACCTAAATACTTGATTCGGAATTGCTCTAAAGATTCTTTATTTTTATCATTAAAGGCCTTGGCTTCCTCTATATGTTCTTTTATCTTGTCTATCATCAGTCTTGCTTTGAAGGTGCAAATTTACGTAATTTTAGTTAAAAGTTAGCAGTCGCAATTGCAGTTTTCGGCGAACTATATTTACAAAAATGGGGACCGCAACTAAAAACTAGTCAATAAGTTCTCTTTCTAAAAAATAATTCACAATGGCTTCTTTCATCAAAACCGATTGTTCTCCTGCTTTTAACGAAGGTAATTCTTCTTTTACTTTATAATGTGGCCATCCGTCGGCATCAAAAAAGTCAAATTCATAAAACCCGTATGGTTCTAATAATCGACAAATAGCGATGTGCATCAGGTTTAATTTTTCATCTTTTTTGAATTCACGGTGTACTTTTCCGAGTTCCTGAACTCCGATTAAATAAATTATGGCATCTAAATCTAAGTCTTCTCCTTGCGAGAATTGATTAGACAGTATATCGACGAGCTTTTCCCATCGCTCTTTTAGTTGTGTATCTCTGGACATTGTATGATTTTAGATTGTTGATTTTAGATCTTAGATTGTTGAAAAATTTAATTCTGAAGGGGACAGAACTACAATCTTAACTCTAAATTTTGAGTTGCAAAGATACACAGTTCAATACATTGCACCTAAAAAAATTAAACACTTAGAAAAGAAGAACTCCAAAAAACGGCTGAACCTTTGCCACTCTGAACCTCCGAACCTAAAAAAGTATATCTTTGCGCTTTTTTTAAACACACCAAAATATGAGTTTTTTTGATATAATTGTGGCCGCTCTTTTAGCTTTTAGTTTATATAAAGGAATTAAAAACGGACTTTTTGTCGAAGTTGCTTCTTTCATTTCTTTATTGTTGGGAATTTATATCGCCATTAAATTCTCTTCTTTTATGAAAGAACTTATCATGAAACACGTTTCATGGAATCCGAATACGATACAAATTACTGCTTTCATTCTGACTTTCATATTAGTGGTTATAGGTGTTTATTTTTTAGCCAAAATCCTTACCGGAATTGCTGATTTTGCTTTTCTGGGATGGGCCAATAAACTGGGCGGAGGCTTTTTCAGAATTTTAAAAACGATTCTGATCATGAGTATTTTTATCGCTCTTTTTGAGAAAATCAATTTCAACAATACTTTTGCCAAAAAAGAAACATTAGACCATTCTATTTTTTACAATCCGGTTAAAAAAGTAGCGGCTTTCGTTTATCCTTCTGTCGAAAAATGGTATGAGGAATTTAAAGACATTCATGCCGAAACGTCTAAAGAAACATCTAAAGAGGAGTAATATTCCTGTAATTATACCTCACAACTAAAAAACAGTAGTTTTTTCAAAACAACTCGACCCCAGATAATTGCGTAAAATAAATTATCTTGCCTGATATTTCCAACAACCGATTTAATTTATAATCAAAACCTGTATGTTGTATTTAACCGGCATTATAATCACCTTTTTTCTGGTTGTTGTACTGGCAAGCAAAAGGAACAAAACTGAGGCCGACAAAATTCTGGCACTCTGGCTGTTTTTTACCGGCTTTCATTTATTCCTGTTCTATCTTCATTACAAAAATGATTATAGCGACTTCCCTTTTTTACTGGGATTAGAGCTTCCGATGCCTTTAGTTCAGGGGCCTTTTTTATTTTTATACACTTCGGCTTTAACGAACCAAAATCGCTATAAAAAGTTTA
Source organism: Flavobacterium sp. KH_035 (assembly GCF_057839565.1). NCBI lineage: Bacteria > Pseudomonadati > Bacteroidota > Flavobacteriia > Flavobacteriales > Flavobacteriaceae > Flavobacterium > Flavobacterium sp. KH_035. The sequence goes on from NZ_CM174492.1 coordinate 929,072, forward strand.
ATCTTTTACATTTTATTCCTTTTCTAGCTGCCATTCTGGTATTGACACCTTTTTATAATTTGTCTTTCGACGAAAAAGTAACTGTTTTCAAAAATGAAGGAAAGGGATACGAGACCCTGATCACTGTTTTGTATGCCGCAATACTCCTTTCCGGAATTGTTTATGCTTTACTTTCCTTGCAGAAACTCGTAAAACACCGTAAGAACATCAACAATCAATTTTCGTTTACCGAAAAAATCAACCTGACCTGGCTGCGCTATTTAATTATCGGATCCAGCATCATCTGGATCGTGGTCATTTTCTCTGACGATCAGTATATTTTTTCGGTTGTCGTTTTCTATTTGATCTTTATTGGATATTTCGGCGTCAAACAAGTTGGGATTTTTACAAACCAACCCTTTTCCGAAAACAACCTAACTACGACTTCAGTAGCAGAAAAAACCACTGTTGCCCATCAATCTGAAAAAATTAAATACGAAAAATCAGGCCTTACCACTACAGAACTTCAAACCATTCATCAGAAGCTGACTCAGATTATGCACGATGAAAAACTCTACAAAAATGCCGATTTAACTTTAACCGAGCTGGCCCAGAGGACAAGCGTTCATCCAAATACACTTTCGCAGGTCATCAATTCGGTCGAACAGAAAAATTTTTACGATTACATCAACTTCCAACGTGTTGAGGAGTTTAAAAAAACAATCCGTTTACCCGAAAATCAAAAATTCACCTTCCTGTTTGTCGCATTAGAATGTGGCTTTAATTCGAAAACGGCTTTCAACCGAAATTTCAAAAAAGAAACCGGACTTTCTCCTTCTGAATATTTAAAATAATTTTCATTTTAAACCCGACAGGTTTTTGAATTATAAACTGGAACCACCTTACAAGTTGGGGCGACTAGCATAGTACCACAGTGCATCTTTGCAGAAATTTAAACCAATTTATGCAATGAAAACCAAAGTACTTTACTCAGCCGTAATCGCTGTTTCAATTTTCTTTTTTATTGGATGCGAAAATGAAAATGACATTCAGGGGCTTGGAAATTTAGTTCCCAAAACTGTCGATCAGGATGCCTCTATCCCTTCTATTTTTATAAACGGAACGCAGCTACACGCTGAGGCTTTCGGAAATCCCAACAACCCAATGCTTGTTTTCCTGCATGGCGGTCCCGGCTCAGACTATAGAAGCGCCTTGAATGTAAAACAACTCGCCAATGAAGGCTATTATGTGATCTTTTACGATCAAAGAGGTTCCGGATTATCCAAAAGACATGACAAAAACACGTACTCAATTCAACTCGTACTCGATGATCTTACCGAAGTCATAAAATATTACCGAAAAACCAGCACTCAAAAAATATTTCTCTTTGGGCATTCCTGGGGCGCCATGCTCGCCGCGGCTTATGTCAACCAATACCCAACTGCCATCAATGGGGTCATTCTGGCAGAACCGGGAGGTTTAAACAAAAAACTATTAGACGATTATGGCGAAATGAGCCGGAAAATAAAACTATTCTCTGAAGCCACTAGTAATTTACTGTATGTCGATCAGTTCTTGACGGGAAAAGAAAACCAGCATGAGATTCTCGATTACAAATTTGGCATTTCTACGAGTTTCTCTTATGCAAAAGGCAACAAAGAAGGTATTCCGGGACCATCACCATTTTGGAGGATCGGAACAACGGTCTTAGAAAGCTTTACCGATATCGCCGAAAATAATGGCTTTGACTTTACGACAAACCTAAGTCAGTATAAAACCAAAGTTTTCTTTTTATACGGTGAGTTCAATCAATCGTACGGTTTGTCTTTTGCTCAAAAAGAAGCCGCTTTTTTCCCGAATGCCACCATAGCGGAAGTAAAAGAAACAGGACACGAAATGATTTATTTCAAATGGGAAAATGTACATCCGTTAGTGTTCAACTATTTAAACGCACTAAAATAACCAGGCAATGAAAACAATACTAGTAATAATTACCTTTATCTTATCTCTTTTCCTAACCAAAACCTATTCTCAAACTATAAACTGGGAAAATCTTAAAGAGAATCAAAAACACATTCTAAATATAAATGCCGGCTGGGAACATAGTTTTGTTTACGGACTTGCTTACGGTTACCATCTCAAAACCAAACTGCCAATTGTAATCGAAGCATCTTTTTCCTTACCATCAGGCGAAACAATCCCGGATGATTTTAAAAGTAAAATTGGAGGACAACTGAATCTTTACCAACTGAATCATTTCCGTTTTAATGCCGCCATTCACGGAATTTATCGCCGGTACGAAAATCCGTTAGTCACCTTACAAAACTTTGGCGCCGATGCAACTGCGATTATTGGCTATTACAAACCAAAATGGTTTGCCGCCGGAGAATTTGGTTTTGACAAAGCGATTGTTACTCATTTTAAAAATTCGGCAGTTTATAAAGAAGTCTACCCCGACGTAAAAAATGGTTGGTATGAACCGTCAACCGGAGGCAATTTCAACTATGGCATACAAGCCGGATATTCCTTTCGCCGAAGTGACCTTACTTTACGACTGGGAAAAGTAATTACCCAGGATTTTAAAACAGAACCACTGATTCCACTATACTTTCAACTGGGGTATAATTTAAAACTAGAATGATTTGGTTAATTACACTAAACCCGACAGGTTTCAAAAACCTGTTGGGTTCTATTTCTCCTCTCTTTTTAGAGAAAATCACAGTATATTTTAACATTTTAAAAGCCATTTTAAAATTCAGAATTCAACTATCGAAGATCAACATTCCAGAATCCAAAACTTTGCGCTATCTTTGCGGCTTAATAACATGCTCTAAGGCAATTGCTACAGTGCAAATTTATACCCGGAAATTACTTAAACTCGTTTAGAGAATTGACATATTAAAATGAAGAAGATACGTAACTTTTGCATTATTGCACACATTGACCACGGTAAAAGTACACTGGCAGATCGCTTATTGGGTGCTACACAAACCGTTACAGCTCGTGAAGAAAAAGCACAATTGCTTGACAACATGGACCTGGAACGTGAGCGTGGAATCACCATTAAGAGTCACGCCATTCAAATGGAATACACTTACAAAGGCGAGGAATATATTTTAAATTTAATTGACACTCCCGGTCACGTTGACTTTTCATACGAAGTTTCACGATCTATTGCGGCCTGCGAAGGTGCTCTTTTGATCGTTGATGCGGCTCAAAGTATTCAGGCACAAACCATTTCGAACTTGTATCTGGCTTTAGAGAATGATCTTGAGATTATTCCGGTTTTGAATAAAGTAGATTTACCAAGTGCTAACCCAGAAGAAGTCAGTGATGATATTATCGATTTATTAGGATGTAAATTAGAAGATATTATTCATGCTTCTGGAAAAACTGGTTTTGGTGTTGAGAATATCTTAGCTGCTATTATCGAAAAAATCCCTGCTCCAAAAGGAAATGTTGACGAACCATTACAGGCATTGATCTTTGATTCACATTACAACCCGTTTCGTGGAATCGAGGTTATCTTCAGAGTGATGAATGGTGAAATCAAAAAAGGACAGAAAATTAAATTCATGGCTACCGGCAATGAATATTTTGCCGATGAAGTGGGAACTTTAAAACTAAATCAGGTTCCAAAAAATGTAATTTCTACAGGTGATGTTGGTTATTTAATTTCAGGAATTAAAGAAGCCAAAGAAGTAAAAGTGGGAGATACTCTTACAGATGCCAAAACACCAACCACCAATATGATTACAGGTTTCGAGGATGTAAAACCAATGGTTTTCGCCGGAATTTATCCTGTTGATACCGAAGACTATGAAGATTTGCGTTCTTCTATGGAGAAATTGCAATTAAACGATGCTTCGTTAGTCTTTACTCCGGAAAGCTCTGCTGCTTTAGGATTTGGTTTCCGTTGCGGATTCTTAGGAATGCTTCACATGGAAATTATCCAGGAACGTTTAGAGCGTGAGTTCGATATGACGGTTATTACTACTGTACCTAACGTTTCGTATTTGGCTTATACCAAAAAAGATCCCGAAACTGCATTTGTTGTAAACAATCCTTCAGACTTGCCTGAACCTTCTCGTTTAGACCGTGTTGAAGAACCTTTTATAAAAGCAACTATCATTACAAAAGCCGATTTCGTTGGAAACGTAATGAGTTTGTGTATCGAAAAGCGTGGTCAAATTACCAATCAAACGTATTTGACAACAGAACGTGTTGAGCTGAATTTTGACATGCCATTGGCCGAAATTGTATTCGATTTTTACGATCGTTTAAAAACAGTTTCTAAAGGTTATGCTTCTTTTGACTACTCTCCTATTGGAATGAGAACTTCAAAACTGGTAAAACTGGATGTCCTTTTGAACGCACAAACTGTGGATGCACTTTCTGCTTTGATTCACGAAGACAACGCTTACAACATCGGTAAAAAAATGACCGAGAAATTACGCGAGCTGATTCCAAGACAACAATTCGACATTCCGATTCAGGCAGCGATTGGTGCGAAAATTATCGCTCGTGAAACGATTAAAGCACTTCGTAAAGACGTTACCGCAAAATGTTACGGTGGAGATATCTCTCGTAAACGTAAGCTTCTTGAAAAACAGAAAAAAGGTAAGAAACGTATGCGTCAGGTAGGAAACGTTGAGATTCCACAAGAGGCGTTTATGGCTGTTTTGAAATTGAACGACTAAGCTTTTTTTGAGAGAATAGAGTAAAGAACAAAGAATATAGAGAAAACCTGATGATGAAAATTGTCAGGTTTTTTTGTTTTCACCCCTTCCGAAGATTTTTTTTACAGATAAGATTTTGATCTATAGAATAGAACAACTATATACCGCTCCGCTGGAGCTTTTCCCCTACTGCTTTTTATTATCTATAAATATTTTGCTCCAACGGAGCAAACAATGCCAATTATCTAAATAAACAAAGGGGCTGACTCATAAATGAGTCAGCCCCTTTGTTTTATATCAATTAAAATCTTTCTCAAAAAGAACTATTACTTTTTCTATCTCAAACTGCTCCAGCGGAGCAAAATATGTATAGAAAATGTAATTTCCCAGCATCAAAAAGCTCCAGCGGAGCGAAACATATATTTTTTTGAGACAGTTCCTCTGTTATTTTACATTTCAGCAATAACCTTTGTGTAAAACTTATTTCGATTTTAACAACTTCTCTAAATATTCGTTTTTTTCTTTTTCAGATTGAACTAATCTCTCGTACAATTCTACCACTTTATCAAGAGGATTAAAATTGCAACTGTTATTAACTCCAGCATTAACAATACCATTATCGTGATACGTATTACCAATAATATTCAACACAGCTTCTTCAGAGAAATTCTTAATTGCTTCAACACTTACGCCCAGAACTTTTGCCACTGCTATTAATTTTTCATCATCAACAGTCTCACTATTCTCCATTGTAGATACCGTTTGCTGGCTTACACCTAAAGCTTGTGCCAAAGCTTCCTGCTTCATGTCTCTTAATTCACGAATACGGCTAATTTTTCGCCCTATATGATTTGGTTTTGTTACGATACTCATGGCTCAAAGATAATAATTATGAATAAAAAATTACGACAATTGTATGATACAGCTTTTACGCAGTACAATACAGGCAAAACTAATTTCTGACAAACAATTCGCCTGATCTGCCTCCTAAACAAAAATACAATTTTTCAGACAAGTATTTCCTAAAAAATAAAATTATGGGGTATTCAATACATTGGAAAGACAAAGCAGAGACAATCTGTCTCAATTTGGAACAGCTTTTTATTTCTTTAAACATCAAACCTTTGTAACTTTGAACCTCTGAACCTTTGAACCTAGAAAAAATGGACGAAACTCCAAAACGATTTGACCGAATTGTCGCCATCCTCATCCAATTACAATCTAAAAAGATTGTAAAAGCACAGGAATTGGCTGATCGTTTTGATTGTAGTTTACGAACAATCTATAGAGACATTCGAACGCTGGAAGCTTCGGGGGTTCCTATTTACAGTGAAGCGGGTGTTGGTTATGCTTTGATGGATGGTTACAGATTGCCTCCCGTTATGTTTACACGCGAAGAAGTAAGCAGTTTTATTGCTGCCGAAAAACTCATGCAAAAATTTACAGACCCATCTCTTGGAGCTCATTATGCTTCGGCTATGTATAAACTGAAATCTGTTTTAAGAAGTACTGATAAAGACTGGCTCTCCAATATCGAATCCAGAGTTGTAATGAACACTGCTGAACCTCTGTTTAACGATAATTCCCCAAATACTTTAGCACTTCTGTTTGAAGGTATTGCGGAGAAAAAACAGCTTTTACTTTCGTACAAAACCTACGAAACCGATACGGCTACGCAAAGAAACATAGAACCTGTTGGGGTTTTTCACGATAACAACAACTGGTATTTTTTAGGATATTGTCATTTACGACAAGATTATCGTCAGTTTAGAACAGACAGAATTCAAGGTATTCGCAAAACAGACTGTGATTTTACGATCGAACATGATGCTTTAGAAACTTATATCAATAAAACAGAAACGTGTCCGACAACAAAAGTTCGCATCTTAATTGACAAAAAAATCGCCCGTTATCTGAGTACCGAAAAAAAGTACCACGGATTCATTTCAGAAAAAGAAGTAGACGGAAAAATAGAAATGACTTTTATGTCACGCGATATCGAAAACTCATTCCCACGCTGGTTTCTCATGTTTGGAGACTACGCCACTATCCTGGAACCTGAAAGACTCAAAATCACAACGCTGGAATTACTGGAAATCAACCGAAAAAGACTGTTATAAAAAAAATGCCTAAAGATCAAGTTCATCTTTAGGCATTTTTCAAATCTAGTGTTTCTCTTTTACCACATTGTAAAAATTATAATCGGTATTCGAAGCGTCGGTAATACCAATATTTCTTCCAATAGTTACAATTTGACCTCTGTGATACGTTCCGTGATTCACCACCTGCAACAAGTAATCGCTAACAGGCAAATCACACTGAAACCATGGATTTTCGATTTTGATTGTTTTCAACAACTGTTCGTCTGATAATGATGTGATGAATGCCGCTAATTTTGCAGAGGTATTCAATAAACCTTCAAATACTTCATCCTTGTTTAAATCAGTACTCGCTCTTCTTTCGGGCTGGGGAGTTTCAGTTATTACTGAAAACCAATATTCCTCGGTTTCCCAAATATGATTTAGCGTTTTAATAATGCTAGGGTAGCTTGAAAGAACTTCTTTATGCAGCAATTCATCTGTTTTTGCCGAAAGCCAATTCACAAATTGCTGATTTACCCACAAATTATAAGCGGCATAATTGGTCATAATTTTTTTAAAACTCATACTGTTCGATTTAAATTTGAATAAAATAGATTAAAGTTTATTTAGTACTTCTGGCTATAGTCCTCTCTCCCAGAAAAAAGGAGGCTCGATATTTAAAGCTCTTAGATACACATAACCTTGTCCGCGGTGGTGCACCTCATTGTCAATAAAATACAACACATTTTGAATTATAGGAAATTCGTATTGACCGAACAGGTTAAAACTTTCACTAAAATCTTCGATCGACAATTGTTTCCAATATTCGTTAATTTCAGCTGTTGCTTCATCCCATTTTTCCAGGTACTGTGCTTTAAAGATCAATTTTTCAGATGCTTCGGTATAAGGTTTGATCTCTTTATTTACAATTCCTTTTAGTGCCGGAGCCGCAATAGCCAAAAGTTCATCGGTTAACTGAGCGAAAGTTCGCATTCCTCCGATTGAAAATTCGAAAAAATCTTTCTCCGGAAATTTTTCAATAAGGTTACGTGTAAGCTTACGGTGTCCTTGCCAGTGGATCAATAAATCTTCAGGAGTAATTACTTGGGCTGCTAATGTTTTCATAGTTTTAAAGTTTTAATTATTTCTTACTTCAAAAGTATTGAGGGTCGGTGACAACAGTTTGTCAGCAGGAAATAAAAAAATAAAATATTTTTCATTTTCTCTTCTAAAGATACGTTTCTCTACAGATAAAGAAGGCGTTCAGAGAGAACATCTCCTTAAATTCGATAAAACCTTTGTACCTTTGCGCCTTAGAAACTTTGGAACTTAAAAGAAATGATCGAAGATAAAAATCCGCAACGTACCAGTATAGCACAATTAGGAGAGTTTGGCCTAATTGACCATTTAACCAAAAATTTTGATGTCACTCAGGAATCTACCCTGAAAAGTATAGGCGATGATGCCGCTGTTCTTGATTTTAAGGACAAAAAAGTAGTGGTCTCTACAGATTTATTAATTGAGGGAGTACATTTTGACCTGGCGTATATGCCTTTAAAACATTTGGGATACAAATCGGTTGTTGTTAACCTGTCCGACATTTGTGCAATGAATGCAAAACCAACGCAAATAACGGTTTCTGTGGCGGTTTCTAATCGTTTTCCACTAGAAGCCTTAGAAGAATTATTTGAGGGCATTACGCATGCTGCAAAAGAGTATAAAGTAGATGTTATTGGTGGCGATACTACCTCATCTCAAAAAGGACTAATTATTAGCATCACCGCAATTGGAGAAGCTAACGAAGAAGAAATTGTTTACCGAAATGGTGCCAAACAAACCGATTTACTTGTCGTTACCGGAGATATAGGAGCTGCTTACATGGGATTGCAGGTATTGGAGCGTGAAAAACAGGTTTTCCAGGTGAATCCTAATAGCCAACCGGATCTGGATATGTACAGTTATTTGATCGAACGCCAGTTAAAACCCGAAGCCCGAAAAGATGTTCGCACCTTATTACATGCACTTGAAATTAAACCTACGGCGATGATTGATATCTCAGACGGATTATCTTCTGAAATTATGCACCTCTGCAAACAATCAAAAGTGGGTTGTAATTTGTATGAAGATAAACTCCCACTGGATCCTCAGTTCATTTCAACTTGTGAAGAATTTAATATCGACAGTACAACAGTGGCTATAAACGGCGGTGAAGATTATGAATTATTATTTACCATCGACATCAATGATTTTGACAAAATAAAAGGAAACCCAAACTTCTCGATTATTGGTCACATGGCTGATGAAAGCGAAGGAGTACATCTTGTAACACGTGCCAATACAAAAATTGCTTTAAAAGCCCGTGGTTGGGATGCTTTGACGGAGTAGTTTTTTTTAGTCGCAGTTTTCAGTCTCAGTGTTTAGTAAAAATGTTGGCTGAAAACTGAGACTGAAGACTGAAGACTGAAGACTGAAGACTGAGAACTAAAATAAAAAAAATCCAAATTCCAGAAACATAACTGGAATTTGGATTTTTTTTATTTGTAATTTCTTTCTCTACAAAAGCCCTTTGCATTTTGCTTCTTTAACTAAGTCTTCATCAGAACCACTTTTCACTTTAAGTAACTCTTTAAGACCTGTTTTGCGCTTTTCGATAGCATTAACAGAAATTGGGATGTATTGCGGCATATCTTCCAAAGAAGTTCCTTTCGACAAATGAAACAAAATCTGCTTGTCAAATTCATCAATTTCAATTGAATTATGAGTCGATTGATTGAGCATCTTTTGAACGGAATGGCTGTAATATTTATCACTTTTCATGACTTTATCAAACGCAAAAAGTAATTCATCAAAAGTAAGGTCATTTTTAATGATTAAGCCATTAGGACTAATCGTTCTAATGATTGTTTTAATTTTTAATAACTCGGTATACATTGTAAGCAGAATTATTTTGCATCTTGGCATTTTCTTCAAAAGTAACTTCGCCAGATCTTCACCCGAAAAAATATCTTTCTCTTCATACGCGGGCATGCTGATATCTAGAAAAGCAACATCAAATTCCGGAGTCCGAGCATCTTCGATTAAGTCATATCCTGATTTACAATCGTGGGCCTGTAAAATAAGAAACTCATATTGTTTAGGATTGTAGCGTGTGATCGCATTTTTATATCCTTCAATAATAAAAGGGTGATCGTCAACAATTAAAATATTTTTTTTAATTAATTGAGGAACCGGGGCGTTGGGGTCAATTGTCATTTATGCTGTAGGTTTATTTTTTGATCTATAGGAATTTTAACCATCAAAAGAGTTCCTTCTCCTTTGACTGATTTTAAAGAGACTACACCTTTACATTCTGCGGCTCTGTATTGAATATTATGCAATCCTATTCCGTTTTTCGTTGTTTTGGTATTAAAACCAACTCCATCATCAGCAATTGACAAAATCAGATGATCGACTTCACTTTTAAAACTGACCGTAATCGTACTCGCCTCTGCATACTTATTGCAATTCTGAAGTGCTTCCTGAACAATTCTGTATAAATTAATCTTTACTGTATTACTCACCAGTTCCCATTTAATATTAGAATCAAAAGAGGTAATTAATTCTGAATCATACGTGTTTCTTTGATCTTCAAACAATTTGTTTAAAATCGCGATAAAATTATTAATTAATTCCGATTTCTCTCTGTTTAAATCATGCGAAATCTCACGTATATCTTCTTCAATTTTTTTCAGTTCCTCAAGGTATTTTTTTCTCTTGGGAGCTGCCTCGGCCTCATCTACTTTATCTAAACTGTCAAGGCTGATTCTAATACCAAACATTCTTCCCAACACGCCATCGTGTAAATCCTGCGCTACTTTTTTCTTTTCTTTAATTCGGGTCTGTTCAATATCGTTTTGTTGCAGAATCATCAAATTATAGATGTCTTCGTTAGCAACTTGCTGTTGCTGCTTAAAAAGTAACTCCCTATGTCTTGCCTGCTGTGTTTTGTAAACATAGAAAAACAAACCAATCAGCGTACAAATACTGAAGACATAGATTAAGGTTTTATTTTTCTCTTGTAAGTTTGAATTTTGATCTTTTATTTCGTTGGTTTCATATTGAATCCTCGAGAATTTCTCTCCTATAATCCTCTCCTCTCTTACCAGTTTTTCGTTTATCTCTATATACTCCTTTGAATATTTTGGAGCATTCTCAGGGTCAACAATAGCAATCTGTTTAAGAGCATCTAAAGTATTTCCTAATTTATTTGAAACCCGGGATAAGTTTAGAGCTTGTTTTGAAAATTGAAAAGCTCTCAAAGTATCTTTCTTAAACCCATAATACTCAGACAGATGTATTTTATTCAATATAATTCCCGAGGTAAGTTTTAAACTATCTCTAATTTTCAACGCCTTATAAAATTGTCCGGGAAGTTCATCAAATTCTTTTGACTTAAACTTAGCATAAGCCAGATTATCTAAAAGCATTGCATATAATGTTGCACTCTCTTCAAATAAATTCTTTTGCAACAAACCTTTCCTAAAATATGTCTTCGCCTTTTCGTAATCCTCCATACTTAGGTAAACAAAACCTATGTTGTTTAGTGAAGTAGCTTTTAACTGTAAATCTAATGGAATTGATTTATCTTCTAAAATAGACAGTGCCTTATTGTGAAACATCAATGCTTTATCATATTCTGTCCGTTCGTTATACAATACTCCTAAAAGATTGTAACAATCATAAAGTTGATTATTAACTTGTTTCTCCTTTTTTAAAATCTGAAGTGCTTTAAATACCATTATTTCACTTTCGAAATAATCTGCTTCACTAAATTGCAAATCTGCTTTGAGAAAAAATGTCTTGGCGAGGTTAAGCTCGTCGTTAATTCGCAAATATATTTTCTCTGCCGCAAAATAATTTAAAAAGGCGCTATCTGAAATCGTTTGTGATCGATAATAATCTCCCAGATAAGTATAAACCTTAGCAATACTAGATGAATCTTTACTATCTATTGCTCTTTCCAGAATTAACTTTGATGTTTTTTTATAGGCTTTCCAATCGCTCATGTTATAATAACGATTAGCCACTTTAAACAGATTTACTCTATTAAGAGAGTCATTTTTTTGACCTACAATTATATCAAAAGCTTTTTGATTATAGCTTTGTTTATAATTCAAGGGCATATTAATATCACTAGCCAATGAAAAATAGATAGAGAGACTATCTGTTGAAGAATTTTCATCTTTATTTTTCTTTGTTTCATTCGTACATCCGAACAAGATAAGAGTTAAAAACAATAATATCCGAAAATGCTTTTTCAATGTGTATCTTTGATTTTTATCAAAAATACTAAAACTATAGACATAAAAAAAGGCTGTCTAAAAAGACAGCCTCTTAATTATATATACTTTTATATACTTAATCCAATTTTATTGTTGTTCTTGTTGATTGACTAACAGCAGCAAAACTTTTTAATTGAATTTGTGCACTCTGAACATCTTGTTTTCTAGTACCTGTTCCCCCTGTTTTTTGTCCTCCACTACCATCAGTAGCGATACAATTTTTATTATTCAAGACTGTTGCAGGATTTACAAATGAAGTTGCTACCATTACTAAAGAAAATATTCCTAATACTAAAGCTGTTTTTTTCATGATCTGAGGGTATTAAATGTTTGATTTTTTGTTTTGGAGAATCATCGCTTTGTGCGAATCATGGTGTAAAACTAAGCCCACATTTAAAAAAAATTAATATGAAAAAACAGGTTTATGGTAAAACACACCCAATTAATAGTCAATGGGGGGCAAATCAATGTAATTACCTAATTTTTAGACTTCTAAATAATTTCCTACAGCAAAATCGGCAATAATTAAATCAACATTTGATTTATAGGTTTTTGAAAATGGGATTTTTTTGGAAGAATTTCTAATATAGCAAGTTGAGTTTCCGCTATGAATCCTTGCAATATAATTCTGATTGATGATATAGCTGTTGTGAATCCGAATAAAAGGATGTGACAAAATACTCTCGAAATGTTTTAGTGTTTTAAAAGCCGTTATCATTTCGCCGGAATTCAAATAAATATCTGTCGAGTTGTTATCTGCCTGAAAGTAACTAATATCATTGGCATTGATGTACCGATAATCACCATACGATTTCACGCATAATATAAGTGGTTGCTCTGCATCTTTAACGGGTTTTGCAAACAACTCGCTCAATGGGGTACTCTCTTCTTCAATTGGATCAGAATCGTTTACAGGAAGTGTTTTTTCGAGTTTTAAAACAGTCTTCAATACATCAGGCCGCAGGACCGGCTTCAATATATAGCCAAAAACACCGTACTGAATGGCCTCAAAAGCAAGTTCTTTCTTTGTCGTCGTAATGACTATCTTAGGGATAAGGAATAAAAAACGATGCAATTCATTTATAAAGGCCAGTGACAAGTTACTGGATAAATCTTTAGGAGCAATTTCTAAAAAAATAAGGCAGGGCCGATGTTCTAAAACCAAATTCAGACCCAATTGATAATTCGCAGCTGATCCCACGAAAGTCAGTTCTGAAAAACCTTCTGCAATTGTTCTGGTTTTCAAAATACTTTCCACATCATCATCAATGATAATATACGAATACTTTTTCAATCTTACATTTTGTTGATTTTTCATGAACCCCCTACAACTACCCCTTTAGTTTCATCAATCCTTTTAAAAAGATTTTTATCTAGCAATTTATTCGCAATTAAAAATACGAATTTCGATTATTCTACTATTTCATTGTTAATATGTTACGAACAAATGTTAACACAAAAGGGTGAAATGCAGAAATAGTCGCCAAAATACACTATTTGACATTAAAAAAAAACCAAACTCCTTATGGAATTTGGGCTTTTATATTGAAGTATGACAAAAATTACATTTTCATCAACCAGTTTTTCATTGAAACTTCGTTTTCAATTATATCTTTCAATTCTGAAATCTTCACACGATCTTGTTTCATTGTATCTCTGTGACGAATCGTTACTGTTTCATCTTCGATTGTTTGATGATCTACCGTAATACAAAACGGCGTTCCAAGCGCATCCTGTCTTCTGTAACGACGACCTACTGCATCTTTTTCATCATAAGCTACATTGAAATCCCATTTTAAATCTTCTATAATCTTTTTAGAGATATCAGGTAAACCGTCTTTTTTAACTAAAGGCAATACAGCCGCTTTTGTTGGTGCCAAAACAGCCGGTAATTTCAACACTGTTCTTGTTGAACCGTCTTCCAGTACCTCTTCTTGTAATGAAGTTGCAAAAACAGCCAAAAACATACGATCTAAACCAACAGAAGTTTCTACTACATATGGCACATAGTTTTCGTTTAGTTCAGGGTCAAAATATTGTAATTTTCTTCCTGAATATTCTTCGTGTGCTTTTAAATCGAAATCTGTACGAGAGTGAATACCTTCCAATTCTTTGAATCCAAATGGGAAGTTAAACTCAATATCTGCGGCAGCATTTGCGTAGTGCGCTAATTTTTCGTGATCGTGAAAACGGTAATTATCTTTTCCTAATCCTAAAGATAGGTGCCAGTTTAAACGTGTTTGTTTCCAGTGTTCGTACCATTTCATTTCTTCACCAGGACGTACAAAAAACTGCATTTCCATTTGTTCAAATTCACGCATACGGAAAATAAACTGTCTCGCAACAATTTCATTTCTAAATGCTTTACCCGTTTGAGCAATTCCAAAAGGAACTTTCATACGACCTGATTTTTGAACATTCAGGAAATTTACAAAAATACCTTGTGCTGTTTCCGGACGTAAATATAAATCCATTGCAGAATCTGCAGAAGCTCCTAATTTCGTTCCGAACATTAAGTTGAACTGACGAACTTCTGTCCAGTTTTTAGATCCTGTTTCAGGATCCGCAATTTCTAATTCCTCGATCAATGCTTTTACATCTTCTAAATCTCCATTACCCAAAGAACGCCCCAGACGCTCTCTGATTTCTTTTTCTTTAGCCAGATATTCAATTACACGGGCATTTGTTGTAACAAATTCCTGCTCATTAAAAGCATCTCCAAAACGAGCGCTCGCTTTTTCAATTTCTTTTTTAGCTTTCAGATTAAGTTTTTCTGCATAATCTTCTACCAAAACATCGGCTCTGTATCTTTTCTTTGAATCTTTATTATCAATTAATGGGTCATTAAACGCATCAACGTGGCCTGAAGCTTTCCAGGTTGTTGGATGCATTAATATTGCAGCATCTAAACCAACAATATTTTCATTCATCTGAACCATTGATTTCCACCAATATTCACGAATATTCTTTTTTAACTCGACACCATTTTGTGCATAATCATACACTGCACTCAATCCATCGTATACTTCGCTTGACGGAAAAATAAATCCGTACTCTTTTGCGTGCGAAACCACATTCTTAAATATATCTTCTTGTTTTGCCATAGTGATGCAAAAATATAAAAAGTACGTTTAAAAAAAAGAAAAATAATAAAGTTTGAAGTAATGATTTGGTTATTTTTGTAACTAAATTCTCTCTATTTGTGTTTAATTATCTTATCAACCTCTTTTTTCCTAAAGTCTGCGTCGGATGTCACGTACTTTTACACAGTGGTGAAACTATTATATGCACACGCTGTCGTCATGAATTACCTCTTACTCAACACCATTTAGACCCAAAAAACGAAGCTCTAAAGAAATTTTACGGCAGAATCGATATTCAGCATGCATCGGCATTTTTATATTTCAACAAAAAAGGAATTGTTCAGGAGCTTATCCACAATCTCAAGTACAAAGGTCATGAAGAAATCGGAACTGTATTAGGAGACTGGTACGCCGAGGACTTAAAAGAATTAAACTTAGAATCTCCTTTTGACGTTATCATTCCAGTCCCTCTGCACCGCAGAAAACTAAAAGAACGAGGCTATAATCAGGTTACTACTTTTGGGAAGACTTTGTCTAAAAACTTAGAGATTACTTATGATTCCACTTTATTGTATCGAAAGAAATATTCGAAAACCCAATCTAAGAAAAATCTTTTGGGAAGATCTGAGAATATCGAAAACATCTTTGATGTCCAATTTTCAGAAGAAAATCACAACAAGCATTTTTTAATCGTTGATGATGTACTCACTACGGGGGCCACACTTGAGGCCTGCTCTAGGACTTTACAAAAAATTCCGGGCGCTAAAATCAGTATTGTATGCATAGCATTGGCAAACTCCTAGTATTAAATTCCAAAAAAAAATTCCAAATTCCAATAACTGTTCGTTGATAGTTCTTGGAATTTGGAATTTTTTTATTGGAATTTATTCTTTCTCTAGTTCACAATTATTTTCTTAACCGTTCTACGATCACCGTCAATCACGGTCACCAAATACATCCCCGAAGAGACTCCTGATAACTGAATATTTTGATTAAAATAAGGCGTTTTATCATATGAGTTAAAATACACTTGTTTACCAAGAATATCATGTACATAAACTTGAACCCTATTGATCGAATCACTTGAAAACTGAATCGTAAAATTTCCTTTGTTTGGATTTGGATATAACATAAATGCTACATTTTCAAGATCTATTTCTCCTAAAGTAAATGTTTGATTGCAAATATTTAAGGATGCTGAATTGATCGTTCCAAAATTACCTGAAACCGCATCACGAACTCTAAAACTCCAGGTTCCTTTTGGGTCCTGACCATTAAAAGCGCTCAATGCATCTACAGGGATAACAATCTGACTTGTTACTTTGGAACAATCTAAAGTAAATCCGGCATCATCAAACTGAAGTATTAAGCTAGAATTTATCCCTCCACAACTTTTATTATTATACAAATTCACAACTGTACCCTGCGGACTTACCATTTGTATTTCGAGATCAGAAAGCTTATCGTGTGTTACATTAACCAAAACATTGACATCAGAAACTTTTCCGGTTGATGCCGGTACATTTACCGTTTTGGCCGTAAAGCTAGTTCCGGACGGAATTGCAAAAGAATTCCCGAAACTATAAGAATCACAAGTGGTCGTAGAGCTGTAGCCCACTGCAAATGATTTGCTGTTTATTGCGTAATAAATATTTGCGGTTGGTTCAACCTTAATCCTGCAATTAGTTGAAGCAGTTACACTGCCAGGAACCTGAATCAACTGCGAACCGTCATTTGGTGTATTTGAGGCTAAAATTACAGGGTATGTCAAACCTCCATCCAGAGACAATTTAATGTTTACCGACGAAGATCCCGGTAGGGTATTGGTATTATTTACCGCCCAGGTTACTGTTTGACTCGATCCTATTTGCCAGCTTATATCGCTGGTGTTTTGCGAAGTAACTGTAAATGGCCCTGCATTAGTTACAACAGTTGCAATCATAGTATCCGTATTCGTCTGTGCAGCTCCTAATCCTCCATTGTCTCTTGCTGTTAGCGTAAAATGCAATGTTCTTGCAACCGAAGAAACAGATTCCCAGGTTGTGGTTAGTTTATTCAGAAGCACGGTATTTAAATCAGGCATATAACGAACAGGTGAACTTCCCGGTACTATAGATCTAAACAAAGGGCCGTTTGGTTTTGTGGGATAAGCAATACTGTTACTGTTCGCGGTTGATGATGATGTTGCACTATCAAATTGTTCCCAGGTATAGGTAATCGTACCAACTGAACTAGAACCTGAGCCAACTAAAACAAAAGGTGTGCTCATTGGAATTGTATAATCTAAACCTGCATCAACAGTTGGAGGATTATTGGTAATTACCGTATTAGCAGGACAACTCTTTCCGGCAAGAGTATTCTGAATTTGCAAAATACTTGCATAAGTAAAATAATCATCTGAATTACTTTGAACATCATATCCCTTCGATACTCCCGCATACCCCATAATGGTTGAACCACTTCCCGGCTCAACATTTAAACCTGTTCTTTCTGACGCATCATAAGAAAAAGTATGATTTGCTCCTAATTGATGTCCAATTTCGTGAGCTACAAAATCAATATCAAAGGTATCGCCTTCCGGCTTTTTATCAGATGGTGATGTATAGGCACTTCCTTTTCCCATCGCTTCTGATGGTGTTGGACTACTACAAACACAACCTATACAGCCTGCATTACCTCCGCCTCCATCGTGTCCAAACAAATGTCCAATATCATAATTCGCCTCTCCTATTACTGCAGTTAAAGTACTCTGCACTTCTTTACTCCAATAATCGTTACCATCTGAAGGATCTCTGGAAGTTCCTTTGGAGGGATCAGAATAAGGGTCCGTTAATGCATTAGTATAAATTACAGCATCATTGTTTGCAATTAAAACAACTCCCACGGCAAGATCTTTATTAAAAACCCCATTTACCCTTGACAAAGTAGCATTCATTCCAGCTACCGCTCCCGCTTTTGTGCCTCCAAAATAAGCAGTGTATTCTCCAGTACAGGACAACGCCAATCGCAGGGTTTTGAAAACTTTATTGTTTGCTGCCGACTTTGCAGTATTTGATGAGGCGCTTTTATTCGACGCAGCGTCCAGTGTCTTACAGTCTAATTGAGATTTGGCAGCCGCATCAGTATTGGTAAACAAAACATAAGTAGATTTATCTTCTTGATTTTGTTCTATATACTCCGCAGGTCTATCGGCACGAAGTACCATAGTCTGGATTCCAATCGGTGCCACACTAAAATAAATTGTAGCCGTTTTATCATCTAAACCACGTCCTTCATAAGCTCTGATCTCAGGATACTTTGCCTGCAACTCAGGTTCAAAATTCGAATGTTCCGAAACTGAAAAGCGTTCCAAGACACCACTGGCATTAGGAATCGTAATTTCTGTCGAAGTACTTTTTTCTGATTTATTAGTAGTTGCAGCAAGTCGTGATTTCAAAAAATCTGAATTCAGTTTATAGTACAACCGCCCAGAGTCAGACGAGATTCCTCTCTTACTCGGAGAAACCGTACTCACTTTCTGCCACAAAACATCACTTTGGGCATACATATTTGCACAGCAAAAAATAAAAAATAAAAAAAGTAGATTTTTTCTCATATTTTGGAAATAATAGTATACCAAAATTACGTTAATAAAATCGAAATTTTACACTTATCACAGACAATTAATGCTTTTTGGTTTACAAGTTGTCCCATTTTCACAAAAAGTAACTGCTTGAGATTAAAAAATCAATTACCCTTAGTATCAAATTTAAAATAGATAGTATAAATTTGCACCATCTTAAATTATTTGTTTTGAAGCTCTTTCATTCTATAAACGATTTTCAGTCCACCAAGAAAACAATTTTAACTCTTGGAACATTTGATGGTGTACATATTGGTCATAAAAAAATTCTGGAACGTATTACCCAAAACACCGAAAATGGAAAGTATGAAAGTTTAGTCCTTACCTTTTTTCCACATCCAAGAATGGTATTACAGGAAAAATCAGAAATAAAACTTTTGAATACCATCGCCGAAAAATCAAAACTCCTGGAAGCAACCGGAATTGAAAATCTGGTTATTCATCCTTTTAACGAAAGTTTCTCAAGATTAACCGCTGAAGAGTTTGTACATTCCATTTTGGTAGATCAGTTTCATATTCAAAAAATAATTATTGGACACGATCATCGCTTTGGCAGAAACAGAACCGCTAATATTGATGATTTAATTGCTTTTGGTCTTGAATATGGTTTTGAAGTTGAACAAATTTCAGCTCAGGAAATTCAGGACGTTTCTGTAAGTTCAACCAAAATCAGAAAAGCACTGAACGAAGGAAATATGACCTTAGCCAACGATTATCTGGGCTACAGCTACTTTTTATCCGGCGAAATTGTTCAGGGAAAACAATTAGGAAGAACCATCGGTTTTCCAACCGCAAACATACAAATTGATGAAGATTATAAATTAATCCCCAAATCTGGCGTATACGTTGTTCAAGCTCTGATTGATCAAAAAGAGGTTTCTGGAATGATGAATATTGGTTTTAATCCAACGGTTAACGGACAAAAACAAACTATCGAAGTGAATCTTTTTGATTTTGATGCTGACATATACGGCAAAAAAATTGAAGTTTCGCTATTGCAATACCTCCGTGAAGAACAAAAATTTGGTTCTGTCGATTTACTAAAAGAACAATTAAATCAGGATAAAAAAGATGCTTTGGCATTTTTAAACAGAGTTTAACAAGCTTTCTCTTTGCAAATTAAAATCTAATCGCTTACCGGGAGATTAAATTATTCCTTTACTCGTCTATTAGGATTACAATCTTATGCGATGACAAAATTATTTTGAAATACTCCTTCTCTTAATTGAATTCATCCGTTCTATTTTTGAATAGTAGGCTGAAACATACTTTTCATCATTTTTAAATCATCGTAGTTGTTTTTTTAGTAAATTTGATATAGAACTCTGTTTATCAAATATTTGCTATTAACTTCTTTAAAAATAACAACTATGAAATTACCTAAAGAAATTACCAACGGTTTTCTGATTTTCCTTGGAATCGGAATTTACTTTTTATTGATGAACGTATTAGGTTTGGCGCATTTATTCTATTTGCGAACCCTGAATGTCTTTTTTATATTTTATGGTGTAAATAAAACAATGAGAATGAACCTTCATGAAGGCGAAACTAATTTTGTGTCGAATGCGGTTTCAGCAATGGCAACCTCTGTGGTTGGTGTGGCTTTAAGCGTTTTTGGATTGTTAGTTTATAGTTATGCCAGAGGTGGAGATGCTTATGTAAAAACACTTTCAGAAACATTTATGTTTGGCGGAAATCCCTCTGTACCAACCTATTGCATCTGCTTACTGTTTGAAGGAATTGCTTCCTCAGTAATCGTCACGCTGATGATGATGTTGTACTGGAATAATAAATATGCAGCCGATTAATTTTTCAAAATAAATCAAACTATTTAGCACTCTAAAATCATAAAAAATTACAATTCTATGATTTTAGAGTGTTTCTTTTTTGAAATTATCTGTCAAATATTCATTTACAGGATTGGGCATTGGTTGATTGGAACAATTTAACTACTTTTGGAGCATCAAAAAACTGCATCAATGAGCATTACAAAACACAATTGGACAAAAGACGAAATAATCGCCATATATAATAAACCTATGATGGACTTGCTGTACGAAGCAGCAACAATTCACAGACAAAAGCATGATCCTAACGTAGTTCAGGTATCTACTTTACTTTCAATCAAAACCGGAGGCTGTCCGGAAGACTGTGGGTATTGCCCACAAGCTGCTCGTTATAACACCGGTGTTGAAGGAAATGATTTAATGAGTGTTAGTCAGGTTAAAGCACAGGCTTTACGTGCAAAATCAAGCGGATCGTCTCGTGTATGTATGGGAGCTGCCTGGAGAAACGTAAAAGATGGCGAAGAATTTGATCAGGTTTTAGAAATGGTTCGTACCATTAATAAACTTGATATGGAAGTTTGCTGTACCTTAGGTATGATTACCGAAAATCAGGCACAACGTTTGGCTGAAGCGGGTTTATATGCTTACAACCATAATTTAGATACTTCTGAAGAATATTATAAAGATGTTATTTCAACACGCGGTTTCGAAGACCGTTTACAAACGATAGAAAATGTTCGTAAAACGAATGTTACAGTTTGTAGTGGAGGAATTATCGGAATGGGAGAAAGTATCGAAGACAGAGCCGGAATGCTTGTTGCGCTTTCTACTTTAAACCCTCAACCTGAATCTGTACCAATTAATGCTTTGGTAGCTGTTGAAGGAACTCCAATGGAAGAGGAAAAACCAGTTGAAATTTGGGAAATGATCCGTATGGTTGCTACTACGAGAATTGTAATGCCGGATACACAGGTTCGTTTATCTGCAGGAAGAACAAATATGAGCCGTGAAGGACAGGCAATGTGCTTTTTTGCAGGTGCAAATTCTATTTTTGCAGGTGATAAATTGCTTACTACACCAAACCCTGATGTTCATGAAGACATGAAAATGTTCGAAATGTTAGGATTGAATCCGCAAAAACCATTTACAAAAGTTTCACAACCTAAAACGGTTGAAGCATCTGATTCACAGTTTGCTCCTCTGGGCGAGAAACCAAAATGGTCAAGACCGGGACATACAATTGACAGAAACCTTGAGGCTTCGGTCAAATCAAAAAATTAAGAAAAAGAGTTCATAAATCTCGATAAATATTTTTAAATTGCTTATAACATGTGTTATAAGCAATTTTTTTATTTAAAAGAGATGAAGTTAAAACAAATCGAACGGGTAAAAAAAATTTCAAAAGCAGATTTTATTTCCCAATATGTAAAAAAGCAAATTCCTGTTGTTGTTGAAGAATTGACCCAAGACTGGCCAGCTTATCAGAAATGGAAATTATCTTATATCAACGAAATCGCAGGAAACATCATCGTTCCCTTATATGATGACAGACCTGTAAATCATCAAGACGGTTTTAATGAAGCTCATACTACCATGAAAATGAGCGACTATATTCATCTTCTGGAATCGAAGCCAACTAATTATCGCATTTTTCTTTATAATTTAATGAAAGAAGTCCCGTCTTTAAAAGAAGATTTTTTATGGCCGGACATAGGTTTAAATCTGGTCAAACAAATGCCTATGCTTTTTTTTGGTGGAGAAAAAGCCCGGGTATTCATGCATTATGATATTGACTACTCCAATATTTTACACTTTCACTTTCATGGAGAAAAACAATGCATGCTCTTTGCTCCGGATCAATCGAAATACATGTACAAAGTACCCCACGCTTTAATTTCAAGAGAAGATATTGATTTTGACAATCCTGATTACGAAAAATTCCCTGCCCTAAGAAATACACAAGGATTTATCACCAATCTAAAACACGGTGAAATGCTATACATGCCCGAAGGGTACTGGCATTACATGAAGTATTTAACCCCTGGATTTTCGATGAGCCTAAGAGCTTTCCCGAAAAACATTACAAACTTATCGAAAGCTGTTTACAATGTTTTTATCATGCGTAACTTTGATATTATGATGCGCAAATTCAAAGGTCAAAAATGGATTGATTATAAAAATGAAAAAGCAATTCGGAATACCAATCAAAATCTGCAAGAGCCTTTCTGAGGACCTTTTCTGATTGTTTAAAAAGCAGTCGCAAAGTTTCAGTTTGCAGCTGCTTTTTCTGTTAATTATCTAAAAAACTATTTTCTTAGTGCGTGTAACGTCATTTTCTAACATCACTTTTACCAGTACCATCTGATTCCCTGGTGCCAGATTTGGTATTTGTAATTCTTTATTGCTAATTTTCTTTTTGTTGTACATCAATTTCCCCGACAAATCAAAAACAGAGACCTCTTTAAGCTGTTCATTTGATGACATCACGTTTACTATTCTATTTTTGACTGAAACAAAAATGGCATTCTGCAGGTTTTCGAAATCATCGGTGCCTAACGTTTTTCCTTTATAACGCAACACCAGTCGATCTGCAAAAGTTCCGATTGCGGTTGTAAAAGTGTAATTACTCTGTTTTAAATCATGAATTACGCCGGTTACTTTATCTTCAATATAAATCGGCTGTTCGTTCATATTAAGGTCTACTTCGTCAATCGAAATCATAAATTCACCCGCGATAGTAGTACGATAACCTAACGGAACGAGATCGGTATCAACAAAAGGCAAAGCCCTTCCCTGAATTACATAATTGTTCCCGTTAGCTATACTGTAAAAATCGAGATAAGGATTAGCATTAAAACTAATTCCGTCATAGTTGGCATCATACTCATTCGTAGCTCCCTCAATATACCCTACAAGTAACTGCTTAAAGGCTCCGGATGTATTGGTCATGTTTAACCAGATACGTTTTTTTACCAGAGCCGTTTCTTTTGATGTGTTTTCAGATTTAAAAAACTGATTATTATTTCCTGCTACCCGCATCGAATTGTTAAACTGTACTTTCCCTGCTGCTACAGTAGTTACAAAAAATGATTGTCCCGCTGCTATTTTACCCGTTGGTTTAATTCCATTATCATTGGCCGGATTATCACTATGTAATGGATCTGATTTAGCAGAAACTCCGCCACTTAAATTATAAGAAGCATAATCATCGGTTGTATACTGATTTGTATAGGTTAACTGTACAGGCGTATTGTGTGTCCAAAAATAAATGGTTCCACCCAGTAAACTGTTTCCGCTTAAAAGGGCATCGGCATTTAAAGCAGATGGATAAGGATTTCCTACTAAATAACTTTTTCCCGAACTTAAAAATTCTCCTTCCAAACTTCCATTGTTCGGAACTCCTGAAAAAATTCCCGTAAATGGTGCTTTAATAGTATTCGAATAGGTCTCCGGGCCACGAATGATATACCCTTTGCCCACTACCATATTAGTGGTTCTATCGGTAACTACCCATTGTGTGCCATCAAAACCAAAATATTTTGTTGCTGATGTTCCGGATGAAAGATCAATTAATCTTTGAGGATTTACGGGAGTTGACCAATACAGATAATCTTTTTTTAAGATCCCGGGACTTGTTCGCTCATAAAAAATACTTCCTGAGTTAATTGCAGTATTCACTTGAAACAAACTTGAACTGGTTTTAAAAGTCAAAGAAGTACCTGCTCCCGAATCTACAATTAGTGCATTCTTAACTGTTAACGTATTTGAACTATTTATGGTTACTTTTTTTCCGGCATTTATCGTACAGCCACAGCTATTTACATCTCCAGACGAAGAAAAATCATCTGCAAAAACAACATTCTGGCTTGTTGTTGGCGTTCCAAGCGACCATCCTCCTGCAATTGTATAGGTATTCGTTGCTAAAGCATTTACGACAATACTCGACAATGACAAAGAAGCACAGGTGCCCGGATATTGTACCGTAAAATTATAAGTACCGGGAGCCAGACCTGTAATTGTATATTTAGTCCAATCGGCACCTACTCCTCCCGAATAAGTATTGAAGAACGTACCGGTTTGAGTAATCGTATAATCGTTTCTGTTTGGCAAATTCTTTAAAACAACAGTTCCAGTCAGAACATCACAGGTGGGCTGAACCACCGGATCATTAAGTGGCGTGCCTGGCTGAGTAGTTGTCGTTATATTTTGTACTGTTGCTGTACCAGTAGCACTGGTTCCACAACCATTCTTTGATCTGAGTCTGTAATAATAGGTTATACTTCCAGCCAGTCCGGTCACTGTATAGGTCGTCACATTTCCTATATCAAGAGCATTATATCCTGATACAAAACTAGCAAATGTATTCACAAGAGAAACATCTAACAGATAACTCACTGCATTGACTTCCGCACTCCAATTTGCCGTAAATGTAGTGCAAAAAGTATTCGTGGCTGCCTGCAATACAACATTACCCGGAGAAACAGCTGGTTTGTAAGTTACGGTATTCGAATAAGCACTCAAACAGGTACCGTTAAATGCTCGAACTCTGTAATAATAAGTAGTCGCATTGCTTAAACCCGTAATATTTACCGTTAAAACATTTCCAACATTCAAACCGTTATAGGTTCCAACAAAACTTCCGAAATTAATATCTGTCGAAAGATCCAATGTGTAATAAGTTGATCCCGAAACAGATTGCCAATTTGCTGTAATCTGGGTACAGGTTGCTCCGGTTCCTGCTAAAGCAACAGGAGCTGTCCCGGATGATGTTACATTTACTGAAGTAGTATTATTTGCACTGATAGTTGAAGCACAATTATCGGCAGCATTGCCACTTGTTCCAGAAGTTAAAGATGTAACTGTTAAACTTTTACTTCCTAAAGCTGAAAATCCGGGAGCTGTAAAAGTACTGGTTCCACTTGTACTTACAGTCATACTTACCGGTGTCTGAGTTACTCCGTCTACCTGATAAGCAACACTATATGCTCCTACCGGTAAACTACCATTTAGGGTTATTGTTGACGATGTTCCTGTACAAATATTTACGGTCGAGGCTGATATACTTGTTAGGCTATAAGTTGGACAGGTATAAACAATCACAACTTTTCCAGTTCCTCCGGCTCCCCCTGTTGAAGCGGAACCTAAAAGTGCCGATTTTCCACCACTCCCACCACCTCCGGGCTGAGTTCCGGGATTACCATTACTATTGGCTAGTAAACCTGTAATACTCGCCCCTCCGGCTCCTCCGACATCTGCCCCGCTAGTACCTCCGGCTCCTCCGGCTCCGGTTACAGCAGGTAAAAGTGTCTCACCGGCTCCACCGCTTACCCCATCGACTTTAGTGGCTCCTGTAGATCCTGAAGCTAATCCTCCGGCGCCTCCTGCCGGATTGGTGACTGTACCATTATTGACAATCCCACCATTTCCTGCAAGTGCCGTTACATAACCTGTAATTGAGGAATTATCGCCAGCACCTCCATTAGCTGACAAAGCTCCTGCACCTCCTTTACCAACCGTAATCGACAAGGTCGTTTGAATAGACATGCTCATAGAGTAGGTACCCCCTGCAAAAGCCCCTCCTCCTCCTCCTCCGGCAGCTCTCTGTAAAGTCAGACCCGGAACAGTTGAGCCACCTCCGGCTCCACCGCCTCCCCAGGCACTCATAGTTACTGATGATACACCCGCAGGAACATAAAAACTACTTGTTCCAACACTTGAAAAAGAGACTGTCTTAGTCTGTGCATAAAAAAACAAAGGCAATACAAATAACTGAAGTGTAAGTAAATATTTTTTCATCGTGGTATTTTTTTATATTTAAAAACAAGCTCCTCAATCAGACAGAAATCTGATCAAAGTAATTTTTAAATACCTCAAAAAATAAAACAACAATGCACAAGATAGACTAATCCTGAAGACACAAATAAAATATTGATGTGGAAAGTACTTTTTGTTTCATTTAATGGGGCATTTAAATTCGCAATCAGTATTTTAGGCAGATAAAAACTAATGGACACTCTATTCCATATCGTTTTAATAGCAAAGGATAAAAATTAACTTAACAGGCTTTTAAGCATTTCAATCGTAAAGTAACAACAAGGTACGATTTTATTTACAATGAAGACAACTGTTTTTGATTAAACTGTGCGATTTTAACACTTATTCGATCACACAATACATTAATAAACAACAGATTACCAGCAAACACAGGGAATCACGTCCAAAGTACTCTTTTAAAACTATAAAAATTATTACTTAAAGAAATGCGATATTACCTTTCAGATCGCAAAAAAGAAACCTAAAAGTCCTTATTTACGAAAACAATTGTTCATTGAAAACAAACAACAGGAATTAAAAGGTACCCAACATATCTTTAAAGCAAAATTTTTCGGGTTATCATTTTTCCGTTATTCAATTTGATTTTTAGTATCAAAACCTGGTTGTTTGAATTGAATTTAGCCCCTTGAAATTCCAGATTTTCAATATTCTCTTTTTGATACAGTTGTTTTCCTAAAATATCAAAAATGACTATTTCACTGATTAGTTCCTGTGTAGAAGTCACTTTAACTACTTTGTCCTGAACTGAGATGAAAATATCTTGTTTTTTATCCTCAAAACCGTTTCTCAATAAAGACTCATCTATAAAACTTAATACAAGACGTTCATTAAAAGTTCCCGATTGAGTAGCAAATGAATAAGAACTATGACTTAAATTATGCTTTATCTTCAAATCTTTGTCTTCTACAAAGACATTCAACTTCTTGAAAAATTCATCCTGATGATCAATGCTAATACTAAATTTTCCTGCAACAGTAGTTTCATAACCAAGCGGTATTGAATCCGTTTGAACAAAAGGCAATGCTCTGGCCTGAATTACCAAGTTCTTACTTTCAACCCTACTATAAAAATTAACAAACTGGTTTCCATTTATTGATTCTGCATCATAATCAATGTCGTAACTATTTGTTGCATCCCCAATATAACCAATCAAAATTTGTTTAAAAATACCATCATCGTTCTGAAAATTCAACCATATACGATGCTTTTCAATTGCATTTTTGATGTTTTTATCCGAAATCTTATCTGCTTGTTTAAAAAATGTCGAGTTTCTTCCCGTAAGCCTCATACTATTATTGAATTCTATTTCCATCGGACCTTTGCTATTTACAAAAAAAGCCTGTCCTGAGGAGATCGTGCCATCAGGAACTGTTTCATTAATTCCTGATGCGATGGCTTTTCTTGTTCCTACACCGCCAAGTAAATTGTAAACCGCATAATCATCGGAAGTATATTTATAATTGGTAAGCGGTGTATTATGTGTCCAGAAATAAAGTGTCCCCTTAATTTTTGATTTGTTTTCTGCCAAAAAAACATCCGCATTGAGAGAAGATGGATAAGGGTTTCCAATTAAATTGAAGCTATCGGCGATTCCCAACTTAATCTCAATTTTACCATTACTTGGTATTCCTTTAAAAGTTGCTTCAAATTCTAACGGTACTGTCGTGGAAAAGTCTTGTGGTCCCTGAATTATGTATCCTCTTCCACGAAGCATTATATTTGTGGGATTCTCCCGATTCCATTTTTTATCTTCATAGTTATATGAATAAAATTTTTCTGAATGTGACTTAGGAGATACCTCTATTAATTTTTGTAAGTCTACGGGAGATGACCAATAAGTATAATCCGATTTTCGTATAGGAGTTGAATTTCTTGTTAAATGAACGACACCTGTATTTACGATATCGTCATCAGACTGATATAGGCTTGCAGAATCTTCCATTGTTAAAATTCCTTCACCCGCATATAAAAGTTCGATTCCTAAAGTATTCCCATTTAAAAGTGTAACCTTTTTCCCTTTATCGATTACACAACTGCACACATTTGCAGAAGTTAGATTTTCATAATCGCCTTTGAATTCAATTTCTTTTCCTCCCGACGGGAAACCATTGGACCAAATACCACCATCCCATACTGTTGCATCTAAACAAAGTTTGATTCGTGCAATTCTATGTTTTGAAACACCTGATATTGAGTTGAAATTTCCCCCAATAATCAACTTGTAGTCAGGTGTAAAACCCATTGCAAAGAGACTATTGTTAAGCTGGCTTTCGAATGAAGAATCGTAGTCCCCAGATTTTTTCAAACGTATTAGTCGTAAAGCTGTATTGGATTTATAGGTTCCGGAAAAGGTTCCACCAACCAAAATACGATCGTCTGGCTGAATTAAAATACTACGAACATCTCCTTTATTAAAAGCAATACCATTCTCAAAAAGAACATCTAAACTCCCATCGGTATTCAGGCAGGTAATACGTTTTTGCGAAGTTCCGTTGTAAATTAAGAATGATCCTCCAACTACTATTTTCTGATCGGATTGCAGTCCAACTGTATAAACATTTTTATCAAAACCTGCCCCTGTTTTAAACCCTAAATCAATATTTCCGTTGGAATCTAGACGAGCCAATTTGGGAGACGAATTACCATTAAAATTAATAAATCGCCCCCCTATTATTATTTTACCATCAGGTTGCACGACTATTGTCTCGACAATACCATCGGCACCAACACCCATGTCAAAACTAATATCACGTAAACCGTTTTGCAGCAATCGAATTATTCTTCCAGCCGGCGCCCCTTTATAACTTGTAAAGTTACCTGCGACAATTACTTTTTCATCTGATTGAACAGCGATGGCATATACCTGTCCATTAAATCCTGTACCTATATTAAAAGTATTATCTATTGCTCCATCGGGTAAAATCCGAACAATTCTGTTGCAAATGACTTCGTTGTACTTTGTAAAATTTCCACCGAAAATGATCTTTCCATCTGATTGTAATATCCCAGATTTTATCCCATTATTAGCACCTGACTGTCCTGAATTAAAAGTTGCATCGAAAGTCCCATCAGCTAAAACCCTTGCTATTCGTGAACTAAAATTTCCGTTGAACTTCTTGAAATTCCCTAGTACCAATGTCTTTTTATCCGTTAAGGACAGCACTTTCAAAACAGAACTATCAAAACCAACTCCAGCTGACAAATATCCTTCTACATGTTCTCCATCTCCATTAATTTTTACCAATCTTCCCTGATTCAGACTATCAAAAGCCGAAAACGAGCCAGCAACATACCAGGAATTTTCTGTGTCTTTTGCCAAAGACAAAACTGATCCTGATCCCGGCCCCGAATCAATACCAAAATCCGTTTGAAGAATTCCATTTGAATTTAACAAACAAATTCGATTCACTGCGATTCCATTATAAAAACCTGTAAACGATCCTCCTACCATAATATTATCATAGGAATCATTTTTAATAACCTCAACTGCATCCCCACTAAAACCAGAACCGGTTATAAAATCTTTATCTATACTACCATCCCGATTCAATCTGATGATTCGGTTAGCGGTAAATCCATTATAGCTTGTAAATTTTCCTCCCAGAATAATTTTCCCATTTGGTTGGATAACGATCGTGTTTACGTCATCGTTAAAACCCATTCCAACATTAAAATCAATATCAACTTTGCCATTCGGAAGTAAACACACTATTCTGTTGGCTGCGATAGTATTAAAAACAGTAAAATTACCCGTCAGCAAGATTTTACCATCGGGCAAAATAATTGCATTTGTAATATTGGCCGAAGAGCCTGAACCTGTACTAAAAGAAGGATCTAAGCTCCCATTTGATAGAATGCGCGCCACTCTGTTTACTGTACTATTATTATATTTTGTAAAACTTCCGGTTATAATTATTCTACCATCGCTTTGTGGGCAAATGTTATAAATAATACCGGCGGTAGCAGCAATAGTAGTATCAAATGTTGCATCATAAGTCCCATTACTGTTTAATCTGATAAGCCTACCGGAATTGATTCCATTAAAAGAAGTAAAACTACCCCCTACGATTATTTTGCCATCAGGCTGAATGTAACTGGTATAAACTTTACCATTGAAGCCTGTTCCTGTATTCCATGTTTCATCGATACTGCCATCCAAATTTAAGCGGGTTAAGTAGTGGGTCGAAATTCCATTGAGACTCAAATAATCTCCACCGACAATAAGTTTTTGATCCGATTGTAAAGATACTGTCCGCACAATATTATCAAAACCATCTCCTTTCTGTCCGTCATCAACTGTGTTGAAAGAAATATCTACTTTGCCTTGTTGCGCACAAAGTTCCGGACTATGTAAATAGCCAACAAAGATTAGAGAAAAGATTATTTTTTTTATCAAAATACAAAATTTAAGTTAATACAATTTGTACGAATTAACTCAAAAATAAATACTCTGCCTGAGACCTGCAATACCGGATTTCAGTGATATTTTAAAAATCTTTTTTAAGCAAAAAAAGAATCCATTCCGAAAAACGAAATGGATTCTTTTTGAAATGAACTATTATTTATAGTTTATTGAAATATAATTTTTCTTGTAGCTGTAAAATCATTTGCCAAAGTTACCTTAACCAATAATACCTGATTGGATGATGGCAAATTCTGAATTTGTAATTCTGTATTGCTCACCTTCTTTTTATTGTAAAGAATCTTTCCAGACACATCATACACTGTAATTTCCTTGATATTTTCCTGAGAAGATTGTATCGCAATTACTTTATTTTTTATCGAAACTAAGATCCCGTCTTTCACTTTTTCGAGGTCTCCGATTCCTAAAGTTTTACCGGTATAACGCAAAACCAAACGTTCTGTAAAGTTCCCCACTTCTGTTTTGAAAGTGTAATTACTTTGTGTTAAGTCATGAATAACTCCTGTCGTTTTATCTTCAACATAAATCGCCTGCTTCGCTAATTTACCGTCCGCTTCGTCTATTCCAATCGTGAAATCACCCGCTACAGCAGTACGGTATCCTAATGGAACAACATCTGAATCTGTAAAAGGTAACGCACGAGCCTGAATTACAAATTTATTCGCATCACTTACACTGTAAAAATCCAAATACTGATTACCGTCTAGAGTTAATCCATCGTACTGGCTTTCATATTCGTTAGTTGCACCCTGTATGTAACCCACCAATAGTTGTTTAAAAGCTCCTGTTGCACTGGTCATGTTTAACCAAATACGGTTCTTTTCGATAGCAGTCCCTTTTGAGCTGTTTGCAGATCTGAAAAACTGACCATTATCAACCGCACCTAAACGCATAGAATTGATAAACACTACTTTTCCTGCAGCTTTAGTTGTTACAAAAAATGCTTGTCCAGCTGCAATTTCTCCAGTTGGCTTAGCCCCGCCATCAAGTGTAGGATTATTATTATGACCCGGATCTGATCTTGCCGATACTCCTCCAGTCAGGTTGTATGAAGCATAATCATCCGTACTGTATTGATTCGCTGGTATAGGTTTTGCCGGAGTATTATGTGTCCAAAAATAAAAAGTTCCGTTTATTATATCTCTATTCACAACATTAGTTATCAGGTCATCTGCGCTTACAGCAGATGGATAAGGATTTCCTATCAAATAACTTTTTCCTGAAGCTAACAGTTCCGTTTCTATATTTCCATTATTCGGAACTCCCTTAAAACTTGCCGGATAAGCTGTCTTAGAAACATTCGTATAATTATCCGGTCCACGAATAATATAACCTTTAGCCACTACCATATTGGTCATTCTATTGGTTTGTACCCATTGTGTCCCATTAAAACCATAGTATTTACTAGCAGTTGTTAAAGGCGAAAGATCGATTAATCTTTGTGGACTTACCGGAGTTGACCAATACAAATAATCTTTTTGGAATATAGGCGGGCTCGTACGTTCGTAAGTGATATCACCCGTATTTGTAACATTATTTGTTTGAACTAAACTTGCTGTATTTTTAAAAGTCATCGTACCACCACTAAGTACTTTGACATCATTGATAATATTTAAGGTATGCCCAACCGCTATTATAACATTTGCGCCGGAATTAACTTCACAAGAACATCCAGTCACATCACCTGTAGAAGTAAAATTTGAAGCAAAAATAAGTTTCTTACCTGCCGTTGCAGCAGTATCCCAGCCATTGTTATAGGTCGCTATTGGAGCCGGATTAATTACGATTCCTGCGGTCACTGCCGATGTACAATTGGCATTTGCAACTGTGTACGAATACGTTCCTCCTGCAAGATTAACATCTGTAACTGCTGTTCCCGTATAAGGTACAGCTACTGCTCCGGGCGATCTTGTTAAAGTTCCGCCGGAAGGAAGGCCACTTAAAGCAATACTACCCGATGTTAAAATACAGGTTGGTTGTGTAACTGTTCCTACTGTTATAGTTGGGATCGGACTTACCGTTACCGTGATGGTAAATGGGTTTCCTGCACAACCTGACGAAGTAGGGGTTACCGTATAAGTTGCTGTTTGATCTGTGGTAGTTGAATTCGTTAAAGTTCCTGTTATAGAATTTGGCGAACCTGAACTTGCCGCTCCACCAGTTAGTCCGCCGGTAACGACCGGAGATGGCCAACTATACGTAGTACCCGATGGGACATTATCATTTGGCCCGCTAGCTGGTGTTATCGTAAAACCCGTATTGGTACAAGTTGAGGCTGTCTTTGGCTGAATTACCGCCGAAATCATATTAACTAACACAGGAGTTGAGTACACTGACGTACTACCACACGTTACTTTAGCACGATAACGAGTTGGAATCACCTGAGTTGTAGTATAAGTTGGATTACTTGACAAAACATCTCCACACACAATAGTTATTTTATCAATACTCTGTCTATCAAATTGTGCTCCTGTACGTGCTGAAAACTTAAACTTCCAATTGGTCTTGTCGGCAGCAACGTAACCAGGTACCGAAAGTCCGGAAACAATTGTGGCGACCCCTATCTTTAGAGATAACAATCCATTAATATCGACCGCTAAGTTTGCAGTTCTGTAGGAAGAGTTTCTAAGAATATACGGACTAAGGCTACTCGCAAAAATCTGTACTCCTCCATAAAAAATTCTAACCATACTGGCTTTTTCAACCCCCGTAGAGTTATCATAGGTGTCTAATTTTAATATAAAACCTGTACCCTCTCCTTCTTCACCTCCACCAGCACTAGAAGCAGAGATACTACTAGCCGGTCCATAACTTAAACTCATTCCATCTGCATCATTACCGTCAAACATCCTAAAATCGAAACTTGCCGTAAAAGGTGTTATATTCGATCCCGGAGAAGTGTTAATAAAATATCCCCCTGCACGACTTGCGGCGGCCGGAGTTAAAATTAATTCACCCCCGCTGATACTTGTATTACCTGTAATGACTGCATTAGTTGGAGTCGTGCTAAAATCGGTATCTATAATAGTAACAGGTCCCGGTGTAGCATTGATCCAGGTTGCGTTATCTGTCGAAGTTTCCCATTGATATCCCGTTCCTCCCGTACTTGGATTTTCAACAGATAAAGTGAAAGGTACATTAGAGCAAACAGGATTAGCCGTTGATAAAGTAGCCCCGGGAGCAGGAGTAGAACAAGCCCCTTCAACATTTATACTATAATCTTCTACCTGTCCATAGCTATAACCATCAACAGGACCATTAGGAGTTGTATTATAGGAATTGTAATGACTGATTACACGCATTCGGGTAGTACCCTGAGCAGCATTTAAAGGCACAGCAATTAAATTAGATGCTGTTTTACCATCTATTCCGTTAGAATTCCTAATAGTTGATATATTAAACGGTTCACCAGAATCTGAAAAGTCCCCATCCTGATTCCAATCAAAAAAGACTTGGTAATAATAGATATAGTCTCCATCCGTATTACCCTGAACGGCTATGGTATAACTTTGACCAACAGTGACACTGGTTTTATAATTAGTATAATTCTCATATGCAGGCGACGTTAATAAAGCAGAACTGGCATTTGAGAGAGCATTAAAAACTACATTGGTAATCGGCCTAACATAAGTAAAATTAAATGAAGGATAGGATCTTCCAACAGTCACAACACCCAAAGTGGAAGCAAAATAAGTATTGTTTTTGTAGGTTGCAACAGAACTGGTACTCCCCCATGAACCAATGTCCTGATTTACTCCCGCAAATGTAAGTGTATTTGTATTATGTGTAAAAGTTCCCAAATTTGCAACGACACCTGATTTAATAGTTAAATTATTAGTTGACGAACCAACTGAAAAAGTTTTAACGGCACCCGTATTTCCGGATAACACTAAATTGTAATAAGTGTTATATCCTATAGTTTGAGCACCTGTATTATTATATTCAACCGTTCCTGTTGAAGGGGTTAAAGTTCCCGAAGTCATCGAACCTCCCACTTTCAATAATCCTGATCCACTAAAAGTTATATCATTATTAGTACTACCCATTGCTATGTTACCGAATACTTCTACCGTTCCCGATGACAATCTTAAACTGCTTTTTCTATTTGTACCTCCCGAAGATTGCATTGTGACACTTGCACAAGACATTGAACCAGCGGCAACATCTATATATTTAGTAATTCCATTTGTTGTAACAGCATTAATAGTTACATCTCCTGAAACAGTTAATGAATTGGATCCCGTAATTGTTACGGCTGTGGTTGAATTCGAATTACCCCCTCCACTAATTGTCAATGTTTTACAAACCGCCGCTGTATTAATATTAACTGTTCTAAGATTTGCACTAGTGCCATTAGGGATAATCACATCTTCTAAAATTGTTGGAACAGTATTGCTACTCCAATTTGCTGGGGTATTCCAGTTTCTATCTCCAGTTGAGCCATCCCAGGTTACTGTCTGTCCATAACCCAAATTCATTATCAAAAACATTCCCAGGCAGGCTAATTTGATAACTGGATTAGAAGTTTTCCTGGTCTGATTATCAGAAAATTTTAAAAATACGGAACGGACAATCAAAAGTAATTTTTGAATCATATGAATAGTGGTATTTATGATTAAATTTGTTTTTGCAAACAAAACACAAAACTAACTGCATTAAAAAACACATTTTTTTATGTTCTGTTTTTAAATAATAACGGCTAAAAACCTGTTTTACAAGGTCATAATAAACTGTTAATTTTTGCGTACAAAAATATTATAATTCCTCACATATACAACATTTTAGCTGAAGACTTTTTTGAGAAAAACAAAAAAAATAGTTGTGTTTTTAACATTTAAATGACTATTTTTAGCAGCAACCGTTAAAAAGAAAGAAAAAACACATGAATTCAATCTGTACTCCAAAAGAGGCCTTACTAAAACTAGAACACTATTGTGCCTATCAGGAACGTTGTCATGCCGAAGTAGTTTCTAAATTGTACGGCCTCAAAATGACGGCCGATGAAATTGATATGATTGTAGTTCAGCTGATTGAAACTAACTTTCTAAACGAAACACGATTTGCCTGTAGCTTCGCCAGAGGCAAACACCGTATTAAACACTGGGGCAGAATCCGAATTACAAATGAACTAAAAGCAAAACAAATTTCTTCGACCAACATTACGCTTGCTTTAAAAGAAATTACAGCCGAAGAATACGAGACCACTTTTGACCAACTTTCTGAACGATGCTGGAATGGCATTACCGAAAAAAACACCTTAAAAAAACGAAAAAAATTCTGCGACTATATGCTTCGTCGTGGATATGAAAGTTTTCTTGTTTACGATAAAGTCACTTTACTTGAAAAAGAATTCTAGTCTATAAAAATTCCAATCCTAACCTCATTCCTTCTTGGATTTTCTCGTCAAAATCACCACACTCATACATTCAATTTTCTTGCGGATTTTTTACTCAAAAGACGTTTTTTATACTTATAGCTCTAAAAATCGGATCGTTTCGAGTATTATTTTGCGATTTTTCTTATGCTTTAAAAATGTTATTTATAAGAAATAACATAAAATCTCATTTCTAAACATGTATTTCGTCGACTATTTTAACATTTTGTCGATTAAACGTCCATTGTCAAAACCGGTTACTTCCCGAAGACGTAGATGTATCTATCTTTGCCCGGGCAAAAATTTATCCCGTTCCGGCATAACAAATTGTATAGAATACACCTACTATGAAGAAAACTTTACTTTCTAATGTTCCCTTTTTAAATGTAAAAAACCTGTCATCCCAAACTAGATTAAAAATTACCTTTTTCTTTTTTTTAATGGGGGTATTTTTTAATGGTGTATATGCTCAGTGTAGTGCACCGGCAACACCTGGAGCAATCATAGGAACTACCACAATATGCCAATCTTCTACACAAACCTACAGTATTTCTGATGTACCCGGAGCTACCTCCTATATCTGGACTACATCAAATGGTAACCTCCCAATTACTTCCGGTCAAGGAACAAATACAATAACAGTAACATCACCCGATAACAACCTAACCTCAAACCTTACGGTACGAGCTAAAAATACTTGTGGCGAGAGCTCTTCAACGTCACTTTCAGTACAAGTAGTAAGCACCTCGGTAGGAGGTGGTGTACACAGAGATGGCTCCAATAAAATTTGTTTAAACACCGATACTGGTACAATGAAATTACAAAATGGATATGTAGGATCGGTTGAAAAATGGCAAAAACGATTAAACAATTCTTCAACCTGGACTGATATTGCCAACACTAGTACTACTTATTCCGAAGTTCCTTCTTCAGCAGGTACTTGGGAATACCGTGCTTACGTAAGCAATTACGGCTGTTCCCCTCAATATTCTACTTCCTTTCCTATAGTCGTAAAACCTGAAGTCGTAATAACACCGGCTCCAGTTACCGAAGCAATGCAATTTTCTACTTCAGCAACATTAACCTACACCGGCAACAACTCAGATCAATATTATTTAAAATTTGACTCAGCTGCTGTAGCTGCAGGAATAAGCAGTAATACACAAAAAGGAAATACTTCGCAACCTAATGGAAGCATTACGATTCAGTTCCCATACTGTCTTGCCGTCGGAACCTACAATGCAGTACTTTATGTCGACACGGACTTTCCCAAATGCACCAGTAAAAACTACAATGTATCTCTGGTAATAAAACCAAATCTTTCTGTTAGTGGCACTTTAAGTTCAGACCAAACGATATGCAATAATAAAACTCCCAACGACTTAGTACTCAATGGAGGAAGCGTGGATTCTGTCATAAAATGGCAAAGTTCTACAGATGCAGAATTCACAAATCCGTATGATATCCCATCGTCTGCAAAGTTAAAAACACTTCCAGGTGCTAAAATAGGTCCTTTAACTAAAAGTACTTATTTTAGGGTCATCAGTCAGGCTAATGGATGCAGTAAAACTACTTCTAATGTTGTACTTATAACTGTAGATAGTGGTGCAGCAGCGACTTTTACAGACTCTCCATCTTCAACCGTTTGTGCTAATACTAATACAACCTACACCACCCAACCCGGAAAAACTAACTACCGTTGGAGTGTACCTGGTATCGTTAATACGGATTATCAAATTCAAACTGGAGGAATTGGAACTTCAAACAATACTGTAACGCTAAAATGGTTAACAAAAGGAAATAAAACAGTAACCGTAAATTATTCAAATGGATGTTCAACATCTGCAAACGCAAGCAATACTACTTCTGTAACAATAACAACTGCTCCAACAGTAGGAACGATTAAACAGCCAAATTGTACTACCCCTACAGGAAGTGTTGTTTTAGAAAATGTACCTCCTTCAGGAAGCTTAATGGAATCCCGCGGAACTGTATATACTTACACATCTTCAGGAACAACATATGAGATTACCGGATTAGCGCCCGGAACTTACAAATTTGCCATTGACGATAATTGTACAAAAGTATATTCCTCGGATGTTGTCATCCTGCCCGGAAATGTATGGAATGGAACTGAATGGTCAGACGGAACACCATCACTAAATGACCTAATTCACTTTACCGGAAATTATACAGCAGAAACAGATCTTAATGGATGTTCCTGTACCATTGACAATGGAGCGACTGTAACAATAAAATCAGGAATAACACTGACTGTTACAAACAGCATCGATGTTGACTCGGGATCTTTAGTATTTGAAAACAACTCAAGTTTAATACAAAAAACTAATACTGTAAATACCGGAAATATTAATTATATCCGTACCAGTCCGCCTATATTCCAAAAAGATTATTTGTATTGGTCCACCCCGGTAACTCCACAAAAATTAGTGGGTGTTTCGCCTTCAACTCCTAGTACTATGTATTATGGTAATGATGGTACACAATGGGTGCGAACCAATAGAGAAAGCAATATGATTGTGGGGAAAGGATATATTATTCGAGGTCCTTCAAACTATACAAATACAAACAAGCAAGAATTTACCGCAACTTTTAAAGGAGTTCCGAACAATGGAGATCTGGAAGGAGAACTTTTAACGGCATCAAAAAGTCATTTAATCGGAAATCCTTATCCTTCAGCTCTAAATGCAGATTTGCTTTTAAAAGACAATCCCATGTTAAACGGCACACTCTACTTCTGGACGCACAACACTCCGGCAAAACCCGTAGCAACAAATCAATATAGCACGGATGATTATGCTTCATACAACTTGAGTGGAGGTGTTTCGGCGAAATCAGATAAACGGCACAGTAACGACCCTGCAAAAGACAAGGGTACTAAACCAACAGGGAAAATAGCTGCCGGACAAGCTTTTTTTGTGACAACTAATGCTGGAGGAAAAGTAAAGTTTAACAATTCAATGCGATTAGGAGGCGCAAATAACAGCCAATTTTTCAGACCCGGAAATACCTCAAAAGAAACCTCGATAGAAAAGCATCGTATTTGGTTAAACATGACCAATGCAACGGGAGCTTTTAAACAACTACTCGTTAGTTATATCGAAGGCGCAACCAATGACTATGAAAGCAGATATGACGGACTAACTTTTGATGGCAATCAATATTTAGATTTTTACAGTGCAGATGAGAAAAATAAATATGTAATTCAGGGTCGTGCTCTGCCTTTTTCGGATTCAGATCTTGTTCCTTTAGGTTACCGAACTACAGTTGCAGGTGATTTTACTGTTGCAATAGATGAAGTAGACGGAGATATGAGCAATCAGGCAATTTACATCGAAGACAAAACAACCGGAGTTGTTCATAATTTAAGTCAAAGCAATTACACCTTTAAAACGGAAACCGGTACCTTTGCAGATCGTTTGACATTACGATATAAACTTGCCAAAACATTAGGAACAGGGGATTTTGAAAATACTGAAAATGGCATCCTGATTTCAAGTAAAAACAAATCAATCCACCTGTTATCCTCACAAGAAAACATAAAAGAAGTTACTGTTTTTGATGTAACGGGGAAACAGCTATACAGTAAGAATAAAGTAAACAGTAACGACCTTCAGATTCAGAACCTGTCTTCAGGCAATCAGGTTTTATTGATTAAGATAACTCTGACCAATGACTTTACCACAACCCGAAAAGTACTGCTTCAGTAAACCGAAAACCTTTTATTTTGCCCATAAAAAAATCCATTCTGACAACAGAATGGATTTTTTTATATCTTAAATTTATAGGAGACTATGATTTTTCAATCAAAATACTAACTGCATTTCCTCCGAAACCTACCGCATTAATCAATATTTTTCTAAGGGATTTAGTCTGTTTTTGCTCTTCTCCAAAAGGTACTCCAATAAAAGTATCGTGTTGAAACATCAAAAGTGCCAACTCTAAACTCAATATACCGGATGCTCCAAAAGTATGTCCGATCTTCCATTTATTAGTAGTAAGTAAAGGCAACTGGAAACCAAAAACCTTTTCGATAGCGCGCAATTCTGTTAAGTCTCCTTTGATTGTTCCCGGCGCGTGCATCACAATAGCATCAACGGTTTCGGGAGCGACATCTTTTAACGCCATTTTCATTGATTTCTGGAAACAGGTCGCTTCTGCAGAAATTGAGATATTATGTTCCAAGATTTCCGTTGCATAACCAACTCCTGTAACGTATGCCAATGCATTTTCTTTTTCTCCGGCTTCCAGACAACAAACCGCTGCCCCTTCCCCTAAAATCATGGTGTTCTGCGTTTTCTCAAAATCAAAAGCCAAATTAGGCCAGGATTCTAACTCCTGATCAATTCTGGAATATATTTTAAGAGCTCTCATTTGAGCAATCGTAAAATCCGTCAACGGAGCTTCACTTCCACCCACCAAAAATTTATCCGCCATACCGGACTTCAACCATGCCACTCCATTTAATAAAGCATGAAGCGCCGTTGAACAGGTTATAGAATGAGATATTTCGGGACCGGTACTTTGCAGGTCATGAGCAATCCACGACGATATATTCCCCAGAGTTGTTGTTGGAGAAGCTAAAGTTTGTGCCTTTCCGGTATCAATATATTCTTTGTAATGTTTTTCGAATAGGTCTGTCGCTCCTCGGGACGAGCCAATATTGATTCCAAAAGTATCTTCTGAATTCCATCCTGCTTGTCGAACTGCTACTCTTGAAGCTGCCAGAGCAAACAAAACCGAATCATCTAAAAATTTATACTTCGGATCAGACTCCCTCACTTCCGCTACAATTTGCTTAGATTCGGCATCAAGAGCTGCAACAGATGTTTCCTGCTGATCTAAAAATTGTTTCGTAAAACAATGCTGACGATCAAGGTACTTTTTCCAAACTGAATCTGTCGTATTTCCTAAAGGTGAAATAGAAGAAAAAGCTGTTATGGAGATTTTTTTATTCAATGTTTGTAATTTATAACCCTAAGGTTGTTTTTCTAACTGTAAAAGCCACAAAATACTACTCTGGACTTTTATATTAATCCTAAATTCACTCCTTTTCACAAAAGTTCCCGCAACAATCCCTTTAATTTAGAGTACTTGCGTTGCTTCTTATTATAATTTGGAGTAAATCAGTTCAATCCGTGAAAATCTGTTGGCAAATTTACACCATTTCGATAGCATCTTCAATTGTTTTGTAGACTTTTTGAAGCTGTTCGTCACTCATTATATATGGAGGCAAAATATAAACGATGTTTCCAACCGGACGCAAAACAACTCCTTTGTCAATAAAGAAATTATAGAGTTTGGTACGCATAGAACCGTAATAACTTTCCTGAGAATCTGATTTGATTTCGACTGCAAAGATAACACCCAATGTTCTGGCTGTAATTACTTTCGAATGTTTCTCGATTTTCTTCTGAAAATCCAAATGGCTTTTATGAATTCTCTCGATATTAGCCTGCATTTCCTCCGTTTGTAACAAATCAATACTTGCCAAAGCCGCAGCACAACCAGTAGGATTCGCCGTAAATGTATGCCCGTGAAACAAAGCTTTATTGATGTCATCATCATAAAAAGCATCGAAAACTTCTTGTGTAAAAGTGGTAATCGCCATTGGAATCGTTCCTCCGGTTAATGCTTTTGACAAACAAATCATATCAGGAACTTCTGTCACATAATCCATTGCAAAAGTTTTTCCGGTTTTACCAAAACCTGTCATTACTTCATCGGCAATAGTAAGAACATTATGCTCTTTACAAATCTGCATTAGTTTTGCCAAAGCTTCCGGTTCGTACATGACCATTCCGGCAGCACCCTGTACCAAAGGTTCAAAAATAAAACCGGCACAATTATGCTTTTGAATTACATCTTTCAGGGCATCAAAGCTTTCTTGCTCCTGCCCTTTTACCGGAACCGGAATTCGGACTACATCAATAAACATTCCCTGAAAAGCCTGCGTGTAAAAAGATATTCCACTTGCGGCCATTGCTGCGAAAGTATCCCCGTGAAAAGCATTTTCAAAAGCAATTATAGTTGTTCTTTTTTCATTTTTATTGAAAAAAAACTGCAACGCTACTTTTATTGCAACTTCCACTGCTGTGGAACCATTATCAGAAAAGAAAATCTTCTGTTGGTTTTTAGGCAAAATCTCAATTAGTTTTTCAGCCACTTTGATCGCTGGCTCGTGTGTGAAACCACCAAACAATACATGTTCTAATGTGGTTAACTGTTTGTAAATCGCATCGGCAATAAACCGATTACTGTGTCCAAACGGATTTACCCACCACGAAGCAATGGCGTCAATATATTCCTTACCATTCTCATCCCAAAGTAAAGCACCTTCACCTCTGGAAATTGCAATGGGAGTTTGTGCTGTTTTATGCTGCGTATAAGGATGCCAAAGGTATTGGCTGTCTTTTTCTGTTAATGTCATCTTGTTTAGAATATGGATATTAGAGTATAGAAAATAGACTAAACTCTACAATTTTGACAAAGATAAGAAAGTCTGTTTTCTTTATTCTGCCTTCTTTTCTCTATAAATTAAGTAAGTTCTCTCGAAACAAATCTGCATATTCCCGAATTACATTCTGATCAAAGTACGGTTCATCATCAATTCTTCCAATATACTTAACTCCAGTTTTATTAAGAATTAAACTTTCCGTCGATTTATTTTCGTTTCCACTAAAGATGATACCTGCTACTTCAAAACCTCTATTCTGAATCGCTTCTATGGTTAGAAGTGTATGATTAATGCTTCCCAAATAATGTCTTGAAACCACAATTATTTTATAATCCGACTGAATTAAATCTACAATGGTATCTTTTTCATTTAACGGAACAAATATTCCGCCGGCTCCTTCAATTACCAAATGATTAGTAGTTTCGGGTTCCATAATTTTATTTAAATCTATCGTAAGCCCATCAATTTCTGCTGCCAGATGCGGACTTGCCGGTGTGTTTAATTCATATGCATTAGGGTAGAATTGAGATTTTGAGTTTGAGATATGAGATTTTACTTTATGTGTATCACTAAAATTCAAATCTCCGGCCTGAATGGGTTTCCAATAATCAGCCTCTAAAGCTTCAACAACGATTGCCGAAGTAACGGTTTTACCAACATCAGTTGAAATTCCGGTTATAAATATTTTCATACTTCTTTTGTTTCACAGAGACTCACAAAGTGAATATCCGTTTCATAATTTATGCAAAAATACCAATAAAAAACAAAACCCATCATTGAGATGGGTTTGTTATTTTTTATTCTTCTTTCAGTTCGTCTATAACTTTTCGGATTTCCTTAGCATACTTTCCATAATAGTGATGCACCCACCATTCGGTAAACACTCCTATCATTAAGATCGTTAGTACAAAAACAAGCACAATCAATCCTAATTTCCTGTTAGCAAAACCCTCATTTAAGATCTGTGTAAAATCTGGCATTTCGTAAAGAATAAATCCAAAGAAATAGATTAGAAAAAAAGGCGATAATGAAAAAGTAAAAGTCTTATAAAGCTGCATATTAAGCCTGATATCAAGATATGTTTCGTATAGACTGTCTTTAGTTTTCAATGCGACCTTATCTAATCTTCTATAGAACAAAAAAAGCTGCGTTAAATAATAGATGCATATAGCAACTAATATTCCGAATATAAAATAGTAAGGCACTACTAAGTTCGATGGAAATTTACTGTGTACTGGCAAAAGACCTATGATCACCAAGGATAAAATTTGAATGAAAAACTCCATTCTTAAACTTTTTCTAATCCTGTCCAAAGGCATACTTGCCGATTGTATTTTTTCTAAATTATTTGGAACAACAACATTTTCAGTCTTTTCATTATTCCATGCGTTTTGTATATCGTTAAAATCCATATCCCTGATTTTTAATTATTTCTTTTAATTTTTCTTTGGCTCTGTTTAATTTCACTCTGGCATTTCCTTCTGAAATTCCTAAATTCTCACCAATCTCTTTATGAGAGAAACCTTCCAATTGATAAAAAATGATCGCTTTATCAATTTTTTCGAGTTTTTGAACCGCTTTATAAAAATGATCAATCTGACTTTCTTTAATCTGCGAATCACCTTCATCTTCTTTAATATTCTCAGAGGCGATTTCGTACTTATCAACCTTTCGCTTTTCCTTTTTCAGAAAAACAATGGCTGTATTCACTGCTACACGATACATCCAGGTCGAAAACTGACTTTCATTTCTAAAAGAATCATACGATTTCCAAAGCTGGCAAATAATTTCCTGAAACAAATCCTGTTGATCGTCAGGATTATCCATGTACATCTTAGAAACTTTGTAAAGTATTCC
This sequence comes from Flavobacterium sp. KH_035, assembly GCF_057839565.1. Classification (NCBI taxonomy): domain Bacteria; kingdom Pseudomonadati; phylum Bacteroidota; class Flavobacteriia; order Flavobacteriales; family Flavobacteriaceae; genus Flavobacterium; species Flavobacterium sp. KH_035. Next base: position 973,591 of record NZ_CM174492.1, read on the forward strand.
CTTATGACTTTCGATCCGATTTAAAAATTCTTGTTCTTTCTCTTTCAAAATAATCTTAGTTCATTATTGGTTTTACCTTATACCCTGCTTTTCTTAATAAATTAATTACTCCGTACTCACCTCCCAAATGTGCCGATCCTACAGCAAAAAAGACACTCTCTTTTTTCATCAATTCCGGCATACTCTTTACCCAATTGATATTTCTCTGGTCTAAGATAACCTTATTTGTTTTTTCACTTGACATTCTTTCATTAGTAGTGACCTCATACAGCCCAATAATATTTTCACTTTTATAAAGTGATACCGACTTAGCAGTTTCCGAAGCATTTAACTCACCCAGCATCTCAATCAATTCATCATCTGTATAGGCATTTTCGAGTATTTTCATCTGGCTTTTTACCGTTTCCAACCCCCCAATTTCAATATTTCTTTTCTTGGCTTTCTCGATAAATTCCATTTCATAAAGCTTAACATCATCACAGCCAAAACTTTTGACAGAAATCAGGCTCATTACCGTAGCCAGACTCAAGGCATCTACCTGTTTTACACCCATTCCGGTTGCTCTTTGCAGAATTACATCTAATTTTGCAAGTTGTTCCGGGCTCAATTTCTTACTCAAAGGCTCTTTACCCAAAGCCAGCTGCTGCATATCAGCCATTTCTTTTGGATCTGCAAAATCAATTTCTAAAACTAATTCGTTAGAAGCTTCAAATGCCTTCTTCGTCTTTTCAGACAGAAAATAATCTTTTGAACATATGGTATGAATTGTTCCGTACAAATACGATGGCTTCGTCAATCCTTTCCCTGATACTTCCCATAAAAGCGAATTTTCAAGTTTTGAAGATTCTACCTGTGCTTGTGCTGTTCCGTTAAAAATTAATACGATTGCTGCGATTGCTGATGTAAATAAATTTTTCATTTTGTTGATTGATTGATGATGATTTGATTGATTTGATTTGATTGATTTGATTTAGTTTGATTGATTGATTGTACTTTGATGATCGATAGAATACCTATTACGATTTGCTGTATTTTTCTCTCTGCCAAGATGCCATTGAAGCAAAGAAGAGGCAAATCATAATTAGCAATAATTCTTTATCCGGTTTATCTAAAATAAACTGATTCACTAAAGAATAGCCAAGTCCTGCAGAAGCAGCAAAGACAAATACGAAGTTGAACACTTTTTCGGTAACTGATATTGAAGTTGTTTTCATAATTATTTTGGTTTATTTGATTACGACTCGTAAGTAATCAAACAATCAAAACGTTACAAAAAATTCTAAACTTTTTTAAAGAAACCCATAAACAAAGGGGGAGCCGAAGTTTTTTTAATCATTTATAGTTTCACAGAAATACAAAAAAAGTGCCCAACAAAATAACTTTGTGAAGCTCTGTGACGACTTTGCGATTCTTTGTGAAACACCAAGTTTTAAAATACGAAATTCCCTAACAATTCTAAAATCTGGTTGATTTCCTGTTCTGAATTATAACTATGAATACAAAAGCGTAAACGTTCCTGACCTTCCGGAACGGTTGGAGAAAGTATAGGTTTTACATCGAAACCTTTGTCCTGAAGCTGTTTTGCCAATCGCTTTACATTTTCATTTCCCGGAACAATCGCCGACTGAATAGCCGATTTACTCCGAACAAACATTGGCTTTAGCCCTAACAAGTTTTTTTGTTGATTGAAAAACACTATGTTCTGACGTAACTTTTCAATTGTTACTTTTTCCAATTCCAATTGTTGGTAGGCAATTAAAATTGTAGCAACAGAATGTGGAGAAAGTCCGGTAGTATAAATAAAGCTTCTGGCGAAGTTTACCAGATATTCTTTAAGATCAGAACCTCCTAAGACTACGGCACCATGACAGCCTAAACCTTTGCCGAAAGTCATGATTCGTGCAAAGATTTTGTCATGCAATTTCTGATATTGCATTAGCCCCTCACCTTTGTCTCCAAAAACTCCCAAAGTATGTGCCTCATCAACTACCAAATAGCAATTGTATTTCTCCGACAACACTACTAACTCCTCTAGATTTGGACTATCACCATCCATAGAAAAGACGGTTTCCGTAACAATATAAACATTCGTATCCAGAAACTTTTGAATAAGCCGTTCCAGATCTTCAAAATCATTGTGATTGAACTTATACGATTTTGCATTAGACATTATGATCCCGTCACGAATAGAAGCATGACTTAATTCATCATACAAAATCACATCATTACGCTGCGGTACAGCGCTAAAAAAACCAACATTGGCATCATAACCCGAATTAAAGATTAAAGCCGACTCAGCGTCATGAAATTCTGCAATAAACGTTTCTGTAATGTGATATAAGGAATGGTTCCCCGAAATTAATCTCGAACCAGTAGCACCATTCTGAAATATTTCATTTTCCAGCAAATAAGCATGAGTATACTTAAAAATAGATTCTGATTTTGAAAAACCGATATAGTCATTAGACGAAAAATCGACCAAATTATTAAACGCAGGTAGTTTTCTAAGCGAGTTATTCTGTTTTCGTATCTCTAATTTCTGATTCAGGTTTTCGGGTAATTTCATAAAAGCAAAGTTATGAAATTGATTGCAAAATAAACAGCACGGCTAATACTGCCTGTCATTCCCTTTCAATTATCAAAATTATACTTGCGAAAGCAGCATTCTTTTAATAGTCAAAAAATACAAATTAAAGCATAAAAAAAGGCCTCAATTACTTGAGGCCTTTTCAATTTATTCTGAAATTGTATTAGTCAACTAAAACAATTACTTTATTATCTTTCATTTCAACAGTACCTGATGCAATCTCTAATGTATAGGTTTGATCGTTTACTTTTGTGAATTTACTCGCTACTTCTTTAGAAAAATTAAACTTTGCAGAAGCAATTTTAATAGTTCCTTTTTCCAGAATAGAGACAATAGGAGCGTGATTATTCAATATTTGAAAGCTTCCATCAACTCCAGGCAATGTAACCGATGTTACTTCTCCTGAAAATAATTTTGCTTCTGGTGATACTATATCTAAAATCATAACTTTTTTTTAAATTCCAAATTATAAAATCCCAAATCCCAATTTTGGAATTTGGAATTTTTATTTTTTGATGTTTGTCAAGCTATGCTTGATTATGCTTCAGCTAACATTTTTTCTCCAGCTTCGATAGCATCCTGAATAGAACCTTTCAAGTTGAAAGCTGCTTCAGGAAGATGATCTAACTCACCGTCGATAATCATATTGAATCCTTTGATAGTATCTTTAATATCAACCAATACTCCAGGAATACCTGTAAATTGCTCCGCTACGTGGAATGGCTGAGATAAGAAACGTTGAACACGACGTGCTCTTGATACTGATAATTTATCTTCTTCAGATAATTCTTCCATACCAAGAATCGCAATAATATCTTGCAATTGTTTGTATTTTTGAAGAATTTCTTTTACTCTTTGTGCACAATCATAATGCTCATTTCCTAAGATTTGAGGAGTCAAAATTCTTGAAGTAGAATCTAACGGGTCAACCGCAGGATAAATACCTAACTCAGCAATTTTACGAGACAATACCGTTGTTGCATCTAAGTGAGCAAACGTTGTTGCTGGTGCCGGGTCAGTTAAGTCATCCGCAGGAACGTAAACCGCCTGTACAGATGTAATAGATCCTTTGTTTGTAGAAGTAATACGCTCTTGCATAGCTCCCATCTCTGTTGCCAAAGTTGGTTGGTATCCTACTGCAGAAGGCATACGTCCTAAAAGTGCTGATACCTCAGAACCTGCTTGTGTAAAACGGAAGATGTTATCAACAAAAAACAATACGTCTTTACCTTGATCAGTTCCAGCTCCATCACGGAAATACTCAGCGATAGATAATCCCGAAAGTGCTACACGAGCACGAGCTCCAGGAGGCTCATTCATTTGTCCGAAAACGAAAGTAGCTTTAGACTCTCTCATTCCTGGCATATCTACTTTAGATAAATCCCATCCTCCATTTTCCATAGAGTGCATGAAATCATCACCATATTTAATAATTCCTGACTCTAACATCTCACGAAGTAAGTCATTTCCTTCACGTGTTCTTTCTCCTACTCCTGCGAATACTGAAAGTCCACCGTGACCTTTTGCAATATTATTAATCAACTCCTGGATCAATACTGTTTTACCAACACCTGCACCACCAAACAATCCAATTTTACCACCTTTTGCATAAGGCTCGATCAAATCGATTACTTTGATACCTGTGAATAAAACTTCTGATGAAGTTGACAAATCTTCAAATTTAGGAGCTTGTCTGTGAATAGACAAACCGTTTTCACCTGTTTTAGGCAAGTTTCCTAAACCATCAATTGCATCTCCAATTACATTAAATAAACGTCCATATACGTCTGGACCGATTGGCATTTGGATTGGATTTCCAGTTCCAACTACTTCATATCCTCTAGACAAACCGTCTGTAGAGTCCATAGAGATTGTACGAACAGTGTTTTCTCCAATGTGAGATTGTACTTCTAGAACTAACAATGTTCCGTCTTTTTTAGTGATTTCTAGTGAATCATAAATTTTTGGAAGTTCAACATCCTTACCGTTGAAAACTACGTCAACTACTGGTCCAATGATTTGAGCAACTTTTCCTATTACTTTTGACATTACTTATGTATTTATTAAATAGCTATTTAGGTTTATCGAAAATACCTCTTTTTTCAGAGCGCAAAGATAATTTTTTAAAATATAAAATCAATATTTTTTTTATAAAAAATACTACGATTTTGTTTGATTCTTAAAAGTCAGGCCTCAAATACCGAAAATAGCATTTTTTAACCGCATAAAAAAAGCCACTGCATTGTGAAAGCAAGTGGCTCTATTTTAGAAAAACAAGTTTTAATTTATAACTTTAGGATAAAGGATCTGATAATTACCAACATCAACTCCTTTTAAATTTGAACCGTATTTTGCATTAATTGCCTCAATAAATTTATTAGCAATAAAAGCATAACCTCTTGCCGAAGGATGAACACCATCTAAAGAGAATACTCCTCCGGTAACAAATGTACTTGTCAAAGTATAACCATCTACAGAAACTCCATTTGCGGTAGACAACTGTTTCATCAGCCCGTCAGCATCTACCAAAGCCAGACCATTTGCTTCCTGAGCCGCTTTAATTGTTAGATTATAGGATGCTGTAGCCGTTTTAATATCGGCTATCTCTTTTGGTATCAAGACAAACTTATCCTGCAATGGATATGTAATTCCAAATTTATCCAGTGGAGCCGGAGGCGCCATTCCAATTCCTGAGTTTGCAGCCGTAGGTGCCGTTCCAATGGCAGTTCTGGTAGTCAGAAGCACCAAATCAGCAACTTTAGCCTGACGCGCCTGACCGAAAACAGTACCATAAAAGGCCGCAGTCTGTGCTCCTACTGACGGTGTAAGTACTGCAGTAAGCTGTGCAGATAAATTAGTAAGAGTTTCATCTTTTATCAGCAAAGGATTTGCTGCAGTTAGCGATAGTAAATCAATTCTATCCGTAACTCCAAGATAATTTAAGGCGCTTTTCAACGGACCGTATAATTGTGCGTTAAGCGCATTGATTGTTGCTGTTCCAACAGCCGTACTTCCATTACCTAAAACAGAAATGGTTAATGGATTATAAGGAACTGTTGTAAAGTGAGGCAATGTACTTATGTCCGGTAAATTTGCAACTACACCTTTTCTTCCATTCTTAGACAATTCTGTTGCCAGATTTTTATAAACAGCATCAAAAGTAGCCGGATCTGTAATCGGATTTGTTCCGTCTCCTCCTGACGTGGCATAACCTAAAACATCGTTACCACCAATCCATAAAGAGAAAAAAGTAGGATTCTGCGCTAAAGCATCGCCTAAAACCGTTGCTGAAGCCGAAGAAGCAATCCTTCCAAAATAAGGATTAGCGCTGGCGTATCCTGCAAATGCCAAATGAGTTGCTTTTGCCCCCGGAATTCCTAAATTACTGAAAGCTCCTGTCAAACGTGCACTTATATCTGTACCCGAAACACCACTAACAGGAACCGGAGTACTTGTTGCTACATCTAAATACAATCTAACCCCTAAACTAGGTACCTGAACACCACCGGAGGAAAACCCTCCAATATTATCGGCCATAAAAGGAGTCGTAAAAGCTCCACCACCTACCAATGCAAATTGCTGTGCTAAAATATTAGGGTATGCATTTGTCTGACCGGCCTTAAACAAAGCATTGTCTGAAAAACCTGCCGCGAAAGAATCCCCCAACGCAACATATTTTGAAAAATTCGCCTGCCCCGAAGTTAACGGCTGTCCATCAGATGAATCTGACACCGTTACCGAATCATCACTATTACAAGCCATAAAGGTTACTGAAACCAAAAACAGCCATTTTAAATTTTTTACCATGATCTACTATATTTTATAATTATCCTTTTCTGAATATTGTATTCGGAAAAGCAAATAATAAGTTTTGTTTCGTCTATTACTTCAAATTACGGATTGATTGTCCAGGAAACAAAATACTGCTGCCCAATATATCCTGCACCAAGTACCTGAGCATATTCTTTTCCTCCAATATTTGAGGCCCCTAATTTGAAAAGTGATTTTAATTTTGGAAGCCCATAATTAATCTGCGCATCAATTACGGTTGCTTCTTTAATGATACCATCCGCAAAAGTTGATTCCCATTTGTATTCACTATTCCATCTTCCACTCACATTGAACCCGAAGTTCTCAAACAATTTATCATTTCCAAGAGATACTTTAACTCTGTGTTTTGGTGTATTAAAACCAGCTTCAAAACTTGGATCTTTTGCCTGATCAAAATCAAACTGAGCATAATTATAATTTACTCCTAATTCAAAATTAGCAATCACTTTTTTAGAAAGACCTACTCCAAACCCAAACGATTTGATTTCAACATCTGTATTAGTATACAGCTGATAAGCTCTTATATTTCCACTTTGAAGCGCATGAAGCGTCTGAAAACCAGAATCTGTAGGCCCGGCTAAAGGATTTGGCGCATCTTGTGCTGTACCATAAAAAGGAGCCACAACATTTAAATTCCCAATAAAATGGTTGTAAATATTATAGTAAGCATTAAGATCTACCGAAACATCATTGATAAAAGAACGATATCCCAATTCAAATGCCTTAACTTCCTCTGGTCTTACATAGTTTACATTTGTTTTTCTCAAAAGTGCTGCCGCAGCTACAGGATTACTTCCTGCCAAAGCAGCAAAAGCACTGGCTGAACTTGCTGTGTACGAATTACCATATGCATTCAGACCAGTCATTACAACAGTTGGTCCTCCTGCAAAAGCCTGACCTGTCGTTGTCGAAACAGGCAATGTTTCAGTGTAACGCAATAAGTTATCCGGAGCAGAACCTATCAATACTGCACTTCCCACATTAAAACCTATATACTGATCCTGTGTAGACGGGTTTCTGAAACCTGTTTGGAACGATGCTCTGAAATTATGATTTTTTTTCTCCCCTCCAGAATATACAAAGGAAACTCTAGGCGAGAAATTACCATCGAAATTTTTAGATTTGTCGTAACGAATAGAACCTGTAAATTTCAGTCTGTCTTCCATAAATTTCTTTACCAACTGCGTATATGCACCATAATCTGTATAATTAATACCGCTATTACCATCAGTGTAAATTCTTCCATGAGAGTTTAACTCATACAATCTAAACGATCCACCAACCTGAATTTCAGCAAACTTTATCAAATCTTTAAAGTTATAGTTTGCATCTGAATGGTAAATTTTTGAATTATCTACCAGTTTTGAACCCGTTAGTACACTTTCATCATCAATTACCTGACTAAAAGCATTCTTAAACGCTGACGTGCCCGGCAAAAAACGACCTGTATCTGCTGTAGTTCTTCCTGCCGCATGTGCCTGTTCAGGAGTTGCTCCTCCTAAAGTAGCCTGAACGTAAGCTCCCGCATACTGACCAAACCAGGTTTTATCGTCTTTCCATTTTCTGTTTATATTAATTCCGGTAAAAGCCATATCATAAGAATCTCCTCCATCTTCTGTAGTAGTATACCCTCTCACAAAGAAATTCTTTCCTTTGAATTCAATTTTGTGCTGCTGCATAAAAAAGTTATTCAAGTAATATCGATTAGCTCCCTGATAAACGGCATTTCCGAAACCAAATTTACTTTGCCAGATAATTTCCAATCGTTCATCACCAAAAGGTCGTCCATGAAAAGAAAAATCAATCTTAGTATTTCCTGCTTTGTTATTCGTAAGATCAACTTCGTTGTAACCTGTTCTGCTCACATTTTTATTCGGCAATAAATTCACAGCCGAAGCAGGAAGCAACCCTAAAGCAGCCAGAGATTGCCCCACCCCTTTTAAGTTAGTCGAAACCTCGTCACCATAAACATTGATTCCATCATAATTAATATTACTTCTGTCAATTCCGGGAATTGTTTTGTCATTATAATTTGTAGCATACCAATCAGTAGCTTCCATATATGTAAAATTTGCTTTGGCTGCAAAATATTTATTAAACGCATGTGCGAAACGCATCCCAAAATCATAGTAATTATTAGTACCGGCAGCTTTTTGTGAAGTCACTCCGTATTTAAAATAGGCTGATGCCCCCTGATAAGTAAAAGGACTTTTACTATTCATAAACATAATACCGTTAAAGGCATTTGCACCGTACAAAGCAGAAGATGCACCCGGTAACAACTCAACACTCTGAACATCAATCTCCGAAACACCAATCATATTCCCCAAAACAAAGTTCAAAAGCGGAGATGAATTGTCCATACCATCCACCAATTGCATAAAACGGGTGTTAGCTACAGTCGCAAAACCTCTGGTATTGATTGATTTAAAAGACATACTACTGGTATTCATCTGCACCTCTTTTAAATTTTCCAGACCATCATAAAAAGAAGGAGAGGCCGTTTTCTTAATGTCCTGAATTCCCATTCTTTCAATGGTTACCGGAGACTCAAGCACTCTTTCGGGAGTTCTAGAAGCAGAAACCACAATTTCATTCAATTTGGTTTCCTCATCCTTTAAAATTACATTAATTTTTTGATTCGCAGCCGTAACACTAATGGTTTTAGATTCGAAACCTACAGCCGAAACTTTAATGCTAAAAGGCAGTTTCGTAGAAGTATTTAACTTAAATGTACCGTCAAAATCGGTAGAAGCACCGTTTGAACTTCCAACTACGACAATGTTGGCTCCGGGAATAGGTTGTTTACTGCCATCAGTCACAGAACCGGTAATTGAATTCTGCGCAAAAGATATTCCGCTGAAAAACAACATAATTAATAAATAGACTCTCATTTGGTTAGTTTTTGGTTAGTTTTTGTTTAGTTTATACTACCAAAATACAAATAATTTCAATATGTATAAAAAAATGTTAAATAAAATTCACTTTTACTATATTTTTACACAATATTTTAACTATTCATCAATACTGTTTTGTTAAATTAAAATCAAATATTACACCTCCAGCAATTCAATTACTATGCATACATATTATTTTAAACCAAAAAAATGAGGATTTAATAAAAATACACAGACGATAAAAAAAATATGACAATAAAAAAAAGCGAGATCAAAATCTCGCTTTTTTAACATTTTTAATAATTCAACTATTTTGTCAATCGAAACGAAACAAAATGCCAATAATTATTCCTTATACCCAAACCATTAAATACAAACAAGTTGCTTAAAACTCAATCTTCAAGCCAATTTGATTAGCACTTGCGATTAAAGTAGTTTTGGGAACCGATTTATAATTTTCTACCAAACCTTCATTATGTTTCGCAATGGCAGATTTAATCTTTCTAGTATACCCCATCTTAATAGGGATCGAAGCGATAATCATTGCACCTCCAATAATCGCGGCTGTAAAACTGGTACGCTCAGATTTAATCGAAGGATTATATCCGTTTCCGGGATATGAAACTGTGGTATTATCCTCAGTTAAACCCACTATTAAATTGGCAACCACAAGGCTGCTCCCTCCGTAGAAAAGTACATTTCCCCACGTTTTTTTGTTACGCCCGACGTTATAAAGTGACAATGCTTCCGGATTGGTGTCTAAATAGGCACGAACTACATTCGATGATAGTTTTTTGTTTTCGGTATCGTTGTAAACCACTCCTCCACTTCTATAGCTAAGTTGTTGTGAGAATACCGATACACATACTACTAAAAACAGACAACTAATCAATAATTTCATTTTCTTCATATTTATATATTATTTTTTAAATGTTCCAATGTTGTAAACACAAAAAAGCACCTCGTCACTAAAAGATATTCTTTCTTAAAAATTATAATTGATTCTATATCCCAAAGCCACACATCTACTCCTTGTCTTTTCATAAACCTTATACCTTTAAATCTATTTACTACGAAGTCAGAGCGCTTCTCAAATTGGGTTTAAACAAAAACAGTAAAAATTTCCTATTTAATAATTCAAAAAATTTCGCGCAAACTAATAATTATCTTTCTAGCACGCAAAATTTGCGACAAAAAAAATGCGAGACCTAAGCCTCGCATTTCTAAATACTTATATACTTTAAATAAAAGTTCTATTCTACCGTAACCGATTTTGCCAAGTTACGAGGCTGATCTACGTTACAACCTCTCATTACTGCAATGTAGTACGAAAGCAATTGTAAAGGTATTGTTGTAATCAGCGGAGACAATGCATCTGAAGTCTCAGGGATCTCAATTACATAATCGGCTAACTCACGAACTTGTGTATCACCTTTGGTAACCACGGCAATGATTTTACCGCTTCTGGATTTGATTTCCTGAATGTTACTTACGATTTTATCGTAATGACCTTGTTTAGGTGCAATAACAATAACCGGCATGTGCTCGTCAATCAAAGCAATTGGCCCGTGCTTCATTTCGGCAGCAGGATAACCTTCTGCATGGATATAAGAAATCTCTTTCAATTTTAATGCTCCTTCCAATGCTACCGGGAAATTATAACCACGTCCTAAGTACAAGCAATTTGGCGCATCTTTAAATGCAGCCGCAATTTCTTTTGCTCTGTCGTTAGTTTCTAATGCCTCTGCTACTTTTTCCGGGATTATCTCTAATTCCTGCAAATAGGTATGAAAATCAGTATTTGATAAGGTTCCTTTAGCTTTACCTAATCGCAATGCGATCATGGTTAAAACTGTAATTTGAGTTGTAAATGCTTTTGTTGAAGCTACTCCAATTTCTGGCCCCGCGTGTGTATAAGCACCAGCATGACTTTCTCTCGAAATAGAAGAACCTACTACATTACAAACTCCAAAAACAAAGGCACCGTTTTCTTTTGCCAATTTAATCGCCGCCATAGTATCAGCAGTTTCTCCCGATTGAGAGATTGCAATAACTACATCATCTTTGTTGATGATTGGATTACGATATCTAAACTCTGAAGCATATTCTACTTCAACAGGAATTCTCGTAAACTCCTCAAAAATGTACTCTGCCACTAAACCAGCATGCCATGAAGTACCACAAGCAACAATTAAGATTCTTTTTGCATTAAGGAACTTTTCTAAGTTGTCCTCAACACCAGCCATTTGAACGATTCCTTCATTTGCATGAAGTCTTCCTCTATACGTGTCTTTTATAACACTTGGCTGCTCGTAAATTTCTTTTAGCATGAAGTGATCGTAACCTCCTTTTTCAATTTGCTCCAGGTTCATCTGAAGCTGCTGAATATAAGGATCTACTAAAGAGTCGTCTTTAATTTTTCTAACTTTAAGCGGCTTGTGCAATCTAATATTTGCCATTTCACCATCTTCAAGATAGATCGCATTTGAAGTGTACTCAATAAAAGGCGAAGCATCAGAAGCAATAAAATATTCTCCTTCTCCAACACCAATTGCCAATGGACTACCCAATCTGGCTGCTACAATTTCATTTGGGTTCTTTTTATCAAAAACAGCAATTGCATAAGCTCCTACTACCTGATTTAAGGCAATCTGAACTGCTTTACCCAATTTTATACCTTCATTTTTCTGAACTTCTTCAATTAAGTTCACTAAAACTTCTGTATCTGTATCTGATTTAAAAGTATATCCTCTCTTTATTAATTCTTCTTTAAGCGGTGCATAATTCTCAATAATTCCATTGTGAATAATAACCAGCTCTCCTGAATTAGAAAGATGCGGATGTGAATTTACATCATTTGGAACACCATGGGTTGCCCAACGTGTATGTCCAATTCCTATGCTTCCGGTTGCGTCTAAACTCTCTTTGGCTTTAACCTCAAGATCCGAAACTTTACCTTTTGTTTTACAAAGTTTTATCCCTGACTCGGCATTATACAACATAACACCGGCACTATCATATCCTCTGTATTCAAGTCGCTTTAATCCTTTTATAATAATAGGATAAGCCTCTCGATGACCGATATATCCAACAATTCCGCACATATATTAATTATTAATTTGGTTTCGTGTAGTAAATTTCAAGCTGTAATTTTTTCCCTGTCGGGATATTTGCGCTTGACGTACCTCCAAATAATACAGTCCCCAGCGGGCTAATTACTGAAGCTCTTGGTACCTCTGAGATAACGCTGTTTTTTAGCTTTAATTTGTTAGAAGATATTATACTTGCATCTCCCGTAACTACCAAACCTAATTTTACGTTTTTCACAGTTGCATTCTTAATGATATTACGAATGTGATTCGTTAATCTAATTTTATAAGTTGTTCCTCTTTTTGTAGTAGGATCTACATTAATAATACCGCTATATACCGCTTTATTCAATAGCGGATTAGATGAAGTTCCATCAACCAAATAATCTGCGATAGGTACATTGTCGTCCAGATTATACAAGTAAATTCGTTTAGGCTCGTAAGAACCTGTCATTTTATCTGTGTCAATAGAAAAAATTAAATTAGCCTCATTAACCAACCATTTCTTCGACCTGATTTCATCCAGTTTAGCACCAAAACCATTAAGTTCCAGCACCGCCAATGACCCCTGTCCTCCTTTTAGATAAAGCCTGTCGTCACCAGTTTTATTATTTGGATTCGATAATACACTAGCATAAGCAGCTTCTTTAGCCTCCTTAAGTAAACCTGCTGACGCACCTGTTAACTTAATCGTTATCGTTTTCTCCTCCATCGTTGTATCCGGATCAGTCGTTATAACCGTCTTAACCTTATACTTGATCGTAATTTTACCTGCTGTTGCAAAATTCAACAAAGCCATATTGGCTGGACTGGTTCCTGAACGTTCCACCTTAAAATATAATCCTCTGAAATACTCCTGAAAAACATCAGCAGAAGCCAATTTTGCAGCCGGAGCTTTAAGGATTTTATCCATAAAGAAAGTTTTATTCAGGTTCAAACGCATTTCCGGGGCAACTTTTGTACTTGTTTCTTTACCGGTCGTAGGATCTGTACTCTTATCCGTAATCTCACTTGCATTAAAGAAAAACTGCTCATTTTGAGTGATATCCGAATCATCGTTTAAAGGAGTTCCTTCAGTCTTTCCCGGAGCCACATAAGGTTTTTTAGATTTATCAAAATTGATATAATCGGCTACACCTGTATCTGTGTCCATATCTGTATTATACAGCTGTGCAAATTGTGCTCCTCCATCAAAAAAGGAATTACGCATTTGAACACCAGACTCATACACACTAAGTTTCATCTTCCCATTAGAAGCTCCGTAAATAGAATCTAACGCAAATGTCCTATTACCACTAGGATCAGTACTTTTAACATGATTAAAATAAGGAACACTAAGTACTACACTCACTATTTCAGGCGCATCACCAATAGTAGGCGCATAGGTTTCTAAACTAACCTGAGTAGCAAAACTGGCCGTTGTACTACCAAAAACTGTATTATCGTAAATACCTAAACCATAATTTACCGCTCCATTTGACTGAATCGGGGTTACTTCCTGATTATAAGCTAAAACATCATATTTTTCAGATTCCAGACCAAAATGATCGTCTCCGATCAAACCATCACCAATCGCATTAAAATCTTTATCGCAAGAATATAAAAGGACAACTGTTGCAACTAATAGTATTTTCTTAATAAAAGAAGTATTGTACATGTTTAATAATAAAGTTAAAATTTAAAGACCCATTGTTTTATAGAAATTTGTATACGCTTCAGCGAATGCATCTTTCGTGGCGAAAGGTAAAAAAGGTTTTCCTGAAGATTCTATAAATTTTGTTAAACTTGGAGATACATTCTCAGAAGCTATAATTACAGCATCCGAATGCAATATACTGGCTTTTAGGATATTTTCGTAATTAGGAACTTCCAAATCAGCAACTGATTCATGCGGAACTCCGTCAAATTTCACTTTATTAATCATCTCCAGATCCAGATTCTCATCAAAAGATTGTCCGTAAACCGAGGTTACAATTTTAGTCTCAGAAAATAAAGCCTCATTTTTATAATAGTGCTTCATGTAAATAGGTAACATCGAAGCCAGCCAACCGTGAACGTGGATAATATCCGGAACCCAGTTTAGTTTTTTTACTGTTTCAACAACTCCTTTTGCAAAAAAGATAGCTCTTTCATCATTATCAGGATACAAAACCCCTTCTTCATCGGCAAAAGTTGCTTTTCGCTTAAAATATTCATCATTATCAATAAAGTAAACCTGAATTCTTTCTTTCGGGATCGAAGCAACTTTAATAATCAATGGCATATCTAAGTCATTCACTACCAAGTTCATTCCTGAAAGTCTAATTACTTCGTGTAACTGGTGTCTTCTCTCGTTAATATTCCCATATCTTGGCATGAAAATTCTTATTTGACCTCCTTGATCGTTAATCATTTTTGGAACGTCATAAGACATTAAAGAAACCTCATTTTCAGCCAAATAAGGCACGACTTCAGATGATACATATAATATCCTCTTATCTTTCATAATAGTATTTTACTTAATTTTTGGTAATAAAAACGTTGCAAAATTACAAAATTTTATGCAGTTATTAACTAATATATTATGTTTGCACTAAATTTTAATAATACTGCCATGCATATTTTCTACGGTAAAGTAGCTTTGATAGCTTATTTAAAAACTATCAAAACCGCAAATTCTACTATCGGATTTGTACCTACAATGGGCGCTTTACACCAAGGGCATCTGGCTTTAATGCAAAGATCACTTAAAGAAAATGACGATACCGTCGTGAGTATTTTTGTGAACCCAACCCAGTTCAATAATCCTGAAGATCTTGAAAAGTATCCGCGTACTCTAGAAGAAGATGTAAAGAAAATGAGAGGTTTAAGTGATAAAATGATTCTTTACGCTCCTACTGTCGATGATATTTATGAAGGCCATACGATCTCTGAGGATTTTGATTTTGATGGTTTAGAAAACCAAATGGAAGGAAAATTCAGACCAGGTCATTTTAACGGAGTCGGAACTATCGTAAAACGCTTGTTTGAAATTGTCACTCCAACCAACGCTTACTTTGGAGAAAAGGATTTTCAGCAATTGCAGATCGTTAAAAAAATGGTTGAAAAAAATCATTTACCCGTAAATGTCGTAGGCTGCCCTATTTTCAGAGAAGACAATCAACTCGCGATGAGTTCACGAAACGAGCGTCTAACTCCTGAAGAACGAAAAGAGGCTTCTATAATTTACAAGGTTTTGACCGAAGCAAAAGAAATATTTCTGAAAGGCACTTCTGAAGAAACCATTCAATTTGTAGAAAATTCTTTCAAAGACAACGAACGATTTGAACTCGAATATTTCGTCATCGCTGACGAATCCACATTATTACCTATAGAACACAAAAGCAAAGACAAAAACTACCGTGCCTTTATAGCGGTATTTGTTAATTCTATAAGGTTGATTGACACCATTTCATTAAATTAATTTACCTTTGCACCATGCAAATTCAAGTTATAAAATCTAAAATTCATCGAGTAAAAGTAACCGGAGCTGATTTAAATTATATTGGCAGCATTACTATTGATGAAACTTTACTGGAAGCTTCAAACATCATTGAAGGCGAAAAAGTAGCAATTGTAAACATCAATAATGGCGAACGTTTTGAAACTTACGCGATCAAAGGAGAGAAAAATTCAGGAGAAATAACCCTGAACGGACCTGCTGCCAGAAAAGTTCAAAAAGACGACATTATCATTATCATATCTTATGCAACCCTGGAGTTTGAAGAAGCTAAAACTTTCAAACCATGGATCATTTTTCCAAATGAAAATGATAATTCGCTAACCTAATCTTTCCTTTTACACTTTATTCGATTTAGTTTGTTCAATATCTTTTGACACAAACAGTAATTTATTGGCTTAAATTCAATATTGACTTTAACAACAAAAGGGGCTTGCTATTTTTAAAATTCTTACTACTACCTGATTGCAATAATTAACAAAAAATTGATTTAGGACATAGAAACATAGATTACTTAGGTGGAAAAAAAATGAAAGAAAGAAACACATTTCTTTCACATAGAGAAATATGCGTATTTAAATGAAGTAAAACGCCTTTTCTATAAATACAAAACCTATGTAACTATGTGTTAAAATAAATTCGACCCAACGGATTACAATACTAAAAAAGCAAATAAAATGTTATATTGCTACACTATTACAATACTTTTTAACTCACTGAAATGCCCCACTCATGAAAAAAGTTTACCTACTAATTGCCTTAATTTCAATTTCTGTCTTTTCGCAGAAAAAATTTGACAACATTAAATCCGAAAAGCTTGGAGAAGAACGAAGAATAACAATAGGCCTTCCGGAATCTTACGAAGCCAATCCCGATAAGAAATATCCCGTTTTATATTTACTGGATGGTGATTATTTATTCGACCCATTCTCCGGCGCCATAAGCTATGGTACCTATTGGGGAGATTTACCTGAGATGATTATTATTGGTGTTCATCAAAATAAAAACGACGAGCGCGAAGACGATACTACGATTGATCAGAATACTGGACTTCCTTTTGAAAAAGGAGCTAGTTTTTTTGAATTTGTTGGTGCCGAATTAGTGCCTTACATTGAAAAGAAATACCGTACATCGCCTTTCAGAATTATTGCCGGTCACGATGTAACAGCAAGTTTCATTAATTTTTATTTATACAAAGAGCAGCCTCTTTTTAATGCTTACATTGCTTTTAGTCCTGAACTTGCCAATAAAATGGAAATTAGAATTCCCGAAAAACTGGCCAAAACTACAGAACCTTTATTTTACTATCTGTCTGTAGCCGATGGAGACAATAAAAAAATCAAAGAACCTATCGAAAAATTAGACAGCAATATTAAAATCGCCAATAATCCGTTAGTAAATTACAAATACGATTTATTTAAGGGCACAACCCATTACACTCAGGTTTTACATGCAATTCCAAGTGCCTTATATCAGATTTTCGATGTTTACAAACCCATTAATTCCTCTGAATACAACAATAAAATTGCGGTTCTGGAAACCGGATATGCTGATTATTTAGAAAACAAATACAACACCATGTCTAAAGTTTTAGGAGTTCAGATTCCAGTGAGAATGAGTGATTTTAAAGTAATTGAAAACCTCATTTTAAAAAAGAACGCCTATGACGAATTAGGCAAAATGGCTGAAATTGGAAATGTAAACTATCCAAAAGCCATGCTGGGAGAATATGAACTAGGACTTATGTATGAGAAAATGGGTGACCCAAAAAGAGCTTCTAAAAAATACCAAAATGCTTCTCAAATGGAACCAATTGGTGATTTGAATAAAGATTTGATGTACGAGAAAATGGACCAGATGAATGTACTTGCAAAAACTACTAAATAATGTCAAAAGTTAAAACTACTTTTTTTTGCCAAAACTGCGGGACCCAATATGCCAAATGGCAAGGACAATGCAATGCCTGTAAAGAATGGAATACTATTGCTGAGGAAATTATTCAGAAGCAGGAAAAAGTAGCCTGGAAAAGCGAGCCCACTTCAAACGGTAAGGCTCCGCGTCCTTTAAAAATTAATGAAATTGATTCGGCACAGGAAATCCGAATGAATACTACTGACGGCGAACTAAACCGTGTTTTGGGTGGCGGAATTGTACCCGGATCCCTGACGCTTTTGGGCGGTGAACCAGGCATTGGAAAAAGTACACTTTTGCTTCAAATTTCATTAAAACTACCTTATAAAACTTTATACGTTTCCGGCGAAGAAAGCCAGAAACAAATCAAAATGCGTGCAGAGAGAATCACTCCCAACAGCGACAATTGCTACATTTTGACAGAAACCAAAACACAAAATATTTTCAAACAAATTGAAGCAATACAGCCTGAAATTGTAATCATCGATTCGATTCAGACTTTACACACCGATTATATTGAATCAACTGCAGGAAGTATTTCTCAAATCAGGGAAACAACTGCTGAATTGATAAAATTTGCCAAAGAAACCAATATTCCGGTTATTTTAATCGGGCATATTACCAAAGACGGAAATATTGCCGGACCAAAAATCCTTGAGCATATGGTAGATACTGTCTTACAGTTTGAAGGCGACCGAAATCATGTATACCGAATTTTACGCTCGTTAAAAAATCGTTTTGGTTCAACTGCCGAACTCGGAATTTACGAAATGTTAGGCAGTGGCTTACGCGAAGTATCTAACCCTTCAGAGATTCTAATTTCGCATAAAGACGAGGAATTATCCGGAACAGCAATTGCCACTACACTCGAAGGCATGCGTCCTTTGATGATCGAAATACAATCACTGGTAAGTACCGCAGTTTACGGAACTCCCCAACGAAGTACGACAGGCTACAATGCTAAAAGACTGAACATGATTCTGGCAGTTCTGGAAAAAAGAGCCGGATTTCGCTTAGGCGCCAAAGACGTCTTTCTTAATGTTACCGGCGGAATTTCTGTTGATGATCCTGCTATTGACTTAGCTGTTGTTGCCGCCATTTTATCTTCCAATGAAGACATTCCGGTAACAAAAGGGTTTTGTTTCGCGGGCGAAGTTGGACTCTCGGGCGAAATTCGTCCAGTAAACCGTGTCGACCAACGCATTCAGGAAGCCGAAAAACTTGGATTCACCACTATCTTTGTATCCAAATACAATAAAATTGCTTTAAAAAATATCGGAATCAAAATTGAACTTGTGGCTAAAATCGAAGATGTAGCCAGCATTCTTTTTGGTTAATTTTTTACAAACCAGCTATGAAATTCCCAAAACAAAAAATATACAAAGCACTCTTAATACTTGCATTAGTATTGGTAGTGCTTTTTTTAGGTTTTTACATTTTCCGTGATTCACTTCTCAAACAAGCCATCGCCAAAGTAACTAACAAAATGAACACGGAGTACAATAGTACATTTTCTGTAAAATCAGCTTCATTTGATGGTCTATCCGGCATAAAACTAACCAACGTGATTCTGGTTCCAAAAAACGCTGATACCCTTTGTCATATCGAAAAAATAGAAACCAGTATTAGTTTAGCTAATTTATTGATTGGTGATGTTCAAATTGGAACTTTAAAGATCAACAACGGTTATATTCAACTCGTCAAAAAAGGAGATATACGTAATTTTGATGCCTTCTTAAAAAAAGACAAATCAGATTCGGATAAAAATGAAAAGCGCAAATACGCCACATTTGCCTATCGCATAATTTCGAAACTCCTAAATCTGGTTCCGACGGATATGAAGCTCGAGAATTTAAATTTTAGAATTGATGATAATGGCAAAAAAACCTCAGTTGCTATCAATAAACTCGTTCTGGATAACAAACAGCTCGAAACCAACCTTCACGTTCAAAGCAAAGATTTTGACCAACGCTGGAATATAAAAGGTTTTGCCGATCCAAGAAATAAAAAGGCAGATATACGATTTTTTAATCTGGATACCGGCGCAATTCGCGTTCCCTACTTAGACGAACGTTACAATTTAAAAGCCAGCTTTGACTCGATCCGACTGAATGTACAGAACATCGAAAAAGACGGCAGCGAATTACACATAGATGGCTATACTTCTATCACTAATTTAAAAATCAATCATCCGAAAATTGCCAGTAAAGATGTCGTTATCAAAAATGCCCGTTTTGATTATCGTTTTTTACTGGGAGATAGTTTTATTTCGATCGATAGTAGTTCGACCATGCAATTGAATAAGATAAAACTTCATCCTTATGTCTCCTACGACACCGAGAAAGATACCGTTTATACTCTAAAAGTAAACATTCCGAAAATGCAGGCACAAAACTTTATCATTTCCCTGCCCGAAGGTCTATTCACCCATTTTGAAGGAATGGAAGCTGCCGGAAGTTTTGATTATAAACTCGATTTCAGATTCAACAAAAACAAACCAAATACGTTAGTTTTTGACAGCAAATTAAACAAAGAAGGTTTAAAAATTACCAAATACGGAGAAGCTGACCTAAACAAGTTAAATGGTGAATTTGTTTATCGCGCTATTATTCAAAACGTACTGCAACGTCCCGTTTTAGTCGGAAACGCAAACCCCAACTATACGCCTTTGGATCAAATTTCTCCTTATTTACGAAAATGCGTTTTAACAACAGAGGACCCTTCGTTCTTCTCCCATCGTGGTTTTATCAATGAGGCTTTTAAACAATCTATTTTAAAAAACATCCGAACCAAAAAATTCTCACGCGGCGCCAGCACTATTAGCATGCAGCTGATTAAAAACGTTTTCCTTACCAGAGAAAAAACACTTTCGCGTAAACTCGAAGAAATTTTGCTGGTTTATATTTTAGAAAACAATCGGGTTGTAAGCAAGGAAAGAATGCTGGAAGTTTATTTCAATATTATCGAATGGGGACCAAATGTGTATGGAATTGGAGAAGCAAGTCATTTTTACTTCCAGAAAAGCCCCGCCAATCTGAGTCTGAATGAATGTTTGTTTCTGGCTACTATCATTCCGAAACCCCGAAAATTCATGTATCAGTTTAACGATCAAGGCAATCTGAAAGACTTTGCCGTAAAAAATCAAAAATTTTTAAGCAATTTAATGTTACGTCGTGGAGTTTTGATTTCCGAAGACACGATTGGAGGTCTTTCTCCGGTTTATATTTCCGGCAATGCCCGTTCGTTACTTCGAATTAAAGCACCTGATTCTACCGCTGTCCAAACAGATTCATTAGCTATCGAAGAAGAATTTGATCTTTAAAAAAACATCGATTTCAAGGATCTTCATCAATTTTTGCCCTGAAATTGTTTCTACTTTTCACAAAAAATTCCACAAATTCCGCAGAAAAAATCTGTGTCAATTTGTGGAATTCGTGTTTAAACTAGTGACAGAAAAAATGAATTGTATAACGGCATTTTTAACTCTCTTTTATTCTTGAAAATAACTATTCCTTAAAAACAATACCAGGCTATAGCCTATAACTGCTGCATAACAGAACAAACTCAGAAATAGAAAGATGTTATTATACTGATCATCAAATTCTAATATCTTAAGAATAAAATACACACCCAATGAAAGTGTTCCAATTATTCTTAAAAACAGCCTTACTCGTTTCGTATTTATATCCATAATCATAAAATTAATGCTTACTGTCTAGCTTCTGCTTAATACCTGCCTTTATAAGACATTACAGACAAATATATAAATAAAGATGTAAAACGCTATCCTAATCTGAAGTAGCACTTCCTCTTTTTTCAAATCTCTCTATAAAATTACAACAGATATCAATAAAAATTCCACAAACTTTCACAGGCTAAATCTGTGTCAATTTGTGGAATTTGTATGTAATCTAAAATTTCTGACTAAGGCGCCGGATCCGGAATTATTGCCTGAATAGCATTTATTTCAGCTATAATTTCGCTCGATAACACTACGTCAATAGTATCAATATTTTCTTTTAGCTGTTCCATTGTTGTGGCTCCGATAATCGCACTGGTTAAAAACGGCTGCTGCAGCACAAATCCCATTGCCAATTCGGTTAAAGTCAAACCATTTTTCTTCGCAATTTCCTGATATAGTTTTGTAGCTTGTGTACATTGTTCGCTGTTGTAACGTGTGTACTGCGGAAAAAGATTGATTCTGGCATTTGGATGTGCTTCGCCCGTTAAAAACTTACCCGTTAAAACCCCAAAAGCCAACGGAGAGTAAGCCAATAATCCCACATTCTCGTACTTCGAAACCTCGGCAGAGCCCACCTCAAAAAGACGATTCAACAAACTATACGGATTTTGAACGGTTTTAATCCTTGGCAGATTATGATACTTGCTTTCTTCTAAAAAACGCATCATTCCCCAGGCATTTTCATTTGAAACCCCAATATGTTTTATTTTACCTTCTTTGATTAAACTGTCGAATGTTTCTAATACTTCTCTGAAATTATCTTCCCACGAATCGTCATGACCATTAAAAGATCGCTGTCCAAAACAATTGGTTTTTCGCTCTGGCCAATGCATTTGATACAAATCGATATATTCTGTCTGCAAACGCTTTAAACTGTTCTCTACCGCATATTTAATACTCGCCGGTGAAAAATCCCCCTTTTCACGCATATAAGTAAAAGCCGGGTTTGGCCCCGCAATTTTAGTCGCCAATACAACTTTATCACGGTTTCCTGATTTCTTAAACCAGGTTCCTATTATTTTCTCTGTACTTCCATAAGTTTCTTCACGCGCCGGAACGGAATACATTTCGGCAGTATCAAAAAAATTAACACCTCTCTCAAGCGCATAATCCATCTGCTGATGCCCTTCGGCTTCTGTGTTCTGTTGCCCGAAAGTCATCGTTCCGAGATTTATTTTACTAACTTTTATGTCGGTATTGGGTAAAGTTGTGTATTTCATATTTTTTTAAGTTGCTAAGTCACTAAGGAGCTAAGTTTCTAAGTTTTTCTTTAAAGTCTAATTATTCAAAGATACGATGCTATTTCTCAAATAGAAATTTAGCAAAAGTTAAAAAAATTACAAGATTTCTTTTAAGACTTCTGAAATATCGAGCTGCAAAAATTACAAGTCCTTACTCTTATAACTAAAGAAGGTTCAAAGTAAAACTTTGAACCTTCTCGAAAAAATCTTAGAAACTTAGCCCCTCAGAACCTTAGCTACTTAATTAATACTATTAAGCATCTCAGCGATTTCATCTAATCTTGGCGTTAAGATAATCTCGATTCTGCGGTTCTTAGCTTTTCCTTCCGGAGTTGCATTACTTGCTAATGGAGAAAATTCGCTACGACCAGCTGCAGTAAGTTTTTGTTTGTTGATTTTAGCGTTTTCACTTAAAATATTTACAATTGCGGTAGCTCTTTTGGTAGACAAATCCCAGTTATTTGCAATCGGTCCTGAACCTGCATACGGATCATCATCTGTATGTCCTTCAATTAAAACCGAAAGATCCGGATTATCTCCCAGAACTTTCCCCAGTTCAACGACTGCCTTTCTACCTTCCACACCAACTGCCCAGCTTCCTGAATTGAACAACAATTTGTTTTCCATTGAAACATATACTTTTCCGTTTTTCTGTTCTACGGTCAGACCTTTTCCTTCAAAACCGTTTAAAGCTTTAGACAATGTCTCTTTCAATTTACGCATTGCTTCTTCTTTTGCTGCGATCATTGCTTCAAGTTCATTCAGGCGGTTTGCTGTTTTATCCAGTCGAGCCTGTTCATCAGCCAATTTTTTAGATTTTGCCTCTAGTTGCGCCAACAGTTCACGATTTTTAGCCATGTTACTTTCTAAAGCATCGTTACTGTTTTTCTCTAAAGCATTATAAGAATCCTGAAGTACTTTATACTTTTTCTGCTGAGCAGCCAGATCCGCTTTTTGTTTTTCAAGATCTGCTTTAGTTCCATTTAAATCTTTTACTAAAGCATCACGGTCCAATTCTAACTGATTCTTTGCTTTTTGCAAACTCTCATTTTCATCAGCAATGGAACGATTTTCTTTTTTGAGATCCGAATATTTGGTTTCAAGATCGTTGTAAATTTTCTTGGACACGCAAGAAGTCATAGACATCGCTACGACCAATAATCCGATAGAGGCCTTTTTTATCATTTTTATTTTTATTTGGAGGGTATTAATACTAAAGTCAAAATTCAACACTAATGACAGTGTCAATGTTTAAATTTAAACAGCAATTCATTCAACAATAACAATACCACTTTTACTCTATTTCAACTAAAACGGGACAATGATCCGAATGAACGGCATCCGGAAGAATCACAGCTCGTTTTAACCTATGCTCCAAAGAATTACTTACCAGATTATAGTCGATACGCCAGCCTTTGTTATTCCCTCGGGCTCCTGCGCGATAACTCCACCATGAATAATGATGCGGATCTTTATTAAAATGACGGAAACTATCTACAAACCCGGATTTCATAAATCCATCTAACCAGGCACGCTCAGCAGGTAAAAAACCAGAAACCGTTTTATTACGAACGGGATCGTGAATATCAATAGCTTCATGGCAAATATTATAATCACCACATATAATCAGATTCGGAATCGTTTGTTTTAACTCATTAATATAAGTTTGAAAATCATCCATAAACATAAATTTATGATCTAATCTTTCAATATTAGTTCCTGACGGCAAGTACAGACTCATTACAGAGCAGTCGTCAAAATCGGCACGAAGGTTACGACCTTCAAAGTCCATATGCTGAATTCCAGTTCCGTAAACCACATTATTTGGCTTTGTCTTAGATAAGATAGCCACACCACTATACCCTTTTTTAGTTGCCGGATAATAATATTGATACGGATAACCAGCTGCAGTGATATCGTCAACCGGAATTTGCTCTTGCGTAGCTTTTATTTCCTGAAGACAAATCACATCTGGATTCGCTTGTTGCAGCCATTCGATAAACCCTTTGGTTATTGCGGCACGTATTCCGTTTACATTATAAGAAATAATTTTCATCAGCGTTTTTTTTAGGATTCCAAATGTAATAAAAAAGTGGAAAGTTTGCATTTGAAACAGCGAAAAGTAGAGTTTTTTGTTATCTTTGTTCGCTGCTCTAATAAATTAAAAATAGTACATGGGTTTAGTTACCGCGAAAGAAGTTGCAAAAGCGATAAATGTTGATAAGTACGGAGTTCTGGGTACTTTTTCGGGCTGGATTCTTATGAAAGTTCTTAAGATATCTACCCTTAATAAAATTTACGATCATAATAAGCATTTAGAGGATGTTGCTTTTTTAAACGGAATTTTGGATGAGATGGAAATCAAATTTGAAATTCCGGAAGAAGATTTAAAACGTTTACCGAAAGATGGCGCCTATATTACCATTTCAAATCACCCTCTGGGCGGAATTGACGGTATTTTGCTTTTAAAATTAATGCTTGAAAGAGAACCAAATTTTAAAATCATTGCCAACTTTTTACTACATAGAATTGTTCCGCTAAAAAAATACATCATGCCTGTCAATCCTTTTGAAAATCATAAGGATGCCAAATCAAGTGTGGTGGGGATTAAAGAAACCTTACGCCATTTAAGTGACGGAAAACCGTTAGGGATTTTCCCGGCCGGAGAGGTTTCGACTTACAAAGATGGAAAACTAGTGGTAGACAAACCATGGGAAGAAGGTGCTTTGAAGCTAATCAGAAAAGCCAAAGTTCCGGTTATACCTATTTACTTCCACGCCAAAAACAGTAAGTTGTTTTACTGGCTTTCTAAGATTGACGATACTTTACGTACTGCAAAATTACCATCGGAATTACTAACGCAAAAAGATCGTGTTATTAAAGTCCGTATCGGAAAACCAATCTCGGTAAACGAACAAAACGAAATCGAATCTTTTGAAGACTATTCTGAGTTTTTAAGAAAGAAGACTTATATGCTCGCCAATCCATTTGAGAAAGACAGCAAATTATTAGACACTGCAAGCTTAAAAATCCCGAAAGCACCTAAAAAAATTGCAACACCGGCAAATGAATCGAAAATGATTGACGAAGTCAATGCGTTAAGAGAAAGCGATTGCAGGTTATTACAGAGTAAAAACTACGAAGTGTTTTTTGCCCGTGCCAAGTCGATCCCGAACATCTTACACGAAATTGGACGTTTACGCGAAATCACTTTTCGTGAAGTGGGTGAAGGGACCAACGAATCTATTGACTTAGATCAATACGACCAATACTATCACCACATGTTTTTGTGGGACGACGAAACCAAAAAAATTGCAGGTGCTTACCGCATGGGATTAGGTTCAGAAATCTATCCGAAACACGGTATTGAAGGTTTTTATCTTACGGATCTTTTCAGGTTTGAACCGGAATTACACGATATGATGCATAAATCGATCGAAATGGGTCGTGCCTTTATCATCAAAGAATATCAGCAAAAACCAATGCCTTTATTCCTGTTGTGGAAAGGAATTATTCATACGACCTTACGTTATCCGGAACACAAGTATTTACTTGGCGGTGTAAGTATCAGTAATCAATTTTCTGACTTCTCAAAATCGTTGATGATTGAGTTCATGAAGTCTAACTATTACGATCCTTATATTGCTCAATACATTCACCCGAAAAAAGCATACAAAGTAAAATTAAAAGACGCTGATAAAGACTTTATCTTCGACGAAGCCGAGTCTGACCTGAACAAGTTTGATAAGATTATTGACGAATTGGAACCTGGAAACTTACGTTTGCCTGTTTTAATTAAGAAATACATCAAGCAAAATGCCCGTGTAGTTGCTTTTAACGTTGATCCTTTGTTCAACAATGCCGTAGATGGTTTAATGTACATTAGAATAGCGGATATTCCTGAAAGCACAATGAAACCTGTTATTGAAGAATTCCAAATAGAATTAGAACGCAAATTATCAGAGAAAGAAGATTAATTGCATCATCTATACAAACAAAAAATCCCATCTTAAAATGGGATTTTTTTATGCTTTAAAACGACTTAGAACCAGCCCTTTTGACCAACCTGATAAGTTTGATAAAACTCTTCATCAGTTCTTGTAAGATAGATTATTCCTTCTATAATACCTATTATACCTCCAATTCCGAATACAAATCCAAGAATAAGCTGGATAATTCCTTCCTTATTATATCCCAAATAGAATTTATGAATACCAAGAGCGCCTAACAAAATTGCTAAGATTCCCGCAACTACTTTTTTATTCTCTTCACGACGAACCGGAGGATTATTCCAATGTTCTGTTTTACTGTTTTCCATTTTTATAGTGTTTTTTAGTTATGCTAATTCAACTTTATGAGGATGGAACTCTTGGGTTTTAAAACCAAATCGACTGATGCAAAATATCATCAAAAGAGCTTTCTCTAACAAAAAGAACCAATCGTATCAAATGATAAAAGGCTAAAAAATAAGCCATATTGTAGGCTAATTTTCTATTGTACAGAAGCCCTGTAAAATATTCTTTTTTAGTAATAATTTCAGTTGTCAGTATAATGATGGTAAGCCAGCAAAACACAATAACAAAAGGTCCCAGTATATGGTAACTAAGAGATTTATAGATGTCGCCCTGATAGAAATAAACCAATGATTTGGTAATTCCGCAACCCGGACAAGGAAAACCGGTCACCATTTTAAAAGGACAAAATGACTGATCTGATTCCAGATGGTCATTATGATTGTCAAGCATTAAAAAAAACGGAACTATCAGTGTAATTGCTGCACCGATAATTCCGTAAATTTTACGTTTTGTTCTACTATTATTTGTATAATCTGTTGATATCACCTTGTACTATCATTGCTGCTGCAAAAGGGAAAAAGAACCCTAAAACAATTAATAAAGTTGATTGGTCTTTTTGAAGTTCCCCAGTTCTTTGATAAACTTTTGGCAATGCTTCTTTACCAGCCAAGTAATAAAAATAAATGTTTACAGGTGTACAACATCCTGCAAAAATTGCAATCGGCTGTGAGATAACTTCTTTACCTGCAACGGCATTTAAAACCTCAGATACTTTAATGTTCCAATAAATTAAGTATAATCCGCATGTTAAAAATCCAAAAAGCAATACCATAACAGGATCTACTTTGAATACCGGAATTGGTTCATTAAAATTATTAGACGTTTCTTTTAAATCGTTTTCCATTTTTACTAGTTAAAATTAATTGGTTATGTCCTACTCTTCGGATTTTCGGTTCCTCCCTATTTAGAAACAATATTATTAAAAATTAACTTTAAAAACTAATTATAGGCTAAAATTCTACAGAAAAGACTCGTTATTTAATTGTAAAAACAGTACTAAATCATTATTCTTCACCAACTAAGACTATGTATGAAAGACCGCTTTTATTTTGTCTGCAATTACCTGCGCCAATCGTTCGTGGCTTTCAAAAGTCCAGCCAGCAATATGAGGTGTTAGTAAAGCATTTTTGGATTCCAGTAAATACTTAAAAGCCTCCGGAGTACTTTCTTCCTGAAACAAAGTCTCGAAGGATAATTTCTCATACTCCAAAACATCCAAACCAGCCCCTAAGACTTTTTTATTCTTCATTGCTTCAACTAAATCTGCGGTTACAATGTTTTTACCGCGTGAGGTATTTATAATCCAAAATGGCTTTGCAAAAGCATTTATAAAATTTCCGTTAACCATTTTATCAGTTTCGGGAGTCCATGGAAGATGCAGGCTCAGCACATCGCTTTTTTGCTGCAATTCTGCTAACGAAACCTGTTTTGCATTTTCATCTCCTACGTTATCTAAAATATCGTAACACAGTACTTCGGTCTCAAAGCCTCGAAGTTTTTTAGCAAATGCTTTTCCCATGTTTCCATAACCAATGATTCCTACGGTTTTACCATCAAGTTCATGACCACGATTCCTCTCACGGTTCCAATGCCCTGCTTTTACTTCGGCATCTGCCTGATTCAGATTATTAAACAACGACAAAATCACTCCAAGCGAATGTTCTGCAACTGCGTTGCGATTTCCTTCGGGAGCAGCAATCAAATGAATTCCTTTTGCTTCGGCATACTCGCAATCGATACTTTCTAAACCTGCTCCGACTCTGGCAATAAACTGTAAGTTGACGGCATGATCCAAAAAAGTTTTGTCAATTTTAAAGCGACTTCGAATCACGATTCCGTTATAATTTTGGATTTTTGCTTCAATTTCTTCTTTAGAAGATTTGAAGTCAGCGTGGTTTTCAAAACCGGCATTTTCCAACTGTTGCCATAAAATTGGATGATTGCTATCAATATGAAGAATTTTTATGCTCATTGTATTCTATTTTATAAAACAAAAATACAGCTTATTCTTTATTTATGCCGTTCCTTAAGCACGCTGTTTCTACTATCTAATCTTAAAAAACGGAAAAGACAAATAGAAAAATTATTTTAAAGAAATTACCCACTTATTTGTTTGAGATTCCAAAATAAAAACATTAACCACTGGTATTAAAGCACTTATACACTAAAGTTCTCGAAACCTTAACATTATCAAATTATTTAATTTCATACATTTATGAATAAAATTAAACTTCAGAAAATAATCATGCCCCATTTTGCTTCATCACACATTGAGTTTTAAATAAGCAATTATATTTTAATCAATTAAACATCAGTAATTATGGCAACAAAAGATTTAACTATTATTTTGGTTCACGGCGCTTGGGGAGATGGTTCGCATTGGCAACATGTAATTCCGGGATTAGTAAAAGAGGAATATAAAGTACGAAGCGTTCAAAACCCATTGACTTCTTTACAAGATGATATTAATAAAACACAGGATCTGATTGATGCACAGGAAGGAAAAGTACTTCTGGTGGGGCATTCTTACGGAGGAGCAGTAATCTCAGGTGCAGGACATCATGATAAAGTTGTAGGTTTAGTTTACATAGCCGCATTTGCTCCTGATGCAGGAGATAGTCTGGGAGCCCTATTAGGACGCAGACCCGGATCAGGCGGAGCCAGTATCTATCCTGATCCAAAAGGTTTTTTATGGATCAAGTACGATGAGTTTCACGAAGCATTTGCTCAAGATCTGGACAAAGAAGCGACATTGATCTTATCACTGGCACAAAAACCTATTCATGGCCAATGCTTTGGAGATATCGCAGGTGAACCGGCATGGAAAACAAAACCAAGCTGGTATCAAATTTCCAATTTCGACAATATGATTCCGCCAGAAACAGAAAAAGAAATGGCAGAGCGAATCAATCCTAAAAAAATCATTCGCTTAGATGCAGGACACGCCTCGCTGGCATCACACCCTAAAGAAGTGACAGCCTTAATATTAGAAGCTGCTGCAACCCTCTAAAAAACACTCCAAACCGCCAATCAGATTGGCGGTTTTTTTGGTTATAAAACAATCCTAAACTCCAACACCAAGCCTCTTAATTTTTTATTCGTTAGTTTTTTTTTAACTTTGAAAATATAAGCCTTAAAAAAATCGCTTCTAAATTCTCTGAACTTTAATAAAAATGAAATTAACAAAAACTTTTAAAGCCTTCTTCAACAACGAAAAATCAGGAGGACTACTCTTGCTTTTTGTCACTATAATATCTCTCTACCTCGCCAATTCATCTTTTCAAACAGAATATATTGCTTTCTGGGAAAAAGAGCTCAACGGACATTCAATCACACACTGGATTAATGATGGCTTAATGACTATTTTCTTTTTATTAATTGGATTAGAGCTAGAAAGGGAGATTTATCACGGTGAATTGTCTAATATTAAAAATGCCTCTTTACCCATCATGGCTGCCTTGGGTGGGATGCTGGTTCCTGCCGCTATTTTCCTGGTTTTAAATTTTGGAACGGCAACTCAAAACGGAGCAGGAATTCCAATGGCAACTGACATTGCTTTTGCAATTGGAATTTTATCTCTTTTAGGAAAGAAAGTTCCTTCGTCGCTAAAGGTTTTTTTAACGGCTTTAGCCGTTATTGATGATCTTGGTGCTATAATTGTTATTGCCATCTTTTACACCACCTCAATAGCATTTGTAAATCTCGCAATTGCTCTGGGAATCTGGATCTTCTTATTTGTACTGAACCGCATGAAAGTTCAAAACCTGATTCCGTATTTAATTGGAGGTGTCGTAATGTGGTATTTCATGTTAAACTCAGGTGTTCACGCTACCATTACGGGTGTTATTCTGGCGTTTGTAATTCCGTTTGGAAATGGTGACGAAAATTCCACTTCCTATAGACTGCAGCACTTTTTGCACAAACCCGTTGCCTTTTTTATTCTGCCTTTGTTTGCTATAGCCAATACTTGCATCGCTATTCAATCAGACTGGCACGAAGGTTTAAATCACCCTAATACCTATGGAATCATTCTGGGCTTAGTGGTAGGTAAGCCTTTGGGAATTTTACTTTTCTCGGCTATTGGTGTAAGTATTGGATTATGCAGTTTGCCTAAAAGCTTAAAATGGGCTCATATTTTAGGTGCCGGCATGCTGGGGGGAATTGGCTTTACCATGTCTATTTTCATCACCATCCTAGCCTTTAAAGATCCGGAAACCATTATTTTCTCCAAAATTGCTATTCTGATCGCTTCTGTACTTTCGGGTCTTTTTGGATTGGTTTATCTGAAATATACAGTAAGCAGAAAACATGGTTAAATTCTAACACTATTGATTGACGATACATTTCTTCGCATAGAAATAACAAAAACCATAATAGCTGTAAAACAAAAATCCCAAATTCCAAGTTTTAGTAAATTGGGATTTGGGATTTTTAATATTGGGATTTCCTTGTCCTAACCCTTAATTTGTTTCAAAGAAGTCTTAATTCCTTTTATTAAAGACGAACTAAAACCATTATGTTCCATTTCGTTCAAACCTACAATTGTACAGCCCTGAGGCGTCGTAACACGATCGATTAATTGTTCCGGATGTACTTTCTCTTCCAGTAACATTTTTGCTGCTCCTTTGACCGTTTGAGCCGCAATTGCCAACGCGGTATTAGAATCAAATCCAATTTCAATACCTGCCTGCATAGAGGCACGAATGTATCGTAAAGCGTATGCTGTTCCGCAAGCACCAAGTACTGTTGCTGCATCCATTAATTTTTCATCGATAACCGGAGCAGTTCCCAGATCCTGAAACAAATCAACAATCGGCAATGCTTTTTCTCTGTCTTTTTCAGGAAAAGAGATGCAGGTGGCCGATTCACCAAATTGTGCTGCTATATTGGGCATAATTCGCACTACCGCAAATTCATTATTGGTTTTAGACTGAAGCATATCCAAAGATAATCCGCTTACGGCCGAAGCAATTGTTTTTCCTTTTATAACGGGTAAAATTTCTGCCAAAACAACATCTACCTGATAAGGTTTTATGGTTAAAATAACCACATCGGCTTCCTGAATAGTATGTTTATTATCTGAAGAAACCGTAATTCCATACTCGGCTAAATACTGGATACTGGCAGTGTTTCTTCTTGTGACGGTAATCTGGTTGTGTTTAGAGAATTTGGCAATTCCCAAGGCAATAGAAACCCCAAGATTCCCTCCTCCTATAATGTGTATTTTCATACTAGTTGTTTTTTGAATTATTTTTGGTTGATTAATAGCTCATTTTCCGCATGTAAATTACGTAGATTTTACAGATTTTAAATCACTGCAATCTTTCAATTTGTGGCAAAAATCTAAAAGCCAGGAATCATTTCGATTATTCTAAAAGGCTTATTCTATCAAACAATTTGCTAAAGGAACGCCGATGACACACATTTACAAAACTAAAAACGCGGATTAAAACGGATTTTAAAAAATAAAAAATAAAAGATCCGTTTTAATCCGTGTTTTCGCGATAGCGAATCCGTTTAATCCGCGTTCCTCTATAGACAATTTTAGTTAACAGCTCTTTATCCAAATTGCAAGCGACTTTCTTGAAATTTGTGGTCGCAATGAACAAATCTTGCACAAAATTTATGGATCTATATTATTCTTACAGCAACTTCCCTTTTAATAATAAAGAAGCAATAGTAAAATAGATAACTAATCCCGTTACGTCGACTAAAGTAGCCACAAACGGTGCTGATGAGGTTGCGGGGTCCAGTTTAAGTTTTTTCAATAAAAAGGGTATCATAGATCCCGAAAGCGTTCCCCATAAAACAATAAAAACTAAAGAAAGAGAAACTGTCAAACCAATTGTTAACCAATGTTCTCCATATTCATAAAGACCGGTTTGCTGCCAAACCAGAATCCTGATAAAACCAACAATTCCCAGAATAGCACCCAATAAAAAACCTGATGCGATCTCTTTCTTCATTACATACCACCAGTCTTTTAAGGTAAGTTCTTTCAATGCCATGGCACGAATAATAAGAGTTGCTGCCTGTGAACCTGAATTTCCTCCACTCGAAATAATAAGCGGAACAAATAAGGCTAAAACTACCGCTTTCTCAATTTCACCTTCAAAAAAGCCCATTGCCGAAGCCGTAAACATTTCACCGATAAATAAAACCACTAACCAAGTGGCTCTTTTTTTGACCATTTCGCCAAGACGTGTCTGAACGTATGGCAATTCAAGAGCTTCCAATCCCCCAAATTTCTGAATATCTTCGGTATCTCTTTTCTCGATTTCGTCTTTTATGACGTCAATAATATCATCAATCGTAATGCGACCCACTAAACGTCCTAGTTCGTCTACCACCGGAATTGCCTCCAGGTCATATTTATCCATTATTCTGGCGACTTCAACATCGGGTGTTTCTACGTTTACAGAGTACAGTTTTCTAATATAGATATCTGAGATTTGTGTTTTAGTAGATGTTGTTAACAAATCCTTAAGTGACAATCTTCCTTTAAGTCTGTTTTCATCATCAACAACATAAATAGAATGTACTCTGGAAACATTTTCTGCCTGAATACGCATTTCTTTTACACAAGTCAATACGTTCCAGTTTTCGTTGACTTTCACCAACTCTTTGTGCATGATACCCCCGGCAGTATCTTCGTCGTAACGCAATAAATCTACGATTCCTTTTGCGTGTTCTACGTCCTGAAGCTCCGAGATTACCTCTGCTTTTCTATCTTTTGAAAGTTCTCCAATAATATCTGCCGCATCATTGGTTTCAAGTTCATCCAGCTCTTCAGCAATTTCTTTTGGCGAAAGTCTGTTTAAGATTTGTTCACGCAAATCATCCTCTAATTCCAGAAGAATTTCGGCTGTTTTTTCGCTATCTAAAACTTTAAAAATATAAGTCGCTTCATCAATGTCAATTTCATCCAGAATTTCAGCGAAATCCGCATGGTGCATGTCATTTAATAAAATTTCAAGCTCCTTATTATTTTTAGCTTGGATGAGTTGAGCAATTTTTTTAATTAGCTCTTTACTGATTTTAAACTCCATCGGCTTCTATTTTTTGAGTCAAAACAATAAATTCTTCTACACTAAGTTGTTCAGGACGTTTATCAAAGATAGTGTCTTCTCGCAACTTATCGGTTAAATTTAATGTTTTCAAACTGTTACGTAATGTTTTTCGTCTTTGCTGAAAAGCCGTTTTCACTACTGTAAAAAACAACTTTTCTCCGCATGGAAGGCTATAGTCTTCCTTTCGGGTCATTTTCATCACACCCGATTTCACCTTGGGCGGAGGAATAAAAACGTTTTCATCTACTGTAAACAGATACTCTGTAGTATAGAAAGCCTGAGCCAAAACGGATAAGATTCCGTATGCCTTTGAGCCTTTTTTCTCGCAGATTCGTTCTGCAACTTCTTTTTGAAACATCCCCGAAAACTCCGGAATCTGATGTTTAAATTCTAAAGTTCTAAAAACAATCTGTGTAGAAATATTATAAGGGAAGTTTCCGATAATAGCGAATTGCTTGTTTTCGTAAACTTCATTAATATTGTATTTCAGGAAATCCTGAGAGATAATTTTATCTTTTAGTTTTGGATAATTCTCACCTAAATACGCCACTGATTCGGTATCGATCTCGATCACATGTGTATTAATTGGTTTGTCAAGCAAATACTTAGTCAACACACCCATCCCCGGTCCTATTTCTAAAACCTCATCATATCCGTTAAGGCTTAAGGTATCTGCAATTGCTTTGGCGATACTTTCATCCTTCAGGAAGTGTTGCCCTAAATGTTTTTTGGCTTTTACTTTTTCCATTCTCTTTTCTGAATTCTTAGATTATTAGACTATTAAATTTCTCGAAAAATCTAAGAAGTCTAATGATCTAAAAATCGTTTTTTAATGTTCTGAAATCACTTCTAACTCTGTTCTGAAAGAAAGCATTTTATCTGCAAATAATCCTAGTGCTTCTCTATGAAACTCGGGTTCATCTTCGATATAATAACGCTCCAGAGTCTCTTTACTATCTGTAACATATTGAACAGAATACGTAATTCCGCCCATTTCTTCCTCTATCATTACTCTGACAATTCTTGCCGAAGAAAACTTATGTGTAGCTAAAATTTCCGGTATGTGTTTTTCCTGCATCCATTTTAGCCATTGGTCATGAACGCTCTCGTGTATATTGGTGGTAACGTTGTAAATAATCATTTTTTTTTAAGGTTCTGAGATTCTAAGATTCTAAGGTTCTGAGTCATTTTATTCTCCGAATCCTTAAAAACAAATCATCATATTTCTAATTCTCTTTTTTTTGGAATTTGGAATTTACTTTTTGGACCCGAGCGATAGCGAACGGGCGAAGCAATTTACAAATTCTTGTCTCCTCTTAACTGTCGGTATTTTTTTCTGGCATCAACAAAATAGATACTATCCTGATGATTAAAAATTACCTTCTCATATAATGGCTTCGCCTTTTCTGCATCATGCAATTCATCATCGTAAATTTCTGCAGAGAAAAACAATGCTTCATCTACATAAATTCCGTCACCATGATGGTCAATAATCTGCTGATACTGCGCCAAAGCTGAATTGTAATCCTTCAGGCTTTCGTAAATCTTACCTAAACGCAACATTGTAACAGCTTCTATTTCCTGTCCTTTAAAGCTTTTCAATATCCCCAGAAACTGAGCAATTGCTTCCTGCTTTTTATTCTGGTACATTAAAAAATCACCTTTAGCAAACTGCTTTAACGCGGTTTGTGTTGAATCGGCAACCGTATTATCGTTAATCAGTAAAAAATACTCTAGTGCATCATTGGCAATTAATTGCGTATTTGCAGCTTTCAATTCTTTAAACTGTTTCGAAGCCCATTCGAAATCGCCTTTGTAATAACTCGTTTTAGCCGCTTTTAAACTCGCTTCATGCGCCATGACATCATTCTTCAAATCCAATTGAATCTGCGAATAATAAATCAGCGCCTGATTGAACTTCTCTTCTAAAAGCAGGATGTCTGCCAACTCCATCTTTGCATCAGCCTGCTGATAAGCATTCAAATTTAACTCCAACGCTTTCTTAATAATTTCCTTGGCTTCTTCGGTCTTTTTAAGATTAAAAGCCAGGAAATGCGCCTGAATTATTTGCAAAGATAAGGTAAAAGGAGTTATTTCATAGGTTGTAAGCAATTGTTGTAGCTCAGTACTGATAATTGTATAGTCTTTTTCCTGTGCTTTGTCGATTTTAATTTGCATCAGAGACGAATTTGTCTGAATGAGTAAATCAAGATCCTTGGTGTTCAGAAGGATAAAATTCAGGATTTCCTCCGCTGTATCGGTGTCATCCTCATTCAATGCAAACTGTCCTAAATTAACAATGCTCGAGAGCGATTCAGGTTCTCGTTTGTAAATTGCTTTTTCCTGAATGAAAGCTTTACCGAATTCTTTTTGCTGTACATAAAACCAGCTTAGGTAATGATTCCAGAACACATCCTGATCTTTTTGTGTTTTCAAAATCAAAGCTTTACGCATAGCATCTTTAAAAGCAGTATTATCCGTTTCTCCATTCATGAAACGAGATAACTGTGTCTGGATTAAATTAGCATTCTGTGGGTTTTTATATGATTCTGTCAGCAAAAGATCAATCATTTGATCGGTCTTCCCTAGCTGCCCGTACAACATCCCGATTTGAAAATTGAAATTATAATTAGGCTGTACCAGCATCGCCGTTTCATAAGCTCTTAAGGCATATTCTAGTAATACTTTTTTCTCGAAAGAATTGCCCACTCCGTAAACATCATTCGGATTGGTTTTGATTTTTTCGATCGCCTGTTCGTA
This sequence comes from Flavobacterium sp. KH_035, assembly GCF_057839565.1. Taxonomy (NCBI): domain Bacteria; kingdom Pseudomonadati; phylum Bacteroidota; class Flavobacteriia; order Flavobacteriales; family Flavobacteriaceae; genus Flavobacterium; species Flavobacterium sp. KH_035. The sequence continues at coordinate 1,010,552 of NZ_CM174492.1, forward strand.
GTAACTTTTGGCTTTGGCATCGTTTTTCTGCAGTTGAAAATTATAGCCCAACTCTACTAAAAAAACACCCTGCTTGTATTTATTGTAACGATCCTGAATTACTTTTTGTGCTCTTTCAAATTGCTGTAACTGCTGATAGCAATCGATCGTTCTTAAAAAATATTGTGTATTGGACGGTGCACTATTTAAAAGCTCTTCGTAACTGATTTTGGCTTTTTCAAAATCACCTTTATCGTAGTAATACTGTGCAAGCTGTTCATTCTGTGAAAATGCAAAAGTAGACCAGAACAAAACGATATAGATGATGCAGTTTTTCATATTTTAGTCTTTTTTTATATTCGGTATTGGTCTAATTTTCAACAGCTACTGAAAACGATGAAAGCAACTATAAGCATTTACTGCTTACTGAACGCCGTGACTATAAACTTTACCTTTTGATTTCCAGACAATCAATCCTAAACCAATCAAAATAAAAGGAATACTCAATATTTGCCCCATATTAATTGGCATACTATTCTCGAAGGCTTCCTGATTCTCCTTGAAAAACTCAATTATAAATCTGGCAAGAAACAATAACATCAAGAAATACCCGAAGATTAATCCGTCTGCTTTTCGAATTTTCTCTGATTTGTACATCGCATACAAAATTACAAAAATCAACAGATAAGCAAATGCTTCATACAGCTGTGTTGGATGCCTTGGAATCATATCATCTCTCTGAAAAACAACACCCCAGTTTCCATTGGTCGGTTTTCCGTAAATTTCAGAATTCATAAAATTCCCAAATCTGATAAAAGCTCCCGTAACCGGAACCCCAATTGCCATTTTATCCAAAAGCCACAAGAACTTAACTTTATACTTTCGACAATACAAAACCATTGCAATTAAAACTCCTATTGACCCTCCATGACTTGCCAGACCCTGATATCCAACAAACTTATAAACCCCAGCCACTTTCTGAATGGGTAGCAGAATTTCTATCGGATGTTGTAAAAAATAGGATGGCTCATAAAAAAAGCAATGCCCTAATCGCGCTCCCAAAATTGTTCCAACGATTACATAAACCAGTAAACTATCGAGATTGTCCAGCGAAAGATTTTCTTTTTTATAAATGTTTCGCACAATAGCATAGCCCAGTAATAATCCGCAGGCAAAAAAAGCACCATAATATTTCAACGGAAAACTATCAGTTATCCAAAAAATAACGGGATCTACGTCCCAATTCAAAATCCCTTCCATCTTCCTCTGTTTTTTTAGTTGTAGTTCTTAGTTTAAATTAAGAAACCTAACAGATTTTGAAACCTGTTAGGTTTAATCCTAAGTACTGTAAAATTTAGTTTATAATATCAAATCCGCAGTAAGGTCGTAACACTTCCGGGATTACGATTCCTTCCGGGGTTTGGTAATTCTCTATAATTCCGGCTAAGACTCTCGGCAATGCCAATGAACTTCCGTTTAAGGTATGTGCCAGTTGGTTTTTTCCGTCTTTGTCTTTGAAACGCAATTTCAAACGATTGGCCTGAAAGGTTTCAAAGTTCGAAACTGAACTGATTTCTAACCAACGGTCCTGTGCAGTAGAAAACACTTCAAAATCGTAAGTCAAAGCAGATGTAAAACCCATATCACCACCACACAAACGTAAAACGCGGTATGGTAATTTCAATTCCTTTAAAATATCTTTTACATGTTCTACCATTCCATCTAATGCTTCATAAGACTTCTCAGGGTGTTCAACACGTACAATTTCTACTTTATCAAATTGGTGCAAACGGTTTAATCCACGTACGTGAGCTCCGTAAGAACCTGCCTCACGACGGAAACATGGCGTATATGCGGTATGTAAAACTGGCAATTCGCTTTCGTTTAAAATCACATCACGGAACAAATTCGTAACCGGAACCTCAGCCGTTGGAATCAAATACAAATCATCAACTGTTGAATGATACATTTGTCCTTCTTTGTCCGGTAATTGTCCTGTTCCATATCCTGAAGCTTCATTTACCAAATGCGGCACCTGGACTTCATTGTATCCGGCAGCTGTATTTTTGTCTAAAAAGTAATTGATCAAAGCACGTTGCAAACGAGCTCCTTTTCCTTTGTAAACCGGAAATCCTGCTCCTGCAATTTTTACACCCAGTTCAAAATCGATGATATCGTATTTTTTTACCAATTCCCAGTGAGGCTGTGCACCTTCGTGTAAAACCGGAATATCACCTTCCTGAAAAACATTCAAATTGTCATCTGGTGTTTTTCCTTCCGGAACAATATCAGCTGGAAGATTTGGTAAAGTATATAATTTATTGGTTAATTCGGCAGCTAAAGCTTCTGCTTTTTCACCCAATTCTTTGCTTTTTTCTTTTAAGGAAACTGTTTTTTCTTTTAAGATTGCAGCTTTTGATTTCTCTCCTGCTTTCATCAATTCCCCTATATCTTTGGATAATTTATTAGATTCAGATAAAGTGTTGTCTAATTCTACTTGTGTTGCGCGACGGTTTTCGTCTAATTGCACCACTTCTTCAACAACGCTTTTAGCATCGATATTTCGTTTTGCTAAAGCCTTGATTACTTTCTCCTGATTCTCTCTAATAAATGCGATTTGTAACATAGCTTGTTTTTTATAACTATTGTATTTTTTTATAATGGAAGCAAATTTAAGGAAATGTTTCCTAAGATCACGACAAAGTTGATTCTAAAGTTATTTCGGAGGTTATTACTCAGAGATACACGAAATATTTGCAGAGATGCGCAGAGATTATTCTTTACTCTTCACTCTTTACTCTTCACTCTTCACTCTTTACTCTTTACTCTTCACTCTTTACTCTTTACTCTTTACTCTTTACTCTTTACTCTTTACTCTTTACTCTTTACTCTTTACTCTTTACTCTTTACTCTTTACTCTTCACTCTTCACTCTTCACTCTTCACTCTTCACTCTTCACTCTTCACTCTTTAATCACCTTAAAAGTCTCCGCTGAATTTTCACCTGCAACTTTAAGCACATAAAAACCCGATGGCAAACCCGAAATATCAATTTTTCCGTCTGTACTTTTTCCTTTTAAAACAGAAACCGATTCGAAACTAAAAAATTCATAATCAAAGTTTTCAACACCAAAATCTTTTACCGAAACAACTGTAGTCGCAGGATTCGGAAAAGCAAAAGGTTTTTTCTTAATTACAATTTCCTGCTGCGTATTCTGGCAGGCACTTTCTAACAAAGAAGACAAATCTGTTTCATCATAAACTAAAGTATAATTGAGCTCTTTTGCTTTTTGAAACCATTCGCAGGCTTTTTTGTATTTATGTTGATCCAGATAAATAATGCCGAGATTTTTCATGGCATACGAATTGTTTTTGTCCATTTCTAGTGCCGATTTCAAATCGGCAATTCCCTTCTCTGATTCTCCTAACTTATGATAAATCAAACCACGAGTGGTCCTTAAGTCTCTGCCCCCGTAAGCCGTAGTTCTTTCAACAATTGCTTTTTCTGATACAAAAGCTAAGACTACATTTTCCATTGCCTTCTCATATTCTCCAGTATCACTGTACAATCGCGCAAGTCCCCATCTGGCATGTGCATGGTTCGGCTTTACAGCTACTATTTTCTCCAGATAAAAGCGGGCCAAATCATACATCTTTCTGCGCTGCAGCAACGATGCAAAGTTGTACAAAATACGCAAATCGTCAGGAGCACTCTTTATTGCTTTATTGTAATAGTGAATAGCAAAATTATCCATTTCGCGTGAAGCATAAAGAAACGCTAATCGGTCATATAGTTTGCTTCTAAACAAATCCTTCTTTTGTTCTAAAGAATCTGTCAAAACGATACCCTTATTTTTAGGATCTTTATCAATCGAATATTCTACCTTTTTCAGATCTTCAAGAGCTAAAGTAATATTGCCAAGACTCACGCTTAATACGCCACGGTTGTACAAATCATTAACTTTTGTAGGATTGTAATTGGTTTTAATATTGATTTCGGTAAGCAGTTTAAGAGCCTTTTTTACCGTTTCTTCCCTGTCTTTGTTAAACGGCAGTTTATGATCCGTTCTGCTTATTTGTTTTCCATGCGAAAAATTCCAGGTTACCAATTTCTCTCCTTGTTGATTGTATTGAAAACAATCAGAATCTTTTAGTCCTTTTTCATCATAATAAAAAACCTCATTCAGCTTTCCATTCGAATAATAGGTTTTGGTGCTGTCCGGGTTCTTGTCCGGACCGTACCAAATTTGTACAGAAATTACATGATCGTCATAATAATATCGGGTAACATTATCTCCTGTATCCGTACTCTTTATCTGACCCGATAAGGCGACAGGCAAAAACAAAAAGACAAAGGTTCTTTTTATAAACATGGAAATTTGTTCTCTCAAAATTTTATTGATTAAGCAGAAAATGCAATTTTGGGTAAATTTATTTGTTTTCTATCAATAAAGCTTTCAATTCATCGGTTTTTAAATAAGCCGCAAACCTGCCAGATAGCAATAAAACTTCTCTTTCTTCTGGCGTAATTCTTAATTTGGTCTCAACATGCGAAGCGTACTCGTACAATAATAAAATCTGGCTGGCAGTTAAGCCCTTAAACTTTTCCCGACTTAAAGTCGCGACAATGATTTCACCATCCTTATCTTTCTTAAAAGAATCTTCACCAAACTTTTCTACTAAATCCTGTTTAAAATTACCATAAAGTCTGACCCAGCTACCCGGCTCATCGTTGGTGTTTTTTAATTCCGTAACCAAATCTTCATAATCCTGATTCTTTTCAAGCCTTAACAGGTGATCCCGAATGGTTGTAAAACCGATGATCTGATAATTGGTAATCGGGATTTTATAACGTTCGAAAATATTTTCTACATCTTTATCAAAAGTCATGTATCGGGTTTGAACCGTATATAAAGAAGCAGTTTCAAACAATGAGATCAATCTGATTTTGGCGTTTGTGATGTAGGGTGTCTTTTTTCCTTGTCCCAGGCAATCTATAAAAAGAGCTTTTTTATTAACCTCTTTTACTTTTGTATCGTCATGCAGTAACTCAATTAGCGTTTTATACCCCATATTGTCAGAAGCTCCGCCATCGACAATACACAATATTTTATTCTGATCTTTCACGCCGAATTTTACTTTCGGAAGCACACCCGGAAAAGCCGAACTTGCAGTAATAGCATAAGTGACCGGAAAATTATAACCGTCATTGATCTCATTTTCATTCAGTGCAATCGAAGCTTTATTGGGCGCTAAAGACGAATTTAGATTTAAACTTCTAATAATATGAGGCATAAACGGAATTCGTTCGCCATTATTAAAAGCCGTTCCGTTGGCCACAAACATGGGCAAAACGGGAACTGATTTGCTGTCTTTTGAAACAAAAAAATCAGACATCAGCATTTGAGAATTAAACTTGTTGGTGTTATCCGGATTTATAACGTCGTATTGCAAAATATCCGAATCAATACGCTGTGTCATCGATATTCTGTCGCCTTTCTCATTTCGGCTGTTGTTTAGTAATGACAAAATATTGGCCGATTTGTCGACATAATCTTTGTACGCGTCTGCCTTTGAAAAGTAAAATTCATTGAAAGAGCAATTTTCCTGATATAGTTTATTTTTCAGAATGGTCAGATAGTATCCTGCCGAAAAACAGCCTCCGGAAACGGTAGAAAAATAATCAATTTCGTTCAGAAAATTACGTTCCGAATTGGCTTCCTGAATTTCTTCCAATCCTAAAAGCACGCCCATACTAAAAAACTGTGCCCTCGAACCTCCGCCCGAAATACCAATTCCTAAGGCAATATTTGGGTTTTGAAATTTTTTATCACGCTCCTGAACTGACTTATAATCGCTTAATGAAACGGAAGGAATCGAATTGTAATTGATTTCAGAAAAGAGGTTTATTTTATTCTGAGACAACCCAATCTGAAAGCAAAGAAAAAGCAATATACAGCCGAACCCGTGTTTCATTTTTTTTCTTTTAAATCCTAAATCACTGAACGCTAAAATAATGAAGTTATTTCACAAAGTAATGTGAACATCTCACAAAGATTCTTTAATAAAATTAGTCCATAATCTTATTAACCCAAATGTTTTATACTGAAAATCAAAGATTAAAATGGTTGCAAAAGCTTTGCAGCTTCACGTCTTTGCGAGACTAAAAATTAGGCTCTCTTAATCTCATGTCCTACAAATTCCTCCAAGGTCGCAAACATATCATCTACAGAAAGAACTTCAAAATCGGGATGATTTTTTAAGAAATTAGCATTTAAAGTAACCAGATTTTCTTCTAATTCATAAAACGTATCGTTGTTCAGCAAATCACGTGTTGGATTTACGCCTTCCAATTTTCCACTTACGAATTTATTAAGCTTTACACTGCTCATCAATTTGACCTTTTTGCTTTGCTGTTGGAACAACTCCAGGTGTTTTTCGGCACCAATTAAAATCAGACCTTCTTCGATAAGTTCGTTTAATTCTTTATTCCAACCTGACTTATAGACAAACTGAGCAAAATTCCCTTCGGCATATTGCGAATAGTAATAATCTAAGTAATAACTCATCAGGGCATCTTCATGAATAAACTCGTCATCAACGCCTTCTTCACGCATTAAATTGATTACCGAAATATTAGAGTGAATCACATCCTGAAGATTTTCACTGTTCATTGCCGTTTCAGAAACTATTATTCTACCAAATTCCTCCATTTTGTTTTTGTTTTGAGATTGATTTGCAAATTTCCGTTAAATTAAAACAGAAAAGAAACACATTTTGATTTATATAACATCTAACTCATCACTATTCTTCTTTTCATTCATTTTTGCTACTAAAGCTTTCAAGCATAATGCCTGTGCTTTTTCTCTTCCTGAAACTTAGCCTTTTTTCGTTTTAACAATTTGATATATAAAGCCTTGTTTTTGCCATTTCCTCAAGTCCTTTTAGATTGTTTTCCAATACTTTACTTTGGATTGCAAATTTCGAAGAAATAATAACATAAGCGACAATATTTTCTTATCGCGACAAAACGTACTATTTACTGTCATTCCTAATACAATCTCATCCTGATAAAAATATAATTTTGTGAGATTTTTTTGAATGAAAAAAAGCTACTTTAGCATACTTAAAAAACGACCAACTTGATCTAAAATCTAAAGAAAGGGAAACTTCCGTTATCCAAAAATGAAATTCAGATAATTGGTATGTTCAATAAACAAAAAGGCCTTAGCATTTTCTGTAGTTTTAGAGAAGCCGGAATTCTAATTTTAACCCCTAACCAAAAGAAAAAATAACGAATATGAAGAAAACATTACTTTTTTTGATTTTTAATTATACTCTTTCTTATGCTCAAAATGATGGCACTTTAGACACTTCTTTTGGAAAAAATGGTATAACAATTACCGATCTCACTTCAAACGGTATCGATTATGCCTTCGACGGAATACAATTAGCAGATCATAAAATTCTTGTTGGAGGTTACACTTCTGCAAACAGCAATTCCAGCTTAGTGTTAAAATACCTGCCCGATGGCACCTTAGATCTCTCTTTTGGAACGAAAGGTTATTCCATGATCAAATTTGGAAATGAAAAAAGCGCTGTCAGAAAAATTGGAATTCAGTCTGACGGAAAAATTATTCTATCCGGACGTTCTGGCGAAAGATTCGCATACGCAGCTATAGCGCGACTCAATACTGACGGAACTTTAGACACCACATTTGGAACAAATGGAATTACTAAAAATATACTCGGATCAGAATCTGATCTACAATCCATACACATTTTACCTAATGATAAAATGATAGCCGTTGGATATGTTTTGAATGACAATTCAGATATTCTGATCTTAAAATTAAATGCTGATGGAACGTACGACAACAGCTTTGGTAATAATGGTGTTCAGGTGATCAACTTTGATTCACTTTCACAAAGGGCGTTTTGTTCAGTTATGAATGGAGACAAAATTTTAATTGGCGGCTCAGTAAGCAACCCCACTGAAGCATCATTATTGGTACAATTAAACGCAAACGGAAGTATTGATACTTCTTTTGGCACAAATGGTTACCGTTACGTACAATTTGATTCGAATGCTCGGGAAGATTATGATCGTTTCCTATCTGTCAAAATAGATAAGGATAAAATCTATGCGGTAGGAGCTAAAGCAATCACTCCTTTAAAATATGTCATTAATTTGGCAAAATTCGACATCAATGGAACTCTTGATACTACCTTTAGTGATGATGGAAAATTACTAATTGACACCAAAAGTGATAAAGATTTTATAAACGACCTTAATATTCTTCAAGACAATTCAATTCTTTTGGCTGGAGTAACGGCTGTATCGAATTCATCAAATAGTTTATTGATAAAATTAAATCCCGACGGAACTTACAAAACAAACTTCGGCAACAAAGGAATTGTACTCTCAAACATGAATGCCTCCAATAGCACCATTCAAAAAGTAATTGTAAATGAAGCTAATTTAATAACAGTAGGTGTTAGTTCCTCTCGATCGGCCAACATTGGTTTGGCAAAATATAAAAATTCAAATACTTTGGGGATTCCGGAAAATCAATTACAAAGCAAGAGTTTTAATGTTTTTCCAAATCCGGTTAAAGACAAACTAAACATCACATCTTTATTGGATCAAAAACCTGATTCCATAACATTAATCAATTCAAAAGGGCAAATTATACTTGAAAACAAAATAAACACAGAACAAATAAATCTAGAAAACTTTGCTGAGGGAATCTATATTTTAAAAATTCAGTCAAATGGATTAACAGAAAACGTAAAAATAGTCAAGTATTAAAATCGGGAAAATGTAATACTATTTAGTGATATCAGATTCATCACTATTCTTCTTTTCATTCATTTTTGCAACCAAAGCCTTCAAACGTAATGCCTGTGCTTTTTTCTCCTCCTGAAGCTTAGCCTTTTTTCGTTTTAGCAATTTGGTATGCAAAGCCTTGTTTTTGCCGTTTTTTTCAGGTCCTTTCGCCATGGTTTATAGTCTTTTTAATTGCTCTTGCAAAGATAAGAAAGTGATTGTATCGAAGAATTAAAATATACTCTATTAAAAACATGGAATAATGATTGATAGTCTATAAAAAACAAAGGCTCAAAAGTGCTATGTAAATTCTCACAACCTATAAAACTATCAAAATCATGAAAGAAACAGTCTACAAGAGTTTACTCCTATCCTTACTTCTCACCAATATTTGGAGTGTAATTACATTTTTCATTTACTTTTTTGAAAGCCCAGGAATGTTTAGTGGCTTTAAAACACTTGAATTTTTCACATACTCTTGTTGGATCTCTGCCGGCTTAGGATTAGTGATCATATTACTTTCATTTATAAAAAAGTTAAAAATTGAACTTAAAATCTTTTCACTCACATTGATTTTCTGGATCAATCTGTTCTTTTTTATTCTACTTTTAATTACAATAGCACTAGAAATAATTGACTCTGAATCATTCTTTGACCTATTCTTTTTCTTCAACATCATTATTGCACCAATATCCTTGCTGAGGATTAAAACAATTTATAAACTGGTAGAAAAACAACAAAACCAAAAGAATTGACCTTGTTTTTTGTCACGGGAATCTTTTCTGATATTTATTATACCTTTATAATTTCATTAGAGCGAATCCAAATTTGTAATTGATTTTTATTTCAAAAAAATGACACCAACCTTCTTCCCCACCCAAGAAAAATTCAGAACATGGTTAGAAAAGCATCATCAAAAGGAAACCGAACTTTTAGTTGGTTTTTATAAAGTGAGTACCAAGAAGCCATGCATGACCTGGTCAGAATCTGTTGATCAGGCGCTTTGTTTTGGCTGGATTGATGGCATTCGAAGATCTGTCGATGAAGAAAGTTATACGATACGGTTTACACCCAGAAAAAAATCCAGTATATGGAGTGCCATCAACATCAAAAAAGTAGAAGAACTCACTAAGGCCGGACTCATGCTACCCGAAGGCTTAAAGGCTTTCGAATTAAGATCTGAAGAAAGATCTAAAATCTACTCGCATGAAAGAGAAGCTTACCTACTTGACCCGGAATTTGAAAAACAATTTAAAGACAATAAAATAGCCTGGGAATATTTCAACAATCAGGCGCCATCGTACAAAAAAGTAATAATTCACGTAATTATGAGCGCCAAGCAAGAAAAAACCAGACTTGCAAGATTAGAAAAAGCAATAAAATTTAGCGCCGAGGGAAAACGAATGTTATAAAAAGCTGTTGTTTTGATATGGTATAATCTGTAACTTTATTCCGTTAAAAAAGTAAAAAAGAAATAATGGAAGGAAGAATAGCATTGGAATATTACGTCTTAGATGTATTCTCAAACGAAAGTTATAAAGGAAATCCACTTTCTGTCGTTTTTACCGATGGTAATTTAAAGCTGGAAACTTATCGTGATATTTCTAAAGAATTTCGCTACTCCGAAACCTCTTTTATTTATTATTCTACAAGAGAAAAAGCACTAATGGTTCGTTCCTTTACCCCAACAGGAATCGAAATCGATGGTGCAGGACATAACCTATTAGGCGCTGTCTGCGGTGCTCTCTTAAAAGGAATGCCCATTTTTGAAGAGCAAAACGAAAGTGAACAATTTGTAATTATGAAACATTCCGCCATTCCGTTAACGGTTACTCTTGATCCTGTTTCTTTCTATCCTCTTGTTCAAATGCATCAAAAATCGGCAGTCATTAAAGAAGAAATCCCAACTTATAAAATTGCAGTCGCGCTCGGTTTAAAAATTGAAGATCTAGATGTAAATGCTTTTGTTCCAACAATAGTTAAAACAGAAGTTGCCCATACCATGGTTCCTATAAAAAACAGCCAAATACTCAATAGTTTTGTTCCGGACAACCAGCTTTTAATCGAAATTTCAAAAGAATATAAATCTGAAGGATTTTATTGTTTCACTCTTGCTGATGAAAATCAGGAACATATAGTCGAAACCCGATTCTTCAACCCGATTATCGGAATAAATGAAGATCCTGCTACCGGAACTGCTGCCGGCCCACTGATTGGCTTTTTAACACAAAAGAAATTCACTAAATCCGATAAAAAATACAAAATTCTTCAGGGTGTACGATTAAAACAGCCCTCGATGATTGAAGTGATGAATCGCGAAGAAGATATCCTGGTTGGAGGTTCCTCCATCATAACGATGCGCGGAGAACTTTACTTATAAAAAAAGCTGCACATGATGCAGCTTTTTCATAAATCGAAACTATTACTTTTTGATTTCTTTTGGTAATGTTGGTTTCTGCTGAGGTGGAATACGTTTCTTTAAAAACAAAATCTGCCCTAGATGACTCGACTGATGTTCCATAACATGAAACCAGCAATATTGATTACTCATATCATACTTTGTCTGAACTTCGGCAAACCAAGCATCGTCTCTCTTTTTTAACTCCGAAATTGTTTTGGCTCTTACTTCATTGTAGATGTCCAAATAATATTGAATATCATGTCCTTTAAATTCATCTCGTCCACCCTGATCCAGGTTTAAAGCCGCATCCCACTTTTTTTTCTCTTCCTCATTAAATCCTCTGTTTTCAAAGGTAAAAACCTGATAGTACTTTTCGGCTGCGGCCAAATGCATCACTAATGCTCCAATTCGGTTGGCTTCTGCGTCATGCAAATAATCAATTTCGTACTGATTCATATTCTTCACTGTTCTTTCTACACGAGACTTAAGGTCTTCAAGCATCGAAATCATATCTCCAATTTTTGGTGATGCTCCTTCCACATTTCCAATCTTTGCTTCTGCTCGCGGTTTAATCCCGCTTCCTTCCAACAATAAGCTGCTTTTACCATCAGTACTGGATTTGTCTAGTGTAATTTTGTATTCTTTCACTTTCACATAAGCATCTTTTGAAATACCCAGACCCCATTTCGGAATTTCACCATTTTTTAATGAGGTTTCAAAACTTGGGTTTAAAACTGCCAAAGGCTCAAAAACACCTTTGTCATTCTCGATCAGCAATTCGAATTTATCAAAATAGAATTTACCGTTATACAAACACAGACCTCCAAAACTAAGTGATTTACTATTTTTATCGATAGTTCCTTCTATGGTATAAGATTTCCATTCGTTTGATTTAACCGGTCGATCACTCATATTATCAAAAAAACCTTCCTCTTCATTCTTGGTATCAACTCTTGCCCAAACTCCTGCCCAGGCCTGAGGTTCGGTACTTTCTACTTTTACCGATGCGATTACTTTAAACTTCTTTTTAACAGGAGACTGAATTTCTATCGTTTGATTGAAAGATGTCCAATCACTCGAAACCGTCTTTTGTGTTTGGGCATGAGCCAAAACAAAACATAAAAGCAACAATGGGGTTACCAATTTTTTCATTCTTTATATTTTTAAAAATTTAGGTAAATATAACACACTTTTTTAAGGAAATAACTTATCATAATTGAGAAATTAGGCAAAAATGAAAACAAAAAAAAGCCACATCAGTTTAGATGCAGCTTCTTTATCAGAATAACCAAAAACGAGGTTCTTAGTTTGTTTTCATTGGTGGTAAATCGAATGCTTTTGACTCGTGTTCAAAATTATTACGGTGTCCGCCATCGCAAAAAGGCTTATTTGCCGATAATCCACAACGGCAAAGGCCCAATGTCGATCTTCCTTGTAGTCCGTAAACAGCTCCTTCAGAATCCATGATTTCGAAATCGCCTTCTATTTTTATTGATCCATTTTTATTGATGATCAGTTTTGTCTTGCTCATAAAATTGCCTTTTTCTTGTTTTTTTGAACACAAAGGTTGCGAAATAAATCTTGAAGATTTTAACAGAGATGCTAGTTTAAACTGGTTCTATTTTATGCGTTATTGCACAAAGTTACCAGAAGGTTTTCGCAGAGATCCTCCAATTTTTTTGTTGGGTTGCGATAATCTCGCGAAGACACAAAAACGCAAAGTTTAATTTATAGCTGATGATCAACGGCACTGTTGTCATTTCGACCGAAGGGAGAAATCCTCGCAAGAAGCTCCGCAACAGTGCGCGCTCACCATGTGAAGATTTCTCCCTTCGGTCGAAATGACATAACAATGGGGTAAATTTCTTTGTACCTTCACCTCTTCACGACATCCAAAAAGTAAAATTCTTCGCGAATCTCGGTGAAAATGGTTGCGAAACTCCGTGAAATAACAAAATCTCAATTCTATTGCTTATTTTTGCACTCAATAAAATTGAGTTATGATACAGAATCCAAAGAGATATACTATTACGGCAGCCTTACCTTACACCAACGGACCTATACATATTGGCCATTTGGCGGGGGTTTACGTGCCTGCAGATATATATTCGAGATATTTACGTTTGCAAGGAAAAGATGTTGCGTTTATTTGCGGAAGCGATGAACACGGTGTTGCAATTTCAATGAAAGCCAAAAAAGAAGGAGTTACGCCACAAGAAGTTATTGATAAATACGACGGAATTATCCGTAAATCGTTTGCTGATTTCGGAATTTCATTTGACAATTATTCCAGAACTTCGGCTAAAATTCACCATGATACCGCTTCGGAATTCTTTAAAACATTGTATGATAAAGGAGATTTTATTGAAGAAGTAACCGAACAATTGTACGATGCTAAAGCCAATCAGTTTTTGGCAGATCGTTTTGTGGTTGGAACCTGCCCGAAATGTGGTAATGAAGAAGCTTACGGAGATCAGTGCGAAAAATGCGGATCGACTTTAAATGCAACCGATTTAATTAACCCAAAATCGACAATTACCGGAGAAACTCCAATTTTAAAATCAACGAAACACTGGTTTTTACCGCTAGACAGATATACCGATTTCTTAACCGAATGGATTTTGGTTGGACATAAAAACGACTGGAAACCGAATGTTTACGGACAAGTAAAATCATGGGTAGACGGCGGACTTGAGCCTCGTGCGGTAACGCGTGACCTTGACTGGGGAATTGATGTTCCGGTTGAAGGTGCCGAAGGAAAAAAATTATACGTTTGGTTTGATGCCCCTATCGGATACATCTCCTCTACTAAAGAATGGGCTGCCCGTGAAGGAAAAGATTGGGAGCCTTACTGGAAAGATGAAGACACGAAACTGGTTCATTTTATAGGAAAAGACAATATTGTTTTTCACTGTATTATTTTCCCGGCAATGTTAAAAGCTGAAGGAAGCTATATTTTACCGGACAACGTACCTGCAAATGAGTTTTTGAATCTGGAAGGAAACAAACTTTCGACTTCTAAAAACTGGGCGGTTTGGTTGCACGAATATTTAGAAGAATTTCCGGAGAAACAAGACGTCTTGCGTTATGCTTTAACGTCAAACGCACCGGAAACTAAGGATAACGATTTTACCTGGAAAGATTTCCAGGCAAGAAATAACAACGAGCTGGTAGCGATTTTTGGAAACTTCATCAATCGTGTGGTGGTTTTAACCAATAAATATTACGACGGATTTATTCCAAAACCGAATGATTTCAACGAAGTTGACGAAGCTGCTTTGGCAGAATTGAAAGCTTACCCGGCTGTCATTTCAAGTTCGGTAGAGCGTTACAGATTCCGTGAAGCTTTAGGTGAATTGATGAATGTGGCTCGTTTAGGAAATAAATATTTAGCCGACGAAGAGCCTTGGAAAGTAATGAAAGACAATCCGGAGCGTGTAAAAACTCAAATGTATGTAGCACTCCAAATTGCTGCTGCGTTGAGCATTTTGGCAGAACCATTTTTACCTTTTACTGCTGCAAAATTATCCAGAATCCTGAAAAACGAGGGGAAATTGAAATGGAATGATGTTGCTGAAAATTCAGAATTGATTCCGGAAGGCCACCAAATAGGTGAAGCCGAATTACTTTTTGCAAAAATAGAAGACGAAGAAATTCAAAAACAAATAGACAAATTGGAAGCTACAAAAACCGCCAACCTTGCCGAATGCAAGCAACCTGAACCACAAAAAGAACTCATTCAATTCGAAGATTTCGCTAAAATGGATATCCGTGTTGGAACTATTTTGGAAGCAGAAAAAATGCCAAAAGCCAACAAACTTCTGGTACTGAAAGTAGATACCGGAATTGACGTTCGTACAATCGTTTCAGGAATTGCAGAAAGCTTTTCTCCGGAAGAAATCATCGGGAAACGCGTTTCAGTCTTAGCCAACTTAGCGCCAAGAGCACTACGCGGTGTAGAAAGCCAGGGAATGATCCTGATGACTACAAATGCCGAAGGAAAACTAGTTTTCATCAATCCGGATGCTGATGCTCCAAATGGTGAAACGGTAAACTAAACTGATTTAGATATTTAGCATATCGTTTGTCATTTCGAGGAACGAGAAATCGCACGCGAGATTCACGCACTGTTGTTGAGTTTCTAGTGCGATTTCTCGTTAGAAAATGACAACATTACAGAACTAAAAACAAGCCAAAATTCTTACATTCTATTGTTTCTTTCAAATTTATATTCGTACGTTTGTACTGACAAAATATTTGAGAGACTTTCAATAATAAACTTATTAAAAGTAACAATAAGCGAAACCCTCATCATGGTGCTGGAGCAGGAAACTGCCCTTGATCTATTCTTTTGAATATTTTGTCACACCTAAAATGAGGGTTTCGTGCGTTTAAAATTTTCGATCATGACAGAGGAAAATCAAAAACCAACACAACAAGATGTACTGCCAGCGGTAGCACAATTTCTTTCCTTTCTTTGGATGGAAGGAGAATTTAGAGAACAACCGGAATACTTGTCCGAGATTTTCGAGGCAATTCTGGAAACAGAGATTGGTGACAACCAGGATCTGCGAACTAAAATGATGAACTGCATCAAAACCAGTAAGATGTTAGCGAAAGCGCTTGAACCATTTTCTGACCTGCAAATTAAAGAAGCTTACAGTAAAATTTTGAATGCTTAACACTCTCTTAAACGCGTGAAATTGGTAATCGATTCACGCGTTTCTTTTTTGATGTTTTATTTGAGAAAAAAGTAAGATCTTAGCAAAAAAAAACTCCTTGATCATGCTAAAAAAAATACTTTTGACATTCCTGCTTTTAAATAGTTTGCCTTCTTTTTCTCAAGATATTGCAAAAGAATTTGATTTAAAATTAGAAGAGAAAAGAGATTTTTTTCAGGTAGTCAATGAAGATAAAAAAGAAGTGATTCTGTTTTTAAATGATAAGGAAAAAACTAACGCTATAAGATTTGATGAAAAATTCAATATTATAGATTCTTTAACTATTGTAAGACCAGAAAAAAAATACGAGAGCATTATTGGTTATAGTCAAAAGGATAATAATTGTTTTGTTTTCTGGGCATCGAAAGACAGAAAAGAAATTAGTTCACAATATATCAATTTTACAACTGGAAAAACTGAAAATAAGGCAATTGCTTTAGAACTAAAAAAGGAAAAAATAGTTCAAGAACTTACTATCAACAACAAGTTTTACCTTATTACAATAATAAAAAACACAAGTACTTTAAAGTTTTATATATCTGACGATAATGGGAATCTAAACGAAAAAATAGTTGACTTGTCGCATTTAGAATTTAAGAACATATTTGATCATCCCGAAAACTTATATACTGTTCTAACAGATGAATCTTCAGAACCTTGCTTTCAAACTATAGCCAATGACAGTCCTCCGTCATTAGCATTAAGCTCTAAAAGATACAAAATTTACACCTATAATCCAGAGGAGATTATCTTCACTATTGATAATACTACACATGCTACACAAGTTTTAAGAATTAATCTTCAGTATTTTACACCAAATCTTATATCTATTAAGCAACAAAAAACAACTAAAGGCGAATATGGTGCAATAACATTTAGATCAAATTCTTTTTTGATTGACAACAAAATTCTTCAAATAAAAACCAATGCTTTTGTTTTGTTTTTTACAATTAGTGATTTAAATGGTAACATTCTTAAAGAATATAAAGTTTTGCATGATCAGGAAATTGATTTTAAAAATTCTGATTTCCTCCAGCAAAAGAACAGCTTTTTTTGGCGAAAGAACGATATTTTTTCCAGCACAAAACCTATTAAAAATTCAGAACAATTTCTTAGAAGAATTAAAGACGTGCCTAGTGTATCGTGCTATAATTTGAATGGAATTTATTATACCGCTATTGGAAGTTCAGAAGATATAACTCAAGGTTCTGTTGGAATATCAATGAATCAAAATTTAATGAGTACGGGCGGAATGGGAATGAATGGAACTACAATGATACCTTTTAATTCAGGAAGAAGTTATACCGTAACGAATTTAATTTCCTATAAAAACAAAGCAGTAGTTTATACGAATTGTATATTTGATTCTACTTTTAATCATCTTGATCGTGAGATGAAAATCTCCGCTTTTGACAAAGCTAGAATTTTCTTAGAAGAGAACGAAGAAATTAAAAAAACGGTATCAATATTTTCTAAAACTCTATACAAAGATTTAATACTTTTTAAGTTCAAAAATAGTTTATATCTAGGAAGTTATAATAAGAACAATAAAAAGTACCAAATTTTCAGCTTTACTGAATAACTGTTATAAATTTTAAACTTCTTTAGAAAAAACATAAGCTTTTAAATCCGCTATTTGGAAAGTACAAATTAAAAATGAAATGAAAATCACCAAACCAAGATTAGCCTTAATTTGCGGAATACTATGTATTTCTATTTTTCCAATATTGGTTAAACTAAAACTGGCGCCGGGGCTAATTTCGGCTTTTTACAGAATGTTTTTTGCTGTGATTTTGCTTTTGCCCTATGTAATAATCACCAAAAGTTTTAAACTTCCAAAAACGAAGCCTTTTCTTCTGGCGGTACTTTGCGGTATTTTATTCTCTTCAGATGTTGCCGTTTGGAATATTGCTATTCAGGATTCGAGTGCTACGCAAGCTTCTTTACTTACCAATTTATCACCGCTTTGGGTTGGAATTGGCTCTTTTTTCTTTCTTAAAATACGACCAGCCACCAATTTCTGGATCGGAACCGTGGTTTCCTTATTCGGAATGATCACTTTGGTAGGCTTTAGCTTTTTTATGGATTTAAATTTTGATCAGGCCTTTTTGTTCGCTGTTTTATCTGGTATTCTCTATTCGATTTATCTTTTGGTCAGCAAAAAAGTACTTTCAGATGTTGATGTTTTATCCTTTATGACGATTAGTTTATTGGCTTCAAGCGTTTACCTGGCCATACTTTGTTATTGTTTGAATCAGCCTTTTACAGGTTTCTCTGATACGGGTTGGTTTGTATTGGCGCTTCAGGCAGTAATTTGTCAATTGTGCGCATGGCTTTCTATCAGTTATGCCACACAACACATGCGTGCCACAAGGGTTTCGTTAAGTTTATTAAGTCAGGCTGTAATTACATCCATTTTAGCTTGGTTGTTTTTGGAAGAACAAATAACTTTACAAATGGTTTTCGGCGGAATCATTTTACTCTTCGGAATTAGAATTACGTTCTATGATAAGACGATTTCATTAAAAAAACTTTTCTGAGTCATTGGCTCGCGGATGACGCTGATTTTACGGATTTTCGCAGATTGATTATTCATCTGAATCATTAAATTCGTGAATTCGTGGCGAAAAAATACTCTCGCAGATTTAGCAAATCTGGCAGATTTTTTTTAGAGTCATTGAAATCATTTTAAGCTGTGGCAGTAAAAATTAGTGAATTCGTGGCGGAAAAACCTGAAACAAGAAAAACTTCAAACCTGAAACAAAAACATTATGTTACATAAAAACAAAATACCCAACTTAAAAGTAATCGCATTTGATGCCGATGACACTTTATTTGTAAACGAACCTTACTTTCAGGAAACAGAACATAAATTCTGTGCTTTGATGGAAGATTACCTTTCTCATCAAGGGATTTCGCAGGAATTGTTCAAAATCGAAATCGAGAATTTATCTTTATACGGTTACGGAATCAAAGGTTATATTTTATCGATGATTGAAGCAGCCATAAACATTTCGAACAAAACCATTCCGATTGAAGTTATCGAAAAAATCATCCAATACGGAAAAGAATTACTCGAAAAACCGATCGAACTACTGGACGGAGTCGAAGAAACGCTAAAAACGCTGCACGGAAAATACAAACTGGTTGTGGCGACCAAAGGCGACCTAAAAGACCAGCACAGCAAATTACACCGTTCGGGACTGGGGCATTATTTTCACCATATCGAAGTAATGTCGGACAAACAAGAGATAGATTACACAAAATTATTAGGACGTTTAGACATTCAGGCAGATGAATTTCTGATGATTGGAAACTCACTAAAATCGGATGTTTTACCTGTTTTAGGAATTGGTGGTTATGCGGTGCACATTCCGTTTCACACTACTTGGGAGCACGAAAAAATCAATCACAAAATAGAACACGCGCATTTTAGTTCTTTCGAAAAAATTACTGAAATCCTTCAGAACTTATTGTAATGAAAACACTTTTAGACTTAGAAAACTGGAATAGAAAAGAACATTTTGCACATTTCATTCAAATGGAAGAACCCTTTTTTGGCGCTACCGTCGAAATTGATTGCACCCAAGCCTATGAAACTGCAAAAAGTCTTCAATCCTCCTTTTTTATCTATTATTTGCACAAGACACTCACTGCTGTAAATGCCATTGAGAATTTTAAATACCGTATTTCCGGAGATCAGATCTACGTTAACGATCGCATCGATGCCTCGGCCACAATTGGACGTGAAGATGGCACTTTCGGATTCTCTTTTATAGAATACAATCCTGATTTTAAAATCTTCCAGAAAACAGCTTTAGAAGAAATCGAGCGCATTCAAAACACCACAGGTCTATTTACAAGATCCTTTGAGAATGATAATTTAATTCACTTCTCGGCAATTCCTTGGTTGAATTTTACTTCGCTTTCGCATGCCCGTAGTTTTACTTTTCCGGACAGTTGTCCAAAGATTTCTTTCGGAAAAATGATAACTTCCCCAACCGGAAAAAGAACTATCGCAATGTCTGTTCACGTACATCATGCCTTAATGGACGGATTACACATGGGACAGTTTGTTGATTATTTTCAGGAACTAATGAACCAATAACTCCAAAATAAAGATCTAAATTTGGAATGATTTTTGTCGATAAAAGCACATGAAAAAACTAATCATTTTCTTGTTACTAACCTATCAGTCAACGCTGTTGAGTCAGACCGTTTTGGCTTCCTATCCGTTAGATTTAAAAAGGTACGATCAAAACAATAACATCTTAAATGTCGAAAATAAGGCAACACATGATGTATTTGTTTTTGTTACAAACACTCAGAATCTTACCATTTTAAGATACAATAATGCTTTGTTTCTAAAAGATGAA
Source organism: Flavobacterium sp. KH_035 (assembly GCF_057839565.1). Taxonomy (NCBI): domain Bacteria; kingdom Pseudomonadati; phylum Bacteroidota; class Flavobacteriia; order Flavobacteriales; family Flavobacteriaceae; genus Flavobacterium; species Flavobacterium sp. KH_035. Next base: position 1,030,858 of record NZ_CM174492.1, read on the forward strand.
TTTACTTTATCGCGCACCAATATTGAAAACAGATCCATTATTGGATATAGTTTCAGTGAAGACGGGAATCCAAGTCTTTATTGGGCTTCCGAGGATTCTTCAGATATTTTGGTCATTAAATATTATTTAGAAACCAAAACGTATAAGATTCTAAAATTTCAATATCCTTCTTCAAGTGAATATATCGTTGCTAAATTCCAAAGCAATAACCAATTCTATCTGCTTTCCAAAGATGTTTCACAACATACTCTGACAGCTTACGTTTTTAAAAATGGAATAGTAGAAGAACGTATATTTGACTTCTCTTCTTTTACTTTTCAAAATAGAAGAACCCAGCCCTTGTCTTTTAGCCAGATTATTAAAGAAAACCCAATTATAAAAATTGATCCGGATGATTATACTCCTTTAGACAAAGCTTCTAAAAAAAGTAAAATTTATATCGAGAACAATCACTTTATCCTGACATTTGATCATAATCCAAAAGAAACACAGCTTTTTGATTTGAATTTGGACAATCAGGATGTTATTGAAAAGAAAATTACGCAGTCTGAGACTAAAACACCTCGAAAAATAAGCAACTCTTTTTATTATGAAAAGAAACTTTATCAAATCAATGCCAACGAAGATGAGCTGTTGCTTGACATTAGGAATTACAATTCGGGAGAGCTTATAAAAAACATCCGAATTACAAAAGAAGATACTATAAGTTTTAAAACGTCTCCTTTGTTTGTTCAACAAGGCGGTGAACGCAAACCTCGGGAATTAAAAAACACTAAGAGATTTCTACAGCATTTGTTTGCTTTAGAGATAGGTTTATCCGTTTATGAAAACGGAACAAGCACTTCTATGACTCTTGGAGGAACACCACGCGTTGGCGGCGCTTATTACACAGTGATGAATGATACTTTTACGTGGGACTATCTGCCGGTTGTAAACGACGAAACCGTATTTTTTGAAACTGCTTTAGACCAAAAATCTGAGTTCACTAGTAAAGATCTGGCACCAATGGCACTTGACAATTTGTATTATTATTTAAATACAAATAAAAAAGCAACCTTAGGAAATGTTTTGAAGTTTAGCGACTATTACATTTTAGGCTATTACGATACTGCCTCAAAACAATACACGATGCGTAAATTTACCGATGGATTTCCGGACGATCAGATGCAAAACCCAATCATAGACAAAGCTACTTTCTCGAAACCCTTTTCTTTTGAAAAACCTTAAATTAATTGAGAATTAATCCAAATGTCTGATGTTTTCGGGTTTGCAAAAAAGGGAATGGATTATTTTTTCTAACTTTACATAAAAGACACATATTATGTTATCAAAAAATATTGAAACAGCTTTAAACAAGCAAATCCGCATAGAGGCAGAATCTTCGCAAACCTACCTTTCTATGGCTTGTTGGGCTGAAGTACACGGACTTGAAGGAATTGCTCAATTTATGTACACACAGTCAGACGAAGAGCGCGCACACATGCTAAAATTAATAAAGTATGTAAACGAACGCGGAGGTCACGCTCAGATTACCGATCTAAAAGCGCCTAAAACATCTTATTCTACGTTTAAAGAAATGTTTGAAACTCTTTACAACCATGAGATTTTTGTTTCAGAATCTATCAACGAATTGGTACACATTACTTTTTTAGAAAAAGATTATGCAACACATAATTTCTTACAATGGTACGTATCTGAACAAATCGAAGAGGAAGCTACAGCTAAATCGATCTTGGATAAAATTAACTTAATTGGAGATGACAAAGGTGGACTTTACTTGTTCGACCGTGATATTCAACAATTAACGGTTACAAGTTCGATCGCTATCAACCCAAAATAAAAAAAGTTAAAGTTTATTTAGAATATATAAAAATAACATTTTTCTTTTATATTTGCCTCTGTTTTTATAATACAGAGGAAAATTGGGCAAGAAAGAAAAAGACAAGGACAAAAAAAAGGATAAAAAGAAAAAGAAGAATAAAGCTATCCTTGAGAACATTAAGAAGTTGGAAAACTGTAAATCTTCATGTTGTGAGAAATACAAAAAAAGCGAAAAGAAACGTTGCTCACGTTGTCCTATGTTTGATTTATTCAAAAAAACGGCTTAACGATTATATACAAACCCACCAACTGGTGGGTTTTTTAATTTAAAGCAATAGGCTCTTTCCAAACAAAAGTTCAATAGAACACGGATTAAACTGATTCGCTATGCGAATCCGCGGATGAAAACAGATATTTTGAATTATACGAAATATGTAATCCGCAATCTGACAATACTTTACTTTATCCATTTTGAAAATCCGTTCCCATCTGCGTCTTCGTGAAACAAATCCGCGTCATCTGTGTTACAATGCAAAAGAAGCTCTTAACTTTTACTATTGACTCGCACATTCCTTAAATCTTTGTGTAACTTTGTTGATATCCGTTTTTACTACTACGGTTAAAAACGAATTTCCCTATTTTTAATATAGATCCTCAAAAAGACGCGGCATTACTTATGGAAAACCAAATTACGATACCCAAATCCAGTCTGGATTTTCTGACTCAGGTTAAAGAAAACAATAACAAACCCTGGTTTGATTTACATAAGCCAAAGTACCTAATCGAATTAAATCATATTGAAACCTTTGCAGAGGTTTTGCTTCAGGAGCTTTCTAAAACAGATGTTCTTGAAACGACTTCAGGCAAGAAAAGTGTCTACAGAATTTATCGCGACATTCGCTTTTCTAAAGACAAAACCCCCTTTAAAACCTTTTGGGGAGGCAGCTACACCAGAGCAACAAAAGAAAGACGTGGTGGTTATTATTATCATCTCGAAAAAGGAAACAGTTTTCTTGCCGGTGGTTTCTGGGGACCAAACGCTGCAGATCTAAAACGCATCAGAGCCGAATTTGGTCACGACCCTCAACCTATGCAGAAAATAGTGCAGTCAGAATCTTTTATCGGCAATTTTGGTTCTTTACAGGGAGAACAGCTCAAAACAGCCCCCAAAGGATATGATATAAACCATGAAGCGATTGATTTACTTCGTTACAAACAGTTTCTCGTTATCAAACGTATTACCGACGAAGAGGTATTAAGCCCTCACTTTCTGGAACAGGCTCTCGAAACGTTCAAAAACATGAGACCCTTTTTTGATTATATGAGTGAAATCTTAACAACAGATATTAATGGTGCTTCCATTTTATAAAACACAAACCGGACAGGTTTTTAAAACTTGTCCGGTTTAGATTACTTATGATCAACACTATTTACTTCAACAGTAAAATTTCAGTGACAACCACTTCGGTAATAAACTTTTTCTCTCCGTTTTTATCGTCATAACTTCTGTGAGTCAGCTTCCCTTCAACGGCAACCTCTTTTCCTTTCACTACGAACTTTTCGATAATTTCAGCCGTTTTGCCCCAGGCCGTAACACGATGCCATTCCGTTTGTTCGACTTTCTCTCCCTTGTCATTCGTGTACTTTTCGTTAGTAGCGATACTTAAATGCGCTAGTTTTCTTCCGTTTTCTAAAGTTTTAATCTCCGGATCGTTTCCTACGTTTCCAATTAACTGTACTCTGTTTTTCATTGCATTCATGGCGTATAATATTTAAATGTTAGTATAAATGAATTCGTTAATCAAATTCAACAAGGCAAAGATGCGATCAACCTCAGCAATTATCCGGTTGACAACTATTTACTTTCGGTTGTAACTATTTGTAAGCGTTTGTAAGTGGAAATTATTTTGTATATTTGAGAGAAACCTTACGATATGCAGACAAAAATCAATAAAGTCGAATTACGAAATTTGGAATTCGATGACTATAAGCAGCTAAAAGATTCTATGGTAGAATCATATCCCGAAATGGCAGATTCTTACTGGAAAGAGGACGATATTAAAAGACTACTTTCCATTTTTCCCGAAGGACAGCTCGTTATACTGGCGGATGGAAAAGTCGTAGGATCGGCACTATCGTTAATTGTTGATGAAAAACTAATTGACAAAAGACACAACTACAGACAAGCAACAGGAAACCATACTTTTTCTACCCATAATAAAAATGCTGAGATTCTGTATGGAATTGATGTTTTCATTCATCCCAATTATCGGGGTTTGCGTTTAGGCCGACGTTTGTATGACGCTCGAAAAGAACTTTGCGAACAGTTAAATCTAAAAGCGATTGTCTTTGCCGGCAGGATTCCAAACTATGCCCAGCATTCCAAAAAGCTCACTCCAAAAAATTATATCGACAAAGTAAAACACAAAGAATTACACGATCCGGTACTTTCTTTTCAGTTAAGCAATGATTTTCACGTACTTCGAATTATGAAAAACTACCTCGAAGGCGACGAAGAATCAAAAGAATTTGCGGTGCTTTTAGAATGGAACAATGTGTATTATGATGAAAGTCCGAAATTGATTAACCTCGAAAAAAGTGTCATCCGTCTGGGACTGATTCAATGGCAAATGCGTCCGCTCAACAATATAGAAGAGTTTTTTGAGCAGGCGGAATTTTTTATTGACGTAGTTTCAGGTTACGGAAGTGATTTTGCACTGTTTCCTGAACTTTTTATAGCGCCTTTGATGGCTGATTACAATCATTTATCCGAAGCCGAAGCCATTCGCGAACTGGCCCGATATTCTGACCCTATCAGAAAGCGTTTTCAGGAATTCGCCATCTCATACAACATCAATATCATTACCGGAAGTATGCCTTATTTAGACAATGGCAACCTGTACAATGTTGGTTTTCTATGCAAGAGAGACGGAACTTCTGAAATCTATACTAAAATCCACGTAACACCAAATGAAGTGCAGCATTGGGGGATGAAAGGCGGTTCTCAATTTAAGACCTTTGACACCGATTGCGGTAAAATTGGTATTCTAATTTGCTACGATGTCGAATTTCCGGAACTTTCAAGAATTATGGCCAACGAAGGAATGAATATTTTATTTGTTCCGTTCTTAACTGATACACAAAACGCATACACCAGAGTAAAACACTGCTCGCAGGCGCGTGCCATCGAAAATGAATGTTATGTCGCAATTGCCGGCTGTGTGGGCAACCTGCCTAAAGTAAATAATATGGACATTCAATATGCTCAGGCATCTGTTTTCACCCCTTCTGATTTTGCTTTTCCAAGCAACGGAATCAAAGCCGAAGCAACACCAAATACAGAAATGACGCTTATTGTTGATGTTGATTTGAACCTGCTGAAACAACTTCACGAACATGGAAGTGTACGCACATTGAAAGACCGAAGAACAGATTTGTACGAAGTTAAAAAGATAGATTCATGAAAACATGCCTTGAATGCTCTGAAAAAATTGTAGGCAGGGAAGATAAAAAGTTCTGCTCAGACAGCTGTCGAAATGCCTACAACAATAAAATAAATAAAGACAGTACGAATTTCATGCGTAATGTGAACAATAAATTACGGAAAAATTACCGAATTTTGAGCGAACTAAACTCTGAAGGTAAATCTAAAGCAACGAGAGATAAAATGATAAACAAAGGTTTTGATTTCGATTTCTTTACCAATATCTTGCAGACCAAAACAGGAAATACCTACTATTTTCTGTACGACCAGGGATATCGCTCTTTGGACAATGATTATTTTATGCTTGTTAAGAAAGAAATATAGTACATATTTACCATGAAAAAAAACCAGACCTCAATTCTAGCCGTAATTTGCATTCTTACCATTCTTGGTATTTTATACGCCACAATGATGCCGCAGTTAATTTCTAAAGGAGATGAAGCCCTTGCTGAATTTTCTACGGACAGAGCCTTAAGTCAAGTCAAAATTATTGCTCAAAAACCGCATTATGTAGGTTCACTCAATCACGAATTGGTAGCCAATTATCTTAAACTGGAACTCAATCGAATTGGATTGGAAACCAGTGTTCAGGAAGGTTTTACGTTAAATGACAAAGGGCTTCTTGTAAAATCAAAAAATATTCTTGCACGTATAAAAGGCACCAACAATACAAAAGCACTTTTGCTTCTTTCTCATTACGATAGTGCGCCGCACTCTTTTTCAAAAGGTGCAAGCGATGATGCTTCAGGTGTTGCTACTATTCTGGAGGGAATCCGTGCTTTTTTATATGCTAAGCAACCCCATAAAAATGACATCATCATTCTATTTTCTGATGCTGAAGAATTAGGTTTAAACGGCGCGGCACTTTTTGTAAACAGCCATCCATGGGCAAAAGACGTAGGTTTAGTTCTTAATTTTGAAGCCAGAGGGTCGTCAGGGCCAAGTTATATGCTAATGGAAACCAACAAAGGAAATGAAGCCCTTGTAAAAGAATTTTCGAACGCAAAAACTACTTATCCTGTTTCTAATTCGCTAATGTACAGCATCTACAAAATGCTTCCAAACGATACTGATTTGACGGTTTTTAGAGAACAAGGAAACATTCAGGGATTCAACTTTGCTTTTATCGATGGTCATTACAATTACCACACACAACAAGATGATGTGCAGCACCTAAGTAAAACCACACTGGCGCACCAGGGAACTTACCTGATGCCCTTGTTAAAATACTTTTCCAATGCCGATTTAAATGCTACAACTTCAACAGAAGATGATGTGTACTTCAGCGCTCCGTTCTCTTTCATCAGTTATCCTTTTTCATGGGTACTACCAATGACTGTTATTGCTTTGGGATTGTTGATTCTTTTCATTTTTATTGGAAAAGCCAAACGTGTTATCACTTTCAGAGAGATATTTAAAGGATTCGTTCCATTATTGGGATCTATCGTAATAGCGGGTCTGGTAACCTTTTTGGGATGGAAAATTATTCTACAAATATATCCGCAATATTCTGATCTCCTAAATGGATTTACCTACAACGGACATGCTTATATCGGTGCGTTTGTAACGCTAAGCATTGCTATTTCATTTGCTTTTTACCACCACTTTTCAGACGCTAAAATCACCATGAACCATTTTGTAGCACCATTGCTGCTCTGGATCATTATTAATGCATTTATAGCAAACAGCCTAACCGGAGCTGGTTTTCTGATTATTCCTGTATATTTTGGTATACTCTTGTTCGGAATTTTTGTTCTTACACAGCATTATAGTTTGGGACTCAACCTCTTGTTTAGTATTCCGGCATTTGTTATCATAGCACCATTTATCGTGATGTTTCCAATTGGTCTTGGATTAAAAATCCTTTTTGGAAGTGCCATACTTACCGTATTGCTTTTCAGCCTGGTGTTACCCATATTTGGTCCGTTTGCTAAAAAAGGAATCTGGACGATGTTCTTCTTTGCTGTTTCAATTGGCTTTTTTATCTATGCAGGATATCACTCAGATTATGAACCCGGAAAAGCAAAATCAAACAGTTTACTATATGTTTATAATGCCAATACTAATTCGGCCACATGGGCTACCTACGATGTCAATTTAGACGATTGGACCAAAACCTATCTAGGGCAAACAAATCAAAAAGCCGTTGGTTTAAACACATTACCAATAGCCAGTAAATACAATTCAGGTTTTACCTATAGTTCAATTGCTCCAGTTGTAGCTGTTCCAAAACCAACAATTGCGTTCTTAAAAGACAGCGTGGTTGGTAATAACCGATATTTAAAAATAAAAATCACTCCAAACAGAAAGGTAAATCGTTACGATATTTATGCCAATCCAAAAATGACTTTTTTCAATTTCAAAGCCAATGGTGTTGCAACTTCAGGACAAAAAGGAAATCGTCTGGAGCGCGATGGTATGAAAATATTATGCTACTATGTTGTAGGCAATGAGCCTTTGGTGATGGAGTTTTACATCAACAAATCATCCGTTCTTGACATGGATTTAATTGAAAGTTCTTTTGATTTAATGACGAATCCGCTGCTTAAGGTAAAACCGAGAAGCGATTGGATGATGCCAACACCTTTTGTTTTAAATGATGCCGTATTGGTTCAGCAAAAAATAAAAAGATACACAGCACCGGTAACTTCTCCTGCCACCGCAACAATAGCAAAAGACACCACCACTATAAAAAAAGACAGCCTAAAACCTCTTGCAAAGCCAATTGTAAAACCGCAATAAAACCATCTGTAATGGCAACAAATATTTCTACAATTCTGTTAAATGCCCCATTAGAAAAAGTCTGGAACACCTTGACTCAGCCTGAACTGGTCAAACAATGGCAGTACGGCAGCGATTTAATTACTGATTGGAAAATTGGTAACGAAATCAGATTTAGAAATGAATGGGAAGGTCAGGTTTTTGAGCAATGGGGAACGGTTCTGGAAGTTATTCCGAATCAGAAAATCAAGTATTCTTTATTCTTTCCAAGGCCGGAATTAGAAGATAAACCGGAGAATTACTTCATCATGAGTTACATTCTAACTGACGAAAATCAGAAAACAAAACTCGAAATTGTTCAGGAAGATAATCGTCCCGGAGCGGTTCAGGAAAAACCGCAGGGCGAAGAAAATCCAATTTTACAAGGATTAAAAGCTTTAATCGAATCATAAAAATAATAAAGGCAAACTTTCTGTAAAGTTTGCCTTTATTATTTAACAGGTGCATTCCATTTTCAAACCCGTTTTTATACCGTTTCTTCCCTCAGTAGCATAACCATCAAACTTCCACCACTCGATTCCTCCAATTAATTCTTTTACTTTAAAACCAAGTTTTGCCATATTCAAGGCTCCCTTTGTTGAAGCATTACAGCCAATTCCATCGCAATAGGTTACATGTAAAACCTCTTTATCCAGATGTTGCATATTCTCAACCGTCATTTCACGATGCGGAATATTTATCGCTGTGGGAATATGTTCTGTTTCAAATCCAAAAGCTTTCCGGGCATCAATCACGATTACTTTTTCTCCGTTATTCAAGGCATCGAACAAATCAGACGGATCAATTTCGAAGGCTAGCTTATTCTCGTAGTGTTTAATTTGTGCTTCCATTTTTACAGTTTTTAGTGTTTTAGTTTTTCAAATGTAATATCGTGGTGCTTTCCATAAAAACGAAAAGAATTCATTCATTTGATTACTTTTTTTCATAGAAAACCCATCCTAAAATTTTGTTCCTTTGTACTTCTAATTCCCTAAAAAATGGAAATACGTCATTTACGATTAATAAAAGCAATTGTTGAAGAAGGAAGCATCACTAAAGCAATTGACAAGTTGCATTTGACACAATCGGCTTTGAGTCATCAGCTTAAAGAAGCCGAATACCAGTTGGGAACCGCTATTTTCCTGCGAACAAATAAAAAGCTAGTTCTAACCAAAGCCGGCGAAAAGATCTACGAACTTGCCAATGAAATTCTGGACAAACTCTCGCAAACCGAATTGCAAATCAAACAAATGGTTTATGGAGAATACGGTGAAATCAGAATTAGCACCGAATGTTTCTCAAGTTATCACTGGCTTCCATCGGTTTTAAAACAATTTCATCTTTTATATCCAAATGTTGAGCTTAAAATTGTAACCGAAGCAACTCATATTCCAATACAAAAATTACTGGAAAACACCATTGATATTGCAGTAATCAGCGATCAGATCAAAGACAATAACATTCGATATATTGAACTTTTTCAGGATGAAATGGTCATGGCAGTTTCTGAGAATCATGCCTGGGCAAACAAAAAATATGTTGTAGCCGAAGATTTTATCGACGAACATTTACTCATTCACTCCTTTCCGATGGAAACGGTTACGATACATCAGTTTGTACTGGCACCCGCCAAGATCACCCCCAGAAAAATAACTGCCCTGCCGCTTACAGAAGCATCGCTCGAAATGGTCAAAGCCGATATGGGTGTAATGTCAATGGCAAAATGGGCGTTATTACCTCATTTAAAAAACAATCCTATAAAAGCCGTAAAAATTGGAAAAACGGGTTTAAAAAGAAAACACTTCATAGCGATTCGGGAAAATCAGGAATATCCGGATTACTTTTACCGCTTCATCACTTTTTTACAAAACGAAATCAATCTTCAATGGAATATTCAATAAGAAACTGCGAACTCTCTGACTTATCAAAGTTGGTGGTTTTATGCCAAAAACATGCCGAATTCGAAAGGGCTGAATTTTCTTCGGAAGGAAAAGAAGATAAATTAAAAGAAGCCCTTTTTAGAGATCAGCCGAAACTGCATTGTCTGGTAGTTGCAACAAAAGAAACGATTGTAGGTTATACTTCCTTTACTTTTGACTTTTCAACCTGGAATGGCGCAACTTTTCTTTATATGGATTGTCTGTTTCTGGAAGAAGAAACCAGGAGTTTTGGAATTGGTGAAATTCTAATTGAAAAACTAAAACAAATTGGAAAAGAAAACAATTGCATTAATATGCAATGGCAAACACCTCAGTTTAACGAAAGAGCCATCAAATTCTATCACAGAATGGGCGCAAAAGGAAAAGACAAAGTACGTTTTACTTTAGATCTCTAATATTCTAATCTGCAAAGATATAAAGACATCAAGAAAAGACTTTAAAACCTATCGGTTTTAATTCTTTGCAACTATGAAAGGCTGTATCTTTGCCACTTTAAACGAAAAATGACAAAAATCAGTATTTTAGGATGTGGCTGGCTGGGATTACCTCTAGCCAAAAAGCTAATTGAAAAAGGGCATTCGGTAAGCGGATCAACGACTTCTGAAAATAAACTTCCTGTTTTAGAAGTTTCAGGAATAAAGGCTTTCCTGGTTGCGCTTGAAAGCGAAAGTGTCTCAAATAGTATAACTAATTTCTTAGCGGAAAGTGAAATCCTAATTATTGATATTCCACCAAAATTAAGAGAAAAAAGTACCGATCTTCCAACTCCATCCGAGAGGGTATTTGTTCGAAAAATTGAAAACCTGATTCCGTTTATAGAAAAATCAGCCGTAAAAAAAGTGCTCTTTGTAAGTTCAACCGCAGTTTATGGAAATGATAACGGGACTATCACAGAAGAGACTCCTCCGAATCCGGAAACCGAAAGCGGCAAACAATTGCTTCTAGCGGAAGCTTTACTCCAAAAAAACCAAAACTTTACCACCACAATACTGCGTTTTGGCGGTTTGATTGGAGAAGATCGTCATCCGGTAAAATTTCTGGCCGGAAAAGAGAACCTCGAGAACCCCGATGCTCCCGTAAATCTAATTCATCAAAACGACTGTATCAACATCATTGAAGAAATCATAAACCAGTCAAAATGGAAGGAGATTTTTAATGCTGTCGCACCTTTTCACCCTACAAGACAAGAATATTACAGTCAGAAAGCGAGAGAGCAAAATCTTGTTGTACCCAAATTCAGTACACAACAATCAAACATTAAAAAAGTAATTTCAGGCAAAAAAGCCGAAACCAATCTAAATTATCATTTTAGATTAGACGAATACTAGTCAAATTAACCTAGACTTTACTCCTGATAATCCTCATTGCAACAAATCGCTTAAATTTGTCTCTATTGCGTATAGAGTTTACAACAAAACTTTACGAACTTTGCGTAAGCCCTTACCCTTTTACGGTTAAAAACTATGGAAACAGCATATATCAATTCACCATTAGGAATCACCAAAATCGTTGGAGATGATGATGGTATTGCCGTAATCTCAGTTTCAGATGTTGGAACAAATGAGGTTTCTCCAACTATTCCCGACGTTTTACAAGCTGCTGTTTTACAGCTTCAGGAGTATTTTGAGGGTAGAAGAACCGATTTCGATTTAAAACTAAATCCAAAAGGAACCGACTTCCAGCAAAAAGTATGGAAATCACTGTTGGAAATTCCATTCGGAAAAACCGTCAGCTACATGGATCAGACCAAGAAACTGGGTGATGTAAAAGCGATTCGTGCTGTTGCATCCGCAAATGGCAAAAATCCGTTGTGGATTGTGGTTCCTTGTCACCGTGTTATTGGCACCAATGGTTCTTTAACAGGTTATGCAGGCGGTTTGTCGCGCAAGAAATGGCTGCTTGAACATGAAAATCCCAGTACACAGCAAAGTTTGTTTTAGTCACTTTTCGATAAACTTAAATGGATGTCACTTTATTTTTGATAAGTCGTATTTCAACGAAAATGAATCACAAAAAAAAGCAGCATCACAGCTTTATAACCATAAGCTATTTCTTATTTTTAAAATCATTTATGTACTTTTATAAATCTAAATGCCTAAAAATCTAAGACGTCACAATAATGATTGAAAAAATAAATCTTAACAATATCCTTTTCCTCGATATCGAAACCGTACCCGAAGAAGAGAATTTCAATTCGCTTGACGCAGAAATGCAATCCCTTTGGGACCATAAGACTCAATACCAGCGCAAAGAAGAGTTTACTCCCGAGGAGTTTTATGAGCGCGCGGGAATCTGGGCTGAATTTGGCAAGATTGTCTGTATTTCGGTTGGTTATTTTACCATCAAAGGAGATATCAGAAATTTTAGAGTAACTTCTTTCTTTGGAGACGAAAAGAAAATCCTACGCGATTTCAACAACCTGATTAACAATCATTTCAACAAACCACAACACCTATTATGCGGACACAATGCCAAAGAATTTGACATTCCGTTTATTGCACGACGTATGATCATCAACCAAATTGCAATTCCGGATAAACTCAATTTATTTGGAAAAAAACCTTGGGAAATACCACATTTAGATACTTTGGAATTATGGAAGTTTGGTGATTACAAACATTTTACTTCCTTAAAACTGCTGACCAAAATCCTGGGAGTTCCTTCTCCAAAAGGCGATATCGACGGCAGTCAGGTAGCACATGTTTTTTATGTAGAGAAAGACATCGACCGCATTGTAACCTATTGTGAAAAAGACACCATTGCTGTAGCTCAAATTTTCCTGCGTTTGCGCCGGGAAGATTTATTAATTGACGACGAAATTATTCATGTGTAATTCTTCTCTAAATGACGTATTCAAAAATAGCTCAACTTCGACTTATTTCTCAAAAACTTCATAAGACGGTTGATAGCTCACCAAAAGAAATTGTAAAGCACTTAGGCGCGATGCAGGCTCAGGACTATGCGATGGCAAAATGGGCAGTTGGCTCCCGTTGCAATGCTTCAGAAAAAGAAATCGAAAAAGCCGTTAATTCAGCACAAATTATCCGAACTCATATCTTGCGACCAACCTGGCATTTTGTTGCTGCCGATGATATTTATTGGATGCTGGACGTTTCCGGACCACAAGTTAAACGTATTGTAGCTTCCTACGTTAAAAAATTTGGCTACGACGTCAAAAAATTGGGTCAGATTAATGCCGCTATCGAAAAAATACTGGCAGGAAACAATCATCTGACACGTGAAGAAATCATGCAGGAACTTAATATCACTAAGACTTCTGGCCACGATCATTTATCCGGCCCTATTATGATGTATGCTGAGCTTGATGGTTTAGTCTGTAACGGAAAAATGAAAGGAAAACAACAGACCTATGCCTTACTCGAAGAAAGAGTTCCAAAACCACAAACCAAACTAACAGAAGAAGAAGGTTTGGCGAAACTAGCGCTTCATTACTTTGAAAGCCATGGCCCCGCTACCTTACTTGATTTTTCCTGGTGGTCGGGTTTCTCTCCTACCAGCTGCAAAAAAATCATTAATGCAATTGAATTGCAATTAAACTCCGTTACCGTTGACAATCAAATCTATTGGTTTAAAAATAACTTCCCTACTGAAGATAACTTCCGCGAAAGCGTACATTTTTTACCTGCATTTGATGAAATTTTAATTTCGTACAAAACCCGTGAAGCTTCCATTTTACCCGAACATCAGTCGAAAGCTTTTACAAACAATGGTATTTTCAAACCCATAATTATGGAGAACAGTAAAGTTATCGGGACTTGGAAACGTACCATTAAAAAAGAACACACCAAAATAGAAACCCAATTTTTTAATGAAACTGAAAATCACAAAAAAGCAGTGTTGTTTGAAGGTATAAAATCTTTTGAAAATTATTTGGGAACCAAAATTCTAATCGAATAATTCCAATTTTCACAAAACCGATTCTGTTTCTATCAAATACTTATCGTTTCCTCTTTAAAATCTTTGCGCGTTTTATGGTTAAATAATTACATTTACAAAAAAATATAATTATGGTATTGAGCAGATTTTGGTTAGCTATTTTTGTGTCTTCAATTTTATTTGTGGTAGTGAGCTTGTTTACTGGAAACAGTTACACACTCGATTTTATTTTGAACGGACAAAAGGACGATCCAATTCTGGTATCTGAAAAATATCTGGAACAAATTCCTGCTTTTGTAAGAGACAGCATCGATTTAAAAGAAGATAAAACTATGATTGTAAACAGGGACTTAACAAATCCTGATACCACTTATGTTTACAAAAACAAAACCGTAAAAATTTACAGCGGTGTACAAAAATCAGACGGTTTGTTACCAACCTGCAAAAGTACCCTGATCGACATCATCATTCCGTTAATTGCCTACTTGGCTTTTTTCTGTGGGTTAATGGAGCTTTTAATTATCTCGGGAGCTTCCGAAAAACTAGCCAGATTCCTAAGTCCGATGTTTACCAAAGTATTCCCTACCGTTCCCAAGAATCATCCTTCGATATCGTATATGACCTTAAACTTTGCCGCTAACTTTCTTGGTTTAGATTCTGCTGCCACTCCATTTGGACTGAAAGCAATGGAGAGTTTACAGGAGCTGAATGTCGAAAAAGACAAAGCAAGTGATGCCCAAATCATGTTTATGTGTCTACATGCTTCGGGTTTAACCCTAATTCCGACTTCAATTATAGGATATCGTGCCGCAGCAAATGCAGCTAATCCGGCAGATGTTATGCTTCCTTGTATCATCACTTCGTTAATTGGAACCATTGCAGCATTCCTAATTGTTGGAATCAGACAAAAAATAAACTTCAAAAGCGCTTCATTAGTACTCGCCTTAATGGCCATTATTGCCGCCATTATAGGACTATTGTTCTACGTAAATCATTTAGATTTAATCGGAAAAAACTATTTCACTTCGAATCTTTCGGGATTGATGCTAGTTGGTATTATTGGTATCACATTGATTTTCTCCTTCATTCACGAGAAAAAATTCACAGCACAGGACACTACAATGTTTGATACATTCGTTGTTGGCGCAAACAATGGTCTGAAAACCGGAGTTAAAATTTTCCCTTATGTTCTTGGAATGCTGGTTGCCATCTCTCTTTTTAGAAATAGCGGACTGTTTGAAATTATTAGTAACGGAATCGGTTTTATCTTTAGCAGCATTGGAGTAAGTTCTGAAATCATAAATGCATTGCCAGTTGCATTACTTAGACCTTTCAGTTCAGGAGGCTCCAGAGGCTTTTTACTGGATTCGATGAGCACCTTCGGAGCAGATTCACTAACAGGTCGTTTAAGTAGTATTTTCCAATGTAGTGCCGAAACTACATTTTACGTGATTGCCGTTTACTTTGGATCGGTAAACATTAAAAACACCCGATATGCGCTTACGACAATGTTATTGGTTGATTTTATTTGTGTGATTGCCGCGATTTTTGTAGCCAGCTGGTTTTTTTAATCTTTTAAAAATAAGCTTATTTCTCACAAAAAAAATTTAACTGTAAGAATATTTTGTATTTTAGTATTCTATTTAATGCAAAAGATACAAAGTGGCAAACACCTATCATCAAATTTATATTCAGACCGTTTTCGCTGTCAAATATAGAAACGCACTTATCAATAAGGAATGGAAATCCACATTGCTGAGCATTCTAGGCAATCTGATAAACGAAACAGGCTGCAAAACCATACTGGTAAATGGTACCGAAGATCATATTCACTGCTTTCTAGCCTTAAAACCTAACATTGCGGTTTCTGAATTAATGAAAACCATAAAGGCTAAATCATCGAAATATGTAAATGATCATAAGCTTACAAAAACCAGATTTGAGTGGCAGGTAGGTTATGGTGCCTTTTCATACAGCCGCTCCCACGTTGATGCCGTTTATAAATACATCCAAAATCAGGAAGAACACCATAAAAAACAATCGTTCAAAGATGAGTTTTTAGAGTTTTTAGAGAAATTCAAGGTCCCTTTTGATGAAAAATATCTTTTTGATGATTTGATATGAACCGATCCGATGGATCTTTGAATTTATTATCCCAATATTTTAAAACGAATTGGAAATACCGTTATAAATATTGGTCGATCCGATGGATCTCTAAATGTGTTATGCAATATTCGCAAACCGGATTGAAATCCGGCTCTACAAAAATGGTCGAGCCCAAGGCTCTTTATTTGGATATGTAAATATTCAAAAACGCATTGAAATTCAGCTCTACGATATTAATTGGGTCACAAACTCCTATTTCAACAATTGTAAAATTCCATAGGAATGGCTTATTTTATAGCAACGGATTTTAATCCGTTGACAAATAAAACGACCATCACATAAAAAAGTTCCAGAGGAACGAAAGATATTAGTCGAGTCAAAGACGTCTTTAGATTTAATTAAAACCGAATGAATTAAGCCCTACCATAATTAATTAAACCACAAACACCTATTTCAACAATTGTAAAATTCCGTAGGAATGGCTTATTTTGTAGCAACGGATTTTAATCCGTTGACAAATAAAACGACCATCACATAAAAAAGTTCCAGAGGAACGAAACATATTACAAGTTTATTCTCTGAACAAAACCCAAAGCAACAACAAACCATGAAGCCACAATACCTTTTTCTTTTATCGCTTTTAATCGCCTGTCAAAAACCAAAACCCGTTTCTCAGATTCAAACTGACAAAACGAATTCAGAAAAAAAATCAGGTCTTCTTGTTTCTAAAGAAAACTTCTTGAAAACAGATACCATATTGGTTTATACCAATGGTGAAACTTCAAAAGATCATTATATACTAGCGCATTTGTTAGATCGAAAAATGGATAAGGACAGTGTTGTAACGGGAAAATACCGACTTGATTTTTATTTTAATAAAACAAAAACTGCCGATACAAAGCTTAATATTAAAGGAATTGAGGAAGGATCCGAATGGAGTGTTATTTACGGACTGGGTCAGGAAAGCATCCAAAATTCTCCTTTTATACAAATTCATTTTGGATATCCAGCCTGTGGTTATACGCAAAATAACTATTTGTACTACTTAAAAAACAACAGTCTACAATTGGTTCATGAATGGTACAGCATGTCTGACAGTGGATGGGGCAGCTGGGTTGAATTCGGAAATACAGGTGCAAAAAGCAATCCTGAATCGTTCTATTGCAAAACAGTTTCTTTTGAACCGGATGATAATGATGAGAATATGGGAACCGTTACCCACTCTGACTCAACCGTTTTTCGCTTAAGCGGAAATCATTGGAAGAAGCAGTTACTTTCGGTAAAAGACAAGAATTATTTTGAGAAAAAAATGAGTTTTGATGATTTCCACAATCAAAAGTAAAGGAGTAAAAACAAGGCTTATTCAAATTCTTTCTTAGGTAAATAATTTCTAACTTTGTAAAAAACAAAGCAATGATTGATTTTATATACCAGGACCCTTATCCTATTTTAAAAGATGATACACAATACCGCAAAATCACCTCTGATTTTGTAAAAGTAGAGCAATTTGGACAACGTGAAGTTTTAACCGTTGACCCAAAAGGATTAGAATTATTGGCTGAAGAAGCCCTTACAGATGTTTCGTTCATGTTGCGAACCACACATTTGCAAAAACTAAGAAACATTCTTGACGATCCCGAAGCGACAGATAATGACCGTTTTGTAGCTTACAATTTGTTACAAAATGCATCGGTTGCTGCCGAAGGTCAGTTACCAAGTTGTCAGGATACAGGAACGGCTATCGTAATGGCTAAAAAAGGAGAAAGCATCTTTACTGGTGTTGATGATGCTGAATGGTTGAGTAGAGGAATTTTCAATACGTACCAAAAACGCAACCTGCGTTATTCTCAAATAGTACCGATTTCGATGTTTGAAGAAAAGAATTCAGGTTCGAATCTTCCTGCTCAAATTGACATCTACGCCAAAAAAGGAACTTCTTACGAGTTTTTATTCATGGCAAAAGGCGGTGGATCTGCTAATAAAACCTATTTATACCAACAAACGAAATCTTTACTGAATGATAAATCCATGGACGCTTTCATTCGTGCAAAGATTAAAGATTTAGGAACATCGGCTTGCCCTCCGTACCACTTGGCTTTAGTAATTGGAGGAACTTCTGCGGAAGCGAATCTAAGTGCTGTTAAAAAAGCATCTGCCGGTTATTATGATAATCTGCCTACTTCTGGAAACATGGCTGGTCAGGCATTCCGTGATTTAGAATGGGAACAGCGTGTTCAAAAAATCTGTCAGGAGAGCGCTATTGGTGCTCAGTTTGGCGGAAAATATTTCACACATGATGTTCGTGTAATCCGTTTGCCGCGTCACGCTGCTTCCTGCCCGGTTGGATTAGGAGTTTCTTGTTCAGCAGACAGAAATATTAAAGGAAAAATCACAAAAGACGGAATTTTCGTAGAGCAATTAGAAGTAAACCCGAAACAATTTTTACCGGAAACAGCACCACACCTAGAAGCGCCTGTTGAAATTGATCTGGATATGCCAATGGCTGATATTTTAGCTAAGCTGACACAATATCCAATTAAAACGCGTTTAAAACTAAACGGAACTGTGATTGTAGCCCGTGATATTGCACACGCAAAAATCATGGAATTACTGGAAGCAGGTAAACCAATGCCGGAATACTTTAAAAATAATCCGGTTTATTATGCAGGTCCTGCAAAAACTCCGGAAGGAATGGCTTCAGGAAGTTTTGGACCAACAACTGCAGGACGTATGGACGTTTATGTAGATGAATTTCAAAAACATGGAGGCAGCATGATCATGTTAGCCAAAGGAAACCGCACCAAACAAGTGACAGATGCCTGTCAAAAATATGGTGGATTCTATTTGGGGTCTATTGGTGGTCCTGCCGCTATTCTGGCTCAGGATAACATTCTAAAAGTTGAAGTGGTAGATTTTGAAGAATTAGGAATGGAAGCGGTTCGTAAAATCACCGTTAAAGATTTCCCGGCTTTTATTATTACTGATGATAAAGGAAATGACTTCTTTGAAAATCTTTAAAATGAGGATCTAAGGTGCTGAGGCACTAAGGTTCTAAGTTTCCTTACACAATAAAAAACCGCCCGAAGGCGGTTTTTATTTTTTACTAAGTACTAGCTCCTTTGTTCCTTTGAACCTCAGCACCTTAGTCCCTTAGAACCTTAGTCCAAATCTTCACTTTCAAAAGCAATGAAATGTGACAATTGCCCCTTTACATTAAAAACAGGACTTGCATTAATTTTACACTTATAGGTACGACCGTCTTTTCTATAGTTTTCTATCGTTTTCTCAAAAGGAATTTGCTTCTGGATGGCCTCTTTTATTTCTTTAAGAACAGCCTTAGAAGAAGCGGGTCCCTGAAACATCTTGGGCGTTTTACCCAAAACTTCTTCCTCCTTGTAACCTGTCATTCTCCTAATTCCGTTTGAAGCAAAAATGATCTTCAGGTCTAAATCAGTAACGACAACAACTTCTTTCTTAATTCGTTCTTCGATTTCCAAATTATTAGTATCCCAGGTAAACTGACTCGAAATTTTATTAACTTTCTTTACATCTGCAAGAATAGCCTTTAATTCTTTCAAATGTTCACAATGAAAATCCCACGCCATAATAGGGACTGAATTACGATGAGAAACTTCTTCTGATTTATTAGTTTTCATTGCGAATGATTCAATATTAATGTACTCTTCCTCTCAAAGGTAGAGAGAAAATTCCTCACAAAAGAACAAATTGTATAATTTAATTATTCTTTAATGTAATTAAAAGGAAAATTTAAGTTGGACAACTACAGCCTTCTTTTCTTCGGTATTTAAATTGTTCAGCGAAATACCCAATAATCGAACCGAATCTTTCATTCGTTCCTGATACAAAAGCTCCTCAACCGTCTCTAAAATCAAACTTTTATCCGAAATGAAGTATGGCAGTGTTTTACTTCTGGTTTGTTGCGTAAAATCGCTGTATTTGATTTTAAGCGTTACAGTCTTACCGGATATATTATATTTTTTTAATCGCTTCTCTAAAGATGTCGCAATCTTTTCGAGCTGTTCCAACATAAAAATTTCGGACGATAAATTAACATCAAAGGTGTGCTCCGCAGCAACTGATTTAGTGACACGATACGCTTTTACCTCACTGTTATGAATTCCCCGAACCACATTGTAATAAAAGGTTCCCGATTTTCCAAAATGTTTCTCCAGAAACTCAATCTCTTTGCTTTTAAGATCTGCTCCTGTAAAAATACCCAGTTGGTACATTTTCTCTGTTGTCACTTTTCCAACACCATAGAATTTCCGAATAGGGAGTTCTTCCAAAAAACTTAAAACCTCATCGGGATTAACCGTTTTTTGTCCGTTTGGTTTGTTGACATCTGATGCAATCTTAGCGACAAATTTATTCACCGAAATTCCTGCCGAAGCTGTGAGTCCAACCTCATTCAAAATCCGTAGTCTGATTTCCTGTGCAAGCAGACTTGCACTTGGATTGCCTTTTTTATTTTGCGTTACATCAAGGTAAGCTTCATCAAGCGAGAGAGGCTCAACCAGATCGGTATAATCATGAAATATTTTATGAATTTTACTTGAAATCTCTTTATAGCGGTCAAAACGAGGACGGACAAAGATAATTTCCGGACAATATTTTTTGGCCAAAACTCCGCTTATCGCACTTCGCACGCCAAATTTTCTGGCTTCATAACTTGCCGCCGAAACGACACCTCTATTCTCTGATCCGCCAACAGCAACCGGTTTTCCACGTAAAGCCGGATTATCCATCTGCTCTACCGAAGCATAAAACGCATCCATGTCGATATGAATGATTTTTCGATATGTAGGGGTTTCGGACATGCTACAAATTTAAATAGGAAAGAGACACAAAGAGTCGAAAATAATCATAAAAAAAACGCTCAAACCACTTCTAAAGTTCATTTTACATTTACATCTGTCCAAGTGATCGTCTGCTATATGACGGCTCAAGCCATCCTCTTTACAAATGATCTCCATTAAAGATTCTCAAGTTAATGGTCTCAAACGAATCATTTTCTTTATTTTTGTGATTCTACATTAAAGAATTAAAATGCGAACATTTGTTATAGGCGACATACACGGCGGTTTACTCGCACTTGAACAAGTGATGAAAAGAGCCCAAGTTACCACACAAGATACTCTTATATTTTTAGGCGATTATGTTGACGGATGGAGCCAATCTCCTCAAGTAATTGAATATTTAATGGACTTAAAGAACAAACAAAACTGTATTTGTATTAGAGGAAATCATGATGAACTTCTTTTGTCCTGGTTTAAAAACAAAACAGAAGATGTTGATGAAACCTTATGGTTCAAACACGGCGGAGAAGCAACTGTTCTGGCTTACGAAAAATTAAGCCCGGAAAAGAAACAGATTCATATTGCTTTTCTGGAATCCTTGGAAGATTATTACCTTGACGATCAAAACAGGCTATTTGTTCATGCAGGCTTTACCAATCTCAACGGGGTAAAATATGAATTTTTTCCAAAATTATTCTATTGGGACAGAACTCTTTGGGAAATGGCACTGTCCATAGATCCTAATTTAAAAAGCGATCACCCACTTTATCCTAAACGTTTTACTTTGTATAAGGAAATCTATATTGGGCATACTCCGGTCACCCGAATTGGCGAAATAATACCGGTTCAAAAAGCAAATGTATGGAACGTCGATACCGGTGCTGCTTTTAAAGGTCCACTGACCATTTTGAATGTTGACACCAAAGAATTCTGGCAAAGCGAACCCTTAAACGAATTGTATTCTTCGGAAAAAGGCAGGAATTAATCCCTAAAAAAGCTATTTTTGCACTTTAAAAATAATTAAAATTTATATTTATGAAAAAGGTAATTACACTTTTGTTTTTAGTATCATTTGGATTCACGCAAGCACAACAGGCTTTTAAAGGAAAAGGAGATATTAGAGTAAATGTTGGTGCTAACATACAAGATGGTGGTTCCGGAATTCAGGGTTCAGTAGATTTTGGTCTTGGAGAAAACTTCTCTTTTGGCTTTGTAGCAAACTATTTATTAGGAGTAGATAATTTTAATGGTTTCTATCACAACAATCCAACTCCATATACCGATTTAAAACCGGATTTTAGCGACCGTTTTGATGCTAAAGCCAGAATTAATGCTAATTTGAGCAGTGTTATCGGTGTTGACCAATTGGATATTTACCCAGGTTTAAGTTTAGGACTTCATAACTTTGGAGGTCATGTTGGTGGTCGTTATTTCTTTACTGACGGATTTGGTGTTTTCACCGAAATTGGATTTCCTATCGCAAAATACGGAAGCAATAATGATGTATTTGATCATTTAAACAATCAGGTAACTTTTAGTTTAGGAGCTTCATTCAACTTGCAATAAGCCCTGAATATATTGAGTTCCAGATTTTACAGAAAGCTTACAGCTGATTACTATTTCTTACGAAATTCCCGGACAGCAAAATTTATAAAGTTAAAAACCGCCTAAGTTGGCGGTTTTTTTATTTGATCCTTATTTACTTAGCAGAATATTCCAATTTTCTCCGCTATAGACTTTATACTTTTCTGAGAAATTTCCTTGATTGACCGCCAATGAAAAATTTAAAAGACTATTAAAATAACAAACATCTGCGCCAATTGCGGCTTCCCCAAATGTATTTACTAACTTAAGTTTTCCTTCATATACTTTTTTAGCTCCATTAAAAACCTGAACCTTCACCATGTCTCCTGCTTTCAGATCTAAATTCGAGGCTGTTTTTTTATCGATATTCGTCCATACATTTCCATATTGAATATCTAAAACCGGAATACCTCCTTTGATGATTCCTTTTTCAAAAATTGATTTCTGGTAATCAATTTTAACAACTTCGTTGGGTAATTTAGGCCCTACTTCTTCAAAAGTAATGGTTTTAGAAGCTAAACGTGCTCCCGTAAAAGCATACACATCACGACCATGAAACGTATAAGATTCGTTTGAATTCTGACGACGGTTTTTTTCCTCATCGATTTCACGAATTTCCTCAATCCCTAATTGTTCTGCAATTAAAGTCAGTGTTCCGTTATCCGGAGTCACAAAATAATGTCCCGACTTTGTCAACAAAACCACAGAATGTCTTGCGGTTCCTACTCCCGGATCACAAACAGATACGAATACGGTTCCTATGGGATAATATTGTGCGGTTTGCGACAAGCGATAAGCGGCCTCCCAAATATTATATGCCGGAATTTCGTGAGTTAAATCAAATATCTTTAAATCTGTCGAAACTCCCATTGCCACGCCTTTCATGGCAGATACAGCTCCGTCTTTCAATCCAAAATCTGATTGAAAAACTAATACATTATTCTGTGAAAAGCTCTTAAAAGCAATCACACACAAAAGAAGCAATACGCGTAATTTCATTTTTATCTTTTTAGATTATTGGATAAACAAACTTACGAAAACCAGTTTAAGCATAACATTCAGAAATTAGACTTATAGCATCCATAAAAAAGCCCCGCAAAATTGCGGGGCTTTCAAACTTAAAATTACAATTTTTTATTTCTTAGCGAATTTCTTAACGATTCGTTTATTTCCGTTATTTAATTCGATTATGTAAAGTCCCGTTTTTAAAGTTCTTACATCAATTGGATTCGCAGAAAGCTCCCCAGTGCTAACTTGTTGCCCCAATGTATTTGTAATTCTAAACGTATATCCTGTATTGTCTGTTAATGAAACATTTAATTCATCGACAACCGGGTTTGGATACAATGCGAATCTTGAAGTTTCGTTAGTTTCAAGTAATCCGGCAGCAATTTCCTGGTTTACAATAGCCCCAGAAGCAGTGATATTGATCGAATAATCTTCTACCTGTCCATAAGAAAACGTCTCACAAGAAGTTGGTATTCCGTTATATTTCATGGAAACTCTCAGTCTTGTCGTTCCAAGTGTTGCAGTTGCTGGAATTGTAATTGTTCCTGTTGCTGTAGCTGCTGTAGATGTAGCTTTGGTCCACACGGTTTCGCCTGCATCTGCAAAATCACCATCCTGATTATAATCGATAAAAACAGCATATCCTTCGCTGTAAACAGTAGAAGTCCAGGTTGGAGTGATTGTTATCGTATAAGCAGTTCCTCTTGAAGCATTTGTAGAAATAGCCGTATAGTTTTCATAACCTGCCGTTCCGGTTGAAGTGTTATTGATTGTTCCGAATACCACTTTACCAATTCGCTCATCTGCAGTATTACTTCCCTGAGAAGTACAATACGATACAGTTGCTGCAGTAGTGGTAACATTTACGACATTACTTGCTGCTGAAACATTTCCTGCCGCATCTTTGGCTTTTACACTAAAGCTATACGCTGTAAGTGCTGTTAAACCTGTTACCGTATAACTTGTTGTAGTAGAAGAACCTTTCAGTGTTGTTCCCTGGTAGATATCATATCCTGTAACGGCAACATTATCTGTTGAAGCTGTCCATGTCAGATTAGTTGTTGAACCAGTTGTACCTGAAGCCGCAAGACTTGTTGGAGCTGTTGGCGCAGCAATATCCGTAGATCCTGTATAAGCAGCACCAATTCCTACTGCATAAAATGCATTAGTTGTAGCGATAACTTCTGCCGAACCAGCACCATACAAATCAATAGCTGATTGTATCCCTGAAGTTCTTGCATTAGCGTAAGTCGAATTTGCAGTCAAATACACGCTTTCTAGACGATATGCAATTTTTGCCGCTTTATCAATTGTGATACCTGTTACATTATAGGCGCTTCCAATATCATTTGTCCCTGTTTTACCAACAGACAAAATATAAAACCAGTGATTCAACACCCCTGAATTGGTATGAACACCACAATAATCATTACTGCTTGTTGGTGTACAATTTGGATTAATCCAATACGTTCCACCATAAGTGTCCGGTTGACCTTCTGAATTTGGATCACTCATAGAGCGTAAAGCAAGGTGTCCTGATCTTCTTTCGATATCCTCTCCAATTAACCAGATCGATTTTGTTGGTGCTGCTGCATTCTCAATACAAGCTCCCCAAATATCCGAAAACGCTTCATTCATAGCTCCGGATTCTTTTTGATAAGCTAAGTTTGCAGTATAGGTACAAACAGCGTGTCCTATTTCGTGTCCCGCAACATCAATAGCTGTTAAAATATCAAAATAAGTTCCGCTACCGTCCCCGTAAGTCATTACACTACCATTCCAATAGGCATTGTCGTAAGCGTTGCTGTAATGCACATAGCTTTTTATGATGGCACCTGCGTTATCATAGCTATTTCTGCCGTGTACAGTTGACCAGTAATCATATGTTTTTTCAGCTCCCCAATGTGCATCCAGTGCTCCATTATCTTTATTGGTATTGTTAAACTCGGCAGCTGTCCAGTTGTTATCAGCATCTGTAAAATTTACGGCAGCAGTATAACTGGTTCCTTTTTTCATGTTGTAAGTGTTTATTCCTAAACCCCTTGTTGCATCGGCAAGTATATAAGATGCTCCGCTTAAAGTAGTTTGTATCACCTGTGTTCCGCTATAACGTGTCGTCGCATTTGCGGCAACAAAAGCTTTTTTGGAACTAGAATCTTCTTTTTGACTGATTGCTTTTGCTTTAGCGGCTTTTACTTTATTCCCGTGGCTGTATTCGCCAAGATGTTTTATGGTAGCATTAAAAAACAAGACTTTTCCGGTTTCAGCATCGATGTAAAGATCACCACGGCTTACCGGATTGGTGGCATAAATATCAAATTTATAAGCCAATCTCACTTTATCTGACTTTCGGTTTTCACCCTGATCTTCCATTGCCGGCAATAAGACCAATTCGCCTTTTGGCTTTTCATAGTTCATTGCAGCAGCGTCTGCCGGGGTTTCCCATAGATATTGTTTTGCTCCTGTATAGGCGATCGCTCTGTCAAAAGCAGCTTTACTGGATAATTTTGGGGTTGTTTTTACATTTTCGAGAGCATAAAACTCTCCGTTCATCGAAACTAACTTTCCGTCTTTTGAATGTAAGGTGTAGTTGGCAAATTCAACTTTAACACCTTGTTCGTACAACTGGAACTTTTCGTGTGTAAAACCTTCTTTATCAGATTCTACTCTAACTTTCGAAAAAGACTGATTGTCTTTTAGACCCAATTGCTCTCTAAAAACAGTATTGTAATCTGTTCCTCTGTACGTAGATTTATCACTAAAAGTGATTAAGCTTGGTTGCCCATTTTCTGATACATTTTTCTGACTTACCCTTTTGTCTGTGTTTTGGGCAAATCCCGACATTGAAAATGTAAGAATAACAACGGCTGACGCCATAATTCCTGGTAATTTTTTGTTCATAATAATGTGGTGTTTAGTTTGGTTAAATGATTACAAATAAAATATCAAACGTAAGTAAATACTTTATTTTAAGATAAAAGTATTTTATTTCAGTTAGATAATCGATGAAATTTGCCTTTAATCGACCAAATACAACACTTTTTACCTTAAATTCACTTTTATTTAACAAACTGTGATTATTTCACAAAAAATAGCCCTAAAAAATAATTATTCTATTGATTTATAACACATTAAGTAACAAAAGGCAGGAAACACAAGGCTTAGCGCAAAAAACAAACCACCTCCTCCATTCTTAAGTTTTTCCTACAAAAAAAGGCTAGCCCTTTTAAAAGCTAGCCCTCATGCGATTTCATCTTAATTACAGAATTATCTTATATCCATCTCCGGAATTTCTCCTTCAATGATCAAATCAGCCTCGGTTGATGCAATTATATGTTCAACAGAAATACCTGGTGCTCTTTCTAAGAGCTTAAAACCATTTTTGGTTACTTCGAGAACTGCAAGCTCGGTTACTACTTTTTTAACGCAACCTACACCCGTTAAGGGTAAAGTACATTTTTTCAGGATTTTCGACTCGCCTGCTTTGTTTACGTGCATCATGGCAACGATGATGTTTTCGGCAGAAGCAACCAAGTCCATTGCACCGCCCATTCCTTTCACCATTTTACCCGGAATTTTCCAATTCGCAATATCTCCATTTTCAGAAACCTCCATAGCACCCAAAATAGTCAAATCTACCTTTTGGCTTCGGATCATCCCAAAACTAAAAGCCGAATCAAAGAAACTGGCCCCTGGAAGTGTTGTAATGGTTTGTTTT
This sequence comes from Flavobacterium sp. KH_035, assembly GCF_057839565.1. Classification (NCBI taxonomy): domain Bacteria; kingdom Pseudomonadati; phylum Bacteroidota; class Flavobacteriia; order Flavobacteriales; family Flavobacteriaceae; genus Flavobacterium; species Flavobacterium sp. KH_035. Next base: position 1,057,993 of record NZ_CM174492.1, read on the forward strand.
CCGGCATTTATGATATCAGCATCTTCTTCTCCGGCAAAGGGAAAAGGCCCCATTCCAAGGACACCATTTTCACTTTGAAATTCCACTGCAATATCTTCTCTCACATAATTTGCTACAAGAGTTGGAATCCCAATTCCAAGGTTCACAAAATATCTGTCTTTTACTTCCTTTGCAATACGTCTTGCAATATCTTCTTTTGTTAACATATTTTTGAATGTGTCAATTAATCAATTAGTCAATGTGATAATTAGTCAATTAGATAATTACAAGACCATTATAACGTTGTCTCATTTACTAATTATCAGATTATCTCAATTACCTATTTTTTATTTATAAAATAATCCCAGGTTGTTTTTGCTATGTCGGCAATAATTTTTTCTGTATTTTCCTGAGATTCTATAATGTTTGTTAAATAAACCGATAAAACAAAATGTTTCCCATTAGGAAGTTTAACGATCCCCACATCGTTCAGGGCAACCCGTAAATTATCATCGTTAGTCCCGGACATTCCAGTTCTGTGCGCCAACTCCGTATTTTCAGGTAGTCCTGCTTTCATCCAGGTAAGTCCTCTGGAAGTTTCGACCATGATCTGATACAAATACTTTGTTGTGGCTTCCTTTAGAATTTCACCTTTAAAGAATTTTTCAAGTAATACCGTTGTTGCCCATGGGGTTGTGGTATTCAGATAAAGATTCTTCCAGGTCTTCATTTGTTCCTCGTTAACTTTAACAACGAAGTCCTTAATCCCCTGTTTGTTTATGAATTTTTGTACTGCCTTTGTTCCACCCAATAAATCAATCAGAATGTCACATCCGTTATTATCGCTATGCGAAACCGTATAGCGTAACAATTTATCCAACGTTAAACTCCTGTTTCCATCGGGAAAATCTTCCCTCAGTGGACTCCAGGTATCCGGGTGTAAATCTTCTTTTTTAATGAAAATTTCCTGCGTTAACGACAGTTTACCTTCATCCACTTTGTTTAAAACAGCCAAAGCAATATGAAATTTAAACACACTCATCATAGGAACCTTTAGGTTTCCATTTATACTCAAAGTGTCTTTATCTTCAATACTTTTGATAGCAATCCCTACTGTTGCATGCTTATCTGCAATAATCTGGCGTAATTTCTCACGCAGCTCAGTTGTCGTCTGTGCAAAAGCCTGAAACGAAAAGAAAGAAAACAGGAAAATACAAAAAGCTTTGGTCATTTTTTTGAATGTGTCAATTTGAAAATGTGTCAATTTGGAAATCAGACAATTAGACAATATCAAACTTTGCTTAGTCGAAAGTAATTATCTAATTGTCACATTATCTCAATTATCTACTTCTAACAGTGCGTTGCTCGATTCTCTTCTCAAATTTTTCTCCCTGAAAGATGCGCTGTACCATAATTCCCGGAATGTGGATCTGGTTTGGATCTAATGTTCCAACCGGAACTAATTCTTCGACTTCGGCAATGGTTATTTTACCCGCTCCTGCCATACATGCATTAAAATTTCTGGCTGTTCCTTTAAAAATCAGATTTCCGGCCTCGTCACCTTTCCAGGCTTTTACAATGGCGAATTCTGCTTTAAAAGCCTGCTCCATAATGTGCATTTTTTCATTGAATTCACGAACCTCTTTTCCTTCGGCAACTTCAGTTCCGTAACCTGCTGGTGTAAAGAAAGCAGGAATTCCGGCTTGTGCGGCACGACAGCGTTCGGCTAAAGTTCCTTGTGGAGTCAATTCAACTTCCAGTTCTCCTGAAAGCATCTGACGTTCAAACTCAGCGTTTTCTCCCACATAAGAAGAGATCATCTTTTTAACTTGTTTTTTTTGCAAAAGCAATCCCAAACCAAAATCATCCACTCCCGCATTATTCGAAATACAGGTTAAATCTGAAATTGAAGTGTTTACCAAGGCTGCAATTGTATTTTCAGGAATTCCGCATAAACCGAAACCGCCAAACATAATGGTCATTCCGCTTTCAATTCCTTTGATAGCGTCCTGAACGTTATTTACTTTTTTTGTAATCATAACAAACTGTCTTTATTACTGTATATTTTTGATAAAAATAAGATTTTTAGATTGAATTATAACGATTTCGTAAAAAATAAAATGATTGATTTTACCAATTAAAAACAACCTTCTGTTTCGCACAAAAATCTAAGATTTTACTGTTAATCTCCCTTACAATCGGATGCCTTTGAAACCAATTGCATTCTATGAACAAAAAAATCCTTTTATGTTCTTTCTGATTTAGAAGAGCACAAAAGGATTTATTATTTTAAAAAGAACTAAAACTACAGTTCGAATTCGTCTGTATTTTGTTCTGTTTGCGTAGTGTCTTTTACTACTGCCGGTCTGCTATAGCAATCTACTTTTATAGAAAGATTAGCCGGACGTTCAAATTCTGATTTAGAAATTTGAAGTCCTTCGTCAGCATAACAAAGTTTCATAAAGTAACCCCAGATTGGCAGTGCCGCCGTTGCTCCTTGTCCATAAGTCAAACTTTTGAAACGTGCCGAACGATCTTCACAACCTACCCAAACTCCGGTTACAAGATTTGGTACCATTCCCATAAACCAACCATCAGACTGGTTTTGAGTCGTTCCTGTTTTACCTGCAATTGGATTTTTGAACATGTATGGATATCCTGTCCAACGGTTATCACCGCTTCCACCACCCTGTGTACGTAAACGCGCACCTGAACCGGTTTCCGTAACTCCTTCCAACAATTTGATTACTGCAAAGGCAATATCTTTATTTAAAACGTCGTGTGATTCCGGAATTGGCTCATAGATCACCTCTCCGCTTTTGTTTTCAATACGGCTTAAAAATTGTGGCTTTACATATACACCCTGATTGGCAAATGTGCTATACGCAGCAACCATATCTTCCACTGTAATGTCTACAGCACCAAGTGCGATAGATGGCTGAGCTGGGATTTCAGTTTTAACTCCTAACTTATGAGTTAATTCTACTACAGCTTCAGGACCTGTTCTGTCGATTAATTTAGCCGATACTGTATTAATCGAATTGGCAAGACCTTGTTTCAAAGTTACCATTCCACGATATCTGTTATCAGAGTTTCTTGGCTCCCAGTCGGCAGTAACATTGTGACGCCCTTTGTGAATCATAAAAGGTCCATCAAGAATAGAATCACAAGGCGACATGTTCAGTTGCTCAATAGCAGTTGCATAAACGAATGGTTTAAAGGTAGACCCTACCTGTCTTGCTCCCTGTCCAACGTGATCATACTGAAAATATTTATAATTAATTCCTCCTACCCATGCTTTAATGTTTCCGGTTTGAGGCTCCATCGCCATTAAACCAGATTGCAGAAAGTGTTTGAAATAACGGATAGAATCAAGTGGCGTCATCACGGTATCGCGTTCTCCTTTCCAGGTAAACACACGCATTTTTGTTTTTACTTTGAATGAAGCAATGATATCCTCTTCGCTTTTATCCATATCTTTCATGATGGCCCAACGAGTCGAATTTTTCATTGCCTGCATTATGATTCGATCTGTTTCTGCTTGCGTAATATTTACAAACGGCGCATTTTTATTGGTTTTCATTTCAATAAAAAATTGTTGTTGCAGATTTTTCATGTGCTCAGAAACGGCTTCCTCAGCATGCAGCTGCATTCTTGAATCGATGGTGGTATAAATTTTCAAACCATCCTTGTAGATATCGTAATCAGAACCGTCCGGTTTTTTATTCTCCGCAACCCATTTTTTCATGTAATCACGAAGGTATTCTCTGAAATAAGTAGCTGTTCCTTCACGGTGACTTTCCAATTTGAATTTTAAAGCAATTGGAAGAGCCTGTAATCTTAATTTCTCTGGAGTTGTAATCATTTTTGCTTTTTCCATTTGAGAAAGCACTACGTTACGACGGTTTTTTACACCTTCCGGATTACGAACAGGGTTATATAATCCAGAGTTTTTGAACATTCCGACTAAAATAGCCGATTCGTCCATAGTTAGATCTTTAGGATCTTTAGAGAAATAGGTTTGTGCTGCCGAACTTACTCCAACAGAGTAATTCCCGAAGTCATACACATTACAATACATTGCCAAAATTTCATTTTTGGTATATTGTCGTTCCAGACGAATGGCAATAATCCATTCTTTTATTTTTTGTACAATTCTAAATGGAAGAAATTTAGACCCTTCTCCATGAAATAACTGCTTGGCCAGCTGCTGTGTTAGTGTACTCGCTCCACCGTTGGTTCCTAAACTAAAAACGGCTCTTAAAGTTCCACGTCCGTCAATTCCGGAATGCTCATAAAAACGAGCATCTTCGGTGGCAACCAAAGCTTCTACAAGACTTTTTGGCAAATCTGAGTATTTAAGCTGAGATCTATTGGTTTTGAAATACTTACCAATAACCACTCCGTCAGACGAAATGATTTCGGTGGCTAAATTGGAATCCGGATTCTCCAGATCTTCAAAGGAAGGCATTGAACCAAATAAGCCCCATGAGGCAAATAAAAAGAAGGCAAGAACACCTAATAAACTATAGGCAAAAATTCTCCAGAACTTCTTTTTGTAATAATTAATATCTTTAACGCTATTGGATTGATTGTTTTTCTTAGCAGCCATAACTATTTTTCTAATCTTTTTGTTCTATTCTAAAACCAACGTCTGTAATACCTTCTAAAGCCTGAACACCAGGAATTTTACCTGATTCTCTGACGGCCTGTTTGATATGTACTTTGTATTTTCCTTTAAACTTTACGTCTTCTTTGTAAAACAGTTTACTTTCTTTAATGTCAGTAAAACCATTTCCTAACAAGGTACCGTCGGGATTTGCCATTTGGTACTCTAAAGTATCTACTTTGGTAAAACCACTTGGTGTTTCAATAGCTACAATCAGAAACAAATTATTGAACGGATAGTTGTTATTGTCTCTCAAATTCACAAACAAATTGTATTTTTTTGTAGAATCTAAAACCGGCAGATCGAATGTTACAATACTGTCTTTGTGCCACGCACTTCCAACAGATTTATATTCATCAAATACTCTTTTTTTATCGCAGGAAAAAAGGAGTATTGCTGCCAAAAAAAGAATCCCGCTACTTTTTATTCTCATTTTTAGTAATAATTATAGGTTTTCTTGGCTCAGCTGATTTCTTATCATTCGAATTATTGGGTTTATTCGATTGATTTTGCTTGTTATGTGGTTTATTCGATTTATTCGGATTGCCACCAGCCGGCTTGTTTGTGTTGTTATTTGCTTGCTGCGGTTTGTTTGGAGCAGCCACAACTGCATTTTCAGCATTTGGTTTACGTTTACGACTTGGCTTTTTCTTTCTTTTTGGCTGATCGAAACGGGTTAAACTCTCCTGCCCCATTGCGTTATTAAAGTCTTTTTCAGGCTCTGAAGTCTCTTCGATTGCAAAATCTTCCAGCGAAGACACTTTATTCTTTTGTTTGTTTTCGGCAATAATTTCTTTTACCTGATCGATTTTTAAAACATGCCAGTTCGCAAAATTATTAGTGTAAGCAAACCACATTAATCCTTTAAAGATATCTTGTTTCTGACAAATCGCGTCGCCTTTTTCGGTCACTAATTTAGTATCATAATCCGGAAAATCTTTCAGCGCATCCATATAAGTATCTAACTCATAGTTCAAACAACACTTTAATTTCCCACATTGCCCTGCCAGTTTCTGAGGATTCAGTGAAAGCTGTTGGTAACGTGCTGCCGATGTATTGACACTTCTAAAATCGGTCAGCCAGGTTGAACAACAAAGTTCACGTCCGCAAGAACCAATTCCACCCAAACGAGCTGCTTCCTGACGGAAACCTACTTGTTTCATCTCGACTCTGGTACTAAATTCTTTGGCAAAATCTTTAATCAGAAGTCTAAAATCGACCCTGTCATTAGCCGTGTAATAAAATGTAGCTTTTGATCCGTCTCCCTGAAATTCAATATCCGAAATTTTCATTTCCAGCTTATGCTGAATCGCCAATTCACGGGCACGAACTTTCATTGGTTCTTCACGGTCACGCGCTACAGACCAGATATCAATATCTTTTTGAGAAGCTTTTCTGTAAATTTTAGGAACTTCGTTACTCTCAGGATTTACTCCTTTTTTCTTCATTTGAATTTTTACCAATTCGCCTGTCAAAGTCACAATTCCAATATCATGTCCCGGTGAAGCAACAGTTGCAACTATATCACCAATACTTAAAGTTAATTTTTCTGAATTTCTAAAGAATTCTTTACGCCCATTTTTGAAACGAACCTCAACACAATCAAAAATCGCCTCTCCATTGGACGGACTCATGTTCGCGAGCCAGTCAAAAACCGTCAATTTATTGCAGCTATCGGTGCCGCAAGTCCCATTATTTTTACAACCTTTTGGTGCACCACCATCTGAGGTTGAACAACTTGTACATGCCATAATTATATATGTAGTGTCGCAAAAAAGCGACTTAAGTTCATAAACGTTTGATCGGTAAAGATAGTATTTTTTTTAGTTTGCTTTTTAACGATTAAAACTAAAGGGATGTTAAATGAACAAATGTCCCATTTTTGATAAAAAAGACTTTTTTTAACCCTATAAATTCACCTTCTCTAATTCTCTTCCTGTTTTTTCAAAAGACATTTCCTTACAATTCTACTCTATAACTATCAAATTATTCTTTTTCCTACAAAAAAATATTAATACCTTCGTCAAAAATTTATTCGGTAAAAAAGATTAAAAGACAAAAAAACTTCAAAAGTAAAATCTTTTAACTTTCAAACTATAAAATACCTAATGATTCAACTGCTAACAAACATAGAGGTAAAAAAGAATACAGCTCTCATCTATAAATTCCTTCTTAATCTTGACAGGGAAAAGTATTGCCAATGGCACCCAGCGCATAAGGACTTTGAAGTAATTAAAAGAACAGAACAAGAACTGGGAAGTATTCTTTATTTCAAAGAAATTGTTGACGGAACAACAGTAAAGTATAAATGGCGTATAATTGAAGTAGCCGAAAATAAGCTGGTAAAAATGAAAGCCCTGTACTTTTATCCTGTCTATCTTACTATCGCTTTAGAAAGCATCACTGAAAACAAAACTATCGTTCATCATTATTTAGATATTGGTTATCGCGTTAAATTTTTAAGCCTAATTACCGATTGGGTTGTTGGTCATACTTTATTTTCACTTAAAAAAAGAAAATCACAACAACAACATGCTATTGAAGAATATACAAATCTGGAAACACACCTTTGCATTACAGTGCCGCAAACGGTAAAAAAGATGTGGTGAAATATTTATTGGATAATAAAGCCGATGCTTCGATAGTAAATGTAAAAGAACAGAAAGCCATTGATTATTCAAATATAAAAGGCTTTAATGAAATTACAGAATTGATTCTGAAATACGCTCCTTCGGGAACCATTGTAACTCCGATTCAAAAAGAAGAACCACAAAAAGCAGATTCTGGAAATGCAATGGAAGGCAAGAAAAAAGCATTATTAGATTTGAAAGAACTTCTAGATGCTGGAATTCTAACTTCGGAAGAATTTGAAAATGAAAAAACTAAAATTTTAAAAGGATAAATAACAAACAAACTTAAAAATGAAAAAGACTTTAAATAAATCCATTCTGTTATTCGTATTAATCGCAACTAGTATAATTTCTACTTCTTGCAACAACCTTTCACCAGAAAAAACCTTTGAAATTGCCGCTTTAAATTCGAATTTATTATCTCGTTTTGGAAGTAAAGATATCAATTACAAGCTGGAATCTGAACCTCAGGTTTATGATGAAACACAAAAAAAGATGATTCCATCTTCTTATTACGATTATTTTAAATTTGATATAACCAATTTAGAAACTCAATTTAAAAGAATTCAAGAAATCAATGAAGACGATGATAACAAAGAACTTCTTCAGGCATCAAAAGACTTATTTTCTTATGCGATAGCAAAACAAAAAGAAGGTTATTTCCCAATTGCGAAACTGAAAGACGAAAAAGCTTCTTCTGAACAAATACAAAAAGCAATAGTTGATTTTGACAATTCAACTCAAAACGAAATTGACGACAAGTTTACCAAATTGATGACTGCAGGAAAAGCTTATGCTGAAAAATATAATATCAACGCCAAATTCGGTATTTAAGAATGAATTAATCTCATCAAAAAATCAGGCAGGACTTGCCTGATTTTTTAACCTTAAATGGGTTCAATTGATAAATTTCACAATACAACCTTCTAAAAAAACCTAAATATGGTAAAGAAATACTTTTCAATTATTGGAACAATTTTACTGCTCTCTACCATTTCCAGCTGTAAAGATTCCAAAACCAACGAAAAAGATTCAAGTACAGAAGTCACAGAACTAAAAAATATTCCTGAAGTAGAAGAATCAAATGTTGTAATCAAAAAAGATCTCGCTGACTTTATACCTAAAAATTATGTTCCTTTTGATACCATAAAAGGTGATTTAAACAAAGATGGAAAAGAAGATATAATTCTGATTATTAAAGGAACAGACAAGAGTAAAGTAATTCAGCATGAATATCGCGGCGAATTAGACAGAAACCGAAGAGGTATTATAGCATTATTAAACAAAAATGACGGTTATGAATTAGCCGTTAAAAATTACGATTGCTTTTCTTCTGAAAATGAAGAGGGAGGCGTTTATTATGCTCCTGAACTTGATTTTGAAATAAAAAATGGAAATTTATACGTGAACTACGCTCACGGAAGATACGGATATTGGAATTATACTTTCAGATATCAAAATTCAGATTTTGAGCTAATTGGTTACGATGCGAGCAGTAATCACGGGCCAATTGTTCTTACGGAAACCAGTATCAATTTTTTGACCCGAAAAAAGATTGTAAATCACAACATCAACGAGAATACCTATGACGGTGATGAAGTTTTTGAAAAAACCGAAAGCAAAATCAGCAAAAACAAACTGATTAAAGTATCTGAAATTAAAGATTTTGACGAGCTGGAGTTTTTAGAAGAATAATTTGAAAACATCGAATTATATATGAAAATCAATAAAAAGACTTTCTAAGAAAGTCTTTTTATAATTACAATCCCTAAAATCTTATTACGTCTCCTTAACCGTAATAATCTTCACTGGACAAGCTTTGGCTGCCAATTCACAGCTTTCTGCAATAGTATGATTCGGAGATTTTAAGGTGAAAAATCCTTTAGAATTTACAGAATGAATCAAAACTGACTTTCCATCTTTCTTTGACATTTGAAAATGAATAGGATCCATCTCAACGCAGTAATTACATCCAATACATTTATCTCTTTGTAATGTTACAATAACCATTATGCTTCAACAATTTTATATAATTTGTCCGACATTCTAATTCTGAATGGCAGTTTAAAACTGCAATCATCGCCTTTTGTCGCTTTTTCTCCTGCGGCATCATTTACAAACATTTCATCAATAACCATTTCCTGCGCACCCGTGTTTGGTCCTGTTACTAAGATTTTATCTCCTATTTTTATATCGTAAGCTTCGATCTTAAATTGTCCGACTTCTGCTTTTGGGAAATAATGAGTTCCTCTTCCCACATAAACTTTTTTCTGCGTTGCTGCAGATCCGGGAATGTCGCTCCACTCGCCTAATTCTTGTCCTAGATAATAGCCTGACCAAAATCCGCGGTTATAAACGGTTCCTAGAGCTTTCATCCAAACTGCTGTTTTTTCTTTTGAAAAAGTTCCTTCATAATAAGCATCAATCGCTTCTCGATAAGTTTTAGTTACTGTTCCTACATATTCAGGCGCACGTCCTCGTCCTTCAATTTTTAAAACTTTAATTCCAGAGTCAATAACCTGATCTAAGAAATCAAGCGTACATAAGTCTTTAGGCGACATCATGTATTCGTTATCCAATTCGATTTCAAAACCAGTTTCCTGATCGATAACAGTATATTTTTTTCTGCAGTTTTGTTTGCAGGCCCCACGATTAGCAGACGAGTTATGCGAATGCAAACTAAGATAACATTTACCGGAAACCGCCATGCACAAAGCACCATGGCCGAAAATTTCGATTTCGACCAAATTCCCGTTTGGACCTTTTATCTGTTCTTTTTCGATTTGATCTGTAATATTTTTTACTTGACGTAAGCTTAATTCTCGACTTAGAACAATTGTATCGGCAAATAAGCCGTAGAATTTAATGGTTTCGATATTCGTCACATTCAATTGTGTTGAAATGTGAACTTCCATTCCAATTAATCTTGCCATTGCAATTACGGCTTGATCAGATGCAATAACCGCTGTAATGTTTGCTTCTTTAGCTTTTGTCAATAATGTTTTTACGACTGATAAATCGTGATCGTAAATAATGGTATTTAAAGTCAAATAGCTTCGAACGTTTTTTTTCTCGCATCGATTGGCAATTTCTTTCAAATCCTCAATCGTAAAATTAACCGTTGAACGTGCACGCATGTTAAGTTGTTCCACACCAAAATATACAGAATCACAGCCATTATCTAAGGCAGCCTGAAGCGACTCAAAATCTCCAGCAGGAGACATGAGTTCGATTTTATTTGTAATAGTCATTTTTGATTTTATTATTCCAATGATATGTTTTCCGAATCTACTCATCTAACAATTGGCAAAAATAATGTGGGTATAGATTAGATTTCTATGATTTTTATCATAGTCTATATTTTAAAAAAATTATTTGTAAATCGTTGCGCAAACTTTATCAAAAATAGCCCACGGTTTCAACCGTGGGCTATTTTTGCGCATTTCAAATTCAATTTTGAAAATATACAATCGTTTTGGATATCCGTTGCGTTCCTGCGGTTGAAACCGCAGGCTATGTTTTTCTCTACGGATATTTTTTAAATATAGCCCGTGGTTTCAATCACGGGAAACGTTTTTGATTCAATCTTGTAAAACATATGTGCATTAGGGATATTCGCTGCGTTCCTGCGGTTGAAACCGCAGGCTATGTTTTCTTTCAATGATTTTTAAATATAGCCCGTGGTTTCAACCACGGGGAACGTAGCGATGAACATCTTCAACAACAGCGAAAGACTAAAACTTGTAAAACAGACGATCGTTGTGGATACTCGTTGTGTTCCTGCCGTTGAAACCGCAGGCTATGTTTTTCCTCTGCGTATGTTTATTAAATATAGCCCGTGGTTTCAACCACGGGAAACGGATGGTTATCCATCCATATTCAAATGATTTCAACCACAGGAAACATAGCTATGAACAATCATTTGTCTCCCAATCCATGCAATTTTACAAAATCATCGAATTCATCTTGTCCGTTTTTCTTAAGATGATGCTGCTTTTGTTTTTTAATGTAATTATAGACAACATCTAACTGGGACTCACTAACAGAAAAAGCTCCAAAACCAGTTTGCCAGGCAAATTTTTCAAGGATAAATTCTCCTCTATTCATAGAATGAGAAGAACCTCCTTTAACTTGCCTTACAATATCGGTAATCGTTTTTTGTGGATTTTGTAAAAATAAAACATGCACGTGATCAGGCATTCCGTTTATGATTCTAACGAGACATCCTAGTTCTGTTAGTTCTTGCCAAATGAAATCGTACAATTTTTTCTCAATTGAAAAATCAATTAGTTCCTGTCGATTCTTGGTTGCCCAAATTGCATGAATCCATAATTTGGTAAAAGATTGGGACATAATGTAAATTAGCTTAAAATTTCGCTAATTTACAATTTTATACAATTTATCTGACAAACGAATACGGAAAGGTACCTCAAAAGTAACCTTATCACCAATTTTAGCCGTTGAAGTTTCGGCTCCTTCAACAATCAGTCTTTCTAAAACCATTTCCTGATTACCAGTCGTTGGCCCCGAAATTAAAATTTTATCTCCAGTATTTAGCTCTTGGTTTTCAATCGTAAACTGTGCCACTTGTGCTTTTACATAATAATGCTCTGCTTTTCCAAGAAGTACTTTTTTTACTTTTACTTTCTGACGAATATCAACAGGTTTTTCTGCTGCAGCCAAAGCTGTATTGGGTAAATCACCTGAATGTTTGAATTTTAAATTTTCAGATTTTCCTTTTCTGAAAACCTTGTTTCCAACTTGTTTTCCGGTTCTCAAACGAACCTGGTCCACCAAAGGCATGTGGATAATTTCTAAACATTCTGTAGAACAACAGTTTTCCATTGCCTTTTTACATTCATCACACTGAATAAATAATAAATGACAGCCGTCATTCTCGCAATTGGTGTGATTGTCACAAGGCTTTCCGCATTGGTGACATTGCGAAATGATATCTTCTGTAATTCTTTCGCCCAGACGATTATCAAATACAAAGTTTTTCCCAATGAATTTGCTTTCCAAACCTTCGGCCTCAATTTGTTTGGCGTAGTTGATAATACCCCCTTCTAATTGAAAAACGTTTTTGAAACCCTGATGTTTGAAATATGCACTTGCTTTCTCACATCGGATTCCTCCGGTACAATACATCACAAGATTTTTATCTTCTTTATGATTTTGAAGCTGTTCATTGATGATAGGTAAACTCTCTCTAAAAGTTTCAACATCAGGAGTAATAGCATTTTTAAAGTGCCCTACTTCACTTTCGTAGTGATTTCTAAAATCGACTACAATCGTATTTGGATCCTCTAAAATCTCGTTGAACTCTTTGGCTTTTAGGTGGACCCCTATATCGGTTACATCAAAAGTTTCGTCGTTTAGACCATCAGCGACAATTTTATGACGAACTTTAATGGTTAATTTTAAAAATGAATGATCGTCATGTTCTACAGCTTCATTCAATCGTATGCCTTTCATAAAGTCGTAGACATCCAGAGTTTCTCTAAAAGCCTCCAAATTTTCGGCAGGAATACTCATTTGAGCATTAATACCTTCATTAGCAACATAGATTCGGCCTAAAGCATCAAGCTTATTCCAGGCAATAAATAAATCGTCGCGAAATTTTTTGGGATCTTCAATTTTGGCATACGCATAGAAAGACAACGTTAGTCGTTGTTTACCGGCATCATCGATTAAGATAGCTCTTTCTTCTGCGCTCAAAGTGTTATACAGTTGCATGCTATAAACAGTTTTAAGTTAAGAATTAGGTGTGATTTTTAAAATCTGCTGCAAAAATAAGATTTATTTTCAGATTAAAAATGCTATTAACATTTCATCTCATTTTTCCTGATGAAAAAAAAGTCCCAAATTTATAGAGGATTGCAATTTATCATTTATCCTAAAACTCCTTTAAAAGGATACTAAAGTAAATACAACCGTAATAAAAATGAAAGGCTCTTTTTCTACATTTTTGCTAAAAAAATATTAACTTAGCTTTGGACTTAATTGGTTTCTAGTTAGTTGAATATTAATACATCTTAATATAAATTAAAAATGAACAAAATTTACCCTTCAGCAATCCTACTCTTTTTCTTTCTTTCAGCCTGTAAAAAAGAAACTCCTCCACCGCCCAAACCACTTGAAATTTCAGTTCTTACTGTTTTAAATCAGGATGTAAACGTAGAATCTGAATATACGGGACAAACTTACGGTCAGTCCGATATTCAAATAAATCCGCGTGTTGATGGCATTATTATAAGTTTAAATTTTAAAGAAGGGGGTTTTGTTACCAAAGGACAACTGCTGTATACCATAGATCCACTACCCTATAAAGCCAAAAGAGACCAAGCCGAAGGAACACTGGCAGAATCACAGGCACGTTTGGCAAAGACCAAAGCAGACTTAGATATGATCGCCCCACTAGCCAAGATAAATGCCGTTAGTCAGAGAGAATTAATTTCGGCTAAATCAGCATACAATGCTTCTCAGGCTCAAATTAAAGCATCACAGGCCTCCTTAGAAAATTCGAAAATTGAACTGGGTTATTGCCGAATTGAAGCACCCATTTCAGGTTTAATCGGAATATCAAAAGTAAGAGTTGGTGATTATGTTAGACCTGGCGCGGCGTCTGTTCTGAATACAATCTCTGATTTGGGTGATGTAAGAGTTCGATTTACAATGAGTGAACAGGAATTTCTACGTCTATTCAGAGAATTCAACAAACCCAATTCTCCTTTAAAAGGTTCTGGCGCAACAGTTTCGCTAAAGTTATCTGACGGTTCTGTTTATCCCGAAACCGGTAAAGTCAGCTTTGCCGACAGACAGATTGATCCTTCTACCGGAGCTATAACATTTGAAGCTGCATTCGCAAATCCGGACAAATTGTTACGCCCAGGACAATATGTAAAAATTGCACTGCTTACGGACGTTCGTAAAGATGCGATTGTTATTCCGCAACGTGCTGTTATTGAAGTACAGGGTATTTTTCAGGTTTATGTATTAGGAAAAGACAATAAGGTTAATATGCAAATTGTAAAACCCGGTCCAGCTGTAAAAGATGGTTACGTTATTGAAGATGGCTTAAAACCCGGAGACAAAATAGCCATGGGAGGTACTTCATTATTAAAAAATGGAAGTGTTATTACGCCAAAAGTAATTCAATGGCAATTGGGTCAGACTGAAACTGCAGCAACTAAATAACTTTTACACCTTGTATTATGGGAGAATTTTTCGTTCGAAGACCAATCGTTGCTATTGTAATCAGTATTATTATTGTGATACTTGGATTATTGGCATTACAAAAAACGCCTATTTCACAATACCCGGACATCAACCCGCCTGTTGTAAAAATCAATACCAGTTTTACAGGTGCCAATGCGCTAAATGTCGAACAGGCCGTTGCTACGCCCATTGAACAAAAAGTAAATGGTGTAGAAAATATGCTGTACATGAAGTCTACCAATACCTCTGACGGTGCTTGTACTATTGAAGTAACTTTTGATGTGGGAACCAATTTGGATAATGCTAACATGCTTACTCAAAACAGGCAAAATCAATCATCTCCTTTTATGCCCCAAAGTGTAAAACAGCAAGGTGTAGTAGTAAAAAAGTCCTTATCATTTCCGATGATGCTATTTACAGTCACGTCAAACAATCCAAAATATGATGCTAAGTTTTTAAACAATTATGCCAGTATCAATATCGTAGATCAATTGGCCCGTATAAAGGGTGTTGGTGAGGTTTCTCTTTTTGGAGGAAGTGACTATTCGATGCGTATTTGGTTAAAGGCCGATGTCATGAGCAAACTGGGTGTTACTGTCGATGATGTAAAAAATGCTTTAAACGCCCAAAACATGATTAGTCCCGGAGGGAAGTTTGGAGCTGAACCCGCACCACCGGGTACCGAATTTACTTATGGTGTTACACTTCAGGATCGTTTAGTAACCGAAAAGCAATTTGGAGAAATCGTTGTACGAAGTAAAAAAGATGGCGCACAGGTTTTACTAAGCGACATTTCCAGAATTGAGTTAGGAACCGAAAATTACAGTTCGTCTGCCCGTCGCAACAGTTCTCCAAGTGCCGTAATGGCTGTTTACCAAATGCCCGGCAGTAATGCGCTTGAAGTGGCAAAACTAGCCAAAAATGCTATGAAAGAGCTGTCTCAAAAATTCCCAAAAGACATTGAATATCAGGAATCACTGGATACAACCCTTGCTATTACTGCCGGAGTTGAAGATATTGTCCATACGCTCTTTGAAGCGGTTATTCTGGTTATTCTGGTTGTGTTTATTTTTCTACAAAACTGGCGCGCCACATTAATCCCTTTAATAACCGTTCCGGTTTCATTAATTGGAACAATTGCCGTTTTCCCGTTATTAGGATTTTCAATAAACACACTTTCACTCTTAGGATTAGTGTTAGCTATTGGTATCGTAGTCGATGATGCCATAGTTGTAGTAGAAGCTGTAATTCATCATATCGAGAAAGGCAAAAGTCCCCGGGAAGCCACAATTCAGGCGATGCGCGAAGTATCCGGTCCTGTAATTGCCATTGCCCTGATCTTGATTGCCGTTTTTGTACCTGTCGCAATGACTCCGGGAATTACAGGTCGTTTTTATCAGCAGTTCGCCATAACTATTGCGGTATCAGTTGCATTCTCTGCCTTTAGTGCGTTATCTTTAAGTCCGGCCTTATGCGCCATGTTGCTAAAACCGACAAAACCAATCGAAGAGCAAACCGGGTGGTTAGCAAAATTTTTCGCGGGATTTAATCGGATTTTCGAAAAGGTTACCGGAAAATACATTAAAGGAGCCACTTTCTTTGCCAAAAAATCAATGCGAATTGTTGTATTACTAGTCGTCATTCTTGCTGCTGTTGTATTATTAGGCAAAAAAATTCCGTTAGGTTTTATACCTGAAGAAGACCAGGGCTATGTACTAGTCAATATGTCTTTACCACCTGCCTCTTCCTTACAGCGTACAGATGAAGTATCCCGAAAAGTAGACCATTTTCTGAAAGAAGAAAAATCCATACTGTCTTATACGACCATAAATGGTTTTAGTATGCTTACCAATTCGTACCAGTCTAATAGTGCATTTATTTTTATCTCATTAAAACCCTGGGAAGACAGAGATGAAACCTCTAAACAATTTGTAGACCGTTTAAACAAAAAATTTGCAACTGAAATCACTACAGCTTCTGTATTTGGATTTGGTCCTCCTGCAATTCAAGGTCTGGGTGCCTCTGCAGGTTTTAGTTTAATGTTACAAGACAGAGGCGGAAACACACCACAATATTTGGCGGAGCAAACTCAGGCTTTTATAGCTGCAGCTCAGAAACGTCCTGAAATAAAACGAATTTACACCACCTTTAATGCGGGTTCCCCACAAATTAAATTGGACATCGATAACGACAAAGCAATGAAACTGGGTGTACCGGTCTCAAAAGTTACAGAGGCATTAGGTGCTTTTTTAGGAGGAAGTTATGTGAATGACTTTAACCGTTTTGGCCGTCAGTATAAAGTTTTCATACAAGGTGAAGCTGTTAACAGAGTAAAACCCGAAGACTTAAATCTAATTTATATAAAAAACAATGATGGCGACATGCTTCCAATATCCACCCTGGTAACCGCAACAAAAGTTATGGGTCCGGATTTTACCAATCGTTTAAACCTGTTCAGGTCGGCCGAAATTGGAGGAAGCCCCAACGACGGCTACAGTAGTGCTCAGGCTCTGGAAGCTTTAGAAGAAGTCGCAAAACAAACGCTGCCTGCAGATATGGGCTACGACTACATTAACCTTTCCTATCAGGAAAAACATTCACCGGGTGGAAGTTCTGTATTTATAATGGCGTTGGTATTTGTGTTTCTGATTCTGGCCGCACAATACGAAAGTTGGAAATTACCCTTTAGTGTATTACTTGGGGCGCCTTTCGCCGTTTTTGGGGCTTTTTTAGGCCTTCTTCTCGCCAGAATAGGAAGTGATGCTTATGTTAACAACGTTTTTGCCCAAATTGGGTTAGTATTGTTGATTGGATTGGTCGCCAAGAATGCGATTCTTATTGTAGAATTTGCCAAAGAAGAATATGAAAAAGGAAAACCACTGTATGAATCGGCTATGGTTGCGGCGAAGCTTCGTTTCCGACCAATTTTAATGACCGCTTTTGCCTTTATTCTTGGAGTAGTTCCGTTATTAACGGCTACAGGTGCCGGTTCTCAGGCTCGTATTGTAATGGGAATGGCTGTGTTTAGCGGTATGTTAATCGCCACTGTTCTGGGTGTATTGATTGTACCCGGCTTATTTGTTATGATTGAAAACATAGGAAAGAAAAAAGAAGATACGGTCGCAGCAGCAGAAAATAATAAGGACTCAAATACTACAAGCCATGATGATTAAGAAATATAAAATAATCGCAGTTATACTTGCACTTTCACTATTACCTGTAGGCTGTATGGTGGGACCTAAGTATACAAAACCTGAACAGCAAAAAACTGATTCTTATCAAAATGAACGAAATTTAGACAGCCTGGCTTCGGTCACCAATTTAAAATGGTTTGACATATTTAATGATGATGTTTTAAAAGATCTGATTACAAAAGGTCTTCAAAACAATTATGATTTAAAAATTGCGGTCACCAGAATTGATCAGCTTCGAGCAGAATTAGGATACTCTAAAACAAACTTATTGCCTTCCTTTCAATACGGAGCAACCATAAACAGTAATGAGAAAAACCTGACGCCATCGAATGTTGGCGCAAGCATGTCCTGGGAAATTGATTTTTGGGGAAGGTACCGTCATGAAAATAACGCTGTACAAAATGAACTCCTTGCGACCGAAGAAGCACGCAAGGTGGTGCTTTCAAATATTGTGAGTAATATCGCTACTGCTTATTTTCAGATGCGCAATTTTGATGATCAATTAGAAATCGCACAGCAAACCCTTTCTACCAGAGAAAAGTATTATGAAATCATCAATCAAAGATTTAAAAGCGGCTATATCTCTGAGGTCGACAAAGTACAAATAGAACAGCAGGTTGCTATTGCCGAAGCTACTATTCCAAATATTAAGAGACAAATAACGGTTCAGGAAAATATCATTTCTCTGCTTACCGGTCAGCTTCCATCACAAATTCCAAGAGGAAAATCTAATACTGAATTGCGAATTGTGAGCGAAATACCGTTGTCGATCCCCTCTTCTTTATTGGAAAACAGACCAGATGTAAAAGCGGCAGAGTTAAAATACAAAGCTTCAAACGAAAGAATCGGAACAGCTCAGGCCATGCGTTTTCCTTCTCTTAATCTCGCAGCAATTGCAGGATTTGCCAGCACCGATTTAAGCAACCTGTTTTTAGGCAGTTCTTATTCACAAAATGCCTCTGCAGGCATTGCGGGTCCTATATTTGCTTTTGGAAAAAATAAACGAAGAGTAGAAATCTACAGACAACAGGCTGAAGAACTCAAATTTGCCTATCAAAAGACCTATATCTCGGCCGTTACAGAAGTCGAACAATCCATTCAAAACATCAAAACGTATAAAGACGAATGGGAAGCACGCAACAGACAGGTTAAAGCAGCTTTAATAAATTACAAGCTCTCCTACGAAAGATATGACAGCGGTTATGTTTCTTATCTGGAAGTTTTAGATGTCGAAAGTAACTTATTTCAGGCTCAGTTAAGTCTTGCCCAGTTATCTGAAAGACAATTGAGCTCAATGGTGCAATTGTACAAAGCCCTTGGCGGGGGATGGAATCTTTAAAGGTTCTGAGTTGCTGAGGTTCTAAGGAGCTAAGGTTATAAAACTGTAAAACAACAGAAAGCACTATTTTCATAGTGCTTTCTGTTTTAAATCTTTGTACCTCTGTACCTTTGTCACTTTGTGCCTAAAACCTTAGAACCTCAGCAACTCAGAACCTTAGTCCCTTTAAGAATTAACAAAACTCCTCAAAAGCATCTTTCAAATTCTCAGCGATCAATTCAGCTGGACGGCCTTCGATGTGGTGACGCTCTAACATGTGAACCAATTCTCCGTTTTTGAACAAAGCCATAGATGGCGATGATGGAGGAAAAGGAAACATATGTTGTCTAGCAGCATCAACCGCTTCTTTATCAACACCAGCGAAAACTGTGATTAAGTGATCTGGTTTTTTAGCTCCTTCTAAACTCATTTTTGCTCCCGGACGTGCATTTCTTGCAGCACAACCACAAACAGAGTTTACAACAACTAAAGTGGTACCTTCAGCTTTGATAGCGTTATCTACAGCGTCAGCACTATGTAAATCTTGAAAACCAGCAGCAGTTAATTCAGCTTGCATTGGTTTTACCATTTCTTCTGGATACATATTTTTTATTTTTAAGTTTTACTTTTGAACTGCAAAGTTACAAAGTTTACTCGCAACTACTTAAATTCAGGTATAAAGTTTTGTTATAGTTCAATTGTTATTTGCGAAACTTTATTTGATATGGATAAGTCTCATAGATCGTATTGTCTACATTGATCGAAAAACCTTTGGCTGCATCTTCTCCTGCCACACCAACCAAAGCGACGACTTCTTCTCTTGGTTTCCCTTGTTTCAGCCAGCAAATGGCTTTATAATATTTTACATCCGAAAATTCAGGATATACTTTGAGCGCTTTATCAAAAATAACAAGTGCTTCGTCCCATTTTTTGAGCTCGTATTTGGCAATTCCCTGATAAAAATACGCTGTAGGGTGTTCTAATTGTTCTCTGTTTTTATAAATGTCATTTACATAATCGTCAAACAGCTTTTCGGCTTTATCGTATTCATTCAATTGCAAATAACAAAGCCCTATATAAAAACTATAGGTATGATCCATTACATAACTGTTTCCGTAAAGTTTAATACATTCTTCAAAATCAACAATCGCACTTTTATACGTTTTCGCAAAAATACATTTTATAAAAGCCCGGTAAGGAAGCCATTCTTGTTTATTATAACGAACGGCTTTATCCAGAAAAGGCATTCCGACTTCATATTTCTTGCATTTAAAATACGGCATTGCTTTTTGTTGCCACAGATAAGCTATTGTGCTATCTTTTTTTAGACCTTCGTCGATGCAATTTTGCCATTCTGACATTTGAAAAGTATAATTGTACTTATAAGCACAACTGTCTAAGTATTTGACCTGAATAGCATCCTGAGCTTTATTTTTGGATACTTGTGCAAAAGAGATAATCGAAAAAAAGAAACTGAATCCTAAAATAATGCTTTTCAAAGGTTATTGTTTTAAATTAAATTTATTTGGAAGAAAAATCACTCTAAATAACGCTTTTATAAATGGCACTTTAGGACACTTTAAAATAACTTTAACATCCTCGATCAAAGTAGTTTCTTCGTCCAAGAATTTAAAGATCAAAGACGGATTTCCTTTTTTGAATAATGACGAAAAAATACTGCTTCCCAATTCATTATGACGATATAGAATATCCAAAAGCAGTAAATCATAAAACCAGAATCTGCTTTTTTTATGAAAGGCACTTAATTTTAGCGACGTTGAAGAATTAAGAAAGTTTACTAATTCAGATGATTTTTTATCCGAATTTCTAAAAGTATAGCCCGTACTTGCTTTCGTCCAGCCTCCGGCTGTTCCAATATTCAAAACGCGTTTGGTGTTTTTCTTCCAAAACGGATAAGCGGTCATTGGGATACTTCCCTGCTCCTTTTCCAGAATTTCGTATGGATGAACTCCTAACTTCTCCAGATAAATCTGAATTTCATTTTCGTACTCTTCCTTAGAAAGTAAAATTTCAGAAAATAGTGTGTATTCTACCAGAGCTTCGGTTTTTGAAAGAGGCAGAACATACATAAAGCGCGTATTTTGTTTTTGTTCGACCGAGAAATCCATAAAAGTGGCTTGCTGCGGATTGAAGACTTCCTTTTCAGTTTTCACAAACCATCCTGTAAAATGCTGCTGCAAAACAGGATATTTCGTTTGACTTAATGCAAAAGATGAAGTATAAATACTATTGAACAGCTGATTACAGGTATATCTGTTCTCTTCTGTTCCAATAAAAACATGGATTTCAAGTTCGTTAATATCGGTTACTTTTTCATTTAAAAAAGTAATATTGGAATGTTTCGAGAGTTCTTCAAAAACAAAATTATAAAAGTCTAATCCCCGAATTTGACTGTATTGATAAGGATTCAGGTTTAAATCACGCTTGAAATTTTCATCAGCAAACAAGGCAGAATCCCATTTTTTTAAAACAATCGGATTCCAAATCGTTTCATGATTGACCCAAAAGCACCAGGTTCGGTCATTTGTCTTTTTTACATCCTGATCCAGTAATAAAACCGATTTGTTTGAAAAGTTCCCTGACAACGCCATTTTGTAAACGGTCATCAAAGCCGCTAAACCTGTACCGGTAAAAATGTAATCGAAGTGTTTGATTTGCGAAGAATTCATTTTCAAAAATAAGAAATTTTATTCTTGCAGCTTTTCTAAAATCAGTTTAAAATCGGCAGGATTAAGGGAGTTACTGTACTGCAGAACGATCTCCTTCTTTTCATTCAAAACACATAAAACCGGATATACAATTTGATTGTTGATGGTTCCGAGCTGCAAAGCTAGCTCATGAACTCCAACATTGTTACCTGTAGGTTTGTATTTAAAAATCTGATTGTTAAAAGTAATCTCTCGCTTTTCTTCGGCATTAAAATCGACGAAATAAAAATCAGAATTTAGTTTTTCAATGATTTCCTGATTTTTGAAGGTTGTCGATTTCATTCTTTGACAATACTGGCACCAATCGGTATGAATAAAAACAATGATTTTCCGTTTTTGAGTTTGCTGTAAAGCATCTACCTCCTCAAAAGTTCTGCTTTTTAACTGGCAGAAACCTGTTGAAGTTATTCCGAAGAAGAAAATAAGTAGAAATAGCTTTTTCATTGTTTTGTTTTTTTCAACAGATTTTAAAGGATTGCTCTTTTGCCACGAATTCACGAATTAAATTGTAAATCTTTATCTAAAAAAAGTGGTGATTCGTGAATTCGTGGCGAATAAAAAAACTTTTATTGATCTGTGAATCATAAATTTACCTAAAAGTATATCGCAATCCCAAAAAGCCGCGAATAGTTTGATTTTGTCCGTAAACATAAGTGGTATCAAAAGTCAAACCGTACGGATTATCAGGTGTAACCAGTACTTTTCCCGCCGAATCATACTGCACATTTTTATCAAACGGATCATTGGTTCTCGAAATCAAAAACGGATTATTCTGCTTTGGAGTAAAGTTCAATAGGTTTTTTACTCCTCCGTAAAGTTCGAAATTCTTCCAGCCCGTATAGCTAAATTGAATATTCTGAATGCTGTACCAGGGCGAATTTGGATTTCTAGGATCGTATTCGTTCAATAAAGGCAATTTCATTGGGCTGTAAACATTTCCGGTATAATCCAGTAATAAATTCCAAGGTTCTATTTTGTAAGATACACTCCAGGTTCCGGTAAATCTTTCGGTTAAAAAGGGTCTTTGTGAAATTCCGTCCTGAACATTTTTATTGTCTAAAACAGTCGCTCCAAGAATAAACTTTAAACCATTGGTGAAATTAACATCAACATTCGTACTGATTCCCTGACTGATAGCATATCCATCAATATTGTCATAAATGATTTTATTGGGATCGGTTTCATAATCTGAAATGATTTTATTACTGAAACGGGTATAAAAAGCTGTTGTTTCAATTCCCATAAAAGTACCATTGCCAAAGTTTATTTTCTGAATATAATTCAAATTTACGTTTACTGATTTCTCCGGTTTTAAATTATTCTGAATCACAACATCTCGCGATCCTGTTAGGGCAGCATGATCTTCTGTAAACAAATTGACAACCCTAAATCCTGTTCCGGCATTTAATCGGAAGATCTTATTATCATTTGCTTTAAAACGATACGCAAATCTGGGTGTAAAGATAGAACCGTGAATGGAGTTATAATCGTATCGTGCTCCCAGTAAAACCTGACTCTTCGGCGAAAACGTGATCTCATCCTGAACAAAAATTCCCGGTAGCCAAGTGCTTTCGGCCTCTTTTGTTGCCGGTGTATTGTCGTTGTAATATGAATATCGAGTCGCAATTCCGGCAAGGAAATCATTTCTGCCTAACTTTTTATCCCAGGTCAATTGCAGGAAACCTATTTTTTGATTCGCGATATACGATGTTGTTCCGTAGCGACTGTCCTGATAATGCACATTTCCGGAGAACGAAAGCATCAGTTTCTCTTCAAAAGGCAATTGATAACTTCCTATTAATTCTCCTCTTTTGGTATAAATACTTTCACCATAAATTTCGTCACCACCACGGTATTTTTTCTCCCAACGAACGTCTCCACCCCAGCGATCTTCATACATACCTCGTGCTGCGATGGTAAACAGACGATTATTATTACGATGAAAACTCCATTTATTAAAAACCGAAATCCTTTTAGAAAGTGTCACATCTGTAAAATTATCTTTGTCTTTATCGATAACCTGATCGTAGTTGAAATAATTAACCCCTACAAGTGATGTCGCTTTTTTTCCGGCATTAAACTTCATTCCTAAATCAAGATTATTTTCAAAATAGGTAGTTGTAAAGTAATCCACAGAAAAAACCGGAGCATTCGTTGGATTTTTAGTAATAATATTGATTAATCCTCCAACAGCCTCACTTCCGTAAAGAGAAGAAGCCGGACCTTTTACAATTTCTATTCTTTCAACCAAAGAATTCGGAATTCCGGACAAGCCATAAACTGTCGAAAGACTGCTGACTATTGGCATCCCGTCGATTAAAACCAAAGTATACGGTCCTTCCAAACCGTTTATATGGATATCTCCAGTATTACAAACCCCGCAATTTAGCTGCGGCCTGACTCCGTTTATATTCTGAAGCGCTTCATAAATACTGGGTGTTGGATTCTTTTTAAAGAAAACCGGCGAATAAACCTCAACGGGAACGGCACTTTCCAGACGTTTTACTGCTTTTAAGGTTCCTGAAACAACCACTTCATTCAATTGATTGTCTGTATCCTCCAATTCAAGATCATACGATTGACTAGCGCCCTTCGTAACCTCAATTTTCCTTTTTAAAGTCTGAAAACCTACCAGCGAAACCTGAAGTGTATAATTTCCAACCGGAACATTTTCGAAGTTGTAATATCCCAAACTATCCGTAACCGCTCTGTATTTTGTTCCTGCTAAATGTACGTTTGCCAACTGTAACTGATGGCCGTCACCGGAGATAATTCCCGAAACAGAACTGGTTTCCTGAGCAAATGAAAACTGTAAACAAAATAAAAGCAGTATCAAAAATAGTTTTTTCATTATTATAAAATTAAATTTAGACAAAACTAAAAATTAAATTTGACAAATATTGTTTCTAAAGCAAAAAACTTTCAAATAGACTTTAATTCAATGTTTTGCGGGGGTTTTACTGACATCAAAAAAAGAGTTAGTCTCTTTCCTTTTTAAAGCAGATTAATCAAATTTTGTTCTTGCAAACGGAGACAGGCCCTATAACTTAATGTAAGATGAAATGCCTTTTGACAAGCTATACTAACACTGTCTCTATGTTTTTACCAAAAAATTATTTTAGACAAATGATTCGTCAATGAGTTCTTTATTGATCGAAGCCCCTGCGAAAGATCCGGAAGAAACCGCCATCGCAACGGATCTTGCCTGAATATGGCAATCGCCACTGGCAAAAACTCCCGGAATTGTGGTTTTTTGAAGTGCATCTACTTTCAGCAACCCTTGCTCGGTCAATTCGCAGCCTAAAGATTCCGGTAGCGGACAATGTTGTTCGAAAGGCGACTTATAGTAAATCGCTTTCACTTCAATTTTGGATTGATTTTTAAAACCAATATGCTGAATATATCCGATCTCCTGCTCTACAACCGCAATTTCATCTTCTATAATTTGAATTTTATGTTCTTGTAAAATCCGGGATTGGTATAAAGTAAAAGCTGATTTTCCGTTGGTAAGTATTCTTAAATCGGTGGTCCAGTTCGAGATAAGTTTCGCATATTCAAAGCCCATATCGCCATTAGCAATGATCGCCGTTTTTTCTTTTTTAACTTCATACCCGTGACAATATGGACAATGTAAAATCGAAATTCCCCAACACTCCGCAAAACCATCAATTTTAGGAAGAAGGTCTCTTACTCCCGTTGCGAATAATACCTTTTTGGAAGTAAACACTTTTCCGGATTCTGTTTTGATCTCAAATCCACTTTCAGTTTGAATTGCGCAAATTACCAATCCATTATAAAACTTAACCGTGTCGTAAAAGTCTACCTGTACCTTGGCTTTCGCCGAAATAACTGCAGGTTTCTCCCCATCATGTGTTATAAAATTATGCGAATGTGGTGTTTGTCGGTTACAAGGCAAACCACTATCGATAACCAAAACCTGTCGTAAAGAACGTCCCAAACTCATTGCTGCCGAAAGCCCGCTATAACTACCTCCAATAATTATAACCTCATATTTAGTGTTGTGTATCATGATTTACTATTTTAAAAAGTTCGGGGAATTGGAAAAAGATCGTTTTTTGGAAAAAAGCCATCCTGAAAGTCTACAATTTCATCTGCGGTACAAAGACACTTTTTCAGTTCGCTGAGAATTTCAGTCTCTTTTATTTTCTGACCAATAAAAACAAGTTCGTTGAGTCTGTCACCAAAATTAGAAGTCCACCGCTCCTCGATAATATCCTGAAATTCAACAAAATTATTAAAAGTCATTCGTTCGCTTAGTGGCATACTCGCCCACCAGACTCCGGCTCCTTCGGCTTTCATCGATCCGCCGGCCTGGCTCCAATTTATGGCTTGTTCCGGTCGGGATGCCATCCATAATAATCCCTTACTCCGAATGATGTTGGCAGGAAAATTGGATGTAATAAAATCCCATAATCGATTGGGATGAAAAGGTCGCGGATCTCTAAACACAAAAGAATTAATTCCGTACTCCTCTGTTTCAGGTGTATGAATTCCTTCTAACTCCCTAATCCAACCCGCTGAATTTTCGGCCTCTTCATAATTGAATAATGCTGTATTTATAATTTCGTTTGGATTTACTTTTCCCAGAACCGAATTAATTATTTTCGCCACAGGATTAATTTTTTTTATAAAAGCGCTCAGAAACTCTAATGATTTTGCACTAATAAGATCTGTTTTATTCAAAACAATTACATTGGCAAATTCTACCTGATCTACCAAAAGATTGACTATTGTTCGATTGTCATTTTCAATATTGGATACGTTTTGCTCCTGCAATGTTTTAGCGGAACCAAAATCTTTAAAAAAGTTAAAACTATCCACAACGGTAACCATCGTATCGATAAAACTAAACCTGGACAAATCAATATTCTCCTCTTCATTCACAAAAGAAAATGTTTGGGCTACCGGAATGGGTTCACTAATACCGGTACTTTCAATAAGCAGGTAATCAAATCTGTTTTCTTTTGCCAGTTTTTCGACTTCAAGCATCAAATCTTCCCGCAGGGTACAGCAAATACAACCGTTTGTCATTTCTACCAATTTTTCCTCCGTTCTGGATAAAGTGTGTTCGTTCTTTACAAGTTGTGCATCAATATTAATTTCGCTCATGTCATTAACAATCACGGCAACTTTCAATCCTTCTTTGTTGTGAAGAATATGATTGAGGAGTGTCGTTTTTCCTGCGCCAAGAAATCCGCTTAATACGGTTACGGGTAGTTTTTTCATTTTTAAGCGTGTTTATGGTTTTTATAATTCAGCAGATGTCCGATAATCATTCCGATACCACCTACGAAAATCAGATCTAGATGAATATCCAATATCATTTCACTCAGAATACTGATCCAAATCAGGGACATTGATAAAATCAGAATTGTTGCTACTAACAGACTTGATTTTTTAATAATTTTGAGAACTGCAACCAAACCTATGGAAACAAAGATCAAATCGATAAAAGGATTATGACTTAAACCCAAAGGCAAAATAGTAAGGAGTGGAAATACGAGGCAATGAACCAGGCAAATGGTAGCACTTGAGATTCCTAATATATCGTAAAAAGGTGTCGTTGTTTTCTTCATTTTCAGTACATTTGCTTAATGCAATTTTGTTGCAAATATATAACTTTATTTTAAACGCAACATTGTTGCGTTAATATTTTTTAATGCTCTAAAAATGAAAACAACAAGAAATACAGCAGCAAAGACAGCCGTTCTCGAGATTTTTGACAAATCTAAGACAGCCTTATCCCATACAGAAATTCACAAACAAACGGAGGATTTATGCGATCGCGTGACGATCTACAGAATATTAGACCGACTGGTAAATGATGATATTGTACATAAAATCGTAAATCTGGACGGGACTGTAAAATATGCCAAATGCCACCATCATGCCCAAAGAGTACACATTCACAATCACGCTCATTTCAGCTGTGAAAAATGTTTAGAGGTAACTTGTCTGGAGAATGTAAAACCGAGTTACATCATTCCGCACAATTATAAAGTAAATGATATAAACTTCACCTTGTCAGGATTATGTCCGAATTGTTTGAATTCAAACATTTAAGTTTTAGACTTGTCTAAAAATATTGTTGTGCGAATATAATTTATCCCTATATTTGTTCAAACAACATTTTTACAATGACCAAATCTTTAGAAGAAGTTCACCAATCGGTTGCAACACAGCATAAAAAAACAGGTTTCAGAAAAATATTAGCTTTTTTAGGTCCGGCATACCTCGTAAGTGTAGGCTATATGGATCCCGGAAACTGGGCGACAGATATCGCTGGAGGTAGTCAGTTTGGATATTCTTTACTTTGGGTTTTACTGATGAGTAATTTAATGGCTCTGTTGCTTCAGAGCTTAAGCGCAAGACTGGGAATCGTGACACAACGTGATTTGGCCCAGGCATCTCGAGAGACCTATTCTAAATTCATCAATTACATTTTATATTTTTTAGCCGAAATCGCCATTGCGGCCTGTGATCTTGCCGAAGTTTTGGGAATGGCAATTGGAATTAATCTCCTTTTTGACATTCCGTTGATCGAAGGAGTTTTAATCACAGTATTAGACACTTTCTTGTTATTATTCCTGATCAACAAAGGAATCCGAAAAATGGAGGCTTTTATTATTGTACTCGTTGCGATCATAGGCTTCTCTTTTATATTCGAAATGATTTTTGCTGAACCTGAACTGGATAAAGTTATTTATGGCTTAGTACCTTCAATTCCAAGTTCTGCTGCTTTGTATATTGCGATTGGAATTATTGGTGCAACGGTCATGCCCCACAATTTATACTTGCATTCTTCACTGGTACAAACCCGAAAATTCGACAGAACTCCCGCCGGAATTAAACAGGCGCTGAAATACAACTTTATAGATTCGACCATCGCCCTAAACCTTGCCTTTTTTGTAAACGCCGCCATTCTTATTCTGGCAGCAGCCACCTTTTACAAAAACGGTATGTTTGAAGTGGCTGAAATTCAGGATGCGCACAAATTCCTTGAACCTTTACTTGGAACCAAATGGGCTCCTATTTTATTTGCGGTTGCCTTAATTGCGGCCGGACAAAGCTCAACCGTGACCGGAACTTTAGCCGGACAAATTGTAATGGAAGGATATTTGAATTTACGCATCCAGCCTTGGGTTCGCAGAATTATAACACGACTAATCGCTATTGTACCTGCCGTTGTGGTGATTTTAATTTATGGCGAAAGCGTAACCGGAAAACTATTGATTCTTAGTCAGGTTATTCTAAGTTTGCAACTGGGTTTTGCGATTATTCCGCTGATTCATTTTGTGAGTGATAAAACTAAAATGAAAGGATTTCACATCTCCAAAACGACACAAGTTGCGGCATGGATCATCGCTTCGATTATCGTAACCTTAAATGCAAAACTAGTGTATGACGAAATCACGTCATGGCTTGAAAATTCAAATAATTCGATGGTTCTTTGGTTTACGGTTGTTCCACTTGCCTTTGGATTCCTTGCTTTGCTGCTTTATATCATATTCAAACCTTTTGTTGCCAGAGTAAAATCAAATATCGAAAATCATTCACCACATCATTTAAAACTAGTCTATACGCCAAAGGAAAGCTATGGTAAGAAAAACATAGCCATTACTGTAGATTTTTCTAAGGCCGATGAAGCTGCACTCAACAATGCCTTTGAACTGGGCGGAATAGACGCACAATACACCTTAATTCACATTGTTGAAACTGTTGGGGCTTTGATGTACGGAGGCAATGTTGACGACCATGAAACAACTATTGACGAAAAATTATTGTCAGAGTATCAGCAGATGCTCTCCTTAAAAGGTTTCAAAATCAAAACCGAACTTGGTTTCGGAAAACCAAACAGTGTGATTCCGAACATCATCAATGTGGGTAATTTTGATATTCTGGTAATGGGAACTCACGGTCACACCGGTCTAAAAGATATTTTGTTTGGTACAACTGTCGATAAATTGAGACATAAAATTTCTATACCTTTGTTAATTGTTAAATAAAGCCGCTAAGGTTCTAAGCTGCTAAGGTTATCAGGTTTTCTTTTAGAGTCCTTTAACTTAGCAACTCAGAACCTCAGAACCTTAGAACCTCAAAAAAAATGACTTTTTCAGAAGAAAACTATCTTAAATCCATATACCATCTTACAGCTTCGAACGATACTGAGGTCAGCACGAATGCTATTGCCGAAATGATGGAAACCAAAGCTTCATCAGTCACGGATATGCTTAAAAAGTTATCAGAGAAAGATTTGGTGAATTACAAAAAGTATCAAGGAGTTTCATTGACCGAAAACGGGAAACTAGCCGCCAAAATGATTGTTAGAAAACACCGTTTGTGGGAAGTTTTTTTAGTCGAAAAACTAAATTTTTCCTGGGATGAAGTTCACGATATTGCCGAACAACTGGAACACATCAAGTCCGAGCAACTCATTAACCGCCTGGATGATTTTCTGGGAAACCCTACAGAAGATCCGCACGGAGATCCAATTCCCGATGCAAATGGACGAATCGTCAAAATCGAGAAACAATTGCTTTCTGAATTAGCGGAATATCAAACCGGAGTTTGTGTGGGTGTAAAAGATACTTCCTCAGAGTTCTTAAAGTATCTGGACAAACAAGGCATTGCTTTAGGATCTAAAATTGAATTTTTATCGAAAGAATCGTTTGATTTATCCGTTAAAATTAAGGTTGATGGAAGGGAATTGTCTATTTCGAATAAAATTGCCTCTAACCTATTTGTAAAGCTGGTTTAGAGGTTTGTTATTCCTTAATGGATAAAGATTTTTTAGATCTCCATAAATGGGCCGAGTCTACGGCTCTCAATCTTGTGGGAATTTATCGTTTGGACGGATTAAAATCCGTCCAAACAAAAAATAACCATAACGATAAATATTATACTTTAAACAATCCCTTTCTCAATCATCTCCAGCATAACTAGCGATGCGTTCTTAAAAGTAGGTTCCTGCTCAATGATACTTCCCGCATTCTTTTTATTTACTTTGAAAGTAACATCATTATCTGTGGTAAACAAAAGTGCTGTCAAAAATGGTTTTTTGATATAAGAGCCTAAAACCAATAAAGCTTCATCCAGCGCATGAATGCTTTCAATTTCTTCCGTTTTATAACGAGTCGTTAATGAAATAGAGAAGGTATTGTCTTCATTTAAAACTAAACGAAAATAAATATTCTTAATCTCGGTATCTCCCATTGTTTTGGCCAAAGTCAATTTTGCGAAAGTTCCCGCCTGGATGCTTTCTTTAACTCGTTCACAAAAAAGGGCAAATATTGGTTCGTACATTTTTTTAAGGTTCTAAGGTTCTGAGATGTTGAGGTTCTAAGTCTTTTACCGCAAAGTTGGCTAAGATTTACACAAAGGACACAAGAAAAATTAAAAACTTGGCGAACCTTGCGTAAATCCTTGCGGTCTTAGCGGTTTTGAAAAAATTTATTTCCCGGTAAATTCAGCTTTACGTTTTTCTAAAAAGGCAGTTGTTCCTTCTTTAAAGTCTTGGGTTCCGAAACATTTTCCGAATGATTTTATCTCGGTATCAAAACCATTTTTACCATCTGTGAAATTCGCGTTTATAGCTTTTATAGCTTTAGCGATAGCAAAAGGAGCGTTTTTAATAATTTTTTGAGCAATTCCGGTAGTAAACTCTAAAAGTTCCACTTGTGCTACTACGTGATTTACTAAACCATATTGTTTGGCCTCTTCTGCAGAAATCATAGCGGCAGTCATAATCATTTCCATCGCACGTCCTTTTCCAACTAACTGTGGCAGGCGCTGTGTTCCCCCATAACCTGGAATCAATCCTAAAGTTACTTCCGGCAATCCCATTTTTGCATTGTCTGAAGCTACTCTAAAATGACATGCCATGGCCAATTCAAGTCCCCCACCAAGAGCAAAACCATTAACGGCTGCAATTACAGGTTTTTTCAAATTTTCAATCAAATCAAATAATGTTTCCTGTCCTTCAGCAGCTAATTGTGCTCCTTCTACAATGGTATAATTCGCAAATTCTGAAATATCGGCTCCGGCAACAAATGCTTTCTCGCCACTTCCGGTGATAATGATAACACGAACATCATCATTTTTACCTAACAATTTTACTGCTTTACTTAAATCACTGATAGTGGCTTTGTTTAATGCATTTAATTTGGTAGGTCTATTGATGGTTACGGTTGCAATTTTTTCTTCGATTGAGATTAAAAGATTTTCGTAGTTCATGATGCTTAATTTATGAGTTTGTTATCGGTAAAGAAACCCTAAATGTAGTTCCTTTTCCGTAAGTTGATTCAAAGGTAATTGTTCCTTTGTAATTTTCGATAATGTTTTTGATAATTCCGAGTCCCAGCCCCATCCCGCTTGTTTTCGTAGTAAATTTAGGTTCAAAGATTCTACTGATATCCTGTTTCTGAATTCCGATTCCGTTGTCTTTTACCGCAATTTCAACATTGTTGTTTCTGCGTTTCACCGTTACGACGATAGATTTATGAAACTGGCTTTCCGGAATTGCCTGAGTCGCATTTTTAACGAGATTGGTGATAACCCGTATCAATTGCGTACGATCCATTTTGGAAATAATTTCTTCTTCCTCACTTTCAAAAACAATATAATCTTCATTGAAAATATCTAACGAAAGTTCAACAACCTCCACCACATTTAAGGTTTCATTTTGTTGTGCCGGCATCGACGCAAAGTTCGAAAATGCCGAGGCCACTGCAGTCATGGTATCAATTTGCTGAATTAAAGTCTCTGAATAATCATTTAGCTTTTGCTTTACATCGGGCGCAGTGGGGTCAAACTTGCGTTGAAAACTCTGCACCGTTAATCGCATCGGGGTAAGCGGATTTTTAATTTCGTGTGCTACCTGTTTTGCCATTTCACGCCAGGCTTCTTCACGCTCGCTTTGGGCTAGTTTTATGGCACTGGTTTCCAGTTTGTCAACCATTCCGTTATAAGCCTTGATCAAAAAGTTAACCTCTTTGCTGTTTGCTTCTAAAACAATCTTTTCGTTTTTCTGGTCCAGATTTGTTTCTTCCAGTTTATCCGAAATTGTTTTTAGTGATTTTGTAATATAAGTCGATAAAAAATAAGCGAGTCCAAAAGCGACAATCAGCATAAAGGAATACACCTGACTTAAACGAATCAAAAAGGTATTCAGCTCATTGTCGTAATAGCCGTCGTCTTCTAAATATGGAAGATTCAAAATTCCGAGAGGCTTGAACTTTTCATCTTTAATCAAACTATAAGAGGATCTGTTTTTAACTCCATCAATCGTTTTAATATCTACAAAACGTTTTTCGATCGAAGACCGCACTAATTTCAGGATGTATTCCGGAATTGGCGGCGCTACTTTATCAACCGCAAAAGACTCCTTTGAGGATTTCAGTAGTTTCCCATCCAGACTGTAAATGTTGATTTCGATTTTATGAATCTGAGCCAGTTCGTGTATTTTATCTTTAAAAATCAGATCCAGATTGGCCGTTTTTAAAGGATAGGTTGTGGTGGAAAGCACATAGTTAATGTGTTCTTTTACTGCATTTTCTTTACGTTCGAGACGCTCCTGATGGTACTCTTTTGCTTCGTTTTTAAACTGAATAATCGAAATAGAAGCCAATAAAAACGATGCCACAACAATCAATACAATCATCGACAGGAAAATCCTGACACGCAGCGAAAGCATCGACATTTTGAAGTTGTTAAACATATTTAGTTATTAGTGAAGAGTTATTAGTGAATAGTAAAAGTTTAAAAACTAATTACTAATCACTTTTTACTAATTACTTTTTTTCTCTTATTCTTTTATAAAATTTAAAGCCCAGCATAAGTAAGCCTGAAAATAGAATGATCCCAACTACGCCAAAAATCCAATTGAAAGCACTTTTTAAAACGACTAAGAAAACCACCGCAAAAAGTATAATTGTCGCACCTTCATTCCATAAACGCATATAGTTACTTGAATATTTTATCTCATCGTTTTGTAATTGCTTAAAAATCTGATGACATTTTAAATGGTACAAATACAAAAGAAAAACAAAACCTAATTTAATGTGCATCCATGGCATTTTGAGCCAGGCGTTTCCTAAATCGGTAAAAAACAACATCCAAAAAGCAAAAATACTTGCCAAAATTGCTGACGGCCATGTAATGATATACCACAATCTATAGCTCATTATTTTAAATTGTGCCTGCAAAATTTCCTTTTCAGGAGATGGTTTATCATTGGCTTCAATTTGATAAACAAACAAACGTACTATATTAAACAATCCTACAAACCAGGTTAGTACGAAAATAATATGTAGTGATTTTAAGTAGTTATAATATTCCATATATTAAACATCAGTATTAGATTCTAATAATTTTTCAAACTCTTCTTCTGTTGGAAGATACTTAGCAATGTTTTCAGGTAATTGACGATAATTGTATGTAGCCACACCGATAGGTTTGTTTGCCATTTCTAAAGCATATTCTACGGTTAATTTACTTTTTGTTTTACAAAGCAATATTCCTATACTTTGGTTATCCTCAGGATATTTAATCGTTTTATCTAATAATTGCAAATACCAATTAAGTTGTTGACTATGTTCTGGTTTAAATTCAGAGGTTTTAAGCTCAATTGCTATCATTGACTTTAACTTTCTATGATAGAAAAGAATATCTACAAAATATTCCTTTTCATCAATTTCAAGTCTAAATTGCCTTCCCATAAAAGCGAAATCATTACCAAACTGTCCTAATGTTTTAGTAATATTATTGACAATTGCATTTTCTAATTCTCTTTCACTATGAATATCTTCCATATTCAAAAAGGACAAATTATATTCGTCCTTGAATTCTAAACGATATTCAATTAATTTATTTTCAGTTATTGTATTGGAAAAATTATTCTGAAATTTATTGTTTTTTGCAAAACTATCAAATTTTATTTCTTCTTCTAAAACAGCTCTACTCCAACCTCTTTCTTGACATTTTTGAAGATAAAAATTTCTTTTTTCAGAATCTTTTAATTTAGAGAAAATGACATTTGTATGACCCCAAGGAATTTTGGACACAGCTTGTGTCCAATTTAGATTATGTTCTACTTCTTCATATATAAGTTTCATTCGTCTTAAATTTCTCGAAGAAAACCCTTTAACTCCAAGATATTCACTTTGTAAATCCTTAGACAAATTATCAACAATACTTTCTCCCCAACCCGATTTCAATTTTTCTGAAAGAACTTTTCCAAAATCCAGATACATTAAAATGAGTTCAGTATTAACTATAGATAAACTTCTATATTGAGCAAGTTTTATTCTTTCTTTCAATAGAAGAAGCGTTTCTCTATAATTTACGGGTAAGTTTTCCATTGATAACTTTATTTAACCGAAGCCCAATCGTTAATCCAATTTCCAACTGTCTGGCACCACTCATCATCGTCATTCAAACACGGAATTGCTAAGAAATCCTCACCGCCATTTGCTTCAAAATCTTCTTTGGCACGCATTGCAATTTCCTCTAAAGTTTCTAAACAATCCGAAACGAAAGCTGGTGTTACAACGGCTAAATTCTTGATTCCTTTTGCTGGCATCTTATCAATTTTAACATCAGTATAAGGCTCCAGCCATTTGTCTCCTGCCAAACGTGACTGAAAAGTTAAGCTATACTTGTCTTCAGGAATCCCCAATAACTTCACAACTTGTCTGGTTGTTTCATAACACTGATGACGGTAGCAAAAATCATGTGCCGGTGAAGGTGTATTGCAACAAGATCCGTCAATTTTGCAATGTGATTTTGTCACATCGGTTTTACGAATATGACGTTCCGGAATTCCGTGGTATGAAAACAATAAATGATCATAATCAAAACCAACCAAATGTTTCTGAATAGAATCAGCCAGGTTTTTGATATAATCCGGTTTATTGTAAAACGCGGGAACATCAGTAAAAGTCATTTGTGGAAATTTCTTTTTACGAATTTCTTCTGCCTTTACTAAAATAGTCAAAGTAGAAGCCATCGCATATTGTGGGTATAAAGGGAAAAGCAATACCTCTGTAACACCTTTTTCATGTAATTCCTGAAGTCCTTTTTCGATCGTCATACTTCCGTAACGCATTGCTAAAGCAACAGGCACATTTACCAAAGGCTGAACCTTTTTTTGCATTCTTTCAGAAAGGACAACTAAAGGAGAACCTTCATCCCACCATATTTTCGCATAAGCATGTGCTGATTCTTCCGGTCTTTTTCTTAAAATAATACCACGAACCAACAAAGCTCTTAATAAATACGGAACGTCAATCACGTATTTATCCATTAAAAATTCGTCTAAGTATGGTTTTACATCTTTTGGTTCCGGACTTTCTGGAGATCCTAAGTTTACTAATAATACGCCTTTCATGTTTTTTACTTTAGGCTTTAAGCTCTGGGCTTTAAGCTTTTTATTTGATTTTAAAATTTTCGTCAAAAGTATTGTTTGTTACTTCTTAGAAATATGATAATTATTACTTTTTGTTTATTGTAAGATATCGAAAATCGATTTATTGAATAATACCTAAATAGATCAGACAGATCCTTTTTGGGTTAATTTGTGAATTACATCACAAAAAAACTAAACATTTGCATTAATCGACATCAGGTATTTTTTGGGAGTAGTGGCAAATTTTTTCTTGAATGCCGCTATAAAATGACTTCCTGTGCTATAACCGATTTTTAGTCCTACCTCATTTACGTTATAAGAACCGCTATCGAGCAGTTTTCGGGCAAAATCCATTTTATAATCAAACAGAAATCCATAAACCGTATCGCCGTAGATTTGTTTGAAACCCATTTTTAGTTTCTTCAGGTTCAAACCAATTTCATCGGCCAGTTCCTGCAAACCCGGAGGTTCAGCCATATTTGCAAT
Source organism: Flavobacterium sp. KH_035 (assembly GCF_057839565.1). Classification (NCBI taxonomy): domain Bacteria; kingdom Pseudomonadati; phylum Bacteroidota; class Flavobacteriia; order Flavobacteriales; family Flavobacteriaceae; genus Flavobacterium; species Flavobacterium sp. KH_035. Next base: position 1,094,641 of record NZ_CM174492.1, read on the forward strand.
GATAATTTCTTTGGCTCGTCTTATTTTTAAAACGTTATCCTCGTCAATCAAAAACGGACATTGTTCTGCATTTGGATCTTCGGTTCTGTTAAAATACAGACTCAGCAATTCATATCCTTTTCCTTTATAATAAAGGTTTTTTATTGACGGATGTAGGTTGTAATGAAACAGCTGACTCAGAACAATAGCCATAGAGGGACTAATATTTCCTTCGTTGTAATATTTTTTGTCCTTATTATCAGGACTTAAAAAAGTAATATAATCTGCTTCGGCAGAAAACAACGCGTGAAATTTTTTGATCGATACGATTACTGAAATGACCCAGGAATTTGGAGAAAGTTCTAAATTCAATGGTAATTCTTTCTGCGGATTGTACAAAAGCAACGATTTTTCTTCCTTCAATTCTAAGGCATAACTCCCCTGATTGAATAAAAATTTGGCATTGCCCTTTATTCCGAAATGAAACTGTATCAGACCACTACCTACTTCGTGCTGCCCCAAAAAGAGCTCTGAACTGTCGTTTTGAAAACGGATCAGCGTAAAGTCATCTTCGATTTTTATAATTTCCTGAGAACTCATAGCGATATTTTTTTGAAACAAAAATTAGTGTAAATGGAAAATGTTATTTAGAATCACTCTAAACAAAACATTTCTAACAACTTGATTTTGCTACAAAAATACTTCTTTTTGCATAAAAACAGTTGTTTAGAAACAAAAAAACATGTAGCGATACAAAAAGTACTTTCAGCGTTACTTTTGTAAACACTATAATGATAATTTTGTTGCACTTTTATGAAAGTGAATTTATGGAAAACAATAACGTACCGAAACACCTTTATTTTTATTCAGTTGGTCTGAGTTATAAAAAAGCTGATGCTGAGGTCAGAGGTCAATTTAGTTTGGATGCAATTGCCAAAACACGTTTGCTGGAACAAGCTAAAAATGAGGGAATAGAAAGTTTAATTGTCACTTCGACCTGCAACAGAACCGAGATCTACGGTTTTGCAGAACATCCTTTTCAATTAATAAAATTAATTTGCGACAATAGTAACGGATCTGTTGATGCTTTTCAAAAAGTAGGATTCGTTTATAAAAATCAGGAAGCAATTAATCATATGTTTCGCGTAGGAACTGGCCTTGACAGTCAGATCTTAGGTGACTTTGAAATTATTTCTCAAATCAAAACCAGTTTTACTCATTCGAAATCAATGGGTTTAGCCAATGCTTTTTTGGAAAGACTGGTAAACGCCGTGATTCAGGCGAGTAAAAAAATCAAGAACGAAACAGAAATCAGTTCCGGAGCCACTTCCGTTTCTTTTGCATCGGTACAATACATTCTTAAAAATGTAGAAGATATCGGAAACAAAAACATTTTGCTTTTCGGAACGGGAAAAATAGGTAGAAATACTTGCGAAAACTTAGTAAAACATACTAAAAATGAGCACATCACCTTAATCAATCGTACCAAAGACAAGGCAGAGAAACTAGCCGGAAAACTAAATCTGATTGTTAAGGATTATTCTGAATTACATCTTGAACTTCAAAAAGCTGACGTGGTAGTTGTTGCAACTGGTGCTCAGAATCCAACGGTAGACAAAGCAATCCTGAATCTTAAAAAACCTTTGTTGATTTTAGATTTATCCATTCCGAAAAACGTTAATGAAAACGTGGAGGAATTAGAAGGTGTGACCTTGATTCATATGGATTATTTGTCGCAATTGACGGATGAAACGCTGGAAAACAGAAAACTTCATATTCCTGCTGCCGAAGCTATTATTGAAGAAGTTAAAGAAGAATTTATAACCTGGACAAAAGGCCGCAAATTCGCCCCTACTATTAATGCTTTAAAAGAAAAACTAAATGCGATTAAAAACTCGGAATTAGATTTTCAAAGCAGAAAAATTGCTGATTTCAATGAAGAACAGGCTGAAATTATCAGTAACCGAATCATTCAGAAAATCACTACTCATTTTGCCAATCACTTAAAGGATGACGATACCATGGTTGATGAAAGCATTGAATGGATCGAGAAAGTCTTTAAGATAAAAGCATCTTAAATAAAATTTAAACCATCTAAGTTATATAAGTTCATTTAATAAAACTGATGTTTTTACGCAAACTGGTTAAATTTACTTATATAACTTATATGGTTCAAGAAACAAAAAATGGCAGAAAAAACAATCAGAATTGGAACTCGCGATAGCGAATTGGCACTTTGGCAGGCACATACTGTCGAGAAAAAACTAAACGATCTGGGGTATAAAACCGAGATTATAGCTGTAAAATCTACAGGTGATATTATACTTGACAAACCTCTTTACGAACTTGGAATCACGGGAATTTTCACCAAAACTTTAGATGTTGCCATGATTAATGGCGATGTAGATATTGCCGTCCATTCAATGAAAGATGTACCAACTGCATTACCAAAGGGTATTGTTCAGGCGGCAGTTTTAGAAAGAGCCAATGTTCTCGATATTTTAGTTCACAAAGGAAATCCTGATTTTGCTAATCCAAGTACAATTGCAACCGGAAGTTTGCGTCGTCAGGCACAATGGTTCAACAAATATCCTAACCATACGGTTGTTGATTTACGCGGAAATGTAAATACCCGTATGCAAAAACTGCAGGACAACAACTGGGACGGGGCTGTTTTTGCTGCTGCAGGTTTGGAGCGCATCAACTTAAAACCAGAAAATTTTATCGATTTAGACTGGATGATTCCTGCACCGGCACAAGGAGCGATGATGGTTGTCGCAATGGAAAACGATAATTATGCTTTAGAGGCTTTGTCACAATTAAATGATATTGAAACGGAGATTTGTACTTACATCGAACGTCAGTTTTTAAGAACTTTAGAGGGTGGCTGTACAGCACCAATCGGAGCTTTGGTTCGTTATAACGAAAACGAGGATACACTTCACTTTCAGGGAATTTTACTTTCAGTTGACGGAAAACAGAAACTGGAAATCAACAAGACCGTTGAAATTGGAGAGTGGAAAAAATTAGGATTCTTCGCTGCTCAGGAAATCCTTAACAACGGCGGAACAGAATTGATGCAGACTATTAAAGAATCTCTGAAAAAGTAATGAGTAAATCAATTCAAATATTATCTACAAAAAAGCTCTCGACTGAACAAAAGCAAGCCTTAGCAACTGCTAATCTTGAAGTTATTGAAGTTGATTTTATTCAAACCGAGAACAAACCTTTCGAAATAAAAGACCTCAACGATAATTTAATCTTCACGAGTCAGAATGCGGTTCACAGTATTCTATCGCATCCCAAATCAGAAGAGCTGAAAAATAAAAATGTATTTTGTGTCGGATTAAAAACGAAGATCCTTTTATCTGAAAACGGATTCAATGTTGTCGCTTACACCGGATATGCCGCAGATTTAGCCGAAATCATTACTTTAATCTATCGAAGCGAAAGTTATACTTTTTTCAGCGGAAACCTGCGTAGAGAAACGTTACCGAAAGCCTTGAAAGATGCTGAGATAAAATTCAATGAAATTCAAGTTTATGACACTTCATTGACTCCTCAGAAAATAAAAACTGCTGTTGATGCTATTTTATTCTACAGTCCTTCTGGCGTTGAAAGTTATCTGAAAGAGAATACCATTAAAAAGGAAACCTGCTTTTGCATTGGAGAAACCACTGCTGAAGCTTTACATAAAATTACCAAAAACATTGTTATTGCAGATCAGCCAACGGTTGAAGATGTCATTGAAGATGTTTTGCAAGAATATAAATAATCACTGTATGCTTTAAGCTTTAGGCTGTAAGCAAACACAAAAAATAAACACCGCTTAAAGCCTAAAGCTTAAAGCCTAAAGCAAAAAACAATGTTAAAAAACGACCTATTTTTAAAAGCACTAAAAGGAGAAACTGTTCAACGTCCACCAGTTTGGATGATGCGTCAAGCCGGAAGATATTTACCTGAATTCAGAGCTTTACGCGATAAATATGATTTTTTTACCAGATGTGAAACCCCAGAACTGGCTGCCGAAATTACTGTTCAGCCAATCCGCAGAATTGCTCCGGATGCTGCAATTCTGTTCTCCGATATTTTGGTTGTTCCCCGTGCAATGGGTATTCACGTAGAATTAAAGGATAATTTAGGTCCTATTATTCCTGATCCAATTCGCACAATGGAACAAGTCAATCAGGTTATTGTTCCGGATGTAAACGAAACTTTAGGCTATGTCTTTGATGCTGTTAAACTGACTAAAGAAATGCTGAACAACGAAGTACCCTTAATTGGTTTCGCCGGTTCGCCATGGACAATTTTCTGTTATGCCGTTGAAGGAAAAGGCTCTAAAAGTTTTGATACTGCAAAAGGATTCTGCTTTTCAAACCCGATAGCAGCGCATACTTTATTACAAAAAATTACAGATACCACGATTTTATACTTAAAAGAAAAAGTAAAAGCGGGAGTTGATGCTGTTCAAATTTTTGATTCCTGGGGAGGAATGCTTTCTCCTGTTGATTATCAGGAATTCTCCTGGAAATACATCAATCAGATTGTAGATGCTTTGGCAGAAGTTACTCCGGTTATTGTTTTCGGAAAAGGATGTTGGTTTGCTTTAGGCGAAATGGGTAAAAGTAAAGCTTCGGCACTAGGTGTAGACTGGACTTGTACACCAAGAAACGCGCGTTATTTATCAGGTGGTAACATTACTTTACAAGGTAATTTTGATCCTTCAAGATTGCTTTCTCCAATTCCAACCATCAAAAAAATGGTTCATGAAATGATCGACGAATTCGGAAAAGACAAATATATCGTAAATTTAGGTCACGGAATTTTGCCACATATTCCTGTAGATCACGCTAAAGCGTTTATTGACGCGGTTAAAGAATACGGAAATTAGTATTCAGTTTGGCAGTCACAGTTTTCAGTTACCTGTCAGCAAACTGAAAACTGTGACCGAAAACTGAGACCGAAAACTTAAAAAAATGCTCAACAAAGGATTAAGAGACGAAGAAAGCATCAGAATAGAGAATACTCTAAAAATGTTACGCGCCTTAATTTTTGTTCCTAAGTTTTGGAATGCTGAAGATATAAGTCTAATCGACGAACAGCTAAAAAACTTTGGTTTAAGTCTTGAAAGAATTATTGAAATACCGGAAGGAGAATTAATCATTCTGCTACAAAGATGTCATTTAGACTGGAATCAACAGGAGCAATTTGCAGATATTTTAGTCGATTTATCTCAAGAAAAACAGTTTGATTTTTCAGCAAAAGCACTTGCCATTTACCAATATATTCAACAAGAAAGCAACGTTTTTTCATTTGCAATAAATACTAAAATCGCTTCGGCCAAAAAAAGATCATAATGGGTTTTACAGATTGGAAAACAGATACGATTAACAATATTCTTCCCGAAGAGTTTTTTAACCTCATCGATAAGAATAAAAGTCACATTGAAAAAACATTTCCAGTTACACTTGCAAATTGTTTAGATTTAGAAAAAACGAAGCAATTTATAGTTGTAAATCAAGAGAAAGAAAAAAACAAAGAATGGTTTTACTTTTTCACAAGAGATATCAAAACCAATAATTTGATCGGCTACTTATGTGTAAAAAACATTGATTATCACATTTCAAAATGTGAATTAGGTTATTTTATTGATGAAGATTATCAGGGAAAAGGCATTACTTCAAAACTAGTTTCAGAAACCTTAGAATTTTGTTTCAATACTTTAAACATGAATAAAGTATTCATCTGTACCTCAGAAATCAACAAAGCAAGTCAACAAATTGCTTTAAAACATCATTTTAAACAAGAAGGAATATTACGAGAAGAATTCAAAATCAGCGACGGAACACTGGAAGATATTGTTTACTTTGGATTGCTCAAATCAGAATATAATACTCATGAAGGATAAATTTTTCGCTTACATACAAAACTTACAAGACCAGATTTGTACTGGTTTAGAAACGGTTGACGGAACTGCAAAATTTCGTGAAGATCTTTGGAAACGCCCTGAAGGTGGCGGAGGAAGAACACGCGTTATCGAAAATGGCGCTGTTTTCGAAAAAGGCGGTGTCAACATTTCGGCAGTTCACGGAAAATTACCGGAAGCCATGCAAAAAATGTTTAATGTAGGCGAAGCAGATTTCTTTGCCTGCGGCTTAAGTTTAGTCCTTCATCCAAAAAATCCAATGACTCCAACGGTTCATGCCAATTGGCGTTACTTTGAAATGTACGATGAAGCCGGTAAAGTAATTGAGCAATGGTTTGGTGGCGGTCAGGATTTAACCCCTTACTATTTGTTTGAAGAAGATGCTATTCATTTTCATCAAACCTGTAAAATAGCTTGTGACAAACACAATCCGGAGTTTTATCCTAAGTATAAAAAACAATGTGATTCCTATTTCTGGAATGCACATAGAAACGAAGCCCGCGGTATTGGCGGTTTGTTCTTTGATTACTGCAAAGCAAATGAAACAATGTCTATGGAAGACTGGTACAATTTTGTAACCGAAGTTGGTAATAGTTTTCTTGAAGCCTATGTTCCGATTGTAGAAAGAAGAAAAAATCTGGAATATACCCCAGAAAACAGAACCTGGCAGGAAATTCGTCGTGGCCGTTATGTCGAATTCAACTTAGTGCATGACAAAGGCACCTTGTTTGGTTTGAAAACCAACGGAAGAATTGAAAGTATTTTAATGAGTTTGCCTCCGCACGTGCAATGGGTTTATGATCATCATGCAGAAGCCGGAAGCGTTGAGGAAAAATTGATTCAGGTATTGGAAAACCCTGTTGACTGGATTGAATTACAATAGACTCTGTTTGTTTTTTTTTGTAAAAAATTTCTTTCATAAAATAACGCCCCTTGAATAGATTTTTGTAGATTTAGTCTTTAAACCCATAAGGATGATATCTATAAAAATCTGTTAGTATGGCAAGCACCTATTCTCAATTATACATTCATATTGTTTTCACCGTTAAAGGCCGACAAAATCTGATTTCCAAAAATTGGAAAGACGAACTGTATAAATACATGACCGGCATTATTAGCAATAAAAAAAAACTAATTGCTATTAACGGAATGCCGGATCATATTCATATTCTGATCGGATTAAAACCTGATAGGTCAATATCAGACTTAGTAAGAGATATTAGAGCAAATTCTTCAAAATTCATAAATGACAGGAAATGGATTAATGGAAAATTTGAATGGCAAAATGGATTTGGAGCCTTCTCGTATAGCCATTCCCATTTGACAAATGTTATAAGATACATTGAAAATCAAGAAGAACATCACAAAGCAAAAACATTCAAAGAAGAATATATCGGTTTTTTGAAATCGTTTAACGTTAATTTTAAAAACGAATATTTATTTGATGATGTTAACGAATAATATATACAAACATACCGCAATAAATATATCGCTCCTTTGGAGCTTAAAAAATCTAATACTCATATTCTATAGATATGCCGCTCCTTCGGAGCTCTGTAAAAATAATAGAATTCTAAAACGAACACAATACTTCAAAAAAATTCTAAAACAATACATATCCAAGTCCCAACAGGACGACATCTTTCTAGATTTTTTTAATGATCCATATCAGAGTCCCAACGGGACGACATATTTATAGATATTTCAAGACAATACATAACCAAGTCCCAACGGGACGACATCTTTCTAGATTTTTTTTGTAGATTTAGTTTTTAAACCCCGAAGGGGTGACCTATTAAAAAATAATAATTCCCCTTTGTTAAATTCTGAATCAATATCAGATAATTGCAATTTTTAACCAATGAACTTAAAACTGATTTATATCGTATTCCTCGGAAGCTTTTTAGGGTGTTTTGCTCAAAACGATTCACTGCAGAATCCTTATTTTAAATCCTATAACGATAAAATTACCGGCAGCGTTTATTATATAGACACTTCAAATAGTTTTCAGATTGCTTCAGGCCCACTGGCTTCACAAACATTTCTTAATCTTACTCCAAATAGAAGAGAACAGATTGGTTTTAATCTGAATTATAAAATCATTGATGTTTCTGTTGGTTTCGCTCCAAAATTTCTAAGCCAAAATAAAGGCGATTCCCATTCCAAGCATTTTAATTTCAATACCCGTTTTTACTATAAAAAATGGATGCAGTCCTTTACTTTTATCAATCAGAAAGGATTTTATATCAGCGATGATAATATAATGGCACAATTGCCCGATATGCGCACCACGAAAATTGGCGGATCTACGGCTTATGTTTTCAATCCTAAGTTTTCTTTTAAAACATTGGTAAGCCAAAACGAATGGCAGACCAAAAGCTCCGGAAGTTTTATTCCAACTTTTTCTTTTTATTATACCAATCTCAATCTAAACAATACACCGGATTCTTCAAACGCCGATATCTATGTTTTTTCGATAGCACCCTCCTATTTTTATAATTTTGTAATTAGTCAACGCGTTTTAATTGGTGCCGGAATTGCTTTAGGGGTTGGAATTAATGATATTGACGGCGATTCATCTGCGCTGTATCAAGCTGATTTTAATTTAAAACTGGCCTACAATAATGATCGTTTCTTTGCTTTTGCAAGCATCAATACAGTAAGTTTTGCTCAGGACGATAAAGTCAATCCACGATTAAATGATAATACTGCCACCTTAAAACTTTCTGCCGGTTACCGATTTGATCCACCCAAAAAAATAAAAGAAGTTTACGATAAAGTAAATCAGAAAATTGGTTTGTAATTTTTTAATCCAAAATCTTCATTCTAAAATCTAAAATAAAATAGTATGGCAAATGTGAACAAAGAACAATTGAACCGCATGCAGACCGGAAAAGGATTTATCGCCGCTTTAGATCAAAGTGGTGGAAGTACACCAAAAGCTTTAGCACAATACGGTGTTCAAGATAGCAGTTACACAACTGAAGAAGAAATGTACACCCTTGTGCATGAGATGAGAACCCGTATTATTAAGAGCCCTGCATTTGACAGCTCCTATATCCTGGGTGCTATTTTATTTGAAAACACGATGGATCGCAAAATCGACGGGCAATGGACTGCCGATTATTTATGGGAAAAGAAAAACATTGTTCCCTTTTTAAAAGTAGACAAAGGCCTCGCCGAACCTGCCAATGGGGTACAGCTGATGAAACCTATTTCTAATTTAGACGAATTATTAACACGCGCCGTAGAACGAAATGTTTTTGGAACCAAGATGCGCTCTGTGATAAAAGAAACCAATGCCAAAGGAATTCGCGAAGTAGTTGAGCAACAATTTGCTGTAGGCCTTCAGATATTTAAAAAAGGACTAGTACCCATTATTGAACCCGAAGTAGACATTTTCAGCACTGACAAAGAAAAATCAGAAGAAATTCTCAAAGCAGAAATCATCAAACAACTTAACGCACTGGATAAAGAGGTAAAGATCATGCTAAAACTTTCAATTCCAACCGTAGATAACTTTTATAAAGAATTAATGTCTGATCCTCATGTGGTTCGGGTGGTGGCACTGTCCGGCGGTTATGCCCAGGAAGAAGCCAATCAAAAACTGGCACAAAATCACGGATTGATCGCCAGCTTTTCACGGGCATTGTCTGAAGGATTAACTTTTGGTCAGTCTGATGAAGATTTTAATTTGAAACTCGAAAAATCAATTAAAGCCATTTATAAGGCATCAATACTATAAAAAAAGTCCCCGGAAAAGATTTTCCGGGGACTTTAGTTTTATAAAAACAATTTAGATTATTTACTCAATTCTTCCGCTAAATCCAGCGTTTGTAAAATGATGTTTTTGTCTGATTTTATCGCATTTAGCTTCAATTCAAACTTCAACTTATTATTGATCAGTTTTTTAGGAGACTGAATTACTACATCATTAAATTGCTCCGATAAACGCTTCATTTTTACTAACTCTTTTTCTTTTACATTACCTGAATGGTCATAAGCAAATGATGCTCTGGAGAAATTTACTTTTCCGGAGATGTAATTTTTCTTTAAATCTTTTTTTGCTTCTTTAACAAAAAGTCCTTTTCCATCATTAAAATAATCTAAAGTATTGGCGACCAACACCACGTCTTTATCCTTTTTGATAAAAATAGTGCCATACTCATTCGTCCCCAGAATTTGATAAAAATCTCCCTTTTGTTCCAGGAATTTTTTACGAAGTCCCAATTGAATTAACTTATCACCAAAAGTTGGATGTGTTGACGTAAACACTATCGAAAATAATGGAATACTCTTCTTCACTTTTTCCTCTGTTATCTTCTCTTCATAATTTTCGTCATATCCATACACTTTCTTTGTCACCTCAACTTCATTGACGTGGTATAAAAACATGCTTAAATCACCATCAAAAAGCGTTGCAGTAGCCTCTTCATCCACTATAGTCGAAATTAAATCCGTAACAACCGTTAAATCTTCTTTTACTAAATATTGACTTTGAAATAAGTCGGCCACTAAGGTTGGAAATTTTTCAAGTGCTGCTTTAGTATTAATATGATAGGACATATATCCTAAAGGTCTTTCATCCGGAAAATAATTAAAAATATTTTTATTGATCTTTCTATCGGTCATTTTTCCAACAATAGCCGCCATTGGTTCGGCATACTCAATCACTTCCTCAATACGCGCATTGTCATTGTCAAAATAAAAATCCAGATTAATTCCTTTTACCATATTTGCCGCGTTATTTTGCATGGGTAAAAACTTATTGTAGCTCACGAACTTAGACAAAAGACCATAAGCCGAGTTTAAACTGGTCATTGCTGAGCTGTAGTTCAGCCAAGACGAAATATCAGCCGCAGCACTTACCTTCTCCGAAACAGGTGCGGTAAATCCATTTTCAAACAATGACTTAATAAAAAGGCCTTGCTGTTCCACCTGCAAAAGATTAAAATCAGCCTCTTCTTTCTCATAATCAGCATTAGAAACTGCCACAGCTTCTTCCGTTTCTTCTGCAGCACTGGCCGCAGCCTCTTCAGCCGATTGCGCAGGTTCTTCTACCGTTTGCGTCGAAGTTTCCTGATAAGGTTCGTCTATCGCGATAGAATCTTGTGATCTACTTTCCCAGTCATATGATTTTGGTTTGTACTTTTTAGTCAATTCTACCAATACAAGGTAATTATCGTTCCATACAAAAGATGTCTTTTGATTTTTTGGTGTACAAACGGCATAGTTACCATAATTCTGAATTACAGGAACCTCAACCGAATCTGTGTTTTTATTCCTGCTATGTTCCTCAATTAAAAACTGTTTTACCGCTTCTTTGTTTTTAATAGGAATCGTAACCTGATAATACGGGATACTATCTGTGAAGTTACCATGAACAGTTATCTTCTGATCCAATTTAAAAAGAGCGGCATACTTGTTCAGATCGAGACTGGCTTTGCCTTCTTTGTATTTACGAATCAGCGAATGGTTTAATACCTGATCAATGTTTACTTTTTTGGACAGTTGATCCCCATTAAACTGTATAAAATAATCGTATGGTTTTGAACCAACCTGGCCAAAAGTCAAATGCGTGACGAATAATAAAAATAAAAAATAAAACTGCTTCATAAATCAAGGGGTTAATTGGATTGTATTGTTCATCAAAGCCGATTTTTTAAGTACGCTGTACATGCTTTGTTTAAGAAAAACGGTCTTTTTGTTCTGTGAAATTTTACTGTTCGGATTCGCTACCGCCTGAACATCTTTATCAAAAGTATAAATTGCTGTTATACTCGCTGCTTCCAAATCTTCTTTTTTCTTCGGGTCTTTTACAATTTTTTCGGGAACAGGATAAAACGCAATTCTCTCAAAACTTTTGGCGTTACTGCTAAAATGAATCTGATTACTTTGATTGTTGATGGTGTTGACAACGGCATTAAGCGCCTTCAAATTGGCATAATTAAGTTTGATAATAAAAACATATTGATCAAAATCAGTTTTGGTTGTTACATTTGTAATACCATCAATTTTTAAGGCTTTGGCTTTAAAATCTTCCAACTTTTTGGTGATTTCCTGCTCATTTGGGATTTTTACGCCATCAACCTCTTCCATCCACATGGCCGATTTTGTCTTAAACCATGATTTCGAAAAGTCGACCATCAGCGTATATTCTCCGCTTTGGTCGTCGTGGTGTTTGATTCTTTCTGTTATTTCAAAACAGCTTGTCAGCAGTAAACAACAGCATAATGCGAGAAATTTCTTCATCAGACAAATTTATAGGTAAATATCCAAAAAAACCATAGCCTGCGGGTTAATTCTAAATCCTCATCTTTCAAATATTTTTTAAACTTCATAAACGGAGATAAAACGAAAAGATTCTGCAAATTTTTAGATAATATTAACGGATTCTACAGCATGCTAAACGCCTTATTCTGTTCCTTTTTCTTTAACTTTGTGCCACTTATTAAAAAGTACACAATCTTCAAAAAAATAAAAAACAATACACTTTAGAAATTAAGATTCTCCATCAGATTTCGAAGAAATCAACTGCAATCTAAAATCTAAAATCTAAAATCTAAATTTTTATGTTCCCATTACAAAGAAACCGCCGTTTGAGAACCAATGAATCCATTCGTTCTTTAGTTCGTGAAACCAGTTTAAGTCCTCAGGATTTTATGCTTCCAATGTTTGTTACTGAAGGAAAAGATGTAAAAGTTGCTATCCCTTCAATGCCGGGAATCTACCGTCATTCCTTAGACAATACCATCAAAGAAGTAAAAGAAGCCTGGGATTTAGGAATCAAAGCGGTAAACATCTATGTAAAAATCAGTGATCATTTAAAAGACAATAAAGGTGTTGAAGCCTGGAACAAAGACGGTTTAATGCAACAAACCATTCGTGCTATTAAAGACGCCGTTCCTGAAATGATTGTAATGCCTGATGTGGCTTTGGATCCTTACTCGATTTATGGTCATGACGGAATTATCGAAAACGGACAACTTCTTAATGATCCTACCGTTGATGCCCTAACGCGAATGAGTTTAAGCCATGCCGAAGCCGGAGCCGATTTTGTCGCACCAAGTGATATGATGGACGGGCGTGTATTGTCTATCAGAAAAGCTTTGGAAGAAAACGGACATCACAATGTGGGAATCATGAGTTACAGTGCCAAATATGCTTCGGCATTTTACGGACCATTTCGCGATGCTTTAGATTCTGCTCCCGTAGATTCTCAAAATATCCCGAAAGACAAGAAAACATACCAGATGGATTACGCCAACCGAATTGAAGGAATTCGTGAGGCTCTATTAGATGTTGAAGAGGGTGCCGACATCGTTATGGTAAAACCGGGAATTGCTTATTTGGACATCGTTCGTGAGGTGAAAAATGCCGTTCATGTACCGGTTGCCGTTTACCAGGTATCTGGTGAGTACGCTATGGTAAAGGCCGCAGCAGAAAGAGGATGGCTTGATCACGACAAAATCATGTTAGAGCAACTATATTGCATTAAGCGCGCAGGCGCCAGTATTATCTCGACTTACTTTGCCAAAGAAGCAGCAGTCTTACTAAACAAATAATATGAAAAAAATACTATTCTTATCAGCCGTTTTAGCGTTTGCATCCTGTAAAAAAGAAACTGTTGAAACTCCTGTTGAAAATACAACAGAAGCCTATTCGGAAGGAGAAACAGCAAAAGCCAAAACTCCAGCAGAGTTTGGAAAACAAATTTTTGAAGGACAGGGAAATTGTTTCTCCTGCCATCAACCGGACAAAAAGGTAATTGGCCCTAGTATTCAGGAAATAGCCAAAATCTACAAAGACAAAAATGGAGATATTATTACCTTCTTAAAAGGAAATGCCGAACCTATAGTTGACCCTAGTCAGTTTGCAGTTATGAAAACTAACTTTCCGGTAACGCAGGCCATGTCGGATGAGGAATTAAAAGCCATTGAGACTTATATTTACAGCCATTTAAAGTAAAATAATTGCTTTCTGCTGACATACTGTTGTCATTGCGTCATTTTACCTTTACAGCTTAACAAAAAACAAGTAAGATGGAACAAAAATTCAATGTTATTGGTATTTCAATAAGAACGACTAACGAAAATGGCCAATCGGGAACAGATATTCCGGCGCTTTGGAACCAATTTATCTCTGAAGGAATTCTGAGAAAGATCCCGAATAAGGTTTCGGAAGACATTTTTTGTGTGTATACAGACTACGAAAAAGATCATACTAAACCTTATACCACCATTCTGGGCTGCCGTGTTGAAAACCTCGATACGATTCCGGAGGAAATGGTGGGAAAAACAATTGAAACGGCGGTGTATGAGAAATTCATCACGCAAGGAAATCTAAACGATGGAATTGTTTTTAATAAATGGCTGGAAATTTGGGACTCCGGACTGAACCGAAGTTTCACAGCTGACTACGAAGTTTATGGAGACAAAGCTCAAAACCCCCAAGATGCAACAGTAGAAATATTTATTGCAGTTTCATAAAAAAACAAAAACGGCGCTAAATTAGCGCCGTTTTTTATGGTTTTAAGATTACCAGATTTTAACTCTTTTATCCGGATCAATATACATTTTGTCTCCTTTTTTAATATCGAAAGCCTGGTAAAAAGCATCAACATTTTGAATTGGCACAACAGCTCTGTACATTCCAGGAGAATGCGGATCAGTTTTAACCTGACTTTTTATAGCCTCGTCTCTTGATTTAGTTCTCCAAACCGTAGACCAGGAAATAAAGAAACGCTGTTCTGGTGTAAATCCGTCAATTAAGCCCGGATTACCATTTGCTTTCAAATACAACTGTAAACCGTCGTAAGCAGCATTTATTCCACCTAAATCTCCAATGTTTTCACCTAAAGTAAATTTACCATCTACGTGAATTCCTGGCAAAGGCTCTAAAGCGCTGTATTGTGCTGCAAGAGCACCTCCAAGAGCTGTAAATTGTTTTAGGTCATCAGCTGTCCACCAGTCTACAAGATTCCCGTCTGCATTGTAACGTGCACCTGAATCATCAAATCCGTGAGAAATCTCATGTCCGATTACCGCTCCGATTCCACCATAATTCACCGCTTCATCAGCCTGGTAATTGTAGAAAGGCGGCTGTAGGATCGCTGCAGGAAAAACAATCTCGTTGTAAGATGGATTGAAATAGGCATTTACCGTTTGCGGAGACATTCCCCACTCTGTTTTATCAACCGGTTTTCCTAATTTGGCCAGATTTTCAGCATAAGCCCATTTTGATATACTTCTCATATTATCAAAATAAGTCCCGCCTTCTCCAACATTTTTAAGTTCTAAAGCAGAATAGTCTTTCCATTTATCAGGGTAGCCAATTTTAACGGTAAGTTTTTTCAACTTTTCTATTGCCTTTACTTTTGTTTGTTGTGACATCCAAGGCAATGCATTGATTCTGTTTTCATAAGCCAGCATTACATTCGCAATCATTTTCTTTGCTTTGTCTTTTGCTTCAGCAGGGAATAACTTCTCTACATACAATTTTCCTAAGGCTTCGCCCGTTGCAGTATTAATTACCTGTAAAGCCATTTCTTCACGAGGGCGTTGTTTCAAAGCTCCTGTTAATGTTTTTCCGTAGAAATCGAAATTAGCATTTTCGATGTCTGTACTCAAAGTAGAGGCTGTTCTGTTAAGTATAGACCATTTTAAGTATTCTTTCCAGGCTTCTACTTTCTTTTCAGATAATGTTTTTTCCAAAGCGATCATATAACGTGGCTGCGCTACATTGACGCTATCTAACTTCGACATTCCAATTCCGGTAAAATATTTTTCCCATTGAATCGAAGGCGTATTCTTTTTTAAATCGGCAATCGCTGTTGGATTGTATTGTTTTCTACGGTCTCTGCGCTCCACACGGTCTAATCTTGGAGCAGACAATTCAATTTCTAAAGCCAGAATTTGTTTGGCACTTTCTTTTGCTTTTGCAGGAGATTCACCAATAAACTGCAACATTCTCGCAACGTGTATTTCATATTTTTCACGTTTTTCTTTTGAATCTTTGTCATCGGCATTGTAATAATCTTTATCCGAAAGTCCTAAACCTCCAGGACCTAAGTTAACCGTGTTTTTATTACTGTTTTTAGCATCCGGACCAACAAAAACACCAAAGAAACCAACACCTCCCTGCGGCTGCATTTCGATAAAGAAATTTTGCAGATCCGTTACGTTTTTAATGGCATCGATCTTCTTTAACGTAGGCTGAAGTGGTGTTACCCCTCTTTTATTACGTCCGACAGTATCTAAAATAGTATTAAACAAAGCAATTGCTTTACCCTGATCTGTATTTGATTTGTACTTAGGATCTTTCGAAGCTTCTTTTAAGATTGCAAGTGCATCGTTATCCGTCTTTTGACGTAGTTCATTAAAACTTCCCCATGAATTTCTATCACTTGGAATTTCCGTTTTATCTAACCAGGTTCCGTTTACATAACGGAAAAAGTCTTCTTTTGGACTTACTTTGGTATCCATATTAGAAAGATTGATACCCGGTTCTTTTGGTTTTGTACTTTGGGCGTTTACTGCGGTAATGGTGACCATTGCAGAAACAACACAAAACATTGGTTTTCGTAATTGTTTAATCATTTTTCTTTGTAGTTTTTAGTATATACACAAACATATTGTAATTATTCCAAACGTCATGTTAAATTTTTCACATAAAATTGACAGACGAAATACAATCCTGAAGTAGTTTCTTTTTTAATCAAAAAGTCCTTATAAAATCAAGGTTTACACCTGTAGACGAAGGGTGTGATAGTAATCAAAAAACGGCACTAAATCAGTGCCGTTTTTATGGTTTTATCTATTACCAGATTTTAACTCTTTTGTCAGAATCAATATACATTTTGTCTCCCTTTTTAATTCCAAAAGCGTCATAAAAAGCATCTACGTTCTGAACCGGAACAACTGCTCTATACATTCCTGGTGAATGCGGATCGGTTTTTACCTGATTCTTGATCGCTTCGTCTCTACTTTTTGTTCTCCAAACGGTTGCCCATGAAATAAAGAAACGCTGTTCTGGTGTAAATCCGTCAATTAAGCCCGGATTCCCATGTGCTTTCAAATACAATTGCAAACCATCATAAGCTGCATTAATACCTCCTAAATCACCAATATTTTCTCCTAAAGTAAAATTACCGTCTACATGAATTCCCGGTAGAGGCTCTAAAGCGCTGTATTGTGCTGCAAGAGCTCCTCCAAGAGCTGTAAATTGTTTTAAATCTTCCGGTGTCCACCAGTCAACTAAATTTCCTTCGGCATTGTATCGTGCTCCTGAATCATCAAAACCATGAGAAATTTCGTGACCAATTACAGCTCCGATTCCACCGTAATTCACAGCCTCATCAGCTTGATAATTGTAAAATGGCGGTTGCAAAATCGCTGCAGGAAATACAATCTCGTTATAAGACGGATTGTAATATGCATTCACCGTTTGTGGCGACATTCCCCACTCTGTTTTATCAACCGGTTTGTTTAACTTCTCGATTCCTTTTTTGAAATTCCATTTCGAGATATTTATGCTATTTTGAAGATAACTTCCTCCATCGGCAACACTTTTAATTTCAAGTGCCGAATAATCTTTCCATTTGTCCGGATAACCAACTTTTATCGTGATTTTATTTAACTTTTCAATCGCTTTTACCTTAGTAGCCGCTGACATCCAGGTTAAATTATTAATACGGTTTTGGTAAGCCAAAATTACGTTGTGAATCATGTCGACTGCTTTTGCTTTTGCTTCAGCAGGAAACACTTTCTCCACGTATAATTTACCAAGTGCTTCACCAATACTGTTGTTCACAACCTGTAGTGCTTTTTCTTCACGAGGTAATTGCTTGATGGCTCCTCTTAAAGTCTTGCTGTAAAAATCAAAACTAGCCGTCTCGATATCTGTTGACAATTCCGAAGCAAAAGAGTTTAGCAAGTCCCATTTCAGATATTCTTTCCACTGTTCTACTTTATTATTTGTAAAAACAGTTTGTAAAGCTTTCATGTATTTAGGCTCCATTACAACAATGGTATCTAACTTTGCCAACCCAAGACTTGAAAGATAAGTCTCCCATTTAATAGCCGGTGTTAACTTTTGAAGTTCAGCAACTGTCATTGGATTGTATTGCAAACGACTGTCTCTGCTTTCTACACGATTTAATCTCGGTTTCGACAATTCTGTTTCTAAAGCTAGAATTGCAGCTGCACTTTGCTTTGCTTTCGCCGGAGATTCACCAATAAATTGCATCATTCTCGCCACATGAAGCTGGTATTTTGCACGCTTTTCTTTAGAATCTTTATCCTCAGAAGTGTAATAATCCTGATCCGGTAACCCTAATCTGCTTGGAGCAAGTGTTACTGAGTTTTTAGAACTGTTTTTCTCATCAGCTCCAATATAAGTTCCGAAAAAAACAATATTACCTTCCTGTGCGATTTCAGCCAGATACTTTTGAAGATCCGTGATGTTTTTAATCGCATCAATTTTTTTAAAGTAAGGTTGCAGCGGTGTTATACCGGCTTTGTTTCTTCCAACTGTATCCAAAATCGTTGAAAACAAATTAACTGCTTTACCCTGATCTGTATCTGATTTGTACTTTGGATTCTTAGAAGCTTCTTTCAGAATAGACATCGCGTCTTTATCTGTCTTCTTAATCAATTCATTAAAACTCCCCCATGTAGTACGATCACTTGGAATTTCAGTTTTACTAAGCCATGTTCCATTTACGTATTGAAAAAAATCCTGACTTGGACTAATTTTGGTATTCATGTATGAAACATTAATACCCGGCTCTTTTGAAGTTGCATTCTGAGCATTTACAGCTGTAAAAGAAACTGCTGTAAGAAAAGCGCAGAACAAAGGTCTGCTAAGTTGTCTTTTCATTTATATTTAAGTTTTGGTGGTTACACAAACGTATTTCTAATATTTTGAATGCTATGTTAAAATTTTTGAAATAATCTCAAAAATTCAAGGATCATAACATTTTAATACATACTATCAAATATTTTCATGTATTTATCCCTGGTTTTTATCTTTATATTAGAATACTTTTTCGAATATTTGTTACAACGAATTGAAATAAAAAGTGAGAGCAAAAATTCAGAATGCCGTTTCAGGGAAAATTGAAGCTATCGGATTACCGATTTTGGCTTTATGCTGGGTAAGTTTTTTTTGGGGAACCACCTGGCTGGCTTCCAAAGAAGGTGTAAAACATATGCCCGCATTACAGTTGGCCACCATCCGTCAATTTCTGGGCGGAATCTTGTATGTCGGGTATTTTCTGTTGAGAAAAGAGCCCTGGCCAAAAGGCAGACAATGGCGCACGATCATCATTCTGGCCTTTTTGAATTTTGTATGTAGCAACGGTTTAAGTACCTGGGGTGTCAAATACATGAGCAGCGGACTCGGAGCCATCATCAGTGCTTTATTCCCGATCTGGATCATTATCATCAACTTTTTTAATGGTCAGAAAATTGCAAAAATGGCACTGATCGGAGTTCTGATTAGTTTTGGAGGGGTTTGTATTATATTCATTGATTATATTTCCGATTTTTTCAGACCTGATTTTCAATTCGGAATTATCCTAATGACTGCTTCTACGATAACATGGGCGTTTGGAATACTCGAAACAAAGAAAAAAGCGTCCAGTTTTAATCCGTATTTCAGTTTGGGATTGCAGATGCTGATTTCGAGTGTGTTTCTTTTTGGAATCACAGAAGCCACGGGAATCAATATTCCGCTTAGCGAAATCCCCTTGCCTTCTCTGTGGTCTATTGTCTACCTGGTCCTTATTGGCTCTGTTCTAACTTTCATCGCATTTATTTACTCGTTGCAACACCTTCCAACCGAAATCAGCAGTATCTATGTCTACATCAATCCAATTGTTGCCATGATTCTAGGGTCTTTTATTTTTGGAGAAACGCTTACACAGGCTATCGCCATTGGTACAATCGTAACCTTAACGGGACTGTATTTGGTAAACAAGACTATTCGGAAAACCAAAAAATAAAAAATTTGTTTATTGGTGTCAATCTGCTTTAACCCTTACAGGGCTTTGGGGTATTATTATCATCATTATCATTCATAGCGCTTTGCGCTATGCTGGTGCTTTTGGGCTTTCAGCCCTATTTCACTCCTTATAACCTGTTAAAAACTAAGCGCTCTTAGGATTTTGAGAAGTGCTTTTCGTATTTTTGCCTCCAAATTGCTTTTATGAAATCTTTTCTATACAAATACCGTAAATTCTTTATTGTTCTTATTCTATTTTCGACCGTTACAATATCTTTATTTTACTCCGCTTTAAAACCGCAAAAAACTTTACCTATTTACAATCCTGCTGATGTAAATCCGGAATTGGTGGATAGCACAGTACAATACAAAAGCAAATACCATACGATTGCTGATTTTTCATTTGTGAATCAAAACGGTGATACGATTACTCAAAAGAATTATGAAGGGAAAATATATGTGGCTGACTTTTTCTTCACGACCTGCGGATCAATTTGCCCAAAAATGACGACCAATCTGGAAGATGTTCAAAAAGCAGTTTTAAACAATCCGAAAGTGATGCTGCTTTCTCATACGGTATTTCCGGAGGTTGACAGCATTCCGGTTTTAAAAGCGTATGCCATAAAACATGGTGTAGTAGACAGCAAATGGAATTTGGTTACCGGTGATAAAAAAGAAATTTACACCATGGCCCGAAAATCGTATCTCGCGGTAAAACTTGGACGTCCAGATCAGCTCTACGATATGGTACATACCGAGAATTTTGTTTTGGTGGATCAAAAAAGACGTGTTCGCGGATTTTATGACGGAACAAATAAAGAAGAAATTAAACGTCTTTTAGAAGACATCAATTTTCTGAGTCAGGAGTAAAATGCCTTATTTTTAGAAAGATTTAGCATTTACAAAAGTGTTAAATGCCTTGAAATAAAGAATAATTGCCTATTTTTGCAATCTAAATTCAATCTAAATAAGCTTGCAAAATACTATCCACACTCTGAAAAAAGGCGATAAAGCCATTATCAAAGATTTTGATATCGATCTTATTCCTCTGAAACTACTGGAAATGGGTTGTTTACCGGGCAACTTAGTTGAATTATTGCAAATCGCTCCTTTTGGCGATCCCCTTTATTTAGACATTAATGGTTCGCATGTAGCCATTCGCGTTGAAACTGCTCGTGAAATTGAAGTTGAACTTATCAAAAACGATTTGTAATGAGTATTCAAAATATCAACGTTGCCCTTATTGGGAATCCAAATACAGGAAAAACTTCAGTTTTCAATCAGCTTACCGGATTAAATCAACAGGTCGGAAATTATCCCGGAATTACTGTTGAGAAAAAAATCGGGTTCTGCAAATTACCAAACAACGTCAAGGCCAACATTCTGGATCTTCCGGGAACGTACAGTCTGAACGCCAGTTCGATGGACGAAAGTGTGGTAATTGAACTTTTATTAAACAAAAACGATAAATTATATCCGGATGTAGCGGTAGTAGTTACAGATGTCGAAAATCTGAAACGTAATTTACTGATTTACACCCAAATCAAAGATCTTGAAATTCCAACGATTTTGGTCATCAACATGTCAGACCGTATGGAAAGTAAAGGTATTACGCTGGACATCCCTTATTTGGAAGAGAAACTAAAAACTAAAATTGCTTTAGTAAGTTCGCGAAAAGGTTTGGGAATCGAAGAGTTGAAAGAATTAATTGTCTCGTACAAAACGATTCCGCACGAACCCTGTCTGAACGCATCTGTTATTGATCAGGAGTATTTTGAAAAATTGCAGCATGCTTTCCCTAATCAATTGTTGTACAAACTTTGGCTGGTGATCACACAGGATGTAAACTTTTCGAACCTTGATCGAAACGAAATCAGAAATACGTTTACCAAGTCACATTCGGAATTAAAACGTTTACAGCAAAAAGAAACAATAAAACGTTATCAATTCATAAACGATGTTTTAAAAGAAGGTTTAAAAGTTGATGCTTCGACGGCCAAAGATATTCGGGCAAAACTGGATCGTATTTTAACGCACAAGGTTTGGGGGTATGTGATTTTCCTAGCTATTTTATTTTTGATCTTCCAATCTATTTTCAGTTGGTCAACGATACCTATGGATTTCATAGATAGCAGTTTTGCTTCTTTAAGCAGCTGGGTCGCAGCGGAATTACCAAGCGGAATTCTAACCGACTTACTTTCACAGGGAATTGTACCCGGAATTGGCGGTGTAATCATTTTTATTCCGCAAATTGCCTTTTTGTTTTTATTCATTTCGATCTTAGAAGAAAGTGGTTATATGAGTCGTGTGGTCTTTTTGATGGATAAAATCATGCGAAAGTTTGGTTTGTCCGGTAAAAGCGTTGTGCCTTTGATTTCAGGAACGGCCTGTGCTATTCCGGCGATCATGGCCACCCGAAATATTGAAAACTGGAAAGAACGACTTATCACAATTCTTGTGACTCCGTTTACAACCTGTTCTGCCAGATTACCTGTTTATACTATTATTATTTCACTGGTAATTCCGGATGAACGCCTTTTTGGTATCTTAAACATGCAGGGATTAGCCCTAATGTTATTGTATTTATTAGGTTTTGTAACGGCAATTCTTTCTTCTTACATCCTAAACAAAATCTTAAAGATAAGTGCCAAGACCTATTTCGTTGTCGAAATGCCAAGTTATAAACTGCCTTTATTCAAAAACGTTGCGATTAATGTTGTCGAAAAAACAAAAGCTTTCGTAGTGGGTGCCGGTAAGATTATCTTAGCCATATCTGTGATTTTGTGGTTCTTAGCGTCCTATGGCCCCGGGAAAGATTTTAATGAGGCCGAAACTATTGTAAAGGAAAAATTTGCCACTACCACTTTAGACGAAACTCAGTTTGAAAATGAAGTCGCTTCTCAAAAACTGGAAAATTCCTATATCGGTTTGATGGGTAGAGCTATAGAACCAGTTATTTCGCCTTTAGGTTACGACTGGAAAATCGGAATTGCACTAATTAGTTCCTTTGCCGCACGTGAGGTTTTTGTGGGAACACTGGCTACCATATACAGTGTTGGAGACACCGATAACGAATCAACAATAAGAAGTAAAATGCAGGAAGAGATCAATCCGGAAACGGGTCATAAAATCTTTAATTTTGCCTCGGGTATATCCTTATTGCTTTTTTATGCTTTTGCCATGCAATGTGCCAGTACACTTGCCATCACCAAGAAGGAAACCAATTCCTGGAAATGGCCTGCTATGCAGCTGGTCCTGATGAGTGGTCTTGCCTATTTTGTGGCACTTATAGCATATCAACTTTTAAAATAAACGATCATGGTACAGGAAATTATAGCTTTTATCATATTATTCATTGCTGTTGGTTACCTCATCAAAAAGTTCTTTTGGAAATCTAAAAAGAAAAAAGATTGTGGTGATCATAATTGCGGCTGTTCATGAGTGAATTGTTTCACAAAGCTTCACCAAATAAACACAAAGCTTCACAGAGATTATAAATCCTTTGTGAAGCTTTGTGTTTTCTTAGTGTGTCTCGGCGGAAAAAAAATCTCTACTTCTCCCCGTCCCATTCTGCATAAAACTGCGCCAGAAATGTTTCCATGAAACGATGTCTTTCTGCTGCAATTTGCTTTCCGGTTTCGGTATTCATTTTATCTTTTAAAAGTAAAAGCTTTTCATAAAAATGATTTATAGTTGGTGCGTTATTCTTTTTGTACTCCTCCTTGGTCATATTGGTAATCGGAGCAATTTCAGGATCGTGAAGCGTTCTGTTCTTAAATCCGCCATAATTAAATGCTCTTGCTACTCCAATCGCTCCAATTGCATCTAAACGGTCCGCATCCTGAACGATATCTAATTCTACAGAAGAAAACTTCTTTTCGAAATTTCCGCCCTTATAAGAGATGTTTTCGATGATGTTTACCACATGCTGAATCGTGTCTTCCGCAACTCCTTCAGATTCTAAAAATAAACGCGCTGTTTTGGGTCCGATAGTTTCATCACCATTGTGAAATTTACTATCCGCAATATCGTGAAGCAAAGCCCCCAGTTGCACTACTGTAAGATCACAATCTGTTCCTTTTGCAATTAAAAGTGCATTTTTATAAACACGTTCGATATGAAACCAATCGTGTCCACCCTCGGCGTCGTTTAATTTCTCTTTTACAAAAGCGACGGTTTTGTTTATTAGTTCAGAATTATTCATTGTAGTATCGTTTATGATAAAATAGCGCAGGCGGAGTAGATTCCCTCTGGGTTTTTATATGTTTTAAATGAAAAATGTTGATTGTCAAAGTTTTCAAACCTCAACAATCAACAATATTTTTTTAGATGTTCTGCTTAAAGTTTCACAAATCTAAACTCTAAAATCAGAAAGCTACAATCTTGCTGGTTCAACCCATTTAAAGATGTGTGATTCCTGTGGAATAACTAATCTCTCAGAGATTCTTGCCATACGAGCCGGTAATTTCATTAAGTAATCACGTGCTTTTTCAGCTTCATCTGTCAAATTCGAAATTTTATCGATTTCCCATTTGTCAATTAATTTTTGCATGATGTCTACGTAATCGTTTGCTGTATATACTCCGATACGTTGTGCCGAATCAGAGAACTGTTCAAAAGCACTGCTTATTTTCTGACCTGATTCTCTTAAGAAATGCGCCGGCATTACGATTTTTTGTTTCATCATATATTGAAACGCCAACATCATTTCGCTCGGATCCACTGCAAAAATACGGGTAACAAACTCACTGTACGCATGGTGGTGACGCATTTCGTCACCTGCAATCATTTTGCACATTTTAGACA
Source organism: Flavobacterium sp. KH_035 (assembly GCF_057839565.1). NCBI lineage: Bacteria > Pseudomonadati > Bacteroidota > Flavobacteriia > Flavobacteriales > Flavobacteriaceae > Flavobacterium > Flavobacterium sp. KH_035. The sequence continues at coordinate 1,119,356 of NZ_CM174492.1, forward strand.
ACTTGTTGTCACCAAATTTCTTAGCCATTTGTGCCACTCTGTTGTGTGAAACATAAGTCGCTAACTCCTGAAAGCTAGTGTATACGAAGTTTTTGTACGGATCAGATCCGGTTCCAATATCAAAACCGTCGTTGATTAAATGCTGTGTTGTCATTTCGATTTCACGCATATTTACACGACCGGACAAATACAAATATTTATTCAAAAGGTCTCCGTGGCGGTTTTCTTCTCCGGTCCATTGTCTGATCCATTTCGACCAGCCATTTCCACCGTTCTCTACCTGATTGATTCCTTCTACATCCATTAACCATGATTCGTATGTTGGCAAAGCTTCTTCAGTGATCGTATCGCCCACTAAAGTTACCCAGAAATCATATGGTAATTCTTTAGCAATTTCACGCAACTCTTTTACCTCCTCAAAGAAGTTCTCTCCTTCAGAATTAGGCAAAAAGTCTGACGGCTGCCAAATTTTTTCCACTGGAATTAAATACTGTTCAACGAAGCTATCCACGTTTTTTTCCAAAAACTGCATTACTTCTAATCTAATGTTTTTTATAGACATTACTTATTTAAGATTGGGATTTAAGTTTTCGTTTGTACTAAAACAAAAATCTATTTATACTCATTTACTCCTTCTACCACTGCTTTTTCTGTCAAAGCCATTAAATCGGCAAAATCATAATCTTTTACAGCCATTGCTTTATGCGCTGTAAATGTTAAATGATTTCCTAATCCAACCGGAAACATTCCAAAACGAACCATTTTCCAAGAATTATTGATACTTACCGGTACTACATAAGCAGACGGCGCATATTTACATAAGATTTTTAAACCACTTTGTGCAAATTCTTTGGGTTTTCCTGTTTTACTTCTTGTTCCTTCAGGAAAAATTACAGCAGCTCTGGTATTTTTTTCGATATATTCAGACAAGCCTTTGATTACCGGAATCGCTTGTTTAGGGTCTTTTCGGTCGATTAAGACAGATCCTCCATGGCGCAAATTAAATGACACACTCGGGATTCCGCTTCCTAACTCCTTCTTACTTACAAATTTACAATGAAATCGTCTAAAGTACCAAATCATTGTCACGATATCATACATACTTTGGTGATTGGCCACAAAAATTATTGGAACCCCCTTTGGTATATCATCTACTCCGCTAACAGTATACCTTGTTCCCACCAGATTCGTGCATCTTAACAGGAAAAAATTCAGATAATCTACACTTTTTTTATGCGCCTGATACCCAAAAACATTCAGGCAAAACCATTGTATCGGGTGAAACACCGCCAAACAAAAACCAAAACACAAGTAATAAATTACGGAAATGGGATACGAAATTATCTTCTGCATGCTTGAAAAATTAATGCCCAAAAGTAATAAATAAATTTTTAGCGGTATAAAAATTGAAAACAATAACCGTTTTTCTGGTTTAATTGTACCTTTGCCCTAAAATTTGCAAATTTTTTCTGAATTAAATGAACTTCACTTACCCTAAAAATGAACGCTTAAAGAGCAAAACGACAATAGGTTTACTGTTTTCTGAAGGAAAATCAGTTTCCAAATATCCATTGCGTTTGGTTTATCGTCCGGCGGAAGAAAATTCAGAAGAAAAGATCAAAATGGGGGTTTCGGTTTCTAAGAAATACTTCAAAAAAGCCGTTGACCGCAATTACTTCAAACGCGTTTTAAGAGAAACTTATCGTTTAAACAAACATTTGCTTTTGGATAACATTCAAGAGCCCTACTCCCTGATGTTTTTTTATCAGACCAAAGACAAACTGTCTTATACAGAAACCAACACCAAAACCATTCAGCTGTTTGAGAAATTCCTTCAACAGGTAAATAAAACCCCTGATTCTGAAAATAAAACAGAATTGTAATTCCTTTACGACAACTTTATTTATCAAATTATACGAAAAATTATAAAAAAATTGTAGTTTTAACTTTAATTTGAAATATTATGCGCTATATTTTCTTTTTATTCTTGCTTTTTTTAGGCTTTTCAAGTTGCAGTAAAAATGAGGAATCATCTGCTAATATGATGATTAGCACAGTCAAGCTTACTCCAAAAAAAGAATCCGTTGCAGAGTCAGATGTACAATATGACAAAGCTGCCCCGGATGCGCCACAGATTTCACAAAAAATTATTAAACAGGCTTCACTTCGATTCGAAACCAATGATTTAGAAGATACTTTCAAACAAATCCAAACTGCGATTGTTGCCAATAAAGCAACCATTCAGAATGATTCTGAAGGAAAAGAATATGACAACATTTACAGAACCTTAACCATTCGCGTTCCCAGTGCAAACTTTGACCCATTCATAAATGCAGTTTCTAAAGGGGTTTCATATTTTGAACAAAAAGAAATTTCTGCAGAAAATGTTACCGAACAATACATTGACTTAACTTCAAGATTAAATACAAAACGCAAACTCGAGGCGCGCTACTTAGAGATTTTACAGAAAGCGACTAAAATTAGTGAGATACTGGAAATTGAAAAACAGATTTCGGCAATCCGTGAAGAAATTGAAGCCAAAGAAGGTCAGCTAAAATATCTCGAAAGCCGCGTTTCAGAAAGTACCGTAACCATTTCATTTTACAAAACTGTCGCTCAAAAACAAGGTGTTAAGATTTCTTATGGTTCTAAAATATGGGCCGCCATACAGTCCGGTTTTTTCAGCCTGTCTGATTTTTTAATTTCAATTATTAGTGTCTGGCCATTTATTATAGTATTTTGCGTACTTGTCTACATTATTAGAAAAAGATTTAAAAGAAAAAAAATATAATCATGTATCCTTATTTCAAGAAGAAATTCATCATACCCGCTGTTGCTGCAGGGTTTTTATTTGTCGGAACCAGTTTCAAAGACGACTTTTTTGAAATTGCCAAACAAATTGAAATCTTTACCACTTTGTTCAAAGCGGTAAACACCAATTATGTCGACGAAACGAATCCGGGTGACCTGATGGACAAAGCCATTAAAAGCATGCTCGGAAGTCTGGATCCTTATACCGTTTATTTTAACGAACAGGATGTTGTTAATTTCAAAATCAACAATACAGGCGAATATACCGGAATCGGAGCTTTGATTTCAAGAAAAAAAGACCGCTTAATTGTACGTGAACCCTATAAAAACTATCCTGCCGACAAAGCCGGACTGAAAGCCGGAGACGAAATTATTCAGATTGGCGACGTTATGATCGCCGATTTTAAGGATGATGCCTCGCAATTACTGAAAGGAACTAAAAACACTAAAATTAATATTAAATACCTCCGTCAGGGAAAAACCTTCACTACCGAATTGGTTTTGGATGAAGTAGATATTAAATCGGTTCCCTTTTTCGGAAAGATTGATGCCAAAACCGGATACATTGTTCTGGCACACTTTAGCCGAAAAGCATCCAACGAAGTAAAAGATGCCCTCGAGAAACTTAAAGCCGACGGCGCGACTCAAATTGTACTTGATTTGAGAGGGAATCCGGGTGGTTTGCTAAACGAAGCCATTGATATCTGTAATTTATTTGTTCCGAAAAACGAAATTATTGTGACTACGAAATCACGTATCGAAAAACACAACAACACTTATAAAACGACTAAAGAACCTATTGATACTGAAATTCCTTTAGCCATTTTGGTAAATGGACGAAGTGCCTCGGCCTCAGAAATTGTTTCTGGAGCTTTACAGGATTTAGACCGTGCCGTGATTCTGGGAAGTCGCAGTTTTGGAAAAGGTTTGGTTCAGCGTTCTGTTGATCTGACTTACGGAACTCAGTTAAAAGTTACGATATCACGTTATTATACGCCTTCCGGCCGTTGTATTCAGGCCTTGGATTATGCACATAAAGACAAAAATGGTGTCGCTCAAAAAACCGATGCTAAAAATTTCAATGCTTTTAAAACCCGAAAAGGAAGAACTGTTTATGATGGTGGTGGTGTTTTACCGGATATCGAACTGGATGAAACCAAAATGAGCCCGATCACAACTGCTTTGCTAAAAAATGACGGAATCTTTGATTATGCAACAACGTATTATTACAAAAATCCAAACTTAGGAGATAAAACACCTATTTTGACGGATGCTGATTACAGCAGTTTCAAACAATACCTAAAAGCCAACAAAATTAGTTTCGACACGGAAACGGAAGTAGCATTAAAAAACACGTTGAATGCTGCCAAAAACGAAAAAATAGATGAAACTATTGCTCAGGAATACCAACAGTTACTTGCTGCTTTAGAGAAAAGTGAAAGCACTCTGCTGGATAAAAATCAAAAAGAGATTAGAAACCTGATTCAGGAAGAACTGATTAAAAGATATCAATATCAGGAAGGTTTGTATCAATATTACATTAAAAACAATTCAGAAATTAAAAAAGCTGTGAATGTATTAAATAACCAGACTGAGTATAAAACGATTTTAAAAATGTAAAAAAATGAAGCTTTACAGAGCCCTATTTCTGTTTCTTATTTACAATTTATCGGCACAGCAAAAACCCATTGAAACTATTTATTTCGAATTTGACAAGTTCGATCTTACACCAAAACAAACCGAAGTTGTAAACCGTTTTATTAAAAGTATCGACACTTCTAAAGTAGAGTCAGTACAAATATATGGCTATTGTGATGATCGCGGAAATGACGAATACAATTTTCGTTTATCTAACAATCGGGCAAGCACCATTCAGAACTTATTGGTTAAAGCCGGATTCAACCAAGGTAAAATTGTTATTCTGGAAGGGAAAGGACGTGTTGTTGTCCGGCCTGACACTATAGAAAACCTGCACGAAACCCGTACCCGAAACCGAAGGGTCGATTTGATAGCCGTTAAGAAAAATAGTTTTGGAAAAGGAATTTACAACTCGTTCCCTAACAAGCTTAAAATTGGCGATAAAATATTCTTAGACAATATTTTATTTGACATAGGAAGCTCAAAACTCACCCCAAACTCTAAAAAGGAATTAGACAAAGTTGCCACCATCTTAGAAAAACAAAATGGTTTAAAATTCGAAATTAGGGGGCACGTTTGCTGCACCCCCGACATTTATAGTGACGGAATTGACAGGGCCACCAACGAAAGAAGACTTTCCTGGAACCGCGCCAAAACCGTCTTTTATTATCTGAGTTCCAGAAAAATTTCCAAAAACCGAATGACCTACCAGGGTTGCGGTAATAAATACCCGCTAGGAAAAGGAGATAATCTGGATCGTCGTGTTGAATTTTTGATCACTAAGATTTAAGCACTTTAATCCCAATAACCCCTGTACCTCTGAGCCTTTGCACCTTTGTACCTAAGCAAAACGCTTTAGTCACGCGTCATCTCTATATGTTCGATATCATCCTCCAGATACATTTCACTGGTTTGAACAAATCCGTGGCTTTCGTAGAATTTCTTTAAATACAACTGAGCACCAATGGTTATTGCTTCTTTATTGAAATTCAATTTTATGGCAGCAATCGCTTCACGCATTAGGTCATGTCCCCATTTCCGATCTCTGTAATTGGCATCTACCACCACTCGTCCGATTGAAGCATTGTCAAAACTGATTCCAGCGTCAAACAAGCGTACATAAGCAACTGTTTTTCCATCGTATTCCCCAATTAGGTGTAGTGCTTTCTTGTCTTTGCCGTCAAGGTCTAAATAAACACAGTTTTGCTCTACTACAAAGATCTCACTTCTTAGTTTGAGCAAATCGTATAGCTCGTTTACATTTAATGCCTCAAATGGCTTTATTTTCCATTTTGGTTCCATTTGTCTTTTATTTGTTGTTTTGGTTCTATCCTTTTTATGATTCTACCTTTCGTTAAAAGCAAAAATACACTAAATACTAACAAATAGAAATCCCGATTACAAACTGCAACCGGGATTTCTACTTTGTTATCGGATCATAACCTTATTTTTTCTTCATAATGATTTCCATGCTCTTAAACTCCTCACCATTTTTCACATCGAACATTTCCATTTTACGTGTTTTAGCATCTACAATGGTATAGATTTCTCTGTAGGGTGTCTTTTTACCGTTTACGGGATTAATCATGTCGCCTTTCAACTCCATACTTTTAGTGCTTTCGTCATACTTACCTGTTGCGACAAGCATTCCCGTTCCCATATTATCGATAAAAGTAGTGGTGTATTCTTTACTGGCATTGTTATAAGCTAATGTACTTTTACCCTCAAAAGCTTGTCCCATCATGGTTCCCTGATAATTTGATTCCTGATAACGTCCTCCAAGAATCATTTTAATGTTTGCCGATGAAGTTGCTTTTTCAGGTTTTCCGTTTGGTTCTGACCAGAAAGTCATATCACAATTCCAGGTTCCAACTTCATCTGTCATTAATTTATGAGGAGTTCCCGGAGTTGCATAAGCCTGCCAGGCTTTCATTTGTGCTGCCGAATCAATCGGTTGTTCTGCTATTGGTTCTTCCTTTTTAATACTATCAGAAGAGCCTACTGTTTCAGTTGCTGTCTTTGCCTCTTTTTTACAGGAAGCAAAACACATGACTAGTAATAATACTGCAATTAAATTTTTCATAATGATCTGTTTTAATGTTAGTTGTAAAACAAAATTAAGAAAAATTAGTTTGTCACCTCATTACTAAAAACTTAACAGGATTTCCATAAAAAGCTGCAAATTGATAAAATTCATTCCATTTATAGCTGTTGGCTTCTAAATAATTCCTTATGAAAACATCTTTTGGTATTGAGCTTTTGCCCTTTCAGGGCGCAAACAAAATTTTACCTGCTTCATCGTGCGTTGCACCATGCTTCTGCTTTTGGGCTTTCAGCCCTTTATATTACCTCTTATCAATTTTAACCGATTTTATAATTGCTTCCAAATCCAGCATTAGATCACGTTCTTCATTGGAAGGCGAATAACAAAATCCTTCGATTACCAGAATTCGGTTATACATTTCGTCAACAATTGCATAGTTGATAAAAGGTCCGGCCATAAAATCGTTCTTAAGTTCCCAGGTTCCTTTAGTTTCAAATGCTTTTTTTCCATCTAAGGAAATCGTTGAAAAATAAGGTGCGTATGCCTCACCCGTTATCATACGTGTGTTGGGTTCTCTGCCTTTGATGTAACTCCCAACGGAATCACGCATCCGAATAATATTGTCGATTACATTTGCACTTTTTTCAAAACTGTGAATGGGGATCTGATAAATAAGCAAACTGGTGTTGCCACTTATAATATCTTTTTTTAACCAAATAAAATTCTTTTTATGCAGCATGTATTCATATCCGGTAGGAATTTGCAGATCGATATGAAACTTATTTTTTATAACAGCTGGATTCAACAACGATTTACTGTTATCTTCCTGAATTTTTTTGATTTCGGCATCCCGGATTATTTTGATGATTTGCCCCGAATTGAGTTCGATACTGCAAATAATATCATCAACCGATTTTCCGTAAATTCTGAAAGTGTTGTGGGGTAGTGATCTGCTGTGTGTCACTTCGAACTTATCAGCAGTTGTTTTTTTAACTACAATTATGCTTCGGCTATCGGTAACAAAACCTTCCAGTAAACGAGCCGGATACTGATTAATAGTAAATAGGGGTTCTTCTTGTGTAAGTCCTAAAACTGGTGAAGCAAATTTATTTCTGATGCTATCTCCAACTTCTCCATACCATAACTGATCGTCTATGATGACAGAAATTGTATTGGTTTTTCCGGATATAGGTTCATCCTGCTTCTCATTTTTAAAACATGAAATGAACAGCAACGGAAGTAGCAGTAATAAAAAATGGGTTTTATTCATTCTCTTAAGTTATGAAATAAAACCCAAATTTATATAAGATTTTTTATTATCCGTTTATTTTAAGCTTCATTCCTGGTTTAATGTCTCCGTCTTTAATGTTATTCCACTTTTTAATATCGGAAATGGTTACTCCCGGATATTTTTTAGAAATACTATACAACGAATCTCCTTTTTTAACATAATAGTCTTCACCAAGAACTTTTGACGTCGCTTTTTTCTTGAACGAATCAATTGAATTGTTTGACGCTATAGCAGTTGTAACCGCATTTTCGTCAACAATTTCAGGAACAGCTTTAGAAACAACCAAAGTTTTTCCTAAACCAATATTATTTGAAGTCAGACTATTTAGTTCTTTCAACTCCGCAATAGTCGTACCGAATTTCTTTGCAATGCTCCCTAAATTATCTCCGGCAGCTACCACATACTCTTGTGACTGTGTATTATTTTTCTCTTTATCATCAGCAGCTGCAATAGCTTCCTCTGTTTTTTTATCTATCGCCAATGCTGCTTTAGTCTCCTTTGGTTTTTTAACCGAAGCCTCTATTTCAGATTTAATTTTTAAGTTTCTTCCGAAGGCAACTGAATTTGATTTCAGATTATTCCACTTCTTCAGATCGACAATACTCACATTATATTTGTCTGCAATTGCTCCCAGATTATCACCTTTCCGGACTTTATAAAACTGAATTTCTTTGGAAGAATCTTCTTTTGCTTTTGCACTATATTTTGTTCTTGGCGCTGTCTTCATTGCCAATTGTACAGGCATAGTTTTATTCTGTGCCTGGTAGGCTACATAGGCATAAATCTTGTCTTCGTTTGAAACAAAAGTTGCTACTTTATCTTTTGGCAAGCGCAGGAAATGCTGCTCTCCCTGATAAAAAGGCACTACATTTAATTTGTATGAAGGATTTAAAAGTTGCAACTGAGATTGTGGCATGTCTAACAAATCGGCTATTTGTTTGAATGACATCTGACTCTTAATCTGAACGGTATCTGTTTCAAAATTTTTAACAACGGCTCTTTGTGGATTTATTCCGTGTTCTTTATGATATTCAAAAAGGTACATGGTTGCTAAAAAAGCAGGAACATAACCCTGAGTTTCTTTTGGAAGGTGGCTTCGAATGTCCCAATATTTTGTTTTTCCGCCGGAACGACGAATGGCTTTGGTTACATTTCCTGGTCCTGAATTGTAAGATGCCAAAACAAGTTCCCAGTCGCCAAAGATGTTGAACATTTTGCTCATGTATTCTGATGCTGCTGCAGTTGCTCTAAGCGGATCACTGCGTTCATCAATATAAGAGTCTATTTTAAGGGCGTATTGTTTACCGGTTCCGTACATGAACTGCCAAATTCCCGTGGCGCCCATTTTAGAAACTGCTTTAGGGTTTAAAGCAGATTCTACAACGGCTAAGTATTTAATTTCTAAAGGAACGTTTTGCTTGGCAAAAGCATCTTCAAAAATTGGAAAGTAATATTCGGATAAAGACATTAATCGGGAAAACGATTTTTTTCGATTCTTAAGAAATGACTTTATTATGTTTTCTAATCCCTGATTGTATTCAATATTAAAAGGTGATTTCCCATTCATTGCCTGCAGCCGCTGTTTTAGCAAGTCTGTTGGCAGTTCCTCATCAACTGTCACGTCTGTATTAATGGTTTGAATGTCTTTTGTCAGATCATCGTAAATATCCAGACTTACTAATTCGTTCATCCAAAGACTGTCAACTCGTGCTGCCAGTTCATTTTTTTTGAAAGTATTTTTAACAGAATCTAAATACGATATCTTTACAACCGGCTTAATTTCAGCATCTGCTTTTGCAACATCCTGTGCAAACATGGATATCGAAAAAAAGGCGGAAACCACTATTGCTATTTTTTTTACAATCATATAACATTATTTTAAAATTCTATAATTCAATTCATTACAGAAACCTTAGTTTTACAAACTTAAACAGTTTAATGAAGAAAAATATGTAAAAAAATGTTAATTGTGATTTTTTAGTCCAAAATCGCGGCGATTCCAGGTAAAATTTTACCTTCTAACATTTCAAGCATAGCTCCACCTCCGGTAGAAACATAACTCATTTTATCTTCAAAACCGAACTGTTTTACCGCTGCAACAGAATCTCCACCTCCAACTAATGAGAAGGCACCTTTTTCTGTAGCTTCGGCAATATAATCACCTAAAGCGATCGTTCCTTTAGCAAAAGATTCCATTTCGAAAACTCCTAATGGACCATTCCATAAGATTGTTTTAGACTCCAGAATTACTTTTTTAAAGTTTTCTAAAGATTTAGGACCTGCATCAAGACCTTGCCATCCATCAGGAATTGCGTTTACATCAACTACCTGAGTGTTTGCTGTATTAGAGAAATCATCTGCAGCAATTACATCAACCGGGATGTGAATCTGAACTCCTTTTTCTTTGGCTAGTCTCAAAATTTCAAGCGCTAACTCTTGTTTATCATCTTCACAAATAGATTCTCCAATTTTACCACCCAGTGCTTTAACGAATGTAAATGTCATTCCGCCTCCAATGATCATGTGATCTACTTTGTCTAAGATGTTTTCGATAACGGTAATTTTTGAAGATACTTTTGAACCTCCAAGAACTGCTGTTACCGGTTTTTCACTATTTTTAAGTACTTTATTTAAACTTTCTATTTCTTTTGCCAACAATGTTCCAAAACATTTTTCAGTTGGAAAAAATTGTGCAATAATTGTTGTTGAAGCATGTGCTCTGTGTGCTGTACCGAAAGCATCATTTACATAGATGTCTCCCAATGAAGCCAGTTCTTTTGCAAAAGCTACATCTCCAGCTTCTTCTTCAGCATGAAAACGTAAATTCTCAAGTAATAAAACTTCTCCCGGCTGTAAGTTAGCCGCAGCTGACTTTGCCGCTTCTCCAACACAATTTTCAGCAAATTTCACCTGAACTCCTAAGATTTCAGAAGCTGTTTTTAAAATGTGTTTTAACGAATATTTTTCTTCTGCTCCTTTTGGTCTGCCTAAATGCGACATTAAAATTACGCTTCCGCCCTGTGCCACAATAGCGTCAATAGTTGGTTTTGCAGCTTCGATACGTGTAGCGTCAGTTACATTAAAATTTTCATCCAATGGCACATTAAAGTCCACACGGATAATTGCTTTTTTATTTTTAAAGTCGAAATCGTTTAAAGTTTTCATTTGATAATTTTTTAATTTATTCTGATAGAAAACAAATATAGAACTTTTAGTGTTGCAACAAATTTGAAAAATGTAAAATTAAACCCGCTACAACAGCGAAAACGATGTAATTTATGAAAAAAAACAAATTAACTTTTAAAGCCGCTAAAAATGCTTCCCTAATCGTGAACCGGACTTTGTGTACAAGGACAGTTACTAATTGATTGTAGGAAATCGAAACCAATTGTTATGGAGTGTGTTCCTGTGTTATAATTACCCAAATCGTTGAACATTACCTGATACGAATATCCAAAGTAGAATTTAGATTTCATAAAACCTACCATTGGCCCAACTGATAATGGTTTTGGAAACTGATCGTTTAAGAAACGATAAGAAACCCCGATCCAATAATAGTCCTCATAACGATTATAACGTCTGTATTTGAAGTTGAAATCGGTTGTAGAACGATTATCACTTGCGAAGTACTGGTAGTAAACCGATGGTTCGTATTCGATACGACTATTTTCTCCGTCTTTAAAAATAAAACCGGAATAGATCTGATAATTGGAAAGCAACGAAGGTTCAACTCCTCTGTATTTATCGGTATTTTTCTTTAAAACGTTATTGGCATTAAAACTTATATAGAACATTTTATTACGATACAAAGCACTCACATCAAAGTTACTGTTTGTAGTATATCGATTATCTGTTACAGCCGGATCTAAAATAGGGTGTTCGATAGTGTTATTGAATTCATCAATATCAATACGGAAGCTATTAAAGTTATACGAAAGCCCGAAAGACAGATATTGCTTCGAATAATAATCCAGGATAAGGTGATGCGCAAAGGAAATTTTAGCTCCCGTCTGACGCGTATATCCATTTTTATCATTATAGACATTGATCCCGACTCCTGAACGATCCAAGACCCTAAAATCGGCATAAAGCGACTGGTTGTCCGGTGCATCTTTTATCCCTACCCATTGCGTAAGTCCGTTGGCTCTAATTCTAAGGTTGTCTCCAATACCGGCAAAAGCAGGTGAAATAACAAATGGATTATCTGCTAAATACTGTGTGAAAACTGGTAGGTTTAACTCTTGGCTGTAACTTGTTGTTACAGCCATGAGTACTAAAGATAAAATAAACTTTTTCATTGTAATAATTTTTTTAGATAACATCATTAGGGGCTCTTATTTTGTTATCTGTATAAAGTGAAATGTCCTACAAACTCACGTGCATCTTTCTCGTCATTCAATTTAAGAACATACCAGTAATCTCCTGAAGGTAATTCGGCACCATTGTATCTACCGTCCCATTTTTGACCATAGTGGTACTTGGCAATTACACGACCGTATCTGTCAAAGATTGAGAATACAAGGTTGTTGTAAATGTTTGTACAACCAGGACCCCAAGTGTCATAAACACCATCTCCGTTTGGAGTGAAGTAATTGTCAAGACAAACATCAACATAAATTGCATGTACAGTTATTGTTGCCGTACATCCGTTTTGGTCTCTTACTATTACTTCATAATCTCCTGTTTTGTAGATTTTGTATTTGTTAGAAGAAGTAAACGGTTCTCCGTTGAAACTGTACTCGTAAGCAGGTGCTCCACCGGCAGCAGTTACCGAAATGATGTTCATTTCTGGTTTTCCTTCAGACTCTCCAAGCGTTAACTTGTCGTAAGCTCTGATTTCAAAACGTGCAGTTTCCTTTTTACATCCATTTGAATGTATTGCTACCACATAGTGAGTTCCAGGAGCCACATTTGTAAAAATGTTACTTGGTTGCCCAGGGCCTGCATAACTGTCAAGTGAATAATATATTTGCGTAAGATCTGTATTACTAGCATCAACCGTAACGGTTACCATATTTGTTTGTGCGTTGTTCACACAATCGTAATTGGTTTCAGCTATTGGGTCAAGAATTACTGCTTTATCCATGATTACTTCAAGTGTACTGATACAAGTAGCATCTTTAATATATACAGTATGTCTACCACCTTTAAGAGCTACGAAATCATGCTGTGTACCAACAACCGGAATATAAGTTCCATTTTCGTTATCAAGGCTTACACTATACGGTGGTTTACCACCAAAAATTTCTATACTAAACGCTCCATCTATGTCACCATCGCAAATTTCCTGCAAAATTGGTCCTACAACTTTGGCACCTAAAAGAGGTGGTTCTTTAATTTCAAGATTTAAAAGCTGGAAACATGAATTTTCATCCTGAACTAAAACCTGATAAACTCCCGGAGCTAGTCGGTCAAATTCAAATTTATCATCAAACATTCCTAAATTTGGCGAAATAGCATACTTAATTACTCCCGTTCCTCCGGTTGCTGCGATCGAGATCTTACCATCATTAGAAGCAAAACATGTCGCATCGATTACGGTTGGAATAACGGATAGTGGTTGCGCCGGTTCATTGATATTGATTGAAGCAGAATCATACTGACAATCTCCACTATCAACACGTACAACATAAACTCCTTTAGGAAGCAAATCAAAATAACCTGTTGGCTGAGCCGGTCTTACCACAACCCCGTTACCATCAAACAAGGTATACACATAATTAGTTAAACCTCCAATTGCTTCTGCGTCGATAGCCGCTGTTGCACTTCCTTTACAGTAAACAACTGCATTGGTTAAATCTAATTTCAAGGTCAATGGCGTTAAGGCATCTATCGTAACATTGTTAGAAATTGAACTTACACATCCTTTAGAGTCTCTCACAAAATATTGGTGATCTCCAACTCCTACAGCAAATGTTGCAGGTAAAGAGCCTAATACAGTTGTAAAATTCTTATCAGAACTATATTCATATGGACCACTTCCACCTATTGCACTTAATTTAAGTGTAGCAGCTGTTTTACAAGTTATTCCAGTTGCTAATTCCAATGTTGGAATAATTTCTAATGGTTCACCGATAATAACTTCAGCGGTAGTTCTATTACAGTTCAATTGATCTACAATCGTCACAGAATACTTCCCTGCTCCTAATCCTGTAAAGATTGGACTATCCTGAGATGCAGTGGAAATAACCGGATTCACTGATAATAGATTTAAGATATATGCATAGTTACTTCCCTGACCTCCTGTTGGAGCTGATACAGTAATTACACCAGTTTTATCTCCATAACATAATAATGTACTTGTAGTAGCTGTTGCTGTTGCTGCTATTGGCGTTGGATTATTCAATGTTACAGTAGTTGTAGCTACACACCCTTTACTGTCCTTAACATTTAAAATATAAGTCCCAGCCGATAGGTTAGAAAATTCCGACTGATCAGAATATCCTGTGCTAACACCTACTAATTCATATTGGTAACCACCCGGCCATCCGCCATCTGCAGATATGACAATCTTACCGTCATTCCCTGGTATACAAGAAATTGGAGCATGAATTTCAGATATCTTTAGTTCTGTTATTGGTTGTTGAATTGAAAAACTAGTAATAACCTCACAGAATGGTGTTTTTGAAAGAACTGCTTTAACATTATATAAACCTGCTTTCAAACCATTAATTGTTGCTTTACCAGTAGCATCACTTGTGCCATCCTTAACTAATGTTCCTGCAACATCTTTAATCTCGTATTTAAATTCTCCAGCATCATTTGTTGGAACCAATAAATTATCGGTTAAAATTAAATCAACACTACCTTCTAATACTCCGTAACATTTAATATTAGTCACATTTTCAGCTGTTAAACGGAATGTATTTGGATCGTTCACAAAATGATCTTTCTTGATAACACATCCTGTTGCTGTATTCTTAACAGAAATCAAATAATGCCCGATTGGTAAATTAGTGAATACACCATTTGTATTTGTTTCACTAAATACGGTTCGGCCCACACCATCAAGCTTGTACTCTAATGGTATTGTAAATGTCACTCCATTGAAATCTTTAACCTTAACTGCAATAGCTTCATTCGTCGCACAAGTTATTGGTGTAATTACAACATCAATTTTGTCCATGCTAGTGAATGGTAGTATCTCAACTTCAGTAGAAGCTCCCATACAACCCTTATTATCAAAAACATTTACTACATATTTTCCTCCTAAGAAATCGCTTTCTGTATATATGTTAGAAGTTCCATCGTAAACTATTTCATTAGCATTACTAGTTTTAACAAACTGGAATCTCGTATAATTTTTAGAACCACCTGTTATTTTAGTTTTATCTACAGTGATTGTTGCATAGATTGTTTTATTATCTGTTGCACAACCATAGTTACTAACAATTGGAGTATCGACAATAATTACGGCCGGTTGACCAACAATTACGGTCATAGGAACCTCACATCCTTTTCCGGAAGTTACAGTAACTGTATAAGTATCTGCCGGAAGATTCGTGAATACGTTACCTACTAAAACCATTCCAACAGGAGATGGGTTAATTTTGTAAGTATAAACTGGGTTATTGTTTACCGTTGTAGTTGGAGTGGCCATGTTTACAGTAACCGTTCCATTACTTTCTCGATTACAAATTACATTGGTTGGTTCTAAGCTAAAAATAATACTCTTATTTGGAATCTCAAATTTAACTTCTACCTCTTTTGTACAACCTGTTCCTGTATCTCTAACAGTAAATGTGTAATTACCCGGAACTAATCCATTAAATATTGGATTAGCATCAAAATTGATTCCATCTTTACTGTACTCGTAACTTGGTGCTACAGTACCTCCGTAAGCTCGTAAGGTTACTTCACCTTGATTTCCTTCACAAATAGGAGTTTCTATAATATCATATTCTAATCTTAATGGTTCCAAAATAGTAACTGTTTGATTCGCCGTACATTTATTTTCATCACGAACATAAACAATATGAGCACCAGAAGATTTCACTACTAAAACCTTATTTGTCCCCCAGCTGTTTCCATCTAAGCTATATTCAAGATTTGCATTAAATCCATTAGCAGTTACCGTAATATCATAAGTACCTGTTGTACTTGGACAGTGATTAGGTATTGCCGACACAATAACCGGTGAGGCATCTACAAGAATATTAATAGCTTTAGACGTTTCACAACCATGCGAATCTTTAGCCCACACTGTCCATGTGAAGGCTTTGTCTAATTCAGCAGTATCTTCAGTACCATACACTACTGGATCGCCTGCTTTAACAAATGCATACGTATATCCAGCTGTACCTTTAGAAGCAGTAGCTTTTATTTTCGCCAAATCGGTACAATTTGCATTTTTAAGAGTTATATAATCTACTTCTAATCTTTCAGGCTCTGGAACATCTACTGTAATGCTAGCAACACAATCTGTTACATTATCTTTTACATCAATTTTATACGGACCAGCCACTAAATTCGTCAGTACAAAAGTATCTGTTCCTACTGGTGTTATAACACCCAATCCTGAAACACCTGTAATTGTTTGCGTAAATCCTGTGTTGAATCCAGAAACGGTAAAAGTTACTTTTCCGTTAGCATCTCCTTTACAGGCAACTTCTGCATCAACATTTCCGTTTACAGCAATATTTACAAGATCTTTTACTCTGTAAACATCCTGATATCTACAGCCATTTTCATCCTTAACCTCAAAAGTATATTCTCCTGGAAGTAATCCCGGGAAACTTGCTGCTACTGCAGAACCTGTGACCGCTATTGGACCAAACAATGTTGGAGAAGTTGCTGTATTAGTCGCCACGATTCTAAATTCTAAAGCTCCTACTCCATTAGTTGCTTTTACTTGAACCGTACTCACATCTTCACCTGCTTTACAAGTTACCAATGTAGCATTAAAATCTAATTTACTTGGTTTATTTAATGGATTTACTGTAATTGATTTAGGCGCTGTTGTACAACCATTTGCATCTTTAACAGAATACCAAATTGTCTGCACTGTACCATTATTAATATCAATTGTGATCTTATCCGATGTGTCGAACGTTACACCATTATCAAAACTATATAAGTAACCTAACGTACTTGTCGCAATTCTCGTACCGCCATTTCCTTCAACTGTAATCACTGTAGTATTGCTACATGTAGTATTAAGTGAGAGAGTAGCCCTAGCCGTTAATATACTTGGCTCAGTAATTACAATTGCGGGTGTAACTCCAGATGTACATCCATAAGCATCTGTAACCACCACGTTATAAGTACCAGCTCGTAATCCTGTATATAAACCTGTAGCATCTCCCGAATTATTTGCATTTGCACCGCTTAGCGCAAAAGTATAAGGGCGAACACCTCCGGAAGGAGCAACTGTAATAGTTCCTGTATCATCTCCATTACATTTTACATCAACCTTAGTTATTGTAAATATAGGGTCTACTGGAAGATCTACTTTTACAGGATCGCTTGTAACAGAACAAGAATTACTATCTGTAACTCTGAATATGTATGTTCCTATTACACTAGTTGTATACGGCGAAGTAATAATATTAAACCCTGTGTTATTAATATTTACTTCGTAAGTGTATGCTGGATTTCCATCAGCGGCTGTCAAAGTAAACTGAGCGGCTGTGGTCACAGGCATCGGAACACAGGTAATTTCCTTATCTTGAACTACATTGAAAGTTAAAGGTTTGTAAACTGTTGTTGAAGTTGTACTAGTTGCCATACAACCATTCGCATCTTTAATATACACAGTATAAGCTTGTGAAGCCGTTGTAGGAGCCGGCACTGTAAATGTATATGTTGTTCCAGTGCTTTCAAAATAATCTGTACCATTAATACTAAAGCTTAATGGCGCAACACCCGTTCCCGTAGCTGTAAATGTGTAATTTTCAACTGCTGTACATTGGTTTGTTGTCAATGTTGGCGTTGTTACAGTAGGTACATCGTCTTTAGTAATTGTTACCGTCGTCATAGCTGTACAATTGTTCGCATCCATTACGTAAACATCAACAAGCCAAGTCATTCCTAAACCATTTGCACTTACTACACCATTTGTCAAAGTTGTAGTATTAATAGATATTGAAGTAGAATACGTTCCTGCACCTGTACCACTTTGTACAATAGAATAAGTATAAGTCGATGTTCCTCCAACAGGAGTCATTGTAAGCTGAGAAACTGGATCGTTACAATGAACATTACCTGCTACAGCCGTTATCGATAAAGCCAATGCTGGCTCTGTAATATCAACTGATTTCGTTACACTACAATGTGTAGTATTGTCTGTAAATGTTACTTCATAATTTCCTTTCGCAAGATCCGATAAAGTAAGAACATCACCCACTTTAGTATCTGTAAAAGTTAAGCCTGTTGGAGTTGTTACAACTGAATAAGTAAATGCTCCTGAAGCAAAGAAATCACTTGCCGTAAATGTTGCACTACCCGTTTTTTCTGTAATACAACCTACGTTAGCCACAACTTGTTCCTGCATTTGTAATGTTGGTAATGCAGGTACGGTAAATGATTTTTCGTCTGTACAATTATTGCTATCTGTAATTCTAAATACATAGTCACCCGCTTTCAATCCAGTGTATGTACCACTGGTATCACCGGTAGTATTCATTGTCGTACCAGAAACCATGGTATAAGTTACGGTACCAATACCATTGCTATGATTTATCGTTACATCACTTTCCAGTGCAGGACAAGTCATTTGTGTTTTACCAAATCCAGTGATAACTGGCGGATCTAATGCATCAATTGTTTCAGGTCGCATTACGGAAATACAACCGTTAGCATCTTTTACAATTATATTATAAGTACCACTAATTTTTGTGGTAAAAATATTACTTCCAGAGTAGTTCGCTCCGTTATCAAAACTATATTCATAACCTCCTGCGCCACCGGTTGCAGTAACAGTTATCTTGGCCTCATTTGGAGTGTTTCCTAAACCACATAACATCTGATCTACTACGACTGAAACAAAAGATACTGGTGTCGGATCAGTTACAGTAGCATTTATTGTTTGAATACAACCTTTACTATCTTTAATATAGTAGGTAACCGTTCCCTCTGCTGCGGTTTGAACAAATTTATTACTCGTTTCAGTTGGTAAAGTTGGTGCAGCACCTTTTTGATAGGTATAAATTCCGGTTCCACCAGTTGCGTTTATTTCAACGCTTCCATTAGCACCAATACATAATGGGTTGATTTCTAATTTTGCAGGAACAATGTTTACCAAAGCATCAATTTTAATAGTTGCTGTAGCAGTACAAGCTCCGTCATTTACCTCAAAAGTATAATTACCGGCATCTAGACCAGTAAATATACCAGTTGTCGCACCCGTAGTATTACTCGTAGTACCTGCTGTAATGGTATATGTATAATTTGTATTATCTCCTCCTTGGGCTTCAACTGTAACTGTTGCATTTGGTGCAGGAGTGTTACAATCTAATTCTTTCGTAAGCGTTGGAGAAAGTTTTAATATATCTCTTACAACATAAGAAGCAGTAGCAGTACAGCCATTACCATCTCTTACACCGATAGTATAAGTTTTAGCAGCGGTGATGGTAGCTATTGAAGAAGGTAAGTCTACACCATCTAATGTATAAATAGGAGTACCAACTGTTATAGTAAAGTACTGACTTAAATCTACCGTAAAAGTAGCTCCTGTAAAGCAAGGAACTGCAGGTCCTGCAACTGCCACTGGAGGCAAATCTTTTCCGATTGATACATCAACTTTTGAAGTACAACCGTTTTTATCTTTTACCCAAATATCCCAGTCGGTACCTGATTCAAAGTTAATAATCAAAGGATTAGCAGAAGAATAACCTCCTGTTGGTTCTAGCGCTCCATCGGCAACAAAAGTATATTCATAAGGTTTCGTTCCCCCTGTTGCTTTAACCACTACACGAGCATCTGCATTACAATTATCATTGGTTTGACTAATGACACTCACTGCTACTGGCTGCAGTGGCTTTCCTATTTCAAATGTTGTTGCATTTGAACATTCTGTGCCATCCAATTCTAAAGCTTGTAAAGTATAGGAACCTGTTGGTAAATTTATAAAAGTATCTGTTATTGAAGTGGTTGATGTTACCACATAATCTCTAAATACTCTTGGTGAAAGTCGTAAATTAGTTAATTGATCTAATACCTCTACACGTAAGTTGTCAACCGAAGGATCATAATTAGAAACCGTAAACTTTATAGAACCATTTGCAACGCTTGGTGTTACATTACAAGAAACATCAGTAGAAACAATACTAGTAAATTGTATTAATGACAATGGAGCTATTGGTACTTCAACAATAGAGAAACATCCATTACTGTCTTCAACCTGAAAGAAATAAGTTTGACCAAATTTTAAACCAGTAAACTGATAAGTTGTAGCTGGAGTAGCAGCAGAAACCGTAGATGCATCTCCATAAATCGAATACTTATAGTTTGGAGCACTCGGTAAAGTAGTATCTAAAAATAAATTTACTGTTGCACCAGCCTTACATGTACCACTTATAACTGGAGGTGCAAATTTAAGGTAAGGATGAGTTGAAATTCTTAATTTACCACTTTTAGCTTCACAACCTTTACTATCTACGATTAATACATGATAATCACCAAACACTAGATTATTTGGAAACACATATGTTCTAGAAGAAGTTGGTATGCTGGTATGGATAGCAGTATTTGTTTTATCATCAAATAAAGTAAAGATAAAAGGCCCCACACCATCATTTATTCCAGTAATTTCTATACTTCCTGGTATGTCACCATAACATTTTATATCGTTAACTGTAAATGAAGGATCTATCTTATTAGGCTGTCCTATGGTTATTGTTCCCACATCGCGACATCCTCTGGCGTCCTCAACAATATAAGAATGTGGACCTACTGCTAAACCTCCAAAAACATTTGAAAAATCTAATGTACTTCCATCTAAACTATATTTATAAGGTGCTTTTCCTCCTGAGCCTGTAAAAGTCACTGTACCATCGCTATTACCATGACAATTCGCAAGCGTAGTTACTGGGTTTGCGACAATAGTACCTGTAGCCGTTACAGGTAATGCATTTGTTTTTACTGGACAACCTTTACTATCGGTAACTTCAAAACTATAATTTCCCGGTGAAGTAAACGTCTCTGTAAAACTAGTTGTAGCAATACCTGTTACAGGAGCTCCAACAGCTAATGATCCATTATATATTTGGTAACTGTACGGAGCCGTTCCATTTGTAATATTTACCGTAATTTCAGCTGCAGTAGGTACAGAACAAGTAAGATCTTTACCTGGAATGGCACTTGCAAATATTTGTTTGTCTACTACATAATCTTTAAAATTAGTACAACCATTAGCATCTTTAACACCTAATTTATAAGTACCTGATGCTGTAACGTTATATGTTGTTCCAGGTAATGTTGAACCATTTACCGTAAATTCCAATGGTGCTTTACCAGTTCCAGAAAGTGTAATTGTGAAAGGTGCTGCAAAGCATTGCTGTGCAGGTAAATTTACAACTGCATCTGGATCTTTAGCAATAGGAATTGATAATGATTTCTCGCAACCATTAGCATCTTTTACCCAAGCATACCAAGTTGTAATTGCTGGATCTAAATCTGCAGTATTTGCATTTAAAACATAATCTCCTGCCGCTGGATTTCCGGTAGTACTCCTGAAAGCATAGCTATAAGGTAATTTTCCTCCTCCAGCAGTAACGATAACTTTTGATAAAGCCTGCCCGCAATTGGCATTTTTATTTGATGTTAACGTTAAAGTTACAGGCGAAAGCTCAGTTATAGTAAAGTTTACATCTTTAAAACATGCCGTTAAATCATCTGTAACCCTTAAGGTATACAAACCTTGGGTTAAATTTGTTATATCTACAGTGCTTCCTGTTTTGGTAACTGTCCCCGTACCGGCAGTCAATGTTGCGGTGTAAGTACCTGTGTATGCAGAAACAGTGATTTTTGCAGAACCAGTACTTCCTCCATTACAGGCTACATTTACCTGCGATAGTAATGAAGCTGTAATACTAACTTTTGGTTTCACAGTATAAGAATCTGTATCGCTACAGCCATTAGCATCTGTAACTTTGAAAACATAGGCACCATCGGCTAATCCAGTGAATTTTCCGTCTGTTGCACCAGTTAAATTATTAGTTGGGCCAGAAACAATTGTATAAGTCAAAGTACCAACACCATTGCTTACCGTTATGTCAACATTACTTTTATCTTCTCCCGGTTTACAAGTAATAAGACTAGCAGTGAATCCAGTAATTTTTGGGCCGTTTAATGCTGCAAAAGTTTGTGATGGTAATGATTGTGTACAGTGATTACTGTCTCTCATTTCCACAGTTACTGTACCAGCAATACTGGTACTATAAGTTGCTGTAGCAGAAAAAGCTCCACCATTAAAACTATATTCGTATCCTGTACCAGTACCACCAGTTGGTAAAGTTACAGTAATGGTTGCTTGCTTTGTTGTATTGTCTGAATTACATGCTAACGGTGTCATGTTTACCGTTGCATTTAATGCTATCGGATCATTCAATGTAATTTGAGCTGAGGCGGTACATCCTTTTGCATCAGTCAAAAGAACATCATAAACTCCCGCATTTAAATTAGCAGTTGATGCTGTAGTTGAAACTGTTACCGATCCTTTTTTAATTAAATAACTAAACGGCGCCAATCCTGTTGGATTTGTAATATTAATCACTCCGTTACCTACTCCAATACAAGTTGGTTGTTTTTCATTATGTAAAAATGAAGGTGTAGTTTTTGCCGTAACCGTTATCTTATTTGATAATGCCTGACAATTTGCATTATCAGTAACTCTAAATTGATAATCTCCTGCATTTGCAGTACTAAATGGCGATGTTACTGTAGTCCAAGGCCCTGCAGAATTAAATTGTACTTCGTATTTAGAATAAATATTTGATCCTCCATTAGCTGTAAAAGAAATTTCTGCATTATTGGTACAAGTTAAATCTTTTACTCTTGTGGCCAAAATAGTCAATTCTGGATTAACTACGTATGTTGCTGTTGCAGTACATCCATTAGCATCTTTTGCGACAATTGTATAAGTTCCGCCTGAAGTAATATTATAATTTGTTGGATTACTAACTGACAATCCGTTTACTGTATATGTATGAGTACCTGTTCCAAGATTAAAGAATGTACTAAGGTTTACTGCAGTTGTTGAAGGTGCTTTGAAACAGAATGTGGCTGGAGCCGGAGATTTCACTGTTGGCGAAGTCTCTCTAGTAATATCTAGATTAAATGGTCCCGCGGTACAATCATTTTGATCCATTACATATACATCCCAAAATAAATTAGATTGCGTTGCTCCTGTATTGATAGTTGTATTCGTAGTAGAAAAAGCACTTGCAGCTGGTATACCAGCTCCTCTAAGGACATAAGCATATTTATAATTTGGCACACCACCGTTAACAGTGACCACAATATTCGAAACAGAATTACCACAGTTTACATTAGATCCTGTTGCTGCAGTAATTGAAATTGCCGTTGCCGGATTAATTGTAACAGATGCTTCATTAGAAAGACATTTTGTTGTCTTATCTCTAACCTGTAATTTGTAAGTACCTGCTCCTAAGCCAGTAACCGTAACTTCATCATTTAATTGCGTAACTGTACCAGAAGCTGGTGTTAATGTATACGTAAAATTACCTGCTGAGCTTGCTCCTGTTACAGTAAATGTTGCTGTACCATTTGTTAGACCAACACATTTAACATCGGTCTTTTTCCCTGAAACAGCAATAGTCGCTGCAGCATCAATAGTAATTGATCCTGAATCTTTACACCCGTTTGCATCTGTTATCTGGAAAGTATAACTTCCTGCAACTAGTCCAGAAAAAATCCCTGTAGAATTAGTAGTTCCTGTACCTGCGCCAGCAGTAATTAAATAAGTAAATGGAGCGATTCCACCTACTTTTGGAGTTACCGTCACACTGGTAGTAGTTTTACCAACCTCGCATGTAATCGTAGCCGGAGTACTGATGTTAACCCCTACTGGCGGATTATATGCTGGAATATCGATTGTTTTAGTATCGATACAATCATTAGCATCCTTTACAGAATAAGTAATAGTTTGTACTGTGGTTTTGTTCGTTACTAATAATGTATTTACTCCATTAAAAGTAGTACTACCATTAAAACTATAAGTAAAACCTCCTACTCCACCCGCACCAGAAGTTGTGATTAAAGTAGTAGCACTACAAGTTGTATTTGTAGGTATAGAAGCAGAAGCTACAACTGCAGGTGGATCTGTTAATGTAACATTGATACTTTTTGTACATTTATTACTGTCTTTTACATAAAAAGTGTAATTACCCGCACTTAATCCTTTAATAATGGATATACCATTATACATAATATTATCTCTACTGTAGGTAAATCCACCAGAGCCTCCTGATGGAAATAGTTCTACACTACCTGTTAAACCACCATTACATTTTGGGTTAACATTATTTGACGTTAAAATTATAGCATCTAGAGGGTCGATAGTTGCTTCACTGGTTGTGATACAATTATTAACATCTTTAATTTGAAATTTATAGTAACCTGAAGTTACAATGCTATAGGTAAATGATGTTCCATTTGCAACCGGTTGTACCAAAGTTCCAGTAGTAGCACCTGAAATAATACTTACTGTGTAAGGTGCTGTTCCTCCCTGAATTGATCCAGAAATTATTGCTCTATTATTTGGTGCAGGATCACAATCAAGTCCTGTTGTAACAGTTGTACTTGTTAACAACTGTGCTTTTATGGTTATAGTAATTTCGTCTGTGTCACAATCAAAACTATCTTTAACTTTAAATTTATAAGTCCCTTCGTTAGCAGCTTTATAAGTAAAATTAGGCCCATCAAACGTTGGGCTTGGTAAACTTGGAGTACCCCCATTATAGGTAACTGTATAACTATAAGGACCAACTCCTCCTGCTACTTTTACCGTTATATCTGTGCCTGTATTTTTGTCGAAACACTTACTTACCGGTTCAAAATCTGCGGTTGGTCGAACTGCCGCAACAACATTTACTGATGCTAAAACATTCGTTTCGCATTTATTAGCATCTTTAGCTATAACTTTATAGTTTCCTACCGGAATATCAAGAAATTCTCCTGAAGTTTGAAAAGCTCTTACAACTGTTGTTCCATTTGCAGCTCTTAATTCATATTTATAATCCGGAGTTCCATCCGTTGCCTCAGCAGTTATAGTTGCCCCGATCTTACAAGTAGCCGGTTTAGTTACCGATGCAGATACTTTTAATACTTGAGGTGTATTTATATCCTGAGATAAAGGCCAAGTACAACTAGTTGCGATATTTTCATAACGTACCCTTATTTGATAATTCTTACTTAACAATTTATCAATGGTAACACTACCCGTTGATGCTGCCGGAACGGGTACAACTGTTACCCAGTTAGCACCATCTATAGAATATTGAAATCCTTTTTTTGGATCAAAATTTCGGGCTGTTATCGTAAGTTCACCATTTTTATCTCCAAAACACTTCACATCTACAACCTTTGTGATTTCTGCAGAGAAAGCTTTAGAAGAGTCAATAGTAATATCTTCATCTCTAACAGTTCCACAAGCTTTAGGAATCTGGCGAACCCAAATATCATCCATTACCAAGTCATTACCTCCATAATCCGTACTTCCTGAACGAATCTTAAAAGTCAGTTTAGTATTGTTTCCAGGATTCAATGATATAGATTTTTGGATCCATTTATTTCGGTTCACATCGTAAGCATCTTCAGCTATTTTACCTGTATTATCACTTGCAACAACATTTCCTGCAGGATCCACAAGTTCAAATATCACAATTGGAGCAGCTCCAGTTCTACTTCTTCTCAATAAATTGGCAACATACAAATCAATCATTACCGGCTGATTCGGGATAACGTCTACAATGTCTTTACTATATAAAACTCCATAATCTCCTGCAGCTTTACCGATGTTGATCAGCAAGTATCTACCTAACGGATCTGGTGTAGCATTCCCTGCAGTAGTATGGTCTTTAAAATGAAACCAGGCTCCTGTATTATTCGCATTAGGGTCATCATCTCTCCAGAAGAAATTAGTAACTGAATACTGGTTATCTTCAACCGAACGTGTCGGTGTTCCGTTTAACGAACAGGTATAAGGAGCAAATTCCCTTTGGTCATTAAAACAATAAGTACCTGCAATACCTGGTGTAGTAGTGGTTCCTCCGCTACCAAAATTTTCAATCAATAAGTTACTATAAGTTGAAACGTTTAATACCGTATACTCTACAGTTATCGTATGTTTTCCACCTCCAACATTTGGAAATACATTTGGTGGAGTATTGTTATTTAAAAATCCGTCTATATAATATTTATAACTGTATTTCGTATCTGGAACCCCACCATTTACCTGAACGGTACTCGTCGCCGATCCGTCGCAATTAAATACCGGGTCTAAAACTTTAATAGAAGGCGGAGCTGGTTTTTGATCTAATGTAATACCAGGCATATCAAAAACACAGCCCGCAGCATCCTTTATTTTAAAAGTATAAGGCCCTCCCGGATTAATATACGCTTCATTCGAATCCTGCCAAATACCATCTTTAAAACTATATTTATATGGAAATGGTCCTGCGAACGGAATACCTCCTTGCGGGTTCACGATACGTGCTAAACCTTGAACTTCGTTTGGAATACCACAACCTGACAATGCAGCAATACCAGCAGAGGCTGTTAAAGGATTAGCCGCACCAACATTGGTCAAAATAGCCGGGTCCTGGCAATAGGTACCACCCGTACCGCTTACACCAGCCTTTTGGTATTGTACCACAACATAATAGATACCTTGTGTAAGGTTTGGAAATACATTCGTCGTTACAAAACTGGTTCCATTATTTATACTATATTTAATGTCAGTATATCCATTTGGAACAGTTACATTTATTGTTATACTTCCCAACTTACCAGTACAATTCCCGTCTTCTTTTACGATGTTGTAAACTGGTTTATCTACTGCCCCAATACTGATTGCTTTATCAGCTGTACAACCATTACCATCTTCGAGACGAACAATATAGTTTCCTGCTTTTGCAACTGTAATTTTATTATCAACATTGGCAACAGGAGTAAATTCCCCACCATCAATACTTATCGAATAACGATACGGTGTTTTCCCACCACTCGCAGCTCCTGTAATTTCACCAAGACTACAAGCAGATAGAGATTTTGTTACTGTTGAACTATTATTCAATACATTTGGTGAGGCGACAATAATTATATTGTTTTTTGTATCTTTCATACAAGCAGTTCCCACAATAGACGTTTCAACTGTATACGTTCCTGAAGCCAAACCACTAAAAGTATAATTTGGAACAGTTGTCGCCGGAATCGTTATGTTAGTAGGACCAGTAAGTTTATAAACGTACTGCAAATTAACATCACTCGCCACCACACGAATACTTCCTAATTCACCATTGCATTTTGGTGAATTAACCTGGGTAGTAACCGCAAAATTAGTCGAATTGATTACGATGTTCGGTATTTTAAAATCACAAGAACCTGCAACCCCTGCCAATCTTATAAAAACATTATAACTACCCGCCGTTGTCACATTAAAAACATTCGTGGTTTGCCATGATGATGGTGGCGAAGAAGTCGTTGTTAAACCATATTCATAACCACTTCCAAAACCATTAACCGTAATTTTTCCGTTAATAGTACAAGTTGTTCCATATTTAATAATATCATTCTTGGCAATGGCACCAGGATCTAATGTATTCTGATACACATTAAAGTAAAAAGTATATGGCGTTCCTGTGTTGTCTACAATTTTAACTCTGAACTGACCAGCAGCACTTGCTATATAATCAGGTGTATTTCCAACTTCAGTCCAACAAGAAGCTGCTGCTGTTTCATTAGCGCAATTCGTATTTGAAACATTCAAACAAGATCCTCCCGGATTAAACTTTTCCCAAATAATTGATTGTGCATCTGTTATCCCTGTCTCGATTTTTCGGGTTTCGTTAATACCACAAAGAAATAACTTTGGTAACTGCTTACCATCATTCGGACAAATAGAAACAGTTCCCAGATAAGGTGCCTGAGCATACTTAATTGCAGGATTTACAGGAGGTGCCGCTAATTTATTAGCATTATTATCTGTATTAGTCCTTAAATCTATAGGGATACCAATCTGATCATTTGTTTTTAAGAATATATTCTCATTAAAGTTCTTAGTAAACTTAGAGTTATACGCGATTAAATTTTGCGAGTAGGTGGCAAAATTAAATAACATAGCTAAAACAAAAATCAGCGTTCTTAAAATAGTAGGTTTTTTCATAATCATTTTTTTGTTACTTACATCTTATTCTCTAAGGGGCGTTAGAAAATAAAACAATTCGTATTCTATAACATTTATTACGCTGTCCTTCTTTTTTGCTTAAGAAGGACAAATTTTAATCTTCTTCTGTATTAATTCTCAACTTTCACAATTGCCATTTTCCCATTGTATGGCTTAGTTCCTTTTGTCTCTAGTGCTTTTGTAGCTTCTGACAAACCGTCAAATTTCTCGTAATAGATGTAGTACTTACTTGTAGTTACATTATAAAAGAAATTAACATCTGTACGTCCGGCTGCAACTGCTTTAGCCAGGAACTGATCGCGCTTTTCGACACTGCTGTGAACCGCAATAATTAAATAATATCCACCATCAGCATTTTTAATATTTTTGATAATCTGCATATTTGACTGGTCTTCACCAAAATCAAAATCGCTTGCTGTCAAAGGTGTACTGCTTAATTTTGTTGTTTCCTTAATACGTTTAAGAGCGGCAACGTCCTGCGCATATCGACCCTGATCATTCTCATAAGCCGCACGCTTAATTCTACGTTTTTTCTCGATTTCAGTCTCGGCTTTAATACGTTCCAAATTAGAAAGTAATGTAGCACTATCCTGTTCCATTTTTAATTGCGCTGCTTTTAACTCATTTATCTTTTCAAGATAAGCTTTGTTTAAAGCATCATTTTTATTCGGGAATTTTTTAAGCCTTTCATTGTATAAATTAGTCAACTTGGCAATTTCATCTTTCTGTGCTTTATTTACTTCAGCAAGTTGAGATTTTAAAGCTTCTAGTTGGCTGTTTTCAGCCGCCACACTTTTAAAAGGTTTTGGCTCTTTATAAATTCCTTTTTCACTTAAATCATTCTCTTCTCTTAAGTCATTTAAGTCTCTTTGCTTACTCGCTACTGTAGAGTTAAACTGAGATAATAAATCCTTTTGTATTTTACTCGCACTTTCAATAGATTGAGATAAATTGTCGATTGCTTTTGCGGTATCATCTTTTGTAGCTGAAGCTGCTTTTGCTAATGCATCTGCAGCAAGTTTAGCCTGAAGTGCTTCTGCATCGGCTTTCGCTTTGGCATCGGCAAGTAATTTTGCTTCACGTGCTTCTTCTGCTAATCTTAGCTGTCTTGTTTCTTCCTCCGCTTTTAATTTCTCCGTAGCTTCTGCATCCGCTTTAGCTCTTTGATCTGCCAGTAACTTAGCTTGTGCAGCTTCCATATCCGCTTTTGCTTTGGCATCAGCAGCTTGTTTTGCCACTAAAGCTTCTGCATCGGCTTTAGCTTTGGCATCGGCAGCTAATTTTGCTTGAAGTGCTATAGCATCGGCTTTCGCTTTGGCATCAGCAGCTTGTTTTGCTTGTAGGGCTTCTGCATCAGCTTTGGCTTTAGCATCGGCGGCTAATTTGGCCTGAAACGCTTCTGCGTCGGCTTTCGCTTTGGCATCTGCGGCTTGTTTTGCTTGTAGGGCTTCTGCATCAGCTTTGGCCTTAGCATCAGCAGCTAACTTCGCCTGAAGTGCCTGAGCGTCGGCTTTTGCTTTAGCGTCGGCTTTTGCTTTAGCGTCAGCAGCTAATTTTGCTTGTAAAGCTTCTGCGTCAGCTTTGGCTTTAGCATCGGCAGCTTGTTTTGCCAGAAGTGCTTCCGCGTCGGCTTTGGCTTTCGCGTCAGCAGCTAACTTCGCCTGAAGCGCTAGAGCATCGGCTTTCGCTTTAGCGTCTGCAGCTTGTTTTATTTGTAAAGCTTCTGCGTCGGCTTTTGCCTTAGCATCAGTAGCTAGTTTGGCCAAACGTGCCTCTTCAGCTTCTTGTAATTGTTTCGCTTCTGCGTCAGCTTTTGCTTTGGCAGTTGCTTCAGCATCGGCTTTTACTCTTGCATCAGCAATTAATTTTGCTTGTAAAGCTTCCATATCGGCTTTTGCTTTGGCATCGGCAGCTAGTTTTGCTTGTAAGGCTTCTGCATCAGCTTTGGCTTTGGCATCGGCAGCTAATTTTGCTTGTAAAGCTTCTGCATCGGCTTTCGCTTTAGCATCAGCAGCTAACTTCGCCTGAAGTGCCTGAGCATCAGCTTTGGCTTTGGCATCGGCAGCTAGTTTTGCTTGTAAGGCTTCTGCATCAGCTTTGGCTTTGGCATCGGCAGCTAATTTTGCTTGTAAGGCTTCTGCATCAGCTTTAGCTTTGGCATCGGCAGCTAATTTTGCTTGTAAGGCTTCTGCATCGGCTTTCGCTTTGGCATCAGCAGCTAATTTTGCTTGTAAGGCTTCTGCATCAGCTTTCGCTTTGGCATCAGCAGCAATTCTAGCTTGTCTAGCCTCCTGATCCGCTTTTGCTTTTGCATCAGCAGCTAGTTTCTCTTTTAAAGCAGCTTCTTCGGCAGCTTTAGCTTTTGCATCAGCAGCCAGTTTCGCTTTATTAGCAGCGTCTATACTTGCTTTTGTTTTGGCGGCAGCGGCAGCGGCAGCTTTTGCTTCTGCAGCCAGTCTCGCCTGAAGTGCATCTGAATCTGCCTTAGCTTTAGCATCTGCAGCTAAAATAGATTGTAGATCAGCAGCTTCTGCTTTCGCTTTGGCATCGGCTTTACGTTTCGCTTCTGCAGCATCCGCTTTCGCTTTCGCATCAGCAGCTAATTTCAGTTGTAAAGCTTCTGCATCAGCTTTGGCTTTATCTGCTGCTAATTTAGCTTTCGCAGCAGCTTCAGCGTCGGCTTTGACTTTATCAGCAGCCAATTGCGCCTGTGTTTTTTGTGGTGCTGGCTTATTGGCAGCAGCCGTTTTTGCTTTGGCAGCAGCTTCTGCATCAGCTTTCGCTTTAGCATCAGCAGCTAATTTCAATTTCATCGCTTCGGCGTCGGCTTTTGCTTTATCAGCAGCCAATTGCGCCTGCGTTTTTTGTGGTGCCGGTTTATTTGCAGCAACTGTTTTTGCTTTGGCAGCAGCTGCAGCATCTGCTTTCGCTTTAGTATCCGCAGCTAATCTGATTCTCAATGCTTCGGCATCAGCTTTGGCTTTATCAGCAGCCAATTGTGCCTGTGTTTTTTGTGGCTCAGGTTTATTAGCGACAGCTGTTTTTGCTTTTGCAGCGGCAACGGCATCTGCTTTAGCTTTCGCATCGGCAGCTAACTTAATTTTCAATGCTTCTGCATCAGCTTTGGCTTTCGTATCTGCCAGTAATCTTGCTTTTGCAGCGGCTTCGGCATCGGCTTTTACTTTCTCTGCAGCAGCAAGTCTCACTTTCAGTGCCTCAGCATCTGCTTTCGCTTTAGCTTCGGCGGCTAATTGTGCTTTTGCGGCTCCGTCTACTCTGGTTACAGGGGCAGTTGTTGGCTTAGCCATTACAGGTTTTGGTTTAGCAGGTTCTATTAAAGCCCCCTCTTCGTCATCACCATAGTAATAGTTTTTATTTTTAAATTTATAAGCTATAGTAAATTCATGAGAACCTCCCATATTGGTGAAATTCCCCATTCCTTTTTCATAATTGTACTCAAATGCAATACTAGAAGAAATATTAAATCCAAGACCCGCAGAAATACCATATAAAGTATTGTATCCGGCTTGTGCCCAAACTCCTTTTGGAATTGCGATCATAGCAAGTCCTGAGATTACTGTTTTGTCTTTTTTAACCTCCGTTTTTAAAATTCCTGAGAATTTACTTCTGTCAAAAAAACCATAACTATCAATGTAACCGGTATACATTGCATGCAATTCGATAGCTCTTTCCGGATCCTCTTTTACGATTCCGGATCCAAAATTGTAAAGAATCAAATTGTTTACAGATACCCCAAAATCAAGAAAAGCGGTTCCGTAATTTACTCCGGGATTAACGGTCAATAAAGTATTAGACGGGTAATCACCGTTTAGGATATTCGGATCATCTGAAATGATTTTTCCTGTGTTTAAACTACTTTGGTAAACACCAACGTTCATACCAAAAGTTAAGTTACTGTCCTGTTCTAAAACGATGTTATGCGCAAAGTTTCCGATTCCTCCAAAAACAGTCATTACACCATAATTTTGTTGAAAAAGGCCAAAAGCAAAGGCTTCATTTTCTCTAAAACGGCCTGAGTAATTGGCTAAATAAGTGTTCGGTGCGTTTTCAAACTGCACCCATTGTCTTTTATTATAAAAACTGGCATAAGCATTTGTTTCACGAACAAAGCTAAAGGCAGGGTTAATTAAGTATCTGTTAAACTTTAAAGAATTTCTGATGGGTAACGAAAACGAAACAACTCCACCCTCAGAAGTAGCCTGAGAATAGAGTGTATTTGAAAAACCGTAAAATAAAGTTATGAATAGTAAAATTTTCTTCATATTATCTTATTACAGTTATTGATCCTTTTTTTTCACCTGTGTCGGATTGAATGACATAGTAATATACTGGATTAACATTTTTAAAATCTTTTATAAAAGAGTTGACTTGCGGGTCATAATTACTGCCTAAACCATCAAACATAATTTCGCCATTAGAGCTTAATATCATTATTTTGGTCTGGGCTGTTTTATATACCTCAGGAATATTCCAATACGGATTCTGAAGACTAACTACATTAGGAATTACTGTAGCCGGAGCTGTGGGGCCGATAACTTTAAAAGCCAATTCTTTGGTAGAAACACATCCCGAAACCTGAGAAATTACTACTTTATAGTTTCCTTTAGCAGTAACCAAATAAGAGCTCGAAGTAGCGTCTTTAATTTCTGCGTCGTTTAAATACCATTTGTAAATTGGACTAGTCGCATCTGTCGTAACAGTTGCAGTTACACTTTCTCCCTCTTCCAACTTAAACTGATCTGCTACATCTATAGAAGCATTAAAACCGCTAGCTGCGAGATTTATACTTCCTGTTGCATTACATCCTCCAAAATCTACCTGAACGGTATAAACTCCGGAATCTTTTGCATTTACTGTACGGGTATCACCACCAAAAGCAGCGCCATCTTTTTTCCATACGTAATGATTTCCTTTAGAAGCAGTTAAAACAGTACCTTCTGTAGTTGCACAAAATGGATTTCCTAAGCTTGAAGTAATCACAACTCCACTACCTGATGCAGAACTTGTAACTGCAACCAAATTTGAACTAATATTAGGCTCAGTACATCCACCATATTCGACCAAAGCATAATATTCACCTGCAGAACTAACAACTAATGCAGTACCAATTTGTCCTGAAATAACAACACCATCTTTAAACCATCTGTATTTTAAAACTGGATAATTTAAAGGAGATGATTCTATAACAGTTGGTGTATCGTTGTCTATAGAAATGGTTAAATTACTCCCTGCGCATATTGTAGCATTGGTAGCTTTTCCATTAATAGAAAACGTTGACTCATAAACTTTGTAATAAGCTGGAAAAGATGTAACCCCCAAAGAATTTTTAAATCTTGGGCTAACAGCACCTGTAGAACTTTTAATTCTTAATCCGTAAGTATCGGATCCTACCAGAGTAACCGGAACAGCAAATTTTATAGTTTGTTGTGTCGGAGAAACGTCAATAGGACTTCCCAACAAAGTTGTTGCGATTGGAGAATTTGAACTATCTAAAAGTTCCACTGCAAATGTGGTTCCCACTGGAAAATTTACATAACTAAATGTCGCATAAAATTCATTAAATGACTTACCTGCGCATAGTTTTTCAAGCCCATCAAGAGGCTGTGGAACTATTGTCTGCGCATGGATATTCGGTTTACAAAAGAATAAAATGCTAAATAATAGAAAAAGATTGGTAAAATTTGGGGTAATTTTTCGAATCATATAGTGCGTGTTCTTGCTAAATCTATGTCTTCAAAAAACAGGATATCAATAAATGTTTCAGAAAAATCGTACTTATAGTTCTCGATAATATCTTTTGCAAGAATTGAAAAAGAACCAGTTAAAAATCGATTTTCTTTGTTACACTCTGAATTCTGATCTTTCATATCAATTGCCATAGAAAGGCTATCCTTGGGGATGGATAGCCCTGCTAATAACTGATTAGAATTATCTAATTTGCCAGTACTTAATTGTCCGGCATTTTTTATATTTTGATTCTCACACCCTATCTTTTTAGTCGTAGCATCAATAGAAATTGTAGGTCGTTCTATTGTATTTTGAGCATATAGACTAAGCAAAATAGGGGAAACCAAAAATATTATATATATAAAATATTTTTTTCTAGATGGAGCCATTATGTTTTGATCTTTATTTGTCCGGTATTAAGACGAATACATAAATTGTGTCTGGGGACTTTATTAATAAAATTTACGCTGAAATAAAAATCGAAATCTATTTTATCTGTTGCTGCTAGACGCTGTAATTTTTCCTAATTGTAATCTGAAATCCGGTTTCTTAGCATTGAAAATATCGATGAACGTCTCTCTGTTATTACTTTGAGAATATACATTGAAAAACACGCTATTTCCATACCAGCTCTCTAAATCTTCATTGTTTGAATTGTACTCTGTAAAGATATTTCCGTTACATAGGTTGAAGTACATTTCTTCAAATTTGATTTTCTTAAGATTAGCATCATTAATTTCTGTTTTACTATCTAATAAAACAGCAGGATTAAATCCGGAGATCACACTACGCTTCATTTCAAGTGAAGCATTTTCAGCCACATATACAGCTTCTTTTACTAAACCAGACTGAATATCAGCTTTAATATTTTCACTGTCATTAAGCATTGTAATGTTAGTTGCAACAACTAAAGTTTGTTTTTTAGTAAAATCTGTTTCACTTTTCTTTTCGAATGATTTTACTTCCATACAACGAGATCCGTCTTTATTACTTGATAAATATGAAGATCTTACCGCTAATGAATTGTATAAACGACATTGAGCACCTTGAGTAAACTTGTAATCGTCGTTGATTGATTTGTAAGAAACAAACTTAGTAGCGTTTACATCACCTCCAAAAAAGGCAAAAGAGTCACCACCAGAATAACTTACCATAATGTTTTCAAGTATTGTTTTAGATCCAACACCTGCAACTGTTAAACCGTTGAAAGTATCTACTCCTTTTACTTTTTTACCTGCGAATTCGATTCTTACGAATCTCAAAATCCCTGAATTTGCAGCAGCATTATCACCACCATAAGTTGTCAAAGTAGGATCAAGATCTAAATTGTAAGAACTAACATTTCCAAATTTATTGATTGGAGCATCACCAAGAATTACAATTCCACCCCAGTCTCCAGCTTTTTTCTGGCTGCGGTTTGAAGTAA
This sequence comes from Flavobacterium sp. KH_035, assembly GCF_057839565.1. Lineage (NCBI taxonomy): Bacteria > Pseudomonadati > Bacteroidota > Flavobacteriia > Flavobacteriales > Flavobacteriaceae > Flavobacterium > Flavobacterium sp. KH_035. Next base: position 1,154,679 of record NZ_CM174492.1, read on the forward strand.
ATACAATTGGGTCTGTTTCTAGACCATCGGCAACAAGTTGAGCACCTTTTGTAACTACCAGTGTTCCTTTTGTTTCAAAATCACCAATAATTAAAGTTCCAGGTTCGATTGTTAAAACAGCATTGTTAGTAACATAAACATTGCCTTGTAGTACATAAATATTCCTTTTCAGCAATTTAGTATTAACAGAAATATTTCCTGCTAAAATTTGGTTTGCTTCTCCATACTCTACTTTGTTAGGCTTAAATTCGGTCCAGTTGTTCAACCAATTGTTGTAGCCCATAATTCCTTTCTCTTGCTGAGCACTCATACTGGTAACTGTCAAAAGAACGCAAATCATTTGAGTAATTTTTTTCATGATAAGGGGGTATTAGGGTTAATAATAAATTTGGGTATGCGTAAATGAAAAAACTCATCTCGAGTTTTCTGATTATAGTCAGAACCTTTCGAGAGAGTTGTTTTTTATCTCTTTTTTTTAAATGTTGACATAAATTGAACTCATCTACGTAAACACTCTCAAAAAAGTTTTAAAAAATAATATTTTATTACATATCGTTCAATTCGTTGAACTCGTGTAAAGATTTCAATGTGCTTTCGTAGAATAAAATCGCTGCGACTAAGTTTCCTTTATCAGAATACGGCATCATTTTTCTTTGAAATTCTACTGTTGTATCTAAAAATGTTGTAGTACCTATGGCCTGACCATCTAATACTTTTTTGTGTTCGTTGTCATCCGGAATACCTAAGTCTGCCATTGTAACTCCCGGTTTTGTTACTAAAGCAATATAAGGAAGAGTTTTTACTAAAACTTTAATACGCTCGATGTATAGTTCCAAAAGTTCTCCTTTTTGCATACCACTCAATTCTTTTTGATCATGGTATTTGCGAATAATCGCAGTTGTACTTATTATACTTCTCGGAGCATTTTTAGCTTGGGCCGAAATGGCACCAGTTGTCATAAAAAAAAGTGCACTTAATAAAATAATTTTCCCTTTCATAGCTTCTTAGTTTATAATTGGTTGTTCATAAAAACAAAAATATAGAAATTAACTTAAACTGCAACTTTATTGATTTCTTTTTTCAAAAAAAAAGCTTAAAAAAAGCTTAAAAACCAGCCTTATGTCGAGAAAATGTGCGTTTTAACGGAGTTTTTGTTAAAATTAACCCAATCACATCAGGTAAGATATTAGCCATAAAAAACAAACCTACCGCATAATTAATAATCAAAAAAAGCTTCCGTTAATCGTTTATCGCGAAAAACTATTAACAAAAAACCCTTAATATCTCCACATATTGACATGTTTATTAACAAAAGTTAGTCAACAAACCGCAAAAAACAGAGCTGAAATCTTCATGAACGTCAAAAATGCGACTGGATTAATAAACTTTTGAGCTAAAATTTTTGACTATATCATTTTCTTCTATCTTTGCTTCATGCAATTTTCTCAAATTTTAGGTCAAGACTACATCAAAAGTCACTTGATAAAAAGTGCAGCTTCCGGACGAATTCCGCACGCGCAATTATTCATTGGGCCGGAAGGAAGTGGTACATTATCAACGGCAATTGCTTACGCACAATATATTTTATGCAACAATACGGGAGATGAAAACTCGAATGGAAATGATTCCTGTAATTTAAAGTTTCAAAACATCTCTCATCCTGATCTGCATTTTATTTATCCAACAGTAACCACCGAGGACGTAAAAACAAAACCCAAAAGTTTAGATTTTATTCAGGACTGGCGTACTTTTATTCAGGAGATGCCTTATGGAGGTTTATTTGACTGGTATAAAATACTGGGTGTTCAAAACAAACAAGGAGAAATTCGTGTTGAAGATGCACAGGAAGTTTTAAAATCACTTTCGCTAAAATCATACGAAGGCGGTTACAAAATTATGATTATCTGGATGGCCGATAAAATGAACATCGCTGCCTCCAACAAACTTCTGAAACTACTGGAAGAACCTTCAGATAAAACCATTTTTATTCTGATTTCCGAAAACGAAGAAGACATCATTCAAACCATACGTTCCCGTTGTCAGGTAATTCATTTTAATGGACTTCCCGAAAAAGTAATTGCAGAAGCTTTAGTTACTAAAGAAAATACCGACGAAAAATTAGCCTTTAAAATTGCGCATCAGGCACAGGGAAATTTCAGCAAAGCCTTACATCTTTTAAAAGAAGACGATTCTGAATATCCTTTCGAACAATGGTTTGTTAATTGGGTACGCGCCGCTTTTAGAGCAAAAGGAAATGCAGCAGCCATTCAGGATTTGATATCCTGGAGCGAAGAAATTGCAGCTCTTGGACGTGAAAGCCAGAAAAAATTCATCCAGTTTTGTATCGAAATGTTTCGTCAGGCACTATTGCTCAATTATCAGGCTCCCACTCTCGTTTACATTGAACCGAAAGTAGATAAATTCAAACTCGAAAATTTTGCACCTTTTGTAAACGGAAACAATATTCACGAAATTTTCAAAGAACTTTCAGATGCGATGTATCACATTGAAAGAAACGGAAATGCGAAAATAATTCTAACCGATTTATCTATAAAACTGACTCGTTTAATTCATAAAAAATAGTTTTCAAATGAATAATGTTGCCTCCATTTTGTTATTAGCCTTTTTAGCCTTAACATTCTTACAATCAGGATACGAGAAAATATTTTATTGGAAAGACAATGTCGAGTGGCTTAAAGGTCATTTTGCGAAAACAATACTAAAAAACCAGGTACCACTCGCCCTACTCCATCTCTTAATTTTAGAATTAATTTCAGGAATTTTGTGTGTTGTCGGAGCCATACAATTACTCACCAACAGCGGTCGTGAATTTGGTTTGTATGGCGCCATATTCTCATGTATCAGTTTATTAATGATGCTTTTCGGTCAACGATTAGCTAAAGATTACGATGGTGCAAGAACCATTGTTATATATTTTATTCCAGCTGTAATAGCTGTTTACTGGTTGAATTAATCAGCCTTAATTTTAAAAAGTAAGCCACAACTTTCACAAATTTAAAAGGTTTATTAACTGTTTTTAATCAGTGAAATCTACGGCAAAAAAATTATCAAAAAATGAATCCAAAACACCCATCAGAGTCCCTAACAATCTTAACCGATTTAGTTTTACCAAGTGAAACAAATCCATTAAACAACCTTTTTGGTGGCGAATTATTAGCCCGAATGGATCGCGCGGCAAGTATTGCTGCTCGTAGACATTCTCGCCGAATTGTAGTTACCGCCTCTGTAAATCACGTTGCTTTCAACCGAGCCATTTCGTTAGGAAGTGTTGTAACTGTAGAAGCAAAAGTTTCAAGATCTTTCAAAAGTTCGATGGAAGTTTTTATCGATGTCTGGGTAGAAGATCGTGAATCCGGAAGCAGAACAAAAGCGAATGAAGCCATTTATACATTTGTTGCCGTTGACGACACCGGAAGACCTGTTGAAGTTCCGCCAATTGTACCGGAAAGTGAACTTGAAATACAACGTTATGATGCTGCTTTGCGTCGTAAACAACTGAGTTTAGTACTCGCCGGAAAAATGAAGCCTTCCGATGCTACAGAATTAAAGGCTTTATTTTTATAGTCGAAATTTGTGACAATTTGGAACAATTTGAGAGAATCAAACTTCGAAAAAAAGAACTAATTTTACAAAATTACAAGCCTGATACAAATCTAAATCAGTAAGTTATCATTTCTGGTTTGTTTTTGAGAATAAATTATAAAAATTTACATGAAAGAAAAAGAAAAAAAAGAGATGAGTTCAGAGAAAGATGCCAAATTAAAAGCGCTACAACTTACGCTTGACAAACTAGATAAAACTTACGGAAAAGGTACCGTAATGAAAATGGGCGATAAAGCCATTGTAGAAGTAGAAACCATTTCTTCAGGCTCTCTTGGTGTAGATTTAGCCCTTGGAGTTAATGGTTACCCTAGAGGAAGAATAATAGAAATTTACGGTCCGGAATCGTCTGGAAAGACCACTTTAACGTTACACGCTATTGCTGAAGCTCAAAAAGCTGGTGGAATTGCTGCTTTTATTGATGCTGAGCACGCTTTTGATAGAAATTATGCTGAGAAATTAGGCGTAGATATTGAAAACCTAGTTATTTCGCAACCGGATAATGGAGAACAGGCTCTGGAAATTGCCGAAAACCTAATTCGTTCCGGAGCAATTGATATTGTTGTAATTGACTCCGTTGCAGCATTAACACCAAAAAGTGAAATCGAAGGCGAAATGGGAGATTCTAAAATGGGTCTTCACGCACGTTTGATGTCACAAGCGCTAAGAAAATTAACGGGAACGATCAGTAAAACAAACTGTACTGTTTTCTTCATCAACCAGTTGAGAGAGAAAATTGGTGTTATGTTTGGAAATCCTGAAACGACAACGGGTGGTAATGCCTTGAAATTCTATGCATCTGTGCGTATCGATATTCGTCGTTCTTCTCAAATTAAAGACGGTGAAAATGTTATCGGAAACAGAACTAAAGTTAAAATCGTTAAAAATAAAGTGGCTCCGCCATTTAAAACTGCCGAATTCGACATTATGTATGGTGAAGGAGTTTCTAAAACCGGTGAAATTCTTGATCTGGCGGTTGAATTTGAAATCGTTAAAAAAGCGGGATCATGGTTTAGCTACGGAGATACGAAATTAGGACAAGGTCGTGATGCCGTAAAAGCCTTAATTAAAGACAATCCGGAATTAGCAGACGAACTGGAAGTTAAAATTAAAGAACATATTAAAGATTTAGCAAACGCTTAATTTTAAAAAAGCACTCAAAATCAACACCTTATATACAGCCCGAAAGTTTTTTAGAAACTTTCGGGTTTTTTATTCAAAAAATACATCGTTTTTCACGCAACCATTCTAAAATCAGGCCATCTTAATAAAAGACATAAGATTTGATTAATGCCTAGCAATAAGCATTAACTCAAAGGTTTTTCTACAAATTTGGTTGGTTTGTTCAATAAAAATCCGTTAGTTTTTTGGTTCTAACGGGTTTTTATTCTTTTTTTCATTTTTTTTGCCTTCCAACGCAACCTTTTTCATTTTTTTCCCTCTATACTAGTATGACATTAACCGGAGTCCTAGTCAAACTCTTTAGTATCAACCATAAATATTTTTAACCATGAAAGAAAGAATAGAAGTGTTGTACAACAAAAACCGTAGAAAAACCAAATTGAAGTTTAAGAAAGTATTGCGTTTTATTTCAGAAAAAATAATTCATAGATAATCATTTTTGAATATTAAATGGGGAAATTTTAATTCAAAAGAAAACCCGACAACTTTAAAAGTTGTCGGGTTTTATCCTTAAAATGGTTTATGATTCTTTGTTCTTAAACTTCAATAAACCTTTATAAATTATCTGTCTTACCTGATCTCGAAGTTCTTTTCTATGATCCGATGTTAATCCTTTAGTTGCTACAAAAGGAAGCACCTTTACACGCATTCTCCCTGGACTTCCACTTAAAAAAGTATAGGAAAATCGCTCCTTGTTATCAGCAAAAACAATTGGAACAATAGGAATCTGGTGGTCTATCGCCAGACGAAAAGCGCCGTCTTTGAACTCATCCAGTAAAATAGATTCGTCATCAGGAACACCGCCTTCAGGAAAAATACAAATACTAAGTCCTTGATTAAGTCTGTTTTGTGCTCTTTTGAAAACTTCATTTTTACTTTTTGAAGAACTTCGATCCACCAAAATACAAGTTCTTTTATAGAAAAAACCAAACAGTGGAATCTTTGAAAGCTCCTTTTTTCCAACAAAAACAAACGGATTTCGAACTACAGCCAACATCAGCATAATATCTGTCATTGAAGTATGATTTGCTACAATCATATAGCTTTTATTTTTAACTAGCTTCTCTTCACGCTCGACTTTGTAATAAAAACCCATCCCAAAAAGGATAAATTTAGCCCAAATGCGAGCCATTTTAAAAAAATAGGGGTAACCCTTCTCCGACACAATAGAAACTAGCAAAAACGGCAACATAATCAATATCGGAATGGCCATTAAAATGTAAAACCATATACGCCACAAAACCCAAAAAACAACTTTTAATCCTTTCATGGTTTCAAATGTAAGAAAACAGAAATGAATTTAGATTTTTCGGTCATTAGTTTTTTAAAATGTTCTCTTTTATCTAAAATAAAACTTAAAATCAAGGAGATCTTGAATAAACTTTAGGGAGATTGCGAAAAACTTTACGAACTTTGCGGTTAAAGAAAATAAACTTACAATCTTTGCGATTAGAAGATTTAGAAAAAAAATAGAATGGCAAAAATACTTACTGGTGTTCAAAGTACTGGAACGCCACACTTAGGCAATTTATTGGGAGCAATTATTCCGGCAATCGAATTATCAAATAATCCGGCAAACGAATCTTTTTTGTTTATTGCTGATTTACATTCCATTACACAAATTAAAGATGGCAAAACGCTAAGAGAAAATACATACAGCACTGCAGCGGCATGGCTAGCCTGCGGTTTAAATCCTGATAAAGTAACATTCTACAGACAATCTGATGTGGTACAAACAACTGAATTAACATGGTATTTAAGTTGCTTTTTTCCATTTCAACGTTTGACTTTGGCACATTCATTTAAAGATAAAGCAGATCGTTTAGACGATGTTAATGCCGGGCTTTTTACCTATCCAATGTTAATGGCTGCTGATATTTTACTTTATGATGCAGAATTTGTTCCGGTTGGAAAAGATCAATTACAGCATTTAGAAATCACTCGTGATGTGGCTTCCCGTTTCAACCATCAAATGGGCGAAACGTTTGTAATACCCGAGGCCAAAATCCAGGAAGACGGTAAATTGATTCCGGGAACAAACGGTGGGAAAATGAGTAAATCAGCCAATAATCTGATCAATATTTTCCTTGACGATAAAACAATTCGCAAACAGGTAATGAGTATTGAAACGGATAGTACACCACTTGAAGAGCCTAAAAACCCGGACACTTGTAATGCTTTTGCAATTTATTCCTTACTGGGAACTGAAGCGCAAATCGCCGAAATGAGAGCAAACTATTTAGGAGGAAACTATGGTTATGGTCATGCCAAACAAGCTTTGTTTGAACTGATTATAGAAAAATTCAAAACCGAAAGGGAAAAATATACTTACTACATGAATAACCTTGAAGAAGTAGATGCATTATTAAAAAAAGGTGCCTCAAAAGCTTCTGTAATTGCTGATGGTGTTCTCGCAAAAGTTCGCGAAGTACTTGGATTTGGTAAATAAAATAAATTTTGAGCCCGATGTTTTTGAAATCTATCGGGTTCAAAATTAAAACTAAATTGCCTCAAACAATTTCCCCGGAAGAGGTCTGATTACTCCTTTCAACTCCATATTCAACAGTAAACCTGAAATTTTATAAATAGGGAAATCGCATTGCAACGCAATAATATCCAACAATTCTTTTCCATTCTTTAAAAGAAAATCATAGATCTTTTGTTCATCAAATTCCAGCTCAACAAACAACTGTTTCTGCACCGGTTTCACTTTATTATCAATATTCCAATTCAAAATATAAATTAAATCAGCAGCACTCGTTAATACGTTTGCTTTTTGGGTTTTAATAAGATCATTACAACCTTGGCTGTATTTGTCTGTAACTCGCCCGGGAACGGCAAAAACATCGCGATTGTAATCATTTGCCAGATTCGCCGTAATAAGCGAACCTCCCCTATCAGCAGATTCAATAACAATTGTAGCTTCAGTCATTCCAGCTACAATACGGTTTCTGCGAACGAAATTTTCTTTATCAGGATTTGATGTACTCCAGAATTCCGTCATAAAACCTCCGTTTTCTTCTATTTGAGCAATATACTTTTTATGTGATTTTGGATAAATCTGATTCAGTCCATGTGCCAGAACACCAATTGTCTGCAAGTTAAAATCCATTGCCCGTTGATGTGCCACAATATCAACACCATAGGCAAAACCACTAACGATTACGGGATCTAAAGGGGCCAATTCTTCTATTAACTTTCGACAAAACTCTGCTCCATACGAGGTAATCTGACGCGTACCCACGATACTAATTATTTTTTTGCTTTTTAAATTTATATTTCCACTAGAAAAAATCAAAACAGGAGAATCGATACAATGTTTTAAGCGCTCCGGATAATATCATCCTTAAAAAAAGACATCCTTACCCCATTAGATTTCATAAATTCCATTTCCTGATTCGCTTTTTCAAAAATAGATTTATCTTTAAAATTTTTCAAAAGAACTGATCCAACACCATCAATAGCAACCAATTGATTCGCTTTACTTTTAAAAACAGCCTCTGCACTACCGTAGTGATTAAGCAGCTTTTTTGCCATTATATCTCCAACACCTTCTACTTTTAACAAGGCTAATACATAAAATAAATCTTGATCTGACATAAATTGAATAAGGTTTAAAGGCGGCGACAAAAATCTTTTTAAAAAACAAATCTTAAAATAAATTCAAGAGCAGCAAAGATATAAATTAGAAGTAAATTCCTTCAAATATTATATATTAAAAGAAATTGCGAACCAATTAGTAAAACTTCAAAAAAACTTAACTACTTGAAAAATAATTATCTATAAAAATATCTCAATTGTTAATAAAAATTGTGAATAAAATTTTGATAACTATATTCGTTGCATAACTTTGTTACTATGAAAATCGAAAATTACATAGCACAGTTACTGTATCGTTATCAGTGTGTAACGGTTCCAGGGTTTGGAGCATTTTTAACAGAAATTCAATCGGCGCAGCTGAATGAAAGCACAAATTCATTCTTTCCACCGACAAAAATGATCTCTTTCAACAGTCATTTAAAAAACAATGATGGATTATTGGCCAATCATATCGCACAGGCTGAAAAAACTTCTTATGGTTTTGCCGTAAGCGCAATTGCTTTTGAAGTGGTGAGCTGGAAAAAAACCTTAGAAGAAAACGGTGTTGTAACACTTAAAAACATAGGTGAAATTCGTTTTAATGCTGATCAAAAAATGGTATTCACACCAAATGATCAAACCAATTTCCTAACGAGCTCTTTCGGACTTAGTCCGTTTGTTTCTCCGCTAGTGAAAAAAGAAAATTTTGAACGAAAAATTGAGGAAATTTCAGAAAAAGACTCAATTTCTTTATACGAAAATGAAGAAGAAAGAACTTCTAATCCTCTTTTAAAATATGCTGCAATACTGGTATTAGGCCTTGGAATTACCGGTAGTATTGGATATCCCTTATACCAAAACCAAATCGCTGCCCAAACACTTGTTGTTGAAAGTGCTGTTCAGAAAAAAGTCGAGAATAAAATACAAGAGGCAACTTTCTTTATTCAAAGCCCACTACCTGCCGTAACACTTTCTGTAGATTCTGCAAAAGTAGAAACGGTGGCCGAAAAAGCAATGCCATACCACATTATGGCGGGTGCGTATAGAAGCGAAAAAAATGCAAGAAAAGCTTACAATCAATTAGTTAAAGATGGTTACGAAGCCAGAATGTTAGGCGAAAACAAACACGGTTTATTTCCTGTTTTATACGGCAGTTATGCCACTATGGCCGAAGCCGAAAAGGCACAAAAAGAAATTCAAAAAGGAGAAAATCCAGATGCCTGGATTCTCGTTCAACCACTATAAAACTTAAAAAGCCTATTCAAATGAATGGGCTTTTTTTTACTTCATACTTATTTTCGCGTCCTGCGAAAGAACAATTTTTTTACCCTGATAAACAGTCAGCTTCGCCGGAGGTGAATTTTTCTCGCCCAAAACAATAATTGCGCACTCGTAAACATTACCATCCTTTCTAAACTCATACTGGTGATTTCCACCAATACCTTCCACAACCAAAACGCCACCATTGATCACTAAATCAGGCTTTTCAGTCATTTCCTTCTGAATCGACCATGAAGCATAACGATAGTTGTTATTTCCTAAATTATCAATTCTGATTTTAAATTTAGAAGTTTCCAGAATACAAATCGGAGTTTGAAAAAAAGCAATACTCGGATCCAGATTTTTCTTTTGCGTAGCAATCAATGATTTCCTTAGATCCAGCTCAAATTTCGATTGATAATTTACCGCAATCAGCTTCCCTTCAGTATCCAGCCAAATTTTGCCCTGATTGAACATTAGTCCTCTCAAACCCATATCTGACCAGCTTTTTACGGGATCAGACTTCACAATTTCATTTTTTAAAACCGCGTCGAATATCTCGGAATAACGCTTTAAAAAACCCGTTTTATCCTTGACATCTGCAATAGGATATTCACGCTTTAAAGGATAAACTACCCCATCAGCAAGTGCATCTTTGTTATCGCTTTTTATGTTTTCAATGAACTTTTTAACAAGTTTTTGATAATCAATGTTCGAATCCTGAGCAGAAATAAAACTGCTGCAAAAAATTAATATTATTAAAAATACACTTCTTCTTTTCATCTTAAATAATTTTAATTAATTAATAATCCGATAATTACAATCAAATATAAATAATTTATAACAGCTGTACTTAAATTTAAATTGGGCTATAAAACAAAAAATCCCATTCTCTCGAATAGGATTTTGTTTAACGTGGAACAATTTTAGCGTCCTGATTAAGAATTTCTCTTCCGTTTTGATAAATGGTTAAAGTAGCTGGTGCTGAATCTTTTGTACCCAAAACAGTAATATAACACTGGTAAAGAAAATTACCTTTTTTGAAATCGTAATGATTATTTCCGCCGGTTCCGTCATGAAACCATTTTCCGTTGGAAATAATTAAATCCGGTTTTTCGCTCATTGATTGTTTTATCGACCATGAAGCATATCTGTAATTATCATTTCCTAAATCATCAATTCGAACTCTGAATTTAGATGTTTCTATGATAATTTGTGGCTCTTTAAACTTAGTAATTGATGGGTGAAGTTTACTTTTTTCAGAAGCTATCGATTTACTTTTGATATCACTTTCAACTTTTGACTGATAAATAATCGAGAAAACTTTACCATCAGTATCCATCCATAAAGTTCCTTGATTTAGCATTATGCCACGCCAGCCCACTTCTGACCAGTCTTTTACAGGATTCGATTGTGAAATTTCAGTTTTCAGTTTAGTATCAAAAATTTCATCATATCTTTTTACAAATTCTGTTTTATTCTTGATAGACGGAATTGGATTCTCTCTTCTTAAAGGATATTTAATAGCCTCTGCAACAGCCTCTTTCCTATCATTTTTTATATTATCAATAAAATTTTTGACAAACTTTTGATATTCTGGTTTCAAGTCCTGCCCCGACATACTTTGAATCGTAATGCCTATGAATAGGATGTATAGCAACTTTTTCATGATTTCTATTTTACATAATGTTTTTATAATTGATTCCTAAATTTCATACGAATCTTCAGAATCAAATTTCAAACTCTGAAACTCTAATTTACAGAATCTGAAATCAATTTATACTGGCCTTAAACATTTTAAGTTCATCCCACGTAAATTCATCTCCATATTTTTCTTTTAACGGACTTAGTGATTCTTCCTGATAAAACTCAAAAGCTTCGCGCAAGGCCAGGATTTTATCATACGGTAAAACATCTGAAATCTCGACTTTTTTAGCCTGAATTAGTTTAACCAAGTGCATCTCTACGGTTTGCACTGTAAGTTTACGAATTCGGGCAATATCCTGAATTGAATTTTTCTCCAGCCACAAATCATGAGTTTCTTCGATGGTTGTTTTCTTTTCGGCCTTTGGTGCGCTTTTATCTAATTTGCGTGCCGTATAACGAACTGTAGGTTCTTCAGATTTAAAAATATCAGTGTTCGACATATTAAATTCCTCTCGGATCTTTGCAACCTTGTCTGATTTGTAGTTTTTAATCGCTGTAGACGACAATTTCTCTTTACAGATGGTTTGGCCTGCAACGACAATTTTTATAAGCAATTTGGCCTTCATTAAGCGCAAAACTGCTTTCGTTTGCAAATCATCCAGAAAAGCGAGCTCTTCGTAGAACTCTTTTACTTTTTTAAACTTCTGAATTTCGGCCATTTTATTCAAAAGATCCGTAACCAGTTTGTCCATTGGTTTAAAAAAATAATCATAAGCTGCCACTACCCTTTCCTGTACAAAAAAGAGATCGACAGTTTCTTTATTGAAAATTTTATTAAGCTGATGCACGAATTTTTGTGCAGGATCTGCCAGCGAATCTATTATTTCTAAACGTTTATGTGCCCACGCTGAATGTTTTGATTTTTCTGAAGCGACTGCATTTTCGTTATAACTAAAACGATGATTGCGCCATTCCTGAGCTAAATCGGCCCAATTAAAACTACTAATCAAATAGTTATGAATAAAATTTTTCGTTTCAAAATGCAAAGAATGTTTTAAAACTTCTTCTGTTGCTTTATTCAAAGCATAGTCCATCACATCCTGATCATTCGAAATCCCATTCATTTGCAGCGGAGACAGCAAAATAAGCCCATTTAAGGACGTTAAACGTGACAATGCTACATATGCTTGTCCGGGCAAAAAAACTTGCGATACATCGAGCGCAGCTTTCTCAAAAGTTAAACCCTGACTTTTATGTACTGTAATTGCCCATGCCAGCTTAAGTGGATAATGTGCAAATGTGCCCAAAACTTCTTCTTCAACTTCTTTGGTGAGATCGTTTACTTTGTATCGGATATTTTTCCATTCATACTTTTCAACTTCAATGGTTTTATCCTCCTCAGGAAAATGTATGAATATTTCTTCGGCCGAAAGTGATTTTACGACACCCATTTTTCCGTTGAAATAACGTTTTTCAAAAGACAAATCATTTTTAACAAACATAACCTGAGCGCCCACTTTGAGTTTCAAATTTTCCTCAACCGGAAAAATTTTCTCCGGAAAATCGCCCACAATAAACGGCTGATAAGCAAATTCATTTCCGGCTAAATCGCCAATTGCCTGTTCGTTAATCGAATCGGCTTTGACATTATGCGTGGTAAGTGTAATATATCCGGGATTATTTTTTAAGTCAAAATCAGGTTTCACATATTCGTTTAAAACCTGAATATCCTGAGGCGTAATCTGATTGTTTCTAAGATTATTCAAAACCGAAATAAAAGTATCATCTGACTGACGATAAATCTTTGATAATTCAATATATAACGGCGGATATTGCTGAATTACATGCGAATGAAAAAAGAATTTCCCTTTGTAATAATTGCGCAAAGTTCGCCATTCTTCATCTCTGATAACCGGCGGAAGCTGTAACAAATCGCCAATAAAAAGCACCTGAACACCTCCAAAAGCACGGGTATTTTTACGCACAGTCTGCATCATAAAATCAATTGCATCCAACAGATCAGCGCGTAACATACTGACTTCATCAATAATCAAAAGCTCCATATTCCTGATTACGTTACGCTTCACATTATTCATTTTAAAGTGTCGACGTAAAGTTTCCTTATTCTCAAATTTTACTGTTTCAGTAAACTGGGAAGCCTCTTCGTATGATGGAATAAAGGCTGAAAATGGCAACTGAAACATCGAGTGAATCGTAACACCACCAGCATTTAACGCTGCAATTCCCGTAGGAGCAACAACTACAGTATTTTTATGAGTTGTAGCAATGATTTCGCGCAAAAGCGTAGTTTTTCCTGTTCCTGCTTTACCAGTGAGGAAGATCGATTTTTGCGTTTGATTGATAAATTGTAAGGTGTAAGCAGCTGCTTCTGTAACGTTTTGCATTGGGCGTGTATTGAAAAACTAAAAGTATCGCATTTTTATAAAAGAAAAAACCTAAATCTTGACAGATTTAGGTTTTTAAATTTAGTTAGTTAGTTTGGTATTATTTTTTAGCAGCTTCTACTTCTTTTACTGCCGGTTTTTCTTCTGATTTTGGGCTCGATTTATACTTATCATTCAGAGCTTTAATGATATCTTTTGTAATATCATATTTTTCTTCAGCGTATAAAATTGAAGCAGCATCACCAGTACCGTAGATATAAGAGTAACCGTTTTTCTTACCGTAATCTTTGATGAATTTTTTAACTCCACTTACTAGAGAATCCATTTCAACACCACTTTCTTGTTGCAATTGTTGAGACAAAGCCTGTTGAGCATAACCCAATTGTTGTTCTCTTTTTTGTAACTCAGCACCTCTTTGTTGCGCCCAGGCCTGACCGTTCGCCTGTGCTTGACTTTGAAAATTAGCAGCGTCTTGTTTAAAACGTGTAATCTCAGCTTGTAGTTGTCTTCCTTTTTCTTCTGCTTGAGCTTTGTATTTTGCTTCAAGGTCTTTTGCTTCAGTGTACTCTTTCATTAAAACTGAAGTATCTACGTAAGCTGTTTTTACTTCCTTAACTTCTGCAGTTTTGCTACACGAAACGGCGAAAATTGAAAGTGCGATAATTACTAATGCTTTTTTCATTTTTTGAATTTCTATTTTTTTAATGTATTGGAGACAAAAATATAAAAAAATAAATAGCATCAACATAAAGTTTAAAAAATGCTATAATTTTATGATATTAGTTTTATTTATAGAGAGGAATTTTACCATAAAACATCACTATTGAAAGCGGCTTTCACAGCTTTTATTTAAGCTGTTTTCTAAAAAAAGACAACACAAACCTTCATCTTTCATTAGAAAACCCCTTAGATGCACTTATTTTGCTTTTTAAGCTAATTATAGGGATTAAATCCGCAGAAAACAGCCATCTTGACTGCTATTCGAAATTTGATCACAAATCAGAAAAAAAATGAAGTTATAAAAACTCATTTTTCAATTTTTGTATTCTTCGAACAAAACTTAAAGTAAAATTTGATTGGAAGCATTTTCTCAAATGCAAAAAAGAAATGGCTTCAAAAAAGAAAAACTTTTATTCTTTTTTAAGTCATTGTATTCAAAATTTAAAAAAACAAAATTTCAGAGCAAAATTTGAAAAAACGTGCCGTTTTTTATGACATTAGTTTTACTTATGGAGTCCCATTCTACTATAAAATATCACTATTAAAAGCGGCTTTCATAGCTTATATTTAAGGCGTTTTCTAAAAAAAGACGACACAAATCCTCTATTCGTTCTAAAAAACGCCTTAAATGCGCTTATTTTACGTTTTATTTGTTTTTCAAGACATAAATGTGCGATGAATACTCTTTTGTATTGCCCGCTTTTAAATTTGATCTTAATCCCACTAAAAAGGCATTGATATAATTCATTTTTCCGGTTTTGTATTTTTCGGATAACAAACTCACATAAAAAGAATCAAATTTCATTGGAAGCACTTTTTCCAATTTCATATCTACTTTTTCAAAAAGAGACTGAATCGCTTTTTTAGAAAAATGCCAGAAGTGAATTGGCACATCATAGGCTGCCCAAAATTCATTATAATATTTTGCATCATATGATTTGAAATTTGGAACCGCAACAATTAAAGTTCCAGTTGGTTTTAACAAACGCTTCAATTCCTGTATTTGCAATTCTAGATTTGGAACGTGTTCCAAAACGTGCCACATTGTAATTACGTCAAAAGAATTATTTTCAAGAGCATCAATTCCATTTACAAAAGAAATTCCTTTTTCTATCGCGATATTTTTTGCTCTATCACTTGGTTCTACTCCAACAGTTTCCCAACCGTCATTTTTTGCTGTTAATAAAAAATCTCCCGTTCCCGCACCAATATCTAAAATTCTTCCTTTTTGGGATTGCTCACCATTAATTAAATTCAGCTTATTTTTTAAAGCTATATTTTTTACAAAATGATATGCTTTTTCAAACAAGGATCTTTTATTGTCGGTATGAGAAATATAATCTTCACTTTCGTAATATTTCCCAAGATTTTCTAAATCGGGTTGTGGAGAAGTAATCAGCATATCTAAAGTTTCGTCATGATACAACTCAAAAATTTCTTTAGATACAGAATGGTCTTTTACAGTAAGAAAATGTTTTTTGTTTAAAACGTTCATTTTTAATTATAGGTTTTTAATAGAATTTGGCAACGTGCTTTTTTATTACATAACATGCGTTAATGCAACAAGTTTTATTTTATTAATTTGAAATGCATATGAACACATCTCATGAGATTATTTAGAATTATTTTTTTCATTCAGCAATAGCATCAAGGTTTAGTGAAATAGTTTCACGTGGAACAAATTTCTTTTTTTAGACTTCCATTTCTAACAACAAGATTTGGAATAAACTTCAAGTCTCAAACAAAGAAAATCTGAAACAAAGAAAGACGCACTTCTAGTACGTCTCTAATTTTCTATCTTCCCATGTAAATCAATAATACCGAAATATCACTAGGAGAAACTCCGCTTATTCTCGAAGCCTGCGAAATTGTAACAGGACGAATCTTGCTTAACTTTTGCTTCGCTTCTATTGACATTGATTTTATTTTTTCATAATCAAAATTCTCAGGGATTTTCACTTCTTCCAAACGAGTAAGCTTATCAGCATTATTTCTTTCCTTTTCGATATAACCTGAATATTTAACCTGTATCTCTGCTTGCTCTAAAATTTCCTGATCCAAATCATTCTCTTCTATATATGTTTTTACTTTTTCAAATTTCAGCATATCCTCCAAATCAATTTGTGGACGAGAGAAAACTTTAAACATTTTATCGCCTTGTGAAATTGGAGCTGTTTCCTTAGCTTCCAAAATCGGATTTGTTTCAGCAACCGAAACGCTCGTTTCTCTAAAGAAAGCAACCATTTTTTCAGATTCGTTTAACTTCTTCTCCATTCGGCGCAAACGCTTTTCAGAAGCAAGACCAATTTCGTGTGACATTGGTGTTAATCTAAAATCGGCATTATCCTGACGCAACAAAGTTCTGTACTCAGCTCTTGATGTAAACATTCGATAAGGTTCTTCCGTTCCTTTCGTAATCAAGTCATCAATCAAAACTCCAATATAAGCTTCATCACGTTTCAAAATCAACGGTGCTTTTTCATGTACTTTCAAATGCGCATTTATTCCGGCCATTAAACCCTGAGAAGCCGCTTCTTCATATCCTGTTGTTCCGTTAATTTGTCCGGCAAAATATAAACCTTCAACTAACTTTGTTTCCAAAGTATGTTTCAATTGTGTTGGTGGGAAATAATCATATTCGATTGCATAACCCGGACGGAAGAATTTCACATTTTCAAAACCGGCTACAGAACGCAATGCTTTAAACTGAATATCCTCCGGAAGTGAAGTCGAAAATCCGTTCACATAAACCTCGCAGGTATTCCACCCTTCCGGTTCCACAAATAATTGATGACGCTCCTTATCTGCAAACCGATTAATCTTATCTTCTATCGAAGGGCAATATCTTGGACCAAGACTTTTGATTCTCCCGTTGAACATTGGCGAACGATCAAAACCTTCTCTCAAAATATCATGAACATTCAATGATGTGTACGTCATGTAGCAAGATCTTTGATTTGTTAGCGGAACGGTTAAATCCGAATAAGAAAACTTATCCGGTTTCACATCTCCTTTTTCTTCGTTCATTTTCGAATAATCCAAAGAACGTCCATCAACTCGTGGTGGCGTTCCTGTTTTCATTCTTCCTGCTTCAAATCCAGCCTGAACTAAATCTTCGGTAATTCCTGTTGCAGCACTTTCACCTGCTCTTCCTCCACCAAACTGTTTTTCTCCAATATGAATCAAACCGTTTAAAAAAGTTCCGTTTGTCAACACAACCGATTTAGATCGGATCTCAACTCCTAGCGAAGTTTTGATTCCTTTTATCTTTCCATTCTCAATAATCAAACCTTTCACCATCTCCTGGTAGAAATCCAAATTTGGAGTTCCCTCCAACATCATTCTCCATTCTTCTGCAAAACGCATTCGATCACTTTGAACTCTTGGAGACCACATTGCTGGTCCCTTCGATTTATTCAACATCTTAAACTGAATTGCAGTTCGGTCAGAAACAATTCCTGAGTATCCGCCCAACGCATCAATTTCACGCACAATCTGTCCTTTTGCAATTCCACCCATAGCCGGATTACAAGACATCTGTGCAATGTTCTGCAAACTCATGGTCACCAATAAAGTTTTGGATCCTAAATTTGCTGCCGCTGCCGCGGCCTCAGAACCTGCATGACCAGCACCGACTACAATAACATCGTATTCTTCTAAAAACATTTCTTTTTACTATTCTCTGGAAACCGTTTAAGGCGGTCCTCAGAATTAATTTTTACATTCTTTTGTTCCACGTGGAACTTGTGTTTTGTTTCATGCTTCAATTTTCAAGCTTCAATTTTCACTCTCAAATTAGAAATACCCACTCACTCCTTAACGCTTTACTTCTTCAAATCTCTATACTTTTCAAACCTGTTGTTTCACGTGAAACAATTATAAACCCTTCAAATATCAGCATCCTTTCTGTTCCACGTGAAACATTTATCCGCTCTTCGAAATACCAAAATCTATTCTTCTTTCACGTGTTCCACGTGAAACACTTTAAAATATTCCTACTTTTTATTAGTTTGTTTCACGTGGAACACATAAAAACAAATTCAAAAAAAAGAATTTAAGCTACTGTTCCACGTGAAACATCGCTATTTTTTCATTTTCTTTAGAACGCATTAACTCAGCTTCAGAATCACTCTTGTCTTTATATCCACAATAATGTAATATACCGTGAGCTAAAACTCGCTTTAATTCTTCTTCAAAAGACACATCAAAATCTTTAGCATTATCCTCAACTCTTTCAACAGAAACAAATATATCTCCGTTAAGTTCGTTTCCAACAGTGTAATCAAAACTGATTATATCTGTTAGTGTGTCGTGATCCAGATATTCTACATTTATCTTATGAAGATATTCATCGTCACAAAAAATATAATTTATCTCTCCTTCGTTCTTATTTTCAGAAACGATTACTGCACTTAACCAATCAGAAAAGGCTTGTTCGTTGTCTAAAGTAAATTCGGTTTCGTAATTAAAATTGATCATTTTGTATTAAAATATTCTTGAACCTTTTGATTAAAATTCGAGCGCAAAGGTAGTGATTGTCTGTTTAATATCTCTACACTGTTTAAATATTCCAATAATGAGCTCGGCAATGCATTTGCTCTATT
Organism: Flavobacterium sp. KH_035; assembly: GCF_057839565.1. Lineage (NCBI taxonomy): Bacteria > Pseudomonadati > Bacteroidota > Flavobacteriia > Flavobacteriales > Flavobacteriaceae > Flavobacterium > Flavobacterium sp. KH_035. Next base: position 1,173,697 of record NZ_CM174492.1, read on the forward strand.
AGAAAATTCAGCTTTATTAGTTTCAGATTGACGCTTACTATCTTGTCCTTGTTGTTGGACAGCATTGTTCAGTTTTAGTAACTCCTGCTGAATATTAAGAATACGCTGCAAGTTTTCATTCTTAAAACCTTTATTTAAAAGTTGCTTTTCAGAAGCTTTCATTTGATCAATTACCGACTTGCCCTGAGAATCTAATCCTTTTTTAGCCAACTCTTTTTGCAAAGCTTCACGTAGTTTCACCTGCTCTTTATAAATTTCCATGATTGCTTCCGCATCTCCTTCTCCATCATCACCCTCTTTATTCTCATTTCCTTTTCCACCATTCTTGTTTCCCTGACCGCTTTTACCACTTCCATTTTTACTCTGACCATCTTTACCCTGCCCTTCTTTGCTTTGTCCATCCTTTCCATCACCGCTCTTTCCTTCTCCTAGTTTATCACCAGGTTTGTCTCCCGGCTTATTACCCGACTGCATACCCGCTTTCATTTTATCACCTAAACCTTTTTGTTTTTGAATAATATCTGGTAACTGCATCCCTTGTCCATCACCCGGTTTTGGTTTTCCAGATCCCGGTTTTGACATAGACATCTGCATGTTGTTTAATAAATCACTTAAAAAATCGGCAAGTTTATTTGCAGAAGAAACCGCATACTGCTGATGGGACACTCCTTTTGGAACCTGAACATCGCTTAAACTTTCGATCGCTTTATCAATATTGTACTGCACATTACCAATTTCCTTGGTTACATCTTCTGCCACTTTTGGGTTACGAAGTGACAAAGCAAACAAACTATCATCAACATAACGAAACTGTTGTTTCAGGTTTTGTTGAATTTTAATATTCTTTGTGTAAGCCGAAGACCCAAGTTTCATAGTTCTAAACTGTTTCATCACATCTTCCTGAGATAAAGAGTACGCCAAAAGATTATCGAGAATTTGGCGAAGCATTGCAACATCTTCCTCCATTTGTTCCTGCTCTCCACCTTCCATTCCAGCATCCATTAGTTCGGCCATGCTTTTCATTTTCTTTGCAGCACTCTTTTGTTTTGGTTTGGCCGAAGATGAATTCTTTTTACCCAACTCCTCAGAAGCTTTTTGTAAATCATTCTTCACATCTTTCTCTTTTGAAGCGTCAGATGGGATATCTAATGGAGCTTTTAATGTTTTATTTTCTTCTTTCAGATCCTTTAAATCTTCCTGTATTTTATCAAAATCCTTATTGATATCTTCCTGTTTATCTTGTGTGTTTTCTTTGTCTTTATTTGAAAGCTGTTCTTGTTTGTCTGCAAGCTTGTTTAATTTTTCAGCAACCTGTTCTGCTTTCTTAGATACATAAAAACGCTTGGTTAGTTCCACCAATTGCTCCAAATTACGAGATTGATTCTTACTGATTTGTTTGAACTTTTCCATCTTATCAAACAAATCTTCGCTATTCAATTTATCATTTAAGCTCTTCAATTCATCCATTAACTTCTGATTCTTTTCCAAATCCTTTTCTGCATTGTCGAGTCTCTTTTGTAAATCATCAGCCGTTTTGTCTTTTTTCTCAGACTGAAACTTATCTAAATTCTTATTCATTTTCTCTGTAAACTGTTTCATCAATTCATCCTGTTGTTTCTGACGTTTGATAAAATCATTTACTTTCTGCTGATCTTTAAATTCTAAATTATCTTTCTCTTTTCCTGCCTTCTGAATCTTATCCATTTCAGAAAATTGCTTTGTTTGATTTTTTAAAGATTTCTCTAAACTATTAATATTTGCATTCTGCTGTTGCAATTCCAAATCATGAATTTCATCTGTAGTTGAAACACGATCAGAAAACACAGAAGACTTTGTGCTTTTAAAACCATGAGGTGCATCGTTATCAAAAACCTCAAAATAATATTCATACGATACGCCTTCCTGAACAGACAGGTTACTTGGAAAATTAAAAACGAACTGATCAAATACACCTGACTTTACAGGTATTGTTCCACGCTTGGCAGTGTTTGGTTTGTTTCGTTCATAATAAACAACCTGCAATCTAGACAATCCATAATCATCTCCTAATCTTCCTAAGACATAGTTTTTATCCAATTTTAAACTATCAGGAGCCGGAGCAACATTGATTGTTGGGTGCTGATCTTTGATAACTGACAGCTGGTAATCCAGTTTTTCGTAGTTTTTGACCTTATTATTTGAGGTAAGAATTTGATATTCTGTATTTTGACTGATATTTTTAGCTAATTTAAACTCGTTTTCATCCTTACTAAACTTAAAAACTAAGTTTTCACCCTTCCAAACAATCTCCTGAGTTGATTGTGTTTTCATTTTCCAGGTCACCAAAGTACCTTCAGGTAAAATAGCATTACCCGTTCCCTGAATAGTTTCCGATTTCTTTTTTAAATACGATGGAAAATTAAGCACCATTTCGAAGTTAGCAATTGAAGGAACTGTAATAACTTTCAACTCATATTCCTCCGATGAAACTGTATTTCCTACAAAAGAAAAAGAAACATTTTCTACCGGTTTTTCAATTTTGAATTCAAACTTTCCTGGTTGAGATGACTCCATAAAATAACTTTCATTACCAATATGAATCATAACATTTTCTGGTACCACCTTTCCAACGGATTCCATTTTAATTAGAAAATCTTTATTCTGTTCTGTTTGCAAATTCTGATTGAGAACCACAAATTTAAAAGGTGCCGGTGGCAGGAATGTAGCATTAAAATGTACTACCCTATTTAAACTTTGGGAAATAACGTTGCTGTTTCCTGAAATATAAAACACAACAAAAAGCAAAACAGGAACAATTGCTAATGGTAAATACTTTTTATTGGTTTTAAAATTGATTGCATTCCCAAAAGGGATTGGCTGTAAAGAATTGGCTTTTTGCTCTATGGAAGCCAGCATTAATTCTGAACTTTCTGCCGAGTTTCCAGCAGCAGACAGTTGCAAAAAATTAGTTAGTTTATCACTCACTTCTGTAAAATGATTTCCAATAATGGCTGAAGCCTGATTGTAATCTATTCCCTTTTGAAGTTTAAATAACTTAAAAACCGGAAATAAAATAAACCGAAACAAAAGAAAAACTTCTACTCCTATAAATAGCCAAAACAATACGGTTCTTCCAAATGGTTTTAACCATAGGAAATACTCTATGAAAAGTGTAAAAAGAAAATACAACAGTCCGAATCCAATAAAAAGAAGTCCACCTTTTATCAATTCGTTTGTATAATATTTTTTTATAAATGCTTCTAGCTTTTGGTATATAGCAGATGTTGTTTTCAATGTGAATCTGTTTTATTTATAACCTATAAAAGTACTAATTTTAATTAGATAATGATCAATTACATAATTAGTCAATTGTATTACAAATAAGTCATTATCACTATTAAAGTCATTTTCTAATTATCTAATTAGAGTCGTATCTTTGCATCAAAATTTAAACAAATGTCAAAGCAAGTTCGAGTGCGTTTTGCACCAAGTCCAACAGGACCACTACATATTGGCGGAGTACGTACTGCCCTATTCAATTATTTATTTGCAAAAAAAAATAATGGTGTTTTTTATTTAAGAATTGAAGATACTGACCAAACCCGTTTTGTTCCCGGTGCAGAAGCTTATATTATGGAAGCACTGGAATGGTTAGGAATTGCTCCTGAAGAAACTGTTGGAAAGAATGAAAAATTTGGTCCATACAGACAAAGTGATCGTAAGGAATTATACCAAACTTATGCCAGTCAACTGATCAATTCCGGATGGGCATACTATGCATTTGATACTCCTGACGCTCTTGATACTTTGAGAAAAGAACAAGAAGCCGAAGGAAAAACATTTATTTACAATCATACTATTCGTGAAAAACTAGATACTTCATTGGTTATTTCTGCTGAAGAAGTTGCTAAAAGAATCGCTAATGGAGAACATTATGTAATTCGTTTTAAAACTCCAGTTGATGAAACTTTACATTTGAAAGATATTATACGTGGTGATGTAAAATTTGAAACCAGCTTACTTGATGACAAAGTATTGTTTAAAAGTGACGGTATGCCAACTTACCACTTAGCCAATATTGTTGATGATCATTTGATGGAAACTTCACACGTAATTCGTGGTGAAGAATGGTTGCCATCAATGCCTCTTCACGTTTTGTTGTACAGAGCTTTTGATTGGGATGCACCTGAATTTGCACATTTACCTTTGATTTTAAAACCGGTTGGAAACGGAAAATTATCCAAAAGAGATGGTGATAAATTAGGATTTCCTGTATTCCCGCTAGAATGGAAAACAGAAGAAGGCATTTCTTCCGGTTACAGAGAAAAAGGATTTTTCCCGGAAGCAGTTGTAAACTTCCTTGCTTTATTAGGTTGGAATGACGGAACTGACAAAGAATTATTTTCATTACAAGAATTAGTTGAAGCTTTTGACCTAAACAGAGTTCATAAATCCGGAGCAAAATTTGATCCTGAGAAAAACAAATGGTTCAATCATCAGTATCTAATCAAACAAAATGACGCAGATTTAGCGAAAGACTTCTCTCCTATTCTAACTGAAAAAGGTATTGATGTTTCTAAATTTGATCTGACAAGAATTGTTTCTTCTATAAAAGAGCGTGCTCACTTCGTATCTGAATTTTGGGATTTGACCGATTTCTTTTTCCAGGTACCAACATCTTATGATGAAAAAGCAAGCAAAAACTGGAAAGAAGAAACACCAGCTTTAATGCAAGAATTAATTTCAGTTCTTGAAAATATAGAAGATTTTACTTCTGCCAATATTGAAACTATCGTAAAAGATTGGTTAACTAAAAATGAAATTGGAATGGGTAAAGTAATGCAACCTTTCCGTTTGAGTTTGGTCGGAGCCCTTAAAGGTCCTCACCTATTTGACATTGTTGAAATCATTGGAAAAGAAGAAACTATTTCGAGAATTCAGAAAGCAATTTCAACTTTATAAGCAGAATTTCCTTTAATTATAGAAACGCTAAGAAACATCAAACAAATGTTCTTAGCGTTTTTTTAATGTTTTAAAATTTTAAATTGGAAGAATATTCGTAATTTACAGCATCAAAAACTAAATAAGTATCACCATGAACACAGCATTTATTATTATTCTCGTCCTAGCATTCTTCATACTAATGTCTTCCTTTTTTACTGTGAAACAACAATCTTCGGTTATTATAGAAAGATTCGGTAAATTTTTGAGTGTTAGAAATTCAGGTTTGCAATTAAAAATTCCGTTGGTCGATCGATTGGCCGGACGTGTTAATCTTAAAATTCAACAGTTGGATGTGATCATTGAAACCAAAACTAAAGACAACGTTTTTATCAAAATGAAAGTTTCGGTTCAGTTCAAAGTTATTCAGGAAAAAGTATATGATGCTTTTTATAAACTAGAATATCCACACGATCAGATTACTGCTTATGTATTTGATGTAGTTCGCGCCGAAGTTCCCAAACTAAAACTTGATGATGTTTTTGAAAGAAAAGATGATATTGCAATTGCTGTAAAAAGAGAATTAAATGAAGCAATGACTACTTACGGTTACGATATTATCAATACTTTGGTAACGGATATTGATCCGGACATTCAGGTAAAAAATGCCATGAACAGAATTAATGCAGCTGACAGAGAAAAAACTGCTGCTGAATTTGAGGCCGAAAGCTCCAGAATCAGAATCGTTGCCAAAGCAAAAGCCGAAGCCGAAAGCAAACGTTTACAAGGTCAAGGTATTGCAGATCAACGTCGTGAAATTGCCAGAGGTCTTGTAGAAAGTGTTGAAGTTTTGAACAATGTTGGAATTAATTCTCAAGAAGCTTCTGCCTTAATTGTGGTTACACAACATTATGATACACTCCAAGCGATTGGTGCCGATGCCAATTCAAACTTAATTCTGTTACCAAATTCTCCGCAAGCCGGAAGTGATATGCTAAACAATATGGTTGCTTCTTTTACGGCATCCAATCAGGTTGGTGAAATGATGAAGAAAAACAATAAGAAAATTGTAAAACCAAAACCGATCGAACCACAGCAATCTGGTTATGAAGATGACATTCAACCGGAAGTAAAATAATTATTCAAAAAAAAAGAGGCTCATTTGCCTCTTTTTTTCTTTATAAACCAGTTGATAATGAACGGTAAAATAGATTGTAAAATTTGTGGATAGGAACTAAACAGATATTCTTTGTAAGAAGAAAAAACTCCGCTTACTATACTTTGCGGTGTTATAGACTCTTTTGTTTTTTGAAAACTTAGAACTAATTTTTGATAATTAATCTCCTTCTCCAGTTTCAGAATTTCTAAATCTCTTTCGATCTCCGCATATGATGAGTATTTTTTCGTCTCCATAATTAATCATTAAAAAATATTTCTGAAAATTTTTCCAAAATTGGACCTTCCACAAACTTATCTTTTACAAAGAAAAGTAATATCGTTGCCAAAAGATAGATCCCTCCTACTGCTAGAAATCCTAATGTATAACTTCCAAACAGGTAACTAAAAGCGAAGGCTGCTGCTACAGATCCAAAAAGTAATACCATTCCAACACATAGTAAAATCAAAGTAAACTTAAAAATTAAGGTGGTTGACTTCATGGCAACCTTAAAACCCCAAAGTTTATAGTAGGCCAAATGACTATCGAGATAAATTTTAGCCTGATCCTGAATATTCTCAGTATTTTCTTTTAATTCTTCAAAAGCCATAATTATAATTTGATTAAAAAAAGAAGCACAAAACTCGTGATTTAAAAATTGTAATTCGATTATTCTAAAGAGTAAAATAATCTACACAATTAATAAAATCATACTAAGCTTTGTGCTTCCTGAATTATTATTTCTGAAGTTTAGCGTTTTGTGCTTTTAAATCAGCTAGTTTAGTTTCTAAAAAACTAATTACTTCTTCTGTTTTATAACTCATATTTGAAAGTAATTCACCATAAGTTCCATCTAAATTTTCTTTTGCATGTGTAAATTTTTCACGCAAAACCTCAGAACTTGCTGAAAGCGAATCTTTCAAATTATGTGTTGCATCATCTAAACCTTCCTTAAGTTTAGCACGAGTTTTAGATCCTTTGTCGGGAGCAAATAAAATTCCAATCGCTGCACCAGCGGCCGCAGCACCTAAAATTGCTGCTACAGTATTTAAGTTCTTTGACATAATATTTCGTTTAAATGATTAATAAAGGTACTCTTTTTTTAAATTATAAAATACTGACTTGACGTTATTTAATAAAAGTTAACACTAATTTTAATACGCATAAGCTACAGCTTCATACTTTCCATCTGCTTTTTCAACAATACTCACAAACGGATATCCACTAGAAGCCAACTTTGTTTTTATTCTCATCGCAGTCTGATTTTGATTTGCAATTGGTGATTCACCTTTTGTCTTTGTCGAGACTCCTGAAAAATTAGCCACCTCTTTCAAACCAACTGTTTTTTCCTTAGGTAAAACAGTAACAAATTTGTAATCTGATTTAGAATCTACTTTGACCTTATCAGATATTTTTTTGGTTTCTTTTGTTTGTTTATTGGTTAACTGCGAAACCGCATATTTACTAATTTTATGTTCTTCAGAACTTCCGTTGAATGTATAATAAATTAGATCATTCTGTTGTTTAATAAAATTAACATCTAATTGTTCCCCATTGTGTTTCGTAATTTGATGGGTCTGACCTATTGCAATATTTGCAAACAAAAACGATAGTGTAATAATTATATTTTTCATAACTAAATAAAATTTAAATCCTTAAATGTTTGTAGTCAAAAAAAGAATAAAAAAATTTGAAACTATCAGTAAAAATAATTCTATGCTATTTAACATTATGAAATCACTTTGAAAAAATACTGACACACTGATGTATTATCAAAATCAAGTCACAATAAAAATTAGAATATAAAACAACTGATACGAATTCGTGTTTAGAATTAAAACTAAAATAAAAAATTATTCATTTTTAAACTTTAGCCCAACTCAATTTCGATTCCCAACTATGATTTCAAATTATCGAAAAAAACTTCTTCTATTTGACATTTGCATAAAAATACGAACTTTATAAACAATTGCGTGTTAATAACCCGTTAAACTGAGAAAAATAAGGTCAAAAATTAAAATAAAGATCCAAAATCAACGATTATTCAATAAATGAGTTAGGAGATGGAAGAAATAAAAAAATGGCTTAGAACTAAATTATGAAAGCTGTTTTTAATATAAATAATCTATATGTTTTATAAATATAATAGTTTTTATAAATAATAAATTTAATAATCAAAAAATACAAATTTAATAACTAAAATTGATTTAAAAATTTATCAGTCCATATCTCTCAAAAATCTGCAATTGGATCAAAATTTTGGTCTGAATATAAAAAACGGATGTAACTAGTAATTTTATAAACAAACTGTTGTTAATAAAGTCAAAACTACGCTGAAATAAAGCCTAAAGTTAAAATAAAGCCTAATTATTAACTATTATTCAAAAGATGATTAATGAATCGGAAGAATTAAATTTTCCTCTTAAATCTAATTTATGGAGGTCATTTTTTAAATAAAACATCTATTATTTTTCACAAAACAATAGATTATACAAATAATAAATAAAATATTTAGATTTAAAAAAAAACAATAGCTAAAACTAATAATAAATTCAGCTGAGTTTATTTTCACTGAAAATATGAAATTGGATTAAAATTTCAACTCGAATTTACAAAACTGATCGAATTCTTAACTTTATAAACAATCTCTTATCGAAAAGAGTAAAATCAAACCAAAAAAAAGTAAAAATTAAAATAAAGCTCAATTTTTAACTGTTTTTTAAAAGATGATTAATGAGTAGGAAAAATTAAATTTTCAGCTTAAATCTAATTTATGAAGGTCGTTTTTAATCTCTAAAAATTATACTTTTTTCAATATCAATAGAAAATACAAATAATAAAAAAAGCGCTTATAAAAAGCGCTTTCAATAGATTATAATTATATTATTTTTTAATCATCTCGGTAAGAATTTCAATTTCTCTCTCCGAAGCATTTTTCGGTAGATTTGAATATAATTTTAAAATATCTTCCTCAAACTGATTTCTTAAACTGTCATTTTCTAAATCTCTTAAATTTAAAAGTGCTTTAGATCTAACATAAGTAGATTCGCTACGAAGTGACATGGTGTATAATTTTTTAATATCCTCTTCTTCAAAATCAGCAGATTTCAGACTTGAATATTTCAAAATAAACTGAGCAAACAACAGTGAACCTTTATTATTGTTAATATTCTTCTTTAATGAATTTTGCAATAAAGAAAAACTGGTAACATTTTTAATGCTCTCCCCTATTGCACTTTCAATTGCAATACGCTCTGCTTTTGTCTCAACTTTAAAATATTTATTAATATCTTTCAAAGAATTATTGATACTGTTTTCTTCTTTTTTACCCTTCTCTTCCCAGGCATCTTTTAGTCCAACTGTTTTGTTAAATACTAATTTTGAAGGAGTTGAATCTTTATCAACAGTAAAATAACCCAAGCGCTGAAACTGAAATTTATCTTCATTTTGAGCTGTGGCCAGACTTGGTTCAACAAATCCTGTGATAGTTTCTAATGAATTTGGATTGACAAAATCTAAGAAATTTTTCTCTTTATAGCTGTCCGGAGCTTCGTCTGTAAACAAACGATCGTACATACGAACTTCGGCTTCAACAGCATGTTGAATAGAAACCCAATGTAAAGTTCCTGATACTTTTCGCTGACTTGCTTCTGTACCGCTTCCGCTTAAAGAATCGGTATCATACGTTACATGAATTTCAGTAATATTTCCAACAGCATCTTTTATAACACTTTCTCCTTTAATTATATAAGCATTTTTAAGACGCACTTCTTTGCCTAAAGTCAAACGGAAAAATTTAGCAGGAGCTTCTTCTAAAAAGTCCTCTGTTTCTATGTATAATTCTCTTGAAAAAGGTACTTTTCTGAAACCTGCATTCTCATCCTCTTGATTGTTCTCCGCTTCCAACCACTCCTCTTTTCCTTCAGGATAATTAGTAATTACCAATTTAACAGGATCTAAAACAGCCATAACACGAGGCGCAATCTTGTTTAAATCTTCACGGATACAGAACTCCAATACAGATACACTAATCAGGTTATCACGTTTTGCAATACCAATTGTATTGGCAAAATTACGCAATGAGGCAGCCGTATAACCACGTCTTCTTAATCCAGAAATAGTTGACATTCTTGGATCATCCCAACCGTTAACATGCTTTTCTTTAACCAGTTGCTGTAATTTTCTTTTACTAACAACAGTATGTGATAAATTACGTCTCGCAAATTCTCTTTGCTTCGGACGCAGCTTATTTTCTTCTAAAATCTGATCTAAAAACCAATCGTATAATTCACGATGCGGTAAGAATTCAAGTGTACAAAATGAATGTGAAATGCCTTCCAAATAATCACTTTGCCCATGAGCCCAGTCATACATTGGATAAATTTTCCAACTATCACCAGTTCTGTGATGATGTTTATGTAAAATTCTGTACATGATAGGGTCACGCATAAGCATATTGGTCGATTTCATGTCAATTTTAGCACGAAGAATATGAGTACCAGCCTCAAATTCACCGTTTTTCATTCTTTCGAACAAGTCCAAATTCTCTTCAACTGAACGATTTCTATACGGACTATCCGTTCCTGTAGTCGATGGAGTCCCTTTTTGAATCGCCATATCTTCTGAAGACTGGCTATCTACATAAGCTTTATCTTTCTTAATCAATAAAACAGCCCAATCATATAATTGTTGAAAATAATCTGAAGCATAACGTTCTTCTGACCAATTATATCCTAACCACTCAACATCTTTCTTAATAGCATCAACAAACTCCTGCTCTTCTTTCTCCGGATTTGTATCGTCAAAACGTAAATTTACAGGTGACTGATAATCAATCCCTAAACCAAAATTTAATGCAATAGAACTTGCGTGTCCAATGTGCAAATAACCGTTTGGTTCTGGTGGAAAACGAAAATGAAGTTTAGTTTTAGAAAGACCTGATTTTAAATCTTCTTCTATGATTTGTTCAATAAAATTGAGTGATTTCTCTTCTGATGCCATTATTTTATAGTAATTTTAGCAAAGATAAAAAAGTTTACAGTTTTCGGTTTACAGTTTACAGTTTTCTTTAGAAACTTATCAGTAAACGTGCAACTTGGAACATAAAACCTGAAACTAAAATTAAAAATGGGAGTTATAAAATTAAAAAACATCCGTACTTTTTCGTACCACGGATGTTTGATTGAAGAAGGAAAAATTGGATCTGATTACACTGTTGATCTAAAAATTAAAACCAATTTACAAAAATCAGCACAAACGGATCATTTATTAGACACTGTTGATTATGTACATTTGAACAAAATTGTAACCGAAGAAATGGCAATTAGGTCTCATTTATTAGAGCATGTTGCCAAAAGAATCAATATTCGTGTACTTTCGGAGATAGAAATGATAGAAAAAACGACAGTTTGGGTTTCTAAAATAAATCCTCCTATTGGTGGTGATGTTGAAACAGTTACTATAAAAATGACGGAAATCAGAAAGTAATTTTTTCTTAAAAAGAACTAATTTTTTAAAATAGTTACTTTGAAACTTTTGAAATTTAAAGATTTTAGTTACTTTTGCCATCCGTTCAAGTAATGGCGTCGTGGCCGAGCGGCTAGGCTGGGCTCTGCAAAAGCTCCTACTCCGGTTCGAATCCGGACGATGCCTCAAAAAGAGATACAGAAATGTGTCTCTTTTTTTTATACCTAAATTTTCCCGCAATCTTGTCATTGACGAAGGAGAAATCTTTGCAAGTAACTACGCAACAATTGTCCAATCTTTGTAGAGTTTATTGTGGAGATTTCTTCTTCTTCGAAATGACAAACTTTGCGTAAAATAGCGTTGTTAACAATTTGCAAACCCGACAGTTTTTAAAAACCTGTCGGGTTTAATATATAAAAAAAGCCTCTGAAATTCAGAGGCTTTATAGTATATTTCAGAGTTATTAACAACTACTTTTCAATCTTCTCAAAAGCATTTTTAACCATTTCTTTTTCTTTTGGAAACCAACCCTGGATCATTAAAGCCACCCCAAAAACCATTAAAACAATACTGATTCCTTTCTTTATTTTCAGAATATTAGTAGGTGTCATTTTTGATTTTAATTGTTTGGCTAATAATATTTTAAGACAGTCCACTAATAAATACGTAATGATCACCGAAGTAAAAAAGGTAAACATTCTCGAATTCTGCATTTCTAATTTTGGACCAACAGAAATAATAACCGCTAACCAGAAACCAAGTACACCAATGTTAATAACGTTGAGTAAAAAGCCTTTTACAAATAAACTTCCATAGTTTCTTTTAATAATATCACGATCAATTTCTTCGTCGTTAATCTTTTCTTCTTTCCTTAACCTTACGAAAGAAATTATACCATAAGCCAGCATAATAATTCCACCAAAAATAAAAAGAGCAGGTTTATCTTTTAAGCTCTGAATCAGTCTGTAGCTTCCTAAATAAGCAACTGCAATAAAGAAAATATCACCTAATACTACACCAAGATCAAAAACTATTGCAGCTCTGAATCCTTTTGTAATACTGGTTTCCAATAGTATAAAAAATACCGGACCTACCATAAAACTTAAAAAAAGTCCCCATGGCAGTCCAGCTAAAATATCATTTATCATTCAAATACAATTTCTTATTTTACTTCTTCGATTTTACCTCCAAAAACCGTTTTCTGATTAATTTGTTTCGGTTTTCCATAAATGTAAATAGAGCCTCCTGCGCTCACTTTTGCATCAACAAGGGTTGAAGCATTCACATCTGCTTTTCCTCCCGCAGAAACGCTTACTTTCGTTTGTGAGGTCTTTAATTTACTTGCCAGCAAATAACCACCGGCTCCAAGACTCGCATCCTGATTATCTGCCTTACCACTTAAAGTGATTGAACCGCCGGAAACCGAACTTACATTTAGTTTATCAACATTCAATTCAACATTTATAGTTCCGCCTTCTTGTGCACTTACTTTAAATACCGTCGCTTTTATAACATCTTTACTGGTTACATTAGCTCCTTCATTAACATCTATAAGCTCTAAACGTTTGTAATATACGGTAATATCCAAATCATTTCCTGATAATAGCTTAGGAAAAGGCATTCTTAATTTTAATAAACCTTTCTTGTTAACAACTTCAACTTCTGATTCTCTTGCTCCTTTAATCACAATCTTGTTCTCTGAAGACTGAACTAATTTTACACTTAACTTATCGAATACTTTAACGGAATCAAAATCACCTAATTCTTTGGTAACCTGACCAAAAGACATTTGAACAAATAAAATTGCAGCTCCAATAATTAACTTTTTCATACTTTTATTTTTTTAATTAAACTTCTATTATGCTCTTCTTAAAAAATGAAAATCCAATTGTTTTTTAACTAAATCAGCATTTTTAACTTTTACGTAAATTTCATCTCCTAATTGTAAAATGCTATTTGAAGTGGCTCCAACCAATGCATATTGTTTTTCATCAAAAGTATAGTAATCATCTTTTATCTCTCTGATTCTTACCATTCCTTCGCATTTGTTAGAAACAATTTCAACATAAATTCCCCATTCTGTAACACCCGAAATAACTCCAAGGAATTCTTCGTCCTGGTGATCCTGCATGTATTTTACCTGCATGTATTTGATACTGTCACGCTCAGCATTAGTCGCTAAACTTTCCATATTCGAACAATGTAAACATTTTGTTTCATAAGCTTCTTCATCTACAGAAGCTCCATTGTCTAAATAATACTGCAATAAACGATGTACCATGACATCCGGATAACGACGAATTGGTGATGTAAAATGGCTGTAATAATCAAAAGCTAGACCATAATGGCCAATGTTTTCTGTCGAATATTTGGCTTTACTCATACTTCTAATAGCTAGAGTATCAATTAAGTTCTGCTCCTTTTTACCATTTACTTCTTCCATCAAAGCATTCAGTGATTTCGAAATATCGCCTTTGTTTCTAAAATCTATTTTATATCCAAATTTAGCAATTACGGTTTGCATCGCAATTAATTTGTCTTCATTAGGTTCATCGTGAATCCTGTAAACAAATGTTTTCTTTTGTTTTCCAATGTACTCCGCCACTTTTCTGTTGGCTAAAAGCATGAATTCTTCAATTAAATGATTGGCATCTTTTGAAATTTTGAAGTATACTCCTTCCGGTTCCCCTTCGGCATCCAGGTTAAATTTTACTTCTACTTTATCAAAAGAAATAGCGCCATTGGCCATTCTTTTCTTTCTTAAAATCTTAGCTAATTCATCTAATTTTAAAGTAGCTTCTGTAATTTCATCCGAAACCACATAAGATTCTCCGGTGATTGAAACATCAACAGGAATTGTATTGTCTTTTGTTTCAATAATATATTGCGCTTCTTCGTATGCAAATCGCTGATCGGAATAAATTACTGTTCTTCCAAACCATTGGTTAATAACTTGTGCAGTTGGCGAAACTTCAAAAATTGCAGAGAAGGTATATTTCTCTTCATTCGGACGTAACGAACAGGCAAAATTAGATAAAACTTCCGGAAGCATTGGCACTACTCTATCCACTAAATAAACCGAAGTTGCACGTTGATACGCTTCATCATCTAAGATTGTTCCTTCTTCCAGATAATACGAAACATCGGCAATATGAATACCAATTTCGTAATTTCCATTCTCTAACTTTTTGAAAGACAATGCATCATCAAAATCTTTTGCATCTTTTGGATCTATCGTAAACGTAAGTGTATCACGCATATCACGACGTTTTGCAATCTCGGCTTCCTGAATCGAAGTATCTATTTTTTGGGCATACACCTCTACTTCTACCGGAAAATCTGCCGGTAAACCGTATTCAGCCAAAATAGCATGAATCTCAGTATTGTGTTCACCCGGTTTTCCTAAAACTCTGATTACAGATCCAAACGGACTATCGGCTCTTTTAGGCCAATCTTCAATGGTAACTAAAACAACATCACCATTTTCGGCCTCCCCTATTTTATCTTTTGGAATAAAAATATCCGTGTACATCTTAGGATTTGCAGTAGATACAAAAGCAAAGTTGGCCTGAATATCTATTACTCCAACAAACTCTGTTTTATTTCTTTCTACAACACTAATAACTTCACCTTCAGGTCTTTTACCTTTTCTACGGTTATACACATAAACTTTTACCTTGTCTTTATCTAATGCCCTGTTTAAATTATTGGTTGGGATAAAAACGTCTTCGGTAAACTCATCACAAATAAAATATGCCGTTTTTCTGCTGGTCATATCAATTGTTCCTTCGTAGTAATCCTGACTTTCGGCTTTTACTAAATATTTACCCGGTTCAGATTCTATAATTTTTTTTGAAGCAGCGAGAATCTTTAAATCTTTTATAATCTCATTTCTGCTTTTAGTATCATCAAGTTCTAACTTTGCTGCTATTTGTTTGTAGTTGAATGCTTTATTTGGGCTTTGCGATAAAATTTTTACTATTTTACTGGAGAAATCTTTCTCCTTTTTTATCGGCTTTCTAATTTTCTTACTCATATATCTTTTCTTAAAAAGTTAAAATTACAAATAAGATATCAGATTATAGATTTTAACAAATAAATTATTAAAAATATAACTTTCGTATCTTTACAAAAAGACCCAATATGGAAAGCTTTAAAACCATTGCAGTATTCAATTACCTGCACGAAACAGTTGTTCTGAAACACTTATTAGAACAAGAAGAGATTCCTTATTTTTTTGAAAACGAAATGACCCTTTCTGTTGTTCCTATGTACACTTCCGCTCTTGGTGGAATCAAACTCAAAGTTCATCCAAACGATTTCGAAGAAGTTCAGCAAATTCTGGACAATCTTAATAACCCACTTAAAATTGTTTGATCTCTTCTTTTTTTCAATTTCAAAAAATATTTTTCTTTTTAATCTTTCAAAGTTGTCAACATATATTAAATACAACAAAAAGAAAAATTTAAATTAAATTAATTTTTGTTTGTTATTATAGCTTGTTAATATGTGCTATAAATTTATTTTTAAAAGCATTGAAATGAAGTTTCTCTTAGTTATATTGAGTTATCAACATACTTATATTTAGTTAAAAGTCTAATTTATAAGAGTTTTTGTATTTTAATTAACAACGGTTGACAACTAAAAATGAATTGATTTTGTAGATAAGTTCACTTGTTGATTTTTGTTGAAAATAGCATTTTTGATATTGATAACTTTTCCAAAAATTCCTCAAACTTTATTAGGTTATTTCATTCCGGTTTTGGATTAGGTTTTTTTTCGACACAACCAAAAAAAACTTCTAATTTTCTATCTCAACTTATTAACAAATAATGTTAACTTAAAGTTAATTGAATATCAACGAATTAGCTTTTGCTATTAACATTATAAAATTTTAACAAAATAACTGATTATTATTTATTGATTATGAGTTACTTACAGAGTTGTTAATAATGTTAATAAGTGTTAAAGTTTTGATAGTAAGGTTGTTGTATTCTACCGTTTTTTTACTGCGAATTTCACGAATTTACTCGAATTGAATTTAAACCTTTTAAAATAGTTTTGATTGTTAAAAAGAACAATAATTAGTAAAATTCGTGGCTAACTTTTTTCTAAATAGTATACAGCTAAGAAATTCTTTAAGTAAATTTGCAGGACACAACTTAATAGTAATTACAATGAAAATTTCGATAGGAAATGACCACGCAGGGCCAGAGTATAAAAAAGCAATTGTTAAGATGCTCCAGGCAAAAGGATATGAAGTAACTAATTATGGTACAGACTCAGAAGATTCTGTAGATTATCCGGATTTTGGTCACCCGGTTGCCAATGATGTCTCTGAAGGTAAAGCTGATTTTGGAATTGTAATTTGCGGAAGCGGAAACGGAATTGCAATGACTGCGAATAAACACCCAAAAGTAAGAGCTGGGTTATGTTGGACTAAGGAAATTGCGTATTTAACACGTTTACACAATGATGCAAATATTGTGAGTATTCCGGCACGTTTTACGTCTATTCCACAAGCAGTTGAAATTGTTGAAACCTTTTTAACAACTGAATTTGAAGGTGGAAGACATCAAAACAGAGTAAATAAAATTGCTTGTCAATAAAATTGACAAAAAAATCCGGTGCTTCGCACCAAATATAAATAATAGGCCGGACGAATTTTTAAAATTCATCCGGTTTTTTATTTAAATAATAGATTTAAGTAATTGATAAAAAGATGTTTGTGTAGTTATTAATAATACAAATGTTTAAATGTTAGTCTTTAAATTTTAGGTAAATTAAAACAACCTGAATAAAAAAAATAAACGAGAATTTTATAATAAAAGAAGATTTACTCGTTTTATGTCTAAAGGATAACATTGCTAACAATAATCCGACAGTTCCGCCAATAGCTTCCAGAAAAAATAAGGTGTTTTCGGGGATTCTTTGTTTGTTTTCTCGGGCTTGATATTTATCATATCCCGCGAGGATAAAAACGGTGATATTTACAACTAAAAAATACGTTAATAAAACTTCCATTGGCTAAAAATTAAAAACAAAGATATTATTTTAGCCGTGTGATTGCTTAATCTGTTGTTGATTTTGAAAGACAGGTTATCTCATTTTCTAATCCAGAAATTATTTCATTACAAAGTATGACTAATATTCAATTTATTGCGAAGTCTGTGACCACAGCAGCAATTAACATTCAAAACACGGTAAAATTATTAGAAGAAGATTGCACGATTCCGTTTATTTCCCGTTACCGAAAGGATACAACCGGAAATCTTGATGAAGTTCAAATCGAGCAGATTGCAAAACTTCAAAAGGAGTATGAAACGATCGTAAAACGCAAAGAAGCCGTTTTAAAATCGATCGAAGAACAAAAAGCGCTTAGTCTGGAATTGAAACAAAAAATTGAGCAAAGTTTTGATTTACAGGAAATAGAAGATTTTTATCTTCCGTACAAAAAGAAGAAAAAAACAAAAGCGGATGTTGCCCGTGAATTTGGTTTAGAACCATTGGCAAAAATCATCATGTCGGAGAATGATGTTGATGTTGATTTTATTTCGACACAATATCTTAATGAAAATGTGATTAATGAAGAAGCTGCCATGCAGGGTGCACGAGATATTATTGCCGAATGGATTAACGAAAACATTTATGTTCGTAAACAATTGCGAAGATTGTATCAGCGCAAAGCAGTCATAGGTACAAAAGTTGTAAAAAAGAAGAGTGAAGAAGAAGGAGCTCAAAAGTTCAGTCAGTATTTTGAGTGGGAAGAACCGTTGACAAAAGCGCCTTCACATCGTTTATTGGCTATGCTTCGTGCTGAAAATGAGGGTTTTGTGAAAATGAAAGTCGAGGTTGATTTAGATGAAGCTTATGATATTATTGACGAAATCATCATTAAAAAACAAAATAGTACAACAGCACATTTACAGTTAGCAATTGAAGACAGTTACAAACGATTGTTAAATCCTGCTATTGGAAATGAAACTTTACAGGAAGCAAAAGCAAAAGCGGATGTCAATTCAATCCAGGTTTTTGCAAATAATTTAGGACAGTTGTTATTAGCACCACCTTTAGGTGAAAAACGTATTCTGGCTATAGATCCCGGATTTAGAAGCGGTTGTAAAGTAGTTTGCTTAGACGAAAAAGGAGATTTGTTGTATAATGAAACGATCTATCCGCATGCACCTCAAAATGAGGAAACCATGGCGATCAAAAAAATTCGTTCTATGGTAAATGCGTATCAAATTGATGCCATTTCTATTGGAAACGGAACTGCTTCACGTGAAACGGAATTTTTTATTAAAAAAATCGCGTTCGATAAACCACTGCAGGTTTTTATAGTTTCTGAGGCCGGAGCGTCGGTATATTCGGCATCAAAAATTGCGAGGGAGGAATTTCCAAATTATGATGTTACGGTTCGTGGATCTGTTTCTATTGGAAGACGACTTTCAGATCCGTTGGCCGAATTGGTAAAAATTGATCCAAAAGCAATTGGAGTAGGTCAATATCAACATGATGTGGATCAGACGAAATTAAAAGAAGAATTAGATAATACAGTAATTCGTTGTGTGAACTCGGTTGGAATCAATATCAATACAGCGAGTAAACATTTATTGAGTTATGTGAGTGGAATAGGAGAGAAGCTGGCAGAAAATATTGTTCAGTATCGTTCCGAAAATGGTCCTTTTGAAGACAGAAAGCAGCTGAAAAAAGTACCTCGTTTAGGAGATAAGGCTTATCAGCAGGGGGCCGCTTTTATTAGAATTGCAAATGCTAAAAATCCGCTGGACAATTCAGCTGTGCACCCGGAAGCTTATCCGGTTGTTGAAAAGATGGCAAAAGACTTAAAACTTTCTGTGAATGATCTAATTGCGAATAAAGAGAAAACGGCTCTTATTAAGGCCGAAAACTATATTACTCCTGAAATTGGGTTATTGACTTTAAAAGACATCATAAAAGAGCTTGAAAAGCCTGGATTAGACCCAAGAAAGTCGGCTAAGGTTTTTGAATTTGATGCAAACGTAAAATCAATTAAAGATTTGAAAACCGGAATGATTTTACCGGGAATTGTGAATAACATTACCAATTTTGGTTGTTTTGTTGATATCGGAATTAAAGAAAGCGGATTGGTTCACATTTCTCAGTTAAAGGCAGGTTTTGTGAGCGATGTAAACGAGGTGGTAAAATTGCATCAGCATGTTGACGTAAAGGTTACTGAAGTTGATGAGGATAGAAAGAGAATTCAGTTGACGATGATATTATAAAATATGGAATAAAAAAAATCCCAAATTACAATCTTAATAATTGCAATTTGGGATTTCTAACAACTCGAAAGTTATTATTTTGTTTCTTCCTCTTCTTTTTTAACAGGAGGCGTAGGCGCGGTTTGATCGTCTTTAGCAGCGTTCTTAAATTCCTTAATTCCACTTCCTAAACCTTTCATTAATTCCGGAATTTTTTTACCTCCAAAAAGTAATATCACGATACCTACTATTACAAGGATTTCTGTAAGACCTAATCTTCCCATGGTTTGTATATTTAATGCCGAAGCAAATTGATTTCTAATTGTTCCGCAAATGTATATAGAATATACGAAGAACAACAGGATTTGGATTAAAATATTTGTTTGTGACAGCGTTAAATATTTTATAAAATAGTAAAATAAGTGTATTCGTTCATTTTTGTTCCGCAGCAACAAGACGATTAATTATTATATTTGCTCGTATTAAATAACCATAATGACCAAGAAAAAGTTCAATTTCAGAAAAAGATTATTCATCAAAAACCGATTGGTGATTTTGAATGAGGATACTTTTGAAGAAATTTTTTCATTCAAACTTAATTTAATGAACGTTTTTGTGACGTTTACTTTGGGAGGGATGTTTTTAATTTTAATCACCACTTTCATCATTGCTTTCACGCCTTTACGTGAATTTATTCCTGGGTATTCTTCTTCTGAACTAAAAAAGAATGCAACGGAATTGGCGATAAAATCAGATTCATTGGAAACTGCTTTAAAGAAAAACGAGGCCTATATAAAAGGAATTCAAAAGGTTTTAAGAGGAGAACTGGAGTATGCAAAATTCAATAAAGATTCTATCCTAGCAGAAGCAGATGAACCTTCAGAGGTAAATATGAAGCCAACAGAAGAAGAGATTAAACTAAGAGAAGAGGTAGCCAGAATGGAGAAGGAGTCGGGTGAAAAGCCCCGAAATAAAAACAAAAGTGACAAGAAATAATATCTTAAACAATGTCTATTAAATCAGTAGCAGCAAAATTATTTGCCAGCACCATATATTATCAAACAACGGCTTGGGCCAATAAGCCCGTTGAGACTCAACAGGCCGTATTTAAAAGTTTGATAAATAGCGCTAAAGAAACTCAGTTTGGTGTTGATCATCATTTTGATAAAATTAAGACAGTTCACGATTTCAAGAAGCGTGTTCCAATTCGGGATTATGAAGATTTAAAACCTTATATCGACAAAGTTCGAATGGGAGAAAAAAATATTCTGTGGAAAGGAAAACCGCTTTATTTTGCAAAAACATCCGGAACTACATCTGGCGCGAAGTATATTCCACTGACTAAAGAGTCGATGCCCTATCATATTGAAGCTTCGCGAAATGCAATTCTTCACTATATATATGAAACTGGAAATGCCGATTTTGTTGATGGAAAAATGATTTTCTTGCAAGGAAGTCCGATTTTAGTTGAAAAGTACGGAATCAAATTTGGAAGATTATCAGGAATTGGAGCGCACTTTGTTCCAAAATACCTTCAAAAAAACCGAATGCCATCTTGGGAAACCAATTGTATTGAAGATTGGGAAACTAAAATTGATGCCATTGTCGAAGAAACAATTGAGCAGGATATGACCATTATTTCCGGGATTCCATCTTGGGTTCAAATGTATTTTGAGCGTTTACAAGAAAAAAGCGGAGGTAAAAAAATAGGAAATCTGTTCAAGAACTTTAATTTGTTTATTTACGGAGGAGTTAATTACGAACCGTATCGCGCCAAGTTCGAAAACATGATTGGCCGAAAAGTAGACAGCATTGAGTTGTTTCCTGCTTCTGAAGGTTTTTTTGCTTATCAGGATTCTCAAAAAGTAAAAGGAATGCTGCTTTTATTAAATTCAGGAATTTTCTATGAGTTTATTAAAGCCGACGAATTCTTTGAACCTAATCCTAAAAGTTTGACAATTGGCGAAGTGGAAATTGGTGTAAATTATGCCATGATTATTTCGACTAACGCAGGACTTTGGCGTTATAATATTGGCGATACCGTGCAGTTTACTTCATTGTTTCCGCACAGAGTAATCGTTTCAGGAAGAATTAAACATTATATTTCGGCCTTTGGAGAACACGTTATTGCAAACGAAGTCGAAAATGCAATGAAAGAAGCGACAGAAGGAACTAATATTGTAATTAACGAATTTACAGTTGCACCACAAATAAATCCTTCAAGCGGATTGCCATATCACGAATGGTTTGTAGAATTTGAAACCGAACCTGAAAGTATTGACGCTTTCGAGGTAGCGATTGACAATTCGATGAGAAAGCAAAACATTTATTATGATGATTTGATTACAGGAAATGTTTTGCGAAAAGTAGTCGTAACCAAAGTTTCTAAAAACGCATTTCAGGAATACATGAAATCGCAAGGAAAATTAGGCGGACAGAATAAAACACCGAGATTATCAAATAATAGAGATATTGCCGATAATTTAAGATAAAATCATAATGAAACAACAGTTTAGTAACACTGCAGTTTTATGTAAGTGTAGTTTTTAATTACTATTTTCGTTGACTGAAAAACACAAAATACATCTTCTCAAAACAGAAGATTTTAAAATAAAATAAGCATGAAAGAAACCAAACATATATCACGATCAAGAGCACAGGAATCGTCTGCTGCTATAGAAAAAATGTACATTACAATGCGTCACTTATTCAACCGTGGTTTTTATAAACCAATGGGAGTTTCGGGCGATAGTTTACGTGAATCATTATTAGCATTACGTCCGGAAATTTACGGAAATATAGGCGAAGAAAAAGTAGAACTAAATGGACTTTTGTACGTTATAGAACGTCTGCCAATTGGAATTGAACAATGTCGTTTTATCAATTTAACCTCAGACGAAGGATATTCTAAATCGCATTTCCAGGCAATTGTTCCTCCTAAAAGAAGAAGAAACTGTTATAGAATCGATGAGGAACAAATGAATGTTGAAATCACTCGTGGCCGATCTGATATTTACGATATTCTGACGCATTTGACTTTTATTTTTATCGAATCGCATAAAATTAAAAACAGAGTTTTACTGGATGATGGAGGAGAGGTTTCACGCGATTGGATGAAATTAGAGCAAGCTGTATTGCAGACGAAAAAACTTTCTCAGATTGAAAAAGAAAAAGCAATTTCTCATGTTGCCAATATTCTGGCAAGAACCTTTGAAGAGGTGTTGGATATTTATGACGCTTTTGGATCAGAAAATGCTCCGGATCGTTTTCTTCACGTTATTTACTGGTTAGGGAAATTAGCGATTGAAGAAGTTATCGACAATAATAAGCGTACCATTACATTTAGTCCGGTTTTAAGAGAGCGTTTAGGACATCATATCCATGGTGAAATCTGGGCAACCAACATCAAGGAAGTTCTGAAAGCAAATAATCTTTTAAAGCGTCCGATTCACGTTATAAGTGCCAATATGCACAGTGTAATGAATTCCATTTTTGCAACTCCGTTGTTAAAAACAAAATTTAAGGATAAGTCTGATTTTTATATTTACGAAGAGTTAAGCAAATCAGGAGCAAAAGAAATTAGAGCGCTTGTAGAAGAGCTTGCATTAAAAAATGGTATGATTTCCCTACCGGATAGTTCTGGAACGAATATCGATGTTCAGATTTTTGACACTGCCAAAATTGACTGGGCAAAAACGGCATTTCCAAAAGCTGTTCTTGACGAAGCGGCACCGGTTATTATCGTAATGGATTATGCTTTTGGTGAGCAGGCATACGAAACGATTGACGAACTTTTAAAACCATTCAAAAAAGAAACTTTACTGAATGTGAAATCAGTTTCGATTATGGGGAAAGCCGGAATTTTAGAAGGTGGAAAAGGAGATATCATGATCCCAACCGCGCATATAAATGAAGGAACAGCTGATAACTATTTCTTTGAAAACGAATTAACCGGAGCTATGTTTGAAGGCAACGACATTGCTGTTTTCGAAGGGGCAATGGTTACCGTTTTAGGAACATCATTGCAAAACAGAGATTTATTGAAATTCTTTCACGAATCGACCTGGGGTGTAATTGGCTTGGAAATGGAAGGTTCTTATTATCAGAAAGCGATTCAGTCTGCCTCTAAAATCAGAAAAAGTGTACCGCATGATATCAAGGTTCGTTATGCTTATTATGCATCAGATAATCCATTAGAAACAGGCAGTACATTAGCTTCAGGCGGATTAGGGACTACTGGTGTAAAACCAACTTATCTGATTACCATTAAAATTTTAGAACAGATTTTCAACGTAAAATAACCACATAAATGAGTACAGAAATACCCCAAAATAATGCCGATCAGGAAATTGATTTAGCCCTGGTTTCAAAAAAAATAAATAATTTTTTTCAGGGAATCAATACTTCTATCTTCAGGGGAATCCAGTTTTTTATTCGAAATTGGGTCATTGTTTTAATTTTAGTTTTGGTTGGATTTGGTTTGGGAATGTTTTTAGACAATACTCAAAAAAGGTATGAGCATGAAATTATTGTGGCTCCAAATTTTGGTAGTACGGATTATTTGTATGCAAAAATTGATTTAGTAAACTCTAAAATAAAAGAAAACGACACGCTTTTTTTGAAAGAAACGGTTGGAATTAAACAATCAAAAAGTCTTAAATTTATTGGAATCAAACCGATTACTGATATATATAAATTGATAGAAAATAAGCCGGAAAATTTTGAATTAATTAAGTTGATGGCTGATAATGGCGATATTAAAAAAATTATTGAGGATAATTTGACAAGTAAAAATTATCGATATCACAGAATTTCGGTTACCACAGATGACCTGAATGGTGATAAAATTACAAAGTCTCTTCTGAATTTTTTAAATGAAACAGAATATTATAAAAAAATCCAGGAAGCAAAACTGATTAATGTCAAAGAGAAAATGACACAAAATGACACGACTATTTCTCAAATTAATGGCGTATTACAAGGGTTTTCTTCGAACCTGAACAGCTCTCAAAAAAGTGACAAGTTGGTCTATTTTAACGACAATACACAGCTTAACGATGTTATTAAAACTAAGGGAGATTTAGTTAATGAGCAAGGAAATTATAAAATTGAATTAATAGGATATGATAAAATTATTAAAGATATCAGTACAACGTTAAATATCGAAAAAACAGGTTTACTTTATGGAAGCAAGAAGTTAATATTACCTTTATTGTTTATTTTTATTTACATTTTATTTAAATCTTTTAAATCTTTTTACAGAAAACAAAAGTTGATTTTAGAGAAAAATAATTAATATTTTAATGACTGCCTAAAACGTAATATTATGAGTTTAGGTGGAGCATTTTTTTTTTAAGTTTAAAAAACTAATTTAGCCGAAAAATTTTAATAATGAGAACAAAACTAATTTTTGCAAGTTTGATTTTATTAGTATCTTTTACTTCCTGTAAGAAAGAAGCAAGTAAAGACGAGGTCAAACCAATTGAAGTTGAAACAAAAAAAAATAATTTCCAAGTAACCTTAACCGCAACAGTAAAAACGGATGATAATTTTCAGCTGTATTATAGTGAGGATGAATATGAGGTACCTTATAAAGAAGAAAATTCTGTTTGGATGGCCGTAAAAGCTAATGATAATCCACAAGATATTGTTTTTAATTTGCCTGAAGATGCAATTCCGAACTATATTAGAATTGATTTTGGAACAAATGAAGGACAAAAGGAAATCATTATTAAAAATTTTAAAATGAAGTATTATAGTAAAAGTTTTGAAGCGAAAGACTCATTATTTTTCAACTATTTTATTCCAAATGAATGTATAAAAGTTCTTGACAAAAAGAATTCAATTATACAAAACATCAAATCTAAGGATGGAAAATATGATCCGTTGTTTTATTCAGAAAAAGCACTTTATGATCAAATTCAGTTAATTGTAAAATAATTATTTTACATTGTTTAAAAGCCACAATTTGTGGCTTTTTTTATCTTAAGTTCCTAATATTGAATTTTATCATTTTAGAATAGACCCTAAAGTCTTATACTATATTTATAAACAAACCCTATTCTCTTGCTTAAATCAAAACACCTAAATGTATTTCAAAATAATAGAATTAAAAATTTTGTTATTTATGGAATTGGTCAGATTGTTAATCTGGTTAGTCCACTTTTGGTAATGCCTTATTTGGTTACTATTTGTGAAAAAGAAGGGTTGGGAAAGATTGGAGTTGGGTTTTCGTTTGCTTTAATATTTAATGTTTTGGTTGACTATGGGTCTTATATTAACGGAACTAAAGAAATATCGATCAATAGGAACAATCCTGAGATTATTAAAAGAAAAATAGTTTCTATCTATGTAATGAAACTGTTTTTGATTGTAATCTTACTATTTCTGGCTTTTTTGCTTATTTATTTTGTGCCTTTTTTTAATAAAGAACAAGATCTTTTCTTTTTTAGTTTTTTGTATGTAATTGGCCAATTAATAAATCCAACGTGGATTTTTCAGGGTTTGGAAAACTACAAATGGATTTCTTTTATTAACATTATTTCTAAAGTAATTTATGTGGCTGGTATTTTTATTTTTATCAGTAAAAAGGATGATTATATTTATGCAAATGCTTACTTGGGAGTAGGGTTGATAATTTCGAGTTTAATAGGATTAATTAGTCTGATAAAAAAATATGATTTACGATTCTATCAAAATGCTACAAAGGATGCGTTATATTTATTAAGAGAGGAATTTTCTCTGACCTTTTCACAACTCTTCCTTTCATTTTACCAATATTTACCTATAATGATAATTAGTTATGTAGGAGGAAACAGTATGGCGGGACAATATAGAATTATAGATCAAATTATTATGACTTTCAGAACCTATTTGCAAATGTTTTTCAATTTTATATATGCTGATGTTTGTTTGCAGATACATAAAAATTTAAAAAACGGAATTTCGAACTGGTTAAATTACAATGGTCTAAATTACTTGTTTGTACTAGTATTAGTGGCCATAGCATTTATTTTCACAGAGGAAATTTTATTATATTTTAATATTGCTTTAAATGAATTGGATTCGATGACATTCTTTTTTAGGTTAGGTTTGATTATCCCGGTATTTATGACAATTTCTATCGCTTTAAAGCAGCTGATTTTTGCATTAGACAGCAATAAGGCATATATAAACATAACAATTGGTTCTTCTATTTTTAGCTTGTTGGTATTCTTTTTATTAGTAAAAAATATTGGACTTCAAGGTGCTTTTATTGCCACGATTATCATAGAAATAATGGTGATAGTTTTATATTATATTGTTTTAAAACCAGTAATTAGATTAAGCAAGTAATCATGAATATTACAATTTATAAAAGTTTTCCTTATCAGATTTTATTTTTGCTTTGCATTGGAGTTTCTTTGTTTGCAAATTATGAACTCACTTTTGCGGTTTGGACTTTAACTTTACTGGTAACAATAAAAAGAAAATACTCGGTTACAATAATTAAGTATTGTTTTATTTTTCTCTTAATACTTTCATTTTCAATTGTTTCTACTTTATTCAGTAAAACAACTGTTTTTTTATTCATTAGAGATTTTACATATTTATTTAAACCCATTTTAGGATTATTAGT
The DNA here is from genome assembly GCF_057839565.1 of Flavobacterium sp. KH_035. Lineage (NCBI taxonomy): Bacteria > Pseudomonadati > Bacteroidota > Flavobacteriia > Flavobacteriales > Flavobacteriaceae > Flavobacterium > Flavobacterium sp. KH_035. The sequence goes on from NZ_CM174492.1 coordinate 1,201,100, forward strand.
AGGTTATCAACTGTGTAGATTTAGTAGTAAATTAGCGTTAAAAGTTATAGTTTATACCGGATTAGCGATTTCGTTAATGCACCTGGCAATGCTGTTTTTTACGGTTATTGAGTTTAGAACTTTAAGTGTTAATCTTTTAAGAGAACATGGGGGCTATTTTAGTGATTATGAGATCTATGTATTAATCATTCTTATTTTTTATAAAAATCTGGAGTTAGAAATTTCAAAGAGGCAGAGACTGATATTAATGTCAATAATAGGTTTATCGAGTTTTCTATATTTAGCACGAACAAATCTGATTCAGTTTATAATCTTATATGTCGGTTTAAAAGGATATTTGATTTTTAACAAGAAATCTTTAAGAGTAATTTTATTTGTATTATTAGGTACCGTTATTGGGTATACAGCGATTGTTTACATTAATCCAAAAAGAGAAGGGAAAGGGATACAAGCTTTTTTATATAAAATTAAAATTGCCCCTCAAGAGGCTTTTAAAACACGAATCGACAAAGAAGATTGGAAAGATTTTAATGATAATTACAGATCGTTTGAAAATATAATTGCTGTTAAACAAGTTTCAGACAAAGGAGAAAGAGCCGTTTTTTTTGGCGAAGGCTTGGGATCAACACTTAATTTGGGTAGAAAAGTCTGGACTAATGATCACGAATATGTTCAGTATATTCCAATTGTTCACAATGGCTATATGACAGTGTTTTTAAAATCAGGATTATTGGGCGTTTTATTGCTTCTTGTTTTTTTGATTGCTTTGTACAGACAAAAAAAATCGGATATCGAAGCTGTGCAAGCCATTAATTATTTATTAATTGGCTCAAGTGTTTTTCTGATCGTTTCGAACTGGGTATTTTTGGGGTTGTATTTAAAATTAGATAATAAATCAATAATACTCGGATTCCTGATTGCTCTTAGAGAAATTATTATTAGAGAGTATAATAGCCAAAATAGAATAGAAAATGAGGAGTAAAAATTCAACTTTTATTTTTGTTGATTGTCATGTTTTTGATGGGGGTTTTCAAGGAACAAGAACTTATATTCAGGGATTATATTCTGAGTTAATAAGGAAGAAAGAGCTTCATTTTTTTTTGGCTTCAAACAATCCACAAAATTTAGAATCGATTTTCGGGAATCATTCAAATGTTACCTATGTAAAGTATAAATACCAAAACAAATATTTGAGGTTACTAATTGATATACCGAAAATTATTAAAAAAAATAAAATTGATTTTGCACATTTTCAGTATACTGTTTCCCCATTTAAAAGATGTAAATACATCGTCACAACCCATGACGTGTTATTTATTGATTTTCCGCAATATTTTCCATTTTTCAGTAAAATAATAAATACTTTACTATATAAACAAAGTGCTAAATGGGCGGATATCAGATTAACAGTTTCACAATACTCTAAAGAGAAAATTCAACAACATTTTGGATTTTCTAATTATGAGATTACACCCAATGCTATTGATAATGCTTTTTTTGAAGAATACGACAAAGAATCGATTAAAGCAAAGGTGACGAAAGAGTTCTCTCTTAAAGAATATATTATTTATGTAAGTAGATGGGAGCCAAGAAAGAATCAGCAAATGGTTTTAAAGGCTTTTGTTGATTTAGAATTATATAAAAAATATCAACTTCTTTTTTTAGGAAACGATACTATTATCAATCCTGAATATAATGAAGTTTTTGATCGGATAGATTCTCAAATAAAAAAGCAGATAATTAATTTGAAAAATACCGATTTTCAGACCATGTTGTTGTTGCTAAGAGGAGCCAATGCATCTGTTTATCCTTCAATTGCCGAAGGTTTTGGAATTCCGCCCCTAGAGTCTGTTGCGGCTAAAATTCCAACAATTTGCTCAGATAAAACGGCAATGTCAGATTTTAGTTTTTTTAAAGAGTTTTATTTTGATCCCTATAACCAGGTTGAATTCAATAAAAAACTACTTCAGATCTTAGAAGAAAACCGAGATTCAGATTTTGAGTTAATGGCGCAAAAAATTAAAGAAACATACAGTTGGGAAAAATCAGCCGCAGTATTATATCAGCTTATAAAACAAAATTAATAGTCTAACAATTTTGTTATTGATTTTTTGACGTATTACTTCCAAACAATTTATTTTTTGTTTTTACTAAAAAATTATAATTTTTAGCAAATTGTTTTTTTAAAAATGAGGCATCTTCTTTTGGAAACCAATCTGTTGTTCTTGGTTTTTCAATTTGTTTTTTATGTATTTGATAAGCATAGGTTGCAACAGATGTTCTAAAACTTCCCTCAGGAAAGTTTGTCATATCATATCCATGAAGCGTATAGGGTGCACATTGTTGAATAATTAAACGATTAAAAGGAACATCAAGCTCAGCTTCTTCTTCTGTCCTTAAATCACTTATTTTTAAGCCTCCTTTATATTCCGGTTTCCAATCTTTATTTAAGTACAAAAGTAAATTTAGTTCTCTGTACCAGTCTTTGTTAATAGGATGATAATTAAAGTCCAGGTGCATATCCAAAAAACTATTCTTCTTACCCTGATGTAATCCTCCACCGTGATTTTTTGGATCAACAAAAATTGACTTTGAGGTTATATGAGATATGATTTTATTGAATCGTTCAGATGAGAGATCATCATATAATTCGTGTAGTTCAACACCTAATTCCTTATAATTTGATTTTTCAAATTTATTATTTGCAAATGAATAATCGCGACTCTTATTATTGAGTTCAGGAATGCTTTTATAGGCTTTTATCAATTTTTCTTCTTCGCAAAAACCATCAATTATTAAATGCGGAAATGGACTGGCAGTTAAGTACTTTAAACGCAGATCGTCTAAATGGTTTTCCAGATATTCAAAATTAATCATAAAAATATTGTTATAAGCGCTTTGAAACAAATGTAGAAATTAAATTAAATATTCATAAATTAAAATTGAATTTGTTCTAATTAAATTTTTAAGAACTTTTAAAATCATTATTTTTGGATCCTGATTGATAAAATTTAGATGAAAATAGCCATTCTTGGTACCAGAGGAATCCCTAATAATTATGGTGGATTTGAGCAATTTGCAGAGTGTTTTGCAGTTTATTTAGTACAACAGAAACATGATGTTTATGTTTATAATTCGCAGAATCATGTTTTTCAGGAGACATCTTACATGGGCGTGAATATTATTCATCAATATGACCCGGAAGATAAAATAGGCTCTGCAGGACAATTTATTTATGATTTGAACTGTATTTTGGATTCCAGAAAAAGAAATTTCGATATCATTCTGCAATTGGGTTACACAAGCAGTTCTATATGGTCGTTTCTTTTACCAAAAAAATCAACCATCATTACTAACATGGATGGATTGGAGTGGAAGAGAAGTAAATATTCTAAAACAACCCAAAAATTTTTAAAATTTGCTGAGAAAAAAGCAGTCAAAAGTAGTGATCATTTGATTGCAGATTCGCTTGGAATTAAACAATATTTAGAAAAGAAATATAATAAAGAAGCAGTTTATATAGCTTATGGAGCGGAACCATTTTATGAGCCAAAAGAAGATTTACTTTCACAATATAATGTCGAAAAATACAACTACAACCTACTAATAGCGCGTTTTGAGCCCGAAAATAATATCGAGGTAATTTTGGATGGAATTGCGGAAAGTAATGATGATAAAGTAATATTGGTTATAGGAAATAGCAATAATACTTTTGGAAATTATCTTAAAAAGAAATTTTCAAAAAATCAAAATATAAGATTTACGGGAGGAATTTATAATAAAGAGCATTTAGACAATCTAAGATATTTTTCTAATCTTTATTTTCACGGACATTCAGTAGGAGGAACAAATCCTTCTTTATTGGAGGCAATGGCAACAAAGGCATTAATTGTAGCACATAATAACGAATTTAATCGCGCTATTTTAGAAAAAAACGCATTCTATTTTTTAAATGCAACAGAAGTTAAAAAACTTATTGAAACCATAAAACGAAAAGATCATGAACAAATCGTTCGCGATAATTTTAACACTATAATTCAAGAATTTAATTGGAATAAAATAAATGAATCGTACCTCAGGTTATTCGAAAAAAGTCTTCAATAAAATTGATGAATTATGGCAGAACAAAACATTGTTGGTTTATCTTTTAACAGCAATGTTGATTACACTTCCAATGAAGTATATAATTGGAAGTTTAACCGGCGTTATTTTTCTAATTTTTACTCTTGTTAAATCCAAAAAAGAAGATTTTTCAATACCAAAAGTTTTGTTACTTCCCATGCTACTGTATGTCTTGATGCTTATATCGCTTTTTTGGACAATAGAAAGTAAACAAACAATTAAAGGATTACAAAAAGAAGTATTGTTTTTATTGATTCCTTTAGCTTTTTGCGGATTACCAAAAATAACTCGTAATCAAGTAAAAAAGATATTAGATTACTACAGTTTTGCAATGGTTGGTTTCGCCATTTTCTATTTATTAAAGGCGATTGTAAAATTCATAGCTTCCGGAAATAAAGAGGTGTTTTTCTATCATGAGTTAGTCACTTTAGAAGTAAATGCCATTTATGTGGCAGTTTTTGCTTCTTTAGCCATGTTCTGGTTGCTTGCTAAAAAAGAAAAATCAATTGTTGATAAAACAGGATTTTCTATTCTTATAGTTTTAATATTTTTATTGTCATCTAAGAATATTATTATCGTTGATTTGGCTATGATAATTATTTATTATTTCTTTTTTTCTACTGTATCCAGAAGAACAAAAAGACTAATCCTTTCAACAGTAGTTATTGTATCTATTAGTGCTGTAATTTTTATTAAGCCAGTCAGAGACAGGTTTATGATTGAGTTTGAAACAATATTTGTTGATAGTTCTTTAAAGAAAACTACTGAAGAAAATCAAGGGCCAATTTATAATATTAGTTTAAAACAAGCCTGGAACCAGGATAAATTTCAGCAGAATGACTTTTTTCCGGGAGCAGCTTTTAGATTCTTTCAAATTAGAATTTTTAAAGAAATGCTACAGGAAGAGAATATTTTTTTTACAGGATTTGGATTAGATGCGTCACAGAATAAAATAAAAGAAAAAATAAAAGAACATAATTTATATCCAGATTATGGGGAGTTTAATTTTCATAATGAATACATTCAAATATTTTCAGAATTAGGCGTATTTGGTTTTTTATTAGTGATAAGTATGCTAGTGGTCACAATTAGAAAAGGAATTATAAATAAAGATTTTATACATATTGCTTTTTCAGTAACAATGATAGTCTTATTTTTGACCGAATCTTTTTTGAGTAGACAAAGAGGAATAATCTTCTTTATAATTCTTTACTGCATGTTTAATGTAGCAAATGATTCTAATGAACAGAAAATATTGAAATGAAAAGAATACTTATTACAGGAGCGGCAGGATTTCTGGGATCGCATTTATGTGATCGTTTTATCAAAGAAGGATACTATGTTATCGGAATGGATAATTTGATTACGGGAGATCTTAAAAACATAGAACATTTATTCAAGTTAGAACATTTCGAGTTTTACCATCACGATATTACCAAATTTGTACACATTCCGGGTGATTTAGATTATATACTGCATTTTGCTTCACCGGCAAGTCCTATAGATTATTTAAAAATTCCAATTCAGACTTTAAAAGTAGGATCGCTAGGAACACATAATTTATTGGGATTAGCTCGCGTAAAAAAAGCTAGAATTTTGATCGCTTCCACATCTGAAGTTTACGGAGATCCGTTGGTTCACCCACAAACAGAAGAATATTATGGAAACGTAAATACAATTGGACCACGTGGGGTATATGATGAAGCAAAACGTTTTCAGGAATCGATCACAATGGCCTATCATACTTTTCACGGTGTAGAAACCAGAATCGTGCGTATCTTTAATACCTACGGCCCAAGAATGCGCTTGAACGACGGACGTGTAATTCCAGCCTTTATCGGACAGGCACTACGTGGGGAAGATCTAACTATTTTCGGAGACGGAATGCAAACACGTTCTTTTTGTTATGTAGACGATCAGGTTGAAGGTATTTTCAGACTGCTGCATTCGGATTATGTGTATCCGGTAAATATTGGAAATCCGGATGAAATCACGATTAAAGATTTTGCAGAAGAGATCATTAAACTAACAGGAACTAATCAAAAGGTAGTCTACCATCCATTACCCATAAATGATCCGTTACAACGTCAGCCAGACACTACAAAAGCAAAAGAGTTATTGGGTTGGGAAGCAAAAGTAAGTCGCTCTGAAGGAATGAAGATTACTTATGATTATTTTAGATCACTTTCAAAAGAAGAACTTTCAAAAGAAGAACACAAAGATTTTTCGAATTATATCAAATAATAAAAAGTTAAAACGGGCATTATTCCAGAAATAATGCCCGTTTTCTTTTTTAAGGAAGCTACTTAGAAAGCATTATTTTCGATAAGTTTTGTCATTTGCTGATCCAGATTAAAATGACTTTTTGCATGAAGAAAAATAGTTTTTTTCATTTTTTGAATTTCTTCTTTACTAAGTCCGGAGATCTCGCTTAAAGTTGTATTTAAATTCTGAAAGTTTTCAACAGGAACGATCCAACCAAGATTATTTTCGACTACAATATCTTCACCTTCACCTCCTCCAAAATAAAAAACAGGAAAACCCAAAGCACTATACTCAAATATTTTTGAAGGAACAGAACCGTAGATTCTCGTTTTAAGCGGAACTAACGCAATATCTAAATTCTTCAACTTTTCATGCAAAACATTGCGTTCCAGCATTCCGTGAAAGATTATCTTTTTAGTCGGATTTTGGTTGAGGTAATTTACAATTTGAGTTTTCTCAGCACCATCACCAAAAATGTGCAATTCGACATTTAAATCCTCTAAATTCAATTGCTGAATAAGTTCAAAAACACCTTGTGCAACGCCTAATAATCCAGCATAAAATAATTTAATTGGTTCTGTAGAAGTTTCTTTTTCTTCAAGAAAATCTTCAACAAAATGATCCGGATAGTTACGATACAAGAAGCATTTTTTCTCAGGAAAAATAGAATGAATATGGGCTATGATTTCGTTTGATTGTCCAAAAATATGAGTTGCTTTTTTATAAATAAAGCGTTCAATAAAAAGCAAAATTTTATGAGAAATACTATTTTTATTTAAAACTTCGAGTTCAATGGCAGCTGTTGGCCAAAGATCTGAAACATTCAAAATAATGGTTTTACGTTTCAGCCAAAGCACAAAAACCGAAACAAAAGAAAGCAATAATGGTGGCGATTGTACAATAACTTTTTTAGGCGTTTTGGCAAATAACAAATAGAAAAATAAAGTGGTCGAGAATGACAATGTCGAAACAATTCGTTTGAAGATATTCGAACTATTGCTGGGATAAATCCAAAGGCGTTTGAGGGTAATATTCTGAATCTTTTCAGTTACTGAAAACTTTCCTTTATACTCTGGAAATAATTCCCCTTTCGGATAATTTGGAAGCGGGGAAATTACCGAAACCTCATATCCGTTTTGATTTAATTTTATAGCCAGTTGTTCTATTCTATTGGCTGCAGCACCTTTTTCGGGTGGATAATAGTTTGATATAATCAGAATATCCTTCATTAGTTTTTATCCAGTAAAATTGAAACAATTCGCTCAGAGGCTTTTCCATCCCATAATTCAGGAATACCACTTTTTCGGGCTCCATTTTTCAAGAACAGACCAAAGACATTTTGTAAATTTTCTAATGAAGTTCCCACAATAGTGTTAGATCCAATGGTTTCGGTTTCAGGACGCTCCGTGTTATTTCGCATTGTAAAACAAGGAATTCCCATTACAGTTGTTTCTTCAGAAATACCACCGCTATCGGTAATAACAGCAAAACTGTTTTTTATTAAATACATGAAATTCAGATAGCTTTGCGGTGCAACAAAAATGATGTTTTTAAAAGAAATTGCATTTTCTCCCAAAATAGCCTGCGTTCTGGGATGAATAGGAAATAGTATTTTTTTGTTAGTTACCAAATCATCAATTCCTTGAAGCAAAGCAATAAGAGAAGAAACTTCGTCGACATTTCCGGGGCGGTGCAAGGTTAGAACGATATAGTTTTTTTCACTAAGCTGATGTTCTTCCCAAAAATCCGGCGCAGAAATTCTATTGATGTTTTGGTATAAAGTATCAATCATAACATTTCCTACGAAATGTATATTTTCAGGATCGGATCCTAATTTTAATAAATTATCTGAGGCTGAAGTTGAGGTTGTAAAAAAGTAATCGGTAATACTATCTGTCAACATTCTATTGATTTCTTCAGGCATTGTTAAATCCCCGGAACGAATCCCCGCTTCAACATGCGCTACTTTGGTATTGCATTTTTTAGCAACGATTGAACATGCCATAGTAGAATTTACATCACCAACAACCAAAACCAAATCAGTAGGATTTTGAAGTAATTCCTTCTCAAAAGCAATCATAATTGCAGCAGTTTGTTCGGCTTGAGAACCACTTTTTACTTCCAGATTTACATTTGGTTTGGGGATATTTAATTCTTCAAAAAAAGTATCACTTAAGTTTTTATCGTAATGCTGACCTGTATGAACCAATCGAAACGAAACATCAAAACCTTCATTTTGTTTGTTTTGTATAGCATTAATGAGGGGTGCTATTTTTATAAAATTAGGTCTTGTACCTGCGATTAGGGTGATTTTCATAGGTTGAGTGAATTCTTTTTAAAACGTTCTTTTGGCAAAAGTAAAGTTTAAATTGAATTCTTTGTCGATTGAAAGACTTTCTTCAATATCTAAGTGTGATTTTTGGAGAATTAATGAACTATTTTTTATATCCAATTTTTACTCTCTCACTTTCATTTTCATTTTTCTCTGTTAATTCATCTAAATAGGAAAAAACCAATTCAATATTCTTGTCATGATTTTCTAATTTCTTTTGAATTTGTAGAATATCAACTTTAATTTCTGTTGTGTCCAGAAGCATTTGTCTCACTTTTGTGAAAATACGCATGATTTGGATGTTGGTTTGAATTGCTTTGTCGCTATTTAAAATGCTTGAAAGCATTAATATTCCATGTTCTGTGAATGCCATTGGGGCATAGCGCAAACCCATCTTTTCAGAATTGGAGGTCGCAAATTGCGACCTCCAATTTTCAAATTCTATTTTGGTGAGTTCAAACATGAAATCAATTGGAAAGCGGTTTCGATTCCTTTTGACTTGTTCTTTTAATCGTTTAGTTTCCACATCATAAAGCAATGCCAAATCACGATCCAACATCACTTTTTGATCGCGGATGTAATATATTTTATTAGAAATAGTTTCTTCTGAAAGTAAAGATTGATCCTGCATAAGTTTTTAATTAGAAAAACAAATGTAAGATTTTATTTATATTAAAGATAAGATTTAAATTGTTTTAACTTTCCACTTTTGCTTCTTTCTAAGACGGTTTTCCGGGTAAAACTAAAATGTAAATTGGGTTCTAAATACACAGCAATTGCCTGTTCTATTTTTTGAATTTGAGTTGCACTTAATTCAACATCACTTACATACTCAATTTCAAAAGAATTTAAATGTATTTGTTTGATGATAAATTCTTTAACATTTCCGTCATCTTCAATAATGCTTTTGGTTACGTAATAAAAGGTTAGACCAGGTGATTTTTTGCCGCTTGGCAGAATTGCAATGTCGTTGGTTCTTCCAACCAGTTTTTTTAGAATAGGTTTTTGCAGTGTACTTTTTTTGTCTAAAATTCCAATATCACCAATATCATATCTGATAAAGGGATGCGCTTTGTTGAATAAAGAGGTGATCACAATTCGACCTTCGTTACCGTAAGGCAAAACCTGATTGTTTTCGTCTAAAATTTCAACAAACAATGTTTCAGCATTTACTTGCCACTCTCTATTTGGGTTTTCAAAAGCAATCAAATCCAATTCTGAAGCGCCATATTCATTGATAACAGGAATTCCGAATTGTTTCTGCAAGAGTTTTTTATCCGATTCAAAAAGCATTTCCGAAGTAACAAAACATGCTTTTAAAGAGGGACAAATTTCTTTTAAAATTAGATTATTTTGTTCTAAGTATTTGGCAAACAAAACGATTGAACTCGTATAACCGTTGATATAATCGAATTTTTTAGTTTTAAACTTTCGGATAAATTTTTCAAGAACAGCATCGGATAAATCAAAAACCGTAAAGCGAAAACGATGCGTCAAAAAATCTTTAATCCGTTCTTTATGATAGCCAGTAAAATCCATCGGAATACCATAAAAACGAGCCTGATACGAGCGATTAAAATCGATATGGTACCAGCCGAAACGCATAAAAATAGAAGTCCAGGTTAGGGCATGGCAGTATTTATCTTTAGCAAAAACAAAAGGAGTGCCACTGGATCCGGATGTTTTGTTGAGGTATATGTTTTTTCTGGAATAACCTTTTGAGAGCCTCTCTTCGAGTGGTTTCTGTAAATTTTGTTTGTTTAAAACAGGCAAATTTTCCCATTTCAATTCGGTTATATTACCAACTAATTCTTTATAAAAAGAGTTGTTTTCCAGATGAAAAGCGACAATTTCTTCTTTTTTATTCTGAAGAAAACGAACATATTGTGCTTCAGATAAATTCTTGATTTCATCCAATTCGGCTTTGGCTTTCTTTATCGGAAAACCATTTAATTGTAGCGAAATATCGAAAATAGAAATCATTTGAAGGATCAATTTTCGTCAAAAATAATATTATACAATTACTAACAGAGAAGAATCAACAACTTTTTAAGATTTAATTATTTTTTACGTACAAAAGCAATTATTTTTGCACCACAACTAAATACAACTATACCATGACAATTTTACTATTGGGATCCGGCGGAAGAGAGCATGCTTTTGCGTGGAAAATGACTCAGAGTCCACTTTGCGAAAAACTTTTTGTTGCACCAGGAAATGCAGGAACGGCAGCAATTGCTACAAACGTTGCAATGTCTCCAACAGATTTTGATGCGATTAAAGCATTTGTAATTCAGGAAAATGTAAAAATGGTGGTCGTAGGACCGGAAGATCCTTTGGTAAAAGGGATTTACGATTATTTTAAAAATGACGAGAGTTTACAACATATTCCGGTTATTGGACCATCAAAATTAGGAGCTCAATTAGAAGGAAGTAAAGAGTTTGCTAAAGAGTTTTTAATGAAACATAATATTCCAACTGCGGCTTATGACAGTTTTACTGCCGAAACAGTAGAAAATGGGTGTGCTTTCTTAGAAACATTACAGCCTCCATATGTTTTAAAAGCAGACGGTTTGGCAGCAGGAAAAGGAGTTTTGATTATTCAGGATTTAGAAGAAGCTAAAACAGAATTAAGAAACATGCTGGTTCATCAAAAATTTGGAGCAGCGAGTTCAAAAGTAGTTATCGAAGAATTTTTGGACGGAATAGAATTAAGTTGTTTTGTTTTAACTGATGGAAAAAGCTATAAAATTTTACCAACGGCAAAAGATTACAAACGTATTGGCGAAGGTGACACAGGTTTAAATACAGGTGGAATGGGAGCTGTTTCTCCGGTTCCTTATGTTGATGCTGTTTTGATGGAAAAAATTGAAACACGTATCGTAAAACCAACCATTGAAGGTTTCCAGAAAGATGGAATCGAATATAAAGGATTTGTATTTATTGGTCTGATCAATGTAAAAAACGAACCAATCGTTATTGAGTACAATGTAAGAATGGGAGATCCTGAGACTGAAGTTGTAGTTCCAAGATTACAATCAGATTTAGTTGAATTGTTCCTTTCAGTAGCCAATCAAAAATTAGATTCATTCGAATTACAGGTTGATCCGAGAAGTGCGACTACAATTATGGTGGTTTCTGGCGGATACCCGGAAGATTTTGAAAAAGGAAAAGTAATTACTGGTTTAGAAAACATTACTGATTCTATTGTTTTTCATGCAGGAACAAAACTAGAAGGCGAGACTATCGTTAGTAATGGAGGACGTGTACTAACCGTAACATCTTATGGAGACGATTTCCAACAGGCCATAAAAAAATCTTACCAAAATATAGATAAACTAAATTTTGATAAGATGTATTTTAGAAAAGATATTGGCTTCGACTTACTTTAAAAAAGAGTGAGCTGTAGTATCTTGGTTTTCAGTTCCGGCGTCATCAAAAATGCGTAATTGTTTGATCCAATAAACGATTGCGCATGAACAGATGATCATAAAAATCCAGTTAATAGTATTAGCACCAAACCAGGTAACAAGTTCCAAACGACGTAAAAAATCAAGTGGAGCGAATAAAATGTTTACGAATAAGTACTGTATTCCTTCAAAAAAAGCGGTCATAATTTTATAAAATTATATGTTATTATTGTTTTTAACGCATTGAAACCAGAAGTCTAGTAGTAGAATCTTTTTTCAACTTGTTGGTTTTCCTTTTTAAACAAGTATTATATTTACAATCACAAAAGTATAAAATATCCTTATGATAACAAGTGTTTTTAAAAAATCTACGCCATTAAATTATTCATTGGTCGTAATTTTGATACTGGTTTTCTTTTTTCTTTTTCAAATTCAGGAACCATCATGGGTGAGTTCTTATTTTTTGGCGTTCCAAAAAGTGAGTTTGTTGTGCTTTATTTTGGCGTCTTTTTTCCTGATTAATTTTATCGTAAAAAAGAACGGACTTAGTAAAGACAATGGATACGCGATATTTTTTTACTTATTGTTTCTATTGTTTTTCCCCACGATATTTAACAATGCTAATGTAATATATGCGAACTTTTTTGTACTGCTGGCACTTCGAAGATTGATTTCGCTGCAATCTTTAAAAGCTTCAAAAGAAAAAATATTCGATGCTTCATTTTGGATTTTAATAGCTTCTTTATTTCAATTTTGGTGTATTCTCTTTCTGATTTTAGTTTTTATCTCCATCGTTTTTCATGTTTCGAGAGATTATAGAAACTGGATTTTACCATTTATAGCGCTTATTGCGGTATCGATAATCTTTTTATTGATCTCCTTAATCTTCCAGATTGATATAACTGAGTTTTTTCAGAAACGTGCTGTAATCGATTTTAATATTGATTATTTCAAGAGCAATTACGAAAACGGAGCACTTTCAATCTATGTGGCTGTATCTTTATTTTTTGTAGTTTCGATGCTGATGACGTTGTCTAATCGACCGCAAATACTACATTCTTCATACAAAAAAGTAGTAGCATGTTTTTTTATTGCGGCCTTTGTGTACATTCTTTCAACAGATAAAAGTAACGATTTACTCTTCTTTAGTATTGCACCTTTGACCATCATGGCAGCAAGTCATGTAGAGTATATGCAACAAAAATTGAATAACGAAATTGTATTTTATGTGTTGATTTTGTGTAGTTTATTTACATTTTTCTCTCAGTTATAATTTACTTCCGTAAGCAAGATCGCCTGCATCACCAAGACCCGGAACAATGTAGTTCTTTTCATTTAGCTTTTCGTCTAAAGAAGCGACCCATAAATGACAGTTTTCAGGAAGATTTTCCTCAAGAAAAGCAACGCCTTCTGGTGCTGCGATAACCACTACAATATGAATTTCTTTTGGAGTTGCATTTTGAATGAGTTTTTCGTGAACTGCAAGAATAGACTGACCTGTTGCCAGCATTGGATCAAGAAGTAAAACCGTTTTGTCGTTTATGTTTGAAACCGCTTGATATTCAACCCGGATTTCAAATTCAGCATCGTTATTTGGATGATACCTACAGGCCGAAACAAAGCTGTTTTCGGCATGGTCAAAGTAATTTAGAAAACCATTATGCAACGGTAAACCAGCTCTTAAAATAGAACATAAAACCAAATCACTTTCTATTTCGGTAGTTTCTTTAATGCCTAACGGAGTTTGAATTTCGACATTTTTATAAGCAAGATCCTTGCTCAGTTCATAAGCCATAATTTCGCCAATTCGTTCAATATTTCTTCGAAAACGCATACTGTCGTTCTGAACATTTACATTTCTGATTTGGCCTAAAAAATGATTTAAGACACTGTTGTTTTTGGAGATATAATGAATTTTCATAATGAAATTTTAGAATTATGGATATATTGTAGTGCAATAACGAAAAATTAATCGTTTTCTTCACACCATAAAAGTATAAAAAGTATCTTTGTGTCTCTAATAAATAAAGACATGTTTTCAAAATTAGCATATTCTGTTTTCGAACAAAGCATCAAAGATTATCACCAATTTGATAATGTTGATCAACCTATAAACAATCCTTACCCAAAGGATAAGTTTGAGCATTTATTGTATTTAAAAAACTGGATTGACACTGTTCAATGGCATTTTGAAGATATTATTCGTGATCCGAAAATCGATCCGGTAGCTGCTCTGACTCTAAAAAGAAGAATCGATGCCTCAAACCAGGAACGTACAGATATGGTTGAATACATCGACAGCTACTTTTTGCAAAAATACAGTGATGTAAAAGTAAAAGATGGCGCAAAAATCAATTCTGAAAGTCCGGCATGGGCTTTTGACCGATTGTCTATTTTAGCTTTAAAAATTTATCACATGCATGAAGAAGCCACTCGTGCTGAAGCTTCACAAGAACACAGAGATAAATGTCAGGAGAAATTAAATGTGCTTTTAGAGCAAAGAAGCGATTTGTCTACTGCGATTGATGATCTATTGACTGATATTGAAAATGGAGATAAATTCATGAAAGTGTACAAACAAATGAAAATGTACAATGACGATGAATTGAATCCCGTTTTATACCAAAACAAAAAATAATTTGGCAGAGTTGTCCAATAGAATAAAGCATATTGCCGTCATGAGACTATCCGCAATGGGAGATGTCGCCATGACGGTTCCTGTTTTGCGCGCTTTTGTAAAACAGTATCCAACGGTTAGAATCACCGTAATATCGCGTCCGTTTTTTAAACCCTTTTTTGAAGGAATTCCTAATCTTGATTTTTTTGCTTTTGACGAAAAAGAACGCCACAAAGGATTTGCAGGGCTTTTAAGATTGTACGCTGACGTAAAAAAACTTAAAATTGATGCTTTTGCAGATCTTCATAACGTTCTGAGATCTAAAATTATAAGTCTTTTTTTCGCTTTAAGCGGAAAAAAAAGAGCCACAGTTGATAAAGGCCGTGACGGTAAAAAAGAACTAACGCGCGCCGAGAATAAAATTTTTAAGCAATTGCCAACCATGTTTGAAAGACACGAAAAAGTCTTTGAAAAACTCGGTTTTCCTTTAGATTTATCAAATCCGGAATATCCTGCAAAGGCAGAATTAAGTTCAGATATTTTAGAAATCATTGGCAACCAAAACCAAAAATTAATTGGGATTGCACCTTTTGCCCAATACGATTCTAAAGTTTATCCGCAAGATCTGATGCAGGAAGTTATTGCTAAACTGGCCGAAAATAAAGACTATAAAATTTTACTTTTTGGAGGAGGAAAGAAAGAAATTGAAATTCTGGATTCCGTTTCAGAACCATTTAAAAATGTAATTAATATGGCTGGAAAAATTAAATTTCAGCAGGAATTACAACTTATTAGTAACTTGGACGTCATGCTTTCTATGGATTCCGGAAATGCCCATATTGCTGCAATGCTGGGAGTAAAAGTCATCACACTTTGGGGTGCTACACATCCGTATGCGGGATTTTTACCATTCGGACAAACTCTGGAAAATGCTTTGGTTTCAGACAGAAATCAATATCCAAAATTACCCACATCGGTTTATGGAAATAAAATTGTTGAAGGTTATGAAGACGCTATGAGATCGATTGCTCCAAAAGATATAGTAGAGAAGATTCAGTTAAGCATATAATCCATTTAAATCATAGAGAAAATATCCAATGGTTTTCTTTTTGTTTTTATTGGCAACAATTACAACAAAATGATTTTCTTTTTCTGTAGAGAGCAAAATGTGCTCAAAATCTTCGGTTGAATTTCTGTAGATTTTATGCACCAGTTGAGATTCTTTAACTTTGCTCGATAGTACTTTGGCAGCTTTTAATTTGCTTATATAAGGCCAAATATTAAAAGTATTCCTATCAGAAACCGTTATTTCGGTCATTTTACCAATCATTGTGGCACTATATTTCTCTTTGCTAAGTAATTTTGGTCCTTTTTTATTTCGTTGTTTTTTAATGATAAAGTAGATACAAAAAAGAGCTGTAATTACAAAAAGTGCTATAAATGATAAACGAAGTATGTGATGTATTGTCATGATATTTAATATTTAAACGTGTTGACAAATTCGATTTAGCTCTACAAATCTCCGGAAGAACAGGAGATTGAGATTGCTTTAATTTTACCCCTAATATAATGAAAATTTAGTAATATTTTAGAAAAAAAACAGCTTTATTGTAATTACAATTATAGCCAAATCTTCTCATCCTGGCATCTACCATAAATATAACTTTTTAGATTCGAAATCGTGGCTTGATAATTTGGTGCTTCATAACCAAACCGTTCGTGCTCCATTTGTTCTTTTTCTATAGCATCGCAGCCTTTTATAACTTCTTTGAGCATATCCAGCATGGCGAGTTCTTTGTTGTTTGTTTTCTGAAATTTAAATTCTATAAGTTCATCCTGAAGTTCTTCACAATATTCTACAAGTTTCTCAACCTCAGGATCATCTAAAGGATATTCTTTGTTTTTAAAAATTTCCTTTGCCGATTTCATAGCGCAATTTTTTAGTCTCGAATTCCAATTTTACAAAGATTACTAATACTTATAAAACAAAAAAAATTCCAAATCCCAATTGTAAGTTTGGAATTTGGAATTTGAATATTTTGACATTTTAACGTCTAAACATCGTCATAATCTACATAAATAGACTCTGAAGTTGGATGTGCCTGACAGGTTAAAATTAAACCTGAAGCGATTTCCTTATCAGTTAAAATAGAGTTTTTAGTCATTTCAGCACTTCCTGAAGTTACACGAGCCAGACAGCTGCTGCAAATTCCACCCTGACAAGAGTAGGGAGCGTCGATACCTTGTTTTAAAGCTGCATCAAGGATTGTTTGTTTTTGAGACATTTCGAATGAAACTTCATCATCATCTACCAAAACAGTAATTTTGGTATGCCCTTCTAATGAGGTATTTATTTTATTTTCCTGTGTAGAAGAAGTAAAAAGTTCAAATTTAATAGCCGATTCTTTTACATTTTTCTCTTTCAGAATTCCCGAAACCGTATCGATCATTTCCTCCGGTCCGCAAAGGAAAAATTTATCAAATTGCAGTTCTTTGTGTTTGTTATTCAGAACAAAATTTACTGCCGATTTATCGATTCTGCCAAACAAAGCATTTTCGGCTTTAGCCTGACTGAAAACATAATGCACAAAAAAGCGACCTACATATTGCAATTGTAAATCGTGTAATTCCTGATAAAAAATAGTTTCGTCTGGAGTTTTATTTCCATAAACCAATACAAATGAGCTTTTTGGTTCGCTTTTTAAAACCGATTTTATAATAGAAAGAACAGGAGTAATTCCGCTTCCTGCTACAAAAGCTGCATAGTTTTTTTGTCTTTCAGCATCCGGTTCAAAAGTAAATTTTCCTTCCGGATGACCTACTTCAAGAACATCTCCTGCCTTAAGTCTGGTATTGGCAAATTGAGAAAACAAACCATTTTTTACTGCTTTTACAGCAATGCGTAATTCACCGCTTTCCGGTGCAGAACAAATTGAGTAAGCACGACGAATCTCTTGATTGTCAAGAGTTAATTTTAAATTTATGTATTGTCCGGCTATAAATTTATAGTCCGGTTTTAGTTCTTCGGGAACATTAAAAAGTACAGAAACAGCATCGGCAGTTTCACGTTTTACCTCTTTAATTATTAGTTTTAAGAATGAAGGCATGATTGTATTTTTTATGCAAAAGTAGCAAACGATGGTTAATTCACAGGCACTAAGTTATTATTTTTAACTTTTTTTGTAACGTTTTCTTACATTTGACCACATACTAAGAAACTCAAAACAATTAACCATGATTAAAAAGTTTATTTATCTGGAATGGAAAGCCTTTGTTAGATCTGCATCATTTGGCACAAGTGTCGTGATGAAAGTTTTGATAGGTTTTTTAATGGTCTATTTTTCGTTGCTTTTTGTCGGAGCAGGGGTAGGGGCATTTTATATTCTAAAAAAAATGAATCTTGAACCGTTAGTGACCGTCAATCAATTTTTGATTTATTATTTTCTTTTCGATCTGGTCATTCGTTTATTGATGCAGGCAATTCCCGTGTTGAATATCAAACCCTTGTTGATTTTACCTTTCAAAAAACCAACCATCGTTCATTTTTCATTAGGCAAAACAGCTTTGTCTTTTTTTAATTGGGTTCATGCGCTCTTTTTTATTCCTTTTTCAATTGTGCTAGTTCTGGAAGGTTATGATCCTTTGGGGGCTATCTTTTGGTTTTTAGCTGCGTTCTCCTTAATCTATATCAACAATTTTTTGAATATTATTCTAAGCAATATTGATAAGTTATTTGTTGTTTTTGTTGGAGCAATTCTTGTTTTAGCAACAGCTCAATATTATAAACTTTTTGATATTACCAGTTTTACAACACCGGTTTTCCTGGGATTTTATGCTGTGAAAGGATTGTTTTTGATTCCAGTTTTAATCTTAGTTGGGCTTTATCTGTTTACATTCAAGTACTTCAAGAATAATTTGTTTTTAGATGCCGGACTTTCTAAAAAAGAAGACATTGCAACGACTGAAAATCTTTCCTGGCTGAATCAATTTGGAACTTTGGGAACTTTTCTTAAAAATGATATCAAATTAATTAAGAGAAATAAAAGGTCAAAAACGACTATATTAATGAGTTTTTTCTTTTTGTTCTACGGATTAATCTTTTTCGGAAACAAACAGCAGCCGGAAGTGATGAATATTTTTGCCGGAATATTTGTTTCGGGTGGATTTTTGTTTGTCTTTGGTCAGTTTGTACCTAGCTGGGACAGTTCGTATTACCAGCTAATGATGACACAAAACATTCCGTATCGCGGTTATATCACGTCAAAATGGTGGCTGATTGTGATTGCTACTTTTATATCGACCATACTTTCTTCTTTCTACCTTTTCTTTGGATGGGAGATTTATTTAACCGTTGTTGTTGGCGCTATTTATAACATAGGAGTCAATTCACATCTGGTACTTTTGGGTGGTGCCTTCACAAAAACACCAATCGATCTAAGTTCGGCAGGAGGTGCTTTTGGAGATAAAAAAGCATTTAATGTTAATGCCATGCTTTTAACGTTACCTAAGATATTATTGCCTTTAGGACTTTATGCAATCGGACTTTATTTAGGAAACAAAACCATTGGATTAGCACTTGTGGCAGGTGCCGGAGTTTTAGGCTTTGTTTTTAAAGACAAGGTTTTTTCTCTTATCGAAAAAAGATATAAAGTAGAGAAGTACAGTACGATAAGCGCTTATAAACAAAAAAACTAATTAGTTAATTAAAATGGATCGCATATAATTGAAAACCAATTAAATTAACGATTAAACAAATCAACAATTAAACTTTCAAAAATGATACAAGTAAATCAACTTTCAAAAAAATATAACGAAATAACAGTTTTAAACATTAACAATCTAGAAATTCCAAAAGGGCAGAGCTTCGGATTGGTGGGAAACAATGGAGCAGGAAAAACTACTTTTTTCAGTTTATTGCTAGATTTGATTCAGCCTTCCACAGGGAATATAAAAAACAATGATATTCAGGTAAATACAAGCGAAAATTGGAAATCTTTTACAGGATCATTTTTAGATGAAAGTTTCCTGATTGGATATTTGACTCCAGAGGAATATTTTTATTTTATCGGAGATTTGCGCCATCAGAATAAAGCAGATATTGATGCTTTGCTGTTAGAGCACGAAGAGTTTTTTAACGGAGAAATCCTGAACAATAAAAAATACCTGAGAGATTTATCTAAGGGAAATCAGAAGAAAGTGGGTATTATTGCAACACTTATTGGAAATCCTGAAGTCGTTATTTTAGATGAGCCTTTTGCCAATTTGGATCCGACAACTGTGAGCCGATTAAAAAAGATCATTAAAGATCTGGCCGATAATCCAAATGTTACGGTGCTGGTTTCCAGTCATGATTTGCAGCATACAGTAGAGGTTTGTGATCGAATTGTAGCATTAAATAAAGGAGAAGTGGTGAAGGATATTCAGACTTCAGAAGAAACCTTACAAGAACTGGAATCGTTTTTTGCTGTATAAGTTTCTATATTTCAAAAAGAAGCGTATTTTTACAAGTCAATATACTAAAAATCCTTTTTAGAAGTTAATTGATATAAACTCTTTTCTATTGAAAAAGAATACTCTTAAATATAGTTTTTTTATCGTTTTTTTATTCTTTTTGATAGCCTGTTCTACCAAGAAAAATACTTTTTTGGCCAGAAATTCCCATGCGCTTAGTACAAAGTACAACATTTTGTATAATGGCGGAATAGGTCTTGACAAGGGATTAAAGGCTATTCAGGCCAACAATCAGGATAATTTCTGGAAAATGCTTCCGATCGAAAAAATGCAGATCGATGAGAATTTTTCGGAAGGAGAAAAAGCGAAGAATGCTGATTTTGAAAAAGCCGAGACGAAGGCAACAAAAGCCATTCAGAAGCACTCTATGAATATTGGAGGAAGAGAGCGAAATTCACAAATTGACGAAGCCTATCTGATGCTTGGAAAGGCCAGATACTACGATCAACGGTTTATTCCCGCTTTGGAGGCATTCAATTATATTTTGTACAAATACCCCAACAGCAGTAATATCTACACGGCAAAAATCTGGCGTGAGAAAACCAATATGCGCTTAGGCAATGATGCTATTGTAGTAAAAAACATCAACTTGTTATTAAAAAATACAGATCTGAACAAACAGACTTTTTCGGATGCAAATGCTTTATTGGCAGAAGCCTATTTAAATTTAGAAGAAAAGGACAGTGCGGTTACCAAACTTAAAATTGCGGAAAAGTTTACCAAGATAAATGAAGACCGTGCACGGTACCGTTTTATCTTAGGGCAGATGTATCAGGAAGCCGGAATAAGAGACAGTGCCTTTTATTATTATGACGGTGTGATCGATATGAATCGAAAAGCCGATAGAAAATACATGATGCATGCCTATGCAAAAAAGGCGCAAATGTTTGATTATAAAAACGGAGATCAGGATTTGTTTATAGAAATGTACAATAAATTACTGGCAGATCGTGAAAATAGACCCTATCTTGATGTGTTATTTTATGAAATGGGAGTCTTTTTTGATAAAAATGATGAGCAGCAGGATGCCTTATTTTTCTATAATAAGTCACTGGGAAGAAAATCAAAAGACCCTTATTTGGTTGCTTCGACCTATAGGAATATTGGGAATATGTATTTTAAGAACACCAATTATTCGGTGGCTGCCAAATACTACGACAGTACATTAGTAAAATTAGATCCTAAAACCAGAGAATTTGCTTTTATTCAAAAAAACAGAAAAAATCTGGACAACGTAATTAAATACGAAGCGATTGCAAAACGTAATGACAGTATCATTAAAGTATATGGTTTGCCTCCTGCCGACAGAAAAAGTTATTTTAACGATTATATCGCAGCACTTAAAGAAAAAGATGAGGCGAAAAGAATCTTAGAAGAAAAAGAAAAGGAAAAATTAGCCAATATTGATCGTAACACAAATGCCAACGGAGGGCCAACAGCTGTAAATCCGCAAGCTGTAGGAACCAGTAATCCCGGTATAGGAATGTTTAATCCGCCATCAGGAAACGAAACAGCAAGTACAAGTACTTTTTACTTTTACAATCCGACTACTGTTGCTTATGGAAAATTGCAATTTAAGAAGATATGGGGTAACAGAGTTCTGGAAGGAAACTGGAGACTGGCAGCAGTGAAATCAGTAAATACTGCAGCGTTAAATGATACTTTGAATAATGATGCAAATAAACTGAAAGACACTATCGTAGTTGAAAAATACACCACTGATTTTTATGAAAAACAACTTCCTCAAACACAGGCTGCAATTGATAGCATTGGTGTAGAGCGTAATTTTGCGTACTATCAATTAGGACTGATTTACAAAGAGAAATTTAAGGAATATAATCTGGCAAGTGATAAACTGGAACAATTGCTAAAAAATAAACCGGAAGAAAAACTGGTTTTGCCAGCGATGTATAATTTGTATAAAATATATCAAATTACCAATCCTGCACGCGCAGAAAGAATAAAATCGGATATCATAACCAACTACCCAAGTTCGAGATATGCACAAATCTTAAATAATACGAATGCAGGAGATTTGGCCTCACCGGATAAAGAATACCAAAAATGGTACAAATTGTATGAGGAGGAACAGTTTGATACCGTCTTAGACAATATTGACAACCTGATTAATCAATATTCAGGAGATGAAATTGTTTCTAAGTATGAATTGTTAAAAGCCAATACTTTAGGTAAAGTAAATGGTTTGGCTGCTTATAAAAAAGGTTTAGAATCTGTTGCCGATAACTATCCGAACAGTGATGAAGGTAAAAATGCGCGTGAGATTTTAGAAAAGCAAATACCGAGCTTAGAAAAAATGGATTTTACTTCAGTAGATAGTAAAAACTGGAAAATTTTATATGTAGTTCCTAACAACGATTCTAAAACTCGTAAAAAGATTGAAGAAGCAATTAGAGTATTTTTGTTAGTTGAAAACTATGAGAGGTTAACAACTTCTTTTGATAAATACAACAGAACCGAAAGTTTTGTGGTTATTCATGGTTTAAAATCAGAGGCTTACGCCAAAGATATTTCAGGAGTTTTTAGAGATGATAAAAAGTATAAAATATCAAATCCGGCAATTATTATTTCAAGTGATAATTACAAATTGATTCAAATTAAAAAAAATCTCGAAACCTACTTAGCCCCAAAAACCCCATAATCATGTTTGACAAAGTAAAAAAAAACGGAACAGAACTTTTAGGAAAAACAAACCGAATAGTTGAAGGAACCTCTATCATCGGAGATATCGTTTCTAAAGACGATTTTAGACTAGATGGAGAATTGATAGGAAATTTTACTTCGCAAGGCAAATTGGTTATAGGAGCCTCCGGCATTGTAAAAGGAGAAATTGTTTGTAATAATGCTGATATTGAAGGCGTGTTTCAGGGAAAAATTAAAGTTTTAGAAGTCCTTAATATAAAAGCATCGGCACAGATTCATGGAGAAGTTGCCATAGGAAAACTGTCTATAGAACCAGGTGCGAATTTTACTGCTACCTGTACCATGTTAAATCAGACCAAAGAAGTAACCCTAAAAGATGGAAAAGGAACCGAACAAAAACAAAAGGAACAAGTGGCTTCCACTTATTAACATTCCTGTTCAAATGGGAATTATAATTTTTTTATTTTCCTATTTTGGTACATGGCTGGATGAAAATCATCCGAGCCCAAAACTATCTTACAACACCATTTTTGTAATGATTGGGGTTGGATTAGCACTATATAATGTTATTCGCCAGGTTAATGAAATCAATAAAACAAAGTAATTGATCTATTTAGGAGCTTTAAATAAATAGTGCATCTTTGCAGAAAATTATTTTAAATGTTAGTAAAAAGCTACAAACCCATTTTATATTTATTCTTCTTTGCATTGGCCGCTTATGTAGTGCACAAAGCATTATTTTTATTTTTAGACATTAATGCCCAAAATTTTTATTACAGTATAGAATTTTTGTATTTGATTTTTTTCGGGCTATCTGCGCTTTTATACCTTATATTATTAATAGTAAAGAAAAAGAACTTTGAAGTTATTGGAATGGCTTTTCTGTTCGGAACCTTTACACAGATGTTAGTAGGATATCTAATTTTAAGGCCCATTTTAAAAAACAAAAGCGGTGAGGTGATGGCTGAAAAAATCAATTTTTTTATAACATTTATTTTGTTTTTGTTATTTGAGACGCTTTTAACTGTCCGATTATTAAATGAAAAGCGTTAAAATAGGGATTCTGTAAAACAACGTTCAAAAATAATTTTTCATATCCTTTTGAATATTAATAAAAAATGTACCTTTGCACCAAATTTTAGAAACGTAAAAAATAAGATTTTTAACAGATATGGTGATTTCAAACAAACCGCTCAAATTTATTCTTGCAGCTTTAGTAGCTTGTTCTCCAGTAATGAGTTTTGCAAATTCAGAGAATGACTCAACGCATGTACATACTGAGGCAGCTCATGAAGAAAAAGTAATTTCACATAACGCACCTTTGGAAGGTGAGCATGCAGCTCTTGATCCGAAAGCAAAAGTGGATGCTTTTATTGATCATCACTTACAAGATTCTCACGATTTTGTTTTCTTCTCAGATGAAAAAGAAAATAAACAATACGGTTTTCCATTACCTGTAATTCTTTTTGACGGAGGTTTGAAAATTTTCTCTTCTTCAAAATTACACCACGGTGAAGCAGTTGCTGAAGTTGATGGAAACTTTTACAAACTGGTTCACGGTAAAATTTACAAAACAGATGCTGCCGGAACTATTACTTTAAATGATCACGGACATCCGGAAAACGAAAAGCCATTAGATTTTTCTATTACTAAAAATGTAGTGTCAATGCTTTTTGTTTCGGTACTATTATTTTTGATGTTTACCGGATTAGCAAAATCATACAAAAAAGGACCAATCCCAACTGGATTCGGAAGAGTATTAGAACCGCTTATTATTTTCATCAGAGATGAGATCGCAGTTCCAAATATTGGAGAGAAAAAATATAGAAAATTTATGGGTTACCTGTTAACTGTATTTTTCTTTGTGTGGTTGTTAAACTTATTAGGTATGACTCCACTTGGAATTAACGTTACAGGAAATATTGCAATCACAGTTTGTTTAGCTGCGTTTACTTTTATCATTACTCAGTTTAGTGCAAACAAAGAATATTGGGGACACATCTTCTGGATGCCAGGAGTTCCAGTTCCGATGAAAATTATTTTGGCTCCAATTGAAATCTTAGGAACATTGACAAAACCATTTGCATTATTAATTCGTTTGTATGCAAATATTACGGCAGGTCACGTAGTAATTATGAGTTTGATCGCTATGATTTTCGTAGGTAAAAATTTAGCAGCAGATTTACCAATCTCTTTAGGACTTACATTATTTATTTCGGTAATCGAAGTTTTAGTTGCATTTTTGCAGGCGTTCATTTTCACAATGTTATCATCATTGTTTATTGGTATGGCAGTTGCTGACCACGACCACGATCATGATCACGGTCACGAAGACAATGTTATTATTTAATTTAGAAGTTTAATTTTATATATATAAATACTTATGGGAACAATTCCAACTTTAGTAGGTGCAGGTTTAGTAGTAATCGGTGCTGGTTTAGGTCTAGGTAAAATCGGTGGATCTGCTATGGACGCTATTGCTCGTCAGCCAGAAGCTGCTGGTAAAATTCAAACTGCGATGATTATTATCGCGGCTTTATTAGAAGGTTTAGCATTTGCTGCTTTAATCTTAGGAAAATAATAAAGAAAGAACTAACAACATCTTTAACGGTTGGTTAAAGGTGTTGTTACTTTTAAAAAAAGAAATTAAATATTTAATATAGTTATAAAATGGATAAGTTAATTAACGATTTTTCATTCGGTTTATTCTTTTGGCAAGCTCTAATCTTGTTGGTTTTAATTTTACTTTTAGTAAAGTTTGCCTGGAAACCAATTATGGAATCTATCACAGCAAGAGAAGAAGGTATTAAAAATGCATTACTTTCTGCAGAAAATGCAAAGAGAGAAATGGAAAACTTACAAGCTGACAATCAAAGAATTTTGAATGAAGCTCGTGCAGAGCGTGACGCGATGCTAAAAGAAGCTCGTGAAATGAAAGAGAAAATGATTGCTGATTCTAAAAACGAAGCACAAGAAGCTGGTCAAAAAATGATTGAGCAAGCTAAAGCTGCTATCGAAAGTGAAAAGAATGCTGCTATGGCTGAATTGAAATCACAAGTTTCAACTTTATCATTAAGCATCGCTGAGAAATTATTGAAAGAAGAATTATCTAACAAAGAATCTCAAACTAAATTAGTAGAGAAAATGTTAGGTGACGTAAAGCTAAACTAAGATTATGGCAAGTACAAGAGCAGCAATTCGTTATGCAAAAGCAATTCTGGACTTAGCAAACTCTAAAGGTGTTGCCGAAGCTGTCAATAACGATATGAAGTCAATTGCAACAGCAATTGGGAGTAATTTAGAACTGAGTACCTTTATTCAAAACCCAACTACAAAAGTTGAAGTTAAAGAAAGTGCTCTTTTAGAAGTTTTTGCAGATGTAAATGGTGTAACTAAAGGGTTATTTCATTTATTGTTTGAAAACAAAAGATTTGAAATTCTGGAAGCTATTGCTTTAGAATACAAAAAAATATTTGACGAAGGTAACGGTGTTGAAGTAGCAAAAGTTACAACAGCAATTCCAATGGACGCAGCTTTAGAAGCTAAAGTTTTGGCAAAAGTTGCTACTTTATCAGATAAAAAGATAACAATTGAAAATACAGTAGATCCATCTATTATTGGAGGATTTATTTTAAGAATAGGGGATCAACAATACAATGCTTCTGTTGCAAACAGATTGCAGGTATTAAAAAGAGAGTTAAGTAATTAGTTTTATTACACATAAAAGTGTCTAAATTATAAATTAAGATGGCGGAAATCAAACCTGCTGAAATTTCAGCAATATTAAGAAAGCAAGTAGAAGGTTTTGAATCTGGTGCTACGCTAGAGGAAGTAGGAACAGTACTTCAAGTTGGAGACGGTATTGCTCGTATTTACGGGCTATCGAATGTACAATATGGTGAGTTAGTTGAATTTGACAACGGACTTGAAGCTATTGTATTGAACCTTGAAGAAGACAATGTTGGTGTGGTACTTTTAGGACCATCAACTGGAATCAAAGAAGGATCAACAGCAAAAAGAACACAACGTATTGCTTCTCTTAAAGTAGGTGAGCAAATGGTAGGACGTGTAGTAAACACTCTTGGTTTTCCAATTGATGGAAAAGGACCAATTGGTGGAGACTTATATGAAATGCCTTTAGAAAGAAAAGCACCTGGTGTTATCTTCCGTCAGCCGGTAACTGAGCCATTACAAACAGGAGTAAAAGCAGTTGATGCTATGATCCCGGTTGGTCGTGGACAACGTGAGCTTGTAATTGGTGACCGTCAAACAGGTAAATCAACTGTTTGTATCGATACAATCTTAAATCAAAAAGAATTTTACGATGCAGGAAAACCTGTATTCTGTATATATGTTGCAATTGGGCAAAAAGCTTCAACTGTAGCAGGAATTGCTAAAATGTTAGAAGAGAAAGGTGCAATGGCTTATACAGTTATTGTTGCAGCTAATGCTTCTGATCCAGCTCCAATGCAAGTATATGCTCCTTTCGCAGGTGCTGCAATCGGAGAATATTTTAGAGATTCAGGTCGTCCGGCTTTAATTGTTTATGACGATTTATCTAAACAAGCTGTTGCTTACCGTGAGGTTTCTCTTTTATTAAGAAGACCACCGGGACGTGAGGCTTACCCTGGAGACGTTTTCTACTTACACTCTCGTTTATTAGAGCGTGCTTGTAAAGTAATTGCTGATGACGGAATTGCTAAAAACATGAACGATTTACCAGATTCTATCAAGTCTATCGTAAAAGGTGGTGGTTCGTTAACTGCTTTACCAATTATCGAAACTCAGGCTGGTGACGTTTCTGCATATATCCCAACAAACGTAATTTCAATTACAGATGGTCAGATTTTCCTTGATGGAGATTTGTTCAACTCTGGAGTTCGTCCTGCGATTAACGTAGGTATCTCTGTATCTCGTGTTGGAGGTAATGCTCAGATTAAATCAATGAAAAAAGTTTCCGGAACTTTAAAATTAGACCAGGCTCAATTCCGTGAATTGGAAGCTTTCGCTAAATTTGGTTCTGACTTAGATTCAGTTACATTAAACGTAATTGAAAAAGGTAAAAGAAACGTTGAGATCTTGAAACAAGGTTTGAATGATCCTTATACTGTTGAAAATCAAGTAGCTATTATCTATGCAGGTTCTAAAAACTTATTAAGAAATGTACCTGTAAATAAAGTAAAAGAATTTGAAGCTGATTTCTTAGCTTACTTAAACAGCAAACATAAAGATACGCTTAACGCGTTAAAAGCTGGTAAGTTAGATGACAACATTACTGATGTTATCGAAAAAGCAGCAAAAGAAATTTCAGCAAAATATAACTAATTAGATAATTAGTAGATTAGATAATTAGAGAATGTTTCGCATTTTTCTAATTATCTAATTTGCAAATTGTCACATTTTCTAATTAATAGATGGCAAATTTAAAGGAAATCCGTAATAGAATTACTTCCGTTTCATCGACGATGCAGATCACATCGGCAATGAAAATGGTTTCTGCTGCAAAGCTTAAGAAAGCACAAGATGCAATCACTGCGATGCGCCCTTATGCCGAGAAATTAACGGAGTTATTGCAAAATCTTTCGGCTACACTTGATGGTGAAGTTGGAGGTGATTACACTACACAACGTGAAGTAAAAAAAGTATTGCTTGTAGCTATAACTTCAAACAGAGGTTTATGTGGTGCATTCAATTCTAACGTAATTAAAGAGGTTAAGAATCGTACCGAATTTTACGCAGGAAAACAAGTTGACGTTTTTGCTATTGGTAAAAAAGGAAATGATGTTTTAAGTAAAACGCATAAAGTACACGGTCATCATAATGCAATTTTTGATCATTTAACTTTTGAAAATGTTGCCGGAATTGCTGATAATTTAACAGAGAAATTCTTGTCTGGAGAATATGACAGAATCGAATTGATCTACAATCAGTTTAAAAATGCTGCGACACAAATTGTTCAAACAGAACAGTTTTTACCGTTAGCTCCAATTAAATCTGATGCAGCAGTTTCTACAGGAGATTATATTTTCGAACCTTCAAAAGAAGAAATCGTGTTGACTTTGATTCCAAAATCATTAAAGACACAATTATATAAGGGAATTCGCGATTCATTTGCTTCAGAGCACGGAGCGCGTATGACAGCAATGCACAAAGCAACTGACAACGCAACTGAATTAAGAAACCAATTGAAATTAACTTACAATAAAGCACGTCAGGCTTCTATTACAAACGAAATCTTAGAGATCGTTGGTGGAGCGGAAGCTTTGAACGGATAAGAAAATTTCATTATAAGAAAAAGCAAAAGAGCCGACATTTCAATGTCGGCTCTTTTTATATATAGGGTCGTTATTTTTTTAGACCTTGGTTATAAAATGGTGATTCTCAATTTAGTCAAAAACAGAGAATCAATACCATTTTATAAAATCACCAATAGCTTTGTCTTTTATGGGAACAAACTAGCTTTATTAGTCCCGATGCTCTGTTTTTTTAAGGGTTACATTTCAGCAGAATCAGTCCCTGTGCTTTGTCTTTTATAGGAACAAACTAGCTTTATTAGTCCTAATGCTTTTCTTTTTTGAGGGTTGTATTTTAGCTTTTTCATTCCCTTTGATACAAAGTTAAGACAGAAGAGGTTCTGGAAATTTATAGAATTTTCAAACTTTTTTATACATTTTACAGGTGCAGTTGTGGTTCAATTTTGTGAGGAGCTATGAAAAAAATTGAGTATTTTTGAAATCTATTTTTTTAAACAATGAAACTACAAATACAAGAACTCACTACAGTCGAAGAAATGCTGGGACAAATTGAAACCATGCGATTTCTTTATCCTAAGCTTACCGTCGAAAAGTACACAGCATATCTTTCAGAAATGGTTCCACATAACTACATCCAAATAGGTGTTTTTGAAGATGGAGTTTGTTTAGGAATTACTGGTTGCTGGTCGGCTACGAAACTATGGACAGGAAAATATCTTGAAATAGACAATTTTGTCGTAAATCCCGAGGTTAGGTCAAAAGGTATTGGCAAATTACTAACGGAGTATATCGAACAAAAAGCTTTAGATTTAGATTGCAGTAGCATCGTTTTGGATGCTTTTACCGGAAATTTTGCTGCACATCGTTTCTATTATAATCAGGGATATGGACCAAGAGGTTTTCACTTTGTTAAAATTTTGGACGAAAAAAAATTAACTCAATAAAATTACCGGCAAGTTTTTTTATTGAACCTACAAAATCAATAATAAACCAAAGAATTGGTTATTTTTGTTTTATAAATTTTATTACAGACATATTTTGGGATTATATAAAAATCTATTCAAACAAACTGCTATTTACGGACTGGCAACGGTTTTGCCGAGAATGCTAAGTTTTCTATTAGTGCGATTATATACAGGTATTTTACCAACTGCAGAATACGGTGAGGTATCTATTGTTTTGTCTTGGATGGTTTTCTTTAATGTGGTGCTTTCCTACGGAATGGAAACGGCATTTTTTAGATTTTATAGTGCCGAAGAGGATAAGAAAAATGTAATAGCAACGTCTACGATTTCGATATTCTGGTCGTCCATAATTTTCTTATTTGCAGCCTTAATTTTTAGAAATACACTGGCAACTCTGGCCGAAGTAGATGTGCAGTATATCACTTACACCGTATGGATCCTGGTTTTAGATGCTTTGGTTTTAATACCTTTTTCTAAATTAAGAGCCAATCAGCGACCTATGGTTTATGCGGCGATTAAAATAGGTAATGTTGTAATTAACTTATTACTGAACTTGTTTTTCCTGATGTATCTTCCTAAACTGGCAGCATCAAACCCTAATTCTGTTTGGGATAATTTGTATGTCGAGAACTTCCAGATTGCCTATATATTCATTGCAAATTTGCTAGCGAGTTTAGCCACTTTTATCGTTCTTTCCCCTAACTACCTTTCCCTTGGAAGAAAATTTGATCCGATACTTTGGAAAAAAATGATGAAATACGGTTTACCGATTTTAGTTGCGGGACTTGCATTTGCGGTTAACGAGCATTTCGATAAAATTTTATTGGGCTATTTATTGCCTGAGAATCTTGCAAAATCTGAGGTAGGAGCTTATTCCGCTTGTTATAAACTTGGATTGTTCATGGTTTTATTTGCTACGGCGTTTAGATTAGGTATTGAGCCTTTCTTTTTCAGTCATGCAAAAAACGAAAATGCGCCTCAGACGTATGCTGTAATTACTAAATATTTTGTGATTCTGGGTTCGTTGATTTTATTGGGTGTTATTGTTTTTGCCGATGTTTTAAAATATTTATTGCTGGATAATAAATCCTATTGGGAGGCAATGAAAGTAGTGCCGCTAATCATTCTGGCGAATTTCTTTTTGGGAATTTACAACAACCTCTCAGTTTGGTATAAACTAACAGACAAAACACAAATCGGAGCTTATATCTCTATTGTAGGTGCGATCGTAACTCTGGTTTTAAATTATATTTTAATTCCAAAATACAGTTATTACGGCTCTGCAATTGCTACCATCTCTGCTTACGGAAGTATGATGCTGATTTCTTATATTTTAGGAAACAGATACTATCCGATACCTTATGATATGAACAAAATTGGAGCTTATTTAGGTGTTTCAATCGTATTTTCAGCTATTTCATTTTATGGATTTAGAGAAAATTATTTTGTTGGAATCCCTTTATTTTTGGGCTTTGTTTATTTTGTTTATCACAATGAAAAACAAACAATCAAAGGAATGATGAATAAAAAGTAATAGTACTTTTTAACCTTTTATAATAAAAATGAAAATACAAATTATCAATAAATCACAGCACGCTTTACCCAACTATGAAACTATTGCTTCGGCTGGAATGGATTTGCGTGCCAATTTAACGGAAGTTATTACGTTAAAACCTTTAGAAAGAACCATTGTAAAAACCGGACTTTTTATTGAGCTTCCTATTGGTTATGAAGCACAAGTGCGACCAAGAAGTGGATTGGCTGCGAAAAAAGGCGTAACCGTTTTAAACTCGCCCGGAACCGTTGATGCAGATTATAGAGGTGAAATAGGCGTAATTTTAGTAAATTTATCAAATGAAGAATTTGTAATTGAAAATGGGGAACGTATAGCACAACTTATAATTGCAAAACACGAAAGAGCAGAGTGGATTGAAGTTGAAGAGCTTTCAGAAACGTCAAGAGGAGAAGGCGGATTTGGTAGTACAGGAGTAAAATAGAAATTTAATAATTTAATAATTGAAAAATTTAAAAAACAGCAAATCTTTTAATTTTTTCAATTTTTTAATCTTTCAATAAAAAAATGAAAATAATCGTTCCAATGGCGGGTCGTGGATCAAGACTTAGACCACATACTTTAACAGTTCCAAAACCATTAATTCCTGTTGCAGGTAAATCTATCGTGCACCGATTGGTGGAAGACATTGCTAAAATATTAAAAGAGCCTATCGAAGAGGTTGCTTTTATTTTAGGAGACCCTGCTTTTTTTGGAGATGATCTTGTAGCAAGTTTAGAAGAACTGGCAGGAAGTTTAGGCGCTAAAGCTTCAATCTACCGTCAGGATTTACCTTTAGGAACTGGACACGCGATTATGTGTGCCAAAGAATCATTATCAGGTCCGGCAGTAATTGCTTACGCAGATACTTTGATAAGAGCTGACTTTGAATTAGATCCTGCTGCAGATGCGGTTATTTGGGTAAAACAAGTAGACCAGCCGGAAGCATTTGGTGTAGTAAAATTAAATGCCAATAATGAAATTACAGAATTAGTAGAAAAACCAAAAGAATTCGTTAGTGATTTAGCGGTTATTGGAATCTACTATTTTAAAGAAGTGGGTGATTTGAAAAAAGAACTTCAGGGAGTTTTGGATAATAACATCCAAAATGGTGGAGAATATCAGATCAACGATGGAATCAAAGCAATGATGGCAAACGGTAAAGTTTTTAAAACCGGTAGTGTTGATGAATGGATGGATTGCGGAAATAAAGATGTTACCGTTGAAACCAATTCAAGAATGTTAGGGTTTTTGCACAATGACGGTGAACATTTAGTTGATTATGATGTGAAACTGGAAAATTCTACCATCATTCCACCGTGTTACATTGGCGAAAATGTAGTGTTGAAAAATGCAACAGTTGGTCCAAATGTATCTATTGGTAAAGGCTGCCACGTTGTAGACAGTTCAATCAGCAATAGTTTGGTACAAACTTATTCTCAAATAAAAAATGCTCATCTTGACAATGCAATGATTGGTAACCATGTTGTTTATGATGGTAAGTTTACCAGCGTAAGTATTGGAGATTATTCGGTTTTAGAATAGAGTATGAGTTGGAATAGATTCGTTTTTGTTTAAAAAATAAATTTTAAAAATGATACAAAAAGGAGTTATCGCAATTTTATTTTTCGTTTTGCTTGGCAACCCAATTTCGATTATGGCTCAGACAGAACCGGAAGATATTGCTATGGCAACCGACGAGTATCAGGATGCTTTTTATGAATCATTAAAACAAAAAGGAATCGAAAATTATGATAAAGCGATTACCTCATTACAGAAATGTATTAAGTTAAAACCTAATGATGCGGTCGCCTATTTTGAACTCGGGAAAAACTATCTGTCTTTAAAAGATTATCGAAGTGCACAGGATTCATTTGAAAAAGCAACTCAGCTGGATCCAAAAAATAAATGGTATTGGTTGGGAATCTATGACGTAAGTTATGAAACCAAAAATTATCCTTTAGCGATTGAAACGATTCAGAGAATTATTGCTTTTGATGAAGAGTACAAAGACGATCTGATCTCGTTGTATATGATTACCAATCAATTTGATAAAGCATTGGTGGCGATCAATGAAATGAATGATAAGTTTGGAAAATCAGAAGATCGTGACCGATACAAAATGCAGATTTTATCTCAGGGGAAATATCAAAATGCAGAAATTGATAACTTAATTGATCAGATAAAACAACATCCCAAAGAGGAATCAAATTATGTAAATCTGATTTTTTTATATTCAAAAGCAGAAGAAACAGATAAGGCGTTGAATGTTGCGAAACAGCTGGCTAAGGAAATTCCAACGTCAGAATGGGCGCAGGTAAGTTTGTTTAAAGTTTACTTAGATGCGAACCAGGCTGACAAGGCTATTAAAGCTATGAATGTAATTTTGGCAAGTTCAAAAATTGATTTTAAAATAAAACACCGTACGTTAAATGAGTTTTTGATCTACGCAAACAAGAACCCGCAATATGCGCCGGAATTAGAGAAAGCGATTTCTTATTTTGATAATGATTCGAATGTTGATGTGGCGAAAGAAATTGGAAAATTTTATCACAGCAAAGGTCAGTTTGAAAATGCGATTAAATATTACCTAAAAGATTTAAAAGCGAATTCAGATACTGATCGTGAAACTAATTTGCTTTTACTTGAAGCATATACGCAGACCAAACAGTTTGAGCCGATGACCAAACGGGCAATGAATATGATTGAGGTTTATCCAAGTCAGCCGCAATTTTACTATTATGCTGGTTTAGGAAATAATCAGTTAAAGCAATTTAAAAATGCAAAAACCGTTTTAGAAATGGGGCTTGATTATGTGGTAGAGGACAAAACACTTGAAGCAAATTTTAATATTCAGTTAGGAGAGGCTTACAATGGTTTAGGAGATGCTAAGAAAAAAGAGGAATACTTTTTGAAGGCAAATGAATTATTAAAGAAAAAAAAGTAAAAGAATAGATGCAGATGAAAAAGTATATAGCGATAGCATTATTGTCGATCTTTATGATTTCTTGTAAATCAAAGGCGGTTGCAGTGCAGAACAATAATAGCGAAGTAAAAGAAGTTACTCCAAAAGAAGAAAAAAAAGTAATAGAGAATCATTATAACAATAAGTTAGATTTTTCAACGCTGTACATAAAAGCCGGAGCGCGATACGTTGACGAGAAACAAAGTCAAAACGTTACGGCTGAGATTAAAATTGAAAAAGACAAACAAATTCTAGTAAGTGTTCGTTTTCTGGGGATTACCATGGCAAAAGCTTTGATTACCCCAACAGCAGTAAGCTATTATGAGAAAATAAACAGCACCTATTACGAAGGCGATTTTACAAGTTTAAGCAAATGGCTGGGGACAGAACTGGATTACAGTAAAGTTCAGAATTTATTAGTTGGTGAAGCCTTAGATGATTTGAGAAAAGGAAAATATGCACAGACCATTGTAGACAACCTTTTTCGCTTAGAGGATGAAAAAGATTCTAAATTGAAAAAGACATTCTATTTGGATGCTGAAAAATACCTGTTGCAAAAAGAAGAAATTTCACAGCCTGAAGAAAACAGAATGTTACAGATTTCTTATTCTGATAGTAAAGTTTTCAATCAGGGAACACTACCAACAAGTGTTGAAATCAGTGCGATTCAGCCAAAAGGAAAAACAAATATTAGTTTGAATTACAATACTATTTCATTTAACGAAGAACTTTCTTTCCCTTACAGTGTGCCAAGCGGTTATAAGAAAGTTATAATTAAGTAAATTTGCAAAAAGAAAATATAAACATGCCAAAATTTCTCCTAAGCCTAATTTTTATATGTGCCACTACTTTTATGTGGGCGCAAGATTCGCAACAAGAAAAACTGGAACAGCGTAAAGCTCAAATTCAACAGGAAATTAGAGATAATGAAAAAATGTTGCAGTCGGTAAAGAAAAAAGAAAAATCGGCAGTAAATGTTTTTTTAATTCAGGCGAATAAAATAAAATTGAAAGAGAAGCTGATTAATACTACGGCTAAGCAGGAAAAACTTTTGAGTAATGATATGTATATTAATCAGGTTAAGGTTAATAAACTCAAAAAAGAACTTGAAGTGTTAAAAGCGGACTACTCTAAAATGATACTTAAATCATACAAAAGCCGATCGGAGCAAAGTAGAGCCATGTTTATTTTATCTTCAGAGAGTTTTCTACAAGCTTATAAAAGAGCACAATATTTAAAACAATATACCAATTTCAGAAAAAATCAGGGATTGGAAATTCAATCGAAAACAGCACAACTGGAAGATTATAATGCGAGACTGAATGGTCAGCGCATTGTAAAGAAGAAAATTATTGCTGAAAATGAAAAAGAAAAACAAAGCTTAGAAACAGAAAAGAAAGAGCAGCAAAAATTAGTTAATTCGATTAAAAAGGACAAAAACAAAATTATTGCTGATACCAGAAGTAAACAGCAGGAAGCTAAAAGAATTGACAGACAAATTGATCGTTTGATTCGTGAGGCAATTGCCGAAGCCAACAGAAAAGCGGCTCTGGAAAGAGCAAAAGAAAACCCGGGTTCGACAGCGTCTAAAACTCCAGTTTCATCGTCTAAAATTGCATTGACTCCGGAAGGAAAAATTTTGGCGGCCGATTTTAAAGCAAACAGAGGAAAATTACCTTGGCCGGTAGAAAAAGGATTTATTTCACTGGGATATGGTGATCAGCCGCATCCCCTTTATCCATCATTAACGGTACACAATTCAGGAGTTGAGATTACTACAGAACAAGGAGCCAGTGCCCGTGCTGTATTCGAAGGAGTCGTATCGAGTGTAATTGTTTTATCTCCAATCAATAGAGCTGTTATGATTCAGCATGGAGATTACTTTACGGTTTATCAAAATCTTAGTCAGGTTTTTGTAGAGAAAGGCGATAAAGTAAATGTAAAACAAAGCATTGGAAAAGTAAGAACCAGTGGAGATACCGGAAAAACAATCATTAAGTTCTTAATTCTTCAAAATACATCCAATAATAATCCGGAAGGATGGCTGCAAAACAGATAATAGTAATCGCTTGCCGGTTTTAAATGTAACGGTTAAAAGGTTCGGAAAACTATAGAATAATAAAGTTGATTCAGACTTTAAAAAAATCCTTTTCACCAGAAGTACAATGGTGAAAAGGATTTTTTATGTGAAGTTAATCGTATTGTTCAAGTAAATATTTCATAACATCTGTTGTAGTTACAATTCCCGTAAGCTTTCCATTATCTACAACGGGCAGTGCATGAAATTCTTCGACAACAAAAATTTGAGCCAAATCCCGAATACAGAGATCTGATGAAACTGTTTTCGGTTTTGAAGTCATAATCTGAGGAATAGTAAGCATGTCTAAAATAGCTTCGTCTGCTTCTTCCTGTCCTTCGAAGAGTGCGCCAAAAGTTAAACGGTTAATATCCGTGCGGCTTATAATACCAATTACTTCTTTGCCTCTCAAAATTGGAATATGGCGGACAGTATGCTGTTTTATAAGTTCAACTATTTTTCTAAGTCCGTCATTTTCATTTGCAGTAATGACGCTTTTAGTCATAATATGACTGATAGGTTCTCTCTTTTTCATAATATAAAGTGTTGTTGTATTTTTATTAAAATTGTAAAATAATTCAGATAAAACAAATGACCTTTATCATGTTTTAAAATGACTTGAAATATTGAAGGAGAGAGAATATTTGTTGAATTTTCTTTAGAAGAAGAGCCGTTTTTGAAAGAAAGTGAACCGGAATAGAAAAATCATCCTATTGTTCATTTGAAATTGTATCGATTGAAATTTAAAAATAGTATTTTTGCAGTATGGAAACAAACAGACAGAAAAAAATAGGCGGTGTCATCCAAAAAGATTTGGTTGATATTTTGCAAGGTGAAGTGCGAAAAAACGGAATCACTAATTTAGTAATTTCAGTATCCAAAGTTAGTGTTACTTCAGATTTATCTGTGGCGACAGTTTATTTAAGCATTTTTCCTCAGGATAAAGCCAAAGAAACTTTAGAAGGTATAAAGTCAAATACAACTTTAATCAAGCATGATTTATCACAACGTGTGCGTTTGCAATTGCGTCGTGTACCAAATCTGGTATTTTTTATTGATGACTCTTTAGATTACATCGAAAAGATTGATAATGCGTTATCAAATCGTGAAAACCCAATTGAAAATCGTGATCTTTTAGAAAAAAGAAGAAAATCATAAATTGAATTTCCCTCTTTACATAGCCAAACGTTATATTTTTAGCAGAAGTAAAAACAATGCTATCAATATCATCAATCGTATTGCCAGCATGGGAATTATTGTTGGAACGATGGCTTTGTTTGTGGTTTTGTCCGTTTTTAGCGGACTAAAAGTTTTCAGTCTTTCGTTTACAAACGAAATAGATCCTGATTTAAAAATAAGCAGTACCTATGGGAAATCATTTTTGATAACACCGGATCAGGAAGCTCAGCTTAAAAATATTGAGGGCATTGCGTCGTACAGTAAGATAATTGAAGAGCGAGTTTTGTTTTTGTTTAAAGACAAACAGCTAGTAACTTATCTAAAAGGTGTTGACAAAAATTATGTCGTTGTTAACGACATCAGGAAAAAACTTTTTAATGGAGAATGGTTGAAACCAGATACTTATCAGGTGGTTATTGGTTATGGAATTGCCCGTGATTTTTCGTTAGGAATTCTTGATTTCGAAAATCCTTTGCAAATATTTGCGCCTAAACCAGGAAAAGGAGCAATTGAAAATCCGGAAGAAGCATTTAATAAAACAGACGTTTTACCGGTCGCAATTTATTCCATAAGCGAAGATTTAGATTCAAAATATGTTTTTGCTGATTTAAGTCTGGCCCAGGAATTACTGATGTACAAATCAAATCAAGTTTCGGGAATAGAATTCAATCTGAAAGAAAATGCCAATGAAAGCGCAATCAGATCTCAGCTTGAAAAGATATTCAAAAATAAAATAACGATAAGAAACAGAGCACAGCTAAACGAGTCTTTGTACAAGATGCTCAATACCGAAAATATTGTGGTTTACCTGATTTTTACACTGGTGATCATCGTGGCTCTTTTTAATTTAGTTGGAGCTTTAATCATGATGATTTTAGAGAAGAAAGCGAATTTAAAAACACTTTATAATCTGGGAACAGAAATTAACAGTTTGCGAAAAATATTCCTGCTTCAGGGAACGTTATTGAGTGTTTTTGGAGGTGTAATTGGTCTTGTTCTGGGAATTATTTTGGTCCTGCTTCAACAGGAATACAACCTGATTATGCTGACACCCACTTTGGCATATCCGGTAGTTTTTACTTTAGATAATGTACTTATTGTTATGGGAACCATTGTATCATTTGGTTTTGTAGCTTCTTTAATTGCGAGCAGCCGGGTAAGTAAAAAGCTTTTAGATTAGTATTTCTACCAGGAAAATATTACTTATATTTATCGTCTTAAAAATTTACAGCATATGATTGTTTCTGCCTAGTCCTATTTTATTTTTGGAATAATTAGGATACTTACGTTTATTTTTTGAGTTCAGATTACTACATCTGAACAAATTTTATCATTTATCTTAATATATCATGACAGAAGCTACTATACAGAAAAATCTATTTTCTAAAATTTATACTACTTTAAAACAAGCACTCACAGGAGACGAGTCTTTTGACTATACAGCAGGAAGCATAAAAAAAGCAGTCATTCTATTAGCCATTCCGATGGTTTTGGAAATGATGATGGAATCTGTTTTTGCGCTGGTTGACCTATATTTTGTCGGACATTTGGAGCATAGTAGTTTTGCCATCCAAACGGTTGGATTAACCGAGTCGGTTTTGACAATTGTATATTCTATTGACATTGGGTTAAGTATGGCAGCAACCGCTGTTGTGGCAAGGCGAATTGGGGAAAAAGATCCTGTTGCCGCTGCAAAAGCAGGTATGCAGGCGTTATTTATTGCATTTGTGCTGAGTATTTTTCTGAGCATTTTCGGAATTATCTATGCAAAAGATATTCTTCTTCTAATGGGAGCATCTGCAGATGCAGCTGAACATGGTTTTAGGTACACTCAAATTATGATTGGTTCCAGTTTAAGTATTACCTTTTTATTCCTAATTAATGGAATTTTTCGTGGTGCGGGAAATGCGGCCATTGCAATGAAAAGTCTTTGGATTGCCAATATTTGTAATATTATTTTATGCCCGATACTAATTAATGGCTTCGCAGCAATTCCTGCGTTTGGCTTAGTTGGTGCCGCAATTGCTACAACAACAGGAAGAAGTCTTGGAGTTGTGTATCAAATTTATCATTTGTTTTATGGGAATGGAGTCTTAAAAATTAAAGGTTCTTATTTAATTCCCGATTTCACACAAATAAAAGCTTTAGTTAAAATTGCAGCTCCGGGAGTATTACAATTTGTTATAGCTTCCTGCAGTTGGATTTTTCTGGCGCAGTTGGTGGCTACCACGGGAGGCGATCACGGATCGGCAGGTTATCAGACAGCTCTTAGAATAATGATGTTTTTTATTCTTCCGGCCTGGGGACTAAGTAATGCCGCCGCAACTTTGGTGGGGCAAAATCTGGGAGCCAAACGAGTCGATCGTGCGGAAAAATCAGTATTTACCACAGCAAAATATAATGTAGTTTTTATGGCAACGATTATGATCGTTACATTATGTTTTGGGGAGTATATTATCTCGTTTTTTACGAATGATGAATTGGTTAAAAGCGTTGCGGTCGAAGCATTGCAAATCATGAGTATCGGATTTGTCTTCTACGGAATAGGGATGGTTTTGACCAATACCTTTAATGGGGCAGGAGATACATGGACACCAACAGGAATTAATTTCTTTGGGTTTTGGTTGTTCCAGATTCCGTTAGCCTATGCATTAGCCAAACATTTTAATATGGGGCCAAAAGGTGTTTTTATAGCAATTCCGGTTGCCGAAACGGCCATTACGCTAGCGGCAATTTTCTTTTATAAAAGAGGGAAATGGAAACGTATTCAGGTTTAGTTTGTATAATATTTCTTAAAAAAAAACGTTAAAATACCGGTAACCAATAACTAACATTATGAGAAATCAAATTAAGGTTTTAACCTTTTTAGGAATTTTAGGATTAGGTATTATTTTTGCTTTTAAACCTGTTGGCAAAAAGATTATCGTAATTGATGCCGGTCATGGAGGAAATGATTTTGGAGCAACCTTAAATGATGTTCAGGAGAAGAGTATTGTAGAGAAAATTGCGAGAAAAATTAAAGCTCAGAATAACAATGAGAACCTGGAGATTGTTTTATTGCGCGAAGGAGATCATGACATGGAATTAAAAGAAAGAGTTTCAATGATCAACAACATAAATCCAAGTTTAGTGATTTCACTGCACCTCGCTTCTTCACCAAATTTTAGTAAGAATGGGATAGAAGCCTACATTTCTTCAAATGCAA
This sequence comes from Flavobacterium sp. KH_035, assembly GCF_057839565.1. Classification (NCBI taxonomy): domain Bacteria; kingdom Pseudomonadati; phylum Bacteroidota; class Flavobacteriia; order Flavobacteriales; family Flavobacteriaceae; genus Flavobacterium; species Flavobacterium sp. KH_035. Next base: position 1,242,215 of record NZ_CM174492.1, read on the forward strand.
AATTTCACGATCAATCTAAAGCATACGCGGAAAATTTACTTGAAAAAGTAGCCGCTAATTACTTTTCAGAAGGAATAGTTAAAGAAGCTCCTTTTTATATTTTGAAAAATGTGAATTGCCCGTCAGTTAGTTTAGATTTGGGATACTTGTCAAATGTAAATGACAGAAATTATATGACTACTGAAAAAGGGCAAGCCGAAATTGCAGATAAAATATTAGAAGCAGTAAAGTAAAACAGTTTTTATTAAATAGAGAAAGATCTTCAAATTTGAAGGTCTTTCTTTTTATCCGGATCTTTGTTAAAGTTTCAGTCTCCTCAATATCTATTGTTTTGGATCTATTTAAAAAGTAAGGTTTCTTCAATTTTTTCAAATTGATTTTTTTCAAATTCTTCAATCTTCATGTTTTTTACCAAAAAGATTTTACGACAATCTTTGTAAAGAATTTCTAAAATATGTGACGAAATAAAAACGATGCTTGTTTTAGAAAGCTGTCTAATATAATTCATAAGTAAAAAATTAGATTCCAGATCAAGCCCGTTAAACGGTTCGTCCAGTATATAGAAACTATATTCTTTTTGAAAAACTGCATTTAAATACACTTTTTTCTTCATTCCGGTAGAGAACTCTTTTATAAGTTGATTTTCAGAAACTTCAAATAATGGCTTATTAGCTACTTCTTTTATATCTAACAAATGAGTATAAAAGTTATAAAACTCTTTAGCAGTGAGTTCGTCATATATAGGAGGTTCCGTCGGAACCCAACCCGTATTTTGTAAAAGAACACTATTATTGTTAATAGAACAATTCCCGTTATATTTAGTTAAACCCAAGATGCATTTAAAAAATGTAGTTTTCCCATGACCATTTTTACCAATAATGCCATAAATTCCATTTTCCTTAATGCAGATATTAATATTTTCTAATATAGTTTTGTCGGAATACTTTTTTTTGGAAATATTAATTTCTAGCATATTTTTAGTTTATTAATGTTTTTAATTGCTTTTCTATACAGGAAAGGAATTAATAGTAAAGGAAGACCGTAGAGTAAAATAGTTAAAGTAATAAAAGCAGTAAATACAATTTGATGGAGATAATCATTACTAAAGTAATTATATTTTAATACAATATTTACTAGTGGTACAATAAAAATAATAGGAACAAATAGCAACTTATCCCATTGTAAAAAACAACAAACAATTACAATAACGGGACATATTATATAAAAGGTATTAATAAGTGAATTTTTAAATTGATAAAGTAAATATCTTTCAGAATCAAAAGGATTTCGCTTTATTTCTTCTGTCCTTTCCCGTTCAAAAGAAGAAACAGAGGAGATTACGATCAGAATAAGAAACACAAAAAAAATAAGATTTTCATTATTGTATTTTATCGATATAAAAGTTAAAGCAATGGATAATGGAATGGTATAAATAAGTTTAAATTTTCTAAAAGTAACATGCCAGAATATATTAAAGGTATGAAATGGATATGAAATTACCTTTAGATTTATCTTTGGCAGGTTTATTAAAAAGATCTGGAACAATAGAATACCCATAATAAACGCGAGCTCTTTTTTAAAGAGTAAAACTAAATAAAAAGGAAAGAAGCAAATTAAATATTCTATAAAAAGTATTGTTTTGTAGTTTTTTTTAAGTCTTAAAAGCTCGATATCAGATCTCTGGATATGATATATTACAATTTCAAGAAAAGGAATAAAAATATATTTATTTAAGGAATTATAGTTCTTATAAAATAAAAATGCAACGGCAAAGTGAAATAATATTATTAAACAAATAGCTAAGTTATCATCTTTAGAAACTAATTTTCTAAAACGGACAAGGAACAAATAATGTAAGATTGTTTTCAATTTCTGAGATGTATATTGTATTTAACTCAACTAAACCATGGTTTTCAAAATTAACTAATTCTTACGCCATAATCCTCAATTTTAAAAGGTTATTAAAAACAGCAACAAAATCATTTTCGCGAAAATTTCTTTTTATAAAGATTCTATTTTATAGTTTTTTCGGACATCATATTTTTAAGATTATCAATTACAAAAATGACTATAAAAAAGAAAGACCTTCAATTTTGAAGGTCTTTCTTTTTTATCTGGATCTTTGTGAGAAATTAATTTATTATTTAAACGAACTCATACCCGGCATAAACCTGTTCGATTTCTTTCATAATGGCGAAAAGATTTTCAGGTTCATCTGTGGTAACCAGTTTTTGTTTGTATTCTTTAAACGAATGGATTCCTTTGAAATAATTGGTGTAATGACGGCGCATTTCTACAATTCCTAAACGTTCCCCTTTCCATTCCATTGACCACATTAAATGGTTTCTGGCGGCTTCAACGCGATCAATAACGGTTGGAGCAGGTAAGTGCTCACCGGTATTAAAATAGTGCTTTATTTCGTTAAAAATCCACGGATAACCAATCGCGGCACGGCCAATCATGATTCCGTCGATACCATATTCATTTTTATATTTTAAGGCTTTTTCAGGACTGTCGATGTCTCCATTTCCAAAAATAGGCATGGTGATTCTCGGGTTGTTTTTTACACGTGCAATGTGCGACCAATCGGCGTGGCCTTTGTACATCTGTGCACGGGTTCTGGCGTGAATTGTTAAAGCCTGAACACCTATATCCTGAAGTCTTTCGGCAACTTCATCAATGTTGATGGAGCTTTCATCCCAACCCAAACGTGTTTTTACAGTCACAGGTAAATCAGTACTTCTGATAACCGCTTTTGTTAAACGTACCATCAAATCTACATCTTTCAAAACTCCAGCTCCGGCACCTTTACAAACTACTTTTTTTACCGGACATCCAAAGTTAATATCAACCAAATCAGGTTTAACAGTAGAAACAATTTTAGACGAAAGTGCCATTGCCTCTTCATCACCCCCAAAAATCTGAATTCCAACCGGACGTTCGTAATCAAAAATATCCAGCTTCATTCGACTTTTGATAGCATCACGAATTAATCCTTCCGACGAAATAAATTCAGAATACATTAAGTCAGCGCCATGCGTTTTGCACAATCTGCGAAACGGCGGATCGCTCACATCTTCCATCGGTGCGAGTAATAAAGGAAATTCGGGTAATTCTATGTTGCCAATCTTGACCATCTTCAATATTTTTTGCAAAATTACAACATTTAGTTCAATTTAAAAGACTCTAAGTCTCTAAGATGCTAAGGTTCTGAGTTTTCATTCTTATTTAATAGTAAAAGAAAAACTTAGAACCTTAGAATCTCAGTACCTCAGTACCTTAGCAACTTTAAACAGTAACTCTGTAATCAAAAAAACGAATAGGTTTTCGGCTCATCGGATTAAAAACTAAGGGATTCAAAGCTTCTTTTGCAGCGAATTCAATCTTTGGTGTTACTCTTAATTTGGCTCTGAAGTGATCTTTTATTTCCTGTAAAAATTCCGGACTTTGATTTTTTACAGCTATTTTTATCAGGATTTCATCGGTTCCTAAATCGTTGGTAGAGATTTCGATAATATGGTTCTCGATATTATCAAAACCACTCAAAACATCATTCATCGCTGGCGGGTAAAGTGTTGTGCCCTTGTATTTGATCATTTGTTTTTTGCGGCCCACTACAGGACCAACACGCAACGTATTTCTTCCGCAGGCACAAGGGCCGTTGTGGAGTTGTACAATGTCTCCGGTTTTGAAACGCAGTAAAGGCATGGCTTCAATACCTAAGGTGGTAAAAGTCAATTCGCCAATTTCACCTTCTTTTACAGGAATATTATTTTCATCTAAGACTTCAACAATGATCAGTTCGGGATGGTGATGACCACCAACGCCGTGTTCACATTCGGTAAAAGCAGTACTCATTTCTGTGGAAGCATAAGTCGAGAACAACTTAATATTCCACTTTTCAGTGATTTTGTTAGACAAAGTATTCATGGAAAAATCCTGATTTCGTAAAGATTCTCCAATACAAATTGCTCCTTTTATGCTGGAGTTGTTGTAGTCAATACCATGTGCTTCGGCATATTCAATTAATTTTAGTAAGAAGGAAGGAACAGTAATCAGGTAAGACGGTTTGTATTTTAAAATAGAATCCCATTGCAGTTCCGGAATTCCGGCACCAACCCGAATGACACCTACTTTTAGTTTTCGCAATCCCAGAAAATAAGCCAGACCAGCCATAAACTTTCGGTCAATTGTAGTCATAAGCTGTACGACATCACCTTCGGCAATTCCGGCACAGGCAAACGAAATGGCTTCGTTATAAGCCAGACGATCGAGATCAGAATCGGTTAAACCAAAAGTAACAGGGTCGCCTAAAGTTCCGGAAGTAGAGGCATAATCAATAATTTGATGCTGCGGTACACATAAAAAATCATCGTTGTATTCTTGTAAATCCTCTTTTGTCGTTACGGGTAAATGCTGTAAATCTTCAAGTGTTTTAATCTTCGAGAGATCAATATTTTGTCCGGCAAAAAGACGTTTGTAAAAAGGAGAATTTTGACTGATATAGTGTAATAGTTCCGCTAATTTTTGCTCTTGAAAAATTTTAATTTCTTCTAAAGAATTTCTTTCTATTAATGGAATCATTGTAATTTTCTTTTGATTTTTTTTAAATATTTTTCAATCGCTGTTTTGTCAGGAACAGTTGTAATTTCTTTGGTTAAAGCTTTTTCAAAATTGGACTGAGAAAGCCTGTACTCTTTTTTTTGATAAAAGTACAACCCTGCTTTGTAATACACAACCCAATAATCAGGGTTTAGCGATTGGTAATTGCGGATAAACTCGGGGTTTATCGTTTCTTTGTTTTTCAGATACAAGTCGATCTTGTGCTCTTCGGTTCTAAATTTCCTGTAATTTTTATAGGAAATGGTTTCTAAAAAAGGATCTTTCGGAATGTCTAAATTTATTTGCTGAAATGAAACAATTGAGTCTGTTTTTCTTTCTTTAAAAACGGTATCCAGATTATAGCAGACAAATTCGCCCAATTGATAAGGATTTGCCGATACCCAAACCTGTTTTGTTGCAGGTTTAAAGATAACACCGTGATGGGCCATCAACTGGTTTAATGCTTTTTCATTTCCATATCCCAGACTAATGTTGTTTATACCTTTTTTATTGCGCAGTATATCGGATGCAATTTTGGGATTGATTTTAGGGTTTTCAGAAAAAAGCTCCTTCATTTTTTCGAGACGATATGCGGAATGACTATTGGCAATCTGGAATTGGTTGTGTTTCTCGTTTTTTAAGTCCTCTCCCTGAAAATGATTGGAGCAGAGCAATTGATCACTGTTTGGAACGTCGTAAACGTCCATTTTTTTGGGTGTGACTTCAATTAAAACGGCTCTGTTATCCTCGGCACTTCCCACCATTATGGATTCTGATACAAAAACGGCTCTTTTTTTGGCAATGATAATTGCTTCGTTTATATTTTTGGCATGCTGTAATATTTCGCGGGTAAGAATCGAAATGGGTGTTTTGGCAATGAGCGGAATTTTAGATTTTCCGGCATTAATGGTAACGGTTAATCCTTTTTCATTCATTCCGGAAACAGCACCAATCATTCCGGGCCAGGTAATCATCATAAATTTGTGGCCTTCTTTTGGATTGATAAACGCTACGATTTTGTTTTCTGCGAAAGCATCATTGACATAAAAATCAAAGTTGCGTCCCAGGATTAAGTTTCCGTCTTCCGACTTCTCTCCCCAGGCAGCAAAAGAGGAACAGCCTACCAAAGCCAGATCCTGCAACGCATGACCAATATCGTGTGCGGCATGCAGGTATAAACTGCGTTGGTACTGCGGTGCTATATTATCAAAATTACGTGAGGTATATTGTGAAACGCCAAAAATCTCGGTTTGATATTCGTCAGGGACATTTAAATATAGTTTTCGATTGTACCATTTGAGAAAATGGCGAAGGAGTTTTTGCTGAAATTTTGAAGGAACAATATCCTGTATTTTAGAGAAAAAAATATGCTCCTGCTTTTTTAAAAGAGAATCTGACAAAGCACCGGTATTGAGTCCTATTTCCAGAGGATCACCTTCGGCATACAATTCCCAGAGGCCTTGTTTGTTTTTTAAAAGTGAATTTTTTCCGGAAACAAAAACGCTGTCAGATATTTTGTTTACGTTAGGTTTTGTTGCATTATAATGAGTAAGATCAGGTTGGTGACGCATGGATTTTGATGTTCCGCAAGATGCTAACATCGTTAAAAAACCGATAATGAAAAAGAGTATAATTCGGTTTTTCATAGCTTTTTATTCAGAAGCCTGATTGATTTTGGTTACTAAATATTCTTTTCCAACAATTTCAGAGCAGGTTACCACAGCGCCAATGGTGACTCCCAAAACACCGTGCATGTTAATACTTTGGCCTGTAAGATATAAATTATTCAGTTTGGTTTTTGACGGAATTAGCGTTTTCATCGGATTATTGGAATCTTTAACATATCCGTACATATTACCGCTGTCACCTCCAATATAATCCCTATAGGAAAGAGGTGTCGAGGTATGAATCGATTGAATACAGTCTTTGATACCCGGAAATTTCAGTTCGATCTCTTCTAAAAATTTCGCTGTCTTTCTGGATTTAAATTCTTCATAACTTTCTCCGCGGTCATTTTCTTCAACGGTAGTATTAAAAGTATCGCTCCAAGGAAGTACATCATCGTATTTCATATAAGTAATAAAAGTCATTCCTTCGGCCCATTCTTCCTGCTTTTTTGAGACATTCATGGAAGCCATAAAAGCTTTTGGCCAGGAAGTATCGTCATAATCATGAGAGCTCCAGACTTCGCAGCTTTTCTTAAAATGATAGTGATTGTGATTGATGTATTTGAAAGTTTCCGGTTTAAAAACGATATACAGACTAAAAGCAGATATGACACCTTCAAGACTTTGAATCCGACTGTAAAATGATTTTCGGAAGTGTTCTTCACCAGTCATTTTCAAGGTCGTTTTGGGTTCAATGTTGGAAATAAAATAAGAACCGGAAACACAGGTTCCGTCTTTCATGTCTACCGAAGTTACTTTTTTGTCTTCGACATTAAAACGGGTAACTTCTTTGTATTTGTAAAATTCGCCACCGTATTTTTTGAGCTGCTTTAAAAGTTGTTTCGTAATCTGACTTCCACCATTAATGCACCGCCAGGAACTTTGTATGTAGGAGTTTACAGAAAGTGCATGAACATAAAACGGTGATTTATCGGCAATTCCGGCATACAAAAAGTTAGAACCGGCCAGAACCGCTTTTAGCTTTTCATTTTGGGTGCATTCTTCAATCGTTTGTTTGGCGTTTAAACCTAAAATTTCATTGTCGTATTTACCTTCCCATTCTAAATTGTAGAGCGGAAAAGATTCGCAAATTGCTTTTATTCTTTTGCAGTATTCCTCGATATTGGCTTTTTCCTCGGGAAAAAATTGTAGGAGTTGAGCGGTAAAATTGGCATAACCCTGTGCATGAGGATATTCATTTTGATCGTCTTCAAAAGAAATGATATCAAAACCGTTATCGTCTAATTTCTTAAGATTTAGATGATCCATAATTCCCAAATACTTAAAATATTTGTAAAGATTTTGTCCTTCACCTAAACCTCCGATATAGTGAATTCCGGTATCAAAAATGGTTTTATCGCGCACAAAAGTCTGGAGATTTCCACCATACTGATTGTTTTTTTCGAGTACACAAACGCTATAACCTTCTTTGGCGAGAATAATCGAAGAGACTAATCCGCCAAGTCCGCTGCCAACAATTACAACATCGTATTGCTCTTTCATGCTAATTTTTTCTTTACTATCGTAATTCCTTTTTCTTCTGAGACAATTTCAAAGCTGGAGGCCATTAATTTTGTTTTATAATGCAGGCAATATATTAAAATTATGGAAGAAAATTTTGAAATGATTTTTTCAAGATCATTGTTATAATTTTCGTCAGAAATCAAAAGAACATCGTATTGATTTTCAAGTACAGCTTCTAATTGATCCGGATAAATTATTTTTCTTTTCTTTAAAAAATAGTTGGTCTTAGAAACCGCTCGCTTTTCTTCATCATTGTTAAAGGAAGTTATTTTTCGCTGGGGTTCCTGCAAGGTTAGCAACACATCTAATTGTCCATAATCATTAGATAAATGCAGTATTTTGGCATTCGCCGAAAGATGATTGTTTAAACTGTAGTAGGTTTCCAGATTGTTTTTTAAATCGTTTTTGACACTGTTGATAATTTCAATTTCCTTGTAATCGTAACTGTGCAGAAGCATTTTTTTGAAATAGTCAGGACCTTCTAACTGTTGACGAATTTTGCGGTACTCTTCTTTAAAAAAAGCACTCATTTGTTTGGTTCTCTCGGCATAATTTTTTCCAAAAGAAAGATCATTAGGAGCAATTCTTTCTAAAATTGAAACCGTAAGTTGGCTGTTATGGATGACGAAATCACCTTTTGGAATCGCTTCTGAAGCTCCGTGAATGACCACAGGAATAATATCCAGATTGAATTCTTCTGCCAGATAAAATGCACCTTTGTGAAAACGCTTGACCAGATTGCTTTCAGAACGTGTTCCTTCAGGAAAAATCATGAGCGAATAACCTTCGTTTATTTTTTGACGCAAATGTTCAACTCCGCCTTCGATTCCTTCCGAAACCGGATAAAAACCTGCTTTTCGAACAGTACCGCCAAAAATAGGAGAGTTGTACACCCAGTCGCTTACCAAAAAGATAATTTTAGGGCTAAGCATTCCCATCGCCAGAATGTCAATAAATGAAGAATGGTTGGCAATGATAATGGCCGGTTTTTCAAAGGTTTCACCAAATGTATTAATGACCTTTTTGCGAAGAAACGGATTGGAATACAATACCGATTTCATGAATTTTGAGATCACGTAACGGAATGCCTTCATTTTTGTTTTCTCTTTTATCGGAAGAATCGGCATGATGGTGATGCTAAAAAGCGACATCACAATTCCGCCCAGACCGTAGTAGAAAAAGGAAATTACACCGTGAATAAAAGTGCGCAGGACAAATGGAGGGTTTCCTTTTTTGGAACGGTTTGAAATGAATAGTTTAAAAAGAATCGGGTAGAAAATAAACGTAATAATAAGTGCCGCAAAAACCCCGATTAAAGATACAGATGAGATAGATCTCAAAGCCGGATGCTGTGCAAAAATCATGGCACCGATTCCTAAAATAGTGGTGATGACTGCAAGAATGATAGAAGTCCGGTAAATGGCAATTTCATTCTTCCCTGTCGTATATTCTTTTTGAAGGGCACTGGTCATAAAAATACTGAAATCGACACCATGACCAAAAATCAGTGTACAAACGATCATGCTAAAGATATTCATTTGAATTCCGAAAACGCCCATAATTCCGGCTGTAACAACTCCGGTTAAAGCAATCGGAATGCAGCTTACAATAACTAATTCCAGTCTACGGAAAAAGAAAAACAGAATCAGAATTACAGCTATAAACGAATAATTTACCAGAGAGTTAAAATCGGTTTTTAAAGTGCTGAAAAACGTTTCGTTCATTTGCTGGCGATCAATTGCAATCAGGTTTTTTTTAGCTGTGGCCAATTTTACAAAAGCGTCTCTTTGCTCTGGACTTACTTTTACCAGAGTAGAAATCGTGAAGAAACCGTTTTTTTCGGTTACAAACTCTTTTAGTTGTAGAGGCTGTATTTTCAGGTATTCTTGTGCCGAAATGGGTTTGAAGTCAAAGTTTAAATGATCAAAAAAGGCAGTATAGGTTGTGGGTTTAAATCCAAGTTTTAAACCTTCAGCAATTAGTCCGGTTTGTAAAAGCTGTTTTTTGTTGGCGTCCCAAAACGAATTCCACTGATCGATTTTTTGCTGTTGTTCCTGTCGGGAAAGCATGATGCCCCCAACAGAACTAAAATTCAATATTTTGGCGTTTTGTTTTTCTTTTGATAAATCGGTAAATAGGGCAGAGTTGTTTTGCAAAACCTCTTCCATACTATTTCCGTAAGAGGCCACATAAATGGTTTTTGAGGTAAGATTTGTGCTTTCTTCCAGGTCTTTTTCAGCAGCTTTTATTTCCTTCGGAATAAAATTCAATTGCGACAAATCGTTATTGAATCCTACATTTTTATACGTAAAACAACAAACAATGGTAATTAAAATACAAAAACCGATTAGAAATTTGTTGTTGTGAAAGGAAAAATGAGCGAGTTTATCGATCACATTTTTTTTGTGTTCAAAATTGTTTTCTTTTGGTTTGTAAAGATGAGGAACAATTAAAAGAGAGAAAAATGCGGAGGCCATTACAATGACGGCAGCAAAAATACCTAAATCATTTAAAGCATCAGATTTTACAAAAAGCAGACATAAAAAAGCAACGGCCGTGGTTGAACTGCTCATAATTACCGGCATGGTAATGTCTTTGTACAGTGTTTTTACATCGCTGTTGTGTTTGTAATGGGTAAGGATATGAATCGAATAATCAATGGTGATTCCCAACAAAATAGAACCAATTCCGAGTGAAATGGCCGAAATATGTTCTTTCACAAAATACAAAAAGGCTACGGCAAACAAGGCTCCAAAAAGTGTGGGAAGAAAAATAATTAAAGGAATAAGTACTTTTCGATAAAATAAAATCAAAATCAACATCAAGGTAAACATTGCGATCGAAGTGGTCAGAATGATATCGCTTTTGATTTGATCAGCATTTGCCACGGCAATAAGCGCCGAGCCAAAATAACGGATTGAAGTTTTGGTTTTAAATTTTTGATTCAGGTTATCCTGAATGGATTTTAGTTTTTCGGCAAAAATGGTATTCTGTTCGGTTTCACTCGAAGGAAGATTTGAGGTGATAAAAAGAAGCAGTTTCTTTTTGTCTTTGGTCATGACAAAACCATTGTCAAGTGTAAAATCGTCGCCAATATTTAATTGTTGTAATTTTTTTAAAGCGATAAAAGAAATGCCCAGCGGATCTTGTAGAATAAAATCTTTTGTAATAAATCCGGACGGAGAGATAATTGACTTATAATTGCCCTGAACTGTCGCCGCAATACTGTCTTTTTGAAGTTTATTTTGGAGGACTTCATAATCTTTTTTTTCCAGAAAAAGAGGCAGATTGTTGTAGACAAAATCAATGGTCTCCTGAATATTTTCTTCATCAATTTTCCCCTGAATACTGGTTACATAAGGTTTACAGGATTGGGCAACACTGTCTGAAAAAGCAGTTGCCATTTCTTTTAAATCTTCTTCGGTTCCGTTTTTATCGAGTTTGAAAATAACGGTAATTTTATCGGCAAAATTAAGCTGCTTGAGCACTTTTGCCGTGGCATCGGCTTTATCGTTGGTCGGAATCAGTTTGGTGATGTCCTCTTCAAATTTAATTTGAGAGGCAAAAAAACCAAAAGCGAAGAGCATCAAAATGGCCAAAGCAACCGATAAAGTTTTTCGTCGGTTTACAAATAAATGAATGGCGTAGAAATAGTGATGCATAAGTATTTAATATTATTTTTGGGCTATAGCTTTTTTTCGCCACAGATTAAAAGGATTATAAATGCTGTTACCAGTTTGCGACGAATTTCACAAATTTTCACGAATTAATTTGTACAAACTTGTGAAATTGCTTTACTAGTTTACTTTCGTTCAAGTAGTGGTAACTTGACATAGATTGAAAATCAATTTAATCCTTTTAATCTGTGGCATTTTTTCGTTACGTTTCCGCAATTTATTAAAAATTAATTCGTGAAAATTTGTGAAATTCGTGGCAAAAAAACAATGAAAACCTTTTCAATCTGTGTCAAAACGTTACGTAATCTTTGTTTTGTTTTTAGTGCTAAAAGCGGTTAAAAGTAAATAACTTATAAAACCAATTGAGAGCGCTAAAACGGATGCTAAAATAAGACTTCCCACGATATATTGTGTTGCATTTTTTTGAATATCATCAAGTGTAACCGAACCATTTGCAGTTTGCATAACATCGTTTGAAACAAAGTAACTTCCCATTTTTAAAGATCCGTAAATAACAAAAGGAATGAAAGGCGGAAAACTCACATTTGAAGCTAAAAAAGCAATCACTTTGTTAAGCTTAAATAAGGTAGCAAAAGTTAAAAGTAGGATGGTTTGGAACCCCCAAAAAGGAGAAATTCCGATAAAAATGCCCAAAGCAATTGCCGCCGATTTCTTGAAATTAGAATCGCTGCTCTCTAAAATATCTTCAAGGAAGAATCTTTTAAAACCTTTTTTTTTTGCTCTTCTAAAAAAATCTCTCGGTTTGATATACAGCAAGGCATTAAGGACCAAAATGGTATTTAAGATACTGATTCGCGTAAAGTCTTTAAACGGACGAAAGTGTGAAACACGTTCAGCGGGATCGTACAAAATCTGAATAGGAATGTTTTTAACGACAATACCTTTCCAGGCAGAGCGAACGATTACTTCAATTTCGAATTCAAATTTATTGGTATAAAAACGTTTCGGAATAAGCCGCAAAGGGTAGAGTCTGTAACCTGATTGGGTATCGTCAAGTTTAATTCCAGTTTCAAATTTAAACCAGAAATTAGAAAATTTATTTCCAAAACTACTTTTCTTAGGCACGTTTTCCTGTGTCATATTGCGGCTTCCTATCAATAACGAATTGGGTTCGTTTTGAATCTCAGCAATAAAATTCGGAATATCTGAAGCAAAATGCTGTCCGTCTGAATCAATAGTAATCGCATACTCAAAATTCAACTCGATTGCTTTTCTGAAACCATTTCTTAAAGCTCTTCCTTTCCCCAGATTTTCAGGATGATGAATTTGAGTGCATTGCGAATATTGTTTCAGGATTTCAGAAGTTTCATCAGTCGAACCATCATTAACAATAATGATATTTGAAGTGAAATCTAAAACAGAATCGAGAACTCTTCTCAGCGTTTTATGATTATTGTACGTTGGAACAATAACACAAAAGTGAGTCGAACTTAACAATTTCTGTTGTGGTAAAGTAGGTTTCATGGGGACTTTGTTCCTTAATTTACTTTACAAATTGTCTCTCTTTTTCGGAGAAACTCTTTGATTGTAAAATAAAGTTTTTTAGGTATTCTTTTAAAGTGGCATTTTGCTCAGCGTAGTGGTCCGTGAGGTATTTTTTGTCTTCTTTAATGTTTTTTTTATAACCGGTAATTCCGGGAACGTTCTCCTGAATGCTCAGTCGAATCATTCGCATTTCAATATTATTCGGATCGTTTTTTATAGTGGCTTCCAATAATTTGGCACCTTCTTTAAAACGGGCCATTTTATTTTTTAACCGATCTTCATATTTTGAATCCAATAAAATAGAGGCCGCTTTGTAGGCCACCAAAATGGTATCATCGTTGTTAGAAACAGCGGCAAGTTTTTGTGAAAATTCTTTAGCATTCGATTCTGACTTTGTCACGTCAGAGTACATTTTTCTAACGCTGGCCAAATCCGGAGTACCTGCAAAATTAATCCATAAAAGCAAGGACAGTAATAGTTTCATAGTTATATCTTTTTGTACACATTGCTCAGTTTCAGGGCAACGGTGTCGTTAAAATAAGTGGTGTTTTTCACCTTAACCAAATCATCTTCAGTTGTAACGATATCCAGTTCTAAACGCAATTCAGGATTTACTTCGGGATTGATTAATGCCATAAATTTTACATTTGAAAGCGTCTGGATCATCAAAGTACTTTTGGTAATTGATTCCGTAAGTTCTTTAATAATCTGGATCATGCAAACTCCTGGCATAATTGGATTCCCTGGGAAATGACCTTTGAAAACTTCATGTTTTTCATTGACCAAAATCGCAATTGTATATTTAGAATCTCCTGTTTTTTCTTCGGAAAGAACTGTGTAAAAATCTTTTAAAACCATATTTTTTTATTTGCCAAAAGGATAAGAAACACCTAATTGAAAACTAACATTTGTATTATAATCACTAAACCAATAATCATTATTGTTACCATTGCTGCCGTAATAATCACTATCCAGAACATCCACAATTCCTTTTTTGAAACGAGCTTCAAAAGTTAATCCGGAAGGCAATCTATAACCAATACCCATTATAAACGCCAGGTCAATATCTGATTTTTCATAAAGTAAATTGTCCTGTAATCTAAAGTCTAAAGTTGGACCAACCTGAAACTGAAAGCCATTTTTTAAAGTAAACTTATTAATCATAGCAATAGAAAGATAGTCGATTTCTAAATTTTTAGTTTGAACAACATCATTGCCATTATTATAATTGATATAAGTTTTAACATTACTCGCTCCTTGCTGGCTATAAGTGATTTCCGGCTGTAAAGTGTAAATTTTAGTTAATTTAATTTCACCAAAACCACCAATATAAAAATCAGTTCTATAGTCTGAACGGGTATTGGAGAATGTAGAAAAAGAAGCTCCGGCTCTTAAACCCGGTTTGAATGTTACTTGTGCCTGTACACTTGTTAGGGCAAACAAGGCCAATACGATAATTACTAAATTTCTTTTGTTCATGATTTAATTTATTTTACTTTGAAAGTGTAACTAATACCTATTTGAAAAACCTGATTTAAAGTAATGTCATCATAATAGCGTCTGTTTTCATTGTCATAATCATATCTGTCGTATCCATAAATATCAACTAATCCTTGTTTTAATCGAGCTTCAAAAGTTAATCCGTTTGGCAGGGTATATCCAACTCCGCCAACAATAGCAAAGTCAACATCAACTGGGTTCTCACCAAATTTGTCAAAATTATCATTGGTTTTAAAATCTATAGATGGACCGGCTAATACGTGGAAACTTTTTCCTTTAAAATGAAATTTAGCCACTGCTCCAAGTGTAATATAGTTTATTTCGGCTTTCTGACTTCTGCGACGGGAAGTGTTGTTGTCAAAATCTAAATAAGACAGACGAATATCAGAACCCTGTCTCGAATAATTTAATTCCGGTTGCAACGTAAAATATTTATTGAATTTTATGGCCATTAATGCACCAACATAAAAATCAGATTTTGAACTGCTATTTTCCGGCATATTACTTAAATCCGATATATTTAAACCTCCACGAAATCCCGGACTAACCTTTACTTGTGCATTTGACGTTATAATTCCAATAAATAAAACAAAGGCAATTACGGTTATTTTTCTCATTTTGGTTTTGATTTAAGTTTAGGTTTAGTTTAAATTTTTATTCTGATTTAAAGTAATTTAATTCAATTTTCAACTTAATATTTTGGTGATTAATCAAAATCTTCTCGGCAAAAATATCGTTTTCTGAACTAAATGTTAGTGTAAATTTTTCTTTTGTTTTAGAAGACTGAACGACCTTTTCTAATTTGTGATCTTTTTTGGAGATATAAAGATAGTTGTCACGCTTCCCATCCGGCGATTTATAAATGTCAGCGGATTCGTTTTCAAACTGTTGCTGAATCAGATAATCCTTTTTTAGTAACAAACGGAAATCTTCTTTTAGCGTATGAATCAGGATTTTTCGGTCTAATTCGGATACAATCGAATTGACTTTAAAGTCCGTTTCAGAAATCTCAAAGTCTAGTAATTTGTTGCCAAATTCGGTAGTAAAAACAATACGATGTGTAGTGTCATTGATTTTTTTGGCGATGAAGATTCCCGACATTTCATGACCGTAAACCGTAATGTTGGTTTTATACACATAATCGGTTTTTGAATCTGCGAAATAAGGAACCTGGTAAGACGTTCGGTCTAGTTTTTTTGGGGTATAGTTTTTTGTGACTGCGCTACAAGAAACCAAAACAATCGCTAGGAAGCAATTAATTATTAAAAACGGAATCGTCGATTTTTGCATTGATCACTTTATTTTTAAGTACAATTCGAGTATAATCTTCAGAGGATTCTAATAATTTGACCTGAATTACGGTTGCTTCTTCCTTGTCGAAAGTCAGTTCAATTTGTTTGATGTATTTTTTTAAGGCGGCATCTTTAGGAACAAATTTCGCTATATTTTGTCCTTTTGATTTGAAATAGGAAATCGCAAATGCTGCGTCGTCAAACATATTGCCGCTTACACTTCCGACAATTAATTTGTTGATTCGTCCAAAGATTTTGCTGTTGCCAATATCAACGGCACTTTTCTTTCCTTCATCGTTAATTAGGATTTTCCCGTTTTTAAAAACAATACTGTAGTTGTATGGTTTTTTGTATTGCCATTGCAGCAATGAAGGCTCTTTAAAAATCATCTTTCCCGAAGTTTCAATGTCTTTTGATAAAAAATCAAGATGTTTGTACTGAACAAAATCAGTACTCAGGGTTTTTATTTTTTTTGAAACCACATTTACATCCTGCTTGAAAGCCGTAATTTCTGCATCAGACATTTTCTGTTCCTGAGCAAACAAATTGCCGGAGATAAATAAAATTAAGAGTGCTATTTTAGTTTTCATATTTATTACGAATTGCGCTTTATTATTTTGCCACAGATTAAAGGATTTTCACAGATTAATCATTAAAATCCGTTTTTTATCCGCGTCTTCGCGTAAGCGAATCTGCTACATCCGTGTTCAGTTTTCATAAGCTTTAAGATTCAAAAGTTCTTCAGTTGAAATCACGGTATACTTGTTTTGCTGCAAAAATTGCAAAAACTGTTCCAGTACCAAAATAGAGTGTGATCCGGTGTCGTGTAAAAGTACAATTCCACCCGGAGAAATACGTTTTATAATTCGGTTGAAAATTAAATTCTGATTTTTGGTTCCGCCATCCAGCGAGCGGATATTCCATCCTATCACTTTGTGACCAGTTATCTTTAAAGCTCTTCTGATCGAGGGTGTTGTAACTCCATATGGAGGACGAAAGAAGTTTATTTTTTTGGAGGTGTATTTTTCTAAAAGAGCATCCGTTTTCTGAATTTCACCAGTGATTTTTTTAGCATTATAAAAATCAAAAAAAGGAGAATGACTGTACGAATGATTGCCAACCAAATGTCCTTCTTCAATAATTTGTTTTACAATTTCAGGATGTTTTTCAAGGTTTTTTCCAATGCAAAAGAAAGTCGCTTTTACTTTGTATTTTTTCAATAATTCCAGAACTTCTAAAGTGAAAATGCCCGGTCCGTCATCGAACGTAATGGCAATTTTTTTTTCGGTTTCCAACGGATTATTGCAGTATGCTTTTACATGATAATTAGAAGAAATTATAGAAGAGCCTACAGCGTTTATGCCTAACCAAATAAAAACAATTGCTATAAACCATACCCAGTTAATTGCGATATATAGCTTTAGAAGAAGCAATAGCAGCAATAAAAAGAGAAAGAATAACGAAATGTTTTTATGCGTTATCATTTTGAAAGTAACGTAAAACTATGATTTTTTCCGTTGAGCTGATTGTACAATAAAATGGTTTGGTAAGCCGGTTTTTCAACCGAATTTGCTTTTATGATTTCAGGAATTTCCTGTGTTTTTAAAATTTTAGACGCCATCCATAAAGCAAAGGCCGATGCGGTATCGTATTCACCACTCAGGTGTTTGTAATACAATTGAGGGGTTTGGGTGAAGGCATTTTCTGCCAGATTTTTATAATAACTTTCAAAATCTACATTACCGTCAAATCCTAAAATCAGAGCATCAATAGCTGAAACTTCTAATTGATTGGATTTCAAAAAGGAGATAATTTCAGCTTCAACTTCATTCTCCTCCAAGGTGTTTACGATCGCAATGTCTAGCACTTCTGCGTAGGTGGTCTCTTTTCTTTCATTTTCTAAAACGAAAAAACTGGCACCTTCGCCATAAACAGCACCACTTGTAGTAGAGTCTAAAAGGTTGTAGGGTTGCTGATCGTCTGGTTTGATACGTCCTGACAATTTAAAAAGAGCAGTAGTATATTCGCCATTCTCATCAATTCCGCCCACGAGAACAGATTGTGCTTCTTCTTCTTCAATTTGCATTTTAGCATCTAAAAGTGCCGATTCAAAAGAAACAGCTCCGTTTACATAGGTAAAATTGTAACCGTTGCATTTTTGTAACAGTGCAATTTGAGCACCAACCGTATTATGGGTCGATTGAATAAAGGATGTTGGGGTTAAGAACTCCTCATTATTGTCAAGGATATTTTTCAGGAATTTTTCGGAGTCTTCAATACATCCTAAGCCTGTTCCGGTAATAATGGCATCAACATTCTCGATTTGTGCGTCTTTCATGGCAATTGTCGAAGCCACGATTCCGTTTTTTACTCCTTTTGCCATTCTTCTGATGGCGGCCGGAGAAATATAATCTTTGTAAACCGGAGGAACAATTTCAAGGACGTTCTTGTCATGATTGTGTACGGCTTCTTCTAAAAAAACAGTATTAAATGTTTTTTGAGTCGAAATACAACCTATTCCATTTATATATGTTTTTTTTAATTGCATTTTGAAAATATAAGTGTTGAACAGTTACCTCCAAACCCGAAAGAGTTGGACAAAACATGTTCGATAGTTGCATTTTTTAAAGAAGTTTGCGGTTTTAAATCAAACTCTTCCATTGGTGTTTCGAAATTCAGATTTGGGTAAACCACGTTATTCTGAATGGCCAAAACGCTATAAACGGCTTCAATGGCAGCCGCAGCGGCCAAAGTATGTCCTGTAAAAGGTTTTGTCGAACTAAAATCGGGTACTTTTTCGTCTCCGTAAATTCGAAGGAGTGCTCTTCCTTCAGACAAATCATTGTTTGGAGTTGCTGTTCCGTGAACGTTGATATAGTCGATATCACCAGGTTTTAAACCCGAAACGTCAAAAGCTTTTTTCATGGCCAGGTAAGCACCGTCTCCATTTTCTGAAGAAGCCGTTTGATGAAAAGCATCATTTGCATTGCCATAACCTGACACACGGGCCAGAACTTTTTTGTTTTGTTTCTGAACGACTTCATCAGATTCTAAAACCAGGTAAGCAGCTGCTTCACCCAGATTTAGTCCTTTACGATTATTGTCAAAAGGTTTGTTGTAATCGTCAGATAAAATCATGAGGGTTTTGAATCCGTTGATCGTAAATTTAGCCAGAGCATCGGTTCCGCCCACAATTACGCGGTCCAGTTTTCCGGATTTTATCAGTCTTGCACCCAGCATAATTGCGTTTGCAGCCGATGAACAGGCTGTACTTATAGTGGTAACAATCCCTTTTAAACCCAGCTCTTCTGCAATTTTTTCGGCTACATCACCGCCATCGTGACAAGTAATGTATTTCACAAGTTCCGGATGTTTGAAATAATCGTAATAATGCTTTTCAGTCATATCCATTCCGCCTACGCTTGTTGCCGAAATAAGTCCGGTTCGGAATTCATTTATGGAAGTAATTCCGGCATTTTTAACGGCCTGTTTTGCGGCGAAAGTGCCAATCATGGCCGTTCTCGAAAAGTTATTATCAGGAGTAAGTTCTAATTCTTTGACCAATTCGTCATTGGTTTTTTTAATTTCCCCTACTTTAATGATATCAGCGTGAACCGTTTCAATGTTTTCGATACGCGTTACCGCAACTTTATTTTCGATTAACGAAATGTAGTTTTCTTCGACTGAATTTCCAATCGAGGAGATAATTCCCATTCCGGTTATTGCAACACCTTTTGTCATTTTAGATTTTAGATTTTTAGATTTTAGATTTTTTAAACGATTATTCAGATTTCGAATATTTCTGTTTAAGAAATCTAAAATCTGAAGTCTAAAATCTGAAATCTATTTCGTTCTGTTTGCGCTAATGTACGCCGCCATAGTTTCGATGGATTGAAAGATGGTTTTTCCTTCTTTTGGATCAACTAGTTTAATTCCGTAATCCTTATCTAAAATTACGATCAATTCAAGCGCATCAATGGAGTCTAAACCTAAACCATCTCCAAACAAAGGGTCGTTATCTGCAATATCTTCGATCGCGATATCTTCAAGGTTAAGAGTTGTAATGATTTTGTTTTTTAATTCTTCTTTTAATGCTTCCATGATTATTTATTATATAATGTATTGATATTTTCGTTGTTATATTTTGTGCTTTCTTCTTTGCTGATGGTGCAAAGAAAAGCCTTGTAATCGTCGTTGAAAAATTCTACCCAGCCACAAAGAACAGTATCTGCTTTATTTGTATTCAGAAGAATAGTGGAATAATTGGACATAAATTCAGTGTTAAAGGCATCAAATATAAAGAAAGAATTTTCACTTTTCAGCTGATGGCGAATACTTATTTCACCCAGACAAATATTTGGCAGTGTATAGACAAAAACCGCCGGACTCGGAAAGTAGTTTTCTTTGTCAGAAATAGATTCCTGATACTTAACATCGGTATCTAAACTCGATGATTTATTGGCCAGAACCAAGGCAATATTGTTTTCCTGTTCCGTTGAAGTTATCGGACTCAAAAGCAGTTCAGCTCCTAAAAAAGCCAGTTTGCTCAAAGCATCCATTTTGAAAAACTTCGGGTATTGAATGTCAAAATTGCGATAGGCCTGTTTAGAGAAATCACCAAAATTGGTCGGTTCAATTTTGAAAACAGAAGTTCCGTTCAAAACAATTTCGTTGTTTTCAATGGTGCAATAGGATTGTATGTGAGCTTTGTTTGGATTCATTATTTTAATTTAACACTAATTGCACAAATTAGCACTAATTGATTTTGAGGTTTAAATTATACTACTTAATCTGTGAAAATTAGTGCAATTCGGGTTTACTCTTTATTTTATCTTTTCAAATACCACAGCTGTATTACAACCTCCAAATCCGGAAGGTGTTTTTAGGGAATATATTATCTTATTTCTTTTACTATGCTATTATATGTTTGTTCAATATCTGTCCAATTTGTTTTATTAACTGGTTCTTGTTTTAGTATTTTGAATGCATTCCAAAAATCTTCTTTTCTTTCTTGATGTTCTTCAACTAACCTTTTTTTATCAATATGTATATTTTTAAAATCTTTAGATAATGCTAATTCAATTTGGTTGTCCATTTTATTAAAAAAATCTTCTCCGAACAATTTGATTTCATTCACAAAATCATGGTAGTTCATTTCGCAGAGGCCATCTTTCACTGTCCATAAACTTATACCATTTTCTAAAGTATATTCAGCTTCCCAAATAATTTTTATTTGATCATTTTTTCTGAAGAAAAATAAATTCGGACCACCAATTAAGTGTGCTGAATGTAATGTTCTCTCATTAATCCACGAAAGTAATTTATAATATTCATCAAAATAAAAATCAGTATTCTCATTTTCATCTGTATCATGAATATTAAACCAATTTTCTGATTCATTTTTAAACTTTTCTAAATCTTCAGTTAAAGAGTAAAATTTTTCAGGAATGCTTTCATTTATTTTCCCAAAAAGGTTTGTAAAATCCTCAATGAATCTGACTAAATAATACTCATTATATGATGTTGATTCATTTCCAAAATAATAAGTTGCTTCATCAGAATACTCGTAAATTATCTCATTTTCGAAATCGAGCCATAACTCTCCATCTGTTAGCCAAAACCAACTTAAACGTTGATTTGGTTCTTGACCAACAGGAATTATTTCATCAATATATTTTAATTTAAAATTTATCATTTTTAGGATTTACATGAAATAATAATTATTTTTTCTCTCCAACTTTCTATGAATTTTGAATTGTTTGGAAATTCTGAATAATTACAATCTATTTGATCTTTTCAAATACCACAGCCGTATTGCAACCTCCAAATCCGGAAGCTGTTTTTAGGAAAAAATCAATAGTTGCCTCTTCGTTTTTCTCAATAACATTGATTAATTCGCTAACCCCAATTTCATCAAAACCTTTCGATTCAAAAAGTGTGTTTTGATTTACAGATTCAATAGCGATTACGGTTTCTAATAATCCGGAAGCGCCTAAGGTATGACCGTAAAATCCTTTCAGACTATTGACTGGAACATTTTGCAGACCTAAACGGTTTAGGGCAATGGCCTCCATTTCGTCGTTGAAGGGAGTTGCGGTTCCATGCGCTGAAATATAATCGATTTTATGGGGTTCAATTTGAGCTTCTTTCAAAGCATTTTGAATACTTCTGAACAAACCTTCGCCCGTTCTGGATGGACCCGAAATATGATTGGCATCGTTTATCGAACTGTCTCCAATAACTTTTATTTTAGCATTTGCAGTTTCGGCAGTAACTAACACTGCTGCCGTCGCCTCCCCCAAGCTTACGCCGGTTCTGTTTTTAGAATACGGTTTACAGGGCAAATCGCTCATGGCCTGAAAAGCATTAAAACCGGACAAAACAAATTCTGAAACTTCGTCGCCGGCCACAACAAAAATATTGTCGTACAGTTCAGACTGGATCATTCTTTTGGCAACAGAAATCGCTAAAATTCCTGAAACACAAGCATTAGAAACGACAATGGGTTGTGTTTGAAATCCGAAAAAAGCAGCAACATTTTTTGCCAGGACATCTAAATGTGCGTTAGCAAAACTTTCTTCCGAATTATCTTTTAAAGCCGTTACATTTCCTTTTGTGGTCGAAAGTATAAAAGCCGTTTTTGAATCTAATTGAACCGCTGCATTTTTGATAATTGGCTCTAAAGCCAGAATCATCATTTTCTCCAAGCGGGAGTATTTTGTTTCAGTGCTGATTTTTGCAAAGGCACTGTTTATTTTTTCATCAGGAATTACCGAACCATAAAACGGAACCGGCATCAAAGAAATGTCATTATTTAGCTGAATGCCCGAATCACCGCGAAGAATTGCTTCAACATTTGATTTGACATCAAAACCTAATGGTGTGATGCAGTTGGTTTGTGTAATGTATATTTCTTTTAACATTTTATGATTTTATTCCGGCGTATTTTTTAGGACACGCAGATTTAACAGATTAAGCAGATTTACACAGTTTGTTATTTTTTTAATTTGTGTCAATTCGTGCAATTCGTGTTTTATTTCAACAATCCAACTTTCTTTTTCCATTCTTCATAAAAAGGAGGATTCGTCAACATTAGATTTCCTTCCTGATCTAAAAAAACCTGAACGGTTTCTCCGGTGCAGGCCACCTCACCTTTATCATCCAGTATTTTAAAACGGTAGATCATTTTTGCAGCGGGTGTGTCAATGACTGTAGTTTCTATTGTTACGACATCGCCATAACGCAAAGACAATTTGTGTTCGCATTTTGATTTTACGATTGGAGTTGTGTAGCCTGTTTTGGCAATATCCAAATAGGTAAGTCCGTGTTGACGGCCAAACGCTTCACGTCCATCTTCAAAATAGGTGATGTAATTGCCGTGCCAAACGATTCCAAGCGGATCTGTTTCGTTAAAACGAATTCTGATTTCATGTGAAACGGTTAGGGCAGTGGCTTCGTTATACTGTTCTTTTCTTTTTGTCATAAAATAGGGCAATGGATGTTGTGATAATAAAGAACAAAAATAACAAACTTATTTTTGGGATGATTTCAAGGAAAGAAACGTTGCGCAATAGAACATCATAGAAAGCTTCTAATCCCCAATTCATAGGAGATGATTTGGCAATAAGTTGCATGATGCTTGGCATTGCAAAAACGGGAACCCAGATTCCGCCAATAGCAGCCAGAATAATAACGCTTGTGGCGCCAAATGGAGCTGACTGTTCCTGTGTGCTCGCGATAGTTCCGAGTAAAATTCCAAAGCCAATGGCTGCAAAACCTGAAAATAATGCTACCACACTCATTAAGAACAAATGGCCTTCGACATTTAAAGAAGGCAAACCAATATGTGGGAATAAAAAGATTGCCACGGCCACCATCATGTAAAACTGTATCATACAAATGGCCGAATAGGTAATGGTTTTACCAATAATAACCACGATGTTAGAAACCGGATTGGTCAGTAATCGAATAAATGTTCCCTGAGATTTTTCTTTTACGATATTGATGGACAACGGTATCACAATAAAAAATATGGCAAAAAGTGTCCAGGCCGGAACGTTGTGCTGTACAGAATTGGGACGTACTTCTTTGTTGTTTATTTTTGGAATGATTTCTTTGAACGTGATAAAGCTCTTTTGCTCAAATTCGGCATTTCCTTCTCCCAATTGATTTTGAAAAGTCGTATAAATGGATTTTGTCTCGATTTGAGAAATCATCTTATCGATCGAACTCATCACGGCATTTTTGAAGCTCATTTGAACTGCCGGATCAAAATACAATTTGACTTCTTTTTCTTTAATTACTTTTGGTTTTTTGGCTTGAGCCGAGGTATCTGTTTCTGTTAACCCCATTTTGCTCACAATGTTTTCGACATTCTGATCAATTTTAGTTTGCAGATCAACACTTAGTTTTTCCGGAATTACAATCGCCAGTTGAAATTTTCCTTTGTAAACGGCTTCCCTGGCAATTTCTTCTGTAATGGGTTTATTATCAATTTGTGTGACCACACTAAAAAGCTGACTTTTTTCCAGATTATCAAAAACGGTTTTAGACACTGAACCTTTGTCCTTATCGACCAGTAAAATCTGAATTTTGGTATCGCTTACGGTTTTAAAAGTGTTGTCCTGAATTAAGGTTACGGTAATAACTAAAACCAAAGGCATGATAAATAAAATGATTAATCCGCCTAGATCTCGTTTGAGCAGGAGGAATTCTTTTACGACCGACATCCAAATTTTATATACCATCTCTAAAGTCTTTACCGGTTAATGAAATAAAAACTTCTTCAAGATTGCGGGCTTCTTCAGTAGAAGCAATTAGGCTTGAAGGTGTACCCTGAGCGTAAATTTTGCCGCGGTCTAAAATGGCAATATTGGTACAGAAATCTTCCGCTTCTGCCAAATGATGGGAGGTATAAATAATGGTTGTTCCGTTTTGATTTAAGAGTTTCAGATAGTCAATAATGGCATTTTTAGACTGTACATCAACTCCAACGGTTGGTTCATCTAAAAACAAAACTTTGGGATTGTGTAAAATTCCCGCGATCAAATTGACTCTGCGTTTCATACCGCCTGAAAAAGTTTCGATACGTTTGTCGGCAAATTTTAATAATCCTAAAAGATCTAAAGTTTCAATGACTTTGTCTTTTAGATAACTGCCTTTTAAGCCGTACATACTTCCAAAATAATGCAAATTTTCTCTGGCCGTTAGGGTAGGGTACAAAGCATATTCCTGTGGAACAACGCCAATGATTTTTTTGATTTTGGAAGAATGATGGGTATAATTTAGCCCGTCGATCGTGAAATGCCCTGAGGTTGGTTTTATTAGACCGCAAAGCATTGAGATTAAAGTGGTTTTTCCGGCACCATTTGGACCTAATAACCCAAAAATCTGACCTTCACTGATCTCCAACGAAACATCGTTCAAAGAATACAGATCTGCATTTTTGTACTTTTTCGAAAGGGATTCTATTTTTATAATGGATTGCAAAATATTTTTAGCTAATAGCTTTTTTTAGTTTTTTGAAAAAGATTTCTTCTCGATTGGCTATGTCCAGAAGTTCGTTAGCAATCGTATTGTAGGCATCTTCTTTGGCGCTTCTGTTTTTGTAAATTCGGGAAGCTTCAACCGCAAAGTCTCTCCATGAATCTCCAATTTGTGTCATTTCTTTAGAAAGCACTTTCAATTCTTCATTATTTAAGATAACCGAAGCTTCCTGTAAAAAAGCGGCATAGATAAATCGAAAACCTCCGCCACCTGTACCAATTTCTTCCTGCATGCGCACCATTTGTGCCAAATAGTGATTGGCTTTTTTAGTACCGTGTTTTACGGGCCATTTTCTAATTTGCTTCGAAACAAATTTAATTCCGCGTACCCCAATAATAGGCATGGGTGCCAACATATCGCGACAGGTATTTTTGATTCCTTTGATAATGGCGCTTTTCAAATCGACGTCTTTCGGAATTTGAATCGGATAGTACATTTGTCCTCTTGGTGCAAAAGCTCCTTTGGCAAAACGTACCTTGTCCAGTTCGTCATGTGTCAGGGTGGTAACGGTTTCCATAACAGGATCACTCACCAGATAATCAGTTTCGGTTTTTCCGTAAACGACTAAATTGTGTGCGTTAAAATGAAAGCGGTATTCATCAGGAAAATAACTCAAATGATACACGCCAACTTGTAATCCGGTTGGGATATTGTTCTTTAAATTTTCGTCCAAAGCCTTATTGGCATTTGTTGTTGAAGAAAACTTTTGTCTTTTTATTTTTAAGTTTAAACGGCTTGCTAGTTTGTTAAAGATCTGTCCAGGCAAAGTTCTGTAACTAATTGCGGGAGCATGATTTACTTTTATAAACGGCAGGTATACGAAGAAAAGTCCCGAACCAATACCAAAAACCATCGGCTCGCTGATATTTAGTCCGTTGTTTTTTAACAAATTCGAAGCCACTCCATTTTCGCAATGAGCAGATTGATGATGTGTAAAATTAGTTTGCATTACGCGGTTTTAATATTTTTTAATTCAGCGATTGAAATTTCAAAAGCATCGGCATATTTCTGTAAAACAGAGTTGTTTAATTTGGCAAAAACGGCTGGTTTAAAATGTCTTTTTACGCGCCATTTCCACATTCCAACATAACTGGATAAAATAGTAAGATCCATTTTGTTGAGTTCCATATAATAACAAATCGGACTTACTTCTCCAGTTTCTACCTGTTGTTTTGCTTCGGCAATTCGTTCGTTTATTTCATCGATCGAATTGGATAATGCGATGGTTTTAGGTTCCCAACCAGTGCTTAAGGTTGTGGTATAGTCGCCATTTTCATCGGTGGCATAAAGCAGTTCTTTCAGATTGTTTTTGGTGAGATTGCCTTTGTCTTGTGGTACATTTTCTTTTTCCATGGCCTTTTTCTTTTCGATTGTAACTATTCCGGAACCGAAATTGTTTTTTGAATGAACAGATTAATTTCGCATTCCAAAAGTATTTTGTCAGCAAGCAGACTTTCGCAGCTCATGGTACATAGCGTATAATCGTCGCCCGCAAATTTTGAAACCAGATTGGCTTTGGTAATAATAGTATCACCTACTTTTGGTAGTGTAAGTATTTTCAGGTTTTTTATCGCACTGATAAAGCCTAGTACATTTACATTTTCGTTTTCTGTTCCGTCTTCGTCAAAAAAATATTTTTTGCCTACAATAGACGAACAGGTTTGTGCGGTGTTTTCAATTAACCCGGCTTCAATAAAAGTGTTGTTTTCAACAAAAATATTATCTTCCCGGATCAAAAATGTGGTTTCTACAAAACTGGAATCTATATCCAAAATTAAATCCACCATAAGCAGCGGTGCTCGGTGGGGCAAATAGTTTTGTATGTCAACTCCGGTTTTCATACCTAATATATTATTTGGCTAAAACGGTTTTCATTTGTCCGTTCGCAATTTCTTCGTTATTCAGATAAGTTACAATGTTTACTAGCGTAATTCCGGCAAACTCCTGTAAAATAGTTATGTTAGATTGAATCGTTTCATTGACTTTTGGCAATTTTTTGATTTCAATTTCTTTGATCGAACCAATGTAACCCGTTGGGGCAGTTTCGTTTTTCAGGAAAAACTGGTAGCCGGTGTGCAAAGCCACGGACTGTGCCATATGTTCGATTAACCCTGCTTCTAAAAAGGTGTCGTTGTCAGAAAAAATGTTGTCGCTTTGGATTTTTAAACCCGCAACCAGTGAAGTTTCGTTAAACGAATACATTTTATCTACCATTACAAAAGGAAACTTTTGTGGCAATAAATTCTCGACGGCGTCTTTCTCTAAAAGTAAAGATGTTTCCATTAGCAAACCGTTAAATAAGCATAAGCAAAGGAGAATCTTCCGCTCTCGGGAACAGACAATAGAATACGATCTCCCTTTTTTAAATTTCCTGAATTCATTAATTCTTCCAAAGCTAAGTAAATAGAGGCTGAACCAACATTCCCCACTCTTGAAAGATTCATGAACCATTTTTCATCGGCCATCCCGATTCCTTTTTCGGTCAGTCCTTTTTTTAATCCTTCCACAAAAAAGTTAGAAGAAACATGAGGAATAAAATAATCAATCTGATCGGAGGTGATGTTGTTTTTATCCATAGCCTCTTTCATGCTCTCCGCTCCTTTAGAAAGAATAAATTCATCTAATAATTTTACATCCTGTTTGATGGCAAAAACCGATTCGTTTAACCATTGCTCCGGTGCATAATCGCTCCAGGCTTTGATCTCGCCATTTTCTAATTTATCACCACCGGCATACATACAGGTTTCTAATTCGTAAGCATAGGAAAAGGCTTCCATCCATTCAATTTTTAAAGAGACAGGTCCTTTTGGCTGGTTCTCTAATAAAAATGCTCCCGCTCCATCAGACAACATCCAGCGTAAAAAATCTTTTTTAAATGCAATGATAGGCTGTTCTTCCAGGTTTTTCAGATTGGCAGCTTCATGGTTGTACATCTGGGCATTTAGCCAGGTCGAAACTTTTTCAGATCCTGTGCAAACGGCATTTTTTGAGTTTCCTGATTTTACAGACAGAAAACCAAATTTTAAAGAATTCATACCCGCACAGCAAACTCCTGTTGATGAATTTAGTTCTACAGATTTGTTTTTTAATAAACCGTGTACCATCGCGGCATGTGAAGGCAGGAAGATATCAGGAGTTGAGGTTCCGCACGAAAGTACTTCAAGGTCCTGTGCTGTAAAGTTTTCGTCGAACAACTGCACGATTGCATTTCGCGTTAACTCGGCGTTGTTATGGGTGCTTTTTCCGGATTTATCTATAGCGTAATAACGGCTTGTAATTTTATTATTGCGCAAAATAATGCGTCTTGCTTTAGAAGCAGCATCATTAATGAGGCCTAAATAGCTTTCCATCTCGTCATTAGAAATGGCTTCATTTGGCAAATATTTTGCGGCTTTGGTAATATATACTTCAAACATAATCTAATTTCGTCTTCTAAACTCCTTGATAATATTGAGTTTCTCTTTTTATGGTTTTTAACTTAAAGGGGTAGGTAATAAGGTGCAATATATACACTATTGGCGAGATTAACCATATTGCCAGGAATAAATAAACATTAAATACTTTAAGAAGCGTTTTTCTGTTTTTTTGATTTTTATAAATCAGATTCGACCATTTATTAAAAATTTTATTTGCAGTTTTATCAACGGTTACCAGATAGGGGCTGATTTTAACGGCGTCAATGGCAACCAGTTTAGGTTGTAAATGCTGTAATTGATTTTGATTGAATTCAGAAAGGATCACTTCTCCAAATTTATCTGACTCCTGTATGTCTTTCTCGGATACTCCCGGTAACGGAAAAATGCCAAGATATTTTTTCTTAACGCCTGAAAACATCCATTCTACAATCGTGATTACACTGATTAAATTTCCAACGCGATCTACTAAAGCAACGTTTCCAACTAACTGAGAATTGGACTCTTTTAGTAAAACTTTGATTTTTTCCTGTGCCATAATCCACATATTGCGAGAGCCGCTGATGGTGATGACAGGGGTGTTGTTTAGTATTTTTTTAGCATCGGCGCTTTTTAGAAAGGAATTTATAGGAATGGAAGGAGATAAATACCAAACCTGATAATGAAATAATACCAAATCGTATTTTGTGTTTAGAATTTCTTCCGGAAGGGGTTTTAATTCGGTTGGAATTTGTAGAAATGATTCCGGGAAAGCGTCAAAAAAAGCAGCTTTATTCCATGGAAAAGGAAAGGGTTGCTGCAGTTGTATTTCGTGAAAAGTTACATTTATTTCTTCTGAATTTAGGAACGGTTTTGCAATATTTTGTGCAATTGTTCCCAGTTGTCCAGACTGCGTATAATAAATAACGAGAACGTTTTTCATGGAGGTTTACTTACTTTGGTTGCGAACAAAAATAAGTAAATTTATTTAAACGAATTTTCTTGTTTAAACGAATCGTTTTTGGCGATGAATTTTTGTTGTTTTTTTATCTCGCAAAGATGCGAGGGCGCAAAGTTTTAATTTGAAATGAGTTTTTAAGTACAGTTTGTCATTTCGACCGAAGGGAGAAATCACACAAGAAACTCCGCAAACTAAGTCGACAATCTTTGTGACTAAAAGGGTGTGATTTCTCCCTTCGGTCGAAATGACAAAAAAGAAGAAAAAACGTTGCGCCCTCGCGTCTTTGCGAGATGCTGAGATCCTTTAAGTCTTATCTCAAATCATTCCAGAAATCGAAATAATTGAACCATTGCAAAGGATATTTTTGCAGAATAGTTTCAACGCTTTGTACATATTCTTTCAGTAACCCTTTTTCATCACGATGTTTCACGGTAGCTTCTCTGGCGTACAAATGATAATGTAAATTGGGTTCTTTCATGACATACACAAAAACAACAGGAACTTTTAATCGTGAAGCAATTAAAAACGGACCTGCCGGAAAATGAGCTTCCTGACCCAATATTTTTTCCGAAAGAGATTTTGTGCCTTCAAAGTAGCGGTCACCGGTAAAACAAACCAATTCGTTATTGGCCAATGCAGCATTGATCTCAAAGATATGAGAAAGATCCTCTTTGATAATGATAAATTTTACAGTAGGTTTTTGAGTAACGCTTTCCAGATACTTTTTTATGGAAGAATGTTCCAGATCAGTAGTAACCAGATTGATTTGAAAATTGAGATCGATATCACCAAGGAAATGTTCGGCAATTTCAAAATTTCCAACATGGGCACTAATCAAAACACCTCCTTTTTTTTCAGCCAAAAGCTTTTTCAGGACCTCAATTCCGTCAAATTCATAAGTGAACTTATTTCGCATTCCTGCCGAAATCGAGATTTTATCAATGATGGTTTGTCCAAAAGTGTAATAACTTTTGAAAACCATTTTTTTAGATTTGAACCAGGAATACTGTAGCCTTTCTTTAAAGTAATAGAAAATGGCTTTGTTGCTTTTTTTTAAAAACAAAAAGTAATACGAAGCAACAAAATAAAGCAGGACATAAGCAGCCTTAACACCCGCTTTTTGTATTAAAAAAACGAATATTCTATAGCCTAAAACTGTACCTTTTGATTTGCCATCCCATTGACTCATTAAACAGCTTTAGCTTTTAGTTTGGTTTCGATAAGGTCATAGAAATTCTGAAAAGTAGCAATTCCAACAAAATCAACTTCTACCAGTTTTACACCAAAGTTAGCTTCGATTGAGACTACTAAGTCTACATAATCTAAACTATCTAATCCAAGTGTATCTTTTAAATTAGCATCTGGTTCAATATCATCATTGTCTACTTCAAATTCATCAACCAAAAAACCATTAATTCTTGCTATAATCTCTTCTTTATTCATCGTTCAATTTAAACTTTTTAACCACCAACGCAGAGTTGGTTCCTCCGAACCCGAAGGAATTGGACAAAAATATGTCAAATTTTTTGTTTAAAGTAGTTTTGACCAAATTTAATTTAGCAGCATCTTCGTCTGGATTCTCTAAATTGATGTTTGGGGCAATGAAATCGTGCTGCATCATTAAGATAGAGTAAATTACCTCACTTGCTCCGGCCATCCAGCATTCGTGACCTGTCATTGATTTGGTAGAACTTACATACGGATTTTTCTCTCCAAAAACCTCAAAGATCGCCTTGGCTTCATTTCCGTCCCCCACTGGAGTTGAGGTTGCATGAGCATTTATATAATCAACATCGGTTGCTTTTAGTTGCGCATCATCAAGCGCTCGCTGCATGGCTATAGACGGGCCTTCGACATTGGGAGTTGAGATATGTCCGCCATTTGAAGAGAATCCGTAGCCGGCAACTTCGGCAATAATGGTAGCACCTCTGGCAATTGCTGATTCATAGCTTTCCAGAATTAACGTTGCACCGCCACCACTTGGAATTAATCCGTCGCGATCCTTGTCAAAAGGGCGGGAAGCTTTTTCGGGTTCGTTTTCTCTGGCCGAAAAAACACCCAAACCATCGAAACTGCTCATGGCGTATCTGTTGATTTCCTGCGCGCCTCCGCAAATGATAACATCCTGGAATCCGCTTTTTATTAAAAAATAAGCGAGACCTATAGAGTGTGATCCACTGGCACAGGCTGCACTTATGGTAAGATTGATACCACGAAGTTTAAAAATCGTTGATAAATTCATTGTAACCGTTGAATTCATCGATTTAAAAATAGCTCCCGAACCTATTAAGGCGGTGTCTTTTTTTTCTCGTACAATGTCATTAGCGTCAATAACAGCTTTTGAGACACTGTCATTTCCGTACATAATACCGACTTCGCGATTATCAAAAAAAGCGTCATCAATATTTGCATTTTTCAATGCTTCGATAGTAGCCATATAAGCATATTCGGTTTCTTCACCAATGCTCATACGCTGTCTGCGGGTCAATAAATTTTTTAAATCAGCTTTCGGAACCATTCCCGTTAGGGCAGATTGAAAACCAAATTCTTTTCTTTCAGAATCAAACTGAATACCAGATTTTCCGTTGTATAAAGATTCCTTTACTTCATCTAAAGAAGTTCCGATACAAGAATAAATTCCCATCCCAGTAATTACAACTCTCTTATTCATCGTCTTTAAAAGTAATTTTTATCCGTTACTTGCAATTTTTAACACATAGAAAGATAGCTTTTGTAAATTCAAAATAGGCGTTTCACTTATTTGAAATACACATAGCGATCTATGTGAAAGAAATCTATTTCTTTTTTGTAGTCTTTGTACATAAAAATCTATGTTTCTATGTGTTTAAAATATTTTCTAAGAATAAATTCCTCCGTTTATATTTATAATTTCTCCTGTAATGTAACTTGATTTTTTTGAAATCAAAAAGCTTACCAAATCTGCAACTTCCTCGGCTTCACCAAAACGGCTTGCCGGAATTAGTTTTAGTAATTCTTTTTCGTCCAATTGGCTTGTCATATCGGTTTTGATAAAACCTGGCGCTACAGCATTTACAGTAATGTTTCGTTTAGCAACTTCCTGAGCCAATGCTTTTGTGGCCGCAACAATTGCACCTTTTGCTGCCGAGTAATTGGTTTGTCCGGCTGTTCCTTTTACACCCGAAACAGAAACCATATTAACAATTCGGCCATATTTATTGCGCAGCATTTTTTGGATGAAAAACTGCGTTACATTAAAAAATCCGTTTAAACTCGTGTTTACTACACCGTTCCAGTCTTCGGGAGTCATCCACATAAAAAGACCGTCTTTTGTAATTCCGGCGTTGTTGACGATAGCTTCTACAATAGCTTCAGGATTAGCTTCCTGCCATTGTGTTAACGTTTTTTGTACCTCTTCAAAATTGGAAACATCGAAACCTAAGATTTCGCCTGTTGCTCCTAATTTTTGTATTTCCTGAAGTGTTGCTTCAGCAGCTGTTTTATTCGAGTGGTAGTTAATCAGGATATGATAATTTGCATCAACGGCTAATTTTTTACAAATAGCACTTCCAATTCCTCGTGAACCGCCAGTTACTAATACACATTTCATATTCAGAATTTATTTTTTTAATCGCCCGGTATGGAATTACTTTTCTTATCGGTAATTGCATAGACAGCGTTTGTTTTTATGAGTTAATAGGTTTTATTTTTTCTTTTTAGCTGTCGATTTTACAGCTGTTTTTGTCTCTGACTTTGTCGCAGTTTTTGTTTCTGCTTTTGGTTTTTCAGGAGCGACTTCGGCTGTGCTATTTCTTTCTCCTGATTGCGAAAATAGTTCGGCATTTTCAAACCATTGATTGCCTAACACGGTTCCGTCTGGTTTAAGAAATCCCCATTTTCCTTCGTTTTTTACGCGTGCCACACCATCAATAAAACCTTTGTCTTGTTTTACAAATAACGCAATGACAAATCCGTTTGCCGTGATACCGTATTGCGTTGGAATAACCAATTTTCCGGTTTGATTGATGAATCCCCAGTTTTTTTCTTTTACGGGAGCCAGTCCGTCTGGACTAAAAACTTCGGCGTCGCTGTAAGTAGGTTCAATTACAAATTCTGCTTTCGGATTGATAAACCCCCATTTTGAACCTACACAAACCGGAGCTAAGTTTTTTGAGAACGCTTTTACTTTGTCGTATATCGGGGTAATCACCCAATTTCCTTTTAAGTCAATAAACCCAATCTTACCATTTTTCTTGGCATAGGTCAGATCCTGAGTGTCAAAATCCCAGATTTTTTCAGCTCCATCGACCGGAATAAAAGTTCCGGAGCTAACAATTCCAAAGATCTTATCTTTTCTTGCCCAGCTTGTGTTTTTGAAATAATTGCCTATTTCCTCGTAAACAGGCTCAATCACTTCTTTACCGGCAGCATTAATAATTCCCCATTTTTTATTGTTTTCAACTCTTGCAAAACCGTTTTCAAAAGATTTGATTTGATCGTATTTTGGTTCCAGAACAACGGCCATTTTCGAATTGATTAATCCTACTTTACCGCTTTGTCTGATAAATGCTACGCCATCTTCAAAGTCAAAAAGTTTTTCTGAAAAAGGAGCTTTCTGGATTTCACCTTTTGTATTAATATAAACCCAATCCTTGTCTTTTTGAACAATTGCAATTCCGCTGTTGAAATCTTTTACATTCTTAAAATCAGCAGGAATTACCCATGCACCTTTAGCATCTATAAAACCCCATTTTCCATTGTTTTCTACAGCCGCCAGTCCCTCAGAAAAGCTTTTTGCCGATTTGTACTGAGGCTCAATCTTAAAATTTCCGTCTTTGGAGATGTATCCAATTTTAGAATCTTTTTTAACTAAAGCCAATTCCTGACTATTAACAAATTGAATAGTGAATGCAAATAAAAAAATAAGTGTCTTTTTCATGATTTTAAAGGTTCAATATTAATAATGTAAAAATAAGTATTAACTGTGAATCAGGTAATCTTTTACTTTTTGAACAAAAGGATACATGACCTGATCTTCTTTAAATTCAGGAATGATGTTTCGAACATCGTCATACCATTTTTTGGTAACAGATGAAATTTTGTCTTTTTGTCCTAAGTAATCAATTGCCTGAACAATAGTAATCATTTCGATACTTAAAACCTCAAAAGAATTCTCGATCACTTTTGAAGTAATAACTGCTGCATTGGTTCCCATACTCACAATATCCTGATTGTCGTTGTTGTTCGGGATGCTGTGAACGTACATTGGGTTAGATAACATTTGGCTTTCGGCAGTTGTTGAGGTGGCAGTAAACTGTACCCCCTGCATTCCGAAATTAAATCCTAAAGTTCCTAAGTTGACAAACGGAGGAAGAATTTCGTTGATTTTTGAATTCAACAAATAATTCAGCTGACGTTCAGCTAACATGGTCAGTTTGGTAATAACAATTTTTAGTTTATCCATTTCAAGCGAAATATAATCACCGTGGAAGTTTCCTCCGTGATAAACGTGTTTGTTTTTTACATCTATAATAGGATTGTCGTTTGCTGAGTTAAATTCGTCTTCGAGAATAGAAGCAACGTTATTAATTGTTTCTAAAACCGGACCTAAAATTTGAGGTACGCAACGCAACGAATAGTATTCCTGAACTTTTTCTTTAAAGATTTCTTCAGTGTTTTCTCCTGAATATAAGTGATCTTCTCTTTTACGGATTAAGGTACTGTCGGAAAGATTTTGTCTCATTCTTGAGGCTACTTCCTGTTGCCCTTTGTGACGTTTAGTTTGGTTTAATTCTTCAGAGAAGTGATCGTCGTATGCCTGAACCAATTCGTTAATTGCACAGGAACATTTTAGCGACCAGTCTAATAATTTATTGGCATGATGCACATTTACAACCCCAATTCCGGTCATTACCGAAGTTCCGTTTATTAACGCCAGACCTTCTCTGATTTCTACCTGAATAGGTTTTAAACCTTCGATTTCAAAAACTTCAGAAGTTGGTCTTCTGTCTCCTTTGTAAAAAACTTCGCCTTCACCAATTAAAACCAAAGCCAGGTGTGACAATTGTACCAAATCTCCGCTGGCACCTACACCACCGTGTTCAAAAATAAGAGGAGTAATATCTTTGTTGATTAGTTCTGCCATTAGGTGAATTACAGAAGGATGAACACCTGAATTTCCTAATGATAAAGTATTTAAACGAGCCAGTATTGCTGCTTTTGCACAAACAGGACTCAAAGGTTTTCCTGTTCCTGAAGAGTGGCTTCTAATTAAATTGTATTGTAATTGTATCTGGTCGGATTCTTTAATTCTATATTGAGCCATTGGTCCAAAACCAGTGTTTACACCATATATTACTTTGTTTCCTGAAAATTCTTTTAGGAAATTGAAGCTTTCATTCACTCTGTTTAAAACAGCATCGCTTATCGAAACTTTGTTGTTTGAAAATATAATAGATTCGAATTCTGCTAAACTTAAATATTCATTAATTGTATTCATTAAACTGGTTTTGATTGTGCTAATTTAATTTTATTTATCAAAATAAATGTAGTTATTTTGATGATGGCAAATGTAGGTTAATAATTGATAATAATTTTAATATGATAAAGGAGTTTGTTGATGTTTTAGTCATTGGCGCAGGACCATCAGGATGTGTCTCGGCATCGTATCTTCATAAAAATAATATTAAGATAAAAGTAGTTGAAAAAACGAGGTTTCCGAGGCTTGTAGTAGGGGAAAGTCTTATTCCGCGAGTAATGGATCATTTTGCTGAGGCTGAGCTTTTTGAAAGTCTCGATGCTATGAATTTTGAGAAAAAACTTGGTGCTCGTTTTATCAGAGGAGAAGAAATTTGTGTTTTTGATTTCAGCAAAAAATTTGGAGAAGGCTGGGACTGGACCTGGCAGGTGCCACGTGCAGATTTTGACCATACGATGGCGCAGGAAGTACTTAGGAAAGGGATTGATCTGGAATTTGAAACAGAGGTACTGGAAGTGTCTTTTGAGGGTAAAAACTCTAAAACAATTGTAAAAGATAAGGATGGAAATCTAAAAGAAATCCATGCTAAATTCATTATTGATTCCAGTGGATACGGACGTGTTTTACCAAGACTTTTAGATTTGGATACCCCTTCAAAATTAGATCCGCATTCTTCGATATTTACACACGTAAAAGATATTAATAGGGAAGAAGGAGAAGAAGGAACTCAAATTTCATTTGATATTCTGGAAACCGAAGTCTGGTTATGGGTAATTCCTTTCTCTAACGGAAATACCAGTTTAGGAGTGGTAGGGCCAACCGATTTTATTAATTCGCTTTCAGAAAATAAGGATAATGCCGAGGCTTTAAAAAATGCCATTCAGAAATCCGATTATTATATCAAAAGATTTAAAGGAACAGAATTTTTGTTTGAACCGGTAAAACTCGAAAATTATTCACGAGCGGTAAAAAAAATGTACGGTGATGGTTTTGCTTTGACGGGTAACAGTTCGGAATTTTTAGATCCTGTTTTCTCCTCGGGAGTTGCCTTTGCAACTGAATCCGGAATGTTGGCAGCAAAATTATACCTTAAAGAATCACAAGGAATCGCTGTGGATTGGGAAGTCGAGTTTACACAATATATGAAACGCGGAATAGCCGTTTTTACTACGTATGTACAGGAATGGTATACAGGAAATCTTCAGACTTTATTTTTTCATCAGCCGGAAAATCCGGATGTGAAGGAAAAGATATGTTCGGTACTAGCGGGATATGTTTGGAATGAGGAAAATCCGTTTGTCAAAAAACACGATCATGTGATTAAGAATATGGCGTATTTACTGAATATGCAAAAAGAACAAAGCCCTGAATAATCAGGGCTTTTTATTTGGGTAATTGTTTCTATTGGAGTATCATATTTCGCCCCTATGGGGCTCTTTTTTGTGGTTTCTTTTCTGTTTTTATTTAGATAATCGGCCTTGTCTGCTCTGTCGGAGCAAAATATTTATACCAAATAAATCCAGTCGGGAAGGAAGCTCCAGTGGAGCGGTATATTTCGCCTCCACAGTTTTTCTTCATTTTCCTAAAATTCTTTAATTGCAAAATATTTAATGTACAGCTTTCCTTACAAGAAATAAGTTCCGGGAAGCTGTTGCTCTGAAAGAGCCCTGGCAATAACATGGTGCGAAGTACCATGAATAATGATGATGCTTCTTTTAGCCCTGTAGGGGCGAAAGCCTAACCCAAAAAGTACGTGTCTTATTTTATTATATTTTTGAAAGTAAGCGGTTTTTTAATTAAGATCTTATGTTTTGTTTATCGCTGCTTATGCCCTTTCAGGGCAATATGGTTCATTATCTTAATTCATAGTGTGTTGTACTATTTTTATACTTTTGGGTTTTCATCCCTTTTTTAAACAAAAGATGTCGTTTAAACAATAAAAGAGATGCCGAATAACATCTCTTTTATCTTATCTAAAAATAATTTTACGCTTAAGATCCTGTTTAGTTTTTTAATATTTTGTTAGAGATCTTTTTACCATTTTCAAGTTTTACGGCTACTATATACCATCCGTTTTGAAGCCCCGAAAGATTTACTTTGTTTTTATTTTTCAGGGTGATAACATTTTCACCATTCATATCAAAAATATATACGACTTCAACTTTTTCTTTTGTGTCGATACTTAGCTCTTCCTTAACGGGGTTAGGGTAAATAATCAGAGAAGAATCAAAACTTAGATCATCATTTATTGTAGTAGCAGTACTGGACTTGCTAGTGCTAGAAGTTTGATTGATATAATAATCCTGCAATTTTTGAATCCAAAAATGATCATCAGTCAGAGTAGTTCCCGGGTTTCCAATTCCATCCGTACTAGCTCCTACACCTGCTCCCATTAAGACAAGCTTGGTTCCGCTACTTTTTACCTCTGCAAAGTGATTTCCAAAAGTGACTTTTTTTGTGACGGGATTAACCTGAAGTTTAGGGTCGGCATGTTTATTCTGGCTGAAATAGTTATAACGATTCGTGTCATTTGAGAAATTTACGGTATCCCCAAAGAAAAAAGTAGTAGCAGAATCTTCGTAGTGCTGGCTGGTATTATTTAAAACTTGGAAAGGACCTGCTGTTCGTTCATTTAGAGTCTCTGAACCATTGATATGTCCTACCGGGATTTGCCAGAGAACAACATGTTTACCGGAGGCTTCATAAAGTTTTTGAACAAAATTTAGGTAATTCATCCAGTGGTCATTATTCCAGAACCAGGTATAAGAGAAGGGATCAGCAGGGTTTCCAGTGCTTCCGGCGCCCATGGCATCAAGACCATATTTGTCGATAGAAATAAAATCTGCATTATTAGACATAATTCCCATACTATTGGTGTATTGAAAAATATCTGCAGCGGTTTGTTTAATTTTGTTAAGCTGGGTAGTAAAAGTCCCGGTATCCGTTTCTCTGATAATTCCTTTTGGACCGGCTACACCAGCTTTTGCCCAAAGATTAAGCTGCCATCCAAATTCCATATTGAGGTTTTCGTCTGTTCTTTTCTTGTTGAGCTCAAAATTGATTCTTTCTACCAGCGTTTTCAAAGTACCTACATTTTGGGCAATACTTGTTGCATTTACGGCTGTTGTAGTAGTTATAGGTTCGTTAAACTGTTGCATATAGCCCAGGAAATCAGGCTCTAATACCACTCCAAAAAACTCATCTCCCAGTTCAGCTTTAACCTGATTCAGAAAAAGGTTGAGATTATTGAAATAAGCCGTCATATAGGAAGGATCTTTTACGTGTGCCAGATCCAGCTCGTAAGATTCGCTTCCGTCGGGAATGTTATAAAAAACAAAGAAAGGAATGAGCCCCATTTTTATAGAATTCCTTGCAAATTTTATAGCTCTGTCAGGCTGCCAGGTATTCCATCCGGCGATTGGCCCTCCATTGATATAGATGTATCGTACATCCATTCGGTTATTCTTGAGCAGATTGCTGTCGTCGATATTGTTGTTGTAAAAATTGACATCATCGGTAGTGTCTTCGGATACAGATCCTACAGAAACATAATCAGGATAGCGTAACGGGCTTCCATTGGTATTGTCTATTCTTAAGCCAAGATGATATATCGTACCATCTGAAGTTGTGATCTGAAGTCCGGATCTGCCTGCTTTTTTAGGAGTGATTTTTAAAGTATTTCCGGTAATCGTGTAATCAAATACAGTAATGTTTCTTCTTTTTAATGAAGTGATACTCTTATCAAACACGAATGTTTTAGGTATTCCATTAACCGCTTTTATTTGATTGGGAAGTGAAGCAAAGGAAATATTTTGTGTGGCAGGATTCACAAGATTAAGTTGTAAACCGGATGTTGTTGTGGTACCATTGTTGTCTGTGACTGCTATTTGTAGTGAATTGTTTCCATAATTCTGAGGTGTCCAATTAAAGGTATAAGAATTTTGTGGATTGGTAGTCACAGTAGTATTCGTTCCGGCGGTGAGATCCTTAAAAAGTATGTTGCTAATTGAACTCCCGGACGAAGGCTGAATAGTAAAAGTAATGCTTATAGGCGAAAAATTAAGTTGAGTATAGGAAGTGGCGTTAGGTGGACCGGTAATGGTTACAACAGGAGGAGAAGTAACCGCAATTTTAACAGTTGTGTTTACGATGGTGCTTACCCCAACCGAATTTATAGCGGTATATCGAACGTTGTAATCCCCATAAGCGATTGGGGTCCAGTTGTACAATACAGTGTTACCGGATAAGCTCATATTGTAAGTTGTATAAGAAGATTCCGTTGTCTTTTTTATATCGACCTTAGTTTGTGTTGCCGACAAGCCATACAGATTGAGTGATGCGGTAAGATTGATAGCCGATAATG
Source organism: Flavobacterium sp. KH_035 (assembly GCF_057839565.1). Classification (NCBI taxonomy): domain Bacteria; kingdom Pseudomonadati; phylum Bacteroidota; class Flavobacteriia; order Flavobacteriales; family Flavobacteriaceae; genus Flavobacterium; species Flavobacterium sp. KH_035. The sequence goes on from NZ_CM174492.1 coordinate 1,282,702, forward strand.
TGCTTTTTATAATAATTTGCCCATCTGCGTAGGCAGGAGAAATGGTTATGGGCTTGATACACACACCAAGAAAAGTGTAAGCAGAAGACTGATCAGGAATTTCTGTTCCGACGACCCAGTACTTGGCTTTATAGACACCATTATTGTATCTTATAATGTTGTTTACATTGTAGTTGGGTGTTGAGCTGTTCCAGTCAGAAACAGTATTACATGCGGTATAAGCCAGAGATGGATTATTAATAATTAATTGTTCGTCACAGCTTCCTACTGCAGACCAGACACTGCTTGATCCGGGAGTACTGCCGGCTCCTTGAGACCAGGAATTGTTTTTGTACACAATATTGTTATAACGGACATAAGAGTTACTGGAATATTGCGTGACGGAGTACCAAGCTGGAATTCCGCAGGAGCTGCCCAACTGGGCTTTAGCCAGAGTTGGAATAAAACAGACAAGAAAAGAGAAAAATAAAAGTTTATAATTTTTTATCATAGTAAAAACATTTAATACGTTATACATTCCGTTAATTGTGATTGTTTGAAAAAACGTATAGTTTTAGTCTCTTTAAATTTGGTACCTAAAGTTTAAAGATTAACCATACGTAAATCAAATATAGTAAGAAATTACTTTACACAACCACTCAGGAATGTAAGTGAAATATTTGAATTTCAGTAGTTTGGTTTTCTATTTCGAAAAAAAATGTAAAAAATTTAGTGACAACTATTTTGTGAGAAATAGTGTAAAATAAGGCAGTGACCTACAATAATTAAAAACCCGACAAGCTCTAAAACTTGTCGGGTTTAATAAAATTTGGTATGTAAAAGTTTGATTAGCAATGGTTAAAAAAGTGCATTTTTCCTAAATTAATAACATAATTTTTAAAAAATGTGATTTTCTTGGAACCGTTTTATTTTTTTGTTTTCAAAAAAATATTCTACCAGAACTTAATGTACAAACCTGCAATTATCAATACTGTAATGACGATTAAAACGGTCGTTTGCGGTTTTACTTTAAACATTTCGGAATCGATTTCAAATGCCTTAGGATTTACTTTTGGTCCTGCAAAACTTATCGCGATCATTGCTAAAGCGGTAAAGATGAATGATAGTCCCATACAAATGTGGAAAGGAATTTCAAATGCTCCTTTTCCGTTTGGATATGCGGTGTATAATAAAGTCTCATTTCCAAATAATGCAGGAGCATATTCGTTGAATAATATTGACAATGCAAACCCTAAAATTACACCCACCACGGCAGCAGCTCCAGTAGTTCGTTTCCAGAACATCCCTAATACGAACATGGCAAAAACTCCGGGACTGATAAATCCGGTGTATTTTTGGATGTAGGTAAATCCTCCGACACCTCCAATTCCTAAAACATCATTCCATGTAAACAACACAGCCAAAAGCATTGCGGCAAAAACAGCAATTCGGCCAATGTTTACCTGTTGTTTTTCACCAGCTTCTTTCTGAATGTATTTTTTATGAATATCTAGTGTATAGATAGTCGAAATACTGTTTACTTTTCCGGCTAACGAAGCTACAATTGCAGCGGTTAATGCTGCTACCGAAAGCCCTTTTAATCCTGTAGGCAAGAAAGTAAGTACGGCAGAATAGGCTCCGTCTTTTCCTCCAACTAATTGTGGTAAATGTCCGTTTTGATATAAAACGTAAGCAGCAATACCGGGTAACATTACGATTAAAGGCATTAACAATTTTAGCATACCTGCAAATAAAATACCGGTACGGGCTGTTTGCAAATCAGCACCCAGAGCTCTTTGCGTAATGTATTGATTACATCCCCAGTAATTTAAGTTGATGATCCAGATACCGGCAAGGTAAGACATCAATCCAGGGAAAGTCAGATATTTGTTAATGTCAAGCTGAGAGGATGTTGCGGTTGGTTTTGGAATAATCATTTTAAAATGTTCCGGAGCTTCTCTCATCAAAACTTTAAAACCTTCGATTGCATTTTCACCAACATGAAAATAGTGTCCTACAGTTGTTAAAGCGATATAAGAAGTGACTAAACCTCCAATGATTAAAACAGCAACCTGAATAACATCGGTATAAGCGACAACCTTCATACCTCCAAGAGAGATAAACAAAGCAAACAGAGCCAATCCGATCATGATAATGTGAAGATATTCTCCTCCGGCCATGCCATTAATAGCGACAGCACCCAAATACAAAATAGAGGTTAAGTTTACAAAAACGTATAAAAACAACCAGAAAACGGCCATGATTAAAGCAGTCGATTCATTATAACGTGTTTTTAAAAATTGCGGCATCGTGTAAATCTTGTTCTTAAGGTACACGGGAATAAACCAAACGGCAACGACTATCAAACTAATGGCTGCAATCCATTCGTAAGCGGCAACGGCAATTCCTAAAAAGAAACCTTCACCACTCATTCCAATAAATTGCTCTGCCGAGATATTTGAGGCAATCAAAGATGCTCCAATAGCCCACCAGGTCAGGTTTCCTTCGGCCAAAAAGTAAGCTTTAGCATCTTGTTCGTCTTGTTTACGTTTTCGGTAAACCGTATAACCGTAGGCCGAGACTACGATGAAGTAAATAATAAAAACCGCATAATCTGCGAAAGCAAGGTTCTGGTTCATTGATGATAATAATTTTATAATTAGTAAAGGTGATTGTTTGATTAATACAGGGTGAAAAAACAGTATTTCGATGAGGTGGTTTAAATACTGTTTTTTCTTTTTAATGTTGGTTTAAGATTTAATATTCGTTTTTGTTGTGATTTGTATGGTAAAAATGAGGGGCCAGAACCAAAAGGGAAAACACACAATTGCGAACACACTGTTTTTTAGTGATTCTTAAAAGGTGTATATTTTTTTTGTTTCTTATTTTTTCTTCGATTTGTAATGGATGTCTGATTGCTGTCTTAAAACTTCGGCACTTCTTTCAGGAGTAATGTCTCTTTGGGATTCGCCTAACATTTCATAACCAACCATAAATTTCTTTACTGTCGCTGATCGCAACAAAGGCGGATAAAAATGCATGTGAAAATGCCATTCCGGATGCTCTAAACCATCTGTAGGAGACTGATGGATTCCTGACGAATAAGGAAATGAAGTACTAAATAAATTATCGTATTTGATAGTTAGTTGTTTTAAAATCACTGCAAAGGAATTGGTTTCTTCTTCCGTAAAATCAGTAATTTTATTCAGGACTCTTTTGCTTACAATCATAGTTTCATAAGGCCATGTTGCCCAAAACGGAACGAGAGCAATAAAGTCATCGTTTTCGATTACCACACGATCCCCCGTTCTTAATTCAGCCTGAATATAATCCTGAAGTAGTGTTCGGTTGTTTTTATCAAAGTACGATTTCAGGCTGTTTTGTGTTTTTTCAACCTGAGTTGGAAGTGATGACTGTGCCCAGATTTGTCCATGAGGATGGGGATTACTGCAACCCATAATACTTCCTTTGTTTTCAAAAATCTGAACGTGATTGATGTATTTGATACTTCCCAGATCAGTGTATTCTTTTTGCCAGATTTTAATAATGTTTTCAATTGCACCAATTTCCATCTCTGGCAAAGTGAGGTCGTGCCTTGGCGAAAAGCAGACTACTCTGGAAATTCCCTGCTCGGGTTTTGCTTTAAAAAAGGTGTGTTTGATATCTTCTTCAAATATAATTTCGTCCTGCTTCATAGCAGCAAAATCATTCTCAAAGACAAAGCTGTCTTTGTAGGTCGGATTATGTTCCCCATTAGCGCGAACGTTGCCTGGACATAAGTAACAGGTTGGGTCATGCTCTGGAAGAGTTTCGGTTGCAAGGGTCTCGTTTTGCCCTTGCCACGGACGTTTAGCACGGTGTGGTGATACTAAAATCCATTCGTTTAGTAATGGATTGAAACGTCTGTGTGGATCTTCGTTAATGTCAAAATTTTTCATTTGTAGTTTTTATGATATTAAAGTAGTCTTGTTCCGTTAGATATTGTTACATCATAGAATTTTAATTCAATCCCAAATGTATTTAAATAAAGATTTGAAAACTTGTTTTTTACCTCATTTTCATACCCTTTTTTAATAAAATTGATGGTGCACCCCCCAAAACCACCCCCCATTAGGCGTGACCCAACAATAAAATCATTTGTTTTTGCATTATTTACGAGCATATCCAGCTCGGGACAACTTACTTCGTATTCTTGTGATAAACCATAATGTGCTTCAAAAAGCAATTGTCCTAAAAGTTCAATATTTCCCTGATCTAAAGCTTCGCAGGCCTTTACTACGCGGTTAATTTCCTTTACGACAAAATGTACTCTTTTAAAAATGGTCGGTGTCATTTGATCCTGAATGCTCAAAAGCTGTTCTTCGGTACAATCTCTAAAGCTTTTTATTTGTGGAAAATGATGTTTTATAATCGTTAGACCTTGTTCGCACTCCAGTCTTCTGGTATTGTATTCAGAGGTAAAAAGGGAATGTTTTACATTACTGTCAAACAAAACCAGAGCATAATCTTTAAAATCAGCATTGTGATATTCAAAATCCAGCGTATTACAATCTAGCTTTATAACCTTGTTTTCAAGACCATGAACGCTTGAAAACTGATCCATAATACCACAATTGATACCCACCCAGTGTTCGGCCTTTTGTCCTAGTAAAGCGATGTCGGCTTTTTTGATTTTTAAATCGAAGAGTGCTGTGATTCCGAAAATCATTCCGCATTCTAAAGCCGCCGAAGAAGATAAACCTGAACCCACCGGAATGTTACTGCTAAAAACACAGTTGAAACCTTCGAATACAAAACCGTTCTCCTGTAATTGCTTGATTACACCGCGAAGATAATTTGTCCAGACATCGTCACTTAAACGGATTTCTGCTTTTAAATCAATTTCAAAGGCTTCGTTCAAATCGATGGCAATTATTTTAGAACTGTTGGTATTGTTTTTCTCAAAGGCAAAACAAATTATTTTGTCAATGGCCGCTGGTAAAACATAGCCGTCATTGTAATCAATATGTTCTCCGATAATATTGATCCTTCCGGGAGAGAGCACGACTTTTTGAGGAGCCGATCCGAACGACTTTTCAAAAAAGGCGATTGTGTTTTGTATTAGAATATCATTCATTATGTTGGGGTTGAAAGAAATAGCTTGTAATTCTGGTTGTCTTTTTAACAGTTAGTTGATGTTTTCAAATTGGTAAAGGGTTTTGTGGTGATAGGTTTCGCCTTTTTTTAAAACCGAATTCGGAAAATGTCTGTGGTTAGGTGCATCCGGAAAGTTTTGTGTTTCGAAACAAATTCCGCTAAATGGGTGGTAAGTTGCATTTTCTTTTCCTCTTAAAGTCTCGAAACAATTCCCGCCTACATAAATATGAATGCTGGGCTGATTGGTAAAAACCTTCATCTGCAGATTGTTTTTAGCACTTGATAAAATGGCAGCGACCTTATTTTCTGACTCGATTACAAAAGAATTGTCAATCGATTCCGGACACTTTTTAGGCACTCTAAAATCAAAATCATGCTGAGAAAGAGCAATGAAATTTCCTGTTGGGATATTCTCTGCATTAGTTTCCAATATTTTATCAGAATCAATAAATAGCATTTGATTTGACAAGTCTGCATCATGTCCGTCAAGATTAAAATAACTGTGATGCGTAAGATTTACGACAGTATCTTTGGTTGAGGTGGCCGTATATTCTAATTTTAATTCGTTTTCTTCGGTTAAGGTATAAGTTAAATCAACCTGCAAAGCTCCCGGGTAATGCTCTTCTAAATCTTCACTCAAAAGACTTAAAATTATCGAAGGATTATCGCCGGAAGTAATATGGGTAATGTTCCATATTTTTTGTCCAAAGCCAATGTTTCCGCCATGTAAAGCATTACCGTTATTATTGGTATTCAGTTGAAAGGTTTTATCGTTTAAAGTAAAAGCACCTTTATCGATTCGTCCGGCGTAACGCCCAACAGTAGTCCCGAGGTAAGGAGCACTTGGTAAATCATAAGAAGCCAGATAAGATTGCAAAGTATCGAAACCTAAAACAACATCAACAAGTCCGACCGTTGCAACCGGAATTTGCAGAGAGGTTAATGTCGCACCGTAATTGATAATTTGTGCTTTCATCCCGTTTTTATTACATAATTCAAAAGAAAGAATTTCTTCGTTATCGGGTAATAAACCAAATGATTTCATGGCAGATTTATCCAGAATATGTGATATACGTTTTATTTCCATATTTTTTTTACCAAAAATGAAATCCAAAAATAGAAACAATATCTGTTTTTACATACCAGTACCTACCAGTTTTTTGTATATTGCACCAAAATCCATTTTTGTATGAACATAATTTCCATTCAAAGTAATATTGGTTTGCCCAAATACAAACAGATAATTCTGTCTGTAGAAAAAGCAATTGAAGAAGAAAAATTGGTAAAAGGGGATCGGCTTCCGTCAGTAAATAAAGTTTGTCTGGCTTTTTCGTTATCACGTGATACCGTATTATTAGGTTATGATGAGCTCAAAAAAAGGGGAATTATTTATGCCATTCCGGGCAAGGGTTATTATGTTAAAAGCGTTGAAATCAATATCAAACAGAAGATTTTTTTACTGTTTGATGAGTTAAACAGTTTTAAAGAAGACATCTACAATTCGTTCATAAAAAATATTGGAAAAAATGTTCAGGTCGATATTTTCTTTCATCACTTTAATGTTCAGGTATTTCAAAAACTGATTACTGACAGTAACGGAAATTATACAAAATACATTATAATGCCGACCAATTTAACCGATGTGACCGATGCTATAAAAAACCTACCAGTAGGGGAAGTTATCATACTGGATCAAACCAATTCGGATCTAAAATCGTATCCGGCGATCTATCAAAATCACGAGAAAGATATTTTCGAAGGTTTAATTAAAGGAAAAGCGAGAATGAATAAGTATAAAAAGCTCATTCTGATTTTCCCTGGATTTAGAGAACCATTGGGAATGAAAACCGGCTTTATTGCTTTTTGTACAAAGTATGATCTTAAACATGATATTATCACCGAATTTACAAACGGTGAGATTAGTGTAGGAGATTTGTACATTATTCCAAACGATCGTGATTTGGTTCGTGTAATTGAAAATGCAAGATCGCAAAGTCTCAAACTCGGAACCGATTTTGGGATTATTTCCTATAATGAAACTCCTTTAAAAAAGGTTGTTGCCAATGGCATTACCACCATTTCAACGGATTTTGAAATGATGGGAGAAATTTTGGCCAATATGGTATTACTGGGGCACAAGGAACAAATAGAAAATAAATCGTCTCTACTGATTCGAAACTCATTATGATTTTTTAGTTTTTGTACAATTATTTGGACTGTGCCGTAAAATTTTAAGCTTATTTTTTAAGACCGTACCGCCAGACTTTTACAAGTTCAAAACAAAATTGTTGCGTAATTTTTCCTCGTATTTTTCCTTATTGAAGGTGTAGAGATAAGATCCTTTTCGGGAAGACTGCATGTCTTTTTCGTCCAGTTTGTTCAGAATCTCCATCGAATTAATTTTGCTGATAAAGTTTCGTTTGTCTAATTCTTTGCTCAAAATAGCTTCATACAATTCTAATAATTGACGCATTGTGAATTTTTCAGGAAGCAATTCAAAACCAATTGGTTTGATAGAAGTTTTATAACGCAACATTTTAATGGCTTGTTCTACCATTTCGTTATGATCAAAAATTAAACTTGGGGCATCGGCAACGCTAAACCATTGAGCATGGTAGTTTTTAATTAGCTCGGCATTGTGGTTTTCAATATTAATCAAAGCATAATACGAAACTGAAATGGTTCTTTCTGCCGGGTCACGATCAATGTCGCTGTAAGCATATAACTGCTCCATATAAACATCGTGTAAACCTGTATAAGTATTTAAAACTCTTATAGCGGCATTGTCCAGTACTTCATCTTGTTTTAATAAACCTCCCATCAATGACCATTTTCCTTTTTCGGGTTCAAAGCCTCTTTTGATTAAAAGAATTTTCAAACCTTCACGATCAAATCCAAAAATAATGCAATCTACTGCTAATAAAACTTTATCTGCAGCACTATAACTGTTAAGCATATTCAAATTTTTAGTGGTAAATATTTAAGCCTTTTAATTTTGTTATTCAATTTATTAAATGTCGTATTTGCATTTAAAAATGTAACTGTTTGTAAAAGTTACATCCTACAAAAGTAATGGTTTTTTGATGCTAATATCATTATCAAAGCGATCATTTTTTAACTTTTTTCGCGAGTTTTTTTGAATAAAACGCCTATTTATACTGCAAAGTGTCATTTTTACGCAATACAATAGAAGGAAAATTCGTACTTATATGAGAAGTATTTTAAAGATCATTTTGAAGATAAACGGGTTTTGTTAAACATGATTTTGATAAAGATTATTTTATTGGTGTAACAAGACCATTAGGTAAACAAGCCTGTTTGACGGGAATAAATTATGTGGATAACCGAATTGCAACTGTTCAATTGATAGCGCCACATCCAATAAAATAATTACAGACTCAATTCCCCAATTAGAGAGAATGACCGGAAGCAATTCTGGCCACTTTTTGTTTTAGAGAAGTTTGAAGTTTGCTCTTTCGAAGGATTAATTCAAAAACCATAACTTCGCAAGAACAAAAGCGACAATCGAAATGAAACATCTATTTAGAGCAGTAGTAAAATGGACTTTAAAGCAAAAGCAGGAAGATTCAACTAAGAGGTTTTACAGCAAAAGCCACCAGATTCGGATTGAGGGAAAACCGGTTTTAGATGTTTCGGCAGCCAAAGCTTTTAAGGGTGATCCTGAATTGTACAATCCCGAAGATTTGCTATTGAGCAGTTTGGTTTCCTGTCACATGATGTCGTATTTGTATGTATGCTCTCAAAACGGAATAGAAGTTCTCGAATATTCAGATGAGGCAGAAGCAACGCTTGAAGTTTCCCCCAACGGAAGTGGGCGCTTTGTTTTGGCTCATTTAAACCCTAAAGTAAAAATTGCTAACGCTAATCAGATCGAACTGGCGAATGCACTTCATACCAAAGCCAACCAATTGTGTTTTATTGCCAATTCCTGTAATTTCCCTGTATTACATCATGGGAGCTGCGAGGTTCTTACCGTGTAAGTTATAAATGACGTCTTACCCCAAAAAAATGAAAAACTAAAGGTTTAGTTTTGATTTGCTTTTTTCGTGACTACTTTATAAGTCAATTTTTTTAATTTCAAACAGCATCATCATTTTAGAAGTTTTCTCTAATTTGACTAATTCCTTTTTGATAGCTGCTTATAATCTCTCTTTTTTAGGCATTTTTGAGCTTCTGAAGAAGCAGTAATTTCAATTTTAAGGGTTTAAAAAGAGTGTGGTTTTACCAGTTCTTACACAGAAAAACCAGTTATTACATCATACATACCACTTCTTACATACCAAAAATGTTACGTTTTTCACATTATATCTTTGCACTTAAGTATTGAATAATAAGTTATTGATCGTTTAAAGGTATTTTTTTAAAACAAAAACAAAAACAATGAAAAAGATTATAAGTTTAAGCCTCATTCTTATGGCTTTCGCCTCATGCTCTCATGAGGAAGAGAAATCAAGTGAAAATAAACCGGTTGTAGTTGAAGAAATTAAAGATAAGGACACAAGTATATTAGGTGGCTATTCTTCTTTTGAAGTAGATGTAAATGGTACGCCATACAATATAAATACTATTGCCAGTATGGGATACCGAGGCGCAAAAAGTAGTTATGGTTTTAGTCCCTATATTAATTTTGAGATTAATGATGACAATAGCGTTGATGTGTTATGGCTGAATAAAAGCGAAACTTCAAGCGCTGGTCGTAAGCTGAGCAAAATTTCTCTTGACACCAAAAGCTTTGTAAAAAACATTCCTGTACCTGCTGTTGCTAATGTACGAGATAGCTGGTATTTGAACTTTTGCGGTTTAAAAAACGGAGATTATATTGTAGGTTATTCTAAACCAAACAAAGGACCAAATGATGCAAGGGTTTATCATGATGCAGTATATACCAGATTTGATGAATCGGGCAGTGTAAAGTTTTCCGGAATAGGCATGAGTGCTAATTTTGGAGACGGATTTTGGGATCCGGGAACATCGAGTACAAGTCAAATTATATATAATAAAAAAGAAAATGTTTTAGGGCTGTATTCTGGACGTCATGGATATGGAGGACATCAGGCAGGATGGATTGCTTTTATGAATGCGTCAACAGGAGAACCAATAAAAGATAGTAAAGGTCAGAATAGTGGGGATGAGTGGTATATCTCGCATAATTTTGATCAAAGAATCTTAATACCATCTCATAACAGTAAAAAGTACTATACTTTGGCACATGGAGATGCTGGTAATAACAGGGCACTTTTGACAGAGATATGGGATCAGGAAGTTTATTTAGTCACTGGAAACGGAACGCGTTACCGATATTTCGATAAAATTCCCGATAATCCCGGAAATAATAATTATACCGGAACCAGAACGGGAGATTTTATAGAATTGCCCAATGGAAATGTAGCAGTGATGTATTGCACAGAACATGGCAGAAAACAAAGAGATCTTAAACTTGTTATTCTTGGAGGAATGCAAGCAAATAAACCTAGTACATTAAAAGAAGCCTGGGTAACAGAAAATACCGAAAATTTTGTTGGATGGGGCATGCAGATGCATTTGTATGGAAATGATAAAATACTTCTTGCATGGAATGTATTTAAGGATGAAAAAACAGCTGTAGGTACTTATTTTGCGCTTGCAGATCTTAATGGAAATATAATCTCTAAAATAGAAGAATATCCAGAGGCTTTATTAAATCATGGTCAATCTATGAAAATAACCAAAGACGGCAAAAAACTGGTATTTGTTTCTGCCGGAAGTGGAAACAAATTGAAAATAAATGTAATTAATATTAAATAAAAACATCAGACTTTTTAACCCTATAGTTGATGATTCTTTTGTTTACGGATTCGGATTTCTAAATCATTCATAATTTTTTTAAAACAGTTTTTACTAGGAAGCGCTGCAAATTTTGCAGCGCTTTTTTTTATAACAATGTCATGGATTCAGGATTTGAATACAGGCTTTTTCGATTTCCTAATCAGTAAAAGGTTTCTGCGTTCCTTGCGTAAACCTTTGCGGTCTTTGCGGTTAAAAAAGCACGCGGATGTACGCAGATTTTTTTATATTATTTGTCTGAAGATAATTTTTATTCTTAATGTTATAAGTTCTTTTTATATGTCCCTTAGAAATCCGTTTTTATCAGCGTTTTTGCAAAGCGAATCTGCTTAATCCGCGTTCATTTTTTTAAGTGCTAATTTGGGTTCAACATTTCGATACTGGCTTTTTCGATTTCCTGATCAGTAAAAGGATCTAAGGCTTTTGCCAGCATTTTACTGGTTTTAATACAACTGATCATTTTGGTTCGCAGATCGAGATCGTCTCCAATTTCGGTTTTGAGAATGTCCTCAAAAATTTCGGTTAAATAATCGGGTTGGTATCTAAATTCTCCTTCCATCCAAAGCACCGACAGAAATTGAGCTACTGCTGAGATTACTTCATTTTGATTTTGCGGAGTGTAATTTTCTTTTTGCATGGCGTTAAGTTTTTAGATTTATAATTTTTCATTCGTATGAAAAAGATTACTTTTGTTTGAGTCGAAATTAAGCAATAGATGGCATGATTTCCAACAAAGTAAAATTGTATATCACTAAGGCAGACTTGTGTTTTACTACAACAATAATTTCTCAACAATTTTAAATATCTTTGAACTATGAGCACAGTAACAAAACCAAAACATATCGGCAGAAACATTAGCCGAATCAGAGAACTGAGAGGTATGAAACAAGAAGCTTTAGCAATTGCTATTGGTGTGAGCCAACAATCTGTTTCTAATATTGAAGGAAGCGAAATCGTTGATGATGAAAAACTGGCAAAAATTGCTGAGGTACTTGGCGTTTCGGCTGAAGCAATTAAAAATTATAGTGACGAAACAGTACTTAATGTTATAAATAATACTTTTACCAATACTAGTCACGATAGTTCAACTATCAACTCAATTTGCATTCAGCCTAATTTCAATCCACTTGACAAAGTCGTGGAACTTTACGAACGCTTGGTTTTGGCGGAGAAAGAGAAAGTAGAATATTTAGAAAAATTATTGAAAGAGAAGTAATTCTTTTTTAAACATAATATCATTCATATAAAAGAGAGATCTCAAACGAGATCTCTTTTTTTGTTTTAGCGTGTCTGTTTACATTTAAAAGTTTTTGAAACAAAACAGGAATTAAAAATATTTTGTTACGCTTTTTGAAACAAAATTAGAATTTTAGAAAAAATGTTACCGTTTTTGGAACAAATTTGAATAAAATAATAATTTGTTACGGTTTCTTCTTGAAAATAAAATAACAATCAAATTCAAAATTTAGTTCGATTGATAAGGTTGTAGCACTATACAAATGCTTGGTTCTGGCTGAAAATGATAAAGTGGAGCATTTGGGGAAGTTGTTGAAGGGCTAGTAGGGGTTTTGTGAGATTTTATTATGTTCTTCTGAGGATTAGAATTAGATTAAATAGATCCATTTTTGTATAATCAATCTTGTGAAAAACATTTAATAAACACACACATACACATATTTCTTACTTTTAATTACTAAACAGTTTTAAATCTTAATGTTTTTTTTAAATTCGTCATTTGATTAAATCAAGCTAAAATCGCTATTTAACTAATTCAATTACTTTTAGAATAAAAAAAAATACATGAAGAAAACACTACTATTTGCATTATTTCTTTTTATAAACTTTATAAAAGCTCAGACATTAGCCACAACTTATGATGCAACTGCGATCGAAATTAACCTTACTGGGCAAGGTTACGGTCCTAAAAATTTAACTAAAACAAAGACGAAAATCTTCTTTTCGGCTGAAAATAAGACCGAGGGAAGAGAATTATGGACATTCAATCCTGTTACAAACATTACGACGTTGGTTAAAGATATTTATCCAGGAGAATATAGTGGTATTGAAAATTCTGTTTTTTTTGTGATAGATGAAATTTTATATTTCTCTGCAAATGATGGGGTAAGTGGACAAGAATTATGGAGAAGTGATGGCACAACTAATGGAACTTATATTGTAAAAGATATTAATCCCGTCGGAAGCAGCTCAATAACTAACCTTATTGCATACGAAAACAATATTGTATTTAGTGCAAATGATAATATTAATGGACAGGAGCTATGGATTAGTGATGGAACTGCTTCTGGAACAAAAATTCTAAAAGATATCAGAAATGGAATTAAAGGCAGTGATATTTCAGAGTTTTTCTTTTTTAATGATGCATTGTTTTTTTTAGCTAACGATGGAATAAACGGAAATGAATTATGGAAAAGTGACGGTACAACAGATGGTACAACTATGCTAAAAGATATAAATCCAGGACTATACAACAGTATGATGCCTCCAGGTAAATTTATCGTTTTTAAAGATAATTTTTATTTTCTTGCAAATGATGGTGAAAATGGAAACGAATTATGGAGAAGTGATGGAACAACAAATGGTACACAATTATTTAAAGAACTAATTCCTGGATATAGTGGTAATTTTAGCAATATAAATGGGGCTACAACAGATTCCTATTTTGTTTTTGCTGCTGCAGCTCCATCTGTTGGAATAGAATTATGGAAAAGCGATGGAACAGCTGCTGGAACCTTTTTCTTAAAAGATATTAATCCTTTATCATTACAGAGCTCCCTATTTAACGCTCAATTTGTTACCTTCAACAATAAAGTTTTCTTTACGGCTAATGACGGGACTCTAGGAACAGAATTATGGGCAACAGATGGTACAGAAAATGGAACACAAATAGTTAAAGATATCTGGCCAGGACTACTTGGCAGTTATATTTACAAACTGACTTCAACTGCTAATTTCTTAATTTTCTCAGCATCAGAAAACAATCATGATTCCAGTAGTTTATGGAAAAGCGACGGAACAACCTTGGGGACTAACATTCTAAAGGACATTGAAACAAGATCGACTACAGCTTATGAATTAGATTTTATAGAATTAAACAATAACATTTATTTCCAAGCGGGATATAATGGCATAAATGGCGTTGAATTGTGGAAAACTGATGGTACAATAAATAACACTGTATTGGTTAAAGATATTGATCACAGGGGCTCTTCTAATCCTAAAAAATTTACCCATTTTGATGGTAAACTAATTTTCGCAGCTAATAATGGAGTTAATCAAGAAGAAGTATTTATAACCGATGGTACAATTGAAGGTACCAGAATGCTTAAAGACATAGAGGTTAGAAATAATTTTATTTCTAGTGACTATAAATTTATTTTTACTAAGTCAGGAAAAAATGTTTTTTTTAGAACAACAGATGGTTCTACCGGTTTTGAATTATACAAAACAGATGGCTCAGAAAATGGAACTCAATTAGTAAAAGATATTGCTCCAGGAAGCGCTAGTGGTTTAAGTGATTATCAGTTACTTATGGAATTTAATAATGTTTTTTATTTTAAAGCTGATGATAAAGTTCACGGTGAAGAGCTATGGAGAAGTGATGGAACTGACGAGGGAACTTATATGCTTAAAGACATTAATCCCGGATCAGGAAGTGGGATATATGGTTCGAATATACCGTATTTTAATCCCTATCTTATTACAAACGAGAAATATTTTGCAGTAATAAATAACACGTTATACTTCTCTGCTTTTGATGGTAATGATTATTCTATTTGGAAAACGGATGGGACTTCAGGAGGAACAATTAAAATTATCAATACTCAATCAACAGGAGGTCTAAGTAATCCACCAATAATAATAAATTCAGTAAAGGGAAAATTTTTCTTTAAAACTACTACAGCTAATCCTAATTACGGATCGGGATATGATAGTTTGTGGTCAACAGATGGTACACAAAACGGAACAAAATTATTAGGTAAATGGATGCCTGTAGATAATCAATTTGTACAAGGTGTTGTATACAATAACGATTTTTATTGTACTCTACAAACGGATCAAGGGCAAGCAATACTAAAATCTGATGGTACAACTTCAGGTACAAATATTTTAAAAAACGATTTACCGATTGGTAATTATTTTAAATCTCTAAAATCTTGTGGGAAATATTTATATTTTACTACGAGTAGTGATCTTTATTCGATTGAAAATGAAATATGGCGGACCGATGGAACAACTAATAATACTGTTTCTCTTGAAAAAATAGAGCCACTACCCTTCGGATACATTTCTAATTGCACTTGTGTTCAAAATAATTTACTTTATATCAAAAATGGTATGTCAAGCAAAAAAATTTATTATTTCAATGATGGAATAAGGACACCGAACTATTTTGAAGTTAACGTAAGTAATTCTGAAAATTTTAAAGAAAATGAAGGAATTATGAGTTTAGTAAATTATGGTCAGAACTTAATTCTAACAGGATATACCGAAAACGGCGGAGCTGAACTTTATTACTTAAAAATGGAAGGACTGCTTGGACTGAATAATCCCGATAAAGACAATTCAAAGTTAGATAAGTTAAGTAATATTAACCTTTTCCCAAATCCAGCCTCCTTAAATGAAAGAATTTATGTTACTACTAATGACCATACTGAAATAAAAAATATAGAAATATATAATGTTTTAGGTGCAAAGATTCAAAGTGGGGATTTTAATGTTTCTGAAAAGACTAATTTGGATTTAAAAATACTTAGCAAAGGAATCTATTTTGTTAAAATAGAAACTCAAAATTATACAGAAGTTAAGAAGTTGCTTATAAATTAATTACTGTGATTTATGAAATAGAAAAAGCGCTACAAATTTTTGCAGCGCTTTTTCCATTTTATAAAAGAGCTCGAATAAACCCCTAACTTCTTAACCATATCTAGAGGAATTCTCGATTTTATACTACGCCGGAATTTTCCCTTCTGAGATGAATTTCAAACCTGAAATACTGGGTAAAAACAAATACAAACTACCATCTGTACGCACAAAACGTGTTAGGTTTGGGGTTTCTATATAAGTTCCCTTTTTATTATAAGCAAAAATAGAATTGTCCGGACTAGTATCTTCGACCTGTGGTCCAAAAATTGGATCAACTCCACTACGATTGGGTGATGTATCCGGATTTCTAAAACCTCCCCGCTCCAACCAGGCTTTGGTAACAAAACGAAACTGAAAATCAAGAACAGCTCCAATAAACAATCCAACCAATCCTCGTTGTATGCCAGGTTTTTCGGCAGGATCATACACGGGACCGTAAGGTGATGCCCGCCTTAGAATTCGATGGGTTTCGGCATTATCATCATTGTCGGTCACGTTTATGTCATCACGTGGGTTTGCTCTCCGTATGTGTGCTGCATAAGGACATTTTAAAGCCAGTTCATCACTGCTTTGATCGCCTTGCTGATTTGGACTTGCCTTTAAGTAATTAAAGTTGGTAAAGTTGAAGTTTTTGGTACTGGGTTCTCCCAGACTTTTATCTTCTTTATTGGGAGATACAACAAGAGGTGTACCGTCGCGCCAGCGTCCGCAAATCTTTGCAGCCATTAATTCGGGTGAAGTTTCACTGTTGGAATGAATGAAAGCATTAAACTTGGCTTCGTCCTGATACAACAATCTAAAAGCCGCAAAAGTGCCATTTACTAATAGGGTATGGGCATTATAATCCTTTGCTTTTTTACTTATTACAAAGCGATCCAAAGGTACTTTTGGTCGGTCATCGATACTGCTTATGCCCATTAATTTTAGCATTTTGGGTTTGTTCCACAAAATATCATCAATACGTGGCTGAGACAAACTATCGCGATATCCAAAATGTACATAATCTGAATTTCCGTCGACGGTTATGGGATCTGAATCCTGATAATATGCCGGAACTACAGCTGGTCCTGATGGCGTTTCGGCTATCATACCCAACAAATCCGAATAGTATTTTTCTCTGTTTTCAGTTGTTAAGGTAAAAAGCGTCAATTGAATATGAAGCTCACTGCCATCAGTACTTGGTGCTTCTTTTGCAATCCACCCTCCGTTTTTCCACCAGTTTGCAGGAGCACTCTCTCCGGTGTCACCCATTAGTCGGGCATCAGTTATTGCTCCTTTTTTAAAGGCTAGAAATACTTCGGCACTCGAGTCATCCTTGACCGTTTTACTATTATCTTTACCTATCAGTTTTTCTAAACCGAAGTATGTAAAACCAATATTAAGACAATAGTCCGGTTTTTGCATGTTTTCCCAAGGCTCTGCACTGGTGATCGACAAACCACCGGGAGCGGTTCCCGAAGCAAGATCTGCACAAAATTGTTTTGCTCCGTCGGGATCTTTTATACTGAAAATAATATATCGGATGTGAGGGAAATTATAACCTCGTAATATTAGTCCCTGTATATCATTCATCTCAATTTGATTGGAATTACTCATCGTTTATCTTCATTAAGATTAGATTTAAAACTATTCGCAATCCGGTTTTTGAGCTTTTGGGAAATTATAACTTACCTGACCCGGAACTGCTGGCCATGTTTTATCGGCATTTGGATAGTTATCAATAATTTTTGCTACTGTAAGTCCTGGAAAGTTGGTGCCAAAAATATATTTTCCATCTTTATCACCTGCAGAAAAAACAGGATCTCCAAAATTGTAACGCATCAACAAGCAGTAAAATGCAGCTTTATTTTTAACCACTCCGCCTCTGTCTTTGTCTCTTATAAATTTTGCCGATGTTGGTCCATCCGGATCCACACCCGGAATTCCTTCTTCGTCCATAAGATGTAACAAGAAGTTTAAACCCTTCACAACCTCCTTTATCTTGAAGAACGCTCCGATATAATCATCAAATTGCCCGTCATAGATAGACATTACTACCAATACATCTTTTCCCGGATAAGACTGAAATCCCGGAACAGGTATCCCTGGAGTTGGAGCTCCGTCTGCTTGTGCATAAATGGTAAAATAATGTACTCCTGTTGTTTTACGGAGATCTCCAACGGGAGGTTCTGTAGTGGCAGCTTCTCTAATGCTTTGAGCAGCAAGTAATGCTTCGGGCAAAGTGCCTTTTTTTAATGGAATAAATAAAAATAACAGATGTTGCTGATCTGTAATAGGTACTGTGATTACTGGGGGTGTTGACATGATTTAGTTGTTTATTGGATTGCCCTACTCTGTTAAGGCTTTTCGGGAGACGCCTCTTAATTGCTTAAGCAAGACGAATTTAGACATACTAAACACAATCAATACCAGTACTTATACCTGATTTACAATAGGTTAAATTTCAAAAAAAATAGCGCTGCAAGTAATTGCAGCGCTATTTTATATTTTTGAAAATATGGAATAAATTATACCCCTAATTTTTTAGCAATCTCAGCAGGGATTCCGCCTTTGTTTACTAATAAAGCAGTTGTTTTGTATTTTACAAAATTCTTAGTTACAAACAAGAAACCTTTGTAGTCGTTTGTTTCTCCCCATGAATTTTTAACGATGTAATATTCTTTTCCGCTTTGATCTTTGGCAAGACCAATGATGTGCATTCCGTGATCGTCAGTAGTAGTGTAGTTGTCAAATGCAGTCTGACGCATTTCAGGAGTAATTTCCGGCTCAGCTTTTGGTCCGTTAAACATGTCTGCTTTTTCTTCAGCAGTCATGTCGTCGAATTTTTTTGTAGCCACATAAGCTACACCATTTTTCCAGCTAAAGCTTTTCTCGCTCACATCTGTTGCCCACGCTACAGTATATCCTTTTTTCAGTGCATTGTCGATAACATCGGTCATGTCGTTTACTTTTACGTTGTAAACCTGATCCAATGACCAGTTATCCGGCACCATCATAGTCGTTTTTTGGTAGTATGGAGAGGTAGTAAAAGAAGACATTTCTATATACTCATCAGGATTAATTCCTACCACTTCTTTAGCAAAAGTTTGAGGTGTATAGTTTTTTCCTTTGTAGTTAAAGTTATCCGGTACTTTACCTAAATAAGAATCAATTACCGCTGCATAGGCTTTTTTCCAGTTTGGTGTCAGCTCTCCGTTAGGGTTTTTTACTACTACTGCCAAAACACTTTCGATTAAAGCGCCCATTTCGCCAAATTTGTTTTTATCTGTTCCGTAGTTTAATCCTGTATATACTTCTCTCGGAACAGTTCCGTACTTTTTGTACATATTAATTACATCATGCAAAGCTCCACCGTCACCAAGACTAATAGCTCCATGCATACGAACATAGTTTTCTCCTTTGTCAACATATACGTTTCTTGCCGAAAAAATTTGAGACAATTCAACCGGTTGCTTTCCTAAACGAATCATTTCTGATTCTAAGAATGAGTTGGTTGAATAACTCCAGCAAGTTCCTGATGAACCCTGAGCTTTTACAGAAGTTGTTCCTAAATTGATAACCTCGGTAAATTTAAAGTTTTCTTTACTTTTGTCGCTGGCGTTTAATTTAAGTGAGTTTACTAAAACGTCCTGCGCAAAACAGCCTGCTGTTCCAGCCAAAAATACCGATGCTGCAAACACTGATTTGAATGAAAATGTATTCATAATTTATATTTAATGTTTTGATAAATTAGTTGTCGTAATTTAAATTTTGTTACAAAACAATTAAATTTTAACTAATAAAACTAACCTGAAACCGTTAATTTTTATAAAATGTTTTTTTTAAGCTAGAAAAACCTACAAACAATGTAAAATCAGATACGATTTTAGAATCAAATCCAAATGACGATTTGTTTCTCTAAAATATGTAGTATTTTGGTTCTTGTAATTACCTTTAATATTACAAAATGTACGAGCTCGAAAAAGAGAAATATCTAGGAAACACCAAAAACATTTTTAACAATACGCAAGGGATTGCTGTAGTTGAAACTGAATATAAAAGTAAGGTTTACGAAGGTTGGCATTCGCACAATAATGCGCACATTACTCTTTTCCTAAAAGGAGGAACAGCCGAAAAACGAAAAAACTCCAGTACTATTGTGGGCCCGGGATCGTTATTGTTTTACCATAGTGATGAACTGCATCTTAATCAGGAGACGCTGTTTCCGTCTAAAAACATTAATATTGAAATTGAAGAAAATCTGTTGAAAGAACTTCAGTTAACAGAAGCCATTATCGAAAGATCGGTTCAGAATACGACATTGGCTAAATTTTTAATTCTGAAGATTTTTAAAGAATCTCAGATTGCCGATGCTTTTTCCGGAGATACCATTGCAATGTTGTTTGCACAATTATCCAAAGACAATAATCATTTGGACCAATTTGAAAAAAGCCCGTTCTGGGTAAAAAACTTAAACGAATTATTAAATGATTGCTGGAACGAGAATCCAAGTCTGCACGATCTGGGACAGATTTTAAATTTAAACCCCATTACGATTTCTAAACATTTTCCTAAATACTTTGGCTGTACTTTGGGAGAATATATGCGTCGAATTAAAATAGATCGTTCGCTTACGCTTATACAATCTAACCAAACGAATCTAACCGAAATTGGTTTTCAATGTGGTTTTGCAGATCAAAGTCACTTTATAAGAACCTTTAAAAATCAAACCGGATTTTTACCCAAACAATTTCAAAAATTATAACGAAGGCAAATTTCATTCTATTTTTTGGTTTTGGTGCCAGCTACTTTTGCTACATCATAAATCACTAAATCAAATTAAAATGGAAACGCTTACTTTAAAACAAAAAACGTTTAATTCTCCCATAACCAAAGTTATTCTTGCCTTACTTACTTTTATGGCAGTTGTTATTATTGGTCAGCAAATTGCAGCAAAATTACTGGGATTAACTCCACTTGATAAAGATTATCGTAATCTTTTAAAAGGGCTTTTTGTTTCGGCATCATGCATTTTTAGTTACATTCTTTTTTTTAAAAAGTATGATAAAAGAATAATAAAAGAATTAGCATTAAAAGGGCTTTCAAGAAATCTGCTTATTGGAACTTCAATCGGTTTTATTTTGCAATCACTCACTATTTTAGTGATTTATATTAACGGAAGTTATAGTGTTGTAAGTATCAATCCTATTTCGTTTATCTTGATTCCGTTTTCCATTATGTTTACTGTTGCCATTATTGAAGAAATATTGGTACGTGGTATTATATTTAGAATTATGGAGGAAAAACTGGGAAGTTATATTTCACTTACAATTTCCTCAATACTATTTGGTGTTTTTCATCTTGCAAATCCGCATAGTAGCTTTCTGTCGGGCTTATGCATTACTACCGCAGGTTTTTTATTTGGCGCCGCTTTTATTTACAGTCGTAGTTTATGGTTTCCGATTGCATTACATTTTGCCTGGAATTTTACACAATCAGGCATTTACGGAGCAATCACATCTGGAAACGAAAAAACGAGTAGTTTAATCGTGAGCAAAATACAAGGTTCAGTATTGATAACTGGAGGAGAATTTGGACCCGAAGGAAGTATTCAGGCGACATTGTTTTGTCTTATTGCGACTATTATCTTATTGGTATTAAGTCATAAAGAGCATAAGATTATAAAGCCTTACTGGATTAAATAGTTTTTAGCTACTAATTTCACGTATTGATATATCAATACAAATTCCCGACCTGGTTAAGTCGGGAGTTTTTTAATTCCATCCTAGATGGGCTTCGGTTACGATACTGAGTTAACAGATCTGTAGTGTATTTTAGAGATTGTTTTTAGGGTATAAGCTTATTTTTTTGTTAATCCGGGAGGAAATCCGGCCATAATTTTTTTGATAGATGAGGTAATAAATTCTTCCGGATTGTTGGGTTTGCTGTCTATTTGAGCATTACCAATTCCTTGCCATACCAGTTTTTGTGTTTTTGTAGATACAATATCAATGATCAGAGAGCCATCAACATAATCGTAGGTATTGACTGTTGTATTGGCGCCTCCCATGATGGGACCTCCACCCCAATATCGATATGGACGATACATACCGCCATAACCATAAAAATCTGTGTTTGCTGATACTGAAGTTTTGGTTTTTAAGATCGATACTGCATTTACTTTGAGATCCGGGTTTGTAGTGGTTTCTGTAAAACCTTTACTAATCATTTCGCTACGGATGGCTTTTGTTACACGATCAACATTTAATTGACTGACCTGTCCTTCCTGTGCTTTTAAGTCGTAAACAGTAAACGTTTTGTACTCGTTGAAATTAGTACTGGGATCATAATCGGTGGTAACTTTTACAGTAGGTGAGCAGCTGTAAATTAAACCCAATAGAAGTATTGGGATTATACGAAGATTCTTTCTTTTAATATTCATCTTGTGGTGTTTAAATTAATGATTAAATTAGTTTAATTTGATATTATTAAAATTTTGATAAAATCCAGAGTATAAATAAAAGGGAATGTTTTTGTAAGTAATTATTATTAATATATATATCGCTACGTAGTTAAAGATAAATTATTTTATTTAAACGGCATAATACTAGATGTAAAATTCTTACTTGTTAGTCTTCAACAATTGATCACGATTAAAGAAAATTCCAGGTTTTATGCGGGTATTGTTTTCCCTGAAGTACAACCTAATTGTTCTGTTCATCTTTAGAAATAATCCGATAAAACAGATCTTTGTAAATCATGTATTTCCAGCTTCGACTATGATTTTGACCACAGAGCTGGTGGTAAGATTTTTTTTAAGTGTTTTAAAATTAAACAATAAAAAAGCCATTCGATAATCGAATGGCTTTTCGGTGTGAATGTATACTTTAAAAAGTGAACTATTCTATTTCAGAAACTCTCATGGTGTTTACCATTCCTTTTTCTTTAATTGGCATTGCTGCAAGGTTGATTAGATAATCTCCTTTTACAACATATCCTTTTTCTCTTGCGATTTCGTTAACATCAGTTACAGTATCATCTGTACTTTCGTCTTTGTCATAGAAGTAAGACCTTACTCCCCATAATAAATTCAATTGTGTTAAGATTCTTCTGTTTGAAGTAAATACTAAAATATGTGCAGATGGTCTCCAGGCTGAAATTTGGAAAGCCGTATAACCACTGTTTGTCAAAGTACAAATTGCTTTTGCCTTGATTTCATTAGCCAATAAAGCTGCTTGATGGCAAACCGTTTTAGTAACAAAACGTTTTGTTTTAATTTGTGGCGTGTTTTGTGGAACCTGAATAAGCGGAGAATCTTCAACCGCCTCACAAATTTGTGTCATTTTTTGAATAACCTGTACCGGATAGTTTCCTGTAGCAGTTTCTCCGGATAACATTACCGCATCGGCACCATCCATTACTGAGTTAGCAACGTCGTTTACTTCAGCTCTTGTAGGAGTTAAACTTGTAATCATTGTTTCCATCATTTGTGTAGCAACGATAACCGGAATTCTCGCAGTTTTTGCTCTGCGGATCAAGTCTTTTTGTACCAATGGTACTTCGTGAGCTGGAAGTTCAACACCCAAATCTCCACGAGCTACCATTAAAGCATCACAATAAGCTACAATTTTATCAATGTTCTCAAGAGCTTCCGGCATTTCAATTTTAGCTACAATTGGAATTTTATGCTCTGAATGTTTAGCGATTAATTCTTGAAGATCTTGCAAATCGCGAGGTGTTTTTACAAACGAAAGTGCAATCCAGTCTACTTTTTGTTCAATAGCAAAAATAGCATCAGCAATATCTTTCTCTGTTAAAGCCGGTAAAGAAATCTTAGTGTTTGGAAGATTAACTCCTTTTTTAGACTTTAATTCTCCACCCTGAATAACTTTAGCAGTAACTTCTGATTTTTTATCAGTAGTAAGAATTTCGAAAATCAATTTACCGTCGTCCAATAAAATGCGCTCTCCCGGATTAACATCATTTGGGAAATTTTGATATTTCATGAATACTTTCTGAGCAGTTCCAATAATATCTTCAGCAGTTGTAAAAGTAATGATGTCACCATCATTTACAACTGTTCCTTCTTCCATTGCCCCAACTCTAAGCTTTGGCCCCTGTAAATCTCCTAAGATTGCAGTAGTGTAACCAAACTCTTCATTAAGACCTCTAATAATATTGATTTTATCTTTTACTCCTTCGTAATCAGCATGCGAAAAATTGATTCTAAACACATTAACCCCTGCCTCGATCATATCCTTGATAATCTCCCTCGTACTACATGCAGGCCCAAGTGTAGCAACAATTTTGGTTTTTTTGTTTGTTTTTAGCATTTTTTTTAAAAAATTAGATTGTTTTTTGATTTTATTTTGTCGGTATCGACAGCATATATAGCTGCAATACTTTCTATTTTGTTTAATTGTTGTTGAATTTCTGAAAAGTCAAGAGCTTCTTCGCTATTGTCTACTTTCAGGAAAAAATCTACTTTTTTGAATTCAGGAAGTAAATGAATTGTTGTTGAAACCTCACTTGTCTCATTGGAAAACAAATCTTGAGAATCATTTTTACTCACTGAAATGATCTCATTTTTATTCTGAATCAGATTCCATGAAACTGCTTTTTCGGAATCATAATAATAAAATCTCGAAAAATTTGCCTCGCCTTCTTTAGTTTGAGCATGGATCTCGTTTTTGCTCTTACTTAAGTTTATCGGAAGGTTTTTATTGATAAAATAGGCCAATCTGTAATCTTCCAATGAAGTGTGGATTGCCATTAAATAATAATCAATTTCGTCAAATTCGTCTAAATCCAATCTATGAATAGCCATGTCATGAAAAATAAAGGTGTAAATATACTATTTCTAACGGAGCATCGATAGTTAAGAAGTGTATGTTTTTGTTAAATTATAAACGAAAACGTTATAGCTTTAAGATAGTTACAAGTGTTTTGTAGCTATTTCTTGTCTATTTTTTCCTGAAATGCAAAATATGCCCTTTGTGAGGCTTTTTCTTCTGCTTTCTTTTTTGAAGTTGCGCGTGCTCTTGCGACTACTTTATCGTCTATACTTAATTTGACGCCAAACAGGCGTTGGCCATCAATGCCGTTATCTTCAAAAATGTCATAGTGAAAGATTCTTTTTTCTTTCTGACACCATTCGATAACCAAGCTTTTATAGCTAATTACTTTTCCCTCAAGTCGAGCTATATCTACATAAGGTGTAATCACTCTTTTTTGAATAAATTTTTCACAAAACGAATATCCTTTATCCAGATAAATGGCTCCAATAAGGGATTCGAAAATATTACCATGAATGTTTTCTCCAAAGTGCTGGATAGGAACTTTGCTTTCTACAAAGCGAACCAGATTCAGATCTTTACCCAACTCATTCAAATGCTCGCGACTTACAATTTTCGAACGCATTTTAGTAAGATAACCTTCGTCACCGTTGGGCGCTTTATTAAACAAATGTGCTGCAATTACGGCACTTAACATAGCGTCTCCTAAAAATTCCAATCGTTCGTAATTGATCGGGTGTCCCGACTCGTCTAATTTATTTGAAGATCGGTGTGTAAAAGCTTTCTTATAAAAATCGATAGAGGCAGGTTGAAAACCAAGTATTTTCTGAATAGTGTCAAAAAAAATCCCGTCTTCTAGAGAACGGGATTTTGAAAATATTTTTTTGATAATATTCATATGCAGAAATTAGTCCACTAATTTTTTAAACAATACGCAAGCATTGTGTCCACCAAAACCAAAAGTGTTACTCATAGCAACGTTTACTTCTCTTTTTTGAGGTTTGTTTAAGGTAAGATTCAATGAAGGATCAATGTTCTCATCTACTACAGTATGATTAATCGTTGGAGGTACAATTCCGTGCTGCATTGCTAAAATAGAAGCAATTGCTTCAATAGCTCCAGCGGCACCAAGTAAGTGACCTGTCATTGATTTTGTAGAGTTAATGTTGATTGTTTTTGCATGTTCTCCAAAAACAGCGCTGATTGCTTTTAATTCAGCAACATCTCCTAAAGGAGTAGAAGTTCCGTGAGTATTGATATGATCAACATCTTCAGGATTCATTCCGGCATCTCTAAGGGTATTTTTCATTACTGCAATAACTCCAATTCCTTCCGGATGTGGTGCTGTTAAGTGGTAAGCATCAGATGACATTCCGCCACCGCCAATTTCACAGTAAATTTTTGCACCTCTGGCTTTTGCATGTTCGTAATCTTCAAGAACTAATGCTCCGGCTCCTTCTCCTAATACAAAACCGTCTCTGGTTCCGTCAAAAGGTCTTGAAGCAGTTTCAGGGCTTTCGTTTCTTGTTGATAAAGCATGCATAGAGTTAAAACCTCCCATACCGGCAATGGTAATAGCAGCTTCTGAACCACCGGATACAATAACATCGCACATTCCTAAACGGATGTAGTTGAAAGCATCAATTAATGCATTTGCAGAAGATGCACATGCAGAAACAGTAGTATAATTTGGTCCCATATATCCGTTACGCATCGAAATGTGTGCAGGTGCTATATCGGCAATCATTTTAGGGATAAAAAACGGATTAAATTTTGGAGTTCCGTCTCCTTTAGCATAATAAATTACTTCTTCCTGGAAAGTTTCTAAACCTCCGATTCCTGCTCCCCAGATAACACCTACTCTTTGTTTGTCGATATTGTCATTAGTAAGTCCGGCATCTTTAATAGCTTCATCACTGGCAGCAACAGCATATTGAGCGAATTTATCTAATCTACGAGATTCTTTACGATCCATAAAATCTTCAATATTGAAGTTTTTTACTTCACAGGCAAATTTCGTTTTATGCTTCTCTGTATCATAATATGTGATAGGAGCCGCTCCGCTAACTCCATTCACAAGTGCATTCCAATATTCCTGGATATTATTCCCGATAGGAGTAAGTGCACCTAATCCTGTTACAACAACTCGCCTTAATGCCATAAATATGTATTTTGTACTTTAAACAAATAAAACCCACGCTTTCTTAACTGTACTGTTTACTTAAGAGCCATGGGCATTACAATATAAATATATCTTTTTGATTGAAAATCAATCGAAATTTAAATTTGAAAAAAAATAATAACACCCGACTCTTAAAAAAATCAAATTTCAAAAATCAAATTCCAATTTTGGAATTTTGAATTTCAAAAATTGGGGATTTTTAGAAATCGGGTGCAGTATTATTATTTTTTAGCTTCTTCGATATAAGAAATAGCTTGACCAACAGTAGCAATGTTTTCTGCTTGATCGTCTGGAATTTGAATATCAAATTCTTTTTCGAATTCCATAATAAGCTCAACAGTGTCTAATGAGTCAGCTCCTAAATCATTAGTGAAGCTTGCTTCTGTTACAACTTCGTTTTCGTCAACACCTAATTTGTCTACGATAATCGCTTTTACTCTTGATGCAATGTCTGACATAATCTTTAATTTTAGAATTTAATTTGTTGGCAAAAATAAAAAACTTTATTTTAAAACAACTATTTAGTTTATAAATGTAACACTAATTTATAAAATTAATTTCAAGAAAGACTTTTTAATGCTATTTATTTTCGATTTTTATTCCGTTTTTTGCAGTCTAAAAATAAATTGGATTATGAAAAAAATTATTGTTTTTGCCTCAGGATCAGGTACTAATGCTGAAAACATTATAAAATATTTTGCGAAGACCAAAATTGCAAGCGTCGTTTCGATTTTTACAAATAACGCTTCAGCAAAAGTTATTGAAAGAGCAAAAAATCATCAAATTCCAGTCGAAATCTTCTCAAAAAACGAACTTTTGGAAAGAAATGTTTTACAAAAAATACAAGAAATAGATCCGGATCTGATAGTTCTTGCAGGTTTCTTATTGAAATTTCCAGAGAATATAATAGAACAATATCCGGATAAAATAATAAACATACATCCTGCGCTTTTACCTCATTATGGAGGTAAAGGAATGTATGGCATGCACATACACAGAGCTGTAGTTGATAATAAAGAGAAAGAAACAGGAATCTCTATTCATTTTGTAAATGAAAATTATGATGAAGGCGGTATCATCTTTCAGAAAAGTGTAGCCCTAACCGAAGAGGACACCCCGGAAACAGTGGCCGAAAAGATTCATGAACTGGAACAAAAGTATTTTCCGGAAATAATTTCGAGATTACTAGAGGATTAAACTTTCAAAAAAAACAAACCATATAAGCCATATAGGAATATATAAGTTATACTCTTAAATAACGATTATCATATTTGACAAAGAAATATAAGACGTAAGTATTAAATGAACTTATATCTCTTATATGGTTAAAAAAAACAAAAATGAATCACGAAGTACATATATATACGGATGGCGCTGCAAAAGGAAATCCCGGAAACGGGGGGTATGGTGTGGTGATGGAATTGGTAGGAACTCCCCATAAGAAAGAATTCTATGAAGGTTTTCGTCTTACTACCAATAATAGAATGGAGCTTTTGGCTGTAATTGTGGGGCTCGAAAAGTTAAAAAAGCCAAACATGAAAGTTTTGGTAGTTTCCGATTCAAAATATGTAATCGATTCTGTTGTAAAAAAATGGGTTTTTGGTTGGGAGAAAAAAAACTATACCGGTAAGAAAAATCCTGATTTATGGAAGCGTTTCCTGATTATCTACCGTAAACATCAGGTCGATTTTAAATGGATTAAAGGTCATAACAATCATCCTCAGAACGAACGTTGCGATGAATTGGCAGTTATGGCATCCATGCAAAAGAATCTTTCTGTCGATGTTTATTACGAAACCATTGGCTCAAAGTCATAAAAAAAAACGCGTCGGAAACAATGGTTTCGACGCGTTTTTTTGTTGTTAAAAGTATTACTTACTGTTTTTACTCTTTGTCTAAATCTTTTGCTTTGCTGAATCCGGCAAGTAAACCAACTCCTGCC
Organism: Flavobacterium sp. KH_035; assembly: GCF_057839565.1. NCBI lineage: Bacteria > Pseudomonadati > Bacteroidota > Flavobacteriia > Flavobacteriales > Flavobacteriaceae > Flavobacterium > Flavobacterium sp. KH_035. The sequence goes on from NZ_CM174492.1 coordinate 1,311,443, forward strand.
ATAATAAAAATAATAGACGGATATACTGCTGAATCTGACAGCGAAGTATAAGTTGTAATAAGTAAGGCAACAAAAATACCAACACCGCTTCCTATTAATAGAAAGGCCAAGTTTAAAACAAGAACCTTCCAGGTCGGAACACCTTTTCCGCTCCCTTTTAAAAAGATGCTAGCGTCAACGCCTTTTTCGATAAGTGCTAAACGCTCTCTGTTTCTGGTCGAGTAAATAAGATAAATGATCCCGAAGATCATTAGAAACAGGCTGATTGGTACTAAAATTTCTGGTCCCATATTTTTTATTGTTTAATTGATTGATACTCCATAGGACGATACCTTTTAATTTTAGGTTACAACTTTTTGTAAAAAAAATCAATTTTTAAATTCAAAATCCCAAAACATGCTGATTATGAGTTAATTTTGAATGTTGAAACTTTACCAAAGTTCTAACAAACTCAACAATTGGAATTTAGAGTTTGAGATTTGAAATTTATTTTTTTGAGATTTATTTTAAAATTCTTGTAACCTGGAATAACAAACTATCGTCCTATATAATATGAGTACAATACCAGATCAACATTATATCGATAAAATTCTGCAGGGCGAGACCAATGCGTTTGCCGTACTGGTAGATCGTTATAAGAATATGATCTTTACTCTGGCACTTCAAATGGTTAAAAACAGGGAAGAGGCTGAAGAAGTTTCGCAAGACACTTTTGTTAAAATTTATAGTTCGCTGGGTAAATTTAAGGGTGATTCGAAATTTTCAACCTGGGCCTATAAAGTAACGTATAATACCTGTTTAGATCGTTTGAAGAAAAATAAAAAAGAAGATCTTAATATTTCGATAGATGAGTTTTCGGCACATTTGATTAAGACTATGGACAATGCTTTGAGTGCTTTGGAGGATAAAGAACGAAAGCAGACGATTCAGAACTGTTTAAGCATGCTGCCGAGAGAAGAAAACATTCTGCTAACTTTATTTTATTTTGAAGATCAGAATTTAGAAGAAATTGGAAAAGTTATGGGAATTACAGCCAACAATGTCAAGGTGAAATTATTTAGAAGCCGACAAAAACTAGCCGTAATTTTGAAAAAACAATTAGAACCAGAAATAGTACAGTGTTATGAAAGAGAGCGATAAAAACTTAGAAAATCTTATTGATAAAATGATGAGCGAAATCCCTTTGGATGCGCCATCAATTGATTTTACCTCAAAAGTAATGGCTCAGGTTTTGGTGGCTGAACAGAGCAAGGTTAAAATTTACAAACCTTTAATTTCTAAGTTTACCTGGTTTGTGATTGGCTTTGGTTTGGCGGCTTTGGCTGTTTATGCTTTGTTTTTTAACGGAAGCAATGCTACTGTAGAAACAGGAAGTTCTTATGCAGATAAAATTTCGGCACTGTTTTCAGGTATTCATTTTTCTGAAAATGTTTTATATGCTATTTTAGTAGTTCCTTTTATGATGCTCATTCAGCTTGGGGTTTTGAAGAATTATTTTGATAAGAAGTATGAGTTGTAGAATTTATTTAAAAGAATCTTCTCTTTTTCTTAAATAATCAATTGCCAGATAACAATCGGAGCTTATATCATATTTGTTCTTGTATAAAAAGTATGCGATAGTTAAATATTCACCGTCTTTTATAGTTGCTCGATTAAGAGCTAATCTTTTAGATGTTGTTTCTTTTGAGTATTTTTTTAGAAATTCCTCAAACCCTAAATCCGAATATTCCTTTTCTATTTTTGAATTCAGTTTGAAACTTTCTAAATAATAACTTTTCTCTTTAAAAAGCTTTTTATCAAAAACAAAATTATTATTTAGGCCAGCATCTAGGAACTGATTAAAAGATTTGAATTTCTTAGAATAATACTTTTTATAAAAAAACATCAATTCGTTATTATTTGTCTGATGTATTTCGTTGTTATTTGTGATAACATATAAATCTAATCCGAGGTAATATGGAGGCAATCCATCATCTTTAAATACTAACTTCCCAATCATCTCTTCAGAAAAATTTGGTTCTTTTCTTTCGCAGGAACTTAAAAAGCAAAAAAGCATTAATAAAGACAAAATTTTCTTCATAAATAAGGTTTGATATTTACACAAATCTAATCAAAAACATTCAAACCTTTTTTCGAAAACAAGTATTGCGATTTAAATCCTAAAAACCTATTTTAATCTTTTAAAAGATTTTAATATAAATATCTCATTTACAATAGTTTTATCCCCGAAAACGGCCTTGATTTTTTATGAAAATTTTGAGAACCTAAACCGTTGCAATATTGTAACTTATGAAGTATCTTTGCACCCTAATTCGAAATTCATAAAATGAATAAATTATTGATTGTTGGAACGGTTGCTTTCGACGCGATTGAAACTCCTTTCGGGAAAACAGATAAAATATTAGGTGGTGCTGCGACTTACATTGGTTTATCAGCATCTTTTTTCAACCTGCAATCGGCTATTGTTTCTGTAGTTGGAGACGATTTCCCTCAAGAGCATTTGGATTTATTGACTTCAAAAAATATTGATATCTCAGGTATCGAAATTGTAAAAGGCGGAAAAACCTTTTTCTGGAGCGGTTTGTACCACAACGATCTAAATTCAAGAGACACTTTAGTAACAGAACTGAATGTTTTGGCTGATTTTCAACCAAAAGTTCCGCAAAACTATAAAGATGCTGATGTGGTAATGTTAGGAAACTTACATCCATTAGTACAAAGCAGTGTTTTGGATCAATTAGAGAAAAAACCAAAATTAGTAGTTTTAGATACAATGAACTTCTGGATGGATTGTGCTTTACCTGAATTATTGGACGTTATTAAACGTGTAGACGTAATCACGATCAATGACGAAGAAGCAAGACAGCTTTCGGGAGAATATTCATTAGTAAAAGCGGCAGCTAAAATCCAGGAATTGGGACCAAAATATGTGGTGATCAAAAAAGGAGAACACGGTGCACTTTTATTCCATAATAGAGAAGTATTCTTTGCTCCGGCATTGCCATTGGAAGATGTTTTTGATCCAACAGGGGCTGGAGACACTTTCGCCGGCGGTTTCTCAGGATTCATTGCGCAAAGCGAAAACATTTCGTTTGGCAATATGAAAAATGCGATTATCTACGGTTCAAATTTAGCTTCATTCTGTGTAGAGAAATTTGGAACAGAAAGGATGGAAACCCTAAGCAAAGCTGAAGTGGCGATTCGATTACAACAGTTTAAGTCGTTAACTCAGTTTGACATAGAAATATAATGCCCAAAAGCCTCGAATAATAACGGGGCTTTTTTATTACGTTAATACACACAACTTACAACAACACAAAATACAAAACACAATGAGCGACGCTTTAAAACACGAATGTGGTATAGCTTTGGTTAGACTTCTTAAACCGCTTGAATATTACAAAGAAAAATACGGAACAGCTTTTTACGGAATACAGAAAATGTATCTGATGATGGAAAAGCAGCACAACCGTGGACAAGACGGAGCTGGTTTTGCAAGCATCAAATTAGATGTGGCGCCTGGTGAACGTTATATCAGCAGGGTTCGTTCCAATCATTCACAACCCATTCAGGATGTTTTTAAGCAAATCAATGAGCGTATTAATGAAGAGATGAGTTCTCATCCTGAATATGCAGATGATGTTGCTAAGCAAAAAGCAAACATACCTTATATAGGAGAGTTGTTTCTGGGGCACGTTCGTTATGGAACTTTCGGAAAAAACAGTATCGAAAGCGTACATCCATTCCTGCGCCAGAGCAATTGGATGCACCGTAATCTAATTTTAGCAGGTAACTTTAACATGACCAATGTTAAGGAGCTTTTTGAAAATTTAGTAGAACTTGGTCAGCATCCAAAAGAAATGGCTGACACGGTTACTGTTATGGAGAAAATTGGGCATTTCTTAGACAAAGAGGTGATGCAGCTTTATCAGGATTGCAAACTTGAAGGTTATTCTAAGAGAGAAGCTTCTCCTGTGATTGCAGACCGATTGGATATTGCAAAAATTTTAGCCCGTTCAGCTAAAAACTTAGACGGAGGATACGCAATGGCCGGACTATTAGGTCATGGTGATGCTTTTGTTTTTAGAGACCCGGCCGGAATTCGTCCAGCGTATTATTATCAGGATGATGAAGTGGTGGTTGTTGCTTCTGAAAGACCGGTTATTCAAACGGTATTTAATGTGCCTTTTGAAAGTGTACAGGAAATCGAACCAGGGAATGCTTTGATCATCAAAAAAAACGGAACAGTTTCTATGAATCAAATTCTGGAACCAACTGTTAAAAAAGCATGTTCTTTTGAAAGGATTTATTTCTCAAGAGGAAGTGATGCAGAAATTTATCAGGAACGTAAAAATTTAGGAAAATTAATTTTACCTGCTGTTCTGGAGTCAATTGACAGTGATACAGATAATACGGTTTTCTCTTATATTCCAAATACAGCCGAAACATCCTTTTATGGTTTGGTTGAAGCGGCTCAGGATTTTTTAAATCAAAGAAAGAACAATTATATTTTAGCCAACAGAAATACACTTACAGCTGAGACGTTACAGGAATTATTGGCTGTAAAGATTCGTACAGAGAAAGTGGCGATCAAAGATGCAAAGCTAAGAACTTTTATTACAGAAGACAGTAGTCGTGATGATTTGGTTGCGCACGTTTATGATGTTACCTACGGAGTAATCAAGCCAACAGATAATCTGGTTATTATAGACGATAGTATCGTTCGTGGTACCACTTTAAAGATGAGTATTATAAAGATGATGGATCGTTTAAATCCTAAACGTATCGTAATTGTTTCATCGGCACCACAAATTCGTTACCCTGACTGTTACGGAATCGATATGGCGAAACTGGAAGGTCTTGTGGCTTTTAGAGCGGCTTTGGCTTTATTGAAAGAAAGAAATTTATATCATATCGTTGACAAGGTTTATGCCAAGTGTAAAGCTCAGGAAAATTTTATAGACAGCGATGTTGTAAACTATGTTACTGCGATTTACGATCAGTTTACCCCTGAGGAAATTTCAGCTAAAATCGCCGAAATGTTAAGCTCTCCTGAAATTAATGCTGAAGTAAAAATCATTTTCCAAAAAGTAGAAGATTTGCATATTGCCTGTCCGAAGAACCTTGGAGACTGGTATTTTACAGGAGATTATCCAACCCCGGGAGGAAACCGTGTTGTGAATAGAGCTTTCATGAACTTCTACGAAGGGAAAGACGCTAGAGCGTATTAATAAAATACTAACAAAAGGTTAATTTGTGCATTTCATCGGTTTTTTTTACCGTTCATCTTATTTGTTTGGTGAAAATGAAAAGCTACAATACTTTTGAAATACCATAACATTAGTAGGTTAAGTTTATGGTAGATTTGGGGCAAAAAGGGTGGAAGTAATTCCACCTTTTTTATTGGAATAAAGTCAAGTATTTCTAAAGTAAGATTTTACGTCACTTCATCGGATATATTTGCTTTTCGTCTAGAAAGTTTTTTTCATTAAAATAGCTGCCATACATTTACTGAACCATAACATTAGTAGGTTAAGTTTATGGTAGATTTGGGGCAAAAAAGGTGGAAGTGATTCCGCCTTTTTTATTTTCTTTTTTTTAGAGAAAAGAGTATAGGGGAATGACGAAATATAATGACAAAAAAAAGACGAGTACCATTTGGTACTCGTCTTTTTTTTATACTCTTTACTCTATTTTCTTATTTGTCTAAAGCATATCTTCTTGCAACTTCAGTCCAGTTAATTACACTAAAGAAAGCTTCAATATAATCAGGTCTTCTGTTTTGATAGTTTAAGTAGTAAGCGTGCTCCCAAACGTCCATTCCTAAAATAGGAGTTCCACCACAGCCTACTTCCGGCATTAATGGGTTGTCTTGATTTGGAGTTCCGCAAACATCTAATTTTCCACCTTTTTGTACACATAACCAAGCCCATCCTGAACCGAATTGTGTAGCACCAGCTTTAGCAAATTTTGCTTTAAATTCTTCAAAAGTTCCAAAAGAAGCTTCAATAGCTGCTAATAAATCACCTGTTGGTAATCCGCCACCATTTGGAGTCATTACAGTCCAGAATAAATTGTGGTTGTAAAAACCACCACCATTGTTACGAACCGCTGCGTTTGATTTATCTAGATTGATTAAGATGTTTTCGATTGTTTTTCCTTCCAAATCTGTTCCCGCGATAGCTGCATTTAGATTTGTAGTATATGCATTATGATGTTTTGAATGGTGAATTTCCATTGTGCGGGCATCAATATGTGGTTCTAATGCATCATATGCATAAGGTAATTGAGGTAATTCAAAAGCCATGATATTATGATTTTATGATTTATAATAATTTATTCCAAATTTAGACATTTAACTTTGGAATAGAAAATACTATTTCGTTATTATTCTATTTAATTAATTGATGGTTTGGTTTTTTGAATATTAACTTATTGAAAATCTTTACTTTCCGTTGAAAGTGGTCATTGTGTTTTCAAGACCGGCCGTTCCAAAAGATTTAATAATTTCTGAAGCGACTTCTAGACGTTCCGGTAATTTTGCTTTTTCTTCTTCGTCCCAGTCTCCCAAAACGTAGTCTATCTGTTGTCCTTTTTTAAACTGATCACTGATGCCAAATCTAAAGCGGGTGTATTGCTGTGTGTTTAAAACTAAATTAATGTTCTTAAGTCCGTTGTGTCCTCCGTCGCTGCCTTTTGGTTTGATTCGGATAGTTCCGAAAGAAAGGTTTAAATCGTCGGTGATTACAAGAATGTTCTCCAGCGGAATATTTTCTTTGTCCATCCAGTACTTTACGGCTTTGCCGCTTAAGTTCATATAGGTGTTTGGTTTGAGTAGAAAAAAGGTTCTTCCTTTGAATTTATATTCGGCCAGGGCGCCCAATTTCACAGTCTCGAATGAAAGGCCTTCTTTTTTTGCTAAAAAATCAAGTACTTTAAAGCCTATGTTGTGTCGTGTATTTACATATTCGGCACCAATATTGCCTAATCCGACGATTAAATATTTTTTCATATAATCAGTGTTCTCTTCTTTTTGTGTTGATGAAAACAGTTTTGTTATCCATTTTATCATGGCACAAAAATAAACTTAATTAGGGAATGTGCCAATTCGTTAATTGGATAATTATATTTTTAGATTGTTGGATTTATTGAGGGGGCTTATGAAAAGAGAAATTTTAAAACTAGCCCTGACAGAAGCGGTATCCTTTTCAGCCGCTTTTTTGCGGGTGAAAAGATTTAGCGGATGGCAGGAGTGTCTGGTCTTGAAAAAAACGACATTTTCTGCTTCTGAAAAAAAACTAAGCACAAAAAAGGTTTCGACTTCGCCCAGTCAGACATTTTAGGGTTTTGTTCTAAAAAACTTAGCTCCTTAGCAGCCCAGCATCTCAGTGCCTCAAAAAAAAAGCACCAACCTTTCGATTGATGCTTTGTATTTTGAATTGAAAAAAAATTATTTTTTCTTTCCTTTTGCAGGAGCTTTTGCAGCTTTTGCAGCTTCTTGAGCAGCTTTCATAGCAGCACGAGAAATTCTTACCTGAGCAACAACAGTGTTGTCTGGGTGCATAACTTTGTATTCAGGAGTACCAACTTTAGTAACGTATAATTTGTTACCCATTTCAAGTGGAGTGATGTCTGCTTCAACAAAATCAGGAAGATTTTTAGGTAAAGCTTTAACTTTTAATTTACGAGTGTTCAAACGTAAAACACCACCTGCAAGAACACCTTTAGATGTACCAACGATTTTTACAGGAACTTCCATAGTGATTTCTTTGTCATCAAATAATTGGAAGAAGTCAATGTGTAAAATTTTGTCAGAAACAGGGTGAACCTGGATGTCTTGTAAGATTGCTGTAAATGATTTTCCTTTTCCAAGCTCAATCACAACTGTGTGTGCATTTGGAGTGTAAACCAAGTTTTTGAACGCTGCAGCGTCTGCTGAGAAGTGTACTGCCTGATTTCCTCCGTATAACACGCAAGGAACCGCTCCAGCATTACGTAAGGCTTTAGTTGACACTTTGCCCACGCTTTCTCTTTCTGATCCTTTAATTGTAATCGATTTCATTGTAAAAAAAATATAGTTATTAATAAATATTCTAAATTTGCTTTAAGCGCTAGGCTTTAGGCTTTTTTTGTAATCGTGAAATAGCTTATGGCTTAAAGCCTAAAGCGTATAGCTTCTTACATTATGAATTTTCCACTAATGGAATTGTTGTGATGCACCATGTGCATAACTTCGGCAAAAAGAGGTGCACAACTCACGACTCTTATTTTCTTTGATTCTTTCTTTAAAGGAATAGAATCGGTAACGATTAACTCACTTAATTTAGAGTTTTCAATTTTTTCATAGGCATCACCTGATAAAATAGCGTGTGTACATATGGCTCTAACGCTTAATGCTCCTTTTTCGATCATTAAATCTGCTGCTTTTGCTAATGTTCCACCCGTATCGATCATGTCGTCTACTAGTATTACGTTACGGCCTTTTACTTCACCAATTAGTTCCATAGTGTCGATAACGTTGGCTGCTTTTCTTTGTTTGTAACAGATTACTACATCTGATTCCAGGAACTTAGAGTAAGCGTATGCTCTTTTTGAACCTCCCATATCTGGAGATGCAATAGTCAGATTGTCTAGCTTTAAGCTTTCTACGTATGGTAAAAAGATAGTTGAGGCAAATAAATGATCTACCGGTTTTTCGAAAAACCCCTGAATTTGATCTGCATGCAAATCCATTGTCATTACTCTTGTTGCTCCGGCAGCATCTAATAAATTAGCTACTAATTTTGCTCCAATCGGAACTCTTGGTTTGTCTTTTCTGTCTTGTCTTGCCCAACCAAAATAAGGCATAACAGCTGTAATGTGTCTTGCTGACGCACGTTTCGCTGCATCAATCATGAGTAACAATTCCATCAAATTATCAGCAGATGGAAAAGTTGAACACACGATAAAAACACGTAATCCTCTTATTGATTCTTCATACGATGGTTGGAATTCTCCATCACTATACTTCGACATCGTTACTTTTCCTAACGGAATTCCGTACTGTTCTGCAATTTTTTCTGCAAGATAGACACTTTGTGAACAAGCAAAAATTTTAGCTTCTGGTTCTAGGTGCGACATTTAATTTGTTGTTTTGTAGTTAGTTGTGTGTGCTTCGTTTTAACGAGGTGCAAATTTAGAAAATTTATTGGACACTGAAAGGAAAAAATTAAGTATTTTTATTAGAATTTTTAATTTTATTTTTTACATTTGCACCGTGTTAAAGGAATAAGCATAGTTATGACATCATAATGAACTTGTTCTATTGCGTTGAAATGATCAAATTTTGATTGTTTTTTCGTCTGCTAAGCCCGGATGGCGGAATTGGTAGACGCGCTGGTCTCAAACACCTGTGGGAAACCGTGCCGGTTCGACTCCGGCTCCGGGTACATTAAAGCCTCTTCTTTTTAGAAGGGGCTTTTTTTTGCTTCATAAATTTTGAACTTGATCTTTGATTTGAATATTGCCTGCGGTTGAAACCACGGTTTTTTTGTTTTTGTTGTTGTTGTATTTTTTTTGATACTTGACTCTATTGTACTGTTTGTGTGGGTTTGTGGCTTATTGATGTTGTGATGTTGGTGAAGTAAAGTTTTTGGGGTTTTGAGGTAGTGCTTTGTGTTGGGGTGGTGTGAAACTTGTTAACTTTGAGATTGTAAATAATAATCAATTATGAAAATGGAAAAAATAGAACATGTTAATTATGTTAAAGCGCCAATTTCGGAGGTTTATAAGGTGTTAACCACGCAGGAGGGGCTTGGTGCTATCTGGACAGACGAGTTGGTTGTCAGGCCGGAATTGGGTTTTGTTAATGAGTTTAATTTCGGGGACGAAGATGTCACGAAAATGAAGGTGATTGAATTGATTGAAAATAAAAGAGTGTTGTGGGAATGTGTGGATTCGGACCCGGAGTGGATCGGAACGGGTATTTCGTTTGATTTAAAAGAGAAGGGCGGGGTAACGGCGGTTGTTTTAAAGCATTTTGACTGGCGTGAGCTGACGGAATTCTATCAATGGTGTAATTACAACTGGGCAATGTTTCTTTTGAGTCTTAAGGGGTATTGTGAGGATGGGGAGGGGACTCCGTATCAAAAGCGAAGGTTTTAACTTTAGTTTCGATTAAAAGCCAGCGAATGCGTGAGGTTATCAGATGTTTTGAGGAAATGATTGAATAGGGTATGGGCTGTGTGCTAGAATGAAATAAAAGGGCAAAAAAAATACCACTTACGTTTGTAAGTGGTATTTGATAAGCTCCCCCTCTTGGGCTCGAACCAAGGACCCTCTGATTAACAGTCAGATGCTCTAACCAACTGAGCTAAGGAGGAATCACCTTAAAGGTAAATATGTTTGCTAAAAAGTTGCTCCCCCTCTTGGGCTCGAACCAAGGACCCTCTGATTAACAGTCAGATGCTCTAACCAACTGAGCTAAGGAGGAAGTTGCTGTTCTTTTTAGCGAGTGCAAATATAAGAGGTTTTTTAGTTTCTCAAAAATATTTTGACACTTTTTATTGATTTTTTTTTCTATTTCATAATTGCCTTGTAAATGTCGTTCCCATTAGCAAATAAAAGCAGTGCTATAAGTAAAACGAAACCAACCATTTGGGCGTTTTCAAGGAATTTATCGCTTGGTTTTCTACCACTAATTATTTCGTATAATAAAAACATTACATGACCACCATCAAGAGCAGGAATTGGTAATAAATTCATTACTCCAAGCATAATTGACAATAAAGCAGTGATAGACCAGAAGGTTTCCCAGCTCCAGCTACTTGGGAAAATGTTAAAAATCGCTGCAAAACCACCAACTTGCTTGTAAGCTTTTGTTTCAGGATTAAAAATCATTTTAAGTTGTTTTCCGTAACCTACTAACTGATCTTTACCTTTTGTAAGTCCAACCGGAATTGATTCTAAGAAAGTATAGCTTTTTTTGCTTACCTTATAGTATCCTAATTTTTCTAGGGATTCGATATTTAAACCTCCAACGCCAACACCAAGTTTTCCGGCTGTAGAAATTTTAACGGTAATTGGTACTTTCTTTAAATCACGTAAAACAATAGCGGGAATAGTTTTGCCTTTGTTGCTTTCTAAAATCGTTTTTACCTGATCGTAGTATCTTGCGTCCTGACCGTTAAGGCTAACAATTAAATCTTTTGCTTTTAAAGCTGTATTTCCGGATTCTTTTGTAACACTTGCTACCGCAAAAGGGATTCTCATGTCTACAAGATGCGCTTTTTCCTGTTTTGACAATTGATCGACAAAGTCAGTTGGCATTTTTATGGTTTGCTGTTGTCCATTTCTTTCGATTAAGATTTCTTTGGCCATGATAATTTTCATGTTGATATCATTATCGAAATTTTCGATCTTTTGTCCGTCAACAGCAAGGAATTTGTCTCCGGTTTTGAAACCTGCTTTTAGCATTACAGGGTTTTCAACCAAAACACCATCTTTCAAGTCCGCATTGGCTACATAAATATCACCGTAAGCAAATGCCATTCCAATGTAAATAATAAAGGCCAGAATAAAGTTTACCGTAACACCACCCAACATAATAATTAAACGCTGCCATGCCGGTTTCGAACGAAATTCCCAAGGTTGTGGAGGAAGGGCCATTTGATCCTTGTCCATACTTTCATCAATCATTCCGGAGATTTTTACATAACCACCTAATGGCAACCATCCGATTCCGTATTCAGTTTCGCCAATCTTCTTTTTTAAGAGAGAATATTTAATGTCAAAAAATAAGTAGAATTTTTCGACTCTTGTTTTAAACAATTTTGCAGGGATAAAATGCCCTAATTCGTGAAGAATAATAAGTAAAGATAAACTCAATAGAAATTGAGAGAGTTTGATAACTATATCCATTTTGTATTTTTAGTTCGTATTTAACGCACAAAAGTAACGTTTCTATTTTAATTTGGTAGTGCAATATAATACATAAGGTTTTAAATGTTTGTTAATACTTCACTCTTATTTTTTTTAAGACAGAACTAAAGCCTTTTTCGTAAAAAGAGGGAAAAACAGCAGGTATTTTTTTCTTGCTTCATGCTAAAATGATACACGGATGTAAAATAAGTCTTATTACGATAGTCTTATGGCTTATTTAGACGGCTTTTTGCAGAAATCTTTTATAATTTTCCTGCTTTTTAAAAATGTAGTTTTCTTTATGAAGAAATAATAGTGGGTTTTTAAGGGTTTATGTTTCACTTATTTTTTAATGCAGACGATGGATTTTATAAAGAAAATAGAGCGAATTAAAAGAATTCATGAGTTAATCTGTGAGGAAAAAACAGGTTCTCCGGCTGTTTTTGCAAAAAGAATGTTTCTAAGCAGAAGTCAGCTTTATAATGAACTGGAAATAATCAAAGAACTTGATGCGCCTTTAAAGTATTGCAAAAAGAGAGAGAGTTTTTATTATGAAACTTCGTTTGAATTAGTATTACATTATTCTCTAAGTATAATTAAAGATGAAGAAGCGAAAGAAATTTTTGGAGGCTCAGAGTTCCGTCCAATTTTATTAGACGGAACTCTGATAAGTTTGTCATAGCAAAAAAGAATCAGACGAAAATGATTTTGTTAGAAAGTATGAATGAACGGTTTTAAAATTATGGAATCAGAAGGGTTTGATTATGGGAAGCTAACAACGGAAGAAGTAAGCAGCGAAGTTTTTCTAACTTTTACAGTGCTAATTATTATGGTGTTAGTAGTTGCAGTAATAATTGTTTTAAATTATAAGAATAATAAAAAAAAGTAAAGGATTTGAAGGGAAAAAATACTTAGTGAAATACTATAAAATTGCGGGGAGACAAATCATAATGATTACTCCGGAATTTGGTATTACGTTTATAAAGTTCTTATGTCTGTATAGAGTATGTTCTATAAGGTATATTATGGTGTTGTAGATGAATCCGGGAATCAGAACAGTTTGCTCGATCAAAAAAAGGAATACTAAAAGCTGTGGAGCAAACAAAATTTGCTTTAAATGTTTGTTAATTAATAAACATTTAGATTTCTATTTTTGAATAGATGCTTTAACTTTACTTTTTGATACACTAACTTACCCAATTGATAGTGTAAAATCATTAAAAAAAGTTACACCTATGGCTTCATTATTGTTTTCACCGCTTAAAATAAAAAATATTACTTTAAAAAACAGAATCGTTATTTCACCCATGTGTCAATATTCGGCAATAGACGGATTTGCAAACGATTGGCATTTGGTTCATTTGGGCAGTCGGGCCAGTGGAGGGGTGGGTTTAATCATTCAGGAAGCCACTGCAGTTTCTCCTGAGGCGAGAATTTCTCCTTCAGATTTAGGTTTGTGGAAAGAAGAACATATTGAGAAACTTCAAATCATCAATAAATTTATTGTGTCGCAAAATGCGATTCCCGGAATTCAATTGGCGCATGCAGGACGAAAGGCAAGTGTTTCGGCACCGTGGGAAGGTAACAAAAAACTGGATATCGCTCAGGGTGGATGGCATACTGTTTCGGCAAGTGCTATACCATATCATGATGATGAACCTTTTCTTCCAGAAGCTTTAGATAAGGATGGAATTCAAAAAGTAGTTTCAGATTTTAAAGCCGCCACCAAAAGAGCCGTTAAAGCAGGTTATCAGGTTATGGAAATTCATGGAGCGCATGGATATTTGCTGCACCAGTTTTTATCACCTTTAACAAATGTCAGAACTGATGAGTATGGAGGAGCTTTTGAAAATAGAATCCGTTTTACCTTAGAAATTGTAGCCGCGGTGCAATCAGAATGGCCGTCCGATTTACCATTATTGGTTCGGATTTCTGCCACCGATTGGGCTGAAGGAGGATGGAATCCGGAAGAATCAGTGAAACTTTCAATAATTTTAAAAGAAAAAGGAGTTGATTTAATCGATACTTCGTCAGGTGGATTAGTTTCGCACCAACAAATTCCTTTAAAGCCAAACTATCAGGTTCCCTTTGCAGCGAAGATCAAAAAAGAAGCTTCTATTTTGACAGGTGCTGTTGGTTTAATAACAGAAGCGAGACAAGCCGAAGAAATTTTAAGTAGTGGTCAGGCCGACGTAATTTTGTTTGCGAGAGAATCACTTAGAAATCCGAATTTGCCTTTGGATTTTGCCAAAGAATTAAACGAAGAAATTCAATGGCCCAAACAATACGAAAGAGCTAAACTTTAATATTTTTATTCGCCGCAAATTCACAAATTTAATTTCTTCTAATTGGTGATTCGTGGTAAACAAATTAAAACAAACCCAATGCAAAAAATTAGAACAGCATTACTATCATACGGAATGTCGGGGAAGGTATTTCACGCTCCATTTTTAAATATACATGAAGGATTTGAATTATTAGGTTCCTGGGAAAGAAGTAAAAAACTCATTCAGGAAGATTATCCGGCTGTAAAAAGTTATTCATCAATTGAAGATTTGTTGGCAGATGATGTCGATTTGGTCATTGTAAACACACCGGTTGGAACGCATTATGAGTATGCCAAAAAAGTACTTTTGAGTGGAAAACATGCAGTAGTCGAAAAAGCTTTTACCACGACAGTAGCTGAAGCTCAGGAATTAGCTACGATTGCAAAGGAAAAAGGATTGAAATTAGCCGTTTTTCAAAACAGAAGGTGGGATAGTGATTTCAAAACCGTCCAAAAAGTAATTAGCGATGGTGTTTTAGGAGATTTGGTTGAAGCCGAATTTCATTTTGACAGATACAATCCGCTATTAAGCCCTAAAGCACATAAAGAAACGATAAATGACGGGGCTGGAATTTTGAAAGATCTGGGGCCACATTTAATTGATCAGGCAGTTTGTTTGTTTGGTTCTCCAAAATCGGTTTTCGGAGACATTCGTTTTACCAGAGCGAATACGTTGGTTGACGATTGGATTGATTTATTGCTGATTTATGAAAATTTCAGAGTTCGTTTAAAAGCCAGTTTCTTTGTGAGAGAAGCCAATCCTGCTTATGTGCTTCAGGGCAAAAAAGGATCTTTTTTAAAGCCTCGTGGTGATGTTCAGGAAGATGATTTAAAATTAGGTAAAAAACCTAATCTTGAATCCTGGGGAACAGAATCAGAAATATTACAAGGGCTTTTGCACACCGAAATTGATGGAAAACAAATTAGGGAAAAAATTCCAACGCTTCAGGGGAACTACTTCTCCTTTTTTGATGGTGTTTATGATGCTATCGTAAAGGATAAAAAAGAACCAGTTACTGCGGAGGACGGAGTAAAAGTAATGCAGATTATCGAAGCGGCAATCGCAAGTCATACACAGCAAAAAGTAATTAATTTGTAGAAAATTTGTCTACAGCTTTAAGGATTAAAAGGATTGCAAGATTTTTTTAATCCTTAAAGTCTATGGCAAAAAAACAGCATAATTTCTTATAGCTGTATTAAGTATTGCAGTGTGCCCTACAGAAAATCTTTATTTCTCTGTCACTTTGAACCTTTGCTCCTAGAAAAAAAATTATAAACATACAACGTTGTAAATTGAGGAACTGGTAGGTTTTATAGGCTACAAAGTAGCTTTTTAGTACTTTTATAGTGTTAAATCCTAAACGCATCATTTTGATCAATTTCAATCCACTAGCACTATTCCAAACCAAAGGAAAAATTAAGAAAGTTTACAGAGAAGCTAAAATCTCTTATTTAAACCGAATTCGTTTTGCTGTTGGGATGTTTTATTTCGGAATGGGTTTGAGTTTTGCAACTTGGGCAAGCAGGATTCCGGATATCAAAACGGCATTACATTTAACCGAAGGAGATCTGGGATCTATTCTTTTTGCTTTGCCGATGGGGCAATTGCTTATTATGCCATTTTCGGGTAAGATGGTTACAAAATTAGGGAGCCATCGAATTTTAATCTTTTCTTTAATTATGTATGTTTTATGCCTGGCCAATTTAGGTCTGGCTACAACAGTCCTACAATTGTCATTAGGGTTATTCCTTTTTGGATTGTTTGGAAATCTTGCCAATATTGCTGTTAATACGCAAGGAGTTTATACTGAGGTACTTTTTAGAAAAACAATAATGTCCTCTTTTCACGGAATGTGGAGCTTTGCCGGATTTACCGGAGCTTTAGTAGGCTTAGGAATGCTGGCTTTAAAATTGAGCCCTCTTCATCACTTTATGATAGTGGCAGGAATTGTATTATTGATGATCGCTTTTAACTTTAAATTTTTAATCAAGGCCAAAGAGAAGATCAAAGTTAAAGACGAGAAGAAAAAACTGTTTGTAAAACCGGACAGTGCTTTAATCTGGCTTGGTGTGATTGGATTTTGCAGTATGGCAAGCGAAGGCGTTATGTTTGACTGGAGCGGAGTATATTTTAAAGATGTTGTAAAAGCACCGGGTCCACTAGTAATTTTAGGATACACTTCTTTCATGATCATGATGGCAAGCGGACGATTTTTAGGAGATGGACTGATTAATAAATTCGGACGTGAGCGTGTGATGCAAATTAGCGGAGTCATGATTTCAGCCGGACTTTTTACAGCCGTTTTTCTTCCTTATCTTATACCTTGTACTATTGCTTTTATGGCTGTTGGTTTAGGAGTTGCGACCATAGTTCCTACAGTTTACAGTATGGCAGGAAAAAATCCGACAGTTCCACCCGGAGAAGCTTTAACCATTGTTTCGAGTGTAAGTTTTCTGGGTTTCCTAATGGGACCACCGGTTATCGGACATATTGCGGAAACTTTTGGACTTCAGTTTTCGTTTGCTTTTATTGGAATTTTCGGAGTTTTAATAGCCTTTATGGTTTCTAAAATCAGAGTAACTACCTAGTTTAAACAAACACAAAATTTTTAAGAGTAAAAATAATTACTGTGGGTATCGCATTTTTAAATATTTTTTTAACAAGAAAATATTT
The DNA here is from genome assembly GCF_057839565.1 of Flavobacterium sp. KH_035. Classification (NCBI taxonomy): domain Bacteria; kingdom Pseudomonadati; phylum Bacteroidota; class Flavobacteriia; order Flavobacteriales; family Flavobacteriaceae; genus Flavobacterium; species Flavobacterium sp. KH_035. The sequence continues at coordinate 1,328,341 of NZ_CM174492.1, forward strand.
TCATATTGTTTTTTGTTTATATTTGAATCCTGAACTTAAATAGTAAGTTTTAACTTATTATTTTATTTCCTTCCAAGAACCAATTTTATCTTTTGATGTAAGAGATTGAATGTTTTGTAATCAAAACCAATTCAATCTTAAAACTAAATTATAAAAGTAAATTGGGGTTTTCATGACAAAAAAATGTGTCTTATTATTTGTTTTATGGCCTATTGGTCTTCTATTTGCACAAGAACAGACTACTTTTTTAGGTACTGTGGTCGATGCAAAGACTCAAAATCTTCTGGTGAATGTCGTAGTAAACATACAGAATTCTTCGGTAACACAATTAACCAATGCAAAGGGAAAATTTGAGTTGCATGCTGTTATAAAGGGGGAACAATTATTATGGATACACAGTCAGGGTTATAAAGATCTTCTTTTAAAGATACAATCTAATTCAGGTCAAAAGGTAGATTTGGGCATGATACCGTTAGAAGATAATTTTTCAGATGAGACACCAGCAGCGTTAATCACGCTATTAGACAGCGATCTTTCGGAGGATAATAGTTCATCTGAAATGACTTCAGGTCTTTTACAATCTTCAAAAGATGTCTTTATGCAGGCTTCCGCGTTCAATTGGGGACAGGCCCGATTTAGGATTCGGGGTTTAGACAGTGAAAACGGAACAATGATGCTTAATGGCATGGTCATGAATAAAATTTATGATGGAAGGCCACAATGGAGTAATTGGGGAGGCCTGAACAATGTATTACGAAATCAGGAGTTTTCGATTGGCGCAGCCGCTTCAAACTATACTTTCGGAGGGATTTTAGGGACACAACAAATAACTACACGTGCTTCAACCTACAGGAAAAGCAGTCAGCTTTCCATCTCAGGGAGCAACACAACCTACAACTGGCGGACCATCGCAACTTATGCTTCAGGAATGAATGCTTCTGGTTGGGCTTATGTTCTTTCGGCAGGGAAGCGTTGGTCAAATGAGGGTTATTTTGAAGGAACAAATTTTGCAGCGGAGTCTTTTTTTGTGAGTGTTGAAAAAAAACTGAACGGCAAACAGTCGTTGAATTTTACCGGATTTTATACACCAAATTCGAGAGGGAAAAATTCAGCAAATACAGCTGAGGTTACTCAACTAACGAATGAAAAATACAATTCTTATTGGGGATTTCAAAGTGGAGAAAAACGAAACGCGAGGGTAAAAAGAGTCGAAGAACCTTTATTGATGCTAAATCATTATTACAAAATAAACGAAAAAACAAATCTGAATTCGAGTGTAATGTATCAATTTGGTCAAGTAGGAAACAGTACAATCGATTATCAAAATACAGCCAGTCCGGACCCTGTATATTATCAGAAGCTACCGAGTTATTACACCTCGATCTATGGAAAAGACAATGGGGAGTTTTCAGGAGATTTTACCCCCGATTATATAAATGCCGAACGAGCAAAAACAAAGTTTCTTGAAAACAGTCAGATCGATTGGAATCAGCTGTATCGTGCGAACCAGAAACCAATATTGAATTCGGATGGAATAATTAATGGATATGAGTTTGCTCAAAGTCATTATGTTTTATATGAAGACCGAACAGACGATAAAACCTTTGCCGTAAACTCAAATTTAAACATACAAATAACAGAGAACAGTGCTTTTGATGGAGGAATTACTTTTAGGAGTTTAAAATCACATCAGTTTCAGTATCTTTTAGACTTGCTGGGAGGACAATATTTTGAAGATATTGATGCATTTTATAAAGGAAACCAAGCACAGTCAGATTTGCAAAACCCCAATCGTCAGGTAAAAGAAGGAGATACTTATGGTTACAATTACAATTTTTTAGCAACAACAATTGATGCTTTCACTCAGTTTAAATTCAATTACAAAAAGACAGATTTTTATTTAGCTCAGTCTTATTCCGTTTCCAATTACCAGAGAGAAGGATTGTATCAAAATGGAATTTATCCAGCCTCTTCTCTTGGAAAAAGTAAAGATGTGAAGTTTGAAAATTTTGGTTTTAAAGGTGGTTTAACATATAAAATTTCAGGAAAACAATGGTTGTTTTTCAACGGAATGTATCTTACCAGAGCGCCATCTCTAAGAAATACGTTTTCAAATTCCCGATTGAATAACTCAGTTGTCGACGGAATCGAAAATGAAAACATCAGCAGTGTCGAAGGAAACCATGTTTTTCGTTCCCCGAACTTTAAGATTCGCTCAACAGTTTATTACACACTGATCAAAAACACAACCCGAACTTCTTTTTTCTATGCCGAAGGAATTTTCGATAAAGGTGCAAGTTATAACAATACCGATGCTTTTGTAAGTCAGACTTTAACACACTTGGATAAGAAAAATATCGGACTGGAATTTAGTATGGAATATCAAATTTCATCAACATTAAAAACTGTTTTAGCTACAGCATATGGAAACTATATTTATAGCAGTAATCCCAATGTAACAATAACGAATGATGCTAATGTAGGGAAAGACAACACTCCATCTGCTTTTGATTTTGGAGAATCGTACCTTAAAAACTACAAACAACCCGGTATGCCACAACAAGCTTTTTCGGTTGGATTAGAATACAGAGATCCTAAATATTGGTGGTTGGGAGCAAATATTAATTATTTGTCTGAGAGTTACATCGATGTTTCGCCAATCGCAAGAACAAATCGGTTTTATAAAAATTCGGTAAATGGTCTTGCATTTCCGGAAGCAACTGAAGAACGGACGGCAGCTTTACTGAAACAGGAAAAATTCGATCCAATTTCATTATTAAACATTACAGGTGGAAAATCCTGGCGCATATCCCATAGATATATTGGGCTTTTTTGGAGTATCAATAATGTTCTGGATGTTAGCTACAAAACGGGTGGTTTTGAACAGGCTCGGAATGCTAATTTTAGGGCTCTTAATCAGGATGTATCCAGTGGAACACCATCATTTGGTTCTAAATATTATTATGGATATGGAAGAACTTATTTCGTAAACCTTACAATGAGTTTGTAAAAATTTTAAAATTAATTTGAAATGAAAGATAGATTTTTAATTTTCGGTTATGCCTTATTATTACTCCTTATTTATAGTTGTAATAATGAAATCGAAATTCCAAAGTTGGAATGTACACAGCCCAATTTAGTAGTAAATCAGAAGGTTCAAAGGGTTAAGGATGTTTCGGGGCTTGTTCCGAAACAATATGGGTATGACGATGTCATTGAGGCCTATGTAATATCGAGTGATGAAGGAGGAAATTTTTTCAAGACCCTTTTTTTGCAAACTATACCAACAGAAAAAATACCGGCAATAGGATTTAATGTTCCGGTCGATGTTTCTAATATTTACATTGATTTTCGTGTGGGAGCCAAAGTGAATATTAAATTGAAGAATCAGTTTACAGATTTGTACTTCGGTGGTTTGCGTATTGGAAGTTTATATGTGAGCAATTCGGGAGATCCAACAATTGGCAGAGTCTCGCAAACTGATTATAAAAGTGTTCTCAATGCTTCATGTACCGTAATTGATGAAAGTCGATTGGTAAAAGTAATTTCAGTTGAAGAGGCGTTAAGCGATGAGAGACTCAATACCCTGATTGAGCTAAAAGAAGTTCAGTTTACCGAGGAAGCGATTGGGCGTCGTTATTTTGAAGAATCGAACAATATAGGTGGTTCGACAAATTGGAACCTTCGAGATAAAAGCGGTAATCAGATTATTTTCAGAACAAGTAGTTACGCTGGTTTTGCCGCTAATTTTGTACCGGAAGGGAGTGGTAAAGTGAGGGGGATTTTGACAAAATTTGGATCAGATTATCAACTAATGGTCCGATCAGAAAAAGATCTGGAGATGAAAGGGAAAAGAAATGTTCCGTTTTTTGCAGAAGATTTTCAATCGGTAAAAAACAATGTAAATTTTACTCTGCCAGGTTGGAGCAATATTGTAGAAAAAGCTTCAAAATTATGGAAAAGCATGTTGTATGCCGGAAATGGTTATGCAGAATTTAATACTACAAGCACAACAGCTGCTGTTAACATCGCCTGGTTGGTCACTCCAAAAATCAATTTGAGTGGGTATAAAAATTCAACTCTATCATTTAGAAGTGCACAGCATGATTTAAAGATTGATTCACCATCAAATATATTGGAAGTCTATGTTTCAACTAATTTTGACGGCTCGAATGTAACCAAAGCGAAGTGGACAAAATTAACAGCAAAATTTCCTTCTTTGTCAACACCTGCAAGAACGTTTATAAGTTCCGGAGCAGTTGATTTATCTGCATATTCAGGAAACATTCATATTGCATTTAAATATACGGGTTCCGGTAAGGATAAAACATTAAATGGAGCTTTTATGGTTGACGACGTCAGGATTTTCGCCGAAAAGTAAATGGCTTTTGTTCATTGATGTAGTTAAGAGGTTGATTTTTAGCGGATAATTTAATAGTGCAGTGTTTTTCAGATTTAAACTGTTAAAATTTAGTAGAATTTTGTATTTTGGTCACCCCAAATCAATACAAATACCACTATGAAAACCTACTTTATTGCCATCATAATGATGGTTTTTCCATGCTTAGTGCACAGTCAGAATCAGGATACTGCACCTGTCAGACTGAAACAAATCAATATTGTAAAAACAAATTACCAAAACTCTAAAGATGGTGAAATTGTAAACAAAACAATTGTTTTTAAAGACGGAAAAATACAAACCATTACTACTTCAGATGTTATTCAGCATTTCTTTTACAACACCAAAGGATTATTGGATATGACAGTAAAGGATAAGGTTGGAAGCGATTGGAAAGAAGTTGTGAATTATACTTATGATGCAGATAATAACATTACAAAGTTTGTAAAAAAATACCAGGAAGGGAATGATTACATTACCAAAGTCGTAACTTTTGGCTACGAAGGAGCGAGAGTAAAAGTAACTACCAAAAAGAGCACCAATCACCAGAATTTAGTGGATGATATCGAATATATTGTTGAAAACGGGATCATTGTGAGACGTACTTCACGTGACAGAAATAAAGCAATTATTGGGAAAATTGAATATGTTTATTTCAATGATAATGTCATAAAACATAAAGGTTTGGTAGGAGATAAAATTTCGAAAAGTTTTACGTTTGATGATAAAAATTCGGTTGATCTTCTGATTGTTAAAAAATTGTTTGGAGACAATTATAAAGTAATTGTACCGATGATCTCCTATCATGAAGAAGAATTTAGTTTTGAATCAATCTCTCCTAATAATGAAATTGTTTTTAGCCCTTCTTCTACTGTTTTGGTTGGAGTGAGCAGAAAATACAAATACAATAAACTGAATTTCCCGATTTCTTGCTCTCAGGTGGAGGAAAACGGAATTGTAAAAACAGAGAAGACTTTTATTTACGAGTAACGTAAATTTTAAAACTGAAATTCCAAATCCCAAATTCCAATTGTTTATTGAAGTTTGGGATTTGGAGTTTTTTAAAGATAGGGTATTTTCCCAAATAGAACTTAAAAAAGAAATTCTATAAGCGTTAGTACCTTACAAATCATTAAATTTGCACCTTATTCAAAGCTATGTTAGAAAAAGAAGTTATAAATTTTGAGAGAACCGCCATTGTAGGTATTATAACTCAAAATCAGAGTGAAGAAAAACTTAACGAATATCTGGACGAATTAGAGTTTTTGACTTTTACAGCAGGAGGTGAAGTGATTAAGCGCTTTTCGCAAAAAGTGGAACGTCCAAATCCTAAAACTTTTGTAGGGACAGGAAAAATAGATGAAATCAATCTTTTTGTAAAAGAAAACGACATATCGACTTTAATTTTTGATGATGAATTATCACCATCACAACAAAAGAATATTTCCAGAATTATAGATTGTAAAATCTTAGATCGTACGAATTTAATTCTTGATATTTTTGCCCAAAGAGCTGAGACCTCTTATGCAAGGACGCAAGTTGAATTGGCGCAATGTCAATATTTATTACCAAGACTTTCGGGGTTGTGGACACACCTTGAGCGTCAGAAAGGTGGTATTGGTATGCGTGGTCCGGGAGAAACCGAGATCGAAACTGACAGGCGTATTGTACGTGACCGAATTTCGTTGTTAAAAGACAAAATCAAAACAATCGATAAACAAATGAGTATCCAGCGCAGTAATCGCGGTGCGATGGTGCGTGTGGCACTGGTAGGATATACCAATGTTGGAAAATCGACGCTCATGAATGCAATTGGTAAAAGTGATGTTTTTGTTGAAAATAAATTATTCGCAACTTTAGATACTACCGTTCGAAAAGTAGTTATTAAAAATCTACCATTCTTATTGTCGGATACGGTAGGTTTTATTAGAAAATTACCAACACAATTGGTTGACTCTTTTAAAAGTACTTTGGATGAGGTTCGTGAAGCCGATTTATTATTACATGTTGTAGATATTTCACATCCTGATTTTGAGGATCATATCGAATCGGTAAATCAGACTTTGCTAGAGATCAAGAGTAATGATAAACCAACGATCATGGTTTTTAATAAAATTGATGCCTACAAACATTTAACGATCGATGAAGATGATTTGATTACCGAAAGAACCAGAAGACATTACACACTTGAAGAATGGAAGCAAACCTGGATGGGTAATGTTGGAGAAAATAATGCCTTGTTTATCTCGGCAACACAAAAAGAGAATTTTGAGGAATTCAGAGAAATAGTTTACGAAGCAGTTCGTCAGATTCATATCACGAGATTCCCATATAATAAGTTTTTGTATCCGGATTATAAAGATGCAATCGAAAAAGAAGAAGAATAACAAAAACGGCTTTTGAATTACTCAAAAGCCGTTTTTGTTTATTAGAAACCGAAATTAACTCCTAAGCCGAAAACTTCTCTGGTTTGAAAACCTTTAAAAGCATTGTCGTCATAAATGGCCTGAAAGGATAAATTGGCAGATAAAAATTTGTTTACTTTCATGATGATGTTCAAGGAGTAATTGATGTCTACATTTTGAGGATCTTCTAAATAATTAGAGTACAGGTTCAAAGTGTTTTCTGCAGTTACATTAGTCATGATGGCCAATTTATAATAAACTGAAGCATAGAAACCTAATTCGTAACGCATACTTTTATTCGCATCTACACCAAAATAGGCGCCATCGACATAGGGTAAACCGGTTGTCTGATCAATTCCTGAAGTGTAAGCGTTGTCTACAAAAGTGAATTTTGAAGTTAAAGGGGCAAAGTTTACTTTAAGATTTTCATCTTTTGACCAATAAATACCAGGACCGGTAGTCAGATAACCAGGAGACATGAATTTGGTGTTTTCGGTTCTAATTTCCTTTCCGTTTGCATCTTTCCCATAAACGTAACCAGTAGTAAACTGGGTTCTAAAATTCAGGAAATAAGAATAATACCATTCTCCAAAAGCTCTTTTACCTACAATTGAATTGAATTCAAGACGGTCATCTGTCTTTTTTCCAAAATCTGTATTCTTAGTTTGTAAAATACCGTAAGAAGCCAGGATTTTATTGTCCCAGGTAAGATCTTCTTTTTTGTAATTGAAATCATAGTTGATACCTAATGTTCCGGAAAAGCTGTCTTCGCCTCCTGCAATCCAATTGTTAAAGCTTGATTGATTTAGTAAAAGAGAGACAGTTCCTTTAGCTTTCCATCCTTCATCTTCTATTGTATCATTTATTTTTTTTACCGCTTTTTCAGTATTTTGAATAAGTTCTTTTTCAGAATTTTGGGCTTGAACAAAAGTTAAGTTCGCTAAAATAAGGAGTAATAACGCTAGCTTTTTCATGATATCTGGTTTAAATGTGTAAGAACAAATATACTAAATAATCGTTAAAAAAGACTTATGGGATGTAGCGGTAAGGAATGTTATTTCTTTGATTCTTTGTATAATGGCACCGCCGAACAAGCCTCGCCATACATAATACTTCTTGCAAAAGGCTGTAAATAAGTTGCAGCCAAAATGTAAGCACGGGTTGGAACAGGTTTTCGGGAACATCCTTTTACAATGACAGGTTTGTTTTTGTAAGCAGAGTAGTCAAGCTTGCTCAGTATCTCTTCGTATAAACTCGCTTCCAAATCCTCTATAGTTCCATTGACCACTTTTTTGGCATAAGGAGCCAATTGTATAGCAACAAGAATAGAAGACCATGCCGGAACAATAGCATCTGTGCTACAGTTTATAGCCACATATTGATCCTGGTATTGCGACCAATCGTGATTTTTTAAATGCTCTCTAAAGTCTTTTTCTTTTAATAAAAAACCTTCTAAAAGCCATTGTGATATATCGATTTGAACACGCGCTCCTTTTGGGTAATAATCTTCAAGATCAAATACCTCCAAAGCACTATTGGTAACTTTATTGATGATTTCTTCCATATGAAAAGTTAGTTTCAGGTTTCAAGTTTCAGGTGGTGTGAACTTGAAACCTAAAACAAATTTTATTAAAGCATTCCTAATTCTAATTTTGCTTCTTCGCTCATTAGATCTTTACTCCACGGCGGATCGAAAGTAATTTCAACATCAACATCTTTTATGTTTTCAATTGTTTTTACTTTTTCTTCTACTTCTCTCGGTAAGCTTTCTGCAACAGGGCAGTTTGGAGAGGTTAAAGTCATTAAGATTTTTACTTCGTAATCAGTATTGACCATTACATCGTAAATTAATCCTAGCTCATATATGTCTACAGGAATTTCCGGATCATAAATGCCTTTTAAAACTTTTACGATTGATTCTCCTAATTCGTTTGTGTCTATTTCTCGTTCCATTGTTTTTTGTTTTCCACCATAATAAGTGATATAAGTTCATTTAAAAATTATTCTCAAACTTTTGCTAATTAAAAAATGAGCATATAATTTCTTATATGGTTTAATTTTTATTTAATTCTTTAATCTTCTAGCCAACGATATAATTCGTTGACATATGTTTTTTGACCTTCGTGATAAATATTTGTTACATTAAAATTTATCATTAATCCAATCGGTGAGTTTAAAAGCTTCATATAAGACATTAGCTTGGCAATGTGAATTGGTACGATTTTATCAACGGCTTTTAATTCCAGAACCAAACAGTTTTCAATAAATAAATCACATTTTAAATCAGATTCAAGTTCTAAACCTTTATATTCAACAGGAATTACCAATTCAGATTGAAAATTGATTCCTCTTAGTGATAATTCTCTAATCATACACTGATGATAAATATTTTCTAAAAGTCCCGCTCCAATATTTTTATGAACTTCAATTGCCGCACCATTTACCTTATAAATTAAATCAGTCAGATATTTCTTTGTCATTACACTTTTTTCAGCAATAATAACAAATAAAAAAGAAAGATAAAGCTTACTTTTTTATATTTAAACCATATAAGTTCATTAAAGCATTGTGCTTATGTTTTCTTAATCCAATATGATTTTATTCTAGTTTAATTTTAACCAACCAGCTTATAATTTCTTATATAACTTATATGGTTTAAAAACCTTAATTTTTATTTTTTGCGTCAAAAGCCAATGCATACATTTTGATGTTTTTAATCATCGAGACTAAACCATTTGCACGTGTTGCTGATAAATGTTCTTTTAAGCCAATTTCGTCAATAAAATCAACATCTGCATTCAAAATATCTGATGCTTTTTGATTCGAGAATGTACGAATTAAAATGGCGATAATTCCTTTGGTTAGAATAGCATCACTATCGGCAGTAAATACGATTTTATCCTCTTTTTCTTCACCTTGTAACCAAACTTTCGATTGGCATCCTTTGATCAGATTCTCGTCGGTTTTATATTCTTCTTTGATTAACGGAAGAGTTTTTCCTAATTCGATGATATATTCGTAACGTTGCATCCAGTCATCAAACATCGAAAATTCGTCTATTATTTCGTTTTGTATTTCTTTTATTGTCATAATTATTCTTTCGTAAAATCCAGCAGCAAATTTACCAATTTTTCTATCTCTTTTGGTGGATATCCATTGTCGAAACCCAGAGTTTCGTATGTTTTCTTATCCTGAGTGATTTTTAAATTTCCTAGCGCAGCACCATCGTGAAAACGTTTTTCTGTTGGTCCTTTTAGATTTGGAATGTTTTTGATATTGATTTTTGAAAACTCAGCTACAATCTGCTTCCATTTTAAATCATCTATTTTGCTTTCAACGGGCTGAACATTGCGACCATTGGTAACCGAAACCATTTTATTCTGTACCACGATCACTTTGTAAATGCCTCGGGAAACGGCAGAATATTCAATTTCAGTAGCTTTCATATCAGCTTTTTTTTGGCTGGAACAGCTTGTTCCTATAAAAAACGTTAAGAGCAACAAAGATAATATTCTCATAATTTTTTTAGCTTAACATCGTTTTTGCCTTTTTAATGGCCTCAACCATTATGTCAATTTCTTCTTTGGTGTTGTAAAAAGAAAAAGAGGCACGAATAGTTCCCGGAATGCAGAAAAAGTTCATAATTGGCTGTGCACAATGGTGTCCGGTTCTAACGGCAATTCCCAGTTTATCGATAATTGAACCAATATCGTATGGATGGATTCCATCAATATTAAACGAAATTACAGAGGCTTTATTTTTTCCGGTTCCGTAAATTTTCAGACCTTCAATTTCTAATAAACGTTTTGTTGCGTGCTCTAATAAATGTGTTTCGTGCTGATGAATGTTGTGGAAACCAATATGGTTTAAATAATCAACGGCAGTTCCTAAAACAATTCCGCCAGCGATATTTGGAGTTCCTGCTTCAAATTTATGAGGTAAATCAGCATAAGTCGTTTTCTCGAAAGTAACTTCTTTGATCATTTCACCACCACCCTGATAAGGAGGTAATTTGTTTAACCATTCTTCTTTTCCATAAAGAATTCCGGTTCCGGTTGGTCCGCACATCTTATGTCCCGAAAAAGCATAAAAATCACAATCTAAATCCTGAACGTCAGGTTTTAAATGCGGAACAGCCTGCGCACCATCGATCAAAACAGCCGCACCAACAGCATGAGCTTTTTCGATCATATATTTGATCGGATTAATAATTCCTAATGCGTTCGAAATGTGATTCACCGTTACCACTTTAGTCTTTTCAGACAATAAGGCATCGTAGGCTTCCATTATAAGCTCTCCCTCCTCATTCATCGGAATAACTTTAAGGGTTGCTCCCGTTTTCTCACATAACATTTGCCAGGGCACGATGTTACTGTGATGTTCTAATGAAGAAACAATTATTTCGTCTCCTGGTTTTAAAATTGAAGCAAAACCGTTGGTTACTAAGTTGATTCCGTGAGTAGTTCCTGAAGTAAAAAGTACTTCGTGCGAAAACTTCGCATTGATATGATGTTGGATTTTGACTCTTGAAATTTCGTAAGCATCAGTTGCCAATTGACTCAAAGTATGAACACCACGATGAATGTTGGCGTTGATCTCCTGATAATACTTTGCGATCGCATCAATCACAATTTGTGGTTTTTGTGAGGTTGCGCCGTTGTCGAAATATACTAAAGGTTTTCCGTTTACTTTTTCTGAAAGTATCGGAAAATCAGCTCTTATTTTTTGGATGTCTAACATGTCTTATTTAGAAAAATTCTACCTACAAAAGTACTAAAACAAAATTGGTTTATCCATTAAAACTATAATTTCCTTTTATAGTACCATCAATTGAGGGTTTATATATTGATTCTTTAAAATTTGTTCGGTTTTTTTTTAATTTTATTTCTAGAATAAGTTGTACAATCTTGATTGTAAAATATTTATATTGCATTAAAATTATCTTTAGCTATATGAAAAAATTTCTAAAATTACTTGTCTTTGTTTTAGTTCTTGCATTTTTGTATTTTGGGTTTACTACTTATCCCAAACTTGATTTGATTTCAGCCTTTTCGGCCAAAAGTGTAGCATCAGGTCATTTTATTGATCATCGTTCGAAGGAATTAATCGAAAAAACCGATAATGATATCAACATGATTACTTTAGCTACCAACACTATTAATGATGCAGAAAAATTTGCTACTTCTACGGTTTATGGTCTAAAAGAAAGAAAGGCGATTTACAGAGAGGGACTGGGAGCGATCTTGATAAATGATGATTTTGATGCTTCGAAACCTTATCTGCTTCCAAAGAGAACTAAATTAGTCAATAATCTTCCTTTTCCTTATGGGAATAACGAACCAAAAGATTCCGCTTTTTCGAATGTTAATTATTCAAAATTGAAAAAAGCCATTGATGATTCTTTCGATAAAAATGGTGGAAAAGCGAAACGTACACGAGCAGTTGTAGTTTTATATAAAGACAAATTGATTGGCGAAAAATATGATACAGGTTTTAGCAAAGACAGTAAAATTCTGGGTTGGTCGATGACTAAAAGTATTACAAGTTCGGCTTTTGGAGTTTTGGCCAAACAGCGAAAAATGGATATCTATAAACCTGCTCCAATTGCAGAATGGCAAAATGACGAGCGTAAAATTATTACTACTAATGATTTGCTTCATATGAATTCAGGTCTGGAATGGGAGGAGGATTACACTAAAATTTGTGATGCAACTGAAATGCTTTTTCAGGCTGAGGATATGGGGAAGGTACAAATGGATAAAGCGGCTAAGTATAAACCTAATACGCATTGGTATTACTCTTCCGGAACTACTAATTTATTATCGCGAATTTTAAGAAGTCAGTTTAAAACACAGCAGGAATATCTTGATTTTTGGTATAGTGCCGTAATCGATAAAATCGGAATGAACTCGATGATTGTGGAACAGGATATGTCGGGAATTTTTGTGGGATCTTCTTACGCCTGGGCAACAGCGAGAGACTGGTCAAAATTCGGACTACTGTATTTACATAAGGGAAATTGGAATGGAGAGCAGGTCTTAGAGGAGAGCTGGGTAAAGTATACCGCAACTCCAACGAATGCTTCAAATGGAGGTTATGGAGCTCAGTTTTGGTTAAATGCAGGAGGGAAGTTTCCCGATGCGCCTCGTGATATGTTTTATTGTAATGGTTATCAGGGACAAATGGTAGCGATTATTCCGTCTCTGGATATGGTAATTGTTAGGATGGGAGTGAATGAAGGAGGTCATTATTTTGATTTTAATGAATTTCTGAAGGAGGTTATTTCTTCAGTAAAAAAATAAATTTAACCGCAAAGACGCCAAGTAAAAAGAGCAAAGTTCGCAAAGTTTAAAATTAAACCCTGCGAACTTTGTGTAACTCTTTGCGAACCTTGCGGTCAAATCATTTTACAAATCAAATCCTAAATTCACACCTAATTTTGTAGCGATGATTTTAGTGATTCGTTGTTTTAATTCTGGTATTTTAATGCTTTCGATTACCGCATTTGAAAATGCGTACATCAACAAAGCTTTAGCTTCTTTTTTCGGGATTCCACGAGACTGCATGTAGAACATTGCTGTTTCGTCTAATTGTCCAACGGTACAGCCGTGAGAACATTTTACGTCGTCAGCAAAAATCTCTAATTGAGGTTTGGCATTGATGGTCGCTTTGTCACTCAATAAAATGTTGTTGCTTTTTTGGAAAGCATTTGTTTTTTGAGCTTCTTTTTCTACCAATACTTTTCCGTTGAAGACTCCAGTTGAGCGATCAGAGAAAATTCCTTTATAGTCCTGAAAACTTTCGCAGTTTGGTGTTGCGTGATTTACTAAAGTATAATGATCGACGTGTTGCTTTTCACCAATAATCGTGATTCCGTTTAACGTACTGGTTAACCTTTCACCAAAATGATAAAAGTTTAGGTTGTTACGTGTCAAATTTCCTCCAAACGAAAAAGTATGTACATAAACATGACTTTCTTGTTGCTGCGAAACATACGTATTGTCAATTAAATTGGCTTCGTTATTGTCGTTTTGAATTTTGTAATGATCAACAATTGCACGTTTTTGAGCAAAAATCTCGGTAACAGAATTTGTTAAAACCGGATTTTCGTTCAGGCTTTGGTGACGTTCGATGATTTGTACATGTGAATTTTCGCCTACAATAATCAAATTTCTAGGCTGAACCATTAATACAGCTTCATTACCTGTAGAGAAATACATGATTTCGATAGGTTTGTCGGCTACTTTCTTTTGTGGAATATTGATAAAGGCTCCTTCGCTTGCAAAAGCAGTATTCAACGAAGTTAAACTTTCATCTTTACTTGCAATCTGATTGAAGTAGGTATCAATAATCATTTTATATTTAGGTTTGGTCAATGCCGAAGACATTAAACAAACATCAATTCCATCATGTGTGGTAGAAGATAAATGCGAACTAAAAACACCATCAATAAACACCAATTTATAGGTGTCAATTTCGTGTAAAAAGTATTTTTTTACCTGATTAAATTCAATTGCATTTTCCTGCTTTGGAAAAACCGTAAAGTCATTTTTTAAGATGGCGTTTAACGATGTGTATTTCCAAGCTTCTTCTTTTTTGGTTGGGAAACCTTTATTTTCAAAGTTTTTTAGTGCTTTGGTGCGAATATCATGCAAATCTGAATGTACATCGACACGCTCTTCAAAAGCCATAAAAGACGATACTAATTTTTCTTTTAAATCCATTTTTTTTGTTAGTCTTAAAGTCGAAAGTCGAAAGTCGAAAGACTTGAGATTGTCGACTGTTTTGCCAAAAGGTTAAAAATTTAAAGCATAAAGTTTGATACTTTATGACTTTCGACTTTATGACTTTGGGCTCAAATATTTAATGAAACCGCTTAATAATTTCGATATTTCTGTTACCGATTCTAAAAGCATTTCAAATTCTTCTTTTATAATATATTCTAAATCAAAAGCTAAATATAATTGAGATCTAACTTCTCCTGCGGATGCTTTGGCTACATATAAAAAGTAGACAAACTCTTTATCAGTATTTCTCTCAAAACCTTCTGCTATATTTGATGATATAGAAAGTGAGGCACGTCTTATTTGTCTAACAAAATCAAAGTCTTTTTTGAAATTAGAATTTTCAGTAATCAAATATATTTTCTTATTGAAGATTCTGGATTTCTGCCATGAATTTATTTCTTCAAAAGATTCAAACTTACTCATGTTTTTTTTCGACTTTATGACTTTTGACTTTCGACTTTATGACTTTCTTAATTCTCTGCCTTAATCCAGTCGTATCCTTTTTCTTCCAGTTCGTAGGCTAGTTCTTTTCCTCCTGATTTTACGATTCTTCCATTGTAAAGAACGTGAACGAAATCCGGAACGATATAATCTAACAAACGTTGGTAGTGTGTGATTACGATAATGGCATTTTTTTCGCTTTTCAATTTGTTAACTCCATTAGCCACAATTCTTAGCGCGTCGATATCAAGACCGGAATCAGTTTCGTCAAGGATCGCTAGTTTAGGTTCTAACATTGCCATTTGAAAAATCTCATTTCTTTTTTTCTCTCCTCCTGAAAAACCTTCGTTTAGGGAACGAGATAAAAATTTACGGTCGATTTCTAATAACTCAGATTTCTCACGAATTACTTTTAGCATTTCATTAGCAGGCATTTCTTCCTGACCGTTTGCTTTACGAGTTTCGTTGATTGCAGTTTTCATGAAGTTGGTTACACTAACTCCTGGAATTTCTACAGGGTATTGAAAAGAAAGGAAAACTCCTTTGTGTGCTCTTTCTTCAGGAGCAAGATCAGCAAGATCTTCTCCGTCAAGGAAAACTTCTCCGTCAGTAACTTCGTAGTTTTCGTTTCCGGCAATTACAGCCGAAAGTGTACTTTTTCCAGAACCGTTTGGTCCCATGATAGCGTGTACTTCGCCAGCTTTAACTTCTATATTAATTCCTTTAAGGATTTCTTTATCACCAATTGAGGCGTGAAGGTTTTTTATTGATAACATTGTTTTTTTATTTTATATAAATGTCAATTCTATTTTTGTTGTTTGGTTTAAGATGTTGGCATTAAAATGCGCATGTCCTAAATATTCCATGCCTAGATAATCGGCTGATTTTTTGAACGGAATGTAAAAACTATCTTCAATTTCATTGTCGTGTGAATTTGAAATCACACCAATTTTCTTTCCTCTGAGTTTTCTTCCGGTTTCTTTTTCAATTCGGATTAAATCCGAAAAGCGATCAAAGAATACCTTCATGATTCCACTCATATTATACCAATATATGGGCGTTGCAAAAATTAAAGTGTCGTACTTTTCGATGATACCTTTAATTAAAGGAAAAAAATCATCTTCTCTGTTCTTACTTTCGTAATCATAATAGGAAATATTATAATCACTCAGATCAATTACCTCTATTCCGGTTTCTTTAGAAATTTCATCCGCAATTCGGGTTGTATTTCCGTTTTTTCTGGATGAACCTAAAATGATTACTTTCTTACCTTCCATTTCGTGATTAACCTACAGATCCTTCTAGAGAAATTTCTAATAATTTTTGAGCTTCAACAGCAAATTCCATTGGTAACTTGTTCAAAACATCTTTACTGAAACCGTTTACAATTAGGGCAATCGCTTTTTCAGTTGGGATACCTCTTTGGTTACAATAAAAAACCTGATCTTCTCCAATTTTACTTGTAGTTGCTTCGTGCTCTATTTTGGCCGATGGATTTTTACTTTCGATATAAGGGAAAGTATGCGCCCCGCAATTGTTTCCCATTAAAAGAGAATCACATTGCGAAAAGTTACGTGCATTTTCCGCTCTTGGACTAATCTGAACTAATCCACGGTAACTGTTTTGTGATTTACCAGCTGAAATACCTTTGGAAATAATAGTCGATTTAGTGTTTTTTCCTAAATGGATCATTTTAGTCCCTGTATCGGCTTGTTGGTAATTATTGGTAACGGCAATAGAGTAAAATTCTCCAACTGAGTTGTCTCCTTTTAATACACAAGAAGGATATTTCCAAGTCACAGCAGAACCTGTTTCCACCTGTGTCCATGAAATTTTAGCGTTTGTTTCGCACAAACCTCTTTTGGTAACGAAGTTGTAAACCCCACCTTTTCCTTCTTTGTTTCCAGGGAACCAGTTCTGAACGGTAGAATATTTAATTTCAGCGTCATCCAAAGCGATTAATTCAACCACCGCAGCGTGCAATTGGTTTTCGTCACGACTTGGAGCAGTGCAGCCTTCCAGGTAAGAAACGTAGCTTCCTTCGTCAGCAATAACCAAAGTTCTCTCGAACTGACCTGTTCCTGCCTGATTGATTCTGAAATAAGTTGAAAGTTCCATTGGGCAACGTACGCCTTTTGGAATATAACAGAAACTTCCGTCAGAGAAAACTGCTGAGTTTAATGCTGCGTAGAAGTTATCTTTTTGAGGTACAACGGTTCCTAAGTATTTTTTAACTAATTCTGGATGTTCTTTTATGGCTTCTGAAATTGGGCAAAAAATGATTCCTTTTTCAGCAAGAGTCTTTTTGAAGGTCGTAGCTACAGAAACAGAATCGACTACAATATCCATAGCAACATTGTTCATCATTTTTTGTTCATCGACAGAGATACCTAACTTTTTGTACATTTCTAAAAGTTCAGGATCTACATCATCCAAAGTTTTGTTTGGATCTACTTGTTTTGGAGCAGAATAGTAAGAGATTGCTTGAAAATCTGGTTTTGCATAATGAACATTTGCCCATTCTGGTTCAATCATTTCTTTCCAAGCGCGAAAAGCTTCAATGCGCCAATCGGTCATCCACTGAGGTTCTTCTTTTTTAAGGGAAATAGCTCTTACGATGTCTTCATTTAAGCCAATAGGAAATGTCTCCGATTCAATATCAGTATAAAATCCGTATTCGTATTCTTTAGTTTCGAGTTCGATTTTTAAATCGTCTTCAGTGTATTTTGACATTTTTTAGTTTTTTAAAACGCTTAAAAAGTGATTTTCTTAAGCGTTTAAATTTTTGCTTTTGTTAGATTCTTTTAATTTATAGCGAAAAAGATTCTCCGCATCCACAAGTTCTGCTTGCATTTGGATTATTGAATACAAATCCTTTTCCGTTCAATCCTCCTGAAAATTCAAGTATTGTTCCGGCTAAATACAGGAATGATTTTTTTTCAACTGCGATTGTTATGTCGTTGTCTACAAATATTTTATCGTCGTCGCCTTTCGTTTTATCAAATTTTAAATCATATGACAAACCAGAGCATCCACCACTTTTTACGCCTACTCTTACGTAGTCGCTGGCGGCATCAAAACCATCATCTTTCATCAAGTCGATGATTTTCTTTTTTGCTGTATCAGAAACTTTTATCATTGTTTATGGTATTTGTTTTTGCTTTCATTTCAATTTGCTTTCAAAACAGTAATCCAATTATTACATTTTAAAGTGCTGTCTTTCAATGTTGAAATGAAATTATCTGCAAAGATACGACTTAAAAACCTTTTTCCATAACGGTTCACATTATTATAACAAATGTTAAAATAGATATTAGTTATATTATGGAAGGGAGGTATTATTTATGATAGAAAAAAAGGAATAAGAAGTGTTCAGTTTTTTTTTTAAACAATGAAGTTTTGATTTTTTTAAACAGAAAATTTTAGCATAAGGTGATTGTATTTCCTAGCTTTGTTTTCCTATTAGAAATATATTCACATGAAACTTTACCCTATAGAATCCGGAAATTTTAAATTAGATGGAGGCGCCATGTTTGGCGTAGTTCCTAAAACCATCTGGAACAAAACCAACCCGGCCGATGCGAATAATTTAATTGATATTGCGGCACGTTGTCTGCTTATTGAAGATAGAAACCGCCTGATTTTGATTGATACCGGAATGGGAGATAAGCAATCGGAGAAATTTTTCGGCTATTATTCACTTTGGGGATCGCATTCGATAGATAAATCTTTGGCGAAATATGGTTTTCATAGGGATGATATTACTGACGTTTTTATGACGCATTTGCATTTTGACCATTGTGGAGGGAGTGTGCAATGGAATTCAGACAGAACTTTTTACGAGCCTGCTTTTAAAAATGCAAAGTTTTGGACGAATGAAAATCATTGGGAATGGGCAACAAAACCCAATGCACGCGAAAAGGCTTCTTTTCTTTCAGAGAATATTCTGCCTATGCAGGAAAGTGGACAGCTGAATTTTATAAAGCGTCCCGAAAGTGATTTTGGTTTCTCTGAGGAAATGAATTTTGGAATTTATTATGTGGATGGCCATACCGAAAAACAAATGATTCCGCATATTCAATATCAGGATAAAACGATTGTTTTTTGTGCCGATTTGTTAGCTACAGCAGGGCATATCCCATTGCCTTATGTAATGGGTTATGATACACGACCTTTGTTAACAATGCCTGAAAAATCAAAATTTTTAAATGCTGCTGCAGACAACAATCATTATTTGTTTCTAGAACATGATGCTCACAATCAAATTATAACGGTGGAACATACCGAAAAAGGAGTTCGATTGAAGGAGGTTTTTAATTGCGAAGAAATTCTTTAGAAGAAACTTAAAATATAAAAAATCCTGTTTTCAGTATGTCGAAAACAGGATTTTTTGGTTTAACTAATTGTAATTATTAAGATTTTTAATTGGTTTTGAATTTCCAAATCTGACCAATGGTTTCCCCTCCTTTATTGTCTTTTACGACAATTTTCCAGAAGTATTGGGTTGTTGGTTCTAATGTGACATCAAGTGAAGTTGCGCTTGTGTTCTCACTTATTTTTACTGTAGGCGGATTGGTTTTTCCAAAATAAACATCGTAGGTAAGAACATCATTGCTATCAACATCTGCGGCTTTCCATTTTAAAGAAGCGGTTGTTGTATTCAAAAGAGAGTTTACAGCTGGCTGTATTAATTCTGGAGAAAAAGGCAAATGATTTACAACTGCATCACCACTGGTGTAAAGTTTATATGTAGAAGAATAGCTACTTGCCAGTCCTTTACTGTCGGTCGCTTTTACTCTCCAATAATAGGCAGTGTTTTTCTCTAGTGCGATTGAAGTATCATTAGTAGTCACTTCTGAAGATTTTACAATTTGTGCAAACGTATTTTCTTTTGCTACCTGAATCTGATAGGTTATAGCGTCTTTATTTGAATCTGTAGAAAGATCCCATTGAAAAGAAACGGTATTGTCTACACATAATTTGTTATCAATGGGAGCTTTTAACGCAGGTACACTTGGCGCCTCATTGACCGCTTCCGGAGATCCTGAATCATCACCGCCGCCGCAAGCTGCGAATAAAAGACCAATGATTGTAAGGGATATAAAATTCTTCATCTTTATTTTTTTATAATTTTAATGTATTCCGGAGTCTCTAAATAGATTTTGGCAGCATAAATTCCTGAAGGGTGATTTTCAAGATTTAATAGTGCTTTTCCGTTTTCGATAGTGTACGTTTTAGTCGAAACTAATTGACCGGAAAAGCTATATAATTCTATTTTAACTTCCTTTTTAGTACCTGGAATCTCTATTTCAAAACTTCCTGAAGTAGGGTTTGGATAAGCCGATAAAATTTGT
Source organism: Flavobacterium sp. KH_035 (assembly GCF_057839565.1). Classification (NCBI taxonomy): domain Bacteria; kingdom Pseudomonadati; phylum Bacteroidota; class Flavobacteriia; order Flavobacteriales; family Flavobacteriaceae; genus Flavobacterium; species Flavobacterium sp. KH_035. The sequence goes on from NZ_CM174492.1 coordinate 1,348,727, forward strand.
GATTCGAAATCTGAAACCGATACTTTTTTAGAAAAAATACCTTCACAAGCTTTTGCGGTCGCTACTTCTACTAAGGCGTTTTTAGTGACATCTACAGTAAAAGTGGCATCATTGGTTTGAAATTGCTCTGTTCCGTTAACAAACACGGTAAATGGAGCCGTTCCTTCAGTAATTTCAACATCAACTGTTTTAGACGTTACGCTGGATTTTCCTGTAACAGTAGCACCTTTTGCTATGGTAACCGCAAAGTTTTGCTCGAAAATCACATCCGGAATAGTAATCTTGATTTTGTAGTTTCCTGGAGCCAGAGCGTTAACTTTTAAACTATTGGCGGTAAAAGTATAAGGCTTGTCGTTTATAGTCGCAGTATAAGCATATGTTGCCTTACCAAGAATGCTTATTTCTCCATTATTCTCACCAAGACAAGATTCACTCTTCGTTTCAATGGTGAAATTGTAGGCAGACAAATTCAATTCTCCGGTACATTCTGTATTGTAAGTTGCAGAAGCATCTTTTTTGTACGGCCAATTGGTGTTGGCATAGGTTACGTCATCAACCAAAATACAAGATAGTTTTGGATTTGATGAAAAAGAGACATAATTGTTGTTTAGTAATGTGTTTTTACCATTTTTAAGATTTAAACTCGTTAATTGGTTAAAGTTGACTATTAAACTGGTTAATAGAGGGTTTTTTGAAACATCGATTGTTCCAATTTTATTCTCGTTAACTTCAAGACCATTTAGTAAAATATTATTTGAAACATCAATAGCTGTTAATTGACATTTTTTAGCATTTAAATAAGTTAGAGCTTTATTTTGAGAAACATCTAAAGTTGTTAATTCGTTTGAAAAAACACTTAAACTAGTTAAAGCTGCATTTTTAGAAGTATTTAAAGCTGTTATTTTGTTTCCGTAAACACTTAGTCCTTTTAAGGCTGAATTGGCAGTTACATCAATATTTGTAATTTGATTTGAACCAACCTCTAATCGAGTTAATGCTGTATTTTTAGATACATTAACCTCTGTTAGTTTGTTATTATCCGCAACTAAAGTTTGTAAAGCTAAGTTGTTTGAAACATTTAATTCCGTCAATTTATTAGCACCACAATTTAGAGATTCTAAAGCAGTATTTTTAGAAAGCTCTAATGTTGTAAGCTGATTATCTGCTATGTCTAAAATTTTTAATTTTAGGTTTTTAGACAGGTCTATTTTAGTAATTGCTCCATGATAGCAATAAAGACTTTCTAATGATTTAAAATCTTCAATTCCTGTTAAGTCTGTTACTCTATTTCCTAAGTCAATCGCAGATATCGACGTAACATTTTCAATTTTTGAAGTCAAAACTTTTCCGTCAATTTCACCAGAATCATAACCTTGAGAAATTAATATTTTCTCAAATCTTGGGTCGGGAATTAAAGTGTATTGAAAGTTTGGCGGACATGGTGTAGCCGAATAGCTTGCAGTTGCGTCTTTAGCAATCCATTTTTCTGTAGAAAAAGCAGCATCGTCAACCTGAATACAACGTAAGTTTGGATTTTCAGTAAAGTTTCCAAAAATCATATTTTGCATATTAGCATTATTGCCGTTCTTTAGATTCAGGGTATATAAATTGTTACCAGCACAATCAAATTCCCTTAACTTTATATTTTTAGAAACATCTAAATCTCTCAACTTATTAAAACTAAGGCTTAAAGCAGTAAGGTTAGTAAAGTAAGATAAGTCAAGATTTGTGAACTCATTATTGCTGATGTTTAGATTAGTTAATGAAGTACTAGCTCTAAAAGACGAAGAGCTTAGTTTGTTTTTACTTATATTTAAACTTGTCAGTGATTTGTATTTTAGGGCATCAAAAACTGTCAATTGATTGTTGCTGCAGTTTAAAGATGTTAATGAAGAAAAATCTTGTAATCCTGTTAAATCAGTAATCTCACTATTTGAGATGTTTAAACTAGTTAAAAATACAATATTCATTGTAGCAACTTTTCCATTTTTCCCATCCTTGTCGATACCAAGACTTATAAGTTTCGCTTCAAATTTTGGATCTGGAATTAATGTATAAGGTACTGTAACTGGGCAAACGTCTGTTGAAAAAGCAGCAGTTTGATCTTTTTTGGTTTTCCAATTTTCATTAGAATATGCAGCATTATCAACTTGAATGCAAGTTAAATCAGGATTAGCTGTAAAGTCTAAATTAGTTAATAATGTATTTGCCCCATTTTTGATGTTAAGGTTTGCTAATTTATTTCCAGAAAGAATAATTACAGTTAGTTTTGAGTTTTTCGATAAATCTAATACTCTCAGTTGGTTTTCAAAGGCATTAAATTCAATCAGTTCCGTGTTTTTTGACAGATCTAAAGAAATTAATTCTCCACGATATACGCCCAGGCGAGTTAGTTTAGTATTTTGACTTAAGTCTAACGTTTTAAGTTTGTTGCCTGTGATACTCAAAGAAGTTAAATTAACATTTTTTGAAAGATTTAAAGTAGTGAGCTGCGATGAGCTTAAACTCAAAGAAGTTAAATTAACATTTTTTGAAAGATTGATATCCTGAATAGAATTTGAATCGGCTGTCAAATAAGTTAAAGCTTGATTTTTAGAAACATCTAAGGTCGTTAAAGGATTATTAGAAACATCTAACTGAATTAAAGATGTAAAACCTTCAATACCTGTTAAGTCTTTAATATTTCGGTTTCTTAACTCATTCATGTATTTAACTTGTGAGATATTTTCCGTTTTTACTTTTCCGTTTTTACCATCCCTGTCGATTTTTTGAGCAATAAGAAAATCTTCGAAATTTGAATCGGGGATAAGAGTATAAACTTCACAATCTAAGCTAAAACTAGCAGAAGGGTCTTTAGTGACACTCCAATTTTCTGTAGCTGAAATATTAGCAACCATAATACAAGTTAAAGTGCTGTTACTAGCTGAGTTTAAATTTTTTAATGCGCTATTTTTAGACAAATCAACTTTTGTAATTAAATTGTTAGAGATATTTAAAGTTTGCAAAGCCGTAAAGCCTTGAAGACCTGTTAAATTTTTAATAGAGCTGTTAGATACATCTAATGAAGTAACATTGTTGATACTAGAGTTTAAAACGGCACCATTTCTACCATCAGTATCGATTCCAAGACTGATTAATCTGTCTTCGAATGCTAAATCAGCAATTGTGGTTGCAAGACCGCAATTCAATGCATTATAGTTTACTTCTGGATCTTTTATTTCGGACCAGTTAGTATTAGAATACTCAATATTATCAACCTGAATACAGCTTAAGTTTGCGTTTCCTTTAAAATCAGGGTAATAGGTTGACCCAGATCTTCCTTCTATATTTGTAAAATAAATCCCTATATTTTTTACGAAGTTTGAATTGTTTCCATTCTGTAAATTCAGGCTTGTCAAATTGTTATTTCCGCAGTTTAGAAAAGTCAAAGCAGTATTCTTGCTTAAATCCAATGAAGGTATTTGATTTGTCGAACAGCTTAAAGTTTTTAATAGTTTATTATTACTGACATCAAGGGCTGTTAATTTATTACCGCCAATTAGTGCTACTTCTAATGCTGTGTTTTTCGACAAGTCTAAAGAGCTTATGTTGCTGCTTTGAAATTTCAGCATTTTTAATGCAGTATTTTGGCTTAAATTCAGTTCTTCAATTTGAACTTGCCAAACGTCTAATTCTAAAAGTTTAGTGTTTTTTGTAAGATCTAAAGTTTTTAAAACACGAGCACTTCCGTTAGCACCGGCAACTAAATACTCAAGTGCAGTATTTGAAGAGGTGTCAAACGTCGTTAGATTATTGCTTGTACAATCTAAAAATGTCAATTTAGTATTAGCTTTTAAGTTTAAATTGGTAAGCGAATTGTAGCCTACATTTAACTTCTCTAAAGCTAAATTGTTACTTAGATCTAAGGTAGTCAATCCATTACTGCTGCAACTTAAAGTTGTTAAAGATGTGTTTTGAGTTACATCTAAGTTTTTAAGTGGATTTGAATTTATTTTTAATGATTCTAAAGCAGTGTTTTTGGTAAAACTTATAGCTTTAAGTTGGTTGCTGGAAGCGTCTAACGATTTTAAGTTTAAATTGTTTGAAACGTCTAATGTTGTTAATTTGTTTCTATCAACTTGCAAAGTAGTAAGAGATTTATTTGCAGAGACTTCTAAAGCTGTCAAGTTGTTATTAAAGGCTAAAACTTGTGTCAATTTAGTGTTTTTTGATATATTCAGTACGCTCAATTTGTTTCCGTAAACCGATAATTCATTTAACTCTGTATTTTTTGAAAGATCTAAATTTTCAATCTCATTAAAATAGCATTTTAAGTTGGTTAAAGCTGTAAAGCCTTCAATACCGGATAAATTTTTAATATTTGCACTTGAAACATCTAAAATTGTAACTCCTTCAATGCTTTCGGTATTTACTTTTCCATTTTTACCATCTTTATCAATACGCAGCGCAATAAGCTTATCTTCAAAGTTTGAATCTGGAATTAAAGTAAAAGTGTCACAATTTAAATTAAAACTTACTGCTTCATCTTTAGTCGTTGCCCATTTTAAAGCTGCGTCAACATCTGTAACTTGTATGCATTTTAAAGAAGAATTATTAGAGCAATTTAAAGTATTCAAAAATTTATTTTGAGAAACATTTAATCGTTTTAATGAATTACCAGAACAATTTAATGTTGTTAAAGAAGTAAAGCCTTCAATTCCGGTAAGTTTTGTCAGTGAGCTATTAGAAACATCTAAAGTAGTTATTGCAGCAATGCTAGAGTTTAAAACAGCCCCATTTTTGCCATCTGTGTCAATTTTTAAAGCGATCAGCTTATCTTCAAAAGCAGTATCTAAGACTGTCATTGAACCACATTCAAAAGGGTAAAAATTTGAGTCTGTATCTTTATATATCCACGTAGTTTTTGCATATTCTACATTATCTACAGCAATGCAATTAAGTTTTGGATTATCTCGAATATAAATACTATTTGTTTTTAGAAGGGAATTATTGCCGTTTTTCAAATTTAACGTTGAAAGTTGGTTTGATTCGCAGGTTAAATAATTTAAAGCAATGTTTTTACTTAAATCAAGACTGGTTAATTTGTTGTTACGTATAAACAATTTGGATAATTTCGTATTGCTGGAAAGATCAAGTGAAGCTAACTGATTGTCAAAGCAATAAATCGTCTGTAAATTTATATTTTCTTTTAAGTTAAGAGATGTTAATTTATTGCCTTCAACTGATAATGAGCTTAAAGCTTTATTGTTAGATAAGTCTAAACTGGTAAGTTGATTGTTTTCGCAGCCTAAAGTTATTAATTGTAAGTTCTTGCTAAGATTAAGACTCTTCAGTTTTCCATTGCCACCAGTTTGAGAGGAATATGTTGAGCCTTTGCAAAACAAACTTTGTAATGCTGTAAAGTCTTGTATTCCTGTTAGGTCAGAAACAAGAGCTCCATCTACGGCAATCGTTTTTACGGTGTTAACATTCGAAGTCAAAACTTTGCCATCGACAGTTCCAGAATCAATTCCTGAAGAAATAAGAGCTTTTTCAAACTCGATATCAGGAATAAGAGTATATTGTTCAGTTCCCGCGACATAAACTTTAACATCATCAATTAGAACATCAAACGCTTCGCCGTCAAAACTAAAAGTTGAAATAGATAAATCATAAGAAAGGTTAGCATCTGGTGTAAAACTAGATTCTCTCTCAGTCCATAAATTATTCGTAGCAAAAGTACTTCTAGATAATGTAGTAGCACTTCCGGTCTTGGAGATATTCAATGAAATAGGATGACTTCCGTTATAATTATTAGTGAGATATTTATACCTAAATCTTACAGTATAAGTAACTCCTGCTTTTAATGGAACTTGATTGGTAATTTTAGGAGATAGTGTTATATACTTTAAATTGATACTGTTGTCTCCCTGAATAGCTTCAAAGCTGCGGGAGAAAGAATTTTCATTTGACCAAGAGGTTGGAAAATTAGATTGCCAGCTTTCGAATCCGCCATTCGGAACTAAGTTGGTTTGTGCATAAATAGAAAAATTTGCCAATAACAGCAATAAGAGTAGTTTTGTTTTCATAGATTCGGATTAGAATTCAGTCGCGCAAGTGTACAAATTTCAATTGGCATTTCCTTACGGGAACACGTAAAGATCAATTTCTTTTAAAGGTTTAAAAAACGTATACCTAATGAGCTTTTTTTTGAGAGAATAAATAGTGTAAGATTTTTGATTCAGATGAGGTTTACAAGACTCTTAAGGTTTCTTAAATGTTAAGGCAAAATTCATAAGGCGGTGTTAATCGTTAGTTTTATGTAACAAAAAATCATAATTTAGGCCCATATTTAACTTTAAAATATTTATTAGATACATGAGTCATATAAAACATTTCAAACTATCTGCTTTTACATTAATCGTTTTAGCAGGTTGCAGTACCACTTTGCAAGCGCAAAAATCGGCTACACAAGAATTTATTAAAGCTCCTTTAACCGTTGTTAAAAAAGCTCCTGTTAGCGAAAACGAATTAAAAAGATGGAGTCATCTTGATCTAATCAAAGATTCAATTCCGGGAATGAGTGTCGATAGGGTTTATGCTGAATTATTACAAGGTAAAACAGGAAAAAAAGTGATCGTTGGAATTGTAGATTCTGGTGTCGATATCGAACATGAAGATCTAAAAGGGATGATCTGGACGAATCCTAAAGAAATTCCGGGTAACGGAATCGACGATGATAAAAACGGGTTTGTGGATGATATTCACGGGTGGAATTTCTTAGGAAATGCTGTTCATGAAAATCTTGAAATGACGCGTGCGATTAAAAAAGGAGATGATGGTTCTGCTGAATATAAAAATGCTTTAGTACAATATGAAGAAAAATATAAAAAAGTTATAGAAGAGAAACAACAAGTAGATTTTTTAATTGATGTTCATAATACTATAAAAAAGGAGCTAAATAAAGCAACTTATAAATTAGAAGATTTAAACAAGATTACTTCAACTGATTCAAAATTAGTCGATAGCAAAATGATTATGACTCAGATTTTTACTAGCGCTGGACCAACTTTTGACCCTGAAGCAGAATTTGAAGATTATAGAGAATCAGTCTACGATCAATTAAATTACAACTTAAACAAAGAGTACGACGGTAGAAAAATTGTAGGTGATAATCCGGAGGACATTAAAAATACAAATTATGGAAATAATATTGTTTTTGGACCTGATAAAGAGAAAGCACTTCACGGAACGCACGTAGCAGGAATCATTGCACAAATTCGAGGGAATAACTTAGGAGGAGACGGAGTTAGTAATAATGTAGAAATCCTGACTGTAAGAGCCGTTCCTGACGGTGATGAGTATGACAAAGATATTGCCTTAGCTATTCGTTATGCAGTAGACAATGGAGCAAAAATAATCAACGGAAGTTTTGGAAAGAGCTTTTCTCCTCATAAAAAATGGGTTTATGATGCGATAAAATATGCGGCAAAAAAAGATGTTTTAATCGTGCACGCAGCTGGAAACGATGGTTATAACATAGACGATATAAGAAACATCAATTATCCAAACGATTCAGAAGATAACGTCAAAGAATTTGCAGACAATGTGATTACAATTGGTGCTATAAATAAACAATATGGTGAAAATGTTGTGTCTTCATTTTCTAACTTTGGAAAAATTAATGTCGATGTTTTTGCTCCTGGAGAAGAAATTTATGCAACGATTCCGAATAGTAAATATAAATATTCCCAAGGAACTTCAATGGCTTCTCCAAATGCCGCGGGAGTTGCAGCATTGATTCGTTCTTACTATCCAAAATTAAAAGCAGCACAAGTAAAACAAATTTTAATGGATTCAGGGATTGCACTCCCATCAATGGTAGTCTTAGGTACAAATCCAAATCCTGATGCAAAACCTGTAGCGGTTTCATCTGCAGAATCTTCAAGAACAGCTAAAATGGTCAACGCTTACAACGCTTTATTGATGGCCGAAAAAATGTCAAAAAAATAACTAAAACCAAATATTAATTAATGGAAGAGTGTGAGCTCTTCCATTTTGATTGAAATAACGATGCGAAAAATTATACTATTATCTTTTTTGAGTTTGGGTTTAAATTCAGCATTTGCGCAAAGTGCACCTTACTGGCAACAGCATGTTGACTACAAAATGGAAGTATCCATGGATGTGAAAAATTATCAATACAAAGGGAAACAAGAGTTGATATATACCAATAATTCTCCTGATACGTTAAGAAAAGTTTTTTATCATTTGTTTTTAAATGCGTTTCAGCCGGGAAGTGAAATGGATGCACGTTTGCATACCATAAAAGATCCCGATGGAAGAATGGTGTCTAAGGTTAAAGGTGCGGATGGAAAAGAAACCAAACAAAGCCGAATAGAAACTTTAAAACCAAACGAAATAGGATACTTAAAAATTTCAGATTTTAAACAAGACGGAGTTTCAGCACAAACAAGAGTTTCTGGAACTATTTTAGAAGTTACTTTGGCGAAACCAATTTTACCAAATTCTAAAACGACATTTACTTTAGATTTTGATGGACAAGTTCCTGTTCAAGTTCGTCGTACAGGACGTAACAATTCAGAAGGAGTAGAATTGTCAATGTCGCAATGGTACCCAAAATTAGCCGAATTTGATTTCGAAGGCTGGCATGCAGATCCTTACATCGCGAGAGAATTTCATGGAGTTTGGGGTAATTTTGATGTGAAAATTACAATCGACAAAGACTATACAATTGGTGGTTCAGGATATTTACAAGACAAAAATCAAATTGGCCATGGTTATGAAGATGCAGGTATAACCGTTACTTATCCAAAGAAAACAAAAACATTGACATGGCATTTTATTGCGCCAAATGTTCATGATTTTACTTGGGCAGCTGATAAAGAATACACACACGATATTGTAAAAGGACCTAATGATGTTGATTTACATTTCTTCTACAAAAACAATCCGAAAACTACAGCAAACTGGAAACAATTAGAGCCTTTGATGGTTAAAGTAATGGATTATTACAACCACAGAGTTGGAGCATATCCGTACAAACAATACTCTTTTATTCAAGGAGGAGACGGTGGAATGGAGTACGCAATGTGCACTTTGATGCTTGGAAACGGAACTCTTGAAGGAATTTTAGGAACAGCAACTCATGAACTTGGACATTCATGGTTTCAGCATATTTTAGCTTCAAACGAATCAAAGCACCCTTGGATGGATGAAGGTTTTACAACTTACATCGAAGACAGCGCTTTGAATGAATTAAAAGGCGATAAAAAAGAAGTTAATCCATTTGAAGGAAATTACAAGGCTTATTACAGTTTGGTAAATTCTGGTAAAGAACAGCCTCAGACGACTCATGGAGACCGTTATGACGAAAACCGTCCGTATAGCATTTCATCTTATGTAAAAGGAAGTCTTTTTCTTTCTCAGTTAGAATATGTAATTGGAAAAGATAATGTTGACGCTACTTTAAAAAGATATTTTAACGATTTTAAATTCAAACATCCAACTCCAAACGACATCAAAAGATCTGCAGAGAGAGTTTCAGGAGCAGAATTAGATTGGTATTTAATTGATTGGACAGGAACGACCAATACAATTGATTATGGTATTAAAGATGTAGCTGATAATGCAGGAAAAACCAATATCACTTTAGAAAGAATTGGAAGAATGCCAATGCCAATTGATTTGAAAGTAGAATATACTGACGGAACTTCTGAGAATTTCTACATTCCGTTAAGAATGATGAACTTCATTAAACCGAATCCGAATCCAAATGAAAAAAGAACTGCTTTACAAGATTGGGCCTGGGCACAATCGAACTATAGTTTTACAATAGACAAAAACAAAACAGCAATCAAAAAAATCACGATTGATCCGAGTGGATTAATGGCGGATGTAAAAGCTGCAAATAATGTATATGAGGTAAAATAATCTTCGTTTTAGAATATAAAAAAGTCTCGTTTAATTTTAGAAATAAATTTTAAACGAGATTTTTCATTTAATAGAATTTTTGCTAAAAATAAGAGTGAGATTAAAAAGAACTGAAAAATCCAGAGGCAAGTTATAAGCATAAAAAAAACGCACAATTTGTGCGTTTTTATATTTTGAAAGTAGATTGTTATCCTAAATGCTCTAACATATCTTTTGTCATCGATTCAAGATCAAAAGTGTGTTTCCAGTCCCAGTCTTCTCTTGCCTCAGTATCGTCAATACTTGCCGGCCAGCTGTCTGCAATTTTTTGACGGAAATCAGGATTGTATGTTATTTCAAAATCAGGAATATGTTTTTTAATTTCAGCAGCAATTTCAGTAGGGGTGAAACTCATTGCGGCTAAATTGTATGACGAATGTATCTTGATTTTCTCTTCTGGTACTTTCATAATATTAATGGTAGCATCAATTGCATCATCCATATACATCATTGGCATTTTTGTTTCAGAGGATAAAAAGCACTCGTATTTTTTATCGGCGATAGCCTTGTAAAAAATATCAACAGCATAATCTGTAGTTCCGCCACCAGGAGGCGTTGACCAGCTAATTAAACCAGGATAACGGATGCTTCGTACATCAACACCATAAATATTGTGGTAGTATTCGCACCATCTTTCTCCGGCTTGTTTACTAATTCCGTAAACAGTAGAAGGTTCCATTACAGTATATTGAGGCGTGTTTTCTTTAGGTGTAGTAGGTCCAAAAACGGCAATACTGGAAGGCCAGAAAATCTTTTTTACCTTTTTGGCTTTTGCTAAATTTAAAACGTGAAATAATGAATTCATATTCAGATCCCAGGCAAATGCAGGGTTTTTCTCGGCTGTAGCCGACAAAAGTGCCGCCATCAAATAAATATCAGTAATTTGATGTACTTCAACAAGATGCTCGATTTGGTTAAAATCTAAGGCATTGACCACTTCAAACGGACCAGAATTAACAACGTCTGTATTTAATTTTCTAATATCAGACGCAATAACATTGTTTGTTCCGTATAGTTTGCGCAGTTTTTGAGTCAGTTCTGTCCCAATCTGACCGCAGGCACCAATGATTAATATTTTTGGATTCATTTTTTGAATGGTTTTTTTAGAGAGACAAATATAACGTTTCCTCAATTATTTTTACTTTTCAGAAGAACAAATTATAAATTTAACAACGATAAAGATTCTTTTTTGGATTATTCGTTGTTGAATAAGGAATGTAAATTAAAATTTATAAGTATTTTCAACCAGGAATTTGCGGTTTTTTGATAAGTCTTACAAACAGGAATCCACGAATTCAGAATCCTCTACTGGTTGATGAATAAAGTAATTTGTATCAAAAATCAGAATTCGTAATTGTAAAATTACTTTGTAACTTTGTAGCTTAATGTTTTACCAAATGAAATATAAGATATCTCTTTTTCTACTTTTTGTTTTTGTGTTGAATTCATGTCAGAACGAAGATGAAAAACGCCGTGCTGAAAACGAAAAAGAAGCCAAAAAAAAAGAAGTCATTTTTAATAAGATCAATAAAGGCTGGGATTTTATCGATGAACCTATCAACGAAATTTCAGAGCAAAAAGTGAATTCGTGGAATGAATGGCGTGACTTTTTAAAAGAACTCGGGGATAAGCCAAGAAAGACAATTGGGGCCTTTCAAAAGAAGTCAACAGCGATTTCCAAAAAAGTAATGGCATTGAACAATAATATTCCTGCAGAATTTAATATTCCACAGATCAGAAGCCGGATTTCTATTCTAATTACAAAAGTCAGAATGATGGATTTGTTTATTCATTTGAATCAGATTCCGTCAGAGAAAGTAACGTTTTTAATTGGTGAGATTAACAAAGAACTGGTTTCATTAGAAAGACAGATGGATCTTATTATGGTAAAAAGTAAAATTCCGAAAGAGGAAGGGGAGGAAGAGTTCTTAAAAATGTTAGATACAACACGTGCAATTCCAAATGCAAGCACAGTTCCCATTCCTGTAAAAAATATAGATCCAAACACATCAAAAGTTGAGTAAAAACGCCTTATATACCCTGTATGATAATCTGCCAAAGAATCAGCAGATTGCCACGCAATTATTGGAGCAGAAGCAAATAAAAATGCATCTTAACGGATTGTTAGGGTCAGCGGTTTCATTTGTTATACGTGCCGTTTTCAAAAAATCGGAATTGCCTTTCTTGGTTATTTTAGACAATAAAGAAGAGGCTGCTTATTACCTGAACGATCTCGAACAAATGATTGGAGAACAGGATGTATTGTTTTATCCCGCGTCGTTTCGTCGTCCATATCAAATTGAAGAAACAGATAATGCGAATGTTTTGCTTCGTGCTGAGGTTTTGAACCGAATTAATTCCCGTAAAAAACCCGCTATAATTGTTACCTATCCGGAAGCGCTTTTTGAAAAAGTTGTAACCAGAAGAGAACTCGATAAAAATACACTGAAAGTCGCTTTGAACGATAAAATTTCGATCGATTTTATCAACGAGGTTTTGTTTGAATATGAATTTAAAAGAGTCGATTTTATTACCGAACCGGGAGAGTTTTCTGTTCGTGGAGGAATTGTTGATGTATTCTCATTCTCAAACGATCATCCCTATCGAATAGAGTTTTTTGGTAATGAAGTAGACAGTATCAGAAGTTTTGATGTCGAAACACAGTTATCGGTAGAAACACATAAAAAAATCACAATAATTCCAAACGTAGAGAACAAGCTTTTTCAGGAGAACAGAGAGAGTTTCCTGGATTATATTGCAGAGCGAACGGTACTGTTTGTTCAAAATACAGACGGGCTTTTAACTCAGTTGGACAAACAATTCGCCAGAGCCGAAGAGGCTTTTGAGAAACTTTCAAAGGAAATAAAACGCGCTGAACCGGAAAAATTATTCTTAAATCAAAGCTCATTTATCAAGCGGGCGTTAGATTTTTCGATAGTAGAATTGGCTTCGAAACCTGTTTTTAAAACCACAAAAACATTCGATTTTCACATTCACCCACAGCCATCATTCAATAAACAATTTGATTTGTTGCTGAATAATCTGAGTGATAATCATTTTAACGGATATAAAAATTATTTGTTCTGTTCGAATGAAACTCAAGCCAAACGTTTTCATGATATTTTTGAAACGTTAGACGAAGCCAATTCAGAGAACATTAGAAAACAATATCATACCGTTGTATTGCCTTTATATCAGGGATTCATTGATGAAGAAAGTCAGATTACAGCCTATACCGATCATCAGATTTTTGAGCGATATCATAAATTTAATATCAAAAACGGTTATTCGAAGAAGCAGAACATTACACTTAAGGAATTAACTGCGCTTTCGGTTGGTGATTATGTAACGCATATCGATCACGGAATTGGAAAATTTGGCGGCTTGCAGAAAATTCAGGTCGAAGGTAAAACGCAGGAAGCCATAAAATTGGTTTATGCGGATAACGATATTGTGTACGTTAGTATCCATTCGCTTCATAAAATTTCAAAATACAACGGAAAGGATGGAACTCCTCCGAAAATCTATAAATTAGGATCTAACGCCTGGAAAGTTTTAAAACAAAAAACTAAAGCGCGTGTCAAACATATTGCTTTCAATTTGATTCAATTGTACGCGAAACGACGTTTGGAAAAAGGTTTTCAGTTTGCACCGGACAGTTATCTACAAAACGAATTAGAAAGTTCGTTTATATACGAAGATACGCCGGACCAAACCAAATCGACACAAGAGGTTAAAACCGATATGGAAAGCGATCGTCCAATGGATCGTTTGGTCTGCGGTGATGTAGGTTTTGGAAAGACCGAGGTAGCGATTCGTGCGGCATTTAAAGCGGTAGACAATAGTAAACAGGTAGCTGTTTTGGTCCCTACTACTATTTTGGCTTACCAGCATTACCGTACCTTTTCGGAACGATTAAAAGATATGCCGGTTACTATTGGTTACATGAACCGATTTAGAACGGCCAAGCAGAAAGCACAAACGCTAAAAGATTTAGCAGAAGGGAAACTTGACATTGTTATTGGAACACATCAGTTAGTCAACAAAAATGTAGTTTTTAAAGACCTTGGTTTATTGATTGTCGACGAGGAACAAAAGTTTGGAGTGAACGTAAAAGACAAACTTAAAACGATTGCCGCCAATGTCGATACCTTAACTTTAACGGCAACGCCAATCCCGAGAACACTTCAGTTTTCATTGATGGCAGCCAGGGATTTATCGGTTATTACAACACCTCCGCCTAACCGATATCCTATTGAAACAAATGTGGTTGGGTTTAATGAAGAAATAATCCGTGATGCGATTTCGTATGAAATTCAGCGAAACGGACAGGTTTTCTTTATCAATAACCGAATCGAAAATATAAAAGAAGTAGCCGGAATGATTCAGCGTCTGGTACCAAATGCCAGAGTAGGAATCGGTCACGGACAAATGGAGGGTGCGAAACTCGAAGAATTGATGCTGGGTTTCATGAACGGCGATTTCGATGTTCTGGTAGCCACAACAATTATCGAAAGTGGTTTGGATGTGCCCAATGCCAACACGATTTTCATTAACAATGCCAATAATTTTGGATTGTCTGATTTGCATCAAATGCGCGGTAGGGTAGGTCGAAGCAATAAAAAAGCATTTTGTTATTTTATCTGTCCACCTTATTCATCTATGACCGAAGATGCCAGAAAACGTATTCAGGCTTTGGAGCAATTTAGCGAACTCGGAAGTGGTTTTAACATTGCAATGAAAGATCTTGAAATTCGTGGCGCAGGAGATTTATTAGGTGGAGAACAAAGCGGTTTCATTAATGAGATTGGATTTGATACCTACCAAAAGATCATGAATGAGGCGATCGAAGAATTGAAAGAAAATGAATTCAAGGATTTATACCCGGAAGAGAATGATATTGAAACGAAAGAATATGTAAAAGATTTACAAATCGATACTGATTTTGAGTTGTTGTTTTCTGATGAATACATCAATAATGTTACCGAACGTTTGAGTTTATATAACGAGTTGGGTGGTGTGAAAAACGAGCAGGAGCTTGTAGTGTTTCAAAATAAATTAATTGACCGTTTTGGTCCGATGCCACCGCGTGCCAATGCGTTGATGAATAGTATTCGCATCAAATGGATTGCGACGAGTGTGGGTATTGAGAAACTGGTGATGAAAAAAGGTAAAATGATTGGTTATTTCGTTTCAGACCAGCAATCAGATTATTACCAGTCCAAGCGTTTTCATAAAGTGATAAAATTTGTACAAACTCATAGTAATCTTTGTCAAATGAAAGAAAAACAAACGCCTAACGGTTTACGCCTTTTATTGACTTTTGACAATGTAAAATCGACCAAACGAGCGTTAGAATTGATGGAGTTACTCGGAGAATAAAAAAGCAGCCACAGATTAAAAAGATTTTCACGGATTGTAAAATTATTTTTAATTCCCTAATATGTGGTGAAAAATGAAAATTAAAGGGGTACTTGAAGCTTTAAAGATTAAGTTTTATTTGTCTTTTGTTTAAGAAAATTCTTAGAACTAAAAGGTTTA
The DNA here is from genome assembly GCF_057839565.1 of Flavobacterium sp. KH_035. Classification (NCBI taxonomy): domain Bacteria; kingdom Pseudomonadati; phylum Bacteroidota; class Flavobacteriia; order Flavobacteriales; family Flavobacteriaceae; genus Flavobacterium; species Flavobacterium sp. KH_035. The sequence goes on from NZ_CM174492.1 coordinate 1,364,240, forward strand.
CTTTGAATCAAAATTTCAAAGTAAACCTCAATATGCAATATCAAATTATTCTTCTGTTTTTATTTTTTGAATTAACCTCTTTATCGGCTCAGCAAACAAAGAAAATTGTTTTAAATGAGTCGCTAAAATCAGAAACGATTGATCCACTTCGTCCTGCACAAGCAGCATTTTATTCGGCTATATTTCCTGGTTTAGGACAGATTTATAATAAGAAATATTGGAAACTTCCATTGGTTTACGCAGCAATTGGCACAAGTGCTTATTTTTTTATCGATAGTCAAGAAAACTACAATACTTATAGAAACGAATATAAAAATAGACTTACGGGAAACACAGGTAGTTCCGAATATTTAGCGAATTTAAGCACTAGTCAATTAAGTTCTGCTCAAAAACAATTTCAACAAAACAGAGATTTGTCAGCCTTATGTATGGTGGGTTTTTATGTTTTAAATATTATCGATGCTAATATTGATGCTGCTTTATCTCAATTTAATGTAAGCGAAAAATTAGTCTTCAAACCACTAATGAATTTAAATAACATAAATTCTGAAAATGATTTTGGTTTTGCTTGCATTTATTCATTCTGAGTGAAAAATGAGAGTTCTTAGTTGTTTTGCTTAAAATTCTTATAGATGATAAAAATCCTTTTATCTTTTATAGAAAAAGACAAAAGGATTATAAGGAAAGAAGCTTCACAGCTTCTTTTGAAGTTAATTCTTAGAGTTAGTTTTTCAGATCCTTAATTACTTTAAAAGCAACATCAACCTGATCTTCGCCAACTAAAATGGTGAATTCATTTGAAGTCGAAATTACCTCATTGATGATAATTCCTTCCCATGCCAAACGCTGGAAAATGAAGTAATAAATTCCTGGAACTACGATGTTTTCTTTTGGTAATTTTACAGTAATAGAGGCTAAATTATCTAATTTCTGAATTAGTTTTTCGCGCATAAAGTGCTTTTCAACCAAATGATTTACACTGCTGCTTACCACAATATTGGTTTCATTTACCCCACGTGATGAGGTGTAAAAGATATCAGATAAAGCATTGATATCAGAAATTAAATCAGCCTGTTTGTTCAAAACAGTCTCTGAAGCAGCAAAAGTATAATCGGTCAGTTCAGATCGAACCGTGATTTCGCCAATATTCTTGATTACTTTATTGATTTTATGATTCAATTTAAAATCCAGTTCTTCTGTGAGTCGTTTCAATGACATTACAACAGCGCCTTGTTTTACTTCCTTACCAAATTCACTTTCCAATTCGGTCATAATGTTCCGCGAAAGAGAAGTAAGGTTGATGATTCCAAGGGATAACGCATTTAATAAAAAGGGTTTTGTTTTGATGTAATTTTCGACGATTGAAGAAACGGTTTTCATAGTTTTTTTCTTTTTTTTTGTAACTTAATTGGGTTGGTGTAGTTAATTGTAGTGTTATAAAACTTTGCGAATATAAATAAAAGAACAATTTGTTACAAATATAACATTGTAAAATTATGTTAAAAATGGTAAAAAGCGTCTGTAATGTGTTCAATTGCAAATGTTTCCTTGTTTTTGTGTATGGCAATGATGTCAAATCGTATAGTAAAATCCATTTCCCTATCGTTTATGTAGGCATTTACAGCTTTTACCAGTAGCTGAATTTTTTTTGGTTTCACAAAATCCTGTGGTAAACCAAAATCCAGACTTGATCTTGTCTTCACTTCAATGACTGCTAAAATGGATTCTTTTTCAGCAATAATATCAATTTCGGCTTTTTGAAAAGTCCAGTTTCTATCGAGAATTTTGTATCCGTTTTGCTCTAGATATTCAACAGCACGGTCTTCTCCTTCTTTTCCAAGTTCATTATGTTCAGCCATTTTTTATTTTGAAATTATGAGTTATGATATTTTTATGCTGTAAAGGGTAATCTGCAAGAAAAGACGCGAAATAGCAAAGAATTGAGTAAAACTTTGCTATTTCGCGTCTTTGCGAGAATATGATATGTGGTATTTAAAAATCTTTAGGGAAAAGAAATTCTCAGGTTCTATTATTTTTGAAAAGTAACAGTACTTCCTGATGTATTTACGTCAATAGTAACAGTGTTTCCCATGATTAAAGCCCTATTGTCCTGAATGTGCCCGGCTGGAAAATTAAAAATCACCGGGATATTGTATTTTTTGGTAACATCATCTACAATTTCTACCGCATTTTTCCCCCATGGAACTTCGTTATCCTTCATTTTGGTCATGCCTCCAACAACAATTCCTTTGAGGTTTTCGATACACCCGTTGCGTCTTAAATTCATCATCATACGATCGATATGATATAGGTATTCATCTAAATCTTCGATGAATAAAATTTTATCCTTACAGTCGATTGCCGAGGGAGAACCCAATAAGCTGTATAAAATAGATAAATTTCCGCCTACTAATTCACCGGTTGCAGTTCCAAATCGGTTCATCTTATCCGGACCAATCGCATAAGAAATCTGTTCACCAAATAAAGCAGATTTCATTGAACTAACCGCTGCGGGAGTAGCACGTGGTACCGTTACGGGCATTATACCGTGAATGGACTTATAGCCCATAGTATTCAAATGATTGTGTAAAACCGTAACATCGCTAAAACCAACAATCCACTTTGGATGCTGTTTGAATTTTGTAAAATCGAGTAAGTCGATCATTCTTACAGTTCCATAACCTCCACGAACGCACCAGATTGCTTTAATGTTTGGATTGTCTAACTGCTTTTGAAAATCGGCAGCACGTTGTTCGTCCGTACCCGCGAGTTGGTTAAAATCCAAACCAATTGTACTTCCAACAACAGCTTCAAGTCCCCAGCTGTGCAATAAATCTATAGTAGGTTTTAAGTTATCATCTATATTTTTTCTGGCTGTTGCTAAAATGGCTACAGTATCTCCTTTTTGTAAATAAGGTGGTGTTATCATGTTTTGTTGTGATTGACAGTTGAAGGATTGTAAAGCAAAAATAAGAAATACGAATTTATAAAAAGGAAAGTAGTTTCTGAAGTATTGATAAGGGCTCGCTTTCATGTTTTTTCTGCTGTTTCATTCGTAAAGATAAAACAAATATAAAGATTTTAGAGAATAAAATAGTTAGAAAATTCTTACAATTAGTTTTAATTGTTTAAATTGAGCCGTTTAAAGAGCTAAGTTTATGAGGGTAATTTCTTTTCAGTTCTGTTGTATTACTTTTCTGTCTCTTGCAATCTTGCAGGCACAGCCCAAAAAGTATTGTATCCATACCGTTGCCTTTTACAACTTCGAAAATCTTTTTGATACTACTGATGATGTTAATACCAATGATGACGAATGGACGCCTAATGGAGCACAGCATTGGACAGTAGAGAAATACGAACAGAAATTAAAAAACCTCTCCAGGGTTTTGTCTGAAATTGGAAAGCCTGATAACTCCAATGCTCCGGTATTGATTGGAGGTGCTGAAATTGAAAACCGTGCCGTTCTGGAAGATTTGATTAAACAGCCTAAACTGCTCCCTTTTGATTATGGAATAATTCATTTTGATTCACCGGACAAACGAGGGATTGATGTGGCATTGTTGTATCAAAGGAAATATTTTAAACCTACCGCGTACTCTAACATTCCATTGCATATCTACCAAAATAAAGTCTCGCTTAAAGAAGAGGAGATACAGCAGGAAGATGATATTGAAATCAAAACTGCTGACAAAAATCGGATTTTTACCAGAGATCAGCTTTTAATTTCGGGATTTCTGGAGGGAGAGGAACTTCATATTATTGTCAATCACTGGCCGTCCAGATCAGGAGGCGAGAAGGTAAGCAGTGTTTTTCGGGAAGCAGCAGGAAATTTAAACAGAAGAATCATAGATTCGCTGCAACGAATAAACCCCATTGCTAAAGTGATCACGATGGGTGATCTGAATGATAGCCCATCGAATAAAAGTGTGAAAATAGCTCTTGGGGCTAAAGCAAAGAAATCAGAAGTAGAAGAGTTTGGTGTTTTTAATCCGTTTGCAGCAATGACGAATAAAGGTTTGGGAACGATTGCATTTCGGGATTCCTGGGATATCTTTGATCAAATTATCATAACAAAGTCGCTTATAGAATCTGATTTTTCAACCTTTAATTTTTGGAAGGCTGGGATTTTCAATAAGCCTTTTCTGGTTCAGAGTTCAGGACAGTATAAAGGTTATCCGTTACGTCATAGTTTAACCGAAGTTGGATTTAGTGATCATTTTCCGGTTTATATCTATTTGATTAAAGAGGTGAAGTAAGTCTCCGTTTTCAGTTTTCAGTCACAGTTTTCAGTCTCAGTTGATCACTGTAAACTGTAAACTGAGACTGCGACTGAGAACTGTGACTAAAAACTTTTCCTTAACTTAGCTACTTAGAAACTTACTACCTTTAAAAAAATGGCAATAGCAAAACCTTTCAATCTTACGAAGTGGATCGATGAGAACCGTCATTTACTAAAACCGCCTGTTGGAAATAAAAACCTCTACATTGATTCTGGTGATTATATAGTGATGATAGTTGCGGGTCCAAATGCCCGAAAAGATTACCATTACAACGAAACCGAAGAACTTTTTTATCAGCTTGAGGGAAGCATAAAAGTGATCATTCAGGAAGAAGGAGAACGAAAGGAGATGGAATTACATGCAGGTGATATGTATCTTCATCCGGCTAAAATTCCCCATTCGCCTGTTCGTTCGGAAGGTTCAATTGGATTGGTTATCGAACGCAAACGTGCAGGGTTAGGTTATACTGATGGATTGCTTTGGTACTGTGATAATTGCAATCATAAACTCTATGAAGTGTTTTTTGAATTGCATAATATAGAAAAAGATTTTCTGCCGCATTTCGAGCATTTTTACAATTCTTTAGCACTAAGAACCTGCGATAATTGTGGAACCGTAATGGAATCTGATCCCAGATTTGTTGCGAAGAAATAAGGTATAATCAGTAAACCCGACAGGTTTCAAATCTAAATCTTATACCAGTTGGCGTAATTAACAAAAAGTAAACATAAAGACACAGAAGATATGTGTATTTAAATGAAGTGAAACGCCTCTTTTATGGACGCAGAACCTATGTTTCTATGTGTTAAAACCATTTCAAAAACCTGTCGAGTTTAAATTTAAATGTTACAGTTCAAAACCTTTCCCTTGTTCAGGATAAATAAGTTTTAGTCCCAGATCATTTTGTTTTTGCAGCTGTTTTTTCAGTTTTACAATATTTTTAGTGGGCGGTTTCAGATGTGTAACAATAATACTGAAACCTTTCAAAGTCTCTTTTCCCGACAAATCTGCTAAGGTGTGAAGTTCTTTCATCAGATAGTTTGGTGTCAGATGTCCGAATAAAAACTGGTCCGGTTGTTCATTTGGGAACGAAACCTCAATAAAAATACCTTTCAGTTGTTTGCTTTTAACCAAAGGTGCAACTGCGGTCCAGAGTGACTTTAACTTGTCGCTTTTCTCTACAGCATCAGGGCCGGTATCCCCCAGGTAAAGTACATACGATTCGCCACTTTTGATCAGGAAAGCAGTGCTCTCAAACGGATTCACATGACTTAACGGAAATGCTTTTACCGTCATCGTGGTATTGGTAATCGGAATTTCTTCTCCGATATTTAAAGTCTGAAAATGATATTTTTTTAACGGAGTTCCGGGACCTTTATCTCCAAAATTGGCCCAGGTTTGATCGTTGAAATAATGGTTTTCCATCATTTTCATACATTTTTCAGTGGCATAAACTGTCTTCGAAGAATCTGCCGGAGAGTTTATGATTAAACCGGAAACATGATCTAAATGCGCATGCGATATAAAATAACCTTTAATGTATTTTCGTAAAACTTCGCTGGTCGAAACGTTAAAAACTTTTTTTTCAATTGCTTTTTCAATTCCGGCGTTTACCGTTCCGGCATCTAAACAGATAAAATCATGCGTATGTATAGGTGCAACTAAATAGGCTGAAAGATTCTTCTCGTCTATTCCTCCTTTTATCCCTAAAGGAACGACCTGAAAGGATTTTTTTTGCTCTTTTTGAGAAAAAGCGTGAATTGAAATTAGGACGAAACAAACTAAAAATCGACTGAAAATGGACATATTTGAGTACTTTTATTACCGCAAATTTCATCAATTAAGACGAATAAATCACGCTATCGCGCTGTAATTCATTTTAATTAAACCTAAATTTACCTGATTTTAACAACTCAGTTCGATTAAATTTCGGCTTGAAATAATATCTTTACATAAAAATATAACAATTTTAACTAAAAAAGTTACAATGACAACAATAGCATCACAGTTTGGAATGAATGAGGCTCTGGAAAAATTGGGCATCAAAGCGATCAACGAAGGGACATCGACAGGTTTACAAAACTTTTCTTCCGGAGAAGTCTTAGATAGCTTTTCGCCGGTTGATGGAAAACTAATAGGATCGGTAAAAATGTCAACTCCTCAGGATTATGAAAAAGTAATGCAGGCGGCGACAGAAGCTTTTAAAACTTTTCGTTTAATTCCGGCACCGCAACGTGGAGAAATTGTACGTCAGTTTGGACAAAAGCTACGTGAAAATAAAGAGGCACTTGGTAAATTGGTTTCTTACGAAATGGGGAAATCATTACAGGAAGGTTATGGAGAAGTACAGGAAATGATAGACATCTGTGATTTTGCTGTTGGTTTATCGCGTCAGCTTCACGGTTTGACAATGCATTCTGAAAGACCAGGACACCGTATGTACGAGCAATACCATTCGTTAGGAGTAGTTGGGATTATCTCGGCATTTAATTTCCCTGTAGCGGTTTGGTCATGGAATACCGCTTTGGCATGGATTTCAGGAGATGTTTGTGTGTGGAAGCCTTCTGAAAAAACACCTCTTTGTGGAATTGCTTGTCAGAATATTATTGCTCAGGTGATCAAAGAAAATAATTTACAGGAAGGGATCTCTTGTTTGATCAATGGTGATTATAAAATAGGGGAATTAATGACAGCGGATACCAGAATCCCGTTAGTTTCGGCTACAGGTTCAACCCGAATGGGGAAAATTGTAGCACAGGCGGTTGCTGGACGTTTAGGGAAATCATTGTTAGAATTAGGAGGAAACAATGCTATTATTGTGACTCCGGATGCCGATATTAAAATGACCGTTATTGGAGCTGTTTTTGGAGCTGTTGGTACAGCAGGACAACGTTGTACTTCAACACGCCGACTAATCATTCACGAAAGTATTTATGATAAAGTAAAAGACGCTTTGGTAGCGGCTTACAAACAATTAAGAATTGGGAACCCATTGGATGAAAACAATCATGTGGGGCCGCTTATTGATACGCACGCGGTGGAGCAGTACGCTAAAGCTTTAAATAGAGTAGTTGCCGAAGGAGGGAAAATTTTGGTTGAAGGCGGAGTGCTTTCAGGTGAAGGTTATGAAAGCGGTTGTTATGTAAAACCTGCAATTGCAGAAGCACAAAATTCGTTTGAAATTGTACAGCACGAAACATTTGCTCCAGTGTTGTATCTGATTAAATATTCAGGAGAAGTGGATAACGCTATTGACTTTCAAAATGGAGTTGCACAAGGATTATCATCTGCTATTATGACCAATAATCTTCGTGAAGCCGAAAGATTTTTATCTGTAGTGGGTTCTGATTGCGGAATCGCGAATGTAAACATTGGAACTTCAGGTGCTGAAATTGGAGGTGCTTTTGGTGGAGAAAAAGAAACCGGTGGTGGTCGCGAATCAGGATCTGATGCCTGGAAAATTTACATGCGCCGTCAGACCAATACAATCAATTATACGACAAGTTTGCCATTGGCACAGGGAATTAAATTTGATTTGTAATAGTTGTTTCCTGTAAAATGATAAAATGTAAAAGGCTTCCAATTGGGAAGCCTTTTGTTTTTAGGATGGTTTTTTGAGCTATTTTTTAAGAACAGTTTGCGTAAAGGAACCGTCTGAGGTAACGACTTTTAGCAGGTAAGTTCCAGGGATCAGAGTACTTAGATCCATACTTTTAGTCTCTTTTTCGGAGGTTTTTACCAGATTGCCCGCGATGTTATAAAGGAACACTTTCTCTACAGTCTGATTGGATTCTGAGAAATACAAAACATCAGCAACCGGATTTGGGTATAAAATTACCTTTGAAGCTTTTGGTTCAGCGATCACGTCAGCCCCTTGTGCCATTCGTAATGTAGGTCCGTTGTTGTTTTCTGTACTGATGTAAAACAGATTGGCAACAGACCCTTTTGTAATCGTATTTGAACCCGCAGGGATGGATGCGGTTACAATTCCGGCCGATGCGGTGTAGGAAACATTATTTACTTTAACGGTTCCTGTAAAGTTAGCATCAAAAACCAAGGTTAAAGTAGAAGGGCTTGTGGTGGTATAAGTAATTGTAGTGCTGGATTCCATTTTTAAACGTGCCGTGAGCGTGAGTCCGGCATAAGTTACAGCCCCGTTAGTTGAATTCATATTTCCTGTAATGGTGTAAAATGAACTTGTTTTTCCCGATGCTGTAAAGTTGTGAATCTCATCGCCGGCTGGCGTTCCGGTAGTTACCGTAAGCGTTCCTGAACCTGTTGCCGGTGTTCCGGTTCCGGTTGTAGCAACCGAATAAGAAACAGTAGCGGTTGGAGTTCCTGAAATAGTGATGGTTTTGGCAGTAGTATTTTTTACAAAACTAATTCCCGAAGCTGGCAGTCCTGTAACCGTTGCGTCAGTAGCATTTCCTCCCCAAGTGAAAACAATTGCATTAATGGCTTTTCCGCTGGCAACAGTTTGGTTGTTGTTGCTTGTTGAAGTTAAGGTTTGTGTTCCTGCTGCTGAAAGGGTAATAGTTCCTGAGCCTGTAGCGGGAGTTCCGGTTCCGCTTGTGGCAATCGAATAAGAAACGGTAGCGGTTGGAGTTCCGGTAATAGTGATGGTTTTGGCTGTAGTATTTTTTACAAAATTGATTCCTGAAGCCGGTAGTCCTGTAACCGTCGCGTCGGTTGCATTTCCTCCCCAGGTAAATACAATAGAGGCAATAGCAGTACCGCTGCTTACCGTTTGATTGTTATTGGCGGTTGAGGTTAGTGTCTCAGCACTTGCTGGCGGGTTGCCCTCTCCCTGAATCGCGACCAAAGTTCCCGTATAATTGGTTAGTGCCGACTTCAATGCTGTGATTACAAGAGAAGAGGTATCGTCTATGCTGTTGTCGAAAGTCCATTTTAAATCACCTCCCGAAACACGTCCTGCGTATTGGGTGACCTTTGTTTTGGCTGTTGCCGGCTGTTCTATGGTTAGATTTTTGACATATAATGCAGCATCTGTATCAAAGTTGTTGTAGGTATTGGCTCCCGATTTGGATTTAACCGAACTGCCTACCGTTTCGCCTCTTGTAGCTGCAACATAAGCATCAAAATCTGTTGTTGAGCTAATTTTTCCGGCAATATTGTACAACGGATTAGGGTCGTTGTAAGCTACAAAACGCATATTATTAGTTCCGTTTGAAGCGTCAAAAGTATTGTTGAAGGCTTTTATAGACCCTCCGGCTTCCGCGGAGAAAGTTCCCATAGTTCCGGCATTGTTTACCTGATTGGCTTCGTCCCAGATATCAGTCCCCTGTAAAGAAGTCAGCATGGGATGTTTACTATTGCGGAAGTAATTTCCTTCCACAAATAAGGAAGAGCCTAAGGTAGACCCCGAACCGTATTTGGCTACACCATCAAAATAGTTGTTGTAGATGTGTGCCGAATAATAACGAACGCGAGGATGACGTGAATCAGAGTGATCAAACCAGTTGTGGTGATAAGTGATATACAGGCCGCTGGTAGTACCCTCGCTTAAACCTAAAAGACTTGCTTTTCCGTTGTCCCAAAAATGGTTGTAGGATAAGGTGATGTAGGTAGAAGTTTTATTGTCGAGTGCTCCGTCTCCTTTTATTTGATCGGCATCGCTTCCTGCATTTCCGTAGAACAAATCACAGTTGTGTACCCAAACGTGATCATTGTCTTGCTGCATGCCAACATTGTCACCCGCGGTACTGTTACAGTTCATAAAACCCAGATTGCTTACCTCTATGTTGGATGCAGATTTTAGACGTACCCCCCAGCCATTGGCAACAGCATCATTTCCTATTCCTTCAATCGTTACATAACTTGCGGCATTGTTGGCATTTTCGATTACAACATCTCCGCCTTCCATCACAGACATGTCGGTAATATTTCCAATTAAACGAATGATAAACGGACGTGTGTCTTTTCCTTTTTTGATGGCATACAGTATGTTTTGCAGACCAACACAAGGATTTGCACTGGCACCCGTGATGTTCATCGAAATGGTGTTTTTTGTGTTTTGTGTGATGTAAAGAATAACGGCATTGTCTTTTGGAGTTCCGTCTGCTTTGTAACCTCCGGGAACACGCCCGCCTTCAAAAGCAAATCCATTACGATCGTGAGCGGAAACGGTTAAAGTACTAGTTGTTGATCCTGTTCCCTCTGCACCTGAAATAACCGGTTTTACTTTAAGGGTATACGATCCGGCTTTAAGTCCGGGTAGATCTGCGCGAAAATAACTTCCATAACTTCTGATCAGTTGGTCGTCGATTTTTTGATCAGTGATGCCGTTACCGGAGTAGTAAACATTGTAGGTTTGTGCATTGCTTACAGGTTGCCATTTAACAAATGCCGACTCGAGCCAGCCTGAAGATTCTGTAATCTGAACTTGTTGTGCCCATAGTGGAACGATGAGCAGTAAAAGCATCAGAATAAGTAGGTTTCTTTTCATAATTATGGTTTTTCGGTTAATAAAGTTTTTTGTGTTATTGAATCAATAAGTTTATTGTAATCGATTACACAAAAATATGTTTATTTTTTGATATGTGTAAAATATTTGCTATAAAATAATATAAGTGCTAAAAATTTATACTTTTTAATATTAATTATGTAATAAATTGCATTTTATGTAATTTATTACATAATTCAGAAAAGCCTCGCCGATGTTCATTTTTAATGTAATTTGAGGTACTGTTTGGAAAAGTAAATCAATGCAAAAAAGAGAAAAGGTGATTTTTTCGACGATTTTAGCAACAGTGCTTTATAGTAAGAAAAAAGCGATATTTTAAAGCTAAAAATGATCCCTTTTATACTCTAATTGTATTTTTTAGATTAAAAAACGAATCGTTTTTGAGCAAAAAAAAAGAAGTAAAGACTTCCGCAGCGGCAGACATTTTAACTTTGGGTGCAGAAAAATAATTAACAATTGGGATGAAAAGTAAGGGGAGTGGTTTGGGTATTTCTGAATTAAAGAATGTTTGGCAGGAGGGTATAAAAAAAACCTTTTGAACATTCAAAAGGCTTTGATTTATGGAAAAGGAAAGAAATTAATCTTTGCTTGATAATTTTGATAATAAACGTAAGAATTCGATGTACAACCAAACCAATGTGATGATTAATCCCATTGCACCATACCATTCCATGAATTTTGGCATTCTTTGTTGAACTCCTTTTTCGATCTGATCAAAATCTAAGAATAAGTTTAACGCAGCAATAATAATAACAAAAACACTAATTCCAATACTCATCATTGAGTTTCCGTAATGAACCGGAGTCCAGCTTGTGAATAAAGAAACCAGCCATGAAATTAAATAATAAGTAGCAATTGCTAATGTTGCCGCAACAACTACTGACTTAAATTGCTCCGTAACTTTTACAATTCTAAATTTATATAATCCAAGGCATACCAAAAAAGTAACCAAAGTTGCTCCAACGGCATTAATTACAATTCCGGGATATTTGGCTTCAAAAATGGCTGAAATTCCTCCTATAAATAATCCTTCAAATAAAGCATAACCAGGAGCTAAATAAGGAGAAGCTTGTGGTTTAAAGGCTGAAATTACAACTAAAATTAGACCAATGATTGCACCTCCGATAGCAGGAAGCATCACATTCATTCCATTAAATGCCATCCACCAGGTTACCATAGCCGATCCGCATAAAATTAAAAACAAGATAGCTGTTTTGTTAATCGTACCGGACAAAGTCATTTCCTGATTGTAATCAATAATTTGTGTCTGGTGTACTTCTTCAGCTTTTGAAACAGCATTAGAGGAGAAACGCTTGTTGCTTAAAAATGGATTTTTTGAATTAAAGTTCATAATATAATTGGTTTTAAAAACTCTTCAAATATAATCGATATTTTTTGATACGCCTTTAATACTATGGAATTTTTAACAGTTCGGGGAGATTGTTTTGAAGCTTTATTCCTGTAAATAAAAAAGCCGTCAATGAGTATTGACGGCTCGTATATCTATTTTTAAATTCTTAATTTAAAAGATCTAAAACCAAAGAAGGGAATAAACCTAAAGCAATATTTAAAGCAATTGAAATTATAGCAACCGCATAAATAAGGAAAGGTTTTCCTGTACGCTCCTGATTAGGCTCTTTAGAGTACATTGCTAAGATTAGTTTGAAATAATATCCAACACTAATAATTGAATTGATAACCGCCACAATTACTAAAGCAATGTATCCTGCCTGAATAGTTTGGTTGAATAAGAATAACTTAGCAAAGAAACCAGAGAAAATAGGAATACCTGCCATAGACAACAAGGATCCTGTAAGGATTGCTGCCAATAAAGGATTTGTTTTTCCTAAACCATGAAAGTTCGTGATATCTTCATTATCCTGATTTTTACATACGTATAAAACAACACTGAATGCTGCGATTCCAGCCAATGCATAAGCAGCAGTATAGTACAATAAAACACCTGCTGATGTTGCAACCGTTAGCAAAGTCATTAACATAAAACCGGCATGCGAAATTCCTGAGAATGCCAACATACGTTTTACGTTTACCTGACGTAATGCCATTATATTTCCAACAGTCATAGAAGCAATAGAAATGATCACTACTATGGTTTCAAAAGTTCCTAAAAGATCCTGATTGTCTAAAGATGGAACTAAATTTAAAGCATAAACTAATTTGTAAAGAGTCGCAATGGCTACAACTTTTGCCAAAGTACTCATCAAAGCAGTTGTTAATGCCGGAGAACCTTCGTAAACATCCGGAGCCCAGAAATGAAATGGAACTGCTGCTACTTTAAATAACATACCAATGATCATCAAAATCATTCCGATTGGAAACCAGATTGGCAATTCGGCAGATAAAGAGACTTCATGAATTTCAGCTACGTCAAAAGTACCCATTGCTCCGTAGATCAAACAAATTCCAAACAAAATGATTCCTGATGCGAAAGATCCCATTAAGAAGTATTTCATACCCGCCTCATTACTTTTTAGATTCAAACGATCGCTCGCAGCCAAAACATAAAGGGCAATTGACAGGATTTCAATTCCTAAGAAAAACATAGCTAAGTTTCCAAAAGAAACCATGGCCACTCCACCGGCTAATAAAAATACTTTGATCGCCACAAAATCGGAGATTTTGGTTGGATGATTTTCGTAAAAATTATGACTTAATGCTACCAGAAAAATAGTCAGTACAATAAACAACGATGAAAATGTAACAGAGAATTTACTCACTGTAATCATGTTGTTATAGTAACTTGCTGTTGATCCGAATTCGTAAAAGTTAAGCGCCAAAACACCTAGTAAACCAACGATGGTAATAGGAACAATGGCCTTTCTTAAATTAAGAATTTCAAACAATAGGCAGAAAATACCCAATCCTGTTATAGCTATTAATGTATTCATTTTTGTTTTTTTGATTTAGGAAATCTAAAACGCCCTAATTTATTTTATTTAAAATATTTGTTTAGCTTTTTAACCTTTTTAGTTTCGGATCAATCTGAAATTAAAATTCGTTAATCGGCATTCTAAAATCTTAGTTTTTATTGATAAGGTTTAGAATAGTTTCTAAACTTGGTGTAATCAAATCTGTAATTGGTTTTGGATAGAATCCGAAGAAAATTAAAACAGCAATAATTACTACTAATGAAATTCCTTCATTAACAGAAACATCTGCAAAAGTTTTAGAATTGGTTTCTCCCAACATTACATTTTGAAACATTTTAAGCATATAATAAGCTCCTAAAATAATAGTTGTCCCGCCTAAAACAGCAAACCAGATATTAATTTGAGAAAGACTATACAAAACAGTAAACTCCCCAACAAAGTTAAAAGTACTTGGTAAAGCAACAGAAGCTAATACCAAAATTAAAAACATAGAGGTGAATTTTGGAGATTGTGTACGGATACCTCCTAATTGCGCAATTTCTCTGGTTTCATATCTTCTGAAGATAATTTCGGCAGCATAAAATAAACCTACTACCACAAAACCGTGAGCAATCATTTGCAATACAGCCCCGCGTAAACCATCAATAGTTAGTGTGTAAGTTCCTGCAGCAATTAAACCAACGTGCGCCAAAGACGAGTAAGCCAATAATTTCTTTAAGTCTTTTTGTCTTAAAGCTACAATTGATCCGTAAATCACACCAGCAATTCCAAGAGCGATGAAGATGTCCATGTATTCTTTTGCAGCCAATGGTGCAATTGGTAGTTGCCAACGAATAACACTGTACAATCCCATTTTTAGCATGATACCGGATAAAAGCATCGTTCCGACAGTTGGTGCTTTTTGGTATACATTTGCCTGCCAGGTATGGAAAGGGATGATTGGAATTTTAATAGCATAAGCAAGGAAGAAAGCTAAGAATATCCAAAGCTGCTCTGTAGCCGATAAATTTAATTTGTATAAATCTTCGATTAAGAAACTACCTGCTTTTTGATACAAATAGATGAAAGCTACTAACATGAACAAAGAACCTGCCAGTGTGTAGATAAAGAATTTAACTACTGCTTTTCTGCGCTCTTCGGCATCACCATTACCCCAGATTAGGGCAATGAAGTAAATTGGAATAAGGGCTAACTCCCAGAAAATATAGTATAAAAGACCGTCTGCTGCCAGGAAAGTTCCTGTCATAGCAAATGCCATAAATAAAATTAACGCGTAAAATGCTTTTGAATTTTTGTATTCATTTCCAAAAGAAGAGAATATGATGATTGGTGTTAGCGCTACAGTCAATAAAAGCATGGCCATACCCAAACCATCTGCATTAAGGGCAAATGAAATTTTAGGCTGCGTAATCCACGTATTGATCAGGCTGATATTTTCGCCGGCACTAAAATGATTTAATAAAACAATTGAACAACCTAAAGCCGCCAAACTAAAGAACAAAGCTACTTTTGATGCTAGTTTGTCACCAACAAAATAAGTGGCAAATGCACCAATTAGAAGAATAATTAATATAAGAGAAACGTTCATAGTTGTAAAATTATTTAGCTAAAAATATATAGGAAACAATGGCACAAAGCCCTAAAACAAATGCAAAAAGATATAATCCGATACTTCCGTTTTGTAATTTTTTACCTTGAAAAGCCAGTTCATTGGCTACTTTTCCTAACCCAAAAACCAGAGCAGACAAACCTGTTTCGATATAGTCTCTGAAAAATCTTGATAATCCGTTGATAGAGCGAACAAAAATAGCATCGTAAGCTTCATCTACATAATATTTATTGTATAACACTTTGGTCAGACCGGTAATGTTTTCATCCGCTTCCGGAACATTATCTTGTTTGAAGTATTTTACGTAAGCAATTAAAATACCCAGTAATCCACCCAAAACAGCAACCCCCATTAAAGTATATTCTGTTGTGCCTAAATGGTGCTCTTCGCCTGCTACTTTAGTGAAAAGAGGGGCTAAATAACCATTTAACCAGCTGTTTCCAGGTAAACTGATAAGTCCGCCAAAAGTAGCCAGAATTGCTAGAATTACTAAAGGGAAAGTAATTAATCCGTCACTTTCGTGTAAGTGGTGTTTTTGCTCTTCGGTTCCTCTGAAATCTTTAAAGAAAGTAAGGAACATCAATCTGAACATATAAAATGCCGTCATAATCGATGCAATAGAGCCTACAACATAAAGTGGAATATTGTGATGGAATGCCGTTAATAAGATTTCGTCTTTAGAGAAGAAACCAGAGAAAAACGGAACACCTGAAATGGCTAATGATGAAATTAACATCGTCCAAAAAGTGATTGGCATCGCTTTACGCAAACCACCCATTTTACGCATATCCTGCTCTCCGTGTAAACCGTGAATTACAGAACCTGAACCTAAGAACAGACAAGCTTTAAAGAAAGCATGTGTTATTACATGAAAAACAGCTACTTCATAAGCTCCAAAACCTAATGCTAAAAACATTAAGCCCAATTGTGAAACAGTAGAGTAGGCCAAGACTTTTTTAATATCAGTCTGAACCAGACCAATTGTTGCAGCAACTAACGAAGTGATAGCACCAATAACCGCAATAACAGACTGAACATCCGGAGCTAAATCAAATACAAAATTCAAACGGGTAATCATAAAGATACCGGCTGTAACCATTGTTGCAGCGTGAATTAATGCCGAAACCGGAGTTGGTCCTGCCATCGCATCAGGCAACCAGGTGTATAATGGAATTTGTGCTGATTTACCACAAGCTCCGATAAACAAACATAAAGCGGCTAGTGAAAGCAACGGGATGTTTAAGTTTGCTGCTCCCGCGATTGCTGTTTTTAAAGTAGCATAGTCTAAAGTAGAGAACATTGAACCTAGTATGAACATTCCGATTAATAAACCTAAATCTCCAATTCTGTTCATGATGAAAGCTTTTTTCGCAGCATCATTGTATTCCTGGTTTTTGTGCCAGAATCCAATTAATAAGTACGAACAAAGTCCAACACCTTCCCAACCGATAAATAAAACTAACAAGTTACTTCCAATTACAAGGGTAATCATGAAGAATACGAACAGATTCAAATAAGCAAAAAACTTGTGCATATTCTCATCGTCGTGCATGTAGCTGATAGAGTATAAGTGAATCAATGATCCGATACCGGTTACAAAAAGCAACCATAATAAAGATAATTGATCTAATAAAAATCCAAGATTGATCTTTAAATTACTAATTTGAATCCAGTCAAATAAAGTAACCTGAAGGGCTTGTTTGGTTTGGCTAATTTGATTGAAAAAGAAAAGTGTAACAGCAAAAGAAACTACTACAGCGGCAGTTCCGATGATTCCTGAAACCGTTTTCCCTAGGCTCTTGCCAAAGAAAACATTGATTAAAAATCCTAAAAAAGGAGATAAAACTAAAAGTAAAGCTAAATTGGTATCCATTTTTATTTATCCTTTTAAATTTTTTAAATTATCGATACTAATCGAACCTAAATTTCTAAAGATCGAAACTAAAATAGCCAATCCAACTGCAACTTCGGCTGCAGCAACTGCCATCGAAAAGAATACAAAGACTTGTCCCTGTGCATCTTGATGGTAAGTTGAAAAAGCAACAAATAAAAGGTTAACAGCATTCAACATGATTTCGATAGACATGAAAACGATAATAGCATTTCGTCTGTACAATACACCAAAAATACCAATACAGAAAAGTACAACACTCAAAAAGATGTAGTTTTCAATACCTATTTGATTTAATATATTACCCATTATTTATTTAATTTTTCTTTTTTAGACAATAATACAGTTCCAATCATGGCTACTAAAAGCAAGATCGAAGCAAATTCAAACGGAACCATATATTCGTTCAGTAATATTTTACCCAATACTTTAATCGATTGGAAATCTTCACCCGTTGAATCGTATTCACCAACAATTGGTTTAGAGTTGATGAAAATTGCAAGTAATACAATACAAATCAAACAGAAAGAAACAATTGCACCCAAACGTGTAATTCTAGGCCTGTGTACTTCACGTTGTTCGTTCAGATTCATTAACATGATCGTGAACAGGAATAAAATCATAATCGCTCCCGAGTAGACTATTATGTGTACGATAGCCAGGAATTGAGAGTTTAATAGTAAATAATGACCGGCAATAGAGAAAAAACAAATCACTAAATAAATAGCACTGTGAATAGGGTTTCTGCTAAAAATGGTTAAAAAAGCGGTAATCACCGTAATAAACGCTAAGAAACAAAATATAATTTGTACAGTTGTTGCGTGTGCAAAATCGGGAATATGTATCATTTAATTAGCATTATTAAGTTGAGCATTTTTGATGGCCACATCAAGAGGCATCACTAATCTGTCTTTTCCAAAAATGAAATCTTCTCTTTCATAGCTTGAAGGAACCAAAACTTTTGAAGTCGTCAGGTAAATTGCATCTTTCGGACAGGCTTCTTCACATAAACCACAGAAAATGCAACGTAACATATTGATTTCATAGATCGAAGCATACTTTTCTTCTCTGTACAAATGTTTTTCATCTGCTTTACGCTCAGCAGCTTTCATTGTGATCGCTTCTGCAGGACAGGATAAAGCACATAATCCACAAGCTGTACAGTTCTCACGACCTTGCTCATCACGTTTCAATTGATGTTGACCACGGTAAACCGGACTCATTTCACGCACTTGTTCAGGATAGTGAATCGTCACTTTTTTTCTGAATAAGTGTTTAAGGGTGATAAACAATCCTTTTACAATCGCCACAAGATACAATCGTTCCCAAAAAGTCATCTCTTTGTGAGAGACCATCTTTTTTCTACCCGATAATGATATAGTTTCTATTGACATTTTTTAATGTATGATTTACGATTCACAATTTGTATTAAACAAATCAAATCTGTTTTATTTTTATTTTGAAGCTAATCCTGCTATCCGCTTTATCTTTTGTGGTGAACCCCACCACAAAAGGATGCCGCTTCTATCAGGGCTAGGCATTTCGGTTCTTAGAATCCTAAAGCTGCTGCGATATCATGTCTTAAAATAACAGCTCCGGTAATCATGATGTTAATGATCGAAAGCGGAATTAAAATTCTCCAGCCTAAATTCATTAATTGATCGTATCTGAATCTTGGAATTGTCCAACGTACCCACATATAGAAAAATATGAAGAAACATATTTTAGCAAACAATACTACTATACCTAAAATATTACCGGCATTTACGCCTACATTTTCTACCATCCAGCTCATTCCAGGGTAGTTGTATCCACCGAAAAATAATACAGAAATAATAGTGGCAGAGATAAACATACTCGCATATTCAGCAAATAAATAGAATCCCATTTTCATGGATGAATATTCAGTATGATAACCTCCAATTAATTCGTTTTCACATTCTGCTAAGTCAAAAGGAGTTCTGTTAGTTTCTGCAAACGAACAAATTAGGAATATCAGGAAAGATAATGGTTGGTAAAAAACATTCCAGTTCATTCCTTCTTGTTGTAATGAAATCTCTCTTAAACTTAATGTTCCTGTCATCATCAATAAAGCAATCATCGATAATCCCATGGCAACTTCATAAGAAACCATCTGTGAAGCTGCACGAACAGCTCCCATCAAAGAGAATTTATTGTTAGAAGCCCATCCTCCAATCATGATACCGTAAACTCCAACAGAAAGTACTCCAAATATGTACAAGATACCAATGTTAATATCAGTAGCCTGCAAATAAACATCACGACCAAAAACATGCAATTTGTCTCCCCACGGAATAACAGCACTTGTCATTAAAGCAGTACTCATGGCAATTGCAGGTCCTACAACAAATAAAAATTTATTAGGTGTATTTGGGAAAAATTCTTCTTTCGAGAACAATTTCATACCATCGGCAAGAGGTTGTAATAATCCTCCCCATCCGGCACGGTTTGGTCCCACACGGTCTTGAAGATAAGCTGCAACTTTACGTTCAGCCCAGGTAGAATACATTGCCATAATCATGGTTATCGCAAAAACAACAACAATAACGACACTTTTTTCTATAATAAATGCACTTTCCATTTCTTAAGATTTTTTATCATTAGTAATTAATGGAATTGCAGCCATACTAATTTTTTTACGATCAATATCTCTACCTAAAAGGATATTTTTTTCTGTATCAATTTCAACTTTCTCTAATTTTTGAGTGTAATTGTTTTGGTTGATTACAGAGTCTTTTTCGAATTCTCTTGGTCCTTCAATTACCCAGTCGCTTACATTTTTATGGTCAAAACGACAGCTATTGCAAATGAATTCTTCCACTTCATGGTACTCGTCTTTACGACCGGTTACACGTTGAATTTCTCCTCCAAACATCCATACAGTTGTTTTTCCACAACATCCAGGAGTGGTACATTCTCTGTGAGCGTTGAAAGGTTTGTTGAACCAAACTCTTGATTTAAAACGGAAAGTTTTGTCTGTTAAAGCTCCAACCGGACAAACGTCGATCATGTTTCCAGAAAACTCATTGTCGATTGCTTTAGAAATTCCAGTTGAAATATTAGCGTGGTCACCACGATCTAATACTCCGTGAACTCTGTTGTCTGTCAATTGATCGGCAACTTGCACGCATCTTTGACATAAGATACAACGGTTCATATGCAGTTGAATATTTGGACCAATATCTTCTGGTTCAAATGTTCTTTTTTCTTCAATAAAACGTGATTTTGGGTTTCCGTGCTCAAAACTTAAGTTTTGAAGATCACATTCTCCGGCCTGATCACAAATAGGACAATCTAACGGGTGATTGATTAATAAAAATTCGGTTACAGATTTACGGGCTTCTGTTACACGATCAGAAGATTTACTGTTCACTTCCATTCCGTCCATACATCCTGTTACACAAGATGCCATTAATTTTGGCATTGGTCTTGGGTCAGCTTCACTTCCTTTAGAAACTTCAACTAAACAACAACGACATTTAC
This sequence comes from Flavobacterium sp. KH_035, assembly GCF_057839565.1. NCBI lineage: Bacteria > Pseudomonadati > Bacteroidota > Flavobacteriia > Flavobacteriales > Flavobacteriaceae > Flavobacterium > Flavobacterium sp. KH_035. The sequence continues at coordinate 1,384,899 of NZ_CM174492.1, forward strand.
CGCCGCTGCCTTTTAATTTTGAGTAATAGCACATGGCTGGCGGAACTAAATCTCCTCCAATCATACGTGCAGCCTGCAGGATTGTTGTTCCTGGCTCTACGTCTATACTTTGACCGTCTATGGTTACTTTCATCTCTTTGTGTTGTTTTTTTAGTTTAAGGTTTAAAGTTTCAGGTTGTAGAACTTGAAACTAAAAAAAACTTAAACTTGAAACTATATTTTTAAACTGTTTGTTTGCCTATTAAATGTTTTACTTGCGAAAAAGGTTCAGCTACAAAGTGATCTCTGTTTTTTATTTTTTCAGGAAAACGAACGTGATATTCAAATTCTTCTCTAAAGTGACGGATTGCTGCGGCTACTGGCCACGAAGCTGCGTCACCAAGAGGGCAAATCGTGTTTCCTTCGATTTTACTTTGAATGCTCCACAATAATTCGATATCCTCTTCACGGCCCTGACCGTTTTCAATTCTCCATAAGATTTTTTCCAACCAACCTGTTCCTTCACGACAAGGCGTACATTGTCCGCAAGATTCGTGGTGGTAAAAACGGGCAAAATTCCAGGTGTTTCTAACCACACAGGCAGTGTCGTTGTAAACAATAAACCCTCCTGAACCTAACATCGATCCGGTAGCAAAACCACCATCACTTAAAGATTCGTAAGTCATTAATCGGTCTTCGCCATTTGCTGTTTTGAAAATTAATTCGGCAGGTAAAATTGGCACCGAAGATCCTCCAGGTACAAACGCTTTTAAAGGTCTGCTGGAAGACATTCCGCCTAAGTATTCATCAGAATTCATAAATTCGTCAACACTTAAACCTAGCTCAATTTCGTAAACTCCCGGGTTTTTGATGTGCCCTGAAGCCGAAATTAGTTTAGTTCCTGTAGAACGGCCAATTCCAATTTTTGCATAATCGTCACCAGAATTGTTTACAATCCATGGCACAGTAGCGATAGTTTCTACGTTGTTTACTACTGTTGGATTTGCCCAAAGTCCTGAAACCGCAGGGAAAGGTGGTTTAATACGAGGATTTCCTCTTTTACCCTCCAGAGATTCGATAAGTGCAGTTTCTTCTCCGCAAATATAAGCTCCGGCTCCACAGTGAACGTGTAATTCTAAATCGTAACCTGTACCTAATATATTTTTTCCTAACCAGCCGGCAGCTTTAGCTTCGGCGATTGCTCTTTCTAAAATTTTGAAAACCCACATATATTCTCCACGAATGTAGATATAAGAAAGGTTAGCGCCTAACGCATAACTTGAGGTTATCATTCCTTCGATCAATAAGTGAGGAATAAATTCCATCAAATAACGATCTTTGAAAGTTCCCGGTTCAGACTCGTCGGCATTACATACTAAATGTCTTGGTTTTCCTGATTTTTTATCAATAAAACTCCATTTCATTCCGGCAGGGAAACCTGCACCACCACGGCCACGAAGTCCTGATTTTTTTACTTCTTCGGTAACTTCATCCGGAGTAAGTGTTTTCAAAGCTTTTTCTACAGAGGCATATCCACCATTTTGACGATATACTTCGTAGGTTTTGATACCAGGAATGTTGATTTTATCTAATAATATTTTCTGTGACATCTTATTTATCGTGTAATATTATTTTATCATCTCTACAATCAGCAATTAACTGATCGATTTTTTCTTCTGTCAATTTTTCTTTGTAGAAATCTCCCAACTGCATCATCGGAGCGTATCCGCAAGCACCTAAACATTCTACACCGGCAATGGTAAACATTCCGTCTGGAGTTGTTTCTCCCATTTTAATGCCTAATTTCTCAGAAGTGTAATCCATTAAATTTTCAGCACCATTTAAACAACAACAAGAAGTTTGGCAAAATTCGAACATGTATTTTCCAATTGGTTTTTGGTTGTACATGGTATAAAAAGTAACCACTTCATAAACCTCAATTGGTTTGATGTGCAAAATTTCGGCGACTTTATCCTGTAACTCTGTACTCAACCAGTTGTCATGAGCATCCTGCACTTCGTGCAAAACTGGTAACAAAGCCGATTTTCTTTTGTCCTCAGGATAATGACTGATCAATTCATTGATGCGGGACATCAACGCTTCGGTCATGTTTATTTCTTGTTTGTAATGTTTTCGTTCCATTTTTATTTTAGATTTTAGATTTTGGATTTCAGATTTTTTCAATCTTTGTCCATAACCCATATTCTGCAATCTTTATTAGTTTTTAGATTTTTCAATCTGAATTCTTCAATTCTATATAAGTCTAGATTTTTAATTTTAGATATATCATTCTGCAATCTAAAATCTTCAATCTAAAATTTTTTACGCGTCTAATTCTCCTGCAATTACATTTAAACTGGATAGAATAACAATTGCATCCGAAAGTAAAGCTCCTTTAATCATATCTGGATAAGCCTGATAATAAATAAAACAAGGTCTTCTGAAATGTAATCTGTATGGTGTTCTGCTTCCGTCTGTAACTAAATAGAATCCGATTTCTCCATTTCCTCCTTCAACAGGATGGTAAATTTCTGCAACCGGTACAGGAACTTCTCCCATTACAATCTTAAAGTGATAAATTAAAGATTCCATCGAAGTGTAAACATCTTCTTTTGGAGGCAGGTAGTAGTCAGGAACTTCTGCATGGTATTCGTTTCCTGCCGGCATTTTAGCCAAAGCTTGACGAATAATGCTCAAACTCTCCCAAACTTCAGCATTACGAACACAGAAACGATCGTAAGTATCTCCTGATTTTCCAACAGGAACAACAAAATCGAAATCTTCGTAAGAGGAGTAAGGTTGTGCTACACGAACGTCGTAATCAACCCCCGCAGCACGTAAGTTTGGACCTGTAAATCCGTAAGCCATTGCCTGCTCTGCAGAGATTGCACCTACGTTTACAGTTCTGTCAAGGAAAATTCTGTTTCTTTCGAATAAGTTTACAAACTCTTGCCATGCAGCAGGGAATTCTTCTAAAAAGACATCCAGTTTGCGGAAAGCTTCTGGTGACCAGTCTCTTTCGAAACCACCAATTCTTCCCATATTTGTTGTTAAACGAGCGCCACAAATTTCTTCGTAAATCTCGTAAACTTTTTCTCTGAATTGAAAAACGTACAAGAAACCAGTATAAGCACCTGTATCTACACCCAGAATCGAGTTACAGATTAAGTGATCTGTAATACGGGCCAGCTCCATTACAATTACTCTAAGGTATTGTGCTCTTTTTGGAACTTCAATATTTAGTAATTTCTCTAAAGTCATCCACCATCCCATATTGTTAATAGGAGAGGAGCAATAGTTCATACGGTCTGTAAGAGGAGTAATCTGGTAAAAAGGACGATTTTCGGCAATTTTTTCGAAAGCTCTGTGAATGTAACCAATGGTTGGTTCAGCTTCAAGAATTCTTTCACCATCCATCAACAGGATATTTTGAAAAATACCGTGAGTCGCCGGGTGTGTAGGACCTAAATTCAGTACCGAAAGTTCACTTCCGTCTTCGTTTAGTTTATCCTTAATTATTTTAGCATATCGATGCTCTGGTGATAATAATAGTTCTGACATTTTATAATGTTGAATTATTTATTTTTAGCAATTTGTTGTTGTTCTTCCAAAGAATCTGTCGTCTTTATCAGTTCTTCCGCTGTCTTCCATTGGGAATTCTTTTCGCATTGGGAAAGACACCATTTCATCCATATTCAAAATACGTTTCAGTTGTGGGTGTCCAATAAAATTGACTCCGAAGAAATCGTAAGTTTCTCTTTCCATCCAGTTTGAACTTAAGAAAATATTTGAAATGGTTTTAATCTCCGGTTTTTCACCGTTTAGGTATACTTTGATTCGAATACGTTTGTTTTCGTACCAGTTATGCAAATGGTATACGATTGCATATTGGCGATCTGTTTCGTTGTCCGGATAATGAACACCGCATAAATCAGTTAAAAAGTGGAAGCGTAAATCGGAATCGTTTTTCAAAAAAAGAATCAGGGCTGTGATTTTATCAGCGGTAGTTTCCAGTGAAAAAATATCTCTTTCTTGTTGAAAGTTAAAAACACTTGTGTCAAATGTTTCTGTAAGTTTATCTTGAATCAGGGTGTTTTCTAAAGCCATCTTATGTAATATTATATGAAGCTAGTAATTCTTGGTATTCCGGAGAGCTTCTGCGTCTTACAGATTCGCTTTTTACCAATTCCTGAAGTTTCATTACTCCATCTACAATTTGTTCTGGTCTTGGCGGACATCCCGGTACGTAAACGTCAACCGGAATTACTTTGTCAATTCCTTGTAAAACGGAATAAGTGTCGAAAATTCCACCTGATGAAGCACAGGCTCCAACTGCAATTACCCAGCGAGGTTCAGACATTTGTTCGTAAACTTGTCTTAAAATAGGGGCCATTTTTTTTGAAATAGTTCCCATCACTAAAAGCATGTCAGCCTGACGAGGAGAGAAACTCACACGCTCAGAACCAAATCGTGCCAAATCGTAATGTGAAGCCATTGTTGCCATGAATTCGATACCACAGCATGAGGTTGCAAAAGGTAGTGGCCATAACGAATTGGCTCTTGCCAAACCTACAACATCATTTAGTTTTGTAGCGAAGAAACCTTCTCCTACAACTCCTTCTGGCGGCGCAACCATATTTACATTTGAATCGCTCATTTTTTATTTCAGATTTTAGATTTCTGATTTTAGATTTTTAACTCTGAAACCGAAATCAATATTTTAAAAATCAATATTGTGTTTTGATATATTAGCTTTCAAATCTAAAATTCCAGATCAGGTAATCTAGAATCTATGAATGTGAAATCTAAGATTTCTTTATTCCCAGTCTAAAGCTTTCTTTTTGATGATATAGAAAAAACCAACTAAAAGGAGCGACATGAAAACGATCATTTTTAACATTCCTTCGATGCCTAATTCCTTAAAGTTTACTGCCCAAGGGTAAAGGAAAATTACCTCTACGTCAAACAATACAAACAAAATGGCTACCAGGAAATATTTTACAGAAAAAGGAATACGGGCGTTACCAACGGATTCGATACCACATTCGAAGTTTTTATCTTTTACTTCAGAGCTTCTTTTTGGGCCTAATTTTCCGGAAATAATGATTGTTCCTACCACAAAACCGACAGCTAAAATTAACTGCATTAAAATAGGAATGTAACTGTATTGATCAGATTGCATAAACTTAGCTTTTTTACTTAAAGAATAAGCCACAAAGATAACTTTCAACTCTGTAAATCACAAGCTAAAAAATGATTTAAGTGTGCCCCGAAACCGCGTTACTAGCTAATTTTTATTGATTATAAATAACATGCTGAAATTTTAATATTTTTTTAAGATTTGAGCAAAAAAAAACGTTTCGAAATTAATCGAAACGTTTTGAAAACCATTCAGAGGCAAAAAAAATAAATTGCTATATTTTTCTTAGATTACTGCTACTTTAGCAGCAACTTTCCCTTTTCTTCCTTCTTCTTCTTCATAGCTTACACGGTCACCTTCGCGTAATTCTTCCGCGTTAATTCCTGAAGCGTGAACGAAGATGTCTTTTCCTGTTTCTTCGTCTGTAATGAATCCATAACCTTTAGATTCATTGAAAAATTTTACTGTACCTGTACGCATTGTAATTGTAATAATAATTTATAATAAAGCAAATGTAATATATAAATTCATACAAAAGACATATACCTGTTAAATTTTTGTAAAAATTATTGATTCACAGTCTTTTCGCTATTTATATTGCATCAAATTTGGTATGAGAGTACTTTATTTGAGAATCATTAATTATTATAAATAAATGTTAAAAAAGTAGCTTATGTTTTACAAATTTTTTGTATATTAAGCGGAATTGGTTAGTAAGAAGGTTATTTTTTGTGAGAAAATGCTTGATTTTACTGGTATTTGCTTTTGTTTGTTAAGATTTTATTAACGCGAAAAAAGAACCAAATGACGACAAAATGCATAAAAAAACGACAACTGAATCTTTAGTTGCCGTTTTTTTTATTTTTTCAAAAAGGAGAAAAAATTATTTCAAATCCAATTTAATGGCAAGTTCTTTTAATTGAGCGTCATCGATTGCGGCAGGAGCATCGATCATAACATCACGTCCTGAATTGTTTTTTGGAAATGCGATAAAGTCTCTAATGGTTTCCTGACCTCCTAAAATGGCTACTAAACGGTCTAATCCAAATGCCAGACCTCCGTGCGGTGGTGCTCCAAACTGGAAGGCGTCCATTAAAAAGCCAAATTGTGCTTTTGCTTCCTCTTCGGTAAAACCAAGATATTTGAACATCAATTGCTGAGTTGCTTTGTCGTGAATACGAATAGATCCTCCTCCAATTTCATTTCCGTTTAATACCATATCATAAGCATTGGCTCGTACTTTTCCAGGTTCCGTTTCTAATAATTGCATGTCTTCCGGTTTTGGAGAAGTAAACGGGTGGTGCATTGCGTGGTAACGCCCTGATTCTTCATCTAATTCCAATAAAGGAAAATCAACTACCCATAGCGGAGCAAATTCTTCCGGTTTGCGCAATCCTAAACGAGTTGCCAGTTCCATACGAAGTGCCGAAAGCTGTGCGCGGGTTTTATTAGCAGGCCCTGAAAGTACAAAAATCATGTCTCCTGGTTTTGCACCTGTAATTTTTGCCCATTGCCCTAAATCGTCCTGATCGTAAAATTTATCTACAGAAGATTTAAAAGTTCCATCGTCGTTACATTTTGCATACACCATTCCTGATGCTCCAACCTGCGGACGTTTTACCCAGTCAATTAACCCATCAATTTCTTTACGGGTGTAATTTCCGGCTCCCGGAACTGCAATTCCCACAACCAATTCAGCGGCATTGAATACCGGGAAATCTTTGTGTTGTGCAAATTCGTTTAATTCGCCAAATTCCATTCCGAAACGAATGTCCGGTTTGTCATTCCCATAAGTTTTCATGGCATAGTCATAGGTAATTCTTGGGAACTTGTCTACTTCAATGCCTTTAATTTCTTTTAATAAGTGTCTGGTCAGTCCTTCAAAAACATTTAAAATGTCTTCCTGCTCAACAAATGCTATCTCGCAGTCAATTTGTGTAAACTCAGGCTGACGGTCAGCACGTAAATCTTCGTCACGGAAACATTTTACAATCTGAAAATATTTATCCATTCCGCCCACCATCAATAATTGTTTGAAAGTTTGTGGCGATTGTGGTAGGGCATAAAACTGTCCTTCGTTCATACGGCTTGGTACAACGAAATCTCTGGCACCTTCCGGAGTCGATTTGATAAGGTATGGAGTTTCTACTTCGCAGAAATCTAAGTCCGATAAATATTTACGAACTTCCATTGCTACTTTATGACGGAATAATAAACTGTTTTTTACAGGATTTCTTCTAATGTCTAAGTAACGGTATTTCATTCGAATATCTTCACCTCCATCAGTTTCATCTTCGATGGTAAACGGAGGAGTTAAAGCGGCATTCAGAATGGTTAGTTCGGATACTAAAATTTCGATTTCACCGGTTGGAATATTTTTGTTCTTAGCTTCACGCTCAATTACAGTTCCTTTTACCTGAATTACAAATTCTCTTCCCAGTGTTTTTGCCAGTTCGAAAACTGTTTTTTCACTACGGCTTTCGTCAAAGATAAGTTGTGTAATTCCGTAACGGTCACGTAAATCAACCCAATTCATAAATCCTTTATCGCGTGATTTTTGAACCCAACCCGCTAGTGTAACTTCCGTGTTAATATTTGAGGCGTTTAATTCGCCACAATTATGACTTCTATACATGATCAAAATTTTAGACTGCAAAAGTAAACACAAAATTCAAATTAATATAGTAAAGTGATGACTTGATGCTTATAAATTTGAAATATTTTGTTAATTCTTAAATTTTGCGGCTCTAATTTCTTTAGATTTGAATAGCAAAATCAAAACTTTAATTTATATGAACAAATTTATTTTAACTGGTTTGTTGATTTGTAGTGCTTTAGGTGCTATCGGTCAGGCCAAGAGTCCAATTAAATTTACCGCTAAAATTACGAACAGAAACAGTGATACTTTAGTAATTACAGGAAAGAATAATTTTAAACAGGTGATTCCAATTAATAAGAAGGAAACTTTTGTATCTTCTTTTGATGCTCCAAAAGGATTTTATACGTTTTCGGATGGAACTGAAGCTTCTTATTTGTATTTAAAGCCAAATTCGGATATTAATCTGACGATGAACGCTAAGGAGTTTGACGAAACGATTGTTTATAAAGGCAAAGGGGTTGATGAAAGTAATTTTCTGGCCCAACAGAGTTTAAAAGATGAGAAGTTTCAAGCGGAAGCTTTTACTAAGGAAGCGAAAGAGTTTGCATCGCTTTTGGAAACAAAGCTGAAAACGGATCTGGAAAATTTAGAGAAAGGTAATTTTGATCCGGAATTTAAAACGGCTGTAAAAAAGAAATTTGACAGTTTTAATAATTATGCTGTAAGTGAGTACGAAAGTGCTGCGAAAGCTAATAAGATGACTGGAACTCCTTCTCCGGATTTTGATTACGAAAACCATAAAGGAGGAAAAACAAAGCTATCTGATTTAAAAGGAAAGTATGTTTATATTGATCTTTGGGCGACCTGGTGCGCACCTTGCCGAGCAGAGATTCCGTTCTTGCAAAAAATAGAAGAGAAGTATCATGGCAAAAATATTGAGTTTGTGAGTGTTTCTATTGACAAGGCAAAGGATAATGAAAAATGGAAGAAGTTTGTGATGGATAAAAAGTTGGGAGGAATTCAATTGTTTGCAGATAAAGATTGGGAATCTGAGTTTGTAACGAGTTATGGGGTAACCGGAATTCCAAGATTTATTATTGTAGATCCAAAGGGTAATATTTTAAGCAGTGATGCCGAAAGACCTTCATCTCCAGAGCTTCAGGCGAAATTAGATGCCTTATTGAAGTAATTTACATTCGAAAGTACAATCGTATTGTAATTTTTATTTTTTTATAAAACACCAGTAAAACCAAGGCATAAGCTTTGGTTTTTTTGTTTTTGGGAAATTTCCAATGTTAAGCTTTTATTCAATGTTACCAAATTGTTAAGTAAAAGTTTTTTTAATGTAAACAATTGATTATATTTGATAAAGATTTGATAACATTAATACCTAAAGATATGAAAAAGTGTGTAATTTTAGTTGCAATATTGTTCTCTGGAATTTTAGTTGCACAAGAGATAAAACCGGAATTGGAAGTTGTTGGAAATAGAGTAAAAGCTACTTATTACTATGAAGATGGTAATATTCAACAAGAAGGTTTCTTTAAAGACGGTAAATTAGATGGTGTTTGGGTATCGTATGATGCAAAAGGAAATAAGATGGCGGTTGGAGAGTACACGGAAGGAGTGAAAACTGGAAAATGGATTTTCTTTAACGACAAAAATCTTTGTGAAGTTGCTTATGAAAACAGCAAAGTAGCATCCGTTAAAAATTTACAGAAAAATGCTTTAGCAAACAGAAATTAATAAAATTTCAAATGATTTATAAAACCGCTTTTAAAGGCGGTTTTTTTATGTCTTTACTTTTTTTGATTTTTTGTTTCTTCCGTACCAGATTATAAAACCGGTTACGGGCAAGGCCGCAGCCGTGAGACTGATAAGGAAGGCAAGGATTTTTCCAGGCAGGTCTAAGATTTGCCCTGTATGAATACCATAATTCATTTCGACCACCTGTAAACCCAGACTTTTTTTGTGGTATGGGTCGCTTTGGATTAATTTTCCGCTGTTTGGATGGAAATAATAATTGCTTTGATGGTCGTATCGCAAGGTATGAGGGTAAGCTCCTGTACCGATTATATCGCCTTTTTGTTGCGGAAATGTGACATAATACATTCCGGCTTTGGGCTGAAGTTTTAAGGTTGTAGTAAAAGCACGATCGACCGCACTAATTGAATTGTTGCTGAATTTAGTGGTGTCAATTATTGGTGTTTTTGTTTCCAACACTTTATCTCCGCCAAAATTGAATGTTTTATAAATTCCGTCACCTACCCATTCGTAGGTAAAGGTTAAGCCGGTTATGGCAATAATGGCCGCTATTAGTGAAATGTAAAATCCGGAGGTGTTGTGCCAGTCGTAATTGACACGTCTCCATTTGGCAGACCATTTTATAGTAAAGCTTCGTTTCAGATCACTTTTTCGTTTGGGCCACCATTGAATGAGTCCTGAAATTAGTAATAGAATGAAGATGATGGTTGCTCCTCCAATAATATGTTTCCCAATATAATCCGGTAATAGTAAATACAGATGGATGTATTCGACAATGATAAAAAAATCAGTTTCGGGATCTTCAATTTTTAAATATTTTCCGGTGTAGGGATTAAAATAGAGATACAAACTTCCTATGTCAGAATAGGTATAAACCATTGCCGAACGGTTTTTTCCATAATACGAAACCATAGTCGATTTGTAATTTGGAAGAATTTCTTTGGCTTTTTGCTGTAATACAGAGGGCAGTACAAAGGGTTTGTTCTGAGGCTCAACAAGCCGCCATTCTTTGCGGGTAAGGTCTTTTATTTCGTCATGAAAGCAAAAAATACAACCGGTAATACTGACAATAAAAACAATAAGCCCGGAAATTAATCCGAGCCATTTGTGCAGAAATCGTATTTGCGTTTTGAATCCCATTTTTTAGTAAAACGTAAAAGTATACGCTAAATTAATGGGGAGCAAGTATTTCTAGTTATTTTTGAATAACAGCTTCTTTTTTAGGTTTTAAGGAATACGCCACATAAAGGGTTGTCGAAGCGAGAAAAATCCAGAAAACATCAATAAATAAAATCTGAATTTTGTTTTGCAGGAAAGAATCCCAAAACCAGGTTCCGGATACAATTCCATTTGTAATCGGAACTAAAAAACCTAGTATACTTCCTGAAATTAAGCAGCATTTGTTTGTAAAAGCATCATTCTTTTTGAGAATAAAAAATAGAGTAAGAATGAGCCATCCCACAAAATACACCAAGTATAGCTGGTCCTGAGTCAGGGGATAGAATATTTTGACTGCAATAAAAGCAAGTGCTGTAATGGGATACATGCTCAGGCATATTGCCAAATAAATTCGAACTACTGCTGCATTAAAACGTCTTTTCTTTTCAGGCAGGTTGTTTTTTTGTCTGGCTACCAACCAAATCATAACTCCTGAGATGATGACAAAACAGGTAATTATGCCTAAAACGAAACTTACAATTTTGAGCGCATAACCACCATAGTCTCCAAAATGTATGCGGTATAACACATTTTTTACGACATCTAAATAGTTGTTTTGAGTAACCGGATTTTTTCGGGCAATTTCTTTTCCGTCCGCAATTCGATACACTACTTTTCCAATTCCGGTGAATTTTTTATGGCTTAACATTTCACCTTCAACCAAAACGTGCATGTTGGCATCTCCGTAATTCTGAATAAAAACGCGGGTGATTTCAAAGTCCTTCCAATTGCTTTTAGCTTTGGCAACAAGCTGATCGATATTAAATGGAGCGGCTAATTTTTTGTTGTCGAATTTGTAATCAGGATCGGTGTATTCTAATTCTTTGTATAATTTATCCTGATCGCCTTTGTACAATGCCATTACAGCCGGAGCTACGATTAAAAGTTTAATCATAAAAAAAGTTCCCGTTACGGCATATACAAACTGAAAAGGCAGACCAATCATTCCTAAGGCAGTATGTGCGTCTGTCCATAGGGTTTTTAATTTTTCTTTTGGACGGAAGATGTAGAAGTTAGAGACGATTTTTTTCCAATGCAGTAAAAGTCCGGTTACGATGGCAAATAAAAAGAACAATGCAGTGAAACCTGATAGGTAGTACCCGACAGGATAGGGGATTTGTGCCAGGAAATGCAAGCGGTATAAAAATTCTCCCAGCGAATAAGATTCTTCGTAGGTAAAGGTTTTGAAGGTTTTGGTATCGAGATAAAAAAATGATCCTTCTTTTTGTTTTTTAGGAGCCAAAGTGTCCTTTGTGCCTTCCATATAAATGGCAACTCTTCGTTCTATGTTTGGTTTAGAAATGGTAAGATTTCTTCCGTGCAGGACGTATTCTTTGTCAAGTTTCTTTAGGGTCGAATTATAGTCCAGTTGAATTTCTCTATTTATAGCTGAGGATTCATTTCTTTCCCAATTGATGATTTCATCCCTGAAGAAAGAAAAGGAGCCTGCGAAAAAAATCACAAAAAGGACTACGCTGATCACAATTCCGCTAACGGTATGGGTATGAAAATAGATGTTGTAATTACGATTGTTCATAGGTTATTTTGCTATTGGATTGTAGGTTTGACCAAGGTATATTAAAAGAGAAAAAACTAAAGAAAGGAGGATGTAGATTCCCCAGATTTTCCATCCGTTTTTGGCCAGGAAAGCAATAACCATAAGGACCACCCAAAGAATGAATCCGCTAAAAGCCATGGTCATTAATATGTTGGCACGGTTGAACCAGGCCGCTAAGGCCAAATGAAAAGTAACTGAAACAAAATAGCCGCCTAATATAGCAGCTGTAATTTTGGCAAATCGTTGCCATTTGGATTGGGTTAAATATTTTGGATTTGCCGGCATATTTTGGTTAGCAATAAGTTAGTAGTAATAAAATTCCAGTAAAGCAGCGAGTATAAAAAAAGCAAGAATTGCGTATCGGTTTACTTTTTTGAGAGGTGCCAAAATGATGATGAGACTTCCAATGGTCATGAGCTGAATGAAGAACATAAAAGTTCCGCAGCACAAGGATTGTGTAAACAACCAAAGAATGTAAGCTAGTAAAAGAAGTCCCAGGCCCAAAAGTTTGGTTGGTTTAGGATTGCTTTTCATCCATTTTTCAAAACCTAAATCATACGATAATGCAGCTCTTTTTGAGGTGTAATAAAGGGTGTAAAAAGCTAAAAAAACGATTAGACTTGCAATTGTTATCATGATTGACAGAATTTAAAAACCACCTTTCCGTACAAAGAAAGGTGTTTTTTTGTTTTGTATTAGAATTTGTAAGCGAAGCTTGCCGCTACACTTCTCATGTTTCTTGGGTGAATGGTAGACCAGCCATCGTAAGTATCTGCGTTGGCGATGTTATCCATTTTTAAAGTCAAAGTAAATTTCTCTGCTGAATAGAAAATAGAAGAGTTTAGTACAGTGTATTCCGGAATTGTAAATGCTCCGGTTGTTTTTCTGTTCATGATCTTGTTATCTCCTACATAGTTTCCTCCAAAACCTAGTCCGAAGCCTTGTAGTGGTCCTTCCAGGAATTTGTAACTCGCCCAAAGATTGGCTAGGTTTTGTGCTCCGGCACTTTCAGGTCTGAAATTTACAAATTCAGGATCTCCGGCAGTTAATACCGCGTCGTTATAGCTGTAGCCAAATACGATGTTTAAACCAGCAACAGGGTTAGAAACGATTTCGGCTTCAAAACCTTTGTTCTTCTGACCTCCATTTTGGAAAGAAGTAGAGTTGGTAGCATCTGTTCTGATGCTGTAAACCTGATCGGTAACTTTGATGTCATAGTAGCTGAAAGTTGCATAAAGTTTGTCTTTGAAAAGGTTCAGTTTAGTACCAACTTCAAATTGATTAGCATGTTCCGGGTTGTAAACTCTTGGAGTTCCCACACCTGCAATCAGGTCTTCTCCGGGAGCAACGTTTGAAAATCCGTCCATATAATTGGCGAAAACAGAAACTTTATCCAAAATCGGCTGATACACTAATCCGAATTTAGGAGAAAAAGCAGTTTGATTGTATCCTCCGTTGTCGGCGTTCATAAAACGGTCTACACGTATACTTGCCATGGCAGACAATGCCGGAGTAAAATTGATGACATCCGAAACATAAACACTGTACACTTCCTGTTTTGTTTTGTTATTGTTTGTTTTTGCTTTTGCTAAAAGAGCATCGGTTCCGGCTTTGGATAAATTTCCATTATCACCGGTTGTAATGTATTTTGCAGGATCGGTAATTTTGTAGACCTCTTCGTTAACCGTTTTCAAACTGGCATTACCAATGTATACATCTCCATTTGCAACATATCCGGTACTGTTGTTTATCAATGAAGTGTTGAAGTAGTCAAAACCTGTAACAATTCTGTTTCTTAAGGCTCCTATTTTTAAATCGCCTATGAAATTCTGTTGAATATCAGTGGTTAAAGTTGTCGAATTTTGATAGTTTAAAGAACGACCTAATACTATTCCTTCGGAAATAGTGGGTATTGATTTCGTTTTTTCATACAGATAGGTGTAGTAACCTTCAGACTTTGTTGATCCTCTGGAAATAACGGTTTGAGAAGTCCATTCGTTATTAAACTTGTAAATCATCTGTCCTTGCAGGTTGTAAGATGGAGTTTCGATAGCAAGCTGGTTACTGGTATAAGAACGTTTATTGTCATAGCCCAGTTCTTTCATATTGTGAACTCTTAAAGGCGTAGCTCTGTCTAAAAATAACATGGTAGGATTCGTCGCTTTATTGTTCATAAATTCAGTATTAACAAAAAACGAAAGTTTATCGTTTACTTCGTAAGACAGAGAAGGGGCAAAAAAGAATGATTTTTTAAATCCTGCATCCTGAAAACTATTTTCATTGTGATAAGCAGAATTGATGCGTAGGTTTACTTTGTGCTCGTCGTCTAATGGGGTGTTAACGTCGGCAGTAACTCTGTTTAATCCGTAACTTGCAGCGGTGTAGCTTATCTCGCCTCCGAAATGATCGTAAGGTCTTTTGGTTGTGATGTTAATTAATCCTCCGTAGGAAATAAGGCTACTTCCAAACAAGGTTCCTGATGGTCCTTTGATTACTTCGATTCTGTCGATGTTTGCAGGATCAAGACTTCCGTTTGTTAGTCCCGGTAATCCGTTAATCATAGTAGGCTGAACAGCAAAACCTCTTAGAGAGAAATAGCCTGCACCATCATTTCCACGTCCTGTAGAAGCCCAAAGTGTGGTTAATCCCGGAGCGTTTTTAAGAGCGTCGTCGATATTGGTTACGACTTGTTCTTTTAGTAACTCGCCTGTAATAGTAGAATAAACTTGCGGGTTTTCAAGATTTTTAAGAGGTAATCTTGATACTTGCTGGTTTTCTTTGCGGGCTAATGGATTTTTTTTTCCGTGACCGTTGATTACAATTTCGTCCAGTTGTTCAGAATTGGAACTGATCGTGAAATCTTCAATTATTTCGTCTCCGGCATTAAGAGAAACACTTTTTTCTTTAGAAGAATGTCCAACAGCCGAAACTTTAATGATGTAGCTTCCCGGTTTGATGTTTTTAATCTCGTAAAAACCTTTACTGTCTGTGTTGGTTCCAATTTTGGTTCCTTTTAATACAATAGTTACATTATCGGCAGCCTGATTGTTAGTTAGGCTAATCTGACCTTTTAGAGATGCTTTTCCTTGTGCCGAAATTGTGGTAGTGGCCAATAGGAAAAAGAAGAAGCTTAAAAAGGAAATGTTAAACTTATATTTCATTTTTTATTTAGAATTAATTTGAATAGTGCAAATTTAATTGCAGAACACAAGCCAAGCAAGTTATTCTTATTTATTCTAAATAAAATATTTTTTAGGGGTTAAAATTTTTATTTGTTTAAAATTTTAACATCTTAGGCGAAATTTAAGCTAATATTAAGAAAAAAAACCTGCTCAGATAAATGAGCAGGTTTTATATGATTGTAGAAAATTATTACAATTACAATTCTAAAGCGCGTTTAGCATCGCCATTCATTAATAACTCTAACGGATTTTCTAAAGCTTCTTTTACAGCTACTAAGAAACCAACTGACTCACGTCCGTCGATGATTCTGTGGTCGTAAGAAAGTGCAACGTACATCATTGGGTGAATTTCAACTTTACCGTTTACAGCAATTGGGCGCTCAATAATGTTGTGCATTCCTAAAATTCCTGATTGAGGAGGGTTGATAATTGGCGTACTTAGCATACTTCCAAAAACTCCACCATTAGTAATAGTGAATGTTCCACCTGTCATATCGTCAACTGTAATTTGACCGTCACGTGCTCTAAGCGCTAATCTTTTGATTTCAGCTTCGATTCCACGGAAAGTCAACAATTCAGCGTTACGAACTACAGGAACCATTAAACCTTTTGGTCCTGAAACTGCGATAGAGATATCAGCAAAATCATAAGCTACTTTATAATCACCATCCATCATAGAGTTTACGTCCGGATATAATTGTAAAGCTCTTGTAACTGCTTTTGTAAAGAATGACATGAATCCTAAACCAAGACCACCATGTTTTGCTTTGAAAGCATCTTTGTATTCGTTACGAATCTGGTTGATTGGTGTCATGTTAACTTCATTGAAAGTCGTTAACATTGCTGTTTCGTTTTTAGCAGCTACTAATCTCTCTGCTACTTTACGACGTAACATTGATAATTTGGTACGCTCAGATCCACGGCTTCCGCCAGTTGGAGTTCCCATTGAAGGTACTGCGTTTACTGCATCGTCTTTAGTGATTCTGCCTCCTTTACCGGTTCCTGAAACGGTTGCCGGTGCTATGTTTTTTTCGTCTAATATTTTTCTTGCTGCCGGAGATGGAGTTCCCGCTGCATAACTTGTAGCTGCCGGAGCCTGAACCGGAGCTGCTTTTGGTGCTTCAGCTTTTACTTCAGCCTTTGGAGCCTCAGCTGCCGGAGCAGATCCTGACGGTTTTGCTGCACTTGTATCAATTAAACAAACTACAGCACCTACTGCTACTGCATCACCTTCTTCTGCTTTTAGCGTAATTGTTCCGCTTGCTTCAGCCGGTAATTCAAGAGTAGCTTTGTCTGAATCAACTTCAGCAATAGCTTGATCTTTTTCTACATAATCTCCGTCTTTTACTAACCAAGTTGCAATTTCAACTTCTTTTATTGATTCCCCTGGTGATGGGACTTTCATTTCTAAAATCATCTTATTTTTTGTTTAAGGTTTTTATGGTTTAAAGTTTCCTGTTGTTAAACCGGAAACTTTAAACTTGAAACATTTTTTTATCTGAATAAATTTTTATCGAAAACCATTCTAATCGCATCAGCATGACGACGTTTTGAACGCGTGTAGCTTCCTGATGCAGGAGCAGAATAAGCTTTTAATGAAGCCAATCTCCATTTTACTAGGTCAAAGTTCATCAGCATAAAGCTGTAAGCTCCCATGTTTTTAGGCTCTTCCTGTGCCCAAACATAATCGTCAACATTTGGATATTGTGCAATGATTTCTTTGATTTGTTCCACTGGGAAAGGGAATAATTGCTCGATACGAACAACTGCAACATCATTTCTTCCGTTGTTTTCTCTTTCAGCTACAATGTCGTAGTAGAATTTACCGGTACAGAATACTAAAGATTTTACGTCTTTTTTGTTTACTGTAGTATCATCAATCGTTTCCTGGAAAGTTCCTGTTGCCAGTTCTTCAACAGTTGATACGCATCTTGGATCACGTAATAAACTTTTTGGAGAGAAAACGACCAAAGGTTTACGGAAATTTGTTTTCATTTGTCTTCTTAACAAGTGGAAGAAGTTGGCAGGCGTTGTACAATCGGCAACGTACATGTTGTGTCTTGCGCAAAGTTGTAAGTAACGTTCCATTCTTGCAGAAGAGTGTTCAGCTCCCTGACCTTCATATCCGTGAGGTAATAATAAAACAATACCGTTTTGGTTGTTCCATTTGTCTTCTCCACAAGAGATGTATTGGTCAATCATGATTTGAGCTCCGTTAGAGAAATCTCCAAACTGTGCTTCCCAGATTGTTAAGGCATTTGGATTGGCTAATGCATATCCATAATCAAAACCAAGAACACCATATTCAGATAAAAGAGAGTTGAATACACCAAATTTCCCTTTTTTGTTCTCAATAGAATTCAATAAAATCACTTCTTCTTCAGAATCTTCCACTTTAACAACTGCGTGACGGTGAGAGAAAGTACCACGTTCTACGTCCTGACCAGAAATACGAATGTCGAATCCTTCTGTTAAAAGTGAACCGTAAGCCAATGCTTCTGCAGTTCCCCAATCAAGTGTATTGTTGTCGTATCCTACTTTTCTGTCCGTAACAATTTTAGTTATTTTGTTGATGAACTTCTTGTCAGATGGTAAGGTCGAGATTGTATCGATGATAGAGTCCAGTCCTTTTTTATCAAAAGTAGTGTCTACTTTTTCAAGCATTTGTGTATCTGTTACCTGAACAAATCCATCCCATTCGTTTTTCATGAATGGAGTTATAATTGTCAAATCTTTTTTACGGGAAGCTTCTAAGTTCTCCTCCATAGCCGATTTGTATTCTTTTTCTAAAGCATTTACATAAGTAGCATCGATTATGCCGTCAGACAATAATTTCTCTGCATAAATATCTCTTGGATTTTTATGTTTAGCGATGATTTTATATAAAACCGGTTGTGTGAAACGAGGCTCATCACCTTCGTTGTGACCGTATTTTCTGTATCCTAGTAAGTCAATAAATACGTCACGTCCAAATTGCATTCTGTAGTCTAATGCAAAAGATACGGCGTGTACGACAGCTTCGGCATCATCAGCATTTACGTGTAATACCGGTGAAAGCGTTACTTTGGCAACATCGGTACAGTACGTAGATGAACGTGCATCTAAATAGTTAGTGGTAAAACCAACCTGATTGTTGATTACGATATGAATCGTACCACCTGTTTTGTAACCGTCAAGTTGAGCCATTTGAATGATCTCATACAAGATTCCCTGACCTGCGATTGCAGCATCTCCGTGAACGGCAATAGGTAATACTTTAGAGAAATCATTAGGATAATATTTGTCCTGTTTTGCTCTTGTGATTCCTTCAATTACAGCTCCAACCGTTTCTAAGTGAGAAGGATTTGGTGCTAAATTGATATTGATGTTTTTTCCTGTTCTTGTTTTTTTGTCAGCTGTAAGACCTAGGTGGTATTTTACGTCACCGTCAAAATATTCCTGATCGTAATCTTTACCGTCAAACTCACCAAAAATATCCTGAGTTGATTTTCCAAAGATGTTAGCCAAAACGTTTAGACGACCACGGTGAGCCATTCCCATTACGAATTGTTCAACTCCTTTTTCAGCAGCTTGTTCGATCAAAGCATCCAAAGCCGGGATGATAGATTCTCCACCTTCTAATGAGAATCGTTTTTGACCTACATATTTAGTGTGTAGGAAGTTCTCGAAAGATACAGCCTGGTTTAATTTATTTAAGATTGTTTTCTTTTCTTCAGAAGAGAAGTTTGGCTGGTTTACGTTTACAGCCAGTTTGTCCTGGATCCATTTTACAACGCCGGGATTTCTGATGTACATGTATTCGATACCAATGTGCTGGCAGTAAATAGTCTGAAGACGTGTTACGATATCCTGTAATGTAGAAGGCGCTACTCCGATTGCCTGAGCAGCATCAAAAACTGTTGAAAGATCAGCAGTTGTTAATCCGAAGTTTTCAATGTCTAAAGTTGGAGACGATGTTCTGCGATCACGAACAGGGTTTGTTTTTGTAAACAAGTGCCCGCGTGTACGGTAAGCATCGATTAATTTTAGGACATTGAATTCTTTTTGTAATTTATCAGAAACTAAACTACAATCTACGTTGTCGTTTGTTACGTATTCAACAATTCGTTGAACCGGATTTTCGTCATTATAAGTCGTTTGTCCAAAATCGAAACCTTGAAAAAAACTTCTCCAGCTTGGCTCAACGCTATCTGGGTTTACTAAATACTGATCATATAATTGTGCGAAAAACTCTGTATGCGCTGCATTTAAAAATGAAAACCTATCCATAATATGAGTGAATATACTTTTTGTTAAATAGAATCGCAAAAGTACAACAATCACATTTATTTAAATCTTTTTTTTACGTACTTTTACGTAAAAATTTGTTAAAAATAGACTCAACTATGGATAAAAATCAAATTTCAATCGTTTTCAGAATTTTTTTTGTGATTTTGGTAGTCTTATTTTCAAGTTCTGCAATTGCACAGCAAAAATATGTTATAGATAACAGTAATCATTTTTGGGAGAAAGTTCAATTTGGAGGAGGTCTTGGTTTAGGAATTGGTTCCGGATATACGGATATTTCTGTTATGCCAAGTGCTATTTATAATGTAAACGAAATTGTAGCCGTAGGTGTTGGATTGCAGTTTGGTTATTTGTCCTCCAAAAATTATTACAGCTCTTTTGTTTATGGAGGAAGTCTGGTTGGACTTGTGAATCCGATTCCTGAAATTCAATTGTCTGCAGAACTAGAACAGGTTCGGGTTAATACCGATTATAAATCGACTCCTTACCGACCAAGTTATTCTGATAATTACTGGAATACTGCCTTATACCTTGGCGCGGGTTACAGAACCGGAAGTGTTACGATTGGTGCCCGCTACGATGTTTTGTATAATAAAGAAACCAGTCTTTACGGATCCGGATTTATGCCTTTTGTGAGAGTGTATTTTTAAAGGTACTAAGGTGCTGAGTAGCTAAGGTTCTAAGGTTTTTTAATGTTTTTTATAATGATAGAGCCTAAATTTAGGTGTGGTACAAGAACAGCTATTGATAAAGTAGCAAGAGAATTAGATATGCCACTTGACGATTGGATGCAGGATTGGCCGTATGAAGTCGCAAATTCAGTTGATATTGACAAATATATTAGCCAATATCGAGTATTAATAGACGATGATGAAAAATTTGTTCTTATGCGGGCTATAATTCAAGCGACTGAGGAACAAGAGAAAGAAGAGTTATTTTTAAAATATTGGATAATATTACAAGATTTATTGAAAGAAGATTTCTGCATTCATGAATATACCGTTTACTACTGGTCTTGTTTTGATACTGAAAACATAGAGGATTGTTTTAAGATTAGTTCTTTTATGAGACAACTTTTTGCTAATGAACAACAAAAAAAACTTAGAACCTCTTCTTAAAATCAAAAATGACATTTTCCTTTAAAAAGTGCTTATTTTTATCTTGAAGCTGTTGCTTAATGACATTTGAATATAAATCGATCATCTGGATTCCAAACGAAATCTAAGGAGCAGGTGTATCCCCTTAACCAAAATTGACCATTCATTTTTCTAAGGTAAAATCCTTTAGGAAAACTATCGTCTTTACTTATAGGATTGGTAAAGATTGTTAAGGAGCCAAGAGGAGCCTTGTTTTTTTGATGCTCAGAAACAGTGATTTCTTCTTGATTGAGTAATCTAAGTCGTAAATAAGGAGCTGCTTCAAGTGGACATTCCGATAATTCAAATTTCTTCAGACATTCTTTTATTTCAGATATTGTTGCGCCATTTGGAAATCCTAATTCATTTATTGAAATTTCTTTTATTGAAATTAACTTCTTTTTCTTAGAAGTTTTAAATGCTTTATTTGAAAAAATAATTTCAGCAAATTCATTGAGCATGACATTAGACTCTTTTAATTTTTGCAGTAAGTCTTCTTTAGAAAAACCTCCATATTCAATTGTTAACTCGTTTTTAAGGTTGCTATTTGAACTGTTCATTTGGTATGAATTTAGTTTAGCGATTGAAACTTTGAGTTTTTTGTTTGTGAATAATGGAGAAGCCTGGTGTTTTACTTATAATAATTCCGAAACCAAACCTTCTGCCATTCTCTTTTTAAAATTAAAAAAGAAACTTGTTCAGCAAGAATTACTAAATCAGAACCATCGAGTTTTTTAATTTCATTTTCAGAAACGTCAATAATATAAAGCAGGTTCAGATATTCAGCAAATTTGTACTGGATCATTCGGTAGATTTTTTCGTGAAGCTGAATCTTTAGTTCGTCGGGAGAGATGCTCATCGGAAAATCGATTCCTTCGTTGGCTAAATTAAAATCTTTGTTGATTTGCTCAATTAGACTTATATATAGATTTCCACTTTCGGCATCAGCCAATAAAATATCGGTATTTTCAGGAATCGGAAACATTGATGCTTTTTAAGAATTGACGCAAAGTTAAAACTAAAAAATCATTTAACGGTTGATTCTCTTTCAATGATTCTTGTAGGAAGTTCAATAATTTGATGCGTCACCGGTCGATGTTCTTTCAGGTCTGCAATTTCATCTATTAAAAGTGAAACCGCCTGATGCCCCATTTCAAAACCGGGCTGGTCAATTGTAGTTAATTTGGGTGAGATAACGGTACTCATAAACCAATTGCTAAAGCCAAA
The DNA here is from genome assembly GCF_057839565.1 of Flavobacterium sp. KH_035. Classification (NCBI taxonomy): domain Bacteria; kingdom Pseudomonadati; phylum Bacteroidota; class Flavobacteriia; order Flavobacteriales; family Flavobacteriaceae; genus Flavobacterium; species Flavobacterium sp. KH_035. Next base: position 1,406,989 of record NZ_CM174492.1, read on the forward strand.
AACGGCTACCTGTTCCGGTGTTTTGATTCCTGCCTCATTAAAGTATTTGATAATTCCGATAGCGACCAAATCGGTGATGGCAAAAATCGCGTCTATGTCCGGATGTTCGGTCATTATTTTTTGGGCATTTTCATAACCATCTTCAAAATCGGTATTGTTATCACACACATAAACCAGTTTTGAATCGTATTCAATTCCGTGGGCTTCCAGAGCTCTTTTGTATCCTAAAAATCGGTCAATGGAATTTTGAGGAACGTACGAACCTCTAAAATGTGCGATCTTTTTGAATCCTTTATTAATGAGGTAAGAAACGGCGTCGAATGCTGCTTTGGCATCATTGATAACGACTTTGGAACAATCGACTCTTTTGGCAATTTTATCAAATAAAACGACAGGGGTATTTTTACGGATGGCTTCATTGATATGAAAAAAGTCATCTGTTTCATTAGAGAGTGACATCAAAACCCCGTCTACACGTTTTTGAATTAGTAAGGCCAGTTGTTTTTTCTCCAGTTCGTATTTTTCGTTGGATTGTAATATAATGACAAGATAGCCTCTTTTTTCGGCTTCTTCGAGAATACCATTTAAGACACTTGAGAAAAAATGATGCACGGTGGCCGGAATAATGACACCTATTGTTTTGGTTTCATTGGTTCTAAGGTTTACTGCAACCGAATTGGGCATGTAATTCATGGTTTCGGCCATTTCGATCACTCGGGCACGTGTAGACTTGCTAATATCTGTATAGCCTTTTAGTGCTTTTGAAACCGTGGTAACCGAAATTCCTAATGCTGAGGCTATATCTATTAATTTTGTGTCATTCATGAAATAAAAGTACTAAAAAATAAAGTGTATTAGTAAAAAATTAACTTACGAAAACGTTTTAGGTCATTTCGAAAACGTTTTCGATTTGGAATTCTTAAATTAGAGTTAATTCCTTGAGTAAGTTTACATTCACAAATGAAAGATTTACTAACTAAACCAAAAAATCATGAAACAGCAACATTCTTATTTAGGCATATTATTTTTAATATTGTGCTTAATTTCTGTTCCAAACCATCTGTTTGCCCAGAATAAAAATACCGTTTCCGGAAAGGTGCTCGATGAGAGTGGTCAAACCATTCCAGGCGCCAATGTTTCGCTAAAAGGAACAGATAAAAATACCATTACTGACGAAAACGGAAGGTTTGTATTTGCGAACCTTGCTGCAGGAGACTATACTATTGTAGCGACTAATATTGGTTATAAAACCTTTGGAAAACAAATTACAGTAAAAGAAGGGGAATCTGTAGAGGTAAATTTACTGCTTGAAGGAGAATCACAAAGCCTGAAAGAAGTTGTGGTAACGGGATCTTCAAGTCCGAGGTCTAAATTAGAATCCAGTGTGGCCATTACCACAATGGGTGCTAAGGCTATCGAAGACAGAGCTCCGGCCAGTACAGCAGCTTTATTACAGACTATTCCCGGATTTGTGGTAGAAGCCTCAGGAGGAGAAATCGGAAACAATCTTTTTGCAAGAGGAATCCCTTCTGCGGGGGCGTATGAGTATGTACAGATTCAGGAAGACGGATTGCCTGTTTTTGAAGATGGTGCCCTGCAATTTGCGAATGCCGATACTTTTTACAGATTAGACGAAACCGTGAGCAAAATGGAAGCAGTTCGTGGAGGCTCGGCATCCATTTTTGCCAATAATGCTCCGGGTGGAATCATTAATTTCATTTCCAAGACAGGTCAGAATGACTTTCAGGGAAGAGCTAAATTCTCGACTTCGGATTACGGAATGTTCCGAACAGATCTTAATTTATCGGGTGCTTTAATTCAGGACAAATTGTTCTTTAATATAGGAGGTTTTTACAGAGCCGATAATGGGGTAAGAAATACCGGTTTTACTGCTAATAAAGGAGGACAGATAAAAGGAAACATTACTTATAAATTTGATGATAACGATTATTTGAGAATTAACTTTAAACATCTTGACGACAGAAATACATTCTACCTGCCAATTCCGTTAAAAAGTAATAATGGAAAAATCGAAGGAATTCCGGGCTTTAATCCTAATTACGGAACACTGACGTCAGTAAATTTCAGTCGTTTAAACGTTCCTCAATACGGTGGCGGAACTTTTAGTGCAGATTTAGAAGATGGTTCTCATCCGATAATCAATTCGATTGGTGCTGAATTTAAAAAGAAGATATCGGAGAAAGTGACTTTTAAAAATGCATTCAAACAAACGAGTATCAATTTGAATTACAATGCTATTTTTCCAAATGGAGGTCCGTGGACACAAAGCGCTTATGCAAGCGGTGTTCAGAATACAACGGCCAGTAATCTTACCTATTCTTATGTAGATAACGGCGCAACACTTGATCCAAATGCTTTGATCATGAGAGCAGATCTTTGGCATATCGAGAAAAAGATGAGCAATTTTGCCAATAACTTCTCTTTTGCATTTGATTTAGATCCGGTAAAATTAACAGCAGGGTACTATTATTCGAACTGGAAATCGAATCAATACTGGAACTGGAATTCGTATTTAGTAGGTGTTTCAGATAATCCAAGATTGTTAAATGTAAAAGACAATACATCAGGAGTAAATCATACCTGGAATGGGGTGGAAAGAATTACATGGTTAGAAAGAGATGCGCAAACCAAAGGACTTTTGAATGATGTTTATGCCGATGCCGAAATCAAAGCAACAGACAATCTGACTTTTAATGCTGGTTTACGATATAACAAAGACAAGTATTCCGGTTATAGAGACAATGCCCGTTTTTTTGCAGAGAATTTAGGGATTTTAGATAACAATACGGCCGATGATAAGGTAACAACGGTTAAAGGAAATCCGTATACGTACTGGAGATATGACGTGAGCGAATGGTCGTATACTGCTGCCGGAAACTACAAATTCAATGACAATATGGCTTCGTACGTACGTTACAGTCATGGTTTCAGATCGCCTATCGAAGAGTCTTTTTATGATAATGCAGCCGATTTGAGCAAGCTGGAAAATACCGAGGTGAATCAGTTTGAGTTGGGGTATAAATATTCTAATTCTTTCTTTAATGTGAATGCCAATTTGTTTCACATGGGCTTAAAAAATGTTGCCTTTACAGATATTTTATCGGATGGATCTTCTGAAAATAAATTCGCCGATGTAAATAATATTGGTCTTGAAGTAGAAACGAATGCGAGATATGAAATGGTAAAACTGAATTTTACGTTCACCGTTCAAAAACCGGAGTACGATAATTTTACAGGTACAAATGCAGACGGATCTACATTTAATTTTAACGGAAATACAGCACGAAGAATCCCTAAATTTTTCTGTAACTTAAGACCGGAAGTAGACATTACAAAAGATCTTACCGCTTATGTTCAGTTTTCGTACTACGATAAAAAGTTCACGAATCAAGACAACAAACAAGTTTTACCAGCGTATAAAGAAGTGGGAGCAGGTTTAAATTATACCTATCATAATCTTCGTTTTGCCGTGGATGCTTCGAATTTGTTCAATGAAATTGGTTTAACTGAAGGTGATCCAAGACAAACAACATCAGCCGCAAGCGATGTATTTATGGCAAGACCTATTTTAGGACGTGCTTTTAGATTTTCGGTTGCGATTAATTTTTAAGAGATGTTAAATGTATGTTTGAAACCTGAAACTTGAAACATTTCATCAACTAAAAGACAAACCAATAAAAAATGAAAAACATAGGAATTAAAATATCTCTTTACCTTAATTATTTTGTCTTCGCTATTCTCCTGAATAGCGTGGGCATTGTGATTTTGAAATCGCAGAAAAATTATGGAGTAGATGAAGTTCAGGCGAGTATTTTAGAAGCGTTTAAGGATATGCCTATTGCGATTGTTTCCTTTTTTATAGCTTCTTTTTTACCCAGAATCGGATATCGAAAATCGATGCTGATTGGTTTGGGACTGGTTACGCTGGCCTGTATTTCTATGTATTTTGGAAACTCATTCGACAATGCTAAAATTCTTTTTGCAACCGTTGGAGTGTCATTTGCTTTGATTAAAGTTTCGGTGTATTCGTTGATTGGTACAGTAACCGAAACCAAAAAAGAACACAACGCCTTGATGAGCAGTATTGAAGGTTTTTTTATGGTTGGAATTGCACTGGCTTATTTTTTATTTCCGGCTTTTAACAATGAAGATGATCCCAATTCATGGCTGAATGTGTATTGGTTTTTGGCAGGATTGTCGTTGCTATCGTTTCTGTTTTTGTTTTTTATAAAATTTGAAGAAACCGAAGTCGCTGTAGGAGCAAATCTCAAAGACGATTTTATGCAGATGTTCCGTTTAATGGCGAAATTGCTAACGGTTATCTTTGTTATTAGTGTCTTTTTGTTTGTGATGATTGAGCAGGGAATTCTTTCCTGGCTGCCTACATTCAATACAAAAGTGCTTCATTTACCGGAGAACATCAGTATTATGATGGCCAGTATTCTGGCTATTTCACTGGCAGTAGGAAGATTGATTGCGGGGATTGTAACCAAGAAAGTAAACTGGATCTGGGTGTTGAGTTTCTGTATTCTTTCGGCCATGCTGATTGTGATTTTTGTACTCCCAAAAACAGTTGGATTGGAAGTGAAGAACATCAATACGCTCTCAGATATCCCCTTAATAGGTTTCGCATTTCCTTTAATCGGACTGTTTATTGCTCCCATTTATCCTCTGTTAAATTCGATTGTATTGAGTGCGCTGCCCAAAAACCTGCAAAGTTCAATGACGGGATTAATCGTGATTTTCTCGGCTCTTGGCGGAACATTAGGCTCCAGAATAACAGGTTGGCTGTTTAAAAATGAAGGACCTGAAAAGGCATTTTACTTTACTTTGATTCCAATGTCTTTATTATTAATATCCTTTTTTATTCTTAAAAAAATAACTGCAAAAGATGAAATTTAAACTACATATATCCCAAACTATCGAAAAACTATTGGCTCAGGAAGATACTGATGGCGATAAAAAAATTACGATTGACGATGAGGGTCCAAAGAGATTTTTACTGAACGGTGAGGAAGGAAATTCGACTGTTATTGAAGGAACTTATCAGCTTTCAAACCTGTTGCAGGAACTGGCTTTGGCTAAAAAAGATAATGTTGAATTTGCCGAAATCAGTCTGGATCAAATTATTGAAGATCCTGTGAAACGAATATCGGGAAAAATAAAAAATCTGTATTGGAAGGGACTGACACGTACGATTGATGCCAATGGCGTTAAAAAAATACTGGAAGACAATAAAATAGAGAATGCCATTTCGTATCTGTATGTGCCTTTTGGTGATGAAATCGTTTTTGATTATTTCAAAAAGTTGGAAGCCATTACACCAAAATTAAAAGTAGTACAGCTGCCTAAACAAATCTCACCGGAGTATGTATTGTCACTGAACCAAAAGCCGGGTATTCTGGCTTTGGCGCTTCAGATTAAAAACAATGAAATTTCGGGAGTTCCATTTGTCGTTCCGGGTGGAAGGTTTAATGAAATGTATGGCTGGGACAGTTATTTTATTGCCAAAGGACTTTTAATCGATGATAAAATAGAGCTGGCCTTAGGAATAGCAGAGAATTTTAAATACCAGATTGATCACTACGGAAAAATACTGAATGCCAATCGTAGCTATTATTTAACCCGTACCCAGCCACCTCTTTACACGTCATTGATCAGAGATGTTTTAGAAAAGTCGAATCCCGATATTTTCTGGATTGAAAGGCATTTGAAAACCGCGATTAAAGAATACCGGACGGTTTGGATGGAGGAAGGCAAAAGGCTTACAGCCAATGGACTGAATCGTTATAAAGCAGAAGGAATTGGCTTGCCATTTGAAGTAGAAGAAGGTCATTTTGATGATATTCTGGAACAATATGCACCGAAGTACAATTTGTCTACTCGGGAATTCGAAAAGAAGTATCTTGAAAGGGAAGTTATTGATGTTGATCTGGATAAGTATTTTATTCACGATCGAAGTATGCGCGAAAGCGGTCATGACACCACCAATAGACTGGTTGGAGTTTGTGCAAACTTAAATACGGTTGCCATTAATAGTTTGCTTTATAAATACGAAACGGATATTGCGTTTCTGATTAAAAAGTATTTTAAAGATGAATTTCAATATTTTGAAGACAAATCTTTCTCAAGCGAATATTGGCTTTCAAAAGCAGCTTCCAGAAAAGAAAAAATCAATCAGTTGTGTTGGAATTCAGAATACGGCTGTTATTTGGATTATAATTTTGTAAACGAGGAGCAGCATTTTTTTGAAGCAGCTCCTACATTTTACCCACTGTGGGCAAAAATAAGCACACCGGAACAGGCCGAAATTCTGGTAAAAAAGACGCTTCCGAGATTTAAAATGAAAGGTGGAATTGCGGGAAGTACCAAAGAATCTATTGCGGATGTAGACGAAAATGCACCAATTCGACAATGGGATTATCCGTTTGGATGGGCGCCTCATCAAATGCTTTTGTGGGAAGGTTTGCTGAATTATAATTTTAACGAAGAAGCCCAGGAAATGGTATATCGCTGGCTTTGGCTGATTACCAGAAATGCTGTTGATTATAATGGAACCGTTCCGGAGAAGTTTGATTTATCGATCAGTTCGCACAAGATTTTTGCAGAATACGGAAACGTAGGAACTGAATTTGATTTTATAACCGAAGAAGGTTTTGGATGGATGAACGCTTCGTACCAGTACGGTTTAACCATTTTGGAAGAAGATTTAAAACAAAAATTATCGGAGTTGGTTGATCCTGATGAACTTTTTTAATGTTCTGAAATAGTAACCCCGACAGGTTTTAAAACCTGTCGGGGTTACTATTTTGTCAAAACACACTAATTTCCACGAATCCATCATAATTAAATTAGTGAAAATTCGTGTAATTTGTGGCAAAAAAATTAAACTTTTCTACCCATTAAATTCTCGCCAAAAGTTCTAAGAATGTCTTTCTTTTCGGCATTAATATCCATTTTTTCTAAAGTTTCAAAAGCTTTAAAAGTATACATCTCTATAGCGTCCTGTGTTGCTTTTGAAGCTCCTGATTCATTAAAAATGGTTTTTGCAGTAGCTATTTTATCGGTATTGTCTTCTAATTGCAAACTGAATAATTTCTCTAATTCTAAAGCTTTTTCAGGAGAAGAAAATTCTCTTGCTTTAAGGTATAAATATGTTTTTTTGTTTTCGATAATATCTCCGCCTACTTGTTTTCCAAAGGTTTCCGGATCTCCAAAAGCATCCAGATAATCATCCTGAAGCTGGAAAGCAAGACCTAGATTCAATCCGAAATCATAAATTAAATCACCTTCTTTTTCAGATGTTTCGGCTACAATGGCTCCCATTTTCATGGCGGCAGCAACCAGAACGGCGGTTTTATATTCGATCATTTTAAGATATTCCGGAATCGTAACATCATTTCTTTGTTCAAAATCAACATCCCATTGTTGTCCTTCGCAAACTTCAAGAGCTGTTTTGCTGAATAGTTTTGCTAAATTCCTGAAAACATTTGGTTCGTATTGCTCAAAATACTGATAAGCCAGAATAAGCATCGCATCGCCGGAAAGAATTCCGGTATTGAGATCCCATTTTTCATGAACCGTTTCCTGTCCTCTGCGCAAAGGCGCATCATCCATAATGTCGTCATGTACAAGCGAGAAATTATGAAAAACTTCAACAGCCATTGCTGCCGGAAGTGCCGTTGCATAGGAGGTGTTAAAAACTTCTGCGGCCATCAAAGTAAGTACGGGACGTATTCGTTTTCCGCCAAGTCCGAGAATGTATTCAATAGGAGCGTAAAGATTTTTGGGTTCTTTCTGTATGCTTTGGTTTTTTAAATAACTAATAAAAAAATCCTGGTACTGACTAATATCGTGCATAAAATGAAATTCTGATTTGCGAGGCCCAAAGATACAATTCATTAATCAATTATCCCTTTTTTAAAAATTGAAATGATTCAGTAGGGTTTAGAATAGGCTTTAAATCTTCTAATTTGTAAGATGTTAAAATTTTTTTTGAAAAAACTTGGAAACTTTTTTGGTATTCACAGTTTCCTGTTTATATTTGCACCGTTAAACGGAAACTTAGAACACTGTAAAAGTTTCCGTGAAAAGTTGAGTAATTTATAACCTCAGTAAAATCAGTAATTTATGAAAACAACATGGACCTTAGATTCTAGCCAGTCAGATGTTTTAATTAAAATGAGACATTCGATAATCGCTTATATGGGAGGAACTACGAATAAATTTGGTGGTTATGTGAACATTGAAGACAATGAAATTGAAGATGCATCGGTTGAGTTTTCACTTGACATCAATAACAAAATTGATAATTTTCAGCAAATCGATACATATTTACAGCTTCAGGACCTGTTTGATGTAAACGAACACCCAATCATTAGTTTTAAATCGACTTCTTTTCAGAAAGTAAACAACAATATCAATTTTTTCAAAGGTGACTTAACCATTAAGGACGTTACGAAAGTAGTAGAACTTGATGCTGAGTTTATAGGAGTCAATACTTACAATGGAGAGAAAAAAGTTGCTTTCGAAATCAAGGGAGATATTAAGCGTCAGGATTTTGGCTTAGATTATAATTCATTCAATCATAATGGAGGTTTGGCTTTGGGAAAAGACATTAAACTTATTGCAAACTTAGAGTTTAGCATATAAATCATACATAATGAGTAAATTAATGTAAAATTATTACAAATATTACGGAAACTTTTTTTGTGAGTTTAGTTTCCTAAGTATATTTGTAGTACAATTTGAAAATTAAAATGAAAGAGAAAATTATATCAAAAGCAAGTGAGCTGTTTTTAAAACTTGGTTTCAAAAGTGTTACAATGGATGATATTGCAGGAGAAATGTGTATTTCGAAAAAGACGATTTACAAATATTTTTGCAATAAAGAAGTTTTGATTGAAGAAAGCACATCATTAGTTCATAAACAGGTACATGAAATAATTAATACAATTGTAGCGAAAGGTTATAATGCGATCCATGAGAATTTTGAAATCAGAGAAATGTTTAGAGATATGTTTAAAAATAATATGGATACTTCTCCCATTTATCAATTGAAAAAACACTATCCGGAAATTTATCAAAATATACTGAGTCAGGAGATTGATTTGTGTAGTCATTGGTTCAAAGAGAATATTGAAAAAGGAATTCGTGAGGGGCTTTATCGTAAAGATCTGAATATAGACATCTATGTGAAATTTTATTATACACTTATTTTTCACATCAATGAAACGACTGTTTCAGAACGGGAAGCACAAAAAATAGAATTAGAGGCGCTGGAATATCACACTAGAGCTATGGCAACAGAAAAAGGAATACCGGAATTGGAAAAACAACTTAAAAAAATTACTATTTAATCATCAATCTATGAAACGAATAATTCTTATATTTTTGTGTTCTATTGGCTTGTCTGCCAACGCACAAGTCAAAACCCTAACCTTAAAAGAAGCTCTTACGTATGCGCTTGAAAACAAAGCGGATGCGAGAAAAGCAAGATTACAGGTTGAAAACAGTGAGTATAAAATTCAGGAAGTACGTTCAAGAGCGTTACCTCAAATTTCTGCCAACGGAAATCTAACTCACAATCCGATAATTCAAACCACAGTAATCGATGGAGCAGGATTTGGTGCACCGGGAACTACAATTCAGGCGGCGTTTGGTCAAAAATGGACTTCAAATGCAGGAGTTTCTTTAACTCAAACCCTATTCGATCAATCTGTTTTTACAGGATTAAGAGCAGCAAGATCTACTCGTGAGTTTTATCAAATAAACGACCAGTTAACAGAAGAACAAGTAATCGAAAGAGTTGCAAACAATTATTACTCTGTTTATGTGCAACGCGAAAGACTGACTTTGTTAGACAGTAATTTTGTAAATACCACTAAAGTTCGCGATATCGTAAAAGGACAATTTGACAATGGACTGGCTAAGAAAATTGACTTAGACCGTATTATCGTAAAAATGTCAAACATTGATACAGAGCGTCAACAAATTAAAAATCAAATTACTTTACAGGAGAATGCTTTAAAGTTTTATATGGGAATGCCTATTGAAACGGTAATTGATATTCCAAAAGAAGAATTTGAAGTTGTGCCGGCTGCTTTAACAGAAGCACCTAATACTGAAACCAGAACAGAGTATCTGCTTTTGAAAAAACAACAGGAACTTTTAGTATTCAATAAAAAAGCAGTTGAAGCAGGATATTACCCAACACTTTCATTAACTGCGGGTTATAACTATATTGGTCAGGGACCTCAAATGCCTTGGTTTGCTAAACCTTCTCAGGGAGTATACTGGTCAGATTTCTCTGCAATTGCATTAAACCTGCACGTACCCATCTTCACAGGATTTGGAACCCGTGCAAAAGTAAGACAGGCAGATGTTGAACTCAGATCGCTTGAAGAAGATATCAAAGACACCAAACTTTCACTTGATTTAGATTATAAAAATGCAACGGCAGAAATGGACAATAACCTTGTGACCATTAATAATCAAAAAGAAAATATGCGTCTGGCGACTGAGATATTAAGCAATACAAAAAACAATTACCTTCAGGGATTGGCGTCTTTAACAGACTTATTAGATGCAGAAAACGCATCACTTGAAGCACAAAATAATTATACCAGAGCGGTTTTGAATTACAAAATTGCCGAAGTAGCACTAATCAAATCAAAAGGTCAACTTAAAACTCTTATTAAATAACTAATTACAATGAAGAAAACTATTATAACAATCGTAATCATAATTGCAGCCCTGGGTGTGATTGGATATGTCTTAAATAATAATAAGAAAGAGAACAAGGAGAAAACAGATATTGTAGCCGAAAAAAATGCTGCCGTTTCCGTAAAAGTATCTCCTGTAAAAACAGAAGAAGTTTCACTGGATTTCGTGGCCAACGGAAATTTTCAACCAATTCAGCAATTGACATTTTCTGCCGAAAAATCAGGAAAAGTAATCAGTGTTCTGGCTAAAGAAGGAGACTACGTAAGAGTAGGTCAAACCTTATTGACCATGAGAGGCGATATTATTAATGTAGATGCTCAGACTGCAGAGGCAGCGTATCAAAATGCAAAATCAGATTATAACAGATACGAAAATGCGTTTAAAACCGGAGGTGTTACCAAACAACAACTGGATCAGGCAAGATTAGCATTAACAAATGCTCAGTCACATTATACACAAGCTAAAATTAATGTTGGTGATACCAGAGTAAAAGCGCCAATTAACGGTTTTATCAATAAAAAATACATTGAGCCGGGATCTATCTTAACAGGTATGCCAGCAACGGCATTGTTTGATATCGTAAACGTTTCTAAGTTAAAATTGGTAGTTACGGTAAACGAAAATCAGGTAGCGAGTTTAAAAGTTGGAGATCACATTAATGTATCAGCAAGCATTTATCCGGACAAATCGTTTTCAGGAAAAATTACTTTCATTGCTGCAAAAGCAGATGAGTCTTTAAACTTCCCGGTTGAAATTGAAATTACAAACAATACCAACAACGACCTGAAAGCAGGTATGTACGGAACTGCAAACTTTGCATCGAAACAACAAAAACAACACCTTATGGTGGTACCTAGAAATGCATTCGTAGGAAGTGTGAGCAGTAACCAGATTTTTGTAGTAGAAAAAGGTGTTGCAAAATTAAGAAAAGTAACCGCTGGAAGAATTTTGGGTGATAAAGTAGAGATCATCAACGGATTAACCGATGGAGAAACTGTAGTAATTACAGGTCAAATCAACCTGCAAGACGGTAACACAGTAGAAATTATTAAATAAATTAAAGCATTAAGCTATAGGCCGTAAGCATTAAGCTTATTGCCTAAAGCCTAAAGCCTAAAGCAACAAATATGAAATTAGCCGAAATATCCATAAAACGTCCGTCGTTAGTAATTGTACTGTTTACAATTCTAACATTAGGTGGACTGTTTAGCTACAGCCAGTTAGGTTATGAGCTGATCCCGAAATTTGAACAAAACGTTATTACCATTTCTACCATATATCCGGGAGCTTCTCCTAGTGAGGTAGAAAATACAGTGACCAAGAAAATTGAAGATGCGATCGCATCCTTAGAGAATGTCAAGAAAATTGACTCGAAATCGTACGAAAGTTTGTCTATTGTTTCGATTACACTGACTTCAAATGCAAAAGTCGATTTCTCTTTGAATGATGCACAGCGAAAAATAAACGCGATTATCAGTGATTTACCCGATGATGTGAAAACACCGGCACTAACCAAGTTCTCGCTGAGTGATTTACCAATCATGACGCTTGGTGCAAACGGAAAAATGGACGAAGCAGCATTTTATGACTTAATTGACAAAAAAATTGCACCTATTTTATCGCGTGTACAAGGTGTGGCTCAGGTAAATATTATTGGTGGTTCAGAGCGTGAAATTCAGGTAAACCTTGATGCATTAAAAATGCAGGGTTACGGACTATCTGTTCCGCAGGTACAACAAAACATTCTGACCTCGAATCTGGATTTCCCAACGGGTAACATTCAGACACGTGATCAAAAAATATTAATCCGTTTAGCGGGTAAATACAAAAGTGTTGAAGAATTAAGAAACTTAGTGGTTTCTTCTCAAAACGGAATTCAGGTTCGTTTAAGTGATATTGCAGATGTTCAGGATACGCAAAAAATTGCTGAAAAAATATCACGTGTAGATCAGAAAAGTGCGATCGTTTTGCAAATTGTAAAACAATCAGATGCAAATGCGGTTGCAGTAAGTGAGCATTTATTAAAAACAATTGCAATTCTTGAAAAAGATTATAAAGTAAACCAGTTAAAACTGGAAGTTGCAAAAGACAGTACTGTTTTTACATTAGAGGCGGCAGATTCTGTAGTACACGATTTATTGATTGCGGTAGTACTGGTAGCTTTTGTAATGTTGTTCTTCCTGCATAGTATCAGAAACTCGCTGATTGTAATGGTATCTATTCCGGCATCTTTGATTGCTACTTTTATTGGTATATATTTAATGGGATACACCCTGAACTTAATGAGTTTATTAGGATTGTCTCTTGTAGTAGGTATTCTGGTCGATGATGCGATTGTGGTACTGGAAAACATCTACCGACACATGGAGATGGGTAAAAGCCGAATTCGCGCTTCGTATGACGGAACAGCAGAAATTGGCGGAACGGTAACTTCGATTACTTTAGTAATTGTGGTAGTATTCTTGCCTATTGCAATGAGTTCCGGATTAGTATCTAATATCATTACACAATTCTGTGTTACGGTAATTATTTCGACTTTGTTGTCGCTTTTGGCTTCATTTACTATTATTCCTTGGTTATCATCTCGTTATGGTAAATTAGAGCATATTGAAGGAAAGAATTTATTTGGAAGAATCATTCTTGGTTTCGAAAGTTATTTAACACGTTTTACAGACTGGGTTTCTCACTTGTTAACATGGTGTCTGGATCATTATATTAAAACATTTGCGGTAGTAATTGTATTGTTTTTTGCTTCAACCATAGGTTTAATGGCCGGAGGTTTCATTGGAGGGGAGTTCTTCGCTTCTTCTGATAGTGGGGAGTTCTTAGTTCAAATCGAAATGCCGAAAGACGCTTCGTTAGAGCAAACCAACTTCATGACCCAAAAAGCAGAAGCGTATTTAAAAGCACAGGAATATGTTCACAGTCAGATTACAACGGTAGGACAAACCAGTGAAGGTTTTGGAGCATCGCAGGCAACAGCTTACAAAGCAGAGATTGACGTAAAAATGATTGAGCAAAAAGACCGTACTGATGATGCCAACGTTTATGCAGCAAAAATCAAACGTAAGTTAGAGAAAGTACTTGTTGGAGCTAAAGTAAAAACAGTTCCGGTAGGTATCTTAGGAACTGCTGAGGATGCTACATTAGGATTGATCGTAACCGGTCCGTCAACAGAAAGTGCTATGGCATTTGCTAAATTGGCAGAGGCAGAATTGCGTACTATTCCGGGAACAACAGAGATCAAATTAACGGTTGAGGACGGAAACCCGGAGATCAACGTTAAGGTAGATCGTGATAAAATGGCAGCATTAGGTTTAACACTTCAAACAGTTGGTTTAACCATGCAGACTGCTTTTAGTGGAAATACAGATGGTAAATACAGAGCTGGTGAATACGAGTATGACATCAACATCCGATACAATGCTTTTGACAGAAAAAGTATTACAGACGTTAGTAATTTGATTTTTGTAAATGCTGCAGGACAGCAAATTAAATTGTCTCAGTTTGCAGACATTACAGAAGGATCAGGACCTAGCCAGTTAGAGCGAAGAGATAAATCGGCTTCGGTAACGGTAAAAGGACAAAACGTTGGAGTACCGTCAGGAACAATTGTTCAGCAATGGCAGGTGAAATTAGACAAACTGAAAAAACCTGCTGGTGTAAACTACATCTGGGGTGGAGATCAGGAGAACCAATCGGAAGGATTTGGTACGTTAGGAATTGCTTTATTAGCTGCTATTATTTTGGTTTACCTGGTAATGGTTGGACTTTATGACAGTTTCGTTCACCCGTTTGTGGTATTGTTTGCTATCCCGCTTTCGTTTATCGGTGCGATGTTAGCCTTGGCTTTGACCAACAACTCATTGAACATCTTTACGATTTTGGGGATCATCATGTTGATCGGTCTGGTGTGTAAGAATGCGATCATGCTGGTCGATTACACCAACCAGAGAAGAGCTGCAGGTGAATCCATCAGAACAGCATTAATTCAGGCCAATCACGCTCGTTTGCGTCCAATTTTGATGACAACTATTGCGATGGTATTTGGTATGTTCCCAATTGCATTAGCATCAGGAGCAGGAGCTGAGTGGAAAAACGGTTTGGCATGGGTAATTATCGGAGGATTGATTTCTTCTTTATTCCTTACCTTAATTGTAGTTCCGGTGATCTATAATATCATGGAGAAAATTATTCATAAATTCTCTAAAGGAGAAAAAATCGACTATGAAGCTGAAATGGTGGCTGATTATACGCCAACAGAATTAAGCGAAGATGGTTTTAATCCTAAACATACTCATTAAGATCTAAAATCTCAATAAAGAAATTCCAAATTCTAATCCCGACACTTCGGGAGGAAATGGTAAAAAAAATCCCAAATTCCGAAAGGAGTTTGGGATTTTTTTATGGTTTAAATTTAGATAATCTTTTAGGTGTAATTAATATAGCATCTATGTCTCTATGTGTTAAAAATAACTACTCTTAATAGATTATTAGTATGCATGTTATTAAATGAGTACTTTTTTGATGTGTTGGTTTTCTATAGCCGAGTGTATTCTTGTTGAGATTTCGTTATAATCAGGATTGTAGTTGTCCCATATTTTCCAGACATCGTCTCTTTTTTTGATGAAATAGGTTTGCCTGTTTACTTTATTCAGAACAATTGAAGTAACCTCATTTTCGTCCTTCCATTCCAGATTCCAAAATTCTTTTGCCGTGATAATAGCAATGTTCTCTGTAATACTCGAAATCTTAAAATCAAAAATCTCAAAATTAGAGCGGTTGTTCTCGCAGTTCAAATGGTATTTTAACGTCGAATAATTCTCGAATAGATCCATAATCCTTTTTGAAAACGGCCCTTCTGTAAATACAAAATCAGACAAGCTTTCGATATTAATCAACGGTAACCTTTGTAAAGAATTAAACTCTTCCTGACAGTAGTCGGCAACCAGTTTTTCAAAAAATGTGACGGATTCAATTTTGTTCTCCACTTTAACAGCATCTACCGCCTCCTCATTTAGAAAATGGTTTAAAGAAGGGTATCCAATAAAAATAGCCAGTTTGTCGAGACTTTTTAAAAAACGCAAATCAGAGTTTTTGGTTTTAGAAGAATCATTGGTAAAAATTCTTTGTAAGGTCATACTCGAGATAGAGCATCCGAGTTCATTTCTTTTAGCCCCCTGCATAAATTCTGATTTCTCTAAAACACCAGAGATGATTTCCGACAGGATGATATAATGTGCTCTTTTCCACTCCTGAACACCAGACAGGGTGCTGTTTTGTATAATTGGATGCGATTGTATGCCTTTTATTAATTTTTCTATAATGATTTCCATGGGCGAATTTTTTTAATAATGGAGGTTCTTTTTCAAGATAATTAAATACAATTCCTGCTAGTTAAATCCCGGTTATAGATTTGTGTGTAAGATAAGTTATAGTTGTGATCTTTTTATTGTTAATGTTATGCCAAAATTACTAATAAATTTGTTAAATAGTTTAACAGGCTGAAAATTAACAACAAAAAACCAATAATTATGAAAAAAACACTTATTAAATTCTCAATTAGAAAAATTGCTCTTGTACTGTTTGCATTACTTGCTTTGTACTCTTGTGATAAAGGTAATGATCAGGCTGAAGCCGATGTTCAGGAAAAATTAATGGATGGAGATGTCAATCTTTTGGACAAAGGAAGATACGGACTTGCTCAGATGCCGGATGCCTATTTAAAGAGCATCGAATTTTTAACTCCTGTTGATTACCGTGCCAGAATCGCCGAGTTAAGACCGGATTTAATTACAAGTACTCAGAAAATGTCTTTGACGGCTAAAGTTGCGGCAGCCAAAAGCTTACCAACACCACCAGTTGGAGATCAGGGAAGCGAAGGTTCCTGTGTAGGCTGGGGAGTAGGATATGCAGCACACAGTATTGCCCGATACCTTAATAACACTGTTCATCAAAGTAATTGGAGTGGTGCTTCGAGAAGTGCGGCATATGTTTACAATCAAATAAAATTAGGCAATTGCGGAGCGGGTTCTTATCCAAATGACGCCATGAATTTGATCAAAAATCAGGGAGAATGTTCAGATGCACAAATGCCATATATTGCCGGAGGCTGTTTTACACAACCGTCTACACAGCAGAAAAACTGGGCAGCTGCCAGAAAATCAGGAGGCTGGTTTAATGTTAACCCAAGAAGTACAGCAGATATTAAGTATTATTTAAACCAAAATTATGCTGTTGCAGTATGTTTTGATGTGAATCAGAGTTTTTATGATATCCGTAACAATAACCATGTTTGGTCTAGTCTTTACGGCAGCAGACAGGGAGGTCACTGTGTTTGTATCGTAGGATATGACGATGCGACCGGACTCTTTAAAGTACAAAACTCTTGGGGATCAGGTTGGGGACGCAGCGGTTTCTTTTATGTGACTTACAATAATATTGCAAACGGTGCCTTCAATTGGGCGGGATGTATTATTCCGAATCCAGGAGCAAATTCTTAACGTTAGGTTAGTTTAATTAAAAAATGAGACCGTCTGAATTCAGACGGTCTCATTTATTTTTAATAGAAAGTTTGTAGCACTTAACGGCTTTATTTCTTCACAATTT
Source organism: Flavobacterium sp. KH_035 (assembly GCF_057839565.1). Lineage (NCBI taxonomy): Bacteria > Pseudomonadati > Bacteroidota > Flavobacteriia > Flavobacteriales > Flavobacteriaceae > Flavobacterium > Flavobacterium sp. KH_035. The sequence goes on from NZ_CM174492.1 coordinate 1,424,344, forward strand.
TAATTGTTTTAAGCTGTCCTTCTGCTTTTACTTTTAAGAAATAAAATCCAACGGCAACATTCGACAAATCAATTTCAGAATGAGTATCGTTTATTTTCTTAGTTAAAACAGATTTTCCGGATACTGATATTAGCTCAATTTCATCAATAGCAGAAGTATTATGTATTGATAAAGTATGGTGAACAGGGTTTGGATAAAATTTAAAATCAGGTAAAACAAAATCTGATGTAGCAAGCGATCCGTTTACTTTTGCAGTAACCGCAAGACGTTCTGTACTCTCGATTCCGTCAATGGTTTGGGAAGCATAATAGGTAACCCCGTCTACCAAAAGAGTGGTGGGAGGCAAAGGAGTTTCTGAAGTTTTACTCGTTTTACCTGTTGAAATACCTTTACTGCTATACCATTTTATATTTTGACCTTCAATGACCAAATCCCCTAAAGTTTGTCCTGCTTTAAATGTAACAGCGATTTCTTTTTTACCATCAATTAAAGGAGCCGGAGGATCTACTACAATAGAAATAGATTCAACACAGCCATTTTGATCCCTTACAACTATGCGATATACTCCATAAGTAGCGATGGTAAAAATGTTACTGGATTGAAAAACGATTCCGTCTAATGAAAATTTATAATTTCCAGAACCACCGGCAGCGGTAACGGTTATGTTTTGATTGTTGACAGTTGCAACTGCGGTTACAGGTACAGGCGGAGCCAAATGAATAGCGATAGTCTGCTTACAATCGTTAGCATCTTTTATGGTTATAACATGATCACCGGGATTTAGCCCCGTAAAAGTTGTTGTAGACTGAAAGGCATTTTGAAAAGAACCTCCGTTTATCGAATACAGATAAGGGGCTTTGCCACCATTAGCGATAACTTGTGCTATTCCTTTTGAGAAGCAGGTTACCTGAGATACAATCGCTGCAGTCGCAACAAACGGATCCAAAGGCACTATTGAAAAAGTAAGAGCGTAGGTAGCATTGTTAGCGTCGCGAACGGTTATCGAGTAATTTCCAGGAGCTAAATTAGAAAACACATTTGAAGTCTTTGCAGCTTCATTATCTAGTGAATAGTTGTAAGGAGCAATTCCTCCGTTAGCCGTAACCGTTACTTTTCCTAAAGAACTACAAGTTGCTGGGATAACTTCAGTGATAGCCGAAAGAGGCGGAGCGGGAATCACATTTATTCCTCCTTGCATATAACCGCAACCGTAAACATCTGTAATCTGTGCCGTATAAACACCAAGTGGTAATTTGGTAAAAACTCCGTTATCTTTTGGGCCTGCGATTACAACTCCTAAATTGTTTTGTAAAGAATACAGATAAGGAGCAGTTCCTCCTTTTGCATTAACAATGATACCCTGATCATTTATCGGGATTGCCGTTGCTGACAAACCCTCTGTTGGTTCTGAAATATGAACGCTGGCTAATGCTGTACAGCCATTGGCATCCTGTACGGTAATGTTATAAGTTCCGGTACGCAGATTCGTAAAAGTGGCAGCCGAACTGAATGGACCTCCATCTATTGCATATACATAAGGAGCCTTTCCGCCGGTCGCAGTTACCGATACCGAACCGGTGTTGTCTCCTTTACAGCGTAAATCTGTCAAAGTAGTTACATTAACCAATGGACGATTTAGAGGAGAAATTTCGAGAATAAACTGGATTTCGGTGTTTTCTGCGTCACGTACTTTTACCGTATAAATTCCGGCTGTCAATCCGCTAAAAATATTCAAAGTAACAAACGTATTTCCGTTGTCCACCGAATACTTGTAAGGCGCTTTACCTCCCGTTGCAACAACCGTTATTGTTCCGGTTGCACTAAAGCAGGTTATTGGAGATACATTTGCGATCGCAGTTAATACGGCAGGTTTTTTAAGAATGGAAATATTGGTTTGTGATGCAATACAATTAGTAGCATCGTTCACCAGAACACCATAGATTCCTGATTTCAGACCTGTAAAAACATTTGATGGCTGAGAAGGTTTAAGAGGATTACCGGTATTATCAGTTAGTGTATACGTATAAGGTTTAAGGGCTCCATTGGCGGTAACGGTTATAGTACCGTCATTGTCATCGTTAGTTGTAGCGTCTGTTTTTGCTGTTGCTATTGAAAGAGGAACAAATTCGGCTATCGTGACATTAGCATAACGTACTACATTTTGGACATCCTTTACTTCAAAAACATAATCTCCTGCGGCAAGGTTCGAAAAAACATTTATAGGTTGATAAGGACCTTTGTTGACTGCGTAAAGGTACGGAGCACTTCCTCCTGCTGCAAAGACACTAACTCTAGCCTTCTCAATACAGTCAATAGGTTTTAATATCTGGGTTCCTACAGCCAGTGGATAATAAACATTCACCGATTCTGATGTTACACAACCCTGAGCATCTTTTACCCTAAAAGTGTATGATCCGACAGGCATATTTGAAAAAACATAGTTCGTTTGATAATTGATTCCATCCAAAGAATATTGATAAGGAGATGTTCCTCCTGAGGCAGTAACCACTACCGTTTGATTTTCAGTAAATAGCTTTACTGTCAAAGCAGAAGGTTCGGTAATCTGAAACGTCTGAAGCATCGATTGACAACTTAAGGCATCTTTTACAGCAATGGTATGCGTGCCTGCTGACAAGTTAGTAAAAGTACCTATGGGGTTACCGATATGAACGGTAAAAGGGCCTCCATCCAGACTATAAGCATAAGGTGTTTTGCCTCCTGACGGAGCTACAGTTAAAATACCATTGTTTTCTCCTTTACATCTTACAGGTGTTGTAAGGGGTATAGCATTGATCTGATTATATATTTTTAAATTAAAATAGTTTGTTGTAACAGTTCCTTTATTGTCTATTCTGGCATAAATAGTGGTAGACGGTGCGGTACTATTGTAGGAGGCAGGCTGTGCAATTGCGTTTGTATTATTCGCAGCATCCTGAGCGCTAAGATGATAACTAAGCGTAGTTTCTACCGGATTTAAGTTAACAAGTAAAGCAGATTGATTGAGCGTTAAGTTAAACCGGGTATCCCCGTAACAATGCTCCATATCACTGACCTGAGCATAAAAATAATTGGAAAACAGTAAAATAAAAAAAAGTAAAGTTTTTTTCATACGTATCGGTTTGTTAAAATAGCCAAGCAAATATATATAAAAAAGCGTATTAAAACTCTGGTATTGGAATTTGGAATTTTAAAATTTGGAGTTTATTATTTAAGGTACAAATAATGATTGTAATAATCGATAATTGCTTTACCTTCAAGCAAAACGTCGGCCCCGATAATACCCTGAACCGGTTTTGTTTTGTACGATTCTAAAGCTTCATTGACGTGTGAAAGATCAAAAATAACCAGACTAAAATCGTGGTTTTTCCAACTTCCAAGCTGTAGGCGATTGTGCTTTGAAATTTGGGTTAACATTCCCGTTCCTCCGGCTCCCGAAGCTTTGGTTTTGGATTTTTTTGCTGTCAGTTCAAAACGTTCAATACTCTCAAAACCTACACAGGAATTAGAGGCCCCGGTATCTAAAATGAAGTTTCCCGAGACACCATTGATTTTTGCCTTAATTAATAAGTGCTGTGTTTTGGTGACCTTGAATTTTATTTTTTTGTATTTCTCTTTTTTGAGAACCTCGTGAAGATTTTCCATTTTCGGTAATGATTGAAAATCAAAAATAAACCAATTGAAGCCAATAAACTAATGATATAAAAGATATAATTTGGAGACTTCTCTTCGGCCGAAACAGCACCGTAGTACACAAAAGAACTCCAGTAATAAGGAGATTTTTTGGCATTCGAAATGGACTTGTCCTGTAAAAAAGCAAGTTTTGCATTGGTATTGGCTTCAAAATAAGGCACATCCTTTTTTACATTTTCATAAAAATCAGTCATAAAAACAGAGGTGGTATAATCGTTGACCTTCCACAGAGAAAAGAGTAAATTTTGTGCTCCTGCAAACTGAAAACCCCTTGCTACACTCATTGCACCTTCACCTTTATACAATTTCCCGATTCCGGTTTCGCAAGCACTCAGAACTACCAAATCGGGATTGATGTTGAGATTGTACAGTTCTGAATATAAGATTTCCTGGTCGTAAAACCTGATGCTTGCCGGCGTTTCGACATCACCCGAAGAGGCGTGAGTACTTAAATGTAAAATGGAGTAGTGGTTAGCGTTGTTTTTGAAATTGGAGAAATTGGCTTCGGAATTTTCTAAATATTTTCCTTTGAAATTAGTTCGGATGGCTTCGAGTTCTTTCTTCGAGTAGCGCAGTTCAAAAGGAGTATTTTTGAAAACAGGAAAAACGCCCAAAATTGTATTTCGGGAATGTAAAACCGGTTTGGAATTGAGATATAGGTTTGCCGAAGTATTGTAAGCGATCCTGAAATCATTTAATAAGTAATGCATTTTGGCAAAATTTGTCGTTTTTGATGCACTTGTAATTAGTGCCTCAAAAGGCAGGAAGTTCAAAATACCGTCAGGAATAATGATGAGGTTTTTGTAAACGTTATTTTGTGGCAATCGCAATAAATCGTATACTTTTTTACCGTAATAATTGTATCCGGAAATATCATTTGTAATGGCTGCCGCAGTATTAAAATAATTGATGAATTTTAGGATATTCGGCATCGCCGTATGAGCAGTATAGAGATGATTAAGACTGATTCGGTTATTTTGCAAGGTGAAATAATACAGGTTTTCGGCACCCATAAAATAGTATACCAGTACTGCTTTGTCTTTTTCTAATTTTGAAAACAGCTCCTTTAAATCACAATTGTCAGGAAGCGAATTTGGATTCTTAGATTGAATTTGCTTTAAGGAAAGCATCAGTTCATTCTGCTTTTTAATTGCGTTGTTGAGGTTCGGAATATTCGCTGAATTGCCTTTTTGCTGTTCTTTTACAATAGAATTGTTTAAATTTTGAAGTTGCTGTAGAAGCAATTTCTCTGCTGTCGTTGCCTTTTTAATATTCGATTGATAACTTTCTAAAACTCCGGATTTTGTTCGTTCTGCCAATTGAAAAGCTTCCTCCAGATATTCCGTTTTATTTTCCTTTTGAAATAAGTGATCGTAAATCAAAAGACATTTTTCGGTACGATTGCGAGAGCGTAGTTGCGTAATTATTTTGGAGTTTTCATACAGTGTAATATTCATCAAGAGATCTTCGATATGAAGAGAAAGTCGGTAAGATTCCAATGCTTTTTTAGGCTGATTTTGGTTTAGAAAAATCTGCGCTCGCAAATCGAGGGCATCAATTAAAACCGTTTCAGCATACAATTGATTTTGATTTGGAAGCACCTCTTTGGCCTTGTAATCTGGGATTAAAATTTTAAAAACGCCTTCAATCTGTTGCGCGCTTTCGGTATATTTTCGTTCATCAAAAAGTAATAAAGCCTTTTCATAATACAGTTTTGCCATTTTTCGGATTTGTACGTGCGGCGTTTCCAGTAAAAGTTTTTCAGCTTTTTTCAAAAAAGAATCTGCTGCTTCAAATTGATTGCTCTGCCGTTTAAGAATGGCCAGATTCCGATACGAATTAGATAAAGTCTCGGATTGGTCTTTTTCATTTTTCAGATAATTTATAGAAGACCCAAAGCTGTTTTCGATTTTTTGATAAATCTCAGGACGCATTAAACCTTCGGTCGAACTCAACAGATAATTGTTTCCCAGATAATTGTTTCCCAGATTATTGAGTACGATTCCTTTCTGAACATTTGACAGTTTTTCGGTTCTTAGTATTTGTTCTAATAAATCAATGGCCGGATTAAACTTGCCCAAGCTCTGATATACATTGGATAAATTCAGGATTGCAGCAAATTTTTGTTTTTGGGAATCGGGATAACCGGGAGTCGTATTTACAATAAAAAAATACTGCTTTATCGTATTCTCGGCACTGTCGTAATCGCCTAAAACGGTGTATAGGTTTCCTAGAGGTTTCAGGCAGTATTCGATAATGTCATAACCGCCAAGTTTGTTTTTCTGATAAATTTGCCATGCCTTTTCATAACTCGTAATAGCGTTTTCCGTTTTACCAAATTGATTTTCATAGTAGGCTTTATTGCAGTTTAAAACCACAATTGCAAGTAATTCGTCTTTGGTTTTTGACTTCGGATTTTTCCAGAAAGCGGCCTCGGTATTCTTTAAATTTTGTAATGCCTGAGGGAAAGGATGGGCAATAAAAGAGTCAATTGCAGTATATATTTGATCTTCCTGATTTTGTCCAAACAGAATCATTGTTGTAAAGAATAAAATAGAGCAGTATCGTTTTATCATTGTTTAAAATTTTCGCCACGAATTCACGAATTCTTGTTTTTTCTCAGAGATTTAAAAAGAAAGTTTGCCACGAATTCACAAATTTTTAGAAATACATAACGTAGTAATAAATAAAAATATCTTGAAAATTCTTGGCAAAAAAATTAACGTATCTCGGTGAAAACCCTCTGTGAATCTCCGCGGGATAACTCCTAAAACTTCCAGATTCCATAGAGCTGAAAATAGTTGAGATTCTGTTCAAAATTAATCACATAGCGCGCTCCAAAACTGGGTCCGATTCTGGCAAAACCAGCGGTTAAATCAAACAAAACACCAGTTCTTAAATTCACAAAACTGTTCTTTACGGAGTTTGACTGCGTTCGGGTATTAATCAAAAACTGATCTGTCCCACCTTCAAATGTTTCAATTTTTTGAGTTTGGTTTTGTTCTGACGAAACATCAAAATTGGCCTGAATTCCGGCGCCAATTCCTATATAATTGTTAAGGTTATACCGAATTAATACCGGAATTTCCCAGTTAACATTTTTGTTTTCGGTTGTGGTGGTGGTGCGTTGCAATTGCTTCACGCCATTTGCACCTGCCACAGTCTGATCGATCACTGTTAGCCCGCTTTCGTATTTGTTCAGGGCGTTAAGCCATTCTGCCTGCCAGTAAAAGCGATACGATTTAAAAGGCGAAATAGTGGCACCCACAAAATAACTTGTCGATTTTTCAAGATCAGGATACAAGTTATAACCTGCTTTTGCCCCAATTGAAATTCCGGGAAGGAATCGGGTTGTGGCATAGTTGGTGATTATCGGCTCATTTTTATCAAAAATAATTGCCGTTCGGCTTCGGGTTTTTACTTTGTGAAAGTCTTCGCCAAACTTCATCGAATATTTTACAAAACCTTTTGTACTGTCCTTCTCGTGTACATTTTTCTGTTCGCTTCCAGGTAAGTAAATATTTTTGAAAGTAAAAAAGATTTGATTTTTTTTGATAATGGTATCCAGACAGCTTGTAGTTGGAATTTCGTCTTTTGGACAAATGGGGCACTTAGGATACATGTCTTCAATCTGGAAGGTTTTTTTGTCAAACATATCGGGAATATCCGTTTCAAGTCTGATCATTCGGGCAGGACCTTCGCCATTGTTCTGAAAACGTGTTTTAAAATTTACTCTTTTAAAACGTACCAGTCTGTAATTCATAAAACTTCCGTTAGAGCCCATTTTATTAGGGTCGTGGGAAGTTACGATCTCCATTTCGAGATTCTTTATTTTATGATTTTTATAACTTCGGTTTGGAACAAAAATACCACGCATTGTAACGGTTGCGCTGGTATCTTTGATCATTTCGGGAGTTGTTTTAAAAGTGTAAAAAAGATTTCGGGTCTCATTGGGATTGGCATCATCAAATTCTATTACCGAAACATTATGATAGGTTTTATTGGCATCCAGCAACGATGCATCCAGATCTTCTTCGCTGGTTGTATTTCTGTATTTTCTGGTTTTGAAAGCGTTTTCAGCCGAAGCCACATAATTTTTAGAATCATCCAGATCGTCAATAAGAGCTACCGCTTTTTCTTTTACTTCACGTTCATTGGCATAGGTTCGAAAATCGACCAGTTCGAAATTGTTGTCCTTAAATTGTTTCTCATTATAAAACAAATAGAGTTTTCCGCTTGAAACATAATTCTCAAGATTTTGATAACTTACTACAACTACCATTTCCTGTTCGGGAATAGGATCGCAATTTTTTAAGATCGCAAATCCGTTTTGATCGGCTATGGACGCAATATCTTTATAGTTAGTATCGGTAATATCGTTTATAGCCACCTTTTTTGGGCGTGTTGCCGGAGGTTTTCCGTTGTCGTAATTGTTGGTTACGGCAAGTTTGGTGGTGTAAGTTCCCTTGTTTTTGTAGACATGTTTGGGTTCTGCTTCTTTGCTGTAATGTCCATCGCCGAGTTCCCATAAATAAGAATAGCTGGGTTTTGGAGCTCCCGCAATCGGAATTAAGGGCGGAGTTTCGGGTTTATACGTAACCGCATTTCCGTTCTGAATGAAAACAATATTGGCTCTTCGGGTTATGGTGTCTTTTACCTTCGTTTGTCCCATTGCGAAAACAGAAAGCAGCATCAATAAAATAGAGGATAGTGGTTTCATAACTAGAGGGTTTTAGCCCTGATGGGAGCGGCATCCTTTTGTATCGGGGTTCGGTACAAAAGATACAGCGGACAGCAGGATTAGCTTCTATAAAGCATCAGAATTAATTTGAAAACTGGATTAAATGTAAAAAAAAGCGATGAGCAAATCACCACTTTTTCTTAAAAAGAATTTTGTAAGTTACTGAATAGCATTGATTGCGGCTACCAATTGGGCTTCGGTACCTACGACTGTTTCGGCAAGTGTAAAGGTGTACACATCATTTGCAGCAATGGTTACGGCCTTGATTGCGTATCGCCATTGACCATTATCTTCGGTTGCAAAAATCACATGACATTTTAAGCCAATCGGAATTTGTCCGTAGTGCTCGCTGAATAATCCTGCTGCAGTGTAGGTGTCTAATTTCGCAAGTGCATTTCCTTCACCATCGTATGACAGGTAAACGGCACTATTTGTATTGTTGTAGCCATCGGGAGCATCAACCAACAGTGTAGTTTTCGGTCTAGGGTCGCTGTAAAAACGGTCTACGTTTGTCCATCCAAAGTTTCCAAATGTCACAAAGTAATTGGTTCCCTCACCCTGAACACCGCCTTTTCCGCCCGTTCCGTCTGCATTTGGTTTAGGTACTTCCCAAGTCAATTCGTCATTTTGATCCATTACACCGGTCCATAAAGTCATGGCATTGTCTACACCATCTGTTAAAGCAGCGGGAACAATTAAATTCATAGAGCAGGAAGTTTTAAGTTCTACTCCGCCCTGTGTGGCTTTTATGAAGAATTCTCCACCTGAAATCAGTAGGTTTTTCTTTCCGTCTGGCATAACTCCCATCGTAGGTTTGTTCGTAATCAGCATAGTTCCTTTGTCAAAAAGTTCAATGTATTCAATATCAACTGTGCCCGTCACTGCGGTCCCGTTTTTAGTCAGACAGTTTCCATTGATGCTTAATTTTACTCCTTTTACTGAAGTTACAGTAACTACACCGGTTCCGGCTGTAATCGTAAATTTTTGCGTAGCTGACTTTACTCCTTTGGTGCTTATGCTTTTAAAAGCTGCAGGAGAAGGTGGTAAAATAAGATTATCATCGCTGTCGCCATTGTCGCAGCTTGCAAAGCTGATTGTTAGTAAAAATAAAAGTCCGATTTTTTTAAAGTTTGTGTTCATGATTTCTAGTTTTTATAAATCTGTCCTGATGATCAGGTGGTTTTCAGATTTCGGTTGTTAATTATCTTTATATCAATTTGGGTTTGATATTGTTACCCTTACTGTTGAAATTTATTTCTGAATTTGCAGATATGTTGTTATATCAATTTCTTTAAACAATTGTTACCTCTGCTTTTTTGTAATTCAGAATTTATGCAGAGAGGCACTTGTCTTCAAAGAGATTGCCGTCTTCGTCTACTGCAACGAGAATGTTTGTTTTTCGTGAAAGCGTCAGAATAAAATAGCCCCATACCATAAACCACAGCCCAAATGTGATGCAGGTAAGAAAGAGATGTAATGGATGATTGATTGCTTTTTGTTTTTTGGATAAAACGACATACGGAAGTTTCTCGTTATGCTCCACAATCACAAAACCATTTCGTGTTTTGGCAGAAATCATTTGGTGAAATTGATCTAAATTCTTCTCGCTTACAAATTGACAGGTTTCCATTTTTATTGATTTTTGATGGTTCTCGGAACATTTTTTTTACAATTTTTATGAGTCCTTTGGTGTTATATCAACTTGATTTGTTAATTGTTACCCCTTTGCATGAAATTTATTTCCAATTGTTTTTTAAATTAGCTTCAAAAAGGTTTTTATGGTTAAGGCTAAAATTCATCCCGATCAAATGTATATTGATGGCATTGCTGCAAATAACTCAGTAATTATTCAGATCATTTACAAAAAATTTGTTCCTAAAGTGGTGATGTTTGTCATGAACAATTCCGGAGATAAGGAACATGCGCAGGATGTGGTTCAGGAAGTGATGATTTTGCTTTTTAATCAGGCCAAAGCGAAGACACTGCAGCTGACTTGTCCCTTTGATGCTTACTTTTTTCTATTGTGCAAAAGGAAGTGGCTTAACGAACTTAAAAAAACAGCTAACAAAGGGGTAACAATTAATGAAGATGCGGTATCTATGAATGAATCTGCACTGGAATTAATTGGTCAAACAGAAGAATTTGATGAAAGGCAACAGCTCTTTGATGCCATGTTTCAGAAATTGGGAGACAAATGCCAGGAGTTATTAAAACTTAGTTTTGCCACTAAAACGATGGAAGAAGTTGCGGCTAAACTCAATGTAACTTATGGGTATGTCCGTAAGAAAAAATCGTTGTGTGTGGGGCAATTAACACAGTGGATTCAGGAGGCTAAAAATTTTAATTCGCTAAAAAAATAAGGAATCATGAACGATGAACGTTACATATTATTCGATCAATATCTTGAAGAAGAAATGACTGCTGAGGAACAGGATCGTTTTGAGAAACAATTGTCTGAGGATCATGAACTGGCTTCTGAGTTTGAAACTTTTAAAGAAGTACAGTTGCAGCTTAGAAACAAATTTGTACATGAGGAAGAGAGAGAAGCCTTTACGGCAAACTTGACACAGATTTCGGAGAAACATTTCAACGCTAACAAGCCCAAAGTTGTCCGAATGCGACCTTGGTATTTCGCGGCAGCGGCATCGATTATTATTTTATTCGGACTGTTCTTTTTTGATTATAATGGGACTCCTCAATTTGACGATTTTAATCATCCGGAAACAGCTTCTTTTGTCGAACGTGGCGATACAGACGAAACCTTAAAACAGGCAGAAAAAGCTTTCAATGAAGGAAAATATGTATTGGCAATTCCGTTTTTTGAAGAACTGTTAACAGAAAATAAAACCGCTGAAATGCAATATTTTTACGGAATTTCTTTATTGGAAGAAGACCATTATAAACAGGCAGAAGCTATTTTTAATGAGTTAAAATCAGGTACTTCTGCTTATAAAGAGAAAGCCAAATGGTATCTGGCATTGTCCAGACTAAAACAAAAAGATTACAAAGGCTGTAGAGAAATCCTGCAGACCATTTCGCAGGATTATGAAAACTACGACGATGTTCAGGAGCTGCTGGACGATTTGGATTAATTGCTTGTTAGAACATCAAAATCGCTAAGAATTTTATACTTATTCAAACCGGACAGGTTTTAAAAATCTGTCCGGTTTATTTATATAAAAAAGGTTTTTACACAAAGCCGTAAACGAATCCGGATTTTTAGTTTTACATTCGGCTGATTTTTTTTCAGAAAAATTTACCAAAAAACAATTTCAACCTAACCAGTTATTTACATGAACAAAATTACTTTAGTTTTTCTTATTGTATGCACTCAGACGATCTTTGGCTATGCCAAAATTACCCAAACCGAAAAGCTTGCTGCGACCTGCAAAATTTGGGGGTTCTTAAAATATTACCATCCTACAGTTGCCAGTGGGAAAATAAACTGGGATGAAAAACTCTTTGAGGTTTTGCCTAAAATTGAAAAAGCACAAACCAAAGAAGAATTTTCTGCTACAATCGAAAAATGGATTGAAAGTCTGGGAGAAGTACCGGTTAACACACCAGTGGCCCTGAACTCCAAAATAGACTATTTTACTAAAAATTTGAATTTAGAATGGACGCAAAAAGACAAGCTGTTTTCTAAAAGTCTTTCTCAAAAATTGAAATTTATTACAGAGAATAGATTTCAGGGCGCGAATCATTATGTAAACCAAGACGGAAAAAATGTTCGTTTGCAGTTCGTTAATGAACCAGCGTACACTGAATTTAAATGGACAGATAGAAATTTACGTCTTTTGGCACTATTCCGTTTTTGGAATTATATAGAGTATTTTTTCCCATATAAATATGTAATGGATCAGAATTGGGACGAAGCGCTTATGGAAATTCTTCCTCATATCGATACTCCTGCTTCCGAAAAGGAATTTTTATTGGCAATGCGTGAAATATCGATAAAGCTTAACGATACACATGCCGGTACTACTAGTCCGGATATGATTAAATATTTGGGTGGAGAGAAGTATATTCCTTTTACAGCTAAATTTATAAACGATAAAGCTGTAATTGTTGCGATAGCAAATGATTCCTTAGCCAAAATAGATGACTTAAGAATTGGCGATATTATAACAAAAGTGGATGGTAGTACAGTTGCACAACAATTAGTAGAGCTTTCAAAATACATGCAGGGATCTAATAAAGCTGTAGCGACTTACTTGGGAGGTTTTATAATGTTTACAGGGGATACAGATGATTTAGAAATTGAATTCATTAGAGATAATGTGACATCAACAAAGAAAATACATCGTTACCCAAACGAAAAAATTAAAAGATCACCACCCAAAAAAACTGCAAAATGGGAAATTATGGCAGATAATATTGGTTTTGTAAGAATGAGCAAAGTGCCAAAAGAGGAAGTTGCAAAGATGATGGAGGAATTAAAAGGGACACAAGCGATTATTTTTGATGCCAGAAGCAGACCAATCAATACCGATTTTTTAATCAGCGAATATCTAAATCCGGAGCCAAAACCAATTTTGAGATTGCTTCGACAGGACTTAAGTTATCCTGGTCGTTATTATTTTATGGACGATATGGAAGAATGTGGTAAAATCAATCCGGATTATTATAAAGGTAAAGTAATTGCTCTGGTAGGTTCAGGAACTCATAGTTTTGGGGAACAAACCGTAATGAGCCTTCAGACAGCACCAAATGTTACCGTTGTAGGTACTCAGACATCGGGCTCCGATGGACCAAATTATGAATTTAACATTATCAACGGATTTGATTCTTCATTTACTTCAATGGGTGCTTTTTACCCAAATAAAAAAGAAACACAGCGTATTGGGATTGTCCCGGATATTAAAGTAATCCCAACCATTTTAGGGGCTCAACAAGGTAAAGACGAAGTTTTAGACCGCGCTTTATTGTTTGTTAAAACAGGGAAATAACTTAGTATCTCATATTGATTCAAATCCGACAGGTTTTTAAAACTTGTCGGGTTTACTATTTTGTTCAGTCAGATAAACAGTACAGATCTAAAAAATCCGTTTTTATTTGCGTTTTCACGAAGTGAATCCGTAAAAATCCGCGTGCTATTTTTCCTCATTTCATTCAAATTGGGAAAGTTTTTAATATTATCGTAATTTTGGGCCATTAAAAATTATAACAATTGAATTTGAAGCCCATAATTACCGATACACATACACATTTATATTCTGAAGAATTTGATCAGGACCGCGACGAGATGATGCAGAGAGCTATAAATGCCGGAGTAATCCGTTTTTTTATTCCTGCGATTGATGCCGCTGCCACACAGTCGATGTACGATCTGGAGCAAAATTATCCGGATTATGTATACTTGATGATGGGGTTGCATCCTACCTATGTGAAAGACAATTACGAAGAAGAGTTAAAACATGTAGAAACGGAGCTGGCCAAACGAAAGTTTTACGCTGTAGGTGAAATTGGAATCGATTTGTATTGGGATAAAACACATCTAAAAGAGCAGCAAATTGCCTTTAAAAGACAAATTCAACTGGCAAAACAATACAAATTACCTATTGTAATTCATTGTCGTGAGGCTTTTGATGAAATCTTTGAAGTACTGGAAGAGGAAAAATCAGCTGATTTAATTGGAATTTTTCATTGCTTTTCAGGAACATACGAACAGGCACTTCAGGCGCTGTCTTACAATATGAAGCTGGGAATTGGTGGAGTGGTAACTTTCAAGAACGGAAAAATCGATCAGTTTCTAAATCAGATCGATTTGAAACACATCGTTCTGGAAACCGATTCTCCTTATTTAGCGCCAATTCCGTACCGGGGAAAGCGAAATGAAAGCAGTTACTTAGTAAATGTTATTGCGAAATTAGCCGATATATATGATGTTTCTGAAGAAGAAATTGCGGAGCGAACAACTCAAAATTCGAAAGACGTTTTTGGGATTTAACCCATACCTTACAATAGTTTAATTTTTTTTTTGTTCTTTTGCCCACTTAAAACCAATATAAATAATGCAGAGATTTGATGCCATTCGACCGTTTTATGATTCTGAAATAAATGAAGCACTTCATGATGTTGTCAATCATCCGATGATGAAAACCATGATGAACTTTACTTTTCCGGAAGTAGCAGATGAGGTTTGGAAAGAGCAGCTTAAAAAAACACATTCGATTCGTGATTTTCAATGCAACTTTATTTACAACACCATACAAAAGGTTTTAGAGAAAAGTTCAGAAGGGCTTACCACTTCAGGATTTGAGAAATTAGAAAAAAATACTTCTTACTTATTTATCTCCAATCACAGAGATATTTTATTGGATACCACCTTATTAAATGTTTGTCTTTTCGAGCATGGCTTAGTCATGACGGCATCTGCAATTGGAGACAATTTGGTTAAAAAAGCATTCCTGAGTACTTTGGCAAAACTAAACCGAAATTTTTTGGTTTTAAGAGGTTTAACGCCAAGAGAAATGTTGCAGAGTTCTAAATTATTATCTGAGTATATCGGGCAATTATTACTTCGCGAAAATCGTTCGGTTTGGATTGCACAAAGAGAAGGCCGAACAAAAGACGGAAATGACGAAACCAATCCGGGAGTCTTGAAAATGATCGGAATGGGGTCTGATGAACCCAATTTGATGGATTATTTTAAAAAATTAAAAATTGTTCCGGTTTCTATTTCATACGAATACGATCCAACAGATGTTCTGAAGATGCCACAGTTAATGGCAGAAGCCAATAATGAGGTTTATATTAAAGAAAAAAATGAAGATTTCATGACCATCATAAGTGGTGTCATGGGAACTAAAAAAAGAATTCATATTTCTGTTGGAGACGTTTTAGATACAGAGATCGATCAGATTGTAGCTGAGAATGACAATGCCAACAAACAAGTGCAGGCTTTGGCACAGGTTATTGATGATTCGGTTTTGAAAAATTATCAATTATGGCCAACGAATTTTATTGCTTACGATATTTTAAATGAGACAAATAAGTTTGCTCACTTGTACAAAGAAAGTGAAAAATCATTGTTTGAGCGCCGTTTAGAAATGCGTATCGGAAGTGATAACCCAGTGACAAGACAAGGATTTTTGGCAATGTATGCCAATCCTGTTGTCAATAAATTAAAATATCAGGATGTCATCTAAAGCTAAAATACTACTAATTTATACCGGAGGAACTATCGGTATGAGTAAAGATTTTGAGACGGGCGCACTTAAGGCGTTCAATTTTGGTAAATTATTGCAAAAGATACCCGAAATCAAACAATTAGATTGCGAGATTGAAACGGTTTCATTTGAAACTCCCATTGATTCTTCGAATATGAATCCTGAAGAGTGGACAAAGATTGCTACAATTATTGAGGAAAATTACGCTGCTTACGACGGATTTGTAGTGCTTCATGGTTCAGATACTATGTCGTATTCTGCTTCGGCCTTGAGTTTTATGCTGGAGAATTTAGCAAAACCGGTAGTGTTTACAGGTTCTCAGCTTCCGATAGGTGACTTGCGAACCGATGCTAAAGAAAACCTGATTACAGCCATTCAGATTGCTTCACTTCAGGAAAATGGTAGACCGGTAATCAATGAGGTTTGTTTGTATTTTGAATATAAACTGTACCGGGGTAACCGAACTTCAAAAGTAAATGCAGAACATTTTAAAGCATTTACCGCACCAAATTATCCTGAATTGGTAGAATCAGGGGTTCATTTAAAACTAAACACACACCTGTTTCTCCCTGTAAATACAGAAGGAAAACTGATCGTTCATAAAAAATTAGACAATCACGTTGCGATTATCAAAATGTTCCCGGGAATGAGTGAAGTGGTTTTGGCTTCTATTCTGGCAATTAAAGATTTAAAAGGAATTGTTCTGGAAACCTACGGTTCTGGAAATGCCCCAACAGAAGATTGGTTTTTAAATTTGATTGAAAAAGCAATTCAATCCGGATTGCACATCGTTAACGTTACGCAATGTTCGGGAGGAAGCGTAAATATGGGGCAATATGAAACCAGTACTGCTTTGAAATCTCTTGGAGTGATCTCTGGAAAAGACATCACTACCGAAGCTGCTATTACGAAATTAATGTATTTGTTAGGACATAATATTCCACAATCCGAGTTTAAAACGATTTTCGAAACCGCTTTGCGTGGAGAGATTTCGCTATAAAATAAAATTCCAAATTCCAATCTTTGCTTTGGAATTTGGAATTTCTAAAATTGGAGCTTATCAATTTTTGTAGCGAACCTCACAGGTTCCAAACTCTTCCTGAGAACTCTGTTTTTTGTAGTACACATAAACAATGACCGAGATAATACTGATAACACCCTGAATGGCGACAGTTTCTCTGGTTCCGATAATGTGTGACACATAGCCAATAATCAAACTTCCCACAGGAATCATTCCCTGATACGCCATCAAATAGTAACTAATACTTCTTGAACGCATATTTACGGTACTTTGTGTTTGAATGTAAATGTTGATTGATGAGGTTTGCGCCATCATTCCAATACCGCTTAAAGCCATGCAAATAAGCGCTACAGTTAAGCTATTTGAATAGGCTAATATGATGATGCTAAAACCCAGCAATAAGCTTGCAGTGATCATTATTTTACCCATATTGTCAGCTTTTTTAAGGTTAGCCAGATAAATAGCGGATAGTATTGATCCAATCCCGGCAGCACTTTCAAACCAGCTGAAAGTCTGAGCATTTCCGTTAAAAATATCCTTGGCAAAAACAGGCATTAAAGTGTTGAAAGAAATAACAAATAAGCTGCTGCACATTAACATCAGAAGCATTTTGGCCATTTCGGTTTCTTTTTTTACATAATCCAGACCTTCCAGAAAATCATCTACCATTTTCATCTTATCAGTGGCTTTAATATGTGGTGTAATTTTCATCATTAACAGCGAAATTAAAACCGGAATGTAGCTTAAGAAGTTGCCGATAAAACAAATATCTTCACCATAATTGTGCAGAATAATTCCCGCCAGAGCCGGGCCTGCAATTCGGGCAAAATTATTCAGGGTAGAGTTTAAGGCGACTGCATTAGGTAAATCTTCTTTGTTGTCGACAATATCAATCATCATCGTTTGTCTGCAGGTCATGTCAAAAGAATTGATGATGCCCTGAATCAGACTTAAAGCCAGAATAAAGTTGATGTTGTATATTTTCAGGTAAATCAGCAGAGCCAAAGCACCCGCCTGAAGCATTGCCAAAGATTGTAATAAAATCATAGCACGGTGTCTGTCGTAGCGGCCAATAATACTTCCGGCTAAAGGAGCCAGAAATAAAGAGGGGATCATACTTAAAAACGTTGCCAATCCCAGCAAAAAAACCGAACCCGTAACGCTATAAACCATCCAGCTTACGGCTGTTTTTTGAAGCCAGGTTCCAATTACAGAAACAGATTGTCCGTAAAAGAATAACTTGAAGTTTTTTGATTTTAACGCTTGAAACATGATGCCTGATATTTTTTTACAAAGTTCGGGATTATGATTTCATTAGAAAAATTAATAATTTTACTTATAATAAGTAATTAAAATTATCAATATGGAAATTTATCAGTTAGAATATTTTATCAAAACAGCAGAGGTGTTGCATTTTACAAAAGCGGCAGAGTTGTGTTTTGTAACCCAATCCGGATTATCACAACAGATAAAGAAACTAGAAGAAGAACTTGAAATGCCTTTGTTTAAAAGAATAGGTAAAAAAGTGCAGCTTACCGAAGCCGGTGCTGTTTTCCTTATTCACGCCAAAAAAGTCATTGAAAATGTAGAAAACGGAAAGCAGGCGATTGAAGATTTAAACGAAATGATTGGTGGTGAACTGCGAATAGGGGTAACCTATATTTTTGGACTTTTGATTTTGCCCGTTATCAATACGTTTGCCAAACAATATCCGAACCTGAAAATTGTGGTCGAATATGGTACAACAGAGGCTTTAGAACAAAAACTACTGACGAACGAGTTAGACTTGGTTCTGGTGATTTCTTCGCATGAGATAAATATTCCTGTTGAGAAAGTTCCTTTGTTTACTTCGCAAATGGTAATGGTGGTTTCGAAAACACATTCTCTGGCAGCTTTAGACAAAATTGCGTTTAAGAAGATAGAGGAAATTCCGCTTGTTTTACCGGGAAAGGGTTCGAATTCAAGGGAGTTTGTAGAAGAATTATTCGCTAAGAACAAAATGCGACCTAAGATTTCGATCGAGCTAAACTCAATTCATGCCTTGTTGCAAATGGTTCAGGATAGTGATTGGGCTACAATAGTTGCTGAAAAAGCCCTAAAAGGTTGGGATGACCTCAAAGCCATTCAGATTACAGGAGTTCCCACTAAGAGAGACTCGTTTATGCTGACTATTGGAGGCTATCAAAAAAAGGCGGTCAAGCTATTTATGGAAGAATTTAGAAAAAGTATGTAAAGTAATATCCGATTTTGTTTTTCTAAGTCATTTTTTTTTATGTTATTTGCAGACCAATTTAGAGAGGTGTCCGAGTGGTTGAAGGAGCTAGCCTGGAAAGCTAGTATATGGGTAACTGTATCGAGGGTTCGAATCCCTTCCTCTCTGCAAATTTTTAACTTAAAGAATACCAAACCCCGAAACTTGTGTTTCGGGGTTTTTTTATTAACTTTTTCGAACTGCCAAAAAAAACATCAATAGGTCTGAGAATCAAAAAAATATTGTTTTTTTGTAAAGTGTTGACTATAAAAATACCTTTTTAAGATGGAAAGTAATATACTGATATATCAAACAGAAGACGGTGTGACCAAAATACAAACTCGTTTAGAGAATGAAACAGTTTGGCTTACGCAATTGCAGATGGCAGAGCTTTTTAGTAAGGATAGGACTGTCATTACAAAACATCTAAAAAATATCTTTGCAGAAGAAGAATTGGACAAGAAAAGCAATGTGCAAATTTTGCACGTTGCAAATTCCGACAAGCCGGTTAAGTTTTATAATCTCGATGTAATAATCTCTGTTGGTTATAGAGTGAAAAGTTTGCAGGGAACTAAATTTCGTCAATGGGCGACGGCAAGATTGCGAGAGTACTTGGTAAAAGGTTTTACCATGAATGATGAAATGCTGAAACAAACTGGCGGAGGGAATTATTTTGACGAATTACTGGCTCGGATTAGAGATATTCGTTCTTCTGAGAAGGTGTTTTGGCGTAAAGTGCTTGATATTTATGCGACAAGTATAGATTATGACCCAAAAGCAGAAAGCTCTGTTTTGTTTTTTCAGACGATACAAAACAAAATGCACTGGGCTGCGCATGGACATACAGCAGCTGAAATAATTTATCAGCGCATTGATGCCAGTAAAGCTAATTTGGGTTTAACCAGTTTTAAAGGCAAGAAACCAACCAAACAAGAAGCTGAAACTGCCAAAAATTATTTGAATGAACAGGAATTAAATGTCTTAAACCGAATCGTTTCTGCTTATTTAGATTTGGCCGAAATTCAGGCTTTGAATCAAAAGCCAATGTATATGAACAGTTGGATAGAAAAGCTGGAAGAATTTATAAATCTGACAGGCAATGAAGTTTTACTTCACTCCGGAAAAATAACTCACAAACAAGCTTTAGAAAAAGCCAATGTCGAATATCAAAAATACAAGCTACAAACGATAAATGACCTGAGTTTGGTTGAGAAACATTTTATGGAAAGTATCGATAAAACCAACAAAATCCTTAAACCTAAAAAATAATAGGGAGGTTTTGTAAGTTAAAATAGAGAGGTGTCCGAGTGGTTGAAGGAGCTAGCCTGGAAAGCTAGTATATGGGTAACTGTATCGAGGGTTCGAATCCCTTCCTCTCTGCAAAAAAGCAATGTATTTTGCTTAAATTTTATTAAAATGCTAAAAACCGGCAAGTTCATAACTTGCTGGTTTTTTTTACATCTATATCTTATGTATTAGATTCCTTTAAGGTTGTCCTTGTAAGTACGGCCTATGGGCAACTCCTTGCCGTCTCTGAGCTGTACCATACGTGAATTGAATGATACGATGTGGTTTTTCAAAATCAGGTATGATTTATGTATTCTAATAAATCCCAGATGACGGTGCATTTCTTCAAATTTTGCCATGCGTTCCAGTACCATGTATTTTTTATAGCGGGATACAATTTTGAGGTATTCTCCAAAACCTTCTATCCAAAAAATATCATCCAGTTTTACTTTGTTTACAATGTTGTCTGATTTAAACATAATGTAATCTTCAACAATGTCTTTAGATTTTATAAAGCGGTGGTATTCTTTGGCTTTTGTGATGGCCTTTTCAAAACGTTCAAAACTTATGGGTTTTATAAGATAATCTACAACATCAAGTTCAAATGCTTTGGCAGCATGTTGCTCTTCGGCAGTTATAAAAATGCAGAGCGGCTTGTTGTGTGTGTTTTGTAGTAATTCTATCCCGTTGATGCCGGGCATATTAATATCCAGTATCAGCAGGTCAACTTCATTGTGCTGCAAAAAATCCATGGCTTCCTTTGGATTGCTGTAGGTAGCCAGTAACTTTATGTCATCCGTTTTGGCACAATACTTTTTTATCAGTTCCAGCGCAAGGTATTCATCATCTACGCCTACAACCTGCAATTGGTTCATAACTTTATTTTGAGAGTAGAAAAGTACGTCTTATTTGATAATTCATCAAACAATTCATAATTTTCTGCATATTCCATTGCTAATATTTTTTTCAATGCAACCAGTCCCATTCCGTTATATCCTTTGTTATTACTAATTTGAGCGTGTTCTGGTACAGAGTTTTCTATTCTGAACAACAAGTTATCGTCTTCCTTATCAAACCTCACAGAAATATAGGCATCCATGTCTGTCCCAATGTCTGAATGCTTAAGTGCATTCTCAAAAAGAGTAAAATATATAGAAGGAGGAATCTCTACCTGTTCCTGCACTTCACTATCATTTAACTCAAATGCTATATGGAGTGTATTGTTGTATTTGAGCTGATACAAACCCGCAAGTGCCTTCATCATTTCAAACTCTTTATGTATGGCAATAGTTTTTTTATCGGTTTCATATATAACATATTGCAGCAACTGGCTTAGCTGTAGTATTGCTTCGGTCGTATTACCATGTTGGCTGTAACTGCCCGCATAAATATTATTAAGGGTATTGAGCAAAAAGTGAGGATTTATCTTTGACTTCATAAGGTTGAGGTCGGTCTCATTTTTTTTTACCTCAAGGTCGAGATAGTCATATTCTATTAAAAACTTATGTTTTGATATTCCTAAAAAGGAAGCTACTAAAATCACGATACTTTGCGAGCTGTATACGCTTATCAAAAAAAGCGTTTGGTCTTGTGCTACGCCGCTCCCTTTTGAAAATTCAGGTTCAGCGAGTAGTCTTAGTAATGTTGTTGATATAAATAATATCAGGGCATACAACAGGTATTCAGGATACTTATGGGTTTGATAATAGGCAGGAACTAAATAGGCATAACAAACGATATACAAGGCAGTATTGATCGTCATAATAAATAGTATCCTGTACAGCGCAAAAGGCATGTCGGTAAAATAAAACATTGAAATTATCAGAAAGGAGGTATATATCACAAAAAACAAAACATGTTGAAACCTGATAAGGTTTGTCCATTGTTTTTTCATGAGGCTGCCTATAATCTTTTGTTCAAACAGTAATCTAAAAGCTACAAGGAGGATAATGATGTTTATTAGTAAAACCATACTTTTTTGTGTTAAAAATTATTCACCCGTTAAAATTATATCATTTAAAATACAAATATCATTATTTTATAATAGGCACTTTGCGTTGTTTGTTTATTAAATGAGTCGTTCGTTGAAAATTAAATTTTTGAAAAAATCAATCCTATACTTTTACCTCACACAAATAAATTAACAATTTATCAGAATGTATAGAATATATATATCAATCATGTTTTTTTTAATGCTTTTTTCTACGAAAGCATCAGCGCAGCAAGATAATCTTAACATGTGGCTGCAATATACAATGTCGGCAAAACTGAGCGAAAAGTACAGCTTTACAGCCCTTTCTCAATATCGTGCATACGATTTGGTAAAAGATTCACGTCTTTTTTTAGTTTCTACCTATTTGGAAAGAAAGTTAGACAACGACCTGTATCCGGCTGTGGGTTTCATGTTTTTGGTGCTACAACCGTACACAAGTTTTACCGATAAAAAGATACGTTATGAAAACAGGCCGTTTCAGCAGTTAACGATTAAAAGTAAACTTGGGCGTACTACATTATTACATCGTTATCGTGTCGAAGAACGTTTTTTAACCAATCCTGATGATTTTGTTTTGAGACTGCGTTATCTCATATCGTTAAAAATCCCATTGGGTAAAGAAAAGGGAAATAACCTCATGTATGGCATTCTAAAAAATGAAATCAGGATGAATGTGGTAAAGGAGGAACAATTTGACAGCAACAGGATTACAGCCGGATTGGGTATTAATCTTGGTAAACAATCAGCAATAGAACTTTCATTTGTCAATCAGGTAAGCCCTGATGATACAAGCAATTATGTATTGGCGGGCTTTAGAAACTCATTTGACTGGTCGGCTAAAATAGAAAACAATTAAACTTAAAAATATAGAGTCATGCTTACAATCTTAGGATTTTCAATGATCATTGTATTTATGTACCTGATCATGACAAAACGCTTGTTTCCTTTAACGGCGCTAATACTTATCCCTATACTTTTTGCCATTTTAGGTGGTTTTACTGCCGACCTTGGTTCAATAATCATGGAGGGTGTAAAGAATATTGCTCCCACCGGTATCATGCTTATTTTTGGGATACTCTTCTTTAGTATAATGATTGATGCCGGATTATTTGACCCGTTGGTAAACCTAATATTAAAGTTTGTAAAAGGTGACCCTTTAAAAATAGTCGTAGGTACTGCCTTGCTTACCATATTGGTTTCGCTTGATGGTGATGGTGCTACTACCTATATGATAGTTGTAGCCGCAATGTTGCCATTATATAAAAAACTGGGCATGAATCCACTTGTTCTCGCGTGCATTATAATGCTTGGCGGTGGAGTAATGAATATACTGCCTTGGGGCGGGCCTACAGCACGTGCGATGACGACTCTTAAAATGGATGCGTCAGAATTGTTTATGCCTATGATACCGGTCATGATTGGCGGTATACTATGGGTACTATTTGCAGCATTCTGGCTTGGGCTTCGCGAAAAAAGAAGGATTGCGCGCGAAGGCGACATGAATAAGTACCTTATAAACGAGGAAGAAGTTGTTATAGAGCGCGAACTCAGGAGACCTGGTCTGATATGGTTTAACCTTCTGCTTACGATACTTTTGCTGGCCTCAATGATGTTTGATGTACTGCCTTTGGCCGTTTCTTTTATGATAGCATTCTGCATTGGACTTATTATTAATTACCCCAAAGTAGAGGAGCAGCAAAAAGTATTGAAACTGCATGCGGGCAACGCCCTTTCTGTAGCATCGATGATATTTGCGGCAGGCATTTTTACAGGTATCCTTTCTGGTACCGGAATGATGGATGCTATGGCAGCTTCTATGATAGCAATGGTGCCAGATACTTGGGGGAGTGCTTTTCCGGTTATAACAGCTGTAAGCAGCGCACCGTTAACATTTTTTTTAAGCAACGATGCTTATTATTTTGGTATACTGCCATTAATTACAGAAACGGGTATACACTTGGGGGCTACAAAGTTAGAGATAGGAGTGGCATCGCTTATCGGTCAGGGAGTTCATTTGTTAAGCCCGCTTGTACCCTCAACCTATCTTTTAGTAGGTTTGGCAGGTGTTGAATTTTCTGATCATGTAAAGTTTACTATAAAATGGGCCTTGGGTTCATCACTTGCTATGCTTATTGCGGCGTTGCTTATCGGGTTAATAACTTTTTAAAATTACCTTTACGGAGCAATTTAATGAGTAAGGTTTAAAAAATGGATACCACACAACAACATCCGGAAAGCACTGGAATACCGCAAAAGTATTTGAAAAATCTAGCAGCTTATGTCACCATAGCATTGTTGTTGGGAATTGCTGTGGGCCACTATTATCCTGAACAGGGGATTCAGCTGGATTTTTTAGGCAGTGGATTTTTATATCTTATTGAACCGCTTATACAGCCCATAATATTTTTAACGATAATTATAGGTGTAAGTAGTATTGACAATCTTAAAAAAGTGAGTCGTGTAGGGTTCAAGGCGCTCGTTTATTTTGAAATAATAACTACTCTTGCCATGATAATGGGTATAATGGCAGCATTATTTATAGAACCGGGTAAGATAGAAAAAAGCTTTATCGATGCAGCCTTGCCCAAACATTTTACAGCTACCGAATCACTTAATGGCGGCTGGTTTAATTTTATAATACTTAATCGACCGCTGGTATTGGTTCTGTTGGCAGTTATAACAGGTGTTTTGCTTAGCCTCTCGCCGGGTCGGGCAAAGTATGTAACAACTCTGCAAAAAATTATGACCTTCTTGTATAAGATACTGATGTACCTGTTTTTGCTTATACCGGTTGCTGCTTTTGGCGGAATGGCTTACGCAGTATCGCGATTTGGTATACACAGCCTGTTGCCTTTAGGCAAATTGCTGGCGACAACTTATATAACAATGGCTCTCTTTGTATTTATAGTACTGGGACTTTTGCTGCGTTATTACAATATAAGCCTCTGGAAGTTCCTGAATTATATTAAAGAAGAACTGCTTATTGTTTTTAGTACATCATCATCCAGGACAGCGTTTCCTTTAATTGTTGCAAAGCTTGAAAAAGCAGGGTGTAGTAAGGCTGTAGTAGGTCTTTCAATACCGCTGGGCTATTCTTTTAACCTTGCTGGTGCGTCTATATTTTTGCCAGTATGTACATTGTTTGTTGCTCAGTTGTTTAATATCCCACTTACTCTTCACGATATCATAACTATAGGGCTGGTTATCATGGTTACATCAAAAGTGGCATCGGGAATACCGGGATCTGGTTTTATCGCTCTTACTATAACGTTTACAACACTTAATAAATTTCCTTTAGAAGGCTTGGCACTACTTTTCAGTATTGATAAGTTTATGAACGAAGCCCGCACCATAACTAATTTTATAGGTAATGGTGTAGCGGTTATACTCATTTCTAAATATGAAAATGACTTTGAGCCAAACTCCGAAATAGATCTTTCTATATCAAAATAAATAAGCCATTAAGGCATCATTCTTTAAAATAATACAAAATGACTGAATTACTTACTACTATTAATAGCCTTTGGCAAGATATTATTGCACATCCCGGTACATCCCTGGCAATTATTGGAAACCTTATCCTTATTGAGAGCCTGCTCTCTGTAGACAATGCGGCCGTACTGGCTACAATGGTAATGGATTTGCCTGAAAACCAGCGTGACCGTGCGCTTAAGTATGGTATTTGGGGGGCTTATTTCTTTAGGGGTGTTGCCATGATATTTGCTTCGGCACTTATTGCCATTTGGTGGCTTAAGCCTATTGGTGGACTTTACTTGCTCTATCTGGTGTATTCGTGGTATAAAGACAAGCAAAAAGAAGGAGGCGAAGAAGAGAAAGTAAATAAGGAAGGTAATTGGTTATACCGTGTAACAGTAGGCTCAATAGGCCATTTTTGGGCTACTGTTTGCCTTGTGGAGCTTATGGATATGGCCTTTTCAATTGATAATGTATTTGCAGCTGTAGCCTTTACGCCAAATATCATATTAGTATGCATTGGTGTATTTATAGGTATTCTGGCGATGCGTTTTATAGCACAATGGTTTGTGGGGCTTATGCAAAAATACAATTTTCTGGAAACCGCAGCTTTTGTAGTAATTGCCATTTTAGGGATTAAACTGGCGTTATCTTTATATGAACATTTTTATCCCGAAACAGCATTCAGTAAATTCTTAGCAAGCCATGCTGCAGATATAGGGATCTCGGTCCTTACCGCTGCCGTATTTTTTGTACCGATACTAACCAGTACCTTCTTTAATTTTCCAATGAAAACCAAACCAGTTGCAAATAAATAAATTTTAGTGCTAGGTATAAGTTTAGAGTGCTTAAAGCAGCCAGCTTGGAAAGATAATATAAGGGTAACTGTGTAGAGGGTTCGAATCTAGTGCTCTCTGAAATAAAAAGGGGCTGTCATATTGAGACAGCCCCTTTTGAATTTGATTAAGTTTTGATTTTCTTTTTTGTTGGATTTTAGATATTCTAGAAACAGACTTCTTTTAATTTTGAATGTGTCATTTGCGTATTAGAAAAACCAACTCAAATTTTATTGTAGACGAATTCTATAAGTACTTTTATTTTTTGAATTTTTCAATTCGTTTAGAATAGATGTTATTGCCAAAAATAATCGCGGCCATTAAAAATGGAACAAAATGCGAAATTTGCCAAAAAAGATCAATTCCAGTTTTTAAGCCTTCGTCTAATGTTTCAAATATTCCTATACCAATAAAGAATAAGCAAATAACAAATAAGACAAATTGAATTTTATAATTTATTTTAATCATGATTTTGAACTTATGTCTCGTTTTGAAATAGTGATACAAAAAAGGATCGCGTTTATAGTAAGAATTTATTTCTCCTTTAACAATTTCTCCAAATATTCATTTTTATCTTTTTCAGCCTGCACTAAACGTTCGTAAAGTTCAACAACTTTATCAAGAGGATTAAAAGTACAATGATTAGACTGTGGAGCTAAAATACTTCCATTAATTTCGTTATCATAAATGTTATTAAAATAGTTAAAAACAGCTTCTTCCGAAAAGTTTTTAATTGCTTCAACCGTAACTCCAAGTACTTTTGCCACTTCTTTCAATTTTTCATCATCAATAGTTTCGCTGTTTTCTATAGCAGAAACCGATTGCTGAGATATACCTAAAGCTTGTGCCAATGCTTCTTGTTTCATGTCTTTAAGTTCACGAATACGGCTGATTTTTCGCCCTATATGATATGGTTTTGTTGCTGTGCTCATAAATCAAAGATATTTAAAAATTTTAGAGAAAATAGATTTTAGTAAAAAACAGATTCTTTTTTGTAAGATACGGATTTCATTATTGATGCAAAAATACGGTTTTTCTACTCTGGTACAAGTCTGTTATTCGGATTCGTCTACAATAAATTAATCAAAAATTAAAAGCAATTGATCAGATTTTCAGTAGTAGTAATATTAAAAAATACATTGAAAACAGAAATTTGATGAAGGCTTTCAAATCTTATTTTTAAGTTAAATTTATTAGATAAATTATTATATATTTGGCTCCTTTTGTTACCTAAAAAACTAGAATGGATTTACCTCCTTATTCGCCAGGACTGCATAAACTGGTTACTTTACATGTAGATGAAATTCAAAAACTAACCAATAGTCAGGGTTTTGTTGATGCAACCCATATAATTTTAGAAAAGTATGAATTGGAGAAGGTTGGTGCGGTTATACACAATTTTGACAACGATAGCTTTACAATTTCATTCTGTTTAAAAGAATCTCATATTTGCATACACACCTGGCCGGAATACAATCAATTAACACTGGATGTTTATTTGTGTAACTATCTTCAGGATAACTCGCAAAAGGTCAAAGACGTAATGGCAGATTATATCAGCTATTTTGAAGGAAAGATTATTAAAGATTTTGAAATTAACCGATAGTATATGAAAATTCATTGTTACGATTGTAATATAGAAACCGAATTACAGGTTGGTTTTGACGTTGTGAATTTTGTCTGTCCTAATTGTCAGAGTTTATATGCTCGGGACAAAGAAGGGATGTTTCGCAAAAAAACTCAGTATAAAACGACAATCAATGATTTTCCCTTAGCGATAGGTGATGTTGGTTTTTTAAAAGGAAGCGAATATAAAGTTACAGGCATTTTGGTAAAGAAGGTTCATCCTGATTATAGATGGACCGAGGTTATACTCCAAAACCATAAAAATGAATTTATCTATCTTTCACTTTCTCAAGGGCATTGGATTTTATTAACTCAAATGGAAGAGGTTTTTGAGGTAAAAAAACATCCTCTGATTTTGGAGCATAATAAGGAAGACTATAATATTTTTGAATATTCAGATGCCGCAATTATAAATGCTCAGGGGTTTTTCGATTTCGAATTGCCTCAGAACAGGAATATTCATTTAGTGGAGTACATAAGACCACCGTATATGATTTCGGTGGAAAGAATGAATGGTGTTGAAACCGCTTTTTACGGAGAATACATTAAAAAAGGAGAAATAAAAAAGGCTTTTAAGAAGATTACTTTACCGTATCAGTCTGGTACAAATATGGTTCAGCCCTATGGATTTGATCTCAGAAATACCGGAATTATTTTCTGCTTTATTGCTTTATTGATCATTACGGCCAACTGGTATATCTATAAGGATCAATTCGAACAGAATGTTTTTTCTAAATCAATAAAGTTTACCGAATTTGATAATAAAGAAGTTACAAGTGATGCTTTTATTCTGAACGGAGGTTCGGCACCATTGACCATTAAAGTTTCTACAGATGTTGATAATTCATGGGCCAATCTGAATATCGCTTTAGTAAATGAAGTGACCAATGATGAAATTTATGCAAACAAAGACATCGAATATTATCACGGATATACGGACGGAGAGTCCTGGACAGAAGGGAATAATTCTGAAGAATTTAATATTTGCGGTGTAAAAGCAGGCAAATACCATCTTTTAATAACACCAATGAAAGCGCCAGAAGATGTTATTAATAGCGAAATGCGTGTAAATGTGGTCTGGAATGAGCCTTCAAGCAGAAATGTCTGGATGGTTGTTATTGGCATGATTATCATTTACTTAATAATATGGTTTTTTAATTATAATTTTGAAAAAGGGAGATGGGCAGACAGTTCTTATTCTCGCTATGAGGAATAAACAGTTATGAAAAAAATTTCGGATTTTATATTTAATAATGCCGCTTCACTAGCAATAGGACTTTTTTGCTTTGGAGTTTATCTTTATTTTGCAATGGCAGGAAATCGAATTTGCGATTGTGAAAGCACAGAAAATTACAAGTCAACGGGAAGCCGTACTTCTTATAACCGTTTTTATCACAAATAACATTTTACTATGGATTTAATACATGTTCAACCAGTAGTTAATTCAGTCATTTTTTCTTTTTTAGGAATTATCATTTTATTGGCAGCTTACTTAATTATCGAAAAAATTACTCCTGAAAACACGTGGAAAGAGGTTGTGGAGAAAAATAATGTTGCCGTTGCAATTGTTCTGGCTGCATTCATCATCGGGATTTCGATGATCATTAGTGCAGCAATTCATGGGTAAAAAGTTTCTTAGGTTTGAATTTCTTTTGCTGTTTGCCGTATTTATTATTGCGACCTGCGGGCTTATATATGAGCTTGTGGCGGGAACGTTAGCAAGTTATTTATTAGGCGATTCAGTAAAACAATTTTCATTTATAATTGGAGTTTACCTGTTTTCGATGGGTATTGGCTCCTTTTTTTCAAAGTTTTTTCACAAAAACCTGCTCAATACATTTGTCGAAATCGAGATTTTGGTTGGTTTGATAGGCGGTTTGAGTTCGGTAGTTTTATTTCTATTGTTCGAAAGTGTCGAATCCTTTCAATTCATATTGTATCTGTTTGTTTTTGTAACAGGTTTTTTGGTCGGATTAGAGATCCCACTTTTGATGAATATTTTAAAAGACAAAGTCGAATTCAGAGATTTGGTCTCTAATGTATTTACATTCGATTATATCGGGGCTCTGTTGGCGTCAATACTTTTTCCTTTGGTTTTAGTTCCAAAATTAGGGATAATGGGAACGTCTCTTTTCTTTGGAATGATCAATGTCAGCATAGCCATTGTGTTGTGCTTTTTGCTTACTAAAGAATTAAAAAAGCCTTACTTCTTAAAGGTAAAAGCTATTTTTTCATTTTTAGTCTTACTTACGGTTTTTATTTTTTCAGATGTTATTTTATCTTATTCAGAAGGAAAATTATATGGAGAAAATATAATTTACACTAGTACAACTCCTTATCAGCGAATTGTTTTAACACACAATAAAAGTGATTACAGATTGTATTTAAATAACAATCTCCAGTTTAGTTCTGTAGACGAATATCGTTACCATGAAGCCTTAGTTCATCCAGTAATGTCAATAGCTAAAGAGGTAAAAAACGTTCTAGTTTTAGGAGGAGGTGACGGATTAGCGGTTAGAGAAATCCTAAAATACAAAGAAGTTCAAAAAGTGACCTTAGTTGATTTGGATGAGGGGATGACCAAACTTTTTAAAACCAATAAGATACTGACAAAATTCAATCAAAATTCATTAAACAATCCAAAAGTTACAGTTGTAAATACGGATGCCTATATCTGGGCAAAAAGCTGTACCGAGAAGTTTGATGTTGCAATTATAGATTTTCCTGACCCCTCAAATTATAGTTTAGGAAAGTTATATTCTCTGAATTTCTATCAAACTATAAAAAACATATTAAAACAGGATGCGGCAGTTGTGATTCAGACTACTTCGCCTTATTTTGCTCCAAAATCATTTTGGTGTATTAATAAAACAGTGATGCAGGTTTTTCCACAGGTTGATGCTTACCATGCTTATGTTCCTTCGTTTGGAGAATGGGGGTATACCATTGCAATCAATGGTTTTGGAACCACTTTTAATGAAGTGAAACGAAAAAGCCCGGGATTGAAATTTTATAATTATCAATTTGACAGATTCAATTATTTTACCAACGATATGATTTCGAATCAAATAGAAATAAATCGTTTGGATAACCAGATTTTAGTACGCTATTTTGATGAAGAATGGGGAAAATTGCAATAGAGGAAGGCGAAATTTCGTAAAGGGAATTACGGCATCTTTGCTTTTAATCCCTTTTTTACAATTTTGCTCCGATAAAATAGCAGTTCTGATGATTCGGTTATCAGGAACAAATCATCTTTTAGGACATCGTTTGTGGATAAAGGACTTTCCGAAACCACAGCAACAAGTAAAAATCCCGTATTTAATTATTGGTGGTGGAATCTCAGGTTTGAGCGCTGCACGTCAGTTTCATAAAAAAAGAATCTCAGATTTTTTATTGATTGAAATGGCAGATCATTTGGGAGGGAACTCTTCTAATGGGGAGAATAAATATTCTAAATACCCTTTGGGCGCGCATTATCTGCCGCTTCCAAATTTTAATGATAAAGAACTTCTCGGTTTTCTTGAAGAAGAAAAAATTATTCTTGATTACGATAAAAACGGACTTCCTGTTTTTGATGAATTACAACTGACTTTTGCACCGGATGAACGGTTGTTTTATAAAAATAATTGGCAGGAAGGCGTTGTTCCAAAGGAAGGAAACTCTCCGGAAGAACATAAAGAATTTCAGCGTTTCTTTAAAGAAATGGATGCCTTTCGAATTGCAAAAGGAGAAGATCAGAAGTACTTATTCGATATACCTGTTTCTCTTTCTTCTAAAAATGAAAAAACAAGAGCATTGGATAAAATTACAATGCAGCAATGGTTTGAAGAGAACAATTTCAAATCAGAACCTTTGTTTAATTATATTGATTATTGCTGTAAGGACGATTTTGGATTAGGAATTGCCTTTGTTTCGGCCTGGGCAGGAATTCATTATTTTGCCGGAAGAAAGCAAGATGCAGCTGTAGAAAAAATGGATAGTGTTTTGACATGGCCGGAAGGAAATGCAAGATTGACACAGCATCTTAAGAAATATACAGAGCAAAAAGCACTGAAAAACCATTTGGTTTACGAGGTGAAAATTGAAAAAGACAAAGTTATTGTTAAAGCTTTTGATGATGTCAAAAAGACAACAATAGAAATAATAGCAGATAAAGTTATTATGGCAACACCGCAGTTTGTAAACCAATATCTCATCAAAGACCGAAAACAATTTACAAAACAGTTTCATTACACGCCTTGGCTTTTGGCGACTTTAGTTGTAAACAATTTGACTGACAATTTAAGTTTCCCGCTTTCGTGGGATAACGTAATTTATGAAGCAAAAGGCTTAGGTTATGTTTACGCGCAACATCAGACGTTAAATCAGATTCAGGACAAAAAAGTGATTACGTATTATTACAGTTTTTCATCCGGAGATTTAAGGAAAATGCGCAAAGAAATTTATAAAAAAGACAAAGGATATTGGAAACAGATTGTCTTTAATGATTTGAAAATTGCCCATCCGGATATTGAAAATGATACCGAAGAAATGGAAGTTTTTTTATTAGGGCACGGAATGATTTCTCCGGTGCCTGATTTTATTTTTGGAGAAGCAAAAGAGAAGGCTTCACAGAGTATCGAAAATCGAATCTATTTTGCTCACTCCGATTTGTCGGGAATTTCAATTTTTGAAGAAGCTTTTCATCAGGGAATTAATGCCGTAAATAAAATTTTAGATGGAACAACCCTGGATTCATAAAGTAAAAACAGACTCATTGTTTATCATTGGTCCTTCATTTTTTGTGTTGGCAGTTATTTTTGTTTTTCAGAACTATATCACTTCGATCGAAAATAATTATTCTTTTTATACCTGGCTTTTTCTAATTGTTTTTATTGATGTCGCACACGTTTATGCCACCTTATTTAAAACCTATTTTGTAAAAAGTGAATTTCAAAAAGACAGGAAAAAATTGATTCTTTTGCCTGTTATTTGTTTTCTTACCGGCTTAGTTTTATTCTCTTTCGGGAGCTTAGTTTTTTGGTCTTTTCTGGCTTATGTGGCTGTTTTTCATTTTATTCGACAGCAATATGGTTTCGTGCGATTGTATGCGCGTAAGGAAGAGAAAACGAAAGTTTCTGTGTGGATGGATAATCTGGCAATTTATGCTGCTACAGTTTACCCAATGCTATTTTGGTTTCTTTCTTCTGAAAGAAAGTTCAATTGGTTTGTTGAAAATGAATTCTTTCGTTTTGAAAATAAAACCGTCTTAGAAATTTTGTTTTGGGTTTATATTGCCATTCTATCTCTTTATGTTATTCGCACTATAATCGTTTCGGTTAAAACTAAATTCTTTAATATCCCTAAAAACAGCATTATTTTAGGAACTGTGCTTTCGTGGTATTTCGGAATTGTTTATTTCAACGACGATCTTATTTTTACTTTGCTAAATGTGGTTTCACACGGAATTCCTTATATGGCTTTAGTGTACTTTAAAGAAATTGATGGGAAGAGTAGTAAAGAAATAGGTGCTTTGACTTATTTAAAGAGATACAATGGTGTTTTAATTTATATTGGGATATTAGTATTAATTGCTTTTTCAGAAGAGTTTCTCTGGGAGTTTTTTGTCTGGAATGAAAATATAACGTTGAGCCGTTTCGATTTTTCAGGATGGCAGTTTCTATTAGTGCCGCTTCTGAGTGTGCCTCAATTTACACACTATATTTTAGACGGCTTTATCTGGAAATCTAAAAAGTAAGCTTAAACTAAAGCTTAATATTAAACAAATTGACAAACCCCTTGTAATGTTGTTTACAAGGAGTTTATTTTTTGGTCTTCATAAGTTATTGTATCTATAGTAATAATTCAGATGGTATTTTATAACTTGCAGCATACTGGAGATTTTCTCCACTTTCTTTAAATTTAATAAATGCTTTTCGATACCATTTTAAATCAGAGTTAAAATCCTCGTTTGTTATGACATCATAAAACGCTCCATTTTTCCAAGGTTCTATTCCTAAAATTTCAACACCAAGTTTTTCTACTCTATCGAGAACTATTTCAAAATCATTTTGAGAGAAATAATATATTGATTCAGAATCAAAACCATTGTTAAGATTTTCAAGCCCGATAAAGACATTTTTAATTAAAAAACTATGCTTGTCCATTTCTTGAGATTTTATTTTATGAATGAAGGTAAGTAAACTAAAGCTTAATCTCAAACAAACTAAAGGAACCTTCTTTATAATGCTCCGGTAATTCGCTTGTCCATTCGATGGTGCTGATACCCTTGTATTCGAAACCACAGCTGGTGTAATAGTTGTTTATCCTTTCGTTTCCGCTGTGGGTGTCAAGACGAATATATTGTTTGTTGTTTTCTTTAGCGTATTCTTTGGTCCAGGCAATAATTTTTTTGACATACGATTGTCCTCTGAATTTTGGATTCGTTGCAATACGATGAAGATAAACTGCAGGATCGGCACTGGCTTCTTTCCAGATAATCAAATCGTTAAAAGTAAGAACAAATGTACAGGCCACTTCATTTCCTTCTTTGATGATGAAATGACGATTCTCGGCAATTTCTTTTTCTATAAGAGTCCTTTCAAAACCTCTCCAGCTTTTGTTGTTGACTGTTTTTTGATAAGATGTAGCGGCATTGTAAAGATCGAAAACGGCATCGATATCTTCATTTGTAGTTTTAAAAAATTCCATTCTTAGGTTGTATACTGTAGATTAATGAATACTTCAAAGATAAATCTTTAAGCAGCGTAAAGTTCCATGAAACATCAGTTTTAACTTTTTTTATTAGAGTCCAGCCATACCACATTTTGTTCGGATTGATGCTCCTGACCAATAATATCCCGATACAATTCTGGTCTTCTTGCTTTTATGTAACGATTTCCACCAGCCTTAGTACATTTTTCAGAAGTTAGTATCGCGGCTGTAAAAGAGTCATCAAAAGAACGGCATTCGGCAAGAATATCTCCAAAAGGATCAATAATCATCGAACAGCCATTTTTCAGCTGATCGTCATCCATACCGATTGGGTTTGAAAATATGGCATAAATAGCATTGTCATAGGCTCTTGCAGGCAACCATTTCATTAACCAGTCTCTCCCTTTCATTCCATCAAATTCTAATCGGAGAGAAGTAGGATCGGCTTCACGGTTTTCCCACAGTTGCGGAGAAACAAAACCTGCACCTGGTCGGGTAGAAGGAGTACACATCGTAACATGCGGCATGAAAATGATCTTGGCTCCCAAAAGAGTTGTGGCGCGAACATTCTCAACAATATTATTGTCGTAACAAATTAAGATTCCACATTTCCAGCCTTTAATTTCAAAAATGCAATAACGATCTCCCGGAGTAAGGTGCGGATTTATAAACGGATGCAATTTTCGGTATTTGGCGACTAAACCGTTTTGGTCTACACACACATAAGCTTTGAATAAGTTATTGTTCTCGTCTTTTTCAAAAAGCCCCGCCAGAATCACGATATTATTGTTTCGGGCAATTTCAGTCAATTTTAAAATGCTTTCTCCACTCGGAATTAATTCTGCTAAGTCTAACATTTGTTCTTTAGACAAATGTCGCGCAAAGGTATAGCCGGTTACAGAGCACTCGTGAAACGAAATAACATCACAACCCTGGCTTGCTGCCTGTTGAGAAAGTTTTTCAATTACAGCTAAATTATAGTTTTTGTCACCGCTTTTATTCTCAAACTGAGCGGTGGCTATTTTTAGATTTTTCATAAGGCATACTATTGATTTGAGACAAAAGTAGCACTAGTCCTATTTTGAAAATTGTACAAAACCGACATTTTAAAGAACAATAGGCGGAGCGGTTCTGAGAAGATTATTGGTTAACTTTCCGGTATTGTTTATGTATTCTTTTGGAGTTATTCCGGTGTGTTTTCTGAATTCTTTTATCAGATGAGACTGATCCGAAAATCCGGCATTGTAACAAAGGCTCGTGAGATTTGTATCGGCAGCTTTATCTTTTAGTAATTTTAAAAAATAATGCAGTTTTATAATGTTTCCAAATTTCTTAGGATTTAATCCAATAGATTCCTGAAACTTCCTTTCCAGATGCCTTTCCGTATAGCCAGTATATTTAACCAGTTGCTTTACATTAAAACTTCCTTTGTGGGCAGTAATGAAATGAATCGCACTTTCTACGATTAATTGGTGAGAAACCTCTTTATTGGAAATGTAAGTACTGAAAAAATGATTGAGAAGATTGACTTTCTTTGGGATCGTATAGTTTTCAGATAATTTCTCCTGAAGAATCAAACCGTTTTTGTCAAAAATGTCGTCAATAGAAACAATAGAATCCAGAAACTCATGAGCCGGAATTCCTAGCAGTTGGTGGATTCCGTTTGGTTGAAAAACAACAATAACTAAAGTGATTGCATTGTTGGAATAAATGTCTTTAAATCCGCTAAGCTGTCCGTATAGAAAAGAATCAGGTAAATGATTTTTTATCTTGGAATCATTAAAATCAGAACTGAGTTTACCTTTTAAGGAAAATACGATACCGGTATTACCATCAGAAAACAAGCGAAGTTTTTGTACAGCCATTTCATTATGATCTAAAAAGAGATAATGTCTAATGTAAGGCGATAGTTCTTCTGATGGCGAAATCTGCATGGTTTAAAGAATTGATTGAGCGCAATCCATTACGGTCAATTTTAGAAGATCATTTTTGATTGATGATGAAATAACTTTTGATAAAATTAAGGATATTTTTTCAATTATTGTTTTTTGGGTTCCATGCAGGGGCTCCTTTTTATAATACTATTTTATAATACTATTTTATCTGTGGAAGAGCGCAGAATATTAATCCTCTAAAGCGACTCTTATCTTAGGTAAAATACGCTCTGCATATAAAGTATAAGCTTTGGCTGAAGGGTGTAAACCATCTGTGGCCACCAAATCAGGATTGTCAAGACCTTGACGAGAAATATCGGTTATCGAAACAAAAACAATATTGTTGAGTTTACAATAGTTTTCGGCAAAGGAATTGTATTGATTGATTTCGCTTGAAATTCTTTCACCTTCTCCTTCCATTTGTACTTTACCAAAACGAGTATAGGCATAATCAGGAATGGAGATAACAATTACCCTTTTTTTATTCCCTTTTGCTAAAACAATTGCTTTGTTTACGAGTTCTGGAAATTCTTTCTCATAGATCGAAAAGCTTTTTCCCTGATACTGATTGTTAACTCCAATAAGAAGGGTAACGATATCGTATATAGGATCGGGATTTTGGGTATTTATTGCCGAAATTAGATTAGTCGTGGTCCATCCGGTGGTTGCAATGATTTTTAAAGAAAAGCTGGTTTGCGGATAAATTGCCTTTAAACTTGATTTTAGCTGTTCAGGAAATCCGCAAGTTTCACAAACGCTTTGTCCAATGGTATAGCTGTCTCCTAAAGCCAAATATTTTATGGAACCGGTAAGTGGAGTAATTGGAGCGGTAGGAGTTTCTGAAGTTGTTTCTTCAGAACTACAGCTTAAGAGGAATATAGAAAGGATAACAATAACTATTTGTTTGAATTGTAGTTTCATAACTTAGATAAATTAAGTTTCGGCTCATTTTAAACAAATAGTTACGTTGAATAACTTGTTTTGGTTTTTAGACCATCTCCGTTTTCATTAGAATTTCTTCTTCAATAGCGTTCCAAAGTCCGATACGTTTTTCTAATGCCAGAATTGAAATTTCTTCCACTTCTTTCCATTTTTGGGCGTCATCTTCACATAAATCAGAAATCATTTGCATGGCCATTGGTCCGTGTTCATCAGCATCCAATTCTATATGTCTTTCAAAATAGTATAAAAGTTTACTTAAATCTGTTTCAGGAAGATTTTTCTGAAAGTTTTTCAGGATTGCCGTAAACATACTCGGAATCAAATCTTCTCTTCCAAAAGTAAACGCCGCTGCAATTTGATGCGGTTTTCCTTCTTCAATCACTCTAAAAGTAAAATCTAAGAAAGCTTTTGTATTAGGATGTAAGGAACTTTGTTTTATGGCAACAAAAATATTATGCAATGAATTTACTTCAGCTAAAAAGGTGTTGATTCCGCTTGTATCGGCACCACAATCTTCCATTGCTTCAAGATACATTTCATAATGACTTTGCCTTTTTCCATCAATACTTAAATCTGTTTCCTCTGCCAGAACAATTTCGTTGATTAAGTATCTTGTCTCCGGATTTTTTGTTGCAAACCAAGGCGTAGAAGTGCAGGTAAGTTTAGATTGTAATGCTTTTAATAATGACATAAAATCCCAAACGGCAAAGACATGAGTTTCTAAAAAACGATGTAAATCATCAATGCTTTGGATTTTATTGTATAATGAATGTTGTAAAAGTTGATCTTTTTGGGGTTGAATGCTATTGTTTATAGTTTCAATATTCATTTTCGTATTTTTTCTGCAAATATAAAAAGCTTCCCGTTAAGAAGAAGCTTTTTGTATTGGTTTTGTATATATTTTAATAGTTGTTTATTATTTAAATGCTGGAATTCCAGTTACATCCATACCTGTTATTAAGAGGTGAATGTCGTGAGTTCCTTCATAAGTAATAACACTTTCGAGATTCATCATGTGACGCATAATCGAGTATTCTCCCGTAATACCCATTCCGCCCAACATTTGTCTTGCTTCACGTGCAATATGTATTGCCATATCGACATTATTACGTTTGGCCATCGAGATTTGTGAAGTTGTAGCTTTTCCTTCGTTACGTAAAACACCTAAACGCCAGGTTAATAATTGTGCTTTTGTGATTTCGGTAATCATTTCGGCTAATTTTTTCTGTTGTAATTGCGTTCCTCCAATTGGTTTTCCAAATTGAATTCTTTCTTTAGCATAACGCAAAGCGGTATCGTAACAATCCATTGCTGCTCCAATTGCTCCCCAAGCGATTCCGTATCGTGCTGAATCTAAGCATCCAAGAGGTGCGCCAAGGCCGGACTTATTAGGTAGTAGATTCTCTTTAGGTACCTTTACATTGTCAAAGATTAATTCTCCGGTTGAAGAGGCACGAAGTGACCATTTATTATGTGTTTCAGGAGTTGTAAAACCTTCCATTCCGCGTTCAACGATAAGACCGTGAATTCTTCCTTCTTCATTTTTTGCCCAAACTACGGCAATATCTGCGAAAGGAGCGTTTGAAATCCACATTTTAGCACCATTTAAAAGATAGTGATCTCCCATATCTTTAAAATTAGTGATCATACTTCCGGGGTCAGAACCGTGATCCGGTTCAGTTAAACCAAAGCATCCCATGAATTCTCCTGTAGCCAGTTTTGGTAAGTATTTCATTCGCTGCTCTTCGTTTCCATACTTCCAAATAGGATACATTACTAACGAAGACTGTACAGATGAAGTAGATCGAACACCTGAGTCTCCACGTTCTATTTCCTGCATAATCAAACCATAAGAAATTTGATCCAGACCTGCACCTCCGTATTCTACCGGAATATAAGGTCCGAAACCGCCAATTTCTCCGAGTCCTTTTATAATTTGTGTTGGAAATTCTGCTTTTTGGGCATATTCTTCTATAATAGGAGAAACTTCTCTCTTGACCCAGGCTCGTGCTGATTCTCGAACTAATTTGTGTTCGTCTGTCAATAAGTCATCTAGGTTATAATAATCTGGGGCTTGAAATAGGTCTGGTTTCATTTTTGATAGTTTTATAATACAAATCTACGCAATAAAAATATAACAAAATACCGTTAAATTGTTATATTTTTATAAATACTAGAGAAGAAAAATAGTATAAACACGAATTAATTTTAGTTTATTGAAAATTTATAAGCTATTTTTGAGATTCCAAAAACAAAATGAATGAGGCTGATCATCTCTTTTATACTCTTTTTTGTTCTAAATATTGCTGTTTCTCAAGAGAAAAGGGTTTTTACAGAACAAGAGTACTTAATCTTGCAAGACAAAATTCGACTAACGGCAAATGCCAATGTTGACAGTGCGATCGTATACGCCAATCAGCTGGCGAGATCCAATAATAATAAGCATTTGGCTTTTGCAAATGCGGCATTGTCTTATTTGAGTCAGTTAAAAGGAAATACCGCAAAATCTAAAGAGAAATATCAGTTAGCATTAAGATTCTTAGATAAAATCCCGGATGGTCAGGAAAAAATACAGCTTAGGTCCTATTTGTACAATTATGCCGGACTATCAGAATGGAAAAGAGAGAACTATAGCGACGCAATCGAAAATTATCAGCAAGGCATAAGGCTTTCTATAAAAATTGATGATATTATTCAAATTGTAAAGTTTAAGAGTAATATCGCGTCTATAAATGTTGCTGTAGGTAATTATCGTTTGGCGATTAAGGATTTGAGGAGTCTTAATGAATTTGTTGATAAGAATCAAAGTGTTTATAACAAGCAGCAATATCTAAATAATAAGAGTAACATTAATCTTAGCTTAGCAGGATCATATGAAAGCTTTTATATGAAAGATCCTAAAAAGAAGGTTTTACTTGATTCTGCCAAATATTTTTATCAAAAAACGATTAGTTATTCTCAGAATTTCCCCGATAATAAAATTGTAGCAAAATTAAGTTTAGGGAACATTTACAGTGAACTA
This sequence comes from Flavobacterium sp. KH_035, assembly GCF_057839565.1. Classification (NCBI taxonomy): domain Bacteria; kingdom Pseudomonadati; phylum Bacteroidota; class Flavobacteriia; order Flavobacteriales; family Flavobacteriaceae; genus Flavobacterium; species Flavobacterium sp. KH_035. The sequence goes on from NZ_CM174492.1 coordinate 1,465,029, forward strand.
AAAGAGTATCAAAATGCTGAGAAAACCTATTATGATATAATTTTTCTGGCCAATCAAAACAGTATGCAGGATATTTTATGTACTACTAATTATAATTTGGGGGACTTGTATTATAATATCAAGAAGTATGATAAAGCACTGGTGTTCTTTAAAAAATCAGACTCGATTGGCGATATAACTAAAACGAATCAGGTTGACAATCTGAAGTCCAATTACTATCAGGCAAAAATTTACAACATACGTAAAGAGCCTGAACTTGCTTACAAACATTCAAAAATTTACCTGGATAATTATGAAAAATCGGAATCAAAATTAAATGATGAGGTTTTAGAGGTAAATTATAAACTTGGAGTAGGAGATCTGACCAACGAGATGATTACCATTCAGGAGAAATATAAGTATGATGTTTTTCTAAACAAAGCTCTGAAAGTATTTTATGTTGTTTTGTTTATAGGGATTGTCTTTTTGCTGATAAAAAACATACGGGATAAGAATAAAGCACATAAAAAAATGAATGCTTTAATAGAAGAATTCAAAGCTAACTTAGAGAAGAAAAATGAACCGGAACCAGAACGGGAGACTGTTCTTGAGTCTGAAGAAGTACAACTTAAGAAAGAGAATGTCAATTTAAGTATTGATGAGGCAAAAGAAAACAAAATCGTAGAAAAATTGTTGGCCTTAGAAAGTAAACAGGAATATTTACATGCCGATTTTACTTTACCTTATGTGGCTAAGAAGATAAAAACCAATACCACTTATTTATCTTATGTTGTAAACAAACGATTTGGTAAGTCTTTTGGAGAATACTCAAATGAGTTGAAAATTAATTACGTTATTAATGAAATGATTACGAATCATATGTACCGCAAGTATTCAACTCAGGCAATTGCAGAAAGTGTAGGTTTTAAAAACGCAGTGTCTTTTGCTAAATCATTTCGCAAAAGAACTGGAGTGTCTCCAGCTCAGTTTGCGAACAATATCTAGAAAACAATTTGTTTTAATCAAGGATTTTCAGCGTTACTCCCTTTTCCGTTTCCTCTGATGGTGTCACCATCACCTCCAAAAATTGTTTGTTGCTCTTTTCTTGATAATTTTTCGTTTCCAAAATTTTCGAATGCTGTTTTTTTAGTTTTCATTTTTTAAATATTTATTGGTTGTGTAGATCCTTTTCCATTTCCTCTGATTGTGTCACCGTCACCTCCGTGAATAGTTTTTTGTTCTTTTTCTGAAAGTTCAGTGCTTGTAAAATCGTCTAAATTTAATTTTTTGTTTTTCATTTTTACTAGATTCTTAAAGGTTAATTAGATCCTTTACCATTTCCTCTAATTGTATCACCAGCAATACCAGTAATTATGTCTTCGGCAATATTAGGTTCATCCCCTCCTTGAACAGTTTTTTGTTCTTTTTTTGAAAGTGTATTGTTCTTGAAATCTTGGATGTTTAATTTTTTATTTTCCATTTTTTTAGATTTTTAATGATTAATTGGACCCTTTACCATTTCCTCTGATTGTGTCCCCAGGAATACCGGCAATTATTTCACCGGGAATATTAGGTTCATCCCCTCCATGAACAGTTTTCTGTTCTTTTTTTGAAAGTATATTGTTTTTGAAAGCTTCGATATTTAATTTTTTAATTTCCATTTTTATGAGATTTTTAATGATTAATTAGATCCTTTACCATTTCCTCTGATTGTGTCACCAGGAGTACAAGATTCGTCTTCTCCTCCTCTAACAGTTTTTTGTTCTTTTTTTGAAAGGGTGTTATTTGTAAAATCTTCGATATTTAATTTTTTATTTTCCATTTTGTTAGATTTAATTTATTAATTAGACCCTTTTCCATTCCCTCTAATTGTGTCACTAAGAACATTAGATTCGTCTCCTCCCTGAATAGTTTTTTGCTCTTTATTGGATAGTTTTTCTAATTGAAAATCTTCGAATTTTTGTGCTTGATTTGTCATGATTGTTTGTATTAGGATTATTGATATATCAAAACTAGACAAAAAGGAAAACGCTTAATCGAGAATGGGGTTTTTGGGGTTTTTGATAAAGTGTTTTTTGTTTAATGCATTGATAATAAAGGTTTTGACTGGTTTATTCAGACTGATATAATTTATAAATTGTATGTAGTATAATTAATAAAATGTGTACTACTAGCGTTTTTTTCTCAATAAAAACAACAATATTTGCAGTGTAATTATGATTTTAAAGACTCGAAAAGATGTTAAAACTTGTCCAAAAATTTCTACAAATAAACAAGTACTCGGAGATTAAAAATGAGTTTAAAGATTTGTTTCTTTCTCATCCAAATTATCCTAGTTTATTTGCGATAACAGATTCTCTGGATTTACTGTCTGTAGAGAATGCTGCGATAAGAGTTCCGAAAGAGCAAATAGTAGATTTGCCTTCAAATTTTTTGGCTTATTTCAAAGAAGAGTTAATATTGGTTGAAAAGGCAAAAAATTTTGTTCGTATCAATACAGTGAAAAAAGGAAGTCATAAAATGGCGTATGAAAAGTTTTTATTAGACTGGAATGGAGTTATCGTTGCAATCGAACCAAACAATGTTGTTGCAAAAGAAAATTTAAAAGTTGAATTCAGTTGGTTGAAATATGGCTTGCCGCTTTTATTGCTAGTTGGCTTGTCATTTTTTTATAATACTTACAGTTTATTTAGTGTCGTTTTTTTAGTGACATCAATTTTAGGGTTTATTGTAAGCGTTTTTATTGTTCAGGAAAAATTAGGATTCAAGAATAGTGTTGTCTCGAAACTTTGCAATTTGAGCTCAAACTCTTCCTGTAGTTCTGTTCTCAATAACAAAGAAGGAAATGAAAGTAAATGGATTAGCTTTCCAGACTTGCCATTAATGTTCTTTGGAGCCAGCTTGATTGCAATTTTGGTTAAACCAGTAGAGTCATCAATTTTTGTTGGTTTTTTAAGCTTACTGGCTATACCGGTTATAGTATCCTCGATTTGGATTCAAAAATTTGAGATTCAAAGATGGTGTGTAATGTGTTTAATGGTGTCTTCTTTGATTTTTGTACAAAGTGTTATATGGTTTGCTTCAGATCTGTTTACGTTGAGTTTTAGTTTTGCTGAAATCTTTCCATTCGTGTTCTCACTGGTACTTTTAGTTCCTATCTGGATGGTTTTGAAAACAATCATAACTAATGTTTTGGGAACTGAAAATTCGCTTAAGGAGATGAAGAAGTTTAAAAGAAATTATTCTTTATTGAATTTCTTGTCTAAAAAAGTACCTCACATAAATGGACTTGACGACTTAAGAGGATTGAATTTTGGAAATAGAAATGCAGCCGTTAGATTATCAGTAATTATTAGCCCTAGTTGTGCGCATTGTCATAAAACATTTCAGGAGGCATTTGATTTAGTGTTGAGGTTTCCGGATAAAATATACCTGAATGTATTGTTCAACGTGAACCCGGAAAATATCGAGAATCCATATAAAGCGGTTGTCGAAAGACTTTTAACAATAAACAGGTCTACACCGGGAAAAACAGTTGAAGCTATCTCAGACTGGCATATTAAAAATATGAGTCTTAAAAAATGGTTGAAAAAATGGCATGTCGATTCCGTAAGTATGATGATAAGCCAGGAAATAAACAAACAATATGAATGGTGTTCTAAAAATGATTTTAATTATACACCTGTTAAAATTGTGAACGATAAAGTTTTTCCGGCAGAATACGAACTGGGCGAACTAAAGTATTTTCTGAACGATTATATTGAAGAGAAAGAAACGATTGTTTTGGAAAAAACGGCGTGATATTTAAAAAATAGTGACAACAGACAGAAACTTCAGCTGTCTTAAAATGACTGAGGTGCGAATTCAAAAACAAAAACCTTTAGTTATGTTAAAAATTATTTTAAACTTAGAAGGTGCTCAAAAGCTAAGTGCGTACGAGCAAAAAGGTATGGTGGGAGGCCAACCGATTAATTCGCCAAAGAAATGTTGTGTTTGCCCGGGTAAAGGCTCGACAACTCTTGTAGCGTGTGATTCGATTTGTTTAAATGGTACAATACCGGCAGTGCTTCCGGATTGTTTGTAGTTCTTACTTCGTTGAAGAGCGTTTGGTAATAAGGAGATAGAAACAAACTCCGGTTTATAGAATGCCTGAAATTGTAGTAAAGAAGAATAAAAAATGACGTAAGTCACTTTTGATATTAATTTTTAGCGTTTTAATAGAAGTACGAAATAGCCTTTTTTAGAATTTAGTCATGTTTTTTTTAATTTGTAGGCGCTCGATCGTGGAACATTGAGCAAATTTCCCCACATTGATGATTGGTGTAGGGATTCTTAGGAAATTGGTCACTGAGTTGATTTTAATTGGTTAGGGTTAACCAGTGCCATGTCCTAAAGAAATTGTATTTCTAATAAATATGTTTTAAATACTCTAACAGAGAAGATTAATTTCTTCTCTGTTTTTTTTTGGATTGACATTAGTATGTTCAGTTCATTTTCTGTTTCAGTATTTTAAATGTATTCGTATAACCAACGGAGGGAGTAAAAAATAGAGATCTGATTAATTGAAATGTAGAATTGATAGTTATTGATCAAGATTTAAAAAAATGGAAAAGAAAAGCTTGTAATGATTTAATTGGTTTAATATTGATTAAGGATGGTTATTCGAATAAAAAGTGAAGGAGAAAGTAACAAAATAGATCATTTTTTTATGATGCAACCGGAGCAAATGTTGTTATACTCCGATTTGTAAATTGAGAAGATAGATTGGGAGGAGTAATTTTTAGATCTGGTACGAATGATTTTACTAATCTCATCTTTTAAAGCAGATTGAGTTTTTTTAACTATAAATCAAAAGGAAAAACAATTAATTACGAATTTTTGGTGTATAAATATTATATTTTTGTAAGAGGAAGAATGACAAGGTTATTTGTGCATAAAATGATTAACTCTAAATTAAATTGAAAAAATTCACCAATTATAAGCAGGCCGATTATAAAGATTGTGGCCCAACATGTTTAAAAATAATAGCGAAACATTACGGTAAAACGATCAACATCCAGGAGTTGAGAGACATCAGCGAAACAACTCGTGAAGGAAGTAACTTGCTTTTTTTGAGTGACGCGGCAGAGAAAATTGGTTTTAGAACTTTAGGTGTAAAATTAAATCTGGAAAGATTAGAAGAGGCTCCATTGCCTTGTGTCCTGCACTGGAACAAAAATCATTATGTAGTACTCTATAAAATTAAAAAAAACACCTACTATATTTCTGATCCTGCTTTTGGTTTGATTGAATACAATAAAGAGGATTTTATTAAATTCTGGATCGGAAACAATGCAGATGAATCTACTCAGGAAGGAATAGCATTGTTGATCGAAGCGACTCCTAAATTTTTTCAATCGGATTTTGATAAAGAAGACAATCGCGGACTCGGATTTGGTTTGTTGTCACAATACGTGCTTCGGTACAAATCATTTTTAATACAGCTTAGTATAGGGTTGCTGGCAAGTACGCTACTACAGCTTATTTTTCCGTTTTTAACCCAAAGTATTGTTGATGTTGGGATCCAGAATCAGAATATTCATTTTATTTATCTGATTCTTTTTGCGCAACTATTTCTCTTTGCCGGAAGAACAGGTTTGGAGCTTATCCGAAGCTGGATATTATTGCATCTTTCGACCCGGATAAACATTTCACTAATCTCTGATTTCTTTATAAAATTAATGAATCTGCCCATCTCGTTTTTCGACGTTCGAATGACAGGGGATATTATGCAACGAATTAACGATCATCACAGGATTGAAAAAATTCTAACCACATCGTCACTAAATGTCTTGTTTTCAACAATAAATATGGTTGTTATGGGAGGCGTTTTGGCTTACTTTAACCTAAAGATCTTTTTTGTGTTTTTTGCAGGCAGCGTGCTTTATTTTGGATGGATTACTTTATTCTTAAAAAGAAGGGAAGTGCTGGATTATAAACGTTTTGCTGAAGTTTCCAGTGAGCAAAGTAAAGTGATGGAGCTTATTAATGGAATGCAGGAAATTAAGCTTCATAATGCCGAGAAACAAAAGCGCTGGGGATGGGAATATATACAGGCAAGACTTTTTAGAGTTTCGATAAAAGGCTTAGTTCTGGAGCAAACACAAACTATTGGTTCTTCGGTAATCAATGAGCTAAAAAACATATTCATTATATTTCTTTCCGCAAAATTGGTAATCGATGGGTCGATCACACTGGGAATGATGTTGGCTATTAGCTCGATAGTGGGAAGTTTAAATGGACCAATTACCCAATTGATCGAATTCGTCAGAGAACTTCAGGATGCCAAAATATCATTGGCCAGATTATCAGAAATTCATGAGAAAGAAGATGAGACGCAACAGGAAGCTTATCAAACCAGTGATGTACCTTTTAATTCAGATATCGATATTAATAATGTTTCCTATCGGTATTTAGGTTCTGATATACCAGTTCTGGAGGATTTAACGCTGAAAATTCCCGCTAACAAAGTAACGGCAATAGTAGGAGTCAGCGGAAGCGGAAAAACGACATTGATGAAGCTGCTGTTAAAATTCTATGAGCCTGAAAAAGGTGAGGTGAACATTGGAAATGCACAATTAAAAAATATCTCACAAAAGGCCTGGCGATCTAATATTGGTGCCGTCATGCAAGAAGGCTTTATTTTTAGTGACACCATCGCTAATAACATCGCAATTGGCGTTGATAAAGTTGATAAAGAAAGATTGGTCTATGCTGCTGATGTAGCAAACATAAAAGAATACATTACGGGCTTACCGCTAGGATATAATACAAAAATTGGAGGTGAAGGATTAGGAATGAGTACCGGACAAAAACAGCGTTTGTTAATTGCCAGGGCAGTTTATAAAAATCCGGAAATACTGTTTTTTGACGAAGCCACTTCGGCATTAGATGCAAACAATGAAAAAGAAATAATGCAAAAACTGGATATTTTCTTTAAGGACAAAACCGTTGTGGTTATTGCACATCGTTTAAGTACTGTTATGAATGCCGATCAAATCGTGGTTTTAGACAAAGGAAAAATCATCGAAATTGGAAGTCATTCTGTTTTGGTAGAGCAAAAAGGGAATTATTTTGAACTGGTTAAGAATCAATTGCAATTAGGAAATTAAATCATGGCAGAAGATACTACATTTGAACTAAGAAGTGAAGAAGTTCAGGACATCCTTACTAAGGTGCCACATTGGATGATTCGTTGGGGTACAGTGCTTATATTCGTTATCATTTTGATGCTTTTTTTCGTGTCCTGGTTTGTCAAATATCCTGATGTTGTTACTACTCAGATTGTAATTACAACCAATATCCCTCCGGAGAAAATAGTTTCTAAATCTTCGGGCCGTATTGAGGCGATTCTGGTAAAAGACAAATCTATTGTTTCAAAAAACAGCACACTTGCCATCATTGAAAACACGGCTAATTATAAAGATGTGTTTTTGCTGGAAAAAATTGTTGAAGACTATAATGTCAATGATCCTAAAAAAGCCTTTCCTTTTGAATTGTTAAAAAACACCCAGTTGGGAGAGATTGAAAGCGCTTTTGCTGTTTTTCAGAAAGACTATCAGGCAGAACAACTAAATAAAAATTTACAGCCTTTTGAAGTCGAAAACCGGGCTCAGGTTTCTGAAAAAGTTCAGATCAAAGACAGATTGGAAATTTTGCAGCAGCAAAAGGCAATTAACGAAAGCGAACTACAACTTCAGAAAAATGAAATTGCAAGATTCGAAACCTTATTCAATAAAGGAATCATCTCTGCACAGGAAATGGAGGCTAAAAAACTGGGATATCTCCAGGCGCAAAAAAATTATAGAACGCTTTTGTCTTCCATTTCTCAGTTAAAGTCGGCTTTAATTACCAATACTAAATTGAGTCAGAACTCACAAATCAGCGGCACTAAAGAAGAAGTTACTTTAGGGAGGAATATGGCGCAGTCTTTTTATCAGCTTAAAAAAGTAATAAAAGACTGGGAGCTGGCCTATGCTTTAAAATCATCTGTAAGCGGAGTGGTTACTTTTCTACAGGTTTGGACAGAGAACCAAACCATCAGTGTTGGTGATAATGTTTTTTCGATTATTCCCGATACTAAAAATGGTTTTGTAGGTAAGGTAAAGGCACCGGCATTAAATTCGGGAAAAATAAAAGTAGGACAAATGGTGAATATTCGATTAGCAAATTTTCCAGACAGGGAGTTTGGAGTGTTAAAAGGAAAGATTCAAAATATTTCTCTGGTTCCGGATAAAGATGGAAATTTACTATTGGACGTAGCACTTCTAAACGGATTGGAAACGTCGTATAAGAAACAAATTGTTTTTCAGCAGGAAATGAAAGGAACTGCCGAAATTGTAACCGAAGATCTGCGTTTAATCGAGAGGATTCTATATCAGTTTAAAAGTATTTTTGAGCAGGTCTAAGTTGTAACGATTAATGAAAAATAATGAAGTTAAAAATAATGATCAAACAAGTAATTGTAATAGTGTTTTTATTGTTGCAAACTGTCTTGTATGCGCAAAAAGCGAAAAATTTATATGATTCTTTTAGTATTTCTGGAACGGTTAAAGATTCAAAATCAGATGCGATAATAGTAAATGCGGATCTTTATCTTCTTAATTGTAACAAAAGCGTGGTTTCAAACTCAGAAGGGAGTTTTCAATTTAATATTTCTAAAGGAAGTTTTAATGACAAATTGATTATTTCGGCTTTAGGATATCTTTCAGATACAATCATGGTTTCTCAACTTGAAAAGTTGCAAAGCGAACAATTGCATATAAAATTAGATAGAGAGGCAAATGCTCAGGTTTCATTGAATGAGACGGTCGTTGTTTCTTCTAAAAAGAAATCCAAAACCTTATCTGCAACGACAATTTTACAAAAGGCAAAAGCAAATATTGAAAATAATTATTATCAAAAACCATTTAATCAGAAATTCTTTTTTAGGTCTCAGACCAATAAAGATGGCATTGCTGTAATAAATGAAGAGGCTTCAATTAGTACCTACAGTCCAAATGGAGTCAAAGTTTCAGATGATGCAGCAGCTAATTATTTTGGAGAAATATTGCAGTTTAGAAAAAAACTGAACGCAGAAACCATTGAAAACTGGAAAGGAATAGGGTATTTTGGAGTTGTAATTTTTAGAAACATAATGCTGAGCAATCAGAATTTGCTTTATGAAACAAAAGATTTCGAATTAAAGAAAGAAGGAACGACAACTTATGGCGGTAAAAATGTCTATGTAATAAGTTTTACAAATCTGAATCCGACGGTTTTTTCTAGCGGTTTTGGAAATCCTGCGCCAAAATCTGCAATTGGTTTTATTTATATCGAGACAGATTCTTTTGCAATTGTAAAATTTGAGCAGTATGTAGTTTTAAAGAGAGACAGATCGAATGATAACGACGATATTTGGATAGAGTCTTCATTGAAGATCACGCAAACCTATAAAAATGTAAATGGGCGCTATTTTATTAACTATTGTAATGAAAAAGTAGAAAGTAATTATTATTCATTAGGAGCTAAAAAACAAATAAGTACTGTAAATTCTAATTATGACCTAATGTCTGAAGATATTATTACAGAAAATGTATCGGTTATAAAACGTCCTATTGATCGTTTGAAATTAGATGCAAAAGTTAATGAAGATGTGGAATATTGGAAGAACAACAATTTGATTCTCGAGAGTAAAAAAGTGGAGTTTTGAACTACATCTTCAGGTAAAAGTCTTTAGTTAGTTCAATGTATTCCGGAGTATAGACATGTCTTTCGATTTCTATCGTTAATTCATTTGTCTCTGTTTCCGGGATTTCATTTCGGCTAAAAGCAATTAGGCTTCTTTTGATTTCTGAAGTTGGGGAGCCTTTTACCCTTGTGATTTTGATAGGATATAATTCTGATTCTTTGGCTAAGGCAATGAAATTTTCTTCTTCTTTGTAGGGAAGAATTACCGCAAAAATTCCGTTTTCTGAAAGCAGCAAGTCAGCAGCTTCTATTAATTCTTCAAAAGGCATTGCGTCCTGAAAACGTGCCAGATCGCGCTGTTCGTTTTCGGTTTTGTAATTTTCGGAATAAAATGGAGGATTTGAAACAATCAAATCGTATTCGTCTTCCGGTTCTTCAATAAATTCATCTAATCCGGCATGAAAACAAAATAAACGGTCTCCCCATGGCGAGTTTTCGAAATTATCAACAGCCTGTTCGTAAGCATCTTCATCAATTTCAAGCGCGTCAATTTGTTCTGCATGAGTGCGTTGTGCCAGCATCAAAGCAATAACTCCGGTTCCGGCTCCAATGTCTAAAACGCTAAACGGATTATGGCTTATTGGTGCCCAGGAGCCCAGTAAAACACCATCTGTGCCCACTTTCATAGCGGTTTTGTCTTGTAGAACTGAAAATTGTTTGAATGTAAACATATAGAGAAATTCCAATTTTTTTAAATTCCAAATTCCAACCAGATAGAAGAGAATTCCAAAGGAGAAGATCCAAATTCTAATTCTAGTTGTGTGTTGGTGGCTTATTTTTTGATGCAAAAATAAGATTAAAATCCGAATTAATTATTTTGATGTTTTAGCGATTATTGCCGATAAAATTTTTCGTAATTCGTCTATCTCAAATAATAGAGAATCTGAAGCTATTCTCTGATCAGGATTTAATTCGTGTAGTAATCTCAACCAATATTTAGATTCTTTTGCTTCTTTTCGGGAAATTTTAAGTCTGAATATTAAATCTTTCTCTCCTAGTTTTTCGTTTGCTTCAATATAATTAGCACCAACAGAACCAGATGACCTTAAGAGTTGTTTGCCGTCTTCAATATTTGATATTGTTTTTGGCAGACTTCTAATATAATTTCTGCATTCTTTTGCAAACAAAAAAGTTCTCTCTTCTAGATCGTAGGGTTTGCTCATGATATGATTTTCCTTTTTTTAATTTCAAACTCCAATTGTTAGGGTTTAAAAGTAATAAAAACAAATAAAAAATATAGGTTTTTTCTTTCAAAAAAAACAATAATCATTCCCTTCTGTCAAGTTGGAATTTGGAATTTAAAAAAATTGGAATTTCTAAATTTAAAGGTACATCTCTACCAATCCTTCAGGTAAATTCATGATGACCTTTTTGTTTTCGCGGTCTATTTTTACCAGGAATTGATCGATCATCGGAATTAACATTTCGACTTCGCCATTCAAAACTTCAAAAAGAGGTTGTGCTGTCGTGTCATTTACGGCAGCGATTTTTCCAAAAACGCCTAAACGCTGGTCTTCGATTTCAAAACCGATTACTTCATGGAAATAAAACTTGTTGCCGGAAAGTTTTGGCAACATACTTAAAGGAAGATAGATCGCATTGCCAAGTAGGGCATCTGCATCTTCTTCTGTGTTTACATCTTCAAAACGGATTCTTAAGAAATCGTTTTTGTGTAAAGAACTTGTTTCAATAAAAAAAGGAACCAAGTGTTTGTTGCATTCAACAAACACTGATTCCAGATTTTCGTATAACTCAGGTTCGTCCGTGTCTAAATAAGCCAGAACTTCACCTTTGAAACTAAATTTTTTAGCGATTTTACCTAAATAAAAACATTCTTCTTTACGCATTCTCGCTGGCTAAAATTATGCTTCAGTTGTTTCGTTATTCTCTTCAGCAGCAGGAGCTTCTTCAGCAGTAGCATCAGCTTCAACTTCAGTAACTTCTTCTTCAACTGCAGGAGTTGCAGCAGCGATAGCATCAGCTTCAGCTTGAGCTGCAGCAGCTAAACGTTTAGCGTTAACTTCTTGTTCTGCTTTTAAAGCTTTAGCTTTAACATCAGCTTGCGCTTTTGTTAAACCGTCTTTTTTAGCATCAACTTTTCCAGATTTAGCTTCTAACCAAGCAGCTAATTTAGCGTCAGCTTGCTCTTGAGTTAAAGCTCCTTTACGAATACCTCCATCAAGGTGGTGTTTCAATAAAGCACCTTTGTAAGAAAGAATTGCTCTAGCAGTATCAGTTGGTTGTGCACCATTGTGTAACCATTTAACTGCGCTATCAAGGTTTAAGTCGATAGTTGCCGGGTTTGTGTTTGGATTGTAAGTACCGATTTTCTCTAAGTATTTACCATCTCTTTTTGAGCGTGCATCTGCAGCTACAACCCAGTAAAAAGGTTTTCCTTTTTTACCGTGTCTTTGTAATCTAATTTTTACTGACATAATCGTATGATTAAATTTTGAGGTACTCGACCCCTATTAATTAAGGGCGCAAAGATATAATTTTTTTTATGAATTATACGTTCGAAATCATATTAAATACATCTCGGGTGTATTTCTAGAGCTTTTTTGTCCTTTTTGACTTCAATTTTTAAATAATTATCTTAAATGAGGTACTTTTGCCTCAAATTCACTGTGATATGAAAAAAATAATTTCTTTAGTATTGCTGCTTTTTATCGTTTCCTCTTGTTCAGAAGACGTAAAATTTAATAATCCTGCTTTTCAAAGCCTAAAAGAGAATGTATTTTGGCGTGCGACGACTTATAAAGCGACTAGTGGCGAGAATGGCAGTTTTGTTATTGAAGGTGATCTTGGATTTGAAAAAGTAGTTTTAAAAGTATCGGGCTCAACAGCACAAACTTACATTTTGGGGCGTGATAATATTACGACTGCAACTTATTTAAATATGCAAGAGTCGAAATCATCTAGGTTTTCTACAGGAACAAATAAAGGAGATGGGCAAATTGTGATTACTGAATTTAACGCAGAGAATAGAACTATTTCAGGAACTTTTAAGTTTAATGCATGGAATGAGGATGAAAAGGATACCGAAAAACCAAAAGTTAGTTTTACAGAAGGTGTTTTTTACAAAATTCCAATTTCGACAACATTTGAGAATTAGATTTTTAATTTGTGACAGTTTGGTTTTGTTGATTTCTATTTTTTTAAATCAAAATAAAAGCATAAATAAACTAATATATAGTAGATTACAGAAAAATAAGACTACATTTGCTACATTATTATAAATAAGTACATATGAACATTTTTGTTGGAAGCCTTCCATTCAGTATTGAGGAAGCAGATTTAAGAGAGTCTTTCGAGGCTTACGGAGCAGTAGATTCAGTTAAAATCATTACTGATAAATTTACAGGAAGAAGCAAAGGTTTTGGTTTTGTTGAGATGCCAAACGATGCTGAAGCTCAAAAAGCAATTGATGAATTGAACGGAGCTACTGTTCAAGGTCGTGCAATTGTAGTTAATAAATCTGAACCGAAACCTGAAGGTGAAAGAAGAAGCTTCAACAATAACAGCCGTGGTGGAGATTCACGCGGAGGTTATGGTGGAGGAAACAGCCGTGGTGGAAATGACCGTGGTGGTAACAGAGGAGGATATTAATATTTTTTTCTAAATATATAAAAGGGATCAACGCAAGTTGATCCCTTTTTTTGTTTCAAGTTTATTTTGTTTCACGTTCCAACACAACTTGAAACAAAATAGAACCTGAAATAAAATTTTATAGATTCGCTACAAGCCAATCTCCAACTTCACTGGTTTTGTATGCTTTAGCGCCTTTTGGAGCTAAATCTTCTGTAACAATTCCTTCTTCCAGAGATTTGTTTACAACTGCTCTAATCGCCTCGGCTTCATCTTTTAGTCCAAAAGCATCTTCAAACATCATGGCAGCAGATAAAATAGTGGCCAATGGGTTTGCAATATTCAATCCTGTAGCTTGTGGATAAGATCCGTGAATTGGTTCGTATAATGAAGTGTGTTCTCCAACAGAAGCAGAAGGCATTAATCCCATCGAGCCTGAAATGACAGAAGCTTCATCGGTTAAAATATCTCCAAATAAATTTTCTGTAATTAGTACATCATAGGAGTTTGGCCATTGAACCAGACGCATTGCAACAGCATCTACAAATTCGTAGGATACTGTAACCTCAGGATAATCTTTCTCCATTGCCTGAACCGTTTCTCTCCATAGGCGTGAAGTTTCCAAAACGTTTGCTTTGTCAACACAGCACAATTTTTTGCTTCGGGTCATAGCTAGTTCAAAACCTTTTTTTGCTAAACGTTGCACTTCGGCTCTAGTGTAAACACAGTTGTCAAAGGCAGTATCTCCATTGTCTGTTCTTCCTTTTTCTCCAAAGTAAATTCCGCCTGTTAACTCTCTCAGGAAAACCAGATCAGTTCCTTCGATTCTTTCTCTCTTTAAAGGAGAATTATCAATTAAAGAAGGAAAAGTAAAAGTTGGGCGTACATTGGCAAACAATCCTAGTTTTTTGCGCATCAATAACAAACCTTGCTCCGGACGAACTGGTGCGCTTGGATTATTATCATATTTTGGGTGACCAATTGCTCCAAATAAAACAGCATCGGCTTTCATGCATATTTCGTGAGTCTCATCAGGATAGGGAATCCCCACCGCATCGATTGCGCATGCTCCTGTTAAGGCTGGTGTCCATGTTATTTCGTGATTGAATTTCTTTGCAATAGCATCAGATACTTTTACGGCTTCATTTATGACCTCAGGACCAATTCCGTCTCCTGCTAAAAGGGCGATGTTTAATTTCATTCTATGTGTGTTATTAAGGTTCTAAGGTTCTGAGTTGCTAAGATTTTAAGATTTTTTTACTTAGCGCATTTAGTTACTTGACGTTGTTTTCTTTTGTTCTCAGGTTCTGAGTTACTTGGATTCTAGTTTTTTTTCTTAGTACCTTAGATTCTTAGCAACTTAGCACCTTTTATCAAGTAACTATATTCAGCATTTTTTGAGTGGCAATGATTGCTGCGACCGTTTGATCAGAATCTAGTCCTCTTGTTTTAAATTCTTTTTCGTTGTTTACCCAGGTGATAATAGTTTCGCACAAGGCATCGGAGCTACTTCCCGGAGGGATTCTTACCGCGTAGTCAATTAATTTAGGAAGTGTTAGTTTTTTACTTTTATAAATCTTAGATAAAGCATTCATAAAAGCGTCAAACTGACCGTCTCCCTGGGCGTTTTCTTCGATGATTTCATCTCCAAATTTTAAGCATAAAGTAGTGGACGGACGCATTCCTTTGGAGTGAACTAATATATAAGACTCAATTTTTATTCTTTCTTCATAGGTATGGCTGTCCAGAACATCAGAAATAATATAAGGAAGATCTTCCTTCGTTACAGTCTCTTTCTTGTCGCCTAGTTCAATGATTCTTTGTGTAACCAGCTTCAAGTCTTCCTGGTTTAATTTTAAGCCTAATTCCTGAAGATTTTTTTCGATATTGGCTTTTCCGGAAGTTTTTCCTAAAGCATATTTTCGTTTTCTTCCAAAGCGCTCCGGAAGCAAATCGTTAAAGTATAAATTGTTTTTATTGTCTCCGTCCGCATGAATTCCGGCAGTTTGGGTGAAAACATTGTCTCCAACAATTGGCTTGTTGGCAGGGATTCTGTAGCCTGTGAAAGTTTCTACCAGTTTGCTTACGGTATATAAAGAAGTTTCTTTGATGTTGATACTTACCTCGGGCAGATAGTCGTTTATCACGGCTACTGTGCTTTCAAGTGGTGCGTTTCCAGCGCGTTCCCCCATTCCGTTTACCGTTACGTGAAGTCCGTTGATACCGGCTTTTATGGCTTCCATTACATTGGCAACGCTTAAGTCGTAGTCGTTATGAGCGTGGAAATCAAAATGAATTTTAGGGTATCTGGCTCTGATTTTCGAAAGAAACTCGAAAGTCAAAGACGGAATTAATACGCCTAAAGTATCCGGAAGTAAAATTCGTTTTACAGGTTGGGTTGTCAGGAAATCCAGAAATTGAAAAACATATTCAGGAGAATTTCGCATGCCGTTGCTCCAGTCTTCTAAATACACATTGGTTTCGATATTGTTTTCTTTTGCTAACTTGATAGTGTGCGCGATTTCAGAAAAGTGCTGTTCGGGTGTTTTTTTTAATTGATGTGTGAGGTGATTTAATGAGCCTTTGGTCAATAAATTCTGGACTTTTGCACCTGCTTTTTTCATCCATTCTATCGAAACGCCGCCATCTACAAACGATAAAACTTCAATGCGATCAATGTATCCTTTTTCGGTTGCCCAGGTGGTAATGCCTTTTACGGCCTGAAATTCTCCCTCACTTACACGTGCAGAGGCAATTTCGATTCTGTCAATATTTAATTCATCCAACAATAATTGTGCAATGGTCAGTTTTTCTGCGGCAGAAAATGATACTCCCGAGGTTTGTTCACCGTCGCGGAGTGTTGTATCCATTATTTCAATTTTTCTTTTTTCCATATTGATTTTCCAAATTCCTTTATACCGGTAAATTGTTGTTGTGTTGTCTTGGTTTAAGTTATAAAGACCCGACAGATTTAAAAAAAAACCTCCCGGGCCTCAAGGGACTAGACTTGATTTTTTAATAAGGAAGTTTGTCGGCAAAAGCTACAATGTCTTCTTTGATATTTTGTAAATAATCAATGTCATCAAAACCATTGATCATGTTGTTCTTTTTGTATCCGTTAATTGCAAATGATTCTTGTTGGCCTGTTGACAATAAGGTAATCGTTTGATTTGGTAAATTGATTTCTAATTCTGTTTTAGGATCAGCTTCGATTGCTTTGAAAATGGTATCCGCAAATTCAGGACTCACCTGAACGGGTAAAACTCCAATATTCAAACAGTTTCCTTTGAAGATGTCGGCAAAGAAACTTGAAACTACAGCTCTAAAACCGTAATCGTAAACTGCCCAGGCAGCGTGCTCTCTTGAAGATCCTGAACCGAAGTTTTTTCCTCCAACCAGAATTTTTCCGCTGTAAGTTGAATCGTTTAAAACAAAATCCGTTTTTGGAGAATCATCTCCGTTATATCTCCAGTCTCTAAACAGGTTGTCTCCAAAACCTTCACGTTTAGTAGCTTTTAGGAAGCGCGCCGGAATGATTTGATCGGTATCTACATTCTCAATTGGCAGTGGCACTGCACTGCTGGTAAGTATATTAAATTTATCGTATGCCATTTTCTGGAATTTTAGATTTTAGATTTCTGGATTTTAGATTTTTTTGAAAACTTAAAACTTAGAAACTAAAAAGTTTTGTGTTAAATAATGTAAGTCAATTTTATTTGAAGAAGTTTAGATCAGCAATCTGCAATCTAAAATCTTCAATCTAAAATTAAAACAGCTCTCTCGGATCTGTTAGTTTTCCGGTAACAGCGGCTGCGGCAGCCATAATCGGACTTGCTAATAATGTTCTTGAACCGGGACCCTGACGACCTTCAAAATTTCGGTTGGAGGTGCTTACTGCATATTTTCCGGCAGGAACCTTATCATCGTTCATGGCTAAACATGCAGAACAGCCAGGCTGACGCAATACAAAACCGGCATCCGTAAGAATATCTAAAATACCTTCTTCTTTAATCTGAGCTTCAACAACGTGAGAACCGGGAACTAACCAGGCCGTAACGTTATCTGCTTTTTTTCTTCCTTTTACAATTTCGGCAAAAGCCCTAAAGTCTTCAATACGTCCGTTGGTACAGCTTCCTAAGAAAACATAATCAATTGGTTTTCCAATCATCACATCGTCTTCCTGAAAGCCCATATAAGCAAGAGATTTTTTATAGGTTTCCGCACCGCCTTCAACCTGGTTGGCGTTCGGGATATGTTTTGAGATACCAATTCCCATTCCCGGGTTAGTACCGTATGTAATCATTGGTTCGATATCTGAGGCTTTGATGTTCAATTCGACATCAAAAACAGCGTCCGGATCCGTTTTAAGTGTTTTCCAGTAGGCAACGGCTTTATCCCATGCTTCTCCTTTTGGGGCATATAATCTTCCTTCAAGGAAATCGAAAGTAGTTTGGTCCGGAGCGATCATTCCGCCTCGGGCACCCATTTCAATACTTAGGTTACAAACCGTCATGCGGCCTTCCATGGTCATATTTTCGAAAACATCTCCGGCGTATTCAACAAAATATCCCGTTCCGCCTGAAGTAGTTAACTGAGCAATAATATAAAGTGCAACATCTTTTGGGCCAACACCTTTGCTTAATTGACCGTTTACGTTGATACGCATTTTCTTTGGTTTTGGCTGCATGATACATTGAGTAGAAAGTACCATCTCAACCTCAGAAGTTCCGATCCCAAAAGCAATTGCTCCAAAAGCACCGTGAGTGGAGGTGTGTGAATCTCCGCAAACAATAGTAGCACCTGGCAAAGTAATTCCATTTTCAGGACCTACTACGTGTACAATTCCATTTTTAATATGTCCTAATCCCCAGTGTGAAATTCCGTATTCATTGGCATTGTCTTCAAGAGCCTGAAGCTGATTAGCTGATAAAGGATCCTGAACTGGTAGATGTTGGTTTATGGTTGGTGTATTGTGGTCGGCAGTTGCAAAAGTACGCTCCGGGTATAAAACAGAAACGCCTCTGGCTTTTAATCCTAAAAAAGCAACAGGACTTGTAACTTCGTGAATGAAATGGCGGTCAATAAAAAACACATCTGGTCCATCTTCAATTTTACGCACTACATGTGAATCCCATACTTTGTCAAATAATGTCTTACTCATTTTTTATTTTTTTTAATTGTAATTTCTATAATCACAGCAATTTCCTGTATTATATAATAGGAAAACAAAATTAGAAAAAGCTTCAAGGTGGTCAATTTCAATATTTCATTATATACGATACCCAAACTGAAAATACAAATTAGGATTGGCTTTAGTACGATCGGTTTTGTACGGTAAAAGGAATAAGAAATTGGTTTTGTTTTTCTTTTTTCAATTAATTTTTAACGAACTGCTTTGGTTTTTAATAGTTGATGGAATCCCCTATAAATCACTATGAAATATGATGTTTTGATTTTAAAAATGTAACAAAATCAATAAAAACGAAGGTAATTGTTGTTTTTTGATTCTTTTTTAAGTTTTTGAAGTGTCAAATACAAACATTTTTTGAGGGCGCTTAGATACGTTTAACGGGTTTGTTTGATTGTATTTTTTTAATTGAAATAATACGACATCCAAGAGCTGTATTTTTTTCTTTTTTAGAATGAAATTAAATGGAAAGGAGTAGGAATGCTTGGGAACAAATTAATAGGTAATGACGGGTATCTGACATTTGCTTTTAAAAGCAAGCGCTAATTTTGAATATTCTAATTTTTAAAAATAACATTATGAATTTAAATGAATTTGCGTACAAGCTGGGAGTTTTAGGAACTGTAATTATTTTGCTGTGGGTCGGGCTTTTTAAGTTTACAGCAGTTGAAGCCGGAGCGATAAAAGAATTGGTAGAAAATCATTTTGCTATGGGCTGGATGTACAAAGTAATGTCGGTTCAGCAAGTGTCAAATCTTATTGGAATTTTTGAAGTACTTACCGGGATTGGTTTGTTCGCTTCTTTATTTTTAAGAAGAATTGGTTTTTATGCCGGTTTTGCTTCAGCGATTATTTTTGTTACGACACTGAGTTTTTTAGTGACAACTCCAGGTGTTTTTAAAATGGTGGAAGGTTTTCCGGTTACTGATTTTTTTATTCTGAAAGACATTCCGTATTTGGCTATTTCGCTGATGGTTTTTGTAAATGGGAAAGAATAAAAAATATTGAGCGGTGTTGATAAAATCCTGCGCTCTTTCTCTAAAAAAAAGACTAAATTTGAACTTCCTCAATTTTGTATCTCAAGTTTTTTTATAGTTCATAAAATCAACGATTTATGCGATGCGAAACTTGGAATTTGGAATTTTAAATTTGTCTTTTTATACCTATGTACTTAATATTCGATACCGAAACTACTGGATTACCAAAACGTTGGGATGCTCCTATAACTGATTCTGATAACTGGCCCCGCTGTATTCAGATCGCATGGCAGCTGCATGACGAAATGGGGCAGCTTATAGAACATCAGGATTATTTGGTTAAACCGGACGGATTTAATATTCCGTATGATGCAGAACGTATTCACGGAATTTCGACAGAATTGGCAGATGCCGATGGAATCACCCTGGCTGAAGTTTTGGAGAAATTCAATATTGCTTTAGGTAAAACCAAGTTTATTGTTGGTCAGAATTTAGGTTTTGACGTTAATATTATGGGGGCTGAATTCCATAGAATGGGTGTGGATTCTCCTATGAGTTCAATGCCGGTTCTGGATACCTGTACCGAGGTTACTGCTTCATTATTGCAGCTTCCGGGAGGTCGTGGAGGTAAGTTTAAATTACCAACCTTAACAGAGTTACACAGTTTTCTTTTTAATAAACCTTTCGCGGAAGCGCATAACGCAACTGCTGACGTTGAGGCAACTACGCGTTGTTTTCTGGAATTAATTAGAAGAGAAGTTTTTACCAAAGAAGAACTGGATGTTCCGAAGGATTATTTCAAGGAATTTCAAAGCAGAAATCCTCAGGAATTTCCGTTAATCGGTTTAAAACATATCAATTTAAAAGCGGCATCTGATAAAATCAGAGAGCAATTAAGAGCTTTAGAGTCTACTGATAAAGGAACTACAGTTTCAGAATCTGACAGAGAAGATTTTAAAGCGGCAAAATATGCGCATTTACACAATCATACCCAGTTCTCGGTTTTACAATCAACTATAGGAATCGGTAACATCGTTTCGGCTACAGCCAAAAACGGAATGCCTGCCGTTGCCATGACCGATACTGGAAACATGATGGGGGCTTTTCACTTTGTGAGCGCCGTTATGAATCACAATAAAGGAGCATCGGCTAAAAATAAAGCGTTGGTTGAAGCAGGCGAAGAGCCAACGGAAACAGAGATAAAGCCAATTGTAGGCTGTGAATTTAATGTTTGCGAGAATCATCTGGATAAAAGTAAAAAAGACAACGGAAATCAGGTCGTATTATTAGCCAAGAATAAAAATGGATATCACAATCTGGCAAAAATGTCTTCAATCGCTTTTACAAACGGATTTTATTATGTTCCGAGGATTGATCGAAAAATTGTCGAGAAATACAAAGAAGATATCATGGTTTTGTCCGGGAATTTATATGGAGAGATTCCAAGTAAAATTCTGAACGTTGGTGAAAATCAGGCCGAAGAAGCTTTGATTTGGTGGAAAGAGCAATTTGGAGATGATTTTTATCTGGAAGTCATGCGTCATAATCAGGAAGATGAAAATCGTGTAAACAAAACACTGATTGAATTTTCGAAAAAACATGATGTCAAATTAATTGCAACAAATAATACCTACTATTTAAATAAAGAAGATGCCAATGCGCACGATATTTTGTTGTGTGTAAAAGACGGTGAAAAACAAGCAACGCCAATTGGCCGTGGCCGTGGATATCGTTACGGATTACCAAATCAGGAGTACTACTATAAGTCGGGAGAAGAGATGAAAAAGCTCTTTGCTGATTTGCCAGATGCGATTATTAACATTCAGGAAATTATAGACAAAGTCGAAGGATACTCGCTTTATCGTGATGTATTGCTTCCTAAATTTGATATTCCGGAAGAGTTTGTGGTTGTCGAAGATGAAGCTGACGGAGGCGTTAGGGGAGAAAATAAATACTTGCGTCACCTTACTATGGTGGGAGCAAAAAAAAGATATGGAGAAATAACAGAGTCTATTCAGGAACGTTTGGATTTTGAGCTATTGACCATTTCGAACTCCGGATATCCGGGTTACTTTTTGATCGTTCAGGATTTCATCGCCGAAGCCAGAAATATGGATGTTTCGGTGGGTCCCGGTCGTGGATCTGCTGCCGGTTCTGCGGTAGCATATTGTTTAGGAATTACCAATATCGACCCTATCAAGTACGATTTGCTTTTTGAGCGTTTCTTAAACCCGGATCGTGTATCGATGCCCGATATTGATATCGATTTTGATGATGAAGGACGTGGTCGTGTTATGGATTATGTAATTAATAAATACGGTCAGAATCAGGTAGCGCAAATTATAACCTATGGTAAAATGGCAACCAAATCGGCGATTCGTGATACGGCTCGTGTATTGGATTTACCATTGTTTGAAGCCGATAGAATTGCAAAACTGATTCCGGCAATGATGCCATCAAAGTGGAATTTGGCACGTTTTATTTCAGAAAGTGAGGACGAGGTTAAAAAAGCACTTCGTTCCGATGAATACGATAATGTAAAAGAGTTGATTGCTATTGCCAATGAAGATGATTTGGCAGGAGAAACCATTCAGCAGGCAAAGATTCTTGAAGGATCAATGCGAAATACCGGAATTCACGCCTGTGGGGTAATCATTACGCCATCGGATATTACGAATTTCGTTCCCGTTACCACAGCAAAAGACTCTGATTTGTACGTGACCCAGTTTGATAACTCGGTTGCAGAAAGTGCGGGATTACTGAAAATGGACTTCTTGGGTCTGAAGACCCTTACTCTGATAAAAGACACTGTTAAACTGGTAAAATACAGAAACGGAATTGATCTCGATCCGGATACATTTCCGATTGATGATGTCGAGACTTATGCACTTTTCCAAAGGGGAGAAACGGTTGGAATCTTCCAGTACGAGTCACCCGGAATGCAGAAGTATATGAAGGATCTGAAACCGACGGTTTTTGGAGATTTAATTGCAATGAATGCCTTGTATCGTCCGGGACCTTTGGAATATATTCCGTCTTTCGTTCGAAGAAAAAATGGAGAAGAGGAAATTAAATACGATTTAGATGCCTGTGAAGAATATTTAGGAGAAACCTACGGAATTACAGTTTATCAGGAGCAGGTAATGCTTTTGTCGCAATCGCTGGCGGACTTTACAAAAGGTGAGGCCGACGTTTTGCGTAAGGCGATGGGTAAGAAGCAAAAGGACGTATTGGACAAGATGAAGCCTAAATTTGTGGAGCAAGCGGCAAAAAAGGGTCATGACGCAAAAGTTTTGGAGAAAATCTGGAAAGACTGGGAAGCCTTTGCAAGTTACGCCTTCAACAAATCGCACTCGACTTGTTATGCCTGGATTGCTTATCAAACAGCCTACTTAAAAGCACATTATCCGGCAGAATATATGGCGGCGGTTCTTTCGAATAACATGAACGATATTAAACAAGTATCGTTTTTTATGGAAGAATGTAAACGAATGGGTTTACAGGTTTTAGGACCGGATGTAAACGAATCGTACTATAAATTTACCGTAAATGATGAATATGCAGTACGTTTTGGAATGGGAGCGATTAAAGGAGTTGGTTCTGGAGCAGTTGCAACTATTGTAGAAAATAGAAAGGACGGAAGATATAAATCGATTTTTGATTTAGCGAAACGTATTGATTTGCGTGCTGCCAACAAAAAAGCAATTGAAAACCTGGCACTGGCAGGAGGTTTCGATTCATTTGAAGGTACAACAAGGGCACAGTATTTTCATGATGATGGTGACGGAATTACTTTTTATGAAAAAGCGATGCGTTACGGATCGAAATTTCAGGAAAACGAAAACTCGTCACAGGTAAGTTTATTTGGGGAAACGAGTGAAGTGCAGATTGCCGAACCTGTTGTGCCTCCATGTGAAGACTGGAGTACCATGGAAAAACTGGCAAAGGAAAAAGAAGTAGTCGGAATATATATTTCAGGACATCCGTTGGACGATTTTAGATTCGAGATGAAATACTTCTGTAACTCTCGATTAGAATCCCTGAAAAGTATGAATGAATATGTGGGTAAAAATTTAAATTTTGCCGGAATCATAAATAATGTTCAGCATCGTGTGGCTAAAAACGGAAAGGGCTGGGCTGTATTTAACTTAGAAGGTTATGATGAAAGTTATGAGTTTAAGATTTTTGGTGAAGAGTATTTAAAATTCCGCCATTTCCTAATTCAGAATAATTTTGCTTTCATCAAAATATTGATAAAAGATGGATGGGTGAATCATGATACGGGTAAAAAATCTGATCCAAGAATGCAATTTGTTGAAATAAGACAATTGCAGGATATTCTGGAAGCTTTTGCTAAAAAATTGATTTTGCTGTTAAACATAAAAGACTTGGGAGCCGAATTTATTCATCAATTAAGTCATTTGTTTAGTGAGAATAAAGGCGATAATTCGGTGACTTTTGAGATCATGGAATTAGAAAAAGTAAAGAGATTGGTTGAGGTAGAAACGCCAACAGATTTTGAGGAAACTGATGATGCCGTTTTTGTGGATGAAAATGATCGGGAAGATGATGGAATTGAAGAAACAAAGATTCAGGAAGTAAATGAGGTCGAGGAAATTAAGGTTGTGACCAAATTAACGATGCCAAGCCGCAGACTAAAAGTCAAAATCTCAACGGAGTTATTGATAGAATTGGAAAAAATGCAGGTGAATTTTAAGCTAAATTAAATTTTAACAGTTAAAATTTAAAAGAATGCATTTTTTTTAAGTTAAAATTATGCATGCATAATAGTTTTTTAGTAATATTGCTCAAAATTACAACGATTTCGTTCCAAGTCTAACATCGCAAACCACAAGATTATGTTAAAATAATCTATGTTTGTAAAAATTAATTAAATCAAAATTATGAAAAAGAACCTATTTTTATTAGGATTATTAGTTTGCTCTATGGCCACAATGGCGCAAACAGAAAAAGCAGATAAACCAGAAAGTTGGTATTTTAAATTAGGAGGATCTTATTTTGTTCAAACTGCAGCTACTGAATTTCCAACGGTTGGAGGAAACCTTCCTTTAGACAAAAATTATGTTGGAGGAAAATTAGTTTCTGAAGAAAGTGTTACCGGATCTTTTGGAGAAGGTTTCAGAACTGGGATAACTGCTGGATATAGATTTAATACTCGTTTAGGAGTTGAATTAGGAGTTAATTATTATTCAAGCCAGGATAAGACTATGGCTCAAACTACATCAGATGTGCCTATTACGCCAAGTGGTGTGTATAGCTTCAAATCTGTAGGGCAAATTACTGCTTTCGATGTAGCTCCAGCTTTAGTGTTGTTTTTAGGTGAGCACAAAGGATTCGAGCCTTATACAAAAGTAGGGGTTTTAATTCCTGTTCACGGAGATTTAGAGATCACTTCTGATGCATACGCGCCAATTGCTTTTAGCCCGGCGGGAGCTCCAACTGCTTTTGGAAACGTTCACTCTGTTGATAAAGTAAAACCAAACCCAACTTTAGGTTTCATGGCAGTTTTAGGAACATCTTATAAAATTGCAAAAAACCTTTCTGTATATGGAGAATTAGAATACCGTAACTTTACAGTTCATGGAAAAACTAAAGAAACTACAGAATTTACAGTTAATGGTAATGATGCTTTAGCTAGCAGAACAACTGCTCAAAGATATACAGTTTACAGAGATAGATTAGATGCTAACTCTAATAACCCTTTGTTTAACCCTAATACTTCTACTCCAGATACTAAAGACACAACAAGACCAAATGATAAAATGGACGAGTTAAGTTCTTATGTTGGGATTTCAGGTTTAGGATTGACTTTAGGTCTTAAATACAGCCTATAATTTTATAGAAGTTTTTTAGTTTTTAGAAAAAAGAGGATATTCATAACGGATATCCTCTTTTTTTTGTGCAATCTTTTCATCTTGATTTTTTTAACGAAACTAATTCTTTTTTTCAGGAGCTAATCCCGCTATCCGTTCCAATCTTTTGTGGCGAACCCCGCCACAAAAGGATTTCCACTCCTATCGGGGCTAGGACAATCATTTTCATAAGAATGTTTTCATTTAATTTGTCATTTCGACCGAAGGGAGACTCGAGCCTTTACTTTGAATTAGATAAAAAACTTTAAATTTATTCAAAGTAAAGGCTCGAGTCTCCTTTTATCGAAATTAAAAACGAAACATAAGAGTAAGGGATAAAAACAAAAAAAAAGCCACTTTCTATAGTGGCTTTGCAATTTTTTTAATCATTCACATCCAGATAAGGATTTAAAATTTCGGCTAATTGATTGAGCCAGTAAAATCCATTTTGGAGGTTGGTCCTCTCGGATTGTAGGGATTCGTGTTCCTGCATTACGCTTAAGGCAAGTGCATAGTTTACCTGACGAATGGTTTTGGCCATTGTTTCAGGATCGATCGAATTGCTGAAAAAATCAGCTAACCTCAATTCGGTTTCTTTGTTGAAGGTGTTTGTGCTCATAATCTCGAAATTTAGGAAATAAATAACCCGCATGGGTTAGCTGTCCTACGCCTTCGAGAACGCGTTGCAGTTGTTTCCAATACCGCCAGCATACCATGCGGGCAAAAAGTTTTGTTGTGTTCATATTCTCGATGTTTAGGACTGCGAAGATATGAAAATCAGAAAAACTGGGAGTAATTTTCTTAGTTTTTATAGAAAAAGAGGATATTCGAAATAAATATCCTCTTTTTTTGCTTCCTGTCATTTCTGACAATATTGAGGTCAAGACTAATGATCGCAGGAAAAAAATTGCTAGATCTGCAGGATCTGCGTGAAACAAAATGGGCTTGCTCTTTATCTAGAGTTTCTAAATTCTTTCAACACTTCATCGATAACCCAGGTTGTTCTGGCAGCAGAGGTTCCTTTTGATGGAGAAAAATCTTCTTTGCCTAAAATTTCAGCTACCACGGTTTCAACAAGTGGTAATTGAATGTGAAGCGGATTTTCGATCGTAATACTTTCTTTTTCACCATTTGCATACTGAATATGAATTGGATCATTACCGAAGGTAGAGAACGAAATTTTCCCTTTATCGCCTACAATATCGGTATTATCGTAACGTTCAAAACTGGCAAAATTCCATAAACCGGTTCCATGAATTCCGTTCTCGAACAAAAATGACATAGAAACAGAATCTTCTGCCGGATAGGCTTTCAGCTGTGAGCTAGCGTGTCCGCGAACTGATTTTATAGGACCAAACACGAAATCAAGAAAATCTAAAGTGTGACAAGCCAAATCAACAAATATTCCACCACCGGAAATGTGCGGTAAAACCGTCCAAGGCAAATTGATTTCATCGTCATAACGTTTTTCAAACGGGTGGTATAAAACGCAATTGACATGTCTGATAGTTCCGATTTTGTTTTGGTCGATTAGTTCTTTTATTTTCAGGAATCTTGGAAGGCATCTTCTGTAATAGGCAACAAACAATGGTACATTATGTTCTTTACAAACACGAATCATTTCATTGCATTCTTCAAAATTTAAAGCCATTGGTTTTTCGACATAAACAGGTTTTCCGGCTTTGGCGCATAAAATGGTATATTCTTTATGAGAAGATGGAGGTGTGGCAATATAAACGGCATCGACTTCAGGATCATTAATTAGATCGATGGCGTCGGAGTACCATTTAGGAACATTATGGCGTTTGGCATAATCTTCAGCCAGAGCAGCATCTCTGCGCATAACAGCAACTAAAGCCGAATTTGAAGCTTTCTGAAAAGCAGGGCCGCTTTTAACTTCAGTGACATTGCCGCAGCCTATTATTCCCCATTTTACAATTTTCATGTTTTAGATTTTAGTTTTTCAAATTTAAAAAGTTTGCTACGAAATACACTAATTTTTACTAATTCTTTGTGGTTAGAATATTTGTTATAAATTATTTTTCACGCAGATTTAAAAGGATTTGAGCAGATGTCCGCAGATTTTTTTAAATTAAATCGGTTCTGTATGCAAAAAAAACAAAACCACGAACTCACAAAATAATTCGTGAATTCGTGGTTAAAAAAAGGTAGCTTAAAATATTACTTTTTAGGTAAAGCTTTGAAGCCCATATTGTAAAGTGTAAACGCTTGGATGTCTACGCTTTCCTGAATACTTGCGGCAACAGATTTACCTGCTCCGTGCCCTGCTTTTACATCGATACGAATTAAAACCGGGTTGTTTCCAGTTTGTTTCTCTTGCAATTCAGCAGCAAATTTAAAACTGTGTGCAGGAACTACACGGTCATCATGATCACCGGTTGTTACCATAGTTGCTGGGTACTGAACACCTTTTTTTACGTTTTGTACCGGAGAGTATCCTTTAAGGTATTCGAACATTTCTTTGTTGTCCTGAGAAGTTCCGTAATCGTAAGCCCAACCTGCACCGGCAGTAAAAGTATGGTAACGTAACATATCCATTACACCAACAGCCGGTAAAGCAACTTTCATTAAATCAGGACGCTGTGTCATAGTTGCTCCAACTAATAAGCCTCCGTTAGAACCTCCGCGAATGGCCAGGAAGTCAGAAGACGTGTATTTTTGTGCAATCAAATATTCGCCTGCAGCAATAAAGTCGTCAAACACATTTTGCTTTTGTAATTTAGTTCCGGCATCGTGCCATTTTTTACCATATTCACCACCACCTCTAAGATTGGCAACCGCATAAACACCTCCGTTTTCTAACCAAACGGCATTTGCAATACTGAAACTTGGAGTTAAACTAACGTTGAATCCTCCGTATCCATAAAGGATTGTTGGGTTTTTACCGTCTAATTTTAATCCTTTTTTATAAGTGATAATCATCGGGATTTTTGTACCGTCTTTTGAAGTATAGAATACTTGTTTTGATTCGTAATCCTCGCTTTTAAAATCAACTTTCGGTTTTTCATATACTTTAGACTTTCCAGATTTTGGTTCGAAAGAATAAATTGTTCCCGGAGTTGTGTAATTTGTAAAGCTATAGTATAAAGTTTTCTCTTCTTTTTTTCCTCCAAATCCGCCTGCAGTTCCTACTGCCGGAAGTTTGATTTCGCGGATTAATTTTCCATTGTAATCGTACTGTTGTACAAACGAAACAGCATCTTTGGTATAATTGGCAAAGAAGAATCCTCCACCTGTTGAAGGAGACAGAATATCCTTAGTTTCTTTAATAAAATCTTTCCAGTTTTCAGGTTTTGGATTGCTTACATCAACGGTAACCACACGTGTATTTGGTGCGTTTAAGTCAGTTTCGATAAACAATTTAGTTCCTTCATTCTCGATAATCTGATTGCTGCTGTTAAAATTGTCTACGATAGTTACAATCGGACTATTCGCTTTTGTTAAGTCTTTAATAAATAACTCATTTCCGTAAGTAGAATTAGCAGCAGAAATTACAAGATATTTGTCATCTTCGGTAACATAACCACCTATATATCTACGTTTCTGATCGACTCCATAAATAACTTTGTCTTCTTTTTGAGAAGTTCCCAGTTTGTGGAAATACAATTTGTGCTGATCGGTTTTTGCGGATAATTCGCTTCCTTTTGGTTTGTCGTAACTAGAGTAGTAAAACCCAGTATTGCCATGCCATGAAACACCGCTAAATTTTACATCAACCAAAGTATCTTCTAAAACCTTTTTAGAGATAGCATCGATGATGATTACTTTTCTCCAGTCGCTTCCTCCTTCAGAAATGGCATAAGCAGCTTTTGAGCCGTCTTTAGAGAAATTTAATCCACCAAGAGAAGTTGTTCCGTCTTTAGAAAAAGTATTTGGATCTAAGAAAACCTCTTCTTTGCCGTCTTTACCTTTTCTATATACTACAGATTGATTCTGAAGTCCGTTATTTTTAGAATAATACGTAAATTTTCCTTCTACAAATGGAGCACTGATTTTCTCGTAGTTCCATAATTTTTCCATGCGTTTCTTAAGTTCATCGCGGAATGGAATTTTATCTAAATAACCATAAGTTACTTCGTTTTGAGCTTTCACCCAGGCTCCTGTTTCAGCTGATTTGTCATCTTCAAGCCAACGATAAGGATCGCTTACTTTAGTGTCAAAATACACATCAACAGTTTCACCTTTTTTAGTTTCGGGATATTGGATTTTGTTTTGCCCGAATGAAATCCCTGCAGTTGTGATTGCCATTAGAAGAAATGTTTTTTTCATAATTTGTGTTTAACAGTTATAGCAAAAATAGCATTTTTGTTGTGAAATAATAATGATAAAAAGTTAAACCATATAAGGCATACAAGCTTACTTAGTCAGGATTTAACTGATTTAAGCTATATGTCGTATATGGTTTAAAAATGTTACAGATTGAAGTTAACTCCAAGTACAATATTTCGTCCGATATTTGGAATACCGTCTGTTTTTAATCTTGATAGGTGAGCAATGTATTTTTTATCAAATAAATTGTTTCCATTCAGGTTAACATCAAAAGCATGTTTACCTAGTTTTACCGTTCCGCCAAAACCTAAATTGACTAAAGTGTACCCTTTTGAAGCAGTTTCAAAACCACTTACTTTATCCTGACTAAAAGTAGAAGAAACGTTTAAAGAGGCATAACCTTCTTCAAACCAGTTTTTGATTTTAAACTCTGTCCTTAAAGTGTTATTCCAGTTGTTGGCAGGAATTAAAGGCAGGTAATCATTGTTTTGTTTTTTACCTGTAACGGTTTCAAAACTGGTTTCAAAATGCAGCCAATCCAGTGGATGCGGATGAAAATGCAACCCTGCTTCACCACCATATAATTTGGCATCATCCTGAATATAAGCAAAAACATCATTGTTATCGCGTACCTCACCAGTTGGTGAAGTGTAGATATAGTTGTTCACATGATTGTAAAATCCGTTGATAAAAAATTCAAAATGAGTGCTTTTAAATTCTAAGTTTAAATCTGTCTGAACATTTTGCTCAGTTTTCAAATTGGCGTTTCCAATTTCGTAACGGTTTGTTCCTTCATGAACTCCGTTTGAAGTTAGCTCGGCTAAATTTGGAGCTCTAAAACCTGTAGCCACATTCAATCGGAGTGTTAGTGGCTCTGCAAGTTTTGTTTTATATCCTAAAGAAGCATTAAAACTATCAAAAGAGCGGTCTAAAGGCTGAAAATAACCTTCTTCACCTTCGGTTCCATGTGCTTCAGAAGTCACTTTTCGGTTGTCAAAACGAAGTCCGGCTTGTAAAACATTATTATTCCATTCATAATTTGCAGTTCCAAAAGCACCAAAGTCATTGGTAGTTGCGTCCGGAATTAAATATTCTTCACCTGAATTTTTATTGGTCTGATGCATTCCCTGAACGCCAACAATAGTTTCAATTTTGCCGAATTTCGGAAAATGATATTTTGCATTGTAATTAAAAGTATTCAGTTTCATGTGAAGCGAAGCATCGTTGCTGTCTTCAAATTCGCTTCTGTCATTGGCGATATAACCTAAATCAACATCCAGTTTGGAGTTCTCAAAAAAGATCACGTTGTTCAGACTCAATAAATGATTGAAGATTCCTTGTCTTGGGAACATCGTATTTTTGCTTGACGATTGTTCGGCGATTCCATCTTCGGGAATTCCGATATCCAGTTTGTTGTAGTTGTATCTTAAAACACTGGAGAAGCTCGAATTACTATAGCCAATTCCGGTTTTAAAATCGGTTTCATTATAGCGAGAATTTGTAACGCGGTCGCCATCGGCAATTTTGTAATCAGAGTGTGTGTTGAAACTTCCTCGAGCTAAAAATTTCCAGTTGTCTGTTGACGTTTTTAGTCCGATAGAAGAATTGCTTCCTTGTGTATTGGTGAAATATTTTTGACTGAAATTAGCTTTAAACGTATTTGCATCAGCAAATTTTTCAGGATTAAAATATAAGACCCCACCTAAAGCATCAGAGCCATATAATAAAGAGGCAGGCCCTTTTATTACTTCGACACTTTCTATTCCGGCATCATTAAGGCCCAGTCCATGTTCGTCTCCAAATTGTTGGTTTTCGATACGAACCCCCTGAGAATATACTAAAACGCGATTTCCGCTTAAACCTCTAATTACCGGTTTCCCAATCGAAGTTCCGGTAGAAATTTGAGAAACTCCGGGAATAGTTGCTAAACCTTCAATTAAAGTTGAAGTTCCTTTTTGCTGTAATGTTTTAATGCTTTCGTGTTCTACTTTCATTACGTTTTGCGATTGCAATTTATTGAAAGGCGTTGAAACCACCACTTCATCCATTTCAAAAACAGATTCAGTAAGTGTGATGTCTAAGGTGTTTTGTTTTAGTAATCTTGCAATTGTTTTGCTTTGTGTAGTGTAACCTATAAATGTAAAAGAAAGTCGAAAACTCCCGTTTGGAAGATTCTTAAAATCATATTTTCCGTTTTCGTCTGTTGTCGTTCCTTTGTGTAGTTCAGCTGCATAAACAGATACGCCGGCTAAGGGTTTGTTCTGAAGATCAATTACAGTTCCCGATACCGAATTTTGAGCAGAAAGAATGCCCGTAAACCCTAAAATAAGGGTTAATATTAGTTTTTTCATTTGAAAATAATGCTATAGTTAATTGAATTTGCCTCTCAATCAGAAACTAAAATGAATTGTAAAACTTGCCGATCCTGAAAGTTTCAGGATGGGGAAATCCACTAATTTTTTTAGAATTAGATAAAAAGATTTAGAATTGATTTCGTGTATTTCGAAATTTAGGAAACTATAGCTTGTGGAGGTCCGCGTAATAAATAGACACTTTCTGAAAATGAAAAGATTCTCTCGGAAAGCGTAAAGAAATAGGGAATTTCGTTATCGAAATGGTGAAACTGAAGCGCCATTTCTTCGGGAACAACATAACTGCCAAAAGCAAAATGACAAACATAACATAAGTCATAATTATGGTGCTGATGCGTTATTTCACCACTTGGATCATTGTAATCGTGGTGGCATTGTTTTTCTGAAAGCTGCTTTACAATATGCTCATAACTGTGTATGGACTGAAAGAATATTGAGAACAATACCATCAGGGCCAAAGAAACACTTAGTATGAGTTGTTTTCTTTTCATTAGGGACAAAGGTATAAAAGAAAGGAGAAAAATAGATTTATTTTTTAGATTCTGTTAACGATTCATTGAAAAAAGTTTAGAAAAAGCATTTTTTCGGGATCGAAAAGCGAATAATGACATTCAAATTGTATCCTGAACTAGCATTATATTATATTTGTAATTGAAATAAAACTCTCCTAAAAAACGTTTACTTGAAAAACTCTTTAAAACCAAAATACGATATGCGATTACTTTTTAGTTGTTTGTTTTTAGTATCGTTTTTTAATTCTTTTGCCCAGGAAGTTAAACCGGAGGTAAAGCCAGAAGTGAAGCCTGTGGTTAAAATTGATTCTTTGTATCGGGAAGATCAGTTTTATTTTTCGGTTACCTATAATCTTCTGACAAAGATTCCACAGGGACTTAAACAAAATAAATTTTCTGCCGGACTTTCTGCCGGTTTTCTGCGTGACATGCCAGTCAATAAAAGCAGAACCGTTGCTATTGCTACAGGTTTGGGTTTGAGTTATCAGAATTATAATCAAAATCTAACTATCGCCAAAGGGGCAGATGGAGCTTTGACCTATGAAGTAACCGATTATAATGATATTTCGTCCAACAGATACAAACAATATTCGGTTGATCTGCCTATAGAATTTCGCTGGAGAAATTCGACTTATGAAAGTACTAAATTCTGGAGAATCTATAGCGGATTTAAACTAAGCTATGTATTCTCTAACAAATCCATTTTAGATACCGGGGAAGAAACGTATAAAATTTCGAACAATCCGGATATAAACAAATTGCAATACAGCGTATATCTGGCCGTAGGGTATAACACCTGGAACCTTTATCTCAATTATGGATTAAGTCCATTGTTTAAAGACGTAAAAACGGTTTCCGGACAAAACATTAACGTAAGAACGCTTAATGCCGGATTGATATTCTACATTTTATAACCACAAATACAAAAACAATAGCTGCGGTAAAATTCCAATAAAAGTTCCTATTACCAGTTCGTTAGGCGAGTGGGCTTCCATTTCTAGACGTGATGAAGCGACAATTCCCGTCATTAAAATCAGGAAAGCACTCCAGTATGGATTTTGCATTTGAAGATGGATGTTTAGCCCAATTACAAAAATGGTGAATCCACTAAGAGCCATCATGTGTAAACTTGCTTTTATTTTAAACAATGAACAAACCAGAGCCAGAATAGTACTAAACAAAGCGCCCAGAAAAAAGAAATGCAGTTCAGGATATCGCGTAATGATGATGCTTCGTTTTACTAGTAAAATATACAAAAAACACTGTAAAATCAGAGGGATTTTGCGTTGTGAGGTTTCATGAATCATAACAGAATTTACATGTCCTGTTGAACGGAGCAAAAGGAAGAACAATATTGGGACCAGAATAGTGATAATCAGAATCTGAAATAACACAAAATATTTTTCCTGAGTACTAAAAAGATCCTGCTTGCAAAAAAGGTAAAACAGGGTGGCGTACATCGATACAAAAATTGGATGAAAGATATAAGAGAATATAGGCAGAATTCTTTTCAAAGCACAGTAATTTTAGGTGTTGAACAAATATAACTAAATAATATTTTTTTGCCACGAATTGCGCGAATTAGCGCAAATTTTAATTTGTGCCCTATTTTTTAAATGCGACAGGTACTTGTTTAAAGCAGATCGATTTATTGGATATGAAAAAATCTGCGTAAAAAATAACCGGAAAGAATTAGCGAAAATTAGTGCAATTCGTGGCAAACTATTTTATTTTCCAGCGGTAAAAATCACCACAAATAATTAGTGAAAATTTGTGAACTTGCTGGCGAACCTTTTTTTAAATTTGACAAAAAGAAAATCTTAATGAGCATAAATATAAAAAGCCTGATTCCGGTTCTCGAAGCCGAATGGACTGGTTCGGATTCTGATGTTTTTGTCGATCATATCTCGATCGACAGCCGTTCTTTACAAAACGGCTCTAAAACTTTGTTTATTGCCCTGTCAGGGGTTAATAATGATGCTCATTTGTATATAGAAGAACTTATAGAAAAAGGAGTTCAAAATTTTGTGGTACAGTATATTCCGGAGAATGTAAAAGGGAAAGCTAGTTTTTTAGTGGTCAAAAATACCTTACGGGCTTTACAGGAGTTTGCAGGATATTATCGCGATCTGTTTACCTTTCCTATTATCGGATTAACAGGAAGTAATGGTAAAACGATCGTAAAGGAGTGGTTAAATTTCCTGCTGAGTCCGGACTATAATATTATCCGAAGCCCTAAAAGTTATAACTCTCAGGTGGGTGTTCCATTGTCTGTAATTGCCATTAATGAAAAACATAATCTGGGTATTTTCGAAGCTGGAATATCGACGGTTAATGAAATGGTGAAACTAGAAAAAATCATTAAACCTAATATTGGAGTTTTAACGAACATCGGTTCTGCACATGACGAAGGGTTTGAAAATCTGGAAGAAAAAATCGATGAAAAATTACTGCTGTTTAAGAATGCGGCTGTTATTATCTATCAGAATAATAAACTTGTAGATGAATGTCTGGTAAAGTTAAATCAGGAATATTTTTCATCAGAAAGAGTACTTTTTTCGTGGAGTTTTACCGACGAATCAGCAGATGTTTTTGTGGTGAAGCGAGTTAATGAAGACGAAACAACGAGTATTCAGGCCCGTTACGGGAATGAAATTTTCGATTTAGAAATCCCATTCAGTGATTCAGCCTCCATAGAAAATGCGATCTCCTGTTTGTTGGTTATGCTTTACCTAAAGTACGATGCAGAAACCATTCAAAATCGATTTCAAAATCTGTATCCCGTACAAATGCGTCTTGAGGTTAAAAACGGAATCAACAATTGTAGTATTATCGACGACAGTTACAGTTCAGATTTCCAGTCACTCAAAATAGCATTGGATTTTTTAGAAAGCCAGCGGAAAAAAAACGCCTCAAAAACGGTTATTCTGTCGGATATCTTTCAAAGTGGATTTTCTAATGAAGAATTGTATACAAAAGTAGCACAGTTAATTGCGGACAATAAAATAAACCGAGTAATAGGAATCGGATCAACCATTTCTTCCTTTGCTGCTAAATTTTCGAACTGTACCATTTTTCAGAATACAGCCGAATTTATAGCAGAAATTGAAAGTCTGAACTTCGAAAATGAAACCATTTTAATCAAAGGAGCAAGGTCATTTCAGTTTGAAGAAATTGTATCGTTGCTGGAAGAGAAAACCCACGAAACGATTCTGGAGATTAACCTGAATTCGATTAGTCACAATCTCAATTATTATAAATCGAAATTAGCGGCAAACGTTATGCTAATGGTAATGGTTAAGGCCTTTGGTTATGGGAACGGAGGATTGGAAATTGGCAAATTGCTTGAACATCACAAGGTAGATTATTTGGGAGTGGCATTCGCCGATGAAGGAATTTCACTTAAAAGCGGCGGAATAAAACTGCCAATTATGGTCCTGAATCCGGAATCGACCAGCTTCCCTTCAATCATACAATATCATTTAGAGCCCGAAATATATAGTATTAAGGGACTAAAAGCTTTTTTAAAAATTGCCAGAGAAAAGAATCTAAAAGACTTCCCGATTCACATAAAACTGGATACCGGAATGCACCGTCTGGGTTTTGAAGAAAACACTTTAGACGAATTAATTGAAACATTAAGAGGGAATTCGACTGTAAAAGTAAAAAGTGTGCTTTCGCATTTGGCAACAAGCGATGAGGAAAGGCATTTCGATTTTGTCAGATCTCAGATTCGCTTGTTTGAGACCTTGTCAGTAAAATTAATTACAGCCTTAAATATTAATCCTATTCGCCATATTTTGAACACTTCCGGAATAAGTAACTTTCCGGATGCGCAATACAATATGGTGCGCTTGGGAATTGGTTTGTATGGTGTATCAAACGATCCCGCCGAACAGAAGTACCTCGAAAATGTGGGAACACTAAAATCGATTATTTCTCAGGTGCGAACAATTCCGGCAGGTGACAGCGTTGGTTACGGACGTCGCTTTATGGCAGAAAAAGAAACCAGAATCGCTACAATTCCTATTGGATATGCAGACGGAATTTCACGTTTATGGGGTAATCAGGTAGGTTATGTCGTTATTAAGAATCAAAAAGCATTTATTTTAGGAAGCGTTTGTATGGATATGCTCATGGTAGATGTAAGTGAGATTGATTGTAAAGAAGGAGATTCTGTAATCATTTTTGGCGAAAATCCAACAGTTGTCGAAATGGCAACAGCTTTAAAAACAATACCCTATGAAATCATGACCAGCATCTCGCAACGGGTAAAAAGAGTGTTTTTTAGATAATCTTAACAAATTGTCAGGAAAATTATGTATTTTCGAGATCAATTAAGTATAAACTAAAATAATCGATTATGGGATTTTTTGCAGATTTTAAAGCTTCTTTGCTAAAAGGTGATGTGCTTAGTTTAGCGACAGCAGTCGTTATTGGTGGCGCATTTGGAAAAATAGTAGGTTCTGCTGTAGACGATATTATTATGCCAGTTGTTGGTTTACTTACAGGAGGAATAGATTTTACTCAAAAATTTGTTACGCTGGATGGTAATACGTATCCAAATTTAGCTGCAGCTAAAGCCGCCGGGGCTGCAGTAATTACGTATGGAAATTTGGTTCAGGCGATAATTAATTTTGTGATTATATCGTTTTTTGTATTTGTTGTACTAAGAGCCGCTGAAAAAGCTAAGAAAAAAGAAACTGTGGTTGCGGCACCTGCCGGGCCAACTCAAGAAGAGTTACTTACGCAAATTAGAGATTTGCTTAAAAAATAATTCCGCTACACTAAGTCTAACTAAACCGTTCCTTAATTGGGGCGGTTTTTTTTGATATTGTTTGATTTGTAACATTTTGTTATTTTTTGTGAAGGGCGTTGTTTTGATTTTTATTATGTATACTTTTGCATAACAAAATAAATTAATTCATACTAAAAATATAAAAATGAGAATAGCCGTTGTAGGTGCCACTGGTATGGTTGGCGAAGTAATGCTTAAAGTTTTAGCAGAGAGAAATTTTCCTGTTACTGAGTTAATTCCTGTAGCTTCTGAGAAATCAGTAGGAAAAGAAATCGAATATAAAGGAACAAAATATAAAGTGGTAGGATTGCAAACAGCAGTTGATATGAAAGCTGATATTGCTGTTTTTTCGGCTGGAGGAGATACTTCACTGGAATGGGCACCAAAATTTGCTGCAGCCGGAACAACTGTTATTGATAATTCTTCGGCATGGAGAATGGACCCAACTAAGAAATTGGTAGTTCCGGAAATCAATGCTTCGACTTTAACCAAAGAAGATAAAATTATTGCAAACCCAAACTGTTCAACCATTCAAATGGTGTTGACTTTGGCTCCATTGCATAGAAAATACAATATTAAAAGAGTTATCGTTTCTACTTATCAATCAATCACTGGAACTGGTGTAAAAGCGGTAAGACAATTGGAAAATGAGTATGCTGGAGTTCAGGGTGAATTGGCTTACAAGTACCCAATTCACAGAAATGCTATTCCACATTGCGACAGCTTTGAAGAAAACGGATACACTAAAGAAGAAATGAAATTAGTTCGTGAGACTCAAAAGATTCTTGGGGATAACACGATCAGAGTCACAGCTACAGCGGTTCGCGTACCGGTTGTTGGCGGACATAGTGAGGCTGTAAATGTTGAGTTTACGAATGACTTCGATGTAAACGAAGTTCGTGAAATTCTGCACAATACTGATGGAGTAGTAGTACAGGATAATTTAGATACCTTTACTTATCCAATGCCATTATACGCAGAAGGTAAAAATGATGTTTTTGTTGGTAGAATTCGTCGTGACGAAAGTCAGCCAAATACTTTAAATCTATGGATTGTTGCCGACAACCTGAGAAAAGGAGCTGCAACCAACACGATTCAAATCGCTGAATACTTAATTGCAGCTGGTTTGGTATAAAAAGAGATTAAATAAAATTGTTATAAAGAGAAAGCCGTAATTGCAGTAATGCAGTTGCGGTTTTTTTGTGTTATGTTAAAAGTCTTATTGCGATATTCTTATGGCTTATTTGAGTGATTGGGTTTAATCATTAGAATTATTTTTGTTACTTAAATAAATGTTTAAGAGGGTAATTAAATTATGAGATTGAAATGGATATGAGATGTGATGAAAATGAAGGAATAAAAATTTTAAGAGACTTTGCAGAAGGGACTCTTGGAGTTAGGGATTTTGAAAGCCAGATTTATACCAACAAAAAATTAGAAGAAGTTCTTTTAGGTTCAGGTTTGAATTGGCAAAACACGTATATCAAGAATACAACTCCGTTTCTTTATTTAGCTGAGATTAATTACAATAACTATGCAGGAAGGTTGAATGCTCATGGTTTTGTACAGCTGTTTTTAGAGAGAAAGAATATTACATTTTCGGAGTTTAAAGGATATTCGGATGAATTTGATTTAATTTCGGTTTCTGAACCCAAATACATTGATGCTTGTTCTTCTTTTATTGAAAAGTATATTTTGCCACAAGATAAAAGTTTAACCAAAAAAGAACAGAAAGAAAAAATTAAAAATAATTTTGCTAGCCTTTTTAAGTTTCAAAGTAAACCACCAAAATGGATACAAAGTCCCGATTGGATAATTAAAAATGACAAACCTTTATTTTTTCTAGGTCAATTTGATATTAAAAATTGTAATCTCTTTCATGATGATGGAAGTGTGTATTTATTTGTAGATACAGAAACAGGAGAAATTGAAACCGTAAAGCAATTCTACTGAATAATGTCAGTAAAGTAATGTAGTTGCGGTTTTTTTGATGTGTAAATTTCAATTAAAAACCATAAATTAGCTACTATAAATAGCAATGAGATGAACTTCAATAATTATAAAATAATACCCAATTACAAGACCAATAAAACCGATTTGTTTGTGGCAGATGAAGAAGAGATTCTGGCTTGTGAGAAAACCTTAAATATTGCTTTTGATGAAGATTACAAAGCATATGTTTCAGAATTTGGGAGCGGAATCCTGGGTGGGACTTACGTACGGATCTATCTTCCCGAAACGATAATACTAACCTTGGAAGAATGGAGAAGCCGTATAGCAGAGTATTGGTTCTGGGACGAAGGAAAAGAGGTGCTTACCAAAGAAGAAGTTTTGAATGCTGTTAGAATAGGAGATACTTATGATGGCGATGAAATTATTCTTTTTAAGAATGAATATTTTATTCTGCCAAGACATAGCGAAATGATCTACAAAGCAGGGAGTACACTTGAAGAAGCTATTACTTGGTTGTGTTCGTCAGGAATCCTCACAGAAGCATTTTCGGAAAGAGAATTTGAACCTTTTGATCCGGGTGAGTTACAAGCATAATTTTTAATTGATACAGCATTACAACTCATAAAAAAAGCGAGAATTTGAATTCTCGCTTTTTTGTGCTTTAATATTCCGGGGCTAGTTCTAATTCCAGACCTTCTAATTCAGTAGTAATTGGAATCTGACAACCTAAGCGGCTATTTGATTTAACATAAAATGCTTCCGACAGCATGGCTTCTTCTTCATCTCCCATTTCTGGTAACGCAACATCATTTAAAACATAACATTGGCAGGAAGCACACATGGCCATTCCGCCACAGGTTCCTTCAACAGGAAGCTCGTATGCTTTGCACAACTCCATTATATTCATTGCCATATCAGTTGGAGCTTGTAACTCGTGTATAACTCCTTCTCGATCTTTAATCTTTATTAATACATCCATTTTAATTAGTGGAATTTTACTGATTCGGATTTTATAACGTGAAAAAATCCTTAATTATATTAACTGTTTTTGATACTAAATGCGTATTCTTTTTTATTGCCTTCTTTAAGGTGCATTTTTACACCAAGAATATTTCCGTTTTTCTCCAATATTGTAACTATAGCAATTACGGAATAATAATCTTTATCAGATTGGAAGACCAAAGTACCTTCATACGTTGAATTCATCACTCCTTGTTTGTCTGTTGTAACAGATACTTTTCTTGGGTGTGAAAATTGTGCAACACTATAAGTGGCTTTGTTGGCAAATTTTGCTTTTCCGCCGCAGATGTCATACAGAAAATCATAGTTTCCTATTCTAAGACTTCCTTCTTCGTCATTCGCGTTAGTCGAAAATACAATCTGACCAGCGTACTTAAAATCTGACCATTCTTCAGATTCATTTAGCCAGGCTTTATCAACAACTAGCGTCTGAGTGGTTTGTTGCGCATAGTTTACAGAAACACAAAATAATAATAAAAAAAGAGCGTAATACTTCTTCATAAAATTTAAGATTTAAGGGTTATGTCACAAATTTAAATAAATATGTCACAATTCCTTAACTAAAACTCTTAAATATTTGTATTATTTTTTGCTAAATACGCAATAACTCGCTTAATTAATATTGTTTTTTTGTGAAATTGTAAATCAAACCACATAAAGCGCTATTATTCTTGTTAAATCGATAAAATCGAAATGCTGAGAAAAATTGTGTTTTTTATTACATTATATTAACCACAGTTTCTATTTGTGGTGCATATTTCTTTATAGTTGTCTCAACTCCCGCTTTTAATGTCATTTGATTTACACTGCAGCTGATGCATGCTCCTTCAAGACGAACTTTAACGTGTTTGTCATCGTCTATTGAAATAAGCGTAATGTCTCCTCCGTCAGAATTTAAAAAAGGTCTGATTTCATCAAGAGCCAATAATACGTTGCTTGTTAATTCTTCTGTTGTCATAATTTTATCAATTAGAAAATTTGTCAATTAGATGATTCGACAATTGTATGCATTATCTAATCATCTAATTTTCTCATTATCTCATTATATTAATTTTTTTTTACTGCTGAACAACCTGCCATAGTTGTAATTTTTATGGCTTCGGTTGCTGGTAAGCTATCGTTTCTGTTTACGGTTTCCTGTACAACATTTCGGGTAATTTCTTCAAAAACGGTTTCGATTGCAGAAGCAGTTTGCAAAGCAGCCGGACGACCATAGTCACCAGCTTCACGAATAGATTGTACAATTGGAACTTCTCCTAAAAAAGGAACATTTAAGTCTTCGGCAAGATTTTTTGCTCCTTCTTGTCCAAAGATATAATATTTATTGTCAGGTAATTCTGCTGGTGTAAAATAAGCCATGTTTTCTATGATTCCCAAAACAGGTACATTAATGTTGTCCTGCATGAACATCGCCACTCCTTTTTTAGCATCGGCCAAAGCCACAGCCTGAGGAGTACTTACTACCACAGCTCCTGTAATTGGTAACGATTGCATGATCGAAAGGTGGATGTCTCCTGTTCCCGGAGGTAAGTCGATTAGCATAAAATCTAATTCTCCCCAATCAGCATCAAAAATCATTTGGTTCAGGGCTTTTGCAGCCATCGGACCTCTCCATATTACAGCCTGACTTGGGGCTGTAAAGAAACCAATTGAAAGTATTTTGATCTCGTAGCTTTCGATAGGTTTCATTTTTGATTTTCCGTCAACAATAATCGAAACCGGTTTTTCGTTTTCAACATCAAACATAATTGGCATTGATGGTCCGTATATATCGGCATCAAGAACCCCAACCGAAAAGCCCATTTTGGCAAGTGTTACGGCAAGATTTGCAGTAACAGTCGATTTTCCAACTCCTCCTTTACCGGAAGCAACGGCAATAATATTTTTGATTCCAGGGATAGCACGACCTTTAATTTCGTTTTTCTCCGGAGTTTCTACTTTAATATTTACTTTGATTTTTGCTTCAGGAGATACTAATTCATGAATTGTTTTTTTGATATCATCTTCGGCTCTTTTTTTGATATGCATTGCCGGTGTATGCAACACCAGATCTACCACAACTTCATCACCAAAAGTAATGACATTGGCAACAGCGCCGCTTTCAACCATATTTTTTCCTTCTCCGGCTATAGTGATTGTTTCTAGAGCTTTAAGAATTTCTTTTCTGTCTAATTTCATTTTAATGGACTATTTTCGATTGATTGAAATCGATTTAAAGTATTGTGTTTATTTAAACTGATTTCAGACTGCAAAGATAACAGATTATGTTCGGATTCAAACCCTTTTTAAATTGTATTTATCGATATTGAGATTGGTCAAAATGATTCTTGATTGCTCATTTTTCTTTTTCTCATTTTTAAAAAGACATGATCTATTTTATTTGCTGTTGAAAATTAAGAAAAATTGTGATGAGAGAACAGCTAAAATTTAAGAATAAGGTCGTTAAAATATCAATAATCTTAGCTATATTTGAGTGCCCCAAATTTGCGATTCCCAACTATTCTGAAAAGTATGTGAAAACTTGTCTTTGGGTAAATTATAGGTTTTTGGTATTTTTTGAATAAAATTTATTTTCTAAAATTTAAATCTGAAAAATATGCGAAATTTTACTTCTTTGTCTGTAATTATTACTGTTAGTTTTTTGCTGTTTTCTTTTGAATCTTTCTCCAAAGAGAGCACTGTAAAATATGAAGTTAAGGGGCTTGAGAATGTCTTGGCATCCAAAAAGTATTTTTCTAAAATTGCTGTTGATGCTGAATCAATCAATCAGTTTTACAAAAAGTATCCCAATTTAAAAAAATACCAAAACGATGTTCTGGATCTTTACAAGAAAAAAGAATATAAAACAATCTGGTATGATGATAAGAGTGTGAGCGAATTTGGGGCATTGCTTTATCACAAAGTACGGTTGCTTAATGAGCAGGGAATTAAAGCTACCATGCCTTATATGGATTTGGTAGACGACGTTTTTAATGAAAATGTCACTAGTGAACTTCCTCAGATTGATACGGAACTTTTACTGTCTAATATGTATGTGTTTTATGCCAGCAATGTCTATTCAGGAGTTGATCCGGCAACACTAAAAAAAATAGGGTGGTTTCTTCCGGCAAAAAGCATTTCTTATTCCAAAATATTGGATTCCCTTATGGTTGATCCCGACCGATTAAACAAAGATGAAAATCTTTTATTTGGACAATATTATAAGCTGAAAGCGGTATTGAAAAGATACAGAACGATCGAAAAAAATAATAAGTGGACAAAAATTGATATTGATAGTGTCAATTATAAAGACCTGAAACCTTTTGACAGCGGTATAACGATCCAACAAATCAGACAGCGTTTGTTTGTGGTAGGAGATCTGGCACAGGACTCGAAAAGTCATATATATGATGAAGAAATGATGGCCGGAGTTTTGAAGTATAAAAAGAGATATGGGCTTAAATTGAATTATGCGATAACCCGTGATCATATCAACCAAATGAACGAACCCATTGGGAATCGTATTAAAACGATCATGTTGAATATGGAACGCTGCAGATGGATACCAACAACCTTGGCAAAGGCCAGTGAATATGTGATGGTTAATATTCCTTCTTTCAGGCTGATTTATGTGAAAAATGGTAAATACGAGCTGGTCTCAGATGTTTTTGTAGGTACCCGAATGACGGAGACTGTAATTTTCAGCGGTAATATGGATCGAATTGTATTTAGTCCGTATTGGTACGTTCCACAGAGTATCATTAAAAATGAGCTGAAACTGAAAATGGCGGAAGATAAAAATTATCTGGCTGATCATAATATGGAGTGGAACGGAGGGAATGTTAGACAAAAACCAGGGCCTAAAAATTCTTTGGGATTGGTTAAATTTATGTTTCCAAATCCCAATGATATTTATTTGCACGATACTCCGGCCAAAAGTTTA
Organism: Flavobacterium sp. KH_035; assembly: GCF_057839565.1. Classification (NCBI taxonomy): domain Bacteria; kingdom Pseudomonadati; phylum Bacteroidota; class Flavobacteriia; order Flavobacteriales; family Flavobacteriaceae; genus Flavobacterium; species Flavobacterium sp. KH_035. The sequence continues at coordinate 1,509,269 of NZ_CM174492.1, forward strand.
TTTGAGTTTGAAAAACGTATTTTCAGTCACGGTTGTATTAACGTAAAAGAGGCAAAAAGTCTAGCTCTTGCCATTTTAAAAGATAATCCGGACTGGCCTGTAGATAAAATTGATACGGCAATGAGTGGAGAAAAAGAAACCACCTGCATGCTGAAAACCAAAATTCCAATTTACATAGGATATTTTACGGCCTGGGTAACGGATGATGGAGAAATTGGTTTTTACCCGGATGTTTACGACAGAGATAAACAACTGGATAAGTTATTGTATTCCGATTCAGTTGTTTCGAAATAGGAAAAAGAAACCCGCCACATCGTAATGATTTGGCGGGTTTCTTAAAAAAATGGTCTACAAGTTTATTCGTATTTTAAATATTTTAAGATATCGATCTTCGTTACCTGATAGGCTTTTGCTAAAACGATCATTAGCGTTAAAACCAGCAGAGAGGCCAAAGCGATACTAAATGGAATTACCGAGACTCCAATTCGGAAGGCAAAGTTTTCCAGCCATTTTTGTAGCAAAATATATGCCGGAATGATACCAATTACAAATCCCAGTAAACAAAAGCCAACATATTGCTTGGATAATTCTTTTAATAAAGCATCTGTTTCAGCGCCCAATGTTTTTCGAATGGCAATTTCTTTTAGTCTTCGTTCCATCGAGAAAGAAGCCAAAGCAAACAATCCGAAAATGGCGATGATGATTACTACAAGATTTAAAATGAAAAACAGATTTTTCTGTTTTATCTGTTCCTGATAGGTTCTGGCAAAGCCTTTATTGACAAATTCGTATTCAAAAGGATAGTCTTGGTTGATGTTTTTTGCCCAGAATTTGTCTAATTTTGATAAGGTTTCGGTTAAGTTGTTTGGAGAAACTTTCACATAAATATTATCGTAATTATTCCACTTTAAAGTTTTAAGATTGATAAAAACCATTGGTGGTACTTTGTCTTGTAATCCCGTGATGTGAAAATCCTTTACAACACCAACGATTTTAAATTTCATGTTTCCTTTTTCATTTCCCCAACCCGATGTTATAACCGTATTAATAGGATTTTTAATTCCTAAGGTTTTAACAAGAGTTTCGTTTACCAGCCAGTTATCAACGGTGTCCGATGCAAATTTTGGAGACAAATCGCGTCCCTGAACAATTTTGATTTTCATCATATCAAGAAAACCAAAATCCATTTCGACATTTCGGGATTGTACAAAAATACTATTGTGTGTAAATCCTGAACTGGAGTTGGTGCTATTTCCAAAAGTACCGGCAAAGGTGGATACATCTGTAACTCCCGGCATTTTTAAAAGTTCTTGTTTTGTGGTTTGATATTTAAGGAATTTCTTGTCGTATTCCTGATAATTAAAAGGAATTTTGATGACCTGATCTCCACTAAAACCAAGATCTTTGTTCATCATATAGCTTACCTGTGAATTCACGATTAAAGCACCAATAATAAAAAAAGAAGCAATACCAAACTGGAAAATAAGCATCGAATTTCGAATCCAGATACCGCTTTTACTTCTGGAGAAGTTTCCTTTTAAAACCTTAAGCGTTTCGAAATTTGAGATGTAAACGGCAGGAAAAACACCTGCAAGAACGATTACTAGTCCAAATATAAAAAGAAGCTGCAGATAAAATTCACTGCCATTCATAGTCAGGGATTTTTTCAAAAAAGTATTGTAGTACGGCAGAGAAAGTTCTACAATTGCCAGAGCAAAAATAATGGCTAAAACTACTATTATCGCGGTTTCGAAAATAAACTGAAGAACGATCTGCTTTTTAGTGGCTCCCACAATTTTACGAACACCTACTTCCTTAGCGCGTTTTATTGCTGAAGCTGTTGCTAAATTGATGTAATTGACCAAAGAAAGCGCCAGAATCAAAATAGAGAGGCCGACCATGATGTAAAGCAATTGCAGGTTTCCTTTTCCTTCCGGAAGATTTGCTCCCTGTGACGATTTTGTACCGTGCAAACGGGTATCGCCTAATTTATCTAATATTACAGTTGTCTGTCCATTTTCTTTTACATACTGTTCCGGAGTTTGTCCGTTGGCTTTTGCATCTTTCAAAGTTCGGTTAACGTAATCTACATTTTGTATTTTCTTTAAAACAGTTGCAATATCAGTTCCTTTTTTAACTTTAATCATTAAGCCATAATTAAAGTTACCCCAACTTTGCTCGTCGCCATCACGGGTAACTCCGCTAAACACGTAATTGGGTTCAAAAGCTGAAGGCGCTATGATTTTATAAACGGATTTTACCGTGTAATCTTTGTAATTATAGGTAATTGATTTGCCAATTGGGTCTTCGTTCTTAAAAAGTAATTTTGCGGTTTCTTCTGATAACGCCACACTGTTTTTTTCTTTCAGGATATTGGTTTTGGCTCCTTTTACGATAGGTAGCGGAAACATATCAAAAAAGCCATTGTCGGAAACAGCAATTTTTTTGTGAAAGAATTTTTGCCCTTGGTACTTGATCATATCATTATTGTACCAAGAATTAAAAAAACAGATCGATTCTATTTCGGGAATTGTTGCTTTACAGGTTCTTCCGAAAGGAATACTGCTCGAGGCCCAGGTATCTCCTGTTGCTCCAATTTTATTCAAAACCTGATAGACGTTATCTTTTTCAGGATTCCATTGATCATAGGCATTTTCGTTATTCCAGTATAAAATGGCGAAAATTACTCCGGAGATTCCAATGCTTAATCCCAGGACATTTAAAAACGAAAACAATTTGTTTTGCTTCAAATGGTATATAAATATTTTAAACCAGTTAAAAATCATATTGTATTTTTTATAGTTGTTATGGTAGCTCTTAAAATAGTCTTACAGGTTTTGCTATTGGTCAGGCTTTACAGAGTTGATAGTATTTTGCAAACAAATCCCATCAGGATTATGATTGCGGTTACAATAAATTTGATCATTTTATTTTTATTTAGCGTCCATAAAAACATCAACATTACGCTGATTGAATTTTTCAGAGAATACCACACCATCTTTCATATGGATCGTTCTTTGCGAAAACGAAGCGTCATAATCAGAGTGGGTAACCATTAAAATGGTAGCTCCTTTAGCGTGTAAATCGGTTAAAAGTTCCATCACCTCATTACCGTTTTTACTATCTAAATTTCCGGTTGGCTCATCGGCCAGAATAATTTTAGGATCGTTTACCAAAGCTCTTGCAACGGCAACTCTTTGCTGTTGTCCTCCTGAAAGTTGCTGCGGGAAATGTTTAAGGCGGTGAGAGATATTCAGTTTCTCGGCAATAGCCTCAATTTTTTGTTTTCTCTCTGAGGGTTTTACATTGTTGTAAATCAAAGGCAATTCGATATTGTCATAAACCGAAAGTTCGTCGATCAGGTTGAAATTCTGGAAAATAAAACCAATGTTTTCTTTGCGGACATTTGCTCTTCCTTTCTCTTTTAAACCAATCATTTCCTGATCTAATAATTTGTAGCTCCCGCCCGAAGCACTGTCCAAAAGCCCAATGATATTCAGTAAAGTCGATTTTCCACAACCCGAAGGCCCCATAATGGTTAAAAAATCTCCTTTTTTTATCTCTAAAGAAATCCCGCTTAAAGCTGCTGTTTCTACTTCTTCTGTTCTGAAAACTTTGGTTAGGTTTTGAATGGTTATCATAAGTTTTGAAATTTTAGTGGTTGTTAATTCTATTTTTTGATTGATGATTGAAACTTTGTTTATTGTGAAATGTGAAATGTTAATTGTGAAATGTGAAATGTAAACTGAGAACTGCGACTGAGAACTAAAAACTCCTACTGAGAGCGATTAATCGATAATTCTTCAATGTCTTTATAATCGGTATAAGATGAAGTAATAACCGATTCTCCTTCTTTTAAGCCTTCCAGTACTTCATAATACGATGGGTTTTCTCTGCCTAGTTTTATGTTTCTTCTTTCTGCTTTATTTCCTTTTACTACAAAGATCCATTTTCCTGCTGTTTCCTGATTGAAACTTCCTTTTGGAACAACAAGTGTTTTGTTTTTTCCGGACAGAATCAGTTTTACACCAAAACTAAGTCCGTCCTGTAAAGTGATGCTTTCTTTGGAGACAAAAGCCAGCTCGACTGTAAAATGTCCGCTTTTTACTTCCGGAATCACTTTCGTAACCAAAACTTCCAGATTTTTTCCTTGAAACTCTACCTGACCTTTTAGGCCTTCGCGCACTTTTTCGAGATAAAATTCATCTACATCAGCGGTCAATTTATAACCCTGCTTAGAATCTATTTTTCCGATACTTTCGCCTGCCTGAAAAGTTTTTCCCAAAACAGGTTGAAAAGAAGTCAGTCTGCCTGATTCCGGTGCTGTGATCAAAAAGTTCTTTTTGTTGTTTCTTAAAATATCCAGACTTTTCTCCATGGTTTGGATCGAACGGTTGATTTGAGAAATCTGAATCTGATTGGTTTGTTTTTCTTTTTGGATACTTTGCTGAATCGTTCTTTTGCGTTCGTCCTGAAAACGCAGGCTCTCTTTAAAATTATTCCAGTCATTTTTCGAAATCACATCTTTTTCAAACAATTTCGCGTTCATATCGTACAGCCTTTTGGCATCATTATAATCGTGTTCGATTAAAACCAGGTCTTTGTTTAAGCTTAATTCCTGATTTCTAATGTTCAGTTTTCCAGTGTTTAGATTGTTAATTTGCTCGATAATTGCTGTTTCCTGAGTTAGATAGTTCAGTTCTGTGTTTGGATTGAACAAGCGGGCTAAAGACTGACCTTTGGTTACCGTTGCACCATTTTCAACAAAAATCTCTTTTACAGATCCACCCTCGGTAACATTCACAAGCATTACATTAAGAGGTTCTACTTTGGCCTGAAAAACAACGAAATCTTCAAAGAAAGCTTTTTCGACTTTTTGAATACTCAGTTCATCTGCTTTTACATTCAGACTTCTTTTGGTATTAAACGAGAAAAATACGATTGTAGCCAAAACTAAAAAAACTCCAATTGCTATTGTGAGATATCTAAATTTTCTATTTTTACGAGGAATTAACTTGTCCATTTCTTTTAATAATTTACTGATTACCAATAGGTAAATACTGTGCCATAAAAATTATTATTTGTAAAGCATTGATTTTAAAGAAGCTTTAAAAAACATCCAAAATAGAAGTGTTCGAAAATGAACAGTTGACCGTTCAGAATCGGACAAAAAAAGACAGCATGCGAAAAAAACAAGCCCAAATATTAATCGTTGACGATCAGGAAGAAATTCTTTTTTCGGCAAAAATGATCCTCAAAAAACATTTTGAAACCATTTTTACGACAAACAGTCCCAAAAAAATCATTTCAATTTTAAGTGAAAATGAAATAAATGTGGTTTTGTTAGACATGAATTACCGGATTGGTTTTGAAGACGGACGTGAAGGAATTCATTGGCTGAAGGAAATAAAAACACTTTCGCCACAGACGATTGTGATCTTAATGACTGCTTTTGGTAAAATTGATACCGCAGTTGAAGGAATCAAGATTGGGGCTTTCGATTATGTTTTGAAACCCTGGAACAATGAAAAATTACTAGAGATCATTGATAAGGCGGTGACGGAGAGCCGAAAAAACAGCAAAAAAGAAATCGTAGAAAAAACGAGCAAAAGTTATTTTACAGGCACTTCCTTAAAAATTAAACAAGCCTATTCGATTGCCGAAAGAGTAGCAAAAACGGATGCCAACGTTTTGATATTGGGTGAAAACGGAACCGGAAAATATGTTTTTGCAGAGTATATTCATCTGAATTCAGAACGTAAAACGCACCCTTTTGTACATGTCGATCTGGGTTCGTTGAGTGATAATTTATTCGAAAGCGAACTTTTTGGTTATGCCAAAGGAGCTTTTACAGATGCTAAAATCGATACTGCCGGAAGATTTGAAACGGCATCAGGAGGGACTATCTTTCTGGACGAAATAGGGAATATTCCGCTGCATTTGCAATCTAAGTTGCTCCACGTTTTGCAAACTAAAACCGTAACCCGCTTGGGAGAGAGCAGAGCAAGACCGCTAAATGTAAGGATTATTGCCGCTACCAATGCCGATATAAAAGCAGAGGTGAAAAATAAAATGTTTCGTGAAGATTTGCTATACCGTATCAACACGATGGAGATTTACTTGCCTTCTTTACGCGAACGAAAAGACGATATTGTCCCAATGGCTTATTTTATTCTGGATAAGATTGCCGAAAAATACAATCAGGAAAATTGGCGTTTTGATGATAATGTTGGCCCTTATCTGGAGAAATATCCGTGGAAAGGAAATATTCGGGAGCTGGAGAATAAAATCGAACGTGCTTTAATTTTAGCCGATAACCAGACCATTTCGGTGACCAATCTGGATATTTTGGATTTCGAAGAATTTCAGGAAAATGATGAAAATCCGTTGTCTGAAATGGAAAGAAGTGCTATCGAAAAAACATTGTTTAAAAACAACGGAAACATCAGTAAAACAGCCGAAGAACTAGGATTGTCAAGAGCAGCTTTGTACAGAAGAATTGAAAAATACGATTTAAAGAATACCTAAACTCAAAAGCGGTTTGAGGCAAACCTTAAGGAATGTTTTTTAAGCTGCGGGACCAAAAAATAAATTAATGAAGAACTGGAAATTTTATAACGCTTTGTTTGCAAGGATTCTGCTGGTCATGATCCCCTTTTTCTTTTGTGTCTTTCTGATTTACAAAGCGCTTTATTACAATGCGCTTCTCGTTGGTTTTGTAGTTTTTCTATTATTAGCCGAAATGTACTTCTTCGTTAAAAAACAATCTTTGTTTTACGACAAAATGCTTCTTTCGATCTTGCAGAATGATTTTTCGAATAGTTTCCCCGAAGAACACAAAGAAGATAATTTCAGAAATCTGTTTTTACTCTATGATAAGTTAAAGTTTCAACGACAGGAGCAGATTTCAAAAGAGCGTATCTATCAGTCTATTTTGAATAACATTGATACTGCTACCTTAATTCTCGAGAAAGGAGATGAGGATTGGGATCTTTTTTTAATGAACGATTGCTTTTCAGACTTATTTAAAGTGCCAAAAGTAAGTCAATGGAAATATCTTAAAAATTACCTGCCTTCTCTTTGTGAGGAAATTGAAAAAACAGGTTTTACAGAATTGAAATCGGCTATTTCCATTAAAATTGAAGATCAGGATTTACAGACTTTTATACTTCAAACCTCACATACAAAGACGTACGACAAAGAATATTTTATTATTTTACTGGACAGTATTCAGCGTGTGATTGAAAAAAAGGAGAAGGAAGCCTGGATTAATCTGATGAAGATTATCTCGCACGAGTTAATGAATTCGTTAACGCCAATTCGCGCGCTTTCGCAGAATTTACTTCAAATAGTAGATCAGGAAGAATTGCAAGAGGATGATTTTGATGATATTAAAAGCAGTATTTCGACCATTATCAATCGAAGCGATCATTTGCAGGCCTTTGTAGAAAACTATCGAAAACTGGCTATGCTGCCAACTCCTACAAAAAAAATGACGCGTATAAATGTTCTTTTTGAAGATTGTCTTCGGGTGATGAGTCCGATTTTAAAAGCGGAAAATGTTGAATTGGTAAACGAAATCAATAGTTCGAGATCGATTTTGATAGATAAAAGTCAGATGGAACAGGTGATTATTAATTTAATCACGAATAGTATTTATGCCCTGAAAGAAAAGAATGAAAAGAAAATGTTTTTGTCGGCTTATACTGAAAACAGTCGTTTTTTTATTACCATTTCGGATAACGGAAAAGGGATCGATACAGCGATCAGAGATAAAGTTTTTCTGCCGTTTTTTACCACCAGAAAAGATGGTGCCGGAATTGGACTAACGCTTTCTAAAAATATCATCGAAGCGCATGGAGGCTATTTGAGTTATCAAACCGATGAAGACAGAACCAGTTTTGTGATTTGTCTGATTTAGTTAAGATATCAAAAAGTAAATAGTACGAAATATACGGTTCGCACAATCAAATTATGATTGTCATCTTTGGACTTTAAGATGCAGAAGGAAGACGGGTGCAGAGCCGTTTGGAACTAAATCTTGTGTCCCTTGCGCTTTCATTGCGTTCTTTGCGGTTAAAAAAATTTAAAGTTCGATTTTCGGCTGCCAGAAGTGTTTTTCAAAATCTATAATCTGATTGTCTATAACTTCGACGCCTTCGTTTTCGAGTAGCTGCTGCATTAAATTGGTTCCGTCAAAATGATGTTTTCCGGTTAGCAGGCCTTTTCTGTTTACAACACGGTGTGCCGGAACGTCATCCATGTTATGACAGGCATTCATTGCCCAGCCTACCATTCGGGCAGAACGGGCGGTTCCTAAGGCTTTGGCAATTGCACCGTAAGAAGTTACTTTTCCGTGTGGAATTTGTCTGGCAATCGCATAAACTCTTTCAAAAAAATTATCTTCAGCCATAGATTGATTTTTGCCACAGATTAAAATGATTAAGGGATTTTTGTCCGCTTTATTAGTGCATCGGCATGAAAATTATAGTATTTTCATCATGATAAAATTAATCATTTTGAAATTTTATAATCGTAATAACAAGAAATCTTTTTAATTAGTACTTTATGTTTTCCTAACTGAAATAATAATTCAAAATGTTAAAAAGCGTCAGGAGAGCTATTAATCCTGTGATGCTTCCAATAATTGTATTCATGTTTCGCATCAGATAATCTGTTTTTTTCTCGATTCGCCCAAAGAAACCGATGTAGCTGTATAGTGCAGCAAATGAACCTAAAACAGATCCAAATACAAAGGTAAAAATGATGTTGTTTTCGAATACAAAAAGGTGATAAGAAGCCAAAGTAACACTTACAACCACATAATACGGAATCGGGAAAAAGTTCAGTCCGGAAAGCAGCATTCCTAAAAAGAAACGGCTTTTTTTACTGCTCTTTTTAATCTTCGATTTTTTGGCTTTGGGTTCTTTAGCGATAAACAAAAAGTAAATCGTTAAAACAGAGAAAATAGCAAATCCTACTTCACGCAACAAGGTCACCACATCCGGGCGATTGTCGATAACCTGTGCAAATAAAACGGCTAAAGAAACCTGAAAAAAGATAACCAATACGGCTCCGGCAACAAACCATAAGGCATTTTTTTTACCCTCTTTCAAATTTACTTTGGCTGCAGTCATGTTGATCAGACCTGGAGGAATAATCCCAATGAAAGCAGCAAGAAAACCTGAAAGTAATGGGGTAAGTAATGCCATTCAGTTGTTTAATGGGTTTGAAAAACGTTTTTGAAACTAAATTAGTCTTTAATTTTGAAACGAATATACGTAATTGCCTTATTAATTTCTAAATATTGTTTCTCATAAAAAGTTTGGAATGCAGTAACTTCTTCCGGGCTTCCCTCGTTTTTATACACATTGTGATTTGCGTATAAAACTTCGTGACCTTCACCGTGAAGTAACCCTAGGGTATAACCGTGCATAAATTCGCTGTCGGTTTTTAAGTTAACGACACCGTCTTTTTTAAGGATTTTTTTATACAGTTTCAAAAACTCCGAATTGGTCATACGGTGTTTTGTTCTTTTGTATTTGATTTGCGGATCCGGAAAAGTAATCCAGATTTCGTCTACCTCATGGTCTGCAAAAATATGATTGATCAGTTCGATTTGAGTTCGAACAAATGCAACATTATGTAATCCGTTTTCTACAGCGGTTTTAGCACCTCTCCAGAAACGGGCTCCTTTAATATCAATTCCAATAAAATTTTTGTTTGGATATCTTTCTGCTAATCCAACAGAATATTCTCCTTTTCCACATCCTAATTCTAAAACTAATGGATTGTCATTTTTAAAGAAATCAGAATTCCATTTTCCTTTCAAAGGCATTAAATCACCTACAACTTCTTCTCTGGTTGGTTGAAAAACGTTTTGAAATGTTTCGTTTTCTCTGAATCTTTTTAGTTTATTTTTACTTCCCACTTTTACAAAAATTTTCAGCAAAATTAAGGAATATAAACGAATTGAATACAGGTCGTATGTTTTTAAATTTTTTGTTGCAAATTTTGAGAATTCTTCAAGTTTTAAATTTTTAGAAAGAATCCGTTTTTATCAGCGTTTTTGCGATAGCAAACCCGTATAATCAGCGTCTAATTTTGCGTGACCTTTGTACACGGATCAAACCGATTCGCTATCGCGAAGACACAGATTGAGCACGGATTTTTTAAGTTTTAAAATAAAAAAAATCATTTTAATCCTTTTAATCTGTGGCAAAATAAATTATCCGTAATGCGGTTCTGTAATAGGTTTTAATTTTGGATCAAGTGTTTCATCGTGTTGAGATAAATCCAATCCGATATGTTCGTTCTCTTCAGAAACACGCAGCGGAATAATAAAATTGGTCACTTTGAACAGGAAATAGGCTCCGAAGAAAGTAAAGATCGAAACCAAAACCAATGCCATCATGTGATGTGCAAATACATTCCATCCTCCGTGTAGTAAACTTGCGTCTTCGCCATGGGCAAAAACGGCGGTTAAAATCATTCCCATAATGCCGCCAACACCGTGACAGGCAAAAACGTCAAGTGTATCATCGAATTTTTTCGAGAAACGACAATTTACAACCGAATTAGAAACCAAAGCCGTTACAAATCCAAAAAACATACTTTCAGGAACCGATACAAATCCGGCAGCCGGTGTTATGGCAACCAGACCTACAACAGCTCCAATGCAGGCACCAAGAGCAGACACTTTTCTGCCGTTCATTCGGTCAAAGAAAACCCAGGTTAACATGGCTGCTGCTGATGAGGTTGTGGTGGTAGCGAAAGCCATAGCGGCTGTTCCGTTGGCAGCAAGAGCAGAGCCGGCATTGAATCCGAACCATCCAAACCATAACATTCCGGTTCCTAACAATACAAACGGAATGTTGGTTGGAATATGTAAACTGTTTTTTCTTTTTCCTAAAACCAGTACTCCCGCCAAAGCGGCAAAGCCGGAACTCATGTGTACGACTGTTCCTCCTGCAAAATCTTTCACACCAAAATAACTTCCCAAAATACCTGTTGGATACCAAACGGCATGGCATAAAGGAGCATAGATGAAAAGAGTAAACAGACTGATGAAAATTAAATACGATATAAAACGAACGCGCTCTGCAAAGGATCCGGTAATAATTGCCGGAGCGATAATTGCAAACTTCATTTGAAACAAAGCAAAAAGCATAAACGGAATCGTACTTGCCAATTGTTTATGAGGCAGAACCCCCACATAATCCATAAAAGCAAAAGTAGTTGGGTTTCCAAAGAAACTATAAAAATGGCCTCCCAAGTTAAGTCCTACAGGATCGCCAAAAGCCAGACTAAAGGCAACCACAACCCACAGAAGTGTTACAACCCCTAAACAGATAAAACTCTGTAACATGGTCGAAATCACATTCTTCTTACCGACCATTCCGCCGTAAAAAAACGATAATCCCGGGGTCATGATCAAAACCAGGCAGCAGGAGGTTAGCATCCAGGCAACATCGGCAGGAACGATATGATCGGTTGTGCCAAATTCAGCTAATACATAACTATTTTCGGTTACAGTTGGCCAAAAGGCACCGGTAATGCATACAATACTTATAATAATAAAGGAAATGATCCAGCGTTTTTCTATTTTCATTTTTCAGATACTTTATTTAGCCCTATTTTTTATAGGGTCAAAGTTATGAAAAAATGAATATTCTGTATTACAGGGCTTTAAAAATAGAGGTACGAGTTGTATTTTAGTTAATTTTATAAAATCCAATCCGTTTTTTTGAGAGTATCTTATTTTACACTTCCAAAAAATGGGCAAAATTGTCAATTGTATTATAATGAAATCGCCACTACATCCTCTAAAGTGCTAGAAAAGTTAGGATTATAAAAAGAAAGTTCGAAAATGTTTATTTTTTTTGAAGCTTTGCAATAAAAACGTCCTCAATTGGTGCTTTAATTTTGATCGCAGCATCCACTTCTTCATTAGGAACCGTCATCGATAAAACATAGTGCTGAATTTTCCAGTCTTTCCCTACTTTAACCAAAACTCCTGATCCGCGACAAATTTTCATCTGAGTGTTTAGCAATTCGTCAAACCAGGCAATTTTTCCGGTTTTGTCAAAAAAGATATGACGTTCTAATGCTTTAAAATTCCAGGCAGTTCCTTTGTCAAAATAAGGTTTTGCCCAAACTTTAAAATCTTTTTTGTTCCAGTTTTCCGTAGCATCAGTTCCAATGAAAATCGCATCATCGGCCATTAAATCAAAATAAGCATCAAATTTTACCTCACCGGCAGCTTTGTGCCAGGCATCGATAGTTTGGTTGACTTTGTCTTTTTCAGAAGTTTGCGCGTTTGCAAAAGCAGTAACGAATAACAGGAGTAAAATGGATTTTTTCATAATGAGGTTTGTTTTGGATTTAAAGTTAGCAAAAAATATAGTTTAATCTCGCAAAGACGCAGAGCCGCAAAGTTTTTATTTTAAAACCTGCACGAAACATTAACTTTGCGTCTTCGTGAGTCCAATTCACCAGGCAAAACTTAAATTATCTTACATCACTTATGTGTTATAATATGATTTAGTATATTTGATAGTTTTTAAATCGATACATCATGAATCCAAAAATACTTATCAGCTCATTAGTACTCACCTCAGTCTTTTTAACTTCTTGTAAAAAGGAATTAGAGCCTCAGGAAAACACACCAAATTCTGAATTGGTAAAACTGGGATTGGCAAAGGATACGGCAAAAGTAAATTCAGTTGTTCAGCCTCAGGCTCCTGTAACCGCAAATCCAAATACAGTTTTGAGTGCCAATGGCGGAATGAATCCTGCACACGGGCAACCCGGACATCGCTGTGACATTGCAGTTGGCGCGCCATTAAATTCGGCTCCAACACAAGGGCAAACAGCAACTGTACAGCCTGCGCAAACGGTTCAGGTAAAACCGGGACAACAAAATGTGGTGACTACGACAACTGTCGCACCGGCAAAAGTGGCTAAAGGAATGAATCCTGCTCACGGACAACCAGGACATCGATGCGATATTCCGGTTGGAGCACCTTTAAATTCTCCTGTAGCGGCCAAACAGCCTGCCGCCGCCAATACAGCTCAAAGCGGATCTTCTTCACAAACCTTTACCGTAACGCCACCCGCAACAGACAATGCTGTGCCGGCTTTGTTAAGTACAGAAACGGCAACTGTAGCCGACGGAAAGAATCCTGCACATGGAAAACCGGGGCATCGCTGCGATATTGCAGTTGGGGCGCCATTACCAAAATCATAAGGAAGTCGAGAATTGTATAAATAATAATCTGGGCGTGCCACCAATATAAAAAGGGGCTGACTATTGCAATCGCTTAGTCGCCCCTTTTTATATTGCTGTTGGGCTTTCGCTGCTACTTCGGTAGCTTAGCTCTATCCCTCACGCGAAAAACTAGGTTGTATTATAAAATATGGGTAATCCTTATGAGCGATGTTATTAAGCTAAGTTTTTTTAAACACAATCCCTTTGCGATTTCAAAGCAAAGCGTAATTCACGAAATTTTGTGGTCTTTGCGTAATTCTTTGCGAACTTTGCGGTAAAATTTTCCTTTATTCAATTTCAAAAATCGCCTGAATTTCAACAGCAGAATTTATCGGTAACGAAGCCGCTCCAATGGTTGCTCTGGCGTGTTTTCCTTTTTCTCCAAAAACCAAAGCCGTCAGGTTTGAAGCCGAATTCATAAGGGCTGCATGTTGCGTATATTCCGGAGTGGTATTAAAATATCCTGTTAACTGTACGCACTGTTTTACTTTGTTCAAATCGCCACCGCAAGCTTCTTTCAAAACGGCCATTACATTTAGCATTGTTTGATACGTAGCTTCTTTGGCCTGATCATCCGTAACCGTTGTGCCAACTTTACCTGGATTTAAAATCTTACCATCTTTTAAAGCCACCTGATTAATGTATACTTTATGATCTGAAATCGTAAACGGAACATAATTTCCAACTGGTTTAGGAGCTTCAGGAAGTACAATATTATTGTCTTTTAATGTTTTGTTGATATCGCTTTTAGTTTCAATGGCAGTAGTTTTGATTACTTTACCACTTTCGGTGTTTTTCAATCCCGAAGCCACTCTCGCCAACGCTTTTCCTTGCTCTTTAGCCAAGTTCAATTCGCTTTGTGACGGACGTGTTCCAACAGATCCGGCCAATGAAGTAGCTCCAAACGGAGTATTTCCTTGTGGAACTGTTTTGTCCAAAGTGGCCGTTCCCATGATTCCGGTAGGCACGATCACCATTCCGTGAGACGCAAGAATATTCCAGAACGATAAAATCGCAGCTTCTTTTCCTGCTCCAGATCCTGCCGACATAAATACAGTGGCTGGTTTTCCTTCTAAAGCTCTTGAAGTCCAAAGCGGAATACTCTGACCGAAGAAGTAATTCATATCGGCACTAATATTTGCAAAGTGAACAGGGCTTCCAAAAGCGATTCCGTCATAATTGGCCAATTCTTCGATAGTTGCAATGGGTAATTTTTCTACATCAGCATTCAATTTTTCTTTCGGATTGATCGAAGGAACACGTTTTAGAATTGCTTTTGTATTAGCATATTCCTGAACTCCTTCGGCAATAGATTTGGCCATTTTATAAGTTCCGCCATTTTGAGAATAAATCAAAACCAGCACATTTGTTTCAGATGATTTTACTTGCGCATTTACGCCAAAGCCTATAAATACCGCGATTAATAATCCGAGTAGTTGCTTTTTCATGAGGGTAATTTTTAATAATTTGTAATGGATAATCTCAATTAAGAAGCTTTTTATTTAAAAAAAACAAGTTCTTCTTTTGGGACTGCAAAATTACTTCTTACAATATCAAAAAGCGTTATTATTATGTTAATCGTGTTTTGCTTTGCGTTGTTTGTTGTCGATGTTTTAACAAATCGTGAGTGTGAAAAACTTTTAAAGTGGGCTGAAAGCCCTAAAAGCAATAGCGTAATGCAACGCACTGCGAATTAAATCAAGAGTTGAAATTGCCCTGAAAGGGCAACAGCAAATAGGCAATAAAGATTAAGGAAAACCGCAGTTTCTCATAAAAAATACTGTAAAAATAGAATAAATGTTCCCTTTGAAATTAGGCTTTCGCCCTTTCAGAGCTTAAAATAAAAATCATCTTCATTCATAGTGCTTCGCATCATGCTGTTGCTATAACTCTTTCAGATCCACATATTCTGAATGTTTATAGTCACAGATTAAAGACTAGAAGAAATCTGCGTGAAAAATATTTAAACACATAGAAACATAGGATTTAAAAATGAATAAAAAAGACTTAAATACAAATCAAGATTTGGCACATAGCTATGTGTATTTAAACAAATGAAATGCCTTTTTTTAAGTTTGCAAAATCTATGTTTCTATGTGTTTAAAAACTCAGCCCAAAAAGTTTATGTATAAAGTAAGCCTATAAATTTCTAACTTCGAGGAAACAAATCGCCTTACTTATGAAAAAAGCAATTCTGTACGGAGCAAGTGGACTAGTAGGCTCTTATATTCTTGAAAATCTGTTGAACAACAATAACTACGAACAAGTAATAATTGTAGTAAGGAAAGATTTAAACATCCAGCACCCAAAACTAAAGACGCTGATAGGTGATTTTAATTCCTTACCCAAAGTGGTGAAGGACATTCAAGCCGATGAAGTTTTTATCGCTCTCGGTACCACACAAAAGAAAACGCCCGATAAAAAGTTATACTATCAAATCGATCACGATTACCCGATTCTGGCAGCAAAACTGGCGAAAGAAAACGGAGCAAGGGCAGTTTTTCTGGTTTCGGCACTTGGTGCAAATGCAAAATCGTCGATATTTTATACCAAATTAAAAGGAGAAACCGAACAAGGGATCATCAGTCTGAATTTAGAGCATACTTATATCTTTCGTCCTTCGATGATTTTGGGAGACCGAAAAGAGAGCCGACCTATGGAAAAAGTATTCATTGGAATATTCAAATTGATCAATCCGTTGTTTGTGGGAGGGCTAAATAAATATAGAGGAATAGAGGCTGAAGATATTGCCAAAGCAATGGTAAAAAGCGCAGATCAATTAGATCAGAAAGTAAAAATAGTACACTGGGAAGAAATGACGGCTTTGCTAAAATAGAAAATGGCCTTATCCGGATTAGAGATAAGGCCATTTTTATGGATGATATATAAATTAATACGCTTTCATTTTTTCGAAAGTAGTAGTAAGAGATTTTTTTGCTTTCGCCAATGCACCGATAAAAGCTTTTTCGAGTGTATCGGCATGTTCTGTAACAGTTACTGGTTGTAATTTTGCAGTACGAACTTCAATCACACATTTTTTATCGTTTAAGCTAAATTTCTCTCCGTTTTCATCGCCAAAATGTACTTCGACGCGGGTTATTTTTTCCTCAAAACGCGCTAAACCTTTTTCTAATTCGCCAGAGAAATAAGCTTCTAATCTTTCGTGTCCTTCGATGTTCTTGTCGGTATTGATCTGAATTTTCATATGGGTTTATATTTAATGATTGTTTCTCAAAGCTATCTTTTTTTAAATAAAAACACAAGTAGGTTAATAAAACATTAAGAAAATAATTATGCTTTTTTTGTCATTTCGAAGAATGAGAAATCACACAAGTAACTCCGCAAAGTTTGTCCTTTCAGAAAATGAATAATCTCATCAATATTGTCAAACTGGGCGAAGCCAAACACAAACAGTCTATTAAGTTAAAAACTAAGAAAATCCTCCATAACTTTTTTGGTTTTCATATCTTCGCAGTCCTAAAACTTTCAGATTATGAACTTGACTAAACTTTTGCCCGTGTGGTACGCTGGCGGTATTGGAAACAACTGCAACGCTCTGAAAGGCGTAGGACAGCTAACCCATTCGGGTTTTATATCCCTTAAACTTTCAGATTATGAGTACAAACACCCTTTCTAAAGAAACCGAATTAAGGTTAACTGATGTTTTCAGCAATTCGATTGATCCCGAAACGATGGCCAAAACCATTCGCCAGGTAAACTATGCGCTTGCCTTAAGCGTAATGCAGGAACACGAATCCCTACAATCCGAGAAAACAAACCTTCAAAATGGTTTTTACCGGCTCAATCAATTAGCCGAAATCTTAAATCCGTATCTGGATGTTGAATAATTTAAAAGGAGAAAAGCCACTGTGAAGTGGCTTTTTTATTTATATTACTTGTTTGTTGAAAATTGTATCTAAATGATATTCAAGAAACTCTTTTCTAGGTATGTATTTTTGAGCAGCAATTATTTTTTGATTCTCAAATGAAGAGAAGTATTTATTATAAAATTCAGTTTCTTTTTTCTTTTTAATTGAATCAGAAAATATTATTTCATGGTTTGTATTTATTCCAATTAGTCCTTTGTCAAAAGCTTTATCATAAAGTGCAGAAAAACAAATTCCATTTTCAGGATTTAATCGATGTTCTTCATTTTTAGACCAAGGTATTATATGACTGGCTAACAAAAGCTCAGGAATGTCTATGCCTGTAATTGCACATTTATTATTATAGTTAGATAAAACCATTTGTCTGAAAACAGATTGATTTACTCTTGTTTTCACTGCTCTAATAATATCTTCTCCTTTTAAATCTTTTGTGTCAAAAAGTATATCTTCAAATTTCTTTTCAATTGATATATTCTCTTTTTTAGCTAGAATTTGCTCGCTTAAGAATATCAATTCTTCTTGGTTATGAAAAAATTCATCCCAAATTGGTTGAACTTGGTTCTTTCCGTTTTTTAAACCTCCAACTCCTCTCTCTTGATGATAAGGATCAACACTTGCAAAATTTCCTAATCTCATGCCTATCGAACTTGGTGTTCTCTCAATTAAGTTTGCAAGTTGAATAATCTCAGGTGTACTTTTATTCATTTTCCCAAAAGGCAATTTGAGATACAAGTTAAAAGCAAGTATTAAATCTTCACGAGTCCAGAGGTTTTTCTGCTTGTTCAAATTATTAAATCATTTATGGTTATATTGTTTCCAATTTTAACAAGTGCGTCCCTATTATCCAACAATAATGAAGCTATAAATGAATTCGTTTTATAAACCTTTTTGATCTGGTCATCATAATGCTGGAGCATTTGTGAATAAACATCGTCAGTAGGCATACCGTTAATAAAAAGAAATAAACCATAATTCGCACATTCCTGGAAACAGGAAAAACCTGAGTAAAAATTAAATGGATTCTTATATCCAAAAAAACTTTGACAACCATTTTTCACCAACTCATGTCCAAGTGTATGTCCACTACTACATGAAACAGTATAAAAAAAAGTATTAGAAAAATTCGTGATATTGATTGTTTCTGAAAGAAAAATATTAGCTCCTCCTTCTGCCAAGCAAGTTTCATTACCATGACAATACGTTACAAAAATGAATGACTTTAAATCAATGGTACTTATGTTAATGTGCTTTTCATTTAGTTCGTTACTATTAATAATAGATAAAGGAAAAAATTTACCATTAAAAAAATTCAATATATCATCACGACATTCTGTTAAAAATGTTCCAGCAGTAATGTCGTCGTTGTCAAAAGCTAAAAGAATATCAATCATTTAATTTTTCTAGTTTACGAAGTAATAAATGTATTGTTAGCTGATTTAGTTTTTTGGAAAAAGATTTTCCTAAATCAGTTTGGTTCCTTATTTCATACAAAATTTGATTTAGCGTTAATGATAATCCATTAGCAGTAAAAAAAACTGGAATATCCTTATCTTCAGGTTTTTGAATTATCCAATCTTCAATTATGTTATCTAGACTTGTTTTTAGAAAATTTAATGCTTTTTCAATTACGATTAATGACTCTTGAATTGTTGAGTCTTTCCTAATAAAACCTGACGCATTATTATTAATAAAATCACTGAATGATTCCTCTGTTTCATTTATACCGCTCCAAAGGATTACAGGAATTAATTCTGACTTTTCATTTATTTTTTTCAAAATTGAATGACCGTTTTCAATATCTGTTGCAGAAAATTGAATATCTAAAAGAACAATCATATTTAGTTCCAAATGATTCACAATGAAATGTAAACCTTCTTCCGGCTTCAAAAAAAACAAAATATTAAAACCCCTATCTTCTAAAGTATAGAGTAAAGGATGTTCTTTAATTGAAATTGTATCATCAATAACTACAAATGTTACTTCCATAATTGTTATTTTTTAAAAGGTAATATGATTTTAAAAGAAGCGCCTGTAGGTTTAAATTCGTTTTCTATAACTTCAATTTCTCCACCCATTGCTTCAATTCGAGTTTTAGTCATATAAAGTCCCATTCCTGCCCCGCCATCTTCAGCTGTTGTTGTAAAAAATATGTCAAATATTCTATATTTATCTTGCTCTTCAATCCCCGATCCATTATCAGAAAAAATTAAAGTAAAATCATTCTTATTTACAATTCCAATACATTTTATTTTTTTATTAGTCTGATGTTTCAGTGCTTTTATAGAATTTGAAATTAAATTATCTAATATATCCTCAATTGCCTTTCTATTGTAATTTAAAATTAAATCTTTATCTAAGATTATTTCTGTTTGTATTTTTTCTTTTGATAAAATATCTTCATAAATATTATTAAAAAGATTTTCAATTAATTCTTTAATACTTATTTCCTCAAAATCGCTATCTGATTTAGCATATTTAAGCATAAAGTCGACTCCAGTTCTTAATTTCATCATTTCAGAATAGATTTTTTTAGAAATTTTTAAAAATCTATCTTCTAACTTTGGATTTGGGAAATTGTTATTGAAATATTCAGCACTTGTAATAATATGACCAATAGTATGCTTTGCCATATGAGAAAACATTGCGGCAAAAGTTTGTAAAGAAACTAAACTAAATAAAAGATTTTCAATTTGTTTTTTCTCTTCTTCTGATTTGTTAAAATCATTAATACTCTTATTAACCGTTCCTTGTAATTTTGAAAGGTTTTTTTCAATGTTAGTTAAAACTTCTTTTACTTCAGGGCTTGAAGAATTTTTAATTTTAGAAATATCACTTTTTAAATCTTTTATATTGTCACTTGCTCCACTTAATCCAGATTTAGTAGTTTCTCTTGAAGAGTTTCTTTGATTCTTTAAAAAATTTTCAATTTGTTGAATCTGCTCAATGACGAATTTCTTAAGTTGGTAGAACTGTTTGTTGTCTACAAATCCTTGCCTATTAGTAGATTCAACAATAAAGGGGTTTGATTTATCTGTTATTTCTATATAACCTAGTAAATCTCTTGTTCCAAGTCTGTCAAAAAAACCTGACCATCTTCTCTTATCAAGACCTAATATGTCTTTCTGTTCGTTTTGAGTATCTACATATTCTGCAAATGGAGTTGTTATTAATCCATCTCGATATATCTTAATACCGTCGATTTCAACATTGAAATGCTTTTTATATTTATCTTTTGCTAATCTGTCAAAATAATATATTGTGGTTTTTAAAGGACCACAATCTCTTATGGGAACATTAATTATATTTAATTGATTATTTTTAAATTGTAATATTTCTTGAGTATTATTTTCTAAATTAAAAGATAGTTCAAATTTTAAACTTGCAAAATCAATTATTTGAGGTTTAATAAAAATATTTTTATACTTTTCATATTCTGATTTTATATTTATGTGAAATGGATATAACTTACTATCATTGTTTGGAGATATGAGCTTTGATAATTCTTTATAAGCTCTATCTATATCTTTTTCTGACCATTCTTCTTCTATTCCGGATATTTCAAGACTAGTTCCTTGTGAATCAATTTCTCCATCTTCTAACCAATATCTATTTTTAATATCTGTAAAAAAATCTTTTGAATCTTCAAAATTTAAAGACATCTGGCTATTTTCAATTTTTGAATAATTAACCCAATCAGTTTCTAAACAAAATAATTTATTAGTGCCTTTTTTCTTTGTTTTTAAAATTAATTTTGCGCCAAGTTTATCAACTGCGAATCGGCCGATACCTTTTTTTCCTGAAACTATTCTATTGTATGGTTCAGGAGTTGTTCTTTCTCTTCGTTTGCTACTCGTTCCAATTACCATCCATCTATTTTTTATGTCACTATAATCCATGCCAAATCCATCATCACGGATTATAATTTTCGATTCTTTGCTTAGAGGATTAATGTTTATAAATTCTATTGTGGCAGTATTTGCGTTTGAATCATAAGAATTTTTAACTAATTCAAATAGTGCAGTTATTCTATCTGTTATTAATTCTCTTCCTAAAAGTCTAAATGCACTTACATCGAAGTTAAACTTTAAGAATTTATCTTCATTTTTTGTTTTTGTCATTAGGTGTTAATTTAATAATTTGTTCAAAAATAGCTTTGGCTAATAATGGAGGAACTGCATTTCCTATTTGTTGTTGTTGAAATGAAATATTCCCTTTAAATTCAAAATTATCTGGAAAGCTTTGAATTCTGGCGGCTTCTCTGACTGATAGACCTCTATTTTCAAAAGGATGAATTAACATGTTTTTTCTATAATTAGCTATAACAACGGAAGGTATATTTGGATCTAGTCTTTTATAAATACCACTATGGCAATTTTTTGTATTTTTATAATTTTTCATCAACTCTTCAGGAATTGCTTGCCAATTTTGGCCTGGTTTAATATGTTTATATCTCTCTAAAACATATTCTTTATTTTTTGAAACATAGTTTTGTGATACTTTCTCAGAAGCACCTCTCATAAGTTTTGCATATGAATTGGGCTCAATTTTTTTGTAATCTAAAATATCATGAAAATCACCATTTTTTAATTTAGGTAAATCTTCAATAGCTTCATTTACGGTGACGGTTTTTTCATGTTTTTCAGGAAATATAAAATCAACGTCCAATCTATTTCCAATCATGAAAAATCTATTTCTATTTTGTGGAACACCATAATCAGAAGCTGTTAACACATTCCATTTAGTTTTATAACCTAATTTTTCAAATTCTTCTTCTAGTTTAGTAATGACAGTTCCTTTTTCAAATGATTTGATTCCTTCAACATTTTCAAAAACAAACCATTCCGGAGTTAACTCCTTAACTTGTCTAATATATTCATGAAATAATGAATTATTTGTGTTTTCTGAATTACGTGTTTTAGTATTTGAAGTTGAAAAACCTTGACACGGTGGTCCTCCAAAAAGTAAAAAAGGATTTTTATATTTTTTGTCAAATGTAACTTCTCTTATGTCTTTCGTAATTATTTCAGAGTTTGGATGATTTGCCTTAAAAGTTGCAGCAGCATGTGTATCATATTCTACAGCAACAGCAACTTCAATTCCAGTCATAGATGCTCCAATGCTCATTCCACCAGCTCCGCTAAAGATATCAATTGCAAAAAGTTTTTTTTTAGATTTCATTTATGTAGAAAAAAGTAATTGGTTTTTTATAATAATTTGCTAGAACAAAAAGTTTAGCGGCACTAATTCTTTTTGCACCATTTTCAATTTTAGACAAATTACTTTGATTAATAATCTTATCTTGTTGCACCTGCATTTGTGTGTAGCCCATTTCTTCTCCTGCTTTTACTAATTGGTGCGAAATAAATTGATTGATTTTTTTTTCATTCATCAGGATTTTTTTTCAATATTCCATATAGCAATATTCTTATTTTAATCTGGGTATTCCATATTGGAATATTGATGTGTTTTTCTTTCAAAAAATCGATAAAAAAACGCCAATCATTTCTGACTGGCGTTAATTAATATTTCTAAACTTCTCATGAAACCAAAACCTCTAGCCCTGATGGGAACGGCATCCTTTTGTGGCGGGGTTCGCCACAAAAGATATAGTGGACAGCAGGAAATAGCTCCTGAAAATTGAAATTCCAAAAGACTCTTCGGCTTCGCTCAGAGTGACAAATCTTTGTCGAGTTTCTAGTGTGATTCTTCGTTCCTCAGAATGACAAGATTGCGTTGAAAGGATGCGATAAAAAAACTACTTATCCCTTTTCCCCCATTTAATTTTCATTTTTCCTTCCTCGTCGAGTGCGATTAGATGCAAGACGATTCCACGTTCGCGGACGGCATCGCGTTCGGCTTTAGTGGCGAGTTTGATGTCGTTTTTGGAGTTTCGGAGTGGGATGGTGAGGGCGAGATTGGTGCCTCGGCCAAAAGAATAAACACCCTCGGCATCAAGGTTTAAAACGCTCGAACTAATGGTGAAATTATTCACATCGACCTGTTCTCCACGTAATTTAAGCGTGCCGGATAAATCGCTAAACGTTATGTTCTTAACATCACGGAATGGAAAAGCAAACTTGCCAATTTTCACAATAGGTTCAAAGTTTAACAAAGCGCCCTGATTGACGTTGAAAGTCAGATTACCGTGCATCGAATTCGTGATCAATTCGCCATTACCGTTGATGAATCCGGTTACATTGGCCTGGCTGCTTAGCTTTCCTTTAATATTACTCGGGCTAAAAGACTGAATCCCGAAGTTGTTGAACGACTTTAAAAAACTTGCAATATCAACCCGATTTACGTTGGCGTTAGAGCTAAAAGCAAAGTTTTTTCCACTTGGTTTTACTTCACTGTTAAAGGTGATGCTTCCGCCCGAAGTTTGCAGCGAACCGTTTTTGATAACCAGTCTCGAATCGATCATTTGTACCGTGGCAGTAGTGTTGGTTGCGGTTAATTTGTTGTAATTGATTTTATCGGCTTTGATGTCGATTACCACCACGCATTTATCAATTACGGTTCGTAGATGATTCGAAATAGTTGGTTTTTTGTTGGTTTTGGCTGTGGGGTTTACTTTTTGAGAAGTCGCTAAAACACCCAGAAATTGTTTCAAGTCAATATTCGGGCAATAGATCTTCCAGTTTACGATCATTTTTTCGGGAGCATCATAATAGAGGTTGAGGAAATTGTCAATTTTTCCTTCAACGAAAATCGTGTTCTTATTGTGTTTGTAGGCAATTTGCTTGATCAGTAAAGCTTTCTCGGTAAAGTCAAGATGAATGTTGGTTTTTACAGCCCGAACATTCTTTGGAATATAATGAAACGAAGCGTCATCGACATCTATTTTACCAATAAAACGCGGTTTGGTAATGTACAAATCGACAATGTCAAATTGAAATTTTAGGTTGGCTTTGGCGTGACCGGCTGTAAACTGAATCCATCTGTCGTTGCTGATTTCGTTGAGTCTTTCGATATCAAAGTCAGAACTTACGTTTCCGGTAGCGAGCGGTTTTTCGAGATTGTTAATAGACAATTGCGGAATCGAGAGCGGAATGTTTTCGTATTCACCTGCAAAATTTGTTAAAATAATAGCCGAATTAGCATCGTTATAACCGGCAGTAGGTTTGAAATTATTGGTAAAAATCCCTTTGAAGTGGCAGTTTTTAATCAATCCGTCCGGAATGCTCAATTCGTTGTTTTTGATAATGGCCTGAACGACAATTCTGGGATCACCTTCGGCATTAAAATCGCCCTTAATGTCACAATTAACATCGATTGGTTTTTGTAAATTAAATCGGTTAAGCTTAGAACTGATGTTTGCCGATAATAAATTGGATGCATTTTGCCATAAAATAGTAGTCCCAATATTGATTCCGAAAAGGGCTTTTCCTTTGGCAAGATTGAAAAAAGCGGTAATGTCAAAAGCATCCGATCCAATTTTCAGGCCTTTGGTTACCACGTCAATTTTTTCATTTGAAGCGGAGTAGGAAACGGCAAAAGTACCTTTGAGTTCTTTCTGTTTTGCAAAACTTCCGTGTACGGTATTAAAAGCCAGACTTTTAATTTGGGTGTCTAGAAAAACGTCGGTTTGCCAGTTATCTCCATCATAATCTACTTTTGATTGTAAGCGGTCCACATCAAAATCAAACAGTTTATGTCCCAGCAGATTGTTTAGCGTAAAGTGGACTCCGTTTAGTTCGATCTGATCGATGGTAGTCTCGGTGTCGGATTTGTTTTCTGGTGCTTTTTTCTTTTTCGGCTTAAAAATATTAGCATTCGAATAGCCGTTTTGTGCTTTATATACGTAGATCGCTGCGTCGTTGATCAGGATTTTATGAATGTTGATTTCGTCATGTACCAAACTCCAGATGTTCAGACGCACCTCAATTTCTTTAGCCTTTAATAAAGTATGGTGGTGTGTGGCCCATTGATTGTCTTTGACTTCAACCTCCTTTAGGGCCAAGGTAAAATTGGGGAAACCGGTTAGAAACTTATAATGAAAATCGCCAATATGAAATTTTCCGTTGATGTTTTCATTGATTTTGGTGTTGATCTTGGCGATGATTTCGGTTTTGTTTCGATTAAAATAAAGAGACAATCCACCGCAGGCAATAAGTAGTAAAGCAATAAGTCCCAGAATGAAAAAGCCAAAACGCCTGGCGTATTTTCTAAAATGAATCGATCGAAAAAAGTTTTTTATGTGGAGTAAAGTAGCGTTCATCTGGAAGAATTTTCAGGATGATTAAAGATAAGTCAAAAAAATGACGTTTCCCTAAAAAGATAAAAACCGATATTAGTGTAGGTTAAAACTTATGATTTTAGGTTTTTGAATTGATATAATTAATGACAATACATTTATAATGAAAACTAATTTGGTTATGGTGTTTCATTTGCATTTAATTTTTAAATTTGTGGTCTAGTTTGAAACGAAACAATTCAGACGATAATTTTAAAAGACAAGAAATTATGGCATTAGCAATAACAGATGCTACTTTTGATGAAGTAGTTTTGAAATCAGACAAACCAGTAATGGTAGATTTTTGGGCAGCATGGTGCGGTCCTTGTAGAATGGTTGGTCCAATCATTGACCAATTAAGCGATGAATACGCAGGTAAAGTAGTTGTTGGTAAAGTAGATGTAGATGCTAACCAGGAATTTGCTGCAAAATATGGTGTGCGTAACATACCTACCGTTTTGGTTTTTCATAACGGTGAAGTAGTAGGAAAACAAGTAGGAGTAGCTCCGAAACAAACCTACGCAGATAGTTTAGACGCTTTGTTGTAATCGAAAGATTATGATTTATATAAAAAAGGTTCGACGGAAGTCGAACCTTTTTTATTTGTTTTTTTGCCACCGATTAAAATGTTTTTTTTGCCACAGATTACACAAATTAGCGCTAATTAATTTCACTTTAAAAGTGAATTCCGCGAATTAAAATGAGGTTTATTTTTTTTGTGACAGATTAAACTAGTTTTCACGATTTAAAAAGAAATCATCCTAATCTGTGGCAAAAGAATTTTAATTCGTGCTAATTTGTGGAATTCGTGGCGAACTTTTTTTATTTTTACAGATCTAACATTCCTTTAAAAATGAAAATTCTCTATAGCTCTCTTTGTTTTCTTGCATGTACTACAATTGGTTTTTCTCAATCGAAACAAAAAGAAATTTATCTTTTAGATAAAGGCGTTTCGAAAGAGTTAGCGACTTACCGAAAACAAGAAATTTCCAATGTAAAATATGCGCTCTCATTTGAAATTCCAGGTCAGAGAGAAAAGGAAATTAAATCCAATCTTGTTTTAGAATTGACCTTATTAGATCATCCTTATCGAAGTGTGTATTTGGATTTTAAAGAGAAATCAGAAAATATAAAAGCAATTGAGGTTAATGGTAAATCGGTTTCAATTGTTCATGAAAATGGGCATATTGTTATTCCTACAGAAGCTTTAAACTCAGGAAAAAATACAATTGGTATTTCTTTTATAGCAGGAAATCTATCCTTAAACCGAAATGATGATTTCTTGTATACTTTATTGGTTCCGGATCGGGCAAGTACATTATTCCCTTGTTTTGATCAACCGGATATCAAAGCAACTTATAAGCTAAGTTTGATCGTTCCTAAAGACTGGTCGGTTTTGGCTGGAGCCGATGTGAAAGAGAAAACAGAGAAAGGAGAGTTTACTGCTTATACTTTTGGAGAATCGGACAAAATGAGTACCTATTTGTTCTCTTTTGTAGCTGGGAAATTCAAAAGTGTGACGAAGAAACCCGGTAATCTGGAAATGACAATGCTGTATCGCGAGAACAATGCAGAAAAACTAAAAAGCAGCACTGATACGATCTTTAATTTGCACCAGCAATCGTTAGATTTTCTGGAAAAATATACCCGTTATAAGTTTCCGTTTCAGAAGCTGGATTTTGCTTCAATTCCGGTTTTTCAGTATGGGGGAATGGAGCATGTAGGGGCTATTCAGTACAAAGAATCTACTTTGTTTCTGGACAATAGCGCTACAGACAGTGAAAAATTAGACCGTGCCAAATTGATTGCACACGAAACCTCTCACATGTGGTTTGGCGATTTGGTGACTATGAAATGGTTTGATGATGTTTGGATGAAGGAAGTATTTGCCAACTTTATGGCAGACAAAATTATGAATCCAATTTTCCCGAAAGTCAATCATAATCTGCAGTTTTTAACGGCTCATTATCCAAATGCTTATGGCGAAGATCGTTCGTTAGGAACACATCCTATCAAGCAAAATTTAGCCAATCTAAAAAATGCAGGTTCATTATATGGAGCGATCATTTACAACAAAGCACCAATAATGATGCGTCAGTTAGAAGCTTCGATGGGGAAAGAAGCTTTTCAGAAAGGAATCGAAAAGTACATTAAAAAATATGCCAATGACAATGCCGACTGGAACAATCTGGTTGAAATTCTCGACGCCGAAACGCCACTCGATATGCAAAAATGGAGTACGGTTTGGGTGAATAAATCGGGAAGGGCGATTTTTAAAGATCAAATCAAATACGATGCTCAAAACCGAATTTCAACCTTTGAAATCACACAGCAGGCAGAAGATCAATCGGCAAATGTGTGGCCTCAGATTTTTGATATTGGTTTGGTTTATCCTAACAATGTAAAAGTGATCAGTGCTACTATAAAAGACAAAAGCCTTTTGCTGAAAGAAGCCGTTGGACTTGAGAAACCATGGGCTATTATTTACAATTATAATGGTTTTGGATACGGTGTTTTTCCGCTTGACGGGAATAATTTAGAGTCTGTTTTAATATTGAAAGATGAGGTGGCGAGGGCTTCGACTTATATTAATATTTACGAAAATACTTTAACGGGGAATATTGCTCCTGCAAAAGCTTTTGCTTGTTTTTTAAAAGGAATTCAGCAGGAAGAAAACGAATTGGTTTTGAAAATTATCACCAGTCAAACCAGTGCTGTTTTCTGGAAGTTCCTGACGGAAAAACAGCAGAACATAAGACAAAAAGAACTTTCGGCTATTGTATATGCGCGTTTGCAAGCAAATTTGCCAAGCAATATCAAGAAGACTTTGTTTAATTTATTTAGTTCAATTGCCTACTCTGCTACTGATAAGGAACAATTGTATAAAATTTGGAATAAAGAAACCGTGATTCCGGGTTTAAAACTTAATGAAGATGATTATACCAATATGGCGATGAATTTGGCTATATTTAAGCATGAAAAAGCGGATGAGATTTTAAATAAAACCAGAACCACTATTGCAAATCCGGACAAGCAAAAACGATTTGAATTCCTGCTTCCTTCTTTATCGAAAGACGAATCGGTTCGTGATGCTTTTGTACTTTCCTTAAAAGACGATGAGAACAGAGAAAAAGAATCTTGGGTTTCTGTAGGTTTGGCGAATATAAATCATCCGTTACGCCAGGAAAGTGCTCAAAAGTATATTCGATTTTCATTAGATTTGGTGGAAGAAATTCAGCGTACCGGAGATATCTTTTTTCCAAAGGACTGGCTGAATAACACGGTTGGGAAATATTCGTCGAAATATGCTTTTGATGAAGTACAGCGATTCCTGAAAGAGAATCCGGAGTTTAGTCCGATTTTGAAAAGAAAATTATTGCAGGCAACCGATGGTTTGTACCGCGCACAAAATATTAAAAAAGAAACCGAATGAAAATTGAATCGGAAATAGAGAAAGTCTCCAGTTTTCAGCATCTCGAAATGTTGGCGAATCAGGTGGTAGAAGGGTTTATCTCGGGAATGCACAAGAGTCCGTTTCATGGATTTTCGGCTGAATTTGCGGAGCATAAAGTCTATAATGCCGGCGAAAGTACCAAACACATCGATTGGAAATTATTTGCTAAAACAGATCGTTTGTATACAAAACGTTTTGAGGAAGAAACCAATTTGCGATGTCATTTAATTGTAGATAACTCATCGTCGATGCATTATCCGGAACTCAGATCAAATCAGCCTTTTTATGAGAAGAAGATTGGTTTTGCTGTTCTGGCATCGGCTGTTTTAATGAATATCCTTAAGAAGCAGCGCGATGCCGTAGGGTTAAGTGTTTTCTCAGACAGTTACGAATATTATGCTCCCGAAAAAGGAAGTGATCGCCATCATCGAATGTTGCTCAATAAACTGGAAGAGTTACTGCAGCAACCAAAAGCCAAAAAAAGTACCGATACTATTACGTATCTGCATCAAATCGCTGAGAAGATTCACCGTCGTTCGATGATCATTTTATTTACGGATATGTTTCAGTCAGAAGATGATGAGAAGCTTTTTAACGCTTTGCAGCATTTAAAACATAACAAACACAAAGTAGTTTTGTTTCATGTAGTGGATGATAAAACAGAGCT
This sequence comes from Flavobacterium sp. KH_035, assembly GCF_057839565.1. Classification (NCBI taxonomy): domain Bacteria; kingdom Pseudomonadati; phylum Bacteroidota; class Flavobacteriia; order Flavobacteriales; family Flavobacteriaceae; genus Flavobacterium; species Flavobacterium sp. KH_035. Next base: position 1,538,780 of record NZ_CM174492.1, read on the forward strand.
GAAATTTGATTTTGATAACACGCCACGTAAGTTTATCGACTTAGAATCAGGTGAAGAAGTGTCGCTTTTTACGGATAATGTAAAAGCAGAATATGAAAAAAGGGCAGAGGAGTACTTTAAGAAATTGTCTTTAACTTGTGCAAAGAATCAAATTAAGTACGTTTCGGTGAATGTAGGAGATAATTTTGAAAAAATATTGACGACATATTTAGTTGAAAAACAAAACTTTGGCTAATGCTTTGAAAATTTATTTAATTTTTTTTCGAAAAACACTTGCAAAAACGAAATTGTGTACTATCTTTGCAACCGCAATAACGCAGAGGTTTGGTAGTTCAGTTGGTTAGAATACATGCCTGTCACGCATGGGGTCGCGGGTTCGAGTCCCGTCCAGACCGCAATATTGGGGAAAGCCTTTCTTAACGGAAAGGCTTTTTTGCCCAAATACGGTATCTAAGATTAGTTGTGTTGTTTTGCTACGACTTTGTAACTCGTAGCTGGTTTAGTAGTTAGACCAATGAAAAGCTTTCCACTTTTGTGGATGGCTTTTTTGATTTAAGGCTATTCTGATTTTAACCGCAAGGTGCGCTAAGGTTTACGCGAAGTCCGCAAAGTTTTTTTAAGCTTTGTGGATTTTTTGTTTTTATTTGTTTGGTTTAATCGCAAGGTGCGCTAAAATTTACGCGAAGTCCGCAAAGTTTTTTATGAGCTTTGTGGGTTTTTTGTTTTTACTTGTTTGGTTTAACCGCAAAGGGCACAAAGTTTTTAAACTTTGCGCCCTTTGTTTTTTATAAAGAAATTAAATATTGCTATTATATATTAGGAGTTTTCGGTACACATGTTGGGTAGCCGTAACTTGGGCAATGAGATGGTCCGCTAAAGCAACCTGCACTTGTGTCTGGTGGTGGGCATGTGGGGTCTCCACCATTGATGGATTTTAATTCACTAGCAGTTAATGCTACGGCGCCATTTAGGTTTAATCTTTTTAACATAATTTGTGGTTTTTTTGTTTGATTAATTCCCAATCATTTTAAGACACTTGGGATTTGTGTCTGTAATGTTATGGTAAAAGCTTATTCTTACAAATATTGAAAATTTATTTTGATATAAAAACTTTATTTTATTATTTTTTGATCATAATGTAAAGAAATTATTAAATTACTGGCAAAATAGAGGTGTTTGATTGATTGGTCATTAAGAATGTGTTTTGGATTTGAAATTTATCGGGTTTTAAGTTTAATAGCAAAACTTCTTAAGATTCGCGTCCTTTGTGCTTTCAGTTTTACACTCTTTGCGTTTGAAAAAGAAAGAAAGTTCTTCTTTTTGGTTTTATGGGTAAATTTTAAAATATTGGAATTTAATCAATTAAAAATTTCTTGAAATTTATTCGCAAAAAAAGCTTGTAGAATCAAAGATCTGTTGTATTTTTGCACTCGCAATAACGCACGGTTTGGTAGTTCAGTTGGTTAGAATACATGCCTGTCACGCATGGGGTCGCGGGTTCGAGTCCCGTCCAGACCGCAATATTGGGAGAAGCCTTTCTTAACGGAAAGGCTTTTTTGTTTTTTGTATTTAACCGCAAAGAGCGCTAAGATTTACGCAAGGTTCGCAAAGTTTTAATTTAGCTTTGCGAACTTTGCTTTTTTTTCTTTGCGAACTTTGCGGTTAAGTCTTAATGGTTCAGCTTTGGAATTTGGTATTTCAAACAATTGGAATTTAAATTTCTTATATTTAAAGTTGCAAAAACATTGTATAAACGTCAATGGAATATTCCGGTCAGAAATTAGATAAGTATTACATCAAAAAAGTAGATGCCGATAAAAAAAGCATTTACTGTCATCACGATTTGATGGGCGAATTGTTTGTGCCTACACATAAACACGACAAAGCGCAATTGTTATACGCTGAAGGAGATGTTGTTTTTGTAACGACCGAAACCAAAACCTACTTTTTGCCGGCACGTCATTTTATTTGGATTCCGAGTGGGGTGGAGCATAGTATCGAGCCGAAGTCGGAAAATGTAACGATGCGAAACCTGTATTTTCCGGTTGAAAAAGACGAAGATGTCTTTTACAAGAACGAAGGAATTTATCCGGTCAATAATTTATTGTTGCAAATGATGCTTTTTACCAATCGATGGAATGGTGATCTTAAAAAAGGAAGCCCGAATTTTGCCATTGCCAAAGCGATTAAAGCAATATTGCCTCAAATTTGTCTGACCAACTTGCCTTTAGAATTACCGCAGCCAAAAGATCCGCGTTTGGGTAAGATTCTGCGCTATGTTGAGAATAATCTGGGAGAAACTATTCTATTCGCAGATGTTGCCCATGAGTTTGGATATAGCGAACGTTCTTTGTATCGTTTGTTTCAAAAAGATCTCAACATGTCCTTTATTCAATATTATACGATTAGGAGAATCCTAAAAGCCATAGAGCTTCTGCTTGACAGAAAACTTTCGGTTAAAGAGGTAGCCGAAGAAGTTGGATATAATAGTGTTCCAACTTTCAGTAATACTTTTTTTAAGATTTTAGGGCAAAGACCTTCCGATTACTTAAACGGTGAAGAGATTTTGGAGCAAAAGTAAAAATTTTGTTTCACGCTGATTTGACAGATTTTGTTATTTCGCGCTAAAAATTTTTCTCTCGCAGATTTAGGAGACTTTTTTTAACTCTTTAATAATCTGCTTAATCTGCGAGAGGGAAGAATAAAAATCAGCTTCATTAGCTTAAATTCTTTAAAATCTGCGTGAAAAATCACAATCCAAATATATTTTGTAATAAATTGTTTTTCAGCGTTTTAATGTAGTGTTTTCAAAAAATAAGATTTCAATATTTGTCCGAAATGAATATGTTATTGACTTTTTAGAATTATCAGTCACCAAAAAAATGCAGGAACTTTGCATCATAAATTATTTATGTATTCATGTTCCTTAAAAAACAGATTTCCGCACTACAGTGTTTCCTGAAAAATATGGCTTATGCCTTATTTATGCTCGGATTCACGACGCTACAAGCGCAAGAAGTAAAATCGATTTCATTAAATGAGGCGATTAAAATTGCGAAAGAGAATAATCGAAACATTCTCAAATCTAAACTCGAAGTAACACTTTCAGAAGAAAACATCAAAGAAAACAAAGAGTTACGACTACCTGAAATTGAGATGAACGGCGCTTATTCGAGAATTACCAACATTACCGAATTTAAAGGAGGTTTCTTAAAAGGCAAAGAAGTTACCCAGGGCCATCCCTGAAATTTACGAGGTTGGAACTACGTTTAAAATGCCGTTGTATGTTGGGAATAAAATCAACAATGCAATTAAAATTGCCAATCAGGAAAATCAAATTGCTCAAATCAAAAAGGAGAAGACTGAAAATGATATCGAGTTAGAGGTGATTGGTACTTATTTGGGGATTTATAAAATGATGGAACTTCAGAAAATCATTGACGAAAATATCAAAGAAGAGCAAAATCGGTTAAAAGAAGTTCAATCCTTGAAAAAACACGGAACGGTGACCAAAAATGAGGTATTGCGCGCAGAATTGCAGCTTTCGGACCGTGAGTTGAATGCTTTGACGAATTCTAAAAACATCAAAATTGCGCTGCATGATTTAAAAACACTGCTTCAGTTACCGGAACGAGAGGAAATAACAATCGACACAACGGCAAATATTGATGAAATGAAAGGCCTTGATCCTTATGAAATGTATATGAATCATGCTTTGCAGAACGAAGAAATGCGAATCTCGAGCCAGGAAATAGCGATCAAAAAAACGGAACTGAAATTGGCAAAGGGGAATTATTATCCAAGTATTAATTTCTTTGGAAACTATAGTTTTAATTATCCCAACTATAAATTTTTTCCTCCAAATCCGTACTTATATACTTTAGGTCAGGTGGGAATTGAGGCCAGTTTTGATCTTTCCGGTTTGTATAAAAACAAAACCAAAGTGCAGATGGCGACGACCAGGATTCAATGGCAGGAAATGCAGTCTGAGATTGTGAAAGATAAAATCCAAGACGAGTTGTTTCGTAATCACACGCAATATCAGGAAATTGTTGAGAAGTTTAAAGTTGTTGATAAAGCCGAAGAATTGGCAAATGAAAACTACCGAATCGTAAAACTAAAATACCTGAATCAATTGGTTTTGATAACCGAAATGGTAGATGCCGACAATGCGCTGTTACAGGCGAAATATAACAAAATCTCAACCCGAATTGATGCTGTGATGAAACATTATGAATTGCTGCGTACAGCGGGAATGTTGCCAAGTGAGATTTAAGGTAGGGGCAAGAAAATAGAAGCAAGAAGCAAGAGAATAGAAAAAGATATAGAATTTATGGTAAAGATTAAAAATGAAACCAGAGCAAACAAATCGTTTCATATCATTATAACAATAATTGCCTGCCTGTTGGTGGTAAGCGGAGTCATTTTAGGAATTTGGTTTTATGTGTTCAGTCAGAATCATGAAGAGACCAATGATGCTCAGGTGGAGCAATATGTTACGCCAATTATGTCCAGAATTACGGGTTATGTTCAGGAAGTTCGTTTTGAAGAAAATCAGTTTGTACACAAAGGCGATACTTTGGTGGTGATTGATAACAGAGAGTATAAATCAAAGCTGAATGTGGCTTTGGCCGATGTTCAAAGTGCGAAACAAAGTAGTGTGGTAGCCCAGAAAAATGTGGCGACAACAGCAAGTTCAACCGCAATTGGAGAGTCGCAATTGGAGGTGGCGAAAACCAATCTTTGGAAAACAAAATTAGAGTACGACCGATATAAGGCTCTTGTGAAAGAGGAGGCTGCGACTTCTCAGCAACTAGAAAAAGTAAAAGCGGATTATGAGTCGGCACAGGCGCATTTTCAGGAAATGCGAGAAAGAATTCAGTCTTCCAATTTAAGTACTTCTCAGGCACAGGCAAATGTCCCTACCACACAAACGGTTGTTGAGTCTAAGCAAGCTGTTGCTGATAACGCGGCATTGTTTCTTTCGTACACCGTAATCACGGCTCCTTATGACGGCTGGGTTGGAAAAAGAATTTTGCAGCCGGGACAAATGGTCAAAGAAGGGCAATCATTGCTTTCGATTGTGAGTAAAGAGAAATGGATTACTGCGAATTTTAAAGAAACACAGTTACAATATTTAACCGTAGGTCAGGAAGTTCAAGTTAAGGCTGATGCTTTAAAGGATAAAGAATTTACGGGAATTGTTAAATCATTGTCACCTGCCAGTGGTGCTCGATTTTCGTTATTGCCTCCTGATAATGCCACAGGAAACTTTGTGAAAATCGAACAGAGAATTCCGGTTAGAATTCAATTAAAAGAAACCGACAAACAAGCCGACTTCTTAAGAGCCGGAATGAATATTACGGTTATTGCCGAACACCAATAAAATGGAAGATAAGAGTATTTTTAAGTCCTGGGTTCCTAATTGGGCGATCATTATTATCTTGTTTGTATGTCTGTTGCATTCCATGATTTTATTGGGAGTTTACAGTTCAAACGTGACCTATGCGGCGAGTTTTCTCGATATCGAAGCTGAGGATTTACAGTTTGCCATGTGTGTGACCTATGGAACTTTACTGGCGACGATCCTTATCGAGAGTAGGTTTTCGAATTATTTTCCGGCAAAAACCTACTTAATGATGTTGTATGTTTTGATTGCCGTAACGATAATTGCATCAGGATATGTGACCAATTTTGCGGTTTTTATAATGTTAAGAGTTCTCGAAGGAATCTTAATGGCTTTGCCGGTAATGATTTTGAGGCAGTTGTTGGTAGAACGTTTTAATTCTAAAAACGCCATTATAATTGGGTTTTCGTTTTACTACGGATCGCTTTTATTGGCGACGCCCTTTATTATGAACATCGCAGTTTGGTTCCTCGATCATTACGATTGGAAATACATGCTGTATGTTTCGGGAATGCTTCAAATTATTAACGTCTTTTTGATTCTGGTGACTTTTAACAGCCACAGAATCACTAAAAAAATTCCGCTGTATCAAATTGATTTTCTGAGTTTTGTTTTGGTGTTGACATCGATAATAACCGGGGCTTATTTTTTTGTGTATGCCGAAAGAAAATACTGGTTCGAATCTTCTCAATTGATTCTCTCTTTAATAATATGTCTCATTACGGGAGGTTTGTTTATTTTCAGACAATTATTGGTAAAACGACCAAGCTTTAATTTTGAAGTTTTCAAATATGCGAATCTGAGAATCGGGTTTCTGTTGTTTTTTCTGTTCTACATTGCCCGGGCGACTTTGAGTTTGTGTCATAGTGTAATGTTTACGATTTGGAATTGGGATCCGTCTCGCGTTGCCGGAGTGCAATACATAAACGGACTAGGGAATGTAATTGGGTTGGTTTTAGCGGCTATTTTTCTGATGCGATCTATGGCGACCAAATACATTTTTATGATAGGTTTTGCGCTTTTGGCGGTATATCATTTTTGGTTTACGTTTTTGTTCGTGCCTGATGTTTCGTTGTCGGATATCTTGATTCCGTATATTTTGCAAGGGATCGCGGTTGGGGTTTTATTCGTGCCTTTGGTTTTGTTTACGGTTACGGCCGTTCCGGGGAAATTGATGACATCCTCTGGAATTATTGGAGTCTCAGGACGTTTTTGGGGAAGTACTATCGGGTTTTGTATCATGCAGAATGCGCAAGTATTCCTGAATAAAAAACACTTCCTGAAATTAAGTCAATTTGTAACAGGCGAGAATCCCGAAGCACAGCAAACCATTGCTGCAACAACGCAGAGTTTTATAGCAAAAGGATATTCGGCCGATAATGCCAATACATTGGCCTTGAAAAAAGTCTTTACGACCGTTGCCAAACAGGCTACCTTATTATCGGATATGGAAATTTATATCGTTGTGGGGTATGGTTTGGTGATTTTGGTGGTTTTGATTGGCTTGAACCAGCATTTAAGGCATACAGCTAACCTGTTTAAAAAGAAAATTTGGATTAGCTAGTGAATTTAATCTCGCAAAGGCGCGAAGGCGCAAAGTTTTTCCCTCATTTTATGTCATTTCGACGAAAGGAGAAATCTTCGCAAGTAACTCCGTAACGAGCTTCTAATTTTTGTCGAACTTCTAGTAGAGATTTACATCATTTACATATAATTTGCCTCCTGCTTTAGCTGGAGGTTTTTTTGTGTTTGAAAATGAAAAGGCTTTAGCCGAAATTTATTGATTTTTTATCTTCAAAAAAACTTCGTTTCTAAACCAATTTTCATCTTCTGGAGTTTCAAAAATTCGTTTTGGAAAGAATAATGTTTGACCTTTTGATAAGTATAAAAGATAAAGATCTTTTAATTCAAAAACTTTTATGAAATTTTGCATAGGAATTGTACTGTTAGATATTTCCCCCATTCCAGAAATAATTCTATCTGAAAATATTTCATGTTGCCTTTCGTTGAAAATAATCTTATTGTCTTTTGAATTTGCAAAATTCCAATATTTATAAATCGTAAGAACAGGATACATAAATCCAACAACTATAATAAAAATACTAAAAGAATCTTTTTTTCCAGTAAAAAGAACGATAGTAGAAAACATCCACATAAAAGCAAATAACCATCCTCGTCTTTTTAACTCAAGTCTAACAAGGAACATGAAATATTCTTTTTTGGTAAGTTGAAATTTTTTAGTTTTAATCATTGAAAGTTGGTGAAATTGGATTTTAACTTTTTTATTTCAAAGGAAAATCAAGCAATTCTTTAGGTTCGACATCTAAAGCATTGGCGATTTTTATGAGAGTTTTTATAGAAGTATTAATTTCAGCTCTTTCTACTCTACCTACTTGGTTTTGGGTTATACCACAATCATCGGCTAAATCCTGTTGAGACAAGCCTCTTTTTTCGCGAAGTTGTCTGACATGAATGCCAAGATTTACAATAAAAGTTTCTTCTGAAATATCCATATTTCAAAAGTCATAAGATTTATTTTTCAAATACACCCATATTTGGGTGTATTTTTTCTATATTTGGAAAAATTAAAACATAAGAAAATGACTATAAATAATATTTCAAAAGAAGTAGAAGCAAGGCTGGCGGACTTTTTTAGTAATGCGACTGATCCCAGAGAAATGGCAAAGATCATACGACAAGTAAATTATGTGCTTTCTTTATGTGCGATGAAAGGATCTGAAACAGTATTATTTGGATTAGATAATGTTGAAGATAATTTTTATTGGCTAAATCAATTAGCAGAAGTTTTAGATCCTTATTTGGATGTGAATTGAAGAAGGTTTTTTGTGTCTAGTTTGTTATTTTGAGGAACAAGACTCGAGCGATAGCGAGCAGACGAAGTAAATCTTTGCGAGAAATTCGAACAGTTTGTATTTTAAACCCGACAGGTTTTTAAAACTTGTCGGATTTAATGAAAAACAAAAAAGCTTCTGATTTCTCAGAAGCTTTTTTTCGGTGCGGATAATAGGACTCGAACCTACACGCCTTGCGGCACCAGATCCTAAGTCTGGCATGTCTACCAATTTCACCATATCCGCGGCAATTGTGGGTGCAAAGATAGACATAACTTCGAATATTCAAAGAAAAAAAACGAAAAAATTGAAAAAAAATATTAATTCTCTTTTTTGTACTTTTGGATTTCTATAAAAATAATTTAAATGGAAAATATAAAGTCTTACGTTCAAGAACATAAGGATCGCTTTATCAACGAGTTGATCGAATTATTAAAGATTCCGTCGGTTAGTGCCGACACTGCATACTCGCAAGATGTTATCGATACTGCCGAAGCAGTAAAGGAAAGTTTATCAAAAGCAGGTTGCGATTTTGTCGAAATTTGCGACACTCCGGGTTACCCAATCATTTATGGAGAGAAAATAATCGACCCAAATTTACCAACTGTTCTTGTTTACGGACATTATGATGTTCAGCCACCAGATCCTTTAGAGTTATGGACTTCGCCTCCATTCGAACCTGTGATCAAAACTACAGACATTCATCCGGAAGGTGCAATCTTTGCTCGTGGTGCCTGCGACGACAAAGGTCAGATGTACATGCACGTAAAAGCGTTGGAATACATGGTTCAGAACAATGTTTTGCCATGTAACGTAAAATTCATGATCGAAGGAGAAGAAGAAGTAGGTTCGGCAAGTTTAGCGTGGTTCGTAGAACGCAATCAGGAAAAACTGAAAAATGACGTCATCTTAATTTCAGATACCGGAATGATTTCTAACCAACAGCCGTCGATCACGACAGGTTTAAGAGGTTTGAGTTATGTTGAGGTAGAAGTTACAGGTCCAAACCGCGATTTACATTCTGGTTTATACGGAGGAGCAGTAGCGAACCCAATAAATATTCTGGCAAAAATGATCGCTTCGCTTCATGACGAAGATAATCATATTACGATTCCAGGTTTCTACGATAAAGTGCAGGAATTGTCTCTTGAAGAAAGAGCCGAGATGGCAAAAGCGCCTTTTAGCTTAGAAAAATATAAAAAAGCCTTAGACTTAAACGATGTTTATGGTGAAAAAGGATATGTAACTAACGAACGTAATTCTATTCGTCCAACCTTAGATGTAAACGGAATCTGGGGTGGATATACTGGAGAAGGTGCAAAAACGGTTATTGCAAGCAAAGCATTTGCTAAAATCTCGATGCGTTTGGTGCCTAATCAGGATTGGGAAGAGATTACAGAACTTTTTTCAAAGCATTTCACAAGCATTGCTCCGGCGGGAGTTACAGTAAAAGTAACGCCACACCACGGAGGTCAGGGTTATGTAACGCCAATTGACAGTATTGGATATCAGGCGGCAAACAAAGCGTATACAGAAACTTTTGGAGTTCCGGCAATTCCGGTTCGTTCAGGAGGAAGTATTCCGATTGTAGCTTTGTTTGAAAAAGAATTAAAAAGTAAAACGATCTTAATGGGCTTTGGTTTAGATAGTGATGCAATTCACTCGCCAAACGAGCATTTTGGAATCTTCAATTACTTAAAAGGAATCGAAACTATTCCGTTGTTTTATAAGTATTTTGTAGAGCTTTCGAAGTAATTTAACCGCAAAGAACGCAACGATTTACGCTAAGCTCGCTTTTTTTTTGGTTCGCTAAGATGTAAAAAATTAAATCTTAAGATGCAAAATCCGTTCAGAAATGAGCGGATTTTTTTTTGGGCGTTTCCGCCGCGGCGGACGGGCTTTCGGCTATATTCCCGATTAGCAAAAACTACGGCTAAAAAGCCTTGTTTTTCTAAATCGGGAGATACCGCCTCTATCCCTAACGCGGAAAAGAGGTTCAAAGGTACAGAGATGCAAAGGTACAGAGGAACGGGAAAATTGAAATTTTTGGTGAATGAATAGCCTACAGCTTCAGTAGGTTCGAGGTTTAGTGAGATGAGATAATTGGCTTTAGCCAAATAAATTCCGGATTTTCTTTTTCTTCACCTTTGCACCTTTGCATCTCTGTACCTTTGGGCCTTTTTAAATCTTTGCACCTCAAAAAAAGAAACCCTCAGAACCTTAGCGCCTTAGAATCTCAGCACCTTTTTCAAAAAATTCTTGCATATTAAAAAAATAACTCTACATTTGTAGAACAGTATCTATAATTGTAGAGTAAAAATATTCAAATGAGGCAGCTGGTAATCTTGTTATTTTGTGGGTTAGTTCTTTTAGGGTGCAAAAGCAAACCGATCAATCAGATTGTTAATAAGAAAAGGGAAGGTGTCTGGATTGACAATTACAAACAGGATAGTACGGTTTACAAATCGTTTGAATACTACAAACACGATCAGCCTGTAAAAAAGTGGAAATCGTATATAGACGGGAAAATCTATAAAACAGAAAAATATAAAAACGGAATCTGCTTTGTGAAATACTATTACGAAAACGGAAAAGTACAATCGAAAGGAAAAACAAAAATTGAAACCAATTCGGTAGAAACACATTGGTTTTATTTTGGAGATTGGAAGTTTTATTCGGATAAAGGGAAATTAATCGAAGTTAAGAAATACGATAACGGTGAGTTGATTTCGGAACGGATGGTGGAGAATAAAGAATAAAGAGGATAGAAGAAAGAGGATAGAAGAAAGAGGATAGAAGAAAGAGGATAGAAGAAAGAGGATAGAAGAAAGAGGATAGAAGAAAGATTATAGAAGAAAGATTATAGAAGAAAGAACAAAGAACAAAGAATATAGAATTAGTGTGGCGCAGGAGAAATCATAAAAATCATTTTAATCTGTGGCAAAAAAAACTCAGCACCTTAGTAACTCAGAACCTTAGAACCTTTAGAATATGCAATTATCAAACTCAGAAGAACAATTAATGGAGCATCTCTGGAAGCTTGAAAAAGCTTTTATGAAAGATTTGCTGGAAGCGTATCCGGATCCAAAACCGGCAACAACAACGGTTGCGACGCTTTTGAAACGAATGATCGATAAAAAATTTGTTGCTTATAATGAATTTGGGAATTCAAGAGAATATTATCCCTTGGTCAAAAAAACAGCCTATTTCTCTAAACATGTTAATGGGTTAATTAGTAGTTTCTTCAATAATTCGGCATCACAATTCGCTTCTTTTTTTACCACCGAAACGGATTTAAGTACTACCGAACTGGAAGAACTCAGAAAAATAATCGATTCAGAAATTCAAAAAAAGAAAAAATGATAAGCTATCTTTTAAAATCGGGAATACTGCTTTTGGTTTTTTATGCAGTATATAAATCGGTACTGGAAAACGAGAAAATGTTTCGTTTTAATCGCGCTTATTTGCTGGTAAGTTTGGTTTTTAGTTTTGTAATTCCGCTACAGCTTATCTCGTTTGGATCGTTTGTATCTGCTAAAATTGGGTTGGTTCAATTAGATGAAATCGTACTTCAAAAAAGCAATGAGCGTCTTAGTACAATTTCGGCTAATGATTTTCTGCTGGTTTTGATTGTTGCAGTTTACAGTGCAGTATTTTTGGTGTTGACGGCCAGGTTTGTTCTGGGGCTTAATTCGTTTAGTAAGAGGATACATCGCAATGAAGTACGGTTTGTAAATGGGCAAAAGATAGTGTTGCTTCAGGAGCCCGGCTTGCCATACTCTTTTTGGGAATCGATCTTTATTAATAAAACAGAATTCGAAAACGGAAAAATACCTTCAGAATTAATAGCTCACGAGAAAGCACATTTAAAACAGAGGCATACTTTGGATATTCTTTTTGTTGAGGTACTGCAGATCGTTTTCTGGTTCAATCCGTTGCTTTTTCTCTATAAAAAAGCCATCAAGCTTAATCATGAATTTTTGGCCGATGAAGCTGTAAATGTGCAGTTTGGTGCCATCAAAAGCTATCAGCATTTGTTACTTGATTTTGCTTCGAATAAAAACGCTGTTGCTCTGGCGAGTAATATCAACTATTTAATAACTAAAAAACGTTTACTTATGATGACCAAAAAAGAATCCCCGATTAAAATTGTGTTGAAAGTATTTACTGTAGGTACAATTTATGCCTTGCTGTTGTTTGTTTTTAGTACTAATGCGATAGCTCAAAAAAAGTCTGATAAAGCAGAAGTGAAAGAGAAAGATCTTTACGTGCTGGAAGATGTCGAGAAATTGCCTGAATATCCTGGTGGGATGACAGCGTTTTATAAGTTTATAGGGAAAAATTTCAAAATGCCGGCAGCAGTTGGAAAAAATAAAATTGAAGGAAAAACATACATGCAATTCACTATTGAAAAAGATGGGAGTTTGTCGGATATCAAAACAATTAAAGATTCAGGTTATGGAATAGGGAATGAGGTTATCCGTGTACTGAAGCTTTCGCCAAAATGGACTGCGGCAACGCAACAGGGAAAAGCGGTTAGAGTAATTTACAGTTTGCCAATTACGGTTCAGCCTGAAAAATAGGTTTTTTTAAAGGGACAGAGGTACAAGGTACAAAGGTTCAAAGTTGCAAAGGGATAGAGAGAAGTTGAAGGTTTTCTTTTGAATAGAATAGCCTCCAGCTTTAGCTGGAGGTTTAAATGATAAGCTGAGTGGCTTTAGCCAAATTAGCTCAGGATTCAAATTTTGGTTTTCTGTACCTCCGCGCTTTTTCAAAAAAAATCCGCTTCCATGTTCTGGAAGCGGATAAAATAAAAAACTAAAAAAAAAATTCTAAAAAACAACAACCCGGATCTTAGAACAAATCCGGATTATATCCAAAATAGGGCATTTTTTGCTCATTAAAAATAACCCCATGTTCTTCTAACTCGTTTAAAATTGGCAGATAAACTTCTTCTTTTATGGGAAGCTGTACGCCCGGAGTTGTTATTTTTCCATTTAAAATTAACAGTGTTGCCATTGCCACCGGTAATCCAACGGTTTTTGCCATTGCGGTATAGGTTTGGTCGTCTCCAATACAAACCATTTTTGAGTCAATTTGCTTTTTCTCTCCATTGAGCTCATAGCCAAACTTATGATACATGACAATCATATCTTTATCATTAGGTTCTAAAGACCAGCTGTCGGATAGTATTTTTTCTAATATCTGTGCAGGAGTGGCATTGGGCAGATTTACTTTCTTGTCAGGATTAAATAAATCCAGTTCCAAAAGTTTGTCCCACATTATATCATCCTGATCAATTTTTAAGATCAGTCGTGTTTTAATTTCTGCAGAATCGGTTGGATGATACGGTAAAAAGGAATTCACAAATTGACGGTAGCTCATGTTTTCGGAATTTTCCATAATGTAGCTGTCGTCTGTCATACCTAGTTGTACAAACATATTCCATGCTTTTGAGAAGCCAACTCTTCTGATGGTTCCTCTGTACAACGTTAAAACATTGTCTAAACCGTAAACGGATTTGTATTTAAGAGAGTCCCGATTGGAATAAGCTTCAAATTTCCCATAGCCTTCTACTTCCAGAAATTCGGTACGACGAAATAAGGCGCTGTAGGGAATGTATTTATAAGTGCCTTCCTGAATAAATTTTGCTGCACCTCCCTGTCCTGCCAGAACCACATTTCGAGGAGCCCAGGTAAATTTATAGTTCCATAAATTATTATCGGATTCAGGGGCTACTAAGCCGCCGCAGAATGATTCAAAAAGCAGCATTTTGCCACCTTTGGCTCTGATTTCATCAATGACTTTCATGGCGCTCATGTGATCGATTCCGGGATCGAGACCGATCTCGTTCATGAAAACCAGATTATTTTTCTTCGCTTCTTCGTCAAGTGCCTGCATGGCATCACTGATATAAGAAGCGGTAACCAGATGTTTTTTAAACTGAAGACAGTCTTTGGCGATTTCGATATGTAAATGTGCTGGCAGCATCGAGATTACGATAGAGGCTTTTTCGATGGCTGCTTTTCTTTCTTTGGTATCAAAAATGTTTAAAGCAATTGGAGTCGCATTAGGATGTTTTTGTGTCTTTTTTTCGGCTAAGGCCAAAGAAAGGTCGGCTACAACAAGATGTAGGTTTTCACTCTCTGATTTTGCCAGTAAATAACGTATTAAGGACGATGCAGATCTACCGGCTCCAATGATTAAAATGCGTCTCATATTTTATATTTATAACACAAATATATTAAATTGTTAAATATATAACAATTTTAATTTCAGAAAAATGTTGGATGTTTTTTTTTAATCCCAAAAAAAGAGGAATTCTTTTTTCTGAAAAATATTTTTCAAAAGTAAAATGCTTTTTAAGTACGATTGAAGTATTTTTGTGTGAGAATCGAAAGTATAGAAAATATGAAAAGAAGAATTGTTTTGGCAGGAGCTTTTATGGGAATGTTGGCTATTATTTTGGGCGCTTTTGGCGCACATTTATTGAAGAAATACTTGTCTGTAGAAGAATTAAACACTTTTGAAGTTGGCGTTCGTTACCAAATGTACCATGCTTTGTTTTTACTTTTTCTTTCGACCAGAAAAGATATTGCCGAAAAAACGGTTAAAACAATCTATAATTTAGTTGTTGCCGGTGTACTTCTTTTTAGCGGATCTATCTATTTGTTAGCCACAAAAAGCTTCACTGTTTTTGATTTTAAAATTATCGTATTCGCAACACCTGTGGGTGGTTTTTTATTAATTATTGCCTGGGCGTTGTTATTTGTTACGATTTTGAGGAGAAAATCATAAAATACCGAATAAAAAATTCTATCTAAAAATTAATCTTTAATTTTGTCTCATAAATAACATATAATCTTGTTTATGTGAGTTTCTATTGTTTTTTACTTTAATGTGAGAATAATATAACAAATTCATTTAGAGGGATATAAGAAAATGAATTAGAGGCACTTATTTTTTTGTTTTATTCATTTTGGAAGGTTAAATTTTACTTAATTAATATAAATAAAAGTGAAATTTAAATTTTTTTAATGGTTTAATAATAAATTATATAATTTTGCTTCTCTTAAACATCACACACAACTAAAAATTTATGGACAGTCACACAGTTTTCACGCAATCGATTTCGCTGAAAGAATTAGGAATTGAAAATGCAAAAGTTCGCTATCAACTATCTGCAGATGAATTGCATGCGATCACTTTGCAATCAGGTCAAGGTGTTGAGAACTCCACGGGAGCATTGGCAATTAATACGGGCGAATTTACAGGACGTTCTCCTCAGGATCGTTATATTGTAAAAGATAGTATTACCGGAGATCAGGTTTGGTGGGGAAATGTAAACATTTCTTTTGAACCGGATGCTTTTGAAAGATTATACAACAAGGTAACGCAGTTTTTATCGAATAAAGAAGTTTTTGTTCGTGACTCTTATGTTTGCTCGGATGCTAATTACAGACTAAATGTTCGCGTTGTTACTGAAACAGCATGGTCTAATTTGTTTTGTTACAATATGTTTTTAAGACCAGAAGAGTCAGAATTAGCTAATTTTACTCCGGAATGGACAGTAGTTTGTGCTCCAAGTTTTATGGCAGATCCAGCTGTAGACGGAACACGTCAGTCTAATTTTGCTATTTTAGATTTTACTAAAAAGATCGCACTTATTGGAGGAACAGGTTATACTGGAGAAATGAAAAAAGGAATTTTCTCTGCTTTAAACTTCATTCTTCCGGTTTTCAAAAATACATTACCAATGCACTGTAGTGCCAATGTTGGTGAAGCTGGAGATACTGCAATTTTCTTCGGATTATCAGGAACAGGAAAAACTACTTTATCAGCAGATCCGCAACGTAAGTTAATTGGAGACGATGAACACGGTTGGACTGCAGAAAATACTGTTTTCAACTTTGAAGGTGGTTGCTATGCAAAAGTAATTAATCTTACAGAAGAACATGAACCGGACATTTTTAGAGCGATCAAAAAAGGAGCGCTTTTAGAAAACGTGGTTTTCAAACCGGGAACAAACGAAGTAGATTACGATGATGTTTCAATCACTCAAAATACTCGTGTAAGTTACCCAATCACTCATATTGACAATATTCAGCCAGGTTCTATTGGACATAACCCTAAGAATATATTTTTCTTAACGGCTGATTCTTTCGGAATTTTGCCTCCAATCTCAAAACTAACTCCAGGACAGGCTGCTTACTATTTTATCTCGGGATATACAGCTAAAGTTGCAGGAACTGAAGCAGGAGTTACAGAACCACAACCTAATTTCTCAGCTTGTTTTGGAGCACCATTTATGCCATTACATCCAACACGTTACGCAGAAATGCTAACTAAAAAAATGGAAGAAGCTGATGTAAAAGTTTGGTTAATCAATACAGGTTGGACAGGTGGTCCTTACGGAACAGGAAGTCGTATGAAATTAAAATACACACGTGCCATGATTACCGCTGCCTTAAACGGAGAATTGGATAACGTTGCCTTTAAAAATCATAAAGTATTTGGAATTGCACAGCCTGAAACTTGTCCAAACGTTCCAAATGAAATCTTAGATCCAAGAAATACTTGGGAAGATCCTGAATTGTACGATAAAAAAGCGGTTGAATTGGCTAAGAAATTTAAAGCTAATTTCGCGAAATTTGAAGAATTTGCCAATGCCGAAATTTTGGCTGGCGCACCGATTA
Organism: Flavobacterium sp. KH_035; assembly: GCF_057839565.1. Lineage (NCBI taxonomy): Bacteria > Pseudomonadati > Bacteroidota > Flavobacteriia > Flavobacteriales > Flavobacteriaceae > Flavobacterium > Flavobacterium sp. KH_035. Next base: position 1,555,735 of record NZ_CM174492.1, read on the forward strand.
TAGAATAAGGAAGATTACTAATTCAAACTAAAAAAAGCTGTTCGTTATGAACAGCTTTTTTGTTTGGTATTCAGTCTCGGTTTTCAGTCACAGTCACAGTTTACAGTCACAGTTAAGAAACTGTAAACTGTGACTGTAAACTGCAAACTTATTTCTTCTCATCAATACGTTTCTGGATCAAATCCCACGCGTAGTAATGAAAAGTCATTCCGTTGCTCATGGCTACAAACAGACCGTTTTTAAAATTGCCTCCCAAATTTATGCTGGTCATATCGGCACCATCGCATTCAATAGTCGATGTTGGGATTTCTGCTAATAGAGGATAGTTATTTGGGTTTCCATTTGCCCCTTCTCTCGGATAGACCATAAAGGTATTCGCTTGTTGGTTTGAAACGAGAATGTATCCGGTAGAATCCGTTTTTTTGTAAATTGCGATTCCTTCATTATCCGCTTTAAAACCTGTTTTACCAAAAAGAGCAAGTTCTTTGTTGTCGTTAAGAGCCGGATCGGCTTTGTATTTTCTGATTCCGAATTGTTCGTCACAATACAAAACAGTTCCTAGTTCATTGTCAACCGCAATAGCTTCGATTTCTTTCTTTCCGCTGTATGCGCCAAACTTTCGAACGACTTTTGCTGTAGCAAACTTTTCATTCCCCGAAAGTTCATATTGCCATAAGTAGCTTCCTGATGGTCCTGATTTTCGGCCTACGATAGCAAAAATTTTACCGTCGCTTTTTCGTGTATACAAAGCAATTCCCATTGGGTCGCGCAACGCTTCGCCTTCAAAAACAGAAATTCCGCCATTATCAATAGCTTTTAAATCTGGTAGACTAAAGATTCTTATTTTATTTGATTCCCGTTCTGTAGTTACGGCAACGTCAACTTTTTTTCCATCTACGACTAAACCGTAAGCGATATCAACATTATTCGGGCGTTTTAAAACTTCAGATTTTGCAATGATTTTTCCTTTTAAATCAAAAGCGTACAAAGCGCCGTCTGAATCTTTATCGGTGCCTACAATGATGCTTTTAGAAGGATCAGTTGGGTGAATCCAGATCGAAGGATCGTCGGTGTCGTGAGGTAAGGCCTCGGTAATAACGGTTGGTTTTACAGCATTTGCTGCAACGGGTGCCAGTTTATCCTCTTTACAGGCGATAAATAAAGTGCTTAAAAGCAAAAAGGCCAGTATCGTTTTATTTTTCATTATAGATTTATTTTAATAAAATTAGACAGAACCGTTAAGTTCTGTCCAATGTAAGGATTTTTAAATAGCGTATTACAAGTCGAGTTTCAAACCAAAATTGTATCGGGCCTGATAGTATTCGGCTTGTTTGGTATGTGCTTCAACACCCTGATAGTAACGTAATGGCTGATTGGTTAAATTATTCGCTTCAGCAAAAAGACGAAGCTTAGGTGTGATTTTGAAAGAAGCATTTGCATCTACAAAAAATTGTTTGTCATAGTAACTGTCTTTGTAAGATTCTGAACCTAATTCATCTAAATAATCGGAAGTGAAATTGGTTGAAACTCTGGCAGAAAAACGTTTGTTTTCCCAAGATAAAGAGCCGTTAAACATATGTGGAGTGGTCCCCGGAAGACTGATGTTGCTTCTTTCGTTTCCATCTTCATCTGCAATTCCTTTTGCTTTAGATTTGGTATAAGTGTAATTCAGATAGATACCAAATCCTTTAAGAAATTTGCCGGGAAGGAAATCTAATTGACGTTGAAAAGCGACTTCAAAACCATAAACATCAACGGTTTCTCCGTTTCTGGATTGTAAAAATGACCAGTTTTCACCCGTCGGAATTGGATTTACCTGATTTGGGAAATCAGCAGCAAATTCTGCAGCAGTGTATTGGTTGTCGCTGTAATTGTAAATAAAATTGTCTAGTTTTTTGTAGAAAACACCTCCCGAAATTAATCCAACCGACTTGAAATAGTTTTCGGCCATAAAATCATAATTATAAGAATAAGTGGCGTCAAGATCCGGATTTCCGGCCATAATTTCTTTTTCGGCAGCGATATTGTTTACATACGGAGCTAGTGCATAGTAGTCTGGTCTTGCCAAAGCTGTAGTAGCAGCCGCTCTTAAAACTAAATCTTTGGTGGCGTTGTATTGAAAAGAGATGCTTGGCAATAAATTAGTGTAAGAGTTGGTAGTATTGATTTGGCTTTCTAATTTTTCTTCATCCAAAACGCGGTTTCCGGTATAATCAATACGAGTGTTTTCTACACGAAAACCTAAAACCATAGATAGCTTATCGTTAAAATCCTGATCCCATCTTACATAAGCGGCATAAATGTTTTCTTTAGCATTATAATTTACAGCCAGAAATTCTGCGGGATCCGCTTTTTTGTTAAATAATGCAGTATTGTTTAAATCTAAACTTCCCAAAAAGTTAGCCGAAGCAAAACTTCCCGGTACATATTTGCTTCCCGGATTAAAGTTTTGACCGTCGTAATTACTATTTGAAATTTGCGACAGTAAAGCCATATCGGTGTTGATGGGTGTGTAAGCAAAGAAATTGTTGTTTCTTTCTTTTTCTTTCAATCGAAGTCTAACTCCGGTTCTCAATCTTCCTTTTTCAGACGGAATAATTGTAAAAGGGAAACGAATATTAATTTTTGCCCCAAATTCACTTTCGCTGGTTTCATCTGTATTTTCAGTAGCGGTTTGAAATTTGAATTTGTTTAGAGCCTCTCCGGTTGTTGAGATTAACGGAAATCTAATGTCTGATAAATCCTGAGTCATATCCAAACCTTTTTGACGGTATTCTATATAACGCTCTTCCGGACGGTATTCTCTGGCTTTTGCATAATTGGCAGACCAGTCTAAGTCCAGTTTAGAGTTGATTAAATGCTCTCCACGAATCGAATAATTCTGAACGCGCTGATCTTCTAATCTTCTGTTTTTGTTGCGGTCGTTATCTACTCCGCCTTTCGTCTGGCGTTTTACACGTCCTTTAAATGCAGTAATTTGCTGACCGTTATAAATTGGCTGAATATCGTCGTAAGTAGTTCTGAAACGGTTTTCTCTGTCGTCTCTCCAGTTGTAAATAGCGTTGGCAAAAATGGTATTATTTTCATCAAATTTATAGTCTAACGCTACAGATCCGCTGCGACGAATACGCTGTACATCGTACTTTCTAATCTCTGATGCCTGTAAATATTCATTTCCGAATTTATCTTTTACCCATTCGTTTTCAATATTATCAGATCCGTAATCTACATTGTTATATGATCCGCTAAAAACAGCTCCCAGTTTATTGTCTAAAAAACGATTTCCATAAACCAATCCAGCGGTATAGGAAGCGTGTTCGCGAATTGGTAAATAACCTCCTGCCAGTGTTGCTGAGATTCTCTCTCCATTTGGCGTAGCTCTTGTAATTAGATTTACAGAACCTCCAATAGCATCTGCGTCCATATCGGGAGTCAGGGTTTTGTTGACTTCAATTGTCGAGATCATATCAGACGGAATCAAATCCATTTGTACATTTCTGTTGTCTCCTTCTGCTGATGGAATTCGGTCTCCGTTCAAAGTAACCGAGTTCAATGATGGAGCAAGACCTCGGATAATGATGTTACGTGCTTCACCCTGATCGTTTTGCATGGTGATTCCCGGAACACGCTTTAAAGCATCTCCAACGTTAGCATCCGGAAAACGTCCCATTTGGTCAGATGAAATTACGTTTCCGATATTTTTGTTGTTTTTTTGCTGATTTAAAGCTTTTGCCTGACCTTTTAGGATGTCTCCAACCACTACTTCGTTCAACTCGGTTCCGGAAGTTTTAAGCGCAAAATCAAGTACATTATTTTTGCCCTGTTCAACCGTAATTTCTTTTGTGATGGCAGTGTATCCAATATATTTTACCTGTAACTGGTAGGTACCAGCATTAATGTTAAGCAGTTCAAAATGACCATTGTAATCTGAAACGGTATATTTATTTTCACCTACAATTTGAATCATTGCTCCCGGTAAAGGAAGCTTATCATCAGTATCTAATACTTTTCCTGAGATTATAGCCTTTTGGGCATAACCTGACAAGGCTAAAAACAGGAATGTTACTATTAAGTAAATCTTTTTCATTTGTGTTTTAGTTTGATTTGCTGCGAAACTAGAACCTAAATGTTATTAAAGGACTTGAAAAGAATTAACATAGTGTTATGATTCGTATCCAACATTAAAAATAGATTAATGTTAAAGTAACATTTATTGTAAAAATGTTTTTTAGGAAGCCAACTCAAAACAAATGAACTATTTAACTTAGAATTTAATTTTTTGGCGTTAAATTTGCCGTATCACACAAGTCCAAAGGACGAGTTGATAAAATAATCATCAATCAAAAATCATCAATCATGTTAAAACAATTTTTTATCCTCTGTTCAGGAGCCGATCGGGACCTGCTCGAAGGCTGTTCAGAAGGCGAACAAACCAAATATGTTGGTATTGGCGCCACCGTTTTTTTTACTGCAGTTATGGCTTTTCTGGCCAGTGCTTATGCACTTTTTACTGTTTTTGACTCTATTTATCCAGCTTTAATTTTTGGATTTGTGTGGAGTTTACTCATTTTTAATCTGGACCGATTTATAGTTTCGACGATTAAAAAAAGAGATCGTTTTATGGATGAGTTTATTCAGGCGACTCCCAGAATCCTACTGGCAATTATTATTGCAATTGTAATTTCGAAGCCTTTGGAGATTAAAATCTTCGAAAAAGAAATCAATACTGTTTTATTGAAAGAAAAAAATGAAATGGAATTGGCAAACAAAAAGCAGGTAGGTAATTATTTCAAATCGGATTTAGATAAAAATAAGGCTGAGATTGCAGTGTTGAAAAATGATATTGTCAAAAAGGAAAAAGAAGTAAATGCTTTGTATTCGACTTATATCACAGAAGCCGAAGGAACTTCAGGAACCAAAAAGCTTGGAAAAGGACCGGTTTATAAAGAAAAACGAGAGAAACACGATGCAGCTCTAAAAGAATTTGCAGCATTAAAGACTACTAACGAAGCCAAAATTGCTGAGAAAGAAAAAGCAGGAAAACAATTGCAGGCAGATTTAGATAAAAAAGTCACTCAAACGCAGCCCATCATTGAAGGCTTTGACGGTTTAATGGCGCGTATTAATGCACTGAATAAATTGCCGTGGCTCCCGTCTTTTTTTATAATGTTATTGTTTTTAGCAATCGAAACTTCCCCGATTATAGCGAAATTATTAGCCCCTAAAGGCGAGTTTGATTTTAAACAGGGAGAAGCCGAAACAGCAATGAAAGCCACTTTGGAGCAAAACAAATACCAACGTGAATTATTGGTTAGAACCAGCGCCGAAATGCACGATAAGGTTTATGCTGATATTGCCGGAGATAGAGGCCTCTACGATTTGCAGCGTAAAAACGCAAAGGAATTACTCGAATTGCAGTCTAATAGTTTTGTAGAGAAACAGAAAGCTACTTTGTAAAATGTGATCTGTAAGAAGTAAAATGTGAAAAGTAAGATGTAAAAATGATCTTTAAAACGTAAAAAAGCCTTAAGTTCAGATAGAACTTAAGGCTTTTTTATTTTGAGTAAGAAGTCAACTAATATCTTACAGTTTACTTTTCACATTTTACAAACTACATCTTACATATAGCTTAAAATTTCTTTCTTATAAGTGTCATATTCTCCCTGCATGATTAAACCATTGTCAAGCAGTTTTTTATAATTCTGCAGTTTGTCAAAAAGTTCCTCTTTAGACAAGTCGCTCAATTTACGATCTCCGGTGGAAGCCTGAGTAGGTTGAATAGGCTCAAAAGTTTCATAAGGAGTTGTTGCAGGTAAAATTTCGGCAAAACTGGTAACTTCTTCCGTTTCAACTTCTTCTACGTCGTCTTCAAAATCATCTTCGACGATTTGCACTGGTTCTACTGCAGGAGCTTCAGTAGCAACAGGGTTTTTCAATAAATCCAATTGTTCCTTAGCATAAGTATAAATTTTTCTTGCCTGAGTTTTCGGAATATAATCTATTGAAATTGCCAGATCTGTTTTGGTGCCAAATGAAAATTCAGAACCTAAAATGTTTTCTTTTACAAAAGTGCTTGCAATATCATCCCAGGTATAATCTGTAAAATCCATCGAAAGACCTAAGTTTTTAGGTTTGCAAATAATGATACGTTTATTGGTTAAGATTATGCTATCCGGAAAAACAGTAATTGCTGGTTTTTTTTGAACCGCGATGTACCCAACTTCTTCGTTTTTCATCAATAAATCATTGAGTTTTGAAGTGATTTTTTCAATCGCTTTAGGGTCTTGTTCTTCGTTCAGAAATTTTTTAAATTGTTCTTTCATGATTGATAAATTGCTAAGTTACACTGTAACTGTGTTGCTAAGTTTTTTGTCTTATGCTGCAAATGTAATGCCTAATTTTCTAATTCGATAATTTCATTCTGAATTTTCTTTGTCAAACTTTTGAAAACCAACTCATACGAGTGATCGATCAATTCTTTGATGAAAGAGGTCGGTAAATTGCCATTAAGAGCAATGGTATTCCAATGCACTTTACTCATGTGAAATCCGGGTTTGATCTCGTCATATTCGGCTCTTAGTTCCTGAGCGCGTTCCGGATCACATTTTAAATTAACCGACGGTTCGTTTTTTTCCCATTGTGATAAGGAGGATAATGCAAACATTTTTCCGCCAACTTTAAAAACCAAAGTGTCTTCGTCAAAAGGAAAATGTTCGCTAACACCTTTTTTTGAAAGACAATATTCGTAGTACGTTTCCAGATTCATATTATTTTTTATTTACCGATTTCACCTAAATGTGTATACTTAAAACCTTTTTGATATTTCAAACCATAACCAAAAAAACGATCCATTGCAGCATGCGAGAATAAAATAACTCCGATAAGCTGAATGTATTCAAATTTTAAATAACAACCCACTATATAAACTAAGATCGCGAGTCCTTTGTGATGGAATAAGTTGTACAAAAAAGCTCCAATTTTAGAATTAAATACATAGCCGATCATCGAAAGATCCGGAGCCAAAATGAAGACTAAAAACCACCACCACTGATAGTTTAAAAGGCTAAACAGATAGATTCCGAGAACGAACATTCCTAATTCTTCAAGTTTGATTATTGTTTTCATACTATTTTCTTTTCCATCATTTTTTCGGGATGCTGTAAGGCGGTAAAACCAAATTTCTCATATAAAAAATGAGCGTCAGTAGTCGCTAATCTCCATATTTGAATGTCTTTTAAAATAGGTTCATTCATCATCGCTTCTATTAAAACAGACGAATACCCTTTGCCACGCTGTTCTTCGGTAATAAAAACATCCATTACATATCCAAAAACCACATAATCTGTAATAACTCTTGCAAAGCCAATTTGTTTGTAGTTAAGGTAAATTCCAAAACAAACAGAAGCGGCTATGGTAGTTTGAACTTCTTCAATAGTTCTTCCGGCAGCCCAGTAAATATCCTTCAGGAAATTTTGTATAAACGGAACATCAAGTTTAGTTTTATCGGTCGAAACGGTTATCATAAGCTGTCGTTTTTTGCCATGAATTACACTAATTTTTATGCTTATCAAAAAAAGAATTAATTCGAGGGAATTTGTATAATTCGGGGCAAATTTTAAATTTTATATAAAATTGGTTTACTTGGACTTGCATCGTTTTCAAACGAAGCAATTTGAAGATTTAGTATATAGTCGCCATCTTTGATTTCATCAGAAACAAAAATCATTTCGGTAATCGTTGCATTTAATCTTGCGTCAGCGTTCAGATGAAGCGTATCTTTTACATTCCAAAAAGCTTTGTGAGCCAGTAATTTTCCCTCATCATGTTCTTTGTCCACACTTGGTAAGTCAATTAACAAATGCTGAATTTTGCTTTCGCGAATGAAAATTGCCGCTTCTTCAGATAAATAGGGCGGGTTTGTATTCGAGTATTTTCTTGATTTTTTATCTTTTTGGTTTGGAAGTGTTCTGATAAGTAAAGCCTCAGTTGTTCCACTAAGAACATCTAAAATCTGATTTTTGGTAATCACGAAATCATCACCAATTTTTTCAGGTTCAATGGTAATTAGTTGGGCCAAAAAGAAAAACTGTTTTAAGCACTCATTGATACTATAAAAGTCATTTGTGATATGCCCCAAACATTCCGTATGTGTTCCATGACCATGTGGATTGAAGAAGATATTGTTGAAATTAGTAGATGATTTTCCTTCCGAAACCTTTCCGATCCAATCGCCAAAAACTACGGGCTCAATAACTGGTTTTTCGATATACCAGGCAATTGGGTTTTCGTCTGTATTCGTTAACGGGATTGAAATATCAATGGGCTTTGATAAGTCGATTTCGAAGGTGTTTATTTTTGCTTTCATTTTACCGCAAGGTTCGCTAAGGTTTACGCAAAAGATCGCAAGGTTTTTTGCTTAAAATTATTGCGTTTTTAATTTTTATTCAAGAAATACTAAAGTTTGTTTACAACTCTGCGTATCCCATTTTTTATTAAAACTACATTAAAGTTTATTAATAAACCTAATTTAAAATTTGTTAATTTTAAATAGGTCAATAGTTGGGCGAAATGAATTTCATTTAAAGCATCGACGGATTTTATTTCCAAAATTACTTTATTTTCAATTATTATATCTAGTCGATAACCAATATCTAACTTTACTTTTTCGTGAATTAAAGGTAAAGGTTTTTGTTTTTCAATTTCTAAACCAGTCTTTTTTAATTCATAGACCAGACATTCTTCGTAAGCACTTTCCAAGAGTCCGGGACCTAAAGTTTGATGAACTTTTAAAGCACAATCAAACACAATTCTTGATAATTCATTTTCTGACATGAGTTTTAATTTTAAATAGTAAAACTCAAATGTAGTATAAAAAAATAAAAGTAATTTTATTCTTACATTAATTATGTTGTGCTCTTTGCGTAAACCTTAGCGAACCTTGCGGTTAAACTTCTTATTCCAAATTTAAGTAAAAGAGATCACTTGCAATTCCATCCGTTAAAAATTTTCCTTTTGCGGTTGGTTTTAGAATGTTGTTTTCAATAAAAAGTAAATCATCGTTTAGGAATTTCTGAGATTGTTTTTGGAGATAATCCAGATAATCTGAGCCAAATTCAGCATCAATCCGATCTAAGGAAACGCCCCAAATCGTTCTTAACCCCGTCATAATATATTCGTTATAACGATCAGATTTAGACAGAATTTCAGTTTCTATGGGAAGTTCGTCATTCTGAATTGATTTGATGTAAAGGGAATTGTTCGCCACATTCCAACCTCTTTTTTCACCATCGTAGCTGTGCGCCGAAGGGCCAATTCCGATGTATTTTTTACCGAGCCAGTAAGCCGAATTGTTTTTGGAGAAATAATTTTCCTTTCCGAAATTGGATAATTCGTAATGAATAAAACCATTTTTTTGAAGGGTGTCGACCAGAATCGTAAAATGATTGGATGTGGCTTCGTCTTGGGGTTCTGCAATTTTTCCCGTATCGATTAGTTTTTTTAAGGCTGTTTTGGGTTCTACCGTCAGAGCATAACTCGAGATGTGTGGAATGCCAAAGGACAACGCTGTCTCAATATTTTTTTTCCACATTTCGTCAGTAAGACCGGGAATTCCGTAGATGAGATCGAGTGAAATGTTATCGAAATATTTGGTCGCTTCTTTTAAGCAATTTATCGCTTCTGCGGAATTATGAGCACGGTTCATCATTTTTAGATCTTCTTCGTAGAATGACTGGATCCCAATACTTAAGCGGTTTATAGGGCTTTTAGATAATTCGAGAATTCGCTCGGGAGACAAATCATCGGGATTTGCTTCAAGTGTTATCTCCGGATTTTCAACAACATTATAATTGTTGTAAACGGTATCGATTAAAAAGTTTATCTCGTCATTACTCAAAACCGAAGGAGTTCCCCCTCCAAAATAAATAGTCTCAATCTGGTCGTCATTTTGAGCAGAGTCAATAAATTTCAACTCATTTTTTCGCATAATAATTTCTTTGGCTAAAGCCAAAACCATCTCGTCTTTCTTTTTCATTGAAGTCGAAAAATGAAAGTCGCAATAGTGACAAGCCTGCTTGCAAAAAGGAATATGGATATAAATACCGCTCATTTTTAGTCTCAGTTTTCGGTCCCGGTTTTCAGTCTCAGTATTTTTTTAGTTGTAAACTGTGACTGAAAACTATTTTTTAATTCGTTCTTCATTTTGTTTTACAAAGGCATCCCAACCCGAATAACTTTTGCCGGCAACGACTTTTCCGGAATTAAAAAAGTGACAAACGGCAGCTGCCAAACCATCTGTTGAATCGAGATTTTTAGGTAATTCTTTCAGTCCTAGAAGCTGTTGCAGCATTTTTGCTACCTGTTCTTTACTGGCGTTTCCGTTTCCGGTAATTGCCATTTTAATTTTTTTTGGTTCGTATTCTGTGATCGGAATATCTCTCGAAAGCCCTGCTGCCATTGCTACGCCTTGTGCGCGGCCTAACTTTAGCATTGACTGAACGTTTTTACCAAAGAAAGGAGCTTCAATCGCAATTTCGTCCGGATGGTGCGTTTCTATTAATTCGATCGTACGCTCAAATATGATTTTTAATTTTTGGTAATGATTGTCGTATTTAGAAAGTTGCAACTCGTTAAGCTGCAGAAATTCCATTTTTTTATTGGTGACTTTTATCAGTCCAAAACCCATAATTGTGGTTCCGGGGTCAATACCTAATATGATGCGTTCTTTTGTCAATTTTTTTGTTTTGGTTACATAAAGTCGCACTAAGTTAACACAGAGATTCACAAAGTTTTTTTGATTCTCTTTGTGTGTCTTTGTGGATGCTCAGAGAATCTTTGTGAAATAGCTTTTTCGTAATAGTTTGCTTTACTTTGCAGCATGATTTCAATTCCTCACAAAACTAAGCAATTCCTTGTTCTTCTAATCAAACTTTTGATTGTAGGTGGTGCATTTTACTTTATTTATAATCAGTTGGCACATAATGATAAGCTCGACTGGCAAAAATTCATTGTACTGTTTCGTAAAAATCAGTCCGTATTAGGAATTGGTTTTATCTTGCTTTTGAGCGTTTTGAATCGTTATTTTGAAATTCTGAAATGGCAGAATCTGGCTAAAGTAATTCATGAAATTTCTTTGGGAGAGGCGACAAAACAAGTTCTGGCGGCTTTAACAGCAGGAATTTTCACGCCAAACGGAGTAGGAGAGTACGCTGGAAAAGCATTGTATTATTCGAAATCTGAAGCTAAAAAAGTAATTTTTTTAAACCTTATTTGTAACGGAATCCAGATGATCTTAACGGTGATTTTTGGGATTTTTGGCTTGTTGTATTTTAATGCCAAACATGAGATTATTACGACGCAAACCGTTGCTGTTTTGTTTGGGATTTTTGTATTGCTTTTTATTGTTTTGTTTTCCCTGAAGAAAATAAAAATTAAAGGATATTCGATCGAGAAATTAGTACATAAGATTAACGAAATCCCTAAACCAATTCACCGTAAAAATATTCTTTTAGGAGTTTTGCGTTATTTGGTTTTTTCGCATCAATACTACTTTTTGTTTTTGGCATTTGATGTCGATTTGCCTTATCTTACTTTAATTGCTACCATTGCTGTAGTATACTTTTTGGCTTCGTCACTGCCTACTTTTCAGTTTCTTGATTTTGCGGTAAAAGGAAGCGTTGCGATTTATTTCTTTGGAATTTTAGGAGTAAACGAATGGATTGTAGTTTTTATCAGCACTTTGATGTGGTTTCTTAATGTGGTTTTACCCGTCGTTATAGGTGCTTATTACGTTTTGAATTTTAAAACCAGAACTGTCGAATGATTTTGGTTTTGTATACCATATTAGGGATTTACGTGATTACTATTGGTTGGCTTATTTATGGTTTTGCTAAAGTAAAAAAGTATCAAAGCACAGATTTAAAACCTCAAACGAGTTTTACAATTATAGTTCCGTTTCGGAATGAAGATGAGAATTTGCCTAACCTTTTAGAGAGTTTTTCAAAACTGAATTACCCTAATGATTTGTTTGAAGTTATTTTGGTAGATGATAATTCTAAGGAGAAATTTCAAATCTCACATTTCGCATTTCACATTTCACAAATTGATAATATTCGGGTTTCGAATTCTCCGAAAAAAGATGCTATTTCGACTGCTATGGAACAGTTAAAAACCGAATGGGTTATTACTACTGATGCCGATTGTTTGGTGTCTAAAAATTGGTTGTTAACCTTCGATAATTACATTCAGCAAAATAAGGTTTCGATGCTTGCGGGGGCGGTGAGTTATGCAGGTGAAGACTCATTTTTGCATCATTTTCAGCAATTGGATTTGACAAGTTTACAAGGAGCAACAATTGGAAGCTTTGGACTTCAAAAAGCCTTTATGTGTAACGGAGCCAATTTTGCCTATACTAAATCAATATTCGAAGTTTTAAATGGATTTGAAGGGAATGATAAAATTGCCAGTGGAGATGATGTTTTTTTATTGCAAAAAGCTGTTGAAGAATTTCGTGATGAAGTTCACTATTTAAAAGCAACGGAAGCAATTGTTACGACCAAACCAACGGAAGACTGGAAGACCTTATTTTATCAGAGAGTACGTTGGGCGGCCAAAACAAGTTCGTATCAAAGTCGTTTTGGAAAGATTTTAGGGGTAATCGTTTTCTTGGGAAACTTGAGTTTTGTAACAGTTTTTTTTTGGGTACTCTTTTCGATCTGGCCCTATTATTTTTTCGTTTGCTTTGCCTTTTTAAAATTTACAATCGATTTTATTTTACTCAGCTCTACCAATCAATTTTTGACAAAAGACCGTATAAAAAGTTTGTTTTTAAGTAGCCTGTTGTATCCCTTTTTTAGCTCGACTGTGGCTTTGTACAGTTTGTTCGGCTCTTATGAATGGAGAGGAAGAAAGTTCACGAAATAAACTATTTTTTTTCTTTAGCTTTAAGAATAACAGGTAGGATAAACTGAGTTTTTACGGGGATTCCGCGTTTAAAGGCCGGATTTATTTTTGGAAAATCGACTAAACGGGCATGTAGAATACTATCAATTTTAATCGTATCGTAAGCAACAGAATCGTTCGGAAATTGTGGTTCGAATTTCATGGTTGAATTAGGGAAAACCGTCACTTTTACTTCAATTGTGTCGAGTTCAGGATATAATATTGCAAGGGTGTCAATATCCAGTTTTTCTTGAATGAGCTGTGACATTACTTCAAAGAAGCACTGTTGGCGTTGTTTTTTATCGGCGATCTTTTCGCAATTGGCTACGGAGGGAAATTCGTCAACTTCTTTCCAGTTAATTGATTTTAGTTCTTTTTGAAGTAATTCTTTTTCAGAGGGAACCTGCTTCTCAAAATATTGACAAGAATTGAAAAATAGAACAATTAATAAAAGGAAAAATTGCTTCAAGAGTTTGATGTTGAATTGAACGATCATATTAAGGCATAAAAATACGATTATTTTTTTTGGGAAGCTTTGAATTGCAAATAATCTTCGTAGTTTTCTGACAACCATTTTTCTTTGTTTTGCGCTGCAACTTCTTTTTGCTCAGGATATAAAGAAGCCAGTCGATCAGAAAAAACAGCAATCCGGACGGTATAATTGTAGAATTCCGTTTTATTTAATACAATATTTGGATCATTTTTGCGATTAAAATATTCGAAGAATAGGGCGTCAAAATCTTTCATCGAAAAATTTAGTACTTTTTTCTTGTTACTTTTATAAATGCTGTCTTGCACAAGCTTGTCGTTGATGGATGGTTTTTTAGTTTGGGCATGTAAATTGCTATTGATTGCGAGGATCAAAAAACTACAGGAGATAAAGTGCAAAAATTGACGCATTAATTCGTTCCTTTAGAAAGTTTGTAGCTCAAATTTACAAAAAAAGATATGGATTTACTATTGTTACTACTTGGTTTTATATGTATGATTGTTGGGGTTTTTGGTAGTTTTTTACCTGTGTTACCTGGATTGTCATCTTGTTGGATGGGCTTATTATTGCTTTATCTGACAGAAGCAGTTGAAAATAATTATTGGGTTTTGGGAATTACACTTTTGCTAACCATTGTAATTACAGTTCTTGATTATATAATTCCGGCAAAAGGGACTAAGAAGTTTGGTGGTAGTTCGTATGGAGTCTGGGGGACGAACATTGGTTTAATCCTTGGTATTGTTGCTCCTATTCCGTTTGGGGTTATCATTGGACCTTTTGTTGGGGCTCTTGTTGGAGAATTGATTTATGATTCAGCCAACCACCAACGTGCATTAAAAGCAGCTACAGGATCAGTTTTGGGTTTTCTTGCTTCAAGTTTTGTAAATTTTTTATTCTGTATCATCTTTCTGGGCATTTTCATTAGCATTGTCTGGCAAAATCGCCTGTTACTGTTTTAAATCGCGTATTTATCCTTAAGCTTTTTCTTATTTTTTCATTTTTTATTAAAAATAACTGTATTTTTTTCTAACCAGTTTTTATTTGTTTTGATAACGAATGGGTTATGTTTACTGGAACTTCAGGATTTTTATGCTCAACAATTGTTAAAGCTACAATTGACTATTTAACTTATTTTTTGGAAATGTTAAAATATTTTATATTTTTATCCTGATAAACGATAAAAAGCCTCACTTTGTCGATTATTTTTAATGGATTTAAATAATTTTAAACAAGTTAAGTATGACTCCAAACCTACAAATTGAACTTAGACGTTTTATTTCTTCTAATGTTGTTTCAAAGTTGAACAAGTTTTATTTTGAAAATGATGCACTTTTAATTAAGGGAATTGATGTTTCGATAGGTACAGTTTTAATGGGGTTGTATAACAGGGCCGAGGAGTCGGATTTTTACAAAGGAATTGCTTCATTAATACAAGATGATTCTACTTTTTATCAGGAAGTTGATTTTACATCAGGACGTATTTTATCAGTTGATGATTGCTATCGTTTAGAAGGAAATGGTTTGTTGAAAGAAATTTTTACTAATAAAAAAGGCAGGATTTCTGAAATGATTTCTAACGAAGTCGGAATAAAAAGCGAAACTGCCAGGGAAATTCTTAATTTTTCAGCCTTATTAGTTGTCTCTTATCTTAAGAATAATATTCAAATAGTAGAGAGTTTAAAATTACTTTTGGAAGATCAAAAAAGAGACATTTTAAATAGTATTCCACCCGGAATCAAGATTATCCTGGGATTTTCATGCTACGAATCGGTAGAAGAAAAAAACCAATCTATAGGAAGATCTATTTTTACATTATTCGGTCATAACTTTTTTAGCTTCTAAATAAAAAATCCCGTCTTACAAAAGTAAAACAGGATCTATATTTAATTCAATTTGAATGGCTTCTTAAACATTTTTCAAGTTGATGATTTCCTGGTCGGTTAAAAAACGCCAGTTACCTCTAGGTAAATTTTTCTTGGTTAAACCTGCAAATGATACACGATCAATACGTAGTACATCATAATCAAAGTTTTCGAAAATAGCACGTACCACTTTTACATTCGAAGAACGTAATTTAAGACCTACTTCGCTTTTCGCTTCTTTTTCAATATAGCTGATCTCTTCAACAAAAACACGGTGTCCGTCAAGAACCAAGCCTTTGCTTATTTTTTCTAAATCTTCAAATTTTAAGTTTTTATCTAAAGAAACCTGGTAGATTTTAGATGACTTTTGACTTGGTAAAGTGAATTTACGAATCATGTCAGTATCGTTCGTAAACAATAATAAACCAGTTGTGTTTTTGTCCATTCTTCCAATCGGAGCAATTTTTGCCGTAGTAGAACCGCGAACTAATTCTAAAACATTACGATATTCCTGACCTTCGTCAAGAGCGGTTGTAAAGTTTTTAGGTTTGTTTAATAAGATGTATTCTTTCTTTTCAGGAGTCAAAGTAACACCGTCAAAATTCACAACATCATTTAATTTTACTAAATAACCCATTTCAGTTACCGGAACACCATTTACTTTGACATTTCCGGACTGAATGTATATATCAGCATCACGACGTGAACAAACACCTGAATTAGAGATGTATTTATTCAAACGAATTTCGTCTGCAGCTTTTTGTCTTTTTGGAGCCTGATTCTGTTTTTTGATTTTTTCTGCCTTTTCTTCTTCGGCAGCCTTCACAGCAGGTTTCACTTTTTTCGGCCCTTGAGCACGTTTTGCCATAGGAGGTTTTGGCTTGTTAGAGTTTGGCCTAGAGCTATTTGGTCTCGATCCGCCTCTTTTATTATTGCCTTCCTTATTGTTCATAAATTCTGTAATTTGTGCAAAGATAGTTTATTCTTGCTAAATAATCCTAAGTTCATTGTTCTTAGATTAATAGCTGTTATTTTTTAGAGTTGCCGAAGCATAACAATTGGCTTTTTTACAGGCATTTTTTCCCGCTTTTCGTTTCAATCTTTTATTTGAAAAAAATAAAAGGATTTCCACTTCAATCGGGGCTACTTTCAAACAATCGGCTTCTTTTGAGCATTTTGAAAAAAGTTATCCCCCAAAGATTTAAGAAAGAAAAAGCAAAAGGTAAAAAAAGACGTGAAAATCTGTATCATCTGTGTGCAGTCTTTTAAAACTTCAGTAGTAAGTTTTTTCCATGCCATAAAACACTCGGATTAATCAGTACGATGCAAAAAACACCCGAAACGATCAAAAATTTCAAAACATTGTGGAGTAATAAAAATTGTTCTTTCGAATTTGATTTCCATAAATAAATCAGGAAGAAAAGCAATACGACAAAACAGATATAAAAGTAAATATCCATATAGCCCACATCATAAATGTTGATTAGAATGTAAACCGGAACCACAGTTAAGAGGGTTAAAACGGTAATGATCTGTTTTGAGACTTTTTCATTGTAAAGTATCGGAATCGTTCTGTAATTATTCACTAAATCGCCTTTTAGGTTCTCTAAATCTTTGATCATTTCCCGAATCAGTAATAATAAAAACAGGAAAACGGCATGAGATGAAATAACCATAAAATGACTCATGTGGTCTTCGATTTCTTCAAATGAAATTTTGTTATAGAAATATAAGAGAATAGCAAAAAATGGGACTACTGCCAGGAAGGCTGCAGTAAGATTGCCTACAATGGGATACTTTTTTACTTTATGGGAATAAAACCAGATTAGGAAAATATAAACCGAAAAGAAAAGGAAAGCGCGCCAGGAAACAATCAGAGCCATTAAAGCGGCGATAAAATTGAGCGTGAAATAAACCGATAGTTTTGTTTTTTGGCTGACTAATCTGTCCAGCATTGATTTGTTAGGCCTGTTGATTAGATCTTTTTGGCTATCGTAGAAATTATTAATGATATAACCCGAGGCAATAGTGATCGCAGAGGCAAAAACGATTAGAAACAAATTAAAATCCAGTAAAATATCCAGTGCTCTTTTTTCAGGGGCGAGTATAAAAATCGCTGATAAGTATTGTGCCAAAACAATAATCGGAATGTTATAGCCTCTCACTACTGAGAACAAGCTAACAATTTTCATGACTAAAAGTTTGTGCTGTCTGCTTAACATTTTTTGATTTTGGTTTCGGATTTTAATTCTAGACTTGTTTGTAGGTTCTCGTTCTGTAAAACATAGAAAGGCTCCCTGTAAATTTGGAGCTTTAGGAGTCGAAAACAAAAAGTTTTGATCCGGTTGCAGAGCAGATAAAGACAGCAATCTCTTTAATAACCAGTCCTGAAAACTTTGCTTTTGTGGAGTGAACGGTAATACTAAAGCTTTTTTCTAAAAGTACGAATAATGAGATTAAAGGGGCTAAAAATAGAAAGCCTCCTAAAAAAGTCGCTTTGATAATCTTTAAAGTACTATTCATACGCCATAACTTTTAAGGTTCTTTTAAAGACTATCCAAATAAGACCGGTTTTTTGAGGTTGGCTTTAAAACTGGTAAACTACCTCTAATTTATAATCTTTTAAAGAGGCTTTAGCGCGTTCCAGATCCTCGGTAAAACCCAAAATATAACCGCCTCCGCCCGAACCGCAAAGCTTTAAATAATAGTCATTCGTATCAATTCCGTTCTGCCAGATTCCATGAAATTGTTCCGGGATCATTGGTTTGAAGTTGTTTAAAACGACTTTTGAAAGCTTTTTAGTATTGGTAAATAACGATTTCATGTCACCATGTAAAAAGTTTTCTACACAAGCATCGGTATATTTTACAAACTGATTTTTAAGCATGGTACGGAAACCCTTGTCTTTCAGGTTTTCCATAAAAATATTGACCATCGGAGCAGTTTCACCTACAATTCCTGAATCTAATAAAAATACAGCACCTTTTCCGTCAAAACTCTGAGTCGGAATTCCGGTTGCTTCAATGTTATCTTTAGAGTTGATTAAGATTGGAATGCTTAAATAGCTGTTTAAAGGATCTAAACCAGAACTTTTTCCGTGGAAAAAACTCTCCATTTGAGCAAATATGTTTTTTAACTGCAACAGTTTTTCACGAGTTAGATTCTCTAAAACAGTTATTTTATGAGTAGCGTATTTATCGTAAATAGCGGCGACAAGTGCACCGCTGCTTCCAACTCCGTATCCTTGCGGAATACTGGAATCAAAATACATTCCGGTTTCAACATCATTTTTTAAAGTAGTCAAATCAAAAGCAACCAGGTCCGGTTGTTCTGTTTGTAACGTTTCAAGGTAAGATGCAAAACGCTTTAAACTTGCATTGGATGCCATTGCTTCTGCTGAAGGATCTTCGGTTTTCTTTAAAGCTCCGTTGTAAAAATTATAAGGAATAGAAAGTCCTTTAGAGTCACGGATGATTCCGTATTCTCCAAAGAGTAATATTTTTGAGTAAAATAAGGGTCCTTTCATAATTGAAAATGAATAATTAACAATTGATAATTATATGTTTTTAGAAGTTTTTATGATACTCGTAAGTAGTCTTAATAACTCAATGATTTTAGGTTTAATATTTTGAAATTCGATATCGGAAAGATATTTTGTTTCATACAGCAAATCTAACCAATATTCTGTTTCGTTTGCTTCTTTTAATGAAATAGACAACTTATGGATAAAATCTGCTTTACTTTGGGCATGTTCAGATTCTCTTACATTTGCACCAATTGATGTTCCTGAACGCAAAATTTGTCTAGATAAAATAAATTCTTTTTTCTCACTTAGAGCTTTGTAAAGGTTTACAATATCAATTGCAAAAGCAAAGGACTTCTCTTTTATAACGTTTTTCTTTTCCATAAAGTTACTAATTATTAATTGACAATTGTTAATTATCAATTAATAAAGCACCTGCTCCAATTTTGTCGCAAATGTACTGACCATTCTGGCAAAATACAACTAATTCGTCCTGAATAAATTGTAGTACTTTGTCGGTAACATTTTCGGGATATAAAACGTGAACATTTGCTCCTGCATCAAGTGTAAAACAAACTGGTATTTGTGTTTCGTTTCTGAACTTCCAGATGGCATTGATGATTTGCAACGTGTTAGGTTTCATTAAAATGAAATATGGCATTGATGTCATCATCATCGCATGCAAAGTCAATGCTTCGCTTTCTACAACTTTGATAAATTCATTTAAATTACCATTTTCAAAAATGGCAATTAACTGGTCCAGATTGTTGTGTGCCTGAGCAAAACGTCTTTCAGCATAGGGATGGTCGTGCATCAAATCGTGTCCAACGGTACTCGAAACCTGTTTTTCACCTTTATCAACCAGTAAAATAGTATCCTGATAGTTGTTGAAATTCTCATGTAAAGTATATGGGAATTCTACGCCAAACAAATCCGAACTTCCTTCAATGTTGGCCTGGTTTCCCCAAACTACGACATTTCCTTTTACACTTCGACAGGCGCTTCCAGATCCCAAACGAGCTAAGAAAGAAGCTTTTTGATAAAAGTATGCATCACTCATTTCAGGGTTTAACATCTTCTCTAAACTCATAAAATTCATTGCCAAAGCAGCCATCCCTGAAGCCGAAGAAGCAATTCCTGAGCTGTGGGGAAATGTATTTTGAGTATCAATTGTAAAATGATATTCTTTCAGGAAAGGTAAATAAATTGCAATTCGTTCTAAAAACTTTTGAATTTTTGGTTTAAAATCTTCCTTTGGTTTTCCTTCAAAAAGTAAATCAAAAGAAAAAGAATCCTGATTTTTTTTCTTTGCAAAACCTAATTTCGTAATCGTTTTGCAATTATTTAAAGTAAAACTTACCGAAGGATTTGCCGGAATTTGATTGTCTTTTTTGCCCCAATATTTTACTAATGCAATATTGCTGGGAGCGCTCCATTCAAAGTTTCCGCTTTCGACGGATGAAGTATAGGTATTAGGAATAAAATCAGTTGCTGTAAACATGAAATATAAAATTTTGGCAAAGATAGTTTTTAAAATATTTCGCCATGTAAGTTATATCAGAAAATGTAAGTCAGATTCCAACTAAAATGAACTTGAGAGCGCTTATAGGATTTACATTTTCTTTTTGATTATTTTTGGACAAAAATCAAAGCAAAATGAACAAGATCGTCAAAATCGCAATTGCATTAGTTATTTGTTTAATGGTGGGGTATTCTGCAAGTGTAGTAACAAGGCCAAGTGTTGAAACATGGTATCCGACTCTTATAAAACCGGTTTTTAATCCGCCCAATTGGATTTTTATGCCTGTTTGGACTTTGCTTTATATCTTAATGGCGGTTGCAGCCGGATTGGTTTGGGATAAAGTAAAGGAGCAAAAAGAGACAGTGAAAATTGCCTTAGGCTTCTTTTTAATTCAGTTAATATTAAATGCGATCTGGTCGTATTTGTTCTTCGAATTGAAGAATCCGATGCTGGCCTTAATCGAAATTGTGCTTTTGTGGCTTATGATTTATGAGACGTATCTAAAATTTATAAAAATTAATAAAATTGCCGGATATTTATTGATTCCATACATGGCTTGGGTAGCATTTGCAGGAGTTTTAAATGCCAGTATCTGGTGGTTGAATAAGTAGTGTTTTTGTTTCAGGTTACAAGCTTTTTTTGTTTCAAGTTAATTCTATGATAAATCTGCTTTATGAATAAATTTAAGCTCACTTTAGTTGTTTTGTTTTTAATTTCATTTAAGTGTTTTGCCTGCTTGAATGGCGAGACTAAAACATTAAAAAATGGGTATTTAATTTACATCGATTACAGAGGAATTGTTCCTCGTGGTCATAATTTTGACGCAGGAGTTTCTTCCCGGTTGCTTTTTGAACTCGATAGTATCTATAAAAAGACAAAGGATATAGATTATTTATCTGATAAAGGGTATGTTTTAATCGTTCTGAAAAAGTATGAGGAAGCATTAAAATTGTATCTAAATATTGAAAAGATTAAGCCGAATAAGTATTCTACAGCATCAAATCTTGGAACGCTCTACGAATTAATGGGAGAAAATGAGAAAGCTTATGATTGGATTAAGAAATCAATTGAAATAAATCCCGAATCTCATGAAGGATCAGAATGGATACATTTAAAAATATTAGAGGCCAAAATTAAGAATTTAAGCAGTGTTTCCGGGGAGTTTTTAATAGGTACAAGTTTTGGTACAGCTGAGATTCCTAAAAGTAGTTTTTCAAAATCTGAATTAGAGAGATTAAGTAAATCTATTTATTATCAGTTGAATGAACGTATAACCTTTATAAAACCAAAGGACAAAATAATTTCGATCTTGTTTTTCGAATTGGCTAATATTGTCAAAATAATTGAAAAGAATAAAACGGCAATTGAAATATATGAACGTGCAAAAGAGTACGGACTAGATAATGAATTGATTAATAAAAGGCTGCAATATTGCTATCAATTTGAGATTAATTATTGTGAAAGTCGAAATCTAAGACTTTATGATGCAAATCGCGATTTAAGATCTAAAATGAATGGAATCGATAGAGGCTATGTAAATCAAATCGAAATAACTTTAATTATTTTATCTATTGTTATAGCAATCTTAATAATTGCTTTGGTTGTTTTTTATATTAAGTGGAAGAGTTTAAAAGATTACATTTTTCTGAATGATTCAAAAACGAATGTTTAATTCTTATTCTCCGTTTTCAGCTTTTTGAACATCTCATTTTTGGCATACATAAAATCCATTGTAGTGAGAATGTTGCTGTTTGTTAAAAGCGTTTTAGATCTGGGATCAGCATCACAAAATTCAATAAAAAGATCTTTCTCTTCCGGTTTTAGTTTTAAATTTTTGCTAAAAAAATCATCTGGAATTGATGTCGACACAAGTTTTTTGAAATTAGTTTCCGGAGTTTTAGTTTTGACAGGCTCATCGTCTTCTGTTTTAAATAAATTAACCAAACCTTTTCCCAACCTTGCAAAATCGATCCCATTTGGAATGGTTCCGTTATAAACACCCGTATATTTTTGTAAAGAGGCTGCATCTTTTGCCAATTTTATATCGTCTATTTCTTGTTGAGAGATTTTTACCGGATCAAATTTGATATTGGTAATAACGACTTCCTCTAATTCTTCCGGTTTTATAACCATATTCACGGTGATGTTGTTTTGGTCTATGTTTTCCTGGGTTATTTTTAGCCTGGTAAAAAAATAATCTTTGGAAAAAAACAGTAAACTATCCCGGCTTTTGACTAAAATAGAGAACTCACCCAGATTATTTGTCTGCGTACTTGTTTTGGCTGTTTTGTTTATGACTTCGACTTTGTTTAGTGGATAGTTATTGGATATTACTTTTCCGTGAAGTAATTTTTCTGATTGTGAAACAGACAGCTGATAGGTGAAAAAAGAAATTGTGGTAAGTAGTTTTACTTTCATTTAATGGTATTTAGTTGAAAGTAAAATTATTAGAATTGTCTTAACTAAAACTTAGTAAACCTGTAAATTCTTGTTAATTATAGTTTGCTTACAAAGTTTTTCCGAGCTAGTCCTTTAATAATAAAAAAGAGTTTGTTGTTGATTTTTGCAATAGAAATAAAGGCTGTTTTAGCATCAAATTTTTCATACTCAAAAAAAACAATTGCCTCCATTTCATTTTCAGAAAAAGAGGCAATTGCCGTGATTTGTTTTGTAATGAAGAATATCTTTTATCAATTAGATTAGATGTAATAGGTTATTGAGTACTTATTTTTTCTATTGCCCATTCTTTGGCTAAACCTGCTCCGGTTGCTTTTACAATTACAAATAAATTATTTCCGACAGAATTACTAAATACAAAAAAAGGTTCGGCATCGTAAAATACTTTATTTGATTCACTTTTTGATACAAGAAACTGCTCTAACGGTATCTTGTTTTTAAAAGTAAGATTTGAGTCATTATATACATAAATGTATGGAGGTTTCTTTTGATTCCAATTATCAGCTACTAGTAGTAGATATAGATTGTTTTTTACTGATGAATGATCTAACCATTGAATAGGAGAGTATGCGTTCGTTTCAGTATTGATTGTGCCGTTATATAACATATCCTGACTTTTAAGTTCGGAAGTTTTAAATACAGTTTTTCCTCTTGTAAATATTCTATTCCCATCTTCAGAAAACCATAGATTTCCGTTCATGATATAATCTCCATGATAGGGAGAATCGTAGCTATATTCTGCATTTCCATTTTGAATGTTGTATTTCTCTATATCCATTGGAGATAACCCATTTTCTGCGCCATATATATATTTGCCTGAAGGATGTAATCGTGCTTTATTTCCTTCGTAAATTTTTTCACCAATATGTTCATATTCATTATCATTCGCCAAGCTTAAATTTATAGATCTTATGAAGGTCGATTGACCTTTCGCAGGGAAAACGTATGCCCATTTATTATTTCCAAGCACAATATCATTTGCGTAACAAGATACAGGATATGTTTTTGTAATAGTTTTGTTAGTTAAATTGATGTAAGAAATATGTTTATCATGTCCAGCAACTGCTGTTTTTCCATCAGGAGATATTGAGATACATGTAGGGGCATATAATAATGGTATACTTTCAATCAAGCCTGTATTTGTAGATAGAATATTTACTGCAGCGGGACTTGCCGAGACATATACAAGCTGATCAGTAACTTTAGAAAACTCCGCATCGACAACATCAGAGTTTAAAACTACTTTCTGTTCTACAAAATTGGTTACACTTACAACAATTGAATCTTTTTTATTGTTGATATTTAGATATAATTTTGAATAAGATTTACCATTTGGCAAGGTCTTTTTATCAACAGTGACCATAATTCCATCATGATTTAGCGAAGTTACAACCCCTTCTTTCTTAGAAAGTTCGATATAGTTTTTTGAACTTACGAGAGTATAATTTAAAGAGGTTTCACCTTGATTCTCAATGTTAAGAACAAGTTTGTTATTGAAAACAGTAAAATTTAAGGTATCCGGTACCGAGTAATTTGCGTCTTTAATTTGTTCATTTGAATCGTTACTCGAACAGCCGATAAGTGTTAACAATGCGATTAATGTAAATGCAATTTTTTTCATATTATTTATTCATTTTGTATCTCATGACTTTTATAGTTTATCATAACTATAAAAAAGGAAATGTAAATAGTAAGTGGTTTTTATTAAAAGAAATAATTATTAGTTAATATTGATTTTTTGAATTGCCCATTTATTAACTAAATCAGAATCAAGTGCTTTTGTTACTACAAATAAACGATTCCCAGTTGAATTGCTAAAGACAAAATAAGGTACCGCATCATAAGTTTCTACATTGTTTTTTTTTGTTTGATTGAAATATTTTTCCAAATCAAATTTATTTACATAGCTAAGATCTGAATCGTTAAAAACATAAATGTTATTTGATTTTATCGGATTCCATTTATCGTCATTTGAAAAGATTACATATAATTTTCCTTTTGAAGAAGAATGATCCAGCCAATCAATTTTATAATTGCTTTCAGAAGGAATTTTACCATTATATACAGCATCTAAATTATTAAGTTCGGAAGTCTTTAAAACACTTCTCTCTCTAGTAAAGAGCCTATTGCCGTCTTCTGAAAACCATATGCTGGGGATAGTGTAGTTTTCTTCTTCAAAGTTGGATTCGTATTGATCGTCAATATCTCCTTTTTTAATTGTAAGTCGTTGAATTTTAGCTCTTGATAGTGGACTTTGTGAATAAATATATTTACCTGATGGATGTAGTCTTCCTTTAGTTCCTGCGCTTATTTGATTGTATATACTTCTGGGCATTTCGTAATTATATTCCAAATTCATATTTACGCTTTTTATATACGTCCACTGATCTTTTTCTGGAAAAACATATGCCCATCTATTATTTCCAAGAACAATATCGAGTGCAGAACAAGAAATATCATAGGTTTGGATTATGGATGGATTTTTTAAATTAAGATGTGTGATGTGACCATCATGACCTACTACAGCTGTATTACCATTTTGTGAAATGGAAATACATGTAGGGGTATACGCCAGCGAAATTTTTTGTAATGATTCGGTACTGGAATTAAAAATATTTACTTGGGAAGGATTTGATGATACATATACTAATTGATCCGTTTTTTTTGAATATTCAGCATCTATAACATTTGTTTGTAATGTTATTTTCTCTTCTTTGATTTTTTTAGAATTGTTAGAGTCATTTTCACAACTATAGATTGTAAATAAAAGTACAGCTCCTAATAATATTTTTCGCATTTTTTTTGTAAGTCTTGTCTTGTTTTTCGGGTGCAAATATAAAAAGTCTTTTAAAAAATTAACTATAGAATTTCAATTAATTCCGAAGCTTTGTTTACAACCAATTTTGCACCACTTGTTTTTAGTTCTTCTTCGGTTCTGTAGCTCCAGGAAACTCCAACTGGAAACATATTAGAGTTTATTGCTGTCTGCATATAAATATCTGAATAGCCAACAAAAAGAATTTCTTTAAATTTCATTTTATTAAATAGCATTCGCCAAAATAAACCCGCTTGTCCAGGCATTTTGAAAATTGAAACCACCTGTAATAGCATCAATATTGACAATTTCACCTGCAAAATAAAGATTTTGATGCAGTTTGCTTTCCATGGTTTTAAAGTTGATTTCTTTTAAATCGATTCCGCCTGCTGTAACAAATTCTTCTTTAAAAGTACTTTTTCCGTTGACCTGAAACGTTGCTTTCGTGAGTTGAGAAGCGAGTTGCTGCAATTGATTTTTAGACAAATCAGCCCATTTAGTTTCGGTGTCAATGCCCGAAGCCAGAACTAAACTTTCCCACAAACGATTCGGAAAGTCGAAAGGTGATTTTTTTGAAACGGCTTTCTTCGCATGTTCCTGTTTTATCTCTTTCAGTTTTTTTTCAGCATCTTCTGTGTCAACATCATTTAACCAATTAACGAAAATAGTGAACTGATAATTTTTATCGAACAGGGTACGGGCTCCCCAGGCCGAAAGTTTTAGAATGGCCGGGCCGCTCATTCCCCAATGTGTAATTAACAAAGGTCCGGTCGATTCAAGTTTGGTATCTTTTACGGTAACAGTAACTTGTGCTGCAACACCAGGTAATTCTTTTATTCGGGGATCTTTAATATTAAAAGTAAAAAGGGAAGGAACAGGGCTTACAACTGCATGTCCTTGGTTTTGCAGCATTTCCCATATTTTAGGATTGCTTCCGGTGGCCATTACTAATTTTTCGGCAGCGAAATTTTCATTTTGAGTATCAATTTTCCAGCAATCTTCTTTTTTAAAAATCGATTGTACACTTTGCCCTGTTAGTACTTTTATACCTAGTTTTTCGGTGGCATTTAAAAAACAATCAATAATCGTTTGTGAGGAATTGGAAACGGGAAACATTCTGCCATCTTCTTCGATTTTAAGTTCAACGCCATGTTTTTCGAACCATTCGATTGTATCTCCGGAACAGAATTGATGAAAAGGACCACGAAGTTCTTTTTCGCCACGCGGATAAAACTTAACCAGTTCGTTTGGTTCAAAACAGGCGTGGGTTACGTTGCATCTTCCGCCGCCCGAAACACGAACCTTAGAGAGTACTTCCTTTCCTCTTTCTAAAATGGCAATTTTCAGTTTGGTATTTTTCTCTGCAATATTAATCGCAGTAAAAAAACCTGCAGCGCCTCCGCCAACAATGATTATGTCGAAATTTTTGATCATATTATTTTGATTTGCCACGAATTACACGAATTGGCACTAATTTTTTTGCCACAGATTATAAGAATTATAAGAATTTTAAAATCTGTGTAAATCCTCTAATCTGTGGCTAAAATTTTAAACTTATATTTTATCTGGATTGTCAGAGATAATTCCGTTTACGTTATAACTTTTTACTTTTTGTATGTCTTCATCTGAATTTACCGTCCAGGGTAAAACTAAGAATCCTTTTTCCTGAATCTCTTTTACATTATTTGTATTCAATAATTGAAAATCAGGATGAATTGCTCTTGCTTTTATCGTTTCGGCAAAAGCCAAAGCAGTATCAAGATTTTCTTCTGTTAAAACACCAATTAAAATTTTTGGATTTAAACGGGATGTTTCCTGCAGCATATTCCAATCGAAACTTGAAACAATAAATTGATTGTAATTCCAGTTTTTTTCTGAGATATATTGTTCAATTAACGCGACAACTTTACTGGGTGTTCCTAAGCTTTTTAATTCGATATTGATCAGACATTCTTTGTCAACCAAATCAAAAACCTCGTTTAAAGTGGGGATTTGGTATTTTTCATCAATCAGAAACGATTTTAAATCAGCTAAAGAAAAAGTATTTACGAAACCTTTTGCGTTAGTCGTTCTGTCTATAGTTTCATCGTGAATGACAATTAAGTGCCCGTCAGCGCTCAACTGAACGTCAAGTTCGATTCCGTCAGCATTTAGATCTAACGCCTTCTGAAAAGCTTGCAGTGTATTTTCGGGTTCGTAAGCTTTTGCGCCTCTGTGTGCTATTTTTAGCATTTTGCCGTGTTTTTTCTAACCGCAAAGGTCGCAAAGTTTTACGCAAGGTTAGCAAGGAATTTATTAAAAATTAAATAGCCATAAATTCACGAATTTATATTTTCAAAGATTGTCAAAAAATAATTCGTGAATTGCTTCGCCTATTCGCTATCGCTCGGGTCGTGGCTAAAAAAAATGAACGTTCTGCTGTTAAGCTCTTAAATCTTTTCAAGTAAAACAATATCTAAATCGCTATCAATAATTACTTTTCCATTAATTACTTCAACTTTCAGGCTGGAGTAAGCGTCTTTTAATTTTGTTCCGTTTAGGAAGATTTCGCCAACAGTTAGCTCTTTTCTTCCTTTTGGTAAATCTAATCCAATTACAACTTTATCATTATAAGTATCTTTTGTAAAAACTCTCGAAAAAACGTAAGGTTGTGCACTAATCTGATTGTGAATTCCAGCTCCAACAGCGGGATGATTTCGTCGAAACTGACCTAATTTTTGCCAGTGCAATAGTGTTTTTTGTGTTTCGGGATTGTTTTGAATTTCGTCCCAATTCATGTTTGAGCGCAAAGTAGCATCTCCCTGGGTGCCTTCGATTACTAAAGGTCGGGCAGATTCATCACCATAATATACCTGTGACATTCCCGGTGATAGCAATAATTTAGTTCCGCTCTCTATGCTTTTTGTTCGGTTGGCATCGAAAGGCTGACCGTCATCATGTGATGACATATAGTTTAAAACCGAATATCCTTTTAGCTCATTAGTAAGGTGATTGGAATATTTTGAAAACAAACCTTCATAGTCATTTTGAGCGGCATTCCACTTGAATTCAAAATTAATCATGCTGTTGAAACCGTTTTGGAAATAATTTACTTTTCGATCTCCAAAATCATAGTCCTGCCCATCACTTATTCCGTATCCGTAAACTTCGGCAATCGTATAAAAGGGGTTTTGATCTAAAACTTCCAAAGGATGTTGTTTTTTCCAGACTTCGAAAGCATAGTCACATTCTTTTTTAAAATCGGCCCAGACACTTTCTTCGGTATGTTTTACGGTATCGCCTCTGTAACCGTCAATTCCGAATGCTGTAATATAATCAGTGAGCCATTTTATGATATAATATTTTGGACTTCTTGGATATCCTGTTCTTTTGAAGAATTCATCCAGTGAAGCGATTTCTTTTTCATAGCGGCCTTCTTTCTTCCACTTTTCGATTAAAAGAGGGGGTAATTCGACATTCTGTGTACTTTCTGTTTTTACATCCGGAAGGTTCTCAACTAAGGTACACATGGTTGTATTTTCAAATGATTTGTAATCACAAACAACTCCTGTTCGAACCCAGTCTGAAGGCCAAACGGGATCTTCCGGAGTTACCGGACCTGTATGGTTGATAACACCGTCCAGAATAATTCGGATGCCTTTTGCATGGGCTTTTTTGACTAAATTGGCTAAGTCTTCTTTAGTTCCGAAATTTGGATCCAGCGCTGTCCAGTCTTTTGCCCAATAGCCATGAAAACCATAGCTAAGTCCTGTTCCTTCGTCTACTCCACCGTGTATTTGCTCTACAATGGGAGTTAGCCAGATCGCATTGATTCCTAATTGAGTAAAATAACCGGACTCGATTTTTTTTGTGATTCCAATAATATCGCCACCTTCAAAACCACGTAATTTTCCCGGAGTCCTGGTTCGGTTGAAGTTGAGGTCGTTAGAAGTATCTCCGTTGTAAAAACGATCGGTAAGTAAAAAATAAACATTGGCTCCTTCCCAAACGAAGGGCACTTTTGAAGTATCGTTATTCATTGTAACTGATTTTGAGCCAGAACAACTCATGATTAAGGATACTAAAGGTAAAAAAAGGAAAATGTATT
Organism: Flavobacterium sp. KH_035; assembly: GCF_057839565.1. Lineage (NCBI taxonomy): Bacteria > Pseudomonadati > Bacteroidota > Flavobacteriia > Flavobacteriales > Flavobacteriaceae > Flavobacterium > Flavobacterium sp. KH_035. The sequence continues at coordinate 1,585,430 of NZ_CM174492.1, forward strand.
TTTTCATTATTCAGGAATTTTTTAGATATGGATTATGTTGAAAAAAAATAGCCACAGATTAAAAGATTAAAAATGATTTTTTTAAATCTGTAATAATCTTTTAATCTGTGGCAAAAAAATATTGCGAACTTTTGCGATTGTTCTTTGCGAACTTTGCGGTTAAGTTTTATTCCAATTCTAAAACCAAAGCAGATTTTGGTTCCAAAGTAATTTCAGAAGTTAAATCGAATGTTTTTCCGGTGATCACATCTTTACCTGTTTTAAAAGTTTTGACGTTTTCCTTAAAACGGTTTGTTTTTAAAACTTGCTCTTTTGCATTGTTATTGAAAACAACCATTACAGTTTTAGCATCCGTATATCTGAAATAAACATAAGTGTTGTTTTCCGGAATGTAATGTGTCATCTTTCCGAAATGAACAGCTTCGTTTGATTTTCTCCAGTTGAATAATTTAGAGGTGAAGTCAAAATATTTTGCTTGTTCAGCCGTTCTGCCTTCTTTGGTGAAAGCATTGTTTTTATCACCGGTCCATCCGCCTGGGAAATCCTGACGAATGTCGGCATCGCCTTTGCTTTTGTCACCGCCCATTCCAATTTCTGAACCGTAATACACTTGTGGGATTCCACGAATTGTAGCCAATAAAGTCATTGTTAGTTTGTATTTTGCTAAATCATATTTAAAATTATGATTGATACGGTCGGTGTCATGATTTTCGGCAAAAACTAAAATATTATCGGTGTTTGGATACAAATAATCCATTGCAAAATTGTTGTAGAATTTAATCAATCCATTATCCCAGCTTGGTTCATTTTCGTTGAAAGCAGAACTAATCTGACTTTGAAGCGTAAAATCCATCACACTTGGTAAATTTGAATTGTAATTTTCGATCGCACCAATTTTACTGTCTTTTTGCCAATAAGCTAAGTTCGCCTGATTGTGCATCCATATTTCTCCAACAATATTGAAATTAGGATATTCGTTCGTAACTGCTTTTGCCCAATTGGCCATTGCAGTTGGATCAGAGTAATTGTAAGTGTCAACTCTGAATCCGTCAAGATTGGCATATTCAATCCACCAGATCGCATTTTGAGTCAGGTATTTTGCTACTAAAGGATTTCTTAAGTTCAAGTCAGGCATAGAAGGTACAAACCAGCCGTCGACGCAAACTTCCTGATCTATTTTTGAAGCGTGAATATCGGTAATTACTTCGCGTCTGTGGTGCGTTTGGGTAAAAGTTTCAAATTGATTGAACCATGTTTTGGTTGGAATATCTTTCATCATCCAATGGGTAATTCCCCAGTGATTGGTCACATAATCCATAACCAGTTTCATGTTTTTTTTATGTATTTCTGTAGACAGACGAACATAATCTTCATTTGTTCCGTAACGCGGATCTATTTTGTACACGTCTGATTGTGCATAAGTATGGTACGAGTGCTGTTTGTCGTTGTCTTCACAAAGGGGCGTATTCCAAATAGTGGTTGCACCAAGAGACGAGATATAATCCAGGTTTTTAATGATTCCCTCGATGTCTCCACCGTGACGGCCACTTGGATCCTGACGGTTCCCTTTTTCGGTTAAAGCGGCATTGCTGTCATTTTTCGGATTTCCGTTTGCAAAACGATCTGGCATGATGAGGTACATTACATCTGATGCATCGTAGCTTTTTCGGTCTGCCGAGTTGGCTCTTCTTTCTTTAAGCGTATATTTTTGAGTAAAAGCGACTTTGTTTTGGGTTTTGAAGGAGAAAACCAATTCGGAAGCTTTTAGGTTTTGCGTATCGATGGTAACAAAAAGGTAGTTTGGATTTTCTGTTTTTTCAACGCTTTTAATCACCACATTATTTGAAACAGAAGTCTCGTATTGTGAAATGTCTTTTCCGTAGAACATAATCTGCAATTCCGGATTTTTCATGCCGGCATACCAAAATGGGGGCTCTGTTTTTTGGATTTGCGCTTTCGCGGAAGTGGAAAATAATAGAACTATTAGGATTAATTTATAGATCGAATGATTTATAAGTAATGTTTTTTGGTTTGTCATAGTTTTATTTTTAGTTCGATTTTCTACATGGTTTTTAAAACCTGTTAGGATAAAATATGTCAGATTAAAAAAAGACAAGTAATCTTGGGGGAATTACTTGTCTTTGAAAAAATTATTTAGTTTCGATAATGCTTATCGCATAACCGCCGCCAGGAGCAGACAACTGAGATAATTTTGATTTATTGGTTACAGCAATTTTCTTGATGGTGTAAGCTTGCGGATTTGTTTTGTAATGCGCGTCTTTTGCATCAGCATAAATTGTTGCTGTGTATTTTTTTCCTTTTTCAAGGAAGCTGAAATCGATGTTTGATGTACGTGAAGTTTCACCATTTACATTTCCAACGAACCAGTTGTTTGTTCCTTTTGCTTTACGGGCAACAGTGATAAAATCACCCGGCTCAGCTTCAATATATTTACTTTCAGACCAGTCTACCGCTACATCCTTAATAAATTGGAAGGCATCCGGAAAACGGTTGTAGTTTTCAGGAGTATCAGCAGCCATTTGCAACGGACTGTACATGGTAACGTATAATGCCAGTTGGTTTGCCAGTGTACTGTTTACATGAGACTTGTTATCAGGATTCATTTTGCTGATATCCATTTCGAAAATTCCCGGAGTGTAATCCATTGGACCTCCGATTAAACGTGTGAAAGGTAAAACGGTTACGTGATTTGGTTTAGAACCTCCAAAAGCCTGGTATTCTGTTCCTCTTGCCGCTTCATTTCCAATTAAGTTTGGGTATGTTCTGCAAATTCCTGTTGGACGAACTGCTTCGTGAGCGTTCACCATAATTTTGTAATCGGCTGCTTTTTCGATGGCATATTGATAATGGTTTATAATCCACTGATCATAATGGTTTTCACCACGAGGCAGGATGTCTCCAACATAGCCACTTTTTACAGCATCGTATCCATTGTCTTTCATGAATTGGTAAGCTTTGTCCATATGACGCTCGTAGTTACGAACTGAACCTGAAGTTTCATGATGCATGATGATTTTTACTCCTTTTGATTTTGCATATTGATGCAAACCTTTCACGTCAAAATCCGGGTAAGGTGTTACAAAATCAAAAACATAATCTTTAGAGTGTCCAAACCAGTCTTCCCAGCCTTCGTTCCATCCTTCTACTAAAACGGCATCGAAACCATTTGCAGCAGCAAAATCAATGTATTTCTTTACGTTAGCATTATTTGCTCCGTGAGTTCCGTTTGGTTTTGCTTTTGAGAAATCAGAAACACCCAATTGCACGGTTGGAAAATCGTTGGTATAAGACCATGAGCTTTTTCCAGTAATCATTTCCCACCAAACACCAATGTATTTTACAGGCTTAATCCATGAAGTATCATCGATTTTTGAGGGATCATTTAAATTTAAAGTCATTTTTGAAGCCAGAATTTCTCGGGCATCATCACTTACCATAATAGTTCTCCATGGCGAGTGGCTCGGAGCCTGCATATATCCTTTGTCTCCTTTTGCATCCGGTGTTAACCATGATTCGAAAATCATGTTTTTATCATCTAAATTCAGGTGCATACAAGAATAGTTGATCAAAGCGGCTTCGTGTAAGTTGATGTAGATTCCGTCGTTTGTTTTTAACATCAAAGAAGTCTGAACTCCTGTTGGTGAGAAAGACTTTTGCGAAACGTTAGCGGTATAAGCTTTTTCAGAAAGACCTCTGATTTCAGACAATTTTGATTTGGTGTAATCGTATTCCTGAGTGTCATAATCTCCCGGAATCCAGAACGCAGTGTGGTCGCCCGCCATTGCAAATTGGGTTCTTTCTTCCTTAATTACAAAATAGGTAAGGTTCTTTTGAGTCGGGAACTCATATCGGAATCCTAAACCGTCATCAAACAAACGGAAACGGATTACGATTTGTCTTTCTGTTCCTTTTTGATTTAAAGTTACAGCCAGTTCATTGTAATGGTTTCTGATGTTGTCGACTTCGCCCCAAACCGGTTTCCAGCTCTCATCAAAAGTGGTTGTTTTTGTGTCGACAACCGTAAAATCATTCAATAACGATTTTTTATCGTCTTTAAGCTCAAGGCCTAATTTACTGGTTTTAACAACCTCTTTATTTTTGTATTTTAAATTGTAAGTTGGAGTTCCGTCGTTTTGAAGCGAAAATTCCATTACGAACTTTCCTTCGGGTGATTTTAATTGTTGTGCTTTTGCTATCGAGCTAAAAGCAAACAGGATTAAACTTGCGAAAAATAAGTTTTTCATGTTTTTGAGTGTTTAAGTGTGTTGTGTTAATTTGTTTGAAACAATTTATCAGCAGTTACCGGATTTCCATTAAGAACAATAGTCAAATCCTGATCACCGTCTACCGTAAAAGTTGTTTCGTTATGATTTACAGCTACTTTTAAAATTTGATTTCTGAAATTAATTTTAAAAGAATAACCTTTCCATTCTTTTGGGATTTTTGGAGCAAAATGAAGCTGATCGTTTTTCACACGCATTCCGCCAAAACCTTCTACTATACTCATCCATGTTCCGGCCATTGAGGTAATGTGACAGCCTTCTTCAACTTCTTTGTTATAGTCATCAAGATCCAAACGGGAGGTTCTTAAATAAAAAGTATAAGCCATATCCATTTTGTCTAAAACAGCAGCCTGAATAGAGTGTACGCATGGCGATAATGAACTTTCATGAACTGTAAAAGATTCGTAAAACTCAAAATTACGTTTTAATTCTTCTTTAGAGAAATGATCTTCAAAGAAATAGAAACATTGTAAAACATCGGCTTGTTTGATATAAGGCGAACGTAAAACACGATCCCACGACCATTTTTGATTGATAGGACGCTGCGAGCGGTCTAAGTCTTTTACCGGAACTAAATCTTTGTCTAAGAAACCGTCCTGCTGCAGGTAAATACCCAATTCGTCAGAAGTTGGGAAATACATATTATTGGCTACGTTTTTCCATTCCTCGATTTCAGTAGTCGAAAGTGCTACTTTTTCGATGATTCGTTTGTGGTCTGATGGATACTCAGCAGCGACTTTTTTAATTTGTTCTTCGGTATAATTAATACACCATTTTGCAATATAATTGGTGTAGAAATTATTGTTGATATTGTTTTCGTATTCATTTGGACCTGTAACGCCCAGAATAACGTATTGATTTTTGTCTTTAGAGAAAGAAGCTCTCTGATGCCAGAAACGTGCGATCCCGATCAGTACCTCTAAACCTTTTTCAGGAATATAAGAATAGTCTCCAGTGAAACGATAGTAGTTGTAAATGGCAAAAGCAATCGCTCCATTTCTGTGAATTTCTTCGTGAGTGATTTCCCATTCGTTGTGGCATTCTTCCCCATTCATGGTCACCATTGGATACAAAGCAGCACCGTTTTTGAAACCTAAATTGTCTTTGGCATTTTCAATTGCTTTATCCAGTTGATTGAAACGGTAGGTCAGTAAGTTACGAGCCACCTGCTGATCTTTAGTTGCCATGTAAAACGGAATGCAGTAAGCCTCAGTATCCCAGTAAGTAGATCCGCCATATTTTTCTCCGGTGAAACCTTTAGGTCCAATGTTTAAACGGCTGTCTTTTCCTAAATAGGTTTGATTTAACTGGAAGATGTTAAAGCGAATTCCTTGTTGTGCTTTTACATCACCATCAATGGTAATGTCTGACATTTCCCAGATTTTACTCCAGGCCCCGATTTGATTTTGAAGTAAAGTGTCATAACCAAGAGCAACGGCAGTTTTAATGCATTTCTCGGCTGCAACCAGCGTATTTTCATGGTTTAAAGAAACCGTATAACCACCAATTTTCTGGATCGATGAGGTTTGACCTTTTGCGATTATTGTTCCGTATGTAAATTGAATTTTATCTGCAGTTGAATCGATTGTTGAAGGCGAAATGTTTACGTTTTCTCCGTTTGCAAAAATCGTATTGTGCATAAAAGTCGTTACTTTAAAATGCGTTTTAAAGGTTTGTGCGGTTACAAAGGCTTCATTTGCTCCCTTTTTAACTTCAAGAGGTTCCCAGAACTTCTCGTCCCAGTTGGCATCTTCATTGGTTACACCTGCATCGATATAAGGTTTGTAAACAATTTTGGCATCTTTGTTTAAAGGTGTGATTTCGTACTTTATAATTCCGGTTTCATCCAGATCTAAAGAGAGAAAACGACGAATGTTTACGGCAATTTCGGTTCCGTTTTTTAATGTTGCTTCAAAAGAACGATTGTACCAGCCTTCTTTCATATTCAATTCTCTGCGGAAATTTTTTACGGCAGTGCACTGGTTCAAGTCTAAGTTTTCTTCGTTGATCTGAATGTCAATTCCAATCCAGTTTGGAGCGTTTAGTACTTTGGCAAAATATTTAGGGTATCCATTTTTCCACCAGCCTACTTTTGTTTTGTCCGGATAATAAATTCCGGCGATGTAACTTCCCTGAAAAGTTTCACCTGAATAGGTTTCTTCAAAATTGGCACGCTGCCCCATAGCGCCGTTTCCGATGCTAAAAAGACTTTCTGATGATTTTACTCTTTCAGAATCAAAGCCTTCTTCGATGATGGACCAATTGTCTGGTTTAATGTAATCTTGATTCATTTTTGTGATTGATTGATTTATTTTGCGATTAATGATTTGATGAATTGAATATCCATTGAGGTAAAATCCTCAAAGATATACTGTGCCTCGTGCAGAATTGTTTTTGAACCAATTCCGATACTGGTCATTTTTCCAATATTGGCGGCTTGAACTCCGGCAACTGAATCTTCAAAAACAATGGCATCCTCCGGGCTAATATTTAGCAATTGAGCCGCTTTTAAGAAAACTTCCGGATCTGGTTTGGCATTGGTAACGTCATTTCCGTCTACAATAACATCGAAGTAGGAAAGAATTCCGGTTTTCTCGAGAATTGGACGCGCATTTTTACTGGCAGAACCCAATGCAATTCCCTGATTTTTTTCTTTTAAGAGTTGCAGAATTTTAAAAACTCCGGGAAGAATTTCACTTTCATTCATGTCAACCAAATAAGATAAGTAATCTTCATTTTTTTGAATGAGCCATTTGTCTTTGTCTTCCTGCGAAGCTTGGACATTTCCCAGTTCGAGAATTATGTCTAACGAACGCACGCGGCTTACTCCTTTCAGTAATTCGTTGTGTTCGTGTGTAAAATTTATGTTTAAGGCCTTTGCAATTTTTTGCCAGGCTAAAAAGTGGTATTTAGCGGTATCAACGATAACTCCATCAAGATCGAAGATGAATGCTTTTTTATTATTCATGAATTTCAATTTTAGTTCTGCTATTTACTCTAAGGGTAAGTAATCCGGCAAATATCATAGATACTCCTCCGATAATTAAGGCGTATATGGGTTCGTTGTGAAAGAATTGTTTGATGACAAATCCTAGGATAGTGGCGGCCACAATTTGCGGTATTACAACAAAGAAGTTGAAAACGCCCATGTAATATCCCATTTTTGCTGCCGGTAAAGCTCCGGATAACATGGCATAGGGCATTGACAGTATACTTGCCCAGGCAATACCAACGCCTAACATTGGAAGGATCAGCATTTGTTTATCAGCAATAAAATAGATAGAGATTAAACCAACACCTCCGGCACATAAAGCCAATAAATGTGTTGCTCTAACGCCTACTTTTTTGGCGATGACCGGCAATAAAAAAGCAACTGCTGCGGCAATTCCGTTATAAACGGTAAACAAAACCGAAACCCAGTCGGCGGCATCATTGTATACTTTAGAAGTAGTGTCTGTTGTGCCAAAAATATGCTGTGTAACTGCTTGTGTAGTATAAATCCACATGGAGAATAAGGCAAACCAGGAGAAGAACTGAACCCAGGCCAGTTTTTTCATAGTGGCTGGCATGTTCAATAGATCGGTCATGATTATCGTAAAACCATTATGAACTTTAGAAGTTCGTAATTGAGAAGCAATCATGAATAATACCCCCATGAAAACCAAACCGATAAAAAGAATGTAAAGTTCTTTCGCAAGACTGTTTTCGAAAATTAAGAAGGAAACTAACGCTCCAATTACGGTCAATAATATTCCTAAAAACAATTGTCTTTTGATGTTGCTTTCAGATTCTGTTTCGGGATTGAGAATAAGATCCTCCTTGTCTTTTTTGCTTTGAACTTCAAAAGCATGAAGCTCTTCCGGTGTATATTCTGTAGTTTTAAAAACAGTCCATAAAACAGAAAGCAGGAAAACAATTCCGCCAATATAAAAAGACCATTTAACAGAGTCCGGAATAATTCCTTCCGCGGCAGTATTGCTTACGCCAAAAACATTGGTAAAAAGATAAGGCAAAACAGAACCTACAACCGCACCGGTTCCGATAAAGAAACTTTGCATGGCAAAACCTAAAGTACGTTGTTTTTCGGGTAAATTGTCGCCAACAAAAGCGCGAAAAGGTTCCATCGAAACATTAATCGAGGCATCCATGATCCATAAAGTACCTGCAGCTATCCATAAAGTTGGAGAGTTGGGCATGATGAATAAGGCAATAGAAGACAAGATGGCTCCAATTAAAAAATAGGGGCGGCGTCGGCCTAAACGAGTCCAGGTTCTATCGCTAAAATAACCAATTACGGGTTGGATGATTAATCCTGAAACCGGAGCCGCAATCCATAAAATTGGAATTTCGTCAATTTTGGCACCCAGAGTTTCAAAAATTCTTGAAGTATTTGCGTTTTGCAGTGCAAAACCAAACTGTATTCCCAAGAAACCGAAACTCATGTTCCAAATTTCCCAGAAACTTAATTTACGCTTTTCCATTATCGTAATTAAAAAATTAATTAGACGATAAGCGCTTTGCTTATCAAAACTTACTTATTATTTCGAAGTAAAAGTAAAAGCTTTGAGCAGGCGTAAAAGTATTAATTATTTTTTTAAATACGCTAACAAAAAAGTCATAAATGTTATTTAAGACTTTATAAAATATTGATTTTTAGGTTTTTAGTCAGTGGATTCTCTTTTTATAAGATGTGTTTCAATGACTTCTGTGGTGTAATTTTCGTTTTCTTCTTCGTCGTCATCGTGTTCGGCTTCCAGTCTTTCGATCAGCATTTTAGCGGCTTTGTTACCCATTTTTTCACCACTCTGGCTTACGGTTGTAATGCTTGGAGTGGAGTATTTGGAAATAATTCCGTCAGTAAAGGCAATTACAGCAAGATCTTCGGGAACTTTTAGCCCCATTTTGCTGGCTGTTTTGATAATGGTCACGGCAAAAAGCTCATTTACAGCAAAAACGGCATCAAACGCACGGTCATGTAAAAGCTGGCTGATGGTGATTTCGCAAGTGTCTACATCTTCGATTTTGATGATTAAATCCTCATTAAAAGGCAATCCATTGTCGAGGAGCGCTTTTTCGTAACCGTCGGTTCTGAGTTTTCCCACACTTACATAATCTACGGTGGTGACCAAAGCGATTTTTTTTCGGCCATTGTCTATCAAACTTTGTACAGCTTCATAGGCAGCAGCTTTATCATCAATAATTACTTTGTCGCACAAGATGTCGTTGGTGACGCGATCGAACATGACCACTGGCATTCCCTGATTGATGACTTCGGTAATGTGGTGAAAGTCACCTTTGTATTGCGTTTCTTTAGAGAGCGACATGATAAAACCATCGATACTTCCGTTGGCCAACATCTCCATATTCAGTACTTCTTTATCAAATGAATCATCAGACAAACAGATGACAACACTATACCCATTTTCATTGGCTACCTGTTCAATTCCGTTGATCACAGTAGAGAAAAAATGATGTACAATTTCCGGAATGATAATACCAATACTTTTGGTTTTTCGATTTTTTAAACTAAGGGCAATATTGTTGGGCTTGTAGTTGTAAAACTTTGCAAATGCCTGCACTTTTGCACGCGTTTCTTCTCCTATCTCAAGGCTGTCTCTGAGGGATTTAGATACAGTTGAGATAGAGACGTCAAGTTCCTTTGCGATCTGCTTTAGGGTTATTTTACGTTTCATAGTTGTTATTTGAAAAAAATCTAATTGTTAATAAAGGTATCTTATATTTTTATAATCGACAATTTTTGACTTAAAAGATTACAAAAAATAGAAAGTTTTCAACACTACCACGTTTTCGTAAACCTATAAAAAAGGCAACTGGTTGAGCATGTTAATTAATTCCTAATTTTGAAATTCGAAGTAAAATTAAAAACTTAACTAACAATCAAAAACTCAAACTAATTTAAACAAAAAGTATGAAAACAATTTACAAAAAGTTGTTATTTTTATTCCTCTTGTTGCCGTTTACGGTGCTAGCTCAAAGCACTTTAACCGGAACAGTTGCCGACTTGGCAACGGGACAACCAATCCCGGGAGTAAATGTAAATGTACAGGGTGCTCCGGGCGGAGCATCAACAGATTTTGACGGTAAATTTATGTTATCTAATGTAAAAAATGGGGACAAAATTTTGGTTTCATTTATTGGATATAAGACGTCAACTGTAACTTATAATGGTCAAAAAACACTAAACGTTTCTCTGGAAGAAGATACGAATCAGCTTAAAGAAGTTGTGGTACAAGTAGGTTATGGTACCGTTAAGAAAAAGGACGCAACAGGTTCTGTATCTCAAATTTCTGCCAAAGAATTTAATAAAGGAATTAACGTTACTCCAGAGAGTTTAATCAGTGGACGTATTGCTGGTGTGAATGTTGTTGGGGGTGGTGCTCCAGGAGCTAAAGCAGATATCAGAATCCGTGGAGGATCTTCATTAAGTGCTTCAAATGAGCCATTAATTGTAATCGACGGACTTCCAATGAGTAACGCGGTTCCTAATGGTGCAACAAGTATATTGTCTACGATAGATCCTAATGATATCGAATCTTTTACAGTTTTGAAAGATGCATCTGCAGCTGCAATTTATGGTTCCAGAGCAGCAAATGGTGTAATTGTTATTACCACTAAAAAAGGAACTAAAGGTGGAGTGAAAGTTAACTTCAGTTCACAGGTTGGTATTAATACGGTAGCTAATACGGTAGATGTTTTAAGTGCAGATCAATATCGTGCATTAGTAAATGAAAAAGGAACAGCAGCTCAAAAAGCTTTGTTGGGTACGGCAAACACGAACTGGCAGGATGAAATTTTTCATACAGCCTTGACAACCAATAATAATATTTCTGTTAGCGGGTCTTTATTTGATAAATTACCAGTGCGTTTATCTGTTGGAAATGTTGATAATCCTGGAATTCTAAGAAACACTTCTTTTGAAAGAACTACGACATCGATATCGTTAAATCCGGTGTTGTTTGACAATCATTTAAAAATTGATATTAGCGGAAATTTAGCCTTTGGAAAAAATCAATTTCAGGATGAAGGTCCGGTAATTAATAGTGCTATTGGATTTGATCCTACGCAGCCTGTTTATCAGCCAGGATCTCGTTATGGAGGTTATTTCGAATGGTTAGAGCCGAATGGAAATGTACCATTATTGCCTGCAAGAAACCCTGTAGCCAGATTAAATCAGGACGATCGCAGAGCTACATCTACCAGAAAATGGGGTAATATTAGATTAGATTATAAATTTCATTTCTTCGAAGACTTAAGAGTTGTTGTTGAAGGAGGTATTGATAAATTTAACAGTAATGGTTACACAAGAGTGAGTACTGAAAGTATTTTAGGATATCAGCCAAATGTATTCAACAGTGGTAAATGGGTTAATTTAGGAGGAGATATACATTATACTGACAGCCGTCAAAATAAAAACTTAAATACTTATTTTAACTATAATAAAGATTTAGGTAAATTTAAGATTGATGCAACAGCAGGGTATAACTACCAGTTGTTTCAAAGAGTTGGATATGATTCTGGTCAGACCAAAGAGCCAAATCCAAAAGAAGATGTTACTACAGATCCGGATGTTAATTTACAATCGTATTTTGGTCGTTTGACTCTAAACTATGACAGTAGATATTTATTGACTTTAAATTACAGAAGAGACGGGACTTCACGTTTTTCTAAAGATAACAGATGGGGTAATTTTGGAGGAGCTGCTTTTGCATGGAATGTTGCTGAGGAGGATTTCCTGAAAGATAATGCAACTTTGTCTAGTTTAAAATTGAGAGTTGGATATGGAACTACAGGGCAGCAGGATATTCCGCCTGCATATGATTTCTTAAGAAGAATAACTTTAGGAACCATCAATACTCAGTATCTTTTTAATGGAGTTATTTATAAAGCTGCCAGACCTGAAGGGTACAATCCGAACATCAAATGGGAAGATTTGGCCGAAATGAACGTAGGGGTAGATTTTGGATTCCTTCACGATAGAATTACAGGTACAATTAATTATTTTGATAAAAAATCAAGTGACCTTTTGGCTGATATTCCAGTTCCGGACGGAGCGAATATTAGAAACCAGGGATACAATAATATTGGTAGTGTAAGAACAAAAGGGGTTGAATTTAATCTTCAGTCTGATATTGTTAAAACAGATAACTTAACCTGGAATGTTGCTGTGAATGCGACTTATATCGATCAAAAAATATCTGATTTAGGAACAACTGTTCCTGGGTTCCAAGGTTATATTACTGGAGATGTTATTTCAGGAGGTACTGGAAATCAGGTTTTAATCCACTCTCAGGGATTTGCTCCAAATTCGTTCTTTGTATTTGAGCAATTGTATGATGCAAATAAAAAACCAATTCAGGGTGCTTATGCAGACAGAAATGGTGATGGAGCTATAACAGATGCAGATCGTTATAAATTTCATAAACCAACAGCAGATTATACTTTTGGGTTGTTCACGACTGTGAATTATAAAAAGTTTGATTTTACAATGAACTGGAGAGGAAGTTTAGGAAATTATATTTACGATAATGTTAGTTCTGATAAAGGATACTTAGAAGCAGGTTTAAGAAGACAATCTGATTTAGCTAATATTAGTTCAGATTATTACAATACTGGTTTTACTACAGAAAGTAACTCAAACGGAACACAACGTAATTATTCAGATTATTTCGTAAAAGATGCGTCTTTTATCAAATTAGACAATCTTGTGGTAGGATATACTTTTGATAAAACATTATTAAAAGCAGCTTCATTAAGATTCACAGCGGGAGTTCAGAATGTTTTTGTTATTACCAAATACAAAGGTTTAGATCCTGAGAAATTTAACGGAATAGACAATAATGTTTATCCAAGAGCCAGAACATTCTTGTTTGGAGTAAATGCGAATTTCTAATAGTACATTGAATAATTAAATTTAAAAATAAACAAAATGAAAATATCATTTAAATATATATCATATTTTCTCCTATTCATTTTAGGATTAAGCATGACGCTTACTTCGTGTACGGGTGACTTAGATGTAACGCCAAAGGATGATGATGAATTTCTTTCTGATGTCTTTTTTCAGGATCCTGCATCATACAAACAAGTATTGGCAAAATTGTATGCGGGGTTGTATGTAGGTGGAAATGATGGAGATGGTACTCCAGATATTTCAGGTCTTGGCGGCGATTTTAGCAGTTATTTACGATTATTGTTTGTAACGCAGGAATTTCCTACTGATGAGGCTATTGTAGCTTGGAGTGATGATGGTTTACCAGCATTAAACGGACAAACCTGGAGCCCTAGTAATCAGTTCTTATACGGAATTTTTTCAAGAGCATTTTATGAAATTAGTGTAGCTAATGAGTTTCTAAGACAAACAACAGATGAGAAATTGGCTGAAAGAGGTGTTGACGCTAATTTAAAAGCTCAAATTGTAAATTTTAGAGCAGAGGCTCGTTTCTTAAGAGCTTTCTCTTATGTTAATCTAATGGACTTGTTTGGTAATGTGCCTATTACGACGGAGAAAGATCCTGTTGGTCTTTATTACCCGCAACAAAAAACAAGAACAGAAGTTTTTGCTTTTGTAGAATCTGAATTGAAAGATATTGATGGTGGTTTGGTAGCATCAAAAGTAAATGAATATGGAAGAATTGATAAAACAGCTGCTAAATTTTTATTAGCGCAGATTTATTTAAATTCTAAGGTATACACAGGAGTAGATAAAAATAATGAAGCCGCAGTTGTATGTAATGATATTATTACTGGCTCAGCTTATAAATTTGCAGATGTTGCTTATAAAAACTTGTTCTCTGCTAATAACGACAGAAATGGTGCTCAAAGTGAAGTTATTTTTCCAATTATTGGAGATGGTAACGCTATTAGAGCTACCGGTGGAGGGATGAGTTTTATTTTGCATGCCTCTATCGGAGGAAGTATGAATGCTGCTGATCAGGGAATGAATGGCGGATGGTCAGGAATTAGAACAAGAAAAGAGTTTGTTAAATTATTTCCAGATGCAACTGCAACTGCGGATAAAAGAGGTACTTTCTATACTAATGGACAAACTTTAGACATTGACGATTTTGGAGTGTTTACTAATGGATATGCCGTGACAAAGTTTACGAATGTAAATTCAGACGGTACTGCAGCACAAAGAAATGATATTCCTGATACTGATTTTCCAATGTACAGATTGTCAGATGTATATTTAATGTACGCCGAAGCAACAGTAAGAGGTGCGGCAGCAGGAAATATTGCTACATCGGTTGCATTAATAAATAAAATTAGAGGGAGAGCCGGAGCGGGTGTTATCACAGCTGCTGACTTAACACTTGACTTTATTCTAGATGAAAGAGCAAGAGAATTGTTCTGGGAATGTCATAGAAGAACAGATTTAATTCGTTTTGGTAAATTCACAGGAGGATCTAAAATTTGGCAATGGAAAGGCGGAGTTAAAAATGGTAGTGGAACAGATGCATTCAGAAACTTGATGCCTATCCCTGCAAAAACAATTCAGGCCAACCCAACTTTAAAACAAAATCCAGGATACTAACTAACCTTATAAAAAATAATAAAATGAAAAATATATATAAAATTTTAATCGCATTCATTGGAGTTTTAGCTGTGTCGTGTAATGCTGACGATGTAGAAAACAGACCAGTGATAGAGCCTGTTACGGCACCGGTTTTGTTAACACCTCAGAATAACTTTATCATTGTTCTTTCTAAAGAAACTGAGAAGAACGTTGCTACAACCGTGGTTTGGAATGATGCCAAATATGATGGTACACCAACAGTGGTAAATTATACTATTGAAATTGCAAAAGCCGGAACTAAATTTGCAGCTCCTATTGCAGTAACTACAACTACTGCACGTTACAGAGCTTTGACAGTGGCAGAACTAAATTCAGCTTTAGTTAATGGAGGTTTTGTTGAGAAAGAAGAAAATGATGTTGATATTCGTATTAAAGCTACCGTTGGTACTGGTGCAGAAGCACAGTTTTCTAACTTTTACACTTTTAAAGCTACACCTTATCATGTGCCACTTGCATCATCTCATTGGTTAGTTGGAGCAGCTACACCTGGAGGATGGTCTTGGGATGGAGATGCTGAAACAGAATTTCCTTTAGTAGTTGGCAAAAAAGATGTTTATCAGGTAACAGTTGTTCTTAAAAGTGGGGAAGCTTTTAGAGAATTTATAGCAAATGACTTCACAAGCGGAGGTAATTGGGGAGCTGCTAACAGTCGTAACTTTGAGTTTTATGCTAATGCAGGTTATACGATTGACTCTGAATTGCAAAATGCAAATGATGGAGATAAAAATTTCAAATATACCGGACCAACAGGTGCCAGAGTTTTTAAAATTGATAATGCTGCAAAAACTATAACAGTAGATTAATTTTAATAAGAATAAATATAAGGGCTATCAGTAAGATAGCCCTTTTTTAGTCAGACTAACTAACCAATCAACCACATTATGAAAAGAACTTTACTATTGATCACATTTTTGTGGTCTGTGGCTACTTTTGCCCAAACGCAAACCATAAGTCACTCCGTAAGTTCGTCAACTTTTGAAGAGACTACACCAATTACCATAACCATTAACGGCACAAGTGTTGATGAAAGCAGCTGGGGAATTACCGACCATTCCCTGTATATGTGGGCCTGGGCTTTTGATACCAACGATACTTCTCAAAAAGGAACTCCGGATAATGGTTCCTGGGATTCTTCAAGCGAGGCAAGTAAGTTTACCTACAATTCGGGTACAGATACGTATACCAAAACAATTACACCAACAACCTACTTCAGTACCACAGGAATTGGAAGAATTGGTTTTTTAGTAAAAGCCAAAAACGGAACAGGTGATAAAAAATCGCAGGATATTTTAGTAGAAGTGGGCAGTTTTCAGGTTTTGCTAACTTCGCCAACAGAAAACAGTGCATCAATTATAACATCGGGATCTAATTTTGATATTGCTGCTACAAATACAAACGGTGCAGCAAGTTATTCCTTAAAGGCAAACGGAACGGTTATCAATACAAATTCAAGCACTGCAAGTTATTCTTATTCTCATGTTGGAGTTGCTAACAATCAGAGTTACGAATTGAGTATCACTCAGACAGGAATTACGATTGTTAAAAAGTTTTCGGTTGTAATAAATCCAAATACTGTTTCGCAGGCAATGCCGACAGGCTTGGTTGACGGAATTAACTACAATTCGACTGATGCTACAAAAGCGACTTTGGTTTTGGATGCGCCTTTAAAAGACTTTGTATATGTTGCCGGAAGCTTCAATAACTGGCAGCCAACTTCGGCCTACACCATGAAAAAAGACCCTGCTTCGGGAAAATTTTGGATGGAATTAACCGGATTAGTTTCGGGAGTTACTTATACCTATCAATATTGGGTGGTAGATACTACGCCGCTGGCTAATTCCCCATCTTTAGTAAAAACGGCCGATCCGTATTCAACTTTAGTGTTATCGCCTTTTGATGATCCTTCCATTCCTACAACTTCTTATTCTAACATTCCTGTTTATCCGGCAGGACAGCAATTTGAAGTGACCGTTTTGAAAACCGGTCAAACTCCGTACAATTGGCAGGTAAACAATTTTGTAAAACCTCAAAAAGAAAAACTAGTAGTCTATGAGGTTTTGGTTCGCGATTTTGATGCGGCCAGAAATTACCAAAGTTTAATAGATCGGATGGATTATTTTAAAAACCTTAAAATAAATGCAATCGAATTAATGCCGGTAATGGAGTTCGAAGGCAATGAAAGCTGGGGGTATAACACCTCGTTTCATATGGCTTTGGATAAATTTTACGGTACTTCAGACAAGTTAAAAGAATTCATAGACTTATGTCATCAAAATGGAATCGCTGTGATCCTGGACGTTGCTTTAAATCATGCTTTCGGAAGAAATCCTATGGTGAGAATGTGGATGAACGATCCTGACGGAGACGGTTTTGGTTCGCCAACCGCCGAAAATCCTTATTTTAATACAGTTGCCAAACATGCGTATAATGTTGGGGAAGATTTTAACCATCAGGCCTTAAAAACACAAAATTATGTCGAACGTGTGGTTAAACAATGGATCGAAGAATATAAAATTGACGGTTTCCGTTGGGATTTGACCAAAGGATTTACACAAAATTGTACAGCTTCTGATGGAGCGTGTACTGATGCGTACCAACAGGACAGAGTAGATGTGTTAAAGAAATATGCTGATTATTCATGGAGTCTCGACCCTACACATTACACTATTTTTGAGCACCTGGGGTCTGATAACGAGGAGAAGGAATGGGCCAATTACAGAATTGCTGAAACACCGTCTAAAGGAGTAATGATGTGGGGGAAAATGACAGGACCGTACAATCAATTGTCAATGGGGTATGCGAGTGAGAGTAATATTTCAAGAATGGCCAGCAGCAGTCACGGTTTTACAGCCAACCGATTAATGGGATATGCCGAAAGCCATGATGAAGAACGTTTGATGTATAAAAACATACAATACGGAAATTCTGGCGGAGGATACAATGTAAAAACACTAGACACGGCATTGTCCAGAATGTCGGCAATTGGAGCAGTTTCACTATTGGTTCCGGGGCCAAAAATGATTTGGCATTTTGGAGAATTAGGATGGGAGAACTCTATTTTTACCTGTAACGATAATTCGGTCAACACCGATTTCGATGGTGTTGCGGGTGATTGTAAATTAGATGCAAAACCGCAGCCTCAATGGGTAAATAACTGGTTGGGCAATTCAGTGCGAAATAAAATTTACAACGATTGGGCAAAGATGATTGCGCTAAAAACAAAAGAGCCTGTGTTTTTGGGAGATCCTGTAATTGCAAACGCAAATTCACTGTCTGTAAACATAAAAATTACTAATAGTACTTTATCATCAACCGAGTTAAAAGATGTTTTGATTGTCGCTAATTTTGATGTTACATCCCAAAATGTTCCAACAGGTTTTCAATATGCCGGTGCATGGTACAATTTAATGGACAACTCTACTATTAATGTTACCGATATCAATGCGCCCTTAAATCTTCCGGCGGGAGAATTCAGAATTTATGGTAACAAACAGGCCAGTTTAGTCATAGCCGATTTCGAAAAAGAAAATTCAGTACGATTGTATCCAAATCCGGTTTCGAATTATTTTACCTTAAATGTGTCAATGTCAAAAGTTCAGATATATGCGATTTCTGGACAATTGGTAAAAAGTTTTACTACCAATGGAAATCCGGATTTTCAGTTTGTCGTAAGTGATCTGAAAACAGGTTTATACTTTGTAAAAGCGGTTGACCAGAAGGGGTTAACTCAGGTAATGAAACTGATTAAGAAATAATTTTATCGATATAAACGAAGAACATACTGATAAGTAAAAGATTTTTGGTTTTGTTAGTGGTGCGAAAGGGCTGTCTGTTTTTAGACAGCCCTTTCATTTTTCACCTCTTATTTTCCTTTATTGTACTCTCCGATTACAGAGAAATAGCCAAAAGTTCCCAGTCCTAAAACAATTAACGGTGTGAGGATGAAAAGAATAATGGTCCCAAAAACCAAGTCATCCTGTTTGTCGGAAAGCAGTTTAGGTAAGCCAAATTCAAAAATGCAAAAATAGGCCGCTGCAATAGCAAGTATAATCCATAAAACACCTAAAATTTGTTTGATCGTATTCATAGTTATAATATTAAAGGTGATTCGTTTTGTTTTTATTATCGATGTAAATCATTCCAATGACAAAGCAGACAGAGGCAATGATAATAGGATACCAGAGTCCGTCAAGATAAAAATCCGGTTTGCCGGCCTCTTTAGCGTGTGTGACAAAATAAGTTGAAATTGCAGGCAGTAAGCCTCCAAAAATTCCATTTCCTACGTGATAAGGTAGGGACATTGAAGTATATCTGATTTTAGTTGGAAACATTTCAACCAGGAAGGCCGCAATAGGACCATACACCATCGTAACAAATAAAACCTGGATGAAAACGAAAAAAATTAAAGTCCATTTGTCAGCAGAATTAATCGTAACAGTGGTGTTGATTTGAGTTTGATTCTTGTTTGTAAAATGTGTTTTCTTTTCCAGTAAAGCTGTGCCGTCGCTATATTCTTTATAAGTAGTGTAAATAGAGTCTTTACTTTTTGTTATTTCAATCGATTGCGTGGTTTTGGAAATAAGTTCGGTTTTGTGACTCAGATCAGTAGTGTTGTACATCGTTTTATAGATAGGCCTGTAAAATAAAATGGCAAGCAGCATTCCGCCCATCATAATATGTTTCCTTCCAATTTTATCGCTCAGCCATCCGAAAAATATAAAAAACGGAGTGCCAAGTAATAGGGCAATTCCCAATAATTCATCAACTTGAGAAGAGTCAACATTCATTACCGTTTTCATAAAGCTCATCGCATAAAACTGTCCGGTATACCAAACTACGCCCTGTCCCATAGTAGCGCCAAACAAAGCGAGTAAAACAAACTTCAGGTTGTATCGGTTTCCAAAACTTTCTTTGAGCGGATTGGTGCTTGTTGTTCCTTCTTTTTTTGCTTTGGCAAACACAGGAGATTCGTCCATGTTTTTACGTATCAAATACGAAATTCCCACCATAACAATAGAAACCCAAAACGGAACACGCCATCCCCAGGAGTCAAAATCCTCGGCCGAAAGAATGTTTTTCGTTGCTAATATTACCATTAAAGAAATAAACAAACCAACGGTCGCTGTAGTTTGAATCCAGGAAGTCCAATATCCTTTTTGATTAGCAGGAGCGTGTTCTGCGACATAAGTAGCTGCTCCGCCATATTCTCCTCCAAGGGCAAGGCCTTGCAGTAAGCGAAGAATTAAAACCAATAGAGGAGCAAGAAAGCCAATGGTTTTATAATCCGGAATACAGCCTATTAAAAAAGTAGAGCCGCCCATTAATAGCAGAGTAGCCATAAAAGTATATTTTCGGCCAATGATGTCACCAAGTCTTCCAAAGAACAATGCTCCAAAAGGCCGTACAACAAATCCGGCAGCAAAAGTGGCTAAAGTCGACAGAAATGCAGCAGTAGGATTGTCACTGGGAAAGAATTTGGTTGAGATTACGACCGCTAAACTTCCAAAAATATAGAAATCATACCATTCGATCATAGTCCCCATTGATGACGCCGAAATCACTTTCCAGATACCCTTTGTTGAAGTGTTGCTCATAAACAGACTTTAATAGACTTTGTGCACTTGATAAAAAATAAAACTTTAAATTATGGTTTTGCGAATATAGAAGATATTTTTTTATTTATTTAATACTTTTTTAACGAAAAATAAGTATGAGGATAATTGTAGTTTTTTAATCCTACTAATTGCGTTAAAATTAAAAAAGAAAGAAGTGTAAAAGTCCTGAATCGGTTGTAAGAGTAGGAGGTTTAGCAAAAGATTGTGTAAACGGAAAAAAAATAGTAGCAACGATTGCAGCTGTTAAAAGCGGCAAATTGTTAAAGCAGCTTATTCTTTGCGATAAGGTTCTGGAAAATTAGGGAGTTGGTGCCGATATAAATCAGGAAGAAAAGTATTAAAAACAGAAAACCCGAATATTGCTATTCGGGTTGTTGTGGTACCTCCAGGGATCGAACCAGGGACACATGGATTTTCAGTCCATTGCTCTACCATCTGAGCTAAGGTACCGTGCTGTGCACATTGCGGGTGCAAAGATAGAATCATTTTTCGTTTATCCAAAATATTTTTTTAAAAAAATCAATTCGTATCTTCGCAGGGCTAAAAAAACAAAAATGATTTTAACGGTTGATGTTGGAAATACCAGAATTAAAGCTGCTGTATTTGAGGGAGGTAGTGTTCTTGAAAATTTTATTTTTGAGAAAAAGGAGCTCGAAAAAAAAATTAAAAAAATTTTAGAAAAATATCAAAATTGCTCTGATTTGGTCGTGGCATCGGTCGGAAATATCGAAAAACAATCTTTTTTGACTTTCGAAAAAGAGTTAAATGTCCATTTTTTAACTCATGAGGATGTTTTTCCGTTCACCAATAAATATGCGACTCCAAAAACATTAGGGATAGACAGAATGGTTTTGGCAGCTGGAGCTACTTTAGAATTTCCCAAACAAAACAGATTGGTAATTGACGCCGGAACCTGTATTACCTACGATTTTATCGACGAAAAGGACAATTATCGGGGGGGGGCTATTTCTCCGGGCCTGAGACTACGTTATGAATCTTTGCATAACTATACGGCCAGGCTGCCTTTACTCGCTTTAGAATCCCCGGATTCCTATATAGGAGATTCTACAAAACAAGCGATTCATTCCGGAGTAGTCAATGGCTTCGTCTATGAGATTGATGGTTTTATCGATGAATATCGCGCAAACTTTTCAAATTTTATAATAATTTTAACGGGAGGTGATGCAGATTTTTTGGCTAAACGATTAAAAAATACCATATTTGCCAATTCAAATTTCCTTTTAGAGAGTTTGAACCAAACATTTCAATATAAAATCGACAATGATTAAAAAAATTATAGTAAGCGCTTGTTTGCTTATCTCGTTCGTTTCATTCGCTCAGCAAGGTACTGCGTCGCCTTATTCTTTTTTCGGAATTGGTGATGTAAGATTTAAAGGAACTCTTGAAAACAGATCTATGTCCGGAGTTGCAGTGGAACAGGATAGTATTCATCTGAATATTGAGAATCCTGCAAGTTACGCGAGTTTAAAGTTTACAACTTTTACAGTTGGGGGATCTTTTGGTACGTCTAATTTGAAAACCAGTGAGAAATCAGAAAAGGCACAAAGAGCCACTTTTGATTATTTGGCATTAGGAATTCCGATGGGAAAATTTGGTGCAGCGTTCGGTTTAGTCCCGGTAACTTCTGTTGGATATAAAATTCAAAATGACTTAACAGGTACAGAAGGAGCAACAAGTAACCAGCTTCAGGGAAAAGGTGGTGTTAATAAAGTATTTGTTGGTTTAGGATATAAAATTAAAAAGAACTGGAATATTGGAGCTGATGCACAATATAATTTTGGGAAAATCACGACCACAAGTTTAGAGCTGGTAACTGGTGTTCAAAATGCAACGAGAGAAACAAATGCTTCTGAACTGTCTGGTGTTAGTTTTAATATTGGTACGATGTATCAAACAAAAATTGATAAAAAACTGAGTTTATTTACAAGCTTGAATTATACTTTTGCCAGTACTTTAAATTCAAACAGCACAAGAGTTATCCAGGTAGATGGTGATCCTGATCCGATTACGGCTCCTGATCATGAAGATAAATTAAAACTGCCGAACAAAATAACATTTGGTGCCGGTATCGGAGAAGCCAGAAAATGGTTGGTGGGTACTACAGTTTCTTTTCAAGGAAATGGGCAGCTTGCAAACTATTACAACACAAGAGATAATGTTCGTTACGAAAAATATCAAAAATATGCTATCGGTGGGTATTACATTCCTAACTATGCATCATTTACAAGTTATTTAAGCAGAATGACTTATAGAGCCGGATTAAAATACGAGAAAATTGGTTTGGTGGTAAATAATCAGGAGATCAATGATCTGGGTATGACTTTAGGAGCTGGAATTCCGCTTAATAACGGGTCTTTTTCGAATGTTAACATTGGGATTGAGTTCGGAAAAAGAGGAACAGTGTCAGCTGGGTTGGTTCAGGAGAATTATTTCAACTTTAGCTTGAGCTTCTCTTTTAATGATAAATGGTTCGTGAAAAGTAAATTCAATTAAGCATAGGCTCTTATGTTTTTTTAAGCTCATTACAATTTACTACATTTGGCAAATGAATTTATCAAAGAGATATATAATAGCGGTTGTCACAGTTTTTACTGTGACACTGTTTTTTGGGTGCGAAAGTAATTTTAAAGAAGTTCAGAAAATTAACTTCTCAGAGTTCGTTCCCGGAAGTGATGCAGATACCGTTGATATAAAATATACAGATTCCGGACGTATAACTGGAGTTTTGAAAAGTCCTAAAATGTTGGACTATTCTAATCTTGACTTTCCTTTTACTGAATTCCCAAAAGGAATTGATGTTACTTTATATGATAAAAATCAAAAACGTACCTTTATAAGATCAAATTATGCTGTTTCGTACAAGCCAACCGGTATAATTGATTTGCAGGGAAAAGTAAGGATCACTTCAGAAGAAGGACAAATGCTGGAAACAGAACAGTTGTACTTCGATCAGAATAACGAGTGGTTTTATACCGAAAGAAAATTTAAGCTTACGGATGCAAAAGGAGCCTCAAACGGGCAAGGGATAGATTTTAGTAAGGATTTTAAAGTGATTAATTCGCAGCGTGTTAGCGGTGAAATAGAATCAAACGAATAAAAATACTGATTATGGGTTATTTAAAATATACACAATACGTTTACATCATATTTGCCATTTATTTTATTTATGATGGTTTTACAAAGATAAACGATGGAAACGATACTGCTGCTCTGAGTTTTATAATTGCTGGTATGGCAGTATTTATGTTTTTTTTCAGGAGGAAATTTGTCAAGAAATTTGACGATCGCAATAAAAAACAGTAAAAAATGGAAATTGGTATTATAATACTATGTTTAATACTGTCAGCCTTTTTTTCAGGAATGGAAATAGCTTTTATTTCCTCGAATAAGATTTATCTTGAAATCGAAAAGAAACAAGATAATTTTGCCTCACAAATTTTAACGAAACTTACCGGGAATCCTTCAAAGTTTATTGCCGCAATGCTTATTGGTAACAATGTGGCACTGGTTGTTTATGGGTTTTACATGGGAGATTTGATCCTGGAGTCTATTATCAATTTCGGATTTCATTTTTCAAATTTGACAAGTCTACTGGTTCAGACTGTTGTTTCGACTTTTATCGTTTTGATAACGGCAGAATTTTTTCCGAAAGTTTTTTTTCAGATTTATGCCAATACATTAATAAAATTCTTTGCCATTCCGGCCTATTTGTTTTACCGACTATTTTATTATTTTTCGACTTTTTTCATCTGGATTTCAGATTTTGTATTGCGAAAGTTTTTCAAAACAGAAGGAGATCAGATACAGTTGTATTTTAGTAAAATTGAACTTGGGAACTATATTGCAGAACAAATGAACGCTGTTGAAGATGATGCCGAAGTAGACTCTGAAATTCAGATTTTTCAAAATGCATTGGAGTTTTCAGGAGTGAAAGCCCGTGATATCATGACGCCGCGTACGGAAATTGTTGACATAGATTTATTTGACAGCGTTGCAGATCTTAAAGAATTATTTATAGAAACCGGGTATTCCAAAATTGTAGTGAGTCAAAATTCGCTTGATGATATTGTGGGTTACGTACATTCATTTGATTTGTTTAAAAAGCCGAAAACAATAAAATCGGTTTTAATGACAGTTGAATTTGTTCCTGAAACGATTTTGATAAAAGATGCGCTGAACTTATTGATTAAAAAGCGAAGAAATGTAGCTGTTGTTTTGGATGAATATGGCGGAACTTCGGGGATTATTACGATAGAGGATATTGTTGAAGAGCTTTTCGGTGAGATCGAAGATGAACACGATTTAGACGAGGAATTGATAGAACAGGAGCTGGGAGAAGGTAAGTATTTGTTTTCGACAAGATTAGATGTAGAGTATCTCAATGAAACCTATAAATTAACCATTCCTGAGGAGGATTCTTACGGGACTTTAGGTGGGTTTATCGTGAATTCGACCAAAGAAATTCCTCAAAAGGGAGAAGAAATAGTGATTGGGAACTATCATTTTGTGATCGAAGAAGCAACAAATAAGAAAATTGAATTGGTTAAATTGACGATAAAAGAGTGATTTTTTAAATTAATAAAAAAAATTGTGTAAAATAAAACGCTAGTTGTATTGTTATTAACTAGATAATTGTATTTTCGCAAACTGAATATAAAATTAACGATAATAAAAATGGCAGTTTTAGCAAAAATTAGACAGCGTTCCGCTTTATTGATAGGAGTTATTGCACTTGCATTATTTGCATTTATAATACAAGATCTATTCACAAGAGGAACATTTGGTCAAAGTTCAAAAGATGTGGGAAGCATCGATGGAAAAGATATTTCATTTGAAGACTTTAGAGTTAAAGTTAGTAATGTTGAAAAAAGTGGTCAAGGAATTACTTCCACTGAAGCTGCAAACAGAGTTTGGGACCAAGAGGTTTCAATCGCATTATTATCAGCACAGTTTGATAAATTAGGATTAAGAGTAGGTGAAAAACACTTACTTGAAGTTTTAAAAGCAGATCCGAATATTGGTAAAAACCCAATGTTTTTAAATGCAGCTGGTATTTTTGATGTAGCTAAATTTAAAGAATATTTTAAAACAAATCCTGAAGCAGCACAATTCATTTCTCAAAAAGAAAAAGATGCTGAACTAAATGCTAAATTCCAAATCTACAATACATTAGTAAAAGCTGGACTTTACACGACTGTAAGTGAAGGAAAGCTGAAATATGAAATGGAAGCTAACAAAGTTAACTTTGCTTACGTTGCGGCTTTATATTCTTCAATTAAAGATAGTGAAGTAAAAATTTCTGATTCAGAAATTGTAGATTATATGAAGAAAAACGAGAAGAAATTCAAAGCGGATGCTACTCGTGAAATTCAATATGTTTTAGTGGAAGACAAAGCTTCGAAAGAAGACGAAGCTGAAATTAAAGCTAAAATCACTGCATTACTAAACGGAAGAGTAGAGTACAATGCAAAAACAGGTAAAAATGATACTTTGCCAGGTTTTAAAAGTGCTACTAACATTGCTGAATTTGTAAATTCAAATTCTGATGTTCCTTACGATTCAACTTATGTGCCTAAAAATGCTTTACCAGCAGTTGATGCTGATAAATTATTCAGCTTACCAGCTGGGGCAATTTACGGACCATATGTTTTCGGAAGATACTATGCAATCTCTAAGTCTTTAGGATTTAAAGCTGGTGTTAATGCAAAAGCAAGTCATATCTTAATTGGATATGAAGGATCTCAAACTCCAAACGCAAAAGAAAAAAGAACAAAAGAAGAAGCTAAAGCTAAAGCAGAAGAAATTCTTGCTCAGGTTCAGACAAACCCAGACAGTTTCATGATGTTGGCTTTCACAAGTTCAGATGATTCTTCTGCACAACAAGGTGGTGATTTAGGATATTTTGGTCCAAACCAAATGGTGAAACCATTCAATGATTTTGTATTCAGTAACGGAATTGGAAAAGTTGGTTTAGTGGAAACTCCTTTCGGATTTCACATTATCAAAATTACTGACAAACAAGACGGAATTCGTTTAGCTACTATCGCTCAAAAAATTGAGCCATCTGAAGCTACTTCTGATAAAGTATTTACATTGGCAACTAAATTTGAAATGGATGCTGCTGATAAAGATTTCAATGCTACAGCAAAGGAATTAGGGTTAAAAGTTGCTGCTCCTGTAACAGCAAAAGCTATGGATGAAGCGTTTGGTCCATTAGGAAACCAACGTAACATTATCAGATGGGCATTTGACAAAGAAACGAACACTGGAGATGTTAAGCGTTTTGAATTGGCTAATATCGGTCACGTAATTGCACAATACAAAAGCGAAAACAAATCAGGTTTAGTATCTGTAACATTGGCAAGACCTTATGTAGAGTCAATTTTGAAAAACAAGAAAAAAGCAGAGCTTTTAAAAGCTAAAATGACAGGTTCATCACTAGAGGCTGTTGCTAAAAGTGCTGGTGTAGCTGTTCAGCAAGCTGCTAATGTTACTATGGATAATCCGGTATTACCTGGAGGAGTAGGACAAGAGCCAAAAGTAGTAGGTAATGCATTCGCATTAGCTGCAAATAAAATTTCAGCTCCAATTGAAGGTAACACAGGTGTATATGTAGTGAAAAACATCAGTACAGTTAAAGCTCCTGCAGCGGCTAACCATGCAGAGTATGTTGCTAAAGTGAAAGCGCAAAGTGCATCTGATGCAAGCAGAATTTTACCAGCGTTGAAAAATAATGCTAAAATTGAAGACAATAGATTACAATTTAACTACTAGGTTTTAGTAGCTAAAAGGTTTAAATATGAAAACCGAAACGTTCTAATGAATGTTTCGGTTTTTTTTGCTGTTTACTGAAGCGGCTGAGATGCGGTTTGTTGTGCGGTTTTGAGATTTTTGTACGGATTTTTGGTTAAAAATTTGCGACATTAAGAATATTATAGTTAATTTATTGGAATTTTGTTTTCGAATTTAAACAAAGGCTACTTAAAGAACCATGGGCAAATACTGTAATAATCTAGCATTCAAATTTTATGTTTAAGCTGTTGAGAAGAAAGCCAAGAGTGTATTCTAAAATAGAGAATCATATTTTTGGAATAATAACAGAGCTTTTAAAACTTAGCAGCACCGAAATTAATGGTGATGAATTAGGAGGGAAGTATTACTTAAGTAATGAAGAACAGCATTTTAAAGTGACCATATTGGGTAATGATTATGTAATTAGGCTTACCAATACCCGGGATTCTGTTGCTGAAAAATACGATAAAGCTTTTGTGGAAGATGTTTTAAGAGCAGTAAAAGAAGAAAAGCATCGCAGAATGGAAGAGGTTTATGATTCTATAACCAATAACATCGAAAAAATGGCCGAACGTTTGCATAACACGCTTAGGGAGTCTAACGAGCTGGAAACTCAAAAAGTTCGTAGACTCGAAACTAAAGAAGGGGAAAGTAAGAAAGTAAATTAGCGTCTCGTTTCTTTTATTTTAGATTGGTTGACGCTCTATTGCTTTATTTTTGCAGGATCATTTCTTCGTAAGTCAGGATGGTTTCGTACCCTTTTGAAGTAAAATAAGATCTGGGATCTTCTTTTGAAATGACCATTACAAAGTCTCCTCCCCAGGCTCCAAGACTCTTTACAACACCATGAAAATCCGGAAAAGTGGCCTCTTTGATAGTTTGCATTTCCAGAATATTGCTCAAATGAATCTCATGTTTTTCTACAGCAAGAGCAAACTCCTTTGCTGTTTTAGCATTCAAAATTGCATTGGTAATTTTATTGTTTTCGGTGATATTTTGAGCTAAATTTTGATTCTTATTGTTGTAGTATGCTTTTATAGCAGCTTTGCTATTCTGTTTTTTATTGAGATACAAAAAATGAATCTTTTGTGTGAAATCGGGATGAAAAGAGATTTTTTTTACCGTATTATTTTCAATTTGGTAAGCTATTGGCGTATTATTTTGTGCACAGGCAATATCATAACCACTGCCTCCGAAACTGTTTTTTAACAAAGTAAAAGCATTAACTTTAGTCCATTGAGCAACATTGTTTAGCAAAGTTGAGGAAGTGCCTAATCCCCAGTTTTTAGGGAAACTAAGATGTGTGCTGATGTTGTAGCCCTCTGTATTTTTGAGAAAATCAGGATTTAAGCGGTAGGCTTCGTGCAGAATTTGAATTAAAGTTGTTTTTACAGTTTCAGGTTCCGATTTGGGGTTTTCTACAATCTCCGGGAAAGTGATGGTGTCTTCAAACCAAAGCTGTCCGTCAAAATCATAACTTTTCCAATTGATTTCCTGATTAGAGCCATTTTCGACTACTAAATCCTGACCAAATTTAGTTGGTAAGGCAAAAGCGTCGGCTCCGTCTAAAACAAGATATTCTCCGGAAATAAGCAATTTTCCGTTACTGTAAAAGGTCGTTTTCATTCTTTCAATTTTAAAATAAATTCCAATCCCGAAACGTCGGGATAAAATTCCAATTAACGTTGGAATTTGGAATTTTATTCGGAAATAATATTATTTGGAATTTTTATTTTTTTCTTAATTTTTCAATGAATTCCACCACAGCACTGTGCGAAACGGCATTTTTCTTAAAATGTGTTTTAATTAAATGACGTTCTTCCTCAGTCGCTTCAAATTGGTTGATAATATTGTTCAGGTGCATTTTCATATGTCCTTCCTGAATTCCGGTAGTGGTCAGGGAGCGTAAGGCAGCAAAGTTTTGCGCAAGACCAGCAACCGCTACAACTTCCATTAATTCTTTTGCTGAAGGTTTTTCAAGAATATCAAAACACAATTTTACCAATGGATGTAAAGAAGTTAATCCGCCTACAGTTCCCAGTGCTAATGGAATTTCAAGCCAGAAAGTAAAAATTCCGTCTTCGATTTTAGCGTGAGATAAACTTGAATATTGGCCGTTTTTGGAGGCATAAGCATGAACTCCTGCTTCAACTGCTCTGAAATCATTTCCGGTTGCAAGAATTACAGCGTCAATTCCGTTCATAATTCCTTTATTGTGTGTAACAGCCCTGAATGGTTCTACTTCCGCAATCTGAACAGCTTGTACAAAACGCTCGGCAAACTCTTGTGGATTTGAAATGTGTTTTTCTGTTAGATCTTCTATAGGACAAGAAACTTCTGCTTTAACAATGCAATTTGGAACGTAATTAGACAAAATGCTCATAATTACTTTTAAAGTTTCATCTTCTGAAAACAAATCAGAATGGTGAAATTCGTCTTTTAAGGTAGTGGCAAATTGCTCCAGGCAGGAATTGATGAAATTTGCTCCCATGCTGTCTTTGGTTTCAAAAGTTGCATGAAGTTGAAAGTAATTTTCGAGAAGACTTCTTTTATCTTTTAGTTTTATATCTAGAATTCCGCCACCTCGTTGTTGCATATTTTTGGTAATGCTTTGGGTGTCAGATAAAATTTTAGGTTTAATCTGGTTAAAAAAAGATTCTAGTTTTTGGGCATCTCCGTTGAAGGTAAAGTGAACTTGTCCGATTTTTTCTGTAGCGATTACGGTTGCTTTGAAACCGCCTCTCGTCGACCAGTATTTGGCTGCTTTTGATGCTGCGGCAACTACTGAACTTTCCTCAATTGCCATCGGAATTGTTTTGTATTTTCCGTTGATCAGAAAGTTAGGCGCTACTCCAAGCGGGATGTAAAGATTGGTAATGGTGTTTTCGATGAATTCATCGTGCAATTGTTGTAGCTTTTCGTCTGTATTCCAGTAATTTCTTATAATAGTCAGGGCCTCTTCAGGGCTTGAAAAATAGGTATTGGCAATCCAGTTTATTTTTTCTTTTTTGGATAATTTCGAAAATCCGGCAACAGCGTTGTTCATTCTCAGTATTTTAAATAATAAAGTTGCGGCAAAGATACTATTTTAAGACTTTTGTTTGCAATGTATTTGAAAATTGAAAAGTACGCAATCGTTATTTTTTTTAACATTTAACAATTATAATGGGTATTATGTTCATTTTTTTTACTAAAATTGGGCTCTTTTTTATATTTAAAATAATTCTAATGAATACAGGTAAAATTACTGTTATATTTTTGTTTTTAGTTGCGACTGTTTTCGGCCAACAAAAAATTACTGTCGAGAATATTTATAGTGGAGCATTTCGGGCAAAAGGAATGGATGAACTGAAATCGTTAAAAAACACAGAGCAATATACAGTTCTAAATGTAGATCAGGCCAGCAGAAGCATGCAAATCGATTTATATGACTTTGCAACATTAAAAAAAGTAGCTAATTTAATTGATACCAAGAATCACACAGCGCTTTCTGAAGGGATTGACAGTTATACTTTTGATGCCTCAGAAAAAAAGATTTTAATTGCCTGCAATACCAAAAAAATCTTCCGTCATTCGTTTACAGCAGATTATTTTTTATATGATATTAATACTAAATCGTTAACTAAACTGTTTGATTTTCAAATTCAGGAGCCGACTTTTTCTCCTGATGGGACTAAAATCGCATATGCAAAAGAAAATAACTTGTATGTATATGATCTGGCGTCAAAAAAATCAACAGCGGTTACAACCGATGGAAAGAAGAATGCCATTATCAACGGTATTACGGACTGGGTTTATGAAGAAGAGTTTGCGTTTGTACGTGCCTTCGACTGGAGTAAAGACAGTAAAAAAATAGCTTATATCCGTTTTGACGAAAGTGCCGTTCCGGAATTTTCGATGTCTATCTTTAAAAAAGATTTATACCCAACCATTGAAACGTTTAAATATCCTAAGGCAGGAGAAAAAAACTCGGTAGTATCTTTACATATATATGATGCGGTGGGTAATACGGGTAAAAAAGTAGATTTAGGAAACTACAATGACTTTTATATCGCAAGATTACAATGGACAAATGACAACAATTTATTGTCGGCTCAGGTTTTAAACCGTCACCAGAATAATTTGGATTTGTTGTTTGTAGATGGAACGACTGCAGCCGCAAAAGTGGTTCTAAATGAAAAAGACAAAGCTTATGTCGATGTTACCAGCGATTTGACCTTCTTAAAAGACAATAGCTTTATCTGGACAAGTGAAAAAGACGGGTTTAATCATATTTACGTGTATGATAAAAACGGAAAGCTTAAGAATCAGGTCACAAAAGGAAACTGGGAAGTAACTTCATACTACGGTTTCGACGAAAAAAACAAAACAGTTTTCTACCAATCTACAGAAAACGGTTCAATCAACAGAGATATTTATCGCGTTGCGTTAGATGGAAAGAACAAAGTTCGTTTGTCTAAAAATACAGGAACGAGCTCGGCAACTTTCAGCCCTAATTTTCAGTTCTTTATTAATACTTTTTCAAGTAATCTACAGCCAACTACTTATACTTTGAACGAGGCTAAAACGGGAAAAGAAATTCAGGTTATCGAAAACAATAAAGATCTTTCTTCTAAATTAGTAGCTTACAACTTACCGGCAAAAGAATTTTTCGTTTTAAAAACAGCAAAAGGAAATGAGCTTAATGCATGGATTTTAAAACCGAAAGATTTTGATCCTTCAAAAAAATATCCTGTTTTCATGTACCAGTATTCTGGTCCAGGTTCTCAACAGGTAAATAACGACTGGAACAATCCAGATGATTATTGGTTTGTATCTCTTACACAGCAAGGTTATATCGTAGCTTGTGTTGATGGTAGAGGAACAGGGTATAAAGGTGCTGATTTCAAAAAAGTAACTCAAAAAGAATTAGGAAAATACGAAGTAGAAGATCAGATTGATGCTGCAAAAGTAATCGGAGCTTATCCGTATGTTGATCCTGCAAGAATTGGAATCTTCGGATGGAGTTTTGGTGGATTTATGGCTTCAAATTGTATTTTTCAGGGGAACGATGTTTTCAAAATGGCAATCGCAGTTGCTCCGGTAACAAACTGGCGTTTTTATGACAGTGTTTACACAGAAAGATACATGCAGACTCCTCAGGAAAACGCAAGCGGTTACGATCAGAACTCTCCGATAAATCACGTTGATAAATTAAAAGGGAAATTCTTATTGATTCACGGATCGGCTGATGATAACGTGCATGTGCAAAATTCAATGCAAATGATGGAAGCTTTAATTCAAGCGAATAAACAATTTGATTCTCAGATTTATCCGGATAAAAACCACGGGATTCATGGCGGAAAGACCAGAATTCAGCTTTATAACAAAATGACTAACTTTATCAAAGAAAATTTATAACATAAAACTAAAAACCTTAAATAAATAATAAAGAATATGGGAGAAACTAAAGTAAAAACTGCACATCCAAAAGGACTTTGGGTATTATTTGGAACGGAGATGTGGGAGCGATTCAATTTTTATGGAATGCGAGCTTTATTAACTTTATTTCTTGTGAATTCATTATTGATGAAGGAAGAAGAGGCTTCTTTAATTTATGGAGGTTTCCTTGGACTTTGTTATCTAACACCTATGTTGGGTGGTTTTGTTGCCGATCGTTTTTTGGGAAACAGAAACTGTATTCTATTAGGCGGATTGTTAATGGCAATTGGACAGTTGTTGTTGTTTACCAGTGGTAGTGTTTTTGAAGGTAACAGAGCCTTTGCTACAATCATTATGTATACGGCGTTAGGAGTTATTGTTTTTGGTAACGGATTCTTCAAGCCAAACATTTCAAGTATGGTTGGAAGTTTGTATCCAAAACAGGAAAAAACAAAATTGGATAGTGCTTTTACTATTTTCTATATGGGTATCAATATTGGAGCTTTTTTAGGTCAGTCTATTTGTCCTTTATTAGGAGATGTAAAAGATGCTGGCGGAATTAGAGATATTCATGCTTTTAGATGGGGATTCCTTGCCGCTTCTATTGCAATGTTATTAGGGACGTTACTTTTTTACTTTTTAAAGAATAAATACGTAGTTTCTCCTGAAGGAAAACCATTAGGAGGTTTACCTTCTAAAAATGACGCTTCTGATTTTGAAGAAGGAGAAGCGCAAAAAGCAAATTTCTCAAATAAAGCGTTAGCAGTTGCCGGAATCGCATTTGTAGCTTTAGGATTCTTTTTTCATTATGTGGTAGGCCAAAACCTGATTTATACTTTAATCTACTCTAGTGGTTTATCATTAGCCGGATTAATTATTTCGGACACTTCTTTAACTAAAATTGAGAGAGACAGGATTATCGTTATTTATATCGTTTCCTTTTTTATCATTTTCTTTTGGGCAGCTTTTGAACAAGCTGGTTCATCACTGACTTTTATTGCAGACAATCAAACGGACAGAAACTTTTTTGGCTGGCAAATGCCACCGTCGATGGTTCAGATTTTTAACGGATTGTTTGTGGTAATCCTGGCGGTACCTTTTAGTATACTTTGGGATACTTTAAGAGCCAAAGGAACAGAGCCAATCTCACCGGTAAAATTAGCCGTTGGTTTAGTCGTGATTTCTATTAGTTTCTTCATGATTGCAACTCAGGTTTCTTATATTGGAACTTCAGGGTTGTTATTGGTGAAATGGTTGATTTTATTGTATTTCTTAAATACATGCGCTGAATTGTGTTTGTCTCCAATTGGTTTGTCATTGGTAGGTAAACTGTCTCCAAAACGTTTCGCTTCATTGTTATACGGGGTCTTTTTCTTGTCAAATGCATCCGGTTATGCTTTAGGAGGAACTTTAGGTTCTATCTTGCCTGCAACAGGAGATAAATTTGCAAAAGCAAAAGAATTAGGAATCGATCTTCAGGCAGTTTTAGACAACAAAATTACACCAACAGCGGAACAATTGGCTTTATTAGAAAAGCATCAGATTAGTTCACATAATCACTTCTTTGCTGGATTTGAAATCCATAATTTATACGAGTTTTTCATGGTATTCGTAGTACTTACAGGACTTGCTGCAATCATATTATTTGCGTTAACTCCATTTTTGAAAAAGATGATGCATGGCGTTCGATAATTAATAATTATTAGATATAAAAAATTACCTACAGGTCTAGGCTTGTAGGTAATTTTAATTTTAAAGACTGTATAGTTATGTGGAAAAAACACCCTAAAGCATTGCCTTTTTTGTTTTTATCTGAAATGTGGGAACGTTTTGGATATTACTTAATGATTGGAATATTTACTTTATATCTAAAAGATGTAAAGGATGGTTTTGCTATGACCGAGAAAGAAGCTTCTGACTTATACGGAACCTTTATCGCATTGGTTTTTTTAACTCCTTTTATTGGTGGACTTATCGCAGATCGATATTTAGGCTATAAAAAATCGATTGTTTTGGGAGGGATCTTAATGGGTATTGGTTATTTCTTAATGGGAGTTCATGATATAACGGTGCTCTATATTGCTATGACTTTGGTGATTGTAGGAAATGGTTTCTTTAAACCTAATATTTCTACACTATTGGGAAGTTTTTATTCTAATGAAGAATATAAAGATAAAAAAGACGAAGGCTACAATATTTTCTATATGGGAATTAATGTTGGAGGTTTTATTTGTAATTTCTTTGGTGCTGCACTGCAAATTCTATTAGGCTGGCATTGGGCCTTTATGGCTGCGGGTGTAGGTATGTTTATTGGTGTTATTGTGTTTTTATTGGGTACAAAACATTATGTAGGTCATGATCAGAAAAAAGGAGTACAGGAAGGCGATATGCCGTTTTACAAAATCATCCTGTTTATTTTATTACCATCGTTTGTTTTTGGAGCAATTGGCTGGTTGATAAAAGGAGTAACGTCAGAAACAAATTTAGACAGTTATATTTTTGGTTCAGATAGTACAGATGCCTTTATATTTGCCTGTATTCCGATAATTTTCTTTTACGGATCACTTTATTTTAAAGCGAAAGCAGAAGACAAACGACCAATAGGAGCTTTGTTGGCTATTTTTGGTGTTGTTATTTTATTTTGGGCGGTTTTTAAACTTAATGGCTCAGCGCTTACCACTTGGGCAGATCGCTATACAGACAGAGAAGTTACCGGAACAACGGGTGAGCTTGTTGGAAAATTAAAATTGGCCAAAGAAGTAGAATATAAAAAAGAATCGGTAGAACTTTACGATCATCAGTTTCGTTTGCAAAAAGTAAACGGTGAAGTTCAGAAAGAAGTAAATTATCCGCTATATTTTCGAAACGTTGCGCCAGAGAAACTTCCCGCAGAAGGAGGTAAAGTACATCTATGGGCAACTAATTTAAGTCAATCTATAAACCCTGCCTGGGTAATCATACTAACCCCTTTGATTGTTGCTTTTTTTTCTTTTTTACGTTCAAGAAAAAAAGAACCCTCAACACCTACTAAAATAGCCTTTGGGTTATTAATTTCTGCATTGTCGGTTTTAGTTATGATAGCTGCCGTTCAAATTGGTCATGATGGGGCGGAGAAAGTGAGTGTCTGGTGGTTGGTAGCCAATTACGGAATCATAACCATAGGAGAATTGTTTTTAAGTCCAATGGGATTATCGGTGGTATCTAAACTAAGTCCGGTAAATATTACATCCTTAATGATGGGAGGTTGGTTTTTATCTACTTCAATAGGGAATAAATTAAGCGGAGTTTTGGCTAGTATGTGGGACACCTACGATAATAAAGCTAACTTTTTTTGGGTTAATTTTGCATTGTTAATGTTTGCAACAGTGCTAATGTTTGCCTTGGTAAAGGAGCTTAATAAAGTGATGAAAGAAAAAGGAATTAATTAATTATTTATAAATAAATGGAAGAGAAGATCACTTTAGAGGAGATTCAAAATTTTGAAGGCACTTATCCAAGACAACTGTGGTATTTGTTTTTTGTTGAAATGTGGGAACGTTTTTGCTTTTACGGAATGCGTGGCGTACTTACGTTTTTTATGGTAGATCAGCTTTTGTTGAAAGATGAACACGCCAATTTACAATATGGAGCCATTCAGGCTTTTGTTTATGCTTTTACCTTTATCGGCGGTATTTTTGCTGATAAAGTATTAGGGTTTAAAAAATCATTATTCTTTGGAGGAATCGTTATGATTCTTGGAAATCTTTTGATTGCCTTCTCTCCCCAGGTGATGTTTTATTATGGTATTGCGTTTTCGATCATTGGAACAGGATTTTTTAAGCCAAATGTTTCTTCAATGGTAGGAGAGTTGTACCATGAAGAAGATGGTCGTAGAGACGCAGGTTACGGAATGTTTTATGCCGGAATAAATGTTGGAGGTCTTTTAGGGGGTGCTTTGTGTATTTATTTAGGAAAATACTACTCCTGGCAACTGTGCTTTTTGTCGGCCGCAATAGTGATGTTTTTGGGATTGATCACCTTTTTGTTTACAAAAAAACATTTGGGTCCAATTGGAGATTCTCCATTATTGCATCTGGATGCAGGTAAAAGAAGAATTCGTGAAATAATAGTGTATACAGTATCGATACTGAGTTTGCCATTTATTTTTATAATGGTGAAAAATACCGATTATACGGATTATTTCATGTATACGATTGGTATAATTGCCGTTCTCTATTTTGTTTATGAATTGATAAAACTAGGAGATGTAAAAATGCAGAAAAAGCTCTTCGCAGCCTTTTTGTTTGTATTTTTCTATTTGTTGTTTAACTCGATATACGAACAAAGCGGAGGGTCGTTATCGCTTTTTGCAAAAGACAATTTGAGTGATCAATTGTTGTTTTTTACGATAGACCCTAATGTAGTTAATAATAGTTCTAATACCTTTTTTGTAGTTGTTTTGAGTCCGCTTATTGGTTTATTGTGGATTTGGCTAGGAAAACGAAAAATTGAACCAAACACTTTGATTAAGTTTGGAATTGGGTTTTTATTCCTTGGAGCTTCCTTTTACATCTTTTATCTAACTAAGTTTTTTGCAAGCTCAGAAGGTATAGCTTCTTTAAATGTCTTTACGTTTGCTTATTTGATAACAACTATTGGAGAGCTTTGTTTAGGGCCAATCGGAATGTCAATTATTACCAAATTATCACCAAAAAGATTATTCGGAATGATGATGGGATTGTGGTTCCTGGCAAGTGCATTCGGACAATTATTTGCAGGGAAATTAGGTGCAGAAATATCAAGATCAAATACAGGAGATACATTGCTTTCTAAGCTGCAGTCTTATACAGAAGGATATTACCAATTGGCAATTTATTCGATTGTTGCAGGGGTTATATTAATTGCAATTTCGCCAATTATTAGAAAATTAATGCAAGAAGTAAAATAGACGACATTTTGCGATTCTTTTTTTGTTTAAATTTGTGAAAAATAAAAGGGATATGAAAAAAATATTTTTAATAACACTGTTTTTAACCGGAGCATTCGTAACACAGGCACAAGAGCTAAAATGGTATACAGACGTCAAAGAAGCCATAACAATAAGTAATAAGGAGAAAAAACCTTTGTTAATGTTCTTTACCGGAAGTGACTGGTGTGGATGGTGTATTCGTTTGCAGAATGAGGTTTTAAAAACAGCTGAATTCAAAAAATGGGCTGCCGAGAATGTAGTCTTGGTTGAGTTGGATTATCCAAGAAGAACACCCCAAACGCCAGAACTTAAAAATCAGAATAATGAATTGCAGCAAGCATTCGGAATTCAGGGGTTTCCGACCATTTATTTTACAAGTGCAGAATCCAAAGACGGGAAAGTCAATTTTAAAGGACTGGGTCAGACAGGATATGTTGCGGGAGGTCCGGCTGCATGGTTAACAGTTGCAGAAGGAATTGTACATCCGAAAAAATCTTAAAGTAAATACTCAAATACAATTATAGTTCAAAAAACTCCTTGCCTTTTGGTAGGGAGTTTTTTTGTTTAGTAAGAAAAAGGAATTACCAATTTTACACTTATTAAGTATTTGATATTTTATTTCATATAAAAAAAAGTATAATGCATTTTTTATATTAATAAAAATTGGAAAATTAAAATATTATGTTAATTTCGTTTTGATATTCTAACCAAAAACCAATTTAATATGACCAAAAAAATACTTATCCTACTGTTTTTTTTCGGTTCAATTTTTATGCAGGCACAGAACTTAGTTTGGAAGACGAACATGACGGATGCAATTGCACTTAGTAATGAACAGAAAAAACCGATGTTGATTTTATTCACTGCCTCAGGTGTACCGGAAAATCTTCAAAACGAAATTTTCAAAACTCCGGATTTTGCGGTTTGGTCACGAGACAATGTTATCCTTGTAAAGCTTGATTTGTCTGACAGTACTGCCGATGAAAGTGATAAAGAGCAAAAACTAAAATTAAAGAATGCTTTTGGAGTTGAGGACTTACCAGAGGTATGTTTCGCAAGTGCTTCGATCAGAAAAAATAAAACTACTTTTAGTGCTTTAGGAAAAATTGCCTATAAGCCAGGTGGTGCAAAAGCCTGGATTGCGGAATCAAATGCAATTCTACATCCAAGTGAATGATAAAATTTAAATTAAGTTTCTTAGTTTAATTTGTAGATTCCCTTTTTGCTCTCGGGTGAGAAGGGATTTTTTTTTGAACGGTTTGTTCTGTTGATCAGTGGTTTTGTCAATTAAAGCCGGATATATTTTTATTTTCTTAATAATTTGTGACTTTATTAGTGAATTTATGTTTCTGTTATTTTTTTTATCGTTTTTGTTTAGATATGTCTTGTTTGATAAAGATATTATGTTAATTTAGTCGCATTAACCTACTTAAAAAAACCAACTTAGTATGACCCGAAAACTACTTATCTTATTATTTTTTTTAGGTGCGTTTGGTCTGCATTCGCAAAATTTAATTTGGAAGACAGATATGAATGATGCCATCATGGCGAGTGATTCACAAAAACGGCCTTTATTGATTTTTTTTACTGCCGCTGGGGCACCGCAGAGGATTCAGAGTGAAATTTTTGTCACACCTGATTTTGCGGTATGGTCACGTGATAATGTTATTTTAGTAAAACTTGATATGTCTGATGATTCTGTGTCGGACATGGTAAAAGAGCAAAATCTAAAATTAAAAAATGCTTTAGGCATTGCAGAACTACCTCAAGTATGTCTTTTAATGGCTTCCGTTAGAAAAGGGAAAACGACTTTTAACAATTTAGGTTTGGTTCCTTATAGGCAGGGTGGCGCAAAAGCATGGATAGCAGATGCGAATTTAATTTTGAATCCATAAGCATTTTAGCTGTTTGATTTTGTAAAACTTCTTCGCATGTTAAATGAAAATGTAGTTGTTAGAATCAATCAAAGTATCCCGGACTTAAAAAGAGATTTATTTGTGTTTTCTAGAGTAATTAAAAAATTATTCATTCAAGGAGTAAAATCCCTTTTCGGCTGTGGCATGAAAAGGGATGTTTTTTTTATTACAGCTGCTTTTCCAGATTTTCTGAATAGCGTAAGAATTGGATCCGTCTGCAATTATAATTTTAGGATGTAACTCCTGTAAAACGCGCTCTAAGTTTATTTTTGGAGATTGAATCAACATCAGTATGTCAGGTTGAATTTTACTTTCATAAATTCCGGAACTGTCAATTATTAAGATTTTTTTGCCATTAAAAAACAGTATATTCTTAATTCTAGTAATAGTGTCTAATTTGCCGAAATTCCCCACCAAATAAGAATTTAGAATGGTTGCCTTTGATGTTTGAAGGGGTACTGCATCATTTGAATACACTTTGATTGTGCTTCCTTTTCTTTGAGATAGTAAAGTGCTTTTCTTTGTGTGGTAGACAATCATTTCCTGTTTGGTCTCTGTTTCTCTTTTGGTATAAAGTAGGGAAATTTGAAAGGTGATAATAGAAATCAGTAGAGCAAACGTTGTGTTGTAATTGGTTTTTTTACCCCAAATAATGGAAGTAAAAATTATAAAATAAGAAGTGATTAAAAGATAGAAGTTAAAGCTAATATTCCGTATAACAAACGATTCGTGCGAAGCAACGTAGTGAATCATAAGATTTAATAGAGAAACGCTTTTTTCAAATATCTCAATTAAGAGCATGGGAGGAGGACAAAAAACAGCAAGAAGCATTACTATAATTCCTGCGATCATTATAAAAGAAAGAATAGGAATCACAATAATATTGGTCACAAAAAATAATCCCGGAAATTGATGAAAGTAATACAGGCACAGAGGTAAGGTTCCTATTTGAGCAGCGAAAGAAACGGTTAACGCATTCCAGATGAATTTTGAAATTTTGAATTTTGGAGACCAGATGCTTTTTAACAAAGGCTGTAGCCAAAGAATAAAAAACAAAGCGAGATAACTTAACTGAAAACCAGCATCAAGCAGAAAATAAGGTTCGAAGAGTAGAATTAAAAGTAGAGAAACAAGTAAAGTATGGTAAATACTACCTGCTCTTCTAAGATGATTACCAACAGCCAGGAATGAAAACATGACAACAGAACGCAATACTGACGGAGACAGGCCTGAGAGTATCGCAAAAACTGAAAGAGACAGGAGAATCGAAATTAATTTTAATAAAGAGCCTTTTCGTGTATTGGGAACGGGTTTTAGAATAAAACTGATAAACAACATAATAAAACCAACGTGTAGCCCGGAAACGGAGAGGATGTGTGTGGCTCCCGAGAATTGATAATCCTGAACAAGATCGCTTGAAATTTCTTGTCGTTGCCCCAATATAAGAGCAAGAGCGACATTCATTTCCGTCGGATTAAAATCTGCCTTTTTCAGATTGTTATAGATCCTTGAATGTAAGCGACCTGAATAATACCAAATGTCTTTTGGAATTTTTTTGCTAACCGAGATTTCTGCTGTATTGAAATATACCTGAGCATAAATCTGTTTATCTGAAAGGTATTTTTCATAGTCAAACTGATTTGGATTTTTATTTGGGTTATTACGTTGTAAAATGGTTTTGGCTTTTATTATACTTCCAATAATGATTGGGTTTTTAGTGCTGTCCTTTTGAATGTTTACCAGAATTTTTCCGGAGTAATCTCTGCTATTGATCTTTTTGACTATTGCATTGTAGCGATCATTGTATGCATTGCCCTTTAATTTTTCACGTATGACAAAATTTATAGTCTGAGGAGCTGTAAAAGCTTCTTTGCAATGTGTATAATTGGATTTTTGTAGCGACTCGGTGTGAAATAAAAGTGTCACAACACCAATAAGAAACGAAACGAAATAAGTGCTTATACCGAAGAATAAAGGTGGCTTTTTATTTTTTTGAATCGAAAAATAAACAATTAAAAAAGCAATGAAACCAATAATAAAGGTTGGAACGGCCATCCAGAATGTGAGTGGATAATAATACGAAACTAAAATACCGCAAATAAACCAAATGGTAATTTTAGTTAAAGGGAAATCTAATACTTTCATGAGCTAAAAGTATTAAATTATTTGTAAGAAAAAGAATATAATTTATTTATTCAATTACTCTGTTGATTTGGGTAAATGAATTTTGATAATAAGCTTCTTTGGTTGATGAAATAATGACTCCCTTTGAAGTGGAAGAATGAACAAATTTGATTTCGTCTGACTTTACTTCTACAATCAGTCCGACATGATTGATCTGTTTGCTTCTATTTGTTTTAAAAAAAATAAGATCGCCTTTTTGGGCATCATTAAATTTAATAGTTCTGCCTACCTTGGCTTGTTCAAAAGAGTTTCTGGGTAGTTTTATATTTTCTGATTCAAAAGTAGTAAATACCAATCCGGAGCAGTCATAGCCGCTTTTTGTCGTACCGCCTGCTTTATATCGTACTCCAATATTGTCTGTTGCGTGCTCAATCAAATGATTTACAGTATATCTGTTTTCACGCTTCGATTCCTTATTGCTCACCGCTGTTGAAGCCGATTTACAAGAAGCGAAAAGGACGATGATGAGAATTAAAAGAGTTGCTTTTTTCAAATCAAAAAATATTTAAATTTGTTTTAGGTCAGCAACAATAAGTTTTGCCGTTTTTTTACTGGCACCTATTCCACCTAGTTTTTGCTCCAGGATGTCATAATTTTTTAGTAATTTCTCGCGATAATCAGGTGTTAGCAATTTGTGTAATTCTTCTTTAATTCGTTTGGTGTTACACTCACTTTGAATTAATTCTGTAACCACTTCTTCATCCATGATTAAATTAACAAGTGAAATGTATTTTA
Source organism: Flavobacterium sp. KH_035 (assembly GCF_057839565.1). Taxonomy (NCBI): domain Bacteria; kingdom Pseudomonadati; phylum Bacteroidota; class Flavobacteriia; order Flavobacteriales; family Flavobacteriaceae; genus Flavobacterium; species Flavobacterium sp. KH_035. The sequence continues at coordinate 1,627,963 of NZ_CM174492.1, forward strand.
GCGTAATAATGCGTTTTGCAATCTGATAAGAAATAGCACTTCCTTTGTAACAAACAACTTCAGGAACTTTAAAAAGAGCCGTTTCCAGAGTAGCCGTTCCGGAGGTTACCAAAGCTGCTGTTGAAGAGCGCAACAAATCATAGGTTTTGTTCGAAATAAATTTAATGTTTTTGTTGCTGATAAATTGCTGATAAAACTCAAAATCCTGACTTGGAGCACCTGCAATTACAAATTCATAATCTTGAAAGTCATCAACCACACTAAGCATAACACTCAACATTTTTGTAATTTCCTGTTGACGGCTTCCGGGTAGAACTGCAATAATGGGTTTTTCTCCCAATTGGTTTTCTTTTCTGAAAATCGTTTCATCAAAGGAAGACTGATTTTGAATCGCATCAATTAAAGGATGTCCCACAAAATCGACTGGAAAATGATGCTTGTCTTCGTAAAAGCTTTTCTCGAAAGGTAAGATTACAAACATCTTGTCGATATCCTGTTTGATTGCCTTAATACGATTTTCTTTCCACGCCCAGATTTGTGGTGAAATATAATAATGAGTTTTGTAATTTAAAGCTTTGGCCCATTTGGCAATACGCATATTAAAACCCGGATAGTCTATGAAAATCAGAACATCAGGTTTGAAAGCTGTAATGTCTTTTTTGCAAATTTTAATATTGTTTAAAATCGTTTTCAAATTGAAAAGAACTTCAACAAATCCCATGAAAGCCAGTTCACGGTAATGTTTTACCAGAGTTCCACCGGCTTTTTGCATTAAATCACCGCCCCAAAATCTAATTTCTGCCTGAGGATCTTCCTCGTACAATGCTTTCATTAAATTAGAACCATGTAAATCTCCTGACGCTTCACCAGCTATTATGTAGTATTTCATATCGATTTTTTTGAAAGTGTGTTTCCAACTTTACACACAAAAGAATTTTTGCAGCACAAAGATAAGATTTAAATAAACAAAGTTGAAATTGCCAGAACAATGACTGCCAAAACAACGCCTCTAGCCATAAAATTCCGATTTGTTTTTAGGAAAATACCAAAAACGGCCAGGTCTAAAACCGTTCCAATTGTAAGTACTTTTCCAAGATATCCTTGTTGTCTGATCGTCTGGATTCCTATAAAACATCAAATTTTGTAAAGAACGAAACAAACAAAAAGCTTCCCGGTAGAGCAGTAAAAATTCCGGTTATAAAACCAACAACCATGTCTTTTTTATTCATTTAACTTCCAGGTATTAAGTTGCTGCATGGCATGATGTGCGGTTAAATCAAACTGCACCGGAACAACCGAAATATACCCGTTTTCTAAAGCCCATTCATCGGTATCTTCACCCTGATCTTCGTTTGTGAATTTTCCCGTAAGCCAGTAATAATCTTTCCCGAATGGAGTTTGTCTTTTGTCAAACTTCTGTGCGTAGTAGGCTTTTGCCTGACGACAAATTTTTATTCCTTTAATTTCTTCTTCTTTTAATTTTGGAAAATTTACATTTAAAACCACTCCGGGAGGTAGTTTGTTTTCGAGAGTTTGCAAAGTAATCTTTTTGACGAACGACTTGATCTGTTCAAAATCAGCGTTCCAGTCAAAATCCAGTAAAGAAAAACCTATTGCCTGAATCCCCTCTATTCCGGCCTCTACAGCAGCGCTCATAGTACCTGAATAAATCACATTTATAGAAGAGTTTGATCCGTGATTAATTCCGGAAACGCACAAGTCCGGTTTTCTTTTTAAAATTTCATTTACGGCCAGTTTGACGCAGTCTACAGGAGTTCCCGAACAGCTGTATTCAGTTACAACGTCTTCTTCTTTAGAAATTTTGTCAAGAAACAGTGTATTGTTTATTGTAATGGCATGCCCCATGGCACTCTGAGGTTTGTCTGGTGCGACCACCACTACTTCGCCAATCGTTTCCATCACACTTATTAAAGCTCTGATTCCAGGAGCTAAAATGCCATCATCGTTGGTAACTAATATTAGGGGTTTCTCATTTTTCATGCTAAAATCGTAAGGTTATATAAGGGTATTAAGCAAATGTAGTGACAGATTTTGGTAGAATACGAACAAATAAACCAAAATTTGTCAACTAATTTGAAGAAGATTTTTGCGCATCAAACATTTTTATATCTTTAACAAAAAATTATAGCGGGCTTGGCTTTGTTGGCACAGTTTTTACCGTAACTTAGATTAAAAAATTTGATGAATGCTATTATTAAGTTTATGAAAAGAAATTATAAAATACTTATAGCCGTATTATGCTTGTCATTGACTTTGTTTGCTTTTAAGATAAATGCAGACAAATCAGTAGATCCGGACCCGAATAGAGATAAAACACTTTTGGAATTATTAGCATTTGTTATTGAAAAAGGGCACTACAGTCCGGCAGAAATAAATGACGAGTTTTCTAAAGGAATTTTTAAAGATTATATCGAAGCATTAGACCCTTCAAAAAGATTCTTTTTGCAATCTGATATTGATGAATTCAAACAATATGAGTTGCAATTAGACGATCAGTTTTTGAATAAAGATTTAACGTTTTTCAATCTTACCTATACAAGATTGATGAAACGAATGGAAGAAAGTAAAAAACGTTATAAGACTATTTTAGCGCAACCTTTCAACTACGATGTGGATGAAACTTTTAATGCGGATTACGATAAACTGCCGTACGCAAAAAATACAGCAGAGATTAACGAAAGATGGAGAAAACAAATTAAATTGTCTACCCTTTCTTCATTGGTAACCAAACAAAAGTTAGAAGAAGATAAAAAGAAAACAGATCCTAATTATAAGGAGAAAACTTTTGAAACTTTAGAAAAAGAAACTCGTGAAAGTTCATTAAAATCTTTAGACGACAACTTTAGTTTGATTAAAGATCTAAATAAGGAAGATTGGTTTTCGGTATATGTAAACTCAATCATGACCCGTTTTGATCCGCATACAAGTTATTTTGCACCGGAAGATAAAGACCGTTTTGATGTTAACATCAGTGGGAAATTAGAAGGTATTGGAGCAAGATTAACCAAGAAAAATGATTTTACTCAAATTGATGAGTTAATTTCCGGAGGTCCGGCTTGGAAAGGAAAACAGCTTGAAGCCGGAGATTTAATTTTGAAAGTTGCACAAGGAAACGAAGAACCTGTAGATGTTGTTGGAATGCGTTTGGATGATGTTGTGAAAAAAATTAAAGGACACAAAGGAACAGAGGTTAAACTTACAGTTAAGAAAGTAGACGGTTCTATTAAGATAATTTCTATCATCAGAGATGTAGTTGAAATTGAAGAAACTTACGCTAAATCGAGTATTGTAGAAAGAAACGGATTGAAATACGGTGTAATCTATTTACCTAAATTTTATATCGATTTTGAAAATAAAGACGGTCGTGATGCCGGGAAAGACATTGCTCTTGAAGTAGAAAGACTTAAAAAAGAAGATATAAACGGTATCGTACTTGATGTACGTGACGATGGAGGTGGATCTTTATCAACGGTGGTGGATATTGCCGGATTGTTTATTGAAGAAGGACCAATCGTTCAGGTAAAATCGGCAGGAAAAAAGAAAGAAGTACTATACGACAAAGATAAAAAAGTCGAGTGGGACGGTCCGTTAGTAATCATGGTAAACAGCTTCTCGGCTTCGGCTTCAGAAATTTTAGCTGCTGCAATTCAGGATTACAAACGTGGAGTGATCATTGGTAGTAAACAAACTTACGGAAAAGGAACAGTTCAAAATGTATTGGATCTAAATCAGTTTGTACGAAATGCAAATTATGGAGATCTGGGTGCTTTGAAAATTACAGGACAAAAGTTTTACAGAATCAATGGAGGTTCAACTCAGTTAGAAGGAGTTCATAGTGATGTGGTAATGCCGGATCGTTATGCTTACTTAAAAATGGGAGAGCGCGATATTGATAATGCGATGCCGTGGGATAAAATAGATCCTGCTGATTACAGTACATGGCATTCGAATGGAAATTTCAACAAAGCAATTGAAAGCAGTAGAAATAGAATTGCTCAAAATGCGCAATTTAAATTAATTGAAGACAATGCAAAATGGATTGATGTTAAGAATAAAGAGAATACTTATAGCTTAAACATCAAAAGTTTCAAAGCCACTCAGGAGCAGGTAGAAAATGAAGGTAAAAAATACAAACCAATTTCTGATTATAAAAACAGTCTGGTTTTTAAATCATTGCCTTACGAAGAGCTTGAAATGAAAAGCGATGCAACACTAAAAGAAAAAAGAGATGCCTGGCATCAGGCACTATCGAAAGATGTTTATGTTGAAGAAGCATTGAATGTTTTAGATGATTTACAAGTTAAAAGTGTGGTAAAAAATACCAACACCACTAAAATCAAAAGAGATAAATTAGTAAAATCTTAGTTTTTTAAAGGATTAATTTGTTAAGAAAACGCTCCAAAAAGTATATTTTTTGGAGCGTTTTTTTGTAATTTAACAGGCTTCTTAGCAACTAAATATTGAAGAAAAATGAAAAACTATATCGTTTGGGGTGTATTGGGATTGGTATTGTTTTCGTGTAAAAAAGAAAGCAACGAAAGTGAAAAATTGCCTCAGCAACAGCAGGCTCCGTTTGTTGCAAACCAAAGCAGTACAGACTCTATATTTACAGTTGCGTATTTGCCAACTTCTACCACCAGACAAATCGTAAAGCACAAATACTACACCCTGTCCTACAATGAAAAGTTTGAACAGGCAGAGTGGGTTGCTTATGAATTAAAGAAAGAATATTTAAAAAATGCCGACTATAAACGCCCATATTTCATTGAAGATCCAAAAGTAACAACGGGCTCTGCCGATTGGAGGAATTATAAAAAATCGGGTTACGATAAAGGGCATCTTTGCCCGGCCGGAGATATGGAGTTTAATGAGAGTGCTTATAACGATACATTTTATACCTCAAACATTTCGCCTCAGGATCATGATTTCAATAGCGGAATCTGGAATAGATTGGAACAAAAAACACGTTACTGGGCTGAAAAGCACAACGATATTTATATTGTGACAGGCGGAGTTTTGAAAGATTCGGATAAAAAAATAGGAACAGAAAAGGTCGCTGTTCCTAAATATTTTTATAAAATCATTTTAACTAAAACCGGAAAAGAGCATAAGGTAATCGCTTTTTTGGTCCCGAATAAGGATAGCGATAAGTCACTTTATGATTTTGTAGTTCCGATTGAAACTCTTGAGAAAATGACCGGAATTGATTTCTTTCCGAATGTGAAGAATCTACAAAATAGTAAAGATTTCTAATTCATCGAAAATTAGATGTGATTTGTTGGTTTTCTCGGATTAAATAACGTGAAACTCATAAAAGCTAAAATCCAAACGCCAATTCCTCCATACAATAAAACCATCTCAAAGCCATAGGAAAGAGCTGAGCGCAAAATAGATGGTGAAAAATCTAATGTATGGTATTGATTATGAAAAGAAAAATTCCCTACAGCTATTTTTTCTGCAATAGAATGTAATGTTTTTTGATCTGCAGTTCTTGAAAAAGTAGTTTTTAAATAAGAGAAAATTCCGTTTACCAGAATAAAGCCCATCAAGGCAATATTAATAGACAAAGTGATTAATCTGGCACTCATGTCTATTCCTGATGCCATGCCGGAACGGTTTGCGGAAACTGAGCCTGTAGTGGTATTAGTAACCGGTGTGTTTGTTAGTCCTAATCCAATTCCTGCAAGTAATGATCCGGGAAGCATGGTGAGCCAGCTAGCATCTTCTGCACTACAGCCATATTTCATCAGGATAAAACCCAGCCCTATAACAAACAAACCTAGGGGAATTACAATTCCAGAACGAAATCTGGAAGAGAGATATTCTGCAAAAGGAGGAATAACCAATGTTGGCAGCGTATAGGCGAGTAGAGAAAGACCAACAGCTACAACATCGTAGTTCAGATAGCTTTGGAAATAAATAGGTAAATAAATTATAAATGGCCAAAAACTAAAATTCATACCTATAGAACCTAGAATGGCACCAGAAAATTCACGTATTTCAAATACCGAAAAATCAAACATCGGATAAGGATTTGTTTTTTCGATCCCAATAAATGTAACAAAGCTTAGTATTGCAATTGCTATAACGCCCAAAGCAGTAGAACTTGTAAAACCAAGATCTGGTCCCTGTGTAATAAAGTAAGTTAACCCAAAAACGGCAACAGATAAGGTAATCATACCCCAAAGGTCCATTTTTTTTGCATCAGGATCTTTAGATTCATCTACATAACCGTAAACAAGAATCGCAGCAAGAATGGCTATTGGAAAATGTATTAAAAATATCCATTTCCAGGATAATATGGCCAGTATCGTCCCGCCAATTATAGGGCCAAAACCTAATCCGATACCAAGAATAATTCCCCAGAGACTAAAAGCCCTGCTACGTTCTTTGCCTGCCTGAAATTGATGTGATAATGTGGCAACCTGGCAGATCAGCATTGCGCCGCCACTTATTCCCTGAAAGAAACGACTTATTATTAATAAAATTACGTTTTGTGCGAGACCGCAAATTAAGGACGAGATCCCAAATAAAATAATAGTAATTATAAGAATCCGTTTTCGTCCGTATCGATCTGCCAGCGTTCCGGCAGCCATTAAAACAGTGGTACAGCCTATGGTGTAGATATTCATAATCCATTGCATGTCTTTGAGGTTGGCACTCAGTACTTTTTCAAGCGTTGGTAATAGAACGGGCACACTTGAAATTTCAAGAGAAAACATTAAATTGGCGAGACAGATGGCAATCAATACGATATTGTTTTTACTGGAATAGAATTTTTGTTTCATTTTGTTTTTAATTTTTAGTAAAAATAAACTGAGTGCAGTTGTTTTTTCGGTACAATTAATGGTTAAAGGAGTACTTTTGCAGTATGAGAAAAGAAAATATGCATCAATCAGTTGAAGTGATTTATAAAAGGGTCGATCAATGTCCGTTGGTCAATTCGCAGTTAAGTTTTTTTCAGATGGTATATGTTATTTCTGGGTCTGGTTTTCTCCATATTAATGGAAATGCAATTTCGTATCTGACCGGAAATTTAATGTTACTAACACCAAATGATTACTATAGATTTGATATTATTACTACAACAGAGTTTTTACTGGTGAAGCTTAACAGTGAATATGCAAAAGAATATAAATCAAAAAGTATCGATCATATCGAATGCTTATTTCATTATGCATCACATTTATCAGGCTGTATTTTGAACCGAAAAGCCGATGAATATCTTGTTAAATCTATAGTAGAATCACTAGTATATACGATGGATAATACAGATATTTATGATGAAGATTTAATCATTCACTATGTAAATGCGCTTGTTGTCATTGCCGCCCGAAACATTGCGAAAATAAAACCATTAGGGATAAAAGAGAGTGCTGATAAAAGAATTTTAGAAATTATTAATTACATCCAGGAGAATATCTTCTTTCCTCAAAAAATAAAAGTGTCGGTAATAGCGGGGAAATTTGATATATCAGATACTTATTTGGGAAGTTATTTTAAGAACCATTGTGGAGAGACGATTCAGTCTTTTGTCTCAAACTATAAAATCCGATTGATAGAACATCGGTTAAGTTTTAGTGATATGAGGATTAATGAGATTGTAGATGAATTTGGTTTTTCTGATGAAAGTCATCTTAATAAATTTTTTAAAAAGCATAGAAACATTAGTTTAACAGGATATAGAAAAGCTAAGGCTTTATTGAATTGATCTTTTTGCTCAAAAATTTATTTTTAGAATTGACATAAAAAAACCGACAGGTTTTAAAATCTGCCGGTTTGTTATTTTTTTTAAGTCTTTAAAAACTAGTCAAAGCTTTTAATTCTGCAATAGTCTGAGTTGGATTTTCGGCTTTAAAGACAAAGCTTCCGGCAACCAGAACATCAGCACCGGCCTCTACTAATTGTTTTGCATTTTTACTGGTTACGCCACCATCAATTTCAATAATTGTAGAAGCATTTTTACGTGTGATTAAGGCTTTTAACTTCTCTACTTTAGCATAAGTATTTTCGATGAATGATTGACCTCCAAAACCAGGATTTACACTCATAATACATATTAAGTCAATATCGTTGATTACATCTTCTAATAAATCAATATTAGTGTGTGGGTTAATTGCAACTCCTGCTTTCATTCCTTCGGCTTTAATAGCCTGAAGTGTTCTATGCAAATGGGTACAGGCTTCATAATGTACGCTTAAGATATTTGCGCCCAAGTCGGCAAAAGTTTTGATGTATCGATCCGGGTCAACAATCATCAAATGTACATCTATAGTTTTTTTTGCATGTCTTGAAATCGCTTCTAAAACCGGCATTCCGAAAGAAATATTCGGAACAAAAACTCCGTCCATAATATCAATATGAAACCAGTCGGCCTGACTGTTATTGATCATTTCGATATCACGTTGTAAATTAGCGAAATCAGCTGCAAGAACAGAAGGAGCAATAAGTGTATTCTTCATTGTGTAGTTGTATGTTGTGTTATTTTTTGCAAAGATAAATTTTTTAATTGCAAAGTTCACAAGGATTAGCGCAAAGTTCTTTTATGAAGATGATTAACTGCAAAAGCAGCAAAGAATATGGATTAAATTAGATGAAAATCGTCCTTTGAGGTTAAACAATATTTTTCGAAATATGATATAATAAAAAACTCCGGTAATCAGCCGGAGTTTCAATCATCAATCAAAAAACGAACAGTCAATCAAACTGTTGTTTGCTTTCGGGTCCAATATAGGCAGTTTTGCAATAAATTCCAAATTCCAACAAAATTATCGGAATTTGGAATTACTATAGTTGGAACTATGGATATTATCCAAGATAAGTTTTTAAGATTTTACTTCTGGAAGTATGTTTTAATCTACGGATTGCTTTTTCTTTAATCTGACGAACACGCTCACGAGTTAAGTCGAAAGTTTCTCCAATTTCTTCTAAAGTCATTGGGTGTTGATCGCCAAGACCAAAATACAAACGAACAACATCAGCCTCTCTTGGAGTTAATGTTTCTAATGAACGCTCAATTTCAGTACGTAGCGATTCGTGAATTAGTTCTCTGTCCGGGTTTGGAGATTCTCCTGAACGTAAAACGTCGTAAAGGTTAGAATCTTCACCTTCAACAAGAGGTGCATCCATTGATAAGTGACGACCTGAGTTTTTCATAGACTCTTTTACGTCATTTACGGTCATGTCAAGTTCTTTTGCAATTTCTTCAGCAGAAGGTGGACGCTCGTTAGATTGCTCTAATAAAGCATACATTTTGTTGATTTTATTGATAGAACCGATTTTGTTTAATGGTAAACGAACAATACGAGATTGTTCTGCCAAAGCTTGAAGGATCGATTGACGAATCCACCATACAGCGTAAGAGATGAATTTGAAACCACGAGTTTCATCAAAACGTTGAGCCGCTTTAATTAAACCTAAGTTTCCTTCATTTATTAAGTCAGGAAGAGTTAATCCTTGATTTTGATATTGTTTAGCTACCGATACAACGAAACGTAGGTTAGCTTTTGTTAATTTTTCTAATGCTCTTTGATCACCGGCTTTTATTCTTTGTGCTAATTCTACCTCTTCATCGGCGGTAATTAGGTCAACTTTTCCAATTTCTTGTAGGTATTTGTCTAATGATGCAGTTTCACGATTGGTTACCTGCTTGGTGATTTTAAGTTGTCTCATGTTTTTTGTCTCCTCAATTTTTAAGTGTACAAGTAGTTATACGTAAGAAGTTGAAAAAAGGTTACAATTACTTTAAATTATTTTTAAAATTAATTGGTTTGTCTTCTTTAACTTGCTTACCTCTAATTTGAAACGGATTCTTTTACGATTATAGTTTCTTTTATAAAAACAGGTTTTCCTGTAGCAGAAAATCCTTCCAGTGTTATTTCAAATTTACCGGATACATCTGAGGTATAAAATTGTGTTTTTGAATTAGCATCACTTAAATCAACGTTGGAAATCCATAAAAGCTGATGTCTGTAATCAGGAATCCTTTCATTTTTATTGCTGGTATAATCAGGTTTAAAATATTCTTTTTTAGGCTGAGGCCTTAAAAGTTCAGGGCGTATAATAAAACTGCCTTTCAGTTTGGTTTCATAATCACCGTTTTTAGTGGTAAAAGAGACGACACCGTTAAAAGATTTAGCGCCATAGTAATAAATTCCTTTTACCACGTTTACTTTATAGATGTTTTTAGGGCTGTAATGAAAAAACTCGTTCAGGTCTTCTATAATCAGCCCATCTACTACTATTAGAGTAGGTAAGGCAGATTCATAGTTAGGATCGTAGTCGTAAACGTGAATGGCATAGGTGTTTTTGTCTTTTGAAAAATAAACACCGTTTACCACTTCGGTAATGGTTTCTTCCATGGTTGGAAATCGGGTAAAGGCATCCAGTTTAAACTCTTTTGATAATTTGTTGTAAAAAGGAATAGTGTCAGTAGAAGCTACTGTGCTGTCTTTTTTAACGTTATAATAAGCGTTTTCTATTTGAGTGGAAATCAATCTTTCGGAAATGTTTTGTTTGAATTCTGAATTGAACTGAAATTCCGGAAAGTTTAAATTCGAAAAATTAATATTTTTAGGTTTGTCCATTTCAATAGTATAATCCTGTTTGTTGTCCTCCAGAATTTGAATGACTACATTTGAATTTGAATTTGGTTTTTCGAGATTGAAAACAAAATTTCCTTCATTGTCAGTTTTTGCAAGCTTTAAAATAGAATTTTTGCCTACTATTGAAAGGGCGACTTTTTTATTTTTAGTTTCTGCGTTACTGGATTTTATTTTCCCTGAAATGATTTCACCTCGTAATTCTGGTAATATAAAATTAGGATTCTTTATTTTTGTTTCAATATTTTTAGCGGCAGTATTTGCAGCAATTTCCTCAAAATTTGTTTTCCTTTGGGCTGTAAAACCATCCGCTTTTCGTACCGAAAGAACATAATTGCCCTTTGTAAACTCATCAGAATTGGTGTTGATTTGTAACTCTGCTAAATCCCTGTTTTTATAGGTTTTGTTTTTTAAATCAAACGAGATGTTTGTATTTGTTATGCTTTCTGTTGAAACCGTTTCTTTTTGAGAAATGGCATTTATGGGCTTGTCTTTATAAGGGTTTAAGATGTAAATGTCAAGGTTAAAGTATTCGGCAGCATCTTTGTTCAACATCCAGTTGGTGTATCCTATTATCTTGTAGTTTCCGGTTTCCAGAGTTGTCGGAATGAAAAAATCACTACTGGCAGTTCCATCTTCAAGAAATAATTTATGAGTAAGAATTGTTGTTTTATTTTTGTCGATCAACTGTAAGTAAGCAATTTTACTATATTTCGATGTTTCGTTTGTTGTTTTATTGATGCAAAAAATTTTGTAGAATAAAGATTCCCCCGTTAGATATGAATTGGAGTTTGTGCTTATGTAAATGGACTCGTTTAGTTTTTTGTCTATTTCGTTCAGCTCAGTTGTAGCATTGTTTTTTTGAGCAAACGAAATTTGCTGAAAACTCATTGCTAAAGCTACGATGGTTATATATTTTAGTCTATCCAAAATGATGGTTTTATGTTTGATGAAAATGAAGTGCAATCTCCGCATTCTACGGGATACAATAAGTACTTTGGACTTTCGTCAGGAAAATAAACTCTAATCCCTGAGTTAAGCAGGTCCAGGACTACATTGCCCTGACATTCTGTTGAAGCACCGAAGCAGTAATTGTAATAAAATTCGTCAGCTTCGTTTTCGGGAATAGGGTAAGGACAATTGTATTGGTATTTAGGAAGAGGTTCCATAGGAAAAAGGTCTTTGTAATTAAAAAAGAGCCTTTTTTCGGAGTAAGAACACACATTGAAAAAACCAATCACTTTCTCACCGGGATTGTCAACAGGATTTATGTTTCCGTAAAAAAATCCAGGCTGGGTTTGCGACAGAATGCTTCCTATGTCGGATATATCTTTTAGTGTTTCATAAAATGTATGAGCAGCAAGATTTTGAACATATTGTTTGACTAAGATGCTATATCTGTTTCTGATGATCGGGTCTGTGCTGCTAATGAATTTGACAGGGAAATTAGTGACTTTATCTTCGCTTAACTGATTGGTATTGGTTAGGATTAATTCATTCGATTTCTTGTCTGAATAACAAGTTCTAACTTCTGTTGTTCTGTCTACAAAGACAACTTGTCCTTTGGGATTTGACCCTGGAGGGAAAAAAACAGCAACGGCTTTTTTCGAATAAGCTTTAGGTGCAATAATCTTATAGGTTTCGTCGTATTCGTATCTGTAATATCGGGATTTATTTGTTGGATCATTACTGCTTACAGTAATTTCAACACCTAATACACCTTTTTTTGTTACTGCTGTTGCTTCTAATTTTTCAATTTGAGTTTGTTGTGGTAGTTTCTCTTCATTCGAGACGTAGCTTCTTCCGTTTTTTGTAAGGATGTGTAATTGATAGGCTCTGTCGGGACTGGCCTGAAACGGATTCAGGGAAACATACGCTTCATTTTTTTCCTGAAAATCGTACTTATTACCCAGATCATCTGTTACATATACCACAGCTTTACTTTCAAAGATTGGTTTCTTGCTTTCAAGTTTATAGGTTCGGGATAATTTAATCTGCTGATTTTTTAATTCGTTCGTAATAGTTGCTTCTATTACAAGAGCATCTTCAAATCCATTGGTTTGATAGGAGTATGGTGTCGTACATCCAACTACCATCGAGAGGAGTATCGTTATAAGAAATCCAGAGAGTAAGATCTTTTTCATAACTTTTTAAAATTTAAAATTATAAGTAATTGTTGGTATCGGAACAGAAAAAATAGAGGTTTGGTAGGCTTTTACCTGTCCTTCTTTTGTTACGAAAAAGATAGAATAAGGATTGTTTCGCCCTAAAACATTGTAAATTGAAATGTTCCAGAAACTGTGTGCTAATTTTTTTATTTTATGGTTACCCTCAATATTTATCCCAATGTCTAATCTGTAATAGTCCGGTATTCTGTATTTATTTCGATCGCTGTACAGTGTATATTCGGCACCGTTATAATTATACTTTCCGATAGGATAGGTTATGGGTCTTCCGGTTTGATATACAAAATTCGAAGAAAAGCTATAACGGTGTGTAAATTTGTAATTCATTACAATGCTTACGTCATGCGGTTTGTCAAAGTTAGTTGGAAAATACGCCCCGTTGTTTACCTTTTCATCGTTAAATTGACTGTCCAGTTTTATAAAAGTTCTGGAATAGGTGTAACCAATCCAGCCGTTAAGCCTTCCGATTGATTTTTTTAGTAAAAACTCTACACCGTAAGCTTTCCCATTGCCTTGAAGTAATTCGGTTTCAAGATCTTTGTTTAAGAGTAAGTTTGCTCCAACTTTGTAATCCAGTATATTTTTAGAAGTTTTGTAATATCCTTCCAGACTTAACTCGATATCTTTATAATCCAGTTTCTTAAAAATACCCAGAGAGTATTGTAATCCACTTTGAGGTTTAACATTCAAATCAGATAATTTCCAGGTATCGGTAGGCGACTGGGTAGTGTTATTGGTTAATAAATGAATGTACTGATAGTTTTTATCAAAACCGGCCTTTGCAAATAAGCTTTCATCAAATATATAACGTAAAGCAACTCTGGGTTCAAAACCTCCGTAAGTGGTGATTACTTTATTATTGCCATACGTTTTTTCTTCTACAACCGTTGAAGGAGTCATGGGTACACCCTCCTGGTAAATTTTCTGAGTAGATGCTCCTAAAGCGGCATATAAAGAATATCGTGCTCCAACGTCTAATAACAGCTTTTCGGTAATTTTAAATTTATCAGAGAAAAACAAAGCTGACTCCAGTCCTTTTTCATCATCAACTTTTATAGGATTTACGATTGAAGATTCTCCATTTGGATTGAGTTCGCCGGGACTAACTTTGTATAATTTGCTTGATATTCCATAAGTGAATTTATGCTTACTACTAACTTCGCTATTGAATTTAAGGCTTGCCTGAGTTTCGTTTATTTTGTATTTGAAAATGAACGATTCAGGATTAACAGACTCATAGTCGATACTGAATTTGTATTCACTATTGGAAACATTAAGTTCGCTGCTGTTTTTCTCGTTGAAAGCGTGTTTCCATTTTAAAGAAATAAGACGGTTGCTATATTGGTACAACGAGTCAGGGGTAATGCTGTACTTGTCTTTGCTGTAGTATGCGGTACCTTCAACAGAATTGTTTTTGTTTATTTTGTGACTGTATTTTGCAAATAAATCATAAAAAGAAGCCTGGCTGTCTTTTAGGTTTTCATCGTCTAAAGTCTTCAGTATCCAGTCAGAGTAAGTGGCTCTGCCGCCTACTAATAAACTTGCTTTACCTTTTACAACCGGAATTGAAGCGGTAAGATTACTCGTAACCGGACCAATACCTCCTTCTCCTGAAAATTTCTCTGTGTTTCCGTTTTTAGAAGTAATATCAAAAACAGACGATAATCGCCCACCAAATTCTGAAGGGATACCTCCTTTGTAAATGTCAACCTTGTTGATAGTATAAGGATTAAGGGAGGAGAAAAAACCAAAAAGGTGAGAAGGATTGTAGATCGTTCCGTTATCCAGTAGCATCAGGTTTTGATCTTCTTTTCCTCCTCTAACATTAAAACCTGAGGAACCTTCTCCGGCAGTTTTAATTCCGGGAATGGTTAGTGCAATTTTTAAAACATCTCTTTCTCCAAGAACCAAAGGAACCGTTTTTACACCTTCGGCTTCAATGGTGGTAACTCCTGTTATGGCAGTTCTTATGTTCTGACTGTTTTTTCCTTTTACGACTACCTCTTTTAATTGGTTTATTTTCTCGATTAGAGAGAAATCCAGAGTACCATCGCTGTAGATCATTATTTTTCGGGTCGTATTATTATATAATATCGACTCGATTTCGATTGTTGCCAATCCAACAGGTAGTTTTAGGCTATAAAATCCCTGTGCATTTGTAATGGTTGTTGCCGCAGTGTTTTTTGCTTTTACCGTTATGTCTGCTAAAGGTTTTTCGCTTTTTAGATCGGTGATATGGCCTGAAATGGTGTAGAAATCCGTATCAGACTCGATGGTTTCCTTTCCAATTAATGCAATAGGAGCGGTTTGGCCTGTTTTGTTTTTCGTAACAGAATCGTATTGTTGAAAAAAGATCGGGATATTAACGGTCCTGACTTTATCATTTTGAAATTTGTCGTAGATGATACTGTTCTTCGTTAAGATGACTTTGTTCTTGGTGATAAAGAAATTAAGCTCAGTATCTTCAAAAACTTTGTTTAATACCTCTTGTAATGTTTTATTGGAGTAATCTCCGGATATTAAGACGTTATTATCGATCCATTCATTTTGAAAGTAGAATTTGTAGTTTGTAGAAGCTTCTATTTTTTTTAAAACTTCAACTCGATTGATGTTGCTGTAATTGATGTTAATTTTTTGATCTTGCGAATAGATTAATTGATTAAAACCGAAAAATAATAAAAAAAGGGTAAGTATTCTCATTTGGATAATTGCTACGGATTTTAGTTATTTATGTACTTCAGGAGGTTTTTCATAAATAGTGCAGCATCTTCCTTCTTTAAATTTCTATACATAAGATAAAAATCATTTATTTTCCTTTTATTATCCTGAAACAGCGTTGTGATTTCCTTTTTATCATTTATAGGATAGAATGTATTTTGCTTTAAGACAATAAATTCATGTTTGGGAGCATAATCTATTAAATCAACTTCGGCTTTGTTGATTTTTTTCTTTTCTTTAGAGTGCTTTATGTAAAGAATTATATTATTTCCTACCGGAACTTCTTCGTAATATCCCTTTCTAAAACTGGCTGAATTTGGAGCTTTAAGGTTGACAAATTTTTCATTGCCTATCGTAAAGGAATTGATGTTTTCGGTAAAAAGATTAACTTTAGTGGTGTTTGACTCTCCGTACGGTTTTATAACCAGTTCATCGCTGTAAGTATCGTAATTTAATAATAAATCAAAATAATTTTGATTATTATAGTTCATACTTCCTTTTTTGAAATCTTCGGAAATATAATAACGATTTTGATTGTTGATTGTTTTGTCGAAGTTTAAATGAGCTGGCCCGTTTTCAAATTCTAGTGATTCTACACCCAGGTTTTTGTCAAACCAGTTGTATACTGAGATTTCATTGTTTGTTTGTCCGTAAATGATGTATGCATTTAAGAATAAGACAAATAAAATTAGATAGTGGTTTTTTATTTGATTTTTCTTCAAAGGATTGGTTGTTTTGATTTTTTGGTTTATAGCTTCTCAAAAATATCAAAAAAATGTTAATAAGCGCAGTGTTTTTGTTAAATAATAATGATGTTGATGTTTTTTGACTTAAAAAGTGAATAATTTTATGAGATGTAGATGCAATCTGAGATATGTTTGGTCTAAAAATAAAAAAACACCCTGACTTAAAAGATTAAGCAGTAGTGTTTCATTAAAAAAGGGGCAAAAAATATTTTTTAGTCTGAAAAATCGTCTGAGGTGTCTAAAATGTCATCAAAGATTTTTTTAAGAGATTTTATATAGACTGGAAAAGCAAGAGCTAATAATAGATATTCTATTCTGAAAACTGTGATGTCGTCGAGAATTTTGTATAAACAAGGAATGATGAATAGAAGAGAGACAGTTACGCCAACCCAGGGGTTGTTTTTTATTTTTTTTAATATTGGTAAAGGCTTCATGTCTGATGGTCTGTTTAATTCAATTCTCATTTATGTTTTATGATTTGGGTTTCTTGGGGTAAAAGTAATTTTGATTTCCGGGAAGGAAATTAAAAATGTCACGAAAGCTGAATTTTCTGTCATGAAATCTTTCGGAACCTCTGTGTATAGGGATATTTCTTTTAAAACAAAAAAATCCTCCCGGATAGAGAGGATTTGTGGAGTCGTTATTTTTTGAACTATTGTTGTTATGACAAAATGTTCATTTTTTTTATAAAATCTTTATAGGTATCACTCAGGTTTATTTTGTGATCGCCTTTTAAAATAATGAGATTATCGGCTAGAATAATTTCCTCTATTTTATTAGTGTTTACAATGGTGTTTCGATGTGTTTTGATGAAACGGTTCTTGTCTAACAAATTACTGATTTTTGTCAATGAGATCAGAATTACAAATTTTTCTTTCTCGGTAATGATGTTGCAATAGCGTTCTTCTACATCAATATATAGAATATCATTAAGGGCTACTTTTTTTAAAGAGTTTTTCTTCTTTATAAATAAATAGTCATTGCTAATCACGGTATCTTGTTCTTCATTCTGAAAAACATTGGTTTGGGCATAAAACTTTTCTACAGCCATTTCTATGGCATAAAGAATTTCCAGTTCGTTAAAAGGTTTCAGTAAAAAACTGAAAGGTTTTGTAAGTTTGGCTCGTTCAAAAATCTGGCGGTCTTGTGAACTGGTTAAAAATACAAATGGTTTAGAAGCGTTTGGAATAATGTTGATTGATTCGGCAAACGTAATTCCTTCGGGTTTTCCGTCTAAAAAGACATCAATAATAATGATGTCTATCGTATTTTCGTAAAAAAGTTTCAGTGCATCTGTAAAATTGGTTGCAACTCCTACAATATTATAATTGTTTTGACGCAGCACCCGGCAAAGATC
This sequence comes from Flavobacterium sp. KH_035, assembly GCF_057839565.1. Lineage (NCBI taxonomy): Bacteria > Pseudomonadati > Bacteroidota > Flavobacteriia > Flavobacteriales > Flavobacteriaceae > Flavobacterium > Flavobacterium sp. KH_035. The sequence continues at coordinate 1,645,592 of NZ_CM174492.1, forward strand.
TTCGCTTTGCTCGGGGGTATCTTCTATAATTAGAACATGAATATTATCCATTGGTTATTGTTTTTGGGAAAGTCAAAATCATTTTAGTTCCTATATTGAGCTCGCTTTCTATGGCTAATGTTCCGCCATTTTTTCTGATCATTTGTTTGCACAGCTGCAAACCTAAACCGGTACCTATAATTTCAGAATTATTTTTTTTGGCGAGTAAAGAAGTATTATCGGTAAGTAATTCTTTAATGGTTTCCGGGCTCATTCCGATTCCGTTGTCCTCAAGGATCAGGTCACAAAAATCAGGATTGGTTTCCCGAGTGTAAAAGCTTATTTTGCCTTCTTCATTCGAAAATTTAATCGCATTGTCTAATAAATTACGAAGTATAATTTTTAACGAATCGAGGTCTACGAAGATAAAATTATTTTTTGAAACTAAATTCTCAAAAGTAATGGCTTTGTCCAGTAGCAAAGGTTTGTAGTTGTATTCGATTTGCTGGACGATAGAATACAAGTGAACGGATTCTTGGTGAAAGTACAATTGTTTGGTTTGCAACATGGCCCAATGCAGTAAATTGTCCAATAAGCTATAGGCACCGCTTGCAATAGTACTGTTTTGAATAATGAGCTGATTCAATTCATCATAATTCTTGGTTTCCAGTGTTGCCGATAACTTCGCGTTACTTGTTTTGAGCGCATTTACCGACGAGCGCAGATCATGGCTTACAATAGAGAACAATTGATCTTTGGTAGCGTTTAATTGATCGAGTTTGTTTTTTTGAAGCAATATGATTTTGCCGTTTTTTACTTTTTGAGCATAGAGATATACTCCCGCCGTTAAGATTAATAATAAGCCAATGGCGGCAAAAAAGAAACCGTTACGTTGGGTATTTTTAAGTCTATTCTCTACTTCAAGTACTTTTATTTGTTTTTGCTTTTGGGCTACAGCGAATTTTTTTTCATAGTCAGCGACTGCCCAGACTTTATTTTGGTTGTTGAGAGAGTCTTTCCATTGATCGTATTCTTTTCGATATTGAATTGCTTTCTTGAAATTGCCTCTGTTTTCTTCAATCATTCCCATGTTAAAAGCTGCGGTTAATTTCTGGTCAAAATCGTTTATTTTTTTTGATAGATTATAAGCTTTTTCAAAATAGGCAATTGCTTCTTTGTCCTTGTATTGTTCATAATATAGATTAGCAATGTTTTGATATAGTCGCACAAGAGAGAGAGGGGCGTTTTCTTTTTCTTTTAATTCTTTACTCTTTAGTAGGTATTCTTCGCTTTTGGTGAATAGATTGAGATGCAGGTAACAAAGTCCAATATTTTCATATACGGCACTTATTCTGTAGTCATTCTGTTTGGTTTTAAGTGCTACTTTTTCTACTTCTGAGAGGTAATAAATGGCTTTTTTGAATTCTTTTAATTCTATTGAGATTTGGCCTAATGCTTTGTTTACTAAAGGATAGAAAGTAAATTGTTTTGAAATTAGGTTCATTTCATATTTGGATTCGTCAAAGAGCTTTAATTCTCTAAATGAGTCTCCGCGAAGATAATGACAATAATCTGATAGTTCCTCATTTTCTCCTATGTTCAGTTGTCTCATGGAATAAACTAAAGTGGAATCCCATTTTTTGAGTAAAAAAAAATGTTGAGCTTTATTAAAGTTGGTTTCGTGTCGGAACTGAATTGCTTTTTTTTTAAGTACTTCGTGAAATGAAGATGTCCTTGTTTGTGCTTTCGTTGATAAAGTGATGAAAAATAAATACAGAACCGAAATAAAGATAATTCTTAGTTTGTACATCTTGAAACTGTATTAGTTTTGTTTAATAAAAAAATAGAAAGGAATGATTAGTTAGTTGTTTTAATCATTCCTTTTCCTTGATAGGGTTTAATTATCTACAGTAGTTCTTGTTCCTCTAGAGGTTTCAGGGTCTAAATTTCTTAAGTAAGATGTGACGCTCTTAATATTGTTAACTGTATCGGAGATATAATCCACTTCAACATACCAAACATCATAAGTATCTGGTGTGCTTTCGTCCCAGTCATAATCAAAATAGATTTCGATATTGGTATCATTTTCTATTAGTGTACGAACTGATGGTGGGGCTGAATCTTGAGAGTTGATGTAAACGGTAGCACATATTTTTAAAGTAAGTACACCTTGATTTCTGTAAAGTTGTGCTGAGGCTAGAGGTGGGACAGGGAAAGTAAGACTGCTTTGGTCAGAAAAGACAAAATCTTGCTCGTTAATTTTTGTGATTTGGGTAACGTTAAAGTACATAATTGTGTTTTAAGGATTATTAATTTGTTTTTTTGGTGTGTTAAAGATATTTTATTTTCTCGTATAAATGTAAGGTTTGTCGTGTTTTTTTGTGATTATTCGGGTATTTGAGGAGATATTTAGTGAAAAAATGCAGTAAAAACGAAAAACCCCAATTCAAAATACATGAATTGGGGTTTTCTATGAATAAACCTTTAGTAAACTAAGATCTGATTACTCTTTTTTCTCCTCACGTGGAGGTCTTTGTAAAAGTGCTTTTCTTGACACTTTTTCTTTTTTAGTTTTAGGATCCACACCTAAGTATTTCACTTGGAATACATCGCCCATGTTTACAACATCGGTAACATTTTCAGTGCGTTCCCATGCTAATTCAGAAACGTGTAATAAAACTTCGTTTCCTGGTGCAGCAGTATATTCTACTACAGCTCCAAAATCTAACATTTTAATTACTTTTACTTCGTAAGCTTCTCCCATTTGCGGTTTGAAAGTGATTGACTTGATTTTTGCCAATACTGCTTCAATTCCGGCAGGATCTGTACCTAAGATTTCAATCACACCTTGTTCGTCAACTTCGTTGATTACAATAGTAGTTCCTGTAGCTTTTTGTAATTCCTGAATTACTTTTCCACCAGGTCCGATCAATGCTCCAATAAAGTTTCCAGGAATAGTTCTGGTGATGATTTTTGGTGCATGTGCTTTTACGTCAGCTCTTGGAGTTGCAATTGTTTCAGTTAATTTACCCAGAATGTGTAAACGTCCTTCACGTGCTTGTCCTAAAGCTTGTTCCATAATGTCATAACGTAAACCATCAATTTTGATGTCCATTTGACAAGCAGTAATGCCATCAGCAGTTCCGGTTACTTTAAAGTCCATATCTCCTAAGTGATCTTCATCACCTAAAATGTCTGACAATACAGCAAATTTCTCACCGTCAGTAATTAATCCCATAGCAATTCCTGAAACCGGTTTTGTCATTTGAACTCCAGCATCCATTAAAGCCATAGTTCCTGCACAAACGGTTGCCATAGAAGAAGAACCGTTAGATTCTAATACTTCAGAAACAATACGAATGGTATACGGACAATCAGCAGGGATCATGTTTTTTAAAGCTCTTTGAGCTAAGTTACCGTGACCTACTTCTCTTCTTGAAGTTCCTCTTAGAGGTTTTGCTTCACCAGTTGAGAAAGGAGGGAAGTTGTAGTGTAAATAGAATTTCTCTTCACCTTGTTCAGATGGAGAGTCAATTTGATTTGCTTCTCTTGAAGTTCCAAGAGTTACAGTTGCCAATGCCTGAGTTTCTCCACGTGTAAACAATGAAGATCCGTGAACTCTTGGTAAATAATCAGTTTCACACCAGATTGGTCTGATATCTGTTGTTTTTCTACCGTCTAAACGAACGCCTAATTCCAACACTACGTTACGAACAGCTTCTTTGTTTGTTTTATAGAAATATTTAGAAACTAAATCTCCGTCAGCAGCCAATTCTTCTTCTGTAAATAAAGCTTTTACTTCTTCTTTTACTTCAGCAAATGCAGCGCTTCTTTCGTGTTTAGCCGAACCAACTTTTGCAATAGCATAGATTTTATCGTATGCTGCAGCTTTTACTTTTTTATAGATTTCTTCGTTTTCTTTCTCACCTTCGTAAGTACGAATTTCTTTTTTACCAAAAGCAGCTTGCAAACGCAATTGCGCCTGGATTTGTACTTTAATAGCTTCGTGAGCAAACTTAATAGCTTCTACCATTTCAGCTTCTGAAATTTCTTTCATCTCACCTTCAACCATAGCAACAGAATCTAATGAAGCGCCAATCATCATATCGATGTCAGATTTTTCTAATTCTACTCTGCTTGGGTTGATTACGAATTTTCCATCGATACGTGCAACACGTACTTCAGAAATTAAGTTATAAAAAGGGATATCTGAAACAGCTAATGCTGCAGATGCCGCTAAACCAGCTAAAGCGTCCGGCATAACCTCTTCGTCATGAGACATCAATTGAATCATAACCTGAGTTTCAGCATGGTAATCATCTGGGAAAAGTGGACGTAAAACACGGTCAACTAATCTCATTGTCAATACTTCGTTATCACTTGGACGAGCTTCTCTCTTAAAGAAACCACCCGGAAAACGACCTGCTGCTGCAAATTTTTCGCGGTAATCTACCGTTAATGGTAAAAAATCAACGCCTGGGTTAGAAGTGCGAGCTGAAACTGCTGTCGCAAGAATCATGGTATCGCCCATTCTTACTACTACAGAACCGTCTGCTTGTTTAGCTAAACGCCCTGTCTCGATTGTGATGCTTCTGCCATCACCTAAATCGATCTTTTCTACAAATAATTGTGGAATCATAATTTTTCCTTATTGGTTATACAATGGGTTTTAGTTGTGTTGTAGTTGTTGTTGTGTGTAGTTATTGTTCTAAAACCCAATGAAAAACCAAACTTTTTTTCTTATAAAATGCTTGTAATGTAAAAACAAAAAGAGGCACTCTCGCACCTCTTTTCTATATTGATTATTTTCTGATATTCAATACTTTGATAATCTCACGATATCTGTTGATCTCTTTCTTTTTCAAGTAGTCCAACAAAGCTCTTCTTTTACCTACTAATAGTACAAGTGAACGCTCAGTGTTGTAATCGTGACGATTTTTTTTCAAGTGTTCAGTTAAGTGTGAAATTCTGTAAGTGAACAATGCGATTTGACCTTCTGCGCTTCCAGTGTTTGTTGCAGCACCGTGTTGTGCGAAAATCTCTTCCTTTTTTTCTTTAGTTAAATACATTCCAATATTATTTAATGATTTTTATGTATGTCGTACAACTTTTGTAAGACGGTGCAAAATTAGAACTTTTTTTTGGAAAAACGAATTTTATAACCCATTTTTTACAATTGTAATAGGTATTGAGTAAAGGGCTCGTGACGGAATACCTCTTTCTATACCCGGAATCCACTTCTCGGCACCGGCAATTACCGCTATTGCGCTTTCGTCCAGGCCGTAACCAAGTCCTTTTAAAATTCGGGGATTTACCAAATTCCCTTCTGCATCTACAATAAAACTAAGGTAAATCTTCCCGGATACCTTATTTCTTGCCTCAACTGGAATGACCATATTACGGCTAAAGTATCTGTAGAATGAATCAATGCCTTTTTTAGGAACCGGCCTTTCACTTATGGTTTTATAGTGATGTTCAACGTTTAAAGAATCAATACTCGTTCCGGAGATTAATTTGCCGTTTTCATAATTTTCTGTAAAGGTGTATTTGCGTTTTAGGTTTTTACCTTTCCACTCACCATCGGGAAAACCATCTTTTATTATGCCGTTTTGTTCCAATTGATTGCTCGTGTCTTCGACTTTACCATTTCCGTTGATTACAGTTTGTTCTTTATTAAGAGTCCAGTAATTGTTAACTTTAAGTTGAACTTCTCCCTTTTTAGTTTCAAAATAGTCAAGCTCTGATTTTAAATTTCCGTTTTCATACCAATTGAACTCCCGGCCTGTTTTTTTTCTTTTTGAATATGTGACAGACAGTTTTTTATTGCCATTCTCATAATAGTAAAGAATTGGACCTTCTTCTTGTAGAATATCTCTGTCAGATGTTGCACCAATTGTTTTTAGTTTTTTAGACTTGAAATACTCTTTAAAAACATAGGTTTTTTGATTGGAGTAATATCCTTCAATAACTCTTATGTATTTATAGTTGTCAGGAGTGCTCTCTATCCAGGTCGAATCGAGGTAAATTACTTTGTCTTTTGAAGTAGGAGCTTGAGCAAACAATTTTGTTGAAATTGTCAAGAAAAAGAAGAGATGTAAAATCAGTTTCATAGAATTTGATAAAATTAAAATCACGTAAAAGTGCTATTTTTAGTATAGTTTAGCAACTTCCTGATTTACGAATTCTAAAAATCTCTCATCGGCTTCTGTAAAAGGATCAATTACATGGCTGTCGATATCGATTTGGCCAATATTTACACCCTCAACAAATAAGGGAACTACTATTTCTGATTTTACAGTAAAGCTACATGCAATATAATTGTCCTGAGCCGCAACATCCGGTACTACAAAATTGGCATTACTTTCTGCTACCTGACCGCAAATTCCTTTACCAAAAGGAATAACAGTATGATCTGTTTCTGCTCCCACATACGGGCCTAAATGCAGGGTTTTGTTCTCGTGATTGGCAAAATAAAAACCAACCCAGTTATAGTATTCAATATTTTCGTTTAGTAACTGGCAGATTGCTAATAATTTTTCGTTTCTAACTAATGCCGAATCAGAAACAATAGCGCTTATTTTTGGTTGTAATTCTTGAAATGTCATGATGTTAAAATTTTATACAAAAGTATTTAAAGCTAAACTCAAAAAATACATAAATTTGAAAAAAAAATCCGTTGAAAAAATATTTAGTACAGTTTAAGCCCTTTCTGATTTTTATAAGCACTTTTTTTGCGGCTTATATTGTACTAACCCTGTTGTATAAGTTCTATTTGAACGGTTTTGGGGCAAATGAAGTAGATGGAATAACCAATGTTGTGGGACGAAATGTAGAACAATTGATGCAGACATTTAATTGTGATATCAAAATTCACAAGAGTCTCACAGATTCTTGGTTGGAGGTGTGGTATAATAGACACTATTCTGTTCGAATCGTTGAAGGCTGCAATGCTGTAAGCGTTATGATTTTGTTTGTTGCTTTTGTGCTGGCGTTTTCCGGAAAATTTAAAGCCACATTGTTGTTTATACTATTTGGAATTTTTGCTATTTATGTTTTAAATGTTGCCAGAATTGCACTATTGGTGGTTTTACTATTTCATTTTCACGAGTACAATCATTTTTTACATGGGACTTTGTTTCCTTTAATTATTTACGGTTTCGTTTTTCTTTTGTGGATTATTTGGGTAAACAAATTTTCGAAGTATGCTAAATAAAATCCTCGATCACAAATTGAAGTTAATAATTGCGATTGTAATCGTATTGTGTTTTGCCGTTATTAGAGCTTTTGAAAATCAGCTTTTTTATGATCCTTTTCTGAGTTATTTTGACGGGAATTTTAAAGACTTGCCATTTCCGGAAGTAAAAACGTTTACTCTTTTTTTGAATCTTTTGCTGCGGTATGTATTGAATACTTTTCTGTCTCTGATATTGATCTATACCTTGTTTCAGGATCGTGACATGTTTAAATTCAGTTTGTTTTTATATGTGTTTTTTGCCGTGATACTTATGGGGATGTTTTTTGTTATTCTCGAATGTTTTCCAGACTGGAATTGGCTTCTTTTTTATGTACGACGATTTATTATTCAGCCCATATTTGTACTGTTATTTATTCCTGCGTTTTATTATCAGCAACAAAATTTAAAAAAATAACACTTTATACAGTCTTTTTTGGAGTCTTTTAAATAATTTTGCAGTATGAAACTAAAAAAGTGCACGGGATTATTTTTAGCCTTCCTACTGTTGGTCTCCAATATTGGGTTTGCTTTTGATGTGCACTATTGCGGAGGTGAGATTGCTTCCGTTTCGTTAAACACAACAGCTGCAGCTTCTGAAAAGAATTGTTGTGGAGTCTCTGAAAAAAAATCATCTTGCTGTAAAGACAAAGTAGTTCATTTTGAGAAAAAATCGGACAATGCTACTCTTAAGATTTTCTTTTTTCAGTTTGCTTTTCTTCCGGTGACTCAGGAATATAAGTCAATTGCTTTTCTTGCAATTCCAAAATTCAAAAGCAGCCAGGTTGCTTCGTATTATTCTGATGCAAATGCACCTCCCTTATTTAAATTATACCATCAGTACATCTTTTATTCCTGATTTTAATGTTTAGAATCAAGTCGTTTTGACTTGTGCTATGTTGTTTTGTTATTTCTTTTTTTTGAGAAATTTTGATAAAAACAGCCTTCTAATTAACATTAAAATCATTTTTTCATGCAAAAAAATATAATGCTTTTTGTTGTGTTTTTGCTTTCAGTATCCATGTTTTCGCAAGAAGATTTACAGGAAGTGAAAATTACAAAAAAACAGAAAGGAATAAAAAAATCCTATACCCTTACTGCCAATACATCTGTTATCACAAGCAAAGAGTTGCTAAAAGCAGCCTGCTGTAATCTAGCCGAGAGTTTTGAAACAAACCCTTCAATAGATGTGAATTTTTCTGATGCTTTAACAGGAACGAAACAAATTAAAATGCTTGGCTTGACAAGTCCTTATTTATTAATTAGCGAAGAGAATCTTCCTTCGGTACGAGGAGCTTCACAAGCTTACGGCTTATCGTTTACTCCGGGAACATGGATAGAAAGTGTTCAGATTACAAAGGGAGCGGGGAGTGTTATTAATGGTTACGAGAGTATTTCAGGACAAATTAATACTGAGCTTTTAAAGCCATTAAACGACATTCCATTTTTCTTAAATGCTTACGGTTCTACCGATGCCCGTTTTGAATTAAATACCCATTTTAATAAAAAATTATCGGATAAATGGGCGACGAGTTTATTTGTTCATGGTAATGCCCGTGTAGCAAAAAACGACATGAATGACGACGGCTTTTTAGACAATCCGTTGGGGAAACAAATTAACGTTTTAAACCGTTACCAGTATTATAATCCCGATAACGGTTTGGTGAGTTTTATCAATTTCAGATATATGAATGATAAGAAACAAACCGGAGAAGTAGATTTCGATAAAGATACCGATCGCGGGACAAAAAATCATTGGGGTTCAGAAATAAATACTGAGCGTTTTGATGTTTCTACTAAGATAGGATATGTGTTCAAAGACATGCCGTATCAAAGTATTGGTTTTCAGAATGCCTTTAATACCCATAATCAAAACTCTTATTTTGGTTTGAGTCTTTATGATATCAGACAAAATAGCTTTTATTCGAATTTAATTTTCAATTCGATTATTAACAATACGAAGCATAAATTCTCTACCGGTTTAAATTTTGCTTACGATCAGTATCAGGAATTTGTAAACGCAAATGATTACAGTCGAATTGATAATTCAGTTGGAGCGTTTTTCGAGTATACTTATGATAATACCGATAATTTTAGTTTGATTTTGGGAGGTAGAGTAGACAATCATAATCGATTGGGGCTATTTGTTACGCCGCGTCTGCACATGCGATACAATCCCTGGAAGTTTGGTGTGCTTCGTGTTTCTGCCGGAAGAGGGAAGCGTTCGGCTAATATTTTTGCCGAAAATCAGCAGCTTTTTGCAAGTTCCAGAACGTTTTCAATTTTAGATCAAAGTGGAAAAATTTATGGATTGAATCCCGAAATCGCATGGAATTATGGAGTGAGTTTTTCTCAGAAATTCCGTGTTTTTAATAAAAATGCTGAAGTTGGATTTGATTTCTATCGTACCGATTTTCAAAATCAGGCCGTTGTCGACTTGATGCAAAGTCCGCAGGATGTTTTGTTTTACAATCTGAAAGGAAGTTCGTTTGCCAATAGCTTTCAGTTAGAATTCAATTTTGAATTTATCCATAACCTGAATTTAAGAACGGCTTACAAGTATTATGATATTCAAACGGATTATTTGCGTGGTACTTTTCAGCGTCCCTTACAGGCGAAACACCGTTTTTTAGGGAATTTGGAATATGAAACCAAGCTGAACAATGATAAACAATGGAAATTTGATTATACTTTTAACTGGTCCGGAAAACAACAATTGCCTTATACAGCGTCAAACCCGACTGCAGATCAGTTTCCTGATTTTTCGCCTTCGTATGCGGTGATGAATGTTCAGATAACGAGAATTTTTTCGCCTGTTTTTGAAGTATATGTAGGAGGGGAGAATATTGGAAATTACAAACAGGACAAAGCCATTTTAGGAGCTTCAGATCCATTTGGTCCTAATTTTGATGCTTCTGTTGCGTATGCTCCTATTTTTGGACAGATGTATTACGCAGGATTACGATTTAAGATAAAATAGAGGTAAAATGTGAAATGTGATCTGTAAAAAGTGATCTGTAAAATGTAAAATATAAAAATTTATTCAACCATCTTACATCTAGCATCTCACATAAAACATCTCACATATAAGATAAAAATAATAACACTAAATAATAAACAAGATGAATAGAATAATTTTAATGGCGCTGATTACTTTTTTAGGATTCTCGGCTCAGGCACAAACGAAGAAAAACAAGAATTTAAAGTATACAACCGAGGTAAATGGTACCTGCGAGCAATGCAAAAAACGTATTGAAAAGGCGGCCTTTAGTGTTCCGGGAGTAAAATCGGCAAGCTGGGATATTAGTACGCATCAGCTTGCGGTGATTTTAAACGAAGAAAAATCATCTCCTGCAGATTTGAATGCTGCTGTAGCTAAAGTTGGACATGATACTAAGGACGTTAAAGCTACGGATACCGATTATGACAATTTGCATTCTTGCTGTAAGTATGTAAGAGAATAAAAAACAGCAGAGCCCGGGTTTATACTCGGGCTTTTAATAGTTAATTTATCTTTAAAATATGGCTTTTAATTGTGGTTGAAGCAAATTATTGCTAATTTCACAAACTTATAAATATAACCAAACGCATTTATGAATAATTTTGATTGGACGCAATTAATCAACCCTGAATTTTATATAACATTAAGCATTGGAGGGGTTCAAATTGGTTTATTTATTGTTCTCTTTATAGTTTTTGCAGAAACTGGACTTTTTGCAGGATTTTTTCTTCCGGGAGATAGTTTACTTTTCTTAGCAGGGATTTACAGTCGTGATTTAATGCAGAACGTTGTTGATATTCCGGCAGATTTTCTTAATGTCTTTATACTTTCAACCCTTGTTGCCATAATGGGAGTTTTGGGGAATATGACCGGATATTGGTTTGGAGCGAAAAGCGGTTACTATTTATTCAAAAAGGAAGATTCTTTCTGGTTCAAGAAAAAGTACTTACTGCAATCAAAAGATTTCTTTGAGAAGTACGGTGGAAAAGCGATTATCTATGCGCGTTTCCTTCCAATTTTCAGGACTTTTGCTCCTATTGTTGCAGGAATTGTTTCTATGGATAAACAAAAATTTATGTTCTATAATGTTTTGAGTTCTTTCTTATGGTCGTTTATATTGATCTTCGCAGGACACTATTTATATGGCGTGTTCCTGAAAGAAGGAATAGACTTAAAACATCACATTGAATACATCATTATTATAATTGTAATCATATCTACATTTCCGGTATTGGTAAAGCTTTTTAAAAAGAGACCAAGCGAAAAGATATAATTAAAATAGAAGGTATAAAAAAGTCCGAAACAGTTAAGTTTCGGACTTTTTTTATGGGATATATTTTCTTTTGTGAAATGTGAGATGTAAAGTGTGAAATGTGAGTTGTGAAATGCAACTCTAAATGTCAACTTCTGAATCGTTGTGCCTCCGAATAAAAACTTAGCACCTTAGTACCTCAGAACCTTAGCGTCTTAAGAAAAAACTACCATTCATTCACTTTATTGGCATCCATTTTTAAGAAGATAAACAACAGAATTGTGAATCCCCAGAGTCCGGAGCCTCCATAAGAAAAGAAAGGCAGAGGGACCCCAATTGTTGGGAAAATTCCAATAACCATGGCAATGTTAACAAAGAAGTGGGTGAATAAAATTCCAGCAACACAATATCCATATACCCTGCTAAATTTTGTTTTCTGTCTTTCAGCTAAGTAGATGACTCTTAGAAATAGCCCCACGAAAAGTGCAACTACAACTAAAGATCCTGCAAAACCCCATTCTTCACCAACGGTTGTAAAGATGTAATCGGTGTGTTGTTCAGGAACGAATCCTCCTTTGGTTTGAGTTCCTTCGAGGAAGCCTTTTCCGATCCATCCTCCTGATCCAATAGCAATTTCAGATTGATTGGTGTTGTATCCAATACCTTTCATATCTACACTTTTTCCTAATAAGATATTAAAACGGTCACGGTGATGCTGTTTAAAAACGTTATCAAAAACATAATCTACAGAGAAAACAAAACCTGAGATAATAAGCAGAAGAATACCGCTTAAGATAATGTTTCGGTCAACTACTCTTCCTTTAAAATGTATGATGGTTAAAACTCCCAGAGCAATTAGAATAACTACATAGGGCTCCAGAACGAGTGTTAATACAAATAATAGTATGGTGATAAAGCCGGTCCAAACATACCAGGATGGCAAACCTTCTCTATATAATACAACAATGAAAATACTGTAGATTAAGGCACTTCCCGGATCGGGTTGAGGTAAAATCAATAATACCGGTAAAAATACAATGGCCAGGGCCTGAATCTGTCGGTTGGTATCTTTCAGGTTGATTTGTGTATCACTTAAATATTTGGCCAATGCCAATGATGTAGCGGCTTTAGCAAACTCGGATGGTTGTAAAGTGAAGCTTCCTATGGCATACCAACATCTTTGTCCGGCAATAGTTTTTCCAAATAAAAATAAACCGGCTAAGGATAATAACGAAACTCCAAAAATAATAGTTGCGTATTTTTCGTAGAATTTTCCGTCCACAAAAAGCACCACAAAAATTAGAGGGATAGTACATCCAATAAAGATTAATTGCTTTTGGTAGGTTCCTTCTGTTGATAGTAATGATGAAGAATAGATATTTAGCCACCCTAATATCACCAACGAAATGTAGATAAAAACGCTTATCCAGTCAATGTTATTTTTTACACTTTGATTTTTCATTTGAAATAATCTTTGTTAGTTCTTTTTAGTGGTGTCTGATACTGTCTTCTTTACTTCTGCTTTAGGTGTTACCGGCTTAGGGGTAATAATTTTAGCTTTTAAAAGAGAATCTTTTGGAGTAGATTCAATCGCGCTGGCTTCGTTCATACCGCCTAATTTTGCATACTCACTTGCTAAGCTTTTGTTTAGGACCCGGGTTTCTAAATCGGTTCTTGTGATTTTATGTCTTAGATATTTTTCAATCATTAAACTGGCAATTGGACCTGCTACTGTTGCTCCGAATCCTCCATTTTCAATCATAATTGCGATTGCAATTTTCGGATTGTCTTTAGGTGCAAAAGCGACAAATATAGAGTGGTCTTTTAGCTGTGTTCTTTTTCCGTTAATTTTTGCAAAATTCTCTGCCGTACCCGTTTTTCCGCAAATATCAATACCCTCTACGCGAAGTGCGTAAGCCGTTCCTTTGTTATAAACATCAAACAAACCGCTTATGACCGGTGGGAAATACTTTTGGTCAATTGTGGTAACGTGTTTGGTGGTGAATTTAGCGTCAATTTTCTTTCCTTCAATTTTTTTAATAATGTGAGGCGTGTAATAGTAGCCTTGATTGGCTACAGTTGCCATCATATTGGCTAGTTGAATAGGAGTCATTAAAACTTCTCCCTGACCAATGGAATTGGATACAATGGTTGTGCTTCTCCAGCCTCCGTTAGGATAAATTTTCTTATATGTTTTTGATGTCGGAATGTTTCCTCTTTTACCTGTTGGTAAATCATACCCCATAAACTGTCCTAATCCAAAACTTTTTACGTGGTCACTCCAAACGTCAACCGCCTTAGCGGGATTTGAATATTTGTTTATAGTTAACATGTAAGATTGTGCAAAATAGGTATTACAGGAATTGTAAATTCCGTTATGTAATTGATGAGGTCCAAAACCGTGACATTTCATAAAGCGACCTCTACCATAACTAAATCCATGATGACACATAAAAGTAGTTTGTTCGTTTATAACGCCTTCCTGCAAAGCAACCAGACCTGTCAGGATTTTAAACGGAGAACCCGGAGGATACTCGGCCAAAAGCCCTCTGTCGTAGAGTGGTTTTGCAATTGAATCGTGATACAAAAGGGTATAGTTTTTAGAACGCTGTCTTCCAACTAAAATTCCAGGATCATAAGAAGGTGCAGTTACTAACGCCAGGATTTCCCCCGTTTTAGGTTCGATAGCGACAATTCCTCCTCTTTTATTGATCATTAGCTCTTCTCCGTATTTCTGAAGCTCAGCATCAATTGTTAGATTGATATCTTCTCCGGCTACGGCAATAGTATCGTACTTGCCATCTTTGTAAGAGCCAATTTCTCTGTTGTATTTGTCTTTCTGGATGTATTTTACGCCTTTAATACCGCGTAGGATGTCTTCATAGCTTTCTTCAACACCTTGACGTCCAATTAAATCCCCGCTATTGTAGTAAGGGTTTTTAGCGATCAAACGTTCGTTTACCTGAGTGATAAAGCCAAAAATGTTTGCACCGTAATCTACTTCATAGTCACGAAGAGAGCGCTTTTGAAAATAGAAACCTTCATACTTTCGAATTTTTTCCTGAAAAGCTGCAAACTCATTCTTGTTCAATTGTGATAAAAATACCGAAGGAAGTCTTGGGCTGTATACCTTAGCTTTTGCGATTCTTTTGTCGTAATCTTCTCGGGTAATGTTCAATAAAGCACAGAATTCAGGGATATTAAGGTCTTCCTTGATTTCTCTGGGAATTACCATGATGTCATAAGAGGCCTGATTGGCGACTAATAATTTTCCATGTCGGTCATAAATATAACCCCTTTCAGGATAGTCATATTTTTTCTTTATCGCATTATTTTCGGATTTTAACTTAAATGTATCATCGATAATTTGCAAATAAAAGATCCTAATCACTAGCAAAGATGCTGCAATAATAATTAAAGAGGGCAGCAGAACTTTTCTCATCGTTTATTAGGCTTAATAAGGTAAATTATGATAATTGAGGTGATTATTGTAAAGATAGAACTAAATAAAGTTCGGAGTAAAACATCCAGAATAAATTTAAACTGAAAAGCTTCTAGTATAAATAACACGATATGATGCAATACAACAGAAACCAGAATAAAAGAAAACCGTTCAGGGGTTAAGGAATCATTCAGCTTAATGGTTTGATATTCGTAACTAAGCCCAAAAGAGAATTTAAAAATGTAAGGTCTGTAATAAGCAAGTACAAGACAAGCTGTTGCGTGAATCCCGCCTGAATTACAAAACATGTCCATGATAATTCCAAGTAAAAAGCTCGATACAATCAAGCCGGTTCTGTTGCTGTTAACCGGATACAAAATAATGTACAAGATGTATGGGAAGGGACTTATGTACCCTAAAAAATTCATATTATTGAAAATAACAACCTGAATTGCTAGTAACATAATAAATCGAAAAATATTGAGTAACAAAGCGCTATTCATTTTTTCCCTTGTTTTCTAAATTAATAAGTTCTTCTCTGTCCTTACTTTTGATGATATATACGTGTCCAAGATTGGTCATGTCGTTAAATAGCTTAACTTTTATAACATAAAAACTTGAATTTTCCTTTTTGTATATATTTTCTACAGTACCAATATTAATTCCTTCCGGGAAAATTACAGATTGCCCTCCGGTTACGATGGTATCTCCTTTTCTTACAGAAGCTAATCTAGGAACATCTTCCAGTTGTACAAAGCCTGTGCTTTTTCCATCCCAGGTTAAAGAACCAAAGTGGTTTGTCTTTTTTAGTTTAGCATTTATCTGTGATTTCATATTCAAAATACTCACAACAGTTGCGTATCTTGGTGAAGTATTGTCTACAACCCCAATAATTCCTAAGCTATTGATTACTCCCATATCTGGTTTAACACCATCATTTGATCCCGAATTAAGCGTGATGAAATTTTCGTGTGTGTTGTAGGAATTGTGAATTACTTTTGAAACAATAATGTCCGCAGGCTTAACCCCTTTTACGCTGTCTGCTAAAGGTAGTTTTGAGGTGTCTTGTTTATTGAATAATAGACTTTTTAATCTTGCGTTTTCAAGTACAAGTTCGTCATTTTCAGTTCTTAAGTTCAAATATTCGTTTACGTGATTGATTTTCTCATAAACACCTCCGGTTAAAAAATTAGCCGAACTGATTATTTTACTTCTGTGGTAAGAATGTGATTGAACTGAGAGTGCTAACGAAATACCTAAAAGCAGCAAAAACAGCAATCGATTACTGTTTCTTATAATGAAATTAAAAATTTGCTGCATTTCTTGTTTGGTTATTTTGTTTCAGGATATGCTTTTGGTTTCAAAATTTATTAGAGTTGAATGTTTGAATTCAACTCTAATAAAAATATATTGATTGTTATTTTGAATCTTATTTGATTAAGATACTTTTAAATTTCGCAATGTTTTTAAGCGCCATTCCGGTTCCGCGAACAACAGCTCTTAACGGGTCTTCAGCAATATAAACAGGTAAATCTGTTTTTTGCGAAATACGCTTATCAAGGCCTCTTAACATAGATCCACCACCAGCTAAGTAAATACCTGTATTGTAAATATCGGCTGCTAATTCAGGAGGAGTCTGAGATAATGTTTCCATTACCGCGTCTTCGATACGTTGAATTGATTTGTCAAGTGCTTTTGCAATTTCACGGTAAGAAACATCTACCTGTTTAGGTTTACCTGTAAGTAAGTCTCTACCTTGAACTGACATATCTTCTGGTGGTCCGTCTAAATCTTCGATAGCGGCACCAATTTGAATTTTTATTTTTTCAGCAGTACTTTCTCCAACAAAAAGGTTGTGTTGTGTACGCATATAATAAACGATATCGTTTGTGAAAACGTCACCTGCAATTTTTACAGATTTGTCGCATACAATTCCGCCTAATGCAATAACTGCGATTTCAGTTGTACCTCCTCCAATATCAACAATCATGTTTCCTTTTGGTTGCATAATATCGATACCAATACCAATTGCAGCTGCCATTGGCTCATGAATTAAGTAAACTTCTTTTCCATTTACTCTTTCACAAGACTCTTTTACAGCTCTCATCTCAACCTCAGTAATACCAGAAGGGATGCAAACCACCATTCTTAAAGCTGGAGTAAACATTCTTTTTTTCAATGCAGGAATACTTTTGATGAACATATTGATCATCTTTTCTGAAGCATCAAAATCTGCAATTACACCATCTTTCAAAGGCCTTATGGTCTTGATGTTTTCATGCGTTTTACCTTGCATCATATTGGCTTCCTTACCAACAGCAATGATTTTGCCTGATATTCTATCACGTGCAACGATCGACGGACTATCAATAACAACTTTATCATTATGAATGATTAAAGTGTTTGCGGTACCAAGGTCTATCGCAATATCCTCGGTCATGAAATCAAAAAATCCCATAAGTTTTTTAGGGGTTTAAAATGTTATAAATTATTTTGAACAAAGTTAAACAAATTAATGTTTAAAATGACGTGTTCCCGTAAATACCATTGCAAGATTGTTTTCATTGCAATAATTTATGCTTAATTCGTCTTTTATTGAGCCTCCTGGCTGAATAACAGCAGTTATTCCTGCTTTTTTGGCTAATTCTACACAATCCGGAAACGGGAAAAATGCATCACTTGCCATTGAAGCACCGGTTAAATCAAATCCAAAGGCTTTTGCTTTGTCAACTGCTTGAACTAAAGCGTCTACTCTTGAAGTCTGACCTGTTCCTGACGAAATTAATGTTCCGTTTTTGGCAAATACGATTGTATTTGATTTGGTGTTTTTACAAATTTTTGAAGCAAATATTAAATCTTCTATCTCTTCAGCTGTAGGCTCAGTAATAGTAACGGTTTTTAAATGCTCTTTAGTATCTGTAATATTATTTCTGTCCTGAATTAACAAACCATTAAGACATGTTCTTACTTGTCTTGATGGTAATTCAACTTCATTTTGAATTAATATGATTCTGTTTTTCTTTTCTTGTAAAACAGCAATTGCTTCTTCATCATAACTTGGAGCAATTACTACTTCGCAGAACAACTTGTTGATTTCCTGTGCTGTATCCAGGTCGATTTTAGTATTTGCAATCAAAACACCTCCAAAAGCCGATGTAGGATCACAAGCCAAAGCTGCTAGATAAGCCTCGCTGATTGTTTTTCTTGAGGCCAAGCCACAAGCATTGTTGTGTTTTAAAATAGCAAATGTTGGTCCGTCAGTTTTAAACTCATTAATTAAGTTTACTGCGGCATCAACATCTAATAAGTTGTTGTATGATAATTCTTTTCCGTGAACTTTTTTGAACATAGCATCAAAATCACCAAAGAAAAATCCTTTTTGATGAGGGTTTTCCCCGTATCTTAAAACCTGACCATCTGCAATACTTTCTTTGTAAATGGTTTCGTCAGTATTGAAATAGTTAAAAATAGCGCCATCGTAGTGAGATGAGACGTGGAACGCTTTTGTAGCAAGTAATCCTCTGTTTTCAAGAGTTGTTGCTCCGTTTTGCTCTGTAATCAAATCTAAAAGCAGGCTGTATTCGTTTACTGAAGCTACAATTACGGTGTCTTTGAAGTTTTTTGCACCGGCACGGATTAATGAAATTCCGCCAATGTCAATTTTTTCAATAATATCCTGCTCG
This sequence comes from Flavobacterium sp. KH_035, assembly GCF_057839565.1. Classification (NCBI taxonomy): domain Bacteria; kingdom Pseudomonadati; phylum Bacteroidota; class Flavobacteriia; order Flavobacteriales; family Flavobacteriaceae; genus Flavobacterium; species Flavobacterium sp. KH_035. Next base: position 1,664,180 of record NZ_CM174492.1, read on the forward strand.
CTTGCACCTGAAGCAACAGTTTTCTCAAACGGATACAAATCAACAATTACCAAATCAATTTGTGGAATATCAAATTCCTTCATTTGCTGAACATCACTTTCGTTATCCTGACGGTTTAAAATTCCACCAAAGATTTTCGGGTGAAGTGTTTTTACTCTTCCTCCAAGAATCTCAGGGAAAGAAGTGATGTCTTCAACAGGAACAACAGGAATGCCAAGATTTTTTATAAAATCTTCAGTTCCTCCAGTCGAGTAAAGTGTTACGTTTTGTTCGTGTAATTTTCTAACGATTGGCTCTAAACCGTCTTTTGAAAAAACAGATATTAATGCCGATTGTATTGTTTTAGTTGTGCTCATCGTGTAGTTATGATTTTTGAGACTGCAAAAGTAGTTTTTTTAAACCTTATTTTAAAGAAAATTAATGTAACATTATGCTAAAAAAAACTACTGATGAGTAAGTTAACTTTTATTAGGTTTTTGATTTTAAATTATTGAATTTTACTTTATTGAAAAATACTACTATATGCTTGTTTATCTTAGATTATTAAAAGAAAGTTTGAGCTTTGCTGTTAATGCTTTGCGAAATAATAAACTACGAACTTTATTGTCTTTGTTGGGAGTAACAATTGGGATTTTTTCAATTATTGCTGTTTTGGCGGCAGTTGATTCTTTAGATCGTAAAATTTCTAAGGATTTAAGCAGCTTAGATAAAAATACGATTTATTTAGTGAAGATGTCTTTTGGCCCAACTGAAATTCCGCAATGGAAAAGAGATCAGTTTCCAAATGTGAAATACGACGAGTACATAGGACTTAAAAATTCTCTTACGAATACTGATCAGGTTGCTTATCAGCTTTTTGTAAAAAGGGAAAGTTTAAAATACGATTCGAAGACAGTTAGCGATGTAAATATTGTTCCTTCGTCAAATGAAATGGTTGATATTGACGGATTGACTTTAGAAAAAGGAAGATTTTATACCGAATCTGAATCGAATTCCGGAGCTGCGGTTATTGTTTTGGGATACGAAATTGCTGAAGGACTTTTTGGTACAAGTGATCCTATTGGAAAAAATATTCGTTTGTACGGACAACGTTTTACCGTTATTGGTGTAATTGCAAAGCAAGGTGCGGGTTTTTTTGGAGAAAGCTATGATACCACCGTTTATTTACCTGCTAATTTTCTTCGTCGAATGTATGGTGACAGTGATGCCATGACCCCCGTAATTGTTATAAAACCATCGAAAGGGATAGATATGGACGCTTATAAAGCGCAGGTTGCACAGAAATTAAGAGCAATGCGCGGAATGAAAGCCGGCGAAGCAGATAATTTTTTCATTAATGTACTTTCTGGTTTTACCGATTTTATAGATGGGATTTTGGGACAGATGAATGTTGTGGGATGGATTATTAGTGGATTTTCTCTTTTGGTTGGCGGTTTCGGAATTGCGAATATCATGTTTGTATCCGTAAAAGAAAGAACCCATTTAATTGGAATTCAGAAATCATTAGGAGCTAAAAATCGATTTATTCTATTTCAGTTTTTATTCGAAGCGGTTATTCTTTCTGTTATTGGCGGAATAATTGGCTTGCTGATGGTTTGGGGTATTGCCCTTATTTTGACAAAAGTACTTGACTTTGAATTTGTTTTAAGTACAGGAAATATAATTTTAGGGACCGGCCTGGCTGCAATTATCGGATTAATTTCCGGGATATTACCGGCTATCTCTGCCGCAAATTTAGATCCGGTTGAAGCGATTCGAACCGGGATGTAAGCACACTACAGAAAAAAATCATTTGTAGATCATTTTAATTTTGGTGTTGCTGTTGAATTTTATCGTAATTTTAATACCCTAATTTAAAAACGATAATATGATACCAGTAAAAGCTTATGCAGCCTATGATGCTGTAAATCCGTTAAAACCTTATACGTTTGAAAGAAAAGAAGTTGGTGCTCATCAGGTTCAGATCGAAATTTTATACAGTGGCGTTTGCCATTCTGATATTCATACTGCAAAAGGCGACTGGGGGCCTGTTGACTATCCTTTAGTTCCCGGTCATGAAATTGTTGGCCGAATTGTAGCTGTTGGAAGTGAAGTCTCTAAATTTAAAGTTGGAGAACTGGCTGGGGTAGGCTGTTTCGTAGATTCTTGCAGAGTTTGTCCAAGCTGTCAGTCGGGTGAAGAGCAATTTTGTGATGAAGGAATGACAGGAACTTATAACAGTGTCGAAAGAGGAACCAATATTCCAACCCGTGGAGGATACTCAAACAGTATTATTGTTGATGAAAGTTATACCCTTCATGTTTCTGAAAAACTGGATATTAAAGGAGTTGCTCCGCTACTCTGCGCAGGAATTACTACTTACTCTCCGTTACGATATTTAAAAGTAGGTAAAGGGCATAAAGTTGGAGTTTTGGGACTTGGCGGTTTAGGACATATGGCTGTGAAATTTGCAGTTTCTTTTGGTGCCGAAGTTACAATGTTAAGTCACTCTCCTTCAAAAGAAGCTGATGCGAAGAAATTAGGAGCACATAAATTTGCTTTAACCTCAAATCCTGAAACAATGGAATCGTTGGCGAATAGTTTCGATTTTATCCTCAACACTGTTTCTGCAAAACACGATCATAATGCCTATCTGAATTTATTAACTACTAACGGAACCATGATTGTTGTTGGAGCTCCACCAGCACCCGCTGAAATTCCTGTTTTTACTTTAATCATGAAAAGAAGAAGCATTATTGGAAGCTTGATTGGAGGAATAAAAGAAACTCAGGAAATGTTAGATTACTGTGCTGAACATAATATTACTTCTGATGTTGAGATTATCGATATGGGGTATATTAATGAAGCTTACGACCGAATGAATAAAAGCGATGTGAAGTATCGTTTTGTAATTGATATGGCTTCTTTGAAGTAGTTTTTTTAAGGTTCAGAGAGGCAAAGGTTCAAAGGTTTTTTTTCTTTGTGTAAACTTTGCGAGCCTTGCGGTTAAGATTTAAACGCAAGGCTCGAAGAGTTTTTTATTTTGAAGATTTGGTATAAATTTTAGTATTCCTTAATGTCTAAAGACTTCCGGTTTTTAAGGTATTAGTTGTCTACCTTTTTGTATTCTAGAGTTCCAAGCTGATCTTGAGTAATCACACGTTTTTGACTGTCGAAGTATTCAATTTGAAATTTCACAGGCATTAAATCAACCGTAACAGTTAAAGCATCGTTGTTTTTTGAGAGCTTCCATTTGCCGTTGATGCTTTTTTCTCCTACAATTCCTGTAAATTTCCCATCTTCATTGAAGACCTGAAAAACCTGATCACTTTTAAATTTCTCTTTTATATCTTTTTCTTTTCCGTTTTTAGTAAGTTTTACCAATTGCCATTTGCCTACCAATTCTTTTGACGTTTGTGCCTGGATGGAGAATGAAACTAACATAATTAGTGCTAAAAAAACAATCTTTTTCATAAGGTTATAATTTTAAAGTTAGGTTTTGAGGAACTAATATGTTTTTGAAAGAATTTATTTTTCTTTCAGTAATTTTTCTAAATACTCAACTTTTTCTTTTTCTGACTGAATCATACGCTCGTAAAGTTCAACTACTTTATCTATAGGATTGAAAGAACAGTGACTTGGGCTGAATATCCCATTTACTCCACTGCTAGTGCTGTTGTCGTAAAAATTATTGAAGTAACTAATCATATTTTCGTCTGTAAAGTTTTTTATAGCTTCAACACTTACGCCAAGTGCTTTTGCTACTTCTGCAAGTTTTGCATCGTCTATGGTCTCGCTGTTTTCTATTGCAGATACGGTCTGCTGAGATGTTCCTAAAGCTTGAGCCAAAGCTTCCTGCTTCATATCTCTTAGTTCACGAATACGACTAATTTTTCGTCCTATATGATTGGGTTTTGTTGCTGTGCTCATAGTTCAAAGATATTTATATTGCTTAAAAAAAAGTGGTTTTGGTAGAAAACAAGTTAGTTTTTGTTAAATACATTTTCTGGTAGTTCGCTTGGGTACAAAAACTGTTATTTATGTATCAAAAACAAAAATACAATTTTTCAGACAAGTATTAATTAGTTGCGATTAAAATTATAAGTTGCGAAAAATTCCGTATGAATGGAATATTGATAACAATATGATTTATCGCGTTGAAGTTGGAGTTAGGATTGAGGTCAAGCACCGATAAAAATTCCGTAGGAATGAAATGTTGGTAGCAACGGAATTTATTCCGTTGAAAAAATGAAAACGCAATTCAGAAGTTCCGTAGGAACGATACATTTTATCCCGCACAAAAAAATCCCAAGAAAAATATTTTTCTTGGGATTTGGTATAATTTAGAAGTTTAAAAACTATCTAATATCGTTATTCTGAATCAAATCGATATACAAGTTGATTTTGTCTTTTAATTCTTTTCTTGGCGTGATAAAGTCAAGGAAACCGTGCTCTAATAAGAACTCAGCAGTTTGGAAACCTTCCGGTAAATCTTTTCCTGTAGTATCACGAACAACACGTGGACCGGCAAAACCAATCAAAGCACCTGGCTCAGAGATGTTGATGTCTCCTAACATAGCGTATGATGCAGTTGTTCCTCCGGTTGTTGGATCTGTACAAAGTGAAATGTATGGTAGTTTAGCTTCTGCTAATTGCGCTAATTTCACAGATGTTTTTGCTAATTGCATTAAAGAATAAGCAGCTTCCATCATACGAGCTCCACCAGATTTAGAAATCATTACAAAAGGTAATTTGTTTTTGATCGCGTGATCAATACCTCTGGCGATTTTTTCTCCTACAACAGCTCCCATAGATCCACCGATAAAGGCGAAATCCATACAGCAAATTACAAGTTCTTTTCCTTTAGATTTTCCCACTCCGGTACGCACAGCGTCCTTTAAGTGTGTTTTCTCCATTACATCTTTTAATCGTTCTGCATATTTTTTTGTATCCACAAAATGCAGAGGATCTTTAGAAGTCATGTTTTTATCTAATTCAACAAACTCATTATTGTCGAATAAAATTTCAAAATAGGTTGCGCTTCCAATTCGAACATGAAAATCATCTTCCGGGCTTACAAATAAGTTTCGGGCTAATTCGTCAGCGTCAATAATTTTTCCTGTAGGAGATTTGTACCACAATCCTTTCGGAACGTCCATCTTGTCTTCAGTAGCAGTTGTAATCCCTTTTTCCTGTCTTTTAAACCAAGCCATATTGAGTGTTTTTTTTGTTTCAGGTCTCAAGTTTCAAGTTGCGAAACCTGAAACTTGAAACCTGAAACTTTCAACTTTTTTATTATAATGTATTTACGTTATTCAAGTCTGCAAAAGCTTGTTCAAGTCTTGTGTTGAACGTTACTTCGCTTTCACGTACCCATTTTCTTGGGTCGTAATATTTTTTGTTAGGAACATCAGCGCCTTCTGGGTTACCAATTTGAGTTTTTAAATAGTCAATGTTTTTAACCATATAATCACGAATTCCTTCTGTGTATGCAAATTGTAAATCGGTATCGATATTCATTTTGATTACTCCGTATCCAATTGCTTCTCTGATTTCTTCAAGTGTAGAACCTGAACCTCCGTGGAAAACGAAATCTACCGGATTATGACCAGTGTTGAATTTGTTTTGAACGAAATCCTGAGAATTTTTTAAGATTTTTGGAGTTAATTTTACGTTTCCTGGTTTGTAAACACCGTGAACGTTTCCAAAAGCAGCTGCAATTGTAAATTTAGGGCTTATTTTAGATAATTCTTCGTAAGCAAAAGCTACTTCTTCTGGTTGTGTGTATAATTTTGAACTGTCAACGTCAGAGTTGTCAACACCATCTTCTTCACCACCTGTAATACCAAGTTCGATTTCTAATGTCATTCCCATTTTGCTCATTCTTGCCAAGTACTCTTTACAGATTTCGATGTTTTCTTCGATTGGCTCTTCAGACAAATCGATCATATGAGAACTGTATAATGGTTTTCCTGTTTCTGCAAAATGTTTTTCAGAAGCATCTAATAAACCATCAATCCAAGGTAATAATTTTTTTGCACAGTGGTCAGTATGAAGAATTACAGTTGCTCCGTAAGCTTCTGCTAAAGTATGAATGTGTTTTGCTCCGGCGATTCCACCGGCAATTGCTGCTTTTTCTCCTGCATTAGATAATCCTTTTCCAGCGTTAAATTGTGCTCCTCCGTTTGAAAATTGGATAATAACCGGTGCGTTTAATTTTGCTGCAGTTTCAAGAACTCCATTGATTGTACTTGAACCAGTAACGTTTACTGCAGGTAAAGCAAATCCTTTTTCTTTCGCATAGTTAAAAATTTCCTGAACCTGATCTCCTGTAGCTACCCCCGGTTTAATATTGTGTGCCATTGTAATTTTTTTTAGTTGTTTTTAGTTTTTAGGTTGCAAAAATAAGAATTAATTAGCATTAGAATGGATAATTTATTCCAAAATTTAAAACCGAGTGTCCAAAATTGTATTCTTTAAACCAGCGATCTCCCTTCTCATGTGCTGGGTTATAGGTCTTAAAGCCCATATCCAAACGAATAACAAAAAAGCTCAAATCGTAACGTAAACCAAATCCCGTACCTAGTGCAATTTCAGCTAAATCGTTTACGCCAGAGAATTTTGCCTTCTCGTCAATCACATTATCGAGCACATTCCAGATATTTCCGGCGTCTGCGAAGATGGCTCCTTTAACACTTCCAAAAATTTTAAAACGAAGTTCGGCACTCATTGCAATTTTCATATTGGCCTCATTAAAATCGTTTACCGCATCGGTACTTCCCGGACCTAAAGCGTATGGCTGCCACGCGCGGTTGTCATTTGAACCTCCCGCATAATAACTTCGTGAAAACGGAATGTAGTTTGAGTTACCAAATGGAATTGCAATTCCGAAAAATGTTCGTACAGCCAGTACTTTTTCTTTTCCAAAATCCCAGTGTTTGATATAATCAAACTCGGTTTTGATGTATTCTGAATACTCGAGATTGAAAATTTCATAATTGTTGTTTACATTTTTTTGAAATTTTCCAACACTTGAAATAGCCGACAATAAAGTACCAGCCGATTCTATTTTAGTTTTAAACTGATAAAAAGTATTATCGGCAAGATCTTTTTTAGTGGTCTTGGTAAAAGTATAGCTTGTGGCTAATATAAAATCATTTTCGGTCAGACGGACTCTTCTTTCTTCGATGCTTTCTACATCTCTATAGTTCGGATCTGAAGGAGTCAGAGTTGTTTTAGCTGATAAGACATCACTAGTAAATCCGGTAGTTCCCTTTGGAATGGTTAAGTTCTGAGTATTTGGATCGTCAAAATACTCCTGATTTTTATTATAGATTTTCCCAATGTTATTTAACTCTCTATAAGAGGAGGTGTAAACGTTAAAATAGTTATTCGGATTTAAATTACGTACAAATTGTGCATTAAGCAATTCAAATTTTGCTGTATTTCCTCGTTTCGGAGACCAGTTATAAGCAATACCTCCGGTGAAATTTTCTTTGTCCAGACCAATGTTTCTTTGTTTGGAAAAACCTCCGGCAATACTGGTGGAAGGAATCATTCTTTTCGGAATAATTTTTTCAGTTCCGAAGGGCAATAAAATCCTTGGGAAATTTAGTTTTAAATCAACACCATATTCTGAAACGTTGAAGAAATTGTTGTTGGGATTTGCCATATCCCGTGATGAACCTAAATTCAAACGGGTAGAAATTTCTAAAGTTTCAGCTCTGTTAAAAACGTTTCGAATCGTTTCGGAAATACTGGCTCCGATACCAAAATCCTGAATGTTAGAATGCGTAACGTCAAAAGTAGCTCCGAAACTATATTTTTTTCTAGGTGTGAGGTAAACATTTGCAATTAAGGACTGTGCGGTCGAGTCGCGTTTGTCAACTTCATATTGAATAGACGGATAGTTGAAAATTTTCAAATTGTTCAGATATCTTGAAGAAAGGGTGGTTCTGGTATCCGAGAAAGTACTTCCCTTACTGATAAAAACCGCATCGGTAATGGCGCGTGGTTTGTATTTTAGTTTTTTATAACTGTATAGGTTAAAGTTGTTGTAAGTGGTGCTATCTGTAATTTTATTTTTTGCATTTGCAGCAGAATAATCGGTGTAGATGTTTACATCGCTGATTTTGTACAATTTAAAAGGTTCTGTTCTGCTGGAATCTCTTTCCTGGATGTTGTTGTTGTTTACAATTAGCATTACATTGGCTTTGTCTTTTTTGCCAATGGTATCAATATCAAAAGTCACATAGGTAGGTTGAAAATAATAAGCACCATGATTTCGAAAGTAGGTGGTAAGACGATTTTTTTCTTCTTCAAAATCACTGGTTTTGTATTGTTTTCCTGATTTTAAAGCTGAAGGATCGTTGTTAACTTTATATAATGAGTCTAAGGCAGGAGTCATTATTTTGGTTTTAATAGTATCTAAAGTATAGGCTGGACCAGTTTTGATATTGTAATTTATCTTTGCTTTCTTCCTTCCGACACTGTCAACGGTGTAATCTGTAGCAACTTTAAAATAACCATTGTTGAAATAATAATATTTTAAACGCAGGAGTGTTTTCTTTGTTTTTGAAGTATCAATAATTACTGGTGCTTCACCAGTGCTTTTTAAGAATTCATGAATACCTTTGTACATGAAAGATTGTCCAAGACGATCGACTTGTTTTGCTGATAAAAGTTTTGACTGGCGTTCGTATAAACCCGGATTGTTCTTGAATTTAGCCTGATACGTAGAATCCGGATTTAAATTTGCTAAGTTGTATAAATTCAAACGAAGACGATATCCTAATAGGGTACCATTTGGTTTTTGGTACATTTGATTAAAGGCAGTTTCGTCGTTAGTTGACTTGCCATTTACAAGAATAGTATTTTTAACAAGAAGATTTTTTCCATCAGGAACTCTTTTTACAGCATCACAAGCGCAAATAAATATTGCTATTAGGATAAATGCTATTATTTTTGTGGAATTCTTTTTCAAGTGTTCTTAAATATTTAATTCAAAAGTACATTATTTTATGGTTAGTAAAAACCAAATAAAACTTATCTCAGGTTTACATCAAAAAAAGCAACGTTTTGCAAATCAATTGTTTTTCGCCGAAGGAGTAAAAGTAATTCAAGAATTGTTGCAATCCAATTTTGAATTAGAGCATTTATACACGACTCTAAATGATTTTGAAGAGGTTCATTCTTCAAAGCGAACACTGATTTATGAGCAGGAACTTAAAAAAATAAGTGCTTTGTCTACTCCTAATTCCTGTTTGGCGGTCTTTAAAATCCCTGCTGAAAACGAAATAATCAATTCGGGCTTAATTTTGGCTTTAGATGATATTCGCGATCCCGGAAATTTAGGCACAATCTTGCGTCTTTGTGATTGGTTTGGCATCAAGCAAATTGTTTGCTCTAAAGAAACCGTTGATATTTACAATCCAAAAGTGGTGCAAGCTACAATGGGTTCTATCACCAGAGTAAATGTTAATTATGTTGATCTCGAAACTTTTATAACTCAAACAGAATTACCTGTATTTGGAACTTTTATGGATGGCGAAAACATCTATAGATCCAATTTGCCTCAGGATGGAATCATTATTATGGGTAATGAAGCCAATGGTATTTCGGCAGAAATTGAAAAAATGGTAACAAGCCGAATCACAATTCCAAGATTTGGGGAGCTACAAAAAACTGAAAGTTTAAATGTAGCTACAGCAACAGCAATTATCCTTAGTGAATTTAAACGAAATAGTTAAGTATTTGTTTTAATGAAAAGTGAAATTTATTAAAATAGCTCTTGATTTCATAGAATCGATATTATCCGTCCATGGACTAGGTCCATTTGCCGGATTATCACGAATAAGTTCATCGGATATACCAAACATTCCTCGTATAGAAGGAGAGAAGATGAAATATTCAGAGAAAATGTCAATTCCAAAGCCCAGTTCGTAAGCGGCGGTCCATTGTTTAACTCTGAATTTTCCTTCAAAGTTATCGTCTTTTGATTTGGCGTTACTTGATAAATTGAGTGTCGTAGACATCCCTCCAACTAAATATGGACGGATGTTTCCGGTACGCAAAGCAGAGAACTTTAAGAGTAAAGGAAAATGGATGTATGTACTGTTTACCTCTCTTAGATAGTCTTTCTGTAAAGGTAAATTTGGGAAGTATAAGTCGCGTTTTGTATAGTATAATCCAGGTTCAAAACGAAGATTGATGTATTCCTGTAATCTTAAATCGGCTACAACACCAACGTTAAATCCAGTAGTCTTTTTTGTCTGAATATCGGGGCCGGGAGCTTTGTAGTCAAACTTAAAATCGAAGCTGTTAAACCCAAGATAGTAACCAAAATACAGGCGCTGTTTTTGCCAGTTTTCAAGATTAATAATAGGATCTTTGCTAAACATACTCTTAGCAAATTGCGAATATCCTTGTGTCGATAAGACTAATAAAAGTAAGACTACAGTTTTTTTCATACTATTTTTTAGATGCAGAATAAATGGTTGCAACGCCAAAAGTTTGAGGCATCGCTACAACATCTATAAACCCAATTTTTCTTAAAATATTGTTCAATGCTTCTCCGTAAGGAAAAACTGCGGCAGATTCAGATAAATAACCGTATGCTGAATTGTCTTTAGAAAACAGTTTTCCTATAATTGGAAGGATATTTTTGCTGTAAAATTTATAACCTTGTTTGTAGGGTGTTTTGTCCGGAACCGAAGTTTCCAAAATTACAAAAACACCATTTGGTTTTAAAACTCTTAAGATTTCTGCAAAACCTTTTTCCAGATTTTCGAAATTTCGAACTCCAAATCCAACCGTTATAGCATCGAAATAATTGTCGTCAAAAGGTATTTTTTCAGAATCTCCTAAAACTAAATCGATAGTATTGGATAATCCTTTTGCCTGAACTTTTTTCTTTCCTACTTCAAGCATTCCGGCTGAAATGTCCAATCCAATGATTTTTTCAGCATTTGTTTGTGACATTAAGATAGCCAGATCACCTGTGCCGGTTGCTATGTCAAGAATGATTTTTGGTTTTGTATCCGAAACAATTTTGAGTACTTTTTTTCTCCATTTGGTATCAATTCCAAATGAGATCACACGATTTAAATTGTCATAGTTACCGGAGATGTTGTCAAACATTTGGGCAACCTGCTCTTTTTTACCTAAAGAAGAGTCTTTATATGGGGTTATTTTTTCAGACATTTTTTTTATTTACGCAAATATAATACAATCTGTCTTAACTGTAATTGGGTTTTTTATTTTGTGTCTTAATTGTTTTAAGAGTAGGTTTTTAATTGGTGCGGAATATCATATTTCTGAGCATCACCAAAAATGGTTATTTTGAAAAAATCACCAAAAGTGGGTATTGTGGGGTGATGGATTTATGTGCACTTTTGCCTTAGTAATAATGATGAAGTTTTAAAGATTGATCTTTTAAAATGGCTCAAAGCAATGTGAGTATTGTTTTGCACTTGTACTTAACTTGTTCAGGGAAGAGGTTAAAAAAGTATTGTTCTTGGGGGTCAATACTCTATTTTTTAAAAGTGTGAAATACGTTCTTAGGATTAAATTTGTTTTTGGAAAAATTGTCTTTAATATCTTAGTGGTATTTGTTATTAAAGACGCCCGTGAGATAAAATCTCAATAAACAGTGTTATTCAATTATTTCAAATGTTATTTTTAATATTTGTTATTTTATTAAACTTATTTCCTGAATGAGCCCATTTAAAAGATTAATTATTTTTGAAAACATCCTCAACAAGAGGATGTTTTTTTATTTCTTAATATAGGTTTCGTAGGTATAATCGTAAAGATGTTTTTCGTCTTTAAAGTTTTCTTCCGATTCTACAAGCTGCCAGTCGGTTTTGCTAATTTTAGGGAAGAAAGTGTCTGCGTCAAAAGTGTGATGTACTTTGGTAATTTCAATGATGTCTGTATAAGGTAGGCCAAGGTTGTAAATTTCACCGCCTCCAATAATATAGGAGTCTTCGTTTTCAGGGCAGATTGCTATTGCTTTTTCAATAGAGTCAACAACAATACAGCCTTCTGGTTGATAATCGCTTTGGCGTGTTATTACAACATGAACTCGGTTGGGTAAAGGTTTAGGGAAGCTTTCAAAAGTTTTTCTTCCCATTATAATGTGATGATTGGTAGTAAGAGATTTAAATCTTTTAAAATCATTTGGTAAATGCCAAACTAATTCATTGTTTTTCCCAAGTGCGTTATTTTCGGCAACAGCCGCTATCATTATAATCATGGCATTCTAAACTAAATTTTATTTTCAGAATCTTCATTTATTTTCGACTCTAACTGACTAATTCTTTTCTGTTGCAAAGCAACAAGCCGGTCAATTTGTTCTCTCTCCCATTTTTTGTTCATGAACCGGTCTGTAATATACACTTTGATGAAATGCAAAATAAAGACAAAGAACCAAATTGTTATGGCCCAAACGCACCAATTTTGTTCGCTGGTGGCTCCTAAATCGAAAAATCTATTGCCGATAAACAAAAATAAACTTCCTAAAAGAAAAAGTACAAAATGAAAATAAAGGATTTTCTTTTGTCTGATTCTTCTTCTGGCGTATTCGTATTGTTCGTGTACTTCCTTTTCCATAAGATATAAATGAGGTCATAAAGTTAGAATTTATTTTGTAATGACCCTATTTAGATTCGGGAATATTTCTGTCAAAGTAACTTAGAGCTTTGGAATCTAAAATTTTATGCGGATTTATTTATTGATATGGTTAAAAAAATATTGTGTTTTTGATATTATCACAAATCGCTTATGGGGGTGTCGGGAGTTCAGATGAATTTATGTAATTTAGTCTATGAATCTAAAAATTAAACAGTTATGTCTTTGAAGAAACAGTTTGTAAAAACAAAGCCGGTGTGTAAAGTTACTTTTACAGTCGATGCAAAAGATGCAAATTCGGCAGCAGTTGTTGGTGATTTTAACAATTGGAATCCCGAAGAAGGAACTTTAAGTAAGTTGAAAAACGGAACTTTTAAAGCAACTTATGACCTAGTGAAAGATGCCATTTACGAATTTAAGTACGTAATTGACGGAGTTTACGCGAACGATCCTGAGGCGGATTCGTATAAGTGGAATGATTTTGCCGGAAGTGAAAACAGTGTTCTGGTAGTATAAAAAAATCCGCTTAAATTTTAAGCGGATTTTTTTATGTTTTTATACAGCAACACTTCCTTTTATACCAGCATGTGGCTCGTAATCTAAAAGCGTGAAGTCGTTATAATCAAAATCAAAAATGTTTTTAATCTCCGGATTTAAAACCATTTTTGGTAAAGGTTTTGGCTCGCGTGTTAGTTGCAGTTCCAATTGTTCAAAATGATTGTTGTAAATGTGTGCGTCTCCAAAAGTATGGATAAATTCCCCCGGTTCAAGATCGCAAACCTGTGCAATCATTAAGGTAAGCAAAGCATAAGAAGCGATGTTAAACGGAACTCCTAAAAATATATCTGCACTTCGCTGGTACAATTGACAAGAAAGTTTTCCTTTTGTTTCTCCTTTTTCAGTGTCAGGACTTGTGACGTAAAATTGAAAAAAGGCATGACATGGAGGTAAAGCTGCTTTGTTATTAGCTACATTCTCTTCAAATGATTTTTTGGTATCCGGTAATACTGAAGGGTTCCATGCTGAAACTAACATTCTTCGGCTATTCGGGTTCGTTTTTAGTTCTGTAATCAATTCGGAGATCTGATCAATTTCTTCGCTGTTCCAATTGCGCCACTGATGTCCGTAAACAGGGCCTAAATCGCCATTAGAATCTGCCCAGGCATCCCAGATTTTTACTCCGTTTTCCTGAAGGTACTTTACATTCGTATCGCCTTTTAAGAACCAAAGTAGTTCATATATGATCGATTTTAAATGTAGTTTTTTGGTTGTAACCATTGGGAAACCTTCACTTAAATCAAATCTCATTTGGTAGCCAAAAACACTTTTGGTTCCCGTTCCCGTTCTATCTCCTTTTTGACAGCCGTTATCTAAAACATGCCGTACTAAATCTAAGTATTGTTTCATGATTGCTTTAAGCTTTAGGCTTTAAGCTTTAGGTTTTTTCCTAATGCTCTAAGCTTGTTTTTTATGTTTTTGCTTTAAGCTTGTAGCCTAAAGCTTACGGCTTACAGCCTTAAAATTATCTTTTCGAAATTTCGTCTCGAATTTTTGCTGCTTTTTCATAATCTTCCTGAGAAACGGCTTGATCTAAAAGTTCGTTTAGTTCCTGCAGGCTATGTTTGGCGTAAACATCTCCGGATTGATTACTTTCTTCTTCGCGACCAAAAGTCTCAGGGTTCGAGAGTACATCATCAATTTCCTGAGAACCCTGATCGGTTTCTGCAGTATTTGATTTTAAGTAAATTCCGGCTTTGTCTAAAATGTTTTTGTAAGTGAAAATTGGCGCGTTAAAACGTAAGGCCAATGCTATGGCGTCAGAAGTTCTGGCATCGATAATTTCCTCGATTTTGTCTCTTTCGCAGATTAAACTCGAATAAAAAACGCCGTCAACAAGTTTATGAATAATAACTTGTTTTACAACAATGTCAAATCTTTCAGCGAAGTTTTTGAACAAGTCGTGTGTTAACGGACGAGGGGGTTTAATTTCTTTTTCCAGGGCGATAGCAATAGATTGTGCTTCAAAAGCACCAATAACTATGGGTAATTTTCTTTCGCCATCAACTTCATTCAAAATTAAGGCATAAGCGCCATTTTGAGTTTGACTGTATGAAATTCCTTTTATAGATAATTTTACTAGACTCATATATGTGGGTAAAAAAGGGCAATTATTGCCTCATTTTAATACTTTTTTTGATTGAAAAATAAAGGTGCAATTTTAATCAAAAAATATGGAACAAAAAAGCTACCTAAAACAAAGATACGATTTATCTTGTTTTTAGGTAGCTATATTTTTATAGAGAATTTTTAAACTAAGAATGTTGTGCTTTAAAAGCTTTTAATTTCTCAATTAATTGCGGAACAATTTCGAAAGCATCACCAACTACTCCGTAATCAGCCACTTTAAAGAAAGGAGCCTCAGGATCATTGTTGATTACAACTTTTACTTTTGAAGAGTTGATACCTGCAATGTGCTGAATTGCACCGGAAATTCCTATTGCAATATATAAGTTAGTGGCAACCGGTTTTCCTGTTTGTCCAACGTGTTCACTGTGAGGTCTCCATCCTAAGTCAGAAACTGGTTTAGAACATGCTGTTGCAGCACCTAATACCGCAGCAAGATCTTCAACTAAGCCCCAGTTTTCCGGGCCTTTTAATCCACGTCCTCCAGAAACTACAACGTCAGCATCAGCGATAGATACTTTTCCGCTTACTTTTTCTACAGATTCTACTTTTACTCCAAAATCATTGTCACCAATAGATGGATTGAAATCTTCTTCGGTAGCAGATCCTGCACTTTCAAAAATTCCGTAAGAGTTTTTAGCCAGACCAAGAACTTTTATGTCTGTTGAGATTTCAGTAATGTTGAAAGCTTTATTAGAAAAAGCATTTCTTTTTACTTGAAAAGGAGAAGTACTTACCGGTAATCCAACTACATTTGAAGCGAAACCAGCGTTTAAAGCTACTGCAACTAATGAAGAAAGGTAAATACTGTCTGTTGTAGAAGAAAGTAAAACTACTTTTGTAGCTTCTTTTTCAGCAGCTTGTTTGATAACATCAGCATAAGCTTTAGCAGTAAAACCTGCTAATTTATCGTTATTTACTTTTAATACTTTATCAACTCCGTATTTTGATAATTCGCTTACATCGCTAATGTTTACAGTTAAAGCGGTAACCGTTGTTCCTAAAGTTTCGGCTACTTTTTTAGCGTAAGAAGCCAATTCGAAAGCTACTTTTTTAAATTTTCCTTCTGCAGATTCTGCATATATTAATATTGACATAATTTTTTGTTTAGAAGTTTAAAGTTTCAGGTTTCAGAGCTGAAAACTGAGACTGAATACTGATTACTAGATTACTTTCGCTTCGTTGTGTAATAAATTGATTAACTCATCTAAATTATCAGGAGAAACTAATTTTACTGCTGATTTAGGAGCTGGTTTTTCAAATTTCACCGCTTTTGTATTTACAGGAGCATCAACTGGTTCAAGAATAGTTAAAGCTTTTGTTCTTGCTGTCATAATTCCTCTCATGTTTGGAATACGCAGGTCTTTTTCTTCAACAAGACCTTTTTGACCACCAATGATTAAAGGTAAAGTAGTGCTTACAGTTTCTTTTCCACCATCGATTTCGCGAACGGCTTTTACATTGTTGCCTTCAACAGTGATAGCAGTACAAGAGTTTAAAAAGTTAGAGCCTAAGATTCCGGCGATCATTCCAGGAACCATTCCTCCGTTATAATCTAAAGATTCTTTTCCAGCAATTACTAAATCATAACCACCGTTTTTAATTACTTCTGCCAATTGTTTTGCAACAAAAAAACCATCAGTTGGGTTAGCATTTACACGAATTGCTTCGTTTGCACCAATTGCCAAAGCTTTACGTAAAGTAGGCTCAGTATCAGGTCCTCCAACATTTACAACGGTTACAGTTGCACCTTGTTGCTCCTGAAACCAGATTGCACGGGTAAGACCAAACTCGTCATTAGGATTAATTACATATTGAACACCATTGGTATCGAATTCTGAGTCACCATTGGAGAAGTTAATTTTTGAAGTAGTATCAGGCACATGGCTGATGCAAACTAATATTTTCATAAGTATATATTTTGATAAATTATAAAATGCTTCTACAAATTTAGAAATTAAAATTGAAATAATATACTATGCGTGCATAATATTTTTTAAAAACTATTACGTTTTCGCAGATTGTGCAATTATGAAAGTCTTTCGGAGTCACCGAATATTGATAATACATTGATACCGGCTGATTCTTAAGGATTTTGCAAAGAGGGTTTTATGGGAACTGTTAAAATTTGCTTCATTTTATACTATAATTTGAGTTGTTGCGTTAGAGAGGAAGAATTTTGCTGAATCAGAATCCAACAGAAAAAGTTTTTGGTGATAAAGTTGCAATTACATCGATTTCGTAAATATCACAATAAATTTTAAAAAGTTAAAAGCGCAAGACAGGAGGAAGTTCGTGTGATTTTAAATTCAATTTATGCTTTTAAGTTATTTAAAATATTTATTTTTGCTCTTCAGAAAATTCAACATACAATATAAATATGAGAACAATACAATTTAGAGAGGCCATTTGTGAAGCGATGAGCGAAGAAATGCGTCACGATGAATCCATATATTTAATGGGCGAAGAAGTTGCAGAATACAACGGAGCTTACAAAGCTTCAAAAGGAATGCTTGCTGAGTTTGGAGAAAAAAGAGTAATCGATACTCCAATTGCTGAGCTTGGTTTTACAGGGATTGCAGTAGGATCAGCGATGAACGGTTGTCGTCCTATTGTAGAGTACATGACTTTCAACTTCTGTTTAGTAGGTATTGATCAAATTATAAATAACGCTGCTAAAATGCGTCAAATGACAGGAGGACAATTTAATGTGCCTATCGTTTTTCGTGGACCAACTGCTTCTGCAGGTCAATTAGGAGCGACTCACTCGCAAGCTTTAGAAAACTGGTTTGCTAATACTCCGGGACTTAAGGTTGTTGTGCCTTCAACTCCTTATGATGCAAAAGGACTTTTAAAATCTGCTATTCGTGATAATGATCCTGTAATTTTTATGGAATCTGAGCAAATGTATGGTGACAAAGGTGAGGTGCCGGACGGAGAATATACAATTCCGTTAGGAGTTGCCGATGTTAAACGTGAAGGAAAAGATGTTACAATTGTTTCTTTTGGAAAAATTATCAAAGAAGCTTTTATTGCTGCTGATGAATTAGCTAAAGAAGGAATTTCTTGTGAAATTATCGATTTAAGAACAGTTCGTCCAATGGATAAAGAAACTATTCTTACTTCTGTTAAAAAAACGAACCGTTTGGTAATTTTAGAAGAAGCTTGGCCGTTTGCAAGTGTTTCATCTGAAATCACATACATCGTTCAGGAACAGGCTTTCGATTTTCTTGATGCGCCAATTCAACGTATTACAACAGCAGATACACCTGCGCCTTACTCTCCTGTTTTACTAAAAGACTGGTTGCCAAATGCAGCTGATGTAGTAAAAGCAGTAAAGAAAGTAATGTACAAATAGTAAATAAACGATACTTATAAAACTTCATCAGTCATACTTATTATTGATGAAGTTTTTTTTTGCCAGATTATGAAAAGAATAATTTTACTTAGCTTGTTTTTTGTACTCGCAATGGCGGGCAGCGTTATTGCACAAACTAAAGTGAGTGGAATTGTTTTGGACAAATCTAATCAGCCCATTCCGTTTGCTAATGTTGTTTTTAAAGGATCAAATACTGGAATCGTTTCTAATGAAGATGGGCGTTTCTATCTGGAATCACCTAATACTTATACCACTTTATTAGTAAGTTCGGCAGGATTCTCAGATCGGGAAGTTACACTGGAAAAAGCCGTAAACTATGACTTTAAGATAGTTTTAAGTGAAGCTGAAGCATTGAATGAAGTCGTAATTTTTACCGGAAAAACCTCTAAGAAGAATAATCCGGCACTAGATATTTTGAGAAAAATATGGGAGCGTAAACGTAAAAACGGACTGTACCAATTCAATCAGTATCAGATGCAAAAGTACGAAAAAGTCGAGTTTGATATGAACACGATTGATAGTGCTTTTATGAAGAATAAACTCTTCAAAGGAATGGAATTTGTATTCAAACACGTTGATACATCTGAAGTTACCGGGAAAACATATCTGCCGATTTTTATTAGCGAGTCGCTGTATGATGTGTATGGAGATAATAAATTAAAGAAAACAAAAGAGAACCTGACCGGAAATAAAACTTCGGGGTTCAATGGCAATCAGCAGATTTTATCTTTCGTGAAGGATCTGTACTCTGATTATAACATCTACGACAATCATCTTAAATTCTTCGACAAGAGCTTTACAAGTCCGCTTTCCAGAACAGGAATTGATGTCTACAATTACGTTTTAAAAGACAGTGCTTATGTCGATAAAAAATGGTGTTACAATATCGTTTTTTACCCAAGACGTAAAAACGAACTGACTTTTAAAGGAGATTTTTGGGTAAACGATACCACTTTTGCTATCAAAAAAATTAATATGGCTGTTACTAAAAGCGCCAATATTAACTGGGTAAAAGATATTTATATCGAACAGGAATTTGAGGTTGAGAATGATTCTGTATTTCTCTTGACCCGTGATTATATGATGTCTGATTTTGCTTTGAATAAAAAAGAAAAATCAAAAGGAGTTTACGGGAAACGAACAACTTTGTATAAAGATCATAAATTCAATCTTCAAAAACCGGAGAGTTTTTACAAGCAGGAAGTCAATTTTATTGATAATGCTGTTTACAACAAATCGAATGAATTTTGGGATGAAAACCGTTTTGAAAAACTCAATAAGGACGAGCAGGGTATTTACAAGATGCTCGATACGCTGCAAACGGTCAAAAGATTCAAGCAGCTCTATAGTTTAGTTTCTATTTTGGGTAGTGGTTATGTCGAGTTCAAGAATTTTGATTTTGGACCTATCTTCTCCACTTTCGGGTATAACGAAGTTGAAGGGTTGAGATTGCGAGCAGGAGGAAGGACTTATTTTGGACCTAATGATCCATGGCGTATACAAGCTTACACCGCATATGGTTTTGACGATAATAAATTCAAATATGGAGTTTCCGGAAAATGGATGGTGGACAAGAAAAGCCGAATCATTATTTCCGGAGGAAACAGGCGTGACATCGAGCAAATTGGTGCCAGCTTAACGACTACAAATGATATTTTAGGACGAAGTTTTGCTTCTTCCGCATTATTTACCACGGGAAGTAATGGAAAATTGACCAACATTAATCTGAGCAATATTTCGCTTGAAATGGAGCCTATGAAGAATTTCGTTGTTCAGGCCGGAGTTTCATACAGAACTTTAGAATCGGCTTCTCCGATCTTTAGTTTAGACTATTATACTACTTTGCCAACAGCAGCAAATCCGGCTGGTGTAATAGCAAACAAAGTAACACAGTCAGAAGCGAATATTCAGTTTGAGTTTATGCCTAATCGTAAGACAATCGGTTTTGGAGTAGAACGAAATATTGTTGACAGCCCGTTCAGTCATTTCTTTGTCAACTTTAGTTATGGTTTGAAAGGGGTTTTAAACAGCGATTTTGCGTACCAAAAAGTACAGTTGTTTTACAAGCAGCCTATTATTATCGGGCCATTAGGAAGATCGAATATTATCCTTGAAACCGGAAAAACCTTTGGTACCATTCCATTAGGATTGATGAGTGTAATTCCCGGAAATCAGACTTATTTTACCATCGAAAATACCTTTAGTAACTTAAATTTCTACGAGTTTATAACTGACCAGTATACTACTTTACAATGGAATCATGATTTTGGAGGAAGGCTGTTTGCAAGAATTCCGTTCATGAGAAAATTAAACTGGAGAGAATTTGTAGGAGTAAGAGCGGTACACGGAACTATTTCTAATGCTAACCGTGCCATTAATGCTTCAGGATTGCCTTATAATGCGCCGGAAAATGTGTATTGGGAATACAATGCCGGAATTGGAAATATCTTCAAAGTATTCCGTCTTGATTTCTCATGGAGAGGAAATTATATGAACATGCCGGACGCTACTAAGTTTGCGATAAAAGGATCGTTTGGTTTTTATTTTTAGATAAATTGTCAGATTTTTTCTTAATTTAGTTGCTATGAGTATAGCTATCGAAAGTAAGAATTTAAATTGGACAAATAATCTTAGAGTTTTAGCCACTGTCAGTGTAATTGTTGTACACGTAGCCTGTGATATTCTGTATCAGTATGGTACGATATCTAATTTTACCTGGTGGACTGGTAATGTTTATGATGGTCTGGTGCGTTTTTGCGTTCCGGTTTTCCTGATGCTTACCGGAGCATTAATGCTCAATAAAAAATACGAACTGAGTGATTTTTTGAAAAGAAAATTTTCAAGAATAATTCTACCCTTCCTGTTCTGGAGTTTCTTCTATATACTGTTAACCGTCAGAAGTGAATTTTTGGTGCAATCTGAAAAAGCATTTGGCGATATTTTTAATCGGGCCTTCACGCTTCTTATAGGAGGGAGTTCCTTTCATTTATGGTACATTTATATGATCATCGGGATTTATCTTTTTATTCCGATTATAAGCAAGTGGATTCAGAATGCTACTGAAAAAGAGATCTTGTATTTTTTGAGCATTTGGATTTTTGCTTTAATGCTTAATCAGCCCATTTTTGCTGCCTTTCGAATCAATGTTGATCTGACCTACTTTACAGGTTTTTTAGGTTATCTGGTTTTGGGATATTATTTGTCGGTTAAGTCCTTTCAATACGATGCCCGAAGACTGAAACAGATTTCGGTGTTGTTACTTTTTTTAGGTACTCTTATTACCATTCTCGGGACTTATTTCCTGTCGACAGAAGAAGACTGTTTCAATGAATATTTCTATGGCTATCTGACTTTTAATGTAATGCTGGTTTCTATTGGATTATTTGTTTTCTTTAAAAATTCGAAAATTTCAAATCCAATTCTCGTTCGGGTGATTGGTTTTATCAATAAATACAGCTATGGTATTTATCTGGTTCATATTTTGGTTCTCCGGTTTCTGGTGTCTTCAGGAATCGATTATGATTTTATAAATCCGGTTTTGGCTATTCCAATTACGACGCTATTGTGTTTGTTATTATCTTCTATCATTATTTATGCTGTGAATAAACTTCCTTACGGGGAATATATTTCAGGATAATTATTGCAGTAATTTTTATTTAATTTTGAATAAACTTAAAATAAGGTTATGCAAGAAGCCATCGATTTTTTATCTGCAAAGAATCCGATTTTTCTGGAAATTATCGAAAAATATGGACTGCCGCCAATTCCAAAGCGGCCGCAAGGTTTCGAGACCCTGGTATTGTTGATCCTGGAGCAACAAGTTTCAATCGATTCGGCGAAAGCTACATTCTTAAAAATAAAAGCTTATACCACCTGTAATCCTGAAACCATGGCGGTTTTATCGGACGAAGAGTTCCGCGCATTGGGTGTAAGCCGTCAAAAAACAAAATACATTAAAATATTGGCCGAAGCAGTCCTAAGTAAAGAGCTGGATATTGAAAGTTTGGCTGTAAAATCAGCAAATGAAGTTCGCGAAGAGCTTATTAAGCTGAAAGGGATCGGAAACTGGACGATTGATATTTATCTGATGTTTTGTCTTCAGGAGCCTGATTTGATTCCGTTGGGAGATATTGCAGTTGTCAACACCATCAAAGAATTATTGAACATTCACGACAGGCGGGAAATGGAAATTCATGCTGAACAATGGAGTCCGTATCGATCCTATGCAACCTATTTGCTTTGGCATTATTATCTAAACAAAAGAAATCGGAAGATTACCTATTAACTCCCTGTTTTTTAAAAGAAAAGTATATAGATAAATGCAGTTTTTTATTGTAAAAAGGGATTCTTTAGTTACTTTTGCAGTCGAAATTATAGAAACAATAAAAAACGAAAATGACCGCAGACAAACTAACAACTTTCGATGTGTTAATCGAAATACCAAGAGGAAGCAGAAATAAATACGAATACGATTTTGAAATTAAAAGAATGCGTTTCGACAGAATGTTATTCTCTTCAATGATGTACCCAGCTGATTACGGATTTATTCCGGAAACTTTAGCTCTTGATGGTGACCCTCTTGATGTATTGGTTTTAGTAAACGAACCAACTTTTCCAGGATGTGTTATGGAAGTAAAGCCAATTGGAGTTTTCCACATGGCAGATGATAAAGGTCCAGACGAAAAAATTATTTGTGTACCAGTTTCTGATCCAATCTGGAATTCATTAAATGATCTTTCTGATATCAACGGACACTTATTAAAAGAAATCGAGCATTTCTTCCAGGTATACAAAGATCTTGAAAACAAACAAGTAGATGTAGAAGGTTGGGGAGATGTAAACGAAGCATTTGCAATTATCGCTGAGTGTACAAAACGTTTTGATGATATTGAAAACAAACCGGAAGGATTATTTAGCATTAAATAATTTTTAGCCCGCTCTATTATAAAAAAAGCAATACTACCGTCAGGAGTATTGCTTTTTTGTTTAAATTCGTTTTAGTTAGACTATTGACTTTTAACTATTAACCAAAAAAACCATTACTATATTATGAATGCATTTATGATTTATTTGCCAATTGTTATGGCAATTTTAGGATTACTTTTCATGGGAATAAAAAGGGCTTGGGTTTTAAAACAAGATGCGGGCGACGGAAAAATGAAAGAGATTTCAGAACACATTTATGAAGGGGCTCTTGCCTTTTTAAAAGCAGAATATAAATTATTGACCATTTTTGTAATTATTGCCAGTATTGCTCTGGCCGGAATTACTTTTATTCCAGGAGTTAAAACGCATTTATTAATAGTAGTTGCTTTTATATTTGGAGCCTTATTTTCAGCTTATGCTGGTAATATAGGTATGAAAATCGCAACTAAAACAAATGTTAGGACTACACAGGCTGCCCGTACAAGTTTACCGCAGGCTTTAAAAGTTTCGTTTGGCGGAGGAACTGTAATGGGACTTGGTGTTGCAGGTTTAGCGGTTTTAGGACTTACAGGTTTCTTTATTATCTTCTTTAATATTTTATCCGGGGGTGTATGGAAAGATACAGAAACAATGACTATTGTTCTGGAAACGTTAGCTGGGTTCTCACTTGGTGCTGAATCAATTGCTTTGTTTGCAAGAGTAGGTGGTGGAATTTATACTAAAGCTGCCGATGTTGGTGCCGATTTAGTAGGTAAAGTGGAAGCCGGAATTCCGGAAGATGATCCTCGTAATCCGGCTACAATTGCAGATAACGTAGGAGATAACGTAGGAGACGTTGCTGGTATGGGAGCCGATTTATTTGGTTCGTATGTAGCGACAGTTCTGGCCGCAATGGTTTTAGGAAACTATGTGATTAAAGATATGGGAGGCAATATTCAGGATGCTTTTGGTGGAATCGGACCAATTTTGCTTCCAATGGCAATTGCCGGTTTCGGAATTCTATTTTCGATTATTGGAACGACGCTGGTAAAAATATCCGATGATAATGCCAAAGAAGCACAGGTACAAAAAGCACTAAATATAGGAAACTGGGTTTCAATTGTTTTAACCGCAATTGCCTGTTTCTTTTTAGTACAGCATATGCTGCCGGAAACTATGCAAATGAGTTTCTTCGGAGAAGGATCCAAAGACATCTCATCCATGCGTGTTTTTTATGCCACATTGGTCGGATTAGTGGTTGGTGGAGCTATTTCATCAGTAACAGAATATTATACCGGATTAGGAACAAAACCGGTTATGGCAATTGTACAAAAATCATCAACAGGAGCGGGAACAAATGTGATTGCAGGTTTGGCAACAGGAATGATTTCGACTTTCCCAACTGTTTTATTATTTGCGGCTGCTATCTGGATTTCTTATGCTTTAGCAGGATTTTATGGAGTTGCCTTAGCAGCTTCTGCAATGATGGCTACTACGGCTATGCAATTGGCGATCGATGCTTTCGGACCAATTTCAGATAACGCCGGAGGAATCGCCGAAATGAGTGAATTACCAAAAGAAGTTCGTACCCGAACAGATATTTTAGATTCAGTTGGTAATACTACCGCTGCAACCGGAAAAGGATTTGCTATTGCCTCAGCGGCTTTAACGTCTTTGGCTTTATTTGCAGCTTATGTAACTTTTACCGGAATTGACGGAATCAATATTTTTAAAGCACCGGTTTTGGCTATGTTGTTTGTGGGTGGAATGATCCCTGTAGTTTTCTCGGCATTGGCGATGAATTCTGTTGGAAAAGCAGCTATGGATATGGTATACGAAGTACGTCGTCAGTTTAAGGAAATTCCTGGAATTATGGAAGGAACCGGAAAACCTGAATATGGTAAATGTGTTGAAATTTCGACAAAGGCAGCTTTGCGCGAAATGATGCTTCCGGGAATTTTAACTATTGGTTTCCCAATTGCAATCGTGCTTTTAGGTAAACTGGTTTATGCAGACAACAATCAGTTAATAGCTGAAATGTTAGGAGGATATATGGCCGGAGTAACAGTGTCCGGAGTATTGTGGGCTGTTTTTCAAAACAATGCCGGTGGCGCCTGGGACAATGCTAAAAAATCATTTGAAGCTGGAGTCTTAATCAACGGTGAAATGACGTACAAAGGTTCTGATGCGCACAAAGCAGCAGTAACGGGAGATACAGTCGGAGATCCGTTTAAAGATACTTCAGGACCATCTATGAATATTTTAATCAAACTGACTTGTTTGATCGGTTTGGTAATTGCACCTATTTTAGGAGAAGGACATTCGTCTTCAGGAATGACCGAAAAAGGAACTTGCTGCAAAACGGAAATGCATGTAGCTGGTGTTTCGAAATGCGGTGATTTCTCATTGATGAGCAAAGAAGAATGTATAAAAATGTGCAAAGACAAAGGTTGTTCAGCAGAAGAAACAGCAAAATGCCTGTCACATTATGATGCAAACGGAAAATACATTCACCAAAAAACAGATTGTTTTGATACTACAAAATACAGTAAAAAAAGAGTAGAGGTAAACTTGTCTACTGCTAACGGTGTCACAGTAGGAACAGTAACCAAAACTGAAAACGGTAAAACCACTACAGAAGTTTTTGAAGGAACAGAAGCAGAAGTAAAAGCAAAAATTGAAGCAACAAAATAATACAATTATACCTAACAGGTTTTTAAAACCTGTTAGGTATAATTAGGTTTGGGAATCGGATAATGTATTTCTTCTTATTTTTCGATGAACATTCCCGAAAAAAAGAGCCATCGGCTCGATCTATTTTGTATGTTTCGAAATAAACACACAAAACAAAGAACCGTAGGTTCGAAACATATAAATCCATAAAAAATGCCTCTAAATATTTAGAGGCATTTTCATTGGTGTAAATTTGTGAAATTCGTGTTTCTAGAACAGTCCGTTCAACTCAGCATCAATTCTATTAATGATGTTTCCTAAGTCTTCAGGATTGTCTACGAAATTAATATTGTCAACGTCAATAATTAATAATTTTCCTTTGGTATAGGTTTGCACCCATGCTTCGTATCTTTCATTCAAACGACTTAGATAGTCGATTGAAATAGAATTTTCGTAATCACGGCCACGTTTGTGAATCTGACCCACTAAGTTTGGAATTGAACTTCTTAAATAAATTAATAAATCAGGAGCTTTTACTAAAGATTCCATTAATTCAAAAAGAGAGGTGTAATTTTCAAAGTCACGGCTTGTCATCAATCCCATCGAATACAGGTTGGGAGCAAAAATATAAGCATCTTCGTAAATAGTTCTGTCTTGAATAATTTTCTTTCCACTTTCGCGAATTTGCAGTACCTGACGGAAACGGCTGTTCAGGAAATAAATCTGAAGATTAAAAGACCAACGCTCCATCTGATGGTAAAAATCATCTAAATACGGATTATCAACTACATCTTCGTAATGGGGTTCCCATTTGAAATGTTTAGCCAACAATTTAGTTAAAGTAGTTTTTCCAGCTCCTATATTTCCTGCTATTGCTATGTGCATTACGGTGTTACGATTTTATAATTTGTGATTTCTTTAGTTGTAAAAATAGATAAAATTTGGTCTTTGTAGCAGAATTTGTCAAACGATTTTTCTAAAACTTCAATTTCAGAAAATGCATTTGAGTCCGTGGTAGTAATGTCTTTAAAATACAGCAAATTAGCCTTGCTAAAAATATACTGGTAATTGTTAACAATTTCGACAGCATCAAAATCGGGTACTTTCCCCAAAGCAGTGGTTTTTCCAAAAATAGTACACGAAAACCAATTGTTTTTTTTGTCGATCCAATAAAAAGTATTGAAATCGGTCTGGTAATATTTTATCGTTTCTGTTAAAGGTGTAGAAACGGTTTTGTATTCATTATTCAGATAATCAAAAAGACCAATTTGTTGATTTAGAGCATTGTAAATCCATAATTGGTTTTGTGTTGACATTCCGATTGCAGAAACAATAATTGGTGTATTGTTCAGGGAAAAATTAATCTCTGTGATTTTATTCAGTTGATTGTCCAGTAAAATAACTGTGTTGAAGTTTTCATAAAATAAAACTATTTTAAGCGGATTTTGTAAATCGACTTTCGTGATTGTTCCGAGTGAGACATTTTTATATTCAAAGATCTCTTTTTCTTTGATTTTGCTGAAGACATTATTTTTAATCTGATAGTAGTAGCCAAAAGAATCATAACCCAGAAATTGATCTGAAGTATTGGTAAAATGAGAAAGAGGCACCGTCTTTATTTTTTGACTTTGCGAAAAAACAGCTGAGAAAGAACAGACCACAAAAAGAAAAGATAAAAGAAATAAATGTGTCGCTCTGTTCATGATGTTTACGTTTCTAAAAGCCAAATTACGAAAAACTAAAGAAGAAATGGCGCAAAACACCAAGATTTAGACTTTGACACTTCAGAAATCATAATTGTCTGGCTAATAGATGATTTTGTCTATAAGATATAGGAGTTGATATATTTAACTTTCTGTATTTTAAAATAAACAATACATTTGAATATAAGTTTGTTACACTCTCTCACTTTTTAAAGAAAACACAATGAAAAAAGTAATCTATTATATGTCGATGCTGCTTGTAATTACACAGATGCAGGCTCAGAAAGAATTTCAGGGAATGGCGGTTTACGAATCAAAAACACAGGCGCCAAAATTTGAAGGCATGAGTACGAACCGCGATATTACGCCCGAAATGCAAAAGAACATAGAAGAGCGAATGAAGAAAATGCTTGAAAAAACATTTATTCTGAATTTTGACAAATCGGCTTCTATTTATAAAGAAGAAGAAAAGCTCGACGCTCCGGGACAACAGGGAGGAGGAATGCGTGTCATGGTAAATTCGTTTATGGGTGGTGGCGGAACCTTTTATAAAGATGTAAAGGCTAAAACCTACACTGTAGATAAGGAGTTTATGGGAAAAGAATTTCTGGTAATAGACTCTCTACCTAAGCTAAACTGGAAAATGGAAGCTGAAACAAAACAAATAGGAGGGTATACCTGTTACAAAGCAACGGCAGTAAAAGAAGCCAGTAAAACCGATTTCAGGAATTTCAGGCCTAAAAATAAGGAGGATAAACAACCTGAGGTGAAAAAAGGCGATGCAGGAAAAACTTCAGGAGAAACCAAAACGAACTTCGCAGACAATTTTGAAATGCCTAAAGAGATTATTATAACAGCCTGGTACTCGCCGGAGATTCCTGTAAATCAGGGTCCTGAGAATTATTGGGGATTACCGGGTTTAATTCTAGAAGTAAATGACGGAAGAACTACCATTTTATGTTCGAAAATCGTATTGAACGCCAAAGATAAAACAGAGATCAAACCTTCCAAAAAAGGGAAAGTGATTTCTCAAAAGGATTATGACGAAACGGTCATTAAGAAAATGGAAGAATTTAGAGAAATGAACCGTGGTCGCGAAGGCGGTCCTGGCGGTGGTCCTGTATTGATAAGACGTTAATATTTAGCACATCACCTTTAGTTTTTTCCAATGAAAAATATACTTGTCTTCGTGATTTTTTTAATGACCTCTCTTTGTGTTGCCCAAACGGTTCGGTTTGACGGCTTTATTCAGGATGAAAAAAAGAATCCGCTGGAAATGGCCAATGTTATGGCTGTTAACACCGCTACAAAAGCTATGGATTCTTACGGAATTACCAACGACAAAGGAAAGTTTCAATTGACATTGAAGCCAAACACTTCTTATTTGATTAAAATCAGTTACCTGGGGATGAAATCTAAAGAAATTGCGATTACAACGCAAAGCACTAATATCGTTCAGAATATTGTTATGGATGATGCTGGTATTGAGTTGGAAGGTGTTGAGATTGTTCACGAAATGCCTGTTTCGATAAAAGGCGATACCATCGTTTACAATGCCGATTCGTTTAAATCCGGAACCGAAAAAAAACTGGAAGATGTATTGAAAAAACTACCGGGTGTTGAGGTAAATGCCGATGGAGAAATCGAAGTTGAAGGAAAAAAAGTCAGCAAATTAATGGTCGAAGGAAAAGATTTTTTTGACGGAGATACCAAACTTGGAGTTAAAAATATTCCGGCAGACGCGATCGATAAAATTCAGGTTTTAAGAAATTACAATGAAGTTGGGGCATTAAAAGGATTAGAAAATGATCAGGATAACGTGGCGATGAATATTAAACTGAAAGAAGGTAAAAAGAACTTCTGGTTTGGTGATATGACAGCCGGAACCGGAGTTGGAGAACTGGAGAGTCGCTATATTATCAATCCGAAATTGTTTTACTACAGTCCGGAATACAGCATTAATTTGATTACGAATTTTAATAATATTGGTGAATTACCCCTTACAGCGCAGGACTATTTTAAATTTACAGGCGGATTTAAAAACATGATGAAAAAGGGAGGGAGTAATTTTAATGTTTCGTCTAATGATTTGGGAATATCCATTCTGAGAAATAATAGGGCGAAAGAAATTGAAACAAAATTCGGAGCCACAAACTTTGCCTACTCCATTACAAAAAAATGGAATATTAGCGGTTTTGGAATACTATCTACTTCAAAAACAGATCTGGAAACTAAATCACAAACCACTATTTTAGATTCGGGAGACGAGCAAAAAAGAGATGAACTCACCCATCAGAAAAATAACTTGGGATTGTTTAAACTCAGTTCGAGTTATAAACCCAACGACAAATTTCAGTTTGACTATGACATCCTCACAAAATTATCCTCACAAAATGAAGACACCAATCTGTTGCGGGAATCGGTTGTGAGCAATGTTTCGGCTTTAGAGACTATTTTAACCAATAAAAAACAGGACCCGACCTCAATAAATCAGGACCTGAGTTTGTATTATACCCAGAGCGACAAAAACATTTTTGCTTTTGAAATGCAACACTTGTATCAGGATGAAAATCCATTTTACAATGCTAATTTGC
The DNA here is from genome assembly GCF_057839565.1 of Flavobacterium sp. KH_035. Classification (NCBI taxonomy): domain Bacteria; kingdom Pseudomonadati; phylum Bacteroidota; class Flavobacteriia; order Flavobacteriales; family Flavobacteriaceae; genus Flavobacterium; species Flavobacterium sp. KH_035. Next base: position 1,694,227 of record NZ_CM174492.1, read on the forward strand.
GCACACAGCCTTTTGATCTGGCAGGCTATACTTCAGGACAGGATAGAAACGATCTGAATCAGCAGCGATTTGTGAAAACTAATAAAGTAGATGCTAAATTGGATTATTACTATATGGTAACGCCAAAAAGCAACATCAATATTACCCTTGGAAACACATTTTCGTATCAGGATTTTAATTCGCATATTTTTCAGGTTCTGGACAATGGTATTAAAAATGATTTGAGCAATCCGGAGAATAACAATCGGGTAAAATACAATTTTAATGATGCGTTTCTGGGATTTCATTACAAGATACTGGCTGGAAAATTTACCTTGACACCCGGGGTGAGTGTGCATACTTACAACATGAAAAATACCCAATCCGGAACAGATTATTCGCAAAATTTCATCAAAGTACTTCCTGATTTTTTTGCCTTGTACCAAATCAAAAAATCAGAAACGCTGACCTATAATTTCTCTTTGTCGAACGATTTTACCGATATCAATCAATTGGCTTCAGGTTATGTTTTGTCCGATTACAGCAGTTTGTTTAGAGGAAATCGCTATCTCGAAAATGCCACTTCGCAGGTACATTCGTTGCGTTATTTCAAATACAATATGTTCAATTTTGAGAATATTTTTGCCAATGCAACCTATACAAGAAAAGTTGACGCCATTAAAACAAAAGCCAATTTTGAAGGAATTAACCAGTCTTCGTCGCCCTATAATTCGAATCTGGCCGATGAAACTTTTACAGGAATGGGAAATTACGGGCGTTCGTTTTTAAAGAATTATAAAGCTTCGGTAAATGCTAGTTTTAATTGGTCTAGATTCAATAATATTCAAAATGACCAATTGTCAACCACAGAAAGTTTCAGTCAAAGTTATACCGTCAAAGCTTCAACAAATTATAAAAAGCTTCCAAATATAGAATTTGGCTATAATCTTTTGGTTAACAAATACAGTGGTTCAACTTTTTATACCGACAAGCCATTTGCAAGATTGGATTATTATTTCTTAGACAGTTTTTCTTTTGTTTCAGAGTATGAGTTCTACCATTATTATAATGGAAACAAAACGGTTGACAACGAATATGATTTCTTAAGCGCGAGCTTAATTTATCAAAAAAAGGACAGCAAATGGGAGTATAAAATCGCGGCTACTAACCTCTTAAATACAAAATATCTTAATGATGATAGCTTTTCTCAGTTTTCTACAAGAGTTTCGCAATACACAGTGCAGCCTCGTTATATCATCTTTTCAATGAAATATAATTTATAGTATTTTAAGTACAAATGTTATATTTTTAGTACTCAATTTCAATTACAATAGGGTATCTTTGCGCGCGATATTAACAACCAAAATTTTAAACATGCGCAATTTTACATGGAGTTTTTTAATGTTTTTTTGTTTAGTTTTTACTTCTTTTTCTCAAACAAAAAGTATTGAAAAAGGAACTTATTTGTCGACGAACAGAGGGCAAAAGATCAAATTAAATTTATTAGAGAATAATAAGTATGAATTAATATTGTATTCGGGAGATTACAGTATAAAGGGAGATTCATTATCCTTCTCTCAAGAGTTGAGTACTGAAGAAGGTTTCGATCTTGCTATGATAAAGGATAAGAATGCAAAAAAAGTTAAAGTTAAATTTATAGATCCTTCTTTTTATCCATTTTATATAGGAACACAAAAAGGAAGCGGGGCAATTCAATATCAAAAACTGTTAGATATTAAGAATGAAATAGATCCAGAATGGAGAGATGCGGATATAGAATTTAAGATTGATAGAAGTGATTTTTTGTATTTAGTATTAGAAGGTTCTGAAACCGAAACTAAGCTTTATAAGTATGCTCTGCCGAAGGATGTTGCAGAAATAACAATTAAATACAATTCGGGTATTGAGAAGGACTTAAAGATTTCCGGTTTTTTGGATAAGAAAACAAATAAACTTCAGATTTCTGATAAAGGAGGGAAGAATCCGTTGTTTTTTGTAAATGAGAAAGAGCAGAAGCCTGAAAGTGAAGTAAAAGTTAGTGCTATTGAGAGTCAGAATATTCCTAATTGGACCTATCCAGGCAAAGAGTCGTTAGTTGATGAAAATTTTGGCAATGAAGCGGTTTCTACAGATAGTATAGCTGGTGTAGATGAAAACGATTCTCCGAAGTTCGATTTTAAACTTAAAATCGAAAATAATTTGAAGGATGCTATTGCGGCAACTAAAAATTCAAAAACGAAATTTTTGGTTGTTTATTCAAACGATAAAAATCCTTCCGCAAAAGCCGATTTTGATCAATTTGTGAAAGATAGGGAAGCAGAAATTTCAACTAATATGTATGATGCCTATCATGCTGAATTTGATGTTTTTAATTATTATTTAGCGAGTGCAGATGATAAAAACTGGCTTAAGAAAAATAAGTTTTCAGATACACCCAGTGTGATTGTTTTAAATAATGCCGGTGATGTTCTGACCAGTGTGAAATCTACTTTAGAGGAGGAGAAAGGAGTATTTAATTTTTATAACGGATTTCCAAAAAAGCTTGAGAAAGCAAATGCTTTCTATATTTTTAATAAGGTTATCAGAAATAAAAAAGCGACAGATGCTGATCTGATTGCGGCCTTTAACCAAGCAGCCATTTTAGGGGATTATGAGACAGGTTCCGAAACGGAAAATGGAGTAATTTCGACAGGCTTTAAACTGGGTAAGTTTGCTTTTGAAAAAAAGAATGTTTTGCAAATTTGGAAAAAAGTAATTGAAAACCATCAAAAAGATACAAAACCGAATATGCTTTTGGTTGAAACGATCCTTAAAGAAATTAATAATCAGGGGTTTTATAAGTTGTTTTTTAATGAAGACAGAGTGTTTAATACTACTGATTTTCTTGCGATTGATTATTTAATTAAGCATTATGATGCGATTGAAGCAACCAAAGGCGAAGAAAAAACAACTATACCGGTGGATTTTTCTTTAGTAGATCAAATTTCCAACGCTTTGTATACGAATGGTAACAGTTTAGGAGATGAAATTCCTGGTAAAACAAATAAAAACCAGACAATTAAGAGTTATAAAAAGCTAATCGAATCAGGCAAGGGTAGTTTATTTTTTTATAAAAACTATTTTGCTATTCTGGAAGATGAGCCTGCATATCCGAAAGAATTTAATGGTTTCTTTAATGAATATTTATCGTTAGAAAAAGGCAATCCGTTTGAAAGATTAGACGAATTGTACAATGCACTAGATTCTTCTGGTGAATTTTCTTTTGAAGGATGGAATTCTTTGAAAGCATATTTTTCTGATCTGTGCAATTCAGCAGCCTGGGAAGTTGTTTCAAAACAGGACAATGTTGATTTTGTAAAAAATGCAATTAATTGGTCTGAATACAGTCTGATTGTAACTAAAAACAATCCTTATTATTTAGATACATTAGCACAGCTGTATTATAAAAACGGGCAAAAAGAAAAAGCAATCCAAACTCAGGAAAAAGCATTGCAGTACTCCGGGACAGTTCAGGATGAAGAAACAGTAAGCGAGATGAAAGAAGTCTTAGAAAAAATGCAAAACGGAACCTACTAAAATAGGAGTCTTTCGTAAAGTAATACCCCGACAGTTTTCCGGTAAACTGTCGGGTTTATTTTTTTATTGATTCTTGATCTTCACCAGGACCTTTATGCTGTAATAATTTAATGTTTTCTTTTTGTTTTTCAGTGTGCCGCTCGCATTAAGATAAGTAATTAAAATTTTATAATGATCCGTTTCAACTTCCTGATTGATTTTTTTATTCGAATTGTGATTTGGACTGAACTTAGGATTTGCATTCACAAAATCAATAATGTTTAAAGGAATATTATCCTGATTGATCTTTAAGTTGAGGCCGTAATCTTCAGTTGTGGAGGTAATCGAATAACTCTTGTTGTCAATTTTGATGCAGTCGGTACATTCGAAAGAGTCATTATTGGAAAGGGTGAAAGCCATATCATAACCATGAATATTCTCCACCGTACTTAAGTCGTAGTTGGAATAATAAAATTGTTCACTTTTGTTTTCTTCGCGGGCATAGCTGGATTGATATTCATAGCCTAAAGCTTCCATGATTTCGTAATCACTCGGATCCTTATCTTTTTTAAGCAGCGCTTCCAGTTTGGTTTTAGCATAAGGGACCATAATTTCGACGCCATAATTATCCGTTAGAAAAGACACAATACTGCTTAGCTCCTGTTGCTGTTTGAAACTTAGTTTTTTGTCGTCTGTTCTCTGCATATAAGTTTCAAATCGGGTCAGCTGACTGTATTTCGAAATCGAATTGGCGCTTTGTGGTCCGGCTATAGAAAACAAACCTGCGAGGCATAAACTTATCGGAATGAACTTTATTTTAGGATGTTTTTGAATCAGAAAATAAGCCACTATAATCAATAACCAGATGGATAAGAGCAACACATAATAACGCTCATGTGTAAATCCGTAAAGATCGATTCGGTATAAAATGGCCCAAAAAAGTAATCCCAATAGCGGAATCAACAGAAAGTAAAACCAACGATTGAAAGTTCGCATCCAAAGATTGCCGGTTTCTGTCGCAATAGGATGAACCAATAAAAAGGAAAGGATTCCGAAAATTGCAAACACCAGAACGAGATAAGAAACCCAGCCGACAGGCAGTGAAAGGGTTATTATAATTTTTGCTTCATAACAGATTAGAATAACCAGATAAAGACTTATCAAAGGCAATAGTACAAACTGAGTAAAGTTTTTAAGTCCTTTAGGATAATTCAAAGCCAAAGGAACCTGAGGGTTATTAGTCTCGGGAACTCCGCTCAAAAAGAAAGTCGTATTGAAAATTCCGGCAATAATAAAAAAGACATGCAGATAAATATGATCGTAAAAATCAACATTAAAAAGCTTGTCAACGGCCAAAATTGCTAAGGCCAAACCTGAATAAAGTACGATGCTGTACAAACCGGCCGTTAGAATTCTAAGGAAAAGCTGTTTGTTGAATTCCCAAAATTCATCCTGATTATAAGTTCTGGGCAGAAAACCCGCAAATGAAACTAACAAATGGAATACAATATTCAGGACAAAAAACTGCTGTATTTCTACATCCGTTGTGTATTTATGAAAACTATTCACAAACAGAAAAACCAGGCTCCCTAAAACGATACTGACTGTAAAGCGCAGTACGTTATTTTTTTTAGAAGCGAGGAAAAATAAGCTGATGGAGAGAAATAAAACCAGACACAATGAACAGCTCATTAAAACTTTTTCGTAAAACTCTTTGTTGGGATTATTGTAACGCACTTCATTAAGAATGATGGCAAATATAGTTCCTGAAATGGCGGTGATTATTTCTAACGGAAATCGAAGAAGCGTTTTTAGCGTTGCGTTTAGAACGTTTTGTAAGGATGGAAGTCTGCTCATTTTTTATCAGTTATTTTGTACTAAGGAAGGTAAATTGTAAGAGATAAACAAATAAAAATGACAATGCTAAAAAAAGGATGCCGGCATTTTGCTGATTTTGTATTTTAGTAATGTTTCAGAGCCTGAGAAGCGTTTTTTTCTCTTTAAATCACTAAGTTTGGAATACTAAATTTAAAACGTATGAAAAATAAAATGATCCTCGTTTTAATGGCTTACGGAGGAGTAGTTTTTTCGCAGGCGATTAAAAAACCTTTAGTTTCAGCAATTACAGATAAAGACCTAAAAACCGATATGTACCAAATGGCCGGTGATCACTTTAACGGTCGTGAAGCAGGAACTTTAGATGAATTAAAAGTATCAATGTGGCTGGCCAATAAAGCCAAAGAAGCAGGAATGGCTCCGGCAGGTGATGACGGAACGTATTTTCAGTTTTTTGATATGTACAGGCATCAGGTGACACCCAATACAAAATTTAAAATTGGACAAAAAGAATACAAGTTGTGGAAAGATGTTTTAGTAGCAGAAACCACCAACATTAAAGTAGAAGCACCATTGCTTTATTTGGGTGCGGCTACAAAAGCAGAAATTGAAAAAGCCGATATCAAAGGAAAAGCAGTTGTATTACTTGCTTCCAAAGAAGGTATCGCAGACGATATTTCGCTTTTTGACAGACGTTATCCGGGTCTGGTTCGAAACAAATATTACGACCTTGTAGTCAAAAAGGGAGCAACAGCCTTGATTATGGTTGCCGATGAATTGGCAGAGCAAAGCTGGTCTCAAGTAGAACCGCAAATGACAAGAGGAATCTATGGAATTGAAGGTTTTCGTGATAAAATTGGTGGTACAATGCCTGTTTTCTGGGTGCACAACGATCAATTGGAATATTTAAAAAGTACCAAAGATCTCTTGTCGACAGAGGTAATTTCAGAAACCTATAAATATCCTTCGGTGAACGTTGTCGGTAAAATTGAAGGGACAGATCCTAAACTAAAAAACGAATATGTTCTTTTTAGCGGACATCAGGATCACGACGGTGTGAGACAAAAGTACGGACAGGATTCTATTTACAACGGAGCCGACGATAATGCGAGTACCTGCGTTGCCATGCTGGCCATTGCAAGAGCCTATAAAAAACAACCCGGAAAAAGAACTTCTTTATTTGTGTTTCATGGTTCAGAAGAAAGAGGATTATTAGGTTCAAGATGGTATGCCTCGCATCCAACAGTTCCTGAAAAAGACATTATAGCAGTATTAAACGGAGATATGATCGGAAGAAACAACGTCAATCAGGCGGCACTTTTAGGGTCCAGTTCTCCCCACGAAAATTCTTCAGATTTAGTCGCTATTGCTAAAAAGGCAAACGATGAAGGTCCTAAATTTGATTTAGACAAACTTTGGGACAGACCGGAACATCCGGAGTATTTTTATTTCCGCTCTGATCATTTGCCTTATGCCAGAAAAGGAATTCCATCTGTTTTTTATACCAGTGTTTTACACAGTCAGTATCATACACCGATGGACGAGTCTGAAAACATTGACTTCGTGAAACTGCACAAAATGACCGAATGGATCTACCGTACAGGCTGGATTTTATCGAATGATGCAGGTCGTCCTAAGACCTTACCAAACGTACAATTAGAGCGTTAGAAAATAGTGGTCTGCGTTGAATTTGAGACGCGGATAAAACGGATTTACTTCGTAAAAACGCTGAAAAAAACAGATTGAATTAGATTACTATCGATTTATGGAATGTAAAAGCTTTCAGGGATTTTTAGCAACTAATAAATCAGGAAAAAAATCTGTTTTTATCCGTGCTTTCGCGATAGCGAATCTGTTTCATCCGCGTTGAAATAACGCACAGATTTAAACATTAGAAAACGACCATATTCAATTAAAAAAGAGGCTGTCTAAAATGAATAGACAGCCTCTTTTTGTTTAGATCTGAGTTATTAGCCTTTTTTACTTCGATAGAGTTGTTGTTTTTAGTATTGTTTTATTTATTTGAATCAGAATAACTTCGAATAACTTTTCGTACACTTTTAGAAAAATCACCGATTCTTGGAAAATTTTCTGTAAAATCGCGTTTCTTTAAAACTTCTTTGGCTATTTCTGCCGAGATAAATTTTTTGGGAACATACATCAATTCATAAGGATGATGTTTTAAAAATGCATCAGCAATGGCTTGTGTATATTTTTCTTTAGGTATATCTGAACCAGATATACCCGTATATTTTTGGACAATTTCAGACAACAGTAATTTTTCATCCCAAAATACAGCCCAGCAATCATCTGCTAAACTTGGGTGATCGATATGTTCCCTAAAATTCGTACTATGCTTACGGGCTAGTTGAGCAAATATATCAGGATCGATACTGTTTTTAGCATGATTAAATACATGCTCATTAATGTATTTCCCGGAAATTCGATCAATAGCCATAGGGTTAATATCTATCGCTTTGCAGATCATTTCGGAACTGTAGTATAGTGATGGGATATAATAGCTTTTTTGATAGCTATAGGCCAAAGCTGTTAAATACATGTGTTCATCACGATATTGGTCCGGAACATTCTCAATAGAATGGGTTTTGTGCTGAACGGCTTTTAGGCATAAATTGTAATTTAATAAATGTTTGGGCAGTTTATTTAGTTCAGAGGTAACGGTAACCGCCCAATCACACAATTCCTGATCCCATAGCCCAGCAGGAATATATTTAGGATCAAGAAAATCACCTTTGGATTTAAGCAGCAGCTCTTTGGTAATACATTTTTTAGGAACATAATTAAGGCTACAGATGCTGTGTTCTAATAAAGCTTCGATAAGCTCATTAGTTTCAAGCAGGTTTTTTGGGAAATACTTAGCAATACTTACAATATAACCAGAGCGAATCATTTTTATAGCATTGATACAAAAGTCTAAAGTTCTGTATTCCTTAGGAACTTTATTAAACTCTTCATATCCTTCTCTTTTTAAATAATCTAACCAATACGCACCATCCTGAACAATTTCGGTTACTTCAATGTTCTCATCTGTCCAGTTTACTTTAGTAGGAGCTTTATAAAAGAAATCGGAACTGTTATTTATGTCATAATCTGCTTCAAACCTTTTATTTGTTTTTTTAGCCAGGTCATGGTATTTTTTTGCATTCTGTGCATCACCAAAATGATGAAATACCAAGCCTATCAGCCAATTTGAGGAACTATGGTCATGCATTATATCCAGCGCTGTTTCTAAGTCAGATTTTGCTTTGTTCCAATCTCCTTTGAGGAGATAAGCTTCTGCGCGTACGCGATACGAAAAATGCAGTTTATCTTCTTCATTATAATAATCATAAGCATCTTTATTTTTATCACGATCTGTCTTTTTATCGCCTATTGAAAAGTCAGTCCATTTTACCGCTTCATCTAATTGACGAAGACGTATTCTTGCCAGGGCAGTAAAATCGGCAGCTTGATTACTTAAATTTTTAAATTTATCCGGAAAGAGATTGGCTGCAGTATCTAAATAAGGGATTGCCTGCTCGTAAGCTCCAGTATTAAAAAGGAGTATTCCTGCCCTGAAGTATGGATCATAACAGGTGGGTGATAATGCTAATTGTTGTTTGCGTATAGCAAAAGCTTCTTTAGAGCGTTGTAAACGGGTATACTCTTTGGCTTGTTCCTCAAGAAGTAAGGAATCAGGATTAAAGCCCTCGATAAAGATGCTTTCGCCTTTTTGCAGTGTTTGAGATATCATGTCAAAATTCCATATTAGAGAATCATCGACAGCGCCATAGTAAATCGGATATAATAATTCGGGCTTTAGGACAAAAAATTCACTATGCCAGAAAAAACAAGGGTTTTTAAAAGCCATTTTTTGATAATCTGAGCCGTCGCAGAGGATAAAAACGATGGCATCACGATTTAATTTAATATTAGATAAATCGTAAAACCACGAAAAGACATATGGGGTTTCAATCTTTAATTTAGAGGTGGTCCACAATACTTCATGGTCTTCGGCTAAAAAAGAAACAAAATAACGGGCCGTTATTTTTCCTTTCACTCTTAAAGATGCAGCATTAGCCAGAGAGTCGCAATAAAGGTTACCAGTGACCCATAAATTATTACAGCCGGTATGAAAATGTCCTTCAAGGGTAAGATTTCCCTTTACAGCAATGTTAAAATGATAGTCTTTTTCTTTTAAGGTTTTAAGCTGATTTTCAGAAAGAGTGACATCGCCGTCAAAATACAGCATGTCTGGATTCTCTGTGTCATCTTCATCTTCGTCATAAATATAAAATCGGGATGGTGGTGGAAGTTTGCCTATCTTTTTTTCTATCTCACTTGCAGCGAGAATCTGGTACGGAGGTAATTCTTCTTTTTTCATATTATATTAATTTTGTTGTTCATTATCTGCGTTTATAAGTCAAAGACTAGTAAAGCTTTATTAAGAAACTTTGTTTTTTTTTCGTACAAAATAGGCGTAAATTTAATTTCTTATTGTAGATGATTTTGTGAGAATTAAATAAGTGGTACCAATGATGAAATAAATGGTCGAACAACGAAACAAGTGGTTATAATCAATTGAAGGAAGCGATAGAAAATATGTATTTGCGTTGAATTTGAGACGCGGATGATACGGATTTACTTCGTAAAAACGCAGTAAATCCGTATCATCCGCGTTGCAGTAAAATATAGATCTTCCCAAATAATGCAGGTCGTCAGATATTAAAATAAAAAAACCGATTTCTAAAAATAGAAACCGGTTTTTCTTATGCTTAAGACAAATAGTTGTCTAATAATCTAAGATCTATAATCCGAAAGCAGCTTTTACCTGGTCAACAAAATCAAGTTTTTCCCATGTAAACAATTCTACAGTAACTGTTTTTTCGTTTCCGCCCGGAGCAGAGAAAGTTTTAGTTACAGTTTCTGGTTTACGTCCCATGTGTCCGTAAGCTGCAGTTTCGCTGTAAATAGGGTTTCTTAATTTCAAACGTTGTTCGATAAAGTAAGGACGCATATCAAAGATAGCTTCTACTTTTTTAGCGATTTCACCATTAGTTAAGTTTACTTTAGAAGTTCCGTAAGTATCAATAAAAATACCCATTGGCTCAGCAACACCAATTGCGTAGGAAACCTGTACTAAAATCTCGTCAGCAACACCTGCTGCTACTAAGTTTTTAGCGATATGACGAGTTGCATAAGCAGCACTTCTGTCTACTTTACTTGGATCTTTTCCTGAGAATGCACCACCACCGTGAGCACCTTTTCCTCCGTAAGTATCCACAATAATTTTTCTTCCTGTTAAACCAGTATCTCCGTGAGGTCCTCCAATAACGAATTTTCCTGTTGGATTAATATGGTAGTTGATTTTATCATTGAATAAATGCGCGTGAGCTGGATTTTTAGCAATGATTCTTGGAATCAAAATTTCGATAATATCTTTTTTGATTTTAGCAAGCATTGTAGCTTCTTCATCAAAATCATCGTGTTGAGTTGAGATTACGATAGCATCAATACGAGTTGGTTTATTATCGTCGCTATATTCTAAAGTTACCTGTGATTTAGCATCAGGGCGTAAATAAGTGATTTCCTTATTTTCACGTCTTAAGATAGCTAACTCTTGTAATAATTTATGAGACAAATCAAGTGCCAATGGCATGAAGTTTTCGGTTTCGTTTGTAGCGTAACCAAACATCATTCCTTGATCTCCAGCACCTTGCTCTTCTGGCTTAGCTCTGTCAACCCCTTGATTAATATCTGCTGATTGCTCATGAATTGCCGAAAGAATTCCACAAGAATTAGCCTCAAACATATATTCGCTTTTAGTATATCCAATTTTACGGATTACTTCGCGAGCAATTTGCTGCACATCAAGATAAGTATTCGATTTTACTTCACCAGCTAAAATTACCTGACCTGTAGTAACCAGAGTTTCACAAGCTACTTTTGAGTCAGCATCAAATGCCAAAAAGTTATCAATTAATGCATCCGAAATTTGATCTGCAACTTTGTCTGGATGCCCTTCACTAACAGATTCTGACGTAAATAAATAAGCCATAATAATTTATTAAATTAAAATTAAGCGAGAAAAAATAATTGCTAAAAATGGCTAAAGGAGAATTTCTGCTTTAGCATTTTTTACTACCGAAATCAATGTTTCAGTACCCATAACGAACCGTTTCATTATGAAGAGGTTGCAATCAGTTCAAATTTTTCCTCTGTATTCGCGTGCAAAGGTATAAAACCATTTTGATTTGCAAATTAAACTTTGGTTTTTTTTGATTTTATAAGCAGAAATTTAACATATCATACTATTTTGATAGGGTAATAGAAATTATTTTGGTTTTTGTTTGGCCGATTAAAAAATAGTTCGCAAATTTGCCCCATCAAAACAAAACAAGAAATGAAATTAACAATTTGCAATATGTCATGTATGATGCCGGAGCCTTCCGCAGAGACGCTGTTGTAGTTTTTTTTTAAATATACATATAGAACCTCTGCCGCTCGCAGGGGTTTTTTTGTTTCAAAAAGAAACCAAATTGTAAATCACTTTTTAAGTCAGAAAACAATATAAACCAGTAGAAAGTAATGAAAAAAAATGTAGTATTAGCTTTAGGTCTTTTGACATTCTCGGGCATTTATGCACAGGAAAATAAAAAAGAGCAGGACAGTTTAAAGAATAATGAACTGACCGAAGTGACCATTGTAGGATCGCGCAGTAAAAACAGAGTAAAAACAGATGTACCGGTTCCGGTTGATGTTTTTAATATTTCCGAAATAACAAAAGGAGCACCACAAACCAGCGTGACCCAAATTTTAAATTATGTTGCACCTTCTTTCACTAGTAATGCAACTTCTACCGCTGATGCTACAGATCACGTTGACCCTGCGCAGTTAAGAGGTTTAGGACCAGATCAGGTTTTAATTCTGGTAAACGGAAAACGCAGACATACAAGTGCATTAGTAAACATTAACGGTTCGCCGGGAAGAGGATCGGTAGGAACGGATTTAAATGCTATACCTTCATTTGCTATCGAGAGAATCGAAGTACTGCGCGACGGTGCAGCGGCTCAGTACGGTTCAGACGCTATTGCGGGGGTTATTAATATAGTGCTGAAAAAGAATGCCAACTATCTTTCAGGAGACATACAGTATGGTACTAACTTGTCTTCGGGATCGAATAATTTTAAAGGAGGAGCCGACGGGCAAAATCTGCAAGTTGATTTAAATTACGGAACCTCTTTGGGGAAAGCAGGAAGTTATTTAAATGTTACTGGTAGTGCTGTGACCAGACAGGCAACAAGCCGTGCGGGAGTTAGAAGCAACGCAATTTTTAATGCTTACAATGCTGTTGAGAACAGAGCGGCTCAGGATGGTGTATACATTAATTCCTTCTTTAGTAATATCAACAACACAACAAATTCCGCACAAATTCTGAATTCGTTAAAACAGTATGCGCCAAAGGTTGGTTATTTTACACCGGCACAGCAAAGTGCAATTGCTTCGGCTGGTACTATCGCACAAATGCAAACCGCTTTGAATTTTGATACAACCAACAATGAATTGGCATACAGAGGTCAGGAAAGAAGCGACTATAACATGAGTGTGGGGCAGTCTGAATTGGCATCGGGACAACTGTATTATAATACAAAATATCCATTGACCGAAACAACCTCATTGTACTCTTTTGGAGGGCTTTCCTATAGAAATGGTAAATCGTATGCTTTCAACAGGCTTCCAAACGGTTCCGGAACCTTCACGCAAGTGTACCAAAACGGATTTTTACCAGAAATAGAATCTTCGATCTTAGACGCTTCTGCGGCGGTTGGAGTTACTACAGAATTATTTGGTTTTGATACAGATATCAGTACAAACCTTGGAACAAACTCTTTTAAATATGATGTAAATAATACTATTAATGCTACTTTGGGAACCAATTCGGCTTCAAGTTTTTATGCCGGTAAAGTTTCGTTTTTGCAAAGTACAACCAACTTGGATTTAAGTAAAAAGTACGATGTTTTAAATGGACTAAACGTTGCCTTTGGTGGAGAATTCAGATATGAAAATTATAAGATTCAACAAGGAGAAGAAGCTTCTTACGGGCTGTATGACACCAACGGAAATTTGGTTCCTGGAATTTTACCCAGTAACTCACCTTTAATAGTAACCGACTTTTTTGGAAACAAACGAGGAGCAGGAGCACAAGGATTTTCAGGATTTCAGCCTTCAGATGCTAAAGTTAAAGACCGAAAAAGTGGTGCCGCTTATGTAGATTTAGAGTTAAATGCGACCGAAAATTGGCTTATAAACGGAGCAGCACGTTACGAGAATTATTCAGATTTTGGAAGTACAGTTACCTTTAAACTGGCTTCTCTTTTAAAATTGACAGACAATATCAACTGGAGAATTTCAGGACAAACAGGTTTTAGAGCACCGTCTTTACAGCAAAAATATTTTGAAAGCAGTTCAACTCAGTTCATAAACGGTTCGCCTTATCAGGTGGGTTACTTCACAAACGATTCGCAAGCGGCCAAAAGTATTGGGGTTGAAAACTTAAAACCGGAGAAATCAAAAAGCATCAGTACAGGATTTACATTTAAAATTCCTGAAGCAAACATTACCATTGCAACAGATGCTTATTTTACCAGAATCGACGACAGAGTGGTATTAACCGGACAGTATGCCAGACCAACAGATGCACAGATAAATGGAGCAACATCACCGGAGCAAAAAGATGCTTTAACCTTATTTCAACAGGCATTTGATTTAAAAGGTGTTGAAAGAGCTTCGTTCTGGACAAACGGAATCAACTCTGAAACAAAAGGTATTGATGTTGTAATTTCACAGAAATACAATGTTATCCCGGATTTCACGATCAGAAACGATTTTGCATTGAGTTACAATACTACCAAAAGAGTAGGAGAATTAAATGTTCCGCAATCGATCATCAATGCAGGTGGAGAGCCTTTTAAATATTCATTCTTTCCGGAGTCAAGCCGAATTTATTTAGAAGAAGCCATTCCAAAATTGAAAGCAAATTTGATGACAACCTTCAGCATTAAAAAACTGGACATCTATTTAAGAAACAGTTATTTCGGTGCCGTTACAGATCCGGGAGCAACAGATGTAAATTTAGACGGATCGTCTTCTGTTTACGAACATCCGGAATACAGTGCTAAAGTGGTGACTGATTTGTCTTTTGGATATCAGATTAACGAGAAATTCAGATTCACAGTTGGTTTTAATAATATAGGTGATGTTTATCCGGACCGCAACAATCCAGCAACACCTGCCTTTACTAATACAACACCAACCTTGTCGCCGGCGCCAAGTACAGATTTAAGCAATGCCAACCAGTTTGCTTATTCCAGAGCAGTATCACAATTTGGATTAAACGGAAGATTTGGTTTTGCGCGTTTAAGTTTTAAATTCTAAAATATAAGAATTAAGATTGGCCACAGATTGTACGGATTAAACGGATTTGCACAGTTTTGTTTTATTCTTTGATTTGTGGCTAATTTTTTTTAATAGATACGGATGATCTTATAGCGAGTAGCTTCGGTATTAAGCTGAACAGGGAAATAAAAACCTGCGTTAATCCGTTTAATCCGTGATATCTGCGGCTGTTTTTTATAGCTTAAGGTCTATGTTTACAGGGAGTAATTAAATTTTCACATTAAATATTGATATTTAATTTGGTAGTTAGGAAAATACTTATTACATTTACTCTATAGAATTAGTCGAATTAAAAAAGCATTAATTTTAAATCAAATAAAAATGAAAACAATAGCAAATAGTATGATGATGTGTTGTGAGATGATGCAAATGTGCATCCCAAATTGCTGTTACCAAAAGTGAAAGAGTGAATCTTTGTTATAGTTAGAACTATAAGCCCTTTTGGTCGCCATCCGAAAGGGCTTTTTTTAATTCTGAAACTAAAACGAATATCATGAAAACACTACATATTATATTAAGAGAGATTTTATACCGATTGAAAACAGATTTTAAACGATTTGCAGGTATAGTTAAGAACAAAAGAGAGAATGCAGTTAAAATAAAAGGAGAGCTGTATTCGAGTGAATCAAACTCCCTGCTCTTTCAAATGTATTTACACGAAGAAGAAGATCTTTTTATATGAGATAAAAAACGACTTAAGAAATCAATAATAAACCAAAAGCTATTAACAATATCTAAAACTAAGAAATCATGAGCACACAAAAATTTGCCACAAACGCACTACACGCAGGACACGATGTTACTAAAAATGCAGGAACCAGAGCAGTTCCAATTTACCAGACATCCTCATATGTTTTTAACAACTCAGATCACGCAGCCAATTTATTTGGTCTTGCCGAAGCCGGATTTATTTACACCCGATTGAACAATCCGACAAACGATGTTTTGGAACAACGTCTTGCAGCGCTTGAGGGCGGAATTGGGGCAGTAGTTACAGCCTCAGGAGCCTCGGCAATTTCTACCGCTTTACTGACTTTGCTAAAAGCGGGAGATCATATTGTGGCTTCCAATAGTTTATATGGGGGAACTTATAATTTACTGAGTGTAACTTTACCGCGTTTAGGGATCACAACCACTTTTGTAGATCCTTCAAAACCTGAAAACTTTACTAATGCTGCCAAAGAAAACACACGTGCTTTTTTTGTAGAATCTTTAGGGAATCCAAAATTAGATGTATTGGATCTGAAAGGAATTTCGGTAGAAGCCAAAAAATTTAAAGTTCCTTTTATTGTAGACAATACAGTAGCAACACCTTATTTGTTAAACCCAATCGAACATGGGGCTGATATTGTTATTCACTCCCTAACCAAATATATTTCAGGAAACGGAACCTCGTTAGGAGGAGCTATTATCGATGCCGGAACTTTTGACTGGTCAAACGGTAAATTTCCTGAATTTACAGAGCCTTCACCAGGATATCATGGTCTGGTGTATCACGAAGCTTTAGGAAATGCAGCTTTCATAGCAAAAGCCAGAATCGAAGGTTTACGTGATTTTGGAGCAGCTCTGAGCCCGTTTAATGCTTTTCAAATCATCCAGGGCTTAGAAACCTTACCAATCCGAGTTCAGAAACACAGTGAAAATGCTTTGGCACTTGCTTCCTGGTTAGAAAAACAGGATGAGGTAGCCTGGGTGAATTATCCGGGATTAAAAACCAATAAGTATTACGACTTGTCACAACAGTACTTGCCAAAAGGGCAAAGTGGAGTCGTTACTTTTGGATTAAAAGGCGGTTTCGAAGCTGCTAAAAAAGTAGTAGATGAAACAAAACTCTTCTCGCTCTTGGCTAACATTGGTGATACAAAATCATTAATCATTCATCCTGCAAGTACAACCCATCAGCAATTGTCTGATGTGGAACAATTAGAAACGGGAGTTTCAAAAGATCTGGTGCGACTTTCTGTCGGACTGGAAGATATCGAAGATTTAATAGCTGATCTGCAAATTGTTTTTGCAAGCGTGACCCAGTCACAATACAGCATTAATAAAAATTAGGTTTTTTTGTTTTTTGTTTGAAAAATTGCCTTTAGCAGCGTGAGTTCTGCTAGAGGTGATTTTTTATAAAAAGTAAATCAGTATAAAAATTTTTAAATCCTATAAGCGATACGAGTAAGACTAAGAAAAGACAGAGTGTAACTCAAGCTTTACAGTGACCTGCATCGCTTATGTGGTTTGAAAAATTAAAAATTAAAAATTATGTCAAAGCTTAAAATAAATATCATTCTTTTTGGAATTGGAAATATCGGAAGCACTTTGATCAATCAAATTATCGAAAGTCAGGAGTTTTTTCTCGAAAGTAAAAATGTAGATTTTCATTTTCCGATTATCACAAATTCAACTGTAGCTTTTTTCGAGAAAGAAGGCGTAGGATATGCCTGGGAAACCAATTTTCTGGAATTGGCAGTGCCTTTTAAAGTGCAGGATATTATTGAATTTGCCAAAGAAAATGAATTTGAGAATTTAATTGCAGTAGATGCAACTGCGAGTGATGAGTTGATACATCATTACAATACATTGATCGAAAACGGATTTAATATTGTAGCGGTAAATAAAAAAGCCAATACATTACCGATTGATTTATACAAAGAGATCAGAGCAAACCTTAAAAAGTACGACAAGGAGTTTTTGTATGAAACATCAGTCGATACGGGGTTTCCGGTTTTACAGACCCTAAGAGATTTGTATTATTCAGGGGAAAAAATCACAAAAATCCGGGGTGTTTTTTCAGACAATCTGAGTTACGTATTTAATCGGTTTGCTGTTGAAGAAACAACTTTCTCTTCTCTCTTAAAAGATGCGAGTTTGCTTGGATTAATGCGTTCGACTTTTAAAGAAGATCTGTCCGGAAATGATACCGCCAGAAAACTGCTGATTCTCACAAGAGAAATTGGAAAAGATTTTGAGCTTTCGGATATAAAAATCAATTCACTTATACAAGAAGAGCATCTGGAGCAAAACGGCATTCTGAATAAGGAAGCGCTCGACAGATCGTTTAAAATTGCTAAAATTAGTCAGGCAGATAATAATGTCTTGCGATATGTAGGCGAATTTGATGTCGTAAAAAATACTTTAGAAGTTAAACTGGTTTCAGAACCTGTTTCCTCAGCAATAGGTCAACTGAAAGGATCAGATACCATTTTTGAAATTTATACGCAATCGTATGCCGATGTGCCAATAGTGATTCAAAGTGCTTCGGCATGTAAGCAAGCCATTTCGAGAGGGGTAATTACAGACATTTTGAAAGTGGCTGAAAAAATTAAAAACAAAGAAGCGGTCTGGCTGTAAGTGGTTCCAAAATAATAGTAAGTTGTTCTTTGATATAATGAAACAGGAAAGTTTTTTGTGTTATTATTTGTAAGATTTATCTTTTAAATAGTGATGTGTTAATTTTGTAAGATGTTTTTTAACGGAAAAAAGCTGTTTTTTAACGTTTTTTGGGATTAATTTGTTGAGTCCCACTTGTATAATTGAGAAAATATTCGCAAATTTGTAAGACTTCAAAACGAAAGAAAAAATAAATTTAGTATTCTTAGTAAAAGTTATGTCGATTGGAACAAAAGTGAAATAGGTTTTGTTTTTTGTTGATCTAAAAAAAAGAGTAAATAAAAATATTTTGAGAGTTTAAGGAAGTTTATTAAAATAGAAAAAATGCAAGAATTTTTTAAAATAGCAATTAAGTCCCAGATGAATAAATCCCTACAGATGAATAAGATGTTTAACGTCGCACGTATTTGTGTATGCGTCTGTTGATACTAAAAGTATATATAAGTTGTAAAAAACTTAAACCCTTTTGGTATTCAAATCCAAAAGGGTTTTTTTATTCCATTTGGTTACGATAACAAAGAGATAAACATAAAATAAAGATAATAACACGCAAACTAACATAAACTTAAATATCATGAGCACAATAAACTACTTAACAAAGACTTTTTCAACATTGAAAAACATTAGAGCTAAAAGAAACAATCCGCCACCACCAACAAATGAATTGGTACATCCGAGATTCGGAATGACTGAGACAGACAAAAAAGTGGAGAAAAAAAATCCGGACTCATTATTGTTTTTGATGTATTCAAAAGAGAATGAAACGCTTTTTATCTAAATCGGGAAGCATCATAAAATAGAGGGAAACCTGCTTAATTTTACTGGGCAAATTGTTCGGTAATTTTTTGCGTACACTAGTTTTTGTTTGAATTATGTTTAAGAAATTGAGGAATCAGTTTCGATAAAATTTGTTTGTTTGAGAAATTAGTAGTTAATTTGCACCTTTAAGTTCAAAAACGTATTGAAATGTTATAAAGAAAGGACGAGGGATTAGACCCGATGAATCCTTAGCAACCCTTCGTTAATTCGAAGAAGGTGCTGCATTCTACCACGCCCAAACGTGGAAAGATAACAACAAGAAATTTTCTGGTTTCACTCTAGACTTTCTTTCTAATATTTCCACATACAAATCAAAAATAAAAAGATTTGAAATTGGAAAATATACCAAGTCCCATTATAATTCAGGAATTCATCACCGAAAGCGGTGTGGCATATCCATCATTACCCTTAAGTTTTACGCTTTCCGGTTTACCATTATTTAGTGCGCCTATCGTTCTGGTCAATCATGCTTTGACAGGAAATGCTGAGGTCACCGGTGCAAATGGCTGGTGGAATGACCTTATTGGTGAAGACAAAACAATCGATACCCATAAATTTACCGTACTGGCTTTTAATGTGCCTGGAAACGGAAATGATTCCTTCATCATCGAAAACTATCAGGATTTCACTACCAGAGATATTGCCCGTATTTTTATTAAAGGTTTAGAGCTTTTAAATATTCACCAATTGCACACCATCATTGGAGGTTCGGTTGGCGGAGGCATTGCCTGGGAAATTCTTGCATTAGAACCTCACATTACTCAAAACCTTATTCCCATTGCAACGGATTGGAAGTCGACCGACTGGATGATCGCCAATTGCTATTTACAAGAGCAAATTTTGAATAATTCTTCAAAACCTATCGAAGATGCCAGAATTCATGCAATGTTGTGTTACAGGTCTCCTGAATCATTCAAAGAGAAATTTCAACGTACAATCAATGCCAATCATCCTGTTTTTAATATCGAAAGCTGGCTGGCACATCACGGCGAAAAACTGCAAAAAAGATACCAATTGGCTTCGTATAAACTCATGAACCAATTGCTTAAAACGATAGACATCACCAGAGATAGAGAGGATTTCGATACTTTGTTATCCAAAACAGATGCCGCGATTCACATTATCGGAATCAATTCGGATTTGTTTTTTATTCCCAAAGAAAATCGGGAAACTTTTAAGGAATTAAAAAAGTTCAAAGACAATGTTTTTTACAGCGAAATAGATTCTGTTCATGGACATGATGCTTTTTTAATCGAGTACAAACAATTAGATCATTTACTTGCCGATATTTTTAAGGCAGAAACAATAGAAAAATAAAATGAAAATATTAAAATTTGGCGGTAAATCGTTATCAAACGGAGAAGGACTTAATAAAGTAGTTTCAATTATTACGGATAAAGTACAGCAGAACGAAAAAATTGCCGTAGTAGTTTCCGCTCGCGGAAATGCTACAGATGAACTGGAATACATTTTAAAAATTGCAGCTAAAAACGGCAATTATAAACCTTTATTCGAGAATTTTAAAACGTATCAGATTTCAGATTACCCTGAGGTTGATTTGTCGGAAGAATTTAATGTATTGGATAAACTTTTTGAAGGAGTAAGTCTGATAGGAGATTACAGCAATAAAATTAAAGATCAGATTTTATCAAAAGGCGAGCTGCTTTCGGCTAAGTTATTGACAGCCATTTTAATTGGAAAAGGTGTTCCGGCAAATTTTGTAGATTCAAGAGAATTGTTGAAAACCGATTCTAAATTTGGAGATGCACAGCCTTTGGAACAACTTTCTAAGAAAAATGTAATCAATTATTTCAAAGAGCATAACGGTACAACAGTTAACATCGTAACCGGTTTTATTGGATCTAACAATAACAACGACACGACCACTCTAGGAAGAAACGGAAGTAATTATACGGCATCGCTAATTGCAAATTACCTAAATGCCGAAGAATTGCAAAACTTTACGCATGTTGATGGAATTTACACTGCAAATCCTGATCTGGTTGCTGATGCTAAAAAGATCGAATTTTTGTCGTTTAACGAAGCCAACGAATTAGCCAATTTTGGAGCCACCATTTTGCATGCTAAGACAATTATTCCATTATTGGAAAAAAATATCCCGCTTCGTATCTTAAATACTTTTAATCATGAAAATCGCGGGACTTTAATTACTTCAGACTCTGCTAAAGAAGGAATTAAAACACTCTCTGTTTTAGAGAATGTATCTTTGGTAAATCTGGAAGGTCGCGGATTATTAGGAAAATCAGGTGTAGATGCCCGAATTTTTAAAGTAATGGGCGATCACAATATCAGTGTTAGTATTATCTCGCAAGGTTCTTCGGAGCGAGGAATTGGTCTTGTTGTGGCGACTGAGAAAGCTACATTGGCCATGGTTGAATTAGAAAAAGAATTCGAAAACGACTTTTATTCCAAAGATGTAAATCAGATTACAGTAACAGATAATGTTTCGGTAATTTCGATTATCGGACAGGATTTGAGTACTTTCCATAAACCATACACGGCATTAATTAAAAATAAAATTGTTCCGATCTTATTTAACAACACCGTTACAGGTAAAAACGTGAGTTTGGTAGTTAAAAAGACGGAACTGCATAAAGCCTTAAATGTAATTCACGGTGAGATTTTTGGTGTTTCCAAAAAAATCAACATTGCCATTATTGGTCATGGACTAGTGGGAGGAACTCTAATCAATCAGATTTTAGAATCGACAGCCGCTATCGAAAAACGAAAAGACGTGAGACTGAATGTTTTTGCAATAGCCAATTCGAAAAAGGTACTTTTAAATAAAAACGGAGTAAGCTCAAACTGGAAAACAGATATTGATAAAGAAGGGCTTGCCTATACCATTCAGGACATTATTGCTTATGCCAACCAACATCATTTAGAAAATTTAATTGCTATTGATAATACAGCGAGCGCTTCTTTTGTTGAGAATTATATTCCGTTGGTTGAGAGTAGTTTCGATTTGATATCTTCTAATAAAGTAGCCAATACACTGAGTTATGGTTTTTATAAAGAATTGAGAAAAGCTTTAGCCGAAAACCAGAAGAATTATTTATACGAAACCAATGTTGGTGCAGGATTACCATTAATAGATACCATTAAATTATTGCATCTTTCGGGAGAAAATATCACAAAGATAAAAGGAGTATTCTCCGGAACATTGAGTTATTTATTCAATAATTTTTCGGCAAAAGACGCTCCGTTTAGTGAGATTTTACAAGAAGCGATTGATAATGGATACACAGAACCGGACCCTCGTGAGGATTTATGTGGAAATGATGTGGGAAGAAAATTATTGATCTTGGCAAGAGAATTGGACTTGCAGAACGAATTTGAAGAAATCTCAATTCAGAATTTAATTCCGGAGCATTTGCGTGAAGGAAACGTTGGAGATTTCTTAACTAAATTGAAAGAGTTCGATCCGATTTATGAAAAAATAAAAGCCGATCAAAAGCCAAACCACGTATTAAGATATATTGGTGAATTGTCAGGAGATTTACAAAACGATAAAGGAATTTTGGAAGTAAAATTAGTTTCAGTGCCTTCTGATACTGCCTTGGGTGGATTAAAAGGATCTGATTCTTTCTTCGAAATTTATACAGAATCTTACGGAGACCGTCCAATCGTAATTCAGGGAGCTGGCGCAGGCTCTGCTGTAACAGCGAGAGGTGTATTTGGAGATATTTTGAGATTATCTGATAAAGGGTAAGGGATTTAAGATTTTAGAGTTTAGATTTCTGATTTGTCATTTCGAGGAACGAGAAATCACATTAGATTATCGACAAAGATTAGGATTTTTCGTTTCGGAATTCCTGGTGTGATTTTTCCTTACGTCGAAATGACAAGATTGTAAAAAATAAAAAAAAATAACAACACAATGAAAGTAACTTTGAACAGAGTAAATGACGCGTTTCATTTTAAACTTAAAAACGAACGTGGTCATGTAGTGGATGTTGACAGCAGAGCCGAATTTGGCGGAAGCGATTTAGGTGCAAGTCCAATGGAATTAGTATTAATGGGGGTTGCGGGATGCAGCGCCATTGATATGATTTCGATCTTAAAAAAACAACGTCAGGAAATCACTTCATTTAACGCTGAGGTAGAAGGAGAGCGTGTGCAAGTTGGTGAAGCAAAACCTTTTAAAGAAATCAATGTGGTTTTTTATTTAGAAGGAGATATTAACCCTGAAAAAGCACATCGTGCAGCCCAGCTTTCTTTTGAGAAATATTGCTCGGTTTCTAAAACAATTGAGCCAACTGCTACTATAAAATATAAAGTGGTTCTGAACAACGAAGAATTAAAATAATTAGATAATTAGATAATTTTTTGATTTTTAATCACACAATGAAAATTCACATTAAACTCCAGGCGAAACACTGTGTTTTGCTTTGTGAATCTTTGTGAAATTTTATAAAAAGCGAATTTGTGCTAATCGGTGCAATTCGTGTTTTAGTCAATTAGATAATTTTTGGACCATTTTTATACAATGAAAATTCACATTAAACTTCTGGCGAAACGCTGTGTTTGGCTTTGTGAATCTTTGTGAAATTTTATAAAAAAAGCGAATTAGTGCTAATTAGTGCAATTCGTGTTAAACAAAAACAAAAAAATGAACACAGAAGAATTTGGTTTTGAAACACAAGCCATCAGAACACAATTAGAAAGAAGTCAGTATTTAGAGCATTCGGTGCCATTATACTTATCGTCAAGCTTTGTATTTGAGGATGCCGAAGATATGAGAGCTTCTTTTACAGAAGAAAAAGAAAGAAATATTTACAGCCGTTTCAGCAATCCGAACACGACAGAATTTGTTGATAAAATTTGTAAAATGGAAGGTGCCGAGGCGGGTTATGCTTTTGCAACCGGAATGGCAGCAGTATATTCTACTTTTGCAGCATTATTAAATTCAGGAGATCATATCGTGTCAGCGAGCAGCGTTTTTGGTTCGACACACGCTTTGTTTATGACTTATTTTCCGAAATGGAATATCGAAACCTCTTATTTTGATATTACTAAACCGGAAACAATTGAAGGATTCATTAAGCCTAATACAAAAATTTTATACGCAGAGTCGCCTACAAATCCGGGTGTTGATGTGATTGATTTGCAATTGCTGGGAGATCTTGCTAAAAAACACAACCTGATTTTAATTATCGATAACTGTTTTGCGACACCTTATCTTCAGCAACCTATAAAATTTGGAGCGCATTTAGTAGTGCATTCAGCAACTAAATTGATTGACGGTCAGGGTAGAGTTTTAGGAGGAGTTACGGTTGGAAGTGAAGATTTAATCAGACAAATTTATTTGTTCTCCAGAAATACAGGTCCTGCTTTGTCTCCGTTTAATGCATGGGTTTTGTCGAAAAGCTTAGAGACATTGGCAATTCGTGTTGAAAAACACTGTGAAAACGCTTTAAAAGTAGCGGAGTTTTTAGAAGCGCACCCAAATGTAAAAAGCATCAAATACCCGTTCCTGAAATCACATCCTCAATACGAAATTGCCAAAAAGCAAATGAAATTGGGAGGAAATATTATTGCCTTTGAAATTAAAGGCGGAATTGAAGCCGGAAGAAAATTTTTAGATAAAATAAAACTGTGTTCCCTATCGGCAAATATTGGCGATACGAGATCGATTGTGACGCATCCTGCTTCAACCACCCATAGTAAATTGTCTGAAGAAGATCAGCTGGCGGTTGGAATAACTCAGGGATTAGTGCGTGTTTCAGTAGGTTTGGAAACGGTAGAAGATGTGATTGCCGATTTAAAACAGGCGCTAAGTTAAATTTTAGATTAATGATTTTAGATATTAGATTTCTGAAAACTGATATCTAAAATCGTATCTTTTATATATGACTAAACCAAGACTAATCATTTTATCAGATTTATTTGGAGGTAAAGTCCCGGACTGGGTAAAAATCTATGCTGATTTATTAAAATCTGAATTTGAGATTCAGTATTATGATGTGCTTGAACTAGCCGGCATTAATGCTGATAACCTTGTGGAAAGCGATGTTCATAATCAATTTCTTAGCGGAGGAATGGATAGGGCAGTTGAAGCTTTATTGAAATTAGAAAATGATAAAGTAACGGTTTTAGGATTTAGTATTGGAGGAACAATCGCCTGGAAAGCTTCTTTGCGAGGATTGAATATTGTTGGTCTATTTGCTGTTTCTTCAACAAGATTGAGATACGAAACGGAAGCCCCAAATTGCAGTATAAAATTATATTTTGGAGAAGAAGATTCAAACAGACCGGACTCACAATGGTTTTTTGACTTGAATGTGGTCCATAAAATGATAAAAAAAGAGAATCATCAGCTATACAGAACGGAAAATAATGCGTTCTTGGTTTGCAATGATATTTTGAAAACTTTATTAAGATGACGGCCTTTAACTGGAAAAAAACAGTTAAAGGCCTTTTTTTATTGGGCTTTATTTAAACTATACTAATTTAGTAGAATTTAAATTTTTGTTCTATTACTATTCTCATTTAAAAAGTTTATTTTTGTGGCAGAAAAACAAGACGATTGTTGTTTTAGGTCAAAAGTCTAAGATTGGCAATCCACAATTAAAATAGATATAACGTGCTTTCAAAGAAAACAAAATACGGAATTAAAGCTTTAACTTATCTGGCCAGACGTGAAAACAATGAGCCTGTACAAATTGCTGAAATTGCGAAAAGTGAACATATTTCAATTAAGTTTTTAGAAAGTATTTTGCTGCTGCTTAGGAACTCAGGTTTTCTGGGAGCTAAAAAAGGAAAAGGCGGTGGTTATTATCTGATAAAAGATCCTAAAGATATTAGTATGGCTAAGGTGTATCGTATTCTCGAGGGGCCTATTGCATTGCTTCCCTGTGCAAGTCATAATTTTTATGAAAGATGCGACGACTGCGATGATGAGGCAAGCTGTGCTGCACGACGATTAATGACTGAGGTTAGGGATAATACCCTTAAAATTCTTGAAAGTAACTCGTTGGCGGATATTGCATTTTAATTCGATCTCTCCTTCAGAATTCTTATAAAAAAAAGACCATTTCAATATTTTTAATGAAATGGTCTTTTCTTTTTGGGTTCAGATTCTATTTTGAAAGGCTGTACTTAATTTAAAAAATCAATTTATAACCGGCCAGAAACAGCATTACGGCAATCGCATTTCTAAGAAATAAATCGGGTACTTTTCCGCTTAACATACTTCCGATAAAAATTCCAGGTAGTGATCCTAATAATAATTGTCCCAATAAAATAAGATCTAAATTTCCCATTGAGGCATGTCCGATTCCGGCGACCAGCGTTAAAGGTACAGCGTGTGCAATTTCGGTTCCTACCAAACGCGGAGTAGGCAAGAGCGGATATAAGAAAAACAAAGTAACGGTGCCCAGTGCCCCGGCTCCAATCGAAGTAAGAGTTACAGTTGCGCCCAGTAAAATTCCAATTCCAACCGTCAGCATATTTTGTGTGTGACTTTCACTGTGAAATTTGTCTCCCGCATGTTTTTGCGAAAACACCAATAGTCTTTTCTTGAATAGTATGGCAATCGAAGTAAACAGTAACGCCCATCCCAAACTGTATTTGATGACCGCATTTATAGTAGTAATATCTGTTTTGATACTGTTTAGGATCCATAAAGTCAGTAAAGCGGCAGGAACGCTGCCCAGAGTGAGCCATCCGGTGATAGACCAATTGATGTTGCCTTTTTTATGGTGGACAAAAACGCCTCCCATTTTGGTAAAAGCAGCATACAACAAATCGGTACCAACCGCTGTCGTTGGAGGGATGCCAAACCATAATAAAATGGGAGTCATCAAAGAGCCGCCTCCAACACCCGTCAGACCTACGACAAAACCTACAACTAAACCCGCAATTACAAGACCTATTTGAAAATCCATGAATAAAAATTTGAGGTAAAAATAGTAACAATTTTACAATTATCCTATAGATGTGGTAGACTTTAAAAAAGGTATTCTAAGAATACGAAAAGTTTAAGAGCTATAGTGTTGAAATACAATATAATGAGTTTTTTTACTTGTGAGAATGATTTGTTGATACCTTTGTGTGGGGCACTCCATTAGCCTTATATCAAATAGCCACGTAAAAATATCAAATATTGTTTTGATATTTAGAAATAAGTAGTAATTTTGCCATTCAATCTACTAACCCGATAGGGTAATGGATTTTTAAAATAAAACGAACCATTAGAATGGAAAAAGAGCTAAAAATAAATACCGTAGCAGTTAAGTCTGATACAGCAATAAAAGAAAGATTGTGGGTTTTAGTACCGGCTGTTTTACTAATCGGTTTGTTGACAACGTTGATTTACAATCACCATGCTGAATTTTCATGGAATGGGTTTATTGACGGTTTCAATCAGGAGTTTTTAGTGTTTTTTGCCATTGGAGTTTTTGCACAATTGGTCGACGGGACTTTAGGAATGGGTTATGGGGCTACTTCGACATCGTTTTTATTAGCGTACGGAGTTCCGCCAGTGATTAGTAGTGCCGCGGTTCACGTATCTGAAATGTTTACTACGGGAGCATCGGCACTTTCCCATCACCGATTTGGAAATATCAATAAAAAACTGGTTAAACATTTATTGATTCCGGGAGTTTTAGGTTCAATAATGGGAGCTTATTTATTATCGGATGTTATTAATGGTGATATTATAAAGCCTTTTATTGCAGTTTATATGATTGTTCTGGCCATTATAATTATTCGAAAAGCTTTAGTTAAAAAGATCATTAAAAAGAAAACTAAAAAATTAGGATTTCTGGCCATTTTTGGAGGTTTTATGGATTCAGTTGGAGGCGGAGGCTGGGGGCCGATTGTGACTTCAACATTATTGGGAAGAGGAAGAAATCCAAGATATACTATAGGTTCTGTAAATGCAGCAGAATTTGCAATTTCATTCGCAAGTGGTTTAACTTTCATGCTTTTTGGAGGGATCCACGGTTGGCAGGTTATTATAGGTTTGATTTTAGGAGGTGTAATCGCAGCGCCATTAGGAGCTTATCTTTTAAATAAAATCAGAAGAAAGCCAATGATGATTGCAGTTGGGATTTTAATAATACTATTGAGTTTAAAAACATTATCTAAATTATTGTAATATTTTTTAGAAGGAAAGAAAGAGAATATGAGTGCGACTATTATACAATCATTATTAGATAAAACGAAAGATTTTTCACTAGATGAAACCTTAGCTTTCTTAGCAGGTGAATATCCGGGGAAAGTAATTTTTTCGACATCTTTCGGACAGGAAGATCAGGTTATCACTGATTTTATTGCAAAAAGCAATCAGGATATTACGATTTTTACATTAGATACCGGAAGGTTGTTTCAGGAAACGTATGATGTTTTTCATAAAACATTAAAAAAGTACAAAAAGCCGATCGAGGTTTATTTTCCTGAAGCAGCAGCAGTAGAAAATTTACTAAAACATAAAGGCCCAAACAGTTTTTATGATTCAGTTGAGAACAGAAAAGAATGCTGTTTCATTCGAAAAGTAGTTCCGTTACGAAAAGCGTTGGCAGGAAATTCTATTTGGATTACAGGTTTAAGAGCAGAGCAATCAGAGAATAGAAACGATTTACAATTGTTCGAATACGACGGAGGTTTTGAAATTATAAAGTTCAACCCATTACTAAAATGGACTTTAGAAGAGGTTGATGTTTATTTATCAGAAAACAATGTTCCTCAAAATGCTTTACACAAACAAGGTTTCGTAAGCATTGGTTGTGCGCCTTGTACCAGAGCAATTTTCCCGGGTGAAGATATCAGAGCCGGAAGATGGTGGTGGGAATCAAGTCATAAAGAATGTGGTTTGCATAGTGCTAAGAAAGATTAGAGAGGATAGAAACAAGAGTATAGAGTAAAGAATAATAGTAGAAAGTTTTAGGAAACTCACAATAAACAACAACCTGAAACTTTAAACTTGAAACAAAAAAACAAAATGAGTTCAGTATTAAAAACAAACGCTTTAGAGAGCGAAGCAATATACATTTTCAGAGAAGTAATTTCACAGTTCGATAAACCGGTTTTGCTTTTTTCTGGAGGAAAAGATTCGATAACATTGGTACGTTTGGCACAAAAAGCATTTTTTCCGGCAAAAATTCCGTTTCCCCTTTTACATGTTGATACGGGACATAATTTTCCGGAGACCATTGCTTTCAGAGATAAATTGGTAGAAGAATTAGGATTGGAATTAATCGTACGTAACGTTCAGGATGCTATTGATGAAGGAAAAGTAGTTGAAGAAACTGGAAAATATTCTAGTAGAAACAGCTTACAGACAATTACACTTTTAGATGCAATCGAAGAATTTAAGTTCGATGCTTGTATTGGTGGAGCGCGTCGTGATGAAGAAAAAGCAAGAGCTAAGGAACGTATTTTTTCAGTTCGTGATGATTTTGGTCAATGGGATGAAAAAAATCAAAGACCTGAGTTATTTGATATTTTGAACGGAAAAATAGAAAATGGACAAAACGTTCGTGTTTTCCCAATTTCAAACTGGACAGAATTAGATGTTTGGAGTTATATCGAAAAAGAACACATCGAGATTCCATCAATCTATTTTTCACATAAAAGAAAAGTTTTTTTGAGAGACGGTTTAATCTGGTCGCATTCTCCTTATGTGTATCAGGAAGAAGACGAGCAAATCGAAGAAAGAATTGTTCGTTTTAGAACCGTTGGAGATATGAGCTGTACAGCAGCTGTTGAATCTTATGCAGCAACCATTGAGGAAGTGGTTGGTGAAATCAGAACTTCTACTATTTCAGAAAGAGGAGCAAGAATTGATGACAAACGTTCTGAAGCTGCGATGGAAAAGAGGAAACAACAGGGATATTTTTAATAATTATTAATTGTGAATTATTAATTAAAAAGTAAAGATCAAAAAAACATACAGATTTATAAGTTTTGAGGAAACCTGAAACTTTAAACCTGAAACAACATAATAAGAATGGAAGTTTTAAAAATAGCAACAGCAGGAAGTGTAGATGATGGAAAAAGTACTTTGATCGGAAGATTATTGTATGATACAAAATCATTGACTACAGATAAAATCGAAGCGATCGAGAAAAGCAGCAAACAAAAAGGATATGATTATCTTGATTTTTCATTGGCAACGGATGGATTAGTAGCCGAAAGAGAACAGGGAATTACAATTGATGTAGCACATATTTATTTTTCGACTGCAAAGAAAAGTTACATCATTGCCGATACTCCGGGTCACGTAGAATATACCAGAAACATGGTAACGGGAGCTTCAACTTCACAAGTATCGATCATCTTAATTGATGCGAGAAAAGGAGTAATTGAGCAAACGTACCGTCACTTTTTTATCAATAATTTATTGAGAGTAAAAGAGGTAATCGTTGCAATCAATAAAATGGACTTAGTGGATTATTCAGAGGAAGTCTTCAATAAAATCAAAGCCGATTTTCAAGCCTTAAATGCTAAGAGTACTTTCAAAGAACAAAATGTAAGCTACATTCCGCTTAGTGCGATCAATGGAGGAAACGTAGTGGATAAATCGGAGAACATGAAGTGGTACGATGGGCAAACTGTTTTGGAGCACTTAGAAGGATTGCATTCTTCAGATGTTTTTGAAGCAGGAAAAGCACGTTTTCCGGTTCAGACAGTAATTCGTCCTAAAACCGAAGAATACCATGATTTTAGAGGTTACGCCGGAAAATTATACGGAAACTCTATAAAAGTAGGAGATGCTGTTACCGTACTGCCTTCTTTAACAGAATCAAAAGTAACTAAAATTCATTTTTTCGATAAGCAATTTGATGAGGCTGTTGCAGGTTCTTCGATCACAATCGAATTAGAAAATGATATCAATGTGACGAGAGGTGATATGATTGTAAAATCGTCAGAACTTCCAAAAATTGAAAAAGAAATAAACACAACGGTATGCTGGATGGACAGTAAAAAACTTGTTCCGGGTACCAAATATATTGTTCAGCACAACACCAATTCGGTTTTGGCAAAAGTTGAAAGTATCAAAAATACGATCTCAACGGATTATTCGGGAACAAAAGAAGCTTCACAATTAGCAATCAATGAAATTGGAGAGGTAAACATCAAATTAAGCAAGCCTTTATATTTTGATGCCTACAACGACAATAAATCAAATGGGGCATTTATCTTAATTGATACTGCAACAAATACAACAGCAGGAGTAGGATTCATCAGGTAAACCTGCTATAAGCTTTAAGCTATAGGCTTTAGGCTAAAAATACAAAGTTAAAAAAGCCTAAAGCATACAGCTTAAAGCCTAAAGCAAGAGAAAGAAAATGGAAAGTTTTAGAACAGAAATAGAAAATCCGGTAGTTCAGAAAGAGATTATCGATTTAGAAAAAAAGATTCATTTGTTCCGTGGAGGAAAAATTGATGATGAACGTTTTCGTAGTCTTCGTTTAGCGCGTGGAATTTACGGACAGCGTCAGGAAGGTGTTCAAATGATTCGTATTAAATTGCCTTATGGTAAAGTAACCAGCGAACAATTGATTCGTATTACAAAAGTTTCTGATGAATATTCTACAGGACGTTTGCACATTACAACACGTCAGGACATTCAGATTCACTATGTAAGTCTGGACAGAACTCCGGAGCTTTGGGCAAATTTGGCTAAAGACGATGTTACTTTACGTGAAGCTTGTGGTAATACCGTTAGAAACATTACCGGAAGCGAATTAGCAGGTGTAGATGTAAACGAACCGTTTGACGTTTCGCCTTATGCACACGGACTTTTTCAATATCTGTTAAGAAACCCAATCTGTCAGGAAATGGGGCGTAAGTTCAAAATTTCGTTCTCGTCTTCAGACGAAGATACTGCTTTGAGTTATTTGCATGATTTAGGATTTATTCCAAAAATTGTCAATGGCGAGCGAGGTTTCAAAATTATGTTTGGTGGAGGATTAGGTTCTCAGCCAGCCCATGCCGAATTGCTTTCAGAGTTTGTGCCGGCGAATCAGATTATTCCAACGGCAGAAGGCATCATTCGTATTTTTGACAGATACGGGGAACGTGCGAAAAGAATGAAAGCCCGTATGAAATTTTTAATCAAAGAAATGGGAAGAGATGTCTTCCTTGATTTGGTTGAAAAAGAGAAAAAAGCAATCGCTTTTGAAACGTACGAAATTGATACAACTGCTTTTGACGGACCAATTTCGGAGCCGTTATTAGAAGTTCCGCAAGTTACGATCGAAGATACGGAAGCTTATGAAGCCTGGAAAAAATCAAATGTAATCGCTCAGAAACAAGCAGGTTATTATGCTATAGGAATTAAAGTTTTATTGGGAGATTTTTACACCGATAAAGCCAGATTATTAGCTGATTTAATTAAAAACTACGCCGCAAATGAACTTCGTTTTTCATTGCGTCAAAATATTGTAATACGCCATGTGAAAGAAGAGAACTTACCTTTCTTCTATCAGGAATTAGCGAAGTTGAATTTTGTTCATCTGGGATATAATTCAACGGCAGATATTACAGCATGTCCGGGTACAGATACTTGCAATTTGGGGATTGCAAGTAGTACCGGAATTGCAGAAGAATTAGAAAAAGTATTAAGTGCTGAATATCCTCAGTATTTAAACAACCGCGAAATTGAAATCAAAATCAGTGGTTGTATGAATGCTTGCGGGCAGCACAATATGTCGGCAATTGGTTTTCAGGGAATGTCAATTAATTCCGGAAAACTGGTAGCTCCGGCTTTACAGGTCTTGTTAGGCGGAGGAAGATTAGGAAATGGAGCTGGACGTTTTGCCGATAAAGTAATCAAAATTCCAAGCCGAAGAGGACCGGATGCTTTGCGTACCATTTTAAATGATTTTAATGCGAATGCAAACGGACAAAAATTCCTAGATTACTATGATGAAAAAGGAGAGAAATATTTCTATGAAATCTTAAAACCTTTATCAGACGTAACGAACTTAACCGAAGCTGATTTTGTAGATTGGGGTAATGCCGACAATTATGTAAAAGCTGTTGGAGTGGGTGAATGTGCCGGAGTAGTAATTGATTTGGTGGCGACTTTATTGTTGGAAGCCAAAGACAAACTGACTTTTGCTCAGGAATCTTTTGACGAAAATAAATGGTCGGATGCAATTTACCATGCTTACGCCGGATTTGTAAACGGCGCAAAAGCGTTGCTGCTTTCTGAAAACGAAAAAACAAACAATCACGCAGGAATCGTTGATTTATTTGATACCGTTTTCATTGCAGCCGGTAAAATTGAACTGGCAACATCATTCAGAGAATTAGTGTATCAAATTAATACAACACAGCCTTCAGAAGCTTTTGCAAAACAATACATTCAGGAAGGAATTGCATTTTTTGATACCATAGAAAAATATAGAGCTCAAGAATTAGAAAATGCATAATATCAAACCAAAAGTAACTTTAGTTGGTGCGGGTCCCGGCGATCCGGATTTACTTACGCTCAAAGCCGTAAAAGCACTTGCTGAAGCGAAGGTGGTTTTGTACGATGCATTGGCCAATGAAGAAATATTAGCACATGCACCTAAAAATGCAATCCGTATTTTTGTGGGAAAAAAAATAGGGAATCATGCTTACACACAGGATCAGATCAATCAATTGATTGTTGATAATGCATTAACGTACGGAAATGTGGTACGTTTAAAAGGTGGTGACCCGTTTATTTTTGGACGTGGAAGTGAAGAAATTGAATTTATAGAAAGTTTCGGAATCGAGACATTTGTAGTTCCTGGAATATCTTCGGTAGTGGCGGTTCCGGCAAGTCAGGGAATATCGATTACCAAAAGAGGAGTTTCCGAAAGTTTTTGGGCCATAACAGGCACAACTTCAGACAGGAAATTGTCTTCGGATGTTGCTTTGGCTGCACAATCATCAGCAACAGTCGTAATTTTGATGGGAATGCACAAATTGTCTCAGATTATCAGCTTGTTTCAAAAAGAAAACAAAGGAAATTTACCCGTAGCGATTATTCAAAACGGAACATTGGCCGATGAAAAAGTAGGTGTAGGAACGGTAGATTCGATTTTAGAAATTGTAAAGGAGAAGAAACTAAGCTCACCAGCAATTATCGTTCTTGGAGAGGTTGTTCGCGAAAGCAACAAACTAAAAGGGTTTTACGAAGAGTTTCTCTCAAAAGAAATGATTCGTTAATAATTGTTCCATCGGGAACGACCAATTTTGCAGCTTCAGGTTTTAATCCGATGTTTGCATGATAAATTGTTCTGAACGAACTTTATATCGGTAATAAAAATTAAAATGGAACAAAACGAATTATATCCCGTATTCCTAAAACTTCACAATCTAAATGTTCTGATTGTTGGCGGAGGAAATGTAGGATTAGAGAAGCTCTCTTTTTTGTTAAAGTCGAGCCCTAATGCCAATGTTGAGGTAGTAGCGCCAAATTTTCATTTAGAAATAAAGATTTTGGCCGAGAAACATCCTTCGATTACATTGACAAAATCGAAGTTCAAAAAGAA
Organism: Flavobacterium sp. KH_035; assembly: GCF_057839565.1. Lineage (NCBI taxonomy): Bacteria > Pseudomonadati > Bacteroidota > Flavobacteriia > Flavobacteriales > Flavobacteriaceae > Flavobacterium > Flavobacterium sp. KH_035. Next base: position 1,728,756 of record NZ_CM174492.1, read on the forward strand.
AATGCTTAAAAAACGCCATATGGTAATTGCCTGTACCGATGATTTAAAAGTCAATAAAAAGGTATACGAATTATCCCGAAAGCGTTATTTGATTTGCAATATAGCCGATACACCGGATTTGTGTGATTATTATTTGGGAGGAATTGTAACGAAAGGGAATGTAAAAATCGCCATTTCGACCAACGGAAAATCACCAACAACAGCCAAAAGGCTTCGGGAGTTTTTTGAAGAGGTAATCCCTGAAGATATCAATACAATGGTTGAAAACCTTAATGAATATCGAAAGACATTAAAAGGTAATTTTGAAGAGAAGGTTAAAAAAATGAACGAAATAACCGCTTCATTAAAAAATAAAGAGTAAAAAATTCCGCAAAGAAATCAATGACAAAAATCATTGAAAATAGAATAAATTATTCGTTCCTTTGCATTATTAAGAATGATTATAAACAACAACATAATGATTAAAACAGATATACTTATAATTGGAGCAGGCCCAACAGGTTTATTTGCCGTTTTCGAGGCAGGATTATTAAAATTAAAATGTCATATTTTAGATGCTTTGCCACAAGCGGGAGGGCAACTTTCAGAATTGTATCCTAAAAAACCTATTTATGATATTCCTGGTTTCCCGGAAGTTTTAGCCGGAGATCTGATTGATAACTTACAAGAACAAATTAAACAATTTGAACCTGGTTTTACTTTAGGAGAGCGTGCAGAAACGATTGACAAGCAAGAAGACGGAAGTTTTATTGTAACCTCAAATAAAGGGACTAAATTTCACGCACCGGTTATTGCTATCGCAGGAGGTTTGGGAAGTTTTGAACCACGTAAGCCACTTATCGAAGATATTGAGTTTTATGAAGATAAAGGAGTAAAATACTTTATCAAAAATCCGGAGAAATTCAGAGATAAAAGAGTAGTAATCGCCGGAGGAGGAGATTCAGCATTAGACTGGAGTATCTTTTTGGCGAATGTAGCTTCAGAAGTTACTTTGATTCACCGTAGAAACGAATTCAGAGGAGCTTTAGACTCTGTAGAAAAAGTACAGGAATTGAAGACCGCTGGAAAAATTAAATTAATTACACCGGCAGAAGTAATCGGAATCAATGGTGCTGAGCATATTGAATCATTAGATATCGAAGAAAATGGAGCACATCGTAAAATCGAAACGGATTATTTTATACCACTTTTCGGGCTAACGCCAAAGTTAGGACCAATCGGAGATTGGGGATTAGAAATCGAGAAAAATGCTATTAAAGTAAATAATGCATTAGATTATCAAACCAATATTCCGGGTATCTTCGCTATTGGAGATGTAAACACTTATCCAGGAAAATTAAAATTGATTCTTTGTGGATTCCACGAGGCAACTTTAATGTGTCAGGCAGCTTATCAGATTATCAATCCGGGTAAAAAATACGTTTTAAAATACACTACAGTTTCGGGTGTAGACGGTTTTGACGGAACTCGTAAAGAAGCTCCGAAAGCAGTTGTGAAAGCGATTGTTTAATCTGAGGTTCTGAGTTGCTAAGCGACTAAGGTTCTAAGATTTTATATAGAAAGCCCAAACCATTATGGTTTGGGCTTTATTTTTTTAAAATATACAAAACATAGCCGGTGGTTTCAACCACAGGAACACAACGCATTGATGTAAAAACAATTTGTTACCATGCGTGTCCCACGGTTGAAACCGTGGGCTATATTTGAAAAACAATAGCCCAAACTTAAACTCAGTATCTTAGAGTCTTAGTCTCTCAGCACCTTAAAAAGAACCTTAGCCCCTCAGAAACTTAAAAAAAACTTGCAATTGTTAAGCTTATGTCTTTACTTTGCACTGTTCTTAAAATTATTGAAAGTTATCACGAAAGGCGGAGGGAAAGACCCAATGAAACCTTAGCAACCCTTTATCATAAAGAAGGTGCTACATTCTACTTAATACAAATTCATTGTATTTAAGATAGATAACACAAATACATTACCAGTATTTCTCAAACTTTTCCTGACAACCTTACAATATTATTTTACTGAATTCAGTATCATGAGCGAATCATTGGCGCATTTTTGCCGTCAATCGTTCCCGCTTTTCGTTGCAATCTTTTATCCGCCGCTGCGGACAAAAGGATTTCCACTTCAATCGGGGCTAATGAGCCATCAATAGTGAATTTTTGGAATTAATGTGAATCAAAATAACGTGTCCTATCAGGTTTCAAAAACCTGTTAGGTATGATCAAGTAAGTAAAAAACTTAGCCTCTTAGCGCCTTAGCGCCTTAGTAGCTAAAAGATAAAAAGTCATGGCAATAACAATTCAGGAAGCAATAAAAAAAAATATCCTAATCCTTGACGGGGCAATGGGAACGATGTTGCAGCGCTATAATTTCTCGGAAGAAGATTTTAGAGGAGAGCGTTTCAAAGATTTTCCTCATCCGTTAAAAGGAAACAACGATTTACTATCCATAACACAACCACAAGCCATTCGCGATGTTCACGCTGCTTATTATGAAGCAGGTGCAGACATTGTAGAAACCAATACTTTTTCAGGAACTACGATCGGTATGGCCGACTATTTCCTGGAAGATTTGGTTTATGAATTGAACTACGAATCGGCTAAAATTGCCCGTGAAGTAGCAGATGAATTTACCGCTAAAAATCCGGACAAACCACGTTTTGTTGCAGGTTCAATCGGACCAACAAACAGAACGGCAAGTATGTCACCGGATGTAAACGACCCGGGATACAGAGCCGTAACGTTTGATGATTTGCGAATAGCCTACAAACAACAGGCAGAAGCCCTAATGGATGGTGGATGTGATTTACTTTTGGTAGAAACCATCTTTGATACGCTAAATGCCAAAGCGGCACTTTTTGCGATTGAAGAAGTAAAAGAAGAACGTAATCTGGATATTCCAATCATGGTTTCAGGAACCATCACTGATGCTTCGGGAAGAACACTTTCAGGGCAAACGGTTGAGGCATTCCTGATTTCGGTATCTCATATTCCGTTATTGAGTGTAGGTTTCAATTGTGCTTTAGGAGCCGATTTGTTGAAACCGTATTTGAAAACATTATCACAACACACACAGTTTAATGTTTCGGCACATCCAAATGCAGGTCTGCCAAACGCTTTCGGACAATACGATGAAACCCCGGAGCAGACTCAAGCCTTAATCAAAGAATATTTAGATGATAATTTAATCAATATTATTGGCGGTTGTTGCGGAACTACTCCGGATCATATTCGATTAATTGCTGAGGTTGCAAAGGATTATAAGCCGAGAGTAGCGCCTGTTTTTGCATAATATAATTTTATTGATTTTGGGAAATGGATTAAAATTCATCTCTACAAAATAGCCCGAGCCTAAGGCTCTTAAAAAGTTCCGTAGGAACGATATATTTTATAGCAACGGAATTTATTCCGTTGAAGACGATGATTCATCAGTAAGAGTTCCGTAGGAACGAAACATTATATATGTTGCGGTTGTAACATACAAATGGAAATAAATGTTCCGTTAGGAACAACATATCGGTAAAACGAATATACCTACAAGGTTTTAAAAACCTCGCAGGAAATAAAATAGAATAAAATAAAAAACTTAGAACCTAAGCAACTTAGGACCTTCGTAACATAAATAAAATGGCAGAAAACAGAAGAGACCTTGTATTAGCAGGATTAGAACCGTTAATTATTACACCTACCAGTGTTTTTGTAAACATTGGAGAGCGTACGAATGTGACGGGTTCAAGAAAATTCCTTCGCTTAATCAAGGAAGAGAAATATGATGAGGCACTTGATATTGCAAGGCAACAGGTAGAAGGAGGAGCACAAATCATCGATATTAATATGGATGAGGGAATGCTTGATGGTGTTCAGGCAATGACTAAATTTTTGAATTTAATTGCCTCAGAACCGGACATTTCGAGAGTGCCTATTATGATTGACAGCTCGAAATGGGAAATCATAGAGGCGGGTCTGAAAGTAGTACAAGGAAAAAGCGTTGTAAACTCGATTTCGTTAAAAGAAGGAGAAGAAGCTTTTATTCATCATGCTAAATTAATCAAGCGCTACGGAGCGGCAGCCATAATCATGGCTTTTGACGAAGTAGGTCAGGCTGATAACTTCGAACGAAGAGTGGAGATTTGCCAGCGTTCGTATGATATTTTGGTAAACAAAGTTGACTTTCCTCCACAGGATATCATTTTTGATTTGAATATTTTCCCGGTTGCAACCGGAATGGAAGAGCATCGCCTCAATGCGATTGACTTTTTTAGAGGAACAAAATGGGTTCGTGATAACTTACCACACGCACATATTAGTGGGGGAGTAAGTAACGTTTCGTTTTCTTTCAGAGGAAATGACACCGTTCGTGAAGCGATGCACTCGGTATTTTTGTACCATGCCATCAAGAACGGAATGACTATGGGAATCGTGAATCCCGAAATGCTTTCGATTTACGATGATATTCCAAAAGATTTATTGGAGCATGTTGAGGATGTAATTCTGGACAGACGTGACGATGCAACCGAACGACTTTTAGATTTTGCCGAGAACGTAAAAGGGGAAGTAAAATCAGATGAAAAAGCAATTCAGGAATGGCGTTTGGGAACCGTTCAGGAACGTATTACACACTCACTGGTAAAAGGAGTAGATGCTTTTATTGAAGAAGATGTAGAAGAAGCACGTTTGGCTGCTAAAAAACCAATTGAAGTTATCGAAATCAATTTGATGACCGGAATGAATGTCGTGGGAGATTTGTTCGGAAGCGGAAAAATGTTCCTTCCACAGGTAGTAAAATCGGCACGTGTAATGAAAAAAGCGGTAGCCTATTTATTGCCTTATATCGAAGCCAGTAAACAGGCCGGAGACAAACAAGGAAACGGAAAAATCCTGATGGCTACTGTAAAAGGAGACGTTCACGACATTGGTAAAAACATTGTTTCGGTGGTTTTGGCCTGTAACAATTACGAGATTGTAGATCTTGGCGTTATGGTGCCTCCGGAAAAAATTATTGCAGCTGCCTTAGAACACAATGTAGATATCATTGGTTTAAGCGGATTGATTACGCCTTCGCTGGACGAAATGGTGTATCTGGCCAAAGAATTAGACAAACAAGGAATTAAAATTCCGATTATGATTGGTGGAGCAACCACTTCGCGCGCGCATACAGCCGTGAAAATTGCGCCTCAATATAGAGAAACTGTAATTCACGTAAACGATGCTTCGAGAGCCGTTACCGTTGCAGGGAATTTATTAGATCATAACCGTAAAATATATGCAAGCGATATTCGTGCAGAGTATGATTCTTTTAGAGAAACATTCCTGAACCGTTCAAGAGATAAAAATTTCCTAAACATCGAAGACGCCCGTAAAAATAAATTGCAATTGGATTGGGAAAATTTCAATCCAGTTAAACCGAATATAATTGGAGAGCAGATTGTTGAAGTCGACCTGGACGTTTTGGTTCCGTATATCGACTGGACACCGTTTTTCAGAACCTGGGAATTGTTTGGTAAATACCCGGCAATTTTAACAGATGAGGTTGTGGGGAAAGAAGCGACTTCTGTTTTTGCAGATGCTCAGGCGATGCTGAAAGTAATTTTGGAAGAGAAAAAACTATCTGCGAAAGGGATTTATGGAATATTTCCGGCCAATCAGATCAACGATGATGATATTGAATTGACGGATGAAAACGGAAAACCACTTCAGACATTTTTGACTTTACGTCAGCAATCACAAAAGACAAAAGGGGCACCTAATATTGCATTAGCTGATTTTATCGCTCCAAAAGAAAGTGGGAAAGTTGATTATATGGGGGCATTCTGCGTAACAACCGGTTTTGGTGTTGACGAATGGGCAGCTGAATTTGAAAAAGACCTGGATGATTATAATTCGATTATGGTAAAAGCACTGGCAGATCGTTTTGCTGAAGCTTTCGCTGAATATCTTCATGAAAAAGTGCGTAAGGAAATTTGGGGTTACTCGTCAGATGAAAACTTAAGTACCGAAGAAATGATTTCTGAAGATTACAAAGGAATTCGTCCTGCTCCGGGTTATCCGGCTTGTCCTGACCATTTGGAGAAACCAACGATCTGGAAACTTTTAAATGTAGAAAAAGAAATAGGTGTTACCCTAACCGAAAGTATGGCAATGTGGCCGGCTTCATCAGTTTCGGGATACTATTTTGGAAACCCGGAAAGTAAATATTTCGGACTGGGGAAAATAAAAGAAGATCAGGTGGTCGATTACGCCAAACGACGTAATGTTCCGACCGATTATGCAATGAAATGGTTAAACCCTAATATAGCGGATTAATATAGAGTCATAAAGTCAAAAGTCATAAAGTCTCAAAGAAAGTGACTTTCGACTTTTGACATTCGGACTTTAGACTAAAAGATATTTGATTTATGTTTTTGATTCAGATTTTTTACACAATTTTTCAAAACACATAATTCATAACACATAATTTAAAAAATGAAAGTAACAGAACATATAGAAAACGCGAAGGGAGATACATTATTCTCGTTTGAACTTATTCCGCCTCAAAAAGGAAAAAGTATTCAGGAATTATATGATAACATCGATCCTTTGATGGAATTTAAACCACCATTTATCGATGTAACGACTTCACGTGAAGAGTATATCTATATTGATAAAGGCAACGGGCTTTTAGACAAAAAGCTAACGCGTATGCGTCCGGGAACACTCGGAATTTGTGCTTCTATAAAACATAAATACAATGTTGATACGGTGCCACATTTGCTTTGTGGAGGCTTTACGCAGGAAGAAACGGAATACATGCTGGTAGATTGCCAGTATTTAGGAATCAATAATGTAATGGCACTTCGCGGTGACGCTATGAAAGACGAACAATCTTTTGTACCAAAAGCCGGTGGGAATAGTTACGCTATAGATTTGGTACGTCAGATCAACGATCTAAATAGCGGAAAGTACCTTCATGAATTAATGGATACTGATAATAAAGCCGATTTTTGTATTGGTGTTGCGGGTTATCCGGAAAAACATCTGGAATCCCCTTCTTTGCAATCTGATTTAAAAAGATTGAAAGAAAAAGTAGATGCGGGAGCCGATTATGTGGTGACGCAAATGTTTTTTGATAATGCTAAATATTTTGCCTTTGTAGAAAAAGCAAGAGAAATTGGTATCACAATTCCGATTATTCCGGGAATCAAGCCCATTGCCGTTCAAAGACATTTACAGATTTTACCTCAGGTTTTTAGAATCGATTTGCCTGAAGATTTGATTGATGCTGTGGATAAATGTAAAAATAATGCAGAAATCAAGCAAGTCGGAATCGAGTGGGCCGTTCAGCAATCATTAGAATTAAAAGCTGCCGGAGTCCCTGTTTTACATTATTATTCAATGGGGAAATCAGAGAATATTCGCCAGATTGCAAGGCAGATTTTTTAAGAGTTTCAGCATAAAGTTTATCGTTTCGACCAAAGGGAGAAATCACAATCACTCGAGTCTCCCTTCGGTTGAAAAGACAAAATTTTACCGATAATTACTTTTTAGGACTAATTTTGAATTTATTTTAAAGACGATGAAAAAAGAAGAATTACAGGCAATAGCCTCTCAGCTAAAGCATCCTACAGGAGAAAAAGGAATAGAAATGGCGAATATGATGCATGAAATCAACATCAATATGACGCGCCATTCCGTTCAAAATCTGCACGTAATATCGGGAAATACAATTTTAGAATTAGGCCACGGAAATGCCGGACATTTAGAGTATGTACTAGAGCAAGCTCAGGATCTGACTTACTACGGACTTGAAATGTCGGAGTTAATGTGTCAGGAAGCACAACAAATTAATGTCGCTTTTGTAGCTAAAAAACAGGCTCACTTTTCTCTTTATAACGGAACCGATATTCCATTTGAAGAAGCCTCTTTTGATAAAATATTCACGGTAAACACCATTTACTTTTGGCAGGAACCGGAGAAGTTACTCTCAGAAATTTACAGAGTTTTAAAACCGGAGGGTACTTTTTGCATCACCTTTGCTGAAGAAAGTTTTATGAAACAGCTTCCTTTTACTCAGTTCGAATTCAATCTTTACAGTACTGAAAAAGCGGAAAGTTTGATTGAAAAAACAGCTTTTCAAGTCGTGCATAAAGAAACACTGACTGAAAGTGTAAAAAGTAAGCTAGGCGAATGGGTAGACAGAGATTTTACCACTTTGGTATTAGGAAAACCTTGATCTCCGGATCTTTATCACCATGTTTTTTTTGCATATTTTCATAGATTCCGGAGTAATTTGACTCTTTGGAATTAAAAAAATGATACCGTTAATTTTAGTACTCCTTTTTTGAGTAATTTAATTGACTTTATTTTATGTTGCTATTTCTGAATGTAATCCTTTAAAATTATGGAGATTAAAAAGATCGATTTTCTAAAAAGTTACAGCAGTATTCTATTGCTTTTAGGTGGAATCCTGCTCGGAAGTATTCTGGGATTAGTTTTCAAAGAAAAAGTTGAGGTCATAAAACCACTTGGAGATATTTTCCTCAACCTGCTCTTTACGGCCATTATCCCTTTAATTTTCTTTACCATTGCGTCTTCAATTGCCAGTCTGGAAAGAACAGAGAAATTGGGAAAACTGTTTGTAATCATGGTTCTGGTTTTTTTAAGCACCATTTTAATTTCGGCAATTGTAATGATTTTGGCAGTATATCTTTTTCCAATTCATCAGAATATTATATTATCTAAAGTCCCGATAGAAAACATCCAATCAGGAAGTATTGGTGAGCAAATAGCACAGCTGGTTACCGTAAATGATTTCTTTGAATTGCTTTCCCGAAAAAGTATGCTGGCGCTTATTATTTTTTCTTTTCTAATTGGTTTTGCCAGTCTGCAATCCGGAGAAAAAGGAAGCGCTTTCAGAAGTTTTCTGGATTCCGGTAACGAAGTCATGAAGCAGCTTTTGAACCTTATTATGAAATTGGCTCCAATTGGTTTGGGGGCTTATTTTTCCTATCAGGTTGGAGTTTTTGGTCCGCAATTGTTTGGCGTTTATGCCAAGCCTTTAGGGGTTTATTATGCGGCCTGTATATTCTATTTCTTTGTGTTTTTCAGTTTGTACGCCTTAGTGGCTGGAGGGAAAAGAGCTTTTGTGGTATTTTGGAGCAATAATATTACGCCGGCTTTAACGGCGGTTGGAACCTGCAGCAGTATTGCCACCATCCCTGCGAATCTGGAAGCCGCTGAGAAGATGAACATTCCTAAGCACGTTCGCAATTTGGTCATTCCACTTGGAGCGCCTTTGCATAAAGACGGTTCGAGTATGTCTTCTATTCTTAAAATAACCGTTCTTTTTGCCATGTTTGGAAAAGATTTCACTGCACCTTCGACCATACTTTTAGCGCTCGGAATCACCGTAATCGTTTCAATTGTAGAAGGAGGAATTCCAAATGGAGGTTATATCGGAGAAGTTCTGGCCATCACAGTTTATGGACTGCCAATGGAACAAGCCCTGCCGGTCGCTATGATTTTAGGAACTCTGGTCGACCCGATAGCGACTTTATTAAATGTCAATGGCGATCTCATTTGTTCGATGGTGGTCTCGAGGTTTTCTGAAAAAACGAAGTGGCAGCGGGTTTCCTTCATAACAAAAAAAGGACTTGACATATAGGAGCATCGATTTTAGGATGTGAAATGCGAGATGTGAAATGTAAGATGTGAGATGTGAAAAGAAGGTTTAGAAGAAACTTATTTTTTTCATGCCGTTTCTGTTTTATTAAAAGTGAACGTCTTTTTTCGGCTGGAAAAATCTATGTTCCTATGTGTTAAAATAAATTATACCCAACGAATTAACTTAAATACTAAAATCAGCGTTAATCTGCTTAACCTGTAAAATCCGTGTGCTAATTTTTAGCAGTAAGGAAGTCTTACAGCTAGGCATAAAAAAGTAGTTTACAATGAATTCAATACTTCAAAATGATCTTAATGATCTTGAAAACATTCTGGAAAAAACAAAACAATACGGAATAGCATTTCTGGACAATCTTGAAAACATTCCGACTTCCAGTAAAAAAACAATTGATCCAACACGAAAGCTAAACGAGACAGGTTTAGGATCGTTGGTGGCTTTAGAAGAATTTAATCAAAGACTGGCACCCTTGATGGTCGCTTCACCAGGTCCTAGATATTTGGGTTTTGTAACGGGAGGATCTACGCCGGCGGCTATTGTTGGAGATTGGCTGTCTACCGTATACGATCAGAATACACAGGCGGTAAAAGGACAGGGAGGTACGTCGGCTCTAATTGAGTTCGAGACCATCCATTTATTACGACAGTTATTGGGGTTGCCGGAGTCATTTTTAGGAGGATTTGTTACGGGAGCTACAATGTCAAATTTTACCTGTCTGGGTGTGGCAAGACAATGGTTAGGGGCACAGTCCGGAAAAGACTTTGCTAAAAACGGAATTTCTGAACCCATACATATCTTAACCGCGACACCTCATTCGTCTTCGGTAAAAACCTTATCGATGCTGGGGATCGGCAGCAACAATTACACTGTAATTAAAACTGCAGAAGGCAACCGTGAAGCAATTGATATCGATGATCTACAAAAGAACATTGAGGCTTTAAATGGAAAACCATTCCTCTTGATTTCGAGTGCAGGAACGGTTAATACTGCTGATTTTGATGATTTTACTGCTATTGCAAAACTTAGAGAGAAATATAAGTTCTGGTGGCATATTGATGCTGCTTTTGGTGGATTTGCTGCGGTTTCTGAAAAATTCAGACATCTTGTGGAAGGATGGGATGGAGCAGACAGTATTACAATTGATTGCCATAAATGGTTAAACGTACCTTATGAAAGCGCTTTTTATTTAATTAAAAAAGAGCATATTGGACTGCAAATCGAAACGTTTCAGAATTCTAATGCTCCTTATTTAGGGAATCCGCTCGAAAATTTTAACTACCTGAACGTGCTGCCCGAGAATTCACGCCGATTAAGAGCATTACCGGTTTGGTTTTCTTTACTGGCGTACGGAAAAGAAGGGTTTCAGGACATTGTAGAAAAAAGTGCTTCATTGGCGCTGCACTTTGCAAACGCCCTGATTGAAGATGATAATTTTGAACTTTTAGCTCCAATCCGACTGAATAATGTTTGTTTTACGCTAAAAGGAGACGATAATCAGGAGAATATAAGTAAATTCTTGACGCATCTAAATGATACGGGGAAAGTATTTATGACACCAACCGTTTACCAAAACCGTAAAGGAATCAGAGCCTCTTTTGTCAACTGGCGTACGACAGAAAATGACATCAGAATAATTATGGAAGAAGTAAAAAACACCATTTCGGAATTGGATTTATAATCCGGTTAAACGAATTTTTGAAAGCCTGATTGCATTGTGATCGGGCTTTTTTTTGTTCTTTTTTGAGATTTCAAAGAAGAAAGTACTGGAAATTTTAGCTTTTACTTGAAAAAAAATTAATGAAATCTTAGGCTAAATTTAATTATTCTTTAAGAATTAGCCTGTTCGTTATTTATTCTTAGGTTTAAAAGTTAATTATTATTCTTATTTAGAATAATTAAAAATAACTTGGAAAAAACTTATTGAGAGCCTAATTTTGTTGCTAATTTAATTTTCAAACCAAAATTTAACGGATGCAAATAAGTAGATTAATGTTCTTGATCACCATTTCTTTGACTTCACTTCAGGGGTACTCGCAAAAGAACAAAGTAAATTTAACCGGAGTTATTGTTACCCATTTGGGAAAAACTGCCGAAGGAGTTTCGGTAGCTTTAAAAGGAACAGCATACAGGACTCTAACCAACAATAAAGGAGAATATAAAATTAGCGCCGAACCGGGAGATTATATTTTGCTCGTTACTCATGTAGGCTATAAAACAACTGAAGCGGCAATTTTTTTGAAGCAGGGAGGAAAACCAACTCAAAATATAACGATGGAAGAAGATATGGCGGCTCTAAACGAAGTAGCTGTAACAGGAAAGTCCAAAGTTCAAAGAGTACGTGAGCAGGCTTACAACATTACTGCCATAGATTTAAAGAAAATCTACAATACATCCGCCGATTTAAATCAGGTTTTGAATAAAACGACCGGAGTCCGCATTCGTGAATATGGCGGATTGGGATCCACTTTTAACTTTTCGCTGAATGGTTTCTCCGGCAATCAGGTTAAATTCTTTTTAGACGGAGTGCCTATGGACAGCTATGGTTCTGCGCTTACGCTGAATAATATTCCGGTAAATATGGCCGAACGAATTGATGTTTACAAAGGAGTTGTTCCTATAGAACTGGGAGCAGATGCCCTTGGAGGTGCTGTTAATATTGTAACCAACAAAAATGTAAACCGATATATTGATGCTTCTTATAGCTACGGTTCGTTTAACACCCACAGAGCTGCAATAAATACCAGGTTCTCAGGAAGAGATGGTTTTATCGCCAACATTAATGCTTTTGCGAATTATGCCGATAACGATTATAAAGTAGATGTAAGTGTGGTTGATAAAAATACTTCGAAGTTTTTGCCGGAACAAAAATACAAGCACTTTCATGATGCTTATAAATCCGGAACCATAATGGCCGAAGCAGGATTTAAAAATAAAAATTTTGCCGATTATCTGCTTGTTGGTTTTGCCATGGCGGGAAACAAAAAAGAAATTCAGCAAGGTAAGACGATGCAAACAGCCGTTGGACAGGCTTTTATGGATAGTAACAGTTTTATTACGTCTTTAAAATATAAAAAAGACAACCTGTTTACGAAGGGATTATCTGTAAATATTAATTCGACTTATGCTTTGGTAAACAGTCGTTCTGTAGATACTTCGTCAAGAGTATACGACTGGACAGGAAATTATGTATACAGACAATTTGCCGGAGCGAATGATAGAGGAGAATTGAGTAACACCAAAAGGCTGTACGTTTATGATGAAACAAATGCTCAGTTAACATCAAACTTGAAATACCAGTTGAGTGAACAACATATCGTAATGCTAAATTATTCTTACCAAGACTATAAGCGTAAACAATCGAACGAATATCTAAAGGCTGTTGACCTTGGCAGACCAAGGATTACTAAAAATATCTTAGGGTTAAGTTACAATTTTAGCGGTTTGGATAATAGGTTGGCCATTTCAGTTTTTGGAAAAATGTTTGATTTAAGTACTGAGATGATTTCTAATAGTATAATTCAATCTTCATCAACAACAAATTACGGTTATGGGGCAACTTTGGCTTATCGTTTATCCGATAAACTTCAAGTAAAAGGATCTTATGAACATGCCTATCGTTTGCCTTCTGCTGAAGAAATGTTGGGCAATGGATTAACCGTGCTTAGTAATACAGGATTGAAACCTGAAAATAGTGAAAATGTTAATTTAGGTTTAGCTTTTCTTACTCAAAAAAATAACAATCAAATTAGCGCCGAAACGAGTTTGATTTACAGAGAAGCAAAAGATTTTATAAGAGAAGAATTGTTAGTTAATACTTCTGTTTATGAAAATCTGGCAAATGTGCAAATAACGGGTGTTGATGGTGTTCTTAGATATGGATATAGAGACTTCGTAAATTTTGAAGTAAACGGAACCTATCAAAAAAGCTTAAACAGAAACAAATTTAAAAAGGGAACAACCAGCCCTGATGTATTGTATAATGCACAATTGCCTAACGTACCGATCTTCTACGGAAACGCCGATCTGACGTTTAATTTTAAAAACATCAGACACCAGGACGACAGACTTTCTTTAAACTTAAGTGCTAATTATGTAGATGCTTTTTATCTGACCTGGCCAGTGTTAGGAAGTCGGGAAACCAAAAAAGCAATTCCCGAGCAGTTTACACAAAGTGCTATGGTGGCTTATTCTTTCTTGCACGGCAAATACAATCTGGCTTTCGAGTGTCGAAATATTACCGATATAAAGGTGTACGACTACTTTAAGGTTCAAAAACCGGGACGTGCTTTTTCTGTTAAGTTCAGATACTTTCTACAGTAATCAATTTTAATAATAACCCTTAATAATTATAATCATGTTTGTAAACAAATTCGCAAAATGCTTTGCATTGGCTTTTCTGTCATTATCTATCTTTTCATGCAGCAGTGATGATTCGTCTAAAGATGAAGTGCCAACTGTAAATGGAACTAAATATGTTGCATCGTACTGGTTGGCCGATTATACTCAGTATATCTTAGATTTTAATTCTACAGATCAGTTAATGACTGGAGAAATCAGTGCAAAAGGAGTTGGAATTGAACAGGATGGAAGCTGTTTTCCAGTGAGTAACACATTTTTTGCCCTAAGTACAGGTGATGAAGGATCGGTATCTTTTCGTTTAAATAATACAGGAAAGTTAGCAGCTGGTGATAAGCTTTCTTTCGAGTCTTCTTATGCAGTTGGTTATACTGACGATAAAAAAATGATCAATATTGGTGCAACCTGGGATGGTAGTTCATCTGATTATGAATTGATGATTTACAACCCTGCTACCGTTTCTATTGATGGTCGTAAGTTTAACGATTTTAGTGTTAATCCGGCAAATAAAAAGATATTATACTGGCCAACAGGAGCGGCAGTTTCGGGAGATAAACTTTTTGTTCCGGTTTATACGAAAGATGTTAGTGACGGAAGTAATAAAGTATTGTCATCAGATGCTACAGTAAGAGTTTACAAATACCCATCTTTAGAATATGTAAGCACAATAAAAGATGCGAGAACAACCGCAATTGGACTGTACTATACCAATACCGGAATTGTTCAGACAGAATCCGGAGATGTTTATACGTTCTCTTCAAATGCCCGTGCCGGAGGTTATCCAGTTACAGGTGTTTCTTCCGGAGTTTTACGTATTAGAAAAGGGGATGCCAAGTTTGACCCGGGTTACTTTTTCGATCTTCAGTCAAGCACGTTAAAAGGAAAAGTTCTTGCTGCGTATCCTTTAGGTGGAGAAAAAGTTTTTATCTCTTATATTCCTAACGAGGTTGATGCTGTCAATTCAGTTTATAGTTTCCTTAGCACTAAAACTATTTTCAAGTCGGCCATACTTGATTTATCTGCTAAAACAATTTTAGCCGTTACCGGATTGCCGGATCATGGAGGAGATGAATTCTTCGGATTAGGTAGTATGTTTGTGGAAAACGGAAAAGCATACAAAAGTTTTGTAACAGGAGATCAGGCCCGTGTGTACCAAATTGATATTGCAACCGGTACTGCAAAAGCCGGAGCGCTTATTAAAGAAGGTCTTTACTTGCCTTCAATTGGTAAACTTACCTACTAAATTAATGCCCCTTCAAACGGTTTGAGGATTATTTATAAATCCTCAAACCGTTTTGTTTATAAATCCTGTCCTAGTTTCTAATTATCATTGCAATGAATATTTTTAAAAGCCGTACCGGCAAGCCACCCAATAAAGGGAAATCACGTTTTAGTAAAATTAATGCCTGGCTACACTTATGGCTGGGGCTTGTTTCAGGAATAATTGTATTTATCATGGCAATTACCGGTTGTATATTGGTTTTTGAGCATGAAATCAAACAGTTTACCTCTCCCTGGCTCAACGTCGAAGCACAAAGTCCGGAGCGATTGTTACCCCCTTCTCAAATTTATGCAGCTGTTCAAAAAGTACTGCCCAACAAAGAAATTCATGGGGTCTGGTATAATGGTTTAGACAAATCAGTTAAAGTCGATATCGAATCGGATTCGTTGATTTATGTAAATCCTTATAATGGTAAAATTACCGGAATGGTAGATCATGAAGATTTTTTTCATATTATCGATGAAGGACATCGAAACCTTTGGCTGGAACGGGATATTGGAGCACAGATAACAGCCTGGGCAACCTTTATTTTTTTCTTTTTACTGATAAGTGGGCTTATACTGTGGTTCCCTAAAAAATGGAACAAAACAACCCTTAACGGCAGTTTTAAAGTAAAGTGGGATGCTAAGTTCAAACGTCTCAACTATGATTTGCATAATGTAATGGGGTTTTATGTGCTCATTCTGGCCCTACTAATTTCGTTTACCGGATTGTTAATGAGTTTTCATTGGTTAAGAGAAGGTACTTACTGGATCAGTGGAGGATGGACAGAGGTAAAAGAACAAACCGTTTCGGTTACAAAGCCCCTGTCTAAGCAACAACTGGACAAACTGGCTGCAGCCGATTTTATTTGGAAAAAAGTTCGCACAGAAATTGCCAAAGAAAATAAAGAAGCGGTCATCATTCATTTTCCGGATGATCCAAAAGAAGATTTTTATGCCTGTACGGATATGCATAAAGGCATTTGGAGAGATTTGTATTTTGATTCCAAAACACTTCAATTACTTCCAAAATCAGAAAAATATATTGGCAACGAACGTTTTTCAGATTGGTTAATGCGATCAAATTACAGTCTTCATATTGGTGCAATAGGAGGATTGTCGACCAAGATAATTTATTTCACCGCCAGTTTAATCTGTGCCAGTTTGCCCATCACCGGATTTTATATCTGGTGGGGAAGAAAGAAAAAACTAAAATCAAAAAAGTAAATCCATTTTATTTTAGTTGTTTAGTGTTAGTTAGTTTTCTTAAAGTCTTTTGTGTGAAGTAAGATTCCTCAAAAGACTTTTTTTTGCTTGGTAAGTAAAGAAAAGCAGTTATGTCTGTTCAATTTGTCAGACGAATTGAAGTAGAAATTTTGTGTGTCGAATCACTTTGGGGGGACTTCGACTTCGCTCAGTCTGGCAAAGTTATCAATAATGTTTTCAAGACTTTTTTAGTTGTGGCAGTGTGGCTGCAGGATAAATAATCTCAACAAGATGTTAAGCGCCAGAAAATTAAACTTTGCGTCTCTGCGTCTTAGCGAGCAAAAAACACTATGCCTGCTTTGCGGTTAACCCCACAAACAAAAAGAGCCTGCTAACTACAAACAGGCTCTTTCATTCAAAAAAAAAACAAAAACAAGGAAACTAAAGATCCAAAATATTAAATTCTATATGTAAAGGCTATGGTGGCAATACGGTTGTCAAGATCATATCTTTTATTGATGCTCGTTTGAGCTATAACCGAATTGATGTGAAAATTATTGGTATTAAAAATGTCTGTAATATTAAATTTGATATTTCCTTTTTTAGCCAGTACCTGTTTTGAAATACCAATACTAAAATCAAAAAAAGCATCTCTTTCGTAAATACCAAGATTCGATTTTGACTGGTATTGTGCATTGGCTTCGGCTTTCAGGGTTTCGGTAATCGTAAAGGAGTTCTGAACACTTAGATTCAAAGTAACAATTGGGGCAATCTTATCCGTATTTACCACATTCCCCATAAATCTATTCTCGAAAATATTGAAAAGAGTATTCACTGACCACCATTTGTAAATTTCGGCTGTATTGGTAATATTTACACCATAATTGTACGATTTGTCCACGTTTATTTGGGATGTCACAGTGGTATTATTGGCGGGATTGTAATCGTAAACCTCTGTAAAAACGTCTTTGGTTTTGCTAAAATACAGCGAAGCCATAAAAGCACTTTTCCAGGAATATCCAATTTCTGCCGAATGTGTAATCTCAGGAACCAGATTCGGATTTCCTTGTGAATAATTGAATGAATCATCGTAAAAACGAAACGGATTCAAATCAAACTGACTCGGTCTGTTGATTCTTTTACTGTAGGAGGCATGCAAAGAGTGATCGTTGCTTAATTCATATTTCAAAGAAACACTTGGAAACCATTTTAAATAATCGTCTTTATGCGTCTCATTTAAGGTCTTCTGTAAAATATTTATAGCAGTATATTCCGTTCTTAAACCTCCCTGAATATTGAAATTCTCCAATTGGTATTTATAATTGGCGTAAGCGGCATAAATTTGCTCTTTGTACTCAAAATGATTGGTCGAGTTAAGGTCAACGATCCACTGATTGTTGTCATAATACTCATAAACCGATGGATTGTCATTGTTTTTTATGCTGGCTTTAACTCCCCATTCGATAGATTGTTTTTCCTTTAACGGATTGACGAAATCAATCTTTCCCGTAAAAACACTCAATTGCGATGGAATAAACCCTTTGCGGTCATTAACAGCTACAGCTGCAGGATCTGTATTTTTGGCACTTTGAAACTGATTCGATCTGAACTTTGACGTTTCATACTCAAAATCAAAAGACATGTTTTTTCCTTCCGTATTAAACTTATGAACGCCGGAAAAAGCATAAGTATAGTCATTCCATTTTTCTTTGCTGTCATTGTAGGTAAAAGCATCAAATTGTGCCTGATCTAAGGCATTAAGCAAGGTATTTCTACCGTTGGCCATGTTTTCGTAACGGCCTAGTTTTGCATCCACATAAACTTCTAAATTTGTTTTTGGAGAAACCTCATAAGTGGTTCCGATCTTAAAGTTATTAGAAGTCAGTGGTTCATCTGTAACCGATGTTTGATGGTTTTTTGTCGCAATAGTTTGACGGGTGCTGTTTGTGTATTGAATCTGATCAAATTCTTTGCGTTCTTCCTCACCTCTAAAAGTGTAACTGTAATTTCCGTAAACACCAAACTTATCTTTGTTGTAACTCAGGTTTATACCTGAATTTGTTCTGTTTTTGCGGCCTCTTCCATAATTGGTAAATACCGTTCCTTTAAGTCCGCCCGCATTGGGTTTTTTAAGAATAATATTAATGATTCCGGCTTTTCCGGTGGCATCGTATTTTGAAGAAGGATTGGTGATCACCTCGATTTGTTTGATATTGGATGAGGTTGTAGACTTTAGGTAATTCGCCAGTTCTTTTTGCGAAAGCTGCGTTAATTTACCATTAATCATCACCCCGACACCTTGTTGTCCGCGAATGGATAACTCTCCGTCCTGTGATACCACAACACCGGGAGCGCGCGATAAAACGTCTAAGGCAGTACCACCTTCAGAAACAATACTATTTTCTACATTAAAAACCAATCGATCTGATTTTTGAGTATATAAAACCTTCTTTTTTGTGATTACAATTTCATCTAAAGCATTGATCGAGGTTTCGACGATGCTGTCTCTTCCTTTTTCCGTCTGCGAGTATCCGTAGACTGAAAATACGAGTAAAATAGATGTTATAATATTCTTCATGATGTTTGTAATGTTTTTTGCAATGGGGGATTTAAAGTAATTTGTTAATCTGGGCGGATAAGCAGTAGCCAATATTTTGTAGCAGATAAGTTCTACTGTAAAACGAGTTGTTCGAGTTTGTCAGAAAGCATGTTTTGAAGAAGTGACAAGCGGTTTGATAACTTGTAAATTGTGGTTTTTATAGGAAGGATTGTGGAAAACATAGGAGTGATATTTGATTTCAGTTGTCAAATATAACACTATTTATATTAAGTCTAAATAAATATAGATGTAAAATTTATAAAAAAACATTAAAAGCCTGGAAATAAGATGTGTTTTTTAATGTAATAGATTAAACTTCAAATAAAAAAAGTGGAGTATTATGAAATTCAAGGATAGGATAAATGAAAGAAAGGCTCATTGATTAAATCAATGAGCCTTTTCAATAATACTTTAAGAAGGATTTATTTGAAATCTAATAGTACTGAATCACCATATCTCCCATTGTAATAAACACTTACTCTCGTGGTTCTTGGAGATTGTTGTCCCATTGAAGAAGGAAACATTTGATAAGCATCCATATAATATTTTAATATTGTTTTTTCTGAGTTTAAAGAGACATAGTGGTCAGTTAAGTTATATATACTAGCATTAGCAGGGATACTAACTCCCGGAATAAGATCTGTTCCAGTAAGGATTAAAGTGTCATAATTAGTGTATGAAGTCTGATTCGCTGATATGATTTTTGGAGCATTTTCAGCTAAGACATCAATTGTGTAATTGGTTTCAGCTTTAATTTCCCCATTTAGTTTAATTCTTAATTTATAATTGCTGGCCGTTAGTATTTTTTCATCAAATTTAAAGTCAAAATAACTATTTGTTCCATTCTTACCAATATCGGTTCGAACATTAAAGGAATTTAACAAATAAGAATTTTTATCATTTTCAAGATATAATTTATAATTGGAATTAGATAGTAAATCGATGTTATTTACTCGTGCTGATGATACTGCTCTGATATAACATTTGATAAGAGTTGATGTAATTTCTGGTTTTGTAACATGAATCTTGTATACATTACTTGAACCATTTTGAGCAGTAACTTTATATTCTACATCAAAGGCGAAATTCTGATTTATTTCTCCAGCTGGTGAAATACTGGCAAAGGGTGATACCGTTATTTTTGGAGAAATATTTGAAATATCTTTATATGTGGTAATATTAATTAATAAATTAGTATGATCTATTGTTCCTGCATATGTTTCATTATCAATGTTAAATTTAAAATCAAGAATTTTCTTTTCACTTGATAAGGGAGTATTGTTCGTAATAATAGTATAAATAGCATTATCGCCATTTTCAGCAGTAATAGTATATTTAATCTGCATATTGAAATCTTGCGCAATTTTTTCTGGAGAAATCGTTGCTTTCTCAGAAATTTGGATGTTTGGAATTAGTTTATTTTCTAACTCAAGACCTTTTGTTGTTAAAGTAATTGTCTTAGCTATATCATCAATTTTGCCAATATAGATATCACCTTTTGGGGAGGTCAATTTAAAGGATAAGATTTTGTTTTCAGAGCTTAATTTTGGGGAATCATCTTTTGAGCAATTAAATAATAATAAACTGGTAAGAAAAATTAGGAATGTTTTTAGTTTCAATGTCTTGGTTTTGAGTTTTTAATAAATCTATTTCGTTTTGGTAATATGATTCTTTTTAGTTTTATTCAAGGAACTTATTTTGTAATTTCTCTAAAAACGGCTTCCAGATTTTTATTCTTCTGATTTAGCTGAAGAGTCTTTAATCCATTTGCATTGGCAAAATCAAAAATAGCCGGACGCATGTCTTTTTCGGAAACAAAAGTCAGCTCCCAGGTCATATCGTGAGTGTTTTTATAAGCAGTAATATTTTCAAGTTTTGCCAAAAGCTGTTCTTCGATTTGATAATCAAATTCAACTTCAATCACTTGCGCTTTATCTTCAGAAACCAGGTGGTCTAATTTTTTATCGGCAACAATTTGTCCTTTGTCAATAATAATGACACGATCACAAATGGCTTCAACCTCTTGCATAATATGAGTAGATAGAAAAACGGTTTTATTTTTCCCTACATTTTTAATTACATTTCGAATTTCCATCAACTGGTTGGGGTCCAGTCCTGTAGTAGGTTCGTCCAGAATTAAAACTTCCGGATCGTGCAGTAAAGCATTGGCAAGGCCTACACGTTGGCGGTATCCTTTAGACAATTGTCCTATTTTTTTATGACTTTCAACTGACAGTCCTGTCAGTTGAATGACTTCTTCAATTCTTGATTTTGGAACTTGATAAACATCGGCATTAAAAGCCAAATATTCACGAACATACAAATCTAAATACAATGGATTATGCTCCGGTAAATAGCCAATAGAACGTTGAACTGCTTTCGCATTCGTCATGACATCATGACCGTTTACAAGGGCTGAGCCGTTATCTGCCAACAAGTAGGTGGTCAAAATTTTCATTAATGTAGATTTTCCTGCTCCGTTTGGCCCAAGAAATCCAACAATTTCTCCTTTTTCAATAGAGAATGAAATTCCGTTTAACGCTTTTTGAGTTCCGTAACTTTTTGATATGTTGTTTACTGCTATCGACATGACTTTTTATTTGCTACAAAAGTAAACAGAAATACGCTCGATTGCTACATTTTTGTCTTTTAAAGAAATCATAAAAAAATCATAAAAGCCAGTCGTTGCGGCATCGTTCTTGTTAAAGGGATATTAAATTTAAAATAATTTATAATGAAAAAAATGTTGGTGGTTCTTGCATTAGCTATGGTTAGCTTTGCAAACGCACAAAAAGGAACAATCTTAGTTGGTGGTGGTATTGGTTACAAGTCTCAAACCAAAACTTTAGGAAACAATGAGGTTAAAACGAATGAATTTGATTTTTCTCCAAAAGTAGGTTACCAATTTCACGACAACTGGACTGTAGGGGGTGAGGCTTCTTTTGGTTCAAGCAAAACTGAGCAAGGAGTAAACGAAGTGAAACACAACACTACTAAATTAGGTGCATTTTTACGTTACACTATGCCATTGAACCAAACTTTCGCTTTCTTCGCTGAATTAGGAACTGGTTTTCAAAGTGCAAAAGACAAAACGTACACAGGACCACTTACTTCAACTGCTAAAGCAGACGGTATGTACATTGGTATAACACCAGCTCTTTTCATCGATATGAAAAAAGGTTTTGGTTTAAACTTTAATATCGGTGGTTTAGGTTACAACACCTTAAACTATGATAACAACGGACCAGAAGTTAAAAACTTCGATTTTAATTTTGGTAGAACATTTAACATTGGAGTTTCTAAAAACTTCTAGTCTTAAATACTATTCAATTTCAGAAAAGCATCCGCCGCGGCGGATGCTTTTTTTTGTTTATTGAATATCTTATGAAAAGTAAGAATTTGTCGTTTAGCCCCGATAGGAGTGATATCCTTTTGTGGCGGGGTTCGCCATAAAAGATATAACGGATAGCGGGACTGAAGTTTTTTTGAAAAAGGATCTTCTGCTTCTAAAAAAATAATGCCAATAATAGCGAAGTCGAAAAAAATCATAACTACAAGAATTTCGACTCCGCTGGTTGACAATAAAAAAACAAAATATATTCAAAATAGAAACTCGTTGCGCGAAATTGTTTTAACACATAGAGACATAGTTTTTGTTGCATTAAAAGGCGTTACACTTGTTTGAAGGATACATAAACTACTATGTGAAAGAAATATATTTCTTTATTTTACGGCTAAGATCTATGTCTCTATGTGTTTAGTGAAATTTTGGAATTGACTTATGATATTCAAAATGCAATTTTGTTTTACAAGTATATTTTTGTCCCGGTAAAATCCTAAAATAAAACGTATTTTTGACGTTTAGATCAAAAAGTCTAAAATCAACCATCTGAAATTTAAAATTGAAAATGAACTGGGAACAACTTTTATCACTCAAGCGCCAAGGCGACACTAGCAAGAGATTACGTGCAGAACAAGATGATACGCGATTGGGATTTGAGGTTGATTATGACCGAATTATATTTTCGGCGGCTTTTCGCTCTTTACAGGATAAAACTCAGGTAATTCCGCTTTCAAAAACAGATTTTGTACATACCAGATTAACACACAGTTTAGAGGTTTCGGTTGTAGGGCGTTCTCTGGGGCGTTTGGTAGGGAAAAAAATAATTGAAAAATATCCACATCTAAAAGAAGTTCACGGATACCACATGAATGATTTTGGAGCCATTGTGGCTGCGGCTTCTCTGGCACATGATATTGGGAATCCTCCTTTTGGACATTCAGGAGAAAAAGCAATTGGCGAATATTTTTCGATAGGAAACGGATTGAAATACAAAGAGCAGCTAACGGCAAAACAATGGCAGGATTTAATTGATTTTGAAGGTAATGCAAACGGTTTCTCAGTTCTCACGGCAAGTCGGCCGGGGATTGAAGGCGGACTTAGAATTTCGTATGCTACGCTAGGGGCTTTTATGAAATATCCAAAAGAGAGTTTGCCTAAAAAACCAACGCAGAATATTGCCGATAAAAAATACGGTTTCTTTCAAACAGACAAATCATTTTTTGAAGAAGTTGCTAAAGATATGGGTTTGATTGTCAATAAATCCGGAGACGATATTGGTTTTGAGAGACATCCTTTGGCCTATTTAGTCGAAGCGGCTGACGACATTTGTTATACTATTATCGATTTTGAAGATGGAATAAATCTGGGATTAGTTTCGGAAGATTATGCGCTCGAATATTTAATCAAACTGGTAAAAGACAATATCGGAGTAGCCAAATACAAGACTTTAACAACAAAAGAAGACCGAATTAGTTATTTACGTGCTTTGGCTATCGGAACCCTGATTAATGACGCTGTAAATGTTTTTGTTGAAAATGAAGAGGCTATTCTGGATGGTAAATTTCCTTTTGCTTTAACCGATAAAAGCAAATACAAAGCACAAATGGATGATATTATCAAACTAAGTGTCGATAAAATCTACCAAAGCCGGGAAGTTGTTGAAAAAGAAATTGTAGGATATCAGATTATCCAGACCTTGCTGGACAAGTTTATAATAGCTTTTAACAATAAATACGAAGGAACAGCTTCAAACTATGATAAATTGATTTTGAAAATGCTGCCTGAAAAACACCATTTAGAGAAAACCAATTTATACGAACGTTTGCTGCATATTTGTCACTACGTTTCTTTATTGACAGATGGGAATGCTCTTGAATTGTTTGAAACAATCAACGGAAGAAAAAATAAATAATATGCTTTAATTAGCAAGAAAATGCTTTAACACACAGAACCTATGTCATTATGTGTTAAAATGAATTACCTTCAAATTGATAATAATTTATTGAAAAGCATAAACCAGACCTACGCCTAAGACTTGTCTTAGCTGGGCTCTTGGTCCGTTGTTAACCTGTGAAGTTGCTCCGGTAGCAGGGTCAACCACGTCTTTTTTTGTCTTGATATCGTCGTCATAAACTAGGTGTACACCAATATTAGCTTTTACATAAGCATTTACTACAAGATCCAGACGAGTATCATAATCGATGTCGACGTTTCCAAATTTGTTCAGATAATCAGTATACAAACTCAGTCTGTTTTCGTAAAAGATATTTTTGTAAATCTCGCTTTTCATGTATCCGGTAAGCAGAATACCAAATTCGGCTTTAACCTTCTGTCCGTTTTCTAGTAAAATTTTAGAATTTGGATCCATAGGGTCTACCATATAAGTCGCTTTTCGAACCCCAAAAGCTCCCTGATTTGCTAAATACTGATCCAGAACCAAAGTAGTTTTTAAGGTTATTGGAGAGAAATAAAGTGTTCTGTTTTTCTTTTTATTTGAGTTTTCAGCTCCTGCTCCAAGAAAGACATAGGCCGGTGCAAAAGGTTTAGAGATCGCAACATCTTTATTTGGGTAATTGTATCCGTCAGTAAATTGAGTATTGAAGTTGAATTTTGCCGAGTAATACCAATTAGAGATCGTATCTTTTCTAAAACCGTAAGTCGAGTTGAATAAAAAAGCATCATCGGTTTTTCGCAGTTCGGTACCGTCTTGTTGGTTTAAACCGTATTTTATAATAAGTTCATTCGCCCATTTGTGATTTCCTTTAACGTAAGTTCGGTTAAATTCGCCTTTAAAAAGACCTGAAATCGAACTTGTCCCCCCTGCACTCCAGTTTACAAAAGCAATCTCGGAAATGTCAAAGCCCAACTGATTTTTTTTTGTCCAGTTTGACGGTGGCTCAGGTAATTCGCCCGGGTCTAAGGTCGTTTGGATGATTTGGGCAAAGTTATTTGAAGTACACAAAAGCAACAGAAGCAAAAGGGTAGAACGCAATAATTTCATTAGGATTTTTTATTTTTTGACAGCGCAAAATAATTATTTTGTGTCGTTTGAAAAAAGATTTATCAAACTTTTAACGTCAATTTTGCACAATTGTTGTAACTGATTTACAGTTCCGTGCTCTATAAACCTGTCTGGAACACCTAAAACCTCAATGGTATTTTTGAAATTATTAGAGGCTGCAAACTCTAAAATTGCACTTCCAAAACCACCGTTTATACTGCCGTCTTCGATAGTAATTATCTTCTCGAAATTAAAAAAAACATAGCTTAATGTGTTGGTATTTAATGGTTTGATAAAAGGAAAGTCGTAGTGAGCAATTGTTTCGGAATTGGGACATTCGTTTATCGCTGCAATCACATTATTCCCAATTGTTCCGGTGGATAAAACGGCCGTTTTTGTTCCTTTTTTTAAGCAGGTTGTCGCGCCAATTTCAATTTTTTTATAATGTCCGAAATTTTCTACTTCCCAATTTGGTAAAACACCTCGACCTCTTGGATATCGAATTGCAATAGGATGATTTAATCCTAATTGAGCGGTATATAAAATATCTTGTAAAGCAATTTCATTGAGGGGAGCGTAAATAATCATGTTTGGAATAGCGCGTAAATAGGCAATATCAAAAACACCATGATGTGTCGCACCATCTTCACCAACTAAGCCTGCGCGATCCAGACAAAAAATAACGGGTAAGTTTTGTAATGCAACATCGTGAATGACCTGATCGTAAGCACGCTGTAAAAAAGTCGAATAGATATTGCAATAGACAATCATACCCTGTGTGACCATCCCGGCAGCAAGTGTTACCGCATGCTGTTCGGCTATTCCCACATCAAAAGCACGTTCCGGAAGTTCATCCATCATAAATTTAAGAGAACTTCCGGATGGCATCGCAGGAGTGATCCCGATTATCTTTCCGTTCTTTTTGGCTAAATCTAAAATAGTCAGGCCAAAAACATCCTGATATTTCGGAGGTAAGTTTTCTTCCGATTTTGAATGAAGTTCTCCGGTTGAAGCGTCAAATTTTCCGGGTGCATGATACTTTACCTGATTTTCTTCGGCTTGCTGTAAACCTTTTCCTTTTGTGGTAACAATATGTAGAAATTTTGGACCTTTTATTTTCTTTAAGCGATTGAGCTCTTTGATTAATACCGGAAGATCATGACCATCAATCGGACCCGAATAATCAAAGTTTAACGATTTTATGATGTTATTTTGCTTCGGGTTTTTTCCGTTTTTAACTGCTGTTAAATACTTTTTCAAAGCACCAACACTCGGATCAATTCCGATCGCATTATCGTTTAAAATCACTAAAAGATTAGCATCTGTAACCCCGGCATGATTTAAACCTTCAAAAGCCATCCCTGAAGCAATTGATGCATCGCCAATCACGGCAACATGCTGTTTGTCGAAATCGCCCTTTAGTTTTGATGCAATGGCCATTCCAAGAGCTGCAGAAATAGAAGTCGAGGAGTGTCCCACACCAAATGTATCGTAAACACTTTCACTTCTTTTTGGAAAACCGGATATGCCTTCCAGTTGCCTGTTGGTATGAAAAATTTCTCTTCTCTCCGTCAAAATTTTATGACCGTAAGCTTGGTGACCAACGTCCCAAACCAATAAATCGTCGGGAGTATTAAATACATAATGCAACGCTATAGTCAATTCGATCACGCCCAGACTGGATCCTAAATGTCCTTCTTTGACCGAAACAATATCAATAATAAAATCGCGTAATTCTTGTGCGACCTGAGTAAGTTGCGCTTCGGGTAACAAGCGTAAATCAGAGGGATTGTGAATGTTGGAGAGTAAGTTATTTTTCATTGTAAGGTAAAAAGCAAATTTACGGTTTTAAATTTAATTATTATTTCTTGAATGTTTAACGTAAACTTTAATACAGGGCTTTTATGGAAATGAGGTAATTAACGCTATTAATAGCTTTAAATAAGCACCATTTCTGAGGTGATTAATTTTATTGAATTAAACTTTATTGGAAAAAGATAAGGTTTGATTGCTACTTTCTTGATTTTAGGTCAGGGGAAATTATTTCAAAAAACCTATTTTTGCACTTATGATAAATCCCTTCACCGACGAATATTTTATGAAAAAAGCTTTGCAGGAAGCTGAAATGGCTTTTGATAAAGGCGAAATTCCTGTTGGCGCAATCATTGTGGTTGCAGATAAAATCATTGCTAGAAGTCACAATTTAACCGAACTGCTTAACGATGTTACAGCTCATGCCGAAATGCAGGCCATAACTGCTGCGGCTAACTTTTTAGGCGGAAAATATCTCAAAGACTGTACTTTATATGTCACCCTCGAACCTTGTCAGATGTGTGCGGGAGCTTTGTATTGGAGTCAGATTTCTAAAATTGTTTTTGGTGCACGCGATGAACAACGTGGCTTTATGACCATGGGAACCAAATTACATCCAAAAACGACTGTTGTTTCCGGTATCATGGCAAATGAAGCTGCCGATTTAATGAAACGTTTTTTTGTGGAGAGACGAAAATAGCTTTTCTTCTAAGGTTTAGAAAAAAATCAATTCACTGAATTTTCCTCTTAAAAGATTTAGAAAATTACGTTATATTTATGCAATATAATTGACGTACTACTAGTTTATCTGTTTAATGGTAAAAGTTAGACAGTACTGTCAATTTCCAAATTCATAAACCTGTAATTCTAAATTAAAGTGAAAGTAAAAGGACTATTTCTCGCGTTTTTTGTGTTTTTTATTTTTCAATCCTGCGGTAGAAAATCAGCTGCCGATTTCAATTCCGATTTTTCATTATTCAAAGAGTACATTGTTAGTTTTACGGGGGGCATCGTCTCTTCGGAATCTGACATTAGAGTCGTTTTGGCTTTTGATAAAAAAGAATGGAAAGTCAATCAGGAATTAGATGACGATTTATTTGATATTTCGCCCAATGTCCGCGGAAAAGTAGTGGCGCTTTCAACTAATACCATTGCTTTTATTCCTGAGAAAAAATTAGAAGCAGGAACAGAATATCAGGTGACTTTAAACTTAGACAAACTCATCACTATTCCGAAAGAGAAGGAGGAAACACTTTCGAAATTCAACTTTACAGTCAAAACAATCAAGCAGGATTTCACCATCAATACGATGGATATTCAGTCGTACAGCAAAGATTACCAATATCTGAACTGCGTTTTAAAAACGGCAGATAATATGGATATTGAAACGGCTAAAAAAATAATTACGGCCCGTCAGAATGGGAGTGACCTTAAAATTAAATTCGAGAAAAAAACAGGTTCAGCCAAAGAATTCAATTTTAGAATTGACAGTATTCAACGCTATTTAGAAGCTTCGAATCTGGAAATTGCATACGATGGCGGTGATTTTGATATTGAGCAAAAAGGGCAATTGGATTATGCTGTTACTGGTTTAAAAGAATTTAAAATTGTAAAAGTCGATATTCCGGAAGGAAGCAATCAGTCGATTTTAATTAATTTTTCGGAACCCTTAGAAAAAGGACAGGATTTTAAAGGATTGGTTTCGATTCAGAATACCAACAATCTGAAATTTTCGACGCAGGGAAATGTGCTGAAAGTATATTTTAGTAATACAGCTCCTGCGAAAAAGGAAGTACCGGTAGTTGTAGAAGAAAGTGCAGTTGCAGCTGTTGATTCCGCTGCGGTCGTTGTTGATTCTGTAGCAACCGTAACGGATAGTGCTGTGGTGGTAGTTCAGAACGAGGAAGAGACTCAGGAACCGGAACCAGTTTTATCGGGGGAGTTGCTGCTTGAAGTTTTTCAGGGAATTGAAAGCCAGTATGGCAAAAAGATGGACGCAAATTATACTGAAAAAATCACTTTTGACCAGATAAAACCTAATGTCAGATTTGTTAAAAACGGAACGATTCTGCCAAGTTCAAACAATTTGAAATTGAATTTTGAAGCGGTAAATTTAAGTGCTGTCGATGTAAAAGTGTATAAAATTTACAAGAATAACATTCTTCAGTTTCTTCAGTATAATGAATTGAATGGAAGCCAGAACCTCAAAAAAGTAGCACAGCCGGTGGCGAAAACCACGCTTAATTTAATCGAAAGCAAATTGATAAATCCTGCTAAATGGAACACCTTTGCTTTGGATTTGTCTAAAATAATTACACCTGAACCGGGAGCTATTTATCGCGTAGAATTTGTTTACAAAAAGAAATATTCACTGTACAAATGTGAAACGTCTGAAGGAGATTCAGAAGGCGAAGAGGAAGAAGAGGTAGATGAAGATGATGTAAACTACAGTGGCAATTCGTATGATGATTACTATTATGACGATTACGACTGGAGAGAAAGTCAGGACCCTTGTTCAGGATCTTACTATTACAATGCCCGAATTGCGACAAATATTTTAGCAACAGATCTGGGAGTTATAGCTAAAAGAGGTGAAAACAAATCGTACTTATTTGCCGTAAATAATATTGTAACCACAGAACCTGTTTCGAACGCAAGAGTGGATCTGTACACCTTTCAACAGCAAAAAATTGCGACTGCCGCTACGAGCAGCGAAGGAATTGCCTCGTTTCAGCTCAATAAATTCGCCTATTTCGCTATTGTTACTTTGGGGGATCAATCGACTTATGTGAAACTGGATGACGGATATTCGTTATCGGTGAGTAATTTTGATGTTGCCGGGGAGACTTTGCAAAAAGGTTTAAAAGGGTTTATCTATGGAGAGCGTGGCGTTTGGCGTCCGGGAGATAATGTGTATTTGTCCTTTATCTTAAACGATGTGTCGAATAAACTTCCGAAATCACATCCAATTAAATTGCGACTGAACGATCCGAATGGTAAAACGACCTATCAAACCATTCAGAAAACAAATGACCTGAATCATTATAGTTTTATAGTTCCGACAAGTGCTGATGCTCCAACCGGAAATTGGGAAGCAATGATAAGTGTAGGAGGTGCTAAGTTTTACAAAAGCATTAAAATTGAAACGATCAAACCTAATCGTTTAAAAATCAAAAATACTTTCTTAAGAAAAACATTATCATCATCTTATCCTAATACCAGTAATCTTGAAGTGACCTGGCTTCATGGTGCCATTGCAAAAAATCTGAATGTAGAAATGCAGGCAAAATTTTCGCAGCAAACGACTACTTTTAAAGGATATGAGAAATTTAATTTTGACGATCTGGTACGCCAGTTCAGCACGGAAGAAATCAATGTTTTCTCCGGGAAATTAAATGAGAGTGGAAGAGCTTCAGTCAATATTCAGCCAAAATTGCAAGGACAGGCTCCCGGAATGCTTCGCGCTTCATTTATTACAAAAGTATATGAAGAAGGAGGTGATTTTAGTACCGATGTTATTTCGACTACCTATTCGCCATACAAAACCTATGTAGGAATAAAGGCGCCGGAAGCTAATAAATATGGAATGCTGGAAACTAGAACGAACAATCGTTTTGATATTGTTACTGTTGATGAAAATGGAAGGCCAAAATCAGTTAGAAATCTGGAAGTAAAAGTATATAAAGTAGAGTGGCGTTGGTGGTGGGATGCTTCGAGTGATAATCTCTCTAATTATAATTCATCGAATGCGACAACTTCATATCAAACTTTCGTGGTTAATACAGATTCCAGTGGGAAAGGAAGTGTTCAGTTTTCTTTAACCGATGAAGAATGGGGGCGTTACTTAATACGTGTTGCAGATAATACTGATGGACATGCAACTGCTTTAACCGTGAATATTGACTGGCCAATCTGGTCCGGAAAAACCCGTAACAGAGATGCATCAACCGCCAATATGTTAGTGTTTTCTACCGATAAGAAAAATTATGCGGTAGGCGAAAAGGCGCAAATATCTTTCCCTTCAAGTGAAGGTGGCCGTGCTTTGATTTCTATTGAAAACGGATCAAAAGTGGTACAGACAATCTGGGCTAAAACAAAACAGGGAGAAACCAAAGTTGAGATTCCAATTACGGCCGCAATGGCACCAAACGTATATTTTAATATCACACTTTTACAGCCACACGCTTCTACTAAAAACGATTCGCCTATTCGTATGTACGGAATCGTTCCGATCGAAGTGGTGGATAAAAATACCATTCTCGCACCAACCCTTTCAATGCCGGATGTCTTAAAACCGGAGCAGACTTTTACTGTGAAAGTTGGAGAGAAAACAGGGAAAGAAATGACCTATACGATTGCAGTTGTAGATGAAGGACTCTTGGATTTAACTCGTTTTAAGACACCAAATGCCTGGGACAGTTTTTATGTTCGCGAAGCATTGGGGGTTAAAACCTGGGATGTTTACGATGATGTAATCGGGGCCTATGGCGGAAAAATAAATCAAATTTTCAGTATTGGAGGAGATCAGGATTTAGGAGGCGGTAAAGCCAAAAAAGCCAACCGATTTAAACCTGTAGTGTTGTATTACGGACCGTTTAAATTAGAAAAAGGCCAAACAAAAGCACATCAGTTAAAACTACCTAAGTATATAGGTTCTGTTCGAACCATGGTTGTGGCGGGTGATGCCAATACAAGTGCCTACGGAAGTGTAGAAAAAGCAACTCCGGTTAAAAGTCCGCTGATGGTATTGGCTTCGTTGCCAAGAAAAATATCACCTTCAGAAAAAGTGACGCTTCCGGTTACCGTTTTTGCGACCGAAAAGAATATTAAAAAAGTAACCCTTCAGCTTAGAACCAGCAACGGATTAAAAGTAATGGGAAGTGCCATCCAAAGCCTGAATTTTGCACAGCCTGATGAAAAAATGGCGTATTTTAATCTCGTAGTAGGTTCTGCTACCGGAATTGCTAAGGTTCAGGTAATTGCGACCTCCGGAAAAGAGAGATCGGTTTATGATGTCGAGATTGATATGACCAATCCTAATCCGGTTACCAATACCTATACCGATGTTGTTTTACCTCCAAACAGTACCAAAACAATTACATGGAAAACCTTTGGAGTTTCGGGAAGTAATAAAGCCAGATTGGAAGTTTCGTCAATGCCAACCATCAATTTGAATGGAAGACTGCAATACCTTATTCAGTATCCGCATGGCTGTGTAGAGCAAACTACTTCGTCTGTTTTTCCACAGTTGTTTTTAAGTGATATTGTCGATGTGGACAATACCCGAAAAGGAATTATCCAGAAAAATATAACAGCCGGGATTACCAAATTAGGAAGTTTTCAATTGCCTTCCGGTGGCTTATCGTATTGGCAGGGAAATACAACCGCCGATGATTGGGGATCTTCATATGCCGGACATTTCCTGATTGAAGCAGAGAAAAAAGGATATGTTTTACCGATTAACTTCAAATCAAAATGGATTTCATACCAGCAAAAAGAAGCCAAACAATGGCGTTTTGAAGCGAAGTATGGCAATGATCTTGCTCAGGCCTATAGATTGTATACATTAGCTCTGGCAGGCAATGCAGATTTGTCTTCGATGAACAGATTGCGTGAAACAAAAGGTATTTCAAATGAAAGTATGCTTCGTCTGGCAGCTGCGTATGTTTTAGCCGGGCAGAAATCGGCCGGACAAAATTTATTATTGCGTAGCAGTATCGATAATGAATCCAGTGAGTATAGTTATTACTACTATGGTTCAAGCGAAAGAAACAGAGCAATGGCCTTAGAAACGATGCTGCTTTTAGGACAAAAACAAAAAGCATTCACTATGGCTTCAAAACTGGCTAAAGAAATGTCGACGAACCAATGGATGAGCACACAAACAACAGCTTACTGCCTGTATGCCATGTCTAAATTTGCTGCGAGCAACGGACCAAAAGGAATTAATCTCCAATTTAGTAAAAACGGAAAAGTTGAAACTATTAGTACACAAAAAACTATCGCAGACAGAAGTTTAATCGTTCAGACAGGTGTAAATAGTGTTGTTTTGAAGAATCTTAAAAACAATACCGTTTATGTTCGTGTTTTAAATACCGGAATATTACCAATAGGACAGGAAAATGCAATTCAGAGTGATGTCTCTGCCAATATTGTTTTCAAAAACAGAAAAGGAAGTGTCATTAATGTTTCGAAAATCAGTCAGGGAACCGAGTTTGTTGCAGAAGTTACGGTAAGAAATCAAAGAAATGAAAGCGTTCAGAATGTGGCACTGTCGCAAATTTTGCCTTCAGGATTTGAAATCGTTAATACCCGTTTCACAGATTATGGTGATGCAACAAATAATATTGCAGATTATATTGATATTCGTGACGACAGAACCAATTTCTATTTTGGAATGAAAGCCAGAGAAGCCAAAGTATTCCGAATTTTGTTAAACGCATCGTATTTAGGGAATTATTATTTGCCGGGATTACAGTGTGAAGCCATGTACGACAATACATTTCTGGCCCGAACAAAAGGGTTCTGGGTTGAGGTCGTGAAATAGAAAATAAAATGGCCCATGGGTTTTACGGATTAAGCGGATGTTCACTGATTAAATTTAATCCAGTCTAATCCAATAAAAAAGATCTGTGCGAACCTGTTTAATCCGTAAAACCCGTGGGCTAAAATTATTACTAAACTTTGAAAAATAAATTAAAAGCGTTTTTACAGCGCATTATAAACTGGATAAAAAAGAATAAAATAAAATCAGCAATTGCATTTGTGCTCTTGCTGATTTATTATTTCTCTATACCCCGAACGTTGTTTAAAGAGCCGTACTCAACGGTTATTGAAAGTAAAGAAGGAGAATTACTTGGTGCTAAAATTGCCCGTGACGGACAATGGCGTTTTCCGGCACAGGACAGCGTACCGGATAAATTCAAAAAATGTATCGTTTATTTTGAAGACGAGTACTTTTATAAACATCCCGGTTTTAACCCGGTTGCGATGGTAAATGCGATCAAGCAAAACCGAAAAGCAGGAAAAGTAGTTCGTGGCGGAAGTACACTGACACAGCAGGTGATCCGATTGTCCCGAAAAGGAAAGGGAAGAACTTATTTTGAAAAACTGATCGAAATGATTCTCGCAACCCGATTGGAATTGGGGTATTCTAAGAATGAAATTCTCGAATTGTATGCAGCTCATGCTCCGTTTGGAGGAAATGTTGTAGGCCTTGAAATGGCCGCGTGGCGCTATTTTGGTGTGCAATCGAATCAATTGTCTTGGGCAGAAAATGCTACACTGGCAGTTTTACCCAATGCGCCGAGTCTGATTTATCCGGGTAAAAATCAAATAAAATTATTGAACAAACGAAACAGGCTTTTGCTGAAACTGTATCAGGAAGGCGTAATTGACAAACAAACCTATGAACTTGCAGTTGAGGAACCTTTACCGCAAAAGCCATACGATTTACCTCAAATAGCACCGCATCTGTTGCAGAGGGTTGCTAAAGATGAGGAAGGAACCAAGGTGAAAACAACAATTGATTATGCTTTACAAAACAGAGTCAATCAAATTGCCAGGTACAATTACAATCAATACAAACAGAATGAAGTGCATAATCTGGCTATTCTGGTAATTGATGTTTCCAATAGAAATGTGATTAGTTATGTTGGGAATGCTCCAACGGATAAAGATCACCAAAAAGATGTTGATATTATTGATGCCCCAAGAAGTACAGGAAGTATCCTGAAACCGCTTTTATATGCCGGAATGCTGGACGATGGTGAATTACTGCCGAATACTTTGGTTGCCGACATTCCAACGCAGATTGCAGGTTATACTCCGCAAAATTTCAATCTGACCTTTGATGGCGCGGTACCGGCACATCGGGCTTTATCACGTTCGCTAAACATTCCGTCAGTTTTAATGTTGCAGGAGTTTGGAGTCAATAAATTCTATGAGGAATTGCAAAAGTTCAAATTACGCGATATTAATAAAACACCGGATCACTACGGATTGTCCCTTATCTTGGGAGGAGCCGAAAGTAATTTGTGGGATTTATGCCGAACGTATGCGAATCTGTCTTCTACATTAAACTATTATGTTAAGAATCAGGCACAATACCGAACGAATGAATTTACAGAATTAAATTATAAGAGCAATTTTGAGCCTGATTTTGGCTCGGAAAGTGATCAGAAGAACATCTTGGGCGCCGGATCAATTTGGGCGGCTTACAATGCCATGGAAGAAGTAAACAGACCAGAAGGAGATGAAGCTTGGAAGTTTTACGACAGCTCTCTTAAAATTGCCTGGAAAACCGGAACTAGTTTTGGTAATCGTGATGCGTGGGCAATTGGTACCAATTCAAAATATGTAGTAGGCATCTGGGTTGGAAATGCAACAGGCGAGGGCAGGCCTACCTTAACGGGAGTTACAAGTGCTGCGCCAATTTTATTTGATATTTTTAATTTACTGCCGAGACAAAAATGGTTTCAAACGCCTTATAAGGATTTAGAAGAAGTTGAGGTGTGTCGTTTAAGTGGCTACTTAGCCAAAGACGAATGTCCTAAAATGAAACAATGGGTTCCTAAAAAAGGAAAATCAACAGGTGTTTGTCCGTATCATAAAACCGTTCATTTGGATAGGGCCGAACAGTTTCAGGTAAATAGCAGCTGCGAAAACATTGATAATATAGTGACTAAAAACTGGTTTATTTTGCCTCCGGTTATGGCATGGTATTACAAGAGCCAACATATCGAATACCTGCCTCTGCCTCCGTTTAAAGAAGGCTGTGAGGGTACGCAAGCCAAAACAATGGATTTTATTTATCCAAAAACTAATGGTAAAATTTATTTAACGAAGAATTTTAATAGTGAAGTCCAGCCTGTCATTCTAAAAGTAGCCTATTCTGAACGGGATAAAGAACTCTTTTGGTACGTGGATGATGTTTATAAAGCAACCACAAAAACCTTTCACGAATTGCCTGTTGCCCCAACTTCAGGAACGCATTATATCACAGTTGTAGATGCTTTTGGAAATGAAATTAGGAGAAAAATAGAAATTGTTAGGGAATAGAAGGAAAAAATAAACGCCAATTTTTAAATTCCAAATTCCACACTGTTTGTTATTTGTTTTCGGAATGACAGAAAAACTTCTTATGAAAACGAGTTCGTAGCCTAGATAGGAGCGGTATCCTTTTTCTGGCTTCTTTAGACAGGAAAAGATACAAGCGGATAGCTGGAAATTGCTCCTAAATAAAATCATTCACCACGACTCGGGCGATAGTGAGCAGGTGAAGCAATTCACAAATTATTGCAAAAATTAATTCGTGTAATTCGTGGCTAAAAAAAAAACACATAAAAAAACCGCCAGTCTTTCGAAAGGCGGTTTTGATTTTTATTCTGAAATAACATTTCCTTTTTTATCATAGAAATGGTATTCTAAGTACGTGTAAGCGTCACGAGGTATGATTTTCACCCATTTCTTATGTTCAAAAAACCATTTTGAACGTAATGATGGAAAACCTTTGCTGAGGTATGCAGCCACAAACGGATGTACATTAAGTACAACACCCTTGTGGGTTTTTAAGATTCTATCTAAATCAGATGAGATTTTATCAATGATTAAAATTGGCGCTTCAATTTCGCCATGTTCATTGTTTGGATCTTCTTCTCTAGTTTTAATATTAACTTCTGGTCTTACGCGTTGTCTGGTAATTTGAACTAAACCAAATTTACTAGGCGGTAAGATTTTATGCTTTGCTTTATCGTCGCTCATTTCTTCTCGCAAGAAGTCGAACAAAACCTTCCTGTTTTCAGGATTAGACATATCGATAAAATCAACTACGATTATTCCCCCCATATCACGCAAACGAAGTTGTCTGGCAATTTCGGCGGCGGCAATCATATTCACCTCCATGGCAGTGTCTTCCTGGTTGGTTGCTTTATTCGAACGATTTCCGCTGTTTACGTCTATAACGTGAAGAGCTTCAGTGTGTTCGATGATAAGATAAGCACCTTTACTCATGGAGACGGTTCTTCCAAATGAAGTTTTGATTTGTCTCTCTATATTGTATTTCTCAAAAATTGGAGTGTCATTTGATTGATAAAACTTAACAATCGATTGTTTTGAAGGTGCAATTTCTTGCAGATATTCCTTCGTTTGATGGTACAACTCTTCGTCATCTATTTGAATACCGCTAAAGGTATCATTGAATACATCTCTTAATATTGAAGAAGCTCTGTTGAGTTCTCCTAATACTTTTGAGGGATGATGAGCAGTTGGTAATTTTTTACACATTGCAGTCCATCTGCCAAGCAGGTTCTGCAAATCTTTTTCTAATTCGGCTACGTTTTTGCCTTCGGCTACTGTGCGAACAATAACACCAAATCCTTTAGGTTTGATCGATAGAACAAGTTTTTTTAGGCGATCCTTTTCTTTTTTGTCTTCTATTTTTTGAGAAATAGAAACACGGTCAGAAAACGGAACGAGAACAATAAATCTTCCTGCCAATGAAAGCTCAGCGCTTATTCTTGGACCTTTGGTCGATATAGGTTCTTTTACAACTTGAACTAAAACAGATTGATTGGCACTTAAAATATCAGTAATGATGCCATCTTTGTCAATCTCTTTTTCAAACTGAAAGGTTTTTAGGGAGAAATCTTTTATTTTACCTGCGCTTACAAGTTTTATGAATTTCAGTTGAGAAGCTAAGTTAGGTCCTAAATCGTGATAATGTAAAAAGGCATCTTTTTCGAAGCCTACATTTACAAAAGCAGCATTAAGTCCAGCAACTGGTTTTCGTATCTTGGCGATAAAAATATCACCAACCTGAAAATTGCTTTTCTCTTCTTCTTTGTGTAATTCAATTAGTTTTCCATCTTTTAATAAGGCAAAATCTACGGCTTCAGAACTAGATCTAATGATTAATTCTTTATTCACACTGTAAATTTTTATCTGTTTTTTCAGAAAATAGAGTATAGAGAAAAGAGCATAGACTTTAAGAAAATCTAAAATCTAAAATCTAAGATCTAAAATCTTATTTACAGATGGATTAAACAATATTTTTAACAGGTATTGAACCCGGGGAAAAGAAGATTAATAGAGAACAGAGTATAGAAGATAGATTTTTACGTCTATATTCTATTTTCTTTTCTCTTTTCTCTTTCGTCTTTTTTCAATTTCAATGAACGTTTAAAAAGAAAAAAGTAGTTTAAAACTACTTTTTCTTCTTGTGACGGTTAGCTCTCGCTCTTTTTTTACGTTTGTGAGTAGCTACCTTATGTCTCTTTCTTTTTTTACCACTTGGCATATCGTGTCGATTTTATAATTAATTAATAGTATTATTTTGCTTCGTTATTTGTTTTTACTCCTTCTACAAAAACTTTTGCAGGTTTAAACGCAGGAATGTTGTGTGCTGGAATCTTGATAGTTGTATTCTTAGAAATGTTTCTACCAGTCTTTTCAGCTCTGGTTTTTACGATAAAACTTCCAAAACCTCTTAGGTAAACATTGTCTCCAGTTTCTAGTGAAGTTTTAACTTCTTCCATAAAAGTTTCTACTGTTGCTTGAACATCTCCTTTTTCAAGACCTAGTTTCTCTGAAATTTTCGCTACGATATCTGCTTTCGTCATTTTCTTTCCTATTTTATTTTATAAATGGTGTACTATTTTTTTGAGTTTGCAAATATAGGAATTAAAAAAATAATTAATCAAGCTAAATCGTTAAATTTTAATTACATAAACATTTACTTTTGTATTCTAAGTATTTTGCAATGAATTTTTCTAACATATTGATAAAATGGTATTTACAAAACAAACGTGATTTGCCATGGCGAAAAACGACCAATCCATACCATATTTGGCTCTCAGAAATTATGTTGCAACAGACGCGAGTTGCGCAAGGAACTCCATATTTTTTTGCATTTACGAAGGAATTTCCTACTGTATATGATTTAGCAAATGCTTCAGAAGAACAGGTTTTGAAACTTTGGCAGGGATTAGGTTATTATTCTCGTGCCCGAAATTTGCATAAAACGGCTCAATATGTCGCAAATGAACTAAATGGAATTTTCCCTCCTAATTATAAAGAACTTTTAAAATTAAAAGGAGTTGGCGAATATACAGCTGCTGCAATCGCTTCTTTTTCTTACAATGAAGCTGTTCCTGTTGTTGATGGAAATGTATTTAGAGTATTTTCCCGTTATTTTGATATCGAATCGGATATTGCTGCACCCGCAACTAAAAAAGAATTTACTGAATTGGCGCACGAATTAATGCCAAAAGACAATCCTGCTGTTTTTAATCAGGCGATAATGGAATTTGGGGCTTTACAGTGCGTACCTAAAAGTCCGGATTGTACCGTTTGTGACTTTAATGATAGCTGTGCAGCATTACAAAAGAAAAAGGTTGCTGTTTTACCGGTTAAGTCTAAGAAAGTTAAAGTAATAAATCGTTTCTTTAATTATCTGATTTTAGAAGACGTTTTAGGGAATACTTTAATTCAGAAAAGAACGGCAAAAGGAATCTGGCATAACTTATATGAGTTTCCGCTTTTAGAAACTACTGAAATTGTAGACTTTGATGTGGTTTCAAAAGCTGTTAAAGACAGTGTTTTTTCGTCGTATACAATAATAGGTATAGAAGATTATGCAGAGAGCACTGTTATTCATAAACTTTCGCACCAACATTTACACATACAGTTCTGGAAGGTTAAAATAAAGGAGGTGATAGTAAATGGGTTGAATGCCAGTGATTTAAAAAGTTTTCCTTTTCCAATTGTGATTTATAATTTTATCGAAAAGCAGGAAATAATTTGCAAAAAAAATGTATCTTTGGGATAAATACCACTAATAAATTATGAACGGAACATTAAACAAAGTGATGTTAATTGGCCATTTAGGTGATGATGTAAAAATGCATTATTTTGATGGAGGAAATTGCATCGGACGTTTTCAGTTGGCTACAAATGAGGTTTATATCAATAAAACGACCAATGAAAAAATAACGTCAACAGAATGGCACAATTTGGTTGTACGTAATAAGGCGGCCGAAATTTGCGAGAAATACTTGTCTAAAGGTGACAAGATCTATATTGAAGGACGTATAAAATCACGTCAATGGCAAGCTGAAGATGGTACTACAAAATATACTACAGAAATTCAGGTTACGGAGTTTACCTTCTTGACTACCAAAAAAGAAACCGGAAATCATAAACCTATTCCCGATACAGAACCGGCAAAAAACACTAACTTTGACGCGGCGAACGAAGGCTTACCTGTTAATGATTTGCCTTTTTGATTGTTTAACTAATCTTTTTTAATTTGGACCCGGAGCCCAGTTTGTTTTTTAATACGACACTAGACATCAATTTGATAATTGGTTTTGTCGGAATATTTGTTTTGCTGTTTTTATCGGCAATAGTTTCAGGTGCCGAAGTGGCACTTTTCTCTTTGTCTCAAAAAGACATCGACAACACATTACAGGAAAATCAGTCGAAAGGAAAGATTATTTCTAATCTTTTAGATAAACCCAAGAAACTTTTAGCGACCTTATTAGTAGCAAATAACTTTTTTAATATTGGAGTTGTTATTTTGTTCTCTTATACAGGGCAAAGTATTTTTGCTAATATTGATTCGCCAATCCTTAAGTTTATTCTCGAGATCATTCTGGTTACTTCCCTGATCTTGCTGTTTGGAGAAATACTTCCTAAAGTTTATGCGAGCCGTAATAATGTAAAATTTGCGAAACGAATGGCTTATCCGTTGCTGGTTTTGGATAAATTACTATCGCCAATCAGTTTGCCTATGCGTAGTGTTACCTTATATTTGCACAACAAATTGGGAAAACAGAAAAACAATTTCTCTATTAATCAGCTTTCACAAGCATTAGAATTGACAGATTCTGAAGGTACATCAAGCGAAGAGCAAAAGATACTGGAAGGTATAGTGTCTTTTGGTAATACCGATACAAAACAGGTAATGAGTCCGAGGATTGATATTTTTGCATTAGAAATGTCTGAGTCGTTTGCTGGGATTTGTCCAAAAATAATTGAAAAAGGATTTTCGAGAATTCCGGTATACCGTGACAATATTGATCAGATAGAAGGCGTTTTGTTTGTGAAGGATTTACTGCCTCATATTGATAAGGAAGAATTTGACTGGACGTCGTTAATCAGAGAAGCATTTTTTGTTCCGGAAAATAAGAAACTGGATAATTTGCTGAAAGATTTCCAAAGCCTTAAAAGCCATTTGGCGATCGTAGTTGATGAATATGGAGGAACATCAGGTTTAGTTTCGCTGGAAGATGTTATCGAGGAGATTGTAGGAGATATTAGTGACGAGTTCGACGATGAGAACCTCAATTTTTCTCAGATTGATGAAAAGAATTTTCTTTTTGAAGGAAAAATTAATCTCAAGGATTTTTACAGAATTGTAGATGTTAACGAAGAAATCTTTGAATCTCGTAAAGGTGAGGCCGAGACACTGGCGGGGTTTATTTTGGAAATCCTTGGTAATTTCCCTAAAAAAGATCAAAAAATAGCGTTTGAAAACTGCATTTTTACTATAGAAACTGTGGATAAGAAACGTGTAAAACAAATAAAAGTAACAATAGATTAAGAATGCTAAAAAAGACAATTTCGATAGCAACAATTTTACTGGCATTGACGGTTATAAGCTGTAAAGATGATGTGGTACCAAAGCCCGCAAGTTTCCTTCGTTTGGATTATCCTGAAGCAAAATACGTAGGTTTTGAAAATAATTGCCCGTTTACTTTTGAAATGAATGAAGCGGCCGTAATCAAAGGAGAGAAAAATTGCGGATTTGCGATTACCTATCCAAAGATGAAAGCTACAATTTACCTGACTTACAAGCCGGTTCATGGTGATATTGAAAAATTGCTTAAAGATGCTCAGAAATTAACTTATGAGCATGTTATTAAAGCCGATGATATCTTAGAACAGCCATATTTAAACCCGGAAAAAAAGGTCTACGGCATGTTTTACCGAGTAGATGGAAACGCTGCTACAAACTCACAATTTTACGTGACCGACAGTACAAAACATTTTATCACAGGATCGGTTTATTTTTATGCTAAACCTAATTTTGATTCCGTTATGCCGGCTGCGAGTTACATCAGAAATGATATGCAGCGATTGATGGAAACATTAAAGTGGAAATAAAAGATACACTCAATTTTATACTGCCCCCAAAAAGTTAGACACTGTTTGGGGGCATTTTATTTGAAAGCCTTTTTGGGTCAGTCTGAAAATCTGTGGAATCAGAAAATTTACGATCAGGTATAAAAATTTCGGATTAAGCGGGCTGAAAGCCCAAAAGAAAAATGAGCATAGTGCAACGCACTATGAACTAAATAAATGGGGGTATTGCCCTGAAAGGGCAAGAGCAGGTTTACGTGATATTGATTCTACTCAAAATCGGCTCGCTTAAAAAAAATGGTAAGCCAGACTTGAATAGGCATTTTCCTTTGAGCTTAGGCTTTTGCCCTTTCAGGGCGAAAAAAATAATTATTATAATCCATATAGTGCGTTGCACTATACTATTGCTAAGGCTCTTTCAGAGCAGCGAATTTTATTATTTACAAATCAGGGAGCAGAAAAGGCTTCATTCATAAATTGTTGAAGTCCTGCTTCTTCGAGGATTTCAATCGAGAATTCTCCAAAACGTTTCGGAAGCCAGATGATTCTAACGCCACTTGGAGAGTTAAGACTTTCTCGTGACAAGGCATTTCCGTTTTCATCTTCCGGCTGCACGCCTGAATTTACTAATTCGTCAAAAGCAGCTTCGATGTCGGGAGTAGAATAACAATGACGGTAAATTGTTCCTTCGCCCTTTGAGATTATTAGGTTCTTTAGATTTCCGGAAAAAGGCTGCACTAGCATAAATCGTTCCTCACTAATTTTTACAACAGCGTAGGTAACGCGTAACTCGCCTCTCTCCCAGGTGAATTTTTTCGAGATCGTTGCTCCGAGGATCTTTGCATAATAGTCGCATGCCAATTGCAGATCGTTAACTAAGATGTCTATGTGGCTAAATTTAAGTTCCATTGTTTTTAAGGGCTGTATTGAAGGTGATTTGTAAAAAAAAACAGTAGCAAGCCTGAGTTTACTACTGTTTAAAGATTTGTTTTTTGTCAATTCTTTTAGAACTGAATAATCGCCTAATTTACGATTTGATATCTAAAACTTTATACGTTTTGCCGTCTCCGGTTGCCTGAACTGTCTTGGTTAAATTTTCCTGGTTTTGAACCGTTTTGTCAAAAACCACAGTTGCTGTTTTTTTCTCAAAATCAACGGTTGCTTTTTC
Source organism: Flavobacterium sp. KH_035 (assembly GCF_057839565.1). Taxonomy (NCBI): domain Bacteria; kingdom Pseudomonadati; phylum Bacteroidota; class Flavobacteriia; order Flavobacteriales; family Flavobacteriaceae; genus Flavobacterium; species Flavobacterium sp. KH_035. Next base: position 1,772,308 of record NZ_CM174492.1, read on the forward strand.
TACACCGTCCAGATTTGATAATTCTTTCTCGATCGTTTTGGCGCATCCCATTGCACAAGTCATTCCTTCGATTTTAAAACTTGAAGTCTGTACATTTTCGGCAGCAATTGCTTTGTGTTGTTTAGGAGCTGTGTTCTCTGATTTTATATTAGCCAGATTTTTATCTTCTTCTTTTTTGCAGCTTACCATTACTAAACCTGCGATGGCAATAGCAGCGATGATTTTTGTAAATTTCATATTATAAGATTTTAATTTGCGAATAATGTTCTTTGCAAAATTAGTAAAAAGGAAGAGGTCAATTCGTAAAATTATTACAAATTTGCAGTAAAATACGATTTATGGACGCAAAACAATTAAAGTGGGCTTATTTATTGGTACTCTCGCTAATCTGGGGAAGTTCTTTTATCCTCATCAAAAGAGGTTTGGTGGGATTGACAGCGGTTCAGGTTGGTTCGTTCCGAATTATATTTGCAGCTTTGTTTTTGCTGATTGTTGGCTTTAAGAGTTTGAAGAAGATTTCGCGTCGTCAATGGAAATTTGTTGCCATAACTTCTTTCTTTGGGACCTTTATACCAGCATTTCTTTTTGCAATTGCCGAAACGGAAGTCGACAGTTCGATCGTGGCTATTATGAATTCGCTTACGCCTTTAAATACATTGGTTTTAGGTGTACTTATTTTTGGAATCCAATTTCAAAAAAGGCAGGTTGTCGGCGTTTTTGTTGGTTTGGTTGGGTGTTTGTTGTTGGTTTTAAGTGGGGCATCTTCACATCCTGGGCAAAATTATTATTATGTTATTCTTGTTGTTATTGCAACGCTTAGTTATGCGATAAATGTCAATTTGATTAAGAAATATCTATCCGATTTAAATTCACTGAGCATCACCACGGGAAATTTTGCGGTGTTGCTTGTTCCGGCTTTGCTTATTTTAAGTACAACCGATTTTCCTCAAAGAATAAGTCTTGAAGCGACGCAGCATTCTATTTTGTTTGTGATGATTTTAGGGGTTCTGGGAACTGGAATCGCCAATGTTTTGTTTTTTAAATTAATACAAATGTCATCGCCTGTATTTGCAACTTCGGTAACGTATTTAATTCCGATCGTGGCATTTTTCTGGGGACTGTTGGATAATGAAATGCTTACACCGATTCAGTTTTTTGGCGCTTTTATAATCCTGATTGGGGTGTATTTATCGGCTAAAAAGTAGATTTCAGGTGTGAAGTGCTATTGTTGGTCTTGATCAAATTTTCTTTCAGGAGCTAATCCCGCTATTCGTTCCAATCTTTTGTGGCGAACCCCGCCACAAAAGGATTTCCACTTCTATCGGGGCTAGGACAGTTATTTTCATCTGAATATTTTTGTTAAGTTTGTCATTTTGAAGCTGAAGTAACATCGAAAAAACTTATACCCGTATGATATGCTGGTGGTATTGGAAACAACTGCAACGCTATCTTAACTGCATAGGACAGCTAAGGCATATGGGGTTGTATTTAATTTATTAAAGAAAATTCGTACTTATTTAATTGGTTTTAGGTATCTTTGTGATCCTAACTGTTCTAATTATGATTTACGAAAAAACTTTTGCCCGTGCAATATGGTGGCGATATTGGAAACATTCGCAACGCCTTGAACAGCGTAGGACACCTAAAATGTGCGGGCTTCCTATTTTCCTAACTGTTCTAAATTATGAGTACAAACACCCTTTCGAAAGAGACAGAATTGAAATTGATTGATTTTTTCAGCAAATCAGTAGATCCTGAATTTATGGCAAAGACAATTCGAAAAGTAAATTATCTGCTTGCTTTAAGTATGATGAGAGAATGTGAAACATTTGAGACAGACAAAACAAGCCTTGAAAACGGCTTTTACTGGCTGAATGAATTAGCGGAAATTTTAAGCCCTTATTTAGAGGTTGAATGATTAAGATGAGAAAGGCTGTCGTAACTGACAGCCTTTCTTTTGTTTTGTTTTGTTTTGTTTTGTCGCCCTGAGCGGAGTCGAAGGGCGCATCAATTGGGGCGGGGGACTTCGACTTTGCTGTGCCTGTCAAAAAAGAAGAGGTTTAGTCAAAGTTTTAAACTTTGACTAAACCTCAAAAATCTTAGTGTCTCAGGACCTTAGTACCTTATCTTATAAGAAATCTGCTTCAGAAACTCCTTCGTTGATTTTGATATCAGACATTTTGATGTCTAATTCAAAACCTACATTCTGAACAATGTTAAAAGGAACTTTTATCCCTTTTACATCTTTATAGTCGTTGAAGTTTGTGATTTGTGTAGTTGCTTTTCCACCTTGTTCACGATCTTTTGATTCGGCCAGTTTAAGCCCTGAATTAACATCGTAGAAATAAGTTGTTTTACCTTCTTTGATTGCATAAGCATCTTTACCATTAATAGGCTCGATACGGTCTACTTTTAAGTCGGCTCTTTTTGCAAGTTGAAGTTCTTCAAAAGGAGCAGCACTAGCTTTCATTTCTGCAAGATCGGTTCCTTCAAGGTTTTTACGTTGTCCTTGTTGTTCGATATAAGCACCTTTGTCATTCACCACTTGTTTCATTAAATTCATTGTTCCCATTGCAAGAGAAACCATCATTTTTCCTTTTGAATCTAATTTAGAAGTAAATGTTAATGGGGCAGGAGCTTGCGGAACAGTTGTAGATCCAGTCATCGAAAGTGTTTTAACGGCCGTAACTGCTTTTTCTCCACCAATTGCTTTAAGGTAGTTTTCGAAAACTGTTTTAGCGGTAATTCCGGCTGGAACTTCTTTTTTGGTTACTGGTTTTTCAACAGGATTTCCGTATTTATCGAAATAGAAAATCGGAATTTGAAGTTTCTCTAAACCTGTAATCACGTCAGAACCTTTTCCGGCAATAACAATTCGCATATTGTCCAGTAAAAAGTATTTGTTGGCAACGCGGTAAATATCGTCAGCGGTTACATTGTTTATGGTTTGAATGTATTTTTCGTAGAAATCAGCAGGAAGTTTTTCTGTTTCAATGTTTAAAGCATATTGAGCAACGGTTTGTGGTTTTTCAATCTGCATTACAAAACGTCCAATATATCCGGCTTTTACATTTTTCAAAATGTCTTCAGAAACTTTCTCAGTTCTGATTCTTTTGATTTCTTTAATAAATTGCACTACTGCACTATCAGTTACAGTGTTTCTAACGGCAGAAGAAGCTCTAAATTTGGTTACATATTTTCCGCTTCCAATGTTGGAGCGAGCACCATACGTCCAGGCATGTTTCTCACGTAAATTCATGTTTAGGTAACTGTTGAAATCACCTCCTAAAATTTGATTCGCAATTACAGCAGGGAAAAAATCAGGATCGCTCATTTTTAAATTTACGATATTTACCAATGAAATTTCAGATTGAACCGCATTCGGAACATCAACAAAATCAATTTGAAGTTTAGAAGCGTTCTCCGGAGTAGGGTAAGTGTTTTTTGGAGCGGCTTGTTTTTTCCATCCGCTAAAAAGTTTTTCTACCGCTGCTTTGGTTTCTTTAAATTTAACATCACCAATAATTACCAAATAAGCATTTTCAGGAACAAAATGAGTCGCATAATTGGACTGAACATCAGCAAGAGTCACATTTTTTACGGTTTCTTCTGAAAGATATTCTCCTGAAGGGTGATTTTTTCCAAAAGCCAGAACATCAACAACTCTGTTTGCAATTGCAGGAACGCTTTTTTCGTCGGCTTTAAGTCCTTCGATTAATTTTGCTTTTTCCTTATCAAATTCTGCCTGAGTAAAATTCGGTTGGAAAGCTCCTTCGGCTAAAAGTTCTAAAACACGTCCTGAGTATTTAGAAAGCGAACTTGCAGAAGCTCCTGAAGAAGAAAAATTAATATTTGCTCCGTAAAAGTCGATCTCTTCGTTGAAAGCTTCTTTGGTTGTTTTTTTAGTTCCGTTACCAATCAAACTGCTTGTTAAATCATCAACACCTTTTTTGTTTCCTTCTGTAAAAGGAGCGTTGTCTAGTGTTAGGTTAAAGCTTACTCGGGGTAATTTATGATTTTCAACTACCAAAACCTTCATCCCGTTTGCCAAAACAAAAGTTTGTGGTTTTTTGATGTTGACTACAGGCGAGTTCCCTGGTTTTGGTTGTGGACGGTCTTGTGCTTGCATAATTCCAGTTAGGAATAAAAGGATTAAAAATGTATGTATTTTTTTCATGATTCGATGACTTAGTTTTGAGCTTTAGTTGAAGGGATATAGTCTAAAATTAAACGCTGGTTAGGGTTTAGGTACTTCTTGGCTACTTCTCTGATTTCTTCTCTAGTGATAGAATGGTAAAGATCGATCTCCGTATTAATCAAGTTTACATCTCCGTAAAGCAGGTAGAAAGAAGCAAGATTTTCTGCAATTCCTTCAACGCTTGCATTGGCATTCACAAAATTATTATCGAATTTGTTTTGTAATTTTTGATAATCCTTCTCAGAAATCAAATCCGTTTGAATTTTTACGATCTCTTCGTCCATTTCTTTCAAAATGTCAGCTGTTGTATTGGGAGCCATTGGTAAACCATACAAAATGTACATTCCGTAATCTTCCTGACTAAATCCTACCGCTCCAATCTGAAGAGCCATTTTTTTGTCGTCGACTATTTTTTTGTACAATTTTGAGCTTTTCCCATCACTTAAATAAGAAGAAATTAAGTCTAAAACTCTGGCATCTCTGGTTTTCATAGATGGAGTTCTGTACGAAGCAACTACCATTGGAATCTGAATGTTCGGGTCTTCGTAAGTGGCTTTTATTGTCTGATTGATTGGCTCTTCTACGTAAGTTTGTTTTTTTACTTCTTCGCCTCTCGGAATTGGTGCAAAATATTTCTGAATCCATTCTTTTGTTTTGGCTTTGTCAAAATCACCTGCTACGACTAAAACAGCATTGTTTGGCGTGTAGAATTTTTTATTAAATGCCTGAAATTCTTCAAGAGTTGCAGCATCCAAATCTTTCATAGAACCGATAGTAGTCCAACGGTACGGGTGTTTTTTGAACATGTTTTCTTTTACAACCGGGAGGATGTTTCCGTAAGGCTGATTGTCGTAACGCATTCTTTTTTCTTCCTTAACCACTTCATTTTGTGTGTCGACACCAATTTTATTGATCACCGGATGCATTAATCTTTCTGATTCCATCCATAAACCAAGTTCTAGGCTGTTTGAAGGGAAAACTTCGTAGTAATAGGTTCTATCATCAGTAGTGTTGGCGTTGTTTACACCTCCATTAGCGGTAACAATCTTCATCCATTCGCCACGTTTGATGTTTTTAGTTCCTTCAAACAACAAATGTTCAAAGAAATGTGCAAAACCTGTTCGGTCCGGACGTTCGTCTTTTGATCCTACATGGTACATGACCGAGGTGATCACAACCGGAGCTGAGGGATCATTATGCAAAATGACGTGCATTCCGTTATCTAAATTGTATTCTTCAAAAGCTACCTTTTGAGCATGAGCCACTCCGCCGAGCATTAGTGCCGCACTTAACATAATTATTGAATTTTTCATAAAGATTAATAAATTTATATTTACCTAAATAAATAGGTAGTCAAGAGTTGATTATAGTTACACCAAAAATAACTTTTTTTAATTAGCATTCAGGGATACGGGGGTAAAATGATTAAATATTAACAGTCTTTTACTTCTAAATGTCTTTTTTGGAGTACAGAAATGCCTTGAAAAACAGCTGTAAAGCGGAAATAAATATTTTTGGAATAAGGGATTGCATAGTAAATTAATAGTTGTATATTTGCAACCTTAAAAATCAATAAATCAATTTGGTATGTATGCAATCGTAGAGATAGCAGGGCAACAATTTAAAGTAAGCAAAGACTTAAAGGTTTATGTTCACCGTTTGGCTAATGAAGAAGGTTCAAAAGTTTCTTTTGACAAAGTTCTTTTATTAGACGATAACGGAAATGTAACTTTAGGCGCCCCAGCTATAGAAGGTGCTTCAGTAGAAGCTAAAGTGTTACAACACTTAAAAGGAGATAAAGTTATCGTTTTCAAAAAGAAAAGAAGAAAAGGATACAAAAAAAGAAATGGTCACAGACAATATCTTACTCAAATTGTAATTGAAGGTATTACTGCAGCAGGAGGAACTAAAAAAGCAGCAGCTAAAAAAGCAGTTGTAGCAGAAGATGCAGCTACTGAAGAAGTAGAAGCTCCAAAAGCGAAAAAAGCAGCTCCAAAAGCAAAAAAAGAAGCTACTAAAGAATAATAACAATATTTAAACTCATACGTCATGGCTCACAAGAAAGGTGTCGGTAGTTCGAAGAATGGTAGAGAATCAGAATCAAAACGTCTAGGCGTTAAGATTTTTGGTGGTCAAGCTGCTATTGCTGGGAACATCATCGTTAGACAAAGAGGTTCAAAACATAATCCAGGTGAAAACGTTTACATCAGTAAAGATCACACACTACACGCAAGAGTAGCTGGAGTTGTTAAGTTCCAAAAGAAAAAAGATAACAAATCTTATGTATCTATCCTTCCATTCGAAGCATAAGCATTAGACTACTTATTACAAAACCCGTTCTGAAAAGAGCGGGTTTTTTGGTTTAAGTCCGTTAGTAGTATAATGGGGAGTTGTAGTTGAATAAAAAATATTCCGTATATCAATATCATCAGCTCTCCATTTTTTTAAGGTCCTATTTTTATTGAAGGTTGTTTTATCACAGTTGATCTTATTTGTAGCATTACCTTGTGGTATAAGTATTCGAAACCGCTAAACAGGGCTGAAAGCCCAAAAGCACTAACATAGTGCAACGCACTGTGAATTAGGATAACGAGTCAGGCAGCCCTGAAAGGGCAAGAGCAGGAGGATGCAATATGAAGGTTTTACAAAAGAACCTCTTGTCTTAAAAAATATGGGAAGTGTTTTCGCGGTCAGGCTTTCGCCCTTACAGGGCTTAAACAATTATTATTATTATTATTATTCATGATGCTTCGCAACATGTTATTGCTGAGGCTCTTTCAGAGCAACAATTTTTAAGTGTTTACTTCTTAAGAGGTAAAGCATCATGCTATTGCTGGGGCTTTTTCGGAGCAACAGGTTTCAAGTGCTTATGTTCTACGAGATAAAATGTACATTAAATCTTTTGTGACAGGACAGGTGATTTTAGAAAAAACAAAGCTATTAGAGATCGCAAAAGATCAGTTATCGCCATCTCTAACGTGCTTTATAGTAAAGAGAATACCTTTTTTTGAACCTGATTCTGAATTTTATTTTAATAGTGATGGAAGTATATAGTTCTGTACAATTCTTTCAGCTTGTGCATGTCCATAAGGTTTGTTGTAGGCTTTTGAAGTAATGATAACAACGAGAGGAAGATTCTTGAAAATCATAAGCTCATTTCCTCCATTTCCGGCGCAGTAATAAGTTTCGTAAGGAGTGTTTTTATAAGTAAAAGTTCTGTTCCAAAACAGGTAACCATAATATTCGTTTTCTCTTTCCGGAATCTGCAACTGGTGGGTTAGAGTTTTTTGGACCCAACCGGTAGTAAGGATTTGTTTGCCATTCCAAAGACCATTATTTTGGTATAATTGAGCATATTTGGCATATTCCAATGAGGTCATTTGTAGGCTTCCTGCTGTATTGGCTACTTTCTGTGGAGTATACTGCCATTGGTAATGTGTTATGTTTAGGGGTTTGAAAAGCTTTTCGTTTGCATATTTTTCTAATCCGCCAGGAACTGATTTGTGGATGATGTCGCCCAGTAAAACAACACCTGCTGTAAAATAATCCCATTGACCGCCGTTGGTTTTGGATTTATCCATAGGTAAGTCTAAAGTGAACTTCACCCAATTGTCTGTAGGATACATGTTTTCTTCGTTTCCGGGAGAATCGCTATTTTGATCAGAACCCTCAAAGGCGGAGCTCATGTTGAGTAGGTCTTTTATTTTTACGCTGTCTTTTTTAGACTCATAATTGGCATAGTTCTTTAAATCGTAGAACTGATTCAGCGTTTGATTTTCATTTTTAAGATAACCATCGTTTATGGCAATTCCTGCTAGGGTTGAGGCGAAAGATTTTCCTGCCGATCGGGTATCGTGCAAAGTGTTTCTGTCGGCATCATTAAAATATTCTTCAAGCAGCAGTTTTTTATCGTAAATGACAACTACACTTGTGATTTCCTTCAAATCGTAACTGGCAATAGCTGCGTTGAGTTGTTCAATTTTCTTTTTGTCAAAAGTAAAGTTTGAAACTTCCCAGCCGCTGTTGGGTTGAATGGGCTGAATTTCGATTTGTTTGGCTGTCAGTTTGGGCGCTTTTAAGATTAGTTGAATTTCTCCTTTTGCAATTAAATCCCCCGTTTTGATTGCTCCATTTTGATTCGTTTGATAAGGACGAATTTCGATTTTTAGTTTATGCTTGCCATTGGTTAGTGCTTTCTCTCCACCATTAAGTTTAAATCGCTCCCAGAGGTAAATGGACCACCAGTCTTCTTTTTTGGAACTTGTTAAAGGAACTCTGAAGGTTGTTGAAGTATCTTTGCTGCCTCCCGATCCAAAACTGCATCCGTAGTTAAGGTTTTCGGTATAGAGAAGTTTATTGTCGATGTAAAAGGTAAATTGAAGGTTTCCTGTCGTTAAAAGTTGATCTGCGGGTAATTCCGGATTCAATTGATGCAGGTAATTTGTAACAGAGTTGTTCATGAAAACCCTAATGTTCAGGTCGGATTTATAAGTTAGTTCAAAGGATTTGAGAAAATCAGCTTCTTTATACTGGTCTAGTGGAATATTGCCTTTCATAAAAGTAATTTTACCTACATTATTTTTATGCAGTTCAGTTGTAATTCCATCGGTTTTGAACAGGTCATTGTTTTGTGCTGAAATAATGTTGTTGCAAAATAGCAGGGCAAGTAAAAGAATGTGTTTCATTTGATTGATTGTAAGGATTGAAATGCAAATCTACCGTACAATAAACTTTGAAAATTGTACAGGATTAACATTTGATTTATTTTTTGAAAAGTAATTTTTTGTGTGCTGACGGATTGAGTCCGTTTATTTCTCTGAAAGACCGGGTGAGATGACTTTGGTCGGAGAAACCACATTCGTAAGCAATTTCCGTTAGAGATTTGCTTTGCATTGCAATGAGCGACAATGCTTTTTCTACTTTTAATTTTCGGATGTATTCTCCTAAGTTGCAATGAAAATACTTTGAAAAATCTCTTGAAAGGTGAATAGGGTGTATTCCTAATGTTTTCGACAAATAATCCAGTGTCATGGTTTCGGTAAGCTGATCGTGAAGGATTTCGTCAATCATTGAAACCCATTTGGGATTTTTATGTAGGACCGACTGAAAATCACCATTTAGTTTTGACATGATCTCGATCAATAATGTTTGGGTTGGCAGATCAAAATGAAAGTCATCAACCTTGGTTGCTCTGAAAATTTTATACATCAGAAGTTTGATGTCGGGGTTCAGGATGGTTGCGCTTCCTTGTAGGTTGTCGCTGTTCATGGTCAGGTCATCAAGCCATTTTTTTTCGATTTCGAGATGAAAACCTCTTGTGAAACCTTCCGGTTTAATGTTATAGTGTGGTTCCTGCCAGTTGTGAAAAAGGAGGCTTCCGGGGGCACAATTATAAACTTCTTTTTTGTTTCCTTCAATTACATTTCCTTGCAGAATAAAGGTAAAGTAAGCATGCTCGTGATAATGCCAATCTACTTTAGGATGTGTATATACGGTATCTGTTAACGTTATTCCTTCGAGGGAAATCGTTTTGTTTGTCTGGCCGTAAAACTCTCCTTTTTTTGATTGTTTCATGAGTAAGTTGCATTGCTGTTCAAAACTATAAATATAATTTGATTTAAATGAAAAAACCTGTTCATTATGAACAGGTTTTTAGTTTTTATTCCTCGGTATCTTTTGTTTCTTCTAAATTTTGAGATTTTCTTCCCACTTTTATTTTTGGATTGTCCTGAGTTCCGGTAATGGTCAGCGGAATTCCGAAGATTCCCAATGGAGGAAGGCCTAAACGCATTTTTAAGTTCAGTTTTCCGTCTAAACTTGTTGTACCTTCGATTCTTGGTCGGAAGCCTGCAAACTTAAACTTAAAGCGTTCTACGGTCATGATATTGTTTTTGATCGTAGTTTTAATGTCTACTTTTGAAAGATCCGGATTTTTTATCGATTCGGTATTGGTTTGTTTGCTTACGGCACTAAACATTTTCAATCCCCTAACTTTTACCTCTTTTATCGAAAGAGTTCCTCCACCGGCAAGCGACGGATAAACCGGTTCCATATTGCTGTTTAAACGGCCTTTTAACTGGTAGTCTAAAGAAACAATTCCTTGTGCTTTTTCGGCAGCACTTGCCATTTTTCTAAAAACTTCAATTTCGTTGTAGGCCCTTTTAATGTCAAAATCAGAAGCTTTAATCGCGTAATCAAAATTGGCTTTTTTAGGAGTTATCGCCTGATAATTAGCGTTCATGCTCACGTCGCATCCAATTAGATTAAAACCGGTATTCTGCATATTCAGTTTGCCTTTGTTCATGCTTAAATTTCCAACTGCATTTAAAAGATTCAATTTGTCGAAATTTACTTTTTGGGCATTCGCTGTAAATTGCAGATTTAAATTGGAAGGAATAATAATAACTCCTGTTTGTGTCGTTTGCTTTTGAGGCTGAGTTTCTGTTTTGGCTTCGGTAGTCGAAGTAGTTGTCGGAGTAGCCGACATAAATTCATCCACATTAATATAACGTGATGTCGATTTGAAAGAACCTTTTAGGACACCGGTATTGGTAGTTGCATAATTAAAAACGTTCTGTAAATAACCATTTAACCTAAAGTCAGATTGGCCGTAGGCTGCCAAAAAATTATTGAAGGACATTTTATCCTGATTGATCTTAAAAATACCTTCTTTGATGATGAATTTCTTCGGAAGATATTCAGAAGCAATTCCGATATTTCTAAGTTCAAGGGTTCCTTTGTTGTACAGCTTGCGGTAGTTTCCTTTTTCGGCATCGCTTTGTTTACCTTTTAAAACCAAATCAGCTTTTACAAAACCGTCTAAATCAAGTCCTTTTTGAGAGAAAACTTTATAAATTTTGTTGACATCCAGTTCTCCTTTCGCTTTAATGTTATAAGTCAAATCATTAAAATTGCTAAGATCAGCTTCTACAAAAACAGGTTTTCCTTCAAAAGTAAACTGAGTAGGTTTTAGACTTATTTTTAAGTCACTAAAAGTCCCTTTTTGATTCTCAACCTTAGATTTGATGGTGATGTCTGTGATAGGATTTGGATAGTAAGGTGTTTTTAAATAACCGTTTTCCAAATCAATAACTCCCTTGGTAACCGGAAGAAGTTTGTTTTTTAAATCAAATTTCCCGTTTGCTTTCACATCTCCTGTTAAGTTTCCTTTCAAGACGATGGTTGGAATTCCAAGTGCCTGTATTAATTTCCCAAGATCAATTTTAGCTTTAAAATCGGCGTTGATATCCGGTGTTTTTACACCTTTAACGTTGAATTTCGTTTTTAAATAATCTTGCTTGATGTTTAAAGACAGGTTTTTGGCATCAACAATAAGCAGGTCCGGATTTAAAGACGGAACTTTTGTCTTTATGTCTAAATTCAGATTGGAAACCGGAAAAGCACTTTTGTTGTAATTAACAAATCCGCTGTCAACTTTTACATCCACATTAAGATCCGGAGCAATGTTTTGTGCTGCAATATAGTCACCTTTTAAAGTTAAAAGCAGGTTGGTATTTCCTTTCAATTCTGTTTTAGACAGCCAGGTAATGTATTTTGGAGGGAAGGCGGTAAAAACATCGTGTAAATCACTGTTGTCTGATTTTATCACAAAATCCATATTGTATCCATCTTTCAGGAAGTTGAATTTTCCAATAAAGTCAACGATAAGGTCATTTATTTTAAGGTTATTTTGTTGGAAATAAAAAGACAAAGAGTTTACATTTACTTTTGTGATCAGATCTGCATTCACCTTTTTGTTCATCAAATAGGGTTCATTTTCATAAACAATATTTAATTTTTCAATTTTTGCTTTCGAATACAAATCAAAAACGGCTTTGTTTAAATCTCCTTTTCCTAAATAATCAAATCCAAAAGCATCAAAATGTATTTTCGTTGATTTGTCATCGTAAACAATCTTACTGTTTAAAATCTCGATTCGTTCCAGTTTTAAGGCAGTTTCAGTGCTGTCTTTAGGGTTTGAATCCTGTGAAGATCCTTTATAGATGTTGTAATTGGCTTCTCCTTCTTCATTTACCTTTACATTGATAAAAGAATCAGACAAATAAATTTGGTCAATTTTTACCTCTTTGCTAAAAACCAGACTGGCTACATTTATGCCAAAAGAAACTTCTTTTGCGGTAATGAATTTTTCGCTCTTATAAGGTGCAGATCCGTTAAGGTGTAAATCGCTTAAGGTTAGAGTAAGAGAAGGGAAATGTTGAAAAAACGAAACCGCAACATCGGAATAATTTAATTCAGCACTAAGTTTTTCGTTGGCAGTTTTTTTGATCTGTTCCTTGATCGTATCTTCAAAAATAATGGGAGTAAGGAACAGTAATCCTATAATGACAACAAAAGTAATCCCAAGGTATTTGGCCGTTTTTAGTAAAATGGTCTTTATTTTATTTGCAGACATAACAAATTGTGGTATTTATAGGTAAAAATGAAAATCGATTTTTAAGAATTATTATCCGTGTACGGTTTCACTTTTTCCGTAGTTGGTGATAATTGAACCTTCGTATTCAATCCATTCTTTCCAGCGTTTATCAATATCTATATTGTCGGTATATTTTCTTGCAAAACCTAAAAATGTAGTGTAATGTCCGGCTTCAGAAATCATTAAATCACGGTAGAATTTAGCCAGTTCTTCGTCTTTTATGTTTTCTGAAAGTACTTTAAAACGCTCGCAGCTTCTGGCTTCAATCATAGCCGAAAACAACAGGCGATCGCAAAGAGCATCTCTGCGGCTGCCGTCTTTTTTCATGAATTTAAAAAGTTCATTTACATAGTGATCTTTTCTTTCACGTCCCAAAGTCAAGCCTCTTTTTTTGATGATATCGTGCACCATTTGCAAATGCTCTAGCTCTTCCCTCGCGATCACAAGCATTTCTGTCACCAGCTCTTCCAATTCAGAATTGTAAGTAACTAAGCTGATTGCATTTGAAGCGGCTTTTTGTTCGCACCAGGCATGATCCGTCAAAATTTCTTCGATATTTGATTCTACGATATTGACCCAGCGAGGGTCTGTGGCTAATTTTAATCCTAACATAATTGCTTCCGAAATTTGTATTTGGCAAAATTAGTCTTTTTTCGACCAAAAACAGGAAATATCGTGCGAATACGCTCGAAAAAGCATTATTTTGCAGGTTGAAGTGAATATAAATGAATACAGTGCGTAAACTTTTAATTATCGGTTCTGTCTGGCCCGAGCCAAATTCGTCTGCTGCCGGAGGAAGAATGATGCAGTTAATTTCCATTTTTAAGCAAAATGGATTTGAGATTACATTCGTTAGTACGGCCCTAGACAGCGATTTTATGGTGGACTTGTCTGCTTTTGGAGTTGATAAAAAAAGTATCGAACTCAATTCCGCCAGTTTTGATGATTTTATAGTTGAATTAAATCCGAATGTCGTTTTATTTGATCGTTTTATGATTGAGGAACAATTTGGATGGCGTGTGACGGAAAATTGTCCGGAAGCAATCCGGATTCTCGATACCGAAGATTTACATTGTTTGCGTGCAGCAAGACAAAACGCTTTTAAGAAAGGCCGAAAATTTGAATTGACAGATTTGTTTTCAGAAGAAGTCGCGAAACGAGAAATTGCCAGTATTTTAAGGTGTGATTTGTCTTTAATTATTTCAGAATTTGAGATGAATATTTTGAAAGAGATGTTCAGGATCAATAACGAGCTGCTTTTGTATCTCCCTTTTCTAGTGGAGGCAATGCCGGATGATGCTCTTTTGAAATTGCCTTCCTTTGAAGAAAGGAAAAAGTTTGTTTTTATTGGAAATTTCTTTCATGAACCCAATTGGAATACAGTTCAGTATTTAAAAGAAACCATCTGGCCTTTGATTAAAAAGGATTTTCCGGAAGCTGTTTTAGAGGTTTATGGAGCTTATCCGTCGCAAAAAGTAGTACAGCTGCATCAGCCCAAAAATGGGTTTTATATAATGGGCAGGGCAGAAGATGCTACTGAGGTAGTGAAAAATGCCAGGATTGTTCTGGCGCCTATTCGGTTTGGAGCCGGTTTAAAAGGTAAATTGCTTGAGGCAATGCAATGCGGAACACCTAGCGTAACTACAACAATTGGTGCTGAAGCCATGCATGCCAACTTGCCTTGGAATGGATTTATAGTCGATGATGTGTCTGAATTTGTTAAAAATGCAATTGCACTTTATCAGGATGAAAATCTTTGGAAAGAAGCTCAGAAAAAAGGTGTCGCTATTATTAACGAATGTTATTTGAAGGATAAAATTTCAATTGGATTAGTAGCTGTGGTCAATTCATTGTTGATAGATTCTAAAAATCATCGTCTGCATAATTTTATGGGTAATTTATTGCAGCATCACGCGTATAGAAGTACGATGTACATGTCAAAATGGATCGAAGCGAAGAATAAGAACTAAAAAAAACCAGATTGCACGAAATGTAATCTGGTTTTTTTTAGTTTTCAGTCGCGGTTTTCAGTCTCAGTTTTCGGTCTCAGTCTCAGTTTTCAAGCAGCACCGTGTACTGTGACTGAAAACTGAGACTGTTCACTGCAACTGCCTACTGCGACTGAAAACTGCGACTAAAAACTGCGACTAAAAAAAGTCTATTTTAAAACCCCTTCAACAGCCTGAATAGTAGTAGCATGATAACCTGATTTCGCTTTTTCGAAAATCTGTTTTGCCCAAACTTTTCCTTCCGGAGTTTTTACCATTTCTTTGTAAAGCATCATTACTGATCCTGTTCGGCTTATTCCGATTAGAAATTGCTCAATTGCTGGATTGGCTGCTTTGTATTGATGTTCAATGGCCTGAACAAACCATTGGCGTTTAATGATGAAATTACCGCCTTTTGTAAAGTTGAATTCTTTGTCAATCGCTTCCATTTCTGTTGCTGTAATGTCAGCCGGAAGATGGTCTATAAAATGCTGTTTTTCGGCAGTTGTTGTAATTTTTTTGCTTAAACCTGCTACGCCAGTTTCTCTCCAGGTTTTTTGGATTTGATCAATTGCATCAAAATCAGGAGAACTTACCGGAAGGATGTTTGACGGAATTCCCGGTTTGTAGATCCAGTCTTCTAATTTGATTTTATCCGCTAAAGCTTTGTCGCCTTTAATCAGGTTTTCATTAATATATTTTACAAAATCTTCTGTTGTGATTGATTTGAACGCATGAGAATCGAAATAGTTTTTAATAAACGGATCGAATTTCTCACGGCCAACGGCATTCTCAATAACTCTTAAAAAGGCATACCCTTTTACGTAAGGAATCATGCTGATACCATCGTCAGGATTTCTTCCTGTAAGGCTTACTTTTAATCGGGTATCCGGACTATCTGCTCCATATTCGGCTACATTATCCACTAATTCTTTGTTGGTGATAACGTTTTGCATTTCAAATTCTTTCTTTCCGAAGATGGCTTCTCCAATTCTGTGTTCTACATAAGTGGTAAATCCTTCGTTTAACCAGATATCATCCCATGTTGTATTTGTAACAAGATTTCCGCTCCAGCTGTGTCCTAGCTCATGTGCTAAAAGACTTGTTAGAGAACGATCTCCTGCAATTACGCCCGGAGTTAAGAAAGTTAGGTTCGGGTTTTCCATTCCGCCATAAGGAAAGCTTGGAGGTAAAACCAATACATCATAACGTCCCCAACGGTATGGGCCGTATAGTTTTTCGGCAGCAACGACCATTTTTCCAAGTTCAGCAAATTCCCAAGCCGATTTTTTCAGCATTGAAGGTTCTGCGTAAACCCCGGTTCTGTTATCGATTGCCTGGAATTCAATATCTCCAACGGCAATTGCCATTAAATAAGACGGAATTGCTTTGTCCTGCTTGAAAGTATAAACTCCGGTATCGTTTTTCTTTTGTGGATTCACAGCACTCATAACAGCTAATAAATCTTTAGGAACGGTAACTTTTGCATTGTAAGTAAAGCGAATTCCCGGTGAATCCTGACACGGAATCCAGGTTCTTGACCAAACGCTTTCGCCCTGAGAGAATAAGAATGGTTTCTTTTTGTCTGCAGTTTGTTCTGGTTTCAGCCATTGTAATGCTACAGCATCTTTGGTGGTGTTGTAGTAGATGTTTACTTTGGTTGTGTTTGGTTCAATAGTAATGCGAAGCGGTTTTCCGTGAAATTCAGTGTCCGCACCAAGCTCGAATTTGGTTTCTTTCTCTTCGTCTCCTAAGGTTACTTTGGTAATGTTAAGGGTGTTTTCGTCGAAGATAATTTCATTTCCTTTACTGATGTTGTCAATTTGCCAGGAAGCTTTTCCTGTGATGGTTTGGGTATTGAAATCGACTTTAATGTCAAGATCGAGGTGTTTAACAACAGCCAATTCCGGTTTAGAATAGCTGTGTTCGTCAATGACGGCTGTATTTTTTTCGGTTTGTTCTTTTTTCTGGCAGGCAAGAGCTGTTAAGAATAAAGTTACAAGGATTATTTTCTTCATTTTTATGTGTTTTGGATTTGCGGATGAAAATTAAACAAAAAATCCCGTTTTGAATGAACAAAACGGGATTTTATTATGGGGTCTTCGACTTCGCTCAGACGGACATGGCATAAAAATTATGCTAACATGGTCACCGGGCTTTCGATGTATTGTTTTAGTGTTTGTAAAAATTGAGCTCCGGTTGCGCCGTCAATCGTTCTGTGGTCACAAGCTAATGATAACATCATGGTGTTTCCAACTACGATTTGACCATTTTTTACTACCGGTTTCTCAACAATTGCACCTACAGAAAGGATAGCAGAGTTTGGCTGGTTGATGATCGAATTGAATTCAGTGATGCCAAACATTCCAAGGTTAGAAACTGTAAAAGTGCTTCCTTCCATTTCCTGTGGTCCTAGTTTTTTGTTTTTAGCTCTTCCGGCAAGATCTCTTACTGAAGCGCCAATTTGAGATAAACTCATGGCGTCTGTAAATTTCAATACTGGAACTACTAATCCGTCTTCAACAGCTACAGCAACACCAATATTTACGTGGTGGTTGATGATGATAGCATCTTCTTTCCACTGAGAGTTGATTTTTGGATGTTTTTTCAAGGCTAATGCACAAGCTTTGATTACCATATCGTTAAAAGATACTTTTGTATCCGGAACGGTATTGATTGTTGCTCTCGCACCCATAGCTTCGTCCATGCTTACTTCGATCACTAGGTTGTAGTGAGGAGCTGTAAATAAAGATTCAGCCAAACGTTTTGCGATAATTTTACGCATTTGAGAGTTTTTGATCTCTTCGGTGAAAACTTCTCCGGCAGGAACAAATACTTTTGGTGCAGCAGCAGGAGCAGCTTCTTGCGGTTTAGCAGCAGCTGTTGCAGTTGCAGCAGGTGCCTGAGCGGCAGCTGGAGTAAAGTTTTCGATATCGCTTTTTACAATACGTCCGTTTTCTCCTGAACCCTTAACCTGAGTCAATTGGATTCCTTTGTCAGAAGCGATTTTCTTTGCTAATGGTGAAGCTAAGATTCTTCCTCCGTTTGAAGTTTCGGCTACAGTTTCTGTTGCTTTTTCAGCAGCAGGAGCAGCTTTTACTTCTTCAGTTGCAGGAGTGCTTGAAGCACCTCCGGCAGTATAGTTTGCAGAAATTCCCGAAACATCAGTTCCGGCAGGTCCGATGATAGCTAATAAGCTGTCAACAGGAGCTGTATTTCCTTCCTGAATTCCAATGTGTAATAAGGTTCCGGCATTGAAAGACTCAAACTCCATAGTCGCTTTGTCTGTTTCAATTTCGGCTAAGATGTCTCCTTCAGCAATAGTATCACCTACTTTTTTCAACCAGGAAGCTACAGTTCCTTCGGTCATGGTATCGCTCAAACGTGGCATGGTAACCACTACAACACCTTTTGGTAATTCAGTTGCAGCTTTTGCAGGAGTAGCAGTTTCTGTTTTTGTTTCTGCAGCAGGGGCAGCTTCCGCTTTTGGAGCTTCTGTAGCAGGGGCAGCACCACCAGCTAAAAGAGCAGAGATGTCTTCTCCTTCGTTACCAATGATTGCTAATAAAGAGTCAACAGGGGCAGTTTCTCCTGCTGGTATTCCAATATGCAAAAGAGTTCCTTCGTTGAAAGACTCAAATTCCATTGTTGCTTTGTCTGTTTCAATCTCAGCTAAGATGTCTCCTTCGCTAATTTTGTCGCCTACTTTTTTAAGCCAAGTCGCTACCGTTCCTTCCGTCATTGTATCGCTCAAACGAGGCATTGTAATAATTGTTGCCATTGATTTATAGTTTATGAGGTGTAAATGGATAGTCTTCTTGTGCGTATACTACATCATATAATTGTTGTAATTCAGGATATGGAGATTCTTCAGCAAATTTCACACATTCTTCAACCAAATCTTTTACTCTTTGGTCGATTACTTCAATTTCTTCTTCTGTAGCATATTTTTGATCCATAATTACATCTAAAACCTGAGTAATAGGGTCAATTTTTTTGTATTCTTCTACTTCTTCTTTTGAGCGGTACAATTGTGCATCAGACATTGAGTGTCCTCTGTAACGGTACGTTTTCATTTCAAGGAAAGTTGGTCCGTCGCCACGACGTGCTCTGTCAATTGCTTCTGTCATTGCTTCTGCAACTTTTACAGGATTCATTCCGTCAACAGGTCCGCAAGGCATTTCGTATCCTAAACCAAGTTTCCAGATGTCTGTGTGGTTTGCAGTTCTTTCAACAGAAGTTCCCATAGCATAACCGTTGTTTTCAACGATAAATACAACAGGTAATTTCCATAACATGGCCATGTTGAAAGCTTCGTGTAAAGAACCTTGTCTGGCAGCACCATCACCAAAGTAAGTCATAGTAACTCCGCCAGTGTTGAAATATTTATCTGCAAAAGCCAAACCAGCTCCAACAGGAATTTGTCCACCTACGATTCCGTGACCTCCGTAAAAACGGTGTTCTTTAGAGAAAATATGCATAGAACCTCCCATACCTTTAGAAGTTCCTGTTGCTTTTCCTAAAAGCTCTGCCATTACGTTTCTGGGATCAACTCCCATACCAATTGGCTGAACGTGGTTTCTGTAAGCAGTAATCATTTTGTCTTTTGTCAGGTCCATAGCGTGCAATGCACCCGCTAATACAGCTTCCTGACCATTATATAGGTGTAAAAAACCTCTAACTTTTTGTTGAATGTATAATGCTGCAAGTTTGTCTTCAAACTTTCTCCAAAGTAGCATGTCTTCGTACCACTTTAAATATACTTCTTTTGTAACTTCTTTCATCTGAATTCTTTCTTTTGCTAAAGTTTGTTTGTGTTATCAATTGTTGCCTATAACGCAAAATAGTTTCCTCCCACAAATTTGCGCCCGAAAGGTCGGGATGCAAAAATAAGACATTCCTATTAAGAAGTAAAATTTAAAAGCCACTTTTTGGCTTTTTTTTACAAGAACTTTTTATCAAACATAAAAGGGAGTAAATTTTTTAGGGATGCCGATTTGTAAACTTCACCAATTTCACCCATAAAATAGATTTCGATAGGGGTATCCTGTCTGATCTCGTATTCTGCAATAGATTGTCGACAAGAACCACATGGCGGAATGGGTGCCGTTGTCTGGTTGGTGTCTGAAGCTGCTGTAATGGCTATTTTTAGAATTTTTGCTTCCGGATATACACTCCCGGCATGATAAATGGCAACACGCTCTGCGCATAATCCTGAAGGATAGGCTGCGTTTTCCTGATTAGATCCGATCACTATTTTTCCATTGTCTAAAAGTAAAGCGGCTCCAACCCGAAATTGCGAATAGGGAGCGTAGGCATTTTTACGAACTTCGACTGCCTGACGCATTAAGTCCTGAATGTCGATTGGAAGCTCTTCAAGGTTATTGTAAATGTTAAAGGATGATGTAATGCTTATTTCTTTCATTTGTTTTTAAGGGAAAAAAAATCCAAATCTCTAACTTAATAGAAATTTGGATTGTTATTATTTTTTTATTTTCTTATTTTCTGGTTTTAATAAACTTCGTATTTGTCGCCAAAGTTAAAGGTTAAAGAAAAACGAAGTGTATTTTCTAACGGATTTTTAACTTTTGATGTTGAAAATAAATACGAAACGTCAACTTTTACAACATTATATTTGAATCCGGCTCCTAAAGAGAAGAATTGTCTTGCTCCTTTTTGCGGGCTTTCGTGAAAATATCCTGCACGTAATGCAAATGCATCCTGATACATATATTCTGCACCTACGCTATAAGTGATTTCTTTTAGTTCTTCACTGAAACCTCCTGGTGCATCTCCAAAAGATTTGAAAATTCCAGATACCCATCCGATGTCTTTATAGTTTTTGTAGTTTGATGCATTAGCTTGTTCCTGAGAGATATCTCCAGGATCTGTAAAATCGCCATCGCCATTTGCGTCTACAGGAGTTCCAGGTCCCGGTGGAGTTGGAACTAAAAGTTTGGTGAATTCGACACTAAGACCTACTTTGTTGTAATCGTCTAAGATAAAGTCGAAACCTCCTCCTAATCTAAGATTGGCTGGTAAAAAGTTAGAACTGATATCGTCGTTATCATAGCTTATCTTTTGTCCAAGGTTTTGCAGGTTGAAACCACCTCTCCATCTTCCGTTAAAATCAGAATAGGCAATTTCTTCCGATTGGTAGAATCCGGCAACGTCTACGGCAAAAGAACCTGAGGCTGACGCATCGACATCTTCCGAAGCAATTTTTAGGTTAGAACGAATGTATCTTGCAGCTACTGCCATTGAGAATTTTTCACTTAATTTCAGAGAGTAAGATCCGTCGAAAGCAAATTCATTCGGAGAAACGATTCTTGCAGCTTCATTTGGGTCTCCAGTTGTTCTTAACTCAATATCTCCAAAGCCGAAATAACGGAAACTTCCCGCAAAGGCGCTTCGCTCATTGATTTTGTTGTAGTAGGTTACCTGACCTAATGAAATGTCATTGGCTAAGTCTGTTAAATAAGGAGTGTAGCTGATAGAAAATCCTTGCTTGTCTACAGAGAAAGCATATTTTGCAGGATTCCATTGTTGTGAATAGGCATCGGCTGATGTAGCGACACCCTGATCGGCTAAACCAGCGGCTCTTGCGTCTGCTGCGACTAGTAAAAAAGGTACTCCGGTAGTGATGGGGCGCTCAATGTTTTGGGCTTTTGCGTACGGAATAATTAAAAAACAAATTAATAAAAGTGATATTTTTTTCATTTACGTAATTAATGGAGTTGGTGATACAAATATATAGATTATTATAAGATGACAAGCTTTTCGTATTTTTCTGCCTTTTTATTTGTCAAATTTGATTTGACGGTGAGTTTGTAAATGTATACGCCTTTCCCGATTCGATCACCAAAATCATCCTTTCCGTCCCAGGTTATTTCTCTTGACAAGAAGCCTTCTGTGGTGACTATCTGGTTTTTTGTCCAGACTACTTTTCCTGTTATGGTCATTACCTGAACCTGAACGTCTAAAGGTTCGTAAGGTCTGTTGTGTGAAAACCAAAATTGGGTATAAGTTGAAAAAGGGTTAGGGTAATTAAGAACGTGAGTTAAGGTTAGTGATTCATCTCCAACGACTATAAACTGTATTTCACTGGTTACAGGATTGTTGTAAACATCCCATGCTGTAAAAGTTATAGTGTGCATTCCAGCAGTCAGATTTCGCAATGGAAAACGTAAATTTCCATTGGTGTAATCGTCTAGTTTTGTCTGATAATAATCATTTAGAACAAAAGGATTGCTTACATCGCCATCCAGCACTGCTATAATATCATGCCCGATTCCGCTTGCTGTATTGATTCCGTTTTCATCTTCAAGAAACGCTAATAAAAATGGCGATTCGTTTGTAATTCCTCCCGATACAAAAGTTTCATCGTTCATATATAACTTCACTTTTGGACTTATATTGTCTTGTGGAGCATTTTCATTTATTCCTCCAATTTTTATATTGGTGTTGTAACCTGTTTGGTTTTCAAGTATTTGGATCTTCTTTGAGTAAAAGCTAATTCGGCCGTAATCAACAGGAACGCGAATGTCTCTTGGTACGACAAAGCTAAATTCAAACTGACCGTTAGTTACCGATGCATTTCCTCTGAAAATAGTTTCACCTAATATTTTGAATGACATTGCAGGGCTATATCCATCGTTATTCAGGGTTGTGGTTGTGATTAATTTGTCGAAAATAGCTGTTGCTAATTCGCCATTGTAATTGCTTAAAAGGTTGTTGTTCTCGTCGGTAATTTCTCCTGTGATCTTGATTTTTGATAATGATTTAAAATCGGGAATTGCCTGAGAAATTGCAATATCATTGATTTTTGTTAAATTGATTTTTGGTTTCGGAATGGCCAGCATCAAGGCAGGATCTCCAATGTAAAAAATAACATTACTGGCAGAGCTTGGGTTTTCGTTTTTAGAAATTCGGAGCGCTTCTGCGATGGTAGTGTATTGACTTGATCCGTAAGAAAGTAGGTTTTTGTTAAGGCTGTCGTTAAAGTTTTCGGCATTGTATTGTCCGATGGCGCGAATGGTGGTTAGCATTGAAATGGCGCCGCCTTTCGGATTCCAAAAAGTGTATTCCCCTGCGGTTGGTCTTGTAGGGTCGTCAAATCTTGAAAACTCGCAGGTTATGGTAATAAATAAAGGGTATTTGTATTGATTGCTTAGGTTTTGGCCATCTGATTTTTCCCAGATTCGTTCGCCTGCGAGGCCATCTTCTCCACCATGTCCAAGATAGTTGAAAACTAAAGCACCTTTTTCAAAAGCATTAAACATATCAGTTCTGGCTTTAGGGTATCTTGCGCCTCCTGCAGAAGCTTCCTGAGTGTAAGAGTCGAGAAGGATTTTGTCGATATTAAAGAATGGTTTTTGGGTAGAGATTGCATCGGCAAGGTTGTTTTGGCGGGATTGCAGACTCGCATCTGAAGGCCCGTCGGAGTCATCGCTTATCATGACAATGTTGTTGCGCCAGTTTCCAAATGATTTTTGGTCGTGGTACTCTAAAACTTTATTGACCATTTCGCCTGCCTGTGCATTGTCTGAAATTAACATTCTGCCTACTGCGATATCAATTCCTCCAAAAGGAAAAACGACAACTCCTTCGTTGGTATCCATTAGCCCGTAAAAATCATCAGATGCAAATGAGGCTTCTCCGGTAGAGTTGCTAATTGCAGATTGATATATAGGTACGATGTTGGTGTTGTTTGTAATTCGATCTTTATAGTCAAATGAGGCGTCTCCGAATAAGTTTACATATTTAAGTTTTTTGTCGGGAGATGAAGCATTATTATAAAGGTATCGAATGCAATTTCGGATGGCTGCTACATCTTGTTTTCCTGAAGAGAATTCCTGATAGATATTTTCTAATGTAATTACTTTTACATTTAAATTGGAGTTAAGTCGGTGAAAATTGGCTAGTTTTTCCGCTTGGGAAGTTAGAAATTTCGGAGTTATAATAACGTAGTCGATATCCTGAAAGCTATTTTGGGCATTCCTGAAAAGTGTTCCTTTTAAGTTTTGATTAACGATTTTAGATTGGTTCTCTTTTGAAGGAGCAAAATAATCTGCGGGGTCAATCGCTATGTATTTTCTGACTTCTCCTAAAGATGCTTTAAAGCTAAAATTGGTTTGGCGGGAGTTTTCTATTTTTAAGGTATTGGTTGGATCTGTGATATCCCAAATTTGAGAAATACTGGCGGCGTTTCCTATAGTGTAATTGACTATTCCTGGGGTTGAACCTGCTAAGTCGTATTGAAATTTAAATTGTTTGCCGGTGCCCAGGAGTTTTCTTTTCGCAATTAGATTAATGAAATCAAGGTATCCTTTTGATCCCGGAACACCATTGTTCGTATAAGTAAGTTTTATTTTTACATTTTCGGCTCCGGTAAAGGCTGCATTAGCGGGTAGTTCCTGAGCGTAAAATTTTATATCGGAATTGAGGACCAATGGTTGAAAATTGAGATTGCCAATATTTTGTCCGTTGGCGGAAATGGCAAACGAAGTAGGAGTATATGCCGCCGAAGCCGCTTTGACGTCTATTTTAATAGGAGTCGATGTGTCAATATTTGGAAAGTTGAAGTTGAACTCCTGTTCCTGAGTAATGTCGAAAGATTCGCCATACCATTCGCGGCCTAAGTGAGCGATGTTTGTTTTGTCGATCTCATGAAACTGGTAATCGTCAAAAGTGTTTAATTCTAAAGTGCTGTTTCCGGTTGGTTGATTTAACGGGGAGATTCGTTTTCCGTCGCCGCCTGTAATGGTGATGTAATAGTAAGACTTGGTGTCGTACAGGTTTAAGTTGGTCTGGCTTTCTGTATTCCAGTTTTCAATTCCTTCACCATAAAAAAGAATGTAATCTTCGTTGTTGAAAACGCCATCTGCTTCACCGATAATCTGAATGGCATTTTCTGCCAGATCCTCCGGATAATAAACATTGTTGGCCAGAGGAAGCATTTTTCCTCCATTTCCATAGATTTTGATTCTTCTTGGGTCCGTTTTTCCCGGGTCAAATCCCAAGCTTTGTAAAAAGGATCTGGAGATTTTATAAACGCCCGATTTTTCGATGTAAAAGCGGTACCAGTCTCCGGAAGATAATATAGAATTGTAGACCGTATTTGTTTTTTGAAAAGAAGAAGAGGTGTTGCTTTTTGTTGCTGTGTTGGTGGTTGTGCTGTAAGAAAAAGATCGTATTCTTTTAAAGCTGTTTCCTTCTTTGATAATAGGTGACAAAGATAAGAACACCTGTTTCAGGTCTCTTGAAGTGGTCGTTTTTAAGGTTTCATTTGGTTTTTCAGGGATGTTTTCAAGTGAAAGATCACCAAGATCAGTAATTGAAACAGATTCGTAAATAATGTTAGAAATTTGAATCGAATTGTAGTTTGTGTAACCTGATTCAGTCAGATTCAGTAATAATATTATGCTTTTTTTAGTAGTATCATACCGAAAACCGTTTCCTGAAAAGTACGGTATTTTTAATTTTGAGTCGCCAAAGCTCATCTCTTTTTTGTTTTGCCAATCTAACGTAAAGCCTCCATTTATCTGGGAAAATGAGATAAAGGGAATAAGAAAAAGGTATAAAATCAGGGCTTGTTTCATTAGTGGATAAAACGGTTTTTAATTAAAAATATTTTAGTAGGTAAAAATATAGTATTTCATGTTATAGTAAATAATAAAAAGTATATTTTTGCGTTCGTAACAATAGGTTATTTTCTGGTAAAAAACAGCTAAATAAAATTATTAGACCGGATGTTGCTAATTAAATGTTAATTATTATATTGCAGCACCTAAATTTATCACCTACAGAATGAGTATGAAAGTAAACAAAATTGTAGTCTTGCAATTAATGATGTCAATGGTATTGATGTTAGGCACGGCTAGTTGTAGCAAAAAATCGAGTTCCAGTCATGCTTCCAGGGCAACTGGTTGGGACGTAGACAGTCAGAATGGAACTGCTGCCAGAAATGCAGGAAAAAAACAACAGGCTGGTCCTGGTTTAGTTTTTGTTGAAGGAGGTACATTTACAATGGGTAAAGTACAGGATGATGTTATGCACGATTGGAATAACACACCAACTCAACAACACGTTCAGTCATTCTATATGGATGAAACTGAAGTTACCAACGGTATGTACTTAGAATACCTAGAGTGGTTAAAGAAAGTTTTCCCACCAACAGAAGAAAATTACAAGAACATTTACGAAGGAGCATCTCCTGATACTCTTGTGTGGAGAAATCGTTTAGGATATAACGAAACGATGACAAACAACTACTTGAGACACCCATCTTACGCAAACTACCCGGTAGTAGGTGTAAACTGGATTCAGGCTGTTGAATTTGCTAAATGGAGAACTGACCGTGTGAACGAAGCAGTTTTAGAAAAAAACGGTTACCTTAAAAAAGGAGCAAAAACTCAGGATGTTAGCGCTGAAAGTTTATTTAATACAGAAGGTTATGTTGCCTCTCCAAGTACTACTTACGGTGGTAACGAAGAACTTGTATTAAAGAAAAATCCTAACGGAAGAAGACCTAAAGCAGGTAAAGATGGAGTAGTTCCGGAAGAGAAAAATGTGTACGCACAACGTTCTTCAGGTATTATCTTACCGGAGTACAGACTTCCTACCGAAGCAGAGTGGGAGTATGCTGCTGCTGCTGACGTTGGACAAAGAGAATACAACATCTATAAAGGACAAAAGAAATATCCTTGGTCCGGAGATTATACGCGTTCTTCAAAACGTAAAAACAAAGGAGATCAATTGGCTAACTTTAAACAAGGAAACGGTGACTACGGTGGAATTGCAGGTTGGTCTGATGATGGAGCAGATATTACAAATTCTGTAAAAAGCTACGCTCCTAATGATTTCGGATTGTACGATATGGCTGGAAACGTAGCCGAATGGGTTGCCGATGTTTACAGACCTATTATTGATAACGAAGCAAATGATTTTAACTACTTTAGAGGAAATCAATATGCTAAAAACAAAATCGGGAAAGATGGTAAAATTGAAATTATCACTAAAGATAATATTCAATACAAAACATTAAGTAACGGTAAAAAAATTGCAACAAATTTACCTGGAGAAATTGCTCAGGTTCCAGTTGATGAAAATGAAACTTATCTAAGAACAAACTTCGATACTAGTAACAACATCAATTACAGAGATGGTGACAAACAATCTTCTAAGTATTTTGATTTTGGAGATTCTGAATCAGGATCTAAAGCAGATCAGACGATGTACAACTCTCCTAAGCACAATATCACTACAGATAGTTTAGGTCAGATGGTTAAAAAATATGACAACTCAAGTAAACGTACAACATTAATCGATGATAATGTAAGAGTTTACAAAGGAGGTTCATGGAGAGACAGAGCTTATTGGTTGGATCCGGGTCAAAGAAGATATTTCCCTCAGGATATGGCAACTGATTATATCGGATTTAGATGTGCGATGTCTAGAGTAGGAGCTAAATCTGAAAAAAGAAAATCGCCTAGAAACTAAATTCTGGCAAATTCAATAAAAAAATTCCAAATTCCAACTGATTTACTCAGCTTTTGGAATTTGGAATTTTTTTATTGCTTATTTTTAATATGTAAATATTTTTATAAATGAATATCCAGGACATTCATAGCTTGTTTTTAAAATGCAAATCAGTTTCAATTGATACCAGAAAAATTGAGAAGGATTCTATGTTTTTTGCCATTAAAGGTGAAAATTTTGATGCTAATACGTTTGCTGATCAAGCAATAGAATTAGGTGCTTTATTTGTTGTTATTGATAATGCGGCTTATGCTATTGACGACAGAACAATTCTGGTTGAAAACAGCTTAGAAACGTTGCAGGAATTAGCTAGGTATCACAGAGCTTATTTAAAACTTCCAATTATTGCCCTGACGGGAAGTAACGGGAAAACAACTACCAAAGAACTTATCAATGTAGTTTTGTCGAAAAAATATAAAACCAAAGCAACAGTTGGAAATTTAAATAACCATATTGGTGTTCCCTTAACTTTGTTGTCTTTTACAAAAGATACAGAAATTGGAATCGTTGAAATGGGCGCTAATCATAAGAAAGAAATAGCATTCTTATGTGATATTGCACAGCCTGATTTTGGTTATATCACCAATTTTGGAAAGGCACACCTCGAAGGTTTTGGCGGTGTTGAAGGGGTGATTATTGGGAAAAGCGAGATGTACCAGTATTTAGCAAAAAAGGATAAAATTGCTTTTGTTAATCTGGAAGATCCAATTCAGATTGAAAAATCGGCGGGAATTAAGTCTTTTACTTTTGGGGTAAACAATGCTCAGGCAAACTTAAACATCAAGAATATTAAGGCTAACCCTTTTGTTGTGATCGAATACGATAACTTTAATGTTAAATCACATTTAATAGGGCTTTACAATGCAAATAACATTAATGCGGCTGTAGCAATAGGGTCTTATTTTAAAGTTGAAGATACTGCAGTAAAACACGCTATCGAGAATTATATTCCGGAGAATAATAGGTCTCAGCTCTTGAAGAAAGGATTAAACGAAATTATTCTAGACGCCTACAATGCAAATCCGAGTAGTATGGCGGTGGCGATTGCCAATTTCCTGCAATTGGAAAACGGGAATAAGGTTATGATTTTAGGAGATATGTTTGAGCTTGGTGATGAAAGCAGGCAGGAGCACCAATTAATTGTGGATTCATTATCAGATCAGGATAAATCCATTTGTTATCTGATAGGGAAATCTTTTTACGAAACGAAAGTAAGCAGAGATAATCTTCATTTTTTTGAAACCTTCGATACTTTTGCGGAGTTTTTAAAGACGATACATTTTGAAGAAAATACAATTCTGATAAAAGGCTCCAGGGGAATGGCTTTGGAACGAACGTTGGAATTTATTAATTAACAAAAGGGCATTCTGTAAAGAATGCCTTTTTGCTTTTAAATACTCATTAAAAAACCAATCAGGTTTTCTTTTTTATTCAGTCCTAGCTTTTTTCTCAGTCGATAACGGGCTAGTTCGACTCCTCCGGTAGAAATATTCATAATTTCGGCTATTTCTTTCGTTGACATATTCATAAGTAAATAGGTCGATAAATCCAGTTCACGTGGGGATATCGTCGGATATTTTTCTTTTAAGCGTTTTAAAAATTCAAAATGCACATTTTTAATGTGTTTTTCAAGGTCTTTCCAGCTTTTGTCAGTGTTGACTTCTTTGACAATGCTTTTGTTTAATTTACTCACTTGAAATTTTGTTGATTCGTCAAGAGCTTCAATATCAATTTCTTTGAGTTTGTGTATGATTCCGTTCAGGATCTTGTTTTTCTTCACTACTTGTAAAGAGTTGTTTACGAGTTCTTTGTCTTTTGCCAGAATTTTGATTTGTAGTTTGTCATTTTTTAGTTTTTCAATTTCTTTTGCCAGCTCATATTGTTCTTGTTTTATTTTTGATTCTTTTTCGAGATACAGCTTTCTTTGTAGAAGGATTTCATAGAGTTTGTTTTTTCGAATTTTTACTTTTATTCGATTGGAAACGAGGTAAATTAAGATTATAAGTAATAAAAAATAGAGCATAAAGGCTAAAAAGTGCCTGTACCAGGGCGGCGCAATCGTAAATAAAAGCGTCGACGGTTCGGACTGTATTCCGTAACTATTTCTAACCTTAACGTTCATCGTATATTCTCCTTCCCGAAGGTTGGTGTATTCTTTTATAGAAATGGTAGACCAATTGCTCCATTTATCATCAAAAGGCTCTAGCTGATAAGAGAATTGCACATTTTCCAGATTTTCGTAGGTAGGAGAGGAGAATGTAAAGCGTACATGGTTTGACGAATAAGGAATGCGAATTTTTTTTATTTTATTTTGATTGTTCCCCAAAACAATTGTGTCACCGGGAAATGAAAAGCTTCGGATGAAAGCCTTTGGTTTGGTTACAAAATTGGTTAATAATTTAGAATTATAATGCGCCAGTCCATCTGTTAGTCCTATAAAAATGTTTTGAGGGTCAATGGTGTTTATAGATAAATAGTTGCTCACCAGATTGCCTGTTAAATTCGAGAATGGTACAACAACATTTTTGTAGGTATTGTTTTCTTTCATTAAGACTCCAATAGACTCGTCAAAGGCATACCATAAATTAGATTGGGAATCTTCGCTTAGCGCATTTATAAGAGGTATGTTTTTGAACAGCCTGGATAGCGCCTTGTCTTCAAAAAACAAGTCTTGTTGTTTGACGTACTGATAAAAATGATTGTTGGATTGAAAGTATATTTTGTTGTCAATTTTCTGAATGCTTCCAATGTTTTTGTAAGCAGGAGTTAATTGGTCTATTTTTTTTATGTATGAAAAATGGGTTAGTTCGTCGTTTAAAGACATCCTGTAAATAGACTCATCTCTTTTAAGCCATAAATAAGACTCGTCAACCTCGAAACTGTTGGATGATTTGTCAAAACCGTTAATCTGATTTTTATATACTAAACCGCCTGCTGTTTTTTCAAAAATGGCAAATCCATCATAATTTGAGCCGATAAAATAGGTGGGGCGATTTGGGATCCTCTTAAAACCATAGTAACCTTTTGAATCGATCATTCGGGTTACTTTTCCTTCCTTTATAACTAATGCCCCTCTGTTGTTTGAACATATAAGTTCATTTTCTATCACTTGTACATTCCAGGTTTGTGCGGTTGTTCCTTCTACAAGTTTAAAAACCCCTTCTTTAGAAGTATTGTTCCAGGCATGATAAAAAAGACCCTGATTGGTTGCCACATATAAATTTCCCTGATCAATTACAGAAGCATAAACGGTACTGATGTCGTAGCTGAATCCAAAATAGGTAAAGGGAGAGTTTTCGTTAATGTAGGCAATACCGTTGTCCAGGCCAAGCCAGAGATTGCTCTTGTTGTCTATAAAAGAAGTCAGGATGGTATTGTTTTGCAGTCCTTTTTTACGGTTAACATGTTGAATGATTTTACCGTTAAAGTCGCAAATAATCACACCGTCTAAGACTGAATTTAAAACAATAAAGTTGTTCTTAATAATAGATCCGCCAAGAGAATTGTTCTTTTTTACAAAATCATTGGCTTCCGTATTCCATGGTTTTATAGTGTTGTTTTCGTAGAGAAATAATCCTTTTTCAAGGGTAATTATTAGTGTTTTGTTTTTCTCTAACGGATACATGGCCCAAATCTCAGTATTGTTTAGGGACTTAGTGTTGGGTAAAGTATAGAGTCGATTGTTTCGGTACTCTAAAATACCGTTTTCGACATCCTGAAAATAAAGCCTGCCGTTTACCAAAAATGAAAATTGAAAACGTTTTGGTGCTTTTAGGATCGAAAGCTTTCCATTTTTGAAAAGATAAGCTCGTGCAAAGGACTGAAAGACGATCTCATTGTTTATAGCATGAATTTTCCATATAAAATCAATGATCTTGATTTTGTTTTTGTCTACTTTTTGAGCCAATGAGGTGTATTTAAGTCTGCCTTTTGCGTCTGGTTGAAAGTATCCAAACTCATTGTAGCCTCCAACAAAAATTTTTCCTGAAGCGTCAATTTTTAAACAGCGAACTGAGGTTCGATTAGGAAGAGGGTATTTTCGCCATGAAGCTCCATCAAATTGTAAAAGACCATTATTGTTTGCGAAGTAAAGATTTCCATTTTTATCCTGACCAATATTCCAGTTTTGTGTTCCTCCTTTGTATTCGTTACGCTTGTAATTTCTTACATCCGGTAATCCTATGCTTTTAACCTGACCGAAAAACGTAATTGAGAATAAAGTAAAAAAAGTTATAATAAAATGTGATTTTATCAATTTCATGTTTTTTTTGAGTTGTTATGGTTTTTGGTGGTTAAGTTGTTTGTTTTTAATTGTTTATGGTGTGTTTTTGCCTACTATCACGATGTAGGAGCCTGTTTTTTTTATAAAAATAAGCATTAAAGGGTAAGTGTAGTGTTTGTTTTTGAAATTAACATTTTGATAACATCTTAAAATTAAATATTAATTAGTTGTAAATTAGTTGTTTATAAAAAAAATGATGTGTTTTTGTATGGCATGTAAATTTAGTTTGATGTGTTTTTGTAGTGAATGTTAATTGCCGATAGTAGAAATTTAGGATTATTATTGCATCAAATTACTAATTAATTAACCAAAATTTTTAGAAAAATGAAATTAACAAAATTACTTACTTTTTGTATTTCGTCTCTATTGTTTTCAGTTATCGCAATGGCACAGGATATTACGGTAAGCGGAACCATAAATGATGAAAGTGGAATGCCAGTTCCGGGTGCGTCTATTTTATTAAAAGGCACAACCAAAGCAACAGCATCTGATTTTGATGGAAAATTCCAAATACAAGTTCCTTCAAATGGAACGTTAACGATCACTTTTATTGGATATGCTCCAGTTAATGAAGCTGTAAATGGAAGAACAAAAATTTCAATTAAGTTAATACCGGAATCACAGTCGTTAAATGAGGTTGTGGTAGTCGGATATGGTACTCAAAAGAAATCAGTGGTCACAGGAGCAATCTCCAGCGTAAAATCTGCCGATTTGGAAAAAGTGCCAAATGGTAGAGTGGAACAATCTTTACAAGGTAGAGTCGCCGGTGTATCAGTAGCTGCTACATCAGGACAACCGGGCTCTGCTTCAAAAGTTCGTGTTAGAGGTGTAACTACTTTTAGAGAAGGAGGTAATGATCCTCTATGGGTTGTTGATGGTATTGCTGTAGATGCAAACGCAATTGGTTTTATCAATCAGAGTGATATCGAGTCTATCGAAGTCCTTAAAGATGCTGCTTCTGCCGCAATCTATGGTACTCGTGCTGCAACCGGGGTTATTCTGGTAACCACTAAAAAAGGAAAGTCAGGAAAAATTTCTGTGAATTATAATGGTTTTGCAGGGACTTCAGCTCCGGCAAAAAGATTGGATCTGTTAAATGCGGAGCAATATGGAAGAATAATGAATGATAAGTCTGTAGCAGACGGTGGTGCTATCAAGTATCCTAATCCGGCATCGTTAGGAAAAGGTACAGATTGGCAGGATGCGATTTTTAATAATTCTGCTTTTAGATATACACATGAATTAAGCATCAGCGGAGGTAGTGAAAAATCTACTTTTTATGTTTCTTTCGGAATACAGGATCAGGAAGGAATTGTTGCAACAGATATTTCAAACTATACCAAGAAAAACTTCCGTTTAAACTCTACCCATAAAATTTCGGACTACTTTACGTTTGGACAAACTTTTGGTTATACGCATCAAAAAACCAAAGGTATCGGAAACACAAACAGCGAGTTTGGAGGTCCTTTAAGTTCGGCAATTAACTTAGATCCGCTTACCCCGTTAACCGTGACAGATCCGGCAGTTGCAGGTACTGGTTTTTACACCAATCCAAATGCAGTTAGAGATGCAAACGGAAATCTTTACGGAATTTCGTCATTGGTACAACAGGAGATGACCAATCCTTTGGCTTATACTCAGACAAGACTGGGAGGTTTTGACTGGTCAGATGATTTTGTTGGAAACGCTTATTTAGAGGCAAACATCACAAGTCATTTAAAATTTAGAACTACACTTGGTGGTAAGATCGCTTATTGGGGGAAACAAGGTTTTACTCCGATCTTCTTCTTAAATCCAAACATGAAAGAGGACCGAAACAATTACAGTCAGGACAATAACAAA
Source organism: Flavobacterium sp. KH_035 (assembly GCF_057839565.1). Lineage (NCBI taxonomy): Bacteria > Pseudomonadati > Bacteroidota > Flavobacteriia > Flavobacteriales > Flavobacteriaceae > Flavobacterium > Flavobacterium sp. KH_035. Next base: position 1,805,595 of record NZ_CM174492.1, read on the forward strand.
TCATTCTCTTGGACTCTTGAAAATACATTGGCGTACTCTAATAAGTTTGGTAGTCATAGTGTAAATGTTTTGGCAGGGCAAGGTGCTTATGTGGAAAACATTGGGGGTACGATTGGGGTAACTATGTTTGGTTTGCCAATTACAAGCTACAAAGATGCGTCTTTCAATTTTGATATTCCTCAAACGGATCGTGTAAACAGAGCAACTGATCTTGTAGAACATAAATTAGCGTCCTTGTTTTTGCGCGCCAATTATGATTATTTAGAAAAATATCTTTTTACAGGGATCATTCGTCGTGACGGATCGACCCGTTTTGGTGAGAACAAAAAATGGGGTGTTTTTCCATCATTCTCTTTAGGATGGGTGATTTCGAAAGAAGGCTTCTGGAAAGAGAATAATGCAGTGAATAGTTTAAAATTGCGAGGCGGATATGGAGTTGTTGGTAATGATAATATAGAGGATTTCAAATACAGAGGTTTGGTTGTTGGAGGATACAATTATTCTGTTGGAAATACAGGTTCAATCACAACCGGTTATGGAAACTCTACTTTACCTAACGCAGATTTAGGATGGGAAGAAACCTCACAGACTACAGTAGGTCTTGATGCAAAGATTTTTAGTGATTTTTCTCTAACTCTGGATTACTTCAAAAAGAGCACGAAAGGAATTTTAAGAAATGTTGTTATTCCGGGATATGTTGGAGTTGTTGATGCTCCTTCGGCTAATATTGCAGATATGGATAACAGTGGTTTTGAAGTTGAATTGGGCTACAGAAAAAAACTTGGGGATTTCAATTTGGGGATTAATGCCAATTTTGCCTATTTAAAAAATGAAATCACTTACGTTGGATCGTCTACCAATTACATTGTTGGAGACGCTACTTTCCAGTCTATGGGACCGGTAACAAGAACACAGGTTGGTCATTCATTCAATGAGTTTTATGGTTTTAAAACAGCAGGTATTTTTCAGAATGATGCCGAAGTTGCTGCCTACAAAAATGCTGCAGGAGGTTTAATTCAGCCAAATGCCAAACCGGGAGATTTCCGTTGGACAGATACCAATGGTGACGGAGCCATTACAGATGATGACAAACAATTCTTAGGAACTAATATCCCAAAATATAGTTTTGGATTTACTGTAAATCTGGATTATAAAAACTTTGATTTCATGGCATTTGCTCAGGGAGCTGCGGGAAGTAAAATTTTTCAGGGATTACGAAGACTGGATATCCTGAATGCAAACTATCAGACAAGCGCTTTAGGACACTGGTCAGGAGAAGGAACTTCAAATGATTATCCTAGATTAACAAATAATGATCCAAATAAAAACTTCAGTAATATGTCTGATTTTTATCTTGAAAACGGCAATTACCTGCGTTTAAAAATCGTTCAGCTTGGATACACACTTCCGACTAACTTATCTTCTAAGATCGGTTCAGACAAAGTTCGTTTTTACTTAACGGGAGAAAACTTGCTCACTTTTACGAAATACAGTGGATTTGATCCGGAAATTGGAGGACAGGTTTATGGTGTAGATAAGGGAGTTTATCCACAAGCCAGATCTATTTTGTTAGGAGCTAACGTTCAATTCTAAAAATTAAAAGCATCATGAAAACTATAAAATTTAAATACTTATACATTGCTGCTGCAATGGCTGTTCTTGGATCTTGTTCTGAAGATTTTGTAACGATTGATCCGCAGGGAAAATTTGATACCAGTACTTATTTCTCTAACGAACAACAATGTTACGCCGCATTAATGGGAGTTTACGATCCAATAAGAAAAAATACCGGCGGTTTCGAAAACCTTGTCGCAATGCTAAATGCCGGATCGGACGATTTCTATGCCGGAGGCGGAAGCGCGACAGACGGAAACGGAATCCAGAATTTCTCTACGCACTCTCTTACTTCTATCAGTATTCCGGGAAGTTACTGGAACGATCATTACCAGGGAGTTTCAAGAGCAAATATTTTATTAGATAAACTTCCGGGCGCTACTATGAGCGAAACGGTAAGAGCCAGATTTGCTGCAGAAGCTAAAACCTTACGTGCACTTTACTATTTCAATTTAGTGCGATTGTTTAAAAACATTCCTTTGGTTTTGGTGCCTTTAAATACGCAGACTATTTTCGACCCGGAGCAAGTTGCGCCAACGGTAATTTATGCACAAATTGAAAAAGATTTATTAGAAGCTATTGCTGCTTTGCCTAATACCGTTGTTGCCGAGACTGAAGCCGGGAGATTGAACAAAGGGGCAGCACAAGCGATATTAGGAAAAGTATATTTGTTTGAAGGTAAAAATCCTGAGGCAGCGGCTGTTTTAGCACAAGTAAATGGTACACCGGGGCAGGTAAATCAATACGGAAATAAATTACTATCTGAGTTTAGTGATCTGTGGGTGACTACTAATAAATTTAATGCAGAGTCATTATTAGAAGTATCTCATACCAGCGCAGGGAATTCTGACTGGACATTTTGGGGAACAGGTAGAGATGAAGGAAATACACTAAACATTATGGTTGGACCAAGAGGATATTCAAGACCAACAGGTTCTACTGCGCCTGATCTTCCTTCAGGATGGGCTTTTAATGTGGCTACTCAAAAGCTGTATGACGTAATGAAAGATGATCCAAGATTTGGAGCTACTATATTAGATTTAAAAGCTTTAAAAGCAGCAGGTAAGGCAAACTACATTCCGGCTTATCAGGATACCGGTTACTTCCTTAACAAATACCTTCCAAGACAGTCAGACGTTCGTACTGGTGGAGGTAATGCGGAGTTGAACTACAAACAAAATTCTTATATAATCAGACTTGCTGACACCTATTTAATGGAAGCCGAGGCTTTAGGATCAGGAGCCAGAGCGCAGGCATTGCTTGACGAAGTTAGAAAAAGAGCGCATTTGCCTTCAGTTCCTGTAACCTTAGCGGCAATTAAAAACGAGAGAAGAATGGAGTTAGCCGGTGAGGGGCATCGATTTTTTGATTTGGTACGTTGGGGAGATGCAGCCTCTGCACTGGCCGACAGAGGGTTTAATGCCGGTACAGACGAAATTTTCCCGATACCTTATACAGAACTTAATGGTACAAAGTTGAAACAAAATCCGAATTACCAATAGAGCACTGGTAGTTCAAAAACTAAAAATAATCCAGCTATAAAGGGTATTCCTAATGACGCCTTTAGCATTAGGAATACCAGATAGTTGCGATAATAAAGCAACAGCAATTTCTTCGCTGTTCGCAACACTACGATAACAAGCGTTGAAAGACGCTGAAAAGGAAGTTTTGAGTTAAGTTTAAGTTTGGTTGGCAATAGCCCATAATCAGTATGAGTATGGGCTATTTTTAAATCTCTTAAATGGCCAGAGCTATTTTTATTGAAAAGAGTTCAGTAAGAAAATCGATTTTAGAATTAAAAATAATACTGTAAGAATGAGAAAAAATAGTTTTAAAATACTATGTTTTTTGTTTTCGTTGTCGGCTTTTGCACAACAGCCTAAAACAAAAAAAGAATTTACAACCACTGGGAAAAAGATAACGGTTTATACCACTGCCGAAAATTCAAATTTGAGGTTGGCTTCTACCGCTAATCTAAGTTTTTCATCGGCAAAACAGCCGCTTGAAATCGAGGCCTCTATTTTTGTAGAACCGTCTAAAAAATTTCAGACTTTCATGGGAATCGGAGGAGCCATTACCGATGCAAGTGCCGAAGTTTTTGCTAAACTTTCAAAAGAAAAACAAACTGAATTCTTAAATGCCTACTACGATAAAGAAAAAGGGATAGGCTATTCATTGCTAAGAACCACAATCCAAAGTTCTGATTTTAGCAGTGGAAGCTATTCTTATATCAAAGAAGGAGATAAAGATTTAAAAACGTTTTCGATTGATCACGACAAGCAATATCGTATTCCGTTGATCAAACAGGCTATAAAAACGGCGGGTGGGAAATTAACTACTTATGCAGCGCCATGGTCGCCAAATGCTTTTATGAAAAGCAATAAAGATGTCTTGAAAGGCGGAACCTTATTACCGGAATACTATCAGACGTGGGCCAACTTTTATGTCAAATTTATAAAAGCCTATGAAAAAGAAGGAATTCCAATTTGGGGAACTTCTACTCAAAATGAGCCCATGGCAGTACAGAAATGGGAATCGTGTATTTATACCGCTGAGGAAGAAAGAGACTTTATTAAAAACTTCCTTGGACCGACTTTAAAAAAGGAGCAATTAAATAAGGTTAAAATTATTGCCTGGGACCATAATCGTGATTTAATGAATTACAGAGCAAATGTGATTTATACAGATCCAGAAGCATCAAAATATGTATGGGGAATGGGGTTTCACTGGTACGAAAACTGGTCTGGAGGAGCATCTATGTTTGACAACGTAGCCAAAGTAAATGAAGCCTATCCCGACAAAGGATTGCTATTTACAGAAGGTTGTGTAGAAAAATTTGATGCTAAAAAATACCAATTTTGGGGCAATGGAGAACGTTATGGAATTTCTATGATTAATGATTTTAACAATGGAACGGCCGGATGGACAGACTGGAACATTCTTTTAGATCAAAATGGAGGACCTAATCATGTGGGTAATTTTTGCTTTTCACCTATTCACGCCGATACTACAACCGGAGAATTAATCTACACTCCATCTTATTATTACATCGGACATTTTTCAAAATTTATTCACTTAAATGCCGTGAGAGTAAGTTCTGCCGTAAGCAGAAGCGCTTTGTTAAGTACTTCATTTTTAAATGCAGATGGTAAAATGGCAACTGTTGTAATGAATCAGACAGACAAAGATGTGACCTACAATTTAATCATAGCTGCTGAACAGGCTGTATTAAAAATTCCGGCACATGCGATACAAACACTTGTTTATTAGTGTGCTTTTACAATTGAGGGGCTAATCTGATCTTCAGGATTGATCCTCAATTGATTTCAAACTTAAATCAAATCTCTTTTGAAAGTAACAATGAGAAACCTAAATAAAATTTTAATTGCGCTTGTATTAGTTTTAGAATTAAGTTGTTCGTCATCCAATGATGCCGTTGTTCCTCCAGTCGTACCGCCAGTTGTTGTAACGAATGATGTCGATTTTTGGCTCACAAAAGGAGATCAGAGCGTTTTATTGGCAAAGCAACCCGGAAACTTAGGATTTAACACCATCCCTAATAGTTATCCAAACATTGAAGTAAATGCAGCTCAAAAATACCAGACCATTGATGGTTTTGGTTATACCCTGACAGGTGGAAGTGCGAGCGTTATCAATCAATTAAATGCGACAAAAAAAGCAGCACTTTTACAGGAACTGTTTGGTACTTCAGAAACAGCAATCGGAGTGAGTTACATTAGAATTAGTATTGGAGCATCGGATTTAAATTCGGAACCTTTCACCTACAATGATATTCCTGTCGGAGATACTGATTTAGATCTTACGAGGTTTAGCTTAGACAAAGACAGAAACGGAGTAATTGCGCTTTTAAAACAGATTCTGGCCATTAATCCTAAGATTCTAATTTTGGCAACCCCATGGTCTGCGCCACTTTGGATGAAAGATAAAAATAGCTTCGTTGGAGGGAAGTTACAAACCAAATATTACGAAGTTTATGCGAAGTATTTTGTAAAATACATTCAGCAAATGAAAGCGGAAGGAATTGCCATTGATGCCATAACTCCTCAGAATGAACCGTTGCATGGCGGCAATAATCCAAGTATGGAAATGACTTCTTTAGAACAGACGAATTTCATAAAGAATCATTTAGGACCTGCCTTTAAAACAGCCAATATTGCTGCGAAAATTATTGCATACGATCACAATTGTGACAATCCAAATTATCCCAAAGCGATTTTAGCGGATGCCGTGGCATATCCTTTTGTAGATGGTTCGGCTTTTCACTTATATGCCGGTGACATTACGGCTCTTTCAGAAGTTTATAACGCTTATCCCGCCAAGAATATTTATTTCACAGAACAGTTTACCGCTTCAACAGGGGATTTTGGCGGAGATTTAAAATGGCACCTAAAAAATGTAATCATCGGTTCGATGCGCAATTGGAGCAAAAATGCATTAGAATGGAATTTGGCCAACAATGCTGCTTTTGAACCTCATACGGCAGGTGGATGTAATACTTGTAAAGGAGCACTAACAGTTAATTCAAGCGAAAGTTTTCAGCGTAATGTAGCCTATTACATTATTGCTCATGCGTCTAAATTTGTTTCGGCAGGTTCTGTCAGAATTGGCAGCAATATAAACGGAAGTCTGCAAAATGTGGCTTTCATTACGCCTTCAGGTTCAAAGGTTCTGATTGTGGAAAATGACGGATCGGGAAGTGTAAATTTCAATATTAAGTTTGACGGTAAGTGGATTACAACATCCTTAGACGGAGGAGCTGTAGGGACTTATACATGGAAATAATCAAATAATTGATTAAAGAAAATAAATAGTTTTCAGATGAAAAAAATAATTATAGCATTACAACTGTTGCTTTCGGCTACTATTTTTGGACAAGGATTTTTGCACAGAGAAGGACAGAAAATCGTTGACGGAAATGGAAAAAACATAGTATTAAGAGGATTAGGTTTAGGAGGCTGGATGGTGCAGGAAGGGTATATGTTACAAACGCAGCCTTTCGCAAGCCCTCAATATATTATCAAACAAAAAATTCAGGATGTCATTGGAGAACAGGGAACAAAAGAGTTTTATGCAGCCTATAAAGCAAACGGAATTACAAAACGCGATATCGATTCTTTAGCAGCCTGGGGTTTCAATTCCATTCGTTTGCCGATGCACTATAATTTGTATACTCCATCCATTCAGGAAGAAAAAAATGGAGAAATTACCTGGATCGAAGAGGGATTTACTATGACCGACAATTTATTAAAATGGTGTGCCGAAAATAAAATATACCTTATTCTCGACCTGCACGCTGCTCCCGGAGGACAGGGGAATGATGCGGCAATTTCAGATTATGATACTACCAAACCTTCCTTATGGGAGAGTGAAGCCAATCAGAAAAAAATGATTGAGTTATGGAAAAAACTGGCGTCTCGTTACAGAGACAACCCGTGGATTGGGGCTTACGACATTATCAATGAACCCAATTGGAATTTTACCGGAACAAACAAAAACGGCTGTGACGAAAACTCCAACGGCCCTTTAAGAGAGCTGATGGTTCGGGTCACAAAAGCCATTCGGGAAGTCGATACCAACCATTTAATTTTTATTGAAGGAAATTGTTGGGGGAATAATTACAATGGAATTTTTCCTTTATGGGATGAGAATATGGCTTTGAGTTTTCATAAATACTGGAACTACAATACCAAAGCGTCGATCCAGAAAATACTCGATTACAGAACGCAATATAATGTGCCGATCTGGCTTGGAGAAAGCGGCGAAAACTCGAACGTCTGGTTTAAGGATGCACTGACATTGGTAGAAAGCAACAATATCGGGTGGGCGTTCTGGCCTATGAAAAAAATCGAAAATATTGCGGGAGTGACTTCCGTAACCAAAATTCCGGAATACGATGTTTTATTAAAATATTGGAAAGAGGGCGGTCAAAAACCAGCTGCTGATTTTGCGAAAAAAACGCTAATGAAAATGGCCGATAATTATAAAATGGAAAGGGTAACCGTAAAACCAGATGTGATTGATGCCATGTTCAGACAGGTACAAACCAACGATACAAAACCCTATAAAAAACATTTGATTCCGGGGAAAATTGCAGCAACTCAATATGATTTAGGAACCAATGGATATGCCTATTCTGATACAGATTTTATAAACTACAGAGTCGAAACCGGAAAATTTGACGAGTGGAACAAAGGAAATTCGATGCGAAATGACGGTGTAGATATTCTGCCCTGCAAAGATGCCGGATCAAACGGGTATCAGGTTTCCTTTATCGAAGACGGAGAGTGGTTACAGTTTACTGCCCAGGTGGCAAAACAAAAAACATACAAAGTAGCGATTCGTTATTCGGGCGAAAATGCAGAGGGAAAACTATATCTCGAAACACAAAATGGAAAGAGATCTGAAGTCCTTACGCTGCCAGCCACGGGAGGAAATGATAAATGGAAAACAGTTGTTTTATCGGGAATAGCATTAAACGCCGGAACACAAAAAATTAAAGTTGTTTTCGAAAAAGGAGGTTTCAACCTGAATTATTTAGATTTTTCAGAACAGAAAAAATAGATGCGTAAAATGTAAAATGTTGGATGTTAGATGTGAAATGCGACTGTAAACTGCGACTGCAATCTATCTACTTAAATAACCGCCACAGATTAAAAGGATCTTAAAAAATAGATACGTAAAATGTGGGATGTTAAATGTGAAATGCGACTGAAAACTGTGACTGAAAACTGTGACTGTAAACTGCGACTGTAAACTTTCTATGTGTTTAAATACATCCAACGGGTTAAATTAACATTATTTTGAAGTTTATATTTTTCTTCGAGACCAATGAAATGGTAGTTTTACGAATCAAATTTTTTTAAGATGAAAAAGACAAACACAATTGCTCTCGTACTGTTTCTGCTTTTAGTTAGTGGCTCATTTTATGGCCAAAATGTAAAATTAATGACCTATAATATTCGTTTGGATGTTGCTTCTGACGGAGAAAACGCCTGGCCCAACCGGAAAGATTTTTTTACTTCTCAAATCAGATTTTACAGTCCGGATATTTTTGGAATTCAGGAAGCACTGCCCAATCAGGTGGCCGATATAACTTCCGCTTTTCGGGATTACAACCAATTTGGAATAGGAAGAGAAGAGAAAGGAACGGGAGAAGCCTGTACGATTTACTATAAAAAAGATCGTTTTCAGGTACAGGAAAGTAACACCTTTTGGTTGTCAGAAACACCAAACGTCGTTTCAAGAGGTTGGGATGCTGCCTGTAACAGAGTTTGTACCTATGGATTGTTTAAAGATTTAAAAACAAAAAAAGTGTTTTGGGTTTTCAACCTGCACCTTGATCACATGGGCGAGGTGGCCCGTGTAAAAGGAGTAGAGCTGGTTCTCTCCAAAATAAAAGAAATAAATACTAAAAATTATCCTGTGTTTTTAATGGGAGATTTTAATTCAGAACCCAACACAAAACAAATTAAAGAGATAAAAAAAGTGATGGATGATACACAAGAGGTTTCGAAAGAAAAACCTTTTGGTCCTTCCGGTACTTTTAATGATTTCAAACACAATGAACCTGTAACCTTATTACTGGATTATATTTTTATCTCCAAAAACAGCGGATTAAAAATTCAAAAACACGTAGTCTTAAGTGATTCTAAGGATTTAAGATATCCGTCAGATCATTTGCCTGTCTTAATAGAAATAGATTAAAATGAAAAACATCAACAAAAAACTTCAGATTTTACTCTTACTGCCGCTCATCGCAGTTCAGATAAAATGTGGGACTTCAAAAAACTCAGTTGTCCAATCCGGAAAAGTCGAGGGCTGGATCACCACTACTAATGAATCTTCAAAACTTCAAAAACAAAGTGATTTGGTTTTTAATACTGAAATCAATTCGAATTCAACGATTTTGGTAGACGCTTCTCAAAAATTTCAGACTATTGAAGGTTTTGGATTTTCGTTAACGGGAGGAAGCGCTCAGACGATATTAAAACTCGATAAGGCCAAAAAAGAAGCTTTGCTTCAGGAATTGTTTTCCAGAAAAAAAGATGCTATTGGTTTGAGTTATCTGCGAATTAGTATTGGCGCTTCTGATTTGAATGAAAAAGTTTTTTCGTATGATGATAGGCCCGAAGGGCAAACGGATTTAAAATTAGAGCACTTTGATCTGGGGCCCGATTTAAAGGATGTAGTGCCGCTTCTAAAAGAGATTTTAGCTATAAATCCACAGTTGAAAATTATGGGTTCACCATGGTCGCCGCCCGTTTGGATGAAAGACAACGGAAGTTCGAAAGGCGGAAGTTTACAGCCCAAATACTACCAGGTTTATGCTGATTATTTTGTAAAATACATACAGGCAATGAAATCGCACGGGATTGTCATTGATGCCATAACGCCACAAAACGAGCCTTTGCATCCGGGTAACAATCCAAGTATGTACATGACCGCATTGCAGCAGGCCGAGTTTATCAAAACGAATTTAGGCCCTGCTTTTGCAAAAGCTAAAATTAAAACCAAAATTGTAGTTTACGACCACAATTGCAACAAACCCGAATATCCTTTAACCATTCTGAATGATCCGAAAGCATTACCTTTTGTAGCAGGTTCAGCCTTTCATTTGTATGAAGGAGACATTAGCGCTTTAACCACTGTTCATAATGCCTATCCCAAAAAAGAGTTGTATTTTACAGAACAATATACTGGCTCGGGTAGTAGTTTTGAATCTGATTTAAAATGGAGTGTGAAAAATGTTGTCATTGGTTCTATGCGCAACTGGAGTGTGAATGCACTTTCGTGGGGACTGGCCAATAATGAAAATTATGAACCCTTTACACCGGGCGGATGTTCAACATGTAAAGGAGCTTTGATGATTGATAAAAATCAGAACATTAAAAGAGAAGTAGGCTATTATATTATTGGTCACGCCTCAAAATTTGTTCCCGAAGGTTCTGTGAGAATTGCAAGTAACATTAGCGGGAATCTGTATAATGTCGCCTTTAAAACACCAGCCGGAAAAATCGTTTTAATTGTTGAAAACGATGGTGCAAACAAAGAGACCTTCAATATAAAAGAGAATCAAAAACAAGTTTCAACATCATTGGACGCAGGTTCGGTAGCAACTTACGTATGGTAATTCTAAATTAAATATGAAAAAAATAACCACATTCACTTTACTAATGGTGTCGTTTTTTGCGGCAGCTCAACAAGAAACAATAGATCAAAAGGTAAATGCGCTATTGAAAAAAATGACCCTTGAGGAAAAAATTGGTCAGCTCAATCAATACACAGGCGACAACGCAGCAACAGGTCCCATTACCATAAACGCAAACAAACAGGCCGAAATAAAGGCAGGACTTATAGGTTCGATGTTAAACGTTGTGGGAACAACCTATACCAGACAGTATCAGGAATTGGCGATGCAGTCTCGTTTGAAAATTCCATTGCTATTTGGTCAGGACGTCATTCATGGTTACAAAACCACTTTTCCTATTCCGTTAGCCGAAGCTGCGAGTTGGGATTTAGCAGCAATCGAACTGGCGGCCAGAGTTGCAGCTACAGAGGCTTCAGCAAGTGGTATTCACTGGACCTTTGCACCAATGGTAGACATTGCCCGTGACCCACGTTGGGGAAGAGTAATGGAAGGTGCCGGAGAAGATACCTATTTGGGATCTAAAATTGCCTATGCCAGAGTAAAAGGTTTTCAGGGAAATAAACTGGGAGATCTGAACTCGGTTATGGCTTGCGTAAAGCACTTTGCAGCTTATGGCGCTGCGGTGGGTGGTAGAGATTACAACTCCGTAGATATGAGCGAACGAATGCTTTTAGAAACCTATTTACCTCCTTTCAAAGCAGCTCTTGATGCCGGGGCAGCAACTTTTATGAACTCCTTTAATGATGTAAACGGAATTCCGGCTACAGCAAATGTACATTTACAGCGTGACATTCTAAAAGGGAAATGGAACTTTCAGGGATTCGTAGTTTCAGACTGGGGATCGATAGGCGAAATGGTAGCACATGGTTACTCTAAAGATCTGAAAGCTGCTGCACTTGCTGCGATTACTGCCGGAAGTGATATGGATATGGAAAGTAATGCCTACAGATATCATCTGGCAGAATTGGTTAAAGAAGGCAAAGTAGCTGTTGATTTGATTGATAATGCCGTAAGACGTATTTTACACAAGAAATTTGAATTGGGTTTATTTGAGGATCCATACCGCTATTCTGATCAAAAAAGAGCCGAGAAAGCTTTAAGTAATCCTGAAAACAGAAAAGCAGCGCTCGAAGTGGCGCAAAAAAGTATAGTGTTATTAAAGAACGATAACGAAACATTACCCATTTCAAAAAATGTAAAAACAATCGCATTCATAGGTCCAATGGTCAAGGAGTATAAAGCCAATATGGGATTTTGGTCAGTAGAATTGCCTGAGGTTGATTATGATAAATGGGTCGTTTCCCAATGGGACGGATTGCAGAATAAAGTGGGTAAAAACACAAAATTATTGTATGCCAAAGGTTGTGAAGTAGATGGAGATAATAAAGACGGTTTTGCAGAAGCAGTTGCAACGGCTAAACAGGCCGATGTTGTTATTTTGAGCATCGGAGAACGACGCGATATGAGTGGTGAAGCAAAAAGCCGCAGTGATCTTCATTTGCCGGGTGTTCAGGAAGATTTAGTAAAAGCAATTCAGGCAACAGGAAAACCGGTGGTCGTTTTGGTAAATGCGGGGCGTCCTCTTGTTTTTAACTGGACGGCTGATAACGTTCCGGCTATTGTTTACACTTGGTGGTTAGGGACCGAAGCCGGAAACGCAATCGCGAATGTATTATTTGGAGATTACAATCCCTCCGGAAAATTGCCTATGACTTTTCCGAGAGAAGTAGGGCAGGTTCCAATTTACTACAATCATTTCAGTACAGGAAGACCTCCTAAAGATGAAGACGCAAAAAACTATGTGTCAGCCTATATTGATCTGAAAAACTCTCCTAAATTTCCTTTTGGATATGGGTTGAGTTATACAAAATTCAATTATGCTGATTTGAAATTGTCTTCGACTAAAATGAAAAACAAGGAAACTATAAAAGTTTCTTTTCAATTATCCAATGTTGGAAAAGTAGCCGGAGAAGAAGTCGTACAATTGTACTTAAAAGATAAATTTGGATCTGTAGTTCGTCCGGTTTTAGAATTGAGAGATTTTCAAAAAGTAAAACTAAATGCCGGAGAATCTAAAACAATCGAATTTACAATTGACAAAGAAAAACTGTCTTTCTATAATAACAAATTAGAATGGACAGCAGAACCGGGTGATTTTGAAGTAATGATTGGAGCTTCATCAGCAGATATCAAATTAAAAGCAGATTTTGAATTGCTTTAGATTTTTAAACACGTAGAGATATAGATTACTGCTATAAAAAGTAACACGAATTGCACGAATTGTCACTAATTTGTTTGTGGAATTAATTTCACAAACAAGGTTAACGGATTAAAATTTGTGCAATTTGTGTTTAGATTATAGGCTTCAATTCCTCCTTATTTGGTGTCATTTATTTTAACACATAGTAACATAGGTGTTGCATCCATAAAAAAGGCTTTTCACTTCAAATAAAGCACATATTCTGCTATGTGAAAGAAATTTATTTCTTTTTGTATCCTCTTTTAAGAATTAAAATCTATGTTTCTATGTGTTTAAAATTTAGCGTTCCAATCAGCAGCACTTGTATTCAAACACCACAAGGTTAACGAATTAAAATTGGTGCAAATTCGTGTAATTTGTGTTTAGATTATAGGCTACAATTTCCTCTTATTTGGTGTCATTTATTTTAACACATAGTAACATAGGTGTTGCATCCATAAAAAAGGCTTTTCACTTCAAATAAAGCACATATTCTGCTATGTGAAAGAAATTTATTTCTTTTTGTATCCTCTTTTAGCAATCCAAAATTTATGTTTCTATGCGTTAAAAATTTGAGCATTTCAATCATTAGAACTTGTATTCAAACACCCAACAAGGTTAAACTATTAATATTAGTGCAAATTGGTGTAATTCGTGTTTAAACTGTGGCCTACAATTAACTTCCTTCTTGTATGATTATTTTACTAATTTTTTGAAATTGAATTTCAGCTTGTTCAGCAGACCTTCTTCTATAATATCAACCCCAATTCCATAATTACTGTCCGCAACCTTGTTATGGGCCTCCCTGAAAGCTTCAAAGTCTTTTTCTGGAATTTCTAAATTAATTAAGGGCTTCGAATCGATATAAACTGTCCCTCCGTTTTTGTTGATTTTTTTTCGGCTTACATAATCAAAATATGGATTACTGACGGTGCTTTCCTGCACCGTAAATTTCTCACTAACATCAATTTTTTGATCCGTTACCAGCGTGATTTCATATCTTTCATTGTCAAAATTATGCCAAAAAGAGATGTCTTTGTGTATAAAATCTCTGACCCTGCTTTTAACAATATTAGCATCAAAATACATTAAGAAACGGTTGTTCTTATCATCGGAATAATAAGGATTTTCAATAGTGGTCTGATACTCCACTTTAAATTCATTAAGCTTTTTATCATCGCTTACAATTTCAATTACAGCATCTTTAAAAATCTTTCTCAGATCAGTTCCGTTTCTGTCGTTGGTATAGTTTAAGGTATAAAAGAAGAAATTATTCCAGCTGTCAATGATTTCTCTTTTATTAGTGTTTTTAAAATATTTTCGCATACTGTTTGCGCGATTTCCTTTGTATACCGTTGTTAGTTTTAGCTTGCCCACATTTTGCTGTGCGACAAGTTCTGATTTTTCGTCTACGGCATAATAAGAAAAACGATGAGCTGGTTTTAGCTGTAATTCCAGATTTGGTTTTACTTCCAGATAATGAAGGAAGAAAATAAAACCACGGTTTTCGATTAACCCAAATTCATCGCGTAGTGTCGCATCCACAAAGTAACTTTCGTCCTTGTAATTGATCTTAACAATTACGTGATTAAAAGTCAGTAACGATGGTAAATAGTACTTGATATAAAAGTCCGTACCGAAATTGACCAGAATGATCGAAGAATCAACCCCAATATAATCTAAAATTACTTTTAATAAAACCGATTTTGCCTTGCAGTCTCCTTGTTTGTTAGCAAAGGTAACGGCAGGTTCCTGGGGTTTATGGCCGTTCATCTCGTCGGCATTGTAAATATAATTGATATGGTTTTGAACATATTCTATGGCAAATTGCAGCTGCTCTTCCTGATGACCAATTTTGTCCAGTTTTTCAACCAGATCGGGAGCAAATTCAATCAGGGAAGACTTGTCGAAAATAGCTTCATAAATAGGAGAGATATAATTAGACAACTCCTTCCAGTCGGCTGCTGTAGCAAAATCGATATAAGAAGAAACCTCTCTGTTGGAATCCACAAAATTGATATAGTTTTCTTCTTCCCGAACATATTGCTCTCCTTTTTTTAAATAACCTATTTGCGGCTCCAGAACATTTCCATCTTCATCTCTAAAGAATGTTTTTTTGTAGGCAACTGTCTTCTCGCGATCATTTTTAAAAGTGAATTTGTATTTTCCGTAAGCCCAGTAACTGTCCGGTCCTACCCAAACATATCTGGAGAATTCTTTTCGCAGGAAATCACGTTCTGTAAAAATTTTAATTCTGGAATCTTCCATAATCAAAATATCATACAAACGAAGGTCTTTTATGGTAATATTAATTTTTTTATTACTGCTTAGAACACCACCACCACTTTGGTTTTCGCTATCCAGTATTTTAACTTTAGTATCGGGGATTTTGTCTACTAAAACACCATCTCTCAATACACTGATTCGGTGGATTACGTAAGTTTCATTTTCTTCCAGTACTACATCTACAACAGAAGCTCTCTCTAAATTAGAAGGCTCATTTAGTGTATAAGCCAGGCAGGCATATTCACTGTTTTCGTTATCATTGGTGTAATAAATTTTATCTAAAAAATAACAATAATCACGTCCCTCGTCTGCTTGTTTTTGAGAGAACTCAGATTCTTTTATATAATCAATAAGTTGATTGTCGGTAATAACACTGGCCCAGTGTTCCGGCTTTTGAATTTTGTAAATTTCCGACTGAAGGGCTTGTTCCATAATTAGGCTTTTAGTTGAAGTAAGTAAAATCTTTCGTTTCTAGCAAAAATATAGATTTTTGTCAATATTCAATGAGGCCGAATGTATTATTAAGATAAGTTCAGTTTTCTTACAATAAATAATTTATTATTTGATTTTGAAGAAATTTCACCTTTAATAATTTAATGAACATCTGAAAGAATTGAGAAAATTACGGCAGGTAACAGCAGATCAATTTTAGAAGTAATGAAAGAATTTAAAATGTAGCCTTCTTTTTTAACTACAAAGAGGATAGAGCAGTAAAAGTTCTATTGGGTGTTGACTAATACTTATTTTAAAACGGTATTGATAAAGTCCATCGCACCAATCCCTTTGTAAGATGCATATAGTGCTTTATCAAAAGCCTCACGTTTCGCTTTTTTATCTTTTGATTCAGTTTCAACAATCATTTCGTTGAAAATCCTTTCCTGTTCTTCACTATATTTTAAAGAAGCTTCAAGGAGATAAGTTTTAGAAACAAATCCGAAAGACGTCCAGATTTTATTTCTGATTTTCTCATTCATGTTTTTTAACGAATTATTAATCATATCTCTCTACGTTTCATGTTGGATTAAAAGCTGTAAATTGGGTATTGATTTACAGAGTGTTTTCGGTTTTTTGCTCAAAAATAACAAAATGCTTTTTAAATGTGTTGTTATGACGCAATGTAAAAGTTTTTTTTAATTCAGTTCTTATTTTAAGTAAAAATTGTGATAATTACACGTGCTGCTTTTTACGGAAATCCTCATCGCAAGGAAAACTCATTTGTGTAAAAAGGCTTCGGATTTATAAAAATGCATTAAATTGCAGATCTATTAAAGAATACCATGCTGATTTAAGAACCATTGAATGCCAAAAAAAATAATAGAAAATAGCGAAAATTACCAACCCGGACTTTCAATTGACTGTGTCATTTTTGGGTTTCATGACAATCAGCTTAAAGTTTTACTCATTAAAACTTCCTTTGATGATAAATGGGCTTTGCCTGGAGGATTTATACCTATTGAGGAGGATATTGATACTGCAGCAGTTACCGTTTTAAAAGAACGTACCGGAATGCAGGGGATTTTTTTAAGGCAATTTGCTACTTTTGGTCATGTAAAACGATACGATCAGCATTTTGGGAATACGGTACTGGATCATTTTAATATTCCGAGAGAGCATGGTAAATGGCTTCTCCAGCGTTTTGTGACGATAGGATATTATGCTTTGATTGATTTTTTAAAAGCGGTTCCCCAAAAAGAAAACAGTCAGGAAATCATAGAATGGATTGATCACAAAGAAGTTCCCGAACTCATTTTAGATCACAGAGAAATTCTGGATAAAGCTTTGACAACCCTCAGAATTGAGCTGAATTTAATGCCGGTTGGTTATAATCTTTTACCTGAAAAATTCACAATCCCTCAGCTTCAAAAGTTGTATGAAACGATTTTGGATCGAAAATTAGACCGACGAAACTTTCTGCGTAAAATTACCAACATCGGTATTCTGAATAAACTCGACGAGAAGAAAAGCAACGTTGCACACAAAGCGCCCAATTTATATACTTTTGATATAGAAAAATACAATGAAGTCCTTAAAAATGGACTGAATCAGGGGTGGTAAAAGACGGAACCTAATAGGTTTTTAAGTAATAGGATCTTAAAAAAAAAAATCAGATATGGTCACAATTGAAACATTCAGAACCCTTGCATTGTCGTTTCCGGATGCAACAGAAGAACCTCATTTTGAGAAAACATCTTTTCGGATCAGTAAAAAAATATTCGCCACTTTTGATGAAAAAAACAACAGAGCAGTCTTGAAATTAAACGAAATTGATCAATCGGTTTTTTGTGCTTCGAGTGACTTGATTTTTTATCCGGTGCCTAATAAATGGGGCAAACAGGGCTGGACAATTGTAGAACTTTCAAAAGTAAGACCGGAAATGTTTGAGGACGCTTTGATCCTTTCGTATCAAAATGTGGCTTTTAAGAAAAAGTAAGAATGTACTGTTAAGTTACAATAGTTCTGAACGTCAGATTTACTCTTGGTTTTGAAGTCGTTTTTGTGGGAGGCAAACGATGCAACCAATTCGTTTGAGTAGCATCTTTCATAACCAGTAAGCTTCCGTGTTCTAAAATTAAAGACACCGTTTCTTTGGTTTCTTTGTGTTTGAAGGCAAACTTTCGCTCAGCACCAAAACTCACTGAGGCAATTGCACCGTCCTTTTTTAAATCTTTTTCGGCATCACTGTGCCATGCCATTCCTTCCTCACCCGAATGATATAAATTAAGCAAGCAGGAATTAAATGTTTCTCCCGTTTTTTCTTCTATAATTGTCTTTAGTTCCAGTAATTCTGCTGTCCAAGAAAGTGCTTTTTTGGTCGTATTGGAATAGGTATATTCAAAGCCAGAATCGCCGTACCAGGCCACTTTCCGTTTGGTTAGAATTAATTTACCAAAGATAATTGCTTCATCATTTTTCCATTCAATTGTATTTAATAGGACGTCTAAATAACAATTTGAATCTTCTCTCGAAAACAGCTTTCCATAATAATTAACAGTCCCGTCTTTAGGAAGCAGGTTCGTTGTTTCGTCTATGTGCGGATTAAATAAGTCCATTTTTCCAGTTTTGATATTCGGTTTTCATGCAATGACCACAAGGGCGAAAATCGTTTTTGTGGGCTTCTTCTTCAGTAGAAAAGAAAACCCGGTTCTCGCGTTTCATTCTTTTACCGGATTTGCATTTTAGCGTTCCGTAGATTTTTAGTTTTCGGTTTCCACCGAAGCAAATTTCCACATTTTTAATTTTATTCCGTAAATCCGAATCGGAAATTTTAGAGTGTTGAATCAATTTTTTTTAAGTTTTAAAGGTTCTGAGGTACTAAGATTCTGAGGTATTATGGTTTAGAGAGACAAAGGTTTATAGCTTTTGTATTTCTTAAATTCCCGCCAGAGGTTTAAGAGTGTTGAGTTATTTTCTAAGTCACAAAGAGTTATAGCATTTCATCTCAGAACCTTAGTAGCTTAGTACCTCAGCACCTTAAAATCAACTCAACGCATCATGAAAAATAATCCCCAAGGTGTATCGTTCTCCCGAATGGATCTCACTAACGCCATGTTTCATATTGACTCTATAATATCCTTTTGTTCCTTTGACAGGTCTGAAATTGGTGGTAAAAACCAAAACGTCTCCTTTTTTAGGTTTCAGTACAATAGCTTTAGATTGCGCTCGTGGTGTTTGCTGTGTCAATACAAATTCACCGCCGGTAAAATCTTTGTCAGGTTCATTGAGAAAAAGGACAATTTGAATTGGAAAATAAACATCTCCGTACAAATCCTGATGCAGCGTATTGAAACCGTTTTTGCCGTATTTTAAAATTAGAACTGTTGCCTTAAATTGTTGGTTTGCATGGCATTGCTCCAGTAATTTTTCGTGCGTATCCGGGAAAACGGTCGAAATATTAAGTGCTTTCATCCAGGCGTTTGCGATAGGAGCCAATTTAGGATAAATAGAAGTACGGAGGCTCTGAATTAAATCAGGTAACGGATAAGTGAAATATTTGTACTCCCCTAGACCAAAGCGGTATCGTTCCATAACAACCGTTTTTCGATATAAATCCGGATTGCAATAATCGGCTTTTAAGGCTTCACATTGTTGGTTGTCCAACAGATTTGGAATAACGGTAAATCCGTTTTCATGCATAGATTCGGTGATGCTGTCCCAATTTTGAGACGCAATTTTTGATTGTATAGTTTGCATAATAATTTTAGATTGAGTTTTTCTTGCTCCGGCCCGAGCGATAGCGAACGGACGAAGTAATTCATGAATTTCTTTTTTGCATCTTGGAAAAAATTATACTGTAGAATTAGTTTAATTCGTGAATTCGTGGCAGAAAAAATAATAGGGTTTTATTTATGGATTTATCTGCGCGCCTTCCCAGCCAATAATAGCGGTTTTACGGGTGTTTCCCCACATGTATCCGCCAAAGGTTCCGGTAGATTGAATTACGCGATGGCAAGGGATTAGAAAAGCTACGGGGTTGCTTCCAATAGCGGTTCCTACAGCGCGCGAAGCATTTGGTTTTTCAATTTGGTGTGCAATAGAACCGTAAGTAGAAAGTTGTCCCATTGGAATTTTTAAGAGCGTTTCCCAAACTTTCAATTGAAAATCGGTGCCTTTTAAATGCAGTTTAATTTCCGCTAATTTACTCCAGTCATTTTGAAAAATGAATAGCGCATTTTGCTGTATTAAATCGAGTTTTCGGGAGAAGTTTGCGTTAGGGAATTTATGTTTTAAATCTTCGAAACCCATTTCTTCATTTTCTGCAAAAGCCATAAAACAAATGCCTTTGAGAGTTGAAGCCACAATGATATTTCCAAACGGACTCTCGGCAAAACTGAAATTTATGTCTAAGTTCTTTCCCCCATTTTTATACTCAGCAGGTGTCATGCCTTCGATATTGACAAACAAATCATGCAAACGGCTGGTTCCTGAAAGGCCAGTGTCAAAAGCAGCATCGAATAAAGTAGCCTGACGGTCTTCCTGAAGTATTTTTTTGGCGTGTTCAACACTAATGTACTGTAAAAATTTCTTCGGACTTGTGCCTGCCCATTCTGTAAACAAACGCTGAAAGTGAAAAGGACTTAGGTGCACTTTTTCGGCAACTTCATCGAGATTGGGCTGCGTTTTAAAATTGACTTTGATATAATCAATTGCTTCAGCAATTCGATTATAATTAATGTTTTCCTGTGTGTTCATTTTCGTTCCATTTTATAAGGCAAATATCGACAGGTTTTTACAGGCAGAAAATCCGAAACTTGCGGAAGTAATTTTTTGTTTCAGGTTTCACGTTCTGTTCAAACCTGAAACCTGAAACAATTACAGCTACAGTTCTTTTTCCATCTTATAATTAATCAGTTCAACCTCCAATCTTATATTTCGTTGTTTGGTTTTTGCGGTAAAACCGTTCTTTTCAAAAAATGGTCTAGCGGTAATACTGATGTCTGATGTTATGGTTTTTGAACGTTGTTTTTTCGCTTCAAGTTCTAATTCGGTTAAGAGTTTATTGGCGATGCCTTGTCTTTGATAGTCTTTGTGGATGTAAAAGAAATCAATATAATCTCCGTTTTTCAAAGTGCCAAAACCAACAATTTTGGATTCAATAATAGCAAGTAAAACAAACTGTGTATGGACAACTTCTAACCAGCGTTCGGTATTATGAACACCATAAGTCCAGGCCTCAATTTGTGCAGGATTGTAATCGTTCTTACAAACCGATTGTATAGTTTCGGTATACAATTGCTGCATTTCCGATAAATCTGAAATTGTTCCTTTTCTGAAAATCATTTCTAAAAGATTTAAAATTAATGCGCTGTGGTCTTCGAAAAAACATTGATTACAACAACACCAATTAAGATTAGAGCCAGTCCAATTATCGCTGGTAAATCAGGTATTTGCTTGAAGAAAACAGCTCCAATGATGGTAATCAATACAATTCCGACTCCAGACCAAATAGCGTAAGCAATTCCAACCGGAATGGTTCTGATTGCAAAACTTAAAAAGTAAAATGCACCGCAGTATCCAATAATGGTTATAATGCTTGGGATCAGTTTTGTAAATTCTTCCGATTTTTTTAAAGCAGAAGTGGCAATGATCTCGAATATAATGGCAATTCCTAAAAAGAGAAAGTTTTTCATGGTGTATATTTTTGAACCTTCAAAGGTTTTATTTGAGTTATCTGCAAAGTTAGATCTTTAGGAAAACGGATTGTTTATTTAAGATCATTTTTTGCTGTTGTAACACTGATCAATTTATACCCATCTCCAGTTCTTAAAAATTCAAAATGATCTTGTTTAAAGTCGGCTTTGTTTTTTGAGGTAATGACTATGTTTTTAACGGGATAAATCCATTCTTTAGGTTCATTGCAATTGTTGAAGTAAACCTCGTATTCATCTGTTTCAAAAATGAATTGGTTGAGCCCGTCATTTGAGACGAAATAGTCCGTTTTTGGATTTTTTAACTCTTCAAGTTTTAATTTTATGTAAGTATAATTCTGGTCGATAAAAGCAGCTTTGGCCTCACTTATCCATCCTGTTGGCTCTTTCCAGTAGGTGATTTTATCAAAGGAGAGTTTTATTAAATTCTTTTTTGATAGGTCAGAAAGCAAATTCTTTTTTAACCACAGTTTGAATTCTTTCTCATAATTGATGAACGAATAATATTGACCGTCAACACCAAGGAAATTTTCTCTTGTTTCATCTTTATTTGGGGCTTTTGATTTTTGTAAAGAATAAAAATTTAGTTCGTCATTATATCCGAAATTTTCAATTAGGATTTTATTGTTGGTGTCAATAAGATATTCCTTTCCTCCGGACCAGCTAAAATGTTCGTCACCAAGTTTCTCTTTAGTAGCCCCTTTTAAGGCGATAATCATCCCGTTTCTGGCTTTGGTAAGGGCGCTATAATCGGCAGGAATTGTATTTTTGCCTTCACTATTAAACATTCCGGTTTTATCTGTTTTTGGGTCTGTAAATCTGATGTAACCTTCATTTTCACAATCCGGTCCATTGTCAAAAATATAGAGGCTGTCGCGTCCTACGATTTTACCGGATTTGGTGAGATAATAACTCTTCCAGTTTTCGCCAGTTTCTTCGGTTACGGCAATAATTTTATCGAATTTACGGGCAGTAGTGAATCCCATAAACTTTGGAGTTATTTTGATAGCTCCGTTTACATCTTTAAATCCGATGTGCGTAGTGTCTTTATCCCAAAATGAAACCCAGATGTCTTTGCTTTGTGCTGATATAGTGGAGCTTGTAAAGAAAAACAAGTAAAGAAAAAGGAATTGTTTCATGAAAAGAAATTTCCAGTAAATATAAGCATAACGTTTTTGAAAAAAGATATTGGTTTTTTGGAACAAAAAAATGTAATTTTCAACAAAAATAAATTAATGAATAGAATTGTATTGATTTTGATGAGCTTTAGTCTTTCTGTGTTTTCCCAGAAAAAACAACCAAGTAA
Organism: Flavobacterium sp. KH_035; assembly: GCF_057839565.1. NCBI lineage: Bacteria > Pseudomonadati > Bacteroidota > Flavobacteriia > Flavobacteriales > Flavobacteriaceae > Flavobacterium > Flavobacterium sp. KH_035. Next base: position 1,828,355 of record NZ_CM174492.1, read on the forward strand.
AGAGGAGAAAGACATGATTTATGAAGTTACGTATAATGTAAATAAAGAAATTTTTAAAGCTCCTAATTTCCCGTTTAAAAAAGTAAATAGAAAAATGGATGAAATTCAAAAGAAAACAATTCAATCTGCTGAAGTGATCAATTCTTCAATAGATACGATTATTTCAAGAGGAGTTTTGAAATTGGAGAAATCTAATTATGGATACGACCTGCTGTTCAATTCACGCTTTCCTTCCTATTATAAAGAAAATGATGAACCTACTATTGTAGATTTTCACCCTGTAACGAGCAAACTGTTTAATTTGAAAAAAGAGTTGATTGAAATTCAGCATGTTGGTGGAACTTCTTTTGGAAGCGAGCTTTTGTACAAATACAAGAACGGAAAAGAGACTAATTTACACTTTACTACGCTGCGCAAACAGGATCAAATAAACAATGCTGTAAATTTTAAAAACAACAATGAACTTGCTGAAATTAGAGGAAGTGTAATTTATAACATTAAATTCATTACAGATTATTCTCAGGTAAAGCTTTCCCAAAAAGATATAGGAAGCACTTTTAAGCTGAATAACATCGCGTACAACTTGGTAGAGGTTATAAACAATGCAGTTTTGATAGAGGCCGTTGATCAAAATAGTGATAGGGAAAACAAGATGCGCTTGGTCAATTATGATGAGTTGGGCAATGTATTGGTTACTTACAGTGACAAGGAGATGGCAGAATTAAAGAAGAAAAATAAAAAAATCAATGATGAAAGGGCTGGTTTTGGTGATTTGAGAGGTAATATAAGTAAACGCGTTTTTGATGCTTTTAAAACTAATCCCACGTTGAGTTTTGAAGAATTTAAAAAAATGTTTACAATAGAGGATATACTAAATGAAAAAAGGAAGTACATCTTTATTCAGACTATCGCCCCAATTAAAAATGATTTTGTCCTTTATGAACCCATTTATGGTATAGACAGGACTTTTGAGATGATTCCGAATCTGAAAGAGCCAGAGCCTAAAAAAATGAGGACAGAAGATTACAATGCCCCACAATTATCTGCAAATTGGGACGAGAAATTGTTTGGAAATATTAAAGAATACACAGAGAACTTTTACTATGCAACAAAAAAGAACGGCAAGTATGTAAAAGGTAAAATGCAAAATTATACCACTTATAAAAAGAATGCAAACGGAGAATTTGTAAAAGATGATATGTTCCCTGAAAAATCGGATTATCCGGAGAACAAGTATAATGATTTGAAGCAAAAGACAGAGTCTATAAGTTATGACGATGATGAAAAGGTGACTGGAAGAACGATTTATAGTTACGGACCAGATAAAAAAATAGCAGAAGAGAAAAATTATTCTTCGGATAATGATACTTTAAGAAGTTTAGTGAAGTATCAGTATAATAAAAATCAAGTTATAAAAACAAACTTTTCTTATGACTATCAGGGAGGAGAAACGCAAATTACAGAGTCTGAGGATGTGTTTGTGTATGATGAAAGAGGAAATCTTATAGAAGAACATTCGAAATTGAACAAAGAAGATTCCGGCTATTTAGATGAATTGGTGATTTTTAGTAAATATGATGTTAATAATAGAAAAATTGAACAATCAAGTAAAGATTTACAATTGGGCAGGAATGGTAAAATCGAGTTGGATACAAGATGGCAGTATCTTAAAATTGATAATCAAAAAAACTGGACAGAAATGTTTTTTGAGGGAGGTTTGAGTTCAGAGAAACAAGACGCGAATTTTGTTGAGCGAATTTTTGTCTATGAATAAGAAGTAGTACTAAAAACAAAATCCGACAGGTTTCTAAAAACTTGTCGGATTTGAAAGCTATTTGAGATTATTAGTGCCTTATGGATTAAGTGATAATCCGACGCTGAAAAACAATCTGACTTTATCGATATTATTGATCCATGAAGTGTCGAAATGAATTGGGCCTAAAATGGACTGATAGGAGATAGCAGCCCCTCCGGATATCAGAAGACTGGTGTCGAAATTATCATCCCATCTTCCTTTTGGCTTAAACACATTGTCGCGGAAATCGCGAAAAGTGTCAAAACCTACAGAGGCAATATTAACATGAGGGGTCAGATAGATTTTTCCGGTAATATTTATTTGCGATCCGAGTTTAAGCCCCATATATTGTGTAACATTGAGTTCATCTTCATGCAGACCTGGGAATGAAAAGCGATTACTGCCAGAACTCGGGATAATGCCACCAAGAAAATATTTTGCTGCATAGCCAAAATCTGAAAATGGTAGTTGATAGTCTTTAAGTTTATCCTGAAAAACAAAATAAGCATCAAATCCTATGATTCCCGTAATTTTCTTTTTTAGGGATAATCTCTTTTCATAGCTAAAACCAAATTTTGTGTAATCATTTGTTGAGCCCGAAACACGAGTTAAATCCTGATCGGAAAAGGAGGCATTGATATCGGTAAGAAATGATCGCGAAATATTTGATTTTATAATTGTTCCGTTTGTAGCAAAGAAAACTTTATCCATATCATTATAGGAATAATGCATGTTGAATTCGATGTTATTAAAGTTGTAGCTTTTTAGTGAAATGGTGTTCGGACTGTATTCCCGATCATATTTTGGTTTTAAATTGGTGTAGTTATAGTTTAAGCCAAAGCCAAAATAGCTTTTCAGCGAATTTAAATTTCGATTTATCTCGCTGCTGAATTCAAATGAATTATAAAGGATATTGTCTGAGGCCCTGCCATTGATATAAATTTCCTGTTTTAGGAGAGCTCCGTAAAGTTCAGTTCCCCACCACCATTCTCTGCGTCCTCCAAAATTTTTCTGAAAATTGATTCTGGCTTTTGGCTGTTCTGCAATATCGGCAGTTATCAAAAGGCGAGAGGCATCAGCAAGAATATTTCTGGCGGTGTAATTAAAAATAATGCCAACCCCTCTATAAGTGTCATAGTGTAGGGAAGTGTTCAGCTGGTTTTTGGCACGCTCAAATCCAAATAACGTGATGCCCGTTTTGTTACCATCTTTAATGAAATAGCTATAGCCAATTTCATCAAAAAGATTGGTTCCCATAGCTCTGTTTATACCTGCGATTAAATCTTTAGAGGTGTATTTTACATGGGGTCTAAGATTGGCTCTTCCAACGACCAGAGGCAGGTTTTCCGGGCTTATTTTTTTATAAACTATAGAGTCAAGAACAAATTCTTTGGGCATATAGGGTAATTTGTGAGTTCGTTGCGGAAATCCCTTTAACTTTTCCGATAAAGCAATTAAAGCCGGAAGATTTTGATTTGCGGCTATTTTACCGTCTTTGTAGATTTCGTTACTAGCCGCAAAGTCTGCTGTCGAGAAGCGCAGGTTGGGCATATGATCGACTAATATGGTACACAGATCACGGTTTGCCGGGTTTTTAACATTACTCGGAAACATACTGGTCTGCATTAATATCATCATAATATTATTTAGTTTGCCCATTGGCTGCATTCCTCCACCTACATCACTGCCAATAATAATGTCGGCACCCATTTGTTTGGCAACATCAGTTGGAAAATTATTTAATACACCTCCGTCTACTAATACCGTTTTTTCGTAAGGCACAGGCTTGAAAATAGCAGGTAAAGACATACTTGCCCGCATGGCGTAGGCTAAATTGCCTTTACTTAAAATAACTTCTTTGCCTTCAACTAAGTCGGTAGCCATAGCTCTAAAGGGTATCGGGAGACTGTCAAAATCTTTAACATTATAGACAGGAAAGGTTAATTCAGAAAGAGATTCTCTAAGGTTTTGATCGTTTAAAAGCGAACCAACACTATTGAGCTTTCCGTCTTTAATACCTATTCCGACCAAATATCTTTGGAATTCTCTTTTTTCTTCGGCACTTACAGATCGCAACGATTGGCCTCCGCCAAGGAGTTTATCCCAATAAATATTCTTGGTGATTTTTTCGATACTATCGCCCGAATACCCCATGGCATATAAACCGCCAATAATACTTCCCATACTGTTTCCAACAATAAGATCCGGAACGATATGCAAGGAATCTAGTTTTTGCAAAAGTGGAATATGTGCAATTCCTTTTGCACCGCCACCACTTAGCACTAAGACAACTTTAGGCTTTTTTTCCTGTGAAAAAATTACGTGCGGAAGACACAACAAAAACAATAAGACGAATAAATAAGATGTTTTTTTCAAGAGTACAGTTTTTATGTATTTGAGAAATTGATTCTTATCCTGGTTATTAAAAGTAAGCAGATATTTAGAAACGTGCAATTTTTCGAGAAAAATGTTTTTTTGCTGAAATGTAAAAACAACTAAGCCTTGCAGAAATGCAAGGTTTAGTTAATTGTTATTTCGATAAGGTATATATAGTTTTTCCTTCCTTTTTCATTTTTTCTTCTTCCTCAGATTTGAGAGCTTCTACTTGTTTTTTTAAATCGTCTATTTTTTTTGAACTCAATTCTAATTCTTTATTGTTTTGATTAAGTTTTTCTTGAGATTTTTCGATGTTTTTTTGAAGATCAATATTATTGTTGGTTTTTGCGTTATCTTTAATATTTTCAAGTTCGTCCTGATTCGCTTTTAAATCAGCTTTTAATTTTTCTGCTTTCTCCTCTAGTTTCTTTTTGTTTTCTTCTTCTTTGACTAATTTTTTTTCAGCAGCTTGAATTTTATTTGATGAGTGAGGTTTCATTTGTTGCATATGCCAGTCATTTGACCACCTTTGTCGCTGGTTGTTAATTTGTTGATGCATTTGTTGACTGCTAGATTGTGCAGAAACAAAAAATGGTAGAATTATTAATGCTAATAAAATAAATCGTGGTATCATAATTTGGGTAAAAGGTTGGTTCTGAATCCAAATGTAAATGTTTATTATAAAAATTATGATAAAACATCTGAATAATTGTAAGGTTAAAAAAAGAAAACCCGACAAGTTTTTAAAAACCTGTCGGGTTTGAATATGTAATTAAAGAAATCTAAAATCAGAAATCTTCAATCTAAAATTTACTAGTATCTGTAGTACTCTGGTTTGAAAGGGCCTTCAACCGGAACACCAATATAAGCAGCCTGATCGTCACGTAAAGTTTCCAATTCAACTCCTAATTTAGCTAAGTGCAAAGCAGCAACTTTTTCATCTAAATGTTTTGGTAACATGTAAACGTCGTTGTTGTAAGCAGCGCTGTTGTTCCATAATTCGATTTGAGCTAGAGTTTGGTTTGTAAATGAGTTACTCATTACAAAACTTGGGTGACCTGTAGCACAACCAAGGTTTACTAAACGACCTTCAGCAAGAATGATAATATCTTTTCCAGCGATAGTATATTTGTCAACTTGTGGTTTGATTTCGATTTTAGATGCACCGTGGTTTTTGTTTAACCAAGCCATATCAATTTCGTTATCAAAGTGACCAATGTTACAAACAACAGTTTTGTCTTTCATTTGCTCGAAGTGCTCTCCAAGAACGATATCTTTATTTCCAGTAGTTGTAATGATGATATCAGCATTAGCAATTACAGTGTTTAATTTTTTAACTTCATAACCGTCCATTGCAGCTTGTAAAGCACAAATTGGATCGATTTCAGTAACAGTTACAATAGATCCTGCACCTCTAAAAGAAGCAGCAGTTCCTTTTCCAACATCACCGTATCCACAAACGATAACTCTTTTTCCAGCTAACATTAAGTCAGTTGCACGACGAACAGCATCAACTGCAGATTCTTTACAACCATATTTATTGTCAAATTTAGATTTAGTAACAGAGTCGTTAATGTTGATTGCAGGCATTGGTAAAGTTCCGGCTTTTACTCTTTCGTAAAGTCTGTGAACACCCGTTGTAGTTTCTTCAGATAATCCTTTAATTCCAGGAACCAATTCAGGGAAACGGTCAATAACCATATTAGTTAAATCTCCACCATCATCAAGAATCATGTTCAATGGTTTTCTGTCTTCACCAAAGAATAAAGTTTGCTCAATACACCAGTCAAATGATTGCTCATCAAGACCTTTCCATGCATAAACCTGAATTCCCGCAGCAGCAATAGCAGCAGCAGCCTGATCCTGAGTAGAGAAAATGTTACAAGAAGACCAAGTAACTTCAGCACCAAGAGCAATTAAAGTTTCGATCAAAACAGCAGTTTGAATCGTCATGTGTAAACATCCAGCGATACGAGCACCTTTAAGAGGTTGTTCATCTTTATATTCAGCACGAAGTGCCATTAAACCTGGCATTTCAGCTTCAGCCAATTCAATTTCTTTTCTTCCCCAAGCCGCTAGAGAGATGTCTTTTACTTTGAAAGCCACAAAAGGCGTAGTTGTAGTACTCATTTATAGTATATTTGTAATTGTAAAATTTTTGCAAATTTACGGAATAGGTTTTTAATTTTGACTACTTTCTGTCAGATTTGTGAAATGTTTAATTTCTTAATCTCTAGAATATTAGTTGATTATTTTTTTTAGAAGCTAATCCTGCTGTCCACTATATCTTTTGTGTCGAACCCCGCCACAAAAGGATGCCGTTTCCATCAGGGCTAAAAGACGAGACGTTAAATAAGAAATTTCGTTTTCAATTTAGGAAAACAACTCATAACTCACAACCCATAATTAAAGAAGAATGCCTTTATTTCAAACCATACAATTCAACGAAACGACCAAAATCTTAGTTTGGCACATAACCGAATCATTTGAGGAGTTAGTGAGCAAAGTAGTTTTAAAAGAAAAAACACAGTTACGGTTGAACGGAATGAAATCTCAAATGCATCAACGTGCCTTTCTGAGCGTTCGCATGTTGATTCAGGAAATGGGCTTTACAGATCAGGATTTGCATTATGACGAATTTGGAAAACCATACTTTAATTGTCACAATCATATTTCAATCACACATTCACATGATTTTGCAGCCATTATAATTAGCGATGAAAGAGTAGGAATCGATATGGAATTGCAACGCGAAAAGATTCTTCGAATCGCCGACAAATTTGTCGATGGTGAATTTGATTATTTAAACCCTAATGTTTTAGAAGAATATATAAAAAAACTCACCATTATCTGGGGCGCAAAAGAAGCTATTTTTAAAATCAGAAACGAAAAAGGAATCAGTTTTAAAGACCATATAAAAGTAGGAGACTTTTCCCTTACCAAAAATCAAACAGAAGCGAGTCTGCATTTTGACAATTTGGTCAAAGATTTTGATGTGCATTACAAAGAAATTAAATCAGATGCTTCAGGGCAGGATTTTACTTTGGTATATGCTTTTGAGAAATAGTTTTTGATTGAAATTTTAATGAATAAAACCCAAATCCCAAGGTTTGATCTCGATTTTGTTATTTACAGAAATGACAAGGTAGAGTTGATGAAATCCATTTTAATCTGTGTTTTCGCAAAGCGAATCGGCGTCATCCGTGTTCTATATTGTCGCTAATCTTTGTCGGGCTTCTAGTGTGATTTCTCTTCGCGTCGAAATTGACAAAAAATAAACTTAATTTAAGTTTTCTAAATAAACCTCACTCATTTTTTTTTCGGTGCTCAAACATACTCATAAATAAAAACGTCCCCATTTTTCTGGCACGTCGTTTTAGCGTTTCGGCATTTTCGCCTTCAAAATGTTCCTCTAAAGTTTGAAACCAATAGTTCAGCCAGATTCCAAATTCATTTGAAGTGATTTTTCCTTCAAAATGCGAGTCAACTTCATTATGTACTGCATGTGGATTGCCTTTGTATTTTTTGACTGCGAATAAATTGGTTTCCCAAAAATCGGTCAGCTTCTCTAAATGCGCGTCCCAGTCTTTGATTATGGTATTAAAATAAAAGCCGATTTCTTCATCGGCTCTTATTTTAGTGTAAAACTGATGTACCAAAAATTCGACATCTGCCCGGTTCTCTATTTGTTTTCTCATAGAATAAAACTATTTAATAGAATAAAAAAGACACTTAAAAGTGCACTTGCAATAATAAGGTTAAAAACAGTTTTGTGCTTCATTTGTGCCAATATAGAAGTATTTGCAAAAACACAAGCTAAAACAATAATGGCAAGTTGTATCATTTGAGGTATTGATGTTCCGTTAGCCAGAACATACATTGCCGCAGCACCACCTAAGCAGCTTTGACCAATTACAGCCATTGCTGCAGAACCCATATAGTTTTTATTGAAATTTTCGAATGTTGTTTGATATAGTGTCATGATATTGAAGTTTTTATACTACAAAGGTACAGGCACTATAGAGATGTATTTTATGACTTAAATCATAAAAACTGAATTATTTTATCGGTATACTTTTCTATTTATAATTTTTAAAACACCCTTTTTCTCCAGAGTTTTTATGGTTCTGATGACCGTTTCGACGCGTAAACCGGTTAGATCTCCAATTTGTTGTCTCGTAAAATTGATGAGGTAGCCATTCTCGTTTTTTTTAAAATTGAAATAAGCAATTCCATGATCGATTAATTTTAAAATGCGATGTTCCGGTTCTTGCGTTGATATTTCAGCTGCCATAACCGATTTATAATACAGACGCTGAGCCAGATTTTCGATTATTCTAAGACTGACACCGGGATTTTCTTCCAGCAGTTTCATAAAGCTACTTTTTGTAAGCAGCAACACTTCTGAGGCTTCAACCGCGATGGCATTTGCGGGATAACTTTGGTTTAAAAATAAAGGAGGTTCTCCAAAAGACTGTTCCTTATAAAAAATACCCTGAATAAACTCGCGTCCGTCATCGTTATAATTACTCATTTTTACTTCACCGGAAACAATCTGGTAATAATGCGTTGGCAGGTTATTTTCTTCAAAAATAATTTCATTTTTGTCGAAAGACTTTTTTAGAGCACCGTATTTTTTCAACAGATCAGTTGCGATCATAATTTTGTTTAGATATAACACAAATATAATTCATTCAAAATAGTTCTTCTGCATCAAAAAACTTTTACTTTTACGCCCATTATGAGACAAAAATTACTCACTATACGGCAAGAAATTCTGGAAGCTAAAAGTAATGGTCAAAAATTACTGGCCATCTTGTTAGATCCGGATAAGATTGTTTGGGAAAATTTAGATCATTTATTGCTTAAAATAAATCAATCTCCGGCAACACATATATTTGTGGGAGGAAGTATTGTAAAGGCAAGAATTTTAGAAGATTTAATTTCAAAATTAAAACAAGAAACCAATTTACCCGTTGTTATATTTCCGGGTGATCCCTCACAGATTTCACCTCAGGCAGATGCTATTTTGTTCTTATCTTTGTTATCAGGCCGGAATCCGGATTATTTAATAGAGTATCAGGTTCAGGCCGCTCCAATTCTAAAAAAAACAAATCTGGAAGTCATTTCGACAGGTTATATTTTGATTGAAAGCGGGAATGAAACGGCTGTAGCACGCGTAAGTAAAACAAAACCACTGGATCGGGATAATTTTGATCTGGTTTTGGCCACAGCACAGGCCGGAGAGATGTTAGGAAACCAATTGATTTATTTAGAAGCAGGAAGCGGTGCAAAAAAAGCAGTTCCGTTAGAAATGGTGCGGTTAATTGCCCAAAATGTCGAGATACCTATAATTGTTGGAGGAGGAATTGTAGATTTGCACGGAATTCAAAACGCTTATAACGCGGGAGCAGATTTAGTGGTTATTGGAACCGCTTTTGAAAACGACAGTCATTTTTTTGAATTATAAAATAAAATCAACCCAAAATAACCAATTCGATTATGATTGATTTTTTTCTGGACAGTTATAAAAACGCCCCATTATGGCATATTGCGCTGGAGTTTTTAGTTTTTATCTGCGGTATTTTGAGTGTGTGGTTTGCAAAAAAAGAAAATATATGGGTATATCCGACAGGTTTGATCGCCACCGTTATTTCGGTTTATCTCTTGTATGTTGCAGGTTATATCGGTGATATGATCATCAATGGATATTTTTCTATAATGAGTATTTATGGTTGGTACGTATGGGCCAAAGGAGGAACGATAGAAGATAATTTGCCTATAACACGTACAAATGCAAACGAAAAAATAATTGGAATAATGTTGTTTTTTATAACTGTTTTTGTAGTTTTCGGCATTTATAAATATTTTGATTATGAAATTAGAAATGACAACTATGTCGATATGATTTCATCAGGAATATTTTTTGCAGGAATGTGGTATATGGCGAAGAAAAAGATCGAGAACTGGACGCTTTGGATCATTGGTGATATTATTGTAGTACCTCTCTACGCTTATCGCGGTTTAGGGATGTTGTCACTTCAATATTTAATTTTTACAATTTTGGCTATTTCAGCTTATTTAGAATGGAGAAAAATCTTAGACAGCAAAAAACAGCTATCATAAAAATTGCTTTATTTGGTCCTGAAAGTACAGGGAAAACTACCTTAGCAAAACAACTTGCAGAATATTATGATACCGAATGGGTTCCTGAATTTGCACGTGATTATTTGCAGGAAAAATGGGAAGAGAACCAGCACATTTGTGTAGCCGATGATATGCTGCCTATTGCATACGGACAAGTAGCTTTAGAAAATCAAAAGCTCGCGTTGTCCCGAAAATATCTTTTTTGCGATACCAACTTAATGGTAACAAAGGTTTTTTCTGAAATGTACTATGGTTTTTGTGATCCGCTTTTAAATGAGGCGGCATTAGAGCATGAATACGATTTATTTTTCTTAACAGACATTGATGTTCCATGGGAAAAGGACGATCTCCGGGATACTGCAGAAGGTCGGGAGACAGTGTTTTCTGTTTTCAAGCAAACGCTTATTGATACTGAAAAACCTTATATAACCCTTTCTGGAGATAAAGAAAGCCGTTTGGCCAAAGCAGTAGCAATTGTCGAGCAATTGGCTGTTGCAAAACAACATGGTTTCTCATCAGAAGATTTCGTTCAGATGTACGAGCATGGAATTCCTTTTGAGAAGATTTTGCAGCAATTGCAAATTTTTAAAAATGGAATAACAAAATCTAATTTAATTAGCCCAGCTACAACTGCTAATGGTATTCTAAGCTTGTCAGAAGCTGAATTTGAAGAAAAAGCTGTTTTTTTTGATGTCCAAAAATCGAAGATAAAACTTAAAAAGTTTGTTCCGGCCTCGGGTGCAGCAAGCAGAATGTTTAAATTTTTAAGTGCTTTTTTGAATGATTTTGACATTCAAAAAGAAACGATAAATGCTTATATCAATAGAAAAAAAGATAGTGATTTATCTATTTTTATTGTAGCGATGGATAAGTTTCCTTTTTTTGAGGCTCTGGATAAAGATCTTAGGGAGATTTATCCTGATTTTGAAGTTTTAGACAGAGATTATAAAAATTATTATTTTATAAAAACATTATTGTCTTCAGCTTATTACGACTTTGCCAATAAGCCAAAGGCAGTTTTGCCTTTTCATCAATACAAAACGCATATAGCGAATCCAATCGAAGAACATTTGAATGAATGTGCGCATTATGCAACGTCAAATCAGGTTTCTAATTTGCATTTTACCGTTTCGGAAGCACATCAAAATCTGTTTGAAAATGAAGTTGAAGTTCTTAAAGAAAAAGTGGAAGCAGATTCAGGAATCAAAATAGACATTTCTTATTCCTATCAAAATAAAAGCACAGATTCGATTTGTGTAGATGCTAAAAATAGCCCGATTCGGGATAAGAATAATAGACTAGTTTTCAGACCTGGAGGACATGGCGCTTTAATTGAGAATCTAAATGAACTGGATGCCGATATTGTTTTTGTGAAAAATATTGATAATGTAATTCAGAATCATATTGATCAAATTGCTTTGTATAAGAAAGCATTGGCAGGAGTTTTACTTGAAGTTCAACAAAAGGTTTTTGGTTATTTAGATGCAATTGAAAAGCAGGAGGTAAAAGAAGAAGGCCTTGAAGAGATCATTGTTTTTTTATTGAAGAAGCTGAATGTTGAATTGAATAGTGATTTTAGTAAATTTACTTTTGAAAATAAAATCAGTAAGATTAAAGATTTGTTAGACAGACCAATTCGTGTTTGCGGGATGGTGAAAAATGAAGGAGAACCGGGTGGTGGGCCATTTTGGGTAATGAATGATAAAGGATCGGTTTCACTTCAGATCGTAGAAGCTTCACAAATAGATCTAACTAATAAAAAGCAACAGGAAATTCTGACTTCGGCAACTCATTTTAACCCTGTTGATTTAGTATGCGGAATTAAAAATTACAAAAATGAAAAGTTTGATTTACTGCAATTTGTAGATCAAAAAACAGGCTTTATTGTAGAAAAAAGTGTTGAAGGCAGAGTAGTGAAAAGTTATGAACTCCCAGGATTGTGGAACGGAGCAATGGCCAATTGGCTGACTATTTTTGTCGCAGTGCCATTAATTACTTTTAATCCCGTGAAAACAGTAAATGATTTATTAAAAGCAGCACATCAGCCACAATAATGGAGGTCGAAAAAATCATATCAGAGTTAAGTTTTAAAGCAGTACGCAGCAGCGGTGCTGGAGGGCAAAATGTAAACAAAGTATCATCAAAAGTTGTTCTGACTTTTGATATGAATTTGTCTCAGGCTTTATCTGAAGAAGAAAAACTCCTTTTGCAAAAGAATATCGGAGCCCGTTTAACAACGGAAAATATTCTGATTTTAAATTGTGATGAAGACAGAAGTCAGCTTAAAAACAAAGATATTGTCATAAAACGATTCTTAGAAGTAATTAAAAAAGGATTGCATGTTCCTAAAGTTCGTAAAGCAACTAAGATTCCGAAATCGGTAATTAAAAAACGAATCAAGGATAAAAAAAATGTCTCAGAAATAAAACAATCCAGAAAGAGACCTAATTTAGATTAAACACCAACTCTTTCAAATACCAAATTCCAATTATAGCGTTTAGATTTCATTGTCAAAAATTGGAATTTGGAATTTGAAAATTGGATTTTTTAACATTACATTTGCACTGTCTCAAAGGGGTGCTCTAAATAACGAGCTGAGATCATACCCAAAGAACCTGAGCGAGTAATGTCGCTAAGGGAAAGACGACAATTTTAGCGTATACACTATACTTTGTCGTGAAACATTTATTAATTTAACAAAAAGAATAATTCCCCCTTTTATTCGTAATTATTTACGGATGAAAACTTTTATTTTAGGTGCTAAGGCACAAAATTACAAAGGTTCGAAATTGAACCAAAAATCTATTTTCTTACTTCTATTTTCTATTTTCTATTCTCTTTTTTCTTTCGCGCAAGAGCAGGACTCTACTAAAGTCAATAAACTGGATGATGTTTTAGTTTCGGCAGTTCGTGTTACAACCAAAACTCCGGTAAGTTTTAGTAATCTCGATAAAAAAGACATTAAATTTAGAAATTTAGGTCAGGACATTCCAATCCTGATGAACTATCTGCCGTCGGTGGTTACTACTTCTGATGCAGGAGGCGGAATAGGGTATACCGGAATCAGGGTGCGTGGTAGCGATGCTACCAGAGTAAACGTGACCATTAACGGAATTCCCTACAATGATGCCGAAAGTCAGGGAACTTTTTGGGTAAATATGCCCGATTTTGCTTCTTCTGTCGAAAGTTTACAGTTGCAGCGAGGAGTTGGAACTTCTACCAATGGTTCTTCTGCTTTTGGAGCCAGTTTGAACATGCTGACAGATAATTATGCTACAAAAGCAAGTGGAGAAATTTCAAGTTCTTACGGAAGTTTCAATTCAAATAAAAATACGGTGAAATTCAGTACAGGTTTATTAAACGATCATTTTGAGCTGGCGGGACGTTTGTCTACCATCAAATCCGATGGTTATGTAGATCGTGCAAGTTCAGATCTAAAATCGTATTTTCTTCAGGGAACTTATGTAGGTAAAACGACTTTGATTAAGGCTCTGGTTTTTGGAGGAACCGAAAAAACATACCAGTCCTGGAATGGTATTGATGTTGAAAAACTAAACTCAGATCGTACCTATAATTCAGCCGGAAAATATAAAGATGAAGCAGGAAACGTTCATTTTTATGATAATGAAACTGATAATTACAAACAAAACCATTATCAATTGCATTGGAGTGAATCAATTTCTGATCAATGGAGCAGCAATTTAGCCGTTCATTATACTAAAGGACAGGGATTCTACGAAAACTTTAAATACAATGAACCTGTGGCAGGTTATGGACCAATTCAGCCCACTAAAATGGTAGAGAATGATCTTGGTGAATTAGTTCCCGGAACCGATTTAATTCGTCAGAAATGGTTGGACAATGATTTTTACGGGACAACTTTTTCAGTAAAATATGCAGCAGAAAAACTAGATGTAATCGTAGGTGGCGGCTGGAATAAATACGAGGGTTCTCATTTTGGTAAAGTAATTTGGGCAAGGAATTCTTCTCTAGTCCTGCCAGGAGATCATTATTACGATGATTTTTCGACTAAAACGGACGGGAATATTTTTGCAAAAGCAAATTATCAGTTCACAGAAAAACTAAGTTTTTATGGTGATTTACAATACCGAAATGTAAAGTATAAAGCGAATGGTAAAGATACAGGATTAGTGGATGACAGCTTTGATTTCTTTAATCCGAAAGCAGGTTTGAATTATGAAATCAACTCAAAAAACACCCTTTACTTTTCATACGCCAGAGCCAATCGTGAGCCTAACAGAACCGATTATGAAGGCGGGAATGTAAAGCCTGAGAAACTAAATGATTTTGAATTAGGATGGAGATTTAATTCGGATAAATTTCAATTGAATTCGAATGTTTATTACATGGCCTATAAAGATCAATTAATCTTAACCGGAAGACTGGACGATGTTGGAGCTCCAATTCGTGCGAATACCGAAAAAAGCTACCGTTTAGGTTTAGAAGTTGATGCTACAATAAAACTTTCTGAAAAAATAATTCTTAGACCAAACTTCACTTTAAGTAATAATAAAAATATTGATCTTGCGGTTGAAGGCACACATTATGGGACAACTGATATCGCTTATTCACCGTCAGTTATTGCCGGGAATATTATTGTATACAGTCCGATTCAAAGTTTACATATTTCGTTATTACAAAAATATGTAGGAGAGCAATACATGAACAATATTGAATTGCCGGCTGCTAAACTGGCGGATTATTTTGTGAACGATTTGAATGTTTCTTATGAGATCAAGCCAAAATCTGTTTTCAAATCGATTTTAGTTACAGGTTTGGTAAACAATATTCTGGATAAAAAATATGTTTCTAATGGAGCAATGTGGGACGTTTATCCCTACTACTATCCTCAGGCCGGGATTAATTTCTTAGCGGGATTAACATTGAAATTCTAAGAAAAATAGAAAAGCCTGAAAAATTATTTTTTCAGGCTTTTGGTTTTTTTAATTGTAAACGTGAATCACTGTTCCGGTTACTTCTACACGATATTGTTTTAAGGGATATTCTTTACCTCCCAATCCGGTGAATAAACTGTAGGCCGTTTTGTCGCAGGAGCAAACAGCATTTATGCCATCAATAGTCATGGCGGTGCATGAAGTTACAGCCTGATTAGGACAGGCAGCATCAAATGCATTGTAGCCACTTCCTGTATTAAAAATAATAATTCCTTTTGCACCGTAATTTGGAACAATTACACCATTACTTACAAATTTAAGATTGGAATAGGCAGGCAAATTCATATCGACAGACAGGTTAACAGCATAACTTGGAATGTAAGGGTTTTTATTGCTGCGGTTATTATCACTACAAGAGAAAAGCACAGAAACAAAGACAATTAAGTACCAGAATTTTTTCATTATTTTAATAAGAATTAGTGAAACAAAAATAATTTATTTAGATTTGAATTCTATATGATTAACATATAATTATGTACTATTAAAAATAATAGTATATTTGTAATAAGAAATCCCGTCCCGATGGGATTTTTTGTATTTATATAAACGACGAAGTTATGAGTAAAGTATCTTATTATACAGCAGAAGGATTAAAAAAATTAAAAGATGAGTTGGAGCATTTAAAAAGTGTAATGCGTCCAAAGGCATCTCAAGATATAGCGGAAGCAAGAGATAAAGGTGATTTATCTGAAAACGCCGAGTATGATGCCGCAAAGGAAGCACAAGGTCTACTAGAAATGAGAATTGCTAAATTGGAAGAAGTGTATTCTAATGCGAGATTAATTGACGAATCACAACTGGATGTTTCGAAAGCACTGGTTCTTTCTAATGTGAAAATTAAGAATCAAAGCAACGGAATGGAAATGAAATATACGCTTGTTGCCGAAAGTGAAGCAGATTTAAAGACGGGAAAAATTTCTGTAACCTCTCCTATTGGAAAAGGTTTATTAGGGAAGTCTGTTGGAGAAGTAGCTGAAATCACAGTTCCAAACGGAGTTTTGAAATTCGAAATTCTTGAAATTACCAGAGACTAATTTTTTAAGTTTAACTGTTTGATCGTTAAAACGGTTGAACGATGAACCCAATAAACGAACAAACAATGTCAATATTTACCAAAATAGTAAACGGAGAAATTTCTGCTTATAAAATTGCTGAGGACGATAATTATTTGGCTTTTTTAGATGTGAACCCAAATGCAAAAGGACATACGCTTTGTATTCCAAAAAAAGAAATCGACAAGATTTTCGAGATCGAAGATGAGTTGTATTTAGGGCTAATGAAGTTTTCTAAAAAAATTGCAATTGCTTTAGAAAAAACCGTTCCCTGCAAAAGAGTCGGAATGGCAGTTGTTGGTTTAGAAGTACCTCACGCGCATGTACATTTGATTCCGTTAAATGAAATGGATGAAATGCGATTCCAGAATAAGGTTTCACTTTCTAAAGAAGAATTTGAAGCTCTGGCTAAAAGTATTCAGGCAAATCTTTAAATTTAAAGAGCAGTATAAAATATCGACTTTGTTCGATTTTACATTCAAAAAAAAATGCAGTAAGATTTCCTTACTGCATTTTTTTATTTAGTGAAATCTGGAATGTAGTTCCTTTTCCAATTTCAGAATGTAAAACCTTTATTTTTCCGCCATGATATTCCTCAACGATTCTCTTGGTCAAAGAAAGTCCCAGACCCCAACCACGTTTTTTGGTCGTAAAACCGGGTTCGAAAATAGTTTTGAACTGCTTTTTAGAAATTCCTGTTCCGGAGTCTTTTACATTAATTTTTACATGCTGTGAATCTTCTTCAATTTGAAGGTCCAGAGTTCCTTTTCCTTTCATGGCGTCGATCGCGTTTTTAATTAAATTCTCAATCGTCCAGCTGTGCAGCGTTGGATTTATCATTGCCAAAATACTTTGTTGGGGCGCATGATAAGAGAACGTAACTTGTTTTGAAAAACGGGATTGCAGATATTTATAGGTATTCAGCGTTTCGGCAACAATATCTTTCTCTTCCAAAACAGGAACTGATCCAATTTTAGAAAAACGATCTGTAATGGTCTGCAAACGTTCAATGTCTTTTTCGATCTCAAGGGTAATAGAGGAGTCGATTTCTTCCGTTTTCAAGATCTCAACCCAGCCAATTAAGGATGATAGAGGTGTCCCGATCTGATGCGCTGTTTCTTTTGCCATTCCAGCCCAAAGTTTATTTTGAGTTGCCATTTTGGTACTCCTGTAAAAGTTATAAATCAAAGCACCAAACAAAAAGATAATCAATAATAAGGCAATGGGGTAATACTTCAACTTGTTGATCAATGCCGAATTTCCGTAATACAATTCCTGATGTTTTCCGGGAGCATATTCAATAACGATTGGCTCATTTTCATTTTTTAAATTATTGAGATAGGATAATGTGCTTTTGTCATTTTGAAGAACTTCTTCCGGGACATTTACAGAGCTAATTACCTTATCATACATCGTAAGCATAACAGGAACCGAGGTGTTGTTGTTGATGATTTCAAGTGGTAAATCTAAATCTGTATTTTCATCTGCATTGACGAGTGTCTTTTGTGCATTGGCCCAAAGATTCATTTTCAGGCGTTCTTCGTTTTTAAAGATTTGGAAAAAAGTATAAGTGTTCCAGAGAATCAAAGAAATGATTAAAAAGGAAATAAAAATAATGATCCAACGGGTTGTATTTCTTCTCTCAGAAAAAGACATAAATATTTTTTTGTGGTATAAATATAACGAAATATACACATTTAATATTTTGTGGAGCGTTAAAGATTTTTTGTTTTTAAGTCTGAAACTATTTCTTTGGATTAAACGATTTTTCTATTTTTGTAGCTACGGAAATGAGATTCCATTAAAAAGAAAAATATGATTAGTATTGATCCAAAAGAAATACCGACGGCAAAATTACAAGGATATTTACAAAGCGCTGTAGGGCCGAGGCCAATTGCATTTGCAAGTACAATCAGTGCTAAGGGAATACCAAATTTGTCGCCTTTTAGTTTCTTTAACGTGTTCAGTGCCAATCCGCCAATTTTGGTTTTTTCACCCGCCAGACGTGTACGCGATAATACCGTTAAACACACTTTGATCAATGCTGAGGAAACTCGTGAAGTCGTTATTAATGTTGTGAATTACGATTTGGTGCAGCAAACATCACTAGCAAGTACGGAATATGGCGAGGGTGTAAATGAATTTATAAAAGCCGGATTGACGCAAATTCCGTCTGATTTCGTGAAACCTTATCGTGTAAAGGAGTCTCCGGTACAGTTTGAATGCAAAGTAACTCAGATTATTCCGTTAGGAGATCAGGGTGGTGCAGGAAATTTAATTCTTTGTGAAGTCGTTAAAATTCATATTCACGAAGCAATTTTAGATGAAAACGGAGCCATTGATCAACACAAAATAGATTTGGTTTCGAGATTGGGAAGTAATTGGTATTCCAGATCGAATCAGGGACTTTTTGAAGTGCCGAAACCACTAACGACTTTAGGGGTTGGAGTAGATGTGATTCCGGATTTTATCAAAGAAAGCCCCGTTTTTGACGGAAATGACCTTGGGAAATTAGGCAACATCGAAGCCTTGCCTACCACAGAAGAAGTTAGTATATTTGTGAAAGAAAATTTTTCGGTTAAAGGAGTTTTAAGCTCAGACGATCTCGAAAAAGTACACTTGGAAGCTAAAAAATATCTTAATAAAGACGATATTTCATCGGCCTGGAAAGTACTTTTAGCAAAGCAATAAGAATAGAAACAATAATTAATATAGAAAGAAGATGGAAGTTACAGGAAAAGTAAAAGTGGTGAACCCAGAGCAACAAGTTAGTGCTGCATTCAAAAAAAGAGAGTTGGTTGTTACCACAGATGAGCAGTATCCACAGCATATTTTGATCGAATTTACACAAGATAAATGCGATTTATTAAGTAGCTACAAACAAGGTGAGGCGGTAAAAGTTTCTATCAATTTAAGAGGAAGAGAATGGGTTAATCCACAGGGAGAAACCAGATATTTCAATAGTATTCAAGGTTGGAGAATCGAGAGACTGGCACCGGAAGGTCCTGGACAAACGGCTCCAATGCCAGCTGCAGAAGCTTTTGCACCGGCAACTAATTTGAACGAAGACGAACCGGACGATTTACCGTTCTAAGAGAGTTAACATTTCAATAAAGTAAATTCCAAATTCCAATTCATGAAAGATGTAATTGGGGTTTGGAATTTTGTTTTTAGCCTCGATTTTTGTCAAAGTTCAAGGCTGCAATAAACTTTAATATTACACAGAATAATCCTAATAATTGTCATTTCGACGAAGGAGAAATCCTCGCGAGAAGCTCGACAAAGATTGGGTTTTCGTTGCGGAGTTTCTTACGGAGATTTCTCCTTCGTCGAAATGACAACATTGCGGGAATCTGGAATTTAAGTCTTAGCGATAGCGGAGAGGCGAAGCCATTTCAGTATTGAAATTTCCCAATGGGAATTTGGAATTTAAAAATTTTGGAATTTAAAAAATGTATTACGTAGTTAACGATTTATTTTTCCCACCCGTTTCAGAAGCTGATGAAGAGGGAATTTTGGCTATTGGCGGAGACTTACACCCGGAAAGACTGAAACTGGCCTATAAAAGCGGGATTTTTCCTTGGTTCAATGAAGGAGAACCAATTTTATGGTGGTCACCCGATCCCAGAATGGTTTTGTTTCTGGATGAATTGATCGTATCAAAAAGTATGCGTAATATTTTGAATAGAAAGCAGTTTAAAGTTACTTTTAATCAAAATTTTGTGGATGTGATTTCGAATTGCCAAAATATAAAACGTGATGGTCAGAACGGAACCTGGATTTCAAATGAAATGATTGATTCTTATTGTAAACTAAATGAACAGGGTATTGCAAAATCTGTTGAGGTCTGGCAGGATGAGGTTTTGGTAGGAGGTTTGTACGGTATCGATTTAGGTTATGTTTTTTGCGGAGAAAGCATGTTTTCAAAAGTATCAAATGCTTCAAAAGTAGCTTTCATAGCTTTGGTGAATTATTTAAAAGAAGGAAACTACAAACTTCTGGATTGTCAGGTTCATAATCCTCATTTAGAAAGTTTAGGTTGTCGTGAGATTGATCGTGAAGAGTTTATATCCATTTTAAAAAAGGAATAAAATGAGTGCAGTTCATATTGTAAAAGAGCTTTATATCTATCCTGTAAAAAGTCTGGCAGGAATAAGCTGTCAAAGCGCTTATGCTGAAGAAATGGGTTTTGAAAACGACCGCAGATGGATGCTTGTTGATGCTGAAAACAAGATGCTGACACAAAGAGAATATCCCATCATGAGTCAGTTTTATCCTCAGATTTCAGAAGGTAGAATCAGTATTACATTTAAAGATCAGAATCATGATTTTTTAATCGGAGAACAGTTAAATCAGCCCATTGCCGTTAAAGTGTGGGAGGATGACAGTGATGTCGTTGAGGTAAATAAAAACACTTCTACCTGGTTTAGCGAACATTTGGGTTTCGAATGTAAACTGGTTAAAATTATTAGAAACGGAGATCGTAAACACGAAAGTTCAAAGCTAAAAGAAACCTTTAATGTAAGTTTGGCCGACGGTTATCCGTATTTAATGATCGGAACTGAAAGTTTGGATTTTCTAAATGAAAAACTGGAAGACAAAATTACCGTTTTGCGCTTCCGTCCGAACATTGTAATCAGCAGCCAAAATGCTCATGAGGAAGATGATTTTGTTGCTTTTAAAATCGGAGAAGTACAATTTAGAAACATTAAACCCTGCGGAAGATGCATTATGGTGAATAATGATCCGCAAAAAGGCGTTGTAAAAAAAGAACCTTTAAAGACTTTAAGTAAATATCGAAATGTAAATAATTCGGTCTTATTCGGGACTAATATTGTAAGTCTAAATTCAGGGCTTATCAATGTCGGCGATGAGATTGTTTTTTAAAAGTTAAGTTTTATAAAATCCCAGTTTTTCGTATTAAAAAGCACTAACTCATTGTTTAAAGTTGGTAAATCCAAAATCAATTTAAGAGTTTCATGCGCCATCATTGTACCAATAATTCCGGGTAGAGTCCCTAAAACGCCATTTAGGTTGCAATTCGGGACATCTTTTGGATCCGGCATTTCGGGGAATAAATCGCGTAGATTTTTACTGCCCTCATGATTGAAAACGGCTATTTGTCCTTCAAATTTTAAAATACTGCCATAGACTAGAGGTTTTTGTAGCGCCACGCAAGTATCGTTAACCAGATAGCGGGTTGTAAAATTGTCTGAACCATCGACTATAATGTCGTATTGCTCAATAAAATGTGTTGCATTTTCAGGAGTTAATTTTTCAACAATAGCTTCTGCTTTTATTAATGGATTTAGTTCCGAGACCACTTCTTTTGCAACAAGAGCTTTGAGTTTACCAATTTCATTTTCGGTATATAAAATTTGTCGGTGAAGATTATGAATTTCGATAGTATCAAAATCCATGATGCCAATACAGCCTACACCGGCCGTGGAAATGTATTGTAAAATTGGACAGCCTAAACCACCGGCACCAATGACTAAAACTCTGGCTTTTTTGAGTTTTTCCTGACCTTCGTCCCCAATTTCGGGAAGAATGGTTTGTCTGTTGTAGCGGAGAAATTCTTGTATAATACTCATTTATTGTGAATTGTGATTTGTAAAATGTGAAATGTGGTTTGTGAAACCTGGAACCTGAAACCTGAAACTTTAAATTTGTTGACTAAAACTTTTGTCCCAGTCCTTCCAAACAGGTTCATAGCCTGAATTGGTTATAATTTGTGCAATTTCTTTGGCAGATCGTTCATCGCTAATTTCAAATTGTTCCAGAGATTGCGGATCCACAACATAACCACCGGGATTGGTTTTCGATCCTGCACTCATGCTTGTAACGCCAATTGGTATAATATTATTTCTGAACTTCTCATTTTCACGTGTAGAAATCGAAATTTCCAGATCTTCATTCCACAAACGATAGGCACAAATCAACTGTGTGAGATCTTTATCATCCATAATAAAATTTGGCTCTATAATGCCTTCTGCCGGTCGAAGTCTTGGAAAGGAAACCGAATATTTGGTCTGCCAGTATTTCTTTTGCAGATAATCCAGATGCAATGCATTGAAAAAACTATCGGTTCGCCAATCTTCCAAGCCCAGCAAAACACCTAGTCCCATCTTATGAATTCCTGCAGTTCCAATTCGGTCAGGAGTTTCCAGTCTATAGTCGAAGTTTGATTTTTTACCTTTTGTATGGTATTTTTTATAGACATCCTGATGATAGGTTTCCTGATATACCAAAACAGAATAAACACCAGCCTGATGTAAACGTTCATAATCTTCAGTGGAAAGCGGCTGGACTTCTACGGAGATAATTGAAAATTCTTTTCTGATTAAGGCAATGGCATTTAAAAAATAATTAATGTTTACCGTATAATTTGCTTCGCCGGTAACCAGTAAGACGTGGTCAAAACCAATGTCTTTTAAAGCTTCTACTTCAAGTCTGATCTCAGCATCAGAAAGGGTTTTCCGTTTGATTTTATTGTCTAAACTAAATCCGCAGTAGGTACAAATGTTCTGGCATTCGTTGCTTAGATACAGCGGCGCGTACATTTGAATGGTTTTACCAAAGCGTTTTTTGGTGATTTCATGACATTGCTGTGCCATTTGCTCCAGATAATTTTGTGCAACAGGAGAAATTAGAACCAAAAAATCGTCGAGATTTCGTTTGGTTTTAGACAAAGCGCGTTCCACCTCTTTTGATGTGGTTTGATATATTTTAGATTGAATAGTATCCCAATCATAATTCTCAAAAACCGATTTGAATGTTTTCATAGTTTTTAACCGCAAAGTGCGCGGAGATTTACGCAAGGTTTGCAAAGCTTTGCGTTCTTAGCGCTTTTCTTTGCGAACTTTGCGGTTAAATTGTTTAGTCTACTCATATAAAAAAGAGGTCAAAGGACTGGAAGCCAAAGCATGATTTTGCTGAGGAGCAATTTTAGCTTCAAAGGCTTTTCGGCCAGCAATAACAGCTTCTTTAAAGGCTTCTGCCATTAATCTGGGATTTCCGGCAACCGCAATTGCAGTATTCACCAAAACGGCATCAGCGCCAATTTCCATCGCTTTTGCAGCGTCAGATGGTGATCCAATTCCAGCGTCGACTATTACGGGAACATTACTCTGTTCGATAATAATTTCCAGAAAATCTATAGTTTTTAAGCCTTTATTGCTTCCAATAGGAGAGCCTAAAGGCATAACTGCTGTTGTTCCTGCATTCTCCAGATGTTTGCATAAAACGGGATCGGCATGAATGTAGGGCAGAATAAAAAAGCCAAGTTTGGCCAGTTCCTCTGTTGCTTTTAAAGTTTCTATCGGATCAGGCATCAGGTATTTCGGATCCGGGTGAATCTCGAGTTTCAGCCAATTCGTTTCTAGTGCTTCTCTCGCTAATTGTGCTGCAAAAACGGCTTCTTTAGCATTACGTGCTCCTGATGTGTTGGGTAATAAATGAATGTTCGGATGATTTAAATGTGTTAAAATAGCATCCGTTTCGGTTTCGAGATCGATACGTTTTAGAGCCACGGTTACCAACTCGCTTCCCGATGTCAAAATAGCCTCTTCCATTTCCAGGTTTGAACCAAATTTCCCTGTTCCTAAAAACAGGCGTGAGGTTAAAGTTTTATCTCCTATGTTAAACAATGACGTTTGCATATAACTTTTCGTTTAGTTGTTGAATAAGTTTTCCCTTTTGATCACTTTTTGTAATCATGCCCGAGACTGCAATTCCATGAATCCCGGTTTCCATTAAAGGAGCAATATCGTTTGGCGTGATTCCTCCAATGGCGTAGACAGGGATTTCAAGTTTATTCCTTTTTAGATCCTGTATAATTTTAAAATAACCCGATAAGCCTAGAATTGGACTTAGTTTTTCTTTGGTTGTTGTAAAACGAAAGGGGCCCAAACCAATATAATCGCAGCCATTTTTAATATGGTTTTCAATGTCTTCAAAAGTGTTGGCTGTTGCTCCGATGATTTTGGTATTGCCCAGTATGGCTCTTGCTTCGTCAATTTTCATGTCCGAAAGTCCTAAATGAACCCCGTCTGCGGCGATTTGCTGAGCGAGATACAGATTGTCGTTCACAATAAAATTCGCCAGATACTCTTCGCATAAAAATTTTACGGCTTCAGCCAGAGCAAAAGTGTCTTTTTCAGTTTGATTTTTAAAACGCATCTGTACCCAATCGCATCCGGCATCTAACGCCTCGTGGATATTATACAGTTGCTCTTCTATAGTTTGTCCTTGTGAGATGTATTGCAATTTATGATACATAATGATGTCCAATTAAAGTTGAAGTGGAATTCAAATATTTTTCTATGTAGACCTTAGCATTTCTGCAAGCTTCTTCCAAAGATTGATTCCGTGCAAGATTTGCGGCAATTGCGGCTGATAATACACAGCCTGAACCGTGTTTTTCGAAGCATTTTTTATCAGAAGGCAACAGATCGGTAATTTTGTTTTTCAGAAACAAACGATCAGTTCCGGTTGCCGAAGGATGATGTCCGCCTTTTAATAAAATGGCCGTAGGGATCTTATTTTGAAACCCAGGCTGATTAGTGGTAAAACCCGGAAATAATAATCCGATTTCGTTGTAATTAGGCGTAATCAAATCAATTTTGGATAGAATTTTGTTTAAATCGAAACGATCGTCAATGTTTGTGAATTCAAATTCAGTAGTTGATTTTAAAACCGGATCCCAAACAATTAAAGTATCGGGCGATATTTGCTTTATTACCGAAAGAATCTGGTTCAGATAATTTAAAGATGGAACAATCCCGATTTTAACAGCGTTGATTTTATACCGTTTGAAAAAGGTTTCGACAGAACGAATTATAAAATTCAAATGGGTCCATTGAATTTCAAGAAATTCATTCTCAGTTTGAATGGTATTCGCGGTTAAAATCGCAAAACCGGTTACCTGATGCTGTTCAAATGTTTTGATATCTGCCAAAACACCGGCACCACCCGAGGGATCAAAGCCGGCTATTGAAAGTGTGATTGGACGATTTGCTGACATAATTTGAATTGTTTTACGGGGTTTTCATTTTTCCAAATACTTCCTAAAAGAGCGACATCATCAAAGCCACTTCCGAGCGTTTTTTGGATGTTTTCGGCATCCATTCCGCCTAAAGCGACCACTTTTGTTTTGTGTTTTGTTCTTGACTTTAAAGCTTCAAACAGGTTTGTTCTTGGGTGATAATCTTCTTTGGAAATACTTTTAAAAACAGGACTTAAGAAAGCATAGTCAAACACTGAAGATAAGGAGTTGAAATCTTCGATTGAATGGGTTGATGTCGAAAATGTCCTTTGATCCATATCAATTAAAAAACTGTTTTTCCTTTCTTTTTCTGAAAAGTGAATTTTAGTAATTTCAAAGTCTTCCGCCAAAACGTGATGACTGTGTAAGACTAAATGGCTTCGATATTCAGGTTTTATCTGATGAATGAACCGAGCTATTTCAATTTCAGAAAAATCAGGCTTCCGAATATGAAGTAAAGCCAATCCTTCTTCAAATAGAGAATGAACGATATCTGTTTCATTTTTAATTGGGGAAGGATTGGTAATTACGATCATATTTTTTTTGTAAAATGTTTTTTGTAAAATGTTTTTTGTGAAATGTAAAATGTTAAATGTTTTCTGTGAGATAGGTAATCATCATCTCACATTTCACATTTTACTTCACACACTAGATGTAGATCTCTTTCCCTTGCTCAATAAACTCTTCTGATTTTTCCTGCATGCCTTTTTCAGCAGCAGCTACATCACGAATTTCCTGAGAAATCTTCATAGAACAGAATTTAGGACCACACATCGAACAGAAATGAGCCACTTTTGCACCGTCAGCAGGAAGGGTTTCATCATGAAACTCTCTTGCAGTATCGGGATCAAGTGATAAGTTGAACTGATCTTCCCAGCGGAATTCAAAACGCGCCTTGCTTAGTGCATTGTCACGGTATTGTGCCCCTGGATGCCCTTTGGCCAGATCGGCAGCATGCGCAGAAATTTTATAGGTGATTACACCGTCTTTTACATCTTTTTTATTGGGTAATCCAAGGTGCTCTTTTGGAGTAACATAGCACAGCATTGCACAGCCGTACCAACCAATCATTGCAGCTCCAATAGCAGAGGTGATATGATCGTAACCTGGTGCAATGTCTGTAGTTAGAGGTCCCAAAGTATAAAAAGGAGCTTCGTGACAGTGTTCCAGTTGTTTGTCCATATTTTCCTTGATCATGTGCATAGGAACGTGACCCGGACCTTCGATGAAAACCTGAACATCATGTTTCCATGCAATTTTAGTTAATTCTCCTAAGGTTTCTAACTCGGCAAATTGGGCCGCATCATTGGCATCTGCAATAGAACCTGGACGTAAACCATCCCCCAGAGAAAAAGCGACATCATATTGTTTCATGATTTCACAGATCTCTTCAAAATGAGTGTACAGAAAGTTTTCTTTATGGTGAAACAAACACCATTTTGCCATGATAGATCCGCCACGCGAAACAATTCCGGTAACCCTGTCGGCAGTTAAATGGATGTAACGCAGTAGTACTCCGGCATGAATCGTAAAATAAGAAACGCCTTGTTCTGCCTGTTCGATTAAAGTATCACGGAAAACTTCCCAGGTTAGGTCTTCGGCAATTCCTTTTACTTTTTCCAGAGCCTGGTAGATTGGTACAGTACCAATGGGTACAGGAGAGTTGCGAATGATCCATTCTCTGGTTTCATGAATGTTTTTGCCTGTTGATAAATCCATAATGGTATCGGCGCCCCAACGGCAAGCCCAGACTGCTTTTTCGACCTCTTCTTCAATGCTCGAAGTCACAGCACTATTACCAATGTTGGCATTTATTTTTACCAAAAAGTTCCGTCCGACAATCATCGGTTCACTTTCAGGGTGATTAATGTTGTTAGGGATAATGGCTCTTCCGCAAGCTACTTCGCTGCGAACGAATTCGGGAGTGATTTTGCTTTTGGGAGTATTGGCTCCAAAACTATGACCACCATGCTGGCATTGCATGGCTTTGGTTTGTTCGTTTAGAAGTTCTATTCGTTGATTTTCACGAATAGCAATATATTCCATTTCAGGGGTGATAATACCTTGTTTAGCGTAATACAATTGTGTAACATTTGCTCCGTTTTTGGCTCTTTTAGGCTGATGCAAATATTCAAATCGAAGATGATTTAAGCTTTCGTCTTTCAATCGGCTTTGTCCATAATCAGAAGTGATTTCACTTAGAATTTCGACATCATCACGATCTAAAATCCATTGCTCTCTTAATCTCGGGAGTCCTTTTCGAATGTCAATTTCAATATTGGGATCGGTATATGGACCGGAAGTGTCATAAATCGTTACGGGAGGATTTTTTTCGATTCCGCCGTTTGAAAGTTTAGTGTCGCTCAGCAGAACCTCGCGCATGGCCACCTTGATAGGATGGATTTCACCACTTATATACACTTTTTGGGAGTTAGGAAATGGAGTTCTGGAAATTTGTTCTTCTGTAGTCATAGATTGTAAGTTGTATATTGTAAAATGTTAGATGTAAAAATGTAATTGTAAATTGTAGAGGTGCACGGCAGTGCGTCTACTTCTTGCTAGCCAATTGGAATTATAAAAATTGGAATTTTATCCTCCTTGTGTGGCAGAAATAATTAGAATTTCGTCAGTTTCGGATACAAGCTGTTGGTTCCAGTTGGTTCTTGGAACAACATTATTGTTAATGGCAACGGCAATTCCGTTTTGTTTGTTGGGAATTTCGAGATCGAGCAATGACTGAATGCTTAACGATTCAGTATTGAATTGTTTGATTTGTTGGTTGATTTTTAGTTCCATTCCTTTTGAGTTTAGTATGTAGTTATACTTTAGGAATGGCTACAATTGCGCATAAAAATGCGCGCAGAAGTCATCTTACTTTTCCCTACGCTAGTGTGAGCTAGATCAGGTTCAGAGGGTAAAATCTCAGCCTACAAGTTGTAGACACCCCTAAAGTGTGAAGCAAATATATGTAATTTTTGTTTAAAAGTTTTAGATTTCAAGTTTCAGGTTCAAAAAAACTGAAAACGGTGACTGAAAACTGCGACTATTTCCTTTTTCGGGTAAAGCAATCTTCTACATGATCGTTAACCATTCCGGTGGCCTGCATATGGGCATAAATCACAGTTGAGCCAACGAATTTGAAGCCGCGTTTTTTCAAATCTTTGCTAATTTCGTCTGAAAGAGGAGTAGTGGCAGGAACATCTTTTAAGGTTTTCGGATTGTTGTCGATCGGATTTCCGTTGGTAAACTTCCAAATATAGTCAGAGAAAGTGCCGAACTCTTCCTGTACTTTCAGGAATGCCTGTGCGTTTGAAATGGTAGCACGAATTTTAAGTTTGTTGCGAATAATTCCGGTATCCTGTAATAGAGATTCTATTTTTTCTTCCGGATACTGAGCTATTTTTTTATAATCGAAATGATCGAAGGCAGCTCTGAAATTTTCTCTTTTATTCAAAATTGTAATCCAGCTTAGACCAGCCTGAAAGGTTTCCAGAATTAAAAATTCGAATATAGACGGATCATCATAAATGGGAACACCCCATTCTTCGTCATGGTATTTTTTATATAAATCGCTGGAAGAACACCAGCCGCATCGTATCAGATTTTCGTTCTCCATTATTTTTTATGTTTGGGATTTTTGTGCGCCGGATCTTCGTCTAAGTATTTCTTAATCAAATGATGTCCTGCATAAATCGCCGGAGTTAGTAAAACAGCAACTGACAGTTTAAAAATGTAACCCGTCAAACCTGATGAGATGAATGTATCAAAATCAATTTTTCCGGGTAACCAGAAAGCAATTCCTAGTACAATAAAAGAATCGAATAATTGTGAGATTACAGTTGATCCCGTTGTTCTAAGCCATATTTTTCTTTCTCCGGTGCGTCTTTTGAAAAACCAAAAGATCCAGACATCAATTAGTTGAGAGGCCATGAAAGCGATTAAACTACCGACAATGATCCACATACTTTGTCCAAAAACGGCCCGAAACTGTTCGTCGTTAACAGGACTGATTCCTTTGGCTGCTGGAATTACAATAGCCATAAATAAGATCAGAAAGGCGTAAGCAATCAAACAAGCTGTTATAAAGGATAACTTTTTTACCCCTTTTTCACCAAAATACTCATTGATCAAATCGGTTGTTAAAAAGACAATAGGCCATGGTAAAATACCAATGCTCATGACAAACGGTCCAATCTGAATTAATTTTCCTCCAATAAGTTCGGCCACAACAGCATTTGTTATAAAGATGCCGGCCAGAATTACAAAAACAATTTCTCTGCGGGTTTTAAACATGTGATTTGGTTAATGATGTTTCAAATTTAAACTATTTCTCTATAACTTTTTAGACGAATATTTAAATTAAAGGGTAGTTTTTAGAGGGCTTCAAAGTTAAAATTTTTAAATGAATACTGATTTTTAGTTACATTTGGAACAATAAACTATTTAAAACAAATCAACGATAATGAAAAAATTAATGACAATTTTTCTCATGGGAACAACCTTATTTGCGGCTAACGCACAGACTAATCCGGATAATCCGTTGGTGCAACAATGGACAGGTCCTTATGGTGGGGTTCCTGCTTTTAATGAGTATAAGGTTTCGCAGTTTAAACCTGCTTTTCAATTTGCAATTCAGGAAAAACTAAGCGAAATTGATGCTATTACGAACAATCCGAAAGCACCAACTTTTGAAAATACAATTGCAGCTTTAGAGCGTTCGGGTAAAACAATTTCCAGAATTTATAGTGTTTATGGAATTTATGGTTCTACTTTAAGTACACCTGAATTTAACACTGTTGAAACAGAAATGTCTCCGAAATTATCTGAATTTGCAGATCAGATTGTTCAGAACAAAAAATTATTCGCAAGAATTGAAGCTTTGTACAATTCAAAAGAAAGCAAGAAACTTACCAGTGAACAACAGCGTTTGATTTGGTTATATTATACTGATTTTGTTCGTGAAGGTGCGAAACTGAATGATATTGATAAAGGGAAAGTAGCGAAAATCAACCAGGAACTGGCTAGTCTTTTCACTAAATTCAGTCAGAATTTATTGGCTGAGGAGCGCAATCAATACGTAGCTTTAAAAACGGAAAGTGATTTTGACGGTTTACCGACCGAAGTAAAAAATGCCGCTATTGCCGAAGCAAAAAACAGAAAGTTAGATGTATTGGGCTGTGTGGCCAATACACGTTCGTCTATTGAACCGTTTTTGACTTTCTCGACTCGTAGGGATTTAAGAGAAAAAGCATTTGATATTTTTGTAAAACGCGGAGATAACGGTAATGCAAATGACAACAATGCTACTTTGGTTTCTATTTTGCAATTGCGTACAAAGAAAGCCAATTTGTTAGGATTCCCAACTTTTGCTGATTGGAGTTTGTCTAATAAAATGGCAAAAGATCCTAAGAAGACATTAGCTTTAATGGAGTCTGTGTGGAAACCTGCTGTAGAGAAAGTGCATCAGGATGTCGCTGAAATGCAGAAAATTGTTGACGCAGAAGGAGGTAAATTTAAAATTCAGCCTTGGGATTATCGTTATTATGCTGAAAAAGTTAGAAAGGCAAAATACGATTTAGATCAAAATGAAGTTAAACCGTATTTACAATTAGAGAACTTACGTGAAGGAATGTTCTGGGTCGCCGGAGAATTATTCAATTTAAGTTTCAAGCAAATTACGAATGTTCCTGTTTATCACCCTGATGTACGTGTTTGGGAGGTAAGTAATAAAGTTACGGGTAAAGTGGTTGGTTTGTGGTATTTTGATCCTTATGCACGTGCAGGAAAGCGTTCAGGAGCATGGATGAATGCGTATCGTGATCAGCAGAGAATGGATGGAGAAGTTTTAACCATTGTATCTAACAACTGTAACTTCATTAAAGGAGGTGAAAATGAACCGATTTTAATCTCATGGGAAGATGCTACGACTTTGTTTCATGAATTTGGACACGCGCTTCACGGATTGTGTTCTAATGTAACCTATCCAAGTTTATCAGGTACAAATGTAGCTAGGGATTATGTAGAGTTCCCGTCTCAATTATTAGAGCACTGGTTGGCTACTCCGGAAGTGTTGAATAAGTTTGCTTTGCATTATAAAACAAATCAGCCATTGCCTCAGGCTCTTGTAGAAAGAATCGAGAAAGCGGCTAATTTTAATGAAGGTTTTTCAACTGTAGAAACAATTTCGAGTTCTTTAATTGATATGAAACTTCATTTGTCAACCACTACTATTGATCCTCATAAATTTGAAAAAGAGACTTTGGATGCTCTTCACATGCCGTCAGAAATTGTAATGCGTCATAGAATTCCTCAATTCGGGCATATTTTCTCAGGTGACGGGTATTCGGCAGGATATTACAGTTATTTGTGGGCCGATGTGATCAATGCAGATGCTTATGAGGCTTTTACAGAAGGAAAAGGACCTTATGATAAAGTAGTAGCAAAACGTTTGTATGATACTATTTTCAGTGTTGGAAATACAATCGATCAGGAGAAAGCGTATGAGAACTTTAGAGGAAGAGCTCCTAAATCTGATGCTTTAATGCGTGCCAGAAATTTTCCGATCAAGAAGTAAATAGTTAGATGTGAAATGTGAAATGTGAGATGGAATTAGAAGAAAACTTGAGATTTGCGAAATAATCGAGTTGCTCTGAAGATGAAATAGATTCAGGGCACTATTCTAACTTCTTCATATTTTACATCTCACAAATAACATTTCACAAATAAATATTCCGCATAAAAAAAAGCCCGAATAAATTAATATTCGGGCTTTTTAAATATTGAAATAATATATTAACCTAAAGTAACTCTTTTGAAACCTGTGATTTCAACGTTGAATCCTGTAACGTAATCACCAACTTTTTTACTATCATCTTTGATAAAGTTTTGATCTAACAAAGCTTTTTCCTGATCTAAAGTAGTGTTGTCAGAGATGAAACGTTGAACTTTTCCTGGGATAATTTTGTCCCAAATTTGCTCTGGTTTACCTTCAGCTTTTAATTCAGCTTTAGCATCTTCTTCAGCTTGTTTTAAAACTTCTTCAGTTAATTGAGAGAAAGAAATATATTTAGGAACATTTTTTAAAGTTTTTCCTAAACGTTTTGCTTCTTCATTATCTTTTTCGATTACAGCAATACGAGCAGCAAGTTCAGATTCAACGAAAGCAGGATCAAAATCTTTGTAAGATAATGTATCAGCTCCCATAGAAGCAACTTGCATAGAAACATCTTTAGTTAAAACGTCAGCGTTAGGAATTGCAGCAGAAATTGCAGTTAATGCAGCAATTTTGTTAACGTGAACATAAGATCCAACAAAAGCACCTTCTAAAATTTCAAAACCACCGATTTCGATTTTTTCTCCAATAACTCCAGTTTGCTCGATTAATTTTTCAGCAACAGTAATTCCGTTGAAATCTGAAGCTAAAAATTCTTCTTTAGAAGAGAAGTTAATAGCTTTTTCAACTAATTCTTTAGCTAAAGTTACGAAAGCCTCATTTTTACCTACGAAATCAGTTTCGCAGTTTAAAGTGATGATAGCTCCTTTAGTAT
Organism: Flavobacterium sp. KH_035; assembly: GCF_057839565.1. Classification (NCBI taxonomy): domain Bacteria; kingdom Pseudomonadati; phylum Bacteroidota; class Flavobacteriia; order Flavobacteriales; family Flavobacteriaceae; genus Flavobacterium; species Flavobacterium sp. KH_035. Next base: position 1,861,294 of record NZ_CM174492.1, read on the forward strand.
TGTCAGCATTGATAAAAGAAACAGCAGCTCCTTCAGAAGACTCACGGTCAGAACGGTTAGCAGCAACTTTTTGTCCTTTTTCTCTAAGGACTTGTATAGCTTTATCGAAATCTCCGTCAGCCTCAACTAAAGCTTTTTTACAGTCCATCATTCCGGCACCTGTAGATTGTCTTAATTTATTTACGTCTGCAGCAGTAATTGTTGCCATAATATTTTGAATTTTAATGTTAAAAGTAAAAATTCCATCTTTTAAATTCTAAACTCCAATTTTATTAAATTATCAACATAACGTTTTTAATTTGTGTTTGGATTTTAGAATTTAAAATTTGGAATTTAAAATTTGATTTATTCTTCAGTTGCAGGAGCAGCATCAACAGCTGGTGCAGCTTCTACAGCAGCAGGAGCAGCTTCTTCTGTAGCTTCAGTTTCTTTTTCAGAACCTCTGTCAGAAAGACCTTCGATTACAGCAGCAGTTACTAAAGATAAAATTTTGTCAATTGATTTAGAAGCATCATCATTTGCAGGAATAACGTAATCAACCTCTCTTGGGTCAGAATTCGTATCAACCATTGCGAAAACTGGAATGTTTAATTTTTGTGCTTCTTTTATTGCGATGTGTTCAGCTTTGATATCTACTACGAACAATGCTGCAGGTAGTCTAGACATATCAGCGATTGAACCTAAGTTTTTCTCTAATTTAGCACGTAGACGATCAACTTGCAAACGCTCTTTTTTAGATAACGTCATGAAAGTACCATCTTTCTTCATTTTATCGATAGAAGACATTTTTTTAACTGCCTTTCTGATAGTAACAAAGTTAGTTAGCATTCCACCTGGCCATCTTTCAGTGATGTAAGGCATGTTTGCAGCTTTTGCTTTATCAGCAACGATGTCTTTTGCTTGTTTTTTGGTAGCTACGAATAAGATTTTTCTACCTGATGCAGCGATTTTTTTCAAAGCTTCGTTAGCTTCTTCAATTTTTGCTGCAGTTTTATATAGATTGATAATGTGAATACCATTACGCTCCATATAAATGTAAGGGGCCATATTTGGGTCCCATTTTCTAGTCATGTGTCCAAAGTGAACACCTGCTTCTAGTAAGTCTTTAACTTCTATTTTGTTTGCCATTTTTGTACTAGTTTACGTTCTGTTGATTAGCAATGTGTTTTTTTTACTTTAGGCACTAAGCATTACGCTATAGGCTTCAAACTTTAAGGCCTTCAGACTTTCGTCTTTCGGACTTTTAACCCATTTAGATGCTAAACTATTTCCTACCTCAATAGGAGAGCAACAACAACTGTGTTTTTTAATTTCAATAAATAATTGATGGTGTCCTGTACCAAATGCACAAGACAGGTAAATATTAACGTTTAGAGAATTGGAATCTCTTACGAGCTTTCTTCTGACCGAATTTCTTACGTTCAACCATTCTTGGATCTCTTGTTAATAAACCTTCTGGTTTCAAGATAGCTCTGTTTTCGATGTTCACTTCACACATTACACGTGCTAATGCCATTCTTACAGCTTCTGCCTGACCAGTTGAACCACCTCCGTAAACGTTTACTTTTACATCAAAGTTACTTGCATTTTCTGTCATAGATAATGGTTGTAAAACTTTGTATTGTAAAGTTGCAGTTGGAAAGTAAGTTGCGAATTCTTTTTTGTTTACAGTGATTTTTCCTGTTCCTTCAGAAACATATACACGTGCAACAGCGGTTTTTCTTCTACCGATTTTGTGAATAACTCCCATTACTTAAGATCGTTTAGGTTAACAGTTCTAGGTTTTTGAGCTCCGTGAGTATGCTCAGCACCTACAACAACATTTAGATTTCTAAAAAGTTCAGCTCCTAATTTGTTTTTAGGTAACATTCCTTTTACAGCTTTTTCTACTAATAATGCAGGATTTTTAGATTGCAATACTTTAGCAGTTAAAGTTCTTTGTCCTCCTGGGTAACCTGTATGACGCATGTAAATTTTGTCATTCATTTTTGTACCTGTAAGGTTAATTTTTTCTGAGTTGATAACAATTACGTTATCTCCACAGTCAACGTGCGGTGTGTAACTTGGTTTGTACTTACCTCTTAAGATCATTGCAACCTTTGAAGCAAGACGACCTAAGTTATGACCTTCAGCATCAACAACAATCCACTCTTTAGTTACAGTGGCTTTGCTAGCTGAAATTGTCTTGTAGCTTAATGCGTCCATAATATTATTTTAATTAAACATTCCATCCCCAATAAAGGGGATGCAAAAGTACAATTAATTATTTTAAAACCAAATACCTGAAAAGAATATTTTATCTGCTGAAAATCAGGACATCAGTTTTTGATTTAAAACAATAAAAAAAAACCACCTTCACAATAACGCGAAGGTGGTTCAATATCTAGAATTGTTTTGACTAAACAATAAATAAATTTGCAATATCAACGACTTGTTGTGTCGTAAGTGGCTCATCATAAGCTTCTGACCCTGCAGAAGCTCCAAATGCAGCTGCCGTGTTGAATCCTGCTTGCACCGTAACGCCTTCACCATCATAAACAGCTTGTGTTGCAGCGGGCATTCCTGCGCCTCGTTCACTATTCGAAATCCATCCTTTTAATCCTCTTAAACGTCGTACTTCAGAAGCATGACGGGCTTCTACGGAGTGAATTTGTAATGCGGCAGTTAATAAATCAGGTGTAGTGATTAAATTTGCTGCCTGACCTTTGTAGGCTCTAACGCCCGTATCTTCAAAGGCTTGTGCTAATGCTAAAAAGGTTGGGTAGTCATGAAATGGATCAAAAGCTCCTCCAACGGTAAAGTCAAATGTAGGTTTGGCAACAAAATTTGCACTTGCTGGTCCGCCCAGTCCTGCTATCAAAAACTTAACGTGATCGGACTCGTGTGCTGCTATTTGCTGAAAAACTTTTAAATCGCGTCCGCCATTTTCTGATGCCGGAATTACTCCGGAATCTAATGCCATAGCATAAAATTCGTTTTCCAGATATTCTAAAGTTAAGGCAAATTGCAAGGCTCCAATAGGAGTTGCGGGTGTTGCGGTAATGTCTTTTGCCAATGCTTTATTTGCCATTGCTGATAATCCGAAAGGGATTGATGCGTAGGCTAATGTTTTTCCAATACTTCCAAACTGATTAAAACTGTCTCTTCTTGAACCAGTGCTTCTCATCAAGCTATCATCAGTAAACGTTTCTATAAATTTTAAAATATTCATAATTTCTAAGTTTTAGCTTGTTAAGATTAAGGTAAATATTTGGCTGTAAATTTTGTTGTAATGAAGCCTCCTGCAATTGGTAGAATTTTTGAAGGATCTTGTGCTGCATCCAAACCTGTTGTTGCGTTTACAATATCATCGCCGGCAAAATCTTTAGAGTTAGGATTAATTAAGCTTCTTATGGCTGATGCGTGTCTGGCTTCTACCGAAACAATTTTTCCTGCTAAAAGTAAATAGTCTGCACTTTTAATTAATTTTCCCGCTCCGTTGTAAGCAGCAACTCCGGTATCTTCTAACGCTTTTGCTGTAGCAAGAACTTCGGTACGACTGTTAAAATTCAAAGAACCGTAGTTAAAAGCTAAGGAAGGAAGTAATTGAGAGCTCGGATCAGGAAGCGCTCCGGTTAAAGCAGCTTTGAAAAAATCTCTGTGAATTACTTCGTGATGATACAGGTCTGTTAGTACCTGCCGTTCGATAGGATTAAAAGTGGCATTAAAGTTTGCTGCGTTTACAACCTTAGTATAAAAGTCGGCTTCCAGCTGTTCTAAAGCATACGCATAGGTTAATACTCCAAAATCACCGGATCCTAAATCAAAGACGCCGTTTCGGATTCCGGGCAACGTAGTGTCTTCCATTTCGTTATCATTGTCATTATCACTGCAACCAGCCATAATCAAACCGGCACCAACTAATGTAAGACCGCTAAGCTTAAGAAAGCTCCTTCTGTTATTCAATGAAGGATCTACTTCATGAATTTTAACTTCGTTTTTCATAATCAAGGACTTTTAAAAGGTTAATAACATGTATTAAGGTATTAACGAAATTTTAGGACTTGCGGTTTTAGAAAAGAAGCTTATTTTAATTTTATTTAAAAAACGCGTTGAAATTTTAAATAGGATAACGTGTTTTTTGTTTTATTTTAGGTAATTCTACTATATTTGTATTAATTACATAAAATTTATTTTTAAATGAAAGCTAAAGCAACTCTAAAACAAATTGCGAAGGAACTGGGTGTTTCTGTATCGACTGTTTCTAAGGCATTGAATGATAGCCCGGAGATTAGTGAGCAAACAAAGGTGAAGATTAAAGAGTATGCCAAACTCAAAAATTATAAACCGAATGTTATTGGTTTGAATTTAAAGAATCGTAAAACCAAAACAATAGGAGTAATTATACCTAATATATTGAACTCCTTTTTCGCAAAGGTTTTTAGTGGTATCGAAAAAGTAGCAGATAAAAAAGGATATAATGTAATCACTTGTATTTCGAATGAATCTTTGGAAAAAGAAGTTCATACGCTTGAAATGTTAAGCAACGGAACTATTGACGGATTTATATTATCAGTATCTGAAGAAGCGCAAAAATTAGAAGAGTATGGTCATTTTTCGGATATTATCAGCGATGGAACTCCTATTGTGATGTTTGATAGAATTGCTGATGGAGTAGAATGTGATAAAGTGGTGGTAGACGATTTTGATTCTGCTTTAAACTCAACACAGCATTTAATTGATTTAGGATGCAGAAATATTGCTCTGATTTCGTCAGTAGACAATTTAAGCGTTGGAAAATTAAGAGCAGATGGTTACTTAAAAGCATTAAAAGACAATAATATTACGATAAATGAGAATATCATTCTTCGTACCGACTCCGAAGAAGATATGAAAGCCAAAATTGATGCCATTTTTGAGCATAAAATTGATGCTATTTTTGCTTTAGATGAAAATGATTCAGTTGCAGCTTTGAGAGTAAGTTTGAAAAAAGGGTATAAAGTTCCTGAAGATATTTCGATTATTGGTTTTGCTGACGGTATTTTGGCTTCAAGACGCTTGTCACCAAGTTTAACAACAGTAAGTCAGCACGGAATTGAAATTGGTGAGGTTGCTGCCAAAAGACTTATTCAAAGACTGGAAGAGCCTGAAGGTGAAACTTCAGATTATGAAACTATCGTAATTAAGACGAAGTTGAAAGAAAGAGAATCGACAAGAAAAAAATAGATAATAAAAAAAACCATCAGTTGCAGCTGATGGTTTTTTTATGCTTTTAACTTTCCCAGGCGATATGATCTAAATCTCCTTTTTCGTTAGTTTTAACTACTAAAAGTTGTTCACAGGGTTCGCCATCAATATCTATCGAGTAATCAAACACAGCATAATAGTTTGTATTATATTTGCCGTCAGGATAAAGTCCAATTCTATTTAATTTTAATTCATTAAGAAGTAGAATTTCTTTTGGAGTGTCTATATCATGAATATCAATTATGTTTGATATTTCATCTTGATCAAGTTCGTCAAAATAAAAATTTATATAATCTTTTGTCTCGCCGTCTCCTTCTGCAAAATCATTATTTATATACAACTTATTTTGCTGATCAAATTTTTTGATGTTTTCAAGAAAAATTTTGATTGTTTGAATTGCATCTTCATCAATAGAATTGTTTTCAAAGTTTAAATCAATGTTTATTTTTCTTTCGTTTAAATCAGTTTTAACGACGTAATACTCTTTTAATTCTTGTGGATTGATTGGTTCAAAGTGTGGTAGGTTTTCCATTCTAAAGTTTTTAAAAAAAATAATTAATGCGCTTCCAACCAATCTTTACCCAAACCAAGTTCAACATCTAAAGGAACACTCATTATAAAAGCATTTTCCATTTCATGTTTGATCATGGGTTGAATTTTTTCAAGTTCGTCGTTGTGCACATCAAACACAAGCTCATCATGAACCTGAAGTAGCATTTTAGATTTCCAGTTTTCTTCTTTTAATTTTTTATGGATGTTGATCATCGCTATTTTAATAACATCGGCAGCACTTCCCTGAATTGGTGCGTTTACGGCATTTCTTTCGGCGGCACTACGAACTACAGCATTTGCAGAATTAATGTCTTTTAAGTAACGACGACGACCAAGAATAGTTTGTACGTAACCTTTTTCGCGTGCAAATTCTATTTGTTCATTAATATAGGAACGTAATCTTGGGTATGTTTTATAATAGGCTTCAATCAAAGCAGTACTTTCACTACGGGATAATGAAGTTTGATTGCTTAATCCGAAAGCAGAAACACCATATATAATACCAAAGTTTACAGTTTTGGCATTGCTTCTTTGTTCGCGTGAAACTTCGTCTAGCGGCACATCAAATACTTTTGCAGCCGTAGCTTTGTGAATGTCTTCTCCGTTCTGGAAAGCAGCAATCATATTTTCTTCTCCACTTAAGGCGGCAATAATTCTTAATTCTATTTGCGAGTAATCGGCAGAGATTAAGGTATGGTTTTCGTCGCGAGCGACAAAAGCTTTACGAATCTGGCGGCCTCTTTCAGTACGAATCGGGATATTTTGCAAGTTCGGATTATTAGAGCTCAAACGTCCTGTTGCAGCAACAGTTTGCATATAATCAGTATGAACGCGTAATGTTTTTTTGTCTACTTGTTCCGGTAAAGCCAGTATATAAGTACTTTGCAATTTCACCATCTGACGCCAGTCCAGAATTTGTTTTACGATCGGGTTATCGTTGGCCAAATAAGTCAAAACCTCCTCGCCGGTTGCATATTGCCCGGTTTTGGTTTTCTTTTGCTTGGCTCCGCCAATTTTAAGTTTATCAAATAAAATATCACCCAGCTGTTTCGGAGAAGCTAAGTTGAATTTTTCTCCGGCAGTTTCGTATATCTGCTGTTCTAAAGATTTGATCTCTACATCCATTTCTTTAGACATTGCATTTAAAAACTCAACATCCAGACGAATTCCTTCGGTTTCCATAGCTGCTAAAACGCTTACTAACGGAATCTCGATTTCGTCAAACAGTTTTTTAGTCTCAGTTTTGTCTAATTCTGTTGTAAAAATTTCTTTTAGCTGCAACGTAATATCAGCATCTTCGGCAGCATATTCCTTGATGTCTTCAAGAGCTACATCGCGCATTGTAATTTGATTTTTTCCTTTTTTACCAATCAGTTCTTCAATCGGTTTAGGGGCATATTTCAAATAGGTTTCTGATAAAACATCCATATTGTGACGCATATCCGGATTGATCAGATAGTGCGCAATCATCGTATCAAAAAGCTTTCCTTTTACGGTAATATCATAATTGGAAAGAATTTTTAAATCGTATTTTAAGTTCTGACCTATTTTTTCGATGTTTTCATTCTCAAAGAAAGGTCTGAATTTTTCAATTAAAGTCTGAGCTTCTTCCTGATTTTCCGGAAACGGAACGTAAAAAGCTTTTCCTTTTTCGTATGAGAAAGCAATACCTACTAACTCGGCATGCAAAGCATCTAAACCTGTAGTTTCGGTGTCAAAACAAACAGAAGTCTGATTTTGCAGGTTTTGCAAAAGTAGTTTTATACCAAGATCTCCCTGAATGGCCTGATAGGAGTGAGGCGTGTTTTCGAGAGTATTGTAAAAAGAAGTTCGGGTTGCTTCGGTATTTTCTTCGGTAGAACCGCCTCCAAAAAGATCAAACTGATCTTCGTTTTTGGGTTGTGGCTTTTTGTATAATTTAGCATCAGAAACCGGAGCTGAAGCTGCTGTTTCATTTCCACTTCCTGTTTTAAACAAATTGTCAAATTGCTCTGCCATTCGTCTGAACTCAAGTTCCTGAAAAATAGCATCGGTTTTTTCAATATCAGGACGAACTAATTCATAATCATCTTCGTTAAAGGTTACCGGGCAATCTAATAAAATGGTTGCCAATTTTTTAGACAACAATCCTTTTTCTTTATTGGCCTCGATATTCTCTTTCATTTTTCCTTTTAGCTTATCAGTATTGGCTAATAGGTTTTCCATCGTTCCAAATTCTTTTAGGAGTTTTTTGGCGGTTACTTCACCCACTCCCGGAAGTCCCGGAATATTATCGGCAGCATCACCCATCATTCCAAGAAAATCGATAACTTGTTCCGGACGCTCGATTTCGAATTTTGCCAAGACTTCAGGAACTCCCCAAATCTCAATTCCATTTCCCATGCGGGCAGGTTTGTACATAAAGATGTTTTCCGAAACCAATTGAGCAAAATCCTTATCCGGAGTTACCATAAAAACTTTATAATTTTCTTTCTCGGCTTGTTTGGCAATCGTTCCAATCAAATCGTCAGCTTCAAAACCTGACACTTCAATAATTGGAATGTGCATGGCTTTTAACAATTCGCAGATATAAGGAACAGCAATTTTAATGGCTTCAGGCGTCACATCGCGATTAGCCTTGTATTCAGGGAATAATTCGTTTCGCAATTGGCTTCCGCCTTTATCAAAAGCTACAGCCAAATGATCCGGTTTTTCACGTTTGATAACATCTAAAAGCGAATTCATGAATCCCATGATCGCTGATGTATCCATTCCTTTGGAGTTGATCCTTGGGTTTTTTATGAAGGCGTAGTAGCCGCGAAATATTAAAGCGTAAGCATCAAGTAAAAAAAGGCGTTTTTGTGACGACATATGTTCAGTTTATCAATTCAATTTTCAAAGTTACAAATATCGATATAATATTAGGACACAAATTAATTTGTTATTTGTTTTTCCTGATTATAGCAGGAAGGATTTAATTTTTTTCTGTGAAGTTTAAAAAAGAACCAAACCAGAAGGAAGGTTTTGTCGTAAGTAAATAAAAAACAATGTGTTATGAGAGAAAATATACGTATGTCGAGATCCATTTTCGTAATGGGATTAATGTCATTTTTTGGAGCCTGTTCTAATGATGACGATAGAACTCCGGTTCCGCAACCTGAACCGGTACCAACACCTGGTATTGCTCCTCCTGTAGACTTTACAGCGCTGACAAATGACAATAAGATTTTTTATTTTAAAGCCAGAGATTTAAAGACTCCTGTTCGTTCTTACGCTATAACTGGATTGCAATCGGGAGAAAATATTATAAGTATTGATTACAGACCTTCAACGGGACAGCTTTATGGTTTGGGCTCTACCAGCAGATTGTACATTATAAATGAAAATTCAGGGTTGGCGACACCGCTCGGAGCAGGACCTTTCACGCCTTTGATCGAAGGGACATCTTCTGCTATCGATTTTAACCCAACAGTCGACAGGATACGTTTGGTGTCTAATAACGGCAAGAATCTCAGGCTGCATCCTGAATTAGGAACTGTAGTAGCGACAGACGGAAGTATAAATGGTGTCGCTAATGCTCAGATTGGAGCGGTTGCTTATACTAATAGTTTCTCAGGTAGTACCACAACTCAATTATTCGATATTGATTACTCTACCGACAAAGTATATCTGCAGAATCCTCCAAATGATGGAAAAATTCAGGAAATTGGAAGTTTGAAAGTTGATTTTTTAGGAATAGGAGGTTTTGATATTGAGGCTGATACGAATTTGGCATTAGCAGTCAATACTAAAAACAATGAATCCAGATTATATACGATTGACTTAATGACTGGCGAAGCAGGTTGGGTTGGAGTTTTTACCCAACAAATTATTGAAATAGCATTTAAGACAAAACCAATCGCTTATGCAACCACGGAGACCAATATTTTGTACAGGTTGAACCCGGTAACGGGAACTTCAAATTCTGTTGCTTTAACCGGGATGGCTACAAGTGAGCAGGTAGTTGGTCTGGATTTCAGACCTGCAAACGGAGCTCTTTACGCATTAACAAATCAAAGCAGACTGTTAACGATTAATATTTCAAATGGTCAGACTACTGCGGTTGGGACTGGATTATCGCCATCGTTATCTGGTCAGAATTTTGGATTTGATTTTAATCCAACCGTCGATAGAATACGTGTGGTGAGTAATACCGGGCAAAATCTTCGACTGCATCCGGATACGGGAGTAGTTGCTGCTACTGATGTTCTTCTTAATCCGGGGACACCATCGGTTACGGCTGCTGCTTATACTAATAATTTTGCACAAGCATCAACTACACAGTTGTTTGTTATTGATTCAGGAACGAATAATCTCTATCTTCAAAATCCGCCAAATAACGGAACTTTGGTGTTGGTGGGTAGTTTGGGAGTAATGACAACAGGAATGAATGGGTTTGATATAGGAGGGACCAGTAATGAGGCGTTCGCAATATTAACTGTTAGTGGTGTACAGTCCGTATATAAAATTAACTTAACATCAGGTGCAGCAAGCAAAACGATTGGCTTTACACCAACTGTTACGGCTATGGCTCTGGGATTAGGTTTCTAAAAACAACATCTATAAAGAAGAAGCGACGGGAGTATTTCCGTCGTTTTTTTATAAAATAAAGTTAAATTTCTAAACGGGTACGATTTCTTCATTTTGTCTTCATATTGCAGGGGTAAATTTGATCTGTAAAATAAAAGGTATTAATATAAAAATTTAGAAATCATGAGAAATTTATTAATGTTACTAGTGGCCGTTTTGGGAACAAGTGTTATGGTAAGTGCATTTCCTGCTAAAGGTATTAAACCGGCTCCTCCTAAAGAAGTAAAAGTTACAAAACATCCTAAACACAAATCTGATAAAAAAGCAAAAGCAGTAAAAACAGAAGCCCCAAAAGAAAAAAAATAAGATAATAAAAGTGTAAAATAAAATATCAATTTAAATCAAAAGTTATGAAAAATCTAATGATGTTACTCGTGGCAGTTTTAGGAACAAGTGTAATGGTTAGTGCACAAACAGCTCCGGCAAAGCCAACTCCTGTGAAAGAAATAAAAGCAACTAAGCACCACAAAAACAAAGCTGATAAAAAAATGAAATCGCAAAAAAGCGAAGCTCCAAAAGCAGAAACAACTAAAATGAAGTAGTAAAAATTGTTTTCGTTTTGCTTGCGAAGAATTGTAAACGAGGCAAAACAGAAGTAATGATTATGAGGAAAGAGGTTGAAAAGAGCTGGTAAAGAAATTTACTGGCTTTTTTTATTCGTTAATTTTTTTAATAATGCGCAACGATGCTTTTTATAATTGCTTAAATTTAGTTGCACTTAAATGCTGTATTATGAATGTTTTGATTGTTGAAGATAATAAAGAACTTGCGGCAGAGGTTTATGACTTTCTGTGTAATGCGGGTTATGTTTGTAAAATTGTTCACAATTGTGGTGACGCTTTAGAAGAAGTAAACAGCAATGACTATGATGCTATGCTTCTGGATCTTGGTTTGCCTGACGGAGATGGGTTTGAAGTGCTGAAAACGGTTCGAAAAACCAAATCGAAAATGGCAGTTATTGTACTTACAGCCCGTGGTGAACTCGATGATAGAATAAACGGCTTGCATTTAGGTGCCGATGATTATTTGACTAAGCCATTTGCTCTAACAGAGCTTAGTGCGCGATTGTTTGCGGTCATTCGAAGGATGCATGGTTTTACTTTGAATAGTTTAAGCATTCATGGTTTTTTACTGCAGCTTCAGGATTATAAAGTGAGTTATGATGAAACGCCCATTAATCTCACCAAAAAGGAGTTTGATATTTTTCAATATTTGGTCCTCAATAAAAACAGAGTGATTACCAGGTTGCAATTGACAGAACATATTTGGGGAGACATTCTGGAGGTCAATTCCGATTCTAATTTTATTGATGTCCATGTTCGGAATCTTCGAAAAAAGTTGGACAAACATACAGAAATTGACTGGTTTGAAACGGTGAGAAACGTAGGGTATCGTATAAACGAATAAATAGTAAGGACTGTGAAAATAAAACATCAATTGGCTATTTTTAATGCGCTGACAAGACTGTTGGTTATTTTGATTTTATGGTTGATGCTGCCTATTTTGGTCGAAAATGTGGTGTACAGGCATATTAATAACGGCTTACTCGAAAAGAAACAGAAATTTATTGAGCATCTGAATCAAAATGAGATTGATGATTTTATTGAAAATTCAGGTGATTCGACCGAAACGTACTCACAGTTTTCAACTCTTCACAGTGAGTTTTTGGTACTCTCTAAGTCTTCTCTGAAACCCGATCAGAAAAAACCTGTTTTTAGTAATGACTATCGGATTATTGAAGGGGAAGAAAATGAATACAGAATTTTGCAGTATCATTTTACTTATGGAAATCAGGGATATCAGCTGGAAATTGGGAGCAGTTTAGGAGAAGTAAAAGACCTTACCTTTATCATTCGTTTTTTTATCATAATTGTTTTTGTAGTTATATTGCTTATTACTTTTTTGGCTGATACTTTTTACATTGAATATTTACTGAAGCCTTTTTATAAAATTATTGACACTAAAATAAGGCGGGTCAATGAACCTGAAGCTTTTGATCATACCCCTATAAAAGCCAGATCGAGGGATTTCAGGGAACTTGATTTTGTTTTAAATCAAATGATGGACCGTATTGCGGAACTTTTTAAAAAAGAGAAACAGTTTATTTCGAATGTTTCCCACGAACTTCTAACGCCAATTGCGCTGCTTAAAAGTAAGTTTGAGAACTTATTACAAAATGAATCCTTAGACGATAATGCATTCGATAAAATCGCAGGATCGCTGAGAACATTAGACATGCTAAAAAAAATCATCAATAACTTATTGTTGATTTCCAGAATAGAGAACAATCAGTATGAAGCAAACGAGTATATAAATTTTCATGAGATTGTTAACGATCTGCAGGAGGACTTGCAAGATCGAATTGAGGACAGAGAAATTCAGTTTGTGAATACGATGCAGCATTATTATGTTTTTACAGGAAATAAAACGCTAATTCATATTCTTATTTATAACTTGGTTACCAATGCTATAAAATACAATAAATCTCAAGGCAGTATTACCATCACGGATGGTTTTCAGAACCATAATTATTTTATTTCGATAGCAGATTCCGGTGTTGGGATGAGTGATTCTCAAATACAGCATATATTCAACAGGTTTGCCAGAATCAGTTCAGATCAGGACGGTCAGGGCTTGGGGCTCACTATTGCCGAGAGTATTGCGTCTTTTCATCATATCGAAATTAAAGTTACTTCTGAAATAAATAAAGGAACAATCTTTACATTGTTGTTTCCGGAAACGGTAAAACATAATTAAACGTTAATTTTTTCAGAGGAGCTCAATCTTCATTTAATCTTCATTTTCCGATAATATCTTTGAGGTATAATAAATGAAGATATTAATAATTATAAAAACTAAAATCATGAGAAAATTAGTAATGTTAGCAGTAGCTGTTTTAGGAACAACTGCAATGGTAAGCGCGCAAACAACCCCAGCGAAATCAGCCCCTGTAAAAGAAGCAAAAGCGCCTAAAAAAGACAAAAAAGCAGATAAAAAAGCGAAAAAAGAAGCGGCAAAAGCTCAAAAATAAAACAACATAGTTTACTATGGTAGACCTGTTGTGGATTATAAAAGGTTTTAAAAAATTTGGTAGAAAAAAAGCTGGTAGAGTAATCTGTCAGCTTTTTGTTATTACCAGCGTTAAATTTTTGATAATAAAAAGCTATACAATTTTCATTCTTTGTTACTTTGTTGAAAACTATAAATAATGATCCTTAAGTTTCTAATTCTTTGCGCTCTTCTTCTATTTATTGAGTTCTATTCGTATCAGGCCTTTCGCACTTTGATCAAATTAAGATGGGTGTTGGTAGGGTATCAAATTATAAGTTTACTGCTTTTAATTTTTATCATGTATTCTTTTTCACAGGTTGACCGCTCCGTTGGACAAACGAGACAGTTTATGTTTACGACCGGTTTGATGCTGTTGGTTTATGTACCAAAAATTGTGCTGACACTAATCATGTTTGGCGAAGATATTTTCAGATTAGGAGCAGGAATAGTAAATTATTTTGTCTACAATTCAAATGGTTCAGAAGCTATTCCGTCAAGGCGAAAATTTATCAGTCAGATTGGCTTGGGGTTGGCAGCAGTCCCTTTTCTTTCTTTGATTTATGGAATTTTTGAAGGAAAATATAATTTTAAAGTAATCAAACAAACGATCTTTTTTCCGGATCTTCCGGATGCTTTTGACGGGTTTAAAATTACTCAGATATCCGACGTTCATAGTGGAAGTTTTGACAATCCGGATAAGATCAATTATGCAATTGACCTGATTAATGCTCAGGAAGCCGATTTAATTTTGTTTACCGGAGATATTGTCAACACACATGCTAAAGAAATGCATCCCTGGCTGGAAACCTTTAAAAGAATAAAGAATTATAAATATGGTAAATTTTCGGTTTTAGGAAACCATGATTATGGTGAATATGTAACCTGGCCTTCTGAAAAAGAAAAAGACGAGAACTTCAAAGAAATTAAGAATCTTTACGGTCAGATCGGATTCGACCTTTTGTTAAACGAACACCGATACATTCAAAAAGGCAATGACAAAATTGCACTGATTGGGGTAGAAAACTGGGGACAGAATTTTAAAAAGGCAGGAGATTTAAACAAAGCCTCTGAGAATGTCACTCAGGACGATTTTAAAGTGGTGATGAGTCATGATCCGACGCACTGGGAATACGAAATTAAAAATCATCCGAAAAAGTTTCATTTAACACTGTCAGGACATACACATGGCATGCAATTTGGGATAGAAATTCCGGGTTATTTTAAATGGAGCCTTGCGCAGTATATCTATAAGCAATGGGCAGGGCTGTATGAAAATGCAGGCCGATACGTTTATGTGAATCGTGGATTTGGTTTTCACGCTTATCCGGGACGTGTAGGGATTATGCCCGAAATAACCGTGATTGAACTAAAAAAAGGGAACAATGTGGCTTAATTCGTTAAAAATGCTACATTTGTATATAATTATCTCTTTTTAAAAGATTAAAAAAGAATTAAATTTTTGGTTTTATGTCAAAATTTGGAGAACTTATAAATGCTCAAGTTCCAGTGTTGATTGATTTTTACACCGATTGGAACGAATCATCTGTATCGATGCATCCTGTAATTAAGGATGTTGCGGCTGCACTTGGCGATAAAGCCAAGGTGATCAAAATTGATGTGGATAAAAATCAAGAATTAGCAGAAGCACTGCGTATTAAAGGACTTCCTACTTTAATGATTTATAAAGAAGGGCAGATGATCTGGAGACAATCCGGAGAGCTTGATGCGAACACGATTATAGGAATTGTCCAGGAACAATTTAATTTATAGAATATTACTTCTTAACGATATTATTTAGTGAATAATATCAAATGTATAACCATTTTCTTTTAAAAAATGTAAGGTTTTAGGCAGGGCAAATTTTAAATTTGGAGATGCTTTTATGCTGTCATGGAATACAATTACACTTCCTGACTTTACATTTTTAGTTACGTTTTCAAGACATTTCTCAGGGGTGATACTCTGATCGAAATCGGCGCTTAGAACGTCCCACATGATAATTTTATACCCTAATTTTCGCAGGATTTTAGATTGTGCCTTTTTGATTTTCCCGTAAGGCGGGCGAAAGATAAGATTGCACGTTTTTTCCTCTTTCAGAACTGCAGCACAATGCTGTACATTTTGAATATAATCATCGGTTTGGCTTTTCCAGCCGTTAACGTGGTTCATGGTGTGGTTGCCAATGGAATGTCCTTCTGTGATTAATTTTTCAAACAGAGACAGGTTGGCTTTTATGTTTTTTCCGATACAGAAAAAAGTGGCTTTTGCATCAAATTTTTTTAATTCGGATAAAACCCAGTCTGTAATCTCCGGAGTTGGGCCATCATCAAAGGTGAGGTATATTTTCTTTTCGTTGTTTGGAATGTCCCAACAATATTTAGAAAACACCTTTTTAATGAATGAATTTGTTTTTACCCAATAAAAGCTCATTTTGTAGTGGTTTACAGATATGTAAAATTAGAAAATGCAGCGCTACTAATCAAGCGGCGCTGCATTTTTTTAATTGCTATGTTTTTCGTAACTTATTCTTTTTCTCTTCCAAAGCGTTCGAAAACATTTACATAAGTATTAAATGTTACCTTATGTTTTTCGTAGAAAGTAAGATCGTTATTTTCTTTCATCACTTGTAATAAGCTTCTGTAGCGTTCGATGTCAGTAATAATGTCAATTGCTAAGTCGGTTTGGTCATTAGGAGTCAGAGTTGCATAATAGTTTAGTTCTTCTTTGTATTTTTGAACTAGTTTGTTAAGCAAATCATGTGCTTTAGCAGTTTCTCCTACTTTGTAATATCCGCCTGCAAAAGGTTCTACTAATGAATAATAGCCAAATTTGTCTACTGGCATTTTTGTCATTGCCAGTTCGATCACTTTTTTAGCTTTATCTATTTTGCCTTCAGTGATAAGCTGATCCATCAAACGGGATAAATTAGTACGGTATGTGATGCTGTTTCTTCTGGTTTCAGGATCGTGATAAATGTTACCATTACTGTTACCCCAGTCCCATTTCATTACAATATTATAAGTTTTGTCAGTATCCATCTGTCCCATATCCATTGGTCCTCCATCTTTTGAAGGTACATTTTTAATAGGAACTAATTTGTAGACCATACCATCCAGTTGTAAATAATCTTTTAGCCATAAATAATCTTCATCGTCAAAAGCACCTCCGCTAAAATAAATTGGTCTTTTCCAATTGTTGTTAGCTAAAATGTCTAACATCATTAAGCGATTTTTGTATAATGCGCTTCCTTTGATGTCAATATCCATATAAGAAACTATAGAATCGTTGTATTTTGGATTTACGACTTTGTTTTTGATAATGACATTTTTGTCTATAGGAACTCTGATTTTGTTCGTAGGATAGAAATGGATTGTTTGTCCGTTTTGTAAGCCTACAGTTGATTTTGGATTTTTAATAAAATCAATAAAGTCCTTGATGTTCCAGCGGGTATCAATTTTTGGGATATGTGCTACATAATCCAATTTGTCACCCACGTACTGATCGTGTGTAAAAGAGATTGGCAACGGGTCAGACTCGTATGCTTTTGCTTTCATTTGGTCGATATACCAATCGGTCATGAACAGGCTGGTGTTTACGATTTTAACGTCTGTTCTAATGTGCTCGATTTCCTGAGCGTACCATAGTGGGAAGGTGTCATTGTCTCCAATGGTAAATAAAATAGCGTCTTTATCGCAGGAGTTCAAATAAGCTTTTGCCATTGCAACAGCGGTATATCTTCCTGATCTATCATGATCGTCCCAGTTTTGAGAAGCCATTAAAATAGGAGCAGCCAATAAACTTGCTGCAATAATAATTGGGCCGGCAATTTTAGGGGCAACATATTTCTGGATGCTTTCGTAAAGTGAATAAACGCCAAATCCAATCCAGATGGCAAATACATAAAAAGATCCTACCAAGGCATAATCTCTTTCACGCGGCTCAAAAGGTCTTTCGTTTAAGTATATTTTTAAAGCAATTCCGGTAAATAAGAATAAAGCTAAAAGAACATAGAAGCTTTTTAAATCTTTATTGGCGTGGTACATTAATCCGATGAGTCCCAAAATAAAAGGCAGGAAGTAATAAACGTTTCTTCCTTTGTTGTTTGTGACGTCAGAAGGTAAATTGTCCTGAGAGCCAAGGTGTAAGGAATCAAGGGCTTTGATCCCGCTAATCCAGTTTCCGTCAATATTATCGTATTTTCCCTGATTGTCACTCTGACGTCCAACGAAATTCCACATCAAATATCTCCAGTACATATATCCGAATTGGTATTCGAACATAAAGCCAAAGTTATCTACAGCAGATGGTTTTTCGATGATTAGGTAATCGCCATAGCTTTTTAAGAATTTCACATAACCTTCATTGTCAATTTGTTTTTGAGCATAGGCTTTTCTGAATTCCGAAACAGTTTTTTCAACTTCATTACGCAATTGCGCAGTAGCTTTACTATATTCCTCTTCGCTTAATTGGCTGGCATCGATTCCGTATTTTCCTAAATCCTGCTCGTAGTCGTAATTTGGGTTAATTCTGAATTGAGGAGGGTTGGAGAAATTGATATAGTTTTGAATGTGTCCTGTTTCGGTACTCCACATTCTAGGCAGAATCGTTTTTTGATTGTCGTCTGTATTTTGCTGAGCGTTTTTAAAATTGTTGGTAATGATATATTTACCTGTTTTATAATCTCTTTCGTAGTTAGGTGCTTTGTCTGAATAAGGATTTTTTGCATCAAGACCAGCAAAAACTTCGGTATACTGCGGGCCGTAAAACAGCGGGTTTACTCCATACTGTTCACGATTGTAATAAGCTAATACTTCAGCAGCATCAGAAGGCTTGTTTTCGTTAATTACAGTGTTGGCGTTAGCGCGAACAGGAAGCATTATCCAGGTAGAGAATCCGATAAATATAAATAGAATACAAAGAATGACAGTATTGTAAAAAATCAATCCTTTTTGTTTGGTGAATTTTAATCCAAAATAGAAGAAAGCGATTAGAATCAACGTTACAAGAATAGTTCCTGAGTTAAAAGGCAGTCCAAAGCTGTTTACCATAAAAACTTCAGTATCTGCAAAGGCTTCCATGGTTAAAGGTAAAAGCAGTTTGAAGATAAAAAGTAAAACACCAATTACCACAACATTGGCAATAAGGAAATTTTTGATCGTAACGTTTTCGTAATGTTTGAAGTAATAAAGGAACCCGATTGAAGGAATGGTTAATAAAGCCATAAAGTGAACTCCAAACGAAAGTCCGATAACAAGAGAGATGATTAACAGCCATTTGTTTCCTTTTGGCTGATCCATATCCTGCTCCCAACGTAAACCAAGCCAGAAAAGCAAGGCAATTAATAAGGAGGCCATGGCGTAAACTTCGGCTTCAACGGCATTAAACCAGAAACTGTCAGAAAAAGTATAGGCAAGTGCTCCAACAAATGAACTTCCTAAAATAACAATTGAATTGTTTTGGTCGATTTCGGCAAAACGCCCTACAATTTTTTTTAAAATCATAGAAGAAGACCAAAACAGAAATAGGATTGTAAACGCACTTGAGAAAACCGACATCATATTAACCATTAAGGCGACATGTTGTGCGTCTGTCGCGAACATCGCGAAAAAAGCACCCATCATTTGAAATAAAGGAGCTCCGGGTGGGTGACCTACTTCTAGTTTAGCTGCGGTGGCGATATACTCTCCGCAATCCCAAAAACTCATAGTGGGTTCAACGGTTAAGGTATAGGTGATTAAAGCGATTGCGAATGCAAACCAACCAACAATAGTATTCCATTTATTGAAATTGAATTGTGCCATATTTAGGTGTTAAAATTTTGTAATTTTTCTATCGTACAAAGAAAATGTTTTTTTGTCTAAAGAAACGAGCATTAACAAAAAAATCTGTAAAAGTATTTGGCTGAAGTAAGGTGTTGTTTGTGAAATACTTGTGTGAATGTTACGAATTTTGAAGAAAAAAAAACAAGAAAAAATGATTTTTTTTCTTCAAAAAGCTTGTGCGAACTAAAAAAAGCTTTAAATTTGCACTCGCTTAACCGCTTTTACTGGTCTATGGTGTAATGGTAACACAACTGTTTTTGGTGCAGTCTTTCTAGGTTCGAGTCCTAGTAGACCAACGTAAAGCCTCTCATTCGAGAGGCTTTTTTTATGCCTTGATGTTTCCGTTTGTTTTAAGATATGAGCGAAAGTTGGGGCTTATAAAAAAAAATAAGCAGGCTGGATAAGAATAAATCTGGGGTTCTTGTTGTTTTGGACAAGAAGTTGATTTTATGAGGTTTGTGTGAGTTTTTGAGGTGAAAAGAAAAACTTGAGAGCGGAAAAAAAGGAAGTGGTATGATTCGCTAATTCTTAAAGATTGATTTTTTTGTTGAAAAAAGTTTGTGTAAACTAAAAAAAGTTTTAATTTTGCACTCGCTTAATCGCACTGCTGGTCTATGGTGTAATGGTAACACAACTGTTTTTGGTGCAGTCTTTCTAGGTTCGAGTCCTAGTAGACCAACATAAAAAGCCTCTCATTCGAGAGGCTTTTTTTATGCTTTAGTTTTTCTGGAAGTGTTAGGTTGTAAATTTTGACAGCTGGATTCTTTTAGATTTTGAAAGTAAGAACTGGTCTGATCGCGTGATTTACTAATCCTTCGCTAATGCTTCCGTTGAAAAAGTGTGCGAAACCGGTTCTTCCATGTGTGCACATTCCGATAATGTCGGCATTGATGCTGTTGGAAAAGTTTATGATTCCTTTTTCGATATTGGTGTCATTGTAGATTTGAGCGGTATAATTGGTTAGGTTGAATTCGGTTACAAAAGTATCTATTGTTTGCTGAACTTCGTGAGTTGGTTTAAAGCTGTTGGGGGTGCAAATGGTTACTAAGTGTATTTTGGAGTCAAAAACTTTAGTGAATTTCAGGAGTTTTTCAAAAGGTATTTTGGCTTCCGGTGAGAAATCTGAAGCAAAAACAATGTCGGAAGCTCTAAAATTAGTATTGTCTTTTTTGATTACAAGGACTGGGATTTCGGAGTTCCGAACTACTTTTTCAGTATTTGAGCCAATTAAGAGTTCTTCGATGCCGGATGATCCGTGTGATCCCATTATAATCAAATCGATTTCGTATTCTTTGCCTATTTGGGTAATGCCGTGGATGGGTTTGTCCATTTTTACAATTTCTGTGATCTGAATCCCGTCCAGATAAGGTTTTGAGGAGACCTGGTCGAGCATTTCGTTGGCTTTTTTCATAAAAAGCATGGTTTCGGGAATGCTTGCGCCGCCCAGAACGGCATCGTTCATTTGGCTTGGTAATTCGAGCATGTGTAGAATGATTATCTCAGAATTGTTTTTCTTTGCAATTTGAGCGGCAACTTTTAAAGCGTCTTCCGCATGTTCGGAGAAGTCGGTAGGTACTAGGATTCGTTTCATAGTGTTTTTGGGCTTGAGTAGTTAAAAAACGATTATTTTAATGCTTTTATAAAGATAAGATTTTTTTTAGGGCAATCTATTTATTTTGATTTATAAAAAAAACACTATATTTGCACCGTTATTTATTAAAATCTAAATAATGAGGGGACTAAGTGTCCCCTCTTTTTATAAAATTATGACATTTAAAGAAAAAGTAAACGGATTAATTACAGAAGCTCTTCTGGAGAAGCCATCGATCTTTTTGATTGATCTGGCTGTATCAGACTCTTTTAAGATTAGTGTTGGTTTAGATGGTGATAATGGAGTGGCGCTACAGGATTGTATTGACGTAAGTCGTGCAGTTGAGAATAATCTGGATCGTGAAGAGCAGGATTTTTCGCTTGAAGTAGCCTCTGTTGGAGTAGGGTCACCTTTGAAAATGACAAGACAATACATCAAGAATATTGGTAGAACGTTGATTGTTACTACAAATACTGAAAAAATTGAGGCAGAATTGGTGGAAGCTAACGATGTTTTTATAATTTTGTCTTGGAAAGCAAGAGAACCGAAAAAAGTAGGAAAAGGAAAAGAAACAGTTCAAAAAGAGCAGCAAATACCTTATACAGAAATTAAAGAGGCAATTGTTACAGTAACATTTTAATTAAAGAATTCGCATGGAAAATTTAGCATTAATCGATTCATTCTCAGAGTTTAAAGATAATAAACTTATTGATCGTGTAACGCTTATGGCAATTTTAGAGGACGTGTTTAGAAATGCATTGAAGAAAAAATACGGTTCTGATGATAACTTCGACATCATTATAAATCCTGATAAAGGAGATATGGAGATCTGGAGAAGGAGAGTAATTGTTGCTGATGAAGATCTGGATTTTGAAAACGAAGAGATTACTTTAACTGAAGCAAGAATGATTGAAGCTGATTTTGAAATCGGTGAAGAGGTTTCTGAAGAGGTAAAATTGATTGATTTAGGAAGAAGAGCTATTTTGGCTTTGCGTCAAAACTTAATATCTAAAATTCACGAACACGATAATACGAATCTTTACAAGCAATTTAAAGATATTATCGGTGATATTTATACTGCCGAAGTACACCACGTACGTCCAAGAGTTGTAATTTTGGTCGATGATGAAGGAAATGAAATTGTGCTTCCAAAAGAAAAACAAATTCCATCTGACTTTTTCCGTAAAGGAGATAACGTTCGTGGAATTATTGAAAGCGTTGAATTGAAAGGAAACAAACCTCAAATTATCATGTCTAGAACTTCTGAGAAGTTTTTAGAGAAATTATTTGAGCAGGAAATTCCTGAAGTATTCGACGGTTTGATTACAGTAAAAAATGTAGTGCGTATTCCGGGTGAAAAAGCAAAAGTAGCAGTAGATTCTTATGATGACAGAATTGATCCGGTTGGAGCTTGTGTAGGTATGAAAGGATCTCGTATTCACGGAATCGTTCGTGAGTTAGGAAACGAAAACATTGACGTAATTAACTATACAAACAATATTCAATTGTTTATTACAAGAGCCTTGAGTCCTGCTAAAGTTTCGTCTATCAAAATTGACGAAGAAAATAAAAGAGCTGAAGTTTTCTTGAAGTTAGAAGAAGTTTCTAAAGCTATTGGTAGAGGAGGTCATAATATAAAATTAGCAGGTCAGTTAACGGGTTACGAGTTAGATGTTATCAGAGAAGGTGATGTTGCTAGTGGCGAAGACGATGACGTTGAATTAACTGAGTTTTCAGATGAAATTGAAGGCTGGGTTATCGAAGAATTTGCAAAAATTGGTTTAGATACAGCTAGAAGTATCTTAAAGCAAGAAGTAGAAGATTTAGTAAGAAGAACAGATTTAGAAGAGGAAACGATTCTTGATGTTATGAAAATACTAAAAGAAGAGTTTGATAGCTAGTTATCTGCTCTAACAACACAACGAAAAAGGTAATAATAAAAAGGTTATATGTCTGAAGAGAGAGTAATAAGAATAAACAAGGTTTTAAGGGAATTAAATATTTCGTTAGAAAGAGCTGTTGATTATCTAAAAGATAAGGGAATTGCTATTGATGCAAATCCAAATGCAAAAATTTCTGATAGCGAATTTAATATCCTACAAAGCCAATTTGCGGGCGATAAGGGGAATAAGGAAGCTTCTAAAGAGGTAGGAGAAGAGAAGAGAAAAGAGAAAGAAGCATTACGTGTTGAACGTGAGAAAGAAATTGAAGACAAACGCAGACAAGACGAGGAGCGCCAAAAACAACAGGAAGTTATAAAAGCGAGAGCTGTTGTAACAGGACCTGTTCAAGTAGGTAAAATTGATTTAAACCCGAAGAAGCCTGCAGTTGTTTCTACTCCTGTTGAGGAACCAGTGAAAGCTGAAGAACCAAAAGTAGTTGTTACTCCAACTCAACCAGAAAAGCCTGTTCAAAAAGAAATTGTACAGCCAGAGCCTGTAGTTGCTCCTGTAGTTTCTGAAGAGAAAAAGGTTGAAAAGCCTATTATTACAGAGAAAAAAGAAGTAAAAGTGGAGTCTCCAAAAGTAGCTCAGGAACCTGTTGTTTCAACTGATCCTGCAACTGCTGAAGAAACAATTACTACACAATATCAAAAATTATCAGGAACTACTCTTACCGGGCAAACAATTGACTTGTCTCAATTCAATAAGCCTAAGAAAAAGAAAGAAGATCCGAAGATAACTCCTAATAAACCAGGAGCTCCGGGAGCTGGAAATAACGCTAACAAAAATAAGCGTAAAAGAATCGCTCCTAAACCGGGAACTCCGGGTGCGCCAAAACCTGCAACAGGTAATGCACCGGGAACTCCAAATCCTAATAAAATTACACCAAATACCGGTGGTGGAGGTTTTAATGCTAACAGAAGTGCAAGACCTGGTTTTGTAAAAGGAAACCGTCCTGCGATTGTGGCAAAAGTTGAGCCTACTGAAGAGGAAGTAAAAAACCAAATTAGAGAAACTCTTGAAAAACTTCAAGGTAAAGGTGGAAAATCTAAAGCGGCTAAATATAGAAGAGATAAAAGAGAAACGCACCGTCAGAAGTCTGATGATGAGCAAAGAGCACTTGATGAAGGAAGTAAAACAATTAAAGTTACAGAATTTGTTACAGTAGGTGAGATTGCAATCATGATGGATGTGCCGATTACTAAAGTAATTGGAACTTGTATGTCACTTGGTATCATGGTTACTATGAACCAACGTTTAGATGCTGAAACTTTAACGATTGTAGCTGATGAGTTTGGTTATGAAGTAGAGTTTATCACGGTTGATATCGAAGAAGCTATTGAGGTAGTTGAAGATAAAGAAGAAGACTTAGTGGTTAGAGCGCCAATTGTTACTGTAATGGGTCACGTCGATCACGGTAAAACCTCTTTACTGGATTATATCCGTAAAGAAAATGTTATCGCTGGAGAGTCTGGAGGTATTACGCAGCACATTGGAGCATACGGGGTAACTTTAGATAATGGTCAAAAAATTGCATTTTTAGATACACCAGGTCACGAGGCGTTTACCGCGATGCGTGCACGTGGAGCTCAAGTTACCGATATTGCTATTATAGTAGTTGCGGCGGATGATGATATCATGCCACAAACAAAAGAGGCAATTTCTCACGCACAAGCTGCGGGAGTGCCAATTATATTTGCAATCAATAAAATTGATAAACCAAATGCGAACGTTGAGAAAATCAAAGAGCGTTTGGCTAGTATGAATTTACTTGTTGAAGACTGGGGTGGAAAAATCCAATCTCATGATATTTCTGCAAAAGTAGGAACAGGGGTAAAGGAGTTATTGGAAAAAGTATTATTAGAGGCTGAGATTTTAGATTTAAAATCAAACCCTAATAAAGCGGCTCAAGGAACTGTTGTTGAGGCGTTCTTAGATAAAGGAAAAGGGTATGTTTCTACAATTTTAGTTCAACACGGAACTTTAAAAGTTGGAGATTATATGTTGGCTGGTAAGCATCATGGTAAGATTAAAGCGATGCATGACGAACGCGGACATATTGTTAAGGAAGCAGGACCTTCGACTCCCGTATCTGTTTTGGGTCTTGACGGAGCTGCAACTGCCGGTGATAAGTTTAACGTTTTTGAAGACGAAAAAGAAGCGAAACAAATTGCTTCTAAGCGTTCTCAATTAATGCGTGAACAATCAGTACGTACACAGCGTCATATTACACTAGATGAAATTGGACGTCGTATTGCTCTTGGTCAATTTAAAGAATTGAACGTGATTCTTAAAGGAGACGTTGATGGATCTGTTGAAGCATTATCGGATTCGTTCTCTAAATTGTCTACAGAAGAAATTCAAATTAATATCATTCATAAAGGTGTTGGAGCAATTACTGAAACTGACGTTATGTTGGCTTCTGCTTCTGATGCGATTATTATCGGATTTAACGTTCGTCCTGCAGGAAATGCGAGACAGCTTGCTGATAAAGAAGAAATCGATATCCGTTACTACTCTATTATCTACGCTGCAATCGATGACTTGAAAGATGCAATGGAAGGAATGTTAGCTCCTGAGATGAAAGAAGAAATTTTAGGAACTGCTGAAATTCGTGAGATTTTTAAAATTTCTAAAGTAGGTTCAATCGCTGGTTGTATGGTGATGGATGGTAAAATCATGAGAACTTCTAAAATTAGAGTTATCAGAGAAGGAGTGGTCGTGCATACAGGAGAACTTGTGGCATTGAAACGTTTCAAAGATGATGTTAAAGAAGTTTCTAAAGGATATGATTGTGGTATTCAGATTAAAGGTTACAATGATATTGAAGAAAGAGATGTTATTGAAGCTTACCATGAAGTGGCAATCAAAAAGAAATTGAAATAATATTCGATACTTATAGCCTAAAGTCCCAACGAGAGTTGGGATTTTTTTTATGAAGGTATTCTAAAGAAAGTTTGAAATTTCTGATTTAAATAATATTTCGTTTATTTCAATTTTAATGCTATTTTTGATTAAAAAAATTTGATTATGAGACAATTTATATATGCGGTCGCTCTTTCTTTGAGTTTTTCTACAATCTCTTTTTCGCAGGAAGCAGTTGAAAAGAGTGCGCCACCTGCGGGGAGTGCTGTAGTGGGAGATTATTATGGAGTCAATGTTTCGAAGGTTTCGGAAAGTAAGGCTATCACAGTCGAGAAGTTAAAAAGTGAATTAGAAAAGGTTAATAAAGCTGAAAATATCTCGGTAAAGGGAGTGGTAACAGATGTGTGTCCGAAGAAGGGTTGCTGGGTTACGGTTAAAACAGAAGATGGTTCTCCTTTTTTTGTAAAAATGAAAGATTATGCTTTTTTCGTGCCAACTGCACTGAAAGGGAAGAGCGTTGTGTTGGAAGGTACTGCCGAGAAAAAAATCACCTCTATTGATGAGTTGAAGCATTATGCTAAAGATGCAAAAAAAACAAAAGCAGAAATTGATGCGATCAGCAAGCCAAAAGCAGAAATACGATTTATGGCGGATGGAATTAAAGTGGTCAATTAAAAAACCTTTTTGATTTGCAATTCGATATTTATATTTTAAAGTCTCAGCGAAAGTTGGGGCTTTTTTATTGGGACAAATTTCAAATGGAATTTATGGATCAGGGTGAAGTGGTTTGGGATGAAATTCGAGAGATTGGTTGTTATTGTGTTTGTATTCATAAAATGAAACAGAAAGACAGCATATTTATGAAAGTTCGGTTTGGGGGAATTGATTTCTTTGTAGGATTATTTTTTATTTTTGTGATGTTGAATATATCTGTATGGATTATATATTTTGTATGAGACTGAAACTATTTCATATGATGACCGTTTTTTGGGGTAAAAGATTCAAGTCTGGGAGGGTTATGCATAAGTTTACAAATGTGGAAGAGATGAGAATGGTGATGCCGGATTTACTGCGAGGCTATCTTTCTGATGAAGAAATGCCAAACAGTTTGCTGCTGTTGACTCCGCCTCCTGAACCAGCTTCTGATACTTTCAAATTTGATTTGAAGTATGCCAGGAGAGTATCGGAATCTAAAGATCAGATTCGTTTTTTGCAGGCGGTTAGCGATGTCAATTTGTCTTTTCCGCATGCGGTCAGATCGTTTGAGGCTGTTTTAGGAATTGATATTGATGAGCTGCTTACGCCTAAGTTGTATACGCTTATGCGTAGAGTGATGACAGATGTGGGGTTGTCGACGTATACGGCAAAGAATTTTTACAATTGCGAACGGCCTTTTGTGGTGAACAAACAAAAAACCTGCACTCCTGAAAAGGAAGATGTCTTATGAAAAGTGGGATCTTTTCCGTCTGGACATGCTGCAGTAGGTTGGGCGTGGGCTCTGGTTTTTAGTGAAATCTTTCCCGATAGAGAAGGGGCAATTCTTGAACGTGGGCATGACTTTAGCGAAAGCCGGGTGGTTTGTAATGCACACTGGTATAGCGACGTGGTGAAAGGCAGGGAAATGGGAAAGGCAACGGTGGACTATCTTCGTGGCAATGTAGCTTTCAATACCGATTTAATACTGGCTAAGGAGGAAGTATTTCAGCTTCTGAAAGCTAAGGGGTGATGCTTCTTGTGAAGAGATATAATTAACTCGTAAAAACGGTTGTTTTTGAAGTTGGATAGGGATATAAAAAAAGGCAATTTCGATTGAAATTGCCTTTTTTTGTGCTGTTTTTCTCTGAATTGGAGAATTACTTCCCAGGCTTTAGTAAAAAGACACTTTTGTATCTCTTTTTGATGTCTGCCAGGTTCTTTTCAGCTTCTATACGGGTCTTAAAATTCCCTACAATTACTTTGTAGTTGGGAGTGTTGAAGATTATGGTTCCGTCAATAGTGTTGTATTCTCTTTTGAAATCCGATAACGTTTTCTTTGCCTCTTCGCTTTTGCCACTGAAGATTTGGATTTTGTAGGTATCGTTTGTACTTATTGCTGTGTTAATTTTGCGTTTGTCGTTCAGTAATTGCTCAAATTTAGGATCCTGATTTAGTGTTAAATTTTGATCCTGAGCATGAATATTATAAGCTAAAGTGAACATTGTTAGGGTGAAGAAAACTCTTTTCGAAGGGGTTAAAATTCTCATAATGTGATGGTTTTTGAGCAAAAATACTATTTAAAATTAGTATGTGAAAATTTGATATTATTTAGAATTGATATAAATTGATATTTAAGACTATTTTAAGGTTTTGAGAATAACACATAAGTCGTATTTTTGTGCAAGTTTTAAAAGAAGGTATTAGTTTTTCGTTGATTTACTATAGAAAAAATCATACCAAAAATTAGTAGATAATTATTATACTATATGAAAAAGGTGGGTAACCATAATTCGATCTCAAGAAAATTGCTGCTTAGCTTATCGCTAACGCTAATTTTCTCCCTAACTTCATTTGCTCAAGATCCTGCTGCTCCTGCGGCGCCTGAAGCTGCCGCTCCGGCTGCAACTGCTGGTGGTGATCCTGTAAAAGGGAAAGAACTTTTTAATGCAAATTGCGCTGCATGTCACAAATTAGATGCCAAATCAACAGGTCCTGCTTTACGAGGAGTTGCTGCAAAGCATGACGTAGCCTGGATCTACAAATGGGTTCACAACAGTTCTGACATGATTAAGTCAGGTGATCCTGTAGCAGTAAAACTTTTTGAAGAAAACAACAAGTCAGTAATGACTTCTTTTCCTCAATTATCAACAGGGGATATTGACAATATTCTTGCGTATACTTCTGAGGTAAAAGCTGAGCCAGCTGTTGCTGTTGGTGGTGCAACTCCTCCTGGAACAAATGTTGAGGGTGGAGGTATTTCTAATAATATTATTTTAGGTGCTCTTGCACTTGTAATGGCTATCTTGGTGGTTATGTTGTTCATGGTGAACAAAGTATTAACTAAAGTAGCACGTAATAATGGTATTGAAGTTGCTCCTAAAGAAGCTTCAACTCCAATCTGGAAAGCATTTGCCAGAAATCAATTTTTGGTGTTAGTGACTGCAATTTTCTTGCTGTTGGCAAGTGGATATTTCGTTTATGGATATCTAATGCAGGTTGGTGTGGATCAAAATTATGAGCCAATTCAGCCAATTCACTATTCTCACAAAATTCACGCTGGTGATAACGAAATCAATTGTAAATATTGCCACTCTGCTGCACGTGTGAGTAAAACTGCTGGTATTCCATCTTTGAATGTTTGTATGAACTGTCATAAAAACATCTCTGAAGTTGCTGAAACTACTGCTACTCCTGAGTACAGCAAAGCGTTTTACGATGCTCAAATCCAAAAGTTATATGATGCTGTTGGTTGGGATAAAGCGAAACAAGCTTATACCGGAAAAACGCAGCCAGTAAAATGGGTTCGTATTCACAACTTACCTGATTTTGTTTACTTCAACCACTCTCAACACGTTACTGTTGGAGGTATCGAATGTCAAACTTGTCACGGTCCTGTGGAAGAATTTGAAATCATGAAGCAATACTCTAAATTAACAATGGGATGGTGTGTTGATTGCCATAGAAAAACTGATGTTAAGATGGAAGGAAATGCCTACTATGATAAAATTCATGCTGAACTTTCTAAAAAATACGGTGTAGAGAAATTGACTGCAGCGCAAATGGGAGGTTTAGAATGCGGTAAATGCCACTATTAATCGAATTATTAAGATTTTAATATTTATATACAATGTCATCAAACAAAAAATACTGGAAAAGTGTTGAAGAACTAGAAAATAGTTCTATTGTTGAGGCGCTTAGAAATAACGAGTTTGTTGAAGAGATTCCTACAGATGAATTCTTAGGGAATGCAGATGCTTTAGCTTCATCTGGAACTTCACGTCGTGACTTTTTAAAGTACGTAGGATTTAGTACTGCGGCAGTTACACTTGCTGCGTGTGAAGGTCCTGTGCACAAGTCTATCCCTTATGTTTTACAACCAGAGCAAATCATTCCTGGTGTTGCAGATTATTATGCAACTACTGTATTTGATGGTTTTGATTTTGCTAATCTTTTGGTAAAAACTCGTGAGGGTCGTCCAATTAAAATTGAAAACAATACAATCGCTGGTGCTAAATTTGCAGCCAATGCGAGAATTCACGCATCTATCTTAGGATTGTATGATAGCGCTCGTTTGAAAGAGCCAAAAGTAGATGGTAAACAAGCTACTTGGTCAGCTGTTGATTTAAAAATTAAATCAAGTTTAGCTGAAGCAAAAGCTAAAAACCAACAAGTGGTGTTATTAACGAATACACTTGCAAGTCCATCTACTGAAAAATTAATCGCTGAATTTATTGCTAAAAATCCAAATGCTAAGCATGTTGTTTATGATGCAGTTTCTTCATCTGAGGCTTTAGATGCTTTCCAAGCTGTATATGGTCAAAGAGCTTTAGTTGATTATGATTTTTCAAAATCTAATTTAATTGTATCTGTTGGTGCTGATTTCTTAGGAGACTGGCAAGGTGGTGGATATGATTGTGGATATGCAAAAGGACGTATTCCGCAAAACGGAAAAATGTCTCGTCATTTCCAATTCGAATCAAATATGACATTATCCGGAGCAGCTGCTGATAAGCGTGTTCCAATGACTACTGCTGTTCAAAAACAGGCTTTAGTTCAAATATATAACATTATTGCAGGTGCTTCTGTTCCTGTTACTTTAGATGCTGCTTCTAAAGCTGAAGTAGTGAAAGCTGCTCAGCAATTAAAAGCTGCCGGATCTAAAGGGGCTCTGGTATCCGGAATCGAAGATAAAAACGCTCAGTTATTAGTTTTAGCTATCAACCAAATATTGGCGAGTGAAGCTTATACTGCTGCAGGAGCAAGACAAATTAGAAAAGGATCGAATGCGGTTGTTTCTCAATTAATTAAAGATCTGAATGCTGGAAGTGTTCATACTTTAATTATGAGTGGAGTTAATCCTGCTTACACTTTAGCTGATTCAGCTGCTTTTGTTTCAGGATTGAAAAAAGTTAAAACATCTGTTGCTTTTTCATTAAAAGAAGATGAAACTGCTTCAATTGTTACTGTTGCTGCTCCGGCTCCTCATTATTTAGAGTCTTGGGGAGATGTAGAAATAACAAGCGGAACTTATAGCTTAACGCAACCAACGATTCGCCCTATTTTTAATACCAAACAATTTCAGGATGTTTTATTGTCATTAAATGGTGCCGCAGGTACTTTTTATGATTATTTAAAAGCTAATTCTTCAACATTTACTGCAGGATCTTCTTGGAACAAAGTATTACATGATGGTGTTGCAGTGGTTGGATCTGCTGCATTGTCTGGAGGTGCTGTTGATGCTGCTGCCGCTGCAAATGCACTTGCAAAATCTAAAGCAGCTGGTGATTTTGAATTAGTATTATATACTAAAACCGGATTAGGAGATGGACAACATGCTAATAACCCTTGGTTACAA
Source organism: Flavobacterium sp. KH_035 (assembly GCF_057839565.1). Lineage (NCBI taxonomy): Bacteria > Pseudomonadati > Bacteroidota > Flavobacteriia > Flavobacteriales > Flavobacteriaceae > Flavobacterium > Flavobacterium sp. KH_035. Next base: position 1,892,503 of record NZ_CM174492.1, read on the forward strand.
GAGTTCCCGGATCCAATTACCAGAGTTTCATGGGATAACTATGTTACTGTTTCTAATGCTGATGCTAAGAAATTAGGTTTATCAAATGAAATCGTTGCTAACGGTGGTTTGAACGGAAGTTATGCTACTATTACTACTGCTGACGGGTTTAACTTAGAAAATGTGCCGGTAATTGTTCAGCCAGGACAAGCTGTTGGTACAGTTGGTTTAGCAGTTGGTTACGGTCGTAAAGCATCTTTAAAAGAAGAAATGCAGGTAGGTTTAAATGCTTACGCTTTATATAAAAATTTCAATAGTGTTCAGTCTGTTTCCATTGTGAAAGCAAATGGAGAGCATGAGTTTGCTTGTGTTCAGGGACAAAAAACATTAATGGGTAGAGGAGATATCATTAAAGAAACTACCCTTGATGTATTTAACAAAGAAAATGCTGAACATTGGAATCCACAGCCAATGGTATCTTTAGATCACCAGGAAGTTAAAGCTACAACAGTAGATTTATGGGAATCATTTGATCGTTCAACAGGACATCACTTTAACCTTTCTATCGATTTAAATGCTTGTACAGGTTGTGGAGCATGTGTTATCGCTTGTCACGCAGAGAACAACGTTCCTGTTGTTGGTAAAGCAGAGGTAAGAAGAAGCCGTGATATGCACTGGTTGCGTATTGACAGATACTATTCTTCTGAAAGCACTTTTGAAGGTGATAACGAAAGAAAAGAAAATATTGCAGGTTTATCAAGTTCATTATCTACATTTAATGAAATGGAAAAACCTGGTGACAATCCACAGGTTGCATTCCAACCAGTAATGTGTCAGCACTGTAACCACGCACCGTGTGAAACAGTTTGTCCAGTTGCTGCAACATCTCACGGTCGTCAAGGTCAAAACCACATGGCATACAACAGATGTGTTGGTACTCGTTATTGTGCAAACAACTGTCCATATAAAGTACGTCGTTTCAACTGGTTCTTGTACAACAAAAACAGTGAATTCGATTATCACATGAATGATGATTTAGGTCGTATGGTATTAAACCCAGACGTAAACGTTCGTTCTCGTGGAGTTATGGAAAAATGTTCATTCTGTATTCAAAGTACACAAGCTGTTATTCTTCAGGCAAAACGTGAAGGTAGAGTTGTGGCAAAAGATGAGTTTAACAATGCCTGTGCTTGTTCTGCAGCTTGTTCATCAGGAGCTATGGTGTTTGGAGATGTAAATGATAAAGAAAGCGAAGTTGCTAAGTTAGCAGAAAGCGAAAGAATGTATCATTTATTAGAGCATGTTGGTACAAAACCGAACGTTTTCTATCATGTAAAAGTTAGAAATACTTAGTAAAATTATTAATTAGAAACAATATAAAGGATTATGTCGTCTCACTACGAAGCACCCATTAGAAAACCTTTAGTTATAGGTGATAAATCTTATCACGATGTAACAGTAGATGTAGCTGCACCTGTTGAGGGGCCTGCAAACAAACAATGGTGGATTGTATTTTCAATCGCATTAATAGCCTTCCTTTGGGGGTTAGGTTGTATAATTTACACTGTATCTACAGGTATCGGAACATGGGGATTAAATAAAACAGTTGGTTGGGCCTGGGATATCACGAACTTCGTTTGGTGGGTTGGTATTGGTCACGCCGGAACATTAATTTCTGCGGTACTATTACTTTTCCGTCAGCGTTGGAGAATGGCTATTAACCGTTCTGCTGAAGCGATGACTATCTTCTCAGTAGTTCAGGCAGGTTTATTTCCAATTATTCACATGGGGCGTCCATGGTTGGCATACTGGGTTTTACCTATTCCAAATCAATTTGGATCTTTATGGGTAAACTTTAACTCGCCATTACTTTGGGACGTATTTGCAATTTCAACGTATCTTTCGGTATCATTAGTTTTCTGGTGGACTGGTTTATTGCCTGACTTTGCAATGCTACGTGACAGAGCAATAACACCTTTCAATAAAAGAGTTTATTCTATCCTAAGTTTTGGATGGAGCGGTAGAGCAAAAGACTGGCAACGTTTTGAAGAAGTATCTTTAGTACTTGCAGGTTTAGCTACTCCACTTGTACTTTCTGTACACACCATTGTATCGATGGACTTTGCTACTTCCGTAATTCCGGGATGGCATACTACGATTTTTCCTCCGTACTTCGTTGCAGGAGCGGTATTCTCAGGATTTGCAATGGTAAACACCTTGTTGATCGTAATGAGAAAAGTTTCTAACTTAGAAGCTTATATTACACTACAACATATCGAGTTAATGAATATTGTAATCATGATTACAGGTTCTATCGTAGGGGTAGCGTATATCACTGAGTTATTTGTAGCTTGGTATTCAGGAGTAGAGTATGAGCAATATGCTTTCTTAAACAGAGCTACCGGACCTTACTGGTGGGCATATTGGTCGATGATGACTTGTAACGTTTTCTCTCCACAATTTATGTGGTTCAAGAAATTAAGAACAAGTATCATGTTCTCCTTTATTATTTCGATCGTAGTAAACATCGGAATGTGGTTTGAAAGATTTGTAATTATTGTTACTTCTTTACATAGAGATTACCTTCCATCTTCTTGGACAATGTTCTCACCAACATTTGTTGATATTGGAATTTTCATCGGAACGATTGGTTTCTTCTTCGTATTGTTTTTATTGTACTCAAGAACATTCCCTGTAATTGCTCAGGCAGAGGTGAAAACAATTTTGAAAGGAACAGGAGATAATTATATTAGAGAAAGAGCAGCAAATAAAGATTCACACCATGAGTAATAAAGTAATATACGCCATTTATAATGACGATGATATTTTGATGGATGCAGTAAAGAAAACCAGAGCTGCTCATCATCATATTGAAGAGGTTTTTACTCCATTCCCAGTTCACGGATTGGATAAAGCTATGGGTTTAGCACCAACAAGATTAGCAATTTGTGCATTTTTATACGGATGTGTTGGTATTTCTGTTGCTACAACTATGATGAGTTATATCATGATTCATGACTGGCCTCAGGATATTGGTGGAAAGCCAAGTTTTAGTTTCATTCAGAACATGCCTGCATTCGTGCCAATTATGTTTGAGATGACTGTATTTTTTGCTGCCCACTTAATGGTTATCACTTTTTATATGAGAAGTAGATTATGGCCATTTAAACAAGCTGAAAATCCTGATGTAAGAACAACAGACGACCATTTCTTAATGGAAGTTGCTGTAAATGATAACGAAGCAGAACTAGTTTCTTTTTTCGAAGGTACAGGAGCTGTTGAAGTTAAAGTAATTGAAAAGAATTAATTGTAGCTATGAAAAGGATATATAAAATAACACTTTTAGTTGGTATAACTATTTTAGTTTCATCTTGCCACAATAATTCGGCACCAAACTATCAGTATTTCCCAAATATGTATGAATCTGTTGCTTACGAGCCATACACAGAAGCAAAAATATTTAAAGGAGGAAAAGAAGGACAACTTCCTGTGGAAGGAACTATCAATAGAGGTTTTGAACCTTACGAGTATGAAAATTCAACTGCGGGTTATGAATTAGCGAAAGCGAATTTAAAATCACCTTTGAGTGAAGCGGATAGAAATTCTGGAAAAGGAAAAGAACTTTTCGAAATTTACTGTATCAGCTGCCATGGTGCAACTGGAAACGGTAAAGGTAAATTGGTTGAAAGAGAAAAATTTCTTGGAGTACCTAGCTACAAAGACAGAGTAATCACTGAAGGAAGTATCTTTCACGTTGAGACTTATGGTTTAAACGCAATGGGTTCACATGCAAATCAATTAAGTGCCCACGAACGTTGGTTAGTTGCTGACTATGTTCTAAAACTAAAAAGCCAATTATAATTGTTGAACAAACTGATCGTAATAGATATGTATACATTTTCAAGTAAATTAAAAACTTTTTCTATCATCCTAATGGTTCTTGGCCTATTAGGAATTGGGTATGGTTTTTTAAGTGCACCTAAAGATATTCAAGAAGTTGAAAAAATACTAGCTGCAGATGCTCATGGTTCTCATGGTGCTGCGCATGGTGAAGCTGCCGAAGCTTCTCATGAAACTGCAGGTCATGAAGCTACAGAAGCTTCACATGAAGGTGCTGCACATGCAGAAACTCCAGCAGCTTCTCATGATACAGCGGAAGCTTCACATGATTCACTTAAAGGTGCAGCGCACGCAGAAACTCCAGCAGTTTCTCATGAAGCTGCAAAAGTTTCACATGACTCACACGAGGGTGGAGAGCATGCGAAAGTTGATGCCGCAGGTGAACATGAAAAACATTTGGAGCATGTATTGCACCAATTGCAAAATAAACCATGGTCAGCATTATATGTTGCTTGTATTTTCTTTTTACTACTTTCTATGGGAGTTTTAGCATTTTATGCTATTCAACAAGTTGCTCAGGCAGGTTGGTCTCCGGTATTGTTTAGAGTAATGCAAGGAATCACAGGTTACTTACCAGCTGGTTCTGTTATATTCTTTGTTATTTTAGTATTTTGCGGATTGCATTTTAACCACATTTTCGTTTGGTTAGGAGAAGGAGTTACAGATCCAAAACATGCTAATTATGACGCTATCATTGCTGGGAAAGCAGGTTACCTGAACTTTCCATTCTGGATCATCAGAGCAGCAATCTTTTTAATAGGATGGAACTTATACCGTCACTATTCAAGAAAAAACTGTTTGGCTCAGGACGAAGCTAATGATGATCTATACTACAAAAAGAACTTTAAGTTATCTGCAGGATTCTTAGTTTTCTTCATCGTATCTGAGTCTATTATGTCTTGGGACTGGATTATGTCATTTGATCCACACTGGTTCAGTACATTGTTCGGATGGTATGTTTTTGCTTCTTTCTTTGTAAGTGGTATTACTACAATCGCATTAGTAACGATCTACTTGAAATCTAAAGGATATTTAGAATATGTAAATACAAGCCACATTCACGATTTAGCTAAATTCATGTTTGGTATCAGTGTATTCTGGACATACTTATGGTTCTCACAATTTATGTTGATCTGGTATGCTAATATTCCTGAAGAGGTTACTTATTTTGTAACCAGAATTCAATTATACAACTTACCATTTTTTGGAGCTGTAGTTATGAACTTTGTGTTCCCATTATTAATATTGATCAATACAGACTTCAAACGTCTTAGCTGGGTTATTGTAATGGCCGGTGTAGTGATCTTATTAGGACACTATGTTGATTTCTTTAATATGATTATGCCAGGTACAGTTGGAGATAAATGGTTTATTGGAGTTCCTGAAATTGCCTCTATTCTTTTCTTCTTAGGTTTGTTTATTTTTGTAGTGTTTACTGCATTAACTAAAGCTCCTTTGTTAGCAAAAAGAAATCCTTTCATTGAAGAAAGTAAACATTTTCATTATTAATATTTAAAGAAGTAAACAGATGACAAGTTTGTTGGTAATTATAGTTTTAGTTTTATTAGCAGTTGCTTTGTGGCAATTGACCAAGATATTTGATCTTACTCAGGTAGGATCTTCTTCGGACGATTCTCAGGTTGCATCGGATAATGATAATAATGTTCAGGGGTATATCATGTTTGGCTTTTTGGCATTCATTTATATCTTTACGATTTACGGTTTACTAAAATGGGGTGGTTTAGCACTTCATACTCCTGCATCAGAGCACGGACTTTTGGTAGATAATTTAATGAATATTACCTGGGTTTTAATTTTTGTAGTTCAGTTTATTACACAAGGTTTATTGTACTGGTTCTCTTTTAAAAACAGAGGGAATAAAGATAAAAAAGCTTTGTTCTTTGCTGATAGTAATAAATTAGAAGCAATCTGGAGTATTATTCCATCTGTAGTGTTGGCTTGTTTGATTCTTTACGGATTGTATGCTTGGAACAACATTATGTTTGTGGATAAAGACGAAGACGTAATTGAAATTGAATTATACGCACAACAGTTTAAATGGACAGCAAGATATGCTGGTCAGGATAATGTTTTAGGAAAAGCAAACGTTCGTTTAATTGAAGGTGTAAATACTTTAGGAGTTGATATGTCTGATCCTAATGCTCAGGACGATATCGTAGTTTCTGAATTGCATATTCCAAAAGGTAAAAAAGTACATTTTAAAATGCGTTCTCAAGACGTATTACACTCAGCTTACATGCCTCACTTTAGAGCGCAAATGAACTGTGTTCCGGGAATGGTTACTGAATTTGCTTTTATTCCAACGTATACAACTTCTGAATATAGAGAATTACCATTTATGGTAGAAAAAGTTGCACATATCAACAAACTTAGAGCTGAGAAAAGCGTTGAGTTAGTTGCTAAAGGAGGAACAGCTTTAGATCCTTATACATTTGACTATTTATTATTATGTAATAAAATTTGTGGGGCTTCTCACTACAACATGCAAATGAAAGTAGTTGTTGATACTCCAGAAGATTATAAAAAATGGTTAAGCGAAAAAACTACATTAGCTCAGGATATTAAAGCCGCTGCTGCTGCAGATGCTGAAAAAAAGGCTGGTGAAGAAGCAAAAGCGAGCACTGATAGTACTGCTAAAGATACTGTGAAAGCAGTTATCGATACGGTTAAGGCAGTTGTAGCTAAAGTGGCTATGAAATAATATTTATTAAGAAAATTTAAAGTACACATATATGTCAGCAGAAGCGCACGGTCACGATCACGGACACGATCACGAGCACGAACATCATCATAAAGACACGTTCATTACTAAATATATTTTTAGTATTGATCACAAAATGATTGCTAAGCAATATTTAATTACCGGTATCATTATGGGTATTATAGGTATTGCAATGTCTTTGCTTTTCAGAATGCAATTGGCTTGGCCAGAAGAGTCTTTCAAAATCTTTAATGTTTTATTAGGAGATAAATTTGCACCTGATGGTGTAATGGCAAATGATATTTATTTGGCCTTAGTTACAATTCACGGTACCATTATGGTATTCTTTGTACTGACGGCCGGTTTGAGCGGAACCTTTAGTAACTTATTGATTCCACTTCAAATTGGAGCACGAGATATGGCTTCCGGATTTATGAATATGATTTCATACTGGTTGTTTTTCTTATCTGCTGTAATAATGTTATGTTCATTATTTGTTGAAGCTGGACCAGCATCTGCAGGTTGGACAATTTACCCTCCATTAAGTGCTTTACCACAAGCAATTCCAGGTTCTGGAACAGGTATGACTTTATGGTTAGTTTCGATGGCTATCTTTATTGCATCTTCTTTAATGGGATCTTTAAACTACATTGTAACAGTTATCAACCTTAGAACTAAAGGAATGTCTATGACAAGACTTCCATTAACAATCTGGACATTTTTCGTAACAGCTATCATTGGTGTTATTTCATTCCCTGTATTGTTGTCTGCTGCTTTATTATTGATCTTTGACAGAAGTTTTGGTACTTCATTCTTCTTATCTGATATCTATATTGCCGGAGAAGTTTTACATTACCAGGGAGGTTCTCCTGTATTGTTCGAACACTTATTTTGGTTTTTAGGACACCCTGAAGTTTACATTGTAATCTTACCTGCTATGGGACTTGTTTCTGAAATTATGGCTACGAATTCTCGTAAACCAATCTTCGGATACAGAGCGATGATCATGTCGGTTCTTGCAATTGCATTTTTATCTACAATTGTTTGGGGTCACCACATGTTTATTTCTGGTATGAATCCTTTCTTAGGATCTGTATTTACCTTTACTACTTTATTGATTGCAATTCCATCTGCTGTAAAAGCGTTCAACTGGATTACAACTTTATGGAAAGGTAACTTACAATTCAACCCTGCAATGTTATTCTCTATTGGAATGGTTTCTACTTTCATCACTGGAGGTTTAACTGGAATTATTTTAGGAGATAGTACTTTAGATATTAACGTTCACGATACTTACTTCGTAATTGCTCACTTTCACTTAGTAATGGGTATCTCTGCACTTTACGGAATGTTTGCTGGTATTTACCACTGGTTCCCAAAAATGTACGGTAGAATGTTGAATAAAAACTTAGGTTACATTCACTTTTGGATAACAGCAGTTTGTGCTTACGGAGTATTCTTCCCAATGCACTTTATTGGATTAGCTGGTTTACCAAGACGTTACTATACAAACACGAACTTCCCATTATTTGATGATTTACAAAATGTGAATGTTTTAATTACAACATTTGCTCTTGTAGGAGGTGCGTTCCAATTGGTATTCTTATACAACTTCTTTAGCAGTATTTTCTACGGTAAGAAAGCTGTTCAGAATCCATGGAAATCAACAACATTAGAGTGGACTACTCCGGTAGAACATATCCATGGTAACTGGCCAGGTGAAATTCCTCATGTATACCGTTGGCCTTATGACTACAGTAACCCAAATCACGATGTAGATTTTGTACCGCAAAATGTACCAATGAAAGAAGGTGAAGAAGTTTTACACCACTAAAAATATTTTAAAAAGACTGTCTGAAAAGACAGTCTTTTTTGTTTATACAAGTTTCTGATAATAAAATTTTCGATCATTTAGTTGATCAATTATAATGCTCGGTTCAAGTTTCAATTGGATAGTGAGAATTTTGAAAGTCTTGTTTTATATGCTCTGTGATAGTACGTTCATATAGTTTCTGATGTGTATGTATTGAGTCTGGGTTTTTATTGGTAAACAGTCTAATCGATCTGCATATATAAAGTGAGAAAAATAGTGTTGTAAGGATTTGAGCGATAGATAATTGTCGTATATTTATAGAGAAGTTAGTCTGATTTTTCATAAGTAAAATATCCCCCAATAACATGAAGGTACTACTGATTTCTAATACCTTTTTGAGTTTTTTTAAGGACCGAAAAGGAGTTTCTTTTTTGCGTGAAAACGATAAGATTATCAGACAGTTTATACTGACCATTTTTTTTATTGGAATCGGAATCTGGTTTATCAAACATGAGCGATCAGAGTTGGGAGAAGTTAAAAGCGCAATTGTAAATGCCAGTTCTTTTTGGGTTTTGTCCGGAGTTGCTCTAGCTTTTATTTATGTATCACTTCAGGCATTAATGTATTTTGCCTCCTTTAAAGCGGTTCAGAGTGAAATTTCTTTTAAACAGGCCGTGATTTTATTTTTGAAACGAAACTTTGTCAGCGTTTTTTTGCCGGCAGGTGGAATTTCTTCTTTAGCCTTTTTTACAAAATCAATTGAAAAGAAGGGAGTAAAACCAACTCAAATTCATTTTGCTTCCATCGTATATGGTTTTGTGGGGATACTTTCGGTTATCATTGTTGCCATTCCCGCTTTGATGTACTCTTTGTTTCAGGGAACTGCCGGATCTGGAGTATGGTATGCGCTGGGAGGTGTCATTGTCTTAAGTTTAAGTATCTTTTTTATTTACGATTCGATTCTGAAAAAAGGAGTATTATATCGTTTGGTCATAAAATTTCTTCCCTCTGCAGTGGTTTTTCTGGATGATTTGCAGCAAAATAAAATCATAAAAAAGAATTTTTTGGAAGTCGTTTTTTATTCTGTACTCATTGAGTTTGTCGGAATAGCTCATTTGTATATTGCTATGATTGCTTTGGGCTTTACACCTTCGCTTGCTGCCGCCGTACTGGGCTATATTATTTCAGTTATATTTTTGATTGTTTCTCCCTTTCTCCGTGGGCTCGGTGCGATCGAAATTTCGATGAGTTTTATATTGATACAATTTGGTTTTGATAGTGTCAGTGCTATAGCCATTACTTTTTTATACCGTTTCTTTGAATTTTGGATTCCATTGTTGGCCGGGGCACTCATTTTTGCTTTCAATGCTAATAAATTATTGATGCGTGTTTTGCCTTCTTTTTTGCTTTTTGTTTTGGGATTAGTAAACATAGTATCCGTTTTAACTCCGGCTATCTCAGAACGTTTACACATTTTGAAAAATATTATCGCTGTTTCGGCTATTAAAGCCTCGAATTATTTTGTGATAACGGCGGGCTTATTTATGCTGGTGAATGCTGCTTTTATGCTAAAGGGGCTTCGTAATGCCTGGTGGTCTGCTGTTTTTTTAACTACTATTTCAATTATCGGGCACCTTACCAAAGCGATCGATTATGAAGAAGCTGTAATTGCCCTGATTGTACTCGTGAGTTTAATTATTACCAGAAAAGAATATTATATAAAAAGTAACTCCCATTTGCAAAGTATTGGGCTAAAAACGGTTTTAATTAGCATTGCAGCAGTCTTATTGTATGGGATTCTGGGGTTCTATTTTCTGGATAAAAGACATTTTGATATTGACTTTCATTGGCAGGAATCCATAAAATATGCACTGCAAAACTTTTTTTTAATCGGAAGTTCAGATTTGGTACCGCTTGACAGATTTGCAAGACACTTTTTACTATCGATCAACATCTGTGGTTTTTTATCAATTACATTTCTAGTTTTTGCTTTAATACGGCCTTACACCATAAAAAAAGAAGCGGTAGAAGATGATTTTTTGTCGGCATCCGAACTTTTGAAACAGTATGGGACCTCTTCTTTGGATTATTTTAAAACCTATGATGATAAAAACATCTTTATCGCTGAAAGTAAAAGATCCTTTCTGGCCTATCGTGTTGCCGATAGTTTTGCTGTAGTCTTAGAAAACCCCGTAGCGGCATCAGTAGATGAAATCAAACAATGTATAATCGAATTTGATGTTTATTGTTACGAGAACGGCTTAAGAAGCATTTATTATCGGGTGCCGGAAGACAACTTAGATTTGTTTGCTTCACTGCATAAAAAAAGCTTATTTATCGGACAGGAAGCTGTTGTCGATCTGTCTGTATTTACAATGGAAGGGGGAGCCAAAAAATCATTACGTAATGCGATTAGTAAAGTCAAAGAGAAAGGCTTTCAAACAACAATTTATACTGCACCCGTAAAAGACGGATTGCTGCAAAAAATAAAAGCAGTAAGTGATGAGTGGCTCGTGAGCACCGGGAGAAGTGAAATTGTTTTTTCGCAAGGCAAGTTTGAATGGGAAGAACTCAAACAGCAAACCATTATTACAGTAGAAAATGCCGAAGAGAAAATAGTTGCCTTTTTAAATGTCATTCCTGATTTTGCCAAAGGAGAAGGGACTTATGATTTGATTCGTAAAACCAATGATGCCCCAAACGGAATCATCGATTTTATACTTTTGGAACTTTTCGCTTATTTAAAATCGCAGGGCTGTACTTCAGTCAATTTAGGATTGGCGGCAATGAGCGGAATTGAAGATGCAGATAGTTTTCCCGAAAAATCGATGAAGTTTGCCTATGAAAGAATTAAATATTTTTCGCACTACAAAGGATTGCGTGATTTTAAAGAAAAATTCTCTCCGGTATGGTACAACAAGTACTTGGTTTATGCGCATGATTACGATTTGCTACAGGCTCCATTAGTTTTAAACAAAGTTGTAAAACCATAAGTGAGAACATGAAAATGAGGAAGGCAGTGCATGTAAATTGGGTTAAGATCATGGCAATAGTCTGTATTATTACCTGCATCTCTGATTTTCTGGTGTTATTTTTATTAGGAAGTTATTATCGGGGGTATAGTCAGATGCACAACACCATTAGTTATTTGGGGGCAACAGTGAGTCCGGTTTCAGAATCGATTTCCATATGGTGGATCATTGTCGGGGTTGTATTTATTTTTTTTGGAACCGTTTTAAAAAGAGCATTTGATAAAAACCATAAAGGAGTAAAGCTCGCTTCTTTGTTAATTATAATGTATGGCTTAGGAGAAGGGATTGGTTCGGGACTATTTAAAGCAGATGTAATAGACGGTAAAAGGACTCTTTCATTTTTGCTGCATGACATTGCCGGGGGTATTGGAATTGTTGCTGCTTTGCTGTTGCCTTTAGTGATGTGTACCGTAATTTTAAAAGAAAACAACCCTCGTTTTTATAATTTCTCCTGGATTAGTTTTAGCATTGGAAGTCTTACTCTCTTATTATTTGCACTTCATTTTCCTTCTGATACGGGAGCTTTAATCGCTTCGTACAAAGGATTGTGGCAAAGACTTTTTCTGTTGAATTTGTATGCTTATTTTATATCAGTTTCAACCATAATGTATAATAAGAACACTATAGTTTAGGATTTCGTAACGTTAAAAAGTAATTCAAATGAGCAAAATCATAACACTTTTTCTGTCGGTTTTTATTTTTAGTACCAATGCTTTTGCTTTAACAACAGATACCATAAAAGTTGGAGCATTTGGAAAAGTCATGATATATAAACCAAAAACAGCACCAACTGCGGTTGTATTGTTTGTTTCCGGCGATGGAGGATGGAACAGTGGCGTTGTTGAAATGGCTAAAAATATTGTCGATCAGGGTGCTGTAGTTGCTGGTATTGATATTCAGCATTATTTTAAGGAAATAAAAAAAGAAAAAGAAAAATGTTATTACCCGGCCGGAGACTTTGAAGAGCTTAGTTTGCTGCTGCAAAAAAAGATCAGGATCAAACAATATTTAAAACCAATATTGGCCGGATATTCTTCAGGAGCAACTTTAATTTATGGAATGCTGGCTCAGGCACCTGCTAATACTTTTAGCGGAGCCATTGCTTTAGGTTTTTGTCCCGATATCGAAACAGACAGGACTTTATGCGACGGCTCAGGACTTACTTCGCATGTTTTAAAAGAAGGGAAGGCTTATTTTCTTGAAAAAACAGAAAAATTATCGGCTCCTTTTATCGTGCTTCAGGGAACTACAGATCAGGTTTGTAATTATGCCGACACAAAAAAATACATGGAAGGCATAAAGCAGGGAAAATTAATTACATTGCCAAAAGTGGGACATGGATTTACTGTTACTAAAAATTGGTTGCCGCAATTTATCGAGGCCTTTAGAGAGATCTTAAATACGCCAACATACAGCGAACAGAAATCACAACAAAATTCTTTGCTTAAAGAGCAGCATTTGATACCCTTGGCTTTCGAAATGCCGTTAACATTGATTCCGACAAAAAATAAAGACGAAGTTTTACCCATTGCCTTTTTAATTTCCGGGGATGGAGGATGGACAAGTTTTGATCAATCTGTTGGTGAAGCCCTGGCCGAAAAGGGAATTGCAGTAATAGGACTGGATGCCCAGAAATATTTTTGGAATGCAAAAGCACCCGGAGAGACCTCGGAAGCAATAGCTAAGGCCGTTGAACATTATTTACAGCAGTGGAAAAAAAAAACATTTATACTTGCAGGCTATTCATTTGGAGCCTCTATAATTCCGTTTGCTGCGGGTAATTTTCCAGAATCATTAAAAGAAAAATTAAAAGGCCTGTATCTATTGTCTCCTGACGTGAAAGCCGATTTTGAAATTCACATTGCAGACATGCTGAGTATGGAAAGTGCAAATGATACTTATGATGTTATTTCCGAAATAAAAAAAGTCAAATCGTATAATCCGATTTGTTTTTTTGGGGATGAAGAAGATGCCGCAACCCGTAACAGGTTTTCAGAATCGGGGATCAAAACTATTGAACTGCCAGGTTCGCACCATTACAACAATGACTACAATAAAATAGCAGAAAGTATTCTGAAAGAAATCAAATAAAGCAGGGGCTTTAAAAAAAACAAAACGACTCCTTTTGTTGAGTAAAAGGATAGCTAAATATAGATTTTAAGTTGTTGTTTTTTAAATGTTTGAAAATAATTTTGAAAAAAAGTCTTTTTTGAGGTAACAAATAATATAGCACTGCATCAAAAGGGAAACTTTAAAAAATTAAACATTATGAAAACGAAATCAATTTTACTTGTCGTGTTACTGCTTCTTATTTCAAAACCTGTTTTTTCTCAAACTGCCTTTAAGGTAGAAGTAAAAGGTAAAGGAGCACCGGTGTTGTTATTTCCTGGTTTTGGCTGTACAGGAGAAATGTGGAATGAAACCGTAGCCGAGCTTTCTAAAAATTACGAATGTCACATTTTTACTTTTGCAGGATTTGGCAACGTTCCTCCAATTGAAAGTCCATGGCTTTCTACCATAAAGAATCAGATTGTTTCTTATGTAAAAACCAAAAAATTGAAGAAAGCTACATTAATTGGTCACAGTTTGGGAGGGACTCTGAGTTTGTGGCTAGCCTCTGAAGAAACCAATTTGTTCAAAAAAGTAATTATAGTTGATGCGCTACCTGCAAGTGCGGCACTAATGATCCCTAACTACAAAGGAGAAGTTATTCCTTATGACAACCCGCAAAGCAAAATGATGCTGGCTATGGATCAAAAGGCATTCAATGCGATGAATTTCCAAACGGCCTCTTATATGTGTCTGAACAAAGAAAAACAAAAAACAATCAGTGAGTGGATGAATGCTGTCGATAGAAAAACCTATGTATACGGTTATATTGATATGCTTAATTTAGATTTGCGCAACGAAATTGCTAAAATTAAAATTCCGGTAGTAATTTTAGCAGCAACAAATCCGGATCTTGTTACTGTACAAAACACCTATAAAGCCCAGTACGAAAAGCTGCCGTCTGTTAAAATTTATTACGCAGCAAACTCAGCTCATTTTGTAATGTATGATCAACCGGAGTGGTTTATGGAAAAAGTAAAATCAGAAATAAAGTAGGGTGATTAAAAGAGAACAATTTAACGAGATATACAACAAACATTACAATAAAGTGTTTCGTTTGTGCAAGGGTTATTTTTGTGGAGATGTTGCATTAGCATCAGATGCAGCTCAGGAAATTTTCATAAAAGTATGGGAAAATTTAGATACATTCCGAAATGAATCGAGTATTAGTACCTGGATTTATAGGATTACAGTAAATACATGTCTTCTCTATTTACGCAAATCTTCTTCCAGAAAAGAAATCAGGGCAGATGTTCTTCCTCAGGTTGCTTCAGAAACCTATTCAAACGAAAAAGAAGAACAACTTCAGCAAATGTATCAATGTATACAAAAGCTTGAAGAGACCAATAAAATGATCATTCTGATGACCTTAGACGGTATAGAATATCCGGAAATATCAGAAGTAATCGGGATAACCGAAGAAACACTTCGGGTTAGAATTCATCGAATAAAAAAAAGTTTAACGCAATGTGTACAAAATGAAAACATTTGAAGAATTACAAAATATTTGGGATCAGCAAGCAGAATCCAATACAAAACCAGCTGCCACTGATATTATTAACAAAGCAGAGGCGCATACAAAAAAAATTAAACGCAACCATTTTTGGACCAGAGCAATTTTGAGTTTAACTTCGATCATACTCATCTTTTATTATATTTGGGTAGGAGCCTATAAACAAACATTGTTTAGTTTTGGATTGGGAACTATGATTGCAATGCTCGTATTTCGTATCGTTTTAGAGTGGGTTAGTGCAGAAAAATTAGAGCATTTAAAAACAGATGTTCCCTTATTGGAATACAGTAAACAGGCACAGCAGTTTTATCAGTGGAGGAAAAAAATCCACTACATCTTTACACCAATAATCTACCTGACCTATAGTGCCGGTTTTGCATTCCTTTTACCCATTTTTAAAGAAAATTTTTCCAGAGGCTTTTACCTTTATATTGTATGCAGTGGTTTTGGTTTTTTGCTGCTGTTCGGATTATTGATGATCCGAATTATTAAAAAAGAAATGCAGCTTTTGGATTTCTTAAAAAATGTCTCTTAGAAAAAGCGAAAAACAGGGAAGTTTCTGAAATTACATGGCGGATAACGAAGGGTTGTTCGCCATTAACCCGCAAAGGAATGATTTAGAATTTGGAATTTTTTATTTGAATTGTAACTGTTTTACAAACTGATTTCTTTGTCTATCTTTGTAAAATGAATGAAAACTTAGATCCCACCACAAAAGGATACAATCCGGAAGAATTAGATCTTGAAAAAAGATTGCGTCCACTGTCATTTGATGATTTTGCAGGACAAGATCAGGTTTTAGAGAACCTAAAGATTTTTGTTGCTGCGGCTAATCAGCGTGGTGAAGCACTCGATCACGCCCTTTTTCATGGACCTCCGGGATTAGGGAAAACTACTTTGGCTAATAT
This sequence comes from Flavobacterium sp. KH_035, assembly GCF_057839565.1. Lineage (NCBI taxonomy): Bacteria > Pseudomonadati > Bacteroidota > Flavobacteriia > Flavobacteriales > Flavobacteriaceae > Flavobacterium > Flavobacterium sp. KH_035. The sequence goes on from NZ_CM174492.1 coordinate 1,908,479, forward strand.
CCTGGCCAATGAGCTCGAAGTGGGAATTAAAATTACTTCAGGGCCTGTTTTAGATAAACCGGGAGATTTGGCAGGCTTGCTTACCAATCTTGATGAAAGAGACGTTCTATTCATTGATGAAATACATCGTTTGAGCCCTATAGTCGAAGAATATTTGTACTCGGCTATGGAGGATTTCAAAATAGACATTATGATCGAATCCGGTCCAAATGCCAGAACGGTCCAAATCAATCTGAATCCTTTTACTCTGATAGGAGCCACAACGCGTTCGGGATTATTGACCGCTCCAATGCGAGCCCGTTTTGGAATTTCATCTCGTTTACAATATTATACTACTGAACTTTTGACGACAATTGTCGAAAGAAGTTCTTCTATACTTAAAATGCCAATTTCATTAGATGCCGCTATTGAAATAGCGGGCAGAAGCCGTGGGACACCTCGTATTGCAAACGCATTATTGCGAAGAGTTCGTGATTTTGCACAAATAAAAGGAAATGGAACGATAGACATCGAAATTGCACGTTATGCCCTAAAAGCCCTAAATGTCGATGCGCACGGATTGGATGAAATGGATAATAAAATTCTGTTGACAATCATTAATAAATTTAAGGGAGGACCAGTAGGGCTTTCTACTTTGGCGACGGCTGTCTCTGAGAGCAGTGAAACCATTGAAGAAGTCTACGAACCCTTTTTAATTCAGGAAGGATTCATTATGCGTACTCCACGCGGACGTGAGGTTACAGATAAAGCGTATAAACATTTAGGAAAAATAAATACCAACATTCAGGGCGGATTGTTTTAATCCTGTTAGACATGTCTGAAAATAAAAAATACAAGTACCCGAACAAGCTATCGATCGTTAGGTTCTTTTTGGATGCCGAAGGAGTGCGTAAAAACCCTATTCCTTTCCATAAAAGATACTTTGAGCAGTTTGGAGACTCTTTTTCGTTAAAAATAGGACGGTCGAAACATTTAATTTTATCTCGTGATAATGAGATTGCCCAACATATTTTACAGAAAAATCAGAAGAACTATCACAAATCTAAATTTCAGTCTGTTTACCTTTCAAAATACTTAGGAAAAGGACTTTTGACTGTTGATGGTGAATTATGGCTGAAACAAAGACGGCTGATTCAGCCTGCATTTCACAAGCAAAAGATGAATCAGTTGGTCATGAACATGAACAAAACGATTGTTTCAGAGCTAAAGGAAATAGTAGAGGAAAAACCCATTGATCTTTTTCCTGTTATGAGCCAGCTGGCATTTAATGTAGTGGCCAAGTCGCTGTTTCATCTCTCGGTTTCTGAAGAAAAATTAAATCGTATAAAATTTATCATTGAAGAAGTTCAGAACTTTTTAATCAAAGAAATTCGACTTCCGCACAAAGCGTGGTGGTTTTCGATAAGCGGTCAGGTTACAAAACATCTTGAACTGGCTGAAGAGAACAATCGAATTATTCAGGAAATTATCGAGGATCGAAACACTTCAGGAGAAGAAGTAAACGACTTACTTCAGTTGCTTTTGGAAACCCGTTATGAAGATACTGGTGAAGGAATGTCGGTAAAGCAATTGATAGATGAAATTAAAGTTCTTTTTATTGCCGGACACGAAACCACTGCAAATGCATTAACTTTTACACTGTACCTTTTAGGAAGAAATTCGGAAGTGCAGCAGAAAGTGCTGAATGAAATCCTGGAAATAGAATCGCAAACAGAGAACGTGGTAGAACAATTGCAGCAGATGACTTATCTGAATGCTGTTATAAATGAATCAATGCGTTTGTATCCACCTGCCTGGATAACAGACAGACAAAATGTTGAAGACGATATTATCGGGCAGTACCATTTAAAAAAAGGGACTTTAATTGGAGTTTCTTTTTATGAGTTACATAGAAACCCTAAATATTGGAAAAACCCGGAGGAATTTATTCCGGAACGCTTTCTGGGAGAACAGAAGAAACACTCCATGCAATATTTTTATCCTTTTGGTGCCGGACCAAGAATGTGTATTGGAGCTGGATTTGCGATCTATGAAATGTGCCTTACCGTGGCTCATATTGTGAAAAAGTATGAACTTAAATCAGAAGTTGATGCGATTAGGTTCAATCCGTTAATTACCTTAAAGCCTGTTGGAGTAGAAGTTTTATTCTTTAAAAGATGACAATCAATTCTAAAGAGACATATTCAGAATTCATAAAATCCGAAGCCAAAAGGCTTGGTTTTCTTTCTTGTGGAATATCCAAGGCGGGATTTCTGGAGGAGGAGGCGCCACGTCTTGAAAAATGGTTAAATAACAACCATCATGGGCAAATGGGGTATATGGAGAACTATTTTGACAAACGTTTAGATCCTACTTTATTAGTAGATGATGCCAAGAGTGTAGTGTCGCTTTTACTAAATTATTATCCAACAGAAACTCAGACCGAAGAAAGTTTTAAAATTTCAAAATATGCTTACGGTCAGGATTATCATTTTGTTATTAAAGAGAAATTAAAGGAATTTTTACACTCGATTCAGGAAAATATTGGCGAAGTATCAGGCCGGGCTTTTGTTGATTCAGCACCCGTTTTAGATCGGGCCTGGGCAGCAAAAAGTGGACTGGGCTGGATTGGTAAAAGCGGAAACCTGCTGACTCAGAAAGTAGGATCTTTTTATTTTATTGCAGAACTTATTCTTGATTTAGAATTGGAATATGATCATGCCACAACAGATCATTGCGGATCTTGTACCGCTTGTATTGATGCTTGTCCAACACAGGCAATAGTTGCTCCTCACGTAGTAGACGGCAGTAAATGCATCTCGTATTACACCATCGAACTCAAAGAAAACATTCCTTTTGAAATGAAAGGTAAATTTGATGAATGGATGTTTGGTTGTGATACCTGTCAGGATGTTTGTCCGTGGAATCGATTCTCAAAGCCGCATTCCGAGCCTTTATTTAATCCCAATCCTGAATTACTTTCTTTTTCAAAAAAGGATTGGATCGAAATTACCGAAGAAACTTTTCGATTAGTTTTTAAAAATTCCCCTATCAAAAGAACCAAATTTGATGGTTTAAAACGCAATATCATTTTTCTGGAGTAAAACTGAAAATAAGGCGCTATTTTTCTGTTTTTTTTTATTTTTTAACGATTTAAGATGCTTGTTATTAGTTTTTTAGAACAACAAATATAATCTTATTGATGTAACTGATTAAAAATCAACAACATAGTTTTTGTTGTTTTTTGTTATTTATAACTATCTAATAATCAATGTGTTTATGTGAGTGATAAGCTTTTTTTTATTAAATTTGTGTTAAGCCCCCCCAAGTTTTACTGTCATTACATTGTTTTTAATTCAAAAATTCTAATTTATGAAATTAAATTACTCTGATAGATTACATAAAGGACTAAATAAAACGCTTTTCTTTTTTTTATTTGTACTTCCAGTTTATACTTTTTCGCAAAATTGTACTGTAAATGCAAATGCGGACAGAACAATTTGTCCGGGTGGAGCTACAGCTTTACCTCCTGACCAGTTTTATTTACTGGGAACAGCAAATACAGCACCGGGTACTAGTTTTTTGGTAGATCCGGTATGGAGCCAGATCGCAGGGCCGGCGGTACAGATAGTCGATCCAAATTTACAGCAAACTTTAGTAACAGGAGCAGTTCCGGGAAATTCTTATACTTTTAGGTTAACCGCTAAATGTGCTGATGGTTCAACAGTATTTGATGATATTATAATGGTGATTTCACCACTCACCCTTGCAAATGCAGGAACAGATCAAACATATTGTCAGGGAACTTATGCCTTAAATGCAAATACAGTTGGAGGAACAGAAACGGGAACCTGGTCAGTTGTAGGAAATAATAATGCCGGAGTTACGGTTAATAGTCCAAATTCTCCAAGCAGTTCCATTACAGTCTCAGGAAATAGTTCGGGTTCAACTACTTTAAGATGGACTATAACAAATGGTTCCTGTACCTCAACGGATGATGTCATTATTTCAAGTCTGGGGGGAAGGATGCCAGTCACTGCGGGAGCTGATATTACACTTTCAAAGTGTTATTCATCTACCCAAACGGCAACCCTTAATGGAAGTTTTGGAGGGAATACTCCGGGGCAACAACAAGGAACCTGGACAGTTGTTTCCGGACCTAGTATACCTTCTTTTACCAATGCAAATAGGAATAATACAGCGGTAACCGGTTTATTAGAAGGAACCTATGTTTTTAGATGGACAGTTGCGGGAATCTGTGCAAATGGGGTAGACGAGATGACAGTGATAGTTCCGCCACCAACGGCTGATGTTACTAATGTCAGTGGCTCTACAGCTTATTTTTGCGATGGACGAACCTCAACAATTCTACAGGGAACCATACCTTTATATGTAAATGAAAGTGTACAGTGGACGCAAACGGGAGGTCCAACGGCGGTAATTCAAAATCCGACTTCTCCTTCCACGGTGGTCTCAGGAATGACCACATTAGGGACTTATACTTTTTTATATACATTGACTAATAGTGTAACAAATTGTGTAACAACTGCTAATTACGTTGTTGTTTTAGAAGATATAATTTCGATTTCAGGAGGTCCGAATCAAACCTTGGGATGTGATGAATCTGAGGCTATAATTCCTGTAACTTTTACAGGTAATGGACAAATGAGTTGGCAATTAATAGATGGCCCAGCTGTAAACCCAGTTTTGAATCCGCCTTACCCTTCTTTTCCAACATCTCCAGTAAATTTTTCCGGCAATAGCTTTACGATTAGTCAATTGACATTTTCGGGCACGTATGTTGTTCGATTAATTAAAGCTCCAAATCCGGGATCTCAATGTGAAACGGTTTACAATACGGTGGTAATAGTAGTTTCAGCGCAACCGACCACTTCAAGTGCAGGAACAATGCAAATTGTTCCCTGTAATTCTACTTCTGCAACATTGGCTGGAAATTTGGTAATTTATGGAAAAGGAACCTGGTCTCAGATTTCCGGCCCAAGTGCCGTAACTTTCTCAGATATTAACAGCCCAACAACAACAGTGTCTCCTTTGATAAATGGAGGATATAAGTTTAGATGGACCATTTCGGGCGGATCAGATTGTGACGTAACCCAAAGTACTTCTGAAGTATTGGTGTCTAGTGTTGCTCCAACCACTGCTAATGCTGGAAACGATCAGGCGGTTTGTTTTGGAAGTACAATTCAATTGCAGGGAAATGCCATACAAAACAGTGAAAACGGAACTTGGACCGTTTCTCCTAATGCAGGTGTTGTTTTTAGTGATCAGGGGGATCCTAACAGTACAGTAAGCGGATTGGCAGCAAATACAACCTATACCTTTACATGGACAATCGCAAACGGATGTGGTACATCTGCAGATACAGTAGATGTTGTGACCAATAACACGCAAGGCGCAGATGCAGATGCCGGAGCAGACCAATGTTTACCAACGGGTACTAACACGATTACCTTAAACGGTAATGATCCCGTTCCGGGAACTGGTTTATGGACACAAACAGCAGGTACGACAGCAACAATAACAAATCCAACATTATACAATACAACAGTAACGGGACTAAGTGACGGAGATTATACTTTTAAGTGGACCGTTAGCAATGTGGGGTGCACAGATGGAGAAGATACTGTAGGTATAACTATAGCTCCGACTATTACGGCAGCTCAGGCGGGAATGGATCAAAGCTTGTGTAGTAATAGTACAACAGTAATTGGAAATACACCAGCTTCCGGAGAAAGTGGTTTATGGGAATTGGTTAGCGGAGGAGATGGACCTGTTATTACAAATCCAACGAATCCAACGACTACAATCACAGGACTGACTCCCGGTTCATGGGTTTATAAATGGACGATTTCCAGAGGATTTTGCGCGAGCACTTCAGATACCGTAAAGCTCAATATTGATGAAGCGCCTTCACCAGCAATAGCAGGACCGGATCAGACGGTTTGTAACCAAAGTTCGGTTATCCTCGGGGCAACTCCTCCCGTAATCGGTAGCGGGATATGGTCGCTAATTAGTGGCCCAAATTCACCTGTTTTTTCAGATGCAAGATCAGCAACTTCAACTTTATCAGGGCTTATAACGGGAGAATATATTTTAGAATGGGCTACCTATACAGGAATAAACTGTCCAACAAACAGAGATCAGGTGACGATAAAAGTAACAGAAGTTGCAGCAGCCGGTTCTGATTTTGCGACCTGTTTGGAAGGGCCTTTGTTTTTGGTCGGTAATGATGCCAGTACCGGAACCTGGACTTATGTTTCAGGGGGAGTCGGAGCACCAACAATTACAGCAACCAGTAACAATAGTGCTGCAGTAACAAACTTAGTACCGGGTGTATATGTTTTTAGATATACCATCGCGGTACAAGGTCTTTGTCCTGAAAGTTTAGATGATATTCAGGTAACGGTGAACGGTCAGATCGTGACACCTCCTAATGCGGGCCCGGATCAGGAATATTGCGATGCGGGTGCAAATGAAATTCAGCTTGTAGCTTCGGCACTTGATCCAGGAACAACAGGAAAATGGACTAAATTATTTGGTCCGGCAGGAGGATCTTTTGTAAATGATACAGATCCCAACACAATATTTACAAATCCCGGTTATGGATTTTATGTATTTAACTGGACGGTTAGTTCTGGGACCTGTAGTGAATCAGATCAGATCAGAATTGAGAACTCCGAGCCACCTTCAACAGCAATGGCAGGTGGAGATAATGTTATTTGTGGATCTGTAACAGATCTTACGGCAATTTCTCCTTTAGCAGGTGTAGGAAATTGGACCCAGGTATCCGGTCCCACCATCGCCGTTTTTAGTTCTGAAATTTCACCTACAACCACAGTTAGTAATCTAACTCAAACGGGAGGTGTATATGTTTTTAGGTGGACGATTACCAACGGAGCGATATGTCCATCAACAACAGATACTGTTCAGATCACGGTTACAGCAGATCTAACTGTTCCTAATGCAGGACCTGATCAGACCATTTGTGTATCTGATAGTGCAACTTTAGCAGCTAACGCAATTACTGCAGGAACAGGACAATGGTCGAAAGTTAGTGGCCCTGCGGGATCTTTTTCGGATGTTACAAGCCCAACTTCGTTATTTACGCCAAGTGCCGGAGGAAGCTATGTGTTGCGATGGACAGCTACGAATCTCAGCTGTGTGTTCTTTGATGAGATGACCTTAATCGTTAGTCCGTTACCTTCAACTTCAAATGCAGGAACACCAATTAGCATATGTGAATTCCAAACGCTGACTTTGGCAGCAAACACGCCAATAATCGGAACCGGATTATGGACACAGGTTTCTGGACCTACAACGGCAGTTTTTACAGCTGCCACCTCGCCAACAACTACTGTGTTAGGGACACAACCAGGAGTATATATCTTTACCTGGACGATCTCAAACGGATTGTGCACACCAAGTTCCAGTAATGTTACGGTGACTATAAATGCGTTGCCGCCTTTGGCAGATGCCGGAGCTGATCAGATTATTTGTAATACCGGAATTGTGACCTTGAATGGAAATAATCCTGTAACCGGTATCGGTACCTGGACCTTTGTGGCGAATCCGGGGGGGACGGCATTAATTACTAATCCTAATGCTTTCAATACTACTGTAACCAATATATCAGTTGGAATAACGCGATTAAAATGGACAATTAGTAATGGTTCCTGTAACTCTTATGCTGATGAAGTGAATATTGTACGACCATCAGATTTAATACTTTCGACATTAACGAGTGATACCACAATTTGTCAGGGAGGAACCACAACTTTAACGATATCCCCAACAGGGAGTATAGCTCCTTACACTTATCAATGGCAAACATCTGCAGACGGAATAACGGGCTGGACGGATATTTCAGGACAAACAAATACTGCCTTTACAACCAATAGCGCCTTAACAAATGGAGAATATTATTACAGAGTAAACGTTTCAAGTACCTGTACACAGGTTACAAGCAACGTGGCAAAACTAACCATTATCCCGGATCCTGTTGTGACTCTTCAGCCAACAGGAAGCACAATTTGTTCGGGCGGAACGTACACAATGACCGTTGCTGCAACAACTACCAGTACAGCAGCCGGAACGATCGCTTATCAATGGCAAAGTTCGGTGAATGGAACTTCGGGTTGGACAAATGTTTCCGGTGGAAGCGGAGCCAATACTGCAAGTTATACCACCGCAGCACTAACATCCAATTTATATTTTAGAGTACAAATTACACAATCCGGAAGCGGTTGTGAAACCTTTTCAAATCCAGCATTGGTAAATGTTGCAAGAATTACAACACAACCAACAACTCCTGCAGCTGTTTGTGTAGGCGGGATTGTTAGTGTCAATATTGCTGCCACATTAGACGGCGGGGCAGGAACGCTAAGTTATCAATGGCAAAGTAACTCAGGTGCCGGTTTTGTAAATGAAACGAATCCAACAGCAACGACTGCCAATTTTACTTCAGATATTTTGAATACGACCACGCAGTTCAGATGTCTCATAACTTCATCAACAACTAATTGTGTACTAACTTCAAATACAGTTACAGCAACTGTAGTACCTGATCCTGCAATATCAGTTCAGCCAACCGGAGGAATTGTCTGTTCAGGCGGAGCATTTACGCTGTCAGTTTCAGCAACTGGCGGAACACCCTCTTTAAATTATCAATGGTACAGCAGTTCGGATAACCTAAGTTTTACGTTACTTTCCGGGGCAACTTCAAGTACTTACACGACTCCGGCGCTCACACAAGATACTTATTATCGAGTAGACGTTTCTGCTACAGGAAGTGGCTGTGGTCTGGTGTCTTCAAATAGTGTATTGGTGGATGTAATTCCGAATCTTGTGGTGAACCAGCAGCCAGTTGGAAATACCATCTGTTCCGGAGCAACACATACCATGACAGTAGTAGCTTCAGGAGATCCTTTGGGCGGAGCTTTGGTTTATCAATGGCAAAGATCTGCAAATGGAACAACAGGTTGGGCAAATACAACAGGTGGAAGCGGTGCAACAACAGCATCTTATACTACCGGAGCATTAGCATCTACTTTTTATTACAGAGTCAGAGTGACACAGGCAGCCAATGGTTGTGAAGTATATTCGGATGCAGTTCCGGTATTTGTGGCAACAATTACAACTCAGCCAGCAACTCCGGCAAATATTTGTGTTGGAGGTATTGTAAGTATCAATATTGCGGCTTCTTTAAACGGAGGTGCGGGAACACTTAGTTATCAATGGCAGAGTAATCCGGGTTCAGGTTTTGTGAATGAAACCAATGCAACTGCAACAACCGCTAATTTTACTTCAGATATATTAAATGCTACCACACAATTCAGATGTTTGGTAACATCATCTACTACTAATTGTACCATAACCTCTAATACTGTTACGGCAACAGTGGTTCCCGATCCATCGATTACAGTTCAGCCGGCAGGAACAACAATTTGTTCAGGAGGAAATCATACCTTGTCAGTAACAGGTGCAAATGGAACCCCTGCTTTAACTTATCAGTGGTTTAGCAGTACAAATAATGCTACTTTTACACCCATTAGCGGTGCAGCCTCAGCAACTTATACTACTCCGGCTTTAACCCAGACCACCTACTATAAAGTAGATGTTTCGGCCAGCGGAAGCGGTTGCAATACTATTACTTCCAATGTGGCTACTGTAACCGTTTTATCAGCGATCACCATAATAACACAGCCGGTAGTAAAAACAAATATTTGCAGTGGCTCAAATGCTACTTTAAATGTAGTAGTTGGGGGAGGCTCAGGAAATTATAGTTATCAATGGAAAAGCTCTACTCTTTTAGCAGGACCTTATACTAACATTGCAGGAGCAAATTCGGCAAGCTATACCACTCCAAATTTAACGCAAACTACCTTTTATCAGGTGACAATTTCTGATTCTACTCAGGGTTGTACCCCAGTTGTATCTGGTATTGCTGCAGTTATTATTCCAAGTATTGAGACTCAACCGGTAAATCCAACTACCGTTTGTGTGGGAGGTACAGTGGCGATTTCAACAGCTGCTTCGGCAAATAATGGTTCTGCTTCCTTTAGCTATCAATGGCAGCGTTCTACAGATGGCGTGAGTGGCTGGGCCAACATAACAGGAGAAATTAGAGCGACAAATCCGCACTATTTATCAGGACCACTTAGCGCTACGACTTATTACCGCTGTGTAATAACCTCATCAAATCCAACCTGTACTCTTATTACGAATGTTGTAGTAGCAACCGTTATTCCCGATCCGACTATAACAATACAGCCGGTTGGAGGAAATATTTGCGAGGGAGGTGTATTCACCATGTCATCCGGTGCTCAAAATGGTTCCGGAAACTTTACCTATCAATGGCAAAAATCATTGGACGGAACAACAGGATGGGCAAATGTAACAGATGGCTCCGGTGCCAATACCACCACGTATACCACAGGTTTTGTAAATGCAGATGCTTTTTACAGGTTGCGTGTAACTGATTCAGGAATTGGATGTGGCGTTATAAACTCCAATCCGGCGAAAGTAGATGTTTTCGAAATCCCGATAATTACGACACAACCAAAAGATGGAGAAGCTTGTATCAACGAACCCCATACTTTTAGCGTTGTGGCTACAGGAAATATTCCTGCGAGCCCTTTATTGTATCAATGGCAGACCGCCAGTGTTTTGGCCGGCCCTTATACGGATGTTACAAACGGAACAGGTGGTACAACAGCTTCGTACACCACACCAACTTATGCAACAGCAGGAAACAGATATTTTAGAGTCATCATTTCTCAGGGAGAGTCAGGTTGTCGTACCATATCCAATCAGGTGATGTTAGAAGTTTTTGATATACCTGCAGCACCTACTGGGTCAATCACACAACAGCCTTCCTGTACCAATGCTACAGGAACACTAAGTATTGTAAATCCTGATTTAGGAACCGGTTACGAGTATAGCAGTGACGGAATCACTTTTCAGGCGAGTAACATTTTTGCAGGTTTGGCTCCTGGCTCTGTAACCACCATCTATGTAAGACGCGTGGGATTAAACACCTGTATTTCATCGGGTGCAACCTTTACTGTTTTTAACAGAATTTGTGCGGTTCCCGAAAACTTTACAGCCATCTCTGGAGATACGGGTGGAAGTACCGCACCACATTCCATATTAGATAGTGATACTATAAACGGAGTTATTTTAAACCCTTCATCAGTTAATGTTACTATAAACTCTATTTCAAGTTATTTAACGTATGATTTTAATCCGCTATCCAGAACTATTTCTGTGGCACCGGGTACTCCGCCGGGAGATTACACCTTAACCTATACCATATGCGAAATTGTAAATCCAGGGAATCCATCTGATCCGGCAAATTTTGTAAATTGTTCTACAACTACAGAAACCATTAGTGTAACCACCGCCGGAATCGATGCCCGAATAGATATTGTCAAATTTATTGTAAACGGTTATACCGGTATGAATAATGTGATTAATGCCTTAACAAACGATACTGTGGGCGGTGCACAGGCTACATTATCCAATGTAACGCTTAGTGTAGTCAATCCGGCATTGCCAATTAATCCTTTAATACCAATAGTTCCGTATCTGGATATTACAACCGGAAATGTGAATGTACCACCGGGAACAGTAAAAGGCTTGTATGAAATTGAGTATAAGATTTGTGAAATTGGAGCCCCTTTAAATTGTGATACCGCACTTATTATTGTTCCGGTTGGAAACGCATTAATTGTGGCAAATGACGACAGAGTCGAAAATATAAATGGCCATTTAGGACTCATGAATGCTGGGAATGCTTTAACCAATGATAGTTTAAACGGAGTACCAATTACAGGAGCAAACTTTAATGAAATAACCATTACACAAAATGTGTTTGCGACACCTTTATATCCTGGTGCCAATGTACCGGTCTTTAGTACAGCCACGGGAAGCATAAGCATTCCGGAAGGAACGCCTGCGAACACTTACTTTATGACCTATACCATTTGTGAGAAATTAAATCCAACCAATTGTGCAGACGGCAGTATTGCAGTGGTGGTAAAAGCCGCTCCGATCATTGTAAATGACGACCGTATAGACAATATAAACGGTTACGACGGAGGTGTAGATGTAATTAATGTGTATACAAATGCAGCCGGCGCCGATACTTTTGACGGACAGGTTATTAATATCAATTTGGCGAATGTACTGACCCCTTCAATTGTAACCCCTGCACAGCCTAAAGCTCCGGGAGCTCCAGTTCCTGTTTTAGATATTTCGTCAGGTTTTGTGACCGTTCCTCCGGGAACCCCGGCAGGGCAGTATCAAATTAAATATCAAATATGTGAGGACCTCAATCCGGGTAATTGTGATGACGCCATTGTGATCATTACTGTAATTGCGCCAGTTATCGAAGCAAATGATGATACTGTTTTAAACGTAAACGGTTATGAAGGAGCAGATGATGTTATCAATATTTATGATAACGACTTACTAAATGGCGGAATGCTGGATCTACCAGATATTACAACAACTGTTGTATCAACCCCGGCTCCAATAAACGGAGGTCCGGTTCCTACACTTGATAGTGTTACAGGTTTAGTAGATGTTCCGGCAGGAACACCGGCGGGAGAATATAAATTTGTTTATAAAATATGTGAGAACCTAAACCCGATGAATTGTGACCAGGCAGTTGTTACCATTGTAGTAATTCCTGCTCCAATTAATGCTGAAAATGATGCCAATTTTGCACCAATCAATGGTTTTGTCGGAAGTCCAAATGCCTTAAATGCTTTAGACAATGATACTCTTAATGGTCTTGCCGTAAATCCTTCTGAAGTTATTATTACGAATATCATTCCGGCTACGCCAATCAATGGAGGTCTGGTTCCGGTATTAAACGGAACATCCGGAATTGTAAGTGTACCTCCGGGAACTGCGGCAGGAATTTATTTTATTGGCTATCAGCTGAACGAAAAACTGAATTTATCCAATAACGATTTTGCCATCATAACCGTTGAGGTTTCGGCTCCGCCAATTGTAGCCAATGATGATACAATTGCCAATGTTAACGGCTATGTAAATACTATGAACGCAATTGACGTTTTATTGAATGATACCCTTAACGGAGTTACAGCAAACATTTCCAAAGTTACCATTACAGTTGATGTTGCCGCAACACCAATAAACGGGGGACCAATTCCGGTACTGGAGCCTTTAACAGGATTTGTAAGTGTTCCGGCAGGTACTCCGGCGGGAGATTATGAAATTCAATATCATATTTGCGAAAAGATTAACCCGCTGAATTGTGACAATACTACCGTTTTCATTACTGTGACAGGACCACAAATAGATGCGGTGAATGATGCCGTGGCCAATATCAATGGTTTTACAGGAGCAACTAATGCAGTGAATGCCCTGACCAATGATACTTTAAATGGAATGACCGTTATCCCTTCTCAGGTTACCATTAGCAATATAGTTCCGGCACTACCTATAAATGGAGGAGCTGTTCCGGTTCTAAATCCTTCAAACGGGAATGTAGATGTACCTCCGGGAACTGCAGCAGGTACTTACATCATCGAATACCGTTTGAGTGAAAACTTAAATTCTGCCAATTTTGATACAGCAACTATCACAATTGATGTTATTGCACCAAGTATTATTGCTAATGCGGACAGCACAGGTAATATTAATGGATATACCGGAGCAAATAACGCTGTAAATGCCATTACAAATGACAGATTAAACGGTTCCGATATTCAATTGATTAAAATTGATATTACATCGGTAAACACTACAACTCCGGTGGGATATGTTACAGGAAATCCGGTTCCGGTATTGAATACCGTTACAGGAAATGTAAATGTACCGGCAGGGACTTCTGCAGGAACTTATGTAATTCATTACCGTATTTGTGAAAAACTAAATCCATTAAATTGCAGTGAGACTGATATAACTATAAATGTCATTGCTCCAATTATTGATGCTAATAATGATTTTGCAAGTAATATTAATGGATATACTGGTGCTAACAATGTTGTAAATGCTTTGACTAATGATACTCTCAATGGAGTTACCGCACAGGCAGCTCAGGTTAACATTACTGTTTTGAGTACAACCCCTCCGGCAACATCAACAAATGGAATTGTTCCGCTATTGAATACCGTTACAGGAAATGTAGATGTACCGGCAGGAACTTCCGCAGGGACTTATTTTATTCAATACGAAATCTGCGAAAAAATAAACCCAAACAATTGTAGTCAGGCAACAATTATAATAATTGTAAATGCACCTGCAATCGTCGCTGAAGATGATACTATTACCAACATAAATGGTCTGTCTGGAACAAATAATATACTGAATGCATTTACAAGCAATGACAAGTATAACGGTGTTGGGTTAACAGATGTCAGTTTAATTATTCCAACAATATTAAGTCAGGCAACCTCTATAAACGGAGGTTTGGTTCCTGTCTTAGATATAACCACTGGTTTTGTTAGCATTCCGGCAGGAACACCAGCAGGAGCTTATCAGATTAGATATAGAATCTGTGATAAATTAAATCCGTCTAATTGCGATGATGCTGTTATAAATATAGTAGTATCCGTTCCGGTAATTATTGCGAATGATGATACAGCAGTGAATATTAATGGGTACAACGGAGTAAGCAATGTATTGAATGCATACTCCAACGACACATTAAACGGAACAGCGATTCTGCAGACCAACAGTAACGGTACTCTTGTTACTCCGGCAAATTCTATAAACGGAGCTGCAGTTCCTGTTTTAAATGTTCTTACCGGTAATGTAGATGTTCCAGCCGGAACAACTCCGGGAGAATACTCTATTGTATATAAAATCTGTGATAAATTAAATCCATCCAATTGTGATGAAGCGGTTATAAAAATCACGGTTATTGCAAGTCCAATTGACGCAGTTGATGACAATGTCGCAGGAATTAACGGAGTTATAGGGACGGCAAATGCAATAAATGCTTTGGATAATGATACTTTAAACGGAGTAAAGGTAATTCCGGCTGAGGTAATAATTACCAATATCATTCCTGCAACGGTTATAAACTCAGGTTTAGTGCCTGTTCTGGATCCTGCAACAGGTATCGTTAGTGTTCCGGCAGGCACTTCTGCAGGAACGTATACGATTACCTATACCTTAAGAGAAAAATCGAATTTGATCAACACAGATACCGCAGTAATTACCATTATAGTCGGGGCTTCGACAATTGAAGCAAACGACGACACTCTATCTAATATCAACGGCTATATTGCAACAAATAATGCAATAGATGTTGTTGCTAATGACAGGCTTAACGGAGTAGCTACAAGCGTAAACAAAGTTGAAGTTACAGTAGATGTACCCGCAACGTCAATCAATGGCGGACCGGTTCCGGTATTAGAACCTTTGACAGGAACCGTAAGTATTCCGGCACGTACTCCGGCAGGCAATTATCAAATTAAATATCATATTTGCGAAAGATTAAATCCGATAAATTGTGATGATGCAACTGTATTTATTAATGTAATTGCAGCACCAATTCTCGCGGTTAATGATACAGCAAATAATGTTAACGGATTAACAGGAGCGACTAATGTAGTGAACTCGGTATCAAATGACTTGTTAAACGGAGTTACAGTTGTATTATCGGATATTAAAATTAAAGTGATAACACCAGCAGTTTCCATAAATAGCGGTCCGGTTCCGGCTTTAGATATCCTTACAGGAAATGTGAATGTTCCGGCCGGTACATCAAGCGGAACCTATACAATCCGTTATGAAATCTGTGAGGTTTTAAATCAGACCAATTGCAGTCAGGCCGATATTGTTGTAAATGTAACCTCAGGGCCTATCATTGCCAACGATGATACAGCAACAGGAATAAATGGTTTAGACGGGGTGGCGAATGCAGTCAATGTTTTAACAAATGATTTATTAGATGGTGTTGCACCTACTTTGGCACAGGTGAAAATAAATGTTGTTTCACCGGCTGATAGTATTAATTCAGCCCCTGTTCCGGTTTTAAATACCGCCACAGGGTTGGTAAGTGTTCCACCGGGCACTTCGGCAGGAATTTATACCATTGTATACGAAATCTGTCAAAGTACAAATACCTTGAATTGCGATCGGGCTGTGATTAAAATTGCGGTAGCGCAGCCATCCATTCTATTGCTTAAACAAGGAGTTTTTGTGGATAGCAATGGCGATGGTTATGCACAGCCGGGAGAGCTAATCCATTATTCTTTCGTTATTACGAATACTGGGACTCTAGATTTAAACAACGTAATTGTAACAGATCCAAAGGCAACAGTTATTGGTACTCCAATTGCAGTATTGGGAGTTGGACAATCGAATACAACAAGTTTTAAAGGAACTTATGTTTTAACTCAGGCTGATATTAATCGAGGTTATGTTGAAAATCAGGCTTTGGTTACAGCTCAGCCTGTAAGCGGATCGGCAATTCAGGACTTATCAGACAGTAATGACCTTACCTTGATTGGACCTAATGACCCTACAATTACTCTGGTACCACAGCATAAAGAACTGACCTTGATAAAAGGAGGAGAATTAACAGGTAACGGAGGAGTAGGTTCGGTTATCAAATATACCTTTACAGTTAAGAATACCGGAAATGTGGTAGTTACTAATTTGGTAATAACCGATCCGATGTTAACAGCCACTGCCATAGCTGTTATTCCAAATGTATTGGTTCCGGGTGCAACAGGAACGGCTACGGCATCATATACCGTAACCTTAACAGATGTTGCCAATGGAGAAGTAATCAATTCAGCACTTGTGATTGGAGATGATCCACAAGGAAATCCGGTTATCGATATTTCTGATAGTGACGACCCAGCTTTAACCGGTGATGATGACCCAACGGTTGTAGATTTAGATCTTAAACCTTCTATTGCTCTTATCAAAACAGCGACTTTTAATGATGAGAATAAAAATGGATATGCCGAGATAGGAGAAACGATTACATATCATTTTAGCGTTACCAATACAGGAAATATTTTATTGGTAAATGTTGTGGTCAAAGATCCGAAACCGGGAATAACCGTTACTGGCGGTCCGGTGATTTTAAAACACGGAGAGACAAACTCAGATAGTTTTGTCGGAACTTATGTTTTAACAGCTGCCGATATCGAGGCAGGATCTGTAGAAAATCAGGCTGAGGTTACTGCCGCTAGTCCGGAGGGGAAAACTGCAAGTGATTTGTCTGATGGTAATTCTATTCTGGGTGATAATCCGACTGTACTACCAATTAATTCTTGTAAAGTCACAGTTTACAATGCGGTTTCTCCTAATGGTGATGGTATAAATGATACCTTCAAAATTAAAGGAATTGAATGTTATACTAATGCGTACGTAGAAATTTATGATCGCTGGGGTGTTTTAGTTTATGATGCTTACGGTTATGATAATGCGTCAGTTGCCTTTAGAGGAATTTCAGAAGGAAGAGCAACGGTCAATAAACAAAAGGGTTTACCGGCCGGAACTTATTTTTACGTTATTACGTATAAAACATATTTGAATGAGCCTGTAAGTTTAACCGGTTATTTATATCTTTCTAGATAGTGTAATTTGTTGATTTTTAATAAATTAGAATAAAAAAGGCGCGACATTGTTGCGCCTTTTTTATTGCGGTTTTGTCACTATATTCTGTAAAAGTGTAATATATACATAATGTACCTGCACATTTTTACCAGTTAGTTATCAAATAGTCATTTTTTTTGTAGTCAAAAGAGTATTACGGTCGACAAAAAGTGTTGTTCAACGTTAATCTGGGTAGTTTATCGAAAAATGTAGCTGATAGACAGTTGTTTGCATATTTTCGCGCCTCCAAAACTACTAATTTAACCAATAAGACAATTTGTGTCTTGAACCTAAATACTTATGGTCCAAACGCTACCTTTTTTTGATAAAGCCTTTAAGAAGTATTTTTTAAGACTTCAAAAATCCATTCATATTATTTTATCGTATCTATTCTGTATGCTGAATACTCCAGTTAGTTTTTCAGCATCTGGTATTTCTATTTCTAAAACCCCAGTTGTTTATGTGTAACTTTACTTTTAACAAGTTTAATTTTTTTAAGCAAATCTTTTTTGTTTTGTTTTTTGGGTTAACATCATTGCCTGCGTTTTCACAAGTTTGTGGAACACCTGGAGGTGACGGACCTGTTACCGTATCAAGTTCTGTAAATACATATTTCCCTATTTCGGGCAATATAACATTGAATGCAGGAGCTCAATCGATAGTATTAGCCGCAGTACCGGCAACAGATCAGTATTCTAATAATTTTGGGGCAGCCCCAATTTCGGTAGGAGATCTGATTTTGATTATTCAAATGCAGGATGCTACAATAGATTATACCAATACAACCAGCTATGGTTCAGGAACCTCAAACAGTGGTCCGGATAATTTAGGAGGTACAGGATTTACATCTCTTGGAAATACTGGAGTTTTTGAATATGTTATTGCAACGAATAATGTCCCGCTAACTGGTGGGAATTTAACGTTTAAAGGTACTGGTACCAATGGCGGTGTTCTAAACAGTTTTTATAATGCAGATGCTACAACAACAAGAGGGAAAAGAACATTTCAAATTGTCAGAGTACCACAATATTCTAATCTAACACTAACTTCTTCTATCACGACACCTCCTTTTAACGGTGTTGCTGGTGGTGTTATTGCTTTTAATGTTTCCGGGACATTCAATTTTGCCGGATTTTCTATTGATGGAAATGCTCGTGGTTTTAGAGGAGGTTATAGTCCTATAGCTCCATCTAATCTTAATAATGCAACAACTTATGTCGGGTTATCTGGTAATAATGCAATTTCAGGAAAGGGAGAAGGAATAGCCGGTACACCCCGCTATATGTGGGATGGATTTAACCAGGTTGATAATTTAGTGGAAGGAATGCCTGGAGGATCTGCAGGAAGAGGAGCTCCCGCTAATGCCGGAGGAGGAGGTAATGACCACAATTCTGGCGGTGGTGGTGGCGGTAATGGCGGATTCGGAGGCTTAGGTGGTGCAGGCTGGCAAGGTGGAGGAGGTAATGTTCTTCCCCTAACAGGAGGAGGAAGACCGGGTTTCAGATCTTATATTACAGCAACTCCGTTTCCAAGACTTGTCATGGGAGGCGGTGGAGGTGCTGGAGATGCCAATAATGCCTCAACTGGAGTAAAAGGAGGAGTAGGTGGTGCCATAATTCTTATTAATGCCGGTACAGTTCAGGGGACCGGTAATATATATGCCAATGGAGGAAAAGGAGCACCAGGTGCTTTTTCAGGCGCGCCGGATGGAGCAGGTGGTGGTGGAGCCGGAGGAACGGTATTATTAAACATCTCAAATAATAGCAATACGACCATCAGAATAGAAGCTGATGGAGGTGCAGGAGGGAATACTGAAAATGATAATAATAATTCACATGGACCCGGTGGTGGTGGTGGTGGTGGAATGATTAGACATAATCTTACCGGTACAGTTACACTAACGACCACTGTATTAGGAGGGATTTCAGGAAAATCTAATGCAGGTGCCGGAATTACGAATGGGGCTATGGGTGGAACAGCAGGAAGTGTGGCAACTTTTACAGCGCAGGAGGTACCACCAAATTTGCAGGTGAACTCAAATTGTTTTCCTATTTTGGATACAAAGGTAAAAGCATTATCGACAGCTTCAGCCTGTAATTCTATTGGAGAGAAGGTTTCTTATGAAATTCAGATCAAAAATACAGGAGTAGGGAATGCTGCGGGAGTTCTTTTAGACTTTCTTTTTCCAACAGGTATCGAGTTTGATTCAGCTACAGCAACTTATTCAGCTGAAGCTACAGGACCTTCAGGAGCATTGACAAATACTGCTACAGCTAATAATCCGCAATTCGGAGGTTTTAATATTGCACAAAACGGAGTGGTAACAATAACCTTAACAGGAAAAGTAGCGGCTTCTATTGCTGCGGGAACCTATAGTGTTAATGCGCAGGCTTTGTATCTTGATCCAACACGTACAACTACTAATTCAAGTAGAAGAATAACACCATTTGTAAATGCTTATGGTTCTGCGAATAAGAACTATGAAGGGGCAAGCCAGGCAAATGTACCTGGAATAAACTTTAAGGGCAGTGGAGAAACGGTTGATGATATCACAATTTTGGCTTTGCCAGCCACTCCAACTGCTACAGTGTTGCAATCCACTTGTCTTACACCAACAGGAACAATAACAGTAAACACTCCTGCTCCAGGGCCGGGAATCAGTTACACCTTAAGAGGAACAAATCCTGTAACGGCACCAATAAACAATACAAACGGTATTTTTTCGGGATTGGTACCAAACAGCTATGTGCTGACTACAACAAATGCTCAGGGATGTACGTCGGCTCCCACTGCAAGTATGACTATTAATTCAGTTGCGGGAGCACCAACAACTACAGGAGTTTCGATTTGTCAGGGAGGAAGTGGGACATTAACGGCTACTTCTACCTGTTCAGGTTCGGGTACTATAGAGTGGTACACAACGTCTATAGGGGGGGCATCAATATTTACAGGTGCATCTTTTAACCCGGTAGGTGCTACAGGATCCGGTTTAGCAGATACCAATACAGCCAGAACAGTAACATATTATGCGGCTTGCTCAGGTATTGGAAACTGTAGAACGGCTACAAATTTTGTTATCAATGCAATACCAACAATTACCGCAACAGCACCGGCAGCAAGATGCGATGCAGGATCGGTAACATTAGGCGCGACAGCTTCGTCAGGAACAATTAACTGGTATGCTGCAGCTGCTGGTGGTACATCATTGGCAACCGGAACTAGTTTTGCTACACCAAATTTATCAACAACTACCACTTATTATGTAGATGCAACCGGAAATGGATGTACTACAGGAACGAGAACAGCAGTTGTAGCTACAATAAATACAAGACCTACAATAGATTCAACTACACAAGACTCCAGATGTGATGCAGGAACATTAACATTAAATGCAACAGCATCAGCAGGAGCGACTATTAACTGGTATGCTGCTTCCACAGGTGGTACATCATTAAAAACAGGAGCGAGTTATACCACACCAAGTTTATCAACTACCACTACTTATTACGTAGAAGCTACTTCACCGGAAGGATGTACTTCGTCATCAAGAGTTGCTGTTGCGGCAGTTGTGAATACAGCTTCTACAATTGTATTTACCAGTGGTACTCAAAATCCGGCAATTTGTAATGGAACAGCCATTCCAAGTGCCGTTTATACTTTTGGAGGAAGTGCTATCAATGCTACAGCATCAAACTTGCCGACTGGTTTATCGGTTTCAGTTGATTCTAGTGCAAAAACAATAACTGTTTCAGGAACACCAACAACAAGTGGTACTTACACTATAACAACCGTTGGTCATACAGCACCGTGTGCGGCCGCTACAATAAGTGGTACTGTTACGGTAACTACCGCATCAAATGCAGGTACTTTGTCGGGTGCTCAAAACATTTGTATTGGAGGGACTACTACATTCACTACAAACGGAAATTCAAATGGAAGCTGGTCAAGTGGTACTATAGGAGTTGCAACAGTAAATGCTTCAACAGGAGTAATTATTGGAGCTGCAGCAGGAACAGCAACAATATCGTATACGGTAACAGGAACAGGTGGTTGTGGTAATGTCACAGCTACCAGAACGGTAACGGTAACAGCTGCACCAAATGCAGGTACTTTATCGGGTACACAAAACATTTGTGTTGCTCAAAAAACAACATTCACTTCCAATGGAGCAAGTGGCGGAAGCTGGTCAAGCAATAATACAACAGTTGCTACAATAGATGCTTTAACAGGAGAAATTACAGGAGCTGCAGCAGGAACAGCCACAATATCTTATACAGTAACCGGAACAGGCGGTTGTGGAAATGCCACAGCTACCAGAACGGTAACGGTAACAGCAGCACCAAATGCGGGTACTTTATCAGGTACACAAAACATTTGTGTTGCTCAAAAAATAACATTCACTTCCAATGGAGCAAGTGGCGGAAGCTGGTCAAGTAATAATACAACAGTTGCTACAGTAGATGCTTTAACAGGAGAAATTACAGGAGCTGCAGCAGGTACTGCAACAATATCGTATACAGTAACCGGAACAGGCGGTTGTGGAAATGCCACAGCTACCAGAACAGTAACGGTAACAGCAGCACCAAATGCGGGTACTTTATCGGGTACACAAAACATTTGTGTTGCTCAAAAAACAACATTCACTTCCAATGGAGCAAGTGGCGGAAGCTGGTCAAGCAATAATACAACAGTTGCTACAGTAGATGCTTTAACAGGAGAAATTACAGGAGCTGCAGCAGGTACTGCAACAATATCGTATACAGTAACCGGAACAGGCGGTTGTGGAAATGCCACAGCTACCAGAACAGTAACGGTAACAGCAGCACCAAATGCGGGTACTTTATCGGGTACACAAAACATTTGTCCTGCAGCGACAACAACATTTATTTCTAATGGAACAGGTGGTGGAAGCTGGTCAAGCAATAATACAATAGTTGCTACAGTAGATGCTTCTGGAGTAATTACAGGAAAAGCGCTCGGTACAGCCACAATATCTTATACAGTAACGGGAACAGGAGGTTGTGCTGATGCAATTGTTACTAGAACGGTAACGATAAGTGACACTCAGAAACCGACAAAACCAGTTTTGGCGGATGTAATAGGTGAGTGCAGTGCTACAGCCACAGCACCTACTACGACAGATGCTTGTTCAGGTACTATTACAGGCACTACTACAGATCCTTTAACATACAACACTCAAGGAACACATAACATCACTTGGAGTTTTGATGATGGGAACGGTAATGTAGAAACAGCAGTTCAAAAAGTTATCGTAAAAGACACTCAGAAACCGACAAAACCAGTTTTGGCGGATGTAACAGGTGAGTGCAGTGCTACAGCCACAGCACCTACTACGACAGATGCTTGTTCAGGTACTATTACAGGCACTACTACAGATCCTTTAACATACAACACTCAAGGAACACATAACATCACTTGGAGTTTTGATGATGGGAACGGTAATGTAGAAACAGCAGTTCAAAAAGTTATTGTAAAAGACACTCAGAAACCGACAAAACCAGTTTTGGCGGATGTAACAGGTGAGTGCAGTGCTACAGCCACAGCACCTACTACGACAGATGCTTGTTCAGGTACTATTACAGGCACTACTACAGATCCTTTAACATACAACACTCAAGGAACACATAACATCACTTGGAGTTTTGATGATGGGAACGGTAATGTAGAAACAGCAGTTCAAAAAGTTATCGTAAAAGACACTCAGAAACCGACAAAACCAGTTTTGGCGGATGTAACAGGTGAGTGCAGTGCTACAGCCACAGCGCCTACTACGACAGATACTTGTTCAGGTACTATTACAGGCACTACTACAGATCCTTTAACATACAACACTCAAGGAACACATAACATCACTTGGAGTTTTGATGATGGGAACGGTAATGTAGAAACAGCAGTTCAAAAAGTTATTGTAAAAGACACTCAGAAACCGACAAAACCAGTTTTGGCGGATGTAACTGGTGAGTGCAGTGCTACAGCCACAGCACCTACTACGACAGATGCTTGTTCAGGTACTATTACAGGAACTACTACAGATCCTTTAACATACAACACTCAAGGAACACATAACATCACTTGGAGTTTTGATGACGGGAACGGTAATGTAGAAACAGCAGTTCAAAAAGTTATCGTAAAAGACACTCAGAAACCGACAAAACCAGTTTTGGCGGATGTAACTGGTGAGTGCAGTGCTACAGCCACAGCACCTACTACGACAGATGCTTGTTCAGGTACTATTACAGGCACTACTACAGATCCTTTAACATACAACACTCAAGGAACACATAACATCACTTGGAGTTTTGATGATGGGAACGGTAATGTAGAAACAGCAGTTCAAAAAGTTATCGTAAAAGACACTCAGAAACCGACAAAACCAGTTTTGGCGGATGTAACTGGTGAGTGCAGTGCTACAGCCACAGCGCCTACTACGACAGATACTTGTTCAGGTACTATTACAGGCACTACTACAGATCCTTTAACATACAACACTCAAGGAACACATAACATCACTTGGAGTTTTGATGATGGGAACGGTAATGTAGAAACAGCAGTTCAAAAAGTTATCGTAAAAGACACTCAGAAACCGACAAAACCAGTTTTGGCGGATGTAACAGGTGAGTGCAGTGCTACAGCCACAGCGCCTACTACGACAGATACTTGTTCAGGTACTATTACAGGCACTACTACAGATCCTTTAACATACAACACTCAAGGAACACATAACATCACTTGGAGTTTTGATGATGGGAACGGTAATGTAGAAACAGCAGTTCAAAAAGTTATCGTAAAAGACACTCAGAAACCGACAAAACCAGTTTTGGCGGATGTAACAGGTGAGTGCAGTGCTACAGCCACAGCGCCTACTACGACAGATACTTGTTCAGGTACTATTACAGGAACTACTACAGATCCTTTAACATACAACACTCAAGGAACACATAACATCACTTGGAGTTTTGATGATGGGAACGGTAATGTAGAAACAGCAGTTCAAAAAGTTATCGTAAAAGACACTCAGAAACCGACAAAACCAGTTTTGGCGGATGTAACAGGTGAGTGCAGTGCTACAGCCACAGCACCTACTACGACAGATGCTTGTTCAGGTACTATTACAGGCACTACTACAGATCCTTTAACATACAACACTCAAGGAACACATAACATCACTTGGAGTTTTGATGATGGGAACGGTAATGTAGAAACAGCAGTTCAAAAAGTTATCGTAAAAGACACTCAGAAACCGACAAAACCAGTTTTGGCGGATGTAACAGGTGAGTGCAGTGCTACAGCCACAGCGCCTACTACGACAGATACTTGTTCAGGTACTATTACAGGAACTACTACAGATCCTTTAACATACAACACTCAAGGAACACATAACATCACTTGGAGTTTTGATGATGGGAACGGTAATGTAGAAACAGCAGTTCAAAAAGTTATCGTAAAAGACACTCAGAAACCGACAAAACCAGTTTTGGCGGATGTAACAGGTGAGTGCAGTGCTACAGCCACAGCGCCTACTACGACAGATACTTGTTCAGGTACTATTACAGGCACTACTACAGATCCTTTAACATACAACACTCAAGGAACACATAACATCACTTGGAGTTTTGATGATGGGAACGGTAATGTAGAAACAGCAGTTCAAAAAGTTATCGTAAAAGACACTCAGAAACCGACAAAACCAGTTTTGGCGGATGTAACTGGTGAGTGCAGTGCTACAGCCACAGCACCTACTACGACAGATACTTGTTCAGGTACTATTACAGGCACTACTACAGATCCTTTAACATACAATACTCAAGGAACACATAACATCACTTGGAGTTTTGATGATGGGAACGGTAATGTAGAAACAGCAGTTCAAAAAGTTATCGTAAAAGACACTCAGAAACCGACAAAACCAGTTTTGGCGGATGTAACAGGTGAGTGCAGTGCTACAGCCACAGCGCCTACTACGACAGATACTTGTTCAGGTACTATTACAGGAACTACTACAGATCCTTTAACATACAACACTCAAGGAACACATAACATCACTTGGAGTTTTGATGATGGGAACGGTAATGTAGAAACAGCAGTTCAAAAAGTTATCGTAAAAGACACTCAGAAACCGACAAAACCAGTTTTGGCGGATGTAACAGGTGAGTGCAGTGCTACAGCCACAGCACCTACTACGACAGATGCTTGTTCAGGTACTATTACAGGCACTACTACAGATCCTTTAACATACAACACTCAAGGAACACATAACATCACTTGGAGTTTTGATGATGGGAACGGTAATGTAGAAACAGCAGTTCAAAAAGTTATCGTAAAAGACACTCAGAAACCGACAAAACCAGTTTTGGCGGATGTAACAGGTGAGTGCAGTGCTACAGCCACAGCGCCTACTACGACAGATACTTGTTCAGGTACTATTACAGGCACTACTACAGATCCTTTAACATACAACACTCAAGGAACACATAACATCACTTGGAGTTTTGATGATGGGAACGGTAATGTAGAAACAGCAGTTCAAAAAGTTATTGTAAAAGACACTCAGAAACCGACAAAACCAGTTTTGGCGGATGTAACTGGTGAGTGCAGTGCTACAGCCACAGCACCTACTACGACAGATGCTTGTTCAGGTACTATTACAGGAACTACTACAGATCCTTTAACATACAACACTCAAGGAACACATAACATCACTTGGAGTTTTGATGACGGGAACGGTAATGTAGAAACAGCAGTTCAAAAAGTTATCGTAAAAGACACTCAGAAACCGACAAAACCAGTTTTGGCGGATGTAACTGGTGAGTGCAGTGCTACAGCCACAGCACCTACTACGACAGATGCTTGTTCAGGTACTATTACAGGCACTACTACAGATCCTTTAACATACAACACTCAAGGAACACATAACATCACTTGGAGTTTTGATGATGGGAACGGTAATGTAGAAACAGCAGTTCAAAAAGTTATCGTAAAAGACACTCAGAAACCGACAAAACCAGTTTTGGCGGATGTAACTGGTGAGTGCAGTGCTACAGCCACAGCGCCTACTACGACAGATACTTGTTCAGGTACTATTACAGGAACTACTACAGATCCTTTAACATACAACACTCAAGGAACACATAACATCACTTGGAGTTTTGATGATGGGAACGGTAATGTAGAAACAGCAGTTCAAAAAGTTATCGTAAAAGACACTCAGAAACCGACTATTACGTGTCCAACTAATGTGACTGTTTTGGCGGATGCTGGTTCATGTATGGCTACCGGAGTTGCTTTAGGAACTCCAACAACAAGTGATAACTGCTCAGTAACGGTGACTAATGACGCGCCATCAAGCTTCCCAATCGGTATCACTACTGTAACGTGGACGGCTAAAGATGTGGCTGGAAATATAGAAACTTGTACGCAAACGGTGAAAGTAATTGGACCAATCAAAGCTAATGAAGATCGTGTAACATCCTTTAATGGAATTCTGGGAGGAATCGCAGTTCCAAGTGTTCTGGACAATGACTCTCTGAACTGTAAAAATGTAGTCAGTAATGAAGTTATAATTACTTCGACTACAACGTTACCTTCAAATTTAAATTTTGACACTAATACAGGAGCCGTTACAGTTCAGCCAAATACGCCAACTGGAACTTACACTTTTGATTATCAGATTTGCGAGGTTGCAAATCCAACAGCAAACTGTGCAACAACTACAGTTACTATTATTGTGCAAAATCCAATCGTAGCCAACATTGACAATACCTACCCAGTTCAAACACCAGGTACAACAACGGCAACCACAGTTGGAAACGTAACAGCGAATGATACCCTAAACGGGCAGCCGGTAACAGCAACCAATACCAGTGTAACCCCAATCAAAACAGGTCCATTGAGCATTGATGCAGACGGAGTATTAACCTTAAATCCAAACACTGTATCGGGCACTTACCAAATCACTTATACTATTTGTGAAGACGGTGCAACCCCTGTAAATTGTGCCACCACTACTGCTACAGTTGAAGTTAAAAATCCAATCGTAGCCACCATTGACAATACTTACCCAGTTCAAACACCGGGTACAACAACGGCAACCACAGTTGGAAACGTAACAGCAAACGATACCCTAAACAGACAGCCGGTAACAGCAGCCAATACCAATGTAACCCCAATCAAAACAGGTCCATTGAGCATTGATGCAGACGGAGTATTAACCTTAGATCCAAACACTGTATCGGGCACATACCAAATCACTTATACTATTTGTGAAGACGGTGCAACCCCTGTAAATTGTGCCACCACTACTGCTACAGTTGAAGTTAAAAATCCAATCGTAGCCACCATTGACAATACCTACCCAGTTCAAACACCGGGTACAACAACAGCAACCACAGTTGGAAACGTAACAGCAAACGATACCCTAAACGGACAGCCGGTAACAGCAGCCAATACCAATGTAACCCCAATCAAAACAGGTCCATTGAGCATTGATGCAGACGGAGTATTAACCTTAGATCCAAACACTGTATCGGGCACGTACCAAATCACTTATACTATTTGTGAAGACGGTGCAACCCCTGTAAATTGTGCAACCACTACTGCTACAGTTGAAGTTAAAAATCCAATCGTAGCCAACGTTGACAATACTTACCCAGTTCAAACACCGGGTACAACAACAGCAACCACAGTTGGAAACGTAACAACAAACGACACCTTAAACGGACAGCCGGTAACAGCAGCCAATACCAGTGTAACCCCAATCAAAACGGGTCCATTGAGCATTGATGCAGACGGAGTATTAACCTTAGATCCAAACACTGTATCGGGCACGTACCAAATCACTTATACTATTTGTGAAGACGGTGCAACCCCCGTAAATTGTGCAACCACTACTGCTACAGTTGAAGTTAAAAATCCAATTGTAGCCAACATTGACAATACTTACCCAGTTCAAACATCGGGTACAACAACGGCAACCACAGTTGGAAACGTAACAGCAAACGATACCCTAAACGGACAGCCGGTAACAGCAGCCAATACCAGTGTAACCCCAATCAAAACAGGTCCATTGAGCATTGATGCAGACGGAGTATTAACCTTAGATCCAAACACTGTATCGGGCACTTACCAAATCACTTATACTATTTGTGAAGACGGTGCAACCCCTGTAAATTGTGCAACCACTACTGCTACAGTTGAAGTTAAAAATCCAATCGTAGCCAACATTGACAATACCTACCCAGTTCAAACACCGGGTACAACAACAGCAACCACAGTTGGAAACGTAACAGCAAACGATACCCTAAACGGACAGCCGGTAACAGCAGCCAATACCAATGTAACCCCAATCAAAACAGGTCCATTGAGCATTGATGCAGACGGAGTATTAACCTTAGATCCAAACACTGTATCGAGCACGTACCAAATCACTTATACTATTTGTGAAGACGGTGCAACCCCTTTAAATTGTGCCACCACTACTGCTACAGTTGAAGTTAAAAATCCAATCGTAGCCAAGGTTGACAATACTTACCCAGTACAAACACCGGGTACAACAACGGCAACCACAGTTGGAAACGTAACAGCAAACGATATTCTAAACGGACAGCCGGTAACAGCAGCCAATACCAGTGTAACCCCAATCAAAACGGGTCCATTGAGCATTGATGCAGACGGAGTATTAACCTTAGATCCAAACACTGTATCGGGCACGTACCAAATCACTTATACTATTTGTGAAGACGGTGCAACCCCCGTAAATTGTGCAACCACTACTGCTACAGTTGAAGTTAAAAATCCAATTGTAGCCAACATTGACAATACTTACCCAGTTCAAACATCGGGTACAACAACGGCAACCACAGTTGGAAACGTAACAGCAAACGATACCCTAAACGGACAGCCGGTAACAGCAGCCAATACCAGTGTAACCCCAATCAAAACAGGTCCATTGAGCATTGATGCAGACGGAGTATTAACCTTAGATCCAAACACTGTATCGGGCACTTACCAAATCACTTATACTATTTGTGAAGACGGTGCAACCCCTGTAAATTGTGCAACCACTACTGCTACAGTTATAGTTGGAAATGGAGCGATTAAGGCATTGACGGAAACTACAGTTTCGGTAAATGGAAGTATAGGAGGAACTACAGCTTCATTAATAAATAATGATACTTTGAATGGAAATCCGGCAATAATCAAAAATAGTGTTGGAGGAGTAATCTTAAAGGCAATAAATGTTCCGACAGGATTGACTTTAAATGCAGACGGAACTGCAACCGTAAAAGCGGGAACTCCGATAGGAAGATATGAAGTAGAATATAGTATTTGCGAATATCTAAATCCAACAAACTGTGCGACTGTAAAAAGTTATGTTCCGGTAACAGGTGCAGTTATAAAAGCAAATAATGATAATGCCGGAACTGTTGACAGCAGTAAAGGACAAAGTTCGCCAACAAGTATTTTTCAAAATGATACTTTAAACGGTGTGTTATTGAATCCTTCGACTGTTATCTTAACTACCATTGTTCCAAATCCGAATTTAATTTTAGAATCTGATGGTACAATTGAAGTAAAATCAGGAACAGCATCTGGAACTTATGAATTAACATATCAAATTTGTGAAGCTTTAAACCCAACTAATTGCAGTCAGGCTGTTGCGAAGATTACAGTGATTAATGTTGTAGATCCAGATCCTCCAATACCTTTTGTGAAGATTGTGATTGTAAATGATGGTATTATAAATGTTGATGGTATAAATGGTTCTCTTGAATTTATCAATGTTTTGAACAATGATTTATTGAAAGGTTTACCAATTAATCCTTCAGAAGTTACACTTACGGATCTTTCAAAAAGTGCTTATTTTGAATTTAATTCTGACGGAACTGTAAATGTAAAACCAAACACTCCGGGCGGAAATTACACCTTAAATTATCAGGTTTGCGAAAAAGCACATCCAACTAATTGTGGTACCGCTACGCTAACTGTTTTTGTTGAAGTTCCTGCTATTGCAGTAATTAAAACAGCAGTATTTAATGATGAAAATGGAAGTGGATTTGCAAATGCCGGTGAAACCATTACATACAAATTTAAAGTAACCAATACCGGAAACGTTCCATTAACGGGTGTTATGATTTCTGACCCTTTACCAGGAGTTATAGTTTCAGGACAGGCAATTGATTTAGATGTAAACGAATCTGATGAACACAATTTTACTGCTACTTATAAAATCACACAAAATGATATCAACAAAGGTAGTGTAAGCAATCAGGCAAGCGTTCAGGGACGAAGTGGTAAAGGAGTTGTGGTCGATGATATTTCAGATGATGAAAGTAATCTGGAGGACAAACCTACCGTATTGCCTTTAACCGGATGTGTTATAAAAGTCTTTAATGCATTCTCACCAAATGGAGATTCTAAGAACGAACGTTTCTATATCCAGGGCTTGGAATGTTATCCAAGCAACACGGTTGAAATCTATAATCGTTGGGGAGTTTTGGTCTTTGAAATGGACAACTACAATAACGAAGATCGTGTTTTTAAAGGTTTCTCTGAAGGTCGTACCACTATAAAACAATCTGAAGGATTACCGGTAGGAACTTATTTCTACATTCTGAAATACAAAGACAACGTATCGAATCCGCATGAACAATCGGGTTATTTATATATCAACAAGTAAAAATTACGGCGGCCTGGTACTTCCGGGCCGCTTCTTAAAAGCCATTCAAATGAAAAAGATAATTTTAATGTTCCTGTTTTTTTCGGTTGTGTGTTCGGCTCAGCAAGATGCTCAATACACACAATATATGTACAATACCATCGCAATAAACCCTGCCTATGCGGGCTCTCGTGGTGCATTAAGTGTTTTTGGGTTGTACCGTACACAATGGATTGGACTGGACGGAGCACCCGAAACGAGTACTTTCTCCATCAATACACCTCTAAACAACAGTAATTTAGGATTAGGAGTTTCTTTGGTAAACGATAAAATTGGCCCTACCAACGAGAACACTTTATCAGCTGATTTGTCTTATAGTGTTCCAACCTCAGAAACTTTTAAGCTTTCTTTTGGAATAAAAGCCACAGCGAATCTTTTTAATCTGGATATCAACAAATTGAATCCCGAAAATCAGGGAGATCCTCAGTTTCAGAATCTAAACAATAGAATTACCCCTAACATTGGGGCCGGGGTTTATTGGCATTCTGACAAAGCGTATGTGGGATTATCAATTCCGAATTTTATCGAAACCAATCGTTTTAATGATGATGATACTGCAATTTTTAAAGATAAAATCAACTACTATTTAATGGCAGGTTATGTTTTTGATCTGGATTATTACATCAAATTCAAACCGGCAATATTAACCAAAATGGTTCAGGGGGCACCTTTACAAGTAGATGCTTCGGCTAACTTTATGTTCGATGATAAATTTGTCGTTGGACTGGCATATCGTTGGAGCGCCTCGCTCAGTGCAATGGCAGGTTTTCAGGTAACTGATGGTTTATATATTGGTTATGGCTACGATCATGAAACCACTAATTTAAGAAGATACAATTCCGGATCACATGAAATCTTCCTGCGTTTTGAGTTTCTTAATAATTATAATAGAATTACCTCACCAAGATTCTTCTAAAATGTTCCTCTATGAAAAGCCAAAAAATACTATATACCTTGTCATTTTTATTTCTTTTTTTTAATACAATTGCACAGACCGGCAGAATAAATTATGCCGATACCAAATACGAAAAGTACGCTTATATCGATGCCATAAAAATATACGAAAATGTGGCTGACAAAGGATATAAAGACGAAAAAATGTTTCAGCGTCTTGGGAATTCCTACTATTTTAACGGGGAGCTGGTAAAAGCTTTAAAGTGGTATGATGAATTGTTTGCAATGAAGGAACAGCAAGAGTCGGAATATTTGTACCGATATGCACAATGCCTTAAAGCTGCCGGAAATTATACTAAAGCAGATGCGACATTAGAAAAATTCAATCAAAAACTGACAACAGATAAAAGAGGGATCTTATTCGAATCCAATAAAAATTATTTGAACGAGATAAAAGCAAATTCAGGGAGATTTGAAATTGCCGATGCCGGAATAAACTCTAAATATTCAGATTACGGAAGCACCATCTTTGATAATAAATTAGTTTTTACCTCCGCCCGGGATACAGGAGGAGTGGCAAAGAAAAATTTTAAATGGACCAATAGTTCCTTTACTAATATATACACCGCCGAGATGTTACCGGACGGCAGTATAGGAATGCCGCAACGTTTTCAGAAAAAAGTAAACACAAAATTTAACGAATCGACTCCTGTTTTCACGAAGGATGGGCGAACCATGTACTTTACTCGAAATAATTTTTTAAATGGAAAAAGGGGCAGAAACGAGAATAAGGTCACTTTATTAAAATTATATAAAGCAAACCTGATTGAGGGTGAATGGAAAAACATACAAGCACTTCCGTTTAACAGTGATCAATATAGTGTAGCGCATCCAACCTTAAGTGTAGATGAAAAAACACTCTATTTTGCATCAGATATGCCGGGAACGTTAGGACAGTCGGACTTGTTTAAAGTTGCCATAAATGATGATGGAACTTTTGGGAAACCTCAAAATTTAGGAGTGGGAATCAATACCGAAGGAAGAGAAACCTTTCCTTTTATTTCCGAAGATAATGAACTTTATTTCGCAACAGATGGAAGACCCGGATTGGGCGGACTAGATGTATTCGTAGCAAAAATAAATAAAGAAGGAACCTTTGAAGAAATACAAAATATTGGAGAACCAGTAAACAGTCCACAGGATGATTTTGCTTTTATAATAAACAGTAAAAACAGAAACGGATTCTTCTCTTCCAACAGAGATAATGGCCACGGACTTGATGATGTTTACCGATTCACAGAAAGAAGAAAACTGAATTGCGAGCAGGAATTAATAGGTACTATAACCGATTCGGAAACCAACACAGTTCTTTCAAATACGAAAGTAGCATTGTTCGATGAAAATTTCCAGGCTGTTACAGAAGTTGTTTCTGATGAGAAAGGAAATTATATTTTTCCGAATGTAAAATGTGGTAAAAATTATTCTGTTCGAGCTTCAAAAACAGATTATGAGAGTAAAGAAACTCCGGTAACAATAAAAAGAAACACCGGAAAAACAATCTTATTGATTCAGCTGGAAAAGAGAGTTAAACCAATTGGAGTTGGGACCGATCTGGCAAAGACACTTGATATTCCGATTATTTATTTTGATCTGGATAAAGCGACTATTAAAAAGGAATCGGCCTATCAATTAGAGAAAATTGTTGAAATACTAAAACAATATCCAACCTTAAAATTGGATATCCGTTCTCATACAGACAGCCGACAAACCCTGCAATACAATCAGGTTTTATCTGATAAACGAGCCAAATCGACTAGAAACTGGCTGATTCAAAAAGGAGTAGATCCCGCGCGATTAACTGCAAAAGGATACGGCGAAACCCAATTGGTAAACCAATGTTCTGATGGAGTAAAATGTACCGATGAAGAACATGAACGCAACCGAAGAAGCGAATTTGTAATCACCAATTTGTAAATAAAAAGTAATAGTTTAAAGCTCTTTTCTAAATTTTAGAAAAGGGCTTTTTTCGTTGTTATCAAATTATTCACAATCTTGTCATCCCGAGGAACGAGGGATCACACTAGTAATTCGACAAAGATTGACGATATTGAGAATGGAGTTTTGAATGTATTTACTTCGTCAGTCGTTATCGCTCGAGTTTCCTTCGTCGAAAGGACTAAACGATGCGTAAAATACAAATTGGTACCAAACAGCCCACAACAAAAAACTTTGCGCCTTAGCGTCTTTGCGAGCAAAAAAATAGTGATTTATTCATTCATTGGCAGGGTGAGAATTCATAGCAACCATCTGGCTAATTTCACTTAAAAACTCAAATTCATCCGCGGGAAATATCTGGAGAACAGTTTCTAAAATGAGACCTACATTAATGCCAGTCTCTGAATTTTCATATCGATTCTGATTCAATGCGAGAACGCATAATTTAAGCATTTCGGTAATCACACTGCCTAACTCAGAATAATTTGCAAACTTAATTTGAGCCATACTGGTTTCTGCATTATCATTGGCCGATTTTTGAGTGTGGAAATATCGGGCGGTTAATTTTTGTAGTTGTTCTAGATTTTTAAATTCATTTGTTTCCATCATCATTCCATATTTATAGTTAAATAACAAACGTACGAAAATTTTTAAATAACATACTATAGTATGTTAAAAATAATAAATAGAAAACGCAAATTGTCTGAAATTAAAAGAAATGGATAAGTCAGAAGAATTAAAACGGTTAGGTGCTCGGATTAAAGAGTTAAGGAATTCCAAAGGATTATCACAGGCTAAATTAGGCTTATTGATCTTTAAAGATCAGCAGTCTATTCATAAAGTTGAAGCGGGTGAATTCAATCCTTCATATCTTTATTTGCTTGCATTATCTAAAGGTTTAGGAATATCAATAAAAGAACTTTTTGATTTTGAATAATTAAGTAAACTCAGAATAAAAGAAATAATAAAAAGCACTTTTCTAAACATAGAAAGGTGTTTTTTTTGTTTAATAAAATTGTAGCATGTTACTATATGTTAATTTTTTTAGGTTTTTTCTTATAAAATTAATTAGATTTGCGATTGTAAATTGTTAGGAGTTAAAAAAATGGGCTGAAAGCCCCTAAAGCGTAGTGCATCGCACTACGATTAAATAGACAAGTACCGCCCTGAAAGGGCAAAAGCAAAAGACAACAGTAAATAAAAGAACATTATGCCACAATCATTATCAAAAGTATATGTTCATTTAGTATTTAGTACTAAAAGACGTTATCCCTTTATTGACAATGTTATACAAGAGCGTTTATGGGAATATCTTGGCGGAATTTGTAAAGGATTAGAATGCAATCCAATTCAGATAGGAGGATATAAAGATCATGTACATGTATTATGTTTACTATCTAAAAAAGTCACCCAAATGAAATTGGTTGAAGAAGTAAAAAAGCAATCCTCAAAATGGATAAAAACAATAGACGATTGTTACGCGAAATTCTATTGGCAAGATGGTTATGGAATCTTTTCTGTTAATCCATCAGAATTAGAGAAAGTAGTGCAATACATTAAGAACCAGGAAGAGCATCATAAAAAGCGCAAATTCAAAGAAGAGTTGGTGGCATTTTTAAACAAATATCATGTAGCTTATGATGAACGTTTTCTATGGGATTAGTGCTTTCGCCCTTTCAGGGCTTAGGTGACAATCGTTTTTATATTCGTAGTGCGGTGCACTACGCTATTGCTAAAGCTCTTTCAGAGCAAGTTTCATTCACATTCTTGTCATCCCGAGGAACGAGGGATCTCCACCAGTAGCTCGTCAACAGTATGCATTTTGTGTAAGTTTCTTGCGAAGATTCCTCGTTCCTCAGAAAGACAAAACGATGCGTAAAACACACATTGACATCAACTGCCTACAATAAAAAACTTTGCGCCTTAGCATCTCTGTGAGCAAAAAACCTCCCCTACGTAATATAATTCGCAAAAAAGCCCTAAAATTCATTCCTTTCTTTAAACTAAAATTCATAAAACATAAAATAATGGTTATTTTATTTAAAATGAACGAGTTATGTCTTAAAAAGTCATTTTTCTTATGGTGTGTG
Organism: Flavobacterium sp. KH_035; assembly: GCF_057839565.1. NCBI lineage: Bacteria > Pseudomonadati > Bacteroidota > Flavobacteriia > Flavobacteriales > Flavobacteriaceae > Flavobacterium > Flavobacterium sp. KH_035. The sequence continues at coordinate 1,944,785 of NZ_CM174492.1, forward strand.
TGCATTTTTTTCTAACTTTATAAATCTAAAATTTTTCAGATATGACTGTAGATCAAATACTAAACACAAAAGGGAAAAATGTTTATTCAGTTCTTTCAACGACAACGGTTTATGAAGCCTTAAAGGTGATGGGAGAGAAAAACATAGGAGCCATTCTTGTTATTGATGGTTCCGATTTAAAAGGAATATTGTCTGAAAGGGATTATGCCCGAAAAATTGTTTTAAAAGATAAATCATCAAAAGAAACCTTTGTGCATGAAATTATGGAAAGCAATATTTTCTCGGTAAAACTTTCAAATAATATCGAAGACTGTATGGAACTGATGAGTACCAAAAGAATCAGGCATTTACCGGTTTTAGAGGATGGAATTGTGGTAGGAATAATATCTATAAGTGATGTGGTTAAGGCCATTATCGAAATTCAGAAAGACACTATACATCATTTAAACTCTTATATTTCGCAATAAAACAAACCAAAAAATAAAACGTGTAAAATAGTCCAAATTATTTTGGGCTATTTTTTTGATGGTCCCGGATTTTATTTTTAAGAAAAGAAACTGGTAAAAATATGCCATTTTAAAACAAGACTTATATCTTTGTAAGCTAGAATAAAAGCTAAAATAAATGAACAAAGAGAGTAAAAGAAGAGAAGCGTTACTGTACCATTCAGAACCAACTCCAGGAAAAATTCAGGTAGTTCCAACAAAAAAATATGCAACCCAAAGAGATTTATCTTTGGCTTATTCGCCGGGAGTTGCAGAGCCATGTTTAGACATTGCAGCAAACGTAGAAGACGTTTACAAATATACAGCAAAAGGAAATTTAGTTGCCGTAATCTCAAACGGTACAGCAGTTTTAGGACTTGGGGACATTGGTCCTGAGGCTTCTAAGCCTGTAATGGAAGGAAAAGGATTGTTATTCAAGATATTCTCTGACATTGATGTTTTTGATATTGAAATCGGTACAAAAGATATTGAAGAATTTATTCAGACCGTAAAAAATATTGCCCCAACTTTTGGAGGGATAAATCTGGAAGATATTAAAGCACCGGAATCTTTTGAAATCGAAAGAAGACTGGTAGAAGAATTAGATATTCCGGTAATGCACGATGATCAGCACGGTACCGCAATTATCTCGTCAGCGGCTTTAATTAATGCACTTGAATTAGCAGAAAAGAAAGCAGAAGATGTAAAAGTTGTAGTTTCGGGTGCAGGTTCTGCCGCGATTGCTTGTACAGATTTATATGTTTTGTTAGGAGTTCAGGTTAAGAACATCAAGATGTTTAATAGTAAAGGACTTTTAACAAAAGACAACGCTTCATTATCAGAACTGCAATTGAAGTATGCTGTTGATGGACCTAAAATTGAATTGGCTGAAGCGATAAAAGGAGCTGACGTTTTCATCGGATTATCTTCAGGTGACATCTTGACGCCTGCAATGTTATTGACAATGAAAGAAAATCCGATTGTTTTTGCGATGGCAAATCCAAATCCGGAAATCGATTATAACTTAGCTACAGAAACTCGTAAAGATGTTATTATGGCTACAGGACGTTCAGACTTTCCTAACCAGGTAAATAACGTTTTAGGTTTTCCATATATTTTCAGAGGAGCATTAGACGTACGTGCTACAAAAATAAACGAAGCTATGAAAATGGCTGCGGTAAAAGCATTGGCTATTTTGGCAAAAGAACCGGTACCGGAGCAGGTTAACGTAGCATACGGAGCAACAAAATTAGGTTTTGGTCAGGAATATATCATTCCTAAGCCATTCGATCCTAGATTGATTACTGTAGTGGCGCCAGCCGTTGCAAGAGCAGCAATGGAATCGGGAGTAGCAAAAAATCCTATTACTGACTGGGCAGCTTATGAAGATGTGCTTCGCGAACGTATGGGGAATGACAATAAAATGGTGCGTTTGATTACCAACCGTGCTAAAGTGAGTCCTAAAAGAATTGTTTTTGCTGAGGCAGATCAGTTAAATGTACTTAAAGCCGCGCAAATTGTACATGAGGACGGAATTGGTTTCCCAATTTTACTAGGAAACAAAGAAGTTATTTTAGAGCTTAAAGAAGAATTAGGTTTTGATGCTGAACTTGAGATCATCGACCCTAAAACGAATGAAGAAGAAGGAAGACGTAACCGATTTGCAAATTCTTACTGGGAAACAAGAGGAAGAAGAGGCGTTTCGTTACTTGATTCACAAAAATTCATGCGTGAAAGAAACTATTTTGCAGCTATGATGGTGAATGAAGGTGAAGCGGATGCTTTGGTTACAGGTCACACAAGAAGTTACCCAAGTGTGGTAAAACCAATGTTGCAATTGATTGAAAAAGCACCAGGAGCATCATTAGTTGCTACAGCCAACATGATGTTGACTTCACGCGGACCAATGTTCTTGTCGGATACAGCAATCAATATAAATCCTTCAACAGAAGACTTGATTAATATTGCAATCATGACGGCTAAAACAGCTAAAATGTTTGGTGTAGAGCCTGTTATTGCAATGGTTTCTTATTCAAATTTTGGATCTTCAACAAGCCCGAATGCATCAAAAGTTAGAGAAGCAGTAGCGTATTTGCATAAAAATCACCCGGAAATGATTGTTGACGGAGAGATTCAGGCTGATTTTGCATTGAATCAGGAAATGCTTGCAGAAAAATTCCCGTTCTCTAAATTAGCAGGTAAGAAAGTTAATACCTTGATTTTTCCTAACTTAGATTCAGCTAACATTACTTATAAATTGCTAAAAGAATTATATAAAGTAAACTCTATTGGACCAATTATGATGGGAATGGGTAAGCCGGTTCACATTTTCCAATTAGGAGCAAGCGTTGAAGAAATGGTGAATATGGCTGCAATTGCGGTTATTGACGCTCAGGAAAAAGAGAGTAAAAAGATTAAATTAGCAAAATAGTATAGATAATAAGGTTCCAATAATATTGTCGTATTTTTAATGCATTTTTATTATATTTGACCTTAATAAATTATACTATGATAGCACATTTACAGGGGAAATTAGTAGAGAAAAATCCAACAGAAGTCGTAATTGAATGTGGCGGAGTGGGGTACCAGGTAAACATTTCTTTACATACCTTTTCATTAATTCCCAATGTAGAAAATATAAAATTGTATACGCATCTTCAAATCAAAGAAGATGCGCATACATTATTTGGTTTTGTAGAAAAATCAGAGCGCGAAATATTCAGAATGTTATTGTCGGTTTCCGGAATTGGAGCGAACATTGCCAGAACAATGTTGTCGTCTATAGAACCAAGACAAATTATCAATGCTATTGCCTCGGGAGATGTAGGCGTAATTCAGTCCATAAAAGGAATTGGAAGCAAAACAGCACAAAGAGTTATACTTGATTTAAAAGAAAAAGTGTTAAAATTGTACGATTTGGACGAAGTTTCAGTCGTTCAAAACAATACAAATCGAGATGAAGCGTTATCTGCTTTGGAGGTTTTAGGTTTTGTCCGTAAAACTTCTGAAAAAGTAGTAGAGAAAATCGTAAAAGAAGATCCCGAAGCTACGGTGGAAACCATCATCAAAAAAGCATTAAAAAGCCTATAAAACCAATTTATTTAAACCAAGAGTATGCGTAAAATTTGTATTTTTTTACTGTTTTTATTTTGCGGTAATGTTTTGCGTGCGCAAGTAAACCCAACAGTTCAAGATACAACTAAAACACAATTCTCAGTTGGTAAAGTAGAGTTAGGAAATCCGCCAAGCATCCTTTCAGCGTATCGGTACGATCCCATAACAGACCGATATATTTATACCAGTTCGGTAGATGGATTTTCAATCAATTATCCTATTGTATTAACTCCTAAAGAGTATGAAGATTTAGTTTTGAAAGAATCCAGAAGAGATTATTTCAGAAAAAAATCAGATGCGATAGACGGTAAAAAAACAGGAAGTGAAGCTAAGAAAAAAGATTTGCTGCCTCGATATTATATTAATTCAGGACTTTTTGAAAGTATCTTCGGAAGCAATACCATCGACGTAAAGCCAACAGGGTCAGTAGAAATGGACTTAGGGGTTCGATATACCAAACAAGATAATCCCGCTTTTTCACCTCGAAACAGATCGAGTCTTACCTTTGATTTTGATCAACGAATTAGCATGAGTTTACTGGGGAAAGTAGGAACCAGATTAGAAGTAAATGCTAATTATGATACGCAGTCTACCTTTGCTTTTCAAAACTTATTTAAGCTTGCATACACCCCTTCAGAAGATGATATTGTTCAAAAAGTTGAAGTAGGTAATGTGAGTATGCCTTTAAATAGTACTCTTATTCGTGGGGCTCAAAGTTTGTTTGGGGTTAAAACCGTGTTGCAATTTGGTAAGACAACCGTTACCGGTGTTTTCTCAGAACAGAAGTCGCAAACCAAGAGTATAGTTGCAGAAGGTGGTGGTACAGTTCAGAATTTTGATTTGTATGCGCTGGACTATGATAATGACAGACACTTCTTCTTATCACAGTATTTCAGAAACAAATACGACGCCTCTTTAAAAAAATATCCTTTTATCGAAAGCCGAGTTCAGGTGACAAGAATAGAAGTTTGGGTGACCAATAAACAAAACAGAGTAGCCACAAACAATAATAACTTGCGTAATATTATTGCGCTTCAGGATTTAGGAGAAGGACAGGTTACCGGAGTGCCGGACAATCAGGTGGTGGTGATAAGCAATCCGGTTGGTTTTTTTAACAACCCTATTGATACGCCAACAAACAACACCAACAATAAATACGATCCGGCTACTATTGGAAAACCCGGAGCCTACCTAAACTCTAATATTAGAGAAATCGTAACTGCAAAATCTGGATTCAATAATGCAAATACCAGTGAAGGAACAGATTATTCTGTATTGGAAAATGCCAGAAAGTTAACCGCAAACGAATTTACTTTCAATGCACAATTAGGATACATCTCTTTGCAGCAGCGTTTGGCTAATGACGAAATTTTGGCCGTAGCATTTGAATATACAGTTGGAGGGAAAATTTATCAGGTTGGAGAATTTGGTAGTGACGGAGTTGACGGGACAGTAGTTACCGGAAATAACAACGCAAATAAAGCGATCATCACACAAAGTTTAGTATTAAAAATGCTGAAAAGTAATTTGACAAACGTTCAGAATCCGGTTTGGAATCTGATGATGAAAAACGTTTATCAAATCCCTCAGGCTTATCAAATCAAACAAGACGATTTTAGATTAAATATACTTTACACAGATCCTTCTCCAATTAACTACATTACACCAGTTCTGGGAACCACTTTCCCTGCAAATCCAACCGCAGATAACAAAGTAGACCAGACACCATTATTGAATGTCTTTAATTTGGACCGATTGAATTACAACAATGATCCGCAAACTGGGGGTGATGGTTTCTTTGACTATATCCCTGGAGTTACAGTAGATGTTCAGAACGCACGGATTATTTTCACCACAAAAGAGCCTTTTGGAGAACTATTGTTTAGAAAGTTAAATACAGGTACAGGAGAAAATTATGACGATCCAAATTCCTACAATGCCAACCAGAAAAGATACGTTTTTAGGAACATGTACCGTAACACACAATCCGGAGCTTTACAGGACAGTGATAAAAATAAATTTTTATTAAGAGGAAAATACAAATCATCCGGAAGTAACGGTATTCCAATTGGAGCGTTTAACGTTCCTCAGGGATCTGTTGTTGTTATGGCTGCCGGAAGAAGACTGGTAGAAGGAATCGATTATAGTGTAGATTATCAATTAGGTCGCGTTCAGATTCTGGATCCTTCGCTTCAGGCTTCGAATACACCAATCGAGGTATCGTTGGAGAATAATTCAATTTTCGGACAGCAGACTCGAAGATTCATTGGTTTTAATGTTGAGCATAAAATCTCAGATAAATTTATCGTTGGAGGAACCTATTTGAAAATGAGTGAAAAACCATTTACTCAAAAGTCAAGTTATGGCCAGGAATCTGTAAACAATGCTATTTTTGGATTCAATGGAAATTACTCCACCGAAGTTCCTTTCTTCACCCGATTAGTAAATAAATTACCGAACATCGATACCGATGTTCCTTCAAATCTTTCGATAAGAGGAGAAGTAGCTTTCTTAAAACCGGATGCTCCTAAAGCTAGTGATTTTGAAGGAGAAGCAACTATTTATGTAGATGATTTTGAAGGATCACAGTCTACCATTGATATGCGATCTGCGTATGCATGGAGTCTGGCTTCAACACCATTTGTAAATTCTATAAACGACAATACTTTTAATGCTAATTCCAATACATTAGAGTATGGTTTTAAACGTGCAAAATTAGCCTGGTATACAATCGATCCTGTTTTTTATGCCTCAAAACCATCCGGTATTTCAAATGATGACTTATCATTGAATACCACCAGACGTATTTATAGCAGAGAATTATATCCAAATACAGACATTGCTCAAGGACAGATTCAGGTGGTTAACACTTTAGATTTAACATATTATCCGTCTGATCGTGGACCTTATAATAACAATCCAAACTTCGGTACAAGTCCCGCCAGTTCGAACTTTGGAGGAATCATGCGTGCTTTGAATTCTACCAACTTTGAACAGGGAAATGTTGAATACATTCAGTTTTGGGTAATGGATCCTTATGTGGGTAATGGACAAGCGGCAGTTAATAACACAGGGAAAATTTATTTCAACTTAGGAGAAGTTTCAGAAGACGTATTAAAAGACGGAAGAAAACAATATGAAAACGGACTAGGTCCGGATCAGATTATGGTGAATCCGCGACCATTATGGGGAGACGTTCCGGCATCGCAGTCTTTAATTTATGCCTTCGATAATAATGCTGGCAATCGAAGTAATCAGGATGTTGGTTTGGACGGTTTGCCAAATGGAAAAGAAGCTTCGGTATATACAAATTACGGAGGAGAAGAAGATCCCGCTGCAGACGATTATACTTATTATTTGAATACAGACGGAGGTGTTTTAGAGCGCTATAAAAATTACAATGGTACTGAGGGGAACTCGCCTGTAAGTATAGATTCTCCTAACCGTGGATCAACAACATTGCCGGATGTGGAAGACATTAACCGCGACAACACCATGAGTACGATCAATGCCTATTATGAATACAGTATTGATGTAAAGCCGGGAATGCAGGTAGGACAAAATTTCGTTACAGATATTCGTGAAGTTAGTAATGTTGAATTGCCAAACGGATCAACTACAACATCAAGATGGATTCAGTTTAAAATTCCGGTTTCTCAACCGCAAAATACCATTGGAAACATCACAGACTTCAGATCGATTCGTTTCATGCGTATGTTTATGACAGGCTTTAGTAATCAAATGACCGTTCGTTTTGGAGCCTTAGATTTAGTTAGAGGAGAATGGAGAAGGTATACCGGTACACTGGATGCTAATGATACTAATCCGAATGACGACGGAACGGAGTTTGATGTTTCGGCAGTAAACATTCAGGAAAATGGTACAAAATGCCCAGTGAATTACGTAGTGCCGCCAGGTGTTCAGAGAGAGCAACTGTACAATAACAATACAATTATCAATCAAAACGAGCAAGCTTTAGCATTGCGCGTAGGAGGGTCTGGTTTGCAATATACAGACGCAAGAGGAGTTTTTAAAAATGTAAGTGTAGACATGCGTCAGTATAAAAAACTAAAAATGTTTTTACACGCAGAATCATTGCCAAACGAGAATACTTTATTAGACGATGAAATGATTGGTTTTATTCGTTTTGGAAATGATTATACCCAAAACTTCTATCAGGTCGAAGTTCCGTTAAAAGTTACCAGAACAGGAGGATCTTGTACTATAAGTCCGGATCAGGTTTGGCTGGAAGAGAATAATATTGATTTGGCACTGGAATTACTGACCAGAATGAAAATTAAGGCCATGAGTATTGATATTAATTCTGACAAAAGAGACGTCAACGGAATTTATTATCCGGATGATGATTTAAGTATCAATGGAGGTGACGGAGACGGCAGGTTAAGATTAGGAATAAAAGGAAATCCTAATTTTGGATTAGTTAGAAATTTAATGGTAGGGGTTAAGAGTAGGGCAGATCATAAAGCGATAAAAGGAGAGGTTTGGTTCAATGAACTTCGAATGTCTGATTTGGAAAATAAGGGCGGTATGGCAGCCATCTTAAATATCGATACCAATATGGCCGATTTTGCTACCGTATCTGCTACGGGTAAGAAAAGTACAATTGGTTTCGGATCTTTAGAACAAGGAGCAAACGAAAGAAGTCGTGAAGATATTCAGCAGTATAATATTGTGACCAATTTGAATTTGGGTAAATTATTACCTCAAAAATGGGGAATTAACCTACCGTTTAATTATGCCATTGGAGAAGAAGTAATCACGCCGGAATACGATCCGTTCAATCAGGATATCAAGCTAGATCAGTTGATCAGAGAAACTACTGATCCGGCAGAGAAAGACAACATAAGAACCAGAGCTATTGATTATACAAAACGAAGAAGTATCAACTTTATCGGAGTGAGAAAAGACAGAGCGCCGGAACAGAAGCCGCATTTTTATGATGTAGAGAATTTGACTTTCTCGCAATCGTATAATCAGGTAGAACGTCACGATTATGAAGTAGCAGACTATGTAGACGAACAATCTAATACAGCTGTGAATTATGCCTACACTTTTCAGCCTAAAGAAGTAGTGCCTTTCAAGCAGACGAAATTCATGAAGAAAAGTGAGTACTGGAAAATGTTAAGTGATTTTAATTTTAATTATTTGCCCTCTAATATTTCTTTTAATACAAATGTTTTAAGACAAAGCAACCGCCAGCAATTTAGAGAAGTTGAAGTACAGGGAATCGGTCTGGATCCTTTGTACCGACGAAATTTTGCATTTAATTACCAGTACGGCTTTGGTTTTAATCTGACAAAATCCCTGAAAATTAATTACACGGCGGCATCCAATAACATCGTAAGGAATTTTCTAAACGATGATAATACGCCAAAACAGGATTTTAATATCTGGGACGACTATTTTGATATCGGAACACCAAATCAGCACTTACAGCAATTAGTACTGAACTATGATATTCCAATCAATAAAATTCCGGTTTTAAGCTTCGTAAAAGCGACCTATTCCTATACCGCCGATTACAGCTGGCAGCGTGCTTCGACGGCATTTTCTCAATATGTTGATAATAATGGAAACGAGTTTGATTTAGGGAATACCATCCAGAATGCTAATTCAAATACGCTTACCACAACACTTAATATGAATATGCTGTACAAGTATTTAGGATTAACGCCTGGAGCAAAAGCAGGAGCGAAACCTAAAGCAGTTGCCCCTCCAAAACCTGGAGAAAAAATTGTGAATACAGCAAAACCGGTAACCAGTAGCAGTCCGTTTTACGATGGCATGATTGGTATTCTGACAAGTGTAAAAAACATTCAGGTTAATTATACTAAAAATAGCGGAACGGTTTTACCGGGATATACTCCGGGTGTTGGTTTCTTCGGAACATCAAGGCCTACTTTAGGATTTGTTTTCGGAAGTCAGGATGATGTTCGTTTTGAAGCTGCAAAAAGAGGGTGGTTGACCACTTATCAGGATTTCAATCAAAGTTTTACGCAGGTAACAAATAAGCTCTTGAAAGTGACTGCGAATATCGATTTACTGCCGGATTTAAAAATTGATCTGAATATGGATCGCGCTTATTCTGAAAATAATTCAGAGCAGTATAGTGTTGTTAAAAATAATCTTACAGGAGATTTAGATTATAAGGCTTTGTCGCCGTATAATTATGGGATGTTCTCTATTTCAACAGTGCTTATCAAAACAGCATTCTCAACCAGTAGTGCCACAGAGTCCGCTGCATTTGATGATTTCAGAAACAACCGTTTGATTATAGCAAACCGTCTGGCGGAGGACCGTTATGGTGCGGGAACTGCAATTCCGAGATATGGAGATGCTAATAACCCGATTCCGGCACCAACAGATCCTAATTATAAAGTATATGTTGCTAATGAAGGGTATCCAATAGGATTTACCAAAAGCAATCAGGCTGTTTTATTGCCTGCATTCTTAGCGGCATATTCCGGAGGTAATGCGTCAAGCAGTTCGACAGATATTTTCAGAAGTTTCCCTATTCCAAACTGGAGTGTTAAATACAATGGTTTGATGCGTTATAAATATTTTAAAGATAAATTTAAGCGTTTCTCCTTACAGCATAACTACAGGGCGTCGTATACGATCAATCAGTTCCGATCAAACTTTGACTATAATGAAAAACCTAACGGGCAAGATGTGAACACCAATTTCTTTAACAAAACGATCATGTCAAACATTAACCTGGTGGAGCAGTTCAGTCCGTTAATCCGAATGGATTTTGAATTGAAAAGTTCATTGCGTGTACTTACAGAGATTAAAAAAGACAGAGCATTGTCTATGAGTTTTGACAATAATTTATTGACAGAAGTAAAAGGAATGGAATATGTTATTGGTCTGGGTTATCGTTTTAGAGATGTTATCTTCTCCTCGAGACTTGCAGATACTCCAACTGGAATTATTAAAAGTGATATCAATATTAAGGCTGATTTCTCGTATAGAAATAACGAAACATTAGTGCGTTATTTAGATTACGATAATAATCAGTTGGCAGCGGGACAAAATATTTGGTCGTTAAAACTTACGGCGGATTATGCTTTCAGTAAAAACCTGACCGCAATATTCTATTACGATCACTCCTTTTCAAAAGCTGTAATCTCGACATCATTTCCTTTAACCAACATTAGATCAGGATTTACACTTCGCTATAATTTTGGAAATTAATTTTTGGTTTCTAAAGGGGATTTTATTAGAAGATTATTACATTTGTGCCTCAATTATTAAATTACCAATTTTCAAACACAACTATTATGAGCATACCAGCAAATTTAAAGTACACAAAAGATCACGAATGGATTAACATCGAAGGAGATGTTGCAACAGTAGGAATCACTCATTTTGCGCAAAAAGAGTTAGGAGATATCGTGTATGTTGAAGTAGAAACTTTAGATCAGACACTTGACAAAGACGAAGTTTTTGGAACAGTTGAGGCTGTAAAAACAGTATCAGATTTGTTTTTACCATTAACAGGAGAAATCATTGCGTTTAATGACAGTCTTGAAAGTGCACCTGAAACCGTTAATTCTGATCCTTATGGAGATGGTTGGATGATTAAAATTAAAATTGCAGATGCATCAGAAATAGATTCATTATTATCTGCTGACGCTTATAAAGAACTTATAGGTGCCTAAACAATTGCTCTTAATCTGGGCAATTATCTGTTCAGGAATTATTACCTATTTTTGTTTGACGGATTCAAGTAATATTCCGGCAATAAATTTTCCGAGTATAGATAAGATTGTCCATTTTTGTTTTCATTTTGGATTTACAATTTCCTGGATTTTGTTTTTCAAAAAAGAGCTGAAAGGGAAAGCACCAGACGATTATAAAGCCTATTTAATTTCATTTATATTTTCTGTTTTTTTCGGAATTACAATCGAAATTCTGCAAGGTGTTTTAACGGTAACACGAGCATCAGATGTAACAGATGTTTTAGCCAATGCACTTGGAGCTATTTTTGGTATTTTTGCCGCAATAGTTTTTAAAAAACAAATAGATAAAATTTAGAAATATAGAAACCCACTTCGGTGGGTTTTTTTGTGCTCTAATTTTAACGCTTTCCAGGTTGGTCAAAACTTTGCGGCTTCGCGACTCTGTGAGCAATGTTATTTAGTCAGGAAAAAATGGATAAAAAAAATTTAGATTAGCAAGTTTTGATTTCAGATGTTTGAGTTGGTAAAAAACGAGGATTAAACTATTGGGAAAGATTAGATCAAAAAAACAGTAATTGTTAATCTTCATTCAAAAATCTATTAATTTAATGGTAGAACGCTGTCAGATTATTTTTAATGTTGTTTTGTTTTAAAAGAAACCCGCGTCGACTTTATGTAAATCTTCTCGGCCATGACTGTTAATTTTAATTTAAAATGTATTTTTGTCACAATTCACAGAACACCCACAAATCATGAATGTTAAGCAATATTTGGACTCTACTTATTTAAAAACAGCTTCACAAGCGGGATTGTCGGAAGCAGAAAACACCCTTGTGGTTAAAAATGCTATTGAAGAGGCAATTCGCGAAGGTTTTAAATTAATCATGATTAGGCCCGAACAGGTGGTTTTAGCGAAAGAAATGATTCATAAAGCCAATTCGACTTTGCTGGTGGGTACCGTTATTGACTTTCCTGAAGGTAGTTCAGATTTAGAATCTAAATTAAAAGAAGCAAACAAAGCAATTGAAGACGGAGCAGATGATCTGGATTTTGTTTGCAACTATACCGCTTTTAAAGAAGGTGATATCGATTTGGTAAAACAAGAGATCCTGGTGGGAACACAAATTGGTCTTGCAAGCAACAAAACAGTAAAGTGGATTATTGAGGTTGCGGCCTTAAATGATACGCAAATAATTCAGCTTTCGGCACTGATTAAAAATGTAGTCATGTCACATTTTAAAGAAGAAAACTATGCTTCGGTTTTTGTGAAATCATCTACCGGCTTTTATAAAACCGAAAATGATTTGCCAAACGGAGCAACGCTGCCAACAATTATAATGATGTTAGAGAACGCATCGCCTTTGCCGGTTAAAGCGGCCGGAGGAGTCCGGTCTTATGAAGATGCTATAGAAATGATTCGTTTAGGAGTAAAACGAATCGGAACCTCTGCTGCGAAAACAATTGCAGATGGAGGAAATACCCCAAATCAATATTAAATGAAAACCCAAATTTACGTAAATAAGATTTTCCTGTCTTGTGTTTTGACCTTAACCACTTTGTTTGCTTTTTCGCAGGAAAGTACTAATGCCTCTATTAAGCCCGGTTTTACCGCAGAACAATTTCCGGTTTTCCCAAATTGCGAAAATCTTCAGTCGAAACAACTGGAAAATTGTTTTTATAAAGAAGTGCAGGATTTTGTGTTTCAGAATTATCAGGTACCCGCAAATCTAAAACAAGCCAATTATAAAGGAGAAGTAAAAGTACTTTTCGAAGTAGATGCAAATGGTGAATTCAAAGTAATTTACGTAAATGCAGTAAACGATGCTTTGTCTGAAGAAGCCAAACGTGTTTTTGAGAAATTCCCGAAAATAAAACCTTCAACATATAACGGCAAACCAACCTACTCCAAATATACTATTTCAATAGATATTCCGTTAAAAAGCGCAAATCAGCTTGCTGAAGAAGCGCTGGCAGCGGCTCAAATTTTAAAACCTCTTGAGAAACCAATGACTGAACTGGATAGTATTGTGTACAAAAAATACAACAATCCGGAGTTTGAAAGTCATCTAAATATCCCGTTTTCACACAGCTATTATGCGCAGTTTGATGGAGCGATGAATCAGGTGGGGAGCAACAATCACACTGCGTCTAAGCCTTATGCGTATACCGAAGTTTCGAAATACTACAATTTAAAAGCGGTAAATCAATCGCTTCAAAAAAATGTTTCTACCTGGCTGGGAAGAAAATTTTGGAATGAAAACATGGTTCAGATTCAGGGGGAAGATTATTGGCTGTCCCTAAATCCAATTCTGGACTTGCAAATGGGTAAAGCATCGGATTTGGATGCTTCATACACCTACGTAAATACACGTGCCTTGAATTTTAGAGGAGGATTAGGAAAGCAAATTAATTTTACGACAACCATCTTTGAAAGCCAGGGAAGATTTGCGGATTATTATAACGATTTTGCTGAAACATTAAAGCCATCTGGAGGAAATCCGGCAATTATTCCGGGAATGGGAATTGCTAAACGATTTAAAACTGACTCTTATGATTTTCCTTTAGCAGAAGCAAACATAACCTATGCGCCAAGTAAAATCTTTGATCTGCAATTGGGTTACGGAAGAAATTTTATTGGTGACGGATATCGTTCTTTGCTGGAAAGTGACGGAGCAAGTCCGTATCCGTATTTTAAAATCAATACCACTTTCTGGAAAATAAAATACACAAATACCTATATGTGGCTTAAAGATGTTCGTCCGGATGTTACATTGGAAAAAACCTATGCGACAAAATTCATGGCCAATCATTATTTAAGCTGGAATGTCTCGAACAAACTGAATTTAGGTTTTTTTGAATCAGTAGTCTGGACAGATACAAATAACAGAGGCTTTGATATTAATTTTGTGAACCCAATTATTTTCTATCGTTCCGTTGAATTTGCTTCATCGTCAAGAAGTGGAAATGCATTATTGGGGTTGACCTCTAAGTACAAATGGAACAATAGCGTTAATTTATATGCTCAGTTTTTATTGGATGAATTTTCATTGGGAGATATTAAAAGCGGAAACAATAGCTGGAAAAATAAATTTGGATACCAGATTGGGGCGAAATATTTCAATGCTTTTAAAGTGAAAGATCTGTTATTGCAGTTCGAGTACAATCATGTTCGTCCGTATGTATACTCACACAGTGCGGTGATTACCAACTATGGGCATAACAATCAGAGTGTCGGGCACCAATGGGGTGGGAATTTTAAAGAGCTAGTGGCGATCGGACGTTACCACAGAGGGCGTTATTTTGCAGATGCCAAGTTTACCATTGGAACAAGAGGACTGGACTTTGATACTGCTGAGGATGGTTTTAATTACGGAGGTAATATTTACAAAAGTTATGATGATAAACGTCCGTACGATAGCGAGGTAAAAGTAGGGCAGGGAAACAAAACAAGCGTTTTTATTGCTGACATACAAGGTGGCTATCTGATAAACCCGATGACGAATTTGAAACTGTTTGGAAGTTTCTTATACCGAAACTTTGATCCTACAAAAGATACGGCGACAACTTTTAAGCAAAGTACAACCTGGTTTTCTATCGGATTGCGTTCGGATATCTTTAATTGGTATTTTGATTACTAGGGTTTTTAATAAGATTTTTCGAAATAATTGTGTTAAAGATTTGCAAGTCCTTATTTTGTAAAGGTTTTATTGAAAAAAATCTAATTTTATAGGTCCGGATTCTACAATCTAATTTGTACATTTGCACCACTCAAAAAAAACATACAAACAATTACCGTATTGAACGCTACTAAAAATACATTTTCAATAAAATCAATATTTACCGATTTCAAAGAGATTACTAAGGCTGGTTTGGCAATCAGTGTATTGTTCTCTTCCGTTGCCGGATATTTATTGGGAGTTAATGAGGAACATCCTTTTAAATGGAGTGTTTTGGCAGTTTTGGCAATTGGAGGTTATTGCATGGTTGGAGCTTCAAACGCTTTCAATCAGGTGATCGAAAAAGATATCGATGCTTTAATGGACCGAACTAAGAATCGTCCGGTTCCTTCAGGGCGCATGTCTCCAAAAATGGCTTTGTTTGTAGCGAGTTTGCTTACTATTGTGGGTATTGCTTTGCTTTACACCATAAATGCAAAGTCAGCAATGTTCGCTGCGATCTCTATATTTTTATATACCAGTATTTATACGCCTTTGAAAACGGTAACTTCGTTATCTGTTTTTGTAGGTGCTTTTCCGGGGGCAATTCCTTTCATGTTAGGATGGGTTGCTGCTACAGGGGAATTTGGTATCGAAGCCGGAACGTTATTTTTGATTCAGTTTTTTTGGCAATTTCCTCATTTTTGGGCTATTGGATGGTTTTTGTATGAAGACTATGAAAAGGCTGGGATCTTTATGTTGCCAACCGGAAAAAAAGATAAAGGAACCGCTTTGCAGATTATTTTGTATACAGTTTGGTTAATCATTGCTTCGTTATTGCCGGTTTTAGGGTATACAGGGCAATTATTTATTACGCCAATAGCAGCAATTTTAGTGTTTTTGTTAGGATTGTGGATGTTGTTTTATGCGGTGCGTTTGTATCAGTTAAGAACAGCAAAAGCAGCGAGAACCTTAATGCTTGTAAGTGTTTCGTATATATCGTTGCTGCAAATTGTATTTATAGTAGATAAATTTTTAAGATAGTTATGGAAATGACAATAACAAAAACAGAAACGGCTGGTGAAGAAAAGCTAAGGAAAGCCAAATCGGCCAAACTTATCCTGTTATTCGCAATGGTAAGTATGACCATGATGTTTGCCGGACTTACAAGTGCTTTTGTAGTAAGTAAATCAAGAGCCGACTGGTTGAGAAACTTTGAATTACCAACAGCATTTTATTACAGTACGGCAGTTATTATAGCTTGTAGTGTTACTTTTTATCTGGCTAAAAAAGCCATTCAGAAAGACAATAGAAGCGCTACTACGGCATTGCTTTTGGGGACTTTGGCTTTGGGGATTTTATTCGTTGTACTGCAATTTGCAGGTTTCGGACAAATCGTAGAAAGCGGGTATTATTTCACTGGAGAAGGTAGTTCAATTACTACAACATTTTTGTATGTAGTAACCGTGACACACTTGTTACACTTGGCCGGAGGGTTAATTTCACTTTTAATTATAATTTATAATCATTTTAAACAAAAATACAATTCGACTCAAACTCTTGGTATAGAACTAGGTGCGATGTATTGGCACTTTTTGGATTTATTATGGTTGTATTTATTTTTATTTTTATATTTCTTTAAATAAGAAAAAAACGTAAATTTGGGAACTTTTTAACGAATATCTTTTATGGGAGCGACAGTTACTACTGCAAACAACGACGAAAAAACTTGGGGAGGCGGTCATGAGATTCAGCCACTAGGATCAAGTTATGGTAAAATGATGATGTGGTTTTTTATCGTATCGGATGCCTTAACATTCTCTGGATTCCTTGCCGCTTATGGCTTTTCTAGATTTAAATTTATTGAAACCTGGCCTTTGGCTGATGAAGTGTTTACTCACTTTCCATTTATGCATGGCGTTGCGGCACCAATGTATTATGTGGCCTTGATGACTTTTATTTTGATTTTCTCATCTGTAACAATGGTTTTGGCTGTTGACGCAGGTCACCAATTGAAAAAAACAAAAGTTGCAATTTACATGTTCTTAACGATTATTGGAGGTTTTATTTTCGTGGGTTCTCAAGCATGGGAATGGAAAAACTTCATTAAAGGTGAGTACGGAGCAGTAGAAACAGCAGGAGGAAGTTTATTGCAGTTTGTTGATAAAGATGGTAAAAGAGTTGCTCTTGCTGATTTTGCAGTTAAATTACCGGAACAAAGAGAAGCTTTAACAAGAAGTCATTCAACTTGGTTTATGGAAGATGCTCAGGCACAACCAACCTATACAGTTGCAGAGATTCAGGCAGGTTTTAAAGCTCATCCGGAAGTTTTGATCAGAACAGAACAACTTACAGATAAAAAGAAAAAAACAGTTTTATCAAGAGAAGAATCTGAAGCTCGTTTAGCAAGCGCTAAATATGTTGTAGAAGGAGCTAATTTGATTAGAAACGAATACGGAAATAAATTATTTGCTGATTTCTTTTTCTTCATCACAGGATTCCACGGATTCCACGTATTTTCAGGAGTTATCATTAATATCATTATTTTCTTTAATGTATTATTGGGTACTTATGAAAAAAGAAGAAGCTACGAAATGGTAGAGAAAGTTGGTTTATACTGGCACTTTGTCGATTTAGTTTGGGTATTTGTATTTACAGTTTTCTACTTAGTTTAATTTTAGATTTTAATTATTATGTCACACGAGCACGTATCAAATACAAAAAGAATCTGGTTTGTTTTTGCATTACTATCAGTAGTAACTACAGTAGAAGTTATCCTTGGTATTTACAAACCTGGAGTATTAGAGTTCAATCATTTTGTAGGTTTGAATTTGTTGAACTGGATATTTTATATTCTGACAATATTCAAAGCATATTATATAGTATGGGCATTTATGCACATGGAAGGTGAAAAAAGCAGTCTTAGATGGTCTGTTGTAGCACCAGTTATTTTCCTAGTTTTATATTTATTGTTTATTCTATTGACAGAAGGACATTATATTTATGGGGTTTTTAAAGATTCTACTATTAAATGGAATTTTTAACATGATATTAATTCGAAAAGAGGCTCCGTTTAACGGAGCTTTTTTTATTTTTGTACCTCAATAACTTCTGCACATATAATGAAAAAAAATATAGTTCTCTTTGTACTTTTTGTTTTGCCAATTGTAGCCTATTTGTTTTTTGCTTCCGGTGTTAACAGCTTTACTACGCTTCCCGTTATAACGCCTAAAATTACTGACTTTGGTAATTGGAAATCCCTCAGTGGTAAGAGAGTTTCATTAGATAAAAAGATCACGGTTTTGGGGTTTTCAGGATCTGATATTTTAAGTAATCGAGGGAATTATTTTAACTTAAACGAAAAAATCTACAAACGTTACAATGGCTTTGAAGATCTTCAGTTTGTAGTGCTTTGCCCGTTAGGAACAGAAGCTGATGCACAGAAGGTATTAGATGCTCTTAAGCCGTTTACGGATGTGAAAGGCTGGAATTTTGTTTTTGCTTCACCTCAGGAAATTCAAACATTTTACAAGCAGTTGCATTTAAAAGGAAAATTAGATCAGAATCTTGGAACTCCAAATGTTTATATTATCGACAAAGAACGAAATCTAAGAGGAAGAAAAGATGTAGCCGAGTATAAGGAAGGGTATGACACTTTTCATCCTTCAGAGCTAAGCAATGAGATGCTGGATGATTTTAAAATCATTTTATATGAATATCGTGCTGCTCTAAAAAAGAACCACAACGCAACTAAGCAACTTTAATCCTTTTATTATGTTTAAAAATAAATCATATATCGGTATTTCATTTATCATTTTAATATTTGGAATTTATGCCGTTCCTAAAATCGTTGACAGAGTTAAAAATGGTGAAATTGTAAAAGGAAATCGTTTAGACAATGTTGGAGCGAAAACATCAAAGTCTGATGGTAAATTAATGAAGATTGGACCTGTTCCAAAATTCGAATTAACCAATCAGGACAATAGTAAAGTTTCGAATGAAACTTATAAAGGGAAAGTGTATGTTTTGGAGTTTTTCTTTACAACCTGTCCGTCAATATGCCCGAAAATGAATTTGAGCATGTTGGAAATTGAGAAAACGTTCTTCGGAAATCTAAATTTCGGAATCGTATCCATTACAATCGATCCAAAACACGATACACCGCAGGTTTTAAAAGAACATGCGAAGTTGTTAGGAGTAAAATCATCTACCTGGAATTTCTTAACGGGAGATAAAACGACTATCATGGAGCTGTCTAACAAAGGCTTTAATTTGTATGCCGGAGAGAATGAAAAAGTAAGCGGTGGTTTTGAACATTCAGGTCTATTTGCTTTAATTGATAAAGACGGAAATATCCGTTGCAGAAAAGATGAATTTGGAAATCCAAACATCTATTATGACGGATTAGATAAAAAAGGCGTTAGAGACATACAAGAAGATATTAAAATATTATTAGAAGAATAGAAATGGAAGATCATTCATTAGAAAAAAAGTATAGCAAGTTTATTGTTGCGGTTTCAATTGTAATTCCGCTCGTAGTAGCAATACTGTTTGGAGTTAAATTAAAAGATTTTGGAATTAATGTAGAGCCGCTTTCTTTTCTGCCTCCAATTTACGCTACCACAAATGGTATTACTGCTGTAGTTTTGGTTTGGGCTGTATTGGCTATTAAAAATGGAAAACGCAAGCTTCATGAGCGTTTAATGACTTTTGCTATCGCGCTTTCAGTTGCCTTTTTGGTAATGTATGTGGCTTATCACATGACCTCTGACTCTACTAAATTTGGAGGTGAAGGAGCAATCCGTTACATTTATTTCTTTATTCTGGTTACCCATATTTTATTGTCTATAGCAATCATCCCATTAGTATTGATTACCTATGTGCGTGCACTTGCAAAACGTTTTGACAGGCATAAAAAAATTGCTAAAATAACCTTCCCGCTCTGGCTGTATGTTGCTGTTACCGGTGTTGTAGTTTACTTAATGATTTCTCCTTATTATGCGCATTAAAAATAATAATATTCAAGCCTTAAATTCCAAATTCCAAGCAGTACTATTTGGAATTTGTTTTTTCTTCATTGGAATTTCGGCAAATGCACAATGTGCGATGTGTCGTGCAGCGCTTGCAGGAGATTCGAATATCAAAAAAGCAGAAGCTGTAAACAATGGAATTGTTTATTTAATGGTAATCCCGTATTTATTAGTGGCTGTAATAGGTGTTTTGATTTACAGAATGTATCAATCAAAAAAGAAAAAAACAGACAATTAGATAATGAGTCAATTAGAAAATTAGATAATGTTATAATTAAAAAGAATTACCACATTATCTAATTTTCTAATTGACTCATTTTTTAATTATTATTTTAATCCGTTAACCGATACATTCACCGTTCCGTTTATTTTGATAAAAGCAATAATGGCCTGATTGGTCAGTTGAATTTTATCAAACTGAATATCTTCCATTTTTCCATTGACAAAAACACCCGGCATTGGGGAATAGTTTTTAAGATAGGCAGCCATATTTTTTTTACCTTCCTCTAAATTGGGTTGTATCGAATAGCGGCAGCTTGCTTCCATTTTTCTTAAAATGTATCCTTGTCCTAGCCAACTTGCCGTACGCATTAATTTGCTTTTTGTATCTAAAACATAGTCTAGTTTTTCAAAGTAAATTTCTTTCGTCTGAGGATTGTATTGAGGGAATCCGTTTAAATAAAGAGTTCCGTTTATCGACCCCAAAACATCAAGTGCAATCACCATCTTTCCGTTTTTATGCCAGATCGATACATTTTTTACCGTCACTTTTTTACTGCCGGAACCAAACTCCTGACCGGCAAAATTCTTCGTCATAATCTTTGAGGCATCTATATAAGTGGATATGGCTGCTATGTTTGCGGAAATCTGATTTGGGATTTTAGCAACAGGTTTTAGTACAATTTTGTTGGTGCTGAATTTAGATTCGGGTTGTTTGCCTACGATAGTTTCCATATTACATTTCATTCCCATATCCAGCACAAATTGATCGTTTTTTAGCTTGGCATTTGTTGAATAAACTTCTACGGGAACAATTCTGAGCCAGCTTTCATAAGTATCACTCAGTTGAAATGGTGTGCATATCTTTTCTAATGCCGCTAAAACATTTGGTTTAAAATCCATGGATTTCTCGATGGCTTCATCAATTTTCTTTTCAATCTTAGATTTAAAAATAGAAATCGCTGGATTTACCAGATAAGTAATAGGCATGCTTTTTCCAAAGATTAGCATGGTCGGACTTTCGCTCCAGTCTAAAGATTTAAACTCTGTTTTTGTATTTAATTTCCAGTTCGTCAATGCCGCTTCACTAGAAAGGGTAATAACGCCATTGAGGTTGAACTCCCTGGTATCGTATAAGTCAACGCCTAACTTTTTGGTGCCAATACGATATTTGATTGTCGCTTTTAGTGGTAAAATTGTTTTTATCTTTTTGTCCGGACTTGCCGGATCATTTTGGATTCTTATGGGGGCTTGTTTCCAGATTTTCATCTCGATATCGTCGTCGTCGATCGTATTGTCTTCGTAAATCAATCCGTTTAGAAGGGAGTTTGTTTGATTTTCAATGTCAGTAAGCTTTACCGTGATGGGCAAATTGATAAAGGAAGGGTTTGCTTCATAAACTAACGGACTTGCATCATCCGGTTCCGGTTTTAAGGTTTCCAGTTTTTGAGCTGTAGAGCAGCTTGTAAGTGCTGCAACTAGTGAGAATAAAGAGATAATGGAAGAAAACTTCATCGTTAAGATTTTTTTAAGTCTGACAAAATTAAGAAAACAATTATATTATAGTGAAAATGTGTAACAATTAGCAAGAAAGCGAGTCTTATTCCAAGAACAAAGGCTAATTATTAACGTTTTCTTACCATAAAAAGGTTAATAAAAATGCTATTATTGTTTTAAAATTTAACAAATATCACCATGATCGAGATCAAAGATTTGCACAAGTCCTATAAAATGGGCAATTCGGAGTTGCATGTGTTAAAAGGAATTAATTTTAATATTGAAGAAGGTGAGTTGGTTGCAATTATGGGATCATCAGGATCCGGAAAATCAACACTTTTAAATATATTAGGAATTCTGGATGAGGCCGATTCTGGTAGTTATATTTTAGATAAAACTCCTATTAAGAAATTAAATGAAACAATAGCGTCTAAATATCGTAATAAGTTTTTGGGATTTGTATTTCAATCTTTCAATCTCATCAACTATAAAACGGCTCTCGATAATGTTGCAATGCCTTTGTATTATCAGGGAATCAAAAGAAAAGAGCGTTACGACATTGCGATGAAATATTTGGAAAAAGTTGGGCTAGGTTCACATTCTCACCATTTGCCTAATGAGCTTTCCGGAGGTCAGAAACAACGTGTTGCTATTGCCAGAGCTTTGGCTTCAAATCCAAAAGTTTTATTGGCGGATGAGCCCACAGGAGCTTTGGATACCAAAACGTCCTATGAAGTTATGGAATTGATTCAGGGAATTAACGATGAAGGAAAAACGATCCTTATTGTAACTCACGAACCTGATATTGCTGCAATGTGCAAAAGAAATGTGGTCCTGAAAGACGGATTAATTATCGATGATAAAAAGGTAGAACAAGTTAGAGCTTCATCTTATGTTTAATATTGAACGTTGGCAGGAAATATTTGAGGCAATCTCTAAAAACCGGTTGAGAACATTTCTTACCGGAGTTTCTGTAGCGTCAGGGATTTTTATTTTAGTGATTTTGCTTGGAGCGGGTAAAGGGCTTCAGAATGGAATTGAGAAACAATTCGAGCGTGATGCTGCCGGAATTATTGAAGTTTGGTCAGGAACAACAACAAAAGAATACAAAGGTTTAAATCCGGGAAGACAAATTCAGTTTAGAAACAGTGATTATTCTCAGTCTGTTCAGAAATTTAATGATAAATTGGAGTTGAAGGCGGCAACGCAAAATTATTGGGGCGGGACATTTACCTATGGTAAAGAATCCGGAAGTTATCAGTATAGAGGAGTAGATCCGGATTATTCAGGAATAGAGAATCTTACTGTTGTTCAAGGGCGATACATAAACAGTAGTGATTTGGTCAATAATGAAAAAGTAGCTTGTATTGGGATGAAACTCAAAACAGATTTGTTTAAAGACAAAGATGCTCTGGGGAAAGAGATCGCGATCAACAATATTAATTTTAAAGTAGTCGGAGTCTTTACGGATCCGGGAGGAGAAAGAGAAGAAACCAGAGCTTATCTGCCAAAAACGACAGTTCAGAGAGCTTATGGTGGTGGAGATAAAATTAGTAACCTGTTTTTTACTTTGAAGAAAACGAATGATTACGATGAAGCTTTGGCGCAGTCTGAAAAATTCACACAAGATTTAAAGAACCTTTTAAAAAGTAAAAATGTAATCGCTCCCAATGACGATAGTGGAGTTGGAGTCTACAATTCAGTGAAAGATGCAAAGCAATTTTATGATTTAAATCTATACGTACGATTATTCTTCTGGTGGGTAGGTATTTGTACCATCATTGCCGGAGTTGTTGGGGTAAGTAATATCATGTTGATTATTGTAAAGGAAAGAACAAAGGAAATCGGAATACGAAAAGCACTTGGAGCTTCTCCGTTTTCAATCATTTCGATGATACTTCATGAATCTATTTTCATAACCACTATTGCTGGTTTTGTTGGTTTATTGGCAAGCTTGGCTTTACTGGAATTTGTGGGACCAATGGTACAAAGTGAGTATTTTAGAGATCCTGAAGTCGATTTTAGTGTAGCTTTAACCACGCTTGCTTTGCTTGTATTTGCTGGTGCTATGGCGGGATTTTTCCCAGCATACCGAGCAGCCAAAATTAAACCTATTGTAGCACTTAGAGACGAATAATTATGTTTAAAAAAGATAATTGGGACGAGATTTTACAGGCTTTGACAGCCAACGTTTTCAGAACGATTCTAACTGCTTTTGGGGTGTTCTGGGGGATCTTTATTTTGGTCATTTTACTGGCAGCCGGAAATGGTTTGGAGAATGGTGTGAAAAAAGATTTTGACGGAATTGCGACAAATACCATGTTTATGTGGAGTCAAACGACATCAAAAGCTTACAAAGGTTTGCCTAAAACACGTCGTTATGATTTTAGAAATAGTGATGTTGGCGCTTTAAAAGCAGCCTTGCCGGATTTGTTATATGTGTCACCACGAAATCAGCTAGGGGATTTTAATGGGAGTAATAATGTGGTTCGCGGTACTAAAACTTCAGCATTTACCATTTACGGGGATTACCCGGAGTTGATTAAACAGCAACCGATGGATATTATCAAAGGAAGATTTGTTAATCAACAGGATATTCTTGAGAGACGAAAAGTTGCAGTAATTGGTAAAGGTGTTATCAGTGAGCTTTATGGAAAAGGAGAGGAAGCAATTGGAACGTATGTGAAAATCAACGGAATCAATTTTATGGTTGTTGGAGTTTATAATTCAAAACAACAAGGCGGAAATGCAGAACAGGAACAGAAAAATATATTTATTCCGTTTACCACTTTTCAACAAGCCTTTAATTACGGAGATAAAGTAGGCTGGATGGCACTTACCGCAAAAGATGAAACTTCGATTACCGATTTAAAGCCAAAAATTCTGGAAATCATTAAAGCACTTCATTCTGTAAATCCTACAGATGAGCGTGCTGTAGGTAATTTTGATTTGTACGAGCAGTTTAATAAAGTGCAAAGTTTGTTTAACATCTTGAAAATCATTGCTTATTTTGTGGGAACATTGGTTTTGATTTCGGGAGTAATTGGTATTTCAAATATTATGCTTATTGTAGTTAAAGAACGTACCAAAGAAATAGGTATTCGCCGCGCTTTAGGGGCTACTCCTGCGGCTATTCGAGGGCAAATTTTAGCTGAATCTATATTTTTGACAATCATTTCGGGTATGCTGGGTATTGCAGTTGCAACCGGAATTATTGCAATACTAAACATGGTTTTAGATTCGATGCCTCCGGAAAGAAATATGATGTTTGCTAATCCAAGCGTCGATTTAGGGGTTGTGTTTGTGGCTTTAATCATATTAGTAGGATCTGGTTTGCTGGCAGGATTTATTCCGGCACAGACCGCAATTAATGTAAAGCCGGTAGATGCTTTGCGAACAGAATAAATTATCAATCAGAATATAATCGAATTAAACTGAAAACACAATGAAAAAAGGAGTAACCGTAACCATTTTAATCTTTATTGCTATAGTTTTTTTTGGCGCACTATATTACTTGTACGCTAAGAACCAAGAATCTCCAATTGTTTTTAAAACGGAGAAAGCAGAGATTAAAACGATCGTGAAGAATACAATTGCAACGGGTAATATTCAGCCTAATGAAGAGGTCTTAATCAAACCAAACATCTCAGGTATTATCGAAGAAGTGTATATCAAAGCAGGAGAGAAAATTAAGGCAGGCGATATGATCGCAAAAATCAGAGTTGTAGCCAATGTTTCTAATGTTAGTAGTACCCAAAATCAGGTACAGACAAGTAAAATTGCTTTAGACAATCAGGAGAAAATTTACCAAAGACAAAAAACATTATTTGACAAAGATGTAATTTCTGCAAACGATTTTGATGCTGCACAATTGGCATACAAACAGGCAAAACAAAACTATCTTGCTGCCAAACAAAGTTTGGATATTGTAAAAACAGGAACAACAACATCACTAGGAAATTATGCCAACACTTTAATTCGTTCAACGGTAAATGGAATGGTATTGGCGGTTCCGGTTAAAGTAGGAAATCAGGTTATTGAAAGTAATAATTTTAATGAAGGAACTACTATTGCAAGTGTTGCAGATGTAGGAAGAATGATTTTCATTGGAAAAATTGATGAATCTGAAGTAGGAAAGATCAAAGAAAGAATGCCAATTGAGATCACAGTTGGAGCTATCGAAAACAAGAAGTTTGATGCAGTTCTGACCGATATAGCTCCTAAGGGAGTTGTGGAAAACGGAGCAATCCAGTTTGAAATTAAAGCGGCTTTAGAGAATAGAGATGCGACTTTTATCAGAGCAGGTTTAAGTGCTAATGCTTCGATTATCTTAGAAAAAGCAGATAAAGTTTTAGCAATCAAAGAATCATTGGTGCAATTTGATAAAAAAACGCAAAAGCCATACGTTGAGATTGAAACTACTCCTCAAAAATTTCAAAGAAAAGATTTGGTCTTAGGAGTTAGTGACGGAATTTATGTTCAGGTGAAAAGCGGAATTAAAGCTTCGGATAAAATTAAAATCTGGAATCAGGGATTGATTACTGAAACAGAAAAGAAATAATTGGGGCAAATAAAGAGTTTTTGGTTTTTAAAAAAATGTTAAATTTGCGTAGTAGGGTTACTATGCTTTCATTCAAAATATATGAAAATAAATAAATATAATAGTCTGGTTTTTGCGATGTTATTTGGGTTTGGCTTATCTGGCCAGGCGCAGGCAAAGAAATGGACTTTGGAAGAATGTGTAAGATATGCAATGGAGAATAATATCACGATTAAAAATTCGGAATTTGATATTAAAAATGCAGCCATTGATAAAAGAGGAGCAATAGGTAATTATCTGCCTACTGTTAGTGCAAATGCTTCACATTCCTGGAATATTGGTTTGAATCAGAATATTACAACGGGTTTACTTGAAAATCAAACGACTCAGTATTCATCTATTGGAGCTACAGTTGGAGTTGATATTTACAGAGGTTTGCAAAATCAAAATACACTTAGAAAAGCAAATCTTTCTATAGTAGCATCAAAGTATCAATTGCTAAAAATGCAGGAAGATATTTCGCTGAATGTGGCCAATGCTTTTTTGCAAATACTTTTTAACAAAGAAAATTTGAAAGTAAAAACAGAGCAATTGTCTATCGATGAAAAACGTTTGGCACGTTCTGAAGAAATGGTGAGTGCAGGAACAATTCCACGTGGTGATTTATTTGATCTGAAAGCAACAGTAGCTACAGATAAACAAGGTATTATTGTCGCTGAAAATAATTTATTGATTTCTAAATTGAGTTTAGCACAGCTTCTGCAATTAAAAGAATTTACAGATTTTGATGTAGTCGATAATACAAATGTCAAAGATGAAAATAACATCATGGCACAAAACCCGGTTGATATTTACAATAAAGCAAAAGAAATAAGAACCGAATTAAAATTAGCACAGACCAATCTTGAAATTGCTCAGAAAAATGTGGCTATTGCAAAAGGGGCTTACCAGCCAACTTTGAGTGCTTTTTACAACTTTAACACAAGAGCGAGTTATTCGGAAATTGTTACCGGATCTACTTTGAATACAGCTAACCCGTCCTCTCAGATCGGTTATGTTCAGGGAACAAATCAACCAGTCTTAAAGGATAACATTTCACCAATTTTAGGAAATGCAGCGCCAATCTTAGATCAGTTTAATGATAATAAAGGACAATCTTATGGGCTTCAACTTTCGATTCCTATTTTTAATGGCTTTTCTGTTCGAAATAATGTAGAAAGAAGTAAAGTAAGTTTAGAGAAATCTAAAATAGATTTAGAGCAAAAAAGTTTAGATTTGCAACGTAATGTTTATACTGCTTTTACAGATGCGAAAGGAGCTTTAAACACTTATGAATCGTCAACTGTAACATTAGAGGCAAGACAGCAGGCTTACAATTATGCGAAAGAGAAGTATGATGTAGGTTTGATGAATTCATTTGATTTTACGCAGGCGCAAACATTATTAACAAATGCACAGTCTGACGTTATCAGAACAAAATACGATTACATTTTCAAAATAAAAATTCTTGAATTCTACTTTGGAATTCCAATTGTTCCAATTGTTACAAAATAATTTATTATGTCTAAAAAAACGATTTATTTTTTAGTAGGGGGTGCAGTAGCGCTTATTGCAATTTTAGTTGGTCTTTCGAAAGCGGGAGTGATAGGGAATAAGGATGAAGGAAAAGAAGTAGAAATTTCAAAAGTAGTAGCTTCAACAATTGTTGAAACAGTTTCTGCCACGGGTAAAATCCAACCCGAGATAGAAGTTAAATTATCGTCAATGGTTTCGGGTGAAATTATTGCGTTAAACGTAAAAGAAGGTCAGGTGGTTAAAAAAGGAGATTTATTGGTAAAAATAAACCCTGATTTGTATACCTCAGGATTAGAGCGTTCTGTTGCTAACTTGTCCGGTACTAAGGCTGGTTTAACACAGTCTGAGGCTAGTTTTAAAGAAGCAAAAGCAAGTTACGATCGTAATAAAACGCTATATGAAAAGGGAGTAATCTCAAAATCGGATTGGGATAAAGCAATTTCGACTTATGAAGTAGCCAAGGCAACCCAACAAAATGCGTATTACAATGTTAAGAGCGCTTCAGCATCAGTAACAGAAGCAAGAGACAATTTAGGACGTACTTTAATTTATGCTCCTGCTGATGGAACAATTTCAGTTTTAAATGTTGAATTGGGAGAGCGTGTTTTGGGAACGCAGCAAATGGCAGGAACAGAGCTTTTGCGTGTAGCAAACCTGAACAATATGGAAGTTGAAGTGGATGTAAACGAAAATGATATCGTTAAAGTAAAAATTGGCGACGAAGCAAACGTTGAAGTTGATGCCTATTTAAAAAAGAAATTTAAAGGTATTGTAACAAGTATTTCTAACTCAGCCAGTACAGCGTTAACTTCAGATCAGGTAACTAACTTTAAAGTTAAAGTGCGTATCCAGAAAGAATCTTATCAGGACTTATTGGAAGGGCAGCCAAGTACGTATTCACCTTTCAGACCCGGAATGACCGCTACAGTCGATATTATTACCAAAACTAAAAAGAATGTTTTGGCAGTGCCTATTAGTTCAGTTGTTGTGAAATCAGACACTACTGCCGTAAAAGACTTTAAAGTAGATGATCCGAACGAAGACAAAAAAGCAGCTCCGAAAAGCGATAAGAAGTTTGAGTGTGTTTTTGTAAGAGTAGGAGACAAGGCTAAAATAAGAGTTATTAAAACGGGTATTCAGGACGATACTAATATCGAAGTAATGTCAGGACTAAAATCGGGAGATGTTGTAATCACAGGGCCTTATACTACCGTTTCTAAAGATTTAAATTCCGGAGATAAAGTAAAGCTTAAAACAGCAGATGCTCCTAAGAAATAATTTATATTACTATCAATTTTAAAAACACACACATTGTCTTTTATTCTCAATATTGAAACAGCTACTAAAAATTGCTCCGTATCCATTGCTAAAAATGGAGAAACAATTATATGCAGGGAAATAGCCGAAGAAGGTTATTCGCACGCCGAAAAACTGCATGTTTTTATCGAAGAAGTAATTGCCGAAGCGGGTATGGCAGTTGAGGATTTGGTGGCTGTTGCTGTGAGCCAAGGACCGGGTTCTTATACCGGCCTGCGCATTGGTGTTTCGGCAGCCAAGGGATTATGTTTTGCTTTAAACGTTCCGTTGATTGCGGTTGATACTTTACAAACTTTAGCGTCACAGGCCAAAGTTGCCGAAGGAAAAATTATTCCGATGCTCGATGCCAGAAGAATGGAAGTTTATAGTGAAGTGTTTACAGCTGATTTAAAAGTAGAAAGAACGATTCAGGCTGAAGTTATCACTGAAGACTCTTTTAAAGAATATACAGAGACTGTTTATTTTGTGGGAGATTGTGCCGATAAATGTAAAACAGTTTTGACCCAGCCGAATTTTGTTTTTTTAGAAGAGATCAGATATCCTTCTGCTACTGCAATGAGTAAAATCAGTTATGATAAATACCAAAAAAGCGACACTGTTGATGTCGCTTATTTTGAACCTTACTATTTAAAAGATTTTATGATGGCGCCTCCATCAAAAAAAGGGTAAGACCTTTTTATTTTTGAAGTGTATACGGCTGAACTGAAATTCCGGCCTCATCTAAAGCTGCTTTGCAATTTTCTAAAGTCTCAGAAAAGACAGCTCCGTAATTAGCATTTTTTGCCCATGGACGTACCGCGAATTCTACTGAACTTGCTGTTAAGTTTTTAACAAAAACTTCTGCAGCAGGCTTTTTAAGCACTTTCGGATTGTTGTTTAAAACGTTCAGCAGAATGTCTTTTGCCTTTTTGATATCTGAATCATAAGAAACGGCAAAAGTAAGATCTGCTCTTCGTTCTCCCTGCATCGAATAATTGATGATCGTTCCGTTTGATAAAGCACCATTAGGTACAAAAACCGTCTGATTGTTTGCTGTTAACATCTTGGTTACAAAAATCTGTATTTCTACCACTGTCGCAATAATTCCGCCCGAGGTTTCGATTGTATCGCCAACTTTGAAAGGTTTGAAAACAATAATTAGCATTCCTCCTGCAAAGTTGGAAAGAGATCCCTGTAAAGACAAACCTACTGCAAGTCCCATGGCTCCTAATATCGCGACAAATGATGAAGTTTCGATACCCAGTTTTGAAATAAAAGTCACAAATAATAAAATTCGGAGTGCCCAAATTAAGATATCAGAAAGGAATCGGGTTAAAGTAGGATCCAAATTTCTTTGCACCATTATTTTTGTAATGATTCTGTTTATTAATCGGATGGCGTAGATTCCGACAAATAAAATAATAAATGCCGAGATTAATTTTGGAGAATAATCAATTAATACGTTAATAAATTTAGTAGCATAACTGCTAATCTGCTCTGGATAAATGTACATGTTTTTCGAATAAAAAAACCTTCTCAAGGAGAAGGTATATTAGTTTTGCAAATATAAAGATATTTCCCGGGATAAGAAAAAGGAGTTTTATTCCTTCTTAGGAGCTTCGTCAATAACTTCATCTGCTTTAGTGGCTGCTTTTTCGCTGATATCGGCTACGGTTTCTGAAACAATTGTCTTGGTTTCCCCGGTAAGTTCGCTTGTTTTTTCTTTTACGGTATCGATTACATTACCTATAGAGTCGGATGCTTTCTCAACATATTCGCTAACGATGTCTTTCGCTTGATGCGCATACTCCGTTGCCGTTTCAATCAGTGGCTCTGATGCTTCTTTGGCTTTTGTGAAAGTTTCTTCTGCAAAGGTTTCTGCTTTATCAATATAAGGAGCAGCAGCTTCTTTGGCCTGTTCAAAAGTAGTTTCGGCCTGGTGTGCCAAATCAGTAGCAGAATCTTTGGCTGTGCCAAACAAATTCTTAAAGAATGAAGATAATCCCATAGTTTTGATATTGATTAGTTTAGAATACAATATTAACTATTTTTAAAGAATTATAATATTTTTACGGCAATAATTTGTTGATAATAAGTGAGATATGTTTTTTTGTAAAAAAAGCGCCTACCATTGGCAGACGCTTTTTGTTTTTTTGGATAAAAAAAATTAAGCATTTAAAGCTTCTACTTTAATCTCTTCATCGTTTAACATGCTCTTTAGCATGTTTTCGATTCCGCTTTTTAAAGTGAATGTAGAAGATGGGCAGCCGCTGCAAGCACCTTGTAGAATTACTTTTACCGTTTTATCATTTTCATTATAAGAATCAAAAGCAATATTTCCTCCGTCAGCAGCTACTGCCGGTTTTACATATTCCTCTAGAATGTTGATGATTTGTTGTGAGGTAACATCTAATTTATCAAAAGCTTCGTCTTTTGTAATATCATTTTTAGTGGCTACTTCAATAAGGCTTTCGTCTAAAACAGTTCCTCCATTTTCAATAAACTGCTTGATAAAAGTTCTTACTTCAAGAGTAATTTCCTGCCAGTCGTTGATGTCGTATTTGGTTACCGAAATGTAATTTTCATCAATAAAAACTTCTTTTACATATGGGAATTTGAATAACTCTTTGGCTAGTGGAGAGGAGGTAGTTTGATCGATGTTTTTATATTCAACCGCATTTTTTGTCAGCATTCTACTCACTACAAATTTCAGAGCAGCAGGATTTGGAGTTGTTTCTCCATAAACCGTTATTGGCTGTTTTTTAGTTTTGTTTTCATCTGCTTTAATGATTACTCCGCCTTTATCTACAAATGAGGTAATTTGCTCGGCAACGGCATCTTTTACATCATCCCATTCTACAATACTATATCTTTCGATTGCGATAAAGTTTCCTGAAATATAAACGGTTTTTACAAACGGTAAATAGAATAATTGTTGTGCTAAAGGAGACGCTTGTGCTTCGTCAATATTTTTGAATTCAAAACTTTGATTCTGAGTAATGAAGTCCTCAAATCCGAACTTTAATATCGTTGGATTCTGAGTTTCTTTTATGGTGATTTTTGTCATGATTTGTAATTTTTCACAAATTTACTAAAGTTATTTTCTACTAATACCTATATTTGATTTTTTAATAAAATAATTAAGACTCTTTTCAAATTAATCGTATTAAATTAGAAGAGTGTAAAATATATTTGGTCAATATTGTCTTTATGAAATTTAGAATCAGGGTTTTATTATTTTTTCTAATTGTGTCAGTCTATTCTTATTCACAAGAAGGAATACCGGTATACTCTGATTATTTATCGGATAATTATTATTTGATTCATCCGTCGATGGCGGGAGCGGCAAATTGCGCCAAAATAAGACTGACTGCCAGAAAACAATGGTTTGGTCAGGAAGACGCTCCATCTTTGCAAACATTAACTTTTAATGGCAGAATAGGAGAGCGATCTGGCGCTGGAATTATTGTTTTTAATGATAAAAACGGTTATCATTCTCAAAAAGGGATAAAACTTACCTATGCGCATCATATTATGTTTTCGAGGGATGAACTTGATTTAAATCAGTTGTCATTCGGTATTAGCGGGGGAGTGATTCAGAGTCAATTGGATGAAACTAAATTTGGAAGTACTTTTGATCCAATCGTTTTCGGTTCCATTCAAAAAGATTCGTATTTTAATGTTGATATTGGAGCATCGTACAATTATCTTGATTTTTATGCTCATGCAACGGTTCAGGGGCTGCTGGAAACTAGAAGAGAATTATACACAGAATATGAGAGCAATAATCTGAGAAAATTTCTGTTAAGCGCAGGATATGTTTTTGGAAAAAAAAGTAAGGTAACCTGGGAGCCTTCGGTATTATTTCAGCTGTTCGATAAAACCAAAGAAAAATCTATTGATGTAAACCTTAAAGCATACAAAAACATGGACTTTGGAAGTTTATGGGCTGCCTTGTCTTACCGAAAAAGTTTTAACGGTACGCAATACAGCACTACAAGCGGAGTAGCTGCACAAAAGCTGCAGTATATTACTCCGATCATTGGTGTAAATTATAAAAATTTTATGTTTGCCTACACTTATTCGCAAGTTACAGGCGATGTAAAATTTGATACCGGTGGTTATCACCAAATTACGCTGGGAATCAATTTATTTTGTAAAAAGGAACGTTACGACTGTAATTGTCCTGCAATTAACTAAAAAAATAGTATGCTAATTAAATCTG
Organism: Flavobacterium sp. KH_035; assembly: GCF_057839565.1. Classification (NCBI taxonomy): domain Bacteria; kingdom Pseudomonadati; phylum Bacteroidota; class Flavobacteriia; order Flavobacteriales; family Flavobacteriaceae; genus Flavobacterium; species Flavobacterium sp. KH_035. The sequence continues at coordinate 1,978,128 of NZ_CM174492.1, forward strand.
TAAATGGAAAAACACCTTTGATTCCAGAGGATTGTTATGTTGCTGAAAATGCTACAATTGTGGGTGATGTTACTTTTGGAGCTTCTTGCAGTGTTTGGTTTAACGCCGTTATTCGTGGTGATGTTAACTTTATTACAATTGGAAATAAGGTGAATATTCAGGACGGAGCCATTATTCATTGTACCTATCAAAAACACCCTACTATCATAGGAAACAATGTTTCCATAGGACACAATGCAATTGTTCACGGCTGCACGATTCACGATAATGTTTTGATCGGGATGGGTGCTATCGTTATGGATAACTGTGTTGTTGAAAGTAATTCAATTATTGCGGCCGGTGCTGTTGTCACACAAAATACAGTAATCACTTCAGGAAGTATTTATGCGGGTGTTCCGGCTAAAAAAGTCAAGGACATCGATCAGTCCGATTTTGCAGGCGAAATTGAACGCATTTCAAACAATTACGTAATGTATTCCGGCTGGTTTAAAAATGAAGAATAAAAATAAATAATCAAAAAAACAGAAATTCCAAGGCTTGACACTTTTGAAATTTGGAATTTCTATTTTTGGAATTTAATAAATTATAAATTAATTCTTTCGAAAAAAGCTGTTTTATAACTTTCGCTAATTGGAATTCGTTTGTCACTAATCAAAACTTTATTTTTTTGAATGGATTTTACATGTTTTATATTGATTATATAAGAGCGGTGAATTCGCGAAAAACCTTTGTTTGAAAGCAGGTTTTCAAGTTTGATTAAACTAATTAGAGTAAGTGTGAATTTATTATCAATAGTATATATTTTTACGTAATCTTTAAGTCCTTCGATAAATAGTATATCAGAAAAATTCATTTTTACATTTTCGTATTCGGCCCTTACAAACATAAAATCCTGTTCCAGTTCTGGTGCGGTAGTGTTTTCAGAAATAGCCTGAACCGTTGTGGTCGGATTCAAGACTTGTTGCGCTCTTACCACCGATTTTAAAAAACGATGGAACGGAATGGGTTTTACCAAATAATCTACTGCACCCAGATTAAAACCTTCTACAGCATAATCAGAAAAAGCAGTTGTAAAAATAACCAAGGGTTTCTTTTCAATTGTATTTAAAAAATCGATTCCGGAGAAATGGGGCATCTGTATGTCCAGAAAAATCAAATCAATATTGTTTTGATTGATAAAAGAAACAGCATCAATAGCATTGTTAAAAGTATGGACTAATTCCAGAGAATCTACTTTTCGAACAAAATCTTCCAGTAACTCAACCGCTAAAGGTTCATCGTCTATAATTACACATTTCATCTGCTGAAGTTTTAATTTTAAAAATTTTGTTTAGAGCCAAAAGTACTTTTAAACCAGTAAAATAAGTTTTAAAATTATCATAAAATACAGGTCGGATTTTAAAAGACCCTACTACTTTCGGGGTCTTATTATGACGGAATTTTTTGTGAAATTGTAATTCATCATATTCAATTAATTGCAGTTTGGATTTTATCTAATTCCAGATTCAAATGCACACGAAAATATTTGTCATCCTGCGTTATATCAAGTTTGTGTGCATTGGGGTAGAGTAAATCCAGGCGGTTCTGGATATTCACTAATCCGATACCTGAATTTCCGGGATCTTTAATATAGTTTTCAATTGTATTTTCGATCCAGAAATCCAGACTGCTGTTCAGAATGAATATCTTAATTTTAACATGGGCTGCACCTTTATAATCTGTTCCGTATTTGAATGCATTTTCGACAAACGAAATCAATAACAGGGGCTCAATAAACTTGTTTCTGGTGTCTCCATGAACATTGATAACGATGTCTTCAATATTGTTTAATCTTAGTTTTTGTAGTTCAATGTAGTTTTGGATATAATTGATTTCTTTTTCTAAATCAACTGTTTTATTATCGGTTTCATACAGCATATACCGCATTAGTTCAGATAAGGTAACGATGGCATCAGGAACTAAATCAGATTTTTTGTGTGCCAGAGAATAAATACTATTTAAAGAATTGAATAAAAAATGCGGATTGGTTTGTTTGCGCAAATAAATTAATTCTGTATTTGTTCGATGGGTTTCGGCAATTAATTTGTTTTGCTGATTGTTGTAAAATTCTGTCAGTGTTCTGATAATAGCACTGATGGTGATGATTAAAATATAAAAAAAAGAGGGACCAATTTTAAAAAACAAAGGCTGTCTTGTGGCTAAGACTGCTCTTACTCTTGTTCCTCTGTACATTAATTTAAGATCTCCTGGAGGAGGTAAATTTTTTAGAGGTCTTGCCTGACTAAAATCAGGAATAAAATAATTGATTCTGATAATCATAAAAAGCAAAATCAGGGCAAATACAAACACAAAATAGAGCCAGTATTTTTTCTCTAAAAGCAAAACAGGAACCAGATAAAAATAGTTCAGATAAAACAAAACAATTCCCGTACTCCACTGCACATAAAAATCGGTACTGACTTTAAACGGACTTTCATAAAATTGAATTAATGAAGTCAGAATAAAGAAAACCCAGATGATAGCATGAAGCAAAATTTTGTTTGAACTTGTATTTCTGATTGTATCGAGTTTCATTTATAATTTTATTTTTAATAAAATTAAATCATTTTTAGTTACTGTTGGTGATCTATTTTGATTGAGTCTGGTTACGACTAAATTTGCCACTTTTAAAGCATCACTTTCTGTTGCAAAACTTTTAGAGTCGTTTATGGCAGGAATAATAGCCTGCTTGATAATGATTTTGTTCTTTAAAGCAATCGAATAACCCCAACCTGACGTAGTTTTGAAGGCTTCGATTTTAAAAGTTTCATTTTTCGCACAGGCTAAAAATTGTAAAATAAGCATCGTAAGTAATACATTCTTCCAGATTTTACTCCAGAAGAACTGCATTTTTATTTTAGTTGTCATCACTTGTTTGCTCCTCTAAAGGTTTAAATTCCCAGGCATCGTCAAAATAAGTGGAGCCTGTTCTTCCCAACATATAAAAACCACGATTGTTGATCGCAAAACCTACAGCATCTGTTCGGCTGGCGCCTTCCATAGGTGTTTTTTCTGCCCATAAATCGGTAGTTGGATTATACTCCCAGATCGTTTTGATGTTTTCCCCACCTACAACATATCCTAAACCGTTCATTGTAAAACTTGAGGCATTTGAGCGAACAATAGCATAATCGTCATTGTAAGAGTTGTCATCATCGGTATCTTTATCTATGTCGCGTTTTCTGGTCCACACATCGGTAGCAGGATCAAATTCCCAAAAGTCTTCCTGATAAACACCGTTATTACTTCCTGTTCCAAGATAAACTTTATCGGCAATTACAAAAGCAGTTGCATTACGTCTTTTATTTCCGCTAAAACCATTTACAAGAGTCCAGGCATTGGTCTGGTCGTTGTATTGATAGAAATCTTTCAGATAATTCCCGTCATAACCAGTCCCAAAATAGGCTTTTCCACCGGCCTGAAAACCTACTGCCGCGTAACGGCCCGTTCCGGCGAAATCAGTTTTTTGAGTCCAGGTATTGTTGGTTGGATTGTACTGATAAAAGTCTTTTAATTTATTCGTTCCGTCATAGCCCAAGCCAATGTAACCCTTTTGATTTAGGGCAAAAGCCGATGCAGAACTTCTTCCGATGCCAGGAAAATCAGCTTTTTGTTCCCAGTAATCTCCGGTAGAATTGTAAGACCATAAATCTTTTAAATAAACATCTCCGGTATAACCTGTTGCTACATAAGCATAATCGCCAATTACAAAACTGGTGGCACTGGATCTGGCAGGTCCGTCAAATGCTGACTTTTTAACCCAGTTTCCTATTAAATCTTCGTCGCTATCGTTGTTGCAGCCTATAAAAAAGAGGCTTGAAAACAACGTTGCGAATACTATTCCTTTTTTAAAATTATTCATAATATATTAAGTTTATTTAGTGTTTGTATTTGATGCCAATTCCCAAGACATATCCGTTACCAGGATTAAAATCGTAGACTTTATGATTGTCTCTGTCAATCAGGTTGTATTTTTTGTTAAAATCATATCCGGCTTTAAAATTGAGAAACCAGTTTTTGTCTACATTTCTTTCATATTCAAATGCTGTAGTCATTTGTGATAAAGTAGTCTTTACAGCATTGTTAATCGATTGATTTGTGGCATTTAAATGATAGAAATTACCATTAAAACTATTGGTCAGACTAAATTTGTTGCGGACAGTATTAGAGTAGGTGACCTTTGAATCCGGAAAACCAATTTGCAAACTGCTTTCATTGTTAAATTTATAGAGGAAAGACAGTATAGGTAAGAACTTAGCATTGCCCAGTGCAGTTGATCTCGAAATTCCAATCTTAAGGCCTGTTCGTGAATTGAACTGTTGATACATTTCTAAACTTCCCAAAAAAGAAATATTGCTCAGCTCCGTACTACTCTGGAAATTTAGTGTTGGAATAAGCGAAATACTCATATTGGTGGTATTTGAAAAATCATGTGAAATCTCAAATTTGTTTTGAATCTGATTGAATTGTTCGTGATCTTCTCTCGTTTTGTAACTTTCTAGTTCATAATTCGCGTTCAAATTGGAATATTCTAATGTGTTTGTTATTTTGTTTTTATCATCTAATTTTTTATGGTAGAAAATGCCAATACTACTTTGCGTAAAATCAATCTGATCTGTTGGTTCGGTTTTTAAACTCAGGTTAACTTCAAAATTCTCCTGAGCTTTCATGCTGAAAAACGAAATCAACAAAATCGAACTAATTAGGATTCTTATTTTCATTGTTTATTTATTGGTTCAAAAGTAGGAGGCTAATGGTTTTAAAAAAAAGAAGATATATGTATGGCTATTTTTGATAGACTAAACAGCCGTTTTTACGGCTGAATAGGGTATTAGCTGGTGATTGATCTGTTATAGATGATTTTTGGCTGTTTATAGTGCAAAAAAGCAGGACTGTATATGTTATGATGCAGCGCGAAAGAGTGCCATTTATATTTGTTCAAAAAATTAAATTATGCACAAGTATATATTGATGTTGTTTTTAGCGATCGGCCTGTTTTCATGCGGAACCGATTCGGATGCCGGAGAGTTTGTGGTTGGCTCTGATTATCTGGCCGTAGGCAATAAGGTTATTTTGATTGATACCATGAGTGTAGAGGTATCAACAATAAATTTTGACTCTTTGGTTACTTCCAATCAAAAGCGGATTTTGGTTGGGAATTATGAAGACCCGATTTATGGAAAAGTAAAATCGAACAGTTATTTTCAACTGGCTTCAGATTCTTATACTTTAAAAAATGAAGGATCTGATACGGAAACTACCAACTATGTTTTTGATTCCATTTCGATGATTCTTAAATACGATAAGTACTATTATGGGGATACCACCAGGGTGCAGACATTTGATATTCATCGACTGACTCAGAAAGTGAAGCCCAATACAGAAAATTACAATTTTTACAACAATTCGGTTTTAAGTTATAGTGATGAAAGTTTGGGGACTATTTCATACAAACCCAGACCAGTTGAGAAGGATTCTATTAATATTAAGATGAGCAGTGCTTTTGGAGCCGCTCTTTTTCAGAAACTCAAGAAGAGAGAAATCACAGATTTTGATAGTTTTAATGAATATTTAAAAGGGTTCGTTCTTGTTCCTTCTACTTCAAATTCAGGGAGTGTTATTGGCTTTCATGTGGCGACGAGTAAAGTGCGACTGTATTATTCAAAATATCAGGCAAATACTGAGGAAATTCCGTACATCATTGATTTTAAAATTTCAGATGCACAAAAGCAATTTAATTCTATTTCGTTGGATAAAACCGGAACAATAATTCAAAATTTGCCAGCCTCGAATAGTAAATTGTCGAGTTCATTGACCAATCGACAGGGGTTTATTCAAGCTGGTACCGGAGTCGCTTGTAGGATTGATTTTCCAAACATTAAACAATTGAAGAATATTTCGGCTAATGGGGCAATTGTTGACGCGCAATTGGTTCTAAAAGCGGTCAACAATACCTACTCAGAAAAATACCCACTGGCAGATTCTTTAAAAATTTATGTAAGCGACAACTTAAACCGAATTAGTACTTCATTGGTCAATTCAGCCGGAACTGCAGTATTTGGCCTTTTGAATAAGAAGAGTGATGAGTTTAATGAAAATGTTGGCTATTCGATTCCGATTGGTTATTTCCTGCAGAAAGAAATGTTGAAACAATCTAATATCAGGTCCTCTCTTATTCTCACCTTACCCGGAATTTCCAAAACAGTGAATCGGATTGTTTTAGGCGATCAAAAACATTTGAATAATAAACTTCAGCTTAAAATTTATTACATCTCTTATTAAATGAAAACTAAAATTATCTGTTTAAGCTGCCTCATTTTGATGTCGCTTACTTCGTTTTCTCAAAGTATTTCAAGTTCTCCTTATTCATTATATGGTCTAGGAAGTGTGTATGACTCCGATTTTGGAGATATTCCGTCTATTGGATCTTCGGGAATTGCTTTACCGTCTGCTACCTTTATTAATAATTTAAATCCCGCTTCCTTAGGGTATCTGCCACAGCATCATTTTATGTTTGATATTGGAGGAAAAGCCATTTCGACCACTTATCAAAGCAGTTCACGAAGCGAAAGTCGTAATAATTTTCAATTTTCACATTTGGCGTTTGCTTTTCCGGTAACTAAAAATTCAGGATTTAGTATCGCGATACGCCCTTACTCGAGTGCGGCTTTTAAAATTTCGAATTTAAAATTACCAATAGAAAACAGTCAGGATTTTTATTATTTAACTGCGGCAGGTTCCGGCGGACTAAATAATTTGGATTTGTCTTATGGCTACCGATTCGGTAAGAAATTATCCGTTGGAGCTTCGGCATCTGTGCTGTTTGGAAACACAACTGACAACAGGAGTTTTTTAATCATGAATTCCGTCACAAGCATTCAGAAGAAAACAAACTACAATGGTCTGCGTGCAACGATAGGTGTTCAGTATCAAATTGATTCTACTTTTACCGTTGCGACAACTTTTAAAGTGCCAAGTCAGATAAAGGCATCCAAAGTGCAAACCGTTCAAACCATTGCAGATGACGTGGTAACAACAATAGAGTCTAATGTAGTTTCGGATACAGATGATTATTATATGCCTTTAGAAATGGGTATTGGAATCAGTAAGCGTTTTAGGAGCAATTTAAACATGACGCTGGATTATGAAAAAAGCCTCTGGGGTAATACCAATCAATCTGAATTGTACGGTAATTTTGTAAACCAGGATCGATTTGCTTTGGGATTTACCTACAGTGGGAGGAAAAATATCCGCAAATACTGGGATAGGGTTCAGTATGCTGCGGGAGCAAACTTTGATACCGGTTATCTGGAAATCGATGGAAAAAGAATCAACAATGCCGCAATTTCAATAGGGCTTACTTTACCCATCGAAAATACAAATTCGTCTTTAAATATTTCTTATTCGTACGGACAAAGAGGAAGGATTTCGGATAATTTAATCAAAGAAAACTATCATAAAATATCTCTTAATTTATCTTTGGACGGAATTTGGTTCGTCAAGCGAAAATTCGAGTAGTACTTTAAAAATCCTTTTCGATTACGGGATATTTGTACTCTAAAATCGATTTTAAAACTTCAGGATTTGAATTGACGTAAAAAATAGGTTCACTTTTTGGGTTGCTGGTAAAACCAACTGTCTCACGAAGTATATTTTGCGTTTGTCTTGCAACAGCTTCTCCCGAATCAATGATGCGGATGTGTTCAGGAAGAATTTTTTTGATTTGCGGAATCAAATAGGGATAATGACTGCAACCCAGAACAAGGTAATCGATATTGGCATCAATCATAGGTTGTAGGTAGGATTCCAGTAATTTAGTCATTTCCGGAGAATATAGATTCCCGTCTTCAATAAGCTGCACGAGTCCGTAGCCCACCTGTTCAATAATAGTAGTATGCTGAAACATCTCAGCGGTTTTATTGAATAATTCACTGTTTAAAGTTCCTTTGGTGGCTAATATTCCAATAACTTGTGTTTTCGAATTGGTGGCAGCCGGTTTAATAGCCGGTTCAATTCCGATAAAAGGAATGTCGTAATCAGCGCGAAGCTCACGAATTGCATTGGTTGTTGCCGTATTACAGGCTACTACAATCAGTTTACAGTTTTGTTCCAGTAAAAAATCGACATTTTTTTTACTTAAAGCAACAATCTCTTCTTTTGTTCTTTGACCATAAGGCGCATTTTTACTGTCGGCTAAATAAATGGTTTTCTCGTTTGGAAGTAGCTCATGAATGGCGCTCCAGATGGAAGTTCCTCCAATACCAGAATCAAAAACGCCTATAGGATTGTTGTTTGTCATAGTACAAATTTAATGTTTTTTGAAATAAATGCGGATGTCAATTAAAAGGAAATCTTAGGATGTTTTGTTTTTTTACTCGCAAAGACGCCAAGACGCAAAATTTGTTTTTTGTGGTAGTGCTGATGAGGTTTTTACTGCGGTATGGTTTAGTCTCTATGGGACATCTTTGTTTTGTTTGAGTTTTTTGGTTACCGATATTTGACTCCTAAAGGAGTAGAGTATGGGATATATATCGGAGAGATTACATGTTTGTGAACAAGTCTGTCTAATATGGATGTTCTGAAGGGATTAGATTTGGTTTGCCTTACTACATTTTCTTGTAGTATGGTTTAGTCCCTATGGGACATTTTTGTTTTTTGAGTTTTTTGGTTACCGATATTTGACTCCTAAAAGAGTAGAGTATGAGGGGGATATCTCGGAGAGATTACATGTTCTTAAACAAGTCTGCCTAATATGGATGTTCTGAAGGGATTAGATTGGGTTTACCTTACTACATTTTCTTGTAGTATGGTTTAGTCTCTATGGGACATTTTTGTTTTTTGAGTTTTTGGGTTACCGATATTTGACTCCTAAAAGAGTAGAGTATGAGGGGGATATCTCGGAGAGATTACATGTTCTTAAACAAGTCTGCCTAATGTGGATGTTCTGAAGGGATTAGATTGGGTTTACCTTACTACATTTTCTTGTAGTATGGTTTAGTTTCTATGGGACATTTTTGTTTTTTGAGTTTTTTGGTTACCGATATTTGACTCCTAATGGAGTAGAGTATAGGGTGAATATCTCGGAGAGATTATATGTTGGTGGCCAGGGGCTATAGTCTACTTGCACAAATGTCCCGTAGGGACTAAACTTTTGTTCGTTTTTGTACTGTATGATACATTATTAAGGATGGTAGTTTTTTCCGCTTAATATAGCTCACTGTGTAAAACGTGCCAAGATCTGCAGGTTTTTTACGGTTGGAGTAGATTGTATAAAAAAACGGTCCGTACTTTAAGTGTACGAACCGTTTTTTATGTAAAGAATTCGTTTATTAGAATCCTAAATCTTTTTTTACATCAGCAGTGATGTTTGGACCATCAGCTAACAATAAAGTAGAACCGTCTAATACATATTGGAAACCTTTAGCTTTTCCAACTTTTTGGATAGAAGCTCTTACTTTTTCCATTAATGGTTTTACGATGTCAGTTTCTTTTTGTTGTAATTCTTTTTGAGCGTTGTCTCTGTAGTCAACAATTCTTTTTTGCATGTCCTGAACTTCTTTAGAACGTTCTCCGTTTACAGCGTCAGTTACAGTTGCAGCTTCTCCTTCGTATTTTTTGATTTTTACTTGATATTCGTCAACCATTTTTTTGTATTCAGCATCATATGTACCACTTAATTTTTGTAGTTGATTTTGAGCATCTAGCATTGCAGGCATTTTCGACATAATCTCGCTAACATCAACGTGAGCTACCTTAGCTTGCGCGTTCATTGTGTTACTTGCTCCTAAAACTAGTATTGCAGCAATTAGTAAAGTTTTGATTTGTTTCATCATTTTTAAAAATATTAATTAATTATTGGTCGTATTTGATTTTTGCATTTCGGCTTCTTTTGCTTTTTTAGCCGCTTCTCTTTCTTCTAAAATTTTCTTTCTTCTGTCTTCTAATTCTTTTTTACGTTGTTCGTAAAGTTTTTGTCTTTCTTCAGCTTTATTCACTGCCGGTTGAGCCGGTGTTGTTCCTTCAGTTGGTGTGACAGTGGTAGCAGCTGGTTTAGCTGTTGTACCTTCTGTTTTGACTGGCTCTGTTTTCGCAGGTTCAGAAACCGTGCCATTTTTTTTGGCATCTCTTTCAGCTGCTAATGCTTTTCTCCTGTCGTCGTATTCTTTTTTCTTGGCTTCCTGCTCAAGTCTTCTGTCTTCAAGTAATTTTAATCTGGCAGCTTTTTTATCATCCAACGTTTTTTGTCGGTTAGCCATCTCTGGATTCTCATCAATTGCGTTTTCCAGTTTTTCTTTAGCTTCCTGATCTTTCAATTGTTTTTTAGACAGCTGTTCGCGTTTTTCAGTTCGGTTTAAAATACGAATAACCTGATCGCTGATGTCGTACTTTTTATTGCTAAAGAGCATTGTTAAATCAGATGATTTGTCAAATATAAAATCGTAATTTTTTGCTTCGGCAATATCCTGCACAGCTGTAAAAACCTGATCTTGTATAGGCTTTGCTAATCCTGCTTTCTGATGCATTAAATTACCGTCAGAACCAAATTGCTTTTGCTGATAATCCATCATTTCGGTTTCGAGAAATTTAATCTCAGTTTCTTTTTCGTCAATAAGCTCTTTTGTCAGTAAAGCTCTTTCTGCTTTAAGGCTTTCTTTAAGATTATTGATGTCTATTTTTTTTGTTTCTATTTCTTGTTTCCACTTTTGAGCCTTTAGCTCTAATTGTGCTTTTGCTTCTTTGTAATCAGAAACATTTTCCAAAATATACTCCATATCGATGTAGCCAATCCTTGTCGTTCTTGTTTGAGCCTGACTTGTATTTGCTACAATCAGGGCTAAAAATATAAATAAAAATTGTTTTCTCATAACATTACTTTATTTGAAAATTTTTAACCAACTATTGTTCTTTTAAAATTGTTGTCCGATAATAAAATGAATTTCTTTACCATGCGCTTTAGTTTCTCCCGGTTGAGGATCGAAACCGTAACCCCAGTCAATACCCAATAATCCAAAGGCCGGCATGAATACACGTAAACCAACACCCGCAGAACGGTTCAGATCAAATGGATTGTAAGCTTTAAAAGTTGGGTATGATGAACCCGCTTCTAAAAAGGCTAATGCATAGATCGATGCAGAAGCTTTTAATGTAATCGGATAACGCAATTCCATAGAGAACTTGTTATAGATTGTAGCTCCAATCTGATCTCCATTTGCATTTATCTGAGTTAGAGAGTTATCGTCGTAGCCTCTTAATCCAACATTTTCTCTACCGTCCATTGAATAGTTCTGCTGCCCACTTCCTCCTAAGTAGAAACGTTCAAACGGTACCACACCTCTTGCCTGATTGTATGCTCCAAGGAATCCAAACTCTGTTAAAGTTCGCATTACTAATTTACCATAAAGTTTGGTATACCACTCTCCTTTAAATTTAATTTTATAATATTCAAGCCAATTGTATCTTTTTTGATCCACTTTACCCTGGTCAGTATCTGCACTTGCATAATCAGAACCTACACTCACCATTCCCGGTTGTCCGTTTACGGTTTCTGTTTTGGTGTAATCTCCGGTGTTCAATGGTCTTCCGTCTGCACCAGAAGTTGGAGCTCCAGTATATTGTGTTTTGTATTCTTTTTGATTTTTTAAATCACCGTAATCAATTCCGTTAAACAAGGAATAAGGAGGAGTTACTTTTGCAGAAATACTAAAGTCTGAACCATAGGTTGGAAATATTGGGTTAAGCCCTTTATTGCTTCTCGAAAGTCCGATAGTATACGCTAAGTTTCTTGACGCTCCGTTGCCAAAGGTAAACAATCCTGTATTATAATTGTTCAAATCATAATGCTGGTAACTTACAGATTGTGACAATACGAAGTAATCGTCCGGCACAGTAAGTCTTTTAGCTAAACCAACTTGTAGCGTTAAGATGTTAAAACTTTTACTTTTATCTACACTTCTGGTAGCGAAATTGTTTAGGAATTGTTTACTGTATGAAATAGATGAACTAAATTGTACTGGTTTTTTTCCTCCAAACCATGGCTCTGAGAACGATACACTATAGGTTTGAAAGTAAGTACTTCCTTGTAAACGAAGGGCTACTTTTTGACCATCTCCCATTGGTAATGGTTTGTACGATTCTTTATTGAAAAGGTTTCTTGCTGAAAAGTTGTTGAACGATAATCCTAGTGTTCCAATGAAACCTCCACCACCGTAACCTCCTTGAAGTTCGACCTGGCTGGATCCTTTTTCTACAACATGGTATTCGATGTCAACCGTTCCGGCTGCGGCATCTACATTCTTGAATTTTGGGTCAATTGCTTCAGGATCAAAGAATCCTAATTGTCCAATCTCACGAATTGTTCTTACCAATTGCTCTTTACTGTATTTTTCTCCCGGCTTCGTTCTTAACTCACGGTAGATAACGTGGTCATTTGTTTTATCGTTTCCTACAACCGATATTTTGTTGAAGTAAGCGATAGGGCCTTCTGTAACTCTAATTTCAAAATCGATAGTATCGTTAACTGTTTTTACCTCTACAGCGTTGATGTTAGAGAACAGGTAACCGTTGTTTTGATATAAGTTTGTGATGTCTTCTGCATCAGGTTTTGTCTTGTCAGCGATACGTTTTTCTAATAAAACACCATTGTAGGTTTCTCCTTTTTTGATTCCTAAATAACGGTTCAATAATTGATCAGAGTAAACAGTATTTCCTAAGAATTTGATGTTTCCGAAGTAGTATTTGTTTCCTTCTTCGACTTTAATTTTGATGCCCAGCATGTTCTTGTTCTTGTTGTAAGTAACAGAATCATAAATAATACGGGCATCACGATATCCTTTTTCTTTATAAGCAGCAACGACTTTTTCTAAGTCGGTTTTATATTTTTCAGGAATGAATTTGGAAGATTTTAAGATACGAAGTACATTTTTTTGTTTAGTATCTTTCATTGCACCACGCAGTTGATTCCCGGTAAGTTGTTTATTGCCTATGAAATCGATATTGCTAATTTTGACTTTGTCACCTTTGTCTACCCGTACAAGCATATTTACCTGATGACCGTTTATGGTGTCAGGAGTATTGGTGATGGTAACTTTGGTGTTATAAAAACCATCTTTTTTATATTTATTTTCAATATAATTTTTGGTTGTTGTGATTAAGTTTTCGTTGACAATTTTGTTTTTGGTCAAATTGTTGTCCTTAATTAATCCTTCGATTTTATTTTTCTTAATACCAACAAATTTGACTTCATTTAGCTTAGGAAGCTCGACAATGTTCAGATCCAGATAGATACTGTCGTTGTCGATTTTGTTAACATAAAAAGAGATTTCGTCAAAAAGGCCAAGCTTGCCTAATTTTTTAATTGCGCCACTGATTTCTTCGCCCGGAACTGCTATTTCTTGTCCTTTTTGAAGGCCAGAGAAAGTAACAACGGTTTGTTCGTTAAAGCTTATTTTACCAACAACAGAAACTTTAGCAAGAATATATTTTTTTCCCTGATCAAAAGGAACTCTTTCTTGTGCTTTAATTTGTGAAAAACTACCCAAAAGAAGCAGGGTAAAGACTATTTGTATTCTTTTTTGCAACACTAAAATATTATTTAATTTGTTCACTGGTTTTTCCAAATCTACGTTCTCTTTTTTGATAACTAATAATAGCCTCATATAAATCTTGGTCTTTAAAGTCTGGCCATAAGACATTAGTAAAATATAGTTCTGCATAGGCGATTTGCCATAGCAAAAAATTACTTATTCTATGCTCTCCACTTGTTCTTATTAATAAATCTACGTCAGGTAAATTTTGCGTGTAAAGATGCTCATTTATAATTGAATCGTCAATAGAGTCTATTGAAATTATATTATTTTTAACTTTATCACTGATGATTCTCACGGCATTTACCAATTCTTCTCTTGATCCGTAACTTAAAGCCAGGGTTAAGGTAAGACGGGTGTTATTTTTTGTTTTGTCGATTACATCCAAGAGCTCTTTTTGAGCTGATTTTGGTAATTTCTCAAGATTCCCAATTGCATTAAGTTTGATGTTGTTTTCCTGTAGGGTGCCAAGTTCTTTTTTTAATGAATTGATCAAAATTTTCATCAGTGCTTCAACTTCCAATTTTGGACGATTCCAGTTTTCTGTCGAAAAGGCATATAGTGTTAAGTAATCAATGCCAAGCTTGGCACAGGTTTTTATGGTATTTTTTACAGATTTTGTTCCGTTTTCGTGACCAAATGCTCTTAAAAAACCTTGTTGTTTTGCCCAACGGCCATTCCCGTCCATAATAATGGCCAGATGTTTGGGTAAGTTTGTTTGATCTATAGATTCTAGTAAATTCATTTTATTATTCTGCGCAATAGCAAGGTTTTTCTCCAAAGGTATAAGTTAAAGTAATACCAGAGAAGACATACCAATCATTATTATTTAAATTTCCAAACTGTAATATGTTTGTGTTTTTTGTATTTGGATTGCTGGAGTCCATAGCATCTGTAAAAGTATATCGTGCTCCAACTTCAGCTCCCAAAACAATACTTGGAGTTATGTTTGATTTTATACCTAATATAATAGGTATGGCAAACGAACTTGAACTTATAGATTGTGTTACGGTTGGACTTGATGTAAAGCGATACAATTTGTCGTACATAAAAAAGTTAAGCCCTGAGAAGATATAGGGAGTTACTTTTCTGTGATAATCATGCAGATTAAAGTCGAAAAAATTGAATTCCAGACCGGCTGAAAGTTCTTTTACATTATTTTTAAAACTATAGCCTCTTCTGTTTCTTCCTGTTTCCGGGGAGTCTAAATCGTTTCCTATAACAGTTGATTGGGTGTAGGAGAAGCGATAAGAATGACGTGGGCTTTTATTCCATTTGTACAAAACGCCAAAAGCTAGTTTTTCCGGCGAGATATAACTCGTGTTGCCAACATCTCCTACAAAGTTGCTTCCACCCAGAAAAACACCAATCTCATTGATTTGAGCATTTAGTGTGATAAAGGGGAAAAAACATAACAATAAATTAAAAATTTTCTTCATTTAATTCAAAATTGCGTGCAAATATAATAATTATCGATACGAATCAACGTTTGTTTAGATAAATGTGCTTTTTTTTCAATTTACAATATGATTTTGAGCTATTTAATGATGATTCGCTATATGCAGAACGGGAAAATGTAGCATTATCGTATAGTGCTAATTCAGAAAACAGTTTAATTTCTTTTGTCTTCTCCCCAAAGCAGCTTGTTTCTCAAGGTTTTTAGGAAAGTTTCGCCCGGTATTTCCACCATTTTTATTTTGAAATCCGTCTTTTTGATTTTTAAAACAGATTCGTTTTTTACAGAAGTGATTCTGGAATCTAAGGAGACTAAATACTGATCTTCTCTTCCGGTAACGCGAAGTTTGATCTCGGTATTGTCCGGGATGACTAACGGTCTGGCATTTAAATTATGAGGCGCTATAGGAGTGATTACTAAGCTTTCGACATTTGGGGTCAAAATAGGGCCTCCGCAGCTTAAGGAGTATCCTGTTGAGCCTGTAGGCGTTGAGATTATTAAGCCATCTGCCCAATACGAATTTAAATATTCATTGTTTAAATAAGTTTCCACTGTAATCATAGACGTGGTGTCTTTTCGGCTCACTGTAACTTCGTTCATTGCAAAGTTTAAATCGTCTTCGATGGCGTCGTTTTTAGGATCGCAGGTTAAGCTTAATAAAGTTCTTTCGGAGATGGTGTAGTTTTTGTCGATGATAAATTGTAGAAAATTATCAATGCTTTCTTTTGGAACGGTTGCCAGAAATCCTAATCTTCCTGCGTTGATACCTAATATAGGAAGACCTGAATTGCGTACCAGAGTTGCAGCTCTTAAAATGGTTCCGTCACCACCAATACTAATAAGCATTTCAAAACTATGATCTAACGAGGTAGTGGCAGAAAATGTTTTGTATTCTTTTTTAACGATGTTTTTTTCGTAAAGCATCTTCAAGAAGTTTTCTTCAATTACCATTTCGACATTATTGGAATTGAAAAAAATAAAAATGTCTTTAATAATAGGCTCTGTACTGTTTTGGTAATACTGCCCGTAAATGGCTACTTTCATTCTTTGTAATTAGATAATGAGGGAATTAGATAATTTGTCAATGTGTTAATTAGATAATTAGTCAATGTCAAGATTATCTAATCAACTAATTTACTCATTGGTACATTAATATTTTTATATATTAAGATATTTGTCCAGATAATCTGAACGTTCTTTTAAGCTGTTGATGTAGGCGTCTTCCTGATGTTCTGAGATGATTTCGTAATTGTATCGTCTAAACGTCTGGATAATTTCATTCATAGGTCCAACGCCAATTTTTATGGTGATCTGAACATTTTCTAAATCAGCTTCAGAGATAAAACAGCCTAGAATCTTACCGTTATTGCTTTCTATAATTTGAGTAACTTGTCCCATAGAGTAATCCAAAAGTCCTTTTTGAACGATAATAATACCGCCTTGCTCTTTTAAGAATGGAGTTTCCTGAAAGAATTTCATGATGTCCTCTATTTCATAATAACCAATATAGGCATTGTTTTCGTCAAGCACTGGAACTGTATTGGTGTGGTTTTTTGCAAATACTTCTAAAACATCGAGCCATATCATCGATTTTCGGGCAAAATAACGTTCTAAAGTGTATTTGTAGTCAATTGCTTTTTTGTCTGTGTCAAAAGTTTCGACATCATCAGCGGCAATACTTCCAATAAAAATTCCGTTTTCCAAAACCGGAAAATGCGAAAAATTTAAATCAGCAAAAAAGTCCTGAACCGATGCTATCGTTTCCTGACTATCAATCGCTCTGAAATCATTGGTGATATAGTTTGTAATTTCTGTCATAGATCTATTGAAGATATTTCATGCAAAATAATCAAAAAATAGCAAAAAACGCTACGTTTTACTTTGTATTTTTGTCGTAACAAATATAGTGTTACTAGAATTAATTATCTATTTATATGACAAAGTTAAGTGTAAATATCAATAAAATTGCAACGCTGCGAAATGCACGTGGCGGAAATGTTCCTGATTTATTAAAAGTTGCGACCGATATTCAGAATTTTGGAGGACAAGGAATCACGATTCATCCGCGTCCGGATGAGCGTCATATTCGTTATCAGGATGCACGCGATTTAAAAGCAATTGTACATACCGAATATAATATTGAAGGAAATCCACAGCATAATTTTATCGATTTGGTTTTAGAATGTAAACCAACACAGGTAACTTTGGTTCCTGATGCTATTGGAGCCATTACCTCGTCGGCAGGCTGGGATACTGTAGCTAATCAATCCTACTTAACCGAAGTTATTCAGGAGTTTCAGCGCAACGGAATCAGAACTTCGATTTTTGTTGATCCGGTGCTGGAGGTTATTGAAGGAGCAAAAAAAACAGGAACAGATCGTATTGAATTGTATACAGAGGCTTTTGCGCATCAATATGGCTTAGGGAATAAAAAAGGAATTGATGCTTATATTGAAGCTGCAAAATTGGCGAATGAGCTGGATTTAGGAATTAATGCAGGTCACGATCTGAGTTTGGATAATATTCAGTTCTTTAAACAGAATATCCCAGGATTATTGGAAGTTTCTATTGGTCATGCTTTAATTTCGGAAGCACTTTATCTTGGTTTGGATAACGTAGTAAATATGTATCTGAATAAGTTGAAGTAATTGAAGTGATAATCCGTGGTTAATTTTAGAATCTAAAAATTGGGCACGGATCTTAGAAAGGTATTTTTTTTTCTGACAAAGCTACCTTATGAAGCCTAATTAGTTTAAGGATTGCTACATAAACTTTTTTTACCTTTGTGAGCAGTTTTTAAAATCATAATAAATGTTATATTCGAAAATAGAAGGGGAAGGAAAACCTTTCGTCATCATGCACGGATTTTTAGGGATGTCTGATAACTGGAAAACACTTGCGGGACAATATGTCGATGCCGGTTTTCAGGTTCATCTTTTGGATTTAAGAAATCACGGCCGCAGTTTTCATTCAGACGAATGGTCTTATGAGGCGATGGTACAGGACGTGTTTGAATATTGTCAGGCCAATCATTTGAATAAAATAGATCTTTTAGGACATTCAATGGGGGGGAAAGTAGCCATGCTTTTTGCAACTACATATCCTGAAATAGTTGATAAATTAATTGTAGCCGATATTGGTCCAAGATTTTACAAGCAACACCATCAGGATATTTTGGCAGGCTTAAATGCGGTGGATTTTTCGGTAAAGCCAAGCCGTAATGATGTTGAGGCAATCGTTGCTCAATATGTTCCTGATTTTGGTACCCGACAGTTTTTATTGAAAAATTTATATTGGGCAGCACCGGGGCAGTTGGCTTTTAGATTCAATCTGGCTGTTTTTAATAACAATCTGGATGCTATCGGAAAAGCACTGGCTGATGGTTTGGTTTTTGATCAAGATACCTTATTTATTAGAGGAGGAGATTCAGCTTATATTTTAGATTCGGATTTTGACGCCATACGGAAGCATTTTCCAAATGCGAAATTCGAAACCATTCCTAACGCGGGACACTGGCTGCATGCCGAAAATCCGAAATTGTTTTTTGAATTGACAGCTACCTTTTTGAAAGAGTAGGTTCTGATTTCAGGCTGTAAATTTTGTTTCATTTAAAAAATGATGAAAGTTATAATTGTATTAGGATCTCCAAATTCAGAAGATGGAGATTTAGGTAAAATTGCTTTAGACAGACTAAGTTATTGTCTGGATATTTTTAAGACTAAAGAGCATTGTGTTATTTGTACAGGCGGTTTTGGAGAACATTTTAATAATGCTCCCCGTCCGCATGCTGATTATGCTATGAGGCATTTACTAAACAACGGGCTTAGTTTGGAAAACTTTTTAGAACCGGCATTGTCCGCTAATACGGTTGAAGATGCTGTACTGTCAAAAGAAATAGTGTTAAAGCATGGTTTAGATTCAATTGTTGTGATTACTTCTGACTATCATGTGGAAAGGGTGAAACTTATTTTTGATGAAATTTTAGGATTTGATGCTATAGAATATGCAGGAGTACAACACGATATGCCTTATGAGGAAAAAGAGAAATTACTGGCTCACGAAAAAAAAGCCATCAGCGGAATTTTAACTAAAGGTTTATATTATTAAATTTTACTACTTTTAAATAAAATTTTAAATCATAAAAATATGAAACTATTACTTAGACTCCTTGTTACCGCAGGCTTGGTGTTGTTAATCGCGAATTTCTTGCCGGGTGTACATGTGGCAAGTTTTACAACAGCAATAATTGTTGCGATTGTTTTAGGATTGTTAAATCTGTTTATAAAACCAATATTAATTATTCTGACATTACCTGTTACACTTATTACTTTAGGTTTGTTTTTGTTGGTTATAAACGCGATTATTATTTTGTTTTGTACCAATATTGTCGGGGGGTTTGCTGTTGATTCGTTTTGGACAGCATTGTTCTTTAGTGTCATCTTGTCTATCCTTCAGTCTATTACTTACAAAATAGTAGGAGACGACAATTAAAAGAAATAGAGAGAGCGTGATGAAAACGTATTCAAATACAATAGATTAAAAACTTGGTTGGGTTGCAAAAATTTTATAATTTTGCAACCCAATTTTATTATGTAAATTAAAGAAGAAGATGGATATTAAAAGAATAGCAACAGACGCTGTGAATGAAACAATTGTAATGACAGTTGTTCACATGGATTATAAAGGTCAGGTAGCAAAAAGAATAAACGAAAAAATGCCATTGGCTACTGTAAAAGGTTTTAGAAAAGGACAAGTTCCTAAAGACCTTGTTGAAAAACAATACGGAAAAGCTATTAAGCAGGAAGAAGTTAAAAAAGTAGTTGATTTGGCTTTAGAGCGTTTCGTTCAATCTGAAAGATTAAATCTTTTAGGAACTCCACTTGCTAAAGTAAACGAAAACTTTGATTGGGATGCTGAAGAATTAACTTTTGAATACGAAATTGGTTTAGTGCCAAACTTCGAAATTGATTTAGAAGCTAAAAACAATATCGTAAAATACATTGTAACTGCTGACGACAAATTAATCGACGGTCAGGTAGAGCGTATCCAGAAACAATTCGGAAAAGCAATTCCACAAGAAGCGGTAGTTGCTGATTCTGATTTGACAGGAACTTTCTCTAACGAAGAAAAAGGAATTGACAATACAACTACAATTACTTTATCTACATTCAACAAAGCGACTGCTGATAAATTCATCGGTAAAAAAGTAGGTGATGTTGTAGCAGTAAGTACAAAAGGTTTATTTGAAGACGATCACCAATTAATGGATTACTTAAAAGTAGGTCATGATGATGTTCACGGTTTAGATATCGAAGTAAACTTTACTATCAGCGCCATCAACGGAGCTGAATTGGCAGAATTGAACCAAGAATTATTTGATAAACTTTTTGGTGAAGGAAAAGTAGCTTCTTTAGAAGATTTAAAATCTAAAATTAAAGAAGATGCTGAAGCTCAATTCGCACAGCAAGCTGACCAAAAATTATTGTTAGACGTTCAGGACTTCTTGATCGAAAGCACAAAATTTGATTTACCGGCTGAATTTCTTAAAAAATGGTTGCAAACTGTTGGAGAGAAAAAACTTTCTGCAGAAGAAGCTGAGGTTGAATACGCAAGATCTGAAAAAGGATTACGTTTTCAATTGATCGAAGGAAAAGCTATGGCTCAAAGCAATATCCAAATTACATTTGAAGATTTGAAAGCTTTTACAACAAACGCAATCAGACAGCAAATGGCTCAATTTGGACAAACAAATCCAACTGACGAAGAAGTTCAGGGAATTGTTGCAAGAGTTTTATCAAACCAGGAAGAAGTGAAAAGACTTTCTGAGCAGGTAGTAGCTGAAAAATTATTGGAAGTGTTTAAAGAAAAAGCAAATCCAACAACAAAAGAAGTAACTTACGAAGAATTTATTGCCGCTTCATACGGAGAATAATTTCTAAAAAATAAGTATATTTGAGCGTCAGGAGTTTTTCTGACGCTCTTTTTTGTTTTAAGTTTATTCTGTTTCACGTTCCAGGTTTTTGTTGGAACGAATGGTAAATAACCCGAAACTTGAAACCTGAAACAAAAAAGTAAGACAAATTGGCATCCTTTGTAAAAAGGTATGAACTTTGTCTTATCCGTGTAAGTCACTTTCTGACTTTAGATTTTCAAACTTTAAACTAAAAATATGAACTACGGTAAAGAATTTAAAAAATTTGCTACAAAGCACCAGGGAGTAAACGCGATGTACTATGATAAAATCATAGCTGCAATGAACCCAACTAATATGACTCCATACATTATTGAAGAGCGTCAGTTGAATATTTCTCAATTAGACGTTTTTTCGAGATTAATGATGGACAGAATTATCTTTTTAGGAACAGGTATCGACGACCAAATAGCGAATATCGTTCAGGCACAATTATTATTTTTAGAAAGTGCCGATGCTTCAAAAGATATTCAGATTTATCTAAATTCTCCTGGAGGAAGTGTTTATGCAGGTTTAGGAATTTATGACACCATGCAATATATTAAACCAGACGTAGCAACAATTTGTACTGGTATGGCAGCTTCTATGGGAGCGGTATTATTATGTGCAGGAGCAGCAGGAAAACGTTCGGCTTTACCGCATTCAAGAGTAATGATTCACCAACCATCAGGAGGAGCTCAGGGAGTTGCAACGGATATGGAAATCAACTTGCGTGAAATGTTGAAACTGAAAGATGAATTGTATAACATTATTTCTCAACATTCAGGACAAACTTTTGATAAAGTACACAAAGACAGTGAACGTGATTACTGGATGATTGCTGATGAAGCAAAAGAATACGGAATGATTGATGAAGTATTAAGAAGAGGATAATTTTTTAAAAGCTCAAAGTTGCTAAGGTTCTAAGATTAACTTGAAACTTTGAAACTTGAAACAAAATTACACTTGAAACAAAAAAATAAAAAGTTAAGAGGTTGCTAAGTTTTTAAGGTTTTAGTGATAAATCTTAGAAACTTAGTAACTTTGCAGCTTAGTAACTAAAAAAGAATGGCTAAAGTAGTATTAGAATGTTCGTTTTGTGGAAGAAAAAAGCCAGAAACCAATTTATTGATTGCAGGTATTAATGCACATATCTGTGATAAGTGTATTGAACAGGCACATGGAATTGTATTAGAAGAATTAAAATCAAGCGGAAGCGCAAAACTTGTTGGGGACTTAATTTTAAAGAAACCAAAAGAAATCAGAGCCTTTTTAGATCAATATGTTATTGGTCAGGATCAGACCAAAAAAGTAATGTCGGTTGCCGTTTACAATCACTACAAACGTTTAATGCAACAGCAATTAGACGACGAAGTAGAGATTGAAAAAAGTAACATCATAATGGTGGGACAAACCGGAACAGGAAAAACATTAGTAGCCAAAACGATTGCTAAAATGTTAGATGTTCCTTTGGCTATCGTTGATGCAACTGTACTTACGGAAGCGGGTTATGTTGGAGAAGATGTCGAAAGTATTTTGACACGTTTGCTGCAGGCTGCCGATTATGATGTAACCAAAGCCGAAAGAGGAATCGTTTTTATTGATGAGATTGATAAAATTGCCCGTAAGAGCGATAACCCATCCATCACTCGTGACGTTTCCGGTGAAGGAGTGCAACAGGCTTTATTGAAATTATTGGAAGGAACCGTTGTAAACGTACCACCAAAAGGAGGACGTAAACATCCGGACCAGAAATTTGTTGAAGTAAACACGCAAAACATCCTGTTTATTGCAGGTGGTGCTTTTGATGGTGTTGAACGTATCATCTCTAAACGTTTGAACCGTCAGGCTGTTGGATATTCGACTTCTAAAAATGTAGATAACATTGATAAAGACAATTTATTGCAATACATCATTCCAAAAGATATTAAAGATTTTGGATTGATTCCTGAGATTATCGGACGTTTACCGGTTTTAACGCATATGGATCCTTTAGATAAAGAAACATTGCGTGCAATTCTGACACAGCCTAAGAATGCCTTAGTAAAACAATATCAAAAATTATTCTTAATGGATGATGTTGAGTTTACAATCACAGACGAAGCATTAGATTTTATTGTCGACAAAGCATTAGAATACAAATTAGGAGCACGTGGATTGCGTTCGTTATGCGAAGCAATTTTAACCGATGCCATGTATGAATTGCCAAGTTCAGATGATAAAGTTTTAAGCATCGACAAAGATTATGCAAAACATACTTTAAATAAAAATCTATTGAAACGCATGGAAATCGCTTCATAAGTTTCTAAAATTAGATCAAAAATAGTTTATTAAAACCTGTTCGTTAATTCGGACAGGTTTTTTTGTTTTTTTGAAATTGTTTTCATTTTTATGTAAATTGGCGACATGAAAAAAATATTGTGCCTAGTCATTATGTTGGTCTTGTTTTCTTTTAATAAAAAAGAGAGACTTCGCAGCGAAACTAAAGAAATCAATTACAGTGCTTATTATAAAGAAGCGCAGCAATATTGCAAGCATAATAATCTAAATCAGGATACATTTTTCTTAATAGATTTAGGTGTTCATTCCGGTCTCAAGAGATTCTTTGTTTATGACTTTAAGAAAAATAAAATAGTACAATCATATATGGTAAGTCATGGTTGCGGTGATAACAACTGGGGAGGGACTTCATCAAAAGATAATGCGGTTATAAGTAATAAATTCGACTCACATTGTTCTTCAACAGGTAAGTTTGTTATTTTAGATCGCGGAGTAAGTCAATGGGGAATTAAAGTCAATTATATATTACAGGGAAAAGAGAAGTCAAATTCAAATGCCAGAAATAGGGCGATAGTTTTGCATTCCTGGGATGCCATTTCAAGCCATGAAGTTTACCCGAAAGGAACACCCGAAGGTTGGGGGTGTCCAGCTGTTTCTAATGAGAATATGAAGGAAATTGATGAACTTTTGAAAGCAAATAAAAAAGTTTTGATGTGGATTATTAAATCCTAAGCTTTCAAAAGATTTTGTCTTTTGGTTGTAATGAAATTGAAATGTTTAAAATAGCCCTGATCGAAACGGTATCCTTTTACTGCGGTGTTCGCAGTAAAAGATATAGTGTAGAGCGGGACAACAGGTTGTTTTGAAAAATGATTTTTCTGCTCCTGAAAAACATTACTGCACCCTAAACTTCTCCCGATATTCAATAGGTTTCATGCCCACCATTTTAAAAAAGACTTTTCTAAAGGCTTTGGGATCATTGTAGCCTGTTTTCTCAATAATCTCAGAAATCGAAAGCTGGGTTTGTTCCAGATATTTTTTAGAACTTTCCACTCTTATATTTTGCAAATACTCAATTGGCGGGATACCCGTAACTTGCTTAAACCGTCTAGTCATGTTACGAGTGCTCGTAGGAATGTCTTTTGTGATTTCTTCCAGTTTTTCGATTGTATGGTATTGGCTTTCTATTTTTTGCTGCAGCATGGCAACTAAAGTATCATTGTGCAAATGATTTGGTCTAAAGGTGCTGAAATAACTCTGTTTGTATCGGTTTAGGTCGATCGAGAAAATCTTCGCAATTTGAACCGCAATTTCATTTCCACAGTATTTTTGAACTAGAAGAATCAGTAAGTGAAAGGTTGAGGTAGAGCCTCCGCTAGTGTATAAACTGCCATCTGCGGTTAAAGTCTCCTCGGGTTTTAATTTTACTAGCGGGAATGCTTTGGTAAAAGCGCTGCAGGCATCAACGTGTGTTGTGGCTAACTTTTCGTTGAGCAAACCCGAAGCTGCAAACAAAAAGGCACCGGTACAAAAACTGGCCAGTTCGGCTCCGGACTGGTGGTGTTTTTTCAGCCAGGGAATAAAGTTTTTGTTCTTTGCAATCATTTCGCTCATATTATCAGTAGTAAAAGCGGGGATCAAAATAAGTTCGAGGATTGTATTAGAATCTTCAATCGGATTAACCTTATACCCAAACAAATGTCCTTCATTGATTTGTTCTGCCGATTGAAATACCATAATATCAAAAGGCTTCTCGTTTTCTTTAGAGAGTTTGTTAGCGGTTTCAAAAACTTCTAAAATGGCCGCTATACTTAATAATTTATAGTCGTGCGGAACAATTAATCCTACTTTCTTAGTCATGATCGTACTGGTTTTTAGAAAAATGATTGTTTGCAAAAGTAAGTATTTTGTCTTAAATGACCCTAAAAATGACTTTTAATGTAACTTAAAGCTAATCTTAAAAAATTAAATTTGCTTTAAATAATTTGTAATTTTATAAAGAAACATCTTTGATTTTAATAAATAAACAATGATAACAGTACAAGGCGCCATTAATACAACTGTAAATAAAGCTTGGGAATTTTGGACAAAGCCAGAACACATAACAAAATGGAGTTTTGGTTCTCCAGACTGGCATACACCTTATGTTGAAAATGATTTGAGAGTTGGAGGTAAATTCAAATATACGATGGCTGCGAAAGACGGAACTGCAACTTTTGATTTTGAAGGAGTTTATACCCGGGTAGAAACCTTTTTAGTAATAGAGTATAAACTATCCGATAACAGAATCGGAAGTGTTCATTTTGAAGAAAATGGCGAAAAAGTAATTCTTACAGAAAAATTTCAACCTGAAACAGAAAATTCCGAAAGCATGCAAAGGCAATGGTGTCAGGCCGTGATTGATTGTTTTAAAGACTATATTGAAAATAACTAAATAAAAAACGGAAAAAGATTTAAGTTTAAAAATAAAATTAAAAACAAAAATAAAATGATAACAGTACAAAACACGATTAAAGCATCAATAGACAAAGTTTGGGAATTTTGGACATTACCGGAACACATAACAAAATGGAATTTTGCTTCTCCGGACTGGCATACACCTCATGCCGAAAATGACCTGAGAGTAGGAGGGAAATTTACATCGACTATGGCTGCAAAAGATGGCAGTATGAGTTTTGAGTTTGGAGGGGAATATACAGTAGTTGAAAAAAATAAAGCCATTGAATATATTTTAGAAGATGGAAGAAAAGTAGAAATTACTTTTAAGGAAACAGCAAACGGGATAGAGGTCATTGAAAGTTTTGATCCTGAAACGCAAAATCCGGAAGAAATGCAGCGCGGCGGCTGGCAGACGATCATGGATAATTTTAAAAGTTATGCTGAGAGCAATTAGTTTTTTTAAGGTTCAAAGAGGCAGAATGACAAAGGTTCTGGTGTTTCTTGAAAAACTTTGTGAGCTTGCATCTTCGCCAGCAAACAATTGGCTTGTTTTACATCATACAGATAGAATTTAATTTTAAAAACAGTAAGAATGACAAAGCAAATATGGCTGAATTTGCCAGTAAAAGAGGTGGCAAAATCAAAAGCTTTTTTTTCGAAAATAGGATTCTCTTTTAATGAAGAACACGATACACCAAGTTCGACTTGCATGGTGGTTGGAGAAGGAAAATTTGTAGTGATGCTTTTTGAAGAAGCATTGTTTGCCAGTTTTTCTCAAAATAAACTTACCGATACCCAAACAAGTTCAGAAGTTTTGATCTCGATTGATGCCGAAAGTATTGCCGAGGTCAATGAACTGGCCCAAAAAGTTAAAGAGGCCGGAGGAACTGTTTTTGCTTCACCAGCGGAAAGTCAGGGCTGGATGTACGGTTTCGGTTTTGCGGATTTAGACGGTCATCGTTGGAATGTATTATTTATGGATTTTAGTAAACTATCATAGTATGGAAACTTTAGAATTTAAAATTAGAATTAAAGCTCCGGTACAGAAAGTCTGGTCGGTTTTGTGGAATGAGGAAACGTATAAAAAATGGACAGGAGCTTTTTGCGAAGGTTCATATGCGGTAAGCGAATGGAATCAGGGTGATAAAATACATTTTCTGTCTCCAAACGGAGAAGGAATGAATAGCATCATCGAAACGAAAATCTCGGATGAATACATGGCTTTTAAACATATAGGTGAAATCAAAGATTTTAAAGAACTGCCTATTGATGAAGAGACAAAAAAATGGAGCGGTGCCATGGAAACGTATCGGTTAACAGCCGACGATGAGTTTACTGATTTGGTTGCTCAGGTAGATGTAGTTGAAAAATATATCGATTATTTTAAAGAAGCCTTTCCTAAAGGGCTGGAAACAGCCAAAGAACTTTCAGAACAATAAAAAACAAACAAAAAAACAAATTTCATGGCAACAGCAGTAAACCCTTATTTAATTTTTAACGGAAATTGTGAAGAAGCATTTCTATTTTATCAATCCGTTTTTGGAGGAGAATTTCCGTTTCTTGGAAGATTTAATGAAATGCCGGAAGGTGAAGAAGGATGTGGTCCGGTATCTGAAAAAGATGGCAACCGAATCATGCACGTTTCTTTGCCAATTGGTAATACAATCTTAATGGGAAGTGATAGTAGTGAACAATCCGGAGATGTAGTTTTTGGTGGGAATTTTTCAATCTCAATAAATGTGGACAGCGCAGCAGAAGGAGATCGAATTTTCAACGGACTCTCAGCGGGAGGAGCTGTTTTTATGCCAATGGCAAAAACCTTTTGGGGAGCTTATTTCGGAATGTTCAAAGACAAATTCGGTGTAAGCTGGATGGTAAACTTTGATGAAAATATACCGACTTAAAATAACTTCTTTCATTTTGTCCACCATAAAAAAGATTTCAGGGATTCCTTATTTTAATCCTTGAAATCTTTGGTAAAAAAACAGTTCTGAGATTAAAAAAGTTAGGTTATTTTGATCCCGGAACATAATTGTTAAATTACTCCAAAAAGCACATTCTTAGGTGCTTTTTCTTTTTAAAAAACAATCAATATCTTTTTTTATCAACTTTAGATTGTCGATTTTTGTCACTTCGTAAAATCAATAAAGATTAAGATGGTAAGAGAAGACAAAGAGATTATTTTATTAAAAGTTTCAGGACATGATAAAATAGGAGTGACGGCAGGTTTGACTGCTGTGTTGGCAACCTACGATGCTAATATTTTAGATATTGGTCAGGCCGATATCCATGATACACTTTCTCTGGGGATTTTATTTGAAATTCAGGCAGGTTCCTCTTCAGGACCAGTTTTAAAAGACTTGCTGTTCAAAGCTTATGAGTTGGAAATTAAAGTAAAATTTATTCCGATCTCTATCGACGATTACGAAAAGTGGGTAAAATCACAATCCAAACAGCGTTACATTATCAATATTTTGGGCGAAAAACTGACAGCTTCGCAGTTGGCTGCTGTGACTAAAATAATGTCAGACCAGCATCTGAACATTGATTCTATTATAAGATTAACAGGGAGAACGTCTATTGTAGAAATAGAAGAATATCCGCGTTCCTGCATACAATTATCCGTAACCGGTGAAATTGTAGACAAGATCCACATGACCGCAAGTTTTATGGAGATTTCCAGAACTCTGGATGTCGATATTTCATTCCAGGAAGACAATATTTACAGACGAAACAGACGTTTGGTTTGTTTCGATATGGACTCGACTTTAATTCAGACCGAAGTAATTGATGAACTGGCTGAGCTAAACGGAGTAGGACATCAGGTTCGTGCTATCACAGAATCGGCAATGAATGGCGAGATTGATTTCAACGAAAGTTTTAAACAGCGTATGGCTTTGCTCGAAGGTCTGAGCGAAGATGTTTTGCAAAATGTTGCCCTCAATTTACCCATTACAAAAGGAGCCCATCGATTGATGAAAGCCTTAAAATATTACGGATATAAAACGGCAATTTTATCTGGAGGATTCACCTATTTTGGAGAATATCTACAGAAAGAATTAGGTATCGATTATGTTCATGCAAATCGACTTGAAATCAAAGACGGTAAATTAACCGGTAAATATATAGGCGATATTGTAGACGGTCAGAAGAAAGCCGAATACCTTAAAGCAATCGCCGAAAAAGAAGGAATTCACATCAATCAGACAATTGCGGTTGGAGACGGTGCTAATGATTTGCCAATGTTAAACTTAGCAGGTCTGGGAATCGCTTTTCACGCCAAACCAAAAGTAAAAGAAAACGCTGCGACTTCAATTTCAAGCCTGGGTCTTGATGGAGTTTTATATTTATTAGGATACCATGACAGGTATATTGATATGATGTAATTTCAAAACTATTTAATGTTAATTAGTCCTTGCGAGGAACGAAGCAATCTCACTAGAAAGTAAGCTCTACAATAAAAATACACAAACCTTAGTTTTTTCAATAAAAGCTAAGGTTTTTTTATGGGCATGCCCCTCCGGGTCGGGCTATACGTTTCAATCTTTTGTGCTGAACCCCAGCATAAAAGGATTTTCACTTCTATCCCTCATGCGATTCGGTAATAGTATTGGGGCTTATTTTTCTCTGGATTTTAATTCAGTTTTAATGTCTTTGGAAGTCTTAAAAATTAAGAGAAGTAGTGGTAATAATGCAATAGGAACAATTTGAATAGCGCTAAATCCTTTTAAAAATACAAGGTAGATGTTAGCGATAAGTAATAAAAGAAAAATTACGGCAAATGCATACGCCGTTGATTTTGAGATTTTTTCGCTTTTACGTAACTCTTCAGTAGTCATTTCACTAAGTTTTTGGTTCTTCATTTTATTTTGGTTTTTGGTTAATTCGGAAGTTTGTATGGTGAGTTGTCAGGTGGTAAGATTACTTAGGTTCCATCCTTTTTCAATTAAATAGTTTTTACATTTTAAGCAAAAGGCGGTTTCTTTATCTAAATGATTTTTTCCTTCAGCATCTCTCATTAAACATGTTTTTACGGGACAATGAGGTAATCCTTCGGTGTGACCTAACTCATGCAGAACAACTTTATAAAATTGTACTTCTTTATTTCTTTTGCTTAGTCTAAAATTAGAAACGACACAGGATTTGCCTGGATGATAGCCCAGTCCCATAACGCCCCAATCTTTGTTTTTGCCTTTTAGTTGATATTAACTTTTTAATTACAATAGTCTGTTTATTTCAAAATTTGATTTATACTCCGCATATTCAGAAGAGTTAATGATTTCCATGTCTTTTAACCAATTAATCCGACTATAAAAATCATGCTCTGAAAAGATATTATCAAAATTTGTGTATTTTTCCTTAAGATAAATTCTTGTATTTGTCTTAATCTTTTCAATAAACTCTAAAACATTTTTCTCATAAGGTATATCTCGGTAAAAAACAAGAGTTGTTTGTCCTCCGGTTAAATATATGTCGTCTTGATGTTGTTTAAAATATGCTATTGAAGCTATTGTTCCCCAGATTATATAATTAAATATTAAGGTTCCTTGATTAACTTGATTAGTGAAAATATATAAAATTGTCAAAGCAATTATAAGAGCAATGCAAACGCAAAAAAAAAGTTTTCCAGGAATAGTATTATCTGATCTATAGTGTATATCAAATCCTAATTGATCTAGTTTTACTTCGTATTTATCATTTTTTCGAAGTGACTTTACATCTACAATTATTTTGTTATCCTTTAATATAAATTTTCGAGAATTAATTCCTCTCTTTTGCAATAAATCTACTTCTGTCATAATTTGTTCGTGAAAATTTGTGGTAAACATTTTTACATCTCCTTCAACTGTTCTAAATAATCCCTCTGATTCGAAAGCCTTGGGATTTTATGCTGTCCACCTAATTTGTCACGCTCTTTTAGCCAGTCATAAAACAGGTTCTCACGCGCCACATTAATCACCAGAGGATTTAAAGTCATATTATTGTGACGTTTAGCTTCGTAATCAGAATTTAGAGTCTGTAAAGTTTCATCCAGAACTTTTTGGAAAAGTCCTACATCAGCGGGTTTTTTCTTGAACTCAATCATCCATTCGTGAGCGCCTTTTTCCTTGTCTTGCATAAAAATAGGAGCAACGGTATAATCGATTACTTCGGTATGGGTCAGTTGGCAGGCTTTGGCAATAGCCTGATCGGTATTTTCGACCATTAGCTCTTCTCCAAAAACGTTAATATGGTGTTTGGTTCTGCCGGTTACTCGGATTCGATACGGATTTAAAGAAGTAAAACGAACCGTATCTCCAATCAAATAACGCCACAAACCGGAATTCGTTGTAATTACAATCGCATAGTTTTTATTCAATTCAACATCGGCCAAACGGATTACTTTTTGATTTGGAGTACCAAAGGTATCCATGGCTATAAATTCATAGAAAATACCATAATCCAGCATCAAAAGTAAATCGCTCGAATTGTTTAAATCCTGAATGGCAAAAAAGCCTTCAGAAGCATTGTATATTTCGTAGTACCTGAAATCTTTGCTTGGTAGAATTTTTTTATATTGTTCTTTATACGGAGAAAAACTTACGCCTCCGTGAAAATAAACTTCCAGGTTTGGCCAAATATCCAAAAGACTTTCCTTCCCCGTATTTTCTAAAACTTTATTCATTAAAACGAGCATCCACGATGGAACGCCTGCAAAACTGGTTACATTTTCGTTTTTCGTTTCATTTATAATCGCAGCAATTTTGGATTCCCACTCGCTCATCAGCGAAGTTTTACTGCTTGGAGTACTGCTAAATTCAGCCCAAATAGGCATATTCTCAATCAAAATGGCAGATAAATCGCCAAAGAAAGTATTGTTGTTTTCATAGATTTGGGAACTTCCGCCCAGACGAAGACTTTTGCCCAAAAACAATTCTGAATCCTCATTGTTATTGAGGTACAGACAAAGTAAATCTTTACTTCCTTTATAATGACAATCCTCTAGGGCCTCATTACTCACAGGGATAAATTTACTTTTGGCATTTGTAGTTCCACTCGATTTAGCAAACCATTTTATAGGCGTTTCCCAAAATACATTCTGCTCCCCCTGACGTGTACGTTCAATCAAAGGCTGAAGCTCTTCGTAGGTAGCAATCGGCACCCTTTCGGCAAAAGTTTGATAGGAATTGATCGACTCAAAATCATACTGTTTCCCTATAATTGTATTTTCTGAAGCTGTCAATAAATTGTGCAGCAGCTCTTCCTGAACTTCATTCGGATATTTTAGAAAAAGTTCTATTTGATGTATCCTTTGTTTTAGGACCCAAGAAGCAAAAGAGTTGATTATTGATAAGGGCATGAGTGAAATTTATATTTTAGATTGCTGATTGTAGATTTTAGATTTTACAATTCGCGTAAAATCAGGAACCTTAAAATTTGAATATCGAAAGACAAATACTAACTTTGCCGTTGTATCAAAAATAGTGTTTTTTTGTAAAAAATAACATTCTATTTTTATTAAACATTCCGGTTCAGATGAATTTTAATTCTTAAAATTCAGAATTCAGGCAGGTAAATCTAAAATCTACAATCAGCAATCTAAATTCTAATGACATATCAAGGCGTACTTACAAAAATGCAAACTGAAATAGGAGCTCCAATTCAGTATTATTTGGTTTTCGAAGACAGTTTTCTAAACATGAATCAATTACTGAATAAAGAAATTGAGATTAATTTTGTGGGATTTGAATGCCTGAATTGCCATAAAAAGAAAAAGATATACCGACAAGGATTTTGCTATGAGTGTTTTTATTCAAGCCCTGCTGTTGGTGATTGGATTATGCGTCCGGAACTGAGTACGGCGCATCTGGGGATTGCAGACCGGGATTTGGAGTACGAACAAAAAGTACAGCTTCAACCTCATGTTGTTTATCTGGCTTTGGCAAGTGAAGTAAAAGTTGGGGTGACCCGTAAAACTCAGGTTCCAACACGTTGGATCGATCAGGGAGCAACTCAGGCCATTGCGATTGTTGAGGTTCCAAACCGATATTTGGCCGGAATTACTGAGGTCGCACTAAAAGACCATTACACCGATAAGACAAACTGGAGAAAAATGCTTCAAAATACAGGTGAAAGTTTTGATCTGATTGCGGAGAAAGCAAAAGTGGAAAGTTTGATTCCCACAGAAGTGCAGGAATATTTTTATTCTCAAAAGAATGACTTGTATGAACTACATTATCCGGTTTTAAATTACCCTATTAAAGTAACAAGTCTTAATCTTGATAAAACCCCGACTTTTCAAGGCAAACTAACCGGAATTAAGGGACAGTATTTGATCTTTGAAAATGGAACCGTTTTTAATATTAGAGGGTCCGAAGGTTATGTGGTTAGCATATCGGTTTAATGTTTTAGGGAAAAACATCGCGTAAGGTATTGATTGTTAATTTTTTATTATATTTATAACACTGTTTTTAGCATATTGTAATCTGAATCTTGAAAGATTTGATTACAATTTTGTAATAATTATTTATTAGAAGATTTTAATTTTAAATCTAAAGAGAACCTAGTTTAGTAAAAGGATAAACGAAAGTTTTTTTTGAATTTCCAAAGACAAATATTTAATCAATAAATTAGTTAAAAGATGAGTGTTTTAAAAAGAGTAAATGTGGTCAGGCGCAGCTTAATGCACTACCTCACTAAGAACATTGGAAAACCAAGATCAGAACAGCACATTGTTTTAGTAGATAAAACCGAAGTAAGGCGAGTTTTGATCTGTAGGCCAAATGCCAGACTGGGAAATTTATTATTGATTACGCCACTTGTTCAGGAAGTCACCGATATGTTTCCAAATTGTAAAGTCGATTTGTTTGTTAAGGGAGCTTTAGCTCTGGTAATTTTTGGAAATTATCAAAATATTAATAAAGTAATTGGTTTGCCTAAAAAACCATTCAGTAATTTATTCCAATATCTGAATGTCTGGATTTCAATAAAAAGACAAACATACGATATAGCAATCAATGTCGATCAAAATTCTTCTTCAGGACGTTTAGCAGTCCAGTTCTCTAATGCTAAATATAAATTCTACGGAGATTCAAACGATGAATCTCAACTTCTAAAAAATGACTACGATCATATTGCGAAATACCCCGTTTATAATTTCCGACATTATTTAACGAAACTTGGATTAGCAAAAAGCAATAAAATAATAGCCCCGATTGACCTTAGATTGTCTTCTTCTGAAATTGTTGAAGGAAAGAAAATCTTAAATGATTTAGTACAAAACTCTAAAAGAACAATTTGCATTTTTACTTATGCTACAGGCGCAAAATGCTTGTCAGAGGAGTGGTGGGAGAACTTCTACACACAACTAAAGGAAGAATATAAAGACTATAATATTATTGAAATTCTGCCTGTAGAAAATGTTTCGCAGATTGCCTTTCAGGCTCCAACATTTTACAGCAAAGATATCCGCGAAATAGGATCTGTAATCTCCAATGCCGACTTATTTATTGGTGCCGATAGTGGAATCATGCATTTGGCCAGCGCAGTGCAGACTCCGACAATTGGACTCTTCTCGGTTTCAAACCTTAAAAAATATGAACCATACAACAATTGCAGTATCGGAATAGATATTAATTTACACACTAAAAAGGATTATGTGAAAATCATAAACTCCATACTGAATAATGGGAAAATTAGTAATATCGGACAAGCAATTTAAAAATATAAGAACAACAAAAAAGGCATCCGTAGATGCCTTTTTTTATTTAGTTTTTCTTCTTAAATAAGCCATTTATTAAGTCACTGGCTTTTTTAGTAACTTCCTGAGTTTTCTGCTCTTTTTCGGTTGCAGCTGCTTTTGTGGTGTCTTTTGCCTTTGTATTTTTATTGATAAAATCATTAAGGGCTGAAGTTCCTTTTTGAGTCAGTTTGTCTCTTTGTTGATTCGCAACTTGTGTCGCCAGACTCGTCACTGCACTTTTCATATCCGTTGTTATTTTTGGATTCGAAAAATTACCGCTAACAATAGCATTTATCGGAATGTTTTGCAGTTTTGCAGCATCCGCAGGAGACATTTTTGCAAGGAAAGCATTGGCTTCATTTCCTAAATATTTTGCAGGAACGTCTAATTTTAAATTGTAATTCATCGTTTGGTCAAAACCATGCGTTCCACCAACTGTAATCTTAATGTCCTGATATTTGATGTCAAATGGTTTTACGCTCACTTTTCCGTTATCAAACGTTAGGGCTGCTTTAATATCATTCAGATTTATTTTATTCGGATCAATAAATTTCAGGTTAGAAGTTAAGGCATTTAAAACCGTTGAGTTTTTAGAATTTACAGTAGTCGAAAGCAACTGACCGATCAAATCTCCTGAAATCGATTTTAAGTCCGGAGTTAACTCTTTGTCGTTTAAGTTTCCGTTTAATTTTATAGTCGAATTTAATTTTCCGTTGATGATTCCGGCCAAAGGAGCAATTTTTTTCATCATGTCTAATTGCGTAAAAGTTTGCGCAATATCCACCTGATTGAAGCCTAAATTCATATCAAAAGTAGGTACCTTTGTTTTGGTAGAAACAGCTCCGTTAAGACCAATTGTTCCGCCAAAAATCGATGTTTTAAAGTTTTCTAAAGTTGCTTTTTCATCCTTAACAATCAACCTGCCCGAAACGTCTTTTAGTTTTAGATTGTCGTATAATACCGTAGTGGCTTTGGCATTTAAAGTACAATTTAAAAAAGCAGGAATCTTCATAGCCTCAGATGGTTTTGCAGCCGTTTTCTCTGTTGCAGCCGTTCCCGAAGTCATAAAATCATCAACCGCTAACTGGTTTGAACTCATATTGAAATTCCCTCTCAGTTCTTGTTTTTTGAACATAAAACCATAGAAGTTTTCCAGTACACCATTAATACTTAAGTCACTTTTTCCGGTCGTAGCATCAAATTTCTTTAGGTTTATTGTACTCGGATTAAACTCAACCAATGCTGTGCTAATGTTCATCGATTTGTTGTTCTCGTCCGTATATTTAAATCCTGACAAACTCATTGTTCCAGAGTTTTTAATATTCTGATATTGGCTTTTTTCAACAGAAGCCATATCAAATTGTGTGGTAACATCGGCTTTTAAAATACCTGCAAGAGGTTTGTCCATTTTAATGGGGTACGCTTTAGAAAGATTCGACAAGTTGATCGTCCCTTTTAAAGCTGCGTTTACCATAGGATTTTGTGTTATGTTTTTGATGTTGGCTTTGGCGTTAAAAACATCCTGATCGATTCGGAAGGAGAGTTTATCCAGATTTACATAAGTATCATTCAGAATCCCCGTTTCGTTAATAATTTTTGTATCAATTACAATATTCTGAACTGATTTAGGCAGGTTTGGATATTGAAACGAAGCGTTGTTCGAAGCAATAGCAATATTAAATTTAGGAACCGTAGTATCTGTCAATTCTCCTTTGGCAAAACCGGCAACTGTAAAATCTCCGGTAGTCTTTACACCATCCAGACTTGCGGCGTAAGCCGAAGGGATCAGTCCTAAGAAGTTTGTAAATGCCGAAGTTGGAGTTTTAAACTTTAGATCATAAATCTGTCCGGCATCTGCCATCTGAATAAATCCGTCAAACTCTAAAGGCAGCTGATTGATTAAAGCTTTATTCTCTTTAAAAGTATATTTGCTTTTTTCAAGGTCAATTCCTAAGACAGCGTCTAAAGTCAGTTTTACATTTTTCATGTAATTGACTTTGTCCATATCCAAAGAAACGTTGGCGGTAGACTTTGTAGTCAAATCTAATTTTGAGTTGGTAAAATCGCCTGTTCCTTCATGGTTTAGGCTGTCAATTACCATTTTTATTTTAGATCTCTGATCAATGTACCTGAAAGTAAACTGTTCAATTTTATAATTTTGAATTTTTAGCGAAAGTGGTTTACTTTTATCGTCTTTCACTTCTTTTTCTTTGTTTTTTAGGGCAATATCAAAATTGCCAACACCATCTTTGTTAAAAATAATATTAATCAGACCATTTGTAGAACTGACTCCCTGTATGTTTAAAGGTTCGTCTTTTCCTTTAAAAAGTTCTTTAATGCTCATCTTTAAATTCAGTTCGCCTAATGAAACCAAGGTGTCTCCTTCAAAAGGAGCTTTGTTGATAATCACCAGTTTTTCGATTCCCACGGTGGCGTTCGGAAAGTTTCTAAATAAACTTAGATCGGCATCTGTAAAACTTACTTTCGCGTCAACACTTTCGTTGATGGCTTCTGAAATTTTGGCTTTTATTTGATCTTTAAAGAAATACGGAATGGCAAATAAGGCCGCTACTAGGACCACAAGGACTATGGCTGTTATTTTTAAAACTTTCTTTAACATATAAATAAATTGAGGGGTTAAATTGCTAACTGATTGCTGCAAAAATAGTTTTTTTTGGTGGAGTTCGTATATAAAGTTTTTGTAAAACATAAGAGTATACTCCTGTTTCTTAAAAACAAAAAACCGTCTGAATTATATATTCAAACGGTTTTTTAAGCTTTTTATGATTGGAATTATTTTTTAATGAAAGAAATAATCTTATCGATCATGATTTCTGAGACAGGTAAACTTTCATTTTTATAACTTTCGAGATTGGTCTGATGGTCTCCGTCGACAATTTTCATGATATGATTCATTTTATCAATGATCAGGAGTTCCGCATTTTTATTGGCCTGTGATAGAAGCTCAGCATCTTTTACGGTTACTTGTAAATCCTGATTTCCCTGAACGATTAAAATAGGAATGTTTAACTTTTTGATTTCGGTTTTTGGATTGTATTTAAACCATGAAATTAAATAGGGCTGAATGCTTGGTCTAAAAAGAGAATTCAGCATTGGATCTACTTTGTTCACAGTATGGCCACTTTTTAGGCTATCAATAATAGGGAAAGTCATTTCCTCTATTTGTTTGTTTGATTTAGAGGCGATTTGTGTTTTGATTAACTTGTCAGCAGATTCTCCCGCCCCTGCAATGGAGATAAATTTATTGGCTTTTGCGCCGGCAATCATTCCAATTAAGGAGCCTTCGCTGTGTCCGATTACAATGATTTGAGAGAAACGATAGTCTTGCTTTAACAAATTGATCCAGCTTTTGGCATCTTCAGTGTAATTCTCAAATACAAGAGTTTGCTCTGAAATGGCTGATGGTTTGCTTTCCCCAATTCCTCTTTTATCGTATCGCAATGAGGCAATTCCGTTTTTTGCCAGGGCTTCTGCCAGCATTTTTAGAGAATTGTTTTTCATCATCGGATTATTTCCGTTGCGATCCGTAGGACCCGAACCCGAAATGATTA
This sequence comes from Flavobacterium sp. KH_035, assembly GCF_057839565.1. Lineage (NCBI taxonomy): Bacteria > Pseudomonadati > Bacteroidota > Flavobacteriia > Flavobacteriales > Flavobacteriaceae > Flavobacterium > Flavobacterium sp. KH_035. The sequence continues at coordinate 2,016,169 of NZ_CM174492.1, forward strand.
AGGCTACCGGGCATTTTGTTTTCAAATCAGGCATTGTTAACGTACCAAAAAGCTGATCGATGTTGATTTTTAAAACGATCGGTGTTTCTGTAAAAGGAACTTGCGTTTTATTTTGGGCATCTACAAAACTCAAAAACAGAAGAGCAGCAAGCACAAATAATTTTTTCATTTTTAAAATGGAATTATTTAATATTTATTCCAAAAGGAAGCATCGCCTGAACACCTTTTTGTTGCTGAAGCCTTTTTACCTGCTCGATAAGCATATAGTTTTCTTCTCCAATTTCTTCCTTAATAAAGGCTTCTTTTGATTGTGCAAAAGGCAAACTTGAAAGAAGGTCGTTGAATGTTTTTTCGTATTCAGGATAGTTTTGTGTACTATACGTTTTGATTTTTGCAATTTTCGCAGCTTCAGCAATCGCATCATTCAAACCTCCAATTTGGTCCACTAATCCAATTTTTAACGCTTCACTTCCTGACCAGACTCTTCCTTGTGCGATAGCATCTACTTGAGCAAACGTCATTTTTCGGCCTTCCGCCACATGTGTTACAAAAGTGTTGTAAATGTGCTCTACACCTTCCAAAGTAAAGGCTTTAAATTTTTCGTCAACAGGTACAAACGGACTGTAATTTGCTGAGTTTTCATGCGTTTTTACCTGCTCAGTGTTTATCCCTAGTTTATTGGCTAAAGGACTAAAATTTGGCAGTATTCCAAAAACGCCTATAGAACCTGTAATAGTATTGCTTTCTGCAAAAATTTTGTTAGCATTACAGGCAATATAATAACCGCCTGATGCGGCATAATTCCCCATAGAAACGACAATCGGTTTTACTTTTTTGGTAATCTCAATTTCTCTCCAAATCAGATCAGAAGTTAAGGCGCTTCCTCCCGGACTGTCGATTCTTAAAACGATTGCTTTTACATCTTCATTTTTGCGGGCTTCCTGCAAAGAACGTCTCATAGAGCCTTCACCAATTACAGTAACATCTCCTTCACCGCCTTGTATTTCGCCCTGAGCATAAATAATAGCAATCTGGTCGGTTGCTGTATTGGTCAAAGCAGTTGTAATGTTATTTTGAGTATAATCTAAAATAGAAATCTTGTTGTAATCGTCATCTCCCTTAACTTTAAGGGCTTTTTTGATTGCATTATGGTAAACGTCCTCATAAGCAATAATATCAACCAGATGTTGGGCTTTTGCCATTTCCGGAGTTCTCGCTAATAAACCATTGGCGATTTCATTTAGTTTAGGGAGCGGAATATTTCTGCTTTTTGAAATATCAGTCGAAACAGTAGTCCAGATCGAGTTTAAAAGTGCGGTTACTTGTTCTCTGTTGGCATCACTCATCTTATTTTCAAGAAAAGGCTCAACAGCACTTTTATACTTTCCGTGACGAATCACTTCCATATGAATGCCTGATTTATCCTGAAAATCTTTGAAAAACATCACCTCAGACGAAAGACCTTTAAAGTCTAAGTCACCTGCTGGATTCAAATAAATAGTATTGGCTACAGAATTCAGGTAATATTCTTTTTGGGAGTAGGTATTGGCATAAGCCCATACAAATTTCCCTGATTTTTTGAAACTTTCAAGCGCATTTCTCAAATCTTTATATTGTGCCAGACCTAAAGAAGATTCATCATTTAAAATAGAAATCCCTTTAATATTATCATCTGTTTTTGCAGCTTCTATGGCATTAATCACATCTGTTAGGCCGATGCCTTTTTTATCTGAGAAAACAGTTACCCAAGGGTCTTTGTATTTTCCGGAATAATCGTTTTGAATTTGTTTTAAGTTTAATTCTATCACAGAATCACTTTTGACAGAAACGGCGTCGTCTCCTCCAAAAATTGCTCCAATAAGAATTACCCCAAAAAAGAAGAGGATAATAAACACAAAAATTCCAATAACGGTGGCTATTATATTTCCTAAAAACTTCATAAGTGTATTTTTTTTAATAAGTATCGAAAAAGGTTGGTTTGTTACAAAAGTAAACTAAAAACAAATTAATTCGAATACAGGATTTGATGAAATATCTGTAACTGCCATGTTTTGGGGCATTAAATTAAAGATAAGATATTTAGTAAGATAAATATTGTTTGAACTTAGAATATTTTATATTTGATGAAAACAATTGTTGTACTATGAAAGATAAAGTGATCTTTTTAGCTCTTTTCTTTTTCTTTGGTTTTTATGCCGAAGCTCAAAAGATGCAAACCAAAAAAGTAGTGGTCGATAAACTGACAAAGCTTCCCTTAGAGAAAGTAAATGTTTACAATCAAAAAGACAACTCGATAACAAATGAGGAAGGTGTTTTTTCTTTTATTTCCGATCAAAATGAATTAAATTTTAGCTTGATTGGATATGAAAATCTGAAACTCAGCTTTGCCGAAATAAACAAACAGGATACGATCTTTTTGCAAAGTAAAACAATTGAACTTGATGAAGTGGTAGTGGGAGAAGAAATGGCCATCATGAAAAAAGTATATGCCAAAATGAAAGAGAATTATATCTTCGAACCTTACAATGAAAACTTCTTCTTGCGATGTGTCTTGAAGCGAAATGATGAATTGGAAAGATTACAGGATATTTATGGTAAAGTATCGAGAAAAAGCATCTTTAAGTCAAAAACACAACCTGACAATAAATGTGAAGTTGAGATTTTGAATATGAGGAAAGTTGGGATAAAAGATAAGGCTGATTTTGTGTATTTCGAATTTCAGAGTTTCGAAAAATTATTTGATATAAATGCTATGATCTCTATCAAAACGGAAGATTTCGAACTTACTAAGGAAAAAAATGTAGCTGGTGATTTTTTTAAAATTAGTTTTATCAAAAAGTCAGAAAATACAATTGAACAAAAAACCAGTGGCTATTTTATAATTAATAAGAATGACTATGCTATTGTAGAAACCTATTTTGATCTTTATGATAATGGAGAAAAAGTACCATTTCAAAAAAAAGACAAAGTAGAATATCGAACCACCAGTTTTAAAACCACTTCAAATTATAAGAAGAGTGCCAGCACCAATAAGTATTATTTGAATAACGCAAAATCGGATGTTAGGGTAGAATTACTTGTAAGTGAAAAAAATGTAAAAGCATTTTACGATTATTCGACTAATTTTTTTGTAACCAATAGTTTTATTGCCGAAAAAGCAAAGTCAAATTTGTCGATGGATAAGGATATTTTTAAGGTGAAATTTTCTTACTCAGAACAATTTTGGAAAAGCCAGAACCAACTACCCTTAACAAGCGATTTAAGTACATTTTTGAAGAGGGTTTCAGAAAACAAAGAGAACAAGAAAGAGTTTGAAATAGTTGGAAACTTCTAGCTCTTGAATCAAATAATGTAGTTAATTCTAAAATAGTTTTAGTTAATTTGCATTAATTATGAAGTCACAGCATCAAATCGTTTTATCAATAGGCAGCAATCAGGGAAACAGGTTAATAAACATCGAAACGTGTATCGATTTGATACATAAAGAAGTGGGGACTGTAATCAGGGTTTCAAAACTGTATGAAACTCCTGCCTGGGGGTTTGAAAGTGATGCTTTTTATAATTGCGCATTGGTTTTGCACACCTATTTATCGGCGCAAAAAGTATTAAGTCAGGTTCTGAAATTAGAAAAAAAATTAGGCCGAATCAGATCTGAGGAACAAGGGTATCAGTCCCGAATTATCGACATTGATCTGATTACTTATGATGATGAAGTTATTGAGTCTGAAAAATTGCAGATTCCACATCCGTTAATGCAAAACAGAAAGTTTGTTCTGCTTCCTATGCAGGATTTAGGTGTAGACTGGGAACATCCTGTTTTTCAAAAATCGATTACAGAATTAATTGCAGTCTCGGCTGACGATAGTGTTTGTGAAGTAGTTCAGGAATTGAAAAATCCGATACGCGAAATTGCATTGGAGAACTTCAACTACATTGCTTTCGAAGGAAATATTGGGGCAGGGAAAACCACTTTAGTGCAAAAAATAGCCGAAGACTTTAATGCAAAAATGGTTTTAGAACGTTTTGCCGACAATCCTTTTTTGCCTAAATTTTACAAAGACCAAAATCGCTATGCTTTTCCGTTGGAAATGTCTTTTCTGGCTGACCGCTATCAGCAGTTATCAGATGATCTGGCGCAGTTTGATTTGTTTAAAGATTTTATTGTAGCCGATTATCACATCTTTAAGTCCTTGATTTTTGCTAAAATCACCCTTGCAGAAGATGAATATCGTTTGTATCGAAATTTGTTTGATATTATCTATAAAGAAATGCCAAAACCTGATTTGTATATTTATCTGTATCAGAATTCGGAAAGGTTGCTGCAAAACATCAAGAAACGGGGACGGAATTACGAGCAGAATATCGATGCAGGTTATCTGGATAAAATCAATAACGGTTATTTGGAATACATTAAATCCCAAACCGATCTGAACGTGCTGATTATTGATGTTTCAGATCGTGATTTTGTAAAAAACCACAAAGATTACCTTTTCATTTTAGACGAAATCCAGAGGAAGATTTTAATTAGATAATGTGTCAATTAGACAATGTGATAATTACTAAATTGATCAATTATCTCATTTTTTAATTATCTAATTGCCACATTCCCAGATTTTCTAATTGTCGAATTATCTATTCCGGCCAGTTTAATTTCTGAAACAAATCCCAAACAACAATTCCGGCACTTACGGCAATGTTTAAAGAGTGTTTGGTGCCTAATTGTGGAATTTCAATACAGCCATCGCAAAGCGCAACGGCTTCCTGAGCAACACCGTACACTTCATTGCCAAAAACCAATGCGTATTTTTGATTTTTCTCTGTTTTAAAATCCTGAAGAAAAATAGCGCTTTCAACCTGTTCGATGGCAAGAGTTAGTATGTTTTCTTTTTTAAGATTTTCGATCACCTCCAGGACGTTCTCGTGATGTTCCCAAGCTACAGTTTCGGTAGCACCAAGAGCTGTTTTGTGAATTTCTTTATTGGGTGGAGTAGCGGTAATGCCACACAGGATTATTTTTTCGATTAAAAAAGCGTCAGCGGTTCTGAACACAGATCCAATATTGTGCAGACTGCGGATGTCATCTAAGACTAAAATTAAGGGCGTTTTGTCTGATCTCTTAAAGTCTTCAATTGATTTTCGGTCCAGTTCGCTATTTTCAAGTTTTCTCATATTGATTGTATTCGGGTCATAAAAAAAGCCTCCAAAGATAAGGAAGCTTTTTTAATTATTTTATTTTGTTTTTCAGATTAGCTTTTTACCGGATCTGGTAAAACAGTACCTTTAATAGTAAGAACTTTTGTTGGTTGTCCTTCAGCATTAGAAGTAACAGTTACAGTTTTTGTAAAAGCACCAACTCTGTCAGTAGCATATTTTACACCAATGATACCCTTAGCACCCGGAGCGATTGGCTCTTTTGGAGTTGTTGGTACAGTACAACCGCAAGATCCAGTTGTATTTGTGATGATTAATGGTTTAGTTCCGTTGTTTACAAAAACAAACTCACGTTTTCCATCTGCATTGTGAGCGATAGTTCCGTAATCAATAGTTTCTGTTTCGAAAGCCATTCCTGCACCTTCAACTTTAGCAACTTTACCTTTTTTACTGCTTTGAGCATTAGAAGCTGTAATTCCAACTACAGCTAACATAGCGATTAAAATTATTTTTTTCATCTTTTAGAGTCTTTTTTAATTATGACAAATCTATGTAAAATTCTTATATCTCAACTTAAAAAAAGCTTAAAATATTTTAATTTTTGAACGACTTCGATATTCCTCCAAAATATCATAAATTCGCTGTCTTAATTTTTTCATTTAAAATACAATAATTTGGCAGCGAAAGAGAAAGTGGTAAAAGAGACACCTTTAATGAAACAATACAACGAGATCAAGAGAAAATATCCTGATGCATGTTTGCTTTTCAGAGTAGGTGATTTCTATGAAACCTTTGGAGAAGATGCTATTAGAGCCTCAAAAATTCTGGGAATAACGTTAACCAAAAGAGGTGCAGGTTCTGAAACAGAAACTGCGTTGGCTGGTTTTCCGCACCATTCTATTAATACGTATTTGCCAAAATTGGTCAAAGCAGGACTTCGTGTGGCTATCTGCGATCAGCTCGAAGATCCGAAAATGACCAAAACCATCGTGAAACGTGGTGTAACAGAACTTGTAACTCCTGGAGTTTCGTTAAACGATGAGGTTTTACAATCTAAATCAAACAACTTTTTAGCATCGGTTTATTTTGCTAATAAAAATATCGGAGTTTCCTTCCTGGATGTTTCTACAGGAGAGTTTTTAACGGCTCAGGGGAATGCCGAGTATATCGATAAATTGTTACAGAATTTTAACCCGAGCGAGGTTTTGGTTCCGAAAAACAATAAGGGCGATTTTAAAGCTGCTTTTGGAGATGATTTTCATAGTTTTTATTTAGAAGACTGGATTTATAAGGAAGATTATGCTTTAGAAATCCTGACGAAACATTTTCAGACCGTTTCCTTAAAGGGTTTCGGAGTTGAAGAATTGAAAGAAGGAATCATTGCTTCCGGAGCAATTTTGTATTACCTGTCAGAAACACAGCATAATCGTGTACAGCATATTACGGCTATTCAGCGTATTGCCGAAGATGCTTATGTCTGGATGGATCGTTTTACGATCAGAAACTTAGAATTGTACCATAGTTATAATCCAAATGCAGTAACCCTGTTGGATGTGATTGACAGAACGCTTTCGCCAATGGGAGGGCGTTTGTTGAAACGTTGGTTGGCTTTGCCTTTGAAGGATGGTAATAAAATAAAAGGGCGCCATGATGTTGTTTCATATTTAAAATCCAATTCTGAAGTTTTGCAAAGTATTCAATACCAGATCAAGCAAATTTCGGATTTAGAGCGTTTGATTTCTAAAATCGCAGCAGGGAAAGTTTCGCCGCGTGAGATTGTTTATTTGAAGGAATCTCTGGATGCGATTATTCCAATAAAAACATTGGCACTCGAAAGTCCGCAGGAAGCGGTAAAGGTAATTGGGGATAGTTTGCATGCCTGCGATTTGTTAAGAGAGAAAATCGGGACCACCTTAAATCAGGATGCGCCGGTGGCTGTGGCTAAAGGAAATGCCATAGCAAAAGGAATCAGTGAAGAACTGGATGATTTGCGTGCTATTTCGACTTCCGGAAAAGAATATCTGGAGGGTATTGAAAAAAGAGAATCAGAGCGTACAGGAATCTCTTCACTTAAAATTTCATTCAATAATGTTTTTGGGTATTATATTGAAGTTAGAAATACACATAAAGATAAGGTTCCTTTGGAGTGGATTCGTAAGCAGACATTGGTTAATGCAGAGCGTTATATCACAGAGGAGTTAAAAGAATACGAAATCAAAATTCTGGGAGCTGAAGAGAAAATCTATAAAATAGAATCGGAACTTTTTGAGCAATTGGTCGCCTGGATTGCAACTTATATCAAACCTGTTCAAATGAATGCTAATTTGGTAGCGCAGTTGGATTGTTTGTGTTCGTTTACGCAATTAGCTATAGAGAATCAATATGTGTGTCCGGAGATCGATGAGACTTTTGAATTGGAGATCAAAAACGGACGCCATCCTGTTATTGAAAAACAATTGCCGGTTGGAACTCCTTATATTGCTAATGATGTTTATTTAGACAGAGAGACGCAGCAGCTTATTATGATTACTGGTCCGAACATGTCCGGTAAATCTGCTATTTTAAGGCAAACCGCTTTAATTGTGTTGTTGGCTCAAATGGGAAGTTTTGTTCCGGCTGATAGTGTTAGAATGGGAATCGTCGATAAAATTTTTACCAGAGTAGGAGCGTCGGATAATATTTCGATGGGCGAATCTACTTTTATGGTTGAGATGAATGAGACGGCTTCTATTTTGAATAACATTTCGGATCGTAGTTTGGTACTTCTGGATGAAATAGGACGGGGAACCAGTACTTATGATGGTATTTCGATTGCCTGGGCAATTGCTGAGTTTTTACACGAACACCCATCAAGGCCTAAGACCTTGTTTGCAACGCATTATCACGAATTAAACGAAATGACGGAATCGTTGCCTAGAATTCAGAATTATAATGTTGCAGTAAAAGAGTTGAAAGATAATGTTCTTTTCATTCGTAAATTGGTAAAAGGAGGAAGTGCTCATAGTTTTGGAATTCATGTTGCAAAAATGGCCGGAATGCCTCAGATTGTAATTTTGAAGGCGCAAAAGTTATTGAAGAAACTGGAGAAAAATCATTCAAGTGAAGCTTTGAATGGTATTAAGTCTGAAAATGATGAAATGCAGATGAGTTTCTTTAACTTAGATGATCCCTTATTGGAAGAGATAAAAGAAGAAATTCTGGGTCTTGACATCAATGCGATTACGCCGGTTGAAGCATTGATGAAACTGAACGAGATTAAAAGGATGTTGGTTCGAAAATAAATTTCATTTTTAAAGTTTAGGTTATCAGAAAGTTATAAAATAAGTAGATTTTTTTTTCGAAAAACGCTTGTGTAATTGAATAAATGTCCTAAATTTGCACTCGCAATACAGAACAAGTCAAGTATTGTGGTTCTTAATTAGAATTTGAAATGCGAAAATAGCTCAGTTGGTAGAGCGCGACCTTGCCAAGGTCGAGGTCGCGGGTTCGAGCCCCGTTTTTCGCTCAATATCAAATAATGCTCGGATGGTGAAATTGGTAGACACGCTGGACTTAAAATCCAGTGAACAGCAATGTTCGTGCGGGTTCAAGTCCCGCTCTGAGTACTAAAGCCTCTTCTTTTGAAGAGGCTTTTTTTATGGCGTAAACTCACGCGCTTTAAAAGAAATTTACGAAGTGAATTTCTTTTAAAGAATCTAAGAATCTAAGAATCTAAGAATCTAAGAATCTAAGAATCTAAAATCAACAATCTAAAATCTAAAATAATATATGGGTGCCTTTGTAATTAGTAAGCGGTTTAATGATGAATATAAATTCGTGTTTACTTCGAGGAAGGGAAAAGTGATATTTACAAGTCTGAGTTATGAATTGAAGTTTGAGTGTGAGGAGGATGTTGAGAAATTTAAGATGAATATTGAAATGGCCAGGTTTTTAAAATTTAAAGGCTCTGGAGGGAAGTATTTTTTTAAGTTGATGTTGGGAGAGGTTCACTTCGCGACGAGCCGAAAATACACTACTGAACTGCTTTTGCAAAAAGGGATTAAGGAGATTGTTACTTATGCTTCGAGATCGGAAATTTTGGACTTCTCGTCGAGTGAGTCGATTTTTGAAGATGAAGTGGTTTTTGAGGAAGAGGGGTAGGTAAGAGAAGTTTTGATATAAAAAAATCCAAATTCTAATAATGCGCTATGTATTGCTGGAATTTGGATTTTTTTCATATTGGAATTTTTTATGTCAAATTTTTGGCATAAAAAAAACCATCACAAGGATGGTTTTAAAATTTTTAGAACTTAGGTTCTAATTATTTTTTTACTTCTTCTACTTTAGCAGCAGCAGAGTCAACTTTAGCAGCAGCAGAATCAACAGTTGCAGCAGCAGAATCAACTACAGCAGCAGCAGAATCAACAGCAACAGCAGTAGAGTCTACAGCTTCAGTAGCTGCAGCGTCAGCTTTTTTACAAGATACAACAGTTAAAACAGCAACAACAGCTAAACTTAAAAATACTTTTTTCATCTTACTTTATTATAAAAGGTTAATTATTAATTCGTGGCAAAGATATAAATTTTTTAATATGTAAAATATTTTTTTATTTTTTTTTTAAAATATTTTCATTGCTCACGATTATCTTATTTATCAAATAATGTGCCAAAATAATAAAAATATGTTAAATTGTTGTATGTTTTGCCTAATTTATTTTTTGTTGAAGATTCCATAAGAGAATTGGGGGTTTTTGTTCTCTTAGTTGCGGTTTGTTTTGTTTTTTACGTATTATAGAGTTGTATCGGGGAAAACAAAAAGAGCTTAAATAAGCTCTTTTGTGTGTAATAATGTTGTCAGACTTCATGTGATTTGAAAAAACGGTTAAGCAACGATATTCATAATGCTGTCGGTAGCGCCTTTGTTGTCCTGAATATACGATTTACAAATCTCACTTTTTTCTTCCAGGTATTCTTTGTTGTGAAGCAAACGATCCAGATTCTGTTTTAGTTCAAGAGGATTAGAGATTACCAGACATCCTCCAAGTTTGACCAGTTGAACAGCTTCGGCAAAATTGGAGTAATTGGGTCCAATCACAATCGGAATTCCAAATGTCGCGGGTTCCAGAATGTTGTGGATTCCCGGGTTTCCAAAACCACCTCCGACATAGGCGATTGTTCCATAACTGTAAATTTTAGTGAGTAATCCTATAGTATCTATAATAAAGACATTGTAGCTGGATAGGTCTTTGTCTTTTTTTTCTGAGAATAAAACAGTTGATTTTGTGATTTGCGCTTTTAGGCTTGCAATCTGATCGGTTTTAATATTGTGCGGTGCAATGATGAATTTTACATCTTCGCCTGCCTGATTGATATATTCAGCTAGTAATGCTTCGTCTTTAGGCCATGAGCTTCCTATAACTATGGTTGGAGTATTGTTTTTGAATTGTTCTATAAAATCCAGTGTATTGTCTCTTTCTAAAATAGCATTTACGCGATCAAAGCGGGTGTCGCCTGAAACCACAACATTGTGAAAACCGATACGTTCTATTTTTTCTTTTGAACTTTTATTCTGAACAAAAAAGTAAGTGAATGCTTTTAGAGCTTTTCTGTAAAAACCACCATACCATTTAAAGAACATCTGAGTGTCTCTGAAAATTCCGGAAATCAAATAAGTTGGAGTCTGACTAGTTTCTAATTGGCTTAGATAGTTCAGCCAGAATTCATATTTTATGAAAAAAGCCAGCTCGGGGTGGGCTAATTTTAAAAACTTTTTTGCATTGCTTTTGGTGTCCAGAGGAAGGTAAAGTGTAATATCTGCAACAGTATTGTTTTTGCGCACTTCGTAACCGGAAGGAGAGAAAAAAGTAATAATGATTTTATGAGTGGGGTATTTTTCTTTGATTTTTTCAATTACCGGCAGGCCTTGTTCGTATTCGCCAAGGGAGGCGGAATGAAACCAGATTGTTTTGTCTGAAGGTTTTATTTTTTCTTCGAGAATACTGAAAACGTTTTTGCGTCCCTCGACAAAAAGCTTAATTTTCGGACTAAAAAGCGCTACAATTTTCAGAAAAAAGCCAGCAATAGAAATAACTAAATTATAGAGAAAAAGCATCTGTTTGTTTTTGTGGCTAAATTACGGTTCTTTCGATTATTTTCATTGGTTTGAAGGTATTAAATAACTATTTTTGTTCCTCCTTTTAGAGACGCTGTATGAAATGCAAGTCTTTAATTTTAAAATATATTGAAAATGAAAAAAATTCAAATGGTTGACCTAAAAAGTCAATACGAAAAAATAAAAACTACAGTTGATGCCTCTATTCAGGAGGTTTTGGATACCAATACTTATATTAATGGGCCTCTTGTGCATCAGTTCCAGAAAAATCTGGAAGACTATCTGGGAGCAAAACATGTGATTCCGTGTGCAAATGGAACAGATGCTTTGCAGATTGCCATGATGGGATTGGATTTGAAACCGGGCGATGAGGTGATTACTGCCGATTTTACTTTTGCAGCTACAGTTGAAGTTATTGCTTTATTGCAATTAACTCCTGTTTTGGTTGATGTGGATGTGGTAAATATGAACATCGATATCGAAGCAATCAAAAAAGCAATTACGCCAAAAACAAAAGCGATTGTTCCGGTACATTTATTTGGACGCGCAGCAAACATGGATGCAATTATGGAAATTGCTGCCGAGCACAATTTGTATGTAATCGAAGACAATGCGCAGGCAATAGGAGCAGATTATATTTCTAAATCGGGAGTAAAAAGCAAAGTTGGGGTAATTGGTCATGTAGCGGCTACTTCGTTTTTTCCATCTAAAAATTTAGGTTGTTATGGAGATGGAGGAGCAATTTTTACTAATGACGATAAATTAGCGCACATCATCCGAGGAATCGTAAATCACGGAATGTACGAGCGTTACCATCATGATGTTGTAGGTGTAAATTCACGTTTGGATAGTATTCAGGCAGGAGTTTTGAATGCGAAATTGCCATTATTGGATGAGTACAATGCAGCACGTCGTTTGGCGGCTATAAAATACAATGCGGCTTTTGACGGAAATGCACATATTATTACACCTGAATTTGATGCAAATGAAAATGATCATGTTTTTCATCAGTATGTATTGAGAATTATTGATGCAGATCGTAATGCTTTGATGCAGCATTTATTGGATAAAGCAATTCCTTGTGCTATTTATTATCCAATTCCATTGCATTCGCAAAAAGCTTATGTCGATTCTCGTTATAAAGAAGAGCAGTTTCCAGTAACCAACCAATTGGTGAAAGAAGTAATTGCTTTGCCAATGCATACAGAACTGGATGATGAGCAAATTAAATTTATAACGGATTCTGTTTTGGAATTTTTGAATAAATAAGTAAAGATTAAACCAAATAAACAACAACACAAAATAACCACAAAATGAAAGTACTAGTAACAGGAGGATTGGGATTTATCGGTTCTCATACTGTAGTCGAATTGCAAAACGAAGGATTTGAAGTAGTAATTATCGATAATCTTTCCAATTCTACAGAAGATGTTTTAAAAGGAATCACTGCCATTACAGGTAAGACACCTTTGTTTGAAAAATTAGATTTAAGAGAAAAAGCAGCTGTTCGGGAGTTTTTTAAAAAACATAGCGATGTTACAGGAGTAATTCATTTTGCGGCTTCAAAAGCAGTTGGAGAAAGTGTTGAGAATCCATTGTTGTACTATGAAAACAATATTGCTTCATTAGTATATTTATTGCAGGAATTACAGCAAAAACCAGAGGCAAGTTTTATTTTTAGTTCATCTTGTACGGTTTATGGTCAGGCTGAAAAAATGCCAATTACGGAGGATGCTCCGGTACAGGCGGCAATTTCTCCTTATGGAAATACCAAGCAAATAGGGGAGGAGATTATTACGGATACGGCCAAAGTTACCAATATCAGTGCCATTTTGTTGCGTTATTTTAACCCGGTTGGGGCTCATGCTACAACCGAAATTGGAGAGTTGCCAATCGGCGTTCCTCAAAACTTAGTGCCTTTTATTACGCAAACAGGAGTAGGATTACGTCAGGAATTATCGGTTTTTGGAGATGATTATCCAACTCAGGACGGAACAGCAGTACGTGATTATATTCATGTGGTAGATTTAGCGAAAGCGCATGTAATTGCGTTGCAGCGTTTGTTTAATAAAAAGAATTTACAAAAAGTAGAAACGTTCAATTTAGGAACTGGAAAAGGAAGTTCGGTTTTGGAAGTGATTCATAGTTTTGAAAAAGTAAGCGATAAAAAACTGCCATATAAAATTATGCCGCGTCGCGAAGGAGATATTACCGAAGCCTATGCAAATACAGATAAAGCAAACAGTGTTTTGGGCTGGAAAGCACAATTAAGTTTAGATGAAGCCATGGCAAGTGCCTGGAAATGGGAACAGAAAGTTCGTTCTTAATATCTTTCAGTCGAAAACGAAACATAAAAAGTCCCAAATGATCTATTCAGGTTGTTTGGGATTTTTACTTTTCGGATTAATTTATCCTGTATATTTGTAAGATTAAATTGTAGGAATAATAAAGAAAGGGAAGCCCAATAAAAAGGATGATAAGGTTGAAGAGCCTCGAGTGGAATATGAAGTTCAAAAACTAAATTTAAAGGTATCGATCGGGTGACTTTTGATTTTGATGCCGAGTTTGCAAAAGGATTAACGTTGGAAGAAGCAAAAGCGGAATCAATCAGAAGGATTAGAGAATGGTGGGGAAAATAGAATTTGGTTTTACGCCCTCTGTGATCGAGTATCTTGATGATTTAGTTGTAATATTGTATAAAAAAGAATATTTCGGTTTTATAGAATCTGCTGAAGAATATGTTTCTAAGTATTTATCAGGCAGTTCCCGAAAGAATAAAAAAATCTTTTCACAAGAAAACACCAAAAGCGATTGAATATTTAGGTTCAAATTATGTTTTTTATAGGTCCAATGCCAGAACAACCTGGTATATCTTCTTTGAAAAAAGTAATCAAAATTATTTGATAACCGGATTGTAAATAATTATAGTTTAGAAGCGAAGGCGTTATAAAGTAAAAATCCTCATAAACAATCTGTTCATGAGGATCTTTTTTATGTAGTGAGTAACTGGAAACTGTTACTGAGTCTAAATACTAAAATTTAAGCATTCGCAGTAACCGCTTCTTTATCAATTTTGTTGATCAAACCTGCTAATACTTTTCCTGGACCAACTTCAGTAAATAAAGTAGCGCCGTCAGCGATCATTTGCTGAACAGATTGTGTCCATCTTACCGGAGCAGTTAATTGTATGATTAAGTTCTTTTTGATTTCGTTTGCATCAGAAACAGCATTTGCGGTTACGTTTTGGTAAACCGGGCAAACTGGAGTTGAGAATGTAGTTGCTTCAATTGCAGCAGCTAATTCTTCTCTTGCTGGTTCCATCATCGGAGAGTGGAATGCTCCTCCAACAGGTAAAATTAGAGCGCGTTTTGCTCCGGCAGCTTTCATAGCTTCACAAGCTTTTTCAACTGCAGAAGTTTCTCCTGAAATTACCAATTGTCCCGGACAGTTATAATTTGCTGCAACAACGATTCCGTCAATAGAAGCACAAACTTCTTCAACGATATTATCAGCTAAGCCTAAAACCGCAGCCATTGTTGATGGAGTAATTTCACAAGCTTTTTGCATAGCTAAAGCACGTTGAGAAACTAATTTAAGACCATCTTCAAAAGATAAAGTTCCGTTTGCAACCAATGCTGAAAATTCTCCTAAAGAATGTCCCGCAACCATTTCAGGTTTAAAATCTTCGCCTAAAGTTTTTGCTAAAATAACCGAATGTAAAAATACTGCCGGTTGCGTAACTTTAGTTTCTTTTAGTTCTTCGGCAGTACCTTCAAACATGATATCTGTAATTCTAAAACCTAAAATTTCATTAGCTTTTTCGAACAATTCTTTGGCTAAAGCCGATGTTTCATATAGGTCCTTGCCCATTCCTGTAAATTGTGCGCCCTGACCCGGAAATACGTATGCTTTCATTTGTCTAATTTAAAGATTGAATTTTTTGAATTGAAAATTAGTTTCAATTGAAAGGCAAAAATAGCATTTTTTTATTTCGTATAATCTTTAAACATGTAAATCCATGCTAATCTTGAAAATCGAAGATTAAAAGAAGTGAGCAGGGTAATGACGACAGCAATAATTGGAATAATTCTTAAATCGAAGTTTTTTTCGAAGAAAAATTGTGCAATACAATACGTTGCAATTCCCTGAGCGACTGTTAATCCGTAGTTTACATACATAGCGCCAAAGAAATAACCAGGTTCTTTTTGAAATTTATAATTACAATGACTGCAAAATTCGTTCATCTTTGGAAGGCCAAAAGTGAAAAAAATATTTTTATCTGTAAAAACTTTTCCTTTATGACAAATAGGACATTCGTTGCTTAAAATATGAGTTAATGCACTTGACATGATCTTGTTGTTTTTTATTTATACAAAGGTAGTCCAGAGTAGGATTAAAGTCTTTTTTATATCTTCGCTACTTATAGCACAATAAAGACATTTATTATGACGTCGCCTACCTTAAACGAATTTGTAAACGAAAAATATGATTGGGCGATCGCATGTATGACCAATAAAAAATAAATTCTACATATATGAAAAAATACCCGGTTTATAGTGTTCAGAATTTTAGCTGTAATGATATTCATCGTGATTTTTATGTCAATACCTTCAAAGAGCATTTAAAAAGTCACAGTTTTGTAGAGGAGCCGCACCGGCATGATTCGTATCTTATGGTGTTTTTTACGAAAGGCTCGGGACAGCATGAAGTTGATTTTGATCAGTTCGAAATCAAAAAAGGAAGCTTGTTTGTGTTGCAGCCCGGACAAATGCACCATTGGAGCTTATCTGAAGATATTGAAGGCTTTGTGATTATTTTTTCACAGGAATTGTATAATTTATATTTCGGACAGAAAAATATTAACGAGTATAATTTTTACCATTCGATTCACAATCGGCCGGAAATGGTTTTTGAAGAAAAAGGAATTCTTAAAATCAGGCTTTATTTTGATTTGTTAATTCAGGAGAGTGTTCAGGACAACAGGTACCAACTCGATAAAATGCTGAATTTATTAGATTGTATTCATATTGAAATTGCGCGTAAGTACAATGAGACTTACTCGCATCAGGCGCATTCGTATAATATAAAAATTGATAAGTTCGAAATGCTTTTAGAACAATATTTTAAACAGGAGAAATTACCCTCTTTTTATGCGGAGAAACTAAGTATCACTTTAAAGCATCTAAATCGGATCTGTAATGAAATTCTACAAAAAACCGCAACAGAAGTTATTACGGATCGAGTGATTTTGGAGATAAAAAGAATGTTGATAGATAAGCAATTAGCAGTTAATGAAGTTGCCTTTAAAGTGGGTTACGAAGATTACTCTTATTTCTCTAGATTCTTCAAAAAACAAACCGGAATGTCGCCTACAGAATTTCGAAATACAGTACGATGAGATTTTATGGCCACGAATTCACGAATTATTTTCTAAGCTTTGTGTAATAAAAATTCGTGAATTCGTGGCAAACAAAAAAATCCTGTACTTAAAAAGCACAGGATTTTACAACCAATCAAATTAAATCTATTTTTGAAGAATTAAGCTTGTTTTGCAAATTGTAATTCAATGTTCAAACGAACTTCTTCGCCTACTAAAACACCTCCTGTTTCAAGAGCTGAGTTCCAGTTTAGTCCCCAATCTTTACGATTGATTTTTCCTTCGATGCTTAATCCTGCTTTTGTGTTTCCCCATGGATCAGTCATAATTCCGCTAAATTCTACCGGAAAAGTTACTGATTTCGAAACACCTTTGATGTTTAAGTCTCCGGTTAATTCATAAGCTCCATCATTGATTTTTTTGAAAGAAGAACCTTTAAATGTCAGTTTTGGATGATTTTCGGCATCAAAGAAATCGCTGCTTCTTAGGTGATTGTCTCTATCTGCATTTGCAGTGTCAACAGAAGTGATGTCTCCTGAAAATTCGATAGCAGCATTCTCGAAGTTGTCTCCGTCTGTATTGATTGTTGCATTGTAAGTTCCGAATTTACCTGAAACATTTGTAAACATCATATGTTTAACTTTAAAACCGATTTCTGAATGTGTTGGGTCAATTGACCATTTTGTAGTTGCCATAATTTTATTTTTTAAATAATTAATTTCATTTTGATAGGACAAAGTTACGGCGGCAGTTAGGGTAAGGGGCTTAACCTAGATTAAGAAATAAAAAATGTGATAACTTTTTGATTATCACATTTTTTTATCGTTCAGATTAAAAATTGGTAGTTCTGTTTTTTATTGCAGATTAAAAGATTTTCATTGACTAGTATATTCAGAATGCATAAAAAAAATCTTTTTAATCTATATAATCTGTGGCAAAAAAATAATGCTAACATTCAACTTTTGCTGTTCATATAAAAAGTCAATGCTCCCGAAGGACATTTTTGAACTGTCTGTATTATTTTTTCAGTGGTAGATTGTTCAGGAAGAATCCATGGTTTCTCTTTTGGATGAAAGACGTCAGGATTGTTTTTTACGCAATTGGCAGAGTGAATGCATTTTCCGGATTCCCAGACAATGGTAACTTCTCCATTAGTGTATTCTTTGATAAGGTTATTTGGATTCATGGTTGAAAATTTTTGCGGTTAATTTTTCTTTTAAATTCAGACCAATTTTTACCTAATAAAATTACTATTTCTTTTTGGCTTTATTAGAGGTTTAAGAAAAAAAAGAAGCGATAACGTGCTGTTGTCCAGTGTTGTTATCGCTTCTTTTGAAAAATGCGTAAGCTGCGTTTTATGAATTAATATTTCATAGGAATTTCCATTAACAGAAATTCGGCGGCAGTATTTGCTTTGATGTTTAAAGCTTCAAAATCAGAGATTCCCATTGCGTCACGAGTGTCTAATTCCTGGCCGTTAATCGTTACATTTCCTTTTAAAATGAAAACATAAACTCCGTTTCCTTCTTTTTTTAATTTGTAGGTTGTAGCAATTCCGGCATCAAAATTTCCCATGTGAAACCAAGCGTCTTGATGGATCCATACTCCTTCATCATCAGGATTTGGAGATAAAACCTGAGACAATTTGTTGTGTCTGTCGGCAACATCCAAAGTAATTTGTTGGTAGCGTGGAGTTACATTTCTTTTGTTTGGAAACAACCAGATTTGCAACAACTTAGTTTGCTGATCGGCATTTGGGTTAAATTCGCTATGTTGAATTCCGGTTCCGGCACTCATGACCTGAATATCACCATTTTTAATGATTTCAGTATTTCCCATGCTGTCTTTGTGTGCTAAATCGCCTTCTAACGGAATTGTTATAATTTCCATATTGTCGTGAGGGTGTGTTCCAAAACCCATTCCGCCTGCAATAGTGTCGTCATTCAGAACGCGAAGTGCGCCAAACTGAATTCTTTCCGGATTGTACCAGCTGGCAAAACTAAAACTGTGATAAGCATTAAGCCATCCGTGATTTGCATTTCCTCTTGTTTCTGCTTTGTGTACTATTATATTTTCCATGATGATAATTGTTTTGTTATTTTTATAGTACAAATTTACGATCAACATGCATGAAAAGCACTTAATGTAGATTAAGAAAAGGTTCTGAGGTTCTGAGTTGCTAAGGTTTTTAGGCGCAAAGGCTCAGAGGTGCAAAGGTTTTTGCGGCGTCTGATATTGGATTGATTTTCGTGTTTATGATCTAAACATTCTAAGAATAGAATAGTCCAATAATCTGAGGATCTAACAATCCAAAGATCTAAGGAGTCTAAAAATCTAAGAAGTCTAAGAGAGTCTAACTGTATTGCGAAATAAACTGTTGCACAACGGCATCTGTGTTTTCGTGGCGTTTCTTCTTTTCAAGTGCAATTGGCGGGGCAGCTCTTTCAAGGCAGTCTTTTGCATCACAGGTTTCGCAGGTGACACCTACAATTCGTTTTACAAGTGGTTTTCCTTCGATGAATTTGAATTTCTTTTTCATGGTTGGATTAATTAAAATACCAACTGAAATACTACGTATGTTGTCTTTGATAAAAGGATCTTTTGTGGCCGACGAAAAAACCAGATATTCATTTCCGCTATGCACGTAACTTGAGATCTGAGCATCAAAAAAGTGTGGTTTGTTTTGTTTGATGGCTTCGTCTATCGTTTTTACAGAAACCCATCTTCTGCAATAATGCTCGTTGGTTTCGTTTGCATGCGGTTCTTGTTGATTGGTAATGTGCAACTCTTTTTTGATCTGATAAAAATCAGAACCAATTTTATGTGACATTCTTAAAAAGAATAAGTTCTTCAGATGAAAGTCTTTAGGAAGCAAATTGGTCAATCTTTGGTAAAAAGATTCCGGCGAAACTTCAAAGCTTTCGATCAGCGTTACAAATTCTTCCGGATTTGGTTTTTCGTTATTTAAAAAGTCATTGATTTTGCCTACGATTAATTGTCTCGGTAATAATAAAGCACCTGCAAAGTAAGAGGCGTAGAAATTATGTAATACCTGGTCGAAGTTTTCAAACTTAATCCAGCTGAATGTCAGTAAACGATCGGATAAATTCAGGTAATTATAAGCAATTTCTTTGGCTAAAATGAAAGCTTTCTGCGGATCGTCAATCTCTGTTGAAAGTAACAGGGTTTTACTTTTTGGGACGTATATGGAACGTAGGTCTTCTAAAGCTTCCTGATCGGTAAAGGCAATTTCTTTTATAGTATAATCAAATTCCTCTTTAAGAATCGCTTCCAGTTCTTTAATCGTAATCTTGGAATCTAAATTAATCTGAAAGGATTTAGAAAAAGCAATTACTTTATCTTCTAAGTCTTCAAAATAATTACTGTGTGCTTCCTGATAGGAACGTAAAGCGGCTAAGAAAAAACTCTCCCGGCTCAGATTGTAATGCTGTGCAATTTCGATAATGGTACTAATAAACGCATTGACCTTGGCGGGGGCATTGGCGATAATATCAATTAAATCTGCTTCCTGAATACCAAAAAGTTCGAGGGGAATTTCTTTTAAAATACCCGACTTTAAGATTTCTCCAATCGGGGCAAGGTTATTATCGAGTTTTAGCGAAACCATTTGGTCGTAAGCAACGTCCAGATGCTCGCATAAAAGTAAAATTTTATCTGTTTTAGGATATTTTTTTCCTTTCTCAATCTCGTTTAAATACGATTTTGAAAGATTGGTCAATTTGGCCAGACCAAAAAGAGAAAGGTTTTTCTGAGTGCGGACCTGTTTGAGTTTTAGCCCAAAAATCAGCTTTATATAGTCTTTTTCGATATCCATAATATCAAATGTAAGTAATCTAAAAATAATCGCCAAAAAAATATTTTTTAAATTTAGCGAACGTTCGCTTGTTTTGTAAAAAACTTTTTTCTAATATTGTGGTGTAGAAAATATTAACCGTCAGATTGTTATGGTAAATGCTGTTTTGTAATAACAGAAGACGATCAACAATTGATGACTAATTAAAAGCAGTAGCTATGAAAAACCAATTAGAGATTACCGAAACGGCAATGGAGTTTTTGGCCGAAAAGAAGCTTTCTTATCCAAAGATTTGGACAGAAGAAGCGATTGTTTTTATAACCGATTTACATCGAAAATTCGAATCGCAACGAAAATTATTGTTGTTGCAGCGCGAACAAAAACAAGCAGCTTTTGATCAGGGAGTCATGCCATCTTTTCCTTCAGAAACCAAAACCGTCAGAGAAAGTAATTGGGTGGCAGGAGAAATTCCGAAAGACTTATTGGATCGTAGGGTTGAGATCACAGGGCCGGTTGATCGTAAAATGATTATCAACGCTTTGAATTCCGGAGCCAAAACTTTTATGGCAGATTTTGAAGATAGTACCTCTCCGACCTGGCAAAATTTAATGGACGGACAAGTGAATTTGATCGATGCTGTCAATAAAACGATTTCTTTTACCGATTTGGTTAAGCACAAATCATATCACTTAAATGAAAAGATTGCGACATTGATAGTGCGCCCTCGTGGATTGCATTTGCCGGAAAAACACCTTTCGATTGATGGAAATGCGGTTTCGGGTTCATTGGTAGATTTTGGGCTGTATGTTTTTCATAATCACAAAAGGCTTTTAGAAAATAACTCAGGACCTTATTTCTATATTCCAAAATTAGAGCATTATCTGGAAGCACGCTGGTGGAATACGGTAATTGATTTTACCGAAGATTATTTGAAGTTAGAAAGAGGAACAATAAAAGTGACGGTTTTAATTGAAACCATTACAGCAAGTTTTCAGCTGGATGAGATCATTTATGAATTGAAAGAACATATTGTCGGGTTGAATTGTGGCCGTTGGGATTATATATTCTCTTACATTAAAAAATTCCGCAAACATCCTAAGTTCATTGTTCCGGATCGCGATCAGGTAAATATGACTTCACCTTTTATGAATGCCTATTCGAATTTGGTAATTCAAAGATGCCACAAACGCGGTATTCATGCAATTGGAGGAATGGCTGCTCAAATTCC
The DNA here is from genome assembly GCF_057839565.1 of Flavobacterium sp. KH_035. NCBI lineage: Bacteria > Pseudomonadati > Bacteroidota > Flavobacteriia > Flavobacteriales > Flavobacteriaceae > Flavobacterium > Flavobacterium sp. KH_035. Next base: position 2,037,830 of record NZ_CM174492.1, read on the forward strand.
GATTAAGAATAATGAGGAAGCGAATGTCGTTGCTTTTGCAAAGGTAAAAACCGACAAGGAACGTGAAGTAAAAAATGGTCATGACGGAACCTGGGTAGCACATCCGGATTTGGTTTCGCTTGCTAAAAATGTTTTTGATGCCGGAATGCCAACGCCAAATCAAATTCATGTTAAAAGAGAATATCGTAAAATAACAGAGGGAGATTTGATAGAACCGCCAATAGGGATTATAACGGAAAACGGTGTTCGAAAAAATATTAATGTTGGAGTGTTGTATCTGGCTTCATGGCTGAACGGACAAGGTGCCGCAGCTTTGCATAATCTGATGGAAGATGCTGCTACAGCCGAAATTTCGAGATCACAATTGTGGCAATGGCTTCAGAATAAAGTGGTTTTGGATAATGGGCGAAAATTAGATTTGGCGTATTATCACGAATTGGCTTTAGAAGAATTTCAAAAAATTAAAAATGAATTAGGAGAAGAAAAACATGAAAAACAACAATTTCCATTAGCAGAAAAAGTATTGGAAAGACTGGTTGTGAATCCCGATTTTGTTGACTTTTTGACGATTCCTTGCTACAAATATTTATGAAAAACGTTGCGCTGATAATTAACAGTCTGCGTAAAAAAAATAAACTTTTTATGAGTCTCAGTTAAAACTGAAAACTGCGACTGAAAACTATTTACTTACTAACCAACTTAACTATATTACTTATGAAAACAACAGAAGACAGAATTCAGGAATTGATTAACGATTGGATCACTAACCCAAGATGGAAAGGTGTTGAACGTCCGTATACCGCTACTGAGGTGGTTACGCTTCAAGGTTCTTATCATATTGAGCATTCTATTGCTAAAATGGGGGCTGAGAAATTATGGAGAAAGTTAAAAAGTCAGGATTATGTTGCTGGTTTGGGTGCTTTAACAGGAAATCAGGCGATTCAGGAAGTCGATGCTGGTTTAGAAGCGATTTATTTGAGTGGCTGGCAGGTAGCGGCCGATGCAAATTTGGCAGGAGAAATGTATCCTGACCAATCGCTTTACCCGGTGAATAGTGTACCGATGGTAGTTAAAAAAATTAATAGTGCCTTGTTGAGAGCTGATCAGATTCAGGTCGTAAATCAGGTTGAAGATAAAAAAGATTATTTGGTTCCGATTGTAGCCGATGCAGAAGCTGGTTTTGGCGGAAATTTAAATGCATTCGAATTGATGAAATCGATGATTGAGGCAGGTGCTTCAGGTGTTCATTTTGAAGATCAATTGAGCTCTGCTAAAAAATGCGGACATTTAGGTGGAAAAGTTTTGGTACCTACTCAGGAAGCGATCAACAAACTGATTGCTGCTCGTTTGGCTGCTGATGTTATGGGAGTTTCGACATTAATTGTAGCCAGAACAGATGCTGATGCAGCTAATTTGCTAACCAGTGATGCCGATCCGAGAGATGCAAAATTTATTACAGGCGAAAAGACCAATGAAGGCTTTTTCTATGTAAACAGCGGAATCGATCAGGGGATTGCGAGAGGATTAAGCTATGCGCCTTATGCTGATTTGATCTGGATGGAAACCAGTAATCCTGATTTGGTTTATGCTAAGAAGTTTGCCGATGCAATGAAAAAAGAGTTTCCGGGTAAAATGCTGGCATATAATTGTTCTCCGTCTTTCAATTGGGCGGCAAAATTATCAGTAGCAGAGATGGAAACTTTCAGAGAGGATCTGGCGGCAATGGGGTATAAATTTCAGTTTATTACTCTGGCAGGATTCCATGCTTTGAATACCAGTATGTTCGAATTGTCTAAAGCGTATAAAGAGCGTGGAATGGCAGGATATTCTGAATTACAGGAAAGAGAATTTGCTTTGCAGCAAAACGGATTCAGAGCTGTAAAACATCAGGCTTTTGTAGGTACTTCTTATTTCGATGCGGTTCAAAATACGGTAACGATAGGAAGGTCTTCAACTACAGCAATGAAACATTCAACAGAGGTTGAGCAATTTTAATTCTTTGTTTTTACCATTAAGATATTAAGAAAGTTAAGCTTTATATTCTTAAAAAATAAGAAAGATTAGGTCTGGCTTAATATATCTTAATATCTTAATGGTTTAATTTTACTTTTTTAAAAGCCTGGCTTTCATTTTGCTGAAAAATTCAGGTGTGACACCAATAAAAGAAGCGATTTGTTTTTGAGGAACTTTATAGACTAGTGTGCCATATTTAGCACAAAATTTCTCAAAGCGTTCTTCTGCTGTCAAACTTAAGTTATCCATTAAGCGTTGTTGATTGGCAACCAGAGAGTTTTCGATTAGAATTCTGAAAAAACGTTCGAGCTTTGGGATGTCAAGATACAATTGTTCCTGATTTTCTTTGGACAGTGAAACGACTTCTGCGTCTTCTAAAACTTCTATAAAGAGTTGTCCGGATTTCTGTGAAAAATAGCTGTACATATCGCTCATCCACCAACCTTCGCACGAAAAAGCCAGAACATGTTCGACAATGTTATCGTTGATATTGAAGCTTCTTAGAATTCCTGAATTTACGAAATACGAATGTTTACAAACTTCGCCGGCACTCAGTAAAATTGTTTTGGACTTATAAGAATGGATCTCTGTTTTAGATAAAAAATGGGCTTGCTCTTCAGGAGTTAGTGAAACATGTTTGGCTATATTTTCAAGAATTAACGCCATTATTTTTCTTTTATCAAGGTGAAAGAGTTTGCTTTAAAACGGTTGTTTTCTACTTTTCCGGTTACCTTGGCTTTACGGACAGCGTTACAAAAACCATCTTTAGCGTGTGCATCACCATGTTCGTCAATTGTTGTTCCGTCTACAAAATACGTTTTCCCGTCAATGCGAACGGCTAAATCACAACTTTTGCCTTCCATTCCAAATTGGCATTCGCCACAGGCTGTTTCGACAATTAGAGGTTTTTCATCTGTTTTTTTATCCTGAGCCTGAGCTGTGATTCCTATAAACAGGAAGAGTGCAAATAATGCGTTTTTCATTTTTAAGAGTTTACGGTTATTAGTTTTGAAGTTGTTTTGGCGCGTTCTGTAATTTGGTCAATTGGTGTTGCAAGAGTATCATAGCTTAAAACAACGCCCATTCGGCGGTAAGGTCTTGAAGTAGGTTTTCCAAAAATCCTGAAATCAGTTTTGGGCAAAGCAGCTACTTTTTCAATTCCGGTAAAAGTTGGATTTGCAGAATCTTGTGAAGCTAAAATAACAGCACTTGCACCGGATTTTTCAAGAGTGATCTCGAAGATAGGCAGGCTTAGAATGGCTCTCAAATGCAATTCGAATTCGTTGAAATTTTGTGTTCCTACTAAAGTTACCATTCCGGTATCGTGTGGGCGAGGGGAGAGTTCAGAGAAGTAAACACCATCGCTGGTTAAGAAAAATTCGACACCAAAAAGTCCTGCGCCTCCCAGTGCTTCAGTAATTTTTTCGGCCATGTCCTGCGCTTCATACAAATCGGCTTCAGAAACTTTTGCGGGCTGCCAGCTTTCCTGGTAATCACCACGTTCCTGACGGTGTCCGATTGGTGCGCAAAATAAGGTTGGATTGTTATTTTGAGTAATCGTTAAAAGAGTAATCTCTGAGTGAAAATCAACAAATGCTTCTACAATAACTTCAATGACATCGCCACGTGAACCTGCAACGGCATATTGCCAGGCTTTTTCAATATCGCCTTCCGTTTTGATAGTAGATTGTCCTTTTCCGGAAGAAGACATTAAAGGTTTTACTACGCAGGGAATTCCAACTTCCTGAACGGCTTTCTGAAGTTCTTCTGCTGAAGTGGCATATTGATATTTAGCAGTTTTTAATCCCAGTTCTTTTGAAGCGAGATCGCGAATCGCTTTTCGATTCATGGTAAAGTTGGCTGCTTTCGCAGATGGAACAACAGTAATGCCTTGTTTTTCGTAATCGTAAAAACGTTCTGTTCGGATAGCTTCTATTTCGGGAACGATAAAGTCGGGCTGGTGTTTGGCTACGATTCGGTCCAGTGCTTCGCCGTCGAGCATGTTGATGACTTCAAAGCTGTGTGCTACCTGCATGGCCGGAGCATTTTCGTAATTATCTACAGCAATTACGGTTTGTCCGATTCGTTGTGCGGCAATGACAAATTCTTTGCCTAATTCACCCGAACCAAGGAGTAGTATTTTCATTTTGGATTAATTGTGTTGTTGGAGAAGTAAAAGTAGCGAAAAAAGAGTTGAACCGCAAAGTATTGTATGTCTATGCAATTTATATTAACCGCAAAGAACGCAAAGCTTTTGATGTTCAGTTAAAAGAAAAGGTTCGCAAAGATTTAAAAAAATCTTTGCAAACCTTGCGTTGTCCTTTGCGAACTTTGCGGTTAGATATTATTAATGAAAATGATCTTCTTCTATTTCGAATTCTGCATCTTTTTCCCAGATTTCCATTTCACAAGGTTTACAATTGAATTTTAGTTTGTACTCTAATTCACCCTGCTTTAATACTAATGGTTCTTTTACCTTAACACCAACTATATCTTTTTGGTGTATCGGACATTTTTTTAATTCGTATTTGATGCAATATTTGGTCGTCATCACACGCGATTTTCCTGGATCCCACTGTAGTTCAAATGCTTTTTCGATTTCGGTAACGCCATGACGTTCGTAGAATTTACGGGCCGTTTTGTTGGAAACATTGTACATGAAATCCAATTTAGTTTCCGGATAAGGATGTGATGTTTTAACTAACTGGTGCTCTTCACGTTTGTAATTTGCCAGACGAATTACTGTTAGCTGATCGTAAACGGTTCTTCGCATTTCGTTGATTTTTGAAATAGGAAGGAACCAGTTTTGAGAAAACATTACATTAATTTCATCAGCGGTATAAGGTGTAAACCCTGTTTTTGCCAATTGTGTTTTGATGTTTTCTTCGATTGATTCGCCAGTTTTAGTTTGTTCTTTTGCGTGCTCAAGGGTAACGATACTAATATTTCCGTCTTCATCGGTTGCGATTAATTCGAAGCCTGTTTCAGTTTCGGTAAGCAATAAAGTTGTACTTAGCTTTCGAATAGCACTGTCTTCTCTCTCTACAACTTTAATGAAAGCAGCGTCGTTGTTACGGTAAATAAAAGTTCCGTCTTTTACTTCTTTTAAAACGTTTGGATAAATTTTTCCGTTTTCGGCTTTGTTTACATAGATTCCGTCAGCTTCATTGTTTTCGTTGATAAAACAAAGTCCGTCACCATTATTCAGTAGTTCACCGTTTTCGATTTCGTATGCGTTTCCAACAGTTCGGATTAATTTTCCAATATATTGACCTTTTGATTTTGGGCTTTCCCAAGAACCAATAGAGCTGTGTCTTTCGTTTACGAAATAATCCGTATAACCACGGTTGAAAGTTCTGTTTAAAGAAGAATCAAAGGTATAGGTGCATTTTCCGGAAGAAGCTTTGGTATATTTATCACTTCCCGCGCCTTCTAAAAAGCTGTCTAATTTTTGGCGTAAATAAGAAACGTTGTTTTTTACGTAAACGACATCCTTAAGTCTTCCTTCAATTTTGAAAGAAACGATTCCTGCTTCAATTAAGTTTGGAATCTGATCTGAGATGTCTAAATCTTTTATAGAAAGTAAGTGACTGTTTTTGATTAAAGTTTCTCCGTTTCCGTCTATTAAGTTATATGGTAAACGACAGTTTTGTGCGCAAGAACCACGATTGGCACTTCGTTCTCCGTTGGCCACACTCATATAGCAGTTTCCACTGAAAGAAACGCATAGAGCTCCGGTTACAAAAAATTCTAGTTCAACATCGGCTTCGTCGTAAATGGTTTTAATTTGATGCAAGTTCAATTCGCGGGCTAAAACCACACGTTTAATTCCGGCATCTTTAAGGAATTTTATCTTATCGGCATCACGGTTATTGGCTTGTGTACTGGCATGAAGTACAATAGGAGGTAAGTCCATTTCCATAATCGCCATGTCCTGAATAATTAGGGCGTCAACACCAATGTCGTACAATTCCCAAATCATTTTGCGACAGGTTTCCAGTTCGTTATCGTACAAAATGGTATTCATAACCACAAAGACCTGTGCATTAAAAAGGTGTGCATATTGTACCAATGCAGCTACATCTTCAATAGAATTGTTGGCATTCGAGCGTGCTCCAAATTGCGGTGCACCAATATAAACAGCATCGGCACCACTATTAATGGCTGCCATTCCTCCAATTAAATCCCTGGCAGGAGCTAATATTTCAATCTTCTTCTTCATTTTAAGTACTTTAGGATTTTGTGGTGTTCACGGAAAAAAGTTTGCAAAGTTCTTATAAATATTTCGAGTTTGCTAATGCTGAGGTGATTTTTTTAGAATTGTTAACTTATATGGAATGATGATGATTAAGATTGCTGTTTCTATTTGTTATCAGCGGATTTTAATCTGTTCATTACTTGTTAGGGACTAAAAAAGTTTACTGGGTGGTTTTTTATTAAGTTATCTTTTGAACGGAGATACTTTTTGATTTATTAATCTAGAGGGAAAGTATATCCTAAGCCTAATATAGCAGACGATTGCTTAGCTGCTGGGTGAAAGTATCCCGAAATTGCAATTTCAAAATTATTTTTTCGGCCAATGGCTAATCCAAGACTAAAGGGAATATGTAATAACATGTCGCTTTTGTTGAAATTAACCCCTGGTGTAAAGGTTTCAAATTTACCTATTGAAGTACCAATTCCTCCTTCAATAAAAGGGGCTACCCAAGGAATTGGTGCACACAGACGTACTTTTGTTCCGAGTAAAAAAGCATTGGTTGTTACTTTGTATTGCGGTTGATTTTGTAAATTCTGATTTTTATCAACTGATGTAAATATAGCTCCTGCGTATGGACGTATACTAAACCATGATTTTACTCCAATGATATATTCCCCCTGTACATAAAAACCTCCTCCCATAACATCGACTTCCTCTTGATTACCATAATTTTCAATATAATAAGAGCTGCTTGAGGCAAAGCCTATAGAACCTTTAATGGAATTGCCTGTTGCTTGGGATTTTGCCTCATTGTTAAAAAATAAACTAAGGATTGTAATTAAGAAAGAATTGCGTAATGTTAGATTCATAAAATATTTTTTGGTTGGCGCGAAAGTAAAAAAATATTTTTAAATTCTGATAAACGAAAAACGGCTTGGTTTACTAACTAAGTGGTTTTCTTTCTCGAAAAGGAAGTTTCAAATATTAAGATAATTTTTTTGCTTTAATTGTAGTCAAAGTACTTTTGATACTAGTTAATTATAAGTACTTAATTAGTTTTATCTTTTTTAATGCCCATAACTAATGACCCGGGTAATTTTCCAGCCTGTAGGTGTGTTTTTCCAGATATGAGTAAATTTATAGGTGCCGCAGTTGATGAGTTCTCCATTTTCAAGTCGGCAGAATTTATGCAATCCGGTTTGTATGGCTCCATAATCTTTAATAGGGTAAACTTCAATGCTTCCTTCTACCAGAACTCTTCTTGTATATCCATAATTGGTAAAAATTCGCTGGAAGTTTTCCATTGTTTTTGTATAGTCGTCTAACCCTCCTGTATCATGAAAGAATTCAAGGTCTTCTGCGAATAAAGTTTTTATTTTTTCTAAATCACCTTTATTAGCTGCGTCAAAAACGACTCCGTCCATTTTTACAATGGTATCAAATAGTTCTTTAGATACCGGTGTATAGGGTTTTGATTCGGTTATGGTTATTTTTTTGGTTACGGTACAGGATGTTACGAACATTCCTATTGTGAGCATTAATATGATTGTAGGAATTATATTTTTCATGTTTTTTGTTTTTAAGGAGAACGTCTTAAAAGGCAGATCCAATATTTTTTTTAATTGATTTGTTAAAAATACTAATAAAATGATTTAAAAAAGACGGAGTTGTTAGGGGGGATAAAATCTAATTTGTTCTGCTACAGCCATTTTTTTGGGCTAGGGATAGGAGCGACATCCTTTTGCTTTTTTCTTTAAAAAGCAAAAGATACAGCGGATAGCCCGGTTCGCCGCGGCGAAATCCCCCTATAAATTCTAATAATATACTTTCTGTAACCTTTAGCTGATAGAAGCCGTCAAAGCTTTTATCAATCAGACTAAATAATCACAAAATGAAAATCTTCTTAAAATCGTTTATTGTTCTATTTCTAATGGGCTGTTCGGGACTGTCGGCTCAGAGTTTGGAAACCAAAATGGACCAATTAATTACCTCAAAGTTTAAACCTGAAAATCCCGGAGCTGTTTTTCTGGCGGTTAAGAAGGGAGAAGTAGTGTATCGAAAAGCTTTTGGAATGGCCAATTTAGAAATGGACATTAAAATGCAGCCCGAATTTGTTTTTGAAATCGGGTCGATGACGAAGCAATTCACGGCTGTTGCTGTTTTGATGCTGGCAGAACAGGGGAAGCTAAAACTTGATGACGAAATCACGAAGTTTATTCCCGATTATCCAACCAATGGAAATAAGATTACCCTGCATCATTTGCTAACACATACTTCCGGAATTAAAGATTTTACGAGTATGAAGGCTATAAAAGATATTGCCAGAAGGGACTTGTCTCCAAAAGAACTGGTCGATTTTTTTAAGAATGAACCCATCGATTTTAAGCCGGGTGAAAAATATAAATATTGTAATTCGGGATATGTGATTTTGGGCTATATCATTGAAATGGTTTCCGGACAGACTTATGAAGCCTTTATAACACAGCATATTTTTAAGAAAATCGGAATGGAAAATACGTATTATGCGAGTCATGATAAAATCATTAAAAACAGAGTTTCCGGTTATCGTGACCGTGAGGGGTATGTGAATACAAACTATATCAGCTTCTCTATTCCGTATGCTTCGGGTTCGATACTATCAAATGTTGATGATCTGCTGAAATGGCAATATGCAATAAATACAAATACATTATTAAATCCTGCATCTACAGAAAAAGCATTTGTAAATTACACGTTAAACAATGGGACAAATATTGATTATGGATACGGCTGGCATTTAGAAAAAGTAAAAGATAAAATTGTTCGCGAGCATGGGGGAAGTATTTTTGGCTTTAAATCGATGGGTGTTTATGAGCCGACCGAACAAATTTATGTAGTTGGTTTGAGTAATTGCGATTGTAATTCACCAACGTCTATTACAAGAGAGATTGCTTCGCTTTTAATTGACTAAATAAAAAAGGGCATTTTCATTCGAAAATGCCCTTTTAGTTATTGTTATTTTATGGTATTATGCAGTCAAAGCTTCTTTGATTCTGCGTAATGCCTCTTTTAAGATATCGTCGCTTGTAGCATATGAGAAACGGATACAATTTGGGTTTCCAAAAGCATCACCGGTTACAGTTGCTACGTTGGCCTCTCCTAAAAGATACATCGAAAGATCATTTGCATCTTTAATTTCAGTTCCTCTTAATGTTTTTCCGAAGAAAGAAGAAACGTCAGGGAAAACATAAAAAGCTCCTTCCGGAACGTTGATTTTTACACCTGGAATTTCTTTTAACAATCCCACTACTAAATCTCTGCGGGTATGGAAAGCTTTAACCATGTGGTTTAATACACTTGGATCAGCTTCTACTGCTGTAATCGTCGCGCGCTGTGCTACCGAATTTGCTCCGGAAGTTACTTGTCCCTGAATTTTTACACACGCTTTTGCGATGAATTCAGGAGCTCCGATATAACCAATTCTGTATCCTGTCATGGCGAATGCTTTTGCAACTCCGTTTACAGTGATTGTTTTTTCTAACATTCCCGGGATTGACCCGATGCTGCAGAAAGTTCCTGAGAAATTGATGTGCTCATAAATTTCGTCAGCAACTACATATATATTTGGGTGTTTTTCCAATACTTTTGCAAGAGCTGTTAACTCTTCACGGCTGTATACAGATCCAGATGGATTACAAGGCGAACTGAACCACATCATTTTTGTTTTTGGTGTGATAGCAGCTTCTAATTGTGCCGGTGTAATTTTGAAATCGGTATCTACAGAAGTAGGAACTTCAACAGGAATTCCGCCGGAAAGTTTTACGATTTCGAAGTAAGAAACCCAGTATGGTGCCGGTAAAATAACCTCGTCACCATCGTTTAACATTACTTGTGCAATATTGTATAAAGATTGTTTTGCTCCTGTAGAGACCACGATTTGAGATGGTTTGTACTCTAATCCGTTGTCTCTTTTGAATTTCTTGCAGATTGCTTCTCTCAATTCTAAATAACCCTCTACCGGAGAATAGGTACTATAGTTTTCGTCTACTGCTTTTTTAACGGCTTCTTTAATAAAGTCTGGTGTATTAAAGTCCGGTTCACCTAAACTTAAACTGATAATGTCTTTTCCCTGTGCTTTTAATTCACGTGCTAAAGCAGCCATTGCTAAGGTTTGTGATGTCGCTAAGTTGTTGATTCTGTCTGAAAGAATATGATTCATTATGAAATTTTTGAATGTCCTTAATTTCAACTTTAATTAAGGATGGTTAATGATTAATAGTTTCTTATTTTATGCTAGACTTGGTTTCATACCAAGATCTTTTAGATGTTTGTAATGCGCTAGTACAGCTCCTCTCATAGTTTTGAATTCATGATAAGGCAAATTGCATTCGATGGCAGTTTGTTTTACAATTTCAGCAATTTTTCCGTAGTGGATGTGGCTGATGTTTGGAAAAATGTGGTGCTCTATCTGATGGTTTAATCCTCCAGTGAACCAGTTAATCACTTTGTTTTTTGGAGCGAAATTAGCAGTGGTGTACAATTGGTGAATTGCCCAGGTGTTTTCCATTTCCCCTTCTTCATTCGGGACCGGGTTTGAAGTTTCTTCAACTACGTGTGCCAACTGAAAAACGATACTTAAAATTAGTCCGGCTGTATAATGCATCACGAAAAATCCGATCACTACTTTCCACCATATTACTCCTAAAATCATTGGTAGAGCCATCCAGATTAAAACATAGATGATTTTTGTGATTACCAGAACAGTCCACAATTTGGTTGGACTTTGTGGTGCTCCGTAGGATAATTTTCTTTTCAGGTAATTTTTCATTTGCTTGAAATCGGTAGTAAGTGCCCAGTTAAAAGTCAAAAGTCCGTATAAGAAAAAAGAATAGTAATGTTGAAATTTATGAAAACGGTGCCATTCTGCGTTTTGTGTGAAGCGGATAATTCTTCCCGCATCAAGATCTTCATCATGACCGTGAATATTTGTATAAGTATGGTGCAATACGTTATGTTGTACCTGCCAGTTGTGAACGTTTCCGGCTAATACGTAAATACTTCCTCCCATGATTTTGTTGATCCATGATTTAGAAGAGTAGGAGCCGTGATTTCCGTCGTGCATAACATTCATACCAATTCCGGCCATTCCAACTCCCATCAGAATATTTAGCAGTAATTGTGCCCAGAAAGGCATGTTAAGCGTTAGGATTAAAAAGTACGGGGTTAGAAAAACGGCAAAAAGAATAATGGCTTTTAAATGCAGCTTCCAGTTTCCTGTTTTCTGAATATTGTTCTCTTTGAAGTAATTGTTTACTCGTGAGTTAAGTGTTCTGAAGAACTTCAGAGTGTCTTGCTTAGCAAATGTAGGCGCAGTGTTATTCATAATTATTTTAAATAGGTTTCAAAGGTAATTATTATAAATTTTCAATTTGCAAAATTGAGTTAAATATTTCAATCGTAAAGTAGTACTTTTGTTAAAAAATTAGAGCAATGGATGAGATATTGAAATATTTTCCGGATTTGACCGATCTTCAAATCGAACAATTTCAAAAATTAGACTTTTTATACCACGACTGGAATGAAAAAATCAATGTTATTTCAAGAAAAGATATTGATGCCTTATATACAAAACACATTTTGCATTCGCTTGGAATTGCAAAAATCATGAAGTTTGAACCGGGAGCTACTGTCCTGGATGTTGGTACCGGAGGCGGATTTCCTGGGATCCCATTGGCGATTCTTTTTCCTGAAACGCGTTTTTATCTGATCGATGTTATAGCAAAAAAAATTAAGGTGGTTCAAGGGGTTGTGGATGCATTAGAGTTAAAAAATGTAAAGGCAGAACAAAAACGTGCTGAGCTGGTAAAGGGCGATTTTGATTTTATTGTAAGCCGTGCCGTAACTAATATGCCTGATTTTGTTTCATGGATAAAAGACAAAATAAAAAAACAGCATAAGCATACTTTAAAAAATGGAATTCTGTATTTAAAAGGGGGAGACTTAACAGAAGAATTGTCCGCTTTCCCTAAAGCCACATTATACGATTTGTCAACTATTTTTGAAGACGAATTTTTCGAAACCAAAAAAGTAGTACACCTGCCTTTGAAGTTTACCGTTTAAATTCAGAGTAAAAACTTACCCCGAAAAGAATTTCTTTTCGGGGATTTTTTTTGATAGTCTTTAAAATTTATAATGTTTTTCATCCTTATTATTTTTTTCAGTGACAGAGATGTAACTATGAGAATGTTTACTGAGATTTTCTTCTACTAAAGCCCCTTCATCTTTCCACCAATATTCTTTATAAGATTGAGGTTTTTTGTGTTCAAATATTGATATAATTCCAAGTAACGAGCAAGGTGAATAGGCCATAAAATCCCATCCATTTTTCTCAGCATAATAAGTTTCATTTTTCTTGTTATACCAAATTTTGTAACCTTTGTTTGTAATAATATTAATGACAGTGTTATGAACATTTGAATATTCTGATAAGGCAGGCATAAAGTATGTTTTGATTTAAATTTGTTTTAGTTTATCCTCGTGTGAAATCCTTTATCATATCTGAAGGTTCTGATTCAACCAAATTTTTATAGTTTTTATCTTCGTTTTCAGATTCGTAATTTTCATTTGTTAGGTTCATCAAGAAACTTTTCTGGATAAATGCAAAAATTGATTTGCTTTATGATCTAAGTTTTGGATGTATTTATGAGCTGCTTTTTCAGATGCAGTAATCGTATACTGAAACTTGGGATTAAAGAAAAAATCACGGCAAATTAAAGGTTCATTAGATGAATTGTATATTTTTTCGTCTGTCTCGTCCAGATTTTCATCTCTGTAAGTGCTAGGTTACAAGTGGTTTAGCTGGATTAGGATCGTATTGAACCATTTGTCAAAAACTTTTTTCTTTGGTGTTATATGTCGGGCAAGTAACACAAGTCCTAAAACTTCATTTTGCAAAAAGTAAGATCCTTTTCTATATCTTACATCAATCATTCTTACCGTCATATGGGCGACCCATAACGGGCCATCGATGGCTCCTGAAGCAGGGATGTCAAAATTAGTATCAAATAATAAAGGGGTTGTTAATTCCGGGTCTTTAATCGAACACCAAAGCGCTTCAATTCTTTTTTCTGTGTCATTGATAGTCGTCTTTTGTCCTATAAAACGCCAGTATATCCATTCCAGTAATGCGGCACTAAGTCCCACTGTCGCCTTATGATTAATGTTTGACAATATGTTTTCGAGGTCTTCATTTCCTTCTAACGGATCTAAGAATTTTTCCATCTTCTTTTTACTCCAGGTAAAATCAATCGGGTGCCCGATGTGTTTTGAATTTAAGATAATCTGCGGGGCATTTTTTAAGCTTTTCATAAGTCAATTTGAATTTGTTAGTTGATTTCTTTTTTTTCCTTAGTTCTTATTAGTAATTGGTTATGAAGTTTATTTCTAAGTTTTTTAGTTAAGATTTCTACTATTATTTTAACAATATGGCAAATTTATGTTGAGTTTTTCTTTTTTAATGTCAAAGGAGGACATATAAGTAACACGATAAGACAAAAGCTTAATTTATAATAATTCTAAATAATATTGAAAGAAAAAACGTGTTTATTTTGTTGTTATGTGCATTTTTATGTAGGTAAATACTTTTAAAATAAAACATTTCTAATTTTGCCTAAATAAAAAAAGTCGAAGCTCTTTTAAGATTTGACTTTTTTATGTCTCTGAGGGTATATTTTTTTAACGAACTTCATTCGCCCCCAGTTATCTTTCGCTTATGTACTTTTATTTGCTCAATCTCTGCTAGAGGGATATCTTTACTACAGCATAATAACTTTTGGCTTGAGAATAATGGCAAAATTATCTACATATTGGAAAATTCAGCTCACAGGGTGGATGGCAACTTCTTTGTATTGGGGAGTTTCGGCCTACTTTGGAAGTACTTTTATGTGGACGATTGGCATAGCCGATTTTGTATTAGATGTTTGTATCGGTATCTTATTGACACATCTTTATAGAAACTTTGCTTTAAAAAAGGGTTGGAATAAGTTAAGCCTGAAACAATTGATTCCAAAAATGATACTAAGTGTTTTGATACTTTCTTTATTGTATATGTTTTTGATTGTGGGAAAACTTTATCTGGTAAGGTTGTTTGTTCTAAAAGGTACTTCGATTTCGTTTATGGCGTTTTTAAAATCGACACAGTTGCAGGTCTTTATTACGGGTACCAGACTAATGTCTATTTGGGTGTTGGCGTATCACCTTTATCATTATTCAAGGCTTGAGATTGAAACGGTGAAAGAAAATGCACGATTGTCTGTTATCGTAAAAGAAGCACAGCTGAATAATCTGAGCGCACAGCTTAACCCGCATTTCTTTTTTAATTCATTGAATAGTATTAAGTTTTTGGTGTTAGAAAATCCGCATTCGGCAAGGCGGGCTATTGATCTTTTATCCGACTTGCTTCGGAATTCTTTGAGTAATAATATGGGACAATTAGTTACCTTAAACGATGAAATCAATTTAGTCAGGGATTATCTGGAATTGGAAAAAATACGATTTGAGGAGCGTTTGCAAGTAAAAATTGAAGTCGCTACAGTGGTGTCAGAGTATTTGGTTTTACCTTTAAGTATTCAGACCCTGGTAGAAAATGCAATTAAACATGGAATTGAAAAAAGAAAAAAGGGAGGGTTTGTTGCTGTAAAAGTAGAGCAGGAGAGTGATCTTGTAAAAATCAGCGTTCAAAATTCGGGGAAGCTTAGTAAAGAAATTAAAGAATCTTCCGGGATTGGATTGAGTAATCTGAGAGAGAGACTACTGTTGCAATACAAAGGGAAAGCTTCTTTTGAAATTAGAGAAATGCAGGACGAAACAGTTTTGACAACTATTTTACTACCATCAGGATGAAAAAGATAAAAGTTATTATAGTAGACGATGAGCGTCTGTCCAGAGAAGAACTAAAAAGAGCATTAGAATCATATGAGGATTTTGTTCTAATAGGAGAAGCTGGAAATGCTGATGAAGCAAAGAGTTTGATTGAAGCAAAAATGCCTGATCTGATCTTTTTGGATATTCAGATGCCTGAGAAATCAGGGTTTGATTTATTAGAGTCGCTTGATAGCGCGCCGGCAGTATTATTTACGACAGCTTATAATGAATATGCTGTGCAGGCTTTTGAAGTAAATGCTTTAGATTATCTCATGAAACCCATCAGGGAAGAACGTTTTGCAAAAGCAATCGATAAAATAAGAAATGCTTTATCCGGAAAGCCTTCTTTAAGTGATGCTGCAGCAAAAGACCGAAAAATTTTCATCAAGGATGGGGAGAAAAGATTCTTTATTCAATTGGACGAAATTTACCTGATCGAGTCTCTTGAAAATTATACCAGACTTTTTTTTCAGGACAAAAAAGCCCTTCAAAGACGTTCTCTTCGTCAATGGGAAGAAATGCTGGATGAAAATGTTTTTTTTAGAATAAACCGAACCGAAATTATAAACACCAATCACATTCAGGAAGTTAACCGAACCGTTGGTGGTAGACTGGAAGTGAAATTAAAAACGGGCGAACTATTAGAAGTTTCAAACCGTCAGGCCGTGAAATTTAAAAACCTAAATGGGATTTAATTAAAAAAGGAATACTCATTCTTTTTAAATCACTATAGCAAAAGAGAGATTATAGAAAATGAAGCCGTTTTTAGAGGTACTAAAAACAGCAGGACGCAGTGTGTTGTATTTGGGCTAAAATTCCGGAAAAATAAACCCCAGATTGAATACCACTGCTTCTTTTAAAATTTAAACAGAACTATTTAAACCGAACAATTCAATGAAATTAATTCTAAAATTGGTGTTTTTTATTTTTTCGATAATCAACACCTATGCGCAGCAGACAAGCGTGACAAGATCAAAGGATCTGGAAAGTGCTTATGACATTCAGGACAGTGTAATGATTAAAACCAGAGATGGGGCTTTACTATCGGCTATGGTGGTACGCAAAAAAGGAGTTTCTGCTCCCCAGCCCGTGATTTATCAACATACCATTTATATCAGAGAGAAAGGAAGAGATCTTGCCTCCTTAAAAACCGCAGCGGATCATAACTATGTGGGTGTGATGGCCTATTCGCGGGGGAAACGATTCAGTCCTGATACTATATCTCCGTATGAAAATGAGACGACAGACACCTATGATGTTATTGACTGGATCAGTAAACAAAAATGGTGTAATGGAAAAGTAGGGATGTATGGCGGCAGTTACAATGGTTTTACACAATGGGCAGCCTGCAAAAAAATGCATCCGGCACTTAAAACGATCGTGCCTTATGCGGCCAGCCGACCGGGAATGGGACTACCTATGGAAAATAATGTTTTTATAAACCCCAATTACGAATGGGCGTTTTATGTAGGGAGTAATAAATACCTGGATACGGTGGCAGGAAACGACAGGCAGCGTTTTAGAAGAATGACTTTTAGATGGTGGGAGACAGGAGCTGCCTATAGAAAAATGGACAGTATTGATGGTGTTCCTAATAAGTTTTTTCAGAGATGGCTGGCACATCCTTCCTTTGATGCCTATTGGCAGAAAATGGCGCCGTACGGAAAAGATTTTGCACACATCAATATTCCTGTTTTAATTTTTGACGGTTATTATAATGATTCGCAGAATTCAAGTTTGTATTTTGCAAGAGAGCTTCAAAAGTACAATCCAAAAACACCGGTTTATGTCGTGATTGGGCCATACGGTCATTTTGGTGCTCAGACCGGAGGAGAAAGTATCGTGAATGATTACAAAGTCGATTCGACAGCGATAATCAATGTGAGGAAAATAACCTATGAGTGGTTTGATTATATTCTGAAAAACGGGACAAAACCAAAAATGCTGAAAGACAAAATAAACTATGAAGTAATGGGAGCAAATGAATGGCGAAGCGCTCCTTCTTTGGATAAAATGGCCAATGGTTTTGTTAAGTTGTATTTGACGGATCATAAATCAGGTGATTTCTACGCACTAGAAGATAGTAAACCTGTGCAAAGCAAGTACCTGTATCAGGAAGTTGATTTTGCTGAAAGAAAAACGGAAAACAATGATTATTACCCAAGCCCGATTATGCGCAAAGAGATTGAGACCGGCAATGGATTTACCTTTATTAGTGAACCTTTGAAAGAGCCAATGCTGGTTAACGGGTCATTTTTAGCCGAGATAAAAGCGAGTATCAATAAAAAAGATATGGATTTTGGTGTTACTTTATATGAGGTTATGCCAAACGGGGAATATTTTCATTTGTCTTATTTCATAGCACGGGCGAGTTATGTAAAAGATAGGACCAAAAGGAATTTATTGAAGCCGGACCAAATCGAAATCATGCCTTTTTCGAATACGCATTTGGTTAGTAAACAGTTGAGCAAAGGAAGTAGATTACTGGTTACGATCAATGTGAATAAAAATCCATATGCGCAATTGAATTATGGAACAGGAAAAGAGGTTAGTGATGAAACGATTAAAGATGCGAAGGAACCACTAAAAGTAAAATGGTACACGGATAGTTTTGTACAGATCCCAATCTGGAAATAAAAAATCCCGTAAAAACAAAAGCCGAATCTTAATGAAAAGATTCGGCTTTTTTATAGAGACAAAGTTTCTAACTTGAAACATTGAAACTTGAAACAAATTAACCTAAGAAAGGGTATCTGTAATCTTCCGGAGTTACAAACGTTTCTTTGATTGTTCTTGGAGATGCCCAACGCAATAAGTTCAATGCAGAACCTGCTTTATCGTTAGTTCCTGAAGCTCTTGCTCCACCAAAAGGCTGCATTCCTACAACGGCTCCTGTTGGTTTGTCGTTGATGTAGAAGTTACCTGCAGCATTTTGCAATTTCACTGTAGCTACTTCAATAGCATAACGATCTTGGCTAAATACCGCACCGGTTAAAGCATATTCAGAAGTAGTATCTACTAATTCTAAAGTCTCTTCCCATTTAGCATCTTCGTAAACATAAATCGTGATTACCGGTCCGAACAATTCGGTTTCCATGGTAGTATATTTTGGGTTTGTCGTTACAATAACGGTTGGCTCAATAAAGTATCCAACTGATTTATCGTAATTTCCTCCAACGATGATTTCAGCATCAGCGTCTTTTTTAGCCTGGTCAATGTAACTTGCTAATTTATCAAAAGAACCTTCGTGAATAACTGCCGTGATGAAGTTTCCGAAATCTTCAGGAGAACCTATTTTAAAAGATTTCACATCAGCGATTAATTGCTCTTTTACAGCCGGCCATAAACTTTGTGGAATATAAGCTCTTGAAGCTGCAGAACATTTTTGTCCTTGAAATTCAAATGCACCACGAACAATTCCTGTAGCTACTTGTTTTACGTTAGCGCTTGGGTGTGCAATGATAAAATCTTTACCACCAGTTTCTCCAACGATTCTTGGGTAGGTTTTGTAGTGGTGAATGTTAGCACCAATTTTAGCCCAGATATCTTTAAATACGTGAGTTGATCCTGTAAAGTGAACTCCTGCAAAATCGCGGCTTGCCAATACAGTATCAGTAATCATTAAAGCATCACCAAAAACAACATTGATAACCCCATCAGGAACACCTGCTTCTTTGAAAATATCGATAATGATTTTTGCAGAGAAAACCTGACTGTCGCTTGGTTTCCAAACTACAACGTTACCCATCATAGCAGCACTTGCAGGAAGATTTGCAGCAATAGCAGTAAAGTTGAAAGGAGTAATTGCGTAAACAAAACCTTCAAGAGGTCTGTATTCTAAACGATTCCAGGTTGTAGAATCTGATTTTGGCTGATCTCCGTAAATCTGAGTCATGAATTCTACGTTGTAACGTAAAAAGTCAATTAATTCACAAGCAGCGTCAATTTCTGCCTGGTGAATATTTTTAGACTGACCAATCATTGTTGCAGCATTAATGCGGGCTCTGTAAGGTCCTGCAATAAGTTCAGCAGCTTTTAAGAAAATAGCAGCACGTTGTTCCCATGCCATATTTGCCCATGCTTTTCTTGATTCAAGAGCGTTGGCAATTGCTTTTTCGATATGTTGTTTTTCAGCTAAGTGATACGTTCCAACGATATGTTTGTGATCGTGAGGAGCTGAAATTGTTCTTGTATTTCCAGTTCTGATTTCTTCGTTTCCGATGTATAACGGAACGTCGATTTTAGAGTTCCACAAAGTAGTGTAAGCTGCCTGTACTGCTGCTTTTTCTGGTGAATTAGGTGCGTATCCTTTTACCGGTTCGTTTACCGCTTTTGGTACGTGAAAGAATCCTTTTAGCATGTTATTTAAAATTAGATAATTAGACAATTTAAAGGTTAGAAGATTTGATTGTTACGAATAATCTAACATTGCACAAAAGTACAAAGGATAAATTAATAATTTGACAAATTTATGATTAAGATAACGATAAAAAAGGCAGTTTTTAAACCAATATTTAGTTTAAAGCAAAAGGAGCACACATTCTGAAAGTAGGAACAATTACTTTAAATGTTTTTGTAGAGGTAAAGTTGATCATGTTAAAATGACCTTTCATGGCACCATATGGAGATGATAATAAACAGCCTGAACTATAGGTGTGATTTTCTCCCGGTTTTAAAACTGGTTTTTTTCCAATTACGCCTTCTCCATCAACAACTTCAAGGTCGTTTAAAGAGTCAAAAATTTCCCAGTGACGAGACGTCAACTGAACGGAATCTTTGCTGTGATTTTCGATTGTAACGACATAGCTAAAAGCAAAGTGAATCTTGTAGTTCTTGAAGTAAGTACCTTCAAAACTAGTCAAAACAGATATTTTTATGCCTCTTGTTATCTGAGAAACCATACTAAAGTAGTATATGTGTGTGCGTTATAGTTGCAAAGCTACGAAAAAAAATCTTTCCGCCTAAATCCTTAACAATGTTTTAATTTATGATGTTTATAGAGTTGGCGTTTCCTTTACCGATAACTCTCTGGTATCGATCGTTACTTTCTCTGTAGTAAACCAGTATGGTGTATTCGTTTTCAGTCTGATAAAAGTTTCCGTCGATCGCATTTTCATAATCTATCAGCCCTTTCTTATCGGCAACCGTATATTGAAAAGCTGTAAAACCCTGTTTGATCATAACTGCTTTTTCAAAAATACCTTTCTCTGAATTATAATCCATTTTATATTCAGGAGCCAGGCAGTAATTGTTGAACATTCCACTGATATAAATATCCTTATTCGAAGATCTGAAAGTAGGGGCAGACAGGCTGAAATATACCCAGGCATAATCCGCTTCAATTTCATTGTTGGAAGCATTGATATTCTTCACCACGAAGTTTCCGTTTACATCTTGATTGTTCGTGTAAATTTGATTGGCTCTTGCCAGATTAGTAAACAAATAAGAATTATAAATATCGTTGCTGGTTCCCACCTTTGCTACATTGGTACTTGCTGCACGGATGTCTTTGTTTTCAAAATACAAGAACTCATTTCCACCCCAAAACTGCGTTTCCTGGTCGTATTTGTAGACCATTTGATTCCCAATGGTGTACTGTGGAGGAATATTTTTGATTGCCGTATTAAAGTTGCCATTTTGTAACAACAGGATTTTTACATTTTGTAAAGGGGTCTGAAAAACAATATCATTAGACAAAATAGAAAAATCCAGATTTTGTTTGTAATCGATATTCGCCAGGTTTCGGCTTCGTTTTACCTGAGCTGCCACAGTAGCGTGATTTTCGTATAAAATGAATTTTCTGGACAGTACAACTTCCTTGTCCTCGTTCAAAATTCTTAGCATATAATTACCCGAAATTCTCAGTTGGGTCGTAAACTGATTTGGGAATGGAAGTCGGTAATGCGAGTAGATCTGAAGGGTATTAAACGAATTCGAATAATCGGTGATGCGTTGATTGTCGAAACCTCCGATATAATCATTTTTTGGGATATCGGTTGGTTTCCAGTTGTAATCGCAGTGTATGACTTCAAAATAATAATTGGCTTCGTTGCCAAATAAATCATCAAATTGAAATTGAAACGTATCGCCTAATTCGAAAATCGGAACCACATTGCTGCCGTTCTGAACAAACGAAACGGTTTTAATATTGTAAGGAGGATTTACTTCGGTTTGTACTTCCTGAGCTGTCGCTGAAGCAAAAAATAAAAATATAAAGAGATTCTTAAACAATTTTTTCGGCATCTTATTAGGTTGTAAGATTGTAAATATAACAATTTTATAGAACGTAATAAGATGCTATTTTAGAGGTTTTGAAAACAAATTGATCAGGAACCCAGCAGATATTCCAGATTGGCTTCGATTTCATTACTGATATGACTTTCTTCCAAAAGGGAATCCGACAGTAGTTTTTTGTTTTCCTGTAGTTTGATTATTTTTTCTTCTATTGTATTTTTTGAAATAAACCGAACAACATTCACTTTATTCAATTGCCCGATACGGTGTGCTCTTCCTACCCCTTGTTTTTCAGCAAAAGGATTCCACCACGGATCTAAGAACAGTACGTAGGAAGCTTTGGTGATATTCAAACCGACACCTCCTGCTTTAAGCGAAATAAAGAATAGCAAAGGATTTTCTTTTTCCTGAAACCGTTTTACCTGCTGTTCTCTTTTTTGTGATGGCGTTTCGCCGGTGATCTCGCAAAATTCTATTTTGTTTTCCTTGCACCAGGTGGTATAAAAATTCAAATTGGTCACAAACGAGCTAAAAATGATCACTTTTTGTTTTCCTTTCACTAAGTTTTTCAAGTAATTCGTTACGGCAATATATTTTCCGGAATCCACTTCTGAATTCTGATCGACCATTTTAGGATGGTTGCTCAGTTGCCTTAACTTCATCAAAGTATTGATAATGCTAATTTTATCAGGACCGGATCCATCTGTTTTTAGTAAAAAATTCCGTGCTTTTGATTTCTCTTTTTCGTATAATTTTTCCTGTTCCGTATCCATATTGCAGTAATAAACCTGCTCTGTTAGTTCGGGTAAATCTTTTAAAACCTGTTCTTTGGTTCGTCTTAAAATATAAGGCTGGATGAGGTTCTTTAATTCATTTAAAACTTCTTCGCTCTGTTTTTTCTCAATAGGATTTTTGAAATTCTCCATGAAAAAAGTATAGCTCCCTAAAATATCCGGATTTATAAACTGCATCTGCGACCATAAATCGTCAAGTGAATTTTCGATTGGTGTACCACTCAAAGCAATTTTATGCCCCGTGCTGATTTTATTGATGGCTTTAAAAATCTTAGAATCCCTGTTTTTAATGTATTGACTCTCGTCTAAAATCAAATAGCGGAAATCATATTTTTCTAAAATAGAAATGTCACGATGAACAATGCTGTAACTAGTAAAAATTAAATCGGTTGAATTTAATCTGCTTGCCAGCAATTTTCGGTCATTACCTGTATATTGCATTTTCGAAAAATGCGGCGTAAACTTTCCGGCTTCATTGTACCAGTTAAAAACCAAAGAAGAAGGAAGAACGATCAAAGCCTTCAGTGGTTCTCTTTCGATAGTCGTATCGTTTGAGAATAAATCAAAATTGGTAGTTTTGGTAGTAAAGCCCAATTGCTCCTGTACAGCAACTAGAACCGCTAAAGTCTGCAGCGTTTTTCCAAGTCCCATATCATCAGCCAGACATGCACCAAGATTGGAGTTAAAGTGCCCCAAAAGCCATTTTACACCATCAATCTGATAGGGTCTTAAGGTTGCTTTTAGTAAATCTGAAGCTGTAAATTCGGCTTTATGAATTTGATCCGGATCATTGGCGATTTCTGAAATTCCGTCTAAAGCAGTAAAATTACTTTTACGCAACAAAACAGTTCCGTTTTCTGTCTTTGCCAATTTTGCCAGAGAGCCGTATTTGCTAAACCATTCGAGCGGAATCAAAAAGTAATTTCCGTCAGGTAACATAAAGAGTCTTTCTTTGCTTTTTATGTTTGGAATGATTTCGCTGAAATTGATTTTATAATGACCAATTGTAATGATTATTTTAATGTCGAACCAATCAGCTTTTGTTTCTTTTGCAATTGAAATTGTGTTGCTTTCTGTGATGATTTCTTTGCTTTCGAGTTTGAGATTCTGAATTGTAAAACCTAAACTTTCGAGTTTTTCTTTGTTGTCAATAATTAATTGAATGTTGGCATACGGATCAGAAGCCTCAACATCTGAATTCAATCCGAATAATTCGTTTTTGATTTTTATTAAGCCAAGGTTGAGTAATTTTTCGGTATATAAAATCTCATCAGCACTTCGTTTAAATTGAATTATTCTGGGTTCATTAGCAACACTGAAATCAACAAAAGAATGTGTTTTTTTAGTTTTCCCTGCGTCAAATGAGTAGCCGTTATATTCAAAATAAAGGTTAAGATAATAGCAGTTTTTAAAGAAATCATAAACAGGCTGAATTGTACAGGAAACGATTGTGTCGCGAAGCTCAATTTCAAAACCGCTTGACTCGATGTCGATTTTTTTTGCTATTTCCGGAATGAAATTCTTAAAGTAGGTATCAACTAATTTTGAAGGTATTTCAATTGATTTTTTCGTTAAAAAAGGTAGTAATTTTTTAGAATTAAGTTCTTTTAACTGCCCTAGTTTTTTATCGATTATTAACCAGCTTGGTTCATCCAAAAGAACTTCAACGCTACTGTTCATAGGTAAAAAGGTAGTTTCGTTTTCTCTTAATGATAGCGTATAGGTAATGCCACCAGCGTGCTTGTCAAATTGAATCTGCGGTTCAAAATCATGTAGTTTATTATTGACTCTGGAACGGTAAAAATCCTTTTCAATTCCCATGTTGACAGACAACGGAAATTCTTCTTTTACCAACAGGTTATAAAAGGAATTCAGATTAAGTTGCAAATGCTGGCGAATTGCAAATTCAATTTTGGAATCTTTTTGCAAATCAGCAATCGTTTTGGCCGATTTGATTTTGGCGCTAAATTTTTTGAAAATAAATTCCACCTTTAAAGATTCACAAACCGTCAGTATCTTTCTGGTGTTGGGATTTAAATGTTCCGAAGTAATTCCTAAACTTTCAAGTACGTCTGCACTTGCTTTTTTGTCCAGGTATTTGATGTCATCGGTGTTCTCAATGATATATGCGGTTGGGATATAGACATTCAGGTTTTTTTCAAAACTGATGTCAAAACAAAATTGAAATGATTTTGAAGGTTCCAATATTTAGGGATTTGGTTGGCTTATAATTTAGAGATTGGGCAAAAAAATAAAGAGTTTTCAAAATATCAATAATTTGAAAACTCTTTTTAAATGAACTTGTATCACTTATATGGTGAAAGAATTAGTTTTCCTGTTTGAAACAAAGCGGAATGATTTCGCCCTTTGCCAAACAATACTTTTCTACCAGTTCAGGTGAAATTTTGTGGGTATAATCTTCTTCGATAACGATAAAACCAATGCTTCTTAACTTGTCAAAATAGTCACGGCCGTAAATGCGCACGTGATCGTACTGACCAAATATTTTTGCACGTTCTTTTTGATCGGTGATTGTATCATCGGCAAAAGTAACTGCTCTTGATAAGTCTTGTGGAATTTGAAGAATCGCCATTCCGCCTGGTTTTAAAACGCGGAATAATTCCTGCATGGCCTTGGTATCATCCGGAATATGTTCTAAAACGTGATTGCATAAAATAACATCATATTCGTTGTCTTTAAAAGGCAAATTACAAATGTCTGCTTTTACGTCTGCCAAAGGCGAAAACAAATCGGTTGTCGTATAATCCAGGTTTTTCTGCTTGCGGAATCTTTTGTAAAAAGCTTGTTCCGGAGCAAAATGAAGTACTTTTTTAGGTGCCGTAAAAAAATCAGTCTGATCGTTCAGATACAGCCAAAGCAAACGGTGTCTCTCTAAGGAAAGTGTACTTGGCGAAAGCACATTGTTACGTTGTTTTCCGTATCCATAAGGCAAAAAACTTCTAAAACTTTT
The DNA here is from genome assembly GCF_057839565.1 of Flavobacterium sp. KH_035. NCBI lineage: Bacteria > Pseudomonadati > Bacteroidota > Flavobacteriia > Flavobacteriales > Flavobacteriaceae > Flavobacterium > Flavobacterium sp. KH_035. The sequence continues at coordinate 2,062,941 of NZ_CM174492.1, forward strand.
CCCGTCAATCGGATCAGTATATTTGCTTCCTCTTAATGATAAAGCTAAAACAGGACGTGCCACATAGCTCAAACGAATTAATATTGGACGGGGTATTGTATTAAGTACTAATTTAAAAAGTTTCTTCACGGTAAATGTATTTGAACACGAATTTCACGAATTAACACGGATTAATGTTGTGGTGAAATTTCACGAACCTTGATTTGGGTTAAAGTATTATTCTTTTATATTTAAGGCTATCTTCTCCAAAATTAACTAGTAAGCCCAGTTTGTTTTGTGATGCAGCCAGATAATTTAATGTTTGTTTGATTTCACTGCTCGAAAGAGTTGTAATTGCTTTCAGTTCCAAAATGATTTCATCGAAAATTACAAAATCGGCAAAATAGTAGCTTGATAAAATAATGTCTTTGTAGGCAATATTAAACTTTAATTCACGACTATATGGAATTTCATTTTTCTTAAATTCATATTCTAATGCGTCACCATAAACTTTCTCACTATGTCCTTTGCCTAAAATTTTATGGATTTCCATACAGATTCCTATAATTTTATAGGACTCTTCTTTTAAATATAAATCACTCATCATTCAGTCTCTCTATCTGTGTAATTTCAGCAAAAACAGTATTTCGTGTTAATTCGTGAAATTTGTGTTATAAAACTAATGGCACTTTTCGGAATTCATCTTCTTCATTGCTTTCGATTCCTAAAGCTTTATAGATGTATTGGAAAGTAGATAATAACTCTGGTTTTCCGTCAATTAAAGCCACGTCATGCTCGAAATGCGCACTTGGTTTTCCATCAGCAGTTGTAATAGTCCAGCCGTCTTTATGTTGTTTGATATTTCTTGTTCCCATATTGATCATTGGCTCAATTGCAACAACCATTCCTTCTACAAAAAGTTTTCCGCGGCCGCGTTTTCCGTAATTTGGCATTTCAGGTTCTTCGTGCATTTTTTGCCCTAAACCGTGTCCTACTAATTCGCGAACCACTCCGTAACCGTGACCTTCGGTATATTTCTGAATCGCATTTCCGACATCTTCCACGCGATTTCCGGCTTTAAATTCTTTGATTCCTACGTAAAGAGATTCTTTCGTTACTTTTAGAAGCTTTTTAACTTCAGGAGCAACTTCTCCAATTTCGAAACTATAGGCGTGATCACCGTGGTATCCATTTTTGAATGCACCACAATCTACCGAAATAACGTCACCGCTTTTTAGGGGTGTATTGTTCGGAATTCCGTGTACAACCTGAGAGTTAGGACTCATACATAGCGAATTCGGGAAATCATACAATCCCAAAAAACTCGGAACAGCACCGTGATCACGGATGAATTCTTCAGCTAGTTTGTCCAGGTATAATGTGGTTACTCCTTCTTTAATTTCAGAAGCAATCATTCCTAATGTTTTAGATACGATCAAAGCGCTTTCGCGCATTAATTCGATTTCTTCACGTGATTTTACAATAATCATAATTTCGGATTTTCAGTTGGCAAAAGTACAAATTTTAATATTATTTTTTAGCTAAAAAATTTTCGCCACGAATTCATGAATTAAAAGGAATGACAGGCGTTTAAAAATTGGCCATGAATTTCACGAATCAATATTTATGCGTAAAGTTTATAAATAGAAATTCGTGAATTCGTGACGAACAGACAATTAATAGGAATTATTAGTTCACATAAAAAACGTAAATTAGTAAGGATTAAAATCAATTAATTATGGAAACGTCTGTAGATCATGAAAATATATCCAAAAAGAAAGCCTTAAAACGGATGAAACGGAATGCATTGGCGCTTTTAGGCTTTGCGGTTTTTTTATTTATTATAGCTATTTATTTCAAGATTCCAATGCTTCAGGCTTTTAGTGAGGCAGCGATGGTGGGGGGAATTGCAGACTGGTTTGCTGTGGTGGCTTTATTTCGTCATCCACTAGGAATTCCGATTTGGCATACTGCAATTATTCCGACCAAGAAAAACGAAATTGGTGAAAACTTAGGGAATTTCGTTTCAGAAGAATTTCTGAATCGGGAAAAACTCGAAATAAAACTGGAAGAGTTTAATTTCGCAACAAAAGCTTCCGATTGGCTTTCACAGTCTGAAAATGCTAATAAAATTGCCAGTGTAGTAGCTTTAAATATTATTCCGGGAGTTTTGAAAACGATAAAAGATGAAGATATCAAACGATTTATCCAAACTCAGTTCAAAGAAAAACTAGAGGCTGTCAATTTTGGTGATTGGGTAGCGCTGGCGTTAGAACCTTTGCAGAAAGGGAATGTGAAGGATGAGCTGCTGACAAACGTGCTTAATGTTATGAGTACAGAACTGAGCAATAATAAAGAACTGATTCGGAAAAAAGTCAAAGAGTCAACCCCGTTTCTGAGTTTTGGCCTAGCCGATAAAAGCATTACTGAAGGCGTTTTTAATGGGCTTGCTGATTTTTTAAACGAGGCAAAACATCCGGGTAGTGCGATCAGACTTAAAATAGACGAGTATGTTTATGACTTTTTAGACAAGGTAAAGAATTCAGAAGAGATGCGGGTAAAGATCAATACCATGATTCTGAGTTTTGCCGGCAAAAAAGAGGTTCAGGATTATGTTAACGGAATTTGGGATGAAATCAAAGAATCGATTTCGGCTGATTTGAAAAAGGGCGATGAATCATCGATTAAGAAAAGTATTTCGGGTTTAATTCAGGGTTTCGGAAACGGAATAAAAGAAGATGCGGTGATGATTGACAAAATCAATAATTTTATCAAAAATGATTTGCTTTCTATTCTTCTAAACAATAAAAAAGTGATAGGAGATTTGATTTCCTCTACAGTGAAAAGCTGGGATGGAAAAGAAGTTTCAGAAAAATTAGAACTCGAAATCGGTAAAGATTTGCAGTACATCCGAATCAACGGGACGCTGGTAGGAGGTCTTATCGGACTCGTGATTTATGCCATTGAGTGGACGTATCATTATCTGGTGTAGCTTGTTGGATGTGATTTATAGCTGTTCTTTTATGGCATATTATGTTGAAATAATCGCCACAGATTAAAAGGAGTAGAAAGATTAAAAAATCTGCGCAATCTGCACAATCTGCGAGAGAAAATTATCCAAAAGCAATATATTTATTCTGCATAATACTCTATGTGTTATTTAAAGTGAAACGCCTTTTTTTCAGCTGCAGAATCTATGTTTCTAGGTGTTAAAATAAGTACACCAAATTTAATCTTAGGAGCGATCTGCTCTCATTTAAGCAAACGCTTTATCAGTTAGATCACTCCTAAGATTTAAAAATTATTCGGGATTGGCCATGATTTTGAACAGCTCCGAGTTGGAGATGTAAAATCTGTTTTCCAGAGCGATTGAAGCTAGTTTTGCACTAACAAGGCTATTCTCCCTCGTATTGATAAGAAACAAAGAGCTTTCTCCAAAAGAGAACAATCGTTCTTCTGAGGTTAACATGGCGACGTTATTTTCTACTAAATCTTTAGCCAGTTTTTTTTGCTTAATCAGTGAATTGATTTCTACTTTTTGTGCAGTTATCTTGTTGGTCAGCTGTGTTCGTTCCAGAGCCAATGCAAATTCATTTTCCTGAAGTTTGTATTTGGCTAATTTCAGACTTCCGCGTTCTTTTCTAAGAAACAAAGGGAAGTAAAATTCTAAACCAATCTTGTAATCGTCAAACTTATATTTGTCAACATATCTTGGCTCGGACAAATAGGAGTAACCTACATTTATTTTGGGCAACAGCATGTTTTGTTTAAGGTCTTTCTCAACCTTTAGCATGTCTATTTTATTTTGCAACGCATTTAATTTCGGATGAGCTTCTAAATTCGTATCGCTTTGCAAAAGATCATTTGTTTTTAAGGTTTCCTGCAAGGTTGACTCGAGTGCTGTTTCGGGCACAAGCTCGTCTGAAATTTCCAGCGGGATATTGTTTTCCAGCCACATAAAATTCGACAATTCGAGTTTGGCTTTTGTTAGCTTTAACTTGGAATCTTCAAGGCTTAAAGCTCTATTTTTTACAATAATCCCGGCCTCAATACTGTCTATCGCGGGTTTGTCTCCCTGAGTGATGAGCGACTTAATGCCTTGCAGACGAATTTCTGCATTCTTGCTGTACATTTCGTAAAGCTTCATTTCTTCAAAATTCTTCTTCCAGTTGAAATAGGCAAGCGATGCATCGTATAAAATACTAACGGCCTGAAGTTTTCGCTCCGATTCGCTCAGTTTGATCTGAATTTTAGCTTTTCGCACATCTGCCATTCTTTGGTTGATGAACAATCCCTGTCCAAGTGGAACACTGATGCCGAAAGAAGTTAAACCCTGATTTGGTGTTGTGTTCTCCGGATTAAGATAAACCCCTTCGTTATTGTCGAATCCTGCTTTAAGTTCAATTCCATACCAGGTAGGGATTTTAAAACTGCTGTTCAGAATCGAATAATATTCTTTGTCTTTAAATTGTTTTTGGCTAAAATCTACTTCGATTTTTGGATCAAAACCACCACGGGCCATCATTAGATTGGCTTGTGCCTTGCTTACTTCCAAATTAGCATTTTTAACCAATGGGTGGTACTTTTTTACATATCCCAAAAACTCATTGTAGGTGAGTTCTTTTGAGAAAGGCTGCTGGCCAAAAACGGCACAGCCAAAAAAAAGAAAAGCGATAAGTATTGGTTTCATTATTTTTTTTCTTTAGTTACTTTTTGGGAACTTTTGTAGTAATTAGGAGGGAATCCGTTTAGGGTTCTCCAGATCTCAAACCAGATTGGTACAGTGTCTAACAATGCAATCGTCTGGGCACCGGAGCCAATGCTTAATTGTTTTGGCCATTTTGTTTCGTTAGGATCCGGAGCGATCAAAATTCGGTACTTACCATTATCGCTAATAAAGTTTTCTATCGCCACCACTGTACCTCCAAAAGTTCCGTAGGACATATCCGGCCATCCTGAAAACACAATCGTAGGCCATCCGTCAAACCAAACACGTACTTTTTCTCCTTTTCTGATCAAAGGCAGGTCAATTGGACTGATGTAGGTTTCTACTGCAATATCGTAATGAGAAGGCATTATAGTTACAATTGGTGTTCCCTCTTTTATCGTTTCGCCTAAACCTGCCTGTAAAGCGCGGTTGATATAACCGTCTTGTACCGCTTTGATGTAGTACATACCATTACGTAAGCTGTAATTGGCATATTGATTTTCGAGTTTGCTCACTTGTGCTTCGGTATCAAATTTATTGCTCAGTGTTGTAAACTGGTCGCTTCTTGCCTTGGCTACTTTTTCACCGTACTCCGCCGTAATTCTGTTAATCTCCACTTTGGCGTTGATGTATTCATTTTTACTGGTCAGGTATTTGTTTTCCTGTGTGATGATTTTAGCATCAACATCTTGTAATTTCAGACGTTTTTCTTCCACATCCGTAAGCGGTTTCAATCCTTCTTTGTTTAATTGTACCGAACGGTTGTATTGGGTGTTGGCAATTCGCAGTTGTGTTTTTACGGCAATCAGATCGATACTGTCGCTTTTTATTTTTAAAAGAGATTGTTTGACTTTGTTTCTGGCTTGTTCCAGTTTTAGTCTTTTTTCATTTTCGATAGCTTGAATCTGACCTGAAAGTGTGGTCACTTTTTCACCATACGATTCCAAAGAGTTTTTCTTGGCATCTACCTGATTTTTGGTGTTTTCAACCAAATTAGGATCCATATAATCTTCTTTGATCTCAGAAATAAACAGAATCGTGTCTCCTTTTTTAACGAAATCTCCTTCCTGTACGTACCATTTTTCAATACGTCCCGAAATCACACTCTGGATCGATTGCGGCCTTTGGTTGGGTTTTAAAGTGGTTACTGATCCTGAACCCGAAATGTTTTGCGTCCACGGCAATAAAAGCGCAATGATTCCTAAAATGGAAGATGCGATGATGATTCGGTTTAGAATTTTATAATGTGGCCTGTTGCTTAAGTTTCTTACAGTCTCGTAGCGATCAAGCGGCTGTAATTTTGTTTTATTGTCAGAGATATTTAACATGGCTTATTAGTTTTTTTGATCCAGTATAATTTGACCGTTTTGCATTGTTATTTTTCGTGTCGATTTAGTTTTCCAATATGGATTTTTCGAAGAAACGATGATGGTCCATTTGTTCTTTTCAGAAGTAATAAAATCTATAATTTCATTGGCAACATTTTCGTCCATCGTATCCGTTGGATCTTCGTAGAAAAGTATTCTTGGTTTGTGAATAATACTTCTGGCCAAAAGAATTTTTTGAGCATTAGAAGATGATAGTTGTCTTCCTTCAGGGTGAATATGGGTATTCAGACCTTTGGGCAACAATTTAATCAGCGGACTAAGCTGAACGCCGTCGAGTGCCCATTTCAGATCTTCGGTACTTATCAAAGGATCGTTAAAAGTGATGTTTTCTAAAATTGTCCCGTCAAATGGTGTTTCATTGTGAATGATACTGCCAATCTGCGAGCGATACTGTTTCAGATTTATTTTTCTAAAAGTATCATCATTGATGTAAAAAGCTCCCGAACTTTGTCTTAATAAACCGGATAATACTCTGATAAGAGTTGTTTTTCCTGATCCGTTTTCACCCTCAATGACAATTTTTTCACCTTGATCGATTTTTAACGAAATAGAATCTAAGGCATTCGTTGGAGAATCCGGAAATTTGAATTTTAAGTTCTCTGTTTCTAAAGAGATGCTGTTGTAACAATGATCATTTAAGGAATCAGTCTCGGAGTTCTCTTCTAAAGCTAGATCAGTCACCTGTCCAATTTTCTCCACAGAAGTTAAAACATCGTAGAAGCTCTCCAATCCGAGGATGATTTTTTCTACCGATGTAATCACCAGTAAAATGATGATTTCTGCGGCAACAAACTGCCCGATATTCATTTCCTGGCTCAGTACCAGATAACCTCCAATTGACAGTAAACTTGCGGTAATAATGACTTTGAAAATAATCAATTGGGTAAACTGTTTTTTGATTACGCTAAAGTGTTTCTCTCTGTAATTAAGATAACCCGCTACGATTGAATTGTTTTTTTGAAGCGCAAAATCATAATTCAGTTCATTGCGGAAACTAAAATTATTACGAGCCATTTCCTGTAACCAGCCTGCCACTTTGTATTTGAATTTGGATTCTTTTAAACTGGTCTCCAAACCTGATTTATACGAAAACTTGAAAATAAAGTACAGAAGTAGGAACAATAAAAGTCCGAACACAATAAAGTAAGGGTGGTATAGGGAGAGTAGAATAATTCCGAAGGTAATTTGAAGTAAAGCAGCCGAAAAATCGGTTAGTAATTTTGAAGTTCCTTTTTGAATTGTAAGCGTGTCAAAAAAACGATTCGTTAGTTCCGGCGGGTAAGTACCGTACAATTCTTCTGATTTTATTTTAGGCAGACGGGCCGCAAATTCAAAAGAGGCACGTACGAAGATTTTTTGCTGTAAGTTTTCTGTGATACGCAATTGCATGAACGACAGCACACCAACAAGAGCCACACCACCTACTACAAGTATAATAAGTACGATCCAGGAAACACTAACTCTTCCGGATTGTATAAAAGTAATGATGGCCTGAATTCCCAATGGAAGTGATAAGCTGACTAATCCGGCAAAAATAGCATAGAAAAAAATCTGGTAAATGTCTTTTTTGTCCAGTTCTAGTAAATGGTAAAATCTTTTTAAAGGAGTCATACTGTTTTTTTTATAATTAGCGCAAAACGTTTTCTGCAAGGTTTAGGTAAAATTGAGTGGTCGTAACCGTTTCATTACAATCTGTAATTGTTTTTAAATGATCTGTTAGAAAATGCTGATGTAAACTTCCTTCAACAATGGTTGACACCAGTGATTTGGCAAACGGATAATCGGGATTTACTTCTTTTACAATAGAAACGACCCGGTTGATAACCCTTTTGTAGATGAGGAAAAAGCCTTCTTTGTTCTCCTGATCAACTTCTTTGGTATGAAGCGTTTTGGTGAATTCAGCAATTATGATTCTGTTTAAAATGGCTTCGTTAATATGTTCGGTTGAAGTATCGTCCGTTATTTTTTCGGTAACGATGGTGATGGCTTTTTTTAGTTTTTCCTGCTTGTCTGCAATATTCGTAGTCGTAAAAACCAGTTTATATTCCATCCAGCTCCAATACCATGAAGACAGGTAAACCAATAGTTTGTGTTTGTTTTCAAAGTAACGATAAATCGAACTTTCGTTTGAGCCTATTTTTTCGCCTAATTTTTTAAATGTAAAATTATCAAAACCAATATCGTCAATTAGAAGGATGCTCTGTTCAATTATTTTTTTTCCCAACGCAGATGTTTCCGGATCTTTTACATAGATCTTTTCGTTGACTTGCATTTTTATATTTGATAGTATAATTTGCATAAAAAAATATTTTTCATGCAAAGATAATAGTATTACTATTGATTAAGAAATTTTAACTCTTATTTGTGCTAGTTTTTTTTAGTATTCAGTCGCAGTCTCAGTATTCAGTCGCGGTCTCAGTCACAATATTCAGTTTCATTCCCGTTTTAAAATAGCAAACCCGACAGATTTTTAAAAACCTGCCGGGATTATTTATTTTGAGGATCCAATACTATCGCAACTCAGACTGAAAACTGCTACCGAATACTGCGACTAAATACTATAACAATGAATGGCAAGTCATAGCATTAGGCTGCTGTATGCCCATTAACTCCAGAATAGTAGGAGCAATGTCGCCCAGTACCCCATTTTGAATATTTTTCAACTCTTTGTCTACTAGAATAATCGGCACCGGGTTCGTGGTATGTGCTGTATTTGGACTTCCGTCAGGATTAATCATTGTTTCGCAATTTCCGTGATCAGCAATAACAATTGTAGTGTAATTGTTGGCAAGAGCAGCTTCGATAACCTCTTTTACGCAGGCATCTACCGCTTCGCAGGCTTTAATTGCGGCACTCATGATTCCGGTATGTCCCACCATGTCGCCATTGGCAAAATTTAAGCAGACAAAATCTACCTCACCTTTGTTCAATTCAGGAACCAAAGCATCTTTTAATTCAAAGGCACTCATTTCCGGTTGCAAATCGTAAGTGGCTACTTTTGGAGAATTTCTTAAAATACGGGATTCTCCTTCAAATGGTGTTTCTCTTCCTCCGGAGAAGAAAAAGGTTACGTGTGGATATTTCTCGGTTTCGGCAATACGAATTTGTTTTTTACCGGCTTTCTCCAAAACCTCACCAAGAGTTTCCGTGATATTGTCTTTGTTGTAAACCACTTTTACGTTTTGATACGTTTCGTCGTAGTTTGTCAGCGTTACATAATACAAGTTTAATTTGTGCATGTTTTGCTCGTGGAAGTCTTGCTGTGAAAGCGCTTCTGTAAGTTCACGGCCTCTGTCTGTTCTAAAGTTAAAGAAGATAACCACATCACCTTCAACGATTGTTGCTAATGGTTTTTCCTGTTCGTCAACCATTACGATTGGTGCGATAAACTCATCGGTAACATCATGTGAATAACTGTCAAGAACACTTGCTACTGCATTTTTAGAGGGAGTTCCTAAGCCATTAACTACTAAGTCATAGGCCAGTTTTACACGTTCCCATCGTTTGTCACGATCCATTGCGTAATAACGGCCAACGATTGAAGCAATTTTTACAGGAGTATCTTTAATGTGTTCTTCTAAATCGTGGATGTATTTTGCCCCTGATTTAGGATCAACATCGCGACCATCTGTAAAAGCATGAACAAAAACATGCTCCAGGCCATATTCCTGCGAAGCATCTATTAGTCCTCGTAAGTGTGACGTATGTGAGTGAACACCTCCGTCAGAAACTAATCCTAAAAAGTGAACTTTTTTATTGTTTTCTTTAGCATAAGTAAAAGCATCAATAAGGATTTGTTCTTTTGCTAGCGTTTGATGTGCTACAGCTAAGTTTATTTTGGCTAGATCCTGGTATACAATTCTTCCGGCACCAAGATTCATGTGACCTACTTCACTGTTTCCCATCTGCCCTTCAGGTAAACCAACATTTAATCCGTCAGTACGAAGTTGTGCGCTTGGGTAATTTTTGTAAAGGCTATTTATAAAAGGAACATTTGCATTGTCTATTGCAGATACTTTAGGGTCAGGAGATTTTCCCCAACCGTCTAAAATCATAAGGATAACTTTCTTGTTCATTAGTTTTTGTTTTTTACAAAGATAAGTCATTTCTAAAATCGACAAGAAAGCGCGGTGACAATTACGGTTAATAAAATGAAGCCTATTAAAAAATAATAATTTGGTTAAAGAACCCTAAAAATTTTAGAATTAATTCACGCTAGGCTCTTTTTCTGATCTTATTTTTGACAGCATTATAGTCTATAAAATATTTCACACTTATTGAAAAGATGTGTTTTAGTGCCTGATTGTTCAGTAAATCGGCTATGTTGTGTTTAAAGTCTTTGTTGATAATGCGTTCAAAATTAGCGCCATTGTTGCGATACAAAACCGAAAGCTGGCTGCCCGGAGCAAACCACCAGGAATAGGATAAATCAGTATTCCAGGAATAAAAACTGGAGTTTTTGTTTTTGGTATATTGCGGATAAGGCGTTAAGGTTCCGTCTTCCTGAAGTTCGAGTATGTTTTTGTTTTCGGCATACGACCAATATTGTCTCACAGCGAGGTTGAGCGTCATAGCACTGTTTAAAGCATATTTTCCGCTCAGACTGTTCGAATAGGTAATGACATTTCGATTGGCAAAAACAATTGTTTCAGGAGTGCTGTCAATGTTGTCATCGTCAAAATCGTCAATATAGCCTTTGTTGTTGTTTCTTCGCAGGAAACTAAAACTATAGATCATCAAAAGTTTGTCGTTAAAGCGATATCTTGGTCCGGCGTCTACACCATAAGCCATCCTTCCTTCCTCATCGGCAAAAATCACAAATGGATTTAAATCCAAAGCAAATTTCTTGTTATAATTGGTTGAAACACTTCCCCAGAGTTCTATTTTCCTTGGAATGATAACATATCGGTTTTCTGCTCTCGGTTCGTAATAATCATGTGACTCTAAAGGGAAAAAGTCGAATCCGGCTCCGTAAAAATTGTTTTTCAGGGTAGAAAGGTTGACTTCTGCGCTAATTTTATTATCCTGGAGCTTTCCCGTTTCTTTGTTGAACTCTGTGTACATGTCATAATCTACTCTAAAGGTGTTAAAGAGTTTTGTAGGGTTCAGAATGCGGTAATTACCATTTCCGTAGATGTTGTAATAGTTGGTGTAAAAGTTAATTCCTAAATCGTTAGGGTCAAAATCTTTGGAAACATAATCTGAGCCAATGCTGTAACGATAGTTTCCAGTGGTTTCGGCAAAACGAATGGTGCTGAAAACACCGTTCTTGTCTTCGGTATCGTTAATCAGACTATATTTTACATTGCCTGATAAACTGTAAGTGTTGGCTTTTGTTCTTAAGTCCCAGGCCAGCCCCGTTACGTTGGCATCCCTGTAATGTCCATTTCGGGTAACGTTTGTATTGATAAAAGTAACAGAAGAATTTTTGCGGAATCGCTGGTCTAAAACCAATACATTATAATTGGTGAGAGGTTCTGCGACTTCGCGTCTTGTTTCGCCTGAAATAGTATCTTGTATAGTGGTAAAGGTTTGTTCGGTAACGGCATTTAAAATTCCAATTCCCAATCCTTTTTTGGTTCTTCCCGAGATTTTTAGAGCATTAATCAGATTTACATTCTGAACTTCTTCAATTATTTTTTCATCGTCTTTTAAAGTGATTTCTATTGAAGGTTTGCCGCCAATTCTTCTGGAATAAAACATATTACCTTTGTTAAACAAGTCGGTTCCTTCTGTAAAAAAGGCCCTGTTTTCGTTAAACTGTTGCTCAAAAGGCCCTAAGTTTAAAATTTGATCGTCGTATTTGGTTTGTCCAAAATCCGGAATTAAAATAGCATCAAGTGTAAAAGCATCGTTGATTCCGTACTTAATATCCATTCCGCCCTTTAAAGTGGCGAACGTTTTTTGACCGTCGGATGCATTTAAATAATAAGAAGCATAAGGCATGAAAAACAATCGGGTAGGGGGTTTGATATTGATTATTCCTTCCAGATTACCGTTTTGCTGGGTAAACGTTCCTATTTTGGTATCAATCAAATTCCAGGTGTATTTTTTGCGTTCCCGTCTGATCTCTCTGAAGAAGTTAATTCCCCAGGTTTGCTTGTCTTCCCCAGAAAAACGCAAGGCGGCATACGGAATTTTTATTTCGACCGCCCAGCCTTTGTCATTAAGCACCGCTTTACTGATCCATACAGCATCCCATGAATAATCCTCGCCATTGGCATCTGTCATGATACAGTCGCCCTGAACATCAGCCGCTGAAACAAAGAACTGAAAATTTTGCTGACCGTCGTTAAAGCCATTTATAAAGACTCCAAACAAATCGGCTGTTCCGAAATTGTCACGCTGTGAAATCTCCTTCAAAACCTTATTAGGATCATCATACAGCAGCGCGGCAATATAAATCGCGTCATTGTTGTACAGAACTCTAACCTCGGTCTTTTGATTGTCCGGAATAGGTTTACCGTTATCGGGTTGGTACATTACAAAATCTGAAGCGGGCGTAACATTTTTCCAAGCCGGTTCGTCAATTTTTCCATCAATTAAAATATTTTCTTTAGTCAATTGAGCTTGCAGGGTTTTCTTTTGGGCATAACCCCAAAAAGAAAAGAAAAGGAAGCTGATAAAAACTAATTTTTTCATGCGGTTTTAAGAATCGAAAAATGGATGTAATGGCTTTTGTTAATAGACCCGATTTTTTTTAAAATGTTACAGTTTTAATTGAAATAAATGATTTTTCTGTCTTTTTTGCAAGAAAAGTACGTAAAAGCGTGTTTATTTTTATCATTGGGTAAACCTCCTACAAAAATATTTGTTTTTTGGTCTAAATGCTAATTTATTACTTTGATTTTGTTAAAGTTTCAACAAAATACGGCTGATTTATAGCCTTAAATTTTGACAGGTACATTTTTTTTATACTTTTGCCAAACCCCAAGCTTTGTTTAACCTAAAGAAATTCAATGATTTACAAGATTTATCCGTTACTGGTGTTTTTACTGTTGTCTTTTGGTAAAGATTCAAATAATACCACCGAAGTTAAAAAGGCGACTGTGAAAACTATCGCTAAAGTTAAAACACTTACTGTTGATTCTAAAATTGAAAGTATCTATAATACTTTAAATTCGAATCATTTTTCACTCCCGGAACTCAGAACTTTTTCTGAGGCTCTAAAGGGTTTTTACCTCTTGAAAGAAAGAGGTATAATTCAAAAAGATATCCTGACACTTATCGACTTTAGTTTGTCTTCAAACACAAAACGTTTGTGGGTAATCGATCTGGCAACCAATACTGTTTTATTTAATTCCTTAGTTGCTCACGGTAGAAATACCGGAGAAGAATTTGCATCTAATTTTTCAAATGCAAATTCATCTTTCAAAAGTAGTTTAGGATTTTATGCAACGGGTGAAATATATCAGGGAAAACACGGTGCTTCTTTGCGTTTAGACGGACTGGAGAACGGTGTTAATGACAATGCCCGTGAACGTGGAGTTGTAATGCATGGCGCTGACTATGTTTCGGAATCGTTCATTAGAAATAACAAACGATTGGGCAGAAGTCAGGGATGTCCGGCAATTCCAATGGAGATGACTAAAGAAATCATCGAGATCATAAAAAACAAATCGCTTTTGTATATCTATCATCCATCCAGAAGTTTCGCGATGGAAGAAAGGTTAATTTCTTAGCTTAGCATACAAATCTGAATCTAAATTATAAATATCAGCTCTGAAAATGAGCTGATTTTTTTTGCTCCATGCCGTCCAGTACCATTGGTATAAGGCATATTTTTTGGTAATTCGGATACTCGTTGTTTTCTTGGAGGCAATTATAGTATCAATTTTGTCTTTAGACCAATTTGTTGAATCACCCAAAATATGCTCAGCCAGTTCCAGCGGATTTTCTACACGAACACATCCCGAGCTTAAAGAACGGTTGCTTCTTCCGAAATTATTGCGGTGGTTGGTGTCATGTAGGTAAACACTATGGTTGTTTGGAAACAAAATTTTCATTAACCCTAAAGCATTGTTGTAGCCGGGACTTTGTACGTAACGGTAATTTCTGGGTTTGTTTTCGTTCCAGGCATTGGGCTGAACTATATTTCCGGCAGTATCATAAATAGTAATGTTTTTATTGGCTAAGTAATTACGATTGCGTTTCATTGCCGGAACCACATCTTCTTTTAAAATCGTTGGCGGTACCGTCCAGGTTGGGTTAAAAACCACCGTTTTTAATTTCGAAGTGATAATTGGGGTTTTTCTTTTACTTGTACCTACTACAATATTTCGTACCAAAGTGGTGTCTTGACTTTCGACAACATGTAAGCTGTAATCGGGAATATTTATAATAAAGTAATTTTCGGCTAAATCAGTAGTGTACCATCTCCAGCGTTCTAAGTTGGCTATGATTTGTTCTTTTCTTTTTTGTTTAGAAAAGTTTAAAGCATTTATAGTTCCTACCCCAATAACACCATCAGAAGCTAAGCCATGTCTCTCTTGGAATTTTTTGATCGACTCAAAAGTTTTTTGATCGTAAATTGAAGTAAGGCTGTCTTTTCCGGACATGTCTTTCCAGTATAAAAGCCTTTTTTTAATGTTGATCAAAGCGGTATTAGTATCGTTTAAAACAATTTTATTGACAGATTCAATAGTTTTAACATCGTCATCAGGAAAAGTATTGATAATTTCCAGTGCTTTTAATAGCTGTTTGTAAGGAGATGCCTTTGACTGAATACCGTCAACAATGCTGTCCAGTTTGTTTTTGTTGAACGCTTTTATCAGGACATTATTTACATCAAATGTTTTTTCTTCTAAATCCCAGTCAATGTATAGTTTTTTGGGGTCTAGTTTTCCTTTGTAAAGATGGTTGAGGTATTTTTCAAAATTATAAGTAAGCAAAATGTCATACGTTGCCAGATCGGCATCACTTAACGAACTGATTCTGCTTTCGAATTTTTTTAGCCTCGAAGCTTTGTAATCTTCAGGGTTTAATCCTAATTGTTCGGCATTTGACAATTGCGACAACACATAAGTTCTTTTTTTTAAGTTTCCCCAAACTGTAGAGTTTTCGGATGAGCTGTAGAACTGTTTAAGCGTTTCGCTTTTAAAAGTACCAATTAAAGCCGTGTCAATGGTCACCTTTCTTTCGTCAGTAAGTATAATGGCTGGGGTAGCTTTTTTTACTACAGGAATAATTTTAGGAGTGTCCTTTTTGCAGGCAATAAATAGGCATACTACTAATAAGAAGTAAAAATTCTTCATTTGATATTCTTTTAAACATAAAATTATCTCGCCAGTGTTTTTAGTTTGAACAGAATTGTCTGGGTAATGACGTTTCGTTCTTTTGTAAAATGTACAGTAGCGGTTTTGGTATTAAATCAAATCGGCTTTGTTTGCATTGCAGTAGGTTTTGCAATGTTTGATTAAAGCCTTTTCAAATTCGTTTTTCTATTGGAGCTTTTTTTGAAAAGATCCTTTTAAATGAGAATTTGATTTTTTCGGCAAATATAGGTTTGATTTTTTCAAAAAATGAAATAATTCCTATTAATTTTTTATTACCAAATAAACCCGGTTGATTGGCTATTTTTTAAGTTCTTCTTTCAAAGATACAACTTTCGGCTGATTTTTCTTTTCTGAAAATGGAGCGGCAATCGATATAAGTTTCTTTTTGGGCAATTTTGGCTAAACAACCCTAAAAACGCGGAAAATAATTGAGGTGATAACTTTTTAATTTTAAATAAGTTATCGAAAAATGTGAATTTTTATTGATTTTTTTTGCAGAAAAGCTTGCTTTGAACTGAACTTATGTTCTATATTTGCACCACAGTAATGCGAAAGTAGCTCAGTTGGTAGAGCTCCAGCCTTCCAAGCTGGTTGTCGCGAGTTCGAGCCTCGTCTTTCGCTCTAAAAAAACCGAGATTTAATCGTTTCGGTTTTTTTAACAAAGCTAAATAGTTTTTGACTTTTATTTTTTTAATAACTTAAAATTATTTATATTTGCACCCTGTTAATGCGAAAGTAGCTCAGTTGGTAGAGCTCCAGCCTTCCAAGCTGGTTGTCGCGAGTTCGAGCCTCGTCTTTCGCTCTTTAAAAAACCTCAAACATTTTGTTTGAGGTTTTTTTTGTTTATGGTCATAATTGGTCCGCGCAAAAAAAATAAAATCTGTATCTCTGTATATGAAGTGGAATTTTAAAAGATTGGAGTTTAGAAAATTTAGGATTTAATAGAAGAGATTTGAGATTTAAAAGATTTCTTGTGTTCTTCATGGTTGAAAAAAAAAATACGCGGATCATACTGATTCGCCAGGCGAAAGCGCGGGTCAGCACGGATTTTTTATGTTATCTGTTTGATAATAATTTGTGTTCTGTTGAGGGATCCGTTTTTATCAGCATTTTCGTGAAACGAATCCGCGTTATCTGTGTTCTGGTTAGAATCAAAAAAAGAAAAAATTCCAAATTCCGAATCTTTATATCTAATTTGATTAAAAAATTGGAATTTGGAATTTAAAAAGATTGGAATTTATAAATGTTGTGTTTTTATTTCAGATGGCTTAAATCACTACCTGTTTCTAATTCTGTTGGAATTTCGTTTTGTAGAAATAAACGAGCTTGCAGGTTTCCTCTTAGGGTGATTTTATCGCCTTTTACTTCCAACCAGCTGCCTTCTCGTAAGCCTAAAACCGGAATTGTATTAAAAGCATGAAACTCTTTAATTCGTGTTTCTCTTGTTTCTCCCATGTGTTTCGATTGTAGATCCGGGTCTAAGTAATGTGGGTTTAGATTGAAAGGGATTAAACCTAGGGTTTGAAAACTTGGCGGATAAATGATAGGCATGTCATTTGTGGTTTGCATAGATAATCCGCAAATATTACTTCCGGCACTTGTGCCTAAATAAGGTGTTCCGTTTTTTACAGTTTCGGCAAGAAGCTGCATGATGTTGTGTTTGTACAATTGGGTAACCAGTAAAAAAGTATTTCCACCTCCGGTAAATATTCCTTCAGCATTTTTTATAGCATCGTCTGCGCTTTCAAATTCATGGATTCCTTTAACAGAAATGTTGATTGTAGCAAAAGCCTGTGAAACTTTTGCAGTATAATCGTCATGCGAGAGACCTCCGGGTCTTGCGAACGGAATAAATAAAATGCTGTTGCAGTTTTTAAAATGAGAGTGTAAAGTAGGGAGTAAATACTCTAAATAACCGCCTTCATGAAGAGTAGAAGTGCTGGCAATGATAATGCTTTTCATATAATTTTAACTCAGGTTGAACCGGTTAAAGATATTAAAAACTCTCTTTTTGTAGCCTCTTTATTGAGTTTAATTAACATATTTTTACCAACTCCTTAGTATTAAATTTGGAGAACATTAAGATATTTTTACAGTTTTAAGAGAAACGCTAAATAATTGTCATCGATGCATAAGGTTATCTGTTTTTTGGTTATTGTTTTAGGGCAAACCGGTTGGTTACAGGCTCAGGGCAAGGCTGTTTTAAACGGACGAATAGCTTCGAATGCTGCTGATCTGGAAGGTGTTTATGTAATCAATGCTCAGACAGAGGTAATGACAACAACAGATGCTGAAGGTGCATTCTCGATTGTCGCCAAAGCGGGTGATGAACTTGTTTTTTCTTCCATACAATTTAAGGAATGCAAAGTGTTGTTAACAGCGGAGAATTTTTCGGATATCAACTTTACGGTGAAACTCAATATGATAATGCATCAGTTGCAGGAAGTAATCGTGAAAAATTACAGTAATGTGAATGCTGTTTCTTTGGGAATTATTCCTGCGGGGCAAAAGTCATATACGGCAGCTGAACGAAAATTACGTACTGCTACCGATTTAAATGCGTCGGCAAGCGCAGGAGGTATGGTGGGGGCTTCTGTTTCTGCTGATCCTTTATTGAATTTTTTTTCAGGACGTACCGCCATGCTTAAAAAAGAAGCAGTGGTAGAGAAAAAAGAGGCTTTTATGAAGCTTTTAGAGAAGATGTTTACGCTCGAGCATTTTGTTGACCGATTGAAAATTCCTCTGGAATATGTGAAAGGATTCGAATATTACGCAGTAGATAATGATAAATTCACAGTGATTCTGAACTCTAAAAACAAAACTTCGACGGAGTTTTTGTTGGGAGAATTAGCTGTTAAGTATAAAGAGATAATTGCAAGTGAAAATAAATAAGATCATATACATTGCCCTGCTGCTGTTTGTTCAGTTGGGTTTTACGCAAAATAAAACTTCGAAAGAAATTTTTGGACAGATTTTCGAGCAGTCTACTTCGGTTGACGCTGTAAATATCATCAATAATGCAACTCAGGTAACGGCTGTTTCAGATGCAAATGGTCTGTTTTCGATCGTAGTAAAAGAAGGAGATGTTTTGGTGTTTTCGGCGGTAAATTTGGAAGGTTATAAAAAGAGAATTACGGCAGAAGATATGAATTCAGGTTCGCTTCAAATTAAAATGACAGCCAAAGAAGTAGAGCTTAAAGAAGTAGTTGTGAATGAAAATGCTAATATTACGGCTGAAAATTTAGGGATAATTCCATACGGACAAAAAAAATATACAGCTGCAGAACGAAAAGTTTATACTGCAACTTCTACTTCAGTAGACAAATTATTAAATAAGATTTCCGGACGAACTGCGATGCTTAAAAAAGAGATTAATGTAGAAAAGAAGGAGATGCTTTTCAGGAAAATGGAATACCTTTTTGATGAAAATTATTATACAGACCGATTGAGAATCCCTGTGACAGATATTAAAGGATTTCAATTATATTGTGTCGATGATGCTGAATTTGCCGTATCTTTGGATAATAAAAACAAAACAATGAGTATGTTTTTATTAACCGATTTAGCCCGAAAATATCTAATAATTCTCGAAAATGAAAAATAGCCTAACTGTATTACTTATAAGCCTGGTTTGTCAAATTGCACTGGGACAAAATTCAAGAAAACCATTACATGGACAAGTTACGAATAAGTCTCTCGCCATTGAAAGTGGTTATGTGATGAATGTAAATGCAAATGTCAGAACATTTATTGGTTCAGGCGGATTGTTTGATATCATGGCAAGACCTAAAGACACCTTATTGTTTACAGGATTGGCATTTCAATCTAAAAAAATTGTACTGACGGAGAAAGACTGTGCTGAAATTTTGCTTTCGGTGCCTTTAAACCTCATAAGCAATGAGCTGAAAGAAGTTTTGGTGCATAAAGATCTTAAAGTGAAATCGCTGGGAGGAGGATCTCAGAAATATGTTGATATGCAATTTGAGGATGATAAACAGTCTACAGCTAAAAATATTGCAATGTACTCTGATCAGACGATTAAGTACGGAATGGACTTCGTTAGAATTTTTAAAGATGTTAAAAAGCTGCTTTCTAAAAATGATGAAGTCAAAGAGGAAGTTATAACTGATATGGCTTTTATCGAATATTCAAGATCTAATTTTAAACCAAATTTCTTTACAGGTACCTTAGGGTTAAAAGAAGATGAGATTGAGTTGTTTTTAATGTATTGCTCTAATGATCCGGAATCAAGAAAACATCTTGACCCAGACCAAAAATTTGAATTGATCGATTTCTTAGTTAATAAAAATAAGGAATTTAAAAAAGTGAAAGTTTCTCAGTAATGAAAAATAAAGTAATCTATCTTTTACTTGGGATATTGTTTTTATCGCTCACTGCTTTTGCATTCCATAAGTTTTATGTGGGTGTTTTTCAGATCAACTATGCCGCTGAAAAAAAGATGATTCAGATTACTTCCCGTATTTTTATTGACGACCTGAATAATGGTATGGAGAAAAAATACCATAAGAAAACATTTATTGGAACTGATAAAGAAACCGAAGCAGATGTAGAGTTGTTAAAAAGATACCTTTCGGAAAACTTTAGCATTAAAATAAACGGTCAGTCAAAGCCCATTACTTTTTTATCTAAAGAAGTAGAGGCTAGTGATGTTTTGGTGTGTTATTCCCGAATAAAAGACATTGATAAATTTAAAACCATTGAGATTTCTAACACGATTTTAGTGGGTTGGAACGCTGAACAACAGAACATTACGCACATTACGGCATTTGGTAGTAAGAAAAGTGTTCTGTTTACGGAATCTTCAAGGAAAGAATTGTTAAAGTACTAAATAATATATAAAATTATTATTTTAAATTGTTATTTTCACACCCTGACAAAATTACCATTAAAATTTTATGAAAAAACTTTCATTATTATTGATTTTTCCTGCCATTCTTATTGCTCAGGAGAAAACAGTTGCTCCAAAGCAACAAGGGAAGTATGATACGAACAAATTCAGCCAGATGTACGATCTGTTAGCTACTCCAAATATGTTTCGTACCGCTTCGGGAGCACCGGGTCCTGCGTATTACCAACAGCAGGCAGACTATAAAATTGATATTGAATTAGACGATAAAAAATCAAGAATAGATGGTTCTGAAGTAATAACTTATTCTAATAATTCTCCTGATGTTCTGGAGTATTTATGGATACAGTTAGACCAAAATCAAGCTAGAGCAAACGGTCAAACCTCTTTGGCAGAAAGCGAGAAAATCAATCCTGTTTTACCATTGGATGGATTTTCAAGCAAATATTTGAAAAAAGATTTAGAGCGTGGTTTTAATATCGAACAGGTAAAAGACGCAAAAGGAAATCCAATGTCTTATACCATTAATGAAACCATGATGCGTATTAACCTGGCAACACCGTTAAAACCGGGAGAGAAAATTTCTCTGGCCATCAAATGGTGGTACAATGTTAATAACTATAGAAAAGAAGGTGGCGGACGTTCCGGTTATGAGTCATTTGACAAAGACGGAAACAAATTATATGTAATTGCTCAGTTTTATCCAAGAATGGCCGTTTACAATGATGTTGAAGGCTGGCAGAATATGCAGTTTTGGGGAAGTGGAGAATTTGCATTGCCTTTTGGTAATTTTGATGTAAACATTACAGTTCCTGCAGATCACATTATTGATGCGACGGGAGAATTGACAAACAGAGCTGAAGTTTTCACGCCAGAGCAGGTAAAACGTTACGAACTGGCTCAAAAATCATTTGATAAGCCGGTTGTAATTGTAACACAAGCCGAGGCTGAGGCAGCAGAAAAAGGTTTTTCGGAAAAGAAAAAGACATGGAGATTTAGTGCAAAAAATGTACGTGATTTCGGAATTGCTTCTTCAAGAAAATTCATTTACGATGCAATGGCTGTGAAAATAGGAAACAGAGTCGTGATGGCGGAGTCTGTTTATCCAAAAGAGGCAAACCCTTTGTGGGGAGAAACTTCTACAATGGTAGTGGCGCACACTTTAAAAAGTTATTCAGCACACACCTTTGATTATCCTTATCCAAAAGCAGTATCTGTTTCGGCAGAAGATCAGGGGATGGAATATCCAATGATTTGCTGGAATTATGGTCGTCCGGATGAAAATGGAGTAACAAGCAAAGAAGTTAAAAACGGAATGATTGGTGTTGTAATTCACGAAGTGGGACATACTTTTTTCCCAATGATTGTAAACTCAGATGAGCGTCAATGGAGTTGGATGGATGAAGGATTGAACTCTTTTTTACAATATATGGCAGAACAGGAACGTGATCCAAGCTTTCCTTCAAGACGTGGCCCTGCAAAGAATATTGTTCCTTACATGAGTGGAGATCAGAAATTTTTAGAGCCTATTATGTCTAACTCTGAAACCATTCATCAATTTGGAAATAATGCATACGGAAAACCAGCAACTGGTCTTAATATTTTAAGAGAAGTTGTAATGGGAAGAGAATTGTTTGACTATGCTTTTAAAACATATGCCAATAGATGGAAATTTAAACACCCAACTCCTGAGGATTTCTTTAGAACGATGGAAGATGCTTCGGCGGTTGATTTAGACTGGTTTTTCAGAGGATGGTTTTACTCTACAGATTTTGTAGATATCGGAATTAAAGAAGTAAAACAATATTATGTTTCTGAAACGCCAACAGCAGATATCAAAGATATTAAAGTTAGAAAAGGACGTTTTGGATTTGATAAAGGGCCTTTTGTATATTTAGTTGCCGGTGATAATGCTGAGGTAAGCGCTTCCAATAAAAAGGCTTTAAAAGTAGAAGAGATAAAATTATTATCAGATTACGTTAGTCAGACTTTTACAGCAGAGGAAAAAGCAAGCCTGAAATCACCTAAATATTTCTATGAGGTAGAGTTTAACAAACCAGGAGGAATGATCATGCCAATTTTGGTTGAGATTACTTATGAAGACGGTACAAAAGAAAATTACCAGTATCCGGCTCAAATCTGGAGAAAGAATAATGATACCGCTAAGAAAGTTTACGCAACTGAAAAAGCAATCAAAAGCATTCAAATAGATCCAAAATTAATGACTGCCGATATTGATGTAACCAACAATAGCTGGCCGAAAATAGAAGAAAAGTCAAAATTTGATTAATAATAAGCTTAAAAGACTCTGAAAAGAGTCTTTTTTTTTAAGTAAATTTTAAAACGGTCCGTTGCAAAATTTAATATCTTTGTGACACACAAAAATAAAAGATATGTTTGGTATAGGAGGAGGAGAATTAGTTTTTATACTGTTTATAGTACTAATGCTTTTTGGTTCAGATAAAGTGCCGGAAATCGCCCGTACAATGGGGAAAGCGATGGCTCAGTTAAAAAACGCAACTAACGATATTAAAAGTGAAATTCAAAAAGGAGCCGAGGCTAATGGCCTTGATACAAAATCGCTTACAGATATAACTGGTAATATCAATGCGCAAATTAACGATGCCAAGAGTAATTTGATGGGGGATTCTGCTAATTTATTAGGAGACACTGCTACAGAAATAGACAAAGTAAAAGAAGATATTGATTTAATCTCAGGACCTGTAAAACGCCAAAGATAATATGCTCGAAAAAATACAAAAAATAGACACCGAACTATTGGTGTATCTTAACGGTTTAGGTTCTGAAACATACGACAAATTTTGGCTGATTATTACCAGTCAATTGAATTGGACTCCTCTTTTTCTATTGTTCTTTTATTTGATTTTTAAAAAGTTGGGAGGTAAACAAACCTTATATCTATTGCTTTTTATAGCTGTTCTGATTACGTTTACAGATCAGGTTACCAATTTGGTAAAGTACACTGTTCAGCGATTGCGACCATGTAATAATCCTGACATCAACACCATTATTCGTGTGGTACAAAGCCGAAAATCGTTTAGTTTTTTCTCTGGTCATGCGGCCAATACAATGGCGGTAGCTACTTTTTTATACTTCGTTTTACGAGGTCGTATTAAGTATTTGGGATTTATCTTTCTATGGCCTTTGATTTTCGCTTATAGCCGAATTTATCTGGGATTGCATTATCCGGGAGACATTCTGACTGGTTATTTCGCAGGAGCACTTTTCGGAGCATTACTTTATTTGGTATATCGTAGGTTGAAACCACAATATTTTCCGGGTTAGTTTTTTTGAAGGCTCTGAGGTTCTAAGATACTAAGGTTCTAAGTTTTTTTTTGAGAAAACTTAGAACCTTATTTGTTTAGTATTTTAATTGTTTTGAAAAAACGTTTTTTCACTCCACTCTAATCCGGAAGGAAGCTGCTGATTGCTAAATTCGATATGAATAACTCTTCTTCTCTCGTTATTTGTGGTTTTATTGGAAGCGTGAAACAATAAAGGCTTCATTATCATAATATCGCCTTGTTCAACTTCACAAATGGTTTCATTTGCATTTTCAAAATCCATGTTTTCAACTCTGAAAATTCCCTTAGAGTGTGAATTGTTTATCACTTTTAAAGCGCCATTTTCTTTTGTCGTTTTATCCAGATGAATTCTTATGGTGAAATTTTTTTCTAAAACTTCTTTAGGAGGCTGAACGGCAAATTGATTTTGTTTCACAGTCCAATTTTCGAAATTTTTAACTTCAATTTTCTTGTCAACTGAAATAGTTAAATCCTGATGGTAAGCGACAAACCAGTTTGATTTTTCGGGCTTGTCAAAATAAATTGATTTGGTTATGAAATACCCGTTTCCAAAATTAGATTTGATAATGTTTTTCAGATTTTCATTGAAAATAAAGTCTAAAGTTTCCGGAACTTCTTTATGGAATTGTCTAATGGCAAATAAATCTTGAGACTTTCTAAAAGTTGCATTATCAAAATCATTTCCGGTTACATTTTCAATTAATGAAATTAATTTTTCAATTTCAGTTTCATCGTAAACATTGTTTATGATTGCAAAACCTTGAGAGTTTATTTTGGTGCTGTAATTCATATTTAAAAATCACTGTTGAATTGTCTCCAGCTTTTGCTGGAGAAATATATTTTTAGAAATACAAAGAGGCTTTAGCTAAATTATCACAGTTTATTTAATTCAGCTAAAGCTGAAGACAAGTAATTCAATCAGTCAGAAAAAAAACGTAGAGCCTTAGTATCTTAGCCTCTTTTCTAAAGCACTCTGCTAACCGTCAACCCATCTCGAATAGGCAATAAAACCGTTTCTACTCTCGGGTCATTTTTCAAGAGTAAATTGTACTCTAAAAGTACTTTGGTGCTAACGTCATTCGGATGAACCGGTTCCAGTATTTTTCCACTCCACAAAACATTATCCGATAAAATAATACCGCCTTTGTTCATCTTTGGAACAATCATTTCCCAGTAATTCAGGTAGTTTTCTTTATCGGCATCAATGAAAACCAAATCAAACTTAACATCCAGAGTTGGAATGATCGTAATAGCTTCGCCTAAATGCTGGAAAATTTGTTTTCCCCAGGGCGATGCATCAAAGTATTTGCGTTGAAAATCAATTAATTCCTCTTTGATATCAATAGTATGAAGTTGTCCGTTTTCCTGCATTCCTTCACATAGACACAAAGCGGCATAGCCGGTATAAGTGCCAATTTCAAGAATGTTTACAGGACGAATCAATTTGGATAACATGCTTAGAACACGCCCTTGAAAATGTCCGCTAAGCATCCTCGGCAAAAGTATTTTTTGGTACGTTTCTTTGTTGAGTTTTGCTAATAATTCCGGTTCGTTCTCAGAATGTTGTTCGATATAATCTTCGAGGTCTTGTGAAATAAAATGCATCTTGTAGTATCTTCTAAATTTGAGTGTAAAAATACAAAAATATTGGCTCGCTTTGGGGTATAAAAAAAACCATTCGTTGTAGCGAATGGTTTTGATTTTAGAATGAGAAGGGACTATTTTTTCAAAGCGTCTTTAACTTCTTTTGCGGTTTTTACAGTTCCGTCTTTAGCTGCTTTAGCTGCATTTTCTACTTTTTCAGCGCCTTTTTTCGTCGCGTCTTTTACATCTTCAGCTGCTTTTTTCGTAGCATCTTTTACGTTTTCGGCAGCATTTTCTGTTTTGCTTACAGCACTGTCTTTTACTTCTTCAATATCTGTTGTTAAAGAGTCAACCTTGTTGCCAAGAGTTAATTCTTCTTCTGCAGGTTTTGGTTCTTTCTTTTCGCAAGATTGAACACCGAATGCTAATAGAGCGATAACAGCCAGACTTAAGATTTGTTTTTTCATAATGAATTGATTTTTTAGATTGATAAAATTTAAAGGTTATAAAGCTGAAAAATAAAGATACACATTTTAAAATAATTGAGCTCTTTGTAAGATTACTTTCCTTTTGAGTGCAAGACAATTCTCGTGCCAAAAATTTATGTTTTGAAAAGTTGCACTAGTTTTTTTGAAAATTCACTTTTAGAAGAGAAGATTACATTGTTGTTCTTTAATTCTAATTGGTGTTCTTTAATTGTTATTTAATCACTAAAACATTTTCATTTTTTACATAATCAGTTAAGGTAATATTGAAAAGCACGGTTAATTCTTTGCCGGCTCTAACAACTCCAAGTGCTGCTGAAGGAGGAGCCATTTCAAAATCACCAAAAGTCATTCGGTTAGAACCTTGCAGTGTAAAAGTATCGTTATTGTAAGCTGTTACTCTTATCTGGGTTTTGTAGTCCTTGCTGACACCCGCGATGGTATAGGTTCCGGTAAGCATCCAGGTTGTTTCGTTTACTTTATCGGCAGATTTTAGAACATACTTGATGGTTTTGTATGTCTTTGTATCCAGAGTTTTATAGGCTACATCATCCATACTGCTTTTGCTGCTTTTTATGCTTTCCGCTAATAAGGTTACGGTTAGGTTTTTAATATCGGTTATTTTTGAATCTGCGACGCTTAAGTAAGCGTTGCCAGATGCTTCTGATGATTTCATTACCCAATCGTGTATGTTGGACGTTCCTGCAACTTCAAAAGTTGATTTGGATAGGGTGTATTTCTTTTGAGAATTTGCTTGTAAAGTTAACATGGTTACTACTGTTAATAAAATTGATTGAATCGTTTTCATCTGTATGTGGTATTTATTTAGTTAAATTTAAGATCAGTTTCTAACTAAGTCTGGCTTTGTTAGTGAGTTGCTGTCTTTTTCTTATGTCAAATGTATCACGAACGAATAGCATAAGAACTGATAAAAATCATGGTTAGGATTTTATTTAAAGCTTATAATAGAAAGGAAAAATGTACTTCCTGAAAAGTGTTTTATAAAAAGATCTTTTAAAAAGACATTTTCGTTTTATTGATTTTTAAACAAGAATGACTCTAAAAATCAAAAAAAATGACAAAAGTGATTAACTTTGCAGCATGCAAATTGAGAAAAAAGACATACGAGCCTTATCAAAAGATCAGTTACGCGATTTTTTTGTCGCTAATAATGACAAAGCTTTTCGTGGAAATCAAGTCTATGAATGGTTGTGGAGCAAAGGAGCGCACAGTTTTGATGACATGACCAATGTTGCCAAAACAACTCGTTCTATGCTGGAAGATAATTTTGTAATCAACCATATTAAGGTTGACACCATGCAGCGCAGTAGCGACGGAACAGTAAAAAATGCTGTTCGTTTACACGATGGTTTAGTGGTAGAATCAGTTTTGATTCCAACAGAAACAAGGACAACGGCTTGTGTTTCAAGTCAGGTAGGATGTAGTTTAGATTGTAATTTTTGTGCCACTTCACGTTTAAAAAGAATGCGAAATCTGGAGCCGGGAGAAATCTACGATCAGGTTATTGCCATAGATAAAGAGAGTCGTTTGTATCACAATCACCCGCTTTCGAATATCGTTTTTATGGGAATGGGAGAGCCTTTGATGAATTACAACAATGTAATCAAAGCGATTGATATGATTACATCACCTGTAGGTTTAGGGATGTCTCCAAAACGTATTATGGTTTCCACTTCGGGAATTCCTAAGATGATTAAAAAAATGGCCGATGATGGTGTGAAATTCAAATTGGCAGTTTCACTGCATTCCGCTATCGATGAAGTTCGTGCACGAATCATGCCTTTCAGTAAAAACTTCCCATTGGCAGATTTAAGGGAATCCTTAGAATACTGGTACAGAAAAACCAAGAATAAGATTTCTTACGAATATGTAGTCTGGAAAGGGATCAATGATGATAAAGCATCGATTGATGCTTTGGTGAAATTTTGTAAGTATGTTCCGTGTAAAGTCAATTTGATTGAATACAATCCAATTGATGACGGTGAATTTCAGCAAGCTTCAGAAGAATCTATTCTGGCTTATATAAAAGCATTAGAAAACATTGGCGTAGTGGTAAAAGTACGTCGCAGCCGCGGAAAAGATATCGATGCCGCTTGTGGACAATTGGCGAACAAAGAAGGATAGATGCTGTTTTGTCCGGCAAATAAATAGTACAATCGATTTTTTATCAATATCCTTTTCAAGCCTGAATTCAAATCAGACTTAATAGAATGTTCCTGACCCGGTTTTTTACATTAGTGTATAAATTATTGATATACTAATGTAAAATACACAGGGTTTTTTTATTTAAAATAGTATATTTGGGATCGAAATGAATATTACTTCTCAAATAAAACAGCCCATCTTTAACGAGATGGAACTTTTTGAAAAAAAGTTCCATGAATCGATGACCTCAAAGGTGGCTTTATTGAATCGTATCACCTATTACATAGTAAACCGAAAAGGAAAACAAATGCGTCCGATGTTTGTTTTTTTAACCGCTAAAATGGTTTCTGAAGGTATTGTAAACGAGAGAACGTATCGTGGCGCTTCTGTAATCGAACTTATTCATACAGCCACTTTAGTACACGATGATGTCGTAGACGATAGTAACCGTCGCCGTGGATTTTTCTCCATCAATGCACTTTGGAAAAATAAAATAGCCGTTTTGGTTGGAGATTATTTACTATCCAAAGGACTTTTACTCTCTATAGACAATGGTGATTTTGATTTACTGAGAATCATTTCTGTAGCCGTTCGCGAAATGAGCGAAGGCGAATTACTTCAAATCGAAAAAGCCAGAAGACTCGATATTACCGAAGAGGTTTATTACGAGATCATCCGAAAGAAAACAGCAACACTTATTGCGGCCTGTTGTGCACTTGGTGCAAAATCGGTAATTGAAGATGATGCTCAGGTCGAAAACATGAGAAAATTTGGTGAGCTTATCGGAATGGCTTTTCAAATCAAGGATGATTTATTTGATTATAGCGAAGAAGCTATAGGGAAACCAACTGGAATCGATATTAAAGAACAAAAGATGACTTTGCCTTTAATTCATGTATTAAATACTTGTACCCCGCAAGAAAAAAAGTGGTTGATAAACTCCATCAAGAACCACAATAAAGACAAAAAACGCGTCAAAGAAGTTATTGCTTTTGTAAAAAATAATAATGGTTTGGCTTATGCTGAACAAAAAATGGTGCAGTTTCAACAGGAGGCACTTTCTTTATTAGCGAATTTTTCGGATTCTGAGTTTAAAGACGCCCTTATTTTAATGGTAAACTACGTTATTGAAAGAAAGAAATAATTTTTTTTAAATTAGATAATTAGGAAATTTGTTAATCAGATAATTGATTTAATTTTTTGAAAATCAGCTATTTAGTTATGTGTATTGGAATTTGGGATTTTTTTTTTTTTTCACCCCCCATGCAACCATTTCAAAACGTTATGCGTCTATGCTAATAGAAGTCTGTTACTAAACCAAAACCAAATGCTTATTAATGAAAATTATTCACCTACATCAGGAAGAAACTGAAATTATAAAGTTGGCAGTCGGTAATAATCGACAGGCGCAACAGCAAATATACAGTCGGTTTTCCTCAAAAATGTTAAGTGTTTGTCGACAGTATATAAAAGACATTCAACTGGCAGAAGATGTAATGATAACCGCCTTTATGAAAGTGTTTACGAATTTAAGCAGATTTGAGCACAAAGGAAGTTTTGAAGGATGGGTCAGGCGAATTATGGTGAACGAATGTATCTCTTATTTGAGAGTTCAGAAAAAAGTAAAATTTAGTGAAGAAGAAATTTATGTCGAAGAGAGTTTCAATGCAATTGACAGTCAGTTTTCGATCGATCAGATTCAGTTTTTAATTGATGCTTTACCGGATGGTTATAAAATGGTTTTTAATTTATACGCCATAGAAGGATACAAACACAATGAAATTGCCAAGATGTTAGGGATTAATGAAGGAACATCGAAATCGCAATTATCGCACGCCAGAAAGATGCTGCAAACACAAATTACAATTTTAAAAAGACAAGATAATGGAACCGAATAATTTTGAAAAGGATTTCCGTGAAAAACTAAATCAGCATAAAATAGAACCAAGTGACAAAGCCTGGGATCGATTGGATGCGATGCTGAGTGTTGCTGAGGACAAGAAAACAACGATTGACCTTCGTTCACGACAAACCGAAAAAAAGAAATGGATGTATGTTGCGGCAAGTTTGGTTGGGTTTTTACTGGTTGGAACCTTCTTCTTTAATCAGAATAAAAATGTAAACCAAACGCCAAAAGATGCAATTGTCATTGAAGAAAATACACAGAAAAATTCGGTTGTACAGCCAGCTTTAAATATAAAGGATACTGTTGTAGAAGTGGTAGCGGTTTCAGATGAAAAAGTGACTAAGAATTCAGTTAAACAAGAAAACCATCAAATTTTAAAACCACATAAAACTATTAAAAATGAATCAAATCAAATAGCGGAGTCTTCAATCATCATCAAAAACAATCATCAAAAACAATCAACCCTTGCCGAGACTTTAGTTGCTGAGAATTCTAAAAAAGAAACTGTAGATCAGTTGTTGGAATCGGCTGAAAAAACAGTTGTCGCTGAGAATTCGGTGAAGCCAAAATCTAAGCTAAAAGTCAACGCCAATGATTTGCTGAATCAGGTAGATGGCGAATTAGAGCTGTCGTTTCGTGAAAAAGTAATTACAAAAGTCAATAAAAATTACCAGACGGTAAAAGTGGCTTTGGCTAATCGAAATCAGCAAGAATAAAGTTTCAAACTCCAATCCGGAACGCTCCGATTGGGGAAATCAAAAAATTAAAAAACAAAATCGTAATTCCGATAACTATCGGGTAGGTTTTTAGTGCCAATTCCGAATCAAATTAATAATGTATAAATCATCAATCAATAATCAATTTTAAAAAGAAAACAGTCATGAAAAATTTTACCATTTACCTCGTTATTTTAGTCTTCTTGTTTGTTAGTAAAGTAGTTGGTCAGGAGACTTTTGAGTCAAAAGCGAGAAAAATTGCCAACAAAATAGAGAAAGTTACGAAAGAGGAAAAAGAAGCTTTGAAAGAAGAAGTTGAAGCGATTAATGTTCAGTTGTCTGAAGGAAAAATCACTCAGGAACAAGCAGATAAGCGTAAAAAGGGATTAGCAGAAGCCAGAGCGGTTATTATCGAAGAAAAAGTAACACTGGCGCAAAATGAGTTAAATGATTTAGTACAGCAAAAAGTGGACGGAAAAATCAAGGAAGGGAATTATAAAAGTGGGCGTGCTTTGATTGTTCATTGGAATGACATAGAATGGAAGGGAAATAATAAAAAAAGAAAAGATTCTATACGCGGCGAAAGAAGAACGACATCGCAGTTTGTATTTGCAGCAGGATTGAATAATATGATGGTTGATGGTAAATTACAGGATTCTAAATATAGGTTTACAGGATCACATTTTTACGAATGGGGATTTACCTATAATACCAGGTTAATGAAAAACGATAATTTGTTACACGCTAAATACGGATTGTCTTTAATGTATAATAATATTCGTCCGAGAGATAATAAATATTTTGTAGTCAATGGAAACCAGACAGAATTGCAAACCAATGCGATTCATTTAGATGAATCCCGTTTTAGAAATGTGTACATCGCAGTGCCAATTCATTTAGAGTTTGACTTTTCAAGACCAAAAGTGAGTAACGGAAAAACTTACTTTAGAACACATGATAGTTTTCGCTTTGGAATTGGAGGTTACGCAGGGGTCAATGTAAAATCTAAACAAATTCTAAAATATGATCAGGACGATTTAGATTATAAGACAACTGTAAAAGGAGATTATAATGTGGATAATTTTATTTACGGATTGAGTTCTTACATTGGTTATAAAGAAATGAGTTTGTATTTGAAATACGATTTAAACCCATTGTTTAGGAATAATACTGTAAAAGAAAATAATATTTCATTGGGATTAAGATTTGATTTTAATTAAGAATACAATTGATTAGTTAGTGAGAAGAGCGCTTCGAAAGAGGCGCTTTTTTTTGCTTAAAATTGCCCAATTTCATGGGGATTTGTGTACTTTTACACACTTCAAATTTTCTAAATATTTTACGTTTTGATTTCACAAAGTACAATTGATTCTGTTTTTGAAACTGCTCGTGTAGAGGAGGTTATTGGTGATTTTGTCAATTTAAAACGAGCCGGAAGTAACTTCAAAGGCTTAAGTCCATTCTCAGATGAGCGCTC
The DNA here is from genome assembly GCF_057839565.1 of Flavobacterium sp. KH_035. Classification (NCBI taxonomy): domain Bacteria; kingdom Pseudomonadati; phylum Bacteroidota; class Flavobacteriia; order Flavobacteriales; family Flavobacteriaceae; genus Flavobacterium; species Flavobacterium sp. KH_035. The sequence continues at coordinate 2,094,818 of NZ_CM174492.1, forward strand.
TCCGTCGTTCATGGTGTCACCTGCAAAAGGAATCTGGAAAGATTTTAGTACCGGAAAGGGAGGGAATTCAGTTAAATTCCTGATGGAACATTCGCAGTTCACCTATCCGGAAGCGATTCGATATCTGGCGAGAAAGTATAATATAGAGATTGAAGAAACGGAGCAGACAGATGCTGAAAAAGCAATGACTGATGTTCGGGAAAGTATGTATCTGGTTTCAGAATTTGCCAAAGAATATTTTCATAAAACGCTTCTGAATTCAGAAGAAGGTAAGGCGATTGGACTTTCTTATTTTAAGGAAAGAGGTTTTACCAATGAAACTATCAAAAAATTTAGTTTAGGATATTCGCCGGAAACCTGGGATGCTCTTACTAAAGAAGCTTTGGGTAAAGGATACAAACTGGAATTTCTGGAAAGTACCGGTTTGACAATCGCAAGAGAAGATCGTCCGTTTGATCGATTCAAGGGACGTGTTATGTTTCCTATTGAAAGTATGTCTGGGCGTGTTTTGGGGTTTGGAGGACGTATTTTAACGAATGATAAAAAAGCAGCAAAATACTTAAACTCGCCCGAAAGTGATATTTACCATAAAAGTAAAGTGCTTTATGGAATTTTTCAGGCGAAACAGGCTATTGCAAAACAAAATAACTGTTATTTGGTTGAAGGTTATACCGATGTAATTCAGTTTCATCAGGCCGGAATTGAGAACGTTGTGGCTTCATCGGGAACTGCATTAACACCTGATCAGATTCGTCTGGTAAATCGATTAACGCGAAACATAACCGTTCTTTTTGATGGGGATGCCGCGGGATTACGGGCTTCTGTTCGTGGAATCGATTTGATTCTGGAAGAAGGAATGAATGTAAGAGTTTGTGCTTTTCCTGACGGAGAAGACCCGGACAGTTTTGCACGAAAAAATTCTCATGATGAACTGGTTGCTTATTTAGAAGAAAACAGTAAAGATTTTATACAGTTTAAAGCATCTCTTCTGATGAAAGAGGCTAAAAACGATCCTATAAAAAAGGCCGATCTTATTCGGGATATGGTTAACAGTATATCTAAAATTCCGGATCGCATTCAGCGTGAGGTTTATACGCAGGAATGTGCCAGAATTATGGATATTTCTGAGCAGGTTTTGGTGAGTACTTTGGCGCAGCTGATTCAAAAGGATATTGCCGAAGTCAATAAAAAACAAAAGCAGGAACAAAAACCTTTTGAGGTTTTTAGGAATCAAAGTCCAAAAAATACCGGATATTCAGGAGGTGATCCGGATGATCCAAGAACAGGGCCGCCCGAAGATTATTATCCGGGGGAGCCTGGGTTTGCCCCACAAGAATCAGCTGAAAAAGTTGATGTTTTATACCGTTTAGAACGTAAAGTAATTGAGATTTTATTACTTTATGGAGATAAGAAGGAAGAATTTGAAGATGTGCTTTTAAAAAACAATGATGAAGGCGAAGTTGTGATGGTCTCTGAAATGAGAGAATACAAAGTGTATGAACGTATTTATTTGAGTTTACAGGAAGATGAAGTAGAGCTTTCTAATAATCTGTTCCGTGATATCTTCACCGATTTAATTGGGTTTTATAATCAGAATGAAAAATTCAGTCTCGAACAATATTTAATGCGTTTGCAGCCTGATTTTGCTCAGGAGGTTACGGATATTTTAATGGAGGATGAAAAACTAACGCTGCACGATTGGGAAGGTCAGAACATTTTTTCTAAAATGAAGCACGAAACCATTGCACAGTATGTTACAGAAACGATTATGTCTATGCGTTGGTTTTTGGTTGATAAAATCATCCATGAATTAAAAAGCTCTATAAAACCTGATAATTCAGATAATACAGAGCTTTTGTCTATGGTTGTCGATTACTCAAAATTAGTTAACTCATTTTCGAAAAAACTGGGTAGAGTAATGTCGAGATACCATTAAATAATTTCTAAAGTCTTAGCTTTGTTTACTAAGTCAACTAAATTAGTAACATTTAATTTAGTTAATAATCTTAATTTGTAAGTACTGATTGTTTTTTCGTTCAGGTTTAAGATTTTAGAGATTTCATTGTTTTTCTTACCATCACTTAAGTAGCGTAAAACTTCGATCTCACGATTTGAAAGTTTTCTGTACAAACGCTCGCTTTTGCTTTGTTTCGCAATAAGAGCCATGTTTTTGCGTACTGTTTCGTTGATGATAATTTTTCCTTCGTGTACTTTAATAATAGAAAGACCTAAAGTTTCAAGTTTTTCTGTTTTATGTACATAACCGGAAACTCCTGCTTTAATAGCATTTGGAGCGTACATTTGTTCAGCGAGGTCACTAAAAATTACAATTTTTGTTTTCGGGAAATTTTTTAAGATAGATTTTACTTCAAAAATACTTGAAAGTCCTTCCAGTTCTAGATCTAGAATCAGGATGTCGATTTCTTTCGTTTGAAGGATATCTCTAACCATTGAAAAATTGCCGACGTTGGCAACAATTGAAATTTGATCGTGGTCTTTGAAATAAGACTTAACGCCAAAGTGAGTCACAGGATGATTGTCTGCAAGACATACTTTAATCATAATTTTTACCTTTTTTAGAATTGTTCATGTTTTTGGAACTGTAAAATTAATAAATAAATTCTGTAATTAATTGCAGACAAATGTTAAAAAGTATTATTTTAACGTTTTTGGTATTATGCAGACCGGAATTGGATCCATTTTATGCTTGTTGCTGGTGTTTAAACGTTTATAAATTTCAAAGACAGTTTTTTCTCTCCCACTTAAGTCAGTTCCCGTGTTTCCTGACTCCGAGGTCAACATTGCCCATTCTAATTCGTCATAACTGGCGCCTAATTGATCCTCGTCGGTACGGTTGTCGCCAAATAATCCATCAGTAGGTGCGGCGGTTAAAATTGACTCCGGAATTGTTAAAAATGCCCCCAGAGCGTATACATCTGACTTCATTAAGTCGGCAATTGGGCTTAAATCGACTCCACCATCTCCATATTTAGTGTAAAATCCTACTCCAAAATCTTCTACTTTGTTTCCTGTTCCTGCTACAAGTAAACCATGAATTCCTGCTAAATAATATAAAGAAGTCATTCTTAAACGGGCACGTGTATTGGCTAACGATAAGTTTACTTTTGCTTCGTCATCAGTTTTGGGTACAGCACTTTTAAAGGCTTCAAAAGTGGCGGTTAAATCGGTTTCTACATTCGAAACATTTGGAAAACGTTTCTTAAGTTGTTCAATATGCTCTCTTCCTCTTGAAACCTGATTGGGAGCCTGGTGAATTGGCATTTCGACACACAAGACTTTTAAGCCTGTTTGCGCACATAAGGTTGAAGTTACAGCAGAGTCAACTCCGCCTGAAATTCCAATTACAAAACCATTAACTTTTGCCTGGGTAGCATAATTTTTTAACCACTCTACAATGTGGGCGTTTACTTTTTCTGTCTGAATGGTACTTTTTTTAGCCATAATAGTTCAAGATTTAAGATGCAGGGATGTATATTTGCACAAATATTTTTAAGCGCAGTTTGCTTAAAATATGAGCAACACAAATCTAATTAAAATAAAATGAAAATATATCGCTTAGCAGTGGTTCTGTGCTTGTTTTTTTTGTCCTGCGATCAAAAAACTAAAGTCGAAAAAGCAGTAGAAGAAATTCCGGTTGATATTAAAGTAGAGCGTTTTGATAAGGTGTTTTTTGAAACTAAACCAGAGGATCTGGCTAAAGTAAAAAAGCAATATCCTTTCTTCTTTCCGGTAGGAAATGATGACAATATCTGGCTGAAAAAAATGCAGGATCCAATCTGGGGAGAAGTTTATGCGGAAGTTCAGAAAAAATACAGCAATTTTGAGCCTGTACGCGAAGAGTTCAATGCGCTTTTTCAGCATGTGAAATATTATTTTCCTAAAACAAAAACGCCAAAGGTAATAACTGTAATTGGTGAAATGGATTATAATGCCAAAGCAATATACGCAGACAGCCTGGTAATTGTAGCATTGGAGTTGTATTTGGGGAAAGATCATAAGTTTTATGAATTTCCAAGTTATCTGAAACAAAATTTTGAAGAGAAACAAATTATGCCCGATGTGGTTTCGAGTTTTGCTTATCGAAACATTCCGGCCTTTCCGGATAAGAATTTAGTTTCTCAAATGATTTTTGAAGGAAAACAATTGTACGCAAAAGATCTACTGCTGCCGGATTATACCGATGCTGAAAAAATAGGTTATACACCTGAGCAAATAAAATGGAGTCAGGAAAACGAAGCTTATATGTGGCGCTATTTTATTGAAAATGAAATGCTGTATAGTGATGATCCAAAACTAACAACCCGATTCATAGCGCCGGCACCGTTTTCTAAATTCTACTTAGAAATTGACAACGATACTCCTGGTCGAATAGGAGCTTGGCTGGGATGGCAAATGGTGCGGTCGTATATGAAGAATAATAACGTAACTTTGCCGGAATTATTAAAAACAGAAGCAAAGGTAATCTTTGAAAAATCAAAATATAAACCTAAGAAATAATGTCAGATACAATAAAATCAGAAATTAGATTCAATATAGAATTAGATGAAAACCGCGTTCCGGAAAAATTATCATGGACGGCTAAGGATGGCGGAGTAGAAGCGGAAGATGCAAAAGCAATTATGTTGTCTATTTGGGATAGTAAAGCGAAAGAAAGCATGCGTATTGATTTGTGGACAAAAGATATGCCGGTAGATGAAATGAAGATTTTCTTTCACCAGACTTTGGTTGCTATGGCGGATACTTTCAAACGCGCAACAGACGACGAGAAAATGTCAGACACAATGAAGGACTTCTGTGACTATTTTGCAGAAAAACTGGATCTAACGAAATAGTTAAAATTCCAATAAAAAAAATCCCAAATCCCAAGTTTTAGTAATTTGAATTTGGGATTTTTTTATTGATTGCTTCTCCTTCTACGATTGGAATTTGGAATTTTCCTATTGGAATTTCTATTTACCTGTTTTTATTTGACAGATCGTTTTTTCAAATCTTTAAAAATTCGTTTTAAAGCTCCTGTCATCAAGAGGTCTGAATTTTTATAAAACGTTATATTGTCTATAAGTTTACTTGATTTTTCGGTTTCCCACATAGATTTTGTGTTCCCTTTGTTGGTTATGCCAATAACTTTTTGGGAGTAAATAATTTGCTGTAAATTTAAATCGTATATCTCTAAGGTTACTGAAGCTTCATTTTTTTTAGTGGAGTATTCATCTTGATAAAGTTCTATTGAAGATAAGTCGCTTCTGTCTTTTTTTGTGGAAATATTGATAAAGAAATCAAAACCAGTTCCGTCTTTTAATTCTTTTAGCTTTAAATGATTTGGGTTTAGATTGATTTTTCGGGTTACGAGCAATCCATTAACGTCATGAATATATAAAATCCGATCACCTAGCCTCTTTTTGAAGAATTCTAAAGATTTCTCGGTTAAGTTGTCTTTAGAGTTTTTTGGACAATCTAATTCATTTAAAAGCCATTTTCCAGAAGTAAAATCAACTCCGGTTCTTTGTCCTGTGGTAAACATGTAATGAGATGACTGACAGGAAAATAAAAAGAGGAAAGAAACAATGCAAAGTATGAGATTTATTGATTTGAAATTATTCATAAAGTATAATTGATTTGGATTCAAATATAAGATGAAAATATTTTACAAGGTTTTTCTTTAAAATAAAAATCCCAAATCCCAAGTTTTAACAATTGGAATTTGGGATTTTTTTATTGATTATTTTGGGATTTGGAATTTCCCTATTGAAATTTAAAACCCTGAGTTGTTTTTAAAAACTTCCTGATTTACTTCGTCGATATAGGATAAAAGTTCTTCTTTTCCAGTGGCCTCCGTAGATGAGGTTACGAAATATTGAGGCATTTCGGCCCAGTTATTGGCAAACATTTGTTTTTTATAAGCTGCGATATGAGAATCGATTTTTACTTTGCTGATTTTATCTGCTTTGGTAAAGATGATGCAAAACGGAATTTCGCTTTCTCCCATATAAGACATGAATTCGATGTCAATTTTTTGCGCTTCATGGCGAATATCAATCAAAACAAAAGCGCAAACTAATTGCTCTCTGGTTTCGAAATAGTCCGTGATAAATTGCTGGAAAACAGATTTTGTTTTCTTGGACACTTTGGCGTAACCATAACCCGGTAAATCGACTAAAAACCAATTGTTATTGATTTTAAAGTGATTAATTAACTGTGTTTTTCCAGGTCGCCCTGATGTTTTTGCTAAATTTTTATGATTGGTAAGCATGTTGATCAAAGAGGATTTACCTACGTTTGATCTTCCGATAAAAGCATATTCTGGTAAAAATTCCTGCGGGCATTTTGATACTTCAGAATTGCTGACAATGAATTCGGCGGTATTAATTTTCATGTTTTTTGTTTTTAAAACCTCCTAAAAGTCGAAAGTTAGATGCTATAAATTCTTTTTAACGAGCCATTCTTCCAGAATTTTGTTGAATTCCTGAGGGTGTTCCATCATAGCAGCGTGTCCACATTTGTCTATCCAGTACAAAGTTGAATTAGGCAATAATTTATCAAATTCTTCGGCAACATTTGGGGGAGTAACAGCGTCATTTTTACCCCAGATGATACAGGTTTCTGTTGTCATTTTTGGTAAATCTTTGGCCATATTATGACGAATGGCGCTCTTGGCAATCGTCAGGGTTTTGATCAGTTTGATACGGTCATTAACGGTTGCATACACTTCGTCAATAAGCTCCGGTGTTGCAATTGCAGGGTCGTAAAAAACATCTTCAGCTTTCTTTTTGATGTATTCGTAATCGCCTCTTTTTGGGTAGCTGTCTCCCATTGCGCTTTCGTAAAGCCCTGAGCTTCCTGTTATTACTAGTCCTGCAACTTTTTCAGGATATAGTTTTGTGTGGTAAAGTGCAATGTGACCGCCTAAAGAATTGCCCAGCAAGATAACGTGATCAAAGCCTTTAAAAGTAATAAAGTCTTTTACATACTTGGCAAAGCTTTTTACGTTCGTTTTTAAAATGCTTTGAGTGTATATTGGCAAATCCGGGATTACAACTTTGTATCCTTTTGTTGGAAAATATTCGGCTACAGCATCAAAGTTACTAAGGCCTCCCATTAAGCCATGTAAAATAACGATAGGAGTTCCTTCTCCAGCTTCATAATAGCTGTATTTGCCTTCTTTTTTGTAGTGTTTGTCCATTTAATTTAATGCCAATTTCAATTTGGACAAATATAGGGTTTAATAAATAAAAATGAATTTTTGCTACCGTTTTTTAACTAGATAATTTTAGTATAATTTATAAGTGATTAAAAATCAGTTTAAATGGTTGTTTTTGGCGGATTTTTTAAATGTTAATAAATCGGTATAATAGCTAAATTTTTAAGAAAAATAGTGCGTATTTTTTTTGAATGATTAGTGTTATTGATAATTCGTTAATGATAAGTTAATGTATTGATTGTCTATGTGTTAAGAGAAGTGGGGGGAAAGTGGTTAAACTTATTAACAAAGTGGTATATAGTGGTAAAATGTGGTAATATTTTTTATATTTTTGTCCTATAACATATTAATGAATTTTTCTTGAACACAATTGTCGGAACATATGAGTGTAAAGTCGATGCTAAGGGAAGGCTAATGTTGCCTGCGCCCTTGAAAAAGCAGCTGACTTCCTCTCTTCAAAACGGATTCGTTTTGAAGCGTTCTGTATTTCAACAGTGTTTGGAATTGTATCCAATGGACGAGTGGGACCTGATGATGCAAAAAATCAACAAGCTGAATCGCTTTGTAAAAAAGAACAATGATTTCATTCGAAGATTTACTGCCGGTGTTAAAGTGGTAGAGATTGATGCATTGGGGAGATTATTGGTTCCAAAAGATTTGGTGACTTTTTCGGGTATTTCTAAAGATGTGGTTTTTTCATCTGCGGTTAATATTGTGGAGATTTGGGATAAGGATTTATATGAAAAATCAATAAGCGGCGAAGATATGGATTTTGCAGATCTAGCCGAAGAAGTAATGGGAAATATTAATGACGACGACAATGGAATATCATAATCCGGTTTTGCTTCATCCTACAGTTGATGGTTTAAATATTAAACCTGACGGCATTTATGTAGATGTTACGTTTGGAGGCGGGGGGCATTCAAAAGAAATTTTGAAACGATTAGGGCCAAACGGAAAATTATTTGCTTTTGATCAGGACGAAGATGCGCTTGCGAATGCATTACCGGATGAACGGTTTACCTTAATTAATGAGAATTTCAGATTCATAAAAAGATTTCTGCGTTTTCATGGTGTTAAAGGAGTAGATGGAATTTTGGCTGATTTGGGTGTTTCATCACATCAGTTCGATGTTCCGGAAAGAGGTTTCTCGACAAGATTTGATGCCGAACTGGATATGCGGATGAGTCAGAAAAATGATTTAAATGCTTATCGGGTAGTTAACGAATATGAAGAACAGGATTTACGTCGTGTTTTTTTTGATTATGGGGAATTGAAAAATGCTCCGGCTTTGGCAAGAACAATTGTAGAAGCAAGACAAGGTTATCCGATCAAAACGACAGATGAATTGAAAGAAGTTCTGGCAAAATATTTACCGGAAAGAGTTCGCAACAAAATATTGGCTCAAATTTATCAGGCCATCCGAATTGAGGTAAATCAGGAAATGGATGTTTTGAAAGAGTTTATCGAGCAGTCGTTAGAAATTTTAAATCCAGGTGGAAGATTTTCGGTAATCTCTTACCATTCTTTAGAAGACAGGCTGGTAAAAAGATTTATCAAAAACGGAATGTTTGAAGGAGAGCCGGAAAGAGATTTTTACGGAAACTTTTCAGTACCGTTTAAAACAATCGGAAAACTCATTGTACCGGACGATGCTGAGATCAAAATCAACAATAGAGCAAGAAGTGCAAAATTAAGGATTGCTGAGAAGATATAGTTTGTGAAATGTTGGTTGTGAAATGTGAGTTTGAAACCATAAACAGTTAAACGATTAAATGGTTGAAGGCTTAAGCAATTAAACAGACTAGTATAATATATATAGGTAGAAAAAATGAAAAGTGGTGTATTTGATATATTAAAAGCAAGATTTCTGATCAATGATGATGCAGTAAAAAATTGGCGCTTCATTGTTTTTATTATTCTGCTTGCAATTCTGATGATTGCAAATACACAGCGTTACGAACAGAAGGTTTTTGAAATTGCAAAACTGAATAACGAAGTAAAAGAATTGCGATCTGAATTTGTAGACCGTCGTTCAGAATTGATGAAGTTAAAAATGGAATCAACGATATCGGATAAAATGCTTGAAAAAGAAATTTTTCCATCGACGGTTCCTCCAATTAAAATAGAAGTAAAAAAAGAAGAAGAAAAAAGTTTCTTTAAAAGAATATGGCAGTAGAAGATAAACATATATCCTACAGAATTTACCTCGTAGCAGTTTTCATCTTTGTGATGGCAATTGCTATTGTTGTTAAGTTGACCAATATTCAATGGGTAGAAGGAGATTATTACAGAAAACTGGCGAAACAGCGTACCGTTAGAAATTTTGTAATTCCGGCAAACAAAGGAAACATCTATTCGGCTGACGGAAGTTTACTGGCGACATCAATTCCTAATTATGAAATTCGTTTTGATGCTAAAGCTCCAAAAACGGAGACTTTTGAGAAATATGTGAAAGCATTATCCGACTCATTGGCAACTGTTCTAGATCGCCCAGGTGGATATTATGAGCAGGAATTAAGAAAAGCAAGAGCAAATAAAAACCGTTATTATTTGATTGCCCGTAATTTGAGTTATACTGAATATGTGAAAATAAAAGGCTTTCCTTTATTCAGTTTAGGAGCTTTTAAAGGAGGGATTATTGTTGAACAGGAAACGGTAAGAAAACATCCTATAGGGAAAATTGCGGAAAGAACCATTGGTTATGACCGTATTGATCCGGCAACCGGAGTTGAAGTAGGTAAAGGGATTGAATGGGCTTTTAAAAGTTATCTGAACGGTAAAGACGGTAAAATTTTAAAGCAAAAAATAGCCAAAGGACAATGGAAACCAATTCGTGATGTCAATGAAGTTGATCCTCAGGATGGTTTTGATGTAGTGTCGACAATTGATGTTTTTATTCAGGATATCGCGCATCATGCCTTATTGAAACAGTTGGAAGAATACGAGGCAGATCATGGTTGTGTAGTAGTAATGGAGACTGAAACGGGTCATGTAAAAGCGATTTCCAATTTAGGAAGGGCAGAAGACGGATCGTATTATGAAACCACAAATTACGCTATAGCTGAGTCGCATGAGCCGGGATCGACTTTTAAATTGGTTGATTTAATGGCGATTTTGGAAGATAAAGTGGCCGATACAAGTACGGTTTATGACAGTCATGGAGGAGTGGTGAGATATTACGGACGTGTAGTTCAGGATTCTCACAGAGGAGGTTACGGGAAAATTTCATTAGCACGCGGATTTGAACTTTCGTCGAATACTGTAATGGTTCAGGCAGTTTATGACAATTATAAAAGTGATCCGTCAAAGTTTGTAAATCATATTAACTCGTACGGATTAAATAAAACATTAGGCTTGCATTTTAAAGGAGAGGGAAGGCCTTATATTCCACAACCAGGAGACAAACATTGGTCGGGAGTTTCACTTCCGTGGATGGCTTTTGGTTACGGAGTTTCGGTAACACCTATGCAGACACTGGCGCTTTATAATGCAGTTGCCAACAATGGGGTGATGGTTAAGCCGCAGTTTGTTTCCGAAATTAAAGAATGGAATAAAACGATTAAGAAGTTTGATGTAGAAGTAATCAATCCGAAAGTATGTTCGCAGGAAACCATTAATAAAGTAAGAGCGGTATTGCTCAATGTGGTTAAAAAAGGAACCGGTTCTAAGTTGTATTCGAAAGATTTTTCGATGGCAGGAAAAACAGGAACCGCACAGGTTAATTATGGAGGGAAAGAAGGAAAGTCGGCTTTGTATTATGCATCCTCTTTTGTGGGATATTTTCCGGCCGAACATCCTAAGTACTCTTGTATAGTAGTAGTGCATAAGCCTAATACATCAAAAAATAATTATTATGGAGCAGACGTTGCAGGGCCGGTTTTTAAAAGAATCGCTCAAAAAATATTTACAGACGCGCCCTCAACAAATAAAATAAAACGACTGGATTCAAGGATTCCAAAACAAGACGACAGTTATAACAAGTATACCGCAGAAGCCAATAAAAAATTAAATCAGGTTCCGGATTTAAAAGGAATGCCGGGAATGGATGCTGTTGCATTGTTAGAAAACCTTGATTTAAAAGTAAGGGTTATTGGAGTAGGAAAGGTGAAAAAACAGTCTATTCAACCGGGAAAAAACATTAGTAAAAACGCAATTATAGTATTAGAATTATCGTGAAAATACTGAAAGACATATTATACAAAGTAGCGATTGAATCTGTGACAGGTTCAACAGAAATCGATATACATAAAATTGATTTTGACTCGAGAAAAATTGAGGCAAATGACGTTTTTGTAGCTATTCGCGGATCACTTTCAGATGGTCACGATTATATTGAAAAAGCGATTCAGTTGGGTGCCATTGCAGTTATTTGCGATACATTGCCTGAAAATATCGAAAAAGGAATTACCTATATTAAAGTAAAAGATACCAATGCGGCTTTGGCTTTTATGGCGGCTAATTTTTTCGGAAATCCATCCGAAAAATTAAAACTGGTTGGAGTTACCGGTACAAACGGAAAAACAACCATTGCATCATTATTATTTCAGTTGTTTCAAAAGGCAGGTTTTAAAGTTGGGTTATTATCAACTGTAAAAATCATGGTCGATGAAACCGAATATAAAGCGACACATACCACACCGGATTCAATTACGATCAATCATTATCTGAACGAAATGATTGAAGCAGGTGTAACGCATTGTTTTATGGAGGTAAGCTCGCATGGAATTCACCAAAAACGAACTGAAGCATTACATTTCGTGGGTGGGATATTTACGAATTTATCGCACGATCATTTGGATTACCATCCCACTTTTGCGGAATACAGGGATGTGAAAAAATCTTTTTTTGATTCGTTGCCAAAAACAGCTTTTGTCTTATCAAACATTGATGATAAAAATGGAAGTGTGATGTTGCAGAATACGGTTGCCAGAAAATTTACTTATGCTTTAAAATCATATGCTGACTTTAAAGCGCAGATTCTGGAAAGCCAATTGTCGGGTTTATTGTTGAAAGTAAACGATAATGAAGTTTGGGTAAAACTAATCGGAACTTTTAATGCTTACAACGTTTTGGCAATTTACGGTACAGCTGTAGAATTAGGAATGGATAGTCTTGAAGCGTTGCGCTTACTGTCTGATTTAGAAAGTGTTTCGGGACGTTTTCAGTATATTGTTTCAGAAGGAAACATAACAGCGATTGTTGATTATGCCCACACGCCGGATGCTTTAGACAATGTTTTAAAAACAATTAACGATATCCGTACCAAAAACGAACAGCTGATTACAGTTGTAGGTTGTGGCGGAAACAGAGATAAAACGAAAAGACCAATTATGGCAAAAATTGCTACAGATCTTAGTGATAAGGCAATTTTAACCTCAGACAATCCAAGAAACGAAGATCCTGAAGTGATTTTAGACGAGATGGAAAAAGGGGTTGAGGCTCATAATTATAAAAAGATATTGAGAATTTCCGATCGAAAACAGGCTATTAAAACGGCTTGTCAATTGGCGCAGCCCAATGATATTATCTTAATTGCCGGTAAAGGTCATGAAACTTATCAGGAGATAAATGGAGTACGTCATCATTTTGACGACATGGAAACGGTAAAAGAAATTTTAGAACAATTAGGGAAATAATAATAGGGAAATTCCAAAATGGAAATTCCAAAATCCAAAACCCAATTTAATGTTGGAATTTGGGATTTAAAAATTGGAATTTAATTCAAAATCGGAATTTAAAAAATAGAGAAATATGCTATACTATTTATTTGAATATTTAGACAAAACATTAGATGTACCAGGAACGGGAGTTTTTCAGTACATCACTTTCAGATCGGCTTTAGCATTGATGCTTTCATTGCTTTTGTCAACGATTTACGGAAAAAGAATTATAAACTTTTTGCGTAATCAGCAAGTTGGTGAAACGGTTAGAGAGTTAGGTCTTGCAGGTCAGAATGAAAAAGCAGGAACTCCGACAATGGGGGGACTGATTATCATTTTTGCGACGCTCGTACCGGTTTTGTTGTTTGCCCGTTTGCATAATATTTATATCGTATTGCTTATTGTGACCACACTTTGGATGGGAACAATTGGTTTTGTAGACGATTACATCAAAATATTCAAAAAAGACAAGCAAGGACTTAAAGGAATCTTTAAAGTTATTGGACAGGTTGGTTTAGGTATTATAGTGGGATCTGTACTTTATTTTAATCCTGCTGTAACTGTTAGAACAGATACAGGAAGAACAGATATTTTTAAAGCGTCAGGTAACAATACAACGGTAGTTTTGCCGGCACCTGTTGAAGAAAAGTCAACGGCTACCACAATTCCTTTTGTGAAAAATAACGAATTTGACTATGCCGAAATCTTAGCGTGGACAGGTGAAGGATATGAAAAATGGGCTTGGTTGATTTTTATTCCGGTGGTAATTTTTATTATCACAGCAGTTTCAAACGGTGCAAATTTGACGGATGGAATTGACGGACTCGCCGCGGGAACCTCGGCAGTTTCGGTTCTGGCTCTGGGGATATTTACATTCCTTTCGGGGAATATCATTTTTTCAAATTATCTCAATATCATGTATATACCGAACTCAGGAGAGATGACAGTTTTTATCTCTGCATTTGTTGGGGCGTTAATTGGTTTTCTTTGGTACAACTCTTATCCGGCTTCAGTTTTTATGGGAGATACGGGAAGTTTGACTATTGGGGGAATTATTGCAGTTTTGGCAATTGCAGTTCGAAAAGAGTTATTGATTCCGTTATTATGTGGGATCTTTTTGGTAGAAAATTTCTCTGTGGTTTTACAGGTTAGTTATTTCAAATTTACCAAAAAGCGTTTCGGTGAAGGCCGAAGAATTTTTCTGATGTCGCCATTACACCATCATTATCAGAAGAAGGGGTATCATGAGAGTAAAATCGTAACCCGATTTTGGATTGTTGCCATCATGTTAGCCATATTATCAATCGTTACTTTAAAATTAAGATAGATGAGATTGGTAGTTTTAGGTGGAGGAGAAAGTGGTGTAGGTACTGCTATTCTCGGAAAGAAAAAAGGATACGATGTTTTTGTATCGGATTTTGGAAAGATAAAAGAAAGTTACAAGGAAGTTCTTATCATTAATAAAATTGCCTGGGAAGAAGAACAGCATACAGAAGACCTGATTTTAAATGCCGATGTGGTGATGAAAAGCCCAGGGATTCCGGAGAAATCTCCCATCGTAAAAAAACTGGTAGCAGCCGGAGTAAAAGTGATTTCTGAAATCGAATTTGCAAAACCTTTTACAGAAGCATTGACTATTGGGATTACAGGTAGTAACGGTAAAACTACCACAACGATGCTGACACATTATTTACTGAAGTCAGCGGGTTTGAATGTAGGGCTGGGGGGAAACATAGGAAAAAGTTTCGCCTGGCAGGTTGCCGAGAATAAATACGATGCCTATGTGCTTGAACTGAGTAGTTTTCAGCTTGACGGAATTATTGATTACAGACCCGATATAGCCATTATAACCAATATTAGTCCGGATCATTTAGACCGATACGAATATAAATATGAGAACTATATCAATTCGAAGTTTCGAATAACAATGAATCAGACCGAGAGTGATTATTTGATTTATGACGCAGATGATGAGGCGATTGCAGGATGGTTGAAGAACAACAAAACAAAAGCAAAATTAATTCCTTTTTCATTGACTGAAAAATTAGGTGAAGGGGCTTCTATAAATAACAACAAAATGGAAATAAAGATCAACCAAGAAGAGTTTACAATGGAAACAGAACACATTGCGTTAGAAGGAAAACATAATATGAAAAACGCAATGGCAGCAAGCTCTGTAGCGAAGTTGATGCAAATTAGAAATGCAACAATTCGCGAAAGTTTATCGAATTTTCAAGGTGTTGAACACCGTTTAGAGAAAGTGCTTAAAATTCAGAATGTTCAATACATCAATGACTCAAAAGCGACAAATGTTAATGCTACTTTCTTTGCTTTAGATAGTATGAATGTACCGACAGTTTGGATTGTTGGTGGAGTTGATAAAGGAAACGATTACAATGAATTGATGTCATTAGTTCGTGAAAAAGTAAAAGCTATTATTTGCCTTGGAGTTGATAATCATAAAATAATCAATGCTTTTGGGAATGTGGTTGACATCATGGTTGAAGTAAATAATATGAACGACGCTGTAAAAACAGCACAACGTTTAACAGAAAAAGGTGATACGGTTTTATTGTCTCCTGCCTGCGCAAGTTTCGATTTATTTGAAAGCTACGAAGACAGAGGAAGACAGTTTAAGCAAGCGGTGCACAATTTATAAAAGATAGTTTATAGTTTCATGTTTCAGGTTTCAAGTTCGATGCCTAAAACATGAAACCTGAAACAAAAGAAACCTGAAACAAAAGATTATGAAAGAGCTGGTGAACAAATTAAAAGGAGACAGGGTAATATGGTCATTCGTGGCTTTATTGGCGTTGTTTTCGTTTATGCCTGTTTTTAGTGCGAGTAGTAATTTGGCGTATATAGGTCATGGGACTGGAAACACCTTAGGGTATTTGGTGAAACATCTGGCTCACGTTTGTATTGGTTTTCTGATTATTTATTGGGTACATCGTGTGCCATATCATTATTTCAGGGCGATCTCAAAAATTGCGTTGCCTATTGTTTGGTTTTTACTGCTTTATACTTTATTAAAAGGTACTGTTATTGCAGGTGCAAACGCGAGTCGTTGGATTCAGGTTCCTTTTATCGGAATTACGTTTCAGACGTCGACATTGGCCGCCAGTATATTATTCATATTTGTGGCGCGATATCTGTCGAAAACCAGAGAAGAGAACGAACCGTTTCAGGCTTCGTTAATACAGCTTTGGTTGCCGGTTTTTATTACGTTGGCACTTATTTTACCTGCAAATTTTTCGACTACGGCGTTGATTTTTGCTATGGTAATTATGCTGACATTTATTGGTAAGTATCCATTAAAATATATTGGTTTTATCATTGGTTCCGGAATTGCAATGTTTGCGTTCTTCCTTTTGGTGGCAAAAGCGTTTCCGGATTCTAGATTCTTTAGCAGGGTAAGTACCTGGGGGAGTCGTATAGAAAACTTTACAACTGATAAACCGGATGAAGATGATTATCAGATTGAAAAAGCAAAAATTGCAATAGCATCTGGAAAACTGGGAGGTTTAGGACCTGGAAAAAGTGTTCAGAAAAACTTTTTACCACAGTCTTCTTCCGATTTTATCTATGCGATTATTGTTGAAGAATACGGTTTAGTGGGCGGAGTGTCGATTTTGGTTTTGTACTTATTGTTATTGTTCCGATTTGTGATAGCCTCGCACAAAGCCAATACATTGTTTGGGAAGCTCGTCGTCGTCGGGCTCGGGTTCCCGATGATCTTTCAAGCAATGATTAATATGGCAGTTGCGGTAGAGCTGTTGCCGGTAACAGGACAAACACTTCCATTGATTAGTAGTGGAGGTAGTTCGATTTGGATGACTTGTTTTTCTCTTGGGATCATCATTAGTGTAACGAAGAAAGAAGAAGAAATCGCTGAAGAGCAGGAAGAAAAAGAAAGAAGGAGAGAAGCACTTCAGAGGTTGATTGATAAAGAATTAGCAGAAGAAGATTTGCCTGCAGATGAAAAGATATATGAAGAAGAAGGATCGTATTCGATTGAAGACAATTCAAGAAATCCGATGAATGCAGTTTTAAATAAATAAGTATAGAGCTGAGATAATAGAAGAAAGAAAATAGAGGAATAGGTTGATAAGTTATAGAGGGAACTCATGACTCACAACTCAGTAACTAAATAAAATATGACAAAATATAAATTCATATTAAGTGGTGGTGGTACAGGTGGGCATATCTATCCTGCAATTGCTATTGCAAATGAATTAAAATTACAATTTCCCGATGCTGAGTTTCTTTTTGTAGGGGCTAAAGATAAAATGGAAATGCAGAAAGTACCTCAGGCGGGTTACGAAATCAAAGGCCTTTGGATTGCAGGTTTGCAAAGAAAGCTGACATTACAAAATTTAATGTTTCCATTAAAACTGGCAACAAGTTTGCTGGAGTCAAGACGAATTATAAAACAGTTTAAGCCAAATGTGGTGATTGGTACAGGAGGTTTTGCCAGCGGACCTTTACTGCAGGCAGCTGGATCGGCTGGAATTCCAACAGTTGTTCAGGAACAGAATTCGTTTCCGGGAATTACAAATAAATTGCTGAGTAAAAAAGCAAATGCAATTTGTGTAGCCTACGAAAATCTGGAGCGTTTTTTTCCAAAAGAAAAAATCGTTCTGACCGGGAATCCGGTTCGCCAGGATTTGATTGACATCGAGAGCAAACGTGCGGAAGCAATTGCTTTTTATGGTTTAGATCCGAATAAAAAGACATTGTTGGTTTTAGGTGGAAGCTTAGGAGCGAGAAGAATCAATCAATTAATTGAAAAAGAATTGCAAAAATTTCTTTCACAAGATGTTCAGGTAATCTGGCAATGTGGAAAATTATATTTTGAAGAATATAAAAAGTACAATCAGCAAAATGTTAAGGTAATTGATTTCATTGAAAGAATGGATTTTGTATATGCAGCTGCAGATGTGATTATCTCACGTGCAGGAGCATCATCGGTTTCGGAATTGTGTATTGTAGGGAAGCCGGTAATATTTATTCCGTCACCTAACGTAGCTGAAGACCATCAGACTAAAAATGCACAGGCTATTGTAGAGGCTAAAGGAGCTATTTTACTGAAGGAATCAGAATTAGATAATGAATTTAGTATTGTTTTTGAAGCTTTGCTTAAAGATGAAGGAAAGCAAAAACAATTGAGTGTAAATATTAAGAAGCTGGCAATGCCAAAAGCAACACAGGCAATTGTAGCTGAGATTGTGAAGCTGATTTAGCTGTAGGCTTTAAGCAATAGGGTGTAAGCTTGTTGTTTAATGAAGAACGGCGAATGGTAAGGTAATAAAATTAGAGAATAAATAATTAAAGATAAAAGTGGAAGGCTTATAGCCTAAAGCCTATTGCTTAAAGCAATAAAAAAGCAAAAAAAAAAATGAATTTAAATCAAATACAAAACGTTTATTTTATTGGTATTGGAGGCATCGGAATGAGTGCTCTGGCCCGCTATTTTAAAAATATAGGGAAACAGGTTTCGGGTTACGATAAAACGCCATCAATGCTGACAAGCGAGTTGATTGAAAGCGGTATTGATATTCATTTTGAAGATAATATTGGTTTAATTCCAAAGGACTATTATACCGAGAATACACTGGTGATTATTACACCGGCTGTACCCAAAACACATTCTGAATGGAATTATTTTACAGAAAGAGATTATGTGGTTAAAAAACGCGCTGAAGTTTTAGGGATTATCACTAAAGACACGTTTTGTTTTGCTGTAGCAGGAACACATGGAAAAACTACAACCTCAAGTATTTTAGGGCACATTTTGTATGAAAGCGGGGCAGATGTCACTGCTTTTGTGGGTGGAATTGTAGAGAATTATAATTCGAATCTAATCGGAGAAGGAAAAACAGTAACCGTAGTAGAGGCAGATGAATTTGACCGTTCGTTTTTGCACTTACATCCTAATATTGCCTGTATTACTTCAATGGATGCAGATCATTTGGATATTTACGGAACCAGTGATGCTATTGAAGCTTCGTTTGTCGAATTTGCTTCAAAAGTAGAAGATAAAAATAACTTGTTTATAACCAAAGAACTGCCGCTTGAAGGAGTTCAGTGTGCTATAAATGAAGAAGCAGTATATAAGGCTTTTAATGTTCGTATTGATAACGGAAGTTATGTTTTTGACGTGCAGACACCATCAGAAGTTATGACCGACCTACGTTTCGGATTGCCTGGAAAACACAATTTAATGAATGGATTGATGGCTATTGCAATGGCTAAAACGTTCGGCACCCCGACCGACTCCATTGCAAAGGCCATTGCTTCATTCAATGGAATCAGAAGACGTTTTTCATATCAGATTAAGACTGAAAATTTAGTTTATATAGATGATTATGCGCATCATCCAACAGAGATAAATGCTGTTCATCAGGCGGTTAGTGAATTGTATCCAGGACGAAAAGTTCTAGCGATTTTTCAGCCACATTTATTTAGCAGAACAAGAGATTTTGCAGATGGATTTGCCGAAAGCTTGTCTCAGTTTGACGAAGTATTTTTAATGGATATTTATCCGGCACGTGAATTACCAATGGAAGGGATTACATCGGAATGGCTGTTGGGTAAAATGACAAATTCGAATAAAAAAATTGTTGCAAAAAATGATTTATTAGCGGAGATCAAAGCCAGTGATGCGCCAATAATTGTGACAATAGGAGCTGGTGATCTTGGTGAAATGGTTCCATCAATCAAAAAAATGCTGAATGAAAATATTTAATTGGACAAATATTCGATTAGTACTCATTTTTGGGCTTGTTCTTTTTTTATATTCTTTCGCGCAACACCGAAATGGAGATAGAAAATTGAAGAAATCTATGGTTGTTTTTGTAGGAGAAAATACGCTTTTTGTGAAGCCCGAAACGGTTAATAAATTGTTGATAGAAAATAAAAGAGATGCTTCCAGTATTAGAAAAGATGAGTTAGATTTGAATAAGATAGAGAAAACCCTCGATGCGCAAGACATGATTGAGAAGTCAGATGTTTTTGTAAGTATCGATGGCGTTCTAAAAGCAGTAGTAAAACAGAAGACACCAATAGCGCGAGTTTATGATGGTGATCAGTCTTTTTATATTGACTATGAGGGTAATAAAATGCCTTTGTCAGCCAATTATACTGCGAGAGTTCCTCTTGTTTCGGGGGCAATTAATAAAAAAAATAACGAAGATTTAGCTGCTTTATTTCGCACAATTTATGACGATGCGTTTTTGAAAAAAAACATCATTGCAATACAAATTATGCCTAATGGCAGCTTAAAAATGTTTAATAGAAATTATAATTACTTCATCGATTTTGGCAGAACGATGAATGTTGATAAGAAATTTAATAACTATAAAGCCTTTTTTCAAAAAGCGGTTTTAGATAGTTCGTTATACAAATACAATAAAATTGACCTTAGGTTTACGGAACAAGTAGTTTGCACAAAATAATAGAAAATGGAAAAAGATAACATTGCAGTAGGTCTAGATATTGGAACAACCAAAATAGTTGCCATGATAGGCAAGAAGAATGAATATGGTAAACTGGAGATTTTGGGTATTGGAAAATCCAAAAGTTTGGGAGTCGCAAGAGGAGTTGTAAACAACATCACACAAACGATTCAATCGATTCAGCAGGCAATACTTGAAGCAGAAAACAATTCGGGTTATAAAATTAAGGATGTGGTTGTGGGTATTGCCGGACAGCACATCAGAAGTATTCAGCATACAGATTATATCAGCCGTAATAATCCGGAGGAAGTAATTGGTGAAAAAGACATTCAACTTTTGATTGATCAGGTTAATAAACTGGCCATGTTACCGGGAGAAGAAATTATACATGTTTTGCCACAAGAGTTTAAAATTGACGGGCAATCTGAAATTAAAGAGCCTATCGGAATGTACGGAGGTAGACTGGAATCCAGTTTTCACGTAGTGGTAGGACAGGCTTCTTCGATCAGAAATGTTGGAAGATGTATTCAGAGTTCAGGAATTGAACTATCCGGACTAACATTAGAACCTTTGGCTTCTGCCGATGCGGTTTTAAGTCAGGAGGAGAAAGAAGCCGGAGTCGCGTTAATTGATATTGGTGGCGGAACAACAGATTTGGCCATTTTTAAAGATGGCATTATTCGTCATACTGCAGTGATTCCTTTTGGAGGAAATGTTATTACAGACGATATCAAAGAAGGTTGTTCAATTATTGAAAAACAAGCAGAGCTTTTAAAAATAAAATTCGGATCGGCCTGGCCAGGAGAAAATAAAGACAACGAAATTGTTTCTATCCCAGGATTAAGAGGAAGAGAGCCAAAAGAAATTTCGCTTAAAAACTTATCCAAAATTATTCATGCCCGTGTGGTGGAGATTGTAGAGCAGGTTTTTGCAGAGATTAAGGCTTACGGACACGAAGATCCCCGTAAAAAGTTAATTGCCGGAATCGTTCTTACAGGTGGTGGTGCTCAATTAAAACACATTAAACAATTAGTAGAGTATATTACTGGTATGGATACCAGAATTGGATATCCAAATGAGCACCTGGCAGGAAATTCCAGCGAAGAAATTTCCAGTCCGTTATTTGCAACCGCAGTTGGTTTAGTAATGAACAGTATCGAAAATAGTACACAAAGTGCTGTTAGAATGGAGATTGTAAATGATCAGCCAAAAGTGGTTTATAGAAATGTACCACCACAGCAACAACAGCCGGTACAACAGCGATACGAAGTAGAAGAAAACTACGTTGAAAGAGTAGAAACTATTGAAGAAACCAGAGAAGTTCGAAACAGCAGTTCTAAGGAGGAATCTACGGAAACAAAAATAAGAAGATCATTTTTTGACCGATATGTCGATAAAATCAAAGATTTTTTAGACAACGCAGAATAAGACAATAAAAAGAAAAGGATTACTTTATTGGCCCCAAGTCAAGAAGTAAAAAATGTATTAAATAAGAATTTCAAAAACCAAAAAGATGATGAGCAACTCAGAATTTGGAAGTATTTCATTTGATTTACCAAAAAACCAATCAAATGTTATCAAAGTAATAGGTGTAGGTGGAGGTGGTAGTAACGCTATCAACCATATGTTTAAACAAGGTATTAAAGGCGTAGATTTTATCGTTTGTAATACCGATTCACAGGCACTGCAGAATAGTTCGGTACCAAACAAAATTCAGTTAGGTATGAACTTAACAGAGGGTCTTGGAGCAGGAGCAAATCCTGATGTAGGACAACAGTCTGCTATAGAAAGTATCGCTGATATCGAGAAAATGTTGGACCGTGGTACTAAGATGGTATTTATTACCGCTGGTATGGGTGGTGGAACAGGTACCGGTGCAGCTCCGGTAATTGCACAATTGGCCAAAGAAAGAGAAATTTTAACTGTTGGTATTGTTACTATTCCGTTTCAGTTTGAAGGGAAAGTGCGTCAGGAGCAGGCACTTTTAGGAATCGAAAAATTGCGTAAGCAGGTCGATTCATTAATTGTGATCAATAATAATAAATTAAGAGAAGTATACGGAAATCTTGGTTTTAAAGCCGGATTCTCTAAAGCAGATGAAGTTTTAGCAACTGCCTCAAGAGGTATTGCCGAGGTAATTACGCACCATTATACTCAAAATATCGATTTACGTGATGCTAAAACTGTTCTTTCGAATAGTGGAACAGCGATCATGGGATCTTCTGTTGCCGAGGGAGAAAACAGAGCTAAGGAAGCTATTATTTCGGCATTGGATTCTCCGTTGTTAAACGACAATAAAATTACAGGAGCCAAAAACGTATTGTTGCTTATCGTTTCTGGATCAAATGAGATTACCTTGGATGAAATCGGTGAAATCAACGATCATATTCAGGTAGAAGCAGGTTACAATGCTAATATTATCATGGGGGTTGGTGAAGACGAAACTCTTGGTGATGCTATCGCTGTAACTATTATTGCGACAGGTTTTGATGTTGAACAACAAAATGAAATCGTTAATACAGAGCCTAAGAAAATCATTCATACTTTAGAAGATGAGCAAAGAAGCGTTCATAATCTAACGAATAAATCAGTTACTTCCTTTGATTTAACAATCGATACACCAACGAGTAAATCAGAAGAAAAAATTGTTTTTGATTTAATGGATGATGAAGATACGGTTGCTCCCGTAACACCTACTCCGGTTGTGCCAGTTGCAGTTACTCCATTTGAAGTTGCTCCGGTTGCAGTTATTAATCAGGACGAATTAGTGGTAATGTCTGAGTTTATAAAAAATCTTGACGTTACTTTTGAAATTGTTTCGCCTATAACGGATATTGATTTTACAATTACAGCTCCGCAGGCAGAAGTTTTTCAGGATGTAAAACCTGTTCAGCAAGTGCAACAAAGAACATTCGAAAGAGAAGAGCAAACGACATTTTCATTTGATTTGCCAATCTTCAGATCAGAGCCTGAAGTGAGAAAAGAACCAGTTGTTGAAGAAACTAAAATCTTATTCGAATTAACAAACGAAACCCGTAACATTAAAGTGAATGATCCGGTTTCATTTGTACCGGTAACGGAACTTTCTGATAAGGGAATCATCAAGTATTCTTTAGAAGAGTACATGGAAGTTGAAAACGATTTAATGACATCAAAGCCGGTTGAAAAAGTGGTAGAAGAAGTAATTCCTGAGGAATTGAATATCACAATGAAACCAAGACCTGATTTTGCTACTGATGCCGATTATTCAACAACGGCTAATGTTTCTCCAATGGAATTGACAATTGAAGAAACTTTACGTTTAAGAGCTGAAGAAAGAAGAAAAAAATTAAAAGAATTTAATTATAAATTCCATAATAATGTGTCGAGAATTGATGAATTGGAAAAGGAACCTGCTTACAAAAGATTAGGTATCGATTTGTCTAATTCACAATCAAATAACACAAATTCGAGAATTTCGGTTGGAACAGATAGTAACAACGATTTACAATTGCGCTCCAACAATTCGTTTTTGCACGACAACGTAGATTAATTTTAGAATCATAATAATTAGGATAACCCGAAAATTGGATTTAATTTTCGGGTTATTTTTTTTATCTTCGCACAGAATTTAAAATTTGACTTCGTAAATGGCTTTTTAAAGTGAATCTTAATTAGTAGTTCGAGTGGAGACAGTATTATAATTTTAAATGTAATTATTAATCTATAAGCTTAGCTTATTTAAATAGAATTAAAAAATGAGTTTACAAACACTAATCATGGACGAGATTAAAACCGCCATGAGAGCAAAAGATACAGTAGCATTAGAAGCATTAAGAGCGATTAAGTCTGAAATGTTATTGGCTGCAACGGCTTCAGGTTCTAAAGAAGAATTAACAGAAGACGATGAAGTTAAATTGCTTCAAAGATTGGTGAAAACCCGTAAAGAAAGCGCCAGAATCTTTACAGAACAAAACCGTCCTGATCTAGCAGAACCGGAATTGGCTCAGGTTGCTGTAATCGAGAAGTTTTTACCGGCTCAGTTAAGTGAAGAAGAAGTAGAAGCAGTAGTAGCAAAAATCATTGCTGAAACTGGAGCTTCCGGAATTGCTTCAATGGGTAAAGTAATGGGATTAGCTTCTGCACAATTAGGAGGAACAGCTGAAGGGAAAACCATTTCTGCAATTGTAAAAAAATTATTGGTATAAAATGTCAATATGTAAATTCTAATTTTTAAATTCCAAATTCCAATTCTAAAACTTGGATTTGAATTTTGAAAAATTAATATTTTTGATCGCGTAGTTCAACTGGATAGAATATCAGATTTCGGCTCTGAGGGTTGGGGGTTCGAACCCCTCCGCGATCACTTTAAAAAAAAACCTATTTCGTGATGAAATAGGTTTTTTTTGCTTTTTATAAACTGCCAAGTAAGCTTTTTTATAAATATTGAGACTTTGTAAATTCTATCGAGTTAGATTGATAGAATTAGAATCATTTTCTATTAAAGACAATTAAGTAGATCTTCCACTGTACTTATCATCTTTTATCTCTTCCATATTTTTCTTAGGCGTTTGATCATTGGACTTTCTTGCTTTTTAGTAAGCTCATCAAATGGTATTTTACAGTTGCCGGATATTTCAATATCGGTTAAGTTGTTATTTGGGGTGTCTTTATAGTTCTTTATTTCTAATTCAAAAAGTTCTTCTTCGTCAGGTGGTTGCTTTATGTCTGCACCGCCTTTATGAGGAAACGGGATATAATTGTCGGGTGGTTTTGGTAGTTTGCTTTCACATTCGCCCGAACACAGGTTTACAAGGAGAGGTAGAACGTCAGTACCTACTTTTAGAGAAATCCAAAGTTGATTTACTTGTTCGTATGTTGTGTTTTGATTACAAATACTACAGTTCACGGTTTGTCCTGAATAGCGTATCGGATTATGATTTAAACGTGGGAATTTCATTCGGTTCTTCCAATTGCCATATAAAATCCGTGTACTTATTCTGCTGTCTTTAAGTTTTTTGCACTTTGTAATTTCGTATGGAAACCAATGTAAATCATAAGAAGTATATGCATCAAAGTATTCAAGTGCTTCCATATCTCCAATTTCTGGAGGAATACGCTTTAATTTACTTCCATAAAGCCATACTTTTTTGACTTTTTTTAACTTAGAAATGGTCTCTGGTAAAGTATGTATTTGAGAAAATAATTCTTGACCAAGTTCTTCTACCGGAGAAAATTCTTCAAGGTTTTCTGTGGCGACCTTGTCAACATAATCACAGATTTTTTTCCAAGCAAGAGAATTTTTATCTTGTACTTCATTTTGTATTTTAGATATTCTTTTATTCATTTTTTCTTGTTTGCGTCTACATCTTTTCGAATATTCTTTAGTAATCGAAAAGATAAAATTAGGTTAATTATTAGAATAAATTGACAACTCATAGTTCCGTCCAAATTTATTAGACGGAACTATGGTACGTTTGCTACAACAAAAAACTTCTCGAGAAAATAATTTTGTTGAAATTTATTTATTAACTATTTTAAAATTTAAAACTTATGAATTTAGAGAATTTAAATTTAGTAGAGCTTAATGTTAAGGAATTGCAGGAAATTGACGGAGGTGATCCTTTTTTAGCTTTTATAGGACTTGGCGCGCTAATAATTGGAATTGGTTTATTGTCTAATAAAAACAGAAAAATCAATGGCCCTAGCGGGAATGGGAATAATGATCCGTCAGGTTATTATAAGGGTGATTTGCTTACAAATGGAATGTTTTAATTCCTTAATGAGTCTTGATGAAAATCAAGGCTCATTTTAAATTTACGATATCAGTAAAGCGGATTAACGAAATGTGAAAAATTAAAGTGACTCATAATGAAAAAATATTTTTTAGAATTAATTAAACGTGGAATCTTATCTCTAATTGCGTTTTTGGTGTTTTCATGTGGACTGAAATCAGTTCCCTCTGAATATACTTTTATTGAAAATGGATTAGTGAATGTGGAGTTAAGTAAACTTGGTAATGGAAAAATACTGATTTATAACGGAGCCGGTTTTTTATATAAAATGGATAATACCGGGGAATTGAATATTTGGATCGATGGTAAGTCTTTGGGGCAACTGAGAACGAATGAGTATGTTGTAATAGATCTTGAAAAAGGAAAGCGCAAATTTGAAATTTTACATTTTGATGTGGTCAATATGAGAAGTAAAAAGGAAGTTGAAATTGATGAACATACTAAAATTATTAGAATCAAACCCAATCTTTTTTCTAATAGGCTTTCTGTAACAAATAAAATGCCTGGGAATTTTACTGAATTTAGGTATACTAAAAAGTGATTTTGAAATTACAGCTCCCTGTGTTTTTAATAATTGAAAAGAACTTCATTGATAACATTTTTTGATGTATGTCGATATTAATTTACTGAACAAATAGCACTTTTTTTTCCATAAAAAATGCCCCTAATAGTGTTTAGCTTTTTGGGGCATGTTCAAATTTGGTCCTTAAATGACTTCTTTTTTATGTCTTAACAGTTTTATCTCGTTGATTTTTAAATAATTTCTATTTTTCAGATCCCGCTTTTGGTTTTCTTATCAGAATGTAAAGTGAGACTAAAAAAACAATGATGTAAAGTGTTGCTAATGCGGGTTTTTCGAATTTTAGCTTTTCAAAGTCGAATTGTTTATACAGCGTTACTCCTAAAATGATAGCTACGATCAGAAAAGTAAACGATATAGATCTTTTTTTTTCCATTTTTTAAGGTTTTATAGGTATTTTAATTAGTATTCTTAGAATAGCGACAACTATTCCTGCGGGTATCATTGCCAACAGAATAGCATGTAGCTGCTTTTAAATCATAGCAAGTTTTTTATTGATTTTCCTTTTTATTCCGACAGAAAATTACTTTCTGGAAAATAAATTCTCTACCACCCAGGCCGGCCCGATCATTAAAAACTGAAGGTCTTTTAGAAAGGAAGGTTTTTTTCCTTCGATATTATGCCCGTAGAATTGTCCAATCCAGGCAATCGCAAAGACACTAATTGAAAATATCCATAAAGGTAAAACTTGCCCGACATAAAAATTTACAATCAGGCAAATTGCTGATAAAACGGCAATCTTAAAGGTCATTGCTACTGATAAGCGAATGTAAAAAAGAAGTACAAAAACTAAAACAACAGCGGCCCAATTTTCTATAACTGGGGCATTTAGTTTCAAAGTATTTGAAATGATGCTACTTGGAATACTCATTAACAACCCTACGATTGAAAAGTAAATTGCAGGTACACAAATATAATGAATCGCCTTGTTCTTTGGGTTTTGATGACTTACTGCATATTCATCAAACCATTGTTCTAATGTTCTCATTGTTTTGGATTTAGGATAGTAAATCTACTAAAATTTCTTTTAGTTTTATCTATTTTAAACTTTCGTAGAAAGAAATGTGGCTAATCTTCAGAAAAATACTGATGTAGGAAGGAATGGTAATTTAGCTGAAGACAATTCAGAGAATCCTTAAAATGTAATAGAGTTTGTAATGATAAAGCAGATATAAAAATGGTTAGTATAAAAATTAAAGTTGCGTCGTTTTAAAATTTCCATACTTCTACGACTACGAAAAAATGTTAAAACTTAGATTAAACACTCAAATAATAGAGTATATGTCTTATTTTGATAGTTTTATGGCTTTATTCGGTGTGCTATTCGTTTTTTACTTATTAAATTTGGCAAAATTTAAAATAAATCTTGTTAAATAATTGAGTATGAGTGGAAAGAAAACTAAAAAAAAGAGAGTCATACAAGTTTATGTCACTTTACAACGTAAAGAAGATCAAACGGAGAAAGTAATAAACAAGTTCAATTTTCATGAATATTTAGAGGTAAGAAATGATACTTTGGAAGATATAATCATAAAAGCAAGAATAATATTTAGTGTACTTATTCTTCTCGCTTTTTTCGTTTCATTTATAACATTATTGATCATGAGAGTTATTGATTAATGACACTGAGAAGTTTCTTTCTGATTGTAATCAAAAACATTGTCCCATAGTGCGTCGATCGTACTGAGTGATTGATCTAACGAAATTACGCTCCATTTTCCATTGGATTCAATACCAAGCCCCATATCTTGTAGTTTTAGCAAAGCATCCTGAACATCAAAATCGAGGTCTGTATTTAGTTTTGTTGTAAACCATGATTCAATTTGAGTATCGAGTTCATTGGCAGTAATTGGGAATTCAGCTTTGTACAAAAATGTATAAGCCAGAATGGTTTCCTTTAATACCTCCTCTTCAGAAGAATTCAACAGCGAATAAAAAGCTCCGCTGTTATTTCCAAGGTTCTTAAAATAAAGACTATCTGAAAGTATTTTGGAATATTTAATTTTCTTATTGACAAAGTTGCTGTATTGACGGAACAGATAAAGTGACAAAATGCCCAATGCTATTAAACCTTGGTTTAAAGAAGCTTTGCTGTTAAGTAAATCTATTGTCTCACCAGATTGATATGCCGCATACATACCGATCAAAGCAGGGATTACAGTTGTGCTTAAAAGGGAAATTCCACCTCCGATTCCGGGAACCCAAAAAAACAGTTTATCTGTGGTAGACATTCTCGGAATGGCATTTGGAAATATGGTTTCGAGATCATTTTTAGGAACACGTTTAAAAATTTTTAAAGCAACTGATCCAGGTTCAATGGGCATTTTCCCCAATTTTACTTTCTTTTCTTTAATATAATCCTCTTCGCTGTAATGGAGATAAATTAAGACACGATCATAATATTCGATTTCAATTTCTTTTTTCCAGAAAAAATATTTCTTAATCTTTTCGTTTGCTTTATGATGCCCCCGTACGTATAATTCGTAATCTTTAAAGGCATTAAAATCAATTGAAAGTTTTAAACCAATTAAGTCTGAATCTTCAAAAGCTTTGTCTAGTGTTTCCTGATCTATTCGGCGATAATTCCCTTGTTCTAAAACCGTAAGCAATGTTTTTTTGAAAATGGTGAAATCGCTTTTTCCTCTAAAACTTTTACGTTCTTTTGGACTCAAATCCGGATCAAACTGAGCATAGTTTTGTTTTAGATTTCGGTTAAGATTAAAAGCTTCGTAATGAAAATAATGCTCGATAATATCGAACAGTTTTTTGAAATCATCAACTTTTTTCGAATCGTCAGCAAAGGTGCTAAGCTGTTGTTCCAGTAAGAATTCTTTGTTAAAAGGAATATAATGTTCTCGTGTCATAGAGATTTAGGGCTTTGTTTTTTAAGGCTCAAAGATACATAGGTTCAAAGTGATTTTGTTTTGATCATCATAGAGTTTTTTGGAGTTTGTTGTTGTTTTATATTCAACGAGGAAGAAATCTTTGCCGTTACCTAATATTAACTGAAGCAGGCGTAATAATTGAAGAAACATAATCAAAAAAAAGTGAGACTTTTAATCGTTGGCATCGATTAGAAATCTCACTTAATTGTTCCAAAAAAAATGACATCATTTCATAATCTTCCCTTAGGAAAACTATAGTTTTAAATAAAAATTATTTACGGCAATTTTACCACTTAATAAAGATCTGACACCCCGTATTTATACCTGTTTTTAGATTTTTTTGCCACAATAATACAAGCGTGAAAAGGCTGGTTTTTGCTTTGATAATGAGGTTTTTAGTTTTTTTAAGGTTCTTCGACTTCGTAGTGCAGCTGAAGTGGGATTTTGTTTGATACTATTTTCGTTCAGCTTTTTTTAATTCTATTATTTTGCTGATGTACTGTATCAGGTTTTCTTTCTCTACCGAAAAGGGGGCTTTTTCGTCTTCTGTACTCAGATACAAATGGGCGATACTTTGGGCATCCATATTTTTGTTTAGGTAATGGTATTCAGTATACTTTATAATGTTTTCTACAAAAAGTTCCTGTAGCTTACCTTTTTCTATAGTTTCTTCGTCTCCATTTTTTATTTTTTCTATTTCAGATTCGGGTAAATCAATAGTGAGGTAAGTAGTATCTACAGCCACGTTAGAGAGCATTTCTTCTGTCGCTTTTCCTGAGGCATTGCAATAAGCACAGGGGCCGGGTGCCCATTTTAATTGATTGTTTAAACGTTGTATATCTTCCCAATCTACAAAACCTTTTCCGAGACATCTTGGGCATCTGGAATTTGATTTTTTAAACAGAAAATTAAAAAGAGTCATTTTTTAAAATTTGGTTAAGGTTTTACAGTCTCACGAAGATAATTTATTTATGTAAGAAAAATATCTTTAAAGCAGATTGTTTTTTGAGATTATAAACATTTTAATAATAGAAAAAATATCAGGTTTTTGCTCTGCAATAGGCCCCGTTTTTAAGTGTAGAAATTTGAACAGAGAACCTGTAAGTCAGATATTTTATATTGTTGTTTGGTCTTAAAAAAAATGTGGAAAAATAGAATATTTTTATCGAGAGCAGAATCGAATTCAGAAAGTTTTGTTTAAATTTATGCACCTCAAATTTAAAGAGAATCTACAAGTTAAAGTAACCGGAGTTAAGAACCGGAATTGCCTATATAGCATTGCGTCTAAGGGATTTTTTTTTAAGCCAGTATTAAATATTTTTAATGTTCGTGTAACAGAAATTGGGAGCGAACGTCTAAGTATAGGGTATCATCATTAGGAAACCTCAGGGTTATTTTAGATTCGGAATTTCTCATAATCCATTTTAATTAGGATTTATAATTCGGCGTAGTTCTGTAATTCGTTGATTATTTCATGTATCATTAAAGTAGAAAAATATGGTTGTTGAAGTTTTTAAAACAAATGTGCAAAAAGAGGCAGATAAAAACTATGTCATTGCCGTTATTCAAACCCAGTTTCCTGATTATAAAATCAACTTTGATTTAGAAGATTGCGATAAAATATTGCGTATAGAAGGTATTGATCTGCAGCCTGACAATATTATCGATTATGTAAATTGTCTTGGATATACTTGTGTAAAATTAGAATAATTAAACTATGATAAATTTTATTGTTTTTTGCTTTTTACTGTTAGTGAAGCAGTTTTAAGATTCGGTTTTAGAATAGGAAAGCTTTCTTTAATATATGTGCACATTATTTTTTAAATTTGTGCTCTTATGAAAAAAAAGTCTTCTCTTTTTGATTTCACTCAAAAGGTCAATTACAAAAACGAAATTTTAGCGGGATTAACAGTTGCTATGACCATGATTCCTGAATCATTATCGTTTGCAATTCTAGCTGGTTTTCCACCTTTGGTGGGATTGTATGCTGCTTTTATTGCGGGTTTGGTTACCTCTGTTTTTGGAGGAAGACCAGGAATGATTTCGGGTGGGGCAGGAGCGACCGTTATTGTTTTAATCGCTTTAATGAAATCGCACGGCATAGAATATGTTTTTGCAGCTGTCGCACTTGGAGGTATCGTTCAGATCTGTGTTGGACTTTTTAAACTAGGAAAATTTATCAGACTGGTACCGCAGCCAGTCATGTATGGTTTTGTAAACGGACTTGCGGTAGTAATTTTTATGTCACAGCTGGAACAATTTAAAACCGTTGTGAATGGACGAACTATTTGGCTACAGGGATCTCCACTTTATATTATGCTGTGCTTGGTTCTACTTACGATTGGAGTGGTAGTGCTTTTTTCGAAGATAACAAAAGCAGTTCCTGCTTCTTTGGTGGCTATTATGGTCGTATTTGCAATCGTACTAATCTTTAATATTGAGACCAAAACGGTTCAGGATATTGCTTCTGTGCAGGGAGGATTTCCTCCTTTTCATATCCCGAATATTCCACTTTCTTTGGAAACTTTAAAAATTATATTTCCGTATTCGGTAATTGTTGCGGCAGTGGGCTTAACAGAAGGTTTACTAACGTTGAATCTTGTCGATGAAATAACGCGTACAAGAGGTAATAGCAACAGAGAATGTATTGCTCAGGGGAGTTCAAACATTTTGAATGGTTTCTTTTTTGGAATGGGGGGATGCCCAATGATTGCACAAACACTGGTTAATCTCTCTGCTGGTTCGAGAGCACGACTTTCGGGAATAATCGCTTCTTTAACGATTTTATTGATTATCCTTTTTGGAGCTCCTGTAATTGGTAAATTACCAATGGCTGCTTTAGTAGGAGTCATGATGATGGTTGCGATTACCACTTTTGAATGGGCGAGTTTCAGGATTATTAACAAAATGCCGGCGCATGATATTTTTGTGGGTGTTTTGGTGGCAGTTGTTACTATTTTACTGCACAATCTGGCGTTAGCGGTTCTGATTGGAGTAATTATTTCTGCCTTGGTTTTTGCCTGGGAAAGTGCCAAAAGAATTCGTGCCAGACATTATATTGATGAAAAAGGGACAAAACATTACGAAATCTATGGGCCATTATTTTTTGGCTCTACAGCTGCTTTTATAGAAAAATTCGATCCTGTAAACGATCCCAATCATGTGATTATTGATTTTAAAGAAAGCCGCATCGCAGATATGTCAGCTATCGAAGCATTGAATAATTTGACGAAAAAATACAGTCAGTTAAACAAAGTGATTGAATTGAAGCATTTAAGCAAAGACTGTATTGTTTTACTTAAAAATGCTGAAGCTGTTATTGCCGTAAATGTAATTGAAGATCCAACGTACAAAGTTGTTTCTTAGTAGCTTAATGTGTCTATTAGATAATTAGATAATTGCTGTACGTTACGCATAGAAATTTCTAATTTTCTAATTGACAAATTATCTAATTGCCACATTTTCTAAATTATTTAAGCATACTGCTAACCTCGCTAAATTTTCCGTCTACTTCGTCAATTTGCAAGCCGAGAATATGAGCAATTAAAGGGTATACAGAAACATTCTGAAAGGATCCGACCGTTTTATTTACTTTAAAAGCGGGGCCTTTAGCATAAAAAATAGCCTGCATGTCTTTCTCTTTGTTGTCGTATCCGTGTGTACCTCCGCTTACATGTACCGATTTTTCTTTTACTAAACTATATCCTTTTTTGGCCTCAATGACAAAATCATGAACTCTCGGATTAGTTCCGAAGTGTAATCTTTTAGGAACCTCTTTGGATTTCCAGAATTTAATATGCGGTACTTTCTTTAAGGCATTTGCAATCGAATCCTGAAAGCCGGGTTTTGCCTGAAGACTCATGATTGGATTAATTACAGCACTATAACCAAGCCATTCGGGCTTTAGGTAATCCAGAACGGCTACTTTTTTATCATCGCTAATGTTCGCCATTCCATGATCTGAAACGATAATTAAATTGATTTGTTTTCCAATGGATAATTGATTCAGTTTAGAAGATAACCGCCCCATAAGAGTATCCATTCTTCGGATTACTTTTTCGTTTTCAGGAGAAAGCGGACCGAATGAATGACCGGTATGGTCAGGCTCATCAAAATAAAGTGTGATAAAATGCGGACGTTGTTTTTCGGGAAGCTGAAGCCATTTGATTACGGTATCGATTCGGGTTTCGTAAGGAATTTTGTTATTGTATTCTTTATAAATACCAGGTCTTTTTTGATCCGTATCTGACCCCGGCCAGAAAAAAGAAGCGGCTTTTACGCCCTGTTGTTCAGCAACGTTCCAAATAGGATTTCCACCATAAAAACGGGAATCATTTTTGGCATTTGAAGACAATGAAAAGGATTCGTTTAATGCAGCATCGTAAAAAACATTATTAATGATTCCATGATGATCGGGGTAGAGCCCAGTAACGATGGCATAATGGTTGGGGAAGGTTTTGCTGGGATAAGAAGGTCGCATTGATTTGGCATGGACACCTTCTTTCGCTATTTGAGCGAGATTTTGAAGTTTGAAATGTTTAGCATAATCCCAACGAAATCCATCCATTGAAATCAGAACCACATAAGCATCTTTTTGGGTTTGCGCATTGGAAAGAATCGTAAGAAATAAGAATGTAAAAGATAGAAGGTGAATTGTAAATTTTCTCATTTTGAAATTTTAAGCAGAACTGTAAAGATATTAATAACAGGATTTTTAATGAAAAGGAGAATGTTAAACAATTTTAAAATAAAAAGTATTTGCCACAGATTAAAAGATTTTTACGGATTTTAATTCTTTTAATCTGTGGCCGAAAAATAATAATTCGTACTCTTTGTAATAAAAAAAAACATCTAACAGAATTTTCTGTCAGACGGTTTATGTGTTTGAGACATAGAAGTATTTTGAATGTAATCTATGTCTCTGTATTAGCTTTTGTCTATCTTTTAATAAAATTACTTCGCTAATGCTCTACCAAGAATTTCTCCTTTATCAAACATATATGCACAAACTATCATAATAATCATAAGAGCAAGCATAATATAATAAGAGTTGTTTTTTGATGATTCCATATTAAATGTTTTTTAGGTTAAAGAATAGTTTGGCGCGAATTTAATTAATCCCTGTCAATTATTAGTCATAAAGAATAAGAAAATAGGTGTAAATTCGTGCAATTATTGGCAAGAAAAAAAACCGTCCGGCAGAAAACTCTACCGGACGGTTTATAGTATAAGAAATAAAGAACGATTACATCATTCCTGGCATACCGCCACCCATTGGCATTCCGCCAGCGTTTTCTTCTTTAATATCGATTAATGCACACTCAGTAGTTAAGATCATTCCAGAAACTGAAGCAGCATTTTCAAGAGCCACACGAGTTACTTTTTTAGGATCGATAATACCTGCTTTAAGCATGTCTACATACTCGTCAGTTTTTGCGTTGTAACCAAAGTCACCAGAACCTTCACCTACTTTTGCTACAACTACAGAACCTTCAAGACCTGCATTTTCAACAATAGTTCTTAATGGAGATTCAACAGCGCGAGCTACAATTTGAATTCCGGTTGCCTCGTCAGCATTATCCGCTTTAAGGTCAGCCAAAGCAGCTTTTGCTCTTAGTAAAGCTACACCACCACCAGCAACAATTCCTTCTTCAACAGCAGCACGTGTTGCGTGTAGCGCATCATCAACTCTGTCTTTTTTCTCTTTCATTTCAACTTCAGAAGCGGCACCAACATAAAGAACAGCAACACCACCAGCTAATTTAGCCAAACGCTCTTGCAATTTTTCTTTATCATAATCAGATGTAGTAGCTTCCATCTGACCTTTAATTTGGTTTACTCTGTTTTTGATGATATCAGCTTCACCAGCACCACTTACAATCGTTGTATTGTCTTTATCGATAGAAACTCTTTTTGCAGTTCCTAACATTTCGATAGTTGTATTTTCTAGTGTATAACCTCTTTCTTCAGAAATTACAGTTCCACCAGTTAAGATTGCGATGTCTTCTAACATTGCTTTTCTTCTGTCACCAAAACCAGGAGCCTTTACAGCAGCGATTTTAAGAGCACCTCTTAATTTGTTTACTACTAATGTAGACAGAGCTTCTCCGTCAACATCTTCAGCAATAATTAATAATGGTTTTCCTGATTGAGCAACTGGCTCTAAAACAGGTAGTAATTCTTTTAAAGAAGATACTTTTTTGTCGTATAATAAGATGTATGGAGAGTCTAATTCAACTTCCATTTTCTCTGGATTTGTTACGAAGTAAGGAGAAAGATATCCTCTGTCAAACTGCATACCTTCAACAACATCTACAAACGTATCAGTTCCTTTAGCTTCTTCAACAGTAATAACTCCTTCTTTACCCACTTTTGCAAATGCAGTAGCGATTAGTTCCCCAATCACTTCGTCATTGTTTGCAGAGATAGAAGCAATTTGTTTGATTTTATCAGAATCACTTCCAACTACTTTTGCTTGTTTTGCAAGATCAGCAACGATTGCTTCAACCGCTTTATCGATACCACGTTTCAAATCCATTGGATTTGCTCCTGCGGCAACGTTTTTAAGACCTTCTTTTACGATTGCCTGAGCTAAAACTGTAGCAGTTGTAGTTCCGTCACCCGCTAAATCATTGGTTTTAGAAGCTACTTCTTTAACCATTTGCGCACCCATGTTTTCTAATGGGTCTTTTAATTCGATTTCTTTTGCAACCGAAACACCATCTTTAGTAACGGTTGGTCCACCAAATGATTTTCCAATAATTACGTTACGACCTTTTGGTCCAAGAGTTACTTTTACAGCATTTGCTAATGCATCAACACCACGTTTTAATCCGTCACGTGCTTCAATATCAAATTTTATATCTTTTGCCATTTTTTTAATTTTGTTTAAAGTTTTATTTGTTTCAAGTTAATGAAGTTCTTAATTCTTCGTACTTAAGACAATATTTTTTTAGATAATTGCAAGAATATCATCCTCACGCATAATCAAATAATCAGTTCCTTCCAGTTTTAATTCTGTTCCTGCGTATTTACCGTAAAGAACAGTATCGCCCACTTTTACAGTCATTGTATGATCTTTTGATCCGTTTCCTACTGCAACTACAGTTCCTTTTTGTGGTTTTTCTTTGGCAGTATCTGGAATAAAGATTCCTGATGCAGTTTTAGTTTCAGCTGCAACAGGCTCAATAAGTACGCGGTCTGAAAGCGGTTTTATGTTTAAAGCCATGATTTTATTATATTATTAGGTTATACGTTTTTTAATGTTCTAGAAACTTTCAGAAACTGTGCCATGCTCATAAAACTGACATTATTTCTTAAAAAAAATGCCAGCTTTGACAGGCTGGCATTTTATATTGATATTGTAAATTATTATTTTGCTGCAGGTGTTGCCGGAGCAGGTGTTTGTTGAGCCGGAGCAGCTGGCGCTTCGGTTTTTTCAATGATTTTAGACTCACCGTCACTTAGTGATCCTGTGAAACTTAAGCTTGAAAGCAAAATTAAAGCAATCAAAATAGTAGCCAATGTCCAAGTACTTTTGTCTAAAAAGTCAGTTGTTTTTTGTACTCCACCTAACATTTGAGTTCCGCTAATTGTAGAAGACAATCCGCCTCCTTTAGGGTTTTGTACCATGATTACTACGATCAATAGAAAGCAAACTATTGTGATTAAAACTAAAAAAATTGAAAATGTGCTCATTGTTTAAATATTATTGTTATTTTGTTGTAAAATCTTTATATCCGAAATACGGTCTGCAAAGAAACTAATTTTTTCTGGATATTTCAAAATTAATATTTCATATGCTTGTATTGCTTTTGTGTATTTTTTTTGTTCTAAATATACTCTGGCTAAAGTCTCTGTCATTAAGTAAGAATTATCTTCTTTATTTAGATCAGATTGAACTGTTTGTGTTATTGCAGTCTGTTTGATAGGAGAGATTTTCGGATTGGTTTCGATGAATTTATCGATTAATTCCGCTTTTTTCTTTTTCTCTTCGTCAATTATTTCAGTTTCAACTTTTGATTCAGTTACTTTTTCAGCCTGTTTTATTTCGGGTGAAGTTTCTTCAGTTCTGTCAATAGGTTCCGTTCTGGATAATTGCAGCCATTCCTGAAAAGAATGTTTTTCATTAACAGAAAAATCTAAAGGCTGTCCTATTTCCAGATTTTCTTCTGCAACTTTTACACTCTCTGGAACTTCAAGTTCCTTTAGTTCTTCAATTGCTTTAGGCTGTTCAGGAACAACTGTTGTTGCTTCTTTTATAGAATTTAAGATCGATTGCTCAATTGGATTAACTTTTACTTCCGGAATTTCTTCCTCTACGATTTCATCGAAAAAAGTTGGTGTTGGCTCTTTAACCGGCGGTAATACAGGTTGCTCCATAGCTAAAATTACTTCTGGATGTTCCACTTTTATCGGTTCTTCTACAGTTATTGGAGTGGCTTCTATAGGAGTGACAGAAAGGGGTTGTTCGACAACAACTTCAACAGGTTTTTCTTCTGTTTTTACTGGCTCTTCAAAAGTTACAGCTGCAATTTCTTTTACTGCATCTAGAATAGATTGCTCAATGAAGGGTTTAACAGGTTCTTCTTCTATTTTTACCGGTTTCTCAAAAGTTACTGTTGTGGCTTCTTTTATAGAATCCAGAATAGATTGTTCGATTGGATCAACTCTGATCTCAGTTGCTTTTTTTATTTCTTCAAATGAAACAATTTCACTGTCAAAAACTTTAATTTCCAGTAGGTCTCTTAGTTTTTTGTCGTAATATTCGCTTTGAATAGAGGTAAAAGCCTCAGAAGTAATAAAATCAAATAAAACGGTACGATCCGTAGTATGTGCTGCCGTAACTTTTAGGGCATAATTATACTTAAAGCTGTTTTGATCGTAAAGTCCTTTCAAGCGCAATGCTCTTGCACTTTGAAAATATGGGAACTCATTCAAAACACTTCCTAATGCATCTGCCTGCTTTTCTGTAATAGCATCAGGCTTGTTCATTAAGTAGGTATAATCCGTTACATTCATTTATTCTTTTGTTTAATCGGTTAACTGTTTAATCGTTTTAATTGTTTGACTGTTTAATCGGTTGAACGGTTAAACGTTTTAACGATTAAACAAATAAGTAAACTACCATTTTGCTAATGACTCATTGAAAATATCTTGGGTGATTCTTTCAAAAATAACCTGTAATGCTGTATTTAGAGTAGCTCCGGTAGGCAGTCCCTGTCCTTCGAAATCATAGTAGAATTCAAATGTTCTTTCAAAATCGTCTTTTTCTTTCTTTTTGTTTGTGAATCTAACATTTACACGAACAGTCAAACGGTTTTGAGAAGCTCCCTGATTGGCAGTTGCTGTCATTGGAGTAGTTCTGTAATCTATAATTTCTCCTTCGTAAACTAAATCCCCACTATTGCTGACTAAGTTTAAATTGGTTTGATTTTGAATCAAATCCTGTAAAGTTAATGTAAAAGTTCTGTCGATTCCCGGTTCAATTAAATCAGCATTATTCTGAAAAAAGTTAACCTGAAAAGTTTTGGCATCGATGTTTCCTGTTCCTGTAAAGTTGTAAACAGAACAACCGCTTAATAGGAACAAGCTCATTAAGGCTAGTAAAGAATATATTTTTTTCATAATATCAGTTGGGAGTAAATTCCAAATTACAAATTCCAAATTTTAGGGAGATTCCATTTTTTTTCAAATATAACAATTTGAATTCGGTGCTAGCGAACTGACGAAGCAATTTAGAATTTATTTTTTAGATTCAGCTTTTAAACTTGGAATTTAAAATATTGGAATTTATTTATTTTTATAAATCGAATTGTTTAATTTTTCTATACAAAGTTCGTTCGGAAATCCCTAATTCATCTGCCGCAGCTTTTCGTTTTCCTTTGTTTTTTTCTAATGACTTTTTAATCATTTCGATTTCTTTTTGTTCTAAACGCAAAACCTCTTCTTCTTCGATGGTTTCTGCAAACAAATAATTGTCATCCTGCATCTGATAATTTTCTTCGCGTGCAGTAGGTGTCATTACAGCGGTTCTTGGTTCTTCTTCAAAATCAATTTCGCTTTCGTTTTCCTGTGAACCATATATTTTCTGAATTAAATTCGGATTGATATCCTGCACTTTTGTGCCGTTTTTCATTAATTCTAAAGTAAGTTTCTTTAAATCATTCAGGTCGCTTTTCATATCAAAAAGCACTTTGTACAAGATGTCTCTTTCGGTACTGAAATCACTTTCTTTTTTATTGTCATTAATAACAGAAGGCAAATTACTTCCTTCGGTTGGCAAATATGATTGTAAAGTAGCTAATGAAATATCGCGATTGGTTTCCAGAACCGAAATCTGTTCGGCTACATTTCGCAATTGACGAATGTTTCCGTTCCATCTAAATTTTTGAAGAAGCTGTACAGCATCATCGTCCAATTTTAATGGAGGCATTTTATATTTGTGTGCAAAGTCGGCTACAAATTTTCTAAACAATAAATGAATATCATCGTTTCTTTCACGCAATGGGGGTAAAGTAATCTCTACGGTCGTCAAACGATAATACAAATCCTCACGGAACTTTCCTTTTTCGATTGCATTGAACAGGTTGACGTTTGTAGCGGCTACAATTCGAACATTGGTTTTTTGAACCTGTGATGAACCTACTTTGATAAATTCGCCATTTTCAAGTACACGAAGCAAACGAACCTGAGTTGTTAAAGGTAATTCACCAACTTCATCAAGAAAAATAGTTCCGCCGTCGGCTACTTCAAAATAACCTTCACGTGTGCTTGTGGCTCCTGTAAATGCTCCTTTTTCGTGACCAAAAAGTTCGCTGTCGATTGTTCCCTCCGGAATTGCTCCGCAGTTTACAGCAATATATTTTCCGTGTTTTCTGTGTGAAAGCGAATGGATGATTCTTGGAATATTTTCTTTACCTACACCACTTTCCCCGGTTACCATTACCGAAATATCAGTAGGTGCAACCTGAATGGCTTTCTCAATAGCGCGATTTAGTTTAGGATCGTTCCCGATAATCTCAAATCGCTGTTTTATTGCTTGAACTGTTTCCATGTATGTTTTTGTTTCAAGTTTTATTTGTTTCAGGTTTCAAGTTTCAAGTTACGCAAAGAACCTGAAACTTGAAACCTGAAACTTGAAATAACTTTTTAATTCATTTCAGAATATCCAACCGCTTCACCTTTTAAAGTTCCGCTAGTACAACTTGTGATTTTTACGTTTACGAAATCTCCGATTTTATAATTTTCTTTAGGGAAAACTACCGTAATACTTTGAGAATTTCTTCCTGAGAATTCTTCAGTTGATTTTTTAGAGACTTTCTCGACTAAAACTTCAACTGTTTGTCCTACGAACTCTTCACTGCGAAACCAGGCATGCTTTTGTTGTAAGTCGACAATTTCCTGTAATCTTCTGGCTTTGGTTTCTTCAGCAACATCATCTTCCATTTTTCTTCCGGCCAAAGTTCCCGGACGCTCAGAGTAGGAGTACATATAACCGAAATTATACTTCACATATTCCATCAAACTCATAGTGTCCTGGTGATCTTGTTCAGTTTCTGTAGGGAAACCGGCGATCATATCTTGTGAAATCGATGCGTTCGGGATAATTGCTCTGATTTTATCAATCAAAGTCATGTATTCTTCGCGAGTGTGCAAACGATTCATTTCTTTTAAAATTCTGTTACTTCCCGATTGAACCGGTAAGTGAATGTGTTTACAAATATTAGGGTGTTTCGCGATAACGTGCAATACACTTTCGTGCATGTCCTGCGGATTAGATGTCGAAAATCTGATACGCATTTTGGGGAAACCAACGGCTACCATTTCCAGTAACTGATCGAAATCAACTGCTGTTGCTTTTTGCATTTCAGAGGCATTTATGAAATCCTTTTTTAATCCGCCGCCGTACCAAAGGTAACTGTCGACATTTTGACCTAATAATGTAATTTCTTTAAAGCCTTTGTCCCATAAATCCTGAATTTCATTCATGATACTCTGAGGTTCACGACTGCGTTCACGCCCGCGTGTAAAAGGTACAACGCAAAACGTACACATATTATCACAACCACGGGTGATGGAAACCAGAGCAGTAATCCCGTTACTCATTAAGCGAACGGGTGAAATGTCTCCGTAAGTTTCTTCTTTTGATAAAATTACATTGATGGCATCGCGTCCTTCTTCAACTTCTGCTAATAAATTTGGCAGATCTTTGTAGGCATCAGGTCCAACAACAAGATCAACTATCTTTTCTTCCTCTAAAAACTGACTTTTTAAACGCTCGGCCATACAGCCCAAAACGCCTACTTTCATTTTCGGATTGATACGTTTTACCGCATTATATTTTTCCAGACGCTTGCGAATAGTTTGTTCTGCCTTATCTCGAATCGAGCAGGTATTTACCAAAACTAAATCAGCGTCTTCAAGAGTTTGTGTAGTGTTAAAACCGTTTTCAGATAAGATGGAAGCTACAATTTCACTGTCCGAAAAATTCATCGCACAACCGTAACTTTCAATAAAAAGTTTTTTAGTATTCTCAGGTTTATTTTCCAAAACGAGGCTTTCGCCTTGTTTGCTTTCCTCAATAATCTTTTCCATTGTATAATTTCAAAGTGCAAAGATAAGGGAAATGCCGTGAATCTGACAAGATGGCAGAGAAAAGATTTTAGATTTATGATTTTGTAATTTGTGGGATGTGACCTGTGAGTTGTGAGCTGTACTTTGTGATCTGAAATCTACAATCTAAAATCTCAAATCAACAATATAAAATCTACACCTATATATGTATGAAGAGAGATTACAGATAAATCTGCAATTTTAGGAAACATAATACTAAAATAAGTCAAAAATGAGTTCGCGGGGCAGATATTTAAAAAAAATAGATACTTTTGTTGCAGAAAAATAGAGCAATGGCAAAGAATTTAGTAATAGTGGAGTCACCTGCAAAGGCGAAAACGATAGAGAAATTTTTGGGAAGTGATTTTCAGGTAGAGTCAAGTTATGGGCACATAGCCGACTTACCATCAAAGGAAATAGGGGTGGATGTTGAGAATGGTTTTAAACCTAAATATGAAGTTTCTCCGGATAAAAAAGCCCTGGTAAGTAAACTGAAAACACTATCTAAGAATGCCGAAATGGTTTGGTTAGCGAGCGATGAGGACCGCGAGGGGGAGGCTATTTCATGGCACTTGGCGGAAGAATTGAAGCTGGATACTAAAAAA
Organism: Flavobacterium sp. KH_035; assembly: GCF_057839565.1. Lineage (NCBI taxonomy): Bacteria > Pseudomonadati > Bacteroidota > Flavobacteriia > Flavobacteriales > Flavobacteriaceae > Flavobacterium > Flavobacterium sp. KH_035. Next base: position 2,137,616 of record NZ_CM174492.1, read on the forward strand.
ACCAAAAGAATAGTTTTTCACGAAATTACAAAGTCTGCAATTCTTAAAGCAATCGACAATCCGAGAGAAATTGATTATAATCTGGTAAACGCACAACAGGCACGTCGTGTTTTGGATCGTTTGGTAGGTTACGAATTGTCTCCGGTATTGTGGAGAAAAATTAAAGGCGGTTTGTCTGCAGGTCGTGTACAATCTGTTTCTGTACGTTTGATTGTAGAGCGTGAACGTGAAATTCAAAATTTTAATGCAGTTGCAACTTATTCTATCGTTGCAGAATTCGTAAATGAGGCTGGTAAAGCTTTTAAAGCGAAATTGCCAAAGAACTTCAATACTAAAAAAGAAGCCGAAGATTTTTTAAATAAAAACATCGGATCTCAATATCAGGTAGCCGATTTAGAAACTAAACCTACCAAAAAATCACCAACAGCACCTTTTACAACTTCGACCCTGCAACAAGAAGCAGCCAGAAAATTGTATTTACCGGTTGGGATTACCATGCAGTTAGCACAGCGTTTGTACGAAGCCGGATTGATTACTTATATGAGAACCGATAGTGTGAACCTTTCTACTGAAGCGATGAATGCTGCTGAAGCCGAAATTATAAAATCATACGGGAAAGAATTTTCTAAGCCGAGAACTTTTGCCAACAAGAATAAAGGAGCACAAGAGGCGCACGAGGCTATTCGTCCTACAGATATGTCTCGTCATACTGTGAACATTGATCGTGATCAGGCTCGTTTGTATGATTTGATCTGGAAAAGGACTCTGGCTTCACAAATGAGTGATGCACAATTGGAGAGAACAAATGTAAAAATCGAGGCGAACAATCACGATGAAATTTTTACAGCTTCGGGAGAAGTTTTACTTTTTGAAGGATTCTTAAAAGTTTATCTGGAAGGACACGATGATGATGAAGAAGAACAGGAAGGAATGTTGCCGGCCTTAAAAGTAAACGAAAAATTAGCGAACAACTATATTACTGCAACCGAGAGATATTCAAGACCTCCGGCACGTTATACAGAAGCTTCCTTGGTAAAAAAATTAGAGGAATTAGGAATTGGACGCCCGTCTACCTATGCACCAACAATTTCTACCATCATCAACAGAAATTATGTTGAAAAGGGAACTCTGGAAGGTCAGGAGCGTAATTATACCCAATTAACATTACAAAATAGTAAAGTTGGAGAGAAACTATTAAAAGAAAATACGGGTTCGGATAAAGGGAAATTAGTCCCAACAGATATCGGAACAATTGTTACTGATTTCTTGGTGAAAAACTTCGGAAATATTCTGGATTACAACTTTACAGCAAAAGTAGAGCAGGATTTTGATGAAATTGCTGAGGGGAATATTGATTGGGCAACCATGATGCAGGAGTTTTACAATAAATTTCACCCAAATGTAAAAGAAGTTGAGGCTAATGCTGAACGTGAAAGTGGGGAGAGAATTTTAGGGAAAGATGCTGACGGAAGACAAGTTTCAGTTCGTTTAGGAAAATTTGGTCCAATGGCTCAGATTGGAGAAGCGGATGATGAGGATAAAAAGTTTGCCAGCTTAATGGCAGATCAGAATATTGGAAGTATTACACTGGAAGATGCTTTGAATTTGTTTTTACTTCCTAAAAGTTTAGGAGAATATAAAGGAGAAGAAGTTGAAGTAAATAATGGTCGTTATGGTCCTTATGTACGTCACGGAAGTGTTTTTATTTCGTTACCAAGAGGAGAAGATCCTCTAAGTCTTTCTAAAGAGAGAGCTCAGGAATTGATAGATGAAAAAGCACTTGCTGATGCGCCAATTGCGGTGTATAAAGGAGAGTCGGTTCAAAAAGGAGTTGGTCGTTTTGGTCCGTTTATCAAATGGAACGGTCTTTTTGTAAATGTGAGTAAGAAATATAATTTTGATAATTTATCTCAGGCAGATATTGAAGAATTGATTGAAGATAAATTGCAAAAGAATATCGATAAAGTGCTTCATAATTGGGAAGAAGAAGGAATTTTGGTTGAAAAAGCCCGTTGGGGTCGCTCTGTGATTACAAAAGGGAAAATCAAAATTGAATTGAGTAAAGATGTTGATGCTACAAAATTAACATTGGCCGAAGTTCAGGAAATGATCGCAAAAAAAACACCGGCTAAAAAGACTCCGGCTAAAAAAACAACAACTGCAAAGAAAGCTCCGGCTAAAAAACCGGCTGCAAAAAAGAAATAAAGAATGGAATTTGATTTTTTAGAACCGGTTAACGAAGGAATTTTAAAATTTATTAGTTCGTTATCTTCACAAGAGCTGGGGAGTAAAATAGTTTTGCATACTCAAGATCAGTTTCCGGATATTAGTAAAATAACTATTGCAATCATTGGTGTTTTGGAAGATCGTCGGAATGATGATGCTGTGAATGTGGTTAATTTGAATGCGGTTCGTAAAAGACTTTATAGCATGTTTCCTGGTAACTGGGATGCTTCGATTGCGGATTTGGGAGATATTCTGGCTGGTGATTCTGTCGCGGATACTTATTTTGCTTTGAAAAAAGTGACTTCTGCCTTAATAAAGAATAAAGTGATTCCTATAGTCGTTGGGGGTTCACAGGATTTGACTTATGCTTTGTATCGTGCTTATGATGATTTGGAGCAAATGGTAAACATGGTTGCAGTGGATAATAAGTTTGATTTTGGTAAAGAGAATGAGACAGTTTCGGCTAATTCTTATTTGACTAAAATCATTATCGATGAACCTAATAATCTTTTTAACTACTGTAATATAGGTTACCAAACCTATTACAATTCGCAGGAAGAAATTGATCTGATCGAAAAGCTATTCTTTGATGCGTATCGTTTGGGGGAAATTTCAAATAATATCGCATTGGCAGAGCCTGTTTTCAGGGATGCTGATTTGGTTAGTATTGATTTGAATTCGGTAAAATCATCAGCTTCAGGGAACATGATTTCATTTGAACCAAACGGTTTCAATGGAAAAGAAATATGTTCATTAGCCAGATATGCCGGAATTAGTGATAAGGTTTCCTGTTTTGGAATTTTTAATCATAATAGTACAACACCAGAATCGGCTATTATTGCACAAATAGTGTGGTATTTTATCGAAGGATATCACTACCGATCGAAGGAATACCCTTTTGGTAGTAGAGCAACGTACTTAAAATATATTGTTCCTTTGGAAGATGAAGAGTTGATTTTTTATAAAAGTGACAAAACGGACCGTTGGTGGATCGAAATTCCGTTCGAATCAAATGGTCACAATAAATTAAAAAGAAATACGTTATTACCGTGTTCATACGACGAGTATCTTTCTGCTTGCAATCAGGAATTGCCGGAAAGATGGTGGAAAGCACAACGAAAAAATGCGTTATAAAGTGAAATTTCAGCAGAAATCTTAATTTTTTAGTACTTTAAGAATATTGTTAAACGATATTAGTAAGAAAATAAATGCAACGTTTGTAAAAATGCGTTTTACGTCGATTTTTTGTGTTAGTTTATCGATGAAATATTTTTTTTTTATTTTATTTAACATTATTTTTGAACGGTAAAATAAATTTCGCAACTAGTATTGTTTTTTAGATAAATAATAAATACGTTTACGGACTTATAATAATGAATAGATAATCCCAAATTTATATGAAGAAGTTTATTGCATTTGCAACAATGTTAACACTGGTAATTGGCTGTGGTAAGTCAGGTGACAAAGGTGAGTTAGTTGGTGTTACAGGAGGTAAATGGCATCCTGAGAAGCCTTATGGAATGGCATTAGTTCCTGGTGGATCTTTTATTATGGGTAAATCAGATGCTGATTTAGCTAATGTGGAGGATGCTCCTACTAGAACGGTAACAGTTCGTGCATTTTATATGGATGAAACTGAGATCACCAATAGTGAGTACCGTCAATTTGTAGAGTGGGTAAAAGATTCTACAATGAGAGTTCGTTTAGCAATCTTGGCTGATATGACTGGGCAAAAACCTGCTGGAGACTCTAAAGGTAAAAAAGGCGGCAGTATTGCTGATTATGCATTTAATGATTCAGATCCGGAGAAAATGACGGCTTATGATAAATATATGTATGATAACTACTACAGCGTAGGAACGAAAGATGATCCGTATGCAGGTAGAAAATTAAACAAAAAAGTTAAGTTAATTAAAGATACAAAAGCTTACCCAGACGAGTACTATACTGAGGTAATGGATTCTATGTATTTGCCAATTGAAGAGTCTTACAATGGCTTAAGAACAATTGATGTAAACAAGTTGAAATTCCGTTACTCTTGGATGGACATTCAGGCTGCAGCAAAAGCTAAAGTTGGAAAAAGAAAAGACTTCGTTAAAACAGAGCAAGTTAGCGTGTATCCTGATACTACAGTTTGGATTAAAGATTTTGCTTATTCTTATAATGAGCCAATGCACAATGATTATTTCTGGCATAAAGCTTATGGAGACTATCCGGTAGTGGGTGTAACTTGGAAACAAGCAAAAGCATTTTGTGCATGGAGAACTTTGAATAAAAACAGTTACATTAAATCTAAGAAAAAAGGACGTGACTTAGTAAATTCTTTCAGATTGCCAACAGAGGCAGAGTGGGAGTATGCTGCAAGAGGAGGTCTGGAATCAGCTACTTACCCTTGGGGTGGTCCTTACACTAAAAGTGACAGAGGTTGTTTCTTAGCAAACTTCAAACCAAGCAGAGGAGATTATGCTGCCGATGAGGCGTTATATACAGTTGAAGCTAAATCTTACGAAGTTAATGGTTATGGTTTATATAACATGGCAGGAAACGTTTCTGAGTGGACTGATTCAGCTTATAATCCAAATGCATACGAATATGTTTCCACAATGAATCCAAACGTAATTGACGGAAACAATCAAAGAAAAGTTGTTCGTGGAGGTTCTTGGAAAGACGTTGCTTATTTCCTACAGGTAAGTACACGTGATCACGAATATGCTGATTCTGCAAGAAGTTATATTGGTTTCAGAACTGTACAAGATTACATGGGAACTCAGGCAACTGGAAGCGGAAAAACAAGAAAATAAATAATTAAAATCAAATTCAATAACCAAATCAAATCTATTTTAAATTAAAACCTAAAAAAAAGTATTATGGCATTATTAAGTAAAAAAGCAATGAATTTCGCTTATGGTATGGGAGCGGCAGTAGTAATTATTGGAGCTTTATTCAAAATTACTCACTTTGAAATTGGACCATTAACTGGAACTGTGATGTTATCTATCGGATTGGTAACTGAGGCGGTAATCTTTGCTCTTTCTGCTTTCGAACCAGTTGAGGACGAATTAGACTGGACTCTTGTTTACCCTGAGTTAGCAAATGGTCAGGCTAGAAAAAAAGCTGACAAAGTTGAAACTACATCTGATGCCCAAGGATTGTTGTCTCAAAAATTAGATGCAATGTTGAAAGAAGCTAAAATTGACGGAGAGTTAATGTCAAGCTTAGGAAACAGCATCAAAAATTTCGAAGGAGCTGCAAAAGCAATTTCTCCAACAGTAGATTCTATTGCAGGACAAAAGAAATACGCTGAAGAAATGTCTATGGCTGCTGCACAAATGGAATCATTAAACAGCTTATACAAAGTACAATTAGAAAGTGCTTCAAGAAATGCACAAGCAAACAGCGAAATTGCTGAAAATGCTTCTAAATTAAAAGAACAAATGCAATCTATGACTGCAAACATTGCTTCATTAAACAGTGTTTATGGTGGTATGCTTTCTGCAATGAGTAACAAAGGATAATTAGTTTTTGACTATTATATTAAATTTATTAATAAGAACTAATTAGAAAAAATGGCAGGAGGAAAATTAACCCCTAGACAGAAGATGATTAACCTGATGTATCTGGTTTTCATCGCAATGTTAGCAATGAACGTATCAAAAGAAGTAATATCTGCTTTTGGTTTGATGAATGAAAAATTTGAAGACGCAAACACTTCTTCAGTTACTACAAATGCAGGTTTATTAACAGCTTTGGATCAAAAAGCTGCTGAAGCAAAAGGAGAATTCGCTATTGCTGCTGCAACTGCCCATAAAGTTGAAGCAATAACAAAAGATTTTTACAGTTTTATCGGAGGTTTAAAAACTCAGGCTGTAAAAGGATTTGAAGTAGATAAAGAAACCGGAAAAATGCCTTATGAGTCTATGGACAGAGGTGATAACATCGACGACTGGTTTACAGGAGACGGTTATACTAAAAAAGGGAATGAAATTATCGCTAAAATCGAGAAATACAAATCAGATATTAAAGCTGCTTTAGGTACAGACAAAAAATATGCTGATATTATTTCAGAGGTAGAGAAAAAATTTGATGTTTCTGATGTGAAAAACAAAGATGGTATCAAAGAAAAATATTTAGCATACCACTTTAAAGGATTTCCTGCAATTGCTTCAGCTGCAAAACTTTCAGCTTGGCAAAATGACGTTCAAAAAGTTGAAGCTGACGTTTACAACCGTGCTTTAGGAAAAGCTGCTGTTGCTGCTGCTTCTTACAGTAACTATCAGGCAATTGTTGTTTTAGACAAAAATGCTTACTTCCAAGGTGAAAAAGTTACTGGTAAGGTAGTTTTAGGACGTTACGACGAAAATACAAAACCAACTTCATTCCAAGGTCCAGGACAAATTGTTAACGGACAAGCGGTTATCTCTTTAACTGCCGGAGGTGTTGGAGAGCAAAATATTAATGGTCAATTTACTTTCTTAGAAGATGGTAAAAACATTCCACTTAAATTTGCAGGAAAATATGTTGTAGTACCAAGGCCAAACTCTGCTACAATCTCTGCTGATAAAATGAATGTAGTTTATAGAGGAGTTGTTAACCCAATCTCTGTATCATTCGCAGGTGTTGACGCTAACAAAATTGTTGCAAGCGCACCTGGATTAGTTTCAGCTGGTAAACCAGGTAAATATAACATGAACCCGGGTTCAGGTACTGAAGCTACAATTTCTGTTACTGGTACATTGCCAAACGGAGATAAAGTTACAGATAAGAAAACATTCAGAATTAAAGGTATTCCTGGACCAACAGGAACAATCAGAGGAGAAATGGGTGTTGTTAAAGGACCTAAATCTAACTTAGAGATTGCTACTATTGGTGCTAAATTACTTGATTTTGATTTTGAAGTTGGTTTAGATGTTGTTGGATTTAATTTAAAAATTGCCGGACAGCCTACAGTTGTTGTTAATGGTAACAGATTAAATGCACAATGTAAATCAGTTCTTGCAAGAGCTGGAAAAGGAGACCAGGTTACTATTTCTGAAATTAAAACTAAACTTGTTGGAGCTGGTAGTTACTTATTGCCAAGAACTGCTCCGGTAATTTACGAAATACAATAATAAAGTAGGTAAAACTACATTCAATATCTTATAATGATATCATGATGAAAGTAAGAAATTTTTTAATAGCTATTGTTTCTATCGCTGGGGGTTTTTCTTCCTATGCACAATCGAATTTGCTTAATGCAAAAACACCGGCTCAGATAGGACTTAAGACTCCTGCGCAACTTATTTCTGATAACGATAAGCCTTTGGCTTACGGTTATGTAGATGATAGAGATATCTTAATGGGAAAAACTACTTGGGAAATCATTGATTTAAATGAAAAAATCAATTTTCCAATGTACTTTCCGGTTGATACAGCTAATATTGGTTCTGACAGACGTTCGCTTTATGACGTTTTGACGAAAGCTGTTAAAAACGGCAAAATAACTGAAGTGTACAGCGACAGTTATTTCAATACTAAAAAATCTTTGAAAGATATTCAGGGTGCATTATCTCGTATTGATACAACAGATGCAGGTAGAGAATTAATCAACCAGTATCCGGACGACTACAAAACACGTGTTGTGAAGAAAAAAGTTGTTACCGGTACAGGTAAGAAAAAAGTAGTTTCTTATGTTGATGAAACTGTTGGGCCAACAAGATCGGTACCAGCTGAATATATCCTGAAACAAGACTTAACTGCTGCAGATGTTACACAGTATAAAATTAAAGGATACTGGTATTTTGACAAACGCCAGAGTGAATTGAAATATCGTTTGCTAGGAATTTGTCCTGTAACTCCGGATGTTTACACTATGAATAGTGACGAAAAGGATTATATCGAGTTATTTTGGGTTTTCTTCCCTAATGCCAGAGAGGCACTGCACGAAGCAAAAGCATTTAACGACAGTAATTCTGCACTTCCAATTTCATTCGATCAGATCTTAAATTCAAGACGTTTTAATGCTGTTGTTTATAAAGAAGAAAACTTGTACGGAGATCGTGAGATTAAAGATTACATGAAAGACAACGCACAAAACCAATTGTTAGAATCTGAAAGAGTAAAAGAGAAGATTCGTAACTTCGAGCAAGATATGTGGAACTACTAAGTATCTGAATAACAATATATCAAAAACTCTTACTACATTTGTAGTAAGAGTTTTTTTTTTGTCCATTAATAAAAAGATTAATTACCGAATTCGGAGAGGTCGGAATTTCTTTTATAAACAGTTTGGAGTGTCTTTGTAGTGCTCTTATTTGGTTTTTTTGTTATGTGTAGGAAAAAGAGTAATAAATAGTATAAGTTTACGTTCAATAGATTTTAATCATCTCATTATGAAAGTAAGAAAGTTTTTAATCGTTATTTTTGGAGTTATCGGAAGTTTTAGTTCTAAGGCACAATCAAATTTACTGAATGCAAAAACAGCAGATCAGATTGGTATAAAGAAGGCGTCTCAGATTGCTGCAGACAATGATAAACCTTTGTCCTATGGTTATGTAGATGATCGGGATGTTTTGATGGGGAAAACGACCTGGGAGATTATTGATTTAAATGAAAAAATCAACTTCCCTTTATATTTTCCGGTAGATACAGCCAATATTGGTTCTGACAGGCGTTCGCTTTACGACGTTTTAACCAGAGGGATAAAAGCGGGCAGAATCACTGAAGTATATGCCGATAGTTACTTTAATACAAAGAAATCACTTAAAGATATTCAGGGCGGACTATCGCGTATTGACACCACGGATGCCGGTAGGGAATTAATCAATCAATATCCGGATGACTACAAAACACGTGTGGTGAAGAAAAAGGTTGTTACCGGAACAGGTAAGAAAAAAGTAGTTACCTATGTCGATGAAACGGTTGGTCCGACCAGAACTGTACCGGCTGAGTATATTTTGAAACAGGATTTAACAGCAGCAGATGTTACTCAGTATAAATTGAAAGGATACTGGTACTTTGACAAACGTCAGAGCGAATTGAAATATCGCTTACTCGGAATTTGTCCTGTAACCCCCGATGTTTATACAATGAATAGTGATGAGAAAGATTATATTGAGTTGTTCTGGGTTTTCTTTCCCAATGCGAGAGAGGTGCTGAATGAGGCAAAAGCGTTTAATGATAGTAATTCTGCACACCCAATTTCATTTGACCAAATTTTAAATTCGAGACGTTTTAATTCGATTATTTATAAAGAAGAAAATGTATACGGAGATCGTGAAATTAAAGACTATATGAAAGACAACGCGCAAAAACAGTTGTTGGAATCTGAAAGGGTGAAAGAGAAGATTCGTGACTTCGAACAGGATATGTGGAGCTATTAAGTATATCGTGACATTATACCAAAAACTCTTACTACATTTGTAATAAGAGTTTTTTTTATTTTACCCTATTTACACATGTTGGATTATATAATCGTCGGATCTGGATTGGCTGGAATTTCATTTGCTGAAATTGCGCTTAAAAACAATAAGTCTATAGTAGTTATAAATGATGAATCGCAAAATTCATCAAGAGTTGCGGGAGGATTGTATAATCCGGTGATTTTAAAACGCTTTAGTGAGGTTTGGAAAGCAAAAGAACAGTTATCTTTAATGGACGAATTCTATGAGAGCATCGAAGGTAAGCTGAAAACGAAGGTGAATTTTAAACTCCCTATTTTAAGAAAATTTTTCTCTATAGAAGAACAAAATAATTGGTTCTCGGCTTCGGATAAACCACTCTTAGCGCCATTTCTTTCTACCAAATTAATCTTTAAAAAGTACAATGGTATTGATTCTCCGTTTGATTATGGAGAAGTTTTGCATACGGGATATGTTGATACGGCTCTTTTGTTGGATAAATACCACGAATATTTACTTCAGAACAAATTATTACTTCAGGAGTCGTTTGATTATGCTAAGCTGATTATTGATGAAGATTTTGTTCAGTATAAAGAATATCAGGCTAAGCATATTGTTTTTGCAGAAGGTTTCGGATTACATGCCAATCCGTTTTTTCAGGATTTGCCATTAGATGGGACTAAAGGAGAGCTTTTTGTTATTAAAGCGCCTGATCTTGATTTAGATGTAATTGTAAATACCAGTGTCTTTATTTTGCCTTTAGGAAACGATTTGTTTAAAGTTGGTGCAACTTACAATTGGAAAGACAAAACGGATACACCAACAGAAGAAGGGAAAACAGAATTAATTGATCGTATAGAGGAAATTATCAATTGTGATTTTGAAATTGTTTCGCATTTTGGTGGAGTTAGGCCAACTGTACGCGACCGAAGGCCAATTATAGGAACGCACAACCAGTATCAATCATTACATCTTTTAAATGGTTTAGGAACACGTGGTGTGATGCTTGGACCGGCAATGGCCAAAGATCTGTTTGAGTATATCGAAAACCAGGAAACATTGGATCCAACAATTGATATTCGTCGTTTTTACAAAAAAATAAAATAATTTTATTTCTGTCCGGCGTTAGGGTCGTAAGAAACAAACATGTTGATGTACAGGTTTCTGGAAAGTCTTAAAACAAAAGGGAACAATAGGATTAAAGTAATAACGATGATCAAAAAAGATTCTTCGATAGAGGTTTTAAAAAACACAAAGGAAACAATAAAAGCTGCAATTCCTACGGCCACATTTAAACCGTAGCTAACATACATAGCACCGTAAAAAAACGACGGTTCTATTTGATATCTTAACCCACAGTGACTGCAATTTTCGTTCATTTTAAGAACCTTAGTCAAATGCAGCGGATTTCGGTCTGAATACATGCTTTCTTTCTGACATCTCGGGCAGCTTCCTGTTAGTATACTGTTTAGTTTGGATCCTTTTTTTAACATGGTTACAATTCAATTATTTGTTGAAGTTATTGCGAATCATTTTTTTGCTTTTAGAATAAAACGTTCTGATTCTGAGAAAAAATATTCAAAAATTATCTTACAATGAAGAGTAGAACAAATATACTACTTTAGTTTGTTTTTTTTGCAGAAAGGAAGCTATGACTTGTTATGACTGACAGATGAGTTTTTTTTAATAACAAAACTCAATTTGTTAATAAATATTTCTGCTTTTACGGGAACCCTCATTTTTACTTAGTTTGCTTTTTGTATCATTGTATGGTTTAATTTTTTTTAAAAGGATATTTTAATGGCAATAAATTTACAGAAAGGACAAAAAATTGATATTGGTTTATCAAGAATTACTATCGGATTAGGTTGGGATCCAAATGAAGGAACAGGACATAATTTTGATTTGGATGCTTCGGCTATAATGATCAATTCTGATCGTAAACTTCTTGGTGAAAACTACTTTGTTTTTTATAATAACCTTGCCTCTCCGGATGGAGCATTAGAACATACCGGAGATGATCCTACAGGTGGTAACAGTGATGGTGATGATGACGAAGCGATTAAGGTTGATTTGAGTAAAATTTCTTCCGAGGTTAAAGAAATCCTTTTTGTGGTTACCATTGAAGATTTTGAAAGAAGAAAACAAAATTTTGGACAGGTGAGAAATTCATATATCCGAATTGTAGATGATGCCACAGGTCAGGAAATTGCCAAATATGAATTAGACGAGGATTTTTCTATTGAGACCGGTGTAGAGTTTGGAAGATTGTACAAACGAAATGAGCAATGGAAGTTTGAGGCTTCCGGAATTGGCTACAGAGCAGATTTGGGATTCTTTCTGGAAAAATATTATTCTGGAGAAATAATTAAATAGCGTTTGATCTTTAAATGTTAATCGGGTTTAAGGATATTGTTCTTTACAATGATTTATAAAGATGTTCTTAGAAGCAAACCGCGATCAATAGAAAGAAAACTAATTGGTAAATTATAATAAACAGATATTTCTGTAAGCATTTTAAAAGTATTCATTTGAAAATAGATTATAAAAAATATTCCCATATCTCTTTCGATTTATGGCTCACATTGATAAAATCGAACCCCGAGTTTAAGAAGGAAAGGAATTTATTGTTTAAAAATTTCTTTGAAATCGATAGTAAGATTGATAAGGTAAATGAGGTGGTGAGATATTATGATGTTCTGTGCAATAATATTAACGAAAAAACAGGATTGAATATAGATACGTATGAACTTTATTACCTAATTTTAAGCGCACTTGAAGTTGATATAAATAAATTTGAAACGGATAAATTAAGTGAGTTTTACGAAGAAACGGAAGCTTTATTTATAAAGTATAAACCAGAATTGATTTTTCCTGATACGAAGAAATTATTTCAGGAAATGACGAATGAAGATAAGTCTATAAATATCTTAAGTAATACAGCCTTTATCAAAGGCAGAACCTTAAGAAAGTTATTGGCACATTATGAATTGACAGATTATTTTAAATTTCAGATTTACTCTGACGAAGTTGGATTTTCAAAACCAAACAATGAAATTTTTCAATTGGTTTTTGACGAGATTAATACCTTTAAAAGTGCACAAAAAAAAGAAATATTGCACGTTGGAGACAATAGTGTTGCCGATTATAATGGCGCAATTCGTTTTGGATTTGATGCCTATCTATTAAAATTATAAAAGTGAATAAAAGTTACAGCTTACATAAGATTCTTGACAGCGATAATTGTCCGTTTAGAGAAGAGGAATACAGTAAATTTAAATTTGGAGACAAATTATATGCAGAGCAATTTGCAAAAGACTTGTTTGAAGGTTTTGTAAAACAGTTTGGAGATTTGTTGTTGTCAGGACAGGAAATTGTTATTCTGCCAAGCCCATACCTGTCTATACCTACAGCTTCTAATTTTTTATGTTCTTACTTTAAGAAAGAACTGAATAGTTTTTTGTTCAGGAATGGTAAAAAGACAAGTATAGAATCTAAAATCTACAGAAATCAAACCTATGTTACAGATTACGGAAATTTAGATTTTGATGAAAGGGTGAAGTTAATCTCGAACGATACCTATTATATCGATCGTAATTTTATAGATGGAAAGCTTTGCATTTTTGTTGATGATATTAAAATTACCGGTAGTCACGAACATACTGTTAATAAGATTCTAAATCAATACAATGTAAATGGAGATTTTGTTTTTGTGTATTTTGCAGAATTAGTGAATAAAGACATTCATCCTAAAATTGAAAATCATTATAACTACTATGCTGTTAAAAATGTTGAAGATATTGTTGGCATTATAAACAGTCCTTCTTTTCAATATAATACCAGAATCGTCAAATTTATTTTAAGTTTAAATGAAGACCAGTTTAGGTATTTAGCAGAAAATATTTCAATCGAAAAAACGAATGACTTATTTCATCTGGCAATAAGCAATAATTATCATCAGATTCTAGAGTATAAATCAAACATTAATGTAATAAAAATAGATTAAAACTATGGCTATCAATTTACAAAAAGGACAACGTGAAAACATAAATGCACCTAAATTTACCATTGGTTTAGGATGGGATACAAACAGCAGCAGTACAGGATCAGGTTTTGATCTTGATGCGTCGGTATTTATTTTGGGAGATAACAGAAAAATTATATCAGATTCTCATTTTGTTTTCTACAACAATCTAACCTCACCAGATGATGCAGTAATACATACAGGTGATAATTTAACCGGAGACGGAGACGGAGATGACGAGCAGGTAAAAATTGATTTGACTAAAATTAATTCAGCAGTAAAAGAAATTTGTGTTGTTGTAACCATTCATGATGCTGAGAACCGAAAACAAAATTTTGGTCAGGTTAGAAACTCTTTCATTCGTATTGTAGATGACAGCAATAACAGTGAAATGGTTAAATATGAGTTAGAAGAAGATTTCTCAATAGAAACGGCTGTAGAGTTTGGGAGAATTTACAACAAAGACGGGCAATGGAAATTTGAAGCTATTGGCGTTGGAATGAAAGGCGGATTAGAAGATTATTTAAATAAATACAATTAAAAAAAGATATGGCAATTAATTTAGAAAAAGGGCAACGTATCAATCTTGAAAAAAGTAATGGTACTAAATTACAAAATATTTGTGTTGGTGTAAACTGGGGAGCAATTGAAAAGAAAGGGCTTTTCGGTACCAAAAAAGAAGCAGTAGATTTAGATGCAAGCTGCGCTATTTATGACGATAAGAAAAATCATATTGACTCTGTAAATTTTAGAAAATTAGTATCAAATGATCGTGCTATCAAGCACAGTGGTGATGATTTAACCGGAGATTTGAATGGTGATGACGGTTTGGATAATGAGGTGATTACTTTAGATTTTTCGCAATTATCACCAGCTGCAAATCATGTTGCCTTTTTTATAAATAGTTTCAGGGGACAGGATTTTAAAGACATTCCTTTCGCTTCTATCAGAATTTATGAAGGGACTCCAACAAGAGTAAGTCAGGAATTTGCCCGTTATGATGTTGCAAATGATGCTTCTTTTGCCGGAAATGTTTCTATGATTTTGGGTGTTTTTTATAAAAGAAATGGAGATTGGAAATTTAGTGCAATTGGAACACCAACAAATGATAAGAAGTTGGAACAAACTATAGTTACCATTCAACAAAACCATCTATAAAAAATTATGTCAGAAAATCAATTAGTTACTCAAGAGAATACCGCATTGATTGATAAGGATGGAAATGTAAACTTAGCTTCAATTTCTGAAACGGAAGTTAATAGTTACAAATCAATTTCGAATCAGTTAAATGAAAATGATACTAATTCAATTTTGAATTATGGAGCCGAAATCCAGAATTCAATTGCGAAGCAAAGTGATACTTTTTTAACCAATGTTAGAACTTATAATTCAGGTGAAGTTGGTACGTTGATAAATGACTTGCTTACAGAGTTAAATTATGTTGATGTAGATCAGCTGGATCAGGGACCGTTTAAACGTTTCCTGTCTAAAATTCCGATTCTGAACAAATTGGTAACCGATGTAAAGAAATTATTCCAGCAATACGATAAGATTACTGTAAATATCGATAAGATCAGTAATAAAGTAAAGGCAGGAATGATCAATTCTGTAAAAGATAACAGTGCTCTTCAAACTATGTTTGACGGAAATGTGAATCTTATTAAAGAGATGGAAAAACACATTATTGCAGGACAAATTCGATTTAAAGAATTGGGTGAAGAGCTTGCTGTAATGGAAGGAAACCCCGCTCAATACCAGGATTATCAAATTTCAGATAAAAGAAACTTTATTAATCGTCTGGACAAACGTCTGGCCGATATGAAAATTGTTCGCTTTATTATGCTGCAATCTTTGGCCCAAATTCGTGTGGTGCAAAATAACAATACTTCAATTGCCGAAAAAGCACAATCGATTCTGACTACAACCATGCCGGTTTGGAAGAATCAATTAACGCTTGCGGTTGCTTTACAAAGACAAAAACAAAATATCGAAGTACAGCGAAGAGTATCTGAAACAACAAATACCATTTTGCAGAAAAATGCTGAAATGTTAAAACAAAACAGTATTGAAGTAGCAAAAGAAAATGAAAATACAATTGTATCTCTTGAGACTTTAAAAATGACAACAAAATCATTGATTGATACGTTGACAGAAGTAAAACAAATTCACGATCAGGGTACTGAAACCAGAAGACAGCTTGATGCTGGATTACAAAGTCTTGAAGTTGAACTAAAAAAAGGTGTGATAAGCTAATTGAACAGAAATCAGTTAAATGCAAGAGGAAGAGGAACGGTATGTTCAAATAATAAAAGATAGTAATAGAAAACTTGTGATTTTAGAATTGTTATCCAATTTCTTTAGTCACAAGGATTTTGTTGGTGTTTTAATAAAAACAAGAATTATTCATACTCTTTTCGAAAACAATAAAACATTAGACATAAATAAATTAGAACTCTTTCATATACAGTTTACGAGTAGTTTTATTGAGTTGTTTCAAAAATTAAAAAAATCGAAAGAACAGCAGTATCTTTTGATTTCTGATGAGATTTATATCAATGAAGATATTATAACCAAATTAAAATCAGAAATTGGAGAATCCGGATTTGCAGAAAAAGCAAAGAAACATGCGCAAAATATGTCCGGAAAAATTGAAGTACTCTATAGTATGTTTGTCAATGAAAGTTCAGATTTTTTTAGTTGGAATGAAATTACAAGTTTTTCAGACCGTGTCAAACTAGAGTATTATCGGGAGATCACAATTGAAGAATATGAAAAAATAGCCTCTTTAAATAAGAAGCTGTATGAAAATAAACATGCAAAATTTGAAAAGAAACTTTTAGGAAGACTAAATATCCTGAAATTTAAAATTAAGTTTTTGTGTGGGCTGGTTTGCAATAATGAAGTTATCGAGATATTCGAATTTAGAGACTCTAACGATAAATTTATTTTTATAGCTAATGAAAAAGCATTTTATTTTTTAGATGATGCAGTAGTAGAAGAGATTAATCTAGCTAAAAATGATTCGGTTAAAGGTGAGATTATCACGCAATTAAAAGAAAAAAACTCAGCATTAACATTCGAGTTAAGTACAATAAAAACATCATTTCCTGAAAATGTAAACGGTGTATTGCGAGAATATCTGAATAAAATTTCCTCAATGGATTTTATAGAAGATCTTCAAAATGTAGATGAGCAAACCAATATTTTAAAAACAATGTTAAATATTAATATTAAATAAAAGAAGATTAAAATGGCAATTAATTTAGAAAAAGGACAAAGACAGAGTATCGATGCTCCAAAATTTATTGTTGGACTTGGCTGGGATAGTAATTCAAGTAACACAGGAGAAGGTTTTGATTTGGATGCTTCCGTTTTTTTAGTGGGTGCTAATGGAAAAATTCCAAATGACAACCATTTTGTTTATTATAATAATTTGAAATCTCCTGATGGAGCTGTAACACATACCGGAGATAATTTAACCGGAGCAGGAGATGGAGATGATGAAAAGATTCAGATCGATTTGTCTACAGTATCACCGGATGTGAATGAAATTTGCTTTGTTGTAACGATTCATCATGCTGATACCAGAAGACAAAATTTTGGTCAGATAAGAAATTCATTTATCAGAATTATAGATCAAACCAATACCGAATTGGTGAAGTACGAGCTTGATGAAGACTTTTCTATTGAAACAGCTGTCGAGTTTGGAAGACTTTACAAAAGAAACAATGAGTGGAAGTTTGAAGCTGTAGGTATTGGTATGAAAGGTGGCCTACAGGATTATTTAAATAAATACAACTAATTTAAAACACTATTAACAAGCATGGCTATTAACTTAACTAAAGGACAAAAAATTGATTTAAGAAAATCAAGCGGCGAAACATTAACAAA
Organism: Flavobacterium sp. KH_035; assembly: GCF_057839565.1. NCBI lineage: Bacteria > Pseudomonadati > Bacteroidota > Flavobacteriia > Flavobacteriales > Flavobacteriaceae > Flavobacterium > Flavobacterium sp. KH_035. The sequence goes on from NZ_CM174492.1 coordinate 2,155,133, forward strand.
TTTCTGCGTTGGTGTAAACTGGGGAGCAATCGAAACCAAGGGATTTTTAGGATTATCAAAAAACGTAGTTGAAATTGATTTAGATTTGAGCTGTGTATTAATTGATGATCAGAATAAACTTTGTGATCATTTGTATTCTCCTTTATACAGAGTAGAAGTATTACAGCAATTTGGTCTTCCAAAAGGTAAATTGTTAAGTGTTGACGGTGCTTTAAAACACACAGGAGATGATCTTGCAGGTGATACAGGTGGAGATGATGGTTTAGATAATGAAATTATTACTGTTGATCTTTCTAAAGTTGATGCCAAAGTAAATCAGATCTTTTTCTTTTTAAATAATGCAGGAAAAGAAGATTTCTCACAAATTCCGTATGCTAAAATCAGAATGTATGAAGGTACTCCAACCAGAGTAGTTTCAGAATTTGCTTCTTATAATGTTTCTGCTGATTCTCAATATGTAAACAAGCGTTCTATCATTATGGGCAAATTATACAAACGTAATGGAGAATGGAAATTCAGCGCGATTGGAGATCCAACAGACGACACATTTTTAGGACAAACTATTCATAAAATCGTTCAGTCTTACCTGTAATGGAAATCAAAAATATCGAAGGGCTAAGAGTTTCGCAAATTCGGGACATGGTTCAGCAAGGAGGTAAATTTGTGGTGTTTCCATACACAGTGTCGTTTATATTAATGACCTTAAAAAGAAGTTCTGATATTTATTTCATTAAGGCAAATGAAAATACGTTTAAGTACTCATATGGTTTTGTTTTTCTGAACTTGATAGTTGGTTGGTGGGGTATTCCCTGGGGACCAATTTATACAATAGGTTCAGCATATCATCATGTAGTAGGAGGTAAAGATTTAACTCAGGCCGTAATGAGTCATTTAACGCAGCATGATCCTGAAGCTAATACAAATACTTATAACATCAACGGTGTTGAAAGCTATAATCAAGGAAGCAGCGAAACACCAACTTACAATATTCCTGTATAAAAAAATAGTTCCATGAGAAGACTGCCCGTTTACCTATTATTAGACACATCTGGATCAATGACCGGTGAGCCTATCGAAGCTGTTAAAAACGGCGTACAAATGATGATTAGTTCGTTAAGACAAAATCCACAAGCCATTGAGACAGCTTTTTTAAGCATCATTACATTCGATACTACAGCGCAGCAAATTATCCCATTAACGGATTTGGCTTCTTTTCAAATGGTCGATATTAAAGCAGCCGGAGTGACAGCCTTTGGAGATGCATTGAGATTAACGGCACAAAAGATAGAAACTGAAGTCGCCAAAACGACAACAGAACAAAAAGGGGACTGGAAACCATTGGTATTTATTATGACTGACGGAATTCCAACCGATAATTGGGAAAGTGGTCTTAATGAATTTAAAAAAGCAAAAGTCGCCTACACCATTGCCTGTGCAGCCGGTGGAGGAGCCGATACCGCTATTTTAAAAAGAATCACAGATAATGTAGTAAGTCTGGATACAGCGGATAGTTCCAGCATCGGAAAATTTTTTCAATGGGTCACAGCTTCGATTGGAGTAACTTCAACAAAAGTAGAGGACTTCGGTAAAGAATTTACAAATTTAAAAGAATTGCCTCCGCCTCCGTCCGAACTAAACATTGTAGTTTAAATTTCAGTGAGGCAGAGTTTATATTATCGTTTTAATTCAATGAACTTTTTCGTATAACGTCTTTTTTAAAAGAAGTTATACTCATTAAGTATGCGTGCGAATTTCTAAAACTCATGTTAGTAGTGAAGTAATTCCATTTATTAAATCATTTTAAAGTTATGAGAAGACTACCTGTTTATTTTTTGCTGGACACCTCCGGTTCGATGTATGGAGAGCCCATTCAGGCGTTAAATAATGCCTTAAGTGGTATGATTAACACTTTGCGCTCAGATCCTCAGGCTTTAGATTCCCTTTGGATTAGTATCATAACTTATGATCGTGAAGTAAAAGAAATTGTGCCGTTAACAGAGTTGGTTCACTTTCAGCTTCCTGAAATCACCTGTCCACAAAGCGGTCCTACAAATACAGGAGCAGGTTTGGATTTTGTGATTAAAAAAGTAAAAGCGGATGTTATAAAAGGTTCAGCAACTCAAAAAGGAGACTGGAAGCCATTATTATTTGTTTTTACAGATGGGAAACCTAGTGATATCCAGTTTTACAGAGAAAAAATCACCGAAATACGAGATCTGAGTTTTGGAGCTGTTGTAGGTTGTGCGGCGGGACATATGGCCAATGATTCTATTTTGAAAGAACTGACAGATAATGTAGTGCATTTGGCATCAGCTGATAGTTCTACATTGAAACAATTTTTTAAATGGGTTTCTGAAACAATCGAAAAAGGGAATAAAAGTCAGGGAACGGGAGAAAGTGTAACATTGCCGCCGCCGCCAAGCGAAATAACGGTAGTGATTTAGGTATGGAAATACTTGGCACCCTGATCACAATTATTGGTATAATTGTGCATATCGTTCAAAAAGCAAATGAATCCTCATCCGGAAGCGATAACAACAGAAACTCTTATAAGGACGTAACTTATGAGGTTGTTCATGAGTTTACACCGCAGGAAAAATTAGAAAACATGAACATTGACAGTTTAAACATTTGTTATAAAACTGCCGGAATCAATGGCTTCTCTATTGAAAATGCAAGACGTACTTTGCTTAATAATTACGTGCAGGATGATTTTTACATAGATGATGTTATCATACGTCAGAATTGTATGTATATAAAAGTAATGCATGCTATTCCGTATAACGGGAGGAATAAATGTTATGGGGCTTCTTTTTCAATCAATTTTATGACTGTAAATGATGGTGTTGCTGTTTATGGATCAAAGAAAATAAATGCCGATGAAGAATTGGTTTTTAAAGAAATCGCAAACGAATTAATAAACGCAGTTTCCTAATGTATTTCATAAAGCTATTTATTCAAATTCTAATTGTCGGGTTGTTTCTGTACTCCAAATTATTGCCTTATAAAGACAAATTGAGCCCACAGTACAGAAGTATTTTTGATTTTTTCAATAGTATTTTTTCACCCATATTCAATTCCCTAAAAACAATGATAAAACCCTTTCAGGTTGGAGCGGGTTTAGCGGTTGATATGACACAGATTCTGCTTTTAGTTATTTTTTTAATGATATTAAATTTCCTTTAAAATGAGAAGATTACCCATATATTTTTTAATTGATATTTCGGAGTCAATGGTTGGAGAACCAATCCAACAGGTTGAAGAAGGATTAGCTACTATAATTCAGGCATTAAAAACAGATCCGCATGCCTTAGAAACCGTTTTTGTTTCTATATTAGTATTTGCAGGACAACCCAAAACGTTAGTTCCTTTACAGGAAATCGTGAGCTTTTATCCTCCAAAATTTCCAATTGGCAGCGGTACTTCTTTAAGCAAAGGCTTAGGGCATTTAATGCATGAATTAAGAGCCAATATCGTTAAAACTACTTATGAGGTAAAAGGCGACTGGAAACCAATTGTTTTCTTGTTTACAGATGGAGTTCCTACTGATGACAGTCAGGCAGCAATAAACGAATGGAAACAAAACTGGCAGCGAACAGCCAATTTAATTGCGATCTCTTTTGGGAACGAAACAGATACAAAATTATTAGGCGAGCTTACAGAAAATGTACTACATTTTAAAAATACCAATGTACAATCGTATAAAGAGTTTTTTAAATGGGTCACAGACTCCATAAAAACAAGCAGTATAAGTGTTGAAAATAATTCGAATGGTTTTGAATTGGCAAAATTAGACGGAGAAACACTTTCGAAAATAGATTTAACTAAAGAAAGTCCAAACCGTCAATATGTCGATGATAATTTTGTAGTTCTAAACGGAAAATGCCAAAATACCAAAAGGCCTTATTTAATGAAATACCGTAAAACTATTGCGGAATCTATTTATGCGGGAATAGAATTATCTTCAAAAAACTACAAGTTAGTAGGCGCATATCAGGTTGATAACTCTTATTTTGAATTAGCAGATTCGGCTAATTTTAACAATAAAGTAAATACCGATGAACTTATTGGCGGACCAACTTGTCCGTGTTGCGGAAATCAGATTGCTTTTGCCGTTTGTGTTTGCGAAAAAATACATTGCATTGGTGACGAAGATATAAGTACTTGTCCTTGGTGTAACAATCAGGGAAGTTACGGTGCCGGAGGCGGAGGATTTGATGTAAACAGAACACAAGGATAATTTCATGGAGGAAACCAAAAGATATATTCAGTCTTTTTTATCCCAAAAGAAAATTGACATTTCTGCAGATAAAGCAGCGCTTTTTGCAGCCTTTGCAGCCAATGAAAAGAATGTCAATGCAGTAAAAATAATTCAGGAAAACCAAAAAATGATTATGCAGAATTGGATATTGAAAAACAGAATCGACGATATTTTGACGCAGACTGTCTCAATACCAAACGGCACAGTAAACAAAAAATACGAAGCAAGTATTGATTTCAATACTTTGGGCTGGAATGATTTTATTTCTTTTGAAATAGCTGGTTTAGAAAATACAGGGCTTCAATTTAATGAAAAAAAGGAATTGCTTTTTGGAGTTCCGGAAATAAGCGGCGATTTAAAAATAAAGATTTTATTTAGAGTTGAAGGCGAAGCAGAAAATACAGTTTTAAATGAAAAAATACTAACACTTATTATAAATCCAGATCCAAAATCATTGTGGAAAAACTTGGAAAGTGATAAAAAAGATCCTTTCTGGAAACAAGATAATGAAGCTGTTACAGCAAAGTTTTTAGATAAAAATATTGTAATTGCATCTAAAAGAGGAAGAAGTCATGCTAATGTTGGCTCTTTTAGAGAAGATGATTTTGCATTTAAAAACCTTAAAGAAATTGGCTGGAGTATTTTAGCCGTTTCAGATGGCGCAGGTTCTGCAAAATTATCAAGAAAAGGTTCCGATTTAGCGTGTAATTCAGTTGTTCAATATTTTGAAGAAAACTTAAACGCAGCAATTCTAAAAGAATTTGATCAGGTTTTAGTGAATCATCATCATAAAGCAACTGACGAAACATCAAAAAAAATAAGTCATTTTGTATATCAAAATCTGTCGAAAGCGGCTCATTTTGCACATCAAAAAATAGAAGAATTTGCAATAAAAAGCGAAACCGATTTAAAGAATCTGCATGCTACTTTAATTTTTACTTTGGTTAAAAAATACGATTTTGGATATGCCATTCTAACTTTTGGAATTGGTGACTGCCCAATTGGGTTATTGAATAAAGATCTGACAGAGGTTAAGTTAATGAACTGGCTTGACGTTGGCGATTTTGGCGGCGGAACACGTTTTATTACCATGCCGGAAATTTTTCAAAGCGATAAATTTTCGACACGATTTGGATTTAAACTCGTTGATGATTTCTCTTATTTAATGCTGATGACAGACGGAATTTACGATCCTAAATTTGTAGTTGAAGCCAACCTGGAAAAGATTGATAATTGGAACGAATTTCTTGAAGATCTAAGCGGGAAAAATGAAGACGGAAATAAAGTTGATTTTGATAAGGAAAATACTGAAATTGCCAACCAGCTTTCAACCTGGATGGATTTCTGGAACCCAGGGAATCATGACGACAGAACCCTTGCTATAATTTATTAAGTATGAGCGTAATTACAGTAAAATCAATTAATGACACCGTAAAAACCTATCAATTTGTTGATAATGGCGAGCCCATGCGTGGTGGTGTCAAAGACGTTTATTTTAGTCCGGATAGAAAATATGTTGTTGCTATTTTTAGAGATAAATTAGATTTCAATCAAAAAGAGAGATTACAAAGAATCACAAATAAATATCTGGCTCAGATCCAGAACGGGGATGCAGGAGATTATTATTTAAATGAAGTATACAGATGGCCTACAGATGTTATAGAGCATAAAGGTTTGACAGGCATAATTGTTCCGATTTATGACGGTAAATTTTTCTTTAAAAAAGGATATGCTACCAGTGACTTAATTCAGGGAAAAGAAAAAAATGGGAAATGGTTTGCAGGTCCTAAATTCAGAAACCCTCATTTTCCTCTTAGAGTCTCGAATTCAGAATTAGGAGACTGGCTGAGTTATTTTCAGGTTTGTGTTAATTTAACCCGTGGTGTAAAGAAAATGCATGCTATGGGATTGGCGCATTCTGATTTGTCGTACAATAATGTTTTAATCGATCCAATTCAAAGATCGGCCTGTATGATTGATTTGGACGGATTAGTGGTGCCAGGACTATTTCCTGCAGAAGTAATTGGGACAGCAGAGTTTATCGCTCCCGAAGTACTTTCGACCAAACATTTAAACAAAACCGATCCCGACAGAAAATTACCGAGTCGATTAACAGATCTGCATGCATTGCCGGTTCTTATTTACATGTTTTTACTACACAGACACCCTTTGAAAGGAGGGAAGGTTCATGATCTTGATACCGAAAAAGATGATTTGCTGTCTATGGGAGAAAAAGCAATGTTTATAGAACATCCAACGGATGAAACGAACAGACCCAAACTCAATCAGGTTTCTAAATGGGATTTGCCATGGGCTGATATTAATCAATTGCCATATTCGATTACGGGGCCTTATTTAAAAACTTTGTTTGATAAAGTTTTTATAGACGGATTACACAATCCCATGCAAAGACCTAATGCAGAAGAGTGGGAAATTGCATTACTGAAAACAACAGACTTAATGCAGAAGTGTCACAATGCGGCGTGCGAGCAAAAATGGTATGTTTTTGACAATACAAATACGCCAAAGTGCCCATTTTGTAATACTCCCCACAAAGGTACACTACCAGTTTTAGACCTCTATTATCAGTTTCAGGAAACAGTATGGAAACCCGAGAATCATAGATTAATGGTTTATAACGATCAGTACTTGTTTCAATGGCATGTAAATCGTAATATTGCCCGCAATGAAAAATTAACGCCACAGCAAAAAGTACCGGTTGGTTATTTTACCTATTTTAATGATAAATGGGTATTTGTCAACCAAAAGTTAACTTCATTAAAAGATCTAACCGAAGACAAAGAAATTCCTATTGGAACTATGATAGAGCTGACTGACGGAAAAAAAATACTTCTTTCAAAAGAAGAAGGAGGAAGAGTCATCATGGTTACAATGGCCAATAAATAAATTTTAAATTAACTTAATTAATATTCAAAATGAATCAGCACCCTATTTTTTCAGAACATCCGGGATTAATAATCGTTTTCGCGATTGCAGTAGTCATCATGCTATTGTTGGATTTAGGAATTTTCAACAAAAAAAGCCATGAAGTAAGTAACAAAGAAGCAGTAACCTGGTCATTAGTATGGATTAGTTTAGCGATGATTTTTAGTGGCTTGGTTTATTACTTTGCAGGATCAGCGAAATTTTACGAATTTCAGTCAGCTTATTGGATTGAAAAAGCGCTTTCAGTAGATAACCTTTTTGTATTTATATTAGTATTCAAGTTTTTTGACGTAGCCAACCAAAACAAACACAAAGTTTTATTTTGGGGTATTATCGGAGCATTGGTTTTGAGAGCTATTTTTATCTTTTCGGGAGCTTTCTTAATTGAACTTACCTATTTAAACAAGCTTCTAAGTTTGGTTGGAGTAGCAGGTTTTAAATACGATATCAATTTAATCATGACGGCTTTTGGATTGTTTTTGGTTTATGCAGGAATCAAATCATGGTCTGCTGGCGATGATGACGATGAAGAGGATTATAACAATACCAGAGGAGCGAGATTGATCAGAAGGTTTTTCAGCGTTAGTGATAAATACGATGGAGATAAATTCTTTACATTCGAAAACGGAAAAAAATTGGCAACACCACTTTTAGTAGTAGTAGCTGTAATTGAGTTTACCGATTTATTGTTTGCAGTAGATTCTATACCAGCAATTTTTGCAATTTCGAGTGATCCATTCATTCTTTATACGTCTAACATTTTTGCAATTTTAGGACTTAGAGCCTTATTCTTTTTATTGGATAACTTTATTCATTTGTTCAGTAAATTACAATATGGTCTGGCTATAATTCTTTCGTTTATTGGAGTGAAAATGATTATTTCTCCATTTTATCATATTGAATCTTTGTATTCATTACTTGTAATTGGAGGGATTCTGGCAATTTCGGTAATTGCATCAGTAATGTTACCGGAGCCAAAAGAGGCATAAGGAACACGATAAATGTTTTATTAAACGGATAAAAGTCTTTTAGACTTCTATCCGTTTTTTTATTATTCAAACAAAAGAGGTTAAAGACTAAAAAAGAGTTTTTATCGCGAAAAAAACCAGTACGATTTGTTTTTAAATCGACAGTCGAAACTTAAATTAATTGTCATACTTTTGCACTTTCAAAAAGTAAAGTAAATAAGGTACTTAAAACCTTTACTGCTTGCAACAATAGTTACAAATTATGCTTAATATACACAATCTTTCGGTTTCTTTTGGAGGAACATATTTATTTGAAGAAGTTACTTTTCGTTTAGGTGCTGGCGACCGTGTAGGTCTTGTTGGTAAAAACGGAGCAGGTAAATCTACAATGCTTAAAATGTTAGCAAGAGATTTTGCTCCTGATTCAGGGGTTATTTCCCAGGAGAAAGATATCCGAATGGGGTTTTTGCGTCAGGATATTGATTTTGAACGTGGAAGAACTGTGCTGGAAGAAGCGTATGAAGCCTTTACAGAAATTAAAGTTGTAGAGAAAAAACTAGAAGAAATCAATCATCAATTGGTTACCAGAACCGATTATGAAAGTGAAGAATATGGCCAGATCATCGAGGATTTATCTGATTACACCCATCGTTTTGACCTTCTTGGAGGTTACAACTATGTGGGAGATACAGAGAAAATTCTTTTAGGATTAGGTTTCAAAAGAGAAGTTTTCAATAACCAAACCGAAACATTTTCGGGAGGTTGGAGAATGCGTATCGAGTTGGCTAAACTTCTATTACAATCCAATGACGTATTGCTTCTTGATGAGCCAACCAACCACTTGGATATCGAGAGTATCATTTGGTTAGAGAGTTTCCTGCGTAACTATCCCGGAGTTGTGGTAATCGTATCGCACGATAAAATGTTCCTTGATAACGTTACCAATCGTACCATCGAAATCTCTTTAGGTAAAGCCTATGACTTTAATAAGCCGTATTCTCAATATTTAGAATTGCGTCATGAAATTCGTGAAAAGCAATTGGCAACTCAAAAGAATCAGGCAAAGAAAATTGAAGAAACTGAAAAGTTAATTGAAAAGTTCCGTGCAAAAGCTTCCAAAGCTTCGATGGCGCAATCGTTAATTAAAAAGTTAGATAAAGTTGAAAGAATCGAAGTAGATGAGGATGATAATTCGGTAATGAATATTTCGTTTCCAGTTTCAAAAGAACCGGGAAAAGTAGTAGTCGAGGCCGAACATGTTACAAAAGCTTACGGAGATAAAGTTATTTTAAAAGATATTGATTTGTTGGTAGAACGCGGAAGTAAAATTGCTTTTGTGGGACAAAACGGTCAAGGAAAATCAACTTTTATTAAAGCTATTGTAAACGAATTTGAATACCAGGGGAATATCAAATTAGGACACAATGTACAATTAGGTTATTTTGCTCAAAATCAGGCAGAATATCTTGATGGAGAGATCACGTTGTTACAAACTATGGAAGATGCCGCGACAGACACAAACCGTTCTAAAGTTCGTGATATGTTGGGGTCTTTTTTATTCCGCGGAGACGATGTTGAGAAAAAAGTAAAGGTACTTTCAGGAGGTGAACGTAACCGTTTGGCACTTTGTAAATTGTTGTTGCAGCCTATCAATGTGTTGTTGATGGATGAGCCTACGAATCACCTGGATATTAAATCGAAGAACGTTTTAAAAGCAGCACTTCAAAAATTTGGAGGAACACTATTATTGGTTTCTCACGATAGAGATTTCCTTCAGGGAATGTCGAACATCGTTTACGAATTCAAAGATCAAAAAATAAAAGAATATTTAGGAGATATCAACTACTTCTTAGAGCAACGTAATTTAGAAAACATGCGTGAGGTTGAGAAAAAGGATGTGGCGAAAGCTGCTGCTCCAAAAGAAAGCAATAAAACGTCATACGAAGATCAGAAAAAAGGAAAAGCACTTCAAAATCGATTGAGTAAAGTAGAGAGTCAAATCAAACAATTGGAGAAAGACATTCAGCACGATGATAAAATGCTGGCTTCTAATTACGACAAACATATCGAAGATGCCTCGTTTTTCATGGCATACAACAAAAAGAAAAAAGACTTAGATCAATTGTTGCTGGACTGGGAAATCGTTCAGGAAGAGATTGATAACTTTAATGCTTAATTAGTTTTCAGTCACTGTCACAGTCTTCGGTCTCAGTGCCAGTTTTCAGTTTTGAAATGAATATATAACTTTGTCAAAGGCTTGAACTTTGGCAAAGTTTTTTTTATGTCTAAAGTTTACCATCCCTTACAAAAAATAGAAGACAGGCTACATTTACTCCATACATTTCACAAATCACATCTTACGAAATAAGACCGATAGATTTAGAGTGCATAATGGCTTCACTGCTGTCTTTATAATAACAAACGGAGACTTCTAAATTTTCGAGGTTTTTCATAATTGTCTTGGTGGCTTCTTTTTTGTGTTTCCCAGTTTGCCTGATGTAAACCGCCTTTACGGTTACGGGAAATATTTTACAGATTCGCTCATACAAAATGGGATCGTGCTGTGAATCATCTCCTAATAAAACATATTTAAGATTGGGGTAGAATTCTAAAACGTGTTTTATTTTATCAAATTTATGGTCGTGATTTCCACGTCCGCTCATGAAGAAATCGGGGACTCCTCTTTTGATGTCTTTCAATAGAATTACGGCCCTTGGCAGATGGTGTATTTTGGTGAATTTGACAATAAAACGATACAAATTCCATTCGCTGCTGGATACATAAAAAAAAGCATTTTCTTCTTCTTTATTATTTCTTCCGGCTGAACTCAAAGCCTGATAATGTGGTACCACATCTTTAAAAACCTTGCGGTCATTCACATTTTTAAATAAGAGAACATATATTTTTCGAAAGAAATTTCCGGTGTGGGAGATCAGAAAAGTATCATCAATATCGGAGATAATGCCTAATTTACCTTTGTGGGGCCGAATAAAACTGCCTTTTTCGGTTATGGTTTCTGTTTTATGTTTAATACTGACTTCGTATTCAATCCACCCAAAATGAGTTTCTTTTTCCAGCGGAATACAAAACTTAAAATAGCCGTCGTCCAATGTTTTGGTGTGAATCTCCTGATTACCGCATTTTAGATAAATATCAAAATTTTTAATAGTTTTTATCCTGAACTGATTGATAATCGAAGTAGCATTTTTAAAGTTTTTCTTCTGAAAATCATATTCATACGTTCTTCTGAAAACATGTCCCATTACAATTAATTCTTCTTCATTGGCGTAACCGCGATATAATTGTAAGATTGGTTTCATTAATTATGTATATTTATAGATGATGTAAATTAATTATTTTAATTGATTTTAAAAATAAAACTTTGAAAAAGAATATTCTATTTGTCGTAAACCCGATTTCGGGAGATCTGGATAAATCAGATTTAATAGCTGCTGTACAAGAGTTTGCAGCCACTCATCATTTTGATCTGGAAGTTTATGAAACTACTGGTAAGAACGATCAAAAAAAGGTACAGACGCTTTACAATCAGTATCATCCCGAACGCATTGTGGTAGCAGGAGGTGACGGAACCATAAAAATGGTGGCCGAAGCTATGGAGCAATTTGATATCATTATTGGTATTTTACCCGCTGGTTCGGCTAACGGATTGTCTGTAGATTTGAATCTGCCGGACTCTATCGAGGAGAATCTGAAAATAGCTTTTCTGCATCATTATATCGAAATGGATATGATTTGTATCAATGGCAAAAAAAGCATTCATTTGAGCGATATTGGAGTAAATGCAAATCTGGTAAAGAACTACGAAGAAAGCAATTTGCGCGGTTTCTGGGGATATGCTTTACAGGCGTATTCGGCTTTAAAAGAATCAGAAGAGCCTTTTGTAGCCACTATCTCAGCTAATCATGAAACCGTCGAGCATACGGCGCGAATGATTGTGATTGCCAATTCTCAGAAATACGGGACAGGTGTAGTCATTAACCCAAATGGTGCGATGAACGACGGAAAGTTCGAATTGGTCATCTTAAAAAGCCTCGATTTATTATTGATTGGAAAAATTATTACGGGAAACATGCCAATTGATTCGGATGATATTGTAATTATTTCCACTGATAAAGCGACGATAAAAACAGATTATCCCGTGAATTTTCAGATTGATGGCGAGTATTGTGGCGCACAAACGGATTTGGAAATTCACATTCTACACAAGCAGATGAAAATTGCAATTCCGTAGTTTTTGTAGTCTGTGTGAAACCGATTGTGAAATATATCGCCCCGATGGGGCTTAAAACGGTGGCTGAATATTTTTCTATAAATATTGCACTCCTAATGGAGTTGCTTTTGTAATTGCAATAGAAAATAATTGCAAAGTATTATTTTACTCCCTTTTAAATTCCGTAGGAATGAACATATTGTAGCAACTGATTTTAAGCTGTTGAAAATAAGGATGGTGTTTTAATCGGTTCCATAGAAACGATTCATGTAATTGTTTTTGATTAATAATTTTTGATTTCAGCTGTATAAAAACTGTAAAAATAGATGGTGTTTATTATCGACCAATATCAAATCAGAAATCTACAATCGTTAATCTACAATCAAAAATCTCTTGACTCAATCGCACTTTTCATGAAAGGTTTATTTAAACGGATTCCTTTCCTGCCAATCAGTTTTAGGTTCCAGATAATTGAATAATTTCGCTATGTTATGATTGATTAAAGTATTGCTGTGTGTAATTAATCCGTACATTTTAACAGGCTTTGCTCCAACAGAACTTTTAATTTCGAGGGCTGTTCTGGCAAATACAATGGTTTTGAAACCGTGATTGATAGAATAAGCAATCATGTCATAAAGCATGTTGAGGTACAGCATTTTTTCGCGTTGGATCGTTTCGTCATAACCTAAAAAATAAGTATCCATTGCATTTCCATTTCGAATCAGAGTATTGAATCCAATTAGCTTTTCTTCTAAAAAGTAACCATAAAACAAAAAATTATCCTTCATGATCTCTTTAAAAAAGCTAAAGTGATTTCGGGCTAAGAAAAAGGTATTAAAAGGAGCATTCTTAGCCACATGGAAATACAAATCGTAGATCACATCTTCATATTTCTTAATGTCGGCTAAAGACATTTTTCGTTTCTCAATTCCGTCCGCTTTTTTTCGGGCCCGTTTGTATTGATCGCGATATTTTTTTGACAGCGCATCAATATAATTTTGTTCAGAGGTCCATTCTTTGTGGATCTCAAAAATCATATTGGGTTGGGTCGAAAAGGTGTAATTGTTTTTAAATTCGGTCTGTAAAGGTATAATTTCGGTTGCGGTAAAATCTTTTATGCTTGTAATGTGAACCTTTTTTCCATTTTCTTTCAGGTTTTTTTTGAGCTGATTAATAGCTTTGTGTAATGTTTTAAAGGCTATTGATAATTTTATATCTGAAGTAAATACAAACGCATTTTGCCCTGTGAGCATATTGTTTCCGACAAATAATACATGTGAAGCAAAATTTTTAAAAGCAAAATTACGTACAGAAGTTTTTAAACATTGATCGCGTTCGCCAAATGAGTCTAATTTTTCAGCAAACAAAAACTGAGTTAAAACAATTCCTGCCAGTTTGTTGTCGTTGAAAATTCCGATAAAATGACATATCATATTTACCGGACAGGAGTTTTCCAGTACTTCAAGATATTCTTTGGTTAGAAAAATATTATCTACGGCCAGAGAATTCCATTCTGAGGGCAGTAGTGACGTGCTGTTGTATATTTCGAAAGAATAGGTTGTAGTCAAAAGAGTGAGCTAATTTCTTCAAAATTAGATAATATTTATAAGAACTCAATTGCTTTAAGTTATTATTAAGAAAACCCGTCTGAGTTTTAATTTCAAACGGGTTTGTATGTTGTTTTTTAGGCAAATGCGCAGATGATTCCACCCATTAGAGTAAGTGAAACAGCCCAGAAACCAGCATGGATAAAGATGTATTTCCATGATTTTCTCTCAAATAAACCATTGATTCCAATCACCGGTAAGGCAAAAAACAACGCCGACATGAATCCGTGAAGGGCACCATGTTTAAACGTGCGGTATGCCAGCCCGTAATCATTCAGAAAAGCAGCATAAGAAGGTTTTGCGGTGGCAACCAATGGAGGTCCGCCCACCATTCCCAAAGCACCGGTTTGATGAATGGTTAGTGACATTAGGATTACGGTAATCATTAAGGAGAAAAGATACGTAAGACCGAATATTTTGAGCATATTTCCTGTTCGGAGATCTTCTTCTGTGAGATTATTTTCTCTCATCCAGATCGTTCCAAACACTTTTGGGTTGTACCAGATAAAGCCAACGGCCAGTGTTACGATTGCGGATAAAAACAATGCAATAGGGTTAAATTCCATAATATGAGGTTTTTAGGATTAGTTGTTCAAATTTAAACAAAAAATTACAAAAATTGCATTTTTATAAAAAGTAGTAAAATTAGGGTTAAACTAATATTTATCAACACTTTATCGACATTATGTGCTTTATAACTACGAAATGTATAATTTTATACCATCAATAAAACCCCAATTTTGTGATGAAAAGCTTAGCCACATTTTTTTTAGCTTTTATTTTTTCTCTGAATATTTTTGCTGATACGGTTTCAGATAAAGAGAAAGAAGCGCTTATCAAATTGTATGATGCAACAAAAGGTTCAGAGTGGAAAGTAAAGTGGGATTTGTCATTATCTGTAGCAACCTGGTATGGGGTGATCGTTGAGAATGGTAAAGTTGTCGGGCTGCATTTAGCAGCTAATAATTTGCAGGGAAATCTGCCTGTTGAATTGTTTGCATTGGTTAATTTAGTCACGATCGATTTGCACGATAATAAAATTCAGGGAGAGCTTCCTTTAGAGATAGGAAAACTGAACCAATTAGAGACTCTGGCATTATTCAACAATGAAATTCAGGGACAGTTACCGGGCTCAATTTATACCATAACGACTTTAAAAGTTTTACTTTTAAACCAGAACAAGCTGACAGGCAGTTTAAGTAAAGATGTGGTCAACTTTAGCGCTTTGCAAAACCTGAGTTTGTTTGATAATAATTTTGAAGGAGAAATTCCAAATGAATTGGAAAAATTACATCATTTGTCTGAATTGAATCTTTCGTATAATAAATTTAAAGGAGGCGTTTCGAAAAATCTGATTTTGTTGGACGCTCTAAATATGACGATGTTTGATGAAGAGGGGAATCCTTTTTTATTAGAAATCGCCACTAAAAAAGAAACTACAATGGTTACCCGAAATTAATCGTGCTTATGAATGAATTTTACACTCGTTAAAAAGTTGATTAAATATATTTAGTTAATTGTTTAAAAGCCGTAATTCGTTACGGTTTTTTTACGCCTGAAATTTACCTTTTTACCGGTAGAAAAAATAACATTTTTTTTAGTCCATTACTTTTTTTTCATAACTTTAATTCTTCAATTTGCAGAAGGAAAAAAATCAGAGTACAATAAGATAATCTAACCTCTTTAATAATAAAATTATGGTAGTACAGTATCAGGGAGAACAACACGGAAAAGCAACAACATTTACAATAAGAATCATAGGAAACAATTTGTCTAAAAGCAGTTCGAATTACCAGATTGATTTATTGGTCGGGGACAAGCAATTGCCAACTTTTACAACGGGAATTCATCAGAGCTTGTCCAATTGTTTAAAAGAGATCTATTTGTTCAGAAAGCACAATGGTATTACATTTCAGCCTTCGTCAGAAAAAATAGCACCGCTTTTAGTTCCTTACGATCAGGTTTTATACAATTATAATAAATATGCTTTGTTTATGGCTTAAGCCAAAGTTTGTTTATCGCAAAATATTTAGAAAGACTGTCTTTAGGGCAGTCTTTTTTTGTTTTGTAATGCGGCTTTTGAACTAAAGTTTTTATATTTTTTTCTTTTGGGCATTTCTGTTACATAAATTTTATTATGTTTGCTAAATCGATTTAGCAATACCTGAAACACTTTATCAATGAGAAAAATTCTTTTAACCTGTTTTTTTATTATCGTTTCGAATGCATGGGCAAATGCTCAGGAACTAAAATCTCCCGATGGGAATTTGACACTAAAATTTAATTTAAACACTGAAGGAACTCCGGTTTATTCACTGAATTATAAGAAAAGAGAAGTAATTAAAGAAAGCAGGCTGGGCTTTATTTTAAAGTCGGATATTAAGATGAATAAAGGCTTTCAGATTGCCGATACAAAAAAACAGTCGGAAGACAGTTCTTGGAAACCGGTACTAGGAGAACAGAAAGAAATTAGAAACCAGTACAATGAGCTGAAAGCTGATTTGATACAGGAAAAGAGTAAACGAAAAATAACTATTTATTTCCGCTTGTTTAATGATGGTCTTGGTTTTCGATACGAGTTTCCGGTGCAGGATAATTTGCGTCATTTTATTGTTCAGGAAGAAACTACCGAGTTTAATTTAACGGGAGATCATAAACTTTTCTGGATTCCGGGAGATTATGACACAAACGAATATAGTTATACCACTTCTAAAATATCGGAGATGCAATCTTTGGTATACAATGCTACTCACGTTTCGTTGGCTGCTCAGACTACGATTAAAAATTTGGCTACTCAGACGCCTTTGATGATGAAGACCAATGATGGACTTTATATTAATATTCACGAAGCAGCTTTAAAAAATTATCCTGCAATGTGCCTGAACGTTGATGATAAAGCCTATTCGTTGAGCTCGCATCTGGTTCCCGATGCTGTTGGAAATAAAGGATACATTCAGACTGGGAGCTTTACGCCTTGGCGTACCATTGTTGTGAGTGACGATGCCAGAAATATTTTGGCTTCAAAAATGATCTTAAACCTAAACGAGCCTTGTGCATTTGATGATACTTCATGGATTAAACCTGTAAAATATATTGGAGTTTGGTGGGAATATTTTACCGGAGGAGGATCTACATGGGCGTATTCGGATAATCAGGATGTGGTGATCGGTGCTACTGATTTTTCTAAATTGAAATCCAATTCAACACATGGGGCCAATACAAAACACGTAAAAGATTATATAGATTTTGCTGCTACAAATGGTTTCGATGCCGTCCTGGTAGAAGGTTGGAATGAAGGATGGGAAGATAACACCGCTTTTAAAAAAGAACGCATTTATAGTTTTACCAAAGCCTATCCCGATTTTGATGTGAAAGGTTTAAGTTCGTATGCGAACCAAAAAGGAGTAAAAATCATTATGCATCATGAAACGACTTCTTCAACTGCAGAATACGAACGACAATTGAATGATGCCTTAAATTTCATGGTTGATAATAAGTATAATGCTGTAAAGACGGGTTATGTAGGGCCAATTATTCCAAGAGGAGAACATCATGACGGACAGCAAATGGTCAATCATTATACCTATGTAGCCAAAGAGGCGGCAAAGCATAAAATCATGGTAGATTCTCACGAAGCGGTTCGTCCAACAGGATTACATCGTACCTATCCCAACTGGTTTGCGCAGGAATCGGCTCGCGGAACTGAGTTTGAAGCTATGGAAGGAATTCATCCGGATCATACTACAATTTTACCGTTTACACGCCTTATGGGAGGTCCGATGGATTATACACCGGGAATTTTTCAGGGAGATTTATCGGTATATGGATCAAAGAAAAATAAACTGAGTACTACATTAACGAAGCAGCTGGCTCTTTATGTGACAATGTACAGTCCGTTACAGATGGCAGCCGATTTACCCGAAAACTATATGCGTTTCAAGGATGCTTTTCAGTTTATAAAAGATGTGGCATTAGACTGGGATGAAAGCTACATTCTTGAAGCAGAACCGGGCGATTATATAACAATAGCCAGAAAAACCAAAGGGAAACAAGAATGGTTTGTAGGCGGAATTACAGATGAAAACCCACGTACAGCTGTGATTGATTTTAGCTTTTTGCCTGCAGGGAAATCCTATAGCGCAACGATTTACGAAGATGGAAAAACGGCAGATTACAAAACCAATCCACAATCGTATAGCATTCGCAAAGTGACAGTAAACAGTAAAACTAAACTAAAGCAAAAACTTGCTTCTAGCGGTGGAGTTGCTATTTCTATTAAGTAATGAAGTAAGAAGTAAGAAGTAAGAAGTAAGAAGTGAAAAGTGAAAAGTGAAAAGTGGTACACGGATTCCACAGATTCGCTAAAGCGAAAACGCGGATTAAACTGATTTAAAAAACAGCTAAAAAAAATCTGCATTATCTGCCTAATCTGCGAGAGAAAAAATTTAGGCATAGAATTAAAAAACCTTCCAATCCGTGGCAAAAAAAAATAATAAATAACCAGAGGACGAGACCAATCCGTTCCTCTCAATGACATAAAAAATGAGCATGAAAATTTATCCTTTACAATTTGAACCTATTCTAAAAGAAAGAATCTGGGGAGGTGAAAAACTAAAAACAATTCTGAATAAACCCATCACATCAAAAATTACAGGAGAAAGCTGGGAGTTGTCTACCGTAGAAGGAGATGTAAGCATTGTTGCCAACGGAGCATTAAAAGGGCAATCGTTAACCAATCTAATTGACCAATCACCAAATAAAATTTTAGGAACAGCAGTTTACGAACGATTTGGAAATCAGTTTCCTTTGTTGTTTAAATACCTGGACGCAAGAGAAGATTTGTCAATACAAGTGCATCCGAATGATCAATTGGCCAAAGAACGCCATAATTCTTTTGGTAAAACCGAAATGTGGTATGTGATGCAGGCAGATGCCGATGCAAGAATTATTGTTGGTTTTAAAGAAGATTCAAGCAAAGAAGAATATCTGGAAAATCTTAACAATAAAACATTGGTTTCGATTCTGGATGATGTAAAAGCCAAAGCCGGTGATGTTTTCTTTTTGGAAACGGGAACTGTTCACGCGATAGGTGCCGGTATGGTTGTAGCAGAAATTCAGCAGACATCAGACATAACGTACCGTTTGTATGATTTTGACCGCACAGATGCTCAGGGGAATAAAAGAGAATTGCATGTTGATTTGGCATTGGATGCGATCAATTATAAGAAAGTCGATACACAAAAAAAATATGATACTGCCGCAAACAGATCAAATGTGATGGTGGATTGCCCGTATTTTACCACCAACTTTCTTCCGCTTGACGGGACAGTTGAAATCAGTAAAAAAGGAACAAGCTTTACCGTTTATATGTGTACCGAAGGTAATTTTGAAATTCGCTATGAAAATGTAAATTATCAGTACAAACAAGGTGATACCGTCCTGATTCCGTCAGGGATGCACAGTTACGTCATAAAAGGGACTGCTTCAATTTTAGAAGTATATATATCATAAAGAAAGTGATGGAGACTATTTTTGTCACGTTACAGGTTTTTAGTCAGGCCCATACTTGTCACTTTGAAAAATAGAGAATTGAAGAGAATTCATATTAAAACAATGGTGATTGTCAGGAAGTAGAAAAAATGATTAATGGAGAAAATACCTGTAAATACTGATGATTATATGTTTAATTAACTTTAAAATAATGATTTGTATAAAAAATATATTTGCAAAATCGTTTTAGTAACTGTTTTTATATATATTTGTGATATAATTAATAACTGCTTAATAAAAAATTAACTTATTAGATGAAAAAGATTACTATTAAGGATATTGCTACAGAGGCTCAGGTATCTATATCTACTGTATCTTTTGTCATCAACGGTAAAGGGGAGAAAATGGGCATTAGTCCGGCAGTAATCAAAAAGGTACAGGAAGTGGCCGAAAAGCTCAACTACAGACCAAGTATGATTGCGACCAGCCTTAGAACCGGGAAAACCAGATCTATTGGGCTTATTGTCGAAGATATTTCGAATCAGTTCTTTGCAGATCTTGCCAGAGTTATAGAAGATGAAGCCAAGAATATTGATTACAGAGTTTTTTATTGCAGTACAGGAGGAGATGACGGACGTTCTGAAGAATTAATACATAGTTTGTTGCAGGCAAATGTAGACGGCTTTATTGTGACGCCAACGCAGAATTTGGAAAATAGTATTGATCTTCTTTTAAAGTTAAAAAAACCGGTAGTATTAATTGACAGGTATTTTCCGGGACAAAGAGTGAGTCATGTGGTAATGGACAATTATGAAGCCTCCAATTCGGCAGCAAAATTCCTGATTAGTAAAGGCCGTAAAAACATAGCGGTTGTAAATAATACCTCAGAAATGATTCAGATGAAGCTGCGTGAGGATGGATACAGAGATGCTTTGAAAGAAGCCGAAATGTACAACCCGTCACTTGTTCTCCACATGGATTACCATACGAATGAAGAAACAAGAATCGCCGGAATAATTGGTTTTTTTGAGAAAAATCCTGAGATTGATGCCGTTTTGTTTTTAGCAAATTACATGGGGCTCGCAGGGCTTCAGGCTTTTAGAAGAATGGGAGTTAAGATTCCCGAAGACATTTC
This sequence comes from Flavobacterium sp. KH_035, assembly GCF_057839565.1. Lineage (NCBI taxonomy): Bacteria > Pseudomonadati > Bacteroidota > Flavobacteriia > Flavobacteriales > Flavobacteriaceae > Flavobacterium > Flavobacterium sp. KH_035. The sequence goes on from NZ_CM174492.1 coordinate 2,175,771, forward strand.
GGTTATTAGTTTTGACGACCACGACAGTTTTAAATTGCATACGCCAACTATAACCGTTATTGCACAGCCCATAGAAGATATCGCTGTGAAATCCATCCAGTTGTTAATGAGTCAGATGACTGATATGGAAAAATTTGAAATAGAAAAAAGTCTTAAAAAAGGAAAATTGATTGTTAGAGAATCGGTTTAATTTTTTGTGAAGAAAAAATAAAGAAGAAAAGAAACGTGTCGTTTTTTTTTACTCTTTTTACTAAATCGTTTTAGTAAATTTTAGGTCAGATAAATGGAGAATCAATTGTTTTTTTGGCCAGTTTACGATATCGATTTCTTAAAAGAAAGGTTTATAAACATGACTATTACACCAGGATATTTATAAGGTGAAAGCCTTATAAATATCTTAATTCAAAAACCGAGTGCAAAATTTTTATTAATTATTTAAAAACAATCAAATTAAAAACAATCACAAAAATCAAAACAAACAAATAACCAAAAAAAAATGCTTATGAAACGAATATTGGCAGTGTTAGGAATGGTGTTGTTAAGCAGCTTAGGAGCTGTGGCACAAAACCGATTGATAACAGGCATAGTGGCTGATGCAGAGAACAAGGGAATTGTTGCTGCATCGATTGAGGTTCAGGGAAAACCGTTTAGTGCAATTACTGATGCGGAAGGCCGATTTAAAATGAATGTTCCCGAAGGACCGGTTACTCTAAAGGTATCTTCTATAGGTTTTACATCGCAATCAGTAGTATTGCAGCAAAACCAAAACAAAATTTCAGTGGTATTGGTAGAAAATACTCAGGAATTAAAGGATGTTGTAGTAACCTCATTTGGAGTTAAAAAACAAAAGAAAAGTTTAGGTTATGCCGTTGGAGAATTGAAAGGCGATGAACTGACGAAAAATAAAGAAATTAACTTAGGGAATGCCCTTCAGGGGAAAATTGCCGGAGTTAACGTTTCTGCACCGGTTACCGGGCCGTCAGGATCCAGCCGTGTAGTAATTCGTGGAGCAACTTCGGCTTCAGGATTGAACCAGCCTTTATATGTTGTTGATGGTATTCCAATTGATAACAGCCAGCAAGGAAACGCAGGAATGTGGGGAGGAGCTGATAAAGGAGACGGTATGTCTTCCTTCAATCCTGATGATATCGCTTCTATGTCGGTATTAAAAGGTAGTGCCGCTTCTGCTCTTTATGGATACAGAGGATCAAACGGTGTAATCTTAATTACGACTAAAAAAGGAAAAACAGGAACAGGAATTGGAGTAGATTTTAGTACCAACTCTACTTTTAACACACCGGCAAGTTTATTGAAATGGCAGGATCAATACGGAGCGGGAGCACCGGTAAATGGTGTTGCTACAAGATTTAAAAGCCTACAGGAACTTAGAGATGCATATTATTTTGCCTGGGGAGATAAATACGACGGAACACCTTCTTTGGCTATTGACGGAACTACTAAACCTTACCAGGCTTACGGAAAGGATAACGTTGAAAACTTCTACAGAACCGGATTTTCTTTCAGTAACACGCTGGCCATTTCAGGTGGAAGCGAAACCACAAATTTCAGATTGTCTTTCGGAAACACCAAAGACGAGTCTATTTTGCCGGGAACAAACTTCGGAAGAAACAACATCGCTTTGAGTTTAAATTCAGCAGTAAATAAAAAAATAAGCATCGAGACTAACGCTCAGTACATCACAGAGAAAAGTCACAACCGACCTTATTTGAATGACTCTCCAAGAAACCCTTCTTTTCCAACTACTTTCCTGACACCGGGTACTGATATCAGATGGATCAGTAATGGTTTTGATGAAAATGGTGGCGAGGCTGATTATTTTGGAACAAATAACTACCACACAAATCCTTACTTTGCATCACAATCGCCTTTAAACGATGACCTTAGAAAACGTTTTATCGGTTCTGCAAAAGTAAATTACAACATCACCGATAAAATCTACGCAAGAGCAGTTCTTGGAGTGGATGATATTAACTATGAGTACACGGAGATCGAGCCTACCGGAATCAACTACCTCCCAGGCGGATCTTATGAAAACAGATTAGAAAACCGTTCAGAATACAATGCTTCGGGTTATTTAGGGTACAAAGGCGATATCGTTAAAAACCTTTCTTTAGATGCTTTCATTGGAGCTAACCGTCAACACAACAGGTTTAGCGGAATTAAAATGAAAGGGAATAACTTCATTGTTCCATTCCAATATTTCTATGGAAACACACAACCGGCTCAAACGGAGAAATTATTTGGTGAAACCGAAGTAAACTCTCTTTTTTATTCGGCAGATATAGGATACAAAGATTTCTTATATGTAAGTTTAACAGGTCGTGAAGACTGGTTCTCTACTTTAGATCCATCCAGCAACAGCACGTTTTACCCATCTGTAAGTTCAAGTTTTATTTATTCTGAAGTAATCGATTTACCGGAATGGATGTCATACGGAAAATTCAGAGCAGGTTGGGGTAACGTAGGAGGTGGATTGCAGGAAGCTTATGCTTTATCTTTGAATTATACTGCGCCAGATGGACAAACTGATGCTTTGGGACAACCAATTTTGGGTGTTAAAGGGGAAACAGTTCCTAACAAATTTTTAAAACCTTATAACGTAACTACAATCGAGTTTGGTTTCGAAAATACATTCTTCAACAACAGAGTAAGTACAGATTTGACTTTCTACAGAAAGAAAACGACGAATGATATTACAGATGCTGATATCTCTCAGTCTTCAGGTTACAGAACGACTAAGATTAACGTGGGAGAAATCCTGAACAAAGGGGTTGAGTTTGCAATCAATGTAAAAGCAGTTAAAACACCAAACTTCTCTTGGAGTGTAGGATATAATTTTGCTTATAACAATAGTGAGGTTCTTAATCTTTCAGATAAAATTACAACCAAATCATTGGAAGGAAACAGAGATGGAAGAGCTTCTGTTGTGTTAGAAAAAGGACAACCTTTTGGAGTAATCAAAGCATACGACTATTTAAGAGATGCTAACGGAAATGTAGTAGTTGATACTAATGGAAGATTCCTAAGAGGAAACCTGATTATTGCTGGACAAGGTGTTGCACCAACATCTATGGGACTTTCAAATGATTTTCAATATAAAAACTTTACGCTTTCAGTTTTTGTAGATGCTAAATTTGGAGGAGAGATTTATTCTGCGACCAACCAATTAGGAGCCCGTTACGGATTATCAGAACAAACACTTTCTGGTCGTGAAGGCGGAGTTGCAGTAAAAGGAACAGATGTTAACGGAAATGCTGTAAACACAACTGTTTCTGCTTACGATTACTGGAGAAGCTATAGTGATGTTACTTCAAATTTTGTATACGATGCCGATTTTGTGAAACTAAGAGCCATCTCATTTAGCTATAATTTCCCAAAAACATATTTGTCAAAAACACCATTTCAAGCAATCAGCTTAGCGTTTTCAGCACATAATTTATGGACGATTTATGATAAAGTTCCAAATATTGACCCGGAATCAAACTATTCTAATAGTAATGCCCAAGGTCTTGAAAGAGCTTCTATGCCTTTGACCAGAAACTATGGACTGACACTTAATGTGAAATTTTAATAATCAAACCGAAAGATGAAAAATAAATATATAAAAATATTTTGTATCGCAATTGTGGGGGCAATGACATTGGCTTCATGCGATAAAGGATTCGAAGAGTTAAACAGGAATCCAAATGCTTTGCTTGATCCGGCTGTAAAATCAATGTTTACACTTGCCGAGATCTACGTTGACGGACAGGATTTTTCAAATACCAGAGGAAATAACCTGTATGCGGCACAAATCGTTCAGCAATTTTCTTCATTAGGAGGGCCAGGTTCAAAATATACTTATGCTCCGGAATATTCTGCAGCACTGTTTGGTGAGTCATACGGTAAAGGATTGAATCAGATTTTTCAATTGATGTCGGTTGCAAAAGACGCGCCGGAAAACTCAAATATGATTCAGGCTTGCAGAATCATGAAGGTGTTTATGTTTCAAAAATTGACAGATACTTACGGTGAAGTTCCTTATTTTGATGCAGGTAAAGGATACAACGGAAATGTTTTTGCCCCAAAATATGACACACAGGAAGCTATCTATAATGATCTTTTAAAAGAATTAGACGAAGCAGGTGATGCTTTAGACGCTAATAAACCATTCGTTGGTAATGCCGATTTGTACTACCAAAGTAATGTTGCCAAATGGAAAAAACTGGCAAACTCTTTAATGTTGAGAGTAGCGATGCGTTTGTCTAAAGTAAATCCTGCCAAAGCAAAACAATACGTAGAGAAAGCAGTATCGAAAGGAGTTTTTACTTCTAATGACGACAGTCTTGTTTTAAAACATGATTCAGGTCCGGCTGGGGTTAAAACCAATCCAATTACCTCTTCATGGGTTCAAAATGATCTGAACAAAGGAGATGCGAATATCAAATTCAGTAAAACGTATATCGATGCGTTGAAAAACAATAACGATCCGCGTTTAAGAATTTATGCTAAACTGGAAGCTTCAGGAAACAACAATCCGGCAAGTCAGCAAGGTCTTGCAAACGATGCTAAAGAATTTCCCGGAGGAGACAAAAAACTGTTTTCAGATCCTAACACTTCTACGGTTTTACGTTTAGATGCCCCAACTTTAATCATGTCTTATGCTGAGGTACAATTTATCTTAGCAGAAGCTGCTGTAAAAGGCTGGAATGTTGGAGGAAATGCACAAAAGTTTTATGAAGACGGTGTAAAAGCTGCGATGCAAATTCTGGTAATTTTTGGAGACAAAGTACCAGCGGTTACAACTGCAGAATACAATACTTATATCGCGGCGAATCCGTTTAAAGCGGCAGGAACCGAAGCTCAGAAAATCGAACAGATTATCACTCAAAAATGGATTGTATTGCTTTTCAATGGTTTTGAAGCATTTTCAGAATACAGAAGAACAGGATATCCGGTTTTAGTTCCTGTGAATGATCCAACAGGAGAAACAAAAGGAACTGTACCAAGAAGATTAATTTACGATCAGTCAGAATTGATCACAAATTCGGCTAATTATAAAGAAGCAATAGCACGCCAGGGGTTAGATTTAATGACAACCAGAATCTGGTGGGATAAGCAATAGTTTAAAATTGTGGTGAGTTAGTTGAGTTAAGCCGGGTAGGGATACCTGTACCTCCCGGCTTATTTTTAATTTTCTGTTTGATTTTCATTACATTAGAGGAATGGTATCGAAAATAGTTCGCCAGGTTTAAATCCCTTTTTTTCGCAAAAGACAAGTTGCTTCTGCTGAAAAAGATGGAATTACCATCCAAAGAATCTATAATGAGACAGCCTTTTAAGGAATCGAAAATCAGAAATCGAGGATTTAAAGTCAACAATCTAAAACAAATTAAAGCTAGGCAGCCGTAAAAAAAGGAAATGATTTCAGAGTATTTTGTTAGTTACTTTTATTCCGTATTAAACCCTTAAGCGAGAAGGAAATAATTAAAGAATAATTATCCTTCTCCAACTGCCGGCGACCGAATTAGAAAAAATGAATTACACCCAAAGCGTTAATTTATTATTCAGCGAATACCGATTTAGTATTCAATGTAGTCTAATAAAAATTTAGATTATTTTCACACTATATCGGCATTCTGCCAGAAAATAAAAGACTAGATATATAATTATAATTGGTATAAAATGGAGTATACAAAAAGATTTTATTGGTTTGTCGGCGTTTGTCTCGCCAATTTTTCATTGGCGGCAAATGCCCAAAACAAAGATTTGAAAACCGGCTGGCAGTATCGGGAGACTAAAACTACCAAATGGTACCCTGCAACAGTTCCGGGAGAAATACATACCGATTTACTGAACAATAAAACCATATCGGATCCATTTTATCGGGACAATGAAAAAAAACTGACCTGGATTGAAAAGAAAGACTGGGAATATAAAACCACTTTTAAAGTAAGTCCGGAAACTTTAAAAAAGAAAAACGCCGACCTCGTTTTTGACGGATTGGATACTTACGCCACCGTTTATTTGAACAATCAGCTGGTTTTAAAAGCGGATAACATGTTCCTGCAATGGCGTGTAGATGTAAAAAAGATATTAAAATCAGGAAACAACGATCTGCTTATTGTATTCAAATCGGCACAAAACGTAGTCGATTCCCTGGCAAAGAAAGACTTACCATTTGTAATTCCGGACAATCCACGTGCCTATGTGCGTAAAGCGCAATATCATTTTGGATGGGATTGGGGACCAAAATTCACCACTTGTGGAATCTGGAAAACACCGCGATTAGAAGCCTACGATAAAAAAACTCCAGAGAAACCTTATGTGTTAGATCGTAAAATCGAATTGGTTCAGGAACCGGATAATGTTGGTAAAACCTTTTATTTTAAAATAGATGGAAAACCCGTCTATATGAAAGGAGCCAATTATATTCCGTCAGATGCATTTCTTTCCAGAGTTACTAAAAAAGAGTATGAAAAAGTAATCGGTATGGCCAAAGGTGCCAACATGAATATGCTTCGTGTTTGGGGTGGAGGAATTTATGAGGATGACTATTTCTACGATTTATGTGATAAAAATGGTATCTACGTTTGGCAGGATTTTATGTTTGCGGGAACAATGGTACCGGGAGATGACGCTTTTTTTGCCAATGTAAAAAAAGAAGTTCAGTATCAGGTAAAACGTTTACGCCATCACAAGAGTATTGTTTTGTGGTGTGGAAATAACGAAATTGATGAAGCCTTTAAAGATTGGGGATGGCAAAAAAGCATGAAAATGCCCAAACAGGATTCTATTCGTTTATGGAAAGATTACGTTCGTTTGTTTCAGGATAGTATCCCAAAATGGGTAAAAGAAGTAGACAATAAACGACCATATATTAGCTCTTCACCTTCATTCCATTGGTCGAAAGCAAAAAGTTTAACCGAAGGTGACAGCCATTATTGGGGAACTTGGTGGGGATTGGAAGATGTTGAAGCTGTACAAAATAAAACAGGACGTTTTGTGAGCGAATACGGAATGCAGGCGATGCCCAATTATTCGTCGATCGAAAGATTTACAAAAGCTGAAGATCGATATTTATATTCCGATATTTTACAGGCACATCAAAAAGCCGGAAAAGGATTCATGAAATTAGATTCGTATCTGAACCGATATTTTATTGATTCGACAAAAATTAAGAAAATGAATGTGGAGGATTATACCTATCTCACACAGTGTTTACAATATTATTCGCTTAAAAACATTATTGGCATCCATCGTTCGAAAGCACCCTATAATATGGGAACATTGGTTTGGCAGCTCAACGATTGCTGGCCGGTAGCAAGCTGGAGTGTCACCGATTATTACGACCGACAGCCTAAAGCGGCCTGGTACGCAATGAAGGAAGCCTATCGCGATGATAAAACTCCTGAAATTGATTTGACTCGTCCGATCAATCTGAAATTAGAAGATCCAGAAATTACCTGGAAGGTTAAAGGGAATCAGTTGACTTTGAAAGCTTTAAAGATAGCTAAATACGTCAATGTTTCAATAAAAGGATACACCGGAAAATGGACCGACAATTATTTCGATCTGAAAGCCGGAGAAGAAAAAACAATTACGTTTGAAGGAAAAATTGCAAAACCGAAGGTTAGAGTTTATTCTCTATATGATGTTCTTAAAAGGTACTAAGCCTTCTAGGTACTAAGCCTTCTAGGTACTAAGGTTCTGAGAGGCTGAGGTTCTGAGTCTTTTTAGGTTCAAAGGTTCAGAGTTGCAAAGGTCTTCTGAGAATGCGTCTGCTTGGCGGACTTTGCGTAAATCCTTGCGCACTTTGCGGTTAAATTTTTAGGTTCAAAATTAAAAAATAGCTGTGTAAATCTGTTTAATCAGTGTCATCCGTGGTTAATCAACACAAGTCAATAAAAAAATAATATGTTTACAAAATATAACAAAATAGCTTTTAGCGGGATTTTAGCTTTAAATCTATTTTTTGTCAATCCGGTTGTTTCACAGCAAAAGAAGGCAAAACAAACCAATTTAGATTATACGCAATATGTAAATCCGTTTATTGGCTCTGCGGGTCACGGACACGTATTTGTGGGAGCCAACGTTCCTTTTGGAGCAGTACAGCTCGGGCCTGTAAATGTTTTTGAAGGCTGGGATTGGTGCAGCGGATATAACTATGCCAGCAACACCATTTTGGGTTTTACACATACCCATTTGAGCGGAACGGGAATTGGAGATTTAAACGATATTCTTTTGTTGCCGGTATCTGGAAAAGTGCCGCTTACCAAAGGAACAAAAGAAGATATGACCACGGGTTATGGCTCTTATTTCTCTCATAAAAATGAGGTAAGCAAGGCTGGATATTACAGCGTTGTACTGGACAAATATAAAATTAAAGCAGAGCTGACAGCCAGTGAAAGAGTAGGCTTTCATAAATATACTTTTAATACTACTACAGACAATCACATTTTACTGGATCTTGCAGACGGAATAGGCTGGGACAAACCGGTAAAAACGTTTATTAAAAAAATCAATGAAACCACTCTTGTGGGCTATCGTTATTCTGCAGGCTGGGCTGCCGATCAGCGTATTTTTTTCACAATGGAATTTTCTGAGCCAATTTCTAATATGGCATTGTATGACAGTACCACTGCGGTTGCAGGAAACGAAGGAGAAGCGGTAAAAATGAAAGCTGTTTTGGATTTTAAAACATTAAAAAACAAACAGATATTAGTAAAAGTCGGAATATCTCCGGTAAGTTATGAGAATGCTTCGGCAAACATTAAAGCCGAGATTCCGGGTTGGAATTTTGATGCTGTTACCAAAGAAGCAACTTCAAAATGGAACAAGGAATTGAACAAAATTCAGATCAAAGCTGACGATAAAACGATGAAAGTTTTTTACACGGCCATGTATCACACCATGTTTGCACCTTCCATCTTTAATGATGCCAACGGCGATTACAGAGGTACTGATAAGAAAGTGTATGAAAAAGCAAATTTTACCAACTACACCACTTTTTCACTTTGGGATACGTATCGCGGACTGCATCCATTGTACACCCTTACACAGCCCGACAAAATCAATGATATTGTGAAGTCGTTCCTGGCCATTTATGAGCAGCAGGGGAGATTACCGGTTTGGCATTTAATGGGGAATGAAACCAATACCATGAACGGAAATCACTCCATAGCGGTTATCGTTGATGCTTACATGAAAGGATACAGAGGATATGATGTTGCATTGGCCTACGAAGCCATCAAAAAAACAGCGATGCAAACCCGTGACGGGATGGATTATGTACAAAAACTGGAATATATTCCTGCCGATAAAATGGTGGAATCTGTTGGAAATGCTTTAGAATACGCCATCGACGATTATTGCGTAGCCTTAATGGCCAAAGATCTGAACAAAACCGAAGATTATAATTATTTCTCTAAAAGAGCCAATTTATACAAACTCTATTTCGACAAAGAAACTACGTTCATGAGAGGGAAATTAACCAATGGAAATTGGAGAACACCTTTTAATCCGCTTTCATCAGCACATCGAAAAGATGATTATGTAGAAGGAAATGCCTGGCAGTACACCTGGTTAGTTCCGCAGGATCCATATGGTCTGATCGATTTGTTTGGAAGTGAAGACAAATTTCTGGCCAAATTAGATTCTCTTTTTCTAATAACAGATAAAGTAGAAGGCGAAGAAATCTCTCCGGATATTAGCGGTTTAATAGGGCAGTATGCACAAGGAAACGAGCCGAATCACCATATTCCGTATTTATATGCTTACGCGGGGCAACCTTGGAAAACAGCTAAGTTAATTCGTGAAATTGATGATAAATTTTACTCAACAAAACCGGACGGGTTATGCGGAAATGAAGATTTAGGACAAATGTCAGCCTGGTACGTTTTATCTTCCATGGGATTCTATTCGGTTAATCCGGCAAACGGAATTTATGTATTAGGAAGTCCGTTAGTGAATACAGCAGTTCTACATCATAAAGAAGGTATTTCGTTTACCCTGAAAGCAATCGATAATAGCAAAACAAATATTTATATCCAAAAAGCGGAGTACAACGGGAAACCCTACACAAAATCATACATCACACACGATATGATCGTAAAAGGAGGAGAGCTTAAATTGTTTATGGGAAGCAAACCGTCGATAACTTTTGGAGTGAAAAAAGAAGACAGACCGCTTTAGAATTGTAGATTTTAGATTGCAGATTTTAGAATAAAGAATAAAGAGTATAGATTTAAGAAATGTAGCGTGAGAAAAATTCGATCACAACAGACATCTCACATTTTACATCTTACAATACACATCATATGAAAATAAAAAGTTTAATTTTTTTAGGGATACTACAATGTTGCATTTTTGTAAATGCACAAGTCAAAACCATAGACGCTGTAGAATACGTTAATCCGTTGATGGGGACACAGTCCTTACATAGTCTTTCAAACGGGAACACCTATCCGGCGATTTGCAGACCCTGGGGAATGAATTTCTGGACGCCGCAAACCGGAAAGATGGGTGACGGCTGGGCCTATATTTACACAGCCGATAAGATTAGAGGATTCAAACAAACCCATCAGCCTTCGCCGTGGATGAATGATTACGGACAGTTTTCGATCATGCCGGTAACAGGTAAATTAGCTTTTACAGAGGACGAAAGAGGAAGTTGGTTCAGCCACAAAGCAGAGGTTTCAAAGCCCTATTATTATAACGTTTACCTGGCCGATTATGATGTAACTACAGAAATTACGACTACCGAAAGAGCTGCACATTTCCAGATCACCTTTCCGGAAAATGAGCAGTCTTCTATCGTAATCGATGCTTTTGACAAAGGATCTTACATCAAAATAATTCCGTCTGAGAATAAAATTATCGGTTATACCACCCGCAATAGTGGTGGAGTTCCTGAGAATTTCAAAAACTATTTTGTACTGCAATTCGATAAGCCTTTTGCCACTACTGCTGCCTGGCACGGGAAAGTTTTAGAAAAAGACAAACTCGAATTAAAAGACAATCATGTAGGTGCTGTTATTGGATTTAAAACTAAAAAAGGAGAAATCGTAAACGTAAAAGTTTCCTCTTCATTTATTAGTTTCGAACAAGCCGAATTGAATTTAAAGAACGAATTAGGTACCGCATCGTTTACCGAAACCGTAGCACAATCCAAACAAGAATGGAATAAAGTTTTAGGAAAACTAACTGCCGAAGGCGGAAGCGAAGAACAATTAAAAACGTTTTACTCCTGCTTGTACCGCACCGTTTGTTTTCCGCAAAAGCAGTATGAGATAAATGCAAAAGGTGAAATCGTGCACTACAGTCCGTATAATGGTAAAGTATTGCCGGGTTATATGTATGCAGGAACAGGCTTTTGGGATACTTTCCGTGCCTTGTATCCTTTGTTAAATCTGGTTTATCCTTCAATTAACAAAGAAATGCAGGAAGGACTCATCAACGATTATAAAGAGGGAGGCTTTTTGCCGGAATGGTCAAGCCCGGGATTCCGGGACGTGATGGTAGGAAACAACTCTGCCTCAGTAGTTTCAGATGCTTATATTAAAGGATTACGCGGTTATGACATCAATAAACTGTATGAAGCCTTATTGCATGGAGCCAATAACGAAGGTCCATTGGAAGCAGTAGGAAGAAAAGGAGTATCGTATTACAACACTTTGGGTTACGTTCCTTATGATGTGAAAATCAACGAAAATGCAGCCAGAACCTTAGAATACGCTTATGATGATTTTGCGATTTGGAAATTAGCCAAAGCGCTAAACCGTCCGAAAAAAGAAATCAGTTTGTTCGAAAAAAGGATGATGAATTATAAGAATCTATATAATCCTGAAATCGGTTGGATGAGCGGTAGAAACAAAGACGGAAGCTTTCCGAAAAACTTTAATCCGCTTAAATGGGGAGACGCTTTTACCGAAGGGAATGCTTTGCATTATAGCTGGAGCGTATTCCATGATGTACAGGGTTTGATTGATTTAATGGGAGGACAGAAAAATTTCACGGCCAAATTAGACGCTGTTTTTACAACACCTCCGGTTTTTGATGACAGTTATTACGGATCCGTTATTCATGAAATTCGCGAAATGCAAATTATGAATATGGGACAATATGCACATGGAAATCAGCCTATACAGCACATGATTTATTTGTATAATTATGCCGGAGAGCCTTGGAAAACACAATATTGGTCAAGAGAAGTTATGAATCGTTTGTACAAACCAACCCCGGACGGTTACTGCGGCGATGAAGATAACGGACAAACTTCGGCATGGTATATTTTCTCTGCAATGGGATTCTATCCGGTTTGTCCGGGAACAGACGAGTATGTACTTGGAGCGCCTTTGTTTAAAAAAATTACGTTGGAGCTCGAAAACGGAAAACAATTGGTCATCAATGCGCCAAACAATTCAGCAGACAACAAATACGTTCAGGAATTAAAATGGAACAGCACCACTCATACCAAAAACTTCATAAACCATTTTGAAGTATTAAAAGGAGGTGAATTCAATTTTGATATGAGCAGTAAACCTAATTTACAAAGAGGAACTTCGGCAAGTGCCTATCCATATTCTTATTCAACTTCAAAATAATACTATGCAGTCACGTAGAAAATTTATAAAAAATACAGGGATTTTTTCAGCTGGATTATTAGCCCTTCAAACGGATGTTTTTGGGATGAATTCAGATGCTTTCAATTTTGTACTAAAAGATTTTATTACCAAAAGACCTCCTTTGGCAGAACGAAAATTTACCAGTAAAGCGATTGAAGCTGCCATTGTAAGAATCAAAAAACAAATCGCCAATCCGGAACTCGCCTGGTTGTTTGAAAACTGTTTTCCAAACACCTTAGACACCACTGTCGATTTTGAAATCATTGACGGAAAACCGGACACTTATGTCATTACAGGAGATATCGATGCGATGTGGTTGCGTGACAGTACAGCACAAATTTGGCCGTATATTCCGTTTATAAAAGAAGATAAAAAACTTGCTGAACTGATAAAAGGAGTCATCAATCGTCAGACCAAATGTATCTTACTTGATCCTTATGCGAATGCTTTCTACAAAGATTTTGCGCAAGTAAGTGAGTGGAAAAATGATATGACCAAGATGCAGCCCGGGATTCACGAACGCAAATGGGAGATTGACAGTTTGTGTTACCCAATACGATTGGCACACGGCTACTGGAAAGAAACAGGAGATATTAGTTTGTTCGACAGCAAGTGGAAAGAAGCCATGCTTTTGGTATTGCAGACTTTCAAAGAGCAGCAAAGAATGCATGATAAAGGACCTTACAATTTCCAGCGAGTTACTGCCTGGGCTACAGATGGTGTACCTTTAAGCGGTTACGGTTATCCGGTAAAACCATGTGGATTAATTGTTTCGACTTTCAGACCAAGTGACGACAGTACGCTGTTTGGTTATTTGATTCCGAGTAACATGTTTGCAATTGAAGTATTGGGATATCTGATGGAAATTTTCTCTTTGCCGGCTTTAAAAGATGACAATTTAGTCGCTAAAGCCAAAGAATTGCGTGGGCAGGTTCAAAAAGGATTGGAAGAAAACGGAATCATCGAACATTCAAAATTCGGAAAAATCATTGCTTTTGAAGTAAACGGTTACGGCAGTTTTCACATGATGGACGATGCAAATGTTCCGTCTTTATTGTCGTTACCTTATTTAGGCGCTATCGCACCGGACAATCAACTGTATCTGAATACCCGTAAAGTAGTCCTTTCAGAAAACAATCCGTTTTTCTACAAAGGAAAAGCAGGAGAAGGTATTGGAGGACCACATACCGGAACCGATACCATCTGGCCGATGAGTATTGTTTTAAGAGCCATTACCAGTGTAGACGAACAGGAAATAAAACACTGTATCAGCAATTTGATCAAAACAAATGCCGATACCGGTTTCATGCACGAATCTTTTCATAAAGATGATGTAACCAAATTTACCCGAAAATGGTTTGCATGGGCCAATACCTTATTTGGAGAAATGATTGTACATACCAGTATTCATTATCCTCAAATTTTAAAAGACAAAAACATTTAAACTAAAATATTTGCCATTAAGGAATTCGTAAAACTAGAGATAAGAATATTCACCATTAAGAAATTAAGAAAAATGAAGCAGTTAGACTTAATTTCTTAATGGTGAAAAAAAATAAAACTAAATTTTTCTAATCCCTAATATTGGTTCAAATCCAAAATACAAAAGAATGAATAAAGAATATGCCGTTGGATTAGACATTGGAGGTACACATATCACCGCAGCGATTATTGATATAGTAGACATGAAAGTGATCGATTTTTCACTGCACAAAGAATCTTTCGATTCGAATTTGCCTGTAGCAGAAGTAATGACCATTTGGGAAAAAGCAATTCGTACTGCAATAGAAAATTCTAAAGTAGAAAACACCACAGGATTGGCAGTTTGCATGCCGGGGCCGTTTGATTATACGAATGGTGTTTGCTGGATAAAAGGACAATCTAAATACGAACATTTTTACGGTTTAAATGTTCGTGATTTGTTTCAGGATAAACTGAATCTTTCAAATGATTTTCCGATACTTTTTGAAAACGATGCTGTTTGTTTTGGCAAAGGAGAAGTTTTTAAAAATGCTGAAAATCTTTCTAAAAAAGTAATGGCAATCACATTGGGCACCGGATTAGGAGCTTGTTTTATAGACAAAGGCGAATCGATTAGTACTGGTGATTTAGTACCAAAAGACGGCGAAATATACGATCTGCCTTATAAAGATGGGATTGCTGAAGATTATGTTTCCGCACGTGGACTTATAGCGGGTTATTTCGCTTTAAGCGGAAAAAAAATAAATAACGGATTGGAGCTTTTTAATTTGGCTAAAGCCGAAGATAAAGTAGCGATAGAAGTGTTTGAAAAAATGGGAGAAGATTTAGCAGCGATTGTTATTCCGTGGTTAGAAAAATTCTCGGCAGATGGTTTTATTATTGGAGGGAAAATAGCCAATGCAAGTGAATTTTTTCTGCCGGTTTTCAATAAAAAATTAAAAGAAGCAGGAAGTAACGTTAGCATTTCTGTTTCTACCGATAATGAAATAGCAGCGTTATTAGGCGCAACAAGTTTGCTTTATACAGCATAGTTTTGATTATATTAGATGCCACAGATTAAAATGATTTTCACAGATTAGAAAATCCATTTGGATCCTTTAATCTGTGGTAAAAAAGAACAGTTCGTTGGCTAATACAAAGTATAGATATGACAAATTCAAATCGCAGAAATTTTATAAAAACGGCAGCTATAGCTTCAGTTGCTGTAGCGTTGCAATCTTTCAATTCACATACTGAAGAAGAAGAAAAAAACATAGTTTCTAAAAAAGGAAAAAAGCCAATTGTACTTTCCACCTGGAGATTTGGAATTCAGGCCAATGAAGCGGCTTGGGAAGTTTTAAAAAACAAAGGAACCGCTTTAGACGCTGTCGAAGCCGGAGTTAAAATTCCGGAGGCCGATCCTAAAGAAAGAAGTGTGGGGTACGGCGGACGTCCGGACAGAGATGGCCGCGTAACGTTAGATGCCTGTATCATGGATGAAAATGCCAATATAGGATCAGTTGCTGCTTTAGAATATATTAAACATCCCATATCGGTTGCGAGAGCAGTAATGGAAAAAACACCTCATGTGATGCTGGTAGGTGATGGAGCCTTGCAATTTGCAGTAGCACAAGGTTTCAAAAAAGAAAACCTGTTGACAGAGGAATCTGAAAAAGAATGGAAAGAATGGTTAAAAGACAGTAAATACAAACCCATCGCGAATATTGAAAATCACGATACCATTGGAATGATCGCTTTGGATGCCAACGGAAACCTTTCGGGAGCGTGCACGACAAGCGGAATGGCTTTTAAAATGCACGGACGTGTTGGAGACTCCCCAATTATTGGAGCTGGTTTATATGTTGACAATGAAATTGGAGCTGCAACAGCCACCGGACATGGTGAAGAAGTCATCAGAATTTCGGGTTGTCATCTGGTGGTTGAATTGATGCGACAAGGTAAATCTCCTCAAAAAGCCTGCGAAGAAGCCGTTGCCCGAATTGTAAAATTAACAAAGAACAGAAACAAAGACTTAAAAGACATTCAGGTAGGTTTTATCGCCCTCAACAAAGCCGGAGAATATGGTTCCTATTGTATTCAGGGAGGTTTTAACTATGCCGTTTATGACGATACCGGAAACCGTTTAATCGATGCCGATTTTTTTCTGAAGTAAGAAGAAGTTGACTCTTTATCGTAATTAATTTTGAGAGATCGTAGCGTAATAAAATAGTACTTCTTTGTGATTTTTATGAATCAGGTTCAAAAGTTGTGGAGTGAAAAAAAGTATTCTCTTTATCGTAAAGCACTTTAGGAATGAAAGTGACAGCCTTTTGCAATCTTTAAAGGTTTTACATTTTCCTGTAATTACTTAATTGTAAAAAATAATTTACAGCTTACCCCATAAGTGATAAGTGTTTGGGATCTGTTGCTCTGAAAGAGCCTTAGCAATAGTAGGGTGTGAAGCACCATCAATAATGATGATGATTGTTTAAGCCCTGTAAGGGCGAAAGCATAACCCAAAAAGCACATATCTTATTTTATGATATTTCCGAAAGTAAGTAACTTTTAATTAAGATCTTATACTTTGTTTATTGCTGCTTATGTCCTTTCAGGGCAATATGATTCATTATCTTAATTTATAGTGCGTTGCACTATCTTTATGCTTTTGGGCTTTCAGCCCTTTTTAAACATTTCAAGTCTTTATACCAGAAGGTAGCGCTAATTATAAAATCAGCTGTAATAAAAAGATCTCTTAAATGAAGAGCTGAAATCATTAATAAAAGGAATAACTTCTATCAGCATCACAACATTTTGTATTGATCCATTTTTATTAGAAAGTATACACAAGCTATGTACAAAAAAAAGCTTCGGAGAAATCCGAAGCTTTTGATTTTTATAATCTTAACATGCGTTTAATGATGACTTGAATAAGAAAGAAATCGGTGTAAATCCGCGTTTTCGCTTTAGCGAATCCGTCTCATCTGTGTACACTATATGCAGCTCTTTTGGGTTAATGCATATTAATTTTCAGCCTATTCCTCCATTGCAGTTTCAAATTCCATGTGATCGATGGTTTCTGCTACTGCTTGTGCGGGTTTAGATGCTTTTAGAGCATTGAATCTTTCTAATCGTTCTGATTCACCTTCTTCACCACTGAAATAAGGGAAAACATCCATAATAGGAGATTCAGAGACTGCCGGGATAGAATATTCTCCCATCGTACTTTGCATCACATGCAACGTGTTATCATAAGCTTCTCTTACATCATTTGCCTGAACCAGCATGTACATGTTTGATTTTCTTTCTTTACCGCTTTCTTCATCATAAGCCAATAGAGATACTTTGGATTTAAACCAACGGTCTGTATTTTCAAAAGGGTGAATTTCGGCGTAATTGGCCACTTTTATATTGGTGATTTTGAATTCCTCACTAATAAAAGCCGACATCTCTTCATTAATTCTTCTCTCAGCTTCTGTATAAGACAGAGCATCTACCAAATAAGGTTCTGTTAAAACCTTTTGTCCTCCGGTTTCGTCAGTCTTTCTATATTTTACTTTGCATTCGTACCAAGTTGCGCTCATCTTTGTTATTTTTTAAGGATGCCAAAGATAGATTTTACAGGAAAAAAAACTCGGAATTTACGAAATAGATATTCACAATTTCAAGACTTTTTTGGTAAGATTTTGATTTTTAGAGCTTAACATTTAAAAGGTTGAATTTATTCGAATCGTTGCTTTTACCAAAGCTAATCCTTCAATATTTTTAAGAAGTACCTCCTTTGATTGATACTGGGCGTTTTCACTTACTAATTCGATCCTATCGTCGCCTTTGTCTGATTTTTGAATTCGTCTGATAAGCAGAAATTCTTCAAGATCATCTGTTATGATGGCGGTCAGATATAATTCTCCCCAGATAATATGTTCGGCCTTGTTGCTCATCTTTTTATAGATAATAAGATCTCCACTCTTTAAAATCGGATACATACTATCTCCACTAACATAGACAGCACCATCGCATTTAGGTAAATTGGGAACCGAAACGTAATCTACAGGTTTTTCGGTGTTTTCTTTAAACAAAGAAACGGTGCCTGCAGCAGTCTCAACATCGTATACAGGTATAAATTGTTTTTTAACTGTTTTTACAGTGGTAACTTCGTAAACAGAAGTAGGTTCTTCAATCTGACTCATTTTTATACCCCATTCATATTCAAAAAAAGCAGTATTTTCGAGCATATGACCTTTTCCCGTCAGGAGCCATTCCGGGCTAATTTCAGGATAGATTCGGAGTATCTGCTCTATTTTTGAGGCACCAACATCTTTAACCTTATCTAAAAAACCATTGGAAAGCCCTGTTTCAATGTAAAATTTTCTTCTATTAATTCCTTTATAATCAATTATTTGTAAGATTCTATTTATAATCATTGTAATTATTTTAGATTATTAGATCTTTTTATGGTTTTATATAGGATATAATCTATATATTTGTAAGTAAAAAGACACAAAAACGCGATTTAAGCAAACGTACGAAAAAATATATGAAATACATTAATAAAGTGTAAGATCGTCAAAATTTCAGAAAGGAAATAGAGCTTACTATTGTCGAAGGTTCTTTAAGTTATGAAGTGATAGTCAGGAAAAGAGAGATGAGGTTTAACATAAAAAGAATAAAATATGAATTATACGCCCAGAATAGACCAAAACAATCCGCATCGGGAACAATTAGAAAGAGCTATTACAAATTTGCTTCCATATGTTGAAACAGAAGCCGTTTACCTATCTTGTAATCGAAGTAATAAAGTAATAGTGCTCACTTTTATTTTGAAAGAAGAGTGTGATCAGGATGGAGAGGCTTTGGATGATACAATATTGGATAAGATCATAATGATATATCCCGATTTTATTTTTAAGTTTATTAGTTCTGATAATGCCAGGCTTGGATTTAGAAAAGGGAAACCTTACTTTATTCGGCATTGTACCCTTAAAGAGTTAGTATACTTCAAACCAGGGGCTGAAGTTTTTTACCCTCAAAAAAATACCTCAAAAAAGCTGATAAGGAGAGCTAAGAAAAGATTTTCTCTTGATATGGAAGCTGCTGTGGTGTCTCTTAGAAATGTCTCGGTTTATACCAGAAACAATAATAGTGTTGCGACTGCCTTTGCCTTGTATCAAACCTTGAGATACATCTACATTTGTGCTTCAGAATTTTTTACGCCTGTTTTTATTACTTCTACCTGCTTGTTTGTTCATTATGATTATATAATCGATTTCGCACCCTCTCTAAAGAAAATACTCAATAAAGATGTTGAGATGGATAAAGAGATACTTGAAATGCTTAACAATGCCTATTTCTGCGTGGTGGAGAATAGGAACATAGCTGATATTAATCCCGAGTTGCTTGTTAGAACAAAAACAAAAGTAGAACTGTTACAAAAGGAGATTAATAAGCTATTTCTGGACTATAAAGCGTTGTGCAGTGAGAAGATGCAGAAATTGAGCTATCAAAAATGTATTGGAAGACATATTTTCAACGAGAAGATTCCATCCAATTACTTCATCGAAGATGCTTTGGAGAAAATTGGAGCTGTAATGGCAACGACTTTTGTTATAAGATGTATATATTGTTTTGGTTATATTGTACGCCATAATCAGGACTATGAGGCTAAGAACTATTCGGATAAACTTCCCCGTTATCACTTTTATTTATTGGTAGTGAATCTGGAGAAATCGGAAGAAGATATACCTTTGATGAAAAAATTGATTGATGAAAAATTTAATGCCAATTATAAAGTAACAATTCTGAATCATTGCCCAAAATCGATTCGTAGCAGGAAACTAGATAAAAAACATTTTTTTGATCATATTCTGACGAATGGACTTCTGGCTTACAATATACCAAGCTATCTTCCTTATCCTAAAAAGTGTATTGCGAAATGGGATTCTGATGATAAAGAAAGATATGAGAAACACAAAGTTGCAATGGCACGACAATTTTTTGATGAGGCTCAGTTTTATCTCAACGATGATACGACTACCATTAAAAAAGTCATTTTCAAGAAAGTGATAGAGCAAATTTGCTCAGGGCTCATCTATTTGTATTTGGGATATCTTCCGGATAAGTTACCAATGAGTAGTTTGTTTTCTTTATTAAGATATATTGAAGATGTGGAACTTCCTTTTGATTGCAACAGTGAAAAAGAAAAAATGCTTTTTCAATACCTTTCTGAAACTGCAGTGGTTTCTATAACCAAAGCAACAAGTGATGCAAATCGTGAATATGATAAACTTATTGAGTATAAGTGTATCTTGTTTTTGAAGTATGCAAATGATTTGGCAGAGAAAGTAGCTGAAAAATTAGATTATAAGAAGACACGGTTTTTTAGTTAATTTCCGGATTCTGAAAAGAGTTCTGTTAAAAATTGCACAAAGGCTTTTGACTTGGTGCAATTTTTTCATTTTCTACAGATGGCTTTTTGTGAATATCTTCCGCTTTTTTACCTAATGAAGGTAGAGAGGTTTGTCCTTTTAGAATTAAATAAGCCTTAGAATCTGACTTAGATTATCCTGGCCTTATACTATCTTATCTGATGTTGTTTCTGTGGTACTTCTTTTATGAAAATAATTGAATTGCGGTTTTTTTATTTGTTTTATTTGCGCCAAATTTTACCTTTTTAGGATAGAATTTGAATTTTACTTATGGATCATTACGTTTTTTTTGGACGCGTTACTTGCAAGGGTGATTTACTGTAATTAACAGGCTGTATTGTAGCGGTATTTTATGGAAATATTCTCGATACGATGTTATTGTTTAATAGTATTTAAAGACTGTCGATTTGATAGTATAGTTAATCTTAGAATGAAAAAAATAATTACACTAACATTAATCATTAATTCATTTTTTATTTTTTCTCAGGAAGTGGTTAAAAATGAGAGGAGTGATTCTTCAAAAGTAGAAGTTCTCAAAGAGATCAAAATCATTAAAAATAAGAGAAAAGCAGGAGTTTATAAACTTCACTTACCCAAAGAAATTTTAAAAAATGAAAGTATGGGTAAGACTTTGCGGAGAGTCGAGAACATTACTTTAGATAACAATAAAACCGTTTATTTTAAAGGGAAAAGAATTAAAAATTACATTTATAATGATAAAGTCATAACTCAGGAAGAATTTTTCAAACTATTGTCTGAGAACATTGTTTCTTTTCAAATCGTTGAGAATTATTTTAATTTATCAACTGGTGAGACTGAACTTGTTATCAAAGTAATAGATAATAATGGTAATGTTGATAACATAAAAGGCTCCGTTGACGGAACACTTGGTTTTTTGCAGGAGTTTAATTTTTTAGGCTCTAGTTTATTTTACAAAAGGAATAAATTTTCGACAGTTCTAAATATTTCCGGTCTCAAGAATGTTTCGGATAACAGCTCGGAGGAAACTTATAATGAGCGCGCTTTAAATTATGCGAACCACAGAGTTTTGTATCAGTCTAATTTCTCAATGCTTAACATTTATGAAATCGATAAGTCAAGTAGTATTTCGTTACGAAATAAATACTCGGTAGTAGATGAAAACAGGGTCAGTTTTTTTCCCGATTTATCAGAAGCAGCTTATTTTTTTCTTGTCCGCGATTATAACACCAATGTGAGGTACGAGAAGAGAACAGTAAATGATTTAGAGTATAAACTCAATTTAGACTATGTAAACAGCAATAATAAAATTGAAAACAGATTTAATAAATCGAATCAAAAATTTACAGAATGGACGTTGAGTTCCTCTGTCTCAAAATCAATTAATAAATTATATGTCCAATCGGCATTAGTACTAACGTATCGCAATTATGTTTTTGATAATGTAACAGATAGAAGTGAGGTCAGGCAGAATATTGTTACTCCTTTTGTCAGTTTTAGTTACGATATAAATTCTAATAATTCGTTAGCATTTGGAAACAGATTTCAGTTTTCTGAGGATAAAGTCAATAATGATGTTGTTTTTTACCATAATTTTTATCTGCCAAATTTTACTTATTTCTCGAAAATTGACTCCATATTAGATGTAGAATTCAATTATAAAAGATATGTCATCAGACCAAGTATCAGATCAATTTCTAATTTCACTTATCAGGATTTTAATAACAATTCAGTTGTAAATCCTTCTTATATAGAACCTGAAATCGACAATTCTTTTTCTCTAGATTTAGTAAAGAACATAAAGAAAGTCGATCTAACCTTAAATTTAGGTTATTTAAAATCATCCAATAATATTTCTGTTGTCAATACACTAGATGTATACAAAATGGTTTCTGAAAATGTAAATCTGGATTCCTACAATAGCCGATCAGTGGGTACTTCTGTTTCGTTTAAATTTTATAAAGAATCCAGATTCAACTTAAATTATAGTTATACAAAGTTAAAAATGCAAAAGGCAAATGAAATTCAGAAAGGAGTTGTGAATTATCTTGATTTATCTGTTAGTGGCAATATAGATAAAAGCACTATGTATTCGATTAACTCTTATTATATTGACAGGTTTTATGATTTTAATTTATATCGTTCGGTGAAACCGGATCTTTCATTAAGTGTATCACGTAATTTACTCAAAGACAGACTGAATATTAGCCTGGAGTATAGAAACATATTGAATACTGATGCAAACAGAATGTTGCGATTTAGATATAGTGGCAATGAATATGTGTTAAACAATACCAATACATCTAATATGATCTTAATAAATGCATCCTATAATTTCGGAAAAACATTTAAAGAAAATCGCAAATACATTCGGAATATTAGTTCGGATATGAAGTTGTAAATTCGGGTACCATTCGAAACCTTTTGAAATTTTAGGACGAGACATTTATAACAAAAAAAGCTTCAGATTTCTCTGAAGCTTTGTCTTTATAAGAAGTTGTCTTAAAAATTTGTATTTACTTTTTTAGAACGGTCTGCCACATAGGAGATAAGCCAGGTTATTGGTCCCTCTTTTACAAAGTATATTTTTTTCTTCTCTAAATTAGGAATACTTTCTACGCAAGCTGATAGTATGTTATTTGCTGAAATAAGATATTTCTGGTCGTATATGTTTAATACTCTTGCTGCCTCTTTATTGGTTTTAGAAAGATTGTTAAACTTGTTGAAATTATTCTTTAGGACTGCATCGTAATCGATAATATCTTCAAGGGTTATAGGTAAGAAATGATCTTTGGTGTTTTCATTATAGTATAATGTTGTAAAAGCCCAAACAGCTCCTCCCGACAAATAGATCTTTTCTTTTTTTAGTAAAAGAGGATTTGCATCGAGCATTTCTTTGATCTTCTTACGTACCACCGGGTTAAAATCAAAAGATTTTTCCTGATATACTGACATATCACCCGCCTGGCTTTGGTTTGCAACCGTTTTTTTTACAGCATCGGTAAGCGACATAGTACCAAAGTCAAGTTCTAAAGGCATAAACTCTAATTTACCATCCTGAAGTTCGTCGATATATCCACCTTTAGTACTGGCAGCACCAATATCAAGAAGCAAAGCGTTAGCATAATCAACTGGTGGAATAGAACCTTTAACTAGTATTTTAGCTTCTTCGTCAACATTAATAACATCAAGTTGTTTGTTGGTTAGGGTACTGATTTTGTTTTTTAAAACATCAAGGTTGCGTGCAGATCCAAAAACAGAAGAAGCTACTAAAAAGATATTTTCTTCGGGAATTTTAAATTGAGCTCTGATTTTCGTCAATTGCGTAAAAACAATAAGACCGGCTTTGCTGATGTCTTCCTGAGTAAGTTCGCCATTTGCAGTGATATGTTTGGCAAAACTAAGACCTTCATCATTCGAATAGTAGGCAATTTTATAGTCTGCTTTTTTGATATTGTTTACTTCAAGAACAGTAACCTTTATTGTTCGGCGTCCGATCTCAATTCCGGCATAAAGATTTTTTTGAGCAAATGAACTTATGGAAAAAAATAAACTGAAAAGTATAAAAACTAGAAGTTGGGGGGTGTTTTTTTTAAGCATTGGATTTAATTGTAATGTATTTTTTTTGATAAAGACTGTAGGTTGTTGTTGTTGTTGTTGTTGTTGTTGTTGTTGTTGTTGTTGTTTGAAATTTAAAAGGTTAAGTAAGAAATAATGTTTTTTTAATGTAAATAATTTAAAACTGCAGAAGTGGATTTTTTAAAAGTAATTCAGATTTTTGTCGCGATAGCTTTAAAAAGCAAAAAAGGGTTTCATAATTATTAACATGTAAATGACTAGATTAAAGAGCAATCGCCTATCAATACGGATAAAAAACTGCTAAATATTCAGGGTGCAAATTTATAAAAACAATTACGAATACAAACCCGGTTATTAAGAAAACATATTATTTAATTGTTAAGGCAGTTCCGCAAAGTTAGTGGCATACAGTTCTGTATTTCTAAAGTATTGAAAAAGAAGAATAACAGGAAATAATCTGGTAGAAGTACAGCTATGATATTTATGGGATCTCTTAAAATTATCCTGTTTTCAGCATAGCCCGCGGCAGGAAAAGTAAGGGGTATTGTGCTCCTATTGGTTGAAATTGTAAGGAATATTTGCTGTGGTATTTACAATAAATGTTGATTTTACTTCGTCTTAACTTTTACTCTAGATCCCAATGACCTCAAGTATATTGGTTCAGTTTTTCTAAAAAAAAGACTGCCAGGGATTTGGCAGTCTTTACTATATAGCAACTATAACTTTATAAGATTATTTTTTAGTCACTTTCATGACAGAGGACTGATTAGGGGAAACGATTTTTATAAAATAAGTGCCTTGAGCCAATGGTGACAGATCAACCTTGGTTTGTACAGAGTGAACCGACTGTCTAATGAGTTGCTGACCAGCAAGATTCAATACAATAACTTCTGTCATTTCGTGAGGCATTTCAATGTTTATCATTTCAGAAGTTGGATTTGGGTAAGCCAGTCCCAAGCTTCTGTTTTTCTCAAAAGCGGGATCAGACAAAGTACCTGCATAATATGCAGTATTATCTATTGTCCAGTTACTGCCAGTGGGAGCAGTATTTTTATCGGCTTGAATAGCCGTAAGATTAGGATTTTTTGTGGCATCAAAAGCCCTTAAATTACTATTGTTTTTATTTTCAATATTCAAAGCCGTCAATTGATTGTTAGAGCAATCCAGATAAGTTAAGTCCTTATTTTTAGTTGCATCCAAAGAGGTCAATTGATTGAACGAACAATCTAAATAGGTCAAAGCAATATTTTTGGTTATGTCTAAAGCGAAAGCATTGGCTAAGACAGCATTTTTAGTGCTGTTTTTTGTGCCTCCTAATTTATTATGCGAGCTATCCAAATAAGTCAAAGCTGTATTTTGGCTTACATCCAAAACGGTTAGCTGATTATAAGAGCAGTTTAAATAAGTCAAAGCGATATTTTTACTGACATCCAAAGCGGTCAATTGATTTCCGGAACAGTTTAATTTAGCCAATGTCTTATTTTTTGTCAGATCCAAAACAGTCAATTGATTTCGATGACTATACAAAGTGTCTAAAACGATATTTCGTGTTACATCCAAATCGGTCAATGCGTTATCAGAACAATCTAAAGTCCGCAATGCCACAAAATCCTGTATTCCTTTTAAATTTGTAATTTTTCTGTATGAAATGTCTAAACGGCTTAGATTTTCAATCTTAGAAGTCAGTATTTTCCCGTCTATCTTGCCAGAGTCTATTCCCTGATCAATCAACGATTGTTCAAAGTTAGTGTCAGGAATAGCGGTGTATCTAGGTAGAATACAAGCGATCGTACTATAATTTGCCGTAACATCTTTTACCCAACCCGTATTTGGAGCTGTGACATTATCGGCTTGAATGCAGGTCAGTTCCGGATTCAAGGTAGAATTAAAAGTGGTTATCGTGCTGTTATTTCCATTTTTAACATTCAAATCCAGTAATTTATTAGAAAAGCAATACAATTGGGTTAAATGCGCATTCTTACTTACATCCAAAGCGATCAATTGATTGTTGCCACAATGAAAACTAAGCAAAAGAGGGTTTTTAGTTACATCCAATGTGCTTAGCTGATTTTGAAAACAATTCAAATATTCTAAAGCTGCATTTTTAGTTACCTCTAAATCTGTCAATTTATTACTGCCGCAAAACAGTGCTTTTAGAGCTGTGTTGTTGGTTACATTTAAGGAATTCAATTGATTATAGGAGCAATTCAATGAAGTCAAACCTGTATTTGGGGTTACCTCTAAAACACTCAATTTATTATTATTGCAATTCAAATCGATCAAAGTTGTACTCTTTGTTAAAGTTAAAGTGGCCAGTTGATTAGAATAGCAATATAGATTAGTCAGGGTATTATTTTGAGTAACATCCAAAGCGGTCAATTTGTTTGAACTGCAATCTAAATAAGTTAAAGCAGTATTTTTGCTTACATCCAAAGCAAGTAATTGATTTGAAAGACAACGTAAATCGGTCAATGCTGTATTTTGTGTAACATCCAAAGTCGCCAGTTTATTAGCGGTACAATCTAACTTGGTCAAGCCTGTATTTTTGGTTACATTTAAAGAAGTCAATTGATTACCAATGCTCTCCAGCTCAACTAAAGCGGTATTTAGTGTTAGATTCAAAGTGGTCAATTGATTATAACTGAAATACAAGCCTGTCAAAGCAGTATTTTTAGTAATATCTAAAGTAGTCAGTTGATTTCTGGTACAATTTAATAAAGTCAAAGCAGTGTTTTTGGTAACATCTAAACTTGTCAATTGATTGTAATTGCAATATAAAGTCTGCAAAGCCACAAAATCCTGTATCCCTGTTAAATTTGAGATATTCTTATTAGAGACATTCAGGCTGGTTAGGTTGGCAATATTAGCAGTCGGTATTTTTCCGTCAATGCTACCCGAGTCGTAGCCTAAACTAATCAAAGCCAGCTCAAAATTGGGATCCGGAATGTTGGTGTAAGTTTGTACTGAACAAGCTGTAATGCTATAGTTTGCTTTAGGATCTTTTCTCCATCCAGAATTTGGAGCCGTGGTATTATCAGCCTGAATACAGGTAAGTTTGGGATTCTGTGTAACATCAAAATCGGTTATTTTACTATTATTTCCGTTTTTAATATTCAAAGTAGTCAATTGGTTTGAATAGCTTTTCAACTTATTCAGGGCAGTGTTTTTGCTTAAATCCAAAGTGGTTAATTGGTTTGAATAACAAGTCAAATCAGTCAAAGCAATATTTTTGGTTACATCCAAAGTGGTCATTTGGTTGCTATTACACCATAAAGTAGTTAAAGCTGTATTTTTGCTTAGGTCTAAAGTGGCAAACTGATTTGAATAACATTGTAATACGGTCAAGGCGGTATTGTTATTTAGATTTAAAGCGTTCAGTTGATTATCAAAACAATAGAGGACACTTAGAGCAGTATTTTTGGTAATATCTAAAGCGGTCAATTTATTGCTGCTGCAATACAGGGTAGTCAAAGCTGTATTTTTACTTACATCCAAGGTGGTTAATTTATTTGCATAGGACTGTAATGTAGTTAAAGCTGTATTTTGGGTTACATCCAAAGTAGACAACGGATTTGATCCGCAAATCAATTCTGTCAGAGCTGTATTTTGGCTTACATCCAAAGCAGTCAGTTTATTTAACCAACATACCAATTGAGTCAAAGAGAGATTTTTACTCACATCCAGAGCTGCCAATTCATTGGTATTGCAAATCAAAACAGTCAACGCAGTATTTTTGGTTACGTCCAAAGCTGTCAATACATTTCCTCGGCAATTCAAACTAGTCAGAGCTGAATTCTGGGTTACATTCAAGCTGGATAATAAATTTGAGGAGCAATCTAAAGTTTTCAAAGCTATAAAGTCCTGTATCCCTGTTAAGTTTGCAATGCCCTTATTGGAAACATTCAAATTGGTTACACGAATAATATTATCAGTAAGCACCTTTCCGTCTGTGCTGCCGGAATCGTATCCCATAGCAATAAGCTCTCTCTCAAATTTTACATCTGGGATTGCCGTGTAACAGGCAGTTGTACTATAGTTTGCAATGTTGTCTTTGGTCCAGCCAGAGTTTGGAGGATTTATACCGTCGGACTGGATGCACTTAAGATTAGAATTGCTTCTGGCATCAAAAAATGATATATTGGTGTTGTTTCCGTTTTTAATATTTAAAGTCGCCAATTGATTGTTGTTGCAAGTCACAGCTGTTAAAGTTGTGTTTTTGCTAAGATTCAAAGCGATTAGCTTGTTGGAACTGCAATTCAAAATTTTTAATGCTGCAAAATCCTGTATCCCTGTTAAATCTGCGATATTTTTATCGGATATCTCTAAATTGGTTACGGCGGCAATATTGGAAGTAAGTACTTGCTTATCTAAAGGGGCAGAATCATAACCAAGATCAATTAAGGCTTGTTCAAAATTAGGATCTGGAATTGATGTATATCCGGTTGCGGCACAAAAAGTACTATAATTTGCAGCAGCATCTTTGAGCCAGGATGAATTTGGAGGAGTTAGGTTATCAGCCTGGATACAGGAGAGGGTAGGATTATCTGTAGCATCAAAACTCATTATATTGCTGTTGTATCCGTTTTTAACATTTAAGGATACTAACTTATTGGAATAACAATAAAAGGATGATAAAGCAGTATTTTGACTTACGTCCAGAGTGGTCAATAAATTAGAAAAGCAATTCAAATAAGACAGTGAAGTATTTTTGCTTACATCTAAAACGGTTAATTTATTCTCTCTGCATTGTAAAAAATTCAAGGATGTATTTTTACTTACATCCAAAGCAGTCAATTGATTTAAGTAACAATTTAATGTAGTTAATGCGGTATTTTTGCTGACATCCAAAGAGGTCAATTGATTTAATTCACAATAGAGTATTTCTAAAGCTGTATTTTTGCTCACATCCAAAGAGGTAAATGAATTTCCGCCACATTGTAAATTGGTTAAAGCAGTATTTTGAGATAAATCCGGGGCCTGATCAAATTTATTTACAATGCAATACAATCTGTTTAAAGCTTTGTTTTTGGTTAGATCCAAAGCTGATAATTGATTGTTACCGCAATCGAAATCTGTCAAAGCCAGATTTTGGGTTACATCCAAAGAGGTAAATGCATTTTTAGCGGCAAACAGAATAGTCAAAGCCCGATTTTTGGTGAGATCTAAACTGGTTAACAGATTTTTAGTGCAATCTAAATCGGTCAAAGCAGTATTTTTAGTGACATCTAAAGCGGTCAATTGGTTATAAGAACACTTCAAATTAGTCAAAGCTGTATTTTGTGTTACATCCAAAACCGTTAATTGATTTGAGCCACAATCCAAATTAATCAAAGCGGTATTTTTGCTGACATCCAAAGTGGTCAATTTATTGCCTTCGCAACTCAAAGTTTTTAAAGCTGTAAAATTTTGTATCCCGGTTAAATTTGAAATATTATCACTGGTAAGATACAAAGCCGTTATATTGGCAATTCTGGAAGTAAGTACTTTTCCGTCTATAGCACCAGAATCGATACCTTGATTAATCAAGGCTTGCTCAAATTTAGCATCAGGAATAGCCGTGTACTGTGCATTGGCTGTAAGACATAAAAAAAATAACATTGCAAAGAATGTTGTAAAGAGTTTGTTGTTTCTCATTTAATTATGGTTAATTTTATGTGTTGCAAGATATTGTATTCTCTTATAAATTACAACAAAATGCCTATAGGCTTTAGTAAGATATTTTATATATTCGCTGTTAACGCTAATCAATCTTATCGGGCAAACTTGTGATGCATTCAGGAGAAGATCCAGGGGAGTGAGGTTTAATAAATAAATGAAGAGATGAAACAGAATATTTACGATGATACAGATTTTTTTGAAAACTATGGTAAAATGGCGCGTTCGATTGATGGTTTGAATTCGGCAGGAGAGTGGCATGTTTTAAAAAAGATGCTGCCTGATTTTCAAGGGAAAAATGTTCTTGATTTGGGTTGTGGTTATGGATGGCATTGTATTTACGCAAAAGAACAAGGTGCAGAGAGTGTCATTGGAATTGATTTGTCAAAAAAAATGATTGATAAAGCAAAGGAAAAATCAAAAGGATTATCAATAGAATATTATCAAATGCCAATAGAAGATATTGAATTTGAAAAGGAGCAGTTTGATGTTATTTTTAGTTCACTTACCTTTCATTATATACAAGACCTGGAAGCTCTTTTTCGTAAAATCAATAAGTATTTAAAGAAGGGCGGAAGTTTTGTTTTTTCTATGGAACACCCTGTTTTTACAGCAAAAAGTGAGCAAGATTGGTTTAAAGACGAAAATGGAAACCGACTACATTGGCCAGTTGACAATTACCAGTACGAAGGAGCGAGAGAAACCTTTTTTTTAGGTCATAAAGTAGTAAAATACCATCGAACAGTAGCAAGTATTCTAAATATTGTAGTTGATTCAGGTTTTAGTATTATACAAATATCGGAACCAAAACCATCAGAGGAAATTATT
This sequence comes from Flavobacterium sp. KH_035, assembly GCF_057839565.1. Taxonomy (NCBI): domain Bacteria; kingdom Pseudomonadati; phylum Bacteroidota; class Flavobacteriia; order Flavobacteriales; family Flavobacteriaceae; genus Flavobacterium; species Flavobacterium sp. KH_035. Next base: position 2,206,321 of record NZ_CM174492.1, read on the forward strand.
GAAAAATATCCGGAAATGAAAGACGAGCTAAGAAGGCCAATTTTTATTATGGTTGCTGCTTGTAAATCATAAATTAATGAATTTTAGAATGCAAATAGTACACAGATTATACGGATTCGCTAGGCGAAAACGCTGATAAAAATGATTTTAAATGTTTTTCCCTTTTCATAGCTTCTGATTTTGAATCTAAATGATTTGCCAAATCCGAAGAATGGGCTTAATTTAGTTCCAGACTCAGCAGTAGTCCCCGAAAATTGACGACAAGTTTTAAAAAATGAGAACACGAATTTTAATAATATTATTTCTGACTTTTTTGATTTCAAGTAGATCAGCTGCTTGCGAGTGTAAAATCCCTAAAAGTTTAAAAGAAATTCAAAATAGAGAGTTTACAAATTCAAAGTATATTTTCGTCGGAGAAGTTTTAAAAATTGATGCTAAAAAACATACTTTTGAAATTAAAGTTATTGAATCTTTTAAGGGAGTAAAAAACGGAAAAGTGTACAGCGGAATATATAGAGAATCATGTGGGCCTGTAATTGATGAAGTTGGAAAATGGCTGATTTACGCAAAGTCTTCCACAGGTAATGTGATTAAAATAAATATTTGTGGGTTAACGAGAAGTTTTAAGAATCCTGAACATAATATTTCTGCAACAAAACTGCCAAAACCACCGTCTCCGAATGCGTCAAAATCTCAAATTAAAAAGGAAACGGCTGATCGGAAATTAAGATCAAAGTCTGATCTAGAAAACGAAATAACTAATTTGAGAATAAGAAGTAAATAAAAACCTGTTGCCAACAGCCACTACAACGAATTTGGGCAATAACGTTGATTGAAAGTTGGTTTTGTATTTGGGATGATTTTGTAAGTCTGAATAACGGGAATAATTTAGTCGTAAATCTGCTGTAGCCCCGTAACATTATAATGAGTTACTATAATTAACGATAACTAACGGCTTATAATTCTGATTTTTTTAAGTGGTAATTATAAGAAAACTTCAGAATTAAAAACTGAATTCGTATATTGTTCTGCTAAAATCAAATATGCCAGGCATATACATTTTAAAATACCTGCTTTCAAACGTTTTTCAGTTCATTTTAATAGAAATCATTTAGATTATGAAAAAATCATTAATGCTCTTCATTGCATTCTTAGCTTTAACAGCGTGCTCTAAACATCAAAAGGAAAAAAATATTGCTATCACCGGAATAGATTCCACATTGCGGCCTGGTAATGATTTTTTTAAATATGTAAATGGTAAATGGTATGATTCTGTATCAATACCTGCATCTCAAGCCGGAGTTGGTGTCTACATGTTCATGAATTACCCGCAACGAATGCGTCTGCAAGGAATATTGGACAGTATTTCGCAAAGTAAGAATTCAGCAGGAAGTATAGCACAAAAGGTAGGTGATTTTTATGCATCAGGTATGGACACTGTAACTATTGACAAACGCGGTTATGCACCTATCAAACCTCTATTGGCCAAAATTGAGGCAATTAGCGATTTACCGTCTTTAATGAACTTTGTAGTTAATGAAGTAAAAGTGGGCAATTCTTCTATTATAGCTTTTGGAGTGTCAACCGATGATAAAAATAGCAGTATGAACATTGCTCAAATCTATCAAACGGGTATCGGTTTGCCTGACAGGGACTATTATTTCAAATCAGATGCACCAACTGTTGCGATACAGGAATCGTACAAAAAATACCTAACTACATTATTTCAACAAACAGGCAGCAATGCCGAAGAGGCTAAAAAGAATGCTAATTTGGTGTATGATATAGATAAACAACTTGCGGTTGCGCATAAAACAAAAGTTGAGCTTCGGGATGTGCAGGCCAATTATAATAAAATAGCTGTAACAGATCTTGTAAAAAGACATTCCAACATAGGCTGGACTGCTTTTTTAAATAATTTAGGGGCTAAAACCGATTTCATTAATGTTGGCCAACCTGCTTATTATGATGCCCTTAATAAACTTTTAAAATCTGTTCCTATTGCTAATTGGAAGATTTACCTGAAAGCAAATTCGTTAGAAAGATATGCCGATGATTTAAGTAAACCTTTTGTAGATGCCTCATTTGAATATACCAAAGTGCTTTCTGGTCAGGCTGTTCAAAAATCACGTGGCGAAAAAATGGCTAGTGTTCTTGATGCTTACTTAGGTGACGCATTGGGCGAATTGTATGTTAAGAAATATTTTTCGGAAGATGCTAAAAAACGTATGTTAATCCTCGTGAATAATTTGCAAAAAGCTTATGCCATAAGAATTGATAAATTGGAATGGATGAGTCCTGTTACAAAACAAAAAGCGAAAGAAAAATTGGCCGCCATGACTAAGAAAATAGGATATCCGGATAAATGGAGAGACTATAGCAAGGTGCATATTGCCAGAGATGCTTATTTTGAGAATATGGTTTCGGCCGCTACAGTTGCCTATCAATTTCAATTGGCAAAATTGGGCAAACCGGTTGATAAATCAGAATGGTATACGACAGTTCCAACCGTTACGGCATATAACAATCCTACTGCAAATGAAATTGTTTTTCCTGCAGGTATTTTACAGCCTCCCTATTTTGATAATAATGCAGATGATGCACTTAACTATGGAGGTATCGGAATGGTGATTGGTCACGAAATAACCCATACTTTTGACGATCAGGGTGCGCAATATGATAAGGATGGTAACTTAAAAAACTGGTGGACAAAAGAGGATTATGCACAGTTTAAATCAAGAGTACAGCAGGTGATCAATTTGTACAGCACCTATACTGTTTTGGGTGATCTGCACGTTAATGGTGCCATGACAGTTGGTGAAAATACAGCAGATATTGCAGGATTAGCAGTCGCTTATGATGCTTTTAAAATGACCGAACAAGGAAAAGGGAACACAAAAATAGACGGTTTTACTCCAGACCAGCGTTTCTTTATTTCGTTAGCCAAAATATGGAGAGTAAAAATGAAAGACGAGTTCCTTCGTTTGTGGATTAATAATAACCCCCATTCTCCACCAATTTGGCGTGTGAATGGTACTTTAATGAATACTACACCTTTTTACGAAGCATTTAATGTACAACCCGGAGATAAAATGTTTTTGCCGAAAAAAGACAGAATAACGATTTGGTAATTTCGCTCTTCGAAGTATTTCTGTAAAAATTTGCGCAAAGGTCCTTGTGAACTTTGCGCATTTTTTTTATTTTTTAGAAATTGCAAACTTTATAAAAGGCTCTTAATTTGATAATTTGTAATGAAAAAGATATATTTGAAAATAAATAATTGTGTGAAATTTATCATACATATTTGCCCAAACTTGGATGGTTTTGTCACCTAATATAATTAAGGCATAACCTTAAAAGACCAAACCTAAAAAATTAAAAACTAAAGCATATGTTATGATTAATTCGAATGAATTAAATGATTATTCAAATAAAGTCTATGAATATTTAAAAAAGAATGATAGCAAATTACTTGAAAATATATCATTACAACCTTCTGATTTTGGAAAAAATCACATTTTTATAGAACTCATAACTAAAAACGAAAATAGTGTTTCAAATTTATTCTTAAGTTCCGAAGACAATCAATTAACCGTTGGATTTGACAACTATCATTGTCATTTTGATAGTTTTAGTGAACGAGATTTCGAAGAAGAAATGGAAATTGCATTGGAATATTTTTATAAGATATTAAATGAAGAACTTTTTGTTGTTTGCGCGGGTGGTGGAGCTACAACTTTATTAACAAATGAAGAAATCAACATTATTGAAAGCGGGAATAAACTTGAAAGATTTGATTATGATTGTATTACATATTATGTGACTTCTTGGAGCGGCAATTACGATAGAGTCTTTAAAAATCCTAATTAGATAAACAATTGGCTTGATGAAACCTTGGTTTTGTATTTGGTATGATTTGGCAAATTCGAAAATAGGACCTAATTTAGTTTCAAACTCGCTGTAATACCAGAACGTTATGTAATATTTCATGAAAAAACTGCAAAAAATAACATTTTTATTTCTTTTATTTCTTCTTTCTTGTAAGAACGATAAACCGGATTTATCTTTTGACAAGGAACACGAAAAAATGCATCAAGAAGACGAAAAAATTTCAGAAGCATTTACAAAGTTTAATAATCTTTTAAATAAACTATATGTTGAATCAAAAAAAAGACCAGAAAAAGTTCTTAGGAAAGTAGACAGTTTATTGCTCGTAAACAAGAACGAAAAAGATAGGTATATATCACAAATTAAACCTAACATTGACCGTAGCTTACATAGTTTTAAAGCAGAGTTGTTTTATAATATTGGCAAATATAAAGAATCAATTAGCGAACTAAATATTAAAGGAGACAAAACTGGAGGTGTAGCTATCGCTTATGCTGCAAACTATGTTAAATTAAAAGACTTTAAGACTGCTAAATCATTTATCGACAGTATTGGTAATTGGAATGGTAACTATTATGCGCTCGGAAATTATTATGAAAGCATAGGAGATAAAAGCTCTGCTCTTAAAACATATAAATATAATCTTGAAGAAGACAAATCGAGGAAACATTTTATTTATTACGTGTGGACTCAAAAAAGGGTTGAAGAGCTTGAAAAAAATAAACCTTTACTCAATGAAGTTTTTTTTCCTACTGGAAATCCAAGTTTTGAAATTTGTGAAATTTGTAATGTCGACAATGAAAAACGAGAAAAGATTACGCAATTATTGATGAAAATACCTGAAAATCTACATTGGTCTTCAACTACCATTTTAGAATCTCCATATGATACTGGAAAAAGCTATTATTGGATTAGAGTAGAAGTTGGGAATAAAGAATTAAATTATTATGTAGACCAAAAAACTTTTGAAATAAAATACTTCAATCCAAAAACTAAAATTGTAATGACATTGGAAGACTGGCGGAAAGGGAAATGAAAATGTTTTATAGCAGCTACTACAACGGATTTGGGCAATTGGCTTAATGAAAAGTAGGTTTTGTATTTGGGATGATTTAGCAAATCCGAAGAAAATGCTTGTTTTAGGCACAAAACAGTTGTAATGTGAGCCTAATGTGTAAAGCGCATGAAGCCGATAATTAAAGAACCTACAATATAAATGAAAAATATAAAATCAATTTGGACTTTTTTTTTAATTCTAAATTTTGTAAATATCTATGCAAATAAAGATAGAATTGAAGCTCCACAATCGTTTAAATTTATTTTTAAAAATAATGAAGTTATAACTTTAAAGTCAACTGATATAAGGTTGAAAAAGTATTGTGATGAAATAGTGAGTAGAAAAAGAAAAATTATTGAGGCTCAATTGAGATATAAAACAGGAGAAATAATAACGGCTAAATATGACGGTAAGAATTGGAGTTGTTTAAAAATACGCTACAAAAACAAAGAAAGAAATGTTCCGAAAAACATTTTAAGAAAAATTACTCAAATTCATTTTTCAACTTTAAATCTGATATGGTCGTCAGATAATGAAATAGCTTTTAATTCATCGTATTTCTTAATGAATTTTGAAGTTGGAACTGTAAAATATTTTAATAAATTGCCAAACTTGAATTTACTTTTCGAAGATTCAATGTTTTTTGGAAATAAGAAATTTTCAAAGTGTACACTACAAAAGCAAGTCGGAGAAAATGCAACTCAAATATTTGCTTTTTAGCATAACAAAATACATTACTCCCTTGCTGGAGCGAGTGTCTTGCTCGTGAACGCGACGAAATGTTGATAAAGAAGGTTTTAAGGATAGTTAAAAACAAAGCTCCAGATTTCTCAGGAGCTTTATTTTTGATATATTTTATAAATAATTATTTCTTAATTTACATATTTCCAGATATGAATAAGAATTATTCCGAAACTATTTATTGATTAATTTTTCAAGCCTTGCCATCATTTCATCTTTTTCTTTCAGCATGCGCTCGTATAAATCAATTTTTTCTTCGTGAAGTTTTTTTAACTCTTCGATTGGATTGATGTTGAATGTAGAGGTAGGATTTTTTCCAACACAAGCATTATCTCCAAAAGTATTAGAAATAATATTTATAGCCTGATCCTCATTAAAGTTTTGAAACGCTTCTACAGGAATTCTTAACACTGCAGAGATTTGTTTCAGCAGATGATCTTCAATTACATCTTTCTGCTCTAACATAGAAATTTTCTTCTGATTCCAGTCTTCTCCCAGATCATAAGCTAATGCCTCCTGTTTTATATTGAGCATTTCTCTGAAGCGTTTTACGTTTCTTCCCTGATGTATTTTCTGTTCCATAATGAATATCAATTTTCTGTAGGCTCAAAGATAAAGTTATCCAGGCTAAAAAGTCTTGGTTTCAAAGATAAAAAAATATCCTGTAAATATCTTTTTTGTCAGATATTATACTCAAATTAGAAGGAGATATCAAGCTTATATCCTTTGCCACGTACAACAACAATTTTGATGTTCGGATCATTTTCCAGTTTTTTTCTAAGTTTTGATATGAACATATCCAGACTACGGCCTACAATAACGCCTTCATCTTCCCATATTTCTTTTTGCAGTCGGCTTCTCTCTATGGTCTTGTTGGGAGACAATGCAAAAATGAGCAATACACGGGTTTCCGTAACAGTCAGGTCTATTGTCTTTTCATTCATGATAAGCTTACGATCGTTCGCATTGAACAATACTGAACCCAAAGTGAATATATTTGTGTGTTGACTTTCGGGTAAATGTTTTCGAGGTTTAACTGATTTCAAAAAAATAAATCCAACAAATGCCAGAAAGGAAAGTCCCCCGAGAAGATATCCGTTTTTTGCCCTAATAATGCCCGTTGGTTTAAATTTAATATTAATCCTGTAACATGCTTTGGGTTGTTTTCTTCCGATACAGGTTACAATGTCATCTTTCTTATTTTTTGAGATAGCGTATCCATAAGTTACGTTACCATTGTCACAATTAAGAACATTAACAATATAATTACTTGAGCCGGGAGCTTTGTCCAAAAAACGGCTGGTAATATTTATTAGAGAATCTGGTTGAAAAGTAAAGTCATTCTCAAAATTGATTTGATATTCATTTTCGGAAATCTTTTTTACAGGAAGCACCCTTGATGTATTGTCACCCGATTGTAAAAGTAGTTCATGTCCAATTTTGCGGAGTAAAACTTCTCTTCTGGAAATATCAAAATCATTACCATCTCCCATATCGAAAGCTACACAGATTACAGAGATAGACAGGAGTACTATTAGTGTAAACAGGTATTTGTGTTTCCCATAAAGAAGTTTTTGGCTATTAAGCATATTGTCAATATTTTATTTACAAAGTTTACATTTTTATTTACAATTCAAATCTATTAAACCGAAAAATGTCAAAGTAATTTTGCCGTATAAATTTTAAATAGAGATATAACTATGTTATTAATTAAACCAAAAAGAACATGAAAAAAATCATTTATGCGCTGATCTTATCGCTGGTTGTGGTAAGCGGACTGGTATTTGCAAATCGTGAAAATAAAAGTGAAACTTCTAAAAAATTAACTCAAAAACCAATCTCTATTGCTGATAGGAAAATTGCATTGAATAAATGGAAGGCTACGCCAGATGGTATTGTATACAAAAAATGGGAAGAGTCTCCGGCAGGTAAAAAAGTGTATGCCAGTGAAACTAAAATAAGGAAGTCCATTTATGGTTATACCAAAATGGATGGAATTATAACCTCACTTTCTCTTCCACCTGACTCAAAATTAGGTTTCGGGGTGATGGTAAGGATTAAAGGAGATGATTATATAGTTAGTTTTGGACCAGAAAACTTTAATGACGATGAATTTTGGCAATTACATGGTCTAAAAGTTAACGACAGAATAATTATAAAAAGCCATAGTGTATCGCATGCTCCCAAGTATTCCTACCCAATAATATCGGGTGATTATGTAGAACGAGATGGTAGGATAATTTATAAACGTAAACTTTCTAAAGACGGTTGCTAGTAAATAAATTACGGAATACATTCAAATTTGCGTTTTGTTGTGAGTTTTAATTTAAGAAAAAAAGCTTCAGAGAAATCTGAAGCTTTGTCTTAGTATTGGAAAGTACTCAAATAGCGATCAAAATAATAAATGATCCTTATAGGGTTACTTGTATTTATTTTGTGATCCTGTCTGGTTCTTTTAATCAGGTAGGAAATCTAAATTCACTAGTTCGCTATCATTTCATCTTTTTCTTTAAGCATGCCATCGTATAATCGATTTTTCCCCGTGTAATTTTAAAACCTCTTTTTATAGGGTTGAAAGTTGGATGAAGATTATTGTTCGATGTGCATCTTACTGATTTATGATAAAAAATAGAGCACTTTATCACACAACGCTGCGCCAATTTGGAGAGCTTTGCGTAGTTTGTACAACATATAAAGAAGTTGACAGTAATTTTAAGCAGACATTATGAAAACAAATATATTTATGATCTTTCTCAGCCTTTTGATATTCAGTTCTTGTAGACAAGATAATGTTGACTGGATTTTTGTAAATGGAGGGACTTTTGAACAGGGCAAAAACCAAATCATCATTAGCCCCAAAGGCGACACAATAAAAGGATTTACAAGTCCGCACCGAATGGTTGAACTTGATGATTTTTACATAAGTAAATATGAAATAACTGTTAAACAGTTTCGCGAGTTTTGTGAAAAAACAGGCAGAAAATTGCCTGATGCACCTATTGAAAATGCATACGGAATAAAAGTATATTATAAATGGATAGACGAAAATCCAATGCTGGCAACTTGGGATGAAGCTAATGACTTTGCAAAATGGGCCGGTGGAAGATTACCAACAGAAGCAGAGTGGGAATATGCCGCTAAAGGAGGAAAGAAAACTAAAAATTACAAGTATAGTGGCAGTAATAATCCAATCGAGATTGCATGGGTAAAAGAAAATTCAGACAGTACCTTTCATAAAGTTGGGCTTCTCAGGCCTAATGAACTGGGAATTTATGATATGACCGGAAATGTTGGTGAATGGGTTTCTGATTGGTACAACCCTGAAAAGGATAGTTTAGTAAGTAAAAAGAACCCGCAAGGGCCAAAAGAAGGAGAAGGATCGTATAAAATTTCGAAAGGTGTTAGTTGGTTTTACGAAACCCAAAGCGTAGATGGAAAACCATTAGAATATGGAATTCATATGCCAGAAGTTAGATACCAATCTCCAAAAGGCACACGAAATGACGGATTTGGATTTAGAATCGCGAAAAATAAATAAAAAACTATTCACAACAGGCCAAAATGGATTTGGGCAATAGTATTAAGGGGAATAATTTAATGATAGAATCAAGCTTAGTCTAAAAGAAATGAGTCCTATAAAATATGGGGCTCATTATTGTCTAATTTTTATTATAAATTCGTCTAAACTTTTGGGAGTAGTCTATCGTAAAAAGCACTAATCATGATAATATGCTGCTCCCTTGTTTTTACATCATTTTAGGATAATATTATATACATTAGAGATAATACAATATTACAAAAAGAGATAAAGACATGAGATATTTGCTAAATTAATAGTTGTAAAAACAATTAAGTTTGAAAAATGCTAAAAGCAGGCTTTCTATAAGAGAGATGAGAGTTATTGATGGTGGAGGACCTGTTGGTACTAAAGATTGTGGCGCCTGTTCTAGTGCATATGATTGGGGATCAGGTTGTAATGCGTGCGATGGACGTTCCTGTTTTACGTTTAAATAGTTTTTAGCACTTCTTATGCAATAAATTAGGTTTAAAAATAATGTACATGAAATTAAAATGTTCAATTTTCTTTTTAGTTCTTCCATTTATAATGGTAGCGCAGCACAATTTTGTGCTAAATGGTGTCTGCTCCCAAAAAACGAACAAAAAAAATATTTATTTGACATATAAGGCCAACAACGGCAAGAGCATTACCAAATCTTCAGAGATTTGTAACAATAAATTTGTATTTAAAGGGGAAATTGATTTCCCGGTTAAAGCAATTATTTGTACTGACCCTAGATTTTATATGACAAACTTAAATTCAAAAATAATTTATTTGGAGCCGTCCACAATGAGTGCTAAACTCGATATTGATGATTTGAATACTATAGTAATAAATGGTTCTAAAACGAACGATGAATTTTATGCATTGCAAAATACAGCGGAAAAGGAAAAAATTCACAAAAAAATCGATTCTATCAGAGAATTGAGTAGATTTTATTCTGTTAAAATGACTGCTACAAGTGATAATTCTCTAAAAATTCAATTTCAAAAGAGTTTAGATTCGCTCGATCAACAGTTGGATCAATGGGTGGATCAAAATATAAAAATAAATAGGCAATCGGATTTTGAATTTATAAAAAAAAAATCAAATTCATTTATAGCACCTGACTTATTAGATCACATATTGGCAGAAGAGGATAATCAAATTCCATATGATACAATTAAAAAATTATACGATAAATTAGGGCCAGCAGTAAAAAAATCTTACAGCGGAAAACAATTGGCTGAAAAATTAAGCTATTTTAAAAATAGTAGAATTGGAAACTTAGCCCCTGATTTTGAAGTAAATGATGTGAATGCTAACTTGGTGCAACTTAGCTCATATAAAAACAACAAATATGTGCTTCTTGATTTTTGGGCAAGTTGGTGTGGCCCTTGCAGAGAAGATTTTCCTTTTCTAAAAGAAATGTACTCTAAATATCAAGACAAAGGCTTTGAAATTATAAGTGTTACAAAGGATGAAAAGCTAGATTTGTGGAGAGCTACAATACAAAAAGAAAATATTGAAAAATGGAAACATTTTTCAATCAAAGAAAACAAAAGCACAATTGAAAATACCTATGCGGTAACAGGAATTCCAGTGAAAATCTTAATCGATAAAGATGGAAATATCATCGGCAGATGGATAGGCAGCAGTGTAGAAATCAAAGCAGAAATTGAAAATATGATTACTGGAATATTTCACAACTAATAGATAATGTATACCTGATAATACCTTAAAATAATAAATAATCATAAGTAAATCCTATTCATTTTTTATCCCCGCTCCCGCACGAATCCTTTCGTGTGGTACGTTCTACTTGCACTTTCAGAATTACGAAATTTATAGTTTCTACTCATTTTTAATATTTTAAACCTTTATAACGAAACTAGGCCTTGACATACATACTGCCGCACGAAAGGATTCGTGCGGGAGCGGGGATGCTAACTGAGCGAGATGCTGAAATATTAGTATTAATTTGGAAACCATCTATCAATCAAAGTTTTTATTTCCAATTTCGCATTTTCAAGAATTGAATTTAATTGGTCCCTATTTTGGTCGACCCCAAAAGCTGAAATTTGTTCTGAAGAGATACCCATAAAATCAAAATTTTGTTTTATTGTAGATGAAGCAAATTCCTTGATATTGTCGGAATTATTGTAATCGAATCCACTAACTATTATTGATAGAGCTTTTTTATCTTTACAAAGACCACTAAAGCCTGTTTCAGGGCTAAAAGAAAATGTCTTGTCACTAACTACAATAGCATCTATCCAGGCCTTTACGGTTGCTGGCATTGTAAAATTGTAAATAGGAAAAGCCAATACAATATTATCAACTGCAATAACTTCATCTATAAGTTTATGATGATTAGATAGAGTTAAGAGTTCTATTTCTGAAAAGTCTCTTTTACCCATATTCCATTCCATTATTAAATTCAAATTTTTCTCTAATAATAATTCTGGTGGAGTTTCAGCTAGATTTAAATATTTTATTTCTGTTTTTCCTTTTGCTAGTTCCACAAACTCATCAAATAAAATTTGGGTGTAAGAACCTTTTCTAGGTGCATAGTTTATTACTAATGTTTTTGTCATCTTCTTTTTTTTTACAAATATAGAGTCAATGCATTGATAATTTTAATTATTTTTGTTTGCTTATTTATAATATATGTTATGATTAATTTAGAATGGTTGAGAACTTTTGTTGCTATATATGAATGTAAAAACATAACAGAAGCTTCAAAAAAATTAAATATGACTCAACCTGGAGTTAGTAAACATTTATCTGCCCTGGAAAGCCATATTGGAAAAAAACTATTTGAAAGAACTACTCGGAAATTAGCACCTACCGAATATGGGAAATTTTTATATTCACAAATTAATAATCCATTAAGTGAATTAGAAAAAGTAGAATATTATTCAGGTCAAAGAGCAAAAAAACAACGATCTGCAATAACAATTGGTTGTACCACAGATTTTTTTAGGGAAGAATTAATACAGCACATTTATACTTTTGACATGTATATAGTGACCCAATTTGGAAGTGAAAAAGAATTGATTGAAGCTCTTGAAATGGAAAAAATTCAATTATTGGTTGGAATAAAAAAACACGATACTTACGACCATCAATTCACATACTTAAAGAATGAAGAGTTAGAATTAATTTGCTCCAATTCTATTGTTATTCCAGAGAATATTGAAAGAAATGATAAGCAATTCATCACATGGCTACAAAAGCAAACTTGGTTTACATATGACAATAACCAAAATGATATAAAAAAGTACTGGGATTCTAGATTTAATATTAATCCTAGAATAGTTCCAAGATATATTTTACCCTCTTATTTGGATATAATAGAAACTTTAAAAAATAATAGCGGTTTTAGTATAGTTCCTAAACATTTATGTGATGAAGAGTTAGACAAAAATTTAATTAAAAGACCAATTAAGTCTTTTAAAATAATAGAGCAAAAACTATTTTATTCATTCAAGCTGAAGAATAATAACTTGAAAGAAATTAACCTTTTTATAGAGAAGATGAAAAAAACTAATTTATCCGATCGCTCCATTATGTAGACAACGATAGCGCAGATTTGCAATCTGTGTCCGCAAAGAGAATCAGAAAGGTATAAATAAAAAAAGCTCCAGATTTCTCTGAAGCTTTTTGTCTTAGTAGCAGGAAGCATTCAAATAGCTAGCCAGCTTATAAAGGATTATTATAGAGTTATTTGTATTTCTTTTGTCAGCCTGTCTAATTCTTTTAATAAGGTAGGAAATCTAAATTCCCCCGCCATACTTTCGACTTTTGTAAATGCATCGTCCAAATTGATACCGATTGAAGTAATAAAAAGAGGTTTTTTACTATCGCCTCTAAATAAGCTTTTTTTGTCTTTATTTAGTGATGCAAAATTAGTTTTGGCAACACCAATTATTGGAATTTTCTGGTTTAGTTTTTCATATAGATATCCTCCTAAACCATATTTTTTATCATCATCCAGATAAATATATCCATCGACAATAATCGCGTCAATATTTTCTAGTTTCATCTTTTGTAAAAGACTTAAAATGCATGGTAATTCTCTTCGATAAAATTCTCCTGGGATATAGTCTTCGATATTATCAATTATTTCTGAATGTACTTTGTAATCTTTGTCTTGATTCCATTGATTAAATTCAATACAAACGGTTTTGGCTTTTCCGTCAAAATAATAAGTGTCAAATGCTAAAAGCACAAAATTTTCTATCATAATTCTATTGGTTTTATTGTGTCAAAGGTACTTAATGTGTGCGGTATTATTGGATAAGTGAAAAATTTAGCTATTGTTAATATTCTCTTTATCATAAAGCAATTTAGGAGTGAAAATACTAGCTTTTACAATCTCAAAGTTTTTTGTATTTTCTTAAAATTCTTTAGTTGCAAAAGATTTAATGTACAGCTTTCCTTATAAGATACAAGTGCTTGCAACTTGCTGCTCTGAAAGAGCTCTGGCAATAACATGGTGCGAAGCACCATGAATAATGATGATGCTTCTTTAAGCCCTGTAAGGGCGAAAGCCTAACCCAAGAAGCGTGTGTCTTATTTTATGACATTTCCAAAAGTTAGCAACTTTTAACCAAGATCTTATGCTTTATTTATAACTGCTTATGCCCTTTCAGGGCAATATGATTCATTATCTTACTTTATAGTGCGTTGCACTAGTTTTATGCTTTTGGGCTTTCAGCCCTTTTTAAACATTTCAAATAATTATACCGAAAGAGAACACTAATTATAAAATCAGCTGTAATAAAATGATTTCTTAAATGAAGAGCTGAAATCGTTAATAAAAGGAATAACTTCTATCAACCCCACAACATTTTGTATTGATCCGATATGAGCCCACCAGTTTTCGTTTTGAAATAAAAAAAAACACCACTTGTTGAAGTGGTGTTTTACTTAGTAGCCCTAACGGGACAATTCTCGAACCATTTTATGGACGATTTAATAATTGTGAATCATTAATTAAAATTTTTCAGGTTTCCAAGTAATGATAAGTTAGGACACTTCTGAATACCCAGTTTACTTTATTTATTTTCTATTGCAACGATTTTCTTTCCTTCTTCACCTAGATAATGAAGAACCAGCTTTTCATAGATCTTAGAACCGTCATCGGTATTGGTAAAGATTACAAGTCCCTTACCTGATTTAGGTAATATAAGAGCAATACATCGTGTACCGGAGTCTGATCCTCCATGTGATAAAGCATAATCTCCGTTACCCAAGTCATATACTTCAAAACCTAATCCGAAAGATTTATTGTCTTTTATTTTTACCTGCTGTTTGATCATTTCCCTAAATACTTCAGGCTTTAGATTTCCACCTTTTATGATATTGACCATAAAATTCCCTAAATCTTCTACCGTAGTATGTAGATCATCAGCGGCATTCGCTACTTTGTTTTTTTCTGTTGGATAAGACTTACCTTCCTTATCATATCCAATAGCAAATCTTGATTCATCAGTATTTTTATCCCAAATGTAATTGGTATCTTTCATTTTGAGCGGTTTAAAAATCAATTCTTTGGCTAGCTGATCTAATGATTTTCCAAACTTCTTTTCCATGGCTTTTCTTAGATATTCAAATCCTTCTCCTGAATACTGATAGCTTGTTCCCGGGTCAAACTGAAAATGCAGTTTTTTATCCACATTCATCAACCTCCAGTTTGGAAAACCAGTCTTATGGGTTAGAATGATCCTCGTGGTTAATTTTTTGTGTCTAGGGTCATTGGCAAGATCTGGATCTATCCAATATTGATCAAGAGGTTCATCCAACTTCCATTTTCCCAAACTGACCAGGCGTAGTGCAACCATTGTAGTCACAGGTTTGGTAATAGAAGCTACATTGAAATAGGTGTTATAAGGTGCAGAAATACCTTTTTTTATTTCTCCAAAAACTTTTACCTGCTTCAGTTTTGCTCCTTCAATGATTCCTAATCCTAATGTTGGAATTTTGTTTTCTTTCAGCCAGTTTTCAATAGCAAGATCATCTTCAAAAACATTCTCATCGCTGATTTGTTTTGCCTGGTGATCAAAGCTCAGTGATCTTTTTAGTTTCCACTCCGCATTTTCCTGAACCCACACATGGGTAAACTTAGCAGCGCCCGTTAGTCTCTCCGCCAGATTGGCTTCTTTTCTATAAAACTGATGGGTGCCGTTCTGGATGACGGCATATACTTTTCCTTCTTTATACATTGGATAGATTTCAGTACTTTTTTCAACTAGAGCCCTTCTGACCTTATAAGTATTCGATGGTCTGCATGATCCGTTTTTAAAATCAACCATAAATTTCTTTTTATCCGAAAAGCCATCTTTGTCATGATAAAATTCAAGTTGATCACTGAGTAAATTTTCCATTTGTATTACATTACACGTATTGAAGCCTACTGAAAAAAGCAAGCTGTCTCTGGATATAATTGTTTTGTATAAGGTGTCAGTCTTTTCTATTTGTGCATGAACATTGCTAGAGAAGACGATAAAAAAAGTGAGGATAAAATGAGTATACTTTGCCATTGTTATTTTTTTGACAAAGATTATATTTTCATTCGTTATTCCGTCAAGAACGACCCTGACAAAAACCCGACAAAGTACTGACAGGGCTTATATTATGTTGAAATTCAATCTGTAATATAATTTTTTATGGCGGTCTATTTCTGCAGCATTGCGAAGAATAACAAATACATTAGACAGTATAATGATGATCATAAGGACCAATGTAAGTTCAGGTCCGGGCTTTAAAAAGACTCCCAGTATAAACACAATAGGCGCTATTACCGACCATAGAATCTGGACTGAAATAATTTGTCTTACCAGGCTATTTCTCTGCTTCATTTTAAACATCAGCAGAAGCGGAATCAAAATATTTAAGGGTGGTACTATAATAAAAAGGAGTGATGAAAGATTGATAAGCTTAATTAAAGAATAGTTAATGTTTTCTTGTGCTAACTCTTCTTCTCTTCTTTCGATTTTTATCTCAGCTGTTTCAGCTATTACGACCGTATTTTTTAATAAATTTTGCTGTACATCCAATACCTGTGCCAACGCACGGAGCGTATGTCCCTTCGGCTCAGTTCCGGACTCTATTCTTTGAATCGTTCTTACAGAAATTTTTGATTTTTCTGATAACTCTTCTTGAGTAATATTTTTTTGCTCTCTTATCGTTTTTAGTATTGACATAGCACTTATGATCCTAAAAAGTTGTTTTCAATTGATTTTCGATGCTAATTTAAATCTTTTCCAATAAAGTGACTAAAATTGGTTAATTATTGATTTCACTTAAAGGGGGGACAAAAACACTGAGATTAAGTATGTTTAAAAATATTAGTTAAACATTACGGAGAATCCGCTCTTCGAAGAGTTCTTATGAAAAGTTGCACAAACGTCTCCATACTTCGCGCCCACAATCTGAATCATACATTGTTTTGTAAATCTAAATAAAAACAAAAAAAGCTTCAGATTTCTCTGAAGCTTTGTCTTAGTAGCGGGAACAGGACTCGAACCTGTGACCTTCGGGTTATGAGCCCGACGAGCTGCCTACTGCTCTATCCCGCGATGTTTCGGGTGCAAAGATACACAGTAAATACGGTTATGCAAAGGAATTTCGGAATTATTTTTAAATATGTGAATTTTAATTTTAAGTAGCTGGTATTTAGTTGTTTGTGTTTTTGACTAAAGTGGTTTAAATCTCATACTTTAGTAGTTCTGAGTATGGATCTCCTTTTAAACCTAATAAAAAAGCAAAAGCAGGCTCCGTTTTGTAACCGTTTTGTTTGAGTTTGACGATCTCTAATCGGAAATTTTCGCCTTTTGATTGCAGGATTTGATACTCTATAACCATGTGGCGATACGCATTCTGTTCTTTGGTTGGAATATTTTGTCCAAAGATCTCAATTTCAAAAGAGGCTATTTTAAAATTTGCAATAATAGATTCTTGATTATCAATTAGTGCTTCCCGGATGGTATAGTTGTCTTTACTTCCGAAGGAAACGTTGAGTTTCTCTATAAATTCAGTTTTGTTTTTCCAGTAGCAAATAATGTCCAGATCACTATTTTCAATATCGATATGAATTGGAATAGTGCCAGCTAAAATAGGGGCAAATTCAGCGAGATCATCCAAAATCTTATGTTGGGTAAGGATTTCATAAGTGTGAATTTGTCTGGTGTTTCCGTTTTTTAGATAGTCGATAGTGGTAAAATCGGTCATTTACTATAATTCGTTTCTTCTTTAATTTCAGCTTTGAGTCTTTTGTTAATGTCGATTTTGGCATTTGTGAAAACAAAAATAGTGGTTCCATGCTCTCTTGCATATTTATTAGTGATTTCGCCTCCAATACGGGAAGACTCAAAGAAAGGACTTGTTTCTTGTAGCTCAGCA
Organism: Flavobacterium sp. KH_035; assembly: GCF_057839565.1. NCBI lineage: Bacteria > Pseudomonadati > Bacteroidota > Flavobacteriia > Flavobacteriales > Flavobacteriaceae > Flavobacterium > Flavobacterium sp. KH_035. Next base: position 2,223,954 of record NZ_CM174492.1, read on the forward strand.
GTTCTTTCCCAATAGTTTTTAACTCTGATGACGTTTTTGTAGGGCACATCAAGAACAAACCAATTGAGATAATCGGCATTAAAAGACAACGCTTTGATTCCTTTTTTAGAGTAATAGTTTATGGCTCCGGCCTGTCCGTAATTATCACAAAGTACCAGAGTTGTTTCGGGATTCGGAATTAAGGCATAAAGAGAATCTGTTTTGCGGGCGAGCTCTTTCCAGCCCAGCATGTCGGCAAAATCTTGTGGCAGCGCATGCTCTTTTCCATCTTCCCATTTAAGCATTCCCATTTTTCTATAGGCTTCCGGATTTTTTACGATATACTCTGGACTTTTATTAGGGAAAGCCAAGTCGTACATAGGTATAAAAAATAATATTGGAATGATGATGAAGATAGGTTTTAGATAACGTTTCCAGCCTGTTTGTAGTGCCTGAGAAAGAAAAATAGCTCCAAAAGCGATATAAACAGGATATAAACCAATAGCATAATAAGCTTTGGCTTTGAAATACAGAAAAATGATCAGTGTAAAGATTATCGAAGCAAAAAAGAATCTATATTTTTCGAAAGGTTTGTAGAAGAGTAATGCGTACAAAGAAGCAAGAAGTACAAAGAAAGAACCGATAAAAAATAACAACTGTTTTTTCAAAAATTCCATTCGATCTACATTAACGAGCTGTGTTTCGGCGAGCTCTTTCATGTGATGCACAATAGGGAAGTGGTTGTTGTATTGCCATAAAAGATTTGGTAAAATCAGTAGCACTCCTAAAAGCAGTGCCCAATAGAGTTTTTTCTCTGCGAATATTTTTCTTTGTTTGGACAGCAAAAGAGCAGGTAAGAGACCAATAATCAGAAACAATATGTTGTATTTATTCAAAAAGCCAAAAGCAAAAACAACGGCACCAATGTAAAACCATTTTTTGTTTTCGGTGGTAACGTATTGAATGATCACATAATAAAAAGAAGTCCAGCATAAGATGTCTAACGAATTCGGTTGGTACAGTATATTGATTCGCAACAGAGATGAAAACAAAACGCAGGTAGCACCTAAAATCAGAGCGTATAAATTTCCTTTCAACGTTTCAATAGTTTTCCAGACCACCATAAGTGTCAAAGCTCCAAAAAGAGCCGGGAAAAACTTCACCCAAAAAATCGAATTTCCAAGTAAAAGAATAAGATAAGAAACCCAGGAAGTAACTGGAGGAACCGATAAATAGCCCCATGCCAAATGATGTGCCTGATCAAGATGCAAGTATTCGTCGCGTTGCAAATCATATTCAGGACTTATTAAAATATATTGCAGTATAAATTTTAAGGCGATAAACCCTAGCAAGATGGCAGTTTTTTTGGTCATGGTAGTTTTTGGTTTTTTAAGCGGTAATTTTCGGGTCTACTGTTTCTTCTCTAATCGTTTAAATTTAAGGCTAATATAAGTTTATTTTAGATGGAGGACAAAAAGAGCTTTTTGAAGTTTGGACTAAACGCATAAAAAAAGCTTCAGATATTTTCTGAAGCTTTGCATGAAGTTCGAAACACATTTAGTTGGCTCTGCTTCTTTCTTCTTCATTTCCAAAATCTCTTTGTTTGGATTTGATGTTTTGATTGCCGAATTTATAACTCAGAGAAATTCGGAAACCTCTGCTGTCACTATAGCTTTTTACATTGGTCTTAATATCGTTTGAACTATAGGAAATTAGTGGTTTTTGCGCATTCAGTAAATCTTCACCAATGATGGTAACAGAAAGATTTTTGTTGAAAGTTAACAGCTTAACTGAAATGTCAAGAATATTCAAAGTCGAAATATTAAAAATTTGATAACGGCCCGGCAGTTGTAAACCATAATTTAATCCAAGAAATAGTGTTTTGTTACTGTTTATGGTAAAATCATTATTGCTGTAAATGTATCCGTTATAGCCATCGATTGACTGAATAAAATTGGTTTTTGATTTTACATTTTGATAGTTTAAATTGAATCCGGTGAAGCTGTTCCACCAGGACCATTTATTGAAATTGTATGAAGTCGAAAGTCCAATTTGGTACGTATTAGCATAGTTTAAAGGAGTGTTTCTGGTAACATTTGTATCCGGATTGATGATCGATAATTCCTGTCCAAAATCTGAAACCTGAGAAAAATAAACAGAACTTACCCATTTTTGATTTCGGATAAACGAAAACTCAAAATTATCAATCAGTGAAGGTTTCAAATACGGATTCCCTTCAGAATAATAATAAGGACTTGTTTTAATGACAAAAGGATTTAAATAGTCAAAATCAGGTCTGCGGATTCTTCGGCTGTAGTTTAAGGAGAAAGAATTACTTTCATTAGGAACATATGTCAAATAGGCCGTTGGGAATAATTTTACATAATTGTTGGTATTGGTTTGATTCAGATTTTCAGAATAACCTTTGGTTTGTGTCGCTTCGATACGTAAACCAATTTGTGTCTCCCATTTTGAATTTATTTTTTTACTTCCCGAAAAATACAAAGCCTGATTGTACTCTTTATAATTAAAAACATTCGATTGATTGGTATTGAAAACCGGTGTTCCGCTTTCGTTATCATAAACAACCAGATTATTATCTGTATTAGTATGGAAAGTTTTCGCTCCAAAACTAATGTTTGCCCAGTCGTACGGTAAAGAAACATCGATATTGGCTGAGTAATTTTTGATGGTATTGACATTGGAATTCGTTGAAGAGAAAAAACCTCCGGGAATCTTATTTTTACTACTGTCTAATTCATTCCCTGAAAAGAAACGGGAGTCATTTTTGTTATAATCAAAATAATCCAGATCCATTGATATGTTTTTTCCTAAGCTGTCTATTGCAACCGAATTATGAAAGTTAACCGCATTCATTTTTGGATTGTTTTCACCATTTGCGTTCGACGTAATATAAGAATCTGCCATTCCGTTAGCATTATTGAATCTGGTAGTAAATGGGTTGTTTGAGTTCACTTTATCTGTAAAACTGCCCAGATATTTTAGTCCACTGCTCCATTTGTCAGTTACTTTATAATCAAAACCAAGACCTAAGCTCAGTACATCTGTGGTCGATTTATTTTTAAGTTCTTGTTTCCAGGTTTCATTGGTATAAAAAATAGAACTTTCAGAAGAAGTCAGTAATTTTTGTTTCCCTTTACTAGCGGTAGCCTGTATCGAAAGTTTATCGTGATTGTACGTAAAAAGTCCGTTCACGTTCCCGCCTGCGTATGTTTTCTGTGTGTAGGAAGTTCCAACATTTGCATTCCACGAATTGGCTTTTGCCGTTTTCAATTTAATATTAATAAGACCGCTATTGCCTTCTGCGTCATATTTTGCCGGAGGTGTGGTGATAACTTCAATACTCTTAATATTATCAGATGGAATTGATTTAAGAAAAGCCGCCAAATCTTCCTGAGGCATTCTTTGCAAACGATCGTCAATCATCACTAAAATTTCACCTTTACCCACAATCGAAATCGCTTCATTTTGAACCCTTACAGTAGGTGTTGCTTTTAAGGCATCTAAAGCCGTTCCGCCAGTAGCGGTTACCGAATTTTCGACATTAAAAACAAGTCGGTCAACTTTTTGTTCAATCAGTTTTTTTCTTGATTTTAAAGTCACGCCGTCAAGTTGCACAGACTCTTTAATTTCAATCGTGCCCAGATCGGTATTTTGATCTATTGTAATTTCGCGGTTCATGAATTCTGTACCAAATTGTTCTAATAGTAAACGGTAATTTCCTTTTGGAGCTTTCAGAACAAAATTTCCCAGACTGTCTGTTGAAGCCTGAGCAGCTAAAGTTTTTTGTTGGTTTAATAAACCGCTGATTACAAATTCAACGGCTAGTTTATTTTGATTGATCACTTTTCCTTTAACTTCGAATTCCTGGCTAAAAGAATACGTCTGATACAAAAAGGCAAGTACTAAAAGGCTAATATTTTTCATGGTTTTTAAATTAATTACCCTGCAAAACTGCGCTGAAAAAAGACCGAAAAGAACTTTTATCGACAAACCCCCGTGATTAATCTACAAACCCGGCTTTGGACTTTTTAATGAATGTATATCTTTGAAAAAAAAACGAAACGATGTATAAAGGAACATTATCAAAAAGGGTAGAAGTGTTTATTCATATCATATATTGGCTTTTGATGGGGTATTTCACATTTGTTAAAAATCTGATACAGAGCGAAAACTTCATTCCGGATCTGTTTCTTTCAACATATATGATTGTGTTTGTGCTAACCTTTTATTTTCATTATTTTGTGGTGATGAAATTGGTTTTTAAATCCTTTCAGTGGAAAAGATTTTTTGTGGGAGTATTGGTTTCGTACTTGTTTTTTACGGGGTCGCGATGGTTGTTGGAACAGGTGATAAGCGATGTTTTATTTCATCGAATCAATTACACCAATCCAACTTTCTTTAAGTATATGGAGGATAATCTGCATTACAGCAGTATGCCTGTAATTTTAAGTTCACTGCTTTGGTTTGTTATTTATTTTATCCGTTTGTTGGAGTACAATCAGGTTATTCTGGAAGAAAACAAAAACACCGAAATCAAATTTCTGAAAGCACAGATCAATCCGCATTTTATATTTAATACGCTCAACAATATTTATTCGATGGTTTATTTTCAATCGGATAAATCGTTGGCTGCCATTGAAAAACTAAGTCAGATTATGCGTTTTACGACCTATGAATCTCAAAAAGAAAAGATAAAACTGGCCGATGAAATCGAGTATATAAAAGCCTATATTGAGCTCGAACAATTAAGGCATCAGGAAAGCGCTTTTATTGATTTCAGAATTGAAACCGAAAATATTTCTGAAGAAATTCCGCCTTATATTTTGTCTCCGTTAATTGAAAATGCCTTAAAACATGGTGTTACATCTAACGAAAAACCAATTATAATCGAGCTGCGCTTAGAAGATCAAAAACTCAATTTTAAAGTGATAAATGATATTGCCATACAAAAGAAAGATAAGTTGGGAGGTATTGGATTGAGTAATTTAAGAAAGAGACTGGAAATTCATTATCCGCAAAAACATCAGATAAAAGTAGTAAATCAAAACAACCAGTTTACAGCTGAACTTGAAATAGAATTAAAATGAAGAAAATAAATTGTATCATATTAGACGACGAACCGTTTGCAGTAAGACTGATGGCAGATTATGCCTCTAAAGTACCGAGATTAAACGTTTTGTATGCCGATTCAGATGTTTTTAAAGCCATCGAAATACTGAACAATGAAGCGGTTGATTTGGTGTTCATAGACATTCAAATGCCACAGCTAACCGGAATTGAATTAATGCAAATGTTCAATCAGAAACACAACTTCATCATTACATCTGCTTATCCGGATTATGCTTTAGATGTTTTTCAGTTTCATGTTATAGATTATTTACTCAAACCAATTGTTTTTAATCGTTTTTATCAGAGTGTTGAAAAATTTATCGGTTGGCAGGAAACCTTTCAAAACCAGCAAACTGAAGATTTTCTATTTGTAAAAGCCGACCGGAAGCATCATAAAATAGCAACCGAAAACATCCTTTATATTGAAGGACTCAAAGATTATATTCGCATCCATACCAAAGGGGAGAAAATTATGGTTCTGGAAAACATGAAGGATATTCTGGAAAAGCTTCCTGTAAATCAATTTGTTCGAATTCATCGCTCGTATATAATCCCAAAAAGTAAAATAAAAGTTATTGATGGAAATCAGATACAACTTACTAGCGGAGAGCAGCTTCCCGTTGGCGAAACCTATCGAAAGTTAGTCAGTGACTGGTTAAGTTAGCAGAAAAAAAATATTGAACTGCCCTAAATAGAGTAAAGATGTACAGTATATAAATTTAAAAACCAGTGAATTAGTCTCACTGGTTTTTTTATACCCAAAATGAAGAATTTTCATTTTTAAACTTAAATGAGGTCTTTTAGTAGTATAGAAAGCGTTAAGGAATCATTTAAAATCAATTGCCGATTTGTAACAGATGCATTTTGAAACTAAGAATGAATTTTTGACCGCTTTGGATCCTCATTATTTGATTTTAGCAGAAAGGAAATAAAGTGTTTTTTTTGTGAAAACAGTTGATAATTTGCTAAAACTGGTTTCATTCTTTTACACTTATGTCTAAAAACCTGCCAATTGTTACTTAGATGATACCAGTTGTTACTTTTAAAGTCCATGTATGAATTATGTAGTCTACATTTGGCACAATAGCAAAAGAGATTGTTGCGAAACAAAATTTACATAAACTTGTCTTTCATTACTTTTTCTCTTTGTAAAAAATAAGAATTACATCTCTATCTCCTGAAAATACCACTTTAGCAGGAAATTGAATCCCATTTTTTTAACGATATATCAGATACACGACATGTAATTTACTTGCAGTGTTTGTCCTAAATGTATAATGGCATTCTCCATTCAAATACCACAACTTTTGTTTTTAGAAAATCACGAAAAAGAACTCAGGCAGTCTTTTCTCTCTATATAATCAATTCTTAAGGTAATGAACTCCGGTAATTTAAAAACTATGAAAATTATGAAAAAAATGAAAGCCCATGCAGCAACTCTATTTTATTTAAAACCATCCTTAAAAATTAAGTTAACCGCATTTTTTCTTATTGTTTCGATATTGAATGTACAATCTGAAAATTATGCGCAGAAGACTAAAACTTCAAAGGAGTCTTCTCTTGACCTAATCAGTAAAAACGCAAATCAAAAGAAGATTCGTGGTGTGGTTAAAGACCATACAGGTTTGCCTTTAATTGGAGTAACAATTTTAGTAAACAATAATAAACAGGGCACAATTACTGATTTTGATGGTAAGTATGAAATCGCTGTAAACGAAGGTGATGTGGTAAGCTTTAGCTTTGTAGGTTTTACAACTAAAAAAATTAAAATTGCAGGTCAGGTCTTGCTCAATGTTACCCTTGAACCCAATACGAACCAATTGGATGAACTCGTTTTAGTAGGGTATGGAAAAATGAATCGTGATAAAATTACAGGAGCTGTAACAAAATTAGATACCAAGGTATTACAGAATACACAAAATGTATCTTTTGCAGACGCTTTAATTGGAGTCGTTCCCGGTTTATTTGTTCAGGAAAATTTTACCTCTCCCGATGCTCCGCCCTCTATTTTATTAAGAGGTATTGGCTCGATAAGTGCCAGTACAGATCCTCTGATAGTAGTTGATGGTGTACAGATGCCTAGATCAGGACTAGGTGCTTTCACCTTAAATGCTGCAGACATACAAGAGATTAGTGTTCTAAAAGATGCAGCATCAACCTCTATTTACGGATCTAAAGGGACGAATGGTGTAATAATGATAACCACAAAAAGAGGAAAGAGAAACACTGGATTGCAGGTCACTTTTAATACCCGACTTGGAATGAAAACAGCTGACCAATCATTTACTAATGATTTAATGACTGGATCTCAAAAATTAGATTTTGAAGAGTCACTGGGGTTTTATAAAACGAATCCGACATTACTTCAAAACAGAAGAGCATTGGGTAATAATGTAAATTGGGCTGATTTGCTTTTGAAGAATGAAATAAATCGTGAAGATAATATCTCTTTCTCCGGAGGTTCCGATAAAGCCAACTATTATACTTCTATAACCTATAACAAGGTCGATAATATTTTTGGAGGTGAGTATAAAAGATATACAGCAAGTACTCGACTTGATTTTGATTTGGGGCGTAAATTAAAAGTTGGATTTTCAGGAAATTTCGGAAATGTAAACGATGTAAATAAACGTACTGTCGGTTCTCCTTTTTCAAATGCATTTATGTTAAACCCATGGTTGAATTTTCTTGATGATAAAGGAAATCCGCTAAGGCTTTTGGATATTGGCACTTCTTCGGGAGCTCCATACAATCCATTATTTATAAGAGATAATACAATTGTAAATTCCAATCGAAAAAATATTGGAGGAAGTGTAAACCTGACTTATACACCTTTCAAATGGTTAAGTTTGAATGGTGTTTTAGGAGCAAACTATAATAACTCAAAGGGCAGTAATTTCGAAAAAGTAATTGTAAAAGGGGGAGTCCTAACTAATTCTAGTGGTGATAATAATAATTATACAGGTACACTAACAGCTACTATAGCAAAGAAATTTCAGAAACATAGTTTTGATTTGGTATTGGGTAATGAAGTTAATGAATACGAAACCAACAGTCTTAATATACTGGCTAATACTTTTAACTCCGATGCAATACAAATTGTAAGTGCAGCAAAAACGGTAACTTCAGCTACAGAACAAAAATCAGTAGCAGGTTCATTGTCTTATTTCTCACGACTAAATTATAACTTTAATAGTACTTATAATCTGTCATTATCCTTTAGAAGAGACGGCTCTTCCCGTTTTGGGGCGGATAACAAATATGCTAATTTTTGGTCTGTAGGAACTTCATGGAATGCATATAAAGACTTATTTAAGGAGAATAAAATCGTAAGTTCTTTAAAATTGAGAGCCAGCATTGGGACTTCCGGAAATGACTTTATTGGAGATTTTGCTTCTCAATCCTTATACAATTACTCTAGCCAAATCATTTATGCAGGTGGTACCGTACCTTATCTATCAAGGGGAGAAAATCCGAATTTAACTTGGGAAAAGAATTATAATAAGAACTTCGGTATCGATTACGGACTGTTTAGCAATCGTATTTCAGGAACTGTTGATTATTATATAAGAGATACCAGAGACTTATTAAATAATAAGCCAATTCCGTTAACCTCGGGTTTTAAAGAGTTGGTCTCCAATATCGGAAATTTTAGAAATGAGGGTGTTGAGATTAGTCTTCACACTGTAAATTTAAAAGGCAAAGATTTTAACTGGACCACTGATTGTAATATTGCTTTCAACAAGGGAACAGTTATAACCTTATCAGACAAAAAGGATATTCTTTCTAATTCGGGATCTACCGTGTTCCAGGAAGGAAGTGCAATACGCTCTTTTTATATTGCAGATTGGGCAGGTGTTAATCCGGTTACAGGTTTTAATCAGTACAGAGCGCCAGATGGGAGGCTGGTTGACTACAATACCAATAAAACGACAACCAATGCAACTGAAATCAATAATCTGAGACAGGTTAGTAACAAAACTGCTATGCCCAAATATTATGGAGGTTTGACCAATACGTTCAGATACAAACAACTGGATATGTCGGTCTTGATATCTTATGCTGGCGGTCATTATGTTTTGAATGAAGGAATCTATAATTTATATAACAATCCTGCTTACAATCAAAGTACTGATGTGCTTAATGCATGGAAAAATCCTGGTGATCAGTCAAATATAGCTATAAGACAGGTGAATACAGCCAACCCTACAGCATTCATAGAATCAGATTATAAAAACTCTACTCAATTTTTAGAGAATGCCAGTTATATTAAATTGAAAAACGTTGCCCTTGGATATACACTTCAGAAAAGTGTTTTAGAGAAAGCGGGAATCGAAAGTCTTAGAATTTATGTTCAGGGACAAAATCTTTTTACCAAAACGGCTGTTACCTATATTGATCCCGAATATGCTACTGCGGCTGGAGGTATTGGACTTTCTTCATCCATTGTCAGAGCCTATTCTTTAGGTCTTAATGTTAGTTTTTAAGATACAGCAAACCACAAATTGGACATCAAATAACAACGAAGACAAAAGAGTCTTATACGATAGATAAAAAATTAAAGAACAACATAATGAGAGCAAATATAAAATTATTCTTCATATCAGTAATAGTTACTTTCTTTAGCAGCTGCTCTGATGATATTATAAACAAAGAACCTTTGGATCAATTGGCTCCCGAAACACTCTTTCAGACAGAAGGAGGTTTTAGAAGTGCCTTGGATGGGGTTTATGGGCTTATGAAACAAGATTTCCATGGTTATTCCTTGGGTATATATACAATTCCGGAAGCCATTGGAGATGATCTTTTAGGTTCGACAAATTCAAAAGACTTCTCTTTTGATAACAGTTCACTTTCGATATATCCGCTGGCATATAACAGTTCGACTGGTGGTATAGAGGGGTTTTGGAAAATTTCGTATCAGGCCATCTATAACGTAAATACTATTATAAAGTATGCGAGAAAAAGTACGCTGACAAACAAAAATGCTTTTTTAGGAGAAGCACTGGGGATAAGAGCTTTATTGCATTATAATTTATACAGGTTTTATTCACCTGCTTATAATGCTGATAAAAAGGCACTGTCAGTACCTTATCGATTTGAAACAGATAAATTGTTAGACATAAAACCCAGAAACACTACAGCCGAAGTGATTCAGTTTATTCAGGCAGACTTAAAGGAAGCAGAAGCATTAGCCACCAATACGGTTAACTCGTACAGAATTTCTAAGACGGCTATTTATGCATTATCCGCCCGCGTATCTCATGAAACAGCCGATTACAAAAATGCTATTTCCTACGGTAATTTAGCCTTAGCAGATACCAGGTATAAATTAGACAACACGCTGGCTGCTTTGCAAAAAGAATGGGATAAGGATGATTCCGGTGAAATCATTTTTAGAATACGTTTTGAAAATTCCGAAATGGGGCAGACCGCAGCAATCTTTGCAATACCGGTTCTCTCGAGTTATCCCTATTCGGTAGCAACAGATTTAATAAATCTTTATGACAAAACGAAAGACTTTAGATTTACAGTATATTTCAAAAACCATCCTACTATTAAAGACAATTACTATCCTAAAAAGCAAGCAGGTACAAGAACAACAAATGCCGCTGCTTTTGATCCTGGTAATATAGATATAAAACTCATCAGAGTGCCTGAATTATATCTGATACTGGCCGAATCGTATCTAAAGGGAGGTGATAATGCATCAGCATTGATAAATCTCAATAAACTTAGAAATGCCCGTGGTATAGGAGATTATTCAGGGACAGACCTGAGTAATGAAATTCTTAATGAACGAAGAAGAGAATTAGCCTTTGAAGGGTTCAGATTTACAGATCTTAAAAGACTTGGGTTAGGTTTTAAAAGAGCAGACGGCAGTGGTTTATCGGCTAACGCAAATCGATTTGCTTTGCCCATTCCACAAACAGAAATAGATCGTTCTGGTATTATACAAAATCCAGGTTATTAAAAGTAGCCATTTTTAGGATCAATGTTTTCGTTAGAGAATATTGATCCTTTGAATCATACTGCCTGCATTCGATGCATTTTTCTAATAGTATAAAAGCCTTTTTACATGAAAAAAAAACTAGTCTTAATCTTTTTGTTTTCGGTATTTAACTTAATAACCGGATATTCACAAAAGAAGGAAAACTTAAAAATAACAATACTTAAGAACGGATTTATTTTTGACGATAAATTTGACTTAAAGGCAGGTAATATCGTCATTAAAGGCAATCAGATTACAGATCTATTGTATACGGATAATTTTAGTGCGTATCCGGAAGCAACAATAATTGACATAACCGGAAAGTATGTTATGCCCGGATTAATAGATACACATGTTCATCTGGCAACAGTCCCTAATCTCAATAGAGAAAAGAGTAATAAATACATGGAGGATCAGCTTTCTAAAATGATTTATGCAGGGATAACATCGGTTAGAGATATGACAGGGAATGCAATTGTCCTTGCCGATTATAAACGGGCAAGTACCCTGAATCAATTGCCGACTCCTTCCATTTTTTACTCGGCTCAATTTGCGGGACCAGACTATTTTAACTTAACCCGAAAGTATACTACAGAAAAAGATACTCCATGGCAACGTACGATTACTGATACGACAAATATTAAAATCGCTGTGGCCGAAGCAAAAGGAGTAGGGGTAACCGGAATAAAAATATATTCTGATTTCAGTGCTCGCATGATTAGAAAGATTGTAAAAGAAGCAAAGAAGCAGGGATTACAAAGTTGGAGTCATGCAGCGGTATTTCCTGCTACACCAACAGATGTTGCCGCTGCCAAAGTAAATTCGATGTCGCATGCTTTTGATATACCTTATGATTTTTCTTCAGGGAAAATGGATCACCTAAAAAGACCATCAGCCATCGATATTATAAAAATGGACAAGTTATTACTCCTGATGAAAGCAAACAATGTGATACTGGACGCGACTAACTACATTGGGAATAATAATAAGCTTTTTGATGGAATGAAAGTAACCAAGAGAGCCCATGAACTTGGTGTTAAAGTGTCTACAGGAACAGATTGGCCTTATTTGTTTGAAAAAGATAATGCGACCCCGTTGTTTAATGAAATAAAAATATTGACCGATAACTGTGGTTTCACCAATAAAGAAGCCCTGATAAGTGCTACTAAAATAGGTGCAGAAAGCATTGGAATAGAGGATAGAGGTATTATAGCTATTGGCAAACGTGCAGATCTATATATAACCAATTCAGATCCTGCACAAAATATTGAAAATTTAAAAGATGGCTTTATGACCATTAAATCGGGGATTATTTATACGAAAGAATAATTTTCCAAAACGTGTCAATAAACAAATTATAAAATAAAGTTTAAAAGAAAAATCTAATGAAAAAATGGTATTGTTTAGGGATTCTAACCCTTATTTTTAGTCTGCATACTTTTGCGCAAAAGGAAGGAAATGACTATCTGCGTTTATCTGGAAAAATCACAGATAAAAATTCAGATTCTTTGCTTGTTTTCAAGAACAGAACTAAAATTAAAAGAATTAATGTTAACAAAGATGGTTCTTTCTCTGATACTCTGAGAATAAAAGAAGGTTACTATGGGATATTTGATGGTAAAGAACAAGGCTTCTTTTACCTTAAAAATGGTTACAATCTGAAAATTACTTTTGATACCAAACAATGGGACGAGACAATGGCTTTTAAAGGTGAAGGGGCAATACCTAATAATTACCTATTTAAGAAAGCACTGTATACTGAAAAGGCCACTGCGGATAAATCTATATTTAAATTAGAAAGTGCCGAATTTATGGCCAAAATAGAGGAAATTGTAGCGGGTTATCAAAATCTTCTTGAACAGACTAAGGGATTGGAAGTCTCTTTTATTGCTCTTGAAAAAAAAGATCTCGAAGAATTTAAGAAAAGTAGTGTGGCCAGATATAACAAAACTACCGGATTAAAAAAACATCAGGAAGAAGTGCTTCCAAAAGGAAAAGTTTCACCAAAATTTTTCAATTATGAGAATTACAATGGTACTAAAACTTCTCTGGATGATTTTAAAGGTAAGTTTGTTTATATCGATCTATGGGCTACCTGGTGCGCACCGTGTAAAAAGGAAATTCCCTTTCTTAAAAAAGTTGAGAAAGAATTTCATAATCAAAACATAGTGTTTGTCAGCATTTCTACCGATCGTGTAAATCATCATGACAAATGGAAAAAAATGGTGGCAGATCTTCAATTAACGGGTGTACAATTGTTTGCTAATGGTGATATCTCTTTTGAGAATGCTTATGAAGTAACCGGTATTCCGCGATTCATACTGATTGATCCGCAAGGCAATATTGTTGATCCAAATGCCCCAAGACCATCAGATGAAGGATTAAAAAACTGGTTGAAAGAAGCGGGCGTTCATTAGTTTATTGTCAGGAAAGAAGTCTTTTGATTTGTTTCATAGCTTTGATTTAATGCGTTTTATCAGATTTTAAAATGATCTTTTTGTATTTCAAATTAGAACGTGAAATGAATGTATCTTACATCATTTTACCTTCCTTCGCATATTCTTTTTTGATTCCCTGAAGAAGATGATGAAGGTTGATACTTTCGTTTTCGCTCTCTAGTGTTTTCAGACAGGCGTATTGAATGATGTTCACAATATTGGCTCCTGTAATATCGTATTTTTTAGAAAGCTCGTTAAGATTTACATCTTCAGCGATTTTAATTCCTTTGGGCAGGTTGTTCTCCCAGAGCTGCAGACGTTCGGCATAAGAAGGGACTTCAAACTCAATGATCGATTGAAATCTACGGGTAAAAGCCGTGTCAATATTGGCTTTAAAGTTAGAGGCCAGAATAACCAGTCCAGGATGATTTTCGATGCGCTGCAGTAAATACGAAACTTCCTGATTGGCATATTTATCATGGGCATCTCTTACATTGGTTCTTTTTCCGAAAACGGCGTCGGCTTCGTCAAAAAATAGAATCCAGTCTTTATCAGCTGCTTTGTCAAAAAGGGAAGAAAGATTTTTTTCGGTTTCACCAATGTATTTTGAAATTACCATAGACAAATCGATTCGATAAACGTCTCTTTGTGTATATTTTCCAAGAAGTGAAGCCGTCAGTGTCTTTCCGGTTCCCGGAGCACCGTAAAACATAACTCTGAAACCCGGTTTTATTTTGGCTTTCATGTCCCATTCATGGAGTAAAATGTCGTTGAACTTAAGCCAAGTTTCTATTTCTTTGATGTGATTTATAGTGGTAGCATTAAGTACGAGATCTCCCCAGTCCAATTCGGTTTCGATTAATTGTGCAGGGAAGATGCTACTAAGCTGTGGTTTTAGAATTTTCCCGGTCAGGAATTTTTCGATGTATTCGTCCTCCAAAATTAGTAAACCGCTTAGTTTGGGTTCGCCGTATGGTACAGATTCTATTTTGATGATTCCTTTCTGATAGAGATAAGACTGATTGTGCAAGTAATTATAGAAAGAAATTCGGTTTTCAAGATCATTTCCGGCTATTAAAAACTGAGCCGTTTCACCTGTTGGTAAAATGCCGCGGTGATTCTTTGATTTTACACCTCCAAATTCGGGTAATTCTCCACCGTTGGGAAGATAATTAGAAATCAAAGACGTTAAAAATTCCGGATGGATATGGGGAATTAGTGCCAAACCTAATAACAAAATTTCGACATGAGGTAATTTATTTTCAATAATAAAAGCCTCGACAAACGAGTGTTTGTCCGATTCATATTCAGGCTCGTTGCTTTTGGTTTCAGAACCAAAAAGTTTATCCATTTGAATTTCTAACTGGTATCGGAGTAATTCTTTAATGTTTTTCATATGTGTGGTATGTCAAAAGCAGATAAATCTGTTTCAATATGGCTAAAAATAAAAGGAATGAACTGTTTCATAAGTTCATATTCAGAAGCTTTTTTTCTAAATAAATAGACTAATTGCCAATTTTTGAAGCATTTGGCCTGATAGGCTAAATTTAAATACTCCTCGAGTCCGATTTTCATATCATATACCTTATCAGCATCTGTATGTATCAGCCAGATCGTATCCGAAACCTGATTGTTGGTTTTCTTAAAACAGGCGGTAACCGAACTTTGAATGTCAAAAGCAAAAAAGGTATCAGCTGTTTTAAGTTTTTTTAGGGTGTATGCAAATGTTTGCTGGTCATTATACTCCTTGTCAAAGATCAAATCAGAAGCTGTTATATTGATATAACCGCTTATCAGTTCTTTTACAAAAGACCAGGAGTAATCCTTTTTGAGGTAATTTTCTATTATAAATTCATTTTTCTGAAAAGGTTCAATATTTTCAGGTGTATCAGTTAACTCCCATGCCAATTCCAATCGGGAGGTTTGATTGTAGAATTCAATAATTAAATCATCGATTTCTAGTGAAGTGTTTAATTTTTTAGGAGGTAAAGCCGCTGTCACTGGCGTTTTTATAAGAACTCCATGAGTGTAGGCATTGCCAATTTCCACAATTAAAGTCCATAAGAATAATTCTTTAAAATTAATCATAGCTGTAAAATTGTTAAAGTTACTAAGTTATTGAATTTTGTGAATGCAGAGTTAAAGGCTGCCTGATCAGTATATTCTATTGATACAGCATCGTGGATTTGAATAATGTTTTGATACCCCGGTGCTGGTGGGCGAACCCGTACAAGTCGATCAAAGAATCCTGACAGACCTATTCCATCGGCACCACCTTCGCTAATTGCCTTTTGATTCAATGCATTGCTGGACGAACGGTTTATGGTTGTTTGAGCAACGGCTGAGGGGGGCGATTGGGTAAAACGTTTGGATTTTATAGCGGCACCTTTTTCTCTGGTTTCGACATTATATGGTCCAAAACTCATTACCACAATATCCGGAATGTCTTCAAAAACTCCTGTATTTCCATAGGAGACATCAACATTGTAATATAATATTTGGTTGTTATCCCATACAGCTTCTTTTGCAGGATCTTCAACCTGACTTTCCATATCTCTTAAATTCATATCCCTGGTGCCCGGAAATAAATTTTGAACTGTTCCGGGGCCATGTAATCTGTGATTTAAAAGATGTGCTCTTACCCATTGTCCGGCGCTTCTTTGGTTAAGCGGAATGTTCGACCATCCCATCGGATCATTGGTTGGCGTGGATCCTCTTGTATTGCCGGGAATCTTTGTTAAAGGTGCGGCTCTGAGCATATATGATCGGCCTTTGGTGTCTGTTTCAAATTCAACGTGAGAGATTGGCAATTCGATGTGATGTTCCAGTACTCCAACGATTCCCAAATCTGTTGCAATATTGGTTAGATTTGTTCGTATGTTTTCATAAGCAGCCCGAATAGGTTGGTTTCCGCCCCCCGTTTCATAAGCATTAGCAACGGCCCGTCTATAGCTGCCAATATTGGTTCCTAACACGTTTTTCTCGCTGAATAGATTTTCAATTGCTCTCGATTTGGCCGTATATTGCGGGTCAGAATCCCTGTTGTCGTGTATTTCCTGACGTTTATTGTTTAAAAGCTGATTTAAAGTCTGCTTGTCACTGTAGACATTAATTTCAACACGTTCAACAGTACCTTCAATTTTAAGGTTGTGACCTCCATCAACATTAACAGCATGTTCCAATCCAATAATTGTTGGAATTTCGGAATTTCGATCCGAATCTCCACCTTCAGCAATTGGTGCAGCTTTGACTACTATTGGTGTGCTGTGGTTGCTAATGTTAGGCATTTCGGCGTTGATATTCCAGTTTTGACCGCTTCGAACGGCATTGAGGCGGCTAAAATGATTACGGTTTTTTATAATATCTAATCGGGCATGAATTTGTTGTTCATTCAATGGGCTTTGTTCTGATTCTGTTGCTAAAGCACGTAAAGCTTCCAATCCGGTTCCCCAATGTGCAAGAACTTCGGGTGTTGGTGGATTTGGCGGAGCATCTGCACCAGGCGGTGCTCCGGTTGTTCCGGCATTAGGATTTCCTGTTGAGTCTGTAACCTGAGGAGTTTCACTCCCTTCTCCTCCCGTTGTTCCTTCCTGAAATTCTGCCGGATGCTCTGCATCTGTAGACTGCGTTGGAGGGACGTGGTCGTTCATTAAATCGGTCATAAATTTATCTGAGTTGAAATCAACAGGAGCAAATTCAACTTCAGGTAACTCGTCAGAACCTAAAACATAATCTACATCAGCACCAATACCAAACTCTCCGGGTAAAGGATATTCTAACTCCCCTAATGGCCAGGTCCATTTATCATCTGGTGCAGGAGACCACCATGGACTGTCTAATTCTACAAACAAATCACCACCTAATGCTAAGAAGGGCTGTGCGGCCATTTCGGCATGCCCGTGTATGTAAAATTCTCCTTGTCTTCCAGCTTCAGGAGATGCAGTTTCTCTATAACCTATGGTCGGTGTGGCATCAACATATCCTCTAATTCCAGCTAATGCATTAACTCCAACACCTACTTTTATATCATGACCTAGTAATTCAACACCCAATCCTCCCTCTGCTCGGAGTCGCAGTCCTGCGAACATTGACATATTAAAAGAGGCGGAAAGACTAAAATCATTAAATACTGCAGGATCGGTAGAATAAGTTCCTACTGCTCTTATATTATAAATTTTTGCAGGACCAATTTTAGCAAGAGCTTCCAATCCAATGTTAGCAAATAAGAAAACATTTCCGACTAACGGAACTCCATACATGGTACGAACTTCGACAGTAAAGATTTCTCTTATATAATCTCGTTGAGCAAATAATTCTACTTCTGCCGGTGGTGTAATTTCTCCATGAATAGTAACGTGGCCTTCATTGTCGATAATAACCATGGCTCTGCCTGTCATCCATTCGGTAAAGCTAAAATCGACTTCGCCCCAACCTGCCATCGCTCTTGGTCCTGGTGTTGGTCCACTGTTTGCTTCAGGAATTCCATTTGCTTCTCTCGCGCTTTCGTCAATTTGAGAAGGGTCCAGTTGGCTTAAAGCGGCATTTCTGGCTGTTGCAGCATCTGTCACCAATAAGGTTACCTGACCACTTATTTTTTCGGTTTGATAACCTACAGTACCTCTGATGTCAAAAGTTCCATTTAAAAAAGCAGCATGGATGCTGCCGTTAAAATTAGCCATACTTACAGCCAAATCAATTTCGCCGGTTATATTTCCTTCGGCATTACGTTCAATTGTAATTTGAGTTGGACTTAGATTTGGGACTTCGATACTTCCACTGGCTCTAAATGTGATTACTTCGCCCTGAATTCCAAAGTCAAGAGTTGCATTTACAAATCCTCCCAATTGAACAGGAATTCCATTAGCCGTTAACGTTAGATTTCCACCTTCAATGGTGTTTTGCACGTTAGGGACACTTGTAACATCAATTCCAATCCAGCCAAAAGTTTCGCTATTGTCTTTAATGGCATTAATAAGACCGGCTGGATTTCCAACTAACCGATTGCCTGTTTTTACCGTAATATAACCAGCTATCGTATTGTTTTCTATTTGAATGGCCAAAACCGGGGTAATATTTATACTTGTAAGCGGGCTTAAATAGTTAATATTAAGATTTATACTTTGTCTATTGTCTTTTGTATTGTATGTACCATCTGTATTTTTTTTCATTTTGATTGCACCTGACGCCCATTGTCCAAAAGTTACATTAACCTCAGCACCTCTGTCTCCCGCTACCTCAATTTGAGAAGCAATTGTTTCTGGTGGTGTAAATGTTGGCGCTTGTAAAGAAATGCTTTGATTGGTACCAGATACAGGGGAAGCAGTAGTTGGAGCAGTTGGTGTTTTTTGGATCATTTTAGGCTGAACAGAACTAGTGCCTTGTTGTACGGTATGTGTTAATTCGTGTGCTAAAAGATGCTTTCCGGCTGTTGAGTTTGTATTGTATTTACCTTGGTTAAAATAAATGTCATTTCCGTTGGCAAAGGCCTGTGAACCCAGTTCTTTGTTCATCTGAACGGCATTTGAATCGTTATGGATTCTTACATTGCTAAAATCAGCTCCAAAACCGGATTCCATCTCCGTTTTAGTGTTTTTAGAAAGTGGAGAACCACCACCTCTGCTATTGTTTAAATTGCTTTCCAAATCAGAATCATCAGAAGGATTTGCATCGGCACTAGCGCTCATTTGAAGCTCTTTTTCGTCTTCTTTGGACTGAATTTCTTCTTCCTCTTTAGTTTGAACTTCTTCTTCTGCTTTCTTTTGCTGAACAATTGGTTTTGGAACAGAAATGGCTTCAGTGGTTTTAGTCGTTTCGTTTTGAGGAGCTTCTATTTTATTTTGTGGAGTTTCTTCTACAGTTGCTTTTTCAGAAACGATGGTTTCCTTTTCTTCTTTTTCTGATTTTAACTGAACAACGGGAGAGATGTTTTCTGCTATTGACTTTTGGGGAGTGGCTTCATCCTTTTTTGGTACCTCATCTAATTTATTTTGGATTATGGGTGATGGGCTGAAAAACGGTTCAGGATTATTTTTAGGAGTTTTAGCGACTATTTTGTCGGCTGCGCTGTCGGCTTCCGCTTCATATTTATCATTTGATTTACCAATGCTGAGTTTTGCCTGTAAACCAAAAAAAGAGCTGCTGCCTTGCTCATTCGTTGAGGTAGTTTGATTGGAGGAATGAGCTGATTTTTTAGCAAGAACACCCATAATTAAGTCATATTTTACCGTTTTAAAATTTAAAAAGAACTATTGATCTCCATCAGAACAATTTCTTTAGGTCCAACCAGGGATACCAGTAACTTATCATAGTTCGGAATATTGAAATAACGACTTTGTCCAATTTTCCATCGATAAGGCAATATGTTTTTTTCATATATCTTTTCATCGATATTGTTTGTTTCTTGTGCCTTTTGATTTTTTTTACTGAATTCACCAAAGCTGTTCAAATGATAACCGAAGTAGGAATCTCCTTTTTCGAAAACAATGGGCAGAATGTAACTTTTAGAATCTTCGGGAATATCCCATTCTTTTGATATGGTATTGGTTTTTAAGTAGGTTTTTTTGCTTTCGGTATAAGAAATAAATACCTCTCCATTATTTAAAACACCGGCAGACTGAAGTGCTATTTTTCTCTTCAAAACAGATTTCTCATACCATCTGAAAGTGGAACCTTCCAGCGTGATGTATTTGCTGCCCCAAAAGCCGGCCAGCTTTTCAAAGGGACCAAAATTTTGTTTTGTTTTTTCATTTGTAACAATACCTTTTGTGTCTAAAGAAACAATTACACTTTTGGAATTATCGATGCAATGGAGCGCATTTTGATAAGAAACGGTATGAATACCGCCAAACCATTCCAGAGCTTTGATTTTTGTATAATCATCTTCAATCAGCCACGCATTATTGATCCCAATCACCCAAATGTCTTTGTTTTCTGAAAGGATAATTTTCATTCCTTTTAAAGGATGCTGAATCTTGACATTATCTTTTTTTACGATATACAGGAAGTCAGAAGTTAACTTCAGAAAATCCCCATTTGAAGTAACGGCCAGATCAATAACATCCGAATCGGAATGGTAGTCAAGGGAATCATTGAGGATAGAGAAAAAATGATTGTTCCGTGTACCATTTTCAGAAACATATCGACCAATTAACGCCTCTGAAGTTCCATACAATTCCATATATTTTCTGGGAAATGCAAGTTCAGGGTTTGGGATGTCTATACGAGAATATTCGTGCCCGTTTTTACCAATTGTAGGATACTTTGATAAAGCGGGTACGGAATCTATCGATTGTTTATAGACAATTTTAAAAGTGAGGTCATGTTTGTTTTCGGGATTCATTTTAGAAACGTTTTGACAATTGGTAAATACTAAAAATAATAATAAAGATAAAGCCTTTTTCATATCTGATTGCATAATTTACCAAGGGGGATTAGAAATTTGAATTACTCCCGAAAACACGGTAATATTGACACGCTGTATAAAAAAGTCATTATTAGGCTGCGACCAGAGGCTGATGGCATGGGTTCCGTCGATTGCCATCGCAACGTGTCCCGGGTAAGGTCTGCCGGATTCGGTATAAAAAATTAACTGTCCGACCGTTGGTGTTGTAGCCGGATAGACAGGAAGACCGCTGTTCCACCCCAATTGACTCCATATTAATACATTCGGATCAGAAGCACCGAAGGCAGTATTATAAAAATTCTGAATCCAGGAAGCGTTAATTTTGTTAGACAGATAAGCGGCGTACATGATACTTTCCCAGCAATTCATAGTCGCAGCAGCCGGAAGTGTTCCGGAACCTCCATTGGTTACAAAATAAGCGAAGAAATCATTGTTCTGAGGATTTCTCCAGTACATGGAGCCCAATAACAGATGGGAGAAAACAGCAACAGATACCGGAGCTGTTAGTTTTGAATTGATTAAACTTCTGATGTTGGTATCTGCCAATGCAGTTTGTCTGTCGCCGTTAGAAACACTTAGTATCTCATTTCTAATCGCATCATAATCGGTACTGTGATTGAGAAGCCAGGTAAGTCGTGTAATAAAATCGACACCTTCACCGGTAATCCATTCTAATTGTGTGGCAATGTCGAAACTGAGATCTGTTACCGCCTCGAGTATAGTGGTGTTATCACAAACGGCGCTGAAAAATGCTTTCCAGTCGGGAGTTTTTAAGGAGTCTTTTTGTGCTTGGCTAGTGGCGGAATCAATAATCCAGGGTTTTATGGTTGGATAACTGAGTTCCCAGCTTGTAATGAATACCTCCGCATTAAGCCAGGTTAATTTTGTAACCAAATCGTATTGCAGATCGTTTAAGGCTTCAATTATAGTGGCATTGGTACAAACATCTACGAAGAAACTCATGCCCACATCGGTGTGCACTTTTAAGGCATCCCTTTCGGTTTGGGTGGTATTGGCGTGTGTAATCCAGGGTTTTATGGTTGCATAATCAAGTGCCCAACTGGTGATGGTAACTTCTGCTTTGAGCCAGGTTAATTTGGTAATTAAATCGTATTGCAGATCGTCTAAAGCCTCAATCATAGTAGCATTGGTACAAACGCCCACAAAAAAGCTTCTCCAGGTATCGGTTTTTAAAGCTTCGCGCTGTGGTTGATCGGCAGCAGTTATCATTCCTTTGATCTCGCTGTATTCCATAAAAAAGGTTCCGAAAGTAGCAGCTGCATTTACCCATTCTAATTTTGTACTCAGGGGCGCGCCTAAATTGTTAACTGCTCTGATCATTTCGGACACATCCAATGCATTGGCCATTCGTCTTTTGTAACTTCCGTCATTTAAAACAGTTGTTTTTTCCGAAGCGCTGAGCTGTGCACACATTAAAATAACTTCATCTTCAGGAACATTAAAACTGTCGAGCATTTCGTTTAGACTGTCTAAATTGCTTGGAGGATTCTGTTTCTGAATGTTTGGTTTATTGCCTTGCTGTATCGTATGCGTAAGTTCGTGTGCCAACAGGTGTTTTCCGTCCTGAGAATCGGGATTGTATTTTCCTTCGTTAAAATAGACGTCATTACCATTGGCAAAAGCCTGAGACCCCAGTTCCTTGTTCATCTGAACAGCATTAGAATCATTGTGGATTCTCACCTTGCTGAAATTGGCTCCAAAACCAGACTCCATCTGGTTTTGAGTGGCATTGGCCATGGGAGAACCACCACCTTTACTGCTTTGAAGTTTGCTTTCCAGCGATGCCGTATTTGTTGGACTTGTTTCGGTGTTGGCACTTTTTTGAATTTCCTGTTCCTCCTCTTTAGTCTGAACTTCCTCTTCTGTTTTTTTCTGCTGAATCAGTGGTTTTGAAATCGGATTTTTTTCGACTGCTTTAGGAGTTTCAGTGGCAACAGTTTCAATTTTGTTTTGAAGTGTTTCTTCCTGTTCCTTTTTTAATTGCGTAACAGGCGTACTTCGTTCTGCTAAGGATTTTTTTTGAACCACAGGTGAGGGGGGAAAAAAAGATTCCGATTTGGCATTTTGTTTTTGAGAAACGATTTGATCTGCTGCTTTGTCGGCTTCAACTTCATATTTGTCATTCGATTTTCCGATACTGAGTTTTGTCTGTACGCCAAAAAAATCCTCACCCTGCCTTGAATTAAAGGCGGATGGTCCGGAAGGATTGGATTTTGATTTTTGGTTAAAGGCTCCCATGTGTCGTTAACGGTACTTGATTTTATTAATGTCTGTGTTTTGATCCCACACCTTTAAAAGCATTCTCTCCACAGGAAGCCGGAGTTCCAATGATCATCCTGAACTTGCCTGCTGTTGGGGCGGTGAAATTAATTGGAACTGTACCACCAATTTTGAACGAGGTTGGTCCCATTAAACTTGTCCCTGTGGAATCGATAATTTCGACGCTGTAACCTGAACAGGGGTTCTCATTTTTATTTCTTGTCGTTGTTAATGAGATAGAAAATGATTTACAAGCACCATCTGTTTCTAACGTTTCAATATGAACCGGATCTGAGGAGAAATGAAATATATTCGTTATATCGCAGGTCTTTTTTTCTTTTTTCTTTGGTGGTTTTTTCTTTTTGTCTTTGCCTGGGCCTGGGCCTTTTCCAACATAAATATCATCTAAACGTCCAATTGTTTGTACGCCAACAACACCATCGTAGCTCAGACCGTTATCGGATTGAAATTTGAATACAGCTGCTCGTGTTTCACTGCCAAAATCACCATCAGCACCGAATTTAGGAAGCTGATAACCTAAATCCATTAAACCCGATTGTACTTTTTGTACAGGCTCCCCCTTACATCCGGTAGCGAGATAATCTAAATCATCGTGCGTTTGCTCTAATTTGTAATCTCCTTTAAAACGAGGAGATTCTAAATCTTCAGCTGCGGTTGAAGAAGGATCGACGGATTTTTGTACAGCTCCGGTTTGCTGAATGGTATGGGTTAATTCATGTGCCAGCAAATGTTTCCCTTCCCGGGAATCCGGATTGTATTTTCCTTTGTTAAAATAGACATCGTTTCCATTGGTGAAAGCTTGTGCTCCCAATTCCTGGCTCATTTGGACAGCATTAGTATCAGTGTGAACTTTTACATCGCTGAAATCAGCTCCAAAGCCCGATTCCATTTCTCCTTTAGTTTTTTTATCTAGGCCGGTGCCGCCTCCTTTGGAGTTGTCCAGTTTTCCTTCCAGCTCGTTATCGTTAATTTCAGCATCAGGGTTTTGCTCTTTTTTCTGAACGGCTTTATCTTCTTCTTTTTTGTCTTTTGACTGAACTGTTTCTTCTTTTTCGCAATCGTCACACTTGGCCTGTATCGGTTTTTCTTCTTCTTTCTTATCCGATTTCTTCTGAACGGGTTTTTCCTCTTCTTTTTTGTCGGATTTTTTTTGAACCGGTTTCTCTTCTTCCTTCTTGTCCGACTTTTTCTGTACCGGTTTTTCTTCTTCCTTCTTATCCGATTTCTTCTGAACAGGCTTTTCCTCTTCTTTTTTATCTGATTTTTTTTGAACAGGTTTCTCTTCTTCCTTTTTATCTGATTTTTTCTGCACAGAAGATATGGTTTCCGAAATTGGCTTTTGTTGTACGTTTTCTTTCGATTGCAAAAGGCCGCTTCCGGATGAATTATTGTTTACTACTTTATCGGCTACTCGGTCTGCTTCCACCTCAAACTGATCGCCCGCTGTTCCTGTTTTTAGCTTTTTTTGAATTTTAGGACTAAAAAAAGGAGAGGAGGAGTTCGTAATTGGTTTTTTATTTTCTAGCGTTCTCATAACTTCATTGTTTTACTAATTGAAACAAGTACTAATTGCTTTAACTTCAATAGAATTGATTTTTCTAAATAAGGATGTACTACGATGCTAACATCGTTGGAGAGCTGTTTTCTTCTTTCTGAATGATCTGATGTTTTTCTAATTCGATCTTGATTTGTGCATACCAGTACGGAAAAATTTTAAACAGGCGGTATTCAATTTCTTCTATAATGTCTTTTTTGTATTTTTTAAGTCCGAAGAGATGGCTGTAGCTCATTTCATTGGCATATTTGCTCTGCTCTATTATGTTTTTTCCTTTTAAGAGTAATGTCGGGCTAATATTATTGTGATCTAACAAAGAGGCCAGATTGTACTGTTCTATAACAATACAAGGTTCAAATCCTTGTTGTTTTAAGGGTTCAAATTCTTCGCGATGTGCGATGTAAATTTCTTCCAGATCATAGTAGGCACTTACAAATTTATTACGAAGCGTAAGATCATTAAATCCCAGTACACCACAGCTATACGAATGTCCCAGATCAGGATGCCAGTAAGGCAGATTTTTAGTATATGGGTTGAAAAAATCAATCTGTTTTTTATAATGTACTTCGTAGCCGCATTCTCTTCGTTCGAGAATAATAGTGTCAAAATTAAAATTGATTTTCTTTTTTATAAATACATCGGTATCGAGATGAACAAAGGGTTTGGTTTGCCTTTCGATAGCGTGAATCTTAGATTTCATCCAGAGTTCTTTGTTTTGCTCATGATTCACTTTTGTAACTCTGCAGGGCAGCATATACAGGAATTTATACGCCGTCTCGTCAGCATAAAGTTCGATGTCTTTGTACCAAAGATGACTGTATAAAATGCTCAAAGCCGTCATGTAAATGGTCTCTTTGAGTTTATTACCCATTTGCCAGCGGTTATTTATCAGAGGAAAAGCATCCAGGCTATATATTATTCTTGGTTCTTCCATAAAGTATCATTTAAGGTTTGAAGCTGTTGTTTTTCTTCCAGATAGCAGACGTTGTTGTATAACGAAGCTTTTTTGCTGTGTTTGTAGAGTCTTTTCCATTCGTATTTTTGACCCATTGCCTCTGAGGTTATCAACGGTATTTGGTTGTTGTGAAAAGCTTTCATTTCATTGAAAGTAGCATGCCACACCATCGTACCCAGGAGAGGAGACTGAACGAGTCTTATTCTGGAAAAAACTCTTTTGAAAAAGTCTGCATGCACCTCTTTATTATCGATCTTAAACTCTGAAACCAGGACTTCCACTTCCAGATCATAGAACCGGGTGAAATAGCGTGTGATACCGTCATTTTCTTTAATGGGCAATAAATCATCTTCATCTTGATAAATAATATCAATATCGTTTATAGGCATATCATAATAACTGCGAAGATTAATATAATCCGCAATTCCGCCTACAAAGGCGATTTTTGACATATCGAGTTTTTCAAAAATATTTTTTAGCGCTTGTTTTTGTTCGTAGAAAATATTTTTTTCATCCTCTTTTAGAAATGTTTCTTTTTCGGTTTCCATATTTTTTAATATTACCAGTCGACAAAAATTATTTTGTCTTTCCAGGCCAGTTTTACAATTCCCAGATTCCAGTTCATCTTTTCCAGCAGGATGTCCTGTGTTTTTCTTTCGATAATGACTTTAGGATTATCTTCAGTAAGTATTATTTTGCCGGGTCTTTGTAAAAATTCGTTCCGCAATAAGGCGACAGAAGAATTTTTCATAACCGGCCAATTGAATAAAACCGCCTGTAGCATTTTATGTCCCTCATTTTTTAATTCTTCCGAGAGTATAATGTTTCGGTTGATGGTTTGGTTTATTGGTATGTTGCACAATACTTTTTCGAATAGCATCTCAGACTCATAATCCTGCTCCCGTTCTGTGGCGATATAGTGCAAAAGGTGTGCTGCCGTTTCGGAATCGTTTATCGTATGGTTTGTATTTAGTAAACCGCAATTTTCAAAAAGAGCTTTCAAAAAAGGATGAACCAATATCAATCCGGCATTATTCACATAGTGTATCGAAGGAATTTCAGGGATTGTTTGGTCTTCCGGAAATAAAGAGGAGGGCCAGTTTTCTGCCTCTTTGACTTCCTCTTTAGCTTTCTCTTGGGTTTTCTTCTGAGTTTTCTCCTTACGATCGGAAACGCCATTTATTTCTGTTGTTTTTTCAGTATTGGATTCCTGAGGGACTACAGCAGAATTCGAACTTTCCTCGGTTTCGTTTTTTTTGTTGGGACCAAAAACGGAATTTATTTCGGTTTCAGTTTTTGGTTTTTTTGGATTGTCAGAATCTGGTCTATTTTCGGATAGCAGAGATTGTTTGCTTTCTGAAAAATCTGATTTTAGGAACGTTTCCTGGTTTTTTTTCGGAAGAATTTTGGAAGCTTTTTGATCGAGAATAGCAGTTATATTCAGAATTTCGGACTCAAGGCTGGCCAATATCTTTAAAACAGATTTATTTGATATGTACGTACGAGTGTGTTCCAAAACAAATTTTGGGTCGTATTGACGAACCGGAGCAAAAGAAGTAAGCAGTTGCAGTACTTTTTCTTTTATAATAGTATCAGCATGCTGCAACAATTGCAACAAAACTATATCCCAAATCAGGTTTCGTTGCTGTAAACCGTGTTTCGATTCCGAAGCAATAGTATTTATATTGCGTTTGATTTGCTTAGCCATTTTCGAAACCAAAACCGAGTCAGAAGCAGTTGCTTCTAAAAGAAGTGTTCTTTGGAGTAGGTTATAGATCTGTTCGTCTGATAATTGTTTTATGAAACGGGCTCTTATCTGTGGGTTCTCCAATGTTTTTCGTAGCCTTAAACTAAAAGTTTTATCAACTGCAATTTTTTTAAATATATGGTCTTCGTTTGTACTAAGCATGTTATTGTAAGAACTATTGAAGATGCCATTATCATTGCTATTGTCATTGTCATTGCCATTGCTATTGCTATTGCCATTGCTATTGTCATTGCTATTGTTATTGACATTGCCATTGGAAATTGCCCACCAGGGATTGGCTCCGGTTTCCAGAAAAATGAAGAATTCATCTCTGTTTTTTTCCTTGCGATCAATCAATTTGTATTGTTTTGTATCCGGAAAACCCTTTTCAATTTGCTCTTCAATTTGTTTCTGACATTGATTTACTATTTCGAGTTTTACAGTGTTGAAATTAAGGTCGGGAGCGAGAGAAAGATTAAGGTCTAATTTTTCTATCTGAATACTGTACAGCGGTATTTTTTTATCAAGCGTGTCAAAATAGGTTTCTAAAAGAGGAAAGAGTTCTTCTTTTAGAAACGTATCGAGATGATCTTTTAAGTAATACGCCTTTTCTTTAGAATGGGTATTGACCTCAAGAAACAGTTTAGAGATAATATGGCTGTCCGTACTTTGCACCTAGTTTAAATTCTTTAATTGTGATTCGATTGCTTCCAATATAAATTTGATATCCTTAAATGAAACCTTCTGATCGGATAAGAAATTTTTTAAGGTTCCCTTAGGATCTGTCTGATACTGGATTTTTACAAAACTTTGCAGTAAGACATCAATACGTGATGTAATAGTGGTTAGCTGTTTTTCGGATTTGTTTAAGAGTTCGGCGGGCTGGCATTTTATGATAATATAAAAGAGCGAGATATGACTTTCAGTAAGGAAACTCAATACTGTTTTTTCCTCGGCAATTCTTGCATTTTTTGCAGCCAGTAATAAATTGCTGTAAATGTTGTCTGTAAACATTTCCAGTAACAGATGATTGTTTTCGCCGTTAATAAAAGCATTTGTCTCTTTATCGACACTTGTAAATTGTTTTCCGATGTCAGAAAGAAGGGAAATAGTCTCTTTACTGAATTTTTGTAATTCAGGCTGCTGGTTTATTTTTTCAAAAGCAAGATTTGTTTTTTTGACAAACTCAGTCGCAGCTTTCAGGCATGGATTTTCAGTCGGTTTTTCACGAATTATGATTTCTCTTGGTCCGTCTACAGCTTCGCCGCATCTTTTATTTAATGCCGTAAGTGATACTTTGATAACATCATTTTTGTACAGTGAAACCGGTCGTATTATAGGTTCTGTAGAATCGGTTTCGATTACTTCTTCTTCGATGTTCCAGATATATTTTAAGGCATCTGTCGATTTATTGCTAAAAGCAATCTGACTGTTTCTGATCGCATAGCTAAACAAAGCTACAGGCGGATTGTGCATTGTAATGATAAGATTCGAAGGTTTACCGTTTATCAGTATAACTACCTGATCTACATCTTTAGGAACATTATTGCCGATAAAAATGTATTGACCTGCATCATTCTGGGAAACTCCCGGGCCTGATAAGACGGTTTTTTTGCTATTCGGTTCAATAGTTAAAACATGCGGTTTAAGGTCGTTTCTGCAGATGTTTCTGGTGTCGATACCTACGACTACAGGCACTTCAAAAGTTACCGGATGCTGTGCCTGAGCATTACAGTTTCCGTTTTCACCAGTAACTTTTACCTGAAAACTATAGCTTTCTTTAGCGGGTACTTCATAGGCATAAATATGTTGAATTTTTGCTTCAGTAGTGGCAACAGGCTCACTGCCATCACCAAAATCCCAAATATATTTCATGTCTTTCTGATTCTCACCGCTAATACTAAAATCGACTACAACTCCAGTTTTATTGAGTGATTTTGGGAAGACAAAAGTGAAATCAAATTTTGGTTTTCTAAAAATGGTTATTTGACAGTTGGTTTCAAAATTATTCACCGTAAAAGTTATCGGTTTTCCGATGAGTTCTTCACTGACTAATTTTGGATCGAAAACAAATTCTCCATACTGATTTTTGGTCACTCCGCCATTCAAATCTTCGTCTACATCGGCTTTTACAAAACCTCCGGTTGGGGTTACGTGAAAGGGGAAGTAAGGGGTTGTTTCATCAAAGCAGATATGGTTTACAGGTAAGGACAGCGTGATGAAATTATCATCGCAGCATAAATACGGCAAGGTAAAATCGGCTATTACCGGATTTAGCACGATAGATTCTCCGGGTTCTTTTTTATCGCCCTCTTTTTCAAAATCGCCTGCGAGAGAATTTCCACGCGGATATTCGTACGGATAACCATAGCCGTAATAATAAGGATATTGACTGTACTCTCCTTCAATATAAATCATGACAAATGTGCCGCCCGGTGCCACACCTGATTTGTGCTCGTATCCGTGATTTTTGTTCAGATAGTAGGAGGTATAATTTTCAACTATTTTTTTGGCTTCAGAGGCTTTTACTCCAAGTACAACAACATTGAATCCTAAACCATATTGACGTCTGATGGCCTGAATCGTTTTTAGTGCTTTTTTATAGTCTGTGCCCTGATGCCCTTCGATTCTGTAGAAGTTGTGATCTGAGACCATTTCGTTAGGCCATTTTGTATTCAATAAGTTATCGTGATAACTTCTGTTATTGCGCTGTTGTCCGATAGTGGTTTTTTCGTAATCCCAAAGTTCAATAAGATGATCACCCACGTTATTGTAAAATGGAATTGCTTTTTTACCAAGCGAACCCAATTCAAAACTAGGAGTGATTTTTATATAAGTATAGTTTACATTGTAATTCGCTAATAATTGTACGCAGCGTTTTATCAGACTGTACAATTTCTGTAAATCTGTATTTTTTCCATAACAGATTGTAATTTCTTTACCTTCTAAATCGACAATAAATTCGTTAATGGTATCTTTCTTCCCGGGTTCGTTAAGCGTGTCAAAAGGAAGACAATCGTTACAGGTGCTAAGGTTCTGTCCCGTGAGCAACGGTGATTTGTAAAAAGAATGTCGGTATTCAAAACATGGACCTGTTTTTTGCACTTCTCCCAGCATTAAGTGTTTGGGGAATGATTTGATATCCGGAAAGCAAAAATCATAGTCCATATTTGACAATAAAAGTCTGATCTCATTGTAAGTATCAATTAAATCGTTGAGCAGATCGTATCGATATTGAAAATCAGGAGGGACATTTTTTTCATCAAAACTGTACAGAGAAGCCAGATTCTTTTTTAAAGAATCCAGTATAGTTGGCATTTTTAATGGGGTCAATAGTATTTCAAAACCGTCTTGCAGTCTGGCCACTACATTGTTTCTGAAGATTCCGTTGGTGAATTTTCTTTTGATTTCATAATAACTGCTAAAATCTTCGGGCTGTAATACAATACGGTTAGAAACCAGTTCCGGAAGTTTGTAATACAGGTTAGAGAATTTTATTTTGCTTATGATTTTATCATGACTGTTTATCTGCGCCGCAACGGTTTTGCTTACCAATAAGGCTTTGTGATTGCCGATGATTTCCAGTCCCTGATTGTCGCAGGAGAGACTGACACAGAGATCGGAATCTTTTTCATAAGATTCGATATACAAAAGAACGACAGCATCCGTTACCTCTAATCCGGTATTTTTTTTAAGATAATATATTGGATAAGTATTGGCACTTTCGGTAAGCTGCTGTTCGGCAGTTAAAAGTTCGAAGATATCAAGCTGTTTTGTACCATCGTAAAAATAAGGTTTGTAAGCAGCTTTTTTGTTGTCGTATACTTTATAATGAGTGTACTGTTTACTTTCAAAATCAATAATTTTTCCGCCGTTTGGAGTAGACTTGTACAACTGTATAAGATCACCGTCGGTCGTGATACCGCTGCCTTGTGTTATGGTAATGTCTTTTGAAACGGGGCTGTATGAAACCTGAAATCCACAAATGATGCCGACACCACTAAGACCAATTCTGGAAATACGATCCTGATCATCAAAATAATCTACAATCTCGTTAAGATGTCCTTCTGTTAGTACCTGATTTTTGGTGAATCTTCGGTACAGCGTTGTTATGGTTGAAAGTTTTACTAACATTTTGAATGGTATTTATAGTGATCCTAAATTTGTTTTTCCTAAGATTATTTTCTCGAATTGATTTTCGTTTTCGTCGTTGCAATCAAATAGCCTTCCTGTAGGATATAAATTGCTAAGGCCGGATATGGACTTAATGAGCTGTATCAGTTCTGTTTCCGGTTGTTCCTGGTTCAGTGAGGTTTTAGCAAATAAATATTCCTTGTATGAATTCTCAAACTGTAAAAGTTCATTTTCTGCCGGGTTTTCAACTTCATTTTTCCGATGTCCGATCCAGCAGATTTTTGCCAGAACATGTGCCGGTAATTCTTCTTTAATAACTTTCTCGATATAATTTCTAAAATCGATATTGGCAAAGCGCAGGGTGTATCCCGGCAGTATAATACTTACGCGATAGGAGTAAGGGTCCAAAGGCTCACAGCTTTTGCATTGGTCTGTACAAATAGGTAAAAAGGTTTCCGGATTTACGGTCGTCAGATTTACATCGGGACGAAGCATCATATGTTCAACGATAAACATTCCTTCTTCTGTAAATACCTCTTTCATAAAATGGATTAAATCCAGAATAGATTGTTTTACTTTTTGCTGGGAACTGTAATATGTATAGCGTTTGGCAATAATTCTGTCCTTGTTGTTCTCGTCTGTAATTAACGGATTAATGATGTCATAAGAATATTTGCCGGAAGGAGAGCGGTGGATCTGAATGTTATCGATAACCTGCGGGTCCGAAATTCCTTTTTTAAAAGCTTCTTCAACATTATATTCTCTGGTTTGGATGATTTGCAGGATGGCAAAATACAATTCCCGGTTTGCCGTAGAAGTATCATAATACTCTGTTGTGGCAGAGAGCACAATCTTGTGTTTATCGTCTCTGACTCTCCATCGGTACACCAGCTGATTGTCTGAATCAATAAAATGATAGAGATCAACAAACGAATCGGAGAGATGTCTTCTATTGTAATTTTTAATCCCCAGAAGTCTGGCAAGTCTCTTCTTTACACCCGAAACATTGTTGGTATCCCACAAATTGCTGTTCGGCTGCTGGTAGTAATTAAAAGAGGTACCGCGGTTTTTGCTTACAATTTTATAGTCTTTCAAAAAGTCTTCTTTGTTTTTCAGTACCACTTCATCTGTAGCAGTGCCGTAGATGCTTTTGTTGATAAAAACATATTCGGAAAAACGTTCTGCAAAACGCCCTAAAAGATGATCCAGGATATTATTTCTTCTCTCGATATTATTATCCAGTTGTTTAAAAAGAATTTCGGTCAGGTAATCATCATTGTGTTCCGGATAGTCCGTTACCAGATCACTAAAACCTTCGATGTCTTTTACGGCCTGAGTAAAGAAAGTCTTGGTAAGATTCCCGCTTACCGAAAGAATTTCGTTAACCTGTCCTAAATGTTTAAAGTAACTGGCGAGAATCTGATCAAAGAATAAAAGATACCCTTTAAGTTGTTTGGCCTGTGACTGTCGGGCGACTGTGGCTCGAGTTGGTAAACCGGCTTCTCCGATACCGTAAGTGTCCGGGAAATCGTTTTGTATGGTAGTATAGCTGTCTGGTTTTAAGTAGCTGCCGGTAGGTATTTTCAGTTCTTTATGTTTACTCGCATAATCGGTAGCTTTATCTTTTTCGGCATTAATTTCCTCCAGATAAAGAGCTACCTGTGTTTTATTAATATTTAGAGGCAATACGCCTTTATTGTAATTGAAAACACTTTTATAACAAATGACCGGTTTTTGGTATTCCTCCAGACAAAGCAGCCATTGATTTCCCTCGGTTTCATTGTCTCCGCAATTTCCCAGAGAAATATCTTTGATGGTGAGTACTCCCGGCACATTCATAATAAGTTTTATAATATCTGATAATCGGACTTCACTGGTCAGTTCGGCTTCGATTAATTCTTTAGTATCGATAAAACCACTTTCTAAAACCGGACCGTCAAATATTTCTAAGGAAGAATAGCCTTTGTCCATCATTTGCTTAACGGAATAAAAATTAACGGTGGTCGACAAATAACCATCGAGTGCACTTAGTACAAGTGCATGAACCATTTCTTCGTCGGCCTGAGTATCGATCTCAATGCTGGTACATATTTTTATAGGGTATTCTTCAACTTTTATAATATTGATGAGGTCTTCGCACAGGTTTCTGTTGGCGTGGTATTTTTTTCTGATTTTGTCTTTGACGGCATTAATATCAGATAGTTTTCGGCTCTCAAAATCGACATATAGATCATACAATCCTTTGAGTTGAAACTGTTTTTTAAACCCTCTGGGAAGTTCATTAAAATCTTTATAATTATAGGAAAGCTGTTCGTCTTTGCAATTGACATACACTGTTTTTTTGTGTTTCGCCGGCCAGCAATTTTTAACTCCGTCAATATCGATAAATAGTTTTCTGTAATCCAGTGCCGTAACCGGACTTGTAGGTAGTACTTCAGAGGCTTTAAAAAACTGTGATGGAATATCTTTTTCCTTTACATCAGAGGCCAGAACGTTTTCGATAGGCAGATTGATTCGCATGCCAAGGTCGGTAATCGCATAACAAAGCATTTCCAGCATGGTGATACCGGGATCATGCGAATTAAAATCGGTCCATAACTTGCCTCCGAGCTGTTCGATATACTCAATACCTTTTTTTCTGAGATAGAAAAAATCCAGGTCATCTTCGGTAGCTACCTTTTTAGGAATTGTACTATTTGGATTTAATATTGACATGTCTCTGGGGATTGAATATTAGATATTTTACAAGTTTTTATCTCTGTCGAAATGATATGATTTTTTACCGATACCAGAATGCGTTTTGGATTAGACGGCGACAAGACCGATAAAAAATCAAGCGTTGCCAGATAAGCCGGATCACTTGGATTTTCAGATTCTGTATTGTCTTTGAGTTTGGCCATTTCCAGTTCTGCCAGATAGTCTACATAGTATAATTTTTCGATGTAATCAATTATAGTGCTTCGGTGCAATTCAATTCCAAAAAGGATGTCCTGAGTGGTGTCAAATGCCCATGGGGATAAGAATTTCGTAATGTCCTGATTAAGCTGTTTTTTATAGAAATTCTCATCGTATTCGGGATAGAACTTGGCATTTAGTTTTATAATTACTTTTTCGTATTCCGGATTAATGACCGAAGTCTCTACATGCATACTGTTTAAACCACTGATATAATGCTGAATTTTATTTAAAGTTGCTGTATTTACTCTGGGCTCATAAAGATCAAATACGTTTTTGTTTATAATATCCGGAACGACTATAATGGTCACATCTCCGGGTGAGAGAAAAGATTCGGTTTCATTATTGGTATGATTCAGGCATTTTACTCTGAAAACCTGAGGAAATTCCTGAAGAATAAGATGTTCATAATCCCAGAGTGTGATCGCTCTCTTTTTATGACGCAGACGTTCGCTTACACGTTTGTAATAGGTCTCATCTGATTCCAGTGCTTTTCCGTTAAAGGAATTAAAAGGCTGCTCGACACTTTTAATCTGTGTTATTCGGGTAATAAGTTTAGAAATGGTTTCGGCTGGCAGTCCTTTTTCTAAATGCGATAAATCGTTACCATTGTTAAAAAATTCGGCTGTGACCACCTGTGTTTTGATGTCTATTACTTTGCATATTGCATCATAGGCTTTATGCATTTTAGCTCTTACCCAAATTAGGTTATCCGGAAATAAAGTATTGTTTTTGGTTGCTTGTTTCGGAATAGCAAATTTCAGGATTCCTGACTTTAAAAAATTATCTGTTGAATTGCCCAGAATTTCATTTTCAATATTTTTCCAATAGTTATCGCAGAGTATAAACCATTCTATTTTTTCTCTTCCTACAAAGGATTTAGCAAGCGGATTTTCGCTTCCTTCCAGTAGTTGGATCAATAAGGCAATCTGTTGTAAGTTTTCTGCTTCTTCAAAGCCAATGTAAAATTCACCTCCATTACAATAATCAGGAACCAAACGACTTGAAATGGCTGTATTGGCGTCAAGAACTCCTTTTTGCTTGGCCAGATTCTTCAAATAAGAATGTTCTTTACTTTGACCAAAAGGGGCTTCTTGGAATAATTTTATTCGTTCTGCCTGATATTCTGCCTCCGTCTGATGGGTAAAATCTGCGGTTTCCTCTGCCGTATAATTCAAACTGATCGTTTCGACAAATGGAGTGTAAGCTTCGTTCGGAATCAATGTTTCCGGATTTTTACTCATGATGGCGAGCGTATATATTTTCGGGTACAAGGAGTGCAATAACGACTGGTTTAATGTCAGTCGGATCGGACCGCTTTTATCGATATCGTAAGTGCTTCCTGTGAGAGAGAATTCTGTTACATAAGACGCATCTTTTAGAGTAAACAAAACAGTATTAGGACTTTTGCTTTCCCAGTTTTCTTTGTTTAGTATCGATACAGTACCTTTAAAATATTCATCTGATTCTACAATTAGATCTGAGTCGTTTGTGTTTAGAACCGGAATACTTTTTGGCGGAGTATTTATTACAATAGCATCTATTGTGGGTTGTGGATCTTCAGGCTGATTTATGGCAACTTCTTTCACAACTTCTTCCAGAAACATTCCGCTAAGAAAAAGAGTCTGGCTTATTGTGGTATCAAGATATTTCGTTTTGTATGCTTTGTAATGTGTTTTAAAAGATTTGGGTGTGTTTTTCCAATTTATTTTAACATCTATATTTTTCCATTTTTTCGAAAAGATCTCCGGATAATTAATCAAAAAGGCAGAGCCGCTGGTAGGCTGTGTCGTAAACGGATAGAAAGGTTTGGCTACATTTAATACACCTGTATCGCTTTCCAATAACAAAGATTTGACATCTTTAACATCTACTTTTATATTTAGGGTACTGATGGTTTTGGTAACCAGGTTTCTAAACAAATAATGTCCTTTCTTATCTTCGGTATGAATTAAAAAACGGATAATGGGGTCGGTATCTGAGAAAGATTCTCCCAGTTTTTTTTGATCGTAATTGACAATGGATGGAATATCTTTTGAAATCTGAAAAACCAATCGCAACTGATTTCCTAAAATACCGGAGGTCGCGGCGGCTTCACTAATTCTAAAAGGACCAAGCCATTCTTTTTCACCACTGCAAAAAATACTGATATTTTCTGCAAGGTCATTAACGGTGATTGGTTCGGTGAATGGTTCGATGGTAAAATCAAAGGCTTCATTGAAGGTGATGGTAATATCAATATTTCTTTCTCCTTCTTTTAATTGCAATAAAGGGGAAGCGATGGCAAAGCCAAGTCTGGCGGCTTTGAGTTCGGTATATTTTTCTTCATTAGATGTATAACCAAATGGTAGCCAGTATTTGTATTCTTCTTTCAGACTCTCTCCTTGTCCGTCAAGAGAATTAGCCACCTGACTTACTTTGATTTGACCTAATTTAATGTCGTTGTAAACACTTTTAAGGGCTGTAATCTGAGCTTTATTGGCAATAAGTTCCTCAGTAGTTTTATAAATGAGCTTGTTGCCCTGAGCATCTTTTCCGGCATCTAACTGAGTTTGTGCTGCTATTTGCTCCTCTGTACTTTTTTTGGCCAATTCAAAAATAACATGTACCTGATCTGCTTTTGCAGGAAGTTTTTCGATTTGTAAAATATCTTTATAAAAGAAATCAAGGTGTTTTTTGGTGATTAAATTAAAGCGTGCTTTAGATAATTCCAATAGCTTTAAGAAACATATAAAAAGGGTCATATGCGGCGTTAGAGTACCTTCAAACTCAATATTGCGCAGTATTTCTGAAATGCTTTGTTTTAGCGTAGCATAAGTCTTGTCTTTTCTTAAAGGAATGTCCGTTTGTGAAAAACCAAAATGATCAAAAATCTCCTGCCAGTTACCAGATGCTTTTTGGCTGTTGGTCGTTTCAAAAAATTTTACTTGTTTGGCAAAGTTATAGGTAAAAAGAAACCAGTCTTCAATATCAAAGTCATGGAGTTTTAAATTGCCAGGATCAAGAATACTGTTCAGGCGGTCGCCCTGATCGGTGCCATTTCTTTTAAATACTATATCATTTGTATGGTCGCTGTTGTTACACATAATACTCTTAAATATTAGTTCCTTCTTGTTTGTAGAAAGGATATACCATATTAGTTCTGGAATTGGTAGCTCTTACTTTATAATCTAAAGCCACTAACAATTCACCATTTAGATCATCTCCCTGACTGATGTCGATTTTCTCTACATCAATTCGGGGCTCGTGGTACAAAATGGCGGTTCTTATTAGTTCAGCCACATAGGTTTTTAGGGTTGTGGTTAAAGGATTAAAAAGGAGTTCATCTACATTGCAGCCGTATTGAGGAAGCATAATGCGTTCTCCTATTTTGGTTGACAATAAAATTTCAAGACTGCTTTTAATATCTTCTTCGTCAGAAATCATTACAGCAGCTTTAGTTGTTTTTTTAAATTCCGGAGGGAAGCTCCATCCGGTTCCCAAAAAGGCTTGTTCTGTTTCCATAATTAACCAATTAAAACGGTTGCTAATCCGGCTACTATTGTACCGCCATGTGCGGTTGAATCTCCCATTCGCGCGGCAGGTTTTCCTCCAATTAAAACGGTCGACGAACCTGCGGCAATGGTATCAGGAGGACCTGTGCAAGTGGCCATGTCTCCGACACATGCGGCCGGAACTCCGCCAATTAATACGGTTGGCGAACCGGCAGGTAAGATAGGTCCGCCTACATGCGGAACCGTTCCGGTAACCATCGGACAAACGTGCATATCTGTAATTCTGGCGGCTGGTGCTCCCATGATTTTCTACCAATTTTAGTTATATTTCAGTTCAATATTTTTTGATATAATACCGATGCAATATGAAAATAGGACGATGAAATTGTACTATATTGAATACAATCGGGATTAATTTAACCTGTTGAGTGTAATTTATTTTAACACATAATAACGTAGGTTCTGTATCCATAAAAAAGACGTTTCACTCTATTGAAATACACATAACTTCTTATGTGAAAGAAATGTATTTCTTTTGTGTTCACTTTTTTGCACCTAAAAATCTATGTTTCTATGTGTTAAGTCATGTTTTTTTAAATTACACCCAATGGGTTAATTTATTTGTACAATGCTTCCTTTTACAATAGCTACTGCACCGGAGGACAATTCTGCACCGGCACTTCCTTCTGCTTTAAATTGCGCTGTGGCTTTTAAGGATACATTGGTTCCCTCTATTTTAACATCGCCTGATGCGACTATTTCAATGTTTCCGGCACTTTCCATTTTGATCCCCTTACTGTCAATGGTAATCACATTCGAATTTTCATCTTCAATAACGATAACACCTTTATCTTCATCGAGGGTTATTTTTTTGCCTGCGGGAGTTTCAATTCCGATCGATTTTTTTTCATCATCAAACATTACTTTCATTTCACTTCGGGTGACAATTCCTTTTTTGTGGTTGTCGTCAGAAGCTGTGATTGGAGCAGGTTTTCCGCTGCTGTGAAGCATTCCTAAAACGATGGCATTGTTTGGGTCCTCGTTAACGAAGCCAATAATAACTTCATCTTCTATTTCGGGTCTGAAAAACACGCCTCTGTTTTCTCCTGCATCTGGCGAAGCTACCCGGCACCAAATCCCCTGTTCTTCGTTGTTGATGATGGGTATTTTTACCAGAATTCGGTCTTCACCATTGGGGTCGCCTTCGAGCTGTGTTACAATTCCGGCATGAAGTCCTTTTATGACGGGAATGATTCCGGAACCTGTTGGTGTATGAATGTCGTAGGTTTCGGAGAACCATTCCGGATTTAATCCGAATTGTGTATCGATGGTCCAGTTTCCTTCCGTCAGTTCGTGAAAAACTCCGGTGATATAGGCTTTTCCATTGAAGCGGTCGCCAACACCTTCAAGCGTGATGATGGTATTTGGTTTCACGGCAGGAATACCCTGAAATTTGGCTCTTCCGCGGATTTTGGATAATTGCTGAAACAGTAATTTGGCATCGGCCCAATCCTGTAACTGAACTTCGGTAATGGTACCGCCGTGACGCAATTCCAGATTTTCAAGTTCAATAGTTTCAGACAAATCAGAAGCCGTAAGATTGCCGTTCAGACTCACGGCAGGATCATTTGCTTCAATTTCGACCAGCTCCTGGTTGGTGTAATCCCAGCTGTACGAAGACACTTTGGCAAATTGATTTCGGGCATCAATTTCGGCATCAAAATCAAGTAAAGAAGCTCCAAAAGTTACCGTTTCAACAGCTGCTGAGGTTACATCGGGTTTACTGACGGTTATTTTTCCGTTTTCTACAAAACAAAGCTTGCCATTGGCCTGTGCTCTCGAAACGATAAAATCCCAGTCGGAAGTATTGTACTGAACGAGTTCTTTATGACTGAAATTAGTAGCTTCGACGTCTTTTTCTAATCCGTAAGTACCAATAATTTCTTCAAAAACATCACTGTCTTTTACATCATAAAAATACTTGCTCTTTCTGCCAATTGTAAGTTTCACCGCTTCATCCTTGCATTCGATAATCAGCAAAGACGCACCACCTTTTATTTTAATAGCATGTTTAATGATGATTCCTTTATAAATGGTTTCTTCATCGTTGTGATAACCGGCAGTGATTTCGATTTTTTTCCCGGGAATCAATAAATCTTCATTGCTTAGTTTGAAATCTCTTTCAGAAGCTTCTCCGTCTGTCAGAACAATTTGAGCCATAGGAATCCGATTGACCTCATTTTGTACCACAATACTTTTTACCTGATAGGTTTTAGACAGTTCTTCCCCTTCAACTAAAATTTTATGCGTTACTAAATCGGCACTTTTACTGGTCTGTATGACTCCGCTGTTGTTCATCAGGATTGTTTTTGTAAAGGAGGGAAAAATAGTTTTTGCCCTGTTTTTAATTTTCTGAAATTGACAATGTTATTGACTCTGGCGACTTCGAGATAATATTTCGAGTCACCATAAATGTGAAAGGTCATCAAAGGCAGTGTATCGCCTTCTTTTACAATTCTGTAATGAGTCAGATCCGGAGATTTATTGTTCTCTTTTGCGGCCCTCAGTTTATCTTCGACAAAACCCTGAAATTTTGCTTTTGCAATGGCTCTGATTGGAGTTCCGTCCGGTTTAAAGAGTTTGAACTCTATATCCATTTCAGTTAAAGCCCCTTTGAAAAGCAATGTTCCCCAGGAAATAATCAGGTAATTGGGTTTGTGCTCGTCTCCATTGTAATCTAAAATAACTTTTTTAAATTTCTCAATGTCGTCGATGATCCCCTTGTTTACACTTGGGGAGCCATTGATTACTCCGGATCGGTCAAAAACAAAATCGAGTTCCAGATTTTCCGGTAGTTTTTTGTTGAACTTAGGAGACACTGTACTTGTCCCGGACGCCTGAGTTTCATCTTTCTCAATCTTATAGTGATAGGTATACTTTTCCGGGTTCATAAGTGTAGAAAATTTACCGTCGGCAATTTTGTTGTTAAATTGCGGGTCACTGTAAGCAACAACTTGTAGTTTTTCGAGTTCTCCTGCCATGATTTATCGTTCTTTTTTGCGTTCGATGATTTTCAGTACCTGTTCGACACATTCGGCTACCGGATCTTCACCCTTGCTTTTTGGAGCACTGGGAGAAGCTGCCGGTTTAGATCCTTCGTTCACGTTTATTTTAATGTGAAGCTCTTTTATCTCTATGGGCATAATTAACTTTTGATTACGGTGAAATAATTGTAGGTGAGCTCAAAATTTTCGATAACGAGCTTACTTTCTTCAGCATTAAAATCTTCAACCGACCATTTTACAGGATAGGCGTGAACTACATTCCATGAAACCAAAGGCTGATGCTCCGAATTGAGCAGTTTGACAGTCAGGTTTACGGGTTTGAATGAAAAATTTTCGATGGCATCCCTGCACCAGTCAATAACCACAGAATCAATCAGTATTCCTCTCTTTAAAGTCAGGTTTGGATATTTTGTCTTTACCGGAAGTTTGTGCTTGAATCTGTTTTCTCCACCCTCGGCAATTTCCTCGGTTTCGATATCGACGGACAAGCCGGAGACCGATTGAAACTGATGGTCCTTTTCTTTTGAACCAAGCCCCTGGAACTCCACTAAAAAATGAAAACCGACAGGTGGATAATAATTAGCCATGATTAGTCATTTTGGATGGATAAACCTTCGTGAACCAATTCCATAGATTCAATTGCTACTTCATTTCCGTCGGCTTTTAAATCGGTCGACTGAATTTTGGTTGGCCACGCATTTTTTACTTTCCAGATCGCCACAGGATTGTGTTCTTCATCGAGTAACTTGATGGTAATGTCTCTTCTTTCTATGGTGTTTAGTTTTACCGTATTCCACCAGGCATAATACTCATTATCACTTTTAAAAGTTCCCCTTTTCAGTGTGATGTTGGAGAATTTCTGCATGCCCGGCATTTTGATCTTACTGTACTCTGGACTTGCTCCCTGACGGTATTCAATAACCTCAGTTTCTACATCTAATCCCGAAACTTCAGTAAATCCTATTTTTGTTCCTCCCCAGTCAACTGAGAAATGAAACTTTGATAGCGGATAGCTCATGATTTATATTTTTTTAATGTTGATATTTAATTAAGATTCCTGCATTTTGTGAGAGAAACGAAGTATGATAAATTCTGCCGGACGAACTACTGCCATTCCGATTTCGATAATCATTCGGCCTTCAAGAATATCTATTGCCGACATGGTTTGCCCCAGTCCGATTCTAACATAAAAAGCTTGTTCAGGTTTGGCTCCGGCTAATGCTCCGGCTCTCCATTGAAGAATCAGGAAATTTTCGATCATAGCTCTTACTCGTATCCAGGTATTCGCGTCGTTAGGCTCAAATACAAACTGTTCGGTCGCTTTTTTGATGGATTCTTCGGCCATATTAAAGAAACGTCGAACGGGAACATAACGCCATTCGTTATCGTTTCCTGCCAGCGTTCTGGATCCCCAAACAAGAGTTCCTTTTCCGGTAAAACTTCTGATCACATTGACAGATTTACCCGCAACGGTATCCACATTTAAGTTGTCCTGAATGGTGTTGGTGATTTTAACGGTTGGTTTTATCACATAGTTCAAACTTACATTGGCAGGAGCTTTCCATACCCCTCTGTCTTTATCTACTCGGGCATAAACCCCTGCAATAGCAGAACTTGGCGGAAGTGTTATCGGCAGATTGTAGATCTCGGTAAGAATTTTATTGTAAGTAGCATTGTCAACAGCCTCAAGAGCACTTAATTTTCTGCCGTTTAGTTCTCCGTTATTCAAATCTTTTCCATCAACAGATTTAATGGCATTTAAAAGCGCAGTAAGAGCAGCAGCAATACCCGAAAAATTATTGACAAGTCCGCTAATTCCTGTTTGAACATTTAAAGGAGTATAGGTAACCAGTTTTTTTAGTTCTTTGTCAAAACTCACAGTGTCAGTAGATATAATTTTTAGCAGTTTAGCTGTAATGTTTTCGTCCTGAATTTTTTTCTTTAATGCGATTAAGTTTTTATAGACAGAATCAATTTTATTGGTAGCTGTAAAAATTAAATTGAAAGTATTCAGGGTAGTTGAGATCGTATTCGCAATTCCCGGATCTTCATCTGAGATGGTGCTGATGGCTGCATTGGCTTCATCATTCAACGAATTTCTCAATGCAGATAATTCCTGAAGAGAAACCAGTAAAGGGTTTAGCTTGTTTAAGAAAGCCGTTTTTTTGGTTGGATTGCTCACAAAGGTTCCGCCTAAATCAAAACCAGTGGCATTATTGCTGTACATCTGTAAAAACAAATCACTATACTGGCCGGCGATATCACCCGCAACTGGTTCACTAATTAATTTGGTTACCGTAGCAGTAATTCCGGTCGCAGGGTCTTCTATAGGGACTAATCCTGCAGCGATTTTGTCATATGCTTTTGCGGTATAAGAATAGTGTTTTAAAGTAATTCTACTGGCATCAAAAGCGTAATCCAGAATCGTCTCCAAGTGTGGATAATAAACAGCTCCGTATTTAATGGTGTCTTTTTCAGAACTGATTTCGTTTCTTAAATCGTCTATATTAGTATCTGTCGGACTTGTTGCGTCATAATTTAACGTATCGATTAAAGTGAATCTGTCCTGAAGATTTTTGCATTGCGTTAAAGCATTGTTGTATAAGCCGTAGAAATCCGTAATTGTTATTCCGGATACGTTTGTAGCGTCCGGAAACAAAAGTAAAGTTGGTTCGTCTACTTTTTCGATTTCTAATAATCCGTTATTCAGTGCAGTACTGTTGTTGATTGTCGTAACAGCTGAATCTGCATCATCTAAATCATCTCCATAACGACCTACCGAAACAATGTAGCAGGGACCACCGCCATTTGCAAAGAATAACTGCAAAGAATAATACA
The DNA here is from genome assembly GCF_057839565.1 of Flavobacterium sp. KH_035. NCBI lineage: Bacteria > Pseudomonadati > Bacteroidota > Flavobacteriia > Flavobacteriales > Flavobacteriaceae > Flavobacterium > Flavobacterium sp. KH_035. Next base: position 2,267,942 of record NZ_CM174492.1, read on the forward strand.
TCAAAAAGGGTTGCTTTGAAGTAGGTTGATCTACAATAATAGAACGGGTATCTCCACTGTCAGTCGAAACATCATTAATAGTTATACTAATGGTAGTTTCTGGTTTTGCAAAGCCGAAAAAGCGCTCGTATTCCAGAAGAGATGTAATTCTGGTTGGTTTTAATTTCAAATCTCCATTAATCTTGTTTGTAGCTTTTTCGGTATAACCAATAAAAGCGGGAATCGCTGTTTCTACCTGGGCAACTGAAGGAGGAAATTTTACGATCTCCTCGACATATACCCCGGGTGTTTTGTAAGTTGTTGCCATGATTAATTGTTTTTAATTATTAAATAAATATTTCTGAGTAGTAATCACCATTGAATTTTGTTATTGATTTTACAGATGGGTTAGGGTAGTGGCTGTTTACTGGTTCTGCCGGTGTAAAATCGGTAAGCGGGTCAATTTCGACAAAACCGGAAAGTGTTAATGGTTTTGCGGTATTGGTTTCGATCTGAGTTGCTGCTTTACGGTTGATATATTTCCAAAGTGTTTTTCGATTATCAAAATGAATTTTAAAATTGGGACTTACTATTTTTCCCGTATTGTCTACAATATTTTCTGACACATTATCGCCTTGCAGTTGCAGTGAAATAAGTCCAAAAACACCTGGTTTTTCAAATGGCTGAAGGGTCGAAATTAAATTAGCAGAGGTTTCTTCAGACACTAAATAGGCATTGGAAATTAGTTTGTTGTCGTTTATTTTAGGCAAATATTCAAACGTAATCGGTTCGCTTGATGGTTTGACGTTGCTAAACAGAAATAACTGATCGGTTGTAAAAGCGAGATCGGTATAATTTTCAAACTGATAGTCGTTGATGGAAATCAAAAAGTTCAGATTCAAATCTGCAGGGACTTTTATGAAAGGATCAATGTCATTTGTTTCTTTCACTTTAATATAGATATTGAAACCCGTTTTGGTTTTTTTGAATACCATTTTGTAGTTTCTAAGTATAGTTTGAGTTTCCAGAGTTGGTGTTATAGAGATAAAGGATTCAATGCTGAATTTTTGCAACATTTTTTCTTTATCATCAGCTGACATGCCGGCAAAGGTGTTTTCACCGCTATTCAAGAAATAGTTGTGAAAAAAAGTGACTTCAAATAACAATCCATATATAACATTAAAACTCATGATTGTTCGCTTGTTTTGGTTATACCTTTAATTCGACTGATAAGCGGTCCTTCGCTTTGCGCAATATTGCGTTCGATTTGTATCATACTTACTTTGTATAAAGCCGATGGAAGCTGTTTGCCGCCCAAAGTCCCCCAGATGTAATTCAGTTCCTCAAAAGTGGGAGTATAGAGTTCCATCGTAAATCTGAAGTTGTCAATATTGGCCATAGCAACATTATTTCTGTTGTAGATCGTGTTGGCCTGTGTAAACAGGTTTTTCCCCTGAAAAAAGGCAATGATTTTCGAAATATCATTAAGAGAATTGATGTACGCCGTTCTGTTGGCACTAAAAAGCAAATACAGATTTAAGTTGATAACACTGTTTCGATAAACTGTTTTAGTACTTTCGACAATATGGTTGGGAAAGTTTTTTAAAGTAGCTTCCTGATCTAAGTTGATGAGGGTAAGCGCTACTTTATCATCTAAATTGGTACCTATGGCTTCATTTTGTGACTCTAAAAAAGCAATATTTTCAGGCACAACCGTTTTTTCCAACCCGATTTCCTCTAGGTAGTTGTTGACTTGTTCTGTAATTATCTGAATAACTTCAAAAATCATCTTGTGGAAAAGTTTTAATATATTTTGAAATTCGTTAAGAAAGGGCAATTCAAATCTCTGCCTTTTTAAAAGCAGTACTGATGTTTTTGGCTTTTTTTCGTGATATTTCGCTTGTAGAAAAACTGTATAAATAGGCTAAAAAGAGATAGCTCTGAGGCGCAGATTGAAAGGTAAAAAGAAGTGTTTCCCGGCTTAAATTTAGACTTGTACTTAAAACTAGGGCTTATAGAAGATCTAAGTTAGAAAAACATTAGGATATCAAAACAGCGTAAAAATACCTTTTTTTAAATAACTTTTGGTTTTCTAAATAGTTAATTTTCAGTTACTTAACTGTTATTATGGAATTTGTTTTCATTTTTTCAGAAAAAAGAAACGTCAGAATTTTCAAATACTATTAAAGTTTTAACGAGGAAAAGGCAAAAAAGTTTGTTTTTTAAGTCTATTTGTTTGTTTTACAGTATGATATGTTTTTGTGATGAAGTAGTGCAGCACTTTTTAGTTTCAAAAAGGCCTGAAAATATTTGAAGTAGACCATTCAAAGCTGCCTTAACAGACAAAAAATGACCTCATACTGTTATTTGGGTTTCTCATGGATAAAAATTCGGCACTCATGCCTTTTTTTTGATTTGAATTCTGGCAGACTGGTAATTTTATAATGGAATAAAAACCGGAGATAGCTTTAAAAGAATAAAAGCGAAGACGGTTACTGCCGAAAACAAAAACTACTCCTAATTTAGAATAGCAAAAAAATGAAACCTACAAAAGATTTTACAGTTGCAGATTATCTGCTCACCCGACTCAAACAATTAAATGTTACCGAGATTTTTCAGATTCCGGGCGACTATGTAAAGCATTTTACACAGGCTCTGGAAGACTTTGAAGGAATCAAAACGATTGGAACTTCAAACGAATTAGATGCTTCTTATGCGGCGGATGCTTACGCACGTACCCGTGGTTTGGGAGCGGTATCTCTGCAGTATGGAGTAAGTACCTATAGTGCATTAAATGCTATTGCCGGAGCTTATGTCGAGCGTAGTCCTGTGGTTGTAATTAGTGCGACACCCGGAGCAGATGCAAGGCAAATAGGAAGTATGTATAATGTGCTTTATCATCACTCGACTGGTAATCTCAACGCCGATCAGGAAATTTTTGAAAGAGTGACCGTAGCGGCTGAAACCCTGAGCAGTTCTGTAGATGCCCCTGAAAAAATCGATAAATTAATTATTGCAGCACTTACGCATCAGCGTCCTGTATATATTGCCTGTTATAAAGAGGTGTGGGGTGAACCTTGCCCGAAACCTTCCAGCAAAAAATTAGAGCCTCAAATTATAAAAAGTGAAGCTGCAGAACTTGAGAATGCTGTTTCTCAGGCTTGGAGTCAAATCAGTCAGTCAAAAACACCTTTGATTTTTGCGGGAGTAGAACTTTTGCGACACAATTTAACAAAGCAGTTAGAAGAGCTTATTAAAGCAAGTGGAATGTTGTATACCACAACTTCACTCGGGAAAACGGTTTTGGATGAAAAAGGAGATAAATTTATAGGTACCTATTCCGATCAGGCTTCAATACCCGAAGTTATAAAATTGGTTGAAGCTTCAGACTGTATTTTGTCTTTGGGAACGATTATCACCGATGATTATTTATGGCTGGTAGAAAATAAGTTTTCGAATATGATTCAGGCGACCACGCAGGAAATGCGGGTTGGTTATTTTACTTATACCGGTGTAACACTGAAAGACTTTATCGAAGCGTTAACCGAACGCTTTAAAAAAGCTTCCGGATATCCTTTAAAAACAATAGCTCCGGCTCAGCCAAAATTCCCAGAACCATGGCGATCCAACTCAGATCCTAAATATGATAAAACTCCTGAAGTGATAACGTTTAATCGTTTTTTTGAGAGAGCCACTTATTTTCTGGAAAAACAAAAAATGCTGAACGATATCGTGTTCACTTTTGGTGTGAGTTCGTCTATGTACGTAGCCACCAATATGTACGGATTATCTAAGAATGCCTTTATTTCTTCCGCTGCTTGGCAGTGTATCGGTTTTGAAACTGGTGCTGCTTCCGGAGCTCAGTTGGGAAGTGGCAAACAAGCTTGGACTATCGCAGGTGACGGTGGTTTTATGATGGTAGCACAAGCGCTTTCGACCCTGGTAAAATACAACATCAACTCTGTAATCTTCGTGATGAGCAATGGAGTATATGCGATTGAACAGGTGTACGTAGACATGGACTCTTTTAAAGCAGGTCCGTCTCATAAGTTTGATGAATTTGATATTCTGCCAAAATGGGACTATCAGGCACTTGCCAAGGCCTTTGGAGCTAATAGCTACCGCGCTGAAACCGTTAAAGAATTAGACGAAGTCTTGTTAAAGCTTAAGAAAAAAACAGATCTGCCAACTCTGGTAGAAATTGTAATTCCTCAAAAAGACCTTGCACAGCAGATGGAAAGGCTGGGGAATGAGTAAAACAACTACTAAAAAGCAGTAAAAAAATTAAAAACATAAAATCATGAGCAAGAAAACATACTCTATTTTTGGAGCCGGTGCAGCCGGACTCTATACCGCGTGGAGATTATTGGATGGAAAATCCAAACGTGACAAAAATGAAAAAATGCTGGTTAAAGGCGATGTATTAGAACTCTACGACTGGGGAAAATATGATTTTTCTAAAAAAAATACAGGAACCAGAGAGGCGGGAGCACGTGTTTGTACGTGGCATTATAAAGACAACAAAGACAATTCGTATCTGGAATTGGGCGGTATGCGATATTCATATTGGGACGGCACTCCACAAGGAGCAGGACATCGTGTAGTCACAAAAACGATAGAAAAACTGGATTTAAAGAAAGATTCAGTTGAATTTAACGAATCTGCGGATCCTTTAATGTCTTTGCGTTCCAAAAACATGTATGTCTCAGATATTAATTCTAATCAGCCGGCTCCTTATTTTGCTAATAATTATGGTGAAGATGCTCCGCCGGATGATGGATTCACCACCATACAATCTGTAGCAATCACAGCAACATCAGGTCCTGTTACCCGTAGAGAATGGTGTAAGTTTTATGAAGAGGGAAGAATCAATATTGATATGCCGGACAGTTCGATCTTTCAAAAAGGAGATTTACTAAAAGATATTGGATATTGGAATCTTGCCTATGACAGACTTGGACAAGAAGGATTTGGCTATCTGGCAGATGGTAACGGCTATAGCTCCAATGTAGTAAATAGTCATAGTGCCCAGTCGTTTAATGTTAATGACGAGTTTACGCCGGGAACAGAATATAAAACGCTGGTAAAAGGATATTCCAGCTTATTTGTTGCTTTATTCGATGAAGTTGAAAAACTGGCCAAACAAAAAGGAATTACGCTGAATTATTTTCCGGATACCCGATTGCGTTCGATTCTGCATACTAAGGCAGGGATTCGTTTTACTACCGCAAAACGCGCAACTCCTGATAAACTTGCTGAAAGTAAAATTTGTGATGCTGCATTTCTTGCCATGCCTCGCGCATCCATTGAACTGGTAGCTCAAGCAACACGTTATACAGATGATGAAGGTCAGGACATATTAAACCACGAAGAAGTTCAGCTCTATCTGGAATCTGTAATTATGGAACCTTCCTATAAAATTGGAATGTTTTTCACTACGCCATGGTGGAGAACAACCGAAGCCGGAAGTCCAACTTATCCTGCCAAACTAACCAGTTACTTTTTAACGCAGGAAGGAATTGCTAAACTGAAAAAAGAAAAATTTCCTTCTAATTATCTGAAAGCAATAGAATCAGCAAAAAATCCGGTTATTATCGCGACATCGTTTAACGATAAAGCCAGTTTTATAGCTGCGGTAGAAAATGCGATTCAGGAACGTCTGACTTTTAAAGAAGAAAAACAAATCTCGGCTATAGCCGAATTAGATACCATTGGTCCAAGTATTACCGATATGCCGATCCGACAAGTGGTATATTTTGGTGATAACGCCATCAATCAAAAAGGGGAAAAAGTGTATGGTATTTTGGCCAGCTATGACGATATTCAGTACACCACATTTTGGAAAGCTTTAGAACTCGGCCCTCATGGAACACGTGAAATTCCGGAGTCCAGAGATTGCCAGACGCTCGAAGGGCCTCGCTTAGCCACTCCGGTAATGGTCAAAATGCTTCGCTCGCAACTGGCAGCATTACATTTTGGACCACAGACTGATTATTCGGCCGTACCCGAACCTTTAGAAACGAGATATATGGACTGGTCATTACCTCCTTTTAATGCAGGATATCATGCCTATAAATCACACTATAATCTGGGTGATGTACAACGAAAAATTAGAAAACCTTCACAACTCGTTCCAAAAGCAGATTGCGATATTTTTATCGTTGGTGAAACCTATTCTAACGATCAGGCCTGGGTAGAAGGTGCTTTCTGTACTGCGGAGTCTGTTTTGAATGACTTTTTCGGTATTGAGCCTATTATAGACGAAAAGTATTATCCATTCATTAGTCCGGAATAACAGGTTTTTAATGATTTGAAATTTATATTTTCGAATCAGAAAAAAAAGAATTAACATAACAGGCGATTATATTGGAGTACAAACTCCAATATAATCGCCTGTTTACTTATCTAAATAGAGCTGTTTTTTTAGAGATAAATTGCAATTAAAACAGTGTTACTAATGAAATATAAAATCCATATTAATCCGCGTTTTCGCCCTGGCGAATCTGTCCAATCCGCGTACAATACCACGCTTCTATTTATTTTGCAATCAACTTAAGAACAAATTCCATTTGTGTGTCCTTTTGCTGGAAAAAGTCGTCCAAAGTGGGCCATACTTCATAGTCAGGCATAATACCGTGACCTTCTGGCTGGTTCTCTTTTTTAGGAGCATCCTGTATGACATTTACAATTGAAAATTGTGTTTTTACTTTTGAGTTAGGAAGTTCGTAAACCAATGGTGAATGTCCATTATGAACATAATAACCTCCAACTGTTTCCAGACCTACTATGGTAACATTATCCACATAAGCTTTTACCAGAGAAGCAAAATGGGAAGCAGCTGATGCCACATTTTCATTAATCAAAAGATAAAGCTTGCCTTTAAAGAGCGGTGATTTAGGGTGATAAACCGGATTGTATTTCTGGTTCTGGAAGCTTATTTTGTTTTCGAAAACCGGATACAGTGACTTTAGATACTCTTTTCCTGCTTTTAGAGCAGTACTATCCATTCGTTCTGAAGTTGAGGTACCCCAAAAATACTTTTCGAGAGGTAAAACATTAGGGTCGAATATGATAGTAGCCTTTACATTTTCCTTGAAGGGTTTATCGGTGAGGTACATTACAGGCTGTTCGAAGTTAGGATCACTTCCTCCCGGATTATTTCTAACATCAATGATTAGATTAGCAACTTTGTTTTTGTTCAGTTCTGTAAAAATGCTATCTAAAAATCGAACATACGGCTTAAACTTAGGATCGTCTGATCCATAGGCCATACCAAAAAATCTTAGGTTCAACAAACCTAAGGTCGGATTGATCATACGAAAGCTATACGGAGGCTGTTTTTTATAATCTAGTAAATCAGTAACCGGAGCACTAAACCTGTTTTTAAGGTTGGCTGTTCTTTCCTTCAGCGTTACTGAGCGAAGCACTGTTTTTTTAAGAGATTCAGATTTTGGTGCGCTGTATTCTATAATAAATTCATCACAAAGACCATATTCGAGCAGGTAGTTCAGCCCAAATGATTTATTTACGCTGGCCGATAATTTTTGGGTAGCATGATGACCATCTGTTGTATAATATTTGTAGAAAGAGCGCATTAATTGTACGTCATTTATTCCGTTTATACTTTTTATTCTTGAGCCGGGAGGTATATCCGATGATTGACCGTCAAAAATAATTTGTCCGTTAATATAGACCAGAGGAAAAGGGAAAAATGATTTTTGTCTGTTCAGAAAATTGATTAAACCGAGATCAGGAATGGTGTAATTGTGTAAACTTCCTTCATAATCAGACAGACGAAGCATTATTTTGTAAAATTCGATAGTGCTCATGGGCTTTTTAATACTTTTAATGGCACTGTTGTAAATACTGTCTATTTGTTTTTTAGAACGGTATTGGTATAAACCGGAATTTGCTTTTTCATTTATCGCAAGGAGTGTTTTAAGATCCTCCTGCATTTGTTTTTGCGAAAGCATTTTATTGTACAGCATTAAACTATCCTTCATGGTCTTACCAGAGCTTTGCGCCTGAACGGTACAGGAGAAGAAAAACAACAATAAGAGGGTGAAGACTGACAGTAAATTTTTAGGATTCACAAATGCATTCGTTATTCGTTTATAAAAGCAAATGGGTGGAGTAATAGGGGTACAATACATGGTTTTGGGAGGTTTTTTTATAAGGTTTTGGTGGTTAGGGTTAGAGTAGCTAAGCCAATTGCTGTCTACTATTTTTAGTATTTAGAAAAAAGAGTAATTGGTCCACTTTTTTAGAATTTTCTCCAAAGTCTATCAAATTATTAAAATCGATTATTAAGGACTCGCCGCTATTAAAATATATTTTTAATCGGTCAGCGCCACGTCCATTAAAAAACTTCCAGCTTTTAATTTCGGATAAAAGAATAACCTGATTTTCTATTTTAGTATAGATTGGTTTTTTATCCCACTCCAATGTAAGCGTGTCTTTGCCGTTATTGAAATCAATAATTAAGGTGCCTGTAAATAGGTATATTAAAAAAATGAAGAAAATAAAATGAGAAAACAAGAGGAGAAGATAGTGTGTTTTAACTCCTATAATTGCCCAGAAAAATGCTTGAAGTGGGATAGAAATTAAATAAGCGATTACCATAAAGGTAACATTTAAGGTTTTAATTTTCATAATTTAAAATTTGATGCTTTTGCAGGTGTTAGTCTTTAAAAAAATCTTTAATTTATATTTTTCGAATATACTAATATATCACAGAAATTCCTTTCAAATTAGATGTTTTTCTTAAACTAAACGGGTCTATTGAATGTCTTTAATATTTATCGTAAAATAATTTAATGCAATTTTAAAACTTAAATAAATTAGATGTAATTAATTTATAGTGCGTGACTTGCTTTACCGGGAGTAAATGATCCAATTGAAAATCACTTAGAATTCTTTTAACTCAAAATGATGCTCTGCTTGTTTCCATTTTAATTCGTTTACCAGGAAATATTTATGATAGAAACCAATCAAAACAACGATCTTTTTATCCGGAAATTGGACCTTCCATTTCAAAATATTATCAATTATAGTTCGGTTTCTTAACTCTTCAAAATGACAATATCTTTTATATAATTCTCTTAATGAAATGGTTTCTTTAGTAGCAGTTTCGATTTTCAGTTGAGTAAATTGGTCATTTTCGTCTACAATTTCCTTTAGTTTTCGATATTGATAAAATTGTCTTTCACTAACCAGATTTGCGGTAGAATTTGAATTTATTTCCTTTAACGGACTATTGTCTAATTCATTTAAAGAGTTTGAAAGCTCTATAAATCTATTCCATATTTTTTTATGTTTGGCAGAGAGGATATTTAAGGAGTCAAGAACGTTTATTTCATTAAATACCGCATCGGTATTCTGGATACCGTTTTGTCTTCTGTAATCATTTCGTCCTTCAAATTCTATTGGTCTGAATAGAGTATTCTTAAAATTAGCTTTGTATTTCAGAACTGCATTCCATTCGTTTTCGTCGTAAGTATTTTTGAAGGTAAAATCAGAATTAAAATTAGTTTTATCAGATTCCATCAGAATTAAATCCGGTTTTAGATTCTCCAGTATCTTATAGATTGTATCCGTATTGATGTTTTTTGTCGGAAAATGTACTGTTCCGATAACGATTAATTCTGGTGTCTTCGTTTTACTGTTTTTTTGGGCATTACTAAATAGTGAGGTTAAACATAATATAGTAAGTAATAGTCTTGGTTTTGCATTTGCAATCCTGATGAGGTAAACAAAATTTATATTCATTAAATAAAGTGGTTTTTATAAAAGTAAATATAAACAAAAAAGCTTCAGATTTCTCTGAAGCTTTGTATTTAGTAGCCCGTAGCGGAATCGAACCGCTCTTACATGGATGAAAACCATGCGTCCTAACCGATAGACGAACGGGCCTTCTTGTTCGTTGCGGGTGCAAAAATACAACTGTTTTTAGAATACACAATGGAATTTTTGATTTTTTTTTCGAGGTTATTTTGAAAACACCATTCTTAGAAACAATCAACGGCAAACGAGCAGAATTAACCAAAGCTGTATTTATTTGATTAATAATTGGTTGTTTTGGCAGTAAAAAATAGGAAATAAGATTTTTCTTTTGTTTTCTTAAAATAATACCTTTCAAAAAAAATGAAAATAATTTTTCAGAATTCTTGTTTTGAGAGAAAATTCATTCGTTATTTTTGATGTGCTTGCCGGGTTTTCCTTGAACATTTGTATGTATATTTGATATCGGTGTTTTAAATTAAGCATTCGTGCTTTTAACTCCACACTTACAAGGAAAAAGTATTGTGTCCCATTTCAGAGAAAACCGCCTTATGTATATTGAGCAAATAATAGAAACTATAAGTACCACCTACGTTACGTTAACAGATGATTGTAAAGACGATCTCAAAAGAGGGGCAAAAGTTTTGACATTTGACAAAGAGACAGTGCTTGTAAAAGAAGGCCAGTTTGCTGATAAACTCTATTTTATAATTAGTGGAAGTGCAAGAGCCTATTATACTAAAAATGGTAAGGATATTACAGATTGGTTTGCATTTGAGGGTGATTTTGTAAGTGCCATTGATAGCTTTTTCCGAGGCGGTCCAACGATATACAATATCGAATTGCTTGAACCCACAACTTTATTGCAAATTTCAAGAGAAACAGTATTGGCATTGAGCGATAAGCATCATTGTTTTGAGAAATTAGGAGGAATTGCGGTAACTAAAACAATGCTTAAATTGCGGGAAAGAGTTGTTTCTATACAATTTGAGAGTGCTTTGCAGAAATATAAAAGTCTATTAGATACGCGCCCCGATATTATTCAACGAGTACAGTTAACTCATATTGCTTCTTATATTGGTGTTACACTTGAAACTTTGAGCCGGATTCGCAACCCAAAATACCGAATTTGATTTAGATCAAATGGATTTTGAATAAGTTGATTGAACTTTGCAGAAATCAAATGAGATGATACGAATTCATTATATTTCCGGACTAACTATTACCGTCTTTATTGGGTTACACCTATTCAATCATTTTTGCAGCATTTTTGGTGAAGAGAACTACATGGCAATAATGGATACTTTACGATTGTTTTATCGCAATACTTTTGTTGAGACAATTTTATTAGTTGCAGTTTTTATTCAAATCGTATCAGGAATCAATCTTTTTAAGAAAAGTAGAAAAACAGCAACATCCCACTTTGAGAAACTACATATTTGGACGGGACTTTACCTGGCTTTTTTTCTAATTGTTCATGTGAGTGCTGTTTTCATCGCCCGTCTCTTTTTGCACCTCGATACCAATTTTTATTTTGGTGTGGCAGGCCTTAATACCTTTCCTTTTTATTTGTTTTTTGTTCCGTATTACGGACTTGCAATTCTTTCTTTCTTCGGGCACATTGCTTCGGTTCATAACAAAAAAATGAAAAATAATATTCTCAGTTTAACACCAGAGCAACAAGCAGAATCAATTCTTATATTCGGATTTGTGTTAACAATCATCCTATTTTATGGACTAACGAACCATTTTAATGGAGTAACATTACCACATGAATACAAAATAATAATAGAGAAAATAAGGGACGTATGATTGATAAAAGAAATGCCTATTGGGTATTTGCCGGAATAATCAATTCGTTTATTAATCTGTTTAGGAACTAAAAAAATAAAATTATGCTAAAACTAGGAGGATATATCAATATTGTAATTGCAATCGGGCACGTTCTTGGATTAATTTGGGCGGACCAAATGTTTGAAATTACGGGAATTGGAAAAGAAATGGCAACACTTGCTCAAAAGCATACTGCTTTGCCTTATTTGCTGACCATCATTGTGGCTATTGTGTTTTTTATTTTCGGTCTTTACGGACTTTCTGCAGCTAATAAGTTTAGAAAGCTGCCATTACTAAAGACTGTTATTTTTTTAATTGCCGGAATATATTTATTGCGTGGAGTTGGAGAATTAATTGCCGATACAATACAGGGAACAAACTCATTATCTGAAACAATATATTCATTATTTGCTTTAATAATCGGGCTTTTATTTCTAATTGGCGGGTTGCAAAAATGGAGAGCAGAAAACAAGATTTTGTTATGAAAGTAATCAATGTACATACAAGAATAATTAATCAGCCCAAATACAAAGTCGAAGAATTGTTTAGAACCTTATCATCTGGAGACGATATGATGCTGGCAACAGACAAATGGCCACCAATGCGATTAGACAACGGATTAAGTATTGATTCAAAGGGTGGACACGGGCAAATAAGATATACTGTTATGGATTATAAGCCGAACCATTATATTCAATTTCAATTTACAGAACCAAAAGGATTTAATGGATGTCATAAGTTTGAAATTACGGAATTAGATTCTCATGTAACCGAGCTGAAACATTCTATTGATATGAATACAATAGGTTTGGCGACCTTAAAATGGGTGTTTGCAATTCGTTGGCTGCACGATTCTTATATTGAAGATGCATTTGACAAAGTCGAAAACCATTTTACAAAGGAAAAGAAAAACAGTAAATGGACCATTTGGGTAAGGTTTCTAAGAAGAATTTTTAAGCCCAAAAGGAAATGAACTCCTGAAAATTCTATCCCATTCTCAGAAGAGTTCCTCAAGAAAAGCAGTATGTTTTTTTTTGGAATTTTTACAAATTATAGGCAAAATCATTTTTTATTTCTTCCATCACAAAAGAACTTTGCACATTTGAAATCCCTTTGATAACCGATAATTTATCGATCACAAACTTCTGATATTCGTTCATGTCATTGACGGTCACTTTTAGCAAAAAATCATAATTTCCGGACACGTGAAAACAACCCATTATTTCGGGCAATACAAGAATGTGCTGTTTAAAATCATCTATCAATTCTCGCGAGTGCACCGCCAAAGTAACCTGACAATATACACTGATCGATTTTCCAATTTTTTCGGGATCCAGTAAAGCGACATAATTCTTGATGTAGTGCTTTTGTTCCAGTTTCTTGATTCTCTCAAAGGTGGGAGAAACAGATAATCCTATTTTATCGGCAATTTCTTTGGTATTTTGTTTCGCATCTTGCTGCAAAAGCATCAATATTTTTTTGTCTATGGCATCCATCTCAGAATAATTATATGGTTTTAGAAAAAAGAAATAGTAAATTCAATATTAAAAATCTTTATTGTGCTTCAAATTTAGAATTATATTTTGAGTTTTGTTATTAATGAAGGATATTAAACCATTAAAAGTACATTTACAGAAAAATTAAATGTTATGACACCCATCTCAGAATCGCTATCCATAGAAGACAATCAACGTTTATTCGATTTGAATCAATATATCGAAAATGCCAGAGATAATTTCTTGGGTTATCCTGTGTCCAAAGATTTTGATTACTCGGAAATCAGTCATTTTTTAAAGTATCCGATTAATAATCTTGGTGATCCTTTTGAGGATTGTACTTACAAAGTACAAACACATGAATTGGAAAGAGAAGTAGTTGGCTTTTTTGCCAAATTATTCCGTGCCAATCCAAAAGATTATTGGGGGTATGTAACCAATGGTGGTTCTGAAAGTAATTTATACGGACTGTACCTCGCACGAGAATTATATCCAAAAGCAATGGTTTATTATTCGGAATCGACCCATTACAGTGTGCGTAAAAACATTCATCTGCTAAATATTCCAAGTATCGTTATTCGCTCACAGGAAAATGGTGAAATTGATTATGAGGATTTTGGGAATACATTAAAACTGAATCGCCATAAACCGGCCATTGTGCTTACTACTTTTGGTACAACCATGAAAGAAGCCAAAGATGACGTATCAAAAATTAAAAACATTCTAAAAGCATTAGCCATACAGGATAGTTACATCCATTGTGACGCAGCCTTATCCGGAAGTTATGGTGCTTTTATGGAACCACGACTTCCTTTTGATTTTATGGATGGAGCGGACAGTATTTCCATAAGCGGACACAAATTTATAGGTTCGCCTATTCCAACAGGTGTTATTATCACGAAGCGTTCTAATAGAGATAGAATCTCAAAAGGAATCTCGTATATCGGTTCCTTAGATACGACGATTACAGGATCCAGAAATGGTCATTCTCCGTTGTTTTTATGGTTTGCCCTGAAAAAATTAGGCATTGAAGGTTTAAAAAAACGTTATTTACACAGCCTGGAAGTCGCAGAATATTGTGAGCAGAGACTGAAAAACATGGGGATTGCTGCCTGGAGAAATCCAAATTCGATCACAGTTGTTTTTCCAAAAATAACCGAAGAAGTTAAATCAAAATGGCAACTAGCCACTGAGGGCGATATTTCTCATATTATCTGCATGCCAAACGTGACCAAAGAACAAATCGATCTGTTTATCAACGACGTAGAAAATTGCATTGAAATCCCTGAAGAAATGGCAGAATTCAGCTGGTAGTGTTTTAGAATAGTATTGTTAGTTCTGTTCTGTAAAAGAGCTTATGAAAATTGCGTAAATGTCTCCGACTTTACGCAAATTTTTTATGATATTGTAAATGGTAGATTTTTTAAAAATCTCAATTGTAAGTGTTTTGAATGTGAAATCATTTAACTAGTGGAAATTACACGAAATTTCCGGTAAATTTAAAAACATTTGTGCAGTAGTGATGAGGACGCGTCGGGGAGTGTAGAACAATTGGCTTACTGGGAAATTGGTTTTGTGTTTAGAATGATTTGGCTAATTCGAATATTGGGCGTAGTTTAGTCCAAAACCGCAATAGCATAAGAATATTATCAGCAATTTTTATTCTTTAAAAAAACTAGAAAAAAGAAACAAATATACAATGACTAAAATATTAAAATTCTTCTTGTTTATACCATTAGTTTCTTTTGGTCAGGAAAAAAGCGAAACTAAATCTGTATATCCAAATTATGTTGGGGATATCGAATTTAATTCAGAAATGGACAATAAAGATTTTGAGTTATGTAATTCAAAACATATTTATCAATACTTTAATAGGGGTGATGGTTTGGTATATGAAGGAGATAAATTGGCTATTGAAAAAGAGTTTGCTGAAAAATATAAATCAAAAATCATTAAAAACGAAACAGGGCTAATCAGAATTAATTTTGTTGTTAATTGTAAAGGAAAAACGGATAGATTTCGTTTGAT
The DNA here is from genome assembly GCF_057839565.1 of Flavobacterium sp. KH_035. Lineage (NCBI taxonomy): Bacteria > Pseudomonadati > Bacteroidota > Flavobacteriia > Flavobacteriales > Flavobacteriaceae > Flavobacterium > Flavobacterium sp. KH_035. The sequence continues at coordinate 2,283,058 of NZ_CM174492.1, forward strand.
TTCTATGAACGAAAATTATGAAGAGAAAGTTTTTGTTAAATCAATAACAGAACAACTTATGAGTATTACAAAAAACTTAAAAGGCTGGGAAGGGAAAAAAATCAAAGAAATTGATTATTATCAATACTTGATTTTTAAAATAGAAAATGGACAATTAAAAGAAATATTACCTTGAAAAATTTAGCTTACTTATTTTTGCTTTGCCCTGTTTATTTATTTTCTCAACCAAATTGTAATGCTTTTTTGTACAAAGGCGATACCTTACAATATAAAGCTTGTATTGAAGCGGAAAAAACGGAAAAACTATATCAATTTCAAAGAGAGTTTCAAGAGATTCTTGATAATGCAATTAAAATTTGTCCAAATTTCGCATATGCTTACAGAGAGAAATCTACAGCGTATTTAAAAAGCGGAGATTTTTTAACCTGGAAAAAATTAATAGACAAAGCAGTTGATTTAGATTTCGGTTTAAATTTAGGTTATCGTGCTTGGTGTCGTTATCAATTTTTTAGAGATTATAAGGGGGCTATTAAAGACATTGAAAAACTTGATAGTTTGGTAAATTACGATATAGGATATTCAACAAATGGAGATTATCATTTGAACATAACAAAAGGTATTTGTTATAGTGCAATTAATCAAAAGAAAAAAGCAATTAAAATATTCAACGAACAATTAAAAACAAAAGATTATTCGGCTGGATTATATGATTATTATCAATTAGGCGTAACTTATTATCAAGTTAAAGATTATGCGAATGCTTTAAAAGCATTTGAAAAACAAACTAAAATAAATGAGTTCGCTGATAATTCTTATTATAAATGTAAGGTTTATAAAGTCTTACAAAACCAAGAAAAATATAAAAAGCACAAAGAAACTGCGTTAGCATTGTACGCTGAAAATAAAAAAATGTTCGATCCTTATACTCGACATTTTAATAGTGTTTATTACGAAACAATTAAAAATGAATAAAAATTGTTGGTGACAACCCAGCTCTCCGAAGAGTTCCTCTGCAACGCTGTGCGAATGTCTCTGACTTCGCACTCGCAAAGTGATTAAGTTTTCTTGTAGAAGATGTAATTTGGAAAGGACTATTAATATAAATAGAATTAAGAAAAGTCGGGAGACTTTGCATAGTGTGCTATAAGTAGGTATGAAAAAAATAGTATTGTTAATGATTGTATTTAATCTGATAAATGCTTGTCAGAAACCAAAAGACAGTAATAATTGCCATTATAGTATTAAAGTTAAAAATAATACCGATAAGGTTTTGTATATCTATAGAGGATTCGATTCAGTTATGCCATTAGGAGACTTTCGTTCAGATCCATATTTTAAGACCACGGCTGCATTTGCAGGTAATGGCAATATAGAAATTGGAGAAATTCGTTTTACTGGTGGTGGCAGGCCAACATGTATTGAAGACATATTACATGTTGACGAACGATTATATATTTATGTTTTTGATTCCGCTTTTATTGCAAACAAAAATAGGGATGAAGTTTTAAAAGACAGTCTTGTAGATAGGCGACTTGAGGTTACAATAGATGAATTGATAAAGAATAATTTCAAGATAAATTATAATAAAAAGTGATCTTATGGTTAACACACACAAAAGCCGCGCTATACAAAGTGTTTATCTTTATTGCTGTGCATGTCTCTGACTTCGCACCCGCAAAGTGATTAAGTTTTTTTGTGGAAGATGTAATTTAGAAACGATTATTAATATAAATAGAATTAAGAAAAGTTGGGAGACTTATAAAGGTTTGATGTTTATGAAAACTAAAGGTTAAAAATGCAAAGTCAGGAGACTTTGCGTGGTGGATTTGCATATTCAACAGAAATGAGATTATAATTTTTCTATCTTAAAATAAGCTAGCTCTTCTTCATTTCTTATCAGATTATTTAATCGTTCAAATCCGGCTTTTTGCAGTACATTTTGTGATCCGGTGTTATTGATATCTGTTACGGCTACAACTTCTTTTGTATTTGTATTTGCAAAACTATATTGCGTTATTGCTTTGCATACTTCTGTAGCAATACCTTTTCCCCAATACTCCTTACTAAGTACATATCCAATCTCTATTTGGTTTATGTTATGTATGAAAATACGAGCAACACACATTCCTATGAAAATATTATTTGTAATGTCAAATATCGCCCATCGACTAAGATTTTTCTTTTCATAATTTTCAAGCAATTCATGAAACATTTCTAGATATCTTTCTGGTGAAGCATCAGGAAGATATTGTGTAACTTGATTGTCTTTAAAAAGATTTAAAAATGTTTGTTGCTCTTGAGGTAAAAATTCGCGAATAATAATTCTTGGGCTTTGATAAAGAGTAGACATTGGTTATATTAAGATAAATAATTTAGAAGTTCTTTGCTAAAATTATTAGCAGATTTGTTTTTGTAAATACAGTCAAATTTACAGAAAATAAATAGAGAAAACTTCTCGATTTTTAAAATGTTTAATGATTTTACACAATCCCGCTCTCCGAAAAGTCCCTTATGAAATGCTGCGTAAATATCTTTGACTTTGCGCCCGCCCACAATCAAAATCATTAAAGATCTTAGAATTTAAATAATTAGATATAATCAATTTGTGTTTTTATCTGTTTTTTTTGAAAAAAAATACAGCTTTTTCTGGTGTTATCATATAAGATAACCTTTTTTTTAAAATATATGCTAAAATTTGAATGATCAAAAAAAGTAAGATTAATTTAAATAATAGCTCAATGAAAACAAATGAAAATAAAGATTTAGAGTATCTCAAAAGACTAGCAGATGGGTATTTGAATACATTAAAACCAACAAATGACAAAACAGGGTATTATGCCGCCGAAATCAAAGTGCTGAATTATTCTGAACTTGGGTGTGTTATTGCAAACTTGCTTAAATTATGCGTTTTGGCGCTGAATCAGGATGAATGTAAAATTTCAGAAACGGTTAAACCATCATCTATAGATGTGGGGATTGTATTGGAAGTTGCTCTGCAACTTTTTCCTAATGATGAGTTTGATTTGTTAAGCGAAATCAATGAAGTTCTTATTTCTAGTAAGATTGAAACCGTAAATGAATAACAAAAATCTATATATTTGGAATAGATTAAGTATGAAGTTTGTCATACATATTTATGGAAGTTAATAGTAATTTGAATAAGTATATGGAGATTAATAAAGATGAATTGACTCGGATAAAGTTATTGGAGAATTCAATTTGTTTATTTTCTGATTTCATGAGTGTATTGTCAGACGGTTATAATCCGTCAATTGTAGATATAAGAATTAGCATTGATAAAAGACTGGATGACCAAGATCGATTTATATTTCCTTCTCCAAACAATAGCGGCACGGAATTTTTTTTTATAAACAAGATTCAGCCAACAAGAAAAAATGTTGATAGCATTAAAGAGAGGGTAAATGAAAATTTTTCATGGTGTATTGACCATTTAGCTACATTCAATATAGCGCCTGATATATTCAAAAGTAATTATCATATTGAGTACCTAAGTAAATTGGTAGAAAAAGTAAAAAGGAACATTTTTGATCTGACGGACTTGTGGATTGTAACTAGTTATGAATATTTGATTGATACTAATGATGGAAGTTTAGTCAGAGTTCTTTTTATCCATTCTGACAATAAATCATTGATTTTAGATTTTGGAAATTATATACACTGAAAATTGCTTTACGTTGGTATGATTGTCTCGTTCGTAAACATATGAACCGTTGCTAAAGATGGTTAAATTAAAAAAGCTCCAGATTTCTCTGAAGCTTTTGTCTTTAATAGTTCGTTGCGACGAAGGTTCGATCTTAAGTAGTAATTTATTTACTTTGTTTTAATTGAGTAGTATTAACTCTTGTTGGCGTATCTTTTCCACTAATAATCGAAGAAGAACTTAATGCAATTGATTTTATTATTTGGGTCATGTTATCAATATCTAACGTTTCAAATTCATCATCGGCAGTGTGATACTTGAGCTCGTTATCCATTTTTGAAGTAGAAATGGTGTGAGCTGGAACTCCAAGTTTGGCTAAAGTAGCGTTGTCTGAGCGGTAAAATAATTGTTGTTCCGGATAAGGGTCTGCATAAAATTTAAAGCTTGTTCCGGTTAAATTAGTTTGTAAAATCTGTCCCATATTCGACTTCTCGAAGCCTGTAATGTAAGCAGAGTTTTTGCCCCATTTAGATTCTGTTCCTATCATTTCAATATTGAACATCGCAATCACTTTTTCTGGCGCAAGCTGTTTAGAAAAATATTTGGCTCCATAACCACCTAATTCTTCAGCTGTAAATGTGGTAAAAATAATAGTACGCTCGTTGTTGTTTTGTTTTTTAAAATATTTTGCAAGCATAATTACTGCTGTTGTTCCGGCGGCATCATCATTGGCGCCATTGTAAATAGAATCTGTTGCAGGATGCGGGACACCTTCTTGAGGAGAGCCTACACCTAAATGATCATAATGTCCTGAAAAAATCACATACTCATTTGGTTTGGTTTTTCCGGGTAATATTCCAACAACATTATTCAATGTTTTTTTGGAGATTGTATTCGTTAATTCAACAGAAAAAGTGGTCGCTTCTGGGGTGCCAAAAACAAACATAATGGTATTGTTCCCAGGATTAGCAGTTATTCGATCAATATGTTGAATATTTGGTAAGACCTTATCAAATGAAGAGTCAACTAGTACCAAAAGATTTTTTGGGCTTTTATAATATTCATTAAATTTCTCGCCAATGTTATCCCCTTTATTGATTTTTACAACAGAAATATCGCTTTTTTCAGTTAAAGAAACTTGAGGAAGGTAGGAGAATGTTACAACTTGATTATTATTTATTTCTTTGCCATCAATAGTAATTTTTGAAGAAACTGCTTTAGAGTCAGTCATCGAAAATTCTTGTCTGTAATTCGTTGCTGTATTGAAAGTTTGCAAACCAATTTCTTTAAACTCTGATTCTATAAAGGCTGATGCTTTGTCAATACCGGGAGTAAAAGTTCTTCTGCCCTGCATATCATCTGCTGAAAGTATTTTCTCTATGCGAGTTACTTCCTTATTCGTAATGATTTTATCTATCGATTGTCCATGTACATTAAAACAGTGACTTAGAACAAACACACTTACAATAATTTTTCTCATATTTTAGTTTTATAAATAAGGTTTTAGTTAATCCAAAAGTATGTTATTTATTTGCAAAACTTAGCGCTGGTAAAAGTTTTTAATTAAAAAAACTGACAACATTGCTAAATTATAAATTGCAATTACATCAGTGAAAATGGAGGTAATAAAGCCACAATGTAATTTTTATTTAAAATTTGATTCGCAGGATTTTTAATTATTTTTTGGTTGACTGCATCCTCTAGTGAATGCAAAGTTATTCTAGGAGTAGTTTTAAAAAAAAGCTCCAGATTTCCCGCTATGGGAAGTGTTCTTTATGAAAAACTGTGCGAATGCCTCTGACTTCGCATCCACAAGTGATTAAGTTTTCTTGTAGAAGGTGTAATTAGGAAACGACCATTAATATTAAAGAGAATTAAGAAAAGTCGGGAGACTTTGCGCAATGGGCACCAGCAATATATAAATCTACGCAAAATCATTGCGTACTATATGAGTAGCTTTGGAGTCAAAGATATTTGCACGGCTTAAAGAAGAACACTCGGTAGTTGAGTGAATTATTACACCTTTATTTAACTGTAAAACTAATAAAATATGATGTCAAAGAATAAAGAATTTGAACTAGAAGTTGAGAGGATAAAAGCAATCTTTTTTTCAGCTCAAGAAACTTTTTATATAGTAGAAGAACTTTATCATGAAAATGATGTAAGTGATAAAGAAATTTATACTAAAAACATGAGTTCATTTTTCTATTACTGTAAAATATATTTTTGGAGAAATACCGTAATTGAGTTGTCTAAACTTTTTAATCAGAGCGATAATGAAACCTTTAATTTAGTCAAATTCATTAAGAAATTAAAACCAAATGGGCATTTTAAAAGTTTAAGATATGATGAATTATTTTTAGATAGCATTTTAAAACGAATAGACGAAAGTCAAAATGTGATTAATAATTTAATTTTACAACGAGATAAAATGTATGCACATGAAGATCGAAATAATCAAGATGTAAATAATCAAACTTCATTTTTAGACATAAAAAAGCTATTAGATATATGCAAAGACTTAATTCAAAAAATAACAAATCAACATTTTGGCACACATCTTCAATTTGAGATGATCAATTCACCTAAGCAAAGTTTGAAATATTTAATTGAATGTATAATTAAGGGAGAAGAAGTTATTGAAGGTGAACATCGTGCTTTAATTAAATCGATTAACAACCAGTAAAAAAAATAGGCTCTACAAAGAGAGTTTCTTATGAAAAGCTGAGCAAATGTTTCTGATTTTGCGCTTTTTTTTTGCTGTAAATTAAAAACAATAAACGAAAAAAGCTTCAGAGAAATCTGAAGCTTTTTGTCTTAGTAGCGGGAACAGGACTCGAACCTGTGACCTTCGGGTTATGAGCCCGACGAGCTGCCTACTGCTCTATCCCGCGATGTTTCGGGTGCAAAGATACGCCGATTTTTGAGAAATCCAACGAAAACATTAAAAAATGTTTTATTTTCTGTATTGAGTTGATATGACTACCTTTGCAAAATAAATAGAACACAAATGTCACATAAAGCAGGTTTTGTAAACATCATCGGGAATCCAAACGTTGGAAAATCAACATTGATGAACGCCTTTGTTGGAGAAAGATTATCGATTATTACATCAAAAGCACAAACAACCCGTCATCGTATTCTTGGAATCGTGAATGGCGAAGATTTTCAACTTATATTATCGGATACTCCCGGAATCATCAAGCCCGCTTATGAAATGCAGGAGTCGATGATGAACTTTGTAAAATCGGCTTTTGAAGATGCTGATATTTTAGTTTACATGGTCGAGATAGGAGAGCAGGACTTAAAAGATGAAGCTTTCTTTAATAAAATTATCCACGCTAAAATTCCGGTTTTACTATTGTTGAACAAAATCGACAATTCAAATCAGGAACAGTTAGAGGAGCAAGTAGCATTCTGGACTGCAAAAGTGCCAAATGCTGAAATTTTCCCAATCTCGGCTTTACAGAATTTTAATGTACCGGAAGTTTTTGGAAGAATCATTGAATTGTTGCCAGAATCACCAGCCTATTATCCAAAAGATCAATTAACAGACAAACCGGAACGTTTCTTTGTAAACGAGACCATTCGTGAAAAAATCTTATTGAACTACAGCAAAGAGATTCCGTATGCGGTTGAAATCGTGACTGAGGAGTTTTTCGAAGATGAAAATATTATCAGAATCCGTTCGATTATTATGGTAGAACGCGAAACTCAAAAAGGAATCATTATTGGACATAAAGGTGCAGCTTTGAAAAAAGTAGGTACTGAAGCTCGTGCTGACTTAGAGAAATTTTTCGGAAAACAAATTCACATTGAACTAGTTGTAAAAGTGAACAAAAACTGGAGAAGCAATGCCAACATGCTGAAACGATTCGGGTATAATCAATAAAAGAGTTTTCAGTCGCAGATTTCAGTCTCAGTTTTGATATGAAAATCGTTTAGTGTAAAACTGAAAACTGATACTGGCAACTGAATCTTAGTTCTGAATAGCAGGAATAGCTCCTGCAAAAAGGAGTCAGTTTTAAGTTTAAAGTCACAATTTTGTCAGTTTTTTTACTGAATACTGAAAACTGTGACTGCAAACAAAAAAAGACTACCTTTGCAAAAAATTAAAATAAAGCATTTTGGATTTATAAGTGATAGAATTTTAGGAAACTAAAAAGCTAAAATTTAGGATCCAAAATCTAAAATTCAAAAAAATGAATAACATTGTTGCGATAGTAGGAAGACCTAATGTAGGGAAATCAACCCTTTTTAATAGGCTGATACAAAGAAGAGAAGCTATTGTAGATTCGGTATCTGGGGTGACCCGTGATAGAAACTATGGTAAAAGCGAGTGGAACGGAAAAGAGTTTTCTGTAATTGATACCGGTGGATACGTTCGCGGTTCTGACGACGTATTTGAAGGTGAAATCCGCAAACAGGTAGAGCTTGCTATCGATGAAGCTGATGTTATTATTTTTGTGGTTGATGTAGAAGAAGGAATTACACCAATGGATGAAACAGTGGCGAAATTGTTGCGTAAAGTTACAAAACCTGTTTTATTGGCTGTAAATAAAGTAGATAACGCAATGCGTGAGAAAGATGCAATTGAGTTTTATAATCTTGGTTTAGGAGATTATTTTACGTTTGCAAGTATCTCAGGAAGCGGGACTGGGGATTTATTAGATGCTTTAATTGATGCATTCCCGGAGAAACCGGAAGTTGAAGTTAAAGAAGATTTGCCTCGTTTTGCTGTTGTAGGACGTCCAAATGCTGGTAAGTCCAGTTTTATCAACGCTTTGATTGGTCAGGATCGTTATATTGTAACCGATATTGCGGGAACAACGCGTGATGCAATTGATACAAAGTTTGACCGTTTTGGTTTTGAGTTCAATTTGGTCGATACTGCGGGAATCCGTCGTAAAGCTAAAGTGAAGGAAGATTTAGAGTTTTACTCGGTAATGCGTTCGGTTCGTGCGATTGAGCATGCCGATATTTGTATTTTGGTTATTGATGCAACCCGTGGCTTTGAAGGCCAGGATCAGAGTATTTTCTGGCTGGCAGAGAAAAATCGTAAAGGAGTTGTAATCTTAGTAAACAAATGGGATTTGGTAGAAAAAGATACCATGTCGACTCGCGATTACGAAGAGAAAATCAAAAAAGAATTAATGCCTTTTACTGATGTGCCAATTTTGTTCGTTTCGGCTTTAACCAAGCAACGTTTGTTGAAAGCATTAGAAGCTACTGTTCAGGTTTTTGAAAACAGAAAACAAAGAATTGCGACTTCAAAATTCAACGAATACATGTTGAAAGTAATTGAAGCTTATCCGCCACCGGCAACAAAAGGAAAGTATGTAAAAATTAAATATTGTATGCAATTGCCAACTCAAACGCCTCAGTTTGTATTTTTTGCCAACATGCCACAATACGTTAAAGAACCGTACAAACGTTACCTGGAAAATAAGATCAGAGAAAATTGGGATTTTGCAGGAGTGCCAATCGATATTTATATCAGAGAGAAATAAATTAGAGAATAAAGATATATTAAACCCTTATAAGCAGATTTATAAGGGTTTTTTCTTGTTTGTTACTTTGGTATGTTATATTTCATGATAACTTTTTAGGAAACTTGCCATCTGAAGCATAAAGACAAATTGAAGAAACTGTATTTCTTGAATTCAGTAATTATAAATCTGAATATTATTCATTTACGGATAACTGTAAAGAGGCAAACTTCATAGGTACTATATTTGAAAACTAATCAATTAACTAAATATACAATGAAAAAAATTACCATTATTTTGTTTGTTACTTTGCTTTTAACTCCAAAACAATCTCATGCGCAAAACGATGGCGCAAAAGCTGTTGCAGCTGGTGTTGGAGCTGCAATAGCTGTTGGGGCTATTATTGCATCAATTGAAGACATGAAAGAACGGGCTGAGTTGAAAGCTACAGAATGGGTTTTGGCAAATCATCCTGAACTAAATAGCTTTTCACTTAAAACACTAGATTTTAATGGTAAAAAAACAAAAGATATGTCAGCAACGTCCGTAATTTCTTTTAAAATTCAAGAATTTATCCCTTCTGATAATCCTACTCTTGATGGTAGAAGACAAGTTCTATTTGCATTTACTAGCTATGGTTGGATTAGTGATCAAGGAGTTGATTTTAATAAGATAGAATGGTATTTAATGGATAATGAGGAATGGATGAATATGATGGTAGCGTATGCAAAAACCTCATCAAAAGAAAAAAATGAAGGATTTATTAAAGAAAAATTAGAAAAGGGAATATTGGTTGATAAAGGCATAAAACTTAAAGGGAAAATGGAAATTCCTTTTTTTAAATTAGAAGGAGATATGTATTTAGTAACAGATTACTCTCCAGAAATGAAACTGATTTACAATGAAAAAACGCTTGGGATTTTTCTGAAAAAGTCAGGAAATTTAGTGCAGATGCGTAGGGGAGCTGTAATAGATACTCACGAATTTCTTTTTGCAAAGGATTAGTACATTATTAATGATGTCAGAGAAATGTAAAAGTAAAAGTCCTCCTAAAAGAGGACTTTTTTTATGCCTTATTATTAATTCAAACTATTTTTGCCAGGCTTACTGGGATAATATTTGACTGAATGTTTCGTTCACAATAAACCTTTTAACTCTTTTGGAGTCTTACTGTTTCTAACAAATCTTTTTCATGACCAAATTTTTGTACTATTTGATTGCTTTCCTTTTTTGCTATTCGGCAAGTGCACAGAATGACATTGTGCTTAAAGGAACCATCGTAGATATCAACACCCAACTGCCACTTGAGCTGGCAACGGTTTACTTTACAACCGTTAAAGATTCTACGGTAATCGAATATGCAACAACTGATAAAAATGGTGCTTTTAGCATTAAGACCAAAAAGTACGACAAACCTGTTTTTTTGAAGGTAAATTATATGGGGTATCAGCCTTATTTTGAGGAGGAAAAAAGTATTCTCGAAAGTAAAGATTTTGGGAAATTGTATTTGCTTGAAAATGTAAATGTTTTAAAGGATGTTGTGATCAAAAGTGAAGCTCCGCCAATTACTATTAAAAAAGATACTTTAGAATTTAATGCGGCATCATACAAAGTGCGCCCAGACTCGAATGTAGAAACTTTATTGAAACAATTGCCGGGTTTTGATGTGGCAACTGATGGTAAAGTTACGGTAAACGGAAGAGAAGTCAATCAGGTTTTGGTAAACGGGAAGACGTTTTTTAATAAAGACGGTGCGATAGCATTGAAGAACCTTCCTGCCGAAATAATCAAAAAAATTCAGGTGTCCGATTTTAAAACAAAGAAAGAAGAACTTTCCAAACAGGAGTCGACTTCAGATTTTTCGAGTATCAATATCACAATCGACGAAAAGAAAAATAAAGGTTACTTTGGGAAGATACTGGGCGGTTATGGTTCTGATGAACGATACGAAAGCAGTCTGCTTCTGAATTTTTTTAATAACAAACAAAAAATAAGCGTGCTGGCTTCTTCTAACAATATTAATTCTACCGGTTTCGCAATGGATGAAGTATTCGATAATATGGGGGGCGGACGAAATAGCAGGGGCAGCAGCGGAAATTCGGGAGGCAGTAAAGGAATTACGCAATCGAATCTCGCAGGGCTTAATTATTCTGATGATTGGTCAAAAAGTTTGATGGCTGCGGGAAGTTATAATTTTTCGAATTCGATTAATAATAACGAGAGCAAGTCGGATCAGGTCAGTTTTTTACCCACCGGAAATATTGCTACATCTTCTGATTCTAAGGCAAGAAATGAAACCACCGGGAATAATCTAAATTTTGAATTAGAATATGTGATTGACCCGACAAGCCGCTTGGTAATCATACCAAAAGTGAACCAATCACGTTCGAACAGTAATTCGTCTTCATCGAGTTTTTCTGAAGACGAGAATGGAAATTCTCTGAATGAAAGTAATGCCAAATCGTATTCAGAAAGTACAAATACCAGTCTAGGGAACACTATAAATTTTAATAAGGGGTTCAAGAAAGAACACCGCAATTTTAATCTTTCTTTTGACAGCAACAATACCAGTACTGATAATGAGGTGCAAAATCTTTCTCAAACTATTTTTTATCAGGACAGTAAACCTAATGACGACAGAAATCAGAAAAGTTTAAACAATAATAAGAATGATGCGTATTCGCTTGAACTTGAATATACAGAGCCGGTGACAGATTCTTTGCGAATAAGATTCGGATCTAATTTTAACTGGACGAAAGAAATTAAAGATGCAAAAACATTTGATTTTGATGATGCAACGCAGTCTTATTCGGATCTCAATGCGTCTTTGACAAATTATACTGCTTCAAAGCAAAATTCGTTCAGCCCGAAAGTTGGACTAACCTGGCAAAAGAGAAAGTTTACGGTCAATTTAAATTCCCATACAGCAATAGTAGAATTTGACAATCACGCTCTATATCTGAACAATGCTACCGATTTGAACAAACGATACGTTTTGCCTTATGGCGATTTTCAGATTCGTTATAAATTTAGCCGTTCGAAAAATATGTCATTCAAGTACGATTATTCGAATGCGCTTCCTACAGCAGTTCAGCTACTGCCGGTTTTAAATTTAACCAATCCGTTGAATACAATTACAGGAAATCCTGATTTAAATCTTATCGAAAAAAGCAGTGCTAATTTTAGTTTCAGAGACTATGATTTCCGAACCCGTTCCGGTTACAGTCTGTATGTAAAAGGGGACTACTACAACAACGATGTGGTTTCGACTTCAATTTATGATGGCAGCGGAAAAAGAACCACAACTTATGCTAATATCTCAGGAACTTATACGACTTCGATTGGCGGAAACTGGAATCAGTCCGTTAAAAAAGAGGCACATCTTTTTAGATATGGTTTCGGATTAAATGGAAGTTATTCTTTCGATAAGGGTTTTACAAATGCAGTATTGTACAATGCAAAATCAACAGCGATTACTCCAAAAATCAATTTTACTTATGAATACGGTGAGTTGCTTATTATTTCTCCCACCTATAGTTTGTCTTACCACGAAACCAAATACGAGAACTCTTCGAGAGATGCCAGTTCAAATGTAGTGCACAGAGTCAATTTGCAAACGACAAGTTACTGGCCTGCAAACTTAATTTTTGGAAATGATTTTGGCTACACCTATAATTCAAGTATTTCAGGCAATTTTAAAAAGGATTTTTATCTCTGGAATACCAGTTTGTCGTATGGTTTTTTTGATAAGAAAGTATATGCTAAGGTGAAAGTTTATGATGTTTTAAATCAGAATCAAAGCGCCACAAGAACGATTTCGGCTACCTCAATTCGAGACGAAGAAAATACGGTTTTGAAGCGTTACATAATGTTTTCAGTAAGCTACAAAATAGGAAATTTTGCAGGTGCTGAAAAAGGAGGGAAGAGAAGACAGAGAATGGATTAATAAAGGTTTAAAGGGACAAATGTTTTTTTACGTAGAGACGTTTTTTATTAATCTAAATTATCCATACGGTTTGTCATTTTGATTGCTAATGGTAAAAACAAATCTTTTTTTCAGGAGCTAATCCCGCTATCCGTTCCAATCTTTTGTGGCGAACCCCGCCACAAAAGGATTTCCACTTCTATCGGGGCTAGGACATTCATTTTTATAACAATATTTTTCGTGTAGTTTCATTTTAGAGAAACGAAAAATCTCAGCAAGAAACTCCGCGACCAGAGGTTTAGTTTTGTAGATTAATTTTATTTTAAAAAAGTTTAACTTAATGAAATTGTGCTTTGTCTTTAATTAAAGACTTTAACCAAATTGGTAAAGAATAGAAATTTCAACTTTCAGAAAAAATCTAAAATCTAAAATCAACAATCTAAAATAAAAAAAACGAGACAGATTTAAGAATCGGCCTCGTTTGATGTATTGAAAATTAACTAACTGTTTACAATGAATATTTCAAAGTTACTCCGTAAGTTCTTTGATCACCAATCACTCCTGCATATTGCCCGGAATTTCCTCCCGCAGGTAACAATTGCTCGTAGTAATCTTTGTTTAAAAGGTTTCTTCCCCAGAATTGAACAGATAATCCTTCTGATGCACGGAATCCCAAACGAGCGTTGAAAATAGCGTATCCCTGTACTACTAAGTATTTTGAAGCAGAAGGGCTTGATGAAAATTTAGAACGTGCGTAAGAATCAACCGCTAAGAAGATTTTTCCTTTGTTTCCGAAGAATTTTGCATTGTCAGAAAGCTCACCACCTAAAGACCCTGCCCATTTTGAAGCACCTGGTAATTCTGATCCCGAAACATCTTTAAAGGCTACTGGAGCTCCGGTTTCTTCTAATGGAAGTGGTGCATTCGTAAACTTAATGTATTTTCCATCTGTATAAGTAGCAGCTGCATTTACAGTCAGGTGTTGGCTGAAAACAAAGCTTGCATCAAGCTCAGCACCTCTTACACGTACTTTATCGGCATTGGCAAGGTAGCCACGGTTTACACCAAGTTCAGCAGCCTGAACATTCGTTTGAAAGTCTTTGATTTCTGTATTAAAGAAAGTCAGGTTGAATACTGAATTCTTAAACGGAGAAGTTTTTACTCCAACCTCATAATGATTCACTTTTTCAGGTTTAATCACGGCAAGATCCAATAATGGCAATCCTTTTGAGTCTGTTGGAAGTCCGGCAACATTCACACCCACCGGTTTGTAGCTTTTAGCGTATGTAGCATAAGCATTGATTTTGTCTGATGCTTTGTAGGATACTGTTATGTTTCCCGAAAAATCGGTGTTGTCTGTATTAGAAGCAAAAGACTGATCAGAGTAAACCGATTTTTTAAGAGCTAGTAAAGCCGGATCGGTAGTTTGAAGACCACCGTAGGTTGTACGGCTGTAATTAGCGTCTTTTTTGTCAAAATTATATCTTAAACCTGGTAATACGTGTAATCTTTCTGTAATAGCCCAATCAATCTGACCAAAAACGGCAGCACTCGAAGCTCTGATTCTGGCATCTGTTTTAATTCCGTATCCTTCAAACAGCCCCGGAGTTTTCCATAACGGACTAGTACTGCTTTGAGAGAATCTCCATTGCGCATTACCCGATTCCTCTGTTCCGTTTGTCTGCGAAGTCTGATCAATAAAGAAAGCCCCCACAACACCACTAACTTTTGAAGTTAGCTGACCTGCATAACGTACCTCCTGTGTAAATTGTGTTTGTCTGGTTGGGTTTTGAGATTTGGCCAAAACCTGTAATCCTGTAAAATCTCTGTCATTTGATGGATCCCAGTTCCAAAAACGCCATGCGGTAGTTGAGGTAAGTGTTCCTGATCCAATCTTGGTATCAACATTAAGAGAGACACCACCCATATCTTGTCCTGAACGCCATGGAGTATCGTGATCAATTTTTCGGTCAAAAGCATTTTGACTTGGAAGCTGATAATTTAAATCTTTAATAATCGCATTAAACTGTCTGTAAGCAGCTCTTTGTGTTGGTGCAACACCTGCAACAACCTGTGCGTATCCATCCGGACGCTGAGTTGTGATATCGGCAGCAAGAATAATATTTGTATTTTCTGATGGAGTAAAAAGTAATTGACCTCTAATTCCCTGATTGTTTAAGCTGTTGGTCGGTCTTCCGGTTGCCACATTGTCGATCAAACCATCGCGTTGTGTACCTGAAAAGGAGATACGACCAGCTACTTTTTTACCTAATGCTCCTGTAACGGATGCTTTGGCCTGAAGAAAAGCATAATTTCCGTAACTAACTTCAAAGTCAGCACCACTAGTAAAACTTGGTTTGCGGGTTGTAATGTTGAAAGCTCCTGAAGTAGTATTTTTACCAAATAAAGATCCTTGCGGTCCGCGTAACACCTCGATTTGATCTACATCAATAAAGTCAAGAGTAGTTGCGGCTGGACGGGCATAATAAACACCATCTACATAAAAGCCAACCCCTGGATCGATTCCGTCATTAGTAAGTCCGAAAGGAGAACCAAGACTACGAATGTTGATTCCTGTATTTCTTGGGTTTGAGGAGTATAATTGTACAGAGGGAACCAATTCTTTAATACGATTCACGTTAAAAGCTCCGGTTTGTTCTGCTTGTTTACCCGTAATTACCGATATGGCGATTGGCACATCCTGTACTTTTTCGATTCTTCGTCTTGAAGAAACCACTACTTCGATAAGTTCGTTTTCTTCTTTAATAGTTACCTGTAAAGGAGCTGTCGGTAAATCGTCAAGTTGGATTTCAGTAGTTTTGTATCCTACATATTGAATTAATAGAGTTATAGGAAGTTTTCCTCTACTGTCGATGCTGAATTTTCCGTTTTGATCCGAAGTAGTATTTGAGGTTGTTCCTTTTATAACAATATTTGCTGCTTCTAATGGAATATTTTCACTTGTTTTAATAACGCCTTCTATGTTTTGTGCAAATGATATGGAGAAAGTAAAAATAGAGAGAACTGTAAGTATATTTTTTATCGAATTTTTCATTTTTATATTAAGTATATGTGATTAGTAGAATTTAAAATAAAATTTTTTTACCAGCACATACACATTGTAGAAGAATTGTTTTTCACCGTAGTGAATTGAATATTATAATTTCTTTGCAAAAGATTTTTTGATACATCGATTGGTTGTAAATGTATTTTCATAGTTAAAATTTTGGAAATGGTTTGTGAATTATTTTTTGCAAATATATATATAAATTCTATCGATTTACTAGGAATTAAAAAATATTTTTTTATTTCTTTACCAATGAGGCGATTGTGATGCCTTGCATGGCTTTTAGAGTTTCATCTCGGATGATCATTAAACCATGTCTTAGACTGCATTCTTCCTCGGTTTTACAATCTGAACAAGGTTCGTAAAAGTTTAAAGAGGCACAAGGTAACAGCGCAATTGCACCGTCAAATAAACGGTGAATTTCTGCCAGAGTAATATCGTTTTTAGAGCGTATCAGATAATATCCGCCAAATTTTCCCTGCTTACTGCTCACAAAACGTCCTCGTTTCAGATCTAATAAAATCTGCTCGAGGAACTTTTTTGGAATATTAGCTCCATCAGCAATTTCAATTGTTCTTGAAATGTGATTTTCTTCCTGTTCCGCTAAATAAAGTAAGGCCTTAAGGGCGTATTTTGCTTTATGTGATAACATCTATTTTTGAATTATAAATTTGTAAAATGTAAGCTGTGAGTTGTGAGCTGTAAAATGTGAGTTGTGAAATGTAAGCCGTAAGCTGTAAATTATCACTAAAAAACTGCGACTGCGACTGTCAACTTCCTCTACCAGCCTCCGCTTGAACCTCCCCCAGAGAAGCCTCCGCCGCCAAAACCGCCGCCAAAACCACCTCCGCCACCGGATGATCCACCGCCAAAGCCTCCAAATCCGCCTCCGCCGCTTCTGCCAAGATTACTTAGAATAATAACATCAAGCAGACTAGGACCACCTCCGCCGCTATTATTGCCTGAATTACCTCCACCGCCTCTTTTATTTCGGGATAGCAAAATTAATACAATTACAACAATAACAATGAAAGGCAGTATAGGAAAATCTTTTCCTTTGGTTTGCTTGCGCTCACCTTTAAATTTTCCTTTAAAAACATCAATTATCGCATCAGTTCCTTTGTCTAGTCCGTTGTAAAAACTTCCGGCTTTAAACTCCGGAATAATGATATTTCGGATTATCGTTCCGCCAATTCCTGCAGTAAGTCTGTCTTCGAGACCGTAACCGGGATTTATAGCGATTTTTTTCTCGTTCTTTGCCAGCAGAATAATAACACCATTATCATCTTTCGCGGTTCCTCCAATTCCCCAGGTTTGTCCCCATTTAGTCGCTAGCTGACTTACATCTTCACCTTTTAAACTCTCGATTGTAATCACAACAATTTGAGTAGTAGTCGAATCAGAATAACGAATTAGTTTTTCTTCAAGCTGTGATTTTTCAGTTGCGCTTAGAATGTTGGCATAATCGTAGACTGAAGTTTGTAAAGTTGGTTTTTCCGGAATTGTAAATTGTGCAAAAATACCGTTGCAGGTAAAAAATGCTAGAAACAAAAAGGTAAACTGAAAAAATCTTTTGGAATTTGAGATTGTATTGTTGAAAATTTTCATTGTCTATCCTTTTGATATTTCGTTTGATAATTCGTTGGTGTTCCCTTCAGACCATGGAAAGTATTTTTTCAATTGTTCGCCGGCATTTAAAATACCGTCGACAATACCTTGTTTAAATTTTCCTGATTTAAATTGTTGAACCATGGCATCTTTGGTGCAATCCCAAAAATCTGCGGTCACCACATCGTTTATGCCTTTGTCTCCGCAAATAGCAAAAGTTTTATCGGCTACGGCAAAGTAAAACAGAACCCCATTTTTAAGTGAGGTTTCGTGCATTTTTAATTCATGAAAAACTTCCAAAGCCCTGTCAAAAGGAACTTTAGAAGTTGTTTGTTCTATGTGTACTCTAATTTCGCCAGAAGTATTATTTTCGGCCACACGAATAGCTTCAACAATATCTTGTTCTTCTTCTTTGGATAAAAAATCTTCTACTTTTGACATCGAAATTATTTTTGAGTGAAAGATTAACGATTTTAGCTCTCAGCATTAATCTGCAGTCTAAAATCATAAATCATAAATATTAAATCTTATTTTTTAGAATTTTACTTCAACAGGTTTTTCAGCTCCGGCAACAGCTTCAAAATATGGTTTTTCTTTGTAGCTTAAGAACCAGCTATTTGGAATTGCAAGTACATAACCATTGTAATCTTGTACAGCTTCGTTAAAACGAGTTCTGGCCGTTAAAATTTGATTTTCTGTACTAGCCAATTCATCCTGTAATTTCAAGAAATTTTCATTTGCTTTTAATGTTGGGTATTGTTCAACAGAAACTAATAATCTTGATAAAGAGGATGATACGCCACTTTGAGCCTGATTGTATTGCGCCAATTGCTCAGGAGTTACATTACTTGGATCAATGGTTACCGAAGTAGCTTTTGCTCTGGCTTCGATTACAGCTGTTAAAGTTGATTTTTCAAAATCTGCCGCACCTTTTACTGTGTTAACTAAATTTCCAATAAGATCATTTCTTCTTTGGTAAGTTGTACTCACATTTCCCCATTCTTTATTAACTGCCTGATTTTTTTGCAAACCAGTATTTTTAATTCCAATTGACCAAAAAGCAATAATAGCAATTAGTACTACAATAATTCCTACGGGGATTAACCATTTTTTCATATCTGTTTTGATTTAAGTTTGTTTCTGATTTATTTAATATGTTATAATTCGTTCTTAATTTCGGTTAATTGAGTTTTTATGGTCTCTAATTTACGTATTATTTCGAATTTATCTAATGTTTTCTTCTGACCTTCTTTCAAATGTGTTTTGGCGCCTTCGAGCGTAAAACCTCTTTCCTTAACCAAATGATAGATTAATTGTAGGTTGGTGATGTCTTCGGGCGTAAACATTCTGTTGCCTTTCGCATTTTTTTTAGGTTTCAAAATATCAAATTCGCTATCCCAAAACCGAATCAATGATGCATTGACATTAAAAGCTTTGGCTACTTCGCCAATACTAAAATATCGTTTATCTTTTGAAAGCTCAATATGCATGTTTCTTAATTTTCTATTTTATTCCAAAAATACTACTTTTTGCAGTATTAATCTAATGACTGATTTTCCTGGTTCGCCATTTGTGAAATGGCCACATATTCTACTGCCGAAATATTACCGTAATAGAAGTTTAGCGGATTTACAACTTTCCCGTCTTTATGTACTTCATAGTGGCAATGTGGTCCTTCAGATCTTCCCGTGCTTCCTACATATCCAATAACGTCACCTCGTTTTACGTGTTGGCCTGGTCTGCAATTGTATTTGCTTAAATGTGCATACAAACTCTCGTAGCCAAAACCATGTCTGATGACGACATGATTCCCAAATCCTGAAGCCGAATTATCGGCCCGATCTACAACACCATCCCCTGTCGCATAAACTGGAGAACCCGTTTTAGCAGTGAAATCCATTCCGTTATGCATTTTTCGAACTTTCGTAAACGGATCGGTTCTATATCCGAAACCCGAAGCCATACGTATTAAATTCTCGTTTCGTACAGGCTGAATTGCCGGAATCGCGAGTAATAAGTTGCCTTTTGTACTTGCCAGCTTTAGAATTTTATCTAAAGACTGGGACTGAATGGCCAATTCTTTAGAGAGACGGTCGATTCGTTTTGTGGTGTTTAAAACCAACTGAGAATTGTTGTAACCTTCTAAATCTTTGTATTTTCGATAATCTCTAAAACCTGCTTTTCGAAGAGAATCCGGAATTTCGGCTTTGTTGAAATAAACTCTGTATATGTTGTTGTCTCTATTTTCTAGTGCCTCTGTTACAGCATCGATCTCATCCATTTTTCTGTTCAAAATGGCGTATTGTAATTTCAGGTTTTCAATTTCACGTGCCTGTAAACGATCTTTTGGTGTTTCGAAATAAGGGGTATTGATTAAAAGGATAAAAACTAAAAAGCCAAACAATGCCGAAGCCAATAAAAATAGTAATGCATAGCCAATTTTAGCCCTTTTTCGGGTCTTTATTTTCGTATAAGCCAGATTTTCTGAGTCGTAATAATATTTTACTTTCGCCATATTTTAAAATACCCTATTTTTGCAGCTTGTAAAATAAGTTAGTCGAACAAATTTAATAAATGTTTCATGATGTTCGAAGCTTTTTTTCAAGAATAGAACAATTAGATAATGTGTCAATTTGATAATTAGATAATGTCTTAAATGCGAAATTTATTGTTTTGAACTTTAATTTTTGTGCTAAAAAGAGGTAAGTGTCACATTTTCAGATTAACATATTTTTTAATTAATTATCACATTTTCAAATTGACACATTTTCTAATTTTAATATGAAATCACAAGACGTACGTAAACAATTTTTAGATTTTTTTGAGAGTAAAGGACACACTATCGTGCCATCAGCTCCTATTGTACTTAAAGATGACCCAACCTTAATGTTCAACAACTCGGGAATGGCCCAGTTTAAAGAATATTTCTTAGGAAACGGAACTCCAAAAAGTCCGAGAATTGCCGATACGCAAAAATGTCTTCGTGTTTCCGGAAAACATAACGATCTTGAAGAAGTAGGTATTGATACCTATCACCACACCATGTTTGAGATGTTAGGAAACTGGTCTTTTGGAGATTATTTCAAAGAAGAAGCAATCAACTGGGCTTGGGAATTACTGACAGAAGTATATAGAATTCCAAAAGAGAACCTTTATGTTTCGGTTTTTGAAGGAAGTAAAGAGGATAATGTTCCATTTGATCAGGAGGCTTGGGATATCTGGAAAGAATTAATCGATGAAGATCGAATTATTCTTGGAAATAAAAAAGACAATTTCTGGGAAATGGGAGATCAGGGACCATGCGGACCTTGTTCTGAAATTCATGTTGATTTACGTACTCCGGAAGAGAAAGCAGCCGTTTCGGGTAAAAGTTTAGTAAACAACGATCATCCACAGGTAGTTGAAATCTGGAATAATGTATTCATGGAATTTAACCGTAAGGCTGATGGTTCGTTAGAGAAACTTCCGGCACAACACGTAGATACCGGAATGGGATTTGAGCGTTTGTGTATGGCGTTACAAGGAAAAACATCGAATTATGATACCGATGTTTTCATGCCTTTAATTAGAGAAATTGAAACCATCACCGGAGCAAATTATACTGTTAAAGCATCAAATGAAGCTGAAGAAAAAGTAAATATTTCGATTCGTGTAATTGCAGACCACGTTCGTGCGGTAGCCTTTGCTATTGCTGATGGACAGTTACCGTCTAACACGGGTGCTGGTTATGTAATTCGTCGAATTTTGCGTCGTGCAATTCGTTACGGATTTACTTTCTTAAATATAAAAGAAGCTTTTATCTATAAATTGGTAGAAACTTTGAGCGAACAAATGGGAGATTCTTTCCCGGAGATCAGAACTCAAAAAGCACTTTGTTCCAATGTGATTCGTGAAGAAGAAAACTCTTTCTTACGTACGCTTGATCAGGGATTGGTACTTTTAGATGCTGTGATTTTAAACAATTCAGGAGATACTATTGATGGTAAAAAAGCTTTTGAATTGTATGATACTTATGGCTTTCCGATCGATTTAACGGCTTTGATTCTTTCTGAAAAAGGATTGAAATTAGATGAAAAAGGATTTCAGGAGCAACTACAATTGCAAAAAGAACGTTCCCGTGCAGCTTCAAAAGTAACTGCTGGTGACTGGAATGTGCTTGTAGAAGATGATATTCAGGAATTTGTAGGTTACGACAGATTATCACATCAGGTAAAAATTACGAAGTACCGCAGGGTAGATAGTGTAAAAGATGGCGAAATTTATCAGTTGGTTTTCAATGCAACTCCTTTTTATGGGGAAAGCGGAGGACAAACCGGAGATAAAGGATATCTGGAGTCTCAAAATGGGGATATCGTTTACATCATAGATACTAAAAAAGAGAATAACCAAACGATACATTTGGCAAAATCGTTACCTGAAAATCTAACAGGAACGTTTAATGCTGTTGTTGATGCTAATCAAAGAGCAAAAACATCGTCAAATCACTCGGCTACGCATTTATTGCACCAGGGATTGCGCAAAATATTAGGAACACATATTGAGCAAAAAGGATCTATGGTTCGAAATGCTTCCTTGCGTTTTGATTTTTCTCACTTCTCAAAAGTATCCGATGAGGAATTGAAAGAAGTAGAGAATTTTGTGAATGCAAGAATTCGTGAGAGTTTGCCTTTAATTGAAAAAAGAGCAATTTCGAAAGATCAGGCTCTTGAAGAAGGAGCAATTGCTTTGTTTGGCGAGAAATATGGAGATTTGGTTCGTATGATTAAGTTTGGAGATTCTGTCGAATTATGCGGTGGAACTCACGTAGCAAATACTTCAGATATCTGGCATTTTAAAATTATTTCAGAAGGAGCTGTAGCAGCAGGAATCAGAAGAATTGAAGCAATCACCAGCGAGGCTGCAAAAGATTATTTTGAGTCTCAATTGCTTTCTTATGACGAAATTAAAGAGACTTTGAAAAATGCTCAGGATCCTGTAAAAGCGATCCAGTCTTTACAGGAAGAAAATATTCAGTTGAAAAAACAATTGGAAGTACTATTGAAAGATAAAGCCAAAAACATGAAAGGTGATTTGGCAAAGGAGTTACAAGAAATAAACGGAATCCAATTCATGGCAAAACAAGTTGATCTGAATGCGGAAGGAGCAAAAGATCTGGCTTACGATTTAGGGAATTTAGGAAACAATCTGTTTTTACTTTTGGCTACTGCCGAAGATGGAAAACCGATGTTAACGTGTTACATCTCTAAAGAATTAGTTGCCGAAAGAAAACTAAACGCAGGACAAGTAGTTCGTGAATTAGGAAAATACATCCAGGGAGGAGGAGGAGGACAGCCTTTCTTCGCCACTGCAGGAGGTAAAAATGCTGACGGAATTGCTGAGGCTTTGACGAAAGCGATTGATTTCGTGAAGTAGTTTTTTTAAGATACTAAGAATGTAAGTTTCTAAGCTTTTGAAATATTATAATAAATCCGACAGGTTAAAACCTGTCGGATTTTGTATTTAATGCAAATTCAATAGCGTCCAGCTTTAGCTGGATGTTTCTTGAAGTTAAAAAGAAAAGGGCTTTAGCCAAACGTAACAGTTTGGCTAAAGCCCTTTGTCTTAATTTATTTTTATCATCCAGCTGAAGCAGGATGCTATTGAAAAAAAATAGATTAGATCCTAGTTATAGAGATTTCTCTTTCGCAGAAATAACAAATAGTACGTTTCGGGAATGCTAAAAAAAACTTAGCACCTTAGATTCTTAGTACCTTAGGAACTTAAAATATTACTTTCGTTCCCCAATTTGCTGGCGCCACATCGCATAATACAACCCTTTTTCGAAAATTAAATCCTCATGTTTTCCCTGTTCGATGATTTTTCCTTGTTCCAGTACAAAAATCTTATCCGCATGCATTACAGTTGATAAACGGTGCGCAATTAAAACTGTGATTCTGTTTTTGTCTGATATATTACGAATGGTGGTATTGATTTCTTCTTCGGTAATAGAATCTAAGGCAGAAGTAGCTTCGTCAAAAATCAATAAATTCGGATTTCTTAAAATAGCACGAGTAATCGATAAACGTTGTTTTTCACCACCGGAAACTTTGATTCCGCCTTCGCCAATTGTAGTATTTAAACCATCTTCGGCACGTTGCAGAAGTTTTTCACAGCTCGCTCTTTTTAAAGCATCGTATAAGTCTTCATCGGTTGCGTTGGGTCTTACGAATAATAAATTCTCCCGAATTGTTCCGGAGAACAGTTGTGCATCCTGAGTAACGAATCCTAATTGTTTTCTTAAATCCAGCAAATCAATTTCTGCCGAATCAATATCATTATAAAATACATGGCCTTCAGCGGGTGTGTACAATCCAACTAATAACTTTACTAAAGTAGTTTTTCCTGATCCCGACGGACCTACAAAAGCAACGGTCTCACCTTGTTTGATATCGAAATTAATATTTTCTACTGCTTTAAATTTGGCTGTTTTGTGCTGGAAACTCACATTAGAGAAAAGCAAGGACTGAATTGCTCCAACATGTTTAGGGTTCTTTGGACGAAATTCTTTTGGAGCACTCAACAAGGTTTTGAAATTTTCCATGGAAACTTTAGTTTCATTCAGTGCAATAATAAAATTCCCTAATTCTTGTAAAGGCCCGAAGATAAAGAAGGTAAAAAACACCATAGTTAATAAATCACCTACAATGATTTTATTTCCAAATAAGAAATAATACAACGTAAAAACAACGCAGGTTCTTAAAAAATGGACTGTTGTTCCCTGGATAAAACTCAAACTTCTGATAAAACGGATTTTTTCAAGTTCAAGTTGCAGGATTTTAAAGGTGTTCAGGTTCAGACGTTTTTCTTCCTGATATGTTAGTCCAAGGCTTTTTACCAGTTCAATATTTCTTAAACTTTCGGTTGTAGAACCAGCCAAAGCATTGGTTTGATTTACGATTTTTTTAGAAACAATTTTTATCTTTTTACCTAGGTACGAACTTACCAACGCAATAATTGGAGCCGTAACCAAAAAGATGATCGAAATACAATAATCGATTCGGGCAACATAAACAATCACGAATACAAAACCAATAACAGTCTGAAAGATTAAAGAGATCGATAATGTGATTAACTTCTCAGAATCAGAGCGTACTTTAGTTAGTTTGCTTAAAGTTTCACCACTTCGCTGATCTTCAAATTCAGCAAACGGCAGATCGAGTGATTTTTTAATTCCATCTGTATACATTTGGGCTCCGGTACGTTGAATCACTACATTGGTAAAGTAATCCTGAAAGTTTTTAGTAATTCTCGAAACCATCGCAGCACCAAGAGATAGACCAAGCCAAAACGACAGTGATTTTATAAAACCTATTTCATTGCCTGCGTATTTGTGAAGTCCAACACCACAATCCTGCATTAATTTACCGGTAATGATAGAGTCAGACAAACTGAAACAGATGTTAATAGAAGCCATAATCAAAGCAAAAAACAAGAGCATTTTATGTTTGATTATATAAGAATATAATAATTTCATAAGTAAAATTGAATTTGTGGAAGATGCAAAAGTAATGAATAGTTTAACGCTGTTAAGTTGCTTTTTGTTATTAAAAATGTAAATTTTTTATAAATACAGATATAAAAGATTTATTAGGTATCAGATTCAAAATGAGGAGAAACAGAAAGTAATTTAAAACTCAAAAAAACTAAGAAATGAATTAAGAGATTTGTTTTTTCATGGGAAGTACTAAATTTCCTTATTCGAATTATTTTCAATTATATTTGTCCAACTGAAATAGATACCATAAAAATGAAAAAACTTTTATTACTTTTTAGCGCCTTAACATTAGTGTGCACATCCTGTTCTAGTGATGATAATTCTTCTGCAGAAGATATCTCGATTTTACCTAAAACAATTTCTTATATTTATCCATCAACCGATTTAGGTACAAATAGTAGGAGCATTTTAAATTATGATGGGAATAAAATACTAAGCAGTATTGATAATAATTCAAAAACAATATTTACTTATAATGGAAATGTAATTACAAAACAGGAGAAATTTGACGTAGATTCGAAAGGTGTAGAGACAAAAGACACAGATGTTTTATATACTTATGAAAATAATAAATTAAAGACAAGAATCATGAGGGAGGAATTTAGTACGAAATTTCCAGATGGGCAATATATTGATAAAACAGTATATACATATACTTCTGAAAATTTAATCTCGTATGTAAATTACTCAGTTGATCCCAGTACAAAAAAAGAGACAAAAAGTAGTGAGGGTAGTTTGACTTATAAAGATGGTAATCTTGTGAAAAGCCAGCAGATTTTTGGTTCTTCAACTTCTACAAGAACTTATGAATACGATACAAAAAACAATCCATTAAAGAATATTTTAGGATTTGATTTACTGTTAAATGAAATAAGCGAATTTGGAAAAAATAATAGTACAAAAACGACTGTTTTAAACTCAGGAAATTCAAAACCTACAGATTACTTAACAACTTATACGTATAATGATAAAGACTATCCATTGAGGCAAACATCATTTACTGGTGGTGCAGGAAAATCAATAGAGTATGAAATTGAATATACTTATTAATGTAATTAAAATTTGAAATCAGCCAAATAGCCAAATACTTCTGTATTTGGTTTTTTTATTGGTGGAAATTGGTGAAATTCGTGTTCAAATTAAAAGCCATGCAATTCAGAACTCAAATACCAATTTCTAAATCGAATAATCCACTCGATTATAATTCGAAAGTAATTTCTCTTGGTTCTTGCTTTGCAGAGAATATGGCAGAGAAATTTGATTACTTCAAGTTTCAAAACGCCACAAATCCGTTTGGGATTATCTTTAATCCGGTTTCAATTGAGAAGATAATCGACCGAATAGTAAAGCAGGAAGCGTACACCGAAAAAGATGTTTTTTTTCATAACGAACGTTGGCACAGTTATGAAGTACATTCTGATTTGAGCAATTCAGATCGACAGGAATTACTCGAGACTTTGAATAAAGCAATTTCAGAAACCAATAAAAAATTAAAAGAAGCCACACATATTATCATTACTTACGGAACTTCCTGGATTTACCGAAATTTAGAAAGTGATGAAATAGTGGCCAATTGCCATAAATTACCTCAAAAACAATTTACAAAAGAAATGCTATCAGTTGATTTGATTTCGGAAAGCATTCAAAGCACAATTAATTTGATTCAGACTTTAAATCCAGATATCAATTTTATCTTTACTGTTTCTCCGGTACGACACATCAAAGATGGTTTTGCCGAAAATCAATTGAGTAAGTCGCATTTATTTGCCGGACTTCATCATAATCTGCAATCTAAAAGCAACAATCAACAATTAGGATATTTCCCGTCTTATGAGATTATGATGGATGAACTTCGGGATTATCGCTTTTATGCCGAGGATATGTTACATCCAAACGCTGTAGCGATTGATTATATTTGGCAGCGATTCAGCGAAAATTATATTGCCGAAAACAGTATTTCGACCCTGCAGGAGGTAGATGAAATTCAGAAGAGCCTGCGTCATCGAAGCTTCAATCCGGAGTCTGAACAACATCAGAAATTCTTAGCCAAACTACAGCAAAAAATAAAAGTTATAGAAGATAAATGGACGCATATTAACTTTTAAACAAGATTCGTTATGTGACGCTGCGTCATTGCGGGAGTATTTCTAAAGTTCTCTTTTTTATTTGCACTTTCGCGTCTTCATGACAATATAAAAGTAAGAAAATAATTATTTGTCCCTAAATTTTAGAATAATTGCAGGTAATTGTGTAAATTGTTAAAGTTTAAATTTTACAAATTTGTAAATACAGTTTTGTATGAATTAAAATTAATCCAAATGTGTTTTATTGACGTATGAATAAAAAAATCATTCATTTTCTAAAAAAAACACTTCGTGTACTGCTTTGGTGCATGGCTTCCGTAATTACGCTTTTATTGCTTCTTATTATTTTAATTCAGGTTCCGTCGGTGCAGAATTTTGTAAAAGATAAGGCGATTACCTATCTGCATAAAAAGATAAAAACAAAAGTATCCCTTGAACACATTTCGATAGAATTTCCGAAAGATATTGTTTTGGAAGGTTTTTACTTTGAAGATCAAAAAAAGAATACACTGTTAAGCGGGAAACGTTTAGAGCTCGATGTTGATTTGTTTAAACTGATCAACAGCGAACTGGAAATTAACTCCGTTTCACTGCAAAACACAACGACCCATATTTCGAGAGATAAAAAAGGCGTTTTTAATTTTGATTATATTATCAAAGCATTCGAATCTGAAGAACCAAAAGCGGAAGATCCAAATGCCAAACCTTTTAAAATTTCGGTTGTAAAAGTAAATCTTGACAATGTTAGGTTTGATTTTAAAGATGATTTTTCGAAAAACGACATCCGCGTAAAACTCACACATTTTGATACCAAATTCAAAGAATTCGATCTGGATAAAATGAATTTCAATATTCCGAATATTGATTTAAACGGATTAAAAGTAGTTCTGAATCAGGATGTGGTCGAGAAGATTGCGGAAGCATCGGTACAAACCGTTGATACCATTTCGAAAAGAACTGATTTCAATTTGAAATTAGGAAAGATCCGATTCACAAAAATTGATATTGCTTATGACAACAAAGATTCTAAATTAGATTCCGGAATAAAACTGGATCAGTTGAACTTATCGGTAAACAAAATTGATCTGAACCGCCAGTTATTGGATTTTGATGCTTTCGAACTAAAAAATCTAAAAGGGAATTTACGACTGGGCGCAAAAGACAAAAAAGTTCAGACACCTGATTTAGATACCACAGCTATAAAACAAGCAGGCTGGAAAGTAAAACTAAACCTTATCGACATACAAAATATAGCCTTCAAATTTGATGATATGCAATCAAAACCAATTGCTAAAGGAATTGATTACAGTCACATGGATTTGGATCAACTTAATTTTAAAGCAGAAAAATTGTATTATGGGAACGATACGATTTCAGGGAATATAAAAACGCTGACCGTAAACGACAAAAGTGGTTTACAGCTGCAGGCTTTAAAAACCAATTTCTTTTACGGTCCGAAGAATGCTTACCTGAACGATTTGTATTTAAAAACCCCGCAAACACTCTTTCAAAATAGTATTAAAGTCGCTTATCCTTCTATAGCTTCTATTTCTAAAGACTTGGGCAATCTTACTTTGGATGCCGTTTTAAGTCAGTCTAAAATCGGATTTAAGGACATCTTGCTTTTTGCCCCCGATTTACAAAAGACAAATCCGTTTAAAAGTAATCCAACCGCTGTTTTGTATCTCAACACCCGTTTGAGCGGAAAAATAAAAGATCTGACGATTCCACAGTTCGAAATGAGTGGAATCGGAAGCACAAAAGTCGCTGTTTCTGGAAAGATAAAAGGCCTGCCTGACGCGCAAAAGGCAGATTATGATTTAGATATCAAAAATCTTTCAAGCACCTCCAAAGATATTTATTCGTTTGTGCCGGCGGGAACCATTCCGAATAACATTCAGGTGCCTTCTCAGTTAAATTTGCAAGGAAAGTTCAAAGGGTCAGTTCAGAACTTTAAAACAAATCTGGCTTTAAGCAGCAGTTTTGGTAGAGCAAAAGTAACTGCCTTGTTCGATCAGCGGTTGAAGAAAAAAGAAAAATATGATGCGACCGTTTATTTATTGGATTTTGATTTAGGAAGATTGATTAAAAATGATTCGATAGGAAGAATTACGCTTAAAGCAAAAGTAAATGGCAAAGGTTTGGACCCAAAAACAGCTCAGGCAGAATTTGACGGATTGGTTCAGAAAGCAGTCTTTAATAAATATACCTATAAAGATCTGGCTCTAAAAGGGCATATTGCGAATGGTTCTTTTGCTGTAAATTCAGGAATGAAAGACCCGAATCTGAATTTTAATTTAACGGCAAGCGGAGATACCAAAGACAAGTATCCTACGATTCAGTTAAAATTAAACCTGGACATTGCTGATCTTGAAAAACTAAACCTGCATGCCGGTCCAATGAAGCTGCGCGGAAATGTTGATGCCGATATTGCCAATAGTAATCCTGATTTTTTAAACGGAAAAGTGTTTCTTTCGAACATTCAGATTGCACAGGAGGCAGAACCGATCATTCTCGATTCAATTCGGGTAATTGCCTTTGCCGATCAAAATCGAAACAACATCAAAGTATCTTCTCAGTTTTTAAACGCCGAAATCGATGGTAAATACAAACTGACGACTTTAGCTGCAGCATTGAAAAAAACAGCATCAAAATACATTGATTTAAAAAATCCAAAAGTAAAGGGAGAATCCGATGAGCAACGTCTGACTTTTACAATAAAGATGGATAACGATCCTGTTTTACTGAAACTACTTCCAGAATTAAAAGGTTTAGAGCCGATTACCCTAACAGGGAAATACAACAATGTAACTGATTCTCTCGAAATCAACGGAAGTATTCCGAGAATTGTATATGCAGACAATACCATTGCCGATGGGAAAATTAACATTGAAGCCAAAGAGAAAGGTTTGGAATACAGGGTTTCTTTTGGCACAATCGAAAGCGGATCTTTAAAAATTCCGTTTACAAACTTATCCGGAAAAATCGAAAACAATATTTTGGATTATGCACTTGAAGTTAAAGATGCCAAAGAAAAACAGCAGTATTTTATTGCTGGAGATTTAAAGCATGACGGTTCAAAAAACAGCTTCAGGATTGATGCTCAAAATTTTGTTCTGAATTATGATAAATGGAATATTGATCCGGAAAATGAGATTGAGTTTGGAGGTAAAAGATTGTATGTCAATAAATTTAATTTAGAAAATTCAGGTAACGAATTAAGGATTCAATCGCAAGGAGATCAGGATAATGCTCCATTACAGGTTGATTTTGTGAATTTCAAAATAGAGACGATTATGAACATCGTCAAAAAAGATCAATTGTTAATGCAGGGGCTAATCAATGGAAATGCTCTGGTTGAAAATGCAATGACGAAACCTACTTTTACTTCGGACATAAAAATAGATCAGTTTGCTTTTAAAGGAGAGCCGGTTGGAGATATTGCGGTTAATGTGGATAATAAAATCAATAATTTTCTGGCAGCCAATGTCACGCTTAACGGAGAAGGTAATGATGTAAATCTGACCGGAAATTACAAAATGGACGACGGAAATCTGGATTTTGATTTAAATCTGAACAAGCTGAATATCAAAAGCATTCAGGGCTTTAGTATGGGCAATCTAACCGAAGGAACGGGGTATTTAACAGGGAATTTCAAAATTACCGGAAACGCAACCGCACCAAAGGTAAATGGAGAACTCAACTTTAAAGAGACAGGTTTCAGAGTAACGAAGTTCAACTCCTATTTTAAAACAGTCGATGAAAAAATAACACTTCAAAATGATGTGATCACCTTTGATACCTTCACACTGCATGATGAAAATGATAATGAACTGATTGTAAACGGAACCATCAAATCGATAGATTACACTCGTTTTGACTTTGGTTTAACCGTTGTTGCAGATAATTTTAGAGCCATACATTCGAAGGAAAAAGACAATGATTTGTTTTATGGAGACCTGTTGTTAGATACCAAACTAAACATTAAAGGAACACTTGAAAATCCTGTAGTTGGTGGAAATATCAAAATAAACAAAGATACTAAGTTTACAGTGGTAATGCCACAATCCGATCCTTCAATTGCAGATCGCGAAGGAATAGTAGAGTTTGTCAACGAAGACAATCAGTACCTAAAACAAACGGCTGTCATGGAGCAAAAACTTAATCAATCAAGGTTAGTTGGGATGGATGTAAGTGTGGCTATTTCGATCGACAAAGAAGCCGAATTAACATTGGTTATCGATAAAGGAAACGGTGATTATCTGAACTTAAAAGGACAAGCTGAACTTATAGGTGGAATCGATCCGTCAGGAAAGACAACTTTAACGGGTAAATATGAGTTCTCGGATGGGGCTTATGAGATGAATTTCAACATGATCCGACGAAAATTTGATATTCAGAAAGGAAGTTATATCATTTGGAACGGTGAGCCTACCATGGCCAATCTGAATATTACGGCGATTTATAAAGTAAACACCGCACCAATAGATTTATTGGGCAATCAATTGCCAACGGATAACCCTACCGAACGAAACACCTATAAACAGAAAATTCCGTTTCAGACCTTGTTGAAAATGAACGGGGAGCTTTTAAAACCTGAAATCACTTTTGATATTGTACTTCCGGAGGGTAATAATGATGTTTCTGCAAATGTAGTATCACTTACCAAAGCAAAACTCCAGCAGTTAAGACAAGAACCGGCGGAATTGAACAAACAGGTCTTTGCTCTTTTGCTCTTGAATCGCTTTATTGGTGAGAACCCATTTTCGAGCGAAAGCGGAGGAACCAGTGCAGAATCTCTGGCACGACAAAGTGTGAGTAAGATTTTGTCACAGCAATTAAACGATCTTGCCGGAGAGTTAATCACCGGAGTTCAGTTAGAATTTGATCTCGAATCAACAGACGATTATACGTCGGGAAGCAGAGAAAACAGAACCGATCTGAACGTTGGGGTTTCTAAAAAGCTGTTAAACGATCGATTAAAAGTTACAGTGGGAAGCAGTTTTGCCGTTGAAGGTCAGGAACGAGCCAACGAGCAAAGTACCAATATTGCGGGAGATGTGGCGTTGGACTATCAATTAACAAAAGATGGTCGTTATATGGTTCGTGCGTATCGAAAAAACGAATATCAGGTGGCCGTTGAAGGACAGGTAGTCGAAACAGGGGTTGCCTTTATCATCACCATGAGTTATAATAAATTCCGCGAGCTTTTTCATCGCAGTGCAGCCGAAAAAGAAATGATAAAAGAAGAAAAACTGCGCAAGGAAAAAAATAAACTCAAAGAGAAAGAGGAGAAGCAAAAAAAGGAAAATCAAATAGAAGGAAATGAGCAAAAAACATAGCAACAGGAGCATGAGATATATCAGATGTTTTGCTGCGCTATCCTTATTTTTTGTTTTTGGATGCAGTAATACAAAGTATTTACCGGAAGGCGATTTATTATACACAGGAGGTTCTGTAACCGTAAAAGATTCTATTCTTAAAAAGAAAGAACGCAAAGAACTGGAGAACGAACTGAATGATTTGCTGCGCCCGAAACCGAACAAACAGTTTCTGGGATCACGGCCTAAACTATGGTTTTATAATATGGCAGGAGAACCTAAAAAGCAAAAGGGAATCCGATATTGGATGCGCACTAAAGTGGGCGAACCTCCAGTGCTTTTTAGTAAAGTCGACTTAGACTATAATGCAGCTGTTCTTCGGAATTTTACCGAAAATAGAGGATATTTTAAAACCCGCGTGAGTGCCGACTCCACCGTAAACGATAAAAGAGTTACAGCAGAATATACAGTGGTACCCAAAAAGCAATACAGGATTAAAAGCGTAATTTTTCCTGATGATTCATTGGCAATGTCAAGAATAATTGGAAGATCAAGCCGAAGAAGTTTGTTGAAAGTGGGGCAGCCGTATGATTTGGATGTTATAAAAGCAGAACGGGAACGTATAGACGCCAGACTGAAGGAGAAAGGATATTATTATTTTAACCCCGACTATCTCTTGGCTCAGGTCGACAGTAGTAAAGGAGATCATGAAGTAAAAATTAGATTGGTCATTAAAGCAGATACGCCTCCAAAAGCGCTTACAGCTTACAAGATTAATAAAGTTGTAGTCTATCCGAATTTTACCATTTCAAAAGACAGCGTAAAATACCAGTCTAAAGATGTGGTTCAGTACAAAGATTTTACCATTATTGATACGGCAAACACTTTTAAACCAAGAGTTTTTGACCGCGCCATCTACTTCAAAAAAGGAGATGTCTACAACCGTAAAGACCACAATCTGACCCTAAATCGCTTTGTGAATCTGGGAACATTCAGTTTTGTTAAGAATGAATTTAAGCCTTCTGATAGTTTGTCAAATGCGCTGGATGCGTATTATTATTTAACACTTTTACCAAAGAAATTTATTCGGGTAGAAGTTTTGGGGAAAACAAATTCAGCCAGTTACACCGGAACAGAAGTAAATCTAAACTGGAACAACAGAAACTTATTTCGCGGAGCAGAATTACTGACGGT
The DNA here is from genome assembly GCF_057839565.1 of Flavobacterium sp. KH_035. Taxonomy (NCBI): domain Bacteria; kingdom Pseudomonadati; phylum Bacteroidota; class Flavobacteriia; order Flavobacteriales; family Flavobacteriaceae; genus Flavobacterium; species Flavobacterium sp. KH_035. The sequence continues at coordinate 2,316,941 of NZ_CM174492.1, forward strand.
TTCTATTTTTGGCGGTGCCGATTTTCAGCTTTCAGGAGCGAATAACGGGAGAAACATTTACAAACTTGGAACAGAAACCAGTTTGACCTGGCCAAGATTTATTGTTCCGTTTTTTCATATTGAAGGTTCCAGTGAATATGTACCGCGAACCAAAGCAACAGTACGCTATGAATATCAAAACCGAACACAATTGTATGCTTTAAACTCTTTTAAAACGTCTTTTGGATACCAGTGGAAAGAGAATATTCGGAAAGAACATCAACTGAATGTAATTGATGTGACCTATGTGAGTCCCAATCATGTCACGGCTGAATATTTAGAAGATATTAAACAAGACAAATCTTTGGAAAAAGTAATTGAAAAGCAGCTTATTTTTGGACCAACTTATACCTATACCTACACCAATACCATGCAAAAGCGTAGAAAAAATACGTTTTACTTTAGTGGTGATTTAGATTTGGCCGGAAACGTTACGGGACTGGTGACAGGCGCTAATATTAAGAAGAATGATACCATAAAGATATTTGACGTTCCGTTTAGTCAGTTCGTAAAAATGAGAGGTGATTTCAGGCATTATTTAAAACTGGGTAAAGAAAGTGAATTGGCCAGCAGGATTATTTTGGGAATAGGACTTCCGTATGGAAATTCACGAGCTTTGCCAACGGCTAAACAATTTGTGGTAGGAGGAACCAATAGCATTCGGGCTTTCAGAGCCAGATCACTCGGGCCGGGAAGTTATCTCAATACACAAACGACTAATAACTTTCTTCCGGATCAGTCAGGCGATTTGAAATTGGAGTTTAGTACCGAATACAGGGCAAAACTTTTTAGTATTGTTCGTGGTGCTGTATTTGTAGATGCAGGAAATGTTTGGTTGTTAAATTCGGATCCAAATAAACCTGGCGGAGAAATTACCAAAAATTTCATGAAAGATATTGCCGTAGGAGCCGGAGCCGGATTGCGTTTTGATTTGTCTTTTCTGGTTTTAAGAACCGATCTGGCATTTCCGTTGAGAAAACCCTATTTGCCACAAGGACAGAGGTGGGTCATCGACGATATTAATTTTGGAAGCGGTCCCTGGAGAAAAGATAATTTGATTTTAAACATCGCAATTGGATATCCTTTTTAGTTTTTTACGAATTTAATTTTTATTTCGCTATCGCTCGCGTAGTGGTAAAAAAAACGTAGCAGAAAACGTTTAACCTCTTGAAAAAAAGAAGTAAATTGGTCTAATAAATTAACGGAATGCAAAATTTAATAAAGAGAATAATAGTTTTGGTTGCAGTCGTACTTGTAATAGTACTGGCTTTCAAGTATTGTGAGTTTAAAAAAGGCGACGATTCGACTATCGACTATAATACCAATCTGATTCAGCAGCAAATCTTAAATGTTGGAAAGTTAGTCGTTACCGAAGGCCATTTCTCTGAGGTTATTACCTATAAAAATCAGCAGAAGTATTTAATGGACATGGTTTCTTTTGAGAAGAAAGCACTTGTAGTGGTAAATGCAAATGTTACCGTAGCCTACGATTTGCACAAAATGAAGTACGATATCGACGAGAAGAACAAAACGATTACGATTTTAAACATTCCAAAAGAAGAAATCACCATCAATCCGGACATACAGTTTTATGATGTAGAACAAAGCAAACTGAATCCATTTACCGGAGACGATTACAACAAAATCAATAAATCGGTAAAAGCGAATCTGGCTAAAAAAATAGACGGCTCTACGCTGAAAACAAATGCTCAGAACCGATTAATCAGCGAGTTGTCTAAAATTCTAATCCTAACCAATTCAATGGGCTGGAAATTGCAATACAACGGTAAAACTATTGAATCTGAGAAAGAACTGAATCAGGATTTGAAGCTTTGATTATTTGAGGTACTAAGACGCTAAGATACTAAGGTTCTAAGTTTTTATTTCCAACCAGATTGCTATTGTTTGTCAAAAATGACAAGATTTTAAAAAAAAACTCAGAACCTTAGTATCTCAGAAGCTTAGCAACTTACAATAACTTCTAAACTAAACCGCTTCCTTATCAAAAATCAAATCCAAACCTCCCGAAATCAAATGTGCTACTTCCGGACGTTTCAGTTTCAATTGATCCAAATGAACCAAAACTTCCTGTAAAAGTTGTTTCTCATTGGAGTGTTCTAAAAGCTCGGCAATTTCAACAGCAAGTAACCAATCATTAGAGTGGCTTTCCTTTAGTTTGTGAAATACAGCTTTTAATTCAGTCGTCGCACCTTTATTTTCTCTAATCATGCGAACAGTTTGATACAGGACTTCTAAGTCATCACGTTCGTCTGAATGTTTTGCTTTTATAGTAGTTGTTTTGGGTACAGTATTGATCAGATCGAAACTATTTACATCGGCCGGGCCTGAAAAAGCCGAAACGACTTTTTTACCAATCGCCATGTCATAATTCCCCCATTCAGGCTGAAACAAGATCGTTTCGCCATGCGTCACCGTACAATTTCTGAAACTGATCAGAATGATTTCACCATGCAAGTTTCTGGAGCCTGTAATGATTTCACCTTCAACAATAATATTTCCTTCGAATTCTAATCTTACGGTTTCATTTTCTACAATAGAATAAGCCTGTAAATCCTTTGGACTCATGTCTTCAATCGCCAGGTTAAAACCTTTCAGTTTCCCAATCGGACTTCCGAATCCGTGTGGATGCGTTAAAGTTCCGTGACCAACCAATTCTTTTTCACGGTACGATAAAGCTGTTTTTCCGGTAGTCTGGATGTATATTGGTTTTCCTTCATCCTCCAGAACATTGGTAAATACACCTGAAACTTGTAAACCTGTACTCAGTTCAATGGTTCCTAAGGCATTCGAATGAATTAGTTTTTGTATTCCGGATAAACCTCCGGTTCTCAAAGCCATTTTGTTGGCAAATTCTTCTAAGACCAAACTCAAATAAGAAAAATTTGGTGTTACATAAAGCTGAGGCTGTAACTGCGTGATATCAAAATTCTGATTGGCAGCAGAGATGTTATACGGGATTTTTTTTACATTATCCGTCATACACCAGGCACTTTCTCCGATAGAGGATAGTAAACCTGCACCATATATTTTTGGATTTTCAACTGTTCCGATCAAACCGTATTCTACCGTCCACCAATGCAGGTTTCGAATTTGGGCCATTTCAGACAATTCACCCATATTGTTTTGTAAATCGGCAACCGCTTTTTCAGCTTCGTCTATTTTTTCCTGAGGCGTATCTTCGGCTTCTTTCAAAATAGAAAGCAGTCGGATCGCTTCATACATCTGATAATCTTTATGAGAGGAGATGGCTTTACAGCCAATTTCTCCAAAACGTCTTAAATACTCTGCATATTCCGGATTGGCAATAATAGGAGCATGACCCGCACCTTCATGGATAATATCTGGTGCCGGAGTGTATTCGATATGTTCTAATTGACGAATGTCTGAAGCAATAACCAAAACGTTATACGCCTGAAATTCCATAAAAGCATTTGGCGGAATAAATCCGTCCACTGCGACAGCTGCCCATCCAATTTCAGTCAGTATTCGGTTCATTCCGTACATACTTGGAATGGAGTCAATTTCGATACCCGTTTTTTTCAAACCATCCAGATAAGAATGGTGCGCAACTCTTGAAAGATAATCTACATTTTTGCGCATCACATAGCGCCAAACCGCTTGATTAATTGGTGTGTAATCACCATAATCCTGAGGTTTAATAAATTGCTTTAAATGTTTAGGCAATCGCTCTAATAACGGGTTTGTTTCAATACTGGCATTCATTTCGAAAACGTTGTAGATTAGAATGTAAAATTACAAATTAAAGATGCTAAATTTTGCTATTCTTCACAATTTTTTTGGTCCAAATGATTTTTTATTGCGTTTTTCGTGGATTTCTTTTGCAGCAGTAAAAAACAGAATTGATGCTTAGCAATCGTTATTTTCATAATTTACTTTCTCCAGTGCCTTCTCGTATTTTTCAATCTCTTTTTTTGTTATTGAAGTCTCTTTCAGATCCACTTTTAATTGTTTTTTGCTGTCAGGACTAATCCATAAACCGCTAAAAGCAGTTCCTTCTTTTTTAAGAATAAATAAACCTGTAAAGGCATGTTCTACCAGTGCAAGCTGATTTTCATTTTTTATATTTTGAGTAATATCAAGCTGAATCCAATTGCCTGATTTATCATAACGGTACATCGAGGTGTACATTAAATCGGCAGTGCACGGATTTTCTTCGGCTTTGATGTAAAGGGTAACGTTTATTTTTCCGTCAACCGTTCCTTTGTATAAAGTGTTTTTTGCTGATTGTGCTTGTGTGAGGTTTAAAAATAAAAGAGACAATAAAAAAGAGAGTAGTACTTTTTTCATATTCAAATGTAATAATGGGTATAGGTTAGTATAAATTTAATTTGTTGGGGTGTAATGAGTGAAAAATGATTTGACGCATAGATACATAGATTGAATGTGTAAAAAAGAACATCAAAAGAAATGTATTTATTTTGCATAGCTGGCTATGTACATTTAAATGAAGTGAAACGCCTTTTTAAAGGCTATAAAATCTATGTTTCTATGTGTTTAAATATCAATTTTGGTTTAAAAATACTGGATATTTTCTTCATGGTAAATAATGACTCCAACTAATTGCAGTTAAAAAAAAATTACTGGTTTTCGGGATTCCTGAAATAATCAATTTTATAATTGAACATGTACGCCATGTTGGCTGCTCGCATTTTTGCTTCTTCGGTTATAGTTCCTGAAAACAGTCCATCGATAGAAGTGTTAAAGAGTAATGTCCAACGGTCAAAATGAGTTTTTTCTACTGGTAATTGTTTGTGTGGAGGAAAAGGACTTCCAGAGTAAGCACGAACATCAAACAATATAGTTTGCCAAAAGCCGTACATTTTTTCTAAATGTTCAGGCCAGCGATCCTGCAATTTGTCATTAAAAATAGGGCCAAGTAAATCGTCCTTTCTTACTTTATCATAAAAGCTGTCTACCATTAATTTTATGTCTTCTATGTTTGAGATGTCTTTAAGAGCTGCCATGTTTTCTTACTATAAAATGAAGGATAAAAATACGATTAACTTAGCTGTAATCGGTGATATTTATCATTTTCAGGTTATTTGTTCTGTTCAATGGTAGATAGTTTCGCAGTACTCAAAAAACAATTTTGAGAAGGAACAATTTCTTTTTGGCAGGGGTGAAATTGGTAGAGCAGGATTTTTATTGATTTTTATGTATGTAATTATTTGGTAATCAATTACATGTAAAATAATAGGATAAGGTTTTGTAAAGGTGAGTTTTTGGAATGATGTGTATTTGTAAAGCTTTTAAATTGTCGATTTAAAGTAAATTGACATAATATTGATTGGTATTAACAAAATTAATCTTAAAAAATAAGGAAAATTTAATTATTCAAAAACAAAAAAATGATGAACAAAACTACCCCAAAATTACCAGAGAAAAGGAATCGTAAAGTATGGCTGTATGTCTTTTTTATGATTTCATTTACGATTAACATGATCGGTCAAACGGTTACTCCGTGGATAACCAGTGGCGATCAGACTAAATTATTGCAACAGCAGGCGACCGTAAGTTTCGGTACAAATTCAGGAAGTAATCCCTCTACTGTAACTGTTAATGCAGGAACAACCTATCAAACCATGGACGGTTTTGGTTATACGCTTACGGAAGGCAGTTGCGAAGTCATTAGTGGAATGGCAGCAACACAGCAAAATCAGCTGTTGAATGATTTGTATCATCCTGTTACGGGTTTGAATGCCAGTGTAGTTCGTATTAGTATAGGAGCTTCAGATTTAAGCAGTTCTTCGTACAGTTATAATGAAATTTCAGGTGATGTGAACATGAATAATTTTAGTCTCAACGGACCGGATTTGACCTATTTGATTCCAATTATCAAGAAGATACAGCTTATTAATCCCAATATCAAAATACTGGCAACTCCTTGGTCGGCACCAAGATGGATGAAAAGTAACAACTCATGGGTGGGTGGAAGTTTACAGACACAGTATTATGCTGCTTATGCGAGGTATTTTGTGAAATATTTTGCGGCCATGCAGGCGCAGGGAATTTCGATTTGGGGAATCACACCTCAAAATGAACCCGAAAATCCAAACAACGAACCGAGTATGTTGATGAATTCGACAGAACAAAAGAATTTTATCAATACACAGCTCGGTCCACAGATGGCAGCAGCGGGTTATGGCAATATAAAGATTATAGCATTTGATCATAACTGTGACAATACAGCCTATCCTATTGATGTTTTGAACAACAGTAGTTATGTTGATGGAGCGGCATTTCATTTGTATTTGGGGAATATTACTGCGATGTCAACAGTACGAAATGCAACAAACAAAAATGTTTATTTTACAGAGCAATACACCGGCTCAGGTGGAAGCTTTAGCGGAGATTTTGGCTGGCACATGCAAAACGTTGTGATTGGAAGTACCAATAACTGGGCAAAAACGGTTTTAGAATGGAATGCTGCAAATAACTCGGGTCTTGGGCCGCGAACACCAGGCGGATGTAATACCTGTTTAGGGGCAATTACCGTTAATAATAGTACAAGTTATACCAAAAATGTAGCTTATTACATTATTGGTCAAATCTCAAAATTTGTAAAACCAGGGGCAGTAAGAATTGGTTCTTCAAGTACTAGCGGAACAATTCAAACCGTAAGTTTTAGAAACTCTGACGGATCGATCGCACTTGTAGTTTATAATTCAGGATCGGCCAATACCATAAAAGTAGTTTCGGGATCTTCAGCATTTAATTATTCAGTTCCGGCATCATCAGCGGTTACTTTTAACTGGTCAGCAGGAGCACCGCCGTCAACTTCTTTTCCGGGTTATTACAATATCATTTCAAGAAACAGTAATAAAGGACTAGATGTTGCCGATAATTCGACAACAAGCGGAGGTCGCATTCAACAATATGATATTACGAACGGAGGGGGAAGCAACCAACGCTGGAAGTTTGTTTCTGACGGAAGCGGTAATTACTACATTATTGTAAAATCGACAGGGATGTATCTGGCAACTGAAAATAATAGTACTGCCGATGGAATAAAAGTGCATCAAAAAACATTCTCCGTTTCAAACGAGTTCAAATGGACGGTTACAAGTGTTGGCGGAGGTTATTATCAGATCCTTAATGTGAATAGCGGTAAATCACTGGATGTTGAAAATGTTTCTACAGCAAATGGTGCGAATATCCAGGTGTGGGCATACGGAGGAGGTTTAAACCAGCAATGGCAGCTGGTACAGGTTGAAGCTTCATCGGCCAGACAGGCTTTAACAGCCGAGACTGTGACGGTAAGCGAGACTGCTTTTTCTGCTTACATCAATTCGACAAATAACTATTTAAAAATCAATACCCCAAATTCAGGTACAGGCGAGGTCGAAGTTTATGCGGTTACAGGTCAAAGTGTTTTAAAAAGAGCCGTTGAATTTAGAAATGGAAATGAAACCGAAATAGAAATCTCAAAGCTGCCAAAAGGACTTTATGTGGTAAAAGTTAAAGACAGTAAAACGTTATATTCTAAAAAAGTAGTTAAACAATAATTGCAAATCCTAAGTTTAAGTAGTAATTTTATTTTGTTTTGAAACGGCTGTCTGATTTAAAATTCAGACAGCCGTTTGTTTTATCCTATCAGTTGCGTAAATAAATCCTGATTGTCATTTAGATATTGAAATTCAAAACCATTCTTAGTCATATTTACTTTAATGTCGAGAATATCTTTTTTGTTTTTTAGTTCTAAGCCAACGACTACAGAACCAACTTCGCGGCTGTTTTTCTTTGCAAACTGGAAATACGTGATATCGTCATCAGGACCTAAAATATTGTTTACAAATTCTTTTAAAGCCCCCGGGCGCTGTGGAAACTGAATCATAAAATAATGCATCAGGCCTTCATATAGTAGAGAACGTTCTTTTATTTCGGCAGTTCTTTCGATGTCATTATTGCTTCCGCTTACTACACAAACGACTTTTTTATCTTTGATTTTATCTTTGTAAAAATCCAAAGCTGCAATAGTCAATGCCCCTGCAGGTTCTACTACCATAGCCTCTTCGTTGTACAAACGCAAAATCGTAGTACAGACTTTTCCTTCGGGAACCAGAACAATGTCGTCTAAATTATGACGACAGATTTCAAAAGTTTTATCACCAACTTGTTTTACGGCAGCACCATCTACAAATTTGTCGATTGTTTTTAAAGCGGTGTTTTTCTTTTCCTCAATAGAGGTTTTCATAGATGGAGCTCCTTTGGGTTCAACACCAATAATTTTTGTATTTGGACTCAGCTGTTTAAAAACTTCAGACAAACCCGAAGCCAGTCCGCCACCGCCAATTGGTACAAAAACATAATCGATAGGCTCGTTGTAACTCTCTAAAATTTCCAATCCTACAGTTCCCTGACCGGCAATAACCTTATCATCATCAAAAGGATGGATGAAGATTTTCTGGCTCTCGGTTGCATCTGCTGTGGCTGAAGCATAAGCATCATCAAAAGTATCTCCGGTAAGTACAATTTCAACAAACGATTTCCCAAACAGCTGTACTTGTTTTACTTTTTGTTTCGGAGTGGTTTTGGGCATGTATATTTTGCCTTTGATTTGCAAAAGATTGCAGGAATAAGCGACTCCCTGTGCATGATTTCCTGCACTGGCACATACAATTCCACTTGCTTTTTCAGTTTCGGTTAACGAGGAAATTTTGTTGTAAGCCCCTCTGATTTTGTACGACCGAACAATTTGTAAATCTTCCCTTTTTAATAAAATGGTCGATTTGAACTCTTCCGAAAGATTTAAATTTTGGGTGAGTGGAGTAGCGGCAACTACATTTTCAAGTTGCTTTTTAGCAGCAAGTACTTCGTTAAATAAATTCATAATGATTAAATTGTTTTTGTCACAGATTAAAGGATTTGATAAGATTTTCAATCTGTGATAAAATGTTTTGCAATATTTTTTAAATAAAAAAAACCTCCCGTTTTGGGAGGTTTTATAAATTGTATTTTGTTTACTTATTTACATATTACCTCGCCATTATTGCTGAATTGCAATAATAGTAATAGAGATAATGATGTTATTTAAGTTTTTCATTTCAGATAATTGAATCGCAAATGTATGAATTATTTTTTAACAGGAGGATATTGTGCTAAAATTTTAGTTACAAACTCGGCAACCTTTTCGTCTTTTTTAGCAACGTTTTTGGTTAAAGTTCCAACACCTTCTCCCTGCCATATCATTTCTTTCTTTTTAGCATCAATCAGATCAATGAATAAAGTTCCTTCTGTAGAAGTTGAAACGGTAGTCTGGTTTCCTCCATACATCATGTATGGATTCCATCCCCAACCCCAACCGTAACCCCATCCGGCGCTAAATTGATTCACATTTACTTGTTCCCTTGCTTTAGTAAAAATATTAATTAATAAATCAGGGTTTTCGCTTTTGGTAAAACCTTTGGCTTGCATTTGATCATCGATGGCGCGTAGAATACGTCTTTTATCCAAATCAGATATTTCGACCTTATCAATTCCCGGCTTAAAGAAAGCATACGTTTTATAAGGGGCAAAATCTACGTTTTTGTCGTAATCAGAGTAAACACTAACCGTGCTGCATGACGCTAGTATTAAAAGCAAAAAAACGGGTACTAATTTGAATGTTTTCATATGTTTAAAAATTTAATGTTCTTCTTCCTGTAATGATAACATGCTCCGTTTTTGCGATACGGAGTGAAGTCAAAGTCCCTTTTTTCTAAAACAGATTTTCATCTACAATATTAGGTAAAGTTACTTTTAATAAAGGCTGAACTTCCATTGCTCTTTTTATCGCAAAAATAGCTTCGTCATTTCTGGCCCAGCTTCTTCTTGAAATTCCGTTATTAACATCCCAAAAAAGCATTGATGCTAAACGTTTTGAAGCTTCCTTAGAGCCATCAAGAACCATACCAAAGCCACCATTTATAACCTCTCCCCAGCCAACTCCGCCACCATTATGTATAGAAACCCAGGTTGCACCTCTAAAGCTGTCGCCAATCACGTTTTGAATCGCCATATCGGCTGTAAAGCGGGATCCGTCGTAGATATTTGAGGTTTCTCTGTATGGAGAATCAGTTCCCGAAACGTCATGATGATCGCGTCCTAAAACAACCGTTCCAATTTCGCCTTTGGCAATAGCCTGGTTAAAAGCTTCGGCAATTTTAATTCGGCCTTCTGCATCGGCATATAAAATTCTGGCTTGTGAGCCTACAACTAGTTTGTTTTCCTGTGCACCTTTGATCCATTTGATATTGTCTTGCATTTGCTGCTGAATTTCATCCGGAGCTGTTTTGGCCATTTCTTCTAAAACCTGGCTTGCTATGGTATCTGTTTTTTGTAAATCTTCTGGTTTTCCGGAAGTACAAACCCATCTAAATGGGCCAAATCCGTAATCAAAACACATTGGCCCCATAATGTCCTGAACGTAACTAGGGTATTTAAAATCAATATTATTTTCGGCCATAACATCTGCACCTGCACGGGAAGCTTCTAATAAAAAGGCATTTCCGTAATCAAAAAAGTAAGTTCCTTTTGCTGTGTGTTTGTTAATCGCTTTGGCTTGACGGCGCAAGGATTCCTGTACTTTTTCTTTGAAAAGTTCGGGATTGCTGGCCATCATTTCATTAGCCTCTTCAAATGAAATTCCGGCAGGATAATAACCTCCGGCCCAAGGATTATGAAGAGAAGTCTGATCAGAACCCAAATCAATTTTGATGTTTTCTTTGTCGAAACATTCCCAAACGTCTACCACGTTTCCTAAGTAAGCGATGGAAACCACTTCTTTATTGGCTTTTGCCGTATGTACTCTTTTGACCAATTCGTCAGTTGAAGTTACAATTTCATTGATCCAGCCCTGTTCGTGACGAATTTTTGTGATTTTTGGATTTACTTCTGCACAAACCGTGATGCAGCCTGCAATATTTCCGGCTTTTGGCTGCGCACCCGACATTCCGCCAAGTCCTGAAGTTACAAACAGATTTCCTTCCGGATTTTGTTTGATTTTTCTAAAACCATTCAAAACCGTAATCGTTGTTCCGTGTACAATTCCCTGTGGTCCGATGTACATATAACTACCGGCTGTCATTTGTCCGTACTGTGAAACACCTAAAGCATTCATTTTCTCCCAGTCGTCCGGTTGAGAGTAATTTGGAATCACCATTCCGTTTGTTACGACAACTCTTGGAGCTTCTGCATGCGAAGGAAACAATCCCATTGGATGACCTGAATACATGGTCAGCGTTTGTTCGTCTGTCATTTCAGACAAATATTGCATCGTTAATAAATATTGTGCCCAGTTTTGAAAAACGGCTCCATTTCCACCGTACGTAATCAGTTCGTGAGGGTGTTGCGCTACAGCATAATCCAGATTGTTCTGAATCATGTGCATAATTGCTTTTGCCTGTAATGATTTTCCCGGATATTCGTCAATTGGTCGGGCATACATTCTGTAATCCGGACGTAAGCGGTACATATAAATACGTCCGTAAGTTTCTAACTCTTCTGAAAACTCCTGAATTAATTCAGCATGATGTTTTGCTTCAAAATAACGTAACGCATTTTTTAAAGCCAGTTTTTTTTCTTCTGCCGATAGAATTTCTTTTCGTTTTGGCGCATGGTTAATCGCCAGATCATACTCCTTTTTTGGAGGTAATATTGTTGGAATTCCTTGTTGTATTTGTTCTTTGAAAGTCATTTTTTTAAGGTACTAAGTTGCTAAGATTCTAGGCTGCTAAGGTTTTGATCTAAGCAAGCAATAATCTGCGATTTATTAAATATGCTATAAGCTCCATCGGGGCGACATGGCAATTAAAGAAATAAAAATAATTTTCAAATTCTCAAATTGTCACATTTTCTAATTTAAAAAACAACTAAGGATAACGGATATCCGATCTATGATAGGATTTGTGGATAGTAATCCTAAATTTTCGTAACAGAATATCCATATAAATATTTTAGATTGGTGATTTTAGATTTTAGATTGTTGGTTTGGTTTTAAAATTATCAAATTGGCACATTTTCTAATTCGCGTTTTTTCTTATTTGACCTGTTCGTTTATCAAATCCATACGGACAATGACGGCAGCCACTTTTACAGCAATAACCACGTTTCAGATGGTATTTTTCAGTAAAGCATTTATAACCTTCGGCAGTATAGTAAAAATCTTCCCCTTCGATTAATTTATTTTCATTACTTTGCTCTTTCATAAATCTGCATTGAGTTCGTGTTCCGCTTTTTAAAAGTCAAAAATAATTAATTGATTATGATTTTAATGAAATCGAACAATTTTCATCTACAAATTTATAAATTTTACAGCTAATGTTTCTGATTGTTGCTAAATATTTAATTCCAAAAGGATATAGAGGAATGGCTGTGTTTCCGCTTATCATTTTGAAATATGATGAGGATAAAGAAAATGCTGTTTTTGTCAATCATGAAAAAATTCACCTGCGACAGCAATTAGAATTGTTGGTATTTCCGTTTTATGTTTTTTATGTTTTAGAATATGCAGTTCGGCTGATTCAATATAAAAACAAAGAACTGGCCTATCGGAATATAAGCTTTGAGAGAGAAGCTTACGCGAATGAAACTCATTTAAATTATTTGAAAAACCGACCTTTTTTCGGCTTTTTAAATTACTTAACATTAAAACACAAATAGATTTTGAATCAGGAAATTCATATCGCTTTGCCCAATAATATTTCGTTGACTATAAAACGAGAAGATTTGATTCATCCCTTTGTTTCAGGAAATAAATTCAGGAAACTGAAATACAATTTGCTTCAGGCGAAAGCCGAAAATAAAAAGACTCTGCTGACTTTTGGTGGTGCTTTTTCCAATCACATTGCAGCAGTTGCTTATGCTGGGAAAGAGCAGGGTTTTAGAACGATCGGAGTTATTAGAGGTGATGAGCTTTTTGATAAAATAGAGAAGAATCCAACGCTGAAATTTGCTCAGGAGAACGGAATGCAGTTTGAATTTGTGACGCGGGAGGAGTATCGGCTTAAAAATGAAAATGCCTTTATCGAAAAGTTAAAAGATAAGTTTGGAGACTTTTATTTGGTCCCTGAAGGAGGAACAAATGAATTGGCTGTAAAAGGATGTGAGGAGATTTTGACCAAAGAAGATGCACGTTTTGATTTTGTTTGTTGTGCGGTAGGAACAGGCGGCACTATATCGGGTTTGATTAATAGTGCACCGCCACGTCAGAAAATTTTAGGGTTTCCGGCGTTAAAAGGTGACTTTTTAACCGATGAAATTCGTATTTTTGCAAAGAAAGATAACTGGGATTTAATTTCTGACTATCATTTTGGAGGTTATGGGAAGGTAAATTTGGAATTAATTGAATTTATCAATGCTTTTTTTGAAGAAAATAAAGTGCCTTTGGATCCAATTTATACAGGAAAGATGGTTTTTGGCGTTATAGACTTAATACATAAAAACTATTTTCCTGCACATTCAAAAATTTTATTGATCCATACCGGCGGATTGCAGGGAATTGAAGGGATGAATGTTAAATTGAAGCAGAAAAAATTACCAATACTCAAAAGCAATGGTTAAAAAAATAATAGCACTTTTAATGCTGGTGACTATAGTAGGTTGCTCCTCAAGTAAACCTACTATTGCGACGACCAAAAAAGCGGCGGCAGTCCAGAGACCCAGAGTGGCAACAACCAAAAAGCCAACTTACACCAAACCAATTGGCAAAAAATATCCTTCTACAAATAATACAACTGAGGTCATTCAGTCTACTTCAAAAACAGTTGTAACCAGCGATTTAATCAATAATTATATTTTACAATTCAAAGATATTGCAATAGGGAATATGCAGAAATATGGCATTCCTGCAAGTATTATTCTGGCGCAGGGGATTTTAGAATCTGGTGCGGGAAAAGGAGATTTGGCGCTGGAAGCCAATAATCATTTTGGAATTAAGTGTCACAAGGACTGGCTGGGAGAAAGTGTGCGTCATGATGATGATTCTGCTCAGGAATGCTTCAGGAAATATACAGAAGCTGCAGAATCTTATAGAGATCATGCCTTGTTTTTGGTTGGCAAAAATAGATATGCAACTTTATTTACTTACGAAAAAGACGATTATAAATCCTGGGCAAAAGGGTTAAGAGCGGCTGGTTATGCCACAGATCCCAATTACCCGGATAAATTAATTAGTTATATCGAACGATACAATCTGCACCAGTACGATTGTCAGGTTACCGGAAAAAGCTACAAACCTTTCGAGAAATCAGCTCCGGTAAGAAGTTCTTCACCTTCTGGTTCTCCTTCTAATGCTAATTCGAACGATCCTAATTTATACGAAGTTCAAAAAGGGGACACCTTATATTCGATTTCAAAAAAATTCAACCTTTTGGTTGACGATTTAAAACAGAAAAATAATCTTTCAGACAACGCACTTTCTATCGGGCAGAAGCTGAAAGTGAAGTAGTGTTTAGTCTCAGTTTTTCAGTCTTGATTCAAATTCGTTAAAATCTAAATTCAGAATTCAAAAATCTAAAATCAGAATGATATATAAAAGAAGTAGTCAGCTTTTTGCTGAAGCAGAAAAAGTAATTCCTGGAGGCGTAAATTCACCGGTAAGAGCGTTTAAAGCAGTTGGTGGAACTCCAATTTTTGTAAAAAGTGCCAAAGGTGCTTATTTGTATGACGAGGACGGAAATAAATTAATCGATTATATCAATTCATGGGGACCAATGGTTTTGGGTCATGCCTACCAACCGGTTGTGGATGCTGTAATTGAAAAAGCAAAATTGGGTACTTCATTTGGAATGCCAACGGAATTAGAAACGGAGATTGCTGCTTTGGCGGTTTCTATGGTTCCGAATATTGATAAAATAAGATTTGTAAATTCAGGTACCGAGGCTTGTATGAGTGCAATTCGTCTGGCTCGTGGATTTACAAAAAGAGATAAAATTATCAAATTTGCAGGTTGTTATCACGGACATTCAGATTCATTTTTGATTCAGGCCGGAAGCGGGGCAGTAACTTTTGGATCGCCAAACAGCCCGGGAGTTACAGAAGGTACTGCAAAAGATACTTTGTTGGCAAAGTACAATGATTTAGAAAACGTAAAAACCTTAATCGAAGCCAATAAAAATGAAATTGCTGCGATTATCATTGAGGCAGTTGCCGGAAATATGGGATGTATTCCACCTCAAAAAGGTTTTCTGGAAGGTTTAAGAGAATTGTGTACAGCCAACGGAATTTTACTAATTTTTGATGAGGTTATGACAGGTTTCCGTCTGGCTCGCGGAGGAGTTCAGGAATTGTATAATGTCAATGCCGATATTGTAACTTTCGGAAAAGTAATTGGTGGAGGTTTACCTGTGGGGGCTTTTGCTGCCCGTGAAGAAATCATGAACTATCTGGCACCGCTTGGCCCAGTGTATCAGGCCGGGACATTATCTGGTAACCCGTTGGCTATGGCAGCAGGATTGGCGATGTTACAATCTTTAAATAATGACAGTGCTATTTTTACCCGATTGGAAGAAAAAACGGCTTACTTGGAAGCAGGAATCGACAGGGTTTTAAAAGCGAATAATGTTGTTTTCACCATCAATAGAGTAGGATCGATGATCTCTGTTCATTTTGATGCAAATCCGGTTGTTGATTTTCAAACTGCCGCAAAAGGTGATAATGAAACGTTTAAGAAATTCTTCCATGGTTTATTACAGGAAGGGGTTTATATCGCACCATCGGCTTATGAAACCTGGTTTATTACCGATGCCTTAACCTATGAAGATCTGGATTTTACCATTAATGCGATTGATAAAGTTTCAAAGACCTTTTAGATCTTAGAAGTTAAAGTATATATTTTTTTTCAATTGGAGGCTCAGCTTTTTTATTAAAGCTGGGCTTTTTTTGTAGTTTTCAGTCACAGTATTCAGTCACAGTATTCAGTCGCAGTATTCAGTCACAGTATTCAGTCACAGTATTCAGTCACAGTATTCAGTCTCAGTGTTCAGTCTCAGTATTCAGTCTCAGTATTCAGTCTCAGTTCACATCTCGCAGTTCACATCTCACATTTCACATTTCACATTTCACAGTTTACATCTCACACTATTCAGTCTCATTTTTACAATTTAAACTCTATAATCAGCAAGTAGTTAATGAAAAGTTAATAAATAGGTTTTGGGGCGTATATTCAGGATAAAAATTATTTTTGTTTATTAAATAACCATTAAACCTGTAATAAATGAAGAAATTTTTCATTTCTACTACGATAGCTGCTTTTATGCTATTTCCTGTCTCTCAGTTTGCGCAATCAAACAAGAAGAAATCAAAAAAAGATGAGCTGGCAGCTGCCTCGCCGGAAAAGAAACCAGAATCTGCAATTAAAGACTACAGCAAGGTAATCACCAAAGATGCTGTCTCTGATGACGGACTTTTTAAAGTTCACAAAGTCGATAAAAAATACTATTTCGAGATTCCGAATAAATACCTGAACAAAGACATGCTTTTAGTAAGCAGATTGTCAAAACTGCCTTCGAATTTGGGTGGAGGTTATGTAAACGCGGGATCAGAAACCAATGAGCAATTAGTAGTCTGGCAACGTTTTCAGGATAAAATTCTGATCAAATCAAAATCATACAATGCCGTAGCCAATGATACTTTGCCGATTAGTATTTCGGTTAAATCAAATAATTATGAGCCTACGTTATTTGCTTTTGATATCGTAGCTTTTAGTAAAGATTCTGCAAACACTGTGGTTGATGTTACTAAATTTTACAGTACAGATGTTAAGGCGATCAGTGGAATATCAGGAGAAATGCGCGAAACGTATAAAGTAAAAGGGCTTGACGATTCAAGAAGTTTTATCAATACGATCAAAAGTTTTCCAATGAATATCGAAGTAATTCAGGATATGACGTATAATGCTTCGAAACCATCGATGCTGGAAGATACCGAATCGATTAGTATTCAAATGAATCAATCGATGATTTTACTGCCTGAAGTACCTATGACACCAAGACTGGCTGACCCAAGAGTAGGCTGGTTTACGGTAAGTCAGTACGATTATGGAAGTAATGAATTAAAATCTGATCTTAAAACCTACATTCGTCGTTGGAGACTGGAGCCAAAAGATCCGGAAGCGTATGCAAGAGGAGAATTGGTTGAACCGGTAAAGCCTATAGTTTATTATTTAGACCCTGCTACTCCTGAAAAGCTACGAAAATATATCAAACAAGGAATAGAAGAATGGCAGAAACCTTTTGAAACAGCAGGATTTAAGAATGCTATTATTGCAAAAGATGCCCCAACAAAAGAAGAAGATCCTGATTTTAGCCCTGAAGATGTTCGATATTCAGTTGTCCGTTACGTTGCAAGTACCACCCGAAATGCAGTTGGTCCGAGTGTTTCAGATCCAAGAAGCGGTGAAATTATCGAAAGTGATGTTATCTGGTACCACAACCATTTACGTTCGTACAGAAACAGGTATTTGTTAGAAACTGGAGCGGCAAATCCGTCAGCACGAACTTTGCAGACAAGCGATGAGGAAATGGGAGAAATGATGCGTATGGTAATTGCTCACGAAGTGGGGCACGCTTTAGGTTTTCCACACAATATGGGCGCAAGCTGTGCGTATGATGTAGAAAGTTACCGAAATGGTGATTTTACGCAACAAAACGGAATTTCAGCTAGTATAATGGATTATGCGAGGTACAATTATATTGCACAACCGGGAGATAAAAACATTCGCTTTATTCGTAAGATGGGAGCGTATGATCACTATGCCTTAAACTGGGGATACAGAGTGATTTCAAATGCGAAATCTCCTCAGGAGGAATCAGCTACTTTGGATAAATGGATTCTTGATAAAGCGGGTAATCCTTTGTATAAATTTGGAAAACAAAGTAGTGCTTTCGATCCTACTTCACAAACAGAAGATATTGGGAATAATTCAATGAAAGCAAGTACTTACGGACTTAAAAATTTGGAATATGTTGTTGCTCATTTAAACGAATGGACGAGTAATGTGACTAATAATTATGAAGATCTGGACGAATTGTACAAAGAAATGCTGGATGTTTGGAGCCGATATGTAGGTCATGTGGTGACTAATGTTGGTGGAGTTTATGAAAACACTAAAAATCCAAATCAGACCGGAAATGTTTACGAGGTAGTACCAAAAGCCAAACAGATTGAAGCAATGAACTGGCTTCAGGCTAATGCTTTTGCTTCGCCAACATGGATGGTAAATGTTACGACTTTGAAGAATACTGATTTTGCCGGTTATGCGGAAAGATTCAGAAGCTTACAGGTGAGACAGTTGAATAGTTTGCTTAGTATTGGCCGTATTGGCAGATTAGTAGATAATGAAATCGTTGGAGGAGATACTTATAAAGCACTGGATTTATTGAGAGATACACGAAAAGGAATCTGGAAAGAAGCAGCAGCACCCGGAAATGTGACCATCTACAGAAGAAACCTGCAACGTGGTTATATCGATCGAATGGGAGTATTAATGACCGAAGAAATTAAGCCGTCTGACCGATCAGTGGTATATTATAATGTAAACCAATCTGATGTGAGAGCTTTGGTACGTGGCGAGTTGAATGCGCTAAGAACGACACTTTTGGCAGCAAAGGCGAGACCTGTAAATGCAGAAACCAAGTATCATTATGAGGATTGTATTAAAAGGATAGACTTAATTCTTAATCCGAAATAAGATTTTATACTAAAGAAAAAGAGGCTTTTAAGCCTCTTTTTTTATGAACGATATTAGTTGTTTGCTTTTTTGTATTCTCTTACTTTCTCTTTTGCTTTTTCTTTATTTTCGTCCTGAATGGAAGTCCATTTTTTATATTGATCGGCATTTAGAATCGATTTCATTTTGGCATCGTTAGCAGCTTGTTCATCCAGCATTTGTTTTCTAAAAGCAACTTTATCTTCTGTTGTCAGGCTTGTACCGTTCTCTTTCTTGCTTTTGCGGTCTTCTTTAAACTTTTCAGCTTTGGCGCTTCTGTCTGCTAAAAGCTGTTTTATCTGCGCTTGCTGATTGGCATCTAAATTGAGTTCCGAAGTGAGTTTTTTTAACTTCTTTTCATTGCGTTGTTCCGGACTTAGTCTTTCTTTTGGTTCGCGTGCAGGTTTTTGATCTGCCTCTTGTGCAAAACTCGCTATTCCAACGAATAACAAAGCTGCGATAAGTAATTTTTTCATGATGTACGTTTTTTAATTGTTTATATAGCTTAGACTTTACTGGATTAAAGAGGTTTAATCTGACAGTCAGAATTATAGATTATTTAACAAAATTAAATATAAAAGCAGTTCATTTGTTTGAATTTTAGCGGTTTACGGTTAGGGCTTCATAGATCTCTGCTTTTTATCATGTTTTTATAAGAAATGGTTTTTTAAATTTGTTTCAATATTAGAAATAAGGAGTAGCCATCATCTGAATCAAAAAATGGAAGTATTATTTAGCAAAAAGAATAAAAATCGGGTTTTAAAAGCGGTAAACGGAGAGATGTCGTATCAGAAATTAACTGCTCCAGAATGGCATCAGTTTGTTCAAAACTGGAATTATGATGATGGAATCGAGCCTTTTGAATGGATTATCAAACAAAAAACACTTGATAAAGGAACGGCTCTTTGTTTGTATTGGTTTCTGCAACCCGATTATTTTTGCAGGTTTAAAAGTGAAGAGGGAGTCAAGGACGGTTTGTATTTTGAACAATATAAATTGTTGAAAGAAATTGAGGAAAGATATCTTGCCGGCTTTTATCAGGATGAGAACTTTTCGTTTGATCCAAATCAGGAATTTTTGGATAAAAATTCTAATGCAACATGTATTCCAGGTGAAATGTTGCTTAAAACTGGAGGAATAGCTTTCGAACGATTGGATATTGAATTTGCTTTTTTGAGGAAACCCAATGAAAAGGAGTTAAAAACAATTGCGACCAGGATAACGGATGCTGTAAAGATGATTCAGATTTCAAATCCGGATTTTATTTATGATGATACTGATGCTGCAGTAAACGCCATTGTTGAAAGTGTTGAATACTGGAAAACCAAAGAATTAGGGAAGATGAAAATTAATAATCTATCTTATTTGTGGATGGATTGTATGCATAAAAAACACCAGTGGGATTGGATTGTATGGGATTGGGAAACCGGAAATAATCTGGGAGTTACAAATGTAACAAAAGAATTGACCTGTTTAGCAGATACGATTATCGCTCACACAATAGACGGATTTCAACCTGCTTCGATTATTTTGGATTTGTACAAAGATCTGGAAGGAGTAAATGATTTTTATGATCTGAAGAGAGATCCTTACAGTGGAATCGGATTATTGTTTAGCACAGATCATTTGAAGTTTAGAGCATAGTAAGCAGAGAAGATTTTTTGCTAAAAAGAGAGACGAAGGGATCGTTTGGTTTTTCAAAGCGTAACATTTTAAACGTATGGTATTAAGAAAAATTACAGTTGAAGAGAATGTTTATTGGTACAAAAGCGTTACTAAATATACGCTTGATACAGAAGCAGCAACATTTGAAATAACGATATTCCTGGAAGATCATAAACAAACTCCGTTGAAAATCAGCTTCGTTACATGGGAAGATCTGTATGACGGAAACCCTTTAAATAGCGGAGTAGTGCTAACCAGACTATCTGATAAAGAAACTGAAAATGTTAATTTAAACCGGCCAAAATATATGAGAGAATGTATTTTATACGGTTTGAAAATGGGATGGAATGGCGGTAATAAAGTAGCAATTATAGATGGTTTAGAGATCCTTAGAAGTTTAGGTTATGATGTTTCCAGTCTTTGCCCAAAAGATGGATTTGTTATGGCGTATGGAAAAGAATATTTAAAGTAAGCTGATTTTTCAGGATCAGAAATTTACTTCAGAAGAATTGTTTAATTTAGTAGAACAGGAAGATAAAAACCTCAAAAATAGTAATCAAGATGAGTTTAAAGGATACAGTAAATACAAATAAAATAGCTTTTTTTTCAACGCAGCCTTACGATAAAACGTTCTTCAATAAATACAATGATGCTTTTGGGTTTGAATTGGATTTCTTTGAAACGCAATTAAACTCTCAAACCGTTATTTTGATTGAAAATGCTTCAATTGTTTGCGTTTTTGTAAATGACATTGTCAATGAGGCAGTACTTAAACAATTGGCTGAAAAAGGAGTAAAGATTATTGCTTTGCGTTGCGCGGGTTTTAATAATGTTGATCTGGATGCTGCTAAAAAGTACAATTTGAAAGTATGCCGGGTTCCTGCTTACTCACCTCAGGCCGTTGCAGAGCATGCGATGGCAATGATTCTAACACTGAACAGAAAAACACATAAAGCTTACAATAGGGTTCGGGAGCAAAATTTTTCATTAAACGGATTATTAGGTTTTGACTTGTTTGGGAAGACGATCGGAATCATTGGAACGGGGAATATTGGGAAAGCTTTCGCTAAGATTGCGATAGGATTTGGCTGTAAAGTTCTGGCGTATGATATCGTAACAAGCGCGGAAATGGAAAAAGATGGTGTTCGGTTTGTTTCGTTGGAAGAAATCTTCAAAACCAGCGATATGATTTCATTGCATTGTCCCTTAAACGATCAGACGAAACATATCATTAATAAAGAATCTATCGCTTTAATGAAGGAAAGTGTAATGCTTATAAATACGAGCCGTGGAGGATTGATTGAAACAGCCGCTGTCATTGAAGGTTTGAAAGAAGGTAAAATAGGGTATTTAGGAATTGATGTTTACGAACAGGAAGAAAAACTATTTTTTAGAGATCTTTCTGCCGATATTATTCAGGATGATGCCATTCAGCGTTTAATGAGTTTTCCAAATGTTTTGGTGACTGCACATCAGGCGTTTTTTACCAATGAAGCCTTAACGCAGATTGCTTTGGTTACCTTTAACAATATAAAATCTTTATTAACAGAGAATGATATTGAAAATAAAGCCGCTTTGTTAGTTTAAATTGACAATGCCGACAGGTTTTTAAAACCTGTCAGGTTTAGGAACGTGATCGTAAAAAATAAAAAAAAGAGAAACTATGAAAAGAAAAATTTTAATGGCATTTCTAATTTTAGGAATGATTTCTTGTCAGAACAAAGAAAAAACAGAAAAAGAGAATGTTATTGAAGCCATTGCAACTGACACCATAACAAAAACAGCAACCGGAACAGCAGATGTAAGCGATGCTCCTCATAAAAACGATAAGGTTGTAGAGATGATCGGAAAGCAGCTTCTAGCATTGCTGAAGAAAGATTTGCCAGCACTGACAAAAGAGGATAGGTTTTTTTATTATGATGCATTTGATTTAAATAATGATCAGAAAGAGGAGTATTTTGTAGGCTTCTCTAATTCCTATTTTTGTGGAAGTGGTGGCTGCTCAGGATACATTTTAAATAATGACGGAAGTCTGATTAATTCTTTTACGGTAACTGATTTCCCAATTTATGTAACCACTTCAGTATCTGAAAAATTTTATGATCTAATAGTTGTAAGCGGAGGAAAATTTCATCTTCTAAAACTAAAAAACGGAAAATATCCGTCAAATCCATCTGTTCAGGAAGTTGTTAAAGAGGAGGCTACAAGAGAGAGTGCAAAGGTTTTGGATATCGATGGGAAGAAGTTGGAGAAGTACTCGTTTTAAAATAACAAACCCGACGGGTTTTTAAAATCTGTCGGATTTACTTTTTTCGGACAAAAGCATTTTATTTTTTTAAAATTTTAGCCAACGTTTTGGGATTTTGGCGATTGTACCAAAAGGCCATCACAATTAATTCTTTAGGAGTTAATTTATAGAAAATATTATAATGCCCTAATGTCGATGTCCGTATGCCAGGAAAATTTGTTTTTAACGTAGATTTCAGGATTGAGAATTAAAAACTGGACTCTTTGTGCAATTTCGGCAATTAACTTTTTAGAATAAACAGAGGATTTATTTCTTTTAGTCCAGTAAATCAATATTTTTCTTCTTTGTAAAACAGCAGTTTTAGTCCAGATTACTTTGACAGCCATTCTAAATCTTCTTTGTCTAAATCCTCCTGAGAAATAACTCTTCCATATTTTATGTCTTCCTCGCTTTCATTAAGAACATCTATTTCATATTGTTCTAATTGATAGTTTTTAGAAGTGTCTGTGTTTTTTAAAAGACCTCTGATTTTTTCAAGTAAAGTGATATCCTCAATGTTTTTGAGTCTGTCAAATATTTCTAATTTTAGTTCTAGTGTTCCCATCGTCATAAGTTTTGAATATCAAGGTTATACAAAATATACTAAGAAAAAACCGACAGATTTTTAAATCTATCGGGTTTAAATTATCATATATCAGTTTTGGAATTTGGATTTTCCAAAATTTGAATTTTAAAAAAAAAACTATCCTACCAATTCCACAAATTTAAACTCACCCTCAACAGCGACTTTAGTCAAACCGTGTTTAGATAAGTTTTTCATGGAAGCGTCCCATTTTTTACCGCTTAAATTTGCAGTGATTTTTAGTTGCTGAAGATCCATTTTATTTTCATTTCCTTTTAATAAGTCTACGATAAATTTCTCTTCGTCTGATAATTCGACAGTCTGTTTTTTCTCCGGACGCATTTGCGGGAATAATAAAACTTCCTGAATAGATGCGTTATCGGTTAAGTACATAATCAAACGGTCCATTCCAATTCCCATTCCGGATGTTGGAGGCATACCGTATTCTAAGGCTCTTAAGAAATCCTCGTCGATAATACCGTTTGCTTCATCATCACCTTTTGCAGCCAGACGCATTTGATCTTCAAAACGCTCTCTTTGATCAATTGGGTCGTTTAATTCAGAATAAGCATTCGCAATTTCTTTACCGCAAACCATTAGTTCAAAACGTTCGGTTAAGTCTGGATTATCGCGATGTTCTTTACATAACGGAGACATTTCTTTCGGATAATCGGTAATGAAAGTAGGCTGAATGTAATTTCCTTCACATTTTGCACCAAAGATTTCATCGATTAGTTTTCCTTTCCCCATTGTTTTATCAACTTCGATTCCCATTCCTTTTGCAGCTTCAAAAAGCTCTTCTTCTGTTTTTCCTGAGATATCAAAACCGGTAAAATGTTTGATCGAATCCGTCATCGTAACACGGGCGTAAGGCGCTTTAAAGTTAATTTTGTGCTCGCCAAAAGTAACTTCACTAGTTCCGTTTACGGCAATAGCACAATGCTCAAGCAGTCCTTCTGCAAATTCCATCATCCAGTTGTAGTCTTTGTAGGCTACATATATTTCCATTGCTGTAAACTCAGGGTTATGGGTTCTGTCCATTCCTTCATTACGGAAGTTTCTGGAAAACTCATAAACGCCTTCAAATCCACCAACAATTAATCTTTTCAAATACAATTCGTTTGCAATACGCATGTAAAGCGGAATGTCAAGCGAATTATGGTGCGTAATAAAAGGTCTTGCCGAAGCACCACCGGGAATCGACTGCAAAACCGGAGTATCAACCTCAAGATATCCTGCATCATTAAAGTAACCACGCATTGCTGTAAATAACTTGGTACGTTTGATGAAAGTATCTTTAACATGTTGATTCACTGTTAAATCTACATAACGCATTCTGTAGCGTAATTCAGCATCATTAAATGCATCGTGTACATTTCCGTCTTCATCCACTTTTGGTAATGGCAACGGACGTAATGTTTTACTCAAAAAAGTAAAACCGCTCACACGAATACATTTCGCTCCAACCTGAGTCGTGAACAATTCACCTTCGATACCAATAAAGTCACCTAAATCGGTTAATTTTTTAAATACTGTGTTGTATAAAGTTTTATCGTCACCTTCACACAAAACATCACGATTCACATACATTTGAATACGCCCTTCACTATCCTGCAATTCAGCAAAACAAGCTTTCCCTTGATCACGAACACTCATCAAACGTCCCGCAACGATCACCTTCTTACCTTCTTCAAACGACTCCTTTATTTGCTTTGAAGTATGATTTACAGGAAAAAGATTAGCCGGATAAGGATTGATTCCTAAGTTGCGTAAGTTTTGAAGTTTTTCTCTTCGGATGATTTCTTGTTCTGATAGTGCCATTTTGTGCTCTTTTTTAAGTGTGCAAAGATAAAGAAAAGAATGTAGATTTCAGAATGCTGATTTTAGATTTTTTGAAGCAGTAATTTTCGGGTTTTCAAGGTGGTTTTGTCCCGCTATCCACTTGTATCTTTTTTGCAGAAAAAGCAAAAAAGGATACCGCTGCTATCGGGGCTAGAGTAGACGTTTTTGTTTTCAAAAAACGTTTGAGTTGAAAAGCTAATCTAGCTGTTCTTAGAAAATCATCTTCGATGATTTTCTAAGAACCTAAGAACCTAAGAACCTAAGAACCTAAGAACCTAAGAACCTAAGAACCTAAGAACCTAAGAACCTAAGAACCTAAGAACCTAAGAACCTAAGAACCTAAGAACCTAAGAACCTAACAAAACGATTAAACAATTAACCAAACTTCGTATCTTTGAGAAAAAATTAACCACGATGAAATTATACAAACTACTTAGTTTTTCTTTTTTAGTAGCAACACTCGCAAGTTGTACTTTTACCGAGAGTATTTATGTAAATGATAACGGAACAGGAAAGTTTTCTTTAAACATGGACGGTTCTTCTTTAATGGCCATGGCGGGGAATCAGATAGGAGATCAATTGGGAGCTGATGCCAAAAAAAATGTAGATTCTACTTTTACCTTCAAACAATTATTGGCGGATAAAAGCGAAAGCATTTCAAAATTATCCCCTGAAGCTCAAAGTGAGATTAAAAAGCTGGAAGACCTTGTGGTTAATATTAAAACGAACGAGGAGAAAAAAGAATTTCTGATGGATTTTTCAGAAAATTTTAAAAATGTAAACGAATTACACGACATATTACAATCCATCAACACTCTTCAAAAACTGACAGGAGGAGCAGATGCTTCAACACCTTTTTCAGGAGGTTTCGGAGATAACAGCAGTAAAGTAAACTACAATTATGACGGAAAGAAATTTAGCCGTAAAGCGATAGTTGACAAACAAAAACTGTCCGCAAAAGTACAGGATTCAACCGCCGAAATGTCAAAAATGGTTTTTGCATCCTCTACTTATGTGATAAAATACCATTTCCCTAAACGCATTAAAAAAGTATCAAACCCGACTGCTTTATTTAGTGAAGATCGCAAAACAATTACAATTCAATACCCTTTTACGGATTATATGGAGAATCCTGACAAGCTTAACTTTGATGTTGAGTTTGAAAAATAATTAATAATGAATAAAAAAATTCAACTTCAGGATTTAGGAAGCAAAGACTATAAATCGACCTGGGAATATCAGGAAGAACTTTTTAAAGACATAGTCGACTTAAAAATCAGAAACAGAAGAGAAGAGCTTGATTTAGAAACACCCAACTACTTGTTATTTGTAGAACATCCGCATGTTTATACGCTTGGTAAAAGTGGTGATTTTGAGAATTTGCTCTTAAACGAAAAACAACTGGAGGCCAAAGGAGCTACCTTTTATAAAATTAACCGTGGAGGTGATATTACTTATCATGGACCGGGGCAAATTGTAGGTTATCCCATTTTAGATCTGGAAAATTTCTTTACCGATATTCATAAGTATTTACGTTTTTTGGAAGAATCTATTATCCTAACTTTAGAAGAATACGGTTTAAAGTGCGGACGAAGCGATGGAGAAACCGGAGTATGGTTAGATGTAGGAACTCCGTTTGCCAGAAAAATTTGTGCGCTTGGTGTTCGCGCCTCACGCTGGGTAACAATGCACGGATTTGCTCTAAATGTAAACGTTGATTTGGGATACTTCGATAATATTATTCCGTGTGGAATCCGCGGTAAAGGAGTGACCTCATTGCAGGTAGAACTTGGTGTCGAAAAAGTAGATGAGGCAGAAGTAAAGGCAAAAATCATAAAACATTTAACCCGTTTGTTTGAAGCTGAGTTTGTTTAAACAGGCTTTTGAAATACAAAAAAATATGGCAGATGCTGAAGAAAATAACAATTATAAAATTGCTGTTCCTTCAGCATTTGATTCCGTTTTCTCTCATTTTTACTTTGCGGAGAATAAAACCGATATTCCGGTAACAAAAACATTATTACCCAGTTTTCAGACGATCTTAGTCTTTGTTTTTGGAAAAGGAGCTTCTTTAAAATCACAGCAAAATACGATTCTGGAAGCAGAACGATGTGTCGTTTTAGGCCCAATAAAACAAGCTTTTGATTACACCTTAAATCCTGATTCGGAGATTTTGGTAGCCAATTTTAAAGAAGATGCTTTCTATCGGTTCTTTGGAAATGCGCTTTTAACTCATTCTTTACCTGTTCACCCGGATACTTTGATGGCCGAAAATTGCTTTACCGCTTTATGGGAGGAACTAAAAGAATTCTCTGATCCAAAAGAGCGGGTGGATCATATTTTAGAGTTTTGCCGGCCTTATTTACGGGAACAGCACTCCATTACCTCTCTTTTAAGCGATTTTAGGGCAAAAAACATCAATCCGATAAAAGCGATTGCCTCTAAAACAAATCAATCCGAACGAAACGTTCAACTCAATCAAAAGAAGTTTTTTGGTTATACCATCAAAGAAATTAGCCGTTACGAACGTTTTTTAAAAGCAGTAGAAGCAATTCAAAAAGATATTTTAAAAAATGCTAAAACAGATTGGCTTGCTATTGTTGAGCAATGCGGTTATTACGATCAAAGTCAGTTGATACATGATTTTAAACATTATATGAATATCTCTCCAACCAAATTCCTGAAATTTCAAAACGATATCTGTAACTCAAAGACAGAATAGCCCCTTTTCGTTTTCTTACAATTGTGATCGGATCAGCAGTTTTACATTTGTCATGTTCAATCTTAAAAAACAGAAAACATGAAAAATTTAATTGTTTACGCACATCCCAATTCAGCTAGTTTAAACCATTACTTCAAACAAATTGTTATAGAGAACCTTGAGAAATCAGGGCAGGAAGTTATTGTTCGTGATTTAAACGCCATCCATTTTAATCCGGTTTTATCTCTGGAAGATATGAATGGGCAAAGAGTGGGAGAAATTGCCGACGAGGTAAAAACAGAACAGGATTTTATTAGCTGGGCCGATCGTATTGTTTTTATTTATCCAATTTGGTGGACCGGAATGCCAGCGATCATGAAAGGGTATGTCGATCGGGTTTTTAGTTATGGATTTGCCTATCGCTACGACCAGGGGATTCAAAAAGGGTTGTTGACCGGGAAACAAACCATCATAATCAATTCGCACGGGAAATCAAGTGCAGAATACGAGTCCATCGGAATGGATAAAGCTTTGGCCTTAACCTCAGACTTCGGAATTTTTAAGTACTGCGGATTGGAAGTTCAAAAACATTTTTATTTTGATAAGGCCGACAGAGCTTCTGACGAGAATATTTCAGAATGGACTAGCCAGCTTAAGGAAATGTTTCAGGAAAAGGTTGTATGCGACTAATTTGTTATATTTCTGCTTCAGAGCAGTTTAGAGCAATTTTTTTGAATAGTTTTAGTTATCTATTAAACCATTTTTTCTAAAAACCTGATACCATGCAAAATGTAATTACTGACCTGTCTCGATTTATGGAATTTAATGAAACGGAAAGTATGGCCTTTAAAAACATACTTAAACTAAAGAAAGTCAAAAAAAATGAACATCTTTTGGTTGAAGGAGATGTTTGTAATTTTGGAGTTTTTATTGCAGAAGGATGCATTCGTTACTATTATTCACTTGATGGTGTCGAATCTACCGGAAATTTCTTTTTTGAAAATGACTGGTACTCTGATTTTGAGAGTTTTTTATACAACAAACCGTCATTGCTGAATATCGAGGCTCTGGAAGACTGTGTGCTGTATTTGGCCTATAAACACGATTTTGAAAAACTGGTTTCTGAATATCCGGTATTTAATTCCTTTCTTCGGATTATGATGGAAAGAACGATCAAAGGATTAACGGGCAGAAATATGGCAATGTCTTTATTGTCTCATGAGGAACGTTATTTGCGGTTTGTAAAATACTGCCCGAAAGTAGTCGAAAGAGTTTCGTTAAAACACATCGCCAGTTATTTAGGAATTCAGCCGGAAAGTTTAAGTCGGATCAGAACCAGGATTACATTGAACAGTAAATCTTAACCCAAGTCAATTTTTAAGAAAATTCAGCTCTTTACTTTTGCTTTTATAACTGTAAAGCAAAATAAAAATGAAAAGAATATTCTTGATTATTATAGGTTTTTTTGGGCTGATAACCTATGCTCAGACGGGAACTGTAAAAGGAAAAATTATTGATAAACAATCCGAAAAACCACTTATTGGAGTTGTTATATTATTGATAGGGGATGAGAAGAAAAATGCCACTTCAGATGCTGATGGTAATTTTAAACTGGCGAATGTCCCTTTGGGGCGACAGAGTTTGAGTTTTAGCTTTGGGGGTTATGAAAACACTTCCGTTTCGGATCTTGATATTACCACAGGAAAAGATAATTTATTAACGGTTTCGATGATCGAAAAATTCAATACCCTTGATGAAATTATAGTCTCCTCAGGCTCTAATAAAGCCAAACCTATTAACAAAATGGCGTTAGTATCAACCAAACAATTTACGACCGAAGAAGTTAATCGATATGCAGGAGGAAGAAGCGATGTGGCACGTTTGGTTTCTAATTTTGCAGGAGTTTCTACCGGAGATGATAGCAGAAACGATATTGTTGTTCGTGGAAATTCACCATCGGGAATGTTGTGGAGAATTGAAGGAATGCCGGTTCCAAGTCCTAATCACTTCTCGACATTGGGGACTACGGGAGGGCCTATTTCGGCACTGAATCCAAATCTTTTGGCCAATTCTGATTTTTTAACTTCAGCTTTTCCAGCGGAGTATGGAAATGCAATTGGAGGTGTTTTTGATCTGAGTTTCCGAAAAGGAAATCCCGATGATTACGAATACATGCTGAGTGCAGGTGCTTATCCCGGAGTTGAATTTATGGCAGAAGGACCGCTTGGTAAAAAAGGAGGTTCGTTTGTAGCGGCCGCAAGATATGGCTTTGTCGGGGTTCTGGGAATAGCGGGTACAGATGCACAGCCCAATTATAGAGATATCAGTTTTAATGTTGATTTAGGGAAAAGTAAAGCTGGCAATTTCTCCCTTTTTGGAATCTACGGAACGTCGGATATTGATTTTCTGGGAGATAAAATAGATAAGGAAGATCCTTTTGCGGCCCAGGATGAAGATGCTTACGTAAAATCGGGATTTGCTTCGTTTGGATTGAAGCACAATCTGGACATTGGAACAAAATCGTATTTAAAAACGATTATCGGTTTTGCGAATTCAAATAACTCTTACGAGAATTTCCGTTATTATAACTTCAACACTGCCGCAGAAAGCCGTTTGCCTTTTACGGATATTAATAACAATGAAAACAGAGTGACATTCTCGACTTTGTTCAATTCTAAAATCAATAAAAAAACAACTTTCAGGGCGGGTTTGCTTTTTGAGAATTATACACTTGATGCTAAAATGTCTTCCCGTGACAGACAGCAGGACAACGATGGTGACGGTTATCCAGATTTTGTTCAGCTGATAAACAACAGTGGAAATTATAATGTTATTCAGCCGTTTGCTCAGGGGCAATTTCGTCTGACCGAAAAGCTAACTTTTAATGCGGGGATTCATGGACAGTATTTTTCGATAAATAAAGAATTTGCTTTTGAACCCAGAGCTGCTCTGGCTTATGCAGTAAATCAGAGAAACACTATTAGTTTTGGTTACGGTTTGCACCACCAAAGTGTTCCGGTGCCGATATTATTTCTGAATGAATTTGTAAATGGAACTCAGGTTCAGTCCAACAAGAATCTGGATTTAGTTCAAAGTCAGCATTATGTTTTGGGCTATGATGTGCGACTGGCCAGAAAATGGAGAGCAAAGGTTGAGGTTTATTATCAGGATATAAGTAAGGCCGGAGTTCAGTCTTTTCCAAGCAGTTATTCTACCTTGACAGAGGGGGCTGATTTTAGTTATTCCATTGATAAAACATCTTTGGTAAGTAAAGGAAGTGGATACAATCAGGGTATTGAATTTACCGTCGAAAAATTCTTTAGTGAAGGCTATTATGCTTTATTTACTACTTCACTATTTGAAAGTAAATATAAAGGAAGCGATGGTATAGAGCGAAATTCACCTTTTAATAACGGATATATTATCAATCTGTTGGGAGGGAAGGAATTTAGAATAGGGAAGGCAAAGAAAAATGTTTTTTCGATTGATACCAAATTCACAACAGCAGGAGGACGTTATTATACACCAGTAGATTTGATTGCTTCAAATAATGTAGGTTATGAAATTAGAGATGATGCAAATGCCTTTAGCAAACAGTATGATCCTTATTTAAGACTGGATGTTAAATTCGGTATTAAATTTAATAGCAAAACAAAGAAAAGGTTTCATCAGTTTTATATAGACCTTCAAAATGTGACCAACCATACCAATATTTTTACGAAGGAATACAACCGATTAACCAATAGTGTCAACCAAAAAGATCAAATTGGTTTTTCTCCTGATTTTGGATATAAATTTCAATTTTAGTTTTTTACATAGAATAAAGACAACAAATGAAAACAATAAAAGGATCTTCGGTTTTCATTTGTTGTATTAAGGCCTTCGAGAACGGGTACTACAATTTTACAATTTCTACCCTGCGATTTTTTGCCTTGTTTTCTTCACTCGTATTGTCGACAATTGGTTTATCTGCACCTAAGCCTTTTGTCTGTAATCTGGATGCATTTATCCCCTTAGAGATTAATGCTGTTTTTACAGCATTTGCTCTTTCTTCAGAAAGTTTTTTATTCTGTGCTGCAACACCAGTATTATCAGTATGACCTTCGATGGCAATTTTAAGGCTGCTATTAGCAGTTAGCAATTTTTGAATTTCATCAATTATAGGCGAAGATTCTGTTTTTACAGTAGCTTTATTGGTGTCGAAATTAATGTACAGTGCAATGTGACCTTTAGAATCGAGCTCTTTTTTCATTTCATCTGCTTTGGTAAGTGAAGCAGTCATTTTAAAAGGTTTTGTTTCCAGAATCATCCATCCGGCCGATACAGCATCGTCACCAGGAGTAAGCTGGACCCAGATATTTCTGTCCGGACGTCGAATAAGATAGGTCGTGGTAATTGCATTGGCCATAAAACCATAGCCGTTCATGTATTTAACACGGTTGTTATCCGGAATTGTATGCGAGGAATCCGAAGGAACTTTCATTTCAGATACTTTTACACCATCAACACTTTTAATTAACTCCTCTAAATTTTTTGCTACTTCAAGATCGCTGTATGATTTTCCTTCTTTTGCAGTAATCCTGGCGTAGAACATTTTTCCTTCTGGTTTTTCAAAATGATTTTTCACCCAAAAATAAGCAACATCATAATCAGCTGTATTATTCTTTGGAGTGCCTTCGTAATTTTCGGGTAGGTTAAAGTAAGGAAAAGCGCCAAGAGGTTTGTCTGAAACCGGGATAGTATTAATCTCGAATTTTTTAACTGAAGCCTCTTTTGGGGGAGTTTCAGTAGCTGGGGTTGATACAAGAGAATCTGTGTTATCTGTCACATCATTCTGCTTTTTGTTGGAATTGCATGCCAGGGTGATGCACGCAATTAGAGATAATGTTAAAAATTTGATTTTCATGTGGTTAGTTTTGTATTGAAAATCAAAGATAGCAAAGCGAAGAGATTTTAACAAAAAAAAGAATCAGTTTAATGGAGTTTTTTTTGAATGTAATGTTTTGAAAAAGTGATTGTTAGTGTTTGTTTTGTCTTTGCATTTTTGGAGATTTAGTATAGGTTTACTTTATACGGAACGACGTTTAGCTGAAGTGATTCACTTTTTTTAAAACAACTCCAACTGAGTAGGCAGTAATTTAAAGGACATTCTATGGTATTTTGTAGTACCGTACTTTTTAATGGCTTCGCGATGTTCTTTTGTTGGGTAGCCTTTATTTTTTTTCCAATTGTACATTGGAAATTCTTCGTGAATCTGATCCATATATTCGTCACGATAGGTTTTAGCAAGAACTGAAGCAGCAGCAATACTTAAAAACTTAGCATCTCCTTTTATAATACTTTGATTCGGGATCGATTTTAGCAATTCGATTTCAGTTTTAGTAAATTGTTTTCCAACAGTATTCTTTAGACCCAGCTTTGCATTTAGCGATCGGTTTCCATCAACAATAATAAACTCAGGTTCAGGATTTAATTTTAAAACACATTCCTGCATTCCTTTCATCGAAGCATTCAGGATATTTATTTCGTCAATTTCATCAGGGAATAAATGTGTAACGGCAAAACAGATGGCATGTTCTTCTATAATAGGTTTTAGGAGAGATCTTGTTTTTTCAGACAATTGTTTACTGTCGTTTAGAGTTTGATTTTCAAAATCAGCAGGTAAAATTACGGCTGCTGCAGTTACGGGTCCAGCCAAACATCCCCGACCAGCTTCGTCAGTTCCGGTTTCTAAAAGATGTCCTGAGTAATTTTTTTGAAGCATTTTCTGTTTTTTTATATTCAAAGTCAAAAATATTGTAATTTTTTTTAATAGCGTTTAAAATCTCTTCTTTAATAATAGCGTGGATTTGCGAAAAAAAGAAAAAAAGATGCAATTAAAAAGATGTTCGCAAAAGCAGATCTTATTTTTTTAACAGATTTGCTTTTTCTGAGGATTAAGTGTTAAAAGGGTGTTAAGTGTTAAAATTACATAAATTTATGTTTTTAGTAAAAAATAAGGAATATTGCTACTAAAAAGAATGAAACCTAAACGAATTATGATAGATGTTGATAGATGTTTAGGAATTTAGACTAAAATTAAGTTAAAAAGTTTTGGAGTTTTAAGAAATAATTAAGATGTTTGCGCCATACTAATTCAAAATAAATTAAAATGAAATTAAAATTTAAATGGATTTTTACGCTGGTTGTGGCGTTATCTATGCAGTTTTCTTTTGCTCAGGAGAGAACTGTGACTGGAAAGGTCTCTGATAAAACAGGGGTTATTCCGGGAGTAAATGTTCTTGTGAAAGGATCTAAAGTAAGTACTCAAACTGATTTTGACGGAAGTTATTCCATAAAAGCAAAGACAGGTGATGTATTAGTTTTTTCATATGTAGGTATGAATAACAAACAAGCAACTGTTGGTTCTTCAAATTCAGTTAATGTTGTATTGGAGTCAGAGGCTCAATTAATGAATGAGGTTGTAGTTGTAGGTTACGGTGTACAGAAAAGAAAAGAAGTAACCGGTTCTATCTCTAAAATTGCTGGAAGCGACATTTCTAATCTTGTAACTCCAAGTTTCGAGGGCGTATTAGCCGGTAGAGCAGCTGGGGTTCAGGTTGTAACCAATAGTGGAATTATTGGAGTAGCTCCAAAAATTAGAATTAGAGGTGTTGCTTCTATTTCAAGTGGAACTGATCCGTTAATTGTTGTTGATGGTATGCCTATTCTTTCCGGAGATATTGGAGGTTCAGCCAATACAAATGGATTAGCCGATATTAACCCGGATGATATCGAGTCTTTTGATATCTTAAAAGATGGTGCTGCAACTGCGATTTACGGTTCGAGAGCAGCAAATGGAGTAATTTTGATTACTACAAAAAGCGGTAAAAAAGGAAGTTTAAAAGTAACATATTCAACTAATTTTGGTGTAGCTAGTGCTGCTAAAAAATATGATTTATTACAAACACCTGATTTCTTAGTTATTGCTAACGAGAAAAGAACAAACAGAGGGCAAACTCCTTGGGCTGTTGGAAGTACTTATAATACAGATTGGCAAGGTGCCGTTTTGAGAAATGCGCCTCAAATGACACATAATCTTTCTTTTAGCGGAGGTTCTGATAAAACGAAATATTATTTATCTCTTGGATATACAGATCAGGATGGTATCAATTTAGCGAATAGCATGAAGAGATATTCTGTTAGAGCAAATATCGATCAGGATATTAATAGATGGTTAAGTGTTGGTACAAATTTAAGTGTTACCAGAACAGAGTACAATGGTTTAAATACTAGTGCTAGTGGACTTTCAGGAAACATTTTTAATACAATCAGACAGTTGCCTAACGTTCCGATTTACGATGCTGCTAACCCAACGGGATATAACTTAACGTTACCATTGGGTACTAATACAGTAGGGAAATGGGATAATACAGATCCTGTAGGAGATAACATTACTAATATTGTATATGCTTTAGATCACAATAAATACTATTCTAAAGTAAACAGAACTTTATTGAATGTTTTTGCAAATGCTAAAATTACTTCAGATTTAAGCTATAGACTTCAGGTAAGTGCTGATAATTCTATTACTAGCGGATTTCAATATTGGAACCCGGTTCATGGTGACGGTCGTTCAAGAAACGGTTATTTAATAAATGATAACACAGAATATGCAAGATGGAACTGGCAAAATATTTTAAACTATAAAAAGACTTTTGCAGAAAATCATAATATTGGTGTAACAGCAGTAGCGGAGTATCAAAAACAAAAATACCAATACTTCTTTGGTCAGGGAAGTGATATCATCAGTGATTTTTATGATAAAAACCTTGTTACCAATTCTTATATCACTAAAGATTCTGGTGGATCTATCACTGAGAATGGTATCATGTCTTACTTAGGTCGTTTTACTTATAACTATAAAGAAAAATACTTCTTACAAGGATCGATCAGAAGAGACGGTATCTCTAAATTAGGAAAAGATAAAAGATGGACTAATTTCCCTGGAGTTTCTGCAGGTTGGACAGTTTCTAAAGAAGATTTCATGCAGCCTATCAGCAACACACTTTCTGATTTAAAGCTTAGAGCTTCTTATTCAAAAGTTGGAAATACTGAAATTGGAAACTACCCATATATGGATTTTACATCTCCATCTCCTTACGGTCCTACAAATGGTATTGGTTATTCTCAGTTTGGAAACCCGACGCTTCAGTGGGAATCTAGTGAAAAAATTGATTTTGGTGCAGATGTAGGATTGTTCAATAACAGATTGACTATCGGATTTGATTACTATAGAAATAATATCGACAAGTTAATTTTATCGGTACCTGTTGCAAACTCTTTAGGTATTCCAGGTAGTGTAACAAACAAAAATATTGGTAAATTGTACAACGAAGGGTATGAGTTTGCTGTAAGTTTTAAAGCAATCAATACTGAAAACTTTAAGTGGGACGTATCTTCTAACTTAACATTGTCTAAAAACGTTGTAACTGATTTAGTAGCCGGTCAGGATATTATTGGAGGTACTTCTTCAGACACCAATATTGCACCTAACTTAATTCTTAGAGAAGGTGAGTCTATGAACTCATTATATGGATTTAAGTATTGGGGTGTTAACAAAGCAAACGGTAACCCGGTTTACTATAAAGCGGATGGAAGTTTAGTACAGGGAGATTTAGCAAAAACAAGTTATTTTGTATTCGATCCAAACAATCCTGCTGCTGCGACAACTCCTGCTACTTTAAGTGCTGCTACTGATAAAGTTATTTTAGGAAATACACTTCCAACTTATTACGGATCTGTAAGTTCTACGATGAAATATAAAAATATTGATTTTGGTTTCATGTTTAGATTTAGTGGAGGAAATAAAATTTTCAACTCTACAAGAAGAGAGTTAATGAACCAAAACTTTAACAATAACGGAACAGAAATTTTAGGAAGATGGCAAAGTGTTGACAATCCTGGAGACGGATGGACTCCAAGATTATGGGCTAGTTCTAATACATTTACTAACCTTTCTGGAAATGCGAGCTCACGTTTTGTTGAAAAAGGAGACTTTATTTCACTTGACAATATTAGTTTAGGTTACACTTTACCAAAATTATTGTTAGATAAATTAAAAGTGGATAACTTTAGAATCTATGTTCAGGCACAAAACATTTGGTTGATCTCTGATTATAAAGGTATTAACCCAGAGATGGAAACGTCTGGAGTAGATATTAACGGTACTCCTCGTTCTAAAGTGATATCAGTGGGTCTTAATGTAAGTTTATAAAATGAAAAATATGAAAAATATAATAAAATCAATTTTACTATCTGTAGTTGTCTTAGGGCTGAACTCATGCTCAGAAGATAAGATATTAGATCTTGTTCCTGTAAATAACGTTCCTACAGATATTGCCTTTTCAACGCCTGCTTATATAGAAACCTATATGAATGGGGTTTATAATGCAGCTGCTATTGGTACTTATAACAGTGGAACTCCAAATGGAGGTAGAGGTTATATTTGGGGAGCTGCTTTTGTGGAGCAGGGAGAATGTATGGGAGAAGATGCTGTTAATAATGCGACTTTTTATCAGCTGACCTATACTCAAACTTATGATCCTACATCGGCTAACAACGTGTATTACTGGGTTGATGGTTACAGACTGATCAACAGATGTAACTTAATGATTGAAGGTACAACTGAAGCGGTTGCAAAAGGTGTTATTACTAAAGCAGTTGGTGATGATTATATCGGACAAGCTAAGTTTTTAAGAGCTATAACACATTTCGAAATGTTGAATTATTTTGCAAGACCTTATTTCCACACTCCTGGTGCTACTCATGCGGGTATTCCTTATAGAGAAGTTGGTATTAACACTCAGGCAGAAATAGATTCAGAAACTATAAAGCCTAGAAATTCAGTTGCTCAATGTTATGATAAAGTAATTGCAGATTTAAATGATGCTGAAAAATTGATAACATCAAATGGATTTGCAGGAGGTAGAGTAGTAGCTAAAGCAACTAAATCTGCAGCTATCGCTTTTAAAACGAGAGTATATCTTCAAAAAAGAGACTGGGCAAACGTAATTACTGAAGGGGTTAAGTTAAATGGTTTATACACTTTGACTGCTAAACCTGGTGACGTATTTGTTCCTGCAAGTAACTTGTCTAATACAGAATCTATCTTCTCTATTCAGCATTCAGCTACAGCTAACCCTGGAGTTAATGCAGGTTTGGCGAGTATTTTGAACAATAGAGCTTTAGTGAATATTAGCCCTATTATTTGGAGAAATAGCAAATGGTTAGCGGATGATAAAAGAAGAGAAGAGGGTGTTATGATTAAAACTGTAGCTGGAAGAAAATATACTAATAAATATTCTGACATTACAAACTTAACTGATGCTGCTCCG
The DNA here is from genome assembly GCF_057839565.1 of Flavobacterium sp. KH_035. Taxonomy (NCBI): domain Bacteria; kingdom Pseudomonadati; phylum Bacteroidota; class Flavobacteriia; order Flavobacteriales; family Flavobacteriaceae; genus Flavobacterium; species Flavobacterium sp. KH_035. The sequence continues at coordinate 2,355,161 of NZ_CM174492.1, forward strand.
GTTATTAGATATGCTGAAGTGGTGTTGAATATGGCAGAAGCTCAGGCTCGTTTATCAAATACCACAGTAGGTCTTAATTTGTTAAACTCTGTAAGAAACAGAGCATTGGGTAATCCGGTAGCGACTCCTGCTAATCCAGTTGGACAGGCTTATACTGCTGCTTCTTTTGCTACACCTGCTGATTTGGTTGCTGGTATTCTTATCGAAAGAAGAATCGAATTCTTAATGGAAGGACGTAGATGGTCTGATATTCACAGATTACAAGGAGATCCAATTGCTTCTGTTGCAATTAATGGTGTACCTGCAAAAATAGCTAATGCTGCACCAGCTGCTGCATTATATACTTTAGGAACGCCTTATACAGGTCCTTATGGAGTTCCTGCTCTTCCTTATGCAGATTATAAATTTATTTGGCCAATACCACAAATTGAAATGCAAACTAATCCAGGACTAGGACAAAACCCAGACTGGTAGAATTAAGATAAATATTTTGATTTTTTTTGAAAGCCCTCAATCATTTTTTTGATTGGGGGTTTTTGTTTCAAGAGTTTGGTTTGAAAAAGAATCCAGATAACAATGATTTGTTTTTTTATACGTTTTTATCTTTTACCTTTGCCTGATAAATTTTGTCGTAATAATTACCTATAAAACCATCAAATGAGAATATTCATTTTTCTATATCTTTTAGTTGTGCCAACTTTAGTATTTTCTCAGGAAAAAACTACATCTAAAAATAACTTAGACATGAACACAAAATATTCAAGTATAACTGATACGGTAAAAAAGAAAAAAGCCAAGATTGCTACTATAGATCAATATCAGATTATAACACTGGAGCACGATACAACTTACGTAGATACGTCACTAACCTTAAAAAGTGCCTACAAACAAAATCATCTTAGAAAAGACGATTTCGGGCTTTTGGCTTTCTCAAACATCGGACAAACTTTTAATACGCTGCAATACAGTTTAACCAATTTTTCTCCTTATCCGGAAATTGGTTTTAGCGGCAAACATTTTAATTATATGGAAGCCGATCAGATTCATTATTATTCGGCGGCAACTCCTTTTACCGAATTGTTTTTTAATACTACCATTAATAAAGGTCAGAATGTAGACTCCTTTATTACGTTAAATACCTCAAAAAATCTTAATTTTTCTATTGCTTATAAAGGTTTGCGTTCAGAAGGAGATTATATAAATCAGTTGGTAAGCGCGGGAAATTTTAGATTTACAACGAGTTATGCGACAACAGATAAAAGATATGCTATAAATGCTCACTATACGTATCAGGACATTTCAAATGAAGAGAATGGCGGGATTACAACACCTACAGATTTTGAAAGTGATAATAAAGATTATAAAAATCGTCAAAGATTACAAGTTTACCTTACAGATGCTAAGTCATTTTTGAAAGGAAGACGCCTGTTTTTTGATCATGCATTCAGAGTAAATCCGAAGGACGGAAGCAATAATTTATATGTAACACACCAGTTTAATTACGAGAATAAACTTTTCGAGTACACTCAGGCGACACTAACATCAACCGTTGTTAACACACAAGTTCAGCGATTTGGGGATTCGTACGTTACAAGCGGTATTAACGATAAAACGAAATACGAAAGATTGTATAATAAGGTAGGACTTGCTTATGAAAATTCTCTTTTAGGGAAATTTAATTTTTTTCTGGACGATTATAGATCGAATTATGAATATGGTAGAATTATAATTCAAAAGGATAAAACAGTCATTCCTGATAATTTATTTTTACAAATTAATAATTTTGGAGGCCAGTACGAATATCAGAAAAACAAATGGAACGGTCGTTTTTTATATTCTAGATCGATTACAAACCAGTCTCTTTCAAATTTAGATGCGAAATTGAGATACGATATGAATGATAAAATTCAGTTCGATTTTAGGTATCGTAACATCAATAAATTACCGAATAACAACTTCAATTTATATCAAAGCAGTTATACGGAGTACAACTGGTCGAATAATTTTAAAAACGAAAAAATTAATTCCCTTAGTGGTAGTGTCTCAACACCCTGGGTAAACGCAGAAGTTCAGTATACCGTTCTAAACGATCATTTGTATTTTAGAGACGACTCTTCTGCTAAAGAAGCGGCTGTGTTTACTCAAATTATCGCACCGGCTCAATATGGTAATGCGATTAATTACCTCGAAATTAAAGCAAGCCGTGAATTTAAATTTGGCCGATTTGCCTTAGACAATACACTTTTGTATCAAAAAGTAGGGCAATCAGATCTGATTTTAAATGTACCGGATTTTGTAACAAGAAATACGTTCTACTATTCAGGGTATTTTTTTAAGAAAGCATTGTACATGCAGTCAGGGGTTGTATTTAATTATTTTACAAAGTATTACGGAAATGATTATAATCCGGTTATCGGAGAATTTTTTGTTCAAAATAGCAAAAAGATTGGTGGTTATCCGTTATTCGATCTTTTTTTTAATGCCAGAATTCGTCAAACTCGCTTTTATTTAAAAGCAGAGCATATAAACGCTTTATTCTCAAAAAGCGATTATTATTCGGCACCTAATAATCCTTATCGTGATTTTGTGATCCGATTTGGTCTGGTTTGGAATTTTTTCCAATAAGATTAGGAGCTTCATATTTTTAAAAACCAAATATTAAAAATCAAATAGAAATGGACTTTTCAAAAAACATTTTAGAAACAATAGGTAATACACCATTGGTAAAACTCAACAAAATTGTTGCTGAAATAGATGCGCTGGTATTGGCAAAAGTCGAAACTTTTAATCCTGGAAATTCTGTTAAAGACAGAATGGCTGTGAAAATGATTGAAGATGCAGAGGCAGATGGCCGATTAAAACCAGGAGGAACCATTATTGAAGGTACTTCAGGAAATACAGGAATGGGATTGGCACTTGTAGCAATCATTAAAGGTTACAAACTGATTTGTGTGATATCTGACAAACAGTCTAAAGAGAAAATGGATATCTTACGTGCAGTAGGAGCTAAAGTTGTAGTATGTCCTACCGATGTGGAGCCTACTGACCCACGTTCTTACTATTCAGTTTCAAAACGCCTGGCTAGTGAAACGCCAAACTCATGGTACGTGAATCAATACGATAACATGTCAAATTCATTGGCACATTATGAGCAAACCGGACCGGAAATCTGGAAACAGACTGATGGAAAGATTACTCATTTCGTAGTAGGAGTAGGAACAGGAGGAACAATCTCAGGAGTTGGAAGATACCTGAAAGAGAAAAATCCAAACATTAAAATTTGGGGAATTGACACTTACGGTTCTGTTTTTAAAAAATATCATGAAACTGGAATTTTTGACGAAAATGAAATCTATTCGTACATCACAGAAGGAATTGGAGAAGATATTTTGCCTAAAAATGTTGACTTCTCTTTAATTGATGGATTCACTAAAGTAACAGATAAAGATGCAGCCGTTTACACCAGGAAAATTGCTTTGGAGGAGGCCATTTTTGTTGGTAACTCTGCCGGAGCTTGTATAAAAGGGCTTTTACAGCTAAAAGAACATTTCAAGCCTGATGATGTAGTAGTGGTGTTATTTCATGATTCAGGAAGCCGTTATGTAGGTAAAATGTTTAACGACGACTGGATGCGCGAACGTGGTTTCCTGGAAGAAAATGTAACAAAAGCCGAAGATGTTATTAAAGATCATATCGATAAGCAATTGATCGTTGTTCGTACTGAAGAATTGGTTTCTCACGCAATCGAGCGTATGCGTAAATATAAAATTTCACAAATTCCGGTAGTAGATATCAACGGATTTGTGGGTTCTGTTGACGAAACGGATTTATTCAGAAGTTATGTTGCTGATAAAAATGTAGCCGAAAAACCGATTAAAGATGTAATGGGAAAACCTTTTCCAATTGTGAAATTAGGAACTCCAATCGAAGAGGTGTCTAAGTTATTTACCAAAGAAAATGACGCTGTTTTAGTAGATCTTGAAAACGGGAATCATCATATCATTACAAAGTATGATATTATCGGATCAATAAAATAAGACAATTTTTAATAAATTTATAAATCCATAAATCTAGTTGTAAACAATTAGATTTATGGATTTTTTTGAATCAATAGAATTGAATATGAATTTTACCGCCATAGATTTTGAAACTGCAATCAGTTATCATCCGTGTTCTGTCGGGATTGTAACAGTCGAAAACGGCATAGTTGTAGACGAATTTGTTACTTTGATTAAGCCGCCAAACAATCAATACAATCCCTTTACAATTCAGGTTCATGGGATATATCCGCGAGATACTGTTAATGCAAAGACTTTTAAACAGGTTTATCCAGAAATTGAAAAGAGATTAAAAAATAGGGTTATCATGGCGCACAATGAAAGTTTTGATCGTAATGTACTAATGAAATCAATGGCGCTTTACGACCTGAATTACGAAGATTTGAATATTGCTGCTAAATGGGAGTGTACCGTTAAAATTTATAAGGCAAAAGGCTTCAAACCTACTAAGCTTAGTGATTGTTGCCGCGAAATGAAAATTCAGTTAAATCATCACGAAGCATTATCCGATGCGCGTGCGTGTGCCAGATTGTATCTGCTAAAATAAAATTACATTTTGTAAGATTATTATTGGTTTTTTTGTTAATTTAGAGCTTTGTAAATCATTCTATAAGCCTAAATATGAAAGAAGATTTTCTTCACTACCTCTGGAGATTCAAAAAATTTGAAACTCTAAATTTAAGAACTACTCAAAAGGAGCTGCTCACTATTATTAAAACGGGTGATTATACGGAGCTTTCGGGTCCGGATTTTTTTAATGCACAAATTATAATTGGCAATCAAAAATGGGCTGGTAATATCGAAATACATCTAAAATCTTCAGATTGGTATGTACATGGTCACGAAAAGGACACTGCTTATGATAATGTAATTTTACATGTGGTTTGGGAGCACGACACAGAGATTTTTGGAAAAAGCAATACAGAGATTCCGGTTTTGGTTTTAAGAGATTATACGGCTGCAGAAACGCTTTCAAATTATAATACACTACTAACGCCAAAATCTTGGATATTCTGTGAAAAGAGTATAGCTGAAATTGATGATTTTGTTTTTAAAAACTGGCAGGAAAGACTTTTTTTCGAACGTTTGGAGCGTAAATCAGAAGTCATTTATGATTTGCTCAGGGAAAATAAACAAGACTGGGAAGCGGTTTTATTTTCATTATTAGCGAGAAATTTTGGATTAAACACCAATGGGGGGTCTTTTTTGCAGATGGCAAAATCTCTTCCATTTTCAATAATCAGAAAGGAAAGCTTTGAAGTTGAAAATTTGGAAGCGTTGTTTTTTGGAACAGTAGGATTATTAAATCCTGAAAAAGAAGATGTCTATTTTATAGATTTAAAGATCAGATACTATTATCTGCTGAACAAATATCAGATTAAGAAGCGTTGTGTCGATCCCGTTCAGTTTTTTAAGCATCGTCCCGATAATTTTCCCACTATTCGACTCTCACAGTTAGCTAATTTATACGGGAAGCAAAATCTGTTTTCAAAAGTAATTTCTGTAAAATCTGTTGAAGAGGTACGTCAACTACTTATTGTTTCAGCAAGTTCTTACTGGCAAAATCACTATCAGTTTGATAAAGAAAGTGCTAAGAGACCAAAGGCTCTGTCTCATGCATTTATAGATCTGCTCATTATAAATACGATCATTCCACTTCAGTTTGCCTATGCAGGTATAAGAGATGAATCAATTTCTGAAGATTTAATTGCTTTTATGAATCAGGTAGCTCCGGAGAGCAATGCTGTTATCGATAAATTTGAGCTTTTCGGAATAAAGGCCAAAAATGCTTTTGAGACCCAGGTACTTTTAGAGCTTAAAAAAGAATATTGCAATCAAAAAGGTTGCTTAAGATGTGCATTAGGAATAGAATTGCTTAAGAATAATTAGAGAATGTGATAATTTTTTATTTTTCGGGAATGTTCACTTCAAAAATCTACAATCTGCAATTAGAAAATGAGACAATGTGATAATTTTGTACTTTTGTGGAAATTGAGAAATCAAAAATCAATAAAATGTCAGCTATTTTAAAATTAAAGTTCTTTTTTGAAAAATATGGATTTCATGTATCTTCAAGATTGGCAGATAAACTGGGTATGCGTGTTACAAGTGTAAGATTATTTTTTATTTACATCTCGTTTGTTACGGCCGGTTTAGGTTTTGGAGTTTATTTAACCCTTGCCTTTTGGATTCGGTTAAAAGATCTGATCAGAGCAAAACGAACTTCTGTTTTTGACTTATAAAAAAAGCTCCAAATTTTAAATATTTGGAGCTTTTTTAGTTTTATAGAATGACGTTTATTCGTTTTCTGTACTGTTGTTAAGTCTTGATCTTTTTTTACTGTATCCAAAATAAACCAGAATACCAATAGCTAACCATCCTAGTGAAAGAAATTGAGCATCGTGGCTTAAATTGATCATTAAATACGTGTTGATTGCAATACCTAAAACGGCAATAACTGGTAGTGCAGGAACCTTGAAAGTTCTCGTTAATCCAGGTTGTTTTACTCTTAAAATCCAAACCGCAATACAAACCATTGTAAAGGCAAATAAAGTTCCAAAACTGGTCATATCAGCTAATTTGTTGATTGGTGTAAAAGCAGCAACTGTAGCAATAATACCACCTAAAATTATTAAGTTAGTTTTTGGAGTTCCTGAAAGTGGATTTACTTTAGAGAATACAGCAGGAATTAATCCATCTTTAGACATACCAAGGAAAATTCTTGATTGTCCCATAATCATAACCATTAATACTGAAACAAGACCTATTGTAGCAGCGATAGTGATTATAAGACCAGCCCATCCTTGTCCGGCAATATCAAATGCATATGCAACAGGAGCTTTAATAGCATCAGGATATTTTCCTAGTGGGTTAAAATCTTTATAATTCATCATACCTGTTAGTACTAAAGAAACAAGTATATATAAAGTAGTACAAATTAATAACGAAGCAATAATAGCAAACGGAACATCCTTTTTAGGGTTAACCGCTTCTCCTGCCTGAGTAGAAACAGCATCGAAACCAACGTATGCAAAGAAAATAGCAGCGGCTCCGGATACAATTCCTCCAATTCCGTAAGCGTTGTGAGTAGTTTCTTTTTCAATAATTTGAGTAGCTGCTGGAATAAATGGAGTCCAGTTAGCCGTATTAATAAAGAAAAGACCGGCAATAATTACAAATATTACAGCAGAAACTTTTAGTATAACAATAAAATTGTTTGCTTTTGCGGCACTTTTAGTTCCTTTGATAAGTATGGAAATAACTAAAATGACAATTAAAAAAGCCGGTAAGTTCATAGAAAAACCTTCTCCGGTGTAACTGGCAGGATCTGTTGTTAGCCATTCAGGTAAATGGATATGAAACATTTTGAGCAGTTTATTAAAATATCCGGACCAGGAGACGGCGACCGTCATGGATCCCATTGCATATTCTAGAATAAGTCCCCAACCGATAATCCAGGCAAAAATTTCTCCAATTGTTCCATATGCATAAGCATAAGCAGAACCTTCAACAGGTAAAATAGAGGCAAACTCAGAATAACAAAGAGCTGCAAAAACGCAGGCAATCCCTGCAATGATGAAAGAAACAGCTAACGCTGGACCTGCATGGTAATATGCTCCAGTACCTGTAAGTACAAAAATTCCTCCACCAATAATGGCACCAACACCAATAGCTGTAAGGCTCCATTTTCCTAAAACTCTTTTTAAATCACTTTTTTTCATATCGGCCTCAAAGGCAGATATAGGTTTAACTCTCCAAATTGACATATATTATATTGGTTTATTTGTTACTAAGCTCCAAATGTATCGTTTTTTGTAAAAAATAAAAACAATTATCTCGTTTTTAGTTGTAAAATATTAAATATTTTGACAAAACATCCGTTGATTGATCTTTAAATACTGAGATTCATTAAATTAATTGGGGATAAATGAGGAAATGTGTAATTTTTTAAAACGCAATATTTTTACTAATTTTCTTAATAAATTGTAAGTTTTTCTTTATTTTAGTACTTTACTTAATGAAGAGAAATTTTGAATAAAATGAATTTAAAAAATTTTGCAACCTATTTTAGGTTTACAAATGAACAGCGCAAAGGAATTTTTGTGCTTTTTGCAATAATAATTGTGTTGCAGGCCGTTTATTTTTTTGTTGATTTTAGTACATCTGATAAAACCTTTGCCGAAGAAGAACAGTGGATGTCTTTGCAATCCGGAATCGATTCTTTAAAACTTTCAAAGTCTGGTGAAAAAAGAAAAATATATGCTTTTAATCCAAATTTCATTACCGACTATAAAGGATATAAATTAGGGATGTCTGTTCAGGAGATTGATCGTCTGTTGACTTTTAGGAAAGAGAACAAATATGTGAATTCTGCGATAGAGTTTCAGGAGGTCACAAAAATTTCAGATTCCTTGCTGCATGTGATTTCTCCTCTTTTTAAATTTCCGGATTGGGTTGGAAATAAATCAAACCATAAAATGGAAAGAAAAGAGTTTGTGCGGGAACCTGTTTCTAAAAAAGAAAAAATAATAGTTCAGGATATCAATACAGCGACTCAGGAAGATTTGGTTAAGATATATGGTATTGGTGAAGCTTTATCTTTGCGTATATTAAAACAAAGAGAGATTTTGGGGTGTTTTGTTTCGATGGAACAAATGAATGAGGTTTGGGGATTATCGCCTGAGGTAGTTAATGAACTTGGTATTCATTTTAAAGCATTAATCCCGTCTTCTTTAAAAAAAGTACCAATAAATGATGCGTCCTTGAAAGAATTGGCAAAGTTTCCTTATTTCCGATATGCGTTAGCTAAAGAGATTGTAACGTATCGAAGTATGAATGGAAATATTAATAATATTGAGGATTTATCAAAAATTAAAGATTTTCCTATTGAAAAAGCAAAAATAATTAGTTTATATTTGGAGTTCTAAAAAAAAACAGAATTACAATGAATTTTGAATATAACGAAACGCAGTTGATGATTGCGCAGTCAATAAAAGATTTTGCCGAGAAAAATATCAGACCCAATATTATGGAATGGGATGAATCTCAGATTTTTCCGGTTTCCCTGTTTAAACAACTGGGAGAAATGGGGTATATGGGAGTCTTAGTTCCTGAAGAATACGGAGGTTCCGGATTAGGATACCATGAGTATATTACCGTTGTTGAGGAAATTTCAAAAGTTGATCCTTCAATTGGTTTGTCTGTTGCTGCCCATAATTCATTATGTACCAATCATATTTTGACTTTTGGAAATGAAGAACAAAAGAAAAAATGGTTGCCGAAACTAGCTACGGCTGAATTTATTGGAGCTTGGGGATTGACAGAGCATAATACAGGATCGGATGCAGGAGGAATGAACACTACAGCTGTTAAAGACGGTGATGAATGGATTGTAAATGGAGCTAAGAACTTCATTACGCATGCTATTTCAGGTGATATTGCCGTAGTAATTGTTCGTACCGGTGAAAAAGGCGACTCAAAAGGAATGACGGCTTTTGTTTTTGAGAAAGGAATGAAAGGATTTAGCTCCGGAAAAAAAGAAAATAAACTTGGAATGCGTGCCAGTGAAACGGCCGAGTTAGTTTTTGATAATTGTCGTGTTCCGGATGCGAATAGATTAGGAGAAGTAGGGCAGGGATTTGTTCAGGCCATGAAAATATTAGATGGAGGACGAATTTCAATTGGAGCCTTATCTTTAGGAATTGCAAAAGGAGCTTATGAAGCAGCTTTGAAATATTCAAAAGAAAGATACCAGTTTGGTCAGCCTATTAGTAATTTTCAGGGAATATCCTTTAAACTGGCAGATATGGCTACTGAAATTGAAGCGTCGGAATTACTGCTGCATAAAGCTGCTTTCTTAAAACAACAACATAAACCGGTTACAACACTTGGAGCTATGGCCAAGATGTACGCTTCAGAAGCTTGTGTGAAGATCGCCAATGAGGCTGTTCAGATTCATGGAGGTTATGGGTATACAAAAGATTTTCCGGTAGAGAAGTTTTATAGAGACTCTAAATTGTGTACTATTGGGGAAGGAACGACTGAAATTCAAAAAGTGGTTATTTCAAGAAGTTTGTTGAAAGAGTAAAGAATATAAGAGATGAGGAATGTAGGATACATAGTACTATGGTTTGTATTCTTTACTCTATATTCTGTTTTCTAAAAAATAATTCACAATTTATAACTCATAACTCATAATTAATACATACTTTTGCAGCCTTAACGAGAGGAGGTGTCAATATTATGTTAATTATACCAATTAAAGACGGAGAAAATATCGATAGAGCATTAAAGCGCTATAAAAGAAAATTTGATAAAACAGGAACTGTTCGTCAATTAAGAGCACGTACTGCTTTTATTAAGCCTTCTGTAATCAAAAGAGCTCAAATTCAAAAAGCGGCTTATATCCAAAACTTGAGAGATAGTTTAGAGAGTTAGTAATAGCTTTTCAAAAATAATTACCGTTAGTCATCAGAAAATTATAACTTTGATGCTAACGGTTTTTTTTGTGTTTAATTTTTACCGTTTTGTATCTGGTTTTGCGGTTGTGGTGGTGTAATCTTGTGTTTTTATGAAATCAAATAAAGAGGCGTTTCGTGAGTATTTGGAGCTGGAGAAAAAGTATTCGGCACATACTGTTGTGGCTTATTTGAATGATATCTCGTCTTTTAAGGAGTTTAATAAGGTTGCTTTTGACCAGGATGCAATCGAGCAGGTGGGTTATAGTCAGATTAGGAGTTGGATTGTTTCTTTGGTGGATGAAGGGGTTTCTAATGTTTCGGTCAATCGAAAAATGGCGTCTCTGAAATCTTTTTATCGGTTTCTTTTGAAAACAAAGCAAATTGAGGTGAGTCCGATGTTGAAGCATAAGGCACTGAAAACGCCTAAGATTATTCAGATTCCTTTTTCTGAAAAAGAATTAACGGATTTGCTGCAGGAGGTTGGTGATCCTTCCGGATTTGAAGAAATTCGGGATAGGCTTATTGTGGATCTTTTTTATGCTACAGGAATGCGGAGAGCAGAATTGATTCATTTAATGAAGTATAATGTTGATCTGTCTTCGGGGGTGCTGAAGGTTTTGGGGAAACGAAATAAGGAGCGTGTTATTCCGATATTGCCAATAATTGCGAAACAGTTGAATTTGTATTTGAGGGAAAGAGCTTCGGTTGAAAAGATAGTCGATGCTGATTATTTTTTTATTTCAAGCAAAGGGTTAAAATTGAGTGAATCTTTTGTGTATCGATTAATAAATTCTTACTTTAGTAAAGTCTCTGAAAAGGTAAAAAAGAGTCCGCATGTGCTTCGGCATACTTTTGCGACTCACTTATTAAATAACGGAGCAGATTTAAATTCAGTTAAGGAATTATTGGGGCATTCGAGTTTGGCGTCTACACAGGTCTATACTCATAATAGTTTAGCAGAGCTTAAAAAAGTATATACAAATGCGCATCCTAGAAATAAACAGTAATTCTGAAATGTTTAACCCTAAAATTTGTATTATGAAGGTAGATGTTCATGCAGTTAACTTTACTGTTGACAGAAAATTGGTAGATTTTATTCAGGAGAGAATGGATAAATTGGAAAAATATTATGATCGTGTTGTTTCGGCGGATGTTTTCTTGAAAGTGGAGAGAACAAGTGACAAGGAGAATAAAGCAGTAGAGATTAAGATTAATGTACCGGGAGATGATTTTTTGGTTAAAAAGCAGTGTAAGACATTTGAGGAGGCGGTTGAGCTTTCGGCAGAATCGTTAGAGAGATTGCTTGTAAAAAGGAAAGAAAAAATAAGAGCACATATATAATTGAAATTTTTTTTCAAAAAATGTTTTGATTAAAAGATAAAATAGCTACATTTGCAGTCCGTTAGAAATAGCGGACTTTTTTAATGTTACCGCCAGCGTAGCTCAGTTGGCTAGAGCAGCTGATTTGTAATCAGCAGGTCGTGGGTTCGAGTCCCTCCGCCGGCTCAAAAAAAAGTTTCAAATGCGATTTGAAACAGGTTCTTTAAAATGATGGAATGAAACAAATTTGAGAATGGTGATTTTGTTTTTAGGACAGTCTAAAAATTTACATCTAAAATCTTAAATTATTTGGGGAGATACTCAAGCGGCCAACGAGGGCAGACTGTAAATCTGCTGTGTGAACTTCGCAGGTTCGAATCCTGCTCTCCCCACAAAAAAAGTTTGGATTTCAGATTGTAGATTTCAGGGTAGGAAATCTAACTTCTTAAATCTACAATCTAAAATCAAAACTCTGCCGACTTAGCTCAGGGGTAGAGTGCTTCCTTGGTAAGGAAGAGGTCACGGGTTCAATTCCCGTAGTTGGCTCAAGTAAGTAGGAAATTGAAAATTAATATATAACTAAGATTAAAAATTAAGTAAAATGGCAAAGGAGAATTTTAATCGTTCCAAACCGCACTTAAACATAGGTACAATTGGACACGTGGATCACGGAAAAACTACATTAACTGCAGCAATTACAAAAGTATTGTCTGACGCTGGTTACTGTCAAGCAAAATCGTTTGATCAAATCGATAACGCTCCAGAGGAGAAAGAAAGAGGTATTACTATTAATACATCACACGTAGAGTATGAAACAGCTAACCGTCACTACGCTCACGTTGACTGTCCAGGTCACGCGGATTACGTAAAGAACATGGTTACTGGTGCTGCTCAAATGGACGGAGCTATCTTAGTAGTTGCTGCTACAGATGGTCCAATGCCACAAACTCGTGAGCACATCCTTTTAGGTCGTCAGGTTGGTATTCCAAGAATCGTTGTTTTCATGAACAAAGTGGATATGGTTGATGATGCTGAGTTGTTAGAGCTTGTTGAAATGGAAATTAGAGATTTATTATCTTTCTACGAATATGATGGAGATAATGGTCCTGTAGTTCAAGGTTCTGCTTTAGGAGGATTGAATAATGATCCTGCTTGGGTACCAAAAATCATTGAATTAATGGAAGCTGTTGATGCTTGGATCGAAGAGCCAGTGCGTGACGTAGCAAAACCATTCTTGATGCCGGTTGAAGATGTATTTACAATTACTGGTCGTGGAACTGTTGCTACAGGTCGTATCGAAACAGGTATTGCTAATACAGGAGATCCAGTTGAAATCATTGGTATGGGAGCTGATAAATTAACTTCTACTATTACAGGAGTTGAGATGTTCCGTAAAATCCTTGATAGAGGAGAAGCTGGAGATAACGTAGGTTTATTGTTAAGAGGTATTGACAAAGAATCTATCAAAAGAGGAATGGTTATCATTAAGCCAGGATCAGTAAAACCACACGCTACTTTCAAAGCTGAGGTTTATATCTTGAAAAAAGAAGAAGGTGGACGTCACACTCCATTCCACAATAACTACCGTCCACAGTTCTACGTACGTACAACTGACGTAACAGGAGTTATTACTTTACCAGAAGGAGTAGAGATGGTAATGCCAGGAGATAACTTGACTATCAATGTTTCTTTATTAAGCCCAATCGCAATGAGCGTAGGTTTACGTTTTGCTATCCGTGAAGGTGGTAGAACTGTAGGAGCAGGTCAGGTGACTGAAATCGTAGGATAATCCTATAAAAATTATAAAAAGCCAGTTGATTTTCTTAACTGAAGTCACTGGCTTTTAATTACGGGCGTAGTTCAAGGGTAGAATAGCGGTCTCCAAAACCGTTGATGGGGGTTCGAATCCCTCCGCCCGTGCAATAAAAAATATATCAAATGACAAAAGTTACTAATTATTTATCAGAGGCTTTCGAAGAGTTAAAGTCAAATGTTACTTGGCCTGCTTGGGCTGAGGTTCAAAAATTGACAATTGTTGTGGCTGTATTTTCGATCTTGTTCGCTTTGGCAACATGGGGAGTAGACGAATTTTTTGCAAAAGCTTTGGCTGGATTTTTTAACTGGTTAAAAGGATAATTTTTTTGTGATGGCAGATAATAATGTGAAAAAATGGTATGTAGTTAGAGCTGTAAGCGGACAGGAGAACAAAGTCAAAGCTTACATCGAAACTGAGATTGCCAGATTAGGTATGGGCGATTATGTTTCCCAAGTTTTAGTGCCTACAGAAAAAGTAGTTACTGTAAAAGAAGGAAAGAAAATGTCTAAGGATAAAGTTTATTTCCCTGGATATGTTATGATCGAAGCCAATTTGGTTGGTGAGATACCTCATATTATTAAATCTATTACTAGTGTAATTGGATTTTTAGGTGAGATCAAAGGAGGAGAACCTGTTCCTTTGAGACTTTCTGAAGTAAATAGAATGTTAGGTAAAGTAGATGAGTTGGCTGTGAATACAGATACTCGTTCTATTCCTTTCAGCCTTGGTGAAACTGTAAAAGTGATCGATGGTCCTTTTAATGGGTTTAACGGTTCGGTTGAAAAAATCAATGAAGAAAAGCGTAAACTTGAAGTAATGGTTAAGATTTTCGGAAGAAAAACTCCATTAGAATTAAGCTTTATGCAAGTTGAAAAAGTATAATTTTTTGTTACATATATAATATCCATTGCAATCGCTTCCAATTGATTGTGATGTTAAATTTTTTAAAAATGGCTAAAGAAATTAGTAAGGTAGTTAAACTACAAGTTAAGGGAGGTGCTGCGAACCCGTCGCCACCGGTTGGACCTGCTTTAGGAGCTGCTGGGGTAAACATCATGGAGTTCTGTAAGCAATTTAATGCTAGAACTCAGGATAAACCTGGCAAAATATGCCCAGTGCAAATCACTGTGTATAAAGACAAATCATTTGATTTTGTCGTTAAGACTCCTCCAGCAGCAGTTCAGTTAATGGAAGCTGCAAAGCTAAAATCTGGTTCTGGTGAGCCTAATCGTAAAAAAGTAGCTAGTGTTACTTGGGAACAAATTAGAGCAATTGCTGAAGACAAAATGCCTGACTTAAACGCTTTTACAGTAGAAAAAGCGATGAGTATGGTTGCTGGAACAGCTAGATCTATGGGTATAACTGTATCAGGAGATGCTCCTTTTTAATTAAGAGAAAGACATGGCAAAATTAACAAAAAAGCAAAAAGAGGCTGCTTCAAAAATTGAAAAGAACAAACTATATTCTCTTAAAGATGCTGCGGCATTATTAAAAGTAGTTGCTTCTGCAAAATTTGATGAGTCTGTTGACATCGCAGTTCGTTTGGGTGTAGATCCAAGAAAAGCGAATCAAATGGTTAGAGGTGTAGTTACATTACCTCACGGAACAGGTAAAGATGTTAAAGTATTAGCATTAGTTACTCCAGATAAAGAAGCGGAAGCTAAAGAAGCTGGTGCAGACTATGTAGGTCTTGATGACTATTTACAAAAAATTAAAGATGGTTGGACTGATGTTGATGTAATCATCACTATGCCGGCTGTTATGGGTAAATTAGGTCCATTAGGTCGTATTTTAGGACCTAGAGGTTTAATGCCAAACCCTAAAACAGGTACTGTAACTATGGATGTTGCAAAAGCTGTTGCAGAGGTTAAAGCTGGTAAAATTGACTTTAAAGTTGATAAAACTGGTATCGTTCACGCAGGAATTGGTAAAGTTTCTTTTGGAGCTGAGCAAATTGTTGACAACGCACACGAAATTATTCAAACATTAATAAAACTTAAACCAACTGCTGCTAAAGGTACCTATATTAAAGGTATTCACCTTACAAGCACTATGAGTCCTGCTATTGCACTAGACCCAAAAGCAGTATAATTGGTAGTTAAAAATTTTTAGTATGACTAGAGAAGAAAAATCAATCGCGATTGAAAATTTAACTGCGCAGTTAGCTGGTACAAATATCATTTATGTATCTGATATTTCTGGTTTAAACGCAGAAACAACTTCAAACTTAAGAAGAGCTTGTTTTAAAGCAGGTATCAAATTAGAAGTTGTAAAGAACACTTTGCTTGCAAAAGCAATGGAAGCTTCTGCTAATGATTATGGTGATTTACCTACAGTTTTAACTGGTAATAGTGCTATCTTCATTTCTGATGTAGCTAATGCACCTGGAAAAATTATCAAAGATTTCCGTAAGAAATCTGATAAACCAGTTTTAAAAGGAGCATACATCAATTCTGAAGTATACATTGGAGATAACCAATTAGAGGCATTAGCTACTATTAAGTCTAAAGAAGAACTTCTTGGAGAACTTATTGGATTATTACAATCACCAGCTCAAAGAATTATTTCTGCTTTACAAAACAAATTCGCAGGTAGCGAAGAAGAAGCTGAAGCATAATAATTATTGTAAGGAACTTATTTTCCTTGCAGCTTAAATAGCGCACAATAAACAAAATATAATTTTACAAATCATTTTAAACGATAGAAAAAATGGCAGATTTGAAACAATTCGCAGAACAATTAGTTAACTTAACAGTTAAAGAAGTTAACGAATTAGCAACAATATTAAAAGACGAGTATGGTATCGAGCCTGCTGCTGCAGCTGTAGTAGTTGCTGCTGGTGGTGGAGAAGGTGCTGCTGAAGAAGCACAAACTGAATTTACAGTTGTATTAAAAGAAGCTGGAGCTTCTAAATTAGCAGTTGTGAAATTAGTAAAAGAACTTACAGGTTTAGGTCTTAAAGAAGCTAAAGATGTAGTTGACGGTGCTCCAAGTAACGTTAAAGAAGGTGTATCTAAAGAAGAGGCTGAAGGTCTTAAAAAATCATTAGAAGAAGCTGGAGCTGTTGTTGAGTTAAAATAACAAAACACAGTTTAGAACTAGGTTTAGACCTTGGGTGGAATCATCCAAGGGTCTAAACCATTTTTCGTATAATAAAATATATCAAGTTTTATTATCAAATAGTTTAAAATACGAAAAAGTTTTTGATCAATACGAAGAAAAAAAATTGAACTTACTTTTACCGGTTTATTTTTAAAGATGTATTGATTATAATAAGAAAGTATAGATTAAACAGTGTGTTTTTACACAAAAAAATTACTTTTTTTTAATCAAAATTTTGTCCATTGATGATAACAAATCAGACTGAAAGATTGAATTTTGCCTCTACAAAAAATATTCCTGACTATCCGGATTTTCTAGATGTTCAGGTTAAATCTTTTAAAGATTTTTTTCAACTAGAAACTAAATCTGACGAAAGAGGCAACGAAGGGTTGTACAACACCTTCATGGAAAACTTTCCAATCACAGATACAAGAAACAACTTTGTATTGGAGTTCCTAGATTATTTTGTTGATCCACCACGTTATACAATTCAAGAATGTATAGAGAGAGGTCTTACGTATAGTGTGCCTTTAAAAGCTAGGTTAAAACTATATTGTACAGATCCAGAACACGAAGATTTTGAAACTATTGTACAGGATGTTTATCTTGGAACAATACCTTATATGACTCCAAGCGGTACTTTTGTAATCAATGGTGCTGAGCGTGTAGTAGTATCTCAGCTACACCGTTCTCCTGGGGTTTTCTTTGGACAATCATTCCACGCAAATGGAACAAAACTTTATTCTGCCAGAGTAATTCCTTTTAAAGGGTCTTGGATAGAATTTTCTACAGATATTAACAGCGTAATGTACGCGTATATCGATAGAAAGAAAAAATTACCAGTAACAACTTTATTCCGTGCAATTGGATTCGAAAGAGATAAGGATATCCTTGAAATTTTCGACTTAGCTGAAGAAATTAAAGTTTCTAAAACAGGTATTAAAAAGTATATTGGAAGAAGACTTGCTGCGCGTGTATTGAACACATGGCACGAGGATTTCGTTGATGAAGATACCGGTGAGGTAGTTTCTATCGAACGTAATGAAATCATCCTTGATCGTGATACAATTATCGACAAAGATAATGTTGAAGAGATCATCGATTCTAACGTTAAATCTATTTTGTTACACAAAGAGGATAATAATCAGGCAGATTATGCTATTATCCACAACACGTTACAAAAAGATCCAACAAACTCTGAAAAAGAAGCTGTTGAGCATATCTACAGGCAATTGCGTAATGCAGAACCGCCTGATGAAGAAACTGCTCGTGGTATTATAGATAAATTGTTCTTCTCTGATCAACGTTATAACTTAGGTGAAGTTGGTCGTTACAGAATGAACAAAAAACTTGGTTTAGATATTCCGATGGAAAAGCAAGTGCTTACCAAAGAAGATATTATTACCATTGTAAAATATTTGATCGAATTGATCAACTCTAAAGCAGAGATTGATGATATTGATCACTTATCAAACCGTCGTGTTAGAACAGTTGGAGAACAATTGTCTCAACAATTCGGTGTTGGTTTAGCTCGTATGGCAAGAACTATTCGTGAGAGAATGAACGTTAGAGATAACGAGGTGTTTACACCAATTGATTTGATTAATGCTAAAACATTATCATCAGTTATCAACTCTTTCTTTGGTACGAACCAGTTATCTCAATTTATGGATCAAACGAATCCACTAGCTGAGATTACACACAAAAGAAGACTTTCTGCACTTGGGCCAGGTGGACTTTCGAGAGAGAGAGCCGGTTTCGAGGTTCGTGACGTTCACTATACACACTATGGTCGTTTATGTCCGATTGAAACTCCAGAGGGACCGAACATTGGTTTGATTTCATCTCTTGGTGTTTATGCAAAAGTTAACGGAATGGGTTTCATTGAAACTCCTTACCGTAAAGTAACTAATGGTGTAGTTGATTTAGAAAGTACTCCAATTTACTTAAGTGCTGAAGAAGAAGAAGGAAAAATGATTGCTCAGGCAAACATCGAAATGGATGAGACAGGTAGAATTACGGCAACTAATGTTATTGCTCGTGAGGAAGGTGACTTCCCGGTTGTTGAACCTTCAGTTGTACACTACACAGACGTTGCACCTAACCAGATCGCTTCGATTTCGGCTTCATTGATTCCTTTCTTGGAGCATGATGATGCGAACCGTGCGTTGATGGGATCAAACATGATGCGTCAGGCGGTTCCTTTGATCCGCCCGGAAGCACCAATTGTTGGTACAGGTTTAGAGCGTCAGGTAGCTTCAGACTCCAGAGTGTTGATTAATGCAGAAGGAGATGGAACTGTAGAATATGTTGATGCTAATATCATTACTATCAAATACGACCGTACTGAAGACGAAAGAATGGTAAGTTTTGATGCTGATGAAAAAACATACAACTTAATTAAATTTAGAAAAACCAATCAAGGTACAAGCATCAACTTGAAACCAATCGTAAGAAAAGGTGATAGAGTAGTTCTTGGACAAGTATTATCAGAAGGATATGCAACTCAAAATGGTGAATTAGCTTTAGGTAGAAACTTAAAAGTTGCGTTCATGCCATGGAAAGGGTATAACTTTGAGGATGCGATTGTAATTTCTGAAAAAGTAGTTCGTGATGATATTTTTACTTCTATCCACGTTGATGATTATTCATTAGAGGTTAGAGATACTAAGTTAGGAAATGAAGAGTTAACAAACGATATCCCTAACGTTTCTGAAGAAGCTACTAAAGATTTAGATGAAAACGGTATGATTAGAATTGGAGCAGAGGTGAAACCTGGCGACATTTTGATCGGAAAAATTACACCAAAAGGAGAATCAGACCCTACTCCGGAAGAGAAATTGCTTCGTGCAATCTTCGGGGATAAAGCAGGTGATGTAAAAGATGCTTCATTAAAAGCTTCTCCGTCTTTACATGGTGTTGTTCTTGACAAAAAATTATTTGCAAGAGCCGTAAAAGATAAACGTAAACGTACTCAGGATAAAGATGCTTTAGGTGCTTTAGAAATGGAGTTTGAAACTAAATTTGTTGAATTAAAAGACAGATTGGTTGAAAAATTATTCTTGATCGTTAACGGAAAAACATCTCAGGGTGTAATGAATGATTTGGGTGAAGAAGTTTTACCAAAAGGTAAAAAATATACTCAAAAAATGCTTTACGCAGTAGAAGATTTTGCTCACTTAAGCAAAGGTCAATGGGTTGCTGATGACGCTACTAATAAAATGGTTAATGATTTAATTCATAACTATAAAATTAAGCTAAACGACTTACAAGGATCTTTAAGAAGAGAAAAATTCACTATTACAGTTGGAGATGAATTACCATCTGGAATCTTGAAATTAGCGAAAATTTATATCGCTAAAAAACGTAAACTGAAAGTAGGGGATAAAATGGCAGGACGTCACGGTAACAAAGGTATTGTTGCAAGAATCGTTCGTCATGAAGATATGCCTTTCCTTGAAGACGGAACACCGGTAGATATCGTATTGAATCCACTAGGGGTACCTTCACGTATGAACATTGGTCAGATTTATGAGACTGTTCTTGGATGGGCTGGTCAAAATTTAGGTAGAAAATTTGCTACTCCAATTTTTGACGGTGCTTCTTTAGACCAAATCAATGCTTTGACTGATGAAGCTGGAGTACCACGTTTCGGACATACACACCTTTATGATGGTGGTACCGGAGAGCGTTTCCATCAAGCTGCAACTGTGGGTGTAATTTATATGCTTAAATTAGGACACATGGTTGATGATAAGATGCACGCACGTTCTATCGGACCATACTCGTTGATCACTCAACAACCACTTGGAGGTAAAGCTCAATTTGGAGGTCAGCGTTTTGGAGAGATGGAGGTTTGGGCACTTGAGGCTTATGGAGCATCAAGTACTCTTCGTGAAATCTTAACAGTTAAGTCGGATGACGTTATTGGTAGAGCTAAAACTTACGAAGCTATCGTTAAGGGAGAGTCTATGCCAGAACCAGGATTACCGGAATCATTCAATGTATTAATGCATGAATTAAAAGGTCTTGGACTTGACATTCGTTTAGAAGAATAAATAAAGTTTTCAGTTACAGTCTCAGTATTCAGTTCAAAACTGGAAGCTGAGACTGAAGCTGTTTATTAAAATAAAAGTTTTTAGGATTTATACCCGTAACCCGTTCCGATTTTTTATTTAAACCTGAAAAGTTTTATAATTAGCGCTTCAAAATTAAGTTTGAAGTTTAGAGAAGTAATCCGAGGTAGTGTTTAAGTCCAAAGTTTGAAAGTCCAAAGTTCAAAGTCATTCGTGACTTTAAAAACTTTATGACATTTGACTTTAGACTGAAATAAAATCAATTTTTAATTGCAGATAAATCAATAGTAAAAACTATGATGAATAATAGAAATAATAAAGATAAAAATCCAGTAAAAAGATTTAATAAAATCTCAATTGGATTGGCTTCACCAGAATCTATCTTGAAAGAATCAAGAGGAGAGGTTTTGAAACCGGAAACAATCAACTACAGAACTCACAAACCAGAACGTGACGGACTTTTTTGCGAAAGAATCTTCGGACCTGTTAAGGATTTTGAGTGTGCTTGTGGTAAATATAAAAGAATTCGTTACAAAGGTATCATCTGTGACCGTTGTGGTGTTGAAGTTACTGAGAAAAAAGTACGTCGTGACAGAGTAGGACATATCAACCTTGTTGTACCTATTGCTCACATCTGGTATTTCCGTTCTCTTCCAAACAAAATTGGTTATATCCTTGGTCTTCCATCTAAGAAATTAGATATGATCATTTACTACGAGAGATACGTAGTAATTCAGGCTGGTATTGCTAAAAATGCAGATGGAGAATCATTACAAAGATTAGATTTCTTAACTGAAGAAGAATACTTAAATATTTTAGATACTCTTCCGCAAGAAAACCAATATTTAGATGATATGGATCCTAACAAATTTGTTGCCAAAATGGGAGCAGAATGTATTATGGATTTATTAGCACGTATTGACTTAGATGAGTTGTCTTACCAATTAAGACACAGCGCTAATAACGAAACATCTAAACAACGTAAAACTGAAGCTTTAAAAAGACTACAAGTTGTTGAGTCTTTCCGTGAATCTAACTTAAACCGCGAAAATCGTCCTGAGTGGATGATCATGAAAGTGGTTCCTGTTATTCCACCAGAATTACGTCCGCTTGTGCCGCTTGATGGAGGTCGTTTTGCAACTTCAGATTTAAATGATTTATACCGTCGTGTAATCATCCGTAACAACCGTTTGAAAAGATTAATGGAGATTAAAGCTCCAGAAGTTATCTTAAGAAACGAGAAACGTATGTTACAGGAATCTGTAGATTCATTATTTGATAACACGCGTAAAGCTTCTGCTGTTAAAACAGAATCTAACAGACCATTAAAATCATTATCAGATTCATTAAAAGGTAAGCAAGGACGTTTCCGTCAAAACTTACTTGGAAAACGTGTGGATTATTCTGCTCGTTCGGTAATTGTTGTTGGTCCTGAATTAAAATTATTCGAATGTGGATTGCCAAAAGATATGGCATCTGAATTATACAAACCTTTCGTTATCCGTAAATTGATCGAAAGAGGTATTGTTAAAACAGTAAAATCTGCTAAGAAAATTATAGACAAAAAAGAGCCAGTAGTTTGGGATATCCTTGAGAACGTAATTAAAGGACACCCAGTATTACTAAACCGTGCTCCTACTTTGCACAGACTTGGTATCCAGGCTTTCCAACCAAAATTAATTGAAGGAAAAGCGATCCAGTTGCACCCGTTAGTATGTACGGCTTTCAACGCGGATTTTGACGGGGATCAGATGGCAGTTCACTTACCATTGGGACCAGAGGCTATTTTAGAGGCACAATTATTAATGTTGGCTTCTCACAATATCCTTAACCCTGCAAATGGTGCTCCAATTACTGTACCTTCTCAGGATATGGTCTTGGGTCTATATTATATGACCAAAGAGCGTATTTCTACAGAAGATCACATTATTTTAGGTCAGGATTTGACTTTCTATTCTGCTGAAGAAGTAAACATTGCATTAAACGAAGGAAGATTAGAATTGAATGCTCGTGTGAAAATTAGAGCAAAAGATTTTAATGAGGCTGGAGAATTAGTTTACAAAATCATTCAAACAACTGCAGGACGTGTATTATTTAACGAAGTAGTACCTGAAGCAGCTGGATATATCAATGATGTATTGACTAAGAAAAACCTTAGAGATATTATCGGACACATTTTAAGTGTGACTGATGTACCTACAACGGCAGCTTTCTTGGATAATATGAAAGATATGGGGTATAAATTCGCATTTAGAGGAGGTTTATCATTCTCTCTTGGTGATATTAGAATCCCAGAACAAAAAACAAAATTAATTGCAGATGCCAGAGAGCAAGTTGAAGGTATTTCTGTGAATTATAATATGGGTCTTATTACCAATAACGAGCGTTACAACCAGGTTATTGACGTATGGACTTCTGCAAATGCTCAGTTAACAGAATTAGCAATGAAAAATATTAGAGAAGACCAACAAGGTTTCAACTCTGTATATATGATGCTTGATTCTGGGGCGAGGGGTTCTAAGGAACAGATTCGTCAGTTAACAGGTATGCGTGGTTTGATGGCTAAGCCTAAAAAATCTACTGCCGGTGGTGGTGAGATTATTGAAAACCCGATTCTTTCTAACTTTAAGGAAGGTCTTTCGATTCTTGAGTACTTTATTTCTACTCACGGTGCTCGTAAAGGACTTGCGGATACGGCTCTTAAAACTGCCGATGCTGGATACTTAACAAGAAGGCTTCATGACGTATCTCAAGATGTTATTGTAAACATCGAAGATTGTGGTACTCTTAGAGGTGTTGAAGTTTCTGCTTTGAAGAAAAATGAGGAAATTGTTGAATCTTTAGGAGAAAGAATTTTAGGACGTGTTGCATTGCAAGATGTTATTAATCCTCTTACGAATGAAGTTCTGGTTCAATCTGGACAACAAATTACTGAAGCAATCATGAGAGTTATCGAAGCTTCTCCGATTGAAAGAGTAGAAGTTAGATCTCCATTAACTTGTGAGGCTTTAAAAGGTATTTGTGCTAAATGTTACGGTAGAAACTTAGCTACTGGTAAAATGACACAAAGAGGTGAAGCTGTCGGAGTTATTGCAGCTCAGTCTATTGGAGAGCCAGGTACACAGTTAACACTTCGTACGTTCCACGTTGGGGGGGTTGCTGGAGGTATTTCTGAAGAGTCTAGTATTGTTACAAGATTCAACGGTAGACTTGAGATTGAAGATTTAAAAACTGTAAAAGGTGAAGACAGTGAAGGTAATGCGGTTGATATCGTAGTATCACGTTCAACTGAATTAAAATTAGTTGACGAGAAAACTGGAATCGTTTTAAATACACACAATATTCCTTACGGATCTAGTATTTTTGTTAAGGATGGTGAAGTAGTTACTAAAGGATCTGTGATCTGTAAGTGGGATCCATATAATGGTGTAATTGTTTCTGAATTTACAGGTAAAATTGCTTACGAAGATTTAGAACAAGGACAATCATACATGGTTGAAATTGATGAGCAGACAGGATTCCAGGAAAAAGTAATTTCTGAGGCTAGAAATAAAAAATTAATTCCAACTTTATTGGTTTACGGTAAAGAAGGTGAATTGATTCGTTCTTACAATTTACCAGTAGGTGCACACTTAATGGTTGAAAACGGTGAGAAAATTAAAGCAGGTAAAGTATTGGTTAAAATTCCACGTCGTTCTTCTAAAGCGGGAGATATTACAGGAGGTTTACCAAGAATTACTGAGTTGCTTGAAGCTCGTAACCCTTCTAACCCTGCAGTTGTATCTGAAATTGATGGTGTTGTTTCTTTTGGAAAAATCAAAAGAGGTAACCGTGAGATCGTTATTGAATCTAAATTTGGTGAAATTAAAAAGTATTTAGTTAAACTTTCCAGCCAAATCTTAGTACAAGAGAATGACTTCGTAAGAGCGGGAGTACCATTGTCTGACGGTGCAATTACACCGGATGATATTTTAAGAATTCAAGGTCCAGCTGCTGTTCAACAGTACTTGGTAAATGAAATTCAAGAGGTATACCGTTTACAAGGGGTAAAAATTAATGACAAGCACTTTGAGGTAGTTATTCGTCAAATGATGCGTAAAGTAAGAGTTCAGGATCCGGGAGATACATTATTCTTAGAAGATCAATTGATTCATACTAAAGATTTCATCGTTCAAAACGATAAATTATACGGTATGAAAGTAGTTGAAGATGCTGGAGACTCTGCTGTATTAAAACCAGGTCAGATTATTACACCTCGTGAATTACGTGATGAGAACTCATTGTTGAAACGAAATGATAAAAATCTGGTTGTAGCCAGAGATGTAATTACTGCAACTGCAACGCCAGTTTTACAAGGTATTACAAGAGCTTCGCTACAAACTAAATCATTCATCTCTGCTGCTTCCTTCCAGGAAACAACGAAAGTACTTAACGAAGCTGCTGTAGCTGGTAAAGTAGATGATTTAGAAGGATTGAAAGAAAATGTAATTGTTGGACACAGAATTCCTGCAGGAACTGGTATGAGAGAATACGATAATACTATCGTAGGATCTAAAGACGATTACAACGAAATGATGGCTAATAAAGAAGAATATATTTATTAATTTAGGAAACTATGAGTAATCCGAACCAACAACAAGAACAGATTAACATTGAGTTAGACGAAACTATTGCAGAAGGAATTTATTCTAATCTTGCAATTATCAATCACTCATCATCAGAATTTGTTTTAGATTTTGTGAGTATTATGCCTGGTATTCCTAAAGCCAAAGTAAAGTCAAGAATTGTCTTGACACCACAACATGCTAAAAGATTATTAAAAGCAATTGGTGAAAATATTCATCGTTTTGAAGTCGCTCATGGCGAAATCAAAGAGACTGAACAAGCTCCGATACCGCTTAATTTTGGTCCTGCGGGACAAGCATAAATTTTAAAAGCCCCAGTAATGGGGCTTTTTTTATGGTATAAAGCTAAAATTTTAAGGCAAATTTTGGTTCAATATAAAATGTTAGGAGCTGATAGAAGTTATTCCTTTATTAACGATTTCAGCTTTTTATTTATGAGATCATTTTATTACAGCTGATTTTATAATTGGTGTTCTCTCCTGGTATAAATATTTGAAATGTGTAAAAATGGGCTGAAAGTCCAAAAGCATAAAAATAGTGCAACGCACTATAAATTAAGATAATGAATCATATTGCCCTGAAAGGCATAAGCAGTTACAGGAAAGTCTGGTAAAGAAAGTTTTGATGACTTTTACAACTGTGATAAAATGGATGTGTGTGAATTTTGTCAATGGCTACAAATCTTTGTGCATTTGCGATTAAAATAAGCAAGAAACGCAGTTCAACGGTTTTATTTTTACTTTCGTCGACAAAATTTCTTACTTTGAATTGATTGTGCTAAATTGTCCTTTCCTGAATAAAAGAAATTAATTTTGGAATATATTAACTAATTAAGGTTGGATTAATTCAAATTAAAAAAAAAGCGCTAATTGTAAATTAGCGCTTTTTTTATAGAATATTTCAAAATTTCTTAATCAAATTCTGAGGTGAAAAACAATTTCACACTTGGATATTTACTTTGCGTCATTTGAATTGTAAAATCTGAATCAGCAAGAAATACCAACTGACCGTATTTATCGTGAGCGAGGAATTTTTGTTTGATACGTTTAAATTCTTTAAATTCTTCATTTTTAGCATCATCCGGTTTAACCCAGCACGCTTTGTGAACAGGGAAGTTTTCATAAGTACATTTTGCACCATATTCATGCTCTAAGCGATACTGAATTACCTCATACTGAAGCGCACCAACAGTTCCGATAACTTTACGATTATTCATTTCCAAAGTAAACAACTGTGCAACTCCTTCATCCATTAACTGATCGACTCCTTTTTCTAATTGCTTAGCTTTCATAGGATCGGCGTTGTTGATGTATCTGAAATGTTCCGGAGAGAAACTTGGAATTCCTTTAAAGCTCATTATTTCTCCTTCGGTTAATGTATCACCAATTTTAAAGTTTCCTGTATCGTGTAAACCTACAATGTCTCCTGGATAAGAAATGTCTACAATTTCTTTTTTTTCAGCGAAGAACGCATTTGGACTCGAGAATTTTAAATTTTTCTTTTGACGAACGTGGTAATAAGGTTTGTTTCTTTCAAAAGTTCCAGAAACGATTTTAATAAAAGCTAAACGGTCTCTGTGCTTTGGATCCATATTCGCATGGATTTTAAACACAAAACCGGTCATTTTTTCTTCTGCCGGATCAACCAAACGAGTTTCAGAATCTTTTGGTCTTGGCGATGGAGCGATTTGAACGAAACAATCTAGCAATTCACGAACCCCAAAATTATTCAAAGCCGATCCAAAAAAAACAGGCTGTAATTTACCATCTAAATAATTCTGACGATCAAATTTTGGATAAACTTCATCGATCAATTCTAATTCTTCACGAAGTTTTTCAGCTGCTTTTTGACCCACAATTTTATCTAATTCCGGATTGTTCTGAACATCAGAGAAAGCAATCGTTTCTTCGATATTTTTACGACTGTCTCCGCTGAAAAGGTTAATGTTCTCTTCCCAAAGATTATAAATTCCCTGAAAATCATAACCCATTCCGATAGGAAAACTTAGAGGCGTAACAGTAAGACCTAGTTTTTGCTCTACTTCATCCATCAAGTCAAAAGCATCTTTTCCTTCACGGTCTAATTTGTTGATGAAAACAATCATCGGAATGTTACGCATTCTACAAACAGCGACTAATTTCTCTGTTTGTTCTTCGACTCCTTTTGCAACGTCAATTACAACAATAACACTATCAACAGCCGTTAAAGTTCTAAAAGTATCTTCGGCAAAATCCTTGTGTCCAGGAGTATCAAGGATGTTGATTTTTTTGTCCTTATAATTAAAAGCAAGTACAGATGTTGAAACCGAAATACCTCTTTGGCGTTCGATTTCCATGAAATCACTCGTTGCTCCTTTTTTAATTTTATTATTTTTTACAGCTCCTGCTTCCTGAATAGCTCCTCCGAATAACAATAACTTCTCTGTTAAAGTTGTTTTACCGGCATCAGGATGCGATATAATTCCAAATGTTCTTCTGCGTTGTATTTCTTTTAAAAAGCTCATATTTCGTATAAATAGGTTGCAAAAGTACTATTAATTACGGCTTAATAAAAATATTCAGTTCTTAAATTGGGAAGTCTCTTGTTTTATTAAAGTTAGGTTGTTCAAAAAATTAGGCTGTTTTTTTAGAACAGCCTTTGAATTGCAAATTTTGAAGCTATTGGTTAACAGACCAAATTGAATATCCTTTTGGAGGACACTGTATTTTTACCCATTTATCGGCCTGAGTTGTTGGATACCAGCTAGAATTTCCGGTAAAATCTTTGATTTGAGTATTAGCCCAATTGGTTTGAATCCATCTTTCCTGCCAGGTATCAGAGTTATTAATGTAAACAACCAATCCGGGATTTCCGTTATAACCATTTCTTCGCGCTACATATTCATCATTGTCAGAATATAAGATAGAAGTTGTTCCAGTCGCTTTATTGTTATGAATCCAGATTAGATTGTTTAGTTTGTTCTTGTCTAACCATTCTTCATAATCTCTGTAAAAAATAGTTGGATAACCTTCATGTGTTAATATGTAGGAATACGCTAATAATTTACTCCAGATTTCATCAGTATCATGATTGGTTACGAAGGTTACAGCTTTGTAAGGGTTTCTTTTCCACATCATATCATCATTCAGTAATGCCAGATTGTTTCCGTCAAAAGCATCATTCATTTTATAATAACAGGCAAAATCAAAAACCGAACTGTTGGCGTTGTTTGCCCAGTCATTTAACACGTTTACATTAGAATCCCATAATTCTCCAACCGAAAATCCGCCAACATTAGCATTCCAGGAGTTTACTACCCAGGCACCAAAGCCTTTTACGTAATCGAATCTCCAGCCGTCAAACTTCATCGTATTTTTATAATATTTACCCACTCCGTCAGCTCTCACCCACAGCCAGTCCTGTACATGCGGGTTGGCGTGGCATAAATCAGGAAAACCTCCAAAAGCACCTTCGTCGTTATTTCCGTAACTGTTCTTGTAGAAGTCATTATAATTACGCGTAAACTTTCCAGAAGCCACTCCGCTAAAATTAGTCCAGGTATTAGTTCCCGTAAAAGGATTGGCTTCTGATTGTCCACCGCTATTATGATTGATAACAATATCTGCATATACCTTTAGATTCTCAGTATGTGCACTGGTAATTAAGCTGACCAATTCGGCTTTTGAACCAAATCGGGTTTCTACAGAACCATTTTGGTTGTAATCTCCAAAATCAAAATAATCTGTAGGGTCATATCCCATAGAGAAAGCTCCGTTTTGCGCTTTAGAGGCAGGAGGAAGCCATATAGAGCCGATTCCTGCATTAGACCAGGCAGTTACTTTGCTGCTTACCGTATTCCACCAGGTTCCGCCGGAGGGAACATCCCAGTAAAAGGCCTGCATCATAACTCCGCCACCCGGATTGTCTACATATTTTCCGGTTACAGATGAATTGGAAGTTCCGGTACTGAAAGGTCTTCCGTCATGATGTGTAACGTTAATAATTTCAAATTGCTGACTCTGAGCTTTTGAATCTGTTTCAACTGTTTCATTTTGAGAACACGAACCTAAAAATGCAGTAATCGCTGCAATCAGGTAAAGTTGTAGAATTGGTTTTTTCATAAATTTTAGATTTGGTTAATATGAGTTAATAAAGTTTGTAATTGTAATCTATCGGGCTAAAAAAGAAGTATTATTCGTAATTTATCTGCTCTTAAATTATTAATTACGTATCTAAAGTATGTGTTTTTTGATTTCATTCGATTTTGCAAGAAAATAGTTATACCACGAAAACGTTGTAGTATTGATAACTTTTTTTGTTACAAACGTATTTAAAGGATTGAAATTTAGTAAAGCCCGTTTCTAAAACGTATTGTTTCAAGACTTAATAGCAACTTAGTGCAATTTTTAGCCACTATTTAACGGGGCTGAGAAGTCAGTTTCTAATGAAATTGAAGATCAGCTCTATAATTTTTTGTTAATAGTATTGCTGATAGTTGTATTATGTAATTGAATTGTTATTTTTGTTCGTTATAAGTCAAAATGAACTAGATCTTAATTGTTTAATATTTCCGGAGTTGTATATCTGAAGTATTTTAAAGTGAGTTCAGTTTAAGACGAAATTCTATAGCAAGACCTTTACATTCAAATTAAATTTTAAATAATGTTATTAAAAAAATTATCGCTAAAAACAATTGATTTCAAATTCGTGTTGACAATGTGTTTTTTATTTTTTTTCAACTCAATTATTTCGGCTCAGGAAGTTATTAAGGATACAGTAGTTAGCAAACCTGCTATTGTCGTTCCATCTGGGCAAAAGCTGAAAATTGACGGTATTATTGCTACAGTTGGAGATTATATTGTTTTAGATTCGGATATTGATAAGGGATTTTTAGAAATTTCAGCACAAGGAGGATCTACAAAAGATATTACTAGATGCCAAATGTTAGGTAAGCTTTTAGAGGATAAATTGTATGCACATCAGGCGATTCAGGATAGTATCGTAGTGAGTGATGCCGAAGTAAGAAGCATGATGGACGAGCGTCTGAATTATATGGTACAACAAGTGGGTGACATTAATAAAGTTGTAGCCTATTACAAAAAGAACTCCGTAGAAGAATTTAAAACTTATTTTGCAGATATTTTAAAGGAGCAAAAATTAGCTTCAGAAATGACTAAGAAAATTGTGGATGCGGTTGAAATTACACCGGAGGAAGTTCGTAATTTCTTTAAAAAGATACCAAAAGAGGAATTACCAACTTTTGGAGCAGAGATGGAAGTAGCACAAATTGTTGTAGAGCCAAAGGTTTCGAAAGAAGATGAACAGAAGGTAATTGACAGATTGAATGCTATTCGAAAAGATGTTCTTGAGGGATCCAGTTTTGCAACAAAAGCAGTATTGTATTCACAAGATCCGGGATCATCACCAACGGGAGGTTTTTATAAAATGACTCGAAAAACAGCTTTCGTAAAAGAGTTTAAAGATGTTGCTTTTAGTTTAGCAGCTGGCGAAATTTCTGAGCCTTTTAAAACTATTTTTGGATATCATATTATAATGGTTGAAAAAATTAAAGGACAGGAAGTTGAATTGAGACATATTTTAATTTCTCCTACAGTTTCTGAAAGTGCTTTGAAAGATGCGAAAGAAAGAATTACGAACATCAGAAATAAGATTGTTAATAAGGAAATCACTTTTGCAGATGCTGCAAGAACAGAATCGGATGAGAAAGAAACAAGAGCAAACGGAGGAACACTAGTGAACCCAAATACTCAGGATACTCGTTTTGAATTGACCAAAATGGATCCTACTTTATACAGTCAGGTTTCTAATTTAAAAGATGATGAAATTTCACAACCGGTTTTAAATACAGACGATAAAGGTAAAAAGACGTACAAAATAATTACCGTTACCAATAGAATTGAGCAGCACGTGGCAGATTATGCTAAGGATTATACCAAAATTAAAGAATTGGCATTAAAAGAAAAGCAAATCACGACAATTTCAAAATGGTTTGATAATAAAATAAAAGATACCTATATCAAAATTATTGGAGAGTACAGAGATTGTAAGTTTGTTTACAATTGGCTAAAAAAATAATTTTTATTAAATAAAGAAAAAGAGTTAGTTTTATGAATTCATAAAACTAACTCTTTTTAATTTTAAAAACATATCTAAATGTCTGACGTAACAGCAATTCATAATTTAGTTCAAAAACGAAACGAATTAAAAAACGAAATAGCAAAAATTATTGTAGGCCAGGATGCCGTTGTAGACCAAATTTTACTGTGTATATTTTCAGGTGGTCATGCTCTTTTGATTGGTGTTCCGGGTTTGGCAAAAACTTTAATGATTAATACTTTGTCTCAGGCTTTAGGTTTAGATTTTAAAAGAATTCAGTTTACGCCGGATTTAATGCCTTCGGATATTCTGGGAAGTGAGATTCTGGATGAAAACAGACATTTTAAATTTATCAAAGGGCCTATTTTTTCAAATATCATTTTGGCCGATGAGATCAACAGAACTCCACCTAAAACGCAGGCTGCTCTACTTGAAGCCATGCAGGAACGTTCTGTTACCATTGCAGGTCAAAACTATAAGTTAGATTTGCCTTACTTTGTATTGGCTACCCAAAATCCAATTGAGCAAGAAGGAACGTATCCTTTGCCGGAAGCGCAATTAGACCGTTTTATGTTTGCTATTAAGTTAGAATACCCAACTTTTGAAGAAGAAGTTCAAGTAGTGAAACGTACCACCTCTGATGCTAAAACAACCATTAATCCATTATTCACTGCGCAGGAAATTATCGATTTTCAGCATTTGATTCGTAGGATTCCCGTAGCCGATAATGTAATTGAATATGCGGTAACTTTAGTCAGTAAGACACGTCCTGATAATGCTTTGTCAAATGATTTTGTTAAAAATTATTTAGATTGGGGAGCAGGACCAAGGGCTTCTCAGAACTTAATTTTGGCTGCAAAAGCTCATGCTGCTTTCAATGGGAAATTTTCTCCGGATATTGAAGATGTCAAAGCAGTGGCAACCGGAATTTTAAGACACAGAATTATTAAAAACTATAAAGCAGATGCCGAAGGAATAACAGAGGAGAAAATTATTCAGAAGCTGTTGTAAACTAAACGATATAGAGCCTGATACAACAAGTGTTATCAGGCTTTTTTTATATCAAATTCGATCCTTCTGGTTTCGTTTATTAAGCGAACAGGTTTGTTGTAAAAAAGCTTAATTAAAAGTACCTCGGCAAGTGAGGTATATTTTTTATGATCGCATTCGTACCACCAATACGAGTAATATTGCGTTTGGTTTTTCTCCATTCGAACAAAACATATTTCTTCATTGTTTTTTTTAATCACTTTAGATTCTATTATCTTATAACCAGTACCTGTCCAGCAAACCAAAGGATTGTGAGAGGGAGTTTTAATGTAAACAAGTTTTTTGGGAGTCACAATCTTAAAAACTTCATTGTTAACCCATATTCCATCTTTAATATTATATATGGTGTTCAGATTTTCGAGTAAGTCATGTTTTAATGCTTTTTTGATTTCTAAACTAGTTGCGAGTATTATTGAAAAAGCTATTGTTATTGGAAAGAAGATAGTTTTATTAGAAGCTGGGCTCGGTGTCTCTTCTTGATTAGGTTTGAAAAAGCGTATTAAAAACAACATAGGCATGATTTGATAAAACACAAAACAGAGTAAACCAATTGTGTAATGTAAAGTGTTTTCTTCGGTGCAATTAACTAAAATTAAAACGATGATTCTGAAGTAATTCGAAATGATATTGAGTAGAATTATTACAAAACAGAAGAGGAAGATTTGTTTTACGTTGTAATATTTATGCTGGTTGCGTTCCTCCAAAGTCAACAAAAAAGCGCCAACAAGTAAACCGGTTTTAAACATCGACAATCCCATGCAGGCAGTGTCGATGGTAATTTTTGCATTATGGATGTAGAAATTAACACCTTCGATTTTGGTAATCGGAATGAAATTTTTTAAAGTTAAATACACCCCGTAACATAGTATCTGTTTAATTTCTACGGTCAAATAATCGAAAAAAGTTGTAAAGAGTGAAGAGAATAATAGAATGCAGATAAAAGCAATGAACGAAAATTTTCTTGTAAAGCTGTAGTACAGAAAACAAGCCAATAGAGCTAAAGCTAAAAAATGCAGAGATTTGGTGTGCAATCGATAGCTTATAAATTCTAGTAAAAGAATTAATCCTAAAAGAGGGTAGTTCATATTAAATGAAGTTTTTCTACCCCCGATAAAAAATAAGATTATTGAAAATGAAACTCCAAAAAGATTACTATCAAGACCAGACAGGACTGTATTGGAGTTTATAGCCAATAATAGAACTAGGATCAGGATCGCAATGGTATTTTTGTATTGAAATAGAAATGATTCCATTAAATAATTTGCTTTTTGTGTTTTCTGTAGTAAAAGAAAAGTATTGTCGATCCCAAAATTATTAATAACCATTCATGTGGTTCTGGTACGGCTCCGTCATTATTGACAGATGCATTCCCAAGGGTGTCAATGTTTTTCTCAATTCCGTTATTTTTGTAATCTTCATCAGTTTCCAGTACAATTAAAGAAGATATTGGTGTAACAATATTAGCATCTTTGGCCAAATCGACATATTGATTCTGCACTAACGTATCGTTTTGAATTTTCACTTGTTCTTCGAGTACTTTTCCAAAAGCATACATTCTGTAGATGTGATCCGGCCCATTCTTTTTAGGGATATTGGTTTGGGGACTTTCTGTAATAGCAATGTTTGCAGGTTCAATATTTACGGTATTCGGTTCTGTTTTAAATAATACAAACTGTTTTTTATGAATCAGCTCTAAACTGTTCTTTAAACTGGTCTGAAAGTAATCGACATATTTTTGTTCTTTTACGGTTTGCCAAAACGGATTAATATCAGAAGAAATATTAATTACTTTTAAATTTCTCTGTTTTGTTTCGCTTCTTATCTTCTTTAAATAATCAGAATCTTCAAGTTCTTCAAAATTGGCAGAGAACGTTCCTGATTTTGTAATGATTAAACTGTTTTTAGTGATTTGATAGAGAGGTAATAAAGAATAATGCAGCTCTTCAAATTCTAATGCAATGGCTCTAAAATTGTCAGTATTAATTTCTTTCTTTTCTCCATTTATAAAAACAAATAAGTTTGATCTCTCTAGATTCACATAGGATTCTATTTGTTTGGTAGTCCAGCTGCTGTTTAAGTCCAGTATAATTTCTGAAGGAGTAAAAGGAATAGCTGTTTTTTGAATGTTTTTAACTTCGTAAATTTTGTTTTTCCATGCAAATGAGTTTGAGGCTTTGGTTAACGGCATAAACGCTTCCCAACAATCTAATCCTTTTGATTGGTTAATGTAATGACCTTTGTTGAGTTCAAAATCTTTGCTGGTTTCAATTTTTGTACTTCCAACGCTTTGAATTCGTGATATCGTTTCGGCAGTTGAAATGTTTGGACCTTTAATAGAAAGGCTTTGGTATTTCATTTGGTTGTCTTCAACTTTTAAAGGAGTTGTAAAACCGCATTTAAAAGTTCGGGGAGTGTTAGAGTTGATAGGGAAAACTCTAACCACGACCTTATTTCCTTCTTTCCATTGCATTAAAGACGGATCACGGCTTTCTACGCCTACAATTTGATTATAGGCAGCTTTAGCTTTTTCTTTCGTAGTTAAAACTCCTTTTCTTTCAATTCCGTTTACCCATAGTGATAATGATGTTGCAACAGAACCTTCCGGCAATTGAAAAGAATAAATAGCTTCCTGATTTCTCCGGGTATTTTCGGGACAGGCAATCTTCATGGTAACTTCGGTATAAGCCAAATGTGCGTCAGGGTAAATTTTCACATCTTCTTTGATGGTTTTGGTAAATAAATTTTTGCCACTCCACAGTTGTTCTTCGGCTTCTAATCGTTTGTCGAAGTTTGATTTCAGAATATTGATTTTGTCATCATGGTTAATATTAAGGTCTTTGCAGAACAGATAAGCAACAGATATAAACGGATTGTGTATTTTTTCCTCATTGAATTGTTTAGTACCAAAGGAACCAAAACTGTTAAAAGAAAAGAGGTCATGAAGCGGAATATAGACGATGTCTTTTTTTAGTAGTATCTCATTGAAAAAATTAGGTTTTAAATTTTGTGAGATCGAAATGTAACGGGGTAAATGATCGTCCTGATCAAAGGAACTGATAGCGGCTGATTGTACTATTTTATTGCTTTCGATACGCAATCCAATCGTAAAAAAAGTTAAGCTTAGAAGTATAACCAGGAAACCGGCACTAAAAGAAAGGGTGTAATTTTTATTTCGGTTAAGATACCGAATAATTGTTGCGATATGGATGATGATAACCAATGCGGGAACCAAGCCATAAAAACCTAATCCTAAGACAATAATACCCATAAAAGAGAATGGCATAATAGGAATCAGATATATGGCAAAATACAAGATGATACCAAAAGATAAACCATTTATAAAAAATGCAATAGATGTATTTCGACTTTCTTCTGATTTGTTGTAGATGAAAAAATTAGACAGGCAAAAAAACAGAGTGGCCAAATAAACCCATATTTGAAGATCATGAAAAATAGGAACAAGAATATTTAAAGAGAAACATCCAATAAACCAGTTTAGGATTAAAAAAGGAGTCAGATGAATATAAGTTTCTTTGTTTCTTAAGATCAGAAACGAAAGAACAATTCCATATACAAATTCAAAAACGAGACTAGGTATAGCCATTGATTCAAAATCATGAAATCGAAATTCTTTAGAGATAAGGGCGCTAATCAGGAAAAGGCTGCTGAAAAAGGTTACGATTAATCCAATTGTCACTCCGGTTTTTTGAGTGTAATGTTTTAAAAGGTCTAATTTGTATTTCATAGTTGTAGTTGTTTAAAAGTACTTTGAAATGCAAAGTTATTAAAGAATTTGAATTACAAGCTTTTTATGCTATTTTTTTTTAAAATCATGAAAAAGCTTAATGATGAAAAAAATGATTTTCAAAAATGAAAAAAAGTGGAGGGTTAAAAGCGTAACTATAACGTTGTAATTGCTTATTTAGAAAGGTTCTTTGCTAAAGTGGAAGTAAAATCTCACTTCGTTTGCAACAACAGATTTCGACTTTGTTAAAGAAAGGATTTTAAATTACCAATAATTCATTTTTTTAATATAAAATTGGAATTTTGACAAAAATGATCAGTGAAAATTGTTTTTTAGCAATAATAATTTTTGAAAAGGCGAGTTCTGTTATATTTTTTTTAATTCTCGGCTTTAATAACTAAATTTGCGAACAAAAAATAAAAATACCTACAAAATACTTCTATTATGAACATTTATAAGGATTATATTCAAGAGATTGAAGAAAGAAAAATTCAGGGGCTTAACCCAAAACCAATTGATGGTGCTGAATTACTAAGCGAAATCATTGAGCAAATTAAAGATTTAAATAACGAGTATAGAGAGGATTCTCTTAACTTTTTCATTTACAATGTTGTACCAGGAACTACTAGTGCTGCTGGTACAAAAGCTAAGTTTTTGAAAGAAATTATTCTTGGTGAATTCGAAGTAAAAGAAATAACACCTGCTTTTGCTTTTGAATTGTTGTCACACATGAAGGGTGGTCCTTCTATTGAAGTGTTATTAGATTTAGCGCTTGGTAATGATGCTGCTATTGCTAAAGAAGCAGGAAAAGTTCTTAAAACGCAGGTTTACCTTTATGAGGCAGATACAGATCGTTTAAAGGAGGCTTTTAAAAACGGTAACGCAATCGCTAATGAGATAGTTGAAAGCTATGCGCAGGCAGAGTTTTTTACTACATTACCGGAAGTGGTTGAAGAAATTAAAGTAGTGACTTATATCGCTGGAGAAGGAGATATTTCTACTGATTTGTTATCTCCGGGGAACCAGGCTCACTCCCGTTCTGATCGTGAACTTCACGGTAAATGTATGATTACTCCTCAGGCTCAAGAAGAAATCAAAGCGCTACAGGCGAAACATCCTGATGCAAGCGTTATGTTGATTGCAGAGAAAGGTACAATGGGAGTAGGTTCATCAAGAATGTCAGGGGTAAACAACGTGGCGCTTTGGACTGGTAAACAAGCAAGTCCATATGTACCATTTATTAATATTGCTCCAATCGTTGCAGGTACAAATGGTATTTCTCCAATCTTCCTAACAACTGTTGATGTTACAGGTGGTATTGGTTTCGACCTTAAGAACTGGGTGAAAAAAATAGATGCAGAAGGTAATGTTATTCGCAATGAAAATAACGAACCTATTCTGGAAGAAGCATACTCTGTTGCTACAGGTACTGTACTTACAATAAACACAAAAACAAAGAAATTATACAACGGCGACAAAGAGTTAATTGACATTTCTAAGGCATTCACGCCTCAGAAAATGGAATTTATAAAAGCCGGAGGATCATACGCAATTGTATTTGGTAAAAAACTTCAAACATTAGCGGCGAAACTTCTTAATATTGAAGCTCCTCTTGTATTTGCTCCGTCAAAAGAGATTTCTCATGAAGGACAAGGGCTTACAGCAGTAGAGAAAATCTTCAATAAAAATGCAGTGGGAATTGCTCCGGGTAAAGTTTTACACGCCGGATCAGATGTTCGTGTAGAAGTTAATATCGTAGGTTCACAAGATACGACTGGTCTTATGACAGCTCAGGAGTTAGAATCTATGGCTGCTACCGTAATTTCACCAATTGTTGACGGTGCTTACCAGTCTGGTTGTCACACCGCTTCAGTGTGGGATAAAAAAGCTCAGGCTAATATTCCAAAGTTGATGAAATTCATGAATGATTTTGGTTTGATTACTGCTCGTGACCCTAAAGGAGTTTACCATGCAATGACAGATGTAATTCATAAAGTTCTTAACGATATTACGATTGATGAGTGGGCGATCATTATTGGTGGTGACTCACATACAAGAATGTCTAAAGGAGTTGCTTTTGGTGCAGACTCAGGAACAGTTGCGTTAGCACTTGCTACAGGTGAGGCTTCAATGCCAATTCCTGAATCAGTGAAGGTAACGTTCAAGGGAGAAATGAAAGATTATATGGATTTCCGTGATGTAGTTCACGCTACACAAGCCCAAATGCTTAAAAAGTTTGGCGGTGAAAACGTATTCCAGGGTAGAATTATTGAGGTTCATATTGGAACTCTTACTGCTGACCAGGCATTCACGTTTACAGACTGGACGGCAGAAATGAAAGCAAAAGCTTCTATCTGTATTTCTGAGGACGATACTTTGATCGAATCTCTTGAGATTGCAAAAGGCAGAATCCAGATCATGATCGACAAAGGAATGGACAACGAAAAACAAGTTCTTCAGGGATTGATCAATAAAGCAGATAAGAGAATTGCAGAGATTAAATCAGCTGAAAAACCAGCATTGACTCCGGATGCAAATGCGAAGTATTATGCAGAGGTTGTTGTTGATTTGGATCAGATTGTTGAGCCAATGATCGCGGATCCAGACGTAAATAATGCAGATGTTTCTAAGCGATACACACACGATACCATCAGACCTCTGTCTTTTTATGGAGGAGAGAAAAAAGTAGATCTTGGATTTATTGGTTCTTGTATGGTACACAAAGGAGATATGAAGATTTTAGCTCAAATGCTTAAAAACATAGAAGATCTTCACGGTAAAGTTGAGTTTAAAGCTCCTCTTGTAGTAGCTCCACCAACTTACAATATTGTAGATGAACTTAAAGCCGAAGGAGACTGGGAAGTTTTACAAAGATATTCTGGTTTCGAATTTAACGATAGTGCTCCTAAAGGTGCTGCACGTACTGAATACGAGAACATGTTGTATTTAGAGCGTCCGGGATGTAACCTTTGTATGGGTAACCAGGAAAAAGCGGCAAAAGGAGATACCGTAATGGCAACTTCTACTCGTTTATTCCAAGGAAGAGTCGTTGAAGATACCGAAGGTAAAAAAGGAGAGTCATTGCTTTCTTCTACACCTGTTGTAGTATTGTCTACAATTTTGGGAAGAACCCCAACACTTGATGAGTATACAGCGGCAGTAGAGGGTATTAGCCTGACTAGGTTTGCACCTTCTCATAAACTGTTAGTGATGTAATCTACGATTAGTTATAATCATTATATATAGAGAGCCCGAGTGATAAACTCGGGCTTTTTCTTTTACAACTCCTCTATTTTTTGTAACTTGGGATGTTCAAAAAAACAAACAAAAACAATTATACTTATGGCTTTTGATATTGAAATGATTAAAAAAGTGTATGAGAACATGCCAGGTCGTGTTGATAAAGCACGCGAAATTGTTGGTCGTCCACTTACCTTAACAGAGAAAATTTTGTACAATCACCTTTGGGATGGAAATCCAACAAAGGCGTTTGGAAGAGGAGTAGATTATGTTGATTTTGCACCGGATCGTGTAGCCTGTCAGGATGCAACAGCTCAAATGGCATTGTTGCAATTTATGCACGCTGGTAAAGCTAAGGTGGCAGTACCTACAACAGTACATTGTGATCACCTGATTCAGGCAAAAGTAGATGCTGTAACCGATTTGGCCAGAGCAAAAACACAAAGTAATGAAGTTTTTGATTTCTTATCATCAGTTTCTAATAAATATGGAATTGGTTTCTGGAAACCAGGAGCTGGAATTATTCACCAAGTGGTACTTGAAAATTATGCATTCCCGGGAGGAATGATGATTGGTACCGATTCTCATACTGTAAATGCAGGTGGTTTAGGAATGGTTGCTATTGGTGTTGGTGGGGCAGATGCTGTAGATGTGATGTCTGGTATGGCCTGGGAGTTGAAATTCCCTAAGCTAATTGGAGTAAAACTAACAGGTAAATTATCAGGTTGGACAGCTCCTAAAGATGTTATTCTTAAAGTAGCAGGTATTCTGACTGTAAAAGGGGGGACGGGTGCTATTGTTGAATATTTTGGTGAAGGAGCAACTTCTATGTCTTGTACCGGAAAAGGCACGATTTGTAACATGGGTGCAGAAATTGGAGCTACAACTTCAACTTTTGGTTACGATGCTTCTATGAGCCGTTACCTGCGTTCTACAAACAGAGCTGATGTTGCGGATGCTGCCGATAAAGTGGCTTCTTACTTAACAGGAGATCCGGAAGTATATGCTAACCCTGAAAAGTATTTTGATCAGGTGATAGAAATTAACTTATCCGAATTAGAGCCGCATTTAAACGGACCTTTTACTCCGGATTTAGCGACTCCAATTTCTAAAATGAAAGAGGAAGCAATAAAAAATAACTGGCCTTTACAAATTCAGGTAGGTTTAATTGGTTCTTGTACCAATTCCTCTTACGAAGATATTTCCCGTGCGGCTTCTTTGGCAAGACAGGTAAGCGCAAAAAACTTAAAAACGAAATCTCAATTTACAATTACACCAGGTTCTGAGGTGGTTCGTTATACAATCGAACGTGATGGTTTTATTGATACTTTTCACAAAATTGGAGCGACCGTTTTTGCGAATGCCTGCGGACCTTGTATTGGTATGTGGGACAGAGAAGGAGCAGAGAAAGAAGAAAGAAACACCATTGTTCACTCTTTCAATCGAAACTTCTCCAAACGTGCAGATGGTAACCCAAATACTTTAGCTTTTGTAGGTTCTCCGGAATTGGTGACGGCTATGGCGATTGCTGGAGATTTAAGTTTCAATCCATTAACAGACACTTTAATCAATGAAGATGGAGAAGAAGTAATGCTAGATGAGCCTACAGGGGATGAATTGCCTCCAAAAGGATTTGATGTTAAAGATCCGGGCTTCCAGGTTCCGGCTGAAGATGGTTCAGGAGTTCAGGTTGTGGTAAGCCCAACGTCTGAACGATTACAACTATTAGCTCCGTTTGATGCCTGGGATGGTAAAAATATTACAGGTGCAAAATTATTAATCAAAGCATTTGGAAAATGTACTACCGATCACATTTCTATGGCAGGACCATGGTTGCGTTTCCGTGGACATCTGGATAATATTTCTAACAATATGTTGATTGGTGCTGTAAACGCATTTAACCAAAAAACAAACTCGGTTAAAAATCAACTAACAGGGGTGTATGACGCTGTTCCGGTTGTAGCCCGTGCATACAAGGCTGCGGGAGTTCCGTCTATTGTTGTGGGGGATCACAATTATGGTGAAGGTTCGTCTCGTGAGCATGCTGCTATGGAACCACGTTTCTTAGGAGTTAAAGCAGTATTGGTAAAATCGTTTGCCCGTATTCACGAAACAAACCTTAAAAAACAAGGTCTTTTGGGATTGACTTTTGCGAATGAAACCGATTACGATAAAATTCAGGAGAATGATACAATCAATTTTACTGATTTAACTGAGTTTGCTCCCGGAAAGCCATTAACATTAGAGTTCGTTCACGCAGATGGTACCAAAGATATTATTCTGGCCAACCATACCTACAACGAAGGCCAGATTGGCTGGTTCGTTGCCGGTTCGGCACTAAACTTAATTGCTGCCGGGAAAGCCTAATCGATACTATTTATTGCTATTAAAAATGCTCTGTGAAAACAGAGCATTTTTTTTATATAAAATTCAAGATTTTAATTCGGTTTCAATCATACTTAATCTCATTTTTAAAATTGAAATAAGCAAGCTTTTATGCTTATTCAAGAGGTTTAGCAGCACTCACTTCTTGGGATAAGATCTTCGTTTTGTTGGGTTTTGTGGTTTCAAATTCATCGACATCAATGCTGAATACTTTTTCCGAGGGTATTTGAGAATAGCTATTGTCGATGCGTCCTCCAATAATATATAATTTATTGTTGTAGTAATACATTGCAGCACGTTTTGACTCCAGTTCGATTTCAAATTCTTTTAACTGCTTTGTTTTTAATTCATAAGTATACATTTTTCGATCCTCAAAAAAGTAAATTATATTGTTGTTATAGGCAATAGCAGGTCTTTCTAAGGGAGTGAATAATTCACCGGGAAACTCCCATTTTTCTGTTGTCAAATCAAAAGTTTCTATTTGCGACAAAGGTTTTCCATTGTATCCGCCAATGAAATAAATTTTGTTGTCAATCAATATCCCGGTCGTTTCTTTAGCGATTAGCATACTGGGAAGTTCGTACCAGTATCCTGATGTAATATTGTACAAATGCATTTTATCGGTAAAGTCTTTTTTACCCTTTTCGTCCATCTTTACCGATCCTCCGGCTACAATGATATTGTCATTAT
The DNA here is from genome assembly GCF_057839565.1 of Flavobacterium sp. KH_035. NCBI lineage: Bacteria > Pseudomonadati > Bacteroidota > Flavobacteriia > Flavobacteriales > Flavobacteriaceae > Flavobacterium > Flavobacterium sp. KH_035. Next base: position 2,397,825 of record NZ_CM174492.1, read on the forward strand.
AACTAAAGGACGCAAAATCAGCTGCCTGATGTGGATTCGCCTTATCTATTTTAATACTATGTTTGTCAAGATCTACAACTTCAATCTTATCTTGTAAGTATTCCCAACTGCTGATCTTGTTAACCAATATTTTTTTTCCGCCCAAAACATAAATCAGGTTGTTGTAGAAATGAATGTTATGATAAGCTCTGGGCAACAGTTTTAAATCCTGAACCTCCCAGGTATCATTCTTTATGTCATAAACAGAAAGGTGTTTTTTATAATGGCGTTTTCCTGTATTTAGAGTTTCGTCCAGAAAATCCTGAAAGTTTGGGTCGGCTTTTTTGGCCCGTACTTTTGCCAGCTGGTCTATTTCGGAATAAGCATCTCCACCGCTAACATAAATTTTATCCTCCTTTAAAAAAGAACCAAAGGAGAAAATAGGATATTTTAAAGAGGCTAATTTGTTGAATGAAATCTTAGTTTTTAATTTTGAATTAGAGGCAATAGTTACTCCGGATAAATTTTCGACGTTTTCTTCAAGTGAAACGGTAAAATTTTGCCTCGTTAAATAGCTCAGTGATATTCTTATTGTTTTGTATCCCAAATGAGAGAATTCTATGGTCTCCTCATTTTTAAATTCGGGAAGAAGTTTTAAAGAAAATTTACCGTTTTCATCCGTTATCGTCCTTGTTTTGCTTGATAGCGCCAATATATTGGTGTTTTCAAGCGGAAGACTGCCTTTTTGAGAAATGACTACGCCTTTTATGTTTTGGGCGACGGCTAATAAGGGGCAAAAAATAAAAAGTAAAAGTAATTTTTTCACGCTGTTCAGATTAAGATTGATTTTTGGTTGTTATAAAGTAAATTAGTTTCAAATAGTGAAAAGCTTTTTTAATTGGCTTTGGCCAGGTTCATTTCTCTCTTTAGGGTTTTGGTTCGGGCAGGTTTCGTATTTTTGAAATCTTCAAGATCAAATGTAAAAATATTTGAGGAAGGAGATTTTTCATATTTACTTTCCTTACGTCCTCCTAAAATATATAGTTTGTTATCGGCAAAATACATAGTGGAATACTTTAGGGCTAACTCCGTTTCGTATTCTTTAAGTTGTTTAGTTTTTAAATCGTACGTATACATTGTGCGATCTTCATAAATATAAATTATGTTGTCGTGATAGGCTATGGCTGGTTTTTCCAATCCGTAAAATAAATCGCCTTCTGTTTGCCATGCCTGAGTATTTAAGTCAAAGGTTTCTATTTTAGGTACCGGTTTTCCGTCATCTCCACCAATAAGATAAATGGTATCGTCTATCACAATTCCCGATGTTTCTTTTGCGGTTGGCATAGGATCAAGTTCATACCAGTATCCTGAAGTAATGTTGTACAAATGTACCTTGTTGGTAAAATCTTTTTTTCCACTTTCCGATAATTTTACAGAACCTCCCATTACAATAATATTATCCTTATAGGTAAAGGATGCAAAATCAGCTGCCTGATGTGGGGTTGTATAGTCTGTTTTAATTGTTTGATTGTTTATGTCCAGAACTTCGTTTTCATTTTGAAGGTATTCCCAATTGCTTTTTTGATTGACCTTAAGTGATTTTCCGCCTAAAACATAAATTGAATTGTTGTAGTAATGAATGTTATGATGGGCTCTTTTCTTTAATTTGGGTTTTAATTTCGGATATTCCCAGGTGTTTGTTTTGATGTCATAAATAGAGAAATCTCGTCTAAAATAAGAAAGAACAGCGTTTTGTCGGTATTCTTCCAGATAGATGGTTAAGGTAAAATCAGCTCTTTTGGATCGCAATAATTCCAGTCGGTTCATCTCATAAGAAGCATCGCCGCCAATGATGTAAATTTTATCGTCCTTCAAAAAAGATCCAAACGAAAAAATACTATGTTTCATTGAAGTTAATTTGCTGTAGGGAAGTTTTAAATTCAATTTGGGATTGGTTTTAACAGTTACGCCCGATAGATTTTGAACTTCATTTTCAAGAAAAACCTTATAGTTTTGTTTTTTCAGATAGCTGAGAGAGAATTGTGCGGTAGCATAACCAATATGTGAGAATTCTAGTACCTCATTGTCTTTAAATTTTGAAAGAAGCTTTAAAGAAAATTTACCTTCTTCATCTGTTATGGTTCCAGTTTTGCTTGATAAGGCAAATACATTGGTATTTGCAATTGGAAGTTTGGTTTCCTGAGAAATTATAGTGCCATTTATATTCTGGGCAGCTGATAATAAAGGGGATAGAATGAAAAGTAAGAGTAGTTTTTTCACACGGTTTTTTGGTTAAGATTGGTTATTTTGGTTTGAAAATAGTGCCTTTTATAAAGAGCATTATTTCAAAGGGTTGACTCAATTTTTATGCCGAAATTGTTAAATTGAACAAAATTAGTTGTTAAAAAAGATGCTTTTTTTACTTTAAAAAGTTAAATTCGCTTATCGGGTAAAATAATTCCCTTTTTTTGAGTTTATAATTCAGAAAGTAATTCAATTCAGAGCGTGTAATAAAAGATAAAAATGTAATAGATAATGGTTTCCAGGTTAATAGTAATTTTGTTTTTTTTCAGTGTTGGTGCTTTTTCACAGGAAAAGTATATTAAGCACAAAATCTCACAAGGAGAAAATCTCACTGTAATTGCTAAAAAATACGGAGTAAAACCAAAAGATATTGCAGCAGCAAACCCTAATGCGCCCAAAGTTTTAAAACTAAATTCCGTTTTATTAATACCCAATCACAATAAAACAGTTGCTAAGAAAGCTGCCGAAACGGTTACAAATACTACTCCGGTTGTAACTCCGGGTTCTCATGAAGTTCTTGCTAAAGAAACGCTTTGGGGAATTTCGAAAAAATACAATGTTTCGGTTGATGACTTAAAGAAAGCTAATCCGCTTTTAGAAAGCGAAGGTTTAAAAATTGGACAACAAATTAGTATTCCATCCAATACCAATGTCGATACCAACACTGCTGTAGCGACGACTGTTCCCGTAATCGAGAATATTCAGGAACCTGCAAAGGTTGAAGTAACCAGAGAGGTTTTGTCGAAAGAAACAAAATATGCCATTGCAAAAGAGTTTGGGATAACTGTTAAAGAATTAGAAAAACAAAATCCTGAAATTAAGAAGAGATTAAAAGTGGGTTACCTGCTTAAAATTAATGTTTCGCCCGAAAAAGCAGCAGCTTTGAAAGAAATGAAACCTGCTGAAACCACTACAGCGACACCGCCAATTCAGATTGCTGAAGATACTACCGTAAAAAAAGATTCTACATTTGTAAGATTGGGTAATAATTCTGATTTGATTGATCAATTGATTGTAAATGCAACTGAAAATATTGGAACGCGTTATCGGTCAGGTGGAACAACGAAAGCCGGTTTTGATTGTTCAGGACTGATGATTTGTACATTTAATAATTTTGATATTAAGCTGCCAAGAAGTTCGATCGAACAATCCAGAATTGGATTTAAGGTTGAAAGCGAAGCCGCACAAAAAGGAGATTTGATTTTCTTTAAGACCAACGGAAGACGTCGTATCAATCATGTTGGGATGGTAGTTGAGGTAACAGAAGGAGAAATTAAGTTTGTACATTCTTCTACTCACGGAGGTGTAATGATTTCATCTACTAAAGAACCTTACTACCAAAGAAGCTTTTCTCAAGTAAACCGAGTTCTTCAATAGTTAAACAATAGGGTTTTAAATTCTTCTATAGGGAAAGGCTTGTTTAAAAAAGCACTTACATACTTGTTTTTATTGATCTTTGTAATTTCATCCGGATCTAAGGTGGATGAAAGTACATAAATTCGAATTCTTTTTTTTATTTCTTTTTTTAATTTGTGAAACTCCTCCAGAAATTCGAAACCATTCATTATAGGCATCTGAATATCCAATAAAATAATGAGCGGATGGTTATTGTTAGTAACAAGCCACTGAATTCCTTCTTTACCGTTATTTGCGATGAAGATCTCGTCAATATCCAGTACTTTTTTAAGTAACTGTGTAATGACAAGCTGATCGATCAAATTGTCATCGACGATTAGAAATACAGGTTTAGTTTGCATGAGAAATAGGAATTGCTACAATAAATTTACTCCCGACAGTATTTTCAGAGAAAACCGAAATACTTCCTTTGATGTTTTCTACAGCTTCTTTTGCAATATAAAGACCTAATCCAGAACCTTTGTTTTTGTTTGTACCAAAATACATTTCAAAAATACTGTCTTTAAATTCGTCTTTAATTCCAATTCCGTTATCTGTTATCTCTATTTTATCACACCCCCCGTCCGTATAAGTTTTAATCGAAATAAACATTTCCGACTTATTGACATCGGCATATTTGATGGCATTGGAGAGTAAATTCGAAATAATGATTCTTAAACGTAGGTCATCGCTTTGGATGATATCGACTAATAATTCCTTTTTAAATTTTATTTTGTTGGCATTTTCAATATGCATCAATTGTGAAATAATCTCGTCAAATAGTTCTTTTAAACTGACAGGTTCTATTACAACCTGTTTTCGTTTGTTTTTTGAGTAATCGATGATGTCAACTATAAACTGATCCTGTTTGGTGAGACTTTTATGCATGAGCGTTAAATAGTCTCTGATCTGGTGAATGTCATCTTCGAGCTGGGTAATTTCGATGAGACCTTTTAAAGATGTTATAGGCGATCTCAGATCGTGAGATGCACTGTAAACAAACCGATCCAGCTCGTGATTGACAAGGATAAGGTTTTCGTTTTTTTCTTCAATTTCTTTCTTGGAAATTAGTAAACGCTTTACCATAATCGCATAGTACGAACATACGCTTATCACAATTATCAGAATAAAAACGATATTGGTTATAATAAGGAGGCTTTTGATTTTTCGTGTTCCTTCTCCCAAAGTATTCAGGAAATTACGTTCGTTAATAGTGAGTTTATCGCTGATTGTACTTATTTCGTTAAGAAATTTTTGCTGACTGGCAGGGGTTAGAAGATCTTGTTTTATCTCGGCATCCACTTGCTGCCCCAGAGACGCTAATTTGAATATTAGTTCGTCGCCCTGACCCCATTCGTGAATTGCTTTTGCCAGAAAGGATACATTTTTAAAATTTACAAACAGCCAGACAATATCGTCCAGGTCATCTTTGTGGTTTCGTCCTGTGAGAAACCCTTGTCGGGCAATTTCGTTATCTCCTTCTTTTAAAAGAGTTCTTCTGGCAATACCGTCCCCCTGAGGAACCTTTAATTCCTGAGAAAAGAGTTTCCATTGATTCGGATCTTTAGTAAAAAGATACATAATGAGATATCGTGCCGCATCTTTTTGACCTTTTGAATAATGTGATTCGCCATTAACGTAGGCCCTGTTGGCAGATAATATTTTGATCGTAAAAAAGTTGATGCAGATAAGTAATGCGCAGGAAATAATTACAATTATCAATGGAATGAAAACATTTGGGAAACGTATATTTTTAAAAAACGGACTCTTAGGCATAATTTTCAGATTTGGAGGTTAATACTGCTTTTTCTTTATCCGGTAAGAATGCTTATGGCTGAAGGTGTCTTTCTGAGAAAAGCAGGTTACTGAGAGTGTTGTTTTTTAACGGTTTTAAAATAAACAATTGTTAATAAAAACTTAATTTCCTAAGATTAGTTTACACCCTCATAAATTTAATAAAAAAAGGATATAGTTTTACAAACGAGTTATTTTTTCTTGTTAAATTTATTTTTCACGATGTTTTTTTATGTAATTGGATGATATGAGGTGTTTTATTATTGTTTTTCGGATTTTGATAAAGTATAGTATACTGTATTGCGTAAAGTTTAATTTAGAAATGAAAAAATAACACAAATAAAAAAAACTTGGAATAAGTTATTCTTTTGTTTAACAATTCTGGATGTGATTTAAAAAGGAGTTTTTCTTATAGGTTCTTAAAAAAGCTACAACTTTTTGGTGAGTTGTAGCTTCTAAGTATTTAAAGATAAGACAGTGTGTTTTATTCAAATTCATGCCAAAAATGCCCACCGCCATTTTTACATTCCGTATTTCTTCGCACAGTATTGGTTATTTTAAAAATCCACAGTAATGAAATTAAAACCTTTTTATTTTCGTTTTCAGGAAGTTCCGCGAGTTTATAAAAAGCAATTCGTGTTGGGAAACTTTTTAAAAGTACAATAGGGGTGTAGGTTGATTTTAATGGAATTGTATTAATGGCATTTTGATAAGTTTCTGTATCGTAATGATTTTTTTCAGGAATAGCGCTGAATATATAATTTTTTAAAGATGTAAGCAGCCTTTCAAAATCATAATCGGGATCTTCTAACAAAAGCTGTACTCCGAGATTAAAGTTTATTTTATCCTGGGCAACCTTATTGATTATTTCTTCTTCTTTAGACATTTGATACATAAAGATATTTCGATTCTATTTTTATAGATTGTTGCGTTGTAATGTTGAACTTTAATAAGAGCTAAAATATAAAATATCTCTTTCAATTATTTAGAAGGTGTTATTTTTATTGACTCTTTGTATGCTTTTATAAAAATAGAAACGGAACAAAAGATATAGCCGAAAGCCCAACCCGGAAGGATATACCCAATTTATTTTAGATTTTTGGGATTTGGAATTTAGATTTTGGGATTTGAATTTTGAAATCTAAAATTTAAGAAAAAAGTATATCTTTAACCAACCCAAAAACTAAAATTATGCAAGAAAACGACCAGGAAGATTTTAAAAGAGAACTCGGATTATTAGATGGAACCATGCTTGTGGTAGGTTCTATGATTGGATCAGGAATATTTATTGTGAGTGCCGATATCACCAGGCAGGTAGGCTCGGCAGGATGGCTAACGCTAATTTGGCTCCTTTCGGGATTGATTACCGTAATAGCTGCTGTGAGTTATGGCGAGCTTAGCGCAATGTTCCCAAAAGCCGGAGGGCAATATGTGTATCTAAAAGAAGCTTATAATAAGCTTATTGCCTTTTTGTACGGCTGGAGTTTTTTTGCTGTAATCCAGACAGGAACGATTGCTGCGGTTGGCGTTGCGTTCTCAAAGTTTGCCGCTTATTTGTATGAGCCATTGAGTGACGAAAACATACTTTATGAATTGGGGGCTTTTAAGCTCAACGCGGCTCAGCTGGTTTCAATTTTTACAATTGTTGTATTGACGATAATTAATAGCCGGGGGGTAAAGAATGGTAAAATTTTACAAACAGTTCTGACCATTATCAAAATTTTATCATTGCTGGGATTAATTGTTTTTGGATTGATCTTGGGCGCAAAAGCTTCGATTTGGGATGCCAATTGGGGAGAAAATGCTTGGGCAACACGTACCTATAATGCAGAAAGTGGCTCATGGCTGCCTATTAGTGGGACAGCTTTAATTAGTGGAATTTCGGCTGCGATGGTGGGCTCGTTATTTTCGAGTGATGCCTGGAATGGAGTTACTTTTATTGCGGGTGAAATTAAAAACCCAAAGCGTAATGTAGGTTTCAGTTTGTTTTTAGGAACTTTTATTGTAACGATTATTTATGTTTTGACAAATCTAATGTATTTGGCGGTAGTTCCGTTAGACGAGATTGCAACAGCTAAATCAGATCGTGTAGCAGTTGTGGCTTCGCATTATATTTTTGGTAATATTGGTACGCTGATTATTGCAATCATGATTATGATTTCGACTTTTGCGTGCAACAACGGATTAATTATGGCGGGTGCGAGAGTATACTATACCATGGCAAAAGACGGTCTTTTCTTTAAAAAAGCAGCCGTTTTAAACAAATCAAGTGTTCCGGGCTGGGCTTTATGGGCGCAGTGTTTCTGGGCTTCGGCTTTGTGTCTGACAGGGAAGTATGGTGATTTGTTAGATTTTGTAATTATCATTGTATTGATTTTTTACATTTTAACTATTTATGGAATCTTCATTTTGAGAAAAAAGATGCCGGAAGCCGAACGACCATATAAAGCTTTTGGATATCCATTTTTACCAATGCTGTACATTGTAATTGCGACTGCAATTTGTATTTCGTTGTTGCTTACAAAATTCTCAACCTGCGGATGGGGAGTTTTGATCATGTTAACTGGAATTCCGGTGTATTACTTGACGAAACCAAAAGAAGTTTAAAAGGAGGTGCTAAGGTGCTGAGATACTAAGGTTCTAAGTTTAAATGCGGTGTGAATTTGCCCGCGGGTTCTACGGATCAAGCGGATTAACGCAGGTTTTCTTTTTTTACTTTGATTTTATTTCAAAATATAAATGCTTTGTTTTTAGCAAGGCATTTTTTTATGGTTTCTTTCGAGTAATAAAAAATCGGTACAAACCCGTTTCATCCGTAAAATCTGTGGGCTAAAAAAAACACTACTAATTTGCAAAAAGCAAAAAACGTAGTGTTTTTAATTGAAATGATCTAATGTATTGAAAATGGAAATTATACCATTTCAGTTTCAACAGAAGATTTTATAGATGAATTAATAATAGACAAAGTAAGAGGATCTTTTTCTCCTGAGAAAAAAGCATCTAAGATTTCCTGAAATACAGGATTTGTATTTTCAACCAAAGAGAAAAGTGTCATAGACGAACGTAATTTACGCGCATCTAAATCACCTAAAATTCCATCGGCTGATTTTCTTTTAAAAGTCAAAAACAGCTCCGAAATTTCGATAAGATGTTTTCCTAAAATAGGGTGCCCTAAAAATTCGGTTGCTTCTTTTAGATCGTTAATGGCATAATAATTTGCAGTATCGCTCTTACCCAATCCTTTAATTTGAGGAAAAATGAACCACATCCAATGTGTCTCCTTTTTCCCTTTTTTAATTTCAGAAAGAGCAGTAAGATAAAGTTTGTTTTGCGCATCTAAAAAACGCATTAAATCATTGTTTGAATAAGCCATTGTGGTAATATATAGGTAAAAAAAGGTTGCAAAAGTAGTAAAAAAGATAGGGTTTGCCTAATAAAAGGTTCATACACTGAGTATTTTAACTTTTTGAGGAGGAATTTTCCACACTATTTTACAGTAGGAATAACGCCTTTTGAGTTATTATATTTCAGGACAAGTTTTACAAAATCAAGTTTTTCTGTCGGTTCTTCTAAAGGTCAGGTTGATCCTTGGTAAAACATCACGAGCAGTTTTTGGAACCTGATGTTGCCAAAAACTATTGGTCGTTCCGGACATTAATAGAAAAGAACCATGATGTAGCGGAATTTCTACTTGTGGAATTTCTTTTCGGAATTTATGCCGTAATCGGAACATTCGGGTTTCTCCAAAAGTAACCGAAGCTATAATTGGGTTTGGTCCGGAGTTATGTTCTTTGTCGCTATGCCAGGAAACACCATCATTACCATTTCGATATAAATTAAGCAACAGACTATTAAAATCAAGCTGGGTTTCTTTTTCAACACGGCCTCTAATCGTTAACAATTCATAAGTCCAGTCGGGGCCATTTTGATCTGCTCCAACATTATCTTTATCTTCGTACCAGGAAATCATTCGGGGGGCTGTAACAATTTTATCATACATTTCCATTTCATATTCTCTCCATTTAGTTTGATGAAGTAATTTTTCGTAAAAACGATCAGATTCTTCTTTAGTAAAAAAGTTATCGATCAAAATAAGTTCTGCATCAGGCAGGTCAAATATTTTTTTTCCTTTCAAACCTGTGACAAATAATTCGGTATCGCTAAAGAGTGTCATAAGTCAATACTTTAAGTTTATAGCTCTATTTTTAAAATTAGATTCGTTTTATATCCTTGATGTTAGCAAATTTTTGTTGAAAAAAACTTTTCGGGGATTTTTCTCTGCATAAGCAAAAATCAATTGCACAATGTATTGATTGCTTTTATAAGGTGTGGTATAATTTTTCACTTCCGAAGGATCAGTAATCGCAACATCCAACGGAATATATCCCATGCCATGAAAATGACCGTTTTCTATCCAAATGCAACTGCGTTCGTGCGCTGTTCTTCCTTTTTCTATAATTGCAAAAGTGGGTCTGTTGCTTAATAAAAAATCAATAGCATTGTCGACTTGCTCATTGTGGAGGAAGGGATCCGGTAAATCTGTTACATTATTATGTTGAAATAGTTCGCCTTCTTCAGGTTTTGAATATTTGCAAAATCGATAATCAATTTCAAATCGTTCTGCTAAACCCCGCAGTATATTTGTTGCTTCGTGTAAACTGCTGAAATGCTCAATACACGACTGGAATTTATTGAGTTTACCAATTGCCAGGTATTTATACCCGTTGCGGGCTTCATATTCGTACAATCCAAATTTTGGTTCAAATCGTTTTAAAGCTCTGTTGTACGTTGGCCAAAGGTGTTTGATTTCAGTACATTCTAATAGCAGCGCCATTAACTCGTTACCACAAACTTCATAGGAAATGGAATAAATATCTCGTAAGAAATGTTGTCTTTGCGGATTAATTTTGTGACCGCTAAAATGAGAGGCAACTCGTTTTTTTATATTAACCGCTTTTCCCACGTAGATTACTTTTTTTACCTCATTATAAAAATAATATACACCCGGTTTTTCGGGCAAATTATTAAAATCTTCTGGCGGAAGGTTAGGAGGCAAACGCTGATCTTGTGCCGTGTTTTTGATCATTTGTTCCATGTGACCTTCATTGTCCCATTCGAGTAATCGCGAAAACAATATAGCGGTAGCGGCTGCATCTCCGCCCGCGCGATGCTGGTTTTCTAAAGGGATGTCGAGCGAATTGCAAAGTTTTCCTAAACTATAGGAGGGGAAACCCGGTCTGATTTTTCTGGCTGCGCGAACGGTACATAACTTTTTTGCTGTCCATTTAAAACCTGCTTGTTCAAGTTGATGACGAACAAACGAATAATCGAAATTGACATTATGAGCCACGAAGATTCGATCCGTAAGCATCTCTAATACTTTCTCTGAAATATCATCGAAGATTGGCGCATTAGCTACCATTTCATTGTTAATACCCGTTAAAGCAAAAATAGCAGGAGGTATTTCCTTTTGTGGGTTAATAAGTGTTTCAAAGTGATCAATTACTTCTTTGCCATCGTGAATTATAATGGCAATTTCTGTGATGCAGCTGCCACTGGCATTCCCTCCTGTGGTTTCGATATCGACTATGGCATATTCCGTTTTTTTCATCTCATTTATATAACGTCTAACTTATTTCTTTTTAGTTTTCAGTCTCAGTGTACATTTTTTTAATGACTGTTTATTTGGCTGAAAACTGTGTCGACTGCGATTGAAAACTAAAACTTCATTCGGTGTCGGGGTAAATTAATCTCATGCCCTTGCGGATAAGGCTCCCGATGCGTTGGACTAACATCTTCCTTAATTTGGCGTTGTGTTTTAAACTGATCTTTAGCATCCATATAACGTGGATCCGGAATAAAAGGCATTTTGGCCATCTTGGTTATTGTAATAGTTGGAAAATGATAATCGACTTCGACATTTCCTAATAAAAGATAGCAGCCGCCACCCTGAAAAGGATAGTTTGCGAGACTATCAGGAAAATGTGCAGTATCAAAATAAGTGCCTTCATGATCGATCCAGGTACCAAAATACATGGTTCCTTTTTTGGTAGGGACTTGTTTCCTTGAAATGAGGTAAGCGAGCATACGAACTTGTTTTTTATGATGGGCAACTAAATCTTTGGCCATAATATCGCCGCGGTGTTTGGTTTGTAAAAGGTCAAAAACGGTACAGGATACAGGAAAGCTTAATAGTTCAATTTCATCAAAAGCATCTTCATATAAAGAACGTTCCAGAGTAGGAAGTTTGTATTCCTTTACCGGTTCCTGTATCAGCCTCAGGTTTCTGTTTTCGGGCTTGAAATTATTAAGAAGTAAACTTGCGACGACCAAAAGCTGATTTTTGGTTTTTCCTGTAAAACGAAAAGCATCTATAAAAATTAGAATTTTCATGCTCTCAATACCAATAGGAATTCGGTTGATAAAATCCTCCAAAGAAAGAAAAGCCCCGTTTTTCTCCCGATCCGATTCGATTAGGTGAGCCGTTTTAGACTCCAGGCTTTGCAGATGCATAAAGCCAAGATAAATATCCGTACCATATAAAGTAGTCTGATATTCGCTTTTATTCACACAGGGGTTGTGAATGTTGCCGCCAGACATACGCGCTTCATGTACGTAAACTTCGGTTCTGTAAAATCCGCCCTGATTATTGATTACTGCGGTCATAAACTCTACAGGATAATAAACTTTCAGGAATAAGCTCTGATAACTTTCGACCGCATAAGAAGCCGAGTGCGCTTTGCAAAAAGAGTATCCGGCAAAAGATTCAATCTGACGGTAAATTTCCTGACTCAGCATTTCCGGATGTCCTTTTTGAGCACAGCTCGCATAGAAATTATCTTTTACTTTTTGCAAAGCTTCCAGAGATCTTCCTTTTCCGGACATGGCACGGCGTAGAATATCGCCGTCAGCAGCGGGAAGTCCGCCGTAATGCTGCGCGATTTTAATCACATCTTCCTGATAGACCATAATGCCGTAAGTTTCACCGAGATGCTCCCTGAAAACTTCGTGAAAATACTCAAACTGGGTTGGATTATTATGGCGAAAAATATACTCTTTCATCATTCCGGATTGTGCTACACCGGGCCGAATGATAGAGGAAGCCGCCACCAGAATTTTATAATTATCGCAATTTAGTCGGCGTAATAAACCACGCATGGCAGGACTTTCGATATAAAAGCAGCCAATCGTTTTTCCCTGAGCCAAATAAACATTACATAAAGCTTCGTCTTTAGAAATTGAAGTATTGCGAATGTCAACTTTTATACCTTGGTTTTTAGCAATGAGTTTTACGCTGTCGTCAATATGACCAATGCCTCGCTGACTCAGGATATCGAATTTTTCAAAACCAATCTCTTCGGCAATATGCATGTCAAACAATACGATCGGAAATCCTTTTGGAGGCATTTCTAAAGGAGTGTAATTCGTAATAGGTTCCTCGGAAATTAGAATACCACAAGCATGCATACTACGCTGGTTTGGGTATTTGCCGAGCATACGACCATAATACTGAACTTGTTTTACGATCTTATTTGTTTCGTGAAGCTCTTCGGGATTTTTAGCCAGCATATCCAGTTCTTCTTTTGGAAGCCCAAAAACTTTTCCAACCTCCCTATAAATAGAACGATATTTGAATTCGATATTCGTACCGCAAAAAGCAACATGATTTTTACCGTATTTTCCGAATATATATTCCAGAATTATATTGCGTTCTTTCCAGCTCCAGTCAATATCAAAATCGGGAGGAGTTTTGCGGTTGAGATTTAAAAAACGTTCAAAATATAAATCCAGTTCAATAGGGCAGATGTCTGTAATTTCGAGACAATAAGCGATAATACTGTTTGCACCGCTTCCGCGGCCAATATGCATAAAACCCTGACTGTTGCTGTATTGAATAATATCCCAGGTGATTAAGAAATAGCCGCTGAATTCTAATTCATCAATAACTTTCAGTTCTTTTTCGACACGTTTTTTTGCTTCCAGATTCTCGTTTTCATAACGTTTTTCGAATCCTTCCCAAGCCAGATCAGTCAGTTTTTCTAAATCTTCCTGACGACTATTAGTATAGAATTTTTTGTTTTTTGGAACTCCAAAATCATATTCAAAATTACAGGAATCAATGATTTGCTGAGTGTTGGTTATAATTTTAGGATATTTTTCATAAAAAGGCAAAAGAGATTCTAAAGGTTGCAGTATTTCAGAAGCTTTGCAGTAATCATATTCTGTTAGTTTAGATAAAATAATATTGGTATCAATTGCCCGAAGAATTTTATGCAGATTGTGTTCTGTTTTAGTTCTAAAAGTGACAGGCTGCAAAACAACCATCTGATTCATTTTATTTTTGTGTTCGGATGTAAGAAGTCTGGAAACTTCTTCAGGACGAATCCCGATGAATTCATTTTCGCGAAGAACTTCCGGAGCATTTTCTAAAGTATAAATCACGAATACTGATTTAAATTCAGGTGCAATTGAAGGCAAAAGTTCTCCGCTGAAATTATGATCTGTTAAGAAGCGGTTCATTTCTCCCAAACCTTCTGCATTTTGTGCCAGACCAATATATCTGAATTGATGACGGCATCGAAATTCCATTCCAATTAAAGGTTTAATTTCTTTTTCCTGACATGCTTTTATAAAATCATAAATTCCGGTAACGGTATTAATATCTGTAAGTGCCATTGTTTTTATACCACAGGAAACGGCCTGATCAACCAATTCTTTAAGCGGAATTGTGCCGTAACGTAATGAATGGTATGAATGACAATTAAGATGCATTATTTGGTTCGTTTTAAAATTTCGTCTTTAGTATTAGGTTTAAAAGAAGCTCCGGCACAGCGCATTACGGCGTCAAAACCATAGCGTTTTTTCATTTTATCCATCGCTTCATAAAGTGATAACATTTCCTGAGTATCTTCAAAAAGATCAATTTGGTAAGTTCCGCGTACCAATCCGCTAAAGCGAATGCCTATCAAACGCAGACGCATACGACGCTGATAGACTTTTTCAAAAAGTTCCATCACATTTTTGGTCAGGATATGATCGGCTGAGGTATAAGCGACCCTGCATTGTTTGGTTTCGGTATCAAAATTAGCATAACGTATTTTCACTGTAACCGTTGAGGTTAGCCATTGCTCAGCCCTAAGCTGGAAAGCCAGTTTTTCGACCATTCCTAAAAGTATTCTTTTCAGTTTTGCAATGTCGATCGTATCCTGAGAAAAGGTAGTTTCGGTAGATATTGATTTTCTTTCGGTATAAGGTTCAACGGGAGTATGGTCAATTCCGTGTGCTTTTTTCCAGAGCTCCAGACCATTTTTACCAATCATTTGTTGTAAAATTTCGGCAGGCATTTCGGCTAGAGTCTGAATTTTACGAACGCCAATTCTAGACAAAAGCTGAAAAGTAACCGCCCCGACCATTGGGATTTTCTGAATCGATAAAGGATTCAAAAAGTCCTGCACATCTTGTTCCGGAATTTCGAGCTTTCCTACTGGTTTGCCTTCTCCGGTTGCAATTTTGGAAACTGTTTTATTAATAGATAATGAAAAGCTAATAGGTAATCCGGTTTCTTTAATTACAGATTGTGCCAATTCGTTAGTCCATTTATAACTGCCGTGAAATTTATCCATCCCGGTAATGTCGAGATAAAATTCATCGATACTCGCTTTTTCTAAAACGGGGGCTTTTTCCTGAAGAATTTGTGTAACATCATGCGATAATTGCGAATACAATTCCATATCACCTTTCATGACTTTTGCATCCGGACAAAGTTTTAATGCCATACGAATCGGCATGGCAGAACGTACTCCAAATTTACGGGCTTCATAGGAACATGAGGCCACAACACCACGGTCTCCGCCGCCTATAATAAGCGGAATCCCGTTGAGTTCGGAGTTGGTGCGTCTTTCACAGGATACAAAAAAGGTATCCAGATCCATGTGTACAATTGCCCTTGCCATTTTCTTGTTTTTGTAGTAAACAAAATTAGTACAGATAATAACATTTTTTTGTATATTTGTTGTTCCAAATTATAACAAATTAATTATGTCCTTATTTTCAGATAACATCAGAGCATTGAGGGTTAAGCATAAAATATCGCAGGAGAAATTAGCTGAGAACCTAAAGATTACCCGAGGAAGATATGTTAAATACGAGGACGGAACCTCTGAGGCGCCGTACGATATCTTGAAACAAATTGCTTTATATTTTCATACGAGTATTGACTTACTATTGTCTGTCGATATACGAAAGATTGATATAGAAAATTTGATAAAACTGGAAGGTAACCGACTTATTCTACCCATACAAGTAGACCGTTTTGGGGAGAATTATATCGAAATTGTATCTCAACGAGCAAAAGCAGGTTACCTAAACGGATATGCCGATCCGGAATATATTGAAAATTTACAACAAGTTTCACTTCCGTTTTTAGGTCCGGGTAAACATCGCGGATTTCCTGTAGAAGGCGATTCGATGCCACCGCATGAAGATGGATCTATCATTATTGGCCGTTATGTAGAAAGGCTGGGAGAGGTGATGGATGGTAAGACGTATATCCTGATTACCAAAAATGAAGGAATGGTCTATAAACGTCTGAATAAAAACAAAAAAAACAGTTTGGTTTTAGAGTCGGATAATCGTTTTTATCCAAATTATGAAGTAAAAGCCTCTGATATCTTAGAAATCTGGGAATACGAATGTAATATTGGAAGAAGTGATAAACGCCATGAGCAGACAGAATCTCAAAGTATGAAAGATCTACTTCTGGAGGTAAAAAGAGAGGTAATGGAGATTAAGAATAATACGGCGAATACGTAATTTTTTGCCACAGATTGTACAGATTATCACAAATTTCTATTCAAACTATAATCAATACAATTCGCGAAAATTTGTGTAATTCGTGGCAAAAAAAAACTTTTTAATCTGTGGCTTTATATAAACTTTGCGCCTTAACATCTTTGTGCAAAAAACTAAAAAACCTTCACAAACCCTAATCCGTATTGTTTACCATTATAAAAGGGCATTACCATAGAAGTTGATTTATTTTCAGAAGATGATTTAAATAATTTTTTGGTAATGTAGGGATTAATCCAGTAGGCAATTTTGGTACTCAAAATTCCGATTCCGGCTCCGGCAGCAACATCCGTTAACCAATGGCGGTTGTTGTAAATTCTGAAAAGCCCTGTTCCGGTTGCTACGGCATAACCGGCAATTCCGTACCAAATCGATTTGTCTTTGTATTCCTGCCATAAAAACTCCGCTCCGGCAAAAGCAGTCGCTGTATGTCCTGAAGGAAAAGAGTTGTTCGAACTTCCATCAGGTCTTTCTTCATGGGTAATCGATTTTAAGCCCAAAACAGTTGAAGCCATAATAACGTATGAGGTTACAAAAATGACAGACCGGTCACGCATATTATTCTTTCCTTTCACACCAAAAGCATTCAGAGCATAAACCGAAGCAGCCGGCGCATATTGAGAGAAATCATCAATAGTGATTTTGTTGTCAATGTCTTCAGTAACTTCTTTTTTAATTTGCGAATTGAAACTCAGTAACTGATCACTTTCAAGCCCAATTACTCCGTAGCCAATTAATACCCCCGGAATGATTAGTTGTTTGTAGTTGAATTTTAATTGTCGTGAAGTACTGTCAATTTTTGTAATAGAATCATTTTGCTGTGCATTGGCACCCAAAAAACCGAATAAAAATACCAGAGAAATCGTTTTGTAAAACATCTTCGTTATTGTTAAAAGTTGCAATAATAACGTATGTCTGACCTAAGTATTTTCGGTTTAATTGAACCTTAAGCGAATATTAACCCGGTAGCTTTAAAATAGATAATTGAATTAAGATTGGCTAAATATTATAAAATTCCGTAGGAATGGTTTATAATTGTAGCGACGGATTTTAATCCGTCGAAAATTGATGTGTATTTTAAAGAGTTCCATCGGAACGATTCATATTTTAATTTTTATTATAACGGGACCGGATTGAAATTCGGCCGACAAAATAGGTCGAGCCTATGGCTCTTTGATTCTCGGGTTTCCTTGATTGACCGGATTAAAATCCGGCCCTATGATATGTACGAACCTATGGTTCTTTTGTATTGTAAAATTTTTTGATACGATTGCTCTTTTTTCTTCGAAGAATAAAATATCTAAACCTTCAGCGAAAACCAAAACGTACTTCCTAATCCCAAATTACTCTCAACACCAATAGTTCCGTTTTGCGCTTCGATAAATTCTTTGCTGATGGCGAGGCCCAATCCGGTTCCTGATTTCTGGCTTCCCGGAATTTGAAAATATTTATCGAAGACTTTGTCTCTATAGCGGGCATCAATTCCTTTTCCGGTATCGATAACCTCAAATGTAATTTGATCGTTTTCTTCTTTTAACCGGATGGTAATTGTACTTTTTTCAGACGAATAAGTAATCGCATTCGATAAATAATTAATCAAAACCCATCCTGTTTTTTCACTGTCGGCTTTTACATCTTGCAGGTGTTCATTGGCTTCAATAATGAGTTTTATTTGTTTTTGCTCGGCCTGGATTTTTACGGCTTCGGTTGCATAATTTACAATCAAATAAGGATTGCTTTTCTCAATGTTTAACTGAATATTTCCGGTTTCTAATTGTGATAAATTAAGTAATTCGCCTGTAATCTTCAATAAACGCTGACTGTCTTCTTTAATACTTTCTACCAGTTGTTTCTGGTCGTCGTTCATTTCGCCTGTTTTATTGTTTTGAAGCAATTGAAGGCTTAGTTTTATAGAAGCAATGGGTGTTTTTAATTCGTGCGAAACGGTTGCAATAAAATTAGTCTTTGCAAAATCAAGCTCTTTAAATAAGGTAATATTTCGTAGGATGATTACGTCTCCAATATTAATTTCCTTTTCTTCGCCTGTTGGAGTTATAGTGATGTTGATAGTTTCTTTATCAAAATAACTTTCTTTTCCGTGAGCAAAAATCTTCATTGGATGTTTCTTCTGAGAATCGGCTGCGGGTTCTTTCAGAATCAAAGAGCGAATTAAATCATTGGATACAGCCAAAGTTGAAGCTGATTGACCAATAACATCTTCCAGTTTCATTCCGATGATTTTCAGGGCTTCATCATTCACAAATAAAATGACACCTTCATGGTCTAAGCCAATAATCGGGTCGTGCATGTTATTGATGAGGGTTTCGAGTCGTTTTTTCTCGAAGAATAACTTGTACAAACTGCTATTGTTGTATTCCTGGAGTTTTTGCGCCATTGTATTAAATGATTTTGCCAGATCACCGTATTCGTTGTGATTGGTAAAATGTACCCGTTCGGAATAATTTTTATTAGCAATTTCTTTAATACTCTGGGTTAATTCCTTAATTGGATTGGCAATATTATTGGGTAAATTAACCAGCAGGTTAAAGGCGATTAAAAAGCAAAGTGTTCCCACAATAGCAATCCATAAATTGGCATTTTCTGCGGTATGTTTGGCTATATCGCTTTTTTGCTTGATAGCATCCAGATTGAGTTTCATAATCGAAAAAATATCCTGTCTGATTTGTGCTTTCACAGTTTCGTTAGAACCATTTTTTTCTAAAACAGCAAAGTCATTTTCTAGTTTGGCAGTGGCTTCTTTTTCTCCGGGTTCTGTAACATTTCGGGTCTGTTTTTCAAGATATTCCTTAAAAGTATGAATCGTGCTGTCAGTATTCGCTTTAATTTCGTCCAAAGACAAAATCATATTTCTCGAATATTCCAGCGTATTGTAATTCGCTTTCAGAATATTCTCGGTATCTGCTTTTATCAAAAAAACAGCATATCCGCTTACTAATGAGAGTATAATAATCATTAAAAATAATAATCCGACTCCCAGATTCAATTTGGTTTTAATTCTCATTTTTTGCTTTTTCTAGTAAAAAAGTTAGTTGTGAAATGTAAAATGTATTCCGCAAAAAACATTTCACATTTCACATTTTACATAAAACATTTCACATTTTACGATAATATAACAAGATCAACATTTGATAAAGAAAGACTATTCAATAAACGTCTGAAAATTGTTGTAGACAAAATTACTTTAAATAAATTTAAATGCGGTTTTCCGATACAGACAGTTGTAATATGTTTTTCTTCGACCGTCATTAAAATTGCGTCGGCAATATTTTGATTCTCTGTTTTAATCACTTCGGCACCCAGCTGAACAGCCAGTTTAAAATTATTAATCAAATGCCGTTGTTTGTCCAATGCAATTTTGGTACTGCTTTCTTTCGGAGTTTCTACATACAAAACATACCAGGATCCGTTATAATAACTTGCCAGACGTGCTGCTTTTCTGATTACAATTTTTGCAGTTTTGTCGTTGCTGCTAATGCAGGCCAGTAATTTTTCATGTCTTAAAGCATGCAGCTGGGGTACTTCGTTTTCTACTTTTCGAACTACCTGGCTGGCTACTTCTTTCAAAGCCAATTCACGCAATTGTAAAATTTGTTCCGATTTGAAAAAATTAGACAAAGCGGTCTGAATCTTATCTGCCGTATAAATTTTTCCTTCTTTTAGACGCGCAATCAGATCTTCAGAGGTCAAATCGATATTTACGACTTCATCGGCAAGTCGTAAAACATTATCCGGAATACGTTCCTGAACATCAATACTTGTGATGCGTTTAACGTCTTCATTTAAACTTTCGATATGTTGAATGTTTACTGCCGATATCACATTGATTCCGGCTTCGAGAATTTCGAGAACATCCTGCCATCGTTTTTCGTTTTTGCTTCCTTCAACGTTGGTGTGTGCAAGTTCATCGACAATGACAACTTCAGGTCTAAGGTTGATAATTGCCTGTACATCGAGTTCTTCGAGCTCTTTCCCTTTATAGAAAATGGTTCGCCGTGGAATCACAGGCAAACCAGATAAAAGCTCATGCGTTTCTTTTCGCATGTGCGTTTCGATGTAACCAATTTTTACATCAATTCCGTTTTTTAATAATGAATGTGCCTCCTGTAGCATCCGATAGGTTTTACCCACACCGGCACTCATTCCAATGTAGATTTTAAACTTTCCCTTTCGTGATTTCTGAATTAAATCGAGAAAGTGCTGTGCATTATTTTCTTTTTCCATATTTTTTGCTTTAAGCAATAAGCTTTAGACTTTAAGCAGTAGGACGAAAGCTTACTGCTTAAAGCTTATAGCCTAAGGCTAAAAAGAAATCGCCAGCGAAGTCGTTACAAATGTATTTGTACTCGTTGGAAGATTGTTTTTTGTAAATATTTGATCTTTACTGGAAAGATTTCTTGCTTCTAATCTAAACATTACATTATCAGTTACTAAGTAATCAAAGTTAGCTGAAAATCCGTAAGTTTTAAAACCATTTGGAGTTTGGGTTGCTATAATCACTCCTTTTTCATCACTATAATATTCGCCGCGGGCTGCAAGCTGAATTTTATCAGTTGGGTTGTATTGTAAAATCAAAATCGGAGAAAACCAGGCATCATATTTAGTACTGTTTTTAGCCGACTGTTGTGATCCAACATCAAAACCGGCCGTAATGTTTGTTTTATCGGTTACTTTAAATTGTCCGTAAAAGTTATTAAAATAACGCCATTTTTTGTCAATATCCGGTTGTTCATTTCCAACATAAGTGCTCCAGTTCAGTACCACTTTGTCTGATGGTTTGTAAGTAACCTGAGTTCCAAAGGCAGGAGTTTGATTGCCTTCTACTTTTTGGATGCGCTGCCAGCCATTCAGATACATCCCGGCCAAATACCATTCTCCGGATTCAGAAGTGTAACCAATTTTAACTCCCGTTTCATAATAAGGAGAGTTTTCAGCCAGAATACCTCGGGTTAGAGTTTGACAATCTTTTCCAATCGCGCTTTCAAATCCAAGATGCGATGGCATAATTCCCGCATCAACCCATAAATTATGAGAAGAAGAAATCTTCACTCCCACATTTGCTTCATATACATTTTTTAATAAACCCTGTTCGGCAGCCAGGTTATACTCGGCATAAGTTCCGGCCATCAGAGCAAAATTTCCGCGAACATTGCCTTTGCTGTAGTTCACTTTTGCCAATCCTAAATTTAGGTTTACTTCATTACTTTTATTGTAGTTGTAAATAAATCCCGGGCGGGTATGATTATCCGGTTTTCCAAAATCATAGCTGTAATAAACGTCTACGTATCCTGAAAATGTAAACGGACTTTTTGATTCTTCCTGAGCATGTAAGTTGCTATAACCAAAAGCGATTAAAGCGGTAAGTATAATTTTTTTCATTTTGTTTTGATTGTGAGGAGACAGTGTCCTCGGTAGTAATTTATTAGTAGATTTTTTAGGAGCTAATCCCGCTATTCGTTTCAATCTTTTGTGTCCGCCGCGACGGACACAAAAGGATTTCCACTACTATCGGGGCTAGATTATTTGGGGCAAAAAGGGGTTTTGTATTATAATTGGTTCTATAGCCTAACAGGTTTCTAAAACCTGTTAGGTATTTTTTAAAATTATCTTCTATTCTGATTTTACGTTCTGTTTGTCATTTCGACGTAAGGAGAAATCTTCATAAGAAACTCCGTAATAAATATTAATCTTTGTCGATTCAGCAACGAAGATTTCTCCTTACGTCGAAATGACAAGAATACGCTAGTAAAATCTCTGAGCCTTTGAGCCTTATTTTAAAGCATCCAAAGCGACATTTAGTTCCAGAACATTAACCGTTTCCGGACCTACAACAGCAGTATTGATTTTAGATTCGACCAAAGTTTTTACTTTAGCCTCGTCTAATTTTCTTTCTTTAGCAATTCGTTTCACTTGAATCAAAGCACCTTGCGGTGAAATATTCGGATCTAAACCGCTTCCTGAAGCTGTAACCATATCTGCTGGAATCTCTGATTTTTTCAAATATGGATGAACGATTAAAAACGTATCAACTCTTTTTTGAACCAAAGCCAGATATTCGGCATTACTTGGTCCTTTATTGCTTCCGGCACTTCCGGCAGCATTATAATCTACAGCCGAAGGTCGTCCCCAGAAATAATTGGATTTATCGAATTTCTGACCAATTTTTTGGTATCCTACTACTTTTCCGTTAACCGAAATCGTTTCTCCCTTTCCTTGATTAGGAGCAAATTGAGCGATTCCATAAATCGCAAGAGGATAAATAACTGCAAACAGAATTACGGTTAGCAGCGTAAGCTTGAATAGTGAAAATATATTTTTCATGTTTTTAGTGTAAAATGTTAGATGTAAAAAGTGATTTGTTAGGTGTTAGATGTAAAAAGCGATTTATGAGATGATTAAAATTGAGATCTTAACATTTTACATCTAACATCTCACATTTCACTAAATAAATAGAGCAACAACGATATCAATTAGCTTAATTCCGATAAAAGGGACAAGCAAACCGCCTAAACCATAAATCAACAGGTTTCTTTTTAAGATGGCACTTGCTCCGATTGGTTTGTAATCGACACCTCTTAACGCTAGAGGAATTAATATTGGGATAATTACCGCATTAAAAATTACGGCCGATAAAATGGCGCTTTCAGGACTGTGCAGACGCATGATATTTAAACCTTCCAAAGCAGGAATTGTCGTGATGAAAAGGGCAGGAACGATAGCAAAATACTTTGCTACGTCATTGGCAATGGAGAAAGTCGTCAGTGTACCACGAGTCATTAATAACTGTTTTCCAATTTCGATAATCTCAATTAATTTCGTTGGGTCATTGTCAAGGTCAACCATGTTTCCGGCTTCTTTGGCAGCCTGCGTTCCGCTGTTCATGGCAACACCTACGTTGGCTTGCGCAAGGGCAGGAGCGTCATTGGTTCCGTCACCCATCATGGCTACCAGTTTACCCAGATTTTGCTCATTTTTAATGTAGTTCATTTTATCCTCAGGCTTCGCTTCGGCAATAAAATCATCCACACCGGCAGCTTCGGCGATAAACTTCGCAGTAAGCGGATTATCTCCGGTCACCATTACCGTTTTAACGCCCATTTTTCTCAAACGGTCAAAACGTTCTTTCATTCCCGTTTTAATAATATCCTGTAATTCGATAACCCCTTGAACCTGATTGTCTTTAATAACTACCAGTGGCGTTCCTCCTTTAGACGAAATATCAATTACCTTTTGAGCAATATCTTCAGGGAAAGAGTTTCCGGCTTGAAGTGCGATGTTTTTTGCTGCATCTTGAGCTCCTTTTCTAATATTGGTACCGTCTTTTAAAACAACTCCGGAAGTCCTGGTTTCTGCGGTAAATTTAATTAAAGTAGCACCTTCAATAGATAATTTATTGGCAAGTTCGGCTCCAGCCAATTCCACGATACTTTTTCCTTCCGGAGTGTCATCTGCCAATGAACTTAGCACGGCAGATTTTATAAAATCTTCTTCTGAAACACCTTTAGCAGGATAAAAATTTGTTGCTTTTCTGTTTCCAATTGTTATGGTTCCGGTTTTATCCAAAAGTAAAACGTCAATATCTCCGGCAGTCTCAACCGCTTTTCCTGATTTTGTAATTACATTGGCACGCAAAGCTCTGTCCATTCCCGCGATTCCAATGGCAGAAAGTAAACCACCAATTGTAGTTGGAATTAAACAGACAAACAAAGAAATGAAAGCCGCAATCGTGATGGGTGCATTTGCATAGTCGGCAAACGGTTTTAGCGTAACGCACACAATCACGAAGATTAAAGTAAATGCGGCTAGTAAAATGGTTAATGCAATTTCGTTTGGTGTTTTCTGACGGCTTGCACCTTCTACCAGAGCAATCATTTTGTCCAAAAAGCTTTCGCCTGGTTCAGACGTTACAATTACTTTTATCTTGTCTGACAATACTTTTGTACCACCGGTTACAGAGGATTTATCACCTCCGGCTTCCCGAATTACAGGAGCACTTTCTCCTGTAATGGCACTTTCGTCTATAGTAGCCAATCCTTCGATAATTTCACCGTCAGTGGCAATTAAATCACCCGCTTCACAAATGAAGATGTCTCCTTTTTTCAATTCAGAAGAACTGATGTTTTTGATTTCTCCGTTAGCTAAAATCTGTCTGGCCGGAGTTTCTTCACGTGTTTTTCTTAAACTGTCGGCTTGTGCTTTTCCTCTCGCTTCAGCAATAGCTTCAGCAAAATTGGCAAACAAAAGTGTGGCCAGTAAGATTAAAAATACAATTAGGTTGTAAATAAAACTACCCTGATCCTGAGCTCCCATTAAGATGGAAACACAAACAGCAAACATAATGGCGGTTCCTATTTCTACGGTAAACATTACCGGGTTTTTGATCATCAATTTTGGATTAAGCTTTACAAAAGATTGCACTAAAGCTTCTTTTACCTGCTTACTTTCAAACAATGATGTGGATTTATTATGAGTCATTTTTCTTTGTGTAAAATGTTAAATGTTAAATGTGAAATTTCCTACTTTTGTAAATAATTATTTTAAATATGAAACCACACAAGAAATTGAATTCATGGATTAAAAGTTTTGAATTCGTTAAAGAAATTTATTTAGCTACCAGGCAATTCCCTCCTGAGGAAAAGTTTGGAATTACTTCCCAAATCCGCAGAGCTTCTGTTTCTGTACCTGTTAATATTGCAGAAGGTGCAGCAAGAAAAGGAACAAAAGAGTTTATCCATTTTTTACATATTTCACTAGGTTCTTTATCAGAACTCGATACTTTAATTTTATTAAGTAAGGAGTTGGATTTTTTCAATGAAAAAGAATGCGAAGAATTGATTGAAAAATTAGATGTCATAGGAAAACTTATTTATGGATTAATCAAGAATCTTGAAGCACGTTTATGATTTGTTATTTGTGAGATGTTATCAGTAAGATGTACGATGTTAGTTGTGAATATGATTTTATTTTACTTTTCACATTTTGTATTTCACAAACAACATTTCACATCTTACAAATTACATTTTTCACATTGAAAAATACTCCGCTAAAGGTCCAAGTGCCAACGCTGGGAAGAATGATAAAGCAGCGATAATTGCGATTACGGCAAAAACCATTATTCCAAAAATTGTAGTATCCGTTTTTAAAGTTCCTGCACTTTCCGGGATGTATTTTTTACCTGCCAGTAAACCTGCGATAGCCAATGGCCCAACGATTGGAATGAAACGGCTTAACAATAAAACAATTCCTGTAGTGATATTCCAGAACGGATTGTTATCTCCCAAACCTTCAAAACCTGAACCATTGTTGGCAGCACTTGAAGTATATTCGTATAACATTTCTGAGAATCCGTGATGTCCCGGATTGTTGAGCCAGCCTGTCGCGTTTCCGCTAAACCACCATCCCATAGCTGTGTCATTTGCAGCAAAATAAGAGGCTAAAGCTGTTCCTGATAATATTAATAAAGGGTGAAGAATTGCGATGAAAGCGGCAATCTTAACTTCCCGTGCTTCAATTTTCTTTCCTAAAAATTCAGGTGTTCGTCCCACCATTAATCCGGAAATAAATACCGCGAGAATAATGAAGATGTAAAAGTTTAGAATACCAACACCGCAACCGCCATAAAACGCATTCACCATCATGGCAAGCAATTCCATAGCACCAGAAACCGGCATTGAACTATCGTGCATACTATCTACAGAACCTGTAGAAATTACAGTTGTGGCAATACTCCAGAAACCTGAAATGGCTGGCCCTAAACGAACCTCTTTTCCTTCCATTGCCCCGGTTGTTTGAGCGATTCCCATTTTCTCAATAGCAGGATTTCCGTTGATTTCACTCATTACCGTTGGGATAACCAGTAACAGGAATCCAACCGTCATAACACCAAAAATGACATAAGATAATTTTCTTTTTTTCAGATAAAAGCCTAAGGCAAAAATCATGGCAAACGGAACAATTAATTGTGCCCATAACTCAACCGCATTACTAAAGTAAGTTGGGTTTTCTAAGGGATGTGCTGAATTGGCTCCAAAAAAACCACCACCATTGGTACCGATATGTTTAATTGCAATAAATGCTGCGGCAGGTCCGCGGGAAACTTCTACGGTATCACCTTGTAAAGTTGTAATCGCATCTTTTCCTTCAAACGTCATAGGAGTTCCGCTAAACAATAGAGCAACTGCTACAATAGCCGAAAGAGGCAATAAAATACGCGTACAGCTTTTGATAAAATAATTGTAAAAGTTACCTAGTTTTTCGGTTGTTCTTTCCTTCATTGCAGTGAAAACCATCGCAGCAGCGGCAAGTCCTACACCGGCAGAAACAAATTGAAGGAACATTAGGAACATTTGTGACAGATAAGAAACACCGCTTTCGCCAGAGTAATGCTGTAAATTACAATTGACAACAAATGAAATGGCTGTATTAAAGGCCAGATCAGGACTCATTGACGGGTTGTTATCGGGATTTAAAAACAACGATCCCTGGAATAATAAGATAAAGAAGCAAAGAAAGAACCAAATCATATTAATACTTAAAAGGGCTTTTAAGTGTTGTTTCCAGTTCATTTCTTCAGTGGAATTGATACCGCTGATTTTAAAGATAATTTTTTCAATTGGATTGAAAATTGGGTCAAAAAGCGTTTTGTCACCTAAATAAACTTTAGCAATATATTTTCCTAAGGGAATGGCTAAAACTATCGTGAGGATAAAAATACCAATGACGCCTAATAATTCTGTATTCATAATTTTTTTTAATTTTAGTGAAATGTCAGATGTGATTTGTAAAAGGAGATCGATGTATAACATCTAACATCTCACTTGTAACTTGTAACATCATTAAAATTTTTCAGGTTTAATTAATACATAAACCAAATAGCCAAAAACGGCAATCGAAACAATAAATAGTGCAGTCATGATTTATATTTTTTCAAAAAATTCAACTGATTTAAAACAGATGGCAAAGAGTAGGGCACCCAGTCCGAGTAAAAGAAATGTGATTAACATAGATTATTAGATTTTAGATTTGTGAAGTACTATTTGTGAAATGTGAGATGTTAGTTGTGGATATGGTTTCATTTTACATTTCACCTTTTACAGTTTACATTTTACATTTTACATTTTACATTTTACGAAAATCAGACTCCCGAAGTATTAACTTGTCGGATATATTCTGCTTTAAGTGTTTGTGGAAAAAGATGTGAGATATTACAGTGACGCATTTCCATAAAAGAAGAAACCGAGAAAACATACACATTCGAAATGGCATTTTTAGTTTCGATACTTCCGTTGATGAATAGGCGCTCAGCAAGTGCCAGGCATTTTTTTGCGCGAACAATATTGCCGGATATTATTGATTTTTTAGTTATCTCAGCAAAGCGATCAGCTTGTTTGTAGATTGAAGTGACTTGATTTTTCATGAGAATGAATTTTTGTGTTCTTCCCTCTTATGCCAAAAGTTAGACCTAAATTACAGGACAATAGCTAAAGCATTGCTGATAAGTGAATTATGGTTTTGTGCCAAAAATAAGGCACAAAAAAAGCCTATCATAATGATAAGCTTTTATTGAAATGATAAGGTGATTTGTTATTTGTAGAATGTGAGATGTGGCTTGTTAAAAGTGGCTTGTTAAAAGTGAAAAGTGAAAAGCGTTTTGAAAAAACTCAAAATTTCGCATCTAACATCTAACATTTCACAAGCCACATCTCACATTGTCACATTACTACTGAATCCCATACTCGTCTAATTTTCTATACAGAGTTGCAATCCCGATTTCGAGTAAGCGTGCTGTTTCGGCCTTGTTGCCTTTTGAATAATTTAAAACCTTCTGAATGTGCAGTTTTTCAACACTCTGCATCGAAAAAGCCGACATCTGTTTGGTGTTTTTTTCTTTTTCATGTTGCATTTCATAAGGTAAAACATCAGAAGTCAGCGTATCGTTGCTACTCAAAATAACTGATCTTTCGATAATGTTTTTAAGCTCACGAATATTTCCCGGCCACGAATAATGTTCTAATTTTTGAATGAAATCATCGGTTACCTGCAATGTTTTTTTATTGGTTTTCTCAGAAAATTGCTTGACAAAAGAGTGTGTCAAAAGCGCAATGTCTTTTACCCTTTCTCGTAATGGCGGTAGTGTAATCTCAAAAATATTGAGTCGGAAATACAAATCGGAACGAAAACGGTGTTCTTCGCTTTCTATTTTTAAATCTCGGTTTGTTGCGGCAATCAATCTGAAATTTGATTTTTTTGGAGTAGTATCACCAAGCGGAATGTATTCGCTGGTTTCTAAAACACGCAACAATTTAGCTTGTAGTTCAATGGGCATTTCTCCAATTTCATCCAGAAATAAAGTACCACCATTGGCTTCTTCGATAAAACCTTTTTTATCTTTTAAAGCTCCGGTAAAAGCACCTTGTTTGTGTCCGAAGAGCTCACTTTCCAGGATTTCTTTGCTGAAAGTACTGCAGTTTAAGGCCACAAAAGATTTACCAACACGGTTACTGTTTTCGTGAATGGCTTGTGCAAAAACCTCTTTTCCGGTTCCGGTTTCGCCTGTTAGTAAGACAGTTGAATCGGTTTTGGCTACTTTTTTAGCTAAATCAATAACCTGCTCGATGCCTTTCGATTTTCCAATAATTGTATTAAAAGAATATTTGTCGCCAATGCGTTTTTCGAGTTGTTTTACCTTTTTTTGCAAATGTACTTTTTCGACAGCCTTGTAAAGTAGCGGAATGATTTTATCATTATCGTCGCCTTTTACGATATAATCGAAAGCACCATTTTTCATAGCCTGAACACCATCCGGAATATTTCCGAAAGCCGTTAGTAAAATAACTTCAATCAAAGGAAAACTTGCTTTTATATGCTGCAGAAAGTCAACACCATTTCCGTCGGGTAATTTTACATCACATAAAACGACGTCAATATCGGTTTGTTCGAGCTTCTTAAAGCCGGATTTTAAATCTTTGGCTTCAATAACTTCAAATCCTTCCGATTTAATAATGCGTGCCAACAAATTTCTTAGTTTTTCTTCGTCGTCTATAATTAAAATTTTATGTGTCATTTGGGGATATTGTTAAATCGAGTAGTGCATTTCGAAATACAAATTTAGTCTTTAAATCTTTTGACTTACAGATTCTGTGCAAAATTCAGGAAAAAACGCTCTGCGTATAGTCGTAGAACGTTTTGAGTTTAATTGATTTCCTTCTGATTATCAGCTATAAAAGTGTCTGTGGTTTTTAAATAAGGATCTACGACCATGAGATGAGGTTTGTTTTTAAGTTTAATTTTTCCTCTGACCGTATTATTCCTGATCGGAAAAGGAAAACAGGATAGTTTTCCACTCTCATCATAAATACCAATATCTATTGTAGGATCATGAACAATGGCTGTTCGTTTTCCTGTTGTATTTTCAGTATGTTTTTTTGAATTTACAAGGAAGGAAACTTCATAAAATGCATTCTTTTTTTGACTTTCAACAGTCACAATTTTCGAAGAATAAGTCACAATTTGTTTGAACATTTCGTTTATTTTCGGATGAAGCTTATGATCAGCCACTTGATGAATTTCGTTTATTAAATCTTCTGAATCAGGCGCCTGATTGGGAAATTTGTAATGGTTTAGGAAATTTCTCAAAGCCAGATTTAATTTTTGTTCCCCGATCAGCAGGCGCAATTGGTGCATGACAAGCATTCCTTTATCATAAGCTAAATAAGGCGTTTCATAATTCGTTTTATAAAGAGGCGTTTCAGGTTCGTAACTGCGACTGCTCAAATACAAATCCAGATGAATTTTCAGTGTTTCTAGAGCTTTTTCCAGTCCATGTTCTTTTTCGTAAAGCATTAGTTCCGTGTATTGTGCCAGAGTTTCGGTCAAAATCAAACTGCCTTCTTTTTGTTCAGGACTAATTTGTGCATTTCCCCACCATTCGTGCGATAGTTCATGTGCCGTTAACTGATTGATAACATCTTCCTTGTCATTGTGATTCAGATCACTGTAAAACCCGAAATTCTCCTTCATAAAAACGGTTGAAGGGTAAGAAGTTGCAGCAAAACCATCGGTAAAAGCTGAAATTTCGGCATATCGGATCGTTTTATAAGGATACCTTCCAAAGTTTTTTTGACAGTAATCCAACGTGTTTTTTACATCTTTAATCAATTTTGCTACATTTCGGGAATGTCTCCTGTCATAATAAACCTCAATAGAAATGCCTTTATAGTTGGTTTTTTGAATTTGATAGGTAGCAGATGAAAACGCAAATCGAAACGGAATTTTCCCATTTGATTTGTAATGAAAATAATTACGATCTCCTTTTTTCCATGTTGCCATTAAATCTCCAACGCCAATTGCTGTCTGGTTTTTTGAAGTAGAGACGATCGTCTCGTAATCAATAAAATCGTAGTCGGATTTAGATTTGTTTTCTAATTTCTTAAGAGGTGTCTGAGGTTTTAAGTGCCTTTTTTTTCGTTCTTTTTCACTGCTGATTTCGTTAGAAATCTGATATCCAAAAGCTGGATAATAGCGACTTATTCTCATAAAGGAGCCATTTTCTATAATCGAATTAAAAGAAGTATGACCTTTAAAAGGCGACCAGGAAGATTCGAATGAAAAAGAAATTTCTATCTTTTGCCCGGACTGCAAAGGCTTTTCTAAAAGATACCAATAATGATGGAATGCCGAAACATCATTTAAAATTTTCGCATTTGGAATAGTTACAGAAGTCAGTTTTGAATTTCGATCTATATATAGGAGCAGGCTATCAATTGGTTTTTGGGTAGTATTGATTAATTCATAGGTTCCTTTTACTTCGTATCTGTTCTCTTCAGGAAATAAGGTTACACCACTTTTTACCGAAAGAATTACCGGTTGTGGTAAACTGGAGAATTTTTTAAAGCTCACTTCGTATTGCTCACTCCAATTATTCTGATCTTCTTTGGTCAAGTACGGGTATTCAATATTGGTTTTATAAAAAAGATAACTTCCAAAACCCAGAAAAAGAATAATTCCTAGTGAGAAAGTTGCTTTTTGAATGGCATTGCATGAATTTCTTTGAAAAGTTTTTACAATTGAAGTATTTCTTTTCCATAAAAATCCTGCCAAAGTAAGAAGTATTAAAGCCAATCCGAAATTGTAGAACATCGAAACATGAAACGGAATGGTATATTTTCCGAATCCATTCAGATCAAAGTATTCTCTTTTGAACGAATCTCCAAACCGAAATAAAGGATGTGAAATACCTAATTGCTCTCCAATTCCTGTACTTATTAAGATTGTGATAATTGCGGCCGCCGAAAGGCCTAAGTATCTGTTTGAAATTGCAGTTTGCACAAAGAGAATTAAAACTGAAATTAATAAAACAGGAAAACCAAGATAATAATACAACGAAAAATAAAGACCAAATTCGATAGCAGCATTTGCATAAAAAATCTGAAAGCCACATCCGATCAAAATACTCAGCGTAATGATCAGAAAGGGAATTGTAAAAAGAGCAATGATTTTAGAGCCTAAAACGATTGTTGGCTGATGAGGTGTTGTGTTTTCGAGTATTTCAAATCGTGCACTGTTAGCGCGATTTACTAATTCATTACTATAAAAAAGTACAATCAGAATTAAAAGAAAAGGCAGACGATCCATAATAGTGGTGATCATTAAAGGAGTATTTGCAATGTTTTGTGCTAAGCGAATACCTACGTCAATTTCATCTGACAGTTCAATCAGGAGCAATCCTGAAATTAAAAGCGCAATTAACAGAAATGGAATTCCTTTTAGAATTAAAGCAATGTCCATCTTGGCGTAACTTTTAAGGACCAGTAAATTATGTTTTAAAGTTCGGAATTCAATTTTTGTTGGATATTGTTGAGAAAAAGCTAAAAACTCTTTTTTTAAGGATCTACCCGGTTTTGTTTTTTCACCTTTCATTTTTCGGAATGAAAAAAATCGATAAGAAATCAGTAACATTAAAATCGAGATACCCATCCAAAGTACCCTGTTGAATAAAAGATTACCGGAAAGATCGATTAGCGTATTGTTTTTTTGAAGAGCTGTCCAATAACGAGTCTGCTCTAAAAAAGCCGCCAGACCAAACGGATCTATTTTTGCAGCAAGTGACATGGCTGCGGCCGACGATGGGGACGCATTGGCCAGAATAGGAGAGTTTGAAAACAGAGAACCTGCGATGTATAAAATATAAACCAGAAAACCTCCTACATAAATAATGAGTTTATTTCGGGTTAACCACGCCAGAGTTGTTAAAACGGAAAGACACAATAAAATATTAGGGATTGCCAAAACCAGATAAGGCCATACATAATTGATGCTATAAAAAGAACCAATTTCTTCTTTTGGAAGCCAGGGCATTAAATGTCCAATCATCATCCCGATAATAAACATGCCAAAGGAAACAAAGGCAATTGTAAATGAGATCAGGAATTTGCTTGCCAAATAATTGAATTTAGAAACGGGTGTAGTAAAAAGGATTGAGTCAAATTTAGTTTCATATTCTTTGAGGAAACTCTGAGCAACTTGCAGCGTAATCGGGAATATGGTAGATAAGGAGATCAAACCAATGGCATAAGTCAAAACATAAGGACTGTTTTTGTAAGTTCCGGAAAAAGAAAAGTGGGCAAAAGAACCAACAAAAAAGCCTAAAACTAAATAAACGAAAAAGGTGGCATAAAAACTCTTGTTTCTGCTGTTGGTATGCCATTCAAACTGTAATAATGAAGTAAGCATATCGTTATTTTTTAAGTTGATTTAAAACATTAAAATACACATCACTTAAATCCGGAGCAATTAAATCAAAACCAGAATTGGGCTGTTGGTCCGCATAAACATGAATATTTAATTTGCCTGAATTTAAATGCGACGAAACAATATTGAAATTGGTCTGATATTCCATTAATTCTGTTTTATGAATCGTTTTCGTCCAGATCTTGTCCTTCAAAGAAGCAATGGTCTCATTAGGGTTTCCTTCTAAAATCAATTTTCCACTTGAAATGATAGCCATTTTGGTGCATAAGTCTCGAACGTCCTCAACAATATGTGTCGACAAAAGCACAATAATGCTTTCGCCAATTTCACTTAACAAATTATTAAAGCGGTTTCTTTCTTCAGGATCAAGCCCTGCGGTAGGTTCATCCACAATAATAATTTTCGGATTTCCAAGTAAAGCCTGTGAAATACCAAATCGTTGCAACATTCCGCCAGAGAAAGTATGAGCGGCTTTGTCTTTGTGCTGCAATAAATTAGTCTTTTGCAATACAGTAAAAATATGGTCGTGCCTTTCTTTCTTATTGACAATCCCCTTTAAAACGGCTAAATGATCTAATAGACGATAGGCAGAGATTTTAGGATAAACACCAAATTGCTGAGGTAAGTAACCCAGATTTTCCCTTATAAACATTGGATTCTTTAAAATATCGACTCCGTTAAAAATGATACTTCCATGGGTTGGTTCCTGCAAAGCAGCAATAGTTCGCATCAAAGTTGATTTTCCGGCACCATTCGGGCCTAACAAACCAAACATTCCGTTGGTGATTTCCAAAGACACATCAGCTATGGCCTGTGTGCCGTTCTCATACGTTTTACCGAGATTTTTGATTGATAAACGATTCATTTTTTGATTGATTTTAGATTGATTGAAAAAAATATTTTGAAAAAAACAGGCAATAGAATTCCTGTCGACATCAAAGAGTCGATTTTTTAATTTAGATGAAAGAAAAGGTTATTCGCTTACGTACTCTAAAATATCACCGGGCTGGCAATCTAATATTTTGCAAATAGCTTCCAGGGTATCAAATCTGATCCCTTTAGCTTTTCCGGTTTTAAGAATAGATAAATTGGCGGGAGTAATATCTAATTTCTCAGCCAACTCTTTACTTTGCATCTTGCGTTTGGCAAGCATGACGTCAACATTTACAACTATTGGCATGATTATATAAATAAGTCTTGTTCGTTCTGAAGGTTTAATCCCTGCTTAAAAATGGCTGCCAGAAAATAAGCAAAAACACCAAGCATTCCGTGCAATACAATAAAAAGAGCGACTTCGTTATCCAGAGGAACAAAAAAGAAAGCCACAAATATTATAATACCAGGTAGTAACAAATTTGATAAATAGAAACGTTTTAAATGTAAAATTCCGGTTGGGGTAAATAATTTGGGTTGAAAAAAAACTTTAAAAACATTACTGCTCAATAAAAAGAAGAGCCCGTACAGACTCAGAGGTATCAAAAAATCAAAAAGAATATAAGGCAGGTTGTAGTCACCAAGCATTACAGGGTGAGAAGTAAAAGGATAACAAACCTGAAAAATCTTTCCATTGTCCTTAAAGGTCAAAAACAATCCCGTTACTAATGTGAAAACAGAGTATAGGGCTAGTGTAAAATAAACAACAGATAAAAACCGCGTAAAGTAAAATAAAATTTTAGAAACAATATGAGCTGTCTTCATGTATAGAAAAGTTAAGTTGATATTGCAAATGTATAATTAATTATCGCAAAACAATAATTAATTATTAAAATTTACTGATTCAAAGTGTTTTAAGAATATTATAATTCTATTAACATTAGAAAACAAAAGGCATCCGTATAAATGAGTTAATTTTGTATCCTAGCATTTTTTTATATGAAAAACCCAATTTCAGTCTCATTATTAGAGCTCGCTATCATTACTCAGGATAGTAATGCCAAAGAAACATTTCAAAAAACAAAAGACATAGCGCAATTAGCAGATAATTTAGGATATAAGCGATTTTGGCTTGCAGAACACCACAATATGGCACATGTTGCCAGTACGGCTACGGTTGTGTTGATTGGTTATATTGCGAGTCAGACCCAAAACATTCGTGTCGGTTCCGGCGGAATCATGTTGCCCAATCATTCTCCTTTAATAGTAGCAGAGCAATTTGGAACTTTAGAAACACTTTATTCGGGTAGAATTGATTTGGGTTTAGGGAGAGCTCCTGGAACAGATCAGCCGACAGCCGAAGCTATTCGAAAAGACTTTTTTGAGCAGGCGCAGCGTTTTCCACAAAATGTAACGAAGCTTCAGGATTACTTCTCGACCGAAAATGCGACAGCAAAAGTAAGAGCATTTCCGGCCGAAGGAACAAATGTTCCAATCTGGATTTTAGGTTCAAGTATGGACAGCGCTGCTCTTGCTGCAGCTTATGGATTGCCGTATGCATTCGCCGGACATTTTGCTCCGCGACAAATGATACAGGCATTTGAGTTTTATCGCGAAAATTTTCAGGCGTCAGCTACTTTAGATAAACCAAAAACCATGGCATGCGTCAATATTGTTGCGGCAGATACAAACGAAGAAGCCGAAAGGTTATCTACAAGTTTGTATCAGATGTTTTTGAATTTAATTCGAAACGATCGTAAAGGTTTGCAGCCTCCTGTAGATTCTCTCGATGCTATCATGAGCGAAGAGGAACGCTTTCATGTCAACCAGATGACAGCTTGTACTTTTACAGGGGATAAAGAGCAGTTGATAACGGATCTTAAAAAGTTTATCAATTATGCTCAAATCGATGAATTGATGGTGACCAGTCCAATCTTCGATCATCAGGCTAAACTTAAAAGTATCCATATTACAAAAGAAGTTATCGATAGTTTAAATTAGTATACATATATAAGTAGAGATTCACACTACCTATATATAAGGAAGAATACCGCTCCATAACCCGGCAGGTTTTAAAACCTGTCGGGTTTGTAGTTTTTGTTCTTATTATATTAAGGAGTCATTTTATCAAGCAAAGTGAAGTCGAAGCTTTCAAGTTTGGAATTTTAGTATTTAGGAGCTTTCTCCCGCTATGCGCTGCAATCTTTTGCTTTTTAAAGGAAAAAGCAAAAGGATTTCCACTTCTATCGGGGCTAGGGCATGGGTTTTCAAAAGAAAATAAGGCGAAAAAGTAAAACTTGGCGTCTTTGCGCCTTTGCGAGATTAAAAAGAAACCAGTAAATAGGACCTTCGCGTCTTAGTATCTTCATGGCAAAACGGCCAAAACGGCCTCAAATGATCAAAACAAGCAAAAGAAGCAAAAAACTTTCCGTTGTAAAAGCTGTCATATCAGCAACTTGAAAAAAAGATTAAAAATAGTTTAAAAAAGCTATTGTTTAAGTGGATAAAGTGTCTACTTTTGCATCCGCAACAGCGATAGACGTTCACTGAAATACTGACAAGCAAAGGAATAAAAGCGAAAAGAGATTTTCAAAAAAAGATTCGAAAAAGCTTGTGAGATTTGAAAATGGATATTACATTTGCACCCCGCAAAACACGGGAAGCTCATTGAGAGATTGGAAGGAGAAAGAAGGAAAAAGGAAATTAAATTTTCTTAAAAAAAACTTCAAAAAACTCTTGCCATTTAGAAATAAGTTTTTTACTTTTGCACCCGCTTTGAGATACAGGCGAGACAATAAAAAGAAATACACGTTCGTAGACATATTGAATTGACAGCCGTTTTAACAGAGATGTTAAAACAAAAGAATAAGAGTAAATGAATCGAGAGATTTGAAAAGAACCGATAGATAAAGCATCGCAATATAATATAAAAAATATACGATGAAGAGTTTGATCCTGGCTCAGGATGAACGCTAGCGGCAGGCTTAACACATGCAAGTCGAGGGGTAGAGTTCTTCGGAACTTGAGACCGGCGCACGGGTGCGTAACGCGTATGCAATCTACCTTTTACAGAGGGATAGCCCAGAGAAATTTGGATTAATACCTCATAGCATAGCAGTCTCGCATGAGATCACTATTAAAGTCACAACGGTAAAAGATGAGCATGCGTCCCATTAGCTAGTTGGTAAGGTAACGGCTTACCAAGGCTACGATGGGTAGGGGTCCTGAGAGGGAGATCCCCCACACTGGTACTGAGACACGGACCAGACTCCTACGGGAGGCAGCAGTGAGGAATATTGGACAATGGGCGCAAGCCTGATCCAGCCATGCCGCGTGCAGGATGACGGTCCTATGGATTGTAAACTGCTTTTATACGAGAAGAAACACTGCTTCGTGAAGCAGCTTGACGGTATCGTAAGAATAAGGATCGGCTAACTCCGTGCCAGCAGCCGCGGTAATACGGAGGATCCAAGCGTTATCCGGAATCATTGGGTTTAAAGGGTCCGTAGGCGGTTTAATAAGTCAGTGGTGAAAGCCCATCGCTCAACGGTGGAACGGCCATTGATACTGTTAAACTTGAATTATTAGGAAGTAACTAGAATATGTAGTGTAGCGGTGAAATGCTTAGAGATTACATGGAATACCAATTGCGAAGGCAGGTTACTACTAATGGATTGACGCTGATGGACGAAAGC
Source organism: Flavobacterium sp. KH_035 (assembly GCF_057839565.1). Classification (NCBI taxonomy): domain Bacteria; kingdom Pseudomonadati; phylum Bacteroidota; class Flavobacteriia; order Flavobacteriales; family Flavobacteriaceae; genus Flavobacterium; species Flavobacterium sp. KH_035. Next base: position 2,435,480 of record NZ_CM174492.1, read on the forward strand.
GTGGGTAGCGAACAGGATTAGATACCCTGGTAGTCCACGCCGTAAACGATGGATACTAGCTGTTGGAAGCAATTTCAGTGGCTAAGCGAAAGTGATAAGTATCCCACCTGGGGAGTACGTTCGCAAGAATGAAACTCAAAGGAATTGACGGGGGCCCGCACAAGCGGTGGAGCATGTGGTTTAATTCGATGATACGCGAGGAACCTTACCAAGGCTTAAATGTAGATTGACCGGTTTGGAAACAGATCTTTCGCAAGACAATTTACAAGGTGCTGCATGGTTGTCGTCAGCTCGTGCCGTGAGGTGTCAGGTTAAGTCCTATAACGAGCGCAACCCCTGTTGTTAGTTGCCAGCGAGTCATGTCGGGAACTCTAACAAGACTGCCAGTGCAAACTGTGAGGAAGGTGGGGATGACGTCAAATCATCACGGCCCTTACGCCTTGGGCTACACACGTGCTACAATGGCCGGTACAGAGAGCAGCCACTGGGCGACCAGGAGCGAATCTATAAAACCGGTCACAGTTCGGATCGGAGTCTGCAACTCGACTCCGTGAAGCTGGAATCGCTAGTAATCGGATATCAGCCATGATCCGGTGAATACGTTCCCGGGCCTTGTACACACCGCCCGTCAAGCCATGGAAGCTGGGGGTGCCTGAAGTCGGTGACCGCAAGGAGCTGCCTAGGGTAAAACTGGTAACTAGGGCTAAGTCGTAACAAGGTAGCCGTACCGGAAGGTGCGGCTGGAACACCTCCTTTCTAGAGCCTCAAATGTTAGTGGAAACACACGTTGAGGAAAAAAGATGTTAATTTAGAAGGTTCTGAATCACAACATTCACTTACTCTTGCTGTTAATTTAAAAAATAATGAAAATTAAGTAAAACAGAGTCTCGTAGCTCAGCTGGTTAGAGTACTACACTGATAATGTAGGGGTCGGCAGTTCGAGTCTGCCCGGGACTACTTTTTAAAGATTGAAAGCTTTAAGTATTAAACTATTTAAAGATTAAGGAAATAAAAAAGACTGTTAGCTTAAAAAAGGAAATTCTGGAAGTTGGAATTCACCAAAAGAAATTAGAGAAGAAAAAAGAAATCTAAAATCTGAATTCTACAATCTAAGATTTAAGAAATGGGGGATTAGCTCAGCTGGCTAGAGCGCCTGCCTTGCACGCAGGAGGTCAACGGTTCGACTCCGTTATTCTCCACGAAATAATTGACAATTATCAATTGATAATTATTAATTGTTAAAGTTCATTGACATATTGAGATAAGAAAATAATAAAAAGTAGAAAGCGTTTTTTACAATTTATTGTAAAAGACAAAAAAAAACGGTCTTGTTTTAAGTAACAAGATTGGTACAATAAGCAAAATAAGGGCGTATGGGGGATGCCTAGGCTCTCAGAGGCGATGAAAGGCGTGATAAGCTGCGAAAAGCTACGGGGACGGGCACACACCGATTGATCCGTAGATACCTGAATGGGGCAACCCACTATGTTGAAGACATAGTACACCGATAGGTGGGCAAACCCGCTGAACTGAAACATCTAAGTAGGCGGAGGAGAAGAAAACAAAAGTGATTCCGTAAGTAGTGGCGAGCGAACGCGGATTAGCCCAAACCAATGTTGTTACGGCAATGTTGGGGTTGTAGGACCACGATATTTTATGTACAAGGAACCGGAATTGACTGGAAAGTCGAGCCAAAGAGGGTGATAGCCCCGTATGGGTAACGAGTATAATAGATAGTGGTATCCTGAGTAGGGCGGGGCACGTGAAACCCTGTCTGAATTTGGCGGGACCATCCGCTAAGGCTAAATACTCCTGAGAGACCGATAGTGAACCAGTACCGTGAGGGAAAGGTGAAAAGAACCGTGAATAACGGAGTGAAATAGATCCTGAAACCATACGCTTACAAGCGGTCGGAGCCCTTTCGTGGGGTGACGGCGTGCCTTTTGCATAATGAGCCTACGAGTTAACGTTGCTGGCAAGGTTAAGTGGTTAAGCCACGGATCCGTAGCGAAAGCGAGTCTGAATAGGGCGCTTTAGTCAGTAGTGTTAGACGCGAAACCGTGTGATCTACCCATGGGCAGGTTGAAGCTGTGGTAACACACAGTGGAGGACCGAACCGGTTGACGTTGAAAAGTCTTCGGATGACCTGTGGGTAGGGGTGAAAGGCCAATCAAACTCGGAAATAGCTCGTACTCCCCGAAATGCATTTAGGTGCAGCGCTGAGCGTAAAGTTATATAGAGGTAGAGCTACTGATTGGATGCGGGGGCTTCACCGCCTACCAATTCCTGACAAACTCCGAATGCTATATAATGTTTCTCAGCAGTGAGGGCTTGGGTGCTAAGGTCCAAGTCCGAGAGGGAAAGAACCCAGACCATCAGCTAAGGTCCCCAAATATACGCTAAGTTGAAAGAACGAGGTTTGTCTGCCCAGACAGCTAGGATGTTGGCTTGGAAGCAGCCATTCATTTAAAGAGTGCGTAACAGCTCACTAGTCGAGCGGACGAGCATGGATAATAATCGGGCATAAGTGTATTACCGAAGCTATGGATTTAGAGTTTACTCTAAGTGGTAGGGGAGCATTCTAACAGGGTTGAAGGTGTATCGTCAGGTATGCTGGACTGGTTAGAAAAGAAAATGTAGGCATAAGTAACGATAATGCGGGCGAGAAACCCGCACACCGAAAAACTAAGGTTTCCACAGCTATGCTAATCAGCTGTGGGTTAGTCTGGTCCTAAGGCGAACCCGAAAGGGACAGTCGATGGCTAACGGGTTAATATTCCCGTACTACTAATTACTGTGATGGGGTGACGGAGTGATGAAAGCGCCGCGAACTGACGGAATAGTTCGTTGAAGTACCTACCTATAAGCTGTGCAGGCAAATCCACACGGCTTGGGGAAATACGATAGTACTCGGCGTCTTCGGACAAAGAGATAGTGCGCCTAAGGGCTTCCAAGAAAAACCTCTAAACTTCAGGTAATTAGTACCAGTACCGTAAACCGACACAGGTAGTTGAGGAGAGAATCCTAAGGTGCTCGAGAGATTCATGGCTAAGGAATTAGGCAAAATAGACCCGTAACTTCGGGAGAAGGGTCGCCCTGTAGTAATACAGGGCCGCAGTGAAGAGGTCCAGGCGACTGTTTATCAAAAACACAGGGCTCTGCAAAATCGTAAGATGAAGTATAGGGCCTGACACCTGCCCGGTGCTGGAAGGTTAAGAGGAGATGTTATCTTCGGAGAAGCATTGAATTGAAGCCCCAGTAAACGGCGGCCGTAACTATAACGGTCCTAAGGTAGCGAAATTCCTTGTCGGGTAAGTTCCGACCTGCACGAATGGTGTAACGATCTGGACACTGTCTCAGCCATGAGCTCGGTGAAATTGTAGTAACGGTGAAGATGCCGTTTACCCGCAGTGGGACGAAAAGACCCTGTGCACCTTTACTATAGCTTAGTATTGACTTTGGATAAATGATGTGTAGGATAGGTTGGAGACTGTGAAGTGGCGTCGCCAGGCGTTGTGGAGTCATTGTTGAAATACAACCCTTTGTTTATCTGAAGCCTAACCCCGCGTTGTGGGGGACATTGCTTGGTGGGTAGTTTGACTGGGGTGGTCGCCTCCAAAAGAGTAACGGAGGCTTCTAAAGGTTCCCTCAGTACGCTTGGTAACCGTGCGTAGAGTGCAATGGCATAAGGGAGCTTGACTGAGAGACATACAGGTCGATCAGGTACGAAAGTAGAGCATAGTGATCCGGTGGTTCCGCATGGAAGGGCCATCGCTCAAAGGATAAAAGGTACGCCGGGGATAACAGGCTGATCTCCCCCAAGAGCTCATATCGACGGGGGGGTTTGGCACCTCGATGTCGGCTCGTCACATCCTGGGGCTGGAGAAGGTCCCAAGGGTTGGGCTGTTCGCCCATTAAAGTGGCACGCGAGCTGGGTTCAGAACGTCGTGAGACAGTTCGGTCTCTATCTACTGTGGGCGTTAGAAATTTGAGTGGATCTGATTCTAGTACGAGAGGACCGAATTGGACAAACCTCTAGTGTATCTGTTGTCCCGCCAGGGGCACCGCAGAGTAGCTACGTTTGGAAGGGATAAGCGCTGAAAGCATATAAGCGCGAAACCCACCACAAGATGAGATTTCTTTTAAGGATCGTGGAAGATGACCACGTTGATAGGCTATAGATGTAAAGGCAGTAATGTCATAGTCGAGTAGTACTAATAATCCGTAAGCTTATGTACACCCTTTTCTCTCCCGATGCAAATCGGGAGAGAAGAAACTTTCTAAAATAGTAAATAAAAGTACTTTTCTTTATCTCAGTATGTTAAGATATTTGCTCGCGCAAGAGCAGTAATTAGTGAAAAGTAGCTAGTAAAGAGTCTAAGGACTAATTACTATGCACTAAGGACTAATTACTAAAAACCTTAAGGTGGTTATTGCGGCGGGGCTCACCTCTTCCCATCCCGAACAGAGTAGTTAAGCCCGCCTGCGCAGATGGTACTGCAGTTATGTGGGAGAGTATGTCGTCGCCTTTCTTTTAAAAACCCTATCCAAATCGGATAGGGTTTTTTGTTTTATGTATTTTGAGAGATTCCTTTAGGTCTTTTTTATGCTACTTGATAGTGTAGTCCCTACGGGACACCTTTATGATGGGCAGGTTGTGAGTGTTACCTGTGGTTACCAATATTAGACTCCTGGCGGAGTTACTTTTAAAAGTTTAACGGCATCTGATTGAAATGAACTTTCGTGCCATGTTACTGCTAAGGCTCTTTCAGAGCAACAGATTCCAAATACTTGTCTCTTATGGGGTAAGCTGTAAATTATTATTATTAGCAATTAAGAAATTTTAGAAAAATGTAAAACTTTAAAGGATTGCAAAAGGTTGCCACTTTCATTCCTAAAGTCCTTTACGGTAAAGAGAATACTATTTTTATCACTCCACAACTTTTGAACCTGATTCTTTTTAGACCGACTAATACTTATGTCCAATTTTATAAATCCACTGGTTTTAGTATTGATCCTATCCTTTTGCGATACCTGAGTTTTTTTAGGATCATATTATGTTTTTCCATGCTTGAATACAATAGTGCACATTGAGTTTTATATGATTTAAAAAAACGAAATAGGGTTATAATAGGGCGCAGATGTTTTTTCCATCATGATCAAAAAAAACAAAATTGATTTATAGTTGCCAGAATTAGACTTCATTGAAAAAAAACAAAATAATAACTAAACATATACTACATCCAGACTATTAATTGCTGTTTGGGCTTTATTCAAGGCTTCGTCATGATCATCTTCAACAACAATGACATACGCTAGTCTGTCTTCGGATCTTTTTGTAAAATTCTCAAGGGTTTTAAATTTTGCTTGAATTGCTTCGGCTTTTAATACGCCAAAAGTATTATAGGTCTCGGAAATCCCTTTTATATGATCAAGTACTCCTGCTTTGTTTGAATGTTTGAACCAGACTACTCCGGTTTTTTCGGAATGTTTGGATTTTTTAATTTCATCAATGATTGTGCTTCCTAAGAATTGATGAATCCATAACGTTTGAATATCAATATTGTATAATTTTTCAATCAGATAAGGTACATGCGCTCCACATGCCCGTGTATGTGTTTCAACGATTACAGGACCGGAGGGCGAGAATATTAATTCCGTATGTGTGGGTCCATTGGTTATTCCCAAGCCACTTAGACATGAAAAAACATATTTCTTCATCCTAAATAAATCAGAAGAGCTTAAATCAGCAGGAATCCTATGCCCCATTCCAACACAATAAACCTCAGATTTAAACTTTTCAACAACACAAATTAATTCGTGGTTGCCATTCTCTGAGAAGCATTCAAAGCTATACTCTTTACCGAGAATGTATTTTTCTAATAACATTATTTGATTTTTTGCGTTTTTTTTAAACAATTGAATTGCTTTTTTTAATTCCCGGTTATCGTGTATAATGTTAACAGCCAAACTTCCTTGTGATGATAAAGGTTTCATAACCAAAGGATAACCATAATTTTCAATAAATTTATCAATTTCTGTTTCGTCATTAATAATTTTGTGTGGTAAATTATCCAGTCCCTTACTGCTTAAAATATTTCGGGTGACAGCCTTGTTTCTAACCGAGTCACAAACTCCCTGATCATAAGGAAACCAAAATCCATGCATTCGCGCAATTTTACCAGCAATTTCCTGATATTTATCATCAAACGAAAGAATGTGTTTGATGTTTTTTGTTTTAACTATTGAAACAGCCAAATCTATAATTTCATCGTTAGTGAGCGTGTTTACCTCGATAATCTGTTCGTATCCAAAGTCTTTGTACGTAGTGGGTTTGTCGTCATTTTGATCTGTAATCAGATACATTTTACCAATCAAAGGATATAACTTTTTATGTAGATTTAAGCATCGGTCAATTAGCAATACATTATCCATTGTATGATTGTTATTCATCAGATAAAATTTAGGTTAATTATATTTTTATTCTGTGTGTGCTTCAAAATTATTCATTACTTCAAAAAACAACTTCTCAATCTGCTCATAAGGGCTGTCACTATGAAGCCGAATTTCCCAATCAGAAATTTCATCTAGGTTAATATCATGATCGATAATAAAAACGTCACCCATTCCGCGACTGGCTACGGGAGGCAGATATGTATAATCACCAATCGCATCGAAAATATGAAAGAAAGCCAATTTTTCTTTCAGACTGATTATTTTATCGAGTCCAATTAATTTCTTTACAATACCTTCTTTTTGCGCCCATAAATTAATCATGATTCCTGGTTTTCTAAATTTAATGCGTTCATCGTTCTCGAGGCCACAAGCCTGAAGCGCCATTGCCCGAATAGAATTAAAACCTGTCGCATGTTTTAAAGCCGTTTGCATATAAGCGCCACCTGGGCGTAATGCCGTTTCTATTAAGCTTATCTTATAATATTGATTTTCGTATATGACGTCAAAATTATGATGGTCTCCGGATTCGATCCTAAATTCGGTGTGAGAACAGCCCGTTCGGGCACCAATCCCATTGTTTATTATGTTGACATAATGTATTAGTTTTTCCTTAAATAGCATCGGTACTCTGGAATGCATGCGCCATAAAAATTCTTCACCGTATTTTGAGTTATTTCTGAGAAGTTTATCTGTAATTGAGTAGACAAAAGTTTTATTTCCTTGAATAAAACCTTCAACACTCAATTCAAAACATGGAAATTCTACACCTAATAATTGATCGTGAAGAAAATTTGTTCCGCTCAGAAGTTCTTCCATCAGGAGAAAATATTCGCCATTTTTAAATTGTTCTTCAAACAAAGGATCTCCTTTTGTTCTTAATAAGCTTTCATCAAAAATATAGTCCCATTCCCGTTTTAATTGATCTAGGGAATCTATACGCAAACAAAATGAGCTTCCTCCGAGACAGGGTGGTTTCAAAAATAAAGACCCACCATTAAATTCTTCCTGATAAATTACAACGGCTTCTTTTATGGAGGAGGCTTTATAAAACTTGGGTTGCGATAATCCCAATTCCTTAACTTTTTCCCGCATCATATACTTATTCCGGGCAATTCTTGCACTATAGGGCAAGTTACCCGGCAGATTAAGTTTTTGAGTGCAATCTGCCAAAAGGCTTACTGCTCCTTCCGACAAAGTAATCATACCCTGTATTTTTGAATGTTTATTATATTCAATTACCTGATGGATTACATTGTCAGGGGAATGATAATCAGCAACTATATAATGGTCACAAAATCCTTTTAAATACGAAAGATCCATATTGGTGATTAATAGAATCTGGAATTGATTTCTTAAGTCATTCACCAATTCCAGATTGCCGAATCTTGTCGGATTATGCCAATAGAATACTCCAAGTATTTGCTTCATATTCTAAAAGTATATTTTATTGAACTGTTGCTGCTGTTTTATTAAACAAAGTTGTTTTGGCTATTTTTTTATCGAGTAAGTTTTCAACACGCCAGCATGACGGATCTGATCCTACCCAGCTTTCGTATTCCGAAAATCCATTTGATTTTAATGTTTGATAAACCGTTCCCCGACAACCGCCATAACACTCTCTTGACTTGAACAGATCACATTCTTTACAGTCTCCTTCAATGTATTTTTCCAGATTTCGGATAATATCAAGTGATTGAGAATTGAGAACTTCAGCCAATGAAATTTTATTTAAATTACCAATATTTGTTTCTATTCCTGGGCAAGGTTTTACATTTCCATCGGCATGTATGTCAAGTCTGTGAAGATTTTCATAACATGTTCCGCCTATATAGGGAGGTTTTATATCATAATAATTGAATCCATCCGCATAGTCCTCATCTCTCACAGTTTCAAACAACCACTGAAGTTTTTCTTTAGATATCGTGAGATTTGGATTTGCTTTTGCAAACCCCTGAAGTTTTGTTACTTCTATATGGGCGTAAATATTCAGGTTTCTTAATTGTCGTATCAGTTTAGGCATAAACTCCAAGTTAAGGTTTGTAATAACTGATTCTACTCCAAATCTCATGCTTCCATCTGTTTGTTTTTCATTAAATCCTATGTCAATGAATTTCTGAATTAATTCTTTTTGATTTTCGTAGATTTTCGTTTTTTCGCTTTTTAATCCGCTTAGTTCTTTCTGGATATCACAAAACCTATCATAATTTGGGTCTGTACTATCTGCTATCGGTACATTTAGTTTTGTTAACACATTAACGCCAGACTTGTAAAGCCTTTCTATATCATCATCTTTTAATAGTAATCCATTTGTTACCAATGTTGTAGCAAGATTTTCACTTCGACAAAAATCAATGACATTATAAAGATCTTTTGAAGTAGTCGGTTCAAAAGTACCATTTAACGTAACGGCTTTGGCTCCAAGTTCAATTCCTTGTAAAATCCAGCCTTTCATTCTTTCGAACCAAAAGGGATCTTTACTTAAATCATGAGTAACATTGCCTTGATCGTCAAGTTTTTGCGGACGCAATTTTGATTTTTCATCGCCAACATAACAATAGGGGCAGGACCAATTGCAAATATTTGGAGTATTAAGTTTTATACCTAATCTAAATAATTTTTTGTTTTGTGCCATGAAATATCTTTCATCTATTTCAATACTAAAACCACTAAAAGCCGGAATTTTACGATCTAATTTATTCATAGTTAATATTTTAAAATTTTTAAAAGAATAGCAACAGAATATATTGGGAATGATAACTTTCTTAGAATTAATTATTATAAATACTTTTGTTCCTGGTAATATTTTTAATTACCCTTTAACTTTAAAATAACTTTATTTCATGTTAAATGTCAGTTATTTAAGGTTTTGCGTTTTGTATTCTAAATATTTAAAAAGTAAACTTAATTATTTAATACGTAAAAGAGTACAGTATAATTACCTGTTTTTATTTTATTGATTAGAAAAAAAACTTAATATGATAAACAAAATAATTGTTTATTAAATGGATGAGCACCTAAAAACGGTGAATTTGTAAAAGAGAACTATTAATAGAATTGAGTTTGTATAGATGTGGATATTCTGACTCAAAGTGAATCGTTTTTGATGATAATCTTTTAGTTTTACTTTCTTTTACTTCTACAATATTAGAATGTATTGGTATTAACATCATTAATGAATTGTATCACTCCTTTCATGAATATTTGCTGGTCATCCCACATGGCAAGATGACTTCCGTTTGGGCAATATAAGTATCGTCCTTTTTTGACTAATTTACTTTGTTCTTCCATTGCTTTTGGATCCATAGTATCATATTTTGCACCAATCATTAAGGTGGGAACTGTAATTTCATGTAAGCGATTTTTAATATCCCAGTGGGCTAAACGGCCACTAATACCAAATTCACTAGGTCCTTGCATCAATGAATATATATCATTATTAATATGTTTGCTGGCACGATTTAGCCCGTCTGGCCATTCTTTTAGTCTACATAAATGTTTTTGATAAAAATTTGGAAGAAGTAATTCCATATATCTGGGATTGCTAAAATCTTTTTTGGCTTCAAGTGCTCTAATTTCTGTTAAGATTTCCGGTTTCATTTGTTTTGAAAGCACTTCATCAGCATATTTTCCGTAATCGGGTGCACTGGCCATCATGTTTGAAACAAGTAAGCCTTTCATGTTTTGTTGGTATTTCAAGGCATATTCCATTGCTAAAATTCCGCCCCATGAATTTCCCAGGACATAAAAATTACTATTGTCGGCCCCGATAGCTTTACGAACTTGTTCTACTTCTTCTACAAAACGTTCGGTAGTCCATAAACTGCTGTCTTTTGGTTGATCACTATAGTAGGACCCTAATTGATCGTATTCGTAAAATTCGAAGCCTTCACGTTGAAAAAAGGTTTCAAAACATTCCATATATTCGTGGGTCATAGCTGGACCCCCATGCAGTAATAGTATTTTTATTTTCGGATTGTTTCCAAAACGTTTTGTCCAAACTTTAAATTCTCCAATTGGCGTTTTTATCGGAATCATTTTAACTCCTGCAGATTCAACATTGGAGTCCTGATTGTAGGTAAAGTAATTGGATAATATATTGGTTTTTGGCTCATTTTTACAAGACAACAACATCAAAAGACTAAGAAGGGCAATACTATAACGCATAGTTTTGGTTTTAGTGGGTTAGAAATTTAAAAATACGAATATATTTTTTGATATGACTTAATAGGTTTATTATGAGTTGATTATTGCTTTTGTGTGATTTTTTCCGAGATGTCTTCGTATTTGATTTGGATTTTGGGGAGTTAATTTGGAGAGATTTTCCCGAGGTAAAATAGTTTATATTTACACATTGCTTTAAAGTAGTGCTTCAAAAAGCACATTTCCGATTTGGATATTATACAGCAGTAAATAATTTGGGATAAAAATCCGTTTCCTCTTTTATCAATATGAATATACTTACACTTCCTAATGAGTTAAATTTTGAAGGATCAAATCTAATTGAGGTTTATGATTACAATAGCTCTAAAAAGGTTTCGAAGCAGCAAATCATTCTGAGTCAGCATGCAGTTAGTTTTTTAATGGAAGGAACAAAAGAAGTCGTTTTTGGAAATTCGGCTGTAGCAATAGACGCTTCGAAGTTTCTTATGATGAAATCAGGACATTGCTTAATGACTGAAAAACTTTCTGCTGTTTCTAATTACAGAAGTATTATTTTATTTTTTTCAAATGAAATGGTATTGCGATTTATCAGAAAAATGGAATGGAGTAAACTGGAATTAAAAGAATCTAAATCTGTTTATGCTTTTGAATATGATGTATTCCTTAAACGATTTGTAAATAGTCTGGTGGATATTTCGAAATTATCGATAGCAATTAAAAGTAAACTACTGGAAGTGAAGTTTGAAGAGTTAATGCTTTATCTGACGGAGATTCATGGTACAGAATTTCTATATTCTTTAGTTGCAAACCGTAATGATTCTTCACAAAAATTCATTCAGATTATTGAAAGTAGTCATTTGAGTAAATTGTCGTTAAGAGAATTGGCTTTTTTGTGTAATATGAGTGTTTCGACATTTAAAAGAGAATTTGAAAAGCATTATTTGGAATCACCGATTAAATGGTTTCAAAATAAAAGACTTGAATTTGCCAATTATTTGCTTCATCAGGAGCAAAAAAGCCCTTCAGAGGTTTATTTTGAGGTAGGTTACGAAAGTTTATCCAGTTTTACTCAGGCTTATAAATCAAAGTATGGAGTGACCCCAAAACAAGGGCAACTAAAATGAGCTTTTGGCTATAGTTTTTGAGCCTTTACCTCAATTTATTTTTCATCCTCGGGGCTAAATTTGTTTAAAATTTTAAACTACAGAAAAATGAAAAAAGTAAATGTAATTTTGATAATATCTTTAATTTTCACAAGCACAATTTTCGGACAAAAGACTTTTACGCTCAGCAGTAAAGACTTGGGAGGAGAGGCGACTAAAATACAGGAGTTTAAGGGATTTGGCTGTACCGGAGAGAATCAATCACCCGAATTGTCCTGGAAAAATGCACCGGCCGGGACAAAAAGTTTTGCCGTGACGATGTATGATCCTGATGCACCCACCGGAAGTGGTTTTTGGCATTGGATTGTATTTGATATCCCATCAGATATAAATGAACTGGTAACTAATGCAGGTAACAAAGATAAATTTGCAATAAAAGGTGTAATACAAAGCATCACCGATTACGGAATTAAAGGATTTGGAGGACCTTGCCCGCCTGAGGGGCATGGATTTCATCAATACATCATCACTGTTTATGCTCTTAAAACCGACAAACTGGGGCTTGATGAGAATACAAACCCGGCCATCGTAGGGTTTAATCTATGGAATCAGACGTTGGCTAAAGCCAGTATTGTGGCTTATTACAAAAGATAGATACAAATTGATGTTGAAATTATAAAGCAGGATGTTTTGAGCATCCTGCTTTTTTATAAGGTATTGAATTAATTAAATGATTAAGAGGTTGTGATCGCTGTTAGTGATAATGTTAATGGGATTTGCAATATCGGTACATAACTATCGGTTACAGAATAAGCAGTCAACATGAAGGTATAGGCTCCGGCATTAGTTTGCGGACTATTGCTTTCTATCCAGTTGTTTATTCCTCCGGACATCAAATCGGCCATACTTTTTCCGTGGTCTGAGACTGTCAATTCGGTAGGAGTAACGAGCAATACAGGTATGTCTACAGGGAAAGTGGTTCCCGGAATGACATAACTATAATCACATTGCATTTTTATCGTAAACCCGGTAATCGCAGGATCTATGTTTTCGGTTAAAGCGTCAAACAAGGCCAATAGCTGTACATTGAGTGTACGGGTTGACTGTACTGGATAAGTAGGGGTTGCAATGGTGTTAATGTCTATAGCATTATTCGCATTCAATAATGGAATAAGTTTGTTATAGAACATTACCTGCGGCGTTTGATAGATAAATGATTTATTGGTAGTTTGCCATGTACCATCCTCGTTTTGCAACAGTTCTTCGTTTCTTATTACCGCTACGCTGCTCCATGCATTTTGTGCATTCAGAATATCCAGATCATTAAGCTGAACGGTTCTTGATGGATCATTATTTCGGTTTTCATACAACAGATAGACGCGATTTCCTTCATTGTCAGTAGTGTAATACAAAAATTCATTTGTTTTACCTTCTATCGGTTCGCTTGTATAGTCTGTAATTGATACGTCGATCGTAACATTCGCAGATTGTTGGTTCGTAGAATCAATAGTGACAATTAAGTACTCCGTTTCTTCCTGAGCGCTTTCGGTAATCGTGTAAGACAATGTAAATGGTGGCGCAGGAGCGGTCGAGAATGCTCTTGCTCCTAACGTCGTTTTTCTAGGGTTGACCTGATTGGTAACGGACCATTGATCGGCGACCTGATTTACGATATCGATAAAAGCCAACATCGCATAGCGGGCATTAATAGCCAAAGTTGAATCGGCTTTTAAAGTTGCCGGAGTAAGAAGGGCAAGGCAATTATCGAAATCGGCATTAATTAACGGATAAGAATCAATGAATTGAGCAAATGCCTGATACAGCCCTAAATTTGGTGTATTTGCACTGGCATAAAAACTCTGATTTTGATCCGTAACATTAAACTGAATTTCTGTTACGATAGTATCCTGTGCCGCCGAAGGGTTTTGGTACGTATAATAATACTCCCATTGGCGCGCTTTTGCTATAGTGACCGGTTGTGGCTGAGTCGATTCGTTTGCCGGATAATCAAAGTTCTGTGCCGATATCGAAGGAGGTGTTGGGTAAGCACGCAACGGAACGGGTATTGCAGTTTCTCCAACATCGCTCATATTGGCAAGCGGACTGTCTTTATGATCTATTTGACCGTCAAGCGGAACGATAAAAGTCAGCCACGAAGAAGCAAGGTAATCTGCTAAATCCGGTATTTGGGTAATGTCAAATTCGAGGTGACTCACGTTGTATTCCATGTCACTAAAAGAAAAACTACGACTTTCGGCTGCATCTTTGGCTTCAAACATGTAGGTCAACCAGGAATTACCGTTGGCAGTTGGAACTTTTGCGGTGGATAATGAATATTCAGTCGATTTCAGAATGGTATCAGAGCCGGCGGCAGTAGGATCAAGACCTAACATTTTTCCGTAAAGCGAAGGAACATAAGGTTGCTGTGGTGGTACATTGTTGGAATTGGCGTATTCCGCACCTTTATAAGCCGAACTTATGCTGGCAGTAGTTTGTACAGAGGCGATATAGCGATAAGCATTTGCCAGTTGTATAAGGATCTGTTGTTTCCATTTTTCCTGTGCGTTACCAATATTTGAAGGTTCTTTTCCGGCACTTGGCTCAATAATAAAATCAATCGTTCCTTCAATAGCTTCAGCCAGTTTTTGTTTGGCGTCGAGTATCAACTGTAAATAATCAGGATCTCCGGCAAAAACATCATTTGCGGTCAATAAAAAGGCAGGAACGGAATAAGAAGGGCTAAGAAATTTGTCTACAGCCTGTAAAAACTGTAAGCCCCAGCTGTCCATATCGATACTAGTGTAATTTTTGGTGATGCCATTGTCTGCGGGGTAAGGTTTCCCTTGCTGATACGTATTTATCTTAGCAGAGAACGACTGTAAACTTGTTGCCAACGGAATAGGAGCGAAGTAGTATACCTGCTGATTGTTAAATCCGAATTTAAGACCATTCACCCCGGTGCTGTCAAAACGAACCATCCAGAGTGGTGCATTTGCAGTTGTATCGCTGTTCCCTTTGGTAAGATTGGCTCCGGTAGCAGCTTTAAGTACGATGCCGGTATTAGGCTGATTGATAAAAGCAGCTTCAAATTGCTCGGCAAAATAAGTAAGTGCCAGCATAGCATTTACACCGTTCTCAGATAAAGGCTGAATAACAGTGCTGGATAAAGCGACTCCCGCAACATTAACGAAATTAGGATCTAAGTTCGCAACACGTTTCATCGTCAGACTTGTGGATACCAATGAAATTTCGGGCAAAGTGATGATATTGGCGGTTGATACGGCTGAATTTATGGTATACGTTTGAACCGCAACCGGCGACTGACCAGCTATGATCGCATTTAAATACACGATAATAGGATTGATAAAATGATTCAATAAATCACTGTTTGCAATACTATGATCTGTTGGAGTAATCACTCCTTGTGTATTAGCCTGATCTTCTACTGTTGTGGTGTAGTGAATAACCATATCGCTATTACTAAGCTGATAATAGATGTTCATAAACGTAATGATATCGATCTGAGCATTATTCTGTGCTCCTTCGCCTATATAACGTACCGTATTGAAATTAAAGTTAAGACTGATGTTTGGTTTACCGTTAACCGGGCTGAACAAATAGGAAACTGATACTGATGGCCATTGACTTAGTGCAATGATCGCATCTGCATATAAAAGCTGCATAGAAGCATTTAACGGTGTTGTGCCCTTTGGCGGCACATTTCCAAACATATCCTGCCAGTTCATTACCATTTGTACAGTAGTTCCTATACCTGCATATGGATTCGGATATTTAGGATCTGTTCCTTGCGGTTGTACATATTTGTAATACGGAATAACAGCGCTGTAATTCCAATCTTCAACATCGTCATTGGCCGAAGCGTTTCCGTTTTTGGTATTTTGAATGGCCTCATCGTCCATTGAATCTACAGGACCTGCCGGTGTTGGATTGATATAAGCAGGTATGGCTGGCACAGTTAATCCGATAAGATTGAATTGCGTTTGCAGGTATATCTGATCCTCAGCTAATGTTGGTACCGGTTGTGTAGGCACATAATCCCCAGGGTTTTTACGCGATACTTCGTAACCTACTGTTCCCGGTAATAAAGTAGCCACGCGGGTTGTGTATTGTTGTGCTATTGGAGCAGTATCCGGTGACTGAACGTAAACGGAAGTATTTGTCGTATCAATGGTATCACCTATAACAACACTGTTTACAAACGGGCTTAATATTAAGTTATCGTAAGTAACAACCAATGCTATATTAGCGATTCCGTTACCGGCAAAAAGGGTATCCGGTAGTCCTTTATTCTCACTGTTATTGTAATAGAAATAGAAACCGCCGCTGCGAACAATACTGCATTCCCATAACAACTTGATAAAGTCACCTGCGTTATTGAGGGTATTATAATCTCGCTCCGGAATTTCAGCTATAAAACTTCTCGCGAACATTGCTTCTGCCGGATTGGTTTCTGTTGACAGATTGGCCTGAACGATGGCCGTTTTATAACCTCCATTTAGATCTGAAATATAACCTCCATTGCCATTTTCAGTCGGATCCGGCTGATACAATATCTGAATTTGCTGAATGGTTTTGGTTCCGTCACTATCGCCATGCGTATTCAGATACGTTAGTAATTCCTGTAGAAAAACAGTTCCTGCGTCATCGGCACCTACCAAATTGTACATGTTGTTTGATAAAGGTGTAATTTGACCATCAACTGCGGTTATCTTTTGCAGCGAGAAATTAACGACTGTACCCCAGGTATAATTTTTTACTGTTGACTTGGTAGTGCCAGTATCGTTGGTAGTTAAAGTTTTAACATCAAAAAGCCAGTTTCCTTCTTCGGCAAAAATGGTCGTTAAATTGGATGGTAATTTCCATATCACAGGTTGATTGGTTATACCTGAATAGAAATCACCAGGATATTGCCATAATGCAGGAGCTCCTAATGAGAAGGTTTGAGGAGTATCATTGTAGTTGATTAGTGCCGTTGGTCCGTACGAAAGTGTTGGCGACAAAGTAATCGTTGTTACATCATGGATGTGCTGTATTTCACTGTCATCAATGGTTATGGTAAGGGTATTATTGGTCCCTGAAACCATCGTAATCCAGGATGCATTTGGATTTTGCAACAGCACCGAATATTTATCACCTGCTTTTAAGGCTGAAGGTATTGCAATCTGTTGTCCTGTTAATACATACAATGGCTGTGTTACTCCTTTTGAAGCGTCAGGCGGCTGAGGCAATCTCAGACCATGAAGCATAAACCTTGATGCCATACCGCCAATTCCCTGTACGCTGTCGGTAACCGCATTCGAAACAACATCGCTTACTTTGGCCGAAAGAGTTTCCTGTTTGTCCAGATAATCGGCTGCGGCTTGGAGTGCCTGTTTGGCCAGCAGTGCCACAAAATCGGTAAACATAAAGGTAGGGAAGGACAGGTTGTGCTGCTCTTCGTAAGTTGGATCGGATACGTTACTGCAATCAGAAGTATCGTAATATTCTGCGGTAATATTGGATTGATAATCAACAGCAGATGAGGCAAGAAGTACAGTTATATCACTGATATAATTTTGAGTACCCGTCATGTTTTGGGTAGCAAAATTAACAGGAGTACCCGTAGCACCATTTAGATCGGTATTCAGAATTAATTCCGGTACTACAGGGAAAACCGCCGCATCCATACTTCCTTCTTGTGTGGCGTCAACAGCACGTATGTTTAGCTGGAAATAAGTACTGAAGAAAGTTCTAATGTCATTGTTTGTCGCATTTATATAGTTAAATGGCGCAACATGATTTGGTCTTGTGTTAAAGTAGCAAAGCAACGTACTGATTTGATCGGCTGTTATAGTTTGCTCTTTTAGCCAGTTCAGACCTGTATTTTCGCTCGTATTTCCAATAAGTGCATTAAGAGCCCAGTAAAGTACACCTTCGGTTAAGGCTGCAAGACTATTATCATTAGGATCTGTGTTGATGTACAGCATCGAAGCATATTGAGGACCTGCTGATCCGGATTCTCCTGATACTGTAAGCTGTGGAAAAAACAATAAGTCAAGTGGTACTTTTGTCGCGGGTTGAATAGGCTGCCATTTTAGATATACCGGAGCGGTATCCAGACTCATCGCATTTAAAGTTCTGCTGGCCATATCTAATGATAGTCGCTCTCCTGATCCTTTTATCGGACAAATATTCCATGGTGCAGAGGCTGATGTGTCGCTGCCGATGACAAATGAAGCACTGATGGTAGCGCTAAAGTGCAGCGATACTTTGATAGAGAATAATCCGAGATTAATTTTAACGGTAAGTTTAACAGAAACTCCGGCTTCAAAAGTGATTGGTATCTTTTTGTAACTTTCGATAATCATGGTAATATAGGCGTAGGCCATAATATCAAGTCTGGCAGAGATAATAGCAAAATTAATCTCCCCATAGATATGACCTGTTAACCCAAAGGTTCCCTGAATTTTAAAATAAGTATCGTCATGCGTCTCCAAAGAAGTGTTGGCCGTAAAAAAGCCCAATACCCCCTGGAAGATACCAACGGCCGTAAGTGAAAGCCCAGCTTTTAAGATCCCCTGATCGACGGTTTTACCAACGCCTAACGAAAGTCCTAAACCAAATTCGATAACAGGATTAAATACACCACAAGTGGTAGTCGGCACACTACTGGAGGTTGCTCCGCTAAGGTATCCGAAATAGAATCCTCCGAATCCTACAAACGGAAATACCTGTACCGAGAAGGAACGCGAGAAATCGGTTATGCTGGCCGGGAAACCAAAGTCCAGATAAAAATTACCATTGGTATAGACTTTTACGCCAATAATTGGAAGTGTAATCGAAACGGCTCCAAATTCAAGGTGCCTGAACTGATCCGGTAATTGCAGATCGATCTGATACATTCCGATCGAGTCGTTTATTTTTTTATAAAGAATCTCAAACTGAAGATTTTTAAAAGCGCCTGCATCCTTACTTACTCCAACCAGTAATCCGTACATATTAGGGTCGTTGAATACAGCGGCAATACGATAAAATTTGGCTACTGTAAAATCGGTTCCTATCAGCCAGTTGCTGTCCTGATCGAATACCAGGGTTCCCGGTTTTGTGGTTGCTGTTGCTGCGGGTACTGGTATCGTAGTTGAATCCTCATTGGATGAGGTAGTAAATGCGGTCGATAATGCTGTAATTGCGGCATCTACCGAATTCAGACTTGGAACGTCATATAGGGTAACGTGTTGTCCCATAGCCAGTAGTCTCAAGTCGAAAAACTCGCTTCCCATTCCCGGTACAGCCGGCATTTTTGTGGCATCACTTCCCTTGCCGTCTTTTTGCAGAGGGGAATCACTTCCGATAGGAAGCCCTAAGAAGGTACCTTCAATAAAGATGTAAACACCACTTCCGGTAACCGAATCGTCTTTGGTAATTTTAAGGGATTTTATATTGATGAAACCTAAATCTACTTTTATCGGAATGGTAGCTACAATGCTGCTCTGTGCTGAATCTTTGTATCGGGTGTAGGTAAACTCAAAATCGGAAAGATCTATACTGTTTAAGATGTTCCAGGGGGCAGATAAACTGAAGCCGGGACTGAAGGTACCCACCAATGTAGAAACAATTTCTCCGAGTGATATTTTATCAAATTTAATATCAATGATATCGTATTTGGTATTGCTGGTATACGTAATCGTACTGGCAAATTCCGGTATTTTTAAATAAACCTCGGTATCCGGTGTGCCAAATTTATACCCTACTATAAAAGTCAATCCGAGCATTTGTTTGGCGTCGGCTGTACCGGTAATGGTTCCTGATGTTTTGCCATCAGTATAGGTAATATCAACGTTAGCACTGAGGTCTAAGTTAAAAGAGCTGTATTGCAGGTGCCAGGCTACATCACCTTTTACATTGTAAATTGATGATTTAGCTTTGTCATTGGGTAGCGTGTCTTTAAAACTGACATTGCGGATGCTTGGTAAATTGTCTTTTACCCAACTCGGTATGGTATCGTACCCCATGCCAAAGGCCTGTAAAAAAGTAACTGCGATATCGCCCAATGAAATTACCTGATCGGTTCCGGTGCTGGCACCAAAAATCCAGGCATCTTCATCATAGCTTGCATATATATTTAAATCAACCCCAGAATCGGGAGTTGAAGGTCCAATGTGAAAAACTCCGTTAATCTGTCCAGTAGAAGTTCCCTGTAAACTACTTATTGCAAAACCTAAGCCGGTCATGGTAAAGCTTAGATCGGGACTTTGTAAAGTAAAGAAAGTCCAATCGGCAACAATTTCGCAACTTAATGTATATTCTTTTGAGGTTGGCTCAATACTCATCTGAAATGCAGTAATTTCCGATTTCAGATCGATTTGTACGCTCGGGAGAAATAGGGTCAGTAAGTCTCCCAACTGAATAGTACCTTCTATTAATTGCACGCCCATGGCAAAAGGAGCATAATAAGCAGATGCCGCAATCGTATTTGGGTATTGGTTTGTTGTAATGTTTTTATCGCCTATATTAAAATATCCGGTTACCTGTACATTCGTATCACGTTTTGTCGAATCTCCCGGATAGGAAACATTAAGTCCTATCTCGAGATTATTTAAAGTTAAGTTGCTTAACAACAACCAGGGTTCACTTGTTTTTGCTGTTATGCCGATCGAAGAGATGGCTTTTTCAGCTGCATCATACACCATGTTTACCTGACTGATTCCTAGATCAGTAAAAGCATTTATTGGTGCGGGTAACACACTGGAAATATTGATACCGCCTATTAGCTGCGAAAAATAGGAAATACTAGGGTAATCGGTTTCAAAATTAGCATTTAGTACCCATTTGTTTAGCGTAATAGGCAAATCCATTGCTAATTTTAATGGGATTCCAATATTAATTTCTCCACCCATGCTTCCGGTTACCGGTGTTTCATCGTTGGCAGCATTTACCAGTACAAAAGGTTTTCCAATCGAAAACCAGCTGACTCCTGCGATATCCCACGTTCCATCTATTAATAAACCGTTTAACTCCGATAGTAAGGTGTTATTGGGTTCTGTGAAATCCATTTCCACAGGAAAGTCAACAATACCTAAGATGGCTGCGGTACCATTTTTGATCGAAACCGTTTTCCCGTCAACAGATTTTTCAACTGTACCATTATTGATTATGAAGGGTTGACTGGCGGTGAGCTTTAAATAAAAATCAGCAATAGGACCACTAGAAAGCACTCCCGGTACCAGATTAAGGTGTCCAGATGAATTGGCATTTACCAACTCGGTATATAGTTCATCAAGTGTCATTAGTCTGCTGTTAAGGGTTAATAATGTTACTGTTCAGGTATATTAGGGCATCTAGTAATTTGTCATATTTTTCATCATGAAAATAAGTTCCTATTTCCTTAAAGTACCTGGTTTGCATATTATCGGGTTTAGGTACTAAAGTATCATAAGCATATTTGCCAAGAACATAGGCGGGAGTTAGTTTATCTATCGTTTGTGGCCTGCTTAATCTTTCGTCCGCACTAGTGACTTTGGTACTGGCATTTATTCTCCAAAGACGTGGCAGGGCATCCATTTTAGAGGATATCATGGTAGCAATCTGTCCATTTAAGTTATTGTGGGGAATATTGCCAGGAGGCAAACCAGGAAAAAAAACTTTATTGAAGTAGGATCCCGTGGGGCCTAATTGTAGGTATGGGCGACCAAAGTTCATAGCCAGTGTAGCGGTATTTTGTCCTTCAAAAACAAAGGGCAGGTTGGCCATGTAATAAGTGTAATTAAATATTGGAGCCGGTACCGGACCAATTTGAACCACCAATATCTGTTTTTCGGTTAATCCTTCTATTAAAGCACTTAATTCTTCCGGGTTTGTACCGTAATAGTATTGTACTCTGGAGGCTAATTTTGAGGACGCGAGATAGGATTCGCAAAAGCTGTCTGCTTCATATAAATATCCCTTATTTGGATATTTACCGGTATCGATAAATTTTTTTAAAGTATCTAAATTAATGTAATTATTCTGACCTTCCTGACTATAAGGTGAAAAGCTAATTATGACTGCTTTTCTTGGATCTCCACCGCTTTGTTGGTAAGATATTCCACAGCACATATTAAAAAGAGTAAGTATCGGATCTATTGATCCTGTGTTGATTCCATAGACTGGAGATAATAAAAATTTTTTGTCGAGGCCATACAAATCTAATAGGGCAGTTGTTAAATTTACAGTAGTGTTCCATGAAGGTAATGCAGCAGGAAATTGAGCCCAAAAAGCATTATCCCTGGTGGGATTTTCAATATAAAAGGCCTGTTTATTAAAGTCTGTAATTTGTTGATCCAGGTTTATAGTTAAATTTGTAGCTTTTACGTAAATCGCATTCTCGCTACCTGGTTCATTCCAATCATAAGGCTGTAGTTCAATAATGTATTTTGCGTTTAAAGCTTTTAAGGTAGTGACAGAATCATCGTATCCACCTGTTAGAGCCAAATCACTTTCTACCGGATCTTCTGTAAAAGGTTTAAAAGTTACGATAATATCACCTGTATTCGTCGAATTACGAAAAGTAAGAGGTTGTGGATTGGCGGGATTAATGGGTAAGAGTACTTTTAGTTTATTAAGCGCATCTTTGTCCTGATAAACAATTACAAAATTAGCATTACACCCTAATCTTATCATGTTAAACAGAATATTAATTGAGGAAGATTGATGTCCGAAATTTCGACTGGTAGCAATAAATATTTTTACCTTAGTTAACGTACCAAGATAAGTTTGTACCTGTGCTTTAGCTCGGGGAAAGCGGTCATCATTTTCGTCGCCGATGGTTGCTATCAGTTCATTAAGATTTAGTGCCATATTTATTTAACTTTTTACGTATGATCCGTACCAGCCCAAACTCTCAGGTTTTGCATTGGCAGCTGGATTGCCAAATAGCATAAAACATATATTTCCTCCCGGAGGAAAGGATAAACTAAATACCTCTAAGGCAATATTGTTGATTTTCATCAAATAAGCCGTGCTTTCTGTACCGGTTGCTTTTTGCAACATAATTGAACCAATATTTAGTTTAAGCACACCCTGTAAACTAAAAGAAGGGGCTTGTGGGTTAACTCCTGGTAATTTTACTCCTGCCCAGGCACCTTTTGCTCCCACACACCAGGCCATCATAAAGGTGGAGGTAAATCCGGCTGAACTGGCCAGTGACCCTAGGGTTCCCATATTTAGATTAAACACTAAAGCATACCATTGACCGCTTACACTTTGCTGCTGTTGCAACGCAGGTATAGCTACATTCAGAAAGCCCTGAGATGTTGGACTATTGGTAGCGTCCCCGTTGGTAATTCCGGACAATTGCAGAGGGAAATGCGAATACAAGCTGTCTTTTCGCGGCGTACTTTGTCCAACATCAAATGACATCTGACTGATATCAAAGAGAAAAGTTTTAGTAGTAGGAGTTTCCAGCTGAAAGGTAAGATCGACATACATATTAGAGTAGGATAGCCCTCTGAAATTGTTTGTTGTGCTATCGGGTTCCGTTCCAAAAGAGAACAAATCAAAACCTTCCAGATCATTATAATTGATAAAACCCCAAAAAGAGAATTTAGCATTAACCGTGTCACTGGTCACATCGTTTTGGGATACTGTGGTGATAAATGCTGTTTTTATAATTTCAATGTCCGTAATAATATTTGTATTTACCGGATTTAGGACATTATCGGAGGTATTGGTAAAAGCATAGGTTGGAACGCCATTATTGTTTTCATAAGTACCGGTCAGTACAATTAAATTTGCCCGGTTGGCGGCATCAATTTTTTCTCCAAAAAGTTTATTGACGGTTAAAGCCAGATAACTATTGTAATTGTATATTTTACTGTTGGTAAATACAATTTTTAATTGCAACACTACAAAATCATAATCTACAGTACCGTTGATCGGAGCATTCGTTTTATAAGCTACAGGATCGGCACCCATGCCTTCAAAAGTAGCATCTTCATAATCTATAAGGGCAAACATTGAACTGGTAGGCTGCATGGATACGGTTCCCTTATCATTGTTTACAATACTAATGTCAACTCCGAAATGATGGGCGTAAAAATTATCCAAATCGATACCTGCCAGTAACCCTTGTAATTCCTTCGGAAAGTCCTGTACGCTGATGTCAACTCCGAGAGAGAGAATACCTTGCCAGTTGGGGTTTGTGGCTATATTGTAAAAATTGAGATAGTCATTGTCGTGTTGTACCGTATATTTATCCATCCCGCTTTGTATGTACTGTTCTAACCACATACTCAGATTGGGAAGTCCGTTACTGCTGGTATTATTAAAGGTATTCGGCGAGTTCCAGCCCTGAATGTTTTTTACTTTATCGGTTAGTGTGCCGGTACAGAATTTAAATATCAATACATTTTTATATTTGCCATTTGTTTGTTCTTTTGGAACATTCAATATAAAAGGCCATTCAGTAATTTCCATTTCATTACTGAAATTATCCAGTACATAAGTGCCGTCGCTCAGTTTTTGATTGTAAGAAATGACCAAAAAAAGCTGATTCGACTGCAAAGCCGTTTGAAGTGTAGCACTTGGCGGTGTAAATTGTAAATTAAAGATCTTAGAAAGTGTACCGTCAGAAGTTAAAAACTGATTACTGGCCAGCTGTAAAGTATTCCATTTTCCGTCAGTAGAATCAACATTAACATAAAATCCTTGTGGAGTGGTCGAAGATATTCCACTGGCATTTTCGTTTAGGTTTGCTCTGGCATTTAATAAACGGCTAACCGTTGGCGGAATATTTTGGGTACTCATTACATTGGCTATAATGGCTTTTCTGGTCGGGTTGAGTATTTGTTTCTCAAATAATGAAAAATCAACATTCTTGGACGGAGTTGCGATTGTTGCTCCATAAGGTACCAAAGGAAAAAAGATGGTTTCACTGGCGGCCGATAACACACCTGATCCGGTTGTGAGATGACTGAATAAAGGGGATTGGGAATCTTTATCGGGAGAGAAAAGGGGTGAACCCTGAGGTTGCGCGTGATAAACTACCGGAGTCTCATTTTGATTGGCCAGAACAACGCCATTCCATCCTGTGATGTAACTGTTCGAGAGTTCTTGTTGAGAGGTATTACTGCCCACTATATTCTGAGTTGCCTGAATAGGGAACTGGGGAGCAAAAGCATTTTGGTTGGTTTGATAATAAAGCCAGTCTCCGCTACCAGTAACTACATTATTGGAATCAATAAACTGAGGCGTAAAACTGATCGTTTCTGTAGAACCCAGTCCACACATCAATTGCACTTGATTATTAACATCAATATTTTTCTGATACGAAATGTCAAGGGTAAGTATTGATGCTCCCTCAGGCGTCATATACCACACGGCATTTGGATCGTTCGGAGTCTGTTCGCTAAATACAAGTAGCGAACTGTTTTGTGTTGGATAATTTAAAGAAACACCGTTGTTTATAAAATTGGTATAAGGAATTAGAATTAAAGGATAGCCGAAATTAGTGAGGTAATAAGACGGCAGAGCCGAAATTCGGGTTTGCTGTGTAAAAGTATTATAGGTCAGCCCCAAATAGGCAAAGTAGGTATTGACACCAGCTTGGTTTAACAAATCACAAGGATAAATACTGCTTTGCATGCTGATGAAATCATTTAAACTTCCCTTTTGTATCAGAGAGTAGGTGACTCTTGTGAGTATACCCTCATTGGCATTATTTTTAAAGCTGTATTGATTGCTGACATTAAAACCACTAAAATCTGAAGAAGCATTAAAACCCAGTATAAATCTGATACGTCCTTGTCCGGCTCCAGTAAGTGGTATTTCGATGTTGCCTTGAATTTGACCTGAAGAATCCAGATTGTTAGACGAGAAAGTATAATTAGTTGCTCCTTGCTGACCGGAAATAGTCATCGCATTATTGGTTGTATCAAGTGTCAGAATAACACTGTTGTTGCTGATGAACAAGGTGGCATAGTTGTTTCCAAAACTGTAGTTAAAGCCGTTTAGAACAGAATAAATCCCATTGGCTCCTCCTGTTAAAACGAGTTGAGGTGTATTGATTTGGGTCAGCGCCGTGTTAGGATTTGTAAACCAAACTACTGATGCCGACTGATACGTTTGCAATGGCCCAAGAAAGGTATATACATTGGTTACAAATGTATTGATGTCAAGGGTTGGTGCATGTAATGAAAATAGAAAATAACCATTGTAGGCGGAAAGTTCATCCAGCCCAATTGAACCACTTGCCGGTCCTGTAACACCATTTGCCAGAAGATAGGCACACCAGTTACTATCTTTTGCAGCCAGATACAACGAACTGTTGCCTGACGAAGTATTTGTGAATTGTAAGGTTGCCATAAAATCTACTGGGTAAAGTTTAACAAAAGTGTTTAATTACAAGGATTTTATAAAGTCATCTTCATTCTGAAATGTAAAATGTAAAATGTAAAATGTAAAATTTAAATTTTATTCATAAATATACCAGCCGACGAGATCACCTTTAAAAGGAAAGCTGGTGTTGTTTGCTTTAACCGAATACGTCAGATCTGCTTTGAGGGTTGAAACTAATGGCGAGAAATTGAGATAAATACTGAGACTTCCACTCGTGGTACTTTCACCTGATTTCAAGTCAAACTCATAAATCGGACTGGTCGGAGTTAAAGATTGTACTCCTACAAAAACAGTTGCTAGATATAAAGTACAGACCACAATTTTGCCTGTTGGATCAATCGCATATTGTATTAGTAAATCACCAAAATACCGTTCTCCGGTAGTACCGCTTTCGACTATTGGAGCAGTTATTTTTTCAAGAGGCAGAGGGATTGTATCCTGTGAAAAAGCCGTTATAGGAAATGTTACAAGCATAGCTATAAATATCACTTTTAGCAGGATATTTATAGGGTATATTCGATTTGTATATGCTGTTTTTGACTTCATATAGAGTTAACCGCGGGATTTTACGCTGCATTTTTTTAGGACCAGGCCGCAATTTGTTTGGCAAAAATAGCTTCGTTTTCACCATTTAGATCTGTTGCTTTTCCACGACAAATAACCTGACCGGTATCAAGTCCGAACTGAGCTCTGAAACTAATAAGATCTATTTGTATTTTTTGTGAGCCCACTGTAAATTTGATGTCGACAGCTTTTGATTGTACAGGTGAAAGAGTGATCGATCCTAAGGTTCCTCCTGATATAGTTGCCGGTTGTGCTGGAGAAAGAGTAGTTGATGCCTGAGCTCCTAAGGCAGAAGTAAAAGTAGTAACGGATACTTCCATACCTTCTACAAAAGAGACTATAGTCGTCGCTATGATGCTGTTTACTAACAATGCATCTTGTGAATAGGGATAAATTGCCATAATTTTTAGTATAGTATAGAGGAATTTTCCTGGGTTAATTTTGTATTAGGAAGTGTAGTGCATACCTGTAAAGATCACTTTGTAATACAATCGTTTTTGTTGGTGATTTGGGTTTTATAGGGGGGCAGTTTTTGGCTTCATAAGTATGATTTACCCAGGAAATTACCCTGATGTTTTACTTAAGACCAAGCAGCAATTTGTTTCGCAAAAGCAGTTTCGTTATTACCGTCCTGATCTGTTGCACGTCCGCTTGCCGTAACCTGTCCGCTGTCAAGTCCGAATTGCGCTCTAAAACTGATAAGGTCGATTTGCAGTTTTTGTGATCCAGCTTTAAATTCTACATTCGTAGCTGTTGGCTGTACAGGTGAAAGGGTGATTGAACCTAAATTTCCTGCTGGAGAACTAAAAGTAGTAACGGATACTTGCATTCCTGATACAATAGAAACTACAGTTTTTGCATTGATGCTGTTTACTAATAATGCATCTTGTGAATAAGGATAAGTTGCCATAATTTATTTGTTTGTTGGTTTTCCTACTCGTAAGGCTTTTCGGAATACGCCTCGTTTTTTTTTGTAAGTGGGTTCTGACTCCACTTTTTTAATGGTATACAATATTAGGAAAATTATAATTTTAAAGAACACGTATAAATACTTGTTTTCTAGTTGTTTACTATTTTTTAACAAGAGAATGCTTTATTGTTTAAATAGCATGTAATTTCTGTAGGATCTAATGAAAAAGACTGCACAATCTGCAGGAAAAAACATTTACCACATGGAGACACGGGTTTTAGTGAAGAGTGAAGAGTGAAGAGTGAAGAGTGAAGAGTGAAGAGTGAAGAGTGAAGAGTGAAGAGTGAAGAGTGAAGAGTGAAGAGTGAAGAGTGAAGAGTGAAGAGTGAAGAGTGAAGAGTGAAGAGTGAAGAGTGAAGAGTGAAGAGTGAAGAGTGAAGAGTGAAGAGTGAAGAGTGAAGAGTGAAGAGTAAAGAGTAAAGAGTAAAGAGTAAAGAGTAAAGAGTAAAGAGTAAAGAGTAAAGAGTAAAGAGTAAAGAGTAAAGAGTAAAGAGTAAAGAGTAAAGAGTAAAGAGTAAAGAGTAAAGAGTAAAGAGTAAAGAGTAAAGAGTAAAGAGTGTCTAATAGAGGCATATTTCTCTCGCATAGCACTCTGCGTTTTATTTGAAGTGAAAACGCCTTAATTTCAGCTGGAAAAGCTATGTTTCTATGTGTTTAAGTAATCGCCCCTGATTAAGTAGATTATGAGATTGTAAGACACAAGATTATTAGATTAAAAAATCTGCTTAAATCTGTAATATCTGCGTGAAAAAATATTTAAACACATAGAAACATAGATTTTTTTTAAGTGCGAAAAGGAGTTTATAAAAGAAACTCATTTCTTTCACATAGTGGTATGTGTTTTATTTGAAGTGAAACGTCTTTTATTGCGTTAGAGAGGCTATGTTTCTATGTGTTGAATTAATCGCCCCTGATTAAGTAGATTATGAGATTGTAAGACACAAGATAATTAGATTAAAAAAACTGCTTAAATCTGCGTGAAAGAATATTTAACACATAGAACAACTTATTCTTCTATGTGTTAAAGAATGTGATTTAAATCAGTTTGTTACTGGTTGCATAAGCTATTGCCTCTGCAATATTACCGACACCTAGTTTGGTGAACAACTTCCTTTTGTGAAATTTGATAGTATCAGCCGAGACAAACATACTTTCGGCCATATTGGCAATGGTAAAGCCTCTAATCGAATATTGCAAAACCTCCTTCTCGCGGCTGGTGAGTTCTATTTTTTTCATCATCTTCCAAAAATCTCCTTCCAGATCATAGCTATAGATCTTATTCTCCCCTTTTTTATAAATCTTAATATTTCCGGACTGCAGTTCAGAAGAAAGTGAAATAATACAGATCGACTTCCAGATCTTACCGTCATTAGTTAAAAAAACGGGAGTCAGCTTTTGATTCACCAGAAATGTCTTTCCACTGGGATTCTTTAATCGAAAGTCATAGGAGATCGTATGATGTATGCGCTCTTCTACTGGGATATTTTGATAAAAATCAAACCCTATGGTGTTGATCTTCAGTAATAAATCTAAATCTTCTTTCACCACGTACTTAAAGTAAAAGGCATAGCCTAATTCCTGAACTTCTGCAGGAGTGTGATCGCATAAGAACAATGGATTTTCAGACACATACTCAAAACCTTTTTTTTCGTAGTCAATAATATAAATACTGCTGTAAGTAGTTCTGGCAAATGCCCTGACCAATTCCAAATAATTTCCAAGTCTGCCTTTTTCGTCTTCAGAGATCTTTTGAACGGTGTTGTTTGAGGAAAAAAAGTCGTTTTCAATTACCATATTTTAGTATTTTTTTAACAGGATGTGAATATAGGAAAAATTGAACAGATGCTGTTAAAATATTTTTATTTCTATACGAATTTAACTTCATTTCGATAAGAATGTTAATTCGGTTTTTGGCACTTTTTTGGTTAATATACTGTCGTTTTAAAAACTACACTTAAGGGTAGTTTTTTCTTAAAATACTGGGAACTAGTATTTTGTGTAGCAAGAAGCGTAAATTGTGGTGATAGTTTTGGAGAAAACAAATACTATGAAACTCGCCAAAAACCACCACACAGAAATTAGTCAAAATGACATCTTACTTATGTCAAAATTTGTAGTAACAGAAAACTTCAATCACCATTCCAATGAAATCCTTCCTGGTCATTATCAAAATGATATTGATGCGGTTTACAAAGAAGAAATGGGCTACTTAGAGAACTCTAAAATCTTCGCTTTCAAAAACGACCTTGGAGATTTTACAGGAACCATCAGAGTTTTGAAATGGGATTTCATTACCCCACTTCCAATTCAGAAAATGTTTGGCATCAATCCTTTTATTTGTGCTGAAGGAAATGCAATAAATGAAATATGGCATATTGGACGTTTTGCCATCAAAAAAGGTGTTCGTGACATTAATCTGCTAAAAAAACTATTGGTTTGCGCCATTGCTCCGGTTTGCGAACACAAAGACAATATGGCTTTTGCCGAAATCGATGCCAAATTGCTTCGTGTATTGACTCTAATGGGTATTAAAGCAAAGGTTGTTGGAAAATCTATTGAATACCTGGGTTCTGAAACTATACCGGTATCTATGTCCTATAATGGGCTTATTGATTTCTACAACGAGAACAAACATTTGGTTGTAGCAGAAGATTTCGAGCTTTCGACTCCAAACTCCAAACTACCCAATAAGGTAGTATTTGATGCTAACAAGTTGAACTACACTTTGGTGTAGTAGAATTTGAAAACCTGTATTGTAAATTTACTTCAGTAAAAATAAGTAGTTGAATCCTCAACATTCCGATTTTTACAACACTCTCAAAACACAATATAATTTGCCTTGAGAGTTTCAACAAAAACATTATTACCAAAGTTACTTTAAAGTAAAAAGGTAAAGCTATTAAACCAAAAAACGTATCTCTAAAAAAAATAACCATGTGACTGGTAATAGCGCAGCTATGTCCGGTGACGAAAAAACCAAATAGTATGGATCAAAAACAAGGTTGGCATGTTCTTTACGTAAGGTACAGACATGAGAGTAAAGTCTATAAAGAGTTAATAGAAAGAAATATTGAAGCTTTTTTGCCTATGGCCACCAGTATTAGAAAATGGAGTGACAGAATCAAGAAAATAGAGATTCCATTATTTCCCAGTTATGTCTTTGTCAAGATCAAATCCAATAAAGACTTTCATGATGCCTTAAATGTAGAGAGTGGCTGTTCTTATTTGTCTTTTGGCAAAGAATACGGAAAAGTTTCCGAAGAAGAAATTGATCACATCAGGCTTTTTACCCAGGTAAAAGACATCACAGATGTTCAGATTGAACCGGCACTACCCAAAATTGGAGATAAACTTAAAATCGAGCATGGTGAGCTTTCGGGTTTGGAATGTGAAGTTTTCAGAGTCGACAATCAGCATAGAATCAGTGTAAGACTAAGTTCTTTGCGTCAGAATATCTCAGCCATCATTCCTTTGTCATATCTATCCAATCCAACAGAAAACGTCTTTGCGAAGGCGTAGTTTTTAGACTTCTAATTCCCTCGTTCTCAGAGAAAAATACCATATAAATCTTAATACAACATCAATTCCACCTGTGTTAAATCATGGGTGCGGTTGTTTCTACCTATACTAAAAATCAAAAAAGGTACGATAACGTTACGTTTTCGCTATTTATTTAAATTATAAAAAGCATACTTATGAAAAATAATGTCACAAATGTGCAGAAATATATCTGGCTTGATCAGATACTTGACAATGAGTCACCAAAATACAACATCGGCGGTTATGCCTTTATTAACGGAAGTATTGATGCGGAGCGTTTTAAAATAGCATTCAATATTCTGATTAAAGAGAACGATATTTTTTCCTTTGTTTTTGAAGAAAAGAGTGGTTTTCCTGTATATACCATTCAGGAAGCAGACAGTAATTTGGCATTAACCTGTATCGAAGAGTCAGAAGAATCAAAAGCGATTCAGATGATAGAGAAAGACTTTATACTTCCTTTTGATATCGAGAAGGACAGACAGCTTTACAAAATGTGGCTTATTAAAGTTGCTCCGGAATCGTATATCTGGTATTCTAAACTTCATCACATCATTTCTGACGGTTTTTCGTTTCAGTTATTGTTTAATAAAGTAAAACGAATTTATGAGCAATTGGGTACCAATGTTATATATGATGATTTATGTATCGGAAAAAACAAATTGTCTTACGAATCTTTTATAGCATTAGACAATGCATATAGAGCTTCTGAAGATTTTTCTAATGATAAAAACTTTTGGTTGGGACGTTATGAAGAGTTGCCTTCTTTGATCTATACCGGTACAAATAGATCAGCAGATCACTGTAATATAGAAATAGCCCTTACGGAGGAAGAAAACGAAGCTTTATGGACGTTTGTAAAAACAGAAAGGCTGAGTATTTTTCATTTATTGATTGGTTGTTTCTCTATTGTATTGTCAAAATATTACAATAGAGGAGAAGTTAATTTAGGGATGCCTATTTTGAACCGAAAAAATGCTGCCGAAAAAAATACTTTCGGACCGTTTTTGAGCATGTTACCGTTAAAGTTGACGTTAGAGACAACATCATCTGTAAGCGATTTCATAAAAGAAATTAGGAGCACTCTTTTTATGTGTTACAGACATCAGCGTTTTCAGCAGGCCGATATATTGCGTAACCTGCCACAGGAAACCTCAAAGCTGTATGATGTGAGATTGTCATACGAGCGCATGCAGTACGAATCTGAATTTTCAGGAAATAAAGCTACTATACATCCACTGTCTAATGATAGTGAAGAAGATCCTATTTCTATACATGTTTTTGAGGATGTAGAGGGGCAGCTTAGTTTTAGATTTGATATCAACGAAAAATATGTTTCAAAATTTGAAGCCAATCAGCTGATTACCTCATTCAGAAAAGTATTAACAGAATTAAAAGAGACCAGCAATACACCTATAGCCGAGATTCAAATTTCGAGTAATGAACAGTTAGAAGAAGTACAGGCAATTTCAAAAGGACCTGTTGTAAATAGGCCTGAAGAGACTTTTTTAGATCTTTGGAATGCGTCTGTAGTTAGCCATACTTCAAAAACAGCAGTTTCTTGTCAAACAAACATTCTGACTTATGAAACGCTTGAGGCACATGCCAACACAGTTGCTTCTTATCTACAGTTTAATGGCGTTAAAAAAGGAGATAAAGTAGGTGTAATGCTTTCGAGATCAGAAAAAAGCATTATCGGAATTCTTGCTATCATGAAAGCAGGAGCTGTTTATGTGCCTATTGATAATGCGTATCCGGAGGAAAGAAAACGCTACATTATAAAAGATGCCGGCTTAGATTTTATTGTGACAGATTCGTTTTCGAATTCTGTTTTAGAAGGCATCGAATATAATATAGATC
The DNA here is from genome assembly GCF_057839565.1 of Flavobacterium sp. KH_035. Lineage (NCBI taxonomy): Bacteria > Pseudomonadati > Bacteroidota > Flavobacteriia > Flavobacteriales > Flavobacteriaceae > Flavobacterium > Flavobacterium sp. KH_035. The sequence continues at coordinate 2,468,507 of NZ_CM174492.1, forward strand.
ATATATTGGAAGAGGATTCGACATCAGAAAATTATATTTCTGTTGATTTGAAACCTGAAGATAAAGCTTATATTATTTATACTTCCGGTTCAACGGGAGATGCTAAAGGTGTGGTTATTAATCACCGTTCTTTATATGATTATGTCCTGACATTTGGTGTTTATTTTGGTCTTACTGAAAAAGATATTGTATTGCAGCAGGCTTCCACTGCTTTTGATACTTCAGTAGAAGAAATTTTCCCGATTCTGTCTGTAGGAGGTAATTTAGTAATTGCTCATGAGACTAAGGATTTTAATGAATTGCTTAAAGACTGTGAACGTTTTGGCGTTACTTTATTAAGTACCAATCCTTTTGTTTTGCAATATCTTAATGACAGTCACAAAAGTTATAACTTAAACATTAAAACACTTATAAGTGGAGGAGATACATTAAAACCACATCAGGTAGATCAGCTGATTGGTATTTATGATATTTATAATACTTACGGACCAACAGAAAGTACAGTATGTGCGACATATTATAAAGTTGGAAAAACTGATACTCAATTTCCTATTGGAAAACCAATTACAAACAGAGGAGTATATCTGTTGGACGGAACAAAAATATTACCAAAAGGCGCCATTGGAGAAATCGGACTTTCAGGTGTAGGTTTGGCAGTTTCTTATCTGAATAAAAAAGAACTTACAAACAATGCCTTTATTAATATAAATGGAGAACGTATTTATAAAACGGGAGATTTAGGAAAGTGGGGTATCGACAATAACTTAATTTTTTATGGACGAAAAGACAGTCAGTTAAGTTATAAAGGATACCGTATTGAAGTAGGAGAAATAGAATTGGCCATACAAAAAGTAAACGCATACATCGTAGACAGTTATGTGTGTATTAACGAAGTTGGCGGGATGCCTATTTTGATTGCTTACCTGGTAGCAAACGAATCTTTTATTAATATATCTTCTTTAGTTATAGATTTAAAAAAGCATTTACCGGAATTTATGATTCCTACACATTTTGTAATTATAGATGCTATTCCTTTAATTCCTAACGGGAAAATCGATATTAAGAGTTTGCCAGAACCTAAAACTGTCAATATTACCGAAGCAGTTCAGTTACCAACAACACAGGAAGAAAAAGAGATTGCTGCTATCTGGCAGGAATTATTGCGACTGGATCAGGTAGATGTTAATGTTAGTTTTTTCGAATTAGGAGGACATTCTTTATTGGCCAATCAGTTTATTAGTAGTTTACGTGATCAAAAAGGGATTGAATTGTCGTTAAGAGATTTTTACAAATCTCCAACAATCAAAGAAATAAGTGAGCTGGTTCCTACTTTAAACAAGAAAGAAACCCAAAATATGAAAGCTCCTGAGCAGGAACTGTACCCGTTGTCTTTTTCACAAGACAGGCTGTGGTTCTTAAATCAGTTGGATAATACTGATACTTCTTATCACGTATCCAGAGCGATGAAACTAAATGGTTTTGTTGAGGTCGAGGCGCTTGAAGAAACGTTTGCAAAACTTATAGAAAAACATGAGATTTTAAGAACCGTTTTTGTAAACCAGGAGGGGAAACCTTGCCAAAAAATACTTCCTCCATTTTTTTATTCCATTCCTGTTATCGATTATACCGGTATAAAAAATAAGGAAAATAAAGATAAAGTAATTGCTGATTGTCTGGAAAGAGTAGAGAGCCGTGCTTTTGATATAGAAGAAGGGCCACTTTTTAGAATCGAATTATTGAAGTTTTCAGAACAGGAAAGTGTAGTACTATTTTCTGAGCATCATCTAATTTTAGACGGATGGACTCAGGGCATTTTATTCAGAGATTTTGTTGATATCTATAATGAATTAAAAAGAAATCCGGATTTTGAGGTAGAGCAACCGGAAGTTACCTTTAAAGACTATGCTTATTGGGAAAAAAATAGCCTAAACGAGAGCGTTATTAACGAGAAATTAGACTTTTGGGAAAACAAATTTGAAGGTTTTTCAAACGAACAGTTAGTGCCTTTAGATTTTGAAAGAAATGAAACCACTGTAAAAAAAGGCGGCACTATAGAACATGTTTTTTCATTAGACTTTTCAGAAAAATTACGTCAGTTTTCAGAAAAACAAGATGTGTCATTGTTTATCACCATGCTCACAGCTTTTAAAATAGTGTTGCATAAATTTAGCAATCAAACTGACATTTCGGTAGGGACGGCTGTTGCGAACAGACGTTATAAAGAATTTCAGGAAGTTCTGGGTATGATTGTCAATACAATCGCATTGCGCACCAATTTTAGTAACGATGATTCCTTAATGACTGTATTAAACGAGGTGAAAGAAACTTGCCTGGATGCCTATGCCTATGATGATACCCCTTTTGGGAAGGTAGTAGAAAGAATAAATCCGAAAAGAAGTTTACACTTACATCCCTTATTTCAATACATGTTTAGTTTTGTGAATGTTCCGATACAAAGCATGTCTTTGTTGGATGCAGACATCGAGATTTTAAAAGGACACAATAAGACATCCCGATTTGATATTAGTGTTGTAATAAATACCGTATACGAGCAAATCGATTCTTTAACAGATAATCAACCCGACCGAAGAATTTCAGTAGAATGGGATTATAATGCAGCCATCTTTAAATACGCGACAATGAAACGCGTTTTAAAAGCGTATCTAAAGGTTTTGGATGCTCTTGTAGAAAATCCTACGCAATCTTTAGCCACATTAGATTATATTTCTGCTTCAGAGAAAGAGACTCTTTTACAGGATTTTAATACTTCAAAAGCAGAGTTATCTTTAGATACCACAGCAGTTGCGTTGTTTGAGGAGCAAGTTGCTAAAACTCCCGATGCAGTAGCACTGATATTCGAGGACAGATCCTTGACTTATAAAGAACTGGATGGAGTATCCAATGAGTTGGCACATTACTTATTAAACAATTTTGAGATCAATGCAGAGGACTTAATCACCGTAAAACTGGAGCGCAGTGAGTGGATTTATATCTCCTTACTGGCCGTTTTAAAAACCGGCGCAGCGTATCTTCCAATCGACCCGACCTATCCGGAGCAAAGAATCGCTTACATCGAACAGGACAGTCAGAGTAAAGTTATAATTGACGAACGTTTGTTAGCAGACTTTAAATCTAGTCAGGAGAATTATCCAACAATATCACCTGCCATTGCTCTGGATCCAAATCAGCTGATGTATGTAATTTACACCTCAGGCTCCACAGGACAACCTAAGGGAGTTATGATCGAACATAAAAGTTTGGTCAATTACATCATCTACCAGACAGAAGAATTTGGATTGGATCATTCAGATCGTATCCTGCAATTCTCAAACAACGCCTTTGATGCGTCTATGGAACAAATCTTTTTAGCCTTGTTCAATGGAGCATCGCTGGTAGGCGTATCCAAAGAACGTATCATTGATCCGGCAGATTTTATAAATGTATTACAGGAAAATTCTATAACACACTTGCATACCACCCCCGGATATTTGGCAAATTTAGAAGACCTGTCCACGTGCAAAACACTAAAAAGAATCGTTGCCGCAGGAGAAATCTGTCCTAAAAACTTAGCAGAGAAAATGGTTAAAATTGCCGCTTTCTACAACAAGTACGGACCTACCGAAGCCACTATCAGTGCTACCATGTGTAGAGTGGACACAAGTCATTTAGAAAGTAATCTCATTCCCATCGGCAAACCCTTAAAAGGCAGTGAAGTTTATATCTTATCCGATGATCAGGCCTTAAAACCTATCGGAGTCTTCGGAGAAATATGCATCTCAGGGGATAGTCTTTCCCGAGGTTACCTCAACCAGGAAGAGTTAACAGCAGAGAAATTTGTTCCAAATCCTTTTATCAAAGGAGCTAAACTATACAAAACAGGCGATTTAGGCAGATGGCTAGCCGATGGAAACATCGAATTTTCGGGACGTAAAGATCATCAGGTCAAAGTAAGAGGACACCGTATTGAACTTGGAGAAATCGAACATGCCCTTTTAGCCCAAGAAAACATCAATCAGTGCGTAGTAACCGTGCAGGAGATAGAAACAGAAGCCGTAATTGTTGCCTATCTGGTTGGCGAGAAACCAGTAGACAAACAAGAACTCCGTTCACTGTTAAGTCATCAGCTGCCAGATTATATGGTACCGGGTTACTACGTTCAGGTGGATGCCATCGCCTTAACCTCTCATGGTAAAATAGACCTCAAAGCCTTGCCGGCGGTAGGCACAAACAACCTTGTACAGCAAGAATACAGCGCTCCGGTAACTGCCTTAGAGAAACAACTGGCGGTGATCTGGGAAGAAATACTGGGCATAAAAAACATTGGCATCACAGACAATTTCTTCGAATTAGGTGGTCACAGCTTAAAAGTCATCTTAGTGGCCAATAAAATCAACCGTCAGTTAGGCTATCAAATCAGCGTAAAAGACGTGTTTTTGAACCCTACCATCACAGGAATAATTTCCAAACTGGAAACAGGAGCTTTCATCGCCATACCCAAAGTAGAAGAGCAGGAAAACTATATTTTAACCTCGTCTCAGCATCGTTTATGGATACTGAGTCAGTTTGAAGGCGGGAACGAGGCCTACAACATTCCGGCTTCGTTTGAACTCGAAGGGCTTCTAAATGTAGAGCACCTGGCCGAAGCCTTTAAAACAGTTATTAGCCGACATGAAATCTTAAGAACCTCTTTCAAGCGAAATGAAGAAGGAGAAGTGCGCCAATTCATCACCGAGGCTTCAGCCGTAGACTTTAAAATTGATTATGCCGATTTCACTACAGTGGAAAACCAACAGGCGACAGTAGAAAAAAGAGTAGAAGAGTGCTACAAACATCAATTTGATTTAGGACAAGCACCATTAGTAAATTTGCATCTGCTTAAATTAGAAGAGAACAGACATTTGTTACTTTTTAACATGCATCATATCATCAGCGATGGCTGGTCTATGGGGATCTTAAGTAATGAACTCATCACGATTTACGATCATTTAGTTCAGGGCACAAACAGCAATTTACCGGAACTGACCCTACAATACAAAGATTATGCAAGTTGGATGAGAAGCGAAGAGCAAACCGCTAAACTAAAAAAATCAGAAGCCTACTGGCTTAACATATTTAGTGGAGACTTGCCGATACCGGAACTTCCGACAGACAAAATGAGACCTAAAGTGAAGACTTACGCAGGCGACTCAATTAGTTATAGATTCTCTAAAGAAGCAAGTAACAATTTACAATCCTTTTCAGAACAGCACCAGGCCAGTCTTTTTATGGTCTTAATGGCGGGAATAAACGGATTACTATCCAGATATTCCAACACCAGAGACCTTATTTTAGGAACTCCAGTAGCCGGGAGAGAGCATAGTGATTTAGAAAATCAAATTGGATTGTATCTAAATACTCTGGCCATTCGAACCAGTTTTGAAGACACAGCCAGTTTTGAAACCCTGCTGGAAACACAAAAAGAAACCCTATTAAATGCCTATTCACATCAGGAATATCCGCTGGATAATCTGGTAGAAGAACTAGGTCTGGGAAGAGATACCAGCAGATCAGCACTTTTTGATGTACTGGTTGTATTGCAAAACCAACAAGATCTGTTTGCATCAGATCAGCAAATAGAGGGATTAACCCTAACACCCTACAAAGGCTATCAAAGAAAAGTAAGTCAGTTTGATTTAAGCTTCATTTTTTCAGAAAACGAAGGTCAGTTGTCGCTGTACATCGAATACAACACCGATATTTATGAATCAGAATTTGTAGCACGCTTAGCCGAGCATTTGGAAACCTTTTTAACCGAAGCTATCCAAAATCCAAGTCAAAAAGTAGACAGCGTAAACTATTTAGGCACTGCTGAAAAAGCACAATTGCTGTATGATTTTAACGATACTACAGTGGAGTATTCCAACACCACGATGGTCGATCTGTTTGTAAATCAGGCAAGAAAAACCCCAGAACAAATTGCTCTGGTAACTGACGATAAAACTTTTACTTACCAAGAACTCGATGAGTTGTCGAACGAACTCTCGCATTATTTGTTGAGTAATTATAATTTAGGAATAGAAGATCTGGTAGGCGTAAAATTAGGCCGTACAGAATGGCTTCCTCTTGCTTTACTGGCAGTTTTAAAATCGGGCTGTGCTTATGTTCCAATCGATCCAAACTATCCGGCGCAGCGTATTGCTTATATTGAAGAAGACAGTAAATGTAAAGTGACCATAGACGAGGCTTTTATAAAAGCATTTAACCAATCGGCATCCATTTCAAAAGCACTTCCTCAGATTACTTTTAGCCCTGATAACCTGGCGTATATCATTTACACCTCAGGCTCAACGGGCAAACCAAAAGGAGTAATGATCACCCATCAGAATGCTTCAAAAATGCTGCACTGGTCGGAGAGAGAATTTAGCGATACCAACTTTGAGATTCTCTATGCGGTAACTTCTCATTGTTTTGATTTATCGGTCTATGAGTTTTTCTATCCGCTTAGTATCGGAAAGAAAATACGCTTATTAACCAACGGATTGGCCATTGGAGATTATATCCAAAACGATCAAAACGTACTAATCAACACCGTTCCTTCTGTGGTTCACACGCTTATCGAAAAAGGCACTTCCTTTGAAAATGCGGTTGGAATTAACCTTGCAGGGGAAGCTTTTCCGGTGAGTATCGCCAATCATTTCAAAGATTCAGGGATTGCTCTGAGAAACCTATACGGTCCTTCAGAAGATACCACTTATAGCAGTTATTACAGAGTTGAAGGTTCTTACGAGAGTTCAGTTCCTGTTGGAAAAGCGATAGACAACACTCAGTTTTACATTCTCTCAGATGCTTTGGCCTTACAGCCAGTGGGAGTCATTGGAGAAATCTGTATTTCGGGGGATGGATTGTCCAGAGGCTATTTGTACCAACCGGAACTAACGGCAGAAAAGTTTATTGAAAACCCTTTCAAAGAAGGCACTAAACTATACAAAACCGGAGATTTGGGTAAATGGTTACCCGATGGCACCGTCGTATGCATTGGCAGAAAAGACAGTCAGGTAAAAATCAGAGGCTATCGCATTGAACTTGGTGAGATCGAGCAAGTATTGCAGGCTCAGGAAGGCATCGACCAGTGTGTTGTTGTTACAGCGACCCTTCAGGGTGATCCTGTAATTGTGAGTTATCTGGTGAGCACTTCGGCAGTAGACAAACAACAGCTTCGATTGGCACTGGGACGTGAATTACCCGATTATATGGTACCGAGTTACTTTGTGTTTTTAAACCAATTGCCACTTACACCTAACGGTAAGATCGATAAAAATGCTTTGCCGGAAGTGAGTTCAGCTGATGTTATTCAACTCGAATATATAGCTCCAACTGATGAAATAGAAGAAAAACTGGTTGCCATCTGGCAGGACATACTAGGACTGGAAAAGATTGGTGTTACCGATAATTTCTTCGAATTAGGAGGGAACAGTTTAAAAGCCACTGTTTTAATCAACAGAATCAACAGGGCTTTCGATACCAGATTTTCGATTCAGGATTTGTATAAAACCCAGGATATTATTGGAGTTTCAAAAAAATTAAAATTTATAGTTTTTCAAAATCAATTAGCGGTAGAAACAGCTGATGATCTGGATGAGATATTGATCTAAAATTTAATCGCGAGTTTCGTTTTAGATCTAAACATGGCTATACTTTATAGCCATGTTTTTTTTGTACTATAGATACATTCAGCCCTTTGTGGAGGCTATTTTGTTGTTAATCACTGAGCGTATAGTATGTGAATTCTAAAAATCATACAGGCGTTTTTCTTTACTTTAAAAATCATATCATGATAGAAAATTTAATACACATTCTACAATCTTTAAATATCGGGCTTAGAATAGAGAATGGAGATCTGAAAATTAATGCTCCAAAAGGAACTTTGACTCCTGAAATTATTGAAGAAATTAAAGCTCATAAAAATGAATTAATCACCTTACTTTCTTCTTCAGAATCTATTCCGAAAGCAGCAGTCAAATATTCTTATGCGCTTACTTCATCACAGCACCGATTGTGGACATTGAGTCAGTTTGAAACAGGGAACTCGGCCTACAACATATTTGATGCCTTCGAATTTAAAGGAGCGCTGAATTTGGAAAAATTGACAGAAGCCTATAAAATCATAGTAGAACGACATGAGAGTTTACGGACTGTTTTTAAAGAAGATGAAGAGGGAAATTTGGGGCAGTATATCATTCCAGTTGCCGAATTCAAGGGAGCTTTACAACTTACAGATTTAACGAATGCTACAGAGGAAACCCTGAGCAATCATGCTGATAGACTTTTAAGGCATGCTTTCGATTTAGAAAAAGGGCCTTTGTTTATTGGTGAGATTGTAAAAGCGGCTGCCGATCGTCATATCCTGATGTTGAACATGCACCATATTATTGGCGATGGCTGGTCGATGGGAGTATTAAGCAAAGAGTTTATGGCCATTTACAATGGATTGTCTACAGGACATGAAGTAGTATTACCGGAATTGTCTATTCAATACAAAGATTACTCAGAGTGGCAAAATAGTGAGGCCAGACAAGCAGTGCTGGAAAAATCCAAAGCATCCTGGTTAGATCGATTTTCGGGAGAACTGCCTGTTTTGGAATTGCCGTCGAGTACAACCAGACCTAAGCTTAAAACTTATAATGGTTCAGGGGTAGATTATTCTTTTTCTAAAGAAAATACTGCTCAGTTGAATGCCTATGCACAGCAAAACGGGATGACACTTTTTATGGTTTTAATGGCAGGGATAAACGGATTGCTTTACAGATACACTAACGCCAAAGATCTTATTTTGGGGACTCCTGTAGCGGGAAGAGAACATAGTGATTTAGAAAATCAGGTTGGTTTGTATTTGAATACACTGGCAATTCGAACCACATTTGAACAAGAAGTTACTTTTGAAGAATTATTGGCCATACAAAAAGAAACCTTATTAACAGCCTATTCACATCAGGATTATCCTTTCGATAGTTTAGTAGAAGAACTTGGGATCAAAAGAGATCTAAGCAGATCTGTTTTGTTTGATGTTTTAGTGGTATTTCAAAACCAGCAGGAGCTATTAAAAGCCGAAGGTTTAGTTTTGAATGGTCTTGAGATAGCTCCCTATAAAAATGTAAAAAAATCATTTAGCAAGTTTGATCTGACCTTTTATTTTTCAGAGATAAAGGGACAATTGTCCTTACGTATCGGATACAATACTGATATTTATGAGGCGGATTTTGTAACGCGTCTGGCTTCGCATTTTGATAGCTTTTTAACAGAAGCAGTCCAAAATCCGAATCAAAAAGTAGCCACATTAGAATATATTTCCTCATCAGAAAAGAAAATCCTTTTACAGGATTTTAACGAGCCCAAAACAGAGAATCCATTAAACATCACAGCCGTTGCCTTATTTGAGCAGCAAGCCACCAGAACACCGGATGCTGTTGCCTTGGTATTCGAAGACCGCTCTTTGACATATAAAGAACTGGATGAAGTATCCAATAAGTTGGCGCATTACTTATTAAATAATTTTGAGATCAATGCAGAGGACTTAATAACCGTAAAATTAGACCGCAGTGAGTGGATTTACATCTCCTTACTGGCTGTTTTAAAAACCGGCGCAGCGTATCTTCCAATCGATCCGACCTATCCGGAGCAAAGAATCGCTTACATCGAACAGGACAGTCAGAGTAAAGTTATAATTGACGAACGTTTGTTAGCAGACTTTAAATCTAGTCAGGAGAATTATCCAACAACATCACCTGCCATTGCTCTGGATCCAAATCAGCTGATGTATGTGATTTACACCTCAGGCTCCACAGGACAACCTAAGGGAGTTATGATCGAACATAAAAGTTTGGTCAATTACATCATCAACCAGACAGAAGAATTTGGATTGGATCATTCAGATCGTATCCTGCAATTCTCAAACAACGCCTTTGATGCTTCTATGGAGCAAATCTTTTTAGCCTTGTTCAATGGAGCATCGCTGGTAGGGGTATCCAAAGAGCGTATCATCGATCCGGCTGATTTTATCAATGTATTGCATGAAAATTCCATAACACACTTGCATACTACCCCCGGATATTTGGCAAATTTAGAAGACCTGTCCACGTGCAAAACACTAAAAAGAATCGTTGCCGCAGGAGAAATCTGTCCTAAAAACTTAGCAGAGAAAATGGTTAAAATTGCCGCTTTCTACAACAAGTACGGACCTACCGAAGCCACTATCAGTGCTACCATGTGCAGAGTCGACACAAGTCATTTAGAAAGTAATCTCATTCCCATCGGCAAACCTTTAAAAGGCAGTGAAGTTTATATCTTATCCGATGATCAGGCCTTAAAACCTATCGGAGTCTTCGGAGAAATATGCATCTCAGGGGATAGTCTCTCCCGAGGTTACCTCAACCAGGAAGAGTTAACAGCAGAGAAATTTGTTCCAAATCCTTTTATCAAAGGAGCTAAACTATACAAAACAGGCGATTTAGGCAGATGGCTAGCCGATGGAAACATCGAATTTTCGGGACGTAAAGATCATCAGGTCAAAGTAAGAGGCCACCGTATTGAACTTGGAGAAATCGAACATGCCCTTTTAGCTCAGGAAAACATCAGTCAATGCGTTGTGGTGGTTAAGCAAATAGAAGGAGAGCTTGCAATTGTATCTTATCTGGTTGGAGAAAACCAACTGAACAAACAGGAACTCCGCGCCAAATTGAGCCATCACTTGCCGGATTATATGCTGCCTTCTTATTACGTACAATTAGAATCTATTCCTTTAACCTCACATGGTAAAGTCGATACAAAAGCCTTTCCGTCAGTGGGTGCAGGTGACATTGTGCTGCAGAAATACATAGCTCCGACAACAGCCTTAGAAAAAGAACTAGTGGCCATCTGGGAAGAAATACTGGGCATAAAAAACATTGGAGTAACAGACAACTTTTTTGAATTGGGCGGTCACAGCTTAAAAGTCATCTTAGTGGCCAATAAAATCAACCGTCAGTTAGGCTATCAAATCAGCGTAAAAGACGTGTTTTTGAACCCTACCATCACAGGAATAATTACCAAACTGGAAGCTGGAGCTTTCACCGCCATACCCAAAGCAGAAGAACAGGAAGACTATGTTCTAACCTCATCTCAGCACCGATTGTGGATACTGAGTCAGTTTGAAGGTGGTAATCAGGCGTATAACATTCCGGGATCTTTTGAACTCGAAGGGCTTCTAAATGTAGAGCACCTGGCCGAAGCCTTTAAAACAGTTATTAGCCGACATGAAATCTTAAGAACCTCTTTCAAGCGAAATGAAGAAGGAGAAGTGCGCCAATTCATCACCGAGGCTTCAGCCGTAGACTTTAAAATTGATTACGCAGACTTTAGTAAAATTAAAAATCAAGAAGTAGCTCTCAAAGAAAGAGTAGTGGAGTCTTATCAGCATCAATTTGATTTGGGCAAAGCACCTTTGGTCAATTTACATCTGCTTAAATTAGAAGAGAACAGACATTTGTTGCTCTTTAACATGCATCATATCATTAGTGATGGCTGGTCTATGGGAATTTTAAGTAATGAGCTTTTAACACTTTATCATTATCTGGTTCAGGGTATAAAAAGCAATTTACCGGAACTGACCATACAATATAAAGACTATGCGTCCTGGATGAGAAGCGAAAAACAGCTTTCGAAACTAAAAGAATCAGAAACCTACTGGCTGAATATTTTTAGCGGAGACCTGCCGGTATTGGAACTTCCAACTCCTAAAATGAGACCTAAAGTGAAGACTTACGCAGGCGACTCAATTAGTTATAGATTCTCTAAAGAAGCAAGTAACAATTTACAATCCTTTTCAGAACAGCACCAGGCCAGTCTTTTTATGGTCTTAATGGCGGGAATAAACGGATTACTATCCAGATATTCCAACACCAGAGACCTTATTTTAGGAACTCCAGTAGCCGGGAGAGAGCATAGTGATTTAGAAAATCAAATTGGATTGTATCTAAATACTCTGGCCATTCGAACCAGTTTTGAAGACACAGCCAGTTTTGAAACCCTGCTGGAAACACAAAAAGAAACCCTATTAAATGCCTATTCACATCAGGAATATCCGCTGGATAATCTGGTAGAAGAACTAGGTCTGGGAAGAGATACCAGCAGATCAGCACTTTTTGATGTACTGGTTGTATTGCAAAACCAACAAGATCTGTTTGCATCAGATCAGCAAATAGAGGGATTAACCCTAACACCCTACAAAGGCTATCAAAGAAAAGTAAGTCAGTTTGATTTAAGCTTCATTTTTTCAGAGAAAGAAGGACAATTGATTTTACACATCGAATACAACACCGATATTTATGAGGCAGATTTTGTAATGCGTCTGGCTTCGCATTTGGATACCTTTTTAACAGAAGCGACCCAAAATCCAAGCCAAAAAGTAGACAGTCTGAACTATTTAGGCACTGCTGAAAAAGCACAATTGCTGTATGATTTTAACGATACTACAGTGGAGTATCCCAACACCACGATGGTCGATCTGTTTGTAAATCAGGCGAGAAAAACCCCGGAACAAATTGCTCTGGTAACCGACGATAAAACTTTTACTTACCAAGAACTCGATGAGGTATCGAACGAACTCTCGCATTATTTGTTGAGTAATTACAATCTGGGAATAGAAGATCTGGTAGGTGTAAAATTGGGACGCAATGAATGGCTTCCTATTGCTTTATTGGCAGTTTTAAAATCAGGTTGTGCTTATGTTCCAATTGATCCGAACTATCCGGCGCAGCGTATTGCTTATATTGAAGAAGACAGTAAATGTAAAGTGACCATAGACGAGGCTTTTATAAAAGTATTTAACCAATCGTCATCCATTTCAAAAGCACTTCCTCAGATCACTTTCACACCCGATAATCTGGCGTATATCATTTACACCTCAGGCTCAACGGGCAAACCAAAAGGAGTAATGATCACCCATCAGAATGCTTCAAAAATGCTGCACTGGTCGGAGAGAGAATTTAGCGATACCAACTTTGAGATTCTCTATGCGGTAACTTCTCATTGTTTTGATTTATCGGTCTATGAGTTTTTCTATCCGCTTAGTATCGGAAAGAAAATCCGCTTATTAACCAACGGATTAGCCATTGGAGATTATATCCAAAACGATCAAAACGTACTGATCAATACCGTTCCTTCTGTGGTTCACACGCTTATCGAAAAAGGGACTTCTTTTGAGAATGCGGTTGGAATTAACCTTGCCGGGGAAGCTTTTCCGGTGAGCATTGCCAATCATTTCAAAGATTCAGGGATTGCTCTGAGAAACCTATACGGTCCTTCAGAAGATACCACTTATAGCAGTTATTACAGAGTTGAAGGTTCTTACGAGAGTTCAGTTCCTGTTGGAAAAGCGATAGACAATACTCAGTTTTACATTCTCTCAGATGCTTTGGCCTTACAGCCAGTGGGAGTCATTGGAGAAATCTGTATTTCGGGGGATGGATTGTCCAGAGGCTATTTGTACCAACCGGAACTAACGGCAGAAAAGTTTATTGAAAACCCTTTCAAAGAAGGCACTAAACTATACAAAACCGGAGATTTGGGTAAATGGTTATCCGATGGCACCGTCGTATGCATCGGCAGAAAAGACAGTCAGGTAAAAATCAGAGGTTATCGCATTGAACTTGGTGAGATCGAGCAGGTATTGCAAGCTCAGGAAGGCATCGACCAGTGTGTTGTTGTTACAGCGACCCTTCAGGGTGATCCTGTAATTGTGAGTTATCTGGTGAGCACTTCGGCAGTAGACAAACAACAGCTTCGATTGGCACTGGGACGTGAATTACCCGATTATATGGTACCGAGTTACTTTGTATTCTTAAACCAATTACCACTTACACCCAACGGAAAAATCGATAAAAATGCCTTACCGGCGGTGAGTTCAGCTGATGTTATTCAACTCGAATATATAGCTCCAACTGATGAAATAGAAGAAAAACTGGTTGCCATCTGGGAGGACATACTAGGACTGGAAAAGATTGGTGTTACCGATAATTTCTTCGAATTAGGAGGGAACAGTTTAAAAGCCACTGTTTTAATCAACAGAATCAACAGGACTTTTGACACCAGATTTTCCATTCAGGATTTGTACGAGAGTCAGGACGTTATTGGGGTCTCAGAAAAACTAAAATTTATAGTTTTTCAGAATCAATTGGCAGGAGAGTCAACGGATGATCTTGACGAGATAATGATATAGTTCTAAACCATAGAGGTACTTTAATTTATTTAAAAAATCATATCGTGATAAAAAAATTAATACATACGTTACAGTCCTTAAATATCAGACTTAAGATAGATAATGGAAACCTAAAGATTAATGCCCCAAAAGGGGCTTTGACTCCTGAAATTATTGAAGACATTAAAGTTTATAAAAAGGAACTGATTGCACTGCTTTCCTTTTCTGAATCTATTCCGAAAGCCGAAATAAAAGATTCTTATGCGCTTACCTCTTCTCAACACCGATTGTGGACATTGAGTCAGTTTGAAACCGGGAACTCGGCCTACAACATATTTGTTGCCTTCGAATTTAAAGGAGTGTTGAATTTAGAAAAATTAGCCGAAACGTTTCAAATTTTGGTAAAACGACATGAGAGTTTACGCACTGTTTTTAAAGCAGATGAACAGGGGAATCTGGGGCAGTACATTGTTCCCGTTGCCCAATATAAAGGAACTTTGGAACGGACAGATTTAACTAATGTTACAGAGGAAGCCTTGAGTAATCATGCTGATACACGCCAAAGACATACTTTCGATTTAGAGAAAGGACCTCTTTTTATAGCTGAGATTGTAAAAACGGCTGCCGATCGTCATATTCTGATGCTGAACATGCACCATATTATTGGTGATGGCTGGTCTATGGGGATATTGAGCAAAGAGTTTATAACCATTTATAATGGATTATCAATAGGGAATGAAGTGGCATTGCCGAACCTGTCTATTCAGTACAAAGACTATTCGGAATGGCAGAACAGTTCTGCAAGACAAGTTCTGTTGGAAAAGGCCAAGGTATTTTGGCTGGATACTTTTTCGGGAGATTTACCTGTTTTGGAATTGCCTTCGAGTATAACCAGACCTAAGCTTAAAACCTATAATGGTTCGGGATTTAATTATTCTTTTTCTAAAGAGGGTACTGCCCGGCTGAATACCTATGCACAGCATAACGGGGTGACGCTTTTCATGCTTTTAATGGCTGGGATAAACGGATTACTTTCGAGATACACCAATACTAGAGACCTTATTTTAGGAACTCCCGTAGCAGGAAGAGAACACAGCGATTTGGAAAATCAGGTGGGTTTGTATTTGAATACTCTGGCGATTCGGACGACTTTTGAAGAAACAGCCAGTTTTGAAACCTTATTGGCCATACAAAAGGAAACTTTATTAAATGGGTATTCCAATCAGGAATATTCTTTTGACAGTTTAGTGGAAGCGCTTGAACTCAAAAGAGATTTAAGCAGATCTGTTTTATTTGATGTTTTAGTGGTACTTCAGAATCAGCAGGAATTATTGGCGTCTGAAGGTTTAACGCTAAATGGGATTGAAGTATCGGCCTACAAACAGTTGAAAAAACCTTTCAGTAAATTTGATCTGACTTTTGCTTTTTCAGAAAACGAAGGTCAGTTGTCGCTGTACATCGAATACAACACCGATATTTATGAGGCAGATTTTGTAACGCGTCTGGCTTCGCATTTGGAAACCTTTTTAACAGAAGCGACCCAAAATCCAAGTCAAAAAGTAGATAGTCTGAACTATTTAGGCACTGCCGAAAAAGCACAATTGCTGTATGATTTTAACGATACTACAGTGGAGTATCCCAACACCACCATGGTCGATCTGTTTGTAAATCAGGCAAGAAAAACCCCGGAACAAATTGCTCTGGTAACCGACGATAAAACTTTTACTTACCAAGAACTCGATGAGTTGTCGAACGAACTCTCGCATTATTTGTTGAGTAATTATAATTTAGGAATAGAAGATCTGGTAGGTGTAAAATTAGGCCGCACAGAATGGCTTCCTATTGCTTTACTGGCTGTTTTAAAATCGGGCTGTGCTTATGTTCCAATTGATCCGAACTATCCGGCGCAGCGTATTGCTTATATTGAAGAAGACAGTAAATGTAAAGTGACCATAGACGAGGCTTTTATAAAAGCATTTAACCAATCGGCATCCATTTCAAAAGCACTTCCGAAGATCAATTTCACACCCGATAACCTGGCGTATATCATTTACACCTCAGGCTCAACGGGTAAACCAAAAGGAGTAATGATTACCCATCAGAACGCTTCAAAAATGCTGCACTGGTCGGAGAGAGAATTTAGCGATACCAACTTTGAGATTCTCTACGCGGTAACTTCTCATTGTTTTGATTTATCGGTCTATGAGTTTTTCTATCCGCTTAGTATCGGAAAGAAAATACGCTTATTAACCAACGGATTAGCCATTGGAGATTATATCCAAAACGATCAAAACGTACTGATCAATACCGTTCCTTCTGTGGTTCACACGCTTATCGAAAAAGGGACTTCTTTTGAAAATGCGGTTGGAATTAACCTTGCCGGGGAAGCTTTTCCGGTGAGCATTGCCAATTATTTCAAAGATTCCGGGATTGTTCTGAGAAACCTATACGGCCCTTCAGAAGATACTACTTATAGCAGTTATTACAGAGTTGAAGGTTCTTATGAGAGTTCAGTTCCTGTTGGAAAAGCGATAGACAACACTCAGTTTTACATTCTCTCAGATGCTTTGGCCTTACAGCCAGTGGGAGTCATTGGAGAAATCTGTATTTCGGGGGATGGATTGTCCAGAGGCTATTTGTACCAACCGGAACTAACGGCAGAAAAGTTTATTGAAAACCCTTTCAAAGAAGGCACTAAACTATACAAAACCGGAGATTTGGGTAAATGGTTACCCGATGGCACCGTCGTATGCATTGGCAGAAAAGACAGTCAGGTAAAAATCAGAGGCTATCGCATTGAACTTGGTGAGATCGAGCAAATATTGCAGGCTCAGGAAGGCATCGACCAGTGTGTTGTTGTTACAGCGACCATTCAAGGTGATCCTGTAATTGTGAGTTATCTGGTGAGCACTTCGGCAGTAGACAAACAACAGCTTCGATTGGCACTGGGACGTGAATTACCCGATTATATGGTACCGAGTTACTTTGTGTTTTTAAACCAATTGCCACTTACACCTAACGGTAAGATCGATAAAAATGCTTTGCCGGAGGTGAGTTCAGCAGATGTTATTCAACAGGAATATATCGCTCCTTCTAATGAGACAGAGGAAAAGCTGGTTGCGATATGGCAGGACATTTTACAGAAAGACAAAATAGGAGTCGGGGATATCTTCTTTGCGCTTGGCGGACACAGTCTAAAGGCAACGCAGGTAATTTCTAAAATTCAGAAAGAATTCAATATTAAAATTGAACTTAAAGAATTGTACAATGAACCCACTATTAACAATCTGGCGCGTCACATAGAATCCATACAAATCTTAAACAATCAGCCGCTGATTTCTTCAGTGGCAGGAGATGAATTGTTTTTTTAAGATTGTGGTCTCTTCCTAAAAAAGGAAAGAAATGATCAGATATAAACAACTAAATGAAACAGTTACGAGAGTGTTCTTGTAACTGTTTTTTTGTTTTATAGCCTTTCGTAATTTAGTTTGAAACAACAGATACATGTTCTGTAGCGCGTTGAAGTTTAAAAGAAAAACTGTTCTAAACATCAGGGGGTATCTCGCTAAAAATCCAATATGATTATCATCTGTAAATGAATTATTGTCTAATTGACTGATTTGAAATGAATAAGTGTTTTTAAAGACAAGAAATTAGTGTTTATAAGGGTTGAACCGGTAAAAACTACCTTTTTGGTTAAAAGGGTGCCTCTTGTTTATGTTTAATTTTGAATAAAAAATACGTACTATGGATGATCGTTATTCAAAAAATAAACTTTATCTGACAGATGAAGAACAAGAAATTATAAAAAACTTCCCCATTTTGTTGGCAGGGAGCGGCATTGGAAGCGTAATTGCGGAATGTGCGTTGCGTTTTGGTTTTGAAAAAATTACCATTGTTGATGGTGATCTGGTAGAGCGGTCTAATTTAAGCCGACAGAATTACACCGAAGATGATGTCGATTCAAACAAGGTAGATGCTTTGGCCAGACGATTGAGATCGATTAATAAAAATGCTGAAATCAATTGTCTCGATTTTTTCTTAACTGTTGAAAACATAGGAGATCATATTAATGGTCATAAAGCAGCAATCAATACACTGGACTTTTCTTCTCCGGTACCACTCATATTTGATACGGCTTGCCAAAAGCTTGATATTCCGGTTCTGCATCCTTATAATATAGGATGGGGAAGTCTGGTTACTGTTATCGCCAGAGATGGTCTTCTTTTGAATGCGCTGGCCAACCAGGATGAGGAATTTAATGATGCAACTATGATGGATTACGCCTCAAGTTACCTCAGATTCTGGGGAAATCCGCAAAAATGGATGGATAGCATTATTGAAAAATACAAAATCGAAAAAGGATGTCAGTCACCACCACAAATGGCCATCGCTTCCTGGTCGGTAGCAGCCTTATGCACCCACTTGCTATTTAACATTGCGACGGGTAAAAAATTCAAGAAATTCCCTGAGTTTTATCTGTCCGCTATTATAGACGAGGATTTATAGCGTATTAAAGAAAGCCATTGGGTGTGGGTTGAAATAATGACCTGACATTTAGGAATATAGCTTTTATGTTCTTTAAAGAGTGTGAAAGCTATGTTTTTTATATGATTGAGTAATTGCCGATGAATTAAGTTGATTGTGAGATGCAAGATAATAGACACAAGATAATTAGATTAAAAAATCTGCAGAATCTGCGTGAAAGAATATTTAACACATAGAACAACTTATTCTTCTATGTGTTAAAAAAATGTAGGTTAAATCAGTTTATTACTGGTTGCATAAGCTATTGCCTCTGCAATATTACCGACACCTAGTTTGGTGAACAACTTCCTTTTGTGAAATTTGATAGTATCAGCCGAGACAAACATACTTTCGGCCATATTGGCAATGGTAAAGCCTCTAATCGAATATTGCAAAACCTCCTTCTCGCGGCTGGTGAGTTCTATTTTTTTCATCATCTTCCAAAAATCTCCTTCCAGATCATAGCTATAGATCTTATTCTCCCCTTTTTTATAAATCTTAATATTTCCGGACTGCAGTTCAGAAGAAAGTGAAATAATACAGATCGACTTCCAGATCTTACCGTCATTAGTTAAAAAAACGGGAGTCAGCTTTTGATTCACCAGAAATGTCTTTCCACTGGGATTCTTTAATCGAAAGTCGTATGATATCGTATGATGTATGCGCTCTTCTACTGGGATATTTTGATAAAAATCAAAACCTATAGTGTTGATCTTCAGTAATAAATCTAGATCTTCTTTTATAACGTACTTAAAGTAAAAGGCATAGCCTAATTCCTGAACTTCTGCAGGAGTGTGATCGCATAAGAACAATGGATTTTCAGACACATACTCAAAACCCTTCTTTTCGTAGTCAATAATATAAATACTGCTGTAAGTAGTTCTGGCAAACGCCCTGACCAGTTCTAAATAATCTCCAAGTCTGCCTTTTTCGTCTTCAGAGATCTTCTGAACGGTGTTGTTTGAGGAAAAAAAGTCGTTTTCAATTACCATATTTTAGTATTTTTTTAACAGGATGTGAATATAGGAAAAATTGCAGATATGATATTAAAAAAATTAATCCTGCTCTAATATAATTTTAATACAGCAGGGTAATACATTCGTTTTTTTGACACTTTTTTTTGACAATAAAATGTCGTTTCAAAAACTACACTTAAAGGTGGTTTTTATTTAAAATACTGAAAACTAGTATTTTGTGTAATATGAAGCGTAACTTGTGGTGATAGTTTTGGAGAAAACAAATACTATGAAACTCGCCAAAAACCACCACACAGAAATTAGTCAAAATGACATCCTTTTAATGTCAAAATTTGTAGTCACAGAAAACTTCAATCACCATTCCAATGAAATCCTTCCGGGTCATTATCAAAATGATATTGATGCGGTTTACAAAGAAGAAATGGGCTACTTAGAGAACTCTAAAATCTTCGCTTTCAAAAACGACCTTGGAGATTTTACAGGAACCATCAGAGTTTTGAAATGGGATTTCATTACACCGCTTCCAATTCAGAAAATGTTTGGCATCAATCCTTTTATTTGTGCTGAAGGAAATGCAATAAATGAAATATGGCATATTGGACGTTTTGCCATCAAAAAAGGTGTTCGTGACATTAATCTGCTAAAAAAACTATTGGTTTGCGCCATTGCTCCGGTTTGCGAACACAAAGACAATATGGCTTTTGCCGAAATCGATGCCAAATTGCTTCGTGTATTGACTCTAATGGGTATTAAAGCAAAGGTTGTTGGAAAATCTATTGAATACCTGGGTTCTGAAACTATACCGGTATCTATGTCCTATAATGGGCTTATTGATTTCTACAACGAGAACAAACATTTGGTTGTAGCAGAAGATTTCGAGCTTTCGACTCCAAACTCCAAACTACCCAATAAGGTAGTATTTGATGCTAACAAGTTGAACTACACTTTGGTGTAGTAGAATTTGAAAACCTGTATTGTAAATTTACTTCAGTAAAAATAAGTAGTTGAATCCTCAACATTCCGATTTTTACAACACTCTCAAAACACAATATAATTTGCCTTGAGAGTTTCAACAAAAACATTATTACCAAAGTTACTTTAAAGTAAAAAGGTAAAGCTATTAAACCAAAAAACGTATCTCTAAAAAAAATAACCATGTGACTGGTAATAGCGCAGCTATGTCCGGTGACGAAAAAACCAAATAGTATGGATCAAAAACAAGGTTGGCATGTTCTTTACGTAAGGTACAGACATGAGAGTAAAGTCTATAAAGAGTTAATAGAAAGAAATATTGAAGCTTTTTTGCCAATGGCCACCAGTATTAGAAAATGGAGTGACAGAATCAGGAAAATAGAGATTCCATTATTTCCCAGTTATGTCTTTGTCAAGATCAAATCCAATAAAGACTTTCATGATGCCTTAAATGTAGAGAGTGGCTGTTCTTATTTGTCTTTTGGCAAAGAATACGGAAAAGTTTCCGAAGAAGAAATCGATCACATCAGGCTTTTTACCCAGGTAAAAGACATTACAGATGTTCAGATTGAACCGGCACTACCCAAAATTGGAGATAAACTTAAAATCGAGCATGGTGAGCTTTCGGGTTTGGAATGTGAAGTTTTCAGAGTCGACAATCAGCATAGAATCAGTGTAAGACTAAGTTCTTTACGTCAGAATATCTCAGCCATCATTCCTTTGTCATATCTATCCAATCCAACAGAAAACGTCTTTGCGAAGGCGTAGTTTTTAGTTTTCCTTTTCAAAAAGAGTAGCATCCACATCCCATGTGGAGTTATTCACCAAAGTGATCTTTTGTACTTGCAATACAGTATAGAATATCTCTCAATCGGACCATTCCTTACAAAATCAAAATTTAGTTTTTACAACATAGTAAAAACATCACAGCACATTGTCTTTTAGAACAATGTGTTTGGTGTTACAAATTTGCCATTTTAATTATCACAGTTATTAATTCAAAAATACAGTATTTAGAAAACCCTTTTAAGATGAAAGATATCAAATCAATAATTACCAGTCTATCCAATAAAGAAGTACAAATTTTCCTGGATGATTTAGAAGAAAATTTAAGAGTAACAGGAAACACAGCTGCTCTTACAGCAGAAGATAAAATCGATATTTCAACCAACAAAGATCGTCTTATCGCCTTACTTAAAAGCAGTAAAAACAGTTCGAAGTTTAATTTTGAAGTGATTTCATCTGTTCCTGTATCAGAAAGTTATGAGGTATCAGCAGGACAACGCCGTCTTTGGACTTTAAGTCAGTTTGAAGGAGGGTCTGCCGTATACAACATGCCTATGCATACCACTCTGAAAGGGAGTTATGATATCGAACGCCTTCAAAAAGCCATTACAGCGACTATAGAGCGTCATGAGATCTTACGCACTATTTTCAAAATGGAGGAGAACGGTGACATTAGACAATACGTGCAACCAACAGCAGCAGTAAATTTTAAACTGTCTTATGTTGATTTCAGGAATGCTGATGATAAGCAAGCAAGCGTAGCTAGTTATATCAATACAGATTCATACGTACCCTTTGATTTAGAAGAAGGGCCTTTATTCCGCGTAAGCTTATTACAGACAGAAGAGGAAACTTATGTTTTCTATTATAACATGCATCATATTATTAGCGATGGCTGGTCTATGAATGTATTGGCAAAAGATGTATTTGCATTTTATGAGTCTTTTGTCAACGGGACAGCAGCTGATCTTACACCTCTGGCAATTCAATATAAAGATTATGCAAATTGGCAGGCATTACAAATAAATACAGCCGGTTCAACTACAGATAAAACGTATTGGATGGAAAGTCTTGCGGGTGAGCTGCCTGTCTTGGATCTTCCTTCAGAAAAACGCCGACCTTCTGTAAAAACACACAAAGGGCGAAGCTTAAGAGCCTATATTTCTAAAGAAACAACTGCTATGCTTCAGCTTTTTACAAAAGAGAATAACAGCAGTACTTTTATCGGTTTACTAACGACTATCAATATTCTTTTTCATAAATATACCTCAGATTCAGATATTATTATCGGAAGCCCGGTAGCAGGTCGTGATCATGCAGATTTGGCCAATCAGATTGGTTTTTATGTGAATACAATTGCTTTGCGCAACACCATAAATACTCAGGAGAATTTTACCTCGATTTATAAAAGAATTAAAGAGCAGACACTGGAAGCGTTTAATCATCAAATGTATCCTTTTGATAGTTTAGTAGAAAACCTAAATATCAAAAGAGATGCAGGAAGAAGCAGTGTATTTGATGTTTTATTAGTACTTCAGAATACGGGAGCAAATGATGAAACGGTCGAAATACCAGCGGCAAAAAGCGATACAATTGTTGATTTAGGAGAAACAGTTTCAAAATTTGATGTAGAGCTTAATTTCAGAGAAGCCGGAGGGCAGTTAATTTTAGATATTGCTTACAATACAGAAGTGTACGAATATCAAATGATTGAAGGCTTAATAAGACATTATCAACAAATTTTAAAAGAAGTATTATCTCAGCCGCAAACTCCAATTGGTCAATTAACTTACATCAGTAAAGAAGAAGAAAAAGAATTATTGGTGGATTTTAATGCCACAAAAAACAATTACCCTACCGATATTACGATTGTTGACTTGATTGAAACACAAGTTGCCAGTAACCCGGAAGGAATTGCTTTGGCCTATGAAGGAGAAACGATGACCTATGCAGCTTTAAATGCAAGCGCCAATAAGGTTGCCCATTATTTACGCAGTATAGGAGTTACGACAGAGTCTATAGTTGGGCTATGTATGGAGCGTTCTTTTGAAATGGTTATTGGGATGTTGGGTATTATGAAATCCGGCGGAGCTTATGCACCAATTGATCCTCATTATCCGGCAGAGCGAATTGATTTCATCTTAAAAGATACAAAGGCTGAGGCTGTACTTGTAAATAACGGTAGTATTAGTAAAGTTAATTTTCTGGAAGATATTGCAATACTAAATCTGGACGAACAGGATACAATATTTGCAAATCAGTCAGAAGCGAATCCTAACGTGGCAATACCGGTTTCAAACGCAGCTTACGTAATTTATACTTCGGGATCTACAGGAAACCCTAAAGGAGTAGTGAATGAGCAACGCGGTTTAGTGAATCGTTTATTATGGGCGAAGGAATATTATAATTTAACGGCTAACGATGTATTGATACAAAAAACTACTTTTTGTTTTGATGTATCAGTTTGGGAATTTTTTCTTCCTCTGTTATCCGGTTGTAAACTAGTCATTCCAAAACCGGAAGGACATAAGGATAGTGATTATTTAAGAGAATTGATCGCGACACATCAGGTTACAATGATTCACTTTGTACCTTCTATGTTAAGCGCCTTTTTACTGGATATCGATGTTACTAAATGCAGCAGTCTGAAAAATGTGGTGTGTAGTGGAGAGGCTCTAAAAATAAGCCAGGCAGAAGATTTTCAAAAAGCATTACCAAATGTTACTTTGAGTAATTTATACGGACCTACAGAGGCTTCGATAGACGTAACAAGCTGTATTATTCCTTTTAATGCAACTGACTTAAAACGCATTACGATAGGTAAACCAGTGGCCAACACTCAGATTTATATTCTGGATAGTGAAATGAACATACAGCCTAAAGGTGTTACAGGAGAACTTTATATAGGAGGTGTTCAGGTAGCCAGAGGATATATCAATCTTCCGGAACTTAATGCTTTTAGATTTGTAAACAATCCTTTTGGAGAAGGAAAATTGTATCGAACCGGTGACAATGCAAAGTGGCTTCAGGATGGAAATATAGAATACCTTGGAAGAGAAGACAGTCAGGTAAAAGTTAGAGGTTACCGAATTGAATTGGGAGAATTGGATACCGTGATAAACAGCTGTCCGGCTATACGTCAGGGAGTTGTTATTGCGAGAGAAGACGCTTACGGTGTAAATGAACTGATAGCGTATATCGTTCTTACAGCAGGTAAAACAAAAGACGATGTTATTGCCTATTTAAGAGAACATATTCCGGGGTATATGATTCCGGGAATTATGGTAGAGCTGGATGCAATACCATTAACATCAAATGGTAAAGTAAACAGAAAAGCACTGCCGGATCCAGTATTTAGCAGAGAATACGAATATGTAGCACCAACGACAAAAACAGAAGAGGAATTGGTTGTCATCTGGCAGGATCTATTAAAAGCAGAGCAGGTTGGTATCACTGATAATTTCTTCGAACTGGGAGGACATTCCTTATTAGCAGTGCGATTAATATCGGCGATAAAAAACACAATGAACGTTGCGCTTACTATTACAAATGTATTTAGTAATCCAACGATTTCTGATTTGGCTTATTTTATTGAAAAACAGGATGCTAATTCCGTACTTCCTTTGGTGACCAAACAAGATTTACCCGAAGCGATTCCATTATCTTATGCGCAGGAGCGTTTGTGGTTTGTCGATAAATTAAAAGGAAGTGAGCACTATCACATGCCGGTTTTATTAAACTTAAAAGGAGCATTAAATACAGCCTACCTTTCTCAGGCTTTAAAAACCATTGTAGAACGTCATGAAACCTTACGCACCGTATTTGTAGAAAATGAAGGTGTTGCTTATCAGGTGGTACAACCGGCTGATAGCTGGGAACTGAATGTGGTTGCTGCGGATGCCGATTATCAGGATCTTATTGCTGATGAGATAAAAAAACCTTTTGATTTATCAAAAGATTATATGCTGCGTGCTACTGTTATTAAAGTAGCGGAGGCAGAACATATTTTAGTGATCGTACGCCATCACATTGCAACAGATGGTTGGTCTGAATCTATTATTGTTAAAGAATTCAAAGAATTATACGCTTCTTATGCATCAGGAAGAGAAGCCGATTTACCGGTTCTTGATTTTCAATATGCCGATTATTCGGTTTGGCAGCGTTCAGAATTATCTGGTGCTGTTTTAGAAGAGAAACTAGGATATTGGGAGTCCAAATTAAGTGGGGTAGCCCCGTCTGCACTTCCTGTTGATTATGCAAGACCAGCGGTTCAAAGCAATCGTGGAGATCATATCAGTTTTAAATTAGACAATGACCGAAGTGAGGCTTTGCGAGCTTATGCGAAAGAACAGGGCGTAACCTTATTCATGTTATTAGCAAGTGTTTATAAAGTATTGTTGTACCGTCACAGTGGTCAGTCAGATATTTGTATCGGAACTACCGTTGCCAATCGTCCACAACAGGAATTAGAATCTATGATTGGATTTTTTGTGAATGCTTTGGCTCTTCGAAGTGATTTATCGGGTAACCCATCGTTCAATGAGGTGCTGAAATCGGTAAAACAAACCACGTTAGAAGCGTACGATCATATCGCGGTTCCGTTTGAAAAAGTAGTAGACCGTGTAGAAAAAACAAGAGATAAAAGCAGAAGTTCTTTATTCCAGGTATTGTTTGTTTTGAACAACAATCCGGATGCTAAGGTGTCTGAATTTAGCGACATCACCATTGAGCCAATGGGTATGAATTATGATATCGCGAAGTATGATCTGACTATTTTTGCTGAAGACAGCACGGAAGGAATCTCTTTTTCATTCAACTATTGTACAGATCTTTTCAGTTCTGCTACCGTATCAGGATTAAGATCACATTACGAGAATTTACTGGACACGATTTTAGCAAACAGTACTTCATCAATAGGAAATCTGGCGATGCTTAATCCGGAAGAGGAGCAGGCATTAGTAGTAGATTATAATACTGCTGATTACTCTTTAACAGGAGAAGGAACCGTATTGTCTCTTTTTGAGGCACAGGTTTCTAAAACTCCGGATGCAGTTGCTTTTGTGTATAATGATAGCCGCATGACGTATAAAGAGCTGGATGAAGCTGCTACGAAATTGGCATATTATTATCAACAGACTTATGACCTGAAAGAAAATGATTTGATGGGTATCATGATGGATACTTCGAATTGGTCTTTACTGGCAATTCTATCGATTTTAAAATCAGGAGCAGGTTATGTTCCAATTGATCTTTCATTGCCAAAAGAGCGTCAGTTGTACATGGTACAAGAGGCTAATATCAAAGGTTTATTGATCGAATCCAGCAGTTTATTTGATGTGATCGACTTCTCGGTTCCTGTATTTTCTATCGATATTCAGTATGCAGATATAGCGGCACTTCCGCAAGATATTACCTTTTCATCATTGGCAACTGAGGAGACTACCGCTTATGTGGTGTACACTTCAGGCACAACAGGACAACCAAAAGGAGTTCAGGTGAGCCACAAGAATCTGGTAGATTATTACGAAGGATTAGACGCTAAGATTGAAATTAGTGCGAACAAAAGCTTCGGATTGATGTCTTCATTGGCTGCCGATTTAGGAAATACCGTATTGTACGGTTCTTTATTGAGTGGCGGATGTTTACACTTATTCAACAAAGAAACTTTAATGGACGGTGTGAAATTACAAGCGTATTTTAAAGCCAATCCGATCGACTGTATTAAAATAGTACCGAGTCACTGGCAGGCTTTGCGTTTGGATAAAGAACTGTTATTGCCGGCACGCACTCTGATATTTGGAGGTGATGTATTGCCGGTATCACATGTAAAAGATATCGCAGCACAAGATCCTAATGTAGCGATTGTAAACCATTACGGTCCTACAGAGAGTACTGTTGGAAAATTATTGCACCAGATAGATCCTGATTTTGATTATGTAACCATTCCGGTTGGAAAATTATTCTCCAACAGTGAAGCTTATATTGTAAGTGGTGATATGTCTTTATGTCCAATAGGAGTTTCTGGAGAATTATTACTAGGTGGAGCCGGAATCTCAAAAGGATATTTAAACCGTGAGGATTTAACCCAGGAGAAATTTATCACCAATCCGTTTGCAGCAGGCAAGAGTTCGGTTTTATACAGAACCGGAGATTTAGTACGCAGAAATTCATTGGGAGAAATAGAATTTTTAGGGCGTGTAGACGATCAGGTTAAAATCCGTGGATACCGTGTAGAATTAAAAGAAATCAGTCGTGTGATTCAGGGCTATTCCGGAATTGTACAAAGTGAGGTTTTATTTAGAGAAGACAGCACAGGAGTAAAACGCTTGGTGAGTTATCTGGTTGCTGAAGAAGGTTATTCAGAGTCTGATTTGAAATCCTATCTTTCAGGATTGGTTCCTGATTATATGGTTCCTCAGGTATTTGTGGCCTTAGATCAGATGCCGTTAACTTCAAATGGTAAGATCGACAGAAAAGCATTACCGGATCCTACAGTTACAGAAGGACGTGTATATGTAGCCCCTGAAACAGAAATAGAAAAGGTTTTAGTTACTATTTGGCAGGATTTACTGAATGTAGAACAAGTAGGTGTTACAGATGATTTCTTCGAATTAGGAGGTCATTCCTTATTGGCTGTTCGTTTGCTATCGGCTATCAAAACTACACTAAACGTTGCTATTACGATTACAGACATATTTGATTATACTAATATTTCGGCTTTGGCATCTTTTATAGAAAGCCAGGACAATACTGCGGTACTTCCGTTGGTAGGCAAACAAGATTTACCTGCAGATATTCCATTATCATACGCTCAAGAGCGTTTATGGTTTATCGACAGGTTAAAAGGAAGTGAGCATTATCATGTACCAGTGTTATTAAACTTAAAAGGAGATCTTAATATAGAATTTCTTTCACAAGCTTTCAAAACCATTGTCGATCGTCATGAAGCTTTGCGCACGGTATATGTTGAAAAAGAAGGTATTGCCTATCAGAAAGTACAATCTTCGGATCGTTGGGAGCTTAATGTTTTGACTACGGTTACTGATTTAGAAGCCTTCATGGCAAAAGAAGTCAGCAGGTCTTTTGATCTTTCTAAAGATTATATGCTGCGTGCAACAGTGGTAAGAGTGTCAGACCGCGAGTATATTTTGGTATTGGTGCGTCATCATATTGCAACAGATGCATGGTCTACATCGGTTATTGTTAATGAATTTAAAGAATTATATGCTTCTTACGCATCAGGAAGAGAGGCCGATTTACCGGTTCTTACTTTCCAATATGCCGATTATTCGGTATGGCAGCGTTCTCAGGTATCAGGTGCTTATCTGGCGGAGAAGTTAGATTATTGGGAATCAAAGTTAGGTGGCGTAGCCCCTTCAGCACTTCCTGTTGATTATCCAAGACCTGCTGTTCAAAGCAGCCGTGGAGATCATATTAGTTTTAGGCTGGACAACGACCGTAGCGAAGCTTTACGTGCTTATGCTAAGGACGAAGGGGTAACTTTATTCATGTTATTGCTAAGTGTTTATAAAGTATTGTTGTACCGTCATAGTGGTCAGTCAGATATTTGTATCGGAACTACCGTTGCCAATCGTCCACAGCAGGAATTAGAATCTATGATTGGATTCTTTGTGAATACTTTGGCTCTTCGAAGTGATTTATCGGGTAACCCATCGTTCAATGAGGTGCTGAAATCGGTAAAACAAACCACTTTAGAAGCGTACAATCACATCACTGTTCCGTTTGAAAAAGTAGTAGACCGTGTAGAAAAGGCAAGAGATAAAAGCAGAAATTCTTTATTCCAGGTATTGTTTGTTTTGAACAACAATCCGGATGCTAAGGTATCTGAATTTAGTGATATTACGATTGAACCAGTGGCAATGGACTATAATATTTCGAAATTTGACCTGACCATTTTTGTAGAAGACAGCCCGGAAGGAATCTCTTTTTCATTCAACTATTGTACAGATCTTTTTAGTTCTGCTACCGTATCAGGATTAAGATCACATTACGAGAATTTACTGGACACGATTTTAGCAAACAGTACTTCATCAATAGGAAATCTGGCAATGCTTAATCCGGAAGAGGAGCAGGCATTAGTAGTAGATTATAATACTGCTGATTACTCTTTAACAGGAGAAGGAACCGTATTGTCTCTTTTTGAGGCACAGGTTTTTAAAACTCCGGATGCAGTTGCTTTTGTGTATAATGATAGCCGCATGACGTATAAAGAGCTGGATGAAGCTGCTACGAAATTGGCATATTATTATCAACAGACTTATGACCTGAAAGAAAATGATTTGATGGGTATCATGATGGATACTTCGAATTGGTCTTTACTGGCAATTCTATCGATTTTAAAATCAGGAGCAGGTTATGTTCCAATTGATCTTTCATTGCCAAAAGAGCGTCAGTTGTACATGGTACAAGAGGCTAATATCAAAGGTTTATTGATCGAATCCAGCAGTTTATTTGATGTGATCGACTTCTCGGTTCCTGTATTTTCTATCGATATTCAGTATGCAGATATAGCGGCACTTCCGCAAGATATTACCTTTTCATCATTGGCAACTGAGGAGACTACCGCTTATGTGGTGTACACTTCAGGCACAACAGGACAACCAAAAGGAGTTCAGGTGAGCCACAAGAATCTGGTAGATTATTACGAAGGATTAGACGCTAAGATTGAAATTAGTGCGAACAAAAGCTTCGGATTGATGTCTTCATTGGCTGCCGATTTAGGAAATACCGTATTGTACGGTTCTTTATTGAGTGGCGGATGTTTACACTTATTCAACAAAGAAACTTTAATGGACGGTGTGAAATTACAAGCGTATTTTAAAGCCAATACCATTGATTGTATTAAAATAGTACCGAGTCACTGGCAGGCTTTGCGTTTGGATAAAGAACTGTTATTGCCAGCACGCACCCTGATATTCGGAGGTGATGTATTGCCGGTATCACATGTAAAAGAGATCGCAGCGCAAGATCCAAATGTAGCGATTGTAAACCATTATGGTCCTACAGAGAGTACTGTTGGAAAATTATTACACCAGGTAGATCCTGATTTTGATTATGTAACCATTCCGGTTGGAAAATTATTCTCCAACAGTGAAGCTTATATTGTAAGTAGTGATATGTCGTTATGTCCAATAGGAGTTTCTGGAGAATTATTACTAGGTGGAGCCGGTATCTCAAAAGGATATTTAAACCGTGAGGATTTAACCCAGGAGAAATTTATCGCTAATCCGTTTGCAGCAGGCAAGAGTTCGGTTTTATACAGAACCGGAGATTTAGTACGCAGAAATTCATTGGGAGAAATAGAATTTTTAGGGCGTGTAGACGATCAGGTTAAAATCCGTGGATACCGTGTAGAATTAAAAGAAATCAGTCGTGTGATTCAGGGCTATTCCGGAATTGTACAAAGTGAGGTTTTATTTAGAGAAGACAGCACAGGAGTAAAACGCTTGGTGAGTTATCTGGTTGCTGAAGAAGGATATTCAGAGTCTGATTTGAAATCCTATCTTTCAGGATTGGTTCCTGATTATATGGTTCCTCAGGTATTTGTGGCCTTAGATCTGATGCCGTTAACTTCAAATGGTAAGATCGACAGAAAAGCATTACCGGATCCTACAGTTACCAATCAACGCGTGCATGTAGCCCCTGAAACAGAAGTAGAAAAGGTTTTAGTTACTATTTGGCAGGATTTATTGAGTGTAGAACAAGTTGGGGTTACCGATAATTTCTTTGAATTGGGTGGTGATTCTATTATTGTGATTCAGGTAGTGAGCAGAGCGAAGAAAAAAGGACATCAAATTCAGGTTCAGGATCTGTTTGATTACCAAACCATAGCAGAGTTAGCTACAGCCGTAGAACAAAACAGTAAAAAACTTAATACAGCAGAACAAGGTCTTTTAGAAGGTGAAGTACCTTTATCACCAATTCAACAGTGGTTTTTCGAGCGAGGAGAAGAGGCAGTATCGCATTTCAACCAGGCCGTTCTTTTAAGTATAAGTAAAGAGGTTACCAAGGAAAAACTGGAACAAACCATAGACCTAATTGCTAAACGTCACGATTCGCTTCGATTTAAATACACCAAAGAACAAGACGAATGGAAACAGTTTTATGGAGAATCTACTAATCTGTATCGAACAGAAACCATTGAAGAAGGAAACAATACCGGTGAAACTATTACCGCAATTTGTAAAAAATATCAGGAATCACTGGATATAGAAAAAGGAGATTTAGCACGATTTGTTCTAATTGAAACTCCGGATTCTGAAGTACACAACAGATTCTTTATGGTATCGCATCACCTTGCAGTAGATGGTGTTTCCTGGAGATTTATCATCGATGATCTGGAAACTCTGCTGAAAGAAGAAACGGTAGACGAAACCTTGTATTTAGAAAATAAAAACAATTCTTTCAGAGATTGGATTAACAGACTGAAAAACTTTGCAGAGACTGAGGAAATAGAATCTCAATTAGGATACTGGCAGCAAATCAACAGTGATTATACGCCTCTTCCAACAGATTTTTCGGCAAAGAGACCAACCAGAGAGACCAAGAAAACCCATGAAGTTATCCTGAATCAGGAGTATACAAAACGTTTATTAAAAGAGGTAAATGTCGCTTACAATACCGAAATTAATGATCTAATGTTGAGTGCTTTACAAATGACTTTTGAAGACATCTTTGACACAAAACGACTGGCGTTAGGTTTTGAAGGACATGGTAGAGAAAATATATTCACAGATATCGATCTTGCCGGAACTACAGGCTGGTTTACCAATAAATATCCAGTAATTCTTTCCAGAAGCGGAGCAAAAACAGAAGGAGATATTATCAAATCGGTAAAAGAAACATTACGTCGAATTCCAACCAAAGGAATGGGGTACGGATGTTTACGTTACCTGCATTCTTCTAAAGAAATTCGCAATTCCTTAAAGGATTGTGGATGGGATGTAGTATTCAATTATTTGGGACAGATCGACAATGTATTAAACCAAAAGGGAAGCTTCACAGCGGCATCAGAAAACTCAGGAGTACATATTAGTCCTACGTCATTAATAGAAGAAAAGTTTATTATAAAAGCCATCATTGCCGGTAATGAACTTAGAATTTCCTGGGATTATTCGAATGAGTGTTACCGTCCGGAAACAGTCAAAAAGCTGGCGGATCAATTTATAGAGAATTTAACTCAGCTGATCGAACACTGTATCAATAAAGAAGGCAGGGAAGTAACGCCTTCAGATTTTGGATTAAGTGATGTCTTAGATTTCAAAGAATTTGATGAGTTGTTTGAATCAGAAACACAAGAGAGCCTCGAGGATGAAGGAGTCCTTAGATTTTAGGACCTATAACACCGCTGCATTTAAAAATGGCAGCGGTGTCTCAAATCACAATTTTATAACAAAAGCAAAATAGTAGATCATTAATTGTAAGAAGTGGATTTCACTACGATCAGAAAAGATATTTTAAAATTATGGAAAAGTTTATTCAGGAATTAAAAAAACTCGATTTACATCTTAAGATCAATGGCAGTGATTTACTGCTTATGGGTAAAGAGGGAAAGTTAACGGCTTCCGAACTGGAAAAAGTTAAGCACCATGGCAATATTGTTTCTTTTATAAAGGAGAACAAAAAGGAGCTGTTTGATTTTTTAAAAACTAATAATTTTAGACTTGAAAAAGCCAAAGTATCTTCAATTTATGAACTTTGTCCGGCTCAGGAAGGAATTCTTTTTCACAGTTTATACTTATCCAGTATGGAGGAAGAAGATAACTCGACCAATCATTCGCAAAACTCAGTAGAGTTTTCTTCACAGGTAGATGCAGAAATCTTTAAAAAAGCCTGGCAGCTTGCAATAGAAAATCATACCATACTAAGAACAGGCTTCATAGCGGATAAAGTAAAAATACCGATTCAGTTTGTCAATAAAAAAGTAGAGGTTCCTTATGTCGTTTTTGATTACAGCCAATTGTCTGAAGAAGAGGCAAATGAAAAATTTGAAACGTATCGTATTAAGGATTCCAAGAAAGCTTTTTGCCTTACAAACCCTCCTTTGATGCGTATTACTTTGGTGAAATTTGGTGAATTTAAATATAAAATGATATGGACCAGACACCATCTTTTGTTAGACGGATGGTCCAATCAAATTTTAATCAAAGAGATTTTAACTTTTTATAGCCAAATCTTAAATGGTATTACACCAGCAAGGCAGAAGGAAGATCTTTTTGAAGACCACATCAAATATCTAAAATCAATTGATTCCTATAAAGAAAAAACTTTTTGGAAAAATTATCTAAGGGGATACGAACAGTCTTCCTTAATTCCGTTTACGTCTGAATTATTAGAACGAAATAAAGGAAAAGGCGAGTATAAAAGAGAAACGCTTGTTTTTGATAAAGCCTATACAGAAAAGATAGTAGATTTTTCAAAATCCTTCCAGGTAACAACCAATACCGTTATGCAGGGCGTCTGGGCAATTCTTTTGTCAAAATACACACACCTTCAGGATATTATTTTAGGAGTAACTGTTTCAGGCCGACCGGCAGATTTGGATTATGATCAAAAATTAGGACTATTTATCAATACGCTTCCTTTGCGATGCAAGTTCGATCAAAATGAAAATATTAGTGCGTTTTTCAAGAGAATACAGCAGGAAAATGTTGTCATGAGAAATTTTCAGCACACTGCTATTAATACGATCAAAGAATTAAATGCTATTAAAGAAGAGTTATTCGATTCTTTGTGGATTTTTAATAATTTTCCGGTAGCGGAGCAATCGAGTGCTGAAAGTAAAGAACTGACCATTGAGGATCAAACCTCTCTGGGAAACACCAATTATTTATTAACCATCCATGTGGTGTTGCAGGAAACGCTGAGTTTGCACTTTTCATACAATAGCGATCTGATAGACGAGAGCTATATTAAAATGATGTGTACGCATATCAGAGTATTGTTAGACCAATTGCTGGAAGGACGAAGCACTATTTCTTCTTTGGATATTATTTCATCACCGGAACAAACTGTATTATTAGAGAACTTTAATAATACAGTGGTAGACTATCCTACAGATGTTACCCTGGTTGACGTATTTGAAAAACAAGTTGAAAAAACTCCAAATGCAATTGCTTTGCTTTTTGAAGATCAGGAAATGACTTATGCAGAACTGAATTTCAAGTCGAACCAACTGGCCAATTATTTAATTGAAAAAGGCATAAAACCAGATACTCTGGTAGGAATTTGCATCGAGCGTTCTTTTGAAATGTTAGTAGGGATCCTGGCCATTCTAAAAGCAGGCGGAGCTTATGTTCCGATTGATCCGGAGTACCCTAAAAGCCGTGTCGATTATATTTTGGAGGACACAAATACACCGGTTCTTCTGGTTAACAATGTCACTCAGTCTTTAATTGAACAATCAGAAAACAGATCAATAGTAAATTTAGAGCAATGGGAATTGTTATTCTCAGGATATTCCGGAGAGAATGTCCGTACTAAACTAGCTCCTGAAAACTTAGCGTATGTTATTTATACTTCAGGTTCCACCGGAGTACCAAAAGGGGTTATGAACGAACATCTGGGAGTTGTAAACCGATTGTTTTGGGCAAGAGATTATTATAAACTAAGCGAGGAGGATGTTTTAATACAAAAAACGACTTTCAGTTTTGATGTTTCTGTCTGGGAATTATTATTGCCTTTGCAGGTGGGCTGTAAACTGGTAATAGCAAAACCGGAAGGACATAAAGACAGTGATTACCTAATCAAATTAATTAATAAACATAACGTAAGCATGATTCACTTTGTGCCGTCTATGTTAAGTATGTTCTTATTAGATCCAGAATCAGCTTCTGCTGTTGCTTTAAAAAATGTAGTTTGTAGTGGAGAAGCGTTAAAAACGAGCCAGGTAATAGAATTTCAAAAGAAATTGCCTCAAACGTGTCTAAGTAATTTATACGGTCCAACCGAAGCAGCAATTGATGTGACGAGCTGGATTGCTCCTTCAGGATTTAAAAATACAGATCGTGTGTTGATTGGAGAACCTGTAGCAAATACACAAATCGTAATTGTAGATGAGCAGATGAAATTAGTCCCTATTGGTGTAATCGGAGAATTATGCATAGGGGGAATTCAGGTATCGAGAGGTTATTTAAATCTTTCTGAACTCACAAAAGATAAATTTATTGATAACCCTTATTATAATGGAAGACTGTACAAAACGGGAGATAAAGCCAAATGGCTGGCAGACGGAACCATAGAATATATAGGGCGATCTGATGCACAAGTTAAGATTAGAGGATACCGAATAGAATTAGGGGAAATCGAAAATCAGCTACAGGAATTTGAAGATATCGTAAAAGCGGTGGTATTGGTGAATGAAACAGAAGCAGGTGACAAACAGCTAATTGCCTATATCGTATCGCACAAAAAAGAAGAACTGGCAGCGATAAAGAATGCGCTGTTGGATAAGCTTCCGGAATACATGGTTCCCGCACAGCTGTTGCAAATAGAAAAAATTCCAATCACCAATAATGGAAAATTAGATAAAAAAGCATTAAAGCTTTTAAACACTGACGAGATAGTACCGGAAGAAGTATTTGTTGCACCACAGAACGAAACCGAAGAAAAAGTACAAGAAATCTGGAAGAAGATATTAGAAATTGAAACTATCGGAACACGTGACAATTTCTTTAGATTAGGAGGTCATAGTCTTCATTTGATGAGGCTTGTGAATGAATTTAATAAAGTATTCAGTGTCAAGTTAGGGCTTCGACAATTGTATAAAAACCCGACAATAGAAACACAAGCTATAGTAATTAGAGCCTCACAGCCGGCTGTTTTTTCAAGTATTCCTAAAATTTCAGAACGTGAAGCTTATCCGGTATCTGATGCCCAAAAAAGATTGTGGTTATTAAGTCAGTTTCCTGAAGGCTCTGTTGCTTATAATATGCCTGCACAGGTTACACTGGAAGGAAAACATCATATAGCCGACATAGAAAAAGCAGTTAATTCAGTAATAGACCGACACGAAATATTAAGAACCGTTTTTAAAGTTCATCATAATGGGGCGGTATTACAGCACATTCTGACTACGGATGAGCTGTCTTTTAAAGTTGATTTTCAAACTTTAAGCACTGATGAAGCAGCAGCCTATATAAAACAGGATTCTTTTAAAATATATGACCTGGAGAAAGGCCCATTATTACGGGTAAGTGTACTTCAGACTGAAGATGAAAAATATATATTGTATTTTAATATGCATCATATTATCAGTGATGGCTGGTCTATGAATGTGCTGAAAAAAGACTTTTTGTTTTACTATGAAAGTATCAAAAATCAGCGTAATGACGTTTTACCGGCTTTGAGAATTCAGTATAAAGATTATGCCCATTGGCAATTAGAGGCTTTGGAGAATGCCGGAATCAATGAAGATAAAACATTCTGGCTGAACAAACTTCAGGGTGACCTGCCTGTTTTGAACTTGCCTTCTTCAAAAGTAAGACCTAACAAAAAGGGCTATAACGGTACTAAGTTATTGGCACATCTGGGAGAAGAAGAACTCTCTCAAATAAAAGCTTATACGCAAACGAATGGCGGAAGTTTATTTACCTTTTTATTGACTACCTGGAATATCATGCTGTACAACTATACAGCAACTGATGATATCATAATAGGGACACCAATTGCCGGAAGAAACCATGCAGATTTATCAGATCAGATTGGCTTTTTTGTCAATACCCTGGCATTAAGAAATCAGGTTCAGCCTAATAGTAGTTTTGATCGATTTTATAAAGAAGTGACAGATACAACACTCTTAGCTTTTGAACATCAAAATTATCCTTTTGATCGTTTGGTGGAAGATTTGAAAATTAAGAAGAACATTAGCAGAAGTGTCATATTTGATATTATGCTGATCTTACAAAACGCACAGCAATCGAGAGAAGACAACGCGAAGATCAATGCCTCAAACATTGATAGTATCCTGGACCTTGGACAAACCGTAACAAAATTTGATCTGGATATCAATTGCAAAGAGTTTAGCAACTATTTGTCTTATGAAATTTCATTCAACAATGATGTTTACGACAAAGACATGATTTCAGCGCTAATGGGGCATTACAAACAATTAGTAAAAAACATATTAAAGTCTTCAAAACTAGCATTAGCCTCTATTTCTTACTTATCAAAAGAAGAAGAAACCGAATTGCTTTATGCGTATAATAATACTAAAGAGGAGTACCCAGTTGGGGAAACTGTAATGGATTTGTTTAACAATCAGGTTCAGGAGAGACCCGAAGCCATCGCTGTAATTGCAAACAACGAGCGTTTGACGTATAGCGAGCTGGACAAAAAATCAACACAGTTTGCGGTACACCTGATTCATCATGGTGTGAAAAAAGATACTCTCGTACCAATCTGTATGGACCGCTCTGTCGAGATGATTATTGGGTTGATCGGAATTTTAAAAGCAGGCGGAGCCTATGTTCCAATTGATCCGAACTATCCTAAAAAACGAATAGATTTTATCATCGATGACACCAACGCGAAAATAATAGTTACAAGAGAGAAACTATCTTCTTTATTTAACGATTTTATTACTGAAAAAAATGTCATACACATAGATAGCGTATTAACAGAAATTCAGGACTTAAATACGGACAGCTTTACGGCTAAAATTAATCCGGAACAGCTTATCAATGTAATTTATACTTCCGGAACCACCGGCACGCCAAAAGGGGTGATGATTGAGCACAAATCCATACTCAACTATGCCAGATGGAGTATAAAAAAGTATCAGTTTTCATCGGAAGATAATGTGGCTAAATATCTGAATTTTGCTTTTGATGCTTCGGCAGAAGAAATCTATCCCGCGCTTTTATCCGGAGCCACATTGAATTTCATCCCGGAAAATTGTTTGACAGATGTTCCCCGACTGAACGAATATTTAATAAACAACAACATATCGGTCTTGGTTCTTCCTACAGTAATGTTGCAGGAGTTTAGAAAATGTAACAATACTACTTTAAGAATGTTGATCGCGGGAGGCGAAAAGATCGAAGATGCCAACCAAAACAACTTCGAGGTTTTCAACCATTATGGTCCTACAGAAGCGACAGTAACCTGTTTACAGTATCAGCTGAAAAAGGAGGGTAAAAATGTTTTTGCTCCAATTGGAAGCCCGGTCGATAATGCCTTTGTCTATATTTTGGATACAAATGGCAAACTGGTTCCAAAAGGCATGACAGGAGAACTGTATATTGGAGGAGCTGGATTATCAAGAGGATACCTCAACAATCCGATATTAACCAATGAAAAGTTTATTTCGAATCCTTACAATACTGCTGAAAAATTATATAAAACCGGTGATTTAGGAAAACGATTACCGGACGGTAAAATAGAATTTATCGGCAGAAAAGACGATCAGGTAAAAATTAGAGGATACCGAATAGAATTAGGAGAAATAGAACATGCCATTCTGAATCTTGAAAGGATTGAAAATGCAGTAGTTCAGATTAGGAAGAATACGACAGGTGAAAATGATTTAGTGGCATTTATCACCGCCTCAAAAAAGCAAAAATCTTCGAAACTAAGAGCTTCCTTAAAAGAATATTTGCCGGACTACATGATACCGTCTTATTTCATTCAGGTAGATCAGTTTAAACTAACCTCTAATGGAAAAATTGATAAAAATGATTTAGATGCAATCGATCTTTCCACCATTGTAATTGGCGAAGAATATGTGGCACCGAGAGATGAAAATGAGGAAAATATAGCCCAGGTTTTAGCACTCCAGCTAGGAAGAAGCAAAGACAGCATCGGCGTATTTGATCACTTTTTTGACGTAGGCGCGACCTCTATACGGTTAATGACCATTGCAGGTGAGCTAAGCGTGGTATTCGGAATTGAAATAACAGTGGTAACGCTTTTTGAATACACCAATATAGATCAGCTTAATGAATACATCAAAGCACATAAAACACCTCAAATTGCAACTGAAGAAGAGGAAGACGA
This sequence comes from Flavobacterium sp. KH_035, assembly GCF_057839565.1. Lineage (NCBI taxonomy): Bacteria > Pseudomonadati > Bacteroidota > Flavobacteriia > Flavobacteriales > Flavobacteriaceae > Flavobacterium > Flavobacterium sp. KH_035. Next base: position 2,507,993 of record NZ_CM174492.1, read on the forward strand.
CTTGTCGGCGGTTTTAGATGAGATGATTGATTTAATGTAATTAGAAATACTTTTTTAAACATGAAAAATACTTCAATAAAAAAAGACATTGCCATCATAGGGATGTCCGGAAAATTTCCAAAGTCGGAAAATATTGAGCAATTCTGGAAAAATCTGCAGGAAGGCCGTGAGATGATACATTTCTATTCTGATGAGGAACTTAAAGAGTTGGGGGTTAATATCAAAGAAAAGGATACAAACTTTGTGAGGGCCGCATCCAGAATTGATAATGCAGAATGTTTTGATTATCAGTTTTTTGGCTACACTAAAAATGAAGCTGAAATTATGGATCCGCAAACCAGATTGCTTCATGAGCATATATGGCTGGCTCTTGAGGATGCCGGAACCAAAACCACAGATTATGGAGGGAAAATAGGTTTGTATACGGCTGTAAATGATAATTTTAACTGGAGATTACATGCTAAAGTATCGAACAATAATAAAGTTAATCCGTTTTATGCCAATCAGTTAGCGAACAGGAGTTTTGCCAATACCTTAATTTCTTACAAGTTTAACCTGAAGGGACCAAGTCTTATTGTAGATACTGCCTGCTCCAGCTCTTTAGCTGCAGTACACCTGGCTTGTAGAAATTTATTATTAAAAGAATGCTCCATAGCTGTTACCGGTGGTGTGAAAATACTGACCAGAAAAGAAACAGGTTACAATTATGAAGAAGGAATGATCTATTCTAAAGATGGTCATTGCAGGGCATTTGATGATTCGTCATCCGGAATTGTAAATGGAGAAGGTGTTGGAATTGTAGTGCTAAAAAGACTGGAAGATGCCTTAAAAGACCGCGATAATATTTACTCGGTAATTCGCGCAACAGCTCTTAACAATGATGGAAACCGAAAAGTAGGATATACTGCACCCAGTGTTCAGGGACAATACGAATGTATCAATTTGGCCCATCGAATGGCAGACGTAACTCCGGAATCTATAGGATATATTGAGACACACGGAACCGCCACCAAATTAGGAGATCCCATAGAAATAGAAGCCTTAAACAAAGCTTTTAATTATGATACCAATCATTCTTGTGCCATTGGATCTGTGAAAACCAATATTGGCCATTTGGATTCAGCTGCGGGAATTGCCGGTTTAATTAAAGCCACAATGTCAATTCATCAGAAAAGCATACCGGAATCATTGCATTTTGAGACCCCAAACCAACAAATAAATTTTAAAAAAGGACCGTTTTTTGTCAATACGAAACTAACGGACTGGAAAACGGAAAGTCCATTACGTGCGGGGGTTAGTGCTTTTGGCATTGGAGGGAACAATGTACATGTGGTACTGGAAGAAGCACCGGAAAGAGCCGTGTCGGAAACCAGTAATCCGTATTATTTACTTCGTTATTCCGCTAAATCGCAATGGTCATTGGATAAGTTTCAGGAAAATCTGAAGACATTTTTGGCCACAAAAGAGGATAGTAAATTATCTGATTTAGCCTACACATTGCAAACAGGAAGAGATCATTTTAAATACAGTAGATTTCTGGTATGTGAAAGCAAAGACGATGCGATTAAAATATTGGAGAGCGAAGATCAGGAAGACGTATTCTCCGGAAAGTTAAAGAACGCCCAAAAAATAACCTTTATGTGTTCTGGATCCGGATCTCAATATTTAAATATGGGGAAAGACCTGTATCGCGATAATCAGTTCTTTAGAGAATTTATCGACAAAGGTTTTGCCTTTTTGGAAAAAGAAACCGGAAAAGATTACGCGGCTATATTATTTCCGGAAAGTGATACTAAAAAACAAACGATAGATATTAACGAAAACATGCACACGCAGCCTTTAGTGTTTGTTTTTGAATATGCAATCGCTAAAGCATTAATGCAATTAGGACTCAATCCGGATTACCTGATTGGCCATAGTACAGGCGAATATGTAGCGGCTTGTTTAAGCGGAATTTTCACTTTTGAAGCAGCCTTATCCTTATTGATTAAAAGGGGAGAGTTAATGTCGGCAGCTCCAAAAGGTGGGATGCTTAGTGTAGGACTTTCAAAAGAAAAACTAACGGCTTATTTAAACAGTCAGGTAAGTATTGCAGTAATAAACTCGCCGGAATCCTGCGTAGTGTCCGGGACCATTGAAGGTATCGACCAACTTAAGGATCTTTTGGAAGAGAAAGATATTGCCTGTTCCCGAATTAGAGTATCGCTTGCTGGACACTCCTTTTTGATGGATTCTATTTTAGAAGAATTTAAAGAAGTATTCTCCAACATAACCTTATCAGAACCAAAAATACCAATATTGTCCAATTATACAGGAGAAGTACTTACGAATGAAGAGGCTACTTCAGTATCCTACTGGGTCAATCACTTGCGAAATACAGTTCAGTTTTCTAATGGACTGCAACAATTACTGGCGATTAAAAATATGGTGTTTTTAGAAATTGGACCCGGAAATGTACTAACCAGCGTCTTTAAACAGCATAGTGAAGAAAACATACACGAGCATATTGCCCTAAATATGGTGAGGCACCCAAGTCAGGAAATAAACGACACCAGGTTTTTTCTACAGCGATTGGGAGAGCTTTGGTTTCAGGGTATTGATATCAATTGGGAAAATTATTATGGAGATCATTTACCGAATAAAATTTCAGCTCCCGCTTATGTTTTCCACAAAACTAAGTTTTTGGTACGTGTTAATCCTCTCGATAATTTAGATGTTACTTCAATGGGTACTGTTCAGTATAATGTGGGCGATACTCTTAAAGAAGACGAAGAAATCTACGAAGAAGACGCAGACAGGGAATTAATGAACAATCCCTACAAAGAACCTTCAACAGCTACCGAAAAAGAACTGGTAGAAATTTGGCAGGACTTTTTCAGTATCAATAAGATCGGAATTCTGGATGACTTTTTTGCTTTGGGAGGAAATTCTCTAAAAGGAGTTACCATGCTGAAGCTGATTCAGAGAACATTTGAAATCGACATCAAAATTAAAGACTTTTATAAAAAGTCTACCATAAAAGGACTTGCCGCCGAAATCGATTTGGCATTAAAATTTGTTACGGTTCAGGAAGAAGAAAATACGAGTAAAACCGTAATCACGATCTAAAAAGAATAAAGTCTTTTGTTTCGCTTTCAACGTAAAACCACACCACATTACTTTTTATTAATGATTTGAAGGCAACTGCTTTTGCTTCTAAAAAAACACTCTGTCATGGTTGATTTATTAAACGAAATACATCAGAATAATATAACACTCTCTCTGGATGGCGAAGATCTTAAACTTGGTTTTAAAGATGATGTGATTGATGAGGGGCTTATCAATAAAATAAGAAACAACAAAAAAGAAATTGTTTCATACCTGAGTAAATACACACTTCTGAATAAGGAAAGCAGGATTCCAAAAATAGAAGTCGGCGAAAGTTACGAAGTTTCTTCCAGCCAGCTCCGTATGTTATCCTCCATATTGATCGATACCGGCACCAAAGGGTATAACTATTCTGTACCTAATGCTGTTCGTTTGCAGCAAAAAATAAACGTCGGTAATTTTAAACAGGCAGTGTACAATACGATCGATCGACATGAATCATTGCGTACCGTATTCAGAATCGATGAAGAGGGGCGAATTAGGCAATATGTTCTCGAAAAGGAAGCCATAGATTTTCAGATTGACTTTTTGGATTTCAGGACACTGGAAAATAAAGAAGAGCAAGTAAAAACGATCACCAAAAATGATAAAGAAAAACCTTTTAATATCGAGCACGGGCCATTATTAAGAATTAATTTGTTTCAATTAGGAGACAGTGAATTCATCTTGTATTGCAATATTCATCACGTAATAAGTGATTCCTGGTCGCTGGACGTTTTATTCAAAGATATTTTTGCTTTTTATTCCGCTCTGGAATCGGGTACTTCACATCAGCTGCCGGAGCTGAATATTCAGTATAAGGATTATGCGGCCTGGCAAAACAGGCAGCTTGCGAAAGGTCTTTTTAAGAAACAGGAAGACTATTTTAAAACGACGTTTTCAGGAGAAATTCCCGTACTTAATTTTACCAACAATAAAACAAGGCCGGCCGAAAGAACGATAAACGGATTTGCTCTTAAATCTTACCTTTCCAAAGAAACAACCACATCGTTTAAAACCCTTTGTACAGATAACGGAGGAAGTGTTTTCATGGGGTTATTGGCCGTATGGAATGTACTGCTTTACAAATACACCAACAGTAAAGACATTATTATTGGTACAGCCGTAGCTGGAAGAGATCATGCCGATCTGAAAGGGCAGGTAGGGTGTTATATCAACTCATTACCATTGCGCAATACAATAGACCCTGAGCAAACTTTTAATGCCTTTTTTAATAGTGTAAAAGAAAATACCCTTGACGCTTTAGACGGTCAGTTCTATCCGTTCGACCGCCTGGTGAAACTGATAAACTATAACAGGGAAAGATCAAGATCTCCTTTATTTGATGTCATGATTTTATTGCAAAATGCACTGGACCATGGTTCTGTTATTTTGGATGAAAAACAAATAACATCCATTAGAGAAGTAGGAAAGACTTCAGCATTAACGGATCTGGATATTAATTTTATTGAAGAAGGAGATTATTTATCCTGTCACTTAGTATACAATACAGATGTTTTTGAACCGGAATATGTGAGCGGTCTGCTGACACATTTTAAGCAGCTGACCGAAGCCATCGTTTTAAATCCGCAAACAGCAATTCAGGAACTGGAGTATTTGTCTGAAAAAGAGAAAGAACAACTCCTATTTGATTTCAACAATATTACACTGGAATATGCGCCTGAAGAGACTTTGGTATCCCTGTTTGAGAAACAGGTAAAACAAACTCCGGATGCCATTGCTCTGGTTGCTGCCGGTAAGGAATTTACATACGTGGCTTTGGATAAAATCGCAACCAATTTTGCCCGTTATATTCAGAAACAATATCAGCTGGCAAAAGGGAGCCTGGTTGGAATACAACTAAACCGGGACGAATGGAGTGTTATCTCTATGTTGGGGATTATGAAATCAGGATGTGCTTACGTTCCTATTGCACCGGATATGCCAATTCACATAAAAGAGCATATTATTTCAGACACACAGTTAAGGTTATTGATTACGACTACTTCATACCTGTCTGACCTGGATTTTTACACGGGTGACGTAATGAAAGTAGATACCGGTTTTGATGCCGGTGATGATGAAGCAGCAGCGATTGAGGTAACCCCTTCAGATCTTGCCTATATTATCTTTACTTCCGGCTCAACCGGACTTCCAAAAGGAGTCATGATAGAACAGGGTCAGATTGTAAATACAATACTTTCTCAAATTGATTATTTTAATTTAAACGAAAACAGCCGGGGCTTGCAGTTTGCACCTTTTTCTTTTGATGCCTCTGTGTGGGAAATCTTTATGATTCTGTTATCGGGCGGAAGCCTGTATATAGTGGGTGAAGAGACACGCAAGGATGTTAGTACGCTGACCGAATACATAAAAGAAAATAAAATCAGCATTGTTACATTACCACCTTCTTATCTGGCTTTAATGAACATTGATGCGCTACAGCTGGTCGAGCACCTGATCACTGCAGGAGAAGCACCTGATTATGAAATTATAAAATCGTTCTTAGATTTTGGTACCTATTATAATGCCTACGGTCCTACAGAAGTTAGTATTTGTGGTACCATATTTAAAATGCCAAAAAATAGTAAACCGGATTATGATATCATCCCTATTGGAAAACCGATATCTAATGCTAAAATTCATATTCTGGATGCAAATAATCGATTGGTTCCTGTAGGAGTAGTTGGGGAAATATGTATTGGTGGAACAGGGGTTGGGAGAGGTTATCTCAACAGAAAAGAACTGACACAAAGTAAATTCATACCAAGTCCGTTTCATGCAACTGACAGGCTTTACAAGACCGGAGATTTAGGAAAATGGACAAAAGATGGAAATATCATTTATATCGGCCGTAACGACGAGCAGGTAAAAATAAGGGGACATCGTGTAGAATTAAGTGCCATTGAGCATCAATTACTTTCGCATGAAAAAATAGACGAAGCTGTAGTAAATGCACAAAATGACGAAAGGGGAAGCAAGGAACTTGTGGCTTACATTGTTATGACGGCTCCGTTGAGTATAGAAGAACTAAGATCTTTTCTATCTGAAATTCTCCCGGATTATATGATTCCGACCAGTTTTATCTTTTTAGATAAAATACCGCTGACGCTAAATGGGAAAGTGGATAAAAAAGCACTCGTAAAAACGGCCGGTGTAGAGTTGTATAGTGAAGTTGAATATGTAGCACCAGCTACAACCGAAGAAAAGATTCTGGTTCAGGTTTGTGAGCAGGTTTTGGATAAAAAGAACATCGGTATAAAAGACAACTTCTTCAGCTTAGGAGGAGAATCTATAAAAGCAGTCATGTTAATTGCAAGTTTAAAGCAAAAAGGATTAGTACTCAAAGTAGATCATATCCTTAGAAATCCGGTACTGGAAGATCTCGCAAAATTAATGACTTTAAATACGAGAAATATTGACCAGTCAGAAGTTACAGGCGAAATTTTACTGACACCAATTCAATATTATTTCTTTACCAATCCTGCCATTACAGAAAAACAGCATTACAATCAATCGGTTCTTCTAAAAGCAAAAAATGGAATTAATTCGGTAACACTAATAAAGGCACTGACACAGGTTATCAATCATCATGATGCCTTGCGTATTCATTTTGAAAAAGAAAATGAAGTCTGGAAACAACAGAATCTAACCAGTGCCGCCTTTAATTTTGATATTGAACTATATGATTTAAGGGATGAGGTTGACGCACTTCCTGCTATGAAAATAATAGGAGAAGAGGTTCAGTCCGGATTTAATTTAAAAAAGGAGAGACTTATAAGAGCTGTCGTTTTTAAACTAAAAGAGGGTGACAGACTGGCTTTATTTGTTCATCATTTAATTATTGACGGAGTATCATGGCGTATATTGTTACAGGACCTATCTGAAGCATACACACACCATGCAAAAGGAGAACCGTATCAGTTGCCATTAAAAACAGATTCGTATCAATATTGGGCGAAGGGACTGCATCAATATGCTACGGGCCCGGAATTAGCAAAGCAAAAGTTATTCTGGGAACAGCTTTGTTTGACAGATATCCCACCAATGCCTACCGATTTTGAATATACGGCTGCCGTGCACTATCACGATCAGAAAGAGAGTTTTGTATTGGATAAATCCTATACCAATAAATTACAGACTCAGATTTCGAAACAGTACAATGTTGAAATCAATGAAGCTTTGATCACCGGTTTAGGGCTCGCATTGGAAGAAGTTCTTGAAGTAAAAAGAACCGTTCTTAAAATGGAAGGCCATGGCAGGGAAGAAATTTTACCGGCCATGGACATCAGCAGAACTATTGGATGGTTTACCTCTGTTTTTCCTTTTGTTTTAGAAGTATCATCATCAGATCCTTTAGAAAACATTCTTAAAATTAAGAAAGACCTGAACGCTATACCTCAAAAAGGAATCGGATATGGAATACTTAACTTTTTGGATGAAAAATCAAATCTGGAAAAAGAGACGTGTATTGAATTTAATTATCTGGGAGATTTTGGAAACAAAGTAGGAACGAATGAAAATTCCCTTTTTGATTTCTCAACCGAATCAATCGGAGCCTCTTTCAGCGAGAAAAATGGCAGCGATGCAAAACTAAGTATCAACGGAATCATTTCATCCGGACAATTAATGATCACTGTGGGGTATTCTTCTGAGGTTTATAAAGAAGCAACAATTAAACGTCTTGTAAAAACGTATCAGACAAAACTGGAGCAAACCATTGATGACCTGATCCAATCCGAAAAAGAACCGAAAAGGACTCCAATAGCTGATTTTCAAAATGAAGCATCGGAACAATTGCAGGTTCAAAAGGAATGGCTGGATATATCAGAGAATCAGAAAAGGATTCTGCAATTCCCACAATCACATGGAAGGTTTGGCCCGATCGTTATTTCAGATTTTGTAAAAGATAAGTTTGAAGGTACGTTCAGAGAATTTTTAGAGCTTTTCCCGTTTTTAAATGTCAAATTCAAAAAAGATACCGACGCTTTAATTTCTCAAAAATATGTAACCGCTCAGGAGGTGAATTTGGAGGTAAGAATCATTGAGGATTACCATGAAACCAAAAGAGAGAAAACGGAAGCAGAACTGGATGCTTTTTTTATAGAGCCATATGACTTGTTTGATACCAGTAGCCTTATAAGATTGTTCTTAATAGCCGATACCGCTGCTGATAAAGCCTATCTTTTTGTAAGCATTCATCACGCTGTTACAGATATGTACACGAACTCGATTGTACATCAAAATCTGCAAAGTTTTTATGCTAATAAAACGATAGAAAATAAATACAAATCGAATTATGAATTTGTAGCATGGCAGAAACAATTTTTGAAATCAGAAACAGCCAGGGAGCAACGCCAATACTGGAAAGATTATTTGGATGGTTTTAGCATTACAAAACAAAATGAGGTTCAGAACGACTTTATAGAATGTGTGACGCAAAAAATGACCATTAAAGGAGAGGATTTCCAAAAGCTAAAACAAAAAGCAGATAAGGCAGGTCTTCCAATAACAGCGGTATTTATTGCGGCGCATCAAAAATTGTTAAGTAAAGTAAAGAAAAGCGATAAGAATTTACAGCTAACAATCGTCAACGGAAGAGAAGAGGTTTCGCAAGAAATTGAAGTGGATCAGATTCTGGGAGTACTTAATAATTTTTTACCTCTGGGAGTTTTGAACCCTTCTGTTTATCAATCCAACAAAGATTTTATCCTTGCGGTATATACTGATTACATCCAATCGCGTCTTTATCAGACCATTCCTTACGAGATTATCAGACAGGATTATAAAGAAATGGCAGCAATTGATATAGAAGCCGCGATAGGAGGGACATTTAATTATCAGGTACTTGCGAGCAAAAGAGTTGAAGATACAACTTCCGGAGCAGTAGTCACTACTTCCTATAGTAAGAATAATTTCAATACCGGTTTAGACCTTAAGTGTTTGCTTTATGAAAACGGACTATTGTTAGACCTAACCTATCCGGTTAGCTACAGAGAAACTTCAGAACAACTGTTTGATCTCGATTTTTTCCTTAGTTCCTGTTTGCATCCGCTCTTAGAAGAATCCTTAGTAACCATTCAAAATTTTAATCATAATTAATTCAACAAATAACAATATCATGGAAATTAGAAATGAAGATCTTGTATATATCAAACGTAATTTAGCAATCGAACCTTTAGTAGACAATTGGTATGCCTGGCCTCACCTGGTATCACCTGCAACTGCTGCAATGAATATTAAAGACAGGCATTTGAAAATTATGACGTCGTATGTTCAGAATCCGATGATTCATGCCGCAGCCGTAAAAACACCTAAAATGCTAGGCGGTCCTTTTATCGATTATGACGGAAAAAGGGTAGATGAAATTAAAGGGCTTATCGATAATACCAACGAGCAATGTGCTCCTCTTTTAGAATTGCGAAAAGATATATTTGCTCTGAATGATATCCTTAAGAATGAAGCGAAAGGATATGCATTGACATCACTATACGATAAGGTACCGGAGAGCTTGCAAGGGCTTGTTGAATTGGTTTACGACATCAATAACAATCCTTCTTTTCGTTTTTTTGAATCTTTACTATATGAAACAGAGTTTTATAATGAGTCACTTCAAAGTTTCAACTTGTTTTTAGTGCATGACGACGATTCAAGATCTTTTGTACTGAGCACACCAAAACTTCCGGGAGAAGGCATCCTGCGTGTAAACTTACCTTTTAAAAGTGAAAAAATTGACCAACTGTTTGAAATGGAAGACCATCCTAAAACATTTGGCGAAATCGCAAGAATATTTGAGGTAGAACCGGAAGACATTCCTTTATTTAAATCGTTCTTCACCACAGAAAAATCTAAAAAATACGAAAGATATGCGGGAGACGGTGTACTAACAAGATATTTTGGACACGCCTGTATCCTGACCGAAACCAAAAGCACAACCATATTGGCAGATCCTTTAGTGAGTTACGGTTACGAGTCGGATATATCAAGATATTCCTATGATGATTTACCGGAATCGATAGATTACGTTTTAGTAACGCATAATCATCAGGATCATATTCTTTTTGAGACTTTGTTGAGATTAAGACGTAAGATTAAAAACATCATCGTTCCAAAAAGCAATGGCGGTTTTCTGCAGGATCCAAACCTGAAACTAATGTTCGAAAGAATAGGATTCAAAAACATCATAGAATTGGGAGAGATGGAAACCATTCATTTTGAAGATTGTTCGATTACAGGATTACCATTTGTTGGAGAACATTGTGATTTGGATGTAAGAAGTAAACTATGCCATCATGTAGCTTACCAAGACGGATTAAAAGTCCTGTTTGCAGCAGATTCTTGTAATGTTTCTCCAAAATTATATGAGCGTATCCATAAAGTAATGGGAAATATAGATATTATTTTCTTAGGAATGGAATGTGAAGGAGCACCGCTTACCTGGTTATACGGACCTTTAATGCCGGAAAACTTAGCCAGAGATAAAGACGAATCCAGACGATTGGCCGGATGTAATTTTGAGCAGGCTAAAGCACTGGTAGATGTATTCAAACCTAGTGAAGTTTTTGTATACGCCATGGGAATGGAACCTTGGTTAAAATACATAAGTTCGATCAAATACACAGATGAATCTATTCCAATTGTAGAGTCAAATAAGTTATTAGAATATTGTTTGGCAAATAACATAGAGCCGGAAAGACTTTATGGAGAAAAAATTGTCGAATACAAAAGAGATCTTGTCCTTAGTTAAACAAAAGGGAAGTAATACGGACATTTTTATAAAAAACAGTAATGTCAAGAAATAATCATTGTAAATAATTAATTAAAGATATCATGGTAAAATCAACATTCATATATGCATTGGTATTGTTATGTATGTGTACCCTATCCGCCCAATCACAGACTCAAATATCAGGAACACTTTCAGCAGAAGATCCAAACGAAAAATTAGCCTATGCTTCTGTTGCTATAAAGCAGGACACAGTTATTGTCGAAACTGTAATTACAAATGATAAAGGAGAGTTTAAGATTGAAGGTATAAAAGCAGGGAAATATACCGTTCGATTCCAATTTATAGGTTTTAAGGATGAAGTCAAATCCTTAACTGTAGAGAGCTCTAAGGCTATTAATCTTGGAAACATTCAGTTAAAATCGGATATAACTTCTCTTAATGAAGTTGTGGTTACCGCAGAGACTTCACAAGTATCTTTAAAACTGGATAAAAAAGTTTTTGATGTTGGGAAAGATTTAATTTCCAAAGGAGGTTCTGCAACTCAGGTGCTGGATAATGTTCCCGCTGTTAGGGTTGATCCTTCCGGTAGTGTAAGTTTGAGAGGTAATAGTAACGTGCTCATTCTTATTAATGGAAGAAAATCGGGACTGACTTCACTTCAGGGTTTAGAACAAATTCCTGCCGAATCGATAAAATCTGTAGAAGTAATTACCAATCCGTCATCACGTTATGATGCGGCCGGGTCCGCGGGAATTATAAATATTGTTCTGAAAAAGAACAATAAAGAAGACCTTAGTGGAAGTATGACTCTGGTAACGGGAATTCCTGACGATTACAGGTTAATGGGAGGAGTGAACTATAAAAAAGGAAAATTTAATTTGTTTTCTAATTTTGGAATTCGTTATACGGATTATGTAGGACTAAATACCAGAGATCAGCAAAGTACATCAAATGGAAATGCTCTTTATATCAGTCAAAGGGAAGATCAGAAAAGACATGATGACGGAGGATTAATGTATGTAGGAATGGATTATTTTATAAATGACAGCAATAGTATTACCTCTGCTTTTTTTAGAAATGACACCAAAGACCGCGATAAGAATACCCTGAATTACAACTTATCCGGAGAGAATATGCAGGACACCTATATTCAGACTATAGGAGACTCCAGAGAAAATAGAAGTTACAATCAATTGGAGTTCAATTATACCAAAACGTTTAAAAAACCGGAAAGAAAATTTACAGTAGACTTCCAGTATGATTTTTGGGATAGTACTAAAGATTTTGACATCCAAAGAAGAACCCTTGTTCCTGCTACAGGAGATCAGTCCATTATAAACACACAGTCAAAAAGAACAAGTGACGATATTGTATTACAATCGGATTATGTAACTCCTTTTGGTAAGACGGCCAATTTTGAAGCAGGAGTTAAGCTTGAAAACAGAGTCGTATCGACAAAATTTGCAGCAGATGAAGATGTTGACGGAACAGTAACGCCAATAGCCGGTTTTAACAATGGATTGGATTACAAAGAACAGATCTTAGGAGGATATGTTCAATATGGCAATAAGATAAATAAATTCAGTTATCTATTAGGATTGCGAACAGAGTATACCCATATTGAAATTAAAGACCAGAATACAGGAGGCGTTTTAACCGACAGTACGTATACAAGATTGTTTCCATCCGTAAATTTAAGTTATGCACTGACCGAAAAAACAACGGCTCAATTAAACTACAGTCAGCGAATCAACAGGCCGAACCTGGACCAGTTAAATCCTTTTCCGGAACTTCTGGATTTTAACTCCCGTATTTTTGGAAACATTAACCTGTTGCCTTCTTTGACCGATGGTGTAGAGTTAAGTATTTTAAGAAAAGTAAAAGGATTAGTGCTTAATCCTTCGATATACTATTCGAAAACAAAAAATAGTTTTCAATACTTTACATCGCAAGATGATGAAGGTATTTTTGAAACCGTTTTAATCAATCTTGATGATGAAACCCGATTTGGTATCGAAATCTCGGCTCAGTATGCTCCGATAAAATGGTTGTCTCTTAATGCAGAGATTAATGCTTATAGCTTTAATCAGAAAGGAAGCGTAGGCGCCACTAATCTGGATTTTTCTAATGAGACCTGGAAAGGAACTTTATTAGCTCAGCTTAAGCTTCCTAAAAGCTTCACGTTTCAAAGTAAATTTGAATATCAGGCACCGGTGAGTGATGCCCAGACCAAGACTAAATCTTACTATTATCTGAATGTGGCGTTAGGAAAATCATTATTCAAAAATAACGGAACACTATCGTTGGCTGCAAGTAATATTTTTAATACCCGAAAAATAAGAGAGACCACTGTGGGTACTGATTTTGTAGTACACCAGATGACCAATTTTAATGCAGCCCGATGGACTCTTAGCTTTAATTATAAATTCAATAAGGGTAAAAACAGAAAAGAGCATCAAAGTAACAGAGAATAACAAATACGTTGGATTTAAAAAAAAAGCTATGTATTCCAATCAAAAAATACAGATATTTTTATTGCATTTTGCAGGAGGAAGTTGCTACTCTTTTGATTTTTTGAAAAATGACATTCAGAATAATTTCGAATGTCATGCCTTAGAACTTCCGGGAAGAGGAAAAAGAAATCAGGAACCGTGTGTTCTCAGCAAATCAGCTGCGGTTAAAGACTATGTCTCCCAAATTAAAAAAAGGAGAAGCAATAATCAACCCTATATGATCTACGGTCACAGTATGGGAGCCACTTTAGGACTATCCGTTGCCAAAAAAATGGAGGAACTTTCAGATCCTCCTACTGCATTAATTGTTTCGGGTAATGCAGGTCCGGGTGTTTATGGCAGCGATCTGGAAAGACATACCTTAAGCGATCCCGAATTCAAAAAAGAATTGAGGTCTTTAGGGGGTGTTCCCGAACAAATTCTGGAAGACGAAGATTTATACAATTATTTCAGCCCTATCATGAGGGCTGATTTTGAAATCCTGGAAAAAGAGAAACATTCAGAAATAGGCCTGATTCTGAATACCCCCATTTTTGCTGTTATGGGAGATGAGGAAAAAACAGCTCCGGAGATTGAAAACTGGAAACAGTATACAAATCGAAAATTTGATTACAGGGTAGTACCCGGAAATCATTTCTTTATTCACAGGCAGGTCAAAACATTAACCCAGATTATTACGGAATGCGCTGCTGATTCATTGGTCAGCCTGTAACAAAAGAGTTGAGGTTATAGCCAACACCTTTGTTGGATTTATAGAGCTGCCTTATTACGATTTTGCGAAAGCAGGATCATCCCACCGCAAAATATATTAAAGTAAATAGATACCCCCTGCGTTGTGGGGCTGGGGACTAATTATAATTTTTTAAAAAACAGACATGAAAAATAATGTATCAGAAAACAGCCCTTCTCAACTTATCCCTTTAAGGCCTTTAATTGGTTATTCTTTACTGGCTATAATTTCAGGATTGTCAGGGTTTGCATTTATAACGATTATTAATAAAATTATAAGTAATTCTATTACAGCTACCGAAACCTTATCGATGCAAAATTATCTCTATTTGTTTGCAGGTACTATTGTTGTCTTTTTTATTTCACGCAGGTGGCTGGCAGGCGGAATTATTAAGTTATCTCAAAAAATATACTGGGACATTCGAAAAGACGTGATAAAACTTATTCTGAAAGCCCCTTATCGAAAACTTCAGGAATATAAAGAAGAAGTATATGCTACATTAACAACAGATGTGAACAATATTTCAAATGCGTCATTAATGATCATTACCTTTTTTTCTTCACTTATTCTTATAGTGGCCTGTTTGATATATATGGCTTTTTTATCCTTAAAATTATTGGGAGTCAGTGCTATAGTGATTGCAATGGGAGTATTAATATATGCATTAAGATCAAAGAACAGCAATAAGCAGTTGAAAGAAGTAAGGGAAATGGAAAAAACCTTTATCGGTATTTTCAATAGTATATTGAACGGAGCAAAAGAAATTAACATCAATCCTGCTAAAGGAACTCAGATCTATGATCAGAAGCTGATGAAAGTTGCTACGGCCGGTGAAACCAAATATGTAAATGCACTTTTAAAATACCTCAATAGTGAGATCATAAGTCAGGTATTATTCTATGGTCTGATATCTTTTATCCTGGTGTTTTCAGGATCGGTATTTCAAACTCCGACAGCGATTAAAGTGAGTTTTACCTTTGTTTTATTGTACCTGATGGGACCAATTGTGAGTGTAATGACCATTATTCCGGTTATAAACAAGGCCGTGGTATCCCTTAAAAAAATGCAAAAACTAAAAGAGGATCTTACAAAGCTTGAACAGTTACCACAAGTAGAACACAAGGGACAGTATCGAAATTTTTCAGATTTAAAAATACGCAACTATGCATTTTCTTATGGGAAAGATCAATTTTCGGTAGGGCCCATTAATTTTGATATTAATAGAAATGAAGTTGTTTTTGTGTATGGAGGGAATGGAGAAGGAAAAACGACATTTATCAACACCGTTTTAAATCTCTATAACCTTGATAATGGTGAAGCCTATATAGACGGAGAATTAGTTCCACTGAAAGAACAGGATAAAATTAAAAATCTTTTTGCTCCCGTTTTTAGTGACTTCTATTTGTTTGATGCTTTTTATGGAATAGCAGACGTTGATTATGATAAAGTAAACAAATACTTAAAGTTGTTTGAACTAGAAGGGAAAGTAAGTATAAAAGACGGCTATTTTTCAACCACTCATTTATCTACAGGACAGCGTAAACGAATGGCATTAATCAGCACCCTGTTAGAAGACAGACCTATTATTGTACTCGACGAATGGGCCGCAGATCAGGATCCTCATTTCAGACATAAATTTTACACAGAAATTTTACAAGTACTGGTTCAGGAGGAAGATAAAACAATTATTGCCATCACCCATGATGACCGATATTACAACAGGGCTGATACACTGCTTAAAATGGAGTATGGTAAACTGGAAAAAACAAATATTTCAGAACTTAGCGCGATCTTTTAAAACTATCCCAAAAATACAATAACGTCTTCTTTTATTTGCCCTGCATCGTTTTTTTATGCTGCAGGGTAAAAGGAGGTGGACCTTATGCGCTTTATAAAACAACATAATCACTGGTCAACACCAATTTTATTATTTAAAGCTATAATCTTAAGAAAATGAAAAGAAATAAAACAATTAGAATAGTACTCTTTGTCCTATTGTCGGCAGCCTGGATCTTTATTACTACTTTTAAATTGGGGCCATTTGGCTCTCTGGGTAAATTAACCACTTATAAAACAGGTTTGTTGTCTGTGCCTTTACAAAGTGATGGAACACAAAAGATTCATAGTGATCAAAAATTAGATATTTATGTAGATAATGTTGGGATTCCTCATATTTACAGTGCTACAAAAAGTGCTGCAGCTTATGGACTAGGATATATGCACGCCAAAGACCGTTATTTTCAGATGGAGATGGTGTCAAGAATTGTACAGGGAAGGCTCTCCGAGTTTTTATGGTCAGGAGCACTAAAATCAGATAAATTCTGGAAACCTTATGAGTTTGAGAAAAAATCGGAAGAAATCCTGCAAACCTACAAAAAAGAAAACCCTGAATTTTATGCCTATCTGCAATCGTATTCTGATGGAGTAAATGCTTATTTGGAAAATAATGAGAATACAGATCCTTTCTATAAAGCTTTAGGAGCGACCCCTAGAAAATGGAAAACAGAATATTCTTTATTATTTACATGGTATATGAGTTATACCTTGACCTATTTTGATCATCATATCGATCAGCAGGAAATTTTCGAAAAATTACCGGGAAAGGAAATCACTTATTTTTATCCTTTAAAACCAGCAGGAATAAATACTATTTTGCCTTCGAATTTGGTGCCTTCCAGTATAAATACACCTCATTTAGAAGTGCATTCTTCGGGGACAGCTTCATCAGAAATCACTCAAAAAGAATCGCCTCTGTTTGATTTAGGAGCGAAATTAATGACAAATAACAAATTTTATCAGGGTGTAGGAAGTAACAACTGGGTCGTAAACAACACTAAAACAAAGAGTAAAAATAATATTCTGGCAAATGATCCTCACCTGTATTTGACACTTCCGGAAGCTTTTTATGAAGCCCACATGGTAACAGGAGCTTTCAAAACCTATGGCTTTACAATACCAGGTGTTCCTGTAGTAGTGAGTGGTCATAATGATAAAATTTCATGGGGAATTACAAATGGAGAATGGGATTTGGTTGACCGATACAAACTTCAGGTAAAGAATGACAGCCTGTACCTTTATGAAGGAAAATGGATTCCTTTCAAGGTTAAAAATTATACCATCAAAGTAAAAGGGAAACCTGATTACATAGAAAAATACAGAAGCACCGTACAAGGTAAAGTTATAAAAGAAGAAAACGGTCAGTATTATGCACAACATTGGTATGCGGCAGAAAAAAGCAACTCCGTAAAAGCCATGTATGAAGTAATGAAAAGTCAAAATTGGGATGGCTTTTCAACAGCCTTAAAAGATTATAGTTATCCACCTCAAAATTTTGCTTACAGCGATGTAGAGAATAATATTGGAATTGTATGCGCGGGCGAACTGCCAGCCAGAAATGCTGACTATGTGGGGCAGGTATTAGATGGTACTAAAAAGTACATTCCGACGAAGCCTTTAAATGCTTTTTGGTCTGCCTTTAATCCGGATAAAGGATTTTTGTTTTCAGCGAACCAACAGCCCATCCAGAATAATGTTTATTTCGGAGCACATGGTTCCAAAGATGATTATCGAGCAAAACGTATTTATTCTGTTTTAGAAGGAAAGAAAGACTGGTCAGTTCCGGAAATTCAGAAGATGCAAAGTGATGTAGTTGATATTTCTCTCGATGATTTTAAAACATTAACCAATAATTATCCGGTAAAAGAGAAATACAGTAGCATTGTAAAAGAGCTAAAAAACTGGGACGGAGATATGAGCGGTGACGGAAATCAGGGATTGGTTTTTGAAATGTTAAGAAAGGCCACAATAGAAGAAGCAAAACAATTTGCAAAGACTAAATTACAGGTAAAACAAGAACCTTCTTTACAGAATTTCTTAAAATATTTAAATGATAAAAAATACACCGTTCCTGGTGGTGGTAATAAGCAAAAAATAGTAGATGCCATTTTTGAAAGAACATTAGACACCTTAACTCAAAGTTATGGAGATCAATGGAAAAAAGTTACCTACAAAAACATGTCTAAGTTTAGTATAAACAACATCCTGTTTGTACCTGGACTAGGAGAAAAAATTGATAATATAGGAGGTAATATCAATACGATTAATATCAATACAGATAAGTTTCATCCGGTTTTTCGTGCTGTATATGAAGTGAAAGACGGCAACATACAGGCCCATACAATTCTTGCTGGAGGTCAGAGCGGTTTGATCAACTCTATACATTATAAAGATCAAATTGAATCCTGGAGAAAAGGCAAGTATAAAAAAAGTCAATTTGTTACGAATCCTGCTAAACTGGAAAAAATTATAAACACTATAAAATTTAACTAATGAAAAAGATACTGAATTACTTGCCTTATATAGTTGTATTATTAGCACAATTTTTTATAAACAACTATACCATTATAGTACTATTTACAATTTTAACGGGCTTTATTGCTGCATTTAAAATTGAGCATAAAAGAGTTTTTTTAAAGTGTTTTATAATCGGGGTGATCGTATTTACCATTGTATTTCTTATCTACGAATCACGCGTAGAGTATGTAAAAGACCTTCTTGTTAATCTCGGGTTGTCCAGTCTTTTCATATATGTATTTTTTCCGGTTTTTAACGCTTTAAACACTGCAATTCTATTCTTTTTTGGTTATAAAATTGGTACGCTGGTTGTAGAAAGAAAGCTTGCAAGAGCCAGTCATGTATAGGTGAAAAACTGTAAAATTTTGGCAACCGCACGAATATTTGCCTTAAGAGAGCCGTATGCAGGACAGCTTTTTATTTAGGATTAAAATCCAAATAATACTGGTCGTCTTTTTCTAAAAGTGACGACCAGATCTGTGAGCGTAAGCTTTGAGATCTGACAGGTTTTGCCCGTGCAGATAAAGTCATCCTCTTATTCTTTAAAAACACTATTGATAACCTAAAATACTAAAAAGATGAAAGATCGTAAACCGAAATGTAACTGCGCTAAAAATGGAGTAGTGTGCGCACTTAAATTAAGTTTAATCAAACAAGGAGCGTCTCTATCTGATGCTACTGCAAAGAATAAGACAATTTGCCCTTTAAAAGCAGCTGTGTTTAGTAATGCTTCTTAAACCGAAATAAGAATTTCTAAAAATATATTTAAAAATAAATAAATCATTCAGAACTAGTCTTTATATGGATTTTTAGATAGCTTGATTTAGATCAGATCCGTATATATTCCGTGAGAATATGAAACAGTTTAAAAAAATGTCATCGTTACCCGTAATAAATTATGACATTATAAATAATACTGAGAGCATCATTCAATAGTACTTACTGTATCATTGAAATCAAAAAATATAAAATATTGGTAAAGTCAAATGCAAAATATATAATGAAAAACCTCATTGTAAATTTTTTATATAAATTAATAGTATTATGCAAAATTCGACACATTACTTAGCCTTTAGTGATTTTGAATCTATTCCTAAAATAGATTTGAAAGAAGATGAATACTATTTGTTTCAGTATTCAAGTGATTGTAATTTCGATCAGGGTATCCTGGAGTATTACCTGCAATTTTTACCTCAAAAATTTAGACAGGAAGTGCTTAAATACAGAAGGTGGGATGACAGATACAATTGTTTGTTTGGAAAACTAATGGTATGTATGGGATCTCATATATTGGGAAACCAATCGTTTGAATTTGAGAAAATTGTAAAAGACAATTATGGGAAACCATATATGTTAGGAAGTAATTTTAATTTTAATATTTCCCATAGTAGCAATACAGTCGTATGTGTTTTTAGCAAACAGCAAATAGGAGTAGACATTGAAGAGATCAATGACATAGATTATTCTTTATTTGAAAATGTTTTTTCTGCTGAGGAATTTGCAGAAATCAATCGTGACGGGCTGGATAAATTTTACGAATTCTGGACTAGAAAAGAATCTGTTATTAAAGCGATAGGAAAAGGAATGTCGATTCCACTTACAGAAGTAGAAATCAATACAGGGTACACAACCTATGGAGATGATACCTGGTACACAAAGAGTTTTAAAATTGATAACAAGTACTGCTCGATTACCACAAAGTGTGATCAGATAAGAGCACAGGAAACGCATGTCATATTTTAACAACCTGCAACAACATTTTAGTAACGAACAAAAAAATATAGAAACTATGAAAAAATAATTAAAATCGGATTAAACTCTTAACGAGCTTTTAAAAGTATAAACCTCCCAAGTCTTTTGATTTGGGAGGTTTTTTTGTTTAAGGTAAATCTTTCTTAGTTTTTATCATCTCTCTTTCAAATTGTCGTTTTTACCAGGGTAGGTATTTTTTCTTCACGAAAAAAAATTATCTTGGCTGAGGAAATAAAACTTACTACTATCGTAATTTTGATTGGTTATCTAAAATCAGCTGATACATCATAAATGCAGATTAAAAATTAAAACCTGAGAAGCTGTACAAAAAGAAGGGTATCTGCTCCGAATTAAAAGAAAGACTTTTACAAAGCGTAAAGTTAAAATAAAAGCAAAAAAAAACAGATATAAAAATGGCATCACCAAATGAACTATTATTTTTCTTTAGTGCCTTAGGGGCTTTTAATGGTTTCTTGCTTTCCTTATATTTTGCGATAAATGCTAAAAAGAAAATTTTTGCGAATTATTTTTTATCCTTGTTATTACTGGTTTTAAGTATCAGAATTATTAAATCGGTATTCTTTTATTTTAATCCTCACCTATCGAATATTTTCATTCAAACCGGACTTTCAGCCTGTACTCTGATCGGTCCGTTTCTTTTTTTATACCTCAAATCATACTCAGAAAATGATAAACCAAATTGGGGCAGACATATAATACCATATTTGGGTATAATGACTGTTTTAGGAATCTTTTATCCTTATGTCGAACATCAGGAAATTTGGAGCAGATGGATTGTAAAATCAATCTATTTTCAATGGTTCGTCTACATCGTTTTGTCTTTTAAATACATTCAGCCAATCATTCAAAAAATCAAAGAAAAGGAAAGTTTAAAAAAACTGGAGGTGTGGTTCTTAAGTATTTATTTTGGGGTAGCATTTGTGTGGTTTGCCTATACTTTTGCAGCTTACACTTCCTATATAGTTGGAGCTTTGTCCTTCACATTTATCTTGTACCTGATAATATTACTTTTAGTTTTTAAAAATAGCCAGGAAACTGCCTTTTTTCAGGAAAAAGAGCGATACAAAAACAAGACTATTGAAAAAGAAACATTAGACTTAATCAGTCAAAAAATGACGATTATAGTCGAAAAAGAACTGTTTCTAAATTCCAATTTTACGCTTGAAGAAGCTGCAAAAGAGCTTAAAGTGCCAAAGTATATATTATCACAATATGTAAATGAAGTATTAGGAAAATCCTTTTCAAATTTGATTAAAGAATACAGAATTGAAAAAGCTAAAAAGTTATTAGAAACCGAAAAAAACTTAACCGTTGAAAGTTTAGGTTATGATAGTGGTTTTAATTCTAAATCAACTTTTTTTACTGCATTTAAAAGACAAACAGGTTTAACCCCCACAGAGTATCAAAAAAGGCGCTCTAAATGAGTTCTAATTTATAGAAGCATACTTCAGCTGACGAGTATTTTATTCATTTTACAAATGCTGCAGCCATTGTAAAAAATAAAATCAGTAAAGCAAAACTACTATAAGTAGACGATTTCAATTTCCCGGAAACAAATCAGGGCTGGCTTAATTTGGGCATCTGCTGATTTATCTTTGTCTACAGTAATTGTCATTTCATTAGCCTTTAAACCTTCCTACACCATACCTTCCCACAAAACCATCCCCAGAATTAAGTGTCGCAATCTCAAGCTTATTTGATTTAACCTTAACATTAAACAAAGCTACATACTTACACCTCCACAAAAAATAATTAGAGTAAATGAAGGGTGTTAAAGTGTTAGAATAGAAACTAATACAATGTGGTTTTTTAATCAATTATAAAAATTAAAACAATATCGCAATATTAATAAATTATTAAATGACCAGCTGATAAAAATATCAATATAAGGTTTATTATACTTTTGTAAGGGTCTTCTTTAACAGTTTAAAATTACGTTATGAGTTCTAATTTGCTAATTTGTTTACGTGCCGGTGATGATTCCAGCTTTAAAGAAATCTATGATCTGTATCACTATAAAGTATTTTGTTTTGTAAAAAAATATACTGCACAACTTGCCGATGCAGAAGATGTTACGCAAAATGTATTTATCCATCTTTGGAAATACAGAAACAAAGTAGATCCCGCTATAGATTTAGAAGCCATTTTGTTTAAAAGTTCTAAGCAGGAGATTTCTAAGTGGTATAAAAAACAAAACAGAATTTTTTCTGTAGAAAATGATCAGTTAATCAAAGAGCTTGATATTGTATCCGAAACAGATGATGATATTACTTCAAAACTCGAAGAAATAGAGCATCTCTTAAATCAAATACCGGCAAAAAGAAGAAAAATTTTTAGCCTTCATAAATTTGAAGACCGAAGCTATAAAGAAATTGCTGTCGAAATGGACATGTCCCAAAGTGCTGTCGCCAACCAAATTTCAAAGACATTACAGTTCCTTCGAAAAAATGCTGTAAAAAACCATGAGCTCTATTGGTTTGCATTATTTTTTATAAGCCAGTCAGAATTGGTCTCTTAATTCTGTTTTTTATTTTTTATTTGATCTTTTGTCTGTTCGCGTTTTTCTTCTTTTCGAACTTAATTTACTTCAAAATTAAAAGGACGATAATCTTCTGTTGGATTAAGAAAAGGTTAACAGTAATGTTGTGCCGTGATATTTAATAAACTGAAAATCTAATGTAGTTGAATCGATAAAATTCATACCTGATTTTTAAACATTAAATGTTAATTGTAAAATGAAATCCAGAAAATTAAGAGAAGAGTGGAATGCAATACCTAACAGAGGAATTCTTCCAAACGAAACTAAATCGCGTATGTGGGATAACATACGTATTGCAACAATTGACCGATATAAAAGCTTTTATAATTGGACAGCGGTTGCCTGTATTGTATTTATTTTTTCTATTACAAGTTATCAGATATTCACGCAAGTCAATAAAAATAAGATTGAAGTTGCCGTTACCAAAACATTCAATGACGATATCCGCCTTTTATGTTTATCAGACGGAACGAGAGTATGGCTTAATGAGAATTCAGAAATTGGATATCCCATTCAATTTGCAAAAAATGAAAGGTTAGTAACTTTAAAAGGGGAAGCTTTTTTTGAAGTCAAACGTGATCCTTCCCGACCATTTATTATCACATCTGGAACAATAAAAACCACTGTTTTAGGAACATCATTTAATGTAAAAGCATACGATGATAACAAACCGGAAGTAAATGTAAGAACCGGTAAAGTGCAGGTTGAAAGTTTGAAAAATACGGTTTTACTGGAACGAGGAGATCAGGCAGTTTACGGATCGGATAATTTGTTACTTCACAAACAAAAAGCGAAAGTATTAGAACCGGAATGGAAAAAGGTTTTGATATATGTGGATGGATTGACCTTAGAAGAAGTTTTAACCAAACTAAAGACAGATCACCAATTTGAGATAAATTACCTCACAGATGATTTAAAAAACCTTACAATCAAAGGAACTCTTGATACCCGACAAGGCTTGTATGAGATGCTTCAAACCATTGCTTTTGCTCTCGAAATTAAAATCAGGTCGACGGGCAACAATACTTACTTAGTTAGCAAATAAGCCAGCATAAATTTATTGAAAAACGATTGTCGCTCAAACAAGTCTTCCAAACTTACATTTTTAGCGACAGGACGCCTGCTGAATTCCTGCAGCAACATTACCCTAAAACACAAATTAAATTAATTACATAAACTAACAATCATCAATTATGAACAATTGCATTTCCAGGCAATTTGCCTTTTGGATTTTATTTTTTGGATTTTTTCTCGGAATAAACACAATTTACGCACAAACCGGAACAGTATCGGTTGATTTTAAAAATTCATCACCTCAAAAAGTTATCGATAACTTAAAATCCCGAACACCTTATCAATTTGTATATCAAAAGGACCTCGATTTAAGTTTACCTCTTATTACACTTAAAAAAGAAAATGTTTCAATAGATGAAATTTTAAGTGATTTGCAAAATCTGACAAACTTAAATTTCAGAAGAAATGAAAATAATATAGCCGTAAACAGTAAAGAATCGGCTAAAAAAAAGAAAGGAAAAATCACAGGTAAAGTAGTAGATGTCAACGGACTTTCATTACCCGGTGCCAATATTAATGTTACCGGAATGGGTTTAGGAACACAATCAGACATAGATGGTAACTATATTTTAGAATTGGAACCAGGCGAATATACGATTGAGATTAGTATTATATCGTTTCAAACGCAAAGAATCACCGGAGTTAAAGTAAGTGAAGGGTCGGAAACTCCTTTAGTAGTTTCTCTGAAAGAAGATGCACAATCGCTTAACGAAGTAATTATCATCCAAGACTATAAAAAGGCAACAGCATCGGTTCAGGGAATGCTTTTACAGCAAAAAAAAGCAGCTCAATTCTCTGACGGAATTTCCTCAGAACAAATTGCAAGAACTCCGGACAAAGATGTGGGAAGTGCGCTAAAGCGTATAACAGGGGTAACAACGGTGGGGGATAAATACGTGGTGGTGCGTTCTATGGCAGAACGATGGAATCAGGCTGTCATGGATGGGATCACGCTGCCAAGTACAGATGCTTATCAGCAAAACTTTTCTTTTGATATAATTCCGACTGCCATCGTTGAAAGTATTGTCGTAAGTAAATCTGCAACTCCCGATATGTATGCCAATTTTGCCGGAGGATATGTAGAGGTAAAAACCATGGATATTCCAAAGGAAAACTTCACCAATTTCTCTATCGGGACTTCTTATAATAGTGAAAGTACTTTTAAAGAAAGACTAACCAAAAAAGAAGGGGATCATGATTATTTGGGTTTTGATGATGGAAGACGCGATTATCCCCACAATATTAAGGGATTAGAAAAACCTACAAACGAAGCAGAGTCAGGACCTTTTATCGAGCATTCGAAACAATTTACGCAGGATAATTTTAGTACTTATAAAACCTATGGCGCCCCGGGAACAACGCTTCAATTTGGTATTGGACGAAATTATAAATTGAAGGACGATAACAAGTGGGGATTTGTTGGTTCGTTGATCTTTAAGAATACACAGGAAAAATTAGCTATTGAACATACAGAAAGAGGGAATTACAAAAGTAATTCACAGTTTTTAGCGGAAACAAAAAAGACACCCTATTCCACTTTTACAAAATATGGGTTCAAGAATTCAGGAGCAAATTACAACTACAATTCCACTTTAGGCGGAATGTTCAATGCGGCGATACAATTGGGCAATCATAAAATTACCAGCCGTAATACGGTAATGCACATTTACAACAATCAATTGAACCAAATTTCTGGTTGGGATAATGCTCAGGAGACTGCGGATATCTTAGGTGGTACGGATTTGGGTTCTGTAGATGAATCTAATTATCCGGTTTACACGACTTTTATTCAGAATAAAATTGAAGGAAGTCACAAATTCAACAAACTGGAAATCAATTGGTATGGTGCTTACGGAAACGTAACTAAAGATACCAAAGATGCGACATTTTTAGAAATCATGAAGAAAAAAGTCGGTGATGATGAATTGTTATATTACACTGTTTATAATGAAGGAACAAGATTGCCGTTTAGCAGAAGTAATTTTACCAATGACGAGCTTAATTATAATGCTGCTATTAATTTCAAATACTCTTTTGACTTTAATGATTCTTTTACAAACGATATAAAGGCAGGTTATTTTGGAACCTATAAAAAAGCAACCAATCAACAGGAATCAGCAAAATTAGTTACCGTGGGACAAACCTCTGACAGAGCAAATATTTATGAACCTCTGACAAAATTTTTAGACGGATCCAATTATTATTACGGTGGTTTTGGGTGGCAGAATTTTGGAATTTATGGCAATAAATATGTTGGAGATGTAAAAATACATTCCCCATTTTTAATGCTCGATGATAAAATAAGCCGCTTTGCAAGATTGGTTTGGGGAGTAAGAGCCGAAAGTTATGTTTATACACAAATTGAGAGCCAGTTTGAAACTCCGGACGGATTTTCTGAAGTTGAGGGCGATGATAAAGTTTGGCAATTTCTGCCATCAGCAAGTTTAATTATTAGTCCCACAAATAAAACGAATGTAAGATTGGGTTATAATAAATCGGTTTTAAGGCCTCAATTTGCCGAGCGTTTGACAATTCCGTATTACGACCCAATCCGTTCTGCTAAAATTTATAACTATACAGGAGGATTAGTTTCCAGTATTGCCAATAATTATGATTTAAAATTCGAATGGTTTCCTTCAGGCGGTGAGATTTTATCTTTTGGAGTATACCATAAAAAGATCGATGATCCGATTGAAGCTGTTGGTTATTTGAATCCGTCAGGAGTTAGGGATATCTATAATATCAATTCAAATAATGCCAAACTTTGGGGGGTAGAATTAGAGTTTTACAAAAGTCTTTCTTTTTTAGGTGATGGCGATATTTTAAAAGATTTATTTGTTTATGGGAATGCTTCCATAAACGATACAAAAGTGACATCGTACGTAAATTTAGATGGAACAGGCGGACTTTATGAAGCCAATAGACCGCTTTACGGCCAATCACCTTACACCTATAATTTAGGTTTAGATTATGTAGGGGAACGTTTAGGGTTTAGTCTTAGGCATAATGCAATTGGAGATCAGTATATACTGGTAGGCTTTGAGTATTTCGCTGAGGAAATCCGCAAACCTTATGCGGTAACAGATGCTCAGGTGAGTTATAAATTTTTTAAAGAAAGAAACCTGGAACTAAAATGCAGTATGAAAAACATGTTTGATGCCGGTATAGAAACCTATAACAACGCCAACAGTTACAGTAAAATTGAAAATGTTCCTGAAGGAACAAATCCAAGAGCGAGATTCAGTCTGGGGGCCGGTGCTACTACAAAATTTGATCAGGATATCGACAGAGAAGTATTTAAAGCTAAAAACGGAAGAACAATAAGTGTATCAATCAATTATTCATTTTAAAATGGGTTTTTAGAGCTATCGTGTAGATACAAGTATAAAAAATAACACGAATTGTCACTAATTTGTTTGTACAATTCATTTTAACACATAGTAACATAGGTGCTGCATCTACAAAAAGGTGTTTCACTTTGTCTAGATACACATATCCAAACTCTGTAAAAGAAATATATTTCTTTTTGTATCCTCTCTTAATAATACAAATCTATGTTTCTATGTGTTAAAAATTTTGGCGTTCCAATCATCGAAACATCAATTACAGCTATAAAAATGGGCTATAATTAGTTATCGTGCGCATACAAGTATAAAAAGTACCATGAATTGCTTCCAATTTGTTTGTGGAATTAATTTCACAACGAAGGTTAGCCTATTAAAATTTGTGCAAATTAGTGTAATTCGTGTTCAGGCGGTAGGTTTTTAGCGGCTCTTTTACTTCAAGTTTAACCGATATAGCGGGATGTATTAAGAAACCGTTAACAATAAAAAAAGACATGATATTTTGGTTTTTCAAAAGCTAATGTATGTAGTTGTAAGTCTCAGATTTCTTTTTTGTTTAGTGCATTAATCAAAAATGTAAAAATGAACTTTAAGATGTTCTTTTAAAAATACAAAGTTCTTCTTTATAAGATAAGATTTTAAAAGAATGGAAAGCAAACCTTTTACTGCGTTAAAAAAAACCTATGAGTAAAAAGACGGAATTATAGGTATAAACCTCGATGGTAAAGCGGGATCGTTTATTGAAAAAAATCTTTACCAAAAAAAGAGAAAGACCTAAGGAAAGATATTTTGCTGCTCTCTCCAAAGGCCTAATTTGTAATAGCAGCAAATATAGCATTAATAAAATTATTATGAAAAAAATTTTTCTATGTGCAATGGTAGCTCTGGCTCTGGGCTCTTGCCAAAATGATGATTCATCTGCTGATTCTTCTTTTTCAATGAAAGCTTCTGGTGCTGATTACACAGGATATCCGGCAACAGTACAAACTGTAAGTGGTGATATTACAACAAACACTACTTGGACTAGTGATAAAGTTTGGGAAATTGAAGGAGTAGTACGTGTAAAATCAGGGGCTACATTAACCATACAGCCAGGTACATTTATTAAAGCTAAACCATTAGCAGCTGGAGTTGCCTCAGGAGTTCTTGTAATTACTAAAACAGGTAAGATAGATGCTCAGGGAACTGAAACAGCGCCAATTATTTTTACAAGTTACAATTTATTAGATGGCAACGCAGCAACAGGAGCTACTCCGGGAGATTTTGCAGGAGTAGTTATTTTAGGTGATGCTCAGGTAAATAACGGTTCAGTTACTAACATAATCGAAGGATTAGGAGATCAGCCAACTGTTTCTGATTTTTATTATGGAGGTTCAAACAATGCTCATAACGGTGGAATCTTAAATTATGTTCGTATCGAATTTGCAGGACGTATTTTAGATGCTGCAAGTGGAGTTGAAATCAACGGATTAACTTTAGGTGGTGTAGGTTCTGGTACTGTGATCGATCACATTCAGGTATCTTACGGAAGAGACGATTCATTTGAATTTTTTGGAGGAACTGTAAATGCAGGACATTTAGTATCTTTTGCACCAGACGATGATAATTTTGACTTTGATCTTGGTTATACAGGAACAATCACAAAAGCTATTGCAATTGCGGATAGTAATTCTACACATAGTTTAAGCGGAGGAAATCCGGATTCTAATGGTATTGAGTTAGATAACAATGCTACAGGAACAGTTACAGCATTGATCACACGTCCGATAATCAACCAATTATCAATTATTGGTGTAAGCTCAACTACAGTAGCTGATTTATACGAAAATGCTATTCACGTGCGCAGAGCAGGTAACATAAGCCTTACTGATGTTACCGTTACAGGATACAACAGAGGAGTTAATTTTGAGTCTCCTTCATTGCCAGGTGGTTCAACTTACTCTAAAGTTTCTATTCACGGTTTTGATAATGTAGCATTACCTGTAGGAACAACTTTTACAGGAATTGGTACTGCAATTTCTACGGTGAACCCGGCTACAAAATGGGCCTTAACACAACCATTCTTTAATGATGGAGCGTTAAACCTTGGAGGAGCTACAGGAGCATTTAAAACAGAAGCTGCCTGGACTAATACATGGACTAAGTTTACAAATTTTTAATATCGGTTAATTAAAATTTTACATGGGCAGAATATTTCTGCCCATGTTTTTAATACATAAAAAAATGAAAAAAACTATACTTTTATTTATACTTGCTTTTATTTCTGCAGTTTCATCAGCACAGGTTACGGTTTGGGAAGATAATTTTGATGATGCAGATTTAGCTGGCTGGACATTATTGGACAGGGATGAAGATGGAATAAACTGGATTGCCAGAAAAAATATAAACCTTGATGAAAGCGGAAGCGCGATAGTAGATGGAGAACACAGTATTTTAGGAAATTACCTAATGAATCTGGATGATTTAAGCACAGTAGTTCGTTTAGTTGAGAACTGGGCTATTACACCAGCAATAAATTTATCACAACATTCCGGCAAAAAATTACAGCTTGTTCTAAATGCACAAACTAGTATTTATGATACTAATCAGGATCTGTTAGTATACGGATCGACTTCAAAAGATCCTGATACATTTACACTTTTGAGTACCGTTAAATTACAAAGACAAACAGAACTTGAAGCAGAATTTAAGGACTACAGTGTCGATATTTCTCAATTTGCCGGCGAAGCGGCAGTATACTTAGCAGTATCAAATGTAGCAGACGAAAATCTGAATTTCATAGGCTTTGAAATAGATAAAGTTTCAATTGTAGCAGGAGGAAATTTAGGAATAGGGGATCATATATTGGATAAAAACCGTTCGTTTCTTGTAGAAAACCCTGTTAAAGAAAATTTAGAATTGCAATTGGCAGAACAATTTAAAGACAATAAAACTGCATTGAAAATTTATAATGCAGCAGGCAATCTGGTTAGGGAAGTAAATTTTAATAATCAAAATATTTCTGTAGCCGATTTACCTCAGGGATTCTATTTTCTGTTAGTAACCAACGATACAAATTCGCAAACAATAAAATTTATTAAAAAGTAAAAAAGGGCAGTAGGTTTTATTCCTGTATTAAAATTACTGCCTTACTAAAAAATAGTATATGAAAAATAAGATTGCAAAAGCATTTTTTCTTTCTGTTGTACTCGCACTTTTAGGCGCCTGTGCTAATGATGAACTAACACCTTATTACGATCAGAGAAAAAGAGAAATTGGTAAAATCGTTATACACGGTTATAACGCTTTAAGCGATTCCATTCAAATGACCGTAAATGGTAAATTGATTGAGATAGGAAAGGAAAAAAACAATACAGCTTTCGTAAAAAAAATAGAAAAAGAGCATGATTTTGTTTTTTTCAATGATGAGGTAAAAACGTTGGTAATCACCAATAAAAAGACAAGCCAGATCTTGGGAACTTACTTTTTTACAAACGAGACTCCTGTAAGTTCTCTATATTTCTACGCTAAAGAAAATTTATGGATAGATGATGTTTCATTTTTAAAACCAGGCATATTAAGCCAAACCGGTTATGCGGGTTTTAAGTTTATATTTCCATCACTAAATAAATATTCAGGTAGTACCTATAAAGGCGCTTTGGATGGTATTATTACAAAAAGCAATGGTCAGGTTTTAGGGATTGTAAAAAATATCAGCAAAGATACACCAAGTGATTTTATCGAATTTCCATTCAGTACGCCGGCAGCCATAAAAATGGAACTTGTAAAACATGGTACAAAGGAATCTTATATCACAGGTCAAAAAGTTATTGTAACGATGACCATGACAAACAATAAATCAAAACTAATTATTCTTGAAGAAGAACAAGATGTAAATGGTAAGTTCTCCGGTGTGGGAGGCGTCATCAATTTAGCCGATTTCTTTACTTTTTAAGGATCGAACGGGCTGGATTTAAGAGTCAATATTTTTTTGGAATTAAAAATTAAAAAATGAAATACTTATATTATAGTAGAATATTTATTTTTCTTTTACTTTCTTTTTTAATCCTTTCCTGTGAAAGTGATGATGCACCAATAATTTACAATAAAGATTCTAATGAATATGTAAATGAATGGATGTACCTTCAAATGAAAAAGTATTATCGTTGGAGTACAACAATGCCGGCTGAGGGTAATTTATCCTTAAATCCTAAGGAGTATTTTAAAAAATTATTGCAAAAAGAGGATGCCTATTCTTATGCCATTCATCCTGCATTGCCCGACACTGCACCACAAAGTCTTAGACGGAGCTTTGGGTTTGATGTGTCTTTTGTCGAATTTGGAGGAAAATATTATGGCGTAATATTATATACATTGGCAGGTTCTCCCGCCAAAAACAATGGTTTGCAAAGGGGGCAGCTGATCACTAAAATCGATGGAACAGTTTTGAACGCAGGAAACTACGAGCAATTGTATAAAAATATGGTAAGTGCAGCAAAGTTAAATCTGGAGATGATTTCATTTTCTTCGAAATCCGGTTTTTCCAATCCAAAAGAAATTTCAGTATTGCAGGGATTTAGTTTTTCCCAGCCAATTCCATATCAAATTATTTCAGATAAAAATGCTAAGATTGGCTATATTGAAATTCCACATTTTGATGTCGGTCAGGCGCAGCAATTTTTACAAATCTTTCAGGAATTAAAAAACAAATCGATTACTGAACTTGTATTGGATTTAAGATATAATGGAGGAGGGGATATTGCATCTGCAACCGCGCTAAGTATTATCCTGGCTCCAAATATTAAAGCAACTGACCTTTTTATTAAGTTTGAAGGAAATGCTAACGGGGGGAATGTCGATCAATCATTTGAGCAAGCCTTAAAAAGTAATGAAGCAAAAATAAGTTTTGATGCTTTGCGCGGTGTTCATCTGTCAATAAACAGAGTACATATATTGTGTGGAAGCCGCACCGCATCTGCATCAGAGCTTATAATCAATAATCTTAAACCTTACATGAATGTAATTGCTTTGGGCGGGAAAACTTTTGGGAAAGATGTGGCAGGATTTCCAATAGAAGACGATCGAATTCCCGGAAGTAAAGGCTGGGTACTATATCCGTCTATTTATAAGCTGTTTAATTCCAGACATGAAGGTGGTTATTCTAAAGGAATAGATCCCAATATTTATACAGATGAACTTCAGGAATTAGAAGTTTTTCCTTTAGGGAATCGTTCAGAAATTCTGTTAAGTACAGCATTGAGAAGCATCTCAGGAAATACCGGTAAAATGAAAGCTACAGAATTACGATTATTGACGCTGTCTAAAGTCTATGCAGATTCGGATCCATTATTACGTTTTAACCCTTAATATTTTTTTAATTTTTAGTCAAATAGTAATGTTATTATGCAAGGAATAAATTCTAAAGAGCATCGGATCTTGCTGACAGCTTTTCATAAATTCGAACATCTTTCTACTGTTTATAAAAATAAAATTGAAGAGGCTGAAGATGCCAGAACGCGAAAAGCTATGGAAGAACTGGATGCTCTATATGATAAATTTCAGTTATTGTATACTGAGCTTGAAAAATGCACTAAAGCTTATGAGATTAAGAAAAAATCTACAAGAAGTATTCTTAATAGAAGCGTCCGGAAATTGATTCCCATTGCAGAAAAAAAATAAGAATTTCTCAAGTTAAATCATATTGTATTAGGGCAGAAAGGGCAACATAAGTAGTAAGAATATAAAAAAAAACCTTAGTTAAATCTGAGAAAAAAAGCCATTAAACTCTGATGTCTATAGGCTTTTGATTTTTAAAGCTTCTTTTTAAATTTCTACTGGCTTTGATCTAAAAGGAATTATCCCTTTCATTTTGCATCGTTGAGCTTATCATTTTGATAGGTATTAGCAAGTTAAAAAACAAATATAAGTTTATAACTTATTGGTTTTTAGTTTTTTATTTTGTGTTAAGTTGTTTTGGTACATCAATTGCATTTAAAGGGAAAATCAAAACAACCATTGTATTCCATAGGAAATCAATTCTTATTAACTATTATTTTATGCTCATTTTGGGAAGTAAACACAAAGGCAAAAAAACAAAAAAACAAAAAAACAAAACAACAAAACAACAAAAAATCAGTTATTGACACCGTTTAATTATGAAATAAAGAGAGACTTTACTCATGGGTTAGATTTGATAAAGATAAACGGAGAAGTATCATATGGATTTTCAGGAGGCATATCAACAGCTTTTAGAAAATTCACCAACAAAAAACTGACAATAATTCTTTTGGCAAACGGAATGTTTATTCCCACAGACAAGTTAAATGAAATAAATGAAGTAGTAAATAACGTTGCAAGTATTGCATTTGAATAATTAAAGTAGGGGAGGAAACAATTCGGATATATTTCTTAAAAGAATCTATCTTAGTTTTGAGACAGATTCTTTTAAGAAATATATTAGGTTATCATTATCTTAACTAAGTAAAATGAATAATAAAACTATTTAAAGATAATAAATTTAATTAAGCATAAGTAGATCCAATAGTAACAGCAGTTCGAGATATTTTTTTTGCAATTGCTTCAGCATGTTTAAAAATAAAAAAATGATCTCCCTCTAACAATTCAAACGTGCAAGGAAGTGACGTTTCATTCTGCCATGCTTTCATATCAGTTAATGATGTTTTTTCTTCACCTATTCCAATTTCATCTTTGCCCATGCAAACATGGATAGGAATTGAAAATGGCTTTTCCATGGCTAAAAATTCATAATCTTCAATAGCTTTAAAATCAGATTTCATTATCGGATAATATAGTTCCAAAAGTTCCTTGCATTGAAGTATTTCTTGTGGCAAACCACCTATTTTTTCAACTTCTTTCCAGAAAATAGTTTCAGGTAATAATGATTTTTTAGTGTCAAATCGACTAAAACCTGGAGCTCCCCTTCCTGTAAAAAAAAGAGATGTAGGTTGTTTTAGTTTTTTCTCAATAATTTTCTTTGTAAGCTCATATCCTAACAATGTCCCCATACTATGGCCATATATTACATAATTACTATTTTCGATAAGAGGAATGATTTGATTCAATAAGTCGTCAACTAATTCATTAACTGTAACTAAAAGATCTTCCCTGAATCGGTTTCCACGGCCTGGAGATTCTAATGTAACCCAATTTAAATTCTTTGGAACGTATTTCTCTATACTATTAAAACTGTATCTGTTACCTCCAGCAAAAGGAAGTGCGATAATTTTATTTCTATTGTCATTCATAATTTTTAGGTTCGAAATTTATTAAAATGAAACTTCAGATTTTATCATTTTACTTTTTCAAAATATAGTAAAAAAGATA
The DNA here is from genome assembly GCF_057839565.1 of Flavobacterium sp. KH_035. Taxonomy (NCBI): domain Bacteria; kingdom Pseudomonadati; phylum Bacteroidota; class Flavobacteriia; order Flavobacteriales; family Flavobacteriaceae; genus Flavobacterium; species Flavobacterium sp. KH_035. Next base: position 2,542,497 of record NZ_CM174492.1, read on the forward strand.
AATTTAGATTGTATAAATTATAAGAATTAACCCATTGGGTGTACTTAAATAGTTTTGATTCTTAATATTGTTTATTGATCTGTCAAATATAAATTTATTGACTTATTGAACCAATGTTGATGTTGTAATTTTGGCCAAAATTCAGGTGCTAAAACTTTGAAAAGTTTGGATAATTTCTTCTGATTAGAAATTGATTGAACAAATGAGAAAATAGTGTTTCAATTCTTTTTCGTGATTTTCTAAAACTATAAACGTATAGTTTATAGTTTTTTATTAATCCTTTTTTGAATTTCTAAGGATATCCTAATGCTCTGAAATAATTATAATTGAATTGATTATGACAATTAGCCTTTGTCGCCAAGCAAAATGTAGGCAGACATTTGATGTTTAATGTTTTTTAAAAAATGTATCTCATGAACTTTTGCTTATGTAATATAATTTTTTATTATATTAACCTCCTTTTGCGCTACTTTAATTTCCTTAAGTCCAGAGGTAAAATCAGCTTCGAAAAAACTAAATGCTGGATTTTTTGCAGTAGTAGCAAGATACGCACATATATTTTCATGAAGAATTAATTCTGTTAAATACCATGTATTTTTATCGTAAATTACTTGATTATTGATTATCTCGATATCTAAAAAAGGAATAGATAAGCCTTTTCCTTCCGCCTTCATTACACTTTCTCTCATGGTCCAAAATCTATAGAATGCTATCTTTGGATTTGAAGAACTTACAATTTTTTGCCATTGTTTATCTGACATAATATTTTTATAATCAGTAAAATCAATATTTTTAATTGACTCAATATCAATGCCAAGCTTCATTTTTTGAGCAATAGCACAAACAACAAATTTACCAGAATGAGAGATAGTAAAATCTATCTCATCATTCAAAAAAGGTTTCCCGTATTCATTGTATTTAATGTTAGACACCATATTTTTTTTTAGACCAATTTTATCTAGTGATTCCATAAGTAGGAGTCTTCCCAGTAAGAATGCATGCTGATCTTGCCATCTGCGGTAATTCATGCATTTTTTTTTAATGTCTAATGGTAAATATTGGAATAGACTAGACCAACTATTCGATGATAGTGGTAAATCAAATTGACTATAAAAGACTTGTATCAAAAAAAAGCTTTTTAAACATTAGGCAAATCAAATAGCCATGATGTTTTTTGTTAAAAAATAGTTTGCGAATGTCTACAAATAAAGTATTAAATCCTAAATATTTTTGTAAAAGAACCATTTTATTTTTATTGGAACAAATTGTTTTAGATATTTTTTTTATATGTAAAAACCGATAATTTGTGATACAATTACAAGACTATTTTAAAGCATTTTATAATGTTTGAAAACAAAATGCAATAGTTGGTCAAGTTGATTTGTTAGTTAAGTCGGTAGATGATTAAATCCCAGCTAATATAGTTTTGTTTGTTTAAATCGTTGGTGGGGATACTTTTATGGTAAAAGAAGGAACTAGTGTATAGAAAAAGTCAATATTTATCAATGTTAAATAATTAAAAGTATTCCTTTTTTACGGTTTCCCGTAAGGAAAAGATTGTTTAAAAGTATACATTCGTTGCATCTTTGAGATAATATTATGAATCAATGTTTAAATCGGTATAATTTCCGAATTCTACCTTGTTTTATGATACCTTAAAATAATAAGCCCTAAATCTAATTTATTTAAATTTCTAAAGTTGGAAAAAATAACTTTTCTTAAAGTATTAAAATTAAAATTGAATGTAGCATTACCATTGCTGGGATTGTTTGCAGTAATTAATGGTTTGTGGAGCAGTAGCTTACTGATGTTGGTTAGTAATAAAGTAGCAGGTACACCATTACCTTTTTTTAGTGATTATGACTGGTTTATTTACTTAGTTTTAGTTATAACCTCTTTCGTACTTACCTATTATTTTAAAAGATATATGATAAAGGTAACGTTGAATTTTGGTAAAGAAATGACACTTCAGATTATTAATAAACTTCGATTATCAAATTATGAGGCTTATTTACGTATTGGAGAGGCAAGAGTTAGAACAGCAATGTCAGATATAGGAAGATTGGAATCATTACCAGAAGTTTTTATTGTTTTTTTTAATGCGTTGATAATGATCATCGCTGGTATAGGTTATATGTTTTGGCTTTATCCAAAAGGAGCAGTAATGATTATAATTCTAATAATAGTATTAGCCTTTATTTATGTATATCGAAATGAAGCTATTCAAAAAAGTATGAATAAAGAAAGAGATCTTGATGATAGCTTTATGGAAAATTACAATGATTTTTTACATGGCTTCAATAAGATCAAGATGAGTACTAAAAGAAGTGATTCTATTTTTTTTAATCACATTGTCAAAAACCGTGAGAGTGCCATAAAATTAAGTATTAAGGCTGAGCTGTCAGCATTTGGCAATGATTTAATAGGGCAATACTCTTTTTACATTATAATTGGCGCGATACTTTTTGTATTGCCTTTAATTTTTAAACTTGATCAAATTGTTATTTCGGGTTTTATGGTTGCTTTATTATTTTTAATGGGGCCAATAACGATTTTTATAAATCTCATGAAAAATGTTATAGCTTATAAAATTGCATTTGAAAGAGTTAATCAGTTCAATGAAATTGTTGCAGGTAATTTGAAAGATTCTGATTCTTTACAGAAATCGATAGCTACTAATTCTTTACCGGAGTTTAAAGACCTTTACATTAATAATATGAGTTATTACCATGTTGATGATAAAGAGTCAATTAGTTTTGAGTTAAAACCAATCAATTTAAAAATTACGAGAGGAGAAGTTATTTTTATTTCTGGAGGTAACGGCAGTGGAAAAAGTACTTTTATTAATTTATTATCAGGGCTTTATCTTCCTAAATCGGGTGAGATAATTTATAATGATGTAATTATTGACAAGGAAAACAGATCGGATTATAGAGACATGATATCTTGTATTTTTTCTGATGACTATCTGTTTTCAGAGAATTATGATGATTTTAATTTACTTCCTTCAAATGATGATTTAAGCAAACTTTTAGAAAGAATGAAACTTAATGGAATCATTCGACAGGACGTAGCTAATAACAGAATATTTCAAAGTTTATCCAGCGGGCAAAAGAAAAGATTAGCCTTAATATATTCTATATTGGAAGACAAAGATATTTTTATTTTTGATGAGTGGGCTGCAGAGCAAGATCCCGATTTCAGAAAATATTTTTACGAAAGTATAATTCCTGAATTAAAAAGTAAAGGAAAAACGGTAATTGCAATAACTCATGATGACGCCTACTATAAATTTTGTGATCGATTGATAAAATTTAATTATGGAAAGATGTTAGATACAGAAACTAGTTTCAATCCGTCAGTTCTGGTATCAGAAAACATAAAGTAATATTCCCTTTAAACATTACTTGAGAATGTATTTTTTATATTCTATTTAATATAAGATTTATGTTTTTTAAAACTCAAAGATTAACCCTTAATTATTTACAATTTAAAATTAGTTCAATAGCCCTTAAAGTTAATGAATTCAATTTTTAATGCTTTTAAATTAGTAACTAAAAAAACTATTCAATATATGGAATCGCTTAAAAAGTATCATTTGTCACAAGGTGCAAAAATTGTTTCATCTTCGTTACCTGGAGATAAATCAAAAGTTTTATTAGAATTACAGAAGAATATTGAAGGTAGTGTTGTCTCATATCCAAAGAAAATGCCTATTGCTTTAAAACGTGCAAAAGGTAGTATTGTAGAAGATGTTGATGGAAATCAATTTATTGATTTTTTTGGAGGTTGTGGAGTTCTAAATGTAGGACATAGTAATGATTTTGTATTAGAATATGTTAAGGAACAACAAGAGGAGTTGATTCATGCGTTGGATTTTCCTACCGAAAATAAAATTTTCTTAATTCAAAAAATATTAAATAGTCTGCCAGCAGAAATAAGGGAAGATTATAAAGTTAGTTTTGGAGGACCGACTGGTTCAGATGCAGTGGAAGCTGCAATAAAGCTGGCAAAAATTAAAACAGGACGTGATGGTATTATTGCTTTTTCTGGAGGATATCATGGAATGACTTCAGGGGCATTGGCAGTTACATCTGATACTTTTTTTCGAAAAAAAATAAGCTCTCTGATTCCGAATGTACATTTTGTTCCTTATAGTTATTGCTACAGATGCCCTTTTAGTAAAAATAGTAATAATTGTGATTATGATTGTGCAACACATTTTGAATGGATATTAGAAAACGGACATTCAGGGGTAACTCTTCCAGCGGCAATTATATTAGAACCAATACAAGGAGAAGGAGGAAATATTGTCCCTAGGTCCGGATTTTTAGAGCGTATAGTTAAAATAGCCAATAAGTATGGTGTTATTGTCATTTTTGATGAAATTCAAAGTGGTTTTTACAGAACAGGAAGTTTTCTGGAATTCATGAATACAAAAGCAATTCCTGATATTATAACATTTTCTAAAGGTTTTGGAGGAATTGGATTTCCAATTTCAGGGTTAATATATAAAAGAGAAATTGAAGCATGGGAGACAGCAGAGCACATAGGTACATTTAGAGGTAATCAGGTAAGTATAGCTGCTGCTAGAGGAGCATTTGATTTTATTGAAAAATATGAAATAGAAGAATATTCGAAAGTAATTGGGGCTTATCTAAAAAAGCAATTAAATAGTTTGGCATTGGATAATTCATTTATAGGAGAAGTTCGTGGAAGAGGTATGATGATAGGTGTCGAGTTTGTAAAAGATAAAGTCACTAAAGAACCTTTTTCAGAATATCTTGTAAAATTCAGAAATGAATGTTTTAAAAGAGGGTTATTGTTCGAAGTAGGTGGCCATTATAATAATGTACTTAGACTAGTTCCTCCATTAATTACGACTCATGATATAGTTGATGCAGCAATAATAATAATGAAGGATGCTTTTGTTGTTTGTAATAATGAATATCTAAAACAAACCCTGGTTTAATTCCAATAAATATTAAAATGAATATAAAATCAAAACTACATATAGCCCAGCAGGAAGTTTATTATGGGCAGTTGATGGATCCAAAAAATCCATTATACAATATTGGAGGTTATACGATCTTTAAGGGATCTTTCAATACCTCGCAGTTTAAGCATGTAATAGAAGGACTATCTAAGGTTTTTGATGTTTTTAATATTAGGTTTGATTTTACAGAAAATGAACCGTCATTTTATTTAAAGGATTTTCAAGAAAAAGTTACGATTGATGAATTGGATTTTTCGTCAGAAATTGAGCCGAGAGTAGCAGCTAAAGAATGGATGCAAGCTCAGTTCAATATTGCTTTTGATTTAAATCAGGAAAAATTATATATTTATACACTAATAAAAATAGCAGAAGATGAGTTTTGGTGGTTTGTTTGTTTTCATCACTTAATAACTGATGGATTTGGTTTTGCTGTAAAAGTAAATTATGTAATAGGTGAATATGAAAATTTAATAAGGGGAGGTGAAAAATCTGAAGTTGTGTATCCATCTTATTTGGATGCTACAAAAAAAAGTTTTGATTATCTTCTATCTGAGCAATATCACAAAGATGTAATTTATTGGAATGAAAAATATAGTTCAATCCCTAATTCTTTACTAAACAATAAAAGGCAAAAAAAAGAATTAGGCGGTAATAGGATCTCAATTCTTATTTCGAAGGAAGATCGAGAATTATTTAATCGTTTATCCCTAGACACAAAGGCAAATATTTCTCAATTTACAATTGCGGCATTACTATTATATTTAGGAAAAACAACAGATAAGGAAACTTTTAGTTTAGGAATCCCTGTTCACAATAGAAGCGGGAGAAATGAACGAAAGACATTAGGAATGTTTGCGGGAATACTTCCTTATAAAGGTAAATATGTTGGAGAGCAGATTCTGTCTGATGTAATTTCTGAAATACAACAAACACAACGCAATGATTATAAACATCGATTGTATCCTATTTCATATTTAAACAGATCTCTTAAATTATTGTCAGAAAGTAGATGGCAACTATTTGATATTGTTGTAAATTATGAACCTCTTCCTTTTCCAAAATCCTTATCTCCAAATCTTCACATTGAGATAAAACATTTGGCAAGTACTTTAGTAGAATATCCGTTGTCTATTAGATGGTCAGATTATGGAGAAGATTCTCCTTTGGAATTAAATGTTGATTATCAGAGAGGGTATTTTGAAAAAAATGAAGTAGAGATGTTAATAAAAAGATTGCTTTATATTATAAGGCAATTTGAATTTGGATTAAACAAACCAATTGAAGATATTTCGATTATTCCAATTGAGGAAGAAAAACAACTATTGCATCTATTCAATGATACGGCAGTTGCTTATTCAAAAGATAAGACTGTAGTTGATTTGTTTGAAGAGCAAGTGAAGAAGACCCCTGATGCTATAGCTGTTGTTTATGAAGGAGAGGCATTAAGTTATAAGGAGTTAGATGAGAAGTCGAATCAACTGGGTCATTATTTAATAGAACAGGGTGTTGAGCCGGATACTTTGATAGGTATTTGTTTGGAGCGTAGTCTGGAGATGCTTATAGGTATCTTGGGTATTTTAAAATCAGGGGGTGCTTATGTGCCTGTTGACCCTGATTATCCATCGGATCGTATCGGTTATATGCTAGGTGATGCCGGCATCAAACTGGTACTAAGCAGGGAAGATAACCATAAGATTCTGGCAGATTATACGAATGTTAAGGTCGTATTGTTAGACAAAGACTGGGAAAAGATCTCTGTTAATCCTACAACGGCTCTAAACGTTGCATTATCACCAAGTCATCTGGCTTATGTAATTTATACCTCGGGTAGTACAGGTAGACCTAAGGGAGTTATGAATGAACACGGAGGTATCGTAAATCGACTACTGTGGGGGCAATCTCATTATAAATTAAACTCTGAAGATACCATTCTTCAAAAGACATCTTTTAGTTTTGATGTTTCTGTGTGGGAATTATTGTGGTCTGTCACTTGCGGTGCTAAGTTAATTTTTGCAAAACCTGAAGGTCATAAGGATGTTATTTATCTGAAAAGAATAATTGAAGAGTATAGTATCACTACTATCCATTTTGTTCCTTCGATGTTAAGCATTTTCTTAGGGACTATAAACCAAGGGGACTGTAGTTCTTTAAAATTGGTTATATGTAGTGGAGAAGCCTTACAATTGGACCAGATTGATATGTTTAAGGAGAAATTCAATCGGGTACGTTTAGATAATTTATATGGTCCTACTGAGGCGGCTATTGAAGTAAGTTCGTGGGAAGTTCCATTGGAAGGTTTCTTGCCGGGTGTTTTAATTGGTCAGCCAGTTGCTAATACGAGTTTATATATTGTAGATGATAGTCATCAACTTTTACCCATTGGAGTTATTGGGGAGCTATGCATTGGAGGAATTCAGGTTGCTCGTGGTTATTTAAATCAGGAAGAGTTAACCCGAGAGAAGTTTATAGAGAATCCATTTAAAGAGGGCGATAGAATTTATAAGACGGGAGATTTAGCACGTTGGCTCCCTGATGGTAATCTGGAGTTTATTGGCAGAAAGGATAATCAGGTTAAAATCCGTGGTTATCGAATAGAGCTTGGTGAAATCGAGAATGTATTGTCATCGGTACGTGGAATCAGCCAGTGCTGTGTATTGGCTAAAGAGGATTCAAATGATACCAAACGTTTGGTTGGTTATGTTGTTGTTGAAGGTAAGCTGGACAGGGCTGCTTTACAGGAACAGTTGAAATTAAGTTTACCGGAGTATATGGTTCCTATGATCTGGGTTGAGTTGGCAGAGCTGCCGTTGACGTCAAACGGAAAACTGGACAGAAAAGCTTTACCGGATCCAGATAGTTCAGATTTGTCTACAAAAGAATATGTTGCTCCACGCACAGAGACAGAACACCAATTGGTTCAAATCTGGGAGAATTTGTTGGGAATAGAGAAGGTTGGAGTTCATGATAACTTTTTTGAGTTAGGAGGTCATAGTCTACTGGCTACCCGATTGGTATCGATTATTCGTAAAGAGCTTTCCATAGAAATATCTATCAGGGAAGTCTTTGAATATACGACGATCGCAACGTTAAGTTCGCATGTATCATCTCAATCAAAAGGAGTATTACTACCTGCTGTTGTCGTAGAAGACCGCTCAGGACGAATTCCTTTGTCTTTTAGTCAGGAGCGACTTTGGTTTTTGGATCAGTTACAGGGTAGTTTAGAATATCATATGCCTATTGCACTTCGTTTGGAAGGGGCCTTAGACGCATCGATATTAGAACAAACGCTTCAAAGTATTGTATCTCGTCATGAGGTTTTGCGTACTATTCTGTTATCAGAAGATGGTATAGGGTATCAGGAAGTCATAAGTGAAAAGGAGTGGATCCTTGATCAGGTCGTAATAAGTGATAAATCATTATTTGAAAATATCCTTCAGGATTATCTGATGGCTCCTTTTGATTTGTCAGCAGATTATAAGTTACGAGCATGTTTGTATGATTTAGGAGATCAAAAATATATATTGGCCTGTGTGTTGCATCATATTGCCAGTGATGGCTGGTCAGAGGGTATCTTGGTAAATGAGTTTATGGAGCTTTACAGCGCGCTTCAATCGGGAAGAGCGGCTGTTTTGCCTGAGCTTTCTTTGCAATATTCAGATTATGCGATCTGGCAGCGAAAATATTTGGAAGGAGCTGTTTTGGACTCTCAGTTATCGTATTGGGAAGAGAAGTTAGAGGGAGTAGGTACTTTATCATTGCCAACAGATTATGCTCGTCCATCGATTCAAAGCACAGCAGGATCGAATGTTTCTTTAACCCTTGATAAGAATCTTAGTGATTCTTTAAATGCCTTGTGTCAGGCAGAAGGTGTTACACTATTTATGTTGATGTTGTCAGCCTTTAAGGTATTATTGTCGCGTTATAGTGGTCAGGATGATATTTGTGTTGGAACGCCTATTGCGAATCGTACCCAATCAGAGTTAGAGGGCATGATAGGCTTTTTTGTCAATACACTGGCACTTCGCAGTGATCTGAGTGGTAATCCAGACTTCAGAGAACTTTTAAAAAGAGTAAAAGAAACTACACTTGGTAGTTATGATCATCAATTGGCTCCATTTGAGAAAGTAGTAGACCGTGTGGTCACTACCCGTGATATGAGCATGAGTCCATTGTTTCAGGTGATGTTTGTATTGCAGAACACATCTGAAGGATCTGAAGGTTTAGTTATACAGGATGTTGAGATTTCAAACTATGAGTTTGATATAGTCAACTCAAAGTTCGATCTGACATTGAATATTTCTGAAAATAATAGTGGTATTGGATTAGATATTGTGTATTGTGCAGACTTGTTTGATAAGTCCACGATTGATCGTATGCTTTTACATTACAAAGAGCTTTTGATTTCTATTTTGGGAGATATTACTCAGCCAGTAGGCAGTTTGTCGATGTTGACAAAAGAGGAAGAATACCAACTATTGCATTTATTCAATGATACAACAGTTGCTTATCCAAAAGATAAAACTATAGTTGATTTGTTCGAAGAACAGGTGAAGAAGACTCCTGATGCTATAGCTGTGGTTTATGAAGGAGAAACATTAAGTTATAGGGAATTAAACGAGAAGTCGAATCAACTGGGGCATTATTTAATAGAACAGGGTGTTGAGCCTGATACTTTGGTAGGTATTTGTCTGGAGCGTAGTCTGGAGATGCTTATAGGTATCTTGGGTATTTTAAAATCAGGGGGTGCTTATGTGCCTGTTGATCCTGATTACCCGTCGGATCGTATTGGTTATATGCTTGTTGATGCCGGTATTAAACTGGTATTAAGCAGGGAAGATAGCCATAAGATTCTGGCAGATTATAAGGATATTGCTGTTTTGTTATTGGATAAAGATTGGGCGAAGATCTCTGTTAATCCTACAACAGCACTAAACGTTGCATTATTACCAAGTCATCTGGCTTATGTAATTTATACCTCAGGTAGTACAGGCAAGCCAAAAGGAGTAATGATTGAGCATATAAATGTTATAAATCTAATTACTTCTCAGATTAACAAATTTAATATTGATTCAAGTGATATTGTTTTACAGTTTTCAAATTTCATATTTGATGCTTCAGTTGAACAGATTTTTATAGGATTATCTAGTGGTAGTAAATTGATTTTTATAAATAAAGAAAAAAATCTTTATACAGAAAATTTACTTGATTTTATTGATAATCAAAAAATAACACATTTTCATACTACTCCAAGTATGTTAAGTACTTTGAGTGTAAGGACAGATTTACACTCTTTGAAAAGGATTGTTGTCGGAGGAGAGATTTGTAATAAAGATTTAATAGTAAAGTGGAATAAGGGATATGAATTTTATAATGAGTACGGACCAACAGAAACAACAGTAACGTCTACCCTATCTTTTTATGATAGGTATATTATTGATATTAAAGAAATCGGTATTGGAACTCCTATAAACAATACTCAGATCTATATTTTAGATTCACAAATGAGCTTATTACCTATTGGTGTAGTTGGTGAGCTATGTATAAGTGGAGCAGGGGTTGCTCGTGGTTATCTGAATCAGGAAGAATTAACCCGAGAGAAGTTTATAGAGAATCCATTTAAAGAGGGCGATAGAATTTATAAGACGGGAGATTTAGCACGTTGGCTCCCTGATGGTAATCTGGAGTTTATTGGCAGAAAGGATAATCAGGTTAAAATCCGTGGTTATCGAATAGAGCTTGGTGAAATCGAGAATGTATTGTCATCGGTACGTGGAATCAGCCAGTGCTGTGTATTGGCTAAAGCGGATTCAAATGATACCAAACGTTTGGTTGGTTATGTTGTTGTTGAAGGTAAGCTGGACAGGGCTGCTTTGCAGGAACAGTTGAAATTAAGTTTACCGGAGTATATGGTTCCTATGATTTGGGTTGAGTTGGCAGAGCTGCCGTTAACGTCAAACGGAAAACTGGACAGAAAAGCTTTACCGGATCCTGATAGTTCAGATTTGTCTACAAAAGAATATGTAGCTCCACGCACAGAGACAGAACACCAATTGGCTCAAATTTGGGAGAATTTGTTGGGAGTAGAGAAGGTTGGAGTTCATGATAACTTTTTTGAATTGGGGGGGCATAGTCTACTGGCTACCCGATTGGTATCGATGATCCGAAAGGGATTATCCATAGAAATATCTATCAGGGAAGTCTTTGAATATACGACGATCGCAACGTTAAGTTCGCATGTATCATCTCAATCAGTTGGGATATTACTACCTGCAGTTATTGTAGAGAATCGTCCGCAGCAGATTCCTTTGTCTTTTAGTCAGGAGCGATTGTGGTTTTTGGATCAGTTACAGGGTAGTTTAGAATATCATATGCCTATTGCACTTCGTTTGGAAGGGGCCTTAGACGCATCGATATTAGAACAAACGCTTCAAAGTATTGTATCTCGTCATGAGGTTTTGCGTACTATTCTGTTATCAGAAGATGGTATAGGGTATCAGGAAGTCATAAGTGAAAAGGAGTGGATCCTTGATCAGGTTGAAATAAGAGATGTATTATTATTTGAAAATATCCTTCAGGATTATCTCAGAATTCCTTTTGATTTGTCAGCAGATTATAAGTTACGAGCTTGTTTGTATGATTTAGGAGATCAAAAATATATATTGGCCTGTGTGCTGCATCATATTGCCAGTGATGGCTGGTCAGAGGGTATCTTGGTAAATGAGTTTATGGAGCTTTACAGCGCGCTTCAATCGGGAAGAGCGGCTGTTTTGCCTGAGCTTTCTTTGCAATATTCAGATTATGCGATCTGGCAGCGAAAATATTTGGAAGGAGCTGTTTTGGACTCTCAGTTATCGTATTGGGAAGAGAAGTTAGAGGGAGTAGGTACTTTATCATTGCCAACAGATTATGCTCGTCCATCGATTCAAAGCACAGCAGGATCGAATGTTTCTTTAACCCTTGATAAGAATCTTAGTGATTCTTTAAATGCCTTGTGTCAGGCAGAAGGTGTTACATTATTTATGTTGATGTTGTCAGCCTTTAAGGTATTATTGTCACGTTATAGTGGTCAGGATGATATTTGTGTTGGAACGCCTATTGCGAATCGTACCCAATCAGAGTTAGAGGGCATGATAGGCTTTTTTGTCAATACACTGGCACTTCGCAGTGATCTGAGTGGTAATCCAGACTTCAGAGAACTTTTAAAAAGAGTAAAAGAAACTACACTTGGTAGTTATGATCATCAATTGGCTCCATTTGAGAAAGTAGTAGACCGTGTGGTTACTACCCGTGATATGAGCATGAGTCCATTGTTTCAGGTGATGTTTGTATTGCAGAACACATCTGAAGGATCTGAAGGTTTAGTTATACAGGATGTTGAGATTTCAAACTATGAGTTTGATATAGTCAACTCAAAGTTCGATCTGACATTGAATATTTCTGAAAATAATAGTGGTATTGGATTAGATATTGTGTATTGTGCAGACTTGTTTGATAAGTCCACGATTGATCGTATGCTTTTACATTACAAAGAGCTTTTGATTTCTATTTTGGGAGATATTACTCAGCCAGTAGGCAGTTTGTCGATGTTGACAAAAGAGGAAGAATACCAACTATTGCATTTATTCAATGATACAACAGTTGCTTATCCAAAAGATAAAACTATAGTTGATTTGTTCGAAGAACAGGTGAAGAAGACTCCTGATGCTATAGCTGTGGTTTATGAAGGAGAAACATTAAGTTATAGGGAATTAAACGAGAAGTCGAATCAACTGGGGCATTATTTAATAGAACAGGGTGTTGAGCCGGATACTTTGGTAGGTATTTGTCTGGAGCGTAGTCTGGAGATGCTTATAGGTATCTTGGGTATTTTAAAATCAGGGGGTGCTTATGTGCCTGTTGATCCTGATTACCCGTCGGATCGTATTAGTTATATGCTTGTTGATGCCGGTATTAAACTGGTATTAAGCAGGGAAGATAGCCATAAGATTCTGGCAGATTATAAGGATATTGCTGTTTTGTTATTGGATAAAGATTGGGCGAAGATCTCTGTTAATCCTACAACAGCACTAAACGTTGCATTATTACCAAGTCATCTGGCTTATGTAATTTATACCTCAGGTAGTACAGGCAAGCCAAAAGGAGTAATGATTGAGCATACAAATGTTATAAATCTAATTACTTCTCAGATTAACAAATTTAATATTGATTCAAGTGATATTGTTTTACAGTTTTCAAATTTCATATTTGATGCTTCAGTTGAACAGATTTTTATAGGATTATCTAGTGGTAGTAAATTGATTTTTATAAATAAAGAAAAAAATCTTTATACAGAAAATTTACTTGATTTTATTGATAATCAAAAAATAACACATTTTCATACTACTCCAAGTATGTTAAGTACTTTGAGTGTAAGGACAGATTTGCACTCTTTGAAAAGGATTGTTGTCGGAGGAGAGATTTGTAATAAAGATTTAATAGTAAAGTGGAATAAGGGATATGAATTTTATAATGAGTACGGACCAACAGAAACAACAGTAACGTCTACCCTATCTTTTTATGATAGGTATATTATTGATATTAAAGAAATCGGTATTGGAACTCCTATAAACAATACTCAGATCTATATTTTAGATTCACAAATGAGCTTATTACCTATTGGTGTAGTTGGTGAGCTATGTATAAGTGGAGCAGGGGTTGCTCGTGGTTATCTGAATCAGGAAGAGTTAACCCGAGAGAAGTTTATATCAAGTCCTTTTGTAGAAGGCGATAGAATTTATAAGACTGGAGATTTAGCACGTTGGCTCCCTGATGGTAATCTGGAGTTTATTGGCAGAAAGGATAATCAGGTTAAAATCCGTGGTTATCGAATAGAGCTTGGTGAAATCGAGAATGTATTGTCATCGGTACGTGGAATCAGCCAGTGCTGTGTATTGGCTAAAGCGGATTCAAATGATACCAAACGTTTGGTTGGTTATGTTGTTGTTGAAGGTAAGCTGGACAGGGCTGCTTTGCAGGAACAGTTGAAATTAAGTTTACCGGAGTATATGGTTCCTATGATTTGGGTTGAGTTGGCAGAGCTGCCGTTAACGTCAAACGGAAAACTGGACAGAAAAGCTTTACCGGATCCTGATAGTTCAGATTTGTCTACAAAAGAATATGTAGCTCCACGCACAGAGACAGAACACCAATTGGCTCAAATTTGGGAGAATTTGTTGGGAGTAGAGAAGGTTGGAGTTCATGATAACTTTTTTGAATTGGGGGGGCATAGTCTACTGGCTACCCGATTGGTATCGATGATCCGAAAGGAATTGTCTATAGAGGTATCTATCAGGGAAATATTTCAATACAATACTATCTCAGCTTTAGCGACACATGTATCAGTTCAATCAGAGGGAGTGTTACTACCTGCTGTTGTCGTAGAAGACCGCTCAGGACGAATTCCTTTGTCTTTCAGTCAGGAGCGACTTTGGTTTTTGGATCAGTTAGAAGGCAGTGTTGTTTATCATATTCCTATTGCACTTCGTTTGGAAGGAGCGTTAGACACATCGATATTAGAGCAAACGCTTCAAAGTATTGTATCACGTCATGAGGTTTTGCGTACTATTCTCTTATCAGAAGATGGTGTAGGGTATCAGGAAGTCATAAGTGAAAAGGAGTGGATCCTTGATCAGGTCGTAATAAGAGATGTATCATTATTTGAAAATATCCTTCAGGATTATCTCAGAATTCCTTTTGATTTGTCAGCAGATTATAAGTTACGAGCTTGTTTGTATGATTTAGGAGATCAAAAATATATATTGGCCTGTGTGCTGCATCATATTGCCAGTGATGGCTGGTCAGAGGGTATCTTGGTAAATGAGTTTATGGAGTTTTACAGCGCGCTTCAATCGGGAAGAGCGGCTGTTTTGCCTGAGCTTTCTTTGCAATATTCAGATTATGCGATCTGGCAGCGAAAATATTTGGAAGGAGCTGTTTTGGACTCTCAATTATCGTATTGGGAAGAGAAGTTAGAGGGAGTAGGTACTTTATCATTGCCAACAGATTATGCTCGTCCATCGATTCAAAGCACAGCAGGATCGAATGTTTCTTTAACCCTTGATAAGAATCTTAGTGATTCTTTAAATGCCTTGTGTCAGGCAGAAGGAGTTACATTATTTATGTTGATGTTGTCAGCCTTTAAGGTATTATTGTCGCGTTATAGTGGTCAGGATGATATTTGTGTTGGAACGCCTATTGCGAATCGTACCCAATCAGAGTTAGAGGGCATGATAGGCTTTTTTGTCAATACACTGGCACTTCGCAGTGATCTGAGTGGTAATCCAGACTTCAGAGAACTTTTAAAAAGAGTAAAAGAAACTACACTTGGTAGTTATGATCATCAATTGGCTCCATTTGAGAAAGTAGTAGACCGTGTGGTTACTACCCGTGATATGAGCATGAGTCCATTGTTTCAGGTGATGTTTGTATTGCAGAACACATCTGAAGGATCTGAAGGTTTAGTTATACAGGATGTTGAGATTTCAAACTATGAGTTTGATATAGTCAACTCAAAGTTCGATCTGACATTGAATATTTCTGAAAATAATAGTGGTATTGGATTAGATATTGTGTATTGTGCAGACTTGTTTGATAAGGCTACCATTGATCGTATGCTTTTGCACTATAAAGAATTACTACTTAGTATTGTAATTGATATCGACCAGCCAGTAGGCAGTTTGTCGATGTTGACAAAAGAGGAAGAATACCAACTATTGCATTTATTCAATGATACAACAGTTGCTTATCCAAAAGATAAAACTATAGTTGATTTGTTCGAAGAACAGGTGAAGAAGACTCCTGATGCTATAGCTGTGGTTTATGAAGGAGAAACATTAAGTTATAGGGAATTAAACGAGAAGTCGAATCAACTGGGGCATTATCTGAGGGATTTACATTATATAGATACAAATGATGTAGTGACTGTTAGGTTGGGTAGATCAGAGTGGATGATAATTGCCATACTAGGGATAATGAAGGCAGGAGGAGCTTATCTGCCTATTGATATTAATACTCCGAAAAATCGTGTAAATTACATTATAAAGGATAGTTGTTCTAAAGTTATTATTGATCAATTTGAAATAAATAAATTCATTAAAGATAGTTACGCATATGATAAGAATAATCTTTCAGAAATAAACAGATGCAATAATTTAGCCTATCTAATGTATACTTCAGGAACAACAGGTATGCCAAAAGGAGTAATGATTGAACACAAATCCTTAGTAGATTATTTCTTCGGAATTACTGATACAACTAACATATCAGATTGCAGTACTTTTGGGTTAATTTCTACTATTGCTGCTGACTTGGGAAATACCGTTATTTATGCTTCTCTTCTTACCGGAGGATCTCTTTATGTTTTTTCAGAAGAAGAAATTATAAATACGGATAAGTTAGCTAACTTAAATATAGATTGTTTAAAAATTGTACCTTCTCATTGGAAAGCTTTACAACAAAATAGAAAAATATTTGTGCCTAATAAATGTTTAATATTTGGTGGTGAGCAACTTACGATTGATATTGTAGCTATGATTGCTTCAAATAATGTTAGTTGTCAAGTTTACAATCATTATGGACCTACTGAGACAACAATTGGAAAACTAATTAAAAAAATCTCATTTCTTGAAGAATATGATAAGTCTATTCCATTAGGAATTCCATTTGGTAATACAAAAATTTTTGTATTGGATTCAAAAATGAACTTATTACCTATTGGAGTAGTTGGAGAGTTATGTATAGGAGGGCCAGGTGTCGCTCGTGGTTATTTGAATCAGGAAGAGTTAACCCGAGAGAAGTTTATAGAAAATCCATTTAAAGAGGGAGATAGAATTTATAAGACGGGAGATTTAGCGCGTTGGCTCCCGGATGGTACTATAGAATATATTGGCAGAAAAGATAATCAGGTTAAAATCCGTGGTTATCGAATAGAGCTTGGTGAAATCGAAAATGTATTGTCCTCGGTACGTGGAATCAGCCAGTGCTGTGTATTGGCCAAAGAGGATTCAAATGATACCAAACGTTTGGTTGGTTATGTGGTTTCAGAAGGCAAGTTAGATAAGTCTTACTTGGAGGATCAATTAAAATTAAGTTTACCCGAGTATATGGTTCCTATGATCTGGGTTGAGTTGACAGAGATGCCGTTGACTTCAAATGGAAAGCTGGACAGGAAAGCCTTACCGGATGTTGATAGTTCTGATTTGTCCAGAAAGGAATATGTTGCTCCGCGCAGTGATACCGAAAAGCAGCTGGCAGAGATCTGGCAGAGTTTGCTTGGCTTAGAGAAGGTGGGTGTTTATGATAATTTTTTTGAGTTAGGAGGCCATAGTTTATTGGCAGTTCAGTTAATTTCCCGTTTACAGAAACTAGGTTTTCATATTGGGGTAAAAGATATTTTTTCAGGGCCAACAATAGCTTTGATTAGTGATAAGTTATCTTCATTATCGTTGGTTTATAGTGTTCCTGTTAATGGTATTAGGGTTGATAGTGATTATATTACTCCATCGATGGTTCCTTTGATTGATTTTAATCAGAGTGATCTGGATGAATTAGTTGGAATGGTTGCTGGAGGAGTTTCCAATATAGCGGATATATATCCTTTATCACCATTACAGGAAGGTATTTATTTTCATCATCTGATGAGTGATCCTAAAGCGGGAGACCCTTATGTTCTACCTAGTTTACTATCATTTCCAGACAATGATAAGCGTAATTTTTTCATTGAGGCATTGCAATTTGTAGTGAACCGTCATGATGTTTTACGCACCTGTATATTAAGTTTTGGTTTACCTCAAGCAGTTCAGGTGGTATTGCGTGAAGCTCCTTTGTCATTAGAGCATTTGGTTTTGGATAATTCCCGTGCTATTTTATCACAATTAGAGGTTCTGATAGCTCCGGGTAGTCATTGGATGGATATTTCAAAGGCACCATTATTGGAGTTGAAATCGGCTGACGATTCTGAAAATGACTGTTATTATTTGATTGTATACCAACATCATTTGATAATGGACCATGTTGGTCTGGAGAAAATTGTATCGGAGGTTATGTTGTATTTATCGGGCAACCAAGAAAGTTTAGGTGTTCCTGTTTTGTACCGTGATTTTATAGGTCATACTTTACATGCGCAATCGGAGCATGACGCAGGTTCTTATTTTAGATCTTTGTTTGAAGGAATTGAAGAGCCTACCTATCCGTTTGATTTATCAAATATCCTTGGAGATGGTAAGGATATTGAAGAATCAGAAGTTTTGCTTTCAAAAGCTTTAAGTTCAGAATTGCGTGAAACGTGTTTGAGGCTGGGTATGACCCCTGCAGTATTGTTCCATGCTGCTTATGGCCTTGTAGTTGCCAGATGCAGTAATAAGGATTATGCTGTTTTTGGTTCTTTGTTTTCAGGAAGACTTCAGGGTTCTTTAGGTGCTGCAGATTCATTAGGATTGTTTATCAATACCCTTCCGGTGTTAGTTGAATTAAAAGGCAGTGTGTTGGATTATCTTGATCAGGTCAAGGTATTGTTACGGGATTTATTGTCTTATGAGCAAACTCCTTTGTCCCATATCCAGAATTGGAGTGGAATAAGCAATGATATGGCATTCTTCAGTGCATTGCTGAACTACCGTCATTCCTCACCTGTTTTATCACATGAAGATCATGCAAATGAATTTGATTCAGGGATTACAGTTCTGAGCAGTCATGAACGTACCAATTACCCTTTTACCTTAAGTGTAGATGATTATGGAGATGATTTTGGATTAAAGTCTCAGATTGATCAGAGTATTGGTTCTCAGAGGATAGTTGAGTATATGAAGGAGGCGCTTACGGAACTTCTGGAAGCAATAAAAAGCGGAGAATCAAGTGTAATGAGTCTGGTTATTTTACCAAAAGAAGAGCAGCACGAGTTATTGTATTCATTTAATGATACGGCAGTTGCTTATCCAAAAGATAAGACTGTAGTTGATTTGTTTGAAGAGCAAGTGAAGAAGACCCCTGATGCTATAGCTGTTGTTTATGAAGGAGAAGCATTAAGTTATAAGGAGTTAGATGAGAAGTCGAATCAACTGGGTCATTATTTAATAGAACAGGGTGTTGAGCCTGATACTTTGGTAGGTATTTGTTTGGAGCGTAGTCTGGAGATGCTTATAGGTATCTTGGGTATTTTAAAATCAGGGGGTGCTTATGTGCCTGTTGACCCTGATTATCCATCGGATCGTATCGGTTATATGCTAGGTGATGCCGGCATCAAACTGGTATTAAGTATGGAAGATAACCATAAGATTCTGGCAGATTATAAGGATATTGATGTTTTGTTATTGGATAAAGATTGGGAGAAGATCTCTGTTAATCCTACAACGGCTCTAAACGTTGCATTATCACCAAGTCATCTGGCTTATGTAATTTATACCTCAGGTAGTACAGGCAAGCCAAAAGGAGTAATGAATGAGCACGGTGGTATCGTAAATCGATTGTTATGGACCCAATCACATTATAAATTAAGATCTGAAGACACGATTCTTCAGAAGACATCTTTTAGTTTTGATGTTTCTGTATGGGAATTATTATGGTCTGTCACGTGTGGTTCCAGATTGGTTTTTGCCAAGGCTGAAGGTCATAGGGATGCTATTTATCTGAAAAGAATAATTGAAGAGTATAGTATCACTACAATTCATTTTGTTCCTTCGATGTTGAGTGTTTTTTTGAGTTTTATAGAACCGGGAGACTGTAGTTCTTTAGAACGTGTTTTATGTAGTGGCGAAGCTTTACAATTGGACCAGATTGTTATGTTTAAGGAGAAATTCAGTCAAGCACGTTTAGACAATTTATATGGTCCTACTGAGGCAGCGATCGATGTAAGTTCATGGGAAGTACCATTGAAAGATTCGCTTTCAGGTGTTTTAATTGGTCAGCCTGTAGACAATACGAGTTTATATGTTGTGGATGATAGTCATCAACTTTTACCAATTGGAGTAGCTGGAGAGTTATGCATTGGAGGAATTCAGGTCGCTCGTGGTTATTTGAATCAGGAAGAGTTAACCCGAGAGAAGTTTATAGAAAATCCATTTAAAGAGGGAGATAGAATTTATAAGACGGGAGATTTAGCGCGTTGGCTCCCGGATGGTACTATAGAATATATTGGCAGAAAAGATAATCAGGTTAAAATCCGTGGTTATCGAATAGAGCTTGGTGAAATCGAAAATGTATTGTCCTCGGTACGTGGAATCAGCCAGTGCTGTGTATTGGCCAAAGAGGATTCAAATGATACCAAACGTTTGGTTGGTTATGTGGTTTCAGAAGGCAAGTTAGATAAGTCTTACTTGGAGGATCAATTAAAATTAAGTTTACCCGAGTATATGGTTCCTATGATCTGGGTTGAGTTGACAGAGATGCCGTTGACTTCAAATGGAAAGCTGGACAGGAAAGCCTTACCGGATGTTGATAGTTCTGATTTGTCCAGAAAGGAATATGTTGCTCCGCGCAGTGATACCGAAAAGCAGCTGGCAGAGATCTGGCAGAGTTTGCTTGGCTTAGAGAAGGTGGGTGTTTATGATAATTTTTTTGAGTTAGGAGGCCATAGTTTATTGGCAGTTCAGTTAATTTCCCGTTTACAGAAACTAGGTTTTCATATTGGGGTAAAAGATATTTTTTCAGGGCCAACAATAGCTTTGATTAGTGATAAGTTATCTTCATTATCGTTGGTTTATAGTGTTCCTGTTAATGGTATTAGGGTTGATAGTGATTATATTACTCCATCGATGGTTCCTTTGATTGATTTTAATCAGAGTGATCTGGATGAATTAGTTGGAATGGTTGCTGGAGGAGTTTCCAATATAGCGGATATATATCCTTTATCACCATTACAGGAAGGTATTTATTTTCATCATTTGATGAGTGATCCTAAAGCGGGAGACCCTTATGTTCTACCTAGTTTACTATCATTTCCAGACAATGATAAGCGTAATTGTTTCATTGAGGCATTGCAATTTGTAGTGAACCGTCATGATGTTTTACGCACCTGTATATTAAGTTTTGGTTTACCTCAAGCAGTTCAGGTGGTATTGCGTGAAGCTCCTTTGTCATTAGAGCATTTGGTTTTGGATAATTCCCGTGCTATTTTATCACAATTAGAGGTTCTGATAGCTCCGGGTAGTCATTGGATGGATATTTCAAAGGCACCATTATTGGAGTTGAAATCGGCTGACGATTCTGAAAATGACTGTTATTATTTGATTGTATACCAGCATCATTTGATAATGGACCATGTTGGTCTGGAGAAAATTGTATCGGAGGTTATGTTGTATTTATCGGGCAACCAAGAAAGTTTAGGTGTTCCTGTTTTGTACCGTGATTTTATAGGTCATACTTTACATGCGCAATCGGAGCATGACGCAGGTTCTTATTTTAGATCTTTGTTTGAAGGAATTGAAGAGCCTACCTATCCGTTTGATTTATCAAATATCCTTGGAGATGGTAAGGATATTGAAGAATCAGAAGTTTTGCTTTCAAAAGCTTTAAGTTCAGAATTGCGTGAAACGTGTTTGAGGCTGGGTATGACCCCTGCAGTATTGTTCCATGCTGCTTATGGCCTTGTAGTTGCCAGATGCAGTAATAAGGATTATGCTGTTTTTGGTTCTTTGTTTTCAGGAAGACTTCAGGGTTCTTTAGGTGCTGCAGATTCATTAGGATTGTTTATCAATACCCTTCCGGTGTTAGTTGAATTAAAAGGCAGTGTGTTGGATTATCTTGATCAGGTCAAGGTATTGTTACGGGATTTATTGTCTTATGAGCAAACTCCTTTGTCCCATATCCAGAATTGGAGTGGAATAAGCAATGATATGGCATTCTTCAGTGCATTGCTGAACTACCGTCATTCCTCACCTGTTTTATCACATGAAGATCATGCAAATGAATTTGATTCAGGGATTACAGTTCTGAGCAGTCATGAACGTACCAATTACCCTTTTACCTTAAGTGTAGATGATTATGGAGATGATTTTGGATTAAAGTCTCAGATTGATCAGAGTATTGGTTCTCAGAGGATAGTTGAGTATATGAAGGAGGCGCTTACGGAACTTCTGGAAGCAATAAAAAACGGAGAATCAAGTGTAATGAGTCTGGTTATTTTACCAAAAGAAGAGCAGCACGAGTTATTGTATTCATTTAATGATACGGCAGTTGCTTATCCAAAAGATAAGACTGTAGTTGATTTGTTTGAAGAGCAAGTGAAGAAGACCCCTGATGCTATAGCTGTTGTTTATGAAGGAGAAGCATTAAGTTATAAGGAGTTAGATGAGAAGTCGAATCAACTGGGTCATTATTTAATAGAACAGGGTGTTGAGCCTGATACTTTGGTAGGTATTTGTTTGGAGCGTAGTCTGGAGATGCTTATAGGTATCTTGGGTATTTTAAAATCAGGGGGTGCTTATGTGCCTGTTGACCCTGATTATCCATCGGATCGTATCGGTTATATGCTAGGTGATGCCGGCATCAAACTGGTACTAAGCAGGGAAGATAACCATAAGATTCTGGCAGATTATACGAATGTTAAGGTCGTATTGTTAGACAAAGGCTGGGAAAAGATCTCTGTTAATCCTACAACGGGTCTAAACGTTGCATTATCACCAAGTCATCTGGCTTATGTAATTTATACCTCAGGTAGTACAGGCAAGCCAAAAGGAGTAATGATTGAGCATAGTAGTTTAGTGAATTATCTATTATATAGTATTGAATATTATGGAGTTGATGATAACTGTTTTAGTTTTCCGTTGTTCAGTTCATTATCATTTGATTTAACACAAACAAGTATCTATTTAACACTTTTGACAGGTGGTCAATTACATATTTATCAGGATAATAATGTTGAGGATGTATTAAATAATATAGTAGTAAATGACTCTATAACTTCAATTAAATTAACTCCGGCACATTTGTCATTTTTTAAGGGATTGGATGGTTCTAAATTAAAAAGGTTTATTATAGGAGGGGAGCAATTGACCCATTCCGATTTAAATAATTTAGATAAATTAAATCCTTTAGTGAAATTATTTAATGAGTATGGTCCAACTGAATCAACAATAGGTTGTAGTGTACTGGAAATCACAAATTATAGATTAATAAAAAATATAAATATAGGATCTCCTATATCCAATACAAGCATCTACATTATAAATGAAGAATTACAACTATTACCAATGGGTATAGTTGGCGAGCTATGTGTAAGTGGAGCAGGGGTTGCCCGTGGTTATTTGAATCAGGAAGAATTAACCCGAGAGAAGTTTATAGAGAATCCATTTAAAGAGGGCGATAGAATTTATAAGACCGGAGATTTAGCACGTTGGCTCCCTGATGGTAATCTGGAGTTTATTGGCAGAAAAGATAATCAGGTTAAAATCCGTGGTTATCGAATAGAGCTTGGTGAAATTGAGAAAGCTCTCTCATCAGTGTCAGGAATCATTCATTGTTGTGTATTGGCTAAAGAGGATTCAAATGATACCAAACGTTTGGTTGGTTATGTTGTTGTTGAAGGCAAGCTGGACAGGGCTGCTTTACAGGAACAGTTGAAATTAAGTTTACCGGAGTATATGATTCCTATGATCTGGGTTGAGTTGGAAGAGATGCCACTGACCTCAAACGGAAAGCTGGACAGAAAAGCTTTACCGGATCCTGATAGTTCAGATTTGTCTACAAAAGAATATGTGGCTCCACGCACAGATACAGAACACCAATTGGCTCAAATTTGGGAGAATTTGTTGGGAGTAGAGAAGGTTGGAGTTCATGATAACTTTTTTGAATTGGGGGGGCATAGTCTACTGGCTACCCGATTGGTATCGATGATTCGTAAGGAATTATTGATAGAGATTTCAATTCGAAATGTTTTTAAATTTAATACTGTGGAAGAATTGTCATCCTATGTAGATTATAAGCTACGCAATCTTGAAAGTAATGAGACAAGCAACTATAGCATAAATATTAATATATAGTTTAATAAATAAAATATGGAATTTTTAAGTTTTTTTAGGAAATTAGATAAAGAAAAAATAAAACTAGTATTAATAAATGGTTCATTAAGTATTAAAGCAAATACAGAAATAGACCCTCAACTAATTTCGGAAATAAAAGATAATAAAGATCTTATTATTAAATATTTAGAAGATCTCGGTAATGAGGATGCAACTACTGAAGTGTTAGCAAAAATAATTCCTTATGTAAAGGACCGCTCAGGACGAATTCCTTTGTCTTTCAGTCAGGAGCGACTTTGGTTTTTGGATCAGTTAGAAGGCAGTGTTGCTTATCATATTCCTATTGTACTTCGACTTGAAGGAGCGTTAGATGCATCGATATTAGAACAAACGCTTCAAAGTATTGTATCACGTCACGAGGTTTTGCGTACTATTCTCTTATCAGAAGATGGTATAGGGTATCAGGAAGTCATAAGTGAAAAGGAGTGGATCCTTGATCAGGTTGAAATAAGAGATGTATCATTATTTGAAAATATCCTTCAGGATTATCTAAGAATTCCTTTTGATTTGTCAGCAGATTATAAGTTACGAGCTTGTTTGTATGATTTAGGAGATCAAAAATATATATTGGCCTGCGTGTTTCACCACATTGCCAGTGATGGCTGGTCAGAGGGTATCTTGGTAAATGAGTTTATGGAGCTTTACAGCGCGCTTCAATCGGGAAGAGCGGCTGTTTTGCCTGAGCTTTCTTTGCAATATTCAGATTATGCGATCTGGCAGCGAAAATATTTGGAAGGAGCTGTTTTGGACTCTCAGTTATCGTATTGGGAAGAGAAGTTAGAGGGAGTAGGTACTTTATCATTGCCAACAGATTATGCTCGTCCATCGATTCAAAGCACAGCAGGATCGAATGTTTCTTTAACCCTTGATAAGAATCTTAGTGATTCTTTAAATGCCTTGTGTCAGGCAGAAGGTGTTACACTATTTATGTTGATGTTGTCAGCCTTTAAGGTATTATTGTCGCGTTATAGTGGTCAGGATGATATTTGTGTAGGTACTTCTATTGCGAATCGTACTCAATCAGAGTTAGAGGGTATGATTGGTTTTTTTGTAAACATCTTGGCACTTCGCAGTGATCTGAGTGGTGATCCAAGTTTCAGGGAACTCTTAGAAAGAGTAAAAGAAACTACACTTGGGGGCTATGACCATCAGTTGGCTCCATTTGAAAAGGTAGTGGATCGAATGATTACTGCCCGTGATATGAGCATGAGTCCATTATTTCAAGTTTTATTTGTACTGCATAATACACCTGAAGAGTCAGGGAAATCAGAAAAAGATTTAGAAGGGGTTAAACTTTCAGGTTATGAATTTGACTCTGTTACTTCTAAGTCAGATTTAACATTGAATGCATCTGAAGGAGATTCAGGCCTTATATTGACTATAGAGTATTGTACAGCTTTATTTGATAAGTCCACGATTGATCGTATGCTTTTACATTACAAAGAGCTTTTGATTTCTATTTTGGGAGATATTACTCAGCCAGTAGGCACTTTGTCGATGTTGAGTGCAGAGGAGGAGGAGCAGTTATTAAATATTTTTAATGATACTGAATTAATTTATCCTGAGGATAAAACGATAGTTGATTTGTTTGAAGAACAGGTTAAAAGCACACCGGAAGCTATAGCATTGGTTTATGAAGATCAGGTTATGACGTATAAGGAACTCGATGATCGTTCGAATCAATTGGTTCATTATTTCGAATCTGTAGGTATGGTTGAAGATTCGCGAATAGGAATCTTGTTTAACAGAAGTTTCGATATGATCATTAGTATCTTGGGGGTTCTGAAATCAGGATGTACTTATGTTCCTTTAGATCCTTCATTACCTTCAAAAAGATTATCCTATATTTTAGAGGATTCGAGTGTGAATTTCCTTCTTTACAAGGAGGAATCCTTATTGTCAAATTTATCTGTTTCAGAATTTATTTTTTTCTTAGATATAGCAGAATCATTAGCTTTAGAAACGTCTAAATTATCCTACACAATAAATCCGGTTTCCGTTGCTTATATTATGTACACTTCAGGAACTACAGGTAATCCAAAAGGAGTGATGATCACGCATAATAATATTGTTAGTTTGTGTAAAAGCTGTGATTATATTTCATTAAATTCAGATACAGTCTGGTTGTCCACAGGATCTATTTCTTTTGATGCTACGACCTTAGAATTTTTTGGTACTTTATTAAATGGAGGGCAATTAATATTAGCAGATACTAGCTCATTATTAAACATCGT
Source organism: Flavobacterium sp. KH_035 (assembly GCF_057839565.1). Lineage (NCBI taxonomy): Bacteria > Pseudomonadati > Bacteroidota > Flavobacteriia > Flavobacteriales > Flavobacteriaceae > Flavobacterium > Flavobacterium sp. KH_035. The sequence continues at coordinate 2,568,776 of NZ_CM174492.1, forward strand.
TAGTCTGAGAGACCTTATTATAAAACATAGCGTTACCACTATGTGGATGACGGCTTCCTGGTTTCATCAAATAGTTGAAGATGATATATGTGTTTTTGAAAATTTGACTGATTTATTAGTAGGAGGAGACGTGGTTTTGTTTGCTTATACCAATAAATTAAAAGAACATTATCCAGAGCTACATATTGTCAATGGTTATGGACCTACAGAAAACACTACTTTTTCTACGACTTACAGTATTGATGAAGTTACTTATAAGAACCTTCCTATTGGTAAACCTATTAAAAATAGTCAGGCCTATATCTTAGATTCAAAATTGGAGCTTTTACCCATTGGAGTAGTTGGAGAATTATGTGTTGGAGGATCAGGATTAGGTCGAGGTTATTTGAATCAGGAAGAATTAACCCGAGAGAAGTTTATAGAGAATCCATTTAAAGAGGGGGATATAATTTATAAGACGGGAGATTTGGCTCGTTGGCTTTCTGATGGTACTATAGAATTTATTGGCAGGAAAGATGATCAGGTTAAGATTCGTGGTTATCGAATAGAGCTTGGAGAAATCGAGAATGTATTGTCATCGATAGCAGGAATCATTCATTGTTGTGTATTGGCTAAGGAAGATACAGTTAACAGTAAACGTCTGATTGGTTATGTTGTTGTTGAAGATAAGCTGGACAGGGCTGCTTTGCAGGAACAGTTGAAATTAAGTTTACCGGAGTATATGGTTCCTATGATTTGGGTTGAGTTGGCAGAGCTGCCGTTAACGTCAAACGGAAAGCTGGATAAGAAAGCTTTGCCGGATCCTGATGGTTTAGAATTATATGTAAAAGAATATGTTGCTCCAGTCACAGATACAGAACACCAATTGGTTCAAATTTGGGAGAATTTGTTGGGAGTAGAGAAGGTTGGAGTTCATGATAACTTTTTTGAGTTGGGAGGTCATAGTCTACTGGCTACCCGATTGGTATCGATGATCCGAAAGGAATTGTCTATAGAGGTTGAAATTGCAGATGTCTTTGAATATACGACGATCGCAATGTTAAGTTCACATGTATCGGTTCAATCAAAGGGAGTATTACTGCCGGCTATTGTTGTTCAGGAAAAAGAAGATCGTACGCCATTATCTTTCAGCCAGGAACGATTGTGGTTTTTGGATCAGTTGCAGGGAAGTAGTAGTGAATATCACATTCCTACTGTTCTTCATCTGGAAGGAGCATTAGATACATTGATATTAGAGCAAACGCTTCAAAGTATTGTATCTCGTCACGAGGTTTTGCGTACTATTCTATTATCAGAAGATGGTATAGGGTATCAGGAAGTCATAAGTGAAAAGGAGTGGATCCTTGATCAGGTTGTAATAAGTGATAGATCATTATTTGAAAATATCCTTCAGGATTATCTGATGGCTCCTTTTGATTTGTCAGCAGATTATAAGTTACGAGCATGTTTGTATGATTTAGGAGATCAAAAATATATATTGGCTTGTGTGCTGCATCATATTGCCAGTGATGGCTGGTCAGGTGGTATCTTGGTAAATGAGTTCATGGAGTTTTACAGCGCGCTTCAATCGGGAAGAGCGGCTGTTTTGCCTGAGCTTTCTTTGCAATATTCAGATTATGCGATCTGGCAGCGAAAATACTTGGAAGGAGCTGTTTTGGATTCTCAGTTATCGTATTGGGAAGAGAAGTTAGAGGGAGTAGGTACTTTATCATTGCCAACAGATTATGCTCGTCCATCGATTCAAAGCACAGCAGGATCGAATGTTTCTTTAACCCTTGATAAGAATCTTAGTGATTCTTTAAATGCCTTGTGTCAGGCAGAAGGTGTTACACTATTTATGTTGATGTTGTCAGCCTTTAAGGTATTATTGTCGCGTTATAGTGGTCAGGATGATATTTGTGTTGGAACGCCTATTGCGAATCGTACCCAATCAGAGTTAGAGGGCATGATAGGCTTTTTTGTCAATACACTGGCACTTCGCAGTGATCTGAGTGGTAATCCAGACTTCAGGGAACTTTTAAAAAGAGTAAAAGAAACTACACTTGGTAGTTATGATCATCAGTTGGCTCCATTTGAGAAAGTAGTAGACCGTGTGGTTACTACCCGTGATATGAGCATGAGTCCATTGTTTCAGGTGATGTTTGTATTGCAGAATACACCGAAAGAGTCAGAGGAAGTAGAAACAGGTTTAGAAGGAATTTTACTCTCAGGTTATGAATTTGAGAATGTTACATCTCAGTTTGATTTGATATTGAATGTCTCTGAAGGTAATAATGGAATTGGATTAGATATCGTGTATTGCACAGACTTGTTTGATAGGGCTACTATTGATCGTATGATGTTGCATTACAAAGAATTATTGGTTGGTATTGTGAGTGATATCACCAGACCAATAAGTATTTTTCCGATGTTAACAGTAAATGAAGAGCACCAGTTATTGTATTCATTTAATGATACGGCAGTTGCTTATCCAAAAGATAAGACTGTAGTTGATTTGTTTGAAGAACAGGTGAAGAAGACTCCTGATGCTATAGCTGTGGTTTATGAAGGAGAAACATTAAGTTATAAGGAGTTAGATGAGAAGTCAAATCAGCTTGCAAATTATTTATTAACTACTATCTCAATTAATTCGCAGTGTTTAATTGGGGTTGTTTTAGAACGCAGTGATTGGTTAATAATATCATTTTTAGCTATATTAAAAACGGGATCTGTGTATGTTCCTATAGATCTTAATTACCCTGAGGAAAGAAAAGAATATATAAAGAAAGACAGTGGTTGTAGTATAATTATAGATGATTTATATCTGAGTTTATTCAAAGATACTATTTCCGATTATGCAGTTGCTTTACCGCGTATTGTTATAAAGTCAGATGATCTGGCTTATGTTATTTATACTTCGGGAAGTACAGGGCAACCTAAAGGAGTGATGATTGAACATAAAAGTATAATCAATACAATCTTATCTCAAATTTCTGCTTTTAGTATCACAAATATTGATAGTTCTCTTCAATTTGCTAGTCCTTCATTTGACGCTTCAATTTCTGAGATTTGTATTTCACTTTTAAGCGGGTGCCGTTTATGTATTATAAAAGAAGAAGAAAAATCTAATATAGAATTTTTTAGAAACTTTATAGTAAATAATACTATTACCATTGCAACTTTGCCTCCTGCATTTTTACAATTATTATCCGTTGAAGATTTAAAGGGGATAAAAACTTTAGTTACTGCAGGTGAGTCAATACCTTTGGCATTAGCAAAGAGATTTTCTCAGGATTATAATTACATCAATGCCTATGGTCCTACAGAAGCTAGTATCTGTTCGACAATTTTTAGAGAAGATATAAAAGATCTTATATCTATTGGTAAGCCAATAGATAATACCAGCGCCTATATCATGAACGACAGTAACCAGCTTTTACCAATTGGAGTAGTTGGAGAGTTATGTATAGGAGGGTCAGGTGTCGCTCGTGGTTATCTGAACAAAGAAGAGTTAACCCTGGAGAAGTTTATAGAAAATCCATTTAAAGAGGGAGATAGAATTTATAAGACTGGAGATTTAGCACGTTGGCTCTCGGATGGTAATCTGGAGTTTATCGGCAGAAAAGATAATCAGGTTAAAATTCGTGGTTATCGAATAGAGCTTGGTGAAATCGAGAATGTATTGTCATCGGTACGTGGAATCAGCCAGTGCTGTGTATTGGCCAAAGAGGATTCAAATGATACCAAACGTTTGGTTGGTTATGTGGTTTCAGAAGGCAAGTTAGATAAGTCTTACTTGGAGGATCAATTAAAATTAAGTTTACCTGAGTATATGGTTCCTATGATCTGGGTTGAGTTGGCAGAGATGCCGTTGACTTCAAATGGAAAGCTGGACAGGAAAGCCTTACCGGATGTTGATAGTTCTGATTTGTCCAGAAAGGAATATGTTGCTCCGCGCAGTGATACCGAAAAGCAGCTGGCAGAGATCTGGCAGAGTTTGCTTGGCTTAGAGAAGGTGGGTGTTTATGATAATTTTTTTGAGTTAGGAGGCCATAGTTTATTGGCAGTTCAGTTAATTTCCCGTTTACAGAAACTAGGTTTTCATATTGGGGTAAAAGATATTTTTTCAGGGCCAACAATAGCTTTGATTAGTGATAAGTTATCTTCATTATCGTTGGTTTATAGTGTTCCTGTTAATGGTATTAGGGTTGATAGTGATTATATTACTCCATCGATGGTTCCTTTGATTGATTTTAATCAGAGTGATCTGGATGAATTAGTTGGAATGGTTGCTGGAGGAGTTTCCAATATAGCGGATATATATCCTTTATCACCATTACAGGAAGGTATTTATTTTCATCATTTGATGAGTGATCCTAAAGCGGGAGACCCTTATGTTCTACCTAGTTTACTATCATTTCCAGACAATGATAAGCGTAATTGTTTCATTGAGGCATTGCAATTTGTAGTGAACCGTCATGATGTTTTACGCACCTGTATATTAAGTTTTGGTTTACCTCAAGCAGTTCAGGTGGTATTGCGTGAAGCTCCTTTGTCATTAGAGCATTTGGTTTTGGATAATTCCCGTGCTATTTTATCACAATTAGAGGTTCTGATAGCTCCGGGTAGTCATTGGATGGATATTTCAAAGGCACCATTATTGGAGTTGAAATCGGCTGACGATTCTGAAAATGACTGTTATTATTTGATTGTATACCAACATCATTTGATAATGGACCATGTTGGTCTGGAGAAAATTGTATCGGAGGTTATGTTGTATTTATCGGGCAACCAAGAAAGTTTAGGTGTTCCTGTTTTGTACCGTGATTTTATAGGTCATACTTTACATGCGCAATCGGAGCATGACGCAGGTTCTTATTTTAGATCTTTGTTTGAAGGAATTGAAGAGCCTACCTATCCGTTTGATTTATCAAACATCCTTGGAGATGGAAAAGGTATTAATGAGTTTCGTATAGTACTCCCGAAAGTTTTAAGTTCAGAATTGCGTGAAACGTGTTTGAGGCTGGGTATGACCCCTGCAGTATTGTTCCATGCTGCTTATGGCCTTGTAGTTGCCAGATGCAGTAATAAGGATTATGCTGTTTTTGGTTCTTTGTTTTCAGGAAGACTTCAGGGTTCTTTAGGTGCTGCAGATTCATTAGGATTGTTTATCAATACCCTTCCGGTGTTAGTTGAATTAAAAGGCAGTGTGTTGGATTATCTTGATCAGGTCAAGGTATTGTTACGGGATTTATTGTCTTATGAGCAAACTCCTTTGTCCCATATCCAGAATTGGAGTGGAATAAGCAATGATATGGCATTCTTCAGTGCATTGCTGAACTACCGTCATTCCTCACCTGTTTTATCACATGAAGATCATGCAAATGAATTTGATTCAGGGATTACATTTTATGGAGGTAAAGAACGTACCAATTATCCTTTTACCTTAAGTGTAGATGATTATGGAGATGATTTTGAATTGAAAGCTCAGATTGATGGAAGTATAGATGCTTCCCGTATTGTTATTTATATAAAAAATGCTTTGGTTGAACTTTTGGAAGGCCTGAAGAGAGAAGATCTAATTATAAATGCTTTAAATATTTTATCAAAAGAAGAAGAATACCAATTGCAGGATGTTTTTAACGACACAGCAATTGCATATTCAAAAGATAAGACACTGGTTGACTTGTTCGAAGATCAGGTTAAAAGAACCCCAGATGCTACGGCTATAGTTTTTGAGGATCAGGTTATAACTTATAAGGAACTGGATGAGCGTTCGAATCAATTGGTTCATTATTTCGAATCTGTAGGTATGGTTGAAGATTCGCGAATAGGAATCTTGTTTAACAGAAGTTTTGATATGATCATTAGTATCTTAGGGGTTCTGAAATCAGGATGTACTTATGTTCCTTTAGATCCTTCGTTACCCTCAAAAAGATTATCCTATATCTTAGAGGATTCAAATGTTAATTTTATCCTTTATAAGGAGGAATCTTTATTATCAAGTTTCCCTGTTTTGAAATATAGTCTATTAAATATAGCAGAATCTTTAAATTATGAATCTTCAAAAGTTGAGAAAGAAAGGGGTTATGATTCAGTTGCTTATATTATGTATACTTCGGGGACTACAGGAGTTCCTAAAGGAATTTCTATTAATGACGAAAATATAATTACCCTTATTAATGATCCCTTAAGTAAGATTTCTGTTAATAACTTAGATCGGGTACTTCAATGGTCTAACTATGCTTTTGACGGATCAACATATGAGATTTTTGGAAGTCTTTTAAATGGTGCTTGTCTTTATTTAATAGATAAATCTACAGCTTCAGATGCAGGAGTTTTATCTCAAGTCATCAGTAAAAATGAGTTAAGTGTTGTTTTTATTACTACAGCATTGTTTAATTCTTTAGCAGAGTATGATTTGTCCTTATTATCTAGTTTAAGATTGTTGTTATTTGGAGGAGAAAAAGTTTCAGTTTCTCCTGTTAAAAAGATTTTATCAGCATTGGGTCCAGACAAGATACTTCATGTTTATGGTCCTACCGAAACAACAGTATACGCTACCTGCTATGAGATTTGTGAGATATCTGATGATGCAGAAACGATTCCAATAGGTAAGCCTTTATCGAATACAAGTTTATATATCTTAGATTCAAAATTGGAGCTTTTACCTATTGGAGTAGTTGGAGAATTATGTGTTGGAGGATCAGGAGTAGGTCGAGGTTATTTGAATCAGGAAGAATTAACCAGAGAGAAATTTATAGAGAATCCATTTAAAGAGGGGGATATAATTTATAAGACGGGAGATTTGGCTCGTTGGCTTGCTGATGGTACTGTAGAATTTATTGGCAGAAAAGATGATCAGGTTAAGATTCGTGGTTATCGAATAGAGCTTGGTGAAATTGAGAAAGCTCTCTCATCAGTGTCAGGAATCATTCATTGTTGTGTATTGGCTAAGGAAGATACAGTTAACAGTAAACGTCTGATTGGTTATGTTGTTGTTGAAGGCAAGCTGGACAGGGCTGCTTTACAGGAACAGTTGAAATTAAGTTTACCGGAGTATATGGTTCCTATGATCTGGGTTGAGTTGGCAGAGCTGCCGTTAACGTCAAACGGAAAGCTGGATAAGAAAGCTTTGCCGGATCCTGATAGTTCAGATTTGTCTACAAAAGAATATGTTGCTCCAGGCACAGAGACAGAGCACCAATTGGTTCAAATCTGGGAGAATTTGTTGGGAATAGAGAAGGTTGGAGTTCATGATAACTTTTTTGAGCTAGGAGGTCATAGTCTACTGGCTACCCGATTGGTATCGATTATTCGTAAAGAGCTTTCCATAGAAATATCTATCAGGGAAGTCTTTGAGTATACTACTATCTCAGCTTTAGCAGTACATGTATCGGTTCAATCAGAGGGAGTGTTACTACCGACTATTGCTGTTCAGGAAAAAGAAGATCGAATTCCTTTGTCTTTCAGTCAGGAGCGACTTTGGTTTTTGGATCAGTTAGAAGGCAGTGTTGCTTATCATATTCCTATTGTACTTCGACTTGAAGGAGCGTTAGATACATCGATATTAGAACAAACGCTTCAAAGTATTGTATCACGTCACGAGGTTTTGCGTACTATTCTGTTATCAGAAGATGGTATAGGGTATCAGGAAGTCATAAGTGAAAAGGAGTGGAGCCTTGATCAGGTCGTAATAAGTGATAGATCATTATTTGAAAATATCCTTCAGGATTATCTAAGAATTCCTTTTGATTTGTCAGCAGATTATAAGTTACGAGCATGTTTGTATGATTTAGGAGATCAAAAATATATATTGGCCTGCGTGTTTCACCACATTGCCAGTGATGGCTGGTCAGGTGGTATCTTGGTAAATGAGTTTATGGAGCTTTACAGCGCGCTTCAATCGGGAAGAGCGGCTGTTTTGCCTGAGCTTTCTTTGCAATATTCAGATTATGCGATCTGGCAGCGAAAATATTTGGAAGGAGCTGTTTTGGACTCTCAGTTATCGTATTGGGAAGAGAAGTTAGAGGGAGTAGGTACTTTATCATTGCCAACAGATTATGCTCGTCCATCGATTCAAAGCACAGCAGGATCGAATGTTTCTTTAACCCTTGATAAGAATCTTAGTGATTCTTTAAATGCCTTGTGTCAGGCAGAAGGTGTTACATTATTTATGTTGATGTTGTCAGCCTTTAAGGTATTATTGTCACGTTATAGTGGTCAGGATGATATTTGTGTTGGAACGCCTATTGCGAATCGTACCCAATCAGAGTTAGAGGGCATGATAGGCTTTTTTGTCAATACACTGGCACTTCGCAGTGATCTGAGTGGTAATCCAGACTTTAGAGAACTTTTAAAAAGAGTAAAAGAAACTACACTTGGTAGTTATGATCATCAATTGGCTCCATTTGAGAAAGTAGTAGACCGTGTGGTTACTACCCGTGATATGAGCATGAGTCCATTGTTTCAGGTGATGTTTGTATTGCAGAATACACCGAAAGAGTCAGAGGAAGTAGAAACAGGTTTAGAAGGAATTTTACTCTCAGGTTATGAATTTGAGCATGTTACATCTCAGTTTGATTTGATATTGAATGTCTCTGAAGGTAATAATGGTATTGGATTAGATATCGTGTATTGCACAGACTTGTTTGATAGGGCTACTATTGATCGTATGATGTTGCATTACAAAGAATTATTGGTTGGTATTGTGAGTGATATCACCAGACCAATAAGTATTCTTCCGATGTTAACAGTAAATGAAGAGCACGAGTTATTGTATTCATTTAATGATACGGCAGTTGCTTATCCAAAAGATAAGACTGTAGTTGATTTGTTTGAAGAGCAAGTGAAGAAGACCCCTGATGCTATAGCTGTTGTTTATGAAGGAGAAGCATTAAGTTATAAGGAGTTAGATGAGAAGTCGAATCAACTGGGTCATTATTTAATAGAACAGGGTGTTGAGCCTGATACTTTGGTAGGTATTTGTTTGGAGCGTAGTCTGGAGATGCTTATAGGTATCTTGGGTATTTTAAAATCAGGGGGTGCTTATGTGCCTGTTGACCCTGATTATCCATCGGATCGTATCGGTTATATGCTAGGTGATGCCAGCATCAAACTGGTATTAAGTATGGAAGATAACCATAAGATTCTGGCAGATTATAAGGATATTGATGTTTTGTTATTGGATAAAGATTGGGAGAAGATCTCTGTTAATCCTACAACGGGTCTAAACGTTGCATTATCACCAAGTCATCTGGCTTATGTAATTTATACCTCAGGTAGTACAGGCAAGCCAAAAGGAGTAATGAATGAGCACGGTGGTATCGTAAATCGATTGTTATGGACCCAATCACATTATAAATTAAGATCTGAAGACACGATTCTTCAGAAGACATCTTTTAGTTTTGATGTTTCTGTATGGGAATTATTATGGTCTGTCACGTGTGGTTCCAGATTGGTTTTTGCCAAGGCTGAAGGTCATAGGGATGCTATTTATCTGAAAAGAATAATTGAAGAGTATAGTATCACTACAATTCATTTTGTTCCTTCGATGTTGAGTGTTTTTTTGAGTTTTATAGAACCGGGAGACTGTAGTTCTTTAGAACGTGTTTTATGTAGTGGCGAAGCTTTACAATTGGACCAGATTGTTATGTTTAAGGAGAAATTCAGTCAAGCACGTTTAGACAATTTATATGGTCCTACTGAGGCAGCGATCGATGTAAGTTCATGGGAAGTACCATTGAAAGATTCGCTTTCAGGTGTTTTAATTGGTCAGCCTGTAGACAATACGAGTTTATATGTTGTGGATGATAGTCATCAACTTTTACCAATTGGAGTAGCTGGAGAGTTATGCATTGGAGGAATTCAGGTCGCTCGTGGTTATTTGAATCAGAAAGAGTTAACCCGAGAGAAGTTTATAGAAAATCCATTTAAAGAGGGAGATAGAATTTATAAGACGGGAGATTTAGCGCGTTGGCTCCCGGATGGTACTATAGAATATATTGGCAGAAAAGATAATCAGGTTAAAATCCGTGGTTATCGAATAGAGCTTGGTGAAATCGAAAATGTATTGTCCTCGGTACGTGGAATCAGCCAGTGCTGTGTATTGGCCAAAGAGGATTCAAATGATACCAAACGTTTGGTTGGTTATGTGGTTTCAGAAGGCAAGTTAGATAAGTCTTACTTGGAGGATCAATTAAAATTAAGTTTACCCGAGTATATGGTTCCTATGATCTGGGTTGAGTTGACAGAGATGCCGTTGACTTCAAATGGAAAGCTGGACAGGAAAGCCTTACCGGATGTTGATAGTTCTGATTTGTCCAGAAAGGAATATGTTGCTCCGCGCAGTGATACCGAAAAGCAGCTGGCAGAGATCTGGCAGAGTTTGCTTGGCTTAGAGAAGGTGGGTGTTTATGATAATTTTTTTGAGTTAGGAGGCCATAGTTTATTGGCAGTTCAGTTAATTTCCCGTTTACAGAAACTAGGTTTTCATATTGGGGTAAAAGATATTTTTTCAGGGCCAACAATAGCTTTGATTAGTGATAAGTTATCTTCATTATCGTTGGTTTATAGTGTTCCTGTTAATGGTATTAGGGTTGATAGTGATTATATTACTCCATCGATGGTTCCTTTGATTGATTTTAATCAGAGTGATCTGGATGAATTAGTTGGAATGGTTGCTGGAGGAGTTTCCAATATAGCGGATATATATCCTTTATCACCATTACAGGAAGGTATTTATTTTCATCATCTGATGAGTGATCCTAAAGCGGGAGACCCTTATGTTCTACCTAGTTTACTATCATTTCCAGACAATGATAAGCGTAATTTTTTCATTGAGGCATTGCAATTTGTAGTGAACCGTCATGATGTTTTACGCACCTGTATATTAAGTTTTGGTTTACCTCAAGCAGTTCAGGTGGTATTGCGTGAAGCTCCTTTGTCATTAGAGCATTTGGTTTTGGATAATTCCCGTGCTATTTTATCACAATTAGAGGTTCTGATAGCTCCGGGTAGTCATTGGATGGATATTTCAAAGGCACCATTATTGGAGTTGAAATCGGCTGACGATTCTGAAAATGACTGTTATTATTTGATTGTATACCAACATCATTTGATAATGGACCATGTTGGTCTGGAGAAAATTGTATCGGAGGTTATGTTGTATTTATCGGGCAACCAAGAAAGTTTAGGTGTTCCTGTTTTGTACCGTGATTTTATAGGTCATACTTTACATGCGCAATCGGAGCATGACGCAGGTTCTTATTTTAGATCTTTGTTTGAAGGAATTGAAGAGCCTACCTATCCGTTTGATTTATCAAATATCCTTGGAGATGGTAAGGATATTGAAGAATCAGAAGTTTTGCTTTCAAAAGCTTTAAGTTCAGAATTGCGTGAAACGTGTTTGAGGCTGGGTATGACCCCTGCAGTATTGTTCCATGCTGCTTATGGCCTTGTAGTTGCCAGATGCAGTAATAAGGATTATGCTGTTTTTGGTTCTTTGTTTTCAGGAAGACTTCAGGGTTCTTTAGGTGCTGCAGATTCATTAGGATTGTTTATCAATACCCTTCCGGTGTTAGTTGAATTAAAAGGCAGTGTGTTGGATTATCTTGATCAGGTCAAGGTATTGTTACGGGATTTATTGTCTTATGAGCAAACTCCTTTGTCCCATATCCAGAATTGGAGTGGAATAAGCAATGATATGGCATTCTTCAGTGCATTGCTGAACTACCGTCATTCCTCACCTGTTTTATCACATGAAGATCATGCAAATGAATTTGATTCAGGGATTACAGTTCTGAGCAGTCATGAACGTACCAATTACCCTTTTACCTTAAGTGTAGATGATTATGGAGATGATTTTGGATTAAAGTCTCAGATTGATCAGAGTATTGGTTCTCAGAGGATAGTTGAGTATATGAAGGAGGCGCTTACGGAACTTCTGGAAGCAATAAAAAGCGGAGAATCAAGTGTAATGAGTCTGGTTATTTTACCAAAAGAAGAGCAGCACGAGTTATTGTATTCATTTAATGATACGGCAGTTGCTTATCCAAAAGATAAGACTGTAGTTGATTTGTTTGAAGAGCAAGTGAAGAAGACCCCTGATGCTATAGCTGTTGTTTATGAAGGAGAAGCATTAAGTTATAAGGAGTTAGATGAGAAGTCGAATCAACTGGGTCATTATTTAATAGAACAGGGTGTTGAGCCTGATACTTTGGTAGGTATTTGTTTGGAGCGTAGTCTGGAGATGCTTATAGGTATCTTGGGTATTTTAAAATCAGGGGGTGCTTATGTGCCTGTTGACCCTGATTATCCATCGGATCGTATCGGTTATATGCTAGGTGATGCCGGCATCAAACTGGTATTAAGTATGGAAGATAACCATAAGATTCTGGCAGATTATAAGGATATTGATGTTTTGTTATTGGATAAAGATTGGGAGAAGATCTCTGTTAATCCTACAACGGCTCTAAACGTTGCATTATCACCAAGTCATCTGGCTTATGTAATTTATACCTCAGGTAGTACAGGCAAGCCAAAAGGAGTAATGATTGAGCATAGTAGTTTAGTGAATTTTTTGCTAAGTATGATCAATCGTTTGGAAATGCAAGACTTAAAGAGTTTTCTTTCAGTAACAACCAATACTTTTGATATTTTTTATTTAGAGTTTTTCGCTCCTCTATTATTAGGAGCTAAAGTTATCGTTTTAAATAGCATTTCTATAAGAGATGGAGATCAGCTTCAGTCTGCTATAGCTAATCATAGCCCTGATTTTATGCAGGCAACCCCATCAACTTGGCAAATGCTTATTGATAATGGTTGGGATAATAGAGAAAATGTTACACTTTTAAGTGGAGGAGAGACAATTAAGGAATCATTAAAGGACAGTCTAACTTCTATAAGTAATAATGTTTGGAATTTGTATGGGCCTACAGAGGCTACTATTTGGATTACTGCACAAAAGTTAAATATTTTAGAAAGGGTTATTATCGGTAAAGAAATTGATAATGTACAGCTCTATATATTGGATAATTATGATAATATATTACCTTTAGGCTTAGTAGGTGAATTATGCATTGGAGGAATTCAGGTTGCTCGTGGTTATTTAAATCAGGAAGAATTAACCCGAGAGAAGTTTATAGAGAATCCATTTAAAGAGGGCGATAGAATTTATAAGACGGGAGATTTAGCACGTTGGCTCCCTGATGGTAATCTGGAGTTTATTGGCAGAAAAGATAATCAGGTTAAAATCCGTGGTTATCGAATAGAGCTTGGTGAAATCGAGAATGTATTGTCATCGGTACGTGGAATCAGCCAGTGCTGTGTATTGGCTAAAGAGGATTCAAATGATACCAAACGTTTGGTTGGTTATGTTGTTGTTGAAGGTAAGCTGGATAGGGCTGCTTTACAGGAACAGTTGAAATTAAGTCTACCGGAGTATATGGTTCCTATGATCTGGGTTGAGTTGGAAGAGATGCCACTGACCTCAAACGGAAAGCTGGACAGAAAAGCTTTACCGGATCCAAATAGTTCAGATTTGTCTACAAAAGAATATGTGGCTCCACGCACAGAGACAGAACAACAATTGGTTCAAATCTGGGAGAATTTGTTGGGAGTAGAGAAGGTTGGAGTTCATGATAACTTTTTTGAGTTAGGAGGTCATAGTCTACTGGCTACCCGATTGGTATCGATTATTCGTAAAGAGCTTTCTATAGAAATATCTATCAGGGAAGTCTTTGAATATACGACGATCGCAACGTTAAGTTCGCATGTATCATCTCAATCAGCTGGGATATTACTACCTGCAGTTATTGTAGAGAATCGTCCGCAGCAGATTCCTTTGTCTTTCAGTCAGGAGCGACTTTGGTTTTTGGATCAGTTACAGGGTAGTTTAGAATATCACATGCCTATTGCACTTCGTTTGGAAGGGGCCTTAGACGCATCGATATTAGAACAAACGCTTCAAAGTATTGTATCTCGTCATGAGGTTTTGCGTACTATTCTGTTATCAGAAGATGGTATAGGGTATCAGGAAGTCATAAGTGAAAAGGAGTGGATCCTTGATCAGGTCGTAATAAGTGATAAATCATTATTTGAAAATATCCTTCAGGATTATCTGATGACTCCTTTTGATCTGTCAGCAGATTATAAGTTACGAGCTTGTTTGTATGATTTAGGAGATCAAAAATATATATTGGCTTGTGTGATGCATCATATTGCCAGTGATGGCTGGTCAGGTGGTATCTTGGTAAATGAGTTTATGGAGCTTTACAGCGCGCTTCAATCGGGAAGAGCGGCTGTTTTGCCTGAGCTTTCTTTGCAATATTCAGATTATGCGATCTGGCAGCGAAAATATTTGGAAGGAGCTGTTTTGGACTCTCAGTTATCGTATTGGGAAGAGAAGTTAGAGGGAGTAGGTACTTTATCATTGCCAACAGATTATGCTCGTCCATCGATTCAAAGCACAGCAGGATCGAATGTTTCTTTAACCCTTGATAAGAATCTTAGTGATTCTTTAAATGCCTTGTGTCAGGCAGAAGGTGTTACACTATTTATGTTGATGTTGTCAGCCTTTAAGGTATTATTGTCGCGTTATAGTGGTCAGGATGATATTTGTGTTGGAACGCCTATTGCGAATCGTACCCAATCAGAGTTAGAGGGCATGATAGGCTTTTTTGTCAATACACTGGCACTTCGCAGTGATCTGAGTGGTAATCCAGATTTCAGAGAACTTTTAAAAAGAGTAAAAGAAACTACCCTTGGTAGTTATGATCATCAATTGGCTCCATTTGAGAAAGTAGTAGACCGTGTGGTTACTACCCGTGATATGAGCATGAGTCCATTGTTTCAGGTGATGTTCGTACTGCAGAATGCGTTAGAAAATTCGGGTAAAACAGGAAAAGGTTTGGAAGGAGTTACACTTTCAGGTTATGAGTTTGATACTTTTAATTCGAAAGTTGACCTAACGTTGACTGTTTCTGAAAATAATGACGGTATTATAGTAGGTATAGTGTATTGTACCGCTTTATTTGATAGGGCTACCATTGATCGTATGCTTTTGCACTATAAAGAATTACTACTTAGTATTGTAATTGATATCGACCAGCCAGTAGGCAGTTTGTCGATGTTGACAAAAGAGGAAGAATACCAACTATTGCATTTATTCAATGATACAACAGTTGCTTATCCAAAAGATAAAACTATAGTTGATTTGTTCGAAGAACAGGTGAAGAAGACTCCTGATGCTATAGCTGTGGTTTATGAAGGAGAAACATTAAGTTATAGGGAGTTAAACGAGAAGTCGAATCAACTGGGGCATTATCTAAGAGAACAGGGTGTTGAACCGGATACTTTGGTAGGTATTTGTCTGGAGCGTAGTCTGGAGATGCTTATAGGTATCTTGGGTATTTTAAAATCAGGGGGTGCTTATGTGCCTGTTGATCCTGATTACCCGTCGGATCGTATTGGTTATATGCTTGTTGATGCCGGTATTAAACTGGTATTAAGCAGGGAAGATAGCCATAAGATTCTGGCAGATTATAAGGATATTGCTGTTTTGTTATTGGATAAAGATTGGGCGAAGATCTCTGTTAATCCTACAACAGCACTAAACGTTGCATTATCACCAAGTCATCTGGCTTATGTAATTTATACCTCAGGAAGTACGGGTAATCCTAAAGGTGTCTTGATAAGCCATAGTAATGTTGTTCGTTTGTTTAAGAATGAATCCTATTTATTTGATTTTGGGACTAATGATGTGTGGACATTGTTTCATTCATTTTGTTTTGATTTCTCGGTATGGGAGATGTATGGTGCCCTGCTTCACGGAGGTCGATTGGTAGTTGTACCAAAAGCAGTAACAAAAGATGCTATTTCGTTTAAGGAATTATTGATAAGTGAAGGGGTAACGGTTTTAAATCAAACCCCCGGATCGTTTTATGCACTTCAACAGGAATTTCTCACGGGAGGTTTTAATCATTCGCTTCGTTATGTAATATTTGGAGGAGAAGCCTTGAATCCTATTTATTTAAAAGACTGGAAAGCGTCTTATGTTGATTGTAAAATGATTAACATGTATGGAATAACGGAGACCACGGTGCATGTTACTTATAAAGAGCTTAATGCAGAAGATATGTTAAATCCTGTTAGTATGATAGGTTCCGCTATTCCTACTTTAGGCTGTTATATTTTAGATGACAATTTAAATTTGGTACCGGTGGGAGTTATCGGAGAACTATGTGTAGGGGGAGCTGGAGTAGCCAGAGGTTATCTAAACAGGGAAGAATTAACCAGAGAAAAGTTTATAGAAAATCCTTTTGTAGCAACAGACCGATTATACCGATCAGGGGATTTAGGGCGTTGGCTTGCTGATGGAAATATAGAGTATATTGGCAGGAAAGATAACCAGGTTAAAATTCGTGGTTACCGAATAGAATTGGGAGAGATTGAGAATGTACTATCATCAATACCCGGAATCAACCAGTGTTGCGTATTGGCCAAAGCAGATGCAGGCGGTAATAAACGTCTTGTTGGCTATGTGGTTTCGGAGGGCAAGCTGGATAAGGGTGATTTGCAGCAGCAGTTAAAATTAAGTTTGCCTGAGTATATGGTCCCTATGATTTGGGTTGAATTGGAAGAGATACCGTTAACCTCAAATGGAAAGCTGGACAGAAAAGCTTTACCAGATCCTGATAGTTCAGATTTGTCTACAAAAGAATATGTTGGTCCGCGCACTGATACTGAAAAGCAACTGACAGAGATTTGGCAGAATTTGCTTGGAGTAGAGAAAGTAGGTATTTATGATAATTTCTTTGAGCTGGGAGGTCATAGTTTACTGGTAACCCGTCTGGTATCAATAATTCGCGACGAGTTGTCCGTAGAAATATCTATTAGAGAGATATTTAAATTTAGTACTGTGGATGAATTATCTTCTTATTTACATTATAAGATAATTAATTTTAATGATTCCATAGATGAGTATAGTATGAATATTGAATTGTAATTTTAGTAATATATGGAGTTTTTAAGTTTTTTTCAGAGAATAAACAGAGAAGGTATAAAGCTGGTATTAAATAATGGATCGTTAAGCATTAAGTCAAATGGGGAAATTGATTCAGAATTACTTTTGGAAATAAGAAATAATAAAGAACAGATTATTGAATATTTAAAAAAATATCAGAGTGAAAATGTAGCACCAGATTTACTCGAAAAATATCAGAGTAAAAATATCAAAAAAAAATTGCTCGAAAAAATTACTCCCTATATAGATAATCGTCCAACTCGTGTTCCTTTGTCTTTCAGCCAGGAACGTTTATGGTTTTTGGATCAATTACAGGGTAGTAAAGAGTACCATATTCCAATAGTGCTTCGTTTGGAAGGTGAATTAGATGGATCTATATTGGAACAGACTCTTGAAAGTATCGTATCTCGTCATGAAATATTGCGTACGATTCTACTATCAGAGGATGGCGTCGGATATCAGGAGGTAATAAGCCCAAAGGATTGGATCCTTGATCAGGTTGAAATAATAGATGCATCATTATTTGAAAATATTCTTCAGGATTATTTGATAATCCCTTTTGATTTATCAAAAGATTATAAGTTACGAGCTTGTTTGTATGATTTAGGAGATCAAAAATATATATTGGCCTGTGTACTGCATCACATTGCCAGTGATGGCTGGTCAGGTGGTATCTTGGTAAATGAGTTTATGGAGCTTTACAGCGCGCTTCAATCCAGAAGAAATGCTGTTTTGCCAGAACTCATTTTGCAATATTCGGATTATGCGATCTGGCAGCGAAAATACCTGGAAGGAGTTGTTTTGGAATCGCAGCTATCGTATTGGGAAGAGAAACTTAAGGGAGTTGATACCTTATTGTTACCAACAGATTATCCTCGCAATTCTGTTCAGAGTACAGCAGGGTCAGTTATTTCTTTTGTGTTGGATAAAGAACTTAGCAAATCGCTGAATATCTTATGTCAGAGAGAAGGCGTTACACTTTTTATGGTGATGCTGTCAGCTTTTAAGGTTTTGTTATCTCGTTATAGCGGTCAGGATGATATTTGCGTCGGAACGCCTATTGCGAATCGTACCCAATCAGAGTTAGAGGGCATGATAGGCTTTTTTGTCAATACACTGGCACTTCGCAGTGATTTGAGTGGTAATCCAGACTTCAGGGAACTTTTAAAAAGAGTAAAAGAAACTACACTTGGTAGTTATGATCATCAGCTGGTCCCATTTGAGAAGGTAGTAGATCGTGTCGTCACTACCCGTGACATGAGCATAACGCCATTGTTTCAGGTATTCTTTGCATTACAGAGTAATTCAGGTATATCGGGTGCAAGGGAAGGTCTCGACGGTATAACAATTTCAGAATATGAATTTGATATGGTCACATCACAATTTGACCTAATGCTTAATATTTCTGAAGAAAGCGGTGGTATCTCATTGAATATGATGTACTGTACAACTCTTTTTAAGAAATCAAGTATTGAAAGAATTATTCAGCATTATAAGGAACTACTTCTAAGTATTGTAAATGATATTAACCAGCCCATAGGCAGTCTGTCTATGCTTACGATAGGGGAGAAACATCAGTTACTGAATGTTTTCAATGACACTATAATAGATTATCCTTTGGATAAGACAGTGGTTGACTTATTTAGAGAGCAAGTAAGTCGTACTCCAAACGCTATAGCGGTCGTTTTTGAGGGAGAGCAATTAACATACAGTGAATTAGATCAAAAGTCGACTAATTTGGCATTTTATCTAAAACATAATTATCATTTGAAAACTAATGATATAGTAGGTTTGATGATTGATCGTGGAATCTGGTCGATTATTTCGATATTAGGGATTCTAAAATCAGGAGCATGTTATCTGCCTATAGATAAAGATTATCCAGATGCACGAAAATCATTCCTTATAAGGGATTCTAATATGAAATTATTAATCATAGGTTCAGATAGCTTATTCGAGGTAATGGATTATGATATAAGTATTTTTTCAATAGATATAGAATTTGACACACTATCAAAAGAATTCATAACACCAGATTTTGCAGATATTATTCTTAGCGTATCAGATTTAGCCTATGTTATTTATACATCAGGCAGTACAGGAAATCCAAAAGGTGTTATGGTGAGCCATAGTAACCTGGTTAACTATTTATATCATAGTATTGATTGCTATGGGGTAAATGGAGGTTCGTATAATTTTCCATTGTTCAGCTCGCTATCTTTTGATTTGACGCAAACTAGTATTTATTTAACATTGTTAACAGGTGGAGAATTGCATATTTATAGCGGTAATAATATTAGTGGAGTATTCAAGGATATAGTTTTAAATGATTCAATAAACTCAATCAAGTTGACGCCAGCACATCTATCCTTTTTTGAAGGGCTACAGATTGTAAATTTGAAAAGGTTTATTATAGGAGGTGAACAGTTAATACTATCAGATTTGAAACATCTTGGAGAATTGGATCTTTCAGTAAGACTGTTTAACGAATATGGGCCAACTGAGGCAACAATTGGCTGTAGCGTTCTGGAGGTTACTAATTACAGATCAATGGGAAGTATAAATATAGGTAAGCCGATAGCTAATACTCAAATTTATATTATGGATGAAACTCAAAATATTATTCCTATTGGAGTAGTAGGGGAGTTATGCATTGGAGGTGTTCAAGTAGCTCAAGGTTATCTGAATCAGGAAGAGTTAACCCGAGAGAAGTTTATATCAAGTCCTTTTGCAGAAGGCGATAGAATTTATAAGACTGGAGATTTAGCACGTTGGCTCCCTGATGGTAATCTGGAGTTTATTGGCAGAAAGGATAATCAGGTTAAAATCCGTGGTTATCGAATAGAGCTTGGTGAAATTGAGAATGTATTATCTTTTATACCAGAAATTAGTCAGTGTTGTGTACTGGCCAGGGAAGATGAAGGTGGAATCAAACGTTTGGTCGCTTATGTAGTTTCGCAGGGTAAGTTGGATAAGATTTATTTGCAACAGCAGTTGAAATTAAGTTTACCGGAGTATATGATTCCTATGATCTGGGTTGAGTTGGCAGAGCTGCCGTTAACGTCAAACGGAAAGGTGGATAGGAAAGCTTTACCGGATCCTGATAGTTCAGATTTGTCTACGAAAGAATATGTGGCTCCACGGACAGAGACAGAACAACAATTGGCTCAAATCTGGGAGAACTTGTTGGGAGTAGAGAAGGTTGGAGTTCATGATAACTTTTTTGAATTGGGAGGTCATAGTTTACTGGCTACCCGATTGGTATCGATGATCCGTAAAGAATTGTCTATTGAGATTGAAATAGCAGATGTTTTTGAATATACTACTATTTCAACTTTAGGAGTACATGTATCAATTCAATCAGAAGGAGTATTATTACCTGCTGTTGTCTTAGAAGACCGCTCTGGACGGATTCCTTTGTCTTTTAGTCAGGAACGATTGTGGTTTTTGGATCAGTTAGAAGGCAGTGTTGTTTATCATATTCCTATTGTACTTCGACTCGAAGGAGCGTTAGACGCATCGATATTAGAACAAACGCTTCAAAGTATTGTATCTCGTCATGAGGTTTTGCGTACCATTCTGTTATCAGAAGATGGTATAGGGTATCAGGAAGTCATAAGTGAAAAGGAGTGGATCCTTGATCAGGTTGTAATAAGTGATAGATCATTATTTGAAAATATCCTTCAGGATTATCTGATAGCTCCTTTTGATTTGTCAGCAGATTATAAGTTACGAGCTTGTTTGTATGATTTAGGAGATCAAAAATATATATTGGCCTGTGTGTTGCATCATATTGCCAGTGATGGCTGGTCAGAGGGTATCTTGGTAAATGAGTTTATGGAGCTTTACAGCGCGCTTCAATCGGGAAGAGCGGCTGTTTTGCCTGAGCTTTCTTTGCAATATTCAGATTATGCGATCTGGCAGCGAAAATATTTGGAAGGAGCTGTTTTGGACTCTCAGTTATCGTATTGGGAAGAGAAGTTAGAGGGAGTAGGTACTTTATCATTGCCAACAGATTATGCTCGTCCATCGATTCAAAGCACAGCAGGATCGAATGTTTCTTTAACCCTTGATAAGAATCTTAGTGATTCTTTAAATGCCTTGTGTCAGGCAGAAGGTGTTACATTATTTATGTTGATGTTGTCAGCCTTTAAGGTATTATTGTCACGTTATAGTGGTCAGGATGATATTTGTGTTGGAACGCCTATTGCGAATCGTACCCAATCAGAGTTAGAGGGCATGATAGGCTTTTTTGTCAATACACTGGCACTTCGCAGTGATCTGAGTGGTGATCCAAGTTTCAGGGAGCTTTTAAAAAGAGTAAAAGAAACTACACTTGGTAGTTATGATCATCAATTGGCTCCATTTGAGAAAGTAGTAGACCGTGTGGTTACTACCCGTGATATGAGCATGAGTCCATTGTTTCAGGTGATGTTTGTATTGCAGAACACATCTGAAGGATCTGAAGGTTTAGTTATACAGGATGTTGAGATTTCAAACTATGAGTTTGATATAGTCAACTCAAAGTTCGATCTGACATTGAATATTTCTGAAAATAATAGTGGTATTGGATTAGATATTGTGTATTGTGCAGACTTGTTTGATAAGTCCACGATTGATCGTATGCTTTTACATTACAAAGAGCTTTTGATTTCTATTTTGGGAGATATTACTCAGCCAGTAGGCACTTTGTCGATGTTGAGTGCAGAGGAGGAGGAGCAGTTATTAAATATTTTTAATGATACTGAATTAATTTATCCTGAGGATAAAACGATAGTTGATTTGTTTGAAGAACAGGTTAAAAGCACACCGGAAGCTATAGCATTGGTTTATGAAGATCAGGTTATGACGTATAAGGAACTCGATGATCGTTCGAATCAATTGGTTCATTATTTCGAATCTGTAGGTATGGTTGAAGATTCGCGAATAGGAATCTTGTTTAACAGAAGTTTCGATATGATCATTAGTATCTTGGGGGTTCTGAAATCAGGATGTACTTATGTTCCTTTAGATCCTTCATTACCTTCAAAAAGATTATCCTATATTTTAGAGGATTCGGGTGTGAATTTCCTTCTTTACAAGGAGGAATCCTTATTGTCAAATTTATCTGTTTCAGAATTTATTTTTTTCTTAGATATAGCAGAATCATTAGCTTTAGAAACATCTAAATTATCCTACACAATAAATCCGGTTTCCGTTGCTTATATTATGTACACTTCAGGAACTACAGGTAATCCAAAAGGAGTGATGATCACACATAATAATATTGTTAGTTTGTGTAAAAGCTGTGATTATATTTCATTAAATTCAGATACAGTCTGGTTGTCCACAGGATCTATTTCTTTTGATGCTACGACCTTAGAATTTTTTGGTACTTTATTAAATGGAGGGCAATTAATATTAGCAGATACTAGCTCATTATTAAACATCGTTAGTCTGAGAGACCTTATTATAAAACATAGCGTTACCACTATGTGGATGACGGCTTCCTGGTTTCATCAAATAGTTGAAGATGATATATGTGTTTTTGAAAATTTGACTGATTTATTAGTAGGAGGAGACGTGGTTTTGTTTGCTTATACCAATAAATTAAAAGAACATTATCCAGAGCTACATATTGTCAATGGTTATGGACCTACAGAAAACACTACTTTTTCTACGACTTACAGTATTGATGAAGTTACTTATAAGAACCTTCCTATTGGTAAACCTATTAAAAATAGTCAGGCCTATATCTTAGATTCAAAATTGGAGCTTTTACCCATTGGAGTAGTTGGAGAATTATGTGTTGGAGGATCAGGATTAGGTCGAGGTTATTTGAATCAGGAAGAATTAACCCGAGAGAAGTTTATAGAGAATCCATTTAAAGAGGGGGATATAATTTATAAGACGGGAGATTTGGCTCGTTGGCTTTCTGATGGTACTATAGAATTTATTGGCAGGAAAGATGATCAGGTTAAGATTCGTGGTTATCGAATAGAGCTTGGAGAAATCGAGAATGTATTGTCATCGATAGCAGGAATCATTCATTGTTGTGTATTGGCTAAGGAAGATACAGTTAACAGTAAACGTCTGATTGGTTATGTTGTTGTTGAAGGTAAGCTGGACAGGGCTGCTTTACAGGAACAGTTGAAATTAAGTTTACCAGAGTATATGGTTCCTATGATCTGGGTTGAGTTGGCAGAGCTGCCGTTAACGTCAAACGGAAAGCTGGATAAGAAAGCTTTGCCGGATCCTGATGGTTTAGAATTATATGTAAAAGAATATGTTGCTCCAGTCACAGATACAGAGCACCAATTGGTTCAAATTTGGGAGAATTTGTTGGGAATAGAGAAGGTTGGAGTTCATGATAACTTTTTTGAGTTGGGAGGTCATAGTCTACTGGCTACCCGATTGGTATCGATGATCCGAAAGGAATTGTCTATAGAGGTATCTATCAGGGAAATATTTCAATACAATACTATCTCAGCTTTAGCGACACATGTATCAGTTCAATCAGAGGGAGTGTTACTACCTGCTGTTGTCGTAGAAGACCGCTCAGGACGAATTCCTTTGTCTTTCAGTCAGGAGCGACTTTGGTTTTTGGATCAGTTAGAAGGCAGTGTTGCTTATCATATTCCTATTGTACTTCGACTTGAAGGAGCGTTAGATGCATCGATATTAGAACAAACGCTTCAAAGTATTGTATCTCGTCATGAGGTTTTGCGTACTATTCTGTTATCAGAAGATGGTATAGGGTATCAGGAAGTCATAAGTGAAAAGGAGTGGATCCTTGATCAGGTCGTAATAAGTGATAAATCATTATTTGAAAATATCCTTCAGGATTATCTGATGACTCCTTTTGATCTGTCAGCAGATTATAAGTTACGAGCTTGTTTGTATGATTTAGGAGATCAAAAATATATATTGGCTTGTGTGATGCATCATATTGCCAGTGATGGCTGGTCAGGTGGTATCTTGGTAAATGAGTTTATGGAGCTTTACAGCGCGCTTCAATCGGG
Organism: Flavobacterium sp. KH_035; assembly: GCF_057839565.1. NCBI lineage: Bacteria > Pseudomonadati > Bacteroidota > Flavobacteriia > Flavobacteriales > Flavobacteriaceae > Flavobacterium > Flavobacterium sp. KH_035. The sequence continues at coordinate 2,592,779 of NZ_CM174492.1, forward strand.
AAGAGCGGCTGTTTTGCCTGAGCTTTCTTTGCAATATTCAGATTATGCGATCTGGCAGCGAAAATATTTGGAAGGAGCTGTTTTGGACTCTCAGTTATCGTATTGGGAAGAGAAGTTAGAGGGAGTAGGTACTTTATCATTGCCAACAGATTATGCTCGTCCATCGATTCAAAGCACAGCAGGATCGAATGTTTCTTTAACCCTTGATAAGAATCTTAGTGATTCTTTAAATGCCTTGTGTCAGGCAGAAGGTGTTACACTATTTATGTTGATGTTGTCAGCCTTTAAGGTATTATTGTCGCGTTATAGTGGTCAGGATGATATTTGTGTTGGAACGCCTATTGCGAATCGTACCCAATCAGAGTTAGAGGGCATGATAGGCTTTTTTGTCAATACACTGGCACTTCGCAGTGATCTGAGTGGTAATCCAGATTTCAGAGAACTTTTAAAAAGAGTAAAAGAAACTACCCTTGGTAGTTATGATCATCAATTGGCTCCATTTGAGAAAGTAGTAGACCGTGTGGTTACTACCCGTGATATGAGCATGAGTCCATTGTTTCAGGTGATGTTTGTATTGCATAATACATCTGAATCCTCAGTAGAAACGGAAAAAAAATTAAAAGATATTACGCTCTCTGGTTATGAATTTGAGGCCTTCAATTCGAAATTTGATTTGATATTGAATGTTTCGGAAGGTAATAACGGTATTACTTTAAATATAGGATATTGCACAGACTTGTTTGATAGGGCTACTATTGATCGCATGATGTTACATTACAAGGAATTATTGGCCAGTATTGTGAGTGATATTACCATACCAATAAGCATTCTTCCGATGTTAACAGTAAATGAAGAATACCAATTATTGGATGTTTTCAATGATACGACAGTTGCTTATCCAAAAAACAAGACACTGATTGATTTGTTCGAAGAACAGGTGAAGAAGACTCCTGATGCCATAGCTGTGGTTTACGGAGGAGAAGAATTAAGTTATAAGGAGTTAAATGAGAAGTCGAATCAACTGGGGCATTATTTAATAGAACAGGGCGTTAAGCCGGATACTTTGGTAGGTATTTGTCTGGAGCGTAGTCTGGAGATGCTTATAGGTATCTTGGGTATTTTAAAATCAGGGGGTGCTTATGTGCCTGTTGATCCTGATTATCCATCGGATCGTATTGCTTATATGTTTGATGATACAGAATTGAGACTGGTATTAACTAGTAGAGAGACCTATAAAATATTAAAAGAATTTACAGCTATTAATTTTGTGCTACTGGATAAACATTGGGATATAATTTCAGGATATTCAAGACAAGATTTAAGCAGAGCATTATCATCAGATCATTTGGCCTATGTTATCTATACTTCAGGGAGTACAGGAAGACCTAAAGGAGTAATGATTGAACATAAAAATATTGTAAATTTCATTGTTTCTCAGGTTAAGACATTTAATGTTGATTCGAGTGATGTTATTTTGCAGTTTTCAAACTTTGCATTTGATGCCTCTGTTGAACAAATTTTTATAGCGTTGTGTAGCGGTAGTAAATTGGTTTTAATAAGCAAAGAAAAAATACTTGATACAGACAATTTTCTTAATTTTCTTGATGACCAAAAAATAACACATTTCCATACTACTCCGAGTATGTTAAACACCTTAGTTCCAAGAGTAGATTTAAAATTCTTGAAAAGAGTAATTGTTGGAGGGGAAATTTGTAATAAAGATTTAATACTAAGCTGGAATAAGGATTATGAATTTTATAATAAATACGGGCCAACAGAAGCAACAATAACATCTACTATATCTTTTTATGATAAGTGTGTTTGTAATTTTGAAGTTAGTATAGGAACTCCTGTAAACAATACTCATATCTATATTTTAGATTCACAAATGAGCTTATTACCTATTGGTGTAGTTGGTGAGCTATGTATAAGTGGAGCAGGGGTTGCTCGTGGTTATTTAAATCAGGAAGAGTTAACCCGAGAGAAGTTTATAGAGAATCCATTTAAAGAGGGCGATAGAATTTATAAGACGGGAGATTTAGCACGTTGGCTCCCTGATGGTAATCTGGAGTTTATTGGCAGAAAGGATAATCAGGTTAAAATCCGTGGTTATCGAATAGAGCTTGGTGAAATCGAGAATGTATTGTCATCGATAGCAGGAATCAGCCAGTGCTGTGTATTGGCTAAAGAGGATTCAAATGATACCAAACGTTTGGTTGGTTATGTTGTTGTTGAAGGTAAGCTGGACAGGGCTGCTTTACAGGAACAGTTGAAATTAAGTTTACCGGAGTATATGGTTCCTATGATTTGGGTTGAGTTGGCAGAGCTGCCGTTGACGTCAAACGGAAAACTGGACAGAAAAGCTTTACCGGATCCAGATAGTTCAGATTTGTCTACAAAAGAATATGTGGCTCCACGGACAGAGACAGAACACCAATTGGTTCAAATCTGGGAGAATTTGTTGGGAATAGAGAAGGTTGGAGTTCATGATAACTTTTTTGAGTTAGGAGGTCATAGTCTACTGGCTACCCGATTGGTATCGATGATCCGAAAGGGATTATCCATAGAAATATCTATCAGGGAAGTCTTTGAATATACGACGATCGCAACGTTAAGTTCGCATGTATCATCTCAATCAGTTGGGATATTACTACCTGCAGTTATTGTAGAGAATCGTCCGCAGCAGATTCCTTTGTCTTTCAGTCAGGAGCGATTGTGGTTTTTGGATCAGTTGCAGGGAAGTAGTAGTGAATATCACATTCCTACTGTTCTTCATCTGGAAGGGGCCTTAGACGCATCGATATTAGAACAAACGCTTCAAAGTATTGTATCTCGTCATGAGGTTTTGCGTACTATTCTTTTGTCAGAAGATGGTATAGGGTATCAGGAGATAATAAGTCCAAAGGACTGGATATTGGATCAGGTTGATATAACAGATACTTCATCATTTGAAAGTCTGTTACAAAATTATCTGATGATGCCTTTTGATTTATCAAAAGATTATAAATTAAGAGCTTGTCTGTATGATTTAGGAAACCAAGAGTATATCTTAGCTTGTGTATTTCATCATATTGCCAGTGACGGCTGGTCAAGCAGTATTTTGGTAAATGAATTCATGGAGCTTTACAGCGCGCTTCAATCGGGAAGAGCGGCTGTTTTGCCTGAGCTTTCTTTGCAATATTCAGATTATGCGATCTGGCAGCGAAAATATTTGGAAGGAGCTGTTTTGGACTCTCAGTTATCGTATTGGGAAGAGAAGTTAGAGGGAGTAGGTACTTTATCATTGCCAACAGATTATGCTCGTCCATCGATTCAAAGCACAGCAGGATCGAATGTTTCTTTAACCCTTGATAAGAATTTTAGTGATTCTTTAAATGCCTTGTGTCAGGCAGAAGGAGTTACATTATTTATGTTGATGTTGTCAGCCTTTAAGGTATTATTGTCGCGTTATAGTGGTCAGGATGATATTTGTGTTGGAACGCCTATTGCGAATCGTACCCAATCAGAGTTAGAGGGCATGATAGGCTTTTTTGTCAATACACTGGCACTTCGCAGTGATCTGAGTGGTAATCCAGACTTCAGGGAACTTTTAAAAAGAGTAAAAGAAACTACCCTTGGTAGTTATGATCATCAGTTGGCTCCATTTGAGAAAGTAGTAGACCGTGTGGTTACTACCCGTGATATGAGCATGAGTCCATTGTTTCAGGTGATGTTTATATTACAAAATACACCTGAGATGTCTGCAGGAGGAAAATTTGAATTACAGGATATTACTATCTCAGGTTATGAGGTTAAAACTTCTAATTCTAAATATGATTTGACATTGCATGTATTTGAAAATAATAATGGTATTACTTTGAATATGGGGTATTATACAGCTTTGTATGATAAAGTTACAATTGATCATATGTTGTTGCATTACAAAGAATTATTAGTTAGTATTGTAAATAATGTCACCAGGCCAATAAGTCTTTTGCCAATGTTAAGAGTAAATGAAGAGCATCAATTATTACATTTATTCAATGATACAATATTTGCATATTCAAAAGATAAGACACTGGTTGACTTGTTCGAAGATCAGGTTAAAAGAACCCCAGATGCTACGGCTATAGTTTTTGAGGATCAGGTTATAACTTATAAGGAACTGGATGAGCGTTCGAATCAATTGGTTCATTATTTCGAATCTGTAGGTATGGTTGAAGATTCACGAATAGGAATCTTGTTTAACAGAAGTTTCGATATGATCATTAGTATCTTGGGGGTTCTGAAATCAGGATGTACTTATGTTCCTTTAGATCCTTCATTACCTTCAAAAAGATTATCCTATATTTTAGAGGATTCAAATATTAATTTTATCCTTTATAAGGAGGAATCTTTATTGTCAAGTTTATCTGTTTCAGAATTTATTTTCTTTTTAGATATAAAAGAATCTTTAAATTATGAATCTTCAAAAGTTGAGAAAGAAAGGGGTTATGATTCAGTTGCTTATATTATGTATACTTCGGGGACTACAGGAGTTCCTAAAGGAATTTCTATTAATGACGAAAATATAATTACCCTTATTAATGATCCCTTAAGTAAGATTTCTGTTAATAACTTAGATCGGGTACTTCAATGGTCTAACTATGCTTTTGACGGATCAACATATGAGATTTTTGGAAGTCTTTTAAATGGTGCTTGTCTTTATTTAATAGATAAATCTACAGCTTCAGATGCAGGAGTTTTATCTCAAGTCATCAGTAAAAATGAGTTAAGTGTTGTTTTTATTACTACAGCATTGTTTAATTCTTTAGCAGAGTATGATTTGTCCTTATTATCTAGTTTAAGATTGTTGTTATTTGGAGGAGAAAAAGTTTCAGTTTCTCCTGTTAAAAAGATTTTATCAGCATTGGGTCCAGACAAGATACTTCATGTTTATGGTCCTACCGAAACAACAGTATACGCTACCTGCTATGAGATTTGTGAGATATCTGATGATGCAGAAACGATTCCAATAGGTAAGCCTTTATCGAATACAAGTTTATATATCTTAGATTCAAAATTGGAGCTTTTACCCATTGGAGTAGTTGGAGAATTATGTGTTGGAGGATCAGGAGTAGGTCGAGGTTATTTGAATCAGGAAGAATTAACCAGAGAGAAATTTATAGAGAATCCATTTAAAGAGGGGGATATAATTTATAAGACGGGAGATTTGGCTCGTTGGCTTGCTGATGGTACTGTAGAATTTATTGGCAGAAAAGATGATCAGGTTAAGATTCGTGGTTATCGAATAGAGCTTGGTGAAATCGAGAATATATTGTCATCGATAGCAGGAATTATTCATTGTTGTGTATTGGCTAAGGAAGATACAGTTAACAGTAAACGTCTGATTGGTTATGTTGTTGTTGAAGACAAGCTGGACAGGGCTGCTTTACAGGAACAGTTGAAATTAAGTTTACCGGAGTATATGGTTCCTATGATCTGGGTTGAGTTGGCAGAGCTGCCGTTAACGTCAAACGGAAAGCTGGATAAGAAAGCTTTGCCGGATCCTGATAGTTTAGATTTGTCCACGAAAGAATATGTTGCTCCACGCACAGAGACAGAGCACCAATTGGTTCAAATTTGGGAGAATTTGTTGGGAGTAGAGAAGGTTGGAGTTCATGATAACTTTTTTGAGTTAGGAGGTCATAGTCTACTGGCTACCCGATTGGTATCGATGATCCGAAAGGAATTGTCTATAGAGGTTGAAATTGCAGATGTCTTTGAGTATACGACGATCGCAACGTTAAGTTCACATGTATCGCTTCAATCAAAAGGAGTATTATTGCCTACTGTTGTTTTGGAAGATCGTCCAAAGCGTATCCCATTATCTTTCAGTCAGGAACGATTGTGGTTTTTGGATCAGTTGCAGGGAAGTAGTAGTGAATATCACATTCCTATTGTACTTCGTCTGGAAGGAGCGTTAGACACATCGATATTAGAACAAACGCTTCAAAGTATTGTATCTCGTCATGAGGTTTTGCGTACCATTCTGTTATCAGAAGATGGTGTAGGATATCAGGAAGTCATAAGTGAAAAGGAGTGGATCCTTGATCAGGTCGTAATAAGTGATAGATCATTATTTGAAAATATCCTTCAGGATTATCTAAGAATTCCTTTTGATTTGTCAGCAGATTATAAGTTACGAGCTTGTTTGTATGATTTAGGAGATCAAAAATATATATTGGCCTGCGTGTTTCACCACATTGCCAGTGATGGCTGGTCAGGTGGTATCTTGGTAAATGAGTTCATGGAGCTTTACAGCGCGCTTCAATCGGGAAGAGCGGCTGTTTTGCCTGAGCTTTCTTTGCAATATTCAGATTATGCGATCTGGCAGCGAAAATACTTGGAAGGAGCTGTTTTGGACTCTCAGTTATCGTATTGGGAAGAGAAGTTAGAGGGAGTAGCTACTTTATCGTTGCCAACAGATTATGCTCGTCCATCGATTCAAAGCACAGCAGGATCAGTTACTTTCGTTGTATTAGAAAGAGAACTCAGCGAATCTTTAAATGCTTTGTGTCAGGCAGAAGGTGTTACATTATTTATGTTGATGTTGTCAGCCTTTAAGGTATTATTGTCACGTTATAGTGGTCAGGATGATATTTGTGTTGGAACGCCTATTGCGAATCGTACCCAATCAGAGTTAGAGGGCATGATAGGCTTTTTTGTCAATACACTGGCACTTCGCAGTGATCTGAGTGGTAATCCAGACTTCAGAGAACTTTTAAAAAGAGTAAAAGAAACTACACTTGGTAGTTATGATCATCAATTGGCTCCATTTGAGAAAGTAGTAGACCGTGTGGTTACTACCCGTGATATGAGCATGAGTCCATTGTTTCAGGTGATGTTTGATTTTCACAATGAGGTCGAAAGCTCCAAAGTAGAAAAGCCAAAGTTACAAGATCTTACGATTGCAGGTTATGAGCATTCACATATGACCTCCCAATTTGATTTGATGTTTAGTATATCCGAATCTGATTTGGATATTTCGATAGGAATCGGTTATTGTACGGCTTTGTTTGAGAGATCTAGCATTGATCGTATGCTTCTTCATTATAAAGAATTACTTCTTAGTATTGTAAGAGACATTAGTCAGCCTATAAGTGATCTTGGGATGTTGACAAAAGAGGAGGAGTACCAGTTATTGCATTTATTCAATGATACGAGAGTTGCTTATCCTTTGGACCAGACTGTTGTTGATTTGTTCGAAGAGCAAGTTAAGAAGACCCCTGCTGCTATCGCAGTAGTTTATAAGGGAACAGAGTTAACTTATAAGGAATTAGATGAAAAGTCGAATCAATTGGGGCATTATTTAAAAGATCAGGGCGTTGAACGTGATACTTTGGTAGGTATTTGTTTGGAGCGTAGTGTGGATATGCTTATAGGTATCTTGGGTATTTTAAAATCAGGCGGTGCTTATGTACCGATTAAACCGGATTATCCTGCATCTCGTATTTGCTATATTGCTCAGGATACAGGATGTTCTTTGATGCTTACGGACAGAGTGAATTCAGGTGCATTGGGAGATATCTTATCGGATATTATGATGATCGTATTGGATGGTACTTCAGCTGTGTATTCTAATTGTTCATCAGAATCATTAGGATTAACTTATTTACCTGATTCTTTAAGTTACGTTATTTATACTTCAGGAAGTACAGGATCTCCTAAAGGAGCAATGATTGAGCATTCGGGGTTACTGAACCATCTTCTGGTTATGATAGATGATTTGGATATGGACAGTACGAGCGTTGTAGGCTTTACGGCACCTTTTACTTTTGATATTTCCGTATGGCAATTGTTGAGCGGTTTATTATGCGGAGGACGTATTGCAATCTATAGCGAGTCGATGATACTGAATACTGATGATTTTCAGAATGCCTTATGTTCTTATGGAGTTACCCATCTTCAGTTAGTTCCTTCTTATATATTGAGTTTATTAGAGACAGGATCCAGGAAAGGCTTGGAGGATCTGCGTTATTTTCTGGTTACAGGTGAAACTGCTACGATTTCATTGTTAGAATCCTGGTTTTCGATGTTTCCTTCTGTTGCAGTAGTAAATGCTTATGGACCAGCTGAGGCATCAGATGATGTTAGTCTTCATGTTATGCATGAGGTACCTTTGGGAGGTGTTGTGCCTATAGGTAAACCAGTTTCGAATATGAAATTGTATGTTGTAGATTCATTTGATAATTTATGTTCACTGGGAGTTACTGGCGAGTTATGGGTTAGTGGGGTAGGTGTAGGTCGCGGTTATCTGAATCAGGAAGAGTTAACCCGAGAGAAGTTTATATCAAGTCCTTTTGCAGAAGGCGATAGAATTTATAAGACTGGAGATTTAGCACGTTGGCTCCCTGATGGTAATCTGGAGTTTATTGGCAGAAAGGATAATCAGGTTAAAATCCGTGGTTATCGAATAGAGCTTGGTGAAATTGAGAATGTATTATCTTTTATACCAGAAATTAGTCAGTGTTGTGTACTGGCCAGGGAAGATGAAGGTGGAATCAAACGTTTGGTCGCTTATGTAGTTTCGCAGGGTAAGTTGGATAAGATTTATTTGCAACAGCAGTTGAAATTAAGTTTACCGGAGTATATGATTCCTATGATCTGGGTTGAGTTGGCAGAGCTGCCGTTAACGTCAAACGGAAAGGTGGATAGGAAAGCTTTACCGGATCCTGATAGTTCAGATTTGTCTACGAAAGAATATGTGGCTCCACGGACAGAGACAGAACAACAATTGGCTCAAATCTGGGAGAACTTGTTGGGAGTAGAGAAGGTTGGAGTTCATGATAACTTTTTTGAGTTGGGAGGTCATAGTCTACTGGCTACCCGATTGGTATCGATGATCCGAAAGGGATTATCCATAGAAATATCTATCAGGGAAGTCTTTGAATATACTACAATAGAACAACAAGCATCACTTGTTGATTTTTTTGAATTGGATTTTGATGAAGATGAAGAAGAGTATAATGAAAGTATTAAACTATAATAAAACTATTAAAATATAATTTTTAACCATGAACGTAGAAATTTTAAATATTCTAAAAGAAGCTCATAATAAAAAAGTTAAAATTGGTATTGATGAGGATTCTTTGACAATAAAGTCCGTTAATCCTATAGATTCTAATTTATTGCAAAAAATAAAAGAAAATAAGGAACTAATAATTAAATATATTGAGAAACGTCAAGTTAAAAAACAAATAAATATTTTACCAAAGGTTACCAGTTATGATCGAAATTCTATTATAGAAATTCCATTGTCATTTGGACAGGAGCGTTTGTGGTTTTTGGACCAATTACAAGGAAGTGTAGAGTACCATATGCCTGTTATTTTGAAATTAAGTGGAGAAGTATGTTTTGCCTCTTTACAGACTTCTTTTAATAAAATGATTGATAGACATGAAGTGTTACGCACCAATATTCGTTCTGAAAATGGAGTGGGATATCAAGAATTAATTTCAGCTGAAAATTGGGTTTTAGGACAGGAATTATTAAATGATGATTCTAATTTGGGAAAAATTATTTCGAAGTTTATAAAATTACCTTTTGATCTGTCAGCAGATTATAAGTTACGAGCTTGTTTGTATGATTTAGGAGATCAAAAATATATATTGGCCTGTGTGCTGCATCATATTGCTAGTGATGGCTGGTCAGAGGGTATCTTGGTAAATGAGTTTATGGAGCTTTACAGCGCGCTTCAATCGGGAAGAGCGGCTGTTTTACCTGAGCTTTCTTTGCAATATTCAGATTATGCGATCTGGCAGCGAAAATATTTGGAAGGAGCTGTTTTGGACTCTCAGTTATCGTATTGGGAAGAGAAGTTAGAGGGAGTAGGTACTTTATCATTGCCAACAGATTATGCTCGTCCATCGATTCAAAGCACAGCAGGATCGAATGTTTCTTTAACCCTTGATAAGAATCTTAGTGATTCTTTAAATGCCTTGTGTCAGGCAGAAGGTGTTACACTATTTATGTTGATGTTGTCAGCCTTTAAGGTATTATTGTCGCGTTATAGTGGTCAGGATGATATTTGTGTTGGAACGCCTATTGCGAATCGTACCCAATCAGAGTTAGAGGGCATGATAGGCTTTTTTGTCAATACACTGGCACTTCGCAGTGATCTGAGTGGTAATCCAGACTTCAGAGAACTTTTAAAAAGAGTAAAAGAAACTACCCTTGGTAGTTATGATCATCAATTGGCTCCATTTGAGAAAGTAGTAGACCGTGTGGTTACTACCCGTGATATGAGCATGAGTCCATTGTTTCAGGTGATGTTCGTACTGCAGAATGCGTTAGAAAATTCGGGTAAAACAGGAAAAGGTTTGGAAGGAGTTACACTTTCAGGTTATGAGTTTGATACTTTTAATTCGAAAGTTGACCTAACGTTGACTGTTTCTGAAAATAATGACGGTATTATAGTAGGTATAGTGTATTGTACTGCTTTATTTGATAAGGCTACCATTGATCGTATGCTTTTGCACTATAAAGAATTACTACTTAGTATTGTAATTGATATCGATCAGCCAGTAGGCAGTTTGTCGATGTTGACAAAAGAGGAAGAATACCAACTATTGCATTTATTCAATGATACAACAGTTGCTTATCCAAAAGATAAAACTATAGTTGATTTGTTCGAAGAACAGGTGAAGAAGACTCCTGATGCTATAGCTGTGGTTTATGAAGGAGAAACATTAAGTTATAGGGAGTTAAACGAGAAGTCGAATCAACTGGGGCATTATCTAAGAGAACAGGGTGTTGAACCGGATACTTTGGTAGGTATTTGTCTGGAGCGTAGTCTGGAGATGCTTATAGGTATCTTGGGTATTTTAAAATCAGGGGGTGCTTATGTGCCTGTTGATCCTGATTACCCGTCGGATCGTATTGGTTATATGCTTGTTGATGCCGGTATTAAACTGGTATTAAGCAGGGAAGATAGCCATAAGATTCTGGCAGATTATAAGGATATTGCTGTTTTGTTATTGGATAAAGATTGGGCGAAGATCTCTGTTAATCCTACAACAGCACTAAACGTTGCATTATCACCAAGTCATCTGGCTTATGTAATTTATACCTCAGGAAGTACGGGTAATCCTAAAGGTGTCTTGATAAGCCATAGTAATGTTGTTCGTTTGTTTAAGAATGAATCCTATTTATTTGATTTTGGGACTAATGATGTGTGGACATTGTTTCATTCATTTTGTTTTGATTTCTCGGTATGGGAGATGTATGGTGCCCTGCTTCACGGAGGTCGATTGGTAGTTGTACCAAAAGCAGTAACAAAAGATGCTATTTCGTTTAAGGAATTATTGATAAGTGAAGGGGTAACGGTTTTAAATCAAACCCCCGGATCGTTTTATGCACTTCAACAGGAATTTCTCACGGGAGGTTTTAATCATTCGCTTCGTTATGTAATATTTGGAGGAGAAGCCTTGAATCCTATTTATTTAAAAGACTGGAAAGCGTCTTATGTTGATTGTAAAATGATTAACATGTATGGAATAACGGAGACCACGGTGCATGTTACTTATAAAGAGCTTAATGCAGAAGATATGTTAAATCCTGTTAGTATGATAGGTTCCGCTATTCCTACTTTAGGCTGTTATATTTTAGATGACAATTTAAATTTGGTACCGGTGGGAGTTATCGGAGAACTATGTGTAGGGGGAGCTGGAGTAGCCAGAGGTTATCTAAACAGGGAAGAATTAACCAGAGAAAAGTTTATAGAAAATCCTTTTGTAGCAACAGACCGATTATACCGATCAGGGGATTTAGGGCGTTGGCTTGCTGATGGAAATATAGAGTATATTGGCAGGAAAGATAACCAGGTTAAAATTCGTGGTTACCGAATAGAATTGGGAGAGATTGAGAATGTACTATCATCAATACCCGGAATCAACCAGTGTTGCGTATTGGCCAAAGCAGATGCAGGCGGTAATAAACGTCTTGTTGGCTATGTGGTTTCGGAGGGCAAGCTGGATAAGGGTGATTTGCAGCAGCAGTTAAAATTAAGTTTGCCTGAGTATATGGTCCCTATGATTTGGGTTGAATTGGAAGAGATACCGTTAACCTCAAATGGAAAGCTGGACAGAAAAGCTTTACCAGATCCTGATAGTTCAGATTTGTCTACAAAAGAATATGTTGGTCCGCGCACTGATACTGAAAAGCAACTGACAGAGATTTGGCAGAATTTGCTTGGAGTAGAGAAAGTAGGTATTTATGATAATTTCTTTGAGCTGGGAGGTGATTCTATTATTTCTATTAGATTGATCTCAAAAATAAATGAAACTTTCAATCAACGAATTCAATTACGAGATCTTTTTAGATATAGCAATATAGAGCGGTTTTCAGTTTTAGTATTAAATAGTGATCAATATGATAATAAGATAGAACAACTTTACAAAACAGTTGAGTCTGAAATAATATCGTTGCGATTATCAGTCATGAATTCTATCGCGAATTCAGATTTGGTAGAAGATATTTATCCTATGACTGATGTTCAGCAAGGGATGATTATGGAATCCTTGGTGGATCCAAGTTTAGGAGTTTTTCATGATCAGATGTTGTTTCCTTTTCAGGATGTCTCTTTCGATCTTGCTAAGTTTAATAAAGCGATTTCATTATTAATTGAGAAACATTCAATATTTCGTACAAGTTTTAATTTTTCAGATTATGATCAACCCATTCAGATTGTATCTAAGAGAGTTTACTTTGATATAAAACAAATAGATTTAAGTCTATTTGATAAAGAGAATCAGGAAAGGAAAATTGAAGAATTTTTGATATCAGAGCGAGCTATTCCTTTTGATATTCAGGAAGGCTCCTTATATCGTTTTAGTATTTTTAATATAGATAATAGTCATAAGGTATTTGTTTACCAGTTTCATCATTCTATTATGGATGGCTGGAGTGTTGCCTCATTTATTACCGAACTTTACAAGACTTACTTTGAATTAAAAAAAGGGAACGATTCTTTTTTAACTACTTTACTGGCTTGCAGCCAACGTGATTTTATCATCAAGGAATTGATCGCTAAACAAGACGTTGATGCGGTTTCTTTCTGGAAAGAAGAGTTGTCAGGATATAAGTATTTGGATATTTTTTCGGAGGAAACAGAAATAACAGAGTATTATACAAAACAATATGATCTTTCTTTTTTGAATGCTCTAAAGAAACAATGTAGAGATTATAATTTAACACTCAAAAGCGTCTTGTTCGGAGCTTATATTTATGCTTTGCAGATGTTTACCTATGAAAAAGAGCTTACAGTTGGACTGGTGGCAAATAATCGTCCCTCCATTAAAGATGGAGACAAAGTTTTGGGGTGTTTTTTAAATACTTTACCAGTACGATATGTTTTTGAGTCGGAAAAAAGCTGGTTGTCGTATTTTGAAAGCATCGAAAAAAAGATGAATGAAATAAATCTCTATGGTCATTTGACTTTTTTTGAGATTAAACGTCTTATCGGGATAGATAGAGATGATTCCTTTTTTGATGTCTTATTCAACTATATTGATTTCCATGTTTATAATGATATCATTTTGGAAGATACTTCGACAAATATTCCAGTCTCCAATGATGATGTAGAAAGTAACAAGGGATTAAAAACGACTTCTTTTGAGCGAACTAGCTCGAGTTTAAATTTGACAGTAAATTTAACTGGAGGAATGGGAGTTGAGTTTCAATATGCTTTGCATAAGAACTTCAAGTCAGAACTATCTTTAGAACGTTTTCATACATATCTGGATAGTATCTTAAATTGTTTTACTGATAAGCTTGATAGCCATGTAAGTGTGGGCTTAATTTTGCAGGAAAAGGAGTCCCACCAGTTATTGTATTCATTTAATGATACGACAGTTGCTTATCCAAAAGATAAGACTGTAGTTGATTTGTTTGAAGAACAGGTGAAGAAGACTCCTGCTGCTATAGCAGTAGTTTATGAGGGAGCAGAGTTAAGTTATAAAGAATTAGATGAGAAGTCAAATCAGCTTGCAAATTATTTATTAACTACTATCTCAATTAATTCGCAGTGTTTAATTGGGGTTGTTTTGGAACGCAGTGATTGGTTAATAATATCATTTTTAGCTATATTAAAAACAGGATCTGTGTATGTTCCTATAGATCTTAATTACCCTGAGGAAAGAAAAGAATATATAAAGAAAGACAGTGGTTGTAGTATAATTATAGATGATTTATATCTGAGTTTATTCAAAGATACTATTTCCGATTATGCAGTTGCTTTACCGCGTATTGTTATAAATTCAGATGATCTGGCTTATGTTATTTATACTTCGGGAAGTACAGGGCAACCTAAAGGAGTGATGATTGAACATAAAAGTATAATCAATACAATCTTATCTCAAATTTCTGCTTTTAGTATCACAAATATTGATAGTTCCCTTCAATTTGCTAGTCCTTCATTTGACGCTTCAATTTGGGAGATATGTATTTCGCTTTTTAGTGGTTCTCGATTATGCATTATAAAAGAAGAAGAAAAATCTAATATAGAATTTTTTAGAAACTTTATAGTAAATCATACAATTACTTTTGCAACCTTACCTCCTGCATTTTTACAATTATTATCCGTTGAAGATTTAAAGGGGATAAAAACTTTAGTTACTGCAGGTGAGTCAATACCTTTGGCATTAGCAAAGAGATTTTCTCAGGATTATAATTACATCAATGCCTATGGTCCTACCGAAGCTAGTATTTGTGCGACAATTTTTCAGGGAGATATAAAGAATATTGTTTCTATTGGCAAACCTATAGATAATACTAGTGTTTATATTATAGACCAAAGGGGGCAACTTTTACCTATTGGTGTAGTTGGTGAGCTATGTATAAGTGGAGCAGGGGTTGCTCGTGGTTATTTGAATCAGGAAGAGTTAACCCGAGAGAAATTTATAGAGAATCCATTTAAAGAGGGCGATAGAATTTATAAGACTGGAGATTTAGCACGTTGGCTCCCTGATGGTAATCTGGAGTTTATCGGCAGAAAAGATAATCAGGTTAAAATCCGTGGTTATCGAATAGAGCTTGGTGAAATCGAGAATGTATTGTCATCGATAGTAGGAATCATTCATTGTTGTGTATTGGCTAAAGAGGATTCAAATGATACCAAACGTCTGATTGGTTATGTTGTTGTTGAAGATAAGCTGGACAGGGCTGCTTTGCAGGAACAGTTGAAATTAAGTCTACCGGAGTATATGGTTCCTATGATCTGGGTTGAGTTGGCAGAGCTGCCGTTAACGTCAAACGGAAAACTGGATAAGAAAGCTTTACCGGATCCTGGTAGTTCAGATTTGTCTACAAAAGAATATGTGGCTCCAGTCACAGATACAGAACACCAATTGGTTCAAATCTGGGAGAATTTGTTGGGAGTAGAGAAGATTGGAGTTCATGATAACTTTTTTGAGTTGGGAGGTCATAGTCTACTGGCTACCCGATTGGTATCGATGATCCGTAAAGAGCTTTCCATAGAAATATCTATCAGGGAAGTCTTTGAATATACGACGATCGCAACGTTAAGTTCGCATGTATCATCTCAATCAAAAGGAGTATTACTACCTGCTGTTGTCGTAGAAGACCGCTCAGGACGAATTCCTTTGTCTTTCAGTCAGGAGCGACTTTGGTTTTTGGATCAGTTAGAAGGCAGTGTTGCTTATCACATTCCTACTGTTCTTCATCTGGAAGGAGTATTAGATACATCGATATTAGAACAAACGCTTCAAAGTATTGTATCTCGTCACGAGGTTTTGCGTACTATTCTATTATCAGAAGATGGTATAGGGTATCAGGAAGTCATAAGTGAAAAGGAGTGGATCCTTGATCAGGTTGTAATAAGTGATAGATCATTATTTGAAAATATCCTTCAGGATTATCTGATGGCTCCTTTTGATTTGTCAGCAGATTATAAGTTACGAGCATGTTTGTATGATTTAGGAGATCAAAAATATATATTGGCTTGTGTGCTGCATCATATTGCCAGTGATGGATTGTCAGGTGGTATCTTGGTAAATGAGTTCATGGAGCTTTACAGCGCGCTTCAATCGGGAAGAGCGGCTGTTTTGCCTGAGCTTTCTTTGCAATATTCAGATTATGCGATCTGGCAGCGAAAATATTTGGAAGGAGCTGTTTTGGACTCTCAGTTATCGTATTGGGAAGAGAAGTTAGAGGGAGTAGGTACTTTATCATTGCCAACAGATTATGCTCGTCCATCGATTCAAAGCACAGCAGGATCGAATGTTTCTTTAACCCTTGATAAGAATCTTAGTGATTCTTTAAATGCCTTGTGTCAGGCAGAAGGTGTTACACTATTTATGTTGATGTTGTCAGCCTTTAAGGTATTATTGTCGCGTTATAGTGGTCAGGATGATATTTGTGTTGGAACGCCTATTGCGAATCGTACCCAATCAGAGTTAGAGGGCATGATAGGCTTTTTTGTCAATACACTGGCACTTCGCAGTGATCTGAGTGGTAATCCAGACTTCAGAGAACTTTTAAAAAGAGTAAAAGAAACTACCCTTGGTAGTTATGATCATCAATTGGCTCCATTTGAGAAAGTAGTAGACCGTGTGGTTACTACCCGTGATATGAGCATGAGTCCATTGTTTCAGGTGATGTTTGATTTTCACAATGAGGTCGAAAGTTCCAAAGTAGAAAAGCCAAGACTACAAGACCTTGAAATCTCAGGTTATCAGTATACAGATGCTACATGCCAATTTGATTTGATGTTTAGTATATCCGAATCTGATTTGGATATTTCGATAGGAATCGGTTATTGTACGGCTTTGTTTGAGAGATCTAGCATTGATCGTATGCTTCTTCATTATAAAGAATTACTTCTTAGTATTGTAAGAGACATTAGGCAGCCTATAAGTGATCTTGGGATGTTGACAAAAGAGGAGGAGTACCAGTTATTGCATTTATTCAATGATACGAGAGTTGCTTATCCTTTGGACCAGACTGTTGTTGATTTGTTCGAAGAGCAAGTTAAGAAGACCCCTGCTGCTATCGCAGTAGTTTATAAGGGAACAGAGTTAACTTATAAGGAATTAGATGAAAAGTCGAATCAATTGGGTCATTATTTAAAAGATCAGGGCGTTGAGCGTGATACTTTGGTAGGTATTTGTTTGGAGCGTAGTGTGGATATGCTTATAGGTATCTTGGGTATTTTAAAATCAGGCGGTGCTTATGTACCGATTAAACCGGATTATCCTGCATCTCGTATTTGCTATATTGCTCAGGATACAGGATGTTCTTTGATGCTTACGGACAGAGTGAATTCAGGTGCATTGGGAGATATCTTATCGGATATTATGATGATCGTATTGGATGGTACTTCAGCTGTGTATTCTAATTGTTCATCAGAATCATTAGGATTAACTTATTTACCTGATTCTTTAAGTTACGTTATTTATACTTCAGGAAGTACAGGATCTCCTAAAGGAGCAATGATTGAGCATTCGGGGTTACTGAACCATCTTCTGGTTATGATAGATGATTTGGATATGGACAGTACGAGCGTTGTAGGCTTTACGGCACCTTTTACTTTTGATATTTCCGTATGGCAATTGTTGAGCGGTTTATTATGCGGAGGACGTATTGCAATCTATAGCGAGTCGATGATACTGAATACTGATGATTTTCAGAATGCCTTATGTTCTTATGGAGTTACCCATCTTCAGTTAGTTCCTTCTTATATATTGAGTTTATTAGAGACAGGATCCAGGAAAGGCTTGGAGGATCTGCGTTATTTTCTGGTTACAGGTGAAACTGCTACGATTTCATTGTTAGAATCCTGGTTTTCGATGTTTCCTTCTGTTGCAGTAGTAAATGCTTATGGACCAGCTGAGGCATCAGATGATGTTAGTCTTCATGTTATGCATGAGGTACCTTTGGGAGGTGTTGTGCCTATAGGTAAACCAGTTTCGAATATGAAATTGTATGTTGTAGATTCATTTGATAATTTATGTTCACTGGGAGTTACTGGCGAGTTATGGGTTAGTGGGGTAGGTGTAGGTCGCGGTTATCTGAATCAGGAAGAGTTAACCCGAGAGAAGTTTATATCAAGTCCTTTTGCAGAAGGCGATAGAATTTATAAGACTGGAGATTTAGCACGTTGGCTCCCTGATGGTAATCTGGAGTTTATTGGCAGAAAGGATAATCAGGTTAAAATCCGTGGTTATCGAATAGAGCTTGGTGAAATCGAGAATGTATTGTCATCGGTACGTGGAATCAGCCAGTGCTGTGTATTGGCTAAAGCGGATTCAAATGATACCAAACGTTTGGTTGGTTATGTTGTTGTTGAAGGTAAGCTGGACAGGGCCGCTTTGCAGGAACAGTTGAAATTAAGTTTACCGGAGTATATGATTCCTATGATCTGGGTTGAGTTGGCAGAGCTGCCGTTAACGTCAAACGGAAAGGTGGATAGGAAAGCTTTACCGGATCCTGATAGTTCAGATTTGTCTACAAAAGAATATGTGGCTCCACGGACAGAGACAGAACACCAATTGGCTCAAATTTGGGAGAATTTGTTGGGAGTAGAGAAGGTTGGAGTTCATGATAACTTTTTTGAATTGGGAGGTCATAGTTTACTGGCTACCCGATTGGTATCGATGATCCGAAAGGGATTATCCATAGAGGTATCTATCAGGGAAGTCTTTGAATACGCGACGATCGCAACGTTAAGTTCGCATGTATCATCTCAATCAAAAGGAGTATTACTACCTGCTGTTGTCGTAGAAGACCGCTCAGGACGAATTCCTTTGTCTTTCAGTCAGGAGCGACTTTGGTTTTTGGATCAGTTAGAAGGCAGTGTTGCTTATCATATTCCTATTGTACTTCGACTTGAAGGAGCGTTAGATGCATCGATATTAGAACAAACGCTTCAAAGTATTGTATCACGTCATGAGGTTTTGCGTACTATTCTGTTATCAGAAGATGGTATAGGGTATCAGGAAGTCATAAGTGAAAAGGAGTGGATCCTTGATCAGGTTGAAATAAGAGATGTATCATTATTTGAAAATATCCTTCAGGATTATCTAAGAATTCCTTTTGATTTGTCAGCAGATTATAAGTTACGAGCATGTTTGTATGATTTAGGAGATCAAAAATATATATTGGCCTGCGTGTTTCACCACATTGCCAGTGATGGCTGGTCAGAGGGTATCTTGGTAAATGAGTTTATGGAGCTTTACAGCGCGCTTCAATCGGGAAGAGCGGCTGTTTTGCCTGAGCTTTCTTTGCAATATTCAGATTATGCGATCTGGCAGCGAAAATATTTGGAAGGAGCTGTTTTGGACTCTCAGTTATCGTATTGGGAAGAGAAGTTAGAGGGAGTAGGTACTTTATCATTGCCAACAGATTATGCTCGTCCATCGATTCAAAGCACAGCAGGATCGAATGTTTCTTTAACCCTTGATAAGAATCTTAGTGATTCTTTAAATGCCTTGTGTCAGGCAGAAGGTGTTACACTATTTATGTTGATGTTGTCAGCCTTTAAGGTATTATTGTCGCGTTATAGTGGTCAGGATGATATTTGTGTAGGTACTTCTATTGCGAATCGTACTCAATCAGAGTTAGAGGGTATGATTGGTTTTTTTGTAAACATCTTGGCACTTCGCAGTGATCTGAGTGGTGATCCAAGTTTCAGGGAACTCTTAGAAAGAGTAAAAGAAACTACACTTGGGGGCTATGACCATCAGTTGGCTCCATTTGAAAAGGTAGTGGATCGAATGATTACTGCCCGTGATATGAGCATGAGTCCATTATTTCAAGTTTTATTTGTACTGCATAATACACCTGAAGAGTCAGGGAAATCAGAAAAAGATTTAGAAGGGGTTAAACTTTCAGGTTATGAATTTGACTCTGTTACTTCTAAGTCAGATTTAACATTGAATGCATCTGAAGGAGATTCAGGCCTTATATTGACTATAGAGTATTGTACAGCTTTATTTGATAAGTCCACGATTGATCGTATGCTTTTACATTACAAAGAGCTTTTGATTTCTATTTTGGGAGATATTACTCAGCCAGTAGGCACTTTGTCGATGTTGAGTGCAGAGGAGGAGGAGCAGTTATTAAATATTTTTAATGATACTGAATTAATTTATCCTGAGGATAAAACGATAGTTGATTTGTTTGAAGAACAGGTTAAAAGCACACCGGAAGCTATAGCATTGGTTTATGAAGATCAGGTTATGACGTATAAGGAACTCGATGATCGTTCGAATCAATTGGTTCATTATTTCGAATCTGTAGGTATGGTTGAAGATTCGCGAATAGGAATCTTGTTTAACAGAAGTTTCGATATGATCATTAGTATCTTGGGGGTTCTGAAATCAGGATGTACTTATGTTCCTTTAGATCCTTCATTACCTTCAAAAAGATTATCCTATATTTTAGAGGATTCGAGTGTGAATTTCCTTCTTTACAAGGAGGAATCCTTATTGTCAAATTTATCTGTTTCAGAATTTATTTTTTTCTTAGATATAGCAGAATCATTAGCTTTAGAAACGTCTAAATTATCCTACACAATAAATCCGGTTTCCGTTGCTTATATTATGTACACTTCAGGAACTACAGGTAATCCAAAAGGAGTGATGATCACGCATAATAATATTGTTAGTTTGTGTAAAAGCTGTGATTATATTTCATTAAATTCAGATACAGTCTGGTTGTCCACAGGATCTATTTCTTTTGATGCTACGACCTTAGAATTTTTTGGTACTTTATTAAATGGAGGGCAATTAATATTAGCAGATACTAGCTCATTATTAAACATCGTTAGTCTGAGAGACCTTATTATAAAACATAGCGTTACCACTATGTGGATGACGGCTTCCTGGTTTCATCAAATAGTTGAAGATGATATATGTGTTTTTGAAAATTTGACTGATTTATTAGTAGGAGGAGACGTGGTTTTGTTTGCTTATACCAATAAATTAAAAGAACATTATCCAGAGCTACATATTGTCAATGGTTATGGACCTACAGAAAACACTACTTTTTCTACGACTTACAGTATTGATGAAGTTACTTATAAGAACCTTCCTATTGGTAAACCTATTAAAAATAGTCAGGCCTATATCTTAGATTCAAAATTGGAGCTTTTACCCATTGGAGTAGTTGGAGAATTATGTGTTGGAGGATCAGGATTAGGTCGAGGTTATTTGAATCAGGAAGAATTAACCCGAGAGAAGTTTATAGAGAATCCATTTAAAGAGGGGGATATAATTTATAAGACGGGAGATTTGGCTCGTTGGCTTTCTGATGGTACTATAGAATTTATTGGCAGGAAAGATGATCAGGTTAAGATTCGTGGTTATCGAATAGAGCTTGGAGAAATCGAGAATGTATTGTCATCGATAGCAGGAATCATTCATTGTTGTGTATTGGCTAAGGAAGATACAGTTAACAGTAAACGTCTGATTGGTTATGTTGTTGTTGAAGATAAGCTGGACAGGGCTGCTTTGCAGGAACAGTTGAAATTAAGTTTACCGGAGTATATGGTTCCTATGATTTGGGTTGAGTTGGCAGAGCTGCCGTTAACGTCAAACGGAAAGCTGGATAAGAAAGCTTTGCCGGATCCTGATGGTTTAGAATTATATGTAAAAGAATATGTTGCTCCAGTCACAGATACAGAACACCAATTGGTTCAAATTTGGGAGAATTTGTTGGGAGTAGAGAAGGTTGGAGTTCATGATAACTTTTTTGAGTTGGGAGGTCATAGTCTACTGGCTACCCGATTGGTATCGATGATCCGAAAGGAATTGTCTATAGAGGTTGAAATTGCAGATGTCTTTGAATATACGACGATCGCAATGTTAAGTTCACATGTATCGGTTCAATCAAAGGGAGTATTACTGCCGGCTATTGTTGTTCAGGAAAAAGAAGATCGTACGCCATTATCTTTCAGCCAGGAACGATTGTGGTTTTTGGATCAGTTGCAGGGAAGTAGTAGTGAATATCACATTCCTACTGTTCTTCATCTGGAAGGAGCATTAGATACATTGATATTAGAGCAAACGCTTCAAAGTATTGTATCTCGTCACGAGGTTTTGCGTACTATTCTATTATCAGAAGATGGTATAGGGTATCAGGAAGTCATAAGTGAAAAGGAGTGGATCCTTGATCAGGTTGTAATAAGTGATAGATCATTATTTGAAAATATCCTTCAGGATTATCTGATGGCTCCTTTTGATTTGTCAGCAGATTATAAGTTACGAGCATGTTTGTATGATTTAGGAGATCAAAAATATATATTGGCTTGTGTGCTGCATCATATTGCCAGTGATGGCTGGTCAGGTGGTATCTTGGTAAATGAGTTCATGGAGTTTTACAGCGCGCTTCAATCGGGAAGAGCGGCTGTTTTGCCTGAGCTTTCTTTGCAATATTCAGATTATGCGATCTGGCAGCGAAAATATTTGGAAGGAGCTGTTTTGGACTCTCAGTTATCGTATTGGGAAGAGAAGTTAGAGGGAGTAGGTACTTTATCATTGCCAACAGATTATGCTCGTCCATCGATTCAAAGCACAGCAGGATCGAATGTTTCTTTAACCCTTGATAAGAATCTTAGTGATTCTTTAAATGCCTTGTGTCAGGCAGAAGGTGTTACACTATTTATGTTGATGTTGTCAGCCTTTAAGGTATTATTGTCGCGTTATAGTGGTCAGGATGATATTTGTGTTGGAACGCCTATTGCGAATCGTACCCAATCAGAGTTAGAGGGCATGATAGGCTTTTTTGTCAATACACTGGCACTTCGCAGTGATCTGAGTGGTAATCCAGACTTCAGAGAACTTTTAAAAAGAGTAAAAGAAACTACCCTTGGTAGTTATGATCATCAATTGGCTCCATTTGAGAAAGTAGTAGACCGTGTGGTTACTACCCGTGATATGAGCATGAGTCCATTGTTTCAGGTGATGTTTGATTTTCACAATGAGGTCGAAAGTTCCAAAGTAGAAAAGCCAAGACTACAAGACCTTGAAATCTCAGGTTATCAGTATACAGATGCTACATGCCAATTTGATTTGATGTTTAGTATATCCGAATCTGATTTGGATATTTCGATAGGAATCGGTTATTGTACGGCTTTGTTTGAGAGATCTAGCATTGATCGTATGCTTCTTCATTATAAAGAATTACTTCTTAGTATTGTAAGAGACATTAGGCAGCCTATAAGTGATCTTGGGATGTTGACAAAAGAGGAGGAGTACCAGTTATTGCATTTATTCAATGATACGAGAGTTGCTTATCCTTTGGACCAGACTGTTGTTGATTTGTTCGAAGAGCAAGTTAAGAAGACCCCTGCTGCTATCGCAGTAGTTTATAAGGGAACAGAGTTAACTTATAAGGAATTAGATGAAAAGTCGAATCAATTGGGTCATTATTTAAAAGATCAGGGCGTTGAGCGTGATACTTTGGTAGGTATTTGTTTGGAGCGTAGTGTGGATATGCTTATAGGTATCTTGGGTATTTTAAAATCAGGCGGTGCTTATGTACCGATTAAACCGGATTATCCTGCATCTCGTATTTGCTATATTGCTCAGGATACAGGATGTTCTTTGATGCTTACGGACAGAGTGAATTCAGGTGCATTGGGAGATATCTTATCGGATATTATGATGATCGTATTGGATGGTACTTCAGCTGTGTATTCTAATTGTTCATCAGAATCATTAGGATTAACTTATTTACCTGATTCTTTAAGTTACGTTATTTATACTTCAGGAAGTACAGGATCTCCTAAAGGAGCAATGATTGAGCATTCGGGGTTACTGAACCATCTTCTGGTTATGATAGATGATTTGGATATGGACAGTACGAGCGTTGTAGGCTTTACGGCACCTTTTACTTTTGATATTTCCGTATGGCAATTGTTGAGCGGTTTATTATGCGGAGGACGTATTGCAATCTATAGCGAGTCGATGATACTGAATACTGATGATTTTCAGAATGCCTTATGTTCTTATGGAGTTACCCATCTTCAGTTAGTTCCTTCTTATATATTGAGTTTATTAGAGACAGGATCCAGGAAAGGCTTGGAGGATCTGCGTTATTTTCTGGTTACAGGTGAAACTGCTACGATTTCATTGTTAGAATCCTGGTTTTCGATGTTTCCTTCTGTTGCAGTAGTAAATGCTTATGGACCAGCTGAGGCATCAGATGATGTTAGTCTTCATGTTATGCATGAGGTACCTTTGGGAGGTGTTGTGCCTATAGGTAAACCAGTTTCGAATATGAAATTGTATGTTGTAGATTCATTTGATAATTTATGTTCACTGGGAGTTACTGGCGAGTTATGGGTTAGTGGGGTAGGTGTAGGTCGCGGTTATCTGAATCAGGAAGAGTTAACCCGAGAGAAGTTTATATCAAGTCCTTTTGCAGAAGGCGATAGAATTTATAAGACTGGAGATTTAGCACGTTGGCTCCCTGATGGTAATCTGGAGTTTATTGGCAGAAAGGATAATCAGGTTAAAATCCGTGGTTATCGAATAGAGCTTGGTGAAATCGAGAATGTATTGTCATCGGTACGTGGAATCAGCCAGTGCTGTGTATTGGCTAAAGCGGATTCAAATGATACCAAACGTTTGGTTGGTTATGTTGTTGTTGAAGGTAAGCTGGACAGGGCCGCTTTGCAGGAACAGTTGAAATTAAGTTTACCGGAGTATATGATTCCTATGATCTGGGTTGAGTTGGCAGAGCTGCCGTTAACGTCAAACGGAAAGGTGGATAGGAAAGCTTTACCGGATCCTGATAGTTCAGATTTGTCTACAAAAGAATATGTGGCTCCACGGACAGAGACAGAATACCAATTGGCTCAAATCTGGGAGAACTTGTTGGGAATAGAGAAGGTTGGAGTTCATGATAACTTTTTTGAATTGGGAGGTCATAGTTTACTGGCTACCCGATTGGTATCGATGATCCGAAAGGGATTATCCATAGAGGTATCTATCAGGGAAGTCTTTGAATATACGACGATCGCAACGTTAAGTTCGCATGTATCATCTCAATCAAAAGGAGTATTACTACCTGCTGTTGTCGTAGAAGACCGCTCAGGACGAATTCCTTTGTCTTTCAGTCAGGAGCGACTTTGGTTTTTGGATCAGTTAGAAGGCAGTGTTGCTTATCATATTCCTATTGTACTTCGACTTGAAGGAGCGTTAGATGCATCGATATTAGAACAAACGCTTCAAAGTATTGTATCACGTCATGAGGTTTTGCGTACTATTCTGTTATCAGAAGATGGTATAGGGTATCAGGAAGTCATAAGTGAAAAGGAGTGGATCCTTGATCAGGTTGAAATAAGAGATGTATCATTATTTGAAAATATCCTTCAGGATTATCTAAGAATTCCTTTTGATTTGTCAGCAGATTATAAGTTACGAGCTTGTTTGTATGATTTAGGAGATCAAAAATATATATTGGCTTGTGTGCTGCATCATATTGCCAGTGATGGCTGGTCAGAGGGTATCTTGGTAAATGAGTTTATGGAGCTTTACAGCGCGCTTCAATCGGGAAGAGCGGCTGTTTTGCCTGAGCTTTCTTTGCAATATTCAGATTATGCGATCTGGCAGCGAAAATATTTGGAAGGAGCTGTTTTGGACTCTCAGTTATCGTATTGGGAAGAGAAGTTAGAGGGAGTAGGTACTTTATCATTGCCAACAGATTATGCTCGTCCATCGATTCAAAGCACAGCAGGATCGAATGTTTCTTTAACCCTTGATAAGAATCTTAGTGATTCTTTAAATGTCTTGTGTCAGGCAGAAGGTGTTACATTATTTATGTTGATGTTGTCAGCCTTTAAGGTATTATTGTCACGTTATAGTGGTCAGGATGATATTTGTGTTGGAACGCCTATTGCGAATCGTACCCAATCAGAGTTAGAGGGCATGATAGGCTTTTTTGTCAATACACTGGTACTTCGCAGTGATCTGAGTGGTAATCCAGACTTTAGGGAACTTTTAAAAAGAGTAAAAGAAACTACACTTGGTAGTTATGATCATCAATTGGCTCCATTTGAAAAGGTAGTAGACCGTGTGGTTACTACCCGTGATATGAGCATGAGTCCATTGTTTCAGGTGATGTTTGTATTGCAGAATACACCGAAAGAGTCAGAGGAAGTAGAAACAGGTTTAGAAGGAATTTTACTCTCAGGTTATGAATTTGAGCATGTTACATCTCAGTTTGATTTGATATTGAATGTCTCTGAAGGTAATAATGGAATTGGATTAGATATCGTGTATTGCACAGACTTGTTTGATAGGGCTACTATTGATCGTATGATGTTGCATTACAAAGAATTATTGATTGGCATTGTGAGTGATATCACCAGACCAATAAGCATTCTTCCGATGTTAACAGTAAATGAAGAGCATCAGTTATTGTATTCATTTAATGATACGACAGTTGCTTATCCAAAAGATAAGACTGTAGTTGATTTGTTTGAAGAGCAAGTGAAGAAGACCCCTGATGCTATAGCTATTGTTTATGAAGGAGAAGCATTAATTTATAAGGAGTTAGATGAGAAGTCAAATCAGCTTGCAAATTATTTATTAACTGCTATCTCAATTAATTCGCAGTGTTTAATTGGGGTTGTTTTAGAACGCAGTGATTGGTTAATAATATCATTTTTAGCTATATTAAAAACAGGATCTGTGTATGTTCCTATAGATCTTAATTACCCTGAGGAAAGAAAAGAATATATAAAGAAAGACAGTGGTTGTAGTATAATTATAGATGATTTATATCTGAGTTTATTCAAAGATACTATTTCCGATTATGCAGTTGCTTTACCGCGTATTGTTATAAAGTCAGATGATCTGGCTTATGTTATTTATACTTCGGGAAGTACAGGGCAACCTAAAGGAGTGATGATTGAACATAAAAATTTAATTCATTTATGTTTATGGCACAAAAGAATGTATGCTGTTACTGCAAAAAGTAGAAGTTCTTTGTTTTCAGGAATTGGTTTTGATGCAAGTATTTGGGAAATTTGCCCATATTTAGTTTCAGGAGCCAGTCTATATCCTATTTCAGATAAAATACGATATGATTTGGATCAATTCTCCAAGTTTGTGCTTGAGAATTCTATTAGCCATAGTTACATACCAACTTCATTATGTGAAAGTATTATAGAACAAGAAATTTCTTTACCAAATCTTGTTGTTTTAACAGGAGGAGATGTGTTACGTTTAAATAAACAGGTTAATATTGATATTTATAATAATTATGGACCAACAGAGAGTACAGTAGTTGCAACGACTTATAAAGTAGCTAGTACTCCACTAACTAAAATTCCTATTGGAAAACCAATAGATAATACTATGGTTTATATCATGGATGAAGCTCACCATCTTTTGCCAATTGGTGTAATTGGGGAGCTATGTATAGGAGGGGCAGGTGTTGCTCGTGGTTATCTGAACAAAGAAGAATTAACCTGGGAGAAGTTTATCTCGAATCCTTTTATTGAAGGGGATAGAATTTATAAGACTGGAGATTTAGCACGTTGGTTGCCTGATGGTAATCTTGAATTTATCGGTAGGAAGGACGATCAGGTTAAGATTCGTGGTTATCGAATAGAGCTTGGTGAAATCGAGAATGTATTGTCATCGATAGCAGGAATCATTCATTGTTGTGTATTGGCCAAAGAGGATTCAAATTATAACAAACGTTTGATTGGTTATGTTGTTGTTGAAGGCAAGCTGAACAGGGCTGCTTTACAGGAACAGTTGAAATTAAGTTTGCCTGAGTATATGGTTCCTATGATTTGGGTTGAGTTGGCAGAGTTGCCGTTGACGTCAAACGGAAAGCTGGATAAGAAAGCTTTGCCGGATCCTGATAGTTCAGATTTGTCTACAAAAGAGTATATTGCTCCGCGTACAGAGACTGAAGGCAAACTAGCTCAAATTTGGCAGAATTTGTTGGGAGTAGAAAAAGTAGGAGTTTATGATAACTTCTTTGAATTGGGTGGTCATAGTTTACTGGTCGTAAAATTAGTTGCTACTATTAATAAATTGCTCAATACTAACATAAACATTATTGATATATTTAAATATCCAACTATATATAATTTTGTTGAGAATATGAATTCATTGCTTTCTTATAAAAATGATATTATGATACCATTACAGGAAGCAGGAAATAAAAAAGAGATCTTTTTAGCTCCTCCCGGAAGTGGAACAATAAACTCTTATATACAATTAGTGAAGCTATTAGGAGAAGATCAACCAGTTTATGCATTTCAATCCCCTGGTTTGGATGGAAAATCACCAATTTCAAAATCTATTGAAGAGATGGCTTCCACATTTATTATAGAAATGCAAAAATTAAATCCAAGTGGACCTTATAGACTAGGGGGATATTCTTTTGGAGGAATTGTTGCTTATGAAATGGCATCACAATTATTAAATGACGGTTTTGATGTTGAAGAATTATTAATTTTTGATAGCTCCCCTTTAGAATTTAGTTTTCCAAAAGAGGAAAACATAGATCAAGAAGAAGTATATAGAGATTTGTTAAAAAAACTAGTATATGCAATACTAGGAAAAGATTTTAGTTCTTCTGATTTAGTTCTCGAAGATAAAACAAAGGAAGAGCAAATTACGCAGGTGAGTAAATTATTAAACAACTCAAAATTTAAAATAAGTGAGGAGGATATAAGAGGGCATTTGGAAGTTAATATCTGTAATAAAAATTATAATTATTTGCCTCGGGAAGAAAAATTAGATATATCAATTGTTTTATTTAGAGCAATGTATGTATTAAGTGAAGGAGAAAATGAAAAGGAAATAAATTTGGTTCAAAATGATAATGAAGAATTTGATTATGGATGGCAAAGGTATACTACTAAAGAGGTAATTGTACACAATATTCCTTCTACCCACTTAAATATGTTAGATAATATTCATAGCAAACAAGTGTGTGATATTTTGATTGATTTAAATAAACTTGTCTTATAACTACATATTAAATAAAAAAATAGAAATGAAAGTATAAAAAAAGAAATGTAAAAGAAACTCCAAAAACCAAACCTCTGGACTGAAAGTGCAGAGGTTTGGTTCCACGAGAGACTGAAAGTCTCTCTATTTTAAACTTAGATAAAAACTCTAAAAACTGATATCAGCTCAATTTAAAAACTAGTATTTTTATATTCTTTCATATTACTAAAGTACTGCAATAAATTGCAGGGTTTTAAACCCCGATCTGAGACCAATAAAGTACAGTATTACAACTATAAAGGCTATTTCTAATATAAGAATGCCTTATCTAAAAAATTATATAAATAAATTATAAAAATGAATAATCAGAAATTATTTTTAAAGCCTAATGTGGTAATTGAACCGTTGTTTAATAATTGGTATGCGTGGAGTCATTTGATTTCTCCTGCCACTAGTGCAATGAATATAACCGGTCGAAATTTAAAAATCATGAACTCTTATATTCAGGCACCCTCTGCCCATGCAGCTGCAGTAAAAAACCCAAAAATGTTAGGAGGTCCCTTTATTGATTACGAAGGAAAAAGGGTAGATGAAATTCAAAAATTAAAAGAAGAAACCTTGGAGAAGCAGAAGGATATGATCGCTTTTAGTGAAGCAATAAATACACTGGATGCTCTTTTAAAAAATAAAGCAAAGGGCTATTCTTTAGACCCTTTATATGAGGAAGTACCTGAAATACTTAAAGGATATGTAGAGCTTTATTATGATTTAAATAATCAATCTTCTTTTCGCTTTTTTGAGCCTCTTTTGTATCATAGCAAATTTTACAACCCTGATTCGCAAAGTATATTGTTGTGGTTGACAGAAAATGATGAACGTCCTTTTGTTTTAAGTACACCACGTTTAGCAGATGCAGATAAAATTCACTTAGATATTCCGTTTAACCATAAAGGTTTAGACGAGTTGAGCAAGATGAAAAAAAATCCTAGTGATGTAAATTCTATTAAACAACTATTAGGAATAAGTAATGAACAAGAGCACCTTTTTGACTCTTTTTTTACGACTGAAGCTCCAAAAGAATATGAAAAATATCAAGGAGATAAGGTAAGAATGAGATACTTTGGGCATGCTTGTATTCTTGTAGAAACGAAAGATATTAGTATAATGCTGGATCCAGTAATAAGCTATTACGGTTATAACCAAGAAATAGAAAGGTTTTCAGACATGGATTTACCGGAAACTATTGATTATGTACTTATTACCCATAATCATCAGGATCATATTTTGTTTGAAACATTAATTCCCCTGCGCCATAAAATTAAGAATATAGTTGTACCAAGATCATCTAACGGTGCTCTGCAAGATCCAAGTATAAAATTGATGTTGAATGCTCTAGGTTTTTATAATGTTATAGAAATTGATGAAATGGAAGCCATTAAGTTTAGTGATTGTGTGATTACTGGTGTTCCTTTTGTAGGAGAACATTCAGATTTAAATATACAAGCAAAAATATGTCATCATGTTAGTGTAGGGGATTTTAGAATGCTTTTTGTTGCAGACTCATGTAATATTGAATCAAGGCTCTATCAACATGTTCAGGAAATATTAGGAGATGTAGATGTATTATTTTTAGGAATGGAGTGTGATGGAGCTCCTTTGTCATGGCTTTATGGACCATTATTAACAGAAAGTTTAGCTAGAGATAAAGATCTCTCACGGAGGTTAGCTGGCTCAAATTTTGAAAGAGGGAAAGGACTAATCAATGCTTTTAATGCAAAAGAAGTTTACGTTTATGCTATGGGACAGGAGCCGTGGTTAGAGTTTATTAGCAGTATTAAATATACAGATGAATCGAATCCAATTGTCCAATCCAATAAACTTATTGACTATTGTAGAGAAAGAGATATCATTTCAGAAAGATTATTCGGTGAAAAAGAAATTTTTTACAATCACTCTCCTAAAAGTATAATTTAAATAATTTAGGACTTTAATTTTTATTAATTCTTATACTTTATTAGAAATTGGTTAATGTTTCAGAGTTAGTTATATAAGGTTTTTTATTTCTAACATAATGAAATAGAGTAAATATTAATCATGAATAATTTATAGAAGCCGTTTCAATAGTGAGACGGTTTCTTTCTTTATATTTGTGACTCTTTGATCAGTTTGGCATATTTAATTATCGATTAATAGTTGATTATATATGAGGTTCAAACATTAAAAAAAAATAAAACGGTTCTTTTATCTTATTCGTTTGATGATTTAATTACAGAGAAACACCTTGTTCGGATAGTTGACCAAGTAGTCGAGTCAATAAACAACACCCAGCCTCTTTTAAAAGCTTACAGTAAATAAGATAATCAAGCTTATATCATCCAAAAAAAAAAATTAAAAGTAATGTTGTAAGCTTATATGACCAATATTTATTCATCACGAAAAATAGAACTGGTACTTCGTGAAAACATCAATTTTATGTGGCTAACTTCTATGGCTATTGTGGATCACAATATGATTAATAGTTTTAGAAGTGATAAACTTAAAGAGAGTTTTAAAGAAATCTTCAAGCAGGTATTTTTTTGATACTGGCATCAGAAGGATTTATTAATCTAAAACAAATCTATACGGATGGTGCCAAGATAGAAGCTCAGGTAGGCAGATACATTTTTATATGAAGAAATAATATAAAAAACATCAAAGCAAAATACTCACTCAGCTCGAAGAACTATGGGATTACGTTCAGAGTATTGATAATGAGTGTGATGTGGATATTGAACTCACAAGATTCAAGGAAATTAACAAAGAAGTAACCCAGAAAACTGTAGCAAAAATATATACCAAACTCTCTGGCAACCAAAAGGCAATTGATCATCAACTTAAAATTACTCCTTTAATAAATAGAAATAAACACTTTCTCGTCCTAAAAAAAACTAACTATAATTCTTCTGGCAAACGGAATGTTTATCCACAAAGAGAAGTTAAATGGAATAAATGAAGTAGTAAATAACATCGCACTTATTGCATTTCAATAATTTTTATACTTATTCTGCTCTTTCTGAAAAGTAAATCTCCTTATTCTTCCAATTAACACTTCAAGCATCATCAAAATTTATTTTAAAAGCTTAGCATCCCTTTCATTTTGCATCGTTGAGCTTATCATTTTGATAGGTATTAGCAAGTTGAAAAATAAATATATACTGCAATATGATGATATTTAGTGTTTTGGTTTTATTGGATTGTTTTGGCACATCAATTGCATTTAAAGGGAAAATCAAAACAATAATTTTATGGTGTAGGTCATCACCGTAAGATTAAGTTTGAAAACGAAAAGAGTTTTCTGGATTTGCTTAGAATAGTATAGATAAATGTAAAACATTGTAAAATAAAAGAGATGAAAGCAGATAAAATAAGAAAGAAGAACATAGAAAAACTGGGTATATCAAATAAAGGTAGACGGCAAAAAGACAGAGTCATCAACTTAATGGTGTTTTCTATAGTATTCTTTATTGCACTTTTGATGATTTCGCAAATAGTATAAAACATAATTTGTTGGGCGTAATTAATAAAAAAAATAGATTTTAGTGGTAAAAAAGAGAATGAAAAAAGGAGAATATCTTCTCTTTCATATGGTAAGATATGTGTGTTTAAATCAATTGAAACGTCTTTTTTTGGAGATATAGAACCTATGCCACTATGTGTTAAACAAAATTATACTCAGCGGGTTATAACATAATTAATTAAGATATATAAGAAGTAAAACTCGCAGCAACGATGAGTTTTACTTTTCTTGGTTTTATATAAAATGGTTGATGAAAATAATTTAAAAATGACTATTTCAAAATGATAAAATCATATCATTTTGAGATGTTTTTTTTACAGCCACAAAGGCTACTGTAATTGTAATGTGTCAGGTAATAAGGGGGTTAATGCGAATTGGTAAACAGTAAAAATCTATTGGTATGTAATTTGAATATTGTACGTTGTATCTCCATCCCCTCAAATAAGAAGGAAACTAAAAAAGATTTACACCAAATCATATGAGAACCATCGAATGTAAAATAGGACCTACTCAGAGAAACTATATGCTTTCTAAACCCATACAAAATCCAACAACATTTTTGCCTCTTAAAGTGGCGGAGGATTCGGGGGATTTTATTATTGAAAAAGCCCGACCCGTTCATACCTTTTGGATAAAACAAATTTGTGAAGTGACACTTGCATCAGCGATAGCTCGTGGAACCGGAATTTCCGGACGCTCTCCCGAGTTGCTGGAAACAAAGATGAAAAAAGGAGAAGCTGTCATCGCTTTTGCATCAGATGGGAGATGGGCAGGTTTTTCTTTTATCTCTTCCTGGGAAAATGGAAGCTATGTCTCTAATTCCGGATTAATTGTAGCTCCAGAATTCAGACATACCGGACTTGCCAAAAGGATAAAAAGAAAAATTTTTGAGCTCAGCCGACAGAAATACCCCGATGCCCGTATATTTAGCCTAACTACTGGTCTTGCCGTAATGAAAATGAACCATGAACTCGGTTTTGAGCCAGTTACTTATTCCGAACTGACTACAGACGATACTTTCTGGGAAAACTGTAAATCATGTGTCAATTGCCCTATATTGATGAATAAGGACAGGAAAAACTGCTTGTGTACGGCTATGCTTTACGATCCAAAGCAAAAAGGAGCGGAGATGAATCTGGTAAAAGATTTAGAGATTACGCAATAGTATTGCAGATATTGCCTGGGATTTCAACCGTAGGACACAATACACTACCACGATCTAAATATTTTAAATTTTAAATGTCATTTTATAAACACCATTTTAATATTTTGGAATTGGCAAATAAAATTTGCTAGTTTTACTGAAAAACAAATCTTGATAAAAGAATAACATACCTGCCTCTCTTTTTAATTGCTATCATTTCACAACGAAAGTAAAATGATACAACAGGTATTAAAACTTCTTCCGGAATTGTACGCAAATCTTCTGAGAGTTAATTTTTGAAGTAAAGAATTTTGATGAATTAATTCTTGAATCTGATTTGGGTTTAGATGATAAGACATTTAAAAAGACAAGATAATTATTTAGAGAATTAGAATATGCAAGAACAACTTACTGAGATTATAAGGCAAGTTTATCATAAAAGAAACAGAAATCTATTTACATTTTTAACAGGTGCAGGAATTTCTGCAGAAAGCGGTATACCAACTTATAGAGGAGTAGATGGCATTTGGATAAAAGGAACTAAATTTCATAAACCAGAGGAGTTTGGAACGTTTAAATATTTTAAAGAAAATCCCGAAGAAGTTTGGCAATATTCACTGTTTAGAAAAAAGATGTTTGAAAATGCTCAGACAAATGAAAGCCATCATGAAATCGTAGAAATTGAAAATCTTTTACAAGACAGGTTTCATTTATTAACTCAGAATATAGACAATCTACACCGACGTGCCGGTATTGAAAGAATCTATGAAATACACGGAAAAACCAGAGAAATTAAATGTTCGAATGGATGTAAAGGAATAGAAAATTTACCAGCTGAAATTGAAGGTAAAGATATAGATGAAGATCTAACAGAAAAAGATATCGAATTGCTAAAGTGCAAAGAATGTGGCAGCTGGATGAGACCAAACATTTTATGGTTTGATGAATATTATGATGAAAAAACCAATAAAAAATTCAGTTCTTTAAAAATTGCTAAAAACTCAGGAGTCCTTTTTATTGTGGGAACATCGGGAGCAACAAATTTACCAATGGCAATTGCTGAAACAACCTTAAAATATGGAGGAACAATAGTTGATATTAACACTGAGAATAATTTATTTACAGAACTTATTAAAGAGAAGAAAAATAAAATGATCATTCGGGAAACTTCGACCGAAGCATTAAAAATAATTCGGGAAATATTGGAAAACATAACAAAAGAATAAGCTGTTTTAAAAGCAAAAATTATGTGCGAAACTGGGAAAGAAATTAAGCTTTGTACTTGCGTTCCAAACGGGATGAATAGAATTGTACACAACAAAAAATCCCGAAGATTTAAAAATTTGCCTAAAGAATTTACCTGGACATTGCGAAAATATATTGGCTTTAGTAATTCCATGATGGAGGGAATGATAACTTTTCCACTCGATATGCTATCAGAAGATCTTACGACCGAAAAAATGCTTGTTGATCTTAATAGTAGAAATTGTTTTGATTTTGATTATAAGCCTAATGAAGGAGATAATCTTCAAATTTTTACTCCTGAAAAGTACTCGAGACAGTTTTTATCTTTCATCTATAGAAATGGGGAATGGATAGCTGATTTTTATGACGGTTTCAGAGATGCAACTGAAAAAATAAATCATGGGAAAGTATATTTTGACGAAAAAACTGAAAATGATTAAAAAATCGGTTAAAAAAACTGCCAAAATTCTAAAGTGATTGCCCTTTTAGGGTTTGTCGACTTTATAACTTTTAATGGTTAACAACTATTATTAGCTCAATTTTTAAATATTCAACCTACCACTGGTCTTGCTAATAAAAACGAATCATAAACTCGATTTTGACGGATAAAGAAAAAAAATCGAGGTCATTAAAAATCAACAAACACTATAAAAACTATTACAGATATTGCCTGCGGTTTCAACCGCAGGAGCACAATGAATTTTCAGGATACTTTTCTTTGTAAGGCTTGAAGAAACCAATTTCGGCATAAAACAACAAAACCCTCAACATTGTTGAGGGTTTTGTTTTCCGCGGAGAAAGAGGCTCCGCCACCTGTATCGTAAGCTCCAGTAAACACTGGGTGTCATGTTATGTCAAAAATAGAAGGGCACTAATAAGGCACTCTTGAAATTCTAGGGTTTGGAAACCTCTGTAAATGTAGGAAAAAAAATCGAAAAACAGCCGAAAAAATGAGAAATGAAATAAAGCTTTTAATTTAAAAAAAAACCTATTCCCAAGAAATTGTAATCGTCATTTGTAATGTAACATAGTATTCTTGTAAAAAAAGGCTCGAATTTCCACTAGATATTGAAACTATCTTTTTCAATCCTAAATATTCCATATACTCCTCAAAGGTTAAAATCGTATTATTACTATTTGTTTTCATTGCACTTTTAATAATTGCCTTGTCTGAGGTTACAAAAATAATTTTTGAAGTTCCTATTGTATTTTGCCCCACATTGAACATTAAATGTATATCCCAAACAAAATTTGATCTACTATCTCCGAACAAATTAAATTCACTATTTATTAAATTTTCAATACGACTATATATAATGCAATTGGTTCGGGAAATATTTTTAAAAATGTTTTAGCCATTGGAGCTATTTCAGTAAATATATCAAGTTGAAATCCGTTGGTATTTTTTCTACCAAATTAATTTGGGTAAAAAAGGAGTCCAATTAGTCCCATCATGATATTCAATCTGATCAATATAATTAGCACTTTTTGGGAAAGGAGTCGTATTTATCCCCGATAAAAAACTATAAATAGAATTGCATGCCTTTTCCACGGAATTATACTGAAATCTTGGGTCAGTTTTAGGAGGGTTAAAAGAAGGCATTACAGTACCATTATTAGTTCCATAACATTTTTCTGTATAACAGTTACAATTTGCTAAATATGGGGTTCCACCATTTTTGATTAGAAGTAATGAATCACTTAATTTTAGTTCATGGTAAGAGAAATGATTTGTTGCAGCATCTACTGTAACAGTAATTTTTATATTTTTCCCTTTTTCTAGTATACACTTGAAATTACTATTAATATCTAAATTTACTAGTAGTTCTTTTAGATTTGGAATGGCATTTTCAAGTATCTGCAATTCAGCCTTATATATTGGAGAAGTGATTTCATGGTGTGAAAGAGGATGAATTAGATTATGTAGCAAACCAATGATTTTAATAATATCAGAAGTATCAGCATTAATTTTTTCTAAAAATAATTTCGTTTTTGCGAGCAATGAAGTTAATTTATAGTCTGCAATTTGTGTGAATTCTGAATCAACTAATTCATAGGCAGGCACCAAATCCTGTATTAACTCCTCAACAGATTTCCTAAAATAATTAGTTGCGGCGGGATAGTCTGGACGTACTTTATCATGAAGATATTGAACAGCCTTTTCATAATTAGTTAACCCTTTAACAAGTATTGGTTTGGAAATTAGATTATGATTTATAGTCTCTGTTCCAACATAAATTTCTAATGTAGACCATGACTTATCATTATGAACCTCAAATTGTCTTTTTGCCAACTCAAACCAATGCCTATCATATGTTGAAATAAATTTTTGATAATTTGCAAATTCATTCCGTAAAATATCTAAAATTGGTAAGCGATTACCTGCATCTAGTCCAATGAAAACATCATCAAGAAATAATATTTTTAACTCTATATTAGTTGGATTTTGCAGTAAAGAAGCTAAATATAAACAAATGGCAATCGCTGATAATCTTGCTTCATTAAGAAAATCATTATAATTTCCTGCGATTGTTACCCCATCTTTAATTATCTCTAATCTCAAATCAGATGTAGTATACCATTCTGTTTTCCAACCGATATAATTAAAATTTAAAGGAAGAAGCAGATAATTAAGTTGAATGTTAAAGTCAGTGAAGTATGAACTTAGTAAACGATTTAGCTCCGAAAAAACTAAATCTAACGTTGATCTTAGGTGAATTTCATAATTAGGTAATTCAATTATTGCATTTTTATGGCATCTATCATTTCTTGTATATGCATTGAATGTTAAATCTTTTTGAAGTTGTTCCCATTTACTTTTGAATCTAAAATTTCCACCACTGGCTAACGGTATATGATTACCTAAAAGTGACAGAACAATTAAATCAAATAAATTAGGTCTTTCTTCATTATGTAAATAAACTTTTAAAAGGTCTGTATAATCTAAAAAACCTTTCACCAGTGATGCTGTTTGTATAAATTGAATATTATTATTCGATGTATTGCTCCCAAACGTATATTCTTCATATGTGTTAGGAACAATCTGCAAAGGTGATGAATTACTAAATTCTGAAAAATTTATTTTAATTGATCCTTCTAAATGGTTTAAATATCTGTTTTTAACAAAAGGAAATGAAGGTACAATAGATCTTGAAAAATAATTATTCATAGATTTATATAAAGAACTTTTCCCACTTCCATTTTCTCCGTAAATTAAAACATTTTCTCCGTTTGGTAATGTTAAAGCATCATATGTTCCGCAATAAGCTCTACAGTTATCAATTTTTAGTGCTACAATTCGTTTTGTCATCTAATTATAAAAATTATTTTCGATGTCTTTTATCTCATCAATATTTAAAATTTGTAGTAAACTTATATTTATATCATTACTTGGATGACTTAGATGCCTGTATATTGCATCTATTGAATAAAAATCGTTTGTTTCAGTCTCTGGTAGATTGTTTAAATACTCCGAAATTTTGATATTTGAATTTTCAAATTGATCGGAAAAATATATTTCATAAACCATTGCATCAATTAATCGTTCAAAAAAAAGAACAGCTTCTGAATTTGCAGGACTATTTAAAATATAATCAACAATTTTACTAAATTGAATTTGTTTTTCATTTGGTATAATTGGGATCTCAATAGCTTTAATTTCAGATAAAGTAATATTTTTTGTTTCATCGATTTCATTTATATGCTCTAAGTAAAATTTTCTAAAAAAATATCTACTGGAAAGCAATGACAAAACATATTTTGATTCAAATCCATATCGATTAATCACAATACCAACGGTATTAGTGCTAAATACTAATTTTGAGTCATAGTACGCTGTACTGAATCTAATATAAGAAGTCAAAGACCTTTGCAGTAATATTTTATCTTTAAGATTAAAAAAATCTTTGGAATTAAATTTAGATCCTTCTTCTATAAAACTAATATCTTCTTGTCTAATTTGAAAATTTTTAAAATTGCCTTTTTTATAATATGGATAATTATCATTATTATTAAGGTTTTGATCTGTATACTCTTTTATATTTATTCCTTGCGATATATTAGCTATCTCTCCTAGCAAAGCAAATTGCAGGGACTTTTTATTTTGATTATTTAGAAATAGGTCAGTTTGAATGTTTTTATATTTTTTTTTAAATGTACTTACATTAGTATCAAATTGCTGTTTGTTATTAATACCTGCCATATCACCAAATAAAGAATTTAAATCATTCCTTATTTCTGTTTTTGATTTTTGTATTGCTTCTAATGGGATATCATAGAGAAAGTACCACAATGCATAGAAAGATTGTTGAGTCCTGCGACCATTTTCAATATTGAAAATTATATCTAAGTTTTTATTTAAACTCACTATTGAACTAATTTCAGAATCTGAAAGCAAGTTCTTTAATTTTCTTATGAAATTAAATTCAAAGTCATTTGCCGACCTTATGAAATTGCCGGTTAAAACTGTATCTTCCAAAACTTTTGTTATTTCATTTTTAGATTTAACCCTAAAATTAATTTTATTCACAACTTTATATATATCAACATCTTTTGGGGAAAAATCAGCTGGCTTTTCAGCCCGATTCCATGTAAATTGAAAATAAGCTAGAGCTGTATAAATATTTTCATTTTCCATTCTAGAATTATTTTTCCTAATATAAAACCAATCTTTATTATTATTATGTATACCTTTAATAGTAGTTATTAAATCTCTTGAAATATAAGAATTCCACATTTCAAAAGTGTCTTCTTTAATAGGATAGGGTTTATTATTTAATCTAATAAATAAGTCAATTGGCTCAAATTCTGCATTGTTTTTATAATTGATTTCAACAAACCATAAATCAAAATTTTTAATTTTATCCTTTTGATCAGTAGTTAATTGCTCAAATTTTTTGCTGTGCAAATTATTTAAGATGCTATTTCTTAGATATAAAGAGAATCCATTTTTATCAGAATATCGTACTTTGTTATTTTCGTCCAAATATGGTTCATTTATAAAACCTAGAATACTAAGTAATCTTTGCTGGCCATCCAAAACCTCTGATATTCCATCACTTCGTTTAAAAACAAATATTGGTGGCAACTTTATACCTAAAAGAATACTTTCTATAATTGCCGAAGATTTCTTTTTATTGATAACTTCATTCCTTTGATAAGGTGGACGAATAAGAAATTTATTACGAGCCATTTGGCGGCAAATATCCATTATAGCAATAGAAGAAGGCTCTGGTTTATTTATTCGAAGCTCATCAAAACTAACTCTTGCTTCTGTCTCAGGAGTTATTTCTTGGTTTCTTTGCTTAAAATCCGAGTTATATTGGAGATATAGATTAAAGTCGATTTCAAATTTCTCGGAGAAAAAACTTGAAATAACTTCATATCTATTATAAAGTTCTTTTGCAAAAGAACTTCTAATCATCTCATATGATTCAATATTATCGTATAAATATTTACCGAGTTCATCTATTATTTCATCATTAATCAAATATAAGGACAGTTCTTCATTTTCCATTATTGAAAAGGCCCAAAATAAGCACTCCGTAATAAGTCTATTATATTGGCTGCCTTTTTTGGGAAATCTTGATTTAACCTTCGTAATCAAATTTATTTTTTCAATAAAACTTGCATAAATTTGTTGAATTTCAGTTTCGTTTATACTTGAAAATAAAAATTCGTAGTACTTAGAAATAACAGTATCTTTTTTTACAGCGTAATACTTTATTGGAATTTTATGTAGTACTAATAATTGCCTGATTTTCTTTAAAATAATCTCATTGTTAGACTTTTCAAAATGCAGTAAATTTGAAACATCTCGATATAAAATACGATCACTAAGTAACTTCTTCTTGAAGAAGGAATTTAAATCATCATCAAAATAGACAGCATTATCAATTTCAGTTGGTTTAAGCGGAGTAATTCCTGAATTATATCTTTTAAAAATTTCTTTTTTTACGACGTCTTCCATTTCTTCATCAACTAAATTTTGGCTATGGAAGCTAAATTCAATTATTCTAAGTTTAGTTTCCCAAAATAAATCCTGCAACTGAATTTCCAAATCCTTAAAGGATTTATTTGCTATACTGGCTACATCTTCAAGCTTTTGCAAGCCATTCTTTTTAAGCTTAAATTCGTTATTAATGAATCTTAAAATGGTCTGATATCTCTGTCTGCCATCTATTACTTCAACAATTTTTGAGTTTCTGAAATAAATTAATGGTGGAATCTCAGTTCCTAGTAAAATACTTTCAATAAAATAAGTAGCTTTTTCATCATCCCAAACATAGTTTCGTTGATAAAAAGGTTTATAATTAGTCTTTTCAAGTCTTTCAGGATTATTAAAAAGAACTTCAATTGACATTACTTTTGGTTCAATCTTAATTTTATTTTCAAATATTTCTCTAATATCCATTTAATATGATTGTGTTAAAAGTTAAGTTTATTGACGAACAATTTTTTGTTTTTGATGAACAAATTATATTTTTAGTTTTTCTTTGAATGAAAAAGTTTTTTACTATAATTTGTTCCCGAAATTCCTTTGTTTATATATCCCTAGAATTTGACCTACCCAATTAGATCAATTTTAATCTGAACATTGAAAAATATCTATCAATATGCTAAGTTATTGAAAATATTTTATAAAATAAAAACCAGGATTTTACTTTTCTTGGTGTAGAATTGGGTGTAAATATAGCAAAACCGTAATTATAAAGACTTATCGCAAAAGGATACGACTCGAACTTTGGTCGAGAAGGTTATACATATATTGATTATCAAATTTACAATTGCTTGGGTCAACAATACGTTACAAATATTTTCTGTAATTTTTTACGTTATATAGTACCTAAAAAAGACAAATTATTACTTTGTAATTAAACCCCTCTATAAAGTTCAAATCTTAATAACAAAATACGCATAGTAAAGAATAATTTTAACTAAGGCTCAATCTTCAAGTAATCTGCTTTTTGTAATTGATTTGCCCTTTTTAATGATATTACTTTTCACTGAAAGGGAACTTAGTAAAATCTTTGTAATCAGTTTTTTCATTGTTTGACTTTCTATACACAAGCATGAAAGAATTGGTTCTACCCGTTCTTCACATTCAAATCCAAATTCAACTCTTGTTTTTCAAGTATTTAAAAATCAATACAATTCAAAAGCAAATTAAATTTCGACTCTCTCAATGTTGATGATTGTTCTTTTCAATATGTTTAGAATTTATTGTCGTTTTACTTAAATTTGTATAAAAACATTTAAGGTGAGAGAAATAAACTGGAACAACTTTAAAGCAAAATTTAACGGAAAAGAATCATCTACATTTGAGAGTTTAGCCTATCAGCTATTTTGCTACGAGCATAATTTAGACTATGGAATCTTTAGATTTAAAAATCAAACAGGTATTGAGACTGAACCGATCGAATGTGATGGTAAAATGGTTGGATTTCAGGCCAAATATTATGATACAAAAATTTCAGATAATAAAGCTGACATAATTGATTCCCTAAAAAAAGCTAAAGGTAAAAATCCAAATCTGGATATCATCTATCTGTATATAAATAAAGAATTTTCGGAAAGTTCCAGCAAAAATGGCAAAGATCCACAATACAAAATTGAGATAGAAGAAGACGCATCAAATCTCAATCTTCAAATTGAATGGCGAGTACCTAGCCATTTTGAAATACAATTGGCATCCCCACAGAATGCCCTTTTGTTTGAGCATTTTTTTAGTTTGGGCAAAGATGCAGTAGATTTCATTAATGCAATTGTTGACCATACAGAAAACCTTCTATTTCCAATACAGGATAGCATCAACTATGGGATTTCTAAAATTCAGATAGATCGCACTGAGGTATTGGAAGCAATTCAGTCATCAGGTAATTCTAAGATTATAATTATTAGTGGAGAAGGAGGTTGTGGAAAAACAGGTGTTATTAAAAGGTTGCATAGCCATGCTGGAGATAAAATACCTTTATACATCTTTAAGTCTACAGAATTCAAAGTAGAGGATATAAATACCTTTTTCAAGAGGTATGGCAATTATTATCTACAGGATTTTCTTGAAATCCATAAAGATGAAAATGAGAAGATTGTAGTAATTGATTCAGCTGAAAATCTTTCTGAGATAGAAAATCAAGAACCTTTTAAGGAATTTGTGTCAGCATTATTGGCAAATTCATGGAAACTCATATTCACAACTCGTCTAACTTACCTGGATGATTTGAAATTCCAGTTTATTGAAATTTATCGCCTTCCTTTTGAACATTTGCCAATTAGCAAACTAACGATTACAGAACTTAGAGAATTATCAATCGAACATGATTTTGAATTACCAAAGGATGAATCCTTTATTGCATTACTGACCAATCTATTTTATCTGGACGAGTATCTTGAGGATTACGCTAACCGCAGTGAAGCACTAAACTCACGACAGTTTACAAAAGTAGTTTGGCAGAGGAAAATTCAAAAATCTTCGTACACTGCAAGCAATATCCATATTCAGCGAGAAAATTGCTTTCTGGAGATAGCCAGACTAAGATCCGGTTCCGGCAGCTTTTTTGTAATTCCAAACAATCATTGCACTCCGGAGATTCTTAATTTACTGCTAAAGGATGAAATTATTGGTTACGACAGTACAAGTGGAGGATATTTCATTACCCACGACATTTATGAAGAATGGGCATTGGATATAATTATTGACAGAAACTTTGTTAACTCTAGTAATTATAGCGATTTTTTTTCTGCAATAGGAACTTCGCTTCCGATTCGAAGGGCATTTAGAAAATGGCTGTCAGGAAAGCTCAAAAATAATGTTGAGGATATAAAGACACTTATTAATCATGTCTTCTTTGTAAAATCAGAACGTACTTTTTGGGATGATGAAGTAATAATTTCAATCATGCTGTCAGATTATGCATCAGAGTTTTTTTGTGAATTTGAAACTTTTATTCTTGAAAATGATAAATTCATTTTAAGAAAGATGTGTTTTTTATTGCGGATTG
Source organism: Flavobacterium sp. KH_035 (assembly GCF_057839565.1). Classification (NCBI taxonomy): domain Bacteria; kingdom Pseudomonadati; phylum Bacteroidota; class Flavobacteriia; order Flavobacteriales; family Flavobacteriaceae; genus Flavobacterium; species Flavobacterium sp. KH_035. The sequence goes on from NZ_CM174492.1 coordinate 2,636,681, forward strand.
CTTGTAAGGAAGTTGATGATATGATGTATCAATTACTAGGAGAAAAGGATAATATCAACTTAGGATACATTTTTACCAAACCAAAAGGAACAGGCTGGAGCAGCATAATTGATTTAGCATATCACAAGATTACAAATTTTTCATATGAAGATTTAGCATTTGTTGTCCCGGTTTTCGAAGATTGGATGGAAAATAATAAGCGTGGTAATACTACTCGGAATGTTGCATTATTTTCATTGCATTTTTATAAAGATATCCAATTTAACGAAGAGAGACGATACAGTTCAAATTTAGAAAAGAACCTAATAAAATTAATTTTAAATGGTGCGTTAGAAATAAAAACGGAGCTTAAAGAAATTTTAGATGAAGTAATATTAAACAGATGGACAAAACACAAGGATCCATATAATGAATTGTGCATGAGATTGCTTACATCCAAACCTGAATGCATCTCTGCAATACTTGCTTTACCGGAGCAGGTAATACAAATCGCAGATTTGTTCTGGTTCAAGGGAGACTCAAAATCCGAAAATCCATATAGCTCAGATTATGGTATGGAGAAATGCTACGGTTTACGCAGTTCTTTAAAACATGATTATTTCCCTGCAAGTGCATTACAGACACCTGTATATATGTTGTTGCAGTTTTCAATGCAGAAAACGGTAGACTTTATACTCAATTTCACAAATAAATGTGTTAAACTATATGCTGTATCGGAAAATGACTTGGATTCGGTTATGCAGATTGAGTTGCATATCACTGATGAAATTGTGCAAAAACAATATGCTAGTCATAGTTTATATCAAATGTTTAGAGGAACCGCATCGCCTGTTACGCCTTACTTATTGCAGTCAATGCATATGGCTTTAGAAAAGCGTCTGTTGGAGATGGCAGAAAAGACAGAACCCAAAGTGATGGAAAGTTGGTTACTTTATTTGCTTAAAAGATCAGAATCGATATCAATAACAGCTGTTGTGGTAAGTGTTGTCCTTTCGCAACCAGATAAATTCTTCGAAGTAGCCAGCGTCCTATTTAAAACTATAAAATTATATCATTTTGATAATTTTAGAATGTCCAACGAACTCCAAAGTAAAAGTTTATATTCTCTGGGTTATGGAATGGATTACAAGATAAAGACCTTTGAAGATGAGAGGATTAAAACTTGTGAAGATAAGCACCGTCAAACTTCCCTTGAGAATCTGGTAGTCAACTATCAATTTTTCAAAAATAATGATATTACAGATGAAGATGCAGACTATAGGCAGACAGAAATCTATAAGATAATTGATGCTACATATTCTAAACTACCAACCGACGGTGAGGAAACCAAACAAGATTCAATTACTAGATTGGTTTTAGCTCGTATTGACAGAAGAAATATGAAACCGATTATAACGCAGGAAGATAATAAGCTTGTAATAGATTTCAATCCCACTTTAGAACCTGAGCTTGAAGAATATCGACAGGAAGCAGTGCAAAAAGATTTCAATATGATGCGTTTTAGCTCACTTAAATTGTGGGCTGAATATAAATTTAACCCTGAACGTAAATATGGAGATTATCCCCAATATGAAAATAATCCTCAATTGGTGTATGAAGAAACAAGGCAAGTTATTGATATGCTTAACAATCCTGATGAGAATAGTTTTCCTTCATTCAATAGAGATATACCTGCATATACCTGTGCAGCATTGATAAGATTTCATTCTGCGGAACTAAATGATGAGCAAAAAGCATTTTGCAAGACGATTATCATGGAGTTCGCAGTATTGCCACTTCAGGAAGGTTACCAATATCAGATAGCTGATGGGGTTGAAGTAGCAATTAATGCTTTGCCTTATTTAATAGAAGACTTTCCCGATGATGTACCAAGTCTAAAATTTGTTTTACTATTCATTCTTTTTGATACTTATCCTATTGGGGAATATAAGAGAGTGTGCGATTATGCAATTGAAGCGATGTACAATAAGTTATGGTCATCTTCCGAAACATTGGCCAATAGTATCTTAACTGGGTATTTGCAATTTGCCCCTCTATATGAAAGCGCCAAACAGGAATATAGGAAAAAGAATGTACGTTTTCATCATGATGATTCAGGGTCAATTATTCGGGATAATTTTATAAAAAAGTATAAAAAGGAGATTGAGAATTTCATTTTAAACGATTTCGGTTTTAACTATATAAATAGCGAAGGAAGTTCAATATCAGTCCTAGAAACTGCATTTAAAATTATACCGGTCGAAACAAAAAATTTGCAACATTTATCTTTTGTTAAATCGATCCTTCCGAAACTTTTTGGGGAATTTCTGCCTGAGAATAGAGATAGTAAATTAGACTACCGACAAAGTAGAAGGTTTTTCAAGCGATTCACGTATTTTATATTACATCGACAAACAGCTGAAGTAGAGTTTTTTTTAGAACCGTTGCTCGAAAATTTTTCTCATTCTCGTGAGCTGAACTCTTTGCTCGTTGAAATGGTTTCCGCTGAGGATATATTAAATACGTATGATATATTTTGGATGGTTTGGAATAAAATTTACCCTTCTTTTTCAAAATTGTTACAAGGCAATAAACACTATCATTACGAAAATGAACTAATACATACTTATCTTCTAGCTTGGCCTTATTGGAAAGCTTCTGCAAAACAATGGCGCAGTCTTAAAAATCGTGAAAAGCAATTTTACGTAAAAATTATAGCTGAAAATGGCAATCATCCAGCTGTACTGTATTCAATTGGAAAGCTATTAAATGATATCGGTAGTGATTTTCTAGATGATGGAATTATCTGGATTAGCGATTTATTGACGGTTCGTACCTACTCCGATTTAGAAATTAATACAATCTATTATTTGGAAATAATTATTCGGAAGTATATTTACTTGAACAGAAATAAAATAAAACAGAATATAAGAATTAAAGGAAAGGTCTTACAGATTTTAAATTTCCTTATTGACAGATCATCTGTTAGCGCATATTTATTAAGGGAAGACATAATGTAGTTTAAATCGATATTAGGTGGCCAATATCACTGATTTTTACAGTAGCTGTAAGCCACAGTTGTCATTAAAAATAGAATACCGAAAAATAGAGAAGATATGTTATGTTTTATGAAGTGAAGAACATTAAGAAAGGACCGTCTAATTTGTGACATATTAAGTTTTTATAGCTAATGTATTGATAAACTAAGTTCATTTGTAAGGCATAATTGATATTTTAGGCAGTCAGATTTCGTGAATTTACCTTTATTATACCATCAATCAGAGACACTAGAGAAATAGATTAGAGCCAAGCAATTAGTCGTTAATGGGGTAATACTCATAATCCCAATCATCAAAGTCGTCGACATTAACTTTAAGAAGATTTCTTTTAAAAGAGTCTTCACTTAAAAAATGGTGAAAAAGCTTCATAAAAGCTGAATGCGATTCAATCTTATCAAGATCAATTATGTTTATACCAGGTTTGGTTGATTCGGCAATAAAAGGTAAAATAGCGCTAAGCGAATCTAACTTGTCATATTCAAGGCCTTCGTATTTCTTTATTTTTATGTTGTAATGACCTGTTTGCCCGTCAATTTCAAAGTCGTATGCCGTTAATCCCTCAGTAGGTAGAATTTCCATTCTAAATCTTACTTTATTAAAGTCAGGATCAACTTTATATTTTTCAAACCGGTCCCAAAAACGGTCCTGATCGTCTTTAATTTCTTTTATCAGTCGGGAACAGTTTGCAAGAAAGATTACCTCCCCGGAAATGATCTCATATCCTGGTCCTGACGACCCGTCACCAAACTGGGTGTATGACATACTGAAGTTAAAAAGGCACCTAAATTTTCTATATTTCGTTTGTGCAAATGTTTCATACAATGAGATCTTCATTATAATTGCTATGAGATTCTGCAGAAGATCCTGCGGCATAGTAGGCAGCAATATTTCACAATAAGGTATATCACGATACAGCTTTTTAATACCTGTATTTTGGTTCTCTAATTTCGAAATAAGCGATTCAAGCTTCTTGATTTTTTCATTAAGGCTACTTTCTATGCTTATTGCTTCCTGCAAGTGTGGAAAATACTTGTTCCGAACAGGGAGACAATCAGTCAATTTAACCTGAATATCATCCCAAGAGAAAAATATTACATTTATTCCATGATTACGGCTTGCCGCCATACATGCGTTTTGAATTTCTTTATTTTTTTTTATTGTGGTTGCAAAGAATAAACTTTCTACAGGATGTGGGAAATCTTTAATTTGTTTTAGCGTTTCCGAAAGATCGGAAAGTAGTTCTCTAATGATAGAGTTTGGAGACCGATTAATATCTTTCTTCTTAGCCTGAATTGCAGTTTTTAAAACAGGACTATATACATCTATCCCATGCTGGGCATTCCCTTTAGTACCATACTCTTCAAATGTATTGGTGGCATGAATAGCATTAAACAAATCTTTGAGAAATGTTTGAAATTTGTATTCGTCACCTAACGGTTCATATTGATAGTTCATGTTATAGCTGAATAGTTTTTGTTGTTAGTTATTAAAAGAAGACCTGTGATCGCGTTCTTAACCAGTATGCCTCAGGTTGGGGCAAGTTTTCAAAATTTATGTAAACGTATAATTCTTAGTCTTGTATTTCCTCTTCCGAATTATCATCACGTTTATTTGAAAATCGGGCGTCCCAGAATTTTTCCCACTTCAGCTCGCCGTTCTCATACCATACCATATATTTGCGGGTTTTCATTGGGTGCTCATCACTTCTGACACTCTCATTAAGTGCATTTTTAGACCGGTAATGATCAGCGAACCATACGATTTCTTTATCTTCTGCAACTAACCTGGCTAAAAACTCATCTTTTGGTACCAGCGTCATTTCCTGTTTATCGTAATTAGGGCGACTAAGGATATGATTAATTGCCATAATTTCTTCCTTATCATCCAGAAATATTTGCTGCGACATCTCACTGATGCCAAGCAAATCCCTGACTACTTTGGATGGTATATATATTTCATCCTCGCCACCTTCAACCGTATTTTTAGTTACGCTGGTCACTGTGTACTGCATGATTTTTTCCTCTCCGTCAGGAGGTAGGTAATATTCTTCTTTATCGTAATTTTCGCCAATCCACTTCATCCATACCACATCAGTTGGATTGCTATAGATATCTGTATCGGGTGAACTTACCATCCTGTCGATAGATTCCACAAAGGAACTGCGGCCAGAATGGTTTTTAACGATGTCCAGCAAGGCTGGCGTCTGCCCCTTTTCGATAAGCACACCGCGAATATCTACACTGGAACGGATATAGGCTTTGGAATCATGAACGGCGGTATAATTAAATAGGGCGAGCCATTCTTTATCAGTGCCTTCGGTGCGCAAATCTTTATCGTTGATATGTAACCATCTATTAAAATTAATAACAGGTTCACTTTCCACAGCCACTTTCACCTGCTCGTCCGGTGTTCCTATTTCCAGCATTTCCAGGGCAAGCGGTTCTTTAACGATCCAGTTATCCTCGATATCCGGCATTTCTTGATGAACCGCTATCGCCAAAAATTCGGAAGGGTTATCTACATTTATTATCTGCATATAGTCATTAACAAACTCTGAGGTATCTTTATGAGGCAGGTAATCGGATAAATAACCCTGAATATAATGCACCGCCAGCCAGGTATATTTTTCCTCTTGGGTAAACAGTTTGCTTTTTGAGCCATGACTAGCTTCGGTAAATCCGTTACCATTACCTGCGGTTCTCCTAAAGCCTAAAGATTTCATATATGCAATAGCAGCTGAAATCGCCCATTCATAAACCGAAAGGTCTTCGAGACCAAAATGATCAAGGTAAGCTTTTAAAAATTTATCGCCGTTATTCGCCGGCTTTGTTTCCTTATCCACAGACTGGTATTCCAGAAAATCATCGAATGAGCGTTTGATTACGTACCAGGCCAGGTCATGAACGATGGGATAAATTTGCTCGCCGCCTTTTGCCAGGGCATCTCTATCGAGCTCAATAAATTGAAAAGATTCTACTTGACGCGGCCGCGCATGCAAGGCCTGTTCTCGGCTAATTGCCCCTAAATAGAACGCCTTTTCAACCACTGAGCGGAAGCCGGTCCTGACAAGGATATCAGGATGGTTGCCCGGTTGAGCAAAAACATTTGCCAGTGCCCATTCTGCCAGCTCTTGTAGTGAGTTCTTATCTTTCAGTCTGGAGGCTACCCCTAAAGTTATCGCGGCCAGGTCTTCCTGTATCTGCGGATCGTTGCATGGGAATAGTTTATCCAGCAACAATTTAAACTCCTTTGGTTGTTTGATTGCCCAGCCTGTCAGCGCGGTGCGAAGGCGCTCCCTGAACGACTGATCCAAGGAGGCGAGTGCCCATCCAAATATAAGCGGGTATTCATTGTGTAGCGAAAGTTCGGCTAGGTAAAGATCGCCTTCCCCATTAAGGTCAATAACCCCTTGCAGGTCGTAGCGATAAAACTGGCTACTTTTGTCCTCACCCAGTTCATGAATATCGTGGTGATCCATGCCAAGCCAGATTTTGTCGCGGTCAACTGCCGTAGGTTGCTGTATCAATAAGCCATGAAGGTATTCCGAACCGAAATAATTTGCTGCCGATGTTGCTGAAGGATAGATAAGAGTGCGAAATACAAAATGACGGCTCATATGGTCTGCAAAATACAAGCGGTCAATATTTGCCTTGAATGAGGAGGCTACTTCCGTTGGGGCCTGAATCAATGCCGTAGCCTGTAATTGCTGAATTGTGGCCGGTGAAAATCCCTCACTTAAATAACCATTTTGTCCAATTAGGAGGTTGTGTTTATGAAATAGCGTGTTGGTAATCTCTTGAACGATCCGAAGGTTAACCAATTGCTTTTCTGTTCGCCTCCTACTTTCTGGTACAGCTCGCAGAAATTCCGGTATTGCAGTTAATTCCCCATTTATAATACCATCTACATACTTTTCAGCCATAATCACTTCCATGATCGATTGATAGGTGAGTGTATAATTTACCTGCTTCTTCTTCATTGCTCCCGTACCAACCGGAATCTCGCTTTTAGTCATGAAAGCATTATTTACCAAAAATTCAATGGCTCTTTCCACTTCTTCGTTTGCTAAATAATTTAAAGAATCACCCTTCAACAGGGAAAACAGGTCTGCATGTGAGATCTCTTGTTTGGCATAAAATACTTCCGAAATGGCTTCGATTGCCTCTCTTATCGGGTTACGGGCAGTACCAGGGTTCTTTACCTTCTTGTATTCCTCATCCATCCGATCAATTTTTTCATTGAGCAGGTCATTTTCAGCAGTGAGTATCTGGTCTTCTGCAGTAAGCTTTTCACCTTCATATAGTTTACAGAATAAACGCAGGGCATAAAGACTGTCAATACCACGGATAAGTGATCTTGGCTCCACGGTGATGTCAAAATGCTTGAAATATTTATCAACCACTTCCTGAACCGGTATGTCACCTTCGCGTGGAATTTCGATTACCTGGAAATTAGGATCTGCAGGCAATTCCTCGTCATTCAGGAAATATGGCCTCGCGGTAAATGCAAAACGTACCCTTGGATAGCGGCCTGTGAGGACAACGCTTTCTCTTATTCGGGCATACCACTCCGGCCAGTGGTCAGTATCCTCCTCTAAGCCATCGATGCATATTATCACTTTTGTCGACTCATTTTTTAATTCCTCACCAGCCTTAATAGCTTTAGCGGCTTGGTGGTCGGCGCGGAAGGCAAGCGTTTCGAGGGCGGATAACATTTCATTCTTGTTCCAATCGTTAATATCCAGTGCCTTTTGTAATAAAGTCTTCCAATCTCCATTTGGTGCACCTTTAGCCCTGATGATTAGTGCGGGAACCTTTTGATGATTCAAACGGAGATCTACTGTATTGGAAAACGCGTGGGTCTTCCCGGTACCGGAATTACCAAGGAAAAGTCGGCCAAATTGAGATACTTCATCCTGAATTTTGTCTACTACGACCGCTAAGTCAAGATCGGCGATACGGTCAAGCATTGCTGATAAACGCTTGGGCAGGCCAATCTGGAGATCACTTGGACGCCATGCCTCCAGCTCTATAAACAAATCGCTGCTAACAGGCATGGGTTGAACTGAAACAGTGGGCAGCTTGTTATTGCCTTCTTGTATTGCTGTGATCAATGGCAATAAGGAAGATAAGTTATGATCAATATTAGTTTGTATGGCATTCAGTTCCATTAGAACAGAGCTGCCTTCTTTCAGGGTGTCAGTAAATCGTGAGATAAGGGAAGTTGCATTTTGCAATATTTTAGTGGTTTCCCCGACACGGCCAAGCAACTCCTTGCGGTAATCCTGGCTAAATAATATTTGTTGGATATGCTCCTGAATAACACCAGGCCCATGTAATTCCGGAATATAGCGTTTGTCAATCCAGCCGGCTTTTTCCAATTCGAACTGATCCACCAATTGCTTATGGGTGACCACATCACGTTCGAACCAGAATTTATTCATACCCTCATTATCACCCTCTAACAACTCATTTTGCATGTCCTGCTCGAACCACCAGGTAAATGTCGTGTTGCTATATGACAACTTTATTTTAGCGTTAAGCTGATCTACCCGTGATTCTTCAGTTTTGGCCACTGGAACCTTACCTTTACCTATTTTGATAGAGTTGAGGGATCGGGGAACACAAATAATATATTCTACAATCCTTTTACGGAATTTTAAAGCTGTATTTACAGACTTTTCTATTTGTGTTATCTGACTATCCTGCATAGCAGTTATGAACCATTTCGCCTGCACGGCAATTAGGTCACCGTTTTTTAGTTCTGCATATGCCTCGATCCCGCCATCGCCACCAGCACCATTGACCACACGAAATTTTATAAGATCACTTCCGTATTTTCGTCGCAGGTAACGCTCAAATATCTGAGTACAAAAAGTTTCAAATGCATTTTGCGGGCTGTCACTGTAGGTTTTAAAATTGTTAAAGTCCATTAGGCTATAGGTATATATAAACATGTCTTGGACTAGCAGTCCATATCTGCATGTTACAAGTTATTATCAAGTTAAAATTTGGCTTCTTAAAAAATAAATTTCATTGTAACTCCCGAAATCATAACTAATAAAACTATAGTCTATGTATGACCAGAGAAGAGGCAGTCTATTTTAGTGGCTATAAGAAGAGGTGATATTATTTGACCCAAATTGATAAAGTTATAATTTTATTTAATTCGTAAAAGGATTCCCATAGAAAATTTTGGTAAATGGCTTAATATATCTGATAAGGATTGTATAGCTGATTACAATAAGTTATTCTAAATTGAGGAGGCGATAATCTTACACCACACTAGATGCGTCAGAATCTTAATATAACATAAAATAGATCGGATAACTAGCCCTTAAAATGGTACAACTACATAATATCATTGTTCTAAAAGGGTTGGGATTTCACCTGCCCCTTATCTCCAAGTTGACCTTTATCGAAGCCCACTACAATGTGAAATATCTGATGCTGCCTGATTTATAACTGAAATCTCCCAGAGAGATGAAGGACATATGGATGTTCAGGACTCAATCACTTTCAGCCTTCTTACATATTCTTCCAAACTTTTAGGATCGTTGCCCTCATCCAGAGGGCGGGTGCTTTTTTTCCAAAAAGGAATGAGAGAAATCTGTTCATTAATTTAAATTATTGATTGGTATTTGGGGTTGTGCAATATCCACCACAAGCATGTCCAACCAGATTGTCTGATTGGGCTATCATTTTAGGTCACGAAGTGCCTGAGTTTATGAAAAGGGCTTGGGGCGTTACAGAAAAGAGCAATATTAGTCATTTTTATTTTAAAATGCTAGATGATATGATACTACGTCAACGTAAAAATTATGCTTTTACCATTATCAAGTACTTTTTCATATTTTAAAAAGTTTACTTTGCTACTAAGTCTACACATGCTGCTATTTCACCTAAAAAATGTTTAAAGTTGTTACTTTTAAAATTATTTAATGCAGCCAATATCAAACTTTTAAAATTTTTACCATTTCCAAATTCTTGAAACTTACCGAGTAAAAAAGTTAAAATAACCAAATTAATTTCTTATGTCTGAAGATGTATTGGTATAATGTTCTTCAATGATTTTAAAAAATGTAACCAAAAAAATATTATTCGAAGTTCCTCCTCCGTGTTCTTCAGAGTGATTGTATGATTTTCGCAAAAATTGTTCAAATTCCTTTTCAGAAATATATTCAAATAAATTGGGCCGATACATTTTCATCAAACCAATTCTATTAATTATAAAAAGATGTCTAAACATCTTTTTATAATTCTTCAAAATTAAATAGTGATTGGATATTGACATTTAATTCTTTGGCAATAGCAAACAATGTTTCAATTTTCGGATTAGTTTGACCTCTTTCAATTTTTCCTATGTGATTTTTTGCAAGTCCAGTTCTTAATCCTAATTCTTCTTGTGAAATTGGCTTATCAGTGTCTTTATTAATACACTGATTTCTCAGATGCATTATCCTTTTTCCTAATTGTATTCTCTCCTTTTTAAAGCCATTTTCTTCCATATTATAAAAATCGCTTTTAAAAGGAATAAAAAAGGCAATCTGTAGATTGCTTTTTTGAAAAAAATTATTATATTTGATTTTAATAATTAAATTTGCGATACTTCATTTAAAATATTTGAAGCATTCGCTTTGAATCTCGTCCTCAAAACTGGTAATTTTAACACGCGAGATGATAAGTGCAAATGCTCACGCCTTAAAGGGTGTGGGCTCACTTATTCGCGTGTGGGTATACCAGTACCTTGAGGGCAATAAGCTGAGTACCCACGCCTCTTTTTTTGGCTCTATTGCAGAATTTTCTCGGCTTTATTCTTAGCGCACTTCACTATTAAATGGTCTCGTAGTTACTTATTGTCTAACCAATAAACCTGCTTGCTTATGAACTAAAAAAGATTAAAGCCATTATTTAGCCTGCGCTGCCTTATTTCCTTTTGAGTTAGTCACATTACAGTTGCAGGCTATTAAAAACCGATGAATTAAGTCATGGTTTCAGTATGCTTCCTAATTGAAACTAGACAAAAAAAAGGCCCTCTAACCCGTCGACAAACTAGTATAGAGGACCAAAGCTAATAAAACTAACGTCTCATTAAACTAACCCAATATTATGAAAACTTTTTCATTAAATAAAGGGTTGGCGTCACTTTGGTATCCGTTTATTTTCGGGTTTTACCTTTTTTGCACGCCAGCCTTAGCAAGGAATCCCTTGCGGTTTTCCGTTTCACAACAACAATCTCAAGTCATGGGTACCATTACCGATGGTACAAATCCCCTTCCTGGTGTCAGCATTACAGTCAAAGGCCAAAAAAAAATAGTCTTTTCGGATTTCGATGGCAAATTTGCCATAAATGTATCTCATAACGATACCCTGATTTTTACTTACCTTGGTTTTAAGACCGTAACAATTCTTGTTGGGGATCGCAAAGTAATCAATGTGCAAATGCGGGAAGATGCGACCTCCTTACAGGAAGTAAGGATCAATGCCGGTTACTACTCTGTAAAGAACAGTGAACGCACCGGAAGTATTTCAAAAATCAGTTCAAAAGATATCGAAAAGCAGCCTGTCACCAATGTGTTGGCGGCTATGCAGGGACGAATGGCAGGTGTTAATATTACTCAAAATTCAGGTGTTGCCGGAGGCGGTTTCGATATACAAATCAGAGGACAGAACAGTTTACGCTCTGATGGGAACAGGCCGTTATATATTATTGATGATGTTCCTTACTCCTCGGATGCCGTAGGTTCTGATCTGACAGGGATTGTGCTCCCCGGACCGACAAGTCCTTTAAGCAGTATCAATCCAGCAGATATAGAAAGTATTGAAGTTCTAAAAGATGCCGATGCAACCGCCATTTACGGTTCAAGGGGAGCAAACGGAGTGGTACTTATAACCACTAAAAAAGGCAAGGAAGGCAAAACAAGATTTACTGCAAATGTATCGGGTGGATTTGGCTCTGTGACTCGCCTTATGGAACTTATGTATACACAGCAGTACCTGCAAATGCGCAGGGAAGCTTTTATCAATGATGGTATTCCTTACGGTCCAACCGATTATGATGTCAATGGAACATGGGATCAGAACCGCTATACAGATTGGCAAAAAGTGCTCATTGGAGGAACTTCAGAAATTAATGATGTTCGAGCTTCCATATCTGGAGGCTCTTCCCAAACGCAATTTCTTATCAATGGTAATTTTCATAAGGAAACCACAGTTTTTCCCGGCAACTACAATTACCGCAAAGGAAATCTGCATGCAAATCTGAACCATGAATCTGAAAACAAAAAATTTCATATCAATTTTTCTATGGGATATACTGCGCAGGAAAATAACCAGCCGGGAATTGATATAACCCAACAAGTTATTCTTCTTCCTCCCAATGCACCCGGATTATATGATGAGAATGGCAATTTAAACTGGGAAAACAGCACTTGGAATAATCCCATGAGCAATCTCGAAGGGAAATATACTTCAAAATCTAATGATCTTTTTGCCAATAGCCTCTTATCTTATAATATCCTGCCCAATTTAATTGCCAAAGCAAGCTTTGGTTTTACCGATACGCGTTTTGATGACAGTCGGACACAGCCCTCCACCATGTATGATCCTGCTTATGGATTAGGCAGTGAATACTCCTCGATCTATGTCAATAACACTACCAGAAAATCATGGATTATGGAACCTCAGATATCATGGTCAAAAAAAATTGGCAAGGGAAAAACCGAAATCCTCATTGGAAGTACATTTCAACAGCAGACAGCAAACCAATTGGTACAGGAAGCCAATGGATTCAGCAGCAACAGCCTGATTCATAACCTTTCCTCAGCCTTTCACGTATTTGACTTAGTAGATAGTAACTCAGTCTATAAATATCAGGCTTTTTTCGGAAGGGTAAATTTTTCATGGAATGAGAAGTACATCATAAACATAACGGGGCGCAGGGATGGCTCAAGCAGGTTCGGCCCCGGAAGGCAGTTCGCTACCTTCGGGGCTATTGGAAGTGCATGGCTGTTTTCAAATGAAACATTCGTAAAAGAGAATCTTAGTTTCTTAAGTTTTGGAAAATTAAGAGCCAGTTATGGTACTACCGGAAATGACCAAATTGGCGACTACCAGTTTTTAGACACATATGGCTCATCGGGAAACAACTATGGAGGTATGAATGGTCTGGAACCGACACGTTTGTTTAATCCCAATTTTGGTTGGGAAACCAATAAAAAATTGGAACTGGCATTGGAAACCGGTTTTCTAAAAGACCGTATTTTTATAACGTCTGGTTGGTACAGTAACCGTTCTTCGAACCAATTGGTAGGAATTCCTCTCCCTGCTACAACCGGATTTAATTCGATACAGGCAAATTTAGATGCCACAGTTCAAAACAGAGGGATCGAGCTTACCCTTAGAACAGTAAACTTTCAAAAAGAATCCTTTAACTGGACAAGCAGTTTTAATTTGACAATCGCCCGCAATAAACTGTTGTCTTTTCCTGATCTGAAAGGATCAACTTATGAGAACCAATATGTAATAGGCCAGCCTTTAAACATTAAGAAATTATACCACTATACGGGAATAGATCCCACGACAGGAATTTACCAATTTGAGGATTTCAATATGGACGGTTTAATTACATCGCCACAGGATAAGCAGGCTATCCGTGATTTGAATCCAAAATATTTTGGTGGGTTTCAAAATACCATTACCTACAAAAACTGGCAATTGGATTTTCTTTTTCAGTTTGTCAATCAGCTGAACTATAACGGATCATATAGTACTGGACTACCCGGCGCCATGGCCAATCAGCCTGTGCAGGTCATGAACCACTGGCAAAACCCCGGAGATACGGCCACCTATCAAAAGTACAACACAGGGGTAAATAGTGAAGATATGGATGCATTTTACAAGTTTTATGCCAGTGATGCCATGATAACGGATGCCTCTTACATACGGCTTAAAAATTTATCATTGTCTTATACTATCCCTGAGCAGTGGCTTAAAGGAGTAAAATGCCGACTGGTATTTCAGGGACAGAACCTTTTCACGATCACTTCCTATAAGGGTGCTGATCCCGAATCCAGATTTACTACAAGCCTTCCTCCACTAAGGGTATTTACAACTGGGCTTCAGCTTACTTTTTAACTTCTTAATTTAAACATTATGAAAAAGAAATCATTTTTACGTTTTATCCAAAACTATAAAATCAAAATAGTAAACCACAGGCTTCTAATAGGATTACTTGTGTCCTGTATGGTAGTTCTGGGTGGCTGTGATAATTTTGTTGAGGTTGACCTTCCGTCCTCACAACTAACAGCAAGCGCCGTTTTTCAGAGCAGAGCTACTGCCAATGCAGCGATGGTAAGCATTTATGCTAAAATGCGCGACGAGGGTATTTTAAGCGGGAGTGTCGCAGGAATCTCCAATCAAATGGGAAACTATGCAGATGAGCTTGTGTATTACGGCGATATTTCCGGCACAACCCGAAACTTTTACAACAATACGCTACTTGCTTCCAATTCGGAGGTCTTTAACTGGTGGAGTAGCAGTTACAACCAAATTTATGCTGCAAATGCCATTATTGAAGGAGTGAATGCTTCTACGGCGCTCAATACTGTAGATAAAAACCAGCTTACAGGAGAGGCTTTGTTTGTACGATCACTGTTGCATTTTTATCTTCTTAATCTCTATGGGGACGTGCCTTATATCACCGCAACAGACTATCAGCAAAATAAAGTGGCACACAGAATGCCTTCTGCTGAGCTGTATTCCCATATCATAAATGATCTGGAACTGGCTGTTTCATTATTACCGGAAGATTATATTTCCAGTGATCGTGTGCGTCCGAATAAATCCGTAGCGATGGCACTATTGGCAAGGGTTTATCTTTACAAAGGCATGTGGGCAGAAGCAGCAAATGCGGCTTCTTATACCCTAAAAAATACCGGGATGTACACTTGGGAGACCAATCTGGAAGCTATATTTCTCAAAGAAAGTACCACAACGATTTGGCAGTTCATGCCTAGAGCAGGTGGGCAGAATACACAAGAAGGCGAAACATTCATCTTTACGGCACCACCGCCATCACTTGTTGCTTTAAGTAATGAACTTATAAGCGAATTTGAATCGGGTGACCAGCGAAAGGATCATTGGACTCATGCCATTACAAACGGTACAGACACTTGGTATCATGTCAATAAGTACAAACAGAAATCAAATACTCCGAGTTCATTAGAGTATTCCATAGTGTTTCGTTTGGCAGAGCAATACCTGATTCGTTCTGAAGCCCGTGCACAACAAGGTGACCTTATAGGAGCCAAAGAAGATTTGGATAAAATCAGAAACACAGTCGGGCTTGCGGGAACGACTGCCGTAAGTCAGCAAGATATACTCAGTGCCATATTACATGAGAGAAGAGTGGAATTTTTTACAGAGCTGGGACACCGCTTTTTCGATTTAAAAAGAACGGATCATTTGGATGATGCATTATTATCTGGAAAAGTAGGCTGGAATACTACCGACAGATTACTGCCACTGCCTGAATCGGAACTTACACTGAATCCGAATCTAAAACCTCAAAATCCGGGCTACTAAAATGAGACCTAATAATATAAAATATAACAGGAAAACTGGTACTCTCAGAAAGAGGGTGCCAGTTTTTTATATAGTACTCATCGCTTTGCTGATCTCATTTTTTGGTTTTGCGCAAAACAATCCTAAAAAGCAGCTCACGGCTGCCGATTATCACTTATGGAGTTATCTTAAAGCTGAGAAACTCTCCGAAAATGCAAAATGGGTAAGTTTTTCTGTTTCGTATGAAAATGGCAGCGACACTTTATTTGTTAAAAACAATACAGGAACAAGAACCTTTAGTTTCCCCGGAGCAGGCAAAGGAGAATTTATCGGTGACAATTGGTTTTGTGCGATGTCCGCCAAAGGAGAACTTCTAATCACGGACTTGTTAACTTCAAAACAAGAGATTATTGCCAAGGTGCTCAGGTATGATTTGAAAACCGGAACCAAAGATATCATCCTTTTGAAAAAGCAGTCCGATGAGAAAAAAGAATTGGAGCTTAAAAATGTAGCCACCAGTAAATCTATCATTTTAAATGATATTTACAACTACTGGTATAATCCTGAGGCCGATGCAGTGATCTACACTACAAAGTCTGATAACAATACCATAATTGCACTGCTGAATTTAAGTGATAAAACCACAACTGTAATAAGCAATAATCCTAACGTTTTTGAATATTCCGATATCGTTTGGCAAAAGAGCGGAAAATCCATAGCCTTTTTGAAGCAGCCTTTGATTGATGATAAAAAAACAACCCGTACTTGCGTTGGGTATTACACTATTGCAGAACATAGGTTGTATACTTTTAATCCGGTTCAGCAGGATAATTTCCCGGCTAATATGGAGATTATCTCATCTTCTTTTGCCTATCTCAGCATTTCTGAGGATGGCAAAAGAATATTCTTTGGATTGCAGAAAACTGTAATTCCTGTGGATCCTTCACAAGTACAAACCTGGAACGCGCAAGATAAATTTCTTTATCCTGCCAAAGTACAGATTGACGGTTGGGACAGAACAGCAAAAGTAGCTGTTTGGTGGCCTGAGCAGAATCGCTTTAACTGTATTACAGATAATGAATTTCCGAAAATGATGTTAAGTGGAGATCAAAAACAGGCTTTGCTCTATAATCCTCAACAGTACGAGCCACAGGCAAACCGTGATGCTCCTCTGGATATTTATATTTTGAATCCTGAAACAGGCGATCGGAAATTAGTATTGCAAAACCAGTTAGGAGGTGAAACAGGAACTTCTGTTTCTATATACGAAAAGCATATCGTTTATTTTAAAAACAAGCATTGGTGGGTTTATGATTTGGAGAATGGATTGCATAAAAATCTCACCAAAGATCTTGGTGTGACTTTTTCAGATGAGGAGTCCGACTGGCCTGAAGAAGCAAGTCCTTTCGGAAATCCGGGCTGGATGAGGCACGATAAAACACTTTTTGTTTATGACAAGTATGATATCTGGAGTATTCCCATAGATGGTTCAATGGCGGTTAGACTCACTCGGGGACGCGAAAATAAAACAGTCTACAGAATCGTTTCCCAATCTAAAGACGAGTCAAATAAAATGAATTACGACGGCAGTTATAAAGGTCAGTTTGGGCCTAGTGACAGGTTACTAATCAAAACCGAAGCACTGGAACATACCGGATATTGCTTTTGGGATAAGAAGAATGGTTTAAAATCATTATTGGACAAGAAAATGCACACCAGCCAGTTTATAACCTCTGTAAAGAGTGAAGTTTATCTTTATGTTGAGCAAAACTTTAATTTACCACCGAGGGTAGTCATAAAAGAAAGCCTAAATTCAAAAGAAAAAATACTTTTTCAAAGCAACCCACAACATTTTAAATACAATTGGGGAAATTCTAAGCTGATAACCTATACCAATTCCAAAGGCAATGTTTTAACTGGCGTTTTATTCTATCCTGCAAATTATCATGCAGATAAAAAATATCCGATGGTGGTGCATGTTTATGAAAAACAATCCAAAGAATTGTATAGCTATGTAAATCCATCACAGAATAACCCAACAGGCTTTAATATCGCCAATTTTACTTCAAAAAGTTACTTCGTGTTTTTACCCGATATTGTGTATGAAATTGGAAATCCGGGATCTTCCGCAGTAGATTGTGTAGTCTCCGCTACCAGAAAAGTCATTGTCGGTGAATCATCTATTGACAGTATCCGCCTTGGTATTACCGGTCATTCTTATGGAGGATATCAAACCGATTACATCATCACGCAGACCAATATGTTTAAGACCGCAGTAGCAGGTGCAGCTATTACCGATTATGTGAGCGGCTATCTTCGGGTAGCATGGGGGCTTGAAAAGCCCAATTTTTGGCACTATGAATATGGTCAATTGAGAATAGGCAAATCACTGTATGACAATTATCCGGCGTACCTGAGAAACTCTCCCGTATATCATGCGGATAAAGTAGAAACTCCACTCTTGTCGTGGGCAGGCGAAATGGATAGTGTGGTGCATTATTATCAGAGTATTGAATTTTATTTGGCGCTCAGACGACTCGGAAAGATAAATATGATGCTGATTTATCCCGGAGAAGATCATGTACTAATGGAAGAAAAACATCAGCAAGACTTGACCGGTAGAATTGAACAGTGGTTCGATTATTATTTAAAAGGAGAAAAAAGACCGGAATGGTTTTAAAAATATAAGACCGCCAATAAAAAACAATGCAGTTCCCTGCTGGAACTGCATTGCCATTTCTACCAGCAATGGAATCACGGTTTATAAACCGGAACCTTACATTCGTTGGCAGAATTTTTACCAAATAATTGTGCACCGCTTGGTACCAAACCAACTCTACAGATGGTTCCATTATTGGTTGTTGAACACATATCATGCTCCTCACAAGAGGTTGCTTCTGGGTTCAATTTGATGTACCCTCGAATTGGCGCCGATGATTTGGCGCGCTCATTCATGGCATGGGTTGTAAATGCACCAACTGTTGCAAGTGCAAATATCGCTACAGGTAAAACCTGTTTTGCAAAATTTAATTTCATAATAAAAAATTTAAAGTGTTAGTGATCTACTCTTTTACAGGTTTTCGATCTTTTCCCTGACACTGCAGTATACTTTGATGACGGAATCTTACTTTTGATATGAGTTTGTGAGTTTCTTGCTTAATTTATAATGAACCAAATGTGGTCCTATAAATCCATAAAAATTGTTGTCGAGAATAAAGAAGTTTTTTAACTTTTCATTTTTAATATGATAGATGTAAAAACTACCCTGATAGGAATTGGTAATAAGGTCATATATATCAATTACACTGGCATCCTTCCACATCTCAGCAGGTTCATATTTGCCTAATAATGCTGAATTGACAAACAATAAATTTTTACAAACGGCACTTGTTTTATTGACAATTACAGGGGGTGCTGAAAATTTCATTTCCTGTCTGCTTGCCACAGTAGTCACTTTAATTTGGGCTTTACTGATGGTGTCTATTGTCTTACCTCGATAGTCAAGATTAAGAACCGGATCTGTTACAATAAATTGATTACGGTAGAGATAAATATATACCAACTTCTGAATGTCTTTGTCGTAATGCAGTGTTCCATCGACATCAAAAATTCCATCGATCTGTTTCTGTAACAGACTTGTATTGAAACGTGTTTTTGGTCTCCTACCAAAATCTAGGGATCCCAGTACACTTTCTCCATTTACATTGCTGTTGGAACGAAATGCCAATGTGAGCGAATCCATGAGCTGATAATGGGAAAAAGTAGTAGACCCATTCCATTTTACATAGCCCTTCCAATTGTTCATATTTCCTTTAAAAATAACAGGAACAGATCCGTCTATAAGATAAAAATAAGGAGGTAAAATTCTAACTTGGACGGATTGGAATAAAAAATCTGTCCTATTGGGATGAATCTTAAACTCATTTCTTTTCATAAGGGCTGTATCCAGCATTGTCACTAATAAAGGTGCAGTATGACTGCCCAAGTATATCTTCTCTTTTGAAGCTCCGGCAAAATAATAGGAACTAAACTTGAGATCGATGTCGTTAACTTTTACAGCATTTCCGGGAAAACGGCGAACGAAATTGTTTCGATGATGAATTATGTCTTCTGATAATATAAATAGCAGGGCAATAGTACCAATACTAAAAAAAATAGTTATCGAAAAGGCACTGACCAGTGCAGCAGGTTTTGAAATAAAGTGCACTTTTGGCACTCTTACGGCCAGTATCAGGATACCTGCTGCGGCCAGCATCATGAAAACAAAATTAAAAATGAAATGCTCCCTCCATCCCATTTTTTCCAAAATTCCTCCACAGGAACAAGGGACAAATGGGCTATAATTTAAAATAATGAAAATATATGCGGTAAACATAATCATCAGGCACAACGCTCCAAAAAGGCCCGTAATTCTCCACCTTTTTGAAACGATAAGCAATGCAATGAATAATTCAAGCATCGGTACCATCCATGCAATATATCCGGCAAACGCACTTAATAAAGGTGACTGCCCCAATTGCACCAGGAAGTTCTCAAAGTCAAGCAGTTTACTTACAGACGCGTAAACAAAAAGCAGGATATAAAGCAGGCAGATTATGTCGGCTATGGTATTTTTAAAGGATATTGATGTTTTCATGTCATTGCTTTTAATGTTTACAATGTTTTATAATGTGACTTAAGTCATATTAAATAGTCTAACAGGTGTGTTTCTTTTAAAATACCCACTTTATAAGTGTTTTATAAATCTAAATTAGAACAAAGCCACCAAAGGATTGATGTAAAAAACGATCAGTTTTTTACTTATAACGTTGTCTAAATTTTACTGTAATGCAATTGATATTTGTAATGTAAAGTTCTGTAAAATAATTAATTAACCCTTGTTTAATCAGGAGGATCATATGCCTAAAACGGATTAAAAATGTCATTAGTAACTATAGTTGAATAACAAATTTTCAAAATCGAATGTTTTGCTTATGGATGTATATACAATAGCAGAATATAAATCCGCGCATATTCTGTGAATCATAATTGACATGTCGTTCGGGCATACTAATTTACCCCTAGCTCGTACTGCTAGAAATTAGCTAGCGATCACATATTTAGTATTTTGTAAAGCTAAATTAGAACAATATTGTAGAAGGATTGTTAACAAAAACGATCCAAAATTTGCAAAAAACGATCCATTTTACAGGCTCTCTAAAAAAGCTAAAACATATAAAAAGGCTGGCAAATAAAGGCCTTATGACGAAAAAGCAATAGTCTTTTCCTTTTATACCTAAAAATAACCTTAGAATTATGGAGTATAAAAAACGTCGTAAACCTGAAAGGATGTTTAATATGATATCGATACTAAAAAATCAGGGGAGCTTATAAAGAGGGGAGCTAACACTGAAACATTCAATACAACTAATTAAAAAAACGACTTTGGAGTTTTTTCCAGCCCCTGCAAGGGCAAGTGGTTTTGAGCTGCGGAAAGTATTTCAAGCAGCTCAGAACACAACTTGCTATTTTCTCTCGAAAATATTATTGCAATAGTTTTAATTGAAAGGGCTTGATGCCCTTTTTAAATTTAGCAGGTATTTCATGCTTTATAATTAATTTTTAAAATCAACCTTTATAAGGCTTAAAAAAACATAATAGTATTGGCAGTTCTAACTTCAATCCTTTCGAATAAATTCCAAAGATCTTAAGTTTAGTTTTTCTCTGAATTGTAACTATATTGCTCTGTACAATAAAATTTACATACTCATTTACAACTGCTCGGACTTATCTGGTTATGTGCATATGGCTAAAAGTAAAGATAGATTTACAGCTATTTGTAACCCTGTAAGCAAATGAAGTTGTAGAACTGTACTGATGTAGATATGTATTTACAGTTTTACTCTTTTACATATTTATGCTTTTACGTAAAGACATAAATGCTTCTTTATGTAAATACGCAAATAAGCTTTCAGTTAAAGCCTTATCTACCTGTATAAAACCATACATATATTTCCAAAAGAAACAGAAAAACGGAAAAAAGAAAAAGAAAGTAATTTAAAAGGACGGGATGCAGACAGATCAAAAGGAAACGGAATAAGTCCCGAAGGGTGTTTTGTGAGCACGCGAGCAAAACATTATGCCGTAGTCTTTTGGTCAGGCTGATCCAGCACGTCCTACCTTGGTTTTCTTTTTATTGTTTCTTTGATTAAAAAAATAAAGTTACATGTAAAAATATCTATCCTTTCTTTTGAGACACATCAGGCCAAATGCTTCCAAAGATTTCCAAATCTAAGAGGAGTTACTGATAATAAAATATATTGGTTTTTATTTTTAAGTAATAACCAGTACGTATAGGAATGGAAAACAAAAGTACAGCCAATCCCCGTAAAGGTGGCAGGCATCCTAAAAACGATCCTGCTGTCCATCGCTATTCTATCAGTCTTACCGCCGAAGAAAATGCGCGTTTCCTGAGTCTTTTTGAGAGCTCGGGCATGAATGTAATGGCACATTTTATTACAGCGTGTATTTTTCAAAAAGGGATCAAGACAGTTAAGATTGATAAAGAAACAATGGATTATTACATACTTCTCACTGCCTTATTTGGTCAGTTTCGGGCTATTGGGGTGAATTACAATCAGGTTGTGAAGATTATGTACCGTAATTTTTCCGAAAAGACAGCTCCGGTATATCTCCACAAATTGGTAAAACAAACAATGGAATTTGCTCTTTTAGCGCAAAAGATAATACAGCTCACAGCGGAATTTGAAGAAAAATACCTGAAAAAGTGATAGCAAAAATAGGAAGAGGAAGCAATCTGTATGGAGCATTAGTCTATAATTATCAAAAAGTTGAAAAAGAAACTGGACAGGTTTTGTTTACCCAAAATATAATCCAAGCCCCTGACGGGAGTTATAACGTAGAACAGCTCTCCCGTTCTTTTGAATTACACTTACTGGCTAACAGAAAAACCGAAAAGCCGATACTTCATATCTCTTTAAATCCTGATCCGAAAGATAATGTAAGTGATACTAATTTTGAGAATATGGCACAGGACTATATGAGGCAGATGGGCTACGGAAATCAGCCTTTTGTGGTATTTAAACATACCGATATAGACCGTACTCATATCCATATCGTATCGGTGTGCGTGGATGCAGACGGCAGGAAAATATCCGATAAATTTGAAAAAAGGCGCTCGATGGCGGTCTGCAGGTCACTGGAAAAACAGTACAGCCTTATATCAGCTTTAGAAAAAAAGCAGGAGACACACAGCCCAACTTTCAAACCTGTTGACTATAAGGCAGGAGATATAAAAAGCCAGATGGCTTCGATACTGCGTCATCTGTCTAAATATTACCAGTTCCAAACTTTTGGGGCATACAATGCCGTGCTTTCACTTTTTAATATTACTGCCCAGGAAGTCAAAGGCGAATATAATGGAATTCCAAAACTAGGACTGGTATATTTTGCATTAAATGAAAAGGGAGAAAAAGGAAGCAGTCCCTTTAAGGCTTCCCTGTTTGGCAAAAGTACAGGTTATCTGCAACTACAATCCCAATGCGGCCAGAACAGGATAAAACTAAAAGATAGTCCTACTAAGGGATCAGTTAAGGAAAGGATCGAATCAGTAATGCGGAATACATCAAACGAATCCGAATTTAGGAAAAAGCTGATGCAGGAAGGGATCAGTATTGTTGTACGACGAAATGCTGCAGGACGAATTTACGGCATCACTTTTATTGACCACAAATCCCGCAGTGTATGGAACGGATCAGAGCTGGCTAAAAACCTCTCGGCCAATACATTTAACGAGTGGTGGAATAATAATAAGAAACCAGAAAATCCCATATATAAAAGCAGTGTTTCCCAAAAAGGTGCTATGATGAAAACAGAGATAGGCCAATCACTTTACACGCCTGACTTTTTAATAAATGAAAATATGCCCTATACTTATGAACAAAACAGTTTTGACCTATTGGGCGCTTTACTGCCGAAGGCACAGACAGAAGATTACGAGGAACTGTCATTTGACAATAGAATGAAACGAAAGGTTAAAAGCAGAAGATTGTAGGTATAAAATTGAGTTTCCTCTTCATCAAAGAACAACCTGAACTCAATAAAAGAAAGACTACAAAAATTTCCTGTGATTCAGTATTATTCGGCAATGAGAGCTGGTGCTGAAGTTTCGTTTCACTTTTCTGGCCGTTTCCAATGCTGTATTTTTTCATTTCTGACATTTTTTTTATTCGTCTAAAGAGCCGCAGTATGCTTTGTTTCGTTTCACGAGCATAAAAGGTTAGTGTCTAGCAGCAGCAAGGTTCTGACAGGAAATACGACCCGTAGAGGTGGAGATTTTCTGGCATACCCGAAGGCCATGACCTTGATGCTGGGTTAAGGGCAAGATCATAGCTGCTCTTGAAATGGGATAAAACAGCATACCGGCCCTTTGGGTAAAACCGGTGTGGAAGCCTGTGAAAAAGGCATCGGAAAAACGGCTGGTGTGATTGGAAGCGCTGCATTTAAGGATAGCAGAATTTGAAAATAAGGTTTGCGGGTTTAAAATATTGCAACTGGTAATACCATGAAAAGAACACTTATAAATCTTTGATGTAATAGCTCTGGAACTGTCTCTATTTAATTTCTTAAAACAGGTACTTTTACGTGCTCCCTTTATTTTTTTTAAAGCTAATTTGCTGTTTAAAAACACTATTTACGGAAAACCGTATAAATAATTAAAGCCGATTTGATATGTTTGATAAGAAAATTATTTTGGTTTACAGTCTTCTTCTATTTTAAGGATATCAGCCATTGTATAAAAAAGTATCAAAATGGAATTTGGAATAAACAACTTTAAGGATTTCGCAGAAACTGTCTCTTATTGTGTAACAGCGATTTCTTTAGTGGGATTATGGTGGGCGTACAGTTCTTCAAAGAAACAAATTCATTTTACCACTATGGAAAAGTGTGTTTCCAATTTTAAGAAAATCACAAAACGCAGTGGAGTGCCGATTGATAAATCCGCTGAATATATAGAATTTGTCAGTGAAGAACTTTTTTATTTTGAGAATAGCTATCTGCCTCTGGCGGTCAGTATTGAATGGATTGACGGAATGATTGATTACTTGCCATTCTACGATAAAAGCAAAGTATTTATTGCAAGTAATCGATTGGATTCATTAAAAAGCCAGGATCAAGCTACTAGGCTTCTTCGGGATTATCCAAGAATTCGAAAAGCAATTCAAATGCGTGAAACAATTGATTTTGAAATTGTGCATATCTCGATTGAAAATGAAATTGACCGTGAAAAAAGAAGGCAGGAACGTGACAAAATTATTTACGCTGTAATAATGAACTTAAAAATCAGCTGGCTGAGAAAAATTCGCCTTAAGCAAAAAATTGCCAATCGTTAGTGTTTATTTGGTCAATTGAATCAGGCTTAATGAAGGAGATTATTAATTAAGGGATATTCTAAGCTTAAAACAAATGATATCGAATTTTATAAGAGATCTTCGAAATTTTATAAGTGTACGGAAAAAGCGATATTTTTAATTTAAAGAATAAGCATTAATTAAGATTTGTAAAACAAACAATTTATTGCAATTGAAAAATGCCGAACAGACAAATTTTGACTTCATTAAAATTCTAAATGAAGAAAAAACCTATAAACTGCTATTTCCTGATAGGGAGATCGGCCTTGCCATAGTACTGATTTACGAGAAAATTATTGAGGGTCTTTTTGATGATGATAAATTTACGGAAAAAGATCTTCATGATGCTTTTGAAAGGATATACAAGACAAAAGAACGTTATCCAAAAGAGGTCTATTCCAGTCATATAATGGACCTGCAGGAGTATTTTTTAGATTACAGCCAGGAATCCCAAAAGTATTTTTTTAAAGATTATGCCTATAAATTCTGCAGACATGCAAAAGAAACCCTTAAAGGAGCTTTTAATCCGACGCGGATCCAGGAAATCTGCAGCCATCTTTCCAAAACACTGGAAGAAAGCAGCGATGAAAGAGAGCTGCTGTTCTGGCTCAGAGAAATTTTTAAAAAGTACGAACCTGACCTTAGGGAACAGATTGATTTCTTAGACAGACAGATAACAGAGTCTATTGAAGTACTTAAGAGGGAAACTGATTTTAGCAACCAAAAATTCATCGAGATCCTTATAGCTACAGACGTGAGTATGAACAATGCGCAGAACCACGTAAAAGAACTGCGGTCGGCCTATTCTGAAACAAAAACGATAAGGGGCCTGCTGGAGAATAAGCAAAATACAGACAATGAGATAAATGAGCTGATTTCCGAAGTGTATTCATTTGTGAAATACATCAATGAAAGGCTGAATTCAATTGATAGGAAATTAGACAGGATCCAGCCCAAAATAAGGCAGTTATTTTCAACATTAAGCAAACCGCTGCTGAGTTCAAAAATTGAGAAGTTCATTCATCTGCTATTATATAAAAGCACTGTAGAATCCAACAACAGAAATAAACCCGTTGTGTTTCCCGGAAATTTAACTGTTCCTAAAATTCATATCGATACACCAAACTTTACGATAATTGACAAAGACCGCGAATTATTTCCATCCAAGCCAAAGGAAAGAAAAAAATATATTGAGAACCAGAAGGAAATAGGGGAAAACGTTAAGAAAGCCCATGATAAAATAAAGGAAATAGATACTATCAGGAATTGGGAAAAATACATTTTGTCAGAAATAGAACTAAAAGGAAGCATCAGGTTATCAGAAGTCTTTTTTAAAATTATTCAAGAAAATAAAAGCGGCCAGATTGCTGTGAGCGTAACATTTAATATCATTAAATATGTTTATGGCAATAAAGAAAAATTTAAGCTGCAGATTGATAAAGAACTGGAAATCCATCCTGAATTTAAAAATATAACGCTATGGAAAATGAAAGTAATAAAATTAGCCTGAGCAGTTTTCTCTACAGTGACAACGCAGAGGAGTTGTTTGCATCAATTGATTATTTACTGAAGGATGGGATGCACTTTCAAAAGCAGGGGAAACAAATAAATCAGTTCAATTTTATCTCACAGAACCAGGAAAGCCTAAAAATGTATTATAATACTTTTTTTAAGGTTGACCTGGTTGAAGCAGGCCAGGATAGTGCAATTTATTATTACCTGGATTTTATCAACAATAATAGAGGAAACATTTCTGAGAAGCACAGGCA
This sequence comes from Flavobacterium sp. KH_035, assembly GCF_057839565.1. NCBI lineage: Bacteria > Pseudomonadati > Bacteroidota > Flavobacteriia > Flavobacteriales > Flavobacteriaceae > Flavobacterium > Flavobacterium sp. KH_035. The sequence goes on from NZ_CM174492.1 coordinate 2,663,461, forward strand.
TATGCTCAAAAGCGAGTATGTAATTATTGGGTTTCTGATTTATAAAATTGTTTTTATTGACAGAGAAATTGATCTGGAATCTGTTCAAAAATTAAAAGAAAAAATCCGTATTGAATCTGAAGACTATAAAAAGGGAATTTATGCTTTAATAGCCAAATCTAAAAACACAACTCCCGGGAATTACAATGATGACCTTATTGATAAGACCATCGGGTCTGCTCTTGAAGAATTTAAGAAAATCGGGTGGATAACCCTGGAAAAAGATGAGTTTCATACACTGCCGGCTTTTCAACGATTGCTAAAAGTATATGAGGACTATATTATAAACATAGATGAAACGCTAAACGAACTGACATGAAAAAATATCCTATAATTAAAAGGCTGTCCGCTTTAGGGATAGTTCACCATCAGGGATTTGACTATGATTTCAATTCGTTCAGGACTGATTTTGTCGGTGAGGGCGGAGCCGGAAAGAGTATGATTTCTGATATGCTGCAATTGATCTGTGTAGGTGCTGCCGCATTTCATTCCCCAACAAAAAGTACAGGTCCCAGACAGCCCAGTACAATGGTTTTAAGAACTGATGGCAAGGGGACCGATATGGCGTATGCTTTTATAAATGTCGAAGTAGAGAAGAATAAATTTATTGCGATCGGCATTTATTTGGAAAGCTCCGGCATGTCTAATATGTTTATTATCCAGAAAGGCAGTAATTTTGAAGACGACACTACACTAGAGGCTTTCGATAAAACTTTGGGATATGCCGATTTTCTTAAAGATGACCAGATACTGCCTATGGAGAATTTGAAAGAACATCTCATAGATACCTTGGAGCTGACCTGCGAGTCGTGGTATAAGACTTCAAATTATCATAAAATTCTTTTTAAAAATGAAATACTGCCCATTGATTTGTCAATCAGCAGTAAAACTCTGGAGAATTATGCCAAAATTATCCAGGCATTTTCCAGAGAATCACTGGACATGAATAAAAGCGTAAAATTGCAGAACTTTTTATTTGGAGAGGAAAAAGAAAAAGAATTACTCAGAAAATTCAATGATACCGTGATAGCATTAAACGGAGATTCCAAAGAATTTGAAAAAAACCTAAACGAAATTGAACTGCTCACAGATAAGCAGAAAGCGCTGAGTGAACTGCTGAAACTGAAAGATGAAAAAGATAAAAAGCAGCAGATTTTTCTCCTGGCATCTTTTAATTTTTATTCAAAAGAAATTGCCGATGCAGAAAAACAGGTCACTGAGAAGATCAATCTTTATGAGGAGAGTTCAGAAAGACTTACTGAATTAAAAAATATTGTCGAGCATAAAATAATCAGCACAAAAGAAAAAATAGACCGTATAGAACCAAACTGGGTGGCTGCATTTAAAGAAAAAAACAAGTGGGAGGAAAGTGCCGGTAAAGTAAAAGTATTGAGCGACTGGCTCAAAGATTTTAATTGCTCCAAAGAAGATCTGCAGGCGCGCTATAGTAAATACCATCAAAACAAGCATCAGATAGCCCAGGTAAAGGAACTGACCGAAAAACTGAAAGCTAAAAACATTTTAAACTTTTTTATCGCTGAAAGGCTTGCTGGTAAAAATATACTGGTGCAGATTAATTCAAAAAGCGACTTTTATAGAAAAGAGCTTGAAATCAAAAACAAATTAAAGGCTTTAAATAATATTGAAGATGAAAAATCTTTAGCACATTGGACTTTAAATCAGACGGCAACATTAGATTTATTTCAAGAAAGCGTAGTTCATAAATACCAAAATGAGGATATTCGTGTCCAAGAACCAGATAATCCTGCTTTGCGGTTTATCCCCAAACCAGATCAATTACTAGAAAATCTTAAAATAGCAAAAAAAGACGGCAAAGGTTTTTGGATTAGTTTAGAGGGGCTTATGGAGTATATACCAATTGTAGAATCGCCCATTTTTGATAAGCAGGATAAAGAAGGGATTAAGGAATATTTCCAGAAACAAACCTCTACAATAAAAGAAGATATTATAGTTTTAGAGGGAAAACTATCAAGTATTGAACTTCTTAGAGAAGTTTTGGAAGAACTCGAAAATCCCGATGATTACCTACTGGCATTTAATTCAGACCTGGGGCTTGAATATCAGCTTGAAGACCACCAGATGTACAATTTGGAAAAGGCAGTTTTTGATGATTATTTGGATGAATTTTCCAGAGAGATACAAATTAGCGAAGAGCTTGCAAATGCAGAAATAAATTTCAGTAAACTAGAGCAGGAGAAAAGAAAATGGGTTAATCTGAATCTTAACCTGGAACAGGAACTGAAAACTTTTAAAATACCGGTCATAATTGAGAATATAGACTTTTACAAAAATAAATATAATTTCAAGCCCACCTATAATGCAGGTCTTGAATATTTAAAGCAATCGATAGAAGAGGCACCTGACTATTTTTTTAAACTCAAGAAAGAATTCAGCACTCAATTCATCAATAACAATCAGTCTGAATTCTTAAAGGAGATAGACCTGAGAATTTCGGATTATGTGCATAAAAAAAATGAGATTTATATCCAAAATCCTGAACTGTTTACAATTGAAACAGCCTTGGATACTTCGGATGATATTGCCATTGAAGAGTTAGAAAAAAAATATATCGCTTCTAATATTGACTATATTTCCAGGTATAATACTGTGGTTTATACTTTCATTAAGGACAAACAGAACCACTATGAAGGAACAGATGATTTTAGTTCTTTATGCAGAGAAATTCTGCCTCAGGAAATATTTGACCAAAGGGATCTGTTGGAAGAGGATATAGTGGAGAATATATCTAATTACCTGCGAAATATAAATATTAAAAATAGAAAGCTAAACAGCCGAAAGCTCCAAAAATTAAGTGAAATCATAGATGATGTTTCCAATGAGGTAAGCAGCCAATTGATGGATATAAGAATTATAACCAACTTTTTAAATTCGGAAGAAAAAAAAATAAGCGGGGGGCATAAAGTCAGTCTGGATGTATTATATGATGATGTCCTTAAAAAAGAGTGGATGAATAATTTCACCGAGCAAATCAATAAAGATATCCAGTACGGTATTGATGAGTCCTTATTTGAAACCCTTAAAACATTTTCTGCAGAATTTGAAAATTTCCCGGCATTAGAAGATAAATTAAGGGAAGCATTTTATCGAACCGGCGGTTCAAGGACAGTTAAACTTGAAATTAAGGATTTACTGAATCCGAAATCCTATTATGGATTGAAGTTTTCGATTAAATCAGCGCAAGGCAACAAGACCGACGGCAGTACCAGCCAGACGTATTCAGCAATAGCACTTTTATGCATGGCAAAATTATCATTGCTGGACAAAGGGACAAAATCTAAAAATCAAGAAGGGATCCGATATATGGCAATTGATGAGGCAGAAGGACTTGGAAGTAATTTTGATATGCTTTACCAGATCGCAATAGCAAATCATTACCAGATTTTATCATTATCGATAAACCCCAATAAAATTGATGCGGAGAATCAAAACATATATCTGCTTCATAATAGTTTAGAAGATGAAAATGTAAATTATACTCCAGTTCCAATTTTTGGACTTTCAAACAGTTGATTATGAAAAAAATGGAATGGAAATACCTAAAGGGACTGTATCAGCTTTACACTTTAAAACAAACAAAATTAAAAATTATAAATTGTGATTTCATCAATCAGGTAATTTTAAAACAGAAGAAACTGATAAAATATAAAGTCGGCAATCACAATATTATTGAAGCATCACCAAGATTTAAGGAGTATTTTGAGCAGGAATTTTTAGAAACCTATCAATATTACAATAATTTCTTTGAAAGATCAGGTATTGAAAACGATGCGAAAAAATCTTTTGACGAACAGGATTTAAAGGCACTCATGTTTGTTTTTTATAATAAGGAAGAAATAAAAAAGAATGTGACGACAGAGAAAAAGTTATCTGCTTTAATTTATAAAAATCAAAATTCTAAATATTTATCAAATAAACTCAGTGTAAGGAATGCTGTTCTGAAAATATTGGAATTGTCTGAATTTCCGGAAAAAGACCCTAAAAATAATCAGTGGCGGTTTGTTGTTGACTGCTATGAACCAAAAATCATTGTGCTTTGCGAAAATATAGACTGTCTTAAAGTTCCTCTGGAATATAAAAACCGCAATATTGAATTATGGTATGTCGGGGGTAATAATACTAAACCGCTGGAAGATATTTCCCAGGACAAATTAAAGCTTCCAATATATTATTTTTGCGATTGGGATTATAACGGATTGCTGATATATTCAACTGTTAAAATGATATTCAGGTCCAAAGGTACTGAGGTTAAAATTATACAGCCCCTTTCACTTGAGGCTGCAATTGATGTTGATGTAAAACACCATAAAAGCAAATGGAAGGGCAATGATTTTTCAAATTTAAACAGAAATGATTTTTCATCGCAACAAATTGAATTAATTACTGAATTAATTGCCCAAGACAAATGGATTGAAGAAGAATCTTTAGATTTAATTCATATATTGACTGATAATAATTATTTATAAAGCTGAACATGAGCCTGCCATATGACCAAAATCTGCTAGTGAACAAATTGGCATCGGTATTTGCCAATACTTCTGCCACCTATAAATTTTACTGGTTCCTGGCTATTCTGGAACTGGTAGAACAAGATCATACATATATTCCTAAGCGCATGCTTTTTGCGAGAATGATCAGCAGCTCCTGGTATACGGTAAATTATTTTCATGTGTCTTTTGGAAAACAGGATCTTATCCAGGAATCTGTTAGGGGGATTTTAAGAATAGAAGGCCTCAGGGTAAATGAAAATAAAAATGTAATCAATTCTGTTTTAGAAAACACCCCCAGCCCTGAAACAATAAAAGTATTAAATCATTTTGATAAAAATGTACCCCACTGGTTTATTTCGTCCTGGTTTCCGGGCAATCGCAATAACATTTATTCCCTTTCTCAGAATTTTGAGCACGGATGCATGTACCGTTTAGAAAAAGATGCTATAGAGATAAATCCCCTCTGGATATCTTATCTAAAATCAAATTCAAAAATACTTAGAGACTTCTGTTATTGGAATTTGTCACTTTTTCTTCAAAAAAGAAATCCTAATGTTCCGGATATTTCAAATAAAATAGGCAGGGCTTTATCCAGAAACTCTTTAATGAAGCAAACCAATGAGTATTGGAAGCTGGTCTTTGCTGAATTGGGAGCTGTAGAATGTATTTTTACAAATAAAAGACTGGTTTTTGAGGAGAAGAAATTTGCTTTAGACCATTTCGTTCCTCATGCTTTTGTTTCTCATGATTTAATTTGGAACTTAATCCCAATTGATAAAATTTTTAATTCTTCCAAAGGTGATAAGCTTCCCTTGATCGAAAAACATTTTGATGATTTTTTTAATCTCCAAAAGCTAGCCTATGAAATAGTGAAAAACCGTAACGCAAAGAATAAATTTTTGGAAGATTATCTTACCATTTTTCCTGATTTGCAACAGGATACAGTGCTTGATTATCTGCGGTACAAACAGGCTGTTCAGCCTCTTGTTACCATTGCCGGTAATAACGGTTTTTTATATATGAAGGATTAGACGTCAACACCACTTTGGTCATATGATACTATTTGTAAAACAGGTGGCAAAATACAGCGGGGTCATTGGGTACTGAAAAACAGGTAATTCTACTTGTGGTTTTTATTTTTTAAAGCAGTTAATTTGGTGCTTTAAACTTTATAACTAAAAAATTATATTAATGACATTAATTCTAAAATTGTAGAGAAAGTAAGTACCAGCTGCAAAAGCTAGAATCTGTACAACTGTTGTTAATAGTTTCCAAAATGGATAAAAGATAAAAAGTGCTTCGGACGCTTTTTATAGAATACCAAGACAAATTGAAGCTTGAACAAAAGTTTTTGATTATCTTTCAATCGTAGTAGATGGGAAATGTGACCAAAAAATAAATTTTCTAATAAATTGAAAGGGATTTTGATTTGCGATGAAAAAATGGTGTTAAATCAATTAGTGGATTGCTTAAACCTAATTTAAAATCAAAATAGAGAGCCAACAGTTAATTTTAATACTAATTCACTGTCAGAAATGAGTAATAGAGAAACTTGGAAATAAAAATATATTAAAAAAAAAAGCATAAGTTTGTCAAATTAAACCAACTAACATCATACTACCAATTATATCTGAAATATAACCAATGACTGAAGCAAAAAAAAAAATTATATTACTCTACTTGATTCTGTTAATCAATCTGATATTCATGAATTACTAAAAAAGTATAAAGAAGAAAATAAAGAAGTTATAAAATTAACAGGAAATAAAATTTTTCTTATAAATAACCTTCTTGATGCTGTTGATAGTGGTATAATTACTGAATTTGAAGTTCAATCATTAATTAAGGATTCCGAAGAATTTGGAGATCAATATATTTATTTTTTCAAACCTATTGATAACTCAGTAATCAATAAATACAATGATGGAGATAAAATTGCAGATTCTATTATTCATCCTTCAGTACGCTCTAGATTTCCAAAGTTAAATCTTGCGGCAGCATCTTTCGAATGGGCAGATTTTCGTTATCCTTACAGAGGTATTTCAGAATCATGGATGCTAAAAATTTACGATAAGAAAGTTAGAGAAATTAAAGCAGACGAAAAAATTGATTATGCAAACCGTGAGCGATATGTTACATTTAAAACAATTGAAAGTAGATTAATATATTTAGTTGAATGGAATGATGCAAAACAGTTAGAAATCAAGATTAGTCGTACTTCTTTTGATTCTAATAAAAGCTTAGAATCTTCTATAAAGTTGATTAAAAAAAATATTTACAATAATGGCAGTGGTATTGATATGTCAAGTGAAGTTACACCTTTGAATTTAACTTCTTGCATAAATAATTTACTAGACAATTCAGTAATAAATAGAAAAATTTACGCCTTACTGAGTGTTAATTTATTAGATGCAGAATTTGGTAAAGCATCCATCAGATGTTATGATGAAGATAGTGACTTATTATCTGATAATTCGCGAAAGAAAGCAATAGAGGCTTATAAAAAAGGGGGCGGAAGAGCTGATGGTATAGCTGTTAGATTTTTAGCGGAAGGATCAAACGGTGAGCTGAAAAGTGATTTAAGTGTTATAATTGGGAAAGATGCCATTAACAAGATAATAATTCCAGCAAAAATTAAACCTCAAGAATATAGATATGTCAAAAGAAAAATTGCAGAGTTTAGTTAAAGAATTCCCAGAATATTCGGAAATTTTTGACGCTGTTTTAGTTTGGTTTGAAAAACATCCTAAAATAACTGCAATTTCTATGGATACATTTTATTCAAGTAATTTTGGTTTTTCCGAAAATCGCATTAGTATAGCTTTTATACTTATGAAGCAAACAAAAATTCTCAATACAATATATCGCGTTTTAGACCAAGATGGGTCTAAAATTGGAAAGGATTTTAATACTATCGATGAGATTCCGAGCACTGTTGATACTATGTCTGGAGAAAAGAAAGATATAGATGATGTTTTTATTGTGCCGTTTTACTCAATTAATAAATAGAGAGTATTGGAAACAAGTAAAGAAGAATTACTGATAACAATCGATTTACTAAATCAATTTCATAATGAAATTAAGGTAGGATGTAAATCACTTGAAGATTTGGTTAAAACAGGACATCAGTGGGTTGAAGAAATCAGGAAAAAATATAATAGTGATGCTATTTATTCTGGCGTAAAAGATGTTCTATTGCAGGCTATTTTTAAATTTAAAGGACAGCCAAGCATTAGATATAACGCTTTAATTATGAAAGGCGGCGGAATTAAGGGAGTAGCCTATGTTGGAGCTTTAGAGGAATTATTAAAGTTTTATACTTTTAACTGGTATGCAGGAACATCTGCTGGAGCAATTACAGCAATTCTCTTAGGTGCAGGGTATACCGTTGAGGAGTTACGAGATATTCTTGGGACAAAGAATTTTAAAGATTTTAAAGATGCAAACGTATTAAAAGCTATTTATAACTTATTTGCACGAAGTGGTCTTTATGAAGCACAGACTTTTAATATTTGGCTAGAGGAATTATTAGCAAAAAAGTTAGATTTCTCTTTTTCAGTAGAAATGGGAGATTTACCCTCTCGGACTACTGTATTTGCGAGCAGAAAAGATAAGAATGTTCAAGTTTTTGACTCGCATAAATTAGACTCTCAAAAATCTATAGCCGCTTTTGCAGCTAGGTGCAGTATGTCGATACCTTATGTATTTACACCTCAAAAGATTGATGGTAGAAATGTTTTAGATGGGGGTATGAAAAATAATTTTCCTGTTGATTTAATATTAAAAGATGAAGATGCTAATTTTGTAGGTCTTTATTTAGGCAATAAGATTTACAAGCATGAAAAAAATTCAGTTTTTTGGGATGTATTTAAAATTTGGATGGAATCTGCTGATCCCGAAATACTTAGAAAATATAAAGACAACATAATTATAATTGACCCTAGTCCGATATCAACTTTAAAATTTAAATTAAATGATGTTGAGAAGGAATTTCTGCTAGAGTCAGGAAGGCTGGCTGCTATAGACTTTCTTCATAAAAAAAGTTATTTAGATAAAGATTTCTATAATTACGAAAATCGAATACTTGAAATTGAAAAGACTAGAAAAGAATTAAATTTTGACAATGAAGCGAAAAAAGTACTATACATATTTTTTTTCTTGCTGGTATTTGTTTGTGGAATAATCTGGAATAATCTGGTGTAATTGAAGAGTTAAAATATATTTTAGAGAAGCTCGGAGAAAGGTAAGCTCAAACTTAATCAATGCCACTTAAATTATGCCTGCCATCAGGAAGCTTGCCTGTCAAAACTTTTAATAAAAACTTTAGAACCTTCAAAGTGTAATAAAGTACTTAAAGATTCACTTAAAAAAAAAATTTTCGAATCCGTTACGTTTATTAATTATGTAATCTTCAAAAAAAATATAGCCGGCATTATTTACTTTTTACAATACAAATGGGACTTCAATAGAAGTGAAATAATAAACGCATCGATTGTATCACAGCACTTAGAATTTGGAAGGTATTTCGTAAAAGTCATATTGATTTGGTCAATAGTCGATGTTGTTATTTTAATAATTAATGATCTCGCCGTGCTTTTAATTTCAAAATATATCCTATCTTAAAATGTTATTTGAATGATTGTCTTTTAAAATGGAACATTATACAATTAAGAGACAAATACTTCCAATAGTTGCAAGTTTCTAATTAATTTTAAAACCGTCTTATACATTTGACATACAAATGTACCAGCATAATGATGGCAACCGGATCTTTCTATCTTACGCTGGTTTGAAGACTTAATATTATATTTTCATTTATAATGTTACGATTAAATTTATTTGTGATGAAAAGTGAAAAGATAGCAACGTTGCTCAATGATATTTTAAAATTTGATGAAAGGCTTTGCTTTTTAGAAAATTTGTGCAGTGTAGACGGCCAGGACAATAAAATGCAGTTCGTTTCTTTGAAAGAAAAATGTAAATCCATTTACAATAAAATAGATTTTGCGCAGCTTTTCTATATTTTAATGGATGAGGGGTTATTGTTTTTTGATGCGAAAGATGAAAAAAACAATAGGATTAAGTTCCAGCTCTTTATTGAAAATAATTTTACATATGCTGGCGATGAAGATGGGCAGTCGAAAATTAAGTCGATCAGCAGACAGTTCTCTGAATGTAAGGGCTATACATATAAAGAGAAGCAGATTACATTTTTAGAAGATCTTATCACAAGATTGCAGGAGAGAAAAAGAAGAATTGAGAGTTGGTAAGATAGTGTAGTATAAAATTTAAATCTTTAGTGATGACAAAAAAAGAAAGAAAGCTCTCTTTTGTTATAAGAGTAGAACAATTAATAGAGACTGTACTTTTAAAACTGCAAACAATTGATTCAAAAATCAGCCAAGGGAAAGTTTTGAGACCTGAATATTACAGAAACGAGGATTTAAAAAAGATGTTTGGACTGTCCAATAATACCATTATAAAATACAGACAGACCGGAATTCTACCCTACACTAAGCTGGGAGATATTTTTTTGTATGACAGTGGAAAGATCGATATAATACTCAGAAGCAACGAATCATAATTTAGCATTTAATTAGTTACCCAGATTTTTGAAAAAGAACTCAAAGTAGAGTGGGTGACTAAAAAGGAACAATTTTTTACAATTTAGGATTCGACATAATATTAAATAAAAAAAGCCTTTAAACACTAGTGTTTAAAGGCTTTTGACTTTTAAAGTTTCTCTAGAAACTTCATTTAGCGGAGGAAGAGGGATTCGAACCCCCGGACCTGTTACAGTCAACAGTTTTCAAGACTGCCGCATTCGACCGCTCTGCCATTCCTCCAGTAAGATGCAATCATCAGCTGTTTGCGGTTGCAAATATAATATGTTTTTTTAATTGCAGAAATTTATTTCACAGTTTTCTGCAAGAAAAAATTTCGGCCGGGGCCTGCAGCTTTAGGTTACGCTGTTAACTCTCTGGAATAGTGACGTAACAGATTCCATTACCGGCCTAGTAAAAAAACATAATGCAGTTTGGTAGCAGATCCTGATAAAATCTATGCAGTGGAAAAATTACAATTGTGTCCACAGTGCGGACACAATTGTAATGATTTGTGGAGCTATCGATTAACATTTTTTGCAGCAGCCGTTCTTTAGGGTTTAACTATTAAAGTTTAAAAGGGCAGGTCATCAGGCTCATCTACAATAGGTGCTATACCGGAAGAATTAAAAAGCCAGTTGATAGACATGAATTCATGATCTGTTTTCTGCTGAAATCCTTCGATTTTAACTTCTGCTTTTTCACTCGTTTTCTTGTTTGCTGCCAGTTGCTCTGCGGTGTCGTACTGGTATTCCATAACTGCGGGAGAACTGTCGAGGCCGATCGCAAAATTTATTCCTTTAGCATGCTGCTTTCTTGTTTCGATGATCTCTTCCAGTTCCTGAAGCTCCAGAGCTTTATCAAAACCGTATGCGTCGGAGATAAAATCATTGGAATGTATGTCCCAACAGCTGTTGATATAATTTTGGATTTCATTGTAATAATCAATTTTGTCCACCTTCGCCTTTTTTATAATAGAAGAAAAGCAGTCATTTTCATGAATTAGGATCGAAAACGTTTCCAGCTGATGGTGCGACGGGATGTTCTGGGCCAGAATTTTAAGCAGATACGGTACTGTTGTATTTGAAAGAGCCAAATTATTTGATGCAATAAACTGCAGAATTTCAGTTAGGTGGTCCCGATCCTCCCATGATAAAAGATCGATTTGCAGGTTTTCGATCTGCTCCTCCAAAAAATTCTCGCTTACCACCTTACTGAAAAGTCTGGCGGTAATCGTGATGTGGTACAAATCTTTGTGAACCTGGCTGTAACTTTTTAAGGTTTCTTTTACGTCTGAAAAGACATGCAGCAATTCTTTCTGCAGCTCCGCAGAAACAAACGTTATCCTTTTCACATTGTTTTCTTCAACGGTAGTAATTCTGAACTTAAACTGTTCAAAAAAAACTGCGCTGCGCAGAACATTGAAGTAGAGACGCTGATTATCGTGAAAAAGATCAAATATAAAGTCTTCAATCGAAGGATTGAAGAAAGTAAAATGCGTTGAATTTTTATTAACTGTCCGAATAATAAAAGAACCCACCAGTTCGCGGAGAGCGTTTTTATATTCATTTCCAATTATCTGGTAATTATTATTTCTAACCTCGAAATTCAGCCTTGATCCATAGGCCTCCATCAATTTTTCTTCCGTAATATAATAATATCCTCCGCCAAGCGAGTACATCGTGACTAAAAGTAGCCTCGAGGCCTGTGATATCTGAACAGTAAATGGCTGCTCCCAGATTTCTTTCGGATCGTTTAATATCTTTAAAATGCTGTCATGAGAATACTCTCGGTTTGTTGTTATTTTTCGAGATGTAATTCCCTGAATGAGCCGTGGATTGTAAAATCTATGCCTGATTACCTTCCAGTAAAAACTGTCCCTAAAGAATAAATCTTTCTGATCCTGCTGCAGATCTGATCTTGAGATGTGATTGTACAATATCCTTGCTTTCTCCCAATCAGTATAATTTTCAAGTTTTACTTCGTAGTTAGAAATATCAATATTAGAGTTCTGGATTTTGTTGGAAATGCTTTTTGCCTGGCTCAGAATTGTAGTGCGGCAAGTAAGGATAAGTCTTTTGGATTTGTCACTGCGTACCCTGTCGATAAATTGGACTATAGCGGAGTCTGCGTTTCGGGAGCTGTACAAATCAAGTGTGATTGCACCGAGGAAATCGTCGAAGTAGAATACTTGATTTTTTTCCGGAAGATAAGCCTCTTCTGCTTCAATAATTTCCCTGACACACACCAGTTGAAAATCTTCTGCAAGGAGCTGATAGGTGAGCATATCTGCAAGAGTTGATTTACCTATTCCCGGTGCCCCTGTTATAAGAATAAAGTGAGTACTGTTTAATATCTCTACGGCCTGGTCATGAGTCGTGTTAGGAACATACAGAGAGATGTCATTTTCTATTTTTTTCTGATAGAAAGCGGATCGTCCTGATTCTGCATTTTTCACAATTTTTTTAATTACCTCCACTGATGACAGCCACAGCTTAAAATGCCTGATCTGGATGTCGGGATACTCTTCAAGCCATTTATTTAAATCCTCGCTCCCAATAACATCTGCCGTGGTCTGGATGTAAGGTGAAAATATTTCAAGAATGTCGTCCTTATCTTGAGGAGATAATGGGAGAGAGGTACATACTATATATCTTTGAGGTTTCAGAGAAGCTACCTTTGGTGCCTCGTGGTTTTTGAGGTGATATTTTAGTTTTGTTATACCGCTTTGCAGATAATGTTTGACCTGAATTACAATTTCATTTTTATTGCTGCTTGTAGCAAAGCGCAGATCTATTCCCTTGTCCGGTCCTGGTTTAAATGATTGAAATTCAACTTTCAGTTTCTTTGAGAGCAGATCTCGCACTAATTCCTCCAGATCTGCATCAAGGAGCGTTGAAAAATTATAATTAGCCATAAATTAATAGAGATAGTATTTGTATTGTAAAATAAAGAAGTTTTAGTAATGGCCGTCGTTGCGTGATGCAGTAATGACAAACCTGCCAGCTTTTATTTTGTTAGTTTCTGATTATTCTTTCAAATCTCTGCTCCCGTTTTTCTGCGGACTTAAGGTGTTCCCTCTCAGTGTTTCCTTAGGCTTCCAGTCCAATTCTGTGCTGCCGGTGTTTCCTGACGTTTTTCCCTGGGGCAGTATGCCATTATCTGCCGTATCTCTGATCACAACTTGCGCACCTCCAGTAGAAGAGCCTATGAATTTGGCGTCCTTGGCCTTAGCCCGAACAATAACAGTGGTCTGTTTCGGGTAGGCAGAAAAGAAAAAAAGCGACAGGATAAAAAGATGCAGGTTTCTCATGGTGCTGAATAATAGGGTTAAAGGACAGCTGGACTGCCCGGATTGTTGGACGAAATCTAAAAAAAAGCTGCCTGTAAAAGTAAGAAAAATAATTGAAGGCTTATTTCTTAAACCGGCCGGGAGTGATGCGGTAAAATTTTTTTAAAGCTACGGTAAAGTTTGTTGTATCATTGTGAAATAAATCAACTTCTGAGCTCCACTTGAGAAACAGGCAATTTTGTGTATATATAAAATTTTTATTGTGAAAAAAAATATTGAGAAATAGAGAATAAAACAAGAGCTTCAGACTCTATAGACAAATTAATTGAAAGCACTGAAAATTAATAGGCCATTATACAATTAGGTCCAAACTGCAGATACAATAGTGAAAACCAATTGTGCCGTCACTGTCGGCACAATTAGAAAGTAAATACCAAATTAACTTTGGGAAAATAAAGTGCAAGCATTTTACAGCTAGTTAACAGGAAAATTGTCGTGACACTGTAACGACAATTGAGATCCATATTTTCAAACTCAGATAAAATTGTTAAAGATTACTGAAGCTCTACCATTCGAACCCAAGTTAAAAAGAGTTTGATTTTAATCTTAGCAGACTTATTGATAAGAGCTGAGTGTCATGATTCTGCTCCAAAACATTGACCCGTGAAATATTTTTAAAAACCGCCTTAGTTTTTTTTGACAAAAAGGTATGCCCTCCAATTAACGTTTAGAGTTTTTTTTGCCTTTGAATTTTATAATTTGATGATGGTAAGATTTGAGATGTATTCTGTCCAAGATCTGTATAGAGTTATGAGTTTATGTATAGAAAACTATATACATATATGAGGTTAAATATAGGACTTAAGTTCAACTGGAAGGGTTTCCTATCTTTTAAAGGTCTTTTTAAAAGTAATTTTAATGTTGATTGAGTATTAGCTTTTAATGTTGTATCAATATTAGCTTTTAGTGCTGATATAAATTTAAGCTTATGCAGATGGTGCTGTTTCAGTTAGATATGCTAATAAAGATAATGCAGGAACTGTTGTTTCTGATAGAAGTAGAACTGCAGACTCTGCAACATTAAGATGCTTGATGAATTACCGTCACAGATGTAGCAGGATTTAAGAAAGCCTGCAGATTTTCTGCAGGCTTTCTGTTTTGTGCCTTATCGGTACCTTATTTAATTACATCGTCTGCGGAAACTGTGTTGTGAATTTCTCTGAACTTATTTTTAAAATCATTTTTTGTCTTCTTCGAAATTTGCCAGTTCTTTCTTGACTTCTTCAAGTAGTTGCTCTTCAGTCGGAAGGTATAAATGATACTGGCTTGCAATTATGCTTTTGTTGTTTTCGGGTAATGTGAATTTAACTACTCCGTCATTCTTATCAGCACACAGCAATATTCCTATAGTAGGGTTTTCGTTGTCGTTTTTTTCAATGCGGTCATAATAATTGACATACATCTGCAATTGTCCAATATCTTGATGGGTAAGTTTGTGCGTTTTAATTTCTATCAAAACAAAACACTGAAGTAATCTATTGTACAAAACCATGTCGACAAAAAACTCATCTCCATCGATATGTATTCTTTTTTGTCTGGCAACAAAGGAAAATCCATTTCCTATTTCTAATAAGAACTCTTGAAGATGAGTGATAATTGCCTGCTCCAAATCTTTTTCATAGTATGCGGCTTCACGTTTCAAGCCTAAGAATTCCAAATACATTGGATCTTTTATAATTTCCCGTGCATCTGAAGGTAATTTTTCATTTTTGGCTACAGCCAATACGCTTTCTTTATCACTGCTTATTAAAAGTCGTTCGTATAAACTGCTGTTTATCTGGCGTTCCAGCTGGCGCGATGTCCAATTGTTTTTAATGCTTTCAGAAATATAGAAGTCTCTTTTTTCCTGATTAGCAATGGATATTAAAAGTTTATATTGTGTCCAGCTCAATTGCGTCCGCAGTGCGGACGCAATTGGAAAAGTTCTGTAAAATTGGCGATATCGTTCTAATTGCCTTATTGAAAAGCCAGTTCCGTACTGCGGCTGTAATTCTTCTGCAAGATATTTAATTAAATAAGCGCCATAGTCGGCTCTTTCTTTTCCCTGCTGTTCTTCCTCGAAAATTCGTTTTCCGATCGACCAATACATCGCAGTTCTTTCATTGTCGACAGCTCTAATTGCGCGTTCTTTTGAAGTTTCAATTATTGCTTTTATATCAGGAATTATGGAATGGTTTTTTAGCATTTTTTTTAATTTAATAGTTAGACGTAGTTGATTAAGTTTTAAAAGGAAGTTTCAAATGAAGAAACCTCTTCTTGAAAGTATTTTACCTAAATTTAGATTTCAGTTTTTCCATGTCTTCCATTATGTTCACATCCAAAACCTTTGCGTAATGCTGGGTTTGTTTAGTGTTTGTATGTCCCATCATTGCCGAAACATTTTCCAGTCTTACTCCATTCCCTAAAGTGACAGTGGTGGCAAAGGTATGTCTGGCAACATACCATGTAAGATGCTTGTCTATGCCGCAGACATCAGCAATTTCCTTGAGATAAGCATTCATTTTCTGGTTGGAAATTTTTGGGATAAGACCTTTCTGCTGGTTCTTATATTTGGCAATAATTTTTTCAACTGTTGCTAGTACAGGAACATTGGCTCTAATAGCAGTTTTAGCTCTGCTGGTTATAATCCACAAATTTCCATTTGAATCTTCTGATAAATTTCTTTGAGTCAGTTCCAAGGCATCGACAGGTGCATATCCTGTGTAGCAGCTGAAAAGAAATATGTCCTTAACTTTTTCCAGTCGTGGCGTTGAAAATATTTTGTTCTCTATTGTGTTCAGTTCCTGCTGGGTTAGGAAAACAGCATCTTTTACACTCAGCCTGCCGTCATAAATGTTGAAGGGGTTTTTTATGATCAAATCCATCTTAATGGCGTAATTGCATGCAGTTTTATACATTTTCATATATTTTACCACCGAATTGTTTTTGATACCTGTCTGCTCTTTAAAACTGCTCTCATACTTAAGGAACTGTTCCAGTTTAAAGACAAATGAGCTTGATAGTTCAGATGCCGGCATATCTTCCTTTTTATAGTTGCTACTGATGAAATTTAAAAGCAGCTCTTTTGCTCTTTTATACTTCTGTAGAGAAGCCGTTGCGCGCTCTCCTGAGTTAACTCTTTTGGTAAAAAATAAGTTGTAAGTGTCCATAATCTCAATTATGGTTGGGCCTTCAGGCTGGTTGATTTTTACTTTTCCTGTGAGTTCAGCTTTTAATAATTCCAAGTCAACTTCAGGGTCAATCCTGAAGAGTTCAGTGAACTTTTTTTCGGCATTAAGCTGCGTAAGATCAAGAGAGCTTTTAATTACCTTCTCTTTTTCCGCCTTCAATGTATTTTTCAAGTGATTTGTCTGAATCCATCTTTCTTTCGAGATGAATTTTCCCGAGGCGATTGTGATTATTTTGTTTTTATAAGAAAGTCTTAGAATAATGGAGCTTTCTCCGTCTCGATTAACTCTGCCAGATTTTAGCAGAAAAATTGTTTTTAACATGTTATCTAGTTTTAAAATTAATAATCAAATTGAATTAATAATTTTAAGAGAGCCCATTAACAGTAGGGAATTCCTGGGGAATTCTTTTGTTTTAGTGGTCCAATTTTGAGAAAAAAGATCTCAAAAAAAGTGGGTCACTAATTGTGCCACCATTCTTTGATAAAACATGTGCTTTTTGAAAAGTATGCAAAAACGAAAAAGCCTTTAAACACTAGTGTTTAAAGGCTTTTGACTTTTAAAGTTTCTTTTGAAACTTCTACTGGCGGAGAAAGAGGTTCCGCTGATTTTATGTCAATTCCAGCAAAGACAAGGATTGTGATATATTATTTAATCAAGGGTCACCTATAGGGTCACTTAACTTACAGCGTATTAAATTATTACGATGTAAATATATGGAATATCTTTTAAATGAGTATTCCAATATCTGTTTTATAAAGATTTGTTAGTATTAATGATGCTTAACTGATATTTAGAAATTAGGTGTATCAACTTTGTTTTGGGTGTACACTACATTCGGTACTTCATAACCCATTTAGTATAAAATAAATATCAATCGTCTAATAAATAAACTACTAACAGTTTAACTATAAGATTTGAACGTAATAAAGTCAAGTAACTATTTATTACTAAAAAGTGATTATTCATTTCATAACTGCAACTTTATATGAAGAAGAAACAATGGAACTAAGAGAAATATAATTGGTTCAATTTTTCCAGAAAAGCTCACTTCTGAAGGAATGGAACGTTGAATCACCTAAATAAATGAAGCTCTTCGATTACAGCTGTTATTTTATTAGACTCTAGATAGTAAAAAAAAGGATAAATCAGATGCTTTCTGACTTGTACCAAGATGTGAACTCCTTGGTACAAAATTCGAACCTTTTATTTGAAGATTTTCAAGTTTTAAGCGAGTTGACAGAGGTTTAAGAATGAAATTATTTGATTGCCGGAGTTTATAAAAAGTTTCAACTAGCCTACATGGGGTTGATACAAAGCACATCTAATTGTATGGAATATAAATCCCCTTGAGTTTAAGGATATCTAGTAAATAACTAAAATTTAAAATTATGAAACAGTTACCTGATTTAGAAGCATTCGAAAAAATTCTCATAGACAAAGGCTTTAATGGTTACTTTCAAACACAAGTAGCCTATCCGGGAAAGTTGAAAGAAAGCATTACCGAATATATGGAAGCCTGTAACAATGGTAAAGAAAGATCTGATAGAGACGGAAACTTTTTACTATCGACTTATCTACAATGGTCAGGAGATGATAATCCGAGTATTGTATGCAATTTTTGGGTAAGACAAGAAAACGACGGTTTTGATATACAAAAAATGGAAATTACAAGTAAAGACCGATACGGACAACTTTTGAAAAAATCGGAACTAAAAAACCCTTCAATAAGTTCAATTCCGACATTAAAGGAAGCCATTGCTCAGGTTTCAGTATTTTCTCAACAAAAACTTTCTTCTCAAAAAAGAGGATTTAGAATGTAACAACTATAAAATAATTATCACATAAAAAACAAAAGACAGTACCTTTATTTGTCTTTATGTGGAGAAAGAGGGTTCGATGACTTTATGAATTATCCAGTAAATACAAGGTTAAGTAACGGTCGCCTATAGGAACACTTAACTTCAAAGGTATGAAATTAACACAATATCACAGATAAGAAGTAAATAAATGTGTGTCAATTATTGACCGAGAAATTACCCATATAAATATTTACTGAATTATTGATTAATAAGTTAAAGGATAAAGTATACTGTGAATACTTTGGTGAAAATTCAAACCTTTTATTTCAAAATTTCCATATTTTAAGCAAGCTCACAGAGGTTTAGAAGTAAAAGCATTTGATTTTTCAACGTTTGACAGTAAGGCTTAAATATACTGATTTATATTCATTCAATTTAAAACTCGCACCACTGGTGCGAGTTTTAGAGGCTCGTTTAAGTTCTTTCTAATGAGAATGGATATTACTTTTTTATAGCTAAAAGAAGATTATATAAACTAACAGCATTGAATTTTATTTCTTAAGTTATTCCAATGAGTTCTTGTTTTTGGAATACATAAAAGCAAGTGCACCAGAGCAATCAAAATTGCACCAGGCAAAAGATTAATAACGATAGTATGGAATATTTTATAGTTTTGATATTGAACAATATTAGATAAAATTGCCATTTGATTATTTTCATAGTGTAGTTTAATAGACAGGAAAACTGCAATTGATGCAAAATGAAATCCATTGACAAAAAGATGAAGAATATATTCCCATCGTGGCAGCCCGCCCATAAATTTTCTACTGTCTTTTTCTATGAAGGCATCGATCGCCATAACTAGAATATCAAGAGTTACAATGATTAGACCTATTACAAAACTTATATTACAGTCTTGATTTGAGAATAAAAAGTACAAAATTAAAGGAAAGAATATTGCCCTAATTGTATGTGTGTAATGCTCTGTTTTACTTTCGGAATTGTTATGAAGCTTATATTTTAATATGTGAAGATAAAATCCGTCGTAGAGAGCCAGAACTGAAAAGAGTAAAAGTAAAACTGTGGTAATGATAATTGCTGTTTCCATTTGTTTAATTAATTTTAAAGCAAAAGTAGCAGCTGGTAATTATCATTAAAAGGACAAATGTCCTCAATTTACAGTAATTTCTTTTCGAATCCGGCTAAGTGTCCTGCGGGTTACTCCTAGATAAGTGGCAATATCATTTATGGATCCTTTGTTTAGAATTGATGGATGTTCTTTTAGCAGTCGTAAATATTTTTCTTTTGCGGTTTCATTGCACAAAACACTGGCATACTGTTCCATTACCATGTATTGTCTTTCTGCAATTACTCTTCCTATATTCTGCCAAAAATTACTTTGCCTATACAGATTTTGTAGATCCGCGTAGGTAATAACCAAAAGCTCAGTATCTTCAATAGCCTGAATTGATAGGTCTGAAGGCTGCTGGGAAACAAAACTTTTATATGATGTTGTTAAGTTATTTTCCGTACAGAAACAAGAGGTTATTTCCTCGGATTTTTCATTAGTATAATAAGTTCTTAATGTTCCTTTCTTTATAAAAGCTACCTCTTGACATATTTTACCCTGCAATGCAAAATAGCTGTTTTTGGGTAAACGATGGCTTTTAAAATATTGGCTGTAATTTTCAAATTCCTGATTGCTTATAGGAGTAATACTATTTAAAAAAAAATTAAAACTTTCCATAAATGATTTTATTATGACAACTCTTAATATGCTTTTCTAAGCATAAGTGCGTAAACGTTTGGCAGTGGACTTTCTTCAATGGCTTGGGCTGTTTTTTCGATATCATAGCCAACTCTGATAAAATCGACTTTTACACCATCTTTTCTTGAGAAATTACTGCTTTTGTCGATAGTTATTACCGCATAACAGCATTTGGGATTTCCATCTTTAGGCTTGCCTACTGATCCCGCGTTTATAGCATGGAAATAACTGCCTTTCTTATTAGGGTTTTCCATAATACGATGATACGGCTTGTGCGAATGTCCGCAGATAATTATGTCAACACAACAGTCAAGGAAGATATTAGTATAATCATTTTCTTTTTTATCCTCAAGTAGATATTCCTTATTACTATAGGGACTGCCATGTACCATTAAAATCTTGATTAGCTTATCAGCTGCTTGATATTCCAATTTAATATGATCAGGCAGAGCAGAAAGATATTTTATCTGCTCTTTACCAACAATTTGATAAGCATAACTTTCTGACTCGTTGTATCCTTCATTGTCTATATCTACAGCTTTTACATCATGGTTTCCCGCAAGTGTAGGAATATGTCTTTTACGGATTTCATTGATTACCGCATTGGGACATAGATTGTAACCTACTAAATCTCCTAAACAGTAAACAGCGTCAATATTCTGCTCTTCAATGCTTTTCAAAGTTTGTTCTAATGCCGGAAAATTGGCATGTATATCTGATATTATTGCAATTCTCATATGCACTATTAAAACAATTATTAGCTGGTAACTGGTTTTTTATAATACTTTTTTCTGAACCAGAAAGCAACATTAACTAATGCAATAAGTGCAGGCACTTCAACTAAAGGCCCTATAACTCCCGCAAATGCCTGACCGCTGTTTATTCCAAATACACCAATTGCTACTGCAATGGCTAGCTCAAAGTTATTTCCAGTAGCGGTAAAAGCTATAGCAGTAGCTTTTGAATAATCAGCACCAAAATATTTTCCAACGAAAAAGCTTATAATAAACATTAAAGTAAAGTAAATTACTAGTGGAACAGCGATGCGTACAACATCCATAGGGATTTGAACAATCAGCTCGCCTTTAAGACTGAACATTACTATAATTGTAAAGAGCAATGAAATAAGTGTAATTGGTGAAATAAAAGGTACGTATTTAGTTTCAAACCATTCTGAACCTCTTAGTGCAATTAGAACATATCGGCTGATTATTCCTAATGCAAAAGGAATTCCCAAATATATCCCAACACTCTCGGCAATCTGAGCAATACTTATGTTAACTTCAAACCCATTGTAACCAAAATATGGAGGCAGAACGGTAATAAAGAGATAAGCGTAGACACTGTAGAGTAAAACCTGAAAAATACTATTAAGTGCAATAAGACCTGCTGCATATTCTCTGTTTCCATCTGCCAAATCATTCCAAACTACTACCATGGCAATACAGCGCGCCAATCCAATTAGAATGACACCGATCATATATTCTGGATAACCATTTAAAAAAAGCAGGGCTAAAGAAAACATTAAAATTGGTCCAACAATCCAATTTAGAAACAATGAAGCACCTAAAATTTTAGTGTTTCTAAAAACCTGTCCCATTTGCTCGTATTTTACTTTTGCCAAGGGGGGATACATCATAAGAATAAGTCCAATAGCCAAGGGAATGTTTGTTGTTCCACTTGAAAAGGAGTTGATGAAATTTCCACTAGACGGAATAAAATAACCTATTACTACACCAAGAGCCATAGCGAGGAAAATCCACAGGGTTAAAAATCTATTAAGGAAACCTAATTTCTTTCGCTCCGCAACGGGGGCACAGTTATTTGCTGACATTTTTATTGTTTGATTTGTGAGAATACATAAAACATTTCAGTTCCGATTTGAAGACTACGCTCTTGATATACTTGTTTTTGTTGTGGAGTATTATCGGATACTTTTGGATCTTCAAAAGTAATTGGTATGCGTTTTTCTGCGCCTGCAATAAATGGACATCCTCCATCGGCTTGTGAACAGGTCATAATAGCAACAAATTCGCTCTCAGGATTAAAATCGTCATCATAAGCTTTAGAAAACCCGATTACAGGAAGTTCATTCGATGAGTATTTTATTGAATAAACGGGATTTTTACCCTCTGAAAGACTTTTTACTTTAAATCCTGAATGCTGCAGAGTTTCGGCAATCATAGGAAATAAGGCAGTAGCTTCAGTACCTCCCGAATAGCATGAAACATTTTTTATATCATAGTTTGCAGCGGCAGTCTGTGCCCAGACTTGAGATAAATGACTTCTTCTGGAATTGTGTGTACAGATTAAATTAAGTCTAATCTCTTGTTTATTTTCTGCTTTGTTTTGGATGTAATCCACTAATGGCTGCAGGATAGTTTTACGTTCTGCGGAGATTTGATTAAAATCAAATGAATTAATCGTGTTTTTTATTTCTGTAAATAACATAGTTTTTCTGTATTGAAAATAAATATTTAGATTATAGTTTAAAAATTAACAACAGCCTGCGCTAGGTGTGCATGAATTTGTACTGTCAGCATTTAATTCGGATAATTTTATCTTAGATTTATCTGATGGGATTCCGCATTGATCCTGAGCCAGACACGCCGTCTGTTTATTTAATAAAATGAAATTCTTACCATTAAAATCTAAATCGTATTTGCCAATTGTGGTGTCCTGATATTCTACTTCAATCTCATGATCTTCAATCCCTAAAACCTTTTCAGAAAGTTCAATGATGTGAATTAATTTTTGAGGTTTTAGTCTGTGTTCATAATCATTGGCATCCCAAAGCTGAAAATTCACAACCGTTTCTTTTCTGACTACCCCACCGCAGTCAATAAAATTTTTAGTGATCAAACCAACTTCTGTTACGTGAAAATATTCCGGCACAAAAGTTCCGTTTGGCAGTTCAAAATTTACAGCCTCAACTGTATTAAGTACTTTTTTAATTTCTGAAAGTTTCATAATTTATGTATTTTAAAAATTTGTATCTTTTATCCTTATATAGCAAAAGCATGAGCAAAAATTGATTTATCTATGCTTTTATATTATTTGTAATTATTTAATCAATTCGCTTCGTCTTTCCAGAAGTACAGTATCTCTCCAGATTCCATTTTGTTTCCCTATTTTTTCGCGAATGCCTAATATTCTAAATCCAGCTTTCTCATGGATGCGCAGACTTGCTGCGTTTTCAGGAAATATACCGGCCTGTAAAGTCCATATACCTTCGGCTTCACTCAGATGAACAAGCTCATTTAAAAGTGCAAGACCTATTCCATTGCCGGAATGTTCAGTGTCAACGTATACGCTTACCTCGGCTACACCCGCATAAACACATCGTGAAGAAACAGGAGTAAGTGCTGCCCAACCTGTAAGCAAATCATCACTTTCAGCAACAATTCTACAAGTAGCAAGATGCGAATTATTCCAGTCTTCCCAAGTTGGTGTAGTGGTCTGAAAAGTAGCGTTTCCGGTATTTATGCCTTTTTCATAAATTAATCTAACCTGCTGCCAATCGGTATCCAATAGTTTTCTGATTTTCATATTTATGAGATTAGCAACATTCGTTTCTCTTTTTTTCAAGATGAGCTGTAATATGTTCGAAAAAGCCTTTTATTTTTTCTAATCCTGGTTCATTAATACAGTAACAAATAGAGTTACCATCAATACTTCCTTTTATTAAGCCAGCATTTTTAAGTTCCTTAAGATGTTGTGAAACCGTTGGCTGAGAGAGAGGTAATTCGTTAACTATATCTCCGCAAATGCAAGTGTCTACCTTTAACAGATATTCCATAATTGCTATACGTGCAGGATGTCCTAAAGCTTTAGCTAAAATTGCTAATTCGTTTTGATTATCTGTAAAGTGATCTGTTTTTGTAGCTCCCATCGTTTTATATTTATATTGCAATATTACGATATATATTTAAAATAATAAGCCTTTATAGTATTTTTTATTTTAGGTCAATTTGTTTTAATAGTCTAAAATAAAGCAATTGTTTGTAGAAACTCTAGCAAAAAGAGATAAAGAGCAGCTCAAAGCGGTTTTCGATAATTATTTCCTATTGAAAGATGCACTGGTAAAAACAGATGGTAAAGCTGCCGCGTCAGCCTCAAAAGAATTATTGACCGCAATATCTTCCGTAAAAATGGAAACGCTAAAAACAGAAGAACATATGGTCTGGATGAAAGTATCCAAAGATATGAGTCAACAAGCTAATAGTATTTCAGCTACACAGGATATTAAAAAGCACCGTGAATTTTTCAATCCTTTGTCTAAAAATATGTATACCCTGATAAAAACTTCAGAAGCCGTTTATTACCAATACTGCCCGATGCAAAAGACAAACTGGCTGAGCAAAGAGAACACAATTAAAAATCCTTACTACGGTTCCCAAATGCTGGGTTGTGGTAAAACTGTAGAAATAATTAAATAGAAAAAAAGATGAAAGCAATACTTATCATATTAAATGCATTTTTTGCATTTAATTTAACCGCAACAGCACAAACAGCTGCAAAAAATGAGGAGCAAAAAATAGTTTATATCTGCCCTTCACATCCTGAGGCGATGAACCCAAGTTCTGGATTATGTCCAAAATGTGGCATGAAATTAACAAAAACGACTCAAAAGATAGATACTAATGCTCAAAAAGGAAGTCAGCCTATGAGCAAAACGGTGACAAAATATGTGTGTCCCATGGACGGTTCAACTTCTGATCAAACAGGGGACTGCTCTAAATGTGCCATGAAGATGGTAAAAGTTACCGAAAAAATAGACACCCATGCTCAAAAAGGAAGCCAGCCTATGAGTAAAACCGTGACAAAATATGTCTGCGCGAAGGATGGGGCAACTTCAGACCAACCCGGTGTATGTTCCAAATGCGGAATGGAAATGGTAAAAGTCACTGAAAAAATAGATACCCATGCCCAAAAAGGAAGTCAGGCTATGAGTAAAACGGTGACAAAATATGTTTGTCCTATGGACGGATCGGTTTCTGAAACTCAAGGGAAATGTACAAAATGCGGAATGGAAATGATTGAAAAAGGATCGGATAAAAAATAGGAATCTAATAACGAAAATGCTGTCAATGGCAGCAATAAAGGATTACTGCCCTATGGCAAACGAGCTCTATGGATCAGTGAAATAAAAGAGATCACAAAACCCTATTATAGATCAAAAAAGAGCAACTGCGGATCAATAAAAAAAACATTCTATAATGAAACAATTCATCAGAAAGATTCTTTTTATTGGGTTAATTATCTTTCTGCTGATGCAATTCTATTAGCCTGTCCTAAATTCCGATTACGGACAGGTTTTATCAATCCATATTTCTAAAGTCTATCAAATTCCTGTAAATATCGAATCAATCTTGCAGACTTCCTGCTATTACTGCCATAGCAATAACACCCAGTATCCGCGGTATTTCTACATTCAGCCTGCACGACTTTTCATGGAAAGCCATATTCCCCAGGGGAAGAAGGATTTGAATTTTAGTGAGTGGGAGATTATTAGAAACGAAAACAAGGAAATAAATTAGACTGAATTATAAAGCAGGTAAAAGTGAACAAAATACCTTTAAATCTACAGGCTTTTTATTTAATTATGTACAGCTTAAAAATAAGTTGATATTCCCATATTAAACCCATCCGTAATGGATGGCGGATTAGAAAAAATGTCCCTTTGTTTTAAATAGCGATAGTTTAGGCGGATTACGGTCTGAGAGGTGGGCCTAAAACTAATGGCGGGCATTATACTCCATAGATCTTCACCAATATTGCCTGCGGTTTCTTTAAATTTTCCCACATTCCAATCCACGTATTCCAATCTGCAGGCGATGCTTACGGTTGCTTTTTCCCATCCCAGCATTGTTTTTCTCAGGATGGGCTGTACAATATCTATAAAGCCCCCCCTTTGTTTGTTTCCAAATTGCTGGGAGTAGGTCTGGGGTACATCAACATAAATCCAGGCAAATTCTGTAGTGATAAAGGTTTTGATTTTTGGCAGTGTCGTGTTAAAATCCAGGGCGAAAACAGCTACCCGTCTTTTTTGGTCAACAACAATTCCGTCATCCTGAAATTTGTTATAAATCCCTCCCATATATGAAATTCCCAGTTCGCCTATTTTACTGTTTCGAAGGGCTATTTTTCCAGTAAATAAGGGCTCACCGCTATTTATTTCCTCAAATCTTTCGGGGTTGTTTTTTGCCGCGGGCAGGAAAGTTTTATTCTGGGTGTTCTCAATTATAGAATTATCGAAACTCCCTGATAAATAGGCTTCATAGCCAAACATCCAGTTTTTTGTGTATTTTTTCCCAAAAAGCCCCACTCCGGCATTACTAAAGGTGGCGGGCAGCATCTGGGTAGATGAAATTGGGCGGTCGGTAAATTCCCATTTAGGCCCGTCATGATTTTGATTGAAGGAGCCAATCGGATTCAAAATTATTCCGGCCCTTAAATTGACCAGAGGATCAAATTCAACATCTACAGATGCAAATTCGATTGCAATCTCTTTGCCTCCATCTTCAAATTCAATTTCACTTAAAAACTTTACTCTTTTGCTAATAGCTGATGAGATGAAAACAGACAGTCTTCTGGCTTGAAACTGATGGCCTTCCGATACTCCGTCCGTGGTCAGTTTCTGCCAGTTTATTTCAAGATACCCACCAATAGAAATTGGTGTTTTGTTTGCATTCAATGCCGGTCTGTTGTACAGGGCATCCATGTTTAAGATGTTTTTTACAGTATCTTTAGGTATTCTTTTAAGTAAACTGGGATCAATTTGCGCAAAAGAAGTTAAATTAAAAAGAAGTGTAAAAAGGAATATATAAGTTGGTTTTATTCTCATTTCAGGGATATTTTCAGGAAGTTGTTTTCAATTGCTATTGGAAATTTTCTAAGATCTCTCTCAGCAGGCCCATTTTCTAAAACCCCTCTGCTGCTAAACTCGCTTCCATGCGCAGGGCATTGGAGTTTATCTCCAAAAACCTGTAATTCTGCGCCCTGATGCGTGCACAGCATAAACATGGCGCAATAATCCTCTGCACTAAATCGATACACGCAAATCGGGGCTTTTAATATTTCATTTTGAATGATGATGTATTTTTTGAATTCTGTTTTTGTTCCCTTTTGTATTATAAAATCAGAAACGGGAACTAAAAGATCAGAGTCTTTGATCTCTCTTGATAGAATCTGGGAAGAAGCACAGCTTTGTAATAAAGTTGCTCCGGTTAATGCTGCCAGGCATCCAAAACCGCATGTTTTTAAAAATTGTTTTCGATCCATTGATTATAATGATTTTATAAATTTCAGTAAAGCTTCTTTGTCTTGTGTGGAAAGTTTTTCAAATGCATTTCTGCTTTGCTGCGCCTCGCCGCCATGCAATGTTATGGCCTGCTCAATGGTTTTTGCACGGCCGTCATGCATCAGAAATAAGTTTCCTCCCTGTGAATTTTCTGAAAGGCCGATTCCCCAAAGTGGCGGTGTCCGCCATTCGTAGGTTTTGGCGCTTCCTTCTGTATAACCATCGTCTAATGCACTTCCCATATCATGCAAAAGCAAGTCAGTGTAAGGGGCAAAAGTTTTATAAGAAAGGGAGTTTACAGGAGCATAACTTGTCTTGAGCTCACTTTTATGACAAGCCGCACAATTAATTTGAGCAAATATGTTTTTACCGCGGATAACACCGGCATCATTCTGATTGCGCTGAATTGGGGCTTTTAAGGTACTTAGGTAAAAAACAACATCGTTGACTTTGGAAGTTGGAATCTCAGGATCAATCTCTAAATTAGAATAATGGTCTATGGGATTGTAAAAGGATGCTATTCCCATGTCCTGATTGTAGGCGTTAACTGTCTGATGCAGCAAATCAAAGGCGGATGCTTTTTTTCCGTATCTCCCAATGTATTTACCGTTTTGGATTATTGCCGTGGGGGCTGGAATGGAATAATTGGGTATAGTAATCCAATTTACAGCCCCTGAAATGCCATCACCATCACTATCGTCAGGATCTGCCATTGCTACGAGATCCGCATCTGAAACATATTGCAGAAAACCCAGTCCTGTAAATGCCGGCGGGGTAAATTTGGAGAATGTTGCCCCGGCTGGAATTTGTTCGGGTAAAAAACCCGGAAGTGCCCTGTTTTGGAGCTGTGGGGCTCCTTGATTTAAAAACAGATTTCCAGTCTCATTGATTTGTCCAAAGCGGGTAAGGGTGGTAAATAAATGTCCTTTTCCATCACCCGCATGGCAAATTATACAGCTCGTTCCAACAAATGTTGGTCCCAGGCCTGTTTCGCGTGTAAAAACTTCGTTTACAGCTGCATCACCTCTTAAGAACTGCGCAGCTTCAGAATAAGACAAACCATCGACTGGACCGTCCAGTAGTTGGTCATCAGCGGGTATTTCAACATAAGTTGTATCACAAGATAATAGTGAGAAACATAAGATTAGCAGCAAGAAAGATTTTCTTAAAAAAATATTTAAATAACACATGGTTTAATTTTTAGACAAAGCTAAAAAAATATTTAGAATAATATTGTTTTTCTTAAAATATTTTAAGGCACAATATTTTATATTTTGTAAATAATAAAAGTCAAATGACAAAACCACATATATAAAAATAAAAAAAGAAAAAATTGCCGCAGAAACCTTTGTCTGCTGATCTTATTTACGTGCGATAATGAAAAGGATAATGTAATGTTTTAGTATTCATCTTGAATAATTATCAGGGATTTAAAAAAAAAACTTACTTTTGCAAAGTTGAAACTTACAAATACCATATTATCAATTATCTTGTTAGTACTTTCGTGTATGCCATGTGCAGATATGAAAGCAGCTGTTTCGCGTACTGTAACAGAATCCAGTTTCAGCCATGATGATGATCATTCTCATAACAATAAGCTTGATTTATGTTCGCCGTTTTGTATCTGCAGCTGCTGCGGCTTGCAAATGGTAAATTTGTCGCAGGTACTTATTGACTTTCCAATACCTTTTAAAAGAATTAACATACAATTGCCTACCTATAAATCAATTTTTACTTCCAATTTCTTCGGAAGTATTTGGCAGCCTCCTCAGATAGTATAATAAAGTCCGTCCCGACACTTCGAGATCCGGGTCAGATTGTGATTGCTCACAAATAAAAGCAAAGCTACTTTAGCTGATTTTTAATTCATTGTAATATTTCCAGCCTTTGGCAAAATTTAATATTGAGCTTTATCAAGAAGCTTATATATTTTTATTTGCCTTAATTCTATTTTGCCTTATGCAGTATTGCAATTGAAGGTAAAATTATTGCGTGAATACCAGCACTTGTTTTTAAGTTATTGAACAGCAGTTTTACGATTATTAATTTTTAAATAATAGTAAAAATCACAAATCTTGAAAATTTTAATGCTATTGTCCTTTGTACCGGTCATTACAAAGGAAATGCATCTCAAATAATCAAAAATATACCTTTCAAAAATCCCCTAAACTAAGAGATAAAATAGGAAAAGAAAAAAAACTCTGAAAGGTTTAATTTAAATAATTCTACTGTAAATTATGTTCTATAAAATCAATATATCACCGCGTTACAATTTACTTTTTGCATTTTTATTTTGGTTCCTTGCATTCTCGTTCATTATGCGCATAGTACTCATTATTTGGCAGTACGACGAGGTTTCTCTTAATTTGTTTGTAATTATTCGAACATTGTTAACTGGATTGTTTTATGACATAGGCACTATTAGCTATGTTTTAATTCCTTCACTGCTCTATTACTTTATTGTTCCTAATAAATGGATTGGATCATGGCTTGATAAAACCTTAGTTTGGTTTTTCACTTCTCTAATAATTTTTATATTAGTTTTTACTTTTTTTGCTGAGATTACCTTTTGGGATGAATTCAAAACAAGGTTTAACTTTATCGCTGTAGATTATTTGATTTACACTCATGAAGTAGTTGCCAATATACAGGAATCATATCCATTACCAATGCTTGTTTCTGGTGTTTTAATGATAACTTCAATCATACTTTTTGTTTTTTACAAATTAAATATTATTAAAAGCACATTCCAATCCAGGGTAAGTATTAAAGACAGAATTATTACCTTATCCGCTGGAATTGCTATAGCATTATTTTTTACATTTTTCATTACAAATGAGCAGGCAGAATGGTCTAAAAACCGATATAATTCTGAAATTTCAAAATCGGGTATTTATTCTTTTTTTGCAGCGTTTAGAAACAATCAAATGGCATATAATGAATTCTATACTTCAGTCAAAAATGTAGAGGCTTTTAATGTTGTCAGAAATAAATTAAAAGATAAGTATAGTAAATACGAAATAGAAGGATTATCCATTCATAGAACAATAACAGACACTACCAACAAAGAGCCAAGTAAGAAGAATGTAGTTTTTATTCTGGTAGAAAGCTTAAGTGGAAGTTTTATGAAAGAGTTTGGCAACACAGAAAATATAACACCATTTTTAGACAGTTTAGCACAAAAAAGCATCTTCTTCGAAAATTTATATGCCACAGGAACCAGAACTGTCCGCGGTATGGAAGCAGTGACGCTCTGTATTCCTCCAACACCGGGGCAAAGTATTGTCAAACGTCCTGAGAATCAAAACTTATACACCATTTCAAATGTTTTTAAAACAAAAGGATATAGCACTAATTTCTTTTATGGAGGCGACGGTTATTTTGATAATATGAACTCCTATTTTGGAGGAAATGGCTTTACAATTTACGATCGTGGCCGCGGCAGTGTATTGAGTGATAAAATCAGGACAATACGAAATAACATTGACGATGATGAAGTAACATTCGAAAACGCTTGGGGAATTTGTGATCAGGACATCTATTCTAAAATGATTAGAGTAGCTGATGGACATTACAGGAGAAATAAACCATTTTTCAATTTTGTAATGACAACTTCGAACCACAGGCCATTTACCTATCCGGACAATACTATAGATATTCCATCGGGAACCGGCCGAGAAGGAGCTGTGAAATATACTGATTATTCCATAAAAAAAATGTTTGAGGAGGCTAAAAAGAAACCCTGGTTCAAAAATACTGTCTTTATAATCATTGCGGACCATTGCGCCAGCAGTGCCGGAAAAGATGAAATAGATGTGGCCAATTACCATATTCCGGCTTTTATAGTAAATTTTCCAAAAGAACTGAATCAAAAAGTGAATAAGCAATGTTCTCAAATAGATTTTTTTCCAACTTTTTTTGCAATGATGAATTGGAGCTATGAAAGCAACTTCTTTGGTAAAAATGTATTGAAATCAAATTTTGAACAACGGGCCCTGATAGGAACATATAGAAAACTAGCCTTAATGAAAAAAGATAAAGTAATGATTTTATCCGATCAGAAAAAGCAGACTTTTTATAAATGGAACAAAACCGATAATAGTCTAAAAACACTACCAATGGATAAAGCTTTTCTTAATGAAACAATTTCATGGTATCAGACTGCCGATTATTTATTTACCAACAAACTCCTAAAATAATGATATCCATTCATTTTATTCTCAATCCAATATCAGGTACGGGAAAACACAACTTCGGAAAAACCGAATTAGAAAAATATTTTCCAAAGAGCATTTATAAGATTGAAGTAGATTATTCAAATTATAAAAGACACGCCATAGTACTGACCCAAAATGCAATTGTCAAAAAGCCCCACTATGTTGTAGCATGCGGCGGGGACGGCACTATAAACGAAGTCGCATCTTGTCTGATCAATACTGAAATTAAGTTTGGAATTATTCCGGTTGGTTCTGGAAATGGTCTGGCTTCAAATCTAAGTATTTCAAGATCACTGGAAAAAACAGCCGAAATTATACGCAGGGGCAGAACAAGATTTATTGATGTTGGAAAAATAAACGGGCACTATTTTTTCAGCAACGCTGGTGTTGGAATTGATGCATTAATCATAAAGAAATATGAGAGATACAATAAGAGAACTTTGATTTCTTATCTCCGGGCTGCAATAGCATCCAGCATTGAGTTTAAGCCAATTCAGGCAACACTCTCATTTAACGGTAAAATTATCGATACAAATGCCTTTATGCTTTTTATTTCTAATTCAAATCAAATGGGATATGGAATGACCCTTACACCTGATGCAAATTTAAATGACGGTCTTTTGGATTTAGTGGTTGTCCCAAAACTAAGTTTTCTCGATAAGATACTTTTTGGTCTGTGCGTGCTAACCAATAAAATTGAAAAATTCAAAAAAGCAAGACACATATTAATCGAGAAATTACATATAGAGATGCCGGAGAAAATTTTCCTGGACATACAAATTGACGGCGAATCACACAACTTAAAAACCAATAAAATTGAAATAGCAGTAATAAAAAGCGGTCTGGAGGTTCTGGCGCATTAAGCTTTAAAAGAAATAAGAAATAACAAGTAAAATGATATTTAGGTATTTTGCACGATTAACCTGGATTGCTGATAAAGCCTGTAAAATTCAGCATCTGATATGGTAAAAACAAAGAAAATAATTCTGCTGAAATTAATCCCTGTATTTTCTTGGATTTTAAATTAATTACACATTTCAACATGGCAAAACAAAGAACAAAAAAACAGAACAAACCAAAATATCAACCCAAAACTAAATCTAAAAAGCCAATTACAGCATACGCTGTGATTCGTGTTTTAATGATAATTTTAGTGTGCTTAATATTGTTAATAGGAATAGTAGCAAAGGTTATTCACTATTTTGAGTTTCACTGGAAATAATTAGTTATAATAAATAAAAAATTATTACTTTTATAGCTTGAAATTTACAATCTTCATATTATCAATTGTTTTACTTCTACTTTCGTGTATGCCTTGTGCAGATATAAAAGTAGATAGTTCAGTGTATGGTAAAACAGAAGTAGCTTCAAACCACGAAAAACATTCTCACGATAAAGAAAATGATTTATGTTCACCGTTTTGTGTTTGCAGTTGTTGTGGTTCACAAATGACAACTTTTTTGCAATCTATAATTATTGACTTTCCAATACCTTCTAATGGTATTAAAACACAATTACCTACATACAAATCAATTTTTACTTCCAATTTCTTCGGAAGTATTTGGCAACCACCTCAAATAGCATAATGATGCCCCGTCTTTTTGGACGGGGTTAGAATCTTGTGACCTTTTCACAAATAATAGCAGATAATTTATTTGCTAATTTCTAATTCATTATAATATTTTCAATGTTAGACAAAATCATACAATTTAGTATAAAGAACAAGTTTATTATACTTTTATTTACCCTTGTGCTTATAGCCTGGGGGAGTTATTCTCTTAAAAACTTACCTCTGGATGCTCTGCCAGATGTAACCAATAATCAAGTACAAATTATTACTACTGCCCCCACATTGGCAAGTCAGGAAATAGAGCAATTAATTACCTATCCTCTTGAACAATCTGTAAAAACAATTCCCAAAGTAATCGAATTGCGAAGCATTTCTCGTTTCGGATTATCGGTAGTAACCGTAGTTTTCAAGGACGATGTAGATATTTATTGGGCCAGAGCACAAGTTTCACAACGGCTAAAAGTAGCCGAAGAAAACATACCGGCATATGCAGGAAAACCAGATTTAGGCCCTATTTCTACAGGTTTGGGCGAAATCTACCAATATGATGTTTATGCCAAAAAAGGCTATGAAGACAAATACGATGCCGTAAAATTGCGAACCATTCAGGATTGGATTATCATTCCTCAATTACAGGGAGTTGAAGGCGTAGCTGAAGTAAGTACATGGGGTGGAAAATTAAAACAATATGAAGTAGCGGTAAATCCAAATACCTTAAATAGTCTTGGAGTAACCATCACAGAAATATTTGATGCTTTAGAACAAAACAACCAAAATACAGGTGGTGCTTATATCGAAAAAGACCAATATTCTTATTTTATTCGTGGTGTTGGTATGGCTACCGGCATCAAAGATTTAGAAAATGTAGTAGTCAAAAATAGAAATGGTTCACCTGTTTTAGTACGTGATGTAGCAGAAGTAAGAGAAGGAATTTCCTTGCGTTATGGAGCTTCTACAAAAGACGGGAAAGGCGAAATTGTTTGTGGTATGGCCCTTATGCTGAAAGGTGAAAATTCAAAAGCCGTAACCGAAAGGGTAAAAGAAAGAATGGTTCAGATTAACAAAAGCCTGCCCGAGGGAGTTGTTGCCGAAGCCTTTATTGATAGAAGTAAATTAGTCGATAATGCCATTGGAACGGTAACGAAAAATTTACTTGAAGGAGCATTAATCGTAATTTTTGTACTGATTTTATTTCTTGGTAATCTTCGTGCGGGATTAATCGTTGCTTCCGTAATTCCGCTTTCGATGCTGGTTGCCGTTATACTTATGAACGCTTTTGGCGTCAGCGGAAACCTGATGAGTCTTGGAGCAATCGATTTTGGAATTATTGTCGATGGCGCAGTCATAATTGTCGAAGCCACTATGCATCATTTGCAGAAACTCAAAAGAAAAAAAGATTTAACCCAATCTGAAATGGATGAAGAAGTATATCAATCTGCTTCAAAAATTAGAAATAGTGCTGCTTTTGGGGAAATCATTATCTTAATTGTCTATTTGCCAATTCTGGCATTAGTAGGAACAGAAGGTAAAATGTTCAAACCTATGGCAATGACGGTAGGATTTGCTGTAATCGGAGCCTTTATTCTTTCTTTGACTTATGTTCCTATGATGAGTGCCATGTTCTTATCCAAAAATACAGAACACAAATCTAATTTCAGTGACCGTATGATGGCTTGGTTAGAGGGTATATATACCCCATTTCTTGAAAAAGCATTACTTTTCAAAAAAACCGTTCTGGCAATCTCATTAGGATTATTTGTCCTGGCAATCGTAATTTTTCAAAATATGGGTGGCGAGTTTATTCCAACAATTGAGGAAGGGGATTTAGCTATTAATGCTACTATTATGACAGGAAGTTCGCTTTCGCAAATGGTAAAAACGACTACAGAATACGAAAAAATTCTAAAAGCAAAATTCCCCGAAATAAAAACGATTGTGACTAAAATAGGCAGCGGCGAAATACCAACCGATCCAATGCCAATTGAAAGTGGAGATATGATTATTGTATTGAAAGACAAAAGTGAATGGACTGGCGATTATGACAACTGGGAAGATTTAGCCAATGCAATGAAAGAAGAAATGGAAGCCATTCCAGGTGCCAATATAGAAGTATCGCAACCCATCCAAATGCGATTCAACGAATTAATGACAGGAAGCCGAAGTGATATTGCCATTAAAATATTTGGTGATGATTTAGAAACTTTAGGAAACAAAGCTACCGAGTTAATAAGCAAAATCAATAAAATTGAAGGTGTGGGCGATTTAAAAGCCGATAAAGTAACCGGATTGCCGCAAATTACTGTAAAATACGACTATAATAAAATAGCATTATACGGTTTGAATATTACTGATATCAATCAAATTATCCGTTCCTCATTTGCAGGAGAAAGTGCCGGTAAAATCTATGAAGAAAGCAAACGATTTGATGTAGTAGTAAGAATGAATGCTACTAATAGAAGTGATATTACTGATGTAAGTAACCTTTTTATTCCTCTGCCTAATGGTCAACAAGTGCCGCTTTCACAAGTAGCAACGGTTTCGTATGAACAAGGTCCTGTTCAGGTTTCCCGTGAAAATGGTAGACGTAGAATTACTGTTGGATTAAACGTTCGTGGTCGTGATATTAAAAGTGTTGTCGAAGAGATTCAGCAAAAATTAGACAAAGATTTTAAACTTCCAGCAGGTTATTACGTAACCTATGGCGGACAGTTTGAAAATTTAATTGAAGCTACTAAAAGACTTTCGGTAGCGGTGCCAATTGCATTAGGATTAATAATGGTTCTTTTATTTTTTACATTCAATAGTATGAAGCAGGCGGGATTAATATTTACCGCTATTCCACTATCAGCTATTGGTGGTGTTTTTGCCTTGTGGATGCGAGGAATGCCTTTTAGTATTTCGGCAGGAATTGGATTTATAGCCCTTTTCGGAATTGCAGTGCTAAATGGAATTGTATTGATTTCCTATTTCAACCAGCTAAAAACCGAAGGAATAACCGATCCATTGCAACGAGTTTTAATGGGTACAAAAACACGATTACGTCCTGTTTTAATGACAGCTGCTGTAGCCTCTTTAGGTTTTATGCCAATGGCATTATCAACAAGCGGTGGTGCCGAAGTACAAAAACCATTGGCAACCGTAGTTATTGGCGGATTATTATCAGCCACGTTATTGACATTGATTGTTTTACCAATTTTATATTTACTCTTTGAGAAAGGAATTAAAGGAAGAAGAAAAAAAATAAAAACTTCATTCGTTACCTCAATTGTTTTATTGATAAGTAGTTTTTCTTTTGCTCAAAACAGTCAGCCTATTTCACTTCAAAAAGCAATAGAAATGGCAAAAACAAACAATATCGATTTAAAAATTGCCGATAAGGAAATTGAAAAACAAACGGTGCTGAAAAAGACTGCCTTTCAGGCAGATCCTTTGCAAATACAGTACCAGGGCGGGCAATTTAATAGTAAGTATTATGACAGTAATGTTTCTATACAACAATATTTCCCAATAGGAAGAATTACAAAAGCCAACCGACAATTGCAGGAAGAATTGGTAAAGCTAGCAGAAAAGCGAAAAGCATTATCCGAATTTGAAATTGAAAAAGCGGTATCAATCGCTTACTATCAATATTTATACGGCGTTACTATTCAAAAGCTAAATACAGATTTATTGGATATTTATTCTAAATTTCTGAAGAATGCAGAACTTCGTTTTGAAACAGGCGAAAGTGGAAAAATTGAAGTAATCAGTGCCAAAGCAAAATCGAAAGAAATTGAAACCCAGCAAGCACAACTCGAATTTGATTTGGCAATTTATCAAAAGCAATTGCAGTTTTTTATTCAAACCGAAGATAATATTGTACCGGATAGTGCAACACCAATGAAGTTTTCAATGCTGTCGGATGAAAACCAATCTAAAGCAGCAACTTTAGTAAGTGATTATTATACACAACAAATTTCGGTGTATCAAAAAGAAGCCAATACGTTTAAAGCAATGCGAACTCCAAAATTAGGATTGGGTTATTTTGCACAAACCATTGATACCAAATCTTATTTTCAAGGATTTACCGCAGGTTTGCAAATTCCTCTATTTGGTGGTGTAAATTCAGCTAAAGCCAAAGCATCAGCCATTAGTATTTCGCAATCCCAATTAGAATTGGATAAAAATAAATTGGCTTTGAAGTTAAAAATGCAGGAATTGAAAAATGATTTCGAAAAACAACAAAAAGCATTAGAATACTATCAAAAAGAAGGTCTGCAATATGCAGAACAGATTATTGCAACAGCGCAAAAAAGTTATGCTAATGGCGATATGAGTTATTGGATGTACATTAGTTTTTTGAATCAGGCTATCGACATCAAAAAACAAAATGCCGAAGCTACCAATGCTTACAATCAAAGTGCCATTCAATTACAATTCCCATCCATTTCTAACAATTAATAATTTCTACAATGAAAAATATAAAGATAAATACAATTTCAAATATCAAGATTAAAACCACACTCTTACTACTTACTTCTTGCCTCTTACTTCTTACTTCTTGTGGAGAAAAGAAAACAGAAGAAGCAGCTCACGAAGAAGAAAAATCAGAAAATGAAGTAGCATTAACTGCTATACAATACAAAACTGTTGGAATTCAAACAGGTTCTGTAGAAAATAGAAATTTGAATTTAGTGATTAAAGCCAATGGATACACTACAGTTCCACCACAAAATATGGCAAATGTTTCTACTTTAATTGGTGGAACGGTTAAAGATATTTTAGTTCTTGAAGGTACTTATGTAAACAAAGGAAAAGTATTGGCTACCATTCAAAACCTGGAAGTAGTTGAAATGCAGGAAAATTATAATTCGGCTATTGCCAATATTGAATACCTGCAATTAGAATACAATCGTCAGAAAACATTAAGCGACCAAGATGTAAATCCTAGAAAATTGCTACAGGAAGTAAAAGCAAAATTAGCAATTGAAAAAGCAAGAGCTAAAGCATCTAAAGATAAATTACAGGCTTTGAATATGAGTACTAAAGGATCAAGTGTGGTACCAATAGTTTCGCCGATATCAGGTTATATTGGGAAAATTAATATTGCCAAAGGCGCATTTGCCGAAACAGGAATTACACTTTTTGAAGTAGTTGATAATAGCCAAATGCACTTGGATTTGAATGTCTATGAAAAAGATTTAGGATCTATTGCCGTAGGACAAACGATAGACTTCATCTTAACAAATCAAGGAAATAAATCTATAAAAGGAAAAATATTTGGGATCAATAAATCATTTTCAAACGAAAGTAAAACCGTAGCCGTTCACGCCAAAATTAATCCGGCTGATTCCAAGGATTTAATTTCGGGAATGTATGTTTCTGCCAATATCAGTATTAAAAATGCCACTGTTCCTGCCCTGCCAAAAGATGCTGTAGTAAAAAATGGCGATAAATATTTTGTTTACATTCAGGAAGAACACGAAGAAAAGGCTACAGCTAAAAAACCTGAAGCTCATGCGCATAAAGAAGGCGAAGCACATTCTGAAGAAACAGCAGGCGAAGAAGAAGGACACAACGAAATTCATTTCAAAGCAATTGAAGTTGTACCTGGAACTACGGATTTAGGTTATACCGAAGTGAAATTTGTGGAAGAAATCCCTGCCGATGCAAAAATTGTAACCAAAGGTGCTTTCTATTTACTATCCGCATCGAAAGGTGGTGGAGAACACGAACATTAGTAATTGTATTATGGAAAATAAAAAATCACATTGGGAAAATGTTTTCACAACAAAAAAACAAACGAAGTGAGTTGGACACAAAAGTATCCCAAAATCTCAATGGATTTTTTAGAAAGTTTAAACCTATCAAAAACCGCCAATATCATTGATATTGGCGGTGGCGATAGTAATTTCGTAGATGCATTATTAGAAAAAGGCTATCAAAACATTTGGGTTTTGGATATTTCAGCAGTAGCATTAGAAAAAGCTAAAAATAGATTAGGAGAAAAAGCCAACTTGGTGCATTGGATTGTTTCAGACATAACCGAATTCAAATTCGATATAAAATTTGATTTTTGGCACGACAGAGCTGTTTTTCATTTCTTGACCGATGAAATAAGTAGTAGCAAATATGTAGCTTTAGTTGAAAATGCAATCGCTCCGAATGGAAATTTCTTACTAGGCACTTTTTCTGAAAATGGACCTTTGAAATGTAGCGGATTAGAAATAAAGCAATATTCTGAAAATTCGATGAAAAATACTTTTAAAGAAAACTTTGAAGTTATAAAATGCTTTACTGAAAATCATATTACACCGTTTGATACCATTCAAAATTTTCAATTTTGTGGATTTAAAAAAACGATATGATTTCTGCTATAAAAATCACAGCCTATTTTATTCTTGCAGGTCTATGTGAAATTAGCGGAGGTTATCTTGTTTGGCTTTGGCTGAAAGAAGAAAAATCCGTTTGGTATGGTGTTACAGGAGCAATAATTCTTGCTTTATATGGATACGTAATGACTTTGTAAACTACCTCTTTTGGAAAATATTATGTTGTATATGGAGGTGTTTTCATTGTTATGGCGCTGTTGTGGGCATGGAAGATTGATAATTTCAAACCCGACAAATACGATTGGATAGGAACTGCAATAATACTCATTGGTATAGCGGTGATTTTATTTATGCCAAGAAAATAACAAAATAAGAATATAAAACTAACGTTAAATACTGATAAATTGTAAGAAATAAGACTTTTCCCTTATTTGCTTTCGAGGGATTAGTAATTGGACTTGGAAATTAAACTTCACGGAAATTGTATAACAACTTATTAAAAAAAATTATGAAAAACGTATTAAAATCAACTGTTTTATTAGCACTAACTCTTTTTTTATTCTCTCAAAATTGTTTTGCCCATTCGTATTGGCTTGAAGTAAAAGGCAATGGCAAAGTAAATGATACAGCCACGGTATATTTATATTTTGGGGAATTTGAAAAGGGATTGAGAGAAAGCAAAGAACATTTCTTTAAAAATATGGAATCGTTTACTGCCTATTATTTGGACTCAAAAGGAGTAAAACAAGATTTGATTTTGCAAAGAGACAGCAATTGTTACAAAGCAAGTTTTGTTCCAACTAGCGATGGAATTTACACTATAATGATGAAAGAAAATTCAAGAGCAGTTCAAGATTGGACAAAACACGGCTTGGGAATTATTAGACCTTTTGAAAACTTAAAAGCAAATTATAATGTTGGAAATATAAAAAATTCACAACTCGCAAATTTTGAAACAAGAAAAATAGATATTATCGTTAAAAAAGAAAAATTCCAATTAGTTCTCGATAATAAAGAATTTGCAAATAAATCAATATCAATTACTAATGACAAAGGTAAATCGGAGGAAGTAAAAACAGATAAAAATGGTTTTTTTACTATCCCAAATTCAAAAGGTATGTTTATTATAGATGTAGATTATAAAGATGGTATTAAAGGAGAATACAACGGTAAACCCTTTGATAACAGCAGATATAAATATGCGTTAACTCTATATGTACACTAAATATTTCACTGATTCACTTTAACATAAAACAAAATAACTGTTATGACACATCAACACAAATACGATGCAAACGGCAAACAGCTTTGTTGCACACAGGAAGAAAAGATAAATAATAAAAGTGGTTGTTGTTCTAACTTATAATAAAAAAGGAAAATATTCAGACCATGATGATAACAACCATTAATAAGAGGACATAGTAAATGTGTACTGTTTAGTATTAGTTCATTTGCGTTTTAATTTTTTGTTCAAAAAAATAAGACAATGAGAAACAATGTATATCTGTTTAAAGTAACCACTTCAATAATATTATTGTTGTTGCTGAATTTTGCAAATGCACAGAATTCAGATATTGATTTTTTAAGAAATATCAATCTAAACCGAAACAAATCACAAGATCAAGCATTAAAAGTAGTCACAAATAGTCTAACTCCTGTAAGCATTGCGACTCCTGTTATTATGTACTCTGTTGGATTGATTATGAAAGACAGTACAGTCAAAAAGAAGGCGATCTTTGTTGGGGAAACTTTGCTCGTTTCAAGATTTATTACATTGGCTTTAAAAAAAACAGTAAATAGAGACAGACCTTTTGAAACTTACTCTGATATTGAGCAAGCAACCACAGCAACTGGTTCTTCCTTTCCTTCAGGGCACGCTTCTTTAGCTTTTGCAACTGCCACATCCTTGAGTATGGCGTATCCAAAATGGTACATTATTGCTCCTTCGTTTGCCTGGGCAAGTGCAGTTAGCTATTCTCGTATGGCATTGGGTGTTCATTATCCAAGTGACGTGTTAGCTGGCGCAATCATAGGAAGCGGATCAGCTTATCTTTGCTATAAATTGAATAAATGGATTAATAAAAAACATAGTAAAAAAATCCCACAGCTCTGGGAATAATTATAATTTAGATTATTAGCAGACTTTAAGTTTATTTTTTATTATAATCTATTTGAAATAAAACATCAACACAAATATGATCTAAACGGCAAATAGCTTTGTTTGTAAACTCAAATAAAAATTAATCATAAAATTCATGACAACGGACAATAAAGCAATACACATTTAAAAATTAAACTAATTAATAGAAATAAATTTATGGACATAAATGCCGAATTAATTATTGTATCTAAATTGATTGCTTCTTTTTTGTTAGGGGCTTTTATTGGTTTAGACAGAGAAAAGCACGGTCATGATGCAGGAATAAGAACCTATGCAGCAGTTTGTATTGGCGCAACATTATTTACATCAATAACTGCACATTTGGTAAATAATCCAGTGGACACTTCAAGAGTAATTGCAAATATTGTAACGGGTGTTGGTTTTCTTGGTGCAGGAATTATTTATCGTAATTCTAGTGCAGGAACATCGCATGGCTTAACAACTGCAGCAACAGTATGGTGTACTTCAGCTGTTGGAGTTGCTATAGGGCTAAATATGTTTATTATAGCAATAATTGGTTCTGTAGCATTGTACTTTTTACTTTCATTACACCATTTGAAATGGTACATTAAATGGAAAGAAAAAATGATTAAAAAACATGGAGAAGAGCACGAGAACAACTGATAAATAAGGCCTTAAAAAAACACAACATCAACTTGGGAATGAATTTAACAAATCTATAAAGATTTTATTTTCCATATAATTAACCTACTTATGCTGATAAAAAACAACTATAAAGCCATTCTTTTTTTTCTAAAAGGGCTCAAATGGCAAATTGTGTTGATCATATCCTATGCAATAATTGCAAGTTTATTTGATCACAGCCCTGTTGGGGTTTTAATAAATATCCCAATTACTATTTCAACGGTTATAGCCACAATGATATCATTATTATTGGCATTCAGAATTGCTCAATCGTATGATAGATGGTGGGAAGCCAGAAAAGTATGGGGCGAAATTGTTAATGATTCCAGAACCTTGATTAGGCAAATAATGCTCTTTATACCTAATCCTAATAGTGAAGAACGAAAATCTGAAATTAAAATATTTGCAGAGAGACAAATAATATGGTGCTACACACTTTCAGAATCTTTGAGAGTACAAAAAACTTCTAGTAAAGTGCAGCAATATTTAACGGCACATAATTTACAAGCAGATAATATCCCACTGCTTTTAATACAAAAGCATTCTGAAAACTTGCATTTTATCACAGAAAAATATACACTAAATTCAAATCAACAAGTACAAATAGATACAACGATAGCTAGATTAACGGATGCTATGGGTAAGTGCGAAAGAATAAAAAATACAGTTTTCCCAAAAAATTATAGCTATTTAATTCATTGTCTAATTTACTTATTTGTGACCTTATTACCTTTTGGTTTAAGTGAAATAGATATTATTACTGAAATTTTGTTAACCTCTTTAATTCCTTTAATGTTTATCGCATTTGAAAAAACAGCTATAATAATGCAAGATCCATTTGAAAATATACCTACTGATATTCCTATGACAACAATTTGTAATACCATAGAAAATAATATCAATCAAATTATAGGAGAAGTAAATTATCAAAAAGAAAATATGCGATTCGAAAAATATTATAAAAATTAAATTTATAGCAAACAAATAATCAAAAAATAGGATTTGAAAAACAGTTAAAAAACTAAAACATTTAGCATTTCTATTTAAACTTTTAAAGTACGCTTTTATGATTACAAATTTAGTTAAGTAGCTCAAAAATAATTTTCAAAAAAATCAAAAATGAATATTTTTTAAGGATTTTGATTAGTAGATTTTAGAGTATTTTACAATAGTTGCCTTTGTTCACTTTTAAATATTCCTTTTAACAGGAAAGATAATTTAATTTAAAATGGAAAATAAAATAAAATATCACTGGATTGAAAAAATTTCTGGAGTTACTAGATTAATTATTTCTATACTATTTGCATTAATTGTATATTTTATATTATTCACTTTTAAAATTGACAACCAAAGTAAAATTATATTGAGTTGGGATACTTTTTGTATGACTAGTTTGTTTTTTTGTTGGATACTTTTTTTCTCAACTAATGAAAATGAATTATGTCACATTGTTGCTAAACAAGACGAAAACCTCAAAACTATTTTTAGTATTGTAATTATTGCTATTGTATTAAGTCTTTTTGGAACTTTGTCACTTATTAATCAGACTAGTAATATAACCGAAAACAAACTATTTCATTCTATTATATCCTTATCACCAGTAGTATTTTCTTGGTTACTTTTGCATACCACTTTCACAATTCGTTATGCCCATTTATACCACGATCATAACGAACTCAACACAGGTTCTAGCATTGGAGGAATCAAATTTCCGGGTAAGACAAAACCTGATTATCTAGATTTTGCTTACTTTTCTTTTGTAATTGGTATGACCTTTCAGGTATCTGACGTTATTATAACTTCAAAAACTATTAGAAGATTTGCTTTAATGCATAGCCTAATATCATTTCTATTTAACACAATTATAGTGGCACTCACTATAAGTGCAATTTCTAATTTAAAATAACAAATTAAAAAAATAAAATTATGAAAAATACAGACTCAAATCATATACACAAATATGATGCAAAAGGCAGACAAATTTGCTGTACGCAAGAAGAAAAAATAAATCATCTGGCAGATAAAAATATCAAAGTCAAAACTAAAAAAGACAGTTGCTGTGCTGATGAAAAACCAGTAAAAGCCGCACACAGCAATAACGATGGTCACAACCATGACAAACATTCAGATGATGACGGTCACGACCACTCTAGTGGTGACCAAACGGCGTTTCAAATGTTTTTACCAGCTGTAATAAGTTTTGCATTGTTGCTTATTGCTATTGGTTTTGATAACTATTTTCCACAAACTTGGTTTACAGGCTGGGTGCGTGTTGTTTGGTATTTAGTTGCCTATGCACCGGTAGGTTTCCCTGTAATTAAAGAAGCTTTTGAAAGCATTCGTAAGGGCGATATTTTTTCAGAGTTTTTGTTAATGTCCATTGCAACTATTGGCGCATTCATTATTGCAGAATATCCGGAAGGGGTGGCAGTAATGTTATTTTATGCAGTTGGCGAAGTATTTCAGACACTGGCAGTACAAAGAGCAAAAATGAAC
Source organism: Flavobacterium sp. KH_035 (assembly GCF_057839565.1). NCBI lineage: Bacteria > Pseudomonadati > Bacteroidota > Flavobacteriia > Flavobacteriales > Flavobacteriaceae > Flavobacterium > Flavobacterium sp. KH_035. The sequence goes on from NZ_CM174492.1 coordinate 2,708,424, forward strand.
ATTAAATTATTATTGGATCAAAGACCAGATACCGCTACGGTAATTGAAGGGGCAAATAGTATTTCTAAAAAAGCGTCCGAAATAACTATTGGAGAAATTATCCAATTGCGCCCGGGAGAAAAAGTAGCTCTTGATGGAAAATTACTTTCAGACACGGCTTCTTTGAATACAGCTGCTTTAACAGGAGAAAGTAAACCTGACACGAAACAAAAAGGAGAAACAATTCTTGCAGGAATGATTAATCTAAATACTGTTGTTCAAATTGAAGTCACTACAGCCTACAACGATAGTAAATTATCCAAAATTCTTGAAATGGTGCAGGACGCAACAGCTAAAAAAGCACCAACAGAATTGTTTATTAGAAAATTCGCTAAAATTTACACGCCTATTGTTGTGTTTTTAGCAATTGGAATTTGTTTGCTTCCAATGCTTTTTATTGATAATTATGTATTTAGAGACTGGTTGTACAGAGCATTAGTTTTCTTGGTTATTTCTTGTCCTTGTGCGTTAGTAATTTCAATTCCATTAGGATATTTTGGAGGAATTGGCGCAGCAAGTAAAAACGGAATATTATTTAAAGGATCTAGTTTTCTCGACATAATGGCAGCTATTCAAGCAGTAGTAATGGATAAAACAGGAACGCTGACCAAAGGTGTTTTCAAAGTTCAAAAAGTAATAGCCGTTGGTGTTCCCGAAGCTGATTTAATTAAATACACATCAGCACTCGAAACCAAATCAACACACCCTGTTGGAACAGCAATTATAGAATATGCTAAAGGTGCTGAAAAAAATGTGAATGTCACCGATGTGGAAGAAATTGCAGGACACGGACTAAAAGGAAAAGTGGATGGAAACGAAATCCTGGCAGGAAATGTAAAATTGATGAAAAAATTCAATATCAGCTATGATGCCGAAATTGATAATACACCGTTTACAATTATTGTTGTTGCCATCAATCAAAAATATGCCGGCTATTTTCTAATTGCAGACGAAATCAAGGAAGATGCAAAACAAGCAATTCAAAGTCTGCACAGCATAAATGTAAAAACAGTAATGCTGTCGGGCGATAAACAAGTAGTTGTAGAAGCTGTTGCCAAAGAATTAAATATAGATCAGGCTTATGGCGATTTGCTGCCTGAAAATAAGGTCGAAAAAGTAGAGGAACTTAAATCTCAAAATTTAAAAATTGCTTTTGTCGGCGATGGTGTAAATGATGCACCTGTTGTGGCTTTAGCAGATGCCGGAATTGCAATGGGCGGTTTAGGCAGTGATGCTACTATTGAAACGGCTGATATTGTAATTCAAAACGACCAGCCTATTAAAATATACACAGCTATAAACATCGGTAAAAAGACCAAACAGATTGTCTATCAGAATATTGGTCTGGCATTTGCCGTAAAAGCGGTCGTTTTAATTCTGGGTGCCGGCGGGCTGGCTACCATGTGGGAAGCCGTATTTGCAGATGTAGGTGTGGCACTATTGGCAATACTTAACGCAGTAAGGATTCAGAGGATGAAATTCTAGAACATCAGGAAATCTATTTTCAAAACAATCCGTGTCATTTACTTATGGCACGGATTGTTTTATTTTATCCGCTGGGCAATAAATCAGAAAAACATTCAAGAAAGGCAGAAATGCTGTCCAAAAAAGAAAAAGAAGATACCTGCCAAAACAGTACTCATGGAGTTTGACAAGTTCAGTAGGTTTGGTAGTATAGATTTTTATTGATGATTCGGCAAATCTTCAGTCCCTTTATTTCTATTGATTTTTCTGCCTATGATCGGGTAAAGTTATTTTAATGTTGTTGTTTTCTTTCTGTAAAAAAAGTTATTAATTTAAAATCGATAATTGCCTTAAATCAAAATAAAAGATTATTTTCACAGCACAATACGGCAATGATGTCTGCCTTGAACCGCCCACCAATATTATTGGAGCTGATGACGTCTAGTAATTGCTTATGCCACTAGATATGTATTCATTTTATTCAAGAGAATATGACCCAACAAAATTTCTCCCGCCGTATTATTTCAATACAACAAATTCCTTATCTTTTTTTTCTTTTCAAATGGATTTTCTTTGCTGCTGTAATTAGTATATGCGTAGGATCTGCCTCTGCTTTTTTTCTTGTCAGTTTAGATTTCGTTACCAATTATCGTGAAAATCATCTCTGGATTATGGCGCTGCTTCCTTTAGGAGGTCTTATTATCGGATTTACTTATCATTATTTGGGCACCAGTGTAGTAAAAGGGAACAACCAGCTGCTGGAAGAATTTTACAATCTCAGTCCAGATATATGTTTCTGCCGTCTGGGATATGAAACTGATCGTCAGAAATGAATGATGAAAGAATGAAAATCATTGTAAAAGGAGTAATTGACTTTCCAGCCGCTAAGCTCAGAAATCTTTTTTATGATGGAGAGCCCAAGTCCATTGCCCTTGGAAGGGGATCCACTGTTAAAGAAGCGATTAAATAGTTTTTCAATAGGAAACGGCTTATCATCACCTGTATTTAAGACAAGCAGTTCATTTTTTATTATTCTTATGATTATGGTGCCGTTACTTCGATTATGTCTTATAGCGTTATGTACAAGGTTGTTAATTAAAATTTCAGTAAGGATTGGATTTCCGCTGATCTGTAGTTTTTCGGAAGTCTGCAGATTTATTGCTATATTTTTAAGATCTGCCTGTTCGGTAAAAAATTCAAGGTGTTTTTCAATATGATCGTTAATCGAAATTATATTTTTTTCCAGATAAATTTCGTGTTCAATTTTGGAAAGCAGCAGCAGGTTCTTGTTCAATCGGTTTAACTTGGCCACATCCCTGCTTAACGATCCCAAGACCTGTGTCTGTTCCTTATTGAGTTCCATCTGAAATAAAACATCGATTTTGTTTTGAAACAAAGCAAGAGGTGTCTGGGGCTCATGTGCAGCATTCTCAACAAATTTGGAAAAAACGGTCAAATTGACCATAGATTTTCAGTTTAAAATGATCACCCGATTCGGAGCAAACTGATCACCTAATTTCAATTTAAACTGACCACCTATTTTCGGTGCAAAGTGACCACCAAAAAACTACTTCTTTTTCATGTTGTTTAACCATGGATCTGTAATAAAACTACAGACTATGGCAAATAATACAATAAACATGAATAAAATTAGAAAAGTAATTAAATTACATTGTGGCGGTAAGAGCAAATTGTTTATTAGCAAGTATTTATCTCTTTCCAGAAATACCGTAAAGAAATACATCTCTTTATTTGAAGTACTTGGATTAAGTCTTGAATCGATTAATCAAAAAACAGATGCAGAATTAGATACTCTTTTTTCTCAAAGCACAGAAGAGATTACCACTCCAAGGATGCAAAAGGTCTATGAGTTCTTTCCACAAATGGAACGGGAATTAAAGAAAACAGGCGTAACCATGTATGGCATGTGGGAGCGTTATCTCTCTTTAAATCCGGATGGATTTAGAATCTCTCAATTTAGATTCCATTACTTCAAATGGAGTAATAAAGTCAATCCTGTGATGCATATGATTCACAAAGCTGGAGATAAAATGTATGTGGATTATGCCGGAAAGACACTCTCAATTATTGACAAATCAACATCTGAAGTCAAGGAAGTACAGTTTTTTGTAGCTATTCTTGGTGCAAGTCAATATACTTATGCTGAAGCTTCTATGAGCCAGCAAAAAGAAGATTTTGTTGCTTCAGTAGAAAATGCGATACGCTTTTTTGAAGGTACTCCTGCTGCAATTGTGCCAGACAATTTAAAATCTGCCGTAATCAAAAGCAGTCGCTTTGAACCCACCATTAACGAAACTCTTGCAGATTTAGCAGAACAATATGAAACCACTATTCTGCCTGCTAGAGCCTATAGGCCAAGGGATAAGTCTCTGGTTGAAGGAGCAGTTAAAATACTCTATAGAAGAATTTATGCAAATTTAAAGGACATAGAATTCTTTAGCATAGAAGAGTTAAATCAAACTATATGGTACTTACTTGATGATCATAATAACAGAAAACTTACAGGGCGTCCATACTCCCGTTTTGAGCTATTTATTGAAGACGAGAAGCATGAATTACAGCCACTCCCTCAGGAACGCTTTGAAATTAAATATCATTCAATGGCAACAGTTATGCAAAACGGACACGTCCAATTAAGCCAGGACAAAAACTACTATAGTGTACCTTATCAATATTTAAAGAAAAAAGTAAAGCTGTTGTACACAAAATCAACAGTTGAAATTTACTTCAAATACAATCGTATAGCTACTCACAGCAGAAATCCTAAACCCTATATCTATACTACAAATCCTGAACATCTTGCAAGTACACATCAATTTGTATCAGAATGGAGTGCCTTTAGATTTATTGAATGGGCCAACAGCATTGATCCGGCAGTAGGAGAATATATTATGCATATATTCGATAGCAGAAGCCATCCTGAACAGGCATATAAAAGCTGTTTAGGAATATTATCTTTTGAAAAAAAGGTAGGCAAAGAAAGATTAATAAATGCCTGTAAACGCGCACTGGACTTTAAAATTTACAATTTTAAAACTATAAACAACATCTTAGAGAACAGTCTGGATAAAATACCATTTGAACAGGAAAAAGAGCAGGATCTTCCTGAGCACAATAACATTAGAGGAAAACATTATTTTAACTAAAATCAATATACAATGAATGAATCTACTGTAACAAAAATGAAGCAAATGAAGCTTCATGGAATGCATAATGCATTTAAAACAGCCCTTGAAAGTGGTAAAACTGATCATTACACACTCGATCAGTTTATATCAATGATGATAGATGCCGAATGGGATGAAAGACATAACAGACGCATTGAACGAAGTATTGCAAATGCACGTTTCCACTACAAATCCAATATTGAGAGTATTAATTTTGATGAGTCACGCAATATTGACAGAAACCTTATACTTCGTCTTGCAGAGTGCAGTTTTGTTGAAAAGAACGAAAATGTCTTAATAACCGGAAGTACTGGTGTAGGCAAAAGTTTTTTAGGAACAGCTCTGGGTTATCAGGCCTGTATAGAAGGATATAAAGTAAGTTATTTTAATACTTCAAAACTGTTTGCAAAGTTAAAAATGGCAAAAGCAGACGGCACTTACTTAAGAGAACTTGCTAAAATACAAAGACAGGATGTTATAATACTTGATGATTTTGGACTGCAAGCGCTCGACAATCATAACAGAATTACACTCTTAGAGATCATTGAAGACAGGCATAATAACGGTTCTATCATAGTAACATCACAAATACCAGTTCAGGGATGGTATGATATCATTGGGGAGAAAACCATAGCAGATGCGATCTTAGACCGGTTAATACATCAATCGCACAGGGTTGAATTGCACGGAGAATCTATGAGGAAGAAAAAAAGCATAAATAAGGGATAGTTATTTATCTATATTTGAATATAAATTAACAAATGAAAAAAGTAGTTTTTTGAAATAAATAGAGGTGCTCACTTTGCACCGAAATTAGGTGGTCAATTTAAACTGAAACTTGGTGGTCACTTTAAATTGAAAATAGGTGGTCAATATCACTGGTTTTTACAGCCTAAATAAGGATTATGAACTTTTTTGGTGGAACTGATCCATGATGCGCCCTATCATTTGGAGCCATGGGACAAAACTCTGTATACAGCTCTCGGTCGGCCTGTCTATAGGACAATATCTGGTCTTAAAGAGTTCTAAGAGAAGTAACGTTCTATTGTATTTGAAAATATTTTTATGACAATATACTTGCAGTTAAAAAATGTATTTAGTTATAAAAAGAGACCAGCCCTTTTAAGGCTGGTCAAGTAAAGTTGTTTGCTATTTTTTTTAGTTGAAAAGTTTAATAATTTAAAATAAAACCTGCACCAAAGCCCATATCACTATCATAATGCGAGGATAGGGAACCCCATCTGGTAACTATATAGCGTAGTCCTGCCATATATTCCTTGTCAGTATTCCACATTAAATTCATTCTAAGTCTTTTAGAAACAGGGATGTCCTTACGTTCAAACTGTAATCTGACTTTACCATCAGTAAAAACTTCAGCTTGCGCAACTATTAACATAGGAAGGGTGTAGTTAACACCCAGACTTACTACTGCACGTTTATCTTTTGTATTGTTTTGTCCGAAGAGATTTCTTTCCTGTACATCTTCTCCCATTCTTCGATATCTCCAGTCAAATCCAATAAAAGGCATTAACCATTGCATTTTTCCAATATAGCGTCCAATATGTGTTTCAGTTTCATAACCATGCATGTCATTGTATCCTAATCTCCATTCTGTTCCAATATTCCAACGCGTGCTTTGATACATTGCTTCACCATCATTTCCATTGGTTGCAAAATCATTCTCTGCCATAAAATGAAATTTCCTGTCGTCTGCAAAAAGTTTTCGTTGTGCTAATTTTGGGTTTGGTATTTCAGGGTTGGCGGGTTGATTTTCGTAAGTAAAAACCCTTCCCATTCCGCTCATCATATGATATAAAATATGGCAGTGAAAAAACCAGTCCCCATCTACGTTAGCATTAAATTCCAGCGTATCTGTTTCCATTGGCATTATATCAATCACATTTTTTAACGGTGCATATTCTCCTTGGCCATTAAGGACTCTGAAGTCATGTCCATGTAAGTGCATGGGATGGCGCATCATAGAATTATTATGTAAAACGATGCGTACATTTTCGCCTTTTTTAATTAATATTTTATCGGATTCAGAAACCACCTTATTGTCCAGACTCCATACATATCGATTCATGTTCCCTGTAAGTTCAAATTTTAGTTCTTTAACAGGGGCATTCTCAGGGAGTGTTGTTTTTTTTGGCGATTTTAGCATTGCATAATTCAGGGTTGTAATATCTGAAAGTGCATTGGCATTGTATTGCTCAGCATCCATTTTCATACCATCTATTTTTGTAGTGGTTTTAGGCTTGGTTTCACCAGTGATTTCGGGGTACATTACTACATTCATATCCATTTTATTGAGGCTCATACTCATTCCCATATCATCCAGATCTCCATTCATTTTCATCATACCGTTCATCATCTTCATTCCTTCAAAATATTTAAGCTTTGGCAAAGGCGACGTTAATTGCTTAACACCACTGCCAATATACAGGGAGGTAGATTTTGTACGGTCTTCCGGTGTTGCCAAAAATTCATAAGCAGTTTTATCAGATGGAACCGTTACAATTATGTCATAGGTTTCAGAAACAGCAATAATTAACCGATCGACCTCAACGGGTTCTACATCATTTCCATCATTGGCCACAACGGTAATTTTTCCGCCGGCATAGGTTAACCAAAAGTAGGTTGATGCACCTCCATTGGAAACGCGTAATCGGACTTTATCACCTGCTTTAAATTGAGAAAGCTGATTTTCATTTTTCCCATTGATTAAAAATTTATCATAATAAACATCACTAACGTCCATGGCATTCATGCGCTTCCATTCATTTTTAATTTTGTCTTTAAAATACCCTTGTCTTACGGCTTCTGCATAACTTTGTGTGGTTCCCTTTTTAATAGCAAACCAGTCTGATGCATTGTGCAGTAGTCGGTGTACATTTTCAGGTTTCATATCTGTCCATTCACTCAGTACTATTGGAACAGATGGCAAATCGTCTATTCCTTTGCGGAAAGTTGGATCATCCGTTTTTTTATTCATAATAAAAGAGCCGTACATGCCTATTTGTTCTTGTAGTTCCGTATGACTATGATACCAGTGCGTACCATTTTGAATAATAGGGAAAGTATATAAATGGGTGGTATGAGGTTTAATTGGCATTTGAGTTAGATTTGGCACGCCATCGTATTGGTTAGGCAAGAATAAGCCATGCCAATGAAGAGAAGTGTCTTCATCAAGCTCATTGTGGACGTAAATTTCAGCAGTATCACCTTCTGTAAAAGTAAGGGTAGGCATGGGTATTTGCCCATTAACAGCAATAGCCCTTTTGGGTTTTCCTGTGAAATTTACAATTGTATCTCTTATATAGAGATCATATCGGACTACACGGGGTTGCGATTTATTCTCTGCAACTTTTTTTTGAGTGTTCGTACCATTGCTGCTGTCCTGTGCTGATGTGTGCTCTTGGTCCATTTGATTTTTAGAAACCTGTTCTGGCTTGTCTCTGTGAGATGATATTGTTTTTTCCGGAACTAGTTTCATCCCACACTTTGGACAATTTCCCGGTTTGGATTCGTGAATTTCAGGATGCATCGGACAGGTGTAGGTTGTGGGTCTTGACTCTTCTTTGGATTGTTTTTTATCCATCACCATTCCTTTCATATCCTGAGCCTGAATTAGGGATGGGAGCATCATAACTACGAGTATTGTCAGTATATTTTTCATTTTGCTTTTTTTAGAGAATATCGTTCTATTTTTTTTTCATTTCATTCAACTTGGCTTTCATTTGTACAATTTCCGCCTGCTGTGCTTTAATAATGTCCTGAGCCAGTTGTTTTATTTCAGGATCTCGAAGAGAAGCCTCTTGAGCCATGAGAATTGCTGCAGCATGATGAGGTATCATTGATTTTAAGAACCGTTTATCTCCAACAGCAGCTTGTAAGCCTGATGCAGGTAAAAAAAATGATTGTGGCAACCCCGCCTGCAATAAGTAAGACTATGTTCTTCTTTTTATTCATATACATGCTGCCCATAACAATAATCTCAATTATGAGCATTGGGATAGTCATTATTGCTACCATGTAAAACTGGTTTACATTGGGAATTACATTAGCAAAAACATCAACCATCGAATACATTAGTATATACATAGAAAAAAATGATAATACTATCATAAGGGCTAATTTTTTGTACATTTTGGAGTTTGACTCTTTTGAATGATGCAGTGTCGGGTGTTCCGTTTTCATGATTTTTTTATTTAAAAGTTACTTAAATTCATCGATCTCCCTGAGCAAAGCAAGTCTAATACATACAACACGATAGCTGCTTAAAATTGTACGGGGTTATTATTTATGCTTTTGCATTTTAATATGATATTGTTATAAATTATTATCGTTATTTATTTTTAAGTAATAACTCCAACTCTGCAATCTGGTTTTTCAATTTCTCTACATTTTTCATTTTTTTCTGTTCTGCAATCGCTAGTGCTTTTTTTGCAGCTCCAATGGCTCCTGGATAGTCCTTGAGCTCTATCGATATTTTTTGTCTTAAAGCCGGATAATAAAAATTTTCAGGCTCCAACTTTTCAGCATCCACTAACCAGGATATTGCTTGGTTATTTGCTCTGCCGGTACTAGAATAATAATTTGCCGCCTGAAACAATAAAGTAGCATTTTGACTTTTCTCTTTAACGATATATTTGTCTATTAAGGCTAATATTTCTTGGTCAGCTTTACTTTTGATTGGGATTTTAACCATGGTATTTTCCCAAGTTATTTTCAGGAAACCTTCTCCTTTGCTATTAATGTCATTTAGCTCTATGGTAAATGTTTCATAGAAGTTAGGTGCCTTTTCTGAGGGAACTGTAAAACGCATAACGTCTTTTTTCTCATCATAGCCAGTTTCTCCATGTAAAGCAGTATCAGTATTTATAATGATAGTCCACTCATTTTCTGATGGGATTGAGAATATAGAATAAGTGCCTGTTTTTAAAATATTATTTCCAAAGGCAATATCTTCATTGGTAGTTATAGTCGTACAGTCGCTCGCACCTGTGCGCCAGAGTTTGCCAAATGGCACCAGTTCCCCAAATATTTTTCGTCCTCTTACTAAGGGTCTGCTATAGGCCATTTTTATTGTTGAGCTTCCAATTTCTTGTTGAAATGATGCTGAAGGGCTTGCAGAAGTAAGCTTAATTTGAACTTTTTCCTGTGCCCAAATTGATAACGATTGTATAATAATGAAGCTTAATACAATTATTTTTTTCATAGTTTTAATTTTAAATTGATTTTGATATTTTTTCCATTACCGAATGGTCGGTTCCAAATTTACAGATAGCATCACAATTAGCTCTTAATTCAGAAAACAGGATATATTTTATATTCATTTTCGAGTTTTTTATAACGGGCCTATTTAGCTGAAGCACTACATCCTTTTCTCTGTTATTGGGAATAATAATATAAAAAACTTCCTGTCCGCTTGAAATACTAAAGTACAGGTCAGACAAGCGCAGTATGCCGGAGTAGATACTAGTGCTCTTTTCTACTTCAAAGGCACCTATAATTTTGTTTGTGCCTTTTTCAAACCAGAGCACATCAATAAGCTTAATGGTATTTTGAGTGTCCTTGTCGGTAGGCAACTCAGGGAATTTTACCAGTGAAATAAATGAGAAATTTTGTCCATTAAATGATTTGGTTTTATCATTGCTTGCCGGGGTAACATCGAAACCGAGAGAAATACCTATTTTTAGCAGATGGTATTGCATCTCACTATGCAGATTTTCCTCCAGTTTTTCTTCGAGTATTTCTTTTTGACGCTTGTGTACGTTTTTTTCGAATCTTGAACGTTCTGCCTCGCTTAAATACTCATCGTTACCGATTAGCATTTTCTGAGTTCCAATTTCAAAACACAATCCTGCAATGGCACCCAAATCATTTGACAGCTGAGATTTATGCAAAGTGTTAGTTTCCATCAAAGTTTCTCTTATTTTAAGGTATTCTGTCCAACTTCCCAATTTTTTTTTGTCTTTAAAAAGAAAATTAAAACCATTGAGAATAGCAGTGTTGAATGGCGGGAACCAGGTTGGGTGTATAAAATATAAAATACTGGCAACCGCAGGTCCTAATCCTTTAATTTTTAATTCATCGAGTTTTATGATTTCTTTTACAACCTGTTCTTCAGACTTGGCATTGATACAATTTTCAAGGAATTGACCGAAAGCCAATTTATTGTTTTGATTTTCATAGATATCGGGAATGCGCAATTTGGGTTTCCAATAAAACGGATGGGAAACCCCTGCAAAGACTTGTTTTTGTTCAGCAATGCAACTCAGAACAAATTCTAAGCTGCTTTCTTTAAAATCATTAGGAAAGGTTTTCTTTTTAATATCCTCAATGACTTGTAAAACACCTCGTCTTATAGTCCGAAATGCCTTTAACCGTTGGTTGTTATCTATAAACCAGGTATTATAGACACTTTCGTTATCGTTTTTATACTGCAGAATAATTTGTCCTAGATTGGTCATTTGTTTTTATAATAAATTATTATTCTTTAGAGTTTTAAGCTTCTCAATCGCAATGCATTGACAATAACAGATACCGAGCTAAAACTCATTGCCAGGGCAGCAATCATAGGAGAAAGTAATATTCCGAAAAACGGATATAAAACTCCCGCAGCAACTGGTACGCCTAAGACATTATAAATAAAAGCAAAGAATAGGTTTTGCTTGATGTTGCGCATTACAGCGTGGCTCAAATTTTTTGCTTTTACAATTCCTTGCAAATCTCCTTTTACCAAAGTAATCTTGGCACTTTCTATCGCAACATCTGTTCCTGTTCCCATCGCAATGCCAATGTCCGATTGTGCCAAAGCTGGCGCATCGTTTATACCATCTCCTGCCATAGCAACAACTTTTCCTTCAGCTTGTAATTTTTCTATTACTTTTAATTTGTCTTCTGGTAAACAACCTGCTTGGAAAGAGGTTAAATGCAAATCTTCGGCAACAGCTTTGGCAGTATTTGCATTATCTCCCGTCAGCATGATCACTTCAACTCCTTGACGCATTAATTCTTTTATAGCAGCAGCACTGGTTTCTTTTATAGCATCGGTTATCGTTACAAATCCCACTACGTTCTTATCTACAGCGATATAAGAAACTGTTTTTCCTAGTTTTTGTTCGGCAATAATTTTCTCTTCAATTGTGGCAGAAATAGATGCGCCTACTTGCTCCATTAATTTTTTATTCCCTAATGCGATCTTTTTATCAATAGCAGTTCCAATAACTCCTTTTCCTGCAATATTTTCAAAATCATCGACTTTCGTTAAAGAGACATTTTTAGCTTTTGCAAATTTCACCACGGCTTGTGCCAAAGGGTGTTCGCTATACTGATTTAAAGATGCAATGTATTGCAGCAGTTCATCTTCTGAATATTGTAATGCAACAATTTTTTCCACCGAAGGTTTCCCTTCTGTAATTGTTCCTGTTTTATCAGTAATCAGAACATTTACCTTATCCATTTTTTCTAAAGCTTCGGCATTTTTTATCAGAATTCCCGATTGAGCGCCTTTTCCAACTCCTACCATTACAGACATAGGGGTTGCCAGTCCTAAAGCACAAGGACAGGCAATAATTAGTACCGCAATGGCATTTATAAAACCATAGACCAATGCCGGTTCGGGACCAAATTTTGCCCAAATGAAAAAGGTAAGAATGGAAATTACAACAACAATTGGTACAAAATATTTAGCAATACTATCGGCTAATTTCTGAATTGGTGCTCTGGAACGACTTGCATTATTAACCATCTGTATAATTTGCGAAAGCAAGGTTTCCGAACCAACTTTTTCGGCAATCATTATAAATGATTTGTTTCCGTTTATAGTTCCTGAAGACACCATATCGCCTATTTTTTTATCTACAGGAATTGGTTCACCAGTAATCATCGATTCGTCTATTGTACTTTCACCATCGGTTATTTTCCCATCCACAGGAATTTTATCTCCGGGTTTTACCCGTAATAAATTACCTTTTTTTATATCATGGATTGAGATTACTTTATCACCGCCATCAATTACCAAAGTAGCTTCGGTAGGAGCCAATTTTAATAATTCTTTTATAGCACCACTGGTTTGACTGTGCGCTCTGGCTTCAAGCAATTGTCCTAATAAAACCAAAGTCAGAATAACAGTTGTGGCCTCGAAGTACAATAGTACTGTTCCGTGCTGGGTCTTAAATTCACTTGGAAAAATGTCTGGAAAAAACATTCCAACTAAACTAAATAAAAATGCCACTCCTGTACCAATTCCGATAAGGGTAAACATATTTAAATTCCATGTGATTATTGATTTCCATGCTCGTACAAAAAATACCCAGCAGGCATAAAAGACAACAGGAAGTGATAAAATAAGCTGTACCCAATTCCATTTAGCCGCATCCATTAGCCCGAGTAAAGGATTGTTGTGTGCCATTTCTATCATGGCAATGGCGAAAACAGGAACTGTAAATACAACCGCTATTTTCATTTTCTTAACCAAACCCTTATAAATCCTTTGTTCTTCGCTTTCGCTTGGTTCCATTGGTACTAGATCCATCCCGCAAATAGGACATGATCCTGGCGCATTGGTTATAATTTCCGGATGCATAGAGCATGTGTATTGCTGAACCTGAACAGCGGCTGGTTCTTGTACCAAATGCATTCCGCATACAGGACAATCTCCCGGTTTATCATACATTTTATCGCCTTCACAATGCATCGGGCAATAGTATTTTCCACCCGCATCATTATGAGGCGCAGCTAACTTTTTATGATCACGATCGTTAGCAGTACTACAGCATGGTTTCTCAGCTGTTTTTTCTTGCAAATGAGTTGTGTGTGTCATTTCAATGGTGTACTTTCCAACCGCAGCTAATGCCTCTTGGAGTTCTTCGGTCGCAATATGTTTTTCCATTGTAATGGTTGCCAATGGAGGATCTAAGGTGACATTTGCCTTTATTCCCTCCACAGCATTTAGTGTTTTTTCTACTTTCGTACGACATCCATCGCAAGTCATTCCCGATATTGTATAGGTATGTGTCATAAAGTTATTTTTTAAGGATTTGATGTGTTATTTGTTTAATATATAGAAAGTTACTGATTTTTTTTTGAAGCCAATCTGTATTTTAAACTTACTTCAAATGGCTAGTTTTTCATCAGCTGTTTCAACCGATTGTTTAACACTAAAAAATAATTGCAAACAGTCTTCAATCTTAGATTCTGATTATTTAATTGTTTCTTTCACCTCACCACACTTGAGCATTTTTTCTCCAAAGTAAGGGTTACGCACTTCTTTGGTAGAACTAATCCATACAGCTCCTTTATTGTCGAAAGCCATTGGACAATATTCCACGTATAGCTCAGCCTGAGCCATTCCTGCTTTTTTTAGCAAGCCCACCATTTCATTACTTAGATTAGAATAAGCAGCTCGCTGCTTTTCGATATTTGGAGCTGAAACGATTGCTGCTGCGCTTGCTGCAAGATTGCTGTTGTTGCTGATTTCTCGTGCTCCGGCCTCAATCGCATTGGCCGCCAGTTTTGCTTCTGCGACATTATCTTGGGTAAGGGCAACTGTTAAATGGGCATACTGGCTGTATATTGCGTTTAAAATATCGTCATTTATCTTCACTACGGATTCCTTTGGAATTACGATAGAAGTTTTATTTTTCTGCGGAATCTCTTTCTTTTTGTTTTCATTATTACCGCAGGCAATAAGTAAGAAAATTACTGATATTGGAATTCCTGTTTTGATTAATTTTTTCATTGTCTGTGTGATTGATTATTACATTTTCATTCCTGACATTGGGTTTTTGCCTTTTTTTAATATAAACTCACTGTACAAGAGATAGGCGCCAGATGCAACAACAATATCTCCTTTTTTTAAGCCAGTAGTAATTTCGACTTCATCGAAAGTTTCCGAACCAAGAGCCACCATTCTTGGCTGATATTTGCCTTTTTCAATTTCAATCCACACATGTGTACCGCTGCCGTCTCTTATTACAGCATCTACAGGTATCGTCAATTTCATTTTTTGTTCTGATGAAGGCAGTAAAACAATTGCCTGCTGACCTGCCTGCCATTGATTGTTCGGATTGGCAATAGCACCGCGCAGCTGTATTATCTGCTTGCTTGTTTGCAGGGCAGGATTTATAAAATCTACGGTCATTGTTTGGGGCTGATCTTCATAACCAGTGACTATAACTTTTACTTTTTGTCCCGGTTTAATTTTACCAGCATCTGCCGGATAGACATCGGCTTCGACCCATAAACGATTGTAATCTTCCAGTTTCATAATAGAGGCTCCTTCTGCTACATATTGGCCTTCCGTTATGGAAAGTTCCGCAACTATTCCTGAATTTGGTGCGTAATAAACAACATAAGGAGAAGCTTTTTGTTTTTTTAATAATTCATTAAGCTGTGCTTCAGATTGTCCATATAATAATAGTTTTTGTTTTGCAGCACTTTTTATTTGGCCAAAGCGTTTATCCTCAGTAAAGCTTGCGGCCTGTGCTGTGGCAAGAAGGTATTCCTGCTGCAGGGCTGAAAGCTGTTCTGAATATATTCTGTATAAAGGCTGACCTTTTCGAACGGGGACACCGGTTTCTTTTACATACAACTCTTCAATCCTTCCTGCCACGCGACTTGAGATGTAAATAGTTTGCTCAGGGTCAGTAACCAAACGTCCGTTGAGACGGGAAGAATTTGAAAATTCATTTTCCCCAGCAGTTATTGTAGTCAAATTGGCTAGTGCTTGCTGGCTTGGCCCCAAAGTTAGAAAGTCCTGTGCGTTGTTTTTTTCGAAGGGTACTAAATCCATTCCACAAATTGGGCATGAACCTGGACCGTCTTTTACAATTTGCGGATGCATGGGGCAGGTATATGTTTGAGTTTTTTCCTGGCTGGCTTTTTTTTCTTCTTTTTGGGTACATGCTGCAAATAGAAGTGGAAAAACCATAGCAATGAGCAAAATAGTACGAAGTATTGATTTATTGTTCATGGTTTAATTTTTTAATTTATGTTCTGAAGATATTTTGATAAAACTCTCACTATCTATCATATAGGCTGCATTGCTGGCAATATTCCAATCACTGATGTCTTGATCTATGAGCACCATGCCATCAGCATTGTTCTTCGTTTTAACTTCTCGGGGAACAAATACATCCTGTTCTTTTTTGAAAACGATGGATTTATTTCCTAGATTGAGAACGGCACTTTGCGGTAGCCACCAGCCTTTACTGACAATAGGAATAATTGCAGTCACCAATTTTCCTGTCTGAAATTTATTATCCTGCAAATAAATTCGCGCTATGGTAAAATTGCTTCCCTCTTTAAAGACGGGCTGAATGAGTCCTATATTACCAGTATACACGGTTTGCTTATCTGAGGGTTCATAAAACACCAATTTTTGCCCTTTTTTAATCTGTGGTGATACCGATGGATCAAAAGCAAATTCAGCAATAAGGTTTTTGTTGGTATAGATTGTAAAAAGTGTTTGTCCTGCTCCAATATACTGTCCTTCTCTTAGCATAATAGCAGAGGCAGCAGGGGTAGATGCACTACTATTTGATGCTGTATTGCCGCTTGAGCCCATAGCGCCCATACCATCATCTGACGCTGCGCTTTGAGGAGAAGCCGCTGGAGCTGATGCAGACACGTTTGCTACTGCAGTGTTGTCCAAGATGTATCCGGAGGCATTACTGTAAACAGGGATGCGATAGGAAATTTTACCTGTTTTTAATACCTGTTGGATTTGTTTCTGCTGCATGCCTAACAGAGACAGCCTTTCTTTTGCTTTTTGAAGCATTGGATTGTTTGGGTCAGATTGATAAATAAATAACAATTCTCTTTGCGCGGCAGCCAGATCAGGTGAATAGATTTCCATGATTAGCTGTCCTTTTTTTACGGGCTGATAATTGTACTTAATCAGCAGACGCTCAATCCTGCCGCTTACCCTGCTGGAAATACTGGTCTGGTCACGGGTGTCGTAGGTAATAATTCCTTGTACCTCCATGGAGAATATTTTAGTACCTGCGTCAGGTTTTATGACAGATATATTAGAAACGACCTGTTCGTTGACTGGTTTTAAAAGGTGTTTTAAACTGCTGTCTATAGCTGTTTCCGTACCAGATGTGTGTCTTGGAACCAATTCCATACCGCATATAGGGCAGCTGCCGGGCTTATCCTGGATAACTTCGGGATGCATTGGACAGGTATATTCCTGATTTGTACTATGCTGATGTGCTGGCTTATTGTTATGCTCGGTTTTCTTGTTACAGGCTGTCAATACTAGTATCGAAACGAATAACAATCCGACTAACTTAGCGATAGAGTTCTTTTTCATAATCGACAATCATTTGATATAGTTTTAATTTTTCATCTAATAAGTTATTCTGCAGCATATTTAAAGCTTCCCAGGAATCAATTACTACAGGAATCTGAAGTTTGTTTTCCTGATAGTTCAGAAAGTTTACATCCAAGGACTTTTGCATAGAAGGGATTATTTTGGTTTCGAGTCCCTGAATCCTTTTTTGCATGGTCAGTATTTCATATTGCATTCCATATAACATACCTTGGGTTTCCTGCAGCATGGCGGATTTCTCTTTCTCCATTGCCTGTACATTATATTGCATTGCTTTGACATCTGATTTATACATTTTTGAGGACCACGGAGCAATAGGAATAGACATCATTGCCATTACCGAATAGGCTTTGGGCATCATTTTATCAAAAGAATTCATATGGTCAAACTGGATTTTAAAAGAAGGATTTTTCTCTGCTTTCATCGCTTGAATACTGAGCTGCATCGATTCAATTCCCGCATCCATCTTTTTAATATCTCCTCGCACAGCTGCAAGACTTGTGGTGTCGTGCAAAGCCGGGTTGAAGACAGGGATAATACTTGTGTCGATTGAAAAATCAGCATTGCCGGGCTGGTTCATCAAGCTGTTGAGCCATGCTCTTGCTTTTGCGATTTCACCTTCCTGCATGCGGATCATATTTTTGTTTTCTTCAATCCTTGCATCAATCTTGTATACATTACCCAACTGCGACTGGTTGTAAGGATAGCGTACTTCCTCAATCTTTTTCATGGTCAGCATTATCTTTTCGTTCTGATCCAAAACTTTCATTCGCTGTTCGGCTACCATCCAGCTGTAGTAGAGCTGCTTGGCCTGAGCTTTATAGTCGTTAAGTGTAACGGTCCGCGTAGCGTTCTCAATGTTTCCTTGGGACTGGATAAATTTTTTCTTCTTGTTTAGCTTTCCTATATTAGGGATGTCTTGTTCAATTCTGAACATTAAAGATCCCTTGTCGCGGTCATCCATAACTTCCTGAAAAGGATAGGGGGTCATAAAGGTTCCCACACCCACCATTGGTGCCATCCATGCCGTTGCGGCATCGGCACTATATTTATATCCTTCTGCCTTTAGGCTATAGCTTTGCAGGAGCACGTTTTTTTTATCAATCCTTTGAAGGATTGTATCAAGAGACAAGACCTGTTTGGTCTGGCTCAATAGCTGTAATGGCAGTAAAAGCAATAGTACTGCCAGTATTTTAATGTTTGACATCATGTACTTCGAGTTTACCATATTTTCGTAATTCATATTCTTTAGACATTAGGAAAATAAGCGGGGTTACTAATAAGATATGTACGGCAGAAGTAAATACGCCGCCAATCATAGGCAAGACAATTGGTTTCATTACATCCATACCAACACCATTGGACCAAAGGACAGGCACTAATCCAAATAATGAGACGCAAACGGTCATTAGTTTTGGGCGCAATCGTTTTGCGGCGCCGTGCACCACATACTCCCTAAGGTCCTCTTTAGTTATTGTTTCTCTTGAATTCCCTTTGGCCTTGATAAGCTGTTCCATGGCATCATTGAGATAAATAACCATTACTATTCCGGTTTCCACTGCAATTCCAAACAGGGCAATAAATCCAACTGCTACGGCCACTGATAGATTGACATCCCAGAAAAAGATTATATAGGCACCGCCAATCAAAGCAAAAGGCACTGTTATAAGGCTTAAGAAGGCTTCTCTGAGGGAGTTAAAAGCAAAATAGAGGGAGAAGAAAATAATAAGCAATACTATCGGTGCAATGATCTTAAGGGTCTTTTCTCCGCTGATCAGGTTCTCATATTGTCCGCTCCATTCTATAAAGTACCCTTCGGGAAGTATATTTTTGGCACTTTCTAATTTTTTCATGGCTTCCTGCACAGTTCCCCCCATATCACGGTCGCGTATATTGAACATGACTGCTCCACGAAGAAGCGCATTTTCTGAACTGATCATTGGAGGGCCGTCTACGAATTTAATATCAGCAACAGAAGACAGGGGCACTTCTCCAAAGGTTGGGGATTGCAAGGGAATGCGTTTAATGCGTTCGACACTATTTCTATAGTCCTGAGCCATACGCACACTTATTGAAAAACGTCTTCGTCCTTCAACCGTATTACCAATGGACGCCCCTCCTAAAGCAAATTCCACGGTTTGATTTACATCATCTACAGTTAGTCCATATCGTGCCAGTTCTGCACGATTGACATCAACATCCAGATATTTGCCGCCAGTAATGGGATCTACAAATAAGTCGGACACTCCGGGTGTTCCTTCTAAAGCCATTTTCACTCTTTCCGATACACGTGCAATGGTATCCAGGTTCTGCCCGTAAACTTTAATACCCACATCGGTACGAATTCCTGTAGCGAGCATATTAATACGATTGATAATAGGCTGTGTCCATCCATTTACTACACCAGGTATCTGCAGTTTGGTATCAAGTTCCTTAATAATGTCTTTTTTATTTATTCCTTCACGCCATTGTGATTTTGGTTTAAGCATTATAATGGTCTCAATCATGCTCATTGGGGAATTATCAGTAGCAGTATTGGCTCTTCCGGCTTTACCCAAAACACTTTCTACTTCAGGAACTGATTTTATTATTTTATCCTGTACCTGTAAAATGCGTTTGATTTCTCCATTGGATACATCAGGCAGGGTAACAGGCATAAATAAAATGCTCTGCTCATCCAGTGGAGGCATGAACTCCGTTCCGAGCCGCATCAATAATGGAATAGAAATCAATAACGCCAAAATATTAACTGTAAGGGTTGTTTTTCTCCATTTCAGAACCCAGCGTATGATTGGCTCATAACCCCTTTCTAAAAAACGATTTACCGGATGTGAATCGGTTGGACGGAATTTCCCTTTCATAAAAAAAGAAATCAGTACCGGAGCTAATGTAAGTACCAATAGGGCGTCCACAATCATTATGAATGTTTTTGTATAGGCCAAAGGATGGAATAGTTTTCCTTCCTGTCCGGTAAGCATAAACACAGGCAAGAAAGAAGTAATTATAATTACAGTGGCAAAGAATACGCCACGAGAAACCTGCTTGCTGCTTTTCTCAATTATTTTGAGTCTTTCCTCTTCGGATATCCACTGTGGTTTTTTGCGAAATATATTTTTAATTCTTTTCATCAGAGTTTGTTTCATTTTTTTGTTCAGATTCCCATTGTGCATACCGTTGCGAGAGATGCTGGTAGGCGTTTTCACTCATAATAATACCGTTGTCAACTATTACTCCAATGGCAAGTGCTATACCGGTAAGGGACATAATATTGGAGGATATGTCAAAGGCATTGAGCAGTATGAAACTTGCTGCAATGGTAATTGGTATCTGGATGATAATACTCAGTGCACTGCGCCAGTGAAAAAGAAAAATAATAACGATAAGCGACACTACAAGCATTTCTTCAATTAAGGTACGCTTAACCGAATCAATAGATTCTTTAATCAGATGTCCCCGGTCATATACAATATTGAATTTTACCCCTTTTGGGAGCCCTTTAGCAACTTCCTTCATCTTTTCTTTCACATTATCAATTACAGCATCTGCGTTTTCACCATAACGCATCACTACTATACCTCCAACGACTTCGCCTGTGCCATTATGATCAAAGATTCCCAATCGGGTTTCCCCGCTCATCTGGACAGTTCCTATATCGCTGACTTTTATAGGAATTCCATTTTGGTTTTTCAGCGGAATATCCTCAATCTCTTTGATGGATTTCAGATAACCGGATGTCTTAATGATATAACCAATATCACTCATGTCGAATTTTCTTCCGCCGCTTTCATTATTATTGGCACGTACAGCACTTATAACCTCCGGGACAGACAGCTTATAATATAGCAGTTTGTTTGGATCAATGGTAACCTGGTATTCTTTTTGAAATCCTCCAAAAGAAGCAATTTCACTTACTCCGGGAACATTTTGCAAAGCAAACTTGACGTACCAGTCCTGTAGGGCTCTTTGTTCGCCAAGGTCAACACCGGGTGCCTCCAAAGTATACCAGAGTATATGCCCAACCCCAGTTCCATCGGGTCCTAATTGCGGGGCAACTCCTTTGGGCAAGGTGCTGCTAATAGTACTGAGCCTTTCCAGTACTCTTGATCTTGCCCAGTATACATCAACATCATCTTCAAAAATGACATAAATAAAACTCATACCAAACATGGAAGCAGCTCTTACATATTTAATTTTGGGCAATCCCTGAAGGTTGGTAACCAAGGGATAGGTGATCTGGTCTTCAACGAGCTGTGGAGCACGTCCCATCCATTCTGTAAAAACGATTACCTGATTTTCAGATAAATCGGGAATAGCATCAATAGGATTTTTTTGAATAGAGATGATACCCCATACAAATATTCCTGCTGATAATAGTAAAACGATATAACGGTTGCGCAGCGACCATTCTATTAATTTGTGTACCATAGATTTAATTTATTTGTGCAAGACTATCGCTTACTTTTTCAATCCAATTGAGCAGTTGTTCTTTCTGAACAGTATTCAGCACTGCATTTTTATGGATCAGCGTATAGGAAGCCAAAGGCATTTCGTTAGCTTTTATCTGCTTGGCAATTCGGTCTAATTTATTTTCCTGTTTTCGTTTGGAATAACTTCCCCATTGGCTAAAATTCAAATTTTCTTTACCCTTAGTAATATGCCCCTCCATGAAAGTACGTGCCGGCTGTATGTAGGAGTACCATGGATATTGCGTGTTGCTGCTGTGACAATCATAACAGGAAGTCTGAAGAATCGTTTGTACATTTTTGGGAATGGGATAGACTCTCGAAATGTGAATTGGTAAAACCTGCCCGTAATCGGAATTTCGGGCAGGCTGATACAATTGCATCAGTAGAAAAATAATTAACCCAATAAAAAGAATCTTTCTGATGAATCGTTTCATTTTACAATTGTTTTTTCATTGAGCCGCAGGTTAGCATTTTAGAACCATAGTAAGGATTTTTTATCTCTTTTGTTTCACTGATCCAGATAGCCCCTTTCCCTGCATCATACATAGGGCAGAAGTCCTGATACAATTTTTGTTCTGACTTGAAAGATTTTATCAAATCATTCATGTCTTTACTGAGCATGGCGAAATGCTCTCTTTGGTGCTCAATATTTCCACCATTAGCTCCAATATGTTGGGCGTGTTCTTTGGCATCATCAGCTATATCAAGATATTCTGTCTTTAATTTCGCATCGATTGAATTGGGATTTACACTATTAAAAATTGTGTATAATGTATTTGCGGCATTTGCGGCACCTTTTGTATCATCTTTGGTTAATGCATTTTTTAGAGACAGGTAATTATTAACGATTTCGTTAATAGAAAATGTTGCCTGAGCAGCCTGGGTTGTTTTTGCTTCTGCGTTTTTTTCAGTAGTTTCCTTTACTGGCTCGGTTAATTCCATTCCGCATTTGGAACATTTGTCTCCTTTTTTTCCTGTAACTTCAGGATGCATGGAACAGGCATACAATTGTGAATCATTCTGAGCGGTCCCAGAAGCAGCTTCAGGCGTTGTAGTTTCTTTGTTTTTTGAATTACAGGCTATAAGTACAATTGCCATTACAAGGGTTGAGAAAATTATTTTTTTCATTTTTTTAGTTTTTGATCTCTTATAAATGTTGTTTTGTCCAACATTCTTTTATTTGAGTGTTATACGAATTATTCTTTTTTTGATTGTGCAAATTCAATCTCCTGTTGGCATTTTGAATACCTTTTTAAGCTAAAAATGTAAATCCTAACTTTTCCATTCATGTCCATTTGAGGCACCCAAATTTCTAAACCATTTGGACTGTAGATCGTGTTATGGTTCATCATTGGCAGGTTAATATTTTTTACAGTTGTCCCATGGACGGCATCAATTACTAGGAGTTTACCTGTCATTCCTTCCATGCCGACAGTATGACCGGCAGAGAAGTCCATTCCGGGCACGCCAATGGTCACATGATTAGAATGTAAAGAAATGTGGTAAGGCCACATGATCATATCAGTTCCGGTCCCCATAAGGCTGACGGTCTCTGTAACTTTATTGGTTGCCAATTTGATTACTGAAATTGTGCCGTCCTGGGCATTGACCACATATGCGGCAGGATAGTTTATGTTCAATTTTGGATCGGACATATTCATATCATCTGATTTACTGCAAGAAGACAGCCATAGGGTTCCTAAGATTAATGCTCCAAGGATTGAAGTACCTGTAATTATATTTTTAATTTTATGATTTGGGATTATTTGATTGTTTCTATAGTTGATCCACAGCTTAGCATCTGGGAACCGTAATACGGATTCTTGATACCGCTTTCTTTGCTGAGCCAATTCGCATCAACCATTGGGCAATGGTTATAATAAACCGGTTGTGGCGGATTGGTAGTTTTTATAAGATCGTAAGTGTTTTTAGATAAGCTTTTAAAGGATTCTCTTTGTTTCTTAATATCTTGGGTTTCAGAAATGTTCTTTGCATCCATAGCTAAACTTTTCATTAAATTCATCCATGCAGTATGTTCTTTAGATTTTAGGTTTTCCATTTTAATGGCATTGATTGCAGTAAGAAGCTCTTTAGATTTGATTGCAGTAGTCTTGGCATCTGTTTTCACCAAAGCATCTTTTACCTCAAAGTAGTTGTCGAAAATTATTTTAAATGGACTCTCTTGTTCTGCATCTGGAAGAACTGCGGTTGTATGCTGGGAATGATCCATTTTCTCCATATCCATTTTTGATTCTTTCATTGGGACAGCCATCTTATTTGTTCTTTCGTATTGGCAGCATTTTGGAAGTTTTGCATATGCATCGGCAGGAGATAAGAATTGCTCACTGTCATATCCCGCTAAGGCAATTCGTTTTAGAATCTCATCCTGATTTGTTTTCTTCTGGTCGTAGGTAATGGCCGCAATTTTGGTATTCTCATCCCAGTTTACCGAAGCGATATTTTCGATGTTTCCTGCTTTTTCAATAGCAGTTTTGCACATTAGACAATTACCATAAATTTTTGTGTTTACGGTTTTGGCATTTTTTATAGGTGCGCCATACACTATGACTGATAGCAATATTGTAATTGCCATCAATCCTTTTTGAATTGATTTCATTTTAAAATGTATTAGAAGTGAATGTAGCCTTATGAGAAATAATTGTATATACGAGGTGTATAGACTATTATTCTCTAAAGCGAAAAATTAAAATAATGAAAAGCAAATGCCTTCCTTTTTTGACACACGTATGGCTGTCAAAAAAGGGTTTTAGCTTATTTTAGGTATAAGCCAGATAGAAGAGAAACCAGTTAAAATTGCGGTTTCTGAATTGTAGAATTTTTGTTTTTCAGAAAAAAAACTCAAGGTAATGTTTTTGAATTCAAGCTGGTTTACAAACGTAATTCCTCCGTTGCAAATTGAAGCACACCCGCACATTGAATGCCCACATTTTCCGCCACATCCATCATGATTTTTCTCACCTGAATGATTCGTTTTAGAACAGCAATCATCTTTATCAGATTGCGAAGTCTCTTTTGTACAAGAATGATTTACCACAATTTTTTCACAGGCAAAAGTGTCTGTTGGCATTAGGAATAAGCCAAGTAAAACAAGTACTATGATGTGAAATCGATTCATGTGAAAAAATAATAGAAACAAACTTACTTATATTTTTTCGGTTTTTTCAAAAAAAAATGTTAAAACCATTTATACAATAAAAAGGTTGCCTAAAAAGCAAAATCAATTACTTTAAATTTCTTTTACTACGGTCTTAGTTTATAATCTATGGTGACGATTTAATAATTAGCTATTTGCCAATTAATATATAATAATGTTTCTCATTTTACTATGAATGTTAAAATAAGGAGAATGGTTTATAGGGGATTTAGATGTCATTTCATATAAAATTAATTTAACGATTTATCAGGGTTAGAAACATTACCATGATGGCTGTCAGTATATTAATTATTCTAGTAAAAATTAAAAATTAGTAGTTTAGGGTACTTATTGCATTTTGAAAATAAAACACTAAACACACAAACATCATTAGCTATATTGCGATTGTGTAATGAGCAATATAGCTAATGATGTTGTTCCGTTTTAAAGCGCCCCGCAATTGCCCGACCAATTGCGGGGCGGCGGGCATTAGCCTACCGCTATAGGTTCTAACCTAAAAGTGCCAAGATTCAGAAAAAATCCTCTTTGGGCAGTCATGCCTTCACGAAATAATTTCCATAGTAGTGATGCCCCCATACAGGCAAGTGTCGCATTAATAAATAAATCCTGTTTTTCGAGTGCCTCGGCAAGGGAACAGCTCGGCTCATTGTTATCTGTCTGCGCCATTAGTAATTCCTTAAATTCATCGGTTAGCATCGGAAGACTGGGTACAGTCCTGTATAGTTTGGAATCAGGCTGTTTGATTTCGCTGATTGTTGAGAGTATCGCCTGACCTGTATTTTGGGCGTTGCCGAGGTCGAGCCAATAAAGGGATTTGTTGCGTTCAAAATCATTATTTCCATTACAGTTCTTTAAGAAATCTGCTATATCAAAACGTGCCGATACGGTATCGACACAACTAATGTAAATATTTGCTCTGCCACGATTGGGCAGGGACTTCAGATTAGCTGTTGAAAATTGCTCTGTTACGGCTTTCCAATTCGTTCCAAAAAAGCGATTAATACGATTTATAAGTGCTACTGCTTTGGGAAGCCCAACCTCAGCATCTGCAAAAAGCTGTCGTCCCTGATTGGCATTAGTGACTACATCATCATCGAACAAATTAACCTGTAGTCCAGGATGTCCCAAGGCTATAAGGCTGTGGTTCATTCTTGCGAGTTCAGTGAGCATCCTGCTTCCTGTTCCTCCTGCGCCAATAAGATTTACCGTTATGGGATTGGCTGGGTTTATCAGGTAATTGTGTGAGTAATGCATGGCGCTTTGTGTATTCATGATAGTAATTTTTTAAGTGTTAAACCATTTTTGATTAGGGATTTTATGGGAAACGGTTTACCGCTACCCACCAATTTCTGCCAAAGCTGTATGATGTTTCCTTTTACAGGACTTGTATTTCCAATCAGATGACTGAAATAGCTTTTAAAGAAATACTGCTCCCAAGATTGCATGAAATCTTGTAAATGACAATCTGCTTTTATATCAACTTTCACTGTACCCATGCATACCCTTCCATCATTATATAAATTAAAAAAGGGTGCATGATACAGTGCTGTCTGTTCGTTTATTATTTTATCTGCAACCATTGCATAGATATACAGGGTGTTTTTGGAGGCTTTCCATAACAAGGGCGGTACAAATGCTTCTGCGTTTGGGATTGCTAAACCCTCCACAAAAAACAAACTGACTTTTTGGGCAGGGGTGTACCAAATAGCATAACCATCATGCTCGGGATTCAAATGCAGTACATTTTTTGGAAGCAGTCCTGATGGTTTTAGAAATTTACGTGTGAGTTCTTCTGAAGTATCAAGGGCACTGGCAAGCTGTGTGCTTTCTTTAAGGCTTAAGGGATGGGCGTTTATGGGACAGCCATTTTTATCCATATCATAGGCTTCCACATAAATGGATTTTTCAGCGGAGTTTTTCTGATAGACCACAAAGGCTTTTACAGGATTGTACAATGTTCCGAATGCGGAGGTTATATCTTTCATGGCATATTATTTAAAAGGGTGCATAAATCATTTAAAAGAGGAAACAGCCTGCACTCGAAATCGAGCGCTTTATGGGTTAACTCGTTTTGGGCATCATAGATTTGCAGAAGCGTCGGCTCTTCTATTTCGGAGCATTCGTTCAATTCATCATTGATTACCCGTGCAATATTCTCATAGAGTTGCCCATCAGTCTCTGCTATAAAGGAAATGTACTGTTCTGCCCTGATAATTCCTTCCTCGCTTTCAAACACCTCATTGGAGGTATTTTGAAAAATAGTGTTCGCAGGATATTCAAGCATTAATGTCAATGCCTGTTTGGCAACGTTTAGACAATCCTTTTCGAAACTGTTATTGAATTTATAACTGCCTATACGTTTTTCAAAGACACTCAGATGATAGGGATTGTACATTTTACGGTGCATAACATCCCCATAGTATGAAGCCGTGTTTAATTCTGAAATCATGCTGTTTCCATCTTCGGACTCTTCATCTTCCAACTCATCAATGATCCATTCTTCCATACATTCATAGTGATAAAACAGACAACTGATGTCTTCCCTGTAATACGGAATCCCTGCAATATGGTACAGATAAGCAAAAACAGAGAGCAGTAATTCTGCAGTTTTTTTCTGTTTCCTGTTTTGTAATAGTCGGTACAAAGGCAGTACAGGAATATAGTACAGCGTATTGCACGTGTTATAAATATGCTTGGTTGCTAATTTTACGCTACTATTTTGTTCCTGCATAATTGACAATTCAATATCACGCCCCAAACTGTTGAGCTGTTTCTGAATGTCTTCGTGTGCCAATAAGATATTATATGGATAGGGTTTGTCTTTTGTGCCCATAACCCGAAAACCATACAGCCCAGACAGGAGAGCAAGTGAGGCGAAAAAATTCTTTTCCACCTGAAATTGGTCGGGTACTTTTTTGCCCATTTCGAATAAGGGCAGAAAGGAATGCCTTAGAAAACCATCGGTAAAAGGCCGAGCGGAACCGAACTGTTTGGGTTCTTTTTTACTTCCTGCGCATCGGGAAGCCTGTTTGTGTTTTCTGTGAATTCCCCTAACTGTCTGTATAGTCTGCATAGCTTTTTATTTTTAGGCAGTTTGATACTGCCTGTTATTGTTTGTGTTTTCATGGTTTATCCTTTTGTGCCAATCTGAGCTACAAATTTGTACTGCACGGCATCATCATTTATAACAGGTCCCTCTATGGATGCCGTAGTTAAAATCGGATAGGTCTGCGCATAAAAATTGAGTACCGCTTCGGGGCTGAAGGATGTTGATGGGTCAGCGAGTTTAATCTCCTGCTCTTTATCCCTGAAGATAAAGATGCGCTCTAAGGTGGTGGCTGTTAACATGGCTGTTCGGTTTTGAGGTCATTGAAAAGGTCTATGGGGAACTTATCGGAAAGCTCTGCTTTTCGGGCATGAATAATGTCCTTATATTCAGGATACAGGTCAGCGGGAGGGACTTTCATCCATGCTTCTTTAAATTTACCTGCCGTTTGGAGTTCGTCTGCTTTTTTCATGGCTGATTCGTATTGTTTCTGCAATTCGGATTTCTCCTTATCTCTTTTCAGAATGTTGTCTTTTTCCATCTGTGAATTCACTTTTGCCTGTTCCTTTTCTTTGAGGAACTGTTCCATATTGGCAAAAAGCTTTGCGGTATCTTTTACAGGCTCTGTAATCGCCTGAAAAAATCCGTTGTCGAGTTCCTCCGCCGTGCCTTTTAGCAAAATAGGCGGTACTTTTTTGCGGGCATCATCGCCAACGGTATCATTAAAAAACAATACCGATACGATTAGTTTGTCTGCTTCTTCTTTGACTATGTTTATTTTCCAGTTCCCTGCTACCTGCAAGGCGAGGATTGATTTAAAAAAATTGGTTTCCATTGCTTTACTGTTTAGTTTGTTTTACCTCTAAATCACTAATTGCTACTAACTTTTCGTACAGGTCTTGCCAATAGGCTTGCCGTTTTTTATCAAAGTTTTCAAAGAGTTTGTCTTCATGGGCAAAATTCCTGAAGTAGTCTGCCTGTTTTATTGCCTCTGCTAAATTTAGAACTTCAATATTCTCTCCATTTCTATCTTCTATTTGTATCATGATTTCAGGGTTTAAAAGGACAGGCAGATTATGCCTGTCCCGATTAGCTAATTCAGAATCAAGGCGTCCGAGCCTTTATTTGCAAAATCCACGCAGAGGTTAAAAGCAGACTGTGTGCGAATCTGTCCTGTACCCCCCATCAAAAGCGAAGTTAATTTAGCCTCTTCATCTTTGTAATTTCTAACATTCTGAAAATATCCTGTGATTGCATTGTAAGCCCCAAAAACAGTCCCTTTGGTGGTGTCCATCAGTTGTGTAGGGTTGCTCATGGCATATTCAAATGCGCTATCGACTATATTGGTAAAACAAGTAGATAATTCGTCTTCCCTGCCATTTTGTATAGTTTTGAGCACTTCTTTACTCGGAACAAGGGCGGACTGTATTAGTTTTTTCACTTCATTGTCCGTTATTCGGATTTTTGTCCAATGGTTAAAAATGGATTCCATTTGCGAAGACAGCATATCTGATATACCCATTACTTTGTGTGCCTGTTCCAAACGCTGTTTGGCATTTGAGGTATGGCGAATACGCACGGTATTGGTCTTATTGTTCATAGCGGCATTCAGGGTATTGTTGCATACGATACGTATAGGGGTGAATGCTGCGGTTATGCTTCCGCTTCCGTCATGGGAAGTGGTCAGGAAAAGATATTTTTCAATCAAATCATCGTTACCAACCCTGATATAATCGGGCAGTTTTGCCGTTATAAAGATGCGTTCCCCTTTTCCGAGTGCCCCTGCGGTTTCGTATAGGATACCGTCACCACCTACGATGCTGTCAAAAAAAGAAAAGGCATCCCTGTTTTGTACAATTTGGTAATCTTTGCCTACCACACCGAGTACAGCATCATTATCGGTTCGCACCGTACTGTAGTAATTCGGGACTTCTATTTTATTGTGAATGATTTCATTATCCAAAATAATGTCGGCAGAACTGGCTGTAAATAACTTCCGTTTTTCTATTTCATAATCCAAACCTGCGTGCTGAATTGCCTGTGCGCTTGTGGGGTAATCGGTAATAATCTGCCCCAAATTGTGCCATGCTTTTTGCTTAGTGCTGAAAAAACTGTGTTTTCCTGTGTGCTCGTTGTAATTTATATTGTGTGCCATGATATTAATATTTTAAGTGATTGTGATAGAATTAAAAAGGTACGTCCTGTGCTTTTTTCGATTTCTTTTCCTTTACTGCTGAATTGGCCTGGGCAGTATCTTCTTTTTTGGGAAAAACCAAAATTTTAATATTATTGGTGTGAAAAGTCAGCGTGCCTACTGCTTCGCCTTCGCTGTTATTGTAAACATTCATGCCAATACGCCCAAAGAGCTGTACAAGTGTCCCTTTTTTAAGCCACTGTGCTGTAGCAGTATTTAACCAATAAGAGCAATTGATATAGGTTGTTACTTCCTTTACTTCGGTACTGCCTTTAGGTTTGTAATTGTCATTGATGGCAATACTGAAATTGACCACTTGTTTGTCATTGTTCACTTTTTGAACTACTGCATCTGCTGTTAATCGTCCTGTGATTTCCATAATTTTAAAATTTAAAGATTACTACTGTTTTAGTTTCTCTCTAATCCTGCTCCCTCAAAAATTGTTTTCAAAACGAAAAAACGGGAAAAAAGAAAGCAAGATGTAAGTGGCTTAAGGATGGGTAAGTGCTATAAGTCCCGAAGGGTGGCAAGGGAAGCGCCGCCATTATGCGCACGGGGCATGCTTAAGTCACTATCTTAGCTGCCCTTTTAGTCCGTTTAGAGTGAAAATCTACTATAACTCAATAAAGAACTAAGGCATAACTATACAAACTAAATTAGGTAGTGAAGTTCTAACTGCAGAAAGACAAAAAACATTCTATTTATCTATTCAGAATATTGAAGGAGATAATATTTAGAATTCTTGTGAATTAAAACGTTATTGTTTAAACGATGAAAAAATGTAATCTAAATATTGTTATATTTGTTAGTAAACGAAAATATAAAGATGAATAAATTGGATTTTTCAAAAATTGGATTTGATTATGGATTGAGGCCTCACTTAATGTTAGTTAGCGATCCTGAATTCTCAATTTTATTTAAAGCAGCAAAATGTATCGGTTTAAGTTATGAGTTTTCAAAGGGTGAAAAGGATTTAACCAAGCCAGAATCACTTTCATTTATGTTTGAAAATGAAAAACCCGCAGAAGACTTTTTTAATATATTATTAAACTGGATTGATAAATCAAATGGAGATGGAGATGCTGTAGCTTTGGATTTTATTGAAACAAATGAAGGTGGTTATGCACTGGGAATTTCCCCTGATATGAAAAGATTTATTGATCGTATGGTTCCAAAGAGCCATAAAGAGAAAGTTTCCCCGATTGCTATAATTTGTACTCAATTCAAGGAAATTCCAACTTTAAGTAAAAACTACCTTGCTTTTAAAAATAATATAAAAAGTATAGACCAATTTTCTATCGGATATGTTATTGTCGAGAAAGAAAAAATCATCAAAAAAGGTGAAAAACATTTTATTAAATCAGAGTTTAGCTTTTTTGAAGAAAATAGTATTCCTGAAGACCATATTATAGTCTCATATCGTGCAGTAAAAAAACAATCTGATTTTGTACAAAAGTCTACGATAAAACGTCCAAAACTACCAGTAAAAGAAATTGGGGAACGAAGACTTTTAGAAATGAAGTCATACCTTCCATTAACTTTAAATAGATTACAAAATAAATGGCTGGAAAGCATTATAGAAAAATTACAGAAAGAATATGAAAATGATCAAATAGTTCAGGCTATTTGTAACCTGACAATATTTGAAAGACTAAGGCAAAATCCTGATCTTACTTCTAATTTTACAGGTCAAGGATGTCTAAATAATATTTTAGATTACCTTTTATTTACGTTTGAATCATTTGACAGTTATTATCCTGATGATGATTTTTATACGGAAGATAAAATTATGCAACAAATCCAAAATGATAAAAACGAACTAGAACAATATTTTAATAAACCTTAAAACTATGCTTACAATTTTTTCTGCCGTGAGTGCTTTTGTATTGGCTTATAAGGCTGATATCGCCACTAAAGTTATAGCCAGTGCTACCTATGATGTTTTAAAAAACACAATTGATTTTTCGTCCTTAAAAGAAAGAATTAGGAAATTCTTTAAAAATGACACGGAGGTTGATACCTATTTAGAAACCATATGCAGCCAAGAATCAATAAATACTTCAAAACCAGAAAGAGACATTGAAGATGTATTTGAATCAGTAACAGGGGAAAAATATAATGACGAAATGTTTACAGAGATTAAAGGATGGATTAAAGAAAATGAATCTGTCCTAACACAGGTGTCCACAATGGAATTTAGTAATACCAACGGCTTTAATATTGGAGTTCAGAAAGCCAAAAAAAATATTATAAATATCTCTGGAGATTATAAACCCAACCAGAAATAATTTATGAAAATTGATATACCCTCACAGAGCGCCCATACTATATATAATGTAGCGGGAGGCTTGCATATAAATAATTCTCCTGAAATGCTTGAACTTCTCAATAAGCAAAAACAGGAGAAGCTTCAGGAATTATACTCCACACCTTATTTTGAAGCATTGTCCGAGGGACTATCAAAAAAAAAACTTATTGAAAGAAAAGACAAAGTTTCAAAAATTCAAGATGTTTTAGAAAAACATAATCAATTGATCTTTTACGGAGAGCCCGGTATGGGAAAGACAACCATATTGTATCAGTTTGCAAACGACCTTGAAAAGGTTATCTATATTTCTGTTAAAGATAAATCTCCTATAAGTATCTTTTCGTATTTGATAAACAAAATTCGCCAGCTAAACGGCGAAGACTTGCTTGAAGTGGTTGATGTTGATCAAGCCGTTGAATGGCTTCAAAGTAGTCTACAAAAAACGAGCGCTACGATAATCATTGATGATTGTGAGCAGCTGCCGGATACCGTAGCGAAAATTATACCTCTGGAAAAATTCAATAATCAATTTTTGTATGCAACCCGAAACAAAATTTTTTTTTCACAAGCGGGTGTAGTAACTTATGAGTGCGAAGCTTTTACCGATTCGGAAATAAAAACTTTTTTGAACTCTCATGGTAAGATAGTTGGTGCTTTAGAATTCAATAAAATTCGAAAAGCATCGAAAGGTAATCCTTTATATCTCTTCTATTTAACTAATTTTGAAGTCATTTCATTGCCTAAAAGTTTAATAGCTTTTCAAGAAGCAATTTGGAGCAAATTAAATACATCTGAGCAAGAAATCTTAATACTAATTTCAGCTCCTCATTTTAGTATAAATACTATTCAATTATCAGAAGTTCTTTCGTTTGCATCACCGTTGGAGTTTTCTAAAGTAATTGAAAATTTATCTACATTGGTCAATAGTGTAACTGGCTTATTGCATATTTTTCATCCTACCTTTAAAGAGTTTGTTTTAGATAAGATAAAAGATAAAGGACTACTTGAACATTATTTGATAAAACTTGGGGATTACTTTTTATCCAAGAATGAAATAATACAAGCAACTTATCTCTTAATTGACATAGCTCCCGAAAAAGTGGATAAATATTTATTTGATGTTTTTCCAAGATTACTAGATTGGGGAGAACTTCCTTTTGCTGTAAAAGTTATAAAAAGAACTCTTAGTAAGGTTAAGAAAAATATTGAGAAAGGATATTTATACTATCATTTAAGCCATGCAAATCATCTACTTGGAAATAAGGAAGAATCACGTTCGGAATTAGATCATTCAATTTTTTATCTTGAAAAAGTAAAAAATAAAAAAATGCTAGCAGCTGCATTGATATTTAAAGCAGCGGATTTAGTAGAACAGGGATGTATTTCTGAAGCAACTGAAATGGCTGATAAAATTTTTTCTGATCTGAAAGAAGAAAATAAAGAAGTAAAAGCACCATTACTAGTTACTCTGGCCAAAATTTATGTAGATATGTCAGAAACAACGAAGGCTGCAATGGTTAGTAAGGAAGCTTTTGGAATTTTCGAAGAGCTTGGAGACAGAAGAGGAATGATAAGCAGTTTAGCTAATTTAGTTTCAAGTCTTGCTCATGATGATCTGTATCATAATGATGCAGAAAAATATGGTTTACAATTATTGGAAATTATAAAAGGTGACGATACTGAATTCTCTATTGAAGTAATTGTTTTAAATGCACTAACGTCAATTTATCGAAAAAAGAAGAAATTTGAGAAAGCAAAAATACATTGCAAAAAAGCAATAGAACTTTATCAAAGATATGAGATGAAGGACAGGGCAATTTTGAATTTAATTAATTTTGGTAATATCTTAAGGGATGAGAAAAATATTGAAGGAGCCAAGGCGATTTATAACGAGGCATTAGTTTATACTGTTCAGTATAACATCAAAAAAGATGAAGGCCGGGTTTATTGGATTTTGGCTAGTGTTGAAGCAGCGGATGGAAATTTAGAAATTGGTCTTGAATATGCTGAAAAATCTTTTACCGCATGTTCCGTAGTAAATTATTATTACGGTATCGCTAATGCATTAAATGAAAAGGCAGAAATATTAGAATTACTTGGAGAAAATACAAAAGCAGCTCAGGCGTACGAAGATTGTGCTAATTATTATGCTAAAATTAAACAATACAACCAAAATTATAGAAGCAATACAGCTAAAGCTATAAATCTGTATAAATCTGCCGGAGCAAAAAAAGAAGCCAATATTTTGACTACAAAATTAATCGAAAATGCATTTGTTGATGAAGATTTTGATGGTATTGAAGAGGTAATCAGCAATGATCCCTCAGATGAGTCTGTTGTAGAGAATTTTAGAATTTTATTTCAAAAGTATTTTTCTCATTCAGATAATCATAATAATATAATTCAGCAATTTTTATCTTTTGTTGAATTTTGTAAAAAGCAGAATAAAGAAAAGGGCAAGTTGCTTTTTAAAGAATTTCTAAATATCATTATTTATAGCGGTTTTAAAGCTAAATATTCATATAGTATCCTAGGATTAGCAATAGAACAATCTGAAGATCTATTATCAGATGAAGATTTAAATTTTATTTTCTCTCTACTTGAGAATTGTTTGCCTTTTTTATCATGCAGAACTAT
Organism: Flavobacterium sp. KH_035; assembly: GCF_057839565.1. Classification (NCBI taxonomy): domain Bacteria; kingdom Pseudomonadati; phylum Bacteroidota; class Flavobacteriia; order Flavobacteriales; family Flavobacteriaceae; genus Flavobacterium; species Flavobacterium sp. KH_035. The sequence goes on from NZ_CM174492.1 coordinate 2,743,284, forward strand.
CGATGAGGAATTTCAAATATTGGTAAGTATAGCTGGTAAAATTAATTTGGAAATTAAAGTAATTGCGGATGAACTTATTTGCAAAAAGCTTGCTTTATCTTTATTAATGCTACTTCATGAAAAACCAGATCTAATTGTTAATGAAGATACTATGGAAGAAAAAAGATGTGGAATCTTTTTTTTAATGCATAACCCAGAAATGGAAAAGATCTTAAAAAATGAAATTCCAGCAAAAAGTAAAATTTTTACAGAACATTCACAGTCTGTTCATATGGGAAAAGCAGATTATTCTATACTTGAAATGATAATAATAAGTCCTGAATTTGAAACACATTGTAATCTATCAAAGAATCCTGATGGTAAGGGGTCAATGTATTTTTATGTAAATACCGTTATAGGCATAAAAGAACATTTTTATCATAGTAAAATTAGAGATGATACGAATAAACGTAAACCTATTGTTCACACAATTGCAGGTCTTCTTGGTTATACTGATTTAGAATATAAAAACCATAAGGTTGATAATTTTTCTCTTGATTTAAGTAAAGTTTCGGGATTAGCTACATTACAAAAAAAATAAAATTTTACTATTATGGAATTATTATCCTTATTGCATAATCCTATTACCAACGTACCAATTCATTATGACAGTGAAGGTTTTAGGAAAGCAGTCGCTTCAAAATTGATCGATTTTAAAACCTTAGTAGATAACTCAGAAATCATATCGTCACATCCCGACTTGAATTATCGTGATGTAAATGAATATAAAAAAAAGATTGGAGTTCTAATTAACGGGCTCCTCAGGACAATTGATAATTTTTATAAAGGTAAACCGGCTCAGGCTTATATAACTTTCAGGAATACAATGAAAGCTATAAATATAACTGAATATCTTGATAAGAATTCAAGACTTCCGGCAGCAAATAATCTTTATCGTATTAGAACTACTAGTGGAAATTATCCTTTGAGCAAAGACGAATTGTTTCATATTCCATTTGAGAAGCGTGGAATAGTAAAATCACAAAGATTTAGTATTCCTGGGCTTCCATCACTTTACACGGCAAATTCAATATATGTAGCTTGGGAAGAAATGCGCAGACCAAATATAGATTCAATTCAGGCTATAAGGTTAGTTAATCAGCGCGATCTTAGATTACTAGATTTAACTTCAGATATATATAATTCTAATTTAAAAAATGATACCATAAGAACAGATGTAAATACTTCTTTATATAAAGTTTTAACCTGGCCATTAGTCGCTTGCTGTTCAATTAAAGTTAAAAATTCAGAAGACACATTTAAGCCTGAGTACATTATTCCACAGCTTTTATTGCAATGGGTTTCTGAAAATCTTGATGGTATTAAGTATTCGTCAACACATATTGACTTAAACAAAGTAAGACATACCGGAACATTTCATAATGTAGTTCTGCCTGTCAAAACCTTTAATTTGGATTATGGGTATTGTAATCGTTTAAAAACATTGTTTAAAGGAACTGATGTCTTGCCTATGCAACTAAGACAATTTGCAACCTATAACGATCGCTTTAACCATCAGGCAAGTATAAGAACGGATGTTAACCTAAATGTTAGTGAATTGGAACTTATAGAGGGAACTTCCCAGTATTATTCTCAAACATTATTTGGGGTTTTAGAACACGGTTTAAATGGTCTTGAAATCCATGATTTGTAGTGATTTTTATTATTCATTAAGAGAGTGACAGTAAAATTTAAAAAGTTAATTAAGAATGAAAAATACTAACGATAAAATTATATCTAATCTTACAATAAGACTTACAAATAGAGTAACAGGTAACTGCATAGGATCAGGAATTGTATATTATAACGACCAATTAAAGGACTTGGTATATATTTTGACCGCTGCACATTGCTTATTCCAAGACGGAGATGGGTTTCAAGAACCTTTAGAAGAAATAAATATTGATTTTTACAATTCCAAAAATAACTCGTATTACAGTACAACCAAAACAATCGATAACCGATTAGTTTTTAAAGATGCTGATAAAGATGTTGCTGTACTTGTTTTTGATAAGAGTGAATTAGAATCCTATATAGGGCTAATACCTAAGATATTATGTGTAAACCATAGACAGTCCTTTAATCAATTTGCTGTTAAAGGATTTCCAAATGCTACTCAGGGTAAAGAATTAGATGTGATTTTCCCGACTTGGAAACAAGAGATGACGGAAGTTCATAAATTTCAATTACAGCTGCATGAAGATTATAACTCATGGGCAACAGAAGGTTTTTCAGGTAGTGGAGTTTTTCTAGAAGCAAACGATGAAATATATCTTTTTGGGATTTTTACTCGTTTTAGACCCGAGGATATGGGAAAAGTTATTTATTGTCAATATTTGGATACTCTTAATGAACTTCTTAATAACTGTTATTTTCCACCGATCACATTTTCATTTATGGGAGGACAAGGGTTGACACCTTCATTTTTCAAGCAAAAAGTAGAATTAGCTATTGAAAATTTAGGTCCTAGATTTAATGAAAAACTAAATTTCAGATTACCTATAGCACTCAAATTTAATGACATTTCAAAAGATCAGAATTTCAAATCAAGAACATTCAAAATTTTCGACGACTGGATTAGTGAAAAAAGTTACCATACTCTATTTGAAAATGAGCATGTAGGCGAAATAGAAAAAAAACTTGTAGCATTTCGTCAGAAAGTTAAACAATGGCTATCGGACATTGAATTCAAAGCAGATGAAATCTTTGATCCAGAATGGATTCTTATTGAAATCAATACATTTAATGAACTAACAAATGACAAAACAGATCAGTTGTATCAACTTAGAAGACAAAAAGAAAGTGAAATAAAAAATATAAAAAAAGAATACAATTATCGAGAACCATATAGTGCTGAAATTGAAAGACTGTGGGAAATGCGTAGGGATAATAATACTTTTTTAGGACGGTTAGAGAATGATATCGATATCAGACTTGCAAACAACCCTTTTCTTATTATAAAAGGTGAAGCAGGTTGTGGTAAATCGCATCTATTGGGAGATGTAGCAAATGAGAGGATAAAAAAAGATATCCCAACAATTCTATTACTGGGACAGAATTTTACTAGTACTAAAAGCATATCTGCGAATATTCTTGAAAAGCTTGATCTTCAGTGCAGTTTTAAAGATTTTTTAACCAGTCTTAATGATATCGGTGCTCAGATAAATTCCCGAGTTCTTATCCTTATTGATGCTGTGAACGAAAGTAAAACATCTGATTTATGGACAGATAATCTTGCAGGATTTATAAAAGAAATTTCTACCTACCCTTTTATAGGACTTGTATTAACAGTCCGCTCAACCTATTTTAAATTTGTAATACCGGAAAGTACTCGTAAAAACGAAGAAATAACATTTCTAACACATGAGGGTTTTAGAGGTAATGAATATGCAGCCTTAAAATTATTTTGCAACTTCTTTGGGCTCAAACAGCCAACATTTCCAATTCTTGCTCCAGAATTTACCAATCCTCTGTTTCTACAGCTAGTCTGTATTGGCGTAAAAGAGTCAGCAGATAAAGCTTTTCCGTTAGGATTTCATGGAATAAAAGAGGTATTTGATATGTATATTACATCAATAAATATCAAATTACTAGCAAAAATTGAATATGCTAACCGTACAACTCTTGTTAGAGAAGCGATTAACAAAATAGCTGCCCTGTGTTTTGAAAAAGGAAAAAGAATTCTCTTCTTACAAGAAGCTGTAGAATTTTTTGATAAAGAATTTTCAAGGTTTCCTAATTTATTACATGATTTAATCCAAGAAAATGTACTTACAAAGAATATGAATTATAACTCTGTAAGAGATAAACATGAAGAGACAATCTATTTTGCCTATGAAAGATTTGGAGATTTTTATATTGCGGAAGAATTATTAAAACCTTACAAATCAAAAGAACAAATAGTTCCAGCATTTGAAAAAAATACTCCTCTTGCCATACTATTTGATAAGTACTATAATAATGGAATCATCGAGGCTATAGCAGTTTTACTCCCCGAAAAATATGAAATTGAGATTTTTGAAGTTTTTAACTGGATGATTGATGAAGAAAAACAACTTGATACTTATCGTAATCATACCCACATGATAAGTAATTATTTTCTTAAAAGTCTCACTTGGAGAGCAATTGATAGTATTAATTCTGAAAAATTAAACTATTGGTTATCAAGTGACGATTTTTTGGTAGATAATGATGATTGGATTCATAAATTACTAGAGTTCACTGCCATCCCTGGGCATCCATTAAATAGTGACCGCTTGCACCATGGTCTAAAAAAGTATACAATGTCAGAACGGGATAGTTTCTGGCAATCATATCTTTTGGGTTTCGGAGGTAATGACGATTATGGTAGTGCTTTTCCTATTAGACGCTTAATTGACTGGGCTTGGACAAAAAATATTTCTCCAAATTTGGATTATGAAACAACACGACTTACAGCTCAAAGCTTATCCTGGGTTTTAGCAAGTACCTGTGTGGAACTTCGCGATAAAACAACGAAGGCCATGGTCAATCTTCTAGAGAATCAACCGCAAGCATTAATTTCTACATTAAAAGTATTTAGGCGAACTAACGATATGTATATACTGGAAAGACTTTATGCTGTTGCTTACGGCTGTATACTCCGGACGGCGCAAAAGGAATCGATTTCAGAAATATCAAAATATACCTATTCTTCTATTTTTAAAAATGGCAAACCGCCCAGAAATATATTACTCCTTGATTATGCAAGAAACATATGTGAGTATGCTTTTTATAGAAAAACAAACTTAAATTTTGATATGACATTAGTACGTCCGCCGTATCAGAGTAATGTTCCATTTTTCCCAACCAAGAAAGAAACTCAAAAATATGAGATTCCGTACAATAAGAAGACTGAAAAAATCCAGTACAAGAATTCTTTTAATCAAATTTATCATTCAGTGATAAGCGGTGATTTCGGTAATAAAATTGTGAATACAGCTTTAAGTTCATTTTCCCCTTTAAAAAAGAATGCAGATGAAGAAATGAAAAATTTTTCTAAATCGCTAAATAAAAGTGAAAAAAAAATACTTAAAATGATTTCACAAAATATCGAATTAATTTTTTTCTGTAGTGAAAAACGCGATAGAAATTTTACTTCTGAATTTTCTGAAAGTGAAAAAGAATTAGCTGAAAAAATTAAATTTTTGGAAGATTTTCAAGAGAATGCCCTTGGTACTTTTGCTACAGAACAAAGAATATGGTTAGATAGAATAGGAATTCCATACATGCAAATTAAAATAAAAATAAAGTATAGGAACATGTCTTTATTTTCTACAGCTCCTATCAAATATTGGATTGTGCAACGAGTATTTAAGCTAGGCTATAAAAAAGATTTACATGGTGAGTTTGACTCTGGAGCCGGTAGTTATAATAATCGACATAACAATAAAGTTGAACGTATTGGTAAAAAATACCAATGGATTGCTTTTTATGAAATTCTTTCAATTATAGTGGATAATTATGAAATGAAAAAAAGATGGGGTTCTAGAAAACCTAATTATTATAACGGAGCCTGGCAGCTTTATATCCGAAATATAGATCCTGCTTATACAAGCTTAAACATCAATGAGGATAATATAGAAGATGACCTTGGGATTATTTACAATGAGAAAAAGTGGTGGGGAGAACCTACATACACGCATTGGAACGTTCCTTCTAATATATGGGCATTCCAAATTGAAGACTTGCCAATGGGTAAAGATGTCATTGTCAAAAAAGATCCTGAGGGTGTTGAGTGGTTACATTTAGAGCATTATATTGGATGGAGACAACCCAAGAGCCTAGGAGAAGATAAATATTTTTCTCCCCACAAACATATAGAATATTTGATTCAGGCATATTTGGTAAAAAAGAAAGATAAACGAGAAATCGTAACATACTTGTCGGATAAAAATTTTTTCGGACTTTGGATGCCTGAAAATCATGGTACAATAAGCCGTTTAATCAATCGAGAAAAGTTTTGGTCGCCAGCTTATTTTGATGAAGGACAAGAGCCTAAATGGGAATTTATTCGGGACACTGACTATAAAGTTATTGTTGCTACAACATCAGCAAAAGGAAGCATGGAAAATGATAAATCTGATGCAAATTTTGAATACAACATTCCATGTCAAACTTTATTTGAAGGATTAGGATTGCAGTACGCATCCAACGATGGAGATTTTATAGATTCAAATGGAGATTTAGTTGTGACAAACATCAATCCTAAAGGGGTTCTGATTCGCAAAGATAAACTTGTTGAATTTCTAAGTAAAAACAATCTTGAAATAATCTGGACCATACTTGGCGAAAAAATTTCGGATTTGGGAAATCAGGATTATGATTTCGGAGTTCCATGCGGTGTTTTCTCACTTGAAAACGGTACTGTTAAAGGAGAAATGCTAATGTATGAAAGAGACTAAAATGAAAATATATTTTTACCAAGCAGAGTGCGGAGATGCTTCACGAATTACTTTTAAAGGAGATGATAACCAAAATCATAATATTTTTATTGACTCTGGATATGAACGAACCTTTAACCATATTCTCTCTAATGAAATCAAAGAACTTATTACCAATAAAGAAATCATTGATATGTGGCTCATTTCTCATATTCATGATGATCATATTGGAGGCGTAATAAAATATCTTACTACAATTAAAAGAGGAGAATTTACTGATATTGTTCAAGAATGGTATTATAACCCCCCGAGAATATATCCTGCTTTAAAAGTCGTTTCTGATGAAAAAAAAATTAGTGAAATAAAAAGTATTGATCAGGGTGACCAACTCTATAATTATTTGAATCAGAAAGGAAAAATTAAAAACTTTGACATAACATCTGAAATTACCCTTCCCATTATTTTTGGCATGGAATTTAAGGTGCTCACACCATCAGTTGGAAAAATTAATAAACTTCGGGAGAAGTATCGTTTACCAATAGTTCCACTTCAAAAAAATGAATCTAGCGAAATCAGTGAGGCCAAGAAACCTAAAGAATATGACTATAATATGAGGTTAGACGATTTTAATCTTGATTTTTGGACTGAAGATACATCTGTTGAAAATGGTAGTAGTATTAGTGTCTTGACTATTTTTAAAGGAAAGAAAATTTTGTGGCTTGCGGATTCACATCCTTCAGATGTAGTAAGGAGTCTAAAAACAATGGGGTATTCTAAAAATAATAAAATTAAATGTAATTTGGTTAAAGTAACCCATCATGGAAGTAAGGCAAATAACTCTAATGAACTTTATGATCTTATTGACTGCGAGAATTATTTAATGAGTGTTAATGGAATTAACAAAGATTATTTACCTACTAAAGAATCAATGGCAAGGATAATAAGAAATAAAAATAGGTCCATAAACTCACATTATAAATTCTATTTTACATACGATAATGAAATACTGCGTGGAATATTTAAATCAGATGAAGATAGTGTTTTTGAAAAATGGAATTTTGATGTCCATTATCTTACAGAGGGAGAGTATTATGAGTTTGAATTATAGCAGTTTATAATACGGTTGTTAAAAATTAATTAAAGATCGGTCAGCTTTTGTGTTAATAGTTTTTTGTCTGGCAGTTGAATTTTATATTCCGCAACCATCGTTGGAGATAGACTTCTGCTTAAAGCGTATTCTACAACGGTATGATCCTGATCTTTGCATAATAAAATACCAATACTTGGGTTTTCATTCTGCTTTTTCACATCCCGATCCAATGCTTCGAGATAAAAATTCAACTGTCCGAGATGTTCAGGTTTAAACTTATCTGATTTTAATTCAAATGCTACCAAACACTGTAAGCCTCTATGATAAAAAACCAGATCAATATAAAAATCACTATGACCTACCTGAACTTTATATTCTTCTTCTATAAATAAAAAATCTTTGCCTAACTCAAGTATAAAATTTTTCATTTGATTGATCAATCCCTTTTGTAAATCACTCTCGCTATAGGATTCAGAAAGGTTTAAAAAATCAAATATATAGCTGTCCTTAAAAGTATTTTTGATATCGGGATGTAATTCTCTCATCATTGATGAGACTTTTGAATTTCCAATAATTGTTCTTTCAAAAACGCCACTGTTTATCTGCCTTTCTAATTCTCTTGAACTAAATTTCTCCTGACTTGAAAGCCGCAAATAAAATTCCTGTTCTTCGATTGATTTGGTCCTGCTTAAAATGATAAGATTGTTAGTCCAGCTGATTTCTCTCAGCAGTGCTGAGAGTTTTGGAAAAGCTTTGTATGTTTGATAAAACTGTTTCATTCTCCAAAGATTCTTGTCCGAAAATCCTTTTAAATCAGGTTCACTTTTCTGTAAAAAATCAGCCAGTTCTTTTACAACTGATTTTCCCCAATCTGCTGTTTCAATACGATTGTGAATGTACTGCCCAATATTCCAGTAAAGATTAATCATTTCAGTATTAACTACTGTAATAGCATTTGATCTGGATTGCTTTATTAATTGAATAATATCGGTAAATTGTTTCTGTGTCATTATTTCTAAGTTTAATTTTTATCACTTCTTAATCACTAAATTCATCAATTCAGGATCATTTAATAGTCGTTCTTTTTCAGCATAAATGATATCCTTGATGTCTTTTTTTATTTGCAGATAATTGCGCAGCACCATTGAATTGTCGACTTTTCGAATGACAGGGATATCGATGTAATCATCCTTTTCTTTTTTCAATGCTTCATGGTCATTTACTATTTCAGAATGAAAGGTTTTAAGTTCTATTTTACAATCAGGATCATCGGCTACCATACCAACAAACTCACCGGAACTAAGTCCGGAAATTTTGGACGGAGGTACAGCAGATTCCAATTGTTTGGACCGGCTTATAGAAGTATCTCCGCTATTGATGGAAAGGCTTTCCCTATCCTGCATAATTTTTCCAAAACGCTCTGATAATTGTTTAGCTGTATCACCTGTAACCTGTCCGCTGACTACGTTCCCAACAATATTCATAATAACATCCGCCTGTTCTCGTCCATAATCTTTACGCAGCTGGCTAAAATCTTGGATACCCAGACAAGTTGCTACTTTGTTGCTTCTAGCAGTAGCGATCAAACTGTCCATATTGTTGAGGTAGATAGTTGGAAATTCATCGAATATCAGACTGCTTTTCTGCTTGTTTTTTTTGTTCACTTGTTTTACCAATCGGTTAACATATAATGATAATACAGCTCCATATATCTGGATTTTCTGCGGATTATTGCCCATGCAGACAATCTTCGGTTCATCCGGATTATTGATATCCAATGTAAAATCGCTACCAGATAAAACATAATACAATTGTGGAGAGGAAAGCCGTGCCATGGCAATTTTTGCCGAAGCAATTTGCCCCTCCAACTGGTCCATAACATTATTTAGGTAGGCATTCACAAAAGGATTAATAAGTACTTCTATTTCTTTTTCGGTTCTGAGCAGGGTAAAGAGACTATCGTAATCTTCCTGCATTAGTTCAATTACATGGGGAAGCGTACAGAATTCGCCGTCTTTGTATTTTCGTAAATACCATATTATAGCTGATAGAAAATTAATCGGAGATTCTACAAAAAAATCGCCCTGTCTTTTGATCCATTCCCTGTTGAGTCCGAGCAAAATAGTACGCGCTGATTCTGAAGCATCCGTAATGTCACTCATACCAGATGGCTCTAAAGGATTACAACGATTTGTCCGGGTCAGGTCATCAAAATTAATGACATAGAACTGAGGCAAAACCGGATAGAGATGCTTGTATTTAAGCCAGGTATTATAGACAATTCTGGTCAGATCATCAAACTTGAAATCATAGACAAACATGGTGAATTGTTTACGGATGTGCTGGGTAATGACATGGCGTATGACGAAATAAGATTTCCCAGATCCTGGTGTGCCGGAAACCAGCAGTCCCCGAAAAGGATTAATAATGTTTATCCAACTGTCCCTTATCTTATCCTTTAAATGGTATCGAGCGGGAAGGTTGATGGAATATTCATTTTCCAAGAACCTTTCTTCCTGGGGGAAAGTTTCATTTTCGTTGTTAAAAATATCCTTGCTGTTTAACCTGTTTTTTATAATACGCGATAATAATGTACCGCCGGAAAGCATCAGAAGAAAGCCACTGGAAGTTATGGCCATGTAGACAATAGCTGCCAACATTAATTCTATTTTCAGGTATAGTGAAAGATAACTTATAAAGTAAATCAGAATCCCGGTAATTATATAAGCAAAAGCTGTTTTGTAATTCAGTTTTTCATCTTTTCTCCCTTTAACTCCAAGCAGTGAGATTATTAAAAATCCCAGTGCAAAGAGTTTGGACTTATGAAAATTACTAAATAGTCCTGTATTGTAAATATTACCTATAATTTTATCACTGAACCCACTGACCAGATGCCACTCCCGAAACGCTGCATAACAGTAATAATAAAAATGGATTACTAAAATAATAATACTGATGAGTCTTGTCATATCCAAGATCTTTCTCAGTGCCTGTTCGTTTTCTCCTGTCTGCATAGCCATAATTTTAAGTTTTATCGATTATTAGACTGTCCTCTTCTTTTTTTCTTTTTGTTTTTCAGCTCGTATGGAAGGTAATTAGATGTCTGTTCAGCTTGTGTGAGCATCTCTGCTAATTGGCCCATTATAGTACTGGATCCTACATACTTGTTATCCCTGAAATCATCTCCAAACAGTGCTGCAACTATTTCCGATTTCGGTGTTTCAAATTTGATTTCGTGTAATTTTTCACCAACCAAATTTGGCATTTTTTGTTCTTCCTGATTAATTGACGTACATCTTTCCTGTATTGCTTTGGCACTATATTGTTTACCGAGTGTACTTCCATTAAAAACACATTTTGTGGTATGGTCAACGTAGGTAATACCGTAAAGTAAACCTTCTGCGTTTTTTCTAAAAACAGTATTGATACCCTCTTTTTCCAGTAGTTGAACTAATTCTCTTATTGATATTTTTGTTCTTAAAAATGCCATATCAATGGCGTTTTTCACCCTTCTTATATCTGAGACTTGATTTTTGGTATTGGATGCGAATTTTTCTTCTAAAAATTTCAGTGTAGGCTTGTTGTAAAAAAGACTGGCTTTTATGGGTACACCAATAGGTTTTCCATTTTCATCGAGTATCCTGTACATTAATCCTTTTGCCTTAAACATTCTTGAATCTTCATTCCCTGGGTCTGCTAAAACATTGTATTGTTTGAGTACGGCATTGAGCTGTGGAAGGCTGGTATATTTGTACGATGAAAGCACCTGATCCAGTACATTTGTAATAGCCTTTTTTGATTCGCTTCTACCGTATTGAACCTTTCCTGAAATGATTGGCTTCAGGTGAAAATCCGGACTATTTTTATTCCCTTGAGCCTTAACAAGTCCAAAGCGTTCTTCGATTTCTTTTCTTGCCGGTTCAGATCGGTTTTTACCAATATTTTGCATATCAATTCGTGTACCATCCCTCTGAACATTTATGGAGACCAGATGGATGTGCGCATGCCCGGAATCGTGATGCTGATATACGAGATAAGGCTGCTCACCAAAACCGATTTTTTCCATATACGAATCAGCGATAGCCATTAATTTTTCCTTGGAATAATTTTCTGACGGATCAAAGTTGATCGAAATATGAACACTGTTTCGCTTTACATTTTCATTTAGTTGCAGCTGTTTTAAAAATCGGTTCAGTTTTACAGTAGGTCCCATTTTATCAACATCAATCGGATAATTTCCGGCGCCTATACATTCTGCCACACGCTCTTTTACTTTGTTTTCATTGTAATAAAAAACCTTATGAAGGGAATGTCCGGTCTTTATGATCGCAACCATCTTTCCGAGATTTTCTGGATGTAATTTTTGATTTCATCCATCTTGTCAAAAAGGATTTTTTTATCCAGTTCAGCGCTTATAATCCATACCTTGAATTCCGGAATCTGATTTAGTGTATGCAGTTTTTTTACTGCCTGATTGAAGTTGTTTCCAATCCCATTTAATTGCCTGAACAACTGGGTCATTTCATGGATCATATCATCCAAAGACTGATTCCTGTAAGTGGTGTTTATAGATTTGCCAAATAGGTGCCTGCGAATGTAATCGCTAAGCTTGCGGCAAGTACTCGCTTTCCATTTTTTCTCAATTTTTTCATACTCTTCGGGTGTAAACCGTAACCCGACAATGCGTGTTCTGTTTGAATTTTCTCTTTTCATCATCTCTCTTTTTCATTATTATCAAGCTCTTTTTATTCTTCCAGTATCACTGCTAACGAGTCCCGAGTGTAGAGCAGCAAGAAGGCTGTTGTTTAACAACAGGACATCTTGCCGATTGCAGGAACGTTGCAATCCTGCTGATAGTTTAAATGTCTTTCGGATATTCCTATGTTTCCAAAATACTCAAAACTTAAATTTCTCTTTTACAGACTTCTTTTATACTATTTGCTGTACTTATTGTGGTATTCCGTAAATTCAATGCTGTATTCATTAAGTCATTAAAATTTCAATATCTTTTTATAAAATCTGTTTCATTTTATTTTAGAACTCAAGGAAAGTGCACACTGCATAAAATTCAGAACTATTATAACTGGGTAGCAATTGTGCCAATTTGTGGTCCGAATCTTAGATTGAAAAACGTGCTCTTTCAAAGCAATAAACCAATTTTAAAACAGCAAAATCCTGACTGTTTTAGGGAAGGTTTTTGGTTGCTCAATTTTAACCTTTCCTTTTTATTTCAGAGACAAAATTAAGTAAGCGAAATGGATTTTACCTATGATGGACATATTATGTCCATGACACTTTAAGACTGGCTTTATACCTTTGTAGAAATAAATTATTAATTAAAACCGTGAAGATTATGACAACAAATGATGTGGCCAAGGTTTTTGATACTGTACTTAGTATCCCAGGCATGAATGATGTAGTGAAGATTGATTTGAAAATTTCACGAAAAAATGTATTATTATTAAACCATGTTATTGAACGTGGATTATCTGCTAAGGATAATGACAAACCCTCAATTCTCTTGATGAGTATCCCAGATGAAAATCTTCAGGATTTAAGATTCTTTGGAGATGAATGTTTACAAAAAGCCGGACTGATTGAACTTAGTGAAAAACTAAACACGTTGAGTGAAACGGGTAAGTAATTTTCTTTGAATTGCATTATTTAATCAAGGCATTGCTAAACAAAATAGTTTAGTAATGTCTTTTTTTATTTTTTTAACTATAATTGATTGTTTTTGAAAAATCTTGGCTTGTTTTCGGTAACAGTTTATTGCAGAGGTCACTGTAATTTTGTCTTATCAAATTCTAATTAGTAAAACTTCAAGTTAAGATATCCTTTCTAGAATTTGAAACAGGAATGATTTTCAAAATCTGTAAAGATGAAAAAATTAAATTTACATAGTAAAAAAGTAATTGCGGAGATCATTTGTCTCTTGTATACAATTCTTTTTGTTTATGCAGCAGTAAGTAAATTATTGAATTTTGAGAATTTTGAAGTGCAGCTTGGTCAGTCTCCATTATTAAGTATATATGCCTCGTGGATTTCGTGGCTGGTAATTAGTATTGAACTATTAATCGCTGCAGCACTGCTAGTACCCAAATTGCAATCAATAGGTTTGTATGCTGCAATGGGTTTGATGACAATGTTTTCTGCTTATATTTTTATAATTCTAAATTTCAGTTCTTTTATTCCCTGTTCCTGCGGAGGGATTTTAGAGAAAATGAGCTGGAATATGCACTTGATTTTCAATTGTATATTTATTGTCCTGGCCCTTTTTGCAATTGTGCTAGAAAAACAAACCAACATTAATGCTACTGCATCTACAACAGGCACCAGAACGGTTAAATTAACAATTGGAATTATTGTTGGCAGTATACTGATTGTGTTTATTTTATTTCTTTCCTCTGAAAATATCATACATCATAACAACCCTTTTATAAGAACATATCCAAATCATCCAGCTGAGTTTTCAAATACAATAGATTTAAAACATCATTCATATTATATTGCCGGTTTTGCAAATAACAGGATCTATCTTGGAAACTATCAATATCCAATGTATGTACTTTCAATGGACCAAAATCTAAAGAACAAAAAATTAGATAAACTGTATTTCGATGTAAAAAAAATCCCCTTCCAATCAATTACGATAAGTGTCAGAGAACCCTATTTTTATTTATCGGATGGGAATGTTCCTGTGCTCCTTAGAGGAGATATGAAAAACTGGACCATCACTAGAGAATTAAACTCAGTTCCTTACTTTACAAGGATAGTCCCAATTGACAGCAGCATGGCGGTATTCAGATCAAACAATTCAAAAAAACTGGCAAATGTTTTGGGGATTTATAATGCTGACGCCGAACAAAAAACAACATATAGCAGAGAACTTCTGCAGAGCCGCAATGATGGCATTTTTGATACTGATGGAACGCTTCTGTACAGTGAAGCGGCAAAGAAAATTGTCTACCTATACTATTACCGCAATGAATTTATGACCGCTGAAAAAAACGGAAAACTTATCACCAGAGGACATACCATTGATACTATAAGCCATCCAAATTTAAAGGTTTCACTCCTCAGGGATGGAAAACAATATGCAATGTCCACGCCATCATTCGTAGTAAATGCTAATGCCGCAGTAGTCGGCAATCTGCTCTTCGTGCATTCCAGGGTAAAGGGCAGGTATGAGAATAAAAAGTTATGGGATAAATCCTTTATTATAGACGTATACAATCTAAAAAACAATACATATCTGCTCAGTTTTCCTATCTTCCATACTTCGAGCAAAGTCCTTAATTCTTTTGCAGCAACTGATACGCATTTGTATGCTATAATTGGGAATGATCTTGTGGTTTATGAACTAAAAAAAATAATTAAGAATGAAATTCAATAATTAAAAATTTACCAGCGCTGTTGACAGGAAACAGATCGAAACCTGTAGAAAAAGTAGATCAAATTATAATTTTAAATTTTAATATTATGAAAAGTTTATTTTTAAAAAATGGAATGCCTGTGGCTGCCGTATTATTGGCAATGGCAGGCGCTTTTGCAACTACCTCCATGCAGAGTTCGCCAAAAGCAGATACCCTTGCCATCCGACCAGGATACTTTCCTGATTCAAATGGAGACTGTACTGAAGAAGAACCAATAGATTGCTCTAACATTCAAAAGCCGCAGCTATGTCGTCTTAACGTAACATCAGGTCCTGTTGCTTATGAAAAAGATGACCAAAACAATTGTGTTCAACCTTTATATCGTGTTGTAAATGGTCAGTAATTTTCGTTTTCATGGAAGAATGCAGTCCCATTTGGGACTGCATTCCTATTTAAATTTCTATTGTACTCCTTTGTTAATCCAAGAATAGGAATGATCATCCTTCAAGAAGTAATTAAACCATTCCATCATGCGTATCGTAATGTCTTTTTGATTGTCTGGTTTTGTAAAAACATGACCTTCATCAGCATATAAAAGCATGATGCTTTTTTTCTTTAATCGGCGCATTGCCAGGTAAAATTCTAAACTCTGGTGTATGTCTACCTGCTTGTCATTTTTACCACTCCACAGCAGTAGAGGTGATTGAATATTTACAGCATTTGGAAGAGGTGAATTAGCATGATAGCTTGATGGTATATCATGTGGAGATCCACCCATATTCCATTGTTCGCTCTCAAAGCGCCACATTTCCGGATTTCCAGATCTGCCGACAGAATAATAAAGGCTTATCAGGTCCGTTATCGCCCCA
Source organism: Flavobacterium sp. KH_035 (assembly GCF_057839565.1). Classification (NCBI taxonomy): domain Bacteria; kingdom Pseudomonadati; phylum Bacteroidota; class Flavobacteriia; order Flavobacteriales; family Flavobacteriaceae; genus Flavobacterium; species Flavobacterium sp. KH_035. Next base: position 2,759,059 of record NZ_CM174492.1, read on the forward strand.
CTGGCAATTGCAGCAGCAAACATAGGGGTCTGTGTAATAGTAAAAGCGGTCTCATATCCGCCGAAAGAATGTCCCATAAGCCCTATTTTTGCAGAATTTACAATCCCTTTTTTTATTACTGCCGTTGTTGCAGAAACCACACAGTCAGCAGCAGAAATACCTGGGCTCTGGTAAATAAGGCTGATATCAGGAAGAAGCACAAAATATCCTTCCAATGTCATTAAAGTAACATTAAATCCTCCTTCGTTTGCAAAGGTAGGGTTTTGATATAGATGCAACTCATCGGCTTTACCCTGATAAATATTAACAATCATTGGATATTTTTTTTTGGGATCGTAAGCAGCAGGATATAATAGAACAGCTTTTAAATTCTGATATCTTGAATTTTTAAAATTAATCAGTTCGGATTTTCCCCAATAGTATTTTTCATGCTGGGGATTGCTTTTAAAAAAACTAACCGACAGCGATGAATTATTACTGCTGACGAGTTGTGGAGGCATATCAAATTTTTGCTCTCGATAGAAAATTTTATTTCTTTTCTCACTGTATTTAAACTGATCAATATAACTGTCTAAATAGACTATTCTTTTTTCAAAGGAAGATTTATCCCATCTAAAACAGCCCATCTTACCGTCATTTCCCTTTGCCCTTAGAAATATTTTTTTGTTCAGGTCAAAGGTCTCTACAACGGGTCCGTCATATACGAGTTTTCTATAATTGACAGACGGATTAATAATTCTGTATTGTATTTGCTGCTCCCTTCCTTTAGTTAATCTTCTAAAATTACTTCCATTAGGGGTAATGGCCCAAATATCGTATTGGTCGTATAGGATAATCTCATTGTCTTTTTGTGTCCACCCTGGATTTCCATAGACTGATTCCGGAACAAGTTCCTGCTTTTTCCCCTTGAATTTAATGCCCGTCGAGCCAGTAATATTTGTATGGGCATCAGTGGCCGGATTATAAACCCACCAGTTATTTTCTTTAAAGTACGCCAGGTATTTTCCTGTGGGCGAAGGGTTCAATGCCTCTAAATCATAGGGATGTTTTTCCAGAATTAATTTTTTCTCGAAAGTTTTCAAGTTTAAGATGTAATAATCTCTCGGACCTTCTATTTCAAATTGGGGTTCATACTCTTTGGGATTTGATAATATAGCATACTTCATATCGGCGGTAAGCATAACACTTGATAACTCATTTGAGGTAATAATATTTACTTTGCTTTCTGTAGGCTGCCATAAACCTAATTTTGATTTCTTTTCAATACTGCCCTGAAATTTATCAACTGGATATATCCACTTATCATTTGCATTCCATATCTCAATATTTGATTCCTGCTGTATTAAAGCAGATGGGGTAACAACAGCAAAAAAAACTTTCTGCAGGTCTTCAGATATTAGAATTTTTCGAAAAGTGTCATTTACTATGGACCAATTTTCCGGGAAATTTATATCAGATGCGCTAAGATTATATAATTCATGATTCAATAGGTTGTACAGAAACAAAATATTTTCTTTGGAATCATCATACTGCTTTATAAAGGCCAGCGCATTCCCTTCTTTCTGCCATGTCAAACCTATGAATTTTTCCCTGCTGTCCTGCTGAAACCATTTTATGTTTTCCGGTTTTTTAATACTAATTAAAGCAATAGCATTCCTGTTATCCAATAAGGTTGTATAGACCAAATTTTTACCATCAGGACTCATCAGATAACTAGTTACATCATTGATCTTTTTGATGCTTCCGCTTTGCATCGATCTGATTTCAAGGGTTTTTTTATTATTCTTATTGGTTCGCAAATAAATTAAATACCCTGTTTCACTTAATGAATACTGCATCACATTGGGTACTGTTTCTTTTTTTGAGGTTTTCAAATTAAGAATATGTAGGTTATCTCCTGAACGGCAAACGAATATATCATTAGGCGCAAAGCTGCCGTTTTCGCCGCCCGGAAAAGCATATGTAGTATTTTTTTCGATATTCTGAACAAATAAAGTATCGTTTCCGCTGGTATACTCCATATTGTATACTGCCCATTTCTCATCATGGCTTATTTTCTCTAAACGAACTTCTCCCCAAAAATGGTACTCATCAGGTGACAAGACTTTTTTTTGCACCACCTGCCCCCATAAGGGACAGGCTACTAATGGCAAAATAAATAATAAAACTAAATATAGTGGGCATTGCATTTCACAGAACCTCATGGTTCTCAGATGCTTCTTTATTATATTGAAAAACATAATTATAAATTTAATATCCCGGATTTTGAGAACCAAGAAAAGGATTTGCACTAAACTCACTTTGAGGAATAGGTAATAAATCATCAGGTGTATTCCAGCCAGGCTTAATTCCACTGAGTACAATGTCTAATTTAGCCGTCCTTTTAAGATCAAAAAAACGATGCCCGTACTCAGTAAAAAGTTCCCATTTTCTCTCAATAATTATAGCGTCCAAAATTTCCTGCTGCGTTGTGGCTGAAGTGTCTGATAGGCCTGCGCGATGCCTTACTTTATTTAAATCTTCCTTGGCACCAATGAGATCTCCCTGATAGGCCCTGGCCTCTGCTCTGATCAGATACTGCTCGGCTAATCGAAACATTATTGCATATTCTTTTGAAACTGCTGTTGAGTTGTTTTCTTTGTATTTATATGCGTGGTAAAATGTCGAAGTATTTTTTGTAACTGCTTTTATCCATAGGGACCTGCGCAGATCACCAGCCCCAAATGAATCCACCAGAAAATTGCTGAGCGAAACACGAGGGGGAGGAATCGAAATAAAAGTAAAAGTGGCAGCTTCTGCTGTATTTCTGCCTCCAGCTCCGGCCTGTAGCTGCCATATAGTTTCATTTGAATTCAATAAAAATGCACGGTCGGGACTTTCCAGATGATAAAGTTCTTCTCTGTTAAGTACAGCAGAGGAGGCATTTGCCGCTTCCGGATAAGCTTTTGAATACAAATAGACTCTGGCAAGAAGAGCTTTTGCAGTTAAAACATTAGGACGCACTCTTTCCTGACCCTGATACTGAACAGGCAGTAAAAGAATAGCATTTTCAAGATCTGTTGTAAGCTTTCTATATATCTCCGCAACAGGTTTTCTGCTAACAGTGCTGTTTTCTTTATAATCAGTGCTAGTAATATAGGGTATATCTCCAAAAAGGTTTGTAAGATAGAAATGAACCAGTGCCCTGATAAACAATGCTTCTCCCTGAAGCTGATTCTTCTGCTCAAGGGTAAGATTGCTGCTTGCAGCTGAGCCTTCGATTATCCCATTTGCAGCATAAATTTGATTATAAGCGGCGTTCCAGTACCCACTGATAACAGTGTTGGCAGGCAAAAGTGTATTTTTATAAAAACTTAAACTGGAATTGGTTGGACTTTCACTGCTTTTAATTTCATCTGCATAGTTGCCAAGCTGATTTGAAATCCCTACAGCTGTTCCAGTGAAAATTCCCGCATCCCTAATATTGGAGTAAATATTTAAAAGTGCTGAACTGGCAGTATTATAGTCTTCAAAAACAGTTGGTGTGGTCAGCTGGGATTTTGGCAGATCAACTTCTACAAACGAATCACAGGAGAACATCGAAATTATAATAATATGGCACAAGGCATTGATCGATGTGTTAAAAAGTGTTTTCATATTAATTGATTTAAAATATTAATTGTATTCCTGCTGTTATAACTTTTAGTGGCGGCAGAAAACCGTAACTTAAAAATTCCGGATCCCCATCCTTATATTTAGTGAATGTCAAAAGGTTCTGGCCCTGCAGCATAATTTTACACTGGGTTTCTTTTAACGAAAGAGGCAGGTTGTAGGAAAGAGATATATTTTTCAACCGAATGAATGAAGCATCGGTAACGGATCCCGTGCTTTCATCAAGTAAATAACTGGCTGTCATAGCATCATCGTTATACCCGGTAGTGTAGATCTGATATGGCGCAATATCGTTCTGTTCCCTCCAGCTGCTGGCTATTCTTTGCTGCTGATTGGACATCATTCCGGCAGGTCCCATTGGATAAGTTCTGTTTTTCTGTTTTACCAACTGAAATAAAAAATCTAAAGTGATTCCTTTATAAGTCAGCTGATTTTGAATTCCTCCGAAATATTTCGGATTCAGATCGGCCATTGCCTGTCTATCTTCGGGAAATGTAATACTGCCATCGCCATTTAAATCATCGAATTCATATAAGCCTGTCTGCGGATTAACACCTTTGAGGTCGTAGAGCAGTGCGATATTTAAAGGTTTTCCAATCCGGTACTGCTGGCTGTAAGCTGAGCTTTCCAGACCTGGAAAACGCACCAATTTATTGTTGGCAAACGTTAAGTTTAGATTTGTTATCCAGGTAAAATTTCCTTTTACAAAATTACTGGTACGAAGTGTAAATTCCAGTCCGCTGTTTTCTACAACAGCGTCAAGATTGGACTGTATGCTTGTAAAACCTGTTGTGCCCGGCAAGGATAGGCCCACCAGCTGATTGGACGATCGATTTTGATACCAAGCTCCTGTTACAAATATGCGATCCTGAAAAAAACCAAGCTCGAGCGCTGCTTCAAATTTTTTATTTGTTTCCCATCCAAAATCTGCATTATACAATCTTGAGGGAGAAAGTCCGGTGTTGCCACCATAAAGCACTGATGAGGTGGTATAGGTATCTAGAAATTGATAATCACCGATTTGATCATTTCCTGTTGTTCCATAACTGGAACGGATTTTACCAAAACTTAGCCACGAGCTGTCTTTTAGTAAATTTTCATTTGAAAAAATCCAAGCCAGACCTACTGCCCCGAAATAAGCAAATTGATTTCCAGGACCAAAACGACTGGATCCATCTCGTCTTGCTGTCAGATTGATGATATACCGCTCTTTGAGGTTGTAATTTATCCTTCCGAAAATAGCCTGATATTTATACTGAGTCTGGTCGTTAGTGAGCACACGTACATTCTTTGCGGCGGCAAGGTTATAAATTAGATTGTTGGAAGCGAAACCTGTTCCAGACTGAACAAGTGATTGGGACTCCTGGCTTTGAAATGTGGCTCCCAAGAGAATGTCGAGATTAGATTTACCAAGATCTTTTTTCCAGTTGATCTGTGGTTCTATAATCCATGACGAGCGATCTGTATTATTTAAAAAAATAGCAGAACCTGCACTGCTTACATTATTTGCCGGATTATAAATTGTGGATGGCACGATTCGGGTTTCATCATTATGCAAGATTGTATATCCAAGGTTACTTTTTACCGATAATCCTTTTGCCAGTTCGTATGTAAGAGTTGTATTTGCTGTTAAATCATTGGTTGCAGATTCAAATTCCGTATTAAGATTTCTAAGGGGATTATCCCAAGTTCCGTTTTCCCAATTTAGTTCACCATCGGAATTATATAAAGCTGGCGCATTAGGAGGCAGTGCCCGCGCATCATAGGTAAAATCAAATGACGGCTGGTTATTATCCTGTCTATTAAATCCTGCCGAGAATGTCAGCTTAAATTTATTATCCTCTGACTGGTGGTTTAAATTTATCTGGCTGCCCCCTTTTCGGTATAAAAAATCACCAGCAAACACAGTGGATTCTGTATGGTAAGAACCACTGACCAGAAACTGTGTATGCTCTGAACCTCCTGATACAGATGCATGAAGGTCAGTTATTTGAGCTGTTCCTCCAAGTAGTTCTTTCTGCCAGTCTGTGTAGCGGTTTTGATCCCATGTGCCGTTTATATCATAATCAGAAATCCCGTACTCGCTAATCCCGTCATTTATAAAGGCCTGTCTGCGCATATCCAAGTACTCTTGTGTATTCATCAGTTTTATAAACTTAGTCACCGTCCCAGTACCTGTCGATGCCGTCACGGTAAACTTTGTTTTTCCGGCTTTACCTTTCTTGGTTGTAATCAAAACGACACCGTTGGCACCTCTAGATCCGTAGATAGAGGTAGCATCTGCATCTTTTAGAATCTCTATGCTTTCGATCGCGTCAGGATTTATACTGTTTAGAGGACTGGTAAGTGTGGGGAAAGTTGTTCCAGTATAAAAGGACCCAACGGGTTCCGAGGAATAGGGTACACCATCAATAATATACAGAGGTGCATTGGCATCCGTCCTGATGCTGTTCTGTCCCCTTATCTTTATATCAAAGCCTCCACCGGGAACTCCAGTTGCCTGGGTTATGCTCACTCCAGCCATACGGCCCTGCATTGTTGCAAGGATATTAGTTACGGGCTGTGTTTCGATATCTTTGGAAGTGATACGAGCAATACTTCCGGTGCGTTCGCTTTCTTTTACGGAATAATAACCGGCATTGACTTTAACTTCCTGAAGGGTTGTGATATCATAAAGCAATTGTATATCAATGTTCGTTCGACTTTTTATTGGGATCAAAGCAGTTTTAAAACCAATAAAAGAAACAATTAAGGTGTCATTTGGAGCGGAAAAAAGGGTGTATTGTCCACTATAATCTGAAATAGTAGACGAATTAAGTTTGCTTTTAACAGCAATAGTAACACCAGGCAATGGATTGAGACCATCGGTTATAGCCCCTTGAATTTGATGTTGTTGAGTAAAAATAGTACTGTGCCGGACTGTGTTTTTGGCATAGACAGATGAAAAAGAAAAACAAAGCCATATAAAAAACAGGCAATAAAGACCTTTCCCATCCTTGTAAAATGAAAAAATATTCATAATATTGGATTGGTTAGTTAAACGAAGATTTGATTAGCTACGGTCCTCTATAACAGTTTAGCGACGAAGTAGAGGGCCATTTTTTATGCATTAAGTAAACGGCTTAATGGTCATAATAAAATTTCTTTTTACATTAATAAACGAGTTTTAAGATTAAAATTCTCTTATAATGCGAAGTCATTTTTAATTTAAAGGATTGCTAAGAAATATAAGCCATGAAGAACCTAATAAAAAAGGCGCAGAACTCAGCTTATTGACTTGAGGTACTGGAAATACCGAGGAACAATAAGTGAGCCCACGCCATAGGCGTGAGCATCTTACTTATCCTCTCGTTCCTTTTAAATTTCCAGTTTTCAAGTCGAGATTCTAAGCGAATGCTTCAAATATCTTAATGTGAAGAATCGCAAATATATAAATTCAAAAACAAATATAATGAAAAAAACACACAACTACACATATATGTGTAGGATTAATGTTTTTTTATACTGGAAATTTATCATGTGGAAGAAAAAGAAATAAATAAAGTACAAATTAAGCTTGGAGCTAACATAAGAAAAATTAGAGAAGAAAAAGATCAATATTCTCAATCTAAATTAGCTATTGAAATTGGTATGTCAGTAAATCAGGTTGCCAGAATAGAAAGAGGAGAAACGAATCCAACAGTAAAAACTCTAACTTTAATTGCAAGAGCCTTAAAGGTTGATATAAAAGATTTGTTTTAAGAATAAAAAGATGCTTCGGCATCTTTTTTTATGCGCAATAAAAATTTAAAACAGGTATTTATACGGTATCAATATGCTTATTAAAAGAACTATTTTGCAACTTATTTAAAGATACAGATTATGGAAAACCGTAAAGTAATGTTAAAACAGTTTTATATGTTTGCTATTCGAAGTTAATCTGTTGATACCTTGTTGATTTTGAAAATATAAAAATAAAAAATCCATTTCAGGAATACATTGAAAATTGGATGGATTGTCGAATGCTTGTTTCAGATTTTAATAAGCTTTTCCGTCATATTCAAAGCCGACACAATTGAGCATATTTAATTTTGTCCAACCGCAACAATAACAACTATGAAAATTAAGTTTTTAAAAGCATTCAACGGAGACGCAATCCTGATTTCTTTCGAAGAAAACGGAAAACCAAGAAACATTTTAATTGATGGTGGAATGCCAGCAACTTATGTACAGAAAAGCAAGAACGGTAAACTTGAATATGGAGAACTAAAAGAAACAGTTGACAAAATTAGAGAGAATGACGAAAAAATTGACCTACTTGTACTTACCCATGTTGACGATGACCATATTGGAGGTGTATTGAAATGGTTTGAAAAAGACAATGATGCTCATTCTTTGATTGGTAAAGTTTGGTTTAATTCAGGAAAACTTATTTCTGAATACTTTGACGAAGAAGAAAATAAAGACAATTTTTTGACTTTCAACCCTGATGAAACAACACTTACAAGCATTGGACAAGGTGTGAAGTTTGAGGATTACATCGAGACAAAAGGAATTTGGGACAGAAATGTAGTTATCGCCTTAGAGTATTTTGAATATTTAGGAATTAAGTTCAAAATTTTATCCCCTAGCCCAGATAAATTAAAGTTATTGCTTGGTAAATGGGAAAAAGAAGAACCTGAATCTTTAGACACATCAGCCGAAAAAAACGACTATGACTTTACACTTTCAGAACATATTGCAAGTGACAAATTCAAAGAAGACCCTGCTATTCACAATGGAAGTTCAATTGCCTTCATATTAACATTTGAGAAGAAAAACTTTGTGTTTTTGGCAGATGCACATCCGACAGTAGTAGTGAATTCCTTGAAAGAGTTTGGTTATTCAAAGGAAAAGCCATTAAAAGCTGAACTGGTAAAAATATCACATCACGGCAGTAAGGCTAATAACAACATCGAAATGCTTGAATTAATCGAGACAAAGAAATATGTAATAAGCACTAACGGAGACAAACACGCTCACCCAAATAAAAAGTTTCTTGCAAGGCTAGCTTCAGTAAATGATAATTGTGAAGTATTCTTTAATTATCCAGAGCAAATTGAAAAGATATTCTCTGATACCGATTACTCAGATTTTCCAAATTTCCGACCAATGCAAATACCCAATAACGAATTTTCTTTCTCAGGATGTCAAGAATAGATTTATTAACAAAATTTACTGTAAAAGTTGAAGGTGGAAGCGGTTGCTTGTTTCAACCAATAAATGATGAATATAGTTACGTTCTAACAGCAAAGCATGTTATAATAGATAACAATGCACCATCAATAATTCGACAATACTTGGATGAAAATGGAAATTTAATAAACGAAACATTAGAAATTATTGAAGAGCCTTATAGGCATTCAGACAATAACAAAGATGCAGCAATTATAAAAGTTAAAAAAATAGGCATAATAGAAATATTACTTCGGAATGAAATATTACCTGAAAATAAAGATGGGTATTTTTTATGTGGGCATCCGAATTCTAGGAGAAATCAAAATGACAGTTTTAGACTTGATGAAATCACTATACTACAAACTAAGCAACACAATTATCGGGAATCAAAAAGTAAACAGCCTATTATCTACGATGAAGTAATTGGCCAATCAGGCGGAGGTATCCTGAAAGTAGAAGATTCCTGTATTTTGCTTGCTGGTATTCAATCTAAAATGGCAGCAGAAGATGGAAAAGAAACCTTAGGTCGATTAGTATTTATGCCTTTATCATTCTATGATGAAATTATAGCTGAAAATGAAGATGAGTTATCCAAATTATTCCCACCATACATCGGTTCATTTGAAAGATTACTTAATGACATTTTTCCATTAGGAGGAATTCAAGTTACATCAGCTAAAAAAACTTTAATTCAAAACGAATTAAAAGTCATCGCTAAAAATCTTTGCGAAGAATTTACCCCACAAAAGATAATTGAAATCTACAAAGATTCCCTTCTAGTCTCAGGAACTGATATCGGTCTAATTAATCATAAAGCATTATGGATTTCATTTTTAGAATTACTATCTATCAATCAACTGCATAATGAGCAAAAAATTACTTTAAATGAATTGAAAAATATTCATAAGTCTAAAAAACTATACTTTACCGATTCAAAAGAGTGGATTTTTAAGCTGGAGGATATATATAGGTCTGACTTGTCAGAAGTTGAGAAAGGAGGTTTGATTGTAATAGGTTCAACTTTTGACACCAAACCAACAACCATAGAACTTGACAAAGGTTTTATTGGAGATATTTGTACAGTTCCAAATAAGGAAATGTATATAAACAATACTGTTACAGAGCCATTCAATGACTTGACAATAGTTCATATTTTCAAGTTTCAAAAACACGTAATTGATAATTATAGAGAATTTACGGCAATAACCGCAGCAAATTCTCTGCAAAAAATAAAAGATGTCACAAAAGGAGTTATTTAATAAAATAGAACTTGAAATCACAGAAGAAATAAATTCAGCATTTGAACTGAATTATTTTTCGATTGGAAAAGTCCAATATGGAGGAGAAGTAATTGTTTGCATAGTTAAGTTTGAAGACGATACAATTCTAACATATAAATGGAAAGAATTTAACAGCTACTTGACAGCAAAATTCATTCCCACAGTTAAGGATGATTATTCAAAATGGAATTTTTATGTATTCTATATTTCAGAAAGTATATTAGGAAAATCTGTAAAATATGAAATCGAAAATAACAAGTTTAGTAGCAGAAAAATTGTAATTGAGAACGTCAAATCTATTACAGAAAAAGAAATTAATCTTTTTATATCAGAACATATTACAAATGACAATATTCAAATTGGTGTTGAGAATAAACAATCATTAAAGTTTAAAAAGAATACTTCAATATCCAACATAATTGACAAGCTTAGCTTAAACAAAAAGAGTGATGGTGATTTACTAGATGCATTGAATTCAATAGAAAAAATCTACAAAAATGAAATTTAAAAAAGTTGAAATACAAGCATTTCGTGCTTATGACAAAGCCGAAGATGGAACATTCGATTTTACACGTAAAGAAGATGGTGAAAGTGCTGATTTTATCTCGTTGTATGCTCCTAATGGATTTGGAAAGACCTCATTTTATGATGCTATTGAATATGGTATCACCAATAATATTGATCGTTTTCTAAGAAAAGGAAAGGATACTTTTAATTCAGTTAAATCAGAAAGAAGTATCAGATCTAATAAAAAGCAATACTTTCTAAGGAATAATTATTCAGATGACAATCTTCCATCTTTTATCAAATTATATAAAGTTGGAGAAGAAAGTCCGGTTATAACCAATATTGAAAAACCTAAAACAAAGGCAGGATATGATTATAAATTTGATCCCAAAGCGACTATTAATAAAGAATTCAAAACAGTTATTTTGTCTCAGGAATGGATTGACGCATTTCTAAAAGAAGACAAGCCAGAAGAAAGGTATGAAAGGTTTATAGAGTATTTTGGAGATAAAAAAATTGATGAATATTATAAAAAAATAACCTCCTTGATCGCTTTTAATAATAAGAAAATTGAAGCCCTTTTGGAAGTTTTAGATGGGATTCAATTAGAACTAAAATTTGAAGGTGATAAGGATATTCTTAAAAAAATAAATGAAAAAATTATTTCATTAAATAAGGCAGGAGAAAATTTAAAAGAGATTGATGAATCTTATTCAGAAACAGATGCTCTTTATCTATCAAATTTTATGTCTGAAAGGACAAATGATTTAGATTTTGAAGTTAAAAAAGAAATTGAACATAATAAGTATTTAGATGTTTTCTATGCAGGAAATGAAGAAATTGAAGGAATGGGTAAATACTTTGATTCAAAAAGTCAAATAGAGAGACTTGAAAAACAACTCAAAGGAAATAAATCTATTCTTGAAAAATTTGATAAAAAACAAAAGTGCACAAATGAGATTGATTCGATTAAAAAGCTAAATGAAGAACTGAGTACAAAAAAGCAAAACTTGGAATCTTTAAAAATTGACTTCAAAGAATATGAAAAAGTAATTAGAGAAATTTCGGGAAAAAGTAAAGAGAATGAAGAACTGAAAAATGAGTTGTCAGCAATAACAATAATTCTGAATGTTCTAAAACAAAATGAAAGTGAAAATACCACAAAACAAAGTTCTATACAGAAACAAATTTCTGATTTAGAAAAAACAATTTCTGAAACACCAAAACTTAAAGAAAGCACTGATAATACTAATAAAAAGTTACAAGAATCAAATGAAAAACTTGTTGATTTACAAGCAAAAATTACGAGCTTAGAAAAGGAAAAAAGTTTAGTTGAAATACCAATAAATAACCTCAAAACTTCGATTCAAGAAATCAACGCTGGTGTATATCCTTCTGTTTCTGATGAAGCGTATTCTGATAATGGAAAAATCATTGAGGAACTTACACAAATTGAGAAATCATTAACGACTGAAAAGAAAGATCTTAATGAAATTAATTCTAAGATAGAGGCAAGTGAAAACTTTCAAAAAGAAGTCGAACAGTTTATTTCAAAAGGTTCGGAAATAGTAAATAAAAGTCAAGCAAGTGCTTGTCCTTTATGCGAACAGCAATACGAATCGTTTAGTGCTTTGGCTTCAAAAATATCTAATAATATACTTTTATCAAATGTCCTTTCAAGTTTACTAAATGAAAGAGATGTTAAAAACAGAACCATTACACAAGTAAATGAATCATTAAAATTAAAAAGAGAAAGATTAATATCTGAAACCACCAAGAAATTAGAAGAAATAGAAAAAAAGCGTGCAACAATTTTAGATGATTTGAAAAAACATTCCGATTCAAAAGCGTTACTCACAAAAGAGATAGAGTTGAATACTAAAATTCTTAATGAAACTATTTTAAAACTAAAAGGAAAAACGATTGAAGAATTTGAAAAAGAAACACAAAGTTCTTTAAGTAAATTAAAATTAGAAATTGAATCATTCATCAAAAAGATTGAAGAACTTAAAAGTTCTATTATATCAGAATCATTGAAATTAGACAATTTAAAAGAAAAGTCTGCCAATATATTAGCTGAACTCGACAGACTTAATAAAGAAACGGTCTTTACTAGGGTTATAGAGTTCTTTAAAGTAAATTATCCTGAAATAGAAATCAACGAAAACGTATTGACCGATGAGTTAACAAAGACCTTAGCCAGCATAAAATCTAATGTCGATAGAGAAATAAATTTGAAAAAAGAAATTGAAGATCTCAACACTACTCTAAACTCTTTTAAAAGTGAAGATGTTCAAAAGCAGAATGAACTAATCGAAAAATCAAAAGAATTATTCATCAAGATAATAACAGGTTTTGAGCAAGAAGTTAAATCGAAAATTGGTATTGAATTAAAAGAATATAACCTTGAATTGTTTACTAAGTTTCTAGAGGATAGAAAAAAGAAGAGTAATGAAGAAATCAATAAAATGGAGCTTAAAATAAAAGACTATAATCTTTTAGCTAAACTCAAAGAAAATGTCGAACCTTATTTGAAGTACGAGGATGCAAAAATTAAAGATAAAGACACTAAAACGAAAATTGATTTTTTAAAAAATAAAATAGCTAAGGAATTAGATAATGAGTTAAAAAGTGTAGCCGATTATTTAACTCAACAAATAGATTCTTTCTTTTATGAAGGATTGATAAATGAATTATATAGGAAAATAGACCCACATCCTGATTATAAAACTGTAACTTTTAAATGCGATTTCTCAGACACTAAACCAAAACTTAATGTTTGTGTTTATCAAGAAAAACAAGATGAACTAATAATTCCTAATTTGTACTTTAGCACAGCACAGTTAAACATTTTGAGTTTAAGTATCTTTTTAGCAAAAGCACTTAATGCAAAAGACGAGAAAGGAAATCCACTTGAATGCATATTCATTGATGATCCTATTCAATCGATGGATAGCATAAACATTCTATCGACAATTGATTTATTAAGAAGTATTGTCTTTAACCATAAAAAGCAAATCATACTTTCTACTCATGACGAAAACTTCCATAATCTTTTGAAGAAGAAAATGCCATCGAACTTATTCAATTCAAAATTTATGGAATTAGAGACTTTTGGAAAAGTGCGAACAAACAATAATTAGAGAGAGCTTCCGACTAGCGCTCGTTTCCAACGAGTGCCTACTTAAGTTAATAGGCAAAAAGATAGTGGTTGCATAGCGGTTGGAACATTATGTGATCAATTGGCTTAATGGAAAAATGTTTTTGTACTTGTGATGATTTGGCAGAATTAAGAATATGATTGAAAAATGGAAGAAAAATATCTAAAATCTTTAATTCAAAAACTCAACAGAAATAACAATAATGAGCTTATTCATTTGAGACCTCTTTCTTCAAGCGTGGAATTTGCAAAAGTTTGGGTTAATAAACCTAAATTACAAAAAAACATTTCTGACATAAATGGTCCATATAATTTTTATTTTATCAAAAATGAGGATGATATTTATGTTTCAAATGTACTTGACATGGGGTCAGATTTGCATTGGTTTGTGGATAAGAAATTCCGAAGAAATGGATATTTAACTAAAGCTTTAAGGGAAATAATTTTAAGTCATTTATTCCAAGATAGAAATGAGCAAAGAATTACAATAGATAAAAGTCAAATTGGTGAAGAAAATTCTATTGCTTCGGAAAATGTTGCAGTTTCTCTTGGATTCAAAAAATTGAATGAAAAGGAATTTTTATTATCCGGAGATAATTATTGCAATGATTTTTATATTGATGGAATAAATTCTTTTATTCCTGAGGAAAAAATTGATGAATTAAAAAATAGAATAAAATATTTAGCTCAGTCATTGAAAATGATTCAAAGTGAAGTGGAAATGAAACTTGGTTTGGCTGACTATGTAGAGGAATTGGAGGAAACAGTTAAAACATTGAATAGACATGCTATTGAATTAAAAGAAATTTGGTTTGAACAAAATCCTGACTAACAATGTCAGCTACTAACATCGATGCTACCTATGGCTGGCGCAAGTGTCACACTCGTGCACACAATCAAAATTATTATTTTCTAGTTAAAATTTAATTCCTCCATAAACAGAGAAAGAAATTTGCATTTTTGATTTTAGAAGAATAAAAACATTTTGAATTTAAAAACTTTTACAAATTATGGAGATAAATTTTGATGTTATTAGAATTGGAAAAATTCGTAAAGATAACACCGCAGAAATAATTCTGAAACAGAATGTTAATTTCATGAAAAGTGGAATTCGGCATTTACTTAATAATAATATTGATAATTTGGAGGAAAAAATTTGTATTGTTTTAGCTATTCCAGGAAAAGGTTACTCTATTAAAATAGTATTACAGGAAGTAAAGAAAAAGCACATTAGAAATGAGCTTAAAAACAATTTTCCCTATTCTATTTACAATGGAAAATATTCTGCTATTTTGGACAATGTAAACAATAAGATTTCTAAAGGTTACTAAGTCGAAAAAATGCTATTTAATGGATTTTAGATCATTATAATATAACCGTACACCAACTGGTGGTCTTTTGCAAAGAGTGCCTACTTAAATTGATAAAGAAATTGGTTAGCGTTTGCAACCGGTTGGAATATTATTTGATCAATTCACTTAATGGAAAGTTGGTATTGTTATAGATTATTTATAATACAAGAACGTTAGTGTCAAACTAAAACCATAACATTCAAAATCGCGATTATGAATATTAATTTACCAAGTGAAGAATTATTGGATGTACTTCATCTTGCGCAAGAACAACTTTTACGAAGTGAAAGAATTAAGTTTGAAAAAAACAGAGTTTGGCGCGAAAATAGAGTTCCAAGCTCCCCTGGAGTTTACGCACTTTTTGAAAAAAATAACAGGATATTGTATATCGGAGAAAGTGGTAATTTGCGCGAACGAATGAACGAAATAAATAGAACCGTTAATCATTCATTTCGAAGGCAATTAGGATATTCAAGATTTGGCGGTGTAAAATCAACCAAAAAATTTGAATCTGATGTAGAATCAAAACTAGATTTATTCTTTGCGGAAGAATTATATGTTGCGTTTATAGAAGTCTATTTTGGAAGATTAGAAATTGAAGCTTTCTTAATTGCTAATCATCAAGTAATTATAACAAATTCTCTGAGTAAGCGAAAATTAAAAACGGTAATGGAATATCTCGAGCAAGCACGATAGTATGGTCAGCATATAAGTACCTATAATCGTAATCGCAGAGTTTTTCAGAGTTAATGGATTAATAGATAATAATTTTAAGCATAATAAATGCACACTTTTAGCTAAATTTACTTTGAATCATTTTCATCTAAATCTGTTTTATGAACCTCCCACATTCGCAGCAACTGCCGGTAAATAAGTTAGCATCAGTATTTGCTAATACTTCTGCAAGTTATAAGTTTTACTGGTTTTTAGCTATTCTTGAACTGGTAGAAGAAGGTAACACAAATATTGAAAAAAGGAGATTATTCTCAAGAATGATTAGTAACTCTTGGTACACTGTAAATTATTTTCATGTTTCTTTTGGCAAACAAGATCTTATTCAAGATTCAGTTAGAGCTATTATACAAATAGAGAATCTTACTATAAATGAAAATAGAAACACTTTAAATACTGTTTTAGAAAATACTAATAAGACTGAAACTATCAAAATTTTAAATCATTTTGATAAAAATGTACCACACTGGTTTATTTCATCTTGGTTTTCAGGAAATCGTAATGAAATTTATTCACTTTCCCAAAATTTTGATCATGGCTGTTTTTATCGTTTAGAAAAAGATTTTATAGAGATAAATCCAATATGGATTTCTTATTTACAATCGAATGCCAAGATACTTAAAGACTTTTGCTTCTGGAATTTATCTCTATTTCTTCAGAAAAGAAATCTGAATGTTCCTGATATTCCAAATAAAATAAGCAAATCAATCACGAGAAATTCTTTAGTTAAACAAACCAACGAATATTGGAAATTAGTATTTAATGAATTGGGATCGATTGATTGTATTTTCACGAACAACCGATTAGTTTTTGACGAAAAAAAATATGCTTTGGACCATTTTGTACCTCATGCATTTGTTTCACATGATTTAATTTGGAATTTAATTCCGATAGATAAAACTTTTAATTCCTCAAAAAGAGATAAACTTCCGTCAGTAAATAAATATTTTGATAAGTTTTATAATCTTCAAAAAACAGCTTTTGAGATCGTTAAAAGCCATAACGTTAAGAATAAATACATAGAAGAGTATCTTAGTATTTTCCCTGATTTAGAAGACAATTATGAATTTGATTATCAAAGATACAAAGAAACTATTCAACCTTTGATAACTATCGCCAGCAATAATGGGTTTTCATATTTAAAAGATTAGATACAAATAATAGCAACATAAAAACAGGTATTTATACGTTAGCGAAATCCTTTATAAAAGAATTATTTTGCTATTTATTAATGATACAGATTATGGAAAACCGTAAAAGAAAATAAAAACGGTTTTGTATGTTTGGAAATTAATATCAATCAATTACATAAAGCTTTTTATAATTAGGTTTTTGATGTCATTTTAAGACATTAATATTTAGGCAATAAAAATTTAAAGTGTTCACGTACCTAACAACAATACAACTAATAATAATCGATATGGGATTTACAAAAGCATTATACTACCCGACTATAGACATTCCTGAAGAGAATTGGCTAAAATCAGCAATATTGTATTGGGACGAAATTCAGACCATTGTACCAACTTCAATCAAGACCCCTTATCAAAATAAGCTAACTCAAACACTTCATGATAAAGGCATATTAACACCTTTTGAAATAGATCCTGACAATAGACTTGTCACCGATTTATCAGAAACTGTTTTAAAATACATAAATGAAGCCTCAAATTTTTTAGTAAATGAAAATTCCGAAAATGTAAGAATTCATACGGAAAAATTACCGAGAGAATTTAGGATGCATCCTGAAAAACTACCTCACGAAATCAGACATTTAATTGAACAAAATATTGATAACGAAGGCTGGTTTAGAACCAATAGCGAATTTGGTTCTTTTTATATGAGTTTGCTTGCGAATAAAATTTGTGAAGACAGGTCATTTGCCCTATTGACAGACAATTCAATAGCTTCAAATTTGACAGAACAAGCCAGACTTGACAATAGAGTTCAATTTGGAGCAAGAGATTATTACAGACGGAACGACAGAACAACATTACATCTTGCACAAGGATTATTGACAAACTTAATTGTAAAAGGTATCAAATTAGCACCAGATACAAGTGTTGAAAAAATAATTGATTTCAAAAATAATCATAAAGATGAGTTGGGACAATTTAGAACTAACTTATTGAAACTTGTAAACAATGTAAATAAAGAAAGTTCATTAGATGCAATTCAACAGCAAGTAAGTGATATTTATAACGACGAGTTCTTACCAGGATTAAATAATTTAGAGAAAGCCTTAGACGGTTCGCAAATAAAATGGTTTTCAGATACAATTTTGAAAGTTGGTTTAATTTCAACAGGAGCAACTGCATTTTTACCTACAATGTTAGGCCTTACAATTCCACAAGCATTGTTTGCGGGAGCTGGTATTTCAGTTATTGCAACTAAAATTATGTTTAATCAAGACAAGGCAGAAAGAATAAGGACTAGTCCATATTCGTACTTAATGAGTGTTGAAAAAGAACTAAATAAACATTCGATGAAAAACATAATAATATAGAAGGTCTGCCAACAAGGGTTTTGCAAAAAGAGGGTTCAATTCTAAACTTAACATTTGTTTTTCTAATTCCTCTTCTTTGCAAAGTCTGAGCCTGTTGATGGCAATCCAACAAAACTCCTCACTAAAAAATGCAAATTTGAAATGAAGTTCGCAATAATTGATGGTCATAAAATTGAGGCTTCTAAAGGGGCTAAAGGTTTCTGCCAAAGTTGCGGAGCAGAAATGATTGCGAAATGCGGAGAGTTTAAAATAAATCATTGGGCGCACAAAAAAATTCGCCAATGTGACATCTGGTGGGAAACCGAAACAGAATGGCATCGTGAATGGAAAGGAAATTTCCCAATTGAATGGCAGGAAATTATTCAATTTGACAGCCTAACAAACGAAAAACATATAGCCGATGTCCGAACAGATAAAGGTTTGGTTATCGAATTTCAGCATTCGCATATCAATCCAATTGAGCGCAGACAACGCGAGGATTTCTACAAGAATATGATCTGGATTGTTGATGGAACAAGATTGCAAAGAGATATTCCAAGATTTATTAAAGCACAAAAAGATTTTGTCTCTATGGAAAATCCCAGCATATTTGGGATTGAATTCGCAGACGAATGTTTTCCTAAAAATTGGCTAGGCAGTTCTGTTCCTGTTATATTCGATTTTAAAGGAACTGCGTTAATAGGAAATAAAAAAAGCAATAGAACGCTTCTTTATTGTATTTTTCCTGTTCAATCAGACTGGTTAACAGTATTCGCAGAAATATCTCGCAAAGCTCTTATTAAAAGCATAATTGACGGTGAATGGCAAACAAGATATGCCAATTTTATGAATGATTTGTCCGAACGTAATAAAATCAAAGCGCAGCAAGCAAAATTAGAATTAGAAAGACAACAAATGCGATCAAGGTATCAGTTTAATCAATTATTATTAGGGCGTAGATTCACTGGAAGAAGAAGACGTTTTTGAGTTTCATCAGTGTAATGCCGCAAACAAAGGTTTTGGGTAACGGCGGTTTTTATTTTCTGATCCTAAATTACTAAACCTAATTAATATATCATACGACAAAGCGCTAAAGTCGCAGCCACAGCGCAAAGCCGATGTGAATTAACCTGTTAAACATTAAATATGGCAGAAAAGAAAAAACAACATTTTGTTCCTAAACTTTTATTAAGACATTTTTCAAACGAAATAAAAAAAGCAAAAATTAATATTTTTAATGTAGAAACTGAGTTTTATAGAGTTAATTGCCCTTTAGATTCGCAAGCACAAGAAGATTATTTTTATGGAGAAGATAAAGTTATAGAAGATGCTTTAGGAAAAATAGAGGATTCTGCAGCACCTATAATAGCGGAAATAATAAACGAAAAAAAAACACCTGCGAGAAATTCTGAAAAATATATTTTACTGCATCTTTTTAGTATAATTCTTTCATACAGAACAAAAAACTCTTCGGAAAAACTTAATGAAGTTGTAGACAAAACAATTAAAGAGCTTGCTAAATATGACGATAGATTAGGTGCACTTATTAAGGATGATTTAAGTATTAAACTTAAGAATGCTCCTGCACAATCACTTTCTGCAGTTGCCAAAGGAGTTAAATATGCTAATGATTTAGAATTAATTTTATTAATTAATAATACTAAAAAAAAGTTTATTACGTCTGATAACCCATGTAATCGATATAATCAATATTTAGAAAGTAGAAATCATCCTGGTAGCCATCTCGGTCTTTTTTCAAAAGGATTACAATTCTTTTTCCCTATATCGCCAGATTTAATGCTTGTATATTACGACAAATGGGCTTACAAATTTGGAAACAAGAAAGATAAAGAAATCTTTTTAACAAATGAAAATGATATCAACCAACTAAATCTTTTACAATTAGCTAATTGTCATAAAATATGCATTTTTGACGATTCTGTATCAGAAATGTATTTAAAAAATCTTAATAGTAAAGTGAATAACTTGAGACAAATAGATAAAAGCAAATTATATGAAAGTGGTAAAAGACACCTAGATTTAGATGGAAATGAACATATTAAATTCATACACCAGGCAGAAGACAGAAGGCTTAATATGAAACTAAGCTTTGTAAAAGAACCACAAGGAGCCAAATCTCATAAACTAAATAATTTGTTGGTTCAATTAAGAAATGAAAATATGAGAAATTTTAAAGGCTGATCTAAAGAGTTGAACATATCCTAGGAATGTTGCCAGAAAACTTAAAAAAATAAGAACTTAAAAAATAATTTATCAGAGAATGGATTAATGATAGATTTGATGCAAATTTTACCGAAGCAGATTTATCAGAGTAATCCAATAATAAAACTTAATTAATCCAAAACCTTATCTTAGCATGGGAACAAAGGTAATAAAGCAAATATGCATAAAAGACAAATTGAAATAGTAGAATTCTCTGAAAAAGTTTACCATTCTGGATTACGCCATAAAGGTATTAACGGATCTTTGTATGAGGATTTTTTTATTCAAATTTTAAGAGAAGAATTACCAAAATTTGATTTTTATAAAGGACAAATAAAAGGCGAATTAAAGTCCTCTCCACAATATGATATTATAATCTGTAAAAAAGGAACGCCACAGCCAGAGTTTCTGAAAAGAGTTAATCCTTTAGTAAATATAGTTTCTGCTGAAAATTGTTACGGCGTTATTGAACTTAAAAAATGGGCATTCCCAAAAATGATAATGCAAAATGGGGAGATTCAAAATGCTTATAATAAATTTAAGTTAGGACATTCAAAACTAAAATATTTTTTTGTTGCCCTTAGATTCAAAGACAGGAAAAAAGGCAATGAAAATTGGAATAGCTTGAAGTCACAACTAGATGTAGACGGAAAATTTTGTTTTTTTGGGCGAACTGAGCATTCAAATAAGGAATGGATAACTTGGTCAGAAGATTTGATAAAAAAACATCAAGCTTACAATGGAGAATTTGAAAAATTAATATTCGAAATCAGCAACATCAATTAACTGCTGCTAAGCCAAATTCTTGATTTTCATAATATGAAATTTTTGCTTTTTGATTATAAATCGAAACCAAAAAAATGTTGAATCAATTACAGCTAATCTAAAATAAAGGGTTGCTATTAGAAAACACTCCACTAAGAGTAAAATGAATCTTATTTTTTCGACTCATCAATAGAAGCTTTTCTAAACTCTTTTAAAAGTTTTTCAATTTCTAAAGTTAATTAATGTCATCTTAATACATATCATACAAGCATTACCATTTAAATTATTAACCAAATAAAAGTTGTTCTTCGATTTTCCAAAAAACGTAAACTTAACAGTAAATGTTTCCGTTATAAGTAAACTATTTGTAAATTTGTGAAATGACAATTCAAGAAACTTCTTCGGGGAAAATTTATAATGTAGAAATTCTGCCAGTAGAAGATATTGATTTTAAGTCTATAGATAAAAAACGCTATTTTTTCGATTGGAAGACTGAAAAGGCTTATGAAATCTATAAGTTAAAAATTATCAATTCAAATGATATTCTAGGAATTATTTCTTTGGAAAGAATACCTCAGGAATGGAGAATCCATATTAGACTATTAACGGTTTCATTAGAAAATAAAGGTACGAATAAGAAATTTGATAATATTGCTGCAAACTTAATTACCCATGCTGCGAAAATTGCAGTAGCAGAATATGCAGAGTTAGCCTGCGTATCACTCAAACCAAAAAGTAATATTGCCCAGCATTATATCGACAAATACAATATGAATATAACCGGAATGACTTTGAGTCTTGAGGTTCCAGAAATTTTAAACTTGATAAACACATACGATAATGAATAAGAAAGTAAATATTGAAGATATTGAATTTGGAGTAGATTCAAGATACAAATCAAATTCAGAACGTGATACTGATGGAGCGGCTTTAATGGAAGCACGTTTACAACGAATTAAAAACTTACCCATAGATCAGGTTATTCGTGCCAAACTATTACAATTAAAATTAAAAATGGAAGCTTATATAAGCAAACCGACTTATGATAATCACCACTATTTTTCAGAATTCTTATCGGCATATATTGATACTATTTACAATAAGAGAAGTAGTTTTGCAAAAGATATTGATATAACTCCAGTAAGTTTAAGTCAAGTCATAAACAATCACAGAGAACCTAAAGAAGAATTTATTCTGAAGTTAATGATACATTCTGAAAAAACATATCAGAATGTTTGTGAGTTCCATAAAAAGACATGGTTTCAGGTTTATTTTCATGAAAAAATTTGCGATACTATGTCAACACAAGACAAATGGAGGCCAAAAATTGAAAAGCATGTAAAATTTAGTGAATCTCTAAAGTTAGAAACTGTCGATAACATCCGATAACCAAACAGATAATAGCAATTATTCTTTTAAGTTCTAATTGTTACTTTTATTAACGTTAGAATCTCAGAGATTAAAATTACTTACAGATTTATTAAGATCTATTACAAGAGTCATAATAAATTTACTTATTACAAAAAAAGCCTTTTCGGAAAAATCGGAAAGGCTTTTTAAGTAAAGTAAAGATTGAAATTATTTTTTCGACTCCTCGATAGAAACTTTTCTAAACTCTTTTAATAGTTTTTCAATTTCTAAAGTTGATTTACGAGCTCTCGCTCCAGCTGCTTTAACACCTTTTTCAATTAGTGAATCCGATTCTGTTTTAAATGTTTCGATTTCGGCGTTTATTTTAGCTACTAAATCTTTCATGATATGTTTTTATTAAATTAAGGCAGCGAAAATAAAACTTTGCTTGTTATATTGCAACTTTGCTGCAAAAATTAAAAACGTTTTTAATTCATAATTATTATAGGAATTATTTATTCAAAGAATCTTATTTTCCTGAGACATCTTATTTAGTTCTTCAATGAAATAAGACGTTGGACAGCCAGCTTCTGCAAAAAAAGCCTGAGTAAATGTTTTAGTACTGCTAAAGCCAACTTCTTCAGCCAATGCACTATTGGAATATTTCCTTATTTTACTATCCTCTTTTAACAACTTTATTAGATAATTGATTTTAAGATCAGCAATGTATCTCACAAATTTCTTTCCTCTGTATTGATAAATTATCTTTGATAAATATTTTGAATTGGAATTGAAGATTGCAGCAAGCTTTGCGGAAGTCAGGTCCTTTGCTAGAAATTTTTTATCTTTTTCGAATTTTTCCAATTGTTTAAGTATATCTGCAACAGTATCTTTATTTATATTTCCAATTCCTTTATTTTCATTTCTGAATTCTACTTTAGAAACAGCCTCGTTTTTTGCCATCAATTCCTCAAATTTTTGCCTGTAAACATTCTTATTTCTGATATGCCTGTAAGCAATGAATGATACGATTAAAAATAATACTACTACGATAGCAGTAAAAATAAAATC
This sequence comes from Flavobacterium sp. KH_035, assembly GCF_057839565.1. Classification (NCBI taxonomy): domain Bacteria; kingdom Pseudomonadati; phylum Bacteroidota; class Flavobacteriia; order Flavobacteriales; family Flavobacteriaceae; genus Flavobacterium; species Flavobacterium sp. KH_035. The sequence goes on from NZ_CM174492.1 coordinate 2,782,831, forward strand.
ATTATACTTCCTCTTATTAAATAAATCTTCAATATCCTGCTTCTCTTTTAGTAAGACTTTTGTATCATACACTTTGCGAACTCTGCCGGAAAGATATCTAAACCTATTATCCAGCACACTGTCTGCTTTAAGTAATTTCTCAATGTAATAAAGCTGTTTCTGCAAGTTGTTTTTAGATTTATAATATTTGATAATCAGTTCATAGTTCTGACGCAAGTCGGGACGTATATATCCTTTATCATCAAAAATCTTATCAACTTTTAAAAAATACAGCAAAGCCATTTCTGGTTTATGGAGATCCCAATAGCTTTTTCCAATGTAAAAATAACCAACAGATTCATTTGCAAAATCCTTGTTTTTATTTATGGTCGGAATTGAATAGGCAATCTTTTTTATAGCTGAGGTATAATTATTTTTAAAATATTGATTAATACCTTCTGAATGAATGAAGTAATCTTTCATTTCATTATTGTCTAATCTTATTCCTTCCTGAATACCCTTTTCATTTATTTCAGAACATAAGCCGTAATTACCAATTCTGTTATAACACAAACCAAGTAAATGCAATGAATTCAAATATGCTCTTGAATTCTTTTCTTTAAAATAATCAATGCATTCGGTATAGAGAGAAATTGCCTCATCATAGAATCCGAGATAATACTTTACACCTGCAATATTATATTTAACTTTATAAGTTAGATACTTGTCGCTGGTTTTCGAAATATAATTATCGGCTGCAAGATAATTATCAAGAGCATGTTTATGTTTTTTCTGTCCATAGTAAACAATTCCTTTTGAAAGATAAGCAGAGCCAATAAGAGCATTATCATTGGCTTTTTTAGCAGTATAAATCATACTGTCAGCATATACCAATTTTAATTTTTCAGAAGAATAGAATAAAAAATTTTTATATCCATTTACAATTTCCTTGGAATTTTTATCCGTTTTTGCCTTGTTCAAAAAGTATTGAAGATAATATGCTTGTTTTATTTTATCCTCAGCCGTAGCTTCTATACATTCAAAAAGGTAATCATAATTTTTTCTTTGAAGCGTATCGGAAATTTTCGATTCCATTTCCTGCGCATACAATTGATTTCCAAAGCAAAGAATTACTAATAATATATAATTTTTAATCATAAGTTAAATTAAAAAATGAGACATTATTTGATGTGAAAATGCATTTTTATCAGCGAAAAACACTATTTGGTAAATATAATATTGTGTTTTGTTCAAAACAGTATCAGTAATAACGTAATGTATTGATAATTAGTGTGTTTTTGATTAAAAAAGGTGTGTCGATTTTCGGAAAATCGATACCCTAAATTCGGAAAATCCACATACAACGTTTTGCAAATCAAAAATTCTACTTCTAGATTTGTCTTGAATTCAATAGCAAAAACATTTGGCATCGTGCCGGATTAAAGTTCTGCTAACCCGGGTGAAATGAACTGACTGAAAAAAAAACAGTCTTTACATTTAACACTTTTAATCATGAAAAATCTTTTATTATTGCTAGTTGTATTAGCATCACTACTTGTTTCTTGTACCAGTGAGAGTATTGATAATGCCAAAATTTTAGATGATGGTCTTATTGAAAATAAATTTAAAAAAACAGCAAAGCTACTTCAGACACTAAGTCCTGAAAATCCAGCTAATGAATATGACATAGCAGGTAAAATACATAATGACATCCTTGATGTTTACTTGTCTGGAAATTATACTTTCAATACGATTGCTCAAATCAGCCAAAAAGTAGATTCTATCTCGGTTCTGAATAACGATCTATTAAATATGGCAACAAGTCTTCCCTGCAACTTTCAGGAAATTCAAGAAATTGTCGATGATCCTCAAATAAAATTAGAGCAGGCGATTGCAAATTCCTCAATGACAAATGCCGCTAAAATTTCTCTTTCCAACTTTATGGATTCCATACTGTTATGGGAAACTAATGAATATGCTATCATTCATCAATCCATAGTCTCATTCGAGGCTTCCGTTATATCCAACACACAGTTTAGCAATGAGGATAAGAGAATCATTCTCACGACTTCCTCTATAGCAAGATATTCATCGTATTATGCTAAAGAACGCAAAGATAAGGATTGGGAGACTTCTGTTGGAAATCGTGTTGGAGCGCTACAAGGTGCAGTAGCAAATTCTTCAACTGCGATTAATAAATCAATAGTGACAGGACTCATAATTCAAAATCTCCAAACAGAATAGTTATGTATATAACTGAGTCGATTGAAAAACAATTGAAATATGTGTATTGCGTGTTTTTGATTCTTTTCAATATTGTGAGCCTTTATTTCATCATAGATCTTTTATCCTATGATGAAATAATAGGCTATTTAACCGATGGCGGGATAAAAACTGATTCTCCCAGAAAATTGGCATATCTATTTTTTGTAAACGGCATTTCAAATTTATTGTTCGTTTGCATTTCATTGATGGCCAGATTATTCGAAAAGTAATACTTACTAGAACAATTAAATCAAACATTTTAAAGCGCTTATTTTGGCATCTCTAAAATCAAAATATAACCCATCAGGCATACAAGTCTACATCTTCGAAACGTTCTCCTCCAGAATTGCTTTTAAAGAATCAATTATATTGAATCGATTTACCGTTTTGATTATAAATTCCGGAGCAGTATGCCTGTTGGTCAACAGTAAAAAGATTCATTTATTTATCAACGAACTAATCGTTATTCCAAAAAAGTCTATTTGTGAAGTTTTAATAATGAGCAATCAATTGCAGATTTGCCAGCTTTCATTCTCTTCGGAGTTTGCTTTTACTAATAGTATAAGATGGCCGCACATAGGATATTTTGAATTTTTTATTGCAAAAAATACTTCCAAGATTTTTCTCAAAAATAAAGAAATTGGATTACTTGTAGATCTGCTTAAATTAATCAATAGTAAGGTCAGAAGTTCAAATAAGAATATTTTGAAAAAGGAAACATTGCTTTTGAGTTTTAATCTTTTCCTTTATGAACTGGCTGGAACATATTATCGGTCATCTTGGTATGATAATGTCAAACATACTGGAAATGAAAAAATAGTTATCCATTTTTTTAGGTTATTAGAACTAAACTGCCGAAAAGAACACAGTGTAAAATTCTATGCAAATATCCTAAATGTTACTGCAGGGCATCTTACTAAAACTGTCAAACAGGTTACGGAGATCACAGCGAAACAATGCATTGAGAATGCAATTATTCTGGAGGCCAAAATCCTGCTTCAAAATAATGATTTAACCATTTTATATATTTCAGAAGAACTGAAATTTGCCAATACTTCTTTTTTCAGTACTTTTTTTAAGAAGCATACTTCCCTGTCTCCTTCCGAATACCGTTTACGATTAAATTCTAATTAAATATTAACAACACATGTTTTGAGCGGGTTAAGAATGTTCTATAAGCATTGATTTAGAGTACTGTCGATTACAATTCGAGAGAAATATTTACTAAATAAAAGTAAAAGAAATGACTCAAACCTATCTTTTAGAATGGATGGACTTAACGGTTACTTCAACCCTTAATCCCAACAAGACCGATCTTACTATGATTTCTCCAATTCAATCCCGAGAGATTATTGAAAAAGCGAATGAACAAACATTTTTTATTCAGTCACAGTTTACTATACAGGTTTTTTCACTTACTAAGGAGAAACAGATAAAAATCTTAGTTGGAAATTATTATTCTACATTACTATTTCTTTTAGATAAAATCACAGAAATAACTAAAAGTAATGATTTACACAGAGATAGTCTAAAAGAAGTAACAACTACTTTAATATCCTGTTTGAATGAATTAATAATTTTTGTAGAATCAAGATTCGCAAACTATTTAACGGCACCTTTCCAAATTATCGAAAGGAAAACAAATAGCCCTGTAGTAATGAATGGCATTTCTGGTAAAGTTTTATGCAAACTTTCAACTGATCAAACAGCCTTAATTTTAAGGGCATCCGATGAATTAAAAATTCTTATTTCAAAATCAATGAATCATTTATTTAAAACCATAGTCCCTTTTTTATCCACTCCAAATAAAACAGATCTGTCTTATAATGCCATGCGCAGCAAGGCATATGTTTTTGAAGAAAGGGATAAGCAAATAGCAATTGAAACATTGGAACGCATGATCAAACAAATCAAAGAATATTAATAAAATATTACTAATTTAAAATTTAAAAACATGAAAAAGCTATCATATATTTTAACTACAGTGATTTTAATAATCACAGGCTGTGAGTCTAAAAAACTGGATAAGAAATTGGCTACTGCCATTATTCTGGAAAAAAATCATTATCCAATTATTGTAGACCATGATATTTTTTGTGGCGATCCCGCGCATGCTTATACCATTTTTAAATCCGGTCTCGTAGAAAAAGGATTTGTAAAAGTGCTTCAAAGCAAGAAACTTGGAGATACAACTTCGTTTGTGAGTTTTACTCCTGCAGCAAAACCGTATTTAATGCCTACACCTAAAGTTGATAAAGAACATAAAATTCAGCGTGTAAAAGTAGCTGATGAAGAATTTGGAGCAATTAAGGAAATCAGAATTATGAGCACTGGTAATAAGGCAATTGTAGAATATACTACAATTCGAAGAAAGAATGTTTTTGCTGCTGCCATTAAAAATGGTTTGAAAGATACACTCAATCATGAAGTCTATTTTATACTAACAGATGATGGCTGGGAGCTCATGGATAAAAAGTCGGAGATTGAATTTTTATCATTTTAGAATAGGGACATTTTAAAATTGGAACAACAAATAACCCAACAAAGAACCTCCTAAAACTACAAAAGCACTATTCAATTTCTTGTATCCAAATGCAATCGTTATACTTAAAACTGCAATTAAAACTGTTCGCCAATCCGTAATAGTCTCTTTACCCATATCAAAACAAGCGGCTATAATTATAGCTACCGAAGCCACATTAACTGCGTCTAAAAATGCAGAGAATAGTTTTGAATTTCGCATTTTCTTTACAATTGGGTTGAGCAATGCGACAAAAGCAAATGATGGCAAAAATATTGCGATTGTAGAAACGATAGCTCCTGACCAACCGTTAATTTGATAACCAATAAATGTAACTGATGAAAAAACGGGTCCGGGTGTGAATTGTCCAACCGCAATGGCATCAATTAATTGCTGTCTTGTTAAGAACCCTGTCGAAACTAATTCTGTGTCGAGAAATGCAAACAAAACATAACCGCTTCCGTAAAGTATAGCGCCGATTTTTAGAAAAATCCAAAATAGGTTTGCATTGGCTACTGAAAGTGGGACTGTATTTGTTATCTGCAATAAAGTGAATGGCAGAAAACCATTGATATTATTTTGCTTACTGTTTCGCAGATAAGCCAAAAGCAAAGCCAAGAATCCTGCTCCAAACATCAGATAGATTTCGTAGATACTCAATAATGCTCCAGCCAAAACAAGTAATCCGATGATGATGAGTTCTGCCGATTTTAAAGATTTTTTAGCCAATGGAAAAATTGCTCCCAATATGATGGCGATAATGGCAGGTTTTATTCCGTAAATAAAAGGCTGTACTTCGGGGATTTGGCCGTACTGTTTGTAGAGATAAGCGAAAAATCCTGTTATAAAAACGGCTGGTAAAATGAAGCAAAGACCTGCGATTATCAAACCTTTCCAACCACCTTTTTCGTGTCCGATGTGGATTGCCATTTCCGTGCTGTTGGGCCCAGGGATTAAGTTGGTTGCACCAACCAAGTCCAAAAAATGTTGCTCGGTGAACCATTTTCTTTTTATAACCACTTCGTCCTGCATCATTGCAATATGTGCAGCGGGGCCACCAAAACCAATAATGCCCAGTTTTAGAAAAAGTTTGGCGATGTCTTTTAAAGTTGCATTATGCTTCATTTTTTGCCACAGTTTTGTCCACCGACCATAGGCCACCGCCTTTGATCAACAAAAAGATACTGCCCAACAGCATCGCCCAGTCTGTACGGCTTCCATGCATCATTTCCCAAAAACCTTTTTCTGCTAAAACTTCCGATTTGGTTGTCGCAATTGCTACAAGCATTATAATAATAAGTGGGATACTTGCCAATCTTGTCAAAAGTCCAATAAGGATAAGTATTCCACAGGCGATTTCAAAAGTACCAACAAAACTTCCTAAAAATTCAGGCGATGTCAAACCAATTTTTTCAAACCGTCCTGCACCACGAATAGCAGGAAATAAAAATTTCTGAATACCCTCTGAAAGAAATACCATACCTACCATTAGACGGATAAGCACGGTGGTTTTTGAGAGATCTGTCTTAATTATCCTGGATAATATCATACTTAGTTTAATTTATTTACTTTCTTTCGGAAATTCACATTATTAAGCAAATTTATCAAATATTAAAAAGAGAATACTAATCAGGCGATGTTCTTTTACTTCTTTTTTTTGGTCGATGTGTGAAAAGAAAATAAGTCCTTGCACACCTAATTATTGAGATAAAGAATGTCTCACACAATAATGTCTCAATTTGTTGGTAAAATGTAAGGAAAGGGAATTGTGGAGTGGTGCATTTTGACAAAGGGACGTACCAATTTTAACCGCAAAAATGCATTTCCGGCCGTGGCGAGGAATTACTTTTTTGGTGCCCGCTTTTTTAGTTCAGGCTATATTTTAACTTCAATTTTTATAATTAGGGCAAATTATTTGACTTTACTACAACAAAATTTGCAACCCTGTCCTTGATAAGCCATTTTCCATTTATCTTAACATAGTTATCATCATATTTTACACTATAATCCGTTAGAACATCTTTTCCTTCAATTTTTCTGATCATTTTAATTTTAGCGTAAGAAACTTTTGATAATATTTAGTCATCGATTTTTACAGTGTGTTGTCCGTTAAGAGTAAAATATGTTTTCACTTCAGAGGAATGCAGATTAAAATCTCTCTCCATAGTTTCTCTCCTTGAAACATCTGCTACCAGAGCCGACCCATATATACTTTATAGCTAAGATCTGAGTTGAATAATAGCATCTTTTCTGCAATCTTTGTCTCATCACCTAAGTTAGCGTAATCATCGAATTGGTTAATGCGATGACAAAATGGTGAATTCAGCATCGCCAGAAGCTGAAAGCAGAAATGTCTGCCAAGAAATAAATTAGTTTTCAGTAATTGATTTTCTTCCATTAGTGGAAATATTATACCTGACTAGAATTCATACAGAATACTGACGATTTTTTTATCATTTAGTACAAACCTTATCTGCTCATATTTTTGAGTAGGGTTGATATCCTGTTCTTTAGCTGGCGGAAAATATTTTACTCCAATAATCACGTTTGGTAAACTAAAACTCCAAGATGACCGAATTTTAAAATTCTTACCACACAATTGTTGTTCGGATGAGTTCAGATATTCTTTGAATTTTGAAAGGTTTTCGGTTTCAAATACAGTTTTCCAGTTTTTACGAGCTTCAAAAACGATATTTTCGTCAAGATTTTTCAGGACACTACTTTCATCGGAACTGTTGCAGGAGTTTATAAAATCTCTGATGATTTTTCGTGGTTGCTTCTGAATTTCCCTGATTTCTTTCTTTTTATTTTCAAGGTAAGTGCCAAAATCCTGATTCACTACTTTGGACAACTTATAGTATCCTGAATGAAAAGCTTCTAAGGGAGATTTGTATAATCTATCTTTAAAAAATGTTGCTTCATCAGTTTCATTGGTTTTAAAATGATCCAGAAGCAAAAAACCTTTTTCTTCAGTAGCACTGTTAACACCATCTACAATATTTACAAAGTAGTACTGCTCTTTATCTTCAAACAAAACTTTGATTTTAGGGTTGAACTTTTCAGGCTTATTTACCGATGCTTTTACAAGATATTTCGTTTCATCCAAAGGATTTTCAATCCGTCTTCCCCAGCCATCAGTCGATAATTCTGATTGGTATCGGGATATTTGAACCCGTATTTCTTTTCGTCCTTTTTCAAGGTCGGTGGTAAATTCATATCCAGGAAAAGAATTGAGAATGGCCGTGTCTAATTCCCATTCCTCATAATCACTTGTAAAATTTATTTGATAACTAAATTCATATTCCCGAATGTAAACCGGAAATTGGAACTTGTTCCCGACAATTGTTTGCTCTAATAAAGTAAGATCGGATTTTCTGTTTACGGTTATTGAGATTTCTGTTTCAATCATTTTGAAATTTATTGTTACTGACAGTTTTTAAAGTAATGCCATTTTTTTGAGTTATTCTGCTTGAGAGTAGAAAGGAAATCAAGTGAAGTCTGCTTAATCATTGTCGTTAGCTAATTGGTCAATGTATTTCAAAATTATATTTACTTGTTTGTCCTCGGATTTTGTAGAGGATATTTTTTCAATAATTTTGATCCTATCTTCTTTTGGCAATTTATTGAACGGTTTTAGAACACCCGAATTTCTAAAAGTATCTAAAATTTCCTTTTCTGTAATCTGCTCTTTTGAAGTCAACAAGTAAAGTGTGACAGTTACAGTGTCGCCACCACTTTTGTTGATTGCTTTCCTAATTTTGTCATTGATTGAAATTAGCTTGTCTTGTCCCCCGATTGTAAATAAATTAATACTGTCAATTTTATAGTTGTCAATTGTACCAGATACTTTCAATGAACCCCATTTTCCTATGATATGTTTGGTATTAGGTACTTGGATGTGATATGTCCAAGCGCCTTTGCCTTGTTCATATTTCAATTCAAGCTTTTGTTCTTTTACTAAGCACTCCATATTTTACGAATTGTATTTTAGCCTTTCCAGTAACCCCATAATTTAGAAAATATGTATATTTTGTAGAGGAATTAGTCTATTTGTTTTAATGGCAAATTTAATGAATTAGACACTAGAGTTATGGCAAATATTCTATTATAAACCATCATTAATGAAGCGACCTTCTTTGCTTTTCTTTGGTCGCTTGACAGAAGAAAGAAAAGAAGTCCGCAGAATCTATTTTAGGGATGTGTATCCCTAACGAAAACTACACAACCTCTTTGGTAAAATATAAGAGAGGAGTTTACGGATCGGCATATATATTTGGTAAAGTGGTTTTATCGCTTAAATGCAAAAAGACTGTCCCGACATTAGAAGGGTTTTATCTTTTTTTGCCCGACTTTTCGGGTCAGGTGACTGGAAATGGCCTATGAACGGAAATCTTTCTGATTAAGAAAAAATCCTCTCTACTGAGGCATTCCATAGCGTAAAAAGCTCTATAAATGAGCCATTGCAGAATTGATAAACAATTCCTGTTTCTCGAATACTTCGGCAAGGGAGCAACTTGGGTGTCGTCCAATTGCTAGGAGAGCTTCAATAAATCTCCATATTCATCGGTAACAAACGGCAGGCTTGCCGCCGTTTCCTACTTTTTAAAATTAGGTTATTTTATTTCTCAGATAGTTGATGGTATTACTTGTCCTGTCTATTAGCTGTTGACAAAATACAGCTAATATATAGGTTATCCCTGCCGGGCTTTTTTATTTAGTATACATTTTTTTATTTTTTTTCTGCTTGATTTTAGTAGGGGTTCAATGGGGTACAACTGGGGTACAACAAAAAGTTGTACTTGTGGCAGTTTTATCTCTATCGTTTCTTTGCCTTGTAATGATGAAGAACCTGGTTTGGAATTATCCATTTACCGGGATTGTGAGAACTAATGTAGAACGATAAAATGATGAGGTATGTTTACAAACATTTCATGGGGTAATTACATAGTTGTAGTTATTCTGCTATTGGCAAGTTGGTATTTATTTGTTGGGTTTCGATTTTATTTTGATGATCTCAAAGAAGTCATATCAGGAAAGCGGAAACTTCAATTCCGTGGATTTGAAAATCCAAGTTACGAGGATTCTCAATCCGAATTAAATTATCAGGAATCACCTGAAGCAATCTCAGAACAAACTTCCTTCGGAGAGTTTGACACTACCTTTCAGGACGTTGATACTTTGGTGGCACGATTAAAAAGTTTTATCGCAGATGCAGCAAAGAAAAAATTAGTCAAAAAAGAATTTACCTATTATCTGCAGCTTCTCCTAAGAGAATTTCCCTCAGTTAAAAATTCCCCTTTTAATTCTTCGATAAGTGAATTGATAGTCTTAGAATGTGAGAAATTCGAATCAATTACTTTAACCCAGAAGGAAGCAGAAGCCCTTTGGGAATAAACTCTAAACAATATAACGGAGGAATCGCCCCTGTCCATCCCGGCGCAGTATGACAGATGTAACAGGAAAGTGGAACTGCGACAGCGGCTACACCTCCGTTTTTTATCTGAATTTTTAAACTTTAAAAATAATGAGTGATGAAAAAATGGAACTGGAATTTTAAAAAGTTTATTGAGCAAAGAACAAATAGTATCTGTATGCTTCTGGTACAAATCCTTTTTGTGATCAGTTATGAAACCTACGCGCAGGATGGTCTGGCAGGAATCAATGAAGCCAACCAACAAGTACGAAGTTATTTTGATGCAGGAACGGAACTGATGTATGCCGTAGGAGCATTACTAGGACTTATAGGCGCAGTCAAAGTATATCAAAAATGGAATGCGGGAGATCCTGATACCGGAAAAGTGGCTGCAGCCTGGTTTGGAAGCTGTGTTTTTCTGGTAGTAGTGGCCACAGTAATCAAATCCTTCTTTGGGATTTAAAACAAGTCGCTATGGAAGATATACTCAAAGAAAAGTTATGGTTTTACATTATCCATAACAATCCCGATCTGATGTTTACACTTCAGGAAGATTATAGTGTATTGGATTATCTCAACAAAAAAATTAGTAGTGTGAAATCCATATTGGAAGATATGTCGTCAGATGGTACACCCCAATATATCATCGAAGAAATTTGTCTCAATGTACTTACCGAAGATCTAAAACCTTCTCGGTTTTTATATATCCGCTCCCTGCTTTCTGATGAGTTTGAGAAAACCTATACCGCTTTTCAGGAATCGGGTATTCTTACCTATGAGGTAATCAATCTTATGGAAAGCTGCAAGCCCATTTTTGAAACCATTGGTTTTACAAAAGAAAATGAAGAAGACCCTACTTTGAGAAATGCCCTTATTGGTCAGATTGCTGACTATCTGAATTGAGCTATTTATAGCAGTGTAGTATGAAAAGGAGTAATTATGGCTTACAATATATCCAAAAAACTAAGTGCCAACATCAAGGCGATTACCATTGCAATGCAATGGCAGCAAGGTGATGCTTTATCGGAAGAAGCTGTTGCAGCACTTAAGGCATATGCCGGCTTTGGAGGTATCAAGGCTATACTATACCCACATGGTACTACCGAAGACTGGATAAAATCCGGAGCTGTTAAAGAAGACCTGAAGCAGCATGCGGAAATGACACGCCTTCATGAATTACTGCAGGAGCACTATTCTGAAAAGGATTATAATGCGGTTGTTTCTTCACTTCGTAATAGTGTTCTTACTGCTTTTTATACGCCGGAAATTGTACCGAAAACTTTGTATAATGCTTTAAAAGAACAGGGCATTAACCCTAAAAGGTTATATGAACCATCAGCAGGTTCCGGTATTTTTATCACCGAAGCAGAAAACACATTTTCAAATTTGGAACAGATTACTGCTGTGGAAAAAGACCGATTGAGCGGACTGGTACTTTCAGCATTAAACAGTACACTTTCAACCCAAAATACCACTCATGTAATAGGGCTGGAAGAAGCTCCAACAAATGATAACAGCAGTTATGATCTTGTGGTTAGCAATATTCCTTTTGGTAATTTTTCTGTGTATGACGAAACCTATCCCGATAAAACGATTTCAGGAAAAATCCACAATTACTTCTTTGCAAAAGGACTGGACAAACTGGCTGATGGAGGTCTTATGGCATACATAACTACAGACGGTTTTTTAAACAGTCCTTCCAATCAGAGTGTGCGAGAATATCTTTTTCAAAAAGCAGATTTTGTGAGTGTCGCAGTTATGCCTGATAATCTGATGAAGGAAACAGGAAATACCGATGCTCCAAATCATCTGCTTATTGTGCAGAAAAACGAGCATAAACAAAACCTGTCTGATAATGAAAATGAGCTGCTGCAAACTGTTGAACTCGAAAATGAATTTGGAAAATACAGTATTAATAAATATCTGCATAATAAACCCGAGCTCATCATTGGTAATGAAATACAAGCCGGTAAAAACCAATACGGACAGGCGCATCAAAGTGTGAGACTAAACGGTGATATTAATTCTATTGGAAAGAGTCTTGGAGAAAATATTACCAAAGGATTAAAAGAAAACTTTAACCCGGAACACTTTGAGAAGGCTCAAAAAACGGAGATCGTTCAGCCCGCTGAAGCAATTGGGCATACATTCACTTATTTACCCATGCCCGAGAGTAAAGCAAGCGGTATTTCAGTCCAGCTTGGCTTGTTTGATACTGTGCCTGCAGAGAATATCAACCGTGCTATGGATTATATCAACGAGCTTGATGAAACTGTAGTGGATAAAAAAACAGCACGAATACTCAGTACCATACGCACTAATGATAATCCCTCGCATGAAAATGTGGTGCTTATCGCTGCTAAACAAATTAAGACTAATCGATACCTGTATAAATTATATTCGAATGTAAAAGAAATCGATGGCTTTTCAGCCAATTGGATGAATGGCGGATTACTGCCGCATGAGTTATTGGCTTTATCCAATACCCTTCAATACTATAATCACAAGTATATTTATGAAGGAGATAAAACCCTTGAACCTGCTTTTAACCTTGAAAAAAGACTTTATGAAGAAGTTGCTTCATTGAAATCTTTTTATACAGAAGGCACTCTGGTTAGAGTTGGAGAATCCGTTGGAATTATCAGTGATATCAATGAGCAGCACAAACAGGCCTTTTTCCAGCCATTAGCATCACAAGGCAATCTGAAATTCTACGATTCCTATATTGCTATTCGGGATCATTATCTGGAATTGTTTGAGAAAGAGCAATCAGATAAAGCTGGCAGTGAAGAGGTTCGGAAAAATCTAGATGAGCAGTATACCAAATTTGTTTCCCACTATGGTATTTTGAACGGTGCTGAGAATCGCAGGTTAATCATGCAGGATTCCGCTTTCGGTTTCACCATTTTTTCTTCACTCGAACGCAAAGAAGGCGAACGTTATGTGAAGTCGGATATTTTAATAGAATCTGTAGTAAAACAGCAAGAGCGCTATTATACAGATGATCCTGTTGAAGCGCTGGCCCGAAGTCTGAATGAAAAAGGAGCTGTTGACTTAGGATTTATAACTGCTGCAACAGGACTTGAACAAAACGAGGTTATAGAACGTCTGAACCATCATATTTATTTGAATCCTACAGATCAGAATTGGGAAACTTCAGACCTCTATTTAAGCGGCAATGTTGTAGAAAAGTTACAACAGGCTAAACAGGCTGTGCAGCTATACCCTGAAAACACGCAATATTACAAAGGATTGCAGGCATTGGAAAAAGTTCAGCCAGAGCGTATCCCTTTTGAATTACTCGATTTCAATCTGGGCGAGCGATGGATTCCCAACCGATACTATGAAAGTTTTGCCGGAAAATTATTTGACCAGCCAACTGAAATTAATTATTTCCCATCACTGGATACCTTTAAAGTAAGTACAGGTCACAATACCAAAATAGACAGAGAATTTTCGGTGACTCCCAAAAGCGGCAGAACCACTTATGGTTACACGATATTGGAGCATGCGCTCGAAAATACGGCTCCCTTTTTTACCTATGAAGTTGATGGAGCCGGCGGAAAACCCATCCGACTGCCCGATAATGAAGCCATACAGCTTGCTCATCAAAAAATTGAAAACATCCGTAACGGCTTTATTGAGTGGCTGCAGGAATTGCCAATAAATGACAAAAATGAATTGGAAAATCTCTATAACAATACGTTTAATTGTTACGTATTGCGAGAATATAATGGAAGTCATCTGAGCTTTCCGGGTTTGGATAAAAAAGCTCTGGAGATTGAAGACTTGTACAGTTCTCAGAAAAATGCGGCATGGCGTATCATTCAGAACCGTGGCGCTTTAATCGATCATGAGGTTGGGCTTGGAAAAACATTAACCATGATTGTGGCTGCCAATGAAATGAAACGATTAGGAATTATTCATAAGCCTGCAATACTGGCATTGAATGCCAATGTAAATCAAATTGCTGCAACCTATCGAAAGGCTTATCCCAATGCCCGGATTTTAGCACCTGGTGAAAATGATTTTACCCCGGCCAAAAGAATGAGACTCTTCCATGAGATTAAAAATAACAATTGGGACTGTATCATTTTAACCCACGATCAGTTTGGTAAAATTCCGCAGTCATCCGAAATACAAAAAGAGATCTTACAAAATGAGTTGGATAATATAGAACGGGACCTTGATACGGCCAGAGATCTGGGAGGCGATATCTCCAAGAAAATATTAAAAGGTCTTGAAATACGAAAAAATAATCTGGACGGCAGACTAAAAACACTGCTCAAAGATATAGAAGATAAAAAGGACAGCGGCATCAACTTTAAAGAAATGGGGATTGATCATTTGTTTGTAGATGAATCTCACAAATTCAAAAATCTGACTTTCACTACCCGTCATGACCGTGTTGCCGGAATTGGAAATATGCAGGGAAGCCAAAAGGCGCTTAATATGTTATTTGCGGTACGCACGCTTCAGGAAAAATTCGATTCGGATCTGTGTGTGACCTTTCTTTCCGGTACCCCTATATCCAATAGTCTGACAGAAATGTACCTTCTTTTCAAATACCTGCGCCCTAAAGAAATGGAACGCCAGCATATTGAAAACTTTGACGGGTGGGCAGCTGTTTTTGCCAGAAAAACGACTGATTTTGAATTTTCTGTCACCAACGAGATTATTGCCAAAGAGCGTTTTCGCCATTTTATTAAAGTTCCGGAACTGGCACTGTTCTATAATGAGATTACCGATTATAAAACAGCAAAACATATTGATCTGGACAAACCTGAAATTGAAGAGCGACTTATCAATGTCAGCCCGACACCGGAACAAACCGAATTCATTATCCAACTCATGCAGTTTGCCAAAACAGGTAATGCGACACTTATAGGCAGGGCACCTCTTACCTCGCAGGAAGACAAAGGCAGGATGCTTATAGCTACTAATTACGCTAAAAAAATGGCTGCCGATATGAGGCTGATAAATGAAAGATATAGTGATCACCCGAATAATAAGGTTAATACATGCGCCAGAAATGTGGCTGAAATTTATCAGGGTTCCATGGAGCATAAAGGCACTCAGATTGTTTTTTCGGATATCGGGACCCCCAAGCCGGATGACTTTAATATGTACGATGCCCTTAAAGAAAAACTGGTAAGGGATTTTAATATCCCGGATCATGAGATTACCTATATACACGACTGGACCGATAAAAAGAAACCGGAGTTGTTTTCTAAAATGAATACTGGTGAGATACGTATTCTTTTGGGCAGTACAGAAAAAGCAGGCACTGGACTTAATGTGCAAAAACGTGTTGTGGCGATGCATCATATGGATATTCCCTGGAGACCATCTGACCTGGGACAACGCAACGGCCGGGGCAGCAGACAAGGTAATGAAGTCGCCAAACAGCACTATGGGAATAAAGTGAAAAATTTCATCTATGCCACAGAGCAATCCCTGGACAATTACAAATTCAATCTACTCAAGAACAAACAGACTTTTATCAGTCAGATGAAAAATTGTGAACTTAATATGAGGACTATTGATGAGGGAGCCATGGATGAGCAAAGTGGAATGAACTTTTCAGAATATATCGCAGTGCTATCTGGTGATACTTCATTACTGGAAAAATCAAAATTGGAGAAAAAAGTAACGGTAATGGAAAGCCTTAAAAAAGCACATTACAAGGAAATTTCCAGAACTAAATATCAGGTTGAATACCTAATGGAGGAAAAAGGAATCACCACTAAAACACTGGACAAACTAACTGCTGATCACAGTTTTTACAAAAACAATCTGAAGTATGAACCTGATGGTTCCAAAGCAAATCCTATAGAGTTGTATAACTGCAAGACAGCAGATCCAGAAAGTATCGGCAAAGAAATTATCCTGCTCTATAAAAACTGGAAACCTCCAGAAGGAGAAAACCAGGCCAAACAAATTGGGAAGTTATATGATTTTGGGCTCTATATAAAGAGAGAACGTGAAGCCTATCAAAATGATGGTTTGTACCAGTACCGTTACTCCAACAGCTTTTATGCACAACGCTTGGAGGATGGCATTAAATATACTTCCAATGGAGGAACTCCAAATGTGGACAATCCAAAATTGGCAGCCCGCCATTTTCTAAATGCCATTGATAAGGTGGAACATCTCAGGTCTAAATACCAAAAGTCACTGAATGATATTGAAAACCAACTGCCGGAATTACAACAATTAACCACAAGAGTATTTAGTCAGGAAGATGAGCTTCAAAAAATGAAAAGCGACCTCTTTAGTCTGGAAAGGGAAATAGCCCTGAAAATTCAGGAGAACCAATTGAAAGAAGCCAATCCGCAAGAGGCTAGTCTCAGTAATGAAACAAAATTAACGGATACAGCTCCGGTAATTCAACTCCCAATAAAGAGCAGTGAAGAATCACAGCGTTTCAAAGGGGTAGAAAGCAATACTGATAAATGGCAGGAACGCTCTTTTTCAGAAATGAGACGCAGCAGCAGGATGAAATTTTAAATTAAATACCATGTCAAACAGTGTGTATCAAATCAACAAAGGAATTAATCAAAGCATAGAGTTTAAGGGTTTAAAAGCACAATATATCTGGTATTTGGGTGGTGGCGTAATTGTCCTTATGATACTGTTTGCCATTATGTACATAGCCGGATTACCCTCTTTAATCTGTATCGGAATTATTGGTATTTCAGGAACATTGTGGGTTTTGAAAATATATAAAATGAGCCATCAATACGGTGAATATGGAATGATGAAAGCATTGGCGAAGCGACAGATTCCAAAAGCTGTGAAATCGCAAAGCAGAAAAATATTTATGATGAAGAAATAGAATTTGCTCAGCATTAGCTGAGCGGTAAAAAAAGAGGATGATGGAAAAGATGATAGATGATATTTTACCAATTATGGATGTAGAGCATGATTGCATCCTGTCCAAACAAGGAGATGTGACAGTAGTGTTTAGAGCAGAACTGCCCGAGATATTTACCTTGTCGGATCAGGAATACGAAGCATTTCATCAGGCGTGGCTCAAAGCCATAAAGTTATTGCCGAAATTTAGTGTATTCCATAAACAGGACTGGTTTATAGACAGCAAGTTTGAGCCCGATTTCACAAGTGAAGATTCGAGTTTTCTTACCCGAAGCAGTGAGCGCTTTTTTAATGAACGTCCCTTTCTGGATCATTCCTGTTACATTTTCCTGACCAAAAAACCGGCAGGCAGAAAAACGTCAAGTTCCCTATTTTCAAATTTACTTAGAGCTTCTATTGTTCCTGAAGAAACATTAAAAGCACAGCTGCGCCAAGAATTTATTGATAGTACCGGACAATTCAGACGCATACTGGAAGACAGTGGTTTTGTGAAATTGACCCGCCTTGGTAATAATGAACTTAACAGCCACAGCAGAAAGATTGGTATCATTGAACAATATTGCTTTTTGTCTGAAAAACAAAACTCATTTGTTTTTAAAGATATTGCTTTTGATGATGGTCTTCAGGTAGGTGACAAGCATTGCCAGATTTATACGTTAGGAGATGCAGCTGATCTGCCTGCCTTATGCGGTTCGAGAATTAACTACGACCGGTATTCTACTGATAAGACCAAATTCAGTATCGGATTTGCTTCGACTCTGGGGCAATTACTTTCCTGTAACCACATTTATAATCAATACATTTTTATAGAAGATTTTCAAAAAACACTGCAAAAACTCGAAAGTAAAAGACTGCGACTGCAATCCTTATCAGCCTACAGCAGGGAGAACCTGATTGCACGTGATGCCACTAATGATTTTCTTAACGAGGCTATCAGCCAGCAGCGACTGCCTGTCAAAGCACATTTTAATGTACTGATCTGGACGGACAACAAAGAAGAGCTCAAAGACCTGAAGAACAAAGTTTCTTCCGCACTGGCTCAGATGGATGCAGCAGCCAAACAGGAAACGGTGGGAGCCGCACAAATATTTTGGGCAGGAATTCCCGGGAATTCCGCAGATTTCCCAATGAACGACACTTTCGATACGTTTACAGAACAAGCGACATGCTTCCTGAATCTGGAAACAGGCTATCGTTCTTCCCTTAGCCCAACTGGAATTCGATTAGGAGACCGTTTGACAGGAAAACCGGTTCATGTAGATATTAGCGACGAGCCTGTTAAAATGGGGGTTTGTACCAATCGTAACAAATTTATATTGGGACCTTCAGGAAGCGGTAAATCATTTTTCACCAATCATATGGTTAGAAGTTACTATGAGCAGGGAACTCATGTTGTACTTGTTGATGTCGGGCACAGCTACAAAGGATTGTGTGATATGGTAAAGGGCTATTACTTTACCTATGATGAAAAGAACCCAATCCGGTTTAATCCCTTTTATATCAGTGAAGGCGATTCGCTTGATACCGAAAAAAAAGAAAGTATTAAAACATTGTTATTAGCACTCTGGAAAAAAGACAATGAAACATTCAATCGAAGTGAATATGTTGCATTGTCCAATGCACTGCAATTGTATTATGAAAAGTTAGATAGCAATTCTGATTTGTTTCCCTGCTTTGACAGCTTTTATGAATTTCTAAAAAATGAGTTTGTATCCATATTAGAGGGTGACAAGGTAAAGGAAAAGGATTTTGATGTAAACAATTTTCTGTACGTACTGCGTCCTTACTACAAGGGAGGAGAATTTGATTACCTGCTCAACGCTACGGAGAATTTGGATCTGTTGAAAGAACGTTTTATTGTTTTTGAACTCGATAATATCAAAGACCATCCGATACTCTTTCCCGTGGTGACCATCATTATCATGGAAGTCTTTATCAGTAAAATGCGCAAGCTTAAAGGAGTCCGTAAAATGATCCTGATTGAAGAAGCCTGGAAAGCTATAGCCAAGGAAGGAATGGCAGAATATATTCGGTATTTATTCAAGACTGTTCGTAAATTCTTTGGGGAAGCCATTGTAGTGACTCAGGAAGTAGAAGATATTATATCCTCTCCGGTCGTTAAACAGGCTATTATCAATAACAGTGACTGCAAAATACTACTGGACCAGAGTAAGTATCAAAATAAGTTCGAACAGATTCAGGAACTGCTTGGGCTTACCGAAAAAGAAAAGGCACTCGTACTATCGGTAAACAAAGCCAATGATCCTGATAAGAAATACAAAGAAGTGTTTATCTCCCTTGGAGGTATGCAGTCTAAAGTATACCGCACAGAGGTCTCCCTTGAGGAGTATTATGCCTACACAACTGAAGAAACTGAAAAAGTAAAAGTACAGGCGTATGCTAAGAAATTTGATGGAGACATCAGAAAAGGCATTGCGGCACTTGCTAATGACTTAAGAGCATAAAAAATATAAAAACTAAACAACAATACTTATGAAAACAAAAAAGAAAATCATGATTTGCCTGTTGTGCTTTTTACTGATCAGCACTCCGGCAAGACCGGCAACGGTTGCAGCAATACCGATTTTAGAAATTGTAAAAGCGGTTGCCAAAAAGGTAATTAAGGCTATTGATTTAAGAATCCAAAAACTGCAGAACAAAACGATCTGGCTTCAGAATGCGCAGAAAAAAATAGAAAATATACTCTCCAAACTAAAGCTGGATGAGATTTCCGATTGGACCCAGAAACAAAAAGAACTCTACAAGAATTATTATGAAGAACTGGCAAAAGTCAAGTCTATCATTACCTATTACCAGCGTATCAAAGATATCAGTGAAAAGCAGGTTCGTTTGGTAGATGAATATGAAAGAGCCTGGAACCTGTTTCAAAAAGATGCTCATTTTAAGGCCAGTGAACTCGATTATATGCAAAGTGTGTACTCGGGAATATTAAATGAAAGCCTGAAAAACATCGATCAGATTTTCCTTGTATTGGATTCTTTTACCACACAGATGAGTGATGCCAAAAGACTGGAGATTATAAATGCTGCTGCAGATCAGATTGATGCTAATTATGATGACCTGACACTCTTCAACAGACAGAATATACTACTGAGTCTTCAAAGAGCCAAAACAGAGCATGATGTCAAATCCGTTAAACAATTTTACGGAATTCCGTAAACAAAAAATAAAATCATGAAAAAAATATTTTTACTCGTGCTTTTTACTGCACTGACCACAGGGAATCTTCAGGCACAGGCAAAACAGCAAAGGATGCTTTTAGAGCAAATAGCAGCCCTGCAAGTCTATATCGGATATGCACAAAAAGGTTATTCCGCAGTCAAAAAAGGACTGAATACCATAGGAGATTTCAAACGTGGAGAATTTAATCTTCATACCGCTTACCTGAATTCCCTTAAGACAGTCAACCCCAAAATAAAAAAGTATGCAAGGGTAACGGAAATTATAGAGCTCCAGACAAAAATCATGAAAAGCTACAAGACATTACATCAGCAAATCCGGCAGGATGATTTGTTTCATGGAGATGAAGTCGATTATATCAAAAGGGTCTTTGAAAGGTTAATCAAAAATTGTGATACCAATCTGGATGAGCTTCTAACAATCGTTACGGACGGAAAGTTAGAAATGAAAGATGATGAACGAATGAAACGCATTGATATGATTTACCAGAATATGCTGGATAACTACGCTTTTTCTGAGAGCTTCAGTAATGAAACTAAAATACTGGCTGTATCAAAAGCAGCCGAATTTAAAGAAGCAAAAAACAGCCGTGTCGTAAACGGCATTAATACTGATTTGCCATGAAAAAATTACTGATTACAGGAATTGTATTTATCGGGTTGCTATTTCCATCGCAGATAACCGCTCAAAAACAGGAAATCCAGCAATTGATTTTGAACATAGAGAAGTTAGCCCAGTTCAAACAGATTTTAAAGGATATGAAAAAGGGCTATGAAATACTAAGTGGAGGTTATAATACGGTAAAAGATTTGTCTGAAGGAAATTTCAGCCTTCATGAAACATTTCTTGACGCGCTGATGCAGGTTAGTCCCACAGTTAAGAATTACAGGCGTATAGGTGATATTGTGAATTATCAGGTGCTGCTGGTAAAAGAATATAAGTCCGCTTTTAGCCGCTTTAGGGACAGTAAAAATTTCAATGCTGAAGAAATTGCCTATTTCGAAAGGGTATACAATAATCTTTTTAAGCAAAGTCTTAGAAATCTTGATGAACTCACATCGGTGATTACCGCTAATAAAATGCGAATGTCTGATGATGAAAGGCTAGCTGCTATTGACAAAATATATGCAGATATGCAGGACAAACTTTTGTTCCTGAGAAACTTCAACAATAATACTGCTGTACTGGCTTTACAGCGTGCAAAAGAGCGCAATGATACCCGCGCAATGCGCAGTATTTATAAGCTAAATAATTAAATCTAACGGTTATGATAAAGATAAGTAAGCCATTACTACTTGCTCTTTTTGCAATGATAATGCCATTTACCATTCACGCACAAGGAATTGCTGAAGACATGAACGGCCTGCATAGTGTACTGGAAAAATTGTATGATGAAATGATGCCTTTATGCAGTAACCTGATTGGCGTGGGACAGGGACTTGCCGGTTTTGCAGCTATTTGGTATATCGCCTCAAGAGTCTGGCGACATATAGCCAGTGCTGAACCCATAGATTTTTACCCGCTCTTTCGTCCCTTTGTTATCGGATTTTGCATTATGATTTTTCCCTCTGTCCTCTATATGATAAATGGTGTCATGAAACCTACCGTTACAGCAACTTCTGCAATGGTAGAAGGATCCAACAAAGCGATTGAAAGACTGCTTAAAGATAAAGAAGAAGCACTCAAAGAAACAGATCCCTGGAAAATGTATGTGGGTTCTACTGGAAGCGGCGACCAGGATAAATGGTACCGCTATACCCATGATGATGCAGATCCAAGTGGGCAGGGAATGCTCGATGGTATTGGAAATGATATCAAATTTGCCATGAGCAAGGCCTCTTATAATTTCCGAAATTCAGTAAAGGAGTGGATGAGCGAGGTACTGCGCGTATTATTTGAAGCTGCTTCCCTGTGCATCGATACGCTGCGGACTTTTCAATTGGTGGTACTTTCTATTTTAGGTCCAATCGTTTTTGGCATTTCGGTCTTCGATGGTTTTCAACACACCCTTACCGTCTGGCTGGCACGTTACATCAATATCTATCTGTGGCTTCCTGTGGCTAACATATTTGGAAGCATCATTGGAAAAATTCAGGAGAATATGCTAAAGATTGATATTGCGCAAGCTGGAGAATATGGAGAGACTTTCTTTAGCAGGACTGATGTTGCCTATTTGGTCTTTATGATTATTGGAATTATAGGTTATTTCACTGTCCCTTCTGTTGCCAATTACATTGTTCATGCCGGAGGTGGCGGTGCACTGGGACAAAAAGTGACCAGTATGTTTAGTAATTCTACAACTTCCATTGTCAATACTACATCTCAAGGGACAACAATGGTAGCGGATGCTATGGGGAATGCTGCCGGTCGTATGTATCAAAGCATGTCAGATTCCGGAAATTCTGCGCCTTACTTCAAGGACAAGGATAATTATATGGCTGAAAAATTAAAAGGTAAATCTTAACCCTAAATTCAAAGTTTATGTTTAGCAAAATGAAAAATATTGACACTGCTTTTCGGCATGTCCGCGGTTTTACGCTGCTTGTCATTACAGGGTGTATCCTTATTAGCTGTTTTTCGCTTTATAAGAGTTTCACACTGGTATCACAAATGCAAAATAAGGTTTATATACTAGCTAATGGAAAGGCGCTGGAAGCCTATGCTTCGGACCGAAAAGACAATATACCTGTAGAGGCAAGGGATCATGTAAAAACGTTTCATAAGCTGTTTTTTACACTTGACCCGGATGATAAAGTCATTAAAAGCAATGTAACAAAGGCTCTTTATCTGGCGGATGACAGTGCTAAACGGGTCTATGACGATTTAATGGAAAACGGTTATTACTCCGGTATCATATCGGGGAATGTCAGCCAGACGATACAGATTGACAGTGTGACTATTGACCTTAACAACTATCCGTATGGATTCCGATGTTATGCTACTCAAAATATCATTCGTACCACCAGTATTGCACATCGAAACCTTATAACAGAAGGCAACCTTCGAAATGTATCGAGAAGTGACAACAACCCTCATGGCTTTTTAATCGAGCGTTGGAATACTATTGAGAATCGGGACATAAGTACTGAAAATAGAAAATAATAAAGCTGTACATCATGAAACTCTTTTTTAAACGAAATAGTAAAAAAAGCGATGTTCTTGCAACTGCTAAAAATAATCTATGGCAAAAGTTTGACCAGGCTAATCTGCGATTGCAGTATAAATGCGCCAATTGGCTGGAGCGCAAAACAGCTCATTTTACACGTCTTAACTGGATTGTGATTCTGTTGTGTTTTACAGTATTTACAACCGGCTGCAGTATATACCTGATTGTTAATAGTTTTTCAAGTAATAAAAATAGAAATATAACAGTAACCCCGATTACCAAACCAACTAATCTGGTACCCACAAAAGAAAAGCCTCTTGAACTCAATACAATTATTAGCGAAACTGAATTTGAAAAAATTACAAGTTTTCGGAGGTATATGGATAGTCTGGGACGCAGTCCGACAGGAAAAAAAACGCATGACAGCATTGTATTAAATCGTCCCGGACTTCTGGACAGTTTAACAATAATAGAAAATTATTATTACTCACATCTTAAAAATTAATATCATGGAACAAAACACAAAATCATTAAAGGCCTTAAAGCATCGTAAGATGCTCTTGGTACTGCCAATATTGGCGTTGCCATTTCTAACAGCCCTATTTTGGGCATTGGGTGGCGGAAAAATGGATGCTGCCAACTCAGCAGCACCACAGCAAAAAGGTTTTAATCTAAAACTTCCCAATGCGAACCTGAAAGAAGGACTTCCGCTCGATAAAATGAATTACTATGATCTGGCTGCACTTGATTCAGCAAAGCTTGATGAACTTATTAAAAAAGATCCCAACTATTTGAGCCAGTCTTTTCAGATTGATTCAACCGAAGACAGCAGTGCTGTTACTCAGAGAAAAGAGCGACATGGTTTAAATAAATCTGTTTATCGCGATCCAAACGAAGAAAAAGTACATCAAAAATTGGAAGCATTGCAAAAAGCAATCAATACACCAGTAGCAGTTCCGGAGCAAAATAAAGATTATGTAAAAATTGCAAAATCGAATGAAACCTCGCTGCATTCCAATGATGTGGACAGGCTCGAACAAATGATGCAATCCATGAATGAAGAGCAGGAAAGTCAGGATCCAGAACTACAACAGCTCGGTGGAATGCTCGAGAGTATTTTGGATATCCAACATCCAAACAGGGTACAGGAAAAATTAAAAAAAGCGTCCGAGGCTCAGCGTGGACAAGTCTTTACTATTTCCACCAAGGAGTATGAAGATCCTGTTTCTTCTTTACAAAACAAAACATTGAACAGTTCTGAGTACAAACAGAATGGTTTTTACTCTTTAGATGAATTTGAAGATAATGATTTAGAGCAGAATGCTGTAGAAGCCATTATTCATGAAACACAAACAATTGTAAATGGCTCCACAGTTAAGTTTCGACTCATGAATGACATATTTATAAACGGTATTAAAATTCCAAAAGACAATTTTTTGTTTGGAGCAGCTTCCTTAAAAGGAGAACGATTAACTATCAACATTACTAGTGTCAGATACAACAACTCCCTATTCCCAGTGGACTTGTCGGTTTACGATATGGATGGACTTGTTGGTATCTATATTCCGGGAGCTATCAATCGTGATGTCGCCAAAGCCTCGGCTGATCGCTCCATGCAAACTTTAGGAGTTGCATCATTGGATGATTCCTGGGGAGCTCAGGCAGCGGGAGCAGGAATTGAAGCGGCAAAAAGTCTGTTAAGTAAAAAAGTAAAACTGGTTAAAGTAGTTGTAAAAGCAGGTTATAAGGTGCTCTTGCATGATGAAAAACAGAAACAAAAAGATTCCAATTAAAAACTAAAAAAGATACAGATGAAAAATTTTAAACTATTGATGATGGGCTATGTATTATTTATGACCATCGGTGTATTGGCACAGCAAACAGGTAAAAACCATTTATCCAAAACAGAATCGGACTCCTTAATGATAGCCTATTCAAAAACGACCAACCTTGTATTTCCTTTTGCCATAAAAAGTGTCGACAAAGGAAGTCCCGACATATTGGTACAAAAAGCAAAAGGTCTTGAAAACATCCTTCAGGTTAAGGCAGCTCAAAAGGGATTTTTTCAGACCAATCTTACGGTCGTGACTGCAGATGGTAAACTCTATTCTTTCGTGCTGGATTATAATGAAGATTTCCCGCAGCTGAATCTTACGCTGAATAAAACTAAGCCAGATGGACAGGAAATTTATTTTTCAGATGAAATTATTAATGATCAGGATATTGAGGAATATTCAAAGTTAGCGCTATACGACAAAAAAAAGTTGCGAGGTCAAAAGGAAAGTAGATACGATATTGATTTTAGGCTCAACGGAATTTTTATTCGTGACGAAGTAATGTATTACAGGGTAAAGATAACCAACAATTCTAAAATCAATTATGAGATAGACCAGCTTCGTTTTTTTATTCGCGACACTAAAAAAATAAAACGTACTGCTTCACAGGAAATCGAAATTAAACCAATTTATATCCTGAATGATATTGATAAAATTCAAGCTGAAGCAGAAAACATCTTTGTATTTGCACTGCCAAAATTTACAATTCCGGAAAAAAAATATTTAACCATTCAGCTAATGGAGAAAAATGGCGGCAGACATTTAGAAGAACATGTCAAGAATACAAAACTGGTACAGGTGACTGTACTTCCCAAACTATAAACTATTTAATAATTAAAAATTGAAATCATGAACGAGAAAAATTTTGAATACTTAAGAGATCAGATTAAGTATACGGGATTCGGTGAAATGCTTGAATCTGAATTAAAAGAAAAAATGCAGAAAGAAGAACCTAATTTCACTTTGACACATAATACGCAATATGGTAATGATACTGCTGCAGCTACATTAAATTTCAATAAGTCAAAAGAAAGCGATATGTATTTCTTTAATTCTTATAAAGTGGAATTGCAAAAAGAGAATTCCAAAGAAAATTTGGAGCAAACCTTTTATATCAATAAAGGCAGCAACATCACCATGAAAGAAGCTTACAATCTTATGGAAGGCAGATCAGTAAACAAAGATCTTACCAACAAGGAGGGAGAAATTTACAACGTTTGGCTTCAAATCGATTTTAAACAGTCCGAATCTAATGGAAACTTTAAGCTAAACCATTACCATCAGAATTACGGCTATGATTTAGAAGCAACACTCTCCAAACATCCGATTAAAGAACTGGAAACCCCAAAATATAAAGAAGACTTGATAAATTCTTTGAAAAAGGGAAACCTGCAATCCGCTACTTTCCAAAAAGAAGGAAATGAGATTAAGCAGTATATTGAAGCCAGCCCACAATTCAAGACAATTAATGTATATGACAGCAATTTGCAGCGCATTGATAATCGTAAGTCTAAAGAAGAAAAGCAATCCGAAAGCCAGCAAACTTCTGAAAAACAAGGCAGTAAAAAGCAAAACCAAACTACTGATGATGATGGACCAGAAGTGCCAAAGGAAGCTAAGAAGAAAAAGAAAAGTCAATCCATGTAATCAATAATGATGAACGAACAACTTCCCGTAAACAGAGTAGAGATGGAATTGAACCAGTGGCGCTCCAGGGAAGAGCGTTTTAGTAAACTGTTTAATTTTAATCTTTCCAATAATAGGTCACTGATCAAAGAAAAGCTGCATCATTACGAGCGAATTGGAACAAAGTATAAGGGCAGCAAAAATATTGAGGAACGTTTTGCTTTGCAGATGCTCAAGCAGGAAAAGGACAAGATTCTAAAACAGCTTTATCCTAATTTATTGGTAAGACTCATTCGTAAACTAGTTGTCGCACCGCTTATAGATCAAATTGCAGTGCGTAAGGATGTAAAAGAAGAGCAGAAGAATAACCAAGCGCTGTGCAATCAAGTGCAGCGTATTGGTTTTATAGATTTATCAAATCAAATTGATCAGCAAATCAAACAAGGTCACCAGCAATTTACTATTCCGGTTTCCTATTACGTCAACGAAAAAGAACGACTGGATCATGAGTTGTCCTTTGTTAAAGACCAAAGCGGACAGTATCAATTTGAGGGTTATAAAGCTAGTTTGCATAATGAGTTAAAACCTGAAGAAAACAGGAATCAGTACTTCAAAGTTGAGCAAGAAAATTCTGTTGACACAACACAGGCTTATAATTTATTGGCAGGGCGAGCGGTTCAAAAGGAAAAAACTTGGATACAACTAGATCTTAACGACAAAGATGCTAGTGGCAATCATAGAATCAAAGAATTTCATTCCGGGTATGGTTACGATCTTGAAAAAGCCGTACAACAACTTCCTTTAAAGGAATTATCAAATAAAACTCAAGCAGATAAATTAAAGGATGCTTTAAAACAAGGAAACAGGCTGCCTGTAACCTTGATTAAAAATGGAAATGAACATCGGTTTTATATTGAAGCCAATCCTCAATTTAAATCGATAAATATTTATGACGAGCACTCAAGAAAAATTACGCTATCAACGGCATTGGGGAATAAAACAATGGAAACAGTAAAACAGCAGCAAAAGACAAATGAGAGTCAACAGGTGAACCATTCCACAAGAAATGGTATGCGTGTAAGCTGATAATCTAGGAAATAATGAAAACATTAAAACCTTTATCTGATTTCTTTAAGGCAATAGAAAAAGATTACCGTATTAGTATCACTCATATTGGTATATATGCGGCATTGCTTCAATTTAGGACGCAAAAGGGTTTTGTTAATCCTATTGAGGTCTATAGGTATGAAATCATGAAGTTAGCGAAGATAACCGGGCCTGTAACATACCATAAATGCATGCGTGAACTAAATGAGTATGGTTATATAAGTTATCTTCCAAAACGCAATAGAAACCAAAGGAGTACGATTTATTTCAATTCTTAGTGACATTGATATAGAAGTAAAATTGCAAAAAAAGTTTATGTTATGAAGAAGTTTGCTTTTGAAGAACTTCCCGATGCGGTTTCAAAATTGTATGGGAGGATGCAAGAAATAGAAAGGTTTTTAGAAAAAAATAAACCTAACCTTAGTAAAAGGAATTCGTCACTTAATGCCTTAGCACAAGAGAAGTGCAGTTCTAATTTCAACAAGAGCGATTTGGCACAACTTTTTTATATTCTTATGGATGAGAAAATTTTATTT
Source organism: Flavobacterium sp. KH_035 (assembly GCF_057839565.1). NCBI lineage: Bacteria > Pseudomonadati > Bacteroidota > Flavobacteriia > Flavobacteriales > Flavobacteriaceae > Flavobacterium > Flavobacterium sp. KH_035. The sequence continues at coordinate 2,811,296 of NZ_CM174492.1, forward strand.
TTTGATGACCTTAATCAGAAGTGTAATAGAAGCAAAATTCAGCTTTTTATAGAAAATAATTTTACATATATAGGAGATTCAGGGCTTCAAACAAACATAGATACTATAAGTAAACAGTTTTCTGAGTCAAAAGGATTTACCTATAAAGACAAGCAAATAAGATTTCTTGAGACTATTATTGTTATACTTGAAAAACGGAGAGAAAAATTAATTTGCTGGTAATCTGTATCACTTAAAATGCAATACTAAAAATTAACTATTATGTCTAAAGAAGATAACAAAACTAAAATGTCCTATATAGTAGCAATCAAACAATTGCTAGATCCTTTATATGCCAGACTAGAAAAAATCGATTCAAAAATAAAAGGAAACAATACAAAAGACAGTTTACGATATTATAGAAATGAAGATTTAAAGAAAATATTCGGACTCTCAAATAATACAATTATAAAATACCGTCAAACGGGTATACTTCCTTATACTAAATTAGGTGATATTTACTTGTATGAATCAAGCAAAATAGAAAAAATACTTAGCGAAAACGAACCGTGATTATTATTGATTGTACTTCTACAAGTAAGATAAGATTCTATTTCAATACAAAGGCAAAAGGATTCAATTGTGAATTCTTTTGCCTTTGTAATAGTAGTCTAGTCAGTGTTTAACTGGCTAATTGTTCAGGTGTACTTTTGTTTTAATTTTGACATATCTTCCATGATATTCATATCCAGTACCTTAGCATAATGCTGGGTCTGTTTAATATTAGTATGTCCCATCATTGCTGAAACATTCTCTATTCTTATTCCATTACCTAAAGTCACGGTTGTTGCAAACGTATGTCTCGCTACATACCAAGTGAGGTGTTTATCGATACCGCACAAATCAGCAATTTCCTTTAGATAAGCATTCATTTTTTGATTAGATAAATTTGGGATCAGTCCAATTTGCATGTTTCTGTATTTATTAATAATCGCCAAGGTGGGAGGAAGGATAGGGACATTTGCCCTAATTGCTGTTTTTGCCCTATTGGTCATAATCCAAAGGTTATCATTTCCATCCGAAGATATGTTATTGGATGTAAGGTTAGCGGCATCTACAGGTGCATATCCCGTATAACAGCTAAACAGAAAAACATCTTTAACCTTTTCTAGGCGTTTAACTGAAAACTTCTTGTTTTCAATTAAGTTTAATTCTTCCTGAGTAAGAAATACAGCATCTGTGACATGCAGTTTACCATCATAAACATTAAAAGGGTCTTTGTCTATTATACCCATTCTGATGCTGTATTTACATGCTGTTTTGTACATACGCATGTATTTGACTACCGAGTTATTTTGAATGCCTGTTTTGCCTTTAAAGCTGCTGTCATATTTAAGAAATGCCTCAAGATTGTAAACATAGGCACTGTTCACTTCTGGCAAAGAAATATCTTGTATTCCATACTGTTTTGTCATAAATGTGACAAGCAAATCTTTTGCACGTTCATATTTCTGGTAGGAAGCCTTTGATCGCTCTCCGGCATCAACCTTTCTTTTAAAGAACTCATTATGCCTGTTCATAATTTCGATTATGCTTACACAATCTTCTTTTACTGCTGTTTCTCCTTTAAATTCATCTTTGAGTAATTGCAATGAAAAATCCTGATCAATTTTAAGAAGTTCATTGAACTTCTTCTCCATACCAAGAAGAAAAAGATCCAGGGCATTCTTAATAACCTTTTCTTTTTCAAGTTTTAGAACACTTCTTAGGTTGTCAGTAAATTGCCATCTTTCTTTTAAGATCGATTTACCCGCCGCCATCGTTATGGATTGCTTCTTGTACGAAATGCGGGCATAAATTGGAGATTCTCCATTTTTGTTGAATTTACCTGCTTTGAGATAAAAAATTACTTTTAACATAACTCACAATTTTAAATTAATAATCAAATTGATTTAAAATAGCTGAAAGTTTGTAGTGTTTTCAGGGAATTCCCGGGCAATTCACTTTTTTTAGTGACCCTTTTTTTGCTTTTTTTTGCAAAAAAAAATAGGGGTCACTCATAGGGTCACTGTACTTAGATAATATATGTGTTTTTTGACAAGTGACAAAAAACGAAAAAGCCTTTAAATACTTGTATTTAAAGGCTTTTGACTTTTAAAGTTTCTTTTGAAACTTCTACTGGCGGAGAAAGAGGGATTCGAACCCCCGGACCTGTTACAGTCAACAGTTTTCAAGACTGCCGCATTCGACCGCTCTGCCATTTCTCCAGTATGTCGCAGATCATTTGCTGATTGCGAGTGCAAATATAAGATGCTTTTTCGGTTCTCAAAACTTTTTTCGGACTTTTTTTGAAAGTTTTTTTTAATAATTTTCAAGTGCTTAATTACCAGTATTTACGAGAAACTGATTTTTGAAAAAAATTATTCCAAGTCGTCTAAAACCGGTACAGGTTTTTTGTTTTCATCAACGGCAACAAACGAAAAAGTTCCTGAAACTACGGTTTCGCGAAGTTCGGAATACATTTGTTCCATAAAAATATCAACGTGAATTTTACAACTCGTTCTTCCAACACTTATCACTTTGGCTACTAATTCGATTAAAGTTCCGGCTGGAATAGCTTTTTTAAAATCAATTTGACCAGTCGAAATTGTAACTACCTTTTTTCGGCTGAATCTTGTCGCACAAATAAAAGCAACTTCATCCATAAGATGAAGTGCTGTACCTCCAAATAAAGTATCATAATGGTTTGTCGTACTCGGAAAAACCGCTTTAAAAATACGTGTTTCCGATTTTGCAATTCTTTCTTCTAATGTTCCCATATTTATTTAGTAGCTTACGTATTCGGTAATTTCAAGTCCATATCCAATCATTCCCACACGTTTTGTTTGTTCCGTGTTAGAGACTAGTCTGATTTTTGAAATATCAATATCGTGTAAAATCTGAGCGCCAATTCCATAATCTTTACTGTCAATGATCACTTTTGGTGCTTTCATTGTTCCTCCTGCCTGCAAGGCTTTAAGCTCTGCAATTCTATTCAATAGATTCACAGCCGTCATGTCTTGATTTATGAATAATACAGCACCTTTGCCGTTTTCATTAATCACCTTAAACATATCGTCTAATTGCTGCTCGGCATTATTGGTCAATGTTCCTAACAAATCATTATTTACTTGTGAAGAATTGATTCTCGTTAAGATTGGTTCTCCCAGATTCCAGGTACCTTTTGTTAACGCAATATGAATTTGTTTGTTGGTAGTTTGCTCGTATGCTCTCAATCTAAAAGTTCCAAAGCGTGTTTCGATGTCAAAATCTTCTTTTTTCACAATCAGACTATCGTGCTGCATTCTGTAGGCTACTAAATCTTCAATTGAAACTAATTTCAAATTGAATTTCTTGGCTACTTTAACCAGTTCCGGTAAACGAGACATGGTGCCGTCTTCATTCAAAATTTCACAGATCACACCGGCTGGCTTGAATCCAGCTAATCTGGCAAAATCAATTGCAGCTTCTGTATGTCCTGTTCTTCTTAAAACACCGCCTTGTTTGGCTACCAAAGGAAAAATATGTCCCGGGCGTGCCAGTTCATGTGGCTTAACATTTGAATCTGTTAGTGCTAGCACTGTTTTAGATCGGTCAGCTGCTGAAATTCCCGTGGTTACTCCATGTCCTTTTAAATCAACAGAAACAGTAAAAGCAGTTTCCATATGATCTGTATTGTTTGTAACCATTGGTCTTAGATCCAATTCCTTACAACGGCTTTCTGTCAATGGGGCGCAAATTAACCCACGTCCGTGAGTAGCCATAAAATTGATCATTTCCGGAGTTACTTTTTCGGCTGCAGCCAAAAAATCACCTTCATTTTCACGATCTTCATCATCGACTACAATGATTACTTTACCCTGACGAATGTCTTCAATAGCTTCTTCAATGGTATTCAGTTGTATTTTTGTTGTTGACATAATTATTTTTGATTTTGAGCAGGAAAGAACCGCTCTGAAATTTTTTGAAATAGTTGTAATATTGGAGTTGTAATTGCGTCAAAGTTGATTAATCCGTTGTCGTTAGTAGCACGATACGTTAATAAAACGGCTAAAGGCAATAATATGAAAGAAGACATCCATGATCCTATAAATGGACTCATTCCGCCTTCCTGCGAAAGTCTTTTTCCAAAAGTATTGATGAAATGGAATGTAATAAAAATTAAAACAGCAAAAACAATAGGTAAACCAAGCCCTCCTTTACGGATGATGGCTCCTAGTGGTGCGCCAATAAAAAACATTAAAAAACAGGCAAACGCAATAACGAACTTTTCATATAAGGCCGTTAAGTGTTTGTTGATGTCTCTTTGTTTGTCTTTTAAATCGTTTTGTGTGGTTTCAATAGAATAGATATTGCTCGTAACATTGCTACTGGCCATTTTAATAACATCAGATTTTTCTTTAGTGGTATAGAGCGATAAAAGATTATTGGGTAAATCTTTTTTCTTTTTATCTGTTTTTAAGGGTGCCGGCGATTTTCTAATCCCAACACGCTGATTGATGTTTTCTGAAAAAGAAATAATTTCATTATCCAGATTTTTGTTAAGTGAATCCAGAGTATAACGAAGTTCACTAACATTCAGCATTCCGTTTGTATTGCTTATGTTTTCCTTATCGTCATCGGTTTTGTTTAATTCGGATAAGTCGATATTGATAATTTGCTTTTTAAAAGCGCTCTTTATGAAAGGCAGTTTAGCGCGATCCTCGTATTTTTTTGGAGTGACGTCCTGATAGTAATAACCATCATTTAAAACTAATTTTAAAATGCTGGATTTTTCGTTACTCATTAGTTTGCCACTTTTGGCCTTAATAACAGTTTTATTTTCACCGGTATTATTTGGCTTTTCGTGAATAGTAACGCCAGTTAAAATATTCCCGTTTTCACCCGATTTTTTGTTGACCTTAATGTTGTAAAAACCAACATCGTTAAACTGTCCTTCGGCAATTGCCATTGCAGGTTTGGCCTGTGCAATGTTTTTTCGGAAATTAATAAACTTGTATTCCGCATACGGAATTACATTATTGGCGAACCAAAAAGCGACAATACTTAAAACAAAGATAAACATGATTAAAACCCGCATAGCTCTTTGAAGGGATATTCCGGATGATTTCATGGCCGCGAATTCATAATTCTCAGCCAAATTACCAAAAGTCATAATGGAAGCAAGTAAAACCGATAGGGGTAAAACCAGCGGAATGATTCTGGGCATCGAGAATAAAAGGAATTTTACCACCAATATCAAATCCAGATCTTTACCTGCAAGTTCTGAGATAAAGAGCCATACGGTTTGAAGTATGAAGATAAAAAAAAGGATTACAAATACCGTAGTAAATGTAATCAGGAATGTTTTTAGTAAGTATTTGTCTAAAATTTTCAACCTTGTAATTAGTCTAATTTATTGATGTAGTATTTTGGATATTTGCTCGCTACAAATGTAAATTGATTTTTTGATAAAGGCTGATTGGTTTTAAAAGAATTAACGGTTAAAGTGGTTTTTGTTCCATTTTTTCCGGTTTCAATCAAATTATAGATGTGTTTGGTCTGAACATCAATACCCAAAAGAATTTCTTTCCTTTGATCTTTTGAGTTTGTAGGGGCTAATTTGATATATTGAATTTTTCTTCCTTTCACGTTCTGAACAATATCCATATTGTATTTATATCCTGAATTGAAGAAAGTCAGCATTTTTGAAGGTGTAATAGCGGTATCGTCTTTTTCGTTTACTTTAGAAATCGTAACCTCTTCATCCTCCGGAACGATAGTGTATGTTTTCTGACCGTCAAATATCTTAGTTACTCCCATGAAATTCAATACATATTGATTGCCTTTCATTGTCACATTACCTTTACTGTCCTGGTTGATGTTTTCTTTGGCGTTATTCAGAGTGTATTTAAAGTCAATAACAATATTGTTGTAGCTTTTTATTTTAGAAGTTACTTCATTCAATAGATCTTTGGCTTTTTTATCCTGAGCCTGAATAGAAGTGAAGCTCAAAAGCAATAAAACTGCCATTTGAATACACTTTTTAGTCGTCTTAGTAATAGAATTGTTTTGGATTTCCTGAATTTTTGTTTTCATGATGGGGTTAATTTTGTTCATTGTTAAAAAATTGATCAAGAGCACTTAAGTCAGTTATGTTTACAGTTCTTGCTTTACTGCCTTCAAAAGGGCCAACAATTCCGGCTGCTTCCAGCTGATCGATCAATCGACCGGCTCTGTTGTATCCTAATTTTAATTTTCTTTGCAGTAATGAAGCGGAACCTTGTTGTGCATTGACAATAATCTCTGCAGCTTCTCTGAATAAAGTGTCTCTTTCGGAAATATCCACATCAAGATTGATGCCAGTTTCTTCTCCAACAAACTCCGGAAGCAAATAAGCCGTGGCATAAGCTTTTTGCGAACCGATAAAATCCGTAATTTTTTCTACCTCAGGAGTGTCGATGAAAGCACACTGTACACGTACCACATCATTTCCATTGGTGTATAATAAATCTCCACGTCCAATTAACTGATCGGCTCCCTGAGTATCCAGAATAGTTCGGGAATCGATTTTAGAAGTTACTCTAAAAGCAATTCTTGCAGGGAAATTGGCTTTAATTAAACCTGTAATAACGTTTACCGATGGTCTTTGAGTGGCGATAATTAAATGAATACCAATAGCACGGGCCAGCTGAGCTAAACGGGCAATTGGAATTTCAACTTCTTTACCTGCTGTCATGATCAAATCAGCAAACTCATCGACTACTAAAATAATATAAGGTAAAAAGCGGTGACCTGCTTCAGGGTTCAATTTTCGAGCTCTGAACTTTTCGTTATACTCTTTAATATTACGTACCATTGCGTCTTTTAGTAAAGAGTAACGGTTGTCCATTTCAGTACAAAGGGAATTCAGGGTATTTACTACCTTAGCATTGTCTGTGATGATAGCATCTTCGGTATCCGGAAGTTTGGCTAAATAATGTCTTTCAATTTTATTGAAAAGTGTAAGCTCTACTTTTTTCGGATCCACCAGTACAAATTTGACTTCGGCCGGATGTTTTTTGTATAAAAGAGAGGTTAAAACAGCATTTAAACCTACGGATTTTCCTTGTCCGGTTGCTCCAGCCATCAATAAGTGTGGCATTTTTGCTAAATCGACTACGAAAGTCTCGTTTGAAATGGTTTTCCCTAAGGCAATTGGCAGCTCCATTTCGGCTTCCTGAAATTTCGCCGACCCAATAACGCTCTTCATTGAAACCATTGTTGGGTTCTTATTCGGAACCTCGATACCAATCGTTCCTTTTCCTGGAATTGGAGCTATAATACGAATTCCTAATGCCGAAAGCGATAGTGCGATATCGTCCTCCAGGCTTTTAATTTTAGAGATTCTGATTCCGGCTTCCGGTACAATTTCGTATAAAGTTACCGATGGACCAACGGTTGCTTTAATTTGTGCAATTTCAATTTTATAATTGCGCAGTGTATCTACAATTTTGTTTTTATTTTCTTCTAATTCTTCCTGATTGATGGTGATTCCGCCGGTCGAATATTCTTTTAATAAATCAATTGTTGGAAACTTGTAATTGGATAAGTCTAAAGTGGGGTCAAATAAACCAAAATCGGCTACGAGACGTGAAGCCAGATTTTCTTCAATAATATCCTCTTCTTCTGCTTTTTCAATTACGAATTCTTCTGTATGAACCGGAGTTTTTACAGTTACCGGATTTACATCCATTTGAACTGGTTTTAAAACCGGATTCAAATCAATTTCTGATGCATTTGAAATGGTTGGTTTCAGGGCTTCTTTGTTGATTTCGAATTGGCTGACATCAGATTTTAAATGAATGTTGTCCAATTCCGGATCTTCTTCCTCGATTGCAAATTCTTCTAAATTATAAGCGCTTTCAGCTTCCTGTGGCTTTTTTATAGAAGCTAATTCTGAATTGAATTCCTTTTTGGTAGAATCAAAAAACGATTGAATTTTTTCAGGCGATAGTTTGATTTTGAAAATCAGGTAAATAATCAGGCCAAACAGTAATGTAAGTAAAGTACCTGTTTTTCCAATATAATCTTGTAGAAACAGGTTAAGTTCGTATCCAATTGTTCCGCCCAATTCCGGTGCCGATGTGGCAAAAAAGCCAAAAAGAACAGAAACAATAATAATAGCAAACAGATCCCAAAACCAAATGTTTTTTAATTTTTTGGTAGAGAGTTCCAGGGCGAGAAACATTCCGGTAAGGAAAAATAAACGCACCAGTACAAAAGCGGCAATACCAAAACCTTTGTATACAATAAGATCGGCGAGAAAAGCCCCGAATTTTCCGAGCCAGTTTTCTACAACTTCAGCACGATCGCCAAGCTGGCTTACCGCACTTTGATCTGATTGCCATTGTCCGTTGACATAAAAAGAAATAAATGCAACTAAAAGTGCAACTGAAAATAGTACTAAAAGGCATCCCAAAACAAACTTTTGTTGCTTGGTTAATTTTCCGTACTTTGCCGTTTCAGTCTTTGATTCGTTTTTTTTGTCTAAAGTTTCTTTTTTGGTTGTTTTTGCCATTCTTGCGTTTCCTGTTGCCTATGTGAATTTTGGGATGTAAATGATTAAGCCTATTGCTATTGCTGTCATTGCAGCAAAAAATACCGCTCCGGCTGCAATATCTTTAATGAAACCGATTCGTTTGCTGTAATCAGGGTGAATAAAATCGGCAATCTTCTCTACTGCCGTATTCAGGCCCTCAACACTTAAAACTAAACCTATGGCTAATGTTTGACACAACCATTCGGTCTGTGAAATATGAAAATAAAACCCGGCAATAGTCATGATAATTCCCAGTGAGAATTGAACCATAATGCTGTGTTCTGTTCTGATAAGTTTTACGGCTCCATTAAAAGCATATGTCATACTTTTTAATCGTCCTGTAACAAAGGTATTATCTTTTTGAAATTCCATTTAAAATTTTATAGTGCTGCTAAAGCTGCTTCGTAATTTGGTTCGTTAGCAATTTCAGCTACTTGTTCTGTGTGAATTACTTTTCCATCAGCATCAACTACAATGATTGCTCTTGAATGTAATCCTGCTAACGGTCCGTCAACAATTTCTAAACCATTAGTTTTTCCAAAATCTCCTGCTTGGAAATCAGATAAATTAACTACATTTTCTAATCCTTCAGCACCACAAAAACGTTTTTGAGCAAATGGTAAATCTCTTGAAATACACAATACAGTTGTGTTCTCTAAATTGCTGGCACTTTCATTAAATTTTCTAACAGATGTAGCACAAGTTCCGGTATCGATACTCGGGAAAATGTTTAAAACTAGTTTTTTTCCGGTGAAATTGCTTAAGGAAGCAACGGATAAATCGTTTTGTACTAATTTGAAATCAGCTAGTTGCGATCCAACTGTTGGTAACTCGCCTGAAGTATGAATAGGATTTCCTCCCAATGTTATTGAAGCCATGATTTTTATTTAAATTAATGAGGCTCAAAAGTAAGGATTAATATTTGAATCTAAAAGTATTTGTTAATGGGTTTAAGGAGAGATTAAGCATGTTTTTTGGACAGTCACGAATTCACGAATTATTTTAGATTTATCACAAAGTATGTCATTTCGATGAAAGATAAATTACACTAGTTAATCTATAAAGATTGGTGATTTTGATTATGGAGTTTCTTCTTTTTCGAGAGGACAAGATTGCGCGAAAACTGAGACTGAAAACTGCTACTGAGACTGAAAAATAAAAAAAAGCGTCTCAAAATTGAAACGCTTTCTCTTGTCATGTTTTTTTTATTTGTAATGCTCGATTATTTATCGATGGAACCTAAAACACGTTTCATAAACGCATTTAGAGCTTCTTTTTTATCAGTGCCCTGAACTACCATTTTGTGTACTTCAAGTGCGCCATACATGTTTGAAATTAATTCGCCAATTACATCTAATTCTTCATCCTTTAAAGACGGAATTTCAGTCATAGCCTCTAAAACTTCAATGGTTTCAATGATATAATCCTGATCGTTTTCCTCGATGAATTGGGTCAATTGCTTTATTACGGGTAATTTCATAATTAGATTTCTTAGATTTTTAGACATTCTTAGATTTCTTAGACTTTCTTGAGAATTCAGACGTCGTCTAAGGAGTCTAAAGATCTAAGTAAGTCTAACCAATCTCATTACGCGATAGCGTTTACCAAGTCGATTAAAACTTCTTGTTTATTGGTTTGAGTTTCTCCAACCAATTGTCCGTTTACAAAAGTGGCAAACGTAGGCAGATTGCTTACATTGGCTAACTTTCGTGATTCCGGAGAATTTTCAGCATCAACCAAAACAAAAGTGATAGCTTCGTTTTCTGTTGCTAATTTTTTGAATTTTGGTTTCATAATACGGCAATTTCCACACCATGAAGCTGAATATTGTACTACTACTTTTTCGTTTTTAGCAACTAAATCTGCTAACGTATCTTCGTTTAAGTCGATTAACATTTGTTTTGTTTTTTGAGGTTCTAAGGTACTGAGGTTCTAGGTCGCTAAGTTTTTTAGCTTTTTTGTCTCAGTTTCTTTTGAATAATTTTTGGTAGTAAGATTTAAGTTACTAAGGCTTTAAGATAAAATCTTAGAACCTTAGCATCTTAGTATCTTAGAACCTTTAAAAGGAATTAGTTTGCGCTCAAATACTCAGCAGTACTTAATCTGTCTGCGCTCATTGCTTCTTTTCCAGCTTCCCAGTTTGCAGGACAAACTTCACCTTTAGTTTGAATGTGTGTGTAAGCATCAACCATTCTTAAGTATTCGTTTACGTTACGTCCTAATGGCATATCGTTAACACTTTCGTGGAAAATTTTTCCAGTTTCGTCAATTAAATAAGTAGCTCTGTACGTTACGTTTGAACCTTCAATGATAACTGAATCTGTTTCTTCGCTGTAGCTTGTAGCTTCGATATCAAGGATACCTAAAATGTTAGCTAAGTTACGGTTAGTATCTGCTAAGATTGGGTAAGTTACACCTTCGATTCCACCATTGTTTTTTGGAGTGTTTAACCAAGCAAAGTGTACTTCGTTTGTGTCACATGAAGCTCCGATTACGATAGTATTTCTTTTTTCAAATTCTGGTAAAGCAGCTTGGAAGGCGTGTAATTCTGTTGGGCAAACAAAAGTGAAATCTTTTGGGTACCAAAACAATAATACTTTTTTGTTGTTGTTTACTGCTTCTTCAAAAATGTTGATTTTTAAATTATCACCCATTTCAGAGATAGCATCAACTGCAATACTTGGGAATTTTTTTCCTACTAAAGACATATTTTTCGTTTTAAAGTTAAAAATTTATTTCTGGTGCAAAAGTAGGGTATAAGTACACATTCTTACAATAAGATGTGATTATAAAAATTTATCAACTGATAGTTTTTGATTATGTGTAATTGTTTGTGAGTTGTAAGTTATTGAATGTCAATATTTACAGAAAGACTGCCTTTACAAATTCCATTTTCAAGAAATTGAATTCCGGCATTTTTTTGAAACTCTTCAAAATCCTGATATACCTGAATAAGTCCTGAAGCCTTTGAAAGGTTCGGGATTATGGATAAAACATAAGGATTTCCAAAAACATAAAGAATACATTTTTTTATTTGCAACAAATCTGACAGGAGTGTTAAAACTTCTTCATTGATCTCAAAATTGTTCATCGGTTTTGCTTTCGGAACAAATAAGGAAATGATAATGGTTTCAAACGGCTCCAGATTTTTTTGGATTTTCTGAATGTTTGAATCTTTCAGATTTTCAAAAGCAAATTCTGCTGAATTTAATTTTGAATTTAAGGTTTGAAAGAATGGATTATTGCTGTTTTTGTACAAACTGAATTTGGCCAGCTGATTGTTTCTTTGCGCTTCAAGAATCTGTTCAGTAGTGAAATTACCGATGATTTTGGTGATGGAATTTTGAGCAATTTCAAGGTTTAAAGCCGAAGCTCTTTCAAAATTCAACTCACCTGAAGTAAATGGAATTTCAGATAAAATGCCAACTTTTTGCTTTGCGCTCCTGATTCTGTTAAAACTTTCTTCAATGCGTTCCGGAGAAGCATTTTTAAGAATGGCTTCAATTCCTTCCGGAACATTTTCGGCGAAACATAAAACGTCGTTACCGGCATTGAAGGCTTCCCATTCGAGTTCTCCTTTGGTTTCGTATAATTTAGAAACACTGTGCATGTTTAGGGCATCAGAAATTACTAAACCGTCATAACCCAGCTGTTCTCGTAAAAGTGTTTCGATAATAGGTTTTGAAAGCGTCGCCGATGTGTTTTTTCCATCATTCAAACTTGGAACTGCCAAATGTCCAATCATAATCGAATCTACATTGTTCTCAATACCTTTGATAAAAGGGTATAACTCATTTTCGAGTAATTCTTCTAAGGTTTCGTTTAAAACCGGTAATCCCAGATGCGAATCGACATTGGTATTGCCGTGTCCCGGAAAGTGTTTCAGGCAGCCTAAAATTCCGGCTTCGGACATACCTTTCAAATATTCGACAGCAAAATGGGCAACTTTTTCTTTGTTTTCACCAAAAGAACGATAGCCAATTACCGGATTATTCGGGTTGTTGTTGATGTCTGCCAGTGGCGACAGATTGTAATGAATCCCGGCCGCTTTTAAATCTAAACCAATTTGTTTTCCAACTTCATAAACCAAATGTGATTTGCTTTCCGGCAAAGCTCCCAACGTGATCGCGTACGGGTATTGCGGCGTTTTTTCAATGCGCATCGCCAAACCCCATTCGGCATCAATACTGATTAAAAGGGGGGTAGAAGCTGCTTTTTGGTAGCGAACGATCAGGTCTTTTATTTTTTGATAACTATCGTCATTAAAAACGACTTGTTTCTTGCTTTCGTAATTTGTTGCGGCACTGGCACGGCTGTGAAAAAAGGTAAGTCCACCAATGTTGTGTTCTTTTATTAAACGTTCGGTTTTCTGAATGTTTTCTTCGGTATCGTTTATAAAAACTGCAGGAAAAAAGAATTGTCCCACTTTTTGTCTTAATGCTTGTGCTGTCATTTTCATTAGTATAAAACCCGTTGGGTTGTAATTCGTAAAAGTTTAATTAAACACATAGAAACATAGATATTATGTGTAAAAAAGGATACAAAAAAGAAATATATTTCTTTCGCATAACCAGCTTTGTGTATTTTAAATAAGTGAAACGCTTTTTTTTTGCTAAAAAAATCTATGTTTCTATGTGTTGAAAATAGTTACACTCAATAGGTTATTCTAAAGTCTTTTTCATGCAAACACTATTCTCCATTTTCTCGTAAGGCGGATAATTTGGAATAATAGTGTAACCTAATTTTTGGTACAGATTGATGGCTTCCGGCTGATTTTTACCGGTTTCTAAAATCGTATAACGGTATTCAACTTCCTTGGCCCATCGTTCGAGTTCTGCCAGTACCTGAGAAGCAATTCCTTTTTTGCGGAAATCCGGATGTACAAACATGCGTTTGATTTCTACGTTGTCTTTTTCTTTTTCTCTGAAAGCGCCACAACCTACAGCAACATCATTTTCGTAAAAAACGACAACATGTTTTATTTGATCGGTCTTGTTGAATTGATTGTAAAAGGCATGGTCGTCTCCATCTCTGATTTTTAAATCCTGATCCAGTAAAACTACCAGGTTTCTAAAATCAATGTCGTCAGAGTTGGTTCTTTTTAAACTAATCATGATGTTAAATTTATTTTCGTTTTTGAAAAAAGGATCTTTATAATATAGTGTTTTGTCTAAAATGAAATTTATTTCTCTGGATTTAAAAGTTTGCATTTTCATAAAAATGCTTTTTAAAGCTGCTTTTTATTCATAACCTTTCCCAGTAAACCAATCATAACCTTCAATTATTTTATATTCATTAGGCATGGAACTCAGTAGCACGGTCTCTTTTTTATTATTGTTATAAGGTTTGTTTTTTGAGATAATTAATTTACCGGTTTTCTTATCTTTTTTGTCTATTTCATAGTAGACATATTCTAGAGTGTCAATTGTCTCACCATTCCATTTATACTTATACATCTCAGTTTCTCCAGGATGACCATATTGTACACCTCTTATTATTTTTTCTTTAGGAGAGAAAGTTGGATTGATAAATTCAAAACTATTTGAAAAAGTTTTTTGGTCTTCTCTGAGCAAGTAAATATTACTGAAAGCTTTTAAGCAACACCCGGTAGCACCATACCAGTTTAAAACGAAATCTTTTAATCCATCTCCATTAATATCTCTAATAGTGTCATTTCTATAAGTCATACTCCATTCTTTATGAGAGACCACCTTTTTAAATTTATTCTTAACTTTTGAATAGATGTCAATGTATACATCGTCTATTCCGTATCGGTGAATAATTAAATGAGGATGCTTTTTGGTGAAATGATTATCGAAATTTATATCCACTTCAATTGCAGTATCCACTTTATATTCCTTGTGAAATTTGTTCTTGTCAATATTTTGTGTTGCAATTTTTATTGCATCTATTAGAATCTGGTCAAATCTTAAACTATCAATTCTATTTTGCTGTTCTAATTTTTTTCTTTTTTCTAAATGTTCTCTTTCTTTTTGTATAAACGTTGCCGAAACTGAATCTTTTCTAACTGCGGATTTTTTTTTCTTTTCGTTTGATTGTCCGCATGAAAATAATAACAGTATGATTACTACTATTGCTAATATGTTTGGTTTTGTCTTCATACGGTTACGAAAACTTAGAAAATGATAATTTGTTCTTATTTCAGTTTGCTTTTCTTTTGTTTGGCTAGTAGTGTTTTGGTATGTAATGCTTTTTCTAGTCGGTTTTTAAAGCGGAAAAGTTTTGGTAAGCCTTCAATTCGGTCTTCGATCGTAATTTCTTCGTAAATGATAATGGCTTTTTCTAAAACTCTAATTTCATTTTCAATATTATTTTCGTTTTTGTAGATCGTTGCTAATCGATCATAAGGATGATTTCCTTTAAAGCTTTCCTTGACATTTTCCTCATACAACTCAATCGCTTTTTCTAAATTTCCTGTTTTCTCGAACTCAGCTCCTTTTAAGTTGCGTTCGGCCTGCAAATTCTCATTGATTTCCATAGGTAAGATGTTTGATTTGGGGTTTAAACTTCTTCAGATTTTTTTCCGAAATCTTTCGGGAAAATTAAAAAACGTGATAAAATAAGACCTGGAATTGTAGCTATTATGACCCAAATAAAGAAGTTTTCATAACCTAAATATTTTTGTATAAAGCCACTAAGCATTCCCGGAAGCATCATTCCTAATGCCATAAAACCAGTCGCAAGCGCATAATGTGCGGTTTTTGATTCTCCTTCTGCAACATGTATTAAATACATCATAAAGCCTGTGAAACCAAAACCGTATCCAAATTGTTCCAGAATAACAGTAATACAGGTATAAAGATTTAAAGGAGAGTTAATTTCGAAAAAATATAGATTTAAATGAAGGTGGAAAACATTCTCCGGTTGAAAATGGGCCAATCCAATGAAGCCAAGAATAGGCAGATGCATGGTAAGAAACATAGGAAACATCCATTTGGTAAGACCATGTTTAGAGATTGCAATTCCGCCTAAAATTCCTCCAACAGTCAAGGCAAAAATACCTAAAGTTCCGTAAATTATTCCAACTGCTTCGGTATCTAATCCCATTCCGCCCAATTCTTTTCCGTCAAGTAAAAAAGGACTTAACATTTTAAGTAACTGCGATTCCCCAAGCCTGAAAACAAGGATAAAAGCGAGGATTACTCCAATTTGTTTTTTCTGAAAGAAACTTATGAATATAGTTGCAAAGTTTTGATGATGTGTTTTATCTGTCCCTTCTGAGGTGTTTATTTCGTCTTTTGGAGTAAAGATGAAATTGTAAATTGTAATAAATGTCATTAATAAACCGACAAAAATCATGGTATACGACCAGGCTTTTGTATTGTCACCATATTTATGTTCTAAATAACCGGCAAGCAAAACAATTAATCCATTTCCGGTAAGCATCGAAAGTCTGTAAAATGTACTTCTGATTCCCAAGAAAAAAGATTGTTGCTCTTTTGGCAAAACCAATAGATAGAAGCCATCACTGGCAATATCATTAGAAGCTGAAGCAAAAGCGGCAACCCAGAATATGGCTAAAGTCATCATGAAAAATCCACTCGCCGGAATCGTAAATCCGACTAATAGAAAAGCAATAGAAATGAGCAATTGCATCGATAAAAACCATTTTCTTTTAGTTCCTGTCAATTCAATAAAAGGACTCCAGAGTGGTTTTATCACCCAGGGTAAGTATAATAAACTGGTGTAAACGCCGATATCCTCGTTTGAGATCCCCAGATTTTTGTACATAATTACTGAAACGGAGATAATGATGGCATAAGGTAATCCTGATGCGAAATTGAGGAACGGAATCCAGAACCACGGTTTATTATCTGTTTTCATTAGGCTGAGCAGGGGTATAAGGTTTAATTGTCTTTTTTAAGTCGATGGCGGCTGGAGTACTTTCGTTGGCATAATAATCTATAAAAGTTACAGCACAGGCTTTGTACTTACTGATTTTTTCGGCAGGAATGCTAAATGAAATCACATCGCCATTTTCGCGAACTGTAATTTTATCGATGATTTTTGTAGCATCATCAATATCTACTTTAGAGACATGATCTCCACCATAAATTACCATATAACGCACTTTTGTGTTCAATGGATTTTTGATCGTGAAGGTGTATTTGCTGCTGTCTTTTGAGTATTCATTTACAACAGGTGTATCGATTATAATGTGTTTTAAATTAGGAACTGCAGCCGGAAGTGCCGGATACTTGTATTGGTTTTCCTCTAAAAGACGAACAATGTCAAAGTTTTTATTCATGAACCATTTGGAGCTGAAATAAGCGCTTCCGCTTACTTTTTTGAAGCTTCGGGCATAATCAATCTGAGTTGGGATTTCACTGGCAAAATTCCAGCTTTTGTCATTATCTCCTCTAATTTTATAAGACGCATGTCCGATATACAAAGCAGTATTGTTTGAGTTCTCTGACCACCATTTTACTAATTTTGAATAGGAAGCTCTCGGGTTGTTCATGCTCCAGTACAATTGAGGCAGGATGTAATCGATCCATTTTTGATCCATCCATAAAACAGGATCAGCGTACAAATCGTCATAATTGGAAGTCGATTGGGTTTCAGAACCTTTAGGGTCTTGTGATTTATTACGCCACACTCCAAACGGACTGATTCCGAATTGTACCCATGGTTTACTGGCTTTAATCATGGTAGAAATGGTGTGCACAAAATTGCTCACATTTGCACGACGCCAATCGCCAATGCTTAGTCCGGCTCCATATTTTTTATAAGAGGCAGTATCGTTAAAGGTTTTTCCAGGAACAGTGTACGGATAAAAATAATCGTCAAAATGAATAGCGTCGATATCGTATTTGTCAACTACTTCTTTTACTACTTTGGTTAAGTGTTCCTGTACTTCAGGCAATGCCGGATCGTAATATATTTTTCCGGCATATTCGATCATCCATTCCGGATGTTTAAAAATGTCGTGATTAGGGCTCAGCTGCTGTTTATTTAGATCGAAAGTGGCGCGATATGGATTCAGCCATGCGTGAAATTCAAAACCTCTTTTATGGGCTTCCTCGATCATCCAGGCCAATGTGTCGTAATACGGATTTGGCGCCTGACCTTCTTTACCTGTCAGGAAACGGGACCAGGGTGCCAGTTCTGTAGGGTACAAAGCATCACCAACACTTCTCACCTGAACAATTACGGCGTTGTAATTTAATTTTTTATAAGCTTCTAAAATTTCAAGATAGTCTGCTTTTTCTTTCTCCACGCCGTCTGTAGCCGTTTTGGGCCAGTCGATGTTTACCACGGTTGCAATCCAGACCCCTCTAAATTCGTTTTTAGGGTAAAGGGTTTTTTCCTGTGCATTGGATTTCCATCCAAAGAGAAATAAAAATAGAATAGAGAATAATAGTTGCTGATTTTTATGCATTTCAATCTTTTTTAACAGAAACCAAAAATAGTTTTTTTAGATGAGTATAAGAAATTATATGCTCTTCGTTTTTTTTTACAAAAATTATACCTTAAAAATGAGCCCTTTTTTATAAAAATATCCTAACATACAACTCCACAAAAGAACATATAGTATAGAATAGGTCAGGGAAGATAACATTTGATTTTCAAAAAGCGGACTGATCCAGTATTGGTAAGCATAGTCTCTAACGTTGATGGGATCTGAAATATTTTGAGGGTTCTGAACTTTAAGCAACGCAAGTGCACGCGGCAATATTCCGGAAACAAAGAATACGATCATCGGGTTTACACCCCAGCTTAGTAAAAAAGAGGTCCATTTTTTATGGTTCAGTACGTCTACGATATAATAGATCAGAGTTAGAAGGAAAAGGGCAATTCCGGCAGTAAACAATACATAAGAACTGCTCCAGAGTGCTTTGTTTAACGGGAAAACAATTGACCATAACAGCCCTGAAATAAGGAGTACGCTGCTTAAGATTCCCATTTTTTTAGCAATTTCGATTTTAGGTAAAGGTTTAAGCAGTAATTGTCCAATTAGTAAACCAATCAATCCGTTGGCTATAGTGGGTACCGTGCTTAAAACACCTTCGGGATCCCAGGTTTTAGTAGCGATGTACATGTGATCTTTGAGTAAAATACTATCCAGCCACGAAGCTAAATTGGTACCGGGTTCGAGGTTTGCAGGACCAATTCCGGGAACGGGAATCAGCGTCATTATGGCCCAGTATCCCAATAAAATAAGGACACTTAGAAGGATTTGAGTTTTTATGTTTGTTTTTAAATAAACAATCGACACCAATAAATAGACAATCCCGATGCGTTGCAACACACCCGGAAGCCTGACATCGCTGAAATTTTCGTGTCCACCGTAAGCTAAAGTCAGGAAAATAACGAAAAGCCCAACGGCCAAAATGGTTTTGGTTTTAAGATTGAAATTTCCAATTAAAGCATATCCAACTGCGGCAGTAATAAGTAAACGTATTAGAAGGAGCGGGAATCCATCTAGTCCTAAAAAATAAATACTGTTAAAAAAGTACAGAAAGAACCCAAGGCAAATAATGCGCAGGGAGCGGGTAATTATTTTTAAGATATTTTCGGGTTTGTCCTGTTTGATGGGCATGGCAAGAGGAATCGCAATTCCGACAACCAGAATAAAAAACGGAAAAACAAGATCGGCTAAGGTACAGCCGTTCCATTTTGCGTGATCGAGAATGGGGTAAACGTAATCCCAACTTCCCGGATTGTTTACAACGGTCATTAACAAGACGGTAAGTCCTCTTAAAACATCAACTGAAATGATACGATCTTTCATTTTTTTCTTTTATTTAATCCGTTTCGGGGTACTTATTGTTAACACATAGTGACATAGTATTTTGCAAACTAAAGAACAGGCGTTTCACTTTTTCTCAACACACATAGCTTACTATGTGAAGGAAACAGGTTTCTTTTTTGTATTCTTTTTTTACACATAAAACCTATGTTTCTATGTGTTTATTTAATCTTTGAGGGATTACACCCAAAATGTTTTTTTTACTGTGGTAACGAAATTTTCCCCATAGTTACAGATGGAATTCCTTTGTGTGAGCCAAAATTAAAATCATCTCCGGCTATAGTTTCATTGGCTAGAATAGCAAACAAAACGGCTTCTTTGGCATCGCCTGAAATACCCAGTTCATCTGTTTTATGAAAATCGCAAGGCAACAATTCTTTAAGCCATTGGACTAATAAAGGGTTGTGCGTACCTCCGCCGGACAGGTAAATTTTGAAATCTTCCAGTTTAGAATTTGAATGGCTTACCGCATACTGAATGGCCTCGGCAATCGTTTCGGCACTAAAACGGGTTAAAGTGG
Source organism: Flavobacterium sp. KH_035 (assembly GCF_057839565.1). Classification (NCBI taxonomy): domain Bacteria; kingdom Pseudomonadati; phylum Bacteroidota; class Flavobacteriia; order Flavobacteriales; family Flavobacteriaceae; genus Flavobacterium; species Flavobacterium sp. KH_035. The sequence goes on from NZ_CM174492.1 coordinate 2,831,168, forward strand.
CCAGTAAATCGGGAGGGGAAATGGTATCGGGAGTACTTTTGGCTAAAGCCGCTTTTACATATTCGGCACTAAAAAGTTCGGGGCCAATTGTTTTTGGAAATTCCTGATGGAAAAAAGCATCGTCTTTTAAATGGTTTAGTAACAACTGGTTTACGGTTCCTTGTTTGGCTATTTCGGCATCTTTGTCGTAACTTTTTTCAGGATAATAATGTTTGGTAAAAAGATCGATCAGCGTATTTCCGGTTCCGGTATCAGTTACGAAGGTTTCTTCGGAATTTAAAGAAGCGGGTAAAAAAGTAAAATTTGCAATACCGCCCATATTGAGCATGATGCGGTTTTCTCCTTTTTTTCCAAATAAAAAATAATCCCCGTAAACAGCTAACGGAGCGCCTTCGCCACCGGCAGCAATGTGTTTTTGTCTGAAATCAGAAAGGGTAATAATGCCTGTTTTTACTGCAATATGATCGCCGTCACCAATTTGTAAGGTTGCATTTGGAAATTTTTCCTGCTGGTGCAAAAACTTAGGTGCGTGCAAAACCGTCTGTCCGTGTGAGGCAATTAAATCGATCTGGGTGGCGGGAATATTTCGTTTTTTCAGAAAATCGTTAATCATTTCGGCGTGCAAAATTCCAATCCATTCGTTGAGCATCACCAATTGTTGAAAATCAATTTCTTTCTTCGCAAAAACTTTACGGATTTCAATTTTAATGTCTTCCGAATAATCAATGGTTTCAAATTGATCTATTTTGACAGTGCTATTTTGCCCTGAACCCGAAATTTCGCATAAAGCAATATCGAGTCCGTCAAGCGAAGTGCCGGACATTAACCCAATAATGCTGCGGGTTTCTTTTTTTGCAATTTGGTACAGTGCGTTAATATTTTTATTCATGAAAATTGAATTTTATAAAGACGATTTGAATTATAAAAGTGATAAAATTAACTCGTTGGTTATAATTGTTTTAACACATAGAAACATAGTATTACTTGTTGTGTAAAAGGCGTTTCACTTGCATCAGTACACATAGCTGAATGTTTAAAAAAAACATTTAGACTCATTGATATTTAAGTAAAATAATCTGCGCAAATCTTTTTATTCTCATTTTATCTGCCTGATCTGCCTGATCTGCGTGAAAAAAGTTAGCCCGCAGATTTAGCAGATTTTAATTAGAGTTATAATCCCGCGTGTTAAAACATTTTTTTTATTACATCCAACGGGTTAAAATTAGAGTATTTTGGCAGTAATCGGCTTAAAAGTATATTTTTTTGTCGGTTTTTTTACTGGTAAAATAAAGGCCTGTATAAGTAATCAGTGCATTAATAATTATTAATTCGTTGTCAAAAACATAACCCAAAAGAGCTTTGGAATTTTCGCTTAATAAATACGTCAACACAGGAGCGAGAATACAAAACCAAGGTACCAGTTTGTCTTGTACAATTCTGTTTTTCTGAAGTAATCCAAAAGCATATAAACCCAGAAGCGGTCCATAAGTGTAAGAAGCGGCCTTGAAAACCAGTGCAACAACAGAGCTGTCGTTAAAAGAATTCAGAACAATAATCACCAGAAAGAAAAGAAAGGAAAAGGCAAGATGTACCAAATGTCTTCGTTTTACATTTTTGGGATTTGAAATGTTTTCGGTTTTATCCATTCCCAGAAAATCAACACAAAAAGAAGTCGTGAGGGCCGTTAAAGCAGAATCTGTAGTAGCAAAAGTGGCGGCAATAATTCCTAACAGAAATACCAAAGCGGGAATCGTCGACAAATGATTTAGTGCAATCTCCGGAAAAAGCAAGTCGGTTCTGGGTTTGTTGGTTACTAAGTCCAGCGGTACGGCAATATTGTTTTTTGCAGCGTACATGTACAATAAGGCTCCCAAACTTAAAAAAAGAAGACTGATGGTGACAAAAATAACGGTAAAGGTATACATGTTTTTTTGTGCTTCTCCGATATTTTTGCAGCTGATATTTTTTTGCATTAAATCCTGATCGAGTCCAACCATCGCAATCATTATAAACAATCCTCCCAAAAATTGTTTGGCAAAATGGAATTTATTCGTCAGAAAATCATCGAAGAAAAAGGTCTTGGAATAATTACTGTTTCGAATTGCTGAAACCGATTCGAAAACGGTTAGGTCTAAACTGTTTAAAACAAAATATATGGTAATAAAAACAGAGGACACCAGAAAGAATGTCTGAAGGGTATCTGTGATAATAATAGCTTTCAGACCGCTGCGGTAAGTGTATAGAAAAACAAAGGTAAGGCCTAAAAATACGGTGAGCGGAAACGGAATGTGATAGTAGTCAAAAACATAGCGTTGCAGTACAAGCACAACCAAATAAAAACGCAAAGCAGAACCTATGGTGCGGCTTACCAAAAAAATAGAAGCTGCGGATTTGTAGCTGTTTGTTCCCATCCTTTTTTCGATATAACTGTAAATCGAAGTAAGGTTCATTCTGTAATACAGAGGAAGTAATACTTTTGCAATAATGATTAGTCCTACGGCTTGACCCAATATGAACTGAAAGTATTTGAACTGTTCTCCGTTTGGAGACCCAACCTCACCGGGAACTGAAATAAAAGTAAGTCCGGAAAGGGAAGTGCCAATCATACCAAAAGCGACTAAATACCATTTGGAGTTTTTATTGGCTTTGAAAAACGAATCGTTGTCCTGTCCTTTTTTGCTGATGATTTGTGAAATCAGCAGTAATATTCCAAAATATACGATGATAAAAATTAAGATGGTGCTTGAAGACATTTTGGTTTTGGATTAGTGATGAGATTATTTTTTTAACTTGTTAATGTGCTTGACAAAAGGTCCATTAAACGCAATATTGTCATTTCGACGAAGGAGAAATCTTCGCAAGTAACTCCGTAAAGAGATTCCAAGCTTTGTGGAGTTTCTAATGGAGATTTACTCCGTCTGTTCGCTATCGCTCGAGTCTCGTCCCTCGAAAAGACATAAACTTTTCGGGAAATTTATTCACCATAGTAGTAAAGAGTTTATTTCTTAGCGTTATTTTGCGGCAAAACGGCCCTCACACTTTTGTGTTTCTCCAGTAGTTCAGCTGCTAGATCGTGTTCGATATGAAGTTCTTCCATGATCATTTTAATGGCTCTTTTTACTAGTTTTTCGTTAGACAATTGCATGTCAACCATTTTGTTGCCTTTGATTCTTCCCAGTTTGATCATAACCGAGGTTGAGATCATGTTTAAAGTTAGTTTTTGTGCTGTTCCGGCTTTCATGCGGGTACTTCCGGTTAGGAATTCCGGACCTACAACTACTTCAATAGGATAATCGGCAACCTGAGCAATGAGACCGTTGCTAATACAGGAAATACTTCCGGTTTTTATATTGTTTTCTTTGGCTTTTTGGAGTCCGCCCAGTACGTAGGGAGTGTTTCCGGAAGCAGCGATTCCAATTATAAAATCTAAACTCGAGATCTGATGTCGTGATAAATCTTTCCAGGCCTGCTCGGTATCGTCTTCGGCCTTTTCTACGGCTTTTCTAATGGCGGTATCGCCTCCCGCAATAATTCCGATAATCATATCATGGGATACTCCAAAAGTAGGAGGACATTCGGAGGCATCCAGAATACCGATGCGTCCTGAAGTTCCGGCACCAATGTAAAATAAGCGTCCGCCCAATTGCATTTTTTTTACAATGGCTTTGACTAGTTTTTCAATCTTCGGAATTTGTTTTTCAACAATATGAGGTACCTTTTTGTCTTCTGTGTTGATGTTGACGAGCAGTTCTTTGGTGCTCATCTGATCCAGATTCTTATAAAGGGATTCTTGTTCGGTTTCGGGAATTTTGTTTTGCATAACAAATAAGTTGTGGTTGTTTTATAAAAATCGAGGCATAGGGTTATGCCTCGATTTTACCATTTTTTAGATAGCCGGATCAACAGGGGTATTCGTATTGTTGTTTCTTTCAGAATCCGGATAAGGATACCAGTTACGGTTTCTTTCGGCACCGGCTGTTCCTGCTCCCGGGCGGTCAAATCTTCTGCTGTCTTCCAGTTTTAGGCTCGACATGTACATCTCGATACAGCGGTTGCGGTAAATTTCGTTTAAAATAGCAGGTTTGGTTACAGCACCCGTGTATGGCGGAAGATTGGCACCAATGCCATAGGTATCTGCTCCGGTTGTTTTGGTTAAAACCTTATTTAGTTCGATAAGTGCCTGAGGTAAATTGTCTTTTCGGGCATAACCTTCGGCTTTAATCAGCATCATTTCGCCTGGTAAATACAATGGAATTGATTTGGTATTCGAATCAAAAAATCCTGTGGCAACTGTTGGATTTGAACCCGGTTTGATGTAAAAATTCAGTCTTCCGTCAGTATTTGAAGGGGCTAAAGCAGCAGGTAATCCCAAAGTCAGATCAACGGGCTGAAAAACATTGTTGGTTGTGATCGAAATATAAGCAATCGGATTCGCGCTAATCTGATCAAAAGCAAATACTGATTTTACAGACAAATCAACCATACCGGCATAAGCAATCGCATTGTCGTAATCTCCTGCCATCAAATACGTTCTGGCCAATAGCGCATAAACAGTATTTTTGTAATTAATGCTACTTACCAAACCAGGGGCTCCGGTCGCTTTGTCCAGTAGTGGTTCTGTTAGTTTTAAAATTTTGATAGCTTCTGTTAATACATCCGCTCTGGAATCAAAAGTGGAATTTTTGCCTGTTTTTAAGGGTACGCTTTGAAAATATTGTACCAGGGTTGTAAGCGCCATTGCCTTAAAAATAGAGGCATGAACCAGAACACTGGCTTTTTCGGTATCTGAAGTTAATATGTTGACATTATCGATTACTTTTTGTGATTCAGATTTAATCACCAAACACTGTGACCATAGATTGTTTACAACCTGATTTTTGGTCGAAAGTACACCGCCACCTACAGAAAGTTCGCCTTCATCGACATTTCCGGCATTTAACAGTCGCAGTTCTTTTGTAGTGAATCCGTTTCCGGTAATGGTATTGTAAACGGGGCTTGTCCGGTCAACGCTCCAAAGCAGTTGTAGTCCGTTGGCAGCACCAATAATTCCCTCTCGGGTTCCAAAAACTAATTCCTGAGAGGGTTTGGTTGGGTCTAAATAATCTTCATTACAGCTCGTTAAAAGCAATGTAAGAGCAACTATAGGGATGAATATTTTTTTCATGATGTTTTGATTTGATTAAAATTGAACTTTTACCGCCAAGGAGTAAGAACTTGGAATTGGCACCGTTCCAAAATTGTATTTCGCAACCGAAGATTGTCCGCCCGAGTTGGTTTCCGGATCGAAACTGGTAAAATTATCCCAGGAGATCAGGTTTCTTCCACTGGCTGTAACGGTTAAATCGTCAAAGAATTTGTTTAATTTTCCAAAAGAATAATTAAGCGAAACTTCTCTTAATTTCAGATAACTTCCGTCTACCACTCTAAACTCTTCCACATTATAAACCGACCAGATATACCCACGTGGTAATTCGCCGTTAAGTTCCTGAGTAACTATTTTACCTGATCCTACACCTTGTCTGGTTCTGTAATCGGCATCAAAAACATCTACGCCCTGAACACCATCAAATAATACCGAAAGACCAAATTTCTTGTAATTCAGATTCGCTCCGAATGCGATGATGTAATCCGGATTCGGATTACCAATTTGTTTGTTCAAAATGGTTCCTGTTGGCTGTCCTGAAGCATCTCTTTGTGGTGCTCCGGTATTTACATCTCCTTTTTCGGTTTGCGGATATCCGGAAGGTGTCAGCAATAAGCTTCCATCGGAATTTCGGGCAAAGTAAGTTCCGTAGAAAATTCCGATTGGTTTGTCCATCTCCACAAAAACAGGAGCTCCGGCTAAGTTACTATCCAGTTTGAAACGGGTTTGTGGTAATCCAGTTACTTTGTTTCGGTTGCTGCTGTAGTTTACAAAAACATCAAGATTAAGGTTTTCTTTTTTGATTAAAGCGTATTTCAAATTGATTTCGAATCCTTTGTTGTTCATTTGTCCGATATTTTTAATCGTATTGGTAGCTCCTTCAGAAGCAGCCAATTGAACCGGCAATAGCAAATCGTCAATGTCAGCATTGTAATAACTGAACGATAAATTCAGACGGTCTTTGATAAAACCAAAATCACCTCCAATTTCATACGTAACACTTTGTTCCGGTCTCAAATCTAGATTTCCTTGTTTAAATCCTTCAATAGTAAAAGCACTGTTTCCTAAAAGTGTTCCTGTAGAATAATTGGTAAATCGGGCATAAGGTTTAATTGCCGTTAAACTTCCTGATTTTCCCCATGAAGCTCTAAAACGTACTGAACTTACGGCATCGTGAATGCTTTGCATGAAGGGTTCATCTGAAAACACATAACTCACACTCGCTTTTGGATAAAATTGTGAACGGTTGGCGCTCGAAAAAATAGTCGAAGCATCCTGTCTTCCGGCAATCGTTAGGTACAATTTGTCTTTGTAACCAACAGTTTCCTGAAGGTAGTAACCCCATAAGTTATATTTGGACTGGCTAGAACTTGGTGAACCAGGAATCAGCGTATTAAAAGCATTTATGGTTTCGATAAATGGTTTTAAGTTACGACCTTCAACCGCCACAAAATTATCGCGGTAGGTTTGCAGGTTGTAACCTCCGTAAGTAGTAGCTTTCCATTTGTCGTTAATATTCCAAAGGTATCTTAAATTCAAATCGTTGTTGAATTGTACCACTCTGTTGGTCGCTTCAGAAACATAACCGTCATTGTAATAGGCAGGATTCACAACATACGGATATCTCGGAATGAACACATTTCCTCTTTGATTGTAATTGTCTATACCAAAAATCAAATCGGCATTGAAATTTTTAAACGGCGTATAGTTTAATTGTAAATCAGAGATAATACGGTCTGTATTTTGTTTGATTTTGAAAGTTTCGATAATCGAAAGCGGATTCACCCTGTTGGGATCAACCGCCAGCAGATTACCGTTTACATCTCTTTGATTGATGTCGTAGATATTATTGGTAATGTTGATCGCATTAATCGGACTCCAGAAAACATTCCCGTCCGGTTTTTCATTCGAACTTGAGTTGATATAATTTAATCCCACCGTAGCGGATAGTTTCGAATTGAAGTCATGTTTCAATCTTACTTTGGCTCCGGCTCTTTTAAAATCGGTATTTTTTATAATTCCTTCGTTTACTAAATAGCCAAGAGAGGCAAAATATTTGGTTTTTTCGTCTCCACCTTGCAGCGAGAAATAAGTATCGGTTCCAACGCCGGTATTAAAGATATCATCCTGATAGTCGTATCGTTGTACGTTAGTTGTTCTGGTTTCAAGGTTTCGGCCTAAAACCGTAACTGTGGTTGGACTTGCTGGATTTTCCTGAATTGGGAACAGGGCCGGAGAGGTGCTTACAAACTGTTTGTCAGACATGTTCATGTCCAGTTTTTTTCGGATTTGGTTAGACGTCACACTGGTTGAAAAAGTATATCTGGTTTCTCCTGCGACTCCTTTTTTAGTCGTAATCAAGACCACGCCGTTGGCCGCTCTCGATCCGTAAATTGCGGCTGCAGCACCTCCGTTTAACACCTCAACGCTTTGTATGTCGTTTGGGTTAATGTCGGCAGATCTGTTCTGACCAATCTGCATGTTGGAGTTTCCGGTCGTTACGTTTAAGTTGGTTACGTTGGTAGTAGCGTTGTTTAAAACCACACCGTCAATAACATATAAAGGATCTGAAGAACCTAATATCGAGGAAGTTCCTCTCAGTTTGATGCTGAAACCTCCCGCAGGATCACCCGAGTTTTGAGAAACCTGAGCACCAGCAATTTTCCCCTGCAAAGCTGTCGAAAGCCCTCCGGGTTGTGCTTTAACCAAATCTTCTCCTTTTAAACTGGTTACGGCATTTCCAAGCTCTTTACGGGTAGCGCGTACGGTGGAACCCAGTACAACCACTTCGGAAAGGGCATTTGTTTCTTCGGCCATTTTTAGGTTGATGGAAGTTGTGTTTGCTGAAATTTTAATTTTCTTCGAAGCAAATCCTACAAAACTAAAAACGAGCGTTTCGTTTTCTTTTACTGCGATGCTGAATTTTCCGTCTAAATCAGTTGTCGTGCTTTTAGAAGTACCTTCAATCAAAACGGATACTCCTGGAAGAGAAAGTCCGTCGGTAGTACTGGTAATGGTACCGGATACGGTTTTTGACTGCGCAAAAATGGGCTGCGCAAACAAAATAATTCCAAATAGAATAAATAATAGTCTTTTCATTTTTAAAATATTTGTTTGGTTAGAGATTCTAAATATAAGAATTAATTTTAATAAATGCGATTTAATGCAAACTTTTTATGTTTTATGTTATAAAACGCATAATAATGCATTTTTATTTTTTGTTTTTAGTATTTTAGGGCTTGTGTAGGATAATTTGTAAATAATTTAGATTGAATGATGCATAATAACGCATTATAATTTATATTTGTTCAAAAAAGTTAAAATGCTTAAAAAAGAAAGACATCAGTTTATCATGGATAAATTCAAGAGTGTCGAAAAGATAAACACGATCGATCTTGCCGCAGAGCTCAGCATCTCTGAGGATACCATACGCAGAGATTTTAATGAGTTGCACAACAAAGGGCTGATCAATAAGGTATATGGAGCTGCCTTTCCGGTAAAGGAGAAATCCAATAATGTATTTGATATTACCATTATCAATGAAGACAAAAAGATTGTAGTAGGACAAAAGGCCTTGTCGTTTCTTGATGAAGGTCAGGTGATTATCATGACCGGAGGAACTACCAATTTGTCTTTTTGTAAACTTATTCCAATTGATTTTTCGGCTACCATATATACGTACAGTCTTCCTATAGCCATGCAATTGTCGCAGCATCCTAATATCGAACTGATCTTTATTGGCGGAAAACTACAGAAAAAAGCCATGGTAACCGTGGGCATCGATGTGGTTCAGGTTTTGTCTAAAATAAGAGCCGATGTTTGTTTCTTGGGAGTGAGTAGTTTAGATGTCAATCAGGGACTTACCGAAATGGGATATGAAGTTTCAATCATCAAAAAAGAAATGATTAAAGCTTCCGATAAAGTAATTGTGCTCGCGACTTCTGATAAAATTAACGGCAAAATGCCACATCAGGTTTGTGGTCTCGACAAAGTAGATGCGATCGTTACCGAGCTGAATCCTAAGAGTGCTAAGATTAGAAGCTTTGTGGAGGCCGGGGTGAGGGTTGTGTAGGTGAAATTGCGTTTTTATGCGGTTTTTTTTTGCTGCTGTGTGATTCTAATTGCTGCTGGAATTGTGCAGCTTTTTTTGAATAAACAGGTATTTGTACGTGGTTGTTTAGAATGGTTAATTGATATTTTTGAGAAATTCTGATTTTTATTTGAGAAAAAGGTTTTCCGTAAAAAAGATCTAGATCAGTAATTTACATTTGAAAATTAACTTTAAATATTTATTATGGCAAATTTTAAAAAAGCTGATATGCTCTATGAAAATGAGTATACATGGAAACGAGACGGAGGAGATGGTCCTTATATCGGAACAATTGATAGAATTAAATTAGATAGAGATGAAGGGTATGAAGTGCTAGATTTCGCAAATTCATATCTTAATGCAAATGTGTTATTTGCAAACAAGAATGATTTACATAAACTTGAGAAATTAGTAAGACAGAAATTACCTTCTAATGTTGTAATGAAAAATGAAATAATTGATTTTTTGAAAAGAAATTGGTAATAATTATTTAAGACCTAATACAAGATTATATTTTGTATTAGGTTTTAATCTCTGTTCCCGCACGAGCCCCTTAGTATGGTGCGATAAGACTAAAATCTGACAGAATCTGTCTTTTAGCTTATAAAAGTGAAAACTATTATTAATTAATTTTTAAGAATATGATATTTAATATATACTACATTAATTTTCCTAAAGTTTATGAAATAAAAATGATGTTAAACAATGTTTTTTCGTTAGGTAAAGAAATAACGAAAGATAATAGTGTTGAAGGTGATATATCATTAAAAGCAAAATTTGGATTGAATTTCATGGATTTGTTTAAGTTAGGTGATATCGAATCTGGTGGAAATGTTAAAGGTACAAATTCAAAAAAGGTTTTAGAAACTTTTGAAATTAAGACAACTAAATCTGTAATTCTGGATGAGGTTGTAAAAAATAGTAATACAATAGTCTCTTTTGAAAAAATTGAAGAAGGAGAACTTATTAAATTAGATAATGTAAAACTTTCCCTTGAAAATGAAAGTGAGCTAAGAATGGTTAAATTTATGAATGGTGGAGCTTTTAAAGATTTAGTAGCACCAGGAACTAATGGAATGGATCTGAATAATCTTTTCAATTCAATGTTTAAAGACTATGCTTATAAGATTAAAGGTGAGAAAGAAAATCTAGATAATAAGATTCTGTTTAAAATTCCTTTGACATTTGAAAGCGAATTTGAAAGTTCTTATAGTGTAGATGATCTATTTGTTGGAAAAGTTTCCATAGTGGGACTTTATAAAGGAAAAATAAAAGTTGATGATTTAAAGAATTCTTTTGAGTATTTTCAAGAGATAGGTCAACTTCAAAATTCCTTTAATACCAACAAAGATGATGAGGAAATACAAGATAGTCATTATACAACTCAAAACGTTAATAGTACTCCTTTTGATTTTAAAAGTTCAGGAGATGGAAATGACTTTCATTATATTGATTTATTAGCAATCGTTCAAAACGTGAATATTTTATTAAAAAAGAACTAAGAAATGAAGTCAGAGTTGTTGTTTTATGAGAAAGATGATTTTTTTGATTACAAGGAATTGAAATACAGTGAAGGTTGTTCCATTGTTAGTATTTCTAAATTTATAAAAGATAATGAGTTAATTCAAGAACTAAATTCAGAAAAGGAGATTGTTGATCTTTCCGTTCTTTCAGAATATACGAGTCTTCAATTATTACCGGAGCAAGTATTGCCTCTTTTTGCAGATGATACTATTTTTATTGCGGATAAAAAACATAAAAAACTTTTGTCATATGAATTAAGATTTCTTTTTGAAATATTTGCTGATGTAGAAAAAAGCTATTTAAAAAAAGAAGTCAATTTAGATAATGATTTAGGTGAAATAAAACAAAAGAAAAGACATAATAAAATTATTGATTTAGATGACGACGCTATTGCAGCTTTTTTTTCAACTTTTAGAGAAAAGTTATATGGACATCCTAAATTTAAAGATGATTTAGAAGAACAAATAAATACTTTTAGAATTTTTAATAAATTAGGTGAGCATAAAATACTTTCTTTGTTTTTAATGGGAGATTCAGGAGTTGGAAAAACAGAAGTAGCCAGAACTATTTTTAATTGCCTTAATGGTAAAAAGAAATTAGCTAAAATCAATTTTGGGAATTATAGTAATGAATTTTCATTAAGTTCTTTAATCGGATCTGCTCGAGGATATATAGGTAGTGATGATGGTGAAATATTTATGAAAGTTAGAGATACTGATGTTGGTATTCTTTTAATTGATGAATTTGAAAAATCAAACGCTTCTCTATTTAATTATTTTCTGGATGTTTTGGAAAGTGGTAAGATGACAAATTCATTAGGGGATGAAATTGACCTCAATGGTTTCATTATTGTTTTTACTTCGAATATTAGTAAAGAAGATTTTCCTAAAAGAATTTCCCCTGAACTGCGATCTAGATTTGATTATAAATGTATGTTTACCTTACTTAGTAATAAAGATAAAGAGAAATATATTGAATTTAGAGTTGAAAGTTTAGTGAAAAAAGTTAAGCAAGAATTTAGTATTGAGTTTCCAGATAATACTATTGATTATTTTACAAGATTGATAAATGTATCGAAATATGAAAATATGCGTGATATAAACAAACAAATAAAACGAGTATTTTTAAAATATATAGAAGATAATAATTATATTGATGTTGAACATGAAGAAGTTGATTCAGTATCAAAATTTAGTATTGGTCGTAAAATTATCAATTTATTTAAATAGATAAATCCTCTGTTTGCACTATCGTTTGAAATGGTAGATTCAACGAAACGAAATGAACAAAAAGCCTCGATCTTTTAAAATCGAGGTTTTTTGTTCATTCCCGCTGTGCGAAGTCTCCCGACTTCGTACCCGTTCCAATAATCTAGATGTTTTTTGAATTTGTTCGATCATTGTTGTCGCTACGAAGTCGAGAGACTTCGCAGAGCGCGTGTAAGAAAATCTAAAACAACAAAAATTAAAACCTCGATTTTTAAGATCGAGGTTTTAATTTTTGTTGTTAATTTAAAATTAGCAATCTATTCCTCATCCAAATAAGGATTTAAAACTTCGAATAATTCATTGAACCTATAAAAGCTGTTTTCGAGATTGCTTACTTCGTTTTTTCGTTCTTTGTATCTTTTGAGGATTTAAGTAATCCAATATATGTTAATATTTCGATTATTAGTTCTATCATGAAGTTTAGATTTTAATATAATGGATTAAATGTATTGCTATAATTTGATTTTAAAAAGTAATTCTGCAAAACAGATTCATAATATAGATTTAAAAATAACAAAACCTCGCTCCTAAAAAGACCGAGGTTTCATTGTTAATTTTAAAAATAGTTATTACTCCTCATCCAAATAAGGATTTAAAACTTCGGCTAATTCATTGAGCCAATAAAAGCTGTTTTCGAGATTGTTAACTTCATTTTTAAGCGTTTCATGCTCTCTTAAAACTCCTAAGGCAAGGATGTAATTGACTTGCCTTATGGCTTTCGCCATTTCTTTTGGGTCAATACTGTTGTTGAAGAAATTGGTTAGCCTGATTTCGGCTTCTTGTGAAAGATTTTTGGTACTCATAACTCTGTAATTTTAGGAAATATAAAACCCACATGGCTAAGGTGTCCTACACTTACAGAAGTGTTACGGTTGTTTCCAATACCGCCACCATACCACATGGGCAAAAGTTTTTTAGATGTCATGATTCTGTAAATTAGGAAAGGCAAATATAGTAAAAGCCTAAGTAATCAATAGGAGTTTTGCAGCTAATTAAGAAAGTAATTGATTTAAGATAGAAAACATAGTTTACAGGGCGTAGAAATAAGTTTTGAATTAATTCCAAGTATTATAGAAAATAGGTTAAATTCGAATTTTAGATAATATTTGTAACGATTAAATAAAAACATGAAAAGCACATTCGCATATTTATTCCATTTTTTATATTGGGTTTGGTTTATATATTTTCTTTTTTATACAATTCAGGAAATTATTACTTTGAAACAAGTTGTGGTTGGTGAAGGTTCTCTTTTTATGCTTATTTCTACTTTTGGTTTATTTTTCGCGGGACTTTTTCTGTATTTATTTACCATTACTTTTGAGATTCCAAGCGTTATCAATAAACATTTAAGATCTTATTCTCTAGTTTTCTGTGTGGTTTTAATTACGTTGTTTCTTTTTGCTTTTAAAGGAAATAGCTCTTTACGTTTACAATATTAAGGTTGCATAAATAATTCAAATTAGGAATTTGCTATAAATTATGATCGAAAAAATAGTAGCAGACTATATCAGTTTTATAAGAACATTTGAAACTTTATTAAAAAAGAAATATAAACAGGATATAAATCCATGTTCGTTTTCGAACACTTTTTTTGAAAGAAAAGGAACTATCGATGGAATTGAATATTGGTTTCACGGAAGTGGCTGTACAGCCAAAAAAGAAGGTGTTATTTATGACTATGATATTTCGATAAATGAAATTAAGTTTTCACAATGGAAATTTTCGGAGTTTGTTAGAACGCATCCGGAGTATCAAAAATTAAATTATAGTCCAGAATATATCGAATATGAATTGTATCAACTTATAAATAAAGGAATATTAGATTGGGTGATTGTTGAGAATACAGAAAAACCTCCTTTTGGATGTGTTTTTATGAGTTATAGAGTAATTCAAGAACCGTCTTTTCTTATCGATTAATTTTTTCAATAGAAATCTTGTCATACATAAATTTGAGTAAAAAATGAGTAGATTTAAAAACATAGATTCAAAACTGGTTGATTTAGCAAGTAAGCTTAATGGGAGGTTGGCTAAAGATCGACCTGATTATCCGGAAGTATTAGGAACATTTGAAGAACGAAGAATTGATTGGATAGAAAATGATATAATGAAAGCAATTATAATTCAACCAAATTTTGAAGAAAATGGAGTAAATTCAAATATTTGGAATTTTGTAAATGTTGCTATTTACGACGATGGCTTCTCAATTGCAAGACCAAAATGGATTGAAATATTAGTAGATCAAAAAGACTTTATTTTTATCGCTGAGAACATTGATGAATTGCTTTTAAAGTCTCAAGAAAATTTATCTAATATTTCAATGAAGGATTTGGTATAAATTAACGGTATTGTTTCGAAAATATTCAAGAACCGTCTTTTCCTATCAATTAATGTTTTCTTGTAACACCAAAAGCCCTAGCCCTGATGGGAGGGAAAATCCTTTTGTGTCCGCCGCGGCGGACACAAAAGATTGGAAGGACAGCAGGATTAGCTTCTGGAAATTCCAATAAAAAAATCCCAAATCCCAAAAGACACAATCAAAGAAAAAAACTTAGAACCTTAGCTTCTTAGAGTCTCAGAACCTCAAAAAATTTCATTAGCCTTCGACTCCGCTCAGGGTGACAATTGGGGTGAAAGAGATTTATTTCTTTTGGAATTTGTATTCTCGTTTTTTGCTTTTTGGGTTGAGGTCGACAAATTCGTATTCTTCAAAATCTTCAAAATTAGTTTTAAAGAAATCGGCTGCTTTTTCGTGCGACCAGGATTTAGGATAATAAAAACCATCGAATTCAGTATTATGAAGAAGAAGTTCAAAATCATGTTTAAATTCGTTGGCTCCGGAATAGGTTAAAGCAATTTTTCCAGTCCATTCAATATCATATTTGTTTTGAGCTGTGGGAGTAATTTTTATTCTATGATTGGCGCAGGTATCGTGTCCTAATAAATAAATTCCGAATGCTATTTCGTCATAATCAAAATCATCATCAAGGGGAAAAGTGTCTGCCAATAAATCATCTTTTATAAAATCATTGAAAACAGTTTTTTGTGAAGTTTTATTGATTTTAATTCCATAATCTCCCCAATGTGTTGAAGACATTGTACATTGATGAAAATTGCCCCAGACTCCTTTGGAATGCCAGTCACCTTTATATTCTTCATCGTCGTCTTCGGATCGATCTTCGGTATAATAAGCATCTGTTTTTAAATGAAAATCAAACCAAATCGATTCATCTTCTTCGATTCTTCCGTTCCATTTAAATTGTTCTAAAGTGTGACCATTTGGATATGGATTTCCTAAAAAATAGATTCTGTTTGGCTGGTTCATATATTGGAAATTTGTAACTCAAATGTAATTTTCAATTTTTGAAATTCCAAATTGCAAAATGGTTGTATTGAAATATTGGTTTTATAGGCCTTAGACTAAGCTCAGGGTAACAATTGGGGCGAAATTCCAATAAAAAAAATCCAAATTCCAATTCAAAAAGACACAATCAAAGAAAAAACTTAGAACCTTAGCTTCTTAGAGCCTTAGAATCTCAAAAAAAGAGCATCAGAACCTTTAAAAAAAACTATTTTTGTAATTCACTGAATCCGTTTTAGTCCATAAATTAAGTTATAATGTCAATAATTAAGGAGTTACAACACTTATCAGAATCTTTAGAAGGAACACTTTTATACGACGATCTTCATAAAACACTTTATTCAACCGATGCTTCGGTATATCGGATCCGGCCAAAAGCAGTCGCAGTACCCAAAACAATCGAAGACATTAGTAAATTAATTCGGTTTGCGGGACAACATCATATTTCGGTTACACCAAGAACAGCTGGAACTTCTCTTGCCGGACAAACGGTTGGCGATGGAATTGTGGTCGATGTTTCGAAGAATTTCACCAAGATTCTGGATTTTGACCCGATTAAAAAAACGGTTACGGTGCAACCCGGTGTCATTCGCGATGAACTGAATTTATTCCTGAAACCTCACGGCGTATTTTTCGGACCCAATACTTCGACTTCCAATCGATGTATGATTGGCGGAATGGTGGGGAACAATTCGTCCGGAACCACTTCGATTCGTTATGGAGTAACGCGTGACAAAATTGTCGAAATCAAAGCCATTTTGAGCGATGGTTCAGCGACGGTTTTTAAAGAGCTAACTTCGGCTGAATTTATCGAAAAAACCAAAGGGGATACCTTAGAAAATAAAATTTACAAAAGCATTTACGACGAACTTTCGGTAAAAGCAACGCAGGACGAAATTATAAAAGAGTTTCCGAAGCCGGAAATTCACAGAAGGAATACAGGTTATGCCGTGGATATTCTGCTAAAATCAGATTTGTTTGGGGGGACAGAACCCACCATCAATCTGGGAAAGTTGCTTTGCGGAAGTGAAGGAACCCTGGCTTTTACGACCGAAATTACATTAAAAGTAGACGATTTGCCACCCGCCAATAATATTATGGTGGTGGCGCATTATCATAGTATTCAGGAATCGCTGGAGTCTGTTGTGGTAGCGATGAAACATCATTTGTACACCGCTGAAATGATCGACGATACGATTTTGGATTGTACTAAAACGAATCGCGAGCAATCTAAAAACAGGTTCTTTTTAGTGGGGGAACCCAAAGCGATTATGCTGTTTGAAGTAGCTTCGCACGATGCCGCTGATGCGGAAAGTCAGGCCAACGCTTTAGTAGCCGATTTAGAGAAAAACAATTTCGGCTACGCGCTTGTTAAAATTTATGGTGCCGATATCGAAAAAGTAAACGAGCTTCGTAAAGCCGGTCTCGGACTTTTAGGAAGTATTGTAGGAGACAATAAAGCGGCCGATTCCATCGAAGATACTGCTGTTGAATTGAGTGATCTACCGGCTTATATTGCTGAGTTTTCGGCGATGATGCTGCGACACGGACAAGAGGCAATTTATTATGCACATGCTGGAGCGGGTGAGCTACACTTGCGTCCAGTGCTGAATTTGAAGAAAACATCCGACTTAAAACTCTTTAGAACCATTGCGACAGATGTAGCAATTTTGGTTAAAAAATACAGAGGATCTCTGAGTGGAGAACATGGCGACGGAATCGTGCGCGGTGAGTTTATTCCGTACATGATTGGCGAAACGAATTATGAATTGCTGAAACGAATCAAGTTAGCGTTTGATCCGAACTCGGCTTTGAATATCGGTAAGATTGTGAATGCCTTAAAAATGGACGAGAATCATCGTGTTGTTTCGGGCAGAGTTGAACCGGATATTAAAACGTTTCAGGATTTCTCGGATAGTTTAGGGATTTTGCGTGCTGCCGAAAAATGCAACGGTTCCGGTGATTGCAGAAAATTGCCGTCGGCAGGAGGAGCGATGTGTCCGAGTTATCGAGCCACCAAAAACGAAAAAGAAACCACGCGCGCGAGGGCGAATGCCTTACGCGAATATTTGACCTATTCAGAGAAAGAAAATAAATTCGACCAGAAAGAGCTTTACGAAGTTTTTGAATTGTGTGTGAGCTGTAAAGCCTGTGCCAGTGAGTGTCCGAGTAATGTAGACGTAGCCACGCTGAAAGCAGAATTTTTATACCAATATCAAAAAGCGAACGGCTTTTCGACCCGAAACAAAATTTTTGCACACAACGCCAAACTGAATAAGATGGGAAGCTTGTTTCCGTCGATTACGAATTTTATTTCCAATCAGTCCCTTGTGAAAAAAAGCATGGGAATTGCGCCGGAAAGACAGGTTCCGCTATTGGCGAAAAAGACATTTAGAAAATGGTACGAAAAGCATAAACCGCAGCAAAAGAATTTCCCCAACGGACAAGTGTATTTGTTTAATGATGAGTTCACGAATTACTACGATGTCAATATCGGAATCGACGCTTTTGAATTACTGACGAAATTAGGTTACGAAGTTTTAATCGTCGATCATGAAGAAAGCGGAAGAACCTATTTGTCGAAAGGATTTCTGGAAGAAGCGAAGAAAATTGCAGATATCAATGTGGCTGTTTTTAAGGATTTAGTTTCAGAAAAAGCACCTTTAATTGGAATTGAACCTTCGGCGATTTTAACGTTTAGGGACGAATATTTACGTCTGGCAACCGATAAGGAAGCGGCCGGAAAAGTAGCGCAGCATGCTTTTACGATAGAAGAATTCTTTAAAAAAGAAAGTATCGAAGGTAAGATTACGGCTGATTCTTTTTCAGGAGAAAAGAAAGAAATTAAGATTCACGGACATTGCCATCAGAAATCACTGAGTTCGGTTGAAGCGACTTTTGCCATGCTGAATTTACCAGTGAACAATACGGTTACGATTTACAATTCGGGCTGTTGCGGAATGGCAGGGTCCTTTGGCTATGAAAAAGAGCATTATCAGGTGAGCATGCAAATGGGAGAAGATACGTTGTTTCCAAAAGTAAGAGCGACCGCTCAGGATGTAAAAATCGCTGCAGCAGGAACCAGTTGCCGTCACCAAATTTATGACGGAACGAACAGGGAAGCACAGCATCCGGTAAGTATTTTAAGAAATTGCCTGAAGTAAAGTGTGTTAGCTGCGAATTTCACGAATTAGCACGAATTTTTTCGTTTCACGCAGATTTTGCTGATCAAAGCAGATTAGAATAAATAAAATTTGCGCGTATCTGCTTAGATCTTTTTAAAATCTGCGTGAAAAAAAAACCAGTGTGACTCTGTGTAATCCGCAACAATCCGTGGGCAAAATAATTCATCACAAAAAGCAGTGCAAAACAAAATCGTTTTATATATTTGAAATCAGGATAATTTTTGCATTATTTGCAAAATAAAACCACAAAGACCGAATTAAATTAATTTTAAAAGCAAAATCATATATGGCATTATCAGGTTTATTCCGAAAAAAAACGGTACAAGATATTCTGAAGCAAGTTGCAAAGAACGATGCAGACGGTCATAATGCATTAGGAAAACACTTAACTGCCAGGGATTTAACCGCCTTCGGAATCGCTGCTATTGTTGGTGCCGGAATTTTTAGTACGATCGGAAAAGCCAGTGCAGACGGTGGACCAGCTGTTATATTTTTGTTTTTATTTACAGCAGTGGCTTGTAGTTTTGCTGCTTTTGCTTATGCTGAATTTGCCTCAATGGTACCCGTTTCAGGAAGTGCATATACGTATTCGTATGTGGCATTTGGTGAAATTATAGCCTGGGTTATTGGTTGGGCGCTAATCATGGAATATTCGGTTGGAAATATAACCGTTGCGATATCGTGGAGTGATTATTTTACCGGACTGCTCGCCAGCGGAGGCATACACCTCCCGCAATGGGTTCAAATGGATTATTTAACCGCCTCAAACGGATTTAATAACGCAACTGCTCTGATGCACAGCGGAAAAGCTTTTGATAACTTAGAGCCAGCCTTGCAATCGGCTTATACGGCCTGGACGACTTCACCGGTTTTATTTGGCTCTTTTCATTTTGTAGCCGATCTTCCAGCTTTATTAATCATCATTTTAATTACAGCATTGATTTACCGTGGAATGAAAGAATCCCGTAATGCAAGTAATATTATGGTGGTGGTGAAGCTTTGTATTGTACTTTTGGTAATTGCAGTAGGTATATTTTATGTAGATACAGCCAACTGGGATCCGTTTGCACCAAATGGAGTAAGTGGTGTACTAAAAGGTGTTTCGGCAGTATTCTTTGCTTACATTGGTTTTGATGCTATTTCTACCACAGCTGAGGAATGTAAAAATCCACAAAGAGATTTACCACGCGGAATGATGTGGGCGATTATTATTTGTACGATTTTGTACATTGCCATTGCCTTGGTTCTTACCGGAATGGTACGTTATAATGAATTAAATGTAGGGGATCCGTTAGCATTTGTATTCGAAAAATTAGACTTAAAATGGATGTCCGGAATTATTGCAGTAAGTGCGGTAGTGGCAATGGCCAGCGTTTTATTGGTATTTCAAATGGGACAACCTCGTATCTGGATGAGTATGAGTCGTGACGGATTATTGCCAAAACGTTTCTCACGTGTACATCCAAAATTCAAAACACCTTCTTATGCCACGGTTGTAACCGGTTTTGTGGTTGCTGTTCCGGCCTTATTCTTAAATCTTACCATGGTAACAGATTTATGTAGTATTGGAACTTTGTTTGCGTTTGTATTGGTTTGTGCCGGAGTTTTGGTATTGCAAAACAAACCTGAGATTCCAAGAGGAAAGTTTAAAACACCATATATCAATTCCAAATACATAATGCCGGTTTTATTGACCATCGGATTAGTTTTTGCCTTCGGATATAATAAAAAAGCCACTATGAGCTTTATTACAAACGAGACTCAAATTAATAGCCCGGCAGATATTATTACATCATTGGATAAAAGTGAGTCCGAAAAAGTTTTCAATTATCTAAAAAGTATTGATGTACAAAATAAAACTTCAGAAACAGCCGATTTAGAGCATTTACTAAGCCAATATCAGTCGGATGATGCGAAGTATGCTGAGGTTGTAAAAGGTTTACCAATTAGTGATTCCTTAAAATTCGAAAGCGGATTCAGCTTGTTCAAGCATAAAATTCCAATGTGGATCTTCTTACTTGTTCTGGTTGGCTTGACAGTTTGGGCTTTCAAACAAAATTTATCATTGATTCCGCTTTTAGGGTTAATCTGTTGTTTGTATATGATGGCTGAATTAAGTGTATGGAACTGGATTTATTTCACAGTTTGGTTACTTATTGGTCTTTGTATTTACTTTGGCTTCAGTCGTAAAAACAGTAAACTGAATGTAGAAACCTTATAACTTAAGAATATAAAAGAGATAAGCCGTTCTGAGAAGTGATTTTCAGAACGGCTTTTTATTTTGCCAGAGATTAAAGAAATTTTTGTTTCACGCACATTTAAAAAGATCTAAGCAGATCGGCACAAATCTATTTATAATCTAAAAAGATAATCTGCTATAATCTGCGTGGAAAAAAGATTAAGCTTATTACAGAAGAAAACTTAGCGAATCTCTGTGAAAACTTCTTTTCGAATCTCGGTGGAATGCAAGATCCCAAGTTCAATCATACAAGCCTTCATCATTTCGTAAGTGCGTTCAATATCATTATCAAGACCAATAGAGAAACGAATTAAGCCGTCTGTTAAACCCATTTCGGCTTGTTCTTCTAGCGGAATTTCGCTCGAAGTCGAAGTTCCAGGTGCACTGAATAGTGTTTTGTAAAAACCTAAACTTACTGCCAGATAACCCAAATTTCTGGCCTGCATTAATTCCATCAGTTCATTGGCTTTTGCCAAAGTCCCAACGTCAATTGTCATCATACCTCCAAAACCATATTCCGGATTAATCATTGTTTTGTACAATTCGTGACTTGGGTGGCTTTTTAAGCCTGGGTAAACCGTTTTTAAGCCGTCTTTTTCAAATTTATCGGCCAGAACGTGTGCATTATGACTATGTTGCTTGACGCGAATATGAAGCGTGCGCAAGTTCTTCATCACCGAAGCCGATCGCAAACTGTCCATTGTAGGGCCTAGTAGCATACTTGCTCCGGAGTTTACATTTTTCAGCGAATTGATAAACTCTTTCGAAGCACAGGTTACGCCACCAACAGTATCGCTACTTCCATTAATGTATTTGGTTAAACTATGAATTACAATATCGGCCCCTAGTTTTGCCGGAGAAACCGATAGTGGCGAAAACGTATTATCGACCACTAATTTCAGGTTGTATTTTTTAGCAATTTGGGCAAGACCTGCAATATCGGCTACTTCTAACAATGGATTACTTACGGTTTCACAATACAAAACTTTTGTTTTCAGGGTAATAGCAGCTTCGACCACCTCCAGTTTGGTAATGTCAACAAAGGAGGTTTCAATTCCAAAACGGGGAGCGAAATTCTTTAAAAAAGCATAGGTTCCGCCATAAATTGTTCTACTTGAAACAATATGATCGCCAGCACCGCAAAGTTGCAACAGGGTAGGTGTAATGGCTCCCATTCCTGAAGCCGATACATTTGCAGTTTCTGTTCCTTCCATAGCTGCCATAGCCTGATCCAGATACAAATTACTAGGCGATGAATGACGCGAATACAAATAACAGCCTTCCATGTTCCCTTCAAAAGTATCAAACATAGTTTTGGCCGAAAGAAAAGTATAAGTAGAAGAATCGGAAATCGATGGATTCACCCCTCCAAATTCCCCAAAGTATTGTAAATCCTGAATTTTGTCTGCTGGATTAAAGTTTTTCATTTTTTTAATAGTTTATAGTTAGTGGTTAATGGTTTATAGTTTGTGGTTTGTTGAAATTGTTATTGAAATTCCCATTGACATTAACATTGAAATTGACATTCTCAGAAGCTAATTCCTGCTGTCCGTTTCAATCTTTTGCGTCCGCCGCGGCGGACACAAAAGGATTTCCACTTCCATCAAGGCTAGGGCTTTCGTTGTTAAAAGAAAATCTACTCAAAATAAGGCTTAATTAGAAAATTAATCAATTATAAAACATATAATTAGATTTTAAAACTATAAAAATGTGTTTGTTGTGATTTTTAATCTAAATTTGATTGATAAAAGATAATTTAATAGATTTTCTTTCACTTTAACCATCAATAACAAACCACTAACAACAAACCAAATACACTAATCCTCAACGAAATGACTTTAGATGCTACCGATAAAAAACTGCTGGTTTTATTACAGACCGATAGTAAAAAAACAACCAAAGAATTGTCTTTAAAACTCAATTTGTCCGTTACAGCAGTTTACGAACGTATTAAAAAATTAGAGCGTGAGGGAATCATCAAAAACTATGTAGCATTGGTTGATAAAACAAAAATCGAAAAAGGATTTGTGGTTTTCTGTCATCTAAAACTCATTCAGCATACCAAAGAATTTCTCACTAAATTCGAAAGCGAAGTCATCAAACTCAATGAAGTTTTAGAGTGTCACCACGTAAGCGGTGATTACGACTATATCTTGAAAGTCTTGGTGAAAGACATGGAAGCATACAGAGAATTTCTGGTCACTAAACTCACAAATTTGCAGCACATTGGAAGTACCCAAAGTATGTTCATGATTAGCGAGGTCAAGAATTCAACGGTGATTTTTTAAAGGTTCAAAGGGACAAAGGTTTTCCTCAGAAATGTGCAGCAGTGCGTCTAAAACTTGATGGATATCTAAGATTCTAGTTTCTTTTTTGAATTGCCTCCAGTTTCAGCAGGAAGTTTGTAATATTAATAATTCAAAAAAACTTTGCGCCTTTGCGCCTTCGCGAGCAAAAAAAGTCTGCGTGATTTTCAAAATCAGCTTTCATTACTTAAAAAACTTTGCGCCTTTGCGCTTTTGCGAGCAAAAAAAATCAAACGAAACTTGTCAAATCTTTGCGCACCCGACAGTCAAATCTTAAGCAAAACATTAAGTAAAATTTCACACAAAAAACATTGAGATTTAAACTTTAAACAAAACTTTATTCCTTAATTTTGTATCGCTAAAAATAAAATAGACAAACTATGAGTTCATTTGACGTAGTCATTATAGGTTCAGGTCCTGGCGGATATGTATCAGCAATTCGTTGCGCACAATTAGGTTTTAAAACTGCAATTGTAGAAAAGTATAACTCTTTGGGCGGAACTTGCCTTAACGTAGGTTGTATTCCTTCAAAAGCATTATTATCGTCTTCTCATCATTATGCAGAAATTGCGCATTTTGCAGATCACGGAATCGAGGTTTCTGGAGATGTAAAAATCAATTTAGAGAAAATGATCGCGCGCAAACAAGCCGTTGTAGATCAAACCGTAGGTGGAATCAACTACTTAATGGATAAAAATAAAATTACTGTTTTTAATGGTTTAGGTTCCTTCGTAGATGCAACTCACATTGCTGTAGCTAAAGCTGACGGAACTTCTGAAACTATTGAAGCAAAATATACTGTAATCGCTACAGGATCAAAACCATCTTCTTTGCCTTTTATTAAAATTGACAAAGAAAGAATCATCACTTCTACTGAAGCTTTGGCTTTAAAAGAAGTTCCAAAACACCTTGTAATTATTGGTGGTGGAGTAATCGGAATCGAGCTTGGACAAGTTTACCTTCGTTTAGGAGCTCAGGTTTCTGTAGTTGAATTCATGGACAGAATCATTCCTGGAATGGATAGCGCTTTGTCTAAAGAATTGACTAAAGTATTGAAAAAACAAGGAATGAAATTCTATGTTTCTCACAAAGTAAAATCAGTAGAAAGAAATGGAGATGCTGTTGTCGTTCAGGCTGAAAATGCAAAAGGAGAAACCATCACTTTAGAAGGGGATTATTCATTAGTTTCTGTAGGTCGTCGTCCGTATACAGACGGACTGAATGCTGACAAAGCAGGAGTTAAAATCTCTGACAGAGGACAGGTAGAAGTAAACGATCATTTACAAACTAATGTTCCAAACATCTACGCTATTGGTGACGTTGTTCGTGGAGCAATGTTGGCACACAAAGCTGAAGAAGAAGGAACTATGGTTGCTGAAATTTTAGCGGGTCAAAAACCACATATCGATTATAACTTAATTCCTGGTGTTGTGTACACCTGGCCGGAAGTTGCTGCTGTAGGTCAAACTGAAGAGCAGGTAAAAGCTTCGGGAACAGAATACAAAGTAGGAAGCTTCCCTTTCAAAGCATTAGGACGTGCAAGAGCGAGTGGAGATCTTGACGGTTTTGTGAAAATTATTGCTGATGCTAAGACTGACGAGGTTTTAGGTGTTCACATGATTGGAGCTCGTACTGCAGATTTAATTGCTGAGGCAGTTACTGCAATGGAATTTAAAGCTTCTGCTGAAGATATCTCAAGAATGAGCCACGCACACCCAACTTTTGCTGAAGCAATAAAAGAAGCGGCTTTGGCAGCTACAGACAACAGAGCATTACACGTATAAGCTACGTGAAATTATATTTTAAAGCCCGTCAGAAGTAGTTCTGACGGGCTTTTTATTGCTTAATTACGGTAAAAGTATAATAGGTTTCTTTATTTTTTAAATACACACCGTAAGTTCTATTCTCTTCTTTGTATAAATGGTACAAATATTTGTCGCCTTTGATACTTAAATTTTTTCGTGCCAGATTGTTACTTTCAATAAATTCCAGTTCAAATTCACAATTACTTTTCTTTCTGAAATGCAATTTTGAAAAGGTATTGTCGGCAAATTTTTCTATCCATAGATTATCGCTTAAAGTTACTTCTACTTTAGCACCTCCATGTTCCAAATAATAATATTTTGAAGATTGGTTAAAACGATTGCATTCTTCTTTAGATATTTCATCGAGAGGCTTTTCATCCTGCATTGACCAGCTGCTTTGTGCAGATTCATTCGGAAAAAGCGCAACAAATTCGTTGCAATTTTTATGTAATCTGTAAAATACCTGTTCAAATATTCTTCTTTTTACAGTGCTGTCTTTAAATTTTGTCAGATAAGGAGTTATATGAGTCTTATTGATTGTATTAATTCTGATTTCATTGTCCAGCACTTTGTTTTGAACTAATGATTTACAGATTTCAATGGTTAGAGAATCTACAGATTTTATAGATTGTGATCTCGAAAAATTAATACACAGTAATAAAATGATCAAATGGTATTTTTTCATGTGAAAGGCTAATTTTAATCAAATATAGTTGTTTAGTAAAAGTATTTATAGAATTGATTTTTATTCTTTTAAAATTTGCCTTCAAAAAAGAAAAAGTTTAGGAAAAATTTTGTAAATTAGAGGTAGAATTCTATCGTTGTATTTAGTAAGATGAAATGATTAATGATTTGAAAAACAGGTGTGTAGTTTCGTTTTTGTGCAGAGTGAGGAATTGCAGATTTACTTTGTTTCTGAAGCTCAAAAAATGTCAAAAAATCTAATTTTGATCAATCCTAAATATTTAGTAAAATAGTCTGAAATTGTTGGACTAGATTATGAATGTAAAAGGATTTTAAAGAACGTAACTGCCAGGTATTCTTTAGATGCTAATGATAGATAAAAGGTTAGTAACAGGGGCTATAATGTCACAAAAGACAAGTGGGAGGAAAGCATCGGGAAAAGCCAGGTTTGTCAAAAAGGACAATGTTGGTATGCTTAAGGTTTCATTTTTTGGTCCTTTTTATTCCAGTTAAAATTAGGATTGCAATTGATTCGAGATTACGTGGCGTATTGGTTGTAGTTGAGGTAACAGTGTGTGGATACTTTTAAAATAACAAACCCGACAGGCTATTAAGCTTGTCGGGTTTATTTTTAGGTGTAGTGAAAATAAATTATCTGGTGAAAACACTTTTGTAATTATCCCAATATCTGTAGATTAGAAATAAATTGGCAAGGAATAGCAATACTGCAAGTGGCAGACCTTGAGGAGCCAGAAAATAATTAATGAACAAAATGTTTACCGTAATTGGTAGGATCAGTATATTGGCTAATGTTACATAACGTCCCGTTACAAACGCAATTCCGCAAAGAAGCTCGATTGATTTTGCTAAAGGCAATAAATAAGTTGAGGCAACAAGTCCCATATTAAAAGCTTTGAAATCACCGGTAGTTTCCGGTTCCGGAGCCAATTTAAAGAAAAAACTAAGAGAGGCGAATAGTAATAAAAGACCAATTAAAACACGGACAATAATGGTAGCAATTTTCATAATACTTAAGATTTTTAATGGTTTAAAAAAGTATAATTTATTTTTGGAAAACGTTACAATCTGAACTCTCAAATGAATTAAAAAACAATTTTTAAGACTTTTAGATTGAGAGTTTTACAGTCTTTATTGTTCTATTTTGGGAAAAATAGAATGCTATATCAAATATAACGAATTTTTTCTTATGAAATTGCTGTTTTATTAACACTTTTCTTATCTCTTAATGTATTTTTTGTAAAGGAAAAATCCGCCAAAACTAATCAGAATAAAAGGCCATAAATTGATGATAAAAACAAAGATCGTTTCAAGGATATACCAGCCGTTTTTAAGAGAATCAATAATTTGTATGCCCAGATTTGGTTTGTAAGCATTACTGTTTTTCTCACTTGCCATTATTTCCTGCCTTACTGTTTCGTTTTGATAGAGTTGTAAAGTAATGGTGCTGAAATTAATTTGGTCCTGCAGAGATAAGTTTTCAATGGCACGATTGTCTTTTTCTTCTTTTTGGTTTGCCAGTGCATTTTCGGCTTCCATAACGTCATTAATTTTTTTGCCTTTGGAATCAATTGCTTTTTCGACTCTTTTCTCTGTAACCGCACTTCTTTTTTGTGAAAGCTGATTGGCTAGTAATTTTAGAGAAACATCATCGGCTTTGATAACTCTAAAATCAAGAAAATCGATTTGTCGGGCTATGGTTTTAATAACGGTATCGAGTTGTGTGTTGGGTACGCGAATTGTAATGTTGTTCTCGACTGTGTATTTGGTTGTTTCGAGTGTACTGTCCTGACTAATTTTAGTTTTAATCTGATCGTGAATGTTGCTTTGCAAATTAGTGTAGGTCACAAATCCTCCAAATTTTTGTGTTGCATTTTCAATAGCATAAGTAGATTTGACGACATTTTTAACTTTAAATTTAATATCGGCAGTTCGAATGAATTTTTGCGTGCTGTTTTTTTTCTCCACTGCTGCCGATGAAGAGATTGCAGTGCTGTCTGTTGTCGTTTTGTAATCTGCGTTTACTGCTTCCGCAGCAGGATCGGCTTTTTTACAGGAAAAGAACAAAGTGATAATCATTAAGGAAGTTAATCCAAGGTTTGCAATTGTTTTCATAAAGGTTTTAGAATTTGATTCGTAAATAATTTAGTGGGTCTGTTTTTTTTAAGATGTGTTTTTTGAATCAATAGGCGCGAAAAGGTTTAGGTATTCTTGTTAATTCGATATACTAAAAAGTGTGCCAATATTTTTTGTGTATTATTTTATTGAAGGATTTTTTTTGTTGTAATTTTGGGGCCTAAAAATCACCTATTTTTGAGAGTTACCACATATAAAAATATTTCAGATCCAGAGCATTTTAAACAGCAGCTTTTAAGCTGGTCACAACAATTTCGAGAGGTTGTTTTTTTGGATAGTAATTCTTATCCACAGGAATATTCCAGTTTCGATTTTGTATTGGCGGTAGATGCTTTTACCTCTTTAAAAACAGATTTTCATAATGCCTTTGAAGATTTAAAACAATATCAGCAGACCACTAAAGACTGGCTTTTTGGATATCTTTCCTATGATTTAAAGAATGATGTCGAAAAGTTGACATCGTCTAATTTTGATGGTTTGGATTTTCCGGATTTGTTTTTCTTTCAACCTAAAAAAATATTTACAGTAAGAGGAAATCAGCTTGAAATGCAATACTTGCTGCTTTGCGATGATGAGCTTGAAGAGGATTTTGAAGAAATTGTTCAAAGTAAATTTGACAGCTTCGAAACTTTAAGCGGAATTGAAGTCAAACAACGTATTTTAAAAGAAGCGTACATCGAAAAAGTTGCAAAAATGCTGGAACATATCCATATCGGAGATATGTATGAGGCTAATTTTTGTATGGAGTTTTTTGCTGAGAATGCCGAAATTAATCCGCTGGAAAAGTTTCTGAAGTTAAGTGCAATATCAAAAGCTCCGTTTTCGGTTTTCTTTAAAAATCATAAACAATATTTGCTTTCAGCTTCTCCGGAACGCTATCTGAAAAAAGTTGGAGAAACTTTAATTTCCCAGCCGATAAAAGGAACCTCAAAACGATCTTCAGATTCAATCGAAGACGAAAAGTCAAAACAGTTTTTGGCATCTGATGCAAAAGAACGTGCTGAAAATATTATGATTACCGATTTGGTGCGAAATGATTTGTCTCATACTGCACAAAAAGGTTCTGTTGAAGTAGTGGAACTTTGTAAAATTTATTCGTTTTTGCAGGTGCATCAGATGATTTCTACCATCACTTCAAAGTTAGATCCGCAGTACTCTCCAATTGATGTTTTAAGAACTACTTTTCCGATGGGAAGCATGACAGGAGCTCCAAAAATTTCGGTTATGAAGATTATTGAAAAAGTGGAAGAAACCAAACGAGGTTTGTATAGCGGTGCTGTTGGTTATTTTACACCCGAAGGAGATTTTGATTTTAATGTCGTAATAAGAAGTATTCTGTACAATCAGGAGAATAAATATGTTTCATTTTCGGTTGGAAGTGCTATTACATCTCAATCCATACCTGAAAGGGAGTACGAAGAGTGTCTCTTAAAAGCCAAAGCGATGCATGAAGTTTTACGGTAGAAATAGGTAATGACGACCAGGGGATTGGAGGGGCAAGGAATTCATTATAAAAGTTAAAAAAGAATAAAATTCGTACAATTTCGTTTTTAAACAAACAATATAATGTAAATTCGTACAGTTTTAAAACATAAAAGAATCTTTCTCCATAATTAGAATTAAATTTTTACATTTATAAATGCTTTCAAAATTTCAAAATCATCTCGCTTCAAGATTTCCATTTTTGGATGATAAAAGGCTGTTTCTGGCGGTAAGCGGAGGTTTAGACAGTATGGTTTTGTTGCATTTGTTTCAGCAATTGCCCATTAAGATTGCCGTTTTGCACTGTAATTTTCAACTTCGCGGATTAGAAAGTTTTGGCGATCAGGATTTTATTCAAAAGTACTGCGATCAGAATGCTATTTCAATTTTCAGTACTCAATTTGATACCGAAGCTTTTGCCAAAGATTACAAGCTATCTACTCAGGTTGCGGCTCGTGAATTACGCTACAGCTGGTTTTACGAACTTTTAGAGACCGAGAATTTTGACTATATTCTAACAGCGCACCATGCCGATGATAATCTTGAAACTTTCATTATCAATTTAACTCGTGGGACCGGATTGGAAGGATTAATAGGGATTCCGGAAGAAAATGATAAAATTATTCGCCCGCTTTTGCCTTTTTCCAGAGAGGAGATTTTAGAATATGCGAAAAATAATAATATTCAATGGCGGGAAGACAGCAGTAATGCGTCAAATAAATATCTTCGAAATAAAATCCGTCATGATCTTGTTCCAATACTAAAGGAGATCAATCCGAACTTTTTAAATGCTTTTCAGAAAACACAATCTTATCTGCAGGAATCGCAGGAAATGGTTGAGGATGCTTCGATCATGATTTACCAACAAGTAGCGAAAGAAGAGGGGGATGATATTCATTTTGATTTAAATCAGCTCAAAAAGCTTCCCAATTATAAATCGTATCTGTACCAATGGTTGAATGAATTTGGCTTTTTGGCTTGGAATGATGTTTATGATTTGGTAGACGGACAATCTGGAAAACAGGTGTTTTCGGCTGATTTTCGATTGTTGAAAAACAGGGACACTTTGATTTTAAGTCCAATTTCTGAATTATCGGAGCAGGAAGTGTTTGAAATTAATGAAGGAGAGCAAGACGTTAATTTTCCCTTAAAATTGAGGCTTTGTCAGGTAGACGACATTACAATAGATTCAAATAAAGCTATATTTGTGGACGCTGAAAAAATCCGATTTCCGCTGATTTTACGTAAATGGGAGGAAGGGGATGTTTTTCATCCTTTTGGAATGAAGGGAAAATCTAAAAAAGTAAGTAAACTTTTTAAAGATGAAAAATTGTCGCTGATTGAAAAGGAAAAGATTTGGATTTTATGCTCAGATAATCAAATTGTATGGGTGATAGGAATCAGACAAGATGAACATTTTAAAATTGAGAATACAACAAACAAAATAATTAAAATAGAATTATTATAATGAACCTTAATCAATACCATCAAACGACGATGTCGAAAAGTGTCTGGAATAAATCCATTGTATTTTTGCTGTTTCTTCTTTTTGCATTTGCAGAAGGGAATGCTCAAATTCTGGAACCTGTAAAATGGACTTCTAAAATTGAAAAAAGAGCCGGAAATAATGCCGTTTTGATTTTTGACGGAACGATTGAAAAAGACTGGCACATGTATTCGCAATTTACGCCGGAAGGTGGGCCGCTTGCTTTGGAGATTACTTTTAAAAATCAAAAGGGAAATTATAATTTGGTTGGAAAAGCCAAAGAAGGAAAAACCAAAACTGCTTTTAATGATGTCTTTGGAGTAAATGAAACTTTCTTTGAGGGTAAAGCGCATATCGAGCAGGAAATCACCATTATCAATCCAAATCTAAAAACGGTTGATGTTGATTTTGACTTTCAGGTTTGTAAAGAAGTTTGTATCAATTCAAGTAAAAAATTCTCGATTGCAATTCCGTCAAATTTTAAAATGGATGCTGTTGCGGCGGTATCTGAATCTAAATTAGACGAAACAAAAGTTGTCGGGATAGCAGTTGATACAGTAAGCAAAGCAACTGTTTCGGAAAAACTAGAACTTAAGAAAATTGATAACGCAACAGCTGAAGTTGTAGATAATGTACAGAAAACTACGCCATCAAGAAGTTTATGGTCTATCTTTTTTATTGCATTTATCTCCGGATTTGCAGCTTTGCTGACTCCTTGTGTTTTCCCGATGATTCCAATGACTGTAAGTTTCTTTACCAAACAAAGTAAGAGTAGGGCAAAAGGAATAAGAAATGCTATTATCTATGGATTTTCTATTATCGCTATTTATGTAATATTAGGTCTGATTGTTACCAAGATTTTTGGTGCAGATGCACTGAATGCATTATCTACAGACGTGTGGTTTAATCTAATTTTCTTTGTAATACTGATTGTTTTTGCTACTTCATTTTTGGGAGCTTTCGAAATTATGTTGCCTAATTCATGGGCTAATAAAGCAGATCAGCAGGCAGACAGAGGCGGGCTAATTGGTATATTGTTTATGGCTTTGGCTTTGGCTATTGTGTCGTTTTCATGTACAGGACCTATTGTTGGAACCTTATTGGTAGAAGCTGCTTCGAACGGCGGAATTGCTCCAATTGTTGGAATGTTAGGATTCTCATTAGCATTGGCATTGCCATTTATGTTATTCGCGATGTTCCCGGGCTGGTTAAATTCATTACCAAAATCAGGTGGCTGGTTAAATACTGTGAAAGTAGTTTTAGGATTCTTAGAATTGGCTTTGGCTTTTAAATTTTTATCAAATGCTGATTTAGTTCTTCAGTTGCACTTTTTGGAAAGAGAAGTTTTCATCGCAATCTGGATCGCAATTTTTGCTGCTCTGACGTTATATTTATTCGGAAAAATTACATTACCGCACGATAGTCCGTTGAATCATATTTCAGTTGGAAGACTGTATTTAGGATTACTTACATTGGTATTTACAGTGTATTTAATTCCGGGACTTTGGGGTGCGCCTTTAAAATTAATTAGTGCATTTCCACCACCTCCACAGTATAGTGAAAGCCCGTTTGGGGTAGGAGGATCTTCAAATTCGGGGGGCAACAGTACAGAGTCTGTTGCAGGCATGCCAATTGGAGCGGAGCTAGGACCTCATGGTATCATGGTTTTTCATGATTATGAAGATGGCTTAGCTTATGCAAAATCAATCAATAAACCTATTATGCTGGATTTTACAGGCTATGCTTGTGTGAATTGCAGAAAAATGGAAAATAATGTATGGTCAGAACCAATGATTTTGCCAATCTTGAAAAATGATGTAGTCTTGATTTCTCTTTATGTTGATGATAAACGTGATCTGCCAAAAGAAGAACAGTATGTTACAGCAAAAGGAGATAAAATCGAAACCGTTGGAGATAAATGGACTGATTTTATGATCTCAAAGTATAAAACTAATACACAGCCGTTATACGTGATAACAGATTTGGAAGGGAAGAATTTAAACAGTTCAAAACCGACGATCAGTTACGTAAGTGCCGAAGAATACCTGCAATGGCTGAGAGAAGGAATCTCGAATTTTAAGTAGTTTTTTTGGAGAGTAAAGATTAAAGAATATAGATTACAGAGTATAGAGTAGGTGATTTTGAATCTAAGATCTACAATAAGCAAAGGTGAAGTTAATTCAAAACAAAAATCCCTCTAAAGTAAAGCTTAGAGGGATTTTTTATGGGCAAAGGCGGAAATTTTGTCTTATAAGAATTCTCCGTGTTGAGAAATATCTAGTCCTAATTCTTCTTTTTCTTCAGTGACTCTTAGTGGTGTAATTTTATTTACGATAAAGAATAAAATATATGAACCTACAAAAGCGAAGATAGAAACGATTACCAAAGCCGTTAGTTGATTGATGAATAATGTTGGTGTTCCAAAAATCAGACCCTGATTGTCTCCAACGGCCGGGTTGATTGCTTTTGAAGCGAAAACACCGGTTAACAGCATTCCGACCATACCGCCAACACCATGACAGGCGAAAACGTCTAAAGCATCATCGATTTTTCCTTTAGGGAATTTACTTACGACAAGGTTACTTACTATAGCAGAGAATGCTCCGATGAAAATAGCGTGAGAGATGCTTACGAAACCTGCGGCAGGAGTAATGGCGACCAAACCAACAACTGCACCAATACAGGCACCAAGAGCGGATAATTTGTGTCCTAGAATTTTATCAAGAAAAACCCATGCCATGGCAGCAGCTGCGGCAGCAACCGTTGTCGTTCCCAGGGCTTGAACAGCAAGTCCGTTAGCTCCTAATGCAGAACCTGCATTGAAACCAAACCATCCAAACCATAGTAAACCTGTTCCTAATAAAACATAAGTAATTCTGGCAGGATTTACTTTTTGAAGTTTTCTTTTTCCTAAGAATATGGCTCCGGCTAAGGCAGCCCATCCGGCACTCATGTGAACTACAGTTCCTCCGGCGAAGTCTAATACTCCCATTTTAAAGAATACTCCATCAGGATGCCAAGTCATGTGTGCTAGAGGAGAGTATATGAAGATAATGAATAAAACCATGAATAATAAATACGCCCAAAAACGCACACGTTCTGCAAATGCACCAGTGATTAATGCAGGTGTAATAATGGCGAATTTGGCCTGAAATAATGCGAATAACATAAATGGTATTGTTGGCGCAAGGCTCCAGGCAGTTGAAGTACCTACACCCTGAAAGAATAGATTTGAAGTTGGATCTCCAATGATTCCGCCAATGGTAGGACCAAATGCTAATCCGAATGCCACAATAACCCATAAAATAGTAACAATTACCATTGCCATAAAACTTTGCAACATAGTACTAATAACATTTTTCTTACCTACCATTCCTCCGTAGAAAAATCCTAATCCCGGTGTCATAAGCAAAACAAAAGCAGTTGCTACGATCATCCAGGCTGTATCTCCAGTATCAAACTTTACAGCTTCTACCGGAATTGGGTTCTCAGTTAGGATGAAGTTGGACAAAAAGGTTAGTACCAAAATCGTGATAAGAATCACACTTAAAATAATTTTTCGCATAGTTATTTAGTTTTAAATTTTTTATAAAAATATAAAATCAATCAAGACCCCTGTAAAAAATAGGGTTAAGTGTTTTATTTTTATTAATTTTTAAATTTATACCTATGTATTTTATGTGTATCTGTATAAAATAATCAAAAATTTACAATTTGGTAATGCGGAATTTCAATTGTGAGGCATTTGGCTGGCTGTGGAGAGGAGAAAGAGAGGTAGAATTCCTGTTTTAAGAATCTTTTGATCTAAAAAAAAAGGCAATTAACTGAAACGTTTTGAATTATAAATAAAAAAGGCATCAGATGAATTTTCAAATGATGCCTTTTGTTTTAAAAAACTATTGCTTATTTCTGATTGAATTTTGCTTTGAATTTATCATTCAGCTTCGTCTGGAAAGTTTCTAAATTAATTTTTCTTCCCTGAATGAAAGCGGTCGTTAATTTATTGGTTCTCATGTCCAACGCATCACCTTCAGAGATAAATAAAGTAGCATCTTTACCTGTTTCCAATGTACCACAAGTATCATCAATGCCTAATAATTTTGCAGTATTTGAAGTGATAAGCTGTAATGCTTTTTCTTTATCTAAACCAAATGCGGCACAAGTTCCTGCTAAGAATGGAAGGTTACGTACGCTCATACGTTCGTGATCACCACTGTTTTCAAGTCCTACGACAATACCTTTATCGGTAAGTATTTTTGCCATTTTGTAAGGAAGATTTACGTCTTCATCATCACTTGAAGGCATGTCGTGAACTCGTCTTAAGAATACACCAACATTGTATTTTTGCAATACATCGGCAGCTTTATAAGCTTCAAATCCACCCACAATAACTATTTTCTTGATCTGATTGTTAACTGCTAACTGAATTGCATCAACGATTTGTTTTTCTTCATCTGCGTGTACGTAAAGCGTTTGAGTTCCGTCAAAAAGCCCTTTTGTAGCTTCAAAAATGATGTTTCTTTCTTTTGAAGCAGCCTGATTGTAAGCTTTTGCATTGCCCCAAAAAGCGGCAATTTCTTCAACCTGTTTTGGATAATCTTTGTTGGCTTCAATAATCCCAGGCTCAAACCATGACCCTGATCTTCTAAAATTAGAAGGGAAGTCAAGATGAATTCCGTCATTCTCTTTTATAATGGCATCTTTCCAACTCCAGGCATCTAGCTGTACAACAGAAGATGTTCCTGAAATTCGACCTCCACGAGGTGTTATCTGCGCAATTAAAATACCATTTGGACGAACAGTTTCGACTACTTTTGATTCAGAGTTGTAAGCAATGATACTTCTTACATTTGGATTAAAAGTTCCAATTTCTTCCTGATCGTCTGATGATTTTACAGCGTCAATTTCTACCAGACCTAATGTTGTGTTTGCAACTATAAATCCCGGGTAAATGTGTTTTCCGCTGGCGTCAATAGTGGTGTCGTATGCATCGGCGGCAAGTCTTACGGTTGTTGCGTCGGCCACCAGAGTTATTTTTCCGTCTTTAAATCCAACGGCACTGTTTTGAATCACACTGCCATTACCTAAATGGGCAGTGGCATTTAATATCAAAACCGATTTGGTTTGTTGGGGTGCCGGTATTTGCTGCGCTTTTATTTGTAATGAGGCGCAAAAGGCCAGCAAAGTGATATATATGTTTTTATTGATCATGTTATCTGTTTTTATCTTTATGAATTTTATAAAGCCGTTATTATTGTTCTAAAGTATCACAGTGATATTCTTTCTTCTCTTTTTTGGTTGGCTGTTGCGTGCTCATACCTTTGTTTTTTTCCTGCAACATTTGTCCAATAAGTAAACTTCTTTCTTTTGAAATAGCCAATTGTTTTTCGGCATCCTTTTCAGTATCAAAATATACTACACCCTCAATCATTGTTTTTTCGACTTTAGCATAGATAGACAGTGGGTTTTCGCTCCACAATACAACATCTGCATCTTTACCAACTTTTACACTTCCTACTTTATCGTCGATATGTAATAATTTAGCTGGGTTGAGGGTTACAAATTTCCAGGCTTCTTCTTCAGAAATATTTCCGTATTTCACTGCTTTCGCAGCTTCCTGATTTAATCTTCTTGACATTTCGGCATCATCTGAGTTGTAAGCAACAACTAATCCTTCGTTGTGCATAATTGGACCGTTGAACGGAATTGCATCGTTTACTTCAAATTTGTAAGCCCACCAGTCAGAGAAGGTAGATGCTCCAACACCGTGTTGTTTCATTTTATCGGCAACTTTATAACCTTCAAGAATGTGCGTAAAAGTGTTTACTTTGAAATTGAATTTCTCTGTAACATTCATCAACATTAAGATCTCAGATTCTACATAAGAGTGACAAGTAATAAAACGTTCTTTGTTGAGGATTTCAGCTATCGTTTGCATTTCTAAATCAACTCTAGGTGCTTTTCCTTTTTTAGAACCGGCGTTGAATTTTTTCCAGCTTTCATCGTATTCTTTTGCACGTTGAAAATAGTCTGTAAAAACCTGTTCAACTCCCATTCTGGTTTGTGGAAAACGAGTAGGGTTATCAATTCCCCAATTGGCTTGTTTTACATTTTCTCCTAAAGCAAATTTGATAAACTTTGGTTGGTTTTTGTATAACATTTCGTCTGGAGAAGATCCCCATTTCCATTTTACAATTGCAGAACGCCCACCGATTGGGTTTGCAGATCCGTGTAATAATTGTGAAGTGGTTACACCTCCGGCTAAGTCTCTGTAGATATTAATGTCTTCAGAGTTTACGACATCCTGAATGGTAACTTCGGCAGTAGAGTTGTGCCCCATTTCGTTTACACCTTTTGAAATCGCGATGTGTGAATGTTCGTCGATAATTCCACTGGTGATGTGTTTTCCTTTTGCATCAATAACTGTAGCTGAAGCATCTGAAAGGTTTTTACCTACAGCAGCAATTTTTCCGTTTTTAATTAAAACGTCAGTTTCTGTTAGTATACCTTCTTTTTCGTTTGTCCAAACTGTAGCATTTTTGAATAATAAAGTTTGAGCAGTTAATTTTTTTGAGTCACCAAAAGCAATATTTGGGTAAGTTGTCGGGATAATCGGATTTAGTTTTTCAACTTTAGTAGAATCTTTAACTACTACAAACGGGCTTGTTTTTGTAGCTGTCCAAAACAATTCAGTACCATTCGCTAAAACTGCTTTTCCGGATAAGTTTTCTGGTTTTTCGATTAATCCGGTTAAACGTGTAAAGTTAGATCTGATTGAATCTGCAGGTTTAATTAAAAGGGTGATCCAGTTTTTAGAAACGGCAAAAGTGCTGCTTACTTTTTTGGTATCTGCAGTTGTAATTTCAGATTTTGGAGCATCAACTGTTCCTTCAATTTTCCATTTATAGGTATCTTTTCCAACAGTTAAGTCGTAGTTACCACGAATATCTTTTGCATTAACATCATTAACGACATATTTGGTTCCCTGTACCCAGTTTTCATACAAAACGGTTTTTTCGTCAAAGATTTCACCTGAAGTAATAATGAAATTGGCAAAAGCACCTGTTTTTAAACTTCCTACTTCATTACTTTTCCCTAGTATAGCAGCAGGAACTGTGGTTAGGGCTTCTAGAGCTTTTGTTTTATCAAAACCATATTTAATAGCTTTTAATAAATTAGTTTTAAAGTCTTCGGTCTTTTTTAATTTGTCTGTGGTTAAGGCAAAAACAACTCCGTTGTCCGAAAGCACTTTTAGGTTTGTAGGTGCCTGATTCCAGAAACGCATGTCGGCCAATTCGATTTGATTGGATAAATATGGGTTAGAAACATCATACGCTTCAGGGAAGCTGATTGGAATGATATATTTTGCATTAGTAGCTTTTATTTCTTCAATTCTTTCAAACTCATTACCACTGCCTTTGAGCACATAGTTCAGTCCAAATTCTTTAGCAATTTTCGCTGCTCTTAAGCTGTTTAGTTTGTCTTCTGTAGCAAAAATCTGAACCAGTTTTTCATTGTCTGCTAATGCTTCCAATGATAAATCTTTAGTTTCTGAATTTCCTTTTTTGTACCAGTCTAAGTCCAGATACATCTGACGTAATAAGGCTGTCATACCCATCAAAGAACTTGGATAAGCCTGATTGGTTAAGGCGCTTCTTGTAAAAGCAAAATGGTTGGTCACCTTATTAGCAATAATTTGTTTGCTGTTTTCGGTATTGTTCAGTGCTACCAGGATTCCGGTTCCCTGAGCAACTCCGTCAGCAATATGTGTTCCAACTACTCCAAAACCAGCTTTTAGTAATTCTTCAGCTTTAGGCTGATCGTATTTAAAAGTCTCATAAGTATTTACTTCAGGGAGAATGCTTTCGTTCCAGTAGTATCCCACTTTTTTTGTATCGTATAAAGGACTGCGATCACGTCCACGTCCAGAAGGACTTTTAGGTTTTTCAACCCCAAAACTGGTGTAGATATCAATAAACGAAGGATAAATTGTTTTTCCTGCAAGATCAATCGCAATGCTATTTTTAGGAATGGTGATGTTGTTTCCAACAGCAACCACTTTTCCATCCTGAATTAGTAAAGTTCCTTTTTCGATTTTTTGTGTTGGAGTCACATAAATCGTGGCATTGGTAAAAACAGTGTAATTGTTGTTCTTGTTGTGGACACTTTCATTTACAGGAAAGTAATCTTGAGCGTACGTTTTTGTTAAAAAAACACTCAAAAACAGTAGTAGTAGTTTTCTTTTCATGGATAATTAATAAAATTTTCATTAAAAATAGGAAATATTAATATTTAAGCAAGTTTTAATTAAAATTAATTTTTTATATACCACGTTAAGTTCCAAAAACGATTTAGTAATTTTCCTGCTTTTGATGTTTTATATTGTTTTTGAGTGCTGTTTAGTGCTGCTTTTTATTTTAAAATCTTCTCATAACGGCTTTTTAAGCCTTCCAGATAAGGGGCTTTGATTTCTGTTGCAATTTCTACTGCTTTTTTTAAGACTACCACTGCTTGATCTTTTTTTCCGTTTTGTTCCAGAAGATCACCATATTTTAAAAATGCTATCGGAGATTTTGGGTGTAATTCGGTATTGCTTTTTAAAATGGACTCTGCAATAAATGGTTTTGTCTTAGTGTAATCAGACGATAACGTCGCAAGGTCGTCTTCTGAAAACAAGTCAGATTCGCTGAGTTTTTTGACAACTGACAGGATTTGCTGGTCCATCTGAGCCGAATCAGCTTCGTTAAGAGGCTTCGTTTGTTGATCGATAACTGATTGCAGTTCGATATAAAGTTTTTTTGATTCAGCTGCAATTTTGTTTCGATAGCCTTCAGCAGCTTTTGCGGCTAATTCTATTGTTTTGTTATATGCCGAATCTTTAGCTGTTTTATATTCCGGGATTACTCCAATTCCTTCCCAGTTTGTTTTGGTAATTGGATTTATTGCTGTTCCGGTTGGAATAAATATTTCTAAGAGACTGTTCACTTCAAAAATGTCACCCGGATTGGCACCACCACCGGTTACTTCACCAACTAAGGTTGCTCTTTTTTGAGTTTGCATATTATAACTGAATTCTTCTGCTCCCGAAAAAGTTCTGGCACCTGTGATAATAAATAATGGAACATCGGTTCTTTTTTTACCACTCACTTCTATAACCTTAAATTCTTCGGTAAAGTTGCCTTTTCTAAAATATAAGGTATTTAACAATAATGGTTGTTTAAAGAAATAACTGCACAAGTACTGAACAGTCTTCGGACTTCCACCTCCGTTGGTTCTTAAATCAACAATTATGGCATCTGTTTTAGATAATAATTCCATATAAGAGTCGATAGTTTGTTCGGTCTCTTCTATGAAATAGTTAAATTTAAGATATCCAATATTGCCGTCAATTATCTTAACTTCTTTAAAACCATTGGCTAGTTTTCGATTGTCGGTAAAATTATGAAGGTAAACTTCGTACGAATCTTTAGTCGAATTTGCTTTGTCTTTTTCAGGAACAAATTTGGGTCTAACTCTGAGATGCTTGTCATTGTTGATAAACCTAATTTCTTTTGTTAAGGCTATAGCGAAAGAATCCAGTAAATCATATTTTTTGAATTTATTTTCTGTATAAGCCTTTTTTAAATGAGCGCCCATCTGTTTTGCCTTTTCAGGAAAGATGTATTCTTTTTGTGTAAGGGAATCTATTTTTAAAATAGTTTCCTTTTTAAATTTCTCGGTTATTTTTTTTTGCTGACCACTTACGCTTGATATAATAAGGCAGGATAGAATCAGAGAACAAATGAGTTTGTTGCTAAAAATAAAAATCTTGTATTGAAAAGGTTTAAAGAGATACTTCATATTGCTTTTGGATTTTTATATAATAACGCTAATTTAAAGTTTTATGATAAATTATGAGAAAAATATTTCTACAATAAGTATTTTTAAGGAAATGTTTATTTTGAAATCTTGTTTTATTGGTTTTTCTCTAATGCAGATTATGATTTAGAAGA
Source organism: Flavobacterium sp. KH_035 (assembly GCF_057839565.1). Lineage (NCBI taxonomy): Bacteria > Pseudomonadati > Bacteroidota > Flavobacteriia > Flavobacteriales > Flavobacteriaceae > Flavobacterium > Flavobacterium sp. KH_035. The sequence goes on from NZ_CM174492.1 coordinate 2,871,884, forward strand.
GAGATCTGACTTCCTGAATTATATTGCGGGAATTAAAAGATTAAAGTGATCCTTTTTTATTCGATATTCTTTTCGATATAATTAGAACTCAACAAATACAAGGCTCCCATATATTGAATATGAAAAGAAACCAGGTCCCCAACTTTATATTTTTGTGTTGAACTCGAAATGTCAATTACCAGCATATCCGAACTGGCATCGACAATCGTAATTTCTTTGTCTACTGCTTCCAGATACTGTGGTTGCATATCCAGTAATCCAATATCTAAAATTGCTCTCAACGAGGTTCCGCCAAAATCTTCGGTTTCTTGCATAGAGAAAGTATTACCGGCTACATTTTCGCCTAGTTCACCTGTTGGAATGTCTGGTTTCTCCGTTATTTCGATAATTTCAGCAAATAATTTAAAGACATCACTATGCATGCCCTTTATTGTTTCTCCGGTAAACAGATCTTTTCCAAAAAAGAGAGCCTCACCAATTCTAAAATGATTGACCTCCATCGGGCGGGCATTTTTAAGTAGTAGTGGAATGGCAACAGAAGTGCCGCCGGAGACCCACGGAATGGCAATATTGAATTTGGCTTCAATTAGCTGTTTGTACAAACTTAATTGTATGAGTTTGTCCTGAGTAGGCATGACTCCGCTCAGACAATTTAAGTTTGTGCCAATTCCAAGAATTTCTATGTTAGGCAAACTTAAAATTGTACCATAAAATTCGATAAGATCTTCGCCCATGACACCTTCTCTGAGATCTCCCATTTCAATCATAATGATGATTTTATGGACTGTATTTTGTTTTTTTGCTTCTTCAGAAAGCATCTTTATGGTGTAAATCTCGGTATTAAAACTTACATCAGCATACTTTACAATGTTTGAAATACTCCTTTTGGCAGGTGGTTTTATATAAACGGTTTGGATGGTTGGGTCCAATGCCTTTATTTTTTTTAAATTACTGACCCGAGAATCATGTATTTGTTTAACTCCTAATGAAATAATTTCTTTCAGGTACAATTTGTTTCCGCATAAAAGCTTGGACACAACTCCCCATTGAATGTTTTTCGATTCAAAAATTGAGTTTAGGAAATCGTAGTTTTCTTTTAGTTTCTTTCGATATAATTTTAGGAATGCCATTAGGCTTTGTTTTTATTGAATTAATTATTTTGCGTTTATTTGATTAGGCGCATTTCAAGATATTTGTTTGTAAATCCCAGTTTTTCATACAGTGCTTTGGCCGGATTGTCTGGCTCAACATGAAGCGCAATGTTTCCTTCTGCAATAGAAATTGCTTTATCCATTATTCTTTTTCCGTATCCTTTTCCTCTTTCAGAATGATCTACGGCGATGTAAACCAATATGTTTTCAGGGATATAATCTTTCATTCCGGTATTGTTTAAAACCACGGCACCGATAATTTTTTTATTGTCTAAGCCAATTATAATATTTCCGCCTTTGTCCGGATTCATTACATAGGCGATGGCTTTGAGAATATCTTCTGTTTTGTCTCCATATTGCTCTAAATGAGTATGTAAAAAATGGGCAATTATTGTTGGTGTGCAAGTGTCGTCGTATCCGGAAACCGAATTAATTACTTTAAATTCCATTGTTAAAATTTTAGATTATTTATGCTGATAGTGAATTTTCAGCCCTTTTACAGATGCAAAATCAATTGCAGTAAGATTCCATGAATTAGAAATCGAAATTATCGACCGATATGCGATGATATTTTCGCAAGGTAAGCATAAATACTGGTTTTGTTCTAATTGGTTGAAGCCTTTTTGGTTTTTAGGAGTTTTTAAAAGTGATTTTTCTGAATTATTAAAACATTATTTTGTGCTATTTTAACTATTAAATATAAAAGATTTTCATTAGATTTAGAAACATTTAATGAATAGGAATTATGCTAGTAAAAGTTTACGGAAGTGCCGTTTTTGGAGTAGAAGCAACTACAATTACAGTAGAGGTACATATGGATAAAGGAATTGGTTATCACTTAGTTGGGTTGCCAGATAATGCGATAAAGGAAAGCAGCTATCGAATCGCCGCTGCGCTTAAGAACAATGGATTAAATTTTCCGGGTAAAAAAATAACAATTAATATGGCTCCCGCTGACCTGCGAAAAGAAGGTTCTGCGTATGATTTAACTTTGGCGATGGGGATTTTGGTGGCTTCAGATCAGCTAAAAGCGCCTGAGATTGAAAGATACATTATTATGGGAGAACTTTCTTTAGACGGAAGTTTACAGCCAATTAGGGGAGCACTTCCTATTGCAATAAAAGCTGGAAAAACCGGTCAATTTGACCACCTAATTCCGGAGTAAATTGACCACCCGTTCCGGAGCAAACTGACCACCTGATTCCGGAGCAAATTGACCACCAGGTTTTGTGGTTAATTAACGATTAAAAACTATTCATTTTTTCATGTTGTTAGAACCATACATTCGTTAAAAATATACGGATTATGGCAAACAAAATAACAGACATGAGTAAAATTAGAAAAGTAATTAAATTCTATTGTAATGGAAAGAGTAAGTTATTTATAAGTAGCTACTTATCCCTTTCAAGAAATACGGTAAAGAAATATATTTCCTTATTTGAAGTTCTCGGATTAAGCTTAGAATTAATCGACCAAAAAACCGATGCAGAGCTGGAACTTTTATTCTCCCAGACTAGTGTAGAGGCCATTAGCCCGAGATTACAGACACTTTATGATTTTTTTCCTAAAATGGAACGTGAACTAAAAAAAGTTGGCGTTACCGTACAGCATATGTGGGAACAATATATTGCTGTAAATCCTGATGGTTATCGAACTTCACAATTTCATTATCATTACAATATATGGGGCAAGCGAGTCAATCCGGTCATGCATATGAACCATAAGGCTGGTGATAAAATGTATGTTGATTATGCCGGAAAGACACTCTCAATTATTGATATAGATACCGGAGAAGTCAAAGAAGTACAATTTTTTGTAGCAATATTAGGCGCTAGCCAATACACGTATGCTGAAGCTTCCATGAGCCAGCAAAAGGAAAACTTTGTTGACTCAGTAGAGAATGCCATGCGCTTTTTTGAAGGTACTCCTGCTGCCATTGTTCCGGATAATTTAAAATCTGCAGTAATAAAAAGCAGTCGTTTTGAACCGACAATCAATGAAACCCTGGCTGATTTAGCAGAACATTACGAAACTACAATTTTACCTGCCAGAGCTTACAGGCCCAGAGACAAATCATTAGTTGAAGGAGCTGTTAAGATATTATATCGAAGGATTTATGTAACCATAAAAGAAACCAAATTCTTTTCTCTGGAAGAATTAAATCAGCAGATCTGGGATTTACTTGACTCTCATAATAACAGAAAACTAACAGGACGCCCTTATTCCCGCTTTGAATTATTTTTAGAAGACGAGAAAGAAAAACTGCGTCCACTGCCACAAGATCGTTTTGAAATTAAATACCAATCTTTTGCAACAGTAATGCAAAACGGTCATGTTCAATTAAGCCAGGACAAAAACTATTACAGCGTTCCGTATCAATATGTAAAAAAGAAAGCAAAGCTGTTATATACCAAATCAACGGTAGAGATTTATTTTAAATACAATCGAATAGCTGTACATCCAAGAAACTACAAACCTTATGTCTATACAACAACCCCTGAGCATTTAGCCAGTACACATCAATTTGTAGCCCAATGGAGTGCTGCCCGCTTCATTGAATGGGCTAATAATATTGATGAGTCAGTGGGAGAATATATAATACAGATAATCGAAAGCAGAAATCATCCAGAACAGGCTTATAAAAGTTGTTTAGGAATACTGAATTTTGAAAAAAAGGTAGGCAGACAGCGATTAATAAATGCCTGCAGGCGGGCACTTGATTTTAAAATTTACAATTTTAAGACCATACAAAATATTTTAGAAAACAACTTGGATCATATTGATTTTGATCAAGAACCTGAGCAAGAACTTCCCGATCACAGTAATATAAGAGGAAAACACTATTATAACTAAATTAAATCTTGAAAAAATGAATGAATCCACAGTAACCAAAATGAAACAAATGAAGCTTTATGGCATGTTTAATGCTTTTAAAACAGCCATTGAAAGCGGAAAAACAGATCATTATACCCTTGACCAGTTTGTATCGATGATTATTGATGCAGAATGGGATGAAAGGTACAATCGTCGTATTGAACGAAGTATCACTAATGCCAAATTCCATTACAAATCAAATATTGAAAGTATCAATTTTGATGTATCACGTAATCTGGACAGAAACATGGTACTGCGTCTGGCAGAATGCGAATTTATAGAGAAAAATGAAAACATTTTAATCACTGGAAGCACCGGTGTCGGTAAAAGTTATTTAGGTACCGCATTAGGTTATCAAGCTTGTATACAGGGTTTTAAGGTAAGTTGTTTTAATACCTCAAAATTGTTTGCTAGACTAAAAATGGCTAAAGCAGATGGCACTTATCTGCGGGAACTTACCAAAATACAAAGACAGGATGTTATCATACTTGATGATTTTGGACTCCAGGCACTTGACAGCCATAACCGAATTACTCTTTTGGAGATCATAGAAGACAGGCATAATAACGGCTCTATAATCGTGACATCACAAATCCCGGTTCAAGGCTGGTATGATATAATTGGAGAAAAAACGATAGCCGATGCAATATTAGACAGACTTATACACCAATCTCATAGGCTTGAATTACATGGAGAATCCATGAGAAAGAAAAGAGGAATAAACAAAGAGTGATATTTTATTATATTTGAATACTAATTAACAGATGAAAAAATATAGTTTTTAATCAAAACGGAGGTGGTCATTTTGCTCCGGAATTAGGTGGTCATTTTGAACTGGAATAAGGTGCTCACTTTAAAACGGAATGGGGTGATCAATATAACCGGAATTTGCACCAAGCGTTTTGAAACGATGGAAAATGTACATTACAATGCACAAATGAGCAGTAAACTCATTCGGGAGTTTTGTGCTCTTGATGATCAGTCAAAAGAGTTGCTTAAAACGGCCATGGAACGATTGAATCTTTCTGCGCGGGCATACGATAGAATTTTGAAAGTAGCCCGAACGATAGCCGATTTAGAGGCGGCACCTAATGTAATCTCACAGCATATTGCCGAAGCGATTCAGTACAGAAGTTTGGATCGTGATGGCTGGCTGGGATAGAATTTTACGGTTTAATTTACTCAAATTTTAAACTTGTATTTTTTGACATCAGGTACGAAGTAAGTTTTTTAATTCTTCCTTTTTCCATTTCAAAAACATCACAGAAAACGGCATCCAGTTTATTGCCGTTTTTCATGTTTCCCTGAACGGCACCTTCGGCAATAACGATATCATTTTCTTCAATCAATTTTATGACTTGAATAGTGGGACTGCCTGTAAAGTTATCATTTTCAATTTCTTTGTCAAAAGCTTCTTTACCAATATGCTGATAAATTCCAGGCATTTCCCAAATGACATCATCAGTAAGACAATCTAAAATTCTTTTATGATCGCTGACTCTAAAAGCGTCCATATATTCGGTTACAGTTTGTTTATTTGGTGTCATGTCTTAAGGATTATGATGTTCAAAACGATTTTTAGACTACTATTTAGGAGCAATATAAAATTACTGTTTTTTGGAAATATTCCAAAAGCTGATTTTTCTTCTTGTTGCAAAACCTAGTTTTTCATATAAGCCAATAGCGCCAATATTACTTTCGACAACATGTAAAAAAGGAATTTTGTTTTCGTATAAAATTAGATTTACAACATGTGTAATCAACTGTTTGGCGTAACCTTTTCCAGTGTGATCAGGATGTGTGATAATGGCACTGACTTCTGTAAAATCATTCATTTTCATGCGTTCGCCTGTGACTGCGATCAATTGGTTTCCTTTAAAAATTCCGTAATAGTTGCCTAATAAAGGTGTTTTGGTTTTAAAATACCCCGGCTGAACTAAATTAACTAAGTGTAGTAATTCGGCATTATGATTTTCGGTAAGTTTGACGATTTCAGTATCGACTGTAAGTTGAATTTTGTCGTGAACAACCATTTGCAGACAAACCAATTCTTTGGTTATTTCTAAAGAATCTGGGATTTCAGGTTTTTCACCCACTATAAAAAAAGAATCCGTTAAAGCAGCATATTGTTTTCCGGCTTTTAAAGTACTTTCCCATTTTATAAAACCTCCAAACGGACAATACTCCGGATCGTAAAATTTAGTACCATCATAATCAAGGGCAAATGCGGAATGACTTTCGGATAAGGAATGCCAAACCGGATTGTCTAATTTATTTTCGTCTTTATTTTTCATTAGTAAAATTTTTTTTTTTTGGTCATGCTATATTCGGTTTTTATTCTTTCTCTTTTATAGGATAGAAAAAACGAAACGAATTAGAAGCTGCGGGATGCAAAATAGTAGCATGATTTTCTAGTGGGAGATAGTCAAAATAGACTTTTATGTTTTTGCTTTTTGAAGCTTTAATTTTTTCAGCCAGTAAATTGGCATCTACTTCCATTACTCTGGGAATTTCTGTTGGTGTAAGTCCTTCTTTTCCGACCGCAATATAAATATCTGTCTGTGGACTGAAATTTTCCTGAAAAATGGCGCTCTCGAGATTTAGTACGGAACCATTATTCCACCAAATACTTGGACTTACAATAACATATTTATTAAAAAGTGTCGGTTTTGTTAGTAGAATTTCAGTTCCTATTAATCCTCCCAATGATTGTCCCATAAGGGTTTTAGAAGCATTGGTCTTGTATTTTTTTTCGATAAAAGGCTGTAATTCTTTTTCGATAAAAGAAATGAATTTATCAGAATGACCAGAAGTTGGAAACCTTTTTTGATCTTTTTCGATAGTTGTCGGGAATGTAAAGTCTCTTCTTCTGTCGACAGTCGCAATTCCCACAACAATTGATTTAGGAACCTGATTGATCCATTCAAAACTATTAAACTGTACCAGGCCGGCGATATGAATAAAATCTTCATCAGCTGAGCCGTCTAATAGATAAATTACTGGATATTTTGTTGCATCTTCTGCTTTGTAACCTTCCGGAAGATAAATATTCAAGATCCTTTTTTCTCCTAATTCCTTCGATTGAATTTCATCGATAACACCTAATACAAATGGTTTTCCGGTTTCTGTTGATTTTGTTTTATTGGTTTGACAAAAGATAAAAGTTGTAGAAAGGAATAAAAGAGCAAGGATAAAAAATTTGTTCATTATTGTGGTATTTAGTAGCATTAGGGTTAAATGTTATGGAGTGAAGCAGGAAAATTATATAGAACAAAAATACAAATTTATGGCATTCTAAAATCTTAATTAGGAAGGAGAACACTCTTAAAAAGCGACTATAAAAAAATCCCTTTGATCATTTGATGAAAGGGATTTATAAAGCATTTAATACTATTGAAATGTTTTAGAAAAAAGAATAGCCTATGATCACAGATGTTGTTGAGAATGAGGAGTTCCATGAAAGATAGTCTTTTAGGATACTTTTACTAGTTTGGTATCTGAATTCTATGCTGTATTTGTCACGGAATTTTCCACCAATCCCCAATGCTCCACTATTACCGGATTTAATATCCAAAGTGCTAATTTTCGATCCGTCTTTTCGTGTAAATTCTATTTTTGAGTCTAAACCAAAATCAAACAATAATGAAGCATTTACAAAGATTTTAAAATCATTTTTAAGAAAAAAGTAATGCCTGATCCCTATAGGCAGCTCTATTGATTTATAATCTACTTTTGCGTCTACTTCGGAACCTACCAAATTCGAGGTTTGTTTGGATTTTTCGCCACTATAGTACTGATAAGTTGGCTCTACGATGATAGCCCATTTATTTTTATTAAAAGGCAAAATAAATTCTGCTTCAATACCCAGACTAGGATTTGTTTTTGAATCAAATTTAAAATCATAGAAATCAATTGGCGGGTTGCTTATTGATAATGCACTATTGTTTAATCGTGGTCTAACGGTTAAATTGAACAAATCCTTTTTTTCTTTTGTTTCAAAATCGACAAAATGAGTATCACTGCACTTGTTATACTTGATGAAAAATTTGAACAGCTGATTGTATGTGTAATCCAGATTTTCATATTCTCTTTGAAGAATGTTTTCGCATTTTAGGTCGATAAAAAGCTGTTCTCTAAAGTAATTGTTTTTTGCAATTGAAGAGTTTTCGTTTACCAGATAAGTTTTGTAAATAAGTTGTTTTATTTCTGAATTATCTATTTTATAAAAGAAACGGCCTGAGTTTCCTTCCCCATAGGAGTAAAGTGATGCTTTTCCTTCAATATGTACTTTTAAGAAGAGTGTTTCTTCTTTTAAATCCGGATTTTTATCCGTACTCATGCTTTCTATTTGTCTTGAGGAGCGGTCTATTTTTACTAAAGTTTTGATGTATTTGCTTTGTCCTGTGATTGCAAATTCTTTTACAGTTTTTAGGTCTGCAATAAGAATGTCTTTGCTTTCAGGTAATTGATATCTAAAATTGGTTGGAGTACTTTTCCAATCCAGGTTTTCGATTAAGCAATTTATCTTTTGATTGTTTTGATTGATGAAGTAACCGTTTTCAAAAGCGACTTGAGAATAGCTGTTTAGGGTTACTATAAAGGCTAATACAAGAAATAAAATTTGTTTTTTCATTAAAATTTGGGCTGTTATTTATTATTGGTTTTGAGTAGAATTAAATTTTTTAAATGGTAGTTAGTAATCTTTTTTAGATGAATCTTGACTAAGAAGTTGTGATATTTTTTTGGCGGCAAATGTAAGGTTTGAAACTGGTATTATAGTACGTGAAACCGTAAGTAACCTATTATTATTATTATTCAAAAAGAAATTTGGAAGCTCTTTCGTTGTCCGCATTTTTCAATAATCATAATATTGTTACTTTTTTATTTCGAAGCAAAAATTTCATCCAAACCTTCCATCGCGATAGTGAAACCTTCTTTGAAGCCCATTTTGATGATTTTTTCCAGATCAGAAAAGTTTTCATGTTTGATGGCAATTGTCTACTATCGTTAAGTTATCTTTTTCTGAAAAGCTGGCATTCCAATCAGAGCTTGGGAAATCTGTATTTAAATTGCCTTCGTTATCACTAAAAGCATCTGAATATTTGAAGTTTGATTTCGGAGTTATCGATGTAAAATCGGCTATAGCCCAATGTTCTTTGCCTTTAGGCCCAACCATTACAAAGAGTCTTCTTCCTCCTTCTCTAAACTCGATACTTTTTGTTCTGGCTTTCCAGGGAGCGAGTGCCCACCATTGATCCAGTATTTCAGCCTCTGTCCATGCTGACCAAACGTGAGCAAGTGATGCATTGAATTCGCGTTTTACAATTACAGCGCTGTTTTCTTTGTCCACGGAAAAATTCATTAAAAGATTAGATTTCATTTTCTTTAGATTTTAGATTCATTAATACTTGATCCATCTGGCAGAAACGGCTTTTCCATATTTTCTTGAATTGTTCAAGCCATTGGTCAACTTCTTTCATTTTGTCAATTTTGAGCTGATAATAAATTTCCTGTCCCATTTTTTTTCGTCCAGTAATTCAGATTCATTTAAAATTTTAATATGTTTAGAAATAGCTTGTCTGATAGTATTAAATTGCTTAGCAATAGCATTAGGCGTTAATGCATTGGTCGCAACCAAAACTAAAGATGGTTCTTCGGGTCGGATCGGCAATTGCCTGAAAAATATCTCTTTTCTTTTTTTTAAACATGTATTCACAACTAATCAGTTGTGAATACATGCAGCTTTTTGGTACACCAGTGCTTTTTTACATTTTTTATTAACTTAAAAGATAAAGACGCATTTTGTGCGTCTTTATAAATTGGATATATATTAGATTTATGGTGTTTGAATCAAATAAAAGGAGAAATTAAATTTTTATAATTTTAAAAGTTTGCACAGCCTTGTCGACTGAAATTTTTGCGATATAGGTTCCTGGTAATACTTGTGACATATCAATTTGGTCGCTATTTGCATTTATATTTTTATTAATTATTTCCTGACCGAGAACATTGAATATTTTTATGTTTTCAATATTATTTTGGTAATTTAAATTTAAAAAATTTGTTACAGGATTTGGATAAACAGCAAGCTCTGCTACGTTGAAAGTTGGCGTGCTTAAAGTTTTTGGTTTCCATGAAAATGTAGTACCCGATGTTGGTTTAATAGTTGGCTGATTTGTTGAGCAAGTATGACTGACACTTTTTCCAGCTACTGTAGAGTTCCAACTATTGCTTCCAAAGGTTGTTCTGTTATTATAATCAGTACTCTCAGTACCGCCTAATCCAATTTGACAAGACGAACCAGAGTAAGTAAATCGCATGAATCCATAAACAACATCGACTATATTTGACGTTTCATGTAATATAATTTGGAAATCAAAACTAGAGTCACTAGGTGTGTAGTAGCTATAATTTTCCCATTGTACAACCAAGGAACGATTAGGTGCCACTCCAATGGTTGCAATTCTTAAATTTGAATTCAAACTTGGTATGTTTTGATTAATGACCCCGCTTAGATCAGCATGTAATCCAGCAATTCTGTTTCTTAAATAAGGAGGATTTGAAGTATAAGTAGACGATAAGATAGAATACAGGTGCGTGCTTGGAGTCGTTCCCATGTCAACTGAAGGAGTAAGTGAACTTTGTCCAAACGAAATCCAACCGTTAGTTGAAACTCCTACTCTGTCAAAAACAATTCCGTTAAAAGTAAAATCAAAACCTATAGGGAATCCCGGTCCGGTTTGTCCCGCCCCACCACCAGGATTTCCTGCATCTACAAAATTATAATCTTCATTTCTAGTAACTCCTAAAACAATACCAGTTGTAATTTTTGTATAAGTACCAACACTTTGAGAAAACTCATAAGAACTAACTTGTGCAGTAATTTTAAAAAAAGAAAGAGCCAATAATAAGCTAAAAGTAATTTTTTTCATATATCTATTTGGATTAAATTTCAGTAAAAATAGAATTTTAAATTCTTATTAAGAAGAATTAAATTACTTTTTACCCAGGGCTTTTGCTATAAGATTATCCTCTAAATTTATTCCTATACTATAATATCTTTCAATCTGGCTTTTAGATCTTCTCCTGTATCAAACACCATTTGTTCGTTGTTTGGAAATGGGACCACGCGTTTGTTGAAATAGTCGATATAACTATCTTCACAGGTATTTCTGTCTCCTTTATAGGTAAAGTAAATGGCCTCAAAAAAGAGTTTGAATATGGAGCAAAATTGTTACTTTACTTCGGTTCCTTCAAACTTTATTCTGGTATCGTTTACATGAACCAATTCGTCGAGTTCGTAGATGTTTTTATAGCCGTAGCCATAAAGGTTAATATGTGTAGGGATGTTCAGCGCTAACATGACAGGCTTTCTATTGGCTAAAATCTGAGACTCAGGGGCGCTTTTAGGAATGGCCATTTTAGATGCAAAATCTATTGGGTCACCATTAAAATTGTTGTTGCAGTAAATCAATATTCGGGTGTTAGGATCAGGAATTAATTGATGAAGATTTTCTTGTGTAAAGTCGGTAAAATCAAGGTGAATAGCCCCTTTTAAATGTTTTCGGTTATAACGAAAGTCAGAACGCGTGTCCAGAATAATGGTATTGTCTTCCTGACTCATTTTAAGAAAAAGGTCAAGACTCACCAAATGATTTGCTCTTGCCTTTTCGACTTCGGTAACAAGATTTTTAAAATCGTCGTAATCAACTAATGCTTTTGGATAAGATTGCTGCTTTGTCATAACGGTAGAAGTTTTGGCTGTCTGCGATTGAGTAACACAGCCTGTGAAACAAAATGATACTAAAAATAGAATTGTTACTTTTTTCATTTGATATCAAATTTATAGTTTAGTAAAAGTACTACTCGAGGCGAACAATATTATATCGACAATTTTTTGGGCGTCACATCCTAAAATAATGGAAAAATCAGATTTCAAGAATTTCTGCTGCAAAAGGATTGTCGACCAGCCATAACCAAATTCCGTTGTCGTTGCGTTGCATCAAACAACTTGTTGCGCCGCTCATCTCAATAGGATTTCCATCGGGTGTTTTGGCTTTCATTGACCATTTATCAATCCAAACTGCCTGATCGCCCACAATTGTTGCTTTGTGTTTGCTGCCTTTTATTTCAGGTTTCCAGTTGCAGAGGTGTAGCATGGCTTTTTCGATATTTTCTAAACCTTTAATTTCAGATCCGTCTCTATCAATATATACAGCTTCTTTATCAAAGCAACTTAAAGCTCCTTGTGGATCTCCATTCAAAATACAGCTGCGAAAATATTTTACGGCGCCTTCAGGAGTGGTTCGGTCGAATTTTTCTATCATTGTTTTTTACTTAGCTTTATTTCTGACTGTTACCAATTTATCTTCTGAATTTATTTCTAACTATAATATCTTTCAATCTGGCTTTTAGATCTTCTCCTGTATCAAACACCATTTGTTCGTTGTTTGGGAATGGGACCACGCGTTTGTTGAAATAGCTGATGTAACTATCTTCACAGGCATTTCTGTCTCCTTTATAGGTAGAGTAAATATTCTCAAAAATAAATTCGCTGCTTACAGGAAAGGACTGAAGTAACTGGTTTGTTCTTGAATCAACATAATCGACTTTTGCTGTAACCTGGCAAGATTTAAATTGTCTGAACTCGTATACATTTGCACGAAGCATTCTGTAATTGTCTACTTTTATTTCTTTGCCCAGACTGTCTTTAACGGGTCTTCCTCTGCTGTCCAGAAGCGTTTTTACACCGTCTTTGATTTGTCTTTCTTTGATGAATTCTTTTTCTTTGATTTGCTCAGGCGAAATATTGATCTGTACAAAGTTTACAATCAAACTATAATCGTAAACGACTCCTTTTTGTCTAAGGCTGTGATAAACGGTCCATTTATCATTTAGTCCGTAGGTTTTAATATCCAGCAAATCATCCTGTAGCTGTTTGGGAATGACCATATTGGTTTCATTTGTAGCATATACATCTACAAAATCGGTTCCTTTAAACTGTGCATCGTCCATCAGTTTTTTGGTGTTTTTGTAGTTTGGACTAATACTTTCCAAATAGAAAAAATCATCGTAGGCTTTTCTAAAATCCATTTTGTTATTTGATTTTAAAAGTGCAGACGCATTTTCATACAAATACCTCGACAATGCAATTTTGCTGCTTATGATCTGATTCGTATAATTATCAAACTGGAATGTGGCGCTTCTTCCTTGTTTCAACAGTTGCAGAGGCAATAATGGTCTGATTTTCTCCTGACGATTGTTCAACTGCATGTATGTATTGTAAGTGCGTTCGGCATTTATTGGATTTGCTTCTTTTATCATTAACTCCAAATTACGCAAGTCTCTGTCTTTGGCTTTTGCGAAAGCTTCTTCTAGTAAATACACGTAATCTTGTTTTCCTTTAGAATCTTTTTTGGTTCTTAAAGCTTCGACGGCACGGTCTATCGCTCCATCATAATTTCCATCGCTAAGCATTGATTGAGTAGTTTTTACACCACAAGAGGACAGAGTTAAAAATAATATTGAAAACAGTATAGTGATTTTTTTCATGCTAAAGACAATTGATTTTAAAGGAGCAAAGATATCTGTTTTTTAGACAAATTAGAAGTTGTGATTTTAATTTAAGAAGCAGAAGTTTTAATTTTTATCATAACCTTCAGTCCCGCTGTACGCTAAATCTTTTTTGCCGAAACCCGGCAAAAAAGGATACCGCTTCCATTGGGGCTAGTTAATAGAGTTTAGTTTTCAGAAAGAACTTTCGATAGCTGTGTTGTAATTTCGACCAAAGGGAGAAATCACATGAAGACATATGCGCAAAGGAGAACTATAGTTTGTGGAATATTGGTATGTGATTTCTCCCTTTGGTCGAAGTGACATCACATACAATATATAGGTTTTTTGTAAAAAAAAATAAAAACAATCGATTGGAATTTTATGTTTTACTCCGGCCAATATAGTACATTAAATTTATGACCATCCGGATCAGAGAATCCAAAGAAATAACCTTTGTTATAATTTTGAGGTTCAGCAAAAATAACGCCTCCTGCATTTTTTACGTCAGATAACCATTGGTCTACTTCCTCTTTGCTTTCGGCTGAAAGCGAGAAAATAATTTCGTTTCCCAGTTTAAGGTCGGCCATTTCATCGTTGACGGCCCATTTAAAACGTTCTTTTATAAAAAAATGAATAATGAAATTGTCGTCGCCAAAAATAAAACTTCGGAGTTCTTCATTTGTATTGTGACCGTTTGGTGTAATACCTAAATCATTGTAGAATTTAGTTGTTCGGTCTAAATTTTCTACGCCTAAATTTGCCCATATTTTTTTAGTTTTCATAAGATGTTTTTTTAAAATATTAGATTTTAATTGCTAAAATTTTAGGATAATAAATTTATGAAATTTAAATTTATAAATTGCAGAAACGTCCACATACTATTGAGCCTGTACAGATTCAGATGTTCAGCGAGAATGTTTAATGACTTTATTTGCATCGTTTTTAACGTAGACACAAACGCAGCAGTGTGTCTAATACATGGTTAGGGTCTCATTATTTTTTAATTTTAACCTGGGGATAATTTTCCAAAAAATAATAAGCAAAAGGACATTGGTAAGTGTCGCCGTTTTCATCAAAGAAGGAATAGATAAGATCTAAAACCGAAAAACCACGGCTTAAAATGAGATAGTATTGAGTTTTTTTACGGGAGTTGCAGCAATTTTCCAAACCAGATCTTGTAATTGGTGTTGGCAATCCAGGTTCCGTTTCAAATAGTTTCTGTAGAGCGATTGACAATTTCTACAGTGTTTTTATCTTTTAATATTTTTAGAATCTATAATAAAAATTGATTTATTCCTGCTGAATCCAGTTGTATTTTTCGTCTTTAAGATAAATAATCCCGCCTCCGCAGCTCTCATCGGCATGAATAAAGATTCCGTCATTTGGGAGTTTGATTTTATCTTCTTCTTTTATTTCTTCGTCGCCCATAATCTCTCCATCATCATTTACATTATTCCAGTAGATTTCTCCTTTTGGAGCTTTTTCAAATACTCCGACCCAGTCGATTTCATCAAAACCCTGATTAAGAACAGTGGTTCCCATTCCGAGATAATCTGTTTGGGTTCTATTTCCGAAAACAATTCGGAAACCGCTTTTACCACTTTTTGTGCCTCTTACAATTTCAATCGTTTCATTTTTTTCGTCTCCATCCAAATCACATGTAATTTTGTTCGTTTTATGTTTGGCCGAAATTACAATCGTATCTGTGTTGTTGTGATTTTCTTTTTCGTCAGACACCTGAACATTATCTTTTACCGCAGTTGGCGCTTTTGTAACTTCGGTTTTGGGGTCTTTTTTGCAAGAGATAAAAACAAAGGCAGAGAGGAGAAAAATATTAAATTTCATGTTTTTAAAATGTGATTTTTGGAATAGCTAAGATATAGAAACGGAGTTTAAGAAGTTTTAAAGAGTATAATTTGTAGAAATTCTCAAATGTGAAATTTAATACTGATAGATATTATACGTTTCCGACACGTTGAAATAGTATGTTATATGGAATAAGCTGATTTAATCAGATAGGACTGTTTTCTGAATACAATTTTCGTTTTAAAATTGCTCCAGAAAACAGTAATAGCCCAATTGGAATAATTTCAATTAGGCTAAAGTCAGTCTTCTTGATAAAAGAAGCATATTTTTGGAAATCTAGTTTTAAAGCATAAATTGGCTACTCAAAAGGGAATAGATGTACTTGTATTATCGACAAATATATGGTTTGAGAGATTTAAAAAAATGAGAACAAATAATAGGTGTAATCACTATTATTTCTTTATTAATTTTTTTCTTTGAACTCCATCATTCGAAAAAATTTCAAATATATAGGTTCCGGTTGCTAATTTTTCAACAGCTATTTCTTTATTTATATTAGAAGAGGATGAAATCAGTTGACCGTTTAAATTATAAATATTAACTTTTGTAACTTCTTTATTGGTCAGAATTCGATCGTAAAATGGATTTGGATAAGCAATAATCTCCTTTTCGCTTAAAAAATCTTCATTGGATAATTTTTCGCAATTACTCCCATTTTTAAATCCGGAGATTTTGAAATTATCAAGATACTTAACATCTCCCCAACGAGCACCTACAATATGAATGTTCATAGTGTTATTCGAGTTGAAGTAGTAGTTATACCCCTCTTTTTTATTTGTCACTTTCAAAACAGGGTTTGATGTCCCATTTAAGCCAAGATCAAATATTTTGGCAGTAATAGAAAACTTACTTGTACCAATTTTGGTTATCTCAAATGTTAGTCTGTACCAATTATTATTTACGATATCACTTTGGGTAAAAGAAGGGTTGTAAGTTGGATTTGGGTCAGATAATCCAGTTATATCTAAGTTCTTGCCGTATCTATTGTCAGAATTTGAAAGTTTAGCTGATAAAACAGTTTCTCCGTCCTCTTTTGCTATAAAAAAGCCAACAGAATTGTAATAATCCGTTATTGCAGTAAGATAAAATTGAGTTTTGTAGTCTATCGAAAGAGTCATGGTCTCGGTGTCTACACCTTTAAACTTAGAACATAATCTTAAAGGTCTTGTTGCTGCACCATCTAAACTGGTTGTTAGAAAATAGCCATTGTTTCCATCACTACTTTGTTGATAGTCATACTCTGGAAGTGGTTTTGCAAACTTGTTTGATAAATCGTTATCAGTTGTAGAAGTAAAATTGTTAAAATTAATTTCTTCAGTAACTATTTGAGCATTCACTTTTGCAATCGTAAGAAATAATAAAACTAAAACTTTTATTTTCATTTTACCTGTTTTTTTAATTCCATCATTTCTTTTATAATGGCTCTGGTTTATTTGTCTTTGAATTTTTGGTGTTGCTAAAATATGATAAATTTTAAGAATAATGTTTAAAAAGTAAGCTGTTTTTAGTGATTATTTCTTGTTTAATGTTCTTTTTTTAACAAAAAATCTTTTTGAAGTTATAGTTAAGATTATCATGTTGCCTTTTATCGATAAGAAGAGATAATTTAATTTTCTGTTTTTAATTTGTTTTCCTAATTTTCACCTGATATACAATTTCCCAAAAGAGGATTGATAGAACAGCATTGGTGAATATAGCCGTTTTAACTAAATAAGGATCGTATTTGGAAAGCAGATGTAAGTTGGCAAACTGAACAGCTAAGAATAGTGACAATGCTGCAATTACAATAGAGCAGATTACATTTAGCACAGGTTTCCATTTTAATCCCAAAAAGGAGTAAATGATATTTAGAATCGCAAAACCACATCCGAGTGTGATATAGGGATCCGTTTTTAAGATTTCTCCCAGAGAAAGTAAAAAGGAAGTTGAAGTAAGGTATAAAAAGAATAGTATTGCGTAAACTAGTATTCGTATTTGGATTTTCATTTTGATGTTTTTTAGAATAAAGGGAAAGAGGTTTTATTTTGTTTAAGATTATTTTTTTTGAAGAGGAGCAATTTTACAGGAATGGATTTGTTTTCTATCTTAAATTATTCTTTTTTTCTCATGTGTAGCGCAATTCTGTTTCCTTCACAATCTTTAAACTCTGCCACCCAACCAAATTCACCATTTGAGGTTATTGGAAATAAGATTTCGGCACCATTTTTTACAGCCAGATTCAGCGTTTCTTCAATATCTTCAGTATTAAAATACACAAGAGTTCCGTTTAGGGTTGGATTGTATATTTCTCCCTGTGCCAAAGCTCCCGAAATGCCATTATTACCTTCGGTAAGCGGAAAAAAAGCCATTTCATTATCATGAATACGTTCCCGTTCAAATTCAAAACTAAAAACTGCCGAATAAAAATGTATGGCTCTTTCGATGTTGGCTACCGGAATTTCAAAATAAACAACGGGGTTTGATTTATTTTTCATTTTGTTTGGGGCTATTTTTTATTGTAAGCGAAGTTATAGAAAATTCTAGTTCAATTGACTGGATTTTATTTTTTCAATTTGTCGTTTGTGCCGAAGGATATGTACAATCGCATGTTCTGTAATTTGTTCAATGTCGTACAATTGTCCCCAACCTGTTTTTATTTTTAGTGAGTCGTCAAATTGTTCTAATTCATTGTCTTTAATTTCTCGAAAAACATTTTCGGTAAAGATGAAAACATTCGCTAAATCTTTCAGATAGTCGGCAATGGTGACATGAAAAATTTTGTCAGGTCGCTGCATATTGTGCCCTTTCAGATTATGAATACTGATAGCATAGCTATAACCAGAACTTACTACGTGAGAGAGAATGTTTTGTATGGATTTACAATCTTCGCTTGTTGTTGTTTCGTCTATGATGTGGGTCAAAACATTATCCGGAATACTTTTGATAACGTTGGTAAGATCTAAAATTGCCTGTTCGTAGATGTCAAGCAATGCTCCAACTGCTCCTTGTCTGTTCATTTTTGTGTTTTGTTAATTATTTCTTTAGCAACTTCAGAAATTTCGCCGCTTAACGCGAGTATTTGGCTTATCGGTAGCATTGACTTGATTCGATGTCGTTGATTCCTTTAGACATTCCTGATAAATTTGTTCCCGCCATTTCTTGAAAAGATCAATTAGAACAAAAAATAATTCTTCTGATGGATTTTCAGGCTGTAGTTTTTTAAGTAAAGTTCCTATTGTAACATTATGCGATTTTCCGGAATGATTGATAACGTAATCCTGTGTGGTTTCGTCCTCTAAAAACATATCTGCGTAATAATTCTTTAGCACCACAGAGTCAAGATTCAGGATTTCTAAAATTGTGTTTTTAATTTGGGTTGGTATTTCGCATTCAAATTGTTTTTCATATCCGTCGCGACCTTCTAGAAAAAAAGATACCTCAACTTTACATTCAAAAATTATATCGATGTAAATTCCTAAACTTAATATTCTTGCAGAAAAACCATCAAAATGATCATACGAAAGAATATAATCTTCATGTAATTTGAAGATTCCTGTTGTGGAGTCTATTCTACGTATGTTAACAACTTCAAAGTTCATCTTTGTAGGTTTTGGAAGTTCTTAGGGAAGATATTAAATTATTTGTATTTGAAGATAGGATTTTGTTTTATTTAAATGTCAAGCCCTAACTGTTTTCAATCTTGTCATTTCTCCTTAGATCGAAATGACAAGATTGCGTAGCGCTTTGATGAAACTTTAAACACAAAGTATGTCATTTCGACGTGAGGAGAAATCTTCGCAAGAAACTCTGGAAAGAATGAGAATTAAAAGCTGTCGGGAATCTAATTGTTATGATTAAAATTAATAAAAAAGAGTTTTTCATTGAGACCAAGTTATGTTGTAAAATTCAAAGTATTAAGGAGTTTTGAATTGTAGATAAACTCTGTTTTTTTCTTATTGTAAAATAGTCTCTATTTTGGTCTCTGATTTTTCTTTGAGGACACTGCTAGGATGAAAGTTCCAGATAATTAGAAATTTTCCTTTCGCTAGATATTCTTCCGGACGTTCGTCAGTTGGCTGACCGTCTTTTCCCCAAAGCAAGCCTTGCAGAAATCGATCTCCTTTAAAAGTGTGTTCAAATTCAAAATACATTACAGATCCACGATCAGTTTTACTTTTAAAATTTTGAATTGCTTTACTTTTTAAAGTCCCAACAATGCTAGCGTAGGTTTCGATATCATTATAAAAAGTACAGGCTTGTGGAGTAATACAAATATTACCATCGTTTAAAGTATAACCTTTGGGGATTTCTTTTGGTTTTAGTTTTAAATCGGCAATTGTCTGACCGAATAAAGTAGTAGTAAGTAATAAAAAAAATACCGACAGGGGAATCGTAATTTTCATGGTTTAGGGCTTAAAATTGTTCGAGTTTGAAAGTATTTTGTTGTATCAATTTATCTAAATTTTCTTTCCAACCTTTGCAGATTGAACCACCAGCATCATTATCAGAAGTGTCATTAACAATGTTATTTAAAAGATAATCTAACGAAGCAATAACTTTTTTCTCAGCTATACTTTTTGGTGTACCACCTCTGGAAACGTGATGTTCTATTTCAGACAAAACAGAATAATCTATTTTTAAGCCTTCACTTAGGATCTTTTTGCCTTTTTCTTTGAATTCAATATCAGAAAATGATAGTGTAACTAGTATTTGTGGGCTAACCCACGAACCTTTATTAATTCTTTGCCAAAAATAGGATGTTAAATTCTCGCGAGTTGTTTGTTTCAGAGTTAATAATGCAATTGAAGCAACCAAATGCAGTCTCCAATCTTCATGTTCAAGCAAAAGTTTGATACTGTCTGTAATCGACTCTTTAGAATTATTTTGAATAATCGATTCTAGTTTGGAGATACTAAATTTTAAGTTGAACTCTTTTGGCTCTTCTGCATAACTTATAAGGTTTAAGAAAGGTAGGTGATTTGGTTGTCCGCCCCAGAAGTTTTTGAAAATTCCTAATTCCATTCGATTTTATTAATTGTGATAAGGTTTTTGTATTTATCGATTTTGAGGTTAATAACGATACTAAAGGAATCTTTTTGTATTATAATTTTAAATCGGCAATTGTCTGACCGAATAAAGTAGTAGTAAGTAATAAAAATAATACCGATAGGGCAATCGTAATTTTCATGGTTTTATGGAGGTAGGTTTGTTGAGCGAAAATAGTTTTTTTACTTTTTTCTTACTTTAACTTCTTTCTCTTTTTCGTCATAATATAAAAGATCTTTATTTTTTTCAAACCAAGATCTCCACTTTTTTATAGTTTTATCAGGCGGAAATACAGGCATATCAAATACCTCTTCCATTTTGTAGGTAATGCCGGTGATGTCTATTAGAAACTTTCGGGCTTCGTAAACTTTGTTCAGGCTTATAGATTCATTTTCATTGTTTGCTAATCGTTCAAATGATTCGAGGTTGTCTAGAAAAATTGCTTGAGCATTTTGAGCATTTACTTTGTTTGTAAAGGAAAGTAAAATCAGAAATAAAAGAATGGTTAGTTTTTTCATAGGTTAGTTTATAAAAAAAGCACAAAATAAAATGATATTTGTGCTTTTGTAAAATTAATATTTGTGAGGAATTATTTTCCTTTTAGTAATTTTTCTAAATATTCATTTTTGTCTTTTTCAGCCTGAACCAAACGTTCGTAAAGTTCAACTACTTTATCAAGAGGATTGAATGTGCAATAATTATTTGAATGTTCACCTGAATTATTTCCTGCATTAATTACACTGTCTTTGGTGTCGTAATAAGTATTGAAATAATTTATAACGTTCTCTTCTGAAAAATTTTCAATAGCTTCAACGGTAACGCCTAATACTTTTGCAATTTCGGCAAGCTTTGTATCTTCAATCGTTTCACTCGCCTCTAAATTAGAAACAGATTGCTGACTTAAGCCAATTGCAATCGCCAGTGCTTCCTGCTTCATACCTTTAAGCTCTCTAATTCGGCTAATGTTTCTGCCAATGTGTTTTGGTTTGGTTGCTGCGCTCATAATTCAAAGGTATTTAAAATTCTTTTATAAAATTGATGTTGGTAAAAAACATAGTTTTTTAATATGATTCTATTTTGGAGTTTTTTGCGTAAAACAAATTTATTATTTTTCTGACGGAATTTATTTTTGTGTTTTAAGTTTTTTTGTATTGATACGGCGGATTTGTAATCCGTGTTCCTAATTTGCTTTCAAATGAAAATCAATGTTTAAAATCTTAGAAAAAATGTTCATCACTTCCATAGAATTTTCCCATCCACCACAACATTCAGGACTTAGACAAAAAGTAATTACAGATAAGTTATCAATTACTGAAGCAATTTTTTTTGCAAATGCCTCAATAAATTCATGCGAAAATACTTTTATCCTCTTTTCATTTAATGTATTGAAGAAATAATCAATATCAACATTTAATATCCAATTTTGATCAGGATACTCATTTATGTAATCATCAATATTATTTAAAAAATCAATAAAACTTATTTCATGTTTAATAAAATCAGGATTTGGATTAGCAGAATCGAACGTAGAAAAAATTGTAGTCCCGTAATAATTATTATAAACTTCTTTTAAATTTAAGATGTAGTTGTCCCATCTGAAAACTTTACTAATTCCTCTTTTACTTTCTATAGATAAGTTTTCGTATTCAAAAAAAGTAAGTTTTTTTAAATCTATTTGAGGTTCAATTATTATTTGTTTCACAGTATTTGGATGATCTAATAAGTCATAATGTCTATCAATATGAATTAAATTATTATTCTCAATCTCTTCAATTTGATTCATCCAACACCATGCTGCACATAAATGATTATCCATTATGTATATTTTATCTTGCTGAAAAAGAAAATTCACTTTATCAATCCATGATTCACCAAATTTTCCATTAAATTCTTTAATCCACATGTGTGTTTATAATTTATAATATTGAATGTATTTCATTCGTGTTCGAAATATTTTATTTTTTTTAATCTCAGATTGTGTTCACGAGTGAGACGTTCGCGCAAGCAGCAAATTTAGTAAGCGACAATTAAAAAGCTGTTTGATTTGCTAGGATGTCTTAATACAATTCTTTTCTAGGTTTAATATCGTAAAAATTAAGCTTCTAAATATATTAATATATCTCTATCAAGCATAAAAGTTTTTTTAAAATAAAGTTTTGTGATGAATTGTTTATCAATTGTTTTGTGTTCTGAAAAACCATATGAATTCATTATTTGATCAACATAATTTAGCCCGTAATTTCTTTTTAACATTCCATTTTTGTTGTTTTCACACTCATTTTTGAATTGTAAAGTGAAGTAATCACCTTCTAATTTTAGACGGATTGTTACAGATTTATTTAATGAATGTTCATAAATATTTTCTAATATTTCAATGAAAATATATCTTAGTTCATTTTTTGATATTAGTAGAAAGGGAATTTTTTCACTCAAAGAATGAAATCTTATTTTTAATGGGAACTGAGCTGCAATTTCTTTTATTAACTCCTTAAAATCAGTTATGTCAGTTATGTTTTTTTCTTTTTGTAATGTTTGCTGAAAATCTATTAAATCTTTCGTTTCTGTAATGGATTGTTCTTTTATGTCAATGTCAAGATATTGTTTCGAATATTTCATAAATCCATACGTATCATACATATGAAACAATTCTAATTTTTGAGCCTTAAAATAGATTTCATTTAGTAGTTCATAGCGAGGACCTAAGGTCTTTCCTCTTTGTTTCGTCCACCAGTCATCTTTATTGTCATTAGTTACGAAGATTATATATTTTTCATTGTCATCCACAGCTTTTTTAATTATTTCTTTCCAAACAATTAAATCTCCAAATTTTCTCAAATATTTTTTATCTTCAAATAAATAAAATCCGGGTTTTTTAGAATCCTTATATCCAGGTGGAATTTCATTTTTATATCTTGATTCACCTTCTTTATATATGTCTTCTAATTCTTCGGTAGTGAAGCCATTACTTACTTTTTCTTTAAAAATTTTTAAAACTGTAGATCTAATTTCATCCTTGTCATGTACATCTGGTTGTTTTTTTTCTAACTTTTCTAATTCATTTATAAAGTTGTTAAGTTTTTCAATGGACTCTTTAAATAAATTATCATTTATAAATTGATCAGGATTAATGACTGAGTGTCTTTTTTTTAATTGTAGAGAATTGATTTTTTCAATCAAATCCATATGAACTTTTGAAATTTCATCTAAACTTTCATTTACAATATTTTGGACAGAAGTGAACTTGTTTTTTTGATCGCTTACCACTTCAAGTCTATTGCTTGTAAATTCTAATAATACCTGAAACGGAATCCAAACTTTTGATTTAATTTTTTCATTTAACAAACTACTTAAAAAATCCTTTTTAGCAGTTTCAGGTAATCGATATATGTCCAGCAAGGAATTTGTATCAAATATAAACAAAGCATTTTCCCAAAGTTTTTTATAATCATCATTTGATAATTCTCTATGACATTTGTATAAGTGATCCATATTTAGTTGTTTTTTATCTAATTGTACAAATTAAATTTAGCTCTTAAGAAAAATCTAATTTAGTTTATTTTTTTTGTCTTCCTTGTACAGTAATATACAAAAAAAATCCCGCCTCAATGAAGAAACGGGATTCAATAGATATTCTCTTTTTTTATTTTAAACTGTTGCAGCAACTTCTTGTGGCAACGGAATTTGATTTTTAAGTAAATCCTCGAATGTTTCGTGTTGACGGATTAAGATTCCTTTTCCGTTCATCCATAAAACTTCGGCTGGTTTGTATCTTGAATTGTAATTTGATGCCATAGAAAAACAGTAAGCTCCGGCATTTCTGAACGCTAATATATCACCTTCGGTAATTTCCGAGATTCTGCGGTTGTTGGCAAAAGTATCAGTTTCGCAAATATATCCTACTACCGAGTAAAAACGCTCTTTTCCTTTTGGATTCGAGATGTTTTCGATATGATGTGATGAACCGTAAAACATAGGACGGATTAAGTGGTTGAAACCACTGTCGACTCCTGCAAAAACTGTAGAAGTTGTTTGTTTTACCACGTTTACTTTGGCTAAGAAGAAACCAGCTTCACTCACCAGGAATTTTCCAGGTTCGAAAATCAAGGTTAAATCTCTACCGTATTCAGCACAGAAAGAGTTGAATCTTTTTGATAATTTTTTACCTAATTCTTCAATGTCGGTTTCGATATCATCTTTTTTGTAAGGCACTTTGAATCCGCTTCCAAAATCAAGGAACTCAAGATCTTTGAAGTGTTTAGCGGTGTCAAACAAAATTTCAGCAGCATACAAGAATACTTCGATATCAAGAATATCCGACCCTGTGTGCATGTGAATACCTACAATACTCATTTTTGTGTTCTCTACAATTCGCAAGATATGCGGTATTTGATGTACAGAGATTCCGAATTTACTATCAATATGTCCTACAGAAATATTTGCATTTCCACCCGCCATAACGTGAGGATTGATACGAATACATACCGGAATTTGCGGATATTTTGTTCCGAATTGCTCCAGAATAGAAAGGTTATCGATATTGATCTGAACACCCATTGCAGCAACTTCTTCGATTTCTTCTAAAGAAACTCCGTTTGGTGTAAAGAAAATTTTGTCAGGATCATAGCCAGCATGAAGTCCTAATTGAACTTCCTGAATAGATACAGTATCCAGGCCAGACCCCATGTTCTTTAATAGCTGAAGAATGGCAACGTTAGACAATGCCTTCATGGCATAATTAACTCTTAAGTTTTCTACCTTAGAGAAAGCTTTAGTTAACCTGTTGTACTGAGATTGGATTTTTTCGGCATCATATACATATAATGGACTTCCAAATTGGTCTGCTAACTGCAGTAAATCTTTTGCTTGCATCTGTAAACTATTTTCAGCAAACTTATTACTCTTTTGCCGATTGACAAATTTTAAATTGAAAAATAACAAATTGTAACAAATTGTTATAAAATAAACATTTAAAGTTTTTTTAACTTTTAATGGTTTCTAATTCTTATTTAGAGTTAATTAAAATTATATTTGCCCCAAAATTACATTATTAGAGATTATTTATGAAAAAGATTACTACATTTTGCTTGATTATCCTTACAACTACTGTAGGATTTGCTCAGGAAAAATCAAAAGACAGTTTGCAGACCAATAATTTAGATGATATTATTGTGACTGCAAGTCGAAAAAAAGAAAGTATTAAAGAAGTCGTTTCTTCTATTACGATTGTTGGAGCGAAAAAGATCCAAAGTCAGACTATGGTTAATTCAAATATTAGCAATATTTTACAATATACAGTTCCGGGTTTAGCAACGGCAAGTAATCAGACTTCAAATTTTGGTCAGACTTTAAGAGGAAGACCTTTTTTGGTGATGATTGATGGGATACCACAATCTACACCTTTGAGAAATGGAGGTAGAGATCTTCAGGTAATTGACCCTTCGTCGATCGAAAGAGTGGAAGTAATTAAGGGAGCTACCTCAATTTACGGTAATGGAGCCGATGGAGGGATCGTTAATTATATTACGAAGAAAAACCATTCAGAAGAAAAGATTAGTGGTTCGGTACAACTTGGTTTGATTACACAACCTAAAACATTCGCAGAATCATTTGGTTACAGAGCTTCACTTTCGTTGGCAGGAAAACTAAAAAAGTTCGATTATGTTGTTGGATTTACACAGGAAAGATCAGGTGTGTCTAAAGATGCAAATGGTGTCAATCTTTCACCGTTCTATAGTTTATCAAATTTAAATACCTATAACGGATTGTTTAAAGTTGGATATGCACTTACAGACAAGCAAAGACTTGAATTCTCGTATATGGGCTATGCTTCAAAATCATTTTTAGATCAGGATGTTAAGATTGGTAAGTGGGGAGAAATTCCAACTATTGGAGTAGAAGCCGCTGGTCGTTTGGGAACGCCTGAAGGAACACCTCGAAATCATAATTTTAGATTGTCGTACTCCAATTCAGAGATTTGGAATAATACTTCTTTGGATGTTAATGTTTATGCACAAGATTTCAGAACGGTTTACTCGTACGACAGAGATCAGTTTTTAAATGGAGGACAATCGAATGTGGCCTCACAAAAGAAAGGTTTGCGTATTAATTTTGATTCCCGTCTTTTTGCAAATGATACGTATAAAGCAGAGGTAATTTATGGTTTGGATTTGCTTCAGGACAAAACGGTTCAGAAATTAGAGGATGGTCGTTTCTGGACGCCACAAATGAACATGGTCAATACGGCTCCTTTCGCCTTAATCAAGTTTGATGCTTGGGGAAAATTCACTCTAAAAGCGGGTGCGAGATATGAAAATATCAAAGTTAAGGCGGATGATTTTAATACATTGCCGGTATTGAATGCTAAAAACAATACATACACCAAAAGTATTTTTGTTCAGGGAGGCGAATTAGATTACAATGCTCTTGTTGGAAACATCGGATTAAGATATAACATTATGCCGGAAGTAAATGTTTTTACGAGTTATTCACAGTCTTTTTCGATCAATGAAGTAGGTCGTATTTTAAGAACATCTACAGAAAGTGTGATTTCAAAATTACCAACTGATCCTATAATTGTAAACAATTACGAAATGGGGGTAGCGGGAGCGATCAAAAAATGGTTTAACTATGAGGTTACCAGCTTCTGGAGCACATCAGAATTAGGGGCTACGTCGATTCAGTCAGCTGATGGTTCTTTTGCTATGCAGCGTGCTCCTGAAAATATCTGGGGTTACGAGGCTGTTTTAGGTTTTAAACCATTGGATATTCTAAGCTTTGGTGGTGCTTTTGCCTGGATTGAAGGAAAAGTAGATAATGATAATAACGGAACCTACGAAAAATACATTAACGGATCCCGAATAATGGCTCCAAAGCTTACTACTTATATTCAGATACACCCTGTAAAAAATTTAGATATTGAATTAAGCTCTTTGCATAACTTTAAAAGAGATCGATTTGATCCTAGTCCAACAACAAACCTGTACAGTTTTAACGAAGGGCCTGTAAAAAAGTATACCGTTTTTAACTTGAGCAGTTCTTACCTTATCAATAAATCGTTTCGATTAGGATTAGGAGTTGAGAATTTGTTTAATAAAGATTATTCTCCAAATATTGCATGGTGGCAAGCCAGAGATAAAGATTTTGTAAGTGCTCCGGGAAGACGTACAACTTTACAGCTTCAGTATAATTTTTAATATTCTCTTTATTTGAGATGTCAATTCTAATTAAATAATAAAGCCCCTTTTTTATGCTTAAAAAAGGGGCTTTTGTTTTTATAAAAGGAGATAAGTTAGGAACTTATAAACTTGGTAAATCGCCGTTTCCTTTCGTCGGTAGATTTGTAGAACCCATTAAGAACAAATCGACCTCTCTTGCTGCTTCTCGACCTTCTGAAATAGCCCATACAATTAACGATTGCCCTCTTCGCATATCACCGGCAGTGAAAATGTGTGGTACATTCGTTTGGTAATTTTTGGCTTTATAGTTGCTTCTCATGTCGATTTCCAGACCTAATTGCTCGCTTAAAGTTTTCTCAGGCCCCGTAAATCCTAAAGCCAATAAAGCTAAATCGCATGGCCAGATTTTCTCAGAACCTTCTTTTTCGATTAATTCCGGACGCTGACCCGGAGTCATTTTCCATTGTACTTCAACGGTTTTTAATCCTGTAAGTTCTCCTTTTTCGTTAGATAAGAATTCTTTGGTATTGATTAACCAGTTTCTGTCACAGCCTTCTTCGTGTGAAGAAGATGTTTTTAATTGCAACGGCCAGAAAGGCCAAGGGGTTGTCTCACTTCTTCCAACGGGAGGTTTTGGTAAAATCTCAAAATTGGTTACTGATTTTGCGCCATGTCTGTTAGAGGTTCCAATGCAATCAGAACCTGTATCTCCACCACCAATTACAATTACATCTTTTCCCGTTGCTTTAATCTGATCCGGAATTGATTCTCCAAATAAAACTTTAGTCTGCTGCGTCAGGAAATCCATGGCCTGAACAACACCTTTGCTTTCGATACCTTTTGTTGGTAAACTTCTTCTTTCAGTTGCTCCACCGCACAATATGATAGAATCAAAAGTATTTAATTGGTCTACGCTAAAGTTAACACCAACATTTACATTGGTTTTAAAAGTGATTCCTTCAGCTTCAAGAATAGCTACACGTCTGTCGATGATTCCTTTTTCTAATTTAAAATTCGGAATCCCGTAACGCAACAAACCGCCAATAGCATTGTCTCTTTCAAAAACGGTAACGGTGTGACCGGCTCTGTTTAATTGCTGTGCCGCTGCTAAGCCTGCAGGACCTGAACCAATAACGGCTACAGTTTTTCCTGTTCTGGTTTTTGGCGCCTGTGGTTTGATCCAGCCTTCGGCAAAACCTCTTTCGATGATGTTTTTCTCGATGTTTTCGATTGCAACAGGTTCTTTGATGATTCCCAATACACATGATTTTTCACATGGAGCAGGGCATAAGCGGCCAGTAAATTCCGGAAAGTTATTCGTTGATTGTAAAATCTCTAAAGCACTTTGCCATTCTTCCTGATGTACCATATCGTTGAAATCAGGAATTAAATTTCCTAATGGACAGGAACTGTGGCAAAAAGGAATTCCACAATCCATACATCTTGAACCTTGTTCTTTTATTTTATCTTTTGCTAACGGAATAGTAAATTCGTTGTAGTTCGAAACACGTTCCGCAACTGCTAAATTACTTTCGTCGGCTCTGTTATATTCTTTAAATCCGCCTATTTTACCCATGACATTTTAAATTAAATTCCAATTTCTTTAAATTCCAAATTCCAATCCTTCGACTTCGCTTCCTTCAATTTCGCTCAGGAAGACATTGCCATTGAAATTGATTTTTGATTTTTGAAATTGATTTTTATCCAGCTATTAACTCTTCTATTTTTTTCTCTTCTGCAATTCGTTGTAGCGCTTTTTTATAATCTGTTGGCATTACTTTTACGAAATTTTGCTGTTCATTTTCCCAGTCTGCTAAAATTCTTTTTGCTAATGGACTGTTGGTGTACAAAGAGTGGTTTTTGATAAGTTTTCTTAGTTTTCTCACATCTTCGTCTTCGATAGGATCGAAAGCAACCATTTCCATGTTGCATACCCTTGAATCGAATTGCTGCTTCGGATCGTAAACATAGGCAACACCACCGCTCATTCCTGCTGCGAAGTTTCGTCCTGTTTTTCCTAAAACAACCACTGTGCCACCGGTCATGTACTCGCATCCGTGATCTCCAATTCCTTCCACAACTGCTGTTGCTCCGGAATTTCTAACACAGAAACGCTCTCCGGCAATTCCATTAATATAAGCCTCTCCGGTAATAGCTCCGTAAAGGGCAACGTTTCCGATAATGATGTTTTCTTCAGGTTTGAAAGTGGCAGTAGGAGGTACTTTTACAATTAATTTTCCTCCTGATAGTCCTTTTCCTAAATAATCATTACAGTTTCCGTGAATTTTAAACGACAATCCATTTGTTGCAAAAGCACCAAAACTTTGTCCGGCAGAACCTTCAAAATCAACTAGAATAGTGTCATCAGGTAATCCTTGTGCTCCATAAATTTTTGAGATTTCATTACTCAAAATCGCACCTACAGAACGGTCTGTATTTTTAATTTTAAAGGTAACCCTTGTTTTTTCTTTTCTGTAAATAGACGGAATCGCTTCTTTGATAATTGCAAAGTCTAATACGTTTTCAAGCTGGTGATCTTGTGTAGTCGTATTGTGATTTGGAACCGTTTTTGCTTTTTCCGGTTTGTATAGAATTGATGATAAGTCTAAACCATTGGCTTTGTAATGTTGGATCGCTTTGTTTACATTTAATTTTTGCGACTGACCTACCATTTCTTTTAAAGTTCTGAAACCTAATTGCGCCATGATTTCTCTTAATTCTTCGGCAATAAAATACATGAAGTTAATAACGTGCTCCGGAGTTCCTTTAAAATTTTTTCTCAATTCAGGATCCTGAGTTGCAATACCAACCGGACAAGTATTTAAGTGACAAGCTCTCATCATGATACATCCTGATGCTACCAGTGGTGCAGTTGCAAAACCAAATTCCTCAGCTCCTAACAATGCAGCGATGGCAACGTCACGACCTGTTTTCAATTGTCCGTCACATTCCAGAACCACACGACTTCTTAAGTCGTTTAAGATCAAAGTTTGCTGTGCTTCGGCTAATCCAAGTTCCCAAGGAATACCTGTGTGCTGTAAAGAGGTTA
Organism: Flavobacterium sp. KH_035; assembly: GCF_057839565.1. Lineage (NCBI taxonomy): Bacteria > Pseudomonadati > Bacteroidota > Flavobacteriia > Flavobacteriales > Flavobacteriaceae > Flavobacterium > Flavobacterium sp. KH_035. The sequence continues at coordinate 2,902,579 of NZ_CM174492.1, forward strand.
AGGGTGCAGCACCGGTTCCTCCGTCATAACCAGAAATTAGGATCACGTCAGCTTTTGCTTTGGCAACACCGGCAGCGATCGTTCCAACTCCAACTTCGGAAACCAACTTTACGTTTACACGTGCTTCACGATTGGCATTTTTCAAATCGTAAATCAACTGCGATAAATCCTCGATAGAGTAAATGTCGTGGTGCGGAGGAGGTGAAATCAAACCTACATAAGGGGTTGAGTTTCTGGTTTCGGCAATCCAAGGCACTACTTTTTCTCCCGGAAGCTGTCCGCCTTCACCAGGTTTCGCTCCCTGAGCCATTTTAATCTGGATTTCTTTAGCGTTGGTCAAATAGTTGATCGAAACACCAAAACGTCCCGATGCTACTTGTTTGATGGCGCTGTTTCTGGAATCACCGTTAATTTCTTTCTGGAAACGTTTTGGATCTTCTCCACCTTCTCCGGAATTGCTTTTTCCGCCAATTCTGTTCATGGCAATCGCTAAATTCTCATGTGCTTCCCTACTGATAGATCCGTAAGACATTGCACCCGTTTTGAATTTTTTCACAATTTCAGTCCAAGGCTCTACTTCATCAATAGAAATTGGATCTAAATTATTGAATTCAAACATACCTCTAATAGTCATTAGATTCGAGCTTTGCTCATTGACCATATTAGAATATTCTTTATAACTTTCAGGACTGTTTAAACGAACAGCCTGTTGCAGTTTCGAAATAGTGGTTGGGTTAAACATGTGTTTTTCGCCACCACGTCTCCATCTGTAAATACCTCCAATTTCTAAAGGAAGCAAACTTGCTACTTTTGAATTTGGAAATGCTTTTTGGAAACGTTTCTTCACTTCTTTTTCGACTTCCATTAAACCAATTCCTTCAATTCGTGATGGAGTATAAGGGAAGTATTTTGAAGTAAAGGTTTTGTTTAAACCTAAAATCTCGAAAATTTGTGCCGCTCTGTACGAATGTAAAGTAGAGATACCAATTTTGTTCATGATTTTAACGATTCCTTTTGCAATTGCTTTGTTGTAATTTACAATGGCATAATCTGCTTTTACACCTTTGATAAAGCCTTGATTGACCTGATCGTGAATGATTTCGTTTACCATGTATGGATTAATCGCACTTGCACCGTATCCGAACAATAAGGCAAAATGATGAGGTTCACGAGGTTCGGCAGATTCGATTATGATTCCGAATTTTGAACGAACCTGTAGAATGTTTAGCGAGTGATGAATATAAGAGCAAGCCAATAGCATTGGTATTGGAGCCAGTTCTTCGCTTACGCCTCTGTCTGATAAAATAATGATGTTGCATCCGTCAGAAACGGCTTTGAATGTTGCTTCAACACATTTTTCAAGGGCACGCTCTAAGCCATTTACTCCTTTTTCTATCTTATATAAGGTAGAAATTGTAGCCGACTTGAAATCAACGTGGTCAATGTTTCTGATTTTATCTAAATCCTCGTTGGAAACAACCGGATTTTGAATTTTTAGTTTTTTGCATTGTTTCGATTCAATTTCAAAAATATTGAAATCACCACCAATGGCTAAACTGATATCGGTAATGATCTCCTCGCGAATACCATCCAAAGGCGGGTTGGTAACCTGAGCAAATAATTGTTTGAAATAGTTGTACAACAATTGAGGCTGGTCTGATAAAACAGCCAAAGGAGTATCATTACCCATAGAACTGATAGCTTCAGCTCCCTGACCTCCCATTGGGTTAATGATTGTTTTTAAATCTTCAATCGTGTAACCAAATAATTTTTGTCTGGTTAAGAAATCCAGTTTTTCAACCGGAGTAGGGTTGTTGGTGTACGGAATATTAGATAATGGCAATAAATTTGCATCAAGCCATTCTTTGTACGGACGTTTTGTAACGATTGATTTTTTAACCTCTTCGTCTTCAATAATTCGACCTTCGTTCATATCTACAAGGAACATTTTTCCTGGTTCTAAACGACCGTGTTGAATCACATCTTCCGGTTCGATATCTAATACACCAATTTCTGACGACATGATTACGAAACCGCTTTTGGTTAAGGTATAACGAGAAGGACGCAATCCGTTTCTGTCTAGTAAAGCGCCAATTACGTTACCATCTGTAAACGGGATAGAGGCAGGGCCATCCCAAGGCTCCATAATACAAGCGTTAAACTCGTAGAATGCTTTTTTCTCGGGAGACATAGTCTGGTGTTTTTCCCAAGCTTCCGGAACGACCATCATCATTGCTTCTGGTAGGGAACGTCCTGTCATTAATAAAAGTTCTACGACCATATCCATAGAAGCAGAATCTGATTTTCCTTCTAAGATAATTGGGAATAGTTTTTTGATATCATCGCCAAAAACTTTGCTTTGCATCAATTCTTCACGGGCACGCATACGACTTACGTTTCCACGAAGTGTATTGATTTCACCATTATGACACATGTATCGAAATGGCTGTGCTAATTCCCATGAAGGAAAAGTATTGGTAGAGAAACGCTGGTGCACCAATGCCAGACGAGTCACTAAATCGGGATCTTTTAAGTCAACATAATATCGGCTGATGTCTTCCGGCATCAATAAACCTTTATATATTATGGTAGTTGTCGATAAACTAGAGAAATAAAACATGTGACTTTCGGAGGTTTTAGATCCTCTAACGGCATGTTCGGCAATTTTTCTAGCTGCAAAAAGTTTTGCATTAAATTCATTTTCAGTTAAATCCTGACCGTTTTTGCTAACAAAAACCTGCTTAACTGTTGGTTCTTTTTCTGCGGCAATCTGCCCTAAATTTTCCACTTCAACAGGTACATCTCTCCAACCAAGGATCTTTAAGTTCTGATCCTTAATAGTTGATTCGAAAGCGTTGATACAAAAAGAAACCTGGTTTTTGCTTTTTGGTAAAAAAACCATTCCTACTGCATACTCACGTGTTTCAGGGATTTCAAAATCACATACTTTTTTAAAAAAATCATGTGGGATATCGAATAAAATTCCAGCTCCGTCTCCAGTTCTTCCATCAGAACTAACTGCACCACGATGTTCCAATTTTATTAAGATATCCAATGCTTTGTGAATAATATCATTTGATTTAATACCATTCAAATTACAAATAAATCCTGCACCACAATTGTCGTGTTCAAATTCAGGCAAATAAAGCCCTTGTTCTTTAACTTTCATTCTTGATATTTTTTCTACAAAAATAGAGATTTCGTTAAATATAATGTATTGAAATTGTCATTTGGCTTTCATTTTTGTTGTAATATTAGAAAAAGACTTCTTAATTGATAATATTGTTATTTTAACCATTGCGAATTATTAAAATGACAATTCAGATTAAAATATATTAGGAAAAATCGCTGTAAGGCTAATGAATACGGTGGTGTTTTTGTTAAATATCAAACGTTTTAGTGGTTTTGAGTTAATATTAACAAATTATTTAGTTAACCATTTCTTTGCATTCAAAAAGAATAAACGTTTCGTGCATATCACACGTATTATTTAATTGAAAAAGATTTTACTATTAAGTTGAATTTTGCTACTTTTGTCGCACTTTTATTCTGAAATAAATTCAGAACCAGACAAATTCTATATTATGAACATACACGAATATCAAGGAAAAGAAATTTTAGCAAGTTACGGAGTACGCATTCAACGCGGAATTGTGGCTAACAATGCGGTTGAAGCTGTGGCTGCTGCAAAACAATTAACTGCCGAAACTGGTACAGGATGGCATGTGATAAAAGCACAAATTCACGCAGGTGGACGTGGAAAAGGTGGTGGAGTGAAGTTGGCTAAAAACTTGCAACAAGTTGAAGAAATTGCTGAACAAATCATCGGAATGCAATTGATTACACCTCAAACTTCTGCTGAGGGTAAAAAAGTAAACAAAATTTTAGTTGCTGAAGATGTTTATTATCCTGGCGAAAGTGAAACTTCTGAGTTTTATGTTTCTGTTTTATTGAATAGAGGTACAGGACGTAACATGATTATGTATTCTACTGAAGGTGGAATGGATATTGAAGAAGTTGCTGAACATACACCACACTTAATCTTTACAGAAGAAATTGATCCAACTGTTGGATTACAAGGTTTTCAAGCAAGAAGAATTGCTTTTAATTTAGGTCTTTCTGGAAATGCTTTTAAAGAAATGGTGAAATTCATCGATTCATTATACAACGCTTACGTTGGTTCTGATGCATCTATGTTCGAAATCAACCCGGTTTTGAAAACTTCAGATAACAAAATTATGGCTGTTGATGCTAAAGTAAATATCGATGATAATGCTTTATACAGACAAGCAAAATATGCTGAGATGAGAGATATCCGTGAGGAAAATCCAATCGAGGTTGAAGCTAAAGAAGTAGGATTGAACTATGTAGATCTTGACGGTACTGTAGGTTGTATGGTAAACGGAGCTGGTCTTGCAATGGCAACTATGGATTTAATTAAATACGCTGGTTTTGAGCCTGCTAACTTCTTAGACGTTGGTGGAACTGCTGATGCAAAACGTGTTGAAACAGCTTTCCGTATTATCTTAAAAGATCCTAACGTAAAAGCTATTTTGATCAATATCTTTGGAGGAATCGTTCGTTGTGACCGTGTTGCTCAAGGTGTTGTTGATGCTTACAAAAACATGGGTGATGCTATCAATGTGCCAATTATCGTTCGTTTGCAAGGAACAAATGCTGAAATTGCAAAAGAATTAATTGACAATTCAGGTATGCCAATTTTATCAGCTGTTCAATTTCAGGAAGCTGCTGATCAGGTTAAAGCTGCTCTTTCTTAATTAAATAAGAAATCAAATTATATAAAATCCATTCCGAAAGGAGTGGATTTTTTTTGTTTTTATAACCGCAAAGAGCGCAAAGAATTACGCAAAGTTTTTTTAGCCACGAATTCACGAATTATTTTTTATAATCTTTGAGAATAAAAATTCGTGAATTCGTGGCTATTTTAAACAAATTGCTTTGCGAACTTTGCGTTTCTATTGGCAATCCAAAGTTAAATTCTTTGCGCTCTTTGCGGTTAAATGATCCCAGACTATTTCAAAACCGTTGCCAGTTCTATAATTTCAAAATCAGAATTATGTTCAAAGAATTCTCGTATCATTGCAGTATGCCCGGCTCCCAGTAAAACCATGATTTTGTCATCTTTACTTTCAGTTAGTTTTTGAATTAAAGCATACATGTAGAGGTTTCTTCTGTACCATTCAGAAACTAGAAAAGCCCCCACGAAATTGTCTGTTTTGCCTCCTTTAATTGCTGTTTCCAGATACCAGCTAATATTGTCCTCATTGGATTTTTTCGAGTTAATGTCCACAAGTAATTCTGTTATAGAATATTTGGCAATTTTTTGATTTTGGTCTTTTTCGTAACTTTTCATTAATTCGTCATTCTTCCTGATCAGATCAAACTGATTAGCAGCTGTCATTCCTTTGACTAGACTGTCGTAAGGAAAGTCGGTATTGTTATAATCAATTCCATACAATGTTTTATGACCTAATTTTTTGGCTGATCTTAAAGCTACTTGTACTATTTCGTCTGCTTTTTTATGAAGTAAACTGTCTGAGTTTTTATTGTAGAATTTATCCAGTTTGTCTTGTTTCTGATAGTTCCATTCGACAAAAATTTTATTCGGACCAAATTTTTTAATTTTATTGGTAATGTTCTCCAACTCTTTTTGGCTCTTGTCTGACATAACATTAAAGCTGTTTATTTTAGCAACGTCAAGTCCCGGGTTTTCAAAATGAAAAGTTCCAAGCAGTAGAACTTGTTTCTTTTTTGACTGTGCAGAAACAGTATTAAATGCGATAGTAAAAAGCAGTAATAAGGCGATTTTTTTCATGATGATTTGTTTTAAATTCAAGACAAATGTAGAGTAGCTTTTCAGGTGAAATTAGAGTTTTTGATGAACGCTAAATTTCAAATTACAAACATTGAGAATCTGTGGTTGAAAAATTTGGTGTATCGTTTTTGATGGTTCGTCACCCAAAATATAGGTTTTATATAAATGTAGTATTCATATGAAGTCATAGTTGTATTTTTGAAAGGACAATAATATTATTATGAAGTTAAAAATTCCTTTCTACTACCATGTTGCTCTTTTTTTAGGGCTGTTCGTAACCTTTTATCTTTGGGATATTGGTGTGAATAAGCGTAATACGGATTTTGTTTTCAGTAGGATGTATTTCTTCTTTAATGTAGGCTACATTTTTTCCATTTTCGTTATTTATCTTTTGAATTTTTATTTGTTTTGTGATTGGTTTTTAAACAAAAAAAAGATTCTGTTGTATGTTCTGAGTATTCCCGTTTCATTAGTGATTTTTGCCGGGGTTCGGTATTTTTTACAGGAAGTGGTTGTTTTTGAAATCACCAGAATTCATAATTATTCTGAGAACAGTAGAGAAATAACTTATTACATTAAGGACAATTTTTTCTTCGGATTGCCTTCGATAATTTTAAGTGTTTTGAGTTATTTGTTTTGGCAATTTCAGGTAACCTTCAGGCAAAATCATCAATTGCTCTTAGAAAATAAAAAGGCAGAACTTCAAATGTTGAAATCGCAGGTGAGCCCGCATTTCTTGTTTAATACTTTAAATTCCTTCTATAGTCAGTTGATTTTGAAAGATGATGAAATGGCTTCGGATATTTTAGTACTTTCGGATTTGCTGCGTTACGTGATTACAGAAACAGATAAAGATGAGGTATTGCTTTCTAAAGAAATTCAATTTGTACAAAACTATATTCATTTGCAGAAAAAAAGGTTTGAAGATCAGCTTTATTTAGATTTTGTAATTGAAGGGAATTATTCAACAGAAAAGATCCTTTCATCGGCTTTGGTTCATTTTATTGAAAATGTTTTCAAACATGGGAAATTGAATGATGAGAAAGAGAAAGCAGTTATTTCGATTGTAATAAAAGAAAATTTTTTAGAACTGTCAACTTTTAATTATAATGGTGCTGGTGAGAATTACTCTTCAACTGGAATTGGTTTTGATAATCTTAGCAAGCGTTTAGAACATGCCTATAAAGGTCAGTTTACACTTGAGAAGACAGCAGAAAGTAATACCTTTAAAACCTATTTAAAAATACCACTAAAAAAGTAATATGAAATTTAAGTGTATCATCGTTGATGACGAACCGCCGGCAACGCGCATTCTGGAAAATTATATTGGGAAAGTATCTTTTTTGGAAAAAACTGCAGTTTTCAATGATGCATTGAAAGCATTAGAGTTCTTGAATACGCAAAGTGTTGATGTCATTTTTCTGGATATTCAAATGCCGCAATTAACGGGTTTACAGCTTTCCAAAATTATTTCAAAAGATATAAAAGTGATTTTTACAACAGCTTATCCGGATTTTGCTTTGGAGGGATTTGAATTAAATGCTGTTGATTATTTGTTGAAACCAATTGCTTTTGAACGGTTTTATCAGGCAGTTTCCAAGCTAAATGCGGATTCAAAAACGGAAGTTGTATCGGATAACAATTCGGCTGATTTTATTTTTATTAAAACTGACGGAAAAAACAAATTTATAAAGTTATTTTTAGACGAGATTTTGTACGTAGAAAGTCTTCAGAATTATGTTTGTATTCATACGGTGAACCAGCAAATTATTACGCATTCGTCTTTAAAAAATGTAATTGAATCGCTACCTGAAAGAAATTTTGTCCAGATACATAAATCGTACGTGGTGGCTTTAAAACAAATAGAATCTACAGATAGTTTTTCGGTTTTTATTAACGGAAAAGAATTGCCAATTGGAGCAACTTTTAAAGATGCTTTTTTTGAACGAATTGATCAGAATAAGATATAGTTTACTTTGATGGTGATTTTTACCGCAAGGGACGCAAAGTTTTTTTTAGATTGCGTTTAGTAACCGCAAGGAGCGCAAAGTTTTTTCTTAGATTGTGCTTAGTAAACGCAAGGAGCGCAAAGTTTTTTTTAGATTGCGTTTAGTAACCGCAAAGTTCGCAAAGTTTTTTCTTAGATTGTGCTTAATAAACGCAAAGTTCGCAAAGCTATATATAGATAAAGCTTTGCGAACTTTGCGGTTGTATAGATTTTTATAGTTAAAAAACCTTGCGCTCCTTGCGGTAAAAAGCACTCTTTGCGGTTAAACAAACAGTACTATTTTTTATTCTTCCCGTTTTTGTAAACCACTTTTTCTACCACTACTGGTTTTCCGTTGCCTTTTGGGAACTCTTTCTTCTTAGGTTTTTTGGCAGCCGAACTTGATTTTGATGAACTTTGATCGCCTCTTGCTCTTTCAGGATCTTTTGGAGCAGCTTTAAATTCTGGTCTATTTGAACTGTCTTTTTTTGGAATTTCAGCTTTATGTTTGGCTAAAACATCATTTGGGTTTTTCGGGTTTTCTTTCGTTCCTCTTAAATGAATTACTAATCCATTTAAGAAATTACGCAAAACCTGATCACCACATTCCATGTAATTTTCATGATCTTCGGCTCTAAAAAAAGCGCCCAATTCTGATTTTGAAATTCTAAAATCCACTAATTCTAAAATTTCTACTATTTGGTCGTCACGGAGCATCAAAGCCACGCGAAGTTTTTTTAGGATATCGTTGTTCGTCATCGTTTAATTTTTTACAAAGGTACGTTTTAAAAGTAATTTGATTGCAATTTATTGAGTTAGGAGCAGTTTTTTTGCCACGAATTCCATGAATTAAAATTTAAGCATAATGCAATTAGTAAAAATTAGTGCAATTCGTGACAACCCTTTTACTTCTTGTTCGACCTGTTTTCGTTTAAGATATTTACTAATTTGTCTAAATCTTCACGAAGATGATTTGCTGTTACCACAATTCGATTTAGATGAGCTGTATCTTTTTGATATTTGAAACTGGCAATAATAATTTTATTTGCTTTTAATATTTCGATTAGATTTTTATCCTCTAAATAAAGCAGAGGGTATGTTTTATCAAATTTGATTGCATCATTTTTGATTAGTTTCTGATCGATATAATGTAGGTTTTTCAGCAGTTTTTGATGTTGTAGGCTGTAAATTTCCGTTGCATCAGCCAGTGTCTGAACAAAGGCGGGATTCATTCCTGCAGCTGAAATAAAAGTATCCGAATTTTTTATCTGATTGATGAAAGAGACATCACTGGCAATGACTCCACCATTTAATCCCATTGCTTTTCCTAAAGACGAAACCATAATTTTGCGTTTAATCGTAAGGTCGATATCGGAATAAATTCCACAACCATTTTTTCCTAAAACTCCAAGCGAATGGGATTCATCAATAAGTAAAGTGATTTCTTTATGATTGGGGATTTCTTTTAAAAGGGAAAAATCAACAGCTTTGGTTTGATGGGAGGGAACTCCGTCAGTAAGAATACTGATTTTTTCTGCTTTAGCATCCAGTAGACGTGGATTTATTTGGTTATTTAAAAATACGGGTAAACTATTTGGTGTTTTAATTGCGGTATGCAAATCTGAAAAATGGAAGAAACAGTCGGTGGTTTTATTTAATTGTTCGAGGACCAATTTTCCGGCAAGCATTCCGGAGGATACTGTAACGGCGCTTTCGGCCTGTATGTGATGGGCAAGAAAAGTTTCGCCATTTTCATACGCGGTTAGTTTTATATTGGCACTTCTGGAACTTCCATAAGTCGTTCCCCATCTCGGTATATTTTTAATGACCAAATCCTGAAAAGCCGTGTTTGTAGGTAGTCCCAAATAAGCCGTTCCTCCAAAATACAAATAGTGTTCCTGATTGATTTCGATGATTCTGTCCGGAAATTGATCGACGTTCATAATAATTAGATTAAAGTAACTCCAGTTCCGTTAAGCTTAGAATAATGGATTACACCTTTTTTTATCGTTACACCGGTCGCAATATCCTCGGCTAGAAGTAGGGCTCCATCCATATCGACATAATCCAGTTGTGGCAATAAATGCGCGATTGCTGAAATCCCCACAGTAGATTCGGTCATACAGCCCACCATTGTTTTTAGCCCTAGTTTTTTGGCTTCTTCAATCATACGTTTTCCAGGCGTTAAACCACCGCATTTTACCAATTTTACATTTACACCATGAAAATGATTGAAACATTTGGCTACGTCTTCCTCAATGATACAGCTTTCGTCGGCTATTATGGGTAAAACCGAATGTTTGAAAACTTCCTTATGTGCTTCCCAATTATCGGCTTTCATAGGCTGTTCCAGAAATTCGACTCCTAATTTTTTTAATTCAATAGCGTTATGAATGGTTTCTTCAACCTCCCAGCCGCAATTGGCATCGATTCTAAAAATGGCGTCGGTATGTTTTCGGAGTTCTTTAACAATGGCTATGTCTTCTTTTGTTCCCAGTTTAATTTTGTAAATGGGCCATGGAAGTTCCTGCATTTTCGAAACCATTTTTTCTATAGAGGCAATGCCAATAGTGTAATCTGTTAAGGGATTTCGATTAATAGTGTAATTCCATAAATCGTATAATTTCTTGCCTTTTTTGCGTGCATATAAGTCGTTATATGCCATATCTAATGCGCATAAAGCAAACATGTCACTTTTTAAATACGGATAGATTTTGGTCCAGAAAATTTCAGGAGCTTCATCTGCTGTGTTTTCGATAATGTTTCTGATTTTTTCTAAATCCTGAATCATCATCGGAACGGTTGTTTTGTAATACGGATTTGAAGTAGCCTCTCCAAAACCCGAAAAACCATCGCTTTTGAGTTCTACAATTAGTGAAGGTTGAAAATCAATTGATTCTCTGGAAATGGTAAAAGTATGTTTGAGTTTTAAATTGTATTCTCTTAGAATTAATTCCATAGGTCTGTTTTTTATTTAATAACCCAGCCAGATTATAGCTTTTGCAAAACCATCACGCCAAAGTTTTTCGTTATGTTCACCGCCTTTTACAATTCTAGATTTGGTCAGATGAAGGCAATAGCAGCGTTTAGTATCTAATAGGCGTTCCATTTTTGTCATATCTTTTACCATATCGTCACTTTCTTTGTCTCCGCATAAAAAATAAATTTTGGTTTTGATTTTAGGAGTTTGTGCTGTCAATGTATAAATGTCATTTGAAAACCAAAAGGATGGTGAGAATACACCTGCTTTTCCAAAGATTTCAGGGTATTTTAGCAAGGCGTAATACGAAACTAATCCGCCAAGCGAACTCCCTATAATAATTGTATTTTTTGCCTTGGTTTTTGTTTTGTAATTCTTGTCAATATAGGGTTTTAAAGTCTTTACAATAAAATCAAGGTAATTATTAGCATTTCCGCCGCCATATTTTTCATTTTTATAGGGTGTTAATTCGTTTAAACGTTTGTCGTTTCCATGTTCAATGCCTATTATAATTACGGGGGCTTTCAAGCTATCCAGTTTTTCGTCTACATTCCATTCTCCTGCATATGAAGTCTTGGCATCAAACAAATTTTGAGCGTCGTGCATATAAATCACAGAATATCTTTTTTGGGTTGCAGCCGAATAGCCATCAGGGAGATAAATCCAGATCTTCTTGGTTGTTTTTAGTTGAGGGGCTTCAATCGTAAAAGTCGACACGTTTTTTGAAGCAGTACTTTCTTGTGCGCCAGCGATAGAGATTGCCCATAGGAAAATAAAAAAGAAAAATCCTCTAATCATGAGCACTGTTGCGTTTTAGATTTAAAAACAATATTTTAGCTAAAAATAATAAATTGATGAATACCGAAACAGAAAAGAGAAGTTTACTTTTAGAAATGATTGCTTTTTCTACCGTTGACGGGCAATTGCATAAGAGAGAGTATGATTTTTTATGGCTGGTGGCGCAGGAGCTTAATATTGGTCTGGACGTTTTTCGTGATTTATTTCATCAGGAAAGTGCTGGATCAGTTATAAAATCGGAATTTCAGCGCATTCAGCAATTCTACAGACTGGCATTGATTATGTATTGTGATGGTATTTTGCATGAAAAAGAAGCAAAAGCCATACAGCAAATCTCCATCGAAATGGGGTTGAATCCAAACGCGACCAGACGTGTTTTAGATTTAATGAAAAATGCGCCAAATGCTATAATTGACCCTAAAGTTTTATTGAAAGTTTTTCAGGAACAACACAATTAGTGTTACAGCAGTTTTGATCGTTTGAACGAAGCCGATGCAATTCAAAATAAAGAAGGTTAGCCTTTTTTAATAGCCATTTTTAAGCCTATACCTGTTTGAAAATCGGGTGCATTGTCTAAGTTTAAATCTTCTCTGAAGTATATAAAATAGGAAAATCTCTTTGTGGAGTAGGTACAGATAAAATTCCATCCTTCTAAGTTTTCGTATAAATGAGAGATCGTTTTTTGCCAATGAGTATTTATTCTTTGCCCGGTTAGAACGATATAATCTCTTTCATTTTTTTTGTTGTAAGAAGTCTGAAAATTATAGTTAATGCCATACGAAATACGGTTGTTGTTTTTAAGTTTTACCTTGTAATCAATAAGTCCCTCAAAACTATAGAAGAAATCCTGACTGCTGATATTTACGCGGTCGCCATATTGTAAAAAATGCTGGCGTAAAACTCCTGCACTTGCACCAAAACTTAGGATGTTTTTGTCTTTAATGATCTTCTTTTTTAGAATAGAAGCAGAAACTCCAAAATCAGCTACAGGATTATACTTGGAAGTGTTAATACCAAGTTGCGTTCCGAAATTCAGATAGATATGATACTTTTCATTCATTTCTAATTTGGGATAATAGTTGTAATTGATGTCAATTCCGGGAATGGTAAAATTGCCATTATTCATTGTCAGAACCTTATCGTTTTCATCCTTATATGAGATTCCGGCTTTATTGAGACCATAATGTCGACGTGAAAACGGATCTTCGCCACCAGCAATATTACTGTGAAACCATTCGATTGTTTCATCCGAAGTAAAAATTGAGTACGGATATTTTCCACCATCGAGAGAATTCATTCGTAAACCGAAATTAAGTTCGTGGTGAACCGTAATGGGTAATGTAAAAGTGAATCGATACGATCGAATAACTCCATCTGCAAAAAACTCTTTAGTATTGGCAGGAACTTTATTTAAATCGAAAGAAAACTCCCGTGTATGCCAGGGTAAACTTTTGGCTATTTTTTGATCGTTGGGATCTGTTAAATCGTATGATTTTACATAAGGAAGAACAACATTACCGCTCGAAACTTCAAATGAAAAAGAGTATTTATCAGGAGAACGAACATTAAAACTGTGATTTAACCTCGAAATATAAATTCCTAAGGGATGATTAGAAAGAATATTTGGTTTTATAATGTCCGAAGAATTTTCTATTTCTTTATTCCAAAAATCGTTATTTTCAGATTGTGCGACAGCATGAGCGTTGAAACCAAAAAAAGTAAAAAGGAATAAAAGATATTTCATTTCAGAGTTTAAAATTTTTGTTAAAACTAGTGAATTTGAAATTCCTTATAAAATATTTCTTAAATAAATTTAAGAATAAATTCTTCTTTTGTTTTTTTATCCGTTATTTTAAAATGATGTGTTTAAGGCAGTTGTTCCTGAAGTTTTTTAATGTCGTCACGTAGTTTCGCAGCTTGTAAAAAGTCCAGTTCTTTTGCCGCTTTCTCCATTGATTTTCGTTTTTCACGAATCATTTTTTCCAGTTCCGGTTTCGATAAATAAGCGGTTTCAGGTTCTGCTGCTGCTGGTAAAGTATGTCCTAATTCATATTCCACCAGTGGATTTTTAGTAAAAGCACTGTCGATTTTTTTGTTTAAGGCCTGAGGGGTAATATTATTTTCAGTATTAAAATTGATCTGTTTGGCTCTGCGATAATTGGTTTCGTCGATCGTTTTTTGCATACTCGCCGTAATCTTATCGGCATACATAATTGCTTTTCCGTTCAGGTTCCTTGCGGCACGACCAATAGTTTGTGTAAGTGATCTGTGACTTCTTAAAAAGCCTTCTTTATCAGCATCTAAAATAGCAACAAGTGAAACTTCAGGTAAATCCAATCCTTCACGAAGTAAGTTTACTCCAATTAGAACATCAAAAATACCTTTACGCAAATCCTGCATGATTTCGATACGCTCTAAAGTATCTACATCGGAGTGTATATAGCGACAACGAATGTTTACTTTAGTCAAATATTTGGCAAGTTCCTCGGCCATTCTTTTTGTCAGAGTAGTTACCAGAACTCTTTCGTCTAATTCGCAGCGAACCTGAATTTCTTCGATCAAATCATCAATCTGATTCAAACTGGGTCTAATTTCAATAATTGGATCTAATAATCCGGTTGGACGAATGACTTGTTCTACATAAATTCCGTCTGTTTTCTGTAGTTCATAATCGGCAGGTGTTGCAGATACGTAGATTACCTGATTCTGCATGGCTTCAAATTCTTCAAATTTCAAAGGTCGGTTGTCCATTGCGGCTGGCAAACGGAAACCGTATTCTACCAGATTTTCTTTTCGGCTACGGTCACCTCCGTACATAGCGTGAACCTGTGAAATTGTCACGTGACTTTCGTCGACTACCATCAGATAATCACTTGGGAAGTAGTCTAGCAAACAGAAAGGACGGGTTCCGGCTTCTCTTCCGTCAAGGTATCTTGAGTAGTTCTCAATTCCGGAGCAATATCCTAATTCGCGAATCATTTCTAAATCAAAATTGGTACGTTCTTCCAGACGTTTTGCTTCCAGATGTTTTCCTATTTCTTTAAAATAATCGACTTGTTTGACCAAATCCTGCTGGATTTCCCAAATAGCATTTTGTAAAACATCAGGAGAAGTCACAAACATATTGGCAGGGTAAATCGTCAGTCGTTGGAATTTTTCAATGACTTGAGAAGTCTTGGCATCAAAGGACTCTATTTCCTCGATTTCATCACCAAAGAAATGAATTCTAAAGGCATCATCAGCATAACTTGGATATACTTCTACTGTATCTCCCTTGATTCTGAATGTTCCGGGAGTAAAATCTGCCTCTGTTCTGGAGTATAAACTCTGAACGAGCCTATGTAATAATTTAGTTCGGGAGATGACCTGATCTCTCGATATTTCAATGACGTTTTTTTGAAATTCAACAGGATTTCCAATACCATACAAGCAGGAAACCGAAGCTACGACTAAAATATCACGACGTCCTGAAAGCAGGGAAGACGTAGTACTCAAACGCATTTTTTCCAGCTCCTCATTGATGGACAGATCTTTCTCAATGAACACTCCGCTAACTGGCATAAAAGCTTCCGGCTGATAATAATCGTAGTAGGAAACAAAGTATTCTACAGCATTATTGGGAAAGAATTGCTTGAATTCGGAATACAACTGGGCAGCCAACGTTTTGTTGTGGGCCAAAACCAAAGTTGGTCGCTGAACTTCCTGAATGACATTAGCTACTGTAAAGGTTTTTCCGGATCCCGTAACCCCTAACAGAGTTTGATATTTCTCACCATCAATAATGCCTTGTGAAAGTTTTTCAATTGCTTGCGGTTGATCACCTTTTGGGCTGTATTCTGAGGATACCTGGAAATTCATTTTTGGACGATGAAAGATTAGTTTTGTAAAGATACAAAGTTTGGAATCATTTTTTGGGAAAGTAATATTCAAAAGAATAGCCGTTAGTAAATTAATGCTAACGGCTATTCTCTTGAATAAATTTAAGGGATATTTAGAAACTAAAACTTAATCGAGCAAAAACAAAGCGTCCATTTTGACCAAATTGGGATACATTTCTGGAATAAACAAATTGATTTTGATTGGATAAATCGATAGAAGTTGCAGTTGGTGCATAGGTTATATTTCCGTTAGCATCAACACCGTTAGCTCTTTTTGCTGTTTGTGGTCCCAGGTTTTTGTCCGGATAAATGTCAAAAATATTGTTAGCGCCAATTACGATTTTGGTAACAGGACTAATTTTAAAACCTACGGACAGATCAGTAATGACTCTTCTTCCCCAAACAGGATGTTCATTTTCTACCGCTTTTCCGTTTACAACAGTGGCACCTACAAAGCCATCACCATTTACGTCAGCAACGTTTGGATCGGTTACGTCTCCAAAATAGACATTTCTTAGAAAGAAATCGAATTTTTTGTAGGTAAGATTGTTTGTCAGATTTGCTTTTACTCTGGGTATTGCTTCTTCTAAATAAATTCTGGAAGATTCAGAAAAATAAGTGTTTACCTGTCCTGCCGCTTCTAATATTGGAGAGGCGTGAATGTTTCCTATTTTACGTGTTTTTGAAAAAGTACCTGAGAGATCATTTTTCAGCGTCAGATTTTCATTTAGGGCCAGTTTGTTGGTAAACACTACATCAATTCCTTTAGATTCGGTATCAATTGCATTGGCGAAAAAAGTTGCCGCATTTGCACCTGCCTGATCATACAAAGCCTGAGTTAAAGGGGTTGGTGTAAATTGATCAGTAAGTACTACTCTGTCGTTTATTTTTATGTAATAAGCGTCCGCGGTTATTGTAATATTGGCTGATGGGATTTTAGCTGTAAATCCTGCGCTTACACTGGTTGATTCTTCCTGTTTTAGTTTAGGTATTCCAAGTAATTTTGCTATTTCAGAATCATTGCTGAAAGTTCCTACTTCAAAAGGTACTCCTCCTGTAAATTGCGTTGCAGTGGATTCATAATAAATCTGATGTAAGGATGGAGCTCTAAAGCCTGTCGAGATAGCACCACGTAAATTGATGTTGTCTGTAAGTTTATAACGGGTTGCAATTTTAAAATTAGTAGTGCTTCCAAAATCGGAATAATTTTCAAAGCGGACAGCTCCGTTTAATAAACATTTTTCGGTTACATCTAACTCTAAATCCGTATAGAGAGCCACACTGTTTCTTTTTTCGTTTTTTGCATTTTCTGCTCTGTAACCCGGAAAAACCTGTGCTCCACCTGGTCTGGCGGCGCCATAAAAATCAGTAACTCTTATGTTGGCAGGTGTTGTACCGGTAACTACATTTCCATTGATATCATATTGACTGTAAGAATCAGGAACTCCGGCATTGATGCCGTACTGTTCGTAGCGATACTCAGCTCCAAAAGCCACATTTAGTGTATTGAACTTTTTACTCATATCAAAGTTTGTTGTATTTTGGGCAAAACGCAAACCTCCTGCATCAAATTCGGTAGGCGAGCCTTCTCTCAAAGTAGCATTTACAGTGTTTTCGATATTATAGTCAAATGCATTTCGGCCGTATGTATTACTCAGGTCAAAATGCCAATCTTTAAATAGGGTTCCTCTAAGTCCCGTTGCTGCCGAAAGATCATTGATGGTAGAATGAATTTCGGGTAAGAAACCATTTAAGTATAAACCGGTGTAAGATCTTGATTGATTAGGTCTTCTGAAAAAACCGGCAGATTCCCCATTTCTATAACTGGTTCCACCAAAAACGTAAACTTCTAATTTATCATTTATAGGATAGGCGGCATTCAAAAAGAACTGAACACTTTTAAATTCAGATTGCCCAATTCTCATATTAAAGTTCCTTCTTTCAAGTTTTCGGTAAGCCAGTTCTCCGTCTGTGGCATCAAAATTTAAGGCAGTTTGTAATTGCGAAATAGTTGTAGCATTATTGATATTCGTTTGTTGTGCCCCGGTAAAATAACTTACTTTGGGAGCATAGTTTTTTATTAAGCTTACAATTTGAGCAGAATTAGAAGTATTTGTAATGTTTCCGTACAGAGAATTTATATTTATTCCGTCTTCTGAAGCTCTTTGTTCAATCGCATTGTAAGCATTATAGATAGTACCTGTGGCATCATTGGCTCGGCTTGTAGCATCTCTTAATTGCAGGCTTCCTGTTAAATTAATAAAACTTTTTTCTTTGCCTAAATTAGTTCCGTAATTAACGTCCATCTGGTAATGGTTACCGTCATTCCCACCTCTGTGATCGTTAGCATTTTTTGAGAAATTACTTCCTGAAAAGAGATTAAGATCTATTTTTTTAGTGTCCTTTTTTATGTTAAGGTTAATTACTCCTGCTATAGCATCTGAACCATATTGAGCAGAAGCTCCATCTCGCAGTACTTCTATTTTCTCAAGAGCGAAAGCAGGAATTGCGTTCAAGTCGGTTCCTACTGATCCTCTTCCCGGTGTTCCGTTTATGTTGACTAAAGAAGAGGTATGTCTTCTTTTTCCGTTTACTAAAACCAATACCTGATCGGGACCTAAGCCTCTTAATTGTGCCGGATCAAGATGATCTGTTCCGTCGGCTACCGTTTGGGTATTGGAGGTAAAGGAAGGCGCCACCATGTTCAAAATCTGATTCAGATTGGTTTGTGCACCTTGTGTTGCAATATCTTTCATCGCAATAACATCTATAGGAACCGCTGATTCTGTAACGGTTCGGGTGGGGTTACGTGACCCAATGATAACGACGTTCTCCAATGATTCACCACTGCCTCCCGATAGCGTAACATTTACTGTAGCTGCGTTAACAGTTACGGTTTTGGTTTGTAATCCTACGTATGAGAATTGGAGAACATCACCAACTTTGGCTTCAATAGTATAATTTCCATCAATATCTGTTACCGTTCCTTTTTGGGTACCTACTATTAAAACAGTAACTCCCGGTAAAGAGGCTCCGGTTTCATCGACAACTTTTCCTTTGACGATATCGATTGCTTTGTTTTGATTAGTCGTAACGGTATTTTTTACACGCTCAGTAGCATTAAGATCATTGTTGTTTGCTAAAATAATAACAGCTACTAATGGAATAAATGGCACTTTTTGGAGCCGCGAAAACATTTGGTTTTTAAATAAATTCTTCTTCATAATTCTGGTTTATATTAGTTTGGTTTAAATTAATAGGAAAGCAAAAAAATAATAGTAAACCGGGTTACTATAAATTATTTTTGAAATTGAATTCGTTTGGGAATATTTATTTAATAGGTTTCTGTACCATATTGTAATTGTCACTTTTTTAAATTTATGACCGGATTGAACTACAGTAGATTGAGGTGATATTTTTCGCTGTATTTTTTTAGCGGTTTTCTAAAATAATTTTACTGTAACTGTAAATATATATAAATTTAAGTTAAAAATATTGGTAAGTTTATTTTAAATGTTAATTTGTTTGGTTTTTAACATGTATTTCGTTTTTGAGCTCCAAGAAATATTTTTTTAAGGCTTTGGGTTTGTTTTTTCAGTATTGAAAAAGTCAATAACTGCCTCATTTACAATTTTAGACTGATCGATGCTTAAGAAATGCCCTGCATCTTTAATCGTTTTTGTTTCACTGTTTAGTAAAAGCTTTTGAGCGCGTTCAAGACTTTCTTCTGAATTGATGACATCGCGATCTCCAATTAAAATCAAAACGGGGTTAGTAATTGATTTCAGTTCATCATCTGAAAAAGGGTGCATTTTGAACATGCTTGAATTTGATTTTGCATATTTATTGGCCAGATAGAATTGTTTTTTGTAAACAGGACTAATCTTTTCCGGATGAGTAGAAAAAGTTTTCAGGGTTTTTTCGAATTTCTTTTCATTTGGGAAAAGCTTCAACATTAGGGCGGAAGTTGTTTTTCCGACTTTATCTATAAATTTAAAAGTTTGTGCGGGGCTTAATAATACTATTTTATCAATAGAATTTCCTTTTTGGGCAGCTAATAATGTGGCAATCCACCCACCGCGTGAGGCGCCTACGATATCAAATTTCTTTAATTTGTAGTGATTGAAAATTTCGTTGTATAAGATAACAATTTCTTCTGAGGAAAGAGGGGGAGAGGTCAAAGTAGACTTTCCGGGTTCCATTATAAAATCAATTGCGTAAATGCGATGTTTTTTGGAGAGCGCTTTTATGTTGGGATACCACATGGTAGAACTAGCATCCATTCCGTGGATCAATACGAGATCTTTGCCATTTTTTGGTCCCGCAACAATCACATGTGCGGTTCCGTAAGTTGCTTTTATGTTTTCTTCAGTATAGGGGATATCCCAAAGTTTCAACGCCTGATTGTATGAATCAATATAAGCTTGTTTTTCGCTTTTTGTTTTAAAAACATAATCGTCAAATTTCGCTGTTTTGGAAGAAGCGCAACTTGCAAGCAAAAACAATATTGTTAAGCTGAAGAAAAATTTTGGCATAGGAATAAAATTCAAATTACTTTAAAGGTACAAAAAATGTAAAGCCTAAAAGTATCAGAATTTTATTTAAAAGTATTAGGATTATAATGTTAGACGTTTTCAGACTTCCATGCCTTTTGTTGTGCTTCACTTAAAAAAGTCCACGCTACAATTCGGCTTGTTTTCTGACCCTGAGCCATATCGATTGTTTTGATAGAAGCTGCATTTACTTTGTTTAATGTTTTATAAATGCTGGAAAGATTGTCTCTTTTTGAAACCAGAGTGGTAAACCATAAGCACTGCATGGCATATCTGGCGCTTTCATAAACCATTTGAGTTACAAAACCAATTTCGCCTCCATCGCACCATAATTCAGCATTTTGACCTCCGAAGTTTAGAACAGGATTTGCTATTTTCTTTTCCTTCGGATTTAAATTCGAAACCTTACGAACAGTACTTTGATTAGCATCTTCGGCCGAAGAATGAAAAGGTGGGTTACACATCGTAAAAGTAAAACGATCTTCGGGGGTGATGATATTTTTAAAAATAAAGCGCGACTCTGTTTGCTGCTGAAGGCTTATGGCCTCAATGAGCCTTGGGTTGGCTTCAATAATTTTACTGCAATTTCCGATCGCTTTTTCATCAATATCTGTTCCTACGAAACTCCAGTCGTAAATTGCATTTCCTAAAATAGGATAGATACAATTTGCGCCTGTACCGACATCCAAACCTAAAACTGATGGTCCTTGCGGAATATCTCCGTTGTTGGTTTCGGCTAGTAAATCGGCCAGATAATGAATGTAATCTGTTCTTCCGGGAATAGGTGGACAAAGATAGTTTTTAGGAATATCCCAGTTTTGTATGTCGTAATACGTTTGTAGTAAAGCTTTGTTCAACAGTTTTACTGAAAGAGGATTACTGAAATCAATAGTTTCAATTCCGTGAATGTTTACGGCAACCTGTGCTTTTAACTCAGGACAATTCGCGATAAGAAGTTCAAAATCATAACGTGAACGATGAAGATTTCGAGGATGTAAATTGTTTTTTTCGGAATTGTCTGTTGCTTTCATTTTTGTAAATTTCCGTGCAAAGATAGGTATTCCTTTCTTAGGAAACGTCCTGTAAAATTAATCCATGCATTCCATCAACAGTAAATCACCATCAGTATGGATAATGGTTACCAGACCATCCTGAAGAACAGAATTACTGCTTCCGGTTCTGTAGCCAATTGTTAGGGTGTCGTTCGTAAGAGGATAGAGTAAATTGGTAGAGTAAATTCCGTCAACAATCCCAATCGGAATCAATGAAATGGGAGTTTTTGCGGTATACCATTTCTCGAATTTACGGGGCAGTAAAAATACTTTTGAATGATCGTCAAGAATAACAATTTTAAGCAAATCGCGGTAACGGGCAATGTTGGTAATATTGGTAATGGTATGGTCTGCACGTTTTCCGGTGGCCCAGACAACATTTACAGCAGGGATCTTCCGATCGATTAAATAATCAAAAGCTTTCTCCAAATCGGTTTTGTCCTGATCGGGTGTATGAACAATTTCGATAGGGTATTGTGTCGTTTTGTAAATTTCAGGATCAAAACCACGGTCGAAATCGCCCAGAAGAACATCGACTTTTATACCCAGTTCAATTACTCTCTCTATGGCCGAATCGAGTACAATAACCAGTGGTGACCATTCTAGTAATTGCCCTAATAACTCTGGGTTGCATGCTGCTCCGTTGGCAATAATTAAAGCGGGTTCCTGGTCGTCGCGTACGATATGGTGTGAAGACATTTATTTTTTTGATTTGAAATGTGCCGCAAATGTACAAAAGTTAGTGTTTAGTCGCAGTATTCAGTCTCAGTTTATAGTCTCAGTTTACAGTATTCAGAAAACCGGTACTGCGACTGAACACTGCGACTGAACACTGCGACTGAACACTGCGACTGAACACTGCGACTGAACACTGCGACTGAACACTGCGACTGAACACTGCGACTGAACACTGCGACTGAACACTGCGACTGAACACTGCGACTGAACACTGCGACTATAAACTTAAAAAACTAATCTGCGGTGGTAATTGATTTGCCCTAAATGATAGGCTAAATGGGTAGATAGATGTACTAAAAAGAAGCCCGTTGTCATTTCTTTTTCGAAAACAATTTGTGGATAGGTTTGTTCTAAATCAGCTTCGATTAAACGGTCGAGAGCATTGTTAACAACCAAAATAGTGTCTTCGATTTTGCGGATTAATTCTGATTGGGGAATATCTTTCAATGAAAATTCTAAAGGGCGATCGCGTACATAACCTGTTTTTCCTAATTCGGCTCCAATATAGGTGTTTAGGTTTCCTATTAGATGCAAACAAAGATTTCCGGCTGAATTGGAAATGCCCGGTGCAATTGACCAAATCTGATTTTCGTTTTGATACGATTCGATTTCAATTTTTAATTTGTTCAGGTCTCTGTTAAAAAGCAATTTTAAGGTTTCGATCAACATGATTTTAGGCTTTATGGGTTATCGGAATCCAGATTTCTTCTTCAGAGTCGGGATCTTCTTTTTTGTATTTTTCATCCATTACAGCAAAATGAGGCCTTTCATCTACCGTATATTCTGAATTTGGAAGCCAATCTACAAAAATTTCACGATAGGTTTTGTGGCCTTCGCTTTGAGGTCCTTTATGTACAAAAACGGCATACAATCCCTCAGGAATTACCAAAGATTTCATTTCCCGTGGTACCTTATCAAATTCAGAGACTTCAACTGCGGCCCATTTTTCGAAAGTATTGCCCGGATCAAAATTATCAAAATGTGCGTTTGGAAAAACTTCCAGAGAATACAAATTGGCGTTGATTGTATTTTTAATTTCTTTTCGTTTTGGCATAAAAGAACTCCATAATTGATGGGTTTTGTTTTTCAAAAATGACATTGTAACGTATTTCCCAATTAGTTTCTTCTCGGGTAAAATCTGAATTCTGGCTTCCATTTTTTGCGGGTTATTTAATTTTGTATTTTTTGTAATCGGTTTCACTAAGCGAAAAATAACCTAACGGATAGTTTGCTTTATCGACAGTATTGATAATATTTCCTCTTACGGTTGCGGGTGGAGACTGAAAAGGTCCACCAGAATTATTCCCCGCAATACTTACCAGAATGCTCATATAATTGTAGTATTGTTTTGAGATACCGTAATGTGTCATTTCGATTTCGTCTCCAATCTTTAAGTCGTCATCATCGGATGTGCTAAAATATTCATTTCCCTGAAAAAACTTGTCTTCTGTAACGTAGTACTTTGATGTAATTTTGTTCGAATACACATATTTAAAGAGATAAAAATTATCTGCATCGGCGGGATCATTAAAGTAAGCCCTGGTCTCAATGTCTTTTCCTGTAAAACCACCTTGGTTATTTTGTTCGATTCGGGTAATGGGTGCAACTGCTTTCATGGTTTCCGTGGCTGTGTAGGTAATACCGCCCGAAATCACAGTTAGCGTGTACGTCTCGTCAATTACCGGAATAAAATTCGAGCACACATATCGCCCGGTTTTAGGAACTTCGCTAAAGTTAAATTGTATGTTCTTACTGTTTTTTATAAATATGGTTGCTCCCGAAACAGTTGGAATAACGTTTTGAAAATAACCAGTTGTAGTGGTCAGTTTTATAGTTTGTTGTTTTCCTGTGGTTTGTTTCTGCCAGTTTATAGCGGCTTCGATTACTAATTTTGGTGGAGCAGTATCTAAATTAACATCGACCACTTCCTCACAACCCGTGAAGAAAATCGATATCAAAACTAGAATTAAGAGGTTCATTTTTTTCATGATATATCTTTTGTTTCTTTTTACAGAAAGTTGGTCTTAAAATTTAAAATTATAACTAACGGCTGGAACTATTCCGAAAATCGAAGTCTTTACAGCTTCATTTGTACCGGTATCTACATTTTGACGGAAGTTGATCGAAGCCGCATTTTGGCGGTTGTACAAATTATAAATGCTAAAAACCCATTCGCCTTTCCAGTTTCGGTCTTTGTTTTTTCTAGGTGTCAAAGTTGCAGAAATGTCTAAATGGTGATAGGCTGGCAAACGGTTTTCATTTCTTAATCCATAATTTGGGACTGTAATTCCCAGATATTCATATCGTCCATTTGGATATGTAACGGGTTGACCGGACTGCAGCGCAAAGTTAGCACCAAAAGACCATTTTTCATTTAAATTATAAGCGGATGTAATGGCTAAATTATGAGTCTTATCGTAAGCAGAGCTGTACCATTGTCCGTTATTAATTCCGATTTCTTCCGGATTTCTTCCCGGGGTTTGTTGCTGTGATTTTGATAAAGTGTAGGAGATCCATCCGTTGAATTTGCCTTCATTTTTCTTTAGCATAAATTCGACGCCATAGGCCCGCATTCTTCCATTCAGAATTATTTGTTCGATCGCATTATTCGCAATCAAATCGGCACCATCGATATAGTCAAGTCGGTTTTGGATTTTTTTATAATACGTTTCTACTTCAACAGAATAAGCACCATTGTTAATATTTCTAAAGTAACCCAAAGCTACCTGATCTGCGATCTGAGGTTTGATGTAATTATCACTTGGCATCCAGACATCCAGCGGAGTAGGAGAGGAAGTATTCGAAATTAGTTGAAGATACTGTGCCATTCGGTTGTAGCTTGCTTTAACCGATTGGTCATCATTTAACTGATAAGAAACAGAAAGGCGTGGTTCTAAATTATTGTAATTTTGAATGACTTTGTTTTTACCAAAATAACGGGTTGAGGTTGGAGTTCCCTTTTCGTAGATCTGCATGTTGCTATTAAAGATCACGGGTTCGTTATTGTCATAATAATTGATGGTAGAAGCGCCTAAACGGTAGAACAAACTGTAGCGCAATCCGTAAGCAACCGTGATTTTTTTCGATAGCTGATTTTCGGCTTCGATATAAACAGAAGGTTCAAACGCATATTTTTTATCCAACTGATCCGGATTAATTCCCGATGTTTCATTGCTTGGTTTGATCGTTCCGGGATTAAATTCGTAGTAAATTCCATTTAAACCATAGTTCAGTTTGAATTTATCTGAAATATAGTTTTTGAAATCGTATTTGATGTTGTAGTTCTTAATTCCTGAATCCCATTTGAAACCTACAAAGTCTAAGTCAAGTCCATAATAATAATCGCTGTAAATCAAGGATAAATTAGCAAATAGTTTATCAGAGTACAAGTGATTCCAGCGCAGGTTTAGCGTTGAGTTTCCGTAGATATTGGTAAAACTTTTGTTGAGGCTAAAAACATCACGCCCAAAATAACCGGATAAATACAAGCTGTTGTTGTCGTTCAGTTTATAACTCAGTTTGGTATTCAAATCATAAAAATAGGCAGAGTTGTCTTTTTGATCTTCGGATAATTTTAAAAATAAATGAGCATAAGAAGCTCTTCCTCCAATAAGGAAAGAACCTTTGTCTTTTACTAGCGGGCCTTCGGCAAGAAGTCGGCTTGAAATTAACCCAATTCCTCCATTAACATGAAATTCTTTGCTGTTTCCGTCTTTTTGGTAAATGTCTAAAACAGAAGAGGCCCTTCCGCCATAACGTGCCGGAATTCCGCCTTTGTATAATTTGAGATCTTTAATAGCATCGGGGTTAAAAACGGAGAAAAAACCAAATACGTGTGAGGAATTAAAGATAGTAGCTTCGTCTAGTAAAATTAAATTCTGATCGGCACCTCCACCACGTACATTGAATCCCGAAGCGCCTTCACCTGCATTTGTAACTCCTGGAAGCAATAAGATCGATTTTAAAACATCGACTTCACCTAAAACAACCGGCATTCTTTTGATTGTCGAAATCGAAAGTTTGTTGGCACTCATTTCGGGTGATTTGATATTGATTTTGCCTTTATTGTCAGTAATTATAACTTCCCGAAGTTCTTCACCGCTCTCGTTGATTGCAAAATTGTTTTTTGTGTTTTGACTTAAAGTAATTGTTTTTTGAAGGGTTTGATAACCGACATAACTAATTTCGATCTGATGTTCACCTTGTGGAACGGTAAGGGAATAAAAACCATATTCGTTGGTGGTGGTACCTATTTTTAAGGCCGGAATATAGAGATTTACACCAATTAAGGTTTCATTGTTTTTAAAGTCAGTGATGGTACCGCTTAAAGTGAATTTTTCCTGAGAAAATGATGTTAAAATAGTAAAGAGCAGAATAAAAAAAGTGGTGTTTTTTTTTGTAATCATTGTCTTGGTTTTGAAACACATAGTTAATAATTCTTACTAAATATTTTCGCAGAACGTTTGTTAAACATTAGTTAAGAAAGGCTCTTTTTTTATAGGTTCAAAGGTACAAAGGTGCAGAGGTTCAAAGGTTCAAAAGGGTGTTTTTTTTTGGTTCAATTCAAAAAAAAAGACAACTAATTAAAGTTGTCTTTTCTGCAGAGACGATTGTGACGTCTCTTTATGTTTAATTCTATTATTTTATTTGTGCAATAATTGAATTGAATGTTTCGCTAGGACGCATTGCTTTGCTCACTAATTCCGGAGTTGGTTGATAGTAACCGCCAAGATTTTGAGGTTTCCCCTGCGCACCAATTAATTCGGCATCGATTTTAGCCTCGTTAGCTTCAAATTCAGCGGCAATTGGAGTGAAGATAGCTTTCAATTCAGCATCTTTGTTTTGAGCAGCCAAAGCCTGAGCCCAGTAGTAAGCAAGGTAAAAATGAGAACCACGGTTGTCAATCTCGCCTACTTTACGAGCCGGAGATTTATCATTAGCAAGGAATTTATCATTTGCTTCGTCTAAAGTTTCAGATAAAACAATTGCTTTAGAATTGTCTAAAGTTTGTCCTAAATGCTCTAAAGAAGCACCAAGTGCTAAAAACTCTCCTAATGAATCCCAACGTAAATATCCTTCTTCTGTAAATTGCTCAACGTGTTTTGGAGCAGAACCTCCTGCGCCAGTTTCAAACAATCCACCACCGTTCATTAACGGAACGATAGATAACATTTTAGCTGAAGTTCCTAATTCTAAAATTGGGAATAAGTCTGTTAGATAATCACGTAAAACGTTTCCGGTTACTGAGATAGTGTCTAAACCTTTGATGATTCTGTCTAAAGTAAATTCAGTAGCAGCAACAGGGTTTAAGATACGAATATCCAGATTTACAGTGTTGTGGTCTTTTAAATATTTTTGAACTTTTGCGATCAATTCTCTGTCATGTGCTCTGTTTTCGTCTAACCAGAAAACGGCAGGAGTATCAGATAAACGTGCTCTGTTTACAGCAAGTTTAACCCAGTCCTGAATTGGAGCGTCTTTTGCCTGACACATTCTGAAAATGTCATTTGCTTCAACGTTTTGTTCCATTAAAACAGTCCCTTTGTTGTCTGTTACACGAACAACTCCGTCGCCTTTCATTTGGAATGTTTTGTCGTGAGATCCGTATTCTTCTGCTTTTTGAGCCATCAAACCTACGTTAGGAACACTTCCCATTGTTTTAGGATCAAAAGCACCGTGTTTTTTACAGAAATCGATAGTAGCCGTGTAAATTCCAGCGTAAGAGCGATCCGGAATAACTGCGATGGTATCTTGTTGTTTTCCTTCTTTATTGTACATCTGTCCTGATGTACGAATCATTGCCGGCATAGAAGCATCAACGATTACATCTGAAGGTACATGTAAGTTTGTAATTCCTTTATCAGAGTTAACCATTGCCAAAGCAGGTCCGTTTTCGATTGCTTTAGTAATGTCTGCTTCAACTTCAGCTTGCTCAGGTCTTCCTGCAATTTTTGCATAGATATCGCCTAAACCATTTCTGGTGTCAATGTTTAATTCTGCAAATAAAGTTTCGTATTTTTTGAAAAGATCAGCAAAGTATACTTCAACGATTGCGCCGAAGATAATTGGATCTGATACTTTCATCATGGTAGCTTTTAAGTGTACCGAAAGTAAAACACCTTCTTTTTTTGCATCTGCAATAGCATCAGCAGCAAAAGCTTTTAATTTTTTTACACTTAAAACAGAACTGTCAATAATTTCACCTGCTTTAAGAGGAGTACTTGCTTTTAATACAGTAGTTGTGCCGTCTTTTGCAACGAATTCAATTTTTACATCATCAGCTTCTGCAACTGTAAGCGATTTTTCACTTCCGTAGAAATCACCGTTTGGCATTGAAGCCACTTTTGTTTTAGAATCAGCTGACCATGCACCCATTGAGTGTGGATTTGCTTTTGCAAAGTTTTTTACCGCTCTTGGAGCTCTACGGTCAGAGTTTCCTTCACGTAAAACAGGGTTTACGGCAGAGCCTAAAACTTTAGCATATTTTGCTTTAATTTCCTTTTCAGCATCGTTTTGAGGATCTTCAGGGAAATTAGGAATGTTGTAACCGTGCGATTGCAATTCAGCAATAGCCGCTTTTAATTGTGGTACCGATGCAGAAACGTTTGGTAATTTGATGATGTTAGCATCAGGTTGTGTAGCCAATTGACCTAATTCAGCCAAAGCATCTCCTGTTTTTTGATCAGCTGTTAAAAGCTCAGGGAAATTGGATAAAATTCGGGCTGCCAAAGAAATGTCTCTGGTTTCAATTGCAATACCTGCTGTAGACGTAAAAGCTTGAACAATAGGTAAAAAAGAATAAGTCGCTAACAATGGCGCCTCATCAGTTAAGGTGTAATAGATTTTTGAATTCTGTGTCATTTTTTTTTTTATAATCGTATCGTCAGAGAATGACGATGTAAAAGGTATAGTCGGCTCAGAATGAGCGGAGCAAATATAATAAAAACAGTCCGAAAACGGTGTAGTTTTCAGGAGAAATGCCGAAATTATCAGATTGTTATTTCGAGGTCTTTAAATTGTCAAATCGACGATTTTGGTATTAAAAAATTACAGTTTTGATGAATCACTAAGAAAAGTGAGCTATTCCGAAACAGAGAAACCTTTTCAGTTGTATAAAATCATTTTAGTGCTGTCCTTTTGTCTGAAAAATTGTATTTTTGATTTAATGAATAAATGAGCGATAAAGGGTAAGTTACATTGTTTAATATGTTTTTTACCAGTTGCTTGTTATTAAACTTAATCATTATCTTTGAATTATGAGCACACTAACAAAACCAAGCCATATAGGTCGAAAAATTAGCCGTATCCGTGAACTTCGAGATATGAAACAGGAAGCTTTGGCGCAAGCTTTAGGTACAAGCCAACAAACAGTTTCAGCGATTGAAAATAGTGAAACAATAGATGATGAAAGACTTGCTGAAGTTGCAAAAGCGCTTGGCGTAACCGTAGAAGCAATCAAAAATTTCTCGGAAGACAATATGATTAATTATTTTAATAGTTTTCATGATAACAGTTTTACAAATGGAGCATTCAATGCAAATAATTGTACTTTTAATCCATTGGATAAATTAATTGAAACTTTCCATGAAAAAGAAAAGCTTTACGAACGTTTACTACAAGCTGAAAAAGATAAAATCGAATATTTGGAAAAACTATTAAAAAAATAGATACCAATTATTATTAAAATACGAACCGATGCTTTATGAGTGTCGGTTTTTTTATTTTGGGCGTGTCCCGCCGAAAAAGGCGGGTCGGGCTATCCGCTTCAAGTCCTCGCACTTCCTTCGTCAGGCTGTGGGCTTTCCACTTCTATCCCTCACGCAAACGGTTTCATTAGACCGTTTATGGTTTCCAAGATTAAGCTGGTAAAATCTGTTTTTATCAGCGTTTTCGCTTTAGCGCATCAGTAAAATCAGTGTCTAATTTTGACGCGGATGAAACAGATTTACTTCGTAAAAACGCAGATAAAAACGGATTTTAATCCGTTGAAATGATGTATGTCGCGCAATCTGAGAAACCTGTTAGGTTTTTAAAACCTAACAGGTTTGGCGTCAACTAAAAGCTCTTATGAAAATGATTGTCCTAGCCCCGATAGCAGTGGAAATCCTTTTGTGCCGGGGTTCGGCACAAAAGATTGAAACGGATAGCGGGATTAGCTCCTGAAAATTTTAAAAAACTGGCACAAAAAAACTCGTTTCAAATGATATGAAACGAGTTCTTTATGACAAATCGATAAATGATTATCTTCTTTTATCTTTAATCTTAGCTTTTTTACCAGTAAGTTCTCTGAAGTAGAAAATTCTAGCTCTACGTACAGCTCCTTTTTTGTTGATTTCAATTTTTTGTAAAGCTGGTAAGTTTACTGGGAAGATACGCTCAACTCCAATAGCTCCAGACATTTTACGGATAGTAAAAGTTTCTGTGTTACCAGAACCTCTTCTTTGAATAACAACTCCTTTAAAAAACTGAGTTCTTGTTTTTTCACCCTCTTTAATTTCGTAGTAAACTGTGATAGTATCTCCAGCTCCGAAAACAGGGAAATCTTTTTTAGCAACGAATTCGTTTTGAACGAACTTTAATAAATCTGCCATGATAATTTTTTATTATTGTTTAGTATAGAGTAACATTCACGGATTTCGCCAGAGGTTAGTCTAATTCGGGTGCAAATGTAATTAAAATAAATTAAATTCCAATAAAAGAAAATCCCAAATTCCAATTTTTTAACTAGTTGATTAATTGGGATTTGGAATTTTAAAAATTTGAGATTTATTTCTTTTATTTAGGCTGCTGCTGCGTCACACAGTGGATCATTCCCCCGTTAGCGTATAAATTACGAACGTCGATACCAATTACCTTTCTGTTAGGATATAAACCTTGAATCAATTGATTGGCAACTGCATCATTAGGATCATTGTAATTAGGAACCAATACAACCGTGTTTCCAATGTAGTAATTAACATAAGAGCCTTTGTAACCTAATTTTTTCCCGTATGTCGTTACCACTTTGTTTTGAGTCAAAGGCAGTTTTAGGAAATTGTATTTTTTACCTTTTAAATCTTTTGAATTGTACAAAGTAGGAATGTCTCCTTCCGGTACTTCCCAGTACAGTAAATCATCTTCACTCATCGTCACAATGGTGTTGTCATTACCAAATCGTGCAAACCCGTCAATATGCATGTCGGTGATTTCTCTGCCTGCTTTTCCGTTAAGCCAGATGAAGTTAGACACTCCTAAATATTTTTTAAAAATGGCTTCGGCTTGTGCCTGACTCATTCCCGGATTACGATTCGAGTTTAGAATAGAGCTTTTAGTAGCTAATAAGGTTCCTTTTCCGTCTATTTCTACGGCTCCGCCTTCATTAACCATTATAGAATTTAAATCTACAACTGTTGTTTTTTGATCTGCTGCAATTTGTGAAGGGATGGTGTTGCAATTACTGAAATCGGCTTTTTTCCCCCAGCCATTAAATCCCCAATCCTGAATTACCAATTGATTGTTTTTATCTTTTACGTAAATAGGACCGTTATCTCTTACCCAAACATCATCAGTTTTGTAGATTTTAAATTCTACAGCAGAAAGAGAAACACCTGCATTTTTTAATAAGGCTGTAATTCTGTTTTTTTCGATAGTATTGTAAGCAATAATATTTACTTTTTCACTTGTAGATAATGATTTAGTCATAGCGACCCAGGTAGCATCCAGATCATTTTTGTAATCAATACCATATTGATACTGGTGTGGCCATTGTAGCCAGGTTGCTTCATGCGGAGCTGATTCTTCTGGCATGGTATACATAATTTCACTTTTAATGGATTCTATCGGTTCGTCCGGCGTTACAGATACTGCATCTTCCTGACACGATGTAAATAGGGGAAACAGTAGTAAGGGTAAAAATAATTTTTTCATCTTAATTTGTGTTTGTTGTGGATTAACTTGTTTAGTGTCATTTTGTTACTATTATTTTGACGGTACAAATGTATTTCTAAACCATAGTCTGGCAGTTGTCCAAAATGGACAAATCAAATAAGCGGAATAAAAATCGCGGTAAGATATTCGGACTCGTTATCACAATTGTCGCTGGTCTGCAAGTATTGTTCAATAACAGGCAAGTGTGAAAGTTCAAAAGTGTTGGTTAAAAACCAGCCTCCGTAAATTTGGTTATAGGTGTTTTCTAAGGTATGGTAACTCCCGTGATGAAAGAAACGGGCATATTTACTACCAAAAATCTGCTTCTTTGGAAGGTTTTTAGTGATAGCTGTTGTAGCAACACAGGCTTCATAAGTGCAATTTATTTTTTCGGTGATTAAAATATCATCTGTGATGACTCCAAAGAAATGGGTCTCGGTTTCGGGGAATTTGTTTTTTAAAAGGGTCTCCCAAAGCGTTTCTATTTCCTGATTGACATAAGGAGTTTTCGAACTAAGATAATAAACAGTTGTTTCGGGAATTACAATTATATCGGGATTTAAAACAGTGGTGAAAGACTGGAGCGGGTGGGTATCGTTGAGTAAAAGTTCTTTCTGATTGCGAGCCAGCGTAGGAGAACAATCAAAATGTTTTTTAAATGTTTTTGAAAAAGACTGTACGTCGGCAAAACCTACCTCAAGTGCAATTTCTGAGATTTGTTTGTTGGAGTATATGAGTTTTTTGTATCCGTTTTCGATCTTCAGTCGGGTTTGGTAAGCGCCAATAGTTTCATTAAATAACGAATAAAAAATGCGTTGCAGATTCCGGTAGGAGTAACAGGAAATGTCCTCCAGAGAATTTATTGAGATGATTTGATTGTAATGCATCTCAATATAATTCCGGGTATTGTAAATATGTTTTAGATTAAAATCATTCATTTTTTAGTTTTTAGAAAGAGGTAATAAATGGATAACGTAATAATTACAGCTTTCAGGTATGATTTAGAAGAATCACTAAAAATAAATGAGTAAAGAGTCTGGTTTATTTTTCTTCTAATAAATCCGGACGTCTGTTTTTAGTATGCTCGAACGCCATATCCTCACGCCATTTGTCAATTTTAGCAAAATGGCCGCTTGTTAAAACTTCGGGAACTTTCCAGCCTTTGTAATCTGCCGGTCTTGTGTATATGGGGCCTGAAAGCAGATTGTCCTGAAAACTGTCAGTCAATGCTGAAGTTTCGTCACTTAAAACACCAGGAATCAATCGGATCAAAGCATCAGATAACACTAAAGCTCCTAATTCTCCACCGGATAACACATAATCACCAATTGAAATTTCTTTAGTAATAAAATGATCACGAACACGCTGATCTACGCCTTTATAATGTCCACAGAGAATGATGATATTTTCATACATCGACATGGTATTGGCCATTTTTTGGTTTAAAGTTTCCCCGTCAGGCGACATATAGATAATTTCATCGTATTCGCGTTGGCTTTTTAAATGCGTGATACAGGCGTCGATGGGTTGAACGGTCATCACCATTCCGGCACCACCTCCAAACGGATAATCGTCAACACTTTTTTGCTTGTTTGTTGTGTAATCACGCAAATTATGAAAATGAACTTCCACTAAACCTTTGTCTATGGCACGTTTCATAATCGAAGCCTCAAACGGACTCTTTAATAATTCGGGTAAAATCGTTATAATGTCAATTCGCATTTTTTTTCTTCAATAGTTCTAAGGTGCAAAGATACAAAGTTAATTTTTGTGAATTTTCAAGATTTGAAAATGACAGAAAATAATTAAAAGTTTTAAGAAAAGAGTTTATAACCAGAAGGTTATAGTGTTTTTTGTTGTTTAAGTGTTTTTTGTACGGTTAAATAGATGATGATTATATAACATAAAACACCTTAAATGTAAAAAAAAGATGCCTAATTTTAACTAATATTACAATTCAATTGTTTGATTTTGTAAAGGGATACTTAAAAATAAAATTTCCATGAAAAAGCTACTGCTATTAACTGTTCTATTGATTTTACAAGCATGTTCAACCACTAAAAATGCAAATGATCAATGGATTGGTCAATCAAAAAAAAATCTTATTAAGATATGGGGCCCCCCTATACGTACTTTACACAATTCAGATCACGGGGAAATATTGATTTATGCGGAACAAGTGTATGTTAATGCAAATACTAATGAAGGCACCAGAATGGCTGGTTCAAATTATTGGAACTATACCTACATATATACCCATAAGAATGGAGAGATTTATTTGTACAAAACAGATAAACAGCAACAACCACCTCAAACAATTGCTGTTAAATAAGCTGATTTCTTGTTTTTTATACGGAAATATTGAGAATTTATCATTTTGGTCAAAATCATTTGATTATATTTATGTACGCTTTGTGCTGATTTTTAGTAACTTAAAATGATAAATCATGAGAAAAACAGCTATGCTTATTGTATCTTTTGTAATTATTTCCTGTCAGAATCAATTAAAACCTATGGATACTACAAAAAACGAGCAATTAATCAAACAGTATTTTGAGCATTTTAATAGCCACGATTGGAAAAAGATGTCTGAAATGTACACCGAGACTGCTGATTTTAAAGATCCTTCATTAGGGCCGGGGATTATCAAACAAACCCGTAAGCAAATTGCGGATAAGTATGCGGAGCTTAATTCCGCTTTTCCGGATTTACATGATAAAGTTGTTCAGGTTTATCCGTCTGGAGAGAAACATATTATTGTCGAGTTTGTCTCATCGGGTACAGCGCCTGACAATTCAAAGTTTGAACTGCCGATCTGTACTATTTTTAAAATTGAAAACGGATTAATTACCAAAGATTTTACCTACTTCGATAATTTTGAAGAAGAAGAAAACTAAGAGTAGCTACTAACTGTAAAAAGAGGTGTTGTCCCTACGGGACATTTTGACTGCTGTATATTTTTTACTTACCAATATTTTGCTCCTATATGGAGCATTTTTTTTTGATAATAATTACATAAGTAAAATAAATTGTGAGGAAGTAATATTTATTAATAAAATATTGTAGTTTTATTCTTTCATTTTATGGTGTGAAATCTAAAATAAAAATTGTTTATGTATCGCAAATAATTCCGTCAGGAATTACATATCGGTAGAATCGAAAGAATATATGTTTTACAGATCACAAATTATTCCGTCAGGAATTACATATTGGTAGAAATATTGGTAAATTATGGCAAACACATACACCCAAATACATATTCATTTTGTTTTCGCAGTAAAATTCAGACGTGCGTTAATAGACAAAGAATGGAAAGCAGAATTATATCAATATATAACCGGAATTATAAAAAATAATGATCATAAGCTTCTGGCGATAAATGGTGTTTCGGATCATATTCATATTTTAATTGGGATTAGACCTGCGCAATCAATTTCCGATTTGATGAAAAATATTAAACAGGATTCCTCAAAGTGGATCAATACTAATAAATTGTCCAAAGGGCATTTTCAATGGCAGGAAGGCTATGGAGCGTTTTCATACAGTAAATCTCAATTGACTGCCGTAATTAAGTATATTGAAAACCAGGAAGCGCACCACAAAAAGAAAACCTTGAAAGAGGAGTATATTCACTTTTTGCAAAAGTCCGAAGTCGATTACGATGAAAGGTTTATCTTTAAAGAATTAATTTAGAAGAAAGCAATAAGAAAGCGGATTAGCCTAAATTTGATAGAAATAGGCAGAATGAAAAACGCTAGCTGATTTATGAAATTTATAACAAACAGAAAGTTAATTAAACATATTGAAAATGCAGCATTTAAAAACAAGCAAAGAATTTATAAAAGGCGATGAAATCGAGTGGGAGGTAGTTGGTGAAGGAATCAAGCGCAAAATTCTTGCCTTTGATGAAAGAGTGATGTTGGTAAATGTTCATTTTGAAAAAGGGGGAATTGGTGTTTTACACGAGCACTATCATTCGCAGGTAACGTATGTCTCAAGTGGTAAATTTGATGTGACCATCAGCGGTGTTACGCAAACACTGAAAGAAGGAGATAGTTTTTACATTCCGCCACATGCCATTCACGGAGTAGTTTGCTTAGAAAGTGGACTTTTAACAGATGTTTTTAGTCCAATAAGGGAAGATTTTATACAATTGTAATGTTTTAAAATTCAGTATAATTTTTAAAACAATAGACAGGTTTGCCTTGGAACTTAGAAAAATTATAATTTTTTTAAAGTTTTGGTAATAATTAGATTGGTATTTTTGCAAAATGAATTTATCCAAAACGAATGTCTTGTTTATGGCAGCTTGCACTGGACTTATAGTTGCAAATCTTTATTACTGCCAGCCTTTAATTGTATTAATTGCCAACGAATTTAAAATTCCTGAAGCCAATGCGGGAACAATAACTTATCTAACCCAGGCGGGTTATGCGATAGGATTGTTTTTTATGGTTCCGTTAGGCGACAAAATCGAGCGTAAAAAACAAATTTTAATGACCACTTTTGCTTCTGTAATCGCTTTGATTATTGCGGCAACGGCAAAAAGTTTTTTTCTTTTGCAGGTGGCTTCTTTATTAATTGGAATTACTTCAATCGTACCACAGCTTATTTTGCCTTTGGCGGCTTCTTTAAGTGCACCGGAACAGCGTGGAAAAGTAGTAGGAACCATCATGAGCGGTTTGCTTGTTGGGATACTATTATCGAGAACGTTAAGCGGATTTATCGGTCAGATATTAGGCTGGAGGTCTATGTTTTATATTGCTGCGGGAATCTGTTTATTGATCTTTTTTGTGATTCAGAATAAATTTCCGGTGAATAAACCTCAGTTTGAAGGAACTTACGGACAGTTGATTCAGTCACTTTTTACACTTATTAAAACACAGCCGGTTTTACGTGAAGCTACACTGATCAATGTATTCAGTTTTGCACAATTTGGAGCTTTTTGGACCACTATGGTTTTACTGCTTTCCGGAGAACCATTCGGTTTTAACAGTGCTACAATTGGGCTTTTTGGAATTGTAGGAGCTTCGGGAGCTCTGGCAGCACCTTTAGTAGGGAAAATAGGAGATAAAGGAAACTCGAGAATTGCCGTAGGTTACGGTTGTTTATTAATCTTAATTAGTTTTCTGGTTTTTTATTTCTCAATAGAAAGTGTAATCGGAATTGCGATTGGAATCGTATTTATTGATATTGGAATTCAGGGTGTTCATATTTCAAACCAAACGAGAGTATATTCATTGCTTCCGGAAGCAAGAAACCGATTGAATACCGTCTTTATGTCGTTTAGTTTTTTAGGAACGGCAGCGGGATCAGCTTATGGATTGTTA
This sequence comes from Flavobacterium sp. KH_035, assembly GCF_057839565.1. Taxonomy (NCBI): domain Bacteria; kingdom Pseudomonadati; phylum Bacteroidota; class Flavobacteriia; order Flavobacteriales; family Flavobacteriaceae; genus Flavobacterium; species Flavobacterium sp. KH_035. The sequence continues at coordinate 2,939,637 of NZ_CM174492.1, forward strand.
CTTTGGAAACTGGGGGGATGGCACGCTGTATCGATTGGATGTGTTGGATTATCGGCACTGGCATTTGTCGTTTACGGCCTTACTTACAAATCAAAGTCTAAAAAACAGAAAGCATAAATTGATATAAAATTAATTTGTAAATTTGCAATCAAATAAAAAATAACAACAATGGAAAACGGAATATACGCTAAATTCAACACTAGTAAAGGTTCGATTTTAGTAAAACTTGCACACGATTTAACACCTGGGACCGTAGGGAATTTTGTAGCTCTTGCAGAAGGAAATATGGAGAATAAAGTAAAACCTCAGGGACAAAAATTCTATGACGGATTAACTTTTCATAGAGTAATTCCTGATTTTATGATTCAGGGAGGATGCCCAAAAGGAACTGGAACTGGTGATCCGGGATATAAATTTGACGATGAGTTTCATCCAAGTTTGAAACACGATCGCCCGGGAGTTTTAGCAATGGCGAATTCTGGTCCTGCAAGTAACGGTTCTCAATTTTACATTACACACGTTCCAACTTCTTGGTTAGATGGAAAACATACTGTTTTTGGTCATGTAATCGAAGGTCAGGATGTTGTTGATGCAGTAGCTCAAGGAGATTCTCTTGATAATGTAGAGATTATTAGAGTTGGAGAAGAAGCAGAAAAATTCAATGCTATTGAAGCTTTTATTGCTTTAAAAGGAGCTCGTTTGAAGCGTGATGCTGCTTTAAAAGCAGAATCAGAAGCGAAGATGGAACAATTGGCTGCAGGTTTTGATAAAACGGATAGCGGATTACGTTATAAAATGATTCAAAAAGGAGAAGGTAAGAAAGCTGAAGCTGGTAAAACAGTTGCTGTACATTACGAAGGTTCTTTAGAAAATGGAAAAGTTTTTGATTCATCTTACCCACGTAAAAAACCAATCGAATTTAGATTAGGTCAAGGACAGGTGATCGAAGGATGGGACGAAGGTATCGCTTTGCTGCAAGTAGGTGACAAAGCTCGTTTTGTAATTCCATCTGATTTGGCTTATGGAGCTGCGGGTGCAGGAGGAGTTATTCCACCAAACGCAACTTTAATTTTTGACGTTGAATTAATGGACGTAAAATAAAAAATTTACAAACAATTTAGTATTGTTTTAAATAGTAATCCCATTCGCCTGCCGAATGGGATTTTTTTTATATTTACTTTAAAAAAAACAAGAACAATGAAATTAAGGATCTTAACTTTAACCGCTGTGACGTTGCTTTTGGTTTCGTGCGGTATTAAAAAAGCGGCTGAGGTTGCACCAGTTGCACCGGTTGTGACTGAGACAGTAAAAACTACAGAATTAACTCCTGCATTGGCGGAAGGTAAAAACTTGTACGAAAACAGTTGTGCAAGATGTCACAAACTATATGATCCGAAGAAATTTAGTCAGGAAGACTGGAAACCAATTCTGGTAAGAATGCAGAAAAAAGCGAAAGTAGACGATACTCAGATCGCTTTAATATCAAATTATATCACTTCTCAATTGTAAGAAGCTGATATTTTAGATTCATAAAAACTATTCAATTAAGTTGGATAGTTTTTTTTTGCTTTAAAAAGGACATAAAAAAACACCTTCACGCAGGAGGTGTTTAAAAAACTAAGATATGCTTTCAGGTAAATTGGTAACGGCTGTTATTTTTAATGTTTTTATTCCGGCCGGTAATTCCCAATCGACAACATCATTTTCTTTAAAGCCAATAATAGCAACACTAAGCGGTGCTAAAATGGATATTTTTCCCTCTTTTACATCGGCAAAGGATGGGAGGACAATCTGAACCTTCATGCTTTTATTTGCTTTTACATCTTCAATAGTGACCTGCGAATTGATTCGTATAACGGTTTCGTCCAATTCACTTTCTTTACGGATAATGGCTCGGTCTAATTCGTGCGAAAGCTGTCCAATTTCTTTGGCATTTGTTGTGTTTTTACTTTTTAGTATCAATTCTCTTAAAAACTGATAATCTGTCTTACAGAATGTAGGGGTTGGTTTCATATCGATTCTAATTTATTGTGATTTGAATGTTCGGAATTTTCAGATGCAGTTTATAATGAAAGTCATTAGCGGCGGCCTTTAAAAGGAGACTGCGACTGAAGACTACAAGTTGTAACTGAAAACTAATAAATAAATCCTCCGTCTGAGAGAAGAAATTGAAATAGACGGAGGCCTAATTGATAAAGGCCTTACTATGTGAAGTAAATACAGCAGTAAGCGTTCTTCTTGTAAGAGAAAACGATAGCGAGGAAGCTGTAAATAGATTGATAGTAATCACTAGGAAAATAATTAATTGGATTGGTAAAGATAAGCAAACTTTTTGAAAACACTAAAGAGTTGTTTTCCATTTGATGTTACAGCCAATACTTGGTTTTTGAGGATCTTTTAAACTTCTGTTGTAAATAAGGGCGTCAATTGCGCTGCGAAGATCGCTTCCGCTTAACGGAATTCCATTTCCTGGTCTTGAATCGTCTAATTGACCGCGGTAAAACAATCGGTCCTGATTGTCAAATAAATAAAAATCAGGAGTACAGGCGGCTTCATAAGCTCTGGCAACGTCCTGACTTTCGTCAAACAAGTACGGAAAATCAATCTTGTTCTGAAAAGCAAATTCAGTCATTAATTCAGGAGCATCTTGTGGATACTTCTCAATATCGTTGCTTGAAATTGCAATAATACCAATTCCCTGTACACGATAATCATTGGCGATCATTACAACTTCCTTGATAACATGAAGTACAAACGGACAGTGGTTGCAAATAAAAATAACCAAAGTGCCTTTTGATCCTCTCAAATCTTCAAATGAATAAACATTATTAGAATTGGTATCTCTTAATTTGAATCCCGGAGCTATTGTTCCAAGGGGGATCATATTTGAAGGAGTTCGTGCCATTTTGTAGAAATAAGTTTCTCAAAAATAGCTTTAAAATTCTGTAAAAGAAAGCGTATAGTCTTGTTTTTGATTTTTTACCACAGATTATACAATTTAAACAGCATTGCTTGCGAGCGACTGGAAAATCATCAGAATTGTATTAATCTGTGGTGTCTGGAATAAATTAGGCGTTTAGAAAGTCTAATAAATCTTTGTTTAATTTGTCTTTATGGGTGTAAAATAAGCCATGTGGAGCACCTTCATAAATAATGTAGGTGTTTTCTTGAATCGCTTTGGCTGCTTTTTTTGAGGTAAGATCAATAGGCACAATTTTGTCATCGTCACCATGAATAATTAAGGTAGGTACTTTTACAGCATCTAGTTCATCTCTAAAATCAGTAAAAGAAAAAGATTCGGCACATTTTAGCGTAGCACGCGGTGAAGCAAAAGAACACAGCATTCTATAGTATTCTAACAAGGGTGTGCTTAAAGGTCTGTTGATGATATTGATGCCAAAAAAGGTCTTGCCAAAATTATCTATAAAACCAATTCGGTCTTCCTTGATGGTGTTTGCTGTAACTTCACTTTTCTCTTTCGGATGTCCGTCGGGATTATCGTGGGTTTGTAATAAGAATGGAATGATAGAAGAAAGTAATGCAGCTTTTGTAACGCCTTTACCTCCATAGCGGCTAAAGTAGCGAACTACTTCACCACCACCCATTGAAAATCCTATCAGAGTAACGTTTTCTAATTGAAGCTGCTCTATTATTTCTTTTAAATCATCGGTTAGTGTATCATAATCATAGCCGTCATAAGGTTGTGATGACTTGCCAAATCCACGACGGTCATAAGCGATGACGCGATAATTATTCTGAACCAGAAAATCAATTTGATATTCCCACATTTCATTCGAAAGCGGCCAGCCGTGAATTAGAATTACCGGTTTACCTTTTCCGTAATCTTTTACATATAGCTTTACGTTTTTGGCAGTTTCTATATATTTATCGGTATTTGAAAGTTGAATATCAAAGTCAGAATCTCTAAGGGAGGTACTGTTATTTAGGGTGTTATTTTCCATTTTTATATTTTTTTGCGTTAGCGTACCAATTTGATTCGTAAAGTTAGAAGCTACTCAAAAAAAGCAGTTATAGAATTAGGGATAATAATTACAAAATTAATAGGTTTGTAAATCATTAAATACTGAAGCAAAAATGGATTTAACCTGGAATGAATTTGAAAGAACAGATATGCGTGTCGGAACTATTATTGAAGTAAATGATTTCCCCGAAGCCAGAAAACCGGCCTATCAGCTTACGATTGATTTTGGTTCCGAAATTGGAATTCGTAAATCATCCGCCCAGATAACGACACATTATAAAAAAGAAGATTTATTAAACCGACAAATTATCTCAGTAGTAAATTTTCCCAGAAAACAAATTGGAAAATTTATGAGCGAATGCCTGGTTCTTGGTGCCATAGGCAAGGAAGGAGATGTTATTTTACTCGCTCCTGATTTTAAAATAGAAAACGGATTAAGAATCGGGTGATTTTTTTAGTCGCAGTTTTCAGTCTCAGTCTCAGTTTTCAGTATGCGACTGCGACTGTAAACTGCGACTGAGAACTATCTTATTTTCTCGATCAATTGTTTCAGAATCAATTGTCCTTCTTCCCAGTATTTTAAATCTGAATCCGAGTTGATATGTCCTTTTTGTCCGATATTAACAAAATCACTTCCCCACATTTCAGCAAAATACTTTTTTCTTTCGAAAGTTGCGTAAGGATCGTTTTCACTCGCTACAACAACTGAAGGAAAGGGCAATTTTGAAATGGGCATTGGCGAAAAGTTTCGAATAGAATCGGGTGTATGTTGAGGTGAATCTACATCGGCAGGGGCTACGAGCAAGGCTCCAACAATATTTGGATTTTGGTTTGCCTGTGCCCAGTGCAGGACAAGTGAAACTGCTAAGCTATGTGCCACCAGTACGGTTGGACTGTTTAGTTTCGAGATTTCGTCGTTTAAGCGTTCGAGCCATTCTTCACGGATAGGATTGTCCCACTCGGCGTGAGCAATGCGGGTTGAATTTTTGAATTTTTTATGCCAAAATGTTTGCCAGTGTCTGATTCCGGAATTTCCAAGTCCAGGTAGAATTAATAGTTGCGTTTCCATTTCTGGTATTTTATAAAAATATTTGAATAGCTCCGTTTTGGACAACAAATAAATGTCGACTAAAATGGTAGAGTTTATGTATTTAAAAAAAGTCCAAAATGTCAAACAGAATGGACTTAAACTTTTAAAAAGTATTTTTTTGACTAAATATCGTCAAAATCAATATCGGTAAAACTGGTTCTTTGCCCTTCAGGCTTGTCAGAACCGTATTCTTTTTTGAAATCTTTTTGGTGTCTTTCAGAAATTACTTCTTCGCCTTTGTGGTTCAAGACGTATGAAGTCATTTCTTCTAGTATTTCGGCAAAAGCACTAAAGTCTTCTTTGTACAAGTAGATTTTGTGTTTTTTAAAATGAAAAGAACCATCCTCCTCAGTAAATTTTTTACTTTCGGTAATTGTGATATAATAATCGTCAGCTTTAGTAGCTCTCACATCAAAGAAATAAGTTCTTCTTCCTGCTCGTAATACTTTAGAAAAAATCTCTTCTTTTTCTAACATGTCATTTTCTCTCATAATACGTTCTATCATTTTTGGAATTAATAGTACTCAAAAATCATAAAAAATTATCGATTACGCAACAATTAAAGTAATTCTTTTTCCGAAAGTTGTTTTAAATATAACGATGCATAATAGCCTTCCTGATTTATTAATTGATTATGAGAGCCTTGTTGAATGATCTTACCGTCTTCCAGAATGATTATTTTATCGGCGTTCTTTGCAGATGATACCCGGTGACTTACTATTATTGTAGTTTTATCTTTACAAATTTCAAACAAATTGCTTAAAATGGTTTCTTCTGTTTCTGTATCTACTGCTGACAAACAATCGTCGAAAAGTAAAATTGCCGGATTTTTAATAATGGCGCGCGCTATAGACACACGCTGCTTTTGTCCGCCCGAGAGAGTGATTCCTCTCTCTCCTAAGATCGTGTCGTATTGTTTGTTAAAAGCAATAATATTATCGTGAACTACCGCATTTTTGGCGGCCTCGATTACTTCTTTATCTGTAGCGTTCTGATTACCAAATTTTATATTGTTTTTAATAGTGTCCGAAAATAAAAAAGCGTCTTGAGGTACAATGCCAACATTATTTCGCAAATCGTATAGGTTCAGTGTGCTGATTTCATTTTGATCAATTGTGATTTTCCCTTCGGTTACATCATACAAACGGGAGATGAGTGATAATATTGTAGATTTACCTGAACCTGTTTTTCCTAAAATGGCCAATGTTTCTCCTTTTTTGACTGTGAAAGTAACGTTTTTCAGTGCCTCGATATTGGTGTCTTCATAGGTATAACTTACGTTTTCAAAGGCAATCGTGCCCTGAATGTCAGAATGATTTTCGTTTTTGTTTTTTATTTCAGGTTCAATCTTTAAAAATTCGTTTAAACGTTTCTGAGAGGCTTCAGCTTCTTGAACCATTGAGGAGACCCATCCTAATGAAGCCACCGGCCAGGTTAGCATGTTTACATATAGAATAAATTCGGCAATAGTGCCTATATTCGGAATCGTTCCGTTAATGTACATAACGCCGCCAAAATAGATTACGACCAAATTACTGATTCCGATTAAGGCAATCATCAAAGGACCAAATAGGGATTGCACTTTAGCTAAATCTAAACTCTTTTTCTTGCTTTCCTCCGCCAGAGCGATCATATTGTTTTGATGCTGATTCTCCAGTGAGTTAGCTTTTATAACCCGGATACCCGAAAAAATTTCCTGTGTAAAACTGGATACTTTAGATAAGTATTGTTGAAAGGTGGTACTTCTTTTATTGATTTCCGAACTTAGCTTGAAAATGCAATAGGAAAGAATCGGTAAGGGTAAAATAGTGTACAGTGTCAGTAATGGTGAAACATTATACATATATATAATGACGATGGCAAAACGGATGAAAGTATTAATGGTGTACATTACCGCAGGACCCACATACATACGAACTTTTGAAACATCTTCGCTAATACGGTTCATTAAATCTCCGGTGCGATTTTGTTTGTAAAAGTTCTGCGAGAGTTTTTCATACTGTTTGAAGACCTCATTTTTTAAATCAAACTCAATATGACGCGACATTACAATTAAAGTCTGACGCATTAAGAACGTCAGAAAACCGGCAACAATGGTAGTAGCAATGATTAACAGTACGTTATGGATTAATCCTTCGCGGTAAGTATTGATAACTATTTGAGAAGTCTGATCGGCTTCGGGAAGTTTATCGAACTTTTCAATCGCGTTTAACGACTTGCTGATTAGCTTTGGGGTGAACAGAGAGAATATTTGTGCGATTATGGTGATTAAAATTCCTAAAGAGAAACTATATTTATATTTGATAAAATATTTGTTTAAATAGCTTAATTCTTTCATTTTTTTAAGAGATTCAATGTTAAAATGTTTTGATTTAGGGAAATATTATGAATAAAAATTAATGTAATGTATAAATTTCTCAAAACAAAACGATTGTTAGATTGTTATTTTAAAGATAATAAATTAGCACATGTATATTTTTTATATAAATTTGAGAAGTCTTTTTGACAAATTCATAATTTTAACAAATAATATAGTAGCGCTATGGATGCAACTTTCGCAACTGGAAAAGAACTTCAAAAAATGGATCCTGTTTTTGGTCAATTGTCTTTTGACGATCACGAACAAATTGTATTTTGCAACGACAAAGATACAGGTTTAAAAGCAATTATTGGTATTCATAATTCGGTTATGGGACCAGCTTTGGGAGGTACTAGAATGTGGAATTACAATACTGAATGGGAAGCATTAAACGATGTTTTGCGTCTTTCAAGAGGTATGACATATAAATCTGCCATTACCGGATTGAATATCGGTGGAGGTAAAGCAGTAATTATTGGTGATGCTAAAACGCAAAAAACACCTGAATTAATGCGTAAGTTTGGTGAATTTGTTCACTCTTTAGGTGGTAGATATATTACTGCTGAAGATGTTGGAATGGAAACAAAAGACATGGATACTGTTAGAGATGTAACGCCTTATGTTACTGGTATTTCTGAAGAAAGAGGTGGTTCAGGAAACCCTTCTCCAATAACAGCTTATGGTGTTTATTTAGGAATGAAAGCTGCTGCTAAAAGTCAGTTTGGTACTGATGTTTTAGAAGGTAAAAAAGTTTTAGTTCAGGGAATTGGTCACGTAGGAGAAGCTTTAGTAGAATATTTAACTAAAGAAGGAGCAATCGTTACAATTACTGATATCAATGAAGAGAAATTGTATCAGGTAGCTTCAAAATACAATGCTTCAATCTATTCTGGTGAAGATTTATATACAGCTGATGTTGATATTTATGCGCCATGTGCTATGGGAGCAATCATTAATGATGCAACAGTAGATAAGATTAAAGCTAAAGTTATTGCAGGAGCAGCGAACAATCAGTTGGCTGACGAAAATATTCACGGAGCAAGATTACAGGAAAGAGGTATTTTATATGCTCCTGATTTCTTAATCAACGCTGGTGGAATTATCAACGTATATGCTGAATTAGAGCACTACGGTAAAGCTGAAATCATGACAAAAACCGAAAATATCTATAACACTACTTTAGAGATTATCGATTACGCTGTGAAAAACGGAATGACAACACACAAAGCAGCGCTTACAATTGCTCAAAATCGTATCGATTTGAGAAGAATTGAGAACGCAAAAAAATAATTTTTTTAGTTAACGGTCTCGGTTTTCAGTCTCAAGTTTCGCAAAAAGTGAAAACTGAGACTGAAAACTGAGACTTTTTTTATGTTTTAATTTTAATATCAACTGCGAAATTCATACTTTTGCAGACTAATTTTTAAATGTTCTTACAAGGTGGTAAATAGAAGACACATACGCGTTAAAGTAATGCAATCCATTTATGCAATGCATCAAAGCGGTTCTGATAATATGGAAAAAGAAGAGAAGTTTCTTTTTTACAGTATTGATAATATTCAGGATCTATATCTTATAATGCTTTCTTCATTGATTGAAATTTGCAAAAAAGAATCAGTTTTTTTACATCTTTCTAGTAAAAAACATCTTGCAACCGCTGCAGAACGTAATCCGAATGAAAAATTCGTAAAAAACAAAATTTTCCAACTTCTTGCCGAAAGTAATTCACTTAGTATTGCTTTAGAAAATCGTAAAATCAACAACTGGAATCTGAACGATGATTATATCATTTTGCTTTTAAATGATATTAAATCAAGTGAATTGTATGCAAAATACATGAGCACTACAACAAATACTTTTGAAGAAGACAGACAATTTGTAATTGATTTGTTTGCAGATGTAATTGTTCCAAATGAAAAATTATATGAGTATTTAGAGGATGATAAATTAACTTGGGTTGATGATATTCCAGTTGTAAATACACATATCATCAAACAATTGAAGGCTATTAAAACTGAAGATCCGGATGATTTTAGAGTGCCTAAGTTGTACAAAGATGTTGAGGATAAGGATTTTGCTAAAGACTTGTTTAGAAGAACAGTTTTAAATGAATCGATTCTGGCAAAAGAATACGATGATAAAACACCAAACTGGGACAGTGAAAGGATTGCTGAAATTGATACGATTATCCTGAAAATGGCAATCTGCGAATTTTTAAAATTCCCTTCTATTCCTGTAAAAGTAACTCTTAACGAATATTTAGAAATTGCAAAAGAATATTCTACACCAAAAAGTAGTATTTTTATCAACGGAATTTTAGATAATCTGGTTAAGGAGCTTACAGCGAATAAAAAGATGGTTAAAGTAGGACGTGGGTTAATGTAATTGATACCGATTTTTATAAATAAATTCCAAACTCTCGTTGATGACGTCGCTTTAAGTGAAGTTATGGGAGCTTAAAACGTAAATATTAATAACAAAAATAAAAACTGAATACTATGCAAGATTTAATGAAATTTGCGCCTTATTTACTAATGTTTGTAGTGTTGTATTTCTTTATGATCAGACCACAACAGAAAAGAGTAAAAAACGAAAAAGAATTTGAAAGCAGCCTGAAAGTAGGTGATAAAATAATTACTAAAAGTGGTTTTCACGGAAAAATCGTTGAGCTTGCTGATACAAGTGCAGTAATCGAAACAATGTCCGGAAAATTAAAAATTGAGCGTTCAGCGATTTCTATGGAAATGAGTGCTGCTTTGAAAAAAGCTTAATTTTTTAAATTACAATATTAAAAATCCCAAATTCCAATACAGGAGTTTGGGATTTTTTTTAATTGTCATTTCTACTGAAAGGAGAAATCACACAATCTAATTCAGTAAAAGTAACCACAATATTGTCATCCCGAGGAATGAGGGATCTACGCAAGAAACTCCACATAGTGATTCTTTAATCTTTGTCGAGCTGCTTTCGAAGATTCCTCGTTCCTAAATGACTCGTCTTTGCGTAAAAAAAACCTTTGTCAAAGTTTTAAACTTTGACAAAGGTTTTTGTGTAGCTTGGAATTTGGAGTTTTAAAAATTTGAAATTTAACCCTATCTGTATTTATCATTCAGTCCGATGTTTTGTAGTATCATCGGAATAACTTTTTCGATCCTTGAAAGCTTGGTTTTCTCTTGTTTAGCTGTTTCAATGTATTCCAGGAATTCATATTGCTTGTAAGGGCTAAATTTCTGAAACGCTTCTGCTAAAGTAGGATTCTGAGCTGTTTCTTTTTGAAAAAGCTCAGAAATGATAGCTTCTTTTTTTGTAGGTTTTATGATCTTACCTTGTTTTTCGTTTTCAATCGCTTCTGCAATATAAGCTAAAACGTCGGCTTCGTTTACTTCGTCTTTTGAAGTAAAGCGCCATTGGCGTAACGATTTTGTTTTGTCTTCCTGAGCGTTGATGAGCTTTTTTTTCTCATCTTTCAGAAAAACACCATTAAAAAACCAAATCGTAAAGTACTCTTTAAAACCTCCTATGCCGATAACATTTTTTTTGTTGTAAACATAAACTGGGCCGCCCCATTTTACGGTTTCAATCAGTTCGGTTTTATCAATAATCGATTTTAGGAAAAGAAGTTCTTCTTCCCAGCTATTGACTTTGTCCCAAACGTGTTTCTTATCAGGCATATTTTTTGGATTTATCTTTTTCTTTTAGGCTTTTCAGGTGCGTCAAAAATACCCGGAATTGCAGTTAATTCGACTATTTTTACAATGACATCTGTAGCTTTTTGCATGCTTTCAGCAGGAACATACTCGTATTTTCCATGGAAGTTATGACCGCCGGCAAATATATTCGGGCAAGGAAGTCCCATAAATGACAATTGAGACCCGTCGGTTCCTCCACGAATAGGTTTGATGATTGGTTTGATGTTTAATTCGCGCATTGCTTTTTCGGCAATATCAACAATGTGTTTTACGGGAAGTACTTTTTCTTTCATATTGTAGTACTGGTCTTTTACTTCAGCAGTTACAATATCTTCTCCAAATTGTTTCGCAAATTTCTTATTGATTTTTTTTGCAATTTTAGCAATTAGGTCTTTACGTTTTTCGAATTTTTTCTTGTTGTGATCGCGAATAATCAATTCTAAAACAGTTTCTTCAATACTTCCGGTAAGGTGGTGGACATGGAAAAAACCTTCATAACCTTTGGTTTCTTGAGGAGTTTCCCCTTTAGGAAGTTCGTTGATGAAATCGTTGGCAATCAACATCGAATTGATCATTTTTCCCTTGGCGTAACCCGGGTGAACGCTTTTTCCTTTGAAGGTGATTTTAGCTCCGGCTGCATTAAAATTTTCGTATTCTAACTCACCAATCTGGCTTCCATCCATGGTGTAGGCCCATGCAGCACCAAATTTTTTCACATCAAAATGATGCGCACCGCGGCCAATTTCTTCGTCAGGAGTAAAACCAATTCTGATTTTTCCGTGTTTGATTTCAGGATGCTGAATTAAGTATTCCATCGCTGAGACAATTTCGGTAATTCCTGCCTTGTCGTCGGCTCCTAGCAAAGTGGTTCCATCTGTTGTAATAATGGTTTGCCCTTTGTATTGTAATAAATCCTTAAAGTAGTTTGGTGATAAAACAATGTTTTTCTCAGCATTTAAAAGGATGTCTTTACCGTCGTAATTTTCAACGATTTGAGGTTTTATATTGGCTCCGCTAAAATCCGGAGAAGTGTCAAAATGAGATACAAATCCAATTGTTGGAACTTCGTGATCAACATTAGAAGGCAATGTAGCCATGATATAGGCTTTGTTGTCTATGGTAACATCCGATAAGCCAATTGTTTTTAGTTCTTCAACTAGTTTATTGGCAAGATTCCATTGTTTTTCTGTACTTGGAGTTGTCTTTGAATTTGGATCTGATTCAGTATCAATAGTTACATAACTAATAAAACGATCTATGATATGTTGCATTTTTTTTATTTTTAGGCAAATATAAGTAAATAGTTAAGCGTTGTAAAGCTACAAATTATGAAAACTGTAAATTAGACAGAAAAAAGTTTACTAAAAATTTCACTGATTTACATTAGGTATTCAAAGTTGAAATCCAATTTCACGAATTTAAATTTGTGAAATTGGATTTGCAAGTGATATGAAATGTATTTTAATTCGTGCTAATTTGTTAACTAAAAAAAACTTATTGGACACATCTAAAGCCAATGTGGTTTGCGGGTGATTTGTAATCTCCTTTTCCTCTAGTGCCTACCATGTAGCGAGTGCAATACTGATCGGTACATAAAAAGGATCCGCCACGCTGTACTTTTTTAGGTAAGTTTGGTTCTCCGGGATCATAAGAAGATTTAGGGCCCTGTGGGTTTTTGGCAACCTGGCCGTTTTTACTTATTACTTTGTAATAGTCCGCAGTATACCAGTCGTTTGTCCATTCCCATACATTTCCTCCTATATCATAAAGACCGTAAGAATTGGGCGCAAATTTTGCAGTTGGTGCAATACCGATATAGCCATCTTCGCCAGTGTCTCCCTTTTCTATCGGAAAGTGTCCCTGGTATATGTTGGCTTGAAATTTTCCTTTAGGTTTTAGGGTATTTCCCCAAGCATACAATTCGCCTGATTTCCCACCACGGGCTGCGAATTCCCATTCTGCTTCTGTTGGTAATCTTTTTCCGGCCCACTTCGCATAAGCGGCAGCATCATCATAAGAAATTTGAACAACGGGATAGCTGCCTTTTCCTTTAATAGAACTTCCTGCTCCTTCAGGATGTCTCCAGTCTGCACCATGTACATAGGACCACCATTGCATGTAGTTGTTTAAGTCTACTTTGGCAGGAGTAGGGGTAAATACAGCCGATCCGGCAACAAGATTTTCTATTGGTGCATCCGGGTATTCTTCCTGAGTAGGTTTTATTTCGGCAAAAGTGACATAACCGGTTGCTTTTACAAAGGCTTCAAACTGATCATTTGTAACTTCAGTTTTGTCCATGTAAAACCCATCTACATAAACACGATGTATTGGGGCGGCATCTTTCGTGACTCCTTTTATACTGCACAAGCTTTCGTCTTCAACATTGCTTCCCATAGAGAATTCTCCACCCGGAATCCAGGTCATTCCCGCCGGAGCTTTACCAGAAGGTTTGTTTTTATTTTCGATCGTTGGTTTAAATAATGAAGCTTCTGCTGTATTTGGAATTTCGGCACAATCCATTGAGGCTAATTTTTGTTTCGGTACAATAAGTTTTGTATAGCCATAAGCAATTGTAATAACGAATAGGATTAGGATTGCGAATATCCAGGAAGTTTTATTTTTCATCATAAGTGTTTTTTATGGAGTATAGTAGTTGAGGGTAAAATTAAGAATAAAGTTTAATAGAGGATTTAATATAACTATATTTATTTCATAGAATTACTATTGTTTTTTTGCTCTGTTGCCTTTCAATTGCTTCGTGTTTGTTTTCAGTGTTATATATGTGAGGAAAGAATGTTAGAAACAGTTTTCTATAAATCATAGTCACTTTCAAGTATTATATTTAAATTTGCATCAAAAAAAACAACAACACACTAATATGTATAAATTGATAATTCGTCCAATACTTTTTTGGTTTGATCCGGAAGAAGTACATTACTTTACTTTTTCATTTGTTAAATTCATTTCAAAAATCCCTGGTGTTTCATCAATTATCAGATCGATTTACGAAGTAAAAGACAGCCGTTTGGAGCGCGAAGTTTTTGGAATCAAATTTAAAAACCCGGTAGGACTGGCAGCAGGATTCGATAAAGATGCTAAGTTGTTTAAGGAATTATCAGATTTTGGATTTGGTTTTATTGAGATTGGTACCGTGACTCCTGTTGGGCAGGAAGGAAATCCTAAAAAACGTTTGTTTCGATTGAAAGAAGATCAAGCGATTGTTAATCGAATGGGATTTAATAATGGTGGAGTTCTGGAAGCTGTAGAACGTTTGAAAAAGAATTCAGGAGTTTTAATCGGCGGTAATATTGGGAAGAACAAAGTTACGCCAAACGAAGATGCAGTTAACGATTATATCATTTGTTTTGATGCCCTGTTTGATCATGTAGATTATTTTGTGGTAAATGTAAGTTCGCCAAATACACCAAATTTACGTGCTCTGCAAGACAAAGAGCCTTTGACAGCTTTATTGCAAACGCTGCAAAACAGAAACGTGGAGAAGCAAAAAACAAGCACACAAAAAATAAAACCAATTTTATTAAAGATTGCTCCGGATCTTACAGATGAGCAATTACTGGATATTATTGATATTGTAAAAACTACTCAGATTGCAGGTGTAATTGCGACGAATACTACAATTTCCCGCGACGGATTGCAGTCTGCTAACCAGACTGAAACTGGAGGACTGTCAGGAAAACCATTAACGAAACGTTCTACTGAGGTGATTCGTTTTCTTTCGGAAAAAAGCAATAAAGCTTTTCCAATTATTGGAGTAGGTGGAATTCATACTGCAGATGATGCGATCGAAAAACTAAATGCAGGAGCCAGTCTGGTTCAATTGTATACAGGTTTTATTTATGAAGGGCCAGCGCTTATAAAAGCAATCAATAAAAAGGTTTTAGCACAATTGTAAAAGCAGCGTCTGAACAATTAATCCTATAATAATAGCAATTCCAAAACTCATCAAAGTACCAATCATAACGTACTCGGTGAGTTTTCTGTCTTTAGCTTCTTTTAGGTCTCCAAATCTAAAAATGGATTTAGCTGCCAATAAAAACCCGATAGCTTCAAAATGGTCTGTTAAGATAAAGCAGAAGACAAATAATCTTTCTAAAATACCAATGTAATTTCCTGCTTTGGAGAGTGAATTTTCATTGTGGCTATTTTGACTTTCAGGATTCCAAATCGAGATAATTGTTTTAATGAGAATAGAAGTTGGTTTTGTGAGGAGTAAAACTCCTGTGACTAAAATCCAAAATTGATTGTTGAACCAATGAAAATTGATTGTTTCGTCTTTGTAGAGAAAAACAACTCCAATTAAAACTAGAATGTGCATCAATTGGTCTACTATAAACCAACTGCGTTTCGTTTTATTTTTCTGGAAAAGGAGTTTGATTAAATCAATAATACCATGAGATACGGCAATAAGAAATGCATATGGGAGAAATTGGATTTCTCCAACCAAAACGGCGGCTAAAATTCCATGTAAAAGAATATGAAGATATAGATAAATACTTTTATGTTTTTTGGCTTCTTTGTCGGCTACCCATGAGTTGGGCTGCGCTGTAAAATCACCTAGTAAATGTGCTAAAAGTAGTTTTATAAATAAAATCATAACGTTGCAAGTTGTTTTATTTGTGTTCTAAAATAGCGGTCTAAATTTAATACTAAATCAAATTGAGCTCGTTTTTGTCTTCGGCTTACAGCGGCTCTTTTTATTCCTAATTTCGGGGCTAATTCTTCTTGTGATAAACTTGGATTTTCTATTGCAATTGCTACAAATTCGGCAGATTGAGCTGGCCAATTATCCATAAAAGTGAGAGCAAGCTGAATCATTAAATTCATTTTTTCATCGATAACAGTATCGCCGGTTCGCAGCGCTAAACTTACTTTTAGTTTTTTTAAAGTCTCAAAAAGTTCACCCGAGTGTATAAAGGCAGAACCATTGCTTTCAGAAACTTTTTCAGCATCATGTGTTTTATTTCCAATGCCAATACTCATTCGGGCATCCAGTTTTAAGGCTTTTAAATGTGCTTTGATGAGAATGGCGACCAATAAAGCTTCTTCAGGATTCTTTATTTCAATTTGAAATTCATCCCCTCTGTAAATTTCCCATTGGAGAGGTGTTTGTCCAAAAGGAGATAAGATCTCCTTTAAGGATGTTACCCAGTCTTTTGATTTTTGCTTTCTGGAATCGATTATATCTCCTGTAATTACACTAGTCATAGCTTCAAATATAAATAAAAAGAATAATAATAGTATTACAAATGTAGTTAATATTTTTTTAATGTTACGTTTTTGTGTAACATTTCGGATTGTTACGTTTTTGTGTAACATAATAAAATGTTACTATATCTTGTAATGTAATTAAAGAAAATTATAACTTTTATTTCTTTAAAAAAGAAACTAACTTAGCCACTATAAAAGAGTAAGCTTTGAATAAAGAAATCAAGATTATCGAATGTCCACGTGATGCTATGCAAGGCATCAAAACTTTCATACCTACCCAAAATAAGGTTTCGTATATACAGGCTCTGTTGAGAGTGGGTTTTGATACTATTGATTTTGGAAGTTTTGTGTCTCCAAAAGCCATTCCTCAAATGCAGGATACTGCTGAAGTTTTGGCGCAACTTGATTTATCGCAAACCACAAGTAAATTGTTAGCGATTATTGCCAATACACAAGGAGCATCACTGGCTGCAGCACATGAGCCTATTCAGTACTTAGGATTTCCTTTTTCGATATCTGAAAACTTTCAGATGCGAAACACACATAAAACGATAGCCGAATCTTTAGTTACTCTCGAAGAAATTCTTGAAATCGCCGATCAGAAAAACAAGGAAGTCGTTACCTATCTTTCTATGGGTTTCGGAAATCCTTATGGTGATCCGTGGAATGTTGAGATCGTAGGCGAATGGACAGAGAAGCTGGCCGGAATGGGGGTTAAAATATTATCGCTTTCTGATACTGTTGGTAGTTCTACACCGGAAGTAATCACGTACCTTTTTTCAAATTTGATTCCGAAATATCCGCAAATTGAGTTTGGAGCACATTTGCATACTACTCCAAACAGCTGGTTTGAGAAAATAGATGCCGCTTCTAAAGCTGGTTGTACCCGTTTTGACGGTGCTATTCAGGGGTTTGGCGGTTGTCCAATGGCAACAGATAAGCTCACCGGTAATATGCCTACCGAAAAGTTGATCTCTTATTTTACATCCAATAAAAAAGCCACAGGCCTGAATTCTTTAAGTTTTGAGAGTGCATACAATGAAGCATCAAAATTGTTTGGGAAATTTCATTAGAAAATAACTATATTTACTTAGCAAAGACAAATAATAAGTGATAGCAAATCATCGTTGTTAGTATTTAGATAATGTATAAATACCATGAGACTACATTTTATAAAGAGAATTTCTCAAATACTATTCTTATCCATCTTTATTTCTTCATGTTCCAGTGATTTGGACTTTGATCAGACTAAAGACTTAAAGTTAGAACCTGCTTTTGTGGCTAATCTGGCTTATTTTGATGTCCCTGCAGCTTCGTTTATAGACAATGGAACCGAACAACAAATAGGTTTTGATGTTCAGGATTTTGACATTTTTAAAGAAAAATTTTTTAAGGACAATCTCGTTAAAGCTGAGTTTGATTTTGAAATGGAGAACACCATAAACAGAGCTTTTACACTCAATATATTACTTCTAAACGATAACAATCAAATTCTTCAAACCATTACACTTGCTGTTCCTGCCTATACAGGAGGTAGTAATGTTATAAAATATCCCACCGAAGTATTCGAAAATCAGCGATTAGGTTTATTAAAACAGTCCAGAAAGCTTGGGTTTGTAGTTGTAATGGCACCAGGTCCGCCTTTAAACGGAAACAGTGCAGGAAGTTTAAAATTACGTTCAAGTGCAACTGCTTATATGGTAATCGAATGAGAAAGTTGCATCTGGTCTTAATATTGGTATTTCAACTGTCTTGTTTTGCTCAAAATAAAGAAGTGCTGTATAATTTTACCGCCATTCCACAATCCTCGCTTGTGAATCCGGGTGCTGATGTTGCTTATAAATTTTATTTTGGAGTTCCCGTTTTATCTGGAGTTTCAGCAAATTTGGGCTCAAGCAGCTTTTCGGCTTATGATTTATTTGCCAATAATGGGGTGAATTTTAATGATAAAATCCGAAATGTCATTAATAAATCATCAAGCAAAGATAAAACTCAGATTAATCAGCAGCTCGAGTTATTCTCAGGAGGTTTCAGAGTTGGAGGAAGAGACAGTCAGTCATACATTTCGTTTGGAGCCTATCAGGAATTTGATTTTTTAATGTACGTTCCTAAGGATCTTGGAGTTCTGGCATTAAACGGAAACAAGGATTATATTGGGAAATCGTTCAATTTGGCTGATTTAAACATGAGAGCCGAAATACTCTCTGTGTTTCATGTAGGCTTTCATAAAAAGCTAAGTGAGAAATTGGTTCTGGGTGGCCGTGCCAAAATTTACTCGAGTGGTGCAAATGCAACATCAACCCGAAATTCAGGATTTATTTATACCGGTCAGGCAGCCGGAACCCCTAATTTGTATAATCAGGTAATATCTTCTAATTTAGAGGTAAGGACATCCGGGATCGCTACATTTACAAAAGACGAGTACGAAGGAAGTATTCCAAAAGATATTATACACAATACTTTTTTTAACGGAAGTCTTGGCTTAGGGCTTGACGCAGGATTTACGTATTATTTTAAAGAAAATCTTCAGTTAACCGGAAGTATTGTCGATCTGGGTTTTGTGAGGCAGTCAAAAGATATCGAAACTTTAACCTATAAAGGAACATATCAATACGATGGGGTAAATCCTGATTTTATGAATTCAAACGAACCGAAGAATATCTTTGATGACTTTGATAAGGCAATACCACGCGACACACTTTATAATAAATACACCACCCGCAGACCAACAAAATTCTATTCTTCGCTACAGTACTCTTTTGGCGAATCACATTCTGATGAAGACTGTAATTGCAAAGGAAAAGTCGCCAGAAAATACGTGAATGGTGTAGGAGGGCAGCTGTTTGCTATGGCTTTACCAGTCGAACCTTTTGTGGCGGTAACTGCTTTTTACCGACGCAGTATTTTTGAGAAATTAGATGTTAAGGCTACTTATACAATTGACTCTTATTCTAGTAAAAATATAGGTTTGGGACTTTCAGGCACCCTTGGAAAACTTAATATGTATGTTCTCGTCAATAATGTTCTGGAATTCAAAGACGTTTCAAAAGCCAATAGTATGGCATTTCAGTTTGGGTTCAATTTTATTTTTAATGATAATCAGGAGGAATAAATTTTTTGAAATTCCAAATCTCAAATCCCAAATTCCAAATTTCAGGTTTCAGGTTTCAGGTTTCAAGTTTCAAGTTTCAGGTTTCAGGTTTCAGGTTTCAAGTTTCAGGTTTCAGGTTCTAACAATTGGAATTTGGAATTTCAAAAATTGGAATTTACCATATTAAACATTTGTAAGATTTATTCCTTAACTATAAAATTAAGAATAACTTAGTATTCAAGTTATCAATTTATTCACTATATTTGCACGCAATTCAACTAGAAATTGCACCATGATAGCACACAACTCCAAGATTATCGGCGAAGGTTTAACTTACGACGATGTATTATTAGTACCTAACTACTCTAATGTGCTTCCCCGCGAAGTGAGTATTAAATCAAAGTTTTCACGAAATATAACACTTAATGTTCCAATAGTATCAGCTGCTATGGATACCGTTACCGAAAGTTCAATGGCAATTGCTATGGCTCAGGAAGGTGGAATTGGTGTTTTGCATAAAAACATGACGATCGAGCAACAAGCTGCGAAAGTTAGAAGAGTAAAACGTGCGGAATCCGGAATGATTATCGATCCGGTAACTTTACCAACGAATTCAACTATTGCAGATGCAAAAAATGCAATGAAAGAATTCGGAATTGGTGGTATTCCAATCGTTGATGAAAATAAAATACTTAAAGGAATCGTTACTAATCGTGATTTACGTTTCGAAAAAAACGGAGCAAGACCAATCGCTGAGGTAATGACAAGCACGAACTTAGTGACTGTTGCCGAAGGAACCTCTTTAGAGCAGGCAGAAGTCGTTTTACAAGGACATAAAATCGAAAAATTACCAGTAGTAAATGCTAACTACGAACTAGTTGGTTTAATTACTTTCAGAGATATTACAAAACTGACTCAAAAGCCAATTGCAAACAAAGATGTTTTTGGACGTTTAAGAGTTGCGGCGGCAATTGGAGTTACCGGTGATGCAGTTCAAAGAGCTGAAGCCTTAGTTGCTGCAGGTGTTGATGCTATTATCATTGATACTGCTCATGGACATACCGAAGGTGTTGTAAACACCCTGAAAGAAGTAAAATCTAAATTCCCAAACATTGACGTAATTGTGGGTAACATCGCAACTCCAGAAGCAGCTAAATATTTAGTTGAAAATGGTGCTGATGGTGTAAAAGTTGGAATCGGACCTGGTTCTATCTGTACAACCCGTATTGTTGCAGGTGTTGGTTTTCCACAATTCTCAGCAGTTCTTGAAGTAGCTGCAGCGATCAAAGGAACAGGAGTTCCGGTAATTGCTGATGGTGGAATTCGTTACACAGGAGATATTCCTAAAGCTATTGCTGCAGGTGCTGATTGTGTAATGTTAGGATCTTTATTAGCAGGAACAAAAGAATCTCCGGGAGAAACGATCATTTTTGAAGGAAGAAAATTCAAATCTTACCGTGGAATGGGTTCTGTTGAGGCAATGCAGGGCGGATCAAAAGACCGTTACTTCCAGGATGTTGAAGATGATGTTAAAAAATTGGTTCCGGAAGGAATTGTGGGACGTGTTCCTTATAAAGGAGAGCTAAACGAAAGTATGCTTCAGTTCATTGGTGGTCTTCGTGCCGGAATGGGATACTGTGGTTCAAAAGATATTCCAACGTTACAAGAGTCTGGACGTTTTGTTAGAATCACGTCAAGCGGAATTACGGAAAGTCATCCACATAATGTTACCATTACAAAAGAAGCTCCAAATTATTCAAGATAATTTTTAGTTTTCAATATAAAACAAAAGGCATAAGAGTTAGTTTCTTATGCCTTTTTTTTGTTTTATTATTCGTTTTTATGGCCAATGCGACTATTCATGATGTCTTCGGTTGTGATATCTGAGTGCAGTAAATTCTCCATTTTACAAGTTTCCATTTGTGCTTCTAAAGCGTAGCTAAACATCTTTTGTTCATAATCATCAATGGCATCCTGAAGGGTGATAAATTTTCCGCTGGTTAAATTTTCGGTTAATTGATATGCGTCCATCAATCCCATATTGACCCCTTCGCCTGCAAAAGGAGGCATTAAATGTGCGGCATCACCAACAAGTGTAATGTTAGAATGTTTTTTCCAGGGTTCTTCCAAAGAGAATAAACGTAAAGGCAGTCCGGAAAAATCAGTGGCAACGGCAAAGAACTTTTTATAGTCGTCATTCCAATTTTTAAAAGTTTCATTTAAAAAAGTTCTTGCGGTTGCATGGTCTTCAAAATCAATTCCGTTGTTTGAAATCCAATTTTCATCTGCTTTAAAAGAAACTCCAAAATGAATGGAACCGTCGCGTAAGGTATGAGTATAAAACATTTTCTGTTCGCCCATTGCCATTACATTTCCGTCGCCATATTTGGTTTTGAATTCCGGATAATCACGATCAGGATGGGTAATTTCTCCCTGAATAATATAAGTTCCCGAAAGTTGAGGTTCCTTATGAGTTACAAATTTTCTGGCATTCGATCTTCCACCATTGGCAACAATCACAAAATCGGCGGTTATGGTAGTGCCGTTTTTGAATTCTAAATGGTATTGTTCTCCTGTTTTTTCAATATTGGTTAAGTGACTGTTCCAAACTACTGTGTTTTCATTCAGGTTTTCCAACATGATTTTTCTTAAATCATTACGGTCTATTTCCGGTCTTGCGTAAGCATTTTTTTCGTCGGGCATCTCAGCCGAAGTAATGTTTCCATGCATATCAGCCATTTTTTCGCCGGTTGGACGTGCGTACTGATAGAAGACGTCCATTAAAGCTGCTTTTTCGATTGCTTTTTGACCTGAATCCGAATGAATATCCAATGTCCCACCCGAAGTTCTGGCTTGGGCATTAAGATCTCTTTCGTAAACGGTTACGTCAGCACCGTTAATTTGTAAAATTCTCGCTGTTGTTAAACCAACAGGCCCGCCACCAATAATGACGATCTTTTTGTTTTTTATAAGTGAATTGTTCATGTCTTATTTAATTAGACAGCAAATATATAAATAATAAATGAACGTTTATTCATTTATGGAATAATTTCAAGGTTCCAAGTTTCAAAGATGCAAAGGTTGACAGGTTACGTGGGGTGTAAATTTTATAAAAAAAATCAGTCAGAACCTTTTAAGAGATGGTTTTGACTGATTTTAAAGATGTTGTTTTTTTATAAAATAGAGTTAAGGCGTAGCAATTGGTTCGGCTTCTCTAAGCTTTTGATTTTCTAAGATCTCTTGTATAAAGGACTGGGTTTGGGTTTTTATTTCTGATTCTGATATATCCAGTGCTTTAGGATTTTTTACTAATGCATACCAGGGTTTTGGTGTGTCAAAAGGATAACTTCCAAAAACAATGACTGGAGTTCCTTTTACTTTTACATTTTCGCGGTCCTTTAAAATCCATTCGTCAGCCCATTTGTAAAGATCTTTGGCGTCGTTTTCCTGTAATCTCAAACAAGAATGCGATGCGGGGTATCCTGGTAGATCATACTGGTGGAAGCCGACTCCCAATTTATTTTCGATATTAAAATTCCATTTTAAGTCCCATTCATCATTAAAGGTGCTGGTTGTTTTCTCGGCCTTCCAGTTGGTAAAGAACAATCCTGTTGGTGTGCGATCTTTTTTCCGGCCCATATTGGTTGGACCTGAGTATATTAACTCTCCATTTTCATAAGCAGCAAATGCCTGAGCAGGATAGGAGAAAAGAATCACTTTCGAAACTTCTTCTAAAGCGACGACATGAGTTGGAAATGGGAGATAATAGGCCAAATCACCTGTAAAATCAGCAGGAATAATAACCGAGTCCATTTTGACAAAATTCTTTCGATCTGTTCGATTTATGGCGTATGCAATGCGGAGTTTGCTGCTGTCGGACGCATTGGTTTTAAGCCATTCTTTTGTGTTTTCAAAATGATAGGAAACGGATTTCGGTTTTGTACGTTCGATCGTTTTTTTAAGCTTTGCTTTGCCCTTGGTTTCGGTTGTTTCATTCTTTTTACAAGAACTTATTAAAACCGAAAGAACAAGTAGTAAAATACTTGAGGGGTATCGTAACTTTCTCATAATTGTATTTTTTATACAAGTAAAGTTATTTTATTACCAGCCAAATCGTTTATACAATTACCTGAATAATTTGTTGGATTTTCATTTACAATTTTTCACTGTACCGAATTTATAAATCCTGTGACATCTTTTGTCCATTGAATTTTATTCTTAATTAGATAATTTTCATGTCCGGTTGCTTTATAGATATTAATTCTTTTTTGACCTTTTAAATTTTCATAAATCGCATTTATTTCTTCTCTGCTTACGCTTTTATCTTTTTCTCCGTAAAGTAATAAAGCTGGACAGGAGATGTTTTTTGCATATTCTGCCGGATTGTGGCTAAATCCCCAAAAGCCATTTTGTAAGCCGCCCCAAAACACTAATAAACCTGCCATTGGAAATGTGGGTGCATTCATCTTTTTAAATCTGGCACAGACCGTTTTATACATTGATCCAAAGGGACATTCGATAATTATACCTTTGGGATTTATTTTATAATCATTAATGCATTTCATTATTGAAACAGCTCCCATGGAAGTTCCAAATAAATAAATATTTTGTTCTCCAGTCGTGGTAATGTAGTCAAAACAAGTTTTTACCTGTTTAGCCTCCTTATAACCAATTGTAGTTTGATTTCCTTCCGAATTTCCACTTCCCATAAAATCAACAAGAACGGTATTGAATCCTAATTTGATAAATTCATTTGATCTTTCAATCATTGAGGATTTTTCTCCTCCATAACCATGAAAAAGTATAACAGTTCCTTTAGGTTTTTTATTTTTAATAAACCAGCATTCAATTTCCTTGTTGCTTTTAAGGTTTAAAATCTGATATTTTTGGGTTGGAACTTTATTGTTTTCTGGTTTAGGGTTATTGACTCCCAGGAATAGAGTTTTTGCTTTATCGATTAGAGATAATTTCTCGGGACTTTTAGTTTTTTCTGAGTGATTTTCTGCAAAATGAGTAAACTTATAGGCATGAAAGAAAGCAATACTGTTCATAAGTATTAATATGAATAGTATTATCCTTAAAAATTTATTCTTTAGTAATTTCATTTATTTCTGATCAATTAATTTTAATGTATATTCAAATGGTGTATCCTTATTTTGTATAAAATCGTCAATAGTTTGTTTAACCTCATGATCGGGAATTACACCTCTGCCAAAAAGTTGATTAGGTTTTTTAGGGGCATCCTGTTCGAGGTTAACGATCGAAAATTGCGTTTTTATCTTTGTATTCGGAAGTTCGTATTCCACGGGTGTGTGTCCGTTATGACCGTAATAACCGCCCATTGTTTCTTCACCAATAATTATAGCGTTGGTATGGCCTGCGACTAAAGAAGCAAAGAGTGATCCTGCAGATGCTATTCTGGGGCTTATTAATAAATAGATCTGCCCTTTAAAGCTGTTTTTATCGGGCTGTAACAAACGATTGAATTTAGGATCTTGCAGGTAGTGTTGTCCTTTCAATTCAGGGTATTCTTCTTTAAGTTCGGCTTCAAATTCATGGAGTTCTTCGAGCTTTTTTTGTGACTCTGTTTCTTGATAAACAAAATACTGAGGGTAGGGGATTTTTTGAAAATTAATAAATGCAGATGTATTTTCTCGATACGGTTTTTGTGTCAGATAAGAAAAAGCGACAAGGTCGTTAGGATCGCTTCCGCCGCCATTACTTCGAACATCTACAATTAAATTTTTGATTTCCGGATGCAGTGTGAGAAGCTGAAAACAGCTGTCGAGATATTTTTTATAGACGATATGTTCTTTGTCTTCTGCGTTCCTTCCAATTGCAAAAGTGGGTATAGAAAGTAATGCTGTATTTGGAGCAGCGAGTTTGAAAGTGTATTTGTTTTTAATTTCCCTATAGAACAGGCTGTCAATAGGTAGAGAATGTCGATTTTTGAAATTATCTTTTCGTGTTTCGTTCGAAACTGCAGTAATTGTTTTGGATTGTTTTTGAGTTTGACTTGGTAGTGAATATTCGACCAGGAAATGATTTTTTGGGCCATATTCCAGTTCGAAATATCTTCCAAATGAAGCACTGATTCCGATTGATTTCCCTGAAATATTATAACCGTCTGTGGTGTAATATTTATAGAATCGAGAAATTATTTTCTCGATTTTAATACCGTTGATTTTATGAATTTGAGATCCAATAGGGATTTCGGAATTCTTAAAATTGACAATTATTTTATTGCTGAGTAGTTTTACGGGATACGGAAAGAAAACTTTTCCCGATGTATATTTTTTTTGAAATTCATCGGGAAGAGTGGTATTATTGTGTACGCTGCCTTCAAAATCAGTGATTTTTAGTACTATTTTGTAGAAATCCAGTAGCGATTTTGGTTTTTTTAATTCTGAAAACGCCCACGAATAAATACTGTCGATCTGCTTTTTGGTTCGGTATTTATAAACTCCTGAATTGGCTTTTTCTCTAATTTCCTTAAAAGTAGATAAATCCTGTTTTAGTTTTGCGGTGGGCCATTTTTCATTTTGTGAAAAGAGCAGAAAAGGAAAAAATAGAAAAAATAATGTTTTAAAATGGAGCATCTAATAGATTTTAGTTTTATCTAAAATACTCAAAAAATCTTAAATCAAACCTTTTATTTTGGCATGCTGTAACAATAAAATAGTTTTTGCATCTGTAATTTCACCGGATTGAATCATGGAATAGGCTTGATCAAAGGTGTATTCCAGAACTTCTATGTTTTCTTGTTCTGCGTCTAATCCGCCACCGTCGTTGACTTTCATTGTCTCGTCGTATGCTCCAATAAAAAGATATAAAATTTCGGTTACAGATCCCGGTGACATATAGGTTTCGATAACTTTCTCTACTTTTTGCAGGCGATATCCGGTTTCTTCTTCAGTCTCGCGAATGATAGCTTGTTCCGGATGATCTTGGTCCAAAAGACCGGCACAGACTTCGATCATCATTCCGGTTTTATTTCCGTTTAGATAGGTTGGCAAGCGAAATTGTCTTGTTAGAATAACAGTTTTCTTAGAGGTATTGTACAGTAAAATGGCTGCTCCGTTTCCACGGTCATACACTTCACGAATATGAGATTCTATTTTACCATCTTTCATTTCGTAATCAAAAGTTACCTTGTTTAGTAGGTACCAATTGTTTGATAATAACTGAGTTTCGGTAACTTTAATTTTTGGATTTTTCATCATTAGAAATGTTTTGTATAAAAAAAACGCTCTGATTATCAGAGCGTTTAGAGGTGTTATTTTGTTATCGTTTGCTTTCTGTCTGGTCCAACCGATACAATTTTGATTGGCACTCCAACTTCCGCTTCAATAAACTCAATATATTCTTTTAGCTCGATTGGCAATTGATCGTAAGAGGTCATTCCTGTTAAGTCAGCTTGCCATCCTTTAAATTCTTTATAAATAGGAGTCACGTTTTCCGGCTCGATGTTGTAAGGAAAGTGAGAGATGTTTTGCCCTTTGTAGTTGTATTCAGTACAAACTTTTAAAGTTTCAAATCCGGAAAGAACGTCACCTTTCATCATCATTAACTGAGTCACTCCGTTTACCTGTACGGCATATTTTAGAGCTACTAAATCCAGCCATCCACAACGTCTTTGCCTTCCTGTAACAGATCCAAATTCGTTTCCAACTTTCGCCATTGTTGCACCTACTTCGTCAAAAAGTTCAGTAGGGAACGGGCCGCTACCTACACGTGTAACGTAAGCTTTGAAAATTCCGTATACTTCTTTGATTTTGTTAGGGGCAATTCCTAAACCGGTACAAGCTCCGGCGGCTGTAGTATTTGATGAAGTTACAAATGGATAAGTTCCAAAATCAACATCTAATAAAGAACCCTGAGCTCCTTCACATAAGATTGATTTACCTGCTTTTTGAGCTTGGTACATGTATTCTTCACTGTCAATGAAATCTAATTTTTTTAATTCTTCAATAGCTTCAAAGAACTCTTTTTCAAGTTCAGCAAGGTTGTATTGAATAGCTACATCATAAAAAGCAATCATAGCCTCATGTTTGTCAGCTAGCGCTCTATAACGATCTTTGAAGTCTTCTAATTCGATATCTCCAACGCGCAATCCGTTTCTTCCGGTTTTGTCCATATAAGTTGGTCCAATTCCTTTAAGGGTAGAGCCAATTTTTGCTTTCCCTTTTGATGCTTCAGATGCGGCATCTAATAAACGGTGTGTTGGTAAAATTAAATGTGCTTTTCTTGAAATGATCAGTTTGCTTTTAATGTCAAGTTTAAATTTCTCTAAACCTTCGATTTCTTTTTGAAAAACTACCGGATCTATTACAACACCATTACCAATGATGTTTACTGATTTTTTATGAAAAATTCCGGAAGGAATGGTTCTAAGTACGTGTTTAATTCCGTCAAATTCTAATGTGTGTCCAGCATTTGGTCCTCCTTGAAAACGTGCAATAATATCATAATTTGAGGTAAGAACGTCAACAATTTTTCCTTTACCTTCATCTCCCCATTGTAATCCTAGTAATAAATCTACGGTCATTCTATTTTTAATTTGCGTTGAGGCAATCCGAGTTGCCCTACTGATTAATGTAGTTAATTTTCTTTTTTATATTTCTTGAATAATGCCTTTCGGAATTATTGTTTTTGCTTTTTGTTTCCGTAGAAATACAAAGAATGATTTGTAATTTCAATATCAAATATTTCTTCGATTGTTTTTTTGATGGTTTGAATTCTTGGATCACAAAATTCAATTACCTCACCAGAATCCGTCATGATAATATGATCATGCTGTTTATCAAAATATGATTTTTCGTAGTAAGCCTGATTTTGCCCAAATTGATGTTTTCTAACCAAAGCGCAGTCTAACAATAGCTCAATTGTGTTGTACAATGTAGCTCTACTCACACGATAGTTCTTGTTCTTCATTTTGATATATAAGTTTTCTATATCAAAATGTTCTTCGCTATCGTAAATTTCCTGAAGTATAGCATAACGCTCAGGAGTTTTGCGATGCCCTTTTTGCTCAAGATACATTGTAAAAACATTTTTTACAATTTCTTGATTTCTAGTGTTGTCAGTTGAAATGAGTGTCATATCCGGCAAAGATAAATTTTTATTTTTAATGAATAAAAGTTTCGGGTTTAAAGTTTAGTTATAAAACCCTTATAGATAGGTTAAAAAGTTAGGTTCTGTATTCTCGGGTTACTTTATCAACTCCATCAATTTTCTTAATAGCATTGATCATTTTCTTCAAAATGGTGTTGTTTTGAACGATAACAGCAATCTGTCCGTGAAAAATTCCGGCATCTGTACTTAGCGAAATGCTCTGAATATTTACGCTCATATTGTTCGAAATAACTCGGGTCAATTGATTTGTAAGTCCTAAAACATCCATTCCGGTTATGTTGATAATGGCTTTGAATTCTTCCTGGGAAGAATCAATCCATTTGGCGCTCATAATTCGGTATGCATAATTGGATTGCATGCCAATGGCGTTAGGGCAGTCTTTTTTATGAACTTTGATCCCTTCGTTGATAGTTACGAATCCAAAAACATCATCTCCCGGAATTGGGTTACAGCATGGTGAGAGTTTGTAATCGAGTTTATCATGTTCCGTTCCAAAAACCAACATGTCATAGTTGCTGCTGATGACCGGTTTGTGAATGTCTTCGGAAGCAGTATTGTCTTTGTTTCGTTTAATTTTATTTTTAAAGAAATTGATAAACGTATTGCTTTTTTGTGCTGCGTAATCTTTTAATTGCTGATTTTCGATCGCACCAATACCCATTCTGTAAAATAAATCTAAACTGGTTTTAAGTTTGAAAAAGTTAACCAATTCATTAATCACCTGCTCATTAATAGTGATTTTTAGGTGTTTCAGTTTTCTGGTAAGCAGTTCTTTTCCTTCTTCGGCGATTTTTTTGGTGTTCTCGTTAAGAACGTTTTTGATTTTATTTTTAGCTCGCGAAGTGGTTACATATTCTAACCAGTTGACGGTTGGTTTTTGATTGGCAGAGGTGATCACTTCTACCTGATCGCCACTTTTTAATTCGTGATTTAAAGGAACAAGTCTTCCATTAACCCGGGTTCCTCTCGTTTTTATTCCAATTTCGGAGTGAATACTAAAAGCAAAATCAAGCGATGTGGCACCTTTTGGCAATGATTTGATTTCTCCTTTTGGTGTAAATACGAAGATTTCTTTTGAATATAAATTCATTTTAAAATCTTCTACAAAATCTACCGCATTGGTTTCCTGATTTTCTAATGCTTCTCGAAGTAAATTCAGCCAAACATCCAAACCACTTTCTTCGGTTGCGCCGTTTTTGTATTTGTAATGTGCGGCATATCCTTTTTCTGCGATTTCATCCATACGTTCGCTTCGAACCTGTACTTCAACCCAGCGGCCTTTCGGTCCCATCACGGTAATGTGCAAAGCTTCATAACCGGTTGATTTTGGAGAGGAGATCCAGTCGCGCAAACGGCTCGGACTCGGTCTGTAATGGTCGGTAACAATGGAGTAGATTTTCCAGGCTACGAATTTTTCGTCATGCTGATCGGATTTATAGACGATTCTTAAGGCAAATTTGTCGTATACTTCGTCAAAACTCACATTTTGGGCACGCATTTTACGGCGAATTGAATAGATAGATTTTGGACGTCCCTTGATTACATAATCGATGCCCTCACTGTCTAATGATTTTTTTAAAACATCCGAAATGTCTTTGATGTAAGCATCCTGTTCTTCTTTTGTCTCTCTGATCTTGCTTACGATATCATTGTAAACAGCCGGCTCGGTATATTTTAAACCTAAATCTTCAAGTTTGGTTTTGATATTGTAAAGTCCCAGACGATGGGCAAGAGGAGCGTAAATGTAAAGTGTTTCTGAGGCGATTTTAGTTTGTTTGTATTCCGCCATAGAATCCATCGTTTGCATATTGTGCAAACGATCGGCCAGTTTGATCAGAATAACACGAACGTCATCGTTCAGTGTTAGAATCATTTTTCGGAAATTCTCTGCCTGCATAGAAGCATTTAGGTCTCTCTGAACCAATGAAATCTTGGTTAAACCTTCTACCAATTGGGCTACTTTCGGATTGAATAAACGTTCGATATCCTCCACTGTCAATGGTGTATCTTCAACAACATCATGCAATAAGGCCGCAGCGATAGAGGTAGCTCCCAAACCAATTTCGGAGGCAACTATTTTTGCAACTGCAATAGGATGAAAGATATACGCCTCACCAGATTT
Source organism: Flavobacterium sp. KH_035 (assembly GCF_057839565.1). Classification (NCBI taxonomy): domain Bacteria; kingdom Pseudomonadati; phylum Bacteroidota; class Flavobacteriia; order Flavobacteriales; family Flavobacteriaceae; genus Flavobacterium; species Flavobacterium sp. KH_035. Next base: position 2,970,334 of record NZ_CM174492.1, read on the forward strand.
ACGTCTTTGTTCTTTGTGTGCATCAACAGCAACATCAAATGCTTTACGAATAAGTTTTTTGTCGGTTGGGCTTAAAGTCTGATAACTGATTCGAAGTAACTCTTTATACTCTTGCGCAATTGCTTTATTTTCTTTTTCAATATCTATTTCTATCATAACGGCATAGTTCAAGTACTAAAAATAAGAATAAGTTTGAATATACGCAAGGGAATGGAGGGTTGATTTTAGAATGAAATTATTTTGTTTCAGGTTTCAGGTTTCAAGTTTTTGTAGACCATTTTTAGACGTAGCTTTCGACCTGAAACCTGAAACCTCAAGTTATTCTTTCAAAAAATCCAAATCCTGAAAATCATAACTAAAATCAGTCAATTCGGAGATAGCAAGCATTTTTAAGTTCACCACTTTTCCGCTTTCATCATATTTGAAATTCAAGTGCGCATCAGCATGAAAAAAAGCATTATTCCATTTCACGACATAGTTTTCATCTTTATAAAAAAAGACTTCACCAGCCAATTGTGGCGAGCGTTTAGAAGCAAAGTACAATTTTCCTTTTTTCTCAGAAATCGTAATTTCGCCAAACCAATTGTCTTTATAAGTTCCAACAATATTGGTAAAATCAGTTTTTAATTTGTCTTTTTTATTCTTTGCAATTGTCGCCCAAACTTCATCAGTCACTTTATCGGCTGATGCTTCGCTGGCTTTCATTCGATTGCTGTAAAGTGTTACATAATCATCAGATTTAATGCCAAGATAACTGTCTTTTATGGTATTGGTGATCGCGCTAAAAGCGGCTCCTGATTGTTGATTGGTTAAAACAATGATACCTAAGCCTAATTCTGGAATCAAAGTAGTTTGCGTTACATTTCCTTCTAATCCCCCTGTGTGTGAAACCTGTTTATGTCCTTTTACATCACTCAGGAACCATCCCAGACCATAACCTGAGAAATGAATGTTGTACGGAGGTCTTGTTTTTGCAGGAATGATAGTTTGCAATTGCCACATTTCATCATGTTCTTTTTCTGAAAATAACTGTTTGTTATCACCATATTTTCCATTATTGATTTGCAAAATAGCCCATTTACTCAAATCATTAACACTGGAATAGATTCCGGCTGCTCCATCGAAAAGCTGATTTTCATAACGTTTGATGGTTTTGAGTTTGCCATCAACCGGAACATGAGGAGTGATAACGTTTGTAGTATCTTTTAAACGCTTTACTGAAGCTACACTATTGTTCATTTCCAGAGGTTTCATAATGCGCTCTTCAACAAATTCGGCCCAGGTTCTACCGCTTACCACGTGTACAATCTCACCTGCTACAATGTATAGTAAGTTGTCGTAATCGTACTTAGTTCTAAAACTGGAAACGGGCTTTAAGTATCTTAAATTATGCACAATATCGACTGCTTTAAAATCGCTTCCGTCAGGCCAGATCATTAGATCTCCGGCTCCGAGTCCGAGTCCGCTTCTATGCGTTAATAAATCACGAATCGTGAATTCACGGGTTACATAATCGTCGTACATTTTAAAATCCGGAAGGTATTTTACGACTTTATCGTCCCATTTTATTTTGCCTTCATCTACCAGTATCGCCAATGCTCCCGAGGTAAAAGCTTTACTATTAGACGCAATCCCGAAAAGGGTATTAGCATCTACTTTTTGCTGTGTTGTGATTGATTTTACTCCGTAACCCTTTGCCAGAACTACTTTTCCGTCTTTTACGATAGCGACTGCAATTCCGGGTACATCAAATGCTTTTAGAGTGCGATCGACCAGTTCATCGACTTCCGGATTGGTTATTTGAGCTGAAAGGGTAAGGCTAAATAATAAGGCTAAAAGTGATAATTTGTAGTTCATGACGGTATGTTTTGGTTTAGTTAAATCCGCGCTGACGTTTGGCTTCAAAAATTAGAATAGCAGCCGCGACCGAGACATTCATGCTGTCGATTTCGCCCTGCATGGGGATGATAATATTTTGAGTGGCAGCATCTCGCCAATCCTGTGTTAAGCCAGTGGCTTCTGTACCTACAACCAAAGCGGTTGGGGTTGTGAAGTCCTGTGTATGATAAGAGGTAGAGTTTTGAAGGGTAGCACAGTAAAAGTCAATCTTTTTATCTTTTAGAAAGGCAATGATTTCAGCTGTTGTTCCTGTTGCAATTTGATTGGTAAACAAACAACCCACACTCGAGCGTACAATATTTGGATTGTATAAATCACTTTTTGGGTTTGCAATTAATACAGCATCTAGATTTGCAGCATCTGCAGTTCGCAAAAGCGCGCCAATGTTTCCTGGTTTTTCCGGTGCTTCAGCAACAACTATTAACGGATTGTCTGATAATTTCAGATCAGATAACAGCATCGATTTGGTTTTAGCCACAGCCAGAATCCCTTCGGTTGTATCGCGATACGCTAGTTTTTGATAGACTTCTTTATTGATTTCGATGAGTTGAACCGGACCGTTCACCAATTTTTGAATCTGATTTTCTGTAACCAGTTCGGGTAAAAACAAAACGGTTTCTATTTCGTAGCCTCCTTTTGTTGCCAATTGAATTTCACGTAAGCCTTCAATCAAAAATGTTCCGGTTTGTTTGCGGGCTTTGGCCTTTTCCTGTAGTAAAACAAGTGATTTTATAAACGGATTTTGTATTGAAGTAATTTGTTTCATTTTTTTTTGAAGGTACTTAGGTTCTGAGGGGCTAAGGTACTGAGATTTTTTTTAAAAGTTGCAAAGGTTTTTTGAAGGTACTTAGGTTCAGAGGAGCAAAGGTACTTGGGTTTTTTATAGGGAGCAGAGATGCAAAAAAGATATAAAAAAGTTGCCACGAATTTCACGAATTTTCACTAATTCATATTTTGCTTAAAGCTGGTAAAAATTAGTGAAAATTCGTGAAATTCGTGGCAAAAAAAAAATAAAGTGTTGAGTGAAATTGCTTCGCCTATTCGCTATCGCTCAGGTTTTGGCAAAAAGAACCTTCTTATTTTTGAAGTACTTCCGAAATTTCGTTTGCTACGGGATGTGATGTTTCAAAAGTATATCCCATGATTTTTGCAATGGTTTGTGCGACTTGTTTTTGATACAATTGCGAGTCTGTTTTTATTTCTCCTTTTGGTGCGATTTCAGGTCCCATGGCAGCGAACCAGATTTGTGAAGCACCTTCAACATCAGCCCCATGATCGGTCCACTGTGCTTTTACTTTATCACCGCGTCCGTGATCTACGGTAATTAATATCGTAGTTTTGTTTTTGTATTGCGGATCATTTTGTACAAAGTTCCAGATTTCCTTAATCCATTTGTCTACTTGGTTTGCAGCGTCAAGATACGATCTGTAATGTCCGGCATGTGCCCATTCATCAGTTTCTCCGTAGGCGATGTAAAGTACCTTTGGTTTTTTGGTTTTAAGTTCGTTCAAAGCCTGATAATGTGTAAAAACATCCAGACATTCATCCTGATGAAAAGGTTTGAAAGAGTTGTTGCGCATTTCATTCAACAATTTCTGAGTTTCTGTAGGCTTATCTCCTCCAACGTTGTCAAAAGCAGAAATTACAGGAAAATCACTTCTTTTTTCGTTTAAAATTCGATCAAATGCATCCCAGGCACCAAAAGCGGCAACTCTTCCTTTTAACTTCGATTGCTGGTTTAAAAATTCGAGAACATTCACATTCGGATTGTCTTTGTAATGATTGGAATTGACAGCAACATCAACATTTCCGGTCATGATTTCGCTGTATCCGGGATAACTAAACCAATACGGATTTGAGACGTCTACTTTATTGCCTAAGTCGCGATTGCCATAAATTTGCCCTTTTGTAGCAATTTCAGACCATAGGAAAGGCATGATTTTTTTTCGGCTTTCTTTCAGGTCAGCACTTGCATATTTCTTGTGAATATAAGTACTGTCTCCCTGATTGAATTTTTTATCATTGGCAATTGCAGGATCCATTCCTTTAAAAACTTCCTGCCATCTAAAGCCGTCGGTAGTGATAATAATGATATTTTCTGTTTTTTGTGCATGAGACAAAAAGCTTGTAAAAACGAATACAAGTACAAGTAGTTTTTTCATTTTTTTAGAAATTACAAAGGTTCAAAGTAACAAAGGTTTAAAGATTTTTTGATTAATCTTAATTTTTATAAAGAACTTGATGTTTTAATAATACTTGCAAAAAAAAAGTCTCTGCATTTTACTTCTCACAAAGAAAAGTATTCCTTATTGCTACAAAATTCCTCTGGCTTTAATTTCTAAATACTTATTAATCGCATCCAGAGTTAAATTTTCAGGCTGTGTTAAAACAGAGTGTATGCCGTATTTTTTGAGTTCGTTTGCGATTAAACGTTTTTCGAACATGAATTTTTCAGCGATTACTTTGTCATAAATTTCCTGAATGGTATCCGTTTTTTTGTTGATGATCGCATTGAGCTCTGTATTGCTAAAGAAAACGACAACCAATAAATGACTTTTTGCAATTCCTTTTAAATAAGGCAACTGTCGGTTTAAACCGTCCATCGTTTCAAAGTTAGTGTATAAAATGATCAAACTTCTTTGATTGATGTTTTTCTTGATGTCTACGTACAAACGGCTGTAGTCACTTTCGAAAAAATCGGTTTTGATATTGTATAGGGTCTCCAGAATTTTTTGCATCTGAGAGGCTCTTTTTTCGGCAAAAACACGGTTTTCTACCTTTTTTGAAAATGAAAAAATTCCTGCTTTGTCCTGTTTTTTCAGAATAACATTCGACAAAACCAAGGTCGAATTGATCGCATAATCCAGTAAACTCAGTCCGTCGAAAGGCATTTGCATGGATCGGCCTTTGTCGATTGCCATGTAAACGGATTGCGATTTCTCGTCCTGAAACTGATTGACCATCAGAGCATTTTTCTTGGCTGTGGCTTTCCAGTTTAGCGTTCTGAGGTCGTCGCCCTGAACATATTCTTTAATTTGCTCGAATTCCATGGTATGGCCAATTCTGCGGATTTTTTTGATTCCGTATTGGTATAAATTATTTGAAAAAGCCAGTAAATCATATTTTCTTAATTGGATATAAGACGGATAGGTGGGAATCATTTTATCTTTATCGAATGAAAATCTTCGGGAAATTAATCTTAATGGGGAAGAAACGTAAACGTTCAGGTAACCAAAGTAGTATTCGCCACGTTCTGTAGGTCGCAATTCATAGCCAATCTCTTTTTGCTCAGAAGCTTTGACAGTCTTTACAATTTTAAAATCACGTACCTGAAACTGAAACGGAATTTCGTCAATAATTTTGACCGAAATTTTAAACGTATAATGGTTTTTGATGCTAATAGTAACAGGATTTAGGTCTCCGTTCGAAAGTTTTTCCGGTGTAGTTCTTTCTGCTTCAATACCCGTTTTGCTAAGATAGAGCAGGAGTACGTCGAGCCCCAAAAAAGTCAATAAAATTAAAACGACAAACCAAACTGCGTTGTACAAATTTGGGAAAATAAAAGCACAAACAAACAATCCAATAATGCCCAGAAGCATATAGAAGAAAAAGTTATTAAGGTAAAGGCTTTTGATGAATTTCACGCTTTAAAAGGTTTCAGTTTTTTATCGTTTCAAGTTTCAGTTCTCAGACTCAGTTCTCAGACTCAGTTTTCAGTTTTCGGTCTCAGTTCTCAGTCTCAGTCTCAGTCTCAGTTTTAACTGTATACTGCTAACTGTGACTGAAAACCGGGACTAAAAACTACCTCGGTATTTCGACCGTTTCAATAATTTGCCTGATGATTTCTGAACTTGTAATGCCTTCCATTTCACGTTCGGGAGCTACGATTACACGATGTTGTAAAACCGGAACTGCAGCTTCTTTAATATCTTCAGGAGTGACAAAATCGCGGCCGCGGATTGCAGCGAAACCTTTGGCAGCATTCAAAATAGCAATTGAGGCACGTGGAGAAGCTCCTAAATACAGGAAGGCATTTTCACGTGTGTTGACTACTATTCTGGCTATGTATTCCAATAGATTTTGCTCAACTCTGATTTGTTTTACCAAAGCCTGGTACTCTTTTATTTCAGCAGCAGACAGTATGGTTTTGATGGCTTCCAGTTTTCCATGATCCTGTAGTAAATGCTCTCTTTGGATAATCAGAATTTCTTCGTTTAGTTTCGGATAATCAATAGTGATTTTGAATAAAAAACGGTCCAATTGTGCTTCCGGCAAACGGTAAGTTCCTTCCTGTTCAATTGGGTTTTGAGTGGCAATGACCAAAAATGGAGTTTCCAACTGGTAGGCCAATCCGTCAATCGTAATCTGGCGTTCTTCCATTACTTCAAAAAGCGCGGCCTGTGTTTTGGCTGGAGCACGGTTTATTTCATCGATTAAGATTAAATTGGAGAAAATAGGGCCTTTTTTAAATTCAAATTCAGATGTTTTTAAATTAAAGATCGAAGTTCCTAAAATATCCGATGGCATTAAGTCAGGCGTAAACTGAATTCGGCTAAAGCCAATGTTCAGGGTTTTCGATAAAAGCTTGGCAGTGATGGTTTTTGCAACTCCCGGAACCCCTTCGAGTAAAACGTGTCCATTTGATAAAATAGCAACCAAAAGCTGATCGATCATCTTGTGTTGACCTACAATTACAGTCTCGAGTTCTTTTTTGATCGTGCTAACATGATCTAAAAGTGGAGTTAAGTTTATTCTGGTTTCAAAATTTACATTTTCATTTGTGATTTCGGGTGTTGTATTGCTATCGTCCATGATGGGTTTGTTTTCTTTATATTGAGTTCGGCTGTTTTTTTAATGTAAAATCTTTTCTATCGCAGTATTGATTCGAATTAAATCTTCTTCAAGGCTGCCATGATAACTATTTCGATGTTCATTGATCAGGAATACAAGTTCCTGAATATCGGTTACATTTTTACCTGTTTTATGATGCAATTTTTGAATAAAACTATCGTCTAGTTTTGTCGTGTCGATTAAATACTCATTTCTAATTTTTTCCAAAAAGTAAATGATTTTTTTATCAATGATATTAGCATGATCGCCTTCCTGATAATATAAATTTCCGATGGTTTTTGTAAAATCGACGGTTAAATTGGGCAAAGGTTTCAATATTGGAACAATTCGTTGTTTTCGTTTGGCATTAAAAATAATGAAAATCAACATTCCGAACAAAAAGAAATACCAGGCCCATTTTAAACCGGGCTGACTTAAAATGTAACGTAAGGGCGATTCAGAAATGCTTTCATTATTTTGTCCTTTGGTGTACCAAAAAATATCTCCCTTAGGCAAACAGGAAAGGACGCTTTCGGCATACTCATAATGGTTTGCTTTTAGTAAATGATAGTTTGTAAAAGCAACCGGTTGTGTGTGCAGGTAAAAATAGCCTTGATGATAGGGTACTTTGATAAAATTGACGTGCCTTTTTGCCTTTTTGAATGAAGCAATCTGATAGCCTAAAGCGGTTGTGTTTGCCGTGTCAATTTTAGAAAAATAGTCCTCTAAGGTCTGCGGGAATTTATACTTTTTCTTTTTCAGTTGTGAATTGGCAAGCCAAACGGTTGTATTGCCAGAGCTTTGAAAAACGGAATTTACTTCGACTTTTAAACTGTCTAACAGGTACTGTGGAATGGTTTTCATGCTTAAAAAAGCATTATTCCCGCGTGATACAAAATAAAAAAGCTCGTTTACAGACTCTTCGTCAATCGTATTTGATTCGGAGATGTTTATAAAAGTTCCTTTTATTTTATAGTCTTCTACCAGAGTATCATTGTTATATTTTGAATCTAAATATTCATAGGGCGTTAAAGTTGAAATGCGTTCTACAGCATGATTTTTAAAAAAGCCATTGATTTCTTTGTCAAAAATATAAAGTCCAAAAGGAATTTTATCATTAACAGAGTAGGTTGGTCGCCAGTCAATAGGCTTTGGGCGGTCGTGATCTGCTACCAAAATTAAGGTCAGAATAAAAACCAGTACAGCAATATAAATTTTAAGTGTTTTACTCATTGCTAAACGTTTTTATGGCATTCTTAAATCGGTTTTCTGCCTTTTTAAAAGTGACTTCATCAATTTCAAATTCACCGTACCAGATGTAGTTGTACAGATAAGACAAATAGGTGAATTCTTCTTTGTGTGCGGCTTTTTGAAGTTCGTATAAATAATCAGAATTGGTTTTTTCGATATCCCATTCGATGTAGTGATTTTGTGCCATCACTTTTAAAAGCCAGAGATAATAATATCGAACCGCAGTTCTTTTTTCTCCCGATTGTAAACATTCTTTAATTAGTTTGTCAAAATCTAATAGATGTATGTTTTTCTCGATTTCTGAATAGTAAATGTTTTTCTTTTTAGCGTTTTTTCCAAAAATCCACTGTCCCTCTTTGTTAATTATGGCTTTTACAATTAAATAAATGACAAAAATGATGATTAAAACGGCCAGTACTTTTAATAAAACCGAGACGAAATTAATGGAGGTCTCAGGACTTTCAAACTCAAACCAATTTCCAAAAAGGCTAGCCAGCCATTCTTTAAAACGTTGCCATAGGCCTTTTTCGGGAGTTTTGAATTCGTACACAAAACTAGCATCGGTATATTTTTTTTTGAAGTTTTTACCGAAATTTTTAATTTCTATGGTGTCGGAATCTATTCGAATATCTTTTTCCGTGTATTTTACTGAGGTTATTTTCGGAGGCTCGGTTGTAGCCAAAGTATCCTGTGCACGAATGATGCCCGAGAAAAGGATAAAAGATAAAAGGAATAGAATTTTATTCATTATCGGTTCCGATTAACTCAATGTCGCGATTTGAAATTTTCTCTTTTGCCCCAAGGCTATAGTACATAATTCCCTGATTGACCATGATCATGTTGTTGAAGATATTACCCAATGTAAAGATCAGAATAAACATCGCAGTCAGAAAGAAAATCAAGAAGGGAGAATCGCCCATAGCTTCCGGATTGAACTCTGAAGTACCCATAGCTGTCAGGAAAACCATAAATATTCCGATAAAATAGAAAACCATCGTGATAGATCCCTGAATCATCTGCATCATAATGATAACTAAAAAAGTTGCACCGATCGAAGTCCAGAAATCCTCTCTTAACAAAAGATAAGCATGATTTAAGGACTGGAAGAAACCTTTGTCTTCTGTCAGGTAAGCATAAAAACTAAAATTAACCCAGGTAAATAAAGTGGGGATGGCAATTAGCAACAATGGAATACCTACTATTAAAAAGCACAGGAAGAAGAGTAAAATTATAACAACAAACAATATTGGAACGACCAGAAATATAAGACCAACACAGAATTTGATTATTTTCCAGATGTTTTGTCTAAAGATAGTTGCGACATCTGCTGTTGTGAAGCTATTTTTATTTTTTTGGTCGATTAGTTTTAAGTATAGAATGGGATAAGTCGAATTGAAGAGCGATAAAGCTATTATAACAACAAAAAAAATGACAATAAAACCAATCAAAAGACCAAAATTGTCATTGAAATAACCAGCAAGATTATCAGAGCCTGCATGGTTTAGACTTTCGTTAAATATGGCTTGAAAATTACTTTGTAAAAAGAAAAAGACTAAAGTACCAACAATAAGCAGGAAGGCTCCGTTGATGATAAAAAAGATTTTAAAAAAGTGTTTTCCAAAAGTTTTGAAAAAGCTAAAGGTATCTATGATATAGTCGCCTAACTGTCGTTTTTTGTAAAGCTCAAACATTATAATAAAGTTGTTTTTTTGTGAACAATAAAAGGGTAAATCAAATAATAAAATGAAATTACGGCTAATGTAAGCAAAATGATAAGACTGCTTAACCAATTGGGCATGTCAATTGAATATCGGGTAATGAAACCTTCCAGAAAACCTGCACTGATGGTAAACGGAAAGGTGCTCAGGAATATTTTGAAACTATTTTTGAAGCCTATTTTAAAGGAGTTCATTCGCGAGAAAGTTTTTGGAAACAGGATCGAAGCTCCTAAAATAAAACCGGCCGTCGTTTCGATTACAATTGCAAAAATTTCCATGGCTCCGTGAATCCAGATTCCGCGTACGCTTTTCCAGAAAACGCCCTGTTCGTAGAAGAAATACTGAAAAGACCCCAACATAATACAGTTTTGAAGGAAAATATAAAAGGTGCCAAGGCCGCCAAAAATTCCGTAAATGTAACATCGTGCTCCTACATAAAGGTTGTTCATGGTGATGCCAATAAAACTTCCCCAGTTGCTTCCAGAGCCGTATACAGCCATCGGATCTCCTTTTTTGATATTTTCTAAGGTCATATTAACATAACCGTCACCCAGAATGAGGCGAACAAAATCCTGATCGTATCTTGCGGAGACTACGCCAATTCCTACCGTGATAAAGAATAGAACAAAAGCATACATTAAATAGCGTTTGTATTCATACATAAGCAATGGAACTTCAGTAATAAAAAATTCCAGAAACTTATTTTTTTCTGTTCTTTTGGTTTTATAAATTTTCTGATAAATTTGTGAGGCGAGATGATTGAGGTAAATAACGGTTTTGCTCTTTGGATAATACGTTTGGGCATACGACAAGTCATTCATCATCTGAATGTACAAATTAGCTAACTCATCCGGATTTTTTTTAGCTTTACCAAAAATAGCTAACTCAAATTCCAGCCATTTTTCTTTATTTTGTTTTATGAAGGCGACTTCTCTCATTGTAGGCTAAAATATAAAATATGTCAGAATTATCTATAAATACAACACAAAATGTCAAAATAAATTTTATCGCCGCAACGGTGGGGGAAAGAATAGGCTCTTATTTCATCGATTTGGCTATTAAATTGGCCTATGTGACTGTAATTTCTCTTATATTTTTTTACGGTTTTAATTTTGACAGAGTTCTTGACAGTTTAGACAGCTGGTCGAGAGCATCGGTACTTTTGCTATTGTATTTTCCCTTTATAATTTACACGTTAATCTTAGAAAGTATTTTTGAAGGACAGACCATCGGAAAGAAATTAGTAAAAATAAAAGTCGTTAAAATTGATGGTTATCAGGCAGGCTTTGGTGATTATTTAATGCGTTGGTTTTTTAGACTTGTTGATATTTCGATTCTGGGAGGAATCGTAGGCTTAATATCAATAATTTCAAGTCAAAAAGGACAACGATTAGGTGATATGGTTGCGGGAACAGCTGTAATTACATTAAAAAATAAAATCAATATCAGCCATACCATTCTGGAAGAAATAGGAGATGCTTATGTTCCGACTTATCCTTTAGTAATTAAATTATCGGATAATGATATGCGAATTATCAAGGAAACTTTTCAAAGTGCACTTGCAAAAAACGATCATGAAATCATTTATAAATTGGTGTCCAAAATAGAGAGTGTTACAGGAATTAAAAATCAGTCAGGAAATAATAGTGATTTCTTAAGGGTTATTCTTAAAGATTATAATTTTTACACGCAGAATATGTAGCCGTAAGATGAATGGTTAAAAGGGTGTTATGACAAATATCATTTTTTAAATGCGAGAAATCCCGTAATTTTACTAATGTTAAAATCAACTTATTGTTTATTGTATAGGTTTGATTAGTAGGTTGTTATTTGTTGTTTGTGTTTTAAAAGGAGAAACCGAAAATCCATAAGAGTAGGATCATTTAATTTAGAGAAATAATGAAAATTACAAAGATTTTTGCATTTATAATGTTGCTAATTTCCGTTGCCAATTTTGCTCAGACCGGAAGTAAAAAACTGGATAAAATTATAAAAAGAGATTATCAGATTATTGAATGTACGGTTGCGAAAATGTCGGATAAAACGGTTGAATATTCTTTGCCGGGAGAGACAGTTCAAATCTCGCTTGATGTATCTCAAATTGCCAGAATTGATTTCGCCAGCGGTCGTTCACAAACTTTCGATGTGTCTGTAAATACAGCAGTGTCAAGTACTATGAGTTCCGCTAATTCAGGTCAGACTATCGCTGCGGCAGAAATGAAACCCAATACAATTGCTGTGCTGCCTGTGCCTTATGTGAATTCGGGTACTTTAGAAAGTTCAGAAGAAATGGCAAAATTTGCTCAAAATGATCTTTATAATAAACTATTGGATAAGTCATCAAATCTATTCCCATTAACCGTTCAGGATCTAAGAGTAACAAACAGTTTGTTGCATAAAGCCGGAATTGATTATAAAAACATTGATGAAACGCCAATCGAAGATCTTCAAAGAATTTTGGGAGTTGATAATATTATAGCAACAAAAGTTTCATATACGATAACCGAGGGCTCAACCGCTTCAACGTATAACAGTGGAAGCGCCAAAGTGAGTGATAATAATAAAAAAGTGAAAACGAGCGATATTTCAACTACAAATTCGAGTACACAAACCTACTATAACTACATGGTTTATTTTGATATGTATAAGAACGGAACGAAAATTTACTCACAAACCCGTAAGCCATTCTTAAACATAAAAGACAGTTGGATGGATTCTGTTTCTTATCTGTTAAAAAGAAGTCCGATTTATGTGAAAAAATAAATTCTCAGATAGAAGAGTATCTAAAGAATAAAAAACAAATTTAACCTTTGTACCTTTGCAGCTCTGTATCTTTGCAGCAAAAAAGTAAAAAATGTTTCATTTATTAGATCTTATCGGTACTATGGCTTTTGCTATGTCGGGTGCTTTGACAGCGATGCATAAGAAACTGGATCCGTTTGGAGTTTTTATCATTGCTTTTGTTACGGCTGTTGGTGGCGGAACACTTCGTGATGTACTGATAGGCAGAACACCGGTAGGATGGATGCTGGATTTGCAGTATGTATATGTAATTATCGTTGGTTTTGCCTTTGCCATTCTCTTCAGAAAGAAGTTTGACCGATTGCGTACTTCGCTGTTCCTGTTTGATACGATCGGGTTGGGTGTTTTTACCTTAATTGGACTGGAAAAAGGAATTATGATTGGTTTGCATCCCGTTATCTGTATTGCCTTAGGAACTATGACAGCTTGTTTTGGCGGTGTTATCAGAGATATCTTGTGTACAGAAATTCCAACGATTTTCAGAAGAGAAATTTACGCAACTATCTGTATTTTTGGAGGAATCGTGTTTTTTATCCTGAAAAAACTGAATTTAGAAGACGATATTTTATACTTAGTAACTTCTGTTGTAATGATCATCGCGCGTTTATTGGCCGTAAAATATAAATGGTATTTGCCGGCATTTGAACACAAATAAGATTTTTTAAACGATATTAGCGTGCTGAAAATTTAAGAGCCGCGAATTCACAAACGTAATTTAAATTTTTGTTACCAATAAAAATTAAATTTGTGAATTCACGGCTCATTTTTTTTAATAAGTTTGTTCGGGTAAAACGCAGAAGAAGAACTATAAAACGACCTTCGGGACCATGACAAAATACATCGTAAGGAATTATTATAAAAGCGATCATGAGATTTGGAATGCATTTGTGGCACAGGCTAAAAATGCAACATTTCTATTTCATCGTGATTTTATGGAATATCATCAGGACCGTTTTGAAGATTTTTCGCTTCTTGTTTTTGAGGATCACAAATTAAAAGCAGTTTTACCGGCGAATAAAGTTGGGGATTCGGTTTACTCGCATCAAGGATTGACTTATGGAGGTTTGATATTCTCAAATAAACTGAAAGCGGAGAAAGCAGCATTAATTTTAGATGCCATTTTAGCTTATTTAAAAGAGGCTGCCGTTGCAACTTTTTATTATAAACCTATTCCAAACTTTTATTTTAAGGAAGGAAATCAGGAAATGGACTTTTTTTTATTTAAAAACGATGCCGTTTTAGTACGAAAAGAAATGAATTTGGCAGTTAACCTGAAACTACCTTTGCGCATATCCAAAAGTAAATTGAAGCATTTCAGACGAATTGAAAATCTTTATCTGGAAATTGTCGAGGAGCAGCATTTTCAGCCTTTTTGGGAATTGATTCTTGAGCCAAGATTGCTGGAAAAATTTGATGCTAAACCGGTTCATAAATTGGAGGAGATGGACTTTTTGAAACAAAAATTCCCTCATAATATCAAACAATATTCGGTTTATCAGAATGATGAGATTATTGCCGGAATTACCGTTTTTGAAACTGAAAATGTTGTAAAATCACAGTACGGTGCCACTTCAGAAAAAGGCGAACAAGTTAGGGCTCTTGATTTTTTGTTCATTAATTTAATACATAAATACAAGCGCAAAGGAAAGCTTTTTTTTGATATGGGTATTGTAAATGGAGAAAATGAAAAAGGTTTTAATTCGGGACTTTTGACACAAAAAGAAGAATTAGGCTGTACAATCTATAATCAGGATTTTTATAAAATTGCTATTAAATGATACCATTTCTTGACAAAAAAAAAATAAGTGAGCCATACGAAACTGCCTTTAAGGAGAAACTGAAAGTTCTTTTAGATAATGGCTGGTACATATTAGGAAAAGAAGTAGTAACATTTCTGGGAGATGGCGGAGCAATTGTTACAAATGATTCAAAGTTGACACAAGTACTTTTTTCACTTCGCAATTGTGGTTCTGAAAAAAAATATTGGAATGAATATGTAGGTGTAAATTCGAGACTATACGAATTTCAGGCTTCTTTTCTAAATCTGAAACTATCAAATTTAAATTCAGACAACATTAAACGACCTAATATTGCAAAGCGCTATTTGGCAGAAATTATTGTTAAAATTTTGAATCAATATTAATTCGTGTCTGGCGGTAGAACATATCAGCAAATTTTAAAAATGACTTCGCTCTTTGGTGGTGTGCAGTTTTTTACGATCTTAATTTCGATTTTCAGAACTAAGTTAATAGCGGTTTTTATTGGCCCTGAAGGAATGGGGATTATTACGTTGTTAAATTCAACTTTAAGCGTAATAAATAGTATTTCGGGTTTTGGAATAGAAACCAGCGCTGTGAAAAATATTTCCGAAAATTATGGAAGCGGGAACCTAAAAGGAGTTTCTGCAACCATTCAGGTTGTAAAAAAAATTGTGTTTTTTACAGGTGTTTTAGGAATGGTACTCACAATCTTTTTCTCGAAAGTATTGAGTGTAATTACTTTTGGAGATTCCAGTCAAACGTATTCGTTTGTATTTATTGCTGTTACAGTTTTATTTAAGCAACTAACGTCAGGTCAATTGGCCATTTTACAAGGTTTGCGACAAATGAAATTAATGGCAAAAGCGAATTTGTTTGGAAATCTTTTTGGGTTGCTTTTTTCGGTTCCTCTGTATTGTTTTTTACGGATTGATGCGATACTTCCAACCATTTTGATTGCTTCTTTGGCAGCCTTTGTCTTTTCTTTTTATTATTCAGGTAAAATTAAAATTAGGCAGGAAAAAGTTTCTAAAGATTTTTTTTTATCGGAAGGTAAAACAATAATAAAACTGGGATTCATGTTGACCATTAGTAGTGTTTTGACACTATTATCTACTTATTTGGTTCAGGTTTTTATAAGTAAAAATGGGGGATTGCAGCAGGTAGGTTTTTATAATGCGGGCTTTACTTTATTGAACTCGTATGTTGGAATTATTTTTACCGTGATGAGTACAGATTATTTTCCGAAATTGGCTTCAATTAATTCTGATAATGAAAAAATAAGATCGAGTGTAATGCAGCAGGCCTTTGTTTCGATTATCATCATAACACCAATTATTGTTTTATTTTTGACTTTAATTTCGATCATCATCCCCATTATTTATACGCCAAATTTTAACGTTGTTATCCCGATGGTTTGTTTTGGAATTTTAGGAATGTTGTTCAGAGCTGTTTCATGGGCTATGGGTTTTATTTTGATTGCTAAAGGAGATTCCCGAATGTTTATTAAAACAGGAATAGGTTTTAATGTTCTGTCTTTAGTAATGAATGTTTTTGGTTATTATTTTTACGGATTAGAAGGTTTAGGATGTAGTTTTTTTCTTTACTTTTTATTCCATTTTATTGGATTAAAGTGGATCACAAGGAAAAGATATGATTTTTATTTTGACAATGAATTTTACAAGATATATTTTGCTTGTTTTATAATAAGTGTTGTTACATTTTTACTGCGATATATTGAAAATTCGACTTTAAAGTACATTTTAATGACATGGATGGTTTTGATTTCTATTAGTTTTAGTTTGTATCAAATCAGTAAAAAAGTAAATTTGAAAGAAATGGTAACGTCATTAAAATCTAATAAAAAGAATAATAATGATTCAAAGTAGTTATAGGAAATGTCAATCTTTTTATCATAAACTCAGTTTTTACTATTCGGTAAACTGGAGTAAGACATTGTATTTTAATTTTAAGAAATTTCCTTTTCAGGTCGCTAAAAAACTTCCTGTTTTCTTTTATGGGAGAGTTAAGTTTACTGCTATTTCAGGTGAGATTCAAATTGAAGGAGATATTCAAAAAGGAATGATTGGATTTGGTCAGCCTTACGAGCTAGATTCACTTCATAAAGGTATTGCCGAAGTTTATGTTTTAGGAAAACTTGTTTTCAAAGGGAAATTCCAATTTGGTAAAGATTATTTTATTTTTATTGGAGAAAATGCCTATTGTGAATTCGGAAATATGGCCTCTATGGGATCAGGAGGAAAATTAATTTGTACAGAAAAAATTGTTTTGGGCGATTACGCACGTTTTGGCTCCCAAGCTCAAATTATTGATACCAATTTCCACGATTTAATTGATACTCAGACAGGGGAAAAGCTGCAAAAAACAAGCCCTATTTTTATAGGAAGTTACAATTTTATAAGCAATAGAGTTACAGTTCTAAAAGGAACCCGAACGCCTGATTTTTGTACCATTGCCTCTAACAGTTTGTGTACCAAATCGTATGATGCTTTAGGCGAAAATATTTTAATTGGAGGAGTTCCCGCTAAGTTAATCCGAAATGATATTTCAAGAGACTGGGAAGGAGAAAAACAACAATTAAACGATTTTCTTACTGTTTAGATTAAGCAAACAGAATTCGGAAGCGTTGCTTGATTTCAAGCAAAAGGTATTTCAGTAACAATTTAAAATCAGACATTTTATAAGCTAAAACTATTTCAAAGTGCATTCTCTTTAAAATGGTTTTGTGCTCATTTTTATTTCGGTTTAAGCGAATTGCCTTTTTGAGAATCAAATAAGTAGAGTGATTTATTTTTCTGGATTTTGAATCGTTTTTAATAAAAAAATGAGTTCCTAACGATGTTTCTATGATTCTTTTTTTAATTAAGATTTTGTCGATATAATCAAATTCATAAGAGCGCGAGGCGCGAATCCAAATATCTAAATCTTCATACCCTAAATTCTCGTCGTAGCCATTCAAAGCATCAAAAACAGACTTTTTTATCATCGACGAAACAGAACAAATACTATTTCCACCAGAAAGCACGCTTAAGTAAATATCTCCGGTTTCTCTATTTTCTATTGTTTTCTTTGAGTTATCAACCGGAAAATAATAAGAATCAAAATTGCCATTTTCTGTAATCAATTCAACATTGCCATAAACAACACCAAGGTTTTTAAATGAACTGTTTTTGAATGTATTAATTTGTGATGAAATACAATCCGGAAGTAAAATATCATCTGCGGCGAGATCAATAATATAATCACCTTTTGCAAGTCGTAAGGCCTTATTGAATGATTTTGTATTTCCCAGATTGGTTTTGTTGTCAATGAATTGAACCTCCGGATAATTGATAAGCCAGTTTTTAATTGTTTCTCTTGAATTATCTATGCTAAAGTCATCTACAACAATCAGTTCAGTAAAAGGATAGTCCTGATTGATGACCGAAAGTAAACTCTCTACAACAAATTTTTCGTGGTTATAACACAAGCAAATTACGGTTACTAATGTTTTATCTTGCATATTGTTTTTAAAGAGTTATATATTTGATACGAAAATAAGAAATCACAAATGATATTGTCTCAGAAAAAAAATAAAATTGCTTTAATTGGTTATCGTCTAAATGGGGGAGGAAGTGATAAAGTGATGGCAAATTTATCTGTCTTTTTTGAAAGCCAGGGATTTGATGTGACTATTCTTATTGTTTTAAATGAAATTAGTTTTCCATATTCAGGTACATTAGTGAATCTGGGATTATTGAAAAACGAAAGCAATGGTTTTTTTAATAAAGTAAAAAGACTTAGAGCTTTGCATAAATATTTAAATGAAAATAAATTTGATTTTATCATTGATTTTCGTTTTCGGACAAAAGTGATTCAGGAGTTAGTTTTGGCACGTTTTATTTACAACACCAAAACTATTTTTACAGTTCATAGTTTTTTGATTGATCATTATATGCCAAATAATTCTTGGCTTACACGATTAATGTACAATCACTGTTATGCAAATGTGGCAATTGTGGAAGAGATGAAAATGTTGATTGAAAATAAACATCGACTAGAAAATGTAGTCACAATTCACAATCCCGTTTATTTGGAGGAAATTAATGAGAAACGGAGTGAAATGATTAATATTGAATTTGATTTTATTATTGCGGTTGGACAATATGAAAACAAAATAAAACAATTTGAGCAGTTGATTTCCAGTTATGCCAATTCGGATTTGTCTCAAAAAAAGATCCATCTGGTTATTTTGGGTAATGGTAACGAATCAGATCTTCAGAAAGCAATTTTAGAGAGCAATATTACTGGATTTGTACATTTGTTAGGATATGAGGTTAATCCTTTTAAGTATATTAGTAAAGCAAGGTTTTTAGTGCTAAGTAGTAAAAATGAAGGTTTCTCAAATGTTATTGCAGAAGCACTGACTTGCCAAACTCCAGTTGTAACTTTTGATTGTGATTTTGGGCCGAGAGACTTGGTGAAGAATTTAGAAAATGGTCTTTTAGTAGAAGATCAGAATTGGGATAAGCTAACAGAAGCAATGAATCTCTTTATTGAAGATGAAATTTTGTACGCATATTGTAAAAGAAATAGTTTTGAAAGTGTTCAGCCTTTTCTACTGGAAAAAATTGGAAAGCAATGGTTAAATTTGATGCAGGTACATTAAAAATATGACAACAATTCAAGATATAGATTTATTAAAAATTCCTGTAATAGAGGACTTAAGCGGGAATTTGGCTTTTATTCAAAATGATATTTTGCCATTTGATTTTAAACGGGTCTATTATCTTTTTGACGTGCCTAGTACAGCTTTTCGCGGTGGACATTCGCATATAGAGCAACATGAAATTTTAATTGCTCTTAGCGGAAGTTTTGAGGTTACTGTTAATGACGGGACTAATAAAGAAAGCTATTTGCTTAATAAGCCAAATTTTGGGTTACACCTGCCAAAAGGAATTTGGAGAGAATTGGAAAACTTTTCTTCAGGTTCTGTTTGTTTGGTTCTGGCATCAGATGTTTTTGACGAATCAGATTATATCAGGAATTATGATGTCTTTTTGAACTCCAAAAAATGAGACTGCTTTATATTGTGCCTAAAATAAAAATTGCGGGAGGGGTGGCAAGAGTTACTTCTGTTAAAGCTAATTATTTTATACAACATTTTGGTTATGAAGTGCATATTTTGTCGCAAGATGAAGAGGATACTTTGCCCTTCTATGATTTCAATTCTAAAATTGTTTTTCATTATATGACCTTAAAAGGAAGAGGTTTTAGTTTTTTTGTTTCGTTCCAAAAAGAAATAAACAAAAAGGTTAAAGAAATAAAGCCGGATGTTATTATGATTGCAGATAATGGATTAAAAGCTTTTATATATCCCTTTGTTTGCAGAACTAAAATTCCAATTATTCTGGAGTGTCACGGTTCAAAATTTATCGAAGAAAAAGATCTAAAAGCGGATTTCCTTGCGAAATCGATTCGAAAAATAAAATATCAGTTTAAAGATTTCGGCGCTCGAAAATTCACTAGAATAGTGACTTTGTCTGGAGAAAGTTTAAAAGAATGGAATGTCGAAAATGGAGTTGTAATCCCAAATCCGTTGTGGATTAAAAACAATAAAATTTCTAATCTACAGCATAAAAAGGTAATCGCAATTGGCAGATATTCGTTTGAAAAAGGATTAGACCGATTGTTATTAATCTGGAAAGAAATTATTCAAAAGCACTCTGATTGGACATTAGATATTTATACAGACAACATTCATTCTTTGAAAGAAAAGGCCCTAGATTTAGGTTTAGAATGGGGTATAAATTATCTGGATTTTGTTAAAAATATTGAAGAGAAATATTACGAGGCTTCTATTTATGCAATGACTTCGAGAACGGAAGGTTTTGCAATGGTTTTGTTAGAAGCAATGGCTTCAGGTTTGCCTTGTATTGCGTACGATTGTCCAATAGGCCCAAGGACTCTTATTACCAGTGGTGAGAATGGTTTTTTAATTCCGGATGATTGTATGGAAATTTATGTTGATCAACTGTCTTTTTTAATCGAAGACCAAGAAGTAAAATCAAAATTAGGTAAAAAAGCCCAAGCAACTTCCGAGAATTACGCCGTCGATAAGGTAATGGAACAGTGGAAGTCTTTTTTAGAAACGGTAATAATTAATTAGTCTTTTTTAAGTTGCAAAAATACCCTAGCTTGTACAGATCAAATAAAAATAAAGAAGGTTTTTTAGAAAGAATGTTTTTTTCGATTTTGGATCTGTTATTTTTAAAAAGATAAGCTGAAATAGATATTAGTTTTAGTTTTTTTAAAAGTTCAAATGAAGTTGTAATTTTGCTGTCTTCTTTTTGTATTTTATTTGAATCATAAAGAAAAACAAGATTTTCCAAAGCAATTTTGGTTTTATTTAAAAATACCTGTGAAGTTTCCAGATTCAAATGAAAAGTTGGGTTTTCTATTCGAAGAATTTCAAAATGATTTGCCTTTAAAACAGAAAAGAAACATAAATCTTCATAACCATACCTTGTGATGGATTCGTCAAAAGGAAATCGAATAAAAATATCTTTTTTGACTACTAAATTTGAAGTGAGGAGAGAAAGCGCTTCTCTTTTATTTCCATAAAACCAACGAAGAAATTGTTCCTCTTGAGGTTCTTTGTTCTCGTAAATGATTCCGCCAAAAAAGATATCATTTTTCAAATCAGAAATAATATCAATGTACTTTTTTATGAAATTGTTTTTAGCTGGAAAAGTGTCGCAGTCTAAAATAAGCAACCAATCAAATTTAGCTTTTTGAGCCATAGAATTGATATTTTTTCCTCTTCCTAAATTAGTTTCGTTTTTAAAAAAGAAGCAATTAGGTAAAAGATTTATCTCATGATTGAGAGTGTTTTCTCGAAAATCGGATGCGTCGTCCTGACAAAGAATTTCAAAATTAATTCCAATAATATTACATTGTTTTGCAACTTCTTCGACAAGTGCAAAAACATTATAATTATAAACCGGAATTAAAATAGAAAGCACTATACGCTGCGTTGTACCACTTCAAAAATTCTTTCGTCTTCACATTTTAGGGTTTTAGACGGAAATTTCATCAGTAAAGCATAATCATGGGTAACCATGATCACTGTTTTACCGTTGGCATTAATTTTTTTCAAAACTTCAAGAACTTCTGAGCTTGTTTGCGGATCAAGGTTTCCGGTTGGCTCATCGGCTAGAATGAATTCAGGATCATTTAGTAATGCTCTTGCAATAGCTACACGCTGCTGCTCACCCCCCGAAAGTTGATGTGGCATCTTGTTTAAGAATTCTTTCATGCCTACCTTATCCAAAACTTCATCGATTTTATGCTCCATAGCTTCTTTTTCAGACCAGCCGGTGGCTTTTAAAACAAAAAGCATATTGTCTTTTACCGAACGATCCGGAAGTAACTTAAAATCCTGAAATACAATTCCGATTTTTCGTCTCAAATATGGAATTTCGCTTTCTTTTAAAGTTGCCAAATCAAATTCTACAATATGACCTTCACCCTCAGTTAAAGGTAAATCACCATACAGCGTTTTCATGAAACTACTTTTTCCGGAACCTGTTTTTCCAATTATATAGATAAATTCACCATGTTGAACATCTAAATTAATATGAGATAAAATTTTCTTTCCTTCCTGATATATAGTGACTTCTTTAAGAGACAGTACGGTTTGCGACATAATAAAATTGATTTGAATGGTAAAAGTAATAAGATAACGCTTGGATTCAAAATAAATTTCAATCATTTCTGTGGGAAATTTTTAAAAAGCAGCCACGAATTAAGAGGATTAGAAGGATTTAAGTCTTTTTTTAGACAGAAACGTAAAATTTACTTAGTTGAATCTTCACAATAAAATGTATAGATGAAATGAAACGTAATAAGTTGTATAAGTTTGTTTTATGACAGAGTGTTGACTGTTTTTAGGTTAAATTAATTAAAGGTTGGTAATGGAGTTAAACTCAGTTGATAAAGCATCTAGTTTAGAATTATTTATACGACTGATAGGGTTTAATTAATTTTTTGTTCATAATAAAAGCCAGAAACGTTTCGTTATAAACGGTATAAAATGATACATTTGAATACTAAATATAATTAAAATGCGTAAACTTCCCTGGTTCTTTTTATTACCAATTATTCTTTTTTCGACCATAGTTTCGGCACAAAAATCAGCTATTTATACTTGCGACTTAAAGGATTTTGACAAAGCACTGGCTTTATACAATGACAAACAATATGCTTCGGCACAACTTATTTTCGAACAGGTTAAAAACAATGCAACAACCGAAGAGGTTCAATCAGATTGTGCTTATTATATTGCCAATTGCGCCATTCGGACAAACAAAGTAAATGCTGATGCTCTGATCGAAAAATTTGTAAACGATTATCCAACGAGTACAAAACAAAATCAGGCCTATATTGAAGTTGCCCAATACTTTTTTGAACAGGGAAATTATCCAAAAGCCTTACAGTGGTTTGATAAAGTGGATGAAAGCTATATGAGTAAATCTGATTCGGATAGATTTAATTTCCAAAAAGGATACAGTTATTTCAATGCTAAAAAGAAAAAAGAAGCCACAACTTATTTTAATAAGGTTGTAAACTCTCCTGATTTTGGTTCACAGGCCAAATATTACTTAGGATTTATGGCTTATGAAGGCGATGATTATAAAGAAGCAACTAAATATTTTGATGAAGTTTCGGGAGAAGAGAAATACAAAGAAAAGCTTTCGTATTATCAGGCCGATATGAATTTTAAATTAGGAAATTTCCAAAAAGCAATCGATTTAGGGCAAAAAGCCATGAGCAAATCCAATGATTTGGAAAAATCTGAATTGAATAAAATTATTGGAGAGAGTTACTTCAATCTGAAACAATATGACAAAGCGATTCCGTTTTTAGAGCAATACGCCGGAAAAAAAGGCAAGTGGAATAATACCGATTTCTATCAGCTGGGATATGCTTATTATGAGCGCAAAGAGTATGAAAAAGCAATTTCTCAATTCAATAAAATCATTGAAGGAAAAGATTTTGTAGCTCAAAATGCCTATTACCATTTAGGTTTGGCTTATTTAAACACGGGTAAAAAACAGGAGGCTTTAAATGCGTTTAAAAATGCTTCTGAAATGGATTTCAATACCCAAATTCAGGAAGATGCCGCTTTGAATTACGCAAAGCTGAGTTATGAAATTGGAAATGCCTATCAAACCGTTCCGGGAATTTTACTTGATTTCCTAAAAAAATACCCAAACAACTCCAGTAAAGCAGAGGTAGAAAAATTATTGGTTGACTCTTATATTTCTTCTAAAAATTATAAAGAAGCGTTGTCCTTATTAGAGAAAAACAGGTCGCCAGAGAATAAAGCAGCTTATCAAAAAGTACTTTTTTATAGAGGTGTTGAATTGTACAATGAATCAAACTATCAGGAAGCAGGGAAAATGTTTAAAAGTGCTATTAGCGAACAAAAAACACCTGAATTTACAGCCCGTGCTACTTTTTGGAAAGCAGAAGCGGAATACATGACTGATGATTTTCAGAACGCTTTATTAAGTTACAAACAGTTTGCCGGATTTGCTGCTGCTAAAACTACCAATGAGTACAAAAATATCAACTATAATATTGGTTATGCCTATTTTAAACTCAAAGAATACGATCAGGCAGGGAATTCTTTCCAGGCACAAATTGATAATTCGAAGGAAGATAAAGTGCGTTTAAACGATTCGTACTTGCGTTTAGGAGACAGCCGATTTGTGAATTCGAAGTACAGTGCGGCAAATGAAGCGTACTCGAAAGCTATTGAAGCAAAAGGCGTTGATGCCGATTATGCACAGTTTCAAAAAGCAATTTCTTACGGATTTATGTCCAAAAATGATAAGAAAGCCGATGAATTGAGTAATTTCCTTCAGATGTATAAAAAGTCGTCTTATCGTGATGATGCTTTATACGAATTAGGGAATACTTATGTTGCGGAGAAAAAGAACGATCAGGCACTTAAAACCTATGATCAGCTGATTTCAGAATTTAAAAACGGTTCCTTTACTTCGAAAGCAATTTTAAAACAAGGATTGATTTATTACAATTCAGATCGCGACGATCAGGCTTTGGTGAAGTTTAAAAAAGTAGCAGCAGAGTTTCCTAAAACTCCCGAAGCTTTAGAAGCCGTTTCGACAGCCAGATTGATTTATGTCGACTCAGGAAAGGTGGATGAATATGCGACTTGGGTACGTACCTTAGATTTTGTGGCGGTTACCGATGCCGAATTGGATAATGATACTTATGACGCGGCTTTCAAACAATATAGTCAGAACAACAGTAAGCCGGCCATAACTGGTTTTACAGGTTACATAAACAAGTTTCCAAAAGGAATGCATGCACTTGAAGCTAACTTTTATCTGGCACAATTGTATTTTGCCGAAGGTTCAGAAGCAAAATCGACTGCAAACTATCAGTATGTAATTGATCAGCCGAGAAGTGAATTTACGGAGCAGTCATTGACCAGACTGGCACAAATTTTCCTAAAAGCAAAAGATTGCGATCAGTCGGTTCCGGTGTTGGTTCGTTTAGAAAGTGAAGCCGATTTCCCTCAGAATAAAAGTTTTGCACAGGCTAATTTAATGAAATGTTATTACGACAAAAAAGATTATGATAATTCAGTAGTATATGCTGATAAAGTATTGCAAAATGCAAAAGCCGATGCAAACGTTAAAGCGGATGCTCAGATTATCGTAGCACGTGCAGCAATGCAGACAGGAGATGAAGATAAAGCCAAAGTGGCCTATGCTAAATTATCAGCGACATCTAAAGGAGAATTGGCAGCAGAAGCACTGTATTATGATGCGTATTTTAAAACCAAAGAAGGAAAATTTGATGCTTCGAATGTTTCCGTGCAAAAGTTGGCTAAAAACTATTCAGCCTACAAATATTACGGGGCGAAAAGTTTAGTCCTGATGGCAAAAAATTTCTACGGATTAAAAGACAGTTATCAGGCAACCTATATTCTAGACAACGTCATTAATAATTTTACAGATTATCCGGATGTTGTGGAAGAAGCTAAAAAAGAATTAAGTGCAATAAAATTAGAAGAGTCTAAAACGAATTCATCGATCACGAAGTAGTTTTATGTGAAATGTGAGATGTGAAATGAAATACATTTCACATCTCACGAAACATATTTTACAAATTAATTTATTTAGTGAAAATAAGATGTTATCTGCAATATGAAATATAGCAGAAGCATATTTCACATTTTACAAATCACATTTAACAAGTTATGAGTTTACCTTTTTATATAGTTGATGTTTTTGCCGATAAAAAATATGCCGGGAATCAGTTGGCCGTTTTTTTAGACGCTGAAAATTTAAGTTCTGAAGAAATGCAGCAAATGGCGCGCGAGATAAACTTCGCTGAAAGCACATTCATTACGAAACTGGACCGGGAAAAAAATAAGGCCGAAATTAGAATTTTTACTCCAGCTCATGAAATGGAGTTTGCAGGACATCCTATAATTGGAACTTCATGGGTTTTGATCAATAAAATATTTGAGAATTCTCCTGAAAAGATCACTTTAAATGTTCCTATTGGAGAAATTTCAATTCAACAGTCTGAAGATTTAATTTGGTTAAAAGCGGCACAGCCTAAATTTTGGGATATTTTTTCGAAAGAAGATTTTACATTATTCAGCAATCTGAAAAAGGAAGATTTCGAAAATCAATTTCCAATTCAGGAAGTGACAACCGGAAGTGCGTTTGTGATGGTTGGACTAAGTAACAAGAAAGCATTGGAAAATTTAGTTTTAGATAAAGATAAAGCAGATCAATGGATGAAAAGGAACTGCAAAACAAGTCATAGAGGTCTTTATTTTTATTATTTAGAAGACTCCAAATTGTTTAGCAGAATGTTTTGTGTAGAACACAATCAATTGGTTGAAGACGCAGCAACAGGGAGTGCAAGTACATGTTTGCAAGCTTTTCTTTTAAAGTATCATTTGCCGCAAATTGAAATGATTAATTATCAGGGGGATTATATCAATCGTCCGTCTCAAATCTATTTTAATGGAAAATTAACTGAAAATCAGTTTGAGATCAAAATAGGTGGAAAGGCACAGTTTGTTGCAAAAGGAGAATGGGAAGTATAACAAATAGAAAAGTTAATAATGTAAAATGTTAATTGTGAAATGTGAACTGAAATGCATCTTACATTTTACAACTAACATTTCACGAAAAGAAATAAATATGAAAATTAATTGCCAGAATAAAATCATCATTTTACTAGTATTGTTTGTTGTGCAGCTTTCGTTTTCGCAAAAGAAAAATGAAACAATCGGAACAGAAACAGTAAACGTAGTAAAACCGTATTCGCCAACGATTTCAGATGCTTTTAAAGTAAAAGAAACACCTTCGCTTGACGATACTGGAAATCAGCCAAAAGAAACTATAAAATATAGTATTTTATCTGTTCCGGTGGCTTCTACATTTACTCCATCAAAAGGAAAGGCCGAAGGTGTTGAGAAATCTAAAAAAGAAAAATTATTTAACAATTATGCCACTTTAGGAGTAGGGAATTATGGTACTTTAAATGCTGAATTATTTGTAAATCAGGATTTAGGGAACAATGATTATGTAGCCGGAATGTTTCGTCATCACTCTTCTCAGGGCGGAATTAAAGGTGTAGATTTAAATGATGAGTTTTACGATACGGCGCTAAATGTAGGGTATGGCGTAAACAATCGTGATATGTCCTGGAATGTTGATTTGGGCTATCAGAATCAATTGTACAACTGGTATGGTTTACCGACTGCTTTCGGTGCTACTTTGGCAGGACAAACCCGCGATGATTTAATCCGGGGGATTAATCCTAATCATTCTTATAATACCATTTCTTTGGGTGGTAATGTAGCTTTTACAGAAGGGATTTTCAGTAAGATCTCGACAAAGTTTACACATTTTTCTGATAGTTTTTCATCGTCAGAAAATCGGTTCTATGTGAAACCCTCTTTCAAGGTAGAAGTAATGGATCAATCCATAAATACCAATATTATTGTAGATCATGTTAGCGGATCTTTCGAACATAATTATGCTCACGATAATACAAACCCTTTAAAGTACAGCCTTACGAATTTTGGAATTGAACCAAGCTTTGTGATTTTAGAAAATGACTGGACACTTGAACTAGGAGCCGGATTGTTTTATGGTTTGGATTCTGAAAACAGCGGAAACAAGTTCTATATTTATCCAAAAGTGAATGCTTCCTATAAATTGGTTGGAGATTTGATGATTTTCTACACAGGAGTAAACGGAGGCTTGAATCAAAATTCTTATACTGATTTTGTGACCGGGAATCCGTTTTTATCCCCAACACTTAATATGAAACCTACCAATAATCAGTATACTGTTTTTGCAGGTTTAAAAGGGAAATTGGCCAACAATGTGAGTTATAATCTTACAGGTTCTTATCTAAATGAAAAAGATAAAGCATTGTACAAAGGCAACGATTATACAGAAGATTTTTCCAATCAGAATTATGCTTTTGGAAACTCATTTGGAGTGATTTATGACGATGTGAGAACATTCCGTTTTTATGGAGAATTAAAAGCTGATTTTTCTCAAAACGTTTCTTTTGGAATCAACGGTACTTTTAACAGCTATAAATTCGACGGTATAGAAGCATGGAATTTACCTTCTATGAAACTGAGTTCAAATCTGGACGTAAATATTACGAAACAATGGTATGCGGGACTGAATGTTTTCTTTGTTGGAGAGCGTAAAGACATGCAATCGAATCTAAATTTAGGAACAGATCCGGTGATTACAACGCTAAAAAGTTATTTTGACGCCAATGCACATTTAGGTTATAAATACAACGAACGTTTGACTTGTTTTTTAAAGCTTAATAATATTGGAAATCAAGCTTACGAAAAATGGCTGAATTATCCGGTACAAGGATTTCAGGTAGTCGTTGGAGCAAACTACAAATTCGATTTTTAAAAGAGGCTTACACAAAGCTATAAAGTTTTTGAGCCGCGAATTCACAAAGTAATTAGGATTATTAGTGAATTCGTGGCTCACTTTTTTTGAGACTGTATAAAACCTTTGCATCTTTGTAACTAATAACAGTAGTACCTCAAAAAAATGGAAATTAAACTGCGACAAGAAAATGAAAAGGACCAAAAAAGTGTTTTTAATTTAATTGAGAAGGCTTTTGAAAAGGAAGAATATAGTGACCACAAAGAACAATTTTTGGTTGAAAGATTAAGAAAATCAGACGCTTTTATTCCTGAACTATCTATTGTTGCCGAAGTAGAGAATGAAATTGTTGGGCATATTTTATTGACAAAGTTAGAAATCAAAAACGATACGGAAACTTTTGAATCTTTGGCATTGGCACCGGTTTCTGTGCTACCTGAATTTCAGGGAAAAGGAATTGGTTCAAAACTTATATTGCACAGTCATAAAGTAGCGAAAGAGTTGGGTTACAAATCGGTTATATTATTAGGACATCAGGACTATTATCCGAGATTTGGTTATGAACTTTGTGAAAGATACAATATCGAGATGCCTTTTGAGGTTCCTGCAGAGAATTGTATGGTGATTGCTTTAACCGAAAATGGATTATCAGGAGTAAGTGGAAAAGTCATTTATCCGGTTGCTTTTTTTGAGTAATAATTAGGAGTCTTTTCTTTCAACTATTTTTAGGATCTTTATGGTTTCATAACAAAAGAGAATTTTGACAACGAAAGAATTAGGTAGCTCATTTCAAAAAAAGACAAAAATGATGGAAGTATTTAAAATTCTTGAAGCATATAAGATACAATATGAAAATCCTATTACTCTCTATATAGGCGAGACTGTAAAATTAGGAGAAGAGGAGACAGAAGAAAAGTGGAAAGGATGGATTTGGGCCGAAAATGAGAGCAATAAAGGCTGGGTCCCGGTTCAGATACTTGAAATTTCTTCGGATAAAAAAAAGGCAAAAGTTTTAGAATATTACACTGCTAGAGAATTGAATGTCGATAAGGATGATGAAATTCTAAAAATTAAAAGCTTAAACGGTTGGACATGAGTGAGAAAAATCATGAATAATGAGGAAGGATGGATTCCCGATGAAATAATAGGTTAAAATATAAAAAGAAGACTTTTTTATTTAAAATCTCTGCTCCTCTGTATCTTTACACCTCAGTACCTAAAAAAAAAATGACTTTTAAACAAAAAATACACTCGCATTACCTGCAAATGGTTCAGGATCGAATAGATGTTTTTAGAGATATGATTTCGGCTTTGACCGAAGATTCTAAAAACGATGCCAAAGGTTCTGCCGGAGACAAACATGAAACTGCTTTGTCTATGATGCATATCGAACAGGAAAAACTCACCAATAAACTAAAAGAAGCGATTGCCCAAAAAGCGATTTTAGATAAAATTGATGCCTTAAAAACTACTGAAAATATCATTTCGGGAAGTTTGGTGAAAGCCAACGGAATTTATTTATATGTAAGCGTAGCACTTCCTAAAATCAATGTTGACGGTGTAAATGTTATTGCGCTTTCTCCACAATCACCTTTAGGTGCGCATTTAATGGGGAATAAAGTGGGATTTACTTTTGAAATTAACGGGACCAAATATTTAATTCAGGAAATTAGTTAGATGGATTATCTGTATTTAATATGCAGCTTCTCTTTGTTTGGGGCTGCTTTTGCTTTTTATAAACTACACAAACTTTGGTTAAAGGATGTTACTGAAAAAAATGATCAGTATAAATTTCAAATTAATTTTCAGTCTTTCAAAAATTGGCTTTACGTAGTGATGTTGATACTAGGAGGAATAGTTTATTTTTTCAGAGCCTTACCTTAATATTTCTTTTTAAACTTTTTTAAATCTAAATGTGTCGTTCCTTCGGAACTTTGTTTTGTTGATTATTTTTTTCAACGGATTTCAATCTGTTGAAAAAGTATAAACACGAGTCATAAGTTCCGTAGGAACGAGCAATATAAAGTTTGTAAATCTTTAGATTACCTCTCATTAAACTTTAGTTTTGATTAAAACAATAATTCCAGAACAGCTTTCATCCTTCTATTTGAGAATCTGTCAATGATTCTGAGATATTGTGCAATTTAACTTAATGATCGTTCTTTGAATTTGCGTTTTTTACTTTTATTAAGCGTGAAATTGAAATTTTTAAGTTTGAAGCTTTTTTTAATACTGAAATTTTATATTTTGTATGTAAAAACATATTTTTGGTTTTAAATTGTAATTGAAATTGTTATATGTGTTTTTCAATTGTAACTGATATTGCATCTTTGCCTTATCAAAATAAAATTTAAAAATAAAAATATAACGTTATGTGTGGAATCGTATGTGCCTTTGATCTAAAGCAAAAAGCCGAAACTTTAAGACCTCAAGTATTAGAAATGTCTAAAATTATCCGTCACCGTGGACCGGACTGGAGCGGAATTTATAGCAATGATAAAGCAATTTTATCGCACGAGCGTCTGGCAATTGTAGATCCGGCTTCTGGAAAACAACCTTTATTTACCGAAGATAAAAAATTGGTTCTGGCTGCAAATGGTGAAATTTACAACCACAGAGAATTACGCAAACAATTTCTGGGAAAATACAACTTTCAGACAGAAAGTGATTGCGAAGTAATCTTAGCACTTTACAAAGAAAAAGGACCTCATTTTGTAGATGAAATGAACGGAATTTTTGGATTTGCAATCTATGATGTTGACAAAGACGAGTACTTCATTGCTCGTGACCACATGGGAATTATTCCATTATATATTGGTTGGGACCAGCATGGAACTTTTTATGTTGCTTCTGAATTAAAAGCTTTAGAAGGATATTGTACAAAAATCCAATTGTTTCCTCCTGGACATTATATGACAAGTAAAGACGGTGAATTTGTGCAGTGGTACAAAAGAGATTGGACAGATTATGAGGCGGTAAAAGATAATGAAACAAGTATTCCTGAAATTAAAAAAGCACTTGAAGCAGCAGTTCACAGACAATTAATGAGTGATGTTCCTTATGGCGTTTTACTTTCCGGAGGTTTAGATTCTTCGATCACGTCGGCAGTAGCCAAAAAGTTTGCACAAAAACGTATTGAGTCAGATGATACTACAGATGCCTGGTATCCGCAGTTGCACTCTTTTTCAGTAGGATTGGAAGGTTCCCCTGATTTAGCGGCTGCACAGGTGGTGGCAAAACATATAGGAACCATTCACCACGAAATTAAATTTACTATCCAGGAAGGATTAGATGCCGTTCGTGATGTAATTTACAACTTAGAAACCTATGATGTAACGACCGTTAGAGCATCGACTCCAATGTGGTTGATGGCGAGAGTCATCAAATCAATGGGGATTAAAATGGTATTGTCAGGTGAGGGAGCAGATGAGTTGTTTGGAGGGTATTTATATTTTCATAAAGCACCAAATGCAAGAGAATTTCACGAAGAAAACGTTCGTAAATTAGGGAAACTACACATGTACGATTGTTTGCGTGCCAACAAAAGTTTGGCAGCGTGGGGAATTGAAGGGCGTGTTCCGTTTCTGGATAAAGAATTTATGGATGTGGCAATGCGAATCAATCCGCAAGATAAAATGATAAACAAAGAACATTCAATGGAAAAATGGGTGGTTCGTAAAGCATTTGAAGACATGTTGCCTGAAAGTGTTGCCTGGAGACAAAAAGAGCAATTTTCGGATGGTGTTGGATACAGTTGGATTGATACCTTGAAAGAAGTGGTAGCTAAAGAAGTTTCGGATGAACAATTGGCAAATGCAAAGTATAAATTCCCATTGCAAACGCCAACTTCTAAGGAAGAGTATTATTATCGTTCGATTTTTGCAGAACATTTTCCAAGTGATGCGGCTGCATTATGTGTGCCACAGGAAGCCAGTGTGGCTTGCAGTACAAAAATAGCTTTAGAATGGGATGAAGCTTTTAAGAACATGAATGATCCATCAGGAAGAGCTGTGGCAAGTGTGCACGATGATGCTTACGCTAAAGCATAAACAAGTATTTTTAGAATTAGTATATATATTTCCGAAAGACGTTCTCAGTACTGAGGACGTTTTTCTTGTCTTATATTGTTAAAAGGTATTGTTTCAATTAGTTAAAAGTTTTTTTTTGGAAATAGTTTGACTTTCTTTTTTATATTTGGTATTCACTGAAATAAAATTAAAAGAACTAAATATTGTAGCTTAATAAGTACATAAAATTCAGAAATAATATTTAGCTTAGCCGAACATTAGAAAAACATAAGATATTTAATTAACCGATTTAATATCGGCAATAAAGAGAGAATAATAAAAAAATATAGAACAGTATGTCTGGATTATTAGCTGTTATAGGTAAAGGAAAAGACCCGCAACTCGTAAAAGAGCTTTCTGCAAGAATGTCACATCGTGGTCCTGATGAAAGTGATTTACATATTATGGAAAATGGCAGTATTATGTGCCATGAAAGTTTGTCAATTATTGATTTAAAATCTGGAAAGCAACCTATTCAGGGAACTAACAAAGCCTGGATGGTTCATGATGGAGAAATCTATAACTATCAGGAACTAAAAGACACGGTTTTAAAAGAGCATATCTTTAGAACAAAATCTGATTCAGAAGTCATCGTTCATTTGTACGAAGAATTTGGACACAAATTTTGTAATATGCTGGATGGCGACTTTGCTTTTGTGATCATTGATGGTGATAATTATATTGCAGCAAGAGATGCAGTTGGTGTAAAACCTTTGTATTATGGATTGGATGAGAGAGGAAGAATCTATTTTTCATCAGAAATGAAGTCAATTTCAGATCAATGTAAATCCTTTTCAACTTTTCCTCCTGGACATTATTATACAGGTAAAACCGGTTTTGTAAAATATTACAATCCGGAATATGAAGACCATTCTAATGCCAGTCAAAAATTAGATTTAGATTTAATTCGGGAGACTTTAATTGAAGCAACCCGTAAACGTTTAATGAGCGAAGTTCCTGTTGGAGTATTACTTTCCGGCGGATTAGATTCTTCATTAACGTCTGCAATTGCTGCCCGTTTATTGAAAGAAAACAGTGAAAAATTGCATTCATTTTCGATTGGGTTGGATGCTGACGCACCAGATAACAAAGCAGCTAGAACAGCAGCAGCATTTTTAGGGACAGAACACCATGAAATACATTTTACAGTAGAAGAGGGGGTTGAGATTTTGGAAAAAGTAATCTACCATATTGAAACCTATGATATTATTTCGGTGAGATCCGGAGTGCCAATGTATTTGTTGTCAAAGGCGATTGCCGATAAAGGAATTAAAGTAATTCTTTCGGGTGAAGGCGCGGATGAAGTTTTTGGAGGTCATTTATATTTTAGAAATGCACCATCAGCACAGGAATTTCAGGATGAAACAATCGAAAGAGTACAAAAAATGTTTACCGCTGATTTGTTACGTGCCGACAAGATACCAATGGCGCACGGATTGGAAGCGAGAATTCCGTTCCTGGACAAAGAGTTTTTAGAGGCTGCAATTCGAATTAAAACCGAAGAGAAACAACCAAAAACATACGATGGAATTGAAAAATACATTTTAAGAAAAGCATTTGATACACCAGAGAATCCGTATTTACCGGAGGAAGTTTTATGGAGGCAGAAAGAACAGTTCTCGGATGGGGTGGGATATAGCTGGGTAGATGAATTGATTGATTATTGTGCCGGACAGGTTTCGGATGAGCAGCTGGCCGGAGCAAGTGCAGAATTTCCTTATAATTCGCCAACAACCAAAGAAGCTTACCTTTACAGATCGATTTTTCATAAATATTATCCACAGGTTAGCGCCGCACAAACGGTTAGAAAATGGATCCCAAGATGGCAGGAAAATCTGGATCCAAGTGGAAGAGCTAATGCCGCACACGTAAAAGCAGGTGTTGAAACTTCGAAAGCAGGAGTGACAGTTTAAAAGTTTAAGAAATAAAATGCTTTGCCAGTTTATACTTAGATCCAAATTGAAACTTGGAAATAAATCATAAAAAAAATCCGAAAAGACATTTCAAATGTAGTTTCGGATTTTTTTTATGATTTAAAAGGAATAGGATCTCCGAATTTTGAATTCCAAATATTTGGAATTTGGGACTTAAATTTCTAAAAACTAAGTTAATTACCGCTCATCGTGTTTAGGAAAAAGATTATATTTGGTTACCAATAAAAACTAACCTTTTAAAAAATCACCTATGAGAAACTTATTGCTTAGTAGTATTTTATGCTGCTCATTTGCTTCGTTAAGTTCTGCTTATGCACAAAAAACCGATGTGCCAAAATATATCAAAAATGTTGAAGGAGTAAAAGAATATTCCTTGAATAACGGATTGAAAGTTCTTTTAATTCCGGATGCTTCACAAAGTAATATGGTGGTGAATATCGTTTACAATGTGGGGTCCAGGAATGAAGGTTACGGAGAGAAAGGGATGGCTCACTTATTAGAGCACATGCTTTTTAAAAGCACCAAGAATTTGGGAGACATTAAAAAAATGCTCTCTGAAAAAGGAGGATCTGCCAACGGGACTACCTGGTTAGATCGTACCAATTATTATGAAGTTTTTCCATCCAATGATGAAAATCTAAAATGGAGTATTGAAATGGAAGCAGACCGAATGATCAATGCCACCATTTTACAAACAGATTTAGACAAAGAGTTTTCTGTTGTTAGAAACGAGTTCGAGATAGGAGAAAACAACCCTGATGGTGTTTTGCAGGAAAGGGTGCTTTCTGCAGCTTATTTATGGCATAATTACGGAAAAAGCACCATTGGAAGTAAGGAAGATATAGAGCGTGTAAAGGCAAAAACATTACGAGTTTTCTACGAAAAGTATTATCAGCCGGATAATTCAACTTTAATAATTGCCGGAAAATTTGATGAGAAAAAAGCTTTGCAATACGTAGGGCAGTATTTTGGAGGTATTCCGAAACCTAAAAGAGTTTTGGATAAAACCTATACTATAGAACCGGCCCAGGACGGTGAAAAATATGTTGAGTTGAAAAGAGCGGGTGACAGTAAAAATATTGGAGCTTTATACCATACTGCGGCTTACGCAGATAAAGATTACGCAGCTATTGATGCTTTGGGTGAAATTTTAACGGCAGATCCATCAGGTTACCTATATAAAACGTTAGTTGAAACTCAAAAAGTATCCAGTATTTATTATTGGCAGCCAACTACCAGAGATGCTAGTTTTGTGTATTTTGGAGTGGCAGTTCCTAACGATAAAGATGTCGTAGCAACAAAAGAATTAGTGAGAGCCGAACTGGATAAAATAGGATCGACCAAATATACAGACGAAGATGTAAGTAGGGCTAAGGCTAAAATCATCAAACAAATTGAGGGTATAAAAAACAACACCGTTTCTTTTGCTATTAATCTTACAGAAATTGTTGGAGCAGGAGATTACAGACTAGGGTTTTTATATAGAGATGCAATTGAAAATCTAACGAAAGAAGATATACAAAGAGTTGCCGAGAAATATTTTAGAAGCAATAACAGAACTGTTGGAGTGTTTATTCCTTCAAAAGACGAGCAAAGAGTTAGGCCGGCAGAATATACAGACGAACAATTGTTAGCCTTTACTAAAGATTATAAAGGAAAAGCACTTGAAAAAGAAGCGGCTCCATTTGAAGCTTCGATCAAGAATTTAAAGCAAAATTTTGCAGAAGGAAAGCTTGGTAATGGTGCAAAATATGGCTTGATTAAAAAAGAAATTAAAGGAGGAAAAGTTCAGGCAAGTTTTAAATTTCCGGTAAGTAATGAAAAAGATTTGTCAGGAAAATCAGATGTGGGGGCTATTTTGGCTCAATTGTTAAAAACGGGTACAAGTACCAGAACAAAAGAACAAATCAGTGATCGTTTGGATCAATTAAAATCAAGTTTGTATTTTGATTTTTCGGGACAAACATTATCAGTAGATGTTAATACTTATAAAGAAAGTTTTAAAGAAGTGATGGACATTTTAGGAGATTTGCTGGTTAATGCTACTTTTCCGCAAAATGAGCTAACCAAAACGATTAGCGAATACAACACGTACTTAGAATCGAGTTTAAATGATCCTCGTTCTGTAGCATTTATAGAGCTTTCAAGACAAACGTCAAAATATCCTAAAGAAAGTATTTTTTATACGGCAACTGTTCAGGAGCAAATTGATGCTTATAAAAAGATAAAGCAAACAGAAATTGTTGATTTCTATAAAAACATTTTAGGAGGAAACAACGGAGTTGGAACTGTGGTAGGAGATTTAGAG
This sequence comes from Flavobacterium sp. KH_035, assembly GCF_057839565.1. NCBI lineage: Bacteria > Pseudomonadati > Bacteroidota > Flavobacteriia > Flavobacteriales > Flavobacteriaceae > Flavobacterium > Flavobacterium sp. KH_035. Next base: position 3,006,888 of record NZ_CM174492.1, read on the forward strand.
GCTAAATCGACAGCTCAGATTTTAGAGAGCACTTTTGGAAAATGGAATTCCAAATCGAAATATGAAAGAGCATTGTCTACTTATTTCGAAACTCAGAAAGCAGATAAAGATTACATTACCCCGGATAAGGAAAATGCCGTTGCGGTAGGAAAAATTAGTTTTAAAATGAATCAGAAAGATGCTGAATACCCTGCATTTGTGATGGCAAATGAAATTTTAGGAAGTGGAGGATTTTTGAGTGCCAGAATACCAATGCGATTGAGAGAAAAAGAAGGAATCAGTTATGGAGCGGGATCTTTTGTAAATGTACCGATTACAAATGATGTTGCGTATTGGGCTTATTATGCGTTTTTAAACCCAACGAAAAAAAGTGCAGTTGAGGTTGCTGCAAAAGAGGAGATTGCTAAAGCGTTAAAAGATGGTTTTACAGCCGAAGAATTAAAATCAAACCTGGTAAGCTGGTTAAATGAAAGAAAAACCAGATTAGGCGATGACGGAACTTTAATGACTTTGACTAATACTTATTTGCAATACGGAATTCCTTTGGAAGATTATGACGCTCTTGAAAGTAAAGTAAAAGCATTAAAAGTGGAAGAGGTAAATTCTGTGGTGAAAAAGTATTTGAGCTTAGATAAAATGACTTCCATTTATGCAGGAGATTTTAATAAAAAACAATAAAGCTTAGAAAATCTAATGTAAAAATTCCAAATTCTAAATTCCAATTTATGGAGTTTTAAATTCATAGAAACCGAAATGCATTTTATAGTGTTATTTCGGTTTTTTTTATACGGTTTTAAAAATAGAGTTTTTGTAATTTAGGTTTTATAAAATCATTTTTTTACCACATTCTTATTTTTGTAATTTGTAATTTAAGAAAATTGGAATTTAAGCCTGCCTTTAGGTCTATTTTTCGGTTTTTAAGACAATTGTGTTAATAACTTACCCTCTTTAAATGGTAATTTAACGGATATATAATTTGCGTTTTTATATATTTGCGTGTTAGACAATAAATACATTTTTTAGAATAAATTATATGAGCGAAGAAATCAAGAAGAACAATTATTCAGCAGATAGTATTCAGGCATTAGAAGGAATGGAGCACGTAAGAATGCGTCCATCGATGTATATTGGAGATGTGGGGGTTCGAGGGCTACATCATTTGGTTTATGAGGTTGTTGATAACTCTATTGATGAGGCGATGGGAGGACATTGTGATACCATTGGTGTTGCAATAAACGAAGACGGATCAGTAACAGTTGAAGATAACGGTCGTGGTATTCCAGTTGATTTACATAAAAAAGAAGGTGTTTCAGCACTTGAGGTAGTAATGACTAAAATTGGTGCCGGTGGTAAATTTGATAAAGATTCTTACAAAGTTTCCGGAGGTTTGCACGGGGTTGGGGTTTCGGTTGTAAATGCCCTTTCCGTTCACATGAAGTCTACTGTTTTTAGAGAAGGAAAAATCTACGAACAAGAATATGAAAGAGGAAAATCATTATATCCGGTAAAACAAATCGGAGAAACAGATAAAAGAGGAACACGTCAGACATTTTATCCTGATAATACCATCTTTACTCAGACTACAGAGTTCTCTTATGATACTTTGTCAGCTCGTATGCGTGAGCTTTCTTTCTTAAATAAAGGAATCACAATTACATTTACTGACAAAAGAGAAGTAGATGAAAAAGGAGAATTTAAATGCGAAGTATTTCATTCAGATGAAGGTCTTAAAGAATATATTCGTTATTTAGATGGTAACCGTGAGCCAATTATTTCTCATGTAATCAGCATGGATCACGAAAAAGGTGAAATTCCGGTTGAGGTTGCTTTGATTTACAATACAAGTTATACAGAGAATATTTTCTCTTACGTAAATAACATTAATACACACGAAGGAGGAACGCATTTACAAGGTTTTAGAAGTGGTTTAACAAGAACCCTGAAAAAATATGCCGATGCATCCGGAATGTTGGATAAATTGAAATTCGAAATTGCGGGAGATGACTTCCGTGAAGGATTAACAGCTATTATTTCGGTAAAAGTTGCAGAGCCTCAATTCGAAGGTCAGACCAAAACAAAATTAGGAAACAGAGAAGTAGTTTCTCCAGTTTCTCAGGCGGTTGGAGAAATGTTGGAAAATTATTTGGAAGAAAATCCAAATGATGCCCGAATCATTATCCAAAAAGTGATTTTAGCTGCTCAGGCACGTCACGCTGCTAAAAAAGCTCGTGAAATGGTACAGCGTAAAACCGTTATGGGTGGCGGTGGATTACCAGGAAAATTATCAGATTGTTCCGAGCAGGATCCTGCAAGATGTGAGGTTTACTTAGTCGAGGGAGATTCGGCAGGTGGAACTGCGAAACAAGGTCGTGATCGTAACTTTCAGGCGATTTTGCCATTACGTGGTAAGATTCTGAACGTTGAAAAAGCGATGCATCATAAAGTATTCGAAAATGAGGAGATTCGTAACATCTTTACCGCTTTAGGGGTTACTGTTGGTACTGCAGAAGATAGTAAGGCTTTAAATCTTGAAAAACTAAGATACCACAAAGTAATCATCATGTGTGATGCGGATGTCGATGGTAGCCACATTTCTACCTTAATATTAACATTCTTCTTCCGTTTCATGAAAGAACTGATCGAAGAAGGACACGTTTATATCGCTGCACCACCTTTATACTTAGTTAAAAAAGGAAACAAAAAAGAATACGCATGGAATGATGTTCAACGTGATCAGGCCAATGAGAGAATGGGAGGAAGCGCCGCGATTCAGCGTTATAAAGGTCTTGGAGAGATGAATGCGGAACAATTGTGGGAAACAACAATGGATCCGAGCTTTAGAACTTTACGTCAGGTAACCATTGACAGTCTGGCTGAAGCTGACAGAGTTTTCTCTATGCTGATGGGGGATGAAGTACCGCCACGTAGAGAATTTATTGAAAAAAATGCAGTTTACGCCAATATCGATGCGTAATAAATTATAATCATCAATTCGTTTAATTGTTTAAATTTACTTAAATGATTAAACGAATTGTCGATTTATCAAATACACAAACAAATTAATTAATAACCGATAAAGTATAAAATATGAAAGTTACCATTGTAGGAGCAGGAAATGTTGGAGCTACATGTGCAGATGTTATTTCTTATAGAGGAATTGCAAGCGAAGTAGTGTTGTTGGATATTAAAGAAGGTTTTGCCGAAGGGAAAGCGTTGGATATTATGCAATGTGCCACAAATACAGGTTTTAATACCAAAGTATCTGGGGTGACCAATGATTATTCTAAAACTGCCGGAAGTGATGTAGTAGTTATTACATCTGGAATTCCAAGAAAACCAGGAATGACCCGTGAAGAATTAATAGGTATAAATGCAGGAATTGTAAAAACAGTTGCCGAAAACGTACTGAAGTATTCTCCGGACACTATAATAGTTGTGGTTTCTAACCCAATGGATACGATGACGTATTTGGCATTGAAATCGACAGGAGTACCAAAAAACAGAATTATTGGTATGGGTGGAGCGTTAGACAGTTCTCGTTTCAGAACTTATCTTTCATTAGCTTTAGATAAACCGGCAAACGATATCTCGGCAATGGTTATTGGAGGACATGGTGATACGACTATGATTCCATTAACCCGTCTGGCATCTTATAACGGAATTCCTGTAACTGAATTTCTTTCAGAAGAAGTATTGCAAAAAGTAGCTGCTGATACTATGGTGGGTGGAGCAACACTTACAGGTCTTTTGGGAACGTCAGCATGGTATGCACCTGGGGCTTCTGTAGCTTATCTGGTAGATAGTATTTTGAATGATCAGAAAAAAATGATCGCCTGCTCTGTTTTTGTTGAGGGAGAGTATGGGCAAAATGATATCTGTATAGGTGTGCCTTGTATAATTGGTAAAAACGGAGTGGAAGAAATATTAGACATTCAGTTAAATGATCATGAAAAAGCCTTATTTGCGAAAAGTGCAGATGCGGTGAGAAGCATGAATGACGCTTTAAAATCGATTTTAGTATAACGAATTTCGTAAAAAGAGGAAAAGGCTGCACTTTTGCAGTCTTTTTTTTGAGATTAATTAATAAATAAATTGGTTAATCTTTTCGTTAATTATATATTTGCTCGGGTTAAAAAAAATGTTGTAATTCGTGATCTTGATTTTTTAGTTCTTAAAAATCATATCAGGGCTTATTCTATGGGACTTTAAAACAAAAACAAACAATAAAAAATAATTAATTTTTAGTAATAATGCAGAATAAAGGACTTATTAAATTTTTCGCAATTCTATTTGCATTGGTAAGTATTTACCAACTCTCGTTCACTTTTGTGGCCAATAGTGTCAAAAGTGAAGCTAAAGCTTTTGCAGGAGATAATCCTGATAAAGAATTAAAATACTTAGATTCTATTGGAAAAGAAAAAGTGTTAAACCTTGGTTTTACTGATTTTACTTATAACGAAGTAAAAAACAAACAACTTAACAAAGGTCTTGACTTAGAAGGAGGAATCAACGTGATTCTTCAAATTTCTGTTAAAGACGTTTTGAAAGGATTAGCAAACAATTCTAAAAATCCGGTATTTAATAAATCATTAGCTGATGCAACTGCAAATTTAGAAGGAAACAAAACCTATTTAAATAAGTTCTTCGAAGCTTTTGAGGCTAACTCAAAAGGGACAACGAAATTAGCTTCACCTGATATTTTTGCAAACAGAAGTTTACAAGGAGAAGGTGGTGTAGATTTTCAAATGTCTGATGCACAAGTTCAAAAAGTAATTAAGAAAAAAGTAGATGAGTCTATCGAAAGTGCTTACAAAGTACTTAGAGAGCGTATCGACAAATTTGGTGTAACTCAGCCAAACATCCAAAAATTAGGAGAAACAGGAAGAATCTTAGTAGAGCTTCCAGGTGCTAAGGATGTAGATAGAATCAAAAAATTATTAGGAGGAAAAGCTCAGTTAGAGTTTTGGGAAACTTTTAAAATTGAAGAAATTGGTAACTTTTTAGTAGCTACTAACGAAGCTCTAAAAAAGACTGAAATCAAAAAAACAGAAACTAAAACTGTTGCTAAAGATTCATTAAATGCTTTATTGACTGATAACGCTAAAGATTCAGTTGATACTAAAAAAGGTAACAACCCATTATTTGACAAAATGTTAGGTCAGGGTGGTGGACCAGTTTTAGGATACTTTGCTCCTAAAGATACAGCTACTGTAAACAATTATTTTAAAAGAGCTGACATCAGAATTTTATTGGGTGCTGATCAACACAATGCAAAATTTGTTTGGAGTAAACCAACTACGATCAAAGATGCAAAAGGAAAAGATATTGAAGCTGTTGAATTATATGCTTTAAAAGGAAACAGAGACAATGTTCCTGCGATGAGCGGTGGTGTTGTAACTGATGCAAAAGATACTTTTGACCAATTAGGAAAACCAGCTGTTTCTATGCAAATGAACAGTCAGGGAGCTAAAGTTTGGGAAGAATTAACAGGAAGAGCTTTCTCTCAAAAAGGATATATTGCTATTGTTTTAGATAATATTGTTTACTCTGCACCAGGTGTTACAAGTGGACCGATTGCAGGAGGAAGATCTGAAATTACTGGTTCTTTTGATGTAGCTGAAACTAAAGATTTAGCTAACGTATTAAACGCAGGTAAATTACCGGCTTCTGCAGATATTATTCAGTCGACAGTTGTAGGGCCATCTTTAGGTCAGGCTGCAATTGATGCTGGTACAATTTCTTCTGTATTAGGATTTTTATTAGTTTGTTTATGGATGGTGTTCTATTATGGTAAAGCAGGTTGGTATGCTAACCTTGCCTTATTATTGAACTTACTTTTCTTGTTTGGAATTATGGCAAGTTTTGGTTTTGTATTAACATTACCAGGTATTGCAGGTATCGTATTAACGTTAGGTACAGCGGTAGATGCGAACATTATTATATTTGAAAGAGCAAAAGAAGAATTACGTGAAGGTAAATCATTGTCTGAAGCTGTTGTGGCTTCTTACGGATGGCATGGAGCAATGCGTTCTATTATCGACGCAAACGTTACTCACGTTTTAACTGGTGCAATCTTGTTCATTTTTGGTACAGGACCAATTAAAGGTTTTGCTTTAACATTATTGATTGGTATCGTAACTTCATTGTTTACTTCAATCTTTATTGCTAGAATCTTTATTGACAGAAACATTGCTGGAAAAGGAGATTTAACATTCTCTACAAACATTACTAAAAACTGGTTTACAAACTTCCACTTTGATTTTATTAAGATTAAGAAATTCACTTATATCTTCTCTTCAATTGTAGTTGTAGTTAGTTTAGTTTCGATCTTCTTCGTAAACGGATTAGATGAAGGTGTTGATTTTGTTGGAGGAAGAACATTCCAGGTGAAATTTGAAAAACCAATTGATGCTACTGTAGTATCAGATGAATTGTCTGCTTCTTTTGGTACACCTGTTGAAGCTAAAATTTTAGGTGATGATGATCAGTTGAAAATCACAACTAAATATAAAATTAAAGAAGATGGTGTAGCTATTGATGAAGAAGTGAATCAAATTTTATACAAGTCGTTAGCGAAATATTTCCCTAACACTTCTTATGAAAAATTCATCAACTCATTTGATGGTAAGAAAATTGGAGTTGTGCAACAATCTAAAGTTGGAGCTTCTATTTCTGAAGATATTAAAACAAACTCTTACTGGGCTGTATTAGGTGCAATGGCAGTTATTTTCTTATACTTAATGATCTCTTTCCGTAAATGGCAGTATTCATTAGGTGCAATTGCAGCGGTAGCACACGACGTTATCTTTGTATTAGGAATCTACTCTTTATGTTATAAATTTATGCCTTTCCACATGGAAATGGATCAACACTTTATTGCGGCTATCCTTACTGTAATTGGTTACTCTATGAATGATACTGTAATTGTATTTGATAGAATTAGAGAGTTCATCATCGGAAACCGTAAAGGAAGTTTTGAAGATATCGTAAACGCTTCTATTAACACTACATTATCAAGAACGTTGAATACGTCATTAATGATGATCATTGTATTGTTAACGATGTTTATCTTTGGTGGAGAATCTATCAGAGGGTTTATCTTTGCAATGTTGATTGGTATTGTGGTAGGAACTTATTCATCATTATTTATTGCTACACCAGTGTTGGTTGATACAATTTCAAGTGATGATAAACACACAATCGAAGACAAGCACAATCATGCATAATCAAGTGCTTTAGTTATAAAAAAAAGATCCAGTGAAAACTGGATCTTTTTTTTGTCTTATATTTAGGTCAGTAAAAAAGTATTTATGAGTAGAAAACTACTATTGGTTTTAATGTTTTTTTTTAGTGTGTTCAATGTTTTAGGACAACATAGAAATGATAAATTGGCTATCGGTGTCAATTACGGATTTGGCAGTGAATTTAATAACAGAAACTATACTTTTACCAATCAATTTTATAAAATAGAGTTGTACTACCGAGTAAAGAAAACAAAGTATTTTCAGTATGAAATTTTAATTCAGCCGGAAGTTAATTTTGGAAGGCATCAACTATTGAATTTTTATTTTGTAAAACCGGAGACGCCTGATTATCTCGAAAAGAGAGAGGAATATACAAGGCTGAAAAATGTTCATGAGTATGTGCTAAATCTTGGTTTTTTGGTCAGAAAGCCAATAGGTAAGGTTTTTTCTGTCTATGCTTTGGGAAGTATTGGGCCAATGATTACCGATACAGAAACCGAAAGAATGTCTGCTGGTTTTGCTTTCGCAGATGTTTTGGCGTTGGGCTTGTCGGTTAAAGCGCAGCAATTACAGTTTGATATTCGTTCAAGTATTCGTCATGTCTCAAACGCAGGACTGAATAGTGAAAATGCAGGATATAATACACGAAATGTTGAATTTGGTATTTCATATCACTTATAAAAAAAATGCCCGATATGTAGAATATCGGGCATTTTGTGTGTGTTGTTATTTAAGACTCTGCTAAAGGGTTTCTTTGCGCTCTTATGACAAAGAAAAGGCCGATAATGATAAACGGGATGCTTAACCATTGTCCAGTGGAGAAAAGACCTAATTCGTTCTCAAATCCGCCTTGGCTTTCCTTTACAAATTCGACGATAAAACGTACAGCAAATAAAAGAACCAGAAACAGTCCGAATAATAATCCTGATTTCAGTCTGGCGTTGGTTTTCCAATATAGGAAAAACAAAACAGCAAAAACAAATACATAAGAAATAGCTTCGTACAATTGTGTTGGGTGTTTTGCCGGAACCTGAGCCAGTAAATCGGCAAATTTAGGATCAGTTGCAATAGCAGTATAAGCAGCTTTTGGATCTGCTATTTGTGTAGCATTTACAGCTTCATTTTTACTGAACTGGTCGTGTAAAAAACGAATTCCGAAAGCAGAAGTAGTTTCATGTCCGATAATTTCAGAATTGAAAAAATTTCCTAAACGAACAAAAATAGCGCCACTGGCAACCGGAATCACAACACGATCCAGGATCCATAATAAAGGGCGTTTCAGGATCATTTTGCTGTAATAATACATGGCAAGGATAATGGCAATAGCTGCACCATGGCTGGCTAGCCCCTGAAAGCCGGTAAATTCAAATTTAGGTTCAAATCTAACTGGTAAAAATATCTCAAGTAAATGATTTCTAAAATATTCCCAATCATAGAATAAAACATGTCCTAAACGGGCACCTATTAAAGTAGCTAGTACAGTCCAGACAAATAAAGAATCCAGTTTGTCAATAGATTCGTTTTCGCGTTCGAAGATTTTTTTCATTAAAAACCATCCTAAGCCGAAGGCAATTACAAACATTAAGCTGTAATAACGAATCATAAAAAATCCTAAATCGATTCCTTCTGAAGGATTCCAAACAATATTTAAGGGCTGTGTCATGTATTGTTGTTTTTGAGTATTTTGTAAAAATAAATATTAAAAGTAGAGTTCCTCTTTATATAAATTTAATGTTTGTGTGAACATTTCTTCTCGGGAACAGGATCGTAACCGGTTCTTCCCCAAGGGTGGCAGCTTAAGATTCTTTTCATGCCAAGGTATCCTCCATAAAATAAACCGTGCGTTTGCAGGGCCTGAATCATATAAGTGGAACAGGTTGGTTCAAATCTGCAACTCGCCGGAGTAAAAGGCGATATTGCAGATTGATAAAAGCGGACTAATAAAACAAATGGAGTAATTACTTTCATGATTTATTAGGAAATGAATGAGTTATATGGAGAAGCTTGTTCCTTCTTTTCCGTCTTTCAATTGAATCCCCAAAGCAATCAACTGATCGCGAATCTGATCTGAAAGGGCGAAGTTTTTATCTGCTCTTGCCTGATTTCTCATTTGAATTAATAATTCAATCGTTCCGTTTAATTTTTCGGTTGTTTCTGCGGTATTTGCGGAAACTTTATTGTTAATACCTAAAACATCAAACAGAAAATTAGAAAAAGTAGTAGATAACAATTCGATATCTTCTGATGTTAATTTTTCAGCTCCGTCATTTACTACATTAATATAGCGGGCTCCTTCAAATAATTGTGCAATTAAAATAGGAGTATTAAAATCGTCGTTCATGGCATCATAACAATTTTTTCTCCATGCAGCAATATCTAAAGAAGAAGAATTACTTGATTTTAAGGATGAAACCAATTTGTATGATTCCATTAATCGGTGGTAACCTTTTTCGCTTGCTACCATTGCGTCATTAGAAATGTCTAAAACGCTTCGGTAATGTGCTTGAAGAAAACAGAAACGTACAATATTGGGTTCAAATGGTTTTTCAAAAAAAGTATTATCACCTTTAACTAATTCTAAAGGCAGAATGTAATTTCCGGTTGATTTGCTCATTCGTAATCCATTCATGGTAAGCATATTGGTGTGCATCCAGTAATTTACCGGCGATTCTCCATTACATGCTTTTCCTTGCGCAACTTCACATTCATGATGAGGGAATTTTAAATCCATTCCGCCTCCGTGAATATCAAATTTTTCTCCCAGATATTTTGTACTCATTGCAGTACATTCTAAATGCCAGCCCGGAAAACCTTCGCCCCAAGGTGAATTCCAACGCATTATATGTGCTGGTGAAGCATTTTTCCAGAGGGCAAAATCTTGTGGGTTTTTCTTTTCATTTTGCCCATCCAAATCTCTGGTGTTAGCGAAAAGCTCATCGATATTTCGATTGCTTAATTCGCCATATTTCATTCCTCTTTTGTTGTATTCAAATACGTCAAAATAAACGGATCCATTACTTTCGTATGCAAAACCTGATTCAATTAATTTTTGAGTCAGTTCGATTTGCTCTAAAATATGACCTGTAGCTGTTGGTTCAATTGTTGGAGGAAGAAAATTAAAGGTATCAAGAACTTTATGAAAATCTACAGTATACTTCTGTACAATTTCCATAGGTTCTAATTTTTCTAATCTGGATTGTTTTACAAAACGATCGTTGTCAATGTCGCCATCATCTGTTAAATGTCCTGCATCAGTAATATTTCGGACATAACGTACTTTATAATCAAGGTGCAAAAGATACCTGAAGATTACATCAAACGACATAAAAGTTCTAACGTTTCCAAGATGTACATTACTGTAAACTGTGGGACCGCAAACATACATTCCAATATTCCCCTCATTAATAGGATTGAAATTTTCTTTTTCGCCCGAAAGCGTGTTATGTACTTTTAAAGATTGACTTTTATATAAAGGCATATTTTTATTTTGATGTTTAACCGTTTATTTGTTTAACCGTTTGTTGCTTTTTGGGACTATAAAAACTACTTGAATTTTAGCGCTTTGATTTCACAATTGTTTAGGTAGCTCATCATCGCTCCAATTTTGTTTTTTATTAACTCAGCCATTTCATTTAGCTTTAACTGCTGTTTCTCTGAAATCAGTCTTTTATCAAAGGCTCTTTATGATTGAGATTTTACTTCTCGTGGAGCCTTTTGCAATGCTTAAAAATAGAATGAATTCTCTATTGCCATTTTGTTCAAAACCTTCAGCAGTATATTTATTATGGAATCCAATCTTCTGTCAATTTAATAGTTTGTTTTTAAATTGGTGTTTCTGATTAGGAATTCAATTTGTTGGCGGATTTCTCTGTCCAAACTCCAAATTTATAAGTCTTCGAAACGTTCCCATAACAACAAACTATACACTCAAAACCATAAACTTTTAGAATTGCGTATCTAATTTAATATAGTCTAAAAGTTCTCTTTTAGTTTGTGGATCTTTAAATCTACCACCAAATTCAGAAGTAACGGTACTACTTTCGATGTCTTTGATCCCTCTTGAATTTACACAAAGATGTTTAGCGTCGATAACGCAGGCTACATCTTCGGTTCCAAGTGCTTTTTGTAATTCCTGAACAATTTGCATGGTTAAACGCTCCTGAACTTGAGGTCTTTTTGCATAATATTCTACGATACGGTTCATTTTCGACAAACCAATAACTCTTCCATTAGAAATATAGGCTACGTGTGCTCTTCCTATAATTGGCAATAAATGGTGCTCGCAGGTAGAATAAACTGTAATGTTTTTCTCTACCAACATTTCACCGTATTTGTAATTGTTGTCAAAAGTAGAAGCTTTTGGCTGTCTTGAAGGATTAAGACCTCCAAAAATTTCTTTTACAAACATTTTAGCTACTCGGTTTGGAGTACCTTTTATGCTGTCATCTGTTAAATCCATTCCCAGTGTTTGCAGAATGTTTTCAACATCTTTTTTTATTTTTTCTATTTTTTCGTCATCACTTAAGTCAAAAGCATCCTGTCTTACGGGGTTTTTTGCATTACTGCTAAAATGATTGTCTCCTATTTCGTCTAAAAAATCTTCGTTATTTATCATTAAAAACTTACTATTAGTATGGGTATTTCTTTTTAAGGCGGTAAAGATAATTAATAAATAGGAAACCTTTTCTATGGTTTTTACTATTTAATTGCTCGTTTTGGGATATAATTTAAATTGATTCCAAAATGTGGTTGCTTTTAAACACAAAAGACAATAACACAGTTTGTTATTGTCTTTTGAAAGTTTTTGATTTTTATGGTTATTTCTTGTTGTAAACTAAAAGAGCCTCTTTTAAAATGTTTACAGCAGTAATTAAATCTTTTTTATTTAAAACATAAGCAATTCTTACCTGATTTAATCCCATTCCCGGAGTGGAATAAAATCCAGCTGCAGGAGCAACCATAACCGTTTCTCCGTTAAGATCGTAGCTTTCTAAAAGCCATTGTGCAAAATCTTCAGAGTTGTCTATAGGCAATTGTGCGATACAATAAAATGCTCCCTTAGGTTTTGTGACAATTACGCCTTCAATTTTGTTTAATTCTGTGATTAAAGTGTCACGACGTTCTTTGTATTCGGTAATTACCTCGTCAAAATAACTTTGCGGAGTATCTATTGCGGCTTCGCATGCAATTTGTTCAATTGTTGGCGGACTCAAACGTGCCTGAGCAAACTTCATTACGGTTGCCAGTACCTCTTTGTTTTTGGTTACCAGGCAGCCAATTCTCGCTCCACACATGCTGTAACGTTTTGAAACAGAATCGACCATGATTACATTTTGCTGAATCTCTTCAAGATTCATTACAGAGAAATGTTTGTCGTTTACATCGTATAAAAATTCGCGATATACTTCGTCTGCAATTAGGTATAAATCGTGTTTTTTGATTAAGCCTGCCAGTTGTCTGATTTCTTCTTCAGAATATAGGTATCCAGTTGGATTTCCGGGATTACAAATTAGTATGGCTTTTGTTTTTGGTGTAATTAATTTCTCGACAGTATCTATGCTTGGCAAAGAAAAGGCACTTTCGATAGTTGAAATTACAGGGATTACTGTCGCGCTTGTTGAGGATGCAAAAGCATGATAATTAGCATAAAAAGGCTCAGGAATGATGATTTCATCTCCCGGATCTGTAATTGTGGCCAATGCAAACAATAAGGCTTCTGATCCACCAGTTGTTACAATGATGTCTTCTGAGTTTACATTTACGTTTTGGCGCTGGTAAAATTGTGCTAATTTTTTTCTATAACTTTCATATCCGGCAGACGGACTGTATTCTATAAGAGTTAAATCAATATTTTTTACCGCCTCGATGGCCACCTCAGGTGTCTTGATATCCGGTTGACCAATGTTTAAATGATACACTTTCTTTCCTTTTTGTTTTGCAAGATCTGCATAAGGAGCGAGTTTACGTATCGGTGATTCGGGCATGTTTCTGCCTTTGTGTGAAATTGTTGGCATGAGTTTTCTTATTGAAGTGCAAATTTGCATTTTTTTTTCGAATTTAACGTAAACATTACGGGTACTTATTAATTTGTAGTAATTATCGATATTTTTAGTAATTTTATCTTAAAATTTTATCAATGAAAAAACATTTCATGTTGTTTTTTGGGCTTTTGACAGCTTTTGCACTTCAGGCACAAGAAGATTTCTTAATTGAAAACCACGCGTCAAAGGTTACCATACCTTTTAAGTTAATTAATAATCTGGTTTTTATTCCTATAAAAGTAAACGGAGTAGAATTGAATTTCTTACTGGATTCTGGTGTTGAAGAAACCATTTTGTTTAGCATGGAAGAAAAGCAGGAAGTTAGTTTTAAAAATGTTCAAAAGATAAAACTGAGAGGTTTAGGAAGTGAAGAAGAAATAGAAGGTTTAAAATCGACCAATAATATACTGGAAAGCCATGGTTTGAAATCAAATAATCATTTGCTGTACGTGATTTTAGATCAGAGTTTTAATTTGTCATCGCATATTGGAATTCCGGTGAATGGTATTATTGGGTATAAATTCTTTAGAAATAACCTGGTTGAGATCAATTATCAAAAAAAGAAGGTTATTGTTCATCAAAACAATGAAGAAATCCATAAGAGGCTTAACAAAAAATTTAAAGCCGTTCCTATTACTGTTGAAAGAGCTAAGCCATATCTTTATACTACCGCTCTTGTAGACAGTGTTGCTGTGCCTGCAAAAATGTTAATTGATATTGGTAACAGTGATGCTTTTTGGATTTTTGAGAATAAAAAAATTAAGCTCCCTAAAAAGAACTTTTCTGATTTTTTAGGAAAAGGTTTTAGTGGTGATATAGAGGGGCATCGTGCTAAGATTGAGAAATTTTCTATTGATGAGTTTAATTTTAAAAATCCGATAGTGGCTTTTCCTGATTCAAGCTCGGTTCGAAATGTAAAGATGGTACCCGATCGTATAGGTTCTGTTGGTGGGGAAGTTTTAAAACGATTTACGTTGGTGATGGATTATGCAGACAAAACGTTATATCTTAAAAAAAATAGTAAATTTTCGGAACCCTTTACTTATAATAAGAGCGGAATTACAGTGCAGCACAATGGACTTCAATGGGTTCAGGAAACGGTTCATCTGGAAACAGTAAAGGTTGTTAATTCGATAGAAGAAACAGGCTACACGAATAAAAAAAATGATGATTTCAGATATAAATTTTCACTAAAACCGGTTTATGAAATTGTAAACATTCGGAAGAACTCAGCCGCAGAACGTTGTGGATTGAAGATAGGAGATATTATTGTTCGTATTAATCACACGCTTCCTTATAAGTATAACTTACAGCAGATAAATTTACTCTTAAAGTCTGAAGAAGATGTGTGGATTGAATTAGAGGTAGAAAGAAACAGCTTGGTTTTGAAATTCAGATTTAAACTGGAGGATGAATTGTAAAAGGAGTTAAGTTCTATTTTTTAAGACAATTAAGGATTGTTATTTTGATCTTAGGTGTGTTTTGTAAATATTTAATTATTAAAATAAGCTCTTGGTGTTTAATAAACATTATTATTTTGTTATGTTTGTATAAAAAATAATTGGGAGTTTATGGTTAAAAAATACGCTAATTTCTTACAATTTTTATTGTTTTTTATTGCCTTATTGGTTTGGTCTTCAAAAGCTGAGGCTCAGTGTGCGGGTACTGATGCGCAAAAAGTAATTTGTAACATTGAGAATCCAATCAATCAGTCGATCTCTTTGTTTGACTTGTTAGGAGGTACTCCAACTCCCGGAGGGACGTGGACAGATGATAATAATTTAAGAGGTTTGAATCCTGTTACTGGAATTTTGAATGGACAAATGATACGTAGTGGCGGTGTTTATCATTATACGTATACTGTTCCGGGTGTTGCAGGATGTGTTGATAATAAAGCTGTTGTAACTCTTACAATTGGCGCATATGCAGGAGTTCCTGCTCCTTATGCTACAGTATGTACTTTAGATGAAGTTTTTAGTTTGTTTAGTGCGTTTAATAGTACTGTAATGCGGCCACATTCAAACGGCACCTGGACCAATGCTGCAGGTCGGATTGTAGATCCATCAATATTAACTGCAGGTTTGGAGGGATCGTTTGACTTTACATATACAGTTCCGGCGGTTACTGCGTGTTCGCCAATATCACCGTCCGTAAAGATCACGGTAACCTTTTTTAAAGCACCTGAACCTGGAAAACCTAAGGATTTGTTGCTATGTGGAGAAACTGATTTAGACTCTTATACCAACTTAGATTTGCATACTTTACTTTCCGAGGAAGAGTTTGGAGGGGAATGGAGAGGTTTGGGGTTGACTTCTGTACGCGATCATAATGTTAACCTTAAACAGTTATACGATACTTATGGTCCGGGAATTTTAAATTATACTTATACTGTTTTTTCATATCCTGATAATCGGATTTGCCCGGATCGAACTTCGGCCATAAGCATTACTTTGGAAAAAAGGCTTGATTTTACTGGTGCAAAAATCGTTGTTGAATCGGATATTTGTGAAGATGCGATTTCCAGGGCTACTTATTTAGCAAAAATTACACAAGGACCGCAAGCTATTCCAAACGGGGAGTATAAGGTCACTTTCAATGTTTCCGGTCCAAATGCGGGTGGTGAAACAGTGACAGCGAATTTTGTAAATGGAGAACTAATTTTTCCTATAAAATCATCTTATTTTAAGCAAGTTGGAGTATTTAATATTAATGTCACTAATATTCTTGCCACTGCCAGTAAAGAAGCTTGTGCTAATATTGTTAATAATTTATCCTATAATTTGAGAATTAACCCATTGCCTCATTTAGAAGGAGCTTTGTTGATTCCGGATACTGTTTGTCAAAATAAAAAAACGGTAGTTCAAATTTCAAATGCAACTCAATTAACAGATGGTAATTATGATATTGTTTACAACATAACCGGAGATAATTTTGCAACGGGCTTAACTGCAAATATCACAGCTGTGGGAGGTAATGCAAGTTTTGAAATTCCGGCAAACTTCAATATAAAAAGTGGTGTTTCGACAATAACCATTATCAAAATCACGAATACTTTTACGGGTTGTACTAACGTAGCTAATGCTCAAGGGAATTTAATTATTAATCCTTTACCCAACGCAACAACTCTTGTTTTGCAGATCGAGAATCTTTGTTTTGGAGCCGCAGTTCCTGTTGCTGTTTCCGGATTAGGAAATTTAACAGACGCGACACTTTCGTATATACTTTCCGGTAGCAACTCTTCGGCATTGCAAACTATTGTTTTAGCAGTTGCAAATGGAAAAGCATCTTTTATTATCCCTGCAGAATTGATTTTAAATACTGGATCTACAACAATTATAGCCCGTAATTTAAAAAACAATGTTACATCTTGTGATGTTGATTTAATCAATGTGTCAGACGACTTTATAATAAATACAATTCCCGATTCTCCTTTGGTAATAAGTCCACAGGAATTTTGTGAAGTGGAAGGAGCGACAGTTGCCAATTTGACTCCGCAAGGTGTTCGGTACAAATGGTATAGTTCTACAACGTCAACGACGCCCTTGGCCAGTACTTATGTTTTAAAATCAGAACAATTGTATGTGAGAGAGACTTCTGTTACAAATTGTATATCTGCGCCGACTTTAGTCTCGATTGTGGTAAATGATACACCGGCTCCAACTTTAAATCCGGGAGGAGAAAATTTTTGCGGTTTAAAAAATCCTACTATTGCAGACTTGTCAAAAGTAACCAATGTGTCTTCGACTGTTGCCTGGTATGATGCAGAAAATAATGGGAATTTATTGGCCTCGACAACATTACTTAGAGACAAAGTAACGTATTATGGTTTTGATCTTTCGAGCGTAACAAATTGTATTTCGGATAATTATTTAGGAGTTACTGTTTCTTTAGTCGATTGTAATCCGGAAGAATTTGCTTTTTTTATTCCGGACGGATTTTCGCCAAATGGAGATAATGTAAATGATACTTTCAGGATTCCGGATATAGATTTTTTATATCCTGACTATACTCTTGAAATTTTTAATAGATATGGAAATGTTATGTTTAAAGGAAATAAAAATAAACCCAATTGGGATGGAAGAAATTCTGAAGCAGTAGGTTTTGGTGATGGAATCGTGCCAAACGGAGTCTATTTTTATGTTATTAATTTTAATAAAGACAACAGACGCCCGCAACAAGGCCGACTTTACCTGAACAGATAATTTCCTTTTTTATAGTATTTAATATAAGTTTCAAATGAAGAAAGTACTACTTTTTATAAGTTTCCTCTTTTATATCACATCAGCTTCAGCACAGCAGGATCCGGAGTATACTCATTACATGTATAATATGAGTGTGGTAAATCCTGCCTATGCAACAGGAGTTTCTGCAATGATGAATTTTGGAGGATTGTACAGAACCCAATGGGTTGGAGCCGTTGGAGCACCCAAGACTTTTACTTTTTTTGGACATACGGCGTTAAGCGATAAAATTGAAGTAGGTTTGTCATTGGTTTCAGATGACATTGGTGATGGCGCTAAAAAAGAAAATAATTTTTACGCGGATTTTGCCTATGTCTTAAATTTGGGTGGTAAAAATAAGCTTTCGCTTGGACTAAAAGCAGGTTTTACCTCTCTCCAGACTAATTTTAATGGTTTTGTTTTAGAAAGCGGAGATGCTGCTACAGATTTGGCTTTTGCTGAAAATGTAAACGTCACCAAGCCTAATATTGGAATAGGAGCTTATTATTTCAGAGATAATTTTTATGTTGGATTATCCGCGCCAAATTTATTGAGCACCAAACATATCGAAGAGAAATCAGGAATCAATGCTTACGGATCAGAGGTAATTCATACATTTTTAACTGCCGGATATGTTTTTCAAATCAATGATAAGGTAAAACTGAAACCCGCTTTTATGTCACGATTTGTCCCGGGAGCACCTGTTTCTGTAGACTTGACAGCGAATGTCTTATACAATAATAAATTTGAATTGGGAGCAGCCTATAGAATAAACGATGCGGTGAGTGCTTTAATGAATATAAATGTTACACCAACTTTAAGAGTAGGCTATGCTTACGATCATACTTTGACGAATCAGGGGCGGTTTAATTCTGGCACGCACGAAATTATGCTGCTTTTTGATTTAGATCTATTAGGAAAAGGATATGATAAATCTCCTAGATTCTTTTAAAATGAAAAATATGAAAAAACTACTCGTTATTGTATTCGTATTTTCAATACAGTTTATAAATGCTCAGGATTTTGAATTGGTAAGAGCCAAACGTTTTTTTGATAAAACTTATTACAGTGAAGCCATTATGCTATATGAGAAGTTAGCAGAAAACAAACCTTCACAGGAAGTGATAAAAAACTTGGCAGACTCTTATTTTTATACCAACGATTTGATAAAAGCACAGCGTTACTACAGGCTTTTGATTCAAAATTACAATAATGATTTAGATCGAAATTATTATTTCAGATACGCACAGACTTTAAAAGCAAGTAATAGTTATGAGGATGCGAATTTAGCTTTAAAGGAATATTATGCAAAATCAGGTGTTAGTGATGCTGTTTCTAATTTTGAAAAAGAGCTTAAAGTTTTAGAAAATGTTTCGGCAATAGGGAAACGCTACGATCTTAAGAATTTGGCAATCAATACACCTAATTCAGAGTTCGGAGCTGTAAAATATAATGACAATCTGGTTTTTGCGGGAGTAAAGTTAAAACCGGGATTGTTGGACAAAAAGTTCAAATGGGACAATGAAACCTATTTGAATCTGGTTACGATTCCTTTAAAAAATAGCAATTCGGCTGATTCTATTGTGCATTATTTTGCTAAAGAACTAAAAACCGGTATGCACGAGGCAAACGCAGTTTTTACAAAAGACGGTAAAACGATTTACTTTACACGAAACAATTCGAAGAACAAAAGCAAGAAAACAAACGATCAGAAAATTTCGAATCTTCAAATCTTTAAAGCCGAATTGGTTGAAGGAAAATGGACGAATATAGAATCGCTTCCATTCAATAGCTCTGAATATTCCACAGAGCATCCGGCCTTAAGTGCTGATGAGAAAGTATTGTATTTTGCATCGGATATGCCGGGAACTTTAGGTTCGTTTGATATCTATTCAGTCAATATAAATAAGGGAGCATATGATACACCCCGAAATTTAGGTCCTACAATTAATACAGATAAAAGAGAGCAGTTTCCTTTTGTTTCAAACGATCAAAAGCTCTATTTCTCGTCTGATGGACATTTAGGTTACGGATCATTGGATGTTTTTGTTTCAGAAATTAAGGGATATGAGTACAGTAAACCTGTAAATATTGGTTTGCCTTTGAATTCAAACGGGGATGACTTTTCGTTTAATATTGATTCCAATACTAAAGAAGGTTATTTTGCCTCCAACAGAGAAGGAGGAAAAGGGAGTGATGATATTTATCAAATTAAAGAAATCAAAGATTTAATAGTAGAAGATTGTAAACAATTTATTGCGGGAATCATAACGGATATTGATACAAAATTGCCTTTAGAAAATGCGATCGTAACTTTGCAGAATTCAGATGGAAAGACTTTGAATACAGCGACAACTGACGTAGATGGAAAATTTAGTTTTACAGTTGTTTGTGAAAGTGCATTTACAGTTTTGGGTACTAAGGAAGGGTATACAAGCGAATCGAGAACAGTGTCTTCGGGAGCAACCAGAGATGCAAGTCATGATGCTTCGATGGCATTAAAATCTTTGGAAGTACTAAAACAAGAAGAAATTATAATTGCGGAAACAAAAAAGAAAGAAGAGCTGCAAATTGCCGAAAGTAAAAAGAAGGAGGAGGAAATTGAAACGAAACGAAGAAAAGAAAAAGAAGCTTTGGCTGTTATTGCTTTAAAAGAAGCAGATAAAAAAGCAAAAGCCGAAGAAATTGCAGCAGGAGAAATCAGAAAGAAAGAAAAAACTGCTCAAATTATTGCGCAGGAAAAAGATGTTGTAAAAGACAATAAAGGAAGATTAATTATTAAAACAGATCCGATTTACTTTGATTATAATTTGTGGTACATCCGAAAAGAATCTAAAGTAGTATTGGGTCGTGTGGTAGAATTAATGAAGAAATATCCCGACATGGTAATCGAAATTGGATCGCATACTGATTCAAGAGGTAATGACAAGTTTAATGCCGATTTGTCTCAAAAAAGAGCCAGTTCGACCAGGGATTTTATAATAGAGTCGGGTATTAATGCTAAAAGAATGGTGGCTAAAGGATACGGGGAGTCTATACCTATGATAAAATGCCAGCCTGATGAAGCCTGTTCGGAAGAAGAACACGAATTGAACAGAAGAAGTGAATTTGTAATTAAGAATTTATAAATGGAGTAGTTTTGCCAGACTCGCAGGTTCTTAAAACCTTTTGAATTTGCTATTATGGTTGAAATTTTAATTTAGAAGCCTTTTTTTTGGCTTCTTTTTTATTTAATTTTATAGAATAACAATGACTAAAAAAATAATTATGAAAAACCTAGTGGTATCCTGCTTGCTTGTGACTTGTATCGGACTTCAAAGCTGTAAAGACAATGAAAATCAGAAAGCGGCCGAAGCAGCTAAAGCGGCTGCTGAAACCATCGTAAGTACAGAATGTTATAAAGCTATTTATGAGAAAGATACAATCGATTTAAAATTAAACACATTAAAAAATGGAAAATTAAATGGTACTATGTCTATGAAAGTTTCCGGAGCAGCAGAAAGAGTAGGGGAACTTGCGGGAGAGTTTCACGGAGATACCTTATTTGCCGATTATACTTTTAAAGAGGTGACCAACAAGAATAAAACCTTTAAAAACCCAATGGCATTTTTAAAGAAGGATAATAAACTTATTTTGGGTAACGGAACCATGCAGACGACTATGGGTGTCACTTATCTGGTAAAAGACAAGCCTATCGATTTTGATCGTGTAAAGTATAAGTTTGATGTTTCGGCATGTGCGGAGAAAAAATAATAACCTCTTAAAACAAATCCGACAGGTTTTTGAAAGCTGCCGGATTTAGTTTAAAAATGCGGATAAAAAAAACCGCTTCTTAAATTTGAGAAGCGGTTTTGCTATTTATAGATTTTAGTTTTTTATAAAACTTCACCTTTAATTTTTAAGGCTACTCTACCGTCAGGATAGTTTACGGCATTGGTTTCAACAGTAATTGTTTTACGGATCGGACCGGCAACCATGTTGTATTTTACATCAATTTTACCTGTTTTACCTGGCATAATTGCTGCTGCGGGTTTGGTAACAACTATAGAACTTACGGTCGATTCGGCACCTGTAATCAAAAGTGGTGCGTCACCTGTGTTGGTAAATTCAAAAGATCTAACTCCGTTGTCACTTTTAGAAATTTTTCCATAATCAATTGTATTGTCTTGGGCTGCAAATTCAATTTTTGGGCCGTTTTGTGCATAACTTATTGTGCTAAACAATACGACTGCAATAAAAGAGGCTACATTTTTCATTTGAAATTTATTTTAAGTTGTAAGTAAATATACATTCTTTTAATTAACACACAAATTATTAATTCGCTTTTTATAGTGTACTTAATTATTTACTTTTGCTGTCAGTAATGATTACAAAAATTGAACCAGTTTTTCTGTTTTATTGTTTAATCGTTTAACCGTTTAATCGACTGATGATTAGTAAAAGCTGTGATTGCAGTAAAAAACGATTAAACAAATACGGGAATAACGACTAAACAAATACACGAATTAACGATTAAACAATCTATTTAAATGACAATTCCAGCACAATTTGACGCTAAAACAATCGAGAATAAATGGTACGATTACTGGATGAAGAATAATTATTTTCATTCAGAGCCTGATCACAGAACACCTTATACAATTGTAATTCCGCCACCAAACGTGACAGGAGTCCTTCACATGGGGCATATGTTGAACAATACCATTCAGGATGTTTTAATTCGTAGAGCGCGTCTTAAAGGTTTTAATGCCTGCTGGGTTCCGGGAACCGATCATGCCTCTATTGCTACAGAAGCAAAAGTAGTACAGAAATTGAAAGCAGAAGGAATCAATAAAAATGATTTAACCCGCGAAGAGTTTTTGGCACACGCTTGGGAATGGACAGATAAATACGGCGGTGTAATCTTAGAGCAGCTTAAAAAATTAGGAGCTTCCTGCGACTGGGAAAGAACTAAATTTACGATGGATCCTGATATGTCAGCTTCTGTAATTAAATCGTTTGTTGATTTATACAACAAAGGTTTGATTTACCGAGGGTACCGAATGGTAAACTGGGATCCGGAAGCCAAAACAACTTTGTCTGACGAAGAGGTTATTTACGAAGAACAACAAGGAAAATTATTTTTCTTAAAATATAAAATTGAAGGTTCAGAAGATTTTCTGACGATTGCTACAACGCGTCCGGAAACTATTTTTGGAGATACTGCTATCTGTATCAATCCAAATGATGAGCGTTTTACACATTTAAAAGGTAAAAAGGCTATCGTTCCAATTTGTGGAAGAGTTATTCCGATTATCGAAGACGAATATGTTGATGTTGAATTCGGAACTGGATGTTTGAAAGTGACTCCGGCGCACGATATGAATGACAAAACGTTAGGAGAGAAGCACAATCTTGAAATCGTTGATATTTTTAATGAAGATGCTACGTTAAATAGTTTTGGATTGCATTATCAGGGTAAAGACCGTTTTGTGGTTCGTACCGAAATTGCAAAAGAATTAGAAGAAATCGGAGCTTTGGCAAAGACCGAAATCCATTTGAATAAAGTTGGAACTTCTGAAAGAACCAAAGCAGTAATCGAACCGAGATTGTCTGATCAATGGTTTTTGAAAATGGAAGATTTGGTAAAACCGGCTATTACGTCAGTTTTAGAAACCGGAGATATTAAATTGCATCCAAAACGTTTTGAAAATACGTATGCGCACTGGTTAAACAATATTCGTGATTGGAACATCTCACGTCAATTATGGTGGGGACAACAGATTCCGGCTTACTATTACGGAGACGGAAAAGAAGATTTCGTAGTAGCCGAAAGTATCGAAGATGCTCTAAAATTAGCGCAGGAAAGAACTTCAAACTTGAAACTTGAAACAAAAGATTTAACACAGGATGTTGATGCTTTGGATACCTGGTTTTCATCATGGCTTTGGCCAATGTCAGTTTTTGGCGGAATCATGGACCCGGAAAGTGCAGATTATAAATATTATTATCCAACAAATGACTTGGTTACAGGTCCGGATATTTTATTTTTCTGGGTTGCCAGAATGATTATTGCAGGTTACGAATATGCAGGTGAAAAACCATTTACAAATGTGTATTTAACCGGTTTGGTTCGTGATAAACAACGTCGTAAAATGTCTAAATCATTAGGGAATTCCCCTGATCCGTTAGACCTAATCGATAAATTCAGTGCCGATGGAGTTCGTGTAGGATTGCTTTTGAGTGCTTCTGCAGGAAACGATATTATGTTTGATGAAGAATTGTGTAATCAGGGAAAAGCATTTTCAAACAAGATTTGGAATGCCTTTAAACTGATTAAAGGATGGGAAGTTTCAGAAACTATTCCGCAACCGGAATCATCAAAAGTAGCCATCGAATGGTATGAAGCAAAATTGCAGCAGACTTTAGTTGATATTGAAGATAATTTTGAGAAATACAGAATTTCAGATTCATTGATGGCCATTTACAAATTGGTTTGGGATGATTTCTGTTCGTGGTTCTTAGAAATGATTAAACCCGTGTATCAACAACCAATTGATAAAACAACGTTTGATAAAGCAATCGAAATGTTGGAAAGTAATTTGAAGTTGCTTCATCCTTTTATGCCTTTCTTAACCGAAGAAATTTGGCATTTAATTGCCGACAGAACCCCGGAAGAAGCTTTAATCGTTTCGACCTGGCCGGAATTAAAACCTTTCAACGCAAGTTTAATCTCTGATTTTGATAGTACTATAGAAGTGATTTCAGGAATCAGAACGATTCGTAAAGACAAAAACATTCCGTTTAAAGATGCGATCGAATTAAAGGCAATCAACAGTGAGAATATTACAACGTATTTTGATTCAATCGTAACAAAACTAGGTAATATTTTAGCTTTCGAATATGTTTCGGCAAAAGTTGACGGAGCGTTATCTTTCCGCGTAAAATCAAATGAATATTTTATTCCGATTACCGGAAGTATTGATGTTGAAGCTGAAATTGCAAAACTGATTGAAGAATTAAACTATACAAAAGGATTCCTGAAATCTGTAGAAGCAAAACTTTCTAACGAAAAATTTGTAAATGGAGCTCCGGAAAAAGTCCTAAACATAGAGAAACAAAAACAAGCCGACGCTTTAGCAAAAATTGCTACAATCGAGCAGAGTTTAGCTGGTTTGAAATAAGAATTAGATTTCTCGGGTGATTATAAAACTAAATCCGACAGGTTTTTGAAACCTGTCGGATTTGTTATTTTTAAAGGCCACGAATTCACGAATTTTACTTTAAATACTTTTATGGCAGTATAATTTGTGAATTCGTGGTTACTAAAATAGGTTATTTTACAGGTTCTCTGAGTAAAGTTTTTAATTTCTCAGAAGGTGTTTTTCGAAAGTCTGACAGATAGATTTCATGATGCAATCCGTTTTGTTTTAAATCGTGTGCAGTAGTAAATTCCTGGATTTTTTTCAGCGTTTGCGGCTCATTTTCAAAAGGGCCAACATGAAGAATCTGGACCACTTTGCCTTCTGCCATTTCATAAAATTCAATGGACTTCGCCAATGTTATTTGTTTTTTATTGACGACAATTTGAAGAGCTTCTTCCGTTTGTTCTTTAGTTATGAAGTCCGGCATTCGAATCATAATTCTGTAATCCCATTCCGTTCGGGGTATTTTTAACGGAGCTTCATCTATTGAAATATCTTTGTATTTTTCGGCATCAAAACTCCATAAAGCTTCTAGTTTTGGAACGACAAAATCATTATCGACTGCTTTCTGCATAAATTTAATACAATAAGCAGTGGTGTATAACGCCTGAATTTTTGCTAAAAATGTTGCTCCCGAGGGATCTCCTTTCCCGGTAACCGATATATAATTTGTTCTTTCTATATAAAGTATTTCAGGATTGACTTTGGCTGAATAATATACTTTGTCCGTTTTTGTTAAATCTAGTTTGCTCATTTTTTTAGTTTTATAGTGCAAATTAAATTACAGTGAGTGACAACCGTATGTCAGCAGAAATACGTTGTATCTTTTTTCTTAAAAAAAAAACGCCATGAATTCACGAATTATTTAGGACGTAAGTTTTGAATATAAAATTTGTGTCTTTAACAATAAGAAGTTACTTTTTCTTCTTCAAAACCAAAAATAGGGGGTAAGAAATCGCTGTAATTCCCATAATAATGATAAAGCTTTTAGGGTCGCTGTAGATAAATCCGATTAGTAAAGCAATCGAGATTATTATAGCAATTATTGTCGTCCAGGGATACCAAAAAGAGCGATAAGGTCTTGGTAGATGGGGTTCTTTTGTTCTTAATTTTAAAAGCGAAAAATAGGCCAGTCCCCAAACAATAATCGAGATAAAAGCTGCAAAGGAGAACAGTACTTCAAAGGAACCAATACAAATTAAAAACAAGCTGAAAAGTGATGATACTAAAAGCGCGACAATAGGTGTTCCGCCTTTGTTTACTTGTGTTCCTTTTTCGATAAAAAATCCGTCACGACTTAATCCGTACAAAATTCTTGGCGGAATCATCATAAAAGCATTCAAAATACTAATTAAAGAAAAAATAGAAATTACCGTGACGATAACAGCACCGTTTTTTCCAAAAAGAATTTTAGCAACATCGGCGGCGGCGAGATTTGATTTGGCTAAAGTTTCGATTGGTAAGACATGAAAAAAAGCTGCATTTACCAAAATATAAATAGACATAACCAGTAAAACGCCACTATACAATGATCTCGGAATGTTTTTACCCGGGTTGTCATTTTCTTCAGCAAAGAAACAAACACTGCTCCAGCCGTTATAAGTACCGATGATGAGTTGTAATGATTTGAAAAATCCAAATAGTAAGCCAATCTGAAAGAAGGAACTGTCTGTTTTTATAGGAGTAGTTTCAATGCCGGTATACATAAAGCAGGCAACAACCAGAGCAACAAAACAAATCACTTTTAGTAAGCTTGTTATTTGCTGGATAACACTTCCGTTTTTTACACCGCTCAGGTGTATCAGTACAAAAGCGAGCAACAATGAAATTGCCATTACTGTGGAATAATTGGCAAGTGAAGGAAATAAAATAATAATATATTCACTGATTACAATACAGTAAAAAGCAGGAGGAATAACATTGGTAATATAGTCAAACCAGCCGGACAGAAACCCAGCATATTCTCCAAAAGCTCTTTTGATATAGTTGTAAGAACCTCCGGCTTTTGGTAACATAGTCGCAAGTTCGGCATACGAATTAGCCCCCAATAAAACATATAAACCTCCAAAGAGCCATGAAGCAATAATTAACCAGTAGTTGTTAAGCATTTCAGCAATAGTCCCGGGTGTTCGTAAAATACCAACCCCAATCGTGCCTCCAATTAATACGGCAATATTAAAACTTAAACCGAGGCTTTTTTGCAATTGATTTTTTTTGGAATCTGACATATATCGGAGTTTTGTTTTGGTGAGAATTTTTGTGAAACAAAAGTAATACAATCGGATTACTTTCTTTAGTGAAAACAAAAAACCTCAACTGTTGCCAGATGAGGTTTTCTGTTTAAAAGCCAAACTTTTGTGTTTTTCATTACTGAAATACGGTAAAAGATTGGAGGGGCAAAAACTAATTCAAATTTTTTAGAATTTGTATCGTAAACTTGTCATGATCTGACGTGGTGCAATTGGATTCACACTATAGTTTTCGTGTACAGTATAATTCAATTCATTTGTTATGTTTGATAGTTTGCATAAAATTGAAATTTTTCTCCAGGTATAACCTGCTGATAAGTCAATTGTAGTATAACCTTCTAATGGGATTTCTCTGTCATTAATTGTTTTTACTCCTGTTGTTGGATTGATTACAACTAAATTATTCCATCCACCAATTCTCTTTCCAATGTAGTTTCCGATAGCTCCAAAAGAAACACCTTTTAATAAACCTTCAGGTAAAGTGTAGAAGAAACTTAAGTTTGCTGTATTGGCAGGAGTTCTTGCTAAACGATCTCCTTCGATAAAACTTCCGTTTAACCCTGAAGTTTTGCTGTAACGCATGTCATTATAACTGTAACCTGCATTAATGCTTAAGCCTTCAACAGGTCTTGCTGTAACATCAACTTCAATACCTTTACTTTTAGTTTCTCCACTTAAAACTTTTACGTTTGTGTCTGTATTTGGAGTTCCGTCAGCTTTTAATTCAGCTGTTTGTGCTAAATTGCTGTTCGTAATCTGATAAAGAGTAACGTTTGTACTTAATAAACCTCTCCAGAAATCTTTCTTAATACCTACTTCATACTGATCAATGATCGATGGTTTTATAGCTTGTCCGTCAACAGTTACTCCTGTATTTGGTGTAAATGAGTTTGCATAACTTGCAAATAACGAAGTATTTTTTGTTGGCTGATATACTAAACCTACTTTAGGAGAAAATGCCTGATCGGTTAGTTTTTGACCTTCTGTAATTGTTGCTGGCTTTTTTGTATAATCTGTTGTTGTTGCCTGAGTTTCCTGCCAAGACCAACGTAAACCTGCTAAAACTTTAAATTGCTCTGATATTGAAATCAAATCCTGAAAATAAACTCCAAAACGGTTTGAATCTGTATTTACCAGTCTGGTTGCATTTGCTGTTGGGATATCCATACGTTGACCATTATAAGTAAGGTCAAAAATGTTTACGCGATCGTATGCATTGGCAATGAAGTTTCCTTTGGCGTCTTTTACCATTTTCTCATTGAAAGCATAGGTGTAAGCTTGTGTGAAAGCGTTTTCAAAATCAACTCCCGTAAAAATCTGGTGCTTAACACTTCCTGTATAAAAATTACCTTGTAAGCTTAATTGTTGTCCCATGATTTGTTCAAAGTTCTGATTTTGCCCCAATGGACGAATGTAATCACCATTTTTATAATTTGGGATCGTGGTGTCTATAGATACACGCTCAGTTCCTTTAGAAGTTCTTTCGTAATTTTGATATGAAGTATTAAAATTAAGCTTCCAGTTGTCATTAAAGTTATGATTCACTAAGGCAGAAACGCTGGCTTGAGTTGTTTTTCCGAAAGACCAAAGTGCTCCTAAATATTTGCTTCTTGACACATCAGCAATGTCTTTTCCTATAATTCCTGTTCCAAAATCCGGTGTCCAGTTGTAGCTTAAATAATCTCCTTGTAAAACGATCTGAGTTTTGTCGCTAACTTTGAATAAGAAAGATGGATTTAAGTAGTAACGTTCGTTTTTTACAACATCTCTAAAGCTTTCAGAGTTTTCATAAGAACCTGTGAATCGGTAAGCTATATAGCTGTTTAGCGGTCCGTAGATATCAACAGACGGTTTGTAATAAGAAAAACTTCCTATTTGCATTGAAATTTCTCCTCCTTTTGTAAACTGTGGTGTTTTGGTAACCATGTTTAAGATTCCTCCCGGAGCAACATTTCCGTATAATAAAGCTGCACTTCCTTTTAAGAATTCAACTTTTTCTAATGAAGAAACTTCAGGCATTGACCCACTACTGAAACGGAAGCCATTTTTAAACATATTGTTGGCCCCCATATCATATCCTCTAGAAAAAAAGGATTCCTGTGCACCACCACGAGCTGATCCTACATATACACCATTTAGGTTTTTTACGACTTCACTCAATCTGATGGCTTGTTGCTGTTCGATTATATCGCTTCCAACAATCTGAACGCTTTGCGGTAAATCCATGGCCTTAATACCTGAACGAGCTGCTTCAATTGGCTTTTTAGGTTTGTTTGCTGTAATTAATACTTCATTTAGTATTTCTCCTTTTTTGTTTTTTACCGTGTCATTGGCAGTTGAGGCTGCCTCGTCGCTTGAATAGTTTTGACTGTAAGAAGCAAAACTTATAAAGGATAATGCAAGTAGTAAATTATATTTCATGTCGCTTATTTAGATTTAATAAAAATAAATTTTTGCAAATGTAATATCGAGATACGGTCTTAACAAAATTTTCAGAGTTTTTCTAGATTAAAATTTCATTAGAATAGTCTTAAGATTAGCTTAAGACTTTGCTTTTTTTAATTTAATTATGTATGCATGAAAAGAGTGATTCTATGGAGCAGCTCTTCGAATAAAAAAGCCCTGTTCTTAATGAACAAGGCCTAACCAACAATATAAAGGTTTAAAATCGGAAGAATTGTATTATTTAACGGCAATTAAATAAGTTGCCATCTTCCAGATTTCGTTGTAATTTTTACCATTATGTTCTCCGGCAGCTTTTTCGGTATAAGCAAACTCTACCATATAATTTCCTGACCAAAGTGGTGTAAAAGAGATTTCTCCTTTGTCATTACTCCATAATTCTTTTTCCCAGCCATTTGGAGCAATTACTTTTATTTTTTGTTTTTTGGCTGCAGCACCTTCGTACAATGCATTTATGTTTATTGCTGTTTTTTGTTTGGCAGCTGTAACTTCTTTAGAAAACACACTGATAATGTTAGTGTTTGCCGCAGCATCGTTTCCTTTTGCAGCATTTCCAACGGTAACTGTTGCACTTGAATTGTAATCTAATTTCATGGTTCCGTACACATCTTTTACAGTGTGGTGCATGACAACGGTGTAAACGCCATCTTCATCCGGTGTAAAAAAGGCCTGATATTTATTTTCTAAAGCGGTAGCAGTAAGTTTTGTTTCCTTTTTTGAAGGACTGATTACAACCAATGAAAAGTCTTTTAAATCTGAAAACCATTTTGCCGAAGCCGTAATATCATTGTCTGAAAATTCTCCAAAGAAAACTGAAATTTCCTGTGCTTTCCCTTTAGCTCCAGTCGCTTTGGTTTCAATCCATAAAGCGTGGGCAAATAATGCAGGGCTGGCAACTAACATTAAAAGTAAAAATGTTATTGATTTTAAAGTTTTAGGTTTCATAATATTTAATTAGTGAGTTAATAATTGACTATCACAAATGTAAAATTTAATATTAGTTTGACAATATTTATTTAGAATAATTATGAATAATGATTTTTGGTTAACTGCATTGCTCTTGAGAATTTCTTTATTTTTTTTTAGATTTTCGGAAGCCTCCCAAAAAAAAGAAAGTTTTTAAGTTGTTTTTGATTTTTTCTTTTGGCGCCCGTACCAGATTATAAATCCTGTAACAGGTAAAAACATGCAGATTAGTCCTACGATTAAGGTAAAGGTTTTTCCAAGCCATCCCGCCCAAAATCCAATATGGAGATTCATAGTCATTCCGTCAATAGCCAAACCTTTGATGACTCTAGCCGGAATTTCGATTTCCTGTCCTGTATATTTATTGATCGAGAATGTTTTTCCATTTTCAATGCCTTTTAATCCAATTTTTTCGGCAGTAATGGCAAAGTAACTAGTAATACTATCTTTTCCTGCCACAGACAAACGCACCTCTTGCACTGTTTTGTCTTTGGCAAATTGTTTCGCCAGGATGTTACTTAACGGAATTGCAACTTTGGTACTGTCGTATTCGGGTTTTATTTTACTCATGGTTAAAAAAGCTTCGGGAGTGCCATTGAAAATTTTATGAGTGACAGTGTTTAGAGGTTTATTCACCACTATTAATCCGGTAATGGTAATCATCAAAGCTGGCAGTAGATTGTAAAATCCGGGTACATTATGCAAGTCATAATTAAGTCTTTTAAAACTGGCTTTTCTTTTTATCGTAAAGCTTTGCAGTCTGCTAGATCGATTCCATTTTTTAGGCCACCATAAAATGAGTCCGGTAATCAGTTCGATTAGAAAAATCCAAACCGAAATTTCGACAATCAAATGACCCGTTTTCCCAAAGGGCATTTCGCCGCTGTGCACATGTGCTATGACATAAAAAACATCATAGGCTTTTCCAGAATCTAAAATCGCTCCCGTGTAAGGATCGACCCAGGAAAATTGTAAGTCTCTTTTTTTGGTTGCCGATGCAATTTTTACCGTTCGGTTAGGATCTCGATAGGTTACAAAGTAGGTTGCTTTTCGATCCGGAAGTTGTTTTTTGAAGGCCTTTAAAATTTCTTCGGGAGTGAGTCTTTTGTCCTTAGCTTCTTTTACATACAGAGAATCGTAGGCTAGTCCATCGATAATATCATCACAAAAAATAAACAGTACACCTGTCAGGGCAACAATAAAAACAATGATTCCGGAACCCAGTCCCAACCATAAATGGAGCCAGTGATTTAATACACTCCATTTGCTTTTTTGTTTAGTTTTCTTCTCTTTTTTTTGAATTGGATTTTTCGTCATGATATGCAACAATAAAAACCAAGCCCGCAACTTTTAATACAATTGGCAGGCCTGGTTACAACTAATTGAAAAAATTAAATTTTAAAGTTAACCCCAAATAAAAAGGTTAATGGTTTTTGAGGTTGTCCGTAACCATTGTAATATTCTTTGTCAAAAAGATTATCTATTTTCATACTCAGTCTGTATTTTGGCTGATCATAGAACAATAGACCGTCAAAAACAGTATAATCATTTGAGCTAAAAGTGTTTGTATCATTCATGAAGATTTTGCTCACATAATTACCTCCAAAACCAATTCCAATACCTTCCATTTTACCTTTTAATACGCGGTAACTCATCCAGAAGTTTGCAATTTCTTCAGGAGAATAATCTAAGTTATTTCCAATAATTGCTGCGTTCGAAGCTTTTACAAATTTTGCGTGATTTTTGGTGTAACCTGCCACTATGTTAAAACCCGGAAACGGATTGGCAATAATTTCGGTTTCAAAACCTTTACTGCTTTTTTCGGCATCTTGAACACTGTAAGTATTGGTTCCGTCAATAACAGTTCGTAAACCATTTCTAATACCAATTTGGTAGTAGCTTACTGTCGCAACTAATTTACCTTCAATAAAGTTGAGTTTTGTTCCAATTTCCCATTGATTTGCTTCTTCCGGGTCAAAGTTTTCTATTCCGCTTACACCTAAAGTTGGAGCAATGTTAGAGAAACCATTTTGGATGTTTGCAAACACAGAGAATTGATCTACGAGAGGCGCATAGACAAATCCGGCCTTCCATGCAACCGTATTTTGGTTGAACCATGGACTTGTAACAAGCCCGTTTGTTTTAACGCTTTTTTGAAAATTTCGATCAAATCGCAACCCACCCAGAAAAGTGAATTTTTTATTGAAAGTGATGGCATCAGACAGGTAAATCCCTAAATTATTAGTTTCTGTTTGTGTATTAGCAACCGATGCATTTACGGTTTTTAATTTGTCGTCCCAGGCTTCTTCGGTCATTGGCGGCACAGCTCCGGTAGTTACGTCAACCTGATCGTATTCGATAAACGGACCGCGAAACAAAGCACGCTGATAATCATCATACATAGTGGTATAGGTACCACCGATAACAACTTTGTTTTCAAACTTTCCGAAATTATGAATTCCCGTAAAATCTTGCTGAATTTGATTTGAACCTGCTTCACGGGGATGGTATTCGATAAAATTCCTTTGCAGCATTTTATCAGTCATCATTACCAGTCTGATATATTTTCCGTCCGTATCAATAGACGATGAAGTGTATCCGGTTTTGGAAGACCAGTGATCGTTAATTTTATAGTCGATTAAAGCTCTGAAAGTTCGTGAAAACATTTTAGCAGCCATGTTTCTGTTGTGGTAGGAGGTATTAAAATCCCATTTTAAATCGTCCCATGAATTATTTTTAGCCATTAGGGCGGGACTTACACCTCTTGCAAAAAATAAATTTCGGTCTGTTTTATATAATTCGGCATCCACCAAAAGTGATAAACGTTCGTTTACCTGATAAGAAAATGAAGGAGCGATCATATAATTTTTCTGAAAAACCTCTGATTGAAAACTTTGCTCAGAATGATATGCTCCATTGATACGAAACAAAGCTGTTCCGTCATCGTTTAAAGCAGTATTGTAATCTGCGGTCAGACGGTTTAAATTCCAGCTGCCTGTGGTATAACTAACCTCTGCTTTTTCGCCATTAAAAGGACGTTTTACAACCCGATTAACAACACCACCATAATTGGAAATGTTATTAAAAGACGAACCAAAAAAGACTGCAGAAGGACCTTTGATGACCTCAATTCTCTCAAAGTTTTGCGGATCTATTGGCGCTCGTACGTAGGAAACCATTCCATCACGCAAATAACCATCAGAGCGGAAACCTCTTAAATAAGCAGATACATTTCCGTCGTTTGTCTGTACATAACCACCACCGGTAATACTTTTCATTGCCGATGGGAAATCGGTAACCAATTGTTCTTTTAAAAGCTCTTTGGTGACTACAGTATAAGATTGTGGCGTATTAATATTGCTTAACGGTAATCTTGATACAAACGGTGTTTTTTTCTGCGCAAATTGATTCTGACGTTGTGCAACAATCACTATTTCGCGAAGCTGCGAATTGCTTTCTTTCATAAAAATATTGGGTAAAACCTGGCTAACCAGCTCTACTTTCACAATCAATTCCTGAGACTCCAGTCCCAAAAAAGAGAAGGTTAGGATGTAGTTTCCAAAAGGAATATTTTTAAATTCGTAATTACCATCTTTGTTGGTTTCAACGCTATAATTAAGACCGCTTAAGGTAACATTGATATGCTCAGAATTAACTCCATCGGCTGAGGTTACTTTTCCTTTTATTGTGGCATTTTCCTGCGCAATAATTTGATTAGAAAAGAAAAATACCACCAAAAAACTGAGTTGTAAAATCTTGTAATACAATGGATTTTGTTTGTTTTTAACAAATGACATATTATTCTTATTTAGATTGATTAAAATTTTGATAATTTTACGCAAAAGTATAGTATAGAGGTATCGGCAAAAGCCGTAAAAAGGATTAAAATAAACGCAAAAGGAATTATATGAAAAGTCAGTTAAGAAGCGAAATTTATGAAGACGGAGTGCTGGTCATCGACAATCCGATTCCGTTTAGTGAAACCTTAATTGAAGAGCGAAAAGAACATAATTTTAATGGCATAAAAGGAGTCTTAACTAGTATTACATTAAATGGGGTACAACTGGAATTTAAAGATGTAACGATTGAAAAAGATTTCTATTCGGTAGCTGTAGAGCATGATTTCTCGTTTATAAAACTGCACTTTGAAATAGAAGGGGATAATGAATATTGCCCTGATAATAAAAAAGAAAAAAGAATCTACATTCCGCAAGGACATTACAATTTCTTCTACTTACCAGTAATCAAAGGAAATCTGAACTTTAGGACTCAGAAAAGAAAAACGGTCGAAATAAGTTTTACAACAGATTATTTGCAGCAATTGTTTCATTCTAATTTAAAAGAAGCAATTCCGCTATTGGCTGAAGCTATTGAGAAAAAAACTGCTTTTCTGATGTGGGATAAAAGTCGGGTGATTTCGCCACAATTGCAAAAAATAATTACCGAAATAACAGCCTGTACTTACAGCGGAGTTATTAAAAAAGCTTTTTTGGAATCGAAAGTAGTTGAGATAATTTCGTATTTGTTTACAATCATTAATGAAAATGAAAACAAAGAAGAATTGGCAGAATTAAGCCCGTATGATTATTCTAAGATCATAGAGCTGGAAACCATTCTAAAAAACCGGTTTAGAGAGAATCACAGTCTTTCCGGCCTTGCTGCGAATATTGGACTGAACACTTTTAAATTAAAAAAATATTTCAAACAAATTTACGGAGTCTCGGTTTTTGCTTATCTGACTACGATAAGAATGGAGTATGCCAAAAAGTTAATCGTCGAAAAAGGATTCCCGATTGCTGTTGTTTCAGAAGAAGTTGGGTATAAAAATCCACAGCATTTTACAGTGGCTTTCAAAAAGACTTTTGGCTATTTGCCCAGTAAACTAAAAAAGTAAAAGGGACTAATCAAATTAGTCCCTTTTTTACTTTCAGAGAATAGTATATTAGAATTTGTAGGCGAAACTCGCGACAATATTCCTTGGTTTTTGCGGATTTAGAGTTGACCATCCACCATTAAAATAATCTTTATTGGCAATATTGTTGATGTTAAAGGCTACGCGAAATTTATTTGAATTGTAGAAAACAGAACCATTGATAACAGTATATTCCGGTAATACAAATTTCCCGGTTTTAGAACTGTCCAAAATGGCATTTTCACTCGCATAATTTCCTCCAAAACCTAGACCGAAATGCTCGAGCGTACCTTCTTCAAATTTATAAGTTGCCCATAGATTTATGAGGTTTTTTGGACCTGACCAAAATGGTCTTTTGCCTTGTTCCAGCCAAACATTACCAACATCACCTTTTGTAATTTTGCTGTCGTTATAGCTGTATCCGGCAATAATACTTAATCCTTTTATTGGTGCGGCATTTAAATCAAATTCAAAGCCTTTGCTTTGCGCTTCACCACCTTGTGAACTGTACAATGGGTTGCTGGTTACCAAATTGGCTACATTAATATTGTAGTAGCTAATAGTTGCGTTTAATTTGTCTTCAAAGACATTTGCTTTTACACCAAATTCCAATTGATTGGCATGTTCCGGTTCGAAAGTTTTGGATCCGATTAAATTGCCATCAGGATCATAATTTACGGCTGGTGCAATGTTTCTGAAACCATTCATATAATTGGCAAATACAGATAATTTGTCTTCAATTGGCTGGTATAACAGCCCGAATTTTGGCGACAAAACGGTTTGTGTATAATCGTCATTTTTATTTTTGATATCACCTTTAGTATCAAAATAATCTACTCTTAAACTTGCCATCGCTAACAGTTTTGATGTAATATTAAGCACGTCGGAAGCATATACACTGTAAGTAGCGTCCTGCGGATTAAAGTTTCCTGCCGGTCTGTTTGCCAAGAGCTTGTCAACAGATGTTTGCGTAAGATAATAAGGGGCGGCAGGGTCTAATTGTCTCACTTCGCCTTGTGCGGTAATGTTGTAAAGACGACCATAACCGGAGCCTCCACTCATTACATTTCTTTCAAAATAATCAAGACCAGCCACAAGACGATTGCGCATATTACCAATTTTGAAATCTCCAATAAAATTCTGCTGAATATCAGTCGTTACGGTTTGTGATTGTTCTTTGGTAATCCAAAATCCAAAATCTTTATTTCCGTTTTCATTGTCATAAATATAAGAGTAATATCCTCTTGATTTTGATGAACTTCTGGATAAGACCGTTTGCGAAGTCCATTGCTCAGAAATTTTATAGGTCATTTGCCCCTGAAGGCTATATCTCGGATTTTTCATCGATAAGTCATTACTGTAAAAAGACAAATCGGTATTGTAGTTTAATTCGGCTAAATTGGCATATTGCAAAGAGGCATCTCTCCCTAAAAACAACATCGAAGGCGTTGTTTTTTCTTCCTGCATAAATTCAGTATTGATTAAAAAGGAAAGTTTGTCATTTACTTTGTATGAAAGGGAAGGAGCTACAAAAAGAGAGGTACGGAATCCGGCATCCTGAAAACTGTTTTCAGTTTGATATGCTGCATTAATTCTAAAAAGAACATTACCTGCGTCGTCCAGTGGAGTATTGATATCGGCAGTTACTCTGTTTAAACCAAAACTTCCGGCCAGATAAGATACTTCGCCTCCAAAACCACTGTATGGTTTTTTGGTAACGGTATTAATAAGTCCGCCGTAGCTCACCAAACTACTGCCAAATAAAGTTCCCGATGGGCCTTTTATGACTTCTATACGCTCCACATTTGCAGGGTCTAAACTACCGTTTGTTAAACCCGGTAATCCGTTTACAATATTGGCCTGAACTTCAAATCCGCGCAAACTATAGTAACTTCCCCCGTCACCGCCACGTCCTGTAGATTCCCATAATTTTTGAATTCCGGGTACATTTTTTAAAGCGTCTTCATAATTTGTAATGGCTTGCTCCTTAATTAATTCAGAAGAAACAATGTTGTAAACCTGTGGATTTTCGACATTTTTTAAAGGCATTTTTGAAACATAAGTACTTTGCTTAGGAAAAGCCTTTCCTCTGTTATTGGTAATGATCACCTCTTTTAACTGTTTGTTCGAAACCTTCAACTGTAAGTTAAGTGTTGTAGTTTCATTGATCGAAACAATTACTTCCTGTTCCAGAGTTTCATAACCGGCTAAAGAAACTTGCAAAGTGTAGGTGTTTGGTCTTACTCTGTTAAATTCAAAAGCACCGTCTTCATTACTAGTGGTACCGTATTTTGAACTTTTCAGGATAATGTTAACGCCAACGGCCAGTTCGCCATCAGATGTTGTTATCGTTCCTTTAATCTTTCCGATGTTTTGTTGAGCAAAAGCACTGAAAGAAAAGAGTAAAAAGAGATAGATTACGAATTGAGAATTTTTAATTCGTTTTTCAAAGTTGTTCATGATTTTTTTGATTGGTTAATGTTATCAGTGAATAATTGTAGGGAATTAATAAGGGACTAGTTTTCTTTTAAATGCAAACACCTCTAAAGCAGAGGTGTTTTTTTATTGTAGATTATATTAAAACTTAAGAGTTAAGTTTACTAATAAGTTAGCAGGAGCTTGCGCCATTCCATAAGAGTCCCAGTATTTTTTATTGTTTATGTTGTTGTATTTAACGCCGATTCTCCATGTTGGCTTATCATAAAATACGGTCGCATTGTAAACAGAATAAGATGGGCTGTAAAAACTTTCGTCTTCAAACTTGTATTGTTTGTCTACATAATTGCCTCCAAAACCTAGTCCTAAATCTTTTAATTTGTTTTGAAACTTATATGATATCCAAAAGTTAACTACATTTTCCGGAGCTCCGCTGGCCTTATTTCCTTCAATAGCAGCATCAGATGATTTTACGATACGATTATCATTATAAGCATATCCAAGCATAGCATTTAAACCCGCAACTGGGTTGGTGATAAATTCAAAATCAATACCCTTGCTCACTTGTTTACCATCCTGAACACTAAATCCGTCAGAAGTTGTTCTTGTAGCATTATCAATCGTAATGTTGTAGTAACTTAATGTAGTGCTTAATTTTTTATTGAATGCTTCTACTTTTACCCCACCTTCGTATTGGTTGGCATAAACCGGTTTTAATATTAATAAGGTTCCGTCTGGCTGATTTACCGGACCCGAATTTTGAAAACCATTCATATAATTTCCAAATAAAGAAACCTGATTTTTAACAACCTCGTATACTAAACCTAATTTAGGAGATAATGCAGTTTGGTTATATCCCTTTGTGTCTTCCAGTTTTTTCTGAACGAAGTTGTCCAGACGAAGACTCAACATGGCTGATAAACGATCTGTAAAGCTTATAACATCTGAGGCGTAAATACTAAATATTTGTTCGTCAGGAACTGCCCACGTAAGTTGAGATACTACTGCATCAACTTGTTTTTTTCTGATAGGATCAAAAGGTTTTGTGACATCGATAGTGTCCAGAACCGGTGTGGCACCATAATTAAAAGTACCTTTTGAGAATCTGTAATTTGCACCCAATAAAAGTTTATGTTTGATGCTTCCGGTAGAAAACTGACCGTTAATGTTTTCTTGTATATTCGTAAATTGATTAAATATAGGGCCAAAACGGGATACACTTCTTTTTACTTCTGTAGGTGAAGTCCATTGCGTGTAATATTGATAACTGCGATTTACATTTTCGTCTATAAAAGAGAAAACAGTGGTAGATTTCCAGTTTTCTGCCAATTGATATTCTGCCTGTACAAAAACTTTTGTTGATGTCGTTTTGGCATCAAGATCATCGTGAAATAAACTTTTTCTATAGTCTATCTTTAGATCTGTTGGGTTTGTAATTCCCGGAGCATACAAACGTCCGTAAGTAGGACGTGTGTTGTTTACATTGTAGATTTCGGTATCAATACTTAAGGTTAGTTTATCGGTTGCTTTGTAAGTAAGACTTGGCGCTATTAGGAATGTTTTGCTAAAACCATAGTCTAAGAAACTCTTTTCGGTATTTACCGCAGCGTTTAATCGAAACAGTACATTGTTATCAGGTGTTAGTGGAGTATTAACATCAAGTGCTAGTCGGTTTAATCCAAAACTTCCTCCGGTATATGATATTTCTGTTTTTTTAGTCTCAAAAGGTTTTTTGGTAACTAAATTTACCACACCTCCAAAAGAAGAAACAGACGACCCAAATAAAGTCCCTGAAGGACCTTTAAGAACTTCAATTCGTTCTGCATTATCAATAGAAATAGAGCTTCGACCCGTCATATTTTCCATTCCGTTTCGTGCATTGACACCAGTGCTAAAACCTCTAAACGAAATTTCAAGTCCCCCTGATGGATAAATTTTTGTGGTTACACCTGGTGCATTCACAGCTGCGCTTCTAATGTCTATTGCAATTTGTTCCTGTAAAAGTTCTTTTTGAATAACGCTGTAAACTTGAGGGTTTTCCAGATTTTTTAGCGGCATTCTTGCTACGTAATCGGTTTTTTTAGATAAGATGCTTTTTTTGCCATTTACAACAACTTCGTGTAATTCTTTGTTAGAGACTTTTAATTGTAGATTAACAGCGGATGTTTCGGTTTCAGTAACAACTACAACTTGTTCTGTAGTTTCGTAACCTGTTAAAGATATTTGCAAAGTATAAGTATTTGCTTTTACTCTGTTCAGTTCAAAAGTACCATCGTCGTTAGTAACGGTACCGTATTTTGAGTTTTTAAGAATGACATTTACTCCAGCGGCAGCATCGCCATCTGATGTCGTTATCGTTCCTTTTATTTTTCCAAAGTTTTGT
Source organism: Flavobacterium sp. KH_035 (assembly GCF_057839565.1). Classification (NCBI taxonomy): domain Bacteria; kingdom Pseudomonadati; phylum Bacteroidota; class Flavobacteriia; order Flavobacteriales; family Flavobacteriaceae; genus Flavobacterium; species Flavobacterium sp. KH_035. The sequence goes on from NZ_CM174492.1 coordinate 3,046,986, forward strand.
TGAGCAAATGAACAAAGAACAGAAAAAAAGAAACTGACTGTAAATAGAAAACGATAGGTTTTCTGAAAAGAATATTTCATTTTATAATATTTGGTTAAATTTATTTTTATTTAGAATTAATAAAAACAGTGCAAATGTAAAAATTAATATTTCTTTAACAAATAATGTTTAGTTTGATTTCATGAACTTTGAGTTAAATCTGGGGTAGTTTTTTTTAATTTTTTTGAGGAATGATCGGAATGAATTAAATTTCTGACGTTTATTAAAAAACGTAAAAAGGGTAGAAGTTACACTTTGAATGCCTTAATTTTGTGTTTTAAAATGAAGCTCTTGATATGATTTTACCTTTCTTGAAAAAACTACAGTATTCTCCCAAAGGATATCGTTTGGCCAATACTGTGTTTTTTTTCCTTTCGGGATTTGGATATTCTTCCTGGGTATCCCGTATTCCACACATACAGGCGCAATTGCATTTGTCCGAAGCTCAGTTTGGAGCAGTTTTATTTGCCTTTCCGATTGGTTTAATGTTAACGATGCCTTTTACAGGAAAGCTTTTGAATAAATACAGCAGCCGTTATGTTATGTTGCTGGGAGCAATCATGTTTAATATTGTATTGTCTTTACCTGGATTGGTTGCTTTTGTGTGGCAATTGGTTATTGTGCTCTTAATCTTTGGTGCGTCGCGTAATATTTTCAATTTATCTATTAATGCACAATCTTTGGAGGTTCAAAAACTATATCCACATTCTATTATAACCCGTTTTCATGCCGTTTGGAGTATAGCAGTTTTCTCGGGAGCAGGATTGGGGTACGTAATGGTAACACAACATATTGCACCGTCACATCATTTACTGGGAGTAAGTGTTTTTATGCTCGCACTAACAGCTTGTTTTTACCCACTGAGTATTCATAATGAACCCGTACCGGTTAAAAAGAAGTTCTTCTCGATGCCCGAAAAAAATCTGGTTAAGTTTGCCCTGATTTGTTTTGTGTCTATGGCTTGCGAAAATACGATGTACGATTGGAGCGGAATTTATTTTGAAAACATATTAAAAGCTTCTCCAAAGTTAACCAGTGCCGCATTTGTCTTTTTTGCAACAGCAGTAACTCTTGGACGTTTGTTTGGTGATTATGGCGTAATGAAATTTGGTACGAAACGAATTCTGTTTTACAGCGGTGTTTTAATCACATTAGGATTTGGGATTTGTTTTATCCTGCCATATGCTTATCCAACTATTTTTGGCTATGTCTTAATTGGGTTTGGGGTTTCCTGTGTGGTTCCGCTTGTATTTAGTATCGCCGGAAGATCATCAAAACTAAGTAGTGGTTCTGCCTTAACTTCTATATCTACTATTGGTTATCTTGGATTTTTATTGGTTCCGCCAATGGTAGGGTTTATATCCGAATATTTAAGTATGAAGTGGGCATTTTTGGTAATGGCTCTTTTAGGGATACTTATGATCTTTATGGTGAATAAAATCGGGGAGAATGAGTGATTTTTTTGAAGGACTAAGATGCTAAGTTGCTAAGGTTCTGAGTTTTTTTAATTCCGGAGGAATGAACTATTTTGTAGCGATGGATTTTAATCCGTTGGAATCAAGAAGGTATAAGAAATTAGAGTTCCATAGGAACGGTCCATTTAATAACGCAAAGTTAAAGGAAATTGAACTTTGTGACTTCGCCAAAAAACGATCTAAAAATACTATTTCTTCGTCATCACAAATTTCTCCGAACTTGGTTTCCCATTCAAATTCCCTGAAATCTCAGCAGTTAAAGTATTATTCGCACCTTTTGTATAGGTAATCTTTTGCGGATAATCGTGTTTAGGGTTCTCGAAAACCAATTGTTTGTCAGACTCAGATGTTGAGGAGAAAGAAACTGGTTTATCATTATTTTGACCTTTTACCGTTGCAATATAAGTTAGCGTTTCGTCTTTTTGCGCTAGAACGATACTTTCGAAATGAATGGTGTCTTTTTCTTTTATGAAATAGGAGGAAGCACTAAAAGTACTATCGTTTAGTTTTTGCCAGTTTTCGGTCAGAACACCCTCTGGAGATTTGTTTTCCCAGTTCCCAATGAGCCAGTCTGCAACTTTGATTTTATCTTTTTCGGTAGAATCCTTTTTTTGACAAGAAACAGCAACTAAAACAAGAGCTAAAAGAGTAATTTTCTGAAACATATTTATGAGTTTTGGTTTTAAATGGAGGTACTAAAGTATGAAAAAGAATTGATTGTTGTTAAATGTTAAATATGAATTGTGAGATGTAAAATGCATCTGAAACACTGTTTCTTACATCTCACAATTTACATCTCACAAAGAATCGAATAAACCAATTCCTTCGTTGGTTTTTGATCTTTCAGTTTGGTTCTGACGTCATCAAAAGTAACTTTAAAATCGCAACCTGATTTATATTCACTACAACCATAGGCAGTTTTTCCTTTCAGAACGGTACCCTTTTTACATTTCGGACATGTTAAGGAATCTGATACTACGGCAGTTTTTGCTTTCGGAGCTGTTTTTTTCGCTTCTAATCTGAGTTTGTAATTTTCTTCAAAACGAATCAAACCTTCAACAGTTCCTTCTTCAGTTTTGAAACCTTTTATATTTACTGTTGATCCTTTTTGGACTAGTCTTAAATATTGATTCTCAGATATTTTTTTCTCAGCAAAAGTATAGGGAAGTAGAAAATCGCAACCCGATTTATATTCGCTGCATCCAAAGGCCGACTTTCCTTTTATGAGGTTTCCTTTTTGGCATTTCGGACAGGTTTCAGCCAGAATACCCGCGGCTTTCTTTTTTTCTGCTTTTACAACTGGTTTTTCAATCGTCGCGGCATGAGAAATATTGGCGTGTCTGGTTTCGCTTCGCACTTCGGTAACCAGAGCTTCGACCATGCGTTTCATGTTTTTTATAAATGCTCCGGCGGTATAAGTCCCTTTTTCGATATCTTTCAATTGCTTCTCCCAGGAACCCGTTAGTTCAGCCGATTTGATAAGTTCGTTTTGAATGGTATCAATAAGCTGAATTCCTGTTGGTGTTGGTAAAACCTGTTTTTTGTTTCGAACGATGTACTGGCGCTTGAAAAGTGTTTCGATAATATTGGCCCTTGTTGATGGGCGTCCAATACCATTTTCTTTCATCAGTTCGCGGAGATCTTCATCATCGACTTGTTTACCTGCGGTTTCCATGGCACGTAACAAAGTTGCTTCGGTAAACTGATTGGGTGGCTTGGTTTCTTTTTGTAGAAACGAAGGTTCATGCGGGCCTTTTTCGCCCACAACAAAACTGGGTAATAAGTCGGCTTCTTTTTCTTTGGCGTTTGGATCTTCGAATACAACGCGAAACCCTTTTTTTAAGATCTCTTTTCCAGTGGCTTTAAAAGTCACATCGGCGGCTTTTCCAATTACGGTGGTATTGGCAACCAGACAATCGTCGTAGAATACGGCAATAAAACGTCTTGTAATAATGTCGTAGACTTGCTGCTGATTGAATTGTAAATGAGCTTCTATTCCGGTTGGAATAATCGCATGGTGATCTGTTACTTTTTTATCGTTGAAAACCTTTGGCGATTTTTTTATTTTTTTCTCCAAAAGAGGTTGGGTCAATTCGGCATATTTAGATAATTTTTGCAGAATTCCCGGTACTTTTGGGTAAATGTCATTTGGTAAAAAGGTGGTATCAACTCTGGGATACGTAACTACTTTTTGTTCGTACAAAGTTTGAACGATTTTAAGCGTTTCATCTGCCGAAAATCCAAATTTAGTATTGCAGTATACTTGTAATCCTGTTAAGTCAAATAGTTTTGGAGCGTATTCATTTCCGTTCTTTTTTTCGACAGAAACAATTTCGAATTCGCTTTCTTTGACTTTGTCGGCTAAAAGTTCTCCGTCTTCTTTTTTTAGAAAACGTCCTTCTTCATAGCTAAAAAGAGTTTCTCGGTATAAAGTCTGTAATTCCCAATAAGGCTGAGGTTTAAAATTTTCAATTTCTTTAAATCGGTCGACAACCATGGCCAATGTTGGTGTTTGCACGCGTCCAATAGACAATACTTGTTTGTAACCGCCATGTTTTACGGTATACAAACGCGTAGCATTCATTCCCAGTAACCAATCGCCAATCGCTCTTGAAAATCCGGCATAAAATAAATTATCGTAATTTTCAGAGGGTTTCAGGTTTTCAAAACCTTCTTTGATGGCTTCGGTGGTTAGAGACGAAATCCATAAGCGCTGTACTTCACCTTTATAATTTGCTTCGTTCATCACCCATCGCTGAATAAGTTCTCCTTCCTGCCCGGCATCCCCGCAGTTGATAACTACTTCGGCCTTGTCAAATAGACTTTTTACGATTTTAAACTGCTTTTGGATTCCTGAATTTTGCACCACTTTGGTTTCAAACTTCTCAGGAAGCATGGGTAAATTGTTCAAATCCCAGCTTTTCCAATGGGGTTTGTAGTCATTGGGTTCTTTTAAGGTACATAAATGCCCAAAAGTGTAAGTTACAGCATAACCATTGCCCTCAAAATACCCGTCGTGTTTGGTATTGGCCCCCAAAACGGATGCGATTTCACGTGCTACACTCGGTTTCTCAGCAATACATACCTTCATTTTTCTCTTTCTTATTCGAAAGCGAAATTAGGAATTTTAAAAGTGGTATTGAAATTATAGAGTTATAAAGTTGCAAAGAGGCAAAGGAGCAAAGGGACAAAGGTTTTTTTGTTTTCCGCAGATCTAGAATAGATTTGAGCAGATGTACGCAGAGTAGTCAGTTTAAAGAAATCTTATAGAATCTGCTTTGATCTGCGGAATCTGCGTGAAAAAACTTTTAGTATTTTAATCTTATTGTCCATAAATAAAACATAAAAACCACAAACAGAAGCTTGTGGTTTTTGTAATTATAAATTTTAGCTTTCCCTTAAAGTAAAAGGTTTGCTATTGAGTTATTTTAATTTTAGACGCAAATTGGATTCTCTCAAAAATTCATTAACATGTTCTTGTTTGATTTGTGTTTTGTTTAACCCCTTCAGACTGCCTACATATCCTGTAAAAACATGGCTTATATTGAGGGGAGAAATAACTCCTTTATGAGATGTATTATGGCAAAAGAAACAATTAACAAGATCGTTAACTGAAGTTTTGCTTATTGTTGTTGGACTAAATCCTGCCTGAACATAGGTTTCCATCGTAATATTGTAGGCCGCAACGGAACCTCTGGTTAATTTTCCAGGGTTAGAGTCTGAAAGAGTATCAGCTAACGAATTTAATAGAGCTGCCTGGGCCTGAGTACTATTATATCCTGCAGTATTAATCCACAGCGAACCATTGTAAAAATAATTGTTCCAGATACCTTTCAGCTGTGTTTTAACGCTTTGATTGATAGTACGAATATTATTGAAGTTTTGTGAACCATTTTGACTCGTTTTCATATAAACCTGAACATTATGAGGACCTTTCTGTACTTTTTCAACAGGAACACCATATTTGTAAACAGAAAAGATATCTGTATAAATTCCATTTTGTGTCGTTATATTTTTAACGGTTGCAGTGTCGTTTTTATTAAAAAAAGGATAATCAACTTTACTCGTCACCGGTGCATCAGTTGTTGGCGTCGCTTTTGACCAATCGTAAGCAGGTGCAAGGTTTTCATGTTCAAAAGTAGCCCACACAAATTCGGGATGATTCTCTACAACTCCAACTACATGCATCCCTAAAAGAGCTACTCTTTTTTTTACTCCATTGATTACACCCTGGGTAATAAAATAAGTAGAAGGATCTTTAAGAGCACTCGCATCAATCCAGGAGGTTTTAAGTTCTAATGAGCCTACAGGAAAAGTTATATCTTTTATTTTGGTAGGATCTTTTTTTGCTATTGGACCATATTTTAGCAGGGTTGAGTACATAAGGTCGTCCATGAAAATAGAATAATAAACTGTAGTAGATTTAGGAACACCTGATGCATATTTAGGGGTTTTTAAAATGTCATGGGAAGAACTTGCCTGAGCGGTATCTCTTAGAACAACAATTCCTTCACTTGTATCTACTCTTTTACCTTCCGCAGTCACCTGAATTAATTTACGCATAAATAATGGTAGTCCATTGACGTCATTGGTGAGCCAAAGAAACTTTTGCCAGGACCATTGATGAAAGTCACAATTTGTTACCGTTGCATTGTTAGCAAATACGCTTGTTGGTCCTTCATTTGGCGGAGGAGTCTGGCGAGTGTTGTTTACAATACTAAACCAATTAGGAGGAGCTAAACAAGTAGAAGTAGCGGCACTTTTATTTACAGTTGTATAAGCGTCTTTTTCTGTCTTTGGATCCTTTTTACAGGCACAGAGTGAGATGAGGGTGATTAAAAGCAATACTTTTTTTGTAGTTTTCATAGTTGGGGTCTTTAGTTAATTTTTGTAGTTATCTCTTTTTGAATAGTTGAAAGTAGGTAATTAAGAAACTGGCTTTTTAAAAAATGTCTTAAACGCTCCATTTTTAGGTATGAAGACAAGAAAAGCGTGTATGAATAAAATAGAAGATTTTTCTTTTTTCTTAAATTGAAAAATAACAAGATAAATGCTTCAAAAAAGACATTTTGAAAGATTAAAATAATTATATTCGTTCTGCCGAAATTAATTTTAACCCATTAGAAATGAATATAAAACAAGCTACAACAATAGACGAAGTCATTCAGTTACTGGATGAAATAATAGCCCTGTCAAAAATAGAACAAAGCGCTATAGGTTTGTTTGCTACCCTATACCGAGAAGTTACCGTAAAAGTAAAAGAAGGTATCCAAAATGGCTCTTTTCAGAATGGTGAGAGAATGGAAAAACTGGATGTTATTTTTGCCAATCGGTATTTGAAAGCCTATTACGAATACAAAGCCAAAGAAAAACCATCCGAATGTTGGGGATTTGCTTTCGAACAAGCCGAAAAGTTTTGGCCGATCGTTCTTCAGCATTTATTACTCGGAATGAATGCTCATATAAATTTGGATTTGGGTATAGCTGCGGCTGAGATCAGTACGGTTGAAGATATGGGAAGTTTAAAAGCTGATTTCGATAAAATAAATACCATTTTAAGCAGTCTCGTAGGAAACGTAGAAAAGTGTCTGATTAAAATTTGGCCAACACTCACATGGATACTTAAAGTAACAGGCAAAGTAGATACTTTTTTTATTGACTTTAGTATGGAAACCGCGAGAGACGGCGCCTGGAAATTTGCGAACGAATTTGTAGCAGTTCCGGAAGACAAAAGAGAAGCCTGTACACATGAAAGAGACGTGAGAATAACGCAAATTGCTCGTTTAGTTTCAAACCCCGGTTATTTTGTGAGTGCCGTTTTCAAGTTTATTCGCTTATTTGAAAGAGGAACCGTAGCTCAAAAAATAATTGATATGCAGATTATGGAGCAAAATAAGGTCGATTGTGCTCCTGCATAATTTTAGTTTCGTCACGAATGACTCATATTGTAGCAATGGATTTTAATTCGTTGAAAAAGATTTTTTGGTTTCAAAATTTCTGTAGGAGTGGTATACATTTCTAAGTCCCTGTTGCGTAAAGTTTCTTGGCTATGACAGCTGCTGTAGAAATACTTAAGAATCACAGCTGTGCAATTGAGGTATTTTCTAACTCAAACCATCTAAAAATCTAACATTTTATAATATTGTTGTAATTCGATCGCTCTCGTTTTTACTATTTCTTTTTTCTTGTCTTCAGCGACGGCGTACCACATTGTTCCTCCCTGAACTTCATAAAAATATTTTGAAATAAAAGCATATTCTTTGTCTCTGTAAATTATCCATGCCTTTTGAGATTCTTTCAGTACATCAAAAGCTTCTTTCGGGAGTTTTGTTTTTAACAGGTTATAATATTTATTCAATTCTTTATCCCAGGATTCACGTGCTTGTATGGTACAATTACACATATCTGCATTCGAAATATCATCTTTGTTTAGACATTTAGATTCTAAAACATCAATTGGGTTCTCATTTTTCTTTTTGGTTTGGGAAAAAGTAATGATCGAGAAGAAAAGAAAAACAACGACAAGTGTTTTATTCATAATGTTGAGTTTAAAACTCAAATATATTAAGGTTTGATTTTAAATGAATATTTATAATTTAAAAAAATTAACACTACAGCACGAAGTGTTTTGATTTTTAGATTGTTGGCTTTATTCAGATTCAAATATTAATTTCTTTATGGATTATTGAAATGTGTACAAAGCCTTGAACCTTCGTAAAGTTTTGATAACATTTTGTAGAGTAAGCTTTTAAATGGTGTTATTTTAGTTTAATAAATTTGACATCTGTTGCTCCAAAATTTGTAATATTCAATCCAGTTATCTCGTTTTTTGGGTTCCTTTGAAAGCTTATTTCTGCAGAAAATGTAATTGCTCCCGAAAATTTATCTTTCTCTACTTCGGTTAATACAACATCACTTAATCTGTTGTGTGTCATTGTTAACTTTCCATTGATAATTCTAATGGTAAAAAGGGATGATAGATCATCGTTCTGAAATTTACCTTCGAAGTCTTTTAGATTTGTATTAGCGATAGGTTTTGTTTTTTCTTCAAGTTTCTGTTCAATGTCAGTTATTTTTTCTCTCTTTTTAAATTTATCAGATAAATAAAATTCGGCAATATCCATTCCGGCTTTGTATGCTACAAAATCCTCATCATTACTCAAAAGTATTATAGATAATTTATTGTCTTGAAAACGACTTAAATACGATTTAAAACCGGCATCACTTCCCGTATGGTTATATACAGTAAGGCCTTTGTAGTTTCTTATAAATTGACCTTTGGCGTGGTAAATAGTTTCCCCGTCTCTTACTGCCAGAACTGCGGGGTCTCCATTATCTAATAGTGATTGTTGATTGAAATGATTAATAAAATCAGCATTACTTAAAATTGGATTTTCAAAATTAGAGGTCCACTTGCTTAAATCTTCAACGGTTGTATACACGTTTGAAGGCCCTACGGAAGAACTGTTAAGATTTCTTTTACTATATAATCCATTTTCATTTCCGTAGGAATAGGCTCTGTTTTTAATGATTTTTTCGTTATCATCGTATACTAATGTGTTTTCCATCCCAAGTGGATCGAAGATATTTTCTTTTGCGAACTCACTAAAACTTTTCCCCGAAACTCTTTTAACAATTTCGGCTAACAATGTAAATCCGGTATTACTATATTTAAATTGACTTCCGGTTGCAAAATTCAATTCTTTTTGTTTACAGATTATTTTCATTACTTGTTCAGAAGTGATGATGTCATCCATTCTCCAGCCTGCCAATGTTAACAATGACCATTGGTCTTTTAACCCACTGGTATGAGAGCATAAATGTCTAATCGTTATTGGTTTTTCATAAACGGGTAATTCAGGAACGTATTTTCTTATATCATCATCCAATGAAATTTTGCCCTGTTTCTCTAATAGGTAGATGGAGAAAGTTGTAAACTGCTTTGAAACAGAACCTACATTAAAAATAGTTTTTGTTGTTATAGGGATGTCGTATTCAAGGTTAGCCATACCGTACCCTTTTTTAAAAATAATTTTTCCGTCTTTAACAATAGAAACTGCAACACCAGAAGTTTTGGAGTTATATTTAGAAAATAAGGAGTCAATTCTTTTTTCCGGATTTGTTTGTGCCGATAAGTTGTTTGCAAAAAAAATATAAATTAGAATAAATTTAGTTAGCTGCTTCATTTTGAGTAGTTAGTTCTTGAATGGTGGATTAAGAAAGTCTAAGGTGTAGGTTAAAATGATTTATTAAGTACGGTGCTAATTTTAAATTAAGCCAAAAAAAACAAACTTATTACTAAGTTGCGTTTACGCGACAATTGATTTTTTTTACTTTATTAGTTTTCGGTATTCAATTTTCAACATTTCATTTAGCCGTTCGTTATTTTTAGTTTCATAATTCATAAAATGGTTCCGTTTGTTTAAAAGTTTTGAGTTTTTCATCTTCAAAAATCATCATAAATGAACCACCCCAGATGCTTTTAGGATTTTTAAGTATTTGATTTAATTCAGTTTTTAAAGGTTGCATTTCGATTAACTGCAGCGCTTCCTCAATAGGTAACCATTTATATTGCTTGTCTTTGTCTTTTGGTTGCACAATTTCTCCATCTTTGAGTTTGGCAGTATAATAGCTTCTAAAAGACACCGTTTGATTGTCTTTAAGTCCGCTATATTGGTAGGTTGTCAGACCAGCTAGTCTTAATTTATGGATTGAAATACCAATAGGTCTTACTAAACTATCGATACCTTTTTTCAAAGATAAATTTTCATTAGAACGTAGTACTGGTGTTTTCCATCCATATTTATCTTTCATCAATAAAATCTCTTTTTTTGTATTAAAGACGATTAACCATTGAATGGTGTAATTGTCATTTTTTTTGACTGGTTCAATCTTTTTAATTTCGATTTTCGCCGTATTCTGACCAAATGATTTTAGACAAATTACGCAAGAGAAAATTATTAAAGTAACAATTGTTTTCAAATTTGTTTTCACACTATTCTTTATTCGTTAAATCTATTTTCTTCTTTTTTTGTGTGCAATGTCGGCTAACATCTCGCCAGTACAAATGGTTTGAGAACTAAATTAAGCTGATTATTTGGATTAACCAAAACGCCTTAAATTAAACCGCAAATTCTAGATCTCGTTTTCCATTTAAGGATGGAGATCATCTCACTGTGAGGAACCTCCGGACTTGATTGGAGACTACAAATATGGGATTAAGAAATCGCCTGGAGCTCTAAATGTATGATTCAGGAGTCCGATATTATACAAACGGACTCATTTTTCAGGTTTTTAATTTTAATTAAACTGCTGTACGAAATCGGTTGGTATCACAGAATTTTTAGATTCGCACCATAATTTTAGATTTTTTCAAAAAGTAAATTCTTAATCCTGTCAGAATTAATGTAAAATCCTGTAATTTTTTGCTGCTTATCACGAATAAACCGAATACCACCTAAATTGCGGGCACTACTTAGAAACAGATCTGACTGAATAGGAGTTAAATTGATAAGAGGCTGATTTTTATTGTTTGTAAATAAGCCATTTTCATTTTGAGTCAGAATATAACTTACTTTTAAATCCTGTGAGTAATAGGTTCCTGAAAATTCATCCAGATCAGTCGCAGAATAGGTTTTAGGGCTGTAGTATTCATAAACATACTCATCGCTTTCACCAGAAGTGTAAACCATTTTCAAATTGCCATTTTCCTTGCGAAATTGAACCATAATCACATCATCTCCATCAATTACCATTTGAAATTTATTTTCTGCTATAGGGACTAATTTACTTTCATTGGCATTGCCCAATTCCTGATAGCGTAAAGTGTCATTTTTCACATAAATCCTGCGTCCGGACATTCTTTCATTATCCCAGTAGTTCCCTGAATAGGTTTCTAAAAGTTTGCCGGATAGTTTAACAGTTTTTAGCTTACTGAAATCAATGCTGGGCGGTTGAGTAAAAGTATTTTCGAGTACTTCAACAGCCATATTCATAGCAAGACTGCCATTATATCTGTTGTTGTTTCCAAGTACAAACGAAGTAACTTTTTGATTGGGGAATATGAAAATATTACTTGCATAACCGCCATCTAAACCATACGTCCAAATTTTTGGAACACCACGTTCTGCATGTAGGTACTGCTGTCCATATAGCAATCTTCCTAAGGTTGGATTAAAAGTAGTTTTACCATCATTTAAAGTAACCGGAGAAGTTAGTTTTTCAATCAGTTTTTTACTGCCAACTTTGGGATTTTCAAAATTAAGATACCAGCGGCTCAAATCGGCTGCCGAAGTATAAAGATTGGTCGTTCCTACAATGGAATGATTGATGAGGTTATTTTTCAATCCTTTTTTAGTGGTTTGATACGAAACAGCTGCGTCGGGTATTATCATTTCATTATCATCACGAAGTAGGGTGTTGGTCATCTTCAAAGGTTGAAAAATATGCTCCTGAGAAAATTCAGCAAGAGTTTGACCAGTAACTTGTTTAACTACTTCGGCTAATAAAATAAGTCCGGAAGAAGTATGTGAAAATTTTGTTCCTGCCTCATAATCTAATTTTTTTTGACGGAAAATTAAATCTAAAGCGTCTTTTTGTGTAAAAACATCTTTCTCTCTCCAGCCTGCAATTTCTTTCAGAGCTAAAAAATCGTGTAAACCACTGGACTGACTTAATAAATGTTTTATGGTGATTTTAGATCCAAAATTGGGTAGTTGTGGAATATATTTGCGTACATCATCAGATAAAGACAATTTTCCTTGTTCTTCCAATAACAAAACAGCAAAGGCAGTAAATTGCTTGGCCATAGCTCCTATTTGAAATTTAGTATCCGTATTAATGGGGATTTCGTGAGTTATATCTGCACTTCCAAAACCTTTTAAATACACGATTTGACCCTTTTTTAGTAGACCTGCCGCCACGCCCAATTTAGCCGAAGACTTATCCCACTCCGAGAATACTTTATCCAAATTTTTAATTGGTTCAGGTTGTGCAGCAAGTTTATTTTTTTCGATAAGATTGATTATTTCAGATGCCATTTTTGATCCGGCGCTGGGGTCTTGCCCCGTTACAAAACGGCCATCTGTAACATAAAAGCCTTCTCCTAATTTATCGGCATGTACAAAGTTGCCTTCATTTTTTTTAATGGCCTGATCAATGGCAAAGGGAAACGTTTTGTAATATTCCTCTTCTTTGTCTTCAAATTGATCTGCAAAACCGGTTATTTTTCTGCCCGCATAAAGTGATTTACCTGAGGCGTCTTTCAAATAGGCCAAACCAGCCGTACCGTGACAAATAGCCGAAACGACTCCGTTATTGGCGTAAATTTGTCTTGCAAGATTTTGAATTGCAATGTTTTCTGCTACACCAAACATAGCCGCACCACCGCCGCCATAAAAAATAGCACCATAATTTTCAGGAACAATTTCGGTGGGTTTCATCGTATTTTTGAGTTTATTCATGAAAAAAGGATTGTAAAGGAATTTTTTATGAATACTATCCGAAGCATTGATATAGCCAATTGGGACAGCTCCGCCTTTAGGGCTCACAAAATCTACCGTAAAACCTGATTTTGTGAATACATCGTATGGCACTGCAATCTCCCCAAAGTGATTGGCAGTTCTAATTTTTGAAGCTCCATAATAATCTTGATTGGAAACTACAAATAGGATTTTGTTTTGCGAAAAAACAAGGGTAGAAAACAAGCAAAAACAAATGCTTATCGAAAAGAGAAATCTGAACGTTGAAATTACTTTGTACATATTTGCGTTTTTTTAATTTTTAAAATCTATGCAAATATGTAGTGAATAAAGGGGCTGGAGGTATTATATTATGGTACAGGAGTTCGGTATTATAAATATGAACTCATTTTACAGACAGTTTTTGGGTATTTCAGGTACGAAGCCTCTTGACTTCGTACCCGGTTACTATATTCCCTTTAAAATAGTTTTACTTTTCTTGGTGATTGATTAGAGTAAGTTTAAAGTCGGGAGACTTCTCTGAAGGGATCCGCGCTATCGTGGCTCAAATATTCGAATACTTTTTTATGAGTTTTCCTTAATATTTTTTCCATTCAAAACTCTTAAAACCGCTTTCCATTGCCCATTTTTTCCAAACAGCTTGTAGAATTTCATTATCTCTTTGTCCTTTAGGATACTTGTAAGATTGTAATTTATCATTTTTATCTCTTTCGTGTGTTTCTAGTACATGAAGATTGATGTATTGATTTTTAATACTTTTATTAGGAGGCAAGGATAACGAGCTATTTATTTCGAGTGCTTTGGATATATCAACATTATTAGTTTTACAAAATTGCCTTACTTTGTCTATTTCAGAATTGCTAAAATAGAATTGACTATTTCTTTTGTTGTCGATGTATTCTAAATAGCCATCTGTGAAAACATAAAGATGGTTGTTGTATTTTACTAATGTGGTATCTATACCATCAGTTAAAATAGTATCTTTTTTAGTGATCGGTTCGTTTGCAATTTTTTCACTTAAAATACTAATTAAGTCTAATCCGTCATTGTGTGTGTTTGTATAGGTAAATTTGACATCTCTTTGAAAATCAAGTAATTTTTGTGCCAATCCCTTGTTTCTGTATTCTTCTGTAGAATTTATAAAACGTTGTTTTTCTTTGAAACCTTTAATTTTGCCTATATCAATAGATGTAATAGTTTTCTCTGAAAATGGAGAAAAGGAGATAGATGATTGATCTCCAATTTTTTCGCCAGGTTTAACACATTCAGTTTTAAAAAAATGAAGTATTTTATGAATTTCATCTATATCTTTACATTGCTTATTGTTTATGCGACTTGATAGATCTGAAATAATGACTATATTTTGGTAGACAAGTTGCGTTTTTGTATGTTCCTGAGTACATGATAATAACATGAGTAAAGCAGAACAAAGGAGTATGTTTTTTTTCATGAGCTATTATATTATTGTTGTTTGTTCTATTTCTTTGACTCTGTTTGCTACTTCATCTGTAGCATAATATTTTGGAAGATGCTCTATAAAGCCTGATTTATAGGCAGCAATGACACTGTCGAAGATTACATCCGTAAAGAGTTTACCGCTTATTATTTTGGCATTAAGGTCATCAAATATGATCTTAATTTGTTTTTGTAATTCGGTATATTTATGTTCAATTTGATTTTCATAATTATTTATTTCTGTTTCCAAATTCAGAATTTTAGCGCTACTTTCATTAGTCAAATCTTCATTTTCTTTGATTTTGCCTGTAAGTGATTCTTTATCTGTGTTTAATTCCAGCATTTCTTCATCCAAAAATTGAATTTTTCTGTTTTTTTCAGCATCAACAATTTCTCTTTGCGACTTTTTATAGGCATTGATTATAAAATCAATTAGAAAATGTGTAAGTATTAGAGGAAACATTCCAAATGCAAAAATCAAATAAAACTCGCCATGATGTACAACCTCCCAAATTTGCATTTTTGATTCTCTTCCCACTAATAAACCTTTTATTTCGTCTGTATTGAATGCTACCATAGTTGAGACTACCAAGTCAAATATTATTAAGCCAACCCAAAACAAAAGATTATTTACAATCTTATTTTCACTTCCGAGAATTTTTAGATTTGACAATAAAATGGGAATAAGAAAGAAAAGTGCAGCAATAAATCCGAATAAAGGACCTTGTTGCTTAAATATTTTAATTATGGCATTTGCATCAACAAGTTGTGGAATCCCTGGATTTATTCCAGCTTGTAAAGAATAACGTATTGCATTACTTTCAAAAAATACTTTATAAATAGCTGAAGCAAAAAAGATTGATAGATAAAAAACAAACACGGCTAATGCAAATAGCACTAATATAGTACCGATCGTCCAAAACTTTTTTATTATGAAAGATTGTTCCAATGCTCTTCTTTCAAGTTTATTTTTTTCAACTTCCTTATTGATTTGCAATAATCCTTTTTCACCAGTATTTTGGTTGCCTGATTCTAAAATGGATTTCTCTTGTTTTAATTCGGCTATTTTATCTTTAACTTGTCGTTTCTCAAGTTCATTATTTCTTTTCTCAAGCGTTATTTTATCTTGTTTCTCTATTTCCAGATTTTCTTTTGTCCTTTCAAAGGCGTTTGTGATGTTAGAAGTTAAGATGTTTTTTTTATTGTTTAAACCATCGTCCGTTGCATAAGTTTTAATTTCCTCTTTGATGGTAAGATATTCGGTTCTGAAAATATCAATACTTCCGTGACTTTCTTTTGAATTTTCATATCCTTTCTTTTTGTATTCTTCCGTGCTAATATGTGCAGCCGAATAAACGAGATTATGCAATTGTTGCGAAAAAGTGTCTATAATATTTATAGACTGTGATGCATGAACTTGTGGAATGGGAAGAGGGGGGGAGACATTAATATTTACACCAATATTGTGATCAATATTATATTTTAAACGCTCAAATTCTGATAAGAAGTTAGAGTAAGTCGCAATGTCATCTGAGACTTGAATATTTTCAACGTTGTTGTGGCTTGCATTGATAGAATAATTGTACGAACCGTTAATTGAAATTTTATTGTCTATGAGACAAAATTTATGATTCATTACACCTCTAGTGTCTCCCGTTTCAAAAGCGTGAACACTGATGTCTGCACCTTTTAGCATTAATTTTACAGTTTCGTTTTGAAGATTTGAAGAAAGAATGATATCAACAAGTACATTTTTGTTTTTTGCTTCAATGATTGCCATTGCAATATCTCTGTCAGTAAACCAAGCCATTGCAATATAGATGCATTCTTTAGCATTGTTTATTTCAGAAATAATTCTTAGTTTGATTTCGCTTCCGTTTGTTATAAGATCATTCATATTTTTGTGGTATTAGTTTTTTATTGTTTGAGGATTTATATAAGTTTAAAAAATGGCTTTGTAAATATTTATCCAAAACTAACTTCTTATGATTCAGGTATTTTACGGAAATCCGTAATTGAACTTTTGAATCAATTTCCACAATCCTGATTGAAGCGATATTCTTTTTAGGTAAACGAAATATCTAACTCAATGAAAAACATTTTGTATAAATGATGTAGTGAATAGCAGGAAGCTGCTGCGGGTGGTACGAAGTCAGTAGACTTTGTATTGTTGGGGCACAGTTTTATTGTTGTGACAATTTTGATTTTCATTTTGTCACAGTGAAGTTTAGGTTTTATAATTTTCTAGTAGAAGGGAAGTAATGGGAAGAATAAACATTTCAAAGAGTAACTATGAGGACAGGATATTTTGCATAGCTTTTGAAACATTTCGCAGAGCTGGAGCTGTTACTTGAATTGAATTCCATTAGTAATGATTCCTTTTTCAACGGATTAAAATTCGTTGAAAAAGGAATTCAAAGTTTTTAAAGTTCTGTAGGAACGATCTATATTTATCCGAATTTACAGGCTTATAAGTAGCGAATTATTATTTCCCAAACCATATTTCAATATATCCGGGTTTTGCGGTATTATCAGGATATTGCGTTGCTTTAAGCTCAGGAATAGATAATTTGAACTTTAAAACTTCGGCAATTTTTTCTGCTTGTTTTGCATCTGAACTATTAAAATACCTGACCTCTTCATATGAAGGTCTTCCTGGATCATTAATGAATTTTGAGCCTAAAATCTGAAAGCCTGCAGATAGTAATTCCTCTTTATATTTAGGGAAAAGAGCTTCTTTAGTCCTATTTCCGCAAAGAAGGTAAATTCTTGAATTTGAAATTGTTGGAGTTTCAAATTGATTTGAATTTTTAATTTGCGGAATTGAAGAAGGTTCATTTTTATGTGCTTTTGCATATTTGGCTACTCCGTCTTTTATGTCATTATCCTTTAAAAGATTTGTTTCGAGAAGTAAATTTAAGGATCCCAGCCTTTCTTCAGCAGAATTTGACTCTAAGGCTTTCATAATTAAGTCGGAATTGAATTTTCTTTCAGCAAGTTTTATTTGAGACAAACCGGAAATAAAAGTCCCTGCAGTTGCACCAACTATGGTGAAAAACCCGGCTACCAGTGTTGTTTTTAGATTTTCTGTCATAAGTGAAGAAATTAGGTTAATTTAAATAATTCTGCTCCGTTCGCGCCAGCGAGGGATTCGTGAGGGTGTAAAGCTGTTATTTGTTTTTACTCAAGATGATATTCTTTTTTTATTAATGAAATTAGTCTATCGGCATCATTTTTTATTGATATTTCTTTTTTCGTTATCATTTTGTATTGATTTTTAAGGTCTCTCAAAGTATTGTTGTATTGTCCAAGTAATGCTTTATCGTTTGATAAGAGATAATTTTTAGTTCCGTTTTCCATTTCAGCGATTGATTTGGTTTTCCAGTCTATTTCTAAATCTTGCCTATCAAATAATTGACGCCTTAATTGTTTTGAATTTTCAAATTCAATGTTTAAAAATGGTATATCAATACTCATTAGGTCTCTAACTTTTGAATCATAATTTACAATTCCGTCAGCTACTTTTTTATTGTGTATCAGACGCATCGCACCAGAATTTTTCAGTTGCTGCATGGTTCTGTCCGAATAAATAAAATCCGGATAATAGGAACTAACATCCCAAAGATTTCTGTGTAGTGTTTCATTGTAGCCTATTGAAAGCTTAGGATACATTTTCAAAATGGTGTCTAAGCTTTTATCTACAGACTGAAACTCTGTTATAACGAAAGTTAAATTTGTTTTATCCTTCTGAAGATCTTCAAGCAGAGAGTGAACATATACTTCTTCTCTGTCGGCTTCGATGCGATGTTCTAAATAATATTCGGCTAAAAATCCGCAGAAAACAGCAAGAAAAAGCATTAAAAACTCCCAGAAATAATCTTTCCACTTTTTTTTCTCATGGGCCGGGTGAGTGTGATGATGAACTTCCATATTTTCACTTTCTTGATCAGGGATAGTTGTTGTGTTTTCTGGTTGAAAACAATCTTCTGGTTGGTTTTCAGCTTGAGATTTTGGAATATTATCTAAAGATTCGTCTGTATCCTCTGTCATTATTTAATTTTTAGTGGTTCAGGCTGTTTTCTGCAAGTCCTGTAAAGTTAAACAGATCAGTTCAATTTGGAGTAAGTAGTTTTACTTGAAAAAGAGTGTTTTCGTTTTTAATTGTCTTATTAATAGGTTGATATGTGTTTTTGTGTTAAGATAGTTCTTAAATGTCCTTCAGATCGCTTTGTTCTTTATCATTGCATTCATCAGCGAGAGGAAAATAAAAAACGCAAGAAAAAGCTTATATAAAAATGTATATTTGTAGTGAAATGTAAATTGGATTGTATCGTACCCAAACAGTTTTGTATTTTATTTTGGAGATCCGTTTATAAAGTTTTTTTAAATATCTTTGATGTATGAGCACAGCATTAAAACCAAAACACATCGGCAGAAACATTAGCCGAATAAGAGAACTGAAAGACATGAAGCAGGAAGCTTTGGCGCAGGCTTTAGGAATTAGCCAGCAGAGTATTTCGACTATTGAAAACAGCGAAAATGTAGATGAAAATAAATTGATCGAAATAGCAAAAGCGCTTGGTGTAAGCCCTGAAGCGATTAAGAATTTTTCGGAAGAGGCGGTTTTTAATTATTTCAATACTTTTAATGAAAGTCACGGTAATTTTTTTGGAAGCAATCATAATACCTGTACTTTCAATCCGCTTGATAAAGTAGTTGAACTATACGAACGTTTGGTACTGGCTGAAAAAGAATTGGTGAAAGCCGAAAAAGAAAAAGTCGAGTATTTAGAAAAAGTACTGAAAGAAAAGTAATAACCTCGAAAGAGAATTTTTATAATAAGAATGCGCAAATGTCTTTTGGAGACTTTTGCGCATTCTTGTTTTGTAAAATTAATTATGAGTTTGAAGTAAGTAGAATTCGTAAACGATGATTTGTTTAAAGAATATCTTGCTCAAGTAATTTTAACTCTTTAATAGCTCTGTTGATTTCTTTAAGTAAGAGAATTTCTGAATTAATTAATGTAGATAAAGAATCATCTAAATTACTGATATCTTCAATAGCTCCTTTTGGATTAAATTCATCAATTAACTTAACGATCTTAGCAAAGTTATCTTTATAGAGTTTTCTAATCTTTTCATATTTTGCTTCACTGTTAAATGTTGCAATGTCATTTTTTAAATTTTGATCTAGTTGGTCTGGAAAGTTATTCATGGTTTTTAGATTTTTAAACGAATTTACATAAAGCATGTTTTGCATACAAGTTTATTCGTAAGATTGGAAATACTTGTTTTGCCTTAAAATAGGTTTACCCCACCTGCTAGCGCGAACGTCCCGCTCGTGAAGCTATTTTCTTATTTATTACCATTCACCCTTAAAAGTAAAATCGTAGCCATCTAATTGTCCTGGCCCTATATCGTTTAATCCTCCATTGCCAGAAGTGTTATTACCTAATATATTTCTATTAGGAGTCATCTCAATTACTTCTTTGAAATGTTTGTTTCTTTTATGTTTATGTAATTCAGAAGTATGGAGAAAATTTACATTAATTGAAATAGTTTTTTGGCCAGCTTTGACGAACTTAATTATTTCTGGATTTATATCGTTAAATATGGTTAAGAGTTCACGTTTTAATTTAGGCTCTCCAGCGTCAAGAATTCGATTTATTGATGATTTTAAACTGTTTTCTAACGAATTTTTTGTAGAATTTTTGTCTTCCCCTTCAGAAAGGCTGTATGTGAGGATTCTTCTTTGTTTTATATCAAAAGGTAAATCTTCAATTGCTCCAAATGCGGTATTGTAAATACAGATAACATTTTCCCAACCAAGTGCTTTTGCTGCATATCCAAGCTCTATCAAAACATTTGGATTTGGTATTTTCCTTTTTCCTTGATCAAAATTAATGATACTTATATCACAGACAAATATTTCTGAATTATCAATTTTTTCAAATAAACTTTGAGCGATATCAGGAGAACCAGAGAGTCCTTGTGTGTCTTGATCCACTTTAATCTCTATTTCTAGATTAGGATTGTTGATTTCTAATACTGCAGCTTTAAGGCATTTTTGAATTAGTGTTCTGTTGGTAGCATTTGGCAAATCAGATTGCCATGAATAAAATATTGTTGCCATATTTTGGTAATAAATAGAATTTTTTAATTTTAAGAAATGAACTTTCAATAGCTTCCTCCAATAATATGGATTTGTAAGCCCTGCCCACAAAGATTGTTTTTTTTCCCTTGCAGGCTCGTGTATATTCTGAATTAATTAAGATCAATTTCTAAAATAGTTTGATCATTATCATTACTTGTGATTTCTTAGGTTACTTTGTTTACGTTCACAAGCGACGCTCGCAGCAGTGAGTGGAATTACTCTGTAAGAAATGGTTGTTCGAACAAATTAGAAACCTTTAAGTTTTTTAAATTTGTCAATATTTGCATTGTATTCTTTTTTCAATTGTTCAATTCTTTTTTTATCGTCTTCTGACAAGTCTAGATCATTAGATAAACAATCTTTGATTTTCTCGGTATAACCATCAAGTTCTCTACAAATCTTTGAAAGGTTATCATTGATTATAGTTTCGTCATTTTTTTTGAAAATTTCTTCAAGTTGCTTTGCTAATTCTTCTTTGTAATCCATGTTTTTTTTATGTGTTTAATTTATTAAAATCCTTCCACTGGCGCGAGCGTTCTGTTCGTGCATGTCCTGAATTGATTCGTTTTTATAATAGTCCCGATCATTGTAATTACTCGTGACTTTTTTAGGTTATTTTGTTTGCGTTCACGAGCGGAACGCTTTCGCCAGCGGGGGTTCAATTACCTTTTTGGTACTATTTCGGCTAATTTTACGATTCTATAGCCTTTTCCATCATAAAATGATTGTGATTTCACAAAGTAAATTTGACCGTCTTTATTTTTGAAATATGTTTCTACTCTTAAACCTTTCATATTGTCAAATTCAATAACCAAATGTTTAAACTCAGAAAATGTTATAGAACTCCAGTCAATATTATAAGTTTTACCAGTTTCTTTAATATCATTAAAATCTCTTATTGAAGTATCTGTAAACGCTTCCTGTGATACAGATTCGAACTTGCTTTTTACAATTTCACCAAGTTTAGCATTTGGGTTATTGGCCAAATCTTTAAGCTCCTGATAGGTCATTACTTCTTGCAGGAATTCTTCGTTAGTTTTTTTATCGATATTTTTAAGAACTTCGAATGTGTGGGCAGCCACTTTTTCGGGAGTTTCAAATGATTTGTCTTCTTTTTTGCAGGATAAGAATGTTAAGAATGCTAAGATAAATAAGGTTTTTAAGATTTTCATTTTGAGTTGTTTTTGTTTGATTTTTAGAATTTAAAAAAATAGACTTTTCCTGGTGCGAGCATTTCACTCGTGCCAGCGGGGATAAGTTTTTTATTCTAAATCCCATAACAATTTTATTGACGAGACTATTGTTAGAAAGCAAATGATCCAAAATATAATTTGCCCGGCTGCGCCTTTAAATTTTACTCCCGGTATCTCAAATTCTATTTTTCCAGAAACATACTCTAGAACTAAAACGATGAAAAGGGAAGTAATCGCTGCCATAGGTAATCCAACAACAACTGGAAAATGCTTTTGCGCGATAGGTAACCAGACTTTAGATTCGTAACCTCTTTGAGCCATTATATAGAAAATGTAAGCAGAAAACAAGGCAATTAAGGCCGCAGCTACCCATGCTAAGGCATTTAAAATTTTTGTTTTGGTTTGGTCATTTTTGTTATTCTCGTTATTCATGTTTTCTACAATTAGATTTTATAATAGAATGCGCGACATTTCATAAGAACAGTTCCTAAAGCCGGTTTATAATCCTTCTCGCTTGTGTACGTACTGAATTAATTAAAGGTTAATTTCTAAAATAGTCTGATCGTTTTCATTGCTCGTGACTTTTTTAAGTTATTTTGTTTGCGTTCACGAGCGAGACGCTCGTGCTAGCAGGGGTCTTCCGAAAGTCAGCAATATCTTTTTCACTGATGACTTTTAACTTTCCTGTAAAAACACATTCATTCATTGTTGATGTTTCAGGTTTATTTGACTTCCAATATTCTTCTGCTTTCTCTTTAATAATATTCAAAGGATCAGAAGATAATGCAAGATAGGCTTGATCAGCAATATGTATGTTTCCTGTGATTTCTACCTCAAATAATTTTTGAGAATTTTTATTTAATTTGTCCCACCAATAATTCACAGCGTCGATATTATCCTCAATTAACCATATACAATTTTTTCTGGAAGGTTTCTCTGGAAATTTTTCTTTTCGAATAGCTTCAAAAATTTCCTCACGTGAAAATTTCATAAATTCTATTACGGTCTGTTTAAGTATTTTAATGACATTATATGGATCATAATCCATATAATCTTTTATAAGAGTGTCCTTTTCTTGTCCGTCTTTATTAACTTTTAAAATTTCGTCAGCTATATTTATTGGATTCAGGAAAATACCTTTACCTGTATTTATATTTCTGCCTTCGCAATTTGTTCCATTTTTGTAAATATATTCAGAAAAAGGATTCATATTTTCTTCAAATTCATATTCATCTCCTGCAATCCATGTTGGATTTCTTTGAATATGGTAGTATTTTTGGTTTATAACTTCCATGTAATTATTGCTTGATATTGTATTTCTGTTATTTAATTTCTAAAATAGCCTGATCGTTTTCATTGCTCGAGACTTTTTTAGGTAATTTTATTTGTATTCAAGAGCGGGACGCTAAACCTCTAATCTAATCCAATTATTTAGGCAGATGTGCAACCAATTCAACCTCTAATTTTGCGGTTGGCATGTATAATTGTACGACTTGTACCCATGTAGCTGCGGGAAAGTCACCATTGTAGAATTTTTTTCTAACGTTGTTGTACTTTTTCATGGTCTCAATATCTGTTGTGTATAAATTTTCTTTTACAACATTTGCAAATGTGGCACCATAACTCGCTAGTGAGGCTTTTAAATCGTTATAGACAGTTGCGATTCCCGCCGGAGTTAATTCAGTCGTTACAGCACCCGAAATGTAAAGCACATTGTCAACTTTTAAAACCTGAGCATAACCAAT
This sequence comes from Flavobacterium sp. KH_035, assembly GCF_057839565.1. Taxonomy (NCBI): domain Bacteria; kingdom Pseudomonadati; phylum Bacteroidota; class Flavobacteriia; order Flavobacteriales; family Flavobacteriaceae; genus Flavobacterium; species Flavobacterium sp. KH_035. The sequence continues at coordinate 3,070,526 of NZ_CM174492.1, forward strand.
AACGGTGTCTTGTTTTGGGCCATTGTTCCAATGCCATTTTTCCTTTTTTATTTTGGCTTCTTGTGCAAAATTGTTGCTGAAAATGAATAAAAAAGAAAGTAAAAGAAAATGTTTCATAGTGGTTTGTTTTTTAGCTGAGGTTTGTTATTAAGGTTTTATTCTTTATGTTGACTTTAGTGTAGTTCTTTGCATTTGCGAGCGGGATGCTCGCGCCAGCGGGAGAAAAAAATAATTGCTCTTTGATGGCTCAAATTTTATTTGTCAATATTACCGAACCAAGATGGCTTTTTACCTATTATAATCTGGTACTCTTCCAGCGACACATTTTTATGGTTTAAAATTATTGATGTTATTTTTGAATTGGGATGAGATTCTCGTAGCATATTTTCTGCAAATCTTTTTACTAGGTTTGGTTCATATGCTCCAGAGCCAGTTATAGTAACAACTTCTGGTGAGCTTCCATCAACTATAACATTAACTTCATCAATATAATAATGTTTTGAAATTTTCATCATTTTATTTTTTAAATATCGTCTAAATTTATTTATTTTTTGGTCTTTTGCTGGCGCTAATGTTTCACTAGTACTCACAAGAATATCAATTCACAAAGTAGTCTGATCATTACTCTTGTTATGTGACTTTTTTGACCTGCTTAGTTTGTATTCAAGAGTGAGATGTTCGCATCGGACGAGGGGGCATCAGTCATTTTTTAGTAATCTCATTTTTATTGTTTTTTTGATTTCCTATATTTTATTATTTATACATATTTTTCGCTAACTCAGTTAACTCGTAAGAAAATGGATTTACATCCTTATTTCTTTTTATTAATCCTTTTTTTAAATCTAACATTTTGTTTTTCTGGCCTATGGACTGTGATGATAAATCTAATTCTTCTGCAATTTCTCTCGCAATTAAGGGTCTATCTTGACTAGCAAGTTCCATAATTATGTTTATATCTGTTTGTGGTAGTAAATCTTTATTTTCAATTTGTTTTAACTCATTTTGAATGTTTTCAGCTATACTCTCTGAAATAACTTTACTATGACATTTGTTACAAGTGTAGTTTGTAAATTCTAATAAATGGATTTGATCTTGTGTAAAAGTCTGATTGCATTCTGGATTCACACAATGCGTTCTTTTAGATGAAGCTAGAAATTCTTTTATTAACGGATTAAAATTAAAGGGTCTTTCAATAAAATATTTTCTATGCTTTGAACCTTTTGGCTTACCCCACATCAAATTATTTTTTACAGCTAAACCGTAATTTATACAATAGATAGAGATCAATTTCCCATCTTTATCACTCATCTCAGTATATTTACTTATAAAATAATTTAGCTCCAATGTATTCAAGAATTTTTCTAGCTCAGGAATAAAATGAAAATGACTTGCAAAAGGTAAAGTTATTACATAAGATTCACCTGAATATTCAGCACTAGTAATTTTTCGTTTAATCTCAGTAAGCTTTTCTGTACATTTTATAAGTAATTCTCGCAGTTGTAGAATGTCAATTTTTTCATTCATTGACATTAATGAAAATGTCGTTTTATGGAAAAAAGGTTCAATTTTGTCCTCGTAATATTTTTGTGCAGCTGATTCTATATCGCTCTTATTTATTTTTTTGTCATAAATTATTTTACTTTGATAACAATAAGAAAGAATGTAACCTATAATTCTAGGTACATTCATTGACGTTTGGAAGATTAGTTCATAAAATTCTTCAATTGTGTTTCTACTAGTGTCAAAATAATCGGTTGAAGATTTTCCTGTAAAATAAGTAATCCTTTTCTCTATTAATCTTTTTGTAAAATCAATGGCACCTTCTTCCATTTTATTCCTTTCAAATTCTGAATATAAATTATAAAAGTCAAGATTAATAATATCAATTTTTCCAGGATCAATTTTTCCATAATGAATTCTATTTGGATAAGCAGCAATTTTAAATTTAATGAATTCTTCAGACCAATTGTTTAAAGGTGCTAATAATACATCAACAAAAGTTTCAATTGCAGTATCATCGATCTCAGAAAAGTCATCTAGTAAAATTACGATATGTTTTATATTAAGATCCTTTAAAACATCTTTAACTTCTTCTATAAATGTTTTTATTTGAAAAATTTGCATATACACTGAAGAAAAATTTGTTTCAACTTCAGAGGCATTGTTTAGGCCTTCCTTTTTCGAAGAGCTGTTATTTACATTTAGTGAGCCGTCTATCCCTGTTTCAGATATTCCTGTTTTTATATCAAAACCATTTTGAGATTGTTTTTCCTTTGATATAGAGTTGGAGTTTTTTTGGTTAAAAGCAATACTCTTTATTATTGGAATTTCTATTTCTTTTAAAGCTTCATTATCTTCAATTTTATTTTTAATTGCTTCAATTTTTTCTTTTACTTTTTTTGATTTCGTATTCGAAATAGAATCTAGAATATTCTGAAAAAATGTGTCATATCTAAGATTAATTTCAACTAATAATCTTGAAAGTACGCTTTGCAGGAAACTTCTTTCTATTAAGTATTTTTGCAATGTTTTTGGATCGAGATATTCTGTAAGATAGTCTAAGTTAATGTATTCAGTTTGAGCAGATTCATAAACAGTTTTAACATCTATATAGCATGGTAGGTAAGAATCTTTTTTCCTTAATTCTTGTTCAATTCTTAAAAATATTGTTGACTTCCCAGTTCCTTTCCTTCCAACTAAGTAAGTTGTGTTGTCTTTCAAACTTTTTTTTAAAATATGCTCACTTGGAAGTAAATCTGTATAAAGTTTTTCGAGAAGGTTTCTTCCTTTTTCATCAACAAGATCAGCTCTCCTATATTTTTTTAAAGACTCAACCGCATTAAAAAAACTGTCTTTATCTATTACATTCATAAAAATTGATTTTGTTTTTATTATAACTTGTTTAAATTTTGGTCCTATAAGAAAGTTAGATTTGGTTAACCTTGCTTAATTTTTCGAATGATAAATTATTATTGTAAAATACAATTAAACCAATTTTCAAACATAACTTCTTTGAAATTAATTTCCATACGGAAAACCATAATACTTGCAAATAAGATTGATTTCCTGCTCCTAGCCTAAGTGACATAGTTTTAAGTAAAACAGGTATCTAGATACAAAAACAAACATCGCATATAAATTAAATTTACCACTACGTAGAAATACCTGATTTAATAAAAAAAACAATTGAAAATTATTTAAAATTTTTCCTTAAAAAACACAAAAAATCAATACTAGAATTTTCCGTAAAAATTTTGTAATTTTGCAGTCCAATAAAAGGAATTAGAAAATGTTAGATAGACTTCAATATGTAAAGCAGCGTTTTGATGAGATTTCGGATTTGATTATTCAGCCGGATGTTATTGCTGATCAAAAACGTTATGTGCAACTCAACCAGGAATATAAAAGCATCAAAGCTTTGGTTGAAAAAAGAGAAGAATACATTCTTGTTTTAGCAAATATTGACGAAGCAAACGAAATTATTGCTGACGGAAGCGATGCAGATATGACCGAAATGGCCAAAATGCAGCTTGACGAAGCAAAAGAACGCTTGCCGCAACTGGAGGAGGAAATCAAATTTATGTTGATTCCTAAAGATCCTGAAGATGCTAAAAATGTAATGGTGGAGATTCGTGCCGGAACAGGTGGGGACGAAGCTAGTATTTTTGCAGGGGATTTATTCAGAATGTATACTAAATACTGTGAAAATCAGGGTTGGAGAACTTCTGTGGTTGATATGAACGAAGGTACTTCGGGAGGTTTCAAAGAGGTTATTTTTGAAGTTACCGGAGAAGATGTTTACGGAACCCTGAAATTTGAAGCTGGTGTGCACCGTGTACAACGTGTTCCTCAAACCGAAACACAAGGTCGTGTACATACCTCGGCAGCAACGGTAATGGTTTTACCGGAAGCAGAAGAGTTTGATGTACAAATCGATATGAACGATGTTCGTGTAGATTTCTTCTGTTCGTCAGGACCTGGAGGACAGTCGGTAAATACAACGAAATCGGCAGTACGTTTAACGCACATTCCTACGGGATTAGTGGCGCAATGTCAGGATCAGAAATCGCAACATAAAAATAAAGATAAGGCGTTAACGGTTTTACGTTCTCGTTTGTATGAACAGGAATTGGCTAAGAAAGAAGCTGAAGATGCTACCAAACGTACGTCTCAGGTAAGTTCTGGTGACCGTTCGGCTAAGATTCGTACTTACAACTACGCACAAGGTCGTGTAACCGATCACCGTGTTGGTTTAACTTTATACGATTTAGGAAACATCATGAATGGTGACATTCAGAAAATTGTTGCCGAGCTTCAGTTGGTGAACAACATGGAGAAATTGAAAGAAGCTTCAGAGGTTTTTTAATTTGAGGTACAAAGGAATCTCTCCAGATTCTATAAATATTTAAGCCGAACTTATGTTCGGCTTTTTTTATGATAAATGGATTAATCCCAATTTGTACGTTGTCAATGGTTTCAACTATTGGGATGAAATATTTATCATTCATTTCTCGGAATACATCTGGCAAAATATCGCCCATGGTTGCAACCATAGGCGATATTTTGTTTTTATGAATTCTAAGAAAAATCTTAAAACCGTTGATTCTCTGCATCTTTGCTTCTCTGTTTCTCAAAAAAAACTTTTTTTTCAATATTTTTCTTTTAATATTTGCGTGCCTTTTAAACCATAAAAGGATTACTAACCAATTGCTTAAAACTAATTTATGAAGAGAACTTTACTATTATTTTGCTTCTTTGGAAGCTTTTTTTATGCCCAAGGGCAATCGTATTTTGGATTTAGGGATGATAATTATGCAGGAATTCAAGCCGTGTTATTTAATCCATCAACTGTTGTTGATTCAAAACACAAAGTTGATATTAATATATTTTCGGCTAGTGCAACGGGACAGAATGATTTGTACGGGGTAAATTTGGCCGGGATTTTAGATGGCAGTTTTGATTTACAAAGAGACGGAAAGAAGAATATTAAAGCCAATAACAGGGGGAACTTTAATGTAGATATTTTAGGTCCGTCCATTATGTTCAATATTACGCCGGCACACAGCGTTGCACTTTTTACACGTGTTCGAAGCGTAACCAATATTGTTGATGTAAATGGTGAGCTTGTTGACGAAGTAAATAAGGATATAGATGTCTCAAATAGTTTTTTAATAACGGGAGGAAATCCAAATGCCGTTACCAATTCGTGGGCAGAGATTGGAGCCAGTTATGGTACCATTTTACTTGATGATGAAGAACATTTTATAAAAGGCGGTATTACCTTAAAATATTTAATGGCAGGAGTAAATGGCTATATTAACGGAAATAATTTGAGTGTTGCTTTTAATAAAAATGATGTTAATCCGGCTTTGAGCGAATATTACTCTACGGGAACCTTAAAGACTGCTGCAAGCTATGATTATCAAAAGGGTGATGACCCTAAGTTTGATGGAACTTCGGCTGGTGTGGGCGTTGATTTAGGGTTTACTTATGAGTATCGTACTAATTGTCATACTTGCAGAGGAAATCGCTATAAGTTTAAAACCGCAGTTTCTATAACCGATATTGGAAAGCTTAATTATAAAAATATGATCGAAAACACCTACGATCTGTCCGGTAGAGTTACGCAGGATGATATTGATAATGCCGATAATATTTTTGAGTTTTTTGATGCCAATTATGTAAAAACGGCAGCAAGAAAAGGGATACAAGCCAACTTGCCAACTGCTTTGCACACGAATTTTGACTGGAACATTAATAATAAGTTTTATTTGAATTTAAGCGGCGATTTTGGATTGGTTGATGCTAAAAAGATAAACGGCACTGCAATTGCCAATTCGGTTACGTTTACGCCTAGATTTGAAGATGGAAAATTTAGCTTTTATCTCCCCGTGACCTGGATGGAATATGGCGGAACTCAAGTTGGAACTGGCTTTAGAGCCGGGCCTTTATTTATTGGTTCAGGATCTTTAATTAGCAACTTATTTTCAAACAATTCCAAAGGCAGTAATCTTTATGTAGGTTTGAAATTTCCTATTTACCAGAGTTATAACTAAAAGACCTTAGTACCTTATATAAAAGAGCCAGTTTCACTTTTGTGAAACTGGCTCTTTTTGGTTAAGATAAGTTTTTAAACAAAAACCTGAGAACCTTAGCACCTTAGCACCTCAGTACCTCAAAAATATATATAGTGAAGGATATTAACTCATTAACCGTTTGTTTATAAAACGTATAAAGCAAGTTAGATACCTAAAAATACTCTTGTGAATTCAAAATATTTATAGAGATTAGAGTACATGTACACACCATTTTTTACTATTATTTCGCTTAACTTTTCCATAATAATTAAATTTTAGTTAGACCATTACTCTTTTGACAATTTTTATGGTGCCGAATCTTCGTGTGAAGGTTCGTGCGGTTTCGAAACGATGTTGGTAACAACAAGCTGTAGTAAGGATCCGAAGATATTTTTGAAAGTCGATTTACTTTTTCCTACCACAAATCTTTTGGCCAGATAACCAATTCCGATACTGATCGCTGATTGTGCCAGATGGCTTTTAAAGCCAACTGTTTCGTTGATTTCTTCGACTGTGTTTCGAATGAGGTTAAGAGGTTTTAAATGCTCTTTAATTTCATCGATTTCGTCTTTAATCGAACACCATTCGGCGTCTTGCCGATTTTCTAAAAGCTGAATCTTCCGGTCTAGTGAATCAAGGGTGTAAATAGTTTCCATAACAGTCTTTTTTAGTTTTTTGATTGACTTAGATCAGAATCGCTCTCTTTTTTAGTTTCTTTTAAAATACTGGAAACAATCATGTTTCCAATAGGGGTTTTAATAAGTCTGTGGTGCAATTTGTGCAGCACTATGGCAACAATTAAATAAAAGACTGCCAGTATAAAAAAACCGTAATAGTATTCGCCTAATTTTTTTCCAATCCATAAACTGATCCCAATATTGAGGAATAGGGTAAAAAATGCAACAACAGCTCCAACTGCGATCCTGGAGGTTAATGTCGATAAAACATCTGCTGATGCTGATACCGTTTTGAGTTTTATTAACTCTAAACTCGTTTTGGTATAATTCTCAGCTTTCTCGTAAAGATTTAAGTTCTCGTTTGTTGTTGCATTTGATTCCATGATAGAGGGGTATGTTTAGGATTTACAAATTTCACTTTTTAATAGTTCGATTTTACGGCTTTTGCTTCGTCTTTAAGCGTGTTGAAGTCTTCTTTTGCCTGACTGAATTTTGCTTTTCCTTCTTCGATAATTTCTTTACCGTTTGAAGAAATCGTGCTTACAATTCCGTCGAACTTGTTTTTTAGATTATCTCCGTAATCTTTAGACTTGTCTGATATTTTCTTTCTGGTATTTGACCCTTTGTCCGGTGCAAATAAAACGCCCAAAAATGCTCCTGCCGCTGCAGCTCCTAAAATTCCTAAAATTGTGTTACTCGTTTTCATAATATCTGATTTAGTAATTAATATAAAGTAGTTAATAGTACTTGTTTTTTAAATTTCACGACCTTTAATAAGTCTGAATAGTATAGCAATAACGGCAATGACTAATAAAATATGAATGATACTTCCCAGGCTGTAAACAAAAAAGCCTAATGCCCAAAGTATGACCAGAATTACTGCGATGGTATATAATAAATTTGACATGATTTGTGTATTTAGGGTTAATAAATTCCTTTTCTAATTTAGCTTATACGAAAGATATAAAGTAAGGTTGCTGTTTTTTGCATCCGGAAAAGTGTATGTTGTTCCGGCAACCGTTCTTTCTTTTCCAACGGTTGTAAGTCCGTAATTGTAACGTAAACCAATACTTATTGGATCAAAATCGACGCCTACACCTGCTGCGAGACCGGCATCAAACTTGTTCAGATCATTAGTGTCGATTTCCTGTTCGAAGTTGATATCTCCGTTACCCGTAACTTTTGAGCTTACGAGATAAGAAGCATAACCACCGGCATGAACATTGAAATTTTTAGTGATATTGACTCTTACCAATAAAGGAACTTCAATATAATTTAGTTTGAATTTTGAATCTCCGCTGGCAAAAACATTATTGTATTCTAGTTTGGCTCCTTTTGTGGTAAACAGGATTTCCGGCTGAATAGCAATAAAATCAGAGATAGGTAAAGTCGCATAAAGTCCGGCGTTGAAACCGTACAATACATTGTCGTCGTTGGCATCATTAGAATACAAATTCGACATGTTGAACCCTCCTTTGATCCCGTACTCGGTATTTACATTATTGTTCTGAGCGTGCAGCATTCCAAATGAAGCTGTTAAAAAAAGGGTGAAGGCGCATAAAAAATTGGTGTACATTTTCATAGTTCAATAGTTTAGTTAATAATAGATGTAGAGGCGTTTAGATTACTATTTTTGATCTTTGAATTTCTCTTGAAAATTCATATTGTTGTGGCAGATACTGTAAAACCATTTTCAAAATCGTTTGATCATTTGTTTCCTTTGAAATTGATTCCAGTAACCGAATCTGTTCTTCTAATGATTCATTCATCGAATTTAAGTATGCTATATTGAAACTGTTTTCATTGGCATCAATCAAATCGTATAAATCTCGTTTACGGGTTGCGTTGATTTCGGTAATAATAATGAGCTTTTTATTGGCCAGATTAGTTATTTCCTGTAGCAACAAGTTTTGATTGATTTCGATTTTTTTGCTTATTTCGAGAATGGTACTGTCAGAACTTTTTTGTTGCGCAATTTGACTTTTAGAAATAATAGATTGACTTACATTTGCCGCCGCAATAAAAAAAAAGGCTTCAATTTCTTCCTTTTCATTCTTGGTAAAAGTTTCGTTTTTTAAAGAGGTTTCTATTGGATAGTTTTTTTTACATGATGAAACAAAAACTAGGATTAACAATAAAAATATTGCTCTGAAAAAAAATGCTTTTACTCTGGGGATTGCTTTCATTATTACTTCATAAAGTATTACATTACAAAGATGGCGACGAATAGAAGATTTTGCTTTACAGCATAAAAAAGAAACGTTATATAATTCCCATAAAAGATTTATATAACGTTTGTTATGTGGTTTTTGAAGGCTTTTTTGAAGGCCTAATCCGGAAGAAAAATGGTGAATGCAGAACCCTGATCAGGTTGGCTGTCGGCGATGATATGGCCCTTATGATTGTCGACAATTTTTTTGCAGATTGCCAGACCAATCCCTGTTCCCGGATAATCGGTTTTGGAATGAAGTCGCTGAAATAATACAAAAATAGTTTCCTTAAATTGAGGATCAAACCCCATTCCGTTATCTGTAAAAGTTATTTTGTGGAACTTTTTCACATTCTGTTCCAATAGCTCAGGATAGTCAGCTGAAAGTACTTTTTGACTTTCAATTGTAATTTCGGGAGTAATATTTGGACGGCTGTATTTTAAAGAGTTTCCAATGAGATTGATAAAAAGCTGTTCAATCTGATACGGAATAACAGACAGTTTAGGCAATTTTGTAGCGGTAATTACTGCTTTCTTTTCGTCGATCATTTCGGTTAGTTCCGCCTCGGCATTTTTGAGTAGTTCATTTAAATTTGATTTAATAAACTCTTTTTTGGTGGTATTGGTTCTGGAGAATAAAAGCAAATCATCAATTAAAACGCGCATTCTTTTGGCCGAAACCTCAATTTTGGCGATGTAATCCCGGGCGCTCTGTGACATAACTGCTTTATCGGCATCAGAAACTCTGGAGATAAAAGTCTGAATTTTTCTCAGCGGTTCCTGTAAATCGTGACTCGCAACGTGATTGAAAGAAGCCAGTTCCTTATTACTTTTCTCCAGTTCCAGGTTGCGTTCCTGAAGTTCTATATTTAGTAAATGCTCGTCGGTAATGTCAAAATTAATTCCCAGCAAAATTTTACTTCCCTGCTGATCTGTTAATAATTTTCCGGTCGTTTTAAAATACCTGACTTCATGATTCGGAAGCATAATTTTATAATAAACAAAAGGCAATTGTTCGTAATTAAGAATTCCTTCCATCGATTTTGCAACTGTTTCTTTGTCATCAGGATGCACAAAATTTAAAAAAGTACCCTTTTCAGGAACAAAAGCATTGGGTTCATAACCCAATAAACGATATTGATTGTCGGAATAATCGATTTTGTTGGTGTCTAAATCCCATTGCCAGGTACTGAATTTACCAATAGCTTCAGATTCCGCCATAAGTCCGCTGGAAATCAACAGCTGTTTGTTAATGACTTTTAGGCGTTCAAAATCACGACTGATTTGTCGATAAGCCAGTAAAATAAAAGTTAAAGCAACCAGAAATAGTGAAATTGAAAAAAGTGGGCTGAGAGAAATTTCGGCATCGTAAATTTTTAACCTTTTGGCCAGATAGCTTTTTTCGCTGTCTTTCATTTCGTCTACTTTAAAACGAATGTTCTCCATCAAAATTCGTCCCCCAAACATATAATTGTCGAGTTTTCGTTTGTCATAGGTTTTGGGATCGCTGTATTTGAGGCAATTTTCAAAAGAAACAAAACGTTGAATAATCAGCTTGAATAACCTTTGAAGGTTTTCCTGCTGTTTTGGGTTGTCTGCCGTTAACTTTTTTAAAGTGATAAAAGAAGTGTTTACCTTGTCACGCGAATAAAGGTAAGGGGTTAAAAAACGGGAATTACGGGTTATGATATAACCACGCTGTCCTGTTTCGGCATCCTTTATAGCTGACATTAATCGTTCTAACTGAATGTTAATTTCATACGTATGCATTACCAACTTACTGGACTCATTGAGATCCTGGTTGTGCTTGTAAGCAATAGAAGAAAGAAATAACAGAATGAAAACTGCGATTACAAAAATAACTCTCAAAGAGTTTGAAGAATTAAAATTTGGGATCCACTTCATAAGTGTTCTACTATTTTAGTCGCAACAGAAAATTATCACGGTTTAACCCTGAGGTATGATAGTGCCAGTTTACGGTAACAACTTCATTAATTATTTTTTTCAGATTGTTAAAATCACTAGGTTTTTTAATGTAAATATTCGCTCCCTGAATAAAGGTATCTTCAATGTCTTCTTCAGATGAGGAAGTAGAGTAGATGGCAATAATAATGTTTTTTAAATGCTCGGTTTTTTTAATCTCGATCAAGCATTCTTTTCCGGTTTTTTTAGGCATATTTAAATCCAGAAATAAAATATCAGGTAACATATTGTCAGGATTCATCAAATGATCCATTAACTGCATTCCGTCATGAGCAAATTCTACTTTGGTCTGGATCTTTATTTCTTCAAAGGCATCTTTAAAAAAAAGGCGATCGTCTTCATCATCATCAGCTAATAAAATGTGTAATGCGTTTTTTTGCATTTTAATGTGGTATTTGGATTTTATTTTAAATTTTCTCTTCGTTTCTTAATTATTCTCTGAAAAGCCGACGGTGTAATTCCGGTTGTGTTTTTAAACTGTGTACTCAAATGGGCTACACTTGAATAGTTGAGTAAAAAAGCAATTTCGGTCAGACTCATTTCGTTGATAATAATTAATTGTTTTGCTCTTTCAATTTTCTGTAAAATGATAAAATTTTCGATAGAAGAATAAGTCACCTCCGAAAATACATTCGACAGATAACCATAACTATGGTTGAGCTTTTCGGCCAAAAACACTGAACTTTTGTAATTGTTATTGTCTTCCATGAAAACAAGCTCGATTATAGCATCTTTTATTTTCTGAACCAGAACACTTTTTTGGTTTTCAACAATTTCAAATCCACACGGATTTAGTTTTTCTTTTAAAGCTTCAAGTGCTTCAGCATCAAGATTATCATTGATCTCAATTTCGCCAAAACCAAGGCTCGTAAAATTTATATTGTGCTGATCCAGATTGTGCTTTAAAAAAAGCGAACAAATGGTGTTGATGTCAAACTTTATAAATAGTTTCATTCTATAAAAATTTGGTTAAAGATACTTAATTTAATTTTGGTTCTATCGTTTAACAGTTGTTAGAAATTTACTAATATTTGAAATAATAAAGAAAATTCTCAAAAAAATACCGTCTAATATTTATACTAGACGGTATCCCGATTGAGTCAGAAAGGGTTACAAATCTGAGAGGATTTGATGAAATTCTTCTTTTGTTTTCCCCAGTTTTTGCTGAAGTCTACCATACATTTCGTCTTCTTTACCTTCAGCAAACATCAAATCATCATCCGTCAGAGTTGCAAATTTTTGCTTCAGTTTTCCCTTTAACTCATTCCAATTTCCTTTTATTTCTGTAGTATTCATGATCTTAACTTTTAAATATTAATAGTATTGTAAAGTTGTCGATTAGTTGTTGGTTTTCTGTTACATCCATTTGAAGAAGAGTTGTATAATTCACATTTTGAGCTTTTTAAATCTGATAACGGCGTAAAACCCAGGCCATTTTTTCGTGTTCCTGAAGTAATCCGGTCACAAAATCGGCCGAGCCTGCATCGTTATTCTCTTCTTCAAAAACAGGAATATAATCCCGAAATTCCGTCACTAGCTGTTCATGATTTTCTAAAAGTTCTTTTAACATTTGTTTCTGTGAAGGGTATTCTTTTGGAGACTCTTTAAGCGTTGAATTCTCGATAAACTCTTTCATTGTTCCAATAGTTTTGTCTCCAAGCTGACTGATGCGTTCTGCAACTTCGTCAATATGGGCCTCCAGAATTCGATACTGCTCTTCAAATAATTGGTGTAATTCCATAAAGCTGTTTCCCGAAATATTCCAGTGAAATTTTCTGGTTTTTACATAAAGAGTCATTTCGTTAGATAAAATTGTGGCTAATAGTACCGTACTCTTTTTTAATTGTTTTGGTGTTATTCCAATATGTGGGATCATAATTGTCTGATTAAAGGTTTGTTACCAAAAATAGAAAATGAGTCTTCTGATCTTCTTACATAATTTGTTAAAGAAGTTACAGGAATTCAATGTTTACGTAACCTGTTTGTAGTTCAAATAGTGTAGTTTTGCCGCCGAATTTACCTAAAACAAAACAAATTTTAATGAAAAAAACTTTACTCAGTTTATTACTAATTGCCATTACTTTTTCGGCCAAATCTCAGTCTTATCTGGGATACACGCATGATAATTATGCCGGTGTTCAAAGTGTTCTTTTTAATCCGGCTTCTATCGCTGATTCCCGTTTTAAAACTGATATTAACCTGTTTTCCATCAGTGGATCGGTATCGAATGATCTTTATGGTGTTCGTCTTTTTGATGTATACAAAAAAGGATATGATTTTGATAGTCAGTCTATAATGACGCCCGCTAAAGCAAACAATGCTTTGGTTAATTTTGATATTATGGGGCCGTCTTTTATGTTTAATATCGCTCCTAAACATACTATTGCGGTTTTTACGAGAGCCAGATCTATTAGCAATGTCTACAATGTTAATGGTAATCTTGTAAATGAAGTAAAAGATGGTTTAGACCATGCAAGCAATTTCAACTTTAATTTGGGTAACCCAAACGGAGTTTCTCATTCATGGGGAGAAGTTGGTCTTTCTTATGCAGCAGTTTTATGGCAGAATAATCAGCATTTCTTAAAAGGAGGTTTGACTGCAAAGTACCTTCAGGGAGGTGTAAATGGTTATACTCAGGGCAGAGGAGTTAAAGTGGCGTTTGTAGAAAATAAAGCAAATCCGAGAGCCAGTACTCTTTTTTCTGAAGGAGAAGTAACTATAGGAGCGAGCCAGGATTTTGAAGCTAATGAAGATTATAAATTCGATGCTAATTCGAATGGTTTTGGATTTGATTTTGGACTTGTTTACGAATGGAGACCGGAATACGAGAAATACGATTTAAACAAGGCAAAGAGAGCAGACAATAACTTTCGTGATTTAAATAAATACAAGGTGCGTTTTGGTCTGTCGGTTACTGATATTGGTTCTATTAACTACAGAAATTCAAAATTAGATACCTATAATGTTACAGGAATTGTAACGGAGAAAATGATTAATGATGCTGATAATCTGTATGATTTCTTAAATGAGCATTATACGAAAGTTTCGACTTCTAAAGGAGTTAAAACAAATTTACCAACAGCAATTCACGCTGATGTAGATTGGAACATGTACAGAAAATTCTACTTGAATTTAAATGGTGACATCAGCATGGTGAGCGATTCGAAATTAAACGGAAGTAGTATTGCCAATCGTGTTAGTCTAACGCCTCGTTATGAAAGCAGATGGTTTAGTTTTTATGTACCAATGACCTGGATGGAGTATAGTGGAATGCAGGTAGGATCAGGGATTCGCTTAGGTGCTTTCTTTATTGGTTCGGGTTCTGTTTTGACGAATCTGGTTTCGAAAGAATCCAAAGCGGTTGATTTTCATCTTGGGGTAAAAATTCCGGTTTATCAGAAGAAATTCAAAGACACGGATGAAGACGGAGTAATTGATAAAGAAGATTCTTGCAGAAAAGTAGCAGGTCCGGAAGAAAATAATGGTTGTCCATGGCCAGATACAGATGGAGACAAAGTTTTTGATAAAGATGATGTTTGCCCAAGTGTTGCAGGTCCTGTAGAAAATAAGGGATGTCCTTGGAAAGATAGTGATGGAGATACTTTATTAGACAATGTAGATGCTTGTCCTGCAGTTGCCGGTCCGGTAGAAAACAAAGGTTGTCCTTGGCCGGATACTGACAAAGATGGCGTTTTAGACAAAGACGACGCTTGCCCGGATGTTGCGGGTCCTGTAGAAAATAAAGGATGTCCTGTTTTAGATGCAGACAAAGATGGTGTTTTAGATAAGGATGATGCTTGCCCATTAGTATATGGTCCTGCAGAGAATAATGGTTGTCCTAAAGTAACCAAAGAAACATTAGCACAATTGAAAGTAGAGGCGAAGTCTATCTTCTTTACAACCGGAAAAGCAACTTTAAGTGATGCCAGAAAAGGAGAAACTTCAGGCAGATTAGATGCGATCAAAGAAATCCTGAAAAACTATCCAAATGCTAAGTTTGCAATCAATGGACATACCGATAATGTAGGGAATCCTAAAACAAATAAGAAATTATCTGAAGCAAGAGCAAAAGTAGTAATGGATGCTCTGATTGCAAAAGGGGTAAATCCGGCGAACTTAAGTTCACAGGGATTTGGATCTGCAAAACCGGTTCAATCGAACAAAACAGCAAAAGGAAGAGCAGAGAACAGAAGAACAGAAATTGTTTATTTAGGCAATTTGTAAGCTTAAATAGAATATAAAACCAAAAAGCCATTCGTAATTGAATGGCTTTTTTTATTTTTGCATACTTCTGAAATGGAAGTATTTCTACTGCATTAGAAGAACTAAAAAATCAAGAATGACAACACAACAACTACACGAACAAATTCTATTAAAAAAATCATTTTTATGCGTTGGACTGGATCCCGATCTGACCAAAATTCCAACTCATTTATTAGAAACTGAAGATCCTATTTTTGAATTCAACAAAGCAATAATTGATGCCACTCATGATTTGGCTGTGGGATACAAACCCAACACTGCTTTTTTTGAGGCTTATGGATTAAAAGGATGGCTTTCGCTTCAGAAAACTATTGAATATATCAATGAGAATTTTCCTGAAATGTTTACCATTGCCGATGCAAAACGCGGTGACATAGGAAATACATCAAGCATGTATGCCAAAGCTTTTTTTGAAGATTTAAATTTTGACAGTGTAACCGTTGCTCCTTATATGGGCAAAGATTCGGTTGAACCGTTTTTAGCTTTTGAGAATAAACATACCATAATGTTGGCGCTGACTTCAAACGAAGGAGCTTTTGATTTTCAGACGCTAAACGTAAACGGAAAGGAATTATACAAACAAGTTTTAGAAACCTCTAAAACCTGGAAAAACAGCCACAATCTGATGTACGTAGTAGGTGCTACAAAAGCGGAATATTTTACTGAAATCAGAAAGATTGTTCCGGACAACTTTTTGTTAGTTCCTGGAATTGGTGCTCAGGGCGGAAGTTTGTCCGAAGTTTGCAAATACGGAATGAACGATCAGGTTGGTTTATTGGTTAACTCGGCAAGAGCAATTATCTACGCCTCAAAAGGAACTGACTTTGCCGAAAAAGCAAGGGAAGAAGCCTTGAAAGTTCAAAAAGAAATGGCTATGATTATAGGTGATAAATAAAGTTTACAGTCTCAGTTTACAGTCTCAGTGCTTGTTGTAGTCGAAAAGTGAAAACTGAGACTGCGACTGTAAACTGTAAACTGCAACCTGCAACCGAAAATCAAAAAAAATGCATGAAACAATTACAAGATCAGCTTGGTACTTTACATACCTTCGAAACCACTCCAAAGCGAATTATTTCGCTGGTGCCCTCTCAGACGGAATTGCTTTACGATTTAGGTTTAGAAGAGAAAATTATCGGAATCACCAAGTTTTGTGTGCATCCTTATCATTTTAAATCGACTAAAAAAATGGTTGGAGGGACCAAGAAGATTCATTTTGAAAAGATAAAACTACTAGAGCCGGATGTTATCATTTGCAACAAAGAAGAAAATACTCCTGAAATTGTAGCACAGTTAAGCACAATTTGCCCGGTTTGGGTAACCAATATTGTTTCTATCGAAGATAATTTCCAAATGATTTCGGATTTTGGACAGCTCTTCAACTGCAGAACCGAAGCTCAAAAATGGAATAATAAGTTAACTTTCGCTTTAGACGATTTCAAAAAATACGTTCAGGACATTCCGGAGAAAAAAGCAGCTTACTTTATTTGGAAAAATCCCTATATGGTAGCAGGAAACGATACTTATATTAATGAGTTGTTGAAGCTGAATCATTTTCAGAATATTTATAGTGATAAAGGCCGCTATCCTGAAATTGAACTCAAAAAAATGCGTCTGGAAGGCGATCCTGATTTGGTTTTCCTTTCGTCAGAGCCTTATCCGTTTAAAGAAGAAGACGCCTTTGAGATCGGGCGCTTTACGCATCATGCCAAAATTATTTTCGTCGATGGCGAAATGTTCTCCTGGCACGGAAGCCGATTGTTAAAGGCTTTTCCATACTTCAAAATACTGCATGAAAGACTTAGAAATTAGTTTCAGGTTTTCTTTGTTTCAGGTTGCTTTACTTTGAACATAATTTAACCGCTAAGTCCGCTACGATTTTTCGAAAAGTTCGCAAAGCTTAATATGTATAAAGCTTTGCGAACTTTCTGTTTTATACAAAATCATGGACAAAAAAACTTTGCGGACTTAGCGGTTAAATACACAATCCAATAACCTTAAACCGCATATCAAATTAGCAAAAAAAAAATGCCGACATCTCGAAGACGCCGGCATCATTTAACTAACCAAAACCAAAATAATAAATAACCAGTTTATTACACTACAAAGATCCAACTTATATGAATGTTTTGCTGTTAAGGTTTTGTTATTACTTTGTTGGACATAAGTTAAGATTTTTTGATTCCCTGTTTTGAGCTTTCTGTAGCGTTAAATAATTTTTGACTATTAAAATATAAAAACAATCAATTTTGTTTATTAATATCGCAAGGATAAGTTTGTATATTTGATAAAGTGTTAAATATCAGTGATGTGTGATTTATTAAAAAAATTAGCATTTGATAGGAGACAGTTAATTTTAATCAAAAAAAACAGAAAAAAATGAGTGATTCAAACGAAAGTAAATGTCCTTTTCATAATGGACAAGTGAAAGAAACTGCTGGTACAGGAACTTCTAATAAAGATTGGTGGCCAAATCGGTTAAATTTAAACATACTACGTCAGCATTCTAATTTGTCCGATCCGATGGAAGAAGGTTTTAACTATGCTGAAGCATTTAAAACCTTAGATTTGAATGCTGTCAAAAAGGACCTTTTTGATTTGATGAAAGATTCGCAGGATTGGTGGCCGGCAGATTACGGTCATTACGGACCTTTATTTATTCGTATGGCCTGGCACAGTGCGGGAACTTACCGTATATCTGATGGTCGTGGAGGCGCGAGTTCAGGAAACCAGCGTTTTGCTCCTTTAAACAGTTGGCCGGATAATGGTAATCTGGATAAAGCACGTTTTTTACTTTGGCCAATTAAACAGAAATATGGTAATAAAATCTCTTGGGCCGATTTAATGATTTTAACCGGTAACTGTGCTTTGGAATCTATGGGATTTAAAACTTTTGGTTTTGCAGGCGGAAGAGAAGATGTTTGGGAACCGGAACAAGATGTAAACTGGGGTTCAGAAAAAGAATGGTTAGCTACCAGCGATAAACCATATAGTAGGTATACTGGTGATAGAAATTTAGAGAATCCACTCGCGGCTGTACAAATGGGGTTGATCTATGTAAACCCTGAAGGTCCGGATGGAAATCCGGATCCGTTAGGTTCCGGTAGAGATATTAGAGAGACCTTTGCCCGTATGGCTATGAATGATGAAGAAACCGTAGCTTTAACAGCGGGTGGGCATACTTTTGGTAAAGCGCATGGAGCCGGAGATGCAGCCTTAGTAGGCGCAGAGCCGGAAGGGGCAAGCATAGAACAAATGGGACTGGGCTGGAAAAGTAGTTTTGGTACCGGAGTAGGTGAAGATGCTATCACAAGTGGAATTGAAGGAGCATGGAAACCAAATCCAACTACCTGGGATAATGGTTATTTCGAAACTTTATTTAAATACGACTGGAAATTGACCAAAAGTCCTGCAGGAGCTCATCAATGGACTCCGACGGACGAAAGTGCTGCAACAACGGTAGAAGACGCTCATAATCCGGCCAAACGACATGCTCCAATGATGACAACGGCGGATATGGCAATGAAAATGGACCCTGTTTATGAGGCAATTTCAAGAGATTATATGCAAAATTTTGACAAATTTGCTGATGCTTTTGCCAGAGCATGGTATAAACTGACTCATAGAGATATGGGGCCAATTTCACGTTATTTAGGTCCTGAAGTTCCGAGTGAAATATTGATTTGGCAGGATCCGATTCCTGCGGCTAAAGGGGAGTTGAGTTATAATGATATTGCCGTTTTAAAAGATAAAATCCTTTCGAGTGGTTTATCGGTTTCACAATTAGTAAATACTGCTTGGGCATCGGCTTCTACATTCCGTGGTTCTGACAAGCGTGGGGGAGCTAATGGTGCCCGTATTCGTTTCGAACCACAAATCAGTTGGGAAGTTAATGCAGGGGGGCAGGTGAAAAAGGTATTGGCAGTTTTAGAAAATATACAAAATGATTTTGCTAATTCAGGAAAATCAGTGTCTATTGCGGATTTAATTGTTTTAGGAGGATCTGCTGCAATTGAAAAAGCAGCATCAAATGCTGGTTTATCCATAGATGTTCCATTTACACAGGGAAGAGGTGATGCTACTTTAGAACAAACTGATGTGCATTCGTTTGAAGTGTTAGAGCCAAAAGCAGATGGATTCAGAAACTATAAAAGTGCCAAAACAAATGCCATTACAGAAGAGCTTTTAGTAGACAGAGCACAATTGTTAACGTTGTCAGTACCAGAAATGACAGTGTTGGTAGGAGGTTTGAGAGTCTTGAATGCCAATTACGATGGTTCTAAACATGGTGTGCTTACTACAAATGCAGAAACATTGAGTAATGATTTCTTCGTTAATTTATTGGATTTGGGAACTACGTGGAAAGCAATCAATGAGACAGGTGAAAATTTTGAAGGACGCAATCGCTCTACCGGAGAAGTAAAATGGACGGCAACCCGTGCAGATCTTATATTTGGTTCGAATTCTGAACTTCGTGCGATCGCTGAGGTTTACGCCAGTAGTAATGTCAAAGAAAAATTTGTAAAAGATTTTGTCTCAGCATGGACTAAAGTAATGAATCTTGACCGATTTGATGTACGTTAATAGAAGGTTCAGAGGTTCAAAGGAACAAAGGTTCTGAGTATTGAACGTATATTTTAAAAAGTAAACCCTACAGATTTTTAAAATCTGTAGGGTTTGTTTATTTAGGAGGAAAAACTTTGTTCCTTTGAACCTTTGTCCTTCTGTATCTAAGAAAAAACAATCGTTTTGTTACTGTAAACCATTGTTTTACGTTCGGCATGTAGTTTTATTGCTCTGGCTAAAACGATGCGTTCTAAATCGCGTCCTTTCATGATAAAATCTTCAACGGAATGAATATGTGAAACTCTGGAGATATCCTGTTCGATAATTGGTCCTTCATCCAGTTGTTCTGTTACATAATGGCTGGTTGCCCCAATAATTTTAACACCTCGTTTAAAAGCCGAATGATATGGTTTTGCCCCGGGAAAGGCCGGCAAAAACGAATGATGAATATTAATGATTTTATTCTCGTAAAGTGAAATCAGTTTTGGAGTAATGATTTGCATGTAACGCGCCAATACAATAAAATTAATCTGATACTTTTTTAAAAGCTCGATTTGTTTGGCTTCCCCTTCTTCTTTATTGTCTTTTGTAAAAGGCACGCAGTGAAACGGAATATCAAATCGTTCTGCAATCGATCGCAAATCATTATGATTGCTAATGATTAGAGGTATTTCTATATTTAATTCGCCTGCACTGTAACGGCCAAGGATGTCAAACAAACAATGGTCGTATTTTGAAACAAACAATGCCATTTTGGGTTTCTGTTCCTGATTGTACAAATCCCAGGACATATCAAAATCAGCTGCTATAGTTTTTGCAAAATCTTCTTTTATCGATTCAGGGCTCACATGATGATTGGTGAGTTCACATTCTAATCGCATAAAAAACACATTTTGTTCTATATCAACATGCTGATCGATATAAGTAATATTTCCTTCTACTTTAGCAATAAAAGTCGTCACTGCGGCGATAATTCCTTTTTGGTCTTTACAGTGAATTAGAATGGTTATTTTTTGCATTTGGTTATTGGTTAACAAATAAACAGTTTAACAATAAAAATTATTTTTTGTCCTGCATGGCGAATACTTTTTTCAATAAAGGAGATGTTCTCGCATTGATATTGGTACGGATGTCTTTTTCTTCGACAGCAATCATTTTAAAAACACCTGCCAAAGCCTGATTCGTTGTATAATCAGTCAAATCAGGGTTTACTTTTCGCACTAAAGGGATGGTGTTGTATTTCTTGATTATGTTTGTCCAGACTACATCGGCACCTACTTTTTCAAAAGAAGTTTTGATTACCGGATTGAATTTTCCATATAAAGCAGTTGTGGTACTGTTTTGTAAATAACTGGTTGCAGCATTTTCATTTCCCAGCAAAATATTTTTAGCATCGTTAAAGGACATGTTTTTAACGGCTGAAACAAATATTGGAGTTGCTTCTTTAACGGCATCTTCGGCAGCGCGGTTGAGTACTTTGATTCCTTCATCTGCAAGAGATGATAATCCGATTCTTCGTAAGGTAGCATCAACCCTTTGTAATTCTTCCGGCATTAAGATTTTTACAGCTTCATTTTTATAAAAACCATCCTCAGCGGTTAATTTGCTTACTTGCTGCGTAATTCCTTTGTTTAGGGCTTCTTTTAATCCCGAAGCGATATCGATACCACTGTTGCCTTTAATTTTTGACGACAACTGTGATAATTGATCTAAGGTTTTTTGTACCTGAGCATAAGAACTAAAAGAAAATGTAAGGGCAAGTGATAGAATTAAAATCTTTTTCATTAAATGAGTTTTATAAGTTTCAAAAATACTACTTATTCAAAAATAAAGCCACAATTTTATTTCAGGAGGGTAAACAATTTGTTGCATCCTTAACATTGGGTTTTTGGAGGTTCTAAGGTGCTGAGGTTCTGAGGGACTAAGTTTTTATTATTTATCCTGAGAATCTTAGAACTTTAGCGTCTTAGCACCTTTTTTGAGACAGAGGAATAAATCTTATAAATGCAAAAGAGGCCCAATTGCTAAAATTGAACCTCTTTTAATTTTTTGTACTTCGTAGTACTATGTATTTTTATTTTTGGATTACAAATTTACCGTCTTTCTCACAGTAAACATCATTTGAGTTGGATTCGTATTTTTTAAAGCATGAATCTCCAGTTTTTTCAACCAAAATAAAACTGTTATCATACGAAATGAATTTTAACTCAAGACCTTTATCAGTAGTGATTGTTGTTTTATCATTAACTACTACAAAATCAACTTCTCCATTATCTTTGTAAGCCCAAACTTTTGCTGCTGTTGGATCATTAGATTCCATAATACTTCCCTCTGCACGATTGGCAAAACGATCGGTCTTTAATTTTCCTGACAGTTTTTTATCATTTTGAGACACGCTTCCGTTGATATAGATAAAGTAAGCCGAATCAAATGTTGGGTTTTCAACTTTAGCAGTTAAGTTTTTTTGGTTAACCGTCATTAAACTTGTAATATTTGCTTGAGCTTCGCCTGGCCATAAACTCATCATTCCGGCACCTTGTTTAGCTGTTTCAAGATATTCTAAAGATTTATCAAAGTTTAACAGAAACATTTGTGTCAAGGCTAAGTTTAGATAAATTACCTTGTTATAATCTTTTGGCTTTAATTTTTTGTATTCTTTACCAACATAACTCAAATAGAATTTTTCTAATTCTGTTAGGTAGGATTGGTCTAAGGAGTTGGCAGCAATTTTGCTTAAAAACTCATCCGTTTTAGTGTTAAACTCAACAAGTTCACTAAATTCCTCCGCTTTTTCGAATAAACCGTAGTTTAAAGTAAATTCTTTTTCAGTAATAAGAATGTTATTGTCAGTAAGGTATTTATATCCGATATTATTCAAATCGCTGGCTAAGCTTTGATTTGGTTTTCCGTTAACATAAGTGCCAGAATACATTCTAGCATTTGTACCTTTTTCATATAAGATTTCATTGTTTTTTCCTAAAACTAAATATTTGAAATCTCCATCTAAAAGATAAGTGCCGTTATCTGCTCTTTTATAAGTAGAACCTTTGTAGCCCATTAAAACGCGAACGTCGGGATTTGTTGTATCTTTTTTAGTGTAATCTTCAATTGTATTTTTAAGAACATTGTGCTCATAAGTTTTTGAATTCTTCTTCGCATAGGTTGCATTCCAGGTATCATCTCCCTGGATGATAATGTTATATGTTTTAATGTTTTTAAAAGAGTCTGATTTTGGGATGGTAATTTTAACTTTTTTCTTGTTTGTGTCTGCTTTTTGAGCATAAGAAGTACCACTGATTAGGGCTAGCAGTAGTAATAATGTAATTTTTCTCATAGGTTAATTTTTGCCCAAATATAGGAATATGACAGTGAAGCTAACTATTAAAAAGGATGTTTTTAAATGAAAAAAGCGCCTTACTGAATAAACGGTATTGCATCAGTTACTTAAGGAGTTGGATATTAGAATTAGTATGAAATATGGCCTGTTTTGAGTAGCATTTTGATTTGAAAGAATTATACGATATTATAAATAGAGGTGGCAGTAAAAATTAGTTGAAGAGGTAGACTATCCAAATGTTTTTTCCCAAAATTGCCACAAAAATGATAGCGTTATTTTTGAAACCAATTAGCAACTCAGAACCTTAGAACCTCAGTACCTCTTTCTAAAAAAATCCACCTTGAAGATTTTTTTTATGTATTCTTTTAATTTCGCTTTGAGTATAGGAATAAATAGATTCTTCAGTCCACTTCCATTTCGATTCTGTTTCGGAATCCATGCCAACTGCAGCGTAGATGATTTTAATCTTATTGTTGGTTGTGGCCATTTTTAACCAAAGAAAAAGATCCTGATTTGTTGGTAAAGATTCTGTTTTGGTACAAAATTGTAAACTTTCTAAAACTTCTGGATCGTTTTTGAACCATTGTTTTAAAAAGCCAAGATGTGTTTCGGAGCATTGGTATCCTAGATTTAGGGCAGAAAGGAACTTACATTTTAAATTGCTTTCGTCTGTTTTTTTAGTACCATCCCAATGACATTCATTGCCAACACCTGTAGTAATGAGTCCCAGAGCCGCTCGCTGTGGATCGGTCAGGGTTTTAATATAATCTTCATTGAGCTGCAAAACACCTTTTTGATCTAACCAGAGTATCTTAACATAATCAACCTGATTGGCAGTAGTCTTACTTTCAGGTTGCTTTTGTGAGGTATTTGGCTGGGTTATTTGGGAAAAAATACAAGAATAAAAACTTAAAAAAAGAAACAAAAAAAATGAGCGTAAGTTCATAGTGTATATTATGAAATAAAGATAAATCTGTTAAGTGTAATTGCTTTTAACACATAGTGGGTATCTATAAAAAAGGCGTTTCACTTCATTTAAATACACATAACCTGTTATTTGAAAGAAATGTATTTCTTTTTTTATTCTCTTTTTCACCTAAATTCTATGTTTCTATGTGTTAAATCAATTTTTTGGTATTTACATTTAATGGGTTAAAATTGGGATAAAAGTATAGTGTAGATCGTATTTTACTTTTTTAGTAAATCAATTTTTTCTTTAGTGTCTTCAACATAAAGACTCATTTCGTCGTATTTCCATGTTCCGTTTTTGGTCCCCACCACAAATAAAGTTCCTCTGCTTTTAGAACCTCGTATTGGAATTTGTAAGTTGCAATGTTCTATGCTATTAGTTGAATTAACGCTGCCTGAGGCAATTCCATTATCTTCAATTGGACTGCCCAATTTCTCCAGTACTATGGTGTTATGCTGTGCTTCGTTCATGGCAGCTTTATAAGAATCAGATTCTTTGAGCATAGAAGTTATTCCGAAGAAAAGTCCGGTAAGAAACAAACCAAAAAGGACTAAAAGACTCAAACATCCTGTTGGTACAAACCATTTCCAGTTTCTGTCCCACCAGCTTTTTCTAACTTCAGTATAGTCGTCTTCCATAAAAAGGGTAATTTTAGATTTGAGTTTGAATGATTAAAGATACTATTATTCTTCCAAACTCTAAATTCAAATCTAAAATTACCCTGTTAAAAAATGCAGCTTCAATTACAGATCTTTTGATGAAGCGAACTAACTAATTGGCTAGATTTTAGTTAGATACTACTCCGGTCTGAGGAGAAACCGTTTTGTTTAATTCAGCATCTCGCTCATAAACATCCTGAAAGAAACCAATTTCTCCATTTTCATTGACCAGCGAAGTAAAATAAGTAATATAAATAGGTACTTTTTTAGTTAGTTTAAAACTGTTTTCTGTTTTACCCGCCATAGCTTTATCAATTTTATCGGGAGTCCATTCAGGATAATCTTTAAGCATGGCAGCAGCTAATTCTTTTGCCATTTTTACGTTTATGCAACCATGGCTGAACGTTCTTTTTTCAAAATCGAATAAAGTTTTAGATGGAGTATCATGCATATAGATGTCATCAGGGTTCGGAAACATAAATTTTACTAATCCTAATGAGTTTTCAGGACCCGGTTTTTGTCTCACCTGACCATTTACGATTTCCATATTCTTTTTGGCCAGATAATTTTTATCCTCAGCGATTTTACTTTTCAACTCATTGTTTACAATACTTTGCGGAACGGTCCAGTAAGGGCTAAAAATGATTCTCTCAATTTCGCCATTAAAAATGGTTGTTTTAGTTAATGGTGCTCCAACAAAGACACTCGAAGACAGTTGCACCTTCCCATTTTTCACATAAATCAATTCATACGAAGGAACGTTGACTAAAACATACTCATCGCAACCCGCCATCTGATCCGAAATAGTACGACATCTCTCCATGTTAAGTTTTAGGGTCTCCATTTTATCGGCAAGAGGAACATTCATTTCTTTAATATGTTCTTCTGCTAAAATATAGTTAGGTTTGAAACCGTTACGAACTTTATATTTCATTACAGCATCCATTAATTCACGGTCGTAAACGTTACTTTTAGAATCATTTTTTAAATCTCCCAATAAGTATAAACGGGTTCTGACTTGGGCGATAGTATTTGAAACAGCATCCGGACGTAAATCTTTATAAGGTGTTTCTTCCGGAACAATAGGCTTCCATTTATTAGAACGGTCTAGTTTTTTATATTTTTTCAGAACGTCCTGTAATTTATAATATTGATCATATGTTACTTTAACATTTTCAATGGTCGAAGTAGTGGCTTTTTCGATTGTACTGTAATTTAAAAAATCTTTCAGCATAGCATCATACGACATTTTTTTCCCTGTATCTACATTATTTTTTTGGGCATAAGCAATATATAAAGTGCTCAAAAGCATATCTGCATCTGTTTTAGACAGCTTTGTTGTTGAAGAAGAAGAAAAAAGAGCATCGATTTCTTTTTGATAAGGAACAATCAAATCATTCGTTTTTTTAGCTTTTTGATATAATGCAGAACCAAACTCATTGATGGCATCTTCATCAAACCAAATAGTTCCCGGAGTTCTATTTTTGTATAATGACATGACGTCAGACTTATATTTTTTCAAATCAGAATATCTTTTAAAGAAGTCATTTGAAATTTCGTTTACATTATCAGAACCTGAATTCTTGTAAACGGGCGCGATAGTTGAAGTTTTTTTATAAGAAACGTTCTTATGATCAGTTTTGGTAAAAGAAGAAACAAAAAAACTTAGGACTATTATTAGGCTGAGTGGATAAAATGTTTTCATTTTTTTAAATTTTTACGTTTTCACTTTTGTAGGTAGTTGAGGTAAAAATTTGGGGTTTTTCTACACTACTAAATTACTTTATGATATTGATTTACAGGTTCTTGTATTTTGTTTAAATATTTCAAGATTTCCATGTTGTTAACATTTTTATAAGACTTATATAGGATAAATCAACTTAGTATTCAAATTGTTACCCCTCTGAATCAAAAAAGATTCTTTTTTTTGTTAACAAAAAGATATTAGCATGATCAAATGTTGTAATATTTTGTAAATTGCTCCCTTAAAATTATCATATTCATAAAATGGAACAACAAATACCATATATTCCTAAAAATAAAGTAAGAATTGTAACCGCAGCGTCTCTTTTTGACGGACATGATGCAGCGATAAACATTATGCGCCGTATTATTCAGTCAACTGGAGTTGAGGTTATTCACCTTGGGCACGACCGTAGTGTTGAAGAAGTGGTGAATACTGCTATTCAGGAAGATGCAAATGCGATTGCTATGACATCTTATCAGGGAGGGCATAATGAGTATTTTAAATATATGTATGACTTGCTGAAAGAAAAAGGAGCAGGACATATCAAAATTTTTGGAGGCGGGGGAGGAGTAATTCTGCCTAGCGAAATTTCAGAATTACACGAGTATGGTATCACGAGAATTTATTCTCCTGATGATGGTCGTTCTTTAGGTTTACAAGGAATGATTAATGATTTGGTTCAACGTGCCGATTATCCTATTGGAGATCAGTTAAACGGAGAAATTGATCATATCGAAAATAAAATTCCAACCGCAATTGCACGTTTGATTTCGGCAGCGGAAAATTTCCCTGAAATCGCAAAACCTGTTTTTGATCAGATTCATGAAAGCAATACCGATTCTAAAATTCCGGTTCTTGGAATTACCGGAACAGGTGGAGCCGGAAAATCTTCTTTGGTAGATGAATTAGTTCGTCGTTTTTTAATTGATTTCCCTGAAAAAACAATCGGATTGATTTCTGTCGATCCGTCAAAAAGAAAAACAGGAGGAGCATTATTGGGTGACAGAATCCGTATGAATGCAATTAATAATCCTCGTGTGTATATGCGTTCGCTGGCGACACGTCAGTCGAATTTGGCATTGTCTAAATATGTTGCCGAGGCCATTCAGGTTTTAAAAGCAGCAAAATATGATTTGATTATTCTTGAAACTTCAGGAATCGGACAATCAGATACCGAGATTATGGATCACTCTGATGTGTCTTTATATGTAATGACACCCGAGTTTGGAGCAGCAACACAATTGGAGAAAATCGACATGCTTGATTTTGCCGATTTGGTAGCTTTGAACAAGTTTGATAAAAGAGGTGCTCTTGACGCCATTCGTGACGTTAAAAAACAATACCAGCGCAATCATAATTTATGGGATAAGAATCCAGATGAAATGCCGGTTTTCGGAACGATTGCTTCTCAGTTTAATGATCCTGGAATGAACACGCTTTATAAAGCGATCATGGACAAGATTGTAGAGAAAACACAATCTGAGTTGAAATCTACTTTTCAGATTACGAAGGAAATGAGTGAGAAAATCTTCGTGATTCCGCCACACAGAACCCGTTATTTATCTGAAATTGCAGAGAACAACCGATCTTACGACGAAAGTGCTCTTTTGCAGCAAAAAGTAGCACAGAAGTTATACGGAATCTTTAAAACTATAGAATCGGTTTCAGGGAAAGTTCCGCAAATTAATAAAGCAGGAATCGATGATTCGACTGTTTTACCAAGCGCTACAGAAGCACATGACGAAAACAGAATCTTTTTAAACCTGTTACTCAATCAGTTTGATAAAGTAAAAATGGATCTTGATCCGTACAATTGGGAAATCATTCTGAATTGGGACGAAAAAGTAGCCAAATATAAAAATCCGGTATACAGCTTTAAAGTACGTGATAAAGAAATTAAAATCGCTACACATTCAGAAAGCTTGTCGCATTTACAAATCCCAAAAATTGCTTTACCTAAGTACGAAGCTTGGGGCGATGTATTACGTTGGAATTTACAAGAAAACGTTCCGGGAGAATTTCCGTTTGCTTCGGGATTGTACCCGTTCAAGCGTGAAGGCGAAGATCCGTCAAGAATGTTTGCAGGTGAGGGTGGTCCGGAAAGAACCAACAAACGTTTTCATTATGTGAGTGCAGGATTACCGGCAAAACGACTTTCAACCGCTTTTGATAGTGTGACTTTATACGGAAACGATCCGGATATTCGTCCTGATATTTATGGAAAAATCGGTAATGCCGGAGTTTCGATTTGTTGTCTTGACGATGCCAAAAAATTATATTCAGGTTTCGATCTGGTTCATGCTTTAACCTCAGTAAGTATGACCATCAACGGACCAGCGCCAATGTTGTTAGGTTTCTTTATGAACGCAGCGATCGATCAGCAGTGCGAATATTACATCAAAGCCAATGATTTAGAAAAAGAAGTTGAAGCCAAAATCAACAAAATATATAAGGAAAAAGGGACAGAACGTCCGAAATACCAAGGCGATTTACCGGAAGGAAATAATGGTCTGGGATTAATGCTTTTGGGGGTTACCGGAGATCAGGTTTTACCTTTGGAAGTGTATAACGATATCAAAGTAAAAACTTTATCGCAAGTTCGTGGAACTGTTCAGGCCGATATTTTAAAAGAAGATCAGGCGCAAAACACCTGTATTTTCTCTACCGAATTTGCTTTGCGATTAATGGGTGACGTTCAGGAATATTTTATTACACAAAACGTTCGTAATTTTTACTCCGTTTCGATTTCAGGATATCATATTGCCGAGGCAGGAGCGAACCCAATTACACAGTTGGCCTTTACGCTTTCGAATGGTTTCACTTACGTGGAATATTATTTGAGCCGTGGTATGAACATCAACGATTTTGGGCCAAACTTATCGTTCTTCTTCTCGAATGGAGTAGATCCTGAGTATTCAGTAATCGGACGTGTGGCACGTAAAATTTGGGCAAAAGCCATGAAAAACAAATACGGAGCCAACGAAAGAGCGCAAATGCTAAAATATCATATTCAAACTTCCGGGCGTTCATTACACGCACAGGAAATTGATTTCAACGATATCAGAACGACATTGCAGGCTTTGTATGCGATTTACGACAACTGTAATTCATTGCACACCAATGCTTACGACGAGGCGATCACCACACCAACCGAAGAATCAGTGCGTAGAGCAATGGCGATTCAGTTGATTATCAATAAAGAATTAGGTCTGGCGAAAAACGAAAACCCAATCCAGGGATCGTTTATCATTGAAGAATTAACCGATTTGGTAGAAGCTGCCGTTTTACAAGAATTCGACCGCATTACAGAGCGTGGTGGAGTTTTGGGAGCTATGGAGACGATGTACCAACGTTCTAAAATTCAGGAAGAAAGTTTGTATTACGAAACCTTAAAACACAATGGAGATTTCCCAATTGTGGGCGTAAATACGTTCCTGAGTTCAAAAGGATCTCCAACGGTAATTCCTGCAGAAGTAATTCGTGCCACCGAAGAAGAAAAACAATATCAAATTACGATGCTCGATAACTTACACCAGTTTCACGAAGCAAAAGTAAACGAGCATTTAAGTAAACTACAAGAAGCGGCGATTAAAAACGAAAACTTATTCGACCATTTAATGGAAGCTACAAAGGTTTGTTCGCTTGGTCAGATTACTTCGGCATTGTTTGAAGTAGGGGGGCAGTATAGAAGGAATATGTAGCTATTTTGAGAATCAAGAAAATAGAGGATTAGTTTTTTAATTAATCCTCTATTTTTTTTTACTGCTTTTTAATTATTAATATATATTTACGTATTAATTTTTCAAGCTATTGTCTAACTAAATTTATACCATTAAAACTCTATGAAAAGAAAATTACTCTTAGTTTTTTTTACCCTTTTATTTATTGAAGCAAACGCACAACAGGAAATTTATAATTTTTCTCCTGACAATACTAGCCCTCAATTTTTAGAAAAATTTAATGGAAAAATCTATTTTGAAGGATATGATACAAATAATGGAAGAGCTTTATGGAAAAGTGACGGAACTTCGGAAAACACCTTTTTTTTCAAAGATACACACAGCCGAAATGATAAGATTTCCACATTAAAAAGCGGATCTGCTATTTTGAATAATACCTTGTATTATATTGCATCTGATGAGACTTCAGCGGGGGAATTATGGAAAACTAACGGAACTATTGATGGGACCATAAAAGTTACAAATTTTCTTAATGGGAAAGTTACAACGCTAACAGTAGTAGGTAATGTAATTTATTTTATAATAGCAAAAGGAGATGGTAAAACGAGTATTTGGAAAACAGATGGAACAGAATTAGGGACTGTATTGGTTAAAGAAATCTCACTTACATGGAATGATCCTAGTTTTGAAGGAAAATGTAGCAATTTGTTTATGTTTTCAATTCAGCCAGCCGGGACAAACAATACAAGAGTATGGCGAAGTGATGGAACCTCTGAAGGGACCTTTCCCATAACTGAAGAATTGGATGGTAATGGCTCAGGAATGGTTGGCGGTTCGGGAGGTTCTAGTATTTTAACTCAGTTTATAGAGTATAATAATAAACTTTATTTTGCAAGTAGGTATTTTTTATTTGAAACTGATGGAACCGTAGAAAATACAAAAAATGTTGGCACAGTAAGAAATCCTTTATTAGGGGGATTGGTTTACTATGATGATGTCATAGCTGTAAATAATAGCTTGTATTTAATGTTTGTTACTCAGAAATCATTTGCAAATACTATAGGAAATATAAGTATACTTAGGTTTGATACATTAAACAAGACAATTGTTTCAGTTTATGAGAAAAAAATCGATAAATATTTTTTAGCATCAAGTTTAACCAGAACAGGTAATTCCATAACTTTTACAACTTCAAACGCAAATGGAGGAACGGAGTTAGTTTCTTTAAACTTAAGTGATAATGTAGTTTCTAGTATAGGAGAATTGGCGGGAGCAAATGATTTAGAAGAATCCCCTATAGCTCTTTCAATTAATCTGGTCTCAATGCTAAAGTTTAATGAAAATCAATATTTTATTCGTGCGGGGAGAGATAAAATTAACAATAGAAAAGGTTGGATATATGATTTGGATGTGAAAACTTTAGAAAATATAAGTAACCTAGATAATGCTCGATTACCTTTTGAATTTAATAATTATTTGTATTATTCTAAGGATGGTAAACTTTGGAAATACTCTAATAATTTGAGCACAATCGATGTTACTCAAAAAAAGGCGATTGTTTTTTACCCAAATCCGTCATCTGATCTTATGCAGTTAAATGTAGACAATAGTAATGAAGTTGAAAATATAAGTGTTTATGATTTAAATGGGAAATTACTTCAAACGTTGTCAAATTCCTCTCAAATTGATATTTCTTCTTTATCTAAAGGAATTTATACCGCTCAAATAAAATGGAATGGAACTTTGATTAATAAAAAGATCATTAAAAACTAAAAGTTAAAGAAGTTTCTATAAAAATGAAAATTTAATCATTTAATGAAAGTCTCTGTTAGCGTACATCCCGTTCACGCTAGCGGACGATATTTTATAAAGCAATAAAATTCAATAATTTACAA
The DNA here is from genome assembly GCF_057839565.1 of Flavobacterium sp. KH_035. NCBI lineage: Bacteria > Pseudomonadati > Bacteroidota > Flavobacteriia > Flavobacteriales > Flavobacteriaceae > Flavobacterium > Flavobacterium sp. KH_035. The sequence goes on from NZ_CM174492.1 coordinate 3,102,586, forward strand.
ATAACTAAAAAATGGGCAAATTATTTTTATCATTCATTTTATTGCTATTAATCCCAAATAAAACGGAGAATAATATCGCTGCCGATATTGATGGTAATAAATACACAATAATTAAAATCGACAAATATTTAATTTCAAATCAAAATTTAAATGTAAGTCATTTCAGAAATGGTGACGTAATACCTGAAGTAAAAACAATGCAAGAATGGAGAAAGTATGGCAAATTAAGAAAGGCAGCTTGGTGCTATCATGAAAGTAATGAAAAGAATAAGAAAAAAATCGGGAAAATTTATAATGGATTCGCTGTCAATGATCCAAGAGGTTTATGTCCCAATGGATTTCATATTCCGACGCATAAAGAATGGAAAGAAATAATTACATCTTTAGGTGGATATGACAATGCAGGATTACATTTAAAATCTAAAAATTGGGATGGAGATAATAGTTCTGAATTTAATGCTGTTCCGGGCGGTTATAGGAGTACTGTAAATGAAATTGATTTTTATCCATTAGACTATTGTGTGTTATTTTGGGGTACAAAAGTACAGGTAAGTAAAAACAGTAATGATTTTATCGGTTTGATGGACGGCGACAATTCAGTTAATGGAGAAGTTACCGCACATACATCAGAGAATGGAATGTATGTTCGATTTATTAAAAATAATTGATAAAAAGTGTTTACCAATACGCTCGCGCTCATGGCGAATATGGAAAACCTCTCAGAAATGGGAGGTTTTTTTGTTGATAGATTCGTATTTGAGTTCTATATACTATAAAAACACTTCTAAAATTCTTATATATTTGCCTTCGAAATTATAAAAACTTACTAACTGATCTGAATGAAAACAAAACTACTTTTATTTCTTTTTATTATAATAATTGGAAAAATTGATGCTCAACAGCAAATTTATTCATTTAACTATAATAATCCTGTTCGATTTATTGAATATAACGACAATATCTTTTTTTTAGCGGGAAACGAAGATACTGGCCGTGAAATATGGAAAAGTAACGGAACTCCTGAAAGCACATCTCTACTTAAAGATGTTTATCAAGGAAAAGGGAATGGTGGCACAGATTTATTAAACGGATGTTCAGCAATTTTAAATAAGACATTGTTTTTTATCGCAGAGGATGAAACTTCTAAAGGTGAAATATGGAAAACGGACGGAACAAAAATAGGAACAGTGAAAGTTACAAATTTTCTTAAAGGCAGAGTCTGGAGAATCACTGCAGTAGGAAATTCAATTTATTTTTTATTAAAAATAGACGATACGTTACAAGTTTGGAGAACAGATGGAACTTCACAAGGGACAATTTTAGTTAAAGGTGATTTACCGATATGGAATACCCCCACTTTTGTAGGGAAGTGTAATGATACTTTTGTTTTCACATTTCAGCCTTTCGGTACTAGCAATTCAAGGGTATGGAGAAGTGACGGAACAGCTGATGGAACATTTCCTATAACTGACGAGATATATGGTAACGGATCAGGTCCTAGTGGTACATCCGCATTAACTCAGTACATAGAAAGCAATGGTAAACTTTATTTTGTTAGCTCGGATCATTTATTTGAGACCGATGGTACTGTTGGTAATACAAAAATTGTTTCTGATTTATGGTACGTGCAAACGAATCTGGTATCTTATAGTACTGTGACTAAGGATAACAATAATCTTTATTTTATGTTTTTTTCTAAAGATAGTTTGAGAATAGAAATTTGGAAATATGATCTGCAGAATAAAAAAGCATCTTTGTCTTATAAAGCTTATGGTGCTAAATATTTTTTTCCATCAAATTTGGTAAAAACGGATAATTCTTTACTTTTCTGCGGGCCTAATAATAGCGGAGGTACTTCGTTATTATCAATGGATTTAGGTACCCTGTTAATATCAGATTTGAAAGAGCTTATGCCAGCTGGTAAAGCGATTCCTTTTGTATTTCCTGATGACTTTTTTATTGGCTCTATTTATGAGATTAATAAAAATGATTATTTTATTACTGCGGGACCGGATGATTTAGATCATAAAAAAGGATGGATTTTTAATAAAAGTCTGCTGACTATACAAAATATTAGTGCGCTTGATAACGTATGGCACGTGATTGTTTACAAAGGAAGTCTGTACTATGGGAAAGGTAACGTATTTTGTAAATATTCTAATAATTTGAGCACAATATCGAATGATAAACAATCATTTTTATCAATATTTCCTAATCCTTCAACAGATTTTGTAAAGTTAAAAACAAATAATGAAGATGGTATCGAAAGCGTTCAGATTTTTGATTTAAATGGAAAGTTGGTAAGTGATAAAACTGATTTTGCTACTGATAAAATAGATGTGTCTAGGTTAAATCAGGGAACTTATATTTTGAAGGCTAAGGTTAAAGGAACTGTAATTTCAAAAAAAATAATAAAAAATTAAAATCTCCATGCTAGCGCGAGCGTCCCGCTCGTGAACCCAAAGTTTATAAAATAAATTAAAATTAAGTCGATGCGCACGAGCGGAACGCTCGCGCTAGCATACGAATGAAATTTCACATAGTTTGTCATTTCGACGAAGGAGAAATCTCCGCAAGTAACTCCGTGCAGAATGTCGCAAATCTTTGTCGAACTTCTCGCGAAGATTTCTCCTTCGTCGAAATGACAATATTGCGGTTATTTGTCTTGGATTAAGCTTTCTTTTTTACCGGAATTTTTGTTTTCAATTTTTCAATAAGAGCGTCGGCTTCTTGATATAGGGAAATTGATCGCAGTGATTCTGCATAGCGGTAATAATATTCGGGTTCTAAATCGGTGGTAAGGGCAAAAAGCTCGCGGTACCATTTGGCGGCTTTGTCCATATTGCACTTGGCATAAGAGGAGTTTCCTAATTTTTGAAATAAATCTACAGATTTGTAGCCTTTTGCGGCAACCCTTTCGTAGGTTTTCATCACATCAACATAAACGTATTTGTCGCTTACCTTATTGGTTTGATAAAACTTTTCATCCTGAGCAGAAACGCGAATTGAAAAAAGAGTCAGTAGCATTACAATAGCTAGTTTTTCTTTCATGAAAATTGATTTAAATGGGGACTTGATATTTTTTTTATTTTTTTTGAACAATTTAAAAGCAAGAGATTTATTTAATGTTAGTTGATTGTGTTTTTTGCAAATATATCTAAATCAACAATATAACATGCGTTTCGGCGATGTTTTTTTGATTTTATCGATAAAATTAGAGTCGAAAACAATAGTAAATACTTGTCTGGTAAATAATTTCTTATGGATGTAAAAACGTTTAAGAATTGTAATTATTTTAGTTGCCCTAAAAGAAAACTAACTTTATACAGATTTAGAGAACGGCAGTATGAGAATTGAAGACTATTTAAGTAGAATAAATAATTTGCGTCTTGTAGAAAATAGGGTTGGGCTTGCTGTTATTGCTGAGCTGGAAGAACTTATTTTAAAAACTTCGTTAGAGAGTAGTCAAAGCTATTTTACATTGGAGATGCTTTTTCAAAAATCAGATAGTAATCGTATTGCATTAAATTCCGAAGCATTTCGATTTATTGCCAATTGTTGTGGCTTGATGTTTATTGATGAGAAAGAAACCGGAAATGTTTGTTTCGCGCACAGTGAGGAGTTACGCCCCGAGTTTAAACAAAGCTTCACAGCAATTGATGTTTTAGATTTAAGTTATGCTGTTTTGCATTCGTCATTTTATAGAGAAGATTTAAAAATAACTGAACTAAAAATTCCTATACCACAAGATGTTGCTGTATTTTGGAAGTTAGTTCAAATTGGGAAGGAATTACGAGATAAAAAAAAGTAATAAATTAGAAAAAGCATCAACCGATGCTTTTTTTTAATTTTAAAGGAAAAGTAAATTTTGAAGTTATAATGAAAATTGTATTAGAAAATAAAGGAATTAAAACAGATACTTATTATGTGCCGCGTTTTGTTTTACACGAAGGAGAAGAAATTCTCTTGTTTCTGTTTAATGGAGGATGTTTTTATGAGACTGAGATGTTTCTTAAAGATATTTTTTGCGGTACAACAAAAAATGAAAATGTGATTTTGCATAGAAAGATGACCTTTGTTGAGCATTTCAAAGAATCAAATTTTAGGAGTCGTTTTTACCCTACAACTGTTGGAGAATATTTGAGAAAAAATGCAAATCTGGACGATCCGTTTTCAAAAAAAATATTCGAAATTGAATGGATTACCAGTAAAACAAAAGTGAGTGCGCTTGCCGGAACTCCAAGGAGGCTTTTGTGTTTGTATGCGGCGTTATCTAAAACAAAAGATATTGTATTTGATTTGGTTGGGCAAGATCCTGCCGGAGCTGAGTTTACTTTTAAAATGGTGAAAGAAGCTGTGAAAGATGGTGGTTCGGCAATTTTACTGGATTGCTTTAATGGTACGAAAGAACATGCTTCAAAGTGCATTGAACTAGAATGGAATGACGGTAGTTTACCAACTAATAAAGAGTTTAAATTTAACTTTAAGTAAAACAATTTGCGGCAGAAAGCCGGGCTCTACATTGCTTTATACCGAAGTAAACTCCGATTGTATAAATAAAATTAAAATTAAATGGGCAGAATGTGGAAAACCGTAAGATGATCCCAAAGATTAAATTTATTTTAGCAGAAATAAAAGTGGAGTTGAGAGACCACTTAAATAAACGAGGAGTAACTGAAAATCCTAAAGAGTAGGGAAACAAAACAAAAAATAAAAATATGTTTACAAAATTGGTTTACAAAGCGGTTATGTGTCTTGGTTTAACTTTAGTAATGCAACAGAGTGTTCTTGCGCAAGCAAAAACAAAAGATGAATTAAAAGCAGAGCGTGAAGTTTTAAAGTCAGAGATGAAATCAAAAGATGCAGAAGATCGTAAAGCTAAGCTTGAAAAATTGACTGAACCTAAAACTTCAGGTATCTCAAGTATTGACGGACTTGCATCAAATTCAACACAAATGTTAACTTCTACAAAGGAAATTAATGTATTAATTCCTGAAATGTACAAAAGAACAGTTGGTGAGTCTGTTGATGGTGTTGCAGATGTAACTGTTAAAAAACCTACTTTAGATGAACTTAGTGCTTTGGGATTAAATATTGCGACACAAATAAAAACAGTATCTGATGCATCAGCAACTGTTGCAACAGCTTCATCTGATTTAAAAAGTGCCGGAATGATGCAAGCTCCTAAAGGTGCAAAATCATTAGGTTATTCAAAAGATGTATTGGCTTTAGTTTTACCAGAATTAAACTTAAACTTAAAAGTTGTAAATAATTTAATTTCGACTTTAAAATCATCAGGTAACTATTAATTATATGAGAAATTTAATTTTTCTTTTATTACTGTTTGTGAACGGCCTAACAGGCTATTCACAGGCAGTAGTAAAACCAGTTTTAGGCGTTGCTGAATTTACTTCAGAGGTAAATTCTAAATATTCGGGTGCAGTTGCTGAAAAAGTAGTTCAGGTTGTTACTAATTCAAAACGTTTTACCGTTGTTGACAGAACAAGTTACGACAGAGTAAAAGATGAATTGGAATTACAAAAAACAGAAGCTTTTCTTGATAGTAAAAACACTGCAAAACAAGATGCAGCTTTAGCAGCTGAAAATATCATTGTTGGAAATATTCTAAAAATGAGTGTGTATGCAATGAAAAATACAGATGGTAGTGTAAATGGTTATAAATCTAGTGTTGCTTTTACTCTAAAAGTTAACGAAGTAGAGACCGGAAAAACAACAGAAGCTGAAAGCTTTCAAACTGATGTTAGTCCGCTAATGCTGTCACCGGAAAGTGCTGTAAACGAGGCTTTAAAGTCTATTGAGCCTAAGTTGAGTGCGTACTTCATCAAGACATTTCCATTAACTACTAAAATTAGTAAAATCCTTGCTACAAAAAAAGAAGCTGCTGCTACGGTCTTAATTTCAGGTGGTAAAGAATTTGGATTTAAAGAAGGTGATAAATTAATCGTTGAAAAAAACGAATTAATTGATGGTAAGCCTTATCCGTCGCAAATTGGAGAACTAAAAGTGGTGAAAATTGCAGGAAGTGATTTTTCTGAATGCAGTGTTTCTGATGGTGGAAAAGAAATTTTAGCAAGATTTAATGCTGCTGAAAAGTTAACTTGTAAACTAATCGTAAAATAACAGTGTATGTTACTACAAAAAAGAATAGGTGCTTTAATTATTCTGGTTTTACTTTCGGTAAATTATAGCTTTGGTCAAAAAAAGCTTCCAACGCCTCAGGTTAATTATGTTTCAGGAAATGCAGGAACAATTACTATGCGAGCAATTGGTAGTGGCAAAAAGCAGCAAGATGCAATTAGCGAAGCCGAAAAAAATGCGATCAATGTATTGCTTTTTAGAGGACTTCCGGAATCGGAGCAAAAAAGTGCTTTAATTGGAAGTAATGAATCAGAAGAAATAGAAAAACACAAAGAATATTTTGATCAGTTTTATACTCAAAAAAGATATAAAACTTTCATTATGTCGAGTATTCCTGTGGGAGATTTTGCCAAACAAAATGGTGGTGTAAAGAGTCAAACTTTAGATGTTAAAGTGAATCTGGTTGCATTGCGAACTGACCTTGAACAAAACAACATAATCCGCAAGTTTGGATTTTAAAATAAAATTTATGAAATATAAATGTATACATTACATTGTTTTATTTGTAACGTTTTGCGTTACAAATTTTGCATTTAGTCAAAATGCTGCAACAAATAGCGGCGGACAAGTTGTAACAGTTCAGCCTAAAATAATGGTGATTCCTTACACAAGAGAAGGAGAAGATTTGCGAACTGTTCTGGAAGAAGATCCAAATAAAAGAATTGCGATAACAAAAATTAAAGAAGGTTTTGATAGCAGAGGATTTACAACTGTAGATTTTATTGCAAAATTAAAGGCGGCTAAAGATAATCACGTTTTTACGTCTGATAGTCAAACCGATATCAAATCACAAATTATTCAAATGTCCGGAGCTGATGTTTATGTTCAGGCAGAAGTTATAATTGATCAGTCGGGTTCAGGAAATTCAGTTAAATTAATTTTGACAGGTTATGAAGCTTCAACTGGAAATTCATTGGCCAATAAAGTTGGAGAAAGCGGAAGATTTTATACCGAAGATTACAACAAATTGGCTTCGAAAGCTGTTGAAAGTTGTATTCAGGATTTCTTAAATGTAATGCAGACCAAATTTACAGATATTGTAAACAATGGTAAATCTGTAATTGTAGACATTAGTTTTGATGCAGGTTCTCAGCACAATATGACTTCAGAAATTGGTTCTGACGGACTTCCGTTATCAGACCAAATTGAAGCGTGGATGGAGAAGAATGCATTTAAGAATAATTACCACATTCAAGGTACAACAGATTTAAAAATGATCCTTGACGATGTAAAGATTCCATTAAAAGATCAGGCAACGGGCAACAATTACAATCCAAACAAATTTGCACTTGAACTGTTTAAATTCTTCAAAGGATTAGGCTTGCAACCGGCAAAGGATATTAAAAGCAGTACAATTTACATTACAATTAAATAAATAGAGATGAAAAACATTTATTTTATAATAATAGTTTCGCTTTTTTCCTTGATATCGAAAGCACAAACAAGTAAAGATATAGGGAAAATTTCTCTTTCGGTAGTGGTTCCTGAATATATGGAGGATTTAAGTGATTCTCAACTTTCAAAATTAGACACAAAAATCTCTCAAATTGTGACAGCTTCTGGCTTATCAGATTCAGGTTATAATAATAATTTTGTTATTTATCCAAAATTTGCGATTAATGAAACTAACGTTGTTGAAGGCGGAATGCAAAATATAACTGTTGTTTCTATTGAATTAAGTTTATTCGTTAAACAAGTAGATAGCAATATTTTGTTCTCAACAATTAGTAAAGCAATCAAAGGTAGCGGAAGTAGTAAAGAATTGGCAATCACAAATGCAATTACAAAAATTGCAGTAAATGACCCAGGCTACAAGAAGTTTATTGATGAAAGTAAAACGAAGATTTTTAAATATTATGAAACAAAATGTTCAGATCTTATTAAAAAATCTGATGCATATGTAAAAACACAGCAGTTTGAAGAAGCTTTGGGGCTACTAATGTCAATTCCAGATGCTGTGAGCTGTTATAGTCAAGTTCAGGTTAAAGCAATTGAAGCCTACAAAGGTTTTCAAAAAAAGAATTGTGCTAAGCAAATACAATTAGCAAGAAACACAATCGCAGCAAGCAATTATGTTGATGCATTGAATATTTTATCTGACATAGATCCATCTTCTCCTTGTTTTAAAGAGTCGCAAACTATTGCAAAAACTGTTGAAACAAAAGTTAATGCTGAGGAGAAAAAACAATGGGATTTTCAAATGAAACAATACAATGACGAAGTAAGTTTAGAAAAACAAAGAGTAAATGCAATTAAAGATATTGCTGTTTCTTATTACAAAAGTCAAACATCGGATATTAATTACACATTAATTGTGAAGTAAAAATGAGCTAGTTGCTTAAACTCTTTTGCAAAAAACGTGATTTTAATACTCAATATTTTAATTTATTTGAAGCTGATCTGCGAATCGGAATAGGTAAAAAAAAGCATCAGCCACGCTGATGCTTTTCAATTTCAAGTAAAAAACAATTAGCGACGGAAAGCAGGGCTTTTATTCACTGATTCGTCCATCTTAACAGTTTTTGATTTTTTAGCAGAAACCGTAATTTCATGTTTGGCAACTTTACCATTTTCTTTTACTTCCAGGACATAAGTTCCGGCAGGATATGCCTCTAAACTTAAAGTTTTTGAAACCTCTAATTCGTTTGCTACAGTTTCTCCTGTGTACACCAAATTTTTGTTTTCATCATAGATAGTAAAAACTGATTTCTCAACGGAGTTTAAAGTAAAACTAACTACTTTTCCATTTCCGGTTTTTATATTCAAAATATAATCCCCTTTTCCATCAATTGCATACGTAAAAATTGTTGTTAAAAATACGGCAACAACTAAGCCCACCTTCGTTAAATTTGTCATGTCTTTTTTAATTGTTTATTACTCTTTTTGGAACGCGTAAAACTACAAATAGAAATTTAATTTTATGCAAAAAACTTACTTTTTTCTGTACTTAAATTGCTGAATTAAAGATGTTTCTGTGTTTTATACGAACTATATACGTATTTACTGGGATGACGGATGTTTTTGTTTGCTATTTTTTTAATAGTGTAAAAACGACCTTTTTATAATTATTAAGAATATTTTTCTAAAATTATAGAAATCAATTGTTTGTGATTGGAAATGGACATAAAAAAACAGCTCAATAACGATAAAGAGCTGTTTAAAACGTATTATTTTACTAACTAGATAAATTCACTTTTATACTGACTGAGTATAAACATTTTTAGCGTACTGCTACGCTTGTTTTTTTAGCAGAAAAACCTGCTTTATAACTGGATGAAATTGCTTTTCTTGACAATACTGTGGCAGCATCGGTAATTGTAATTTCGTGTCTTACTTTTTTTATACTATCCTCAACCTCTAAGAAGTAAGTTCCTGCAGGAAGTTCTTCCAGATTAAAAGTTCTCAAAATTCCATCTTTACCTGAAGCATTTTCAGAATAAAGTAAACTACCGTCTTTATCATAAATGGCGAGGTTAGCTTTTTGCACTTTGTTAAGGGCAAACGTAATCAGCTTTCCGTTGGCTTTTAATACATGAAGATTAAAATCTTCATTCCCGTCAATTGCATACGTACTCATTCCTGTAAAAAGCACTGCACATACTAAACTTAATTTTAAAATCTTTTTCATGACTTTTGTTTTTTAGATTAATAGTTCTAATTCTCTGATGCTAAATTACTTCGGAGATGCTAATTTTCTCACAACTCTATTTTCTTATTTCTATGCTATATTCTCATTTACGAAACCGTTATAGGTTAAATTTTGAATTATTTTAAGCGTTAGTGTTAATTCTGCGGTTATATTTTAATGTTTTATAAAAGTTAAGACAATGTGTGTTTGCCTCTCTTTCTTACAAAATGTGTTTTAGGATTTAACCGCAAGGTGCGCGAAGTTTTTTTATCTCAAATTATGTGTAGTAACCGCAAAGTTCGCAAGGCTTTATCAATAATTAGCTTTGCGAACTTTGCGTTTGTATAAAAAAGATATATAAAAAAACCTTGTGAACTTTGCGGTCAAACAATTAAAGCAAAAAAAAACAGCTCAATAACCACAAAGAGCTGTTTTAAAACAATCACGTTTTTACTTTACTAACTATCTAACCTCATTTTTATACTTTATGCGAGTATAAACTTTTTTAACGTACTGCTACGTTTGAATTTTGAGCAGAGAAATCTGCTTTATATGTCGATGAAATTGCTTTAGAAGATAATACTGATTTGTCATCGGTTATCGTAATTTCATGTCTCACTTTTTTAACACTGTCTTCAACTTCTAAGAAATAAGTTCCTTCCGGAAATTCTTCTAAACTAAAAGTTCTTAAAATTCCATCCTTACCTGAAGCGTTTTCAGTATAAAGTAAAGAACCGCTTTTGTCATAAATACTCAAACTGGCTTTGTGTACCTGGTTTAGAGCAAACGTAATTAGCTTTCCATTAGCTTTTAATACATGAAGGTTAAAATCGTTGTTGCCGTTTTCATTTCCATCAATTGCATAAGTATTCAATCCGGTTAAAAGGACTACACAGACAAAACTTAATTTTAAAATCTTTTTCATAGCTTTTAGTTTTAAATGATTAACTCATTTCTCTGATGCTAAATTACTTCGATAGCAGTTTTTTTTGCACAACTCTATTAGCCAATTTATATGCTGTATTCTCATTTACGAAACCGTTATAGGTTAAAATTTAAATTATTGTAGGTGTTTTTGTTAATTAGGTTGTTATTTTTTAATGTTTGGTGTTTTTTGAGGATTTTAAAAAGTAGCGCTAATTCTTACGAAAATGCTATATGTTTATAAAAAGACAAGATTAAATAGTATATGTTAAAAAAAACAATCAAAAAAATATGAGTACTAAAAAAAACAGCCTGATAATCGTAATTTGGAGTTTGTAATTTCTTGCTTTTTTGTGAGATATTCTCATTTACGAAACCGTTATAGGTTAAAAAGTGAATTATGTTAGGTGTTTTTGTTAAATTTGCTATTATATTTTAAAGACTCTATCATGAAGACTATTGCCCCAGCTCTTGAAGTGATATCTAATTCTTACGGAAGCTCATTTACCTATACCAAACATGCTGAGAAAACCAACAGCAAGGCACATATATGGCATTACCATCCCGAAATTGAGTTGGTTTACATAAATGGGGGTGCAGGGAAAAGACAAATAGGGAGCCATGTTTCGTATTATACCAATGGTAGTTTGCTTCTCATAGGAGCAAACCTTCCACATTGTGGTTTTACAAATGAACTAACAGGAAATAAAGATGAAACCGTAATTCACATTAAACCTGAATTTTTAGGGAATGATTTTTTCGCCGGACCCGAAATGAAGAAAGTTCGAAACGTTCTGAGTCAGTCAAAAGGAGGAATCGCTTTTGGTGGAGAAACGAAGAAAAAGGTAGGTGAAAGAATCGAAATGATGGAAAATCAACTTCCATTTGAGCGTTTGTTGACCCTTTTGAGTATTTTGGATGAGTTAGATTCATCAGAAGAATACACGGTGCTGAACGCCGACGGTTTTTCGTTAGAATTGCAAACGCAGGACAATGACCGTATGAATGTAATCTTTAATTACGTGAAGGACCATTTTCAGGAATCAATTGCGATAGACGAAGTTTCAAGTTTGATAAGCATGACAACACCTTCTTTTTGCCGTTACTTTAAAAAGATCTCTAATAAAACATTTACAGAGTTTGTAAACGAATACCGTTTGGTGCACGCTTCAAAACTTTTGGCAGAGAAGCCTATAAGTATCAATGAAGTGTGTTACGAAAGCGGATTCAATAATTTTAGTCACTTTAGTAAATCTTTCAAACAATATACTGGTAAAAGTGCCTCACAGTATCGTCTCGAACATAAAATTATTATTAGCTAAAGAGTATGTTGTATTAAGTTTCTGAGATGTATCGTACTAACGTTCAGAAAAAGGAAAGACTTTTTTCGCGTTTTTTGGAGTATAGAATCGGTGTTTCTGTAGGTTGTGTAGTTTTTTTGTCAATTTACCGACAAAGGTTGTTGTTATAAAAATTATATTTACATGTTTGTTATGCTTAAAATGTAACAATCAGGGCAAGAATATATTTAACACAATCAACTAAACTTTATAACCGCATGAATTTATTTAAAAAACGAATTGCGTTTCTCCTTGTTGGAATGGCTTTTTTAAGCTGTAGCAAAAAAGAAACGGTATTTTCAGATCCGCTACTAACCAACCGAGATACCACGATAAACCCTGCTGAAGATTTTTTTAACTATGCTAATAATGGCTGGTTTAAAAAAAATCCTATTGCTGCTACTGATAGTAATAATGGTATCATGAGAATTGTAATGGATACTATTAATAAGCAAATTAAAAGTATCTGCGAAAACTCGGCAAAAGATGAATCTCTTGCAAAAGGCAGTAACAAGCAAAAAATAGGTGATTTTTATGCTTCAGGAATGGATACTACTGCGATCGAAAAAGCAGGTTTGTCTCCGTTAAATGTAGAAATCAACAAGATCAGTGAAATTAAAGATGTTTCGGGGCTGGTTAACAGAATTGCGCATTTGCAAACTGTTGGAGCAGATCCGGGTTTTTCATTTTATGTTGGACAGGATGATAAAATCAGCACAAAGTATGCGTTGTTCTTTGGGCAAGGTGGTATTGGAATGAGACAAAGGGATTATTATCTGGATGCTGATAAACGAAATGTAGAAATTCGTGCAGCATATTTGGCGCATCTTAAAACAATGATGCGATTAACAGGTGAAGAAGAATCTCTTGCTGCAAAAAATGCGGCAGTAATATTGAAATTTGAAACCGAACTGGCAAAATCATCCCGAAAATTAGAGCAATTACGTGATCCGATCAAAAATTACAATAAATTAAGTATTGATCAGTTCAATGCCCTTACATCCAATATCGACTGGAAAAAAGTTCTGCCGATTTTAGGAGTGACCAAAGCCGATTCTGTAATTGTTGGGCAACCGGAATTTTTTAAAGCCTTAAATTCGACACTCAAAAGTTATACGATCGAAGAATGGAAAACGTATTTGAAATGGAATCTTATAAACAGCTATTCCCCTTATTTGAATTCGGCTATTGAAAAGCAAAATTTCAAATTCTATTCTACAGTATTAAACGGTGTATCGACTCAAAAACCACGTTGGAAGAGAGTAGTAGAACAAACCGATTCGTCTTTGGGAGAATTAATTGGTCAGGTATACGTTGCTGAGTATATGCCAAAAGGTGTAAAAGAGAAACTGCTTGAAATAGGAAACAATATTCGTGATGTATTTGCTTCGCACATTAAAAAGTTAGACTGGATGAGTGAGGTTACCAAACAAAAAGCATTGTATAAGTTGAGTAAAATGGTAATGAAATTAGGGTATCCTGATAAATGGAAGGATATGAGCCAGCTTTCAATAGATGGAAACTCGTACTGTGGAAATGTAATGAGAGCTAATATTTGGGATTATAAATTTATGATAAACAAATATGGTAAACCGGTTGACAGAAACGAATGGGTTATGCAACCACAAACCTACAATGCTTATTACAATCCAAGTAATAACGAGATTGTAATACCAGCCTGTAACATTATCGTTCCGGGTTACGAAGGTCGTATGCCGGACGATGCCATACTATATGGAATTATTGGAGGTTCGTTTTTTGGACATGAGATCACACATGGTTTTGACGATCAGGGGAGTCAATACGATGAAAAAGGAAATTTAAACAATTGGTGGACAGCAGAAGATTTGAAGAAATTTAAAGCAAAGACAAAATTAATTGTAGATCAATATAACAAATTCAGCATACTTGGAAAAAATGTAAACGGAGATGCTACTCAAGGTGAAAATATTGCCGATTTGGGAGGTGTTATTATGGGATATGAAGCATTTCAAAAAACAGCTCAATATAAAAACAAGGAAAAGATCAGCGGACTAACTCCTGATCAGCGTTATTTTCTAGCCTATGCTTATTCCTGGATGATCAATAGGAGGAACGAGTCAAAAATCAATCAAATTATGACCGATGTACATGCGCCTGAGCAATTCAGAGTTAACGGGCCGTTGAGTAATATTCCGGAGTTCCACAAGGCATTCAACGTTAAAAAAGGTGATAAAATGTATCAGCCGGATAGCTTGCGAGTGGTAATCTGGTAATGCTTGTCTTTTTAAAATATCAAAGCCATTCGTTTCTACGAGTGGTTTTTTTTGCCACGAATTACACGAATTGCGCGAATTTGATTTTTGAATGTTTGTGCTAAATCTTTTTTAATATGTTAGAGTTTATTAGTCTACGGTTGTATTTTTTTAAAATTATTTAGCCTTACTTAATTTGTGTAATTCGTGGTAAAAAAAAACATACTCCAGATCAAAACTATCTCAAACATAAGTAAAAAAAAAACCAACAAATTCCCTGATTCTGCGTCGAAAAAACGGCTGAGTTTTTCATAAGGTTCATTTTGAAAAAGTTATATTTACAATCCTTAATCAGAAAAATTTAAATATGAAAAACTTTAGAATTTTAGTATTTGCTGTTTTTTTGGGCGTTACTTCAATGAGTTATGCGGCAAAAGTAGATACATTACAAGTTGCAAGTACAGCCATGAGCAAAACCTACAAAGCCGCGGTTGTTTTGCCAAATTCGTATTCAAAAAGTAAATCGGCATTTCCAGTGATGTATTTACTGCACGGTGCTTATGGGCATTTTAGCGACTGGCTAAAAAATACCCCAAATAAAAAACTAGTGCAGAATTTATCCGATCAATACAATATTATTATCGTCATGCCCGAAGGAGAAACGTTTAGTTTTTATCTGGACAGTCCGGTGAATAAAGGAAGTCAGTTTGAAACTTTTATCACTCAGGAAGTGATTCAGAAAGTAGACAAAACATACCGAACCATAAGCAACAAAAGCGGAAGAGTCATTACAGGTCTTTCTATGGGAGGGCATGGTGCTTTGTATTTGTCTGCCAAACATCCGGATTTGTTTTGTGCAGCGGGTAGTATGAGTGGTGCAGTCGATATGAGTGTAATGTTAAATAGGGATGCATCGGCTCAGATCGTAAAATTAATGCAGCCCGTTTTTGGGGATAAAAGCGACAGTTCTGAAATGTATGCACAATATGCTGTAATGGGAATGTTGGACAAATTAAAAACAAATAAACTTCCTTTAATTATAGATTGTGGTGTCGATGATTTTTTGATAGAACCCAACCGAGAATTGCACCGAAGATTGGTTTATAATAAGGTAGATCATGATTATACCGAACGTGCGGGAGCACATACCTGGGATTATTGGGAGAATTCATTGCCTTATCATGTATTATTTTTTAATAAAATACTACTTAAAAATCAGCAGGTTATAAAAAAATAATAGAAAATTCTAACAAGAACGGTGCGAAATATTTTTTTTGGTTTGATTTTTGGAATACCTTTATATATATTCTAAAAACAAGTAATACTATAAAAATTATGAAAAAGATACTTACACTTTTCGCAGTTGCAGTCGTTGGACTAATTACATTTTCTAGTTGTGAAGGACCAGAAGGGCCAGTGGGGCCTCCAGGGCCAGATTCTGCAATTCCTTATGTTTATGAAGTTGATGCCAATTTTGTTGGACCAAATTTTTCCGTTACCAGTACACCTTCAGGCATGTTGTCAGGAGATAATATTTTAGTGTATGAATTAGTAAGTACAAGTGGACCGGATAGCTGGGCATTATTACCTCAGATATACTACTTCAATAACGGTCTGGAAACTGCCCAATACAATTATACCTTTTCGAAAAATAGAGTTACAATCTTTATTACGGGGAGTTTAAGTGATTATTCTCAATTGCCGAGTAGCTTTAGATTAGGAAAAGTCTTTAGAGTAGTTATTATTCCGGGTGATGATGGGCTAAATGCAAAAAGCGGAAAAAAAGTAACAAGTGATAATTTAGATTATAACGCGGTTATCAAAAAGTACAATATTGATGATAGTAATGTTAAGAAACTAAATTGAAAATCTCAATCATAAAAAAAGGAAATCGAAAGATTTCCTTTTTTATTACATATATGTTTTGAAATGATATTACAAATCAGAATCAGTAAGTTCTTTTTCTTTTCCAAATTTAAGCGAAACCAGAATACCGGCTAAAAGTGAAAGGGCAATGAAGGCTAAAGAAGCCCATTCTGGTACATGGAAAAAATCGTGAAGAAGCATTTTTAATCCTACGAAACTTAAAATAGCGATAAGGCTATATTCCAGATAACTGAATTTTGCCAGCATATTGGCTAAGAAAAAGTACATCGAACGTAATCCCAGAATAGCAAAAATATTAGAACTGAATACCAAAAATGGGTCAGAAGTAATGGCTAGAATGGCAGGTACACTGTCTACTGCAAAAAGAACGTCCATGAATTCAATCACAATAAGGGCTACAAATAAAGGAGTGGCTGCTTTTTTTGCCGTTTTTGTGGGAATGAAAAATTTCTCTCCATCCATTTGGGAAGTAATCGGAATAATTTTTCCCAGTGTTTTGTAGATAAAAGAGTCTTTGGGCTGAAAATCTTCATTGTCTCCGGTGAACAACATTTTGATGGCTGTGAAAAGCAGGAAGGCACCAAATAAATAGGTGGTCCAGCTAAACTTATTGATGAGCATTACTCCAAAGAAAATCATTAATCCACGGAAAACAACAGCACCAAGAATTCCCCAGAATAAAACACGATGCTGGTATTTCTGAGGTATTTTGAAGGAAGTAAAAATAATTGCGATTACAAAAATATTGTCAACGCTTAGAGATAATTCAATCAGATAACCGGTTATAAACTTCATAGAAGCTACAGCGGGTTTCAGATTATCAGGATTTGCAATATAATCTGTGGTATAGAGCCAATAAATAACTCCTGAAAAAAGAAAAGAAAGGGTTACCCAGATAAGAGTCCATTTGCTTGCTTCTTTAGTACTAATGATATGCGGGTTTTTGTTAAAAACGCCTAAGTCTAAAGCAAGAATAAGTGCAACAGCTATTAAGAAGAAAATCCAAACCATTAGGATGTTTTTTTAGTGATTCACAAAGATAGTTTTTAAATTAAATCTAAAAATGAATTATTAAAAAGTTAACTCTAAATTGCTCTAAATTGTTCTCTTGTTTAGATGCTAAAGGTTTTTAAAAGACAGGTTTACAAAAAAAGTGCCCTTCATAATTGAGGGGCACTTTTGAGTATGATATAACGAATAATTACAATGCTGAATTTACAGTTTTGATAATTCTCGCAGCGATTTTATATGGGTCACCGTTTGAAGCAGGTCTTCTGTCTTCTAACCAGCCTTTCCATCCTTTTTGTACAGTCATTAACGGAATTCTGATAGAACATCCTCTGTCTGAAACGCCATAAGAGAAATCATGAATAGAAGCTGTTTCGTGTTTACCAGTCAAACGTTGATCGTTATAAGCTCCGTAAACTGCAATATGTTCAGCAGTAACAGGACGGAAAGCTTCACAGATTCTTTCGTAAGTAGCCTGGTCTCCACATGTTCTCAATACTTCGTTAGAGAAATTAGCATGCATACCTGAACCATTCCAGTCGGTATCTCCAAGTGGTTTTGGGTGGTATTCGATATAATAACCGTATTTTTCAGTCAAACGATCTAATAAGTAACGGGCAACCCAGATCTCATCTCCGGCTTTTTTAGCACCTTTAGCGAATAATTGGAACTCCCATTGTCCGCAGGCAACTTCCTGATTGATACCTTCGAAGTTAATACCGGCAGCGATACATAAATCAGCATGCTCTTCAACTAATTTTCTCCCGTGCGTATTTTTTCCACCTACAGAGCAGTAGTACATCCCTTGTGGAGCAGGGTAACCTCCAACTGGAAATCCAAGAGGAAGTTGAGTTTTAGTATCCATGATGAAGTACTCTTGTTCGAATCCAAACCAAAAATCTTCATTATCATCGTCAATTGTAGCTCTACCGTTAGAAGGATGTGGTCTTCCGTCAGCATACATAACTTCTGACATTACCAGGTATCCGTTAATACGGGTTGGATCTGGATAGATTGCAACTGGAACTAAAAGACAGTCAGAAGATCCGCCTTCGGCTTGTTTGGTTGATGAACCATCAAATGACCAATTCCCAAGTTCAGCTAACGTTCCTTTGAAATTTTCGTGCTCTTCAACTTTAGTTTTACTTCTAAGATTTTGGGTTGGTTCATATCCATCTAACCAAATGTATTCTAACTTAATTTTAGCCATAATAATATAAATTAATTTTTTTGTTTTTTTTCGTTGGGTCAAAGATAGATTTATTTTTTCACTCCTAAAAATTAGGGGGCTATTTTGTTTTGAGTGTTACTATTTTTTAGATAAGCGTAATTTTTGAAGGGGTATATTTTTAAAAAAGTAATTTTTGATAGTGTAAAAAGGCAAATTCGTAAAAATGAGGGGTGATTTTTAAATTTTTAAACTAAGAAATTATGGAAAAATGTTCGTTTAATGAATAATACTGCGGTGTTTTGTTATATTTCTTTGAATCAAATTCATTATTCTTTGAAAAAAGCATTTAATGTTGATAAATCGTTGGATAACATTATAGGATTTATGTTTCAAACAGGGGAGTTTATTGTTTATATTTGTTTCTCTTTTTTTAATGAAAATGATTACGAATTTTTAAACTTATATACATGTCAACATTACGTTTCCAAGCTTTACAAGAAGCTTCTACAAGAAAGCCGGTACATTTTGAAGAAATAGACAGAAAGTCGAACATCTTTGGTTTAAATGTGTTCAATGAAAAAGCAATGAAGCAATTTTTAACTTCTGATGCTTTAAAAGGAGTAAGGGATGCCATTCAACATGGAACTAAAATAGACAGAAAACTGGCTGATTATATCGCCATGGGTATGAAAGAATGGGCATTATCAAAAGGTGTTACCCATTATACACACTGGTTTCAGCCTCTTACAGGAACAACAGCAGAAAAGCATGATGCTTTTTTTGAAACTTCTTATGATGGAAGCGATCCTGTAGAAAAGTTTGGAGGAGCACAATTGGTACAACAGGAACCAGATGCTTCAAGTTTTCCAAATGGCGGAATCAGAAATACATTTGAAGCAAGAGGTTATACCGCCTGGGACCCAACTTCTCCGGCATTTATTTATGGTACGACTTTGTGTATTCCAACCGTATTTATAGCCTACACAGGAGAAGCTTTGGATAATAAAATTCCGTTGTTAAGAGCTTTATCTGCTATGGACGAAGCAGCGACAGAAGTGTGTAAATATTTTGATAAAAATGTAAAGAAAGTTACCGCTACTTTAGGTTGGGAACAAGAATACTTTTTAATTGATAAGGCATTGGCGAATTCCCGTCCTGACTTAATGATGACAGGAAGAACCTTATTAGGGCATACTTCGGCAAAAGGACAACAGTTAGACGATCATTATTTCGGATCTATTCCGACGCGCGCGTTAACTTATATGAGAGATTTAGAGCAGGAGTGTATGTTATTAGGTATACCTGTAAAAACACGTCATAATGAAGTAGCGCCTAATCAGTTTGAATTAGCTCCGATTTTTGAAGAGACCAATCTGGCAGTAGATCATAACTCTTTATTAATGGATGTGATGCAAAGAGTAGCAGAGCGTCATGATTTTAAAGTGCTGTTTCATGAAAAACCTTTTAAAGGAGTAAACGGTTCGGGGAAACATAACAACTGGTCATTGGCAACAGATACAGGTGTTAATTTATTGAGTCCGAGTAAAACGCCAATGAGCAATCTGCAGTTTTTAACCTTCTTTATCAATACGATTAAGGCAGTTAACGATTATGAAACTTTATTGAGAGCTTCTATTGCAACGGCGAGCAACGATCATCGTTTGGGAGCTAACGAGGCACCTCCGGCAATTATATCTGTTTTTATTGGAGCACAATTGTCTAAAGTATTATTGGAATTGGAAAGTGTGACCACCGGAAAATTATCTCCTGAGGAAAAAACAGATTTAAAATTAAACGTTGTTGGGAAAATTCCGGACGTTCTTTTGGACAATACGGACCGTAACAGAACTTCGCCTTTTGCTTTTACAGGAAATAAATTTGAGTTTAGAGCGGTGGGTTCGAATGCCAACTGTTCAAACGCAATGACTACTCTGAATGCTATTGTGGCTAAACAATTGAAAGATTTTAAAATAGAAGTAGACGGTTTAATTGAATCTAAAGACATGAAGAAAGATGATGCGATCTTTAATGTTTTAAGAGAATACATCAAGCAGTCTAAAAAAATCCTTTTTGAAGGTGATGGTTATAGTGATGCTTGGGAAAAAGAAGCGGCTAAAAGAGGGTTGAGTAATTTTAAAACTACTCCGGAAGCGATTAAAGCGAAAGTTTCGAAACAGGCTTTGGAATTATTTGACGAGCTCGGAATTCTGAATCACGTTGAAGCGGAAGCCCGTTACGAAATTGAATTGGAAGAATACACCAAGAAAATCCAGATCGAAGGAAGAGTATTAGGAGATATTGCGAGAAACCATGTTATTCCAACCGCTATTCGCTACCAAAATACTTTAATTGAAAATGTAAAAGGGTTAAAAGAGATTTTTGGTAAAGAGTTTGAAACTATTGCAAAAGAACAAATTGTTCTGATCAAAGAAATCTCAGGTCATATAGAAGGAATCAATTCTAAAGTACTGGCTATGACTAGTGAACGAAGAACGGCAAATCAATTGACCGATGCGCAAAAAATGGCAGAAGCTTATTGTAATAAAGTAAAACCCTATTTTGAAGACATCCGCAATCACTGTGATAAATTAGAATTATTAGTAGATGATGAAAGCTGGACTTTGACGAAGTACAGAGAATTGTTGTTTACCAAATAACATTTAGACTATACGCTCTCTTAAAATCCTGTCTTGGAAAAGACAGGATTTTTTTGTGATTTTGTTAAAAAAATGATATTATGATTTTGTTTTAACAAATGTATAAGTGAAATTATGATCAAATTATTAAAAGTAGCTTTTTTCTTGCTAAGAAAAAAACACATTAAAGTAGTTCATCGAGATAGTTTTACACTTCATCGAAAAGTAATTAAGATATTGGAAAATAGGTATTTATACCTGTTTTGGTTGGTGATAAGTTTTCTAATTTTGATCATGAAGAAAGAAAATAAGAGCTTTGATTTTTATTTTTGAATGAAGATTTTGAGTAGATGATTTCCCTAAATCATACTGACCTACGTAATAAATTGAATTAATAACCAATTAAATATATTTATTATGAAAAAAGCAATTTTAAGCATCTCCGCGATGCTGTTTGTGGGAGTCGCAGCTTTTGCGCAAGGTAACATGAGTGATGTGGACCAGACAGGTTTATTAAATGGTGCACTAGTAATTCAGGTAGGAGCAACTAATAGCTCAGATGTTGACCAAATAGGTATTGCCAACGTTGCAATCGTAGGACAATATGGAGATGATAATGAGTCTACTGTTGGACAATTAGGAGGAGGGAATGTTGCTGTAGTAACACAAATCGGAGACAATAATGACTCTAGCATCGCTCAGGGAATCTGGTTCGGTAATCTTGCAGTTACTACTCAAATTGGAGCTTACAACAATTCTGATGTATTACAGATCGGTAACTTCAATACAGCTACTACTAATCAATTTGGTCTTGCCAATAACGCTTTGACAATTCAATTCGGAAATGACAACACCGCATCTACAGATCAATTCGGACTGTTTAACAATGCAGCTACTCTACAATTAGGTTGGGACAACACTTCTAGTATTCAACAATACGGGGCCGGCAACTTTGCAGCTACTGCACAATTTGGAAACGATCATATGAGTACAGTTACTCAAACAGGTTTCTTAAATGGAAGTGTAGTAATTCAATCTAACTAAGAATAAACCGGGAAAAGGAAGAACTTGAACTATTAAGTTCTTCCTTTTTTTAAATTACAAAAGGTCATGAAACGTTTAGCCACTTTTATATTCTTACTAATCACAGGGATTTTATTCTCTCAAGTAATTGATGTGAATAGGAGTGACTATTTATTAAATGAAGCCTACAATCGCAATCAGAATCAAACAGTAAATCAATACATCAGAAGCAGCAACATCGTAACTGTTGCTCAAATTGGAAACTACAATCAAGCCAATTTAACCATCATAAGTAATAATGCTTATGTTACCGCACAACAGACAGGCAACAATAACTACATGAATGTCTACAAATATGCTGATGAAATCAATCAGTCCTACACACAAACAGGCAATAACAATTATATAAATGATACTTCGATGTATTCGCGTGGAGTCACTTCCATGGCAATCAATCAGTATGGCAATAATTTATCGGTAATCAGTACCGGCTCAAATTCGATATCTAAAGATTTAATAATTAATCAAACGGGAAACTCGGGGACAATTTACATATTCAATCGATAGTATCATGAAAAAGTATTGGAGCATATTGATTATTGTTTTTGCTATTTTTTTTTCTGAATCTGGATTTTCTCAGGAAGTTCACATTGAAGTAAAAGCCAAAATAGAAGTAAAAGAAATAGAAAATTTACTTGCTATTACGGGAACTGCAGAAAACTTAAAATCGCAGTTTAAGAACATATCATATAAATTGACTGTATTTAAAAAAAACAAAAAAAACTCGAATAAATCAAATAATGCGCAGGACGGAAGAGTCACACTGGAACCGATTCAAAAAGTGGAACTTTCTAAAACGCAGGTTAATTTTACACCAGAAGATGAGATCATAATATTGCTATTGATTTATGATGAAAAAAATGAACTGATAGGCAAAGACCGTGTTGTTTTTGGAGAAGATAAAGTATCAGATACCGGAAAGTCAATTCCTGTAGATGGAATTGAAATGATCGGGATTGTTGCTAATGATACCAAAACAAAACTGGGGAATGATTTTTATGATTTTTTTTACGCACAATATTCAAAGCTAAGAATTAATACAAGTAAAATCGTGACCGTTCAGGAGGAATTGACTTTTGGACGTACAACAAAAATTACTATTCTGGTAGATGGAGAAATAGTGGAAGAATTTATTTCACGTCCGGACGAAGATTTTTTAAAATACATGGCAGAATCTGCCGCATCAAAAGCATTTAAGTATTTTAAAGACATCGAAAAACAGAATAAAATAATAACTCAGTATTAATAAATAACTCAATATTAATAATCGAGAAGTAATTTTTGTAGAGGAGTTTTTCTTTTTTTTTAATGTAGGAAACTAAATAACAGCAATATGAAAAATTTAATTTCATTCGTATTTGTGTTGGGTTTTTGTACCGTTTCTTCCGCACAGGATCTTGCTTATAAACCTATTAATCCCGCTTTTAGCGGTGGTGAAACTTTTAATTATCAATGGATGCTTAGTTCTGCACAGGCACAAAATGATTATAAAGAAGACACTGCAAACGGATACAAGCAGCCAACAGATTTGGAGCGTTTTAAAAGTACTTTAAATAACCAATTGCTCAACCGAATTTCAAATTCATTATTTGAAGGTCAATTTGGGTCAGGTACAGGTTCTGGCGGCGGTACTGGCGGTGGAGGAGGACTTACTCCGGGCAATTATGTATTCGGAACGCTGTCTGTGGATATTTACAATTCTAACTTAGGAATGGTTGTCAATATTCTGGATATAGAAACTGGCGAGCAAACGCAAGTTATTATACCGGGTAAATAGTCTGGTATTCGATTTTTATAAAAAGTAAGTTCATGTTTTATTATTAAAAAATAACTAATTATGAATAAAACTCTCCTTTTTCTACTGTTAATAACCTGCCTACTCTCAGGATGTGGCGCTTATTTTAATCAACCCGTAGGAGTTCAGAAAGCTGTTTTTGGAGAAAACACTTCTGCAACTGAGCACTTAGTCGATATGCCAAAACCAAAAGAACAGATTGTGGTGGGCGTATATAAATTTAAAGACCAGACTGGTCAATACAAAGCGACGGAAGTTGGAAGCACATTTAGCACAGCAGTTACTCAGGGTGCTACTTCTATTTTAATAAAAGCACTTCAAGATTCAAAATGGTTTGTTCCTATAGAACGTGAGAATCTGGGAAATTTATTAAACGAACGAAACATTATCCGGTCTACACGTCAGGAATATGAAGCAAAAAAAGAAGGCAGTGAAGCAGTATTGACGCCTTTACTCTTTGCGGGAGTTTTATTAGAGGGCGGTATTATTTCTTATGACACCAATATTATTACCGGAGGTTTTGGAGCCCGATATTTTGGCGCCGGAGGTTCTACACGATACAGACAAGATCGGGTTACGGTATATTTAAGATTGGTTTCCACCTCAAACGGAAAAATACTAAACACGGTTTACGTTTCTAAGACCATTTTATCACAAAGTATAGACGCCAGTTTATTTCGATATGTAAATCTAAATCGACTTTTGGAAGTAGAAACCGGTTTTACCAGAAACGAACCCATTCAGCTGGCAGTTACCGAAGCCATAGAAAAAGCTGTTGAAGGTCTTATTGTAGAAGGAATCAAAGACAAGCTTTGGGAAGTGAATGCGCCTCAAAATCAAATCGATAATTTTGTATCAGCCTACGATAAAGAAAAAAGCGAAGCCGATCTGGCCCAATTATACGATAGAAATTTAGAAGGCAAAAGAGGCCGTTTTGGTATAGAGATTTCCGGTGGAACAACTATTATACAAGGCGATTATAAAAGTCCTGAGCCGCGTCCAATGGCCAGGGGGGCGGTGAAATATTTTTTCACTCCGGCTTTTAACATAAGCGCTTCAACCAATGTATTCAAAATTCAGAATAAAGGAAAAGACGATTTGGGATATATATCTACAGATCTCAATCTCGAATGCATCATATTACCTCGTGATATTCTGACGCCGTTTATTTATGGGGGTTACGGATTTGAATTTAATAAGGACTACAAAAATTTCCATAGTAAAGTTCAATTTGGAGGTGGTGTCGAATATATGGCTACCAGTCAGTTAGGAGTAAAATTATTCGCAGAATATAATATGGCCTTTAGCGATAATGTCGATTATATCGTAAGAGGTAAAAGAGATGATTATTACTGGAAACTTGGTTTGGGACTCACTTATTACTTCCCAAAAAGTTTCAAGCATAAGAAAAAATAGTTCGGCAGTATAATGCCAAAGAGCGATATTTTTTCAATAAAAAATAGAAAAAAAAGTCAAGATAAGTTTAACTAAATCAAGACCGCAATGAAAATAGGACTAAAAATATTGATATGCTTTATGCTTTTGATTTCTTGTAGTGAAGATCAAGTCGATGAAACAGGAACGGGAGCAATAAAAGGAAGAGTAGTAGATGCGCGAACATATGAAGGAATAGAAAACGCACGTATTTCTTCAAGCCCAACTACGAGTACCGTATTTTCGGATAAAGACGGATATTTCGAGATAGATAAAATAACATTGGGAAAATATTCTTTTCAGGCCCAGAAAGATGGTTTTACGGCCAGATTTGAACCTGCGACTGTTGAGAAAGACATAACAGCTCAGATTATTTTTGAGTTACAAGTCTCTACTGCCAATAACAAACCACCAGATGTTCCCGTACTAACCGCACCGGCAGACAATGCCACAGCACAGCCACTGACCGTAGATTTAACCTGGACAGCAAAAGATCCGGAATCAGATCCGATGACCTATACCGTTACGGTGAAAAACGGAACAACAGACGAAACTAAAACCTATGCCAATCTAAAAGCGACAAAACTTAATATTTCAGGTTTAAGTTTTAGCACAAAATACTATTGGCAGGTAACCGTAGACGATGGAATTAACAAACCCATAAATAGTGTTACAAACTCCTTTACGACTTTAGCATTTCCAAATCCGAGATATTTGTATGTTAAAAAAGTAAAAAATAACAATGTCATTTATACAGCCGATGAAGCCGGAAACGAACTTCAATTATCCTCTGCCGAAGTAAACAGCTACAGACCGAGAAAAAATTTAAGCATCAACAGAATTGCTTATATAAGTTCTGACGGATCATTAAATCAAATTTTCACAATGAATCCGGATGGTACTGATGTCAAAAAAATTACAAACTTTATACCGATAGCAGGATTTAATATGGAGTATGTTAATTATTGCTGGAGCACCAACGGAAGACAAATTATTTATCCAAATTTTGACAGATTGTATCGCATTGATTCTGACGGATCGGGATTGGTTCAATTGTTTAAAACGCCAAACGGAAAATTCATTTCAGAATGTGAATGGAGTCAGGACAGGTCACAAATTGTACTTAAAGTAAATGATATGTCGGGATACGGTGTTGAGATATATGTTATCAATACCGCCGGTGATGTATTGTATCAGGTGCTTTCCGGAGTAACGGGTGGCGCAAGTGGTATTAGTATTTCTGTAGACAATAGTAAAATTGCCTATACCAGAGATATTTCAGGATTCGAAAATTCGACTTACAGACGATTAGACTCCAGAATATTTATTTACACAGTTGCGGATAATACTTCAACCGAATTGGCAAGTCAAAAACCAAATGGATTTAATGATTTCGATGTAAAATTCTCTCCAAATGAAGCGGAGCTGATTTATGTCAATACATCAAATGATGGTTTATCAGCCAACACTATACAAAAAGTTACTATTTCTAGCAGCAATAGTAATGGTTCCAGAACAACACTATTCCAGAATGCTTCAATGCCGGATTGGAGGTAAAACAGTAAAAACTCAATTTTTGATAACCAATTTTATTGAAAAAAATCGGCAGTGCCTAAAAGCTTGCCGATTTTTTTTGCGAATCAGACATACGAATCAATCAAAGAATTAAAAAAAGGGATTATCTTTGCACCACATCAACACAAACTAAGTTACATGAGTTCAGATTCTAGCAAAAGGTACGCACAAAGAGGTGTTTCGGCATCAAAAGAAGACGTACACAACGCCATAAAAAATATTGATAAAGGTTTATTCCCGCAGGCATTTTGTAAAATTGTACCTGATTATTTAACACAAGATCAGGAGCACTGTTTGATTATGCATGCTGACGGTGCCGGTACAAAATCATCGTTAGCGTATATGTACTGGAAAGAAACCGGAGATATTTCGGTTTGGAAAGGAATTGCTCAGGATGCTTTAATCATGAATATTGATGACTTATTGTGTGTAGGTGCAACCGACAATATTTTGCTTTCGTCAACAATTGGAAGAAACAAAAACTTAATTCCGGCCGAGGTCATTTCGGCGATTATCAACGGTACCGAAGAATTAATCAACGAATTAAAATCTTTTGGTGTAACCATCCATTCAACAGGAGGTGAAACTGCCGATGTTGGTGATGTTGTTCGTACTATTATTGTAGATTCTACGGTAACTGCTCGTATGAAACGAAGTGACGTGGTAGATAATGCCAACATAAAAGCAGGAGATGTAATTGTTGGATTGTCTTCTTTTGGTCAGGCCACTTACGAAAAAAGCTATAACGGAGGAATGGGAAGCAACGGATTAACTTCTGCACGTCATGACGTTTTTGGAAAATATCTGGCAGTGAAATACCCGGAAAGTTACGATGCAGCTGTACCCGAAGAATTAATATATTCAGGTCAGGTAAATTTAACGGATGCTGTCGAAAACAGTCCAATAAATGCTGGGCAACTGGTTCTTTCTCCAACCAGAACGTATGCGCCAATCATTAAGAAAATTTTGGATACTTATACGCCAAAGGATATTCACGGAATGGTGCATTGCAGTGGAGGAGCTCAGACTAAGATTTTACATTTCGTTCAGAACTTACATATTATAAAAGACAATTTATTTCCGGTTCCGCCATTATTCAAGTTAATTCAGGAGCAATCTAAAACCGATTGGAAAGAAATGTATCAGGTTTTCAATTGCGGTCACCGTATGGAAATTTATGTTCCTGAAAATATTGCACAAGACATTATTGCAATTTCAAAATCATTTAATGTAGACGCACAAATTGTTGGTAGAGTAGAAGCAGCAACTGCTAAAAAACTTACCATTAACAGTGAATACGGAACATTCGAATATTAATTTTTTTGAGTTACAAAAGTTCAAAGGTTCTGAGTTGCAAAGGTTTTTTATACTGGAGTTTACAACAGAACCTTTTTTATTAATAATTTGCTTTTTTAGGAGCTAATCCCGCTATTCGTTGCAATCTTTTACTTTTTAAAGGAAAAAGTAAAAGGATTTTCACTGCTATCGGGGCTAAAAAACATTAGGCTATGTACGAATTACTTTTTTGGAGATATTTAGAAGAAGTTTATCTAAACCATCACGAAGTTTACGAAGCTCTTACAGAAAAAGAACAAGTTGAAGGACTTGAAACACTTCCGGTAGACGTCATAATCAACCGAATAAATTCTGTATTCTCTCAATGGGAAAGAGTCGATGAAAACAGCTGGAAAAACAATTCAGGAAAAGGTGCTTTTCAGGTAATCACCACACCACAAAGTGTCAAAATCGATTGCTACGGAACCGAAGGTAAAACCATGAACAAGCTGGTAGAACTGATGGAAGAATTCAAATGTCCGTTATACGATCCGCAAGTTCCGGAGCGTTATGACGAAATGAGTGAATAAACCATCAATTTTGTAAAACTTAGTGTCTCTCTGTGAAATAGTTTTTAGATAAAGTAAATAGAAGACTTTATAGAGAGCGGTTCAAAAAAAAACTCATGACAACATCGAATTTTAATTTCTCCCATACTATAATTTTAGAAGACGATTCCGTTTTATTACGCCCTTTACAAGAATCAGATGTCGATAATTTATTGGAAATTTCTATAAACGAACCGGAAACTTGGAAGTACTCACTCGTAGGTGCAGATGGAAAAGAAAATCTGATCAAATATATTCAGTTAGCGATAAAAGCCCGAGAAAACCAAAAAGAATTTCCGTTTATAGTTTTTGATAAAAAAACTCAAAAATATGCAGGTTCAACCCGTTTCTACGACATGAATCTGGAATATAAAACACTTCAATTAGGGTTCACCTGGTATGGATCGGTATTTAGAGGGACCGGACTGAACAAACATTGTAAATTTTTATTGCTGCAATTTGCCTTCGAAACACTTGGTATGGAACGAGTAGAATTTCGTGCCGATAATAATAACGAACGCAGTATTGCTGCAATGAAAAGTATTGGTTGCAAAGTCGAGGGTGTTTTAAGAAGTCATATGCCAACTGCAAATAGTGATGTTCGTCGTGATTCTATTGTATTGAGCATCCTGCAAAACGAATGGTTTGATGAGGTAAAGGAAAATTTAAAAAGTAAGCTTTAAAAAGAGGCGCTAGCCTCGACCCATATTGTAGGACCGGATTTTAATCCGGTTTAAATGTCGCAAGAGCAAAAGAAGAACCATCGGTTTGTGCCATTTTATAAGATCATTGTGGATTTGTAATTTGTTCAAAAAAATAAAATCTGTAGTCATAATATGTGCCGTTCCTATGGAACTCCTGGATATGATGCATTATTTTGCATCGGATTAAAATCCGCTGCTACAATATGTTTCGTTCCTACGGAACTCCTAAACATAACATATAATTTTGTAATAAATGAAGATACCTCGCTAAGAAATGAATTTTTAATGAGGTAAGAAAAAAATTAAAGCGTAAGCTTTACAAAAGAGGCGCTAGCCTCGGCCCATATTGTAGGGCCGGATTTTAATCCGGTAAAACATAATGGAAGGAAAAGAAGAACCATCGGTTCGGTCCATATTGTAGGGCCGGATTTTAATCCGGTAAAACGTAATGGAAGGAAAAGAAGAACCATCGGTTCGGCCTATTTTATTAAGAGAATTTAAGAATAGAATTCATTAGAATTTTAAAACTTAAGATTTTTCATTTATTTTCTAACCGTCTTTCAAAATTAAATTTTGTTCTTTTCTAAGTTTGACAACCAATTGATCAATGTGGGTTTTTATTTTTTGCGGTAAAGAATTCCAATTACTGTCTTTTTTAAAACTTCTGCAATAATCCAGATCACATTCTACGGCACGAATCACATATTTTTTGTTTTGGTAGACGGTAATAATTTTGATACGTCTTATTTCGTTGTATTCTGTTTTTGTACCGTAAACGATTACTGGATCGATATATCCGTCTCCGTCAAGATCTTTGGTACTGCTGTATTTTGTCCAGAACCAGATATTTGTTTCTTTTGGATTATAATCTTCCAGCAAATCATTGATTCTCCATTTTTCAAGAAAACCTCCATGATCATTATAGACATAAATGGCCTGGATTTTTGTATTTAAAGTATCTTTTTGGGTGATTGTTTTTTGGTTTTCGCAGAAAAGCAATTCATAAACCCCACTTTTATCTGAGCACTCGAAGGCTTTATAGATTGGAAAATCAGAAAGAGTGCCGAGCTTCCTTTGAGTGATTTCTTTTTTTGTTAGTCTGAGGCTTTCTGTTTTTTGTGCAAAACTGAATGTGCTATAAAGAAGGATCCACAATAAAATATATTTTTTCATGTATGTTATGACATTTTACAGAATCAAAGGTATTTAAAAGCTTTTGAGAACGGATCATTTTATTTTTTTTAAAAGCGTATTTTGTTGTATTTTTCGAACCTAAAAGTATTGGTAAATCGATTTAGTAAATACCAGATACTGTTTTAAGCAAAAAATAATCATTAAAAGAAAACTAATGAATAGAATAAATTGTAAAAATTTTGTTTTTGGATTATCCTTTTTAATATTTGGTTGTACAGCAAATGCTCAGAAAAAAATGACTGAAAAACGAGATCTGATTCAGTACGTTGATCCTATGATTGGGACAGCCAAAATGGGACATACCTATCCCGGTGCAACAGTTCCGTTTGGAAGTGTACAGTTGAGCCCCGAAACGGATACTATAGCTTACAGTACAAATGGAAAATACAACGGAGATGTCTATAAATATTGTGCAGGATATCAATATGAAGATAAAACAATCGTAGGATTTAGTCACACTCATTTTAGTGGGACAGGACATTCTGATTTAGGCGACTTTCTAATTATGCCGACAACAGGAAAGTTACAATTGAATCCGGGCGTTGCTTCAAAACCATTATCAGGTTACCGATCGGCATTTTCCCATACCACCGAAAAAGCGGAACCAGCCTATTACAGTGTGCTTTTGGAAGACCATAAAATTAAAGCCGAACTTACAGCGACAACACGTGTAGGAATGCATCAGTATACCTTTCCGAAGTCAGATGAGGCACATATAATTTTGGATCTGAATTCTGGAATTTACAATTATGATAAAAAAAATGTATGGACTTTTGTTCGTGTAGAGAATGATACTTTGATTACGGGCTACCGTCAGACAAACGGCTGGGCGAGAACCAGAACGGTCTATTTTGCTATGGCCTTTAGTAAGCCTATTAAAAGCTACGGTCAGGCGGCATTAGAAAAAAGCGTGTACAGAGGTTTTTGGGGAAGGTTTGATCAAACGAAAAATTTTCCAGAAATGGCGGGTCAGAACTTAAAATTGTTTTTTGATTTTAATACAGAAGAGGGAGAGAAAGTCAAAATTAAAATGGCTTTATCGCCTGTAAGTTCTGCCGGTGCACTCGAAAACATGAAAAAAGAAGTTCCGGGCTGGGATTTCGAAAAAGTAAAAAAACAAAGTCAGGAAGTATGGAACAACGAACTGAATAAAATTCAGGTGGAGACCATTCAGAAAGAAGATTTGGTAAATTTTTACACGGCTATGTATCATGCCTTTTTAGGTCCGACTGAATACATGGATTTAGATGGGAACTACAAAGGTCTGGATATGAATGTTCATAAAACGGAGAATTTTAAAAACTATACCAGTTACTCGTTATGGGATACCTATCGTGCTTTGCATCCGTTATTCAACTTGGTGCAGCCAACACGAAACTCGGATATGATTAGCTCTATGCTGGCACATTCTGATCAAAGTGTGCATAAGATGTTACCTATTTGGTCGCATTATGCCAATGAAAATTGGTGCATGATTGGCTATCATTCCGTTTCTGTAATTGCGGACGCGATTGTAAAAGGCAATACTCATTTTGATGCTGAAAAAGCACTTCAGGCTTGTGTGAACACTGCAAAAGTACCTTATTATGACGGATTGGAATATTATATGACAAAAGGTTATGTTCCTGAAGACAAAAACGGTGCTTCGGTTTCAAAAACTTTGGAGTATGCTTATGATGACTGGGCGATTGCGCAGGCCGCAAAAAAGTTAGGCAAAACAGAAATTTATAAAGAGTTCATCGAAAGATCTAAAAATTATAAAAATGTTTACGATGCTAAGACGGGGTTTATGCGTCCTAAATTAAACGACGGAACTTTCAAGAAAGAATTTGATCCGCTGGATACACACGGTCAGGGTTTTATTGAAGGAAACTCATGGAATTACAGTTTGTATGTTCCGCAGGATCCAGCAGATATGATCAAATTGATGGGAGGTAATGAGAAGTTTAAAGTTCGTTTGGATTCCTTGTTTAACATGCATTTACCGGACAAATATTTTGAAAACACAGAAGATATTACAAGAGACGGTATCATCGGGAACTATGTTCATGGAAATGAACCTTCTCATCATGTCGTTTATTTGTACAACTGGACCAATTCACCCTGGAAAGCTCAGGACAAAATCAGGATGATTCTGAAAAAAATGTACCGAAACGGAGCCGACGGTTTAGGAGGAAATGATGATTTTGGACAAATGAGTGCCTGGTACATTTTTAGCAGTTTAGGATTTTATCCGGTTGCTCCGGGCTCTGACGAGTATGCATTAGGGAGTCCGTTAGTGAAAAAGGCAGTTTTTAATCTAGAAAACGGAAAGAAATTTGAAGTAGAAACGGTAAATCAATCCGATAAAAATGTGTTTGTGAGCAAGGTTTTATTGAATGGTAAAAAGCTTGACCAACCTTTCTTGAAACATGAAGATGTTATCAATGGCGGAAAAATTACTTTTTATATGAGTTCAAAACCGAATAAAAAACAATATTAAAATTTGATAAAATTTGTACAATTCGTGACGGAACAACAAAAAACTTCCCGAAATTTGCACTTTAAATAAAAGTAAATATGAAAATAAATCTAAAATCAGGAATTGATAAATTGCTTTTCGGAATGAAGCAAAATGATGTTACAGCTGCTTTAGGAAAGCCTGATAAAAATTATAAAGACGAAGATGATAATGTGATTTTTGTATACAATGCACAAAAAATCAGATTGACGTTTTATCAGGAAGAAGAGCTGAAATTAGGTTATTTAGTAGCTTCAAGTAGTGATTTAGAAGTTTTCG
This sequence comes from Flavobacterium sp. KH_035, assembly GCF_057839565.1. Taxonomy (NCBI): domain Bacteria; kingdom Pseudomonadati; phylum Bacteroidota; class Flavobacteriia; order Flavobacteriales; family Flavobacteriaceae; genus Flavobacterium; species Flavobacterium sp. KH_035. The sequence continues at coordinate 3,136,020 of NZ_CM174492.1, forward strand.
GCTTCAAATTAATTGGAAGAAAAATTGCTGATGTCAAGAAAGATTTAGCGACGAAAGGAATTACAAAATATACTCAGGAGACTTTTGATACTTTTGAAAATTATTTTAATGAAGACAATTGGTTCATTCTTCAAACCGAATTTGACGAAATTGTAAAATTCGAAGTGGGTGCAATCATTAACGATAAAGATGAATTTGACTGGAAGTTTCCGGTAAAGAAGTAATCTCATTCTTCAGAATGACAGAACGATCAATACAAAAAAACCGACAATCACTTGTCGGTTTTTTTGTATTTGAATTGAAACGGATTAACCTTTCAACCATGCATTTTTAAGTTTCTCTCTTGAAGCATCTGTTGCTTTAAAAGTTTCTTTTTCTTCAAAAGGCACCTTTACCGTTCCTTTGATAGTTTGTTCAACTCCCGCACGTTTTATTTTAATCGTAATCGGATCATTTTCTTTCCAGTTTTCACTTTCACCAATCAAATCATAAATGTTGTCTAAAGTATACGTTTTATCATTTACCGCAAGAATTACATCTCCTGCTTTAAGGTTTAAATTGGTAAAAAATACATTTAGATCAGTATTAGAACGAACGTTTATTGCTTTAGTAGCTTTATCAACTCCTATATAAGGAGCCTGACCTTTGATGAAAATTGATCCCGGAACTTTTTCAGAGGCTTTGGTAACACCAACTTTAGCCAAATAAAACTCATAAGGAATAGGAGTAGTGCCAGACACATATTTGTTAAGGAACTCCCCAACTTCAGGATAAGTCAATTCAGTTACTTTAGCAAAAAGTTCGTTATCGTTAAATGGTTTTTCAACACCATATTCGCTTGCTAATTTGTGCATTAAATCCAGAATTCCTCTTTCGCCATTGCTTTTTTCTCTGATTATAATATCGATACACATCCCGATCAAAGCTCCTTTTTGATACACATTTAAGTATTGATCTTTATAAGGCTGATCCAATACATTTTTACTCATTACGGTAAATGACATGGTATCGTTTAAACGTTTAGACTGCTCAATTTTATCGGCAATACGGGTGTAAAATTCAGCCTCGTTAATCAACCCCTGATTGATTTGAAACAGGTTGGCAAAATATTCGGTTACTCCTTCGTACATCCATAAATGCTCTGACATTTTTGGTGCATTGTAATCAAAAAACTGAATTTCTTTAGAGTGAATCGTTAACGGAGTTACAATATGAAAAAACTCGTGAGAAACTACATCTTTCATTGATTCTACCAGTTTTTCTTTAGGCATAGATTCCGGCAAAACAACCGTTGTAGCGGTTGGATGTTCCAATGCTCCAAAACCGTGGGCATCATCCTTAGCCATACTTGACAGATACAAAAGAACAGTATACTTTTTGTTAGCATTTACTTTGCCTAAAAAGTTCTTTTGTGCCGTCATCATCGTTTTCATTTCCGGAGTGATACTTTCTGCTGTAAATTTCCCTGTTGGAGAATAAACGGCGATTAAAATATCCATTCCGTTTACGTTGAATGTGGTATAATCAGGTTTAGAGTACATGATTGGATTTTCGACTAAAATAGCATAGCGCGAAGTGGTGAAAACATCACTTGTTTTGCTTGCATCCTCATCGGTCATTGAAGTTGCTCCCCAAAGGGTTTCCGGGTGTGTAATGGTAACTTTATATGGAATTTCAAGTTTGTCTTTAAAATAACCTACAAAACCATGTGTGTTTACTAAGAAATTTACTCCTGCATTGATATTGGTACCAGCTGGAGAAAAGACGTCGTCATTTCCAAATCCCGATCCTTTTTCAGTATCAAAAGTATCTCCTACTAAATAAGTTATTTTTTTAAGCTTTTTAGCATCAGAAATCGACCATGAGTTGTCATCAATTCTTTTTACTACTAATGCATTTCCTTTGGCGTCAAAGGCTTTAAAATCGTCTGAAAATTTACCGTAGTTGTCCGTAGAATAAGTTCCCGGAACCGTTTTTGGGATGCTGTAAATTATTTCGTCTGTTTTGATTTGCGGAGGTGTTACCGTAACCAAAACTTTATCGTCTTTAACGTCAACAAGGTTAATATTAACATCTACGACATTGCTTTTTGCGGCACCTGAAGGGGTCCCTGTTTTACAGCTCCAAAGTGTAACTGCGAGAGCTAGGGTGTAAAGTATTTTTTTCATTTCTTCATGTTTGGTTATTGCTATTTGACTTACAAAAGGTAAAAAAGTTACATTTTGATTAAAAATAAAAAAAAACTCCTGAATCTCAGGAGTTCTATCTTAGTCTAGTTTATTCTTTATATAATATTTGCCATCCAAATCTTCGTCAAAATCGTCTATTTTAACTGGTTTTGGTTTTGGTTTATTTGCAATTGCCTTTTTTTTCCACATCTCAAATTTCTCAAGTGGCATTTTCTTTTTCATGATTTCCAGAACTTCTTTTTCTGCCAATCCAAATTCTTTTTTTATGATTTCAAATGGATTTTTTTCTTCTAAGGCTAACGAAACAACTTTTTCAGTTTGTTCCCAATTCAATTCTTTGCGGTTACTCTTTTTCATCACGTGAAAATTAATTCAAAATAGAGGTTAATGATTAATAGATTGATTTTCAATTTAAGTATCAATATTAATAAAAAAAATAATTAGTTGGTTCGATCAACGATATTTTTTTTACTGATTTTAACTGTTTTTTATGGATCTCGCTTTTTGAAACGGTATTTTTAATAAATTTTTGAGATTGTTGTTTTCTTCAACAGCCATATGGGTGTCTACGCCATAAATTATTTTGTCTTTGGGCAAATTGGTAAAAGTGCCAAAAAGATGGTCCCAAACCGAAAAAATATTCCCATAGTTACTGTCTGTATAGGGAAGAACGTAGTGATGATGTACTTTATGCATGTTTGGGGAAACAATAAAATAACTAAGGAAAACATCTAATTTCTGCGGTAATGCGATATTAGCATGCGTAAATTGAGTTGAAATAACGGATAAAGTCTGGTAAAGAAAAACCATCCACATCGGGCTTCCTATAATCAAAACACCAAGAGTGGTAAAGACAAACCGAATAATGCTTTCGCCCGGATGATGTCGATTTGCCGATGTAGTGTCGATCCAGGTATCGGTGTGGTGTACCAGATGAAAACGCCATAAAATTTTGAACCTGTGTTGTACATAATGGGCAAGATAAGCGCCAATTAAATCCAATAGCAATAAACCAATTATGGTGTAAAGCCACAGCGGTAAAGCAGGCAGCCATTGTAACAGTCCAAAATCGTTCTCGGTTGTCCAGTTGGCTGTTTTAATTAAGATAAAAGCCAAAACAAAGTTGACAACAATTGTAGTGAAGGTCAGGAAAAAATTGATCCGGGCATGTTGCCATTTTCGATATTGGAGGTGAAACAAAGGAAAGGTATTTTCGATCAGCCAAAAGAAGGTGATTCCTCCCATGAGAATTAAACTTCTATGTGAAGACGGAATCGTACTGAAATAGGCAATAATGTCATTCATAAGAATCGAATAAAGTGATACGAAAAAAGTCTGAATAAAGTCACAGGAGAAAGCCGACAGACTTAAGTTGTTCTAAAAAGAAAAGAGAAAACCGAATAGTATTATATTTGATTTTCTCTTTTAAAAGTAAGTTATAAATAAAGGTTTTAAGCTTTTTTGATTAAGCTGATGATAAAGAGTAGTACCCAGGCTCCTCCAACCGCAATTATAATTTGCCATAGAAGTCCTCCTCCGCCAATGCCAAGTCTACCGGCTATCCAGCCACCAATGATACCACCCACAATTCCTACGATGATATTACCTAATAATCCAAAACCTGCACCTTTCCATATCTGACCCGCAAGCCATCCGGATATTGCACCAATAAGTAAAAAATATAAAAATGTCATAAGATAAATTTTAAAGGTTAGAGATAAGTTGATTAAGCTTCGGCATGATTTTGCAATAATGTTTTATAAATAAATCCGGCTACAATCGCACCCAGAATCGGAGCTAGCCAAAACAGCCAGACTTGTGACAACGGCTCTCCCCCAACAAAAATTGCCTGAGATAATGATCTTGCGGGATTTACAGAAGTATTGGTAATTGGAATACTGATTAAGTGTATTAAGGTTAATGCTAAACCAATGGCAATACCGGCAAATCTTCCGTTGGCAAATTTATCTGTAGCACCCAGAATTACCAATAAGAAAAACAGCGTAAGTACAAACTCAGCGATAAAAGCAGATTGCAAAGAATATCCGTCAGGTGAAAATGCTCCAAAACCATTTGAGGCAAAAGCTCCTGCTTTTGTATTATCGATTGCAAAACCGGCTTTTCCTGATGCAATGGTAAATAAAGTCCCGGCTGCGGCGGCTGCACCAACGCATTGTGCGACAATGTAAGGGATTAAATCTTTTGCAGGGAATCTGCCACCTGCCCATAAACCAAAGGAAACAGCAGGATTAAAGTGTCCGCCTGAGATATGTCCTACAGCATAAGCCATTGTTAGTACTGTTAAACCAAAGGCCAGAGCAACACCAGCAAATCCGATTCCTAAATTAGGAATTCCGGCAGCAAAAATTGCGCTTCCACAACCTCCAAAAACCAGCCAATAAGTTCCAAAAAACTCTGCAAATAATTTTTTCATAATAAATAGTTTTAATTAATAGTTGATTGTTAAAAAGTATATTGGTATGCCCATAAAATCAAGACAATCTGAATGGGCAAGCGTATAAACAAAATCCACTTGGGTAAACCAAAACTTGCTTTTTTATTCTGATACATGAAAAGATTGGCAGGAAATACAGCAATTAAAGTAGCTATAATTCCCCACGCACCAAAATGGGAAGTAGCAGGAATCATCAGAAGTATACCGAAAAGAATTTCGGAAATTCCGCTTAAGGTATTTATTAATTTGGGGTTTGAAAAGAATGGGGGAATGATTCGAATGTACATTCCCGGTTTTCTAAAATGATTTAATCCGGCAATAATATAAAGCGACGCCATTAAATATAAATGCCAGGGTAAATTCATGATATAGGATTGTTTATCACGAATTTATAAAAAAATTAACAATTATTGCATTACAAAGATGCTTTTTTTTAGAGCGTTTCTAAATTAGCTAGTTTTTGCGTTTGAAATTTACATTCATAATAATAATGGCCAGGATGATTAAAACAATTCCAACCCATTGCAATAAGATTACTTCTTCATCTAATAAAATGTAAGCCATTGTTACAGAAACAGGAAGCTCAAGTGCAGAAACGATACTTCCAAGACCTATTCCTGTTAAAGGAAAACCTAAGTTCATTAACATTGGAGGAATGATAGTACCGAATAAGGCTAGTATGATTCCCCATTTTGCAAAGATCGCAAGGTTAAAAGGGGTAACCTGTGTTGCCAATGCAAACGAAAACACGATAATGGCACCTCCAAACAGCATGTACAAACTACGTTGTGCCGATGAGATTTCGGTTGCAACGCGATTGGCTGTAAACATGGTTGTCGTGAAAGATACTGCGGCTAACATTCCCCAAACAAGACCTCTCCAGTCCAGTTCGATTTCATTGTGCAGAATATTAGTGGCTAAAACGGTACCAATAAGAACGATAAACACCGAAAATACTTTTTGTCTCGAAGGTAATTTTTTCTCTAAGATCATTTCAAGTAAAACTCCTATCCAAACCGTTTGCATCAATAAAACGATACCAATTGAAACGGGAATGTACTTTACAGCCAGATAATAAAACAAACTGGTCATTCCTAAAGAAGTACCGGCTAGCATTAAACTGAATATGTTTTTTGGAGTTGCTTTGACTACCTTGTCCTTATGTTTTATTTTCTGAAACGTATTAATCAGCAAGATACCAATGATTCCCAATACAAATTGAGAGGTAGTTACTTCGGCGGTAGTGTATCCTTCTGTATAGGCCATTTTTACGAAAGTGGCTAACATTCCATAAGTAGTGGCTCCTAATGCTACTAAAAATACTCCTTTTAATACGTTGTTTTGTGACATCTTAATCTGTTTATTTTAAAAAATTTAAGCCGGCAAAGGTAAGCTATTTTGTTTAGGATTTAATATAAAATATTCAGAAACGTTGTGATTGCGTTTATTCTGCTCTTTTCCTGAGGTTTAAAATTGAAGATTTAACAGATTTGGTAAAATAAAAAAACCACCAGAAAGATACTCTGGTGGTTGATTTTAAGTCCGGTATAGTATTTTGTATTACTTTACAGGCTGTTCTTTATAAGTTTCGATTTCAAAGATCAAAGTTGCGTTTGGCGGAATTACACCTCCGGCGCCTTTTTCTCCGTAAGCTAAATTAGAAGGAAGAAAAAATATGGCTTTTTCTCCATCTGTCATCATGTCTAAAGCTTCAATAAAACCTGGAATCATTCCGTCTTTTTTACCTACAACAAAAGGGAACGCTTTGTATCCTTTTTGAGCGTCACGGTTGGCATCATATTTACCATAAGCTTTTGCTACAGCCGCAATACTACTGTCAAAAAGATTTCCGTCTTCAAAATATCCTGCGTAGTGGAAGTAAATGTTAGAGCCTTCAGCACCTTTAACTCCGGTTCCTTTTTTAGTAACAACATATTTTAAACCTGAAGCTGTTGTAGTAGCTTTGGCTTTAGTAGCAGCAAAATAAGCTGCTTTTTCAATGATTACTTTTTGAGATTCTGCTTTTTTTGCTTCCTGGCCTTTAGCATCTGCAGCAAGTACTTTTACAGCATCAAATTTTTTGGCTGCAGCACCTTTGCGTGTAATAGTAATTTTAGTCATAATATCGTCCTGAACAATTTTATTAACATTGTCCATTCCTGAAACGACATGACCAAAAATAGTATGTTTACCATTTAACCACGGCGTATCTTTATGTGTGATGAAAAACTGACTTCCGTTTGTAGCAGGACCTGAATTAGCCATTGCTAAAACTCCGCCTTTTTCAAATTTCAATTCTGGTACAAATTCGTCTTTAAAGGCATATCCCGGACCTCCTGAACCATTTCCGTCAGGATCTCCACCCTGAATCATGAAATCATTGATTACTCTGTGAAATTTCAAACCGTCGTAAAAAGGTTTTCCTTTAAGTTTTTCAGCTTTAACGTTAGGGTTAGTTCCTTCTGCCAACGAAATAAAGTTAGCTACGGTTACCGGGGCTTTTACATATTCTAAAGAAAGGACTATGTCTCCTTTTGTGGTTGCTATTGTAGCAAAAATGCCTTCATTTGGATTCGCTTTTGGTGCTGCTTTTGCTGCTCCAGCTGTCGTTTTTGGCTTTGTTTTGGCAACTGGTTTTTTTGTAGTCTGAGCGTTAATGTTTACTACAGCCAGACAAAATAAGAATAGAAATTTAAACTTCATGATGTTCCGAATTTAAGTCTATGTTGGTTTCTTTTAAATAAACTATTGTGGTTTCTCTAATAATTGAATTTCGAAAATAATATTTGCATTTGGCGGAATTACTCCTCCTGCACCGGTTGCTCCGTATGCCAGGTGCGCCGGAATAAAAAGAACTGCTTTGTCTCCAAATGAAAGTTGTTCAATTCCTTCGATAAAACCAGGAATCATTCCGTCTTTACGACCAGCCTGGAAAGGAATTGGCTGATATCCTTTTGCTTCAGCTCTTGCAGCATCAAATTTTCCAAAAGCTTTATTAACTTCTTCAACACTTGAATCAAATAAAGTTCCGTCTTCTAAAAAGCCTGAATAATTAATGTATAATTGCGCTCCTGTAGCCGGTTTTTTACCCGTTCCTTTTTCAGTAATTACGTACTCTAAACCTGAATTAGTTTTAGTTGCTTTAGGTTTTATTGAAGCTAAGTAAGCTACTTTTTCTTTTTGTACTCCGTTATATTTGCTTTTTTCTTTGGCAATTTCAGAGAAATAATCGTGAAATACTTTTACAGCATCAAACTTTTTGGCAGCTTCACCGTTTCTGATGATTTTTACCGAAACAATTTTATCATCCTGTTTTATTTGATTTACAACTTCTTGTCCTTTTTCAACAACATGACCAAAGATGGTATGCTTTCCATCTAACCACGGAGTTTCAAGGTGTGTGATAAAAAACTGACTGCTGTTTGTCGCTGGGCCATTGTTTGCCATTGCCAGAACACCTGCTTTGTCAAATTTCAAATCGGTAATTTCATCTTTAAATCTGTATCCTGCATCTCCGGAACCTGTTCCTTCAGGATCCCCGGTTTGAATCATAAAATTATCAATAACCCTGTGAAACTTTAATCCGTCATAAAAAGGTTTGTTTTTTAGATAATCTTTGGTTACAAACTCGCTTTTACCTTCGGCTAAGGTTACAAAATTAGCAACCGTAACAGGTGCTTTTTTATAATCTAATTCGACAATAATGTGTCCTTTATTGGTTTCAATATCGGCATATAAACCATCAGGTAAGTTGCTGTGTTCGTCTTTACAAGAGTATAATGAACTAACGGCAAGTAATACTAGTAGAATACTTTTTTTCATTTTTTTAGCTATTGTTTTTATGGGTTTAATGTATCTTTTTTGGTTTGAGTTACAGTTTTAGGAGCTGCTGTCTTAGGTGTTTGCGTTGCCGTTGTTGCTGGTGCAGCTGCCGGATCCGGTACAAAGTTGCGAAGTGTAACGGTACACATTAAGGACTGATTAGGACCGATTTTTTTATTATCTCCATGATACCCGTAAGCAATATGAGAAGGAAATAAGAAAGTCACAGTTTCATTTTTATGCATCATTTTAATACCGTCACGCAATCCCATCATGATATCCTGCTTATCTACATAATACGTTTGAGGACCAAGATCGGCTTCAGAATAAATGATTTTGCCATTTATATCTTTTACTTCTAAATTAAAATAAGCGATGTCGCCTTTTTTAGGAGTTTGCAGATCGGTTTCATTTCGTTCGTCATAATACAGCCAGTATCCTTTTCTGGTTGCATAGTATTTTATTTTTGGATTACTTTTGATTATCTTTTTGATAACGTCTTCTTCATTGGCTACTAATTTTTTATTTCGATCGGCTGATTTTTTCATAAAGGTACCTGAAGCCTGAGAAATAGGTCTTCTCGCGTCTTCATGTTGTTTACAGCTAACCAATAAAACGGCAAAAAGTAGGGCGCAACTGCCTCGTTTTAAGTAGTTCATATTTGTGTTATATTTTTAGTTTGTTTACTAAATCTTCAAATTTCTTTAAGGTTTCTTCCATCGAAACATCTGATCTTCCTCCTGCTGCATTACTATGTCCGCCACCATTAAAATGATCTCTGGCAAACTGATTTACGTCAAATCCTCCTTGCGAACGAAAAGAAATCTTGATGATTTTCTCTTCTTTATTTTCGATAAAAATAGCAGTAAAAACAATACCTTTTATACTTAATCCATAATTAACAACGCCTTCGGTGTCTCCTTTTGCATAATTAAAAGAATCCAGTTCATCCTGAGTAAGCGAAGTGTAAGAGGTTTTATGCTCTTCCAGAACTTTCATGTTTTGTAATGCACGGCCTAACAATTGCAAACGGCTGTATGAACTGTTGTCAAACAATAAAATTGGAATTTGGGTATTTTCAACACCTAAATCAATTAGATCTGCAATGATACGATGCGTATTTCCTGTCGTTCCCGGAAAACGGAAAGAGCCGGAATCTGTTAATATTCCTGTATAAATACAGGTAGCTATGGTTTTGTCCAGATCCTCTTTTTTGCCTAAGAAAGAAATGAAATTATAAACCATTTCACAGGTCGATCCAAATGAAGTATCCGAGTAGGTATAAAGGGCATAATCATCAGGTTTTTGGTGATGATCGATCATGACAAACGGAGCAGTTAGCTTCGCTAGGGTATGTTCCATTTCACCGGTACGATGAAAAGCATTAAAATCGAGTGTAAAAATAAGCTCGGCTTCTTCTAATATTTGGGTGCAGTTCTCTGTATCTTTTTCAAATATTTTAACCGTTTCAGAACCTGGAAGCCAGGCTAAAAAATCCGGAAAATCATTCGGTGCAATCACCGTTGGCTGATGATTGTTTTTAAATAAAAAATGGTATAAACCTAAGGTTGAACCCATAGCATCTCCGTCAGGACCTCTATGCGGAATTATGACGATTTTCTTCGGGGTTGCGAGTAATAATTGTAACGCTTGAATATCTTGTATTTTCATAGTGTGCGAATTTACATTTTTTTAATGTAATGCTGAAATCATTTTTTATAAGTTATTTGTGCTGTTATTTGTAAAATGTGAGATGTAAAATGTGAGATGTAAAATGTGAGATGTAAAATGTTAAAAGTGATAAGTGATAAGTGATAAGTGTAAAGGTTATAAGCTTGTGTCTCCTATTTTACGATTCATGTTTTATATCCTACATCTTACATCTCACATTTTACATCTCACTATTTACATTTCACAGTCTCTGATACAACTTATACTTAGCTCCTTTTACAATTTGTGATTTGTAAATTCCAACCGAACCGGATGAAAAATAGGCTATGGTACAGGCGATAGCGATGAAAATTCCGGATTGGATGCCAAAAAGTTCCATGCCCATAATGGTGCAGGCGATAGGGGTGTGGGTTGCTCCCGAAAATACAGCTACAAATCCAAGACCTGCTAAGAAAGCAATTGGTAGTGGAATTATTAAAGACAAAGCGCTTCCTAAAGTAGCCCCCACAAAGAACAACGGAGTCACTTCACCGCCTTTAAAACCTGCTCCAAGAGTGAATCCGGTGAAGAGAATTTTAAGCAGGAAGTCGTACCACGGATTAGCGTTTGAAAAAGAATCGACAATTATAGGTACGCCTAAACCTGAGAATTTCGTTAGTCCGAAACCTGCAATAGCAATGGCTAAAACAATTCCTCCAATAAAAGGACGCAGCGGAGGATATTTGATGTTTTTTGAAAAGAGAGATCCCCAGAAATGGGTGCTTCTCGAGAAAAGCAAAGCTGCGAAACCGGATAAAACACCGATTGCAATCACATAAAATAAAGTGGATGGGCTAATTTCAGGAACAAGCGGAATGCTATAATGGGTGTGTTTTACCTGCCAGAATTCGACTGTAAAATAAGCGGTATAAGCGACCAAAAATGACAAGAGGATACTCTTGAAATTGATTTTACTGAAATATAAAACTTCCAACGCGAAAACTGCTCCTGCGAGAGGAGTTCCAAAAACAGAGGCAAAACCTGCACTGATTCCGAGGATGATTAGAATTCTACGTTCAGTATTATCCAGTTTAAAAAGTTTTGTAAACTGATCGGAGATAGCGCCACCCATTTGTACAGCAGTTCCTTCACGTCCTGCCGAACCTCCAAATAAATGTGTGAGTAAGGTTCCTAAAAGTACTAGAGGAGCCATTTTAAACGGAATGATTTTTTTTGGGTTCTCGTATTCTTCGAGCAATAAATTATTGCCTTTTACGACAGATTCTCCCCAGTAATAATAACTCAATCCAACTAATAATCCACCAAAAGGCAAAAACCAGATTAGCCAGTCGTGCTGAATTCTAAATTGTGTAACCCATTCTAAAGAAACTAAGAAAAATGCCGAAGCAGATCCAGACAGGATACCAATTAGAATGCAAATGAGAATCCATTTGAAAACAGTAAGGAGTGTTTTTTTTGGGGTTTGAGAAGCCATTAATAAAGTTAGTTTTTTAGCCACGAATTCACGAATACAACGAATTTTAATTTAGACAAAAATAATCTTTTTAATCCCTTAATCAGTGGCTAAAAAAATCGTGAATTCGTGGCCGAAAAATTATTGTACAACAGCTGTAAATTCTATTTCAACTAAATATTCCGGTGCAACCAGTTTACTGATTTCATAAAAACCAGTTGTAGGTTTAATGTCTTTAAAAAATGAAGAGTGCGCTCTCGCTACTTCTTCAAAAGTCGAAATATCTGTTGTGAAAATTCGTGTTCTGATGACATCTTTCATTCCAACATTTAAATCTTCTAAAACTTTTTCAACACGCTCCAGGATGTTATAGGTTTGGGCATAAGCATCACTGGCTTTTACTTTTTCACCATCAACAATAGCCACAGTTCCTGAGACTTCAATGATGTTGCCGATTCTTACCGCACGACAATATCCCATTTTGTCCTCCCAAGGCGATCCTGTTAAGATGTTTTCTCTTTTCATTTTTTATGGTTTATTGAATTTGCTTTTTTGTTTTTTAAGCAAATTCGGGTTTGTTAATAGGGTTGCAATTTATGAATTATGCCGATAAAAATGAGCGCGATCGAATTGAAATCACTTCGGGATTCATTCTTTTTTGTGATATTTTCAATAATTAAAATCTGTTTTTTAATCGATTTGATGCTGCTCGTAAAGCCGAAGTTTGTTTTGGGTTGTAGTAAGATTTTGCTGAAGTGTTTCGATTTTGTTGAGTAAGTTTGCAATGACATCAAGGCCTTCAAGATTAATTTTCAGGTCGTAATGAAGACGTATCATCTTTTCGACTGCCGGTAATTGTTCGGGTTGGAAATATTCATCTTCCTCAAGCATTATAATTTTGATCAAACCATAGTTATGCAACTCCGTTATAAAGGTGTTTTCAATTTCGTGGTACAAACAAAATTGTTTTATCTGGATTAAGTTTTTATTACTCATGATTTCTTAATTTAGCTAGTTCTTCGAATAATTCTTTTTCTTTTGCGGACAGTTTTGTCGGGATTTTTATCGTGTAAGTAATATATAAATCGCCGAACTGATTCTCTTTTTTGTACAGCGGAAATCCTTTTCCTTTTAGTTTTACCTTAGTTCCGGGTTGGGTTTCGGCGGGTACTTTTATTTTTACTTTTCCATCAAAAGTGGTCACAAAAATTTCTCCTCCTAAAATTGCAGTGTATAAATCCAGTTCAACATCGGCATATAAATTATTGCCTTCTCGTTTGAAATCGGAATTGTTATCGATTAAAAAAGTAATATACAAATCGCCATTCGGACCACCATTTGCACCAGGAGCACCGTGATTTGGAATTTTGATGATCTGTCCGTTTTCGACTCCTGCCGGAATAGTGATTCGGATATTTTTTCCATTGACACTTAAGTTCTGTTTGTGTGTGGTATAAGCAGCCGCCAGATCTAACTGTAATTCGGCATTAAAATCCTGTCCTCGATATTTTGCCTGACTTCTGGAGCTTCTTCCTGAAGATCCATACATAGAATTGAAGAAATCGGAGAAATCACTTTCTGAAAAATCTCCGCCGCCAAAATCATTGTAACTTTGATTGTCTTGTTGTTGTCTGGAATATTGCTGTTGGTTAGGATCGTAACCTGCTTTCTCAAACTCATCGGCATGTTTCCAGTCTTTTCCGTATTTGTCGTATTTTTTTCGATTTTCAGGATTGCTTAAAACCTCGTTGGCCTCATTTATTTCCTTGAATTTTCTTTCCGCTTCTTTGTCATTCGGATTCAGATCGGGATGGTATTTTCGTGCCAGTTTCCGGTAAGCTTTTTTGATTTCCGCTTCAGTTGCAGACTTTGTGATTTCTAATACTTTATAATAATCAATATAATCCATGGTTTGAAAATTTAATAAATTAGCTATTTCATCAGGTATTTTAAAGAGATAGGAGTATGTTTTATTTGTTAAGTGTCATTATTTTTAGCACATAGAGATATAGAATTTATCACTGAAAAAAAAGGCGTTTCACTTTAAATAAAACGCAGAGCCTTATGGGAAAGAAATAGATTTCTCTCAGATATTTTTTTTATAGGATCATCTTTAGTGCTGCTTTTAAAAAGATTGAAGTTAGGAATAAGTTGCTAATTATCAAAACGATGTTTTTCGAATATTTAAAAAACTAACATTTCCATAGTTTCAGAAGTACACGATTGATTTGGTATTTGGAGTTTCAGAATTTGGAGTTTCAGAATTTGGAGTTTTAGATTTGAAATTAATTTGACCCTATTTGTAGTTTTTGGCAGGTTTTTTGATTCCAAAAAAATGCATAATATAGTGTTATAAAAGTCTTAAAGTTGTAGAGCCTAACTATATTATGTTATTTTTGTGATGCCAGACCCTGATTTTATTCCAATTATAAAAGCCGATTCGATAATACTTTTTAAATGAAACACATCTTATTTTTCATATTGTTTTTTACTGCTGTTACTGTATCAGCGCAAAAGGAATTTGGAACGAAATTCAAGCCAATTGCGGCGCCTAAATTTGGGGCAAAACCCAAAAAGACTCCAATTCCGGAAATAAAAGATCCACAGGGTGAAAATTTGGATATGCCAGGTATTAAAACTCCTAATGTTTTTGACAATACCAGTATTACGCCAAAATCTCAATTTCAGATTGGAGCCGAAAAAAGTAAATTCACGATGTCTACCGAAACTGATTTTGCCAATCCCGGAGATCGTTACGTGCCCAAAATGGAGAAAGATTTAGATAAAGCTTTAAGAGATGCCGGTTTAAAAGAAGGACGCGGAACATTAGTAAAAAGAAATATTTCTTTGGGCGATTTCAGAACAAAATCACAGTATTTTATTGTGAAATTCCGTGATTTTGGAGCCATTGATGGCGATTTGGTCAAAGTTTCTTCTAATGATAAAGTAATAAAAGATCAGCTGTTTTTGGATTCCAGTTTCAAAGACGTAAAAATTATGCTGACAGATGGCTTTAATAAACTTGATTTTGAAGCACTGAATATAGGTACCTTAGGTGGAAATACCGCCGAAATTCAAGTCTACGATGATAAAGGTCAATTAGTAACCAATGATTATTGGGATAATCTCGCCGCAGGATTTAAGGCTTCGATTATTGTGACAAAAGAATAGTTTTTTTTAAGTTGCTAAGGAGCTAAGTGACTAAGGTTCTAAGTTTTAAAAAAAAACTTAGAACCTTAGTATCTCAGAACCTCAGAACCTCAGAACCTCAGAACCTCAGAACCTCAGAACCTCAGAACCTCAGAACCTCAGAACCTCAGAACCTCAGAACCTCAGAACCTCAGAACCTCAGAACCTCAGAACCTCAGAACCTCAGAACCTCAGAACCTCAGAACCTCAGAACCTCAGAACCTCAGAACCTTTTTTCTAAAATGGATCCGCAGTCACTCTAAACTTCATTTCTGCTTTTACGGTTACGTCTTTGGTAAGCGTTTCTTTTAAAGTAACTTTTGTTCTGATTTTATATTTATCTGCTTTAATGTACTGATCGAGTCTTGCATCCGTGCAAATTAAATCGATATTGTTGGTTGAGGCATTAATGTTGTCCTGATAGGCAAGTTCTATTTCATCAGAATCTGTGGTGGAAATATACAAATGAACAGATTTTAAAAACGTAAATGTTTTATCGGTTGGGTTTGTAATCATTAGTTTAAGCGATTTCAACTTAACGTCTTTTACTAAACTGGCTTTCGTTTTATTGTTTTCAAATTCGGCAGATGAATTTGTAGTCACATCAGGCGTAATAATTTCTGATGGCAAATTGATAGGAGAAGTGCTTTTAATCTGAATCGAAGTTTCGTTGGAAATAGTAAACGTCAATAAATCATCTACTGCATCACAAGAGCTTAAAAATAAAGATAAGAAGAGGGAGAGAGCAATTAATTTTGATTTCATAGTTAAATTTTAATTGGTTTTTTCGTTACTTACGAAATAATCTGGTTTTTGGATTTTTTTGCGAAGGTACTAAGATACTAAGTTGCTAAGGTACTGAGGTGCTAAGTTTTTTTTAGAGGTGCTAAATTACTAAGGTATTGAGGTGCTAAGTTTTTCTTTTTTTTTAGAGTTCAGTACCTTAGAATCTTAGCGCCTCAGCCCCTTAGAATCTTTAAATAAAAAAAATCAAAATTCCATTTTTCAAATTCGAATATAAAAAGTATTTTTGCGCATGCAACACAACGTACTTATTTTAGATTTCGGATCGCAATATACTCAGCTTATTGCGCGTAGAGTTCGCGAATTAAATATATTCTGCGAAATTTTCCCTTACAATCACTTTCCTAGTGATTTATCACCTTATAAAGCCGTAATTTTAGGAGGAAGTCCTTTTTCTGTTCGTGCAGAAGATGCTCCGCATCCTGATTTATCTCAAATTCGAGGCAAGCTTCCAATGTTGGCAGTTTGTTACGGAGCACAATACTTAGCGCATTTTAGCGGAGGTGAAGTAGCTGCTTCAAACACCAGAGAATACGGTAGAGCTAATTTGTCTTATATTAAAGAGAATGAAGTTTTCTTTAATGGAGTTTCTGAAAACAGTCAGGTTTGGATGAGTCATAGTGATAGTATTAAAGCTTTGCCAACCAATGCTGTAAAATTAGCAAGCACGCACGACGTGGAATTTGCTGCTTATAAAATTGAAGGCGAAACGACCTATGCTATTCAGTACCACCCGGAAGTTTTTCACTCTACAGACGGATCAAAAATGCTGAAAAACTTTTTGGTAGATATCGCTGAAGTTCCTCAAAATTTTACACCAAATGCTTTCGTAGAAGAAATGGTGGGAGAATTGAAAGAGAAATTAGGAAATGATAAAGTAGTTTTAGGATTGTCAGGAGGAGTAGATTCAACTGTAGCGGCGGTTTTATTACATCAGGCAATTGGAAAAAACCTATATTGTATTTTCGTAAATAACGGTTTACTTCGTAAAAACGAATTCCAAAATGTATTAGATCAATACAAAGGAATGGGATTGAATGTAAAAGGAGTAGATGCAGGAGATCGTTTTCTGTCTGAATTAGCCGGAATCAGTGATCCTGAAACCAAACGTAAAACTATTGGTCGTGTATTTATCGAAGTTTTTGATGATGAATCACACTTAATCGAAGATGTAAAATGGCTGGCACAGGGAACTATTTATCCTGATGTTATTGAGTCAGTTTCGGTAAAAGGACCATCGGCAACGATCAAATCGCACCATAACGTAGGTGGATTGCCGGATTATATGAAATTAAAAATTGTAGAACCACTTCGAATGTTGTTCAAAGACGAAGTTCGAAGAGTAGGAGCTACTTTAGGAATAGATCCTGAGTTGTTAGGAAGACATCCTTTCCCTGGACCAGGATTATCAATTAGAATTTTGGGAGATATCACTCCGGAGAAAGTTCAGATTTTACAAGATGTTGACGCTGTTTTTATCGAAGGATTGAAATCCTGGGGATTGTATGACAAAGTTTGGCAGGCAGGAGCAATCTTGCTTCCGGTAAACAGTGTTGGGGTAATGGGTGATGAGCGTACTTACGAAAAAGTAGTGGCGCTTAGAGCCGTTGAATCAACAGATGGTATGACAGCTGACTGGGTGCATTTGCCTTATGAATTCTTAATGAAAGTGTCTAATGACATCATCAATAAAGTAAAAGGAGTGAATCGTGTTGTTTACGATATCAGCTCAAAACCACCTGCAACAATTGAGTGGGAATAGTATTGTTTTTCCAATTAAGGCGTTACATTTGTAACGCCTTAATTTTTTAAACCTACTATTTATGAGAGAATTTTTAACGTTTTCTCTTGTCTTTGTTTTGTCTTTTAACAAAATAACTGCGCAAGATTCATTTATTGAGCATAAAATTCAAAAAGGAGAAACCGCCTATTTTATTGCCCAAAAGTACAAGGTTTCTATCGAAGAGATTTACAAATTCAACCCCGAATCACAGAGTGGAATCCAAGACAATCAGATTATTAAGATTCCTGTTCACCCGGTTGAAAAAACAAACCCCGGTCAGCAAATTACTCACATTGTTGGCGCAAAAGAAACCCTTTTTGGTTTATCGAAACAGTACAACGTTTCAGTTGAATCGCTTCAAAATGCAAATCAGACGATTCTTGCCAACGGACTTCAGATTGGTCAGGAATTAGTTATTCCTCAAGGACTGGCAGATCTTTCCAAAAATGAAAGTACAACATCTTCAAAAGTAAACCATCAGGTTGTTGCTAAGGAGTCCTTATTCAGCATTGCCAGACAATATAATGTTTCGGTGCTGGATTTAGAAAATCTAAACAAAAATCTTCTTCAAAATGGATTACAGATTGGTCAGTCTATTGCGATTCCAAACAAACGAAAAACACTGGATGGGCGAGTTCGTGTCATTAATCAGGAAACTGTTTTTCATGTGGTAGAGCCTAAAGAAACCAAGTTTTCGATTGCTAAAAAATACGAAATCTCAATTGATCAGTTAGAGTCTCAGAATCCTGAAATCGTAAACGGACTGATTGTAGGGAACAAGTTAGCAATTAATACTAAAGGAGTAAAGCCGACAAACGAAAGCGAAGAGTTAATGTTGGCTCTGGCTGAAAAGCAGGTGGTGGTCGAAAAGACAAAAGCTAAAACGGTTGAACTGGAGGATTTGAAAGACCGATTGGTTGTTCAGAAAGAAATGAATCAGAAAATCATAAAAATTAACGATCTGAAAGTGAATCTGAATGACATGAACGGTTCCAAAGAGAATTCAGTTGAAAAGTTGCGATTGGTACTGGAAGCTAATAAAAATGTTCAGGATATTTTAATGGCAAAACTGGATTCGCTGGTCAATACAATGAGTAACGATCTAGTCGATTTAAAGAGAATGGATGTTCTAAATATCGACGAATCAAAAAGACTCGAAAAACGATCTTATGAAAGTATCGGAAAAACCAATGAGTTATCGTCTCAGTTGAAGAAAGAACTGGCCGAGAATAGAAAGGCATATGCCGGTTTAATGAATAAGGTAGAGAAAATTGCTGTGGAGGAAAACCAGGAATACAAGAAGAAAATCCGTGAAAGTGAAAAAAATAATACTACAACTTCACTGCTGCAACGTCTTTCCCTGGAAGAAATAAAGCGTTACAAAATAGAGCAGGAACAAGGGGATGCCCAAAATCAGCTTTTGATTGCTAAGATAGATTCGCTGGATACTCAGAAAAAGATTGAAGTAAAAAGACATATTAGCAAAGCATCTTATTATAGTATGGAAGCCCGAAAGTTTGATGATAAGGTAGCTTTGGTTAAATTAAAAAAGTATCAGGATCAGGCGATTAAAAATCAGAAAAAAACTGGTGTAACAGAAGATTCGAAGATCGTTTCATCGGAAGAAATGAAGCGCGAGTTAAAGGAAAATCCGCTTAGAAAAGACAAAACGATAAAGGTTGAAGTTTTTGATAATCTTAAAGAAGTTTCAAACGGCTATTACTTAGTTTTAGGTATATTTACAGACGCAACGCTAAGAGACAGGTTCATTATGAAACTCATTGATTCGGGCGATTTTAACGCCAGTTTCTTCTTTAATATTAACAGTCTTTCGTACTATGTCTACTCAGATAAGTACCAAAATATGGAAGAAGTTTTGTATCAATGCAAGAAAAAGGAGGAAGAGGAGTTATATAAAGAGGTTGTTATTGCTAAGGTCGAGATTGATCTTAGGGAATAAGCAGTGTAGAAATAATAAGTGGCAGGAATCTTGCTTTAAAGAGAATTTTGTAACTTGTTATTGAAATTGAAATTAAATTGTTTTAAGCTTTATTATGAAATATTATTCAACATTATTGTCTCTGATTTTTTTTGCAACCAGTTCCGCATTTTCACAAGAAAAAGTGGTAAAGTACACGGTTTCAAGCGGAGAAACTATTAATCAGATTGCCGTAAAATTTAAGGTTACGCCTTATGATATTTATTCATTAAATCCGGATGCCAGAAATGGTGTTAAACCGAATACGGTTTTATTGATTCCAACCTCCGGTACTAAAGCGGCGGTAAAAACTGAGGTTACTTCCGTGAAGAGTTCGACCCCGGGAAAAACAGTTACGCATGAAGTGCAACCCAAAGAGACTTTGTTTGGGATTGAGAAAAAATATAATGTTTCGGATGAAGCTTTAAAAGCAGCCAATCCTTTTTTGGTAAAAGACGGCTTGCAAATTGGACAGACTCTTACGATACCATCAAAAGGAAGTGCGGTAAAAGCAGCAGCTTTGACTCCTGCCAAAACGAAACCGGCAGCTCCGGAAAAGTATGTTTATCATGATGTGGTGGCAAAAGAAACTAAGTTTTCGATCGCAAAACAATACGGAATCACAATTGAAGAATTGGAAAAGCGCAATCCTGAGATTGTTTCAAATTTACCGGTTGGTTATCGTCTAACGATAAAAGGAACAGCTCCTAAAACAGAAACTTCTGCCCAGGCTGTGACTAGTGTTGTTAAACCGACAGAAGTTAAGAAACCGACAGAAACCACTAAAAAAACAGTTTCTTATATGGATTATCAGGTAAAACCAAAAGAAACTTTTTATAGTTTAACACACACTTTTCATATTACTCAGGAAGAATTAACAGCTTTAAATCCGGCACTTTCTGAAGGGGTTAAAGAAGGAATGGTTTTAAAAGTTCCAGCGGGATATTTAGCGCCAGTGCCTATTGTTGTGCAGGAAAAACAAGAACAACCACAGCAAAATATTGAAAAAGTACTGGAAAATAAAAGTACGGGAGGGATACAAATTGTAGACAAAGTAAAATCTGAAACGGTTTCTGTAAATCCTGAGGTGGTTGAACTGACTAAAAAACGTGGACAAACAGATCGTCAAAAACTGGTTTTATTGTTGCCGTTTAATTTGGCTAAAATGCAAAATGATACCACAAGTTCAGCTACCAGAATTAAAAACGATAAGTTCCTGAATATGACTCTTGATTTTTATTCGGGAGCTTTAATGGCGATCGATTCTGCGAGAACTTTAAAATTACCAATAGATGTTGCCATTTATGATTCTCAGGAAACAAAAAACAGTTCTAATATTTCGGGTTTAATCGCTCAGAATAAATTGCAGGATGCCAATGCTGTAGTGGGACCTTTTTATCAGAGTAATGCCGAATCTACTGCCAATACATTGCGTTTGTATAATATTCCGGTGATTTCGCCATTGTCAAAAGATAAAGCGAACCCGATCGATAATTTGTATCAGACCATTCCATCAAACGATATGGTTAGAAATGCTATGTTTGAGTATATGCGCGGCAAAAATGGAAACATTGTTGCGGTTGTAGATAAAAAGAAAGAATCGGTTATCAGTTACATCAAGCAAAATCAAAAAGGAGTTGTGTTTGCAAGTCTGACAGAAACCGGAGCTTTGGATGTGGCCAATTTAAAAAGTTTATTATTGCCTAACCGAATGAACTATGTGGTAATGGAAACAGCCAACACAGCCATGGTTAGAACCACTATTAAAGCTTTGCTTGATGCTCAAAAAACCTGCCAGGTACAATTGGTTGTTTTAGAGCCCAACAGTACGCTGGACTCAGATGAAATTAGTTTTGATAGTTTAATAAAACTAAAATTGATGTATCCGTCTGTTACGCGTGACAGCGACGATCCGTCTGTTTTGATTTTTGAGAAAGAGTACCGATTGAAGAATAAAGTGAATCCAAATACGTATGCGACAAGAGGATTTGATGTCACTTTTGATACCATGATGCGTTTGGTTCAGGGAAAAACATATCAGGAAACAGCCGATTTAATGACAACGGAACAAGTTGACAATAAATTTCAATTTTATAAAAAAGAGGATGGTGGGCACGCAAACAAAGGCGTCTACATTTTATATTACGATAATGATTTAACTTTAAAAGTAGCAAATTAATGACATCAAAAGTAACCTATTTAGGCGATTTAAGAACAAAATCAATTCATGTGCAATCCGGAAGTGAAATCATTTCGGATGCGCCGGTAGATAATAACGGAAAAGGAGAAGCTTTTTCTCCAACAGATACTGTTGCCAATGCTTTAGCCAGTTGTATGATGACGATTATGGGGATTAAAGCTCGTGATCTGAACGTAAATCTAATCGATTCAACCGCGGAGGTAACAAAAATAATGAATGCAGAGCCTAGACGTATAGGAGCGATTGAAATTGTTTTTGAAATGAAAGGAGATGCCGATGAAAAAAGCAAAACAATTTTGGAACGTGCTGCAATGACTTGTCCCGTATTTTTAAGTTTAAATACTGAAATAGAAAAGAAAATTACTTTTAACTGGAAGTAATTTAAAATTCAATATTTAAAATCCCAAATTCCAATTTTTGTTGGAGTTTGGGATTTTTTTTGAAAAACAGAGAATTTTATTGCCCGTTTTCGGGTTTTAAATCCTCTAAAATCGGAGTGCTAATTGTTTTTACCTCCTTCTGAATTTTCCCGTTTTTCTGTTCGAAAATTTGAATGGTGTTTTTGCCTTTTTTAAGCCAGCAACCCGGAACATATAATGTTTGCTGTGGGCCAACGCTCCAATAGCGTCCAATGTTAATTCCGTTTAGAAAAACAATTCCTTTACCCCAGTCGCGCATGTCCAGGAAGGTATCCCCGGTTTTGCTCAGATTAAAAGTTCCCTGATATAAGGTAGGGCGGTCTGTTTTTCCTGAGTTTTTGTAAGTCGTTAAATCCGGTTCCTGAGCCATTGGTAATTTGTACATTTTCCAATTTCCGGTAATGGTTTCACCATTAATTATTACAGGACTAATAATTCCTTTATTGTTGGCATTAATTTGAGAACCGTAATTAATACGTCCCATATTCTCCACCAGAATATCTAATGTGGCGTTAAAAGGAACTTCAATTTCGCAATCGTATTTTTTATAGTATCGGTTCAACTCGGCTACTTTTTTGCCGTTGACATACACTATAGCGTAATCGCGTAATCCTTTTAGTTCTAACTTCCCGCTAATAGGCTGAGTAAATCTTTTGCTGTACCAAACGTAACCGTCTCCCTGATTTAGCTGTTCAAAGGTGAAAGGATTGTCCGCAGTTACAGGGGGGATTTTAGACTTTAAATCGGCTAAATCAACGGCTTTTGTTATTGCTATGTTCGGAATAGTGATAATGGGCATTTTTGCCGGAACAGCAGGAGTTTCATTTGTTTTGAGCAGGGCTCTTAACGCATTGTATTTTGGGGTCGCCCAACCCGCCTCGCTAATTGGGGCGTCATAATCGTAAGAAGTCATGTCGGGTTGAATGTCATGTTCCTTATCATAATTGGCTCCTGAAGTAAAGCCAAAATTAGTTCCCCCGTGAACCATATAGTAGTTGAATGAAACCTGATTGTTCAAATATTTTTGTGTTTGATCAACTGTTTCCTCGGGAGTTTGTGTCGGGAATGGTTCGGCCCAATGATCCAGCCAGCCCGGGTAAAATTCAGCCACCATATACGGACCTTGCCCATTATTGAATTGGTTAACCACATTTTTTAGTTTTGTAATATCACTTTCTCCATTTGCAGTTGGCAATGCACCGGGTAAAGCTCCGCCTTCAAACAACCAGCTTCCGTCTGAAGTAAAAAACGGAACTTCGAAACCAATATCTTTTAATTGCTGAAAAACGGCAGCACTATATTTTTTATGCTCCTCAAGCGGAATGTCTTTGCGTTGTGCTACGTAGGATCCAAATTCATTCTCGCCCTGAACCATGATAATTGGGCCTCCTTTGGTGATTTGTAAATTCTTAACCTGATTGTATAATTCAGTAAAATAGGCTTTGGTTGCTGTTAGATAAGCTGTGTTATTCCCGCGAATGACCATATTGGGTACGTTTTGTAAGAACCACGGATAACCTCCAAATTCCCATTCGGCACACACATACGGACCCGGGCGTAAAATTACGAATAAACCCTCTTCCTGAGCTGTTTTAATGTATTCGGCCAGGTTTTTATTTCCGGTTTTGAAGTCCCAGATTCCCGGTGCTGTTTCATGGTAGTTCCAAAATACATAGGTTGCCACGGCATTTAAACCCATTGCTTTCATCATTTTTAAACGATGACGCCAGTACGGCTGAGGAATACGGGAGTAGTGCATTTCTCCTGAATGAATTTGTATGGGTTTTCCGTTGAGGAGGAAATTTCCATTGGCTATAGCAAAACTTTGTTTTTCCTGTGCGGTTGCACACAATGAGAGAAACAAAAACAGAAATGTAAAATATATTTTTTTCATCTTTTATTTTTAATTAGTGTTGGCTATAATGAACAAGAGAGCACTATAAATTGTGCCCTCTTGTTTCTACTAACTAACCAATAAATTTTATTCTGAAAATTCTAATTTTTTCAACTTGTTCCATCCGCCACGTGTAAAATCAGGAATTTCTACAGGAGCAGAACCATTGTCAAGAGAAATTTCTGTTAATGGACCTAAACAAGACCACTCAGCTAAATCATAAACGTCCATGTCTAATGGAAGCCCTTTTTGCAGACAGTAAATCAAACGGTAATCCATTACGAAATCCATTCCACCGTGACCACCAACTTTTTTAGCCTGCTCTTCGATATTCTTTACGATTGGGTGTTTGTATTTTTCCATTAATGCTTTTTTCACATCTGCCGGAACAAAAGAGTGTGCGCTTAATTTCTCGTGATTTGGTTTTACATCGTCACCTAATGTTGCACCGTCTAAAGCATATCCTTCTAATGGATATTTGTTAGCAAAACCTTTTGTACCGCTTAATTGATACATTCTGCTGTACGGACGAGGAGAAGTAACGTCATGCTGAATCTGGATTGTTTTTCCGTTTTCAGTACGGATCATGGTCATCGTGTGATCTCCATTTCTGAAGTCTTTAATTTCTTTTCCGGATTTTTCTTTGATATATGCCGGATTTCCAACTGCTTTAGTATCCATAGAAACTAAGAAGTTCATTTTATCACCACGATGAATGTTTAGAGCCTGACAAGCCGGGCCCATACCGTGTGTTGCATAAATATCACCACGGTGTTTGATATTGTAATCCATTCTCCAGTTGTTCCAGTATTCTCCCCAGAAAGGCTGAAGTCCGTGAATATATGACCCTTCAGCGTGAAGAATTTCTCCAAATAAACCTTGCTGAGCCATGTTTAATGTAGTAAGTTCGAAGAAATCGTACACACAGTTTTCAAGTTGCATACAGTGTTTACGGGTTTTCTCAGAAGTATCAATAAGCTGCCAGATTTCTTCCATTGTCATTGCTCCGGGAACTTCTATGGCTACGTGTTTACCATCTTTCATTGCCTGTACCCCAATAATAGCGTGATGTTTCCAGTCGGTAGCGATGTAAACTAAATCAACATTTGGTAAAGCAGTAACTTTTCTCCAGGCATTTTCGTCACCGTAGAATTCCTGAGCTTTAGGAAATCCTGCTTTGGTTAAAGTTTCGTTTGCTTTAGAAGTGTTTTCCTGTGTCATATCGCACAAAGCGACAATTTCGACACCTGGAATATGTGTCATACGTTCTACTGCTCCAGGGCCACGCATTCCGAGACCTATAAAGGCAACACGAACGGTAGGTATTGGTGTTGTTGCCAAACGCAAAACGTCGGTTTGACCTTTTGCACGGGCAGGTGTTTTGGTTTTAATCATTTGTGCCGATGCGTTTGTTCCTCCAAACAGAATACAGGCGGCTAACATGAATTTTAAAATGCTAGTTTTCATAATAGTTTAATTTGATTTGAAATGATTGATAATCTAAAATCCGATTATCGGGGATTATTGTTTTATGAGTATTTTTTATGGTAATGTATTAAAATTGATTTCCGGTTTTTTATTGGTTAAAGCTTTTGTAAAAATAGTTTTTGGAGTTGTATAATCATTAAAAAAACCTCCATTTTTTAGATAAAAGAAACCATTTTCGGTACCTCCGGCAAAATCCATTCTGTATTCTTTTGCACCGGTATTGTCGTTTGTGAATCGTGCCGAATTGATTTCTGACCAGTTGCCTTTGTCGTCGCAAACCCATTGGTTGTTAAAAAGAACTTTACGGGATAGATCGCCCTGTTCGGGAATAAAGTTTTCCAGAAAAGAATGGAATCTTTTTAAGTAGGTGTTGGTTTCCGGACGGTTAAAGCTGGCAATTAAGAGCCATTTATTCAATTCCGGAGCATAAAAATAAGCTGTATAGGTGGTCGTATTATTACCAGCTGGAAATCCACGAAGTAAAAACTTATAGGTGTTTCCGGCTTTCCAATTATATTTTAGATAGCTTTGTCCTCCCGAACCTTCATTTCCGAATTCGCCGGTGTGTACATTTTCTCCTTTTTTTAGCATTTTAATTTTGTGAGTTTCGGGAATGCTGGCAGGATCATCGGTCGTAAACGGACTCCATACAGAAAATAAAATTCTTCTTTCAGTAGCTGAGTTGACCTGAATTCCAAAGTAACCTTCTCCAAAACCATTTGCCATAAAGTAAGAACCAATTTTGTCTTCGTTTTGAGGAACGGTAATTTCGTTGTAGTACCATTCGCTGTTGGTGTTTTCAGGTACCTGATAATTTAAATGAACAGAAGCTCCTCGGCGTCCCCAGTGGTAAAAAGCTCCTTCGTTGTTAGGTACATAAGAGATTTTGCCATCAAAATCAGCACTTGCAATCGTTAAACGACTAATAGACGGGAAACGATCGCCGGTTTTACTGATTCCTTTTATTCTGACAGCAACATATCCTTCTTTTTTAAGGTTCCAGGTTCCAGCTATAACAGCCTTTTTTGAAGTGGTGAAATTTACTTTCTTGGATTCGTTATTGATTGAAAACTCTAATTCAGCTTTTCCATAAACTTCGACAGATTCTTCTACTGTAATTTGAAATGTTCCCGCTTTAGAAATTCTGAAATAAGCGGTAAAAAATTCGCCAGAGTCGGTCCAGTTTTCGATACCGTTGTCTGTAATCGTATTAGTTCCATCTAAGTGTTTCGAACTATAAGCATTTCCTCCAAGGGGCAGGGAAATTGTCGTTTTTGGATTTTCTATGATTTCACTTTTCGGCGGTGCATCATCATTGCTGCCAGCACAGGAAGTTGAAATAAGAAAGGAAGCAAAAAACAAGTACAATATATTTTTCATTTTTTGAGATTAAGTGATGATACTTTAAGCAGTTATTTTTGAAATGCCTCTCTAATCGATCCAATTAGAGAGGCTTCAAAACAAACAATAAATAAAAAACTATGGGTTTTGTGTTAAAGTCCCAGGGTAAGCATTAACTTCAGATTGAGGAATGTATTGTACTACACGCAGACTCGTTGCGGGAACGTCATTCATTGGTAAATGAGGGCCAGGGTAACGGCGTGTCATTGTTTGACCGTTTCTGTAAACGTCATAACCGCGATGTGCTTCAAAAGCCAATTCTAACTGACGCTCTTCATCAATACGCTGTACAGCGTTTGTACTGTTTAAAGAAGCATAACCTCCGCCAACAATTGCTCTTTCACGAATGATGTTCAGATTGGTCAAAGCGTTGGAATAATCTCCTTTTTTAGCATAAGCTTCTGCCATGTTCAGGTACATTTCTGCCAATCTTGAAATAATAGGCGAGTGCAGGTGTGAATCATTATTTTGTAAAGAACATTTGGTAATATAAAACATTGGATATACGCGGTTTAAAAGCATCATATAGTCTTTCTCACCCGTATAGGTTTTTCCCTGATATACAATAGAGTATTGATTTTCAGCTGCATTTACAACGGTAAGGTTGTAATCTGTAGTTCCAATTGTGATAAAATATGATCCATCAGCTTTTGTTTTTAAAGGCTGTTGCACATAATTGTATCCGGTTTGTGTACCGCCGGCATTGAAAACATCTGTTATAAAGCGAAAAGCCTCTGTTTTATTTCCACTGGCGTCTTTTGTATATTGCGGATCAATAAAGGCCCAACGAGCGTCTTTTTTGAGTCCGGCTTTTCTCAATAAGTCAAGGTACTCTCCACTAGCATACATTTCTCCCCATCCTTGTCCCTGGATATTGGCATACATTCCTCCAATTCCATAGTAATGATCAAATCCGGAATATTCTGAAGCAACTCTTTTTATTGCAAAGATAGTTTCTGTTTGTTCAGCAGAATCCGGTGCATAAGTGTTGTACTTCATAAAATTGGCACGGCTTAATAAGCTGTATCTGCCACTCATGATTACTTTTTTAGCATAATCAATAGAAAGCGTTGCATATTCCTGATTTGGAGTTTCATAAGTACCACTCATGTACAAATATACTCTTGAAAGCATGGCTTGCGCTGCCTCTTTGGTGGCATAAGTAGCTGCTTTTCCTACGGTCATTAGTGCTTCTGCTTTTTTCAAGTCGTTAATAGCCTGGTCGTAAGTTGTTTTTACGGTAGAACGATCCGGAAGTCTAAGATTGTTAAGATCTGCCGGTAAGCCGTTTACAATTGGCACACCTAAATTGGTTTCAGGCGATTGAGCATAAGGTCTTCCGTACGTGCGGCACAAGTAAAAATAAATCATGCCTCTTAAGTAATAAGCTTCCCCTAATTGCTGGTCAATAGCAGGGCTTTCACCTTCTTTAATAGAAATTATCAAATCACTTGATTGCGAAATAATTTTATACCCATTGTTCCAGAAAGTAGATAATCTATTATTGTCAGGAACATGTTGATAGGAAATAAAAGAGTAAAAGTGATCGGTAGAAGTTCCTCTAATCATGATGTTATCTCCAGGATATTCTCCAACGCGGTGCATGACATCCGACCAGCCTTTTAGTTGTGCGTAACATCCGTTTAACAATACTTCTACAGAAGCTTCTTTATCTTGTTGTATTTTATCTTTTGTATAGGAAGAAAATGGTTCTCTGTCTAACTCACATGAGCTCAGAAAACTAATTGCAAGACCTAATAGTAATATCTTTTTCATGATTTTGATTTTATAACGTTAAGTTTAACCCTAATGTAATTTTACGTGTTTGTGGATAAATATCTGAAGCTACGCCCGAAATTACATATTGTTCAGTCGCGCTGTTCCAATTTGGCGATAACTCAGGAGTTACACCTGAAAAATGCGAGATGGTAAATAAATTTTCTCCAGTTATAAATAATCTTAAGTTGGTAATATGTAAATGTTGCAACGGTATGTTATAGCCCAAAGAAAGACTTCTCATTTTTAGATAGGTTCCTGTTTCTAAGAAACGGGAAGAAGATTTTTGTGAGTTGCTTGGATTATTGTAAATCGCTTGTGGATGTGTAGCAATATCACCCGGTTTTTCCCAACGGCTCCATCCACTGTGCAGATTCATTTGGTTTCTGTCTGAATAAGCACCATCTGAGTCAAATTCTGATCTTGCATAGTTATAGATTTCGCCTCCAACTGAATAGCTGAAAATGGCTGCAAAATCAAAGTTTTTATAGTTTAAGCTGGTTGAGAATCCTCCGAAGAAATCGGGAGTATAGGAGCCCATTACTTTTTTAAATTTGGAAGCTTCGCCATAACTATAGGTTTTTACACGTTCACCGTTAGTATTTGTAGTAAACCATTGTGGTTTCCCATTCTCAGGATCAACACCAGCCCATTCGGTAAGGAACCAACTGTCTACATCGTAACCAGGTTTCCATAATTTGTCAGCAGCTCCTGATATACCACTACCATCAGGGGCGATTATTTCTTGTTTGTCACCATACAGACGTGTGACTTTATTTTTATTAAACCCAATATTGGCGTCAAATGACCAAACAAGATCTTTAGTTTTGATAATATCTACGTTAACTGAGGCTTCGAACCCTCTGTTGTTTACTGCCCCAACGTTTCTCCAGATACGAGTTACTCCGATAACACCCGGAAGTGGAACCTGGTACAATAAATCAGAAGTATCTTTATCATAATAATCTAAAGTAATATTTACTCTCTGGAAGAGGCTTATGTCTAGACCTACACCGGTAGTGAATGTTTTTTCCCAGCTTAGATCAGGATTTGCTAATTGTGAAATTAAGGCACCGGGATTTTCATCATAACTTTCTTGAAAAGAGTATAACGGCAGGTGACCGTATAAGCTGTTTGGACGATTTCCGACCGAACCATAACTGGCTCTTAGTTTTAAGTTATTCACCCAATCCGCTTTAAAGAAAGCTTCATTATGGATATTCCATCCACCACTAATAGAGAAGAAATTACCATATTGTGCATTTTTACCAAAATTAGAAGCTCCGTCACGTCTAAAAGAAAATTGTGCCAAATAGCGATTATCATAAGTATAATTTACATTTGATAGTAAGGATTGTACAGCCCATTGTTTCTTGTTTCCGTTTACAGCTTCAGGTTTGGCAGCTGGGTCTGTTACACTAATTCCGGGAGGAATTCCTGTTGCAATTGCCTGCGTTTTTTTAAAGTTATATTCATTCCATTCATAACCGGCAATAGCATTTACATTATGTACGCCAAATGACTTGTTGAATCTTAGTAACTGATTTGTGTATAATTTGTTATAGGTTTCAAATTGGTCTTCTATTCTACCTTTTACAGCTAATGCCGAGGACGATCTCGGATCCGAATAGGCAGTTGAATTGTAATTGTCGAAGATGTAATTGTTTACAGATGAATACGTCAGCCAGTTTGTTAATTTTACATCGAAATCCATATTGGCACGAACAGTGTATTTTTCCGATTCAGAATAATTCCATTGTAAATCATACAAATAGTTAGACCCGGTCGTATTTACCCAAGTTGGGTTAGGTGCATTTCCTACTAATGATCCGTCCGGTAAATAAGGACTGTCCCAAGGCAGGTTGCGGTACATAGCGCCTACACTATGTTGTTTATCGTATACTTTTTCTCGGGTTAAATTGATCTGTGGTTTTATAGTCAGCCATGAAATTGGTTTGTATTCAAATTTCATCAAACCGTTATATCTCTTATAATCGTAGCCAATTATAGCACCAGTTTCATCATAAACGCCTAGGGAAACATAACTTTTGAAGTTTTCTCCACCGCCACTAATTGATAAGTTGTAATCCTGAGCAATCCCTGTTTTAGTACCATTTTTCCACCAGTCGTAGTTTTTGTTTCTTAATTCAGGAGTCCACCACCAAACATTTTGAAAATCTTGTTTGTTTGCAAAAGAATCATAAAAGTCATATAATTCAGATCCGTTCATCATTTTAAGATTACCATTGTTTACGGTCGACATCGCTGTTCTTGAAGAGAAATTAATGATTGATTTCCCTGCTTTACCGCTTTTTGTGGTTACTACAATTACGCCATTGGCACCTTGTGAACCATAAACAGCAGTAGAAGCCGCATCTTTAAGAACGGTTAAATTTTCGATGTCAGAAGGATTCATAGGCGGAGAACTGTTTCCAACGATCACACCGTCTACCACCCATAGAGGGTCAGTGCTTCCGTTTACAGTACTTCTACCTCTAATAACCACTTTTGAGGCACCGCCAGGCTGACCTCCACTGGTACTAACAAAAACTCCAGTGGCTTTTCCTGCCAGTAAGTTTTCGACATTGGGAGTGGTGACATCCAATAGTTTTTTATTGTCTAAAGTCTGTAGTGACCCTGTTAAGCTTTCTTTTTTTACTTTACTGTATCCCACGATAACAACTTCATCCATTTGCTGTCCGGCTTCCTTCATAGTCACTTTAATAGCGCCGTTTCCAGCCGGGATTTCCTGATCCTGCATTCCTAAAAATGAGAATACTAAAATGGTGTTGGCATTTGGTATCTCGATTGCAAAACTTCCGTCGATATCCGTTTGGACACCAGTCTTGGATCCTTTTATTATAACATTTACACCGGGAATTGGAATTCCTTTTTCATCCACAACTTTACCCTTTACTATTTTTTGAAAGGCCAGTAAGCTGGTTTTGTTTAAAGAAATCTCTTTTGAGGGAGCAGCAGTTGTAATTTGAAAAGTTACGGACAACAAAGTACACAATGTTGTTTTTAAACTTTTATCAAGTACTGTCTGCAACTTTAAAATCTTAGGATTTTTTGAAAGTGCTTCTTTCATGCTCTTGTTTGGTTTTGGTTAATGATTGTTTTTTTGTCAAGTTGTTTTTTTGCCGTAATTGGTATTTGAAGTGTTCCTTTTTTATGGCTTAAGAATCGAATAAAAGAGGCTTAAAACATAGGATTATTCCCACTCAATGTTTTTATTACTTGACGAAACTATCGATTATATTTTTATTAACCAAGAAAAAACATGAAAAATGTGCTCGAACACACAAAATTTGTGTTCTCGAGCACATAAAATTGCACAAAACGTTTTTTTTAAACTAAAAAAGTAGTGTTTTGTTAAAATAAAAGGACCGAAAAAGAATAGTTCGACATTTATATTGTCAAAATGTAAATATTCTATTTTTAAGTTATTAAAAAGAGTTGTGTTTAATTTTGTGAATTTCGTAATTGCTATCCCTTTATGTTGATAATAAAGTAAGTTTTCTATTGTTATTCTGTAGAGTCGTTTCAGCAGGATTTTTGCCTTTTGAGGATGAATTTACTTTGAGAGTAGTTATGTTTTTGTAGCAAAAAAAGGATTCAGTCTATAGGTAAAAAAGATCAGGATTAGGAAAGTGTTTTGAGTCCGATTTTAGGAATTCAAGAGGCAATTTTTTTGGAAGCGAAATTCTGAAAAATGAGAAGAGAAATCAATTCAATTTTTGGGTGCGTAGAGGTGGAGGAAATATGCTTTTTTTGTAAAAAGATTTGGGATTAAATTATAAAGGATGATTAAAAAAGAATCGAAATACTAAGAAAAGCAGATCAGAGACCTCATTTATTTAAAGACTGGTAGAAAAGTAATTTAGATCTAATGAATAGAATGGATTGTTTTTTAAGAACAATTAAAATGAGGACAAATGGAGAAGTGGAAAGAAAAGCAGCAAAAGTCTGAATAAAGAAAAGTAGTATTTCGCTTTCTGCTTTTGGTAAAAAAAAAAGCCTCTCCAATCCATTAGATCAGAGAGGCTATAGGAAACAAAAATTTTTAAGTACTAATTATAAAACCTTGTTCCTTTGTTGGTTTTAGGTAACGGTGACAATGCTACTATTGCAATCCGGCCAGCTGCTTACTTTTGATTGTTGAATCTTTTAAGCAATGGCGTGATATGATTTTTAGTGTCTTCGTCTAAGGCAGCTAAGGTTTTATCCGCTTCATCTTGTGCAAATTTGGATAGTCCGTAGATTCCTGCTGCGGCCACATTGTAAGACTGATTTTTAGCGCTTTCAATCATTAAATTCTTGTAAGTTGTATCTCCGGTTCCTGCAAGCTTTATAAGCGCTGTAGCCCTTGTATATGTCTTTTTATCGTTTTGAGCAATGTTCAGTAAGGCTTTAAGGGCAACTTCTTTTATTTGACTGTCTCCTAGATCAATTCCTTTGATACTAAGCGTTCTCAAGTCTTCTTGTTTATCTTGTAAACCAGCCAGAAGAATAAGTTGCGCTTCGTGACTTTTGTCTTTTGCTGCAAATTTTATGGCTTCAATTCGGTTGTAGAACGAAGGGGCATTTTTGTACTGATATTGGTAATCGGATATCTTTTTATTGTCAATCACTTTACCTACCAGAATTTTGTCAGGATCAAGATCTATAAAATCAGGTTTTGAAGGAAGGTCAAAATTGAAATTTTGCTCTCTTTGATCAATTAGAATATCTTTTCTGACTTTAGTTCCATTAATATAAAAATCTACTTTTAACGGAAGGGTAAAGGTTTGTACCGAACTTTCCTGAACTTGTTTTACGGCAATTGTAGCTTTCCCATCAGCATAGCCGTATTCAACATTCAGAATAGGGTTTCCTCCCTGAAAATACCATTGGTTAAAATAAGGGCTCCAGTCTTTTCCGGTTACTTCTTCCATTGCCAAACGCAATTGATGACTTTCTCCCGTTTTAAAGGCATTGGTAGTAAGATATTTATTCAAAGATTTAAAGAATGCATCATCACCCATTTGATTTTTTAAAGCATACAATATGATAGAGCCTTTTGAGTAACTGATATTGTCAAACATATCTTCTTTGTTTCCATAATGAAAACGTGCCAGTGGCGGACTAACTCCGTCTTTTGAAGAACGCAGACAGTTTTGCAATTTCTCATAACGAGATCGGTCTTCAGCATCCTGTCCTTCATCGTGACCGTGCCAAAGTACCTCTCCAAAAGTGGCAAAAGATTCGTTCATGGTTAGGTTAGACCAGGATTCGGCGGTAACATAATCTCCAAACCATTGGTGAAAAAGTTCATGAGCAATCGTACTTTCCTGATTATCGTCTAACAATTCTCTTTCGGTTTTTTGTACGTGTTCACCGTGCAGAGTAGCCGAAGTGTTTTCCATGGCTCCCGAAACGTAGTCTCTGGCCACAACTTGGGCATATTTCCCCCAAGGATACTCTACGCCTAGCATTTTTCCGTAAAACTTCATCATGTCTGGAGTTTTTCCAAAAATCTGTTTGGCATATGGTGCGTATTTCGGCTCCAGATAATAGCTTACCTCATTTCCGTTATAACTGTCTTTGTAGATTTTAAAATCACCCACAGCCATCATAAACAAATAAGGAGAATGTGGTAATTCCATTTTCCAGGTATCAGTACGGGTACCATTTTTATTGTCTTTCTGAGAGATTAGTTTTCCGTTTGAAAGCGAAGTGTATTTGGTATCAACGGTCATGGCAATTTCAGAAGTTGTTTTCTGATTGGGCTTATCAATGGTAGGGAACCATGCCGATGATGCCTCTGTTTCGCCTTGTGTCCAGATCTGAGTTGGTTTGTTGTCTTTTCCGTCAGGGTTTATAAAATATAAACCTTTTGCATCGGTTATGGCAGCACTTCCTTTTACTTTTAACTCATCTGGTTTTGCCGTATAATCGATGAAAATGATATATTTTTCTGTGCTTTTATATTTTCTGTTTAAGGTGATAGAAAGCTGTTCGTTATCGTAGGTGTATTTTAGCGGAATTGTTTTTTTGCCATCAATAACCGCAATTGTTTTAAAATCCATTCCTTTGGCATCCAGTCTAAGAGAATCAGTTTCATAAAAATGAGGCTTTAAAGAAAGCCATGCTTTTCCATACAGATAACGTTTTCCATAATCAAAGGATACGTCCAGTTTGGTATGTACAAGGTCATTTACTTTTAAAGGGGTGACCTGATAAACGGATAACGGGTTTTTAGTCTGATCGCTATTTTGGGCCATCGCATTTTGACCTGCTACAAGGAAAAGACTGAAAAGTGAATACTTTAAAAAGTGTTTGTTCATTGTTTGGTTTTTAGAATGATTATTTTGATTGATTATTGTTTAAACTATTATTCGTTGTTGGGTGTAAATCATTTTAACACATAGCAACATAGGTTCTGTACTCATTAAAAAGACGTTTCACTTCATTTAAATACACATAATCTTCTATGTGAAAGAAATTTATTTCTTTTCTGTTCTCATTTTGGACCTAAAATCTATGTTTCTATGTGTTGAATCATTTTTATCCCCGACGAGTTGTTATTATTAAAGCGGTTGAAATATAGTTGTTAAGGCTTCAAAAATGTATTTTACTTGCTATAAAACTCGTATTTTTATTTCGAAAATACAATTTTACCGAAAGTATTTTAAAGTTTCTCTATAATACGTACTTCACCATCTTTTTCATCTTCTGTTAAAATATTAGATTGTTTTTTAGTGTACGTTTCAAGAGACCATTGCACAATTTTATTGTCAGGATATAATTTGGCTTGTTTTTTCAGCCACTCCTGTGCTTTTTGTGCGGACGAAGTTTTCTCGATTGCCCAGGCTGAAACCAATTGATTGGCAGGCAGAAAATTCATAACTGTATTGTCAACCTTTGGGATAAATATCGTAATTTTTTGTAAAGATGTTTGTGCTTTTTCAGGATCCCCCAAACTTGTATAACATTGGTAATTCAGCCAGTTTTCCAGTCTTTCGTCAATATCTTCTTCGTATGGTTTCCCAACTCCTAAATTTTCCGGCCATAATTTGGCGTCTGAA
Organism: Flavobacterium sp. KH_035; assembly: GCF_057839565.1. Taxonomy (NCBI): domain Bacteria; kingdom Pseudomonadati; phylum Bacteroidota; class Flavobacteriia; order Flavobacteriales; family Flavobacteriaceae; genus Flavobacterium; species Flavobacterium sp. KH_035. The sequence goes on from NZ_CM174492.1 coordinate 3,171,612, forward strand.
ATAAATTGTAACGCTTTTTTGAATTGTTTGTTTTTAATTTCAGCCAAAGCCTGCATTAATTTTGCTTCATGATACAATTGTCGCCCAGCTGTAGCGCCTTCAAACGGAAGGATTTTCAGCTGGGTTAAGAACGCGTCGGCAGCAGCGTATTTTTTGTTCAGAAGCAGCGTTTTGGCATACAACATTCCCATCACATAATTAGAGGGATGTTTTTTATAGAAAGGAGCTGCAGTGGCCAGGGCTTTATCAAATTGCTTTTGAGCAATGTAATATTCGGTTAAAAGTTTAGGATACCTCCAGCTCTGCTGATCCAGTTTAATGGCTTGCTGAAGACTGGATAAAACCAGTTGGTTGTCATTTTTAAATAGCGAAGCTTTGGCCCCATAAAAAGCCGGATCAGCAGGCAGGTTGGCACATTGTAAAAACAAGTCTTTTGCTCTTGAACTATTATCGCGGTTCCATTCGATTAACGCCAAATGGTATTTCAACTGCCACTGAGGGTTGGTTTTTATGAGTTTTTCCAGAATTTCGGCTGTTTCTCCACGGAAAGGGAAACTATTGTCGGATTGGAGTTTGCTTAAATCAACAGCTTTGTTTTCTAAATAAGCTTTCCAGTACTCAATTTCAGAATTTGGATAGGCAAGCGAAAGTACTTTTAGCGCTTCTTCTTTGCGGTCAATTTGTTCGTACCAAATTCCCAATTCAAGATAGGTTTGCTGTGGCATTTCGTTTTGAATCAGAGAAGTGAACTGTTTTTTGGAGGCATCAGAAGACTCCCAGAGGTATTTTTCGAAACTAACAAAATGGTTGAGTGGATCTGCAATATTGATCTTACTCAGTATTTCGATTGCCTTGTCTCTGTCGTTTTGTAAACGATACAAAACCGCGAGTATTTGCAAACTTTCTAAATTGTCCTGATTGTTTAGTAAACTTTTTTCGGCATATTCAGTTGCTTTTGCAAAATCATTTTCGGTAAAGTAGATTTTGCTTAAAGCGGTATACCCCGAACTTCTGAATTCAACACTGGCCGTAGCAAGATCAAATCCGTCTTTGGCATCGATAATATTACCCAAATGTAGGTTGGCTAGTCCGTAATAATAATTGGCAGCAGGGTGATAGGTGTCGATGGCTAAAGCTTTGGCTGCTGAACTGACTGCCTCACGATATTGGAATTTACGAATTTGTAAAATTGCCAAATCAGCCAGAGCAGGAGCATAATTGGGATCTTTTTGAAGACAGGCGCTTAGTTTTTCTTCCGCTTTTACATAATCTTTAAAGCTAATGTAATTTTTTCCCTGAAGGTATAATCCGTATACTGAGTTATGATCAAAATCTGTCGGAGTTTCTAACGGACGATTCAGATTTCCATCTTCCGGAGCCGAATTCCAAACCAATTTAGTACCGCCAAGCGTCAGTCGAAGTTTATTTTCGTCAACTGCAATCTGAATCGAATCTTTGAAGGACTGCAAAGTGTTTACTGAAATATCTTTTGAATAGATTTTTTTTCCATTGTCAAAGACTTCCAGTTTTTCGTTTAGTTTTTGAAGCGGGGAAAAATAGATTTTCAACCAGCCGTTTTCGTTTTTCACGTTTACAGCGCCATAATTATTGGCTTTTACGAACCCTTTGATTTGTTTTACAGGAAACCAGTATTCCGTCCACAAATCAGTTTGATAGGGGGCGAAGGAACGTTGTTTGAAAGGGGTTAAACTGCTGTTTTCACTTGCCTGATTGAAGAGCCTTCCGCTCTGAACTTCTACGTATTGACCGTCGGTATCGGTTAATAATTTTTCCCAGATCATTCCTTGTTGTGACAGTCCCCAAATCCATATTTTTTTGCCGGGTTTGTCATCGTGATTACCATACCTGCCCATTCCAAAATCTTCATCATGGTAATATCCACCAAAGAAATCGTCGTATTTACCAAACACATGATAGGATTTATAACCGCCAAAATTATTGTTTTTATAGAAGGATAGGTCTTTGCCATTTTCCTTGTCAATGGGCCACGAATTGTGCTCGCCATTGTGTCCGATATAACTTTGTCCGGGGTAAATAAATTGCAGACTTTGGGAGGCTTTTATACCAGTATTCATCCAGGTATAGTAAGGCTGTTCGGTTTCGGTGGAATTGAACCAGAAGGAATTTGTGGTAAAATAAGCTTTATCTTTGGGTAAATTTATGTCCAGTTTCCATGATGTTCGTGTGAGCAGATCCAGCACGCCGATCACGCAACTTACACTTCCGTCCGCTCGGGTAAAGGTGACATAATCAACAGGAGTAGCACAGTTGGGAGTGTGTCCGATGATGCCATAATTCCCCTCAACACCTCCGCTAGTCCACGGACCGCGCATGGCGATATCCCGGAATTTAATCACATGATTGTTGTAGATAAAGTCTTTCCCGGTTGATTTCTCAACAGCCGACCATACTTTTCCACCTATTTCAGGAAGAATCATTAGTTTGATGTAATCATTTTCGAGTTCGATTACTTTCCATTCTTTTTGTATGGGTTTATTGGTAAAACCATCAAAACGAAAATAGGGATATACTTTTGTATCCGGTTTCGGAATCGGATCAGGATCCGAAAAAGGGTAGGTGGTGAATACTTTTTTGTACTCTTTTATGGTGGGTTTATTTTGTGCATGGACAAACAGGCTTCCAAGGAGTATAATGGGTAAAAATGGTCTAAGTTTCATATGTTTGGTGTGAAATGTTAGTTGTTAGATGTGAAATGTTAGTTGTAAAATGTTAACTGTGAGTTTATTTGTAAATTTTGGATTTGTTCTTAAGTGTTTGATCTTTATTTTTTTGCCTTGTAAAACCTGACAGATTTTTAAAATCTATCAGGTTTACTTTATAAATTACACCATCTCACATTTCACATCTCACTTATTTTACGATCAACAACCAGCCTTTTCCTTTTGATACCGGTAATTCATCTTTTACCGTAAAAGTTTGTGCCGGTTGGAAATTCAATACTTCAGGTGCCGTAATAGTGGCTTTTGCCGGATTGATTCCTAATTTTTTCCAGTCGATAAGTAGTTTCACTTTTACATCAGTATCAGCCCAGCTTGCGATAGAGATTAAAGCAGTTCCGTTTTTTTTGTAAACTGTTGCCAGTACTTTATCGTTAGATGTTTTTACCGGACAATTTTCGCTCCAGTAGCCAATCATTTCCGAACCTTTAATTCCAAAAGTATCCCATAATTTCCATACCGGTCTTGGGTCGGCATTGTGGCTCCATGGCATTCTGTTGGTCATTCCGTACACCATTCCTCTCCACGGATTTCCTCCGTCCTGTAACATTTCACCCATTAATCCAAAAGGGATTCCGCTTACTTCCGTCAGGAAAAAGTCAGGATTGTTTTTTTCGTAGTCAAAATATTCTCCAAACCACAGTTTGTTGATGTACGGAAAATGCTCCATATACAAATTGGCACTGTTGTTAAATCCGTCACTTTTGTTGTATTGATTAGCACTGTGGAGGTCAATAATTCCGGGATGCCCGTCTTTTGTAAGTACTCTTTTGATTCGTTTCATGGTAATTCTGTCAAAAGCAACATCATCGAGATAAACGCCATCGATGCCCACATTTTGTGTCAGCCAGTTCATTCCTTCTACATAATAGTTGTGCCAACGGTTCATTCCGCTGTTTACAATGGCAGCGTCTTTAATTTCAGGTACAAACCAGGCTGCAATATAATCGTCTCCCACATGTTCCTGCAGCCAGGAGAATCCGCCTCCTTTACCCGGAGAGTAAATTTCATGTCCTAAACTTCTTAAGGCAAAAGTCTCGTAAGCTTTGTTTGAAACTTCTCTAACCGTATTGTAGATTTTTACTTTTAGTCCTTTTTCATGTGCTTCATCGATATAACTTTTCATTTTTTTAAATTCAATAAACGGATAGTTGATATATGGATTGATGGCGTTGGCATGGTGAATATTGATTACCGTTGCCCCGGTTTTTGCAATCGTATCGATATCACTGTATTTGTGATAAAACTTAGTATCCCACTGAAAATCGGTATTAATGGTGTGGAAAGGGGTGATTAGTAAATTGAAATTATAATACAAAACATCTCCCTTTTTCATGTTTCGGGCGCCGCTGTACGCATTCACCAAAACCGATTTTGGATTGGGAGTGATGGTAATTCCTCCTTTATTTTCGTTCCCCCAGGAAGTTGGAAGCAATAAAGGTTTTTGCAAGTAAAAATTGGTGTTTAACGGACGGCTGTATTTCTCGTCGCGTAAAGAAAATTGCAATCCTGAATTTACATTTCCAATCCAAGCCCCATCCTGATTTTTGTGCGCAACATCCCATTTCCAGTCAAAATTGGCAGGACGATCGCCTCCTTTTTGACCTAATCCCATCATGTATTTTGCAGAAGAGGGCTGAATTGGCATTTGGAAATTGATATCATTAAATACAACATCTTCAAGTGCCGTGATTTTTACGGTGTACGTTAAAAAGCCATCAAATTCTAAGGAAGCATGTACATCCATCTGAAGTGATTTTGATGTAGAAATACTTTCCCAGGAAACGGTTCCGCTTTCTTTTTTCAGAAATTTAAGGCCTGTGTTTTTCCACTGTAGAGACTCTTTTCCTGTGGCATCCAAAAAATGAAAAGCTAATGGAGCACTTAAAATGTCATTGGCTTTTGAACCAACTGTTGTCATTTCGGGTGTGAAATAAGTTTGAATTTGTGTTGGAAAACCATTGGAATCCAAAACTACTTTTCTGCCCAATAAGGAGATTTCTGTATCTTTTATAGTTAATGGAGTGTAAGGAGCAATAACAGTATTCTCCTGCGCCAAAGTAGAGTTTAACCATTTTAGACGTGTGATTTTTTCAGGAGAATCGATGCCGCCGTTTTGCGTAATTTCATTCGTTACTTTGATCTGAAGTATAATTTCTTTCGACTTTCCGTCGGCAGTTACGATAGCTTTTCCACTATAGGTTCCGGCAGCAGCAGTTTGGGGAACATCGATTCCGCACCACAAGGCCTGTATTTTTCCTTTTGAAACAGAAACGGTATTGGCAAAAACCGATCCATCGTATTTAGTCCCGTCTGTATTGATGCAATTGATCTCTTTAGATTCGATGATGGCTCCTGTAGAACTGATTAGATTTGAAAAGGTAACTTTTACGTTGTCAATATTCTGTAAAGCATAAACGCCCAATTGAAACGCCAGATATTCACCTCTTAGTGCCGTGTCGGAAAAGGTATTTTGAACGCCTTTTTGAATCCATCTTTGTGGTAAATCATTTTTCATTCGGATCGAATACAGTCGGTCTTCCGGGAATACCAGAAAGGAGTTGCCGCTGTTTTTCGCAATGAGATCTTTTGTTTCGGCTGCAGTTGCAATTACTTCCATCGGGTAAAAGCTGTTGAAAGTATTTATACTCTGAATTTCATTTACCGTGCAATTATCGGCCAGATTGGGTTTGATTTTGGTAAGCCAGGTTGCTGCTGCTTTATCTTCGGGTTTGGCATATACACCTTTTGGATAATTAGCATCGCCTTCGTCAATATAAGGCAGGTAATACACATAATAAGTTCCTTTTCCTGAAACAGGTTCAAAGAAAATAGTACCGCTTTCTCTATTGATGTCAGTTGTTTTTATGTTTTCAATGGTTTTACCTGAAGCATCCTGAACAATGATTTTTTTCAGTTCGGGTTTTTCGTCTCTTCTGCGCCATTCGATCGTGGTTTTGGCAACATCTCCAGCACCGGTAAAGGCCACTGCAACACGATGGTTTCCTAAGACGTTCGGGTTCCAGCTGTCGTTACCGTCGGAATATTTTATTTGGGCCGTTAACGAAATACTGAAAACTAAAAGGCATAGCATCAATAGTCTACTCAAAATGGGTTTGTTTTTTAGGTTTGTTTTCATTGTTTTATTATGTGAGTTGTGGGTTGTAAAATGTATTTTGTGAAATGTGAAATGTGTTTTGTTAGTTGTTAGTTGTGAAATGTAAAATGTAAGTTACTGGTCGTGGTTGTAAAGGATAAACTATAAATATTATATATTTTTGAGTTATGGGTTTCGTAGAATAAACTAAAAATAATTTACATCTTACATTTCACATCTCACAATAAACACCTCTAATATACCGCTTTCCAGCCATTTTTTTTCCAGTAGGCGATTATGGGTTTGTAAGGTCCGTATTTATGTTGTTGTTCTGAAAAATGATCGTTGAAAGGGCTGTGTGCATAATCAATAGGTTTCCCCATTTTATTGGGATAATCGAATGTTTTAGGATTGGGCCTGTCGTGTACGGCATCATCATTTACATAGGCAGCAATATCCAACGCTTGTAAGTCGGTTAGGTAAGGTTTTCCAAGACTGACTTTATCATACGGCATATTGCTTTTTAGCCATTGTGCCTGTTTAATCACTCTGTGCATACTTGAACCGGGCTGATAACCATATTCTCCCCAAAGTGGCGGGTAGATGTAGCCTGATTTGTCGGCATTGTACTGACCTTCTCCGTTGTTTCCGTGGCAGCGGGCACAATTTTCGATAAAGAGCGCTTTTCCTCTTTCCGGACTTGCGGCTACATCCGGAAATTCAATTTCGAGGTTCTTGGCTCCTTTGAAATCACCATCTTTCGGAACAAATTTGCTGATCCATTTGAAGTACGATAAAAAAGCAACCATTTCTTTGCTGTCGAGTGGAAGTGGTTTCCCGGAATGTGGACGCATGATACAATTGTTGACCCTTTCGGCAAGCGTCAGGACTTTATTCTCGCGGCCACGGTATTGTGGATAATTGTCGTGAGAAGACATTAAATTGAAGGCGTAAGGTTTTGTTCCTGCATTTTGATGACAGTTGGTACAATTCATCTTGTTGCCCAAATATTTTCCTTTGATTCCATTCGGACCAATGTAGTAAGCCGTTTTTAGCATTAATTCTCTTCCATAACGAACAGATTCTCCAAATTGATCGTCCGGAATTTTTGAGGTGTCAATGGTAATATACGAATCATCATCAGCAGTTTTGTTTGCTAATGTCTGTGAATTTGAAGTATTACACGAATTGAAAACAACAATTGGCAATGCTGTAAACAGACCAATAAGAATTATTTTTTTCATGGCGTAAAGTTTTAATCTGTGTTGTATGCTAACAATCCCAAAGCCTTGAGATGAGCCTGTTAGTTTTTTTTATAGTATTAACCAGCTAGTTCCAATTATTTTTAACACATAGATACATAGCTTCTGTTTACTTAAAAAAGGCGTTTCACTTATTTAAAATGCACAAAGCCAACTATGTGAAAGAAACGAGTTTCTAATGGTATTCTTTAATTATACCTAAAATCTATGTTTCTATGTGTTTATAATTTTTTTTAATCAATAGTCTTGTTTTGTCATTTCCGACAAGATCGTGCCTTTAATTCAATAGAAACGGTTTTAAGTTTTCTTCGGGAATAAATTGTACCCTGTAAGGCGGAATTTCGGACTCTAATGCCCAGAGTAAAACTCCTTTTTTATTGGTCAGAACCGTTATGTGTCTTTTGGAACAACAGGCCAAAATGGTTTCTTTATCAATCATATAAGCACTTCCCATTCGGTCGTTGTAAATATCTTTTGGCAATTGTATGTGGAAATCCAGTTTTACGTTTTTACTCTTTTCATCTACTTTGAGGGCAAAAACAGAAGATTGCTTTTTATCGACTCCGTTATCAAAAAACATCAAACTGCCTTCGGGATTTATGTGTGCGGCATGTGCTTGTGAGAAATCGATGTCTTTGGACAGGTTTAAATTTCCGCCTCTTCCTAGTTTCCAGATTACTTTTCCGGTTTTGGCATCTATTTTCCAGATTTGACCGTTGTTGTAAAAGGAGATCAGAAAATTTCCATCTTTATCATAGTTTAAACTGTTGGCATGCATCCAGTCTTTTTTGGTTTTGAGTAGTTTTTTGTCTTTCATTGGATCTAGATCATCAAAAACACTCCATTTCCAAAGTTGTTTTCCTTTTCGATCCAGAATCAGAATCCCGTCTCCATTAATCGTGTCTTTTAGTTTCCCTCCAATAGATCTTAAATCGGTTATTCGGGTGTCTACAAATAGGGTCACAATTTCGTTATCTGATTTTTTGATGATTTCGTGATGAATCACCTGTTTCAGATCGCCTTGTCCTTTTTTGATATGGGTTAGCGTATCTCCTTGTAAATTGATTTCCAGAATCTCACTTCCATAACTTGTAGGCTCATCATTCTTTCCCAGAATAGCGATAATACTTTGCTCTTTGGTAAAATGAGCTACTTTAAACCCTGTTCCTTCAACGGTATGATACCATCTTAAATTGCCTTTATAATCTACAATATAAGCGACTCCCGGTGTTTCTCTTTTGGCTAGAAGCATAAATCCTTTTTTGAAATTTTCCGGTACCAGTTCGGGTTTCGGACAGTTTGCTTTGAATTGTTTCTGTAGCCATTCCGGTAATTTTCGGGATTTGAAAGTATATACTTTACTGCTGTCTTTTTCCTGTCCGTTGCTCGTTATTAATTGAAAACTATAATTTGTCTCAGGAGCGATGTTGCAAAGGACCAAAGAATGAGAGAGGCCTGTTTTTGAAATTGGAGAGATTATTTTGTATTTTATTCCTTTCTGATCAGACCAGTATTGGGCATAGACCTGAACATTTTCATTCGTAGTGACATCGATTTGAATTTTCAATTCGTTGTTACCATGAGTGCCAATAGTAATATTTTTGATCGGATTGACCTGATTTTTAGAACAACTTGCGATTGTAAGCAGTATCCAAATAAAAACTCCTTTTGCTATTACATTTTTAATCATCTGAAAGGCTTCTTTTTATGAGACAGAAAAGTTATACTCTTGGTCTTAAAATTATTAAAAAACATAGTATAATCAGTTTAACTTCATTAGGGTTAAAAATCAGGAACAGCAGGTCTTGAAATGCCTGCCTGTTCCTGATCTGATTTCTATTATTGTCTGTCGGCGTTGCTTAGGTTAGGGTTTAAGTCCACCTGACTTTGCGGATAGGTATAATACTTGTTTTTAGGCATGGTGATAGGTGCGGTTTCTCCAACTCTTACATGATAGGCGTTTACTAGAACATCAAATTTATTCATTCGAATTAAGTCCTGACGGCGTTTTCCTTCATAGAATAATTCCCATCCTCTTTCCTGTAAAATAGCATCTCTCAAAGAAGATTTATTGTAATCGGATACAACCAGCAGTTTGGCATGCGATCTTCCTTTTACCAGATTGATAAGGTCTATGGCTTCTGCAGTTGGACCGCTTATCTCGTTTAAGGCTTCGGCCCTGCTTAACAATACGTCTGCATAACGCAATATGTTTACGCTGTGACCGTCATAATAAGTAGTGGTTTCATCGTCGGCATATTTTCTGGTTGATACATCCGGCATATAGAATACTCCTTTCGGGGGCTGGGCTCCTAAAGAAGGTGCTTGTTTGTGCAGCAATTTATCAGTGCCCATAAATTCTGGGAAGAAACATTTTTTTCGATCATCTTCGTTACCAAAAGTGTTGTAAAAATCCCAGTTTACGGTATAATATTGCCATCTGTTTTCTACAACCGGATGGTCTATTGGGCCAAAATGGTTCAGTAGTTCCGTTCCGTTTACATTGGCATCACTAAGGGAAGAAAAGATGTTTTCACTGCACCATTTGTTACTCTCTTTAAACAATCCCAGATAAGTAGGGAAAAGGCTGTACTCGTTGAGGTTCATGACTTGTTGTGTAAGAGTGGCTACTTTTTGCCAGTCATGATTTCGTAAATACAATTTTGCTAATAGTGTTAAGGCAGCGCCTTTTGTAGCACGTCCTACGTCATTACTTTCATAGATTGCATTTTTCTTGTAGTTGACTGGTAAAACTGTAGCGGCATCATTCAAATCTTTAATTAAAAGAGCTTCTATAGTTTCAACAGAGGAAGGAGGTGTTTGCTCCAGATAGTTTGGATTGTCTAAGTTGGCTTCTGTCACTAAAATAACAGGTCCCCAGGAATCTGTTAAATCCATATAGGCAGAAGCTCTTAAAAATTTGGCTTCGGCTATAAACTGAGCTCGTTCTGCATCCGTGATACCGCTCATTTTGGTAATATTAAAAATGGCAAAGTTAGCGTTCGCCACCAGTTTGTACATGGCATTCCAGTCTTCCAGAAGCAGACCGTTGGCAGAATTCCAGAGTCCCAAAGACAATTGTCCCGGATCACCACCGTATTGACAATGACCTAAATCTGTAGCGATATCTGTTAAAGCAAAATGTCGTGTGGCCCAATACGAAAAGTTATCTCCTACAGAAGGGCCTTTTAATCTTCCGTAAATGGAATTAATAGAAGCAATAGCATCTGATTTGGTTTGAAATCCATTTGTATCGGTCAAACTGCTATACACGGTAGGATCAAGGTCCTCATTGCATGAAAATTGCAAACCGGCTGTCAGTAAGAGGAATATAATTGTATATTTTTTCATTTTAATAAATTTTATGTTACTAAAAAAGCTTTTTGACTAATGAATGGCAACCTTAATACCCAAAATGATGGTTCGTGAAGCCGGGAATGAATTGAAATCGATTCCTCCTCCTAAGTTTTGTTTGGTAGTATCGTTAGTGAAATGTCCATTAACCTCGGGATCGTTTCCTGAATATTTTGTAATAGTCAGCAGATTTTGTCCGATGGCATACAGTCTGATATTATCAATGAATTTAACCTGTTTCAAAACACTTTCAGGAATAGAGTATCCAATAGAGAGATTTTTTAGGCGCAGATAAGAGGCTTCCTCGACAAATTTTGAATTGACGTAACTGCCATAAGTGCTTTTGTAATAGCCGTCTCTTGGAACATCAGTATTTTCATTGGTACCGGCAACCCATCGATTTAATGCGTCGGTACTTGTTGTTGATTCTCCAACCATTTTGGTCATGTTGTAAACTGAATAATCAAAAGCTCCCTGAAAAAAGATATTTAGATCGAAGTTCCCAATTTTAAAGTCGTTGTTAAATCCGAGAGTATAATGTGGAGTAGAATTTCCTAAATAAGTTCTGTCGGCTGCTGTTATTGCGCCATCGCCATCTAAATCTTCGTATTTTGGATCTCCCGGTTTAGACAAGGGTTGTGGAGTATATACCTCTCCTGTTTTGATGACTCCGGCATATTTAAAACCATATAGTACCCCCATTTCTTTGCCAGGTTCCAGTCTTGTAAATTCTCGTCCCGAAACAGTTCCGCTTGGGTTAGAGGTGTTTTGACTGATAATGGCAACATTATCGGCAAGAGAAACTACTTCTTGTTTGTTGTAAGCAACATTTAATGAGGTAGTCCACAAGAAATGATCGTTTCTGAAATTGGTACTGGTAATGCCCAGTTCAATACCTCTATTGTCAATAACTCCGGAATTGATGGTCTGAGTGTTAAAGCCCCACCAGCCACCAATAGGAACTTTAAGAAGTGCATCGGTAGTTCTCTTTTTATAGACATCGATTGTGGCCGTTATTCTGTCATTAAAAAGTCCCATATCTAAACCAATATCGGTCTGAGTAGTTTGTTCCCATTTTAAATCTTTGTTGGCTAAGTTGGCAGGTTCAGTACCATTAGAGAAATTTCCATCTCCAATCGTCACTCCCCAGGCTTTTAATGTAGGCATAAAAGCATAATCTCCAATACCGTCTGCCCCTGTAACACCATAACTCACTCTTAATTTAAGATCGGAGATCGTTTTGGAGTTTTGCATAAAAGACTCGTTCGATATTTTCCAGGCTATGGCTCCCGATGGGAAAGTACCATAGGAATTATTACTTCCAAAACGAGATGAGCCGTCCCTTCTTAGGGTAAAAGCAGCCAGGTATCGATCGTTAAAAGAATAATTTAGCCTTCCGAAATAAGAAGTCAGCTTTGTTTCGATTTTTTCTGTTTCGGGTTTCAAATAAACCGCTGCGGCGTCAAGGTTGTGATAGGTTAATACATCATTAGAAAAGCCTGTACCTGCTGCTTTTAAAAATTCATAAGTGTCTTTCTGATTAGAAGTTCCAATCATGGCACTTATAGAATGTTCGTTTATATTGAATTTATAAGTCAGATATTGATCAGTGCTCCATCTGAAATAGGTTTTGTTTTCCTCAGAACCGGATCCCTTCAAAGCTGCTCCGGCCACCAGTGTTCTTGGAGTATATTTCCCTTCGATGTTTTCCTGCCATTCAGCGCCTGCTCCAAAGTGATAGGTTAGACCTTTAATGATCTCATAATCCAAAAACATATTCCCATTAACCAATCTATTGATGATGTGATCTGTAGGTTCTAATAAAAGAGCTAAAGCATTATCTTTTCCTTGAAATTTGTAATAAGAACCATCAGGATTGTAAATCGGAATGGTAGGTGGGGCGGTTTGAATTGAAAACATTGGGGATAAAATGTTATCTCCAAAATCACTGTTGTTTCCTTCGCTGGCGGCCCCGTAAATATTAGTACCAACATTTAAACGGTCATTAAATCTTTTTTCGCCTCCCATTCTCACACTATATCTTTTGAAATCTGTATTTTCAATAGCTCCTGTTTGTTTGATGTAGTTTCCCGAAAGAAAAAATTTAGATGTTTTGTCACTTCCGCTAAAAGTAATAGTTCTGTTAATCACTTCTCCGGGACGTGTTGCTGCCTTAAACCAATTGGTATTTGCAATAGGAAAATCCGAAGAGAAAATAGGTGGTCTTCCATTTTCCAGTGCAATTGCATTTTGAATGTCGGCATATTGTTGTCCGTTTATAAGAGAAGGTTCTTTGATGACGCTTTGAAAACCATCTGAGATTTCGGCTTCAATCTGCATTTTTCCTAATTTTCCTTTTTTGGTTGTAATCAGGATAACGCCATTCGCTCCCCTTGAACCATAAATCGCAGTAGAAGAAGCATCTTTTAAGATCTGAATGTTCTCAATATCATTTGGACTTATTGAGGCTCCGGTACTAGTGATGAAACCGTCTACAACATATAGAGGAGAATTAGAGTTGTTAAGAGAGTTTCCACCCCTAATAACAATGGAAGGGTTTGTCCCGGGAGCATAGCTGTTTTGCTGTACCTGGACCCCCGAAGCACGACCCTGCAAGGCCTGACCAACATTAGAGATGGTACCTCCTAAATTCAAATTGTCTTTGCCAATAGAACTTACAGAACCGGTAAGGTCTTTTTTCTTGGCTTTTCCGTATCCTATAACTATTTCTTCTAATTTTTGTCCTACCTCCTTCATAACGATTTTTAAAGGCGAGGTTCCAATAGTTATTTCCTGATCTTCCATACCAATGTATGAAACGATAAGTTTGGTCACGTTGTCTGCAACAGTAATAGCAAAACTTCCATCTGTATCAGTTTGTACTCCGGTGTGGCTTCCTTTTACAACAACATTTGCTCCGGCTATCGGAAGTCCGTTTTGATCTGTTACTTTACCCTTCACTGTTTTTTCAAAAAGGAATGCAATATCATTTCTGCGATTTATTTTTACGGCTGAGGTCGCTGAAACCTGAACTGTAAAAACAAATACTAAAAAAAGTGTGAGTTTAATCTCTGTACCGGTAAGATTTTTTAGCCTCAAATCTCCGGGTCCTTTTTGGGTTAATAATTTCATACTTAAAATTGGGTTTGGTTAATGTTTATTTGTTTTTTTTCGTTTGTAAGCTTTAGACTTCTTTTTTTTTTTGAGATAACTTTTTTTAGGTTGTAATTTATCTTCTGACGAAATGGCTAAAAAACAATGGCCGTTCTATTTTAATCTTTTTGTATGGGGCTATTTCTTGTGGTTTTTCTGTTTTTTAGAACCATGAAAAACCATTGAAAAATCGTGTAATTAACTTATTTTTAAGATTATGATCTAACGAAGCTATATATTATATTTTTATAAAACAAGAAAAAACAATAAAAATGTGCTCGAACACACATAATTAATGTTCTCGAGCACATTTTTTTATGCAAAACATTTTTTTTTACTTAAATTCGTGTGATTACAGTTGAATTAGTTAGAAGTAAAAGAGTAGTTGTTTTTTGATGTATTTTAGTACTAAATGTTGTTTTGTTGTGTTATTTGTATCATTTATGTTAAAGTAATGATATGTTTGTTAGTGATGGGCTTGATGTTTTAGAAAGAAACAAAGACTGTTCTTATGTATTTATTCTGAAAAGTGCCGTGTTTTCTTTTATTAAATTTTAACCTACATTCGTAATTCACAAAAAACAAAAAAAAGATGCCGATTGGAGCAATCTTCAGAATCTGAAATGTTAAAAAAATTAACAAAAATAAAAATCAATTATAGTGAAAGAATATCAAGTTGTTTTACGAGATAAGAGTCAGAAAAAGGACATAGAAGATTCTGTTGTTTCTTTTTGGGAAAATGCAAATTGCCTCACTGATTTTTGCTCCGCATGGAAAAGTGATCCATTTTCAAAAATAGAATTCAGAGCTTTTTGGGATCTCGAAAATCTCTTTTTTAAATTCAGGGTTTTTGATGCCCATATTTATCTGGATCAAAAAGACGATAGTTTTGACAGTATCAGAAATTCAGATCGTGTAGAATTATTTTTTAGGACTAATGAATCTATAGATCCGTATTATTGTTTAGAAATCGACACAGCTGGACGTGTAATGGATTTTAAAGCACGTCCCGATAAGGACTTTGATTTTGATTGGAAATGGCCTAAAAAAGATTTAGAAATCACGACTTCAAAAGATGAGATCTCTTTCACTGTCGAAGGTCGAATTAGTATTCAATCGCTAAAAGATTTGAATTTAATACAGAACAACACTATTGAAGCAGGGGTTTTTAGAGCGAAATTTGCTCAGAATACAAATCAGGAATACGAACCTACCTGGATTTCGTGGGTAAATCCTAATACTGAAACACCTAATTTTCATATTGCTTCTTCTTTTGGGAAATTTATCTTGATGGAGTAGTGGCTTCTGAAGTAAGATAGTTTTTCCACAAAGATTCACGAAGGAATCACAAAGCTTCACGAAGTTTTTTTACATTTTTTGTGTATTTAGGCTTTGGGACCAGGAGTCTTGTGGTGGGTAATTTAATTTTTTAAGGATTAATTCAATTTTAAAAACAATCTCGCAAAGGCGCTAAGTCGCAAAGTTCTTTATGCGTGATGGTTATTGTTTTTATTTATATGTTTCGTTCCTACGGAATTTTTACAGTATGAAGTTTTGTTTTCAACAAGTTTATATCGTTTTAGAGTAAGTAAGATGTGTAAAATCAGCCAGATCTGCTGAAAAAAACAGTAAAGAACCGATACCAAAAAACCTTGCAGTCTAGTTAAGATGATTAGTTTGATTAAAAAAATATCCGCGTAAATCTGCTTAAATCTGTCAAATCTGCGTGAAATAACAAAGATTCAATAAGACAAACCTAGTAGTACATGGATGGTACTGATTCGCTTTGCAAAGACGCGGATTTACACTTTTTTTTTGCTTGTTTTGTGGTTTTTTGAAATAGCTCAAGACTTTGAAGGAACTCTGTGAAGTGTTCCCTCAAAGTTTTTTAAATCATTTTTCTGTATCTCTGTGTGAGCTTAGTGAGGCTCTGTGCAACGAAACGCTGCAAATTTAGGAAACGTAAAAAGAAGCATTCTCCACGTTAATAATATCGATTGGCAGTAAAATGGTTTCCGGAATATCTTTTCGGAATAAAAAGTGCTCCACCAAAGTACTAACGCCTAAATAGGCCTGTCTTTTTTGATTTTGATGAATTAAAAAATGAACCAGTCCCTGATTTAAGAAATTGACATTTTTTGCTACTAAATCGTACCCAATGATTGCAATCTTTTTGTTTGGTACAGAAGACAGAATAGAAGCAATTTGATATGCTTTTGAGGTGGTGATAAAAATTCCTTTCAGATTTGGATTTTCGTCTAAAAATGCAGAAAATTTAGTTTCAACATTCGGATGTTTTAATTTTAGAGTGGTCAGCGAAAAACCACGGATCTTTTTTTCATCAAAGTAACTTCTGAAACCCTTTTCCTTTTCCTGCATGTGCACAGCATTTTTAAGGCTTTCGTCAATATGTATGATGGCAATCTGACCTTCTGTTAAAATCAGATTCATTAAACTGGCAGCTACACGACCGCTTTTATGTAAATCCTGTCCAACAAAACTTTTAATGGATTCGCCTTCAATCTGGTTGTTAAACGTATTCACCATGATGTTTAAATCATCGTATTGTTTTACGATTCCCACTGTTTCTTTGTGGAATAGAGGAGCAATCAAAACCGCATCAGGCGATTTCTTGACAATTGCTTCATTGGTGCTTAAAAATGATTTGGTGCTTTCCGGATTAAAAAAGTGTGTTTCAATAATAACACTATAAGCTTTAAATTCGGTAATAGCATCCTGGATTCCGTTTACACAGGGAAGCCAGTAGGGATCAATTTCAGGATCGGGAAGTAAAACACAGATTCTGTAAACCTTTGTGTTTTTTAAATTTCGTGCAATTAAATTCGGCTCATAATTGATGACGTTCAGGACTTCATTTATTTTATCTAAGGCCGCAGGAGAAACTTTTCCTCTGTTATGCAAAACCCTGTCGACAGTTCCTTTAGAAACTCCGGCCATTTTTGCTATATCCTTAATGGTGTACTTTTTATCCATATAAGCAAATATAGAAACTTTGATTTAATTTTTTTAAAATCCTGTAAGAATTAATTAGTGTGCTCGAGAACATTTTAATGGTGTGTTCGAGCACATTTTTCTTTTTTTTCTTGTTTTATAAAAATATAATCTATAGTTTCGTAGAATCAAAATCAAAAGAATAAAACAAATCCTTAACCAATTTGCATTGTAATTTATTGTTTTACAGTGCTTTATTATAGAATTTTTAAGTGAAAAAAATTACTTCATTAGCCCCGGGCAGAACCTGCCTCTTCGGAGACCATCAGGATTATTTAGGATTGCCGGTTATCGCCTGTGCAATCGATCGAAATATACAACTATCTGCCGAACAAAACCTAACTCAAACATTTGTTTTAAATATGATTGATATTAATGAGATTCGTATCATTGATATCGATGCCACTTTCGACAAATTAGAGCCCAGAGATTATTTTGCTTCGTCCTTACGGGTATTGCGCAGATACGGCTGTGTACCTAATGTTGGCTACGACATTACCATTACTGGAGATATTCCAATAAACTCAGGAACGTCGAGTTCTTCCGCTTTATTGATGGCATGGATTCGTTTTTTAATCGATGCTTTTGGAATTGATCGTGAAGTTACTCCCGAGTTTATTTCTAAATTAGGTTATGAATCTGAAGTTTTAGAACATGGAGAACCAGGCGGAATGATGGATCATTTTAGCATTGGGGTAGGGAATATCGTGTACATTAATACCAAAGATCCATTTTCGTATAAAATAATCGGAACGGGTCTAAAAGGGCTGATTACTGGGGTTTCAGGAGTGCCAAAAGAAACCATCGGACTGATTGGAGAGATAAAAGGAAATGCTTTAATGTCTATCGGAATTGTGAAACAAAACTTTCCGGATTTTGATCTGAATGCTTCCGAAGTAGAAGATTTGGATCTTTATCGAAATTGCTTGCCGGACCGATTGATTCCTTTTTTCGAAGCAGCATTAAAAAATTATCATTATACCAAAGAAGCTTTAAAAGAGTTTGAAAAACCAGTTTTAGACCTTAAAAAAATTGGAGCGCTTATGAATCTGCATCATGAGGTTTTACGCGATTTATTAAAGGTTACTGTACCTCGTATTGATGCTATGATCGATGCCGCTTTGCGTGCAGGTGCTTACGGAGCAAAAATTGTAGGTTCCGGTGGTGGCGGAAGTATTGTGGTTATCGCAAATCCGGAGAAAGAAGATTTGGTTATTGAAGCCATTCTAAAAGCAGGAGCTCTGGAAGCCTATGCCGTGTCCGTTGATCCTGGTGTTAGGGTTATTGAAAATGTGGAGATTTAAGCTGTGAAATGTGAAATGTGAGAGGTGAGAAGTGAAATATGAGTGGTGAGTTTTGGGAACCTGAAACCTGAAACCTCAAACCTGAAACAATTTTAATCCAATAGATTTAAGGAAATTCAAAATGAAAAATATATAATTATGCATAACAATTTAGTTATTCTTGCGGGAGGTGCATCCTCACGCATGAAAAAAGAAGCCATTTCAGATAATTTATCTGCAGAAGAAATTGCGCAGGCAAATGAAAGAAGTAAAGGGTTAATAGGGGTTGGAGCCAGCGGAAGACCTTTGTTGGATTATCTTTTGCTAAACGCTAAAAAAGCAGGATATAAAAACATCTACATTATCATTGGTGAGCAGGGTGAGCTTTTTAAAGAATTTTACGGAAGCCGTAACACCGATAATGATTTTCACGGGCTCAATATTTCATTCGCTGTTCAGTACATTCCCGAAGGAAGAGTGAAACCATTTGGTACTGCCGATGCTTTGTTTCAGGCGGTAGAGCAGTTTCCGGAATTAAACACACAGCAATATTCAGTTTGTAACAGTGATAACTTATATTCAGCAGCTGCTTTATTGGCGCTTAGAGAAACTAGAAGCCCAAACGCTTTTATTGCTTACGATCGTGAGGCTTTGGAATTTCCTTCTGAAAGAATTTCCCGATTTGCTATTGCCAAATTGGATGAGAATAATCAGCTATTGGATATTTTAGAAAAACCCTCATCCGATGTTTTGGCTGATTATAAAGATGTTGAAGGAAAAATACGAGTGAGTATGAATGCTTTTAAATTCAACGGAAGTACTTTATATACACATTTAAAAAATTGTCCTGTTCATCCCGAACGTGACGAAAAAGAACTGCCTACAGTATTATTAAATGCCGTAAAAGAAAATCCAAATACAACGGTGGGTATCCCATTTTCAGAACACGTTCCGGATCTGACTGCTAAAGAAGATATTGCCGATGTAAAAGAATATTTAAAGCAGCATTATCCGGTTTTAGACTGGAACGCTTAAAAAAAATTAACAAAAAATTGATATCTAATTTACAGATAAGTATAACTTATTAGACTACTTTTGTTTTAAAATTGCAAAAAATACGCACCGAGTTGTGTTTAAATTGCAATATATTTGCAAAAAGTGTTGATGTTATTTTAGATGGATAAAACAACTAATCTATTAACTATCAACCAATAAAATTATGTCAAAAATTGAGACTGCAATACCTATAGAAAAAAGGAGTTCAATCATTCCGATGATTATTCTGACCGCATTATTTTTTATATTGGGATTTGTCACCTGGTTAAACGGACCTTTAATTCCTTTTTTCGAATTAGCGTGCGAGTTGTCTTCTTCTCAGGCTTATTTTGTAACTTTTGCTTTTTATATTGCCTATTTTGTAATGGCAATTCCATCGTCCTGGGTAATTGAGAAAGTAGGCTATAAAAATGGTATTTCTTTAGGATTATTAATCATTGCTGCCGGAGCATTTATGTTTTATCCGGCCGCCGAAAGCCGAACTTTTTTATTGTTTCTAATTGCTTTATTTATCATGGGAACCGGTTTGGCTATTTTGCAAACGGCTTCCAATCCTTATGTTGTAGTGATTGGCCCAAGAGAAAGTGCAGCAGCCAGAATTAGTGTACTGGGAATTGCAAATAAACTGGCAGGTTTTGTAGCACCATTGATATTAACAGCTTTGGTACTGTCAAACATGCAGGAGTTTACGGCAGATAAAATTGCGCTTTTGGACAGCGTTTCCAAAACAAATGCTTTAAATACTCTTGCATTACAATTGCAAAGACCTTACCTTTATATGGGATTGATTATAATGGTTTTAGCACTTTTGGTAAAACTTTCCCCGCTTCCTGAAATTGATCTGGATGAAGAAGGAAATGTAGCGCATTTGAGTATTTTTAAGCAAATAAGAAACGCTTTCAGACGTCCGCAATTGGTGCTGGGAGTAATAACTTTAATGTTGTATTTAGCAGCCGAAGTTTTAGCAGGAGACTCTATTGGAGGATTCGGAAAAGAATTAGGAGTATATGGAACCGAAGGGAATTTTTATTTAAAATTGACTTCATTTACCATGTCGGCAATGGTTGTGGGATATATATTAGGGATTACATTAATCCCAAAATATCTTTCGCAGGTAACAGCCCTGAAAGCGTCAGGAGTTTTGGGCGTAATTTTAGTATTGGCAATAGTTTTGATATCGCCAAAAATTATGATTCAGCTTCCTGGAATCCCAAGCTTGCCGGTTGTTATTCTTTTGGTAGCGTTGTTAGGACTGGCAAATGCACTTTGCTGGCCGGCAATTTGGCCAATGGCATTAGAGGATTTAGGGGGATATACTAAAATTGGAAGTGCAATATTGATTATGGGAATTATTGGAGGAGCGATTTTTCCTTTATTCTACGGAATGATCACAGAAAATATAAATGCATCAAATATCGCAAACGGTACCGCAGGAATTTCAAAAAGCGGGAATCAAATTGCTTATTTAATGCTCTTACCATCGTATTT
This sequence comes from Flavobacterium sp. KH_035, assembly GCF_057839565.1. Taxonomy (NCBI): domain Bacteria; kingdom Pseudomonadati; phylum Bacteroidota; class Flavobacteriia; order Flavobacteriales; family Flavobacteriaceae; genus Flavobacterium; species Flavobacterium sp. KH_035. The sequence continues at coordinate 3,192,076 of NZ_CM174492.1, forward strand.
AATGATCCTTTTTTATGCAGTAAAAGGACATAAGTATCGAAGCTGGTAAAGTGTAACGAGAAAAATTAAAAAGACTATATCATGTTAAAAAGTAAAATCGACAAAGCAACGGGGTTCGAGAAACGATTCGAAAACATCAATACAGTTGTTTTTGAAAATTCTGGGGATGCGTCAAAAGCAGTAGCTCAGGAAATTGCGGCTTTAATTCAATCCAAGCAAAAAGAAAATAAACCTTGTATTTTAGGACTGGCAACAGGTTCTTCTCCAAAAGGATTATATGCTGAACTGGTACGTTTACACAAAGAAGAAGGCTTGAGTTTTAAAAATGTAATTAGTTTCAACTTGGATGAATATTATCCAATGGAGCCTAATTCAATCAACAGTTACGTTCGTTTCATGAAAGAATTGTTGTTTGATCATGTCGATATTTTACCTGAGAATTACCACGTTCCGGACGGACTTTTAACTAAAGAGCAAATTGCGGATTATTGCCACGATTACGAAGCAAAAATTGAAGCACTTGGCGGAATCGATTTGCAGATTCTTGGAATTGGAGGTAACGGACATATTGGTTTTAATGAATCGGGATCGTTACAAAACTCTAAAACACGTTTAGTGGCTTTAGATCATATTACCAGAGTAGCAGCAAGTAAAGACTTTTTCGGATTGAGTAATACACCAAGAACAGCAATTACACTTGGAGTAAAAAAGATCATGGAAGCCAAACAGGTAATTTTACTGGCTTGGGGAGAAGGAAAAGCAAATATTGTAAAAAAATCAGTAGAAGATGAAGTGACCAACCGAGTACCGGCTTCATTTTTACAGGAACACAATAACGCCGTTTTTGTTTTAGACAAAGAGGCTTCTTCAAAACTAACCAGAATAAACAAACCATGGTTGGTAGAAAAAGTAATCTGGACCGATAAATTGACCCGTAAAGCAGTTTTAGGATTAGCACTTCAGCTTAAAAAACCAATTTTAATGCTTACCGATGCCGATTATATCGAAAACGGAATGAGTGATTTATTAGCTGATTCAGGTCCGGCATACGACATCAACATTAAAATATTCAATAAATTACAAAATACAATCACAGGATGGCCGGGAGGTAAACCAAATGCCGATGATACCAATCGTCCTGAAAGAGCAGAACCAGCCAGAAAAAGAGTATTGATTTTTAGTCCGCATCCGGATGATGATATCATCAGTATGGGAGGAACTTTCATGCGTTTGCAGGAGCAGGGACATGAAGTGCATGTGGCGTATCAAACTTCGGGAAATATTGCAGTAGCCGATGATGAAGCTTTGCGTTTTGCAAGATTTGTAATTGATTACAATGAAAAATTCGGAATCAAAAGTGCCGAAGCGGACAATATTTACCAAAAAGCGGAAACTTTCTTAACCAATAAAAAGAACAGCGAAATTGATATCCCTGAGGTTCGTTACATCAAAGGATTAATCAGAAAAGGAGAGGCGAGAGCGACCAGTCATTTCGTAGGTTTAACGGATGATCAGATTCATTTTATGGAATTGCCATTCTATGAAACCGGAACAATCGAGAAAAAACCAATCGGGAAAGAAGATATCCAATTAACGATGGATTTAATTGAAAAAATTAAACCACATCAAATTTACGCTGCAGGAGATTTGGCAGATCCACACGGAACACATAAAGTTTGTCTGGATGCTATCTTTGAAGCCGTAAAAGCGCTGAAACCAAAATCATTTATGGACGATTGCTGGTTGTGGTTGTACCGTGGAGCATGGCAGGAATGGGGAATTGACGAAGTGGAGATGGCGGTACCAATGAGCCCGGATCAGGTATTGGCAAAACGCCACGGAATCTTCAAGCACCAATCTCAAAAAGATGGTGTTGTTTTCCAGGGAACCGATGCCAGAGAATTTTGGCAAAGAGCCGAAGACAGAAATGCCGAAACAGCTACTTTATACCAGCAGTTAGGTTTAGCGACCTATGCCGCAATGGAAGCTTTCGTGAGATGGCATTATTAAAAAAGGGACTAAGGTTCTGAGGTGCTAAGGCACTAAGGTTTTAAGTTTAAATATTCGCCACGAATTCATGAATTATTCTAAGTATAATTTGTGAATTCGTGGCGAAATCATTTACCCTAATAGCTGTCTTTTATTAATCGTTAGTTTGGCAGTACGTTTAAAAAAAAGGTTAAGGCCCTGCGACTGTAAACTGCGACTGTAAACTGAGACTGTAAACTGAGACTGAAAAACTGAGACTGAAAAACTGAGACTGAAAACTATTTTTTAATCTGTGGCAAAAGAAAAAATTAATAGCTTTGCAACTAATCAGAAGCAAGAGAAAAGAAAATCTTTCCTCTTGCTTCTTTTTTCTTTATAAAAAAATGGAACCAGACAAAAAATTTCTCATCAAATTAGCCCATACCAAAATGCCTTTCGGAAAATACGAAGGCCGTTTTTTAATCGATTTACCCGAATATTATGTCGTTTGGTACCACAACAAGGGATTTCCAAAAGGAGAACTAGGACAGCAATTGGCGCTTATTTATGAGCTAAAATTGAACGGACTCGAGGAATTGATCCGTAATATTAAAAAACAATACCCTAAACCTTTAAAATAGTAAGAAAAATCCTTTTCTGTTTGATTTTTTTTATCTAAGTTTGGAATACAAAATATTATAATTTCCAAAAACAAATTGATACCACAGAATTCAAGACTGAATTTTTTAATGTGTACAAGTCAATGTTTTAGAATTATAATATTTTTTTTATGTCAAAACTTACTTCAATAGCAAGTCTTACTTGTTGGTACGGAAAATACCCTTGGTATTTCCCTTATTTTTTGCATTCCTGTTCATTTAATCCAAGTGTTGATTTTTATATCATCACAGATAATCAGGAGAAAATCGAAAATAAGCCTGAAAACGTCACCATCGTTTTCAAAACCCTTCATGAAATAAAAGTTTCAGCCTCTGAAAAACTTGGTTTTACCGTAAACATTGATTACCCCTATAAATTATGCGATTTTAAGCCCGCTTATGGCTTTTTGTTTCCTGAAATTATAGAAGGTTATGATTTTTGGGGCATTAACGATATTGATATTGTCTTTGGATCAATTCGGACATTCATGACCCAACGAATTCTGCAAAAATACGATATCATCAGTAGCCGCCATGATTATATAACCGGTTCATTTTGCTTGTTTAGAAATAATGAATATGTGAATCAGTTATTTATGAAAAGTAAAGATTATAAAATGGTTTTTAGTAATCCAATTCATTTTTGCTTTGACGAATGTAATTTTCTTTTTGAAGAATTAAAGAAAGGAACTTCAATATTAGAAATGAAAAATAAAATCGAAAGCATGACTTATGTTGTTAAGAAGGAGGAGAAAGAATCTCATTTAAAGGTCTTTTTTGATTTTGTAGTTGTAGAAGGCTTACCTGGCAATATTGAATGGAATAATGGAATATTAATTTATAAACAATTGTATGAAGTGATGTTCTATCATTTAATTCAGTTTAAAACTTTCTGTTCAAAACAAACTGTACTGAAACCGATACCTTTAAAATATGGTTTTACTAAAACTGAGATTGTGAAAAAGTAATTATATCAGTTTTTTGAGGTTTTTCTAAGATGTGTAATTGTATTTATAGTGTAATATTTAAAATTTTATGTCATGAGAATTAAAAAAATGAGTTTTGCAGACATTGAAAACACAATGTGCAAAGAAGAAATGAAGTGTATAATGGGAGGTTCTGGCTGGGGTGGAACGGGAGGTAGTTATACTAATGGGGCATTAATGTATGGGGGAAGTAATCCATTAGCATATAGTGGTTCTGGAGGTTATTACGGGAATACTCAGGGATGGGGTTCTGGATTCAGCAATCAAAGTTCTGGTAGTTCGCCTTCTAATTCAGGAGGTAGAGGAGGAAGCTCTTCATATTATACTCCCGGTTGGACTGATACTGGTAGAGGTATTGTGACAAGTGATCCAAATGTTATTAAACGAATAGTTGATTATCTAGATTGGGAACGTGTTATTTTAAAAAACGAACCCACAATGGTACAAGTTAATAATTTTGTTAATATGGATTATTTAACTGGAGGAAAGGGAACTTTGAGCGATGGTAGAACTCTCGCTCAAGGTATGAGTATTACACACGATCCTTATGGAGAATTTAAGACAATAGAAAGTTTATCTAGGATTTTTCAGAATTTTGGGGATTCACTCACAGCTGGAGGGGTCGTTTTATCTGCAACCGGTGTAGGTGCAGTAGTAGGCGGGCCTATGATAGCAATTGGAGGAGGAATTGCAAGAGTTGGAACCGTAGCAGAATTTTATTTAGATTTAAAAAGTGAGGAACCATTTGATTTTGTGAAATGGGGATTGAAAGCAGGATTAGAGGCAACTCCAGAAGTTTATACCAATTTTTTTAGTAAAAGGGCTGGTGTAATCGGTTTTGATAAAGCAATGGTGGAGATGTATTCAGTTGCTTGCAAATTCCGGTTATATTGATCACCCCATTCCGTTTTAAAGTGAGCACCTTATTCCAGTTCAAAATGACCACCTAATTCCGGAGCAAAATGACCACCTCCGTTTTGATTAAAAACTATATTTTTTCATCTGTTAATTAGTATTCAAATATAATAAAATATCACTCTTTGTTTATTCCTCTTTTCTTTCTCATGGATTCTCCATGTAATTCAAGCCTATGAGATTGGTGTATAAGTCTGTCTAATATTGCATCGGCTATCGTTTTTTCTCCAATTATATCATACCAGCCTTGAACCGGGATTTGTGATGTCACGATTATAGAGCCGTTATTATGCCTGTCTTCTATGATCTCCAAAAGAGTAATTCGGTTATGGCTGTCAAGTGCCTGGAGTCCAAAATCATCAAGTATGATAACATCCTGTCTTTGTATTTTGGTAAGTTCCCGCAGATAAGTGCCATCTGCTTTAGCCATTTTTAGTCTAGCAAACAATTTTGAGGTATTAAAACAACTTACCTTAAAACCCTGTATACAAGCTTGATAACCTAATGCGGTACCTAAATAACTTTTACCGACACCGGTGCTTCCAGTGATTAAAATGTTTTCATTTTTCTCTATAAATTCGCATTCTGCCAGACGCAGTACCATGTTTCTGTCCAGATTACGTGATACATCAAAATTGATACTTTCAATATTTGATTTGTAATGGAATTTGGCATTAGTGATACTTCGTTCAATACGACGATTGTACCTTTCATCCCATTCTGCATCAATAATCATCGATACAAACTGGTCAAGGGTATAATGATCTGTTTTTCCGCTTTCAATGGCTGTTTTAAAAGCATTAAACATGCCATAAAGCTTCATTTGTTTCATTTTGGTTACTGTGGATTCATTCATTTTTTCAAGATTTAATTTAGTTATAATAGTGTTTTCCTCTTATATTACTGTGATCGGGAAGTTCTTGCTCAGGTTCTTGATCAAAATCAATATGATCCAAGTTGTTTTCTAAAATATTTTGTATGGTCTTAAAATTGTAAATTTTAAAATCAAGTGCCCGCCTGCAGGCATTTATTAATCGCTGTCTGCCTACCTTTTTTTCAAAATTCAGTATTCCTAAACAACTTTTATAAGCCTGTTCTGGATGATTTCTGCTTTCGATTATCTGTATTATATATTCTCCCACTGACTCATCAATATTATTAGCCCATTCAATGAAGCGGGCAGCACTCCATTGGGCTACAAATTGATGTGTACTGGCTAAATGCTCAGGGGTTGTTGTATAGACATAAGGTTTGTAGTTTCTTGGATGTACAGCTATTCGATTGTATTTAAAATAAATCTCTACCGTTGATTTGGTATATAACAGCTTTGCTTTCTTTTTTACATATTGATACGGAACGCTGTAATAGTTTTTGTCCTGGCTTAATTGAACATGACCGTTTTGCATTACTGTTGCAAAAGATTGGTATTTAATTTCAAAACGATCTTGTGGCAGTGGACGCAGTTTTTCTTTCTCGTCTTCTAAAAATAATTCAAAGCGGGAATAAGGGCGTCCTGTTAGTTTTCTGTTATTATGAGAGTCAAGTAAATCCCAGATCTGCTGATTTAATTCTTCCAGAGAAAAGAATTTGGTTTCTTTTATGGTTACATAAATCCTTCGATATAATATCTTAACAGCTCCTTCAACTAATGATTTGTCTCTGGGCCTGTAAGCTCTGGCAGGTAAAATTGTAGTTTCGTAATGTTCTGCTAAATCAGCCAGGGTTTCATTGATTGTCGGTTCAAAACGACTGCTTTTTATTACTGCAGATTTTAAATTATCCGGAACAATGGCAGCAGGAGTACCTTCAAAAAAGCGCATGGCATTCTCTACTGAGTCAACAAAGTTTTCCTTTTGCTGGCTCATGGAAGCTTCAGCATACGTGTATTGGCTAGCGCCTAATATTGCTACAAAAAATTGTACTTCTTTGACTTCTCCGGTATCTATATCAATAATTGAGAGTGTCTTTCCGGCATAATCAACATACATTTTATCACCAGCCTTATGGTTCATATGCATGACCGGATTGACTCGCTTGCCCCATATATTGTAATGATAATGAAATTGTGAAGTTCGATAACCATCAGGATTTACAGCAATATATTGTTCCCACATATGCTGTACGGTAACGCCAACTTTTTTTAGTTCACGTTCCATTTTATGAAAAAAATCATAAAGTGTCTGTAATCTCGGGCTAATGGCCTCTACACTAGTCTGGGAGAATAAAAGTTCCAGCTCTGCATCGGTTTTTTGGTCGATTAATTCTAAGCTTAATCCGAGAACTTCAAATAAGGAAATATATTTCTTTACCGTATTTCTTGAAAGGGATAAGTAGCTACTTATAAATAACTTACTCTTTCCATTACAATAGAATTTAATTACTTTTCTAATTTTACTCATGTCTGTTATTTTGTTTGCCATAATCCGTATATTTTTAACGAATGTATGGTTCTAACAACATGAAAAAATGAATAGTTTTTAATCGTTAATTAACCACAAAACCTGGTGGTCAATTTGCTCCGGAATCAGGTGGTCAAATTGACCGGTTTTTCCAGTTATGCAAGACGGTAAGATTTTTAGTGACACCATTCAAAATAACATCGTCCTGGATGATGAAAATGTAGATTATGAACGTTTAAAGAAAGCAGTAACGGCGGCTAATATTGTTGCGGAGATTGAAGCCATGCCCAAGGGGTATCAAACCATGATGGGAGAAAACGGAAGAGGTTTGAGTGGCGGACAAAAGCAACGAGTGTTGATCGCAAGAGCACTCTATAAAAATCCAGATTATTTGTTTTTTGATGAGGCGACCAATTCTTTAGATGTTATTAACGAACAGAAAATTGTAACAGCCTTAGAAGAAATATTTAAAAATAAGACGGTAATTGTCGTGGCGCACCGATTGAGTACAATCCGTAAAGCAGACCAGATTATAGTGCTTAAAAATGGCTTTATTACTGAAGTTGGAAATCATGAAATGCTGATGACACGAGAGAATGGACACTATTATCAATTGGTAAAAACGCAAATAGGAGATACTGTAAATGGCTAGTAAAGGATTTCATAAAACACTCAACGAAAATAGAACAGAAGAGGTTATTTCTATAATCGAAAAAATGCCAACGAAATTTGGCACAACAATTAGTTGTATTGCCATAGGATTGGTTCTGCTTTTATTTTTGTTTGGATGGCTTATAAAATATCCTTCAGTATTGTCAGGTCAAATTGTAATCAACACACGACAGGCTCCGGTAAAACTAGTGTCCTCAATAGCGGGGAATATTATATTGATAGAGAATAAATCAGGAGCCGAAGTAAAAAAAGGAACCTATATTGCTTACATACAAAATGAAGCAAACCTAAAAGATGTTCAATTACTGAATCAGATACTTCGTAAAATAAACATCCAAAATATTACGTACAAAGAGCATAGACATTTTTTTCCTGAAAACTTAGCTCTGGGGGAAATGAGTAACAAATACTTCAATTACTTAAACTCACTGTATCAATATCTGGATTATAATGTCCAACAGCCTTATGAAGTTCAAAAGGCAATAAATCAAAAGTTACTCAGACTTCAGATTAAAAAGTTAGATCAGTTAAAAAATGATTATCAGAATCAAAAGGTAAAATACACGACTTCTAAAAGTCTTTTTAGGAAAGATTCACTTTTGTTTACGAAAGATGTGACTTCCAAGGCAGATATTGAACATTCTATTATTGCAAAAGCGAACAGCGAGTTGGATTATAATGCAATAGACAAAGAAATCAATACTACAGATTACCAAATCAATGAAGCTCAGAATAAAGCTCAAGTGATTGCCATCGAAAAAGTCACCAAAGAACGTGAGATTATCATTAATCTGTTTAACAGCTATTATGATTTACTTGAGGCTATTAAAAAATGGGAGCGTACTTATGTTTTTGTAGCACCGATAAATGGCAAAGTTGATTTTTTAAATTTTCTTAAAAACAACGATTATATTCAGTCCGGACAGGAACTGTTTAAGATTGTACCCAATAACAACCAAATGATTGGTCAGGTAAATTTACCGGAAAATGGTTCGGGAAAGGTCAAAGTCGGACAAGGGGTAATCATAAAACTGAACAATTATCCTTTTAACGAGTATGGCTCCATCAAAGGAAAAGTTATGAGAATTTCATTGGTAACCAATCAACAGACGCTTTCAGACAATCAAAATAAAATCAGCTCTTATCTTGTAGATATAGACTTGCCTAACGGATTAAAGACGAATTACGGAGTTGAATTGAATTTTCACGCCGAAGCAAAAGGAACCGCTGAGATTATTACCGAAGACAGACGATTGATTGAACGCTTCTTTGATAACCTGAGGTATAAACTCAAATAATTAACCTTATAGTCCAATTTACTAGTGTTAGAAAAAGGCAACCTAAAAAAGTGTAATTAGAAGCATTCTTCGAAAAAACACCTAATTAAAAGTTAAAATTATTGATTACGGAAACATGTAATCGTTCTAATTAAAAATTTGCAAATTATCTCAATCTCTATTTGATAAATTATCTAATTAAATTTGTACTTTTGCCAAGTTTTTTACACAACTACAATACAAACAACAACAGAATGAATCAAACAAAATATATTTTTGTTACAGGCGGTGTGACTTCTTCATTAGGAAAAGGTATTATCGCGGCATCTTTAGCAAAATTGTTACAAGGAAGAGGATACCGTACAACTATTCAGAAATTTGATCCGTATATCAATGTGGATCCTGGTACGTTGAATCCATACGAGCACGGAGAATGTTATGTAACGGATGATGGTGCTGAAACAGATTTAGATTTAGGACATTACGAGCGTTTTCTTAATGTTCCAACTTCTCAGGCGAATAATGTTACAACAGGAAGAGTTTATCTTTCGGTAATCGAAAAAGAAAGAAGAGGGGAGTTTTTAGGAAAAACAGTTCAGGTAGTTCCTCATATTACTAACGAAATCAAAGACAGAATGCAATTGTTGGGTAAATCCGGCGATTATGACATTGTAATTACTGAAATTGGAGGAACTGTTGGTGATATTGAATCGTTACCTTATATAGAATCTGTTCGTCAGTTAGTTTGGGAGTTGGGAGAAAATAACGGAATCGTTATTCATTTAACATTGGTCCCATATCTGGCTGCTGCGGGTGAGTTGAAAACAAAACCAACGCAACACTCCGTGAAAACGTTGATGGAAAGTGGTATCAAAGCAGATATTTTGGTTTGTAGAACCGAGCATGAATTGTCTCAGGAATTGCGTCAAAAACTGGCTTTGTTTTGTAATGTTAAAAAAGAAGCGGTTATTCAGTCAATTGATGCTTCAACAATATACGAAGTTCCAAATTTAATGCTTGAAGAAGGATTAGATGTAGTAGCTTTGAAAAAATTAGATTTGCCTAAGAAAGCATTACCGGATCTTAAAAACTGGAATACTTTTTTGCGCCGATTAAAAAATCCAAAACATACCGTAAATATTGGTTTGGTCGGAAAATATGTAGAAATGCAGGATTGTTACAAATCTATTTTAGAGGCGTTCATTCATGCAGGTGCTGCAAATGAAACCAAAGTAAATGTGATTTCGATACATTCAGAACACATTAATGCTGAAAATATCAAAGAAAAATTAGCAGGTCTGGACGGAGTTTTAGTGGCTCCGGGATTTGGAGAAAGAGGTATCGAAGGAAAAATCGAAGCCGTTCGTTATGTACGTGAAAATAATATTCCGTTTTTCGGAATATGTTTAGGAATGCAAATGTCTGTAATCGAATATTCAAGAAATATTTTAGGTTACAAAGAGGCGAACTCTACAGAAATGAACGACAAAACGCCTCATCCGGTAGTGAACTTGATGGAAGAGCAAAAAACAGTGACTGACAAAGGTGGAACAATGCGTTTAGGAGCATGGAAATGTGATATAAAGCCGAACACGCTGGCATATAAAATTTACGGACAAAAAACAATTTCAGAGCGTCACCGTCACCGTTACGAATACAATAATAAGTATGCTGATGAACTGCAAAATGCAGGTTTAAAAGCTTCAGGGGTGAACCCGGATACAGGTTTAGTAGAAATTGTAGAACTTGAAAATCATCCATTTTTCATTGGTGTACAATACCATCCTGAATACAAAAGTACAGTAGCAAATCCACATCCGATTTTTGTAAACTTTGTGGCTGCTGCAGTGAATGCGCATAAAAAATAATAATTAATATTCTGAAAAGTGTAACTTTTGTGTTGATCTCATCACTAATACCTTTTTAACGAATAACTTTTTTAAACTATAATGGAAGAAAAAAAATTTGATCTTAATTCAATCATTGGTTTTGTATTGATATTTGGAATTTTGATTTGGATTATGTACCAAAATCAGCCTTCTGATAAAGAGATTGCTGCTGAAAAAGCAAAGAAAGAACTAGTTGCCAAACAAGAAGCACAAGCGAAAGCGGATAAAACTAAAACAGCTGTTTTACCGGTTGCTGCTGCAACTCCGGGAGATACAGTTCAGTTGGCGCAATTACAAAAAACATTAGGTGGTTTTGCTTATTCGGCTACACTTCCTTCTGCTAAAGAAGGTTTTACAACTATTGAAAACGAAAAGATTAAGCTAAAAATTGCCAATAAAGGAGGGTTTATAGTAGAAGCTACGTTAAAAGGATTTGAAAGATTTGAGAAAGATTCCAAAAAATTAGTTGAATTAATTAAAGACAATAATTCTAATCTAAACATTCAATTACAAACAGCTGATAACAGAACTTTAAATTCTAAAGATCTTTATTTTGAACCAACGTTGACTAAAAACGGTGTAGATCAAATTTTGACTATGCGTTTGAAAGCGGGTGCTAATGAATTTTTGGAATATAAATATGTATTGAAACCAAATGATTATTTAATTGGTTTTGATGTTCGTTCACAAGGTTTGAATAAGGTCTTAAATTCTTCTAAACCATTAGATTTAGTTTGGGATTTAAAATCGTATAGAAATGAGAAAAGTATTGCTATCGAAAAACGCTATGCACAGCTCGAATATGAATATGGAGAGGAAAAATACAGTTCAGTAAGTGACGGTGTAGGAAAAGAGGATACTCCTGAAAAAGTGAGCTACGTAGCTTTTAAACAACACTTTTTTGCGGCTATTTTATCAACTGATAAACCATTTGAAAAATCTAAATTGCAATCTGATGCTTTGGTAAAAGATGAAAAAATAGATACTACTTTTGTTAAGCAATTTAAAGCAACAGTTCCTTTGGCTTTTTCTAATGGAGAATTAGATTATAAAATGAGCTTATATTTTGGGCCGGCTGATTATAAAGTATTAAAATCATACGATAAAAACTTTGAAAAAATTATTCCATTAGGATGGGGGATTTTTGGATGGATTAACAAGCTTATCTTTATTCCATTATTCGGATTTTTAAGTTCAACGATTGGATTGTCATTAGGAATTGCGATTATCATCTTTACAATTATTATAAAATTGGCGATGTCGCCAATCACTTATAAGTCATTCCTGTCACAGGCTAAAATGAAAGTTTTACGTCCTGAGATTACAGAATTGGGTGAAAAATTCAAAAAAGACCCAATGAAGAAACAACAGGAAACCATGAAACTGTACAATAAAGCAGGAGTAAACCCAATGGCAGGATGTATTCCGGCATTGATTCAGCTTCCTTTTATGTATGCTTCATTCCAGTTTTTCCCTGCAGCTTTTGAATTAAGACAGAAAAGTTTCCTTTGGGCAGACGATTTATCTTCTTTTGATGCTGTTGTAAAATTACCATTCCATATTCCTTTGTATGGAGATCATATCAGTTTGTTTCCAATTTTGGCAGCAATTGCGATTTTCTTCTATATGAAAATGACATCTGGAGACCAGCAAATGGCAGCGCCTCAACAAGAAGGTATGCCGGATATGGCAAAAATGATGAAAATCATGATTTATGTGTCGCCATTAATGATGTTGATTTTCTTCAATAGTTATGGTGCAGGATTGAGTTTGTATAACTTTATTTCGAACTTAATTACCATTGGAATTATGTACGTAATTAAAAATTACATTGTTGATAGTGATAAAATTCACGCTCAGATTCAGGAAAACAAATTAAAAGAGCCTAAAAAGCAAAGCAAGTTTCAACAACGTCTTCAGGAAGTAATGGAACAGCAGGAAGCTGCGAAAGCTCAGAATAAAAAGAAATAATAATAGTAAAAAAATCTCGATTCATCGGGATTTTTTTATACCTAAAATATACTTTATCAAAGTCATTATCGTTAAAGTTTAAAATGAAATATAAATATGATTTCTAAAAAAATAATAGTCGGATTACTTTTTTTAAATACCGTTTTTGCGTTAGCGCAAGATTTTAATAAATCAGATGCCAGCGGCAAAAAAGACGGGATTTGGAAAGGAACTTATGAAGTTTCTAAGCGACCTCGTTATGAAGGTACTTTTAATCACGGAAAAGAAACCGGTGTCTTTAAATTTTTTGATGATACCAAAAAAGGAGATGTTATCGCAACTCGTGATTTCACAGCAAATGACGGAAGTTCCTATACCATTTTTTACGATCAGAACAAGAATAAAGTAAGTGAAGGAAAAGAAATCGGCAAATCGCGAGAAGGCGACTGGAAGTATTACCATAAAGCTTCAAAAGCCCTTATGACGCTTGAAAAATATAAGGGAGGAAAACTGGAAGGAGCAAGAACAGTTTATTATCCGGATTCTAAAATAGCTGAAGAAATGACTTACAAAGAAGGTTTGAAAGAGGGTATTTATAAGAAGTACGGACAAAATGGAATTTTGTTGGAACAAAGTACATTTAAGAATAATGAATACAATGGAGATGCTATTTTTTATGATTCTGATGGTGTCGTAGCGTCTAAAGGAAAGTTTCTAAGGGGAAAAAAGGCAGGAATGTGGCAATTCTACTTAAAAGGAAAACTGACCAAAGAAGTGAATATGAGTGATCCTAAAAGTAGTTATCAGGCAGATTCAAAACCAAAGACGGAGTAGGTCTGAGAATAGATGCATTCTTAAGAAAAATAGATTTTTTTAATGTGTGAAGTTAGGTTTCTGGGTAGTCAATTTATTAGATCAGAAAGCTTGTAAAAGAGGCAATAAGTTTTGTCTACAATGGCATTGCATAAACTAATCAAAACTTAAGTAATTATCAAAAATTGGGCTTATCTTTGCACCCTTGTAAAAATATAAACGATTTAGAATGAAACGTGTAGTTGTTGGACTTTCCGGAGGAGTAGATTCAAGTGTTGCAGCTTATTTATTGCAGCAGCAAGGATATGAAGTTATTGGCCTTTTTATGAAAAACTGGCACGATGATTCAGTTACGATTTCTAATGAATGCCCGTGGTTAGAAGATAGCAACGATGCATTATTAGTAGCCGAAAAATTGGGTATACCGTTTCAAACGGTCGATTTAAGCGAAGAATACAAAGAAAAAATCGTTGACTATATGTTCAACGAATACGAAAAAGGAAGAACTCCAAATCCTGACGTACTTTGTAATCGCGAAATTAAATTCGATGTTTTTATGAAAATCGCTCTAAGTCTTGGAGCCGATTATGTTGCGACCGGGCATTATTGCCAGAAAAGCGAAATTGAAGTGAATGGGAAAACGGTTTATCAATTGATTGCCGGAAATGATGTTAACAAAGATCAGTCGTATTTTTTATGTCAGTTGTCTCAAGAACAATTATCTAAAGCTTTGTTTCCAATTGGAGCATTGACAAAACCAGAAGTGCGCGAAATCGCTGCTGAAATGGAATTGGTTACTGCTGAGAAGAAAGATTCGCAAGGACTTTGTTTCATTGGGAAAGTACGTTTGCCTGAATTTTTGCAGCAAAAATTACAGCCTAAAGAAGGGCTTATTGTTCAGATTGATAAAAATGACCCAATTTATACAATTGAAAAACCGACAGGAATTTCTTTAGAAGACGAATTGAAAATTGATTCTCAAAAACTGGATTATCTTCCAACAATGGGTAAAGTAATGGGCAAACATCAGGGAGCACATTATTTTACAAACGGACAAAGAAAAGGATTAAACGTTGGTGGTACTACAGATCCCTTATTTGTAATTGCAACAGATGTTGATACAAATACAATTTATACCGGTTTAACAAGCAACCATCCTGGTTTGTTTAAAAAAGCATTGTTTGTTAGAAACTCTGAAGTACACTGGGTTCGTGAAGATTTGAAACTGAATAATGGTGAAAAAATGGAAGTAATGGCAAGAATTCGTTACCGCCAGCCATTGCAGAAAGCAACTTTACATCAGTTTGAAAACGGAATGTACGTTAGTTTTGAAGAGTCTCAGTCTGCTATCACAGAAGGTCAGTTTGTTGCCTGGTATTTAGAAAATGAATTAGTTGGTTCGGGAGTAATTTCTTAGCTTTATACTTTTTTACGGAGGTTTCACCTTTAAAAAAGTAATCATGAAGCATCGTTTTGTGTTTTTATTATTGATTTTATCTTCTGCGATGTTTTCGCAGGAAGATGCATGGGTGTATTTTAAAAATAAACCAAATGCGCAAGCGTCTTTAGATGCTCCTCTTTCAATTTTGACACAACGTGCTTTAGATCGAAGGGCCAATCAAAATATTGTGTTAGATCTTACCGATGCACCTGTAGAGGATTCTTATATCAATCAGATCAGATCTAGTACAGGAATAACTGTAATGGCAAAATCAAAATGGTTGAATGCACTCCATATTCGGGGAACTCAGACTGATATTTCGGCACTTAAATTATTGTCATTTGTAGATAAAGTAATTTTTGCGAATAAAAATTTAAATACTACTTCTAAAAAAGTTGCAGAAAGTCAGACATCTCAAGCAAAAGACAAGCTTAAATCAGCTACTGATTATGCCTACGGTTCTTCGGCAGGTCAGATAGAAATGTTAAACGGACAAGTTTTACATCAACAGAATAAAACAGGTTCAGGAAAAGTAATTGCGGTTTTAGATGCCGGTTTTCCGGGTGTTAATACAGCTTTACCTTTTAAGAAGCTAATCGACAACAATCAGATTTTAGGAGGATATGATTTCGTTAATAGAAATGTCAATTTCTATTCAGGAGACAGTCATGGAACAATGGTGCTTTCGACGATGGGTGGTTATAAAGAAAACGCCTTAGTGGGTACGGCTCCCGATGCTTCGTATTATTTGTTTATTACAGAATATGACCCTACTGAAAATCCCGTCGAAGAATCGTATTGGGTAGAAGCAGCAGAGGAAGCTGATCGTGTAGGGGCTGATATTATAACAACTTCTCTGGGGTATTTTGAGTTTGATAATGCCAATTATACTCATACTTATAGCGATATGAATGGCACGACCAATTTTATTTCCCGTGGTGCTGAACTGGCTTTTAGTAAAGGAATAATCGTTGTGGCCTCAGCAGGAAATGAAGGGGCTACTTCAGAGCCTCATATTGGTGGACCGGCAGATGCCGTTTCGGTAATTACGGTGGGTGCTGTAACAGCTTCAAAAGTTAAATCCGGTTTTAGCTCGATCGGTCCAAGTTCTGACGGAAGGATTAAACCGGAAGTTATGGCACAGGGAACCGCTGCTGTTGTGTCGGATACTGCAGGAAATATTACAACTATAAATGGTACTTCATTTTCCTGTCCGATTATGGCAGGGATGATCGCTTGTTTGTGGCAGGCTTTTCCATCAAAAACAAATAAAGAGATTCGGCAAATGATTTTGCAGTCTTCAGATCGATATACGGCGCCCAATAATAACTACGGCTATGGAATTCCTAATTTTGGAGCCAGCTTAGGAGTAGAAAATTTCCAGTCATTAGATGCTGTTTTTTCTGTATTTCCAAATCCTACCCAGACAACAGTTTCCTTTTTGTTTGAAAACAATACTGCTTTTGTTTCCATTTACTCTGTTTTAGGACAAAAGCTGATCGAAAAACAAATTACCAATCAAAATCCGATTCTTTCTGTTGAAGCATTAAAAAGCGGACTCTATTTTTATACTTTTGAGGCAGATGGTCTCCATAAAACAGGAAAGATAATCAAACAATAATTACATTTTTGAATGAACAGAATTACACAACTTTTTAATATTAAATATCCAATTATTCAGGGAGGAATGATTTGGAATAGTGGTTATAAATTAGCAGCTGCAGTAAGTAATGCAGGAGGTTTAGGATTAATTGGAGCGGGTTCTATGTATCCCGAAGTATTACGCCAACATATTCAGAAGTGCCAGCAAGCCACCAGCAAACCTTTTGGCGTTAATATTCCGATGTTATATCCCAATATTGAAGAAATTATGAATATTGTGGTTGAAGAAGGGGTGAAAATTGTTTTTACTTCCGCCGGAAACCCAAAAACCTGGACATCTTTTTTAAAAGAAAAAGGAATCACAGTAGTGCACGTAGTAAGTAGTAGTGTTTTTGCCTTAAAAGCGCAAGAGGCCGGAGTTGATGCTATTGTAGCGGAAGGATTTGAGGCAGGAGGACACAATGGACGTGATGAAACGACTACCCTAACTTTAATCCCAATGGTTAAAGAGAAAATTCAGATCCCGGTTATTGCTGCGGGAGGAATTGCGACGGGTAGGGGGATGTTGGCTACCATGATTTTGGGCGCCGATGGTGTTCAGGTGGGAAGCCGTTTTGCTGCTTCAGTAGAATCTTCGGCACATGATAATTTCAAAGAAACTATTGTTAAAGTTAAAGAAGGGGATACACAATTGACACTGAAAGAACTGGCTCCGGTTCGATTGGTTAAGAACAAATTCTATCAGGATGTTCAGGAATTATATGAAAAATGTCCTTCAAAAGAAGATTTAGTACAGCTTTTAGGAAGAGCAAGAGCTAAAAAAGGAATGTTTGAAGGAGATCTTGAAGAAGGTGAACTTGAAATAGGTCAAATCGCGGGACTAATTCATGAAATTTTACCGGTAGAGCAAATTATTCAACAAATGATGTCCGATTTTGAAGCTGCCTGCCAGGAAAAGGCTAAATTTGAATTTTAAATTACCTGCAAGAAATACAATATGAATCCTATACGCACTTTTATACTTTTACTTTTTTTCGGACTTGGTTTACAGCAAGCTTATAGTCAGTCTTATCAATTTAAAACTTCAGGTTTTAGTGTTTTGGAAAAAAATGAAGAAGGAAAATGGGGAGAATGGTCTAATCTTGATTTGGTCAATTTGTCTGTGATTCTGGATACCAATAAACACAGAATTGTTGTTTATTCACAGGAAATTCAGCTTTTTAGCATTTTAGATTATATCGAACGCGAAGAAAATGATACCGATATTGTGTATTCTTTTATGTGTAAAGACAATGATGGTGTAGCCTGCAAGCTATCAATCATCACTCGAAAAAAACAGGATTTCCGTAAACAGCTTTATATCAACTACGACGACCGTATTATTGTTTATAATATTTTTAGTGTGTAGTTATAAAGGATGTAAATAGTACTTACTGTTTTTATTAAAAATAATATTCGGACCCGATAGGTTTTTAAAAACCTGTCGGGTTTATTTTTTTAGATGAATTGGCCTTAGTATTACTTTTTCTTACGAAGATATCGTAAATTATTAGTTGATTCACTTCTTTAATATTTATCAGTTTTTGTATTGCTTTGATGTATGGATAAAAGAGATGTAAGAATTACCCGTTTTTCAGATAAGACAAATTTATGGAATGATATAAATTTGAGAGATGGAATAGTTCCATAATAAAAAAATATTAATATTTAATTTGTTACATTTTGAGAAAATTAATTAAAAGTTATTTTGTATTAGTTCTACTAATGTTGTCGGGTTCGGGAATTGTTTTTCTTTTTAACTCCTGTTCAAACGAAAATTATTATGAAAAAGAGAATTCTGTAGATAGTACAGAACAGCTAAGAAATTTTCAAAAAGCAATGGAAATTGCAGGAAAAGATGCTATAGCTAATGCTTCTACAAATAAAAATATTAATTTTCAGTCAAGTAAAGAGCAATCAGCAGAACAATATGTACAACAGATTTCTAGTGATGCTTTAGTACTTATTAAATCTTATGGCGTCACAGAACAAGATCTTATAAATCAGTTTGGTAATCTTGATCCTG
Organism: Flavobacterium sp. KH_035; assembly: GCF_057839565.1. Taxonomy (NCBI): domain Bacteria; kingdom Pseudomonadati; phylum Bacteroidota; class Flavobacteriia; order Flavobacteriales; family Flavobacteriaceae; genus Flavobacterium; species Flavobacterium sp. KH_035. The sequence goes on from NZ_CM174492.1 coordinate 3,210,712, forward strand.
AAAAAATGGCTATTACTGCACAGTTAATTGTCGTTGAAGAGCAATTACTTAGTCAAGGACAAACATTATCAATTTTTACACAAGAAGATTATCAGTTGGCAACTTCATCTTTTCCAGGTGAAAATACTACGATACAAAGTAATGGTAATACTGTAGGAGGTTGTGTATTAGAAGCGATAGGTGTTAGGGTAGTTGTTCAGGCTTTAGTAGGTGATCTTGCAGCTTTGGGAACTGCAGGGGTATTGAAAATAGTTGGTAATGTCGCAACTAAATATGCAGGAGTTATAGGTGGAGCTGTTATGGTCTACCAATTTGCTGACTGTATGGGATGGCTTACAAGTGCTATGATAGGCGGTGGGGCTAGTGATGTCTCAAGTTTTGATGATTTGGTATTGATAAAACCGATCGCAGGTTATTTTATTAAAAATTATGTTTACATATCGAAAAAAAGTCTGAATTTTAAATCAATAACAAATTTTCAGATCGACAGAAATTTTAATTATCCAATATATATACCTGAGACAGACGGTTTTTTCACTGGTGAGCCTGATAGTGGAAAAGACTTTATTTATACTTTTTCAAGTAAGCAAACTATAAATGGTAGGAAGTTAGATGCTTCAACTATTAAAGAAGCTACTAGATTTAATTAAATTTAGTTAGTCTTAAAATAAAGTAAAATCCTGTTGTGATAAAACAAAATAATTTTAAAACAAACATAAATGTGGAGTAATATTTTAGTAGGTATTTATGTGTTGATATTAATATTCAACGGATATTTATGGTATAAATACAATAAAAGTGCATCTGAGGATCAAAAAAAGAAAGAAGGTTGGAATAATTATTATATAATTGCTACGATATTTATTTTGGTACTTTTGTTTCAGAAGTTAAATCTTTAAACTAGAGAAAGTTAAAAGTAAATGCGACGTTTTTTTTAACTTCGTCGCATTTGTTTTTATAATAAATTTAAATTCTCAAATAGTGAGAATCACTCAATATCTTTAATAAACTCGTCGTACTCTAAGTAAAACATCTCAAGAGCATGCATGTTTTCATTGAAGAAATCAAAAATGGCGTCCCAGTTGTTTCGGTTGCTAAAACCAACTCCGGTTTTTTCGATCCAGATTCGGCTTATAGTTTTGCCACTTTCAAGCGTGTAGTTTTTTTCGAAAACCAAATCTTTAATGAATTCTTCTTCTAAAATACTTTTTAACGCTTCAATTTTTTCAAAATAGGCATTTCGTTTTTCATCACTTCGGTGTTCAACATCAATTAAAACTTGTGCTTTTTTATTATCAACATAAAATTTAAAAGAGAAATCTTTAATTTTGGTATCATAAAGTACCCATTTGCGAGGGTATTTTTCAGCGAATGCTACCCAGAATTCTCTTTTTATCTTTTGTGATTCTTCTTTACTGTACATTTTTAGGTCTTGATTTTAGAAAACTTGTAGAACCGCGTTTTCTGGACTATATTTATATTTTATTTAAAAGTACAAAAATAAACTTTGCTTATGGATTTTCAAGATTTTTTGCAATATGTTCCTGATTTAATTCCAGTAGTACTACCGGCGGAGTCAGCACATATCAAAATGGCTCCAAAAGAACGCGTCGAAGCCTTAAAGAATCTTGATTTAAAAGATAAAAATCCGCGTATTGCAGCGGTCATGATGTTGTTTTATCCTAAAAACGGGAAAACTCATCTGGTACTAATCGTCCGAAATGCTTATAATGGAGTTCATTCGTCGCAAATTGCATTCCCTGGTGGGAAATATGAAACAACTGATGCTGATTATGAAGAGACGGCCTTACGGGAAACCCACGAAGAAGTAGGTGTTGCACCTGAAAAAATAAGGGTAATCAAGCAGTTTACTCCTATGTACATTCCGCCAAGTAACTTTTTAGTGCATCCTTTTTTGGGAATTTCAAAAGAAGAGCTTTTGTTTTATCCGGATATCAGAGAAGTAGCTGATGTCATAGAATTACCGCTTTCGGTTTTTCTGAACGACGAAATTGTTATCGAAGTCACATTATCAACTTCTTATGCTAATAATGCTTTAGTTCCGGCATTTAATATTCAAAATCATATTGTTTGGGGGGCGACAGCTATGATATTGAGTGAATTGAGAGATGTTTTAAAAATAACTTTTGACAACAAAGCATAAAAGAAAAAAATAACAATTTGATATTCATAATTATAACAGTTTTTGTTGAAATTGTTTTATGGTATCGCTAAAAGAATAATTTTTGTATGTTTGCGTCCTAACAAAAAAATACACTTGACAGCTATGGGATTGTTTAAACGAAATCCTTTTGGACATATATTATTCATCAAGAAATGGTTGATCCGTATTTTGGGAGCCATGACTCACCGAAGATATAGAGGTTTTAATGAATTGCAGATTGAAGGATCTGAGATCATTAAGACATTGCCAGATACAAATGTTTTGTTTATATCAAATCACCAGACCTATTTTGCTGATGTTGTAGCCATGTTTCATGTGTTTAACGCAAGTTTAAGCGGACGTCAAGATACGATTAAGAATATTGGTTATTTGTGGCAGCCGAAGATGAATATTTATTATGTCGCTGCCAAAGAAACCATGCAAGCTGGTTTATTGCCAAGAATCCTGGCTTATGTTGGAGCTATTACAGTTGAGAGAACCTGGCGTGCAAAAGGTGTCGATGTTACAGAAAAACGGGATGTTAACCCAAATGATACTGAAAATATCAGAATTGCACTTGAAGACGGCTGGGTAATTACCTTTCCGCAGGGAACAACCAAATCGTTCAAGCCTGTTCGTAAAGGAACGGCACATATCATAAAACAGCATAAACCTATTGTAATTCCTATCGTTATAGACGGTTTCCGTCGTTCATTTGATAAAAAGGGATTGAGAATGAAGAAGAAAGGAATTTTACAATCTTTTATCATCAAAGAACCTCTTGATATTGATTATGAAAACGATACCATCGAAGAAATCGTTGAAAAAGTAGAATATGCAATTGAGCAGCATCCTTCTTTTTTAAAAGTTATTCCAGCTGAAGAAATTAAAGTAGAGGAAGAACTTAATAAAATGAGGAGATGGGATTATTAGGGATTTTAGATTTCTGATTTTAGATTGTTTTTTTGTTTCAGGTTTCAAGTTTCAAAATAAGCTTAGTTTCTTAGTGCCTTAGTATCTCAGTGCTTCCTATCAAAAATCAATTTTCTTTAACTCTTTATAATTGGTATACAACCTGCGCAATAAGGTTCCGTAAAGCAATCTATAGATACCCCAGAACATTCCAAAAAGTACTACGGTAAGTAATACCATCGCACCGATTGAAAACAGCATCGCTTTTCCGTTTAATGCTAGTTTTTCTCTAATAAGTTCCATATCAGGATTGTAAACATATCCGATGAAAAAGCTTAGTATAGACGAAACCACAAGCATACCTAAATTGTACCAAACGTAATATTGAACCGTTTTTCGGGTTTTTAATATACTGCTCATTAATAATTTGGTAGAAACCGTAGTGGTGATGGTTTTGTAGTTTTTATAGAAAAAGTAAATAAAAACAAAAATCACGACATAATTAAAATACATTAAAATGTCCATAAACAGGATAATCTCAGGATGATTCATTTTCTTTAGATCAGCGTCTACATTAGAAAAGTAATTTGACAGTGTCCAAAACAGAACCTCTAAAATGCTAATAATTAAAATCCACTTCACGATCGAAGATGATTTTTTGTGAATCATTTTGTAGATTTCCTTTTCCGATATTTGTTCAAAAGAATCCGAGTTCTTTTGCCAGTCTTTTTTTAATAAATCCAGTTCTTTCATAATAATTTTTAAGGATTTAGTATTTTTTTAAGTTTCCCTTTAATTCTATTCATTTTCACACGAGCATTCACTTCGCTGATTCCTAAGGTTTCTGCTATTTCTTGATAATCTTTGTCTTCTAAATACATAAAAACTAATGCTTTTTCGATGTCATTAAGTTGGTAAACGGCTTTGTACATCAATTTAATCTGTTCTTCTTCTTCATAATTGTAATCTACATCTTTTATAAAATGCTGATGACTTTCATATTCTACGGTTGATACGGTTCGTTTAGTTTTTCGGTATAAGGTAATGGCGGTATTTAAGGCAACACGATAAGTCCAGGTCGAAAATTTGCTGTCGCCTCTAAATTTCGGATACGCTTTCCAGAGCTGAATGGTGATTTCCTGAAACAAATCTTTGTGAGCGTCTTCACCGGCAGTATATAACCTACATATTTTGTGGATTATATTCTGATTTGCCTGCAATTGCGCAACAAATGATTGTTCTAGATTTTCGCTCATAAATTTATTAGTAGTACTGAAAGCTATTTTGTTACAGCTTACAATCATTTTTTTCTGCAAAAGCTTATTGAAATTAAAATAAATTCTTCTTTTTGAATCTGAAATTATAACTCTATAAATGTTATATTTTAATAAGCTGTGGCAATAAAAATTATAACTCTTTGGTTTTGTAATAATTCACCATTAAATCTACAAATTTACTATAACCCTCCAAACCATCTTTTTGATGGTTTATCTTTAAAAAGTTGTCATAAAAAACATGAAAGCCTTTATCGATAAAAGTATCATATTGTTTCCAGAAATCCTGGCTTTCCTGATAATTTTTTAAAATACCAGGGTGTGTTTGTTTTTTTAATTGTTTGAAAATAGTTTCATTTTTGACCTGCCAGATTCCTAAACAATACCTTAACGCAAAGCTGTAACCGGAATATTGGTAATACAAATTATCATTTTTGACAGAAGCCAGTACGCCAATAAAATTACATTCACTCTCGCTTGCATAGCCCATTTGATGTGCCATTTCATGACAAGTTGTTACAGGGAAATTATACATAGGCAATAAATCATTTACCTGTGCTTCGTTGGTGAATGGATTTAAATAACCTCCAAAACCCATATAAGTCAAAGGCAGACTAAAGAGTGATTTTTTAATGCTGGGAATTTCATATTTGAAGTATGAGTAGTCTTTTGTAAGATTTTCATATCCGTTTAAATTCATTTTGAAAGCCTCATTTTGAGAGTAAGGGAAGACAATCTTTGAATTGTTATTTTTAGTAATCTGAAATTGGATTTCATTTGTTTTTATAATTAGCTTTTTTGTAAAAGACAATAATTCAGCATCGGTATATTCTTTTTGGATCTTCATTTTTTCAAAAAGAGGTTCTCTGTAGTAATTTAATGCCCAAAGCAAGTGGAAGAAAAAGTAAAATATAGAGAGAACACTTAAAGCTTTTAAAAGATGGTCTTTCCATTGGAGTTTCCATGTTTTGCGGGTTTTCCAAATCCATCTGATCAAAAATAAAATCAAGACAGAATAGATGATGTCTCCAATAGAAAATGGTATTTTGCCTAGAAGTATTCTTGACAAGTGGGATATTTTCAAATACAATCCGTTACTGTAAACGCACTCAATGAATTCCGGAAAGTAGGGGAGAATCTTTAAAAGGATAATCTGGACAAGGAGAAATAGAGGTAAGATGTATTTTGATTTCACAATTTTAAATTTGGATACGTAAATATAAATACAATATTAGAACTAAAAAAGAAGCGTTTTGAGGAATTTGTTTTTTGCGGATAGGATTAGTGCTAATTCGTGAAATTTTTGACGAAAAAAGCATTTAAACTTTGTAACTTTGGAACTCTTAATTGTTAAACTACAAAGAAAATATAATGAGTCAGGAAATAAGAAATCTGGAACCAAAGGCACTATGGAATAAGTTTGCCGATTTAAATGCTGTTCCGCGTCCGTCAAAGAAAGAAGAGCGTGTAATTGAATTTATGAAAAACTTTGGAAACAGCTTAGGTTTAGAAACTTTTGAAGACGAAATTCGAAATGTAATCATCAGAAAACCGGCAACTCCGGGAATGGAAAACCGTAAGGCAATTGTAATGCAGGGACATCTTGATATGGTGCACCAAAAAAATGCCGACACTGTTTTTGATTTTGACACACAAGGAATTGATATGTATGTGGATGGTGACTGGGTTCGTGCGCGTGGTACTACACTTGGTGCTGATAACGGATTGGGAGTAGCAACAATTATGGCGATTTTGGAGAGCAAAGATATTCCGCATCCGGCAATCGAAGCTTTGTTTACAATTGATGAAGAAACTGGAATGACCGGGGCTTTAAATCTTAAAGGAGGCATTCTGCAAGGACAGATTCTTTTAAATTTAGATACAGAAGAAGACGACGAAATTGATATTGGTTGCGCTGGTGGAATTGACGTAACGGCTACAAGAACGTATAATGAAGAAGAAGTTCCGGAAGGATCAGTTGGTCATATTATTACTGTAAAAGGGCTTAATGGAGGTCACTCGGGAATGGATATTCATAAAGGATTAGGTAATGCTAATAAGATTATGAACCGTTTGTTATTTGATGCTTTTGAAAACTTCGGTTTGCAGGTAGTGGAGATTAATGGGGGAAGTTTGAGAAATGCAATTCCAAGAGAAAGTGTCGCTAAAGTAATTATTTCTGAAATGTTTGATGAGGCCTATATTTTTGATATGCAGGAAATCATCAATGATATTAAGGCTGAATATAAAACCACTGAACCGAACTTATCTATCGAAATCGTAAAATGTGATTTACCGGAGAAAGTAATGGATTTGGGAGTTCAGGAGGGTATTATTCGTGCAATTTATGCGGCTCACAATGGTGTTTATAGAATGAGTGCTGATATGGATGATTTAGTGGAAACATCAAATAATATTGCTAGAGTAATTGTAAAAGATGGCGAAATAACAATTGGTTGTTTAACGCGTTCTTCTGTTGAAACTTCAAAGTTTGATTTGGCTAACGCTTTACGTTCTGCTTTCGAGTTAGTAGGTTGTGAAGTAGAACTTTCTGGTTCTTATCCGGGTTGGACTCCAAACGTAAATTCTGAAATTTTAGATACTTTGGTTGGAATCTACGAAAAACAAAATAACGAGAAACCAAAAGTAGTAGCTTGTCATGCAGGTTTAGAGTGTGGAATTTTAGGAACAAATTATCCGGATATGGATATGATTTCTTTTGGGCCAACAATCCACGGTGCGCATTCTCCTGACGAGAGAGCAAGTATTTCATCAGCACAGAAGTACTGGAAATTTGTATTGGAAATCCTTTCGAATATTCCGGTTAAATAGTATTAGTATTCAGTCGCAGTCTCAGCATTAAGTTTTAAAGAACCGTAAGCTGAGACTGTAAACTGAGATTACGAATTAATCTCGCTTAGGCGAATTTTTCTTTTCCCTTTTTTCTTCTTTCTTTTCTTTAGCCGTTTTTAACGGTTCTTTTTTTGCTGTTTTCTTAGCATCCTGACCTTTTGACATAATTTTTTTATTTTAGTTATTTGATTGATATATTGATAAATGTAAGAACTATTTTTATTACTTATTAGTTGTTTTGCTGATATACTTCAACAGAGTCTTTGGTAAGTCTTTCTTTTAGCCACAATTTTATTTTTTGTTTGGTTTCTGAATCAACTTTTTTCTTACTTTGAAAAAGTACTACAGGAATTATTTTTGATTTACTGGGTTCTTCTTCAATATTGTAATTTCCAATTTTTAAGGAACTAATAGTAGGAAAAAGTATTTTTGCTTCGTTATTAATCTGAGCAGTGTTGAATTGATATTGTTCTAATTGACTCCGGAGATTGTTAATTAAGATGTCTTTCTGATCGACCACACTTTGATTGCTGTTAATTTGATTCATAATGTCTTTTCTTAGATTAACAGTGTCTTGTCTGATGATTAATTGGGTATTAGACAGATCGTAATTGCTTAGTTTTTTGTTTAAATCTACAATTTCTTCATCGTTGAATTTTTTGGCTAAAAAAGCCAGCTCAATTCTTCTGGGGGTAGTATTGTATTTGATTTTCTTATAAATAATAGGATAATCTTTGTCGAGGAATTCCTTTTGTATAAAAACTTCGGTTCGGGAGGTATAGCTTTTTTGAATATATAATTGATAGGCAAAATAGATACTCGGAACAATTAATAGCAGAATGAGTAGTGTAATGCCGTATTTCACTCTCTTTTGCTGTTGCAAATCCAGTTGTTTTGTAATGGGATAGTTTAAGAATTTTACGATCACAAAAGTTGCAATGCAGATAAATACACAGTTGATTGTATAAAGATAAAGCGCACCAAAAAAGTAAGTGTAATTTCCAAGTGCAAGTCCATAACCGGCTGTACAAAGGGGCGGCATAAGGGCAGTTGCAATAGCTACGCCTGGAATCGGGTTTCCTTTTTCGACTCTGGTAACGGCAATTACACCTACTAAACCACCAAAAAATGCGATTAGAATATCGTAAATATTAGGAGAAGTTCTTGCTAATAACTCAGATTGTGCTTCTTTGAATGGACTAATATAAAAATAAATGGCCGAGGTAGCTAAACTCACAACTGTTGCAATCAACAAGTTTTTCATTGATTTTTTTAGAAGTTCAAAATCATACATTCCCAAACCAAAACCGGCGCCAACAATAGGTCCCATTAAAGGGGAAATAAGCATGGCGCCTATAATTACGGCCGTAGAGTTTACATTTAAGCCTACAGAGGCGATAATAATGGCACAAGCAAGAATCCAGATGTTGGACCCTCTAAATGATATTGCACTGGTTATGTTTTCGATTACCGATTTTTTGTTTTCTTCACCTTTTTGAAGATCAATAAAATTTAGGATTTTTTGAGTAATATCTGTCATGGTATTGGCTGTATTATTTTTTCTGGAAACGGAATTCTCAAGAGTAGTAAGATGTCTAATTTACTTAAAAAAACAATCAAAACCTTCAATTTTGAAAGAAAGTGTATTAGATAAGCATTAACTTGTCAGATTAAACAATAAAAAAATCCTCAATTTTAAAAATTGAGGATTTTGAGTTAAGAGTAGTTTTTTAATTCCTTTTGAGTACTTTATATTGTTCGTAACATCCGCTAATAGCATCCATAATCTGTAAATCATTTGCGGTTTGTATAAAGGAATCTGAGTAGTTACAGCGTTGCAGGATTTCAGGGATTTCGTCTTTACTGACACCTAAAAGTACGGAGACTGTTTCACGATCGTATTTTGATTCTAACAGATTGCGAACGGTATCATCCTTTCGCATTTCTTTCAGTTTCTTGAGTTCTTTTCCGTTTTTTCCAAAGAAATTGTAAAGCATATCGGCGGGATTAAAAATGGAGCCCAGTACTTTTCCAAAGGCGTTAGGAGAATATTCACCTGCTTCATAACCTTGCGTAAGGCCTGAAATACTGTAGCGATAATTTTCTTTAGTAGGAATTAGTTTGGAATCCACCTCAAGGTAGCCGGTTAGGTTAAATGGTGCAATAATTACTTCTTCCAGTGCAATTGCTTTTTCGGTAAGCTGGATGCGGGTGACTTTGTTTTTAATCCAGTCATTGGTTACTCTGATTCTTAGAGATTGAAAACCTAAAATCGAGAAGTGAATGGTGTCATTAAGCTGAACGTCAATTTCAAAATACCCTTTGGCATCAGACTTTGCGCCACGTACTTTGTTTGTATTGATGATGTTTACGTTAGGAAGAGGTTGTTTGGTGTTGTCGTTGATTACATAACCTGAAACTCTTTGTGGTGCTGTAGACTCGGCGTCTTGTGCGAAACCAACGGCTGATAATAGTGTAAAAAAGAAAACTGCGAAATATTTCATATCCTGATTTAAAGCACTAAAAGTAGTAAATCAGGATTAAATATTTCGCAGTCTTCGAATATAATTATAAGAAAATTAACAAAGGTGGTAGTGTGGCTTTTGGTATTTAAATAAAAAGTGATAAGGAAGATTAAATTTAATTGTTTTGAACTACAAAACTCATTTATAGAGAGTAAGGTTTTAATTGAAAAAATCCCAAATTCCAATTGTGTCTGGAATTTGGGATTTTGTATTTTAAGATATTAAAATATTAATCTCTTCTTGGTCTTCTTGGTCTTGGTGAATCACCAAAGCTTTCAGAACGTCTTGGAGCTCTGTCTGAACTACCTTCGTTTCTTGGAGCTGAGCTTCTAAAGCCACCTTCTCTTCTTGGGGCAGATGAATTTCTGTCGCTTCTGAAACCACCTTCTCTTGGAGCAGAGTTTCTGTCACTTCTAAATCCGCCGCCGCCAGAACCTTCACGTCTTGGGCCAAAACCTCCAGAACCTTCGCGTCTTGGTCCAGAACTACGTCCACCACCACTACGTCCGTTATGATCACGTCTTCCGCCACCATCATTTTTGGAAATTTCAACATTAATACGACGTCCTTCTAATTGCACGTTGTTTAATACTTCCATTACTTTATCAGTATGCTCAGGATCAGTGTTAAAGAAAGAGAAGCCTTCTTTTACATCTACCTTGAAAACGTCATCACGACCTAAGTCTAATGTTTCTTTCAGGTAATCTTTAAGTGTCATCCAATCGAAGTTGTCTCTTGAACCGATGTTTACAAAATAACGAACTGCTCCATTATTGTTGAATTCTCTTGGTTCAGAATCACTTCTTTCGCGTCTCTCTCCAGATTGAGAAGAAATATCTCTGTTCTTTTTGTAGTAAGCAATGAAACGGTTAAATTCTACTGAAACCATTTTCTTAATCAATTCTTCTTTAGATAAACCTTCAAGAACATTGTTAATTGCTGGTAAATAGTTGTCAATTTCGTGATCAACTTCTGTATCTTTAATTTTGTTAGCTAAGTGCAACAATTGAATTTCGCAGATTTCGATTCCGGATGGAATAGATTTTTCTTCAAATTTTTGTTTGATGATTCTCTCGATAGAAGAAATTTTACGCAACTCACTTTTTGTAACAATTACAATAGAAGTTCCTAATTTTCCTGCTCTACCTGTACGTCCAGAACGGTGATTGTATGTTTCAATTTCGTCAGGAAGTTGGTAATTTACTACGTGAGTAATATTATCAACGTCAATACCACGTGCAGCAACGTCAGTAGCAACAAGCATCTGAATTTGTCTTCCACGGAAAGATTTCATTACACCATCACGTTGTGCCTGAGATAAATCTCCGTGCAACGCTGCGGCGCTATATCCGTCTTCAATTAATTTTTCGGCTACAGCCTGTGTATCTCTTTTAGTACGACAGAAAACCACAGAGAAAATATCTGGATTTGCATCGGCTAAACGTTTAAGAGCTTCATAACGATCACGTGCATTTACTAAGTAAAATTCGTGAGAAACTGTTGCAGAACCAGAGTTCTTAGTACCAACAGTAATTTCAACCGGTTCGCTCATGAATTGTTTTGCAATTCTGGCAACCTCTTGTGGCATAGTTGCAGAGAACAACCATGTGTTTTTTTGATCTGGAGTGTCAGATAAAATAGAAACTATATCCTCATAGAATCCCATGTTTAGCATTTCGTCAGCCTCATCAAGAATACAGTAATCTATATTTTTAATGTTTACTAATCCTCTGTTAATCATGTCTTGCATTCTTCCCGGAGTAGCCACAATAATTTGTGCCCCTCTTTTAATTTCTCTAGCTTGCTCTGTAATACTAGCCCCGCCGTAAACTGCTACAACATTAATACCTTTCTCGTATTTTGAGTAGTTTTTAAGTTCGTTGGTAATCTGTAAACAAAGTTCTCGTGTTGGCGATAAAACTAATGCTTGTGTGTTTCTATTGTCAGCATCAATCTTTTGAATTAGCGGAAAACCGAAAGCTGCCGTTTTCCCTGTCCCTGTCTGAGCCAACGCAACCATATCTGTGTCTTTTTCCAATAATAGGGGAATCGCCTTTTCCTGTACCTCTGACGGATTTTCAAATCCTAGATCTAAAATCGCCTTCAGTAACGATTCATTCAATCCTAATTGTTCAAATTTATTCATATGTGTATTTAAAATAGGGTGCAAAATTACTGTTAATTATTCAGATAAACTAATGCTCTTTTAAGAATTATGTATTTGTTATGATTTGATTATCAAAAAGTTATGTTTAATGTAAAATCATTTTTATCAGAAATTGTAGAATTTTCAAAAAAAAAACGTCGTGAATTATCAATTTTGTACTCTAAAATGTTGTATTTTAAACAATTATTTGGTTGAATTCAGGAAATCAATTAGTTGCTGGGTTGCTTTTCCGCGATGCCCTATTTTATTTTTGGTTTCCAATGGTAATTCGGCAAATGTTTGTGTATAATCTTCAGGCTGAAAAATAGGATCGTATCCAAAACCCTGATTTCCGGTTTTTTTCAAAGTGATATTTCCTTTTACGATTCCGGTAAATAAATGTTGTTCACCTTTTAAGTTTAAGGTAATAACGGTCTTGAACTGGGCGCTACGGTCTGATTTGTCTTTTAATGCGTCTAATAGCTTATTCATATTGTCATCGGCATTGCGCTGTTTGCCCGTATATCGGGCCGAATATACGCCGGGTTCGCCATTTAATGCGGTAACTTCCAGACCTGAATCGTCTGCAAAACAATCATATCCGTATTTTTCTGTTACGTAATTGGCTTTCAAAATAGCATTTCCTTCAATCGTATCTGCGGTTTCTTCTATTTCTTCAAAACAGCCAATATCTGAAAGACTTAATAATTGTATAGATCCGTTAAGAATACTCTGAATTTCCTTGATTTTATTTGAATTGTTTGATGCGAAAACGAGTTTCATAAATATTTAAGTTTAAGGTGATTTTTTTTCAATACTAAAGATAGTGATAATACCAAAAGTATAAGCAACAAGATCAGTCCATATAAATTCTTGTCCGAGAACATATCTTCCAAAAAGAGTCTTTCTAAGTTCAATCATCCAATTTTCCTGATAAAGTTGAAGAAATTCTATAATGTAACAAATAGCTAAAGACAGGACCATAATTTGGGATGCTTTTTTGTAAATAAACAGCATTCGAATTAAAAGATAGATCATTACAGCATAAAGAAAATCACCAAGCCATAGCGGAATTTGGGGAATTTTTCTCGAAAGAAGGCCGAGAAAAATGATTCCTATTAGTAAAATGAAATAATAAATGCGGCTATTTTTCAATTGTAATTTTAATTGTAGACATTAGTACATATTTAGGTAAACAAAAGTACAAAGATTCGGATCGGTTCTGCTTATTTTATAAATTTATCGATTCTATAAAACTTGCGTCTAAAATGAACCACATGAATGTAAGAGCCTCCGTTTTGATTACTTTGATACTGTTTCTGACCGGAATTGAGAATTTCGCTCAGAAAAACACTTCGTTTAGTATTAAGGAGCAATTAGAGTATTGCGCAAAACAAGCTTCCAAAACACTAACAATGATTCCGGATGACGGTACTTCGCCAAGATCAGTCCCAAGCGGTAGTGCAACATGGAAATTTGTAAATTATAAAGATTGGACGAGTGGTTTTTGGCCCGGAGAGTTGTGGTATTTGTATGAAGCTACCGGAGATAAAAAGTGGGAGAAAGAAGCTGATAAATTTAGTCGGTTTTTAGCACCTTTGTCTTTTAATAAGGCAAATGATCACGATCTTGGTTTTTAGTTTTTTAATAGTTTCGGAAACGGGTATCGCTTAACAAAAAACAGAGAATATAAAACAATAATTTTAAGAACGGCTGACACACTGGCTACACTTTTTAATCCAAAAACAGGAACTATTTTATCTTGGCCGCATAATAAGTACGGAGGTCATAATACGATTATCGATAATATGATGAATCTGGAGTTGCTTTTTTGGGCTTCTAAAAATGGAGGTAATAAAAAAATGTACGATATTGCAGTGAAACATGCCGAAACGACAATGAACAACCATTTTAGGTCAGATTACTCGTCATATCATGTTTTGATTTACGATTATGAAACGGGAAAAAGAATAAAAGGAATGACCGCGCAGGGTTACAGTGATAACAGTATGTGGGCGAGAGGACAGGCTTGGGCGATTTATGGATTTACGATGGTTTATCGCGAGACCAAAGATCCTAAGTTTTTAGAATTTGCACATAAATTAGCAAGGGTCTATTTAGACAGACTGACCACAGAGGATTTAATTCCGTATTGGGATTTTGATGTGCCCGGAATTCTAAATGAGCCCAGAGATGCTTCGGCAGCAGCAATTGTATCATCGGCTCTGATTGAGTTGAGTTCTTATACAAAAGACGTAGCTTTGAAAAAGGAATATCTGACCAAATCAAAAAAGATGATCGTTTCACTTTCAGAACAGTACCAGAGCGGCGTTGTGAATTCGGCTTTTCTACTTCATTCCACCGGTCACAAACCAGGCGGGAGTGAAATTGATTGCTCCATCAATTATGCTGATTATTACTATTTGGAAGCGTTGTTGAGACTTCAAAAAATTAAAAATTAAAAACTATAAATTATGATCAGAAGAATAAGTAGGGTTTTGTTTGCTGTAAGTTTGGTTTTGCTTTTGATAAGCTGTAAAAACACGAAACAAAAGCTTCAGGAATACGTTACTTCGTACAATGCGACCGCTGCAAATTTTAAAAGCGAAAATGTTACACTCACAACCGCCAGAGGGTATATAAACGACAACAAAATTGAATTGCGATTTGAAACTGATTTGCCGGAAACTGAATCTAATAAGCAAGTGGCTCAGAAAAAATTTTCCAAACTATTGAAAGAACTGATTGGTAAAGATCAAATTTTTAAAGAACTGGTTGAAGAAGGTGTGCAGTTTCATGTTTACTTTTTAGCAAACGATAATACTGTTCTGGCAAAAGAGATCGTAAACAAAGAAGTCATGACTAAATTGACACAGAACTAATTCATATTTTCAATTAGAGATTGAATCTAAAGATAGGGTTAAAAAGGAAGCCTCTTTGCGAAGTTGTAAAGAGGCTTTTTGTTGTTTTAATGTTTGGTTACATTGGTTAGGTTGTCCGGGAAGTAATTATCGGATAAATTCCCAAATTCATCACCACGCATGAAAATATTGATATCTACCTCGCTGAAGCTTTTTTTACCTGCTGCGGCTAAGAGTTCATTGGCAGAATGTAATGTGTTTTTATGGAAATGATATACACGATCGGATTTATCGGTTACTACTAAACCTTTCATCAGCATTTTGTTTTGAGTTGCTACTCCGGTTGGGCATTCGTTATTATGGCAGCGCAATGCCTGAATACAGCCTAATGAGAACATAAAACCACGTGCGCTGTTGCACATATCTGCTCCCAGGGCTACGGCATGTAGAATGGAGTAGCCGGAAATGATTTTTCCGCTTCCAATAATGCGAATCTTATCACGAATGTTTAAACCAATTAATGTTTTGTTTACGAATATTAGTGCAGGTTCAAACGGCATTCCTACACCATCGGCAAATTCTAGCGGAGCAGCTCCCGTTCCACCTTCGGCACCATCAACGGTAATAAAATCTGGAAAAATATTTTCTGCGATCATTTCGTGGCAAATGGCTTCAAATTCTGCTGTATTTCCAATACATAATTTAAAACCAATAGGTTTTCCATTTGACAATTCACGCAATTGTGCAATAAAATGAATAAGACCTTTGCTGTCTGAAAAAGCATGATGCCCGGGAGGAGAAAGGATCATCGTATGAGGCTTAACACCTCTGATTTTGGCAATTTGCTCCGTATTTTTTTTGGCTGGAAGTACTCCGCCATGACCAGGTTTTGCTCCTTGCGAAAGTTTAATTTCAATCATTTTTACATTTGGAAGATTGGCCTTTTCTGAGAATTTTTCAGGATTAAAATTACCTTCATGATCTCTACAGCCAAAATACCCGGTACCAATTTGCCAGGTGATATCGCCGCCACCCGCAAGATGAAATTCGGTTAAACCGCCTTCTCCGGTATTTTGATAGAAATTTCCTTTTTGAGCCCCAATGTTTATGGCGCGAACAGCATTTTCACTTAGCGAACCAAAGCTCATTGCGGATACATTAAATAAAGAGGCAAGATAAGGTTGTTTGCAGTCCTTTCCGCCTACCAGTACACGAGGAAGTTCTTCATTGACCTTTGCAGGGAAAATAGAATGTTTTATTCCTTCGTAACTGTCGTGATTCAGGTTTTGTTGTGTTCCAAAGGGGGTGCTTGAATCAATATTTTTGGCTCTTTGGTAAACTAAAGAACGCTGGTTTCTGGAAAAAGGCTTTCCGTCTGTTGATCGCTCAATAAAATACTGCTGAATTTCGGGTGCAATCATCTCAAATAAATACCTGAAATAACCCAAAACCGGAAAGTTTCTTAGAATTGCGTGTTTCTTTTGAGTGGCATTGTAAACGCCTACTACTAATAAGACAGGCAGAATAATAACCAGTAAAAAACCTCGTTTCGTGTAAAGATAAATTGCTAAAACAATTAGAAACAATAAGAATCCATAGATGAAGAATTTTTTTCTCATGTTTACAAGTATTTAAAAAGTAATAATTTGTAGTTAATTGAATCGCAGGCGTACATAAACATGTTTAATACCTTTTTTGTCTGATTCTCTTTCGTCGATTTCAAGAATATCAGTTAATGATTTTAACATAGGAGTAAGTTTAGAAAAACCATAATTTCGGGGATCGAATTCAGGTTTCTTCTTTACAATAAGATTTCCGACATCTCCTAAAAATGCCCAGCCATCGTCGTCTTCAATATCTTCAATGGTAGCTTCTATAAGGTCAATTGTTTGTTTGTCAATTTTATGCAGTGCTTTTTCAGCAGGTTTTTCGGCCGATTTTTTGGTATCGGTTGTAGTTGCAACTTTGGGTTTCTTTTTCTGAATAGCACCGTCCAGAACTTCAATGTATATGAATCTGTCACAGGCAACAATAAAAGAATTAGGGGTTTTCTTTTCTCCAATACCGATTACTTTCATACCGGATTCACGTAACCGAATGGCGAGACGCGTAAAATCGCTGTCGCTCGAAACAATACAAAAACCGTCTAGTTTTCCCGAATAAAGTAAATCCATCGCGTCGATGATTAGAGCAGAATCGGAAGAGTTTTTTCCAACAGTATAACTGTATTGCTGTATCGGAGTGATAGCATGTTCAAGTAAAACGCCTTTCCAGCCGTTAGAATTTGGTTTTGTCCAGTCAGCGTAAATACGTTTTGTGGTTGGTGTCCCAAATTTCGCAATTTCTTCCATCATTCCTTTTACATTGCTGTAGGGTACATTATCGGCATCAATAAGAACGGCTAGTTTTAGATCTTTTGAAGTGCTTAAAGCCATTATTTTGGTTTTAGAATTTGTAGTTCATTTTTTTAAATGCTCTTTAAAATTAGTAAAAATAAAATGATTTGAGTCTTTTTGGTCGAATTTATAACTGGTATAAATTGCATTTTTTTTGAATGACATGTCTTTTTGGTAGGAAAAGTAATATTTATTAAGTGGTTTTGTGGTGAAAAATTGTCAAAGAACAGTTTTGGTCAGAATCATTTTTAAATTATTATGATAGCACAGAATAAATATTTAATTTTGCACCCTGTATAAAATAAAAATAGTACTACACAAATATATTATGGTAAAAGATTTATTCGAAAGAATTCAGGACAATAAAGGACCATTAGGAAAGTGGGCTTCTCAGGCAGAAGGTTATTATGTTTTCCCAAAGTTAGAAGGAGAGTTGGGTCCTAGAATGACATTTCACGGAAAAAATATTTTAAACTGGAGCTTGAATGATTATTTAGGTTTAGCTAATCATCCAGAAGTTCGTCAAGCAGATACAGATGCTGCGATTCAGTTTGGTGCTGCTTACCCAATGGGAGCTCGTATGATGTCTGGACATACAAAATACCACGAACAATTAGAAGAAGAATTGGCTGCTTTTGTAATGAAAGAATCAGCTTATTTATTGAATTTTGGTTACCAGGGAATGGTATCTATTATTGATGCTTTGGTTACTAAAAATGACATCATTGTTTATGATGTTGACTCTCATGCTTGTATCATCGATGGTGTGCGTTTGCATATGGGGAAACGTTTTACTTACAAGCACAATGATCTTGAAAGTATGGAAAAAAACCTGCAACGTGCTACAAAAATGGCACAGGAAACAGGTGGCGGTATTCTATTTATTACCGAAGGTGTTTTTGGAATGCGTGGGCAACAAGGAAAATTGAAAGAAATTGTTGCAATGAAACAAAAATACAATTTCCGTTTGTTAGTGGATGATGCACATGGTTTTGGTACACTTGGTAAAACAGGAGCCGGAGCAGGTGAGGAGCAGGGAGTTCAGGATGATATCGATGTTTACTTTTCGACTTTTGCAAAATCTATGGCTAATATCGGAGCTTTCGTAGCGGCAGATAAAACAGTAATTGATTACTTAAAATATAACTTACGTTCGCAAATGTTTGCTAAAGCATTACCAATGATCCAGACAATTGGTTCATTGAAACGTTTGGAATTGTTGCGTAATTCGTCTGAAATTAAAGATAAACTTTGGGAGAATGTAAATGCATTACAAAACGGTTTAAGAGAAAAAGGATTTAATATTGGAGATACTAATACTTGTATTACACCAGTTTACCTGGAAGGAAGTATTCCTGAAGCAATGGTAATGGTAAACGATTTAAGAGAGAATTATGGTATTTTCCTTTCTATCGTGGTATATCCGGTAATTCCAAAAGGGATTATTTTGTTAAGAATGATTCCAACAGCTTCTCATACATTAGCTGATATTGATGAAACGTTAACTGCTTTTGAAGCGATTCGTGAGAAATTAGTAAACGGGACTTATAAAGAAATTGCAGAACGTACTACTGTTGATGTTTCGTAAAACTTTAAAAGAAATAAATTCCTAATATGGGAATTATATAAAAGAATCCATTCGTTATACGAGTGGATTTTTTTTATTAGGGGTACTTTTATAATTCAAAATCAGTAAAATAAGAGTTATGAAAAAAGTAATAGTAATATCGATCATTATGTTCTCTGTTTTTATTTCCTGCAAGAAGGCAACCAGTACCGATCCGGTACAAATTGCGCCAAATTCCCCAAAAGAAGCGGAAGTTGTTGAACCGGCAGGCGATCAGTGTTATGCCTCACGAACAAGTAACAGCGTGACCGAGATGAGTTTTAATGTCAATTCTCATCAGGAAGTAAACGGGAAACTAAGTTATAACATATCAGGGAAGGATAAAAACGAAGGAACTTTGATTGGAAATATGAAAGGAGATACATTAATTGCAGATTATACTTTCATGTCTGAAGGAGTTACATCTCTTAGAGAAGTTGCGTTTTTGAAAAAGGACGGAGCTTTTATTGAAGGCTATGGCGATGTAATCGAAGCAAATGGGAAGTTCTCTTTTAAAGATAAAAAACAATTAAAATTTGATCAGAAAAATGTTTTGACAAAAGTAGATTGTAAAGTAGAGTAAATCATGTTATGTTTAAAAGTAAAAAAAATCCATTCGTTGATGCGAATGGATTTTTTATTGTGGTAAAACCGTTATTGCAGTAGAAACTGAAAACTATTTAAAGGTATTTTAAATACGTTTTTCTCTGGCAGTGTACTTTTGGGTCAAAGTTTTTCCAAAGTAAATGAATGGCTGTATTATCAGCTAATTCAGGTGTTCTGATACAATTTTGAATCCCTTTTTCTGAAAAAGTCTTGTAATATTCGTCAAATATAATAGCCGTAACCCCTTTGTTTTGATACTCGGGGTGCACCCCAATCAGGTAAAAAACAACATCTTTACTCTTTTTACGGGCTTTTAGTAAATGAATAAATCCAAACGGGAATAATTTTCCTTTTGCTTTCTGTAAAGCTTCAGAAAAGCTTGGCATTACAATACTAAAGGCAACAAGATTGTCGTCTTTGTCAACCACAAACTTGATGTATTCCGGATTGATAAAACTGATGTATTTTTTTTTGAAGTATTCTTTCTGAACATCTGAAATCGCTACAAACGAAGCTAATTTAGCGTATGAATCATTAAACAAATCAAACATTTTGTCTACGTGAGGCATGATGTCTTTTGTTTTGGTAAAAGTCAATGAGCGTAAGCCATATCTTTTTTTGATGAGTTCTTGTGCTTTAAGGAAAAATTCAGGTTTCACGTTTGAAAAAGGAAAGATGCTTTCGAGGTACTCTTTTTCAACCTGAAAACCCAATTGTTCAAAATGTGTGACATAATAGGGATGGTTGTACCATGTAATCATAGTTCCCAACTGATCATAGCCTTCGGTAAGGACCCCAACTTTGTCTAAATTTGAAAATCCCATTGGACCTTCAACATGTTCGAGATTGTGCTGTCTTCCTAATGCATACACTTTATCAAGTAATGCTTTTGTAACCTCAATATCATCGATTGCATCAAACCATCCAAAACGGACTTTTCTTTTATGCTGATCATTCACCTCAGACCAGTTGATAATGGCGGTAATTCTTCCTACAATCTCATTGTCTTTATAAGCCAGATAAAAATAGGCCTCGGCATTTTCAAAAGCAGGGTTTTTAGTTTTATCAAAAGATTCCAATTCATCTGCGATAATAGGTGGCACCCAGTATGGATTGTCTTTATAGAGTGAAAACGGAAATTTGATATAGTCAGTTAATTCCTTTTTGGTTATGGCTTCTTTAATTGTAATCATTAAGATTCTGTATGTAAATAGTGCTCCTTACTGAGCGTTTAGTTATTAAAATTTTATTCGTATTTCGATTTACGTTTACGTTCTTTTGCCTGGTAATCTATTTCTTTTTGTTCTAATTCGTTGTCTTTATTCTTTTTTGCTCTTTCCTCTCTTTTAGATTGTACCTGATTTTCTTTATAACGCCCATCATAACGCCAGGAAACACCAACGCCTCCATACAATATAGAAGGTGTGTTCTTGAAATTAGTACTTACAGATGCGTCAACCTGAAGGTTGGAGTTGATGAGGTAAGCTGCTCCACCACGTACAATAGCATCGCTGTAAAAATCGCTTTTATAGCCCTGATTTTCTACAAAGCCCGACCATTTATCGTTAAATCCATGTGTAAGTGTAAGTACATAGCCGTAGCTCGGGTAGTCTGTTGAAATATAATCGGCAATAATATTGGTAACAAAAACCCATTTCCCGCCACCAAAAAGGTTTTGAGTAATCAACATCACTTTTGGAGAAATACTCGATTGTGGAGAAAATGAATAAGGATTATCAGCACCAACAAAATTGGCACCAGCAAACAAGGATACTGCCGGAATTAATTCGTGCCAGTTAAAGCTATGATTGGCTTTATAACTGTAGATGTTAGCCTCTTTTTTATAATTTTTATAGGGATCGTAAATCAGATACTTCGCTCCTAAAACTGTTTGTCTGAAATTGTTTTTTTTGTAACTTGTATATGGAGTATCAAAATTCTCCATTTGGTATTGTAAATCCACAATAAGCTCCAGTTTTTCTAAAAAAGCACCGTAACGAAGAGTCAGATCTGTACCGAAACCACTTGCGTCATAATCGAGCAGATTGTGTTTTTCTTTGATGCCATATACACCAAGTTCTGCCTGTATAACTGATTTTCCAACAGCATACGCAGACATTGTTTCCCCTGGACGGTTTGAATTGATGACATCGGTATACTGTGCAAAAAATAATTGTGGTATTAAACAAAGAGCTGTAATAAAGAAGTTTTTATTTTTTAACATAAACATGTTTTTGGATTAAAAAGTAATAACGCATTTCAAATGTACTATATTTTATTATTTATTTAAGATTGATATTTTAATTTTAAACAATGGATTTATTAATTTTGGAAAAAAATTATATGATCATGCAAGAAGCATCTTTTGTAAATCTGTTTAAAACGATAATGTGGATCATTGCGTTTTATTATATTTTTAAATTTTTAGCACGAATCTTTTTACCGGTATTGGTGAAGAAAGCAGTCGAAAAAGCTGGAGAGAATTTTCAGAGACAACAACAATATAGTCAGGATACTACATGGCAAAAAACACGTACTAATAATGATGAAATTATTATCGATACGGCCAATGCAAAAAAATCCCGTGAAACCAAAAAGGTTGGCGATTATGTTGATTACGAAGAAATAGATTAAATTTGTGACCTAGATTTATAGGATTCATCATTTAACCCAAACCAGCCTAAATTGAAAATAGTAAATAAGTTCTATCCGCATGCCCTTGTTGTCCTGGGCTTTATCCTCGTTTCTTTAATTTATTTTTACCCGGTTTTACAAGGAAAACAAATTTTCCAGTCGGATATTGCTCAATATACCGGAATGGCCAAAGAGCAAAACGATTTTAGAGCAGCAGAACATGCTGAACCTTATTGGACAAATTCTGCGTTTGGAGGTATGCCTACCTATCAGTTAGGGGCAAATTATACAAATGATTTTGTAGGCAAATTAGACGATGCTTTGCGTTTTCTGCCTCGTCCTGCCGATTATTTATTTCTATACTTTTTAGGATTTTATGGTTTGCTGTTAGTTTTGAAGACAGATCCCTTAAAAGCATTTATCGGGGCGCTTGCCTTTGGTTTTTCGACTTATCTAATTATCATTCTTGGTGTTGGACATAATGCAAAAGCACATGCAATTGCTTATATGCCACTTGTTATTGCCGGATTTATAGTGGTTTTTCAGAAAAAGTATATTTGGGGAGGATTGCTCACCATGTTTGCGGTTGCATTAGAAGTTAATGCCAACCACTTTCAAATGACTTATTATTTGTTAATTTTCTTATTGATTCTTTCCGCTTATTTTGCATTTAACTTCATTAAAGAAAAAGAATTTAAACCGCTTTTAACGGCAATTGGTGTTTTGGCGGTAGCCGGAATTTTTGCTATTGGTGCCAATGCTACTAATTTGTTGGCGACCAGCGAATATGCTAAGTTTAGTACACGTAGCAACAGCGAATTGACTTTCAATCCTGACGGTTCTAAAAAGACCAATGAGAATGCTTTGAGCCGTGAATATATCACAGAATACAGTTACGGAATTGCAGAGAGTTTTAACTTAATAGCACCAAGACTTTTTGGTGGCTCCAATCATGAAAATGTAGGGACTGACAGTCGTATGTATTCGTTTATGATTGAGCAGGGAGTGCCATCAGAGCAAGCGCAGGATTTCGTGTCCGGAATGCCAACGTACTGGGGAGATCAGCCTATTGTTGCGGCTCCTGCTTATATTGGAGTTGTGGTTTTCTTTTTGGCGGTTTTAGCTTTGTTTATTGATGATCGAAAAATAAAATACGTATTTCTTACCGGAGCATTATTTTCATTAGTGCTTTCTTGGGGAAAGAATTTCGCGTTATTGACAGACTTTTTTATCGATTACGTGCCAATGTATGATAAGTTTAGAGCAGTGTCATCAATTCAGGTTATTCTTGAATTGTGTTTCCCTGTTTTGGCTGTTATGGGATTACAATCGTTTTTTAAAGCTAAAGAAGAGCCTAAATTACAACAGAAAGCACTCGTGCAAACGGGAGTTTTTGGATTGGGTGTTATTTTGATTTTAGTTTTCGCTAAGAGTATGTTCCATTTTACAGGAAGTAGTGATAATTATTTCTTAGAAAGTTACGGACCCGCTTTTGTAGATGCGTTGAAAGAAGATAGAAAGAGCTTATATTCTGCTGATTTATTGAGATCAGGCTTTTTTATTGTAGTTACTTTTGGAATCTTGTGGTTGTTCATTAAAAACAAACTGGCTCAAAATACTACTTTAATTATCGTTGGTATTCTAATGATTTTTGATTTGTTCTTTGTGGATAAAAAATATGTTTCGGCCAAAGATTTTGTGAGTCCGGTACAAATTGCAGCGCCATTTCAGGAAACACCTTCTGACGCTCAGATTTTAAAAGATACGACGCATTACAGGGTTTTTGAAGTAAACGGTAACATGTCTAGTGCACGTGCTTCTTATTTCCATCACTCGTTGGGAGGATATCATGCTGCAAAACCAAGAAGAATACAACAGTTGTTTGACTATCAGATTGCAAAAAACAATGTCGAAGTTTTAGATATGTTAAATGTAAAATATATCATTCAGACGGATAAAGAAGGAAAAGAATTTCCGACAGTAAATCCAAATGCAAACGGAAATGCATGGTTTGTTAGTGCCGTAAAATTGGTAAACAAACCAGATGATGTAATGAAAGCTTTAGATCATATTGATACCAAAACGGTGGCAGTTTTCAATGTTCATGAACATGAAAGTAAATTTAAAAATGCCCGAATGAAAAAACAGTGGGATACCACAGGAACCATTCAGGTAGTACAATACAAGCCTAATTATATCAAATATAGATCGAATAACGGAAAAGATGGTTTGGCTGTTTTTTCTGAGATATACTATAAAGATGGATGGAATGCCTATATTGATGGTCAACTAACGGATCATTTCCCCGTTGATTATGTTTTAAGAGCTATGGAAATTCCTGGTGGAGAGCATACGATCGAATTTAAATTTGAACCACAAGTTGTAAAAACTGGAAGTAGGATTACATTGGCAAGCTCAATTGGAATGTTACTGCTTTTAATTGGCGGAGTCTATTTCGAAAAATTCTTTCGCAAAGGTTCACAAAGAAACCAAGGAGATAGGCTAAAATAATTTAAACATCTTTGTGAAAACTTGGTGAATTCTTGTGAAACCGAAAAAAATTAATGGAACAAAAAAAACTCTTAATCATTACCTATTATTTCCCACCGGCTGGTGGCCCAGGGGTACAGCGTTGGTTAAAATTTGTAAAGTACTTACCGGAATTTGGTGTTCAGCCAATTGTTTATGTTCCTGAAAACCCAACGTATCCAATTGTGGATGAAGGATTGGTAAGTCAGATTTCGGATAAAGTAATTGTTCTTAAAAATAAAATCTGGGAGCCTTATCAATTGGCTTCCGTTTTTTCAAAGAATAAAACTAAGAAAATTAGTTCCGGAATCTTTCCACACAAGAAAAAACAAACTTTTTTAGATAAAACCTTTCTTTGGGTAAGAGGGAATTTATTTATCCCGGATGCCCGTGTTTTCTGGGTAAAACCTTCCGTGGCTTATCTCGAAAAATATATCAAAGAAAATAATATAGATATCATAGTCACTTCGGGGCCACCGCACAGTTTACATTTAATAGGTTTGGAATTAAAAGAAAAACTAAATGTAAAATGGTTTGCTGATTTCCGCGATCCGTGGACTACAATTGGATATCACAAAGCATTGCGCCTGTCTGATTATGCTTCGAAAAAGCATAAAAATCTTGAGCATAAAGTCTTGAATAGTGCTGATGTCATTATTGTTACGAGTAAAACTACAAAAACGGAGTTTAAGGCTATCACCAATAAGCCTATTTCGGTGATTACAAACGGTTATGATATCGAGAATGTAGAGAAACAGACTTTAGATACCAAATTCACTTTGGCACACATTGGATCTTTCTTATCCGATAGAAACCCTGGGTTTTTATGGGAATGTTTAGTAGAATTGCTTCAGGAGGTTCCAGATTTTAAAACGCATTTAGAAATTAAACTGATTGGAGCAGTTAGCCAGGAAGTATTGGATGCTATTACTGAGTTTGATTTAAATGCTTATCTGAATCTTTTAGGATACGTTTCGCATCATGAGGCAATTGCCCATCAAAAGAAATCGCAGGTTTTACTTTTAATTGAGATTAATTCGGAAGATACCAAAAGTATAATTCCGGGCAAATTATTCGAATATATGGTGTCTAACCGCCCAATAGTAGCCATAGGACCTGAGGGTTCAGATTTTGCCGATATCATAAAAGAGACCAATACAGGAGTATTTTTTGACTATTCTGAAAAAGCGAAGTTAAAAAGTGTAATTTTGGACTTTTATAATCAGTTTCTGGAAGGTAAGTTACAGGCTAACGGTGTTGGTTTGCAGCAATATTCCAGAAAGAATCTCACCAAACAATTGGCGGAGCTGGTTGGTAAGTTATGAGTTACGAGTTGGTGGTTGTGAATTTGGTGCTAAATTTCGATAAACAATCTGCAATCTAAAATCTAAAATCTGCAATCAAAAATTTACAATGGGTATTGTTTTAAATCAGTCTTTTAAAAATACAGTTATTACTTACATAGGTTTCGGTATTGGAGCCATTAACACACTTTATTTATATCCTGTTTTTTTGGGTGCAACCTTTTATGGCTTAACTAATTATGTGACATCTTGTGCCAATGTGATTATGCCTTTATTTGCGATTGGAATGCAAAATACCCTGGTTAAATTTTATTCGCAATATCAAACTGAGGAAGAAAAATCCCGTTTTCTATCCTTTACGGTTTTGTTTCCTCTGCTATTAATAATTCCACTTTTGCTGATAGGTCTTGTTTTTTATGATGAAATTCTGTTCTTTTTGTCAAAAAAGAATGCGATTGTAAGAAGTTATATATGGTTAATACCTTTTATCGGATTGTGCATGGCATATTTTGAAATTTTTTATGCTTGGTTGCGGGTAAATATGCATTCTGTTTTTGGAAACTTTGTAAAGGAAGTAGGTTTAAGATTATTTTCATTATTTCTATTAATAGGTGTTTACTATAATTGGCTTAGCGTAGAGGGTTTTGTGTATGCAACTGCAGTTTTATATTTTTTAGCATTCCTGATAACCATGTTATATGCATTTAGTATTCAGAAACCAACTTTTCAGTTTACAATACCATCAAATACAAAAGATATATTAGTGTATACTTTTTATATTATTTTATCGGGAAGTGTTGCCAATTTGCTTTTGGATGGAGATAAAATGATATTAAATCAATATATGCAGATTGAAAATATTGCTTTCTATTCTGTTGCTACTTATATTGCTTTGGTTATTTCGGTTCCAAGCCGTGCTATGCATCAGATTGTATATCCCATTACGGCAAAATTAATGCATGATAACAAACATGATGAGTTGAATCAGCTTTACAAAAAAACGTCAATAAACCTGCAGATTGTGGGTGGTTTTGTAATGCTTTGCATATTTGTAAATATCGGCCAGTTATACGAGTTGGTTCCAAAAGAATACAGTGGTGGAATTGCAGTTGTATTTATGATTGGCTTGTCTAAGTATTTTGATCTAATTTTAGGAAACAATAATGCGATCATTTTTAATACTAAATATTACCGTATGGTATTGTATTTAGGATTAATGCTGGTTGCGTTGACAGTAATTTTAAACATGATCTTTATTCCAATTTTTGGAATCTTCGGGTCTGCTTTTGCTACTTTACTATCAATCACTTTATATAGTTTGGCAAAACTCCTTTTTGTGGTTAAAAGGCTTCATTTGTATCCTTTTACTATCCAGACAATATACTCGATGTTAATTACATTTGTATTATTTTTATTGTTTTACTTTTGGGAGTTTCCTTTTTATCAATTGATTAGTATTGCTTTAAAGTCAATTTTAGTAACCATTTTATATGTTTATCTAAATTATAAGTTTGCGATTTCTCCTGAGATCAATAAAGTAATCGATACTATTGTGAAAAAGATAGGAATAAAAATTTAGTACGATTTTTATAGAGAAAGCAAAAGTAATTTACATTTGAAGCCATTTTGTCTTTATATTTGTTAGAAAGGATAACCAATTTATTGCTGACAGTATATGAAAAATAAAATAGTTTGTTTTTTAGCCGTTTTTATTACTTTGTTTTCTTCACTAGCTTTTGCTCAGAAAGACAGTTCTCAAGCTTCAAAAAAGGTTGTTAAGGAAGTAAAGCCAAAAGGATATCCTGTAAAACCTTTTAAAGACACACTTTTTTATGTTTATAATAAAGTGGGTTCTTTTTCGCCTGAAAGTAGGGCAAATGCAATTACTGAAAAAGTTAGAAAATTATATGAAGATTCTTTTTTTGTAGCGGATTCTATTTCTCTTGTACCTTCAGATATTTCTCAGGATATCGTCTATAATAATGATTTTGTAATCATGTCTGTTTTAGATGTAGATGGTAAAGCCGAAAATCAAACGGCAGATTTCATAGCAAAGCGAAATTTAAATCTGATCAAAAGAGCTATCATTTATCAGAATGACAACTACTCGATGCTTCCAAAAAGACTTGGGTACACTGTACTACTGGTTTTAATTATTGGAATTGTTTTGTATTTTGTCGGGAAAATCTTCAACAGAGTAAAACTTTACATCCTAAAAAATAGTGACCGATATTTTAAAGGTTTCAAGTATAATAATATTAGTATTCTTTCACCACAAAAGCAGCAGTTCTTACTGATGCGATTGTATAGCGCTATTAAAGGAATTACGCTTGTTTTAATTGTGTACCTTTCATTGCCCCTATTGTTTAGTATTTTTCCCGCTACGGAAGTTTATACTACCACTTTATTACGTTGGATTCTTTCGCCGGCAAAACTTGCAGTTATGGGATTTGTTGGCTTCCTGCCGAGTTTAGTTACCATTGTAGTTATTATTGTCATTTTTAAATATTCGATAAGGGTTATTAAATTCTTTTTTGATGAAATTAAAAAAGAAAATATTAAAATTGATGGTTTCTATAGTGACTGGGCGATGCCGACTTTTAATATCATTCGCTTTTTGATGCTGGCTTTTATGCTGGTTGTACTATTTCCGTATTTACCAGGGTCGGATTCTCCTATATTTAAAGGGGTTTCAGTATTCGTGGGGATTTTGTTTTCATTAGGATCTTCCAATGCAATTGCTAATATGGTAGCAGGATTGGTTATTACCTATATGCGTCCGTTTAAAATTGGCGATTTTATTAAGATTGGCGATGTAAGCGGAGAGGTAATTGAAAAAACGGCGTTGGTTACCCGAATTAGAACGCCTAAATTTGAGGATATTACAATACCCAATGCGACCGTTTTGTCGAGTACTTCTACGAACTATTCGGCGAATACCAAAGAGGTGAATAATGGATTGTTAATTCATACTACCGTTACAATTGGTTATGATGTTCCATGGAAAGATATTCAAAAAGCACTGATTGAAGCTGCTTTAAAAACAGAAATGACGGAGCAGACTCCAGCACCTTTTGTCCTGCAAACCAGTCTGGATGATTTTTATGTTTCATACCAGATTAATGTCTATACCAAAATGCCTACCAAACAGCCTTTGATTTATTCGTCCCTGCATCAGAACATTCAGGACACCTTTAATGCTGCCGGAATCGAGATCATGTCTCCGCATTATAGTGCACTGCGAGATGGGAATACAACGACAATTCCAGAGAATTATTTGAAGAAGGATTACGAAGCGCCTTATTTTAAGGTTAGGAATGGAGAATAGATGAGAGAAACAAAATTATAGAGCCAAGAAGATGTGAGGAGAGAATATAGAGATAAAGGGTAACGTGTTGATGTTCTGGGTGTAGTCTTAAAATTTTAACAGTTTTTCATTTTGTGGTTAATTTTATAAAAATTAACTTTAGCTAAGAATTCGATAGCACTTTGCGCTGTAAGCTAAAGATATTTTACTTATGACAATAAAAGTGTGTGTTGTGTTGTTTATTAAATTGGAATACTTTTTGAAATTTTAAAATTGTGGAGTAATTGTAGTAGTATTTGGATTAATTTTTAACAGATTATTATGAAGAACGGTCAACTCAGCCAAGAACAAAGCTTACAAGTATTTTCTAATATGATATCAAATAAAATTCATAATGGATTTACACTAGAAGAACGAAATGATGAATTACTTTTCGCTGTTCTTACTAAAGGTGGAAAGGTAGTGAATCATAGTTTAAATTTTATGATCTTTTGCCTGACCCTGGGATTATGGTCATTTGCATGGCTTTATCTGACAATAGAAGCCTCTAAGCAGAGAAAGGTATTAGTCGCTATCGACGAAGATGGTTTTCCTTTTGAAGAAAGATGTTTAGTTGCGTAGTAACTTAAAAACAAAATTAAAAAAATCCAAATCCCAATACTGTTAATTGTATTGAGGTTTGGATTTTTTTTATTGGAATTTTACCAGAGTTATAATTTGTCTTTCAGGTATATCCCGGTAACCGATTCTTTTACTTTTACAATATCTTCGGGAGTTCCTACGGCAAGTAAATGTCCTCCGTTTTCACCACCTTCGGGTCCCAGATCGATAATCCAGTCGGCGCATTTTATAAGGTCGAGATTGTGTTCAATTACGATGATGGAATGTCCTTTTTCAATTAAGGCATCAAAGGAGGCCATTAATTTTTTGATGTCATGAAAATGAAGACCGGTTGTAGGTTCGTCAAAAACAAATAAAGCTTTGTCTTTTGTAACACCTTTTACCAAAAAGGAAGCGAGTTTGATACGCTGTGCCTCGCCACCCGAAAGAGTAGATGAAGATTGCCCCAATTGTACATAACCCAAACCTACATCCTGCAGAGGCTGTAATTTTTGTGTGATTTTGGATTGTTTGTTTTTGTCAAAAAAAGCAATTGCATCATCAATAGTCATGGTTAGAATATCGTTGATGTTTTTTTCGTCGAAATTGATTTCTAATATTTCTTTCTTGAAACGTTTACCGCCACAGGTTTCACAGGGTAACGAAACATCGGCCATAAAGACCATCTCGACGTTTATAGAACCTTCTCCTTTACAGGTTTCACATCGGCCACCGTCTACGTTAAAAGAAAAGTGTTTGGCCTGATACCCTCTTATTTTTGATAGTTTCTCTTTTGCATACAAGTCACGAATATCATCGTACGCCTTGATATAGGTTACCGGATTGGATCTTGAACTTCTTCCAATTGGATTTTGATCAACGTATTCGATATGTTTTATTTGTGAAAAAGAACCTTTTATTTCGCTAAACTGACCTGCTTTTTCGGCAGCATTATCTAGTTTTTTTTGCATGGCAGGAAATAATATCTTTTTAATCAGTGTACTCTTTCCACTTCCTGAGACTCCTGTAATTACCGTTAAAACGTCTAAAGGAAAAGTAACGTTGATGTTTTTTAAGTTATTCTCTCTTGCTCCGACAATATCAATATGGTTTTTGAATTTTCGTCTTCTTTTTGGGACAGAAATTTCCAGATCACCATTCAAGTATTTGGCAGTAAGGGAGTCTGATTGTAAGATTTCATCATAAGTACCCTGAGCTACTAGATTCCCTCCAAAAGTTCCGGCTTCGGGGCCAATATCAATAATCATATCGGCAGCTTTCATGATATCTTCATCATGTTCTACTACAATTACCGTATTGCCTAAATCACGAAGTGACAGCAAAACTTTAATTAATCTCTCAGAATCTTTAGGATGCAGACCAATACTTGGCTCGTCGAGAATGTACATCGATCCAACCAAGCTGCTTCCAAGAGAAGTGGCGAGATTGATACGCTGTGATTCACCACCGGACAGTGTTGCCGAGTTTCGATTTAAAGTCAGATAATCCAGACCTACCTCGGTTAAAAAGGACAAACGATTGTTGATTTCAATCATTAATCGTTTTGCGATTTGCTGCTCGTAAACATTTAGATCGATGTTTTTGAAAAAAGTAACTAAATGTTTAATGGGTAAATCGACTAAATCTGAAACCGTTTTACCGTTGATTTTTACGTAGGAAGCTTCTTCACGTAAACGTTTTCCGCGGCAGACGTGACATTTTGTTTTTCCGCGATAACGGGACAACATGACGCGGTTCTGAATTTTATAATTTTTTTCTTCAAGTTCTTTAAAAAAATCATTAAGACCTTGAAAATATTGGTTTCCTTTCCATAATATATCTTTTTGCTCTTCTGAAAGTTCAAAATATGGCTTGTGAATCGGGAAATCAAATTTATAAGCATGTTTTACCAATTCATCCTTGTACCAGCTCATGCTTTCGCCTCTCCAAGGGTAAATAGCACTTTCAAAAACAGATAGGGAAGTATTTGGAACAACCAAATCGGAATCGATGCCAATAATATTCCCGTAACCTTCGCAAACAGGACAGGCTCCGTATGGATTATTAAAACTGAATAAATGGACGTTGGGTTCTAAAAAGGTAATCCCGTCCAGTTCAAAATTATTAGAGTATGTGAATCGTTTATCAGAGTTTAGTTCCTGTAAATAGCAAATACCCTTTCCTTCAAAAAAAGCAGTCTGCACAGCATCCGCCAGACGGTTGTAGAATTCTTCTTCGTCCTTAACCACGATACG
Organism: Flavobacterium sp. KH_035; assembly: GCF_057839565.1. Taxonomy (NCBI): domain Bacteria; kingdom Pseudomonadati; phylum Bacteroidota; class Flavobacteriia; order Flavobacteriales; family Flavobacteriaceae; genus Flavobacterium; species Flavobacterium sp. KH_035. The sequence goes on from NZ_CM174492.1 coordinate 3,242,684, forward strand.
GTCAATAATCAACAGTATGTCCTTATTGTCCAATTGATGAAGATCTGCTGGCGAAAAATCATCGAGACGAACCATTTCATTGTTGACTAAAATACGGGCAAATCCTTGTTGCAACAGTACTTTTAACTTGTCTTCTAACTGTCTGCCTTCTTCGAGATGGATAGGGGCAAGAAGCAGCCATTTACTATCCAGTTCCAAATTTTTAACATCAGTAATTACATCGGTAACCGTGTTTTTTTTTACTTCTTGTCCGGAAACCGGGGAATACGTACGACCAATTCGGGCAAACAAAAGTTTTATGTAATCGTATATTTCAGTCGAAGTTCCAACTGTAGAACGGGCATTGGTGGTGTTTACCTTTTGCTCAATTGCAATAGCAGGCGCAATACCTTTTATGTATTCTACTTTTGGTTTATCCAAACGTCCCAAAAACTGACGTGCATAGGAAGATAAACTTTCTACATAACGGCGCTGTCCTTCGGCATACAACGTATCAAATGCCAGACTTGATTTTCCAGATCCTGAAAGACCTGTGATAACAACAAGTTTATTTCGGGGTATTGCAACATCTACATTTTTTAAATTATGTACCTGCGCTCCTTTAATGATAATATTATGTTTTGGGTCGAGTGTCGAAAGATCAATTTGCATAAAAAAAGTCAATTTCTACAAAAGTAATCAATTTTGATTTGAGTTTTGTTAATCAGATTGTTCCAAATTCTAACAGAATTGAGTTTTGCAAATAGAATATAATGACAGGAGATTAAGAATTAAAAATCGATTGAATGGGTGTGAAAAAACTGTACAAGCAATTAATAAAAATAACAAAGAGAATTTTTACTTTAAAATTGATATAACAGTTGTTTTTAGTGGGTAATTGCTTAATTTTTAGTGTTTTGTATCTTATTATTTGTGTTAAAATAGTGGTGGTTTTTGCATTTTTTTACTTGAAATAAAACGAAAAAATAGTGTGTACTGCAATAATTAACGATTTATTGTTAATTATTCTTCTTTTTGTTTGCTTTTTAAAATATTAATTTGTTAAATTTGGTCAAAATATTAACATAACTACATAACCCAAAAAGCCGCGCCTATAAAAGAAAACTACTTTTTATAAAATTACTCCAAATTTTAAATAGAAACTAAAAAAGTAGTATTATGGCTGATGTGCATATTCCGGACGCTCTATTGGTGAAAAATTATGTCGAAGGCAACGAAAATGCTCTTGCGACATTAATTAAAAGGCACGAGTCTAAGATATATGGTTTTATATATTCAAAGATTGCGGATAGAGATATTTCAAATGATATTTTTCAAGACACTTTTATTAAGGTGATCAAAACCTTAAAAAGTAATTCCTATAATGAAGAAGGTAAATTCCTGCCTTGGGTAATGCGTATTTCTCACAATCTGATTGTAGATCACTTTCGTAAAACCAAAAAAATGCCAATGTACAGAGAAACCGAAGAATTTTCGATATTTTCGGTCATGTCTGATGATTCTTTAACAATCGAAAATAAAATGATTTTTGATCAGGTCGAAGTTGACTTAAAAAGAATAATCGAAGAGCTGCCTGAGGATCAAAAAGAAGTACTGGTGATGCGTATGTATCAGGATATGAGTTTTAAAGAAATCTCTGAACTTACAGATGTCAGCATCAATACGGCATTGGGAAGAATGCGTTATGCTTTGATGAATTTGAGGAAAATAATTGATAAACATCAAATTATTTTGACCAACTAATACTAATTAGGATATTGCTTCGTTATACTATAATAAAAACGTTTTGACGGTATGGCGAAAATTTACTCTAAAAAGGCATTAGCTTCTAAAGATTTAAAACCTAAAAAAGAAGTCATTTCTTTTTTATTGAATTATTCACAAGCATTGACAGTTGTGAAAATTGAAAATAAAAGTTTTGAAATTATAGCTAATTAAACAGCCCACTACATTTGTCGGATGTTTATTTCGAAAGAAAAACCAGATGGTCGTTCTGGTTGAAAGCTCACTATTTGCATGAAAATGCGGGTAGTGAGTTTTTTTTTGCTTCGATTGGTTTAGGGGTAAGAACTGTTTAGTGTTTTTTAAATCGTGATTTTTTTAGTGCAGATCCATTCTTTTTTCTTTTGGTAGTTGAATGACTCTATTCAGTTTATACGGTATGCATGCTGTTATATAAGTGTATTAATGTGTTTAACCTCAAGGTTTTTCAATGTTTCAGGGGTTAAACTTCGTGAGCCTAATATTTTTATATGCTTTTGCATGGTAGGGGGTAAGTTGTCTTTGAATTTTAGGAGGATAATTTGTTAAATTTCTATATTTTATTTGAATTTCATTTATTTATTTTATATTTAGCTTTATTTTAGTTAAAAAGCGAATTTTTGTGTAATGAATTTGCTCTATATTAGTGATTTGTGTATTAAAAACCTTTCAATATATAGAAAAGTTCATTTTAAGAGTGCCGCTTAAAAATCTATAACCAAAACCACATAATTTATGAAGAAAAACTACCCACACTTAGTTTTGTTTGTTGTTCCTCTTGGTATTTTGTAAAGAATAGTAAGAATGGTGAGTTATCGTTTGATGTTTAAAGGAATGATATAGCGGTTTTTGCTGTTTCCGTTTAAATGTTTTCGATAGTATATCTCATGAGATTACCCTAAAATCTATTAAACAACTAAACCAAACCGAAAATGAAAAAGAACCTTAAGATGTTATCGTTACTAGTAATGATTAGTATTGGAGCATTTGCTCAAAAAGATGAATTAAAAGAAGCGCAGTCTTATTATGGTAAAGGAAAAAACCAAGAAGCTTTAGCCGTTTTAAAAAAAATAGAATATCTGATATTGAATGCGCCGGACGAGATAAAGACTGAATATTTTTTTACAAAAGGAAATATTTACAAGGATCTGGCAGCCAAAAATATAGATGCTGCAAGTAATTTTACGTTGGCATTGGCTGCATATCAGGACGTATTGTTGTATGAGAATGAGTCCCGTAACTACAAGTATGCATTTAAAGCGAATTCGGCTTTAAAAGAAATGAAATCCAAATTGGTTGATGGGGCGTATAGCGATTATAAAGCTGGAAAATTTAAAGAAAGCGCTGATAAGAGTTACGAAGTGTATTTGTTTGATAAAAAAGATACTTTAAACTTGTTTAATGCAGCTTCTTCTTCTATAACCGGAAAAGATTACAACGCAGCAATTAAATATTTTGAGGAACTTAGAAAACTTAATTATTCCGGAAAAGGTATGCTTTTTTATGCGACTAATAAAAAAACAAAACAGGAAGAAGTTTTCATTTCGATGAGTGCCAGAGAGTCAAGCATTAATGAAGGTCTTTATGAAAAACCGAGAAATATAAACCCGCCTTCAAGAAGGGAAGAGATTCTGGTTTCATTGGCCTATTCGTATTTAGAGAGAAATGATTTCCGTAATGCTGAAAAATACTATGAAGAAGGGTTAAAAGTCAATCAAAATTGCATGACCTGCTACATTAATCTCGCTTATGTGAAAGTACAGTTTAGAAAAGAAATACAGGAACAGATGTCTTCATTAGGAACCACTGCCAGTGAAATGAAACAGTATGATAAATTAGAAATTCAGAAAGATGAAGTTGTAAAAAGTGCAATCCCATATCTTCAAAAAGCATTGGCGATTGAACCTAAAAATGAAGGTGCTGCAAAATCACTTTTGGGTATTTACAGAACATTGAATATGACAAATGAATACAATGCGCTGAAAAGCAAACTGTAAAATTAAATAGAGGAGCTGCTAAGTTTTCTTTTTGGCAGCTTCTTCTAATAAAGATTTTTTACCAATGGTTCGGGTAATAATGTCTTTTTCTAAATCCCATCCTCTGGCCGGAGAATATTCACGTCCGTACCAAATAATCTGCAGGTGTAAATCATTCCATAGTTCTCTAGGGAATAATCTTTTAGCATCTTTTTCAGTTTGTACCACATTTTTTCCGTTGGAAAGATTCCATCTGTACATTAGTCTGTGAATGTGTGTGTCGACCGGAAAGGCAGGAACTCCAAAAGCCTGTGACATCACTACACTTGCCGTTTTATGACCAACTGCGGGTAAGGCTTCCAAATCTTCAAAACTCTGTGGCACTTCACCGTTATGCTTGTCAATTAAAATATGTGATAATCCGTGAATTCCTTTAGATTTCATTGGAGATAAACCACAAGGGCGGATGATTTCTTTGATTTCTTCAACCGACATTTTAATCATGTCGTACGGATTATCAGCTTTTGCAAAAAGCAATGGTGTAATCTGATTCACGCGAACGTCTGTACATTGTGCTGAAAGTAAAACTGCAATTAATAGAGTATACGGGTCTTTATGGTCTAATGGTACAGGTATAGTGGGGTAGAGTTCTTTTAACGTATTTATAACAAATGTTACGCGAGCTTCTTTATTCATTTCCGTAATTTTAATCCCGTAAAAATAGTATTATTTTAATTGCGATTTGTAAAAAGTACATTGTAAAATGTGAATTGTGATTGGTTGATTCTGGAGAATGAATTATTTCTAAGTTGTAATCTAATGATCAAACAATCTAGCAATCGAATAATCTAAGAAGTCTAAGAAAGTCTAACAATCTAAAATATCTAAATAAATGGTAACATTACAAAAAGGCGATAAAGCACCAAATTTCTCGGGAGTTGATCAGGATGGTAAAGGACATAAGCTAGCGGATTACGTCGGAAAGAAACTAGTAGTTTTCTTTTATCCAAAGGCAAGCACGCCTGGATGTACAGCTGAAGCTTGTGATTTAAGAGATAATTTTGAGCGATTTAAAGCGAATAATTACGAGCTATTAGGGGTAAGCGCCGACAGTCAGAAAGCACAGTTAAAATTCAAAGATAAATATGAGTTTCCTTTTCCGTTATTGGCTGACGAGGACAAATCGGTAATTAATGCGTTTGGAGTTTGGGGACCTAAGAAGTTTATGGGAAAAGAGTATGACGGAATCCACAGAACCACTTTTGTTATAGACGAAAACGGAATTATTGAAGAAGTGATTGCCCAGGTAAAAACGAAAGAGCATGCTGCGCAGATTTTGAAGTAAAAAAGAGTCTCAGTTTTCGGTCTTCAGTCTCAGTCTTCAGTCTCACTTTTCAAGTTTTAGTATACAGTGTAATAACTGCGACTGTAAACTGCGACTGCAAACTAAAAAAAGTCCCCAAAAGAAAATTTCTTGTTGGGGACTTTTTTTTATTATGTATTTTGTTCCAGTTCTTTCTGCGGATGATATCCAAAAAGATGGTGTTCTTTGATGATTTCGGCAATACCGGTTGGAAGCATGTGTTCCCATCCTGTTTTTCCCTGATTGATCATTTTTAGAACCTCGCGGGAGAAAACTTCTAAATTATGAGGGTCGTAATCTGCGATGTCAATTACTTTTCCGTTGAATTTAAAGAATTTGTATAATTCTTTCATTCTTGGATGTACTTTTAAGTTGTTTGAATTCATCAGAACACCATTTTCGTCTAACATTGGATATAAGAAAACTTTCATATCTCTGTAGAACAATTTTCCAAAGGCTTCCAGGATTCCACCACTTAAATGACGGTAGTATTTCTCATCAAAAATATCGACTAGATTGTTTACGCCCATTGCAAGTCCCATTCGGGCTTTGGTATAATTGGCGAAATATTCTACTACTTTATAATATTCTTGAAAGTTCGAAATCATTACGGTTTGACCCAAAGAGCAAAGAAGCTCTGCTCTGTCCATAAAGTCACGTTCGTCAATTTCACCATCCGAACGTAAGTTAGAAAGAGTAATCTCGAAAACAACAAGTGTATTGTCTTTGTCTACTTTGCTTTCTTCTAAAAACATTTTAAGAGATTTTTCATACATATCCATGTTTACTTTTGTAACAGGACGAAAACTTCCTCTTAAAGCAAGAAGGTTCTTTTTGTATAAGATGGCTGCCGGGAGAATGTTTTTTCCTTCCGGATTAAACATTACAGCATCCGTCATTCCGTTCTTAACCAGTTGCAAACTCATCAAACGATTATCAACATCCGCAAAACGTGGTCCTGAGAAGTTAATAGTGTCAATTTCGAGTTGGTCTTTGTCTAAGTGATCGTATAGATAACGAAGTAATCGTTTTGGATCGTTGTATTTGTAAAAAGCACCGTAAATTAGGTTTACCCCTAAAATCCCAAGTGTTTCCTGTTGTAGTCTGGCATCGGTTTCTTTAAAACGAATGTGTAGAATAATTTCGTTGTATGCTTCGTCCGGTTCAATCTGGTAGCGGATTCCTACCCAGCCATGGCCTTTAAATTGTTTTGCAAAATCTATAGTAGCAACAGTGTTCGCATAACTAAAGAAAAGCTTTGTTGGATGTTTTTCTCTGCTTAATCGTTCCTCGATGATTTGTCCCTCAAGGGTAAGCATTTTTTTTAACCGTTCTTCGGTTACATAGCGACCATCACTTTCAACTCCATAAACGGCATCGCTAAAATCTTTGTCATAGGCAGACATTGCTTTTGCAATTGTTCCCGATGAACCCCCGGATCTGAAAAAATGTCTTACTGTTTCCTGCCCGGCACCAATTTCAGCAAATGTTCCGTAAATATTCTCGTTTAAATTAATGCGTAACGCTTTGTCTTTTATAGAAGGGATCTGTTCGATGACCTTGTCACCTTTGAGTTTTATTTCTGTACCCATTTTATTTTAAATAGATTTGTTACAAAGTTAGTAAATTAGGCTTCTAATGAAAGAGAAATAATCCTATTTTTGTAAAAAAAATAAGTTCAATTGAAGGTATATTTTTTAGGTACTGGTACTTCTCAAGGCATTCCGATAATCGGAGTGGATCATCCTGTTTGCAAAAGCACTGACGCTAAGGATAAAAGGCTTCGTGTGTCCATTTGGATTACATGGGGCGAGCATTCCTATGTGATCGATTGCGGACCAGATTTCAGACAGCAAATGCTTTCCTGTGGCTGCCGAAAACTCGATGCTATTTTATTTACACATGAACATGCCGATCATACAGCCGGTCTGGATGACATTCGTCCGTATAATTTCAGACAAGGCGAAATTCCTGTGTATGCACATCAGCGCGTAATCGATAATTTAAAACGTCGTTTTGATTATGTTTTTGAAACCGTAAACAAATATCCGGGAGCACCCAGCGTTAAAACGATCGAAGTAGTCAATAATATTCCTTTTGCAGTTGGTGATAAAATAGCGATTCCAATTAATGTCATGCATGGTGATTTGCAGGTTTTTGGATACCGAATTGATGATTTTGCTTATTTAACGGATGTTAAAACCATTAATAAAGCGGAAGTTGAAAAACTGAAAAACTTAAAAGTGCTGGTTGTAAATGCGCTACGCGTAGAACCACACGATACTCACTTTAACTTGCAGGAAGCACTAGATTTTATTGATCTGGTGAAACCTGAAGTTGCTTATTTAACACATATCAGTCACGTTTTGGGCTTTCACGAAGAAGTGCAAAGACAATTGCCGGAAAATGTTTTTCTGGCTTATGATAATTTAGAAATTACAATTTAATTATACTACAAAAATGAAAAAATCCTTAATGCTTTACCTTTTTATCCTGGCGATATTAATGAATGTTTTTACTTATATGTTTTACAGCAGTGAAGTAAAATTTGAAAAGGAAAGATATGAGAAGACAACGAAGAAACTTAGAGATAGTATTAGTCTGGTATCAACAAAACTGGCTGAAGCGGATTATTTCTCTTTAGAACATAATGAAAACGCACAAAATTACTTTGACAACGGTGCTAGTGGAGGAAAAGTAATTTTATATGAAAAATTGATTCCACTGGTAACAGAGAAATTATTAGACTTAAATGCAAATCCAAACGGGAATCCTTATACGGGACAGGATAAAATTGGTCCGAATAAATTTATTATTAATAAAGTAAAAATTCTAAATCATAGATGGATTATTGCAGACTATAGTAATGGGGAATTGTGGGGAGAAGTCTTGTTAAAGTACTTTGTTAATGATGATGAAAGTATTACTTTTGAAGTAAACCAAACCTGGTTGTATCAAAAATAAGAATGTATTGTTTCGTTTTATAGAGGTTTAACTAAATATTTGACGTATGAAAAAGATTTTTTTATTTGCGGTTGTGATGGGGCTTTCGTTCTCTTGTGGAAAGAAAGTTGCTGAAGAGAATAAAACTCCTGAAAAGAAAGAGGAAGTAAGACCAGTTGTTGTTGGAGGTGATTCTGACGCTCATGGCTGTAAAGGTTCTGCGGGATATACCTGGTCTGTTCTTAAAAATGAATGTGTTCGTATTTTTGAAGTAGGTACAAAATTGGCTCATGCCGAAGATGGAAAAACATACTCGACTGTGGCTTATGTTATTTTTGACGGAAATAAAGCAGAGCTTTTTCTGGACACTAAAGATGAAGTAATCCTTTTAGAAAGAAAATCGGAAAGAGAGCCTTGGGTAAAGGGTGATTATCAGTTAATTGCCTGGAAAGGTTATGTACTGAAAAAGAATGGTAAAATTATCTATACAGGCGAATAGATTATAACGTTTCGGCTTTTATAGCTTTTGATGTTAGATGTAAAATGTGAGATGTAAAAATGATTGGTTTATCATTTTTACATCTCACATTTTACTTTTTACTAAAAACTATTCCGCCAGCCAATTCTTAAAGTCAAAGAAATTCTGTGGCGCAACACCGTGACCAACAGGATATTCTTTATAAGTTGCCGGGATGTTTAATTTTTCTAAAATTGCCGGAGTTTTTCTGGCCCATTCAATTGGTATAACCTGATCGACAGTTCCGTGAGAAGCAAATATTTTCAGGTTTGTAAAATTGTTATTTTCGTAACCTTCTTTTATGATTTCTTCGTTGAAGTAACCGCTCATAGCTACTACCCGTTGTACTTTTTCTGGATACGAAAGCGCCACGGCATAGCTTAAAATTGATCCCTGACTGAAACCAACCAAAGTTACATTGTTGGCATCAATAGGATAGTTTGCAGTCAATTCATCAATGAAGGAAGCAATTACATCACGGGAAGTTTTTGCCTGTTCATTGTCTGAAAATTTATTCTGATCGGGATCAAAGTTGATGGCATACCAGGCATAAGCACCATATTGTATATCGTAAGGAGCTCTGGCTGAAATGATGTAATAGTGATCAGGAAGTTCGGTTGCAAACGAAAATAAATCGGCTTCGTTGCTGCCATATCCGTGTAACAAAAGTAAAACAGGATTTTTGTCTAAGATAACTTTTGGTTCTTGTATTTTATATTCTAGAGATAGATTCATTTTTTTAGTTTTCAGTCGCGGTTTCAGTTTTAAGCTGAATTACGGACTTATTAGGATTTTTATTGGTGTTTTTGCTTGTCTATATTCAAATTTAATGCGCTGATGAAACAGATTCTCTAAAGCGAAAACGCAGATTTTAAAGGATTACTTTTTTGGAGTTTGGAATTTAAAATTTAGATTTTTTTTCTAATTTTAATTTAAAAATTAACCTATTTTTTGAAACCATTTTTGGAAAAGTTCTCCCACTAACGGAATTGGTTTTGTTTGACCCTGAATGGCAGTAAAAATCCCGTAAGTCCATAAAATCGAAATACAGATCCACATCGGGAAAGTAATGAAAAAGCTGTCAAAATTGCTGATGATGGCTCCGAATGAAATAAATGTCAGGGAAAGTCCTAATGCCTGGCGGATGTGAAAAGAAGCAAAGCTGTTTTTGTCTTCAGAGTTCATCGACATTGCAATTAATACCCCAATAATCAAAATATAACTGGTGATAGCGATTGGTTTTCCCTTTTCAATTGAATTGTTCATTGTAATTATTTAGAGGTAACAAGTTTATTTTGATTTAATATTCCGTACACAGTTCCTTTGATTTCTGCTCCTAAAAAAGCCGAATTTTTGGATTTAGAGAGAATGTTTTCTTTTGTAAAAGTTGATTCCCCTTCCGGATTAAAGAAAGTGAAGTTGGCTTTTGAGCCTTCGGTAATAGTATTATTTTGAATCCCGAAAACAGATTTTCCTAAAGTTAATTTTTCAATTACGGTTTCTAAAGGTAAAACGGTTAATAAAGCACCAAAAGCGCTTTCAAGACCAATTGTTCCGTTTTTAGCCGTATCAAATTCCATTTTCTTGAATTCGATATCAATTGGGTTGTGATCAGAAGTAATCATATCAATTGTACCGTCTAAAACTGCATTTAAAAGAGCAGTTCTGTCTGTTTCGTTTCTAAGTGGTGGTGTTACTTTAAAACGGGTATCAAATTCTTCCAGTTTTTCGTCAGTCAATACAAGATGATGTACAGCAACACTACAGCTTACCTGCAAGCCTTTTGCTTTAGCTTCTTTAATTAATGCTACTGTTTTTGCTGTAGAAACTGTTGGAATGTGTAGTTTTCCACCAGTGTATTCCAACAAAAATAAGTTTCTTGCAACTTGAAGTTCTTCTGCCAAAGCAGGGATTCCTTTAAGACCTAGTCTTGTTGAAACGATTCCTTCATTGGCAACTCCGTTTCCTTTTAGGTTAGGGTCTTGAACGTAAGTAATCACTAAGCCGTCAAAGTCTTGAACGTACTGCAAAGCAATTTTTAAAAGATTGGCATTATCGATGCTTTTGTTGTAATCTCCAAAAGCGACGGCTCCTGCTTTCTTCATATCAAATAATTCTGCCATATCCTTTCCTTCGCTGGCTTTGGTTAAAGCTCCAATAGGGAAAAGTTCTGTTGCAAAACCGGTTGCTTTGTTTTTTACAAAATTTACCTGTGATTGATTGTCAATAACTGGGAAGGAGTTGGGTTGAAGCGCAACGGCTGTAAAACCACTTTTTGCAGCAACATTCAATCCGCTAGCGATCGTTTCTCTGTCTTCATAACCTGGTTCTCCAAAGGAAACACTGCTGTCAAACCAGCCTTGAGAAAGATGTAAGTGGTCAAATTTAACTTCGGTTGTATCCTCGATATCAAGAATCGAAGTTCCTATTTTTTCAATTAAACCATCTGCAATTAAAAGATCAACAGTCTGATTGTGAAACGGACTTTTTGAATCGATAATTTTGGCGCTTCTGATGATTATTTTCATATGTAGAGAAATTTATTTTTTAATGAAATCGTAAAATGATTTTTGTAAAAAGTAAAATGTTTCAAAAGTAAAACCGAAAACTACTTTACAAATTTTATAATTGCCATTTCCAATGCTAAAAATAACAGTGCAAAGATAACAAACCATTTCCAAATTTGGCTGTCTGTACGCTCAGTTTGTAAGGTGTTAAAAATGGTTGAAATGGTATCGGCGGTTTTAAAATCTGAAACGACATTTGTGTTTACCTGACTCAAATCGCTTTCGCTTCTTTTGTAATTGAAACTCAGGTTTTCAACCCATTCTTTTCGATCAAAAACACTATAGTTTCCGGCTGTTTCCGGAAAATCATTGAAGGTCAGTTTGACTTTGCTGTTCAATACTTGCTGAATGGGAATAAAAGAATCATCGTTTCCTCTTACTTCCAGAATAGCATCTTTGGTTAATAATACATCTACAAAGTAAGGCTGATTGCTTCCTATAACCAGGGCATTAACTCCTGTTTTTTGATTGTTTTGTCCCATTTTATAAAACAAGGGAACAATTAATGGTGATTGCTGAAAGTTTGAATTTGCCGCATTAATAGGGGCGGAAAAAACTGTAATTCCGGAAACCGGATTTTGAATGGCTGTAACAAACACGCTTTGATCTTCGTAAGATAAAACTGCCGGATAAGGGCTTGAAAGATTGAAAGAACTGTTTGTTTTTGGATATTGAAAATTTGTGATTTTATTCTCAAAAACACCGGAGAATAACGGATGATCAAAATTGATTTTGGTGATTAACTTCGCTTTGGTTTCAAGAGCTGTAAACTGAATTTTCCCAAAATTACCTAAAAAAGAATTCAAATTTGAAATCGACGTTTTCTCGGACGGAATCACGACTAAGTTACCTCCTTTAGCAACAAAAGCTTTTAAAGTAGTTTGCAGTGCCTGCGGAACTTCAGTTAATTCATTTAAAATGATCGTGTTTTGTTTGTCCAGACTATTGTAATCCAAACTGCTAATTGAATAATTGTTATAGTTGAATTCTGCTGACGTATAAATTCGGGACAGGAAATTGCTTTTTTCAGGCTCACCAATACTGATGATATTGGTTTTCTTCGTTTTTAGAATACTGAAATATAGTTTGTTGTCATAAGTTAATCCATTGTCTTCAATAACGACATAGCCATGAAAAGCCTCTTTAGGAATGGTAAAGTTGATTTTCTTTTTCTTTGCATCAAAATTGATAATGGTCTTAGCAATTAGCTTGCTTTGATTGTATAACGCCATCGAAATAGGCTTGAAATCTTCACCGTAAGCAGATAAACTAACGCCTATCTCGTAGAAGTTCTCTAAGGTTTGATTGATAAAAACACTGTCTATGGCAATGTTATTTTTTTGCTCAGCTTCCGGGATAATAAAATAGGGTTTCTCTTCTGTATCAATGTTTTTTACATCTTTTTCGGCTAAACCTACAGCATCAGTAATAACAATAATATCTTTTTTATGCGCTGATTTGTGCGCTTTGATCTTAGCTATTATCGATGGAAGTTCAAATGGAGTAGCGCTGTACTTTAGGTTTTGTAAAGCACTTTTTGATGATTTGATATCTGTGTTCCAATAATTTTCGGTATTGGTCAGTAATGAAAAAGTGGTGTTTTCGGGCGTGTTTTCCAGTAATTCCTGTACAGCACGTTTTAGCAGTTCACCTTTTTTACCTTTGGCTTGCATGCTAAACGAGTTGTCAAGAATGATATACATTTCGTTAGCTGCATTTTTGCTGTCCTTGGCCTGAAAAAAAGGCTGAGCAAAAGCGAGAATGATAAAGGTTAATAATAATAAACGGGTAGCCAGCAATAATCGTTTTTTGATTTTAGAACTCTTACGGGTCTGAATAGCAAGTTCTTTCAGGAAACGAACATTGGTAAAGAAAGAGGTTTTAAAACGTCGTAATTGAAATAAATGAACCAAAATTGGAACAATTAACAAAAACAGAAAGTATAGAATTTCGGGATGTTTAAAATGCATTCGGGCTTCGATTTACTTCACTACGTTTTATTTTTCGCGAAGACACTGGTCAAAAATACAAATTTTTACGCAAAACAGATCAGTTATGAGAGAGATTATAAGCAAAGGTTACTGAGGCTGAAAATTAATGAATTTTTATTTTTTGCGGGTTTTGGAAAAGTAAGCTGTGTTGTTTGAAAAATGTAACTTTTGTAATTCCTTTTGTAATAAAAAAAGGGTTCAGAAAAGATATTATTCCCTATTTTAGCGTATATAAAAATTAATTCAAAGATTATGAAGAGATTATATGTAGTACTTTTTTCTGCTTTGTCCTGTGTAGGTTTGCAAGCTCAGAACAGATTCAATTTGCTGGTAGGGACTTACACGAATACCTGTCAGAGCAATGGAATTTATGTTTATGAATTTGATGCTGATTCAGGTGCTTTTAAATTGAAAAGTTCTTCTGAAAGCGTTGTGAGTCCAAGTTATTTGTCTGTTTCGGCTGATAATAAATTTGTTTATGCTGTAAACGAAAACGGACCTCAAAGTTCGGTTAGTGCTTTTGGTTACGATCCGGTAGGCGGAAAACTTACTTTTTTGAATAAAAATGATGCTTTGGGAGCTGATCCCTGTCATTTGATTAATGATGACAAAAATGTGCTTGTCGCGAATTATTCAGGTGGTAATATCGCTGTTTTTAAAAAGAATACAGATGGAAGTATTTCCGAAGCACAGCAGTTGGTTCAACATGAAGGGAAAGGTATTAATGTAGCACGTCAGGAAAAAGCACATGTGCATATGGTTGCTTTTTCGCCGGATAAAAAGTTTGTTTTATCTAACGATTTAGGTCTGGATAAGGTTTTTATTTATAAATATAATGCCAATGCTAAAAATGAAATCTTAACACTTAAAGGAACTGTAGACGTAAAACCAGGAAGCGGACCAAGACATTTAACGTTTAGCAAAGATGGTAAATTTGTATATCTGGTTCAGGAATTAGACGGTACGCTGACTACTTTTAGTTTTGATAAAAACGGAAGCCTGAAAGCAGTCGCCGAAACCAGCATTTTGCCAAAAGGATTTAAAGGAGGGACAGGAGCGGCGGCCATTAAAATTTCGCCTGACGGAGCATTTTTATACGTTACAGATCGTGTAGATGCCAATTCGATTGCAGTTTATAAAATTCAAAAAGAGGGTGGAATTGAACTGGTGGAGCAAATCAGTACTTTAGGAAAAGGCCCAAGAGATTTTGCAATCGATCCTAGCGGGAATTATCTTTTAGTGGGGCATCAGTATACCAATGATATTATTGTTTTTAAAAGAGACATAGCAACTGGAAAATTAACAGATACCGGAAAGAGAATCGGATTGTGTTCTCCGGTTGGGTTGGTTTTTACAAGAATATAGTTTATTAAGGTACTAAGTTGCTAAGGTTCTAAGATACTAAGGAGTTAAGGCTATGAGTTTCGAAGTAATAAAAAAGCTCAAAATATTGAACTAAGTTATTCTTAATTCAATATTTTGAGCTTTTTGTTTAATCCTTAGTATCTTAGAGCCTTAGCAACTTAGTGCCTTAGAATCTATTTATCCTTATCTTTTCTCTTCTTGTCTCTCGTTTTTAACATGTTTCGATTGACAGATCCATGGGTTTTCTTTTTTGTTTTGGAAGGACCTCCAAGGTTAACTTTTTTATTCTTTTTAGCTTTTTCGTGAAAGGCACCATCACCATCAAGTTTTTGTTTTTTCATTAAAAACTTAATAGGTTGTCTGTCTTTTTCAGGTTCAATTAACTTGGTTGAAATTTCAACTTCTTCAGGGAAATCTGCGATTTCAAGTTCCTGATTCATTAAGACTTCAACTTCAATTTTAAATTCTTCTTCACGTGGTGTAATGAAACTAATAGCTGTTCCTGTAGCGTCGGCACGACCTGTACGACCAATTCTGTGCATATAAAGTTCCGGGAATTCAGGAAGTTCGAAGTTGATAACGTGAGAGATGTTTGAAATATCTAAACCTCTCGCCATAATGTCTGTGGTGATTAATCCGCGGAGATTTCCTTCTTGGAATTCTGCCATGGTACTCAAACGGTAATTTTGAGATTTATTGGAGTGAATTACGCCAAATTGTCCTTCAAAATCTTCTTCGATTCGGGTATGAAGCATATCCGAAATCTTTTTATTGTTTACGAAAACCAAAACACGTTCCATATTTTCGTTGGTTTCAAGTAAATGTTTTAGGAGATTTACTTTAGTATTGAAATTTGGAACATTATAAGTAATCTGTGTAATTTTTTCTAAAGGAGTTCCCGAGGCAGCAAGTGTTACTTCTTCCGGAAAGTCAAAAAAGTCATTCAGTACAGCATCAACCTCATCTGTCATAGTTGCTGAGAAAAGAATGTTCTGACGTTTGGTTTTCATCATTGCTAAAAGAGCCGTCAATTGTGTACGGAAACCTAAATTCAGCATTTCGTCAAACTCATCAATGACTAATTTTTGAGTTTCATCAAAACGTACTACGGCATCCAAGGCTAAATCCATGGTTCTACCAGGGGTTCCTACTAAGATATCGACACCTTCGTATACAGCTTTTTTTTGTGTATTGATGTTTACCCCACCAAAAATACCAAGTGTTTTAACCGACATGTATTTGGTTAATTTCTCTACTTCTTCTACAACCTGAACTACTAATTCACGCGTTGGAACCAGAATTACAATTTTTGGTGTATTGGTATTGGTAAATTTGTAAAGTTTTAAAAGAGGTAATAAGTAAGCAAACGTTTTACCGGTACCAGTTTGCGCAATTCCCATCATGTCCCGGCCAGACATAATCACGGCAAAAGATTTTTCCTGAATAGGGGTAGGCGTAACAAATCCTAATTCGTCGATTGCTTTTTGTACTGATTTTGGGAGATTGAATTTTTCGAAAGTGCTCATTTGCATTAAATTTTGTGCAAATATAGCTATAAATAGCTGATAATTGATGTTTCTTAGAAATTACAAAGGTTTATGGTATTCGTATTTCTCAAAAAAGTGGTTTCAAATACTATAAAAAACGTTTTATTCGCAATAAAAGTTCATTTGGATTAAAGGGTTTTGCAATAAAATCGTCTACACCCAGTTCAAAAGCTTCTTCAACGGTGTTCTCTTCTTCTCCAAGTGAAGAAAGTGCGATAACGCGAATATTGCTGTAATTTTGTTTGATTTCATTAATAATTTCTAAACCGGATTTAAGCGGAATAGTAATCGTGGTAATAACCAAATCGGGCATAATAACAGGCAGACGCTCCATGGCACTGATACCATCTTTTGCAATACTTACTTTATATCCTTCTTTTTTAAGAATGAATTTTAGAATTTCAACAGTCATATCATCATTATCGATGATCATAATTTTTTTATCAGCAGTATCCATTTTGGCTCTTATTTTTTAAACAATTCTATCTCGTCCAGCATTATCATAGCTTTTTTGTTTTTTCGTTTCCTCCAGGCGGGCAGTTCCTTCTGGTTCTCTGCGACGATTTTAATTTTGGCAAAACTACTGAAGATTGGATTCCTAATTTCCCATGATTTTGTTGTAATTTCGTAGTCTTCTGTTAAAATGTCACAAATTTGGTCGTTTATAAGCTCCCATTTCTGATTTTTGAAACCGTATATTTTGATGTTTTTTGGGGTGAAAATCCAATGTCTCTGGTCACTTAGAAAATTTAATTTCAGGATATTAAAAGTAAGGTTTTTGGTTTCAATTTCAATTTCGGGATTCGTTTCGTACCATCCAATCCAGTTACTATTGAAATCTTTGTAACCTCTGTTTCCGTCGACTAAGCCATAACTTCCTTTGCCTTTAAATTCATCTGAAGGAGGTGTTATAAAGGTAACCTTTAAATCCTCGCCCAAATGAGTGGTTGTGTTTTTGCAAATTTCAATCCATTCTTTATAATAATTATCCGGGGAAAGTCCGTTTTCGCTCAATTCATAAATTCCTAATTGATTGCAGGATTGGGCAAATTTTAAAACTCTTTCTGTTAAACCTTTTTTTACTTCTTTTTCTCCTTTAGAATTTACGATAAACATACCGTGTTGGTTTTTGCCATAAAATTTCGCCTGCTCAAAGTAGACAAATTCTAAAGCCAGTCGTAATTTATGGACACGTGAACTTAAAACAGAATCATTTTCGACGGCTGTAAATGCCTGCTCGAGTAAATGATCGTACTGGTCCATAGCTTCCGGAGTCAGGAAAGTATTTCGGGCCTGAACGGGACCTGAATAGATGTCTAAGTAAGCTTTGCTTTTGTTTTGATTGGCTTCCAGCAAGTCAAGGTATTTTGCCACGAAAGGAGCCGCTTTTCCGTAAAAACCTCTGAAAAAATCGGCCGTTACGGCTTTCACATCAATATCGGTATTCCACATTAATTTGGCGAGAAGATATTGTCGCAATTCCGAAAAATCTCCGGGAACATCAGCATAGCCCTGCACGAATAATCCTTTTACTTTGTTTTTTTTAAAGAGCTTATAGTTGTCCTGAAAAGATTCAAAATTAGGAAAGGGTGACATGAAATTAGAGAACTGTACGGTATAATCCCATAAAAATAAGTGTGGTGAAGTTGTGCTCCAGTTTTCTAAATTTTTTACAAATGAAGGTGAGCTTTGACTGGTAATTGGTTTGCCGCGATCCAGTTCGATTGGACATAAAATAGTATAAATATTGGGGGCTATTTTCAAATTTACCGGAGGTCTGAAAGTATGAAGATAGGCCAGTGTGGTAATCTTTGTTTTAGGAAAGTGAGCTGCAATTTTATTTAGAAAATAGTAAAAGGAACCTTGCGGACCGCCATATTTGTTGTTCATGGCCCTGCATTCGGTACATTCGCAATAAACTACGTCGTCGTTCTGGCTTACCGAATAGAATTGTGCATTGGGTGTTTTTGAGATAATTTCGGCCATATTTTTCTCGACCAAACGTACAACCGTATCGTTGGTCATGCACAAAGATTCCGTATTTCGTTCGCCTTCATACAAAGCAAAAAGCTTGGGGTTGCTTTTATAATACTCCTTTGGCGGAACAAGTGTACTGAAAGAATGCCCCCAAAGACCGAAATCGTCTATATGCCAGTCGAGTTTGTGCCAGTCTCTGAAATCTTCATCATAACAATCGGGGTAAAACAAGGCTCTGTAATCAAAAGAAGGCTGGTAGGTTTTGCTGGTGTTTTTTGAAAAAGTAAATAGGGTTACTTTCGGAATGTAGGTTTCTGTGGCGGTGAATTTCCGAAACTCCCAGATTTCCAATAAAGAATAAACGGCATAACGCAGGTATTTTTGATTTGGAGCAGTTACATAAAGTGATTTCGAATCACTTTTGATGATGAACTCATTTGCTTTAAGTTTTTTGTCGTTGGAAATTTCCAGAACGATTTCGGAGGCAGTACTTTCTTTCTTGCTTTCAGATACAATTTGAAATGGCTTTGAAATGGCTTTGTCAAGATACTTCTTCAGGATTCCTGCCGCCGCCTGTGTATTTTCAGCTGTCGCAATAATCTTGTTTTGATCGGATATTATAATTTCAGATTGTGCCATCATCTTAAAGCTAAGCAGGGTGAGTAGAAAAATTGGGAAATAAAGAGTTTGCTTTCTTTTCATACGATTTAGAATTTATATTGCAGTATAAAAGCAAAATCAAGTTCGTTTTGAAATTTCTTCGGGCTGTATTCTTGTTGATTGTCCGTGATTAATATTCCGAAAATATAATGGTTTTTGATTAATTTATAAAAACCGGCACTTAATCTGTAAGAGCTTAAAGAGACTCTGCTTTGATACTCTACTGATCTGGTTTGATCGTCCGGTGAAGTTCCGTAACCCGCAATTACAGTAACATAATCAAATTTAGTTCCGTAATAGTAACGCGAAGTCAGAGTTAACGAAGTGCCTTCTTTTTGAATATAGGATCTTAAATTGACCCAATAAGAGCCAAAGTATTTCCCCAGGCCTACATTTAAGGTTTTTAAATTGCTGTTGTCCTGCATTTCGATGAAGCGAAAGCCTAAATCGGCCTCCCAGCCTTTGTTGAAATTGTAGAAATAGGAGTAGCCCAGTCTCCATTCTGGAAAAGCATTGTCTTTGCTGTAGGCAACGTCAATATAAGAGTAATTGTTTTTCTTTCCCGAAAGATAGGATTCTACTTCAAACTGAAGTCCGCTGGCCATAACCAGATTGGAGGACAGTCTTTTTGCATAACTGACTCTTCCTATTACGCTTCCCCAGGTACGTTGCCGCATATAATCGGCACTTACCAGATGCCAGGGGCCTACACCGTCACGATCAATTGTGGTGTAGTTGTAGTAAGTACCTGCACGATCGATATTAGTTTTAGAATATAAGGTAAAAAGACGCTGTTCGATGTCGGCATCATGGGGGTATTTTGCCCGAATCGATTTTAGCTCTTTTTCTTCATTTTTAGTGTCGTTTTGCAAAGAATAAATGGAAATTCTTTTAAGTCGGAAGTTTTTATTATCAGGAAACAACTCAATGGCTTTATCGGTTAAGTCCAGAGCATCATCATAATTTTTGACTGCTAAATCCATATTGATCAGATAGAGGTAGGCATCTTCGTATTTGGGGTTTTTATCAATCACATAATTGTAATAAAATCGGGCGCTGTCTTTTACTTTTGTCAAGTCGTAATTTCGTCCCAGTACTAGATAGAAATCAAGATAATCCGGGGCCAGTTTTTTGCCTAATAGAGCTTTTTGGATATTGGCCTTATAATTTGGACGGATGCTTTTCATGTCTTTGATCACTACAGTCAAAAGACTATCAGTGTCTATTTTTTGTCCTTTAACCGTTTGAAAGGCCAATAAAAAGAAGCAGATAAGCAGTTTTACAAAATGTATATTTTTGTTATGGTTCATAATCCCATTATTTTTTAGTTGGACTTGCATATCCTTTTCGAATCATAACGCCCCAGTTTTGTTCTTTTCTGCGGAAGAAGAGCCAGTAGCCTTTTAATGAGGCATAAATCGTTACAGGATGGTAAACAAAAGGTTCAATAGCAGCCATCCCGATAAGAATCATTAGTTCTTTATAATTTGCATAACTTTTATACAGTATTTCATCGATTAATATGGATATTATGGTAATGGAGAGGTAAAATAAATAAACCAAAAGGCTTATGATTAGCAGGTACTGATAATCGATCATTCCAAATATAAAACTTGAAATAAGGGTTAGAATACCAACAAATTCGACGATCGGAACCAAAAATTCAAAACTAAAAAAGTACGGTAACACCAGGAAAGCGGTCCGTCCGTATTTTGGATTTAAAAACATTTTTCGATGCAGCTGTAAAGTTTGCACCAATCCTCTTGCCCAGCGGATGCGTTGCCGTAAGAATATTTTTCTGGTACTTGGAACTTCGGTCCAGCAAAGTGATTCCGGGATGTATTTGATTAAAAATTTCTCTTTATTGTCGTGCATGTATCTTCGCATTCGTGTCACAAGCTCCATATCTTCACCCAAAGACTGGTGCCAGTAACCGCCTGCTTTAATTACAATATCTTTATCAAACATACCCAAACCTCCCGAAACCAGAAGCAAGCCGTTTAGCTGACTCCAGGCCATTCTTCCAAATATAAAAGAACGTACATATTCTAATTCCTGAAAACGCGGATACCATTCTTTAGGATAGTGAACTTTAAACAAAAAGCCATCTTTTATTTCGCAGGAGTTTGAAATCCTGATTCCGGCACCGCATGCGATAACACGGGTTTCGTTTTCCATGAACGGTTTGGCCAGTTTTAGAATAGTATCTCTTTTTAAAATACAATCAACATCCGTACATAAAAACAAAGGGTATTGCGAAGAGTTTATTCCGGCATTTGTAGCGTCGGCTTTGCTTTTTCCGTTTATCTTGTCTACAATCAGCAGCTTTGAATAAACAGGATTTTTTGATTTATAGTGCCCGCGCACGGGTTGTGTGACTATTTTTTCCTGATAATAAAAATCAATTTTAACCAGATCAAATTCTGCAATAAGTTTTTCGAGCGTATCGTCAGAACTTCCATCATTGACAATAATGATTTCGTATTTTGGATAGGTTAAAGAAAGCAGGGATTTGACATTGTAAACAATATTTACACCTTCGTTAAAAGCGGGAGCTACAATAGAAACGCCTAGTATGTGGTTGGAACGTAGTAGAACCTCTTCGTCCAGATATTTTTGATATTTCAAGTGTTTTATAATTGCCCAATAGGATAAAACAGAGAGGAATATGTAGAACAAAATATATCCAACTGAAAAATAGGCGACAAAAATATCGTAGCAGCGAATCATATGAGATAGAAAATCCGGAATCATAGTTGTAATTTTCTAATGTGATTAATCATTTTTTGCGTATCCTTATCTTGTGTTCCTATTACATCCAAACGAACAGCATTAAGATTGTTTAAAGCAGTTACCATTTTTAATTTAAGGTCTTTGATTTTTTCTTTTGGAATTTGGGTGTTTAAAAACGAAACTGTTTTTTCGGAACCTATTACGGCCAACGCATCCAGAATTTCTAATTGTATTTCGATATTTTCATGTTCAAACTGCAAAAGTAAATCATCTTCGGCTTCGTACAGGTACAGATCCCGAATGGCGATGATAACATCGGTTCTCAGGCTTTTATTTTCATGTTTGAGTAAATTGATAATTTCCTGAGATTTGTTTCTGTAATTGTAAAAAACCATTGTCATTACCGCCAATTTCAAAATAGTTGGATTGTCGGATTCGATCCAATGGTCTATTTCTGGTGGAATTGGGATTTTTTGGGAATGCAATACATCCATTATTTTTATTGTGGTGGTAATAGATACTTTTACAGGAACTTTATTCACCGCCTGCCAATCACCTTTGGTTAAAATAAGATAGGCGATATTGGCATTTGATCGAATAATTTTATTGGGATGGAAAAGGTATTTCTTTAAGAGTGATATTCCCGGTTTGTATCCCAAGGCCTGAAAATGATAAATGCCATCGCATTTTTTATATTTTCTAAAGTCCCGAAGTAAACTTGCCGAGTAATGATTTAAGTCGAGCTGTTTGTAAATAAGAAGAATGTTTTTGGCTGTTTTTCCTTTTAAGTTGCTTTTCATCCGAATCATATCTTCGATCAGCATGTTTTTGCACCAGTTTTTATGAATGGGAATTTCGGATTTAAACTTGGCAATTTTATATTTTAGTATGCTTTTCTCCGGTTTTGAGAGTGTAATCTCAGTCAGGAAAATTTCAGATTTTCGTATAATATGATGTCTGTAAGGTAGCGTGTATTGATAATGAATTCTTTTGAGTATTAAGGCAAGTGCTAAAGCTAAACTTGTAAATACAAATAATGGGATGGCGTAGTGTTTTATATAACCTATAAAATGCTCCATAAATATTGCTTTATAGAGTGAAATTACGAAAAAAAACAGAATAAAGCTAATGAAAGGTTGCTTTACTGGGCTTAGAATCCTTCAAAAACGCCTAGTCCGAAAAGAGCAAAATCATATTTTACAGGATCGAGAGGATCCATTTTTCTGAGTTTGATATCAAGTTCTGTTAAGGCCTTTCCGTCATTTTGTTTTCGGGTTAGGATCCCTAGTTTTCGGGCTACATTGCCGGAATGTACATCAAGGGGACACGACAATAAAGCAGGAGAAATTGTTTTCCAGATTCCTAAATCAACACCTTTTGTATCCTGACGCACCATCCATCGTAGGTACATGTTGATTCTTTTTGCAGCCGAATTGTTTAGCGGATCTGAAATGTGTTTTTGAGTTCGCGGTAAATGATCGATCTCGAAAAATATTTTTTTGAATTCGCTGATACTTTTCTGTATACTGTCGGCTTCCTGATTTTTGGCAAAAACCGCTTCCAGACCATTGTGGTTCTGATAAATATGCTGTAATCCTTTTATAAAACCAGAAAAGTCTTTTCCGTTAAAAGTACGATGTACGAAGTTTTCAAGACGTTCCAGATCTTCATCCGAATGCGACATCACAAAATCATAAGGAGTATTCCCCATTAACTCCATCATTTGATGTGAATTACGGATAATCATTTTACGATTTCCCCAGGCGATGGTCGCGCTCAAAAAACCAGCAATCTCGATGTCTTCTTTCTGAGTAAATAAATGAGGAATCTGTACAGGATCACTGTCGATAAAATCGAGGTTGTTGTATTGAATTACTTTTTCGTCCAGGAATTCTTTGAGTTCTTTTTGTGTCATAATTAAAAGGAAAGATGCTAATAGATTGTTGTGGAGTTCTTAATTGCTAATTAATCCGTCAACCATTATTAACTTTCTGTCAGCCATATTGGCCAATTCTTCATTGTGGGTTACAATTACAAAAGTTTGTCCAAATTCATCGCGAAGCTGGAAGAACAACTGGTGTAAATTTTCGGCCGAATGGGTGTCCAGATTTCCCGAAGGTTCATCGGCAAAAATAACATCGGGTTTGTTGATTAGCGCTCTGGCGACAGCAACTCTTTGCTGTTCTCCTCCCGAAAGTTCATTTGGTTTATGATGTATGCGATGTGATAATCCCAAGTATTCTAAGATTTTTTTTGCTTCGTTTTCTGCTTCAGCCTTAGGTTTGTTGGCCATATAAGCCGGGATACAAACGTTTTCCAGCGCCGTAAATTCAGGTAATAATTGGTGAAACTGGAAGATAAAGCCTAAATTTAAATTTCGGAAATTAGACAATATCTTGTCCTTTTTGCTCTTCTTTTTAAAATAACGGTTCAAATAGATGAGTACTGACAAGATAGGCTGCGAGAAAGCAAAAAGTGCGACATATTCCAATAAATCATCCTCATTTTTAGTTCTGAAGAAGACTAGATAAACCAATAATAAAATGGAATACAAAACGCCAATCCACGATACAATTTTGAATCTTTTTTCCTCTTTTGAATTGTCCGTTTCAGTGTCCTGCAATTTTAATACATTTTCTCCATTGATAGTCAGGGAAGAGACAGCATTTCTTTCAGGTTTGTCTAAGGTTCCTAAAATTTGTAAGAGCGTTGTTTTTCCTGCACCTGATGCGCCAACAATTGAAACAATTTCTCCTTTTTTAATGTGTAGATCGACTCCTTTTAAAACTTCTAATTTGTCGTAAAACTTATGTATATTTTTTGCGTGGATCATTTTGAAACTGTTTCTACAAAGAAACAAAGATTCTTCCGATATAAAAATGCAGCTAACAGAATTTTAAGAACAAGTTTTTAAGAGCAATATCAATGATAATATCAATGACAATGACAATGACAATCTCAATTTTGTGGAATTGGAAAAAGCTAAGAGAACAAAAAAAATCACTACTAAATAATCGGCCTGGTTTTTGGGAGAAGATTGAAGGATATGCTTTTTGGTAATGAAAAGCGTTGAAAAGGTGGGAATTAAGAAATAAATTACGATCAAAAAATAAGTTAGTTTTAAAGAATTCTTTTTAAATTCGAATTTCTAAATACGATGAAAATGCAGGAAGCCAATGTAATACATGATGATAGAACAAAGAAACTCCTTTTGGGGCTGATTTTGGATGGAATAGGAATGCTAACCTACAGTATACTGGGGGTTGCAGAGATTGCTGATTTGATCTGGGCGCCAATAGCGGCTTTTATAATGATCAGAATGTACCCGGGAAGGGTAGGGAAAGTAGCAAGTGTTTTGACTTTTGTGGAAGAAATACTTCCGGGAACCGATATTATTCCTTCGTTTACAATAACTTGGATTTACACTTACTTTTTTCAAAAAGGAAGTAAGGAGTAATGATATTTAAGATTTTTGATTAACGATTTTTGATCTGGTGTTGTTAAACAACGCAATAGTTGATTTTATACTGCCATAACTATCCGAAATCAGGAATCTTAAATCTTTTTAATTGATTTTGTGCTTTTTAAGGTAAGTTAAGATTTAGGCTCTTTATCTTTAAATAAAAATCCAAGTCCCATATTTTTAAGCATTTTCTTTTCAAAATTCCAAAAGAAATGGAATTGCCCAAACAGTGTACCAATGGCCACTAATAAAACCTGATAGATTGGAAAAATAATCAGCAATCGGATCAGAGTAAACCAGCCTCCAAAATCTTCTTTGGTAATGCCCAGTAAAACGCAAAAGGGTTTAGACAGCCATGCAGATGCCGATCCTGTGATGGCAAAAACAATTAGTATTATAATGGCTTGTATATTTGAGGTAATACCCCAACGTTTCTTTAGTCTGTTCATTCTTTATTTGTAACGATTACAAATATAAGAACATTATCTTATAGGAACATAACCTCCGAGCTTTTGTTTGTATGTATTTTGAAAATAAATCATATAGTTATAAATCAGATAATTTACTTCGTAGCCATAATGAATCGTTGGCTGGTAATCAATCCTCATTTCATATAAATTAGGGTCGTAACGTTGTGGTTGTAAAACACGATTGTTCCATTCTGTCACGTACAAATTATTCTTGTTTTCGAGATAAGTTAACGAATAATAATTTCGCGGAAGTGCTCTCGAAGCCAGCCAGGTACTAAAACCATTATCGATGATGATAACTTCGTATTCTAAAGAATCATTGGCAATTCGTACCGTATCATTTACAGCAGCATTTGGTTTAGAGGATGTTTTTGCAGAAACAGTATTTTTTGAAGCTGTTGAGCATGCTATTATCGTAAACAGAAGGACTAGTATAAAAAGATATTTTTTCATAATTTTTGTTTGAACCCTAAATTTACAAATAAATGAGGGAAAGGTTTGGAGATTTAACAGTTTGTAAACAAAGGTTCTGAGGTTCTGAGGTTCTAAGGGGCTAAGTTGCTAAGTTTTTTTTATTTTGATGAATAAAAAAAGACTGTTTGTAAGGAAAAAGGTTCTGAGGCGCTAAGAGACTAAGTTGCTAAGGTTTTTAGTTTTGATGAACAAAAAAAGCTGTTTGAGTTTAACAAACAGCCTTTGTATTTTTAGTAAAAGTTTTAAAGCTTAAAGTTACCAAGGGAGTAGCTTAGTGTCTCAAGACCTTAGTTTCTTAGCACCTTAAAAAACTATTTCCCAAACAATTTCCCTAGTAAACCGCCAAGACCTCCGCTTTTTGTGAGTGCCATTGCATCGGCTACGTCTACTTTTCCGTCGTTATTCTGGTCCAGGCCAAACTGCATCCCGTATTTATTGATGGTATCCATGATGCCCGAAGCCTGTCCACTATTTCCTGAGATTGAGCTTATGATATCTGAAATGTTAAAACTACTGTCGTTTGGATCTTTTGCTTTGTTTACTAAAGAACTCAAAACCTGCGGAATCATACTTGAAGCGACACCAGCTGAATCGGCGCTGCTTAACCCGAATTTTTCACCAAGACTACCGCTCAATTGCTGTGTTATTTGCTGTACAACAGGATTAGAACTGTCTAACTTCGAAGTTCCGTTGAATAAGCCTGCTAATTGTTCTGCACCTCCTTCTGAAGCAATTTTTTGCAATCCTGAAAATATTGAAGAGCTAGTTTCCTGTATAACCGCTTCATTATGCTCATTTGGGACAGCACTGTTGTTTACCACTGCATCCCCTCCGTATTGTTGTACTAATTGTGTTAATTGTTCAAACATGATTAAAAGAATTTAGGTTAGAATTTAAACTCAAATTTAATCAAAAAAAGAAAGGGATTTATTAAACGATGTTAATAAATCCCTTCTAAATAATTTATTTTTAAATAATTAGCTCAATAAAGAAATAATTTGTGAGGCTAATTCTGTACCAATTCTGTCTTGTGCTTCATCTGTAGCAGCTCCAATATGTGGTGTCAATGAAATTTTAGAGTGCATTAAAATAGCCATTTCAGGTTTTGGTTCGCTTTCAAAAACATCTAATCCTGCAAATGCAACTTTTCCTGAATCTAAAGCTTTTAACAAGGCTACTTCGTCGATAACACCACCTCGGGCACAGTTTACGATTCCAACACCATCTTTCATAATCGCCAGTTCTTTTTCTCCAATGATATATCCATCCTGAGCAGGAACGTGTAAGGTGATAAAATCAGCTTCTTTGAATAAAGACTCTAAAGATTGAGAAACGATAGTTGTAGTGATAGACTGACCGTCAAAAAACTCCACTTTAACATCCACAGAAGGAATGAAGCTATCTGCAGCGATTACTTTCATTCCTAAGCCAAGCGCCATTTTTGCAGTAGCCTGACCAATACGTCCAATACCAACAATACCAAGAGTTTTTCCTCTTAATTCGGTACCGTTCGCGTATGCTTTTTTCAAACCGTCAAAGTTTGAATCCCCTTCAAGAGGCATATTTCTGTTAGAATCATGTAAAAAACGAACACCGGAAAATAAGTGTCCAAATACCAATTCAGCAACAGATTCTGATGATGAAGCCGGAGTATTAATGACATGAATTCCTTTGCTTTTTGCATAATCAACATCGATGTTGTCCATACCAACACCACCACGGCCGATAATTTTTAATCCCGGACAGGCATCGATAATGTCTTTACGAACTTTGGTAGCACTACGTACTAAAACCACCGCTACATTGTTCTCATTTACAAAATTAGCTACTTGTTCCTGAGCCACTTTTGTAGTAATAACTTCAAAACCACCTTTTTCTAAAGCAAGAATTCCACTTTTTGAAATTCCGTCATTGGCTAATACTTTCATCTTAGTTTATGTGTTTATTCGTTTATTTGTTTAATCGTACAGATTAGATGATAAACATATATTATAATTTTTTCTTTTTTGTTTAGGAGCTAATCCCGCTATCCGTTGTGATCTTTTTTGTTTTTAAAGAAAAAACAAAAAAGGATCTCCACTTCTATCGGGGCTAGGAATCCTGTGTTCAATTCCTGTTTTTGGCAAACTGCAAACTAAAAACTGCGACTTTGAAACTAAACTTTAGTTTCCAAAGCTTTCATTACATCTACTAAAACCTGAACGCTTTCGATAGACATCGCATTGTAGATTGAAGCTCTGTAACCACCAACTGAGCGGTGACCCGGTAATCCTGAAATTCCGGCTTCTTTCCATAAAGCATCAAAAGTAGCAGTATGATCGGCATTGTTCAATAAGAAAGTAACGTTCATTTTAGAACGATCTTCAACCGCTGCAGCACCTTTAAATAATGGATTTCTGTCAATTTCTGTGTAAAGTAAGTCGGCTTTTGCATTGTTTAGCTTTTCAACAGCAGCAACTCCTCCTTTTTCTTTGATCCATTGTAAGGTTAATAACGAAACATATACGGCAAAAACAGGAGGTGTGTTGTACATACTCTCTGCTTTAATATGTTTAGCGTAATCTAACATACTAGGAATTGTTCTTCCGCTTTTCTCCAGTATTTCTTCTTTGATCACTACCAAAGTAGTTCCTGCAGGTCCCATATTCTTTTGAGCACCGGCATAGATTAAATCAAATTTAGAGAAATCCAGTTCACGTGAAAAAATATCAGAACTCATGTCACAAACCACAGGAACGTTAGTTACCGGGAATTCTTTCATTTGAGTTCCAAAAATAGTATTGTTGCTGGTACAGTGAAAGTAATCAGCATCACTTGGTATTTCGTATCCTTTTGGAATATGGCTGTAATTGTCTTCTTTTGAAGAGCCAACGATAACAGTTTCTCCAAAAAACTTTGCTTCTTTTATAGCGGCAGTTGCCCACGTTCCGGAATCTAAATAAGCTGCTTTTCCGTTTTCTTTCATCAGGTTATATGGGGCCATAAGGAAGGCTGTGCTTGCACCACCTTGTAAAAATAAGGCCTGATATCCTTTTCCCTGAAGTCCTAATAATTCTAAAGCAAGGGATCGGGCTTCTTCCATAACGGCAACGAAATCTTTGCTTCGGTGCGAAATTTCAAGAATAGAGAGTCCTGAATCATTAAAATCTAAAATTGCTTTTGAGGCTTTCTCAAAAACTTCCTGAGGTAAGATACTTGGTCCTGCGCTGTAGTTGTGTTTTTTCATGGTTGTTGTTAATAGTCGAAAAATTTAAAGACGCAAATTTCGGCAATAGGACCTGAAAAAGCGATAAATTATTCGAAATATTTGCACATATTTTTACTTTGTTGTTAACAAAAACGTTATAGTATCTATGTTATCTGCGTAATCCCACAATCGTGGTTTTTGGGTTTGCCCGAAAGAAATACTGTTTTGAGTTAAGTCATGGCTCACGACGCATTGAATTTGCTCAGAATCAGCCTCTAAACGAGCTTGTAGATCTTCGATATTTTCATAGAATTCATAAAATACGCTCGAAATAGGAGAGGCGTAACTTGAATCTTCTTTTAAAGTTAGAAATCCATTGTCTAACAATTTGAAATTACTCATCAAAAATACGGCTTTGTTGTAGTCGTAATTGTTGGCATATTTTTCATAATGAATGACATCCTGATACTTAAAAATAGCCTGAAAAAAGGCATCAAAGGAATATCCTTTTGGAACAAAAAGCTTCGATACATTGCGGCATCCCAGACCGAAGTATCTGAAAATATCCTCGCCCAGAGCTTCTAATTCTTCATGAGTTTCTTTTCCGTTTAGAACCGCAACCGAATTTCTGTTTTTGCGAATGATCGATGGCTTGTCTTTAAAGTAATATTCAAAGTAGCGAGCAGTATTGTTGCTTCCTGTGGCAATTACCGCGTCAAAATTTTCTAGTTTACCTTCCACGAAAGTAATCTTATCTTTTAGATTTTCATCAGTAAAAATCAGGTATTTGGCTAAAAATGGTAATAAGTGCTGATCGTTTGAAGAGGTTTTTATTAAGGCTTTATTTCCAGTGATTAAGACCGATAAAAAGTCATGAAAACCTACTAACGGAATATTTCCGGCAAGGATCAAGGCGACCGTTTTTTCTGTTTTTTCAAATTCTGATGCATAAGCGGAAATCCATTTTTCAATATTCTCTTCTGTCAAAGCTTCGGCCCAGGAATTTATAGCAAAATACACTTGCTCAGGTGTATACCATCCATTGTGCGATTGCGAAAGGTTAATCAGTTTTATGAAATCATCAAAAAACAGGTCATTACCTAAAACCGATTCATTTCGTGTGTTTTCTGCTTCAGAGAACTGACTTAAAAATCGACCTAGTGCTATAAAAGACTGTTTTTTTTCGTTTTGTAACATAAGTAATTTGTTTATGAAAGGTTTTGATTGTAATTTTGCACAAAAATAAGCTATATTAAGTTATAAGGCAAAGCAGAATAAAATGTTTGACATTTTTAACGCAATTCTTATAATTTTTAACTCGTAACTAAGAACAAAATGGCAATAATTATAACTGACGAATGCATAAACTGTGGGGCTTGTGAACCAGAATGCCCAAATACAGCAATTTATGAAGGAGCTGACGATTGGAGATATAAAGACGGAACCAGTCTTTCAGGAAAAATAATTTTACCGGACGGAACTGAGGTTGATGCAGGTGATGCACAAACACCAATTTCTGATGAAGTATATTATATCGTTCCCGGAAAATGTACTGAGTGTAAAGGTTTTCATGACGAACCTCAGTGTGCTGCCGTATGTCCAGTTGATTGTTGTGTGCCAGACGATAATCACGTTGAAGACGAAGAAACTTTGTTGAATAGACAGGCGTTTTTACACGCTGAGTAAGTAATTATTTTCTGTTTTAGATAATAAAAGAAATCCTGAGTTTGCACTCAGGATTTTTTATGCCTTCATTTGTCTGGTCCGGTAAAGTTGAACTTCTTTTCGACTTCACTAAGGAAGATATATGGAGTTTTAACTTCATTAAAAATTAAATCCAAGTCTTGCATAGTAGTAAGCTCCGCTAAAGCCCATTTGTACAGCATCCCAATAACCACCTGCTTCGGTATTACCAGTCTCATCTTGCTTTGTTGGGTAAACGTTGAATAAATTATTGCTTCCAACACTTAATTTTAGGTTTTTTGTTAGTTTGTAACCAACGGTTAAATCAGTGATTAATCGTGCATTGTAGACATCGTTTTCATCTGCATAGTCTACTAAAACTACTTTGCTGAATCGGGTGAATGCTAAACCGGCATCAAATTTATTTTTAGCATAGTTTAGGTTTAAACCAAATTTGCTGTCCGGAGCCGAAGATAGTAAGAATGCTTTCTCGCGTCTTCCAAAGAAAGTACCTTCGTCTAAGGTGCCATTTTTTACATTATCAATTTTCATATCGTTGATATTTCCAACCAAAGTGGCACTAAATAGTGACTCTCCGAATCTTTTTTTCCAGGCCAGAACTAAATCTAAACCATGAGTACTGGTATCTACTCCGTTAACAAAAAACTGTGCTTTGTCAACACCAAGGTTTAAAGAAGTAGCATCAAAATATCCGGTAAGAACGATACGGTCTTTTACTTTAATGTAATAGCCATCAACTGTTGCTGTAAAGTCACCAAAAGAAGCAGTGAATCCCAAAGAAGCATTTACCGCTTTTTCTTCATTTAGTTTCTGAATTCCAAAAGCTTTGGTTACTGGGCTGTTGTTTGGAGCAAGTAAAACTTCGGTGGCTCCTCCTGCATTAAAATTTGTAAAACGCAAGTTGTAATAAATTTGTGCCAACGAAGGGGCACGGAAACCGGTACTTACAGATCCTCTAAAGTTAATGTGCTCTCCGGCTTTTACTCTGGCGGCTAATTTTCCGTTTAAAGTGCTTCCAAAATCACTGTAGTTTTCAAAACGAACCGCAGCACTCAATAAAAAGGCTTCTGTAATGTCTAGCTCAGCATCCGTATATAAAGATAAGTTGGTGCGGCTTTTGTCTACTGTATTCAAAGGGCTATATCCCGGAAAACCTTGTGATCCGCCCGGTCTGGAAATTGTTGGAGAAGAAGTTGGGTCTGTAGGATCGTAATCCGGATTCGGAATTGTTGGTGCACTTTGAGTTGTGGGATTGGTTATTGGTCTGCCGTTAGTATCGTAAGTAGCATAAGAGCCCTCTTCTCCTGAGAAAATGGTGAATTTTTCGGTTCTGTATTCAGCCCCAAAAGCAAGATTTAAACCGTTTAATACAGAATCATAGTTTTTAGAAAGGTCAAAATTGGTTGTGTTTTGAGTCAAACTGTGCCCTCCTGCATCAAATTCTGTCGGAGATTTGTCTTCTAATGAAGCATTTAAAGTGCCTTTGATGTAGTAATGAAACATGTTTTTTCCATAGGTATTACTAAGATCGATGTTCCATCCACTGGCTGTTTTAGTTCTAAATCCTGCCGCCAGAGAATTGTCGATAATATTAGATGTAATTCTAGGGGTGTAGCCACCAGGATAAACCGATTCAACAACTCTTTCTCCTCCGTTTCGGGTAAAAGCATAGGCGTCTGTATCTCTGTAATTTCGGCCTCCAAAAGCATAAAACTGCGTTTTTTCGGAAACGGGTATTGCTAAATTTCCAAAAAGATTAAAACTCTGGATAGAGGCATCTCCAAAACCTTTTCTAAAATCGTAAGCAGGTCTTAATGTTTTGTTTTTATTGATGTACTCAGTGGTGAAATTGGCATATCCGCCTTTCTCGCCAATTGCAACTCCATAATTGGCAGCTACTTTTACAGATCCACCGTCAAAAGATTGATTTTTACCATAAGAATTTCCATTTCCGTTTTGGTCCAGTCTGAAGTTTTTTGTATTTGGAGTTCCTTCCAGAAAATCGCCTTTTGCATTGGTATTAGATACACCATAGGTTACGGATCCTGTTAATTCGTCTACATTGTCATTCAGCACAATATTAATAACACCGGCAATGGCGTCAGAACCGTATTGTGCTGCAGCGCCATCTCTAAGAATCTCAATTCTTTTGATAGAAGTAGCAGGGATTGCATTTAAATCTGTTCCTGTATTTCCACGTCCACGTGTACCAAATAAATTAATTAGTGACGATTGATGTCTTCTTTTTCCGTTAATTAAAACCAATGTCTGATCGGGTCCTAAACCTCTTAAAGAAGCAGGGTCTACGTGATCGGCACCATCAGAACCGGATTGTTTGTTGGCGTTAAATGAAGGAGCAACATATTGCAGTAATTGATTGATTTCTAGTTTACCACTTTGGGTCGTGACATCTTGCACATTTATAACGTCAATTGGAACAGCCGAATTTACAACAGTTCTTTTTGTATTTCTGGAACCTACAATGACAACATCGTTCAGAATCTGACCTCCATTTTCGTCTAATGTAACATCGGTTTTACTGTTTGAGGATGATTTTTCTACGTTTGTATATCCTACGAAACTAAAAATTAATACGGCACCTTCTTTAACTTTTATAATGTAACCGCCTTCAAAATTGGTAGATACACCATTTGTTGTTCCTTTTTCAAGAATATTAACTCCGGGTATAGGATTACCCGATTTATCTTTTACAACTCCTGATATTTCTTTTTGGGCAAATAGAAATGCTGTGTTAAATAGAATTATTAATAATGCAATCTTTTTCATAGTTACTTGAGTTTGGTTTATTTATTCTTGTTGGTCTATTATAAAAGTAATTATTTTTAACAAAAAATTAATAAAAAGTTTAATTATTTTTAAGACAGGGCTTTAAAAAACATTAATCGTCATTTTTACTTCACTTGCGAGCTATTAAATCTTATATTTGCAAAATTTTAAAGCCAAAAAATAATATTTTGGCAGAAATGCTAAGTGAATACGTAAATTATAACCTGTTAAAAGTGATTCCTGCATATTAAATTAGGAAGGACTCAAAAAAACAGGTTCACATAAAAACAAATAGAATCAACAGATGAAAGCAGGAATTGTAGGATTACCAAATGTTGGAAAATCAACATTATTTAATTGTTTATCTAATGCAAAAGCGCAAAGTGCTAACTTTCCGTTTTGTACAATCGAACCTAATATTGGGGTTGTAAACGTTCCGGATCCAAGAATCAACAAATTAGAAGAATTAGTAAAACCAGAGCGTGTACAAATGGCAACCGTTGATATCGTTGATATCGCAGGTTTGGTAAAAGGTGCAAGTAAAGGAGAAGGTCTTGGAAATCAGTTTTTAGGAAACATTAGAGAGTGTAATGCTATTATTCACGTTTTGCGTTGTTTTGATAATGATAACATTGTTCACGTTGACGGAAATGTAAACCCAATTCGTGATAAAGAAACGATTGATATAGAACTTCAATTGAAAGATTTAGAAACAATTGAAAAACGTCTGGAAAAAGTAAAACGTGCAGCTAAAACCGGAAACAAAGAAGCTCAGACAGAAGAGGCTTTGTTAAACCGAATCAGAGAAGCATTGCTACAGGCAAAATCAGCCAGAACCATTATTCCTCAAAACAATGACGAAGAGGTTTTAATGGAAGCGTTTCAGTTGATTACTGCAAAACCGGTATTATATGTTTGTAATGTTGATGAAAGCTCAGCTGTAAATGGAAACAAATATGTAGATCAGGTTCGCGAATTGGTAAAAGATGAAGAAGCTGAAGTTATTATTCTTTCAGTAGGAGCAGAAGCTGATATTACAGAATTAGAAAGCTACGAAGAGCGTCAGGTATTCCTTGAAGACATGGGATTAACTGAGCCGGGAGCTTCAGTATTAATTCGTGCCGCTTATAAATTATTAAAACAACAAACTTACTTTACGGCTGGTGTAAAAGAAGTACGTGCCTGGACAATCAATATTGGAGCAACAGCACCACAAGCTGCTGGAGTTATCCATACTGATTTTGAAAAAGGATTCATTCGCGCAGAGGTAATTTCATACGAAGATTATGTGCATTACGGTTCTGAAGCAAAAGCAAAAGAAGCTGGAAAATTCAAAGTTGAAGGAAAAGAATATATCGTAAAAGATGGTGATGTAATGCATTTCCGTTTTAACGTTTAATTTTTTTAGAAAATAGAGTAAAGATTATAGAAAATAGAGAAAACTGCTGGAGAAATTCAGCAGTTTTTTTATGTCTTAAAGAATTTGGAAAATTTTGGCTTAGTAATTGGTTACAGAAAAATTAACCAATTACTAATCTAAAATCAATCAACCAAAATGCTAAAAAAATCATTCAAATTTCTGGGTTGGACTCTTTTCGGAATTTTCACCTTCCTTGCATTGTATACTACATCAGTTCTTATTATTTCAAAAATCACTGTTAATTCTGATGTCACGGAAGTGAATGAGAAAGATGCTATTCCAATTTACATCCTTTCAAACGGAGTTCATACTGATATAGTAGTTCCACTTGTTAATGAAGTGAAAGACTGGCGAAAAGAAATTCAGTTTAGTCAGACACAAGCTAATGATACACTGGCAACATTTGTAGCTTTTGGATGGGGAGATAAAGGTTTTTATCTATATACGCCGGAATGGTCAGATTTAAAAGTGAGTACAGCTTTAAAAGCAGTATTTGGAGTAAGTTCGTCAGCGATGCATACCACATTTTTCAAACAATTAAAGGAGGGAGAAGATTGTAAACGTATATTGGTTTCAAAAGAAAACTACCAAAAGTTAGTAATTTATATTTCAGAAAGCTTTAATAATCCCACAAACCCAGAGTGGATTCAAGGATATAGTTATGGAAGGAAAGACGCTTTTTATGAAGCTAAAGGAAGTTATAGTCTTTTTTATACTTGTAACACTTGGGCCAATTGTGCCTTGAAGGCAGCCAATCAAAAAGCGAGTTTGTGGACGGTTTATGATAAAGGGATTTTTGGCCATTATCAGTAAAAGGAGAAAAGCTGTCTTGTGAGCGTGTAGTCCCTACGGGACAAAAGCTTTGGGTGATTAGGAATGTTACCAATATTGAATCTCTACGAGATATTTTTTAATTTTAGATGTTGTTATTGTGTGGTTTAACGAGACAAAGATCGTGGTTGATTACAAATAGCAATAATATTTAGTTTCTATAAAATAAACTTCGCTAGGAGTTAAACGTAGGTAATATGTAGTGTAACAAGACAAGAGTTATATATGTTTCAAATGGCAATAACATTTAGTTTCTATAAAATAAACTCCGATAGGAGTTAAATTTCGGTAGAAAAAGAATTAGATCCCATTGAAAAATGTCCCGTAGGGACTATATGTATTTCCATATGAAATTTTATAGGTAAGAAGGATACATGGTAAAAATGTAAAAATTGTCTGTAATACAGGAATTTAATCTTTTAATTATTCTTTAAATTTGAAAGAATATCAAAAAAAAAACGAATCCTGTGGAAAAGCGAAATATTTTATCTAAAACCTGGTATTTGCTGAAAACCACTTTTTTAGAGTTCAATGATGACAATGCGATCAAGTTAAGCGCTGCTTTATCCTATTACACGATATTTGCATTGCCGCCTTTATTGATTATCATTATAACGATTTGTGGTTTCTTTTTTGGAGAAGAGGCGGTAACAGGCGAGCTGTACGGACAGATAAACCGATTAGTAGGCAACGATGCTGCGATTCAAATTCAGGATGCCATTAAAAATGTGCAATTGACTGATAGTAATGTTTTTGTAACGATTTTTGGAGTAGTGATGCTTCTGATCGGGGCTTCGGGTGTTTTTGCTGAAATATAGAGCTCTATTAATTTTATCTGGGGGCTGCGTGCCAAACCCAACAAAGGCCTAAAAAAGTTCATTCAAAACCGAATCATGTCTTTCTCTATGATTGTTTCTGTTGGTTTTCTAATGCTAGTGAGTTTAATGTTAAATGCTGTTTTAGATCTCTTAAACTCCAGACTCAAAATATATTTAGAAGATAACACGGTGTATTTGTTTTATGTCATAAATTTGATAATCGTTTTGGTAAGTATCACATTGCTTTTTGCAATTATATTCCGAACTTTACCAGACGGAGTCATAAAATGGAAAGATGCTTTTATTGGTGCCGGATGTACAGCAGTTCTTTTTTTGATTGGCAAATTTGCGATTGGATTTTATTTAGGAAATTCAACAATAGCAAGTGTTTACGGTGCAGCCGGATCGGTAATAATTATTTTGGTCTGGGTGTATTATTCAGCCATCATTTTGTATTTTGGAGCTGAGTTTACCAAAGTGTATGCCAAATCATTTGGAGGGCAAATTGCTCCAAACGAATACGCTGTAGAAATAAAAAAAGAGATTTTTGAAATTAAAAAATAATACCACTATGAAAATTATAGCCTTTGGAGGAAGTAACAGTCAGCATTCGATAAACAAACATCTGGCGACTTATGCTGCCAGCTTATTTGACAATGCGACAGTTGAGGTTTTGGATCTCAATGATTTTGCAATGCCATTATTTAGTGTTGATTTAGAAAAAGAAATTGGTCAGCACGAGTTGGCAAAGACATTTTTACAAAAGATTGAAAATGCAGATTTGTTGGTGGTTTCTCTGGCAGAAAACAACGGAAACTATTCTGCCGCTTTTAAAAATTTATTTGATTGGAGCTCCAGAATAATGAAAGAAATCTTTCAGCAGAAACCAATGTTATTATTGGCTACCTCGCCTGGACCAAGAGGAGGAGCTTCGGTTTTGGAAATTGCCAATAATGCTTTACCGAGATTCGGTGCACAAATTAAAGCTACTTTTTCATTACCTACATTTAATGCGAATTTTGATTTGGAAGAAAATAAAATCTCAAATGCGGAGTTAAATAAGGAACTAAAAGACATTATTAAGTCTAGTTTTTAACCTATGATCCTAAAAAAGATTGCCTTTAACATTTTATTTCTGAATTTTATCTTCTTTAATTCGGTACAAGCCCAAAAGTATAATGCGATTGATAATATTGTATTGAAGTATCCCGCACATTTTAGTTCTGTAGAAAGTCTGGCAGACAGAATTCAGAAAGATTTTACTTCAGATCGTGATAAAGCGAGAGCAATTTACAGTTGGATTGCTTTAAACATAAAATACGATTATAAATCTTATCTGAATCCGCCAAAACCGCTCAGATTTACCTATATTAATGAAGCGGACAAACAAGCAAAAATTGCAGTTTTAAAGGAAAAAACATGGCAGAACACTTTCGAGTCCCAAAAAGCGGTTTGTGAAGGTTTTACACTTTTATATCAGGAATTGGCCTCTTTAACGGGTTTGAAATGTGAGGTGATCCGAGGAGATTCTAAACGATCGTCGAGTGATATTGGACGTAAAAATTCGTTTTCCAATCATTCTTGGAATACGGTTCAGGTAGATGGAAAATGGATTTTGGTTGATGTAACCTGGGGGCAGGGATATTATGACAGCAACAAAAAAGTGGCAGTGAGTCATTTCACATCTGCTTATTTTGACACCGATCCGAAGTATTTTTTTGCGAAACATTTTCCGGATTCCGGTACCTATCTCAATACAAAATTAAACAAAGAGGATTTCCTGAACGGACCTTTGATTTTTGATGCTACAATTGAAGGAGATCATGAAATTTTAAAACCCAATTCGGGAATTATTCATGCAAACGATGGAGACAAGATCACTTTCAGAATAAAAAATATCTCAAAGACAGATACATTATATTATTTGAAAAATGGGAAACCTGTTAAAATTGAAGCTCCTAAAGAAATAAGAGGATCTTTGGAATTTGAAGTAACCTATGATAAAAAAATAGGCTCATTTATTACTTTTTTTCTCGATCGGAACGGTATAATGGTATTTAAAATACTTCCAAAGTAAGCCGAATGGGAGATCTTTGTGCAAAGGATTTTCTTCTTTTGCCGAATTGCCGTATCTTAGCCAATAAGGTTTTTGAAATTAACTTAGCAGTCAGGTCATGGAAACTACTTTTCCGAAATCAATCTTAGATAATGATTTCTATAAATTTACAATGCAGCATGCTGTAATCAAACTTTTTCCGAAGTCTCAGGTTCGTTATGGTTTTATAAACAGGGGAAAACATGATTTTCCGCCGGGTTTTGGAGATTTACTTCGAAAATCGGTAGATGCAATGGCAGATTTGCGGTTGACAAAAGAAGAAAAGCAATACTTATCCAGTCATTGTTCTTATTTAGATCCCACTTATTTTGATTTTCTACAGGGCTATATTTTTGACCCGTCTGAAGTTCAAATTACTCAGACAGGTTCTGAGCTAAAAGTAACGGTTGAAGGATACTGGTACCGGACTATTTTATGGGAAGTGCCCTTGATGGCTTTAATTTCGGAATTGTTTTATAAAACAGGTCATTTACTTCGATCAGACGATGAAACTTTAAGAAGTCTGACCAAAAGCAAAATAGATAATTACAATAAAATCGGAGTTTCGATTCTGGAGTTTGGAACGCGCCGCCGCCACTCGTATGATGTACAAGCTGTGGTAAATGAAACACTGCGGGAATTTGGTGCGGAGAGTTTTATAGGCACAAGTAATGTTCATTTTGCAATGACTAACAACATACGGCCTTTGGGTACGCACGCTCATGAGTGGTTTATGTTTCATGCTGCACAATATGGCTTTAAAATGGCCAATTCAATGGGACTGGAACACTGGACGCAGGTGTATGGCGGTGATCTTGGAATTGCCCTGACAGATACTTATACGACAGCTGTATTTTTTGAACAGTTTGATAAAAAGTATTCCAAGCTTTTTGACGGAGTACGTCACGATAGCGGAGACCCGATTGAGTTTGCAGAAACAGTAATTTCGCACTATGTCAAAATGGGAATTGATCCGAAATCGAAAGTCATTGTATTTTCCGATTCGCTGAATTATGAGAAGGTAAAAAACATCACTGATTTTTGTAAAGACAAAATCAAAATGTCATTTGGTATCGGAACCAATTTTACCAATGATGTTGGTTTGCGGTCGATGAATATGGTTATAAAATTAACAGAAGTTAAACTGAACGATACCCATTGGCAAGGCGTTGTAAAACTTTCTGATGAAAAAAACAAAAACACGGGAACGCCCGAAATGATTGCTTTGGCAAAAGAAGTACTGGGAATCAAATAGTATTTTTTTGGTCAAATTCTGTTTTTTTTATGTTTTTAGGAACGTTATTATTTTAAAATCAATGTAAATAGGGTTTAAAGCTGTTATTAATCGTAACAAAAGAAAAAATACACTTTCATTTTTTGACTATAAATGGTACATTAGCCAAAAATCCAATTCACTTTATGCTAGAGCAAAATCAATATACCGAAGATAACATCCGATCACTCGATTGGAAAGAACATATCCGTATGCGTCCCGGAATGTATATCGGGAAATTGGGAGACGGATCTTCGCCGGATGATGGTATTTATATTCTTTTAAAAGAGGTTTTAGACAACTGTATTGATGAGTTTGTAATGGGCTCAGGAAAAACTATCGAAGTGACTATCAGAGATAAAACGGTTTCGGTTCGTGATTACGGACGTGGAATTCCGTTAGGAAAAGTAGTTGATGTAGTTTCGAAAATGAACACGGGAGGGAAGTACGATTCTAAGGCTTTCCAGAAATCGGTTGGTTTGAACGGTGTCGGAACAAAAGCGGTAAATGCATTATCCAATTTTTTTCGTGTAGAATCAGTTCGTGATGATAAACAAAAAGGGGCCGAGTTTTCTGCAGGAAACCTGGTTCTTGAAGAAGATATAATTGAAACAACAAAGCGAAAAGGAACAAAAGTAACCTTCATTCCTGACGAAACGATCTTTAAAAATTATAAATTCCGTTTAGAATATGTAATTAAAATGGTGAAGAACTATTGTTATCTAAACAATGGTTTGACGATTATTTTCAACGGAGAAAAATATTATTCCGAAAATGGACTTCGTGATTTATTAGAAGAAACCATAAATGCAGAAGATCTTGAATATCCAATTATTCATTTAAAGGATCATGATATCGAAATTGCTTTAACGCACAGTAAAACGCAATACAGTGAGGAATATCACTCTTTTGTTAATGGCCAGAACACCACACAAGGAGGAACGCACTTAGCGGCCTACAGAGAAGCCATTGTAAAAACCATTCGTGAGTTTTACAATAAAAACTTTGAAGCATCCGATGTTCGTAAATCAATTGTGAGTGCGATTAGTATTAAAGTTATGGAGCCGGTTTTTGAGTCTCAGACCAAAACAAAATTGGGTTCTACTGATATGGGTTCTGATGACGGAACACCACCGGTTTCGGTTCGTACTTTTGTAAATGATTTTATCAAAAACAAATTAGACAGTTATTTACATAAAAATCCGCCAACTGCTGAAGCTTTATTGCGTAAAATTCTACAAGCGGAGAGAGAGCGTAAAGAATTATCAGGAATTCGTAAACTGGCAACAGATCGTGCTAAAAAAGCCAATCTTCACAATAAAAAATTAAGAGACTGTCGTGCGCATCTTCCGGATACAAAGAACCCAAGAAACTTAGAAAGTACACTTTTTATTACCGAGGGAGATTCGGCTTCGGGATCGATTACCAAATCGCGTGATGTAAATACACAGGCAGTTTTCAGTTTGCGTGGTAAGCCTTTGAACTCTTACGGAATGAGCAAGAAAATTGTGTATGAGAATGAAGAATTTAACTTGCTTCAGGCAGCGCTTGATATTGAAGACGGACTGGAAAAATTGCGTTACAACAATATCGTAATCGCAACCGATGCCGATGTCGACGGTATGCACATTCGTTTGCTGTTGATTACTTTTTTTCTTCAGTTTTTCCCTGAGTTAATCAAAGAAGGCCATTTGTACATTTTGCAGACACCGCTTTTTAGGGTTCGTAATAAAAAAGAAACCATCTATTGTTATTCTGAAGAAGAACGAAAAGACGCGATCGAAAAACTAAAACCCAAACCAGAAATCACCCGATTTAAAGGTTTAGGAGAGATTTCTCCGGATGAGTTTAAGAATTTTATTGGAGACACCATTCGTCTTGACCCAATTATGATGGATAAAAATACTTCGATAGAGCAATTATTGTCTTTCTATATGGGGAAAAATACTCCGGACAGACAAGAATTTATTATCAAGAATTTGAAAGTGGAGTTGGATGCGGTTGAGGCTGTGGTTTAAATAAATTTTAATGATTAGTAACTTAAATTTCATTCATGAAAAAACATCTTTTTGTTTTATCGATTTTATTATTTGTTTCGTGCCAGTCTAATAAAAAGGAAGATAAGAAAGAACTTATTGTTACAAATAAAGCTAATGAAGTTGAAATTGAAGAAAGTAATGACAGTTTAATTTATAAAATCGCAGAAGATTCAATAGTAATTGGAGGTGATACTTTAAAAATTGAAGCTCCTTTTATTTATTCTTTTGAAGGAATACTTGATAGTAATAAAAAAATTCAAATTCATATTTCGAATAAATTGACTGAAGAATATGGTGGATATTGGAAATCAGGTAATCTTTATATTGATGGAGAAAATCAAATTTTTGGCTTCGGAATTATAAAAAATAAAAAAGATAATTTCTATACAGGAGAAGTATATTATGATAGAGATGAAAGTAATAAAATTATTTGTAATCTTAAATTATACAATTTGGCTAGCGAGAAAATGTTTATAGAATGTATCTACAATAAAAAAAAATATAAAATTTATCCAAGTACAAAATTTCCATCTTATAAGTGTTATGATAAAATAGATTATACATTATTTGATACTAGAGAAGCTTATAAAAAAGGTAATGCAAGAGATTATACGCCATCAAGAGATTATATTTTCTTTGGAGAAATTTTATCAAATGATACGAGTTTTGAAGCTTTAAGTTCTAATTTAAAGTATTTGTATGCAGATTCGCTTAGTATAAAAGATCATAAAAAGTGGAAACATAATTTTGACATTAAAAAGTCAGTAAGTGATGATGATAATTACATGTCAGAAAGCTTATATACTAGTTCGCCTATTTTTATTGATTCAAATATTTATGTAGTTTCGGGTTACTGGTACAACTATATGGGTGGAGCACACGGTTTATACCATACATCATATGATAATTATGAAGTAAGTACTGGAAGAAAAATAGAAATAGCTCAAATTCTAAACATTAAAGATGAAAATTTTATTGAGTTTTATGAAAATAGAATAAGATCAGATTATGGTGATGCAGTGCCATCTACAATACCATTTGCTAATACTTATTATATTTTGCCAACAGGAATTACATTTTCTTATGCTCCTTATGAATTAGTTGGTTTTGCAGGAGGAGAACCACATATTTTTCTTAGCTATGAAGAATTAAAACCATATATTTTAAAAAACACTATTCTGGATAAGTATAATTCGAATTAATAATAAGCTAATTTTGATTTAATTAGACAATCAAATTTTTCAGAATAAAAAATACAAATTTATAATTTCGAATATAAATAAATGAAAGACGAAGAAGACGATAACATCATTCCGGGCGACGACGAGAATAATTCAGAAGAAAACCTGGATAACATTCAGGAAGGAGATGACGATGGAATTATCGATGTAGATGCCAAACATTTTGAAGGAGCGCATTTTTACGAAAATCGGGAACAGGAAGGTGAAGACGTAATTACGAAAGTTACCGGAATGTACAAGGACTGGTTTTTGGACTATGCTTCGTACGTAATTCTGGAACGTGCAGTTCCTGCTATCGAGGACGGATTTAAACCGGTTCAGCGTCGTATTATGCACTCTTTGAAAGAGTTGGATGACGGTCGTTATAATAAAGTTGCCAATGTTGTAGGTCACACCATGCAGTATCACCCACACGGAGATGCGAGTATTGGTGACGCTATGGTGCAAATTGGACAAAAAGATTTATTGATTGACTGCCAGGGAAACTGGGGAAATATTTTAACAGGTGACGGAGCAGCAGCTTCCCGTTACATTGAAGCACGTTTGTCAAAATTTGCTTTAGAAGTTTTGTATTCTCCTAAAATTACCGATTGGGGAGTTTCGTACGACGGTCGTCGCGCAGAACCAAACAATCTTCCGGTAAA
This sequence comes from Flavobacterium sp. KH_035, assembly GCF_057839565.1. NCBI lineage: Bacteria > Pseudomonadati > Bacteroidota > Flavobacteriia > Flavobacteriales > Flavobacteriaceae > Flavobacterium > Flavobacterium sp. KH_035. The sequence continues at coordinate 3,286,530 of NZ_CM174492.1, forward strand.
GTTTCCGTTGCTTTTGGCACAAGGAGCAGAAGGAATTGCAGTTGGTTTATCCACGAAAGTGTTACCTCACAACTTCAATGAGTTAATTGATGCTTCGATTAAGATTTTAAAAGGAAAAGCGTTTACATTATATCCTGATTTTATGACACAAGGTATTGCCGATGTGTCAAATTATAATGACGGACTTCGTGGCGGACGTGTTCGTGTACGTGCTAAAATTGCGCAATTAGACAAGAATACACTGGTGATAACACAAATTCCGTTTTCGACCAATACTTCGAGTTTAATTGACAGTATTTTGAAAGCCAACGAAAAAGGTAAAATCAAAATCAAGAAAATTGAAGACAATACTGCCGCTGATGTTGAGATTTTAATCCATCTTTTTCCGGGTGTTTCTCCGGACAAAACCATAGATGCGTTGTTTGCTTTTACAGCCTGTGAGACTTCGGTAGCACCTTTAGGTTGTGTTATTGAAGACAATAAGCCCTTGTTTATCGGAGTTTCTGAAATGTTAAAAATATCGACGCACAGAACCGTTGATTTACTTCGTCAGGAGTTGGAAATTCAATTAGAAGAATTAAAAAACAAATGGCATTTTTCGACTTTAGAAAAAATCTTCATTCGTGAAGAGATGTATATTGATTTTAAATTGTATTCTGATAGAGAATCACTTTACAAATATTTATACGATCGTTTTGATCCATTCAAAAAATCATTCGTCAGAGAAATCAACGATGAGGATTTACAGCGATTGACTCAGATTCCGATGATTCGTATTACCCGCTTTGACTCTGATAAAGCCGATGACTTTATCGCAAAATTGGAAGACGAAATGAAGGAGGTAGAATACAATCTCGCAAACTTAACGGATTTTGCGATTGCTTATTTTACTAAGTTAAAAGAGAAATACGGAAAAGGTCGCGAACGTCAGACTGAACTTCGTGTTTTTGATAATGTTGAAGCTACAAAAGTGGTGTTAAGAAATACCAAATTGTACGTAAATCGCGAAGAAGGTTTTGTTGGAACCAGTTTAAAGAAAGATGAATATCTAGCGGATTGTTCTGATATTGACGATGTTATTGTGTTTTTACGCGATGGTAAAATGATGATTACAAAAGTGGATACCAAGACATTCGTCGGAAAAGACATTATACATGCTGCAGTTTTTGATAAAAATGATAAACGCACCATTTACAATATGATGTACCGTGATGGAAAATCAGGTCCTTCTTATATAAAGCGTTTTAATGTTACCGGTGTGACGCGTGACAAACCTTATGATTTAACGAATGGGACCAATGGATCACAAGTCGTTTATTTTTCGCATAATCCGAATGGAGAGGCTGAGGTTGTTACCATCTTATTGCGTCAGATTGGAACGATAAAGAAATTGAAATTTGATATTGATTTTGCTAAATTAGCGATCAAAGGAAGGGCTTCAAAAGGAAATCTAGTTACGAAATACCCAATCAAAAAAATTGAATTAAAAGAGAAAGGTATTTCGACGCTATTGCCAAGAAAAGTCTGGTTTGATGATACGGTGAAACGTTTGAATGTTGACGCCAGAGGAGAATTGTTGGGTGAATTTAAACCAAGCGATAAAATCTTAATTATCAGTCAGAGTGGTAAACTAAAGGTTATTATACCTGAATTATCGACTCATTTTGATGAAGATATGATTGTCTTGGAAAAATGGAAGCCTAAGAAACCAATTTCGGCAATCTATTATGATGGAGAAAAAGAACGTTATTTCCTGAAACGTTTCCTTGTTGAAAATGAAGGAAAAGAAGAAAGTTTTATTACAGACCATCCGAATTCGCAATTAGAAATTGTATCTACAGATTACCGTCCGTTAGCCCAGTTGGTTTTTTCAAAGGTAAAAGGAGTTCAAAAAGAAGATTTACATATTGATGTTGAGGATTTTATCGCAGTAAAAGGTTTTAAAGCACTAGGGAATCAACTGACGGCTGATAAGTTGAAGCAAGTTAATTTGTTAGATCCGCTACCTTATGAAGAACCGGTTGAAGAAGTTCCGGAAAGGAAAACTGCAGATTCTGAGGATGAACCTGTCGAAACAGAATTAGATGACGATGGCCAGATAGGTCTGGTTTTAGAATAATAAAAAACAAAAAACGCTAAGATATTCTTAGCGTTTTTTTATAGCTCCAGATTTTAAAAAGTACTGGATTTGTTGATAAAAAAACTCCTAAACAGAAATTTTCAATAAATTTAGTTTTGTGAGTGTCTTTTTCGGATTCGCATATTGATAAATTCGACTGCAAGTGAAAACGAAATGGCAAAGTACAAATATCCTTTAGGGACAGCGCCAATATGCTCGCCCGCAAGCGCTGCATTCGATAAATGCATACTTTCTGTAATCAGCATAAAGCCAATCAGAATCAAAAACGAAAGCCCTAATATTTGTATGGACGGGTTTTTATTGACAAAATTGCCAACCGGAACTGCAAATAGCATCATAACCAGTACCGAAATAATAACTGCGGTAATCATGATCGTTAAAGCGCCATGAACTCCATTTGTCATACCAACAGCTGTTAAAATGGAGTCGACCGAAAAGATTAAATCGATCAACAGAATCTGCACAATAACGTTTGAGAATGATTTTTTAGCAACGGCTTTAAGCGTTTTTTCTTCTTCGGTGTGATGATCTACCTTTTCACTGATTTCTTTGGTACTCTTATAAATAAGAAACAATCCACCCAGAAATAAAATTACAGCCTGGCCGGTAAAATCTCCTTCAAACCAGCCCCAGTGGATACTGAAAAGAGTCGCTTTCATAGCAATCAGATACGAAATTCCCATCAACAGGGCGATACGCATAAACATTGCCAGAAACAGACCAATTCGGGTAGCTCGCTTTCGATCTTCCTCAGGTAACTTTCCCGTAACGATCGATATGAAAATAATATTATCGATTCCCAATACAATTTCCAGAAAAGTCAATGTTAGTAAGGCGATCCATGCGTCAGGATTTAGAAATACTTCCATACTAAAAGTGTTTTAAAACATTTAATAGATTATTTACTCAACTCTTACAACTGTTCCGCGTTGTTTTTGGTCAGAACCTACCATTCCAAATTCAAAAGTATAAGAATCTTTAGAAGTAGTTAGAATTTTCATGCTGATGGCTTTTTCTTCAGCCATATTTTTGGGATGTTTCTTCTGCAAAATGTATTCGCAATCACTTACCCAGCGTACTGTTGAAGTATCTGTTTTGCCTTCAAAAGTTTCGATTTCGATACCGTCTTTACGTTCAAAAACAGTGGTTTTTTTGACACCATTTACTTCGAATTCAAATTTAAATTTTCCGTTTTTAAAATCTTTGCAGTTGTGTTCTGCATTATAACAGGAGAATAAAGTGATTAAGGGTAATAGGAATATGATTTTTTTCATTTTTAAATTTTAATTATTCTTTAGACGATAAAAGATGAGACTTCCATTCATAGAAGATTAATCATCACTCGAAAGTTTTTTCAATTCATCATCCGTAAAGTTCTTTATTTCTTTTTCTTTAGCAAACTTTTCGGCATTGTAATTTCCAGATTTATTTTTCGGAATGGATAAACTGTCCCAGTCACCTTTTTTTAGCTGTTTAGCATAAAAAACAATCTGCCCGATATGATAAGGATAATGTGCCAGTTGTCGATTGATGGCTTCAATAACTGTATGCCCTTCGTTACGGATATAAATGATATTTGAAAGCTGTTCGGGTTGCAAGCTGTTCAAAGCATTCAGAAAACATTCCCAGCCTTTATTCCAGTTCATCATAACTTCTTCTTTGGACTGCAGGTCATTTTCAAATTCCGAATCACGATTGCGCCATTCTTTTTCGCCATCAGAAGTCAGAAAATCTGTCCAGCGCGAAAGCATATTGCCTGAAAGATGTTTGATAATGGTGGCAATGCTGTTGGTATCTTCATTTAGGGTGACAAAAAGCTGTTCAGGCTCTAATTGTGCGATCGCTTTTTCGCCCAGCATTTTATAGTACAAAAACTGTTTTTTAACGCTTTCTAAATAGGAATCAGTTGCTTTCATAATGATACATTTGGTTTAGCAGAAATAGAATTTTATTTTTTGGCACGAATTTCCGAATGACATTAATTCCTTATCGTAAAAATTATTCTGGAATTCGCGACAGAAAACTATACAATTTTAATATCATATTTGTCTAATAACCCAGTAATTCCCTGGGTTGAAAATTGAGCTTTTCGCATTGGATTAAACTCCGGGTCAATTTTATAATTGTAAGCGGTTCTGAAATCGGTACTTGCCAGTTGTGTATCGTTAAAAATAGCACCTTCAAGATTACAATTGTCAAATAAAGAACTGGTCAGATTGCATCCAATAAAAGTCACTTCCCGCAAAGAGGAGTTGATGAATTTAGTTTTAGGCATTTTTTTGTTCGAAAAAGCAGCATAATCTAACGTACTATCTTCAAAATAAACCTGAAACAAAAAATCATCACATTCGTTAAAAGCAATTCCCAGAAGTTTGCAATTTTTGAAAGTAACATTTTTTAGACTGGTACTAAACAGGCTTGTCATTGATAAATTGCAATCAATAAACTCACAGTCTAAAAAGGTATTGTAAGCAAAATTGCTGTTCGAGAAATCACAATTCTTAAAAATACAATCTTCAAACTCCCGATTGTTTATTTTCTTATCAATATAAGCGACTTTTTCGAAGGTTTTCTGAATGTGAATTAGACTTTCCATACAATTATATTGAATATTTTTTTGCAGATTAGTAGTTGAATTTTGGTTACAACTATTTAGATTTAATGATAAGCAATATTGCTTTAGTCATTAAACAAACCTTTCATAATGATTTTCAATCCGTAAAAGATCAAAAACATGGCGCTTAAACAAGCTACAATTCCAATGCCCAGAACAAGATAGTGCCAGTTGGTATGCTGATTCATAAAAGAATTATAAATTAACGATGGTCCAATAAACAATAAAGGCAATGAACCCGATAAATATTTAATTCCTTTTCCCAGTAATTCTTTATTTGTTGCCATTTTTTTTGTTTCAGGTTTTTGACAGTTTCAAGTTTGAGGTTTCAAGTTCAGAAATTTACGATCAGAAGGTCATGATTATTTTACATCTCACATTTCACATCTCACTATAAATATTTCACAAAAAAACTCACATTAAAGATTATAATTGTCAACAGCGTTTCTAACACTGCCATATTTTTTTAATAATTCACTGGCTTCTTCGTAGGAAACAGGAATTTCTCCCATAATCATTTTTACACCACGATCTACCAGTTTTACATTACTCAATTGCATATCGACCATTTTGTTGCCTTTTACTTTTCCAAGCTGAATCATTGCGGCAGTCGAAATCATGTTAAGTACTAATTTTTGAGCTGTTCCGGCTTTCATTCGAGAGCTTCCTGTGACAAATTCCGGCCCTACAACCACCTCAATTGGAAATTGAGCTGTAAGTGCCAATGGGCTTCCTGCATTGTTGGTGATACAGCCCGTAAGGATGTTATTTTGATTACAACTTTCTAAACCACCTATAACATAAGGTGTAGTTCCTGAAGCTGCAATACCAATCACAACATCATTTTTACCAATATTATTGGCCTGCAAATCAATCCAGGCCTGTGTGGCGTTATCTTCGGCATTTTCTACAGCACGGCGAATGGCAGTGTCACCACCGGCAATAATTCCGTTTACTAAATCGAAAGGAACACCAAAAGTAGGAGGGCATTCTGAAGCATCGACAACACCTAAACGTCCCGATGTTCCAGCTCCGATATAAAATAAGCGGCCTCCCAATTTCAATTTGGAAACCACTTGTGTTATTAAAATTTCAATTTGCGGGATCGCTTTTTCGACTGCATCCGGAACAGTTTTGTCTTCCTGATTGATGTTAACCAAAAGTTCATGAACCGACATTTCTTCTAAATGTTCGTATTTTGAGGCCTGTTCTGTAGTTTTTGTAAAGGTCATTTTTTCATGTTAATTGAACTGGGTCAAAATTAATCTTTTTTATTGCAATCCCGAAATTTAGAACGTAAACTCACAAAGATTTAAAATCCTAACGGATGTAATTTTTGATGAAACGATTGCTTTATTGAACTTCAATTGCAACAACTAAAATATTATATTTGTTAAATAATTAAAAAATTAGAATGGATATAATTAGCTTTTTAACGAGTATTGCAAAAATATCAGTTTTTGTTTCATTATTACTGGCATTCTTTTTACTCACTGTAAAAACAAAAAACAAATTGGCAAACGGATTATTTGCTTTCTATTTGATATTTTTTGCCATTGACAATAGCGGGATGTTTATTGACGATGAATTTATTAAAGCTCATTTTAATTTAGAATTTTTCAGATGGACGGTTTGTTCACTAGTATTACCTTTTTTTTATCTGTATGTCTTATCAGTTTGTTTTGCAGATTTTCGATTAAAAGCAAAGCATTTATTGCATACAACTCCATTTGTACTCCTAAATGTATTTTATCTGTTCAGACTTTACTTTTTAACGAATGAAGCTAAAATAGTGTTCTATAAACACCGTGATCAAACGCCTGAAATGTCTTCTTTGTTTCTTATCCTGGCCTTGCAAATTGTATTTTATAGTATTGGAGTATTTTTTGTTTTAAAAAAATACAAAGCAATATACCAGGAAAATTATACGAATCCGAGAAGTTCTATTTTTAAATGGTTACTCCAAATATCTTCTATATTTTTTGTTTTGTATTACTTATGTATCGCTAAGAATGCTTTAAGATACATTGACTATGATTCGTTATGGATTTGGACGAACGTCATGTTACAGTTGATGGTTTTAGTAATAACCTGTTGGTTTGTGCTAAAAGCCCTGAATCATCCGGAACTTTTTCGTGGGATAGATTCCAAATTGCAACTGGCAAAAGATATTCTTCCTAAAGAAAATGAAAACAATATTGAGGTAAAAGAACATCAAAATGAAATGATTGCAGACCAAATTTCGACCTTGAAACTGTATATGGAACAAAAGGAACCTTTTCTTGATCCGTCGCTTACGATTCAGGAGCTTTCCAACCAAATTAATATTCCGGTTCGCGATTTATCGGTTTTGATTAACCATCATATCGATCAGCACTTTTTTGATTTTGTAAATGAGTATCGCATTCAAAAAGCAATGAATATATTGAAAGATCAGTCCAAGAGTCAGCTTACGGTACTGGAAATTTTGTATGAAGTAGGTTTTAACTCGAAATCTTCTTTTAATACCTCCTTTAAAAAATATACTAATTTAACGCCAACAGCTTATCGGAATGCCTCATAATAAAGAGGTTGCATAAAGTACTACTTTGTGTTGAAAAAAGTCGAACTCATTTCTTCTGAGAAAATGAGTTCGACTTTTTTTTGTCGGTCGAATTCTCAAAATTTCCAGGGCAACTTTGCTTCAAATTAATCGAACAAGTTTAAAACCAGAAATTATGAAAAAATTATGCTTCCTTATTATTCTATTACTGCCGGTGTTTGTTTTGGCACAAACTACAGCAAAATTAAAAGGAAAAATAGCCAGCGAAACAACTGCATTAGAATGGGTAGATGTTTCTGTATTTAATTCAGAAGGAAAAATTATAGAAGGGACCACAAGTAAGCAAGACGGTTCTTTTGAAATTAGTCTAAAAGAAGGTTCTTATAAAATTGGAATAAGTCTTTTGGGATTTGTAGACTACGAAAAACAGATTACGATTGAAAAAGATATCGATTTAAAGACTATAGTTTTGAAAGAGAACACCACTCAACTTGGCGAGGTTGTGATCAAAACTCAAAAAAGTACTATCGAGCAAAAAACGGACCGCTTGGTTTATAATCTTGAAAACAATGTAACGACGGTTGGTGGTGATGCTTTGAGCGCCATCAATACGGCACCGGGTGTTGTAGTACAAAAAGATGTGATTAATATTTTAGGGAAAGGCGCTTCCCGCGTGATGATCGACGGACGTATCGTTGAATTAACCGGTGAGGAACTAAACAATTACTTAAAATCGATCTCGGCAGCAGATATCAAAAATATCGAGATTATCAGCACTCCTCCGGCAAGATATGAAGCCGAAGGAACAGGAGGGCTTATTAATATTATACTGAAAAAAGGTGCCCGAAACTCCTGGAAAAACACAACTACTACATCTTACGATCAAAATAAGTACGGGGCTCTGACCTTGAGAGATAATTTCTTTTATAACAAAAATAAGTTTCGATTCTCGGCCAGTATTAATGGAAAAACAGGACATAAATATGCCGATGAATTTCTGGACATGTATTTTCCTGACGGACTTTCTGAAATGATTATTAAAACAAAATTTAAGGATCAGAATTTATCCGGAAAACTTGCCTTAGACTATGACTTCTCAGATCGTATTACAGTTGGTTTTCAGTTTTTAAACGATAGAAGTAACCCGGATTTTAATTCGGATATCAGAATCAATAATTACAATACTAAAAACGAACTGGACAATTTTATACTGAACAATAGTTTTGTGGATAAGCAATCCGGTAATCAGACGTATCACGGGCATTTGATTACAAAACTGGATTCTTTGAACAGAAAGCTGTCCTTTGATGTAGATTACTTTAATTATGATTCCAAATTTGACAGAAGTTCTATTGCTAATAATTACAGACCGGACAACACCTTCATCGGTATCAATCAGTCTGCCAGAAATATTTCGAATCAGGATATTGATAACTGGAGTTTCAAGGCAGATATGGAGCATCCGCTTGATGCATTTAACTTGTCATACGGTGCAAAAATGAGTTTTACAAACAGCAAAAGTTATATACTTTATTACGATACAATTACAGGGGTACCGGTACTGGATCCTAACCAATCCAACCGATTTAAATATACAGAGAACAATCAGGCGGTTTACATTAACGGAGAAAAAAAAATCAACGAGAAGTGGAATTTTCAACTTGGATTACGACTTGAAAACACCAAAACAAACGGTTTTTCGGAGACTTTAAACGAAGAAACAAAAAATAACTATCTGAGGTTATTTCCGACGGTTTATGTTTCGTACAAGAAAAATGAAAACAATAATTTCAGTTTGAATTACGGAAAAAGAATCAGCAGGCCTCAGTTTGATCTGATGAATCCGTTTCGTAACTACATTAACAGTAACAGTTATTCAGAGGGGAATCCGTTTTTAAGGCCTTCGTTTAGTGATAATTTCGAATTTACTCATTCGTACAAAGGAGTCTTGAGAACCAGTGTTTTCTTAAATATTATCAATGATGGTTATGGTGTGATTTTTACTTCAATTCCGGAAACCAGCACACAGATTGTAACTAGAGAAAATTATTTTAAGGATCTAAAATATGGAGTAGGAGAAAGTTATTCGGCCAATTTTGCAGAGTGGTGGCAAAGTGAAAACACGTTGTATTTTTTAGGATCAAAAACAAAGTTTATAAAAGATATTCATGCCACGCCATCCAATAGTTTAGAAGTTAATTTTTCAACTAACAATACATTCTCATTGGGCAAAACGAGTAAACTTCAAATTGATTTTAACTATAATACACCTTCTAAAAGTGGTTTGTACAAAACAGGATATATGTCGAGTTTTGATATTGGATTTAAGCAGGAATTGTTAGGTAAATCAATGCAAATTGCTTTTTTTGCCAATGATATTTTTAATACTTCTTATTTAAAAGATCTTGTTTCGGTTGTAAATGGTGTAAAGCAAGTGTATAGTCAGAATTTCTCGAACCGATTTTTGCGTTTGTCCGTTATTTATAATTTCGGAAATAAAAAGATAAACGTAAAGCAACGTGATTTCGGAAATCAGGAAGAGAAAAACAGAACTGGGAATTAGGTTTATAATGTGAGATGTGAGATGTAAAAAGTGAGATGTGAGAAGCAGAGAAGAAAGTTTTCTGCTTCCCGGGTTTCCAAACTACAATATAAAGGCCAAAAGAACTCCAAGAACAATCATAGATACTTTGGCAACATTAAATTTATGTCCTTCGCTGCTTTCGAAAATAATGGTTGATGAAATGTGAAATAAGATTCCGATTACGATGGCAGTAATCTCCGTGTAATATTTGCTTAAAATAGGCAGATATTCAGAGGCAACGGTTCCTAGTGGTGTCATTACTGCAAAAGTCAGCATGAAGGCGAAAATGGCCTTTTTATTCAGGTCGGCATTGATAAAAAAAGTAGTTAAAATTACGGCGATTGGCAGATGATGAATTGCAATTCCGAGCGCCAGACCATGATGATGACTTACCGGAAAACCTTCCAAAAAAGCATGAATACACAAACTGGTAAACAACAGCCAAGGGATCTGCGACATCTTAGCATGTCCGTGAACATGTCCGTGTTCAGCTCCTTTAGAGAAAAATTCAAGTATGATTTGGAATAAGATTCCAATCATGATAAAGATTCCAATATTGGTATTGTGTGTTTCGTAAACTTCCGGCAACAAATGCATTACAGTTAATGACAATAAAAATGAACCGCTAAAAGCAAGCAATAGCTTTAGATTGGTTTTGCTTTTTGGTTTTAAAAACAAAGCCACCATATAACCTAAAAGTACAGAAAATAAGGGTAGTAAATAATTCATTTTTTATTGTTTAATCGTTGATTTGTTTAATCGTTTAATTGTTTAGCGATCAAATGGTTAAACAATTAAACGATTCCCTAATTTTATTTAAAAATCATGATTAATCGTTCGCTTTCGGTTTTGTGGAATTTTTTGAGTCTGTAATCGCCAAAAATATCCAACAGGAAAATACCGGCTTCGGCCATTAGTTCTTCAAAATCTTTTAAAGTTAAGGCTTTTACTTTTTCTGTGAAATGGTACTTTTTCCCCTGATCCTCAAAATCTATTTCTTTAAAAATATGTCCGTCTTCAACATATCTTTTGATTTTGAAATCAATCCCGTCTACATTTTTTACTTCTTCCGGTACCAATGTTTCGATAACCTGAGTAACATTCATAAAATCTATTACTGCAAAACCATATTCAGATAAACTTTCTTTAATGGCTTTAAGTGTTGTCAAATTGTCGTCGTCACTTTCAAAATATCCAAAACTGGTGAATAAATTAAAAATGGCATCAAATTTTTCTTCAAAAGGTTCACGCATATCGTGCACCTTAAAATGTAGTGTTTCGTTACTGTTTTTATTGGCTTCGGTGATACTGTTTTCAGACAGATCGGCTCCTAAAACATTAAAGCCCAGTTGATTTAAATAGATCGAATGACGCCCTTTTCCACAAGCTAAATCCAAAACTTTTGCTTTTTCCGGAAGATTCAGATAATGGGTCAGATTGTCCATGAAAATTTGGGCTTCGCGATAATTTCGGTCTTTATAAAGGATATGATAATATGGAGTATCAAACCATGAAGTAAACCAATTTTCGGTATTACGTTCCTGATTTGGTGAGGATGAGTTTGCTGCTTCAGACATTTATTCTATTTCAATTAATTCAAAGTCCCGCAAATTTAGTGTATTTTTGCCGAAAAATAACTATTTCGCAACGATACCTCACGAATCATTGCAGAGATGCAGCAGGTGTACAGGGATGCAGATGCAGAGATGAACAGCAGTGCATTTGAAATAATTCAAAAATAAAGATGGAAGAAAATTTTAGAATGATAGCCAAATGTTTTTTTGGTTTTGAAGAAATATTAGAGAATGAATTACGTGCTCTTGGTGCTCAGGATGTTGAAAAAGGAGTGCGAATGGTAAGCTTTAAGGGAGATAAAGGTTTTATGTATAAAGCTAATTTATCGCTTCGTACAGCGCTTAAAGTTTTAAAACCTATTTATTCGTTCAGAGCTAATAACGAACAGGCATTGTATAAGGGAATTTCGGGTGTAAACTGGTCAAAACTATTAAATGCCAATCAGACTTTTGTGATTGATGCGACTGTACATTCGACTTATTTTAACCACTCTGAATTTGTTTCTCAAAAATGTAAAGACGCTATTGTGGATCAGTTTAGAGAAAGAACCGGACAGCGTCCGAGTATTGATAAAGCTTTTCCTGATTTAAGAATCAATATTCATATCGATAAAGATCAGGTTTCAGTGGCATTGGATACTTCCGGAAATTCATTGCATCAGCGTGGCTATAGAACAGCAACGAATATTGCGCCAATCAATGAGGTTTTGGCAGCAGGAATATTGTTATTGTCAGGATGGGAAGGGCAAAGTCACTTTTTGGATCCAATGTGTGGTTCCGGAACTTTTTTGGCCGAAGCTGCTATGATTGCCTGCAATATTCCGGCAAATATTAATCGTAAAGAATTTGCATTTGAAAAATGGAAAGACTGGGATAATGATCTTTTTGATCAAATTGTAAATAGTCTGATGAAGAAAACAAAGGAGTTTCATTATACGATAAAAGGTTTTGATAAGGCACCAAGTGCTGTAAATAAAGCCAAAGACAATATCAGAAATGCGAATTTGGAGGATTATGTTACGGTAGAAGAAAATAACTTTTTTGATACAGAAAAAGCAGTAGAAGGAAAATTACACATGGTTTTTAATCCGCCTTATGATGAGCGTTTAGATATTCATATGGAAGAATTCTATAAAAATATAGGAGATACTCTAAAGAAAAGCTATCCGGGAACAAACGCCTGGTTTATTACTGCAAATCTGGAAGCTCTGAAATTTGTAGGTCTAAAACCATCCCGCAAAATTAAACTTTTCAATGCAAGTCTTGAAGCACGTTTGGTAAAATACGAAATGTACGAAGGAAGTAAGAGAACGAAATTTCAAGTCTAAGGTTCTAAGAGTCTAAGTTTCTAAGGGACTAAGAGATTTGGATTGTGAAATTTAGTTTATAATAATTTTTGATTTAATATTGAGGATCTAAAAGAAATCTAAGTAACTTAGAATCTTGGGACTTCAAAAAAAACAATGATAATTTAAGGTTTTAAATAACGGTATGTATTAAGGTAAAAGCCTTAGAATCTTAGTATCTCAGAACCTTAGCAACTTTAAAAAAAATGACAAAACTACAAATAAGAGCTTTTTTATATCAATTAGGATGTTTCGCAATACTATTTATTTTAGGGAGATTTTTGGTAGCTTCTTATACTGGATTAACCGGATTTTGGATTCCAATGACTGCTTTTATTGGGGCCACTTTAATTTCGCCTAAATTTCAGTCGGTAAAAACCAAAGACGGCGAAAAGCTTTTCATGAAATGGATTTTTATAAAAGGAATTAGAGAAATTGGATAATTAATTGATTTTTATATGAGGATAATTGGACTTATAGGCGGAATTAGCTGGGTTTCTACAGCAGATTATTATAAACTTATAAACGAGGGAATAAATGATAAACTGGGAGGGCTTAATTTCTCGGAGTGTCTGATCTACTCTTTCAATTATGCTGATATTAAAAAGAATAACGATGCCAATGACTGGGATTCAACTTTTAATATGCTTTTAAAAGGATGTCAGTTTCTTAAGCAGGGCGGGGCAGAAGCTATTGTTTTATGCGCTAATACAATGCATTTGATTGCAGAGAGGCTTGAGAAGGCAATTGACATACCGATTATTCATATTGCAACTGCAACTGCAGTGGAAATCCAGAAGAAGGAAGTTAAAAAAGTGGGGTTACTGGGAACCAAGTTTACTATGGAACTCGATTTTTTTAAAGATAAATTGGCTCAAAACGGAATCGAAACTATTATTCCGAAGAATGACGATGATCGGGATTTCATGCATACCACAATTTTTGAAGAGTTAGGAAGAGGTTTGGTAAGTGAGGTAACTAAAAAACGATATTTGGAAATTGCTAATCAATTGATTGAAGAGGGAGCTGAGGGGATTATTTTAGGCTGTACCGAAATTCCTTTAGTGATAAAGCCCGAAGATGTCTCTGTTCCGGTTTTTGATACCACTTTAATCCATTCGATGGCCGCCGTTGCATTTCAATTGTCATAAAATAAAAAAATCCAAATTCTAATAATTTATTGGAATTTGGATTTTTTAATAATTGAAGGTTTATTATTTTCTAATAGTTTCCTTTTTTATTAGTTCAGGAATGATTGTCTTTTTCTTGTAAAGTGGAATAAAGTAAGAAACGGTATAGTTAAACCCGATTCCGAAACTACCATCGTAGGTTCTGTTAAAGCCCGGAATGTAAAGATTGTCAAAGCCCGAAGGTTTTTGGTTGGCGACTAAAAGTTTTAGCTGAACTCCAAAACCGACAAATACATTATTAAAAACTTTTGCTTTTACTCCCATTGCAACTTCAAGCCAACCTGCTGTTAGACCATTGTATTTTTCACCGGAGACAATCGCCGGCTGTTCTCCCCAATACGGATTTGGGTTGTAAATCTTATAGGTGTTTAATTGTTGACTAAAGGTACTGAAGCCACCTCGCAGACCTATTGTAATTAAATTTTCCATGTCCAGCCAGTTTTGATACAAATTGTAGTCAAAACCTCCTTTGACATAAGTTCCGGTTGTTGTAGAATTTAATCGGTCGTCGTCTGTGGTTTTGTCTTCAAAACCAAGTTCAGCAGCCAGGTAGTATTTTTTTGTTAGACGAAAATCACCCGTAACCTCAATACCCTTGTAGTTCTTATCGTACAATCCACGTGTTAATTTGTACAAATCAACTCCTACGCGAAGTCCATAACGATCCGTTTTGATACTATCAAGTTTGGTTTCCTTAACAGCTGGTTTGGCTGCTTGTGACTTCGGATTTGTTTTAACGGCTTCTTTTGTTACTGTTGCGGTTGATGTTTCCTGAGAATGACCCAAAAACATTGAAAACAATAAGCAAATACTAAAAATATATCTCAACATGTGTCTCATTTTCAAGTTCAACATTAAGCTTTTTTACAAAAATCTGCTTGATCCATAATATGTCATTTCCGGAATCAGCTAATGAGAAAGGTTGTAATTGATCAAGTGTAAAGGTGGTTTTAAAGCCGCAAGCTCTTGATACATACACATTTTGATGGGTATAATAAAAAGTTAAAACGTCTGTGTTTTTTGTCGCAGGATTAGTACTTAAAGAGTTGTAAACAAAACGATAAGTTGTAGTATTCTGATCTGTTCTTAAGGGGATCGAAACAGTGTTTGAATTGGTTACATATCTTGCCGGATTCGTTTCGTCTGTTATGCTTTTATTAAAAACAATTCCTTTGTTCTCTCCCTCTGCTCCTCCAATTACCATCAGATCTTTTACATTTTGTTTTAGAGTAGGTTCGGCGTCGCTATAGAATGTAATTACTAATCTTGGAGTAGTAGGAGTATTGGCGTCGCAAATGTCGTCTTTCTCACAACTGGACAGACCAAAAGTAAAGATTAATAAAAGAGAGATTATTTTTTTCATTTAAGTTTTATTATCGAAGTTCTAAAAGTACAACATTTTCGACATGATGCGTTTGCGGAAACATATCAACAGGTCTAACGCGGGTTACCTTGTATTTTTCATCCATTAAAGCCAAATCACGTGCCTGAGTTGCTGAATTACAACTTACATAAACTACTTTTTCAGGAGCAATCTTCAAAATTTGATCAATAACCGCGGCGTGCATTCCATCTCTTGGTGGATCTGTGATAATAACATCCGGTTTTCCGTGCTGAGCAATGAAAGCTTCGTTGAAAACAACTTTCATATCACCTACAAAAAACTCACAATTGGTAATATTATTGCGTTCTGCATTGGCTTTAGCATCTAAAATTGCTTCAGGGACACTTTCGACACCAATTACTTTTTTTGCTTTTTTAGAAACAAACTGTGCAATAGTTCCAGTTCCGGTATACAAATCATAAACCGTTTCGTTACCAGTAAGTCCGGCAAAATCACGGGTTATTTTGTATAATTCATAAGCCTGATCTGAATTGGTCTGGTAGAAAGATTTAGCATTGATGCTGAATTTTAAACCTTCCATTTCTTCCAGTATATAATCTCTTCCTTTGTACAATTTAATATCCTGATCGTAAATCGTATCGTTTTGTTTGGCGTTTACTACATATTGCAATGAAGTAATCTGCGGAAACTTTTTGTAAAGATGATCTAAAATCAATTCACGGTTTTTAGGATCGTTTTCAAAAAACTGAATCAAAACCATGATTTCACCAGTAGAAGCTGTACGAATCATTACTGTTCTCAGTAAACCGGAATGTTCTCTCGGATTAAAGAAGGCCAGATTATGATCGTTTGCAAAAGCCCTGATTTCATTTCTGATGGCATTTGAAGGATCTTCCTGTAAATGACATTTTTGAATGTCCAGAATTTTGTCCCACATTTTCGGAATATGAAATCCTAAGGCATTTCGGTTTCCTAGGTCTTCTGTACTTTCAATTTCCTTTTCGGTTAGCCAACGGCTGTTAGAAAATGAAAATTCCATCTTGTTTCTGTAGAAAAACTGTTTTTCAGAACCTAAGATGTCTTCGAATTCAGGAAGTTCTACTTTCCCTATGCGCTGCAAATGATTTTTTACTTCGTTTTGTTTGTAATACAGCTGTTGACTGTATTTCATATTTTGCCATTTACATCCTCCACAAACCCCAAAATGATCGCAGATTGGCTCAATACGATGTTCTGATAATTCGTGAAATTTTACGGCTTTGCCTTCATAATAGGCTTTTCTTTTCTTAAAGGTTTGTACGTCTACTACATCGCCAGGAACGACATTCGGAATAAAGATTACTTTTCCGTCAGGAGCCTTTGCTACTGATACTCCTTTTGCTCCTGCATCAAGAACCTGAATTTGATGAAAGACAACTTTGTCTGTATTTTTTCTTCCCATAGCGCAAAAATAAGGGTTTGTAAACTTTTATAAATTTAATTTTTAAAATATTTTATCAAATTCCCTAATTTAGTCGTTTAATCGAGTTTAAAAGTTAACTTTGTTTATAACAATCACCCTGAATACTGCATTTTTAACCTATTAGTATTGTTGTCTTTTATGAAGTTGTATCATAGTCTGTCACAAATTGGCTTTTTGAAGAAAAGTTACGCTTTCAAATTTTTGTTTGTTGCTTTTATCGGTATTCATATTCCCCTGATTGGAATCTTGTTTTATGTATTGTATTACAATCACAGTGTTTCGGCTACTTCTATTTTGATTTTCTCTCTGGTTATGACTTTGTTGGCAACATTGTTGACGCTGTTGGTTTTAAATCACTTAATTAAGCCTATTTCGATAGCTTCGAAAGCCTTGGACGATTACAGAAATAATAGAAGGCTGTCTATTTTGCCTACAGAATATAGCGATGAAGCAGGTTTGTTGTTGTGTAACATTCAGGAATCTATTTATGAATCAGAAAGTTTTATCAATGAAAAACAAGATTTGATCTATATGCTTTCGCATGATTTGAAAAATTTTGCCGGAAATCCGCAGGGACTGGCAAGGCTGATTATTAGCGAAAACCCATCAGAATCTGTTCGTCAATTGGCAGAATTGATTTGTGAATCGACTAATCTGCAATTTCGATACATTGAAAATTTTATTAAATTATTACAGGAACAGGATAGGGTGGTGAAAGGGAATTTAGAGATGAGAATGGTTTCTTTTCCTAATATCTTACCTTTTATAAACGAACAGGTTGAACAGCGTTTGATCGATAAGAACATCAAATTAAGTTTGAGCTTAGAGATGGTTGAGGCAAAGTTAAGAATTGACGAAGGCTTGTTGGTTCAGGTTTTGGTGAATTTGATTAGCAATGCCGTTAAATTTTCTTATTTTGACAGTGAAGTTAAAGTTCGAATTTATACGGAAGATGGAAGATTTATCGTAACGGTTAAAGATAACGGAATTGGTTTTGATAAAACTCAGATTGATGAACTCTTTAAGAAATTTACAAAAATGAGCCGACTGGGTACTGCCAACGAATCTTCGACAGGAATTGGTTTGTATCTGTGTAAAAAAATAATTGAGAAGAATAAAGGAAAGCTTACGGCTTCCAGTGATGGCAAAAATAAAGGAGCTGAATTTAGAATCGAGTTTGAATTGTAGTTTTCCTAATTTAGAATTGATTATGAAGTTTTGAATTGCTGAGATTCAAAAGACTTTAAAATCTCAGCAATTCAGATTTTTAGTCAAATAAATCAGAAGATAAATAACGATCACCGCGATCACAAATTACCGCAACAATAACTCCTGATTCCAGTTGTTCAGCAATTTTTAATGCTACAGCTACAGATCCCCCGCTGCTCATACCGGCAAAAACGCCTTCTTCAAGAGCAAGTCTTTTGGTCATTTCTCTGGCTTCAGTTTCACTTACATCAACAACGGTATCTACTTTTGAGGCGTCAAAAATTTTCGGTAAATATTCCTGAGGCCATTTTCGAATTCCAGGGATCTGAGATCCGTCACTGGGCTGGGCGCCGATGATTTGAATGTTTTTGTTTTTTTCTTTTAAGTAAGTCGAAGTTCCTATGATAGTTCCTGTGGTTCCCATAGCCGAAACAAAATGGGTTACCGTTCCGTCAGTATCATTCCAGATTTCAGGACCAGTGGTTTTGTAATGCGCTTTCCAGTTGTCTTCATTTGCAAACTGATTTAGCATCAAATAACCGCCTTTGGCAACTTTTTTGTCGGCGTAGTCCCTTGAGCCGATAATTCCTTCGCTAGCTGGCGTTAAAATAACTGTAGCGCCATAAGCGCGCATGGTTTGGGTTCGTTCTTTTGTAGAATCTTCAGGCAGCACCAATTCAATTTCGATTTGAAACAATTGTGCAATCATGGCCAGAGCAATTCCGGTATTTCCGCTGGTGGCCTCAATTAGCTTGTCGCCTTTTTTAATATCGCCTCTTTCGACAGCGGATGCAATCATGTTATATGCCGCTCTGTCTTTTACGCTACCTCCGGGATTATTCCCTTCAAGTTTCAGTAAAAGTTTTACGTTTTTATTTTTAACCAAATTGACAGTTTCCATCAAAGGAGTGTTTCCAATTAGGTTTAGCAATTTCTGTGGACTCATTTTTATTTTTTTTCTTTTATTTTGACTTCAGTTGTAGTGGTATTTAAAACGATCGAATCTTCAGGAATCGACTTGGTAATCCATGCATTTCCACCTACAATGCTGTTTTTTCCAATTGTAGTTTCGCCTCCTAGAATAGTAGCATTGGCATAAATGCATACATTTGCTTCTACAGTGGGGTGTCTTTTGGCGTTTTTCATTTCCTTGCTTACGCTCAAGGCTCCTAAAGTAACACCCTGGTAAATCTTTACATGTTTTTTAATCACGGTAGTTTCACCAATCACAATTCCGGTAGCGTGATCAATAAAAAAAGGAGAGGCAATATCGGCTCCGGCATGAATGTCGGTTCCGGTAATTCGATGTGCGTACTCGCTCATTAATCGCGAAAAAAGCAATAAGTCCAAAAGATACAATTCATGACTTAAACGGTAAATAGCAATGGCATAGAATCCGGGATACCCCAGGTATACTTCGTCAATGCTATTAGATGCAGGGTCATTTTCAAGGATGTATTCTGCATCGTGATTTAGCTTTTCTAAAACCCCTGGTAATTTCTCCAGAAAACGATCCCAAATGGATTCACAGAGATTTTTAGATTTTTTACACGCCAGAACAGCAATTTCCTTAAAACGAATTTCCAATTCTTTGATGCTTTCATCTAAAGCTGCATTTGAATCAAAAAGGGTATAAAATAGCTTTTCGGTAAAATCTTCTGTTTTGGTTTTGATGCCGTAATTTATGTTTGAATGACTTTTTAAAGCTTTTATGTTTTGTATGATAATGTCTTTTGTCACAGTGGTGAAATTGAATGGATAATAAGAAAGGCTAAAAGTAAGGTGTTTTTTGTAAATAAAGGCAGGAATTCTATAAAGAAATTTTCTTTTGAGTACTGTATTTGTGATAAATAAAAGAAATGCAAATGGTTGTGTTTTATGTAATTCTTAAGGAGTTAAATGTGTAAATTAGCGTGTAAAAAATATAAAAATGAAAAATAATTCGACTTTTAAAAGCGCTATTTCTGATATTTCCTTTCCTGAAACCGATAAAATTTACGGAAAATCGATACACGATCCCATATTAGGATTGATTATTAAAGATCATCCTTCTTTTAGTGACGAGGATTGTATTGCAGTAAAAGAATTGAATGAATACCGTCAGAGGTATATTTCAAACTATTTGTCAACCGAAATTGGTGCGCTTTCCGATCTTGAAAAAAATGTTATTTCTTCGCTAAAAGAAGATAAATCGATTGTTAGTACAGTTGAAGATGAAACAGAAACCAGGAATTTTGGGCAAAGAGTCGCCGATCAGGTGGCAGATTTTGGAGGAAGTTGGACATTTATAATTTCGTTTTTGTTTTTCATTGTGGTTTGGATTGGTGCGAATGTTTACATTTTGGTGAACAAAGGTTTTGATCCGTATCCGTTTATTTTGTTGAATTTGATTTTGTCGTGCATTGCTGCATTGCAGGCTCCGGTCATAATGATGAGTCAGAATCGTCAGGAAGAGAAGGATCGAAATCGTGCTAAAAAAGATTATATGATCAATCTGAAATCGGAACTGGAGATTAGAATGATTCATGATAAAATAGATCATTTGATTATGCATCAGCAACAGGAATTAATCGAAATTCAAAAAGTTCAAATCGAAATGATGAACGATATTTTGAATCAGATTAAAAAATAAGTCTTACAAAAACAGCAAACATTGAAGCGATTCAAAATTAAGAAGGATGAGTTTTTATGTATAAAAGCACGGAGTGTTTTAGATAATTGAATCTGGTTTTTTTGACAAAAGGAAGCTTTAGTTTTTGAAAATAAAAAGGGTAGTACAATGAATGAAATGCACTTTGGGTACTGCTGAAAATCAGTGTAAAAAAAAAGTAGGAATAAAGTAGTTTTTAAATTCCTTAAAATGTACTTGTAAATAGGGTATGTTTTAGAGACCTGAGAGTACGTTTGTTTTTCTGAATTTTGAGGCTTGTTTTTTTTGTGAGAACAAAAAAAATAATGGAGGTAGTTTCGGGAGGAAGGAATTGCTATTTTAAAGTTTCATACTTTTGGATCTTTAATACTTATAAAAAATGAAAGCGTTTAAAATTTTAATAATGATTCTTGCTATTTCGGTTGCGTTATACGAGCAGGTATCAGCAGAAAAAAACATCTATATTATGGTAATTGCGATAGCAGTTTTCATGTATGGAATGATGCAGTTGAGTGCAAAAACACCGAGTAAAAATCAAGATAAAGAAGAGAAGGATGTTGACTAAAGGGGATAAGGTTTCAGTCTTAGACGAAGCTATAAACGGAACAGTTGTTTCAGTGAAAAATAAGGAGGTTTTGATTGAAACTGAAGATGGTTTTATGATGACATTTTTTGTCAATGAATTGCTTAAAGTGCAAGATTCCAGTAATTTAATGAATTCTATTAAAAGAATTGATTTAGATGAGATTTCAAAGGAAAAAACAGAGCCGAAACCAAGGAGTTTTGTGAAAGAAAAGAAAGATAAACGTGAAATTTCGGCTCCTGAATTTGATTTGCATATCGAAAAACTGGTACCAAACAAACGCGGAATGTCTAACTATGATATTCTCACCTTACAGACGGAAACGGCAAAAAGACATATTGAGTTTGCGATCAGAAACCGCATTCCGAAAATCGTTTTTATTCATGGTGTCGGCGAAGGAATTTTAAAAGCCGAACTTGACTTTTTGTTGGGACGTTATGACGGAATCGATTTTCAGGATGCCAATTATCAAAAATATGGCTTAGGAGCCACCGAAGTTTATTTTAGACAAAACCAGAAATAACATCTGATTTCGATAGAAGAATATTGAATTTAAAGCATAAAAAAACGTCCAATTTTCCTTCTGAATTCGTTATGAAATCAGTTTAGAAAACGGACGTTTTTTTGTAAGATTTTTTTAAGCCAATATTTGTCGTTTGAAAATAGTTTTTATGGTGTGGTTGAAATTTCAAGAACCCCAAAAGTGTATTCGTTTGGTAGCTTGAAACTACTGTTTCCTCTCTCGAATTTTACGCCTTTAAGAACAATAGTATGAAAGTAAGCGGTTCCAACAAGTTTTGTGGTGACTTCGATAGTTCCATTTACATTTTGTACACTGTTTCCTGCTATCCATGTTTCTTTCACAGTTGGAGTAGAAGGTAGGGGACTAGTACAAAAGTAGCCTGGAGGTAAAGAGCCGTCAATACCAAAAGTGCGTATTAAAACTTTATTTGTTGTAGCGCTTATTAAGCCGATTCTTGGTTGGGTTGTGACCTCATTTTTAATCAGCAGAGGATCTATGTTGTCGATTGTTAAAGCAGTTGATGCTGTTTGGTTATATACTAGGGTTTTGTTACCCGGACATTGTTTTAAGGGCCCCGTAAAAAGGGTACTTGGCGAATTGTAAGAGGTTTTAAAAAGACCAAATGAATATTCAGCCTCTACCTGTGGTCCTGAAGGTTTTAGGAAAGTAATGTTCTGGAAAACAAGGTTATGATTGTAGCCTGTAATTGTAGAGCTCCCGTCGGCGTTATCCGTTACAGCTGCCGTAGTGATATCCACGATTTTTCCGGCTGTGGCTTGCCATTCCTCAGTTACGCTTGGTGTTGTTGGGGGGATCGCGCCACAGATATTTGCAGTACCAACCAGACCATTATAGGCTCTATATACCACACGGGTTGTGGTGTTGTTGATATCATAAGATAAGGGTTTGCCTGCTAATGTTGCATCATTTATAAGAGTGTTATCAGGAAACTGAATCATTAATGATTCTTGTTTTTTAAGTTTGTATATAAGACCGTTTGTTTTATCATTACAGGTCTGAGCCGTAATAGTAGGGTCACTAAAATCAATTGTGTCTACCGTTAAATCGCCATCATCGCAGCCGTTTAATAAAAGCGCAAAGAAGAGAAGGCTTGCATATTTTTTCATCGTAATTTTATTTGAGGTCAAAAATAGTGAAAAATTTGTCAAATGATATTCAACATTTGACAATTGATATTTCATAACTTTGCGGCAATGAAAAAAGTATACCTCGATAACGCCTCTACAACCGCTATGCGTCCTGAAGTAATTCAGGAAATGACAAAAGTGATGACAGAAGATTTTGGTAATCCGTCTTCTACACACAGTTTTGGAAGAAATGGAAAGACTATTTTGGAGCTTTCCAGAAAAAGTATTGCCAAGCACTTAAATTGTACCGCACAGGAGATTATTTTTACTTCAGGAGGTACTGAAGCCGATAATTGGATTCTTCGTTCTGCGGTCGAAGATCTTAAAGCAGAGCGTATCATTACAACCAGAATCGAACATCATGCAGTGTTGCATACTGCAATGGTTTTAGAATCGGAGTATAAGGTTCAGGTCGATTATGTGAATATAGACCCTCATGGAAATATCGATTTAACACATTTGTCAAATTTATTAGCCGAAGAGAAAAAGACAATTGTTAGTTTGATGCATGTAAACAATGAAACCGGAGCTGTTTTAGATCTGGAAAGAGTTGGTGTAATCTGCAAGCAATACAATGCTTTGTTTCATTCGGATACCATTCAATCTGTTGGAAAAACGGAGATCGATTTGCAAAAAATCCCTGTTGATTTTATTGTGGCAAGCGCGCATAAATTCCACGGTCCAAAAGGGGTGGGTTTTGTTTTTGTTCGAAAGAATTCCGGATTGCAGCCTTTAATTTTTGGAGGAGAGCAGGAAAAAGGACTTCGTGCCGGTACGGAAGCGGTGCATCAGATTGCCGGAATGGCAAAAGCATTGATGCTTTCGTATGAGAATTTAGATCAGGAGAGAAGTTATATTACCGATTTAAAAATGTATTTGATTGATCAGCTCGAAATTTATTTTCCAGGCTTTAGAATCAATGGTAAAAAAGAGGATTTTTATAACATTATCAATATTATTTTGCCTTTTTCAGCCGACAAAACTTCAATGTTGTTGTTTAGTCTGGATATGAAAGGAATAGCAGTTTCAAGAGGTAGTGCTTGCCAGTCGGGTAGTGTAAAGCCCTCCCATGTTTTGAAAGAAATGCTTTCGGAGACGGATTTAAAATTACCAAATCTCCGAATTTCATTTAGTCATTTCAATACCAAAGAAGATATTGATTGGTTGATTGAGGGTTTAAAAGGTGTTTAAAGTTTCAGGTTTCAGGTTTCAAGTTCTACTTGAAACCTGAAACCTGAAACAAAAAAATTATTTACGAATCACTTTTACCTGCGAATCATTCGTTAGTTTTATAATGGTTGAAGGTTTTCCGGCAACTCTGTCGTGATAGAGGTTTACTACATAATCAACACCATTTACAATCTCGGGACTGATGTCTTTAAAGGCAATTGGAGTAGGTTGTCCTGAAATGTTGGCCGAAGTAGAAACCAGCGGCTTCTTCATTCGTTCTAATAGTTTGAAACAGAACGGCTCTTTTACCAGACGGATTCCAAGCGAATTATCTGCAGCGATAATGTTTGGAGCAACATTACGGGGTTCGTCTAATATTAAGGTAGTAGGTTTTTCGGATAAATCTAAAAGTTGCCAGGCTACTTCGGGGATGTTTTTGAATACATTGTACATCATTTTTTCCCCGTTCATCAATACAATCATGCTTTGTGTTTCAGCACGTTGTTTGAGTTTGTATATTTTGGCAACAGCCTCTGGATTTGTTGCGTCGCAGCCAATTCCCCACACCGTATCGGTAGGGTATAGAATGATTCCGCCTTCTTTTATGACTTCGTACGCTTTGATTATTTCTTCGTTCATATTACAAGTCAATTATTTTGTATGATGGGACTCCTTTGATTTTGAAGTTATGATGATACATGTAAAGATTGATTAGTCTTTCTGATATAAAACCAAAAATTCGGGCCTGATAAGCATCTTCCGGAATTGTAATTCGGGATTCTAGTTCAAACAGAATGGAAAAAAGCCAGGTGTAGTATGCATCAAATTTTTCTTTTGAACTAACCATCATATTTCCCATATGAAACAGAGTTCCTTCGTCGAGAAACTGAGTAATACTGTTTTTGTATTCCGGGTATTTTTCCAGAATGATCTGTTTGGTTAAATCCCAGTCCTCTTTTCTGTGTTCTTCACAGTAGTTGTCGGTCAAAGATCCTTTTTTGAACTTATAAGGACGGCATAGAATTACGTCGTACTCTGAAAGAAGAGAAGCTATTTTTTTCTCCAGTTTTTCAGAAGGTACGTTGTACAGTTTAGTGTTTTTGAAATCTTCGTTTTTGATTTTTTTCTGTGCCGAAGGTTTTAGATTGTACCAGTCGTTGTAAAAGTTAAGATATCTTCTGTAATGACAAATACCTACATAGTCTGCTTCTTTTTCATTTTTCCAAATCCAGTAAGCAGCTGTTAATTCACAATAATTACTGTTTTTGTTTCCGATATTGTCCTGTATGTTATCTCTCAGGATAGTAGCAGTGATTGGTTCGTTTGTTCCAACCTGAATTGGAACGAGAATATCATTGGATAATACCGGGTTTTCTTTATGAGTTACGATAAAAATCTTAATCATTTGTCAATTCTGTTTTAGATCGTTTTAAAGCTATGGCGATGATCTGGTGCATGTCGTAATACTTATATTCTGACAATCTTCCTCCAAATATTACATTCGTTTGTTCTAACGACAACTTTTTGTATTCTTCAAATAGCGTCTGGTTTTTAGCATCGTTTATCGGATAAAAAGCTTCATTAGAAGGATTCCATTCACAAGGGTATTCTTTTGTAATAACGGTTTTCTTCTGCTTGCCAAATTCAAAATGTTTGTGCTCAATTATTCGGGTAAAAGGATAGTCGGCATCATTGTAATTAATAACCGCATTTCCTTGAAAGTTATCCGTGTCAAGGGTTTCGTTTTCAAAACGCAGCGATCTGTATTCAAGAAGGCCTAATTTATAATCAAAATATTCGTCAATTTTTCCGGAGTAGACAATCTTATCAGCAAGTCCGTCAAATCTCGCCCGGTCTGAAAAATAATTGGTATTGGTGATTACTTCAATTCCGTCTAACAATTTTTCGATTAGTTTATTATAACCGCCAATCGGGATTCCTTGATAGGTATCGTTAAAATAGTTGTTGTCAAAAGTGAATCGAACCGGAAGTCTTTTTATGATAAAAGCAGGTAATTCAGTAGCTTTTCTTCCCCACTGTTTTTCGGTGTACTCCTTTATAAAATTGTCATAAATATCTTTCCCGACAAGGCTTAGTGCTTGTTCTTCCAGATTTTGTGGATTTTTTACTCCATAAGTAGCTACTTGCTCATCAATTTTGGCTTTGGCTTCCTGAGGAGTTTTGGTACCCCAAAGCTGATAAAAAGTATTCATATTAAAAGGCAAATTGTACATTTTACCTTTAGAGAGTGACATTGGAGAATTTGTGAAATTGTTAAACTCAACAAATTGATTCACATAATCCCATATCGCTTTATCGTTGGTGTGAAATATATGTGCGCCGTATTTATGAACATTAATTCCTTCGATATTTTCGCAATATACATTTCCTCCTATGTGTTCTCGTTTGTCAATTACCAGGCATTTTTTTCCTGCTTTTGTAGCTTCATGAGCGAACACACTACCATAGAGTCCTGATCCAATTATTAAATAGTCATATTGCTTTTTCATGATGCAAAAGTAGAGATTAATTAGTAAATTGCAACAAATTACAAAAGTAAAAATGACAGGAAAAATACAAGTAGGCTATCTGGTTTCGTATGATTATGAATTGTTAAAAACGTCACTTCCAACAGTGTATAATGAGGCAGATGCGGTTTTTATCGCCATTGATAAAAATAGAAATACTTGGAATGGCGGCAGCTTTACTATTGACGACTCTTTTTTTGAGTGGATTAAGGACTTTGATGTCGATAAGAAAGTAGTGGTTTATGAGGACGATTTTTATGTTCCGACATTGACTACAATGGAATGTGAAATTAGAGAGAGAAAAATGCTCGCCGAAAAAATGGGAATTGGAAATTGGATTGTCCAGGTAGATTGCGATGAATATTTTGTTGACTTTAAAAAGTTTGTTTCAGATCTAAGACGATACGATTCTTATTTAATTAATCCGGAAAAACATCCGATACAGATTTGTGCTTTTTGGGTGATGCTTTATAAGTATACCGATAAAGGTATTTTATATGTAGATAAACCACTAAAGGCTATTTTTGCTACAAACTATCCTAATTACAAAAGCGGAAGAAGAATTAAGGAACGTCAGATTTATACCAACAACATTGTTCTGCATGAATCGTTGTCAAGAACCGAAGAAGACTTACGTTTTAAGCTTGACAATTGGGGACATAATGTAGATGTAGACAAGGGGTTTTTGGACAAATGGCTTGTTGTAAATGAAAATAATTATAAAGATTATAAGGATTTTTACTATTTGCAGCCTAAAAGATGGAAGAAATTGGGATTCTTTTCAACTAAAAGTATTCCTCAGATAAAGGAGATTATTGAAAAAGAAAAAAGGCTGAACGTACCTAATTTTAAGCTTTATTTTAAAAATTTCGGTCAGTGGCTGAAATACACACTAAAGAAGAAAAAGGCATAAGTAACTTTTTGCTCTTAAGTAGGATTTAAGGATGGAAATATTCTCTGGTTTTTACTTTTAGAAGGAGGTTCAGAAACGATCAAAATTTTTCTACTGTCGATTTTAGCAGCAAATTTAATCTTAGAATAATTGATTTTTCTTAATTATAAGGTTATTTTTGCATCCTTGCGTTTAGTGCTTAAAATTGCGGAAAACAAGCTTTTTTTTTGGCTTTTCAAACAGGATCAAGTCCTTTTGGAAACTGGTAATAATTAATATCAAAGTTATATTTAATGATCTCAAAATTTAAATTTTCAACAGCAGTAAAAAGCTCCAGAAATATACTGTCTTTTATTAAAAACTTTAAGACTTCAGGCGAGTTGTTTGGAAATGGAGATCGTAATGTTATTAAATTATTTGATCTTGATGGAAAGACGATCAATATTAAATCATTCAAAATTCCGAATTTAATTAATAAAGTAGCCTATCGTTATTTTAGAAAATCAAAAGCGAGACGTTCGTATGAATATGCTACAATTTTATTAGAAAAAGGTATTGGGACTCCTCAGCCAATGGCATTTTTGGAGAACTTTAATCTTGTAGGTTTAAGGGACAGTTATTATGCGAGTGAACATCTGGTAACTGATTTAACGTACAGAGAGCTTGTAGAAATTCCGGATTATCCGGATCATGATAACATCCTGAGACAATTTACCCGATTTAGTTTTGATCTTCATGAAAAAGGGATTGAATTTTTAGATCATTCACCCGGAAATACTTTGATTAAAAAGAAACAGGACGGGAATTATGAATTCTTTCTGGTTGATTTGAACCGAATGGAATTTCACGAGTCAATGACTTTTGAAATGCGAATGAAAAACTTGTGTCGTTTGACTCCTGTAAAAGAAATGGTAGCGGTTATGAGTAATGAGTATGCCAAGTTTTATAAAGAATCGGAGCAAAAAACATTTGATACTTTATGGAAATATACAGCTGATTTTCAAGAGCAATTTTACAGAAAAAAACGTTTGAAAAAGAAACTTAAATTCTGGAAGAAGTAATTCGGGAAAGCTCTTTATAGCGAACAAAGACGCTGTAAGCGTTTAAATAACATATCGTAATTCCTTTTATTCCGTCTAAAAATCCCAGACGAACTAAAAATTGATATAAAAAAGTATAGATAGGATGGAAAATCATCAGTAAACGTGATGATTTCTGTCCTTTTTTTTGTTTTTCATTGGCCTTTAAAATCCCATAACTGTACATTTTTGCTTTGTAATCAGTATAAGAGGTATAAGAGAAATGAATGATTTTGTTTTTTAAAGTCGAAATAGGTCCTTTTACAATAAGTTTTTCGTGTACCATTCTGTCCTGATTATACCGGCAGTTTGTTTTATTAAAAAGTCTGAAAATCTTGTCGGTTTGCCAACCGCTAAAATTTAACTTTCTGTTTTTGAACATAAATGTTCTGTAAATCAAATAAGCACTTGCAGTATTTTCCTGATTAATGGTGGTTCTAATTTCCGATTTCAGGTCAGGAGTTAATCGTTCATCAGCATCAATAAATAATATCCACGAATTTTTTGCCTGATCAATCGCAAAATTGCGTTGAGAGGTATAGTTGACGAATTGGTTCTGGATTACCCGTACGTTTTTAAAAGACTCAATTATACTTAGCGTACGATCAGTACTGTAAGAATCGACGACAATGATTTCATCGGCAAAATCGATGTCTTCCAGCAGTGATTTTATGTGCTGTTCTTCGTTAAGCGTAATGATCAAAACGGATAACTTTTGCCTTTCAGTAGTATTCATCAGATTTAATTCTTGTACTCCTGAAAATAAGTAGCTAACTTTTCAAGCATTAAAGCTAAGGGATACTCATCGTAGTATTGAAAAGTATGGTCTTTTATATATTGTTCGGTATGCTGTTTGTATATTTCCGGTTTTAAATCTTTCAGGTGGATGGAGAAATTTTTGGCTTCATTTTCAAATATTTGCCAGGTTTCTTTTCTAACAGATGGTGTGAAGATAGAGAATGTTGGAATGTCAAGGGCCTTGGCCATGTTTACAGCTCCGCCTTCATTTCCGATCAACATTTCGCATTGCGAAAGTAAAGCTAGAAAAGGTCTTAATTCTGTGCAGTACAAATCAAAAACGATGTGTTTTTTGGTTTCGGCACTACAATGGTTGTATACTTCCAGAGCCTGTTCTTTTTGATCCGGAATATAATTGAAAATAATAGTAGCGTTGGTTTTGGCAACGGTGAAATCGATTATTTTAGCCATCCCCTCTAAAGGATAGGTTTTGTAAACTTCACTTCCTAAAATTCCAAACATAATTAATGGTTTTTCGCTATCAACCTGATAACTTTTGAGAAGGTTTTTGGCGTCATTAATTTCAGATTCTTTCAGGAATATCTTTGGTTTTACATTTGTAATCTTTTCAGAAATAAACGGTTTTAAAAGCATTAAACGATTTTCAATAGCTAATCCATGTTCAGATTCTACGGCGTCTAAACGCTCATAGGTGTAGTTGTAGAATGCTTTGGTGTACCATTTGCGATACGAAACTTTGTATTTTGCTCCCGAAAACAACGTAATTAAATTCGTTTCCAACTTAGAATAAACGTCAATAACGGCATCGTATTTATTGCGTCGGATTTGGAAAATAAATTTAAACAGAGAAGGAGTTGATTTTCGAACCTTATTCGACAAAGGGATAATGTTGTCAATATTCTTGTTTTCTTTTAGTACATCGACAGAATTAGGATAACACATGTAATCTATAACCGAATCCGGATATTTGGTTTTTAAGTTATTACAGATTATCGTGCTCGTTAATACATCTCCAATTCTTTTTTGCTGAATGACTAATATTCTCATTTATTTAAAATTCAATTTGTGCGCTAAATTAGTAATAATTTTGTGAAGTGTGCAAACGCACGATTAAGATAAGGTAACTAAAATAAAAAGCCGTATTTTTGCAAAAAAATAAAATACCCCCTTTCAAATGCAAATTAGTGGTCTTATTATTACTTTCAATGAAGAAAAAAACATTGGTAAATGCATTGATGCTTTGCTTAAGGTTTGTGACGAAGTGATCATAGTCGATTCATTTAGCAAGGATCGTACAGTTGAAATTGCGAAAGAAAAAGGCGCAATAGTTATCGAACAAGCTTTTTTGGGTGATGGTCCACAACGTACACATGGTTTGCCTTATTGCAAAAATGATTGGATTTTAAATCTTGATGCCGATGAATTTCTAGATAAAGATGCTGAAAAATTTATATTAGATAAAAAATATCTCGAAGGAAACTATGATGCTTTTAGTTTTAGAGTAAAAAACTTTTTAGCTGATAAACTTATTGATTTTTCGGGCTGGTATCCGGATCAAAAAGTACGTTTCTTCAATAAACAAACGGCACATCCTTCTGATTCTAAAGTACATCAGAAAATAATAACCCAAAATGAGAAAAAGGTCGCTGTACACATCTTGCACTACGGATGGGACTCTTTAGATCAGATTATTGCAAAGAAAAATCAATATTCCGGTTGGCATGCACAACAATTGTTCGATCAGGGAAGAAGAATAAATGCTCTTAAGCCGATTACGAATGGAGCAGTTGCGTTTATCAGATGCTACTTTTTTAAGAAGGGTATTTTTAATGGTGTAGACGGGTTGTCGATAGCTATGATTCAGAGTTTCTTTTCTTATATGAAATATGCTAAGCTTTTAAAACTTCAAAAGAAGCTAAAATAAAATTTGATAAAAACGGAGGTGCTAATCTCATTTACAGTACGGGTTTAATATACAAACCTGGTGCTTCAAGCTATGTTATTATTTGGTTTTTTGATTACAACAGATGTCAGATGTATTTTCTGCAAGGTGTTTGTTGCTTAATTTTGGCTCAGCAGGTGTTACTTTTGTAGTCTTTTTCTCTGGTTGTTAAGTGAATTGAGCTGATTTTATTTAACATTTATAAGGTTTTTTGTTTCATTTATTTTTTTTTGCTTAAAAATGTTTTTTTTGTGAAAAATAATACTATTAATGATAGCTTTGCTAAAAAAATAGAGAATGTCAAAGCTGCCAATTTTAATGTATCATAACGTTGTTGAAGATGAAGCGAAGTCTTTAAATCTAAGTGTTTCTGTAGCAAAGTTAGAAGCACAGTTTAAATTTTTACATGACAATAATTACACCACATTTCATTTTAAGGATTTAGAAAATTTAAAAGAACTTCCTTCAAAAAGCATTATAATCACTTTTGATGATGTTACCGAGTGCCAGTTGTTGTATGCGGTGCCTTTGCTTGAAAAATACCAATTAAAAGCTTCTTTCTTTATACCATTTTCTTTTGTTGGAAATTTTGATTACTGGATTGAAGGGAAAGAAAAAATCATGAGCGTCGAACAGTTAAAAGGTTTAGATACTACTCTTATTGAACTGGGGTATCATTCTTTTGAACATAAAAGATACAGTTCGTTGTCTAAGGAAGAATTGGAAGCTGATTTTATTAAGTCTAATAAATTTATACAAGACAATCAATTAGATATAAAACCTGTTCTGGCATATCCTTTTGGGAATTATGCTAAGAAAAATACCGAGTTTACCGTTTTTGAAAAAATCATGCGCGAAAATGGTATAAAATATGGTTTGCGAATAGGAAATAGAGTGAATAAATTCCCTTTTAAAAATAACTATTTGGTAAAAAGAATTGACATAAAAGGAGAAGATAGTTTGTTTAAATTTAAATTAAAATTGAAAATTGGAAAGCTTAAATTATTTTAAAATAGTATGAAAATTAGCGGGCTGGTAATAACGTATAATGAAGAAAAAAACATAGGTAAGTGCATTGATGCTCTGTTTAGAATTTGCGACGAAGTAATTGTTGTAGATTCTTTCAGTAAAGATAATACCGTAAAAATTGCAGAAGAAAAAGGGGCTAAAGTGATTCTGCAGTGTTTTTTAGGCGATGGTCCTCAGAGAATTCATGGGCTTTCTTATTGTAAAAATGATTGGATTCTAAATCTCGATGCCGATGAGATTTTGGCCGAAGATGCTGAGAAATTTATATTGTCAGGAAAATATGAAAATCAGGATTATGATGTTTATGCTTTTTGTTTGTATAATTATTTAGGGGATAAGCTGATTAATTTTGCTGGTTGGTACCCTGATAAAACTTCACGATTTTTTAACAAAAAAACAGCTTCTCCGTCAAAAGATTTCGTACATCAGAAGGTTTCAGGGAACAAAAAAGCACATGTGAAAGTTCATATTAATCATTATGCATGGGAGAATCTTGATCAATTCATTGCAAAGAAAAACCTGTATTCTACCTGGCATGCCCAACAACTTTTTGACCGGAATAAAAGAGTCAATAGTTTTAAGCCTGTATTGAATGGTACAGTATCCTTTTTCAGGTGTTATTTTTTTAAGAAAGGATTTTTACACGGGTTGGACGGTCTCACGTTTTCGATGATTCAGGGAGCTTCTTCTTATATGAAATATGCTAAGCTTTTAAAACTGCAAGAAAAGCATAAAAAAATAAAAGGAATAGAATAATAAAAAACGGAATGAGTAAAAAGCTCATTCCGTTTTTTATTATTTATAAGACTGTTGTCAATTAAACTGCGACATCGTATTCACGAAGCGCATTGTTTAAAGAAGTTTTCAAATCTGTTGATGGTTTACGGGTACCGATAATCAAGGCACATGGAACCTGAAACTCACCGGCAGCGAATTTTTTAGTATAGCTTCCAGGAATCACAACTGAACGTGCAGGAACAAAACCTTTCATCTCAACAGGTTCGTCACCAGTCACATCGATAATTTTTGTTGAAGCAGTCAAGCAAACATTAGCACCAAGAACAGCTTCTTTACCAACGTGAACACCTTCTACTACAATACAACGAGAACCAATAAAGGCACCATCTTCAATAATAACCGGAGCAGCCTGAAGCGGCTCTAGAACACCACCGATACCTACGCCTCCACTTAAGTGAACGTTTTTACCAATTTGCGCACAGCTTCCTACGGTTGCCCAAGTATCAACCATTGTACCTTCGTCAACATAAGCACCGATATTTACATAACTTGGCATCAAAATTACACCGCTCGAGATATATGCTCCGTAACGCGCTACAGCATTAGGTACTACACGAATTCCTTTTTCAGCATAACCACTTTTTAGCAACATTTTATCGTGATACTCGAAAATACCTGATTCCCATGTTTCCATTTTTTGAATTGGAAAATACATTACTACCGCTTTCTTAACCCATTCGTTTACCTGCCACTTGTCACCAACCGGTTCGGCGCAACGTAACTTTCCTGCGTCAATCAATTCAATAACGGCTCTGATAGCGTCAGTTGTAGTTGTTTCTTGTAATAAAGCTCTGTTCTCCCAAGCTTGTTCTATTATAGTCTGTAAAGAATTCATATGTTATAATTTTTGGCAAAGATAAGGTATTTACAGAAAAGCAGAAAAGTAAAACCTTTGTAAAATGTTACAGGTATAACTTTTTGTTTGTATTTTGATAAAATAAATAAGGCTTCGTAAAATTGTAAGAATGTTGTTGATTTATAAGCGTCTTTTTTAAATAGGAAAACATGATAAATATCAGATTTTTGGTTTTTACTTCTCTTTAATTTCGCGATATAATTCCTGAAAGATTGAGGGAAATTGTAAAATACCATTCCAAAACAAAATTATTTAATTAGTAAGAAATGAATCAAGAGAATCAACTTCAAAACCGAATAGCAGTTATTGATAAAGAAGTCACGTGGGATAAAACACAAGTGATTATGAGTAAGACAAATGCTTTTGGTATTATTGAATATGCCAACGAAGTATTTGTAGATGTATGTGGTTATGAAGATTATGAATTGATGGGGCAGCCACATAATATTATACGTCATCCGGATATGCCAAGAGTTATCTTTAAAGTGCTTTGGGAGAATCTTAAAAGCGGAAAAAATTTCCATGCTATTGTTAAAAACTTAGCAAAGTCAGGACGTTATTATTGGGTAATCACTGATTTTGAAATTGCAAAAGATGAGAACGGCGTTATTGTTAATTATTTTGGAAGACGACAAGCGGTTCCTCAGGAAGTTATCGCGTTGCATATAGAACCATTGTATAAAAAACTGCTTCAAATTGAGGCGGCAAGCGGGATGGAGTTTAGTGAAAAGTATCTTATTGGATTTCTGGAAGAAAAGAAAAGAACTTATGTTGAATACATAAAAGAACTAATATATGAACATGAGAAATCTCAAGCGAAGTTTGCTCATTATGAAGTACAGGAAAATGATGAAGAGGAGGAAAGAGGTTTTTTTAGAAGATTGTTCAATAGATAGAATTGATTTTTTTTAGGTTTTGAATATTTGGGAAAAGTCCGTTTTGAGTTTTCAAAACGGATTTTTTATTTCTAGTTAGGAGTGTAATCGTAATGTTCTATTTACTAGTTTTCTAAGCCTATATGGGATTGTTTTATTAGTGCGTTATAAAGTAAATGACCTTTAGGATTAATTTTTATTTTGTTTATAAGATTATGATTTTTCCTTTCTATCTTTGTTAAAAAATCAAAAATGCCAAGAATTCTTTCCATAGACTACGGACAAAAACGTACCGGAATTGCTGTTACCGACGAAATGCAAATTATTGCTTCAGGTTTAACAACAATCCCGACTAATACCCTGATTGATTTTCTGAAAGATTATTTTACAAAAGAAAAAGTCGAAGCAGTTTTAATTGGAGAACCTAAGCAAATGAACGGTCAGCCATCAGAGAGCGCTTCAATAATTAAAGGGTTTGTTACCCATTTTTCTAATATTTTCCCCGATATGAAAGTTGTTCGTGTAGATGAGCGTTTTACATCAAAAATGGCGTTTCAAACCATGATTGATAGCGGACTTAGTAAAAAACAACGTCAGAACAAAGGTTTAATCGATGAAATTTCGGCTACAATTATGCTTCAGGATTACCTTTCTTCAAAACGTTTTTAGATTTTTTTATACCCGATCTTCAGGCCTTTTATTTTTTAGAAAAACATAACTTTTATGATGCAATTTTAGTTTTTTTTTGCAATTATAAAAAGTACCTTTGCACTTTAAAAACAATACTGTTATGTCTGACGAAACAATACGTTCTAATAGTGAAGTAGTACTCATTGGAGCGGGAATTATGAGTGCCACTCTTGGAGTAATTTTGAAAGAATTACAACCTGATATAAAAATTGAAATTTACGAAAGATTAGATGTTGCTGCTGCCGAAAGCTCAGATGCCTGGAATAATGCAGGAACAGGACACTCTGCCTTCTGTGAACTAAATTACACTCCCGAAAAGGCTGACGGAAGTATTGATCCCAAAAAAGCAATAAGTATAGCAGAATCTTTTGAGATCTCACGCCAATTCTGGTCTTATTTAGTAGAAGAGAAGAAAGTACCATCTCCTGATAATTTTATAAAAAGTGTTCCTCACATGAGTTTTGTATGGGGAGAAAAAAATGTGGAGTATCTTAAAAAGAGATTTGAAGCATTACAGAACAATCCGATTTTTTCTCAAATGGAATTTAGTTCTGATTTTGAGCAATTAAAAAAATGGATGCCGCTTGTGATGGAAGGCAGAGATGCTAATGAAAATTTGGCTGCTACCCATATGGAAATTGGTACTGATGTGAATTTTGGAGCTTTAACCAGAAGCATGTTCAATTATTTAGGTAAACTTGATGGTGTTTCTTTGCATTTTAATCATGAAGTTAAAAAATTAAAGCAACGTGAAGATAAATCATGGCGTATTAAAATTACCGATCTAGCTACCGGTAATGTGAGAAAAGCCTATACCAAATTTGTATTTATCGGAGCAGGTGGAGGTTCGTTACCTTTGTTAGAAAAAGCAAATGTTCCGGAAGGAAATGGCTACGGAGGTTTTCCAGTGAGCGGACAATGGTTAAAATGTACCAATCCTGAAGTAATTGCCAAACATCAGGCAAAAGTTTACGGAAAAGCAAGTGTTGGAGCACCTCCAATGTCTGTACCGCATATTGATACCCGAGTAATTGATGGCGAAAAAGCATTGCTTTTTGGTCCGTTTGCAGGATTTTCAACCCGTTTCCTGAAAAATGGTTCTTACTTAGATTTGCCATTATCTATAAAACCGAACAACTTAATTCCAATGTTGTCTGCAGGATATCATAACATTCCTCTAACGAAGTATTTGATTGAGCAGGTTCGTCAGTCTCCAAAAGACAGGATGAAAGCATTGCGTGAATATTTGCCAACAGCACGTTCTAAAGACTGGAAATTGGAAAGAGCCGGACAACGAGTTCAGGTGATTAAAAAAGATGAAAAAGAAGGTGGAGTTTTAGAGTTTGGTACAGAAGTAATCAACACACATGATGGAACTCTGGCAGTATTACTTGGAGCTTCTCCAGGAGCGTCGACAGCTGTTGGTATCATGGTTGATCTAATCAGCAGATGTTTTACCAATCAGATTAAAACACCGGAATGGCAAGCAAAGATGAAAAACATGATCCCTTCTTACGGTCAGACTTTAAATGATAAACCGGAGCTTTTAGCAGAACTTAGAAAACATACATCTGAAGTTTTAAAACTAAAAAATAGTTAAGTTCAGATCTTACAATAAAAAAAACAAATCCAGATGAATTAATCTGGATTTGTTGCTTTAAATTCCTTTGTAATTTTTAAAATCTTTTCTGCCAGATTGCTCATCCAGATCAATTGCTCGATTACCATCTGAGCTTCCTGCATTTTAGCTTGTCGTGTTTCTTTATCTAAGTCATCATCATCGGCCAGGCGTTTAAAATTGACGCGTTTGAGCTCTTCAAATTGTAAAGTCACATCTTCCTTGTCAAAG
Source organism: Flavobacterium sp. KH_035 (assembly GCF_057839565.1). Taxonomy (NCBI): domain Bacteria; kingdom Pseudomonadati; phylum Bacteroidota; class Flavobacteriia; order Flavobacteriales; family Flavobacteriaceae; genus Flavobacterium; species Flavobacterium sp. KH_035. The sequence continues at coordinate 3,323,907 of NZ_CM174492.1, forward strand.
TAAGTATCGTTTACGATCGTTTCATTTCTTAAAACTGCGATAGCATGATCAAGGTTAGAAAGAATCGTTTTTATAATGTAATTAAAAGATTCTGAAGCAGAAGTGGTTTGATGGGACTGAATATAAGTTGATAAAGAAGCGAGAGCTGATAATATCGAATGGTTTAAGACCACCAGCTTATTGACTAATGGGAGTGTTTTTTGTTTCGATTTGGGTTCCTGCATCATACGTTGAAAAGAAGTCATCAGATTGCCTACCTCAACAAAAGCATTTTTTCGGGACAATCGGTACGAGGTGGGAACCTCTCCTTTTTTATTGTAGAAATCGGCAATCTCTTTCAGGTAATTTCGATTCGCACGGATTGAATTTTCAATGTGTATTGGAGTATTGATAAATTCCCAGGCAGGCCATAAAAACTGATTGGCTAAAAACGCTAAAATAGCTCCTGCAAGTGAATCCAGAATTCGAAACTGAATTACTTTAACTACATCCGGGGTTAAAATACCATAAATAAAAACGACATACATTGTAACGAAAGTGGCGCTTATCTTATAGTTAATTTGTGTAAACGAAATACCAAGAAGCATACAAACAATAGAGAAGATGCTTAATACAACATGGTTTTGAACCAAAGAAACGATTCCGAAAGCTAATAATCCGCCTAAAATAGTACCGAAAATTCGATTATAAGATCGTTCTTTCGTTAAACCGTAACCCGGGCGCATGATCACAACAATAGTTAGTAAAATCCAATAGACGTTTTGAAACGGTAGGAATTTTCCAATCACAAAACCAATTAAAATAGTCGTAGTCAGTCTTATTGAATGTCTAAAAATCGAAGAAGAATAAGATAAATTCTCTATCAAAGTGCGCAACGGGTAGTATTGAGGGGTAAGAAATTTTTCCAGCTCCTTATCCTTGTCTTTTAATTTATAGGACTGCATGGCAAGCGAAAAAGCACGCTGGATGATTTTAATTTTTCCAACCTGGTTTTTAGCATACTTCAACATATTCGTTAACATCAAAACACCCTCAGCCGCTTCTTCTTTGCCTAAGGTTTTTTCGTAATCAAAAATGGCAAACTCAAGAGCGTCCAGTTCATTTTTCAGGTCATTCTTATCAACGTATACGCTAATATTGTGCACATTTTTAGAAAGCTTTTTTAAAGTAGAAGCTAGTTTATAAGCCACATTCTGATAAGTTCGAAGCACTTCGGGATGTCCGGCAAATTTTTCATGCAGTTTATCGTGATCAAATGAAGTATATAATGCTAGTTCCTGAATCTCAACCAGAGTGATAAAAACAAGTAGCATCTTTCGGTTTTGACTTGTAGCTCCTGAAGTATTTTGATTCCCGATGAGCATCTTTCTTAAGTCCTCATGTATTAGGTTTAATTCTACCTGAACGTTTAATTGTTTCTCGATGATGGCTTTTCTGTTGGCTTCAGGATTCCATAAATCACCTCTGAGTTTTAAATATTTGGCTGTTAGTTTTATGCCCTCTGCGATTTGAAGTTCGACATATTTATACGGCTGTACAAAATGAAATATAAGAGACACAATCAGGTACAGAATTCCCCCAATAAAAATAAAACCGGAATACTCGAAAGCTTCCCAGCCTTCATGCAAATGGCCAAATGATAAGGAAATCGATAACAAAGCAGAGAAAGAAACCAAAGTAGCACGCTGACCATATACTGAAATCATCGAACATAAAAACAGTAAAAAGCCTAAAAAAGGATAAAACAAAAAAGGATAGGGATAGGCAAGATTTACTAATAAGTTAACTCCCGAAACAATAAATGAAGCAACGATAAGACCTTTTATTTTATGGCTTAAAGAACTCGGAATATCACTTGGGTAAGTATAAAATGCGCCTAATGCAATGGTGAAACCTATTTCGAAGTGTCCAAGAAAGTTTAAAATTAAGACGGGAACGACTGAAGCAATAGTTACTTTTGAGGCATTTAAAAAAGAAGTACTGTTGGTAAATTTCGAGATACGATCAAACATATATTGAGGTTTACAAACAAAGGTAAGAATTGTACGAATTAATTTGGCATAATTATGGATGAGTTTTTGGCGAGATTGCAAAAAATGATATATAATATAGCTTTCGAATTATTCATTGACTATTTTTTACTATTTTTGCCAGCTGAATTAAGGGAATTAAATTCAGTGTTTTTCAGTAGATAATACATTAAAATATTACAAATGATTTTACCAATTGTAGGATATGGTGATCCTGTTTTAAGAAAAGTGGGTGAGGTAATTACGCCGGATTATCCAAACTTAAAAGAAACAATAGCAAACATGTATGAAACCATGTACAACGCTTTAGGAGTTGGACTTGCCGCGCCTCAGGTAGGTGTGCCTATTCGTTTGTTTGTTATTGATACGACTCCTTTTAGTGATGATGAGGATTTGCCGTTAAATGAGCAGGAAGATTTGAAAGGTTTCAAAAAAACTTTTATCAATGCTAAAATTTTGAAAGAAGAAGGAGAAGAGTGGAGCTTTAACGAAGGTTGTTTGAGTATTCCGGACGTTCGCGAAGATGTTTACAGAAAACCAACCGTGACAATTGAATATTGTGAGGAAGATTTTGTAATGAAAACCGAAGTTTTTGATGGTTTAATTGCAAGAGTTATTCAGCATGAATACGACCATATTGAGGGAGTTCTGTTTACAGATAAAATTTCGTCCCTTAAGAAACGTCTGATCCAGAAAAAATTAAAAAACATTACAGAAGGCAAAACATTTCAGGAATACAGAATGAAATTTTTTGCTGCAAAAAAAGGAAGATAGTATTCTAAAGTATGAATTTAGAATCAAAGAAATATAATAAATCAAATTCTTAATACTAATTTTAATAAACATGAATTTAGAGAAAATTTTAGCCATTTCTGGGAAACCAGGTTTATATGTATTGAAGGTACAAACTCGTACAGGTTTTGTGGCAGAATCATTAGCAGATGGAAAAAAAATCACAGTAAACTTAAAAAGTAATGTAAGTTTATTATCAGAGATTTCAATTTATACTTACGAAGGCGAAAAACCATTAACAGAAGTAATGCAGCGTATTGCTACTAAAGAAAATAAAGGTCAAGCCATTTCTCATAAAGAAGATAATGCTACATTATCGGCTTATTTTAAAGAAATTTTACCTGAATACGACGAAGAGAGAGTTTATCCTTCTGATATTAAAAAAGTATTAAACTGGTACAATACCCTTCAGGCGAAAGGTTTGGTAACAGATTTGGCTCCTGCTGCTGTTGAAGCTGTTGAAGAAGCTCCGGTTGCTGAAGAAAAACCAAAAAAAGCAGCTGCTCCTAAAAAAGCAAAAGCGAAAAAAGAAGAATAGTAGTTTTTAACATTCTTTTAAGGTTCTAAGTGACTAAGTTCATTTTAGATTGTTAAAAAATGGTTAGGCTCAGGATCTTAGAACCTCAGAATCTTAGAACCTAAATACTTAAAAATATATTAATCCTGTTAAGATGTTTTCTTGACAGGATTTTTTACTTTTACAAACAATCGTCACAACCTGGATAAAATTTCAAAAATGAGCAAAGAACTTCAGCTACAAGCCTTCGAAAGATTACTAATTATTATGGATGAACTTCGTGAGCAATGTCCGTGGGATAAAAAGCAAACCTTGCAAACGCTCAGACATCTCACCATTGAAGAAACGTATGAGTTAGGTGATGCTATTTTAGACAACGATTTAAATGAAGTGAAGAAAGAATTAGGAGATTTGTTGCTGCATATTGTTTTTTACGCGAAAATAGGCTCAGAAACCAGCGATTTTGACATGGCAGATGTGTGTAATGAGATTTGTGATAAACTCATTCATCGTCATCCTCATATCTACAGTGATACCAAAGTTAAAGATGAGGAAGAAGTAAAGCAAAATTGGGAAAAGCTAAAGCTAAAAGAAGGTAAAAAATCAGTTTTGGAAGGAGTTCCAAGAAGTTTGCCTGCATTGGTTAAAGCAAGCCGAATTCAGGACAAAGTAAAAGGAGTAGGTTTTGATTGGGAAGAACCGCATCAGGTTTGGGATAAAGTACAGGAAGAACTGGAAGAATTGCAAATAGAAGTAAAAGCCGGAGATCAGGACAAAATAGAGGCCGAATTTGGTGATGTTTTATTCTCTATGATCAATTATGCTCGATTTTTAAATGTAAATCCTGAAGACGCTTTAGAGCGCACCAATAAAAAATTTATCAAACGTTTTCAGTATCTCGAAAGTAAAGCAGGTGAAATGGGGAAACCTTTAATGGACATGACTTTGTCTGAAATGGACATTTTTTGGAATGAAGCTAAAAAACTGTAGTTACTCCGCCAGTCTTTTTAAAGCTTTGATATCCTGAAGTTTAATCTTTTTGCCTACTAATTCAATTAATTTAAGCTTATTGAAATCAGATAATAATCGGATACAGCTTTCTGTGGCTGTACCAATAATACCAGCTAGTTCTTCTCTTGTAAGCTGAACTTTTAGGGTTTTATCCGGGTTTTCGCCAAAATCATTGTGTAATTGCAGTAAAGTTTCTGCTAAACGTTGTTTTACCGTTTTTTGAACCAATGCAATTTTATCGTTTTCAGATTCTTTTAAATCTTCACAAACCGACTGCATCAAGTTCATAGAAAACTGATTGTTGTTATTGAAAAAGTGAAGAATTTCAGCTTTTGGAATAAAACAAACTTCCATATCAGCAACCGCTTTGGCTGATAAGTTAGCAGGTTCATTGCTAATCATAGAACGCTGACCTAGAAGCTCCCCTGATTTTACCAGTTTTACAATTTGATCTTTTCCGTTGGCACTTAATTTAGAGAGCTTTCCAACTCCGTCTTTTACACAAAAAACGCCATTGGTAACTTCGCCTTCTTCAAAAAGAGCTTCGCCTTTTTTAATTGTGTAGGTTGTCTTGCTATTGGCCAACTTCACAACTTCATCTTTATTAAGCGCTTTTAGAGAAGAAAGCTGTCTTACGATACATTGGTCACATTTATTCATAGCAAAAATATTTACTGCAAAATTAACCAATATTCGCTTTCGCAGCTAGTCTTCGGACAGAAAAAACACATAAAAAATCTGACATCGTTATTTGACAGATTTATTTCATTAAATTAGAAACCGATTTCCTTCTAATATGATAAATGTCATATTAAAAGTCACCTCTTATTTTGAATATTTGTTGTATCAAAAAAAAACAAATTATGAGTGAACAAAGTTGTTTTCATTGTGGGCTTACCATTCCTAAAAATGAAGAAATCAATTTTGATGAAAAAAAGTTTTGTTGTGCCGGTTGTAAAACGGTCTACGAAATTTTTAGTCTTCACGATTTAACCTGCTATTACGATTTTGAAAAATCCCCGGGAGCTACTCCACAGGATATAAAAGGGAAGTACGACTTTTTAGATAATGAAGCTATTCTTTCAAAAGTATTGGAATTTCAGGAAGGAAATACAGCAATTGCTTCCTTAAACATTCCATACATTCATTGTAGTTCTTGTATTTGGATTCTCGAAAATTTAAATCGAATTCAGCCTGGAATAAGTCTTTCTCAGGTGAACTTTCCTGAAAAAAGAGTCCGAATTACTTTTAATTCAGATATCGTTTCTTTAAAAACCATAGTTTATATGCTTAGCTCTATAGGTTATGAACCTTATATAAGCTTAGAAAATTACGAATCCGGGAAAAATAGTGTTGACAGAAGTCTGACCTATAAATTAGGTGTTGCCTTTTTTTGCTTCGGAAACATCATGTTGCTTTCATTTCCTGAATACTTCGAAATAAAGGAATTTTGGCTGGATAACTATAAACCCTTTTTCAGAATCCTGATTTTTATTCTGGCATTGCCCAGCTTCTTGTATTCGGCTAGTGGTTATTATGTTTCCGCTTACAAAAGCATCAGATCGGGAATGTTGAATATTGATATTCCAATTGCATTAGGAATTATTGTAATGTTTGTCCGTAGTACTTTTGATATTGTGATGAATTATGGATCCGGTTTCTTTGATAGCTTAACAGGTTTGGTTTTCTTCATGTTATTGGGAAAGATGTTTCAGATTAAAACCTATAGTTTTTTAAGTTTCGAAAGAGATTTTAAATCCTATTTCCCTATAGCGGTTACAAGAATCAATTCAGATGCATCGGAAGAAAGTGTTCCTGTTTACGATGTTTTAAAAGGAAACCGGCTTCTAATTCGAAATCAGGAGCTTATTCCTGTTGACGGGATTCTGATTAGCGAAAAAGCAGAGATCGACTATAGTTTTGTAACTGGAGAAGCAGTCCCCATAACTAAAAAATCCGGAGATAAAGTTTTTGCGGGAGGAAAACATATTGGTAAAGTGATCGAGATGGAAGTGTTGCATTCGGTGTCACAAAGTTATCTGACACAATTGTGGAGTAATGAGATCTTTCAGAAAAAGGTGCTTCAAAAACATAAAACCATAACAGATACTATAAGCCGTTATTTTACACCCTTACTGTTATTAATTGCTTTTGCGGGGTTTGGTTATTGGGTTTCTATTGATGCAAATACCGCTTTTAATGTTTTTACTGCTGTCTTAATTGTGGCCTGTCCGTGCGCATTAGCACTTACCGCACCATTTACGTTTGGTAACATATTGCGAATCATGGGCAAGCAGAAAATGTATTTAAAGAATGCTTTGGTAATCGAGCAATTGGCCAAAGTTGATACAATTGTTTTTGATAAAACCGGAACTATTACGACTAATAAGAAATCGAATATTGTATACGAGGGAAACTCTCTTTCCAAAGAAGATTATAGACTTATTAAAAATGTCCTTCGTGCTTCAAATCACCCTTTGAGCCGCATGTTATATGACTTTTTGCCTGAAGAAAATAGAGTTGTAATTGTTGATTTTCAAGAAATTACCGGTAAAGGAATTCAGGCTTCTGCAGAAAACACGACTATTAAAATTGGATCAGCAGCCTTTGTTGATAGCCCTGCTGCGGAATCCTCAGAAATTGAAAAAACGGGTCTTCACATCAGAATCAATGAAGTCTATTACGGAAAATTTACATTCCAGAATCAATATCGGGATGGTTTGGAAGAACTTTTTTCGACATTGAGTCAGGAATATCAGATAAAAGTACTTTCGGGAGATAACGATGGAGAGCGTGCTACTCTTGAAGCTATTTTGCCAAAAAATACAGAATTGATTTTTAATCAAAAGCCGGAGCAGAAGCTGGAGTTTATCAAAAAATTACAGGATGAAGGTCGTAATGTAATGATGGTTGGAGACGGTTTAAACGATGCCGGTGCCTTGGCACAAAGTAACGTAGGGATTTCTATCTCTGAGAATGTTAATGTTTTCTCACCTGCCTGCGATGCTATATTAGATGCTAGCGAGTTTTCAAGACTGAGTTATTTTTTAAAATTATCGCACAAATCGATTATGATTATTAAAATGAGTTTTGTTTTGTCACTGCTGTACAATGTTGTAGGACTTTTTTTCGCAATTACAGGAAACCTACTGCCTTTGGTAGCTGCTATTATTATGCCTTTGAGCACGATTACAATTGTGAGTTTTGTAACATTGATGTCTAACTATTTAAGTAAGAGTAATTTAAAATTATTATAAATAATTCAAAGGTTATTTTTTTATAAATTTAACATAGGACCTCGTCTATGATAATTATCATATTTTACCAGCTAATAACCGAGTAATTTTGTTAATATAAACTTAAGGTATGAGTGTTATTTATCTATTAATTTCAGTAAGTATTTTCGTTGCAATTGGATTCTTTATTGCTTTTATCGTAGCTGTCAAATCAGGACAATACGATGACGATTATACGCCCTCAGTCAGAATGCTTTTTGATGATGAGACCAAAATTACCCCCAAGAAGAAAAATTTACCAATCAAAGAAAAACAAGTATAATTATGGAAATGGAACAGTTTTATTACGACAACAAAATTGTTAAAAAATTCATTTACGCCACTATCTTATTCGGGGTAGTGGGGATGTTAGTGGGGCTTACCTTAGCGGTGATGTACCTTTTTCCCAATATAACAGATGGAATCTCCTGGCTTAGCTACGGCCGATTACGGCCTTTGCACACCAATGCGGTTATTTTTGCCTTCGTTGGAAATGCCTTTTTTGCAGGAATGTATTATTCGCTGCAGCGTTTGTTAAAAGCAAGAATGTTTAGTGACTTTTTGAGTAATTTACATTTTTGGGGTTGGCAGCTTATTATTGTTGCAGCAGCTATTACATTGCCTTTAGGGTATACTTCTTCAAAGGAATATGCTGAGTTGGAATGGCCAATTGATATTGCCATTGCACTTATTTGGGTCGTAATGGGGATAAATATGATTGGTACTATGTTGCGTCGTAGAGAACGTCATTTGTATGTAGCAATTTGGTTTTATCTGGCAACATTTGTTACAGTTGCAGTATTGCACATTTTTAATAATATCGAGATTCCGGTTTCAGCTTTCAAAAGTTACTCTGTTTACGCTGGGGTTCAGGATGCTTTGGTTCAATGGTGGTATGGCCACAATGCAGTTGCATTTTTCCTTACCACGCCATTTTTAGGATTAATGTATTACTTTGTTCCAAAAGTAGCCAATCGTCCGGTATACTCTTATAGATTATCAATTATTCACTTTTGGTCCCTAATCTTTATTTACATCTGGGCCGGTCCTCACCACTTATTGTATTCTGCTTTGCCAAACTGGGCTCAGAATTTGGGAGTTGCCTTCTCAGTAATGCTTATTGCACCGTCTTGGGGTGGTATGATCAACGGACTTCTAACATTAAGAGGAGCATGGGATAAAGTTCGTGAAGAGCCGGTTTTGAAATTCTTTGTAGTAGCAATTACCGGTTACGGAATGGCAACATTTGAAGGGCCAATGCTTTCGCTTAAAAATGTAAATGCTATTGCGCATTATACAGACTGGATCGTTGCACACGTACACGTAGGGGCTTTAGCCTGGAATGGTTTCATGTCATTTGGTATTATTTATTGGTTGATTCCGAGAATGACCAAATCGGATTTGTTTTCTAAAAAATTGGCCAACTTTCATTTTTGGATAGGAACTTTAGGAATCATTATATATACAATTCCCTTATATGTGGCAGGTTTTCAACAAGCGTCAATGTGGAAACAATTTAATCCGGATGGAACTTTAGTTTATGGTAATTTCCTTGAAACGGTTACTGCTATTATGCCAATGTATTGGATGAGAGCCATTGGAGGTAGTTTGTATTTAATAGGAATGCTGACATTGGTTTACAATATTATTATGACCGTAAAAGCAGGTCAGACTATTGAGGACGAATTGGCACAAGCTCCGGCTTTACAAAGAATTAGCAGTGGAAGACTTAATGGAGAGAAATTCCATACCTGGTTGGAGAGAAAACCAATTCAGTTAACCATTTTGGCTACGATCGCTATTTTAATCGGAGGTGTTATTCAGATTGTACCAACTATCATGGTTAAATCTAATATTCCGACGATCACAAGTGTGAAACCTTATACACCTTTAGAACTTGAAGGACGTGATTTATATATAAGAGAAGGTTGTGTGGGATGTCATTCACAATCCGTTCGCCCTTTCAGAAGTGAAGTAGAGCGTTACGGACCACAATCAAAAGCAGGAGAGTTTGTATACGATCATCCGTTTTTATGGGGATCAAAACGTACGGGTCCCGATTTGTTAAGAGTAGGAGGAAAATATAATGACAACTGGCATTTTAACCATATGTGGAATCCACAAAGTACTTCAGCAGGTTCAATCATGCCAGGTTATAAATGGTTGTTTGATAATGAAGCGATGGATATTTCCTTGACTCAGAAGAAAATGCAGGCAATGGTTTCACTTGGTGTTCCTTATACCGAAGAAGAGATTGCAAATGCTCCTAAGACATTAAGAGCGCAGGCAATGAGAATTGAAAAAAGTCTTGAGAACGATCCTGATTATGTAAAAAGTTATGAGGACAGTAAGAAAAAAGCAATTGCTAAAGGTGAAAAATTCATTCCGATGAATGAGAGAGAAATTGTCGCTTTAATTGCTTACATACAAAGACTTGGAACTGATATCAAAGTAAAGCAACCTTCTAAATAACAGCATTATGTTTGAGCAAATAAAACACAATATGGAGAACATTTCGGGTATAGAGATTTACCCGATACTTTCTCTACTGATATTCTTTTTCTTCTTTGTAGGCCTAGGTTTTTGGGTGTTCTCCTATAAAAAAGAAAAAATTGAGGAGATGAGTGCGATACCTTTGGATGAAGGGCTTATTATAATTTCAAAAGATAAATAAAAATGAAAAGATTTTTCCCAGTATATGTAAGAGTGCCATTGATTTTCTTCATTGTCTTTGCTTTGATGGAATACTTTATAGATTCGGGTGACAGACCAGCTTTTATCAAGTATCCGATGGTTTCCGTTTTTCTATTTGTTTTTCTGTTTATCCTGATTGCAATTGAAATAACGTTGAGCGCTGTTAATAGAGTAATGTATCAATTAATGTCGCCTGAAGAAAAAGCAAAAGTGGAACATGAAAAGAGTTTAAGCTTGACTGAAAGTACCTGGTACAAAGAGTTGATGCATAAACTTACTCAAACAGAACCAATTGAAAAAGAAGGTGACTTGTTGATGGATCATGATTATGACGGCATTAAAGAGTTAGATAATAATTTACCGCCTTGGTGGGTATACCTGTTCTATATCTGTATTGTATTTGGTGTGATCTATGTAGCACGTTACGATATTTTTGGTGGCGACGATCAGGAAACGGAGCTGAAAAAAGAAATGGCTCAGGCTAAAATAGATGTAGAAGAATATCTTAAAACAGCGCCTGATTTGATGGATGAAAAAACAGTGGTGTTGTTAACCGATGATGCAAGTTTAGCTGCCGGTAAAGAAATTTTTATGACCAATTGTGCAGCTTGTCACAGAGCAGACGGTGGTGGACAAATTGGACCAAACTTAACGGATGATCACTGGATTTTAGGCGGTGGTATTAAAGAGGTTTTTCATACCATTACTAATGGAGGACGTGACGGAAAGGGAATGGTCTCCTGGAAAACCAACGGTATGAAACCCAAAGAAATTCAAAAAGTTGCAAGTTACATCTTGTCTTTGCAAGGCAGTAACCCAAAAGATCCAAAAGAACCGGAAGGAGAAGTTTGGGTAGATCAAAGCGCTCCTAAAAAGGGCGACACAGCAGATAAAACAAAAGATAGTACAGAAGTTAAAAAATAATACCATGTCAAATTTACCAGACGAAGCTTTTAGAGATACCATTGGAACTATTGATGAAGGTGGTAAAAGAAAATTTATTTTTCCTAAAAAACCGTCTGGTAAATTTTATGAATACCGGAAAATAGTCAGTTATGTTTTGCTGGCGATTTTAATTGCGAATCCGTTTATAAAAATAAATGGAAACCAGTTCATGATGTTCAATGTTATAGAGCGACGCTTTAATATTTTTGGATTTCCATTTTGGCCTCAGGATTTTTATCTCTTTGTAATATCAATGCTGGTAGGTATTGTGTTTATTATTTTGTTTACCGTTGTTTTTGGAAGAATTTTTTGTGGATGGATTTGTCCACAGACAATCTTTCTTGAGATGGTTTTCAGGCGAATTGAATACTGGATCGATGGAGATCGCGGCGCACAAATACGATTGTCAAGACAGGAATGGAACGCTGAGAAAATTCGAAAACGAGGGATCAAATGGGCTATCTTTTTTCTGATTTCTTTTGGAATTGCTAATGTATTTTTAGCTTATCTTGTAGGTAGTGACGAGCTTTTCTTAATGGTAGAACAAGGACCAATTCAACAGGCAAGTAATTTTATTGCATTGCTTATTTTTACAGGAGTCTTCTATTTTGTATTTGTTTGGTTTCGAGAGCAGGTTTGTATTATTGCCTGTCCCTATGGGCGTTTACAAGGTGTGCTTCTTGATAATAAGTCTATCAATGTGGCGTATGATTTTGTGCGTGGTGAAAAGGAGGCAGGGCGTGCTAAATTTAATAAAAAAGAAGACAGAGCTTTAACCGGAAAAGGAGATTGTATCGATTGTCATCAATGTGTACACGTTTGCCCGATGGGTATTGACATTAGAAACGGGACACAGTTGGAATGTACAAATTGTACAGCATGTATCGATGAATGTGATTCCATTATGGAAAACGTTGGTTTACCTAAAGGATTGATTCGTTACGCATCTGAAGATGAAATTGAGAAAAAAGCATCTTTTAAATTTACCACGCGAATGAAAGGTTATACTGCGGTTTTATTCATTTTGCTAAGTGTGTTTGTTGGAATGTTGTTTTTAAGAACAGATGTGCAGGCAGTCATTCTACGTTTGCCAGGACAATTGTTTCAGCATAAAGGAAATAAAATTAGTAATGTGTATACTTATAAAATTGTCAATAAAACGATGAAAGATTATAATGATATTCATTTTGAACTAATCGACCAAAAAGGTGAAATTAAGAATGTTGGAAAAACACATTTTAAAGTGGCTAAAGAAGGCATTTCTCAAGGAACATTATTTATAGAAATAGACGAAGTACTTTTAGAAAGTGATAAAACAAAAGTGAAGATTGGGGTTTATAATGGTAAAGAATTATTGGAAACCACCACTACCAACTTTTTAGGACCACGAAGTTTTAATTAAAAAAATACGATTATGAAAATAAATTGGGGAACCGGGATTGTCATTGCATTTGCATTGTTTATGACTTTTATTTTATATTTTGTTTTTGAAGTGCAGTCCAACAGTAAGTATGATAATGATTTGGTTGTAGAAGAATATTACAAGCATGATTCACATTTTCAGGATGAAATGGCACGTGTTCAAAATGCTCAGGATTTGCAGCAAAAACCTTTAATTGCCTATCAAGAAGATGGAGTTGAAATTGTTTTTCCTACCACTTTTGAAAATGATAAAGTCAAAGGGAATATATTATTGTACCGTCCGTCAAATAAAAAATTTGATTTTAATACCCAGATTGTTTTAACCAATTCAGTATTGTTGATTCCAAAAAACAAACTGATAAAAGGTCGTTGGGATGTTAACATGGAATGGCAGTACGATGGAAAAAAATACTTGTCAAAAGAGGTAATCTATGTAAATTAATATTGCAAAATGACTTGTTAAAAGGAGATTATTTCAATAGACAGGTCATTGTTCGTATAGATTTTTTAATCATTATTAGAGATGTAATCTATAGCAAAAAAAGAAAAAGATGTTGTACTCCGCTTTCATATTTGGATTAATAAGTAGTTTACACTGTATCGGAATGTGTGGTCCAATTGCGATGATGTTGCCTGTGGATCGTCAGAATGAAGCCAAAAAGGTAACTCAGATTATAACCTATCATCTAGGGCGATTGACGTCTTACATGACCATAGGGCTGATTTTTGGACTATTAGGGAGAGGATTCTTTTTAGCCGGACTTCAGCAAAAAATGTCAATTTTTATTGGCCTAGCGATGATAGTCGTTGTTTTAGTCCCTGAGAAAGTCTTCTCAAAATACAACTTTTCTAAACCGATCTATAAAGTTATCTCCAGGGTAAAATCAAGCTTAGGAAATCAATTTAAAGATCGAAGTTATAAATCTCTTTTTACTATAGGACTGTTAAATGGCTTTTTGCCTTGTGGAATGGTTTATGTAGCCTTATTTGGCGCTATAGCAATGCAAAGCGCCAGTTTAGGAGTTCTGTACATGCTGCTGTTTGGATTGGGGACTGTACCGCTTATGACAGTTGTAGTGTATGTAAATTCGTTGATCAAACTTCCCTTTAGAAATAAAATACAGAAAGCAATACCTTATGTTGCTGTGATAATTGGAGTTTTATTTATTCTTAGAGGCTTAGGTTTAGGAATTCCTTATATTTCTCCATCTAATATGAGTTTGTTTGTCCAGTCGACTCCTAACTGTCATTAAACAGTCATAGAGAAGAGGTTTGTTTCGGGAGATTTTCTTTTTAAGTGCAAATCAAAAGCCATACAAATATTACGAACAAAAGGCCTGCCTGCTTCGGTAATACTAATTTTGTTTTCTTCAATAACAATTAATTGATCATTTTCTATTTCTTTTAAATCAGATAAAACAGTCGGGATTTCTTTAAAATATAAAGATTCATCACCCCATGAAGTTTCAAATTCACAGGTTAAGTTTAAAATGTGTTTTCGGATTATTAAATCTTCATCATCAAGAACATGACCTTTTATAACAGGTAATTTATTGCATTCCAACAGTTGATAATAATCTTCCAGAATTTTGGTGTTTTGAGCAAAGCTGTACCAGCTGTCACTAATAGATGAAACACCCAAACCTATCATAAGCTGTGTTTTTGAGGCACTGTATCCCATAAAATTTCGATGAAGTTCTTTATTTTGTACTGCTTTATACAAACTATCAGACGCGAAAGCAAAATGATCCATTCCAATTTCATGATAGCCATTTTGAGCAAGCAATTGTTTGCCAACTTCATATAGTTTTCTTTTCTCGGCATCTTTTGGGATATTTTCATCATTAAACCCGCGCTGGCCATTTCCTTTTATCCAGGGTACATGCGCATAACTGTAAAAAGCCAGACGATCCGGTTTTAAGGAGTTTGTTTTCTCAACAGTGTCAATAATATTTTCAACAGTTTGAAAAGGAAGACCAAATATGATATCATGGCCAATAGAAGTATAGCCTATTTCTTTTGCCCAAAGGGTAACTTTCGCAACATTATGAAAAGGCTGAATTCTGTGAATTGCTTTTTGAACTTTCTCTGCGTAATCCTGAACACCGAAACTTACTCTTCGAAAACCTAGATCGTGTAATTTTTTAAGTTGTTCGTAAGTTGTATTGTTAGGATGACCTTCAAAACTAAACTCATGGTTTTCGGCTTTTTGGGCACTGTTGAAAATACCATTTATGAGTTGTTCGAGGTTGTTTTTGGAGAAAAAGGTTGGAGTTCCACCTCCTAAGTGAATTTCTTTTATGATCGGTTTTTTGGGAAGTAAATTACAGTAAAGACTCCATTCTTTTAAAAGTGCTTTGATATAAGTTTCTTCGACAGAGTGATTTTTTGTAATACGTTTGTTGCAGCCACAAAAAGTGCACAGACTCTCACAGAAAGGTAAGTGAATATATAAACTAATTCCGTTTTGTGAATTACTTTCCAGAAAAGCTCTTTGGAATGATGTAATCCATTTTTGCTCATTAAAGTTGTTTTCATTCCAATAAGGAACTGTTGGATAACTGGTATATCGTGGGCCGGGAACGTTGTATTTCTGTGTCAGTGAAATTTTCATAAAAGAGGATTTTGGATACTCAAAATTAGAATACTGGCACTTGAAATAAAATGACAAATATCATGTAAAAAAAAGAGACTCAAAATGAGCCTCTTTTACTGAATTAAATAACTAACATTAAATAGAATCCTGAATGATTTTAAGCCATTTTTTCGCAAACATATGATCCTGGTAAGCGCTTATTTGTTTGATACGGTCATCATCGAAATCATAGAAAGGAATTGTAATTTTTTTAGATGTTTCTCTGTTCAGAAATTCAAAATCAATTTTTAGTATCGTGTCTGAGTTTCCATCAGTTGTCAACGCTAGTTTGCAAGAAGAGACACTTTTTAAATCGACATAAGTAGATTCCTCCTGATTTGGATTGAAGTTCATCAGGATAAATTTTCTGTTCTTTTGATCTATAGTCAATGTTTTATTGCTTTGAGACTCTGTTAGATCAAAATTTTCAGGATGTGCCGGATTGAATTTCTTTTTTATGTTTAAGATTTTCGTTTTGCTTGCGGCACTTGATCTTGCTGAAAAATAAATAGGAATGGCTACTATGATGGCGATCACAATACCAATTATGGTTACACTTGTTTCCATTTTTGTTGTAAAATTTGATAAATTATTATGAAATAGTAAATAGTTTTCAGGATGAAAACGGTTTATTGATTTGGAGAAGAAATGCCTTCTCCGCTAGAATTTCATAAAATAATCTACCAGAAAAAATGGAAAGGGTAGAGCATTAAAAGGATCTTTTTGCTCTGGATGTTGAATTGACTGGCAAAGTTTGAAGCTGTATTTACAGCATGATGTTGTGGAATAGCAACCAATAAAGAGTCAAACCACTTAATTAAACCGGGATGATTCGTTTTGATATTTCCTACCAGATTATAGCCTGTTTGTGGCTGTATAAAAGCCAAAGAGTCGGTATAGTCGATAGAAAAAGTAGTATCTGCCTTTTTGTTTTCAGTTTTTTCCACTACAGATTCGTTTGCCTGAGAGGCAAAAAAAGCAATGATCAAAAGTGATACAAAAATAGTGGTCTTACGAATCCAATTCATGGTCGCGAATTTAACCCTTAAAAGACAATTAAAGAAATTTTGCTGCATTAATTAACTTTAAAAAAGAACTAATTATTTTATCCTCAACATTTAATTGGCGTAGTTGAGGATAAAACAAAGTTATTGTTGCATTTTGAAATAATAATCAGCTGAGTGTTTTCCGCTTCCGTAGAATAAAAAGAATACGCAAACCAATAAGACTACAATAGCGAGAATTAAGCTTTCCGAATGCATGTGCCCCATAAAATTAATCAAAATGGCCCCAAAAAGGATGGGTAACTGAGCAGCTATTGCCCAACGGGTGAGTAGCCCAAAAACAATCATGATACCACCAATCATATGGGCTGGCGCTATATAATGTAATAAAAACATTCCGCCACCAAATTTATCAATGGGAGAAATTAAATCATGCAGATATTGAACATTCGTTACAAATGAAACTCCTTTCATAAATAAAAAAATCCCCAATACAATACGTACTAAATCTACAGGTAAATAAGTGTGCGAATTGGCCCATTTATTTAAACTTTTTACATTTTCCATGATACTACGTGATTAAAAATTACCCATTAAAGTTACTGATTTTTAATGATATATCTGTTTTAAGTAGCTGAAAATAAGTTTTTTACTTTTAATTTAACGTGTTGATAGGAATGTTTGAGAATTTAAACCTGAATCACTCCTAAATTAAAAGGTTTTTGAATTGGAGAGTGGTTAGCTGCTTCAATTCCCATAGAAATCCAGGTACGGGTGTCTAGAGGGTCAATGATAGCATCTGTCCACAATCTTGAAGCAGCATAGTACGGAGAGGTTTGTTCGTCGTAACGTGCTTTTATTCTGTTAAATAATTCTGTTTCTTTTTCTTCGTCTACGATTTCTCCTTTTGCTTTCAGTGAAGAAGCTTCGATTTGAGCAAGTACTTTTGCAGCCTGAGTTCCTCCCATAACGGCAAGCTCAGCACTTGGCCAGGCAAAAATTAATCTTGGATCATAGGCTTTTCCGCACATTGCGTAGTTTCCGGCTCCGTAAGAGTTTCCAACAATTACGGTAAATTTAGGCACAACGGAATTGCTTACAGCATTCACCATTTTAGCACCATCTTTTATGATTCCGCCATGTTCTGACTTTGATCCGACCATAAAACCCGTAACATCCTGTAAAAAAACTAAAGGTATTTTCTTCTGATTGCAATTGGCAATAAAACGAGTGGCTTTGTCAGCACTATCCGAGTAAATTACGCCTCCAAATTGCATTTCTCCTTTTTTTGTTTTTACTACTTTTCTTTGATTAGCTACAATTCCAACTGCCCAGCCATCAATTCTGGCATAACCCGTAATTATTGTTTGACCGTAGCCTTCTTTGTAAGCTTCGAATTCTGAGTTATCAACCAAACGATTGATGATTTCCATCATATCATATTGCTCGTTTCTCGCTTTTGGCAAGATTCCGTAAATATCTTTGGGTTCCAGAGCAGGTTTTGCGGCTTTGATACGGCTGTAACCGGCTTTGTCATAATCACCGATTTTGTCTACGATATTTTTTATCTTTTCAAGGGCGTCTTTATCGTCTTTGGCTTTGTAATCGGTAACTCCTGAGATTTCACAGTGCGTTGTGGCACCACCTAAACTTTCATTGTCGATGGTCTCTCCAATTGCGGCTTTAACCAAATAGCTTCCTGCAAGGAAAATACTTCCGGTTTTGTCTACAATTAAAGCCTCGTCACTCATAATAGGCAGGTAGGCACCTCCTGCAACACAGCTTCCCATTACGGCAGCAATTTGGGTGATTCCCATACTGCTCATTTGTGCATTGTTTCTGAAAATTCTTCCGAAGTGCTCTTTATCCGGGAAAATTTCATCCTGAAGTGGTAAATAAACACCTGCACTGTCTACTAAATAAATTATTGGTAATCTGTTTTCCATGGCAATTTCCTGCGCACGCAGATTTTTCTTCCCGGTGATTGGAAACCAGGCACCGGCTTTTACGGTAGCATCATTGGCTACCACAATGCATTGTTTTCCTCTGATGTATCCTATTTTAATGACAACTCCTCCGGACGGACAGCCACCATGTT
This sequence comes from Flavobacterium sp. KH_035, assembly GCF_057839565.1. Classification (NCBI taxonomy): domain Bacteria; kingdom Pseudomonadati; phylum Bacteroidota; class Flavobacteriia; order Flavobacteriales; family Flavobacteriaceae; genus Flavobacterium; species Flavobacterium sp. KH_035. The sequence continues at coordinate 3,342,330 of NZ_CM174492.1, forward strand.
CAGCATACATTCCTTCTCCAACGAACCCTCCAATCTCAATGCTTTTAGAATTTTCGTCCAGCAGGTAGTCGATGCGTTCTCTTGCAGTCATTTTGCCTTCGGCATGTAGCTTTTCGATACGTTTCTCACCTCCGCCTAGTTTTACTTTTGCAAATTTGTGTTTTAATTCAGAAAGTAGTAATTTATTGTGATCTTCGTTTTTATTGAAGTTTAAATCCATAATATATTAATGTTTTAACAAAATAGTGTTGGCTAATTTACAAAATCAATTGAAACCCACATAATAAATATCATTTGGATGTGAAATAAAATTGAGCCTCTGGTATTTAAAATTTAAATGCCTTTTTTTAAGAAGTAAAGAGCATGTTTATTGACAATTCATAAAAAAAACCAGAAGCTGCCTTCTGGTTTTTTATCTGTATATTTTTGTTTAGATTATTTTTTAGAATCGCCAACCATTCGTTTTAGAATGGCCCATTGTTTTAAAGCATCACGAGCTTCTACAGCTGGGTAGCCCAACATAGTTTTTCCGGCAGCAACATCGCAGATAACTCCTGAACCCGCTCCAACTACGGCACCATCACCAATAGTGGTGTGGTCTTTTATAGAAGCACTTCCTCCAATGATGACACCATTTCCTAAAGTTACAGAACCGGCTAGGCCGCTGTTTCCAGCCATGATACAAAATTTACCTAATTTACTATTATGTCCGATTTGTACTAAGTTGTCAATTTTACAGCCATCTCCAAGAATAGTCGAGCTGAATTTTCCACGGTCTACACAAGTGTTTGCACCAATCTCAACTCCGTTTCCGATAATTACGTTTCCGATTTGTGGAATTTTCACCAAGCCTTTTTCACTACAAGGACGAAATCCGAAACCGTCTGCGCCAATCGTTGCATTAGGATGAATGATACAATCGTTACCGATATGACAACGTTCGCGTATAACTGTTCCTGACCAGATAATGGTGTTTTTTCCAACAGTAGATTCATCGAGAATGGTTACGTTTGGATAAATAGTTGCATGAGAACCAATTGTTACTTTTGGACCAATGTAGCAACCAGCACCAATTTTGGCACCTTCACCAATGATAGCCGTTTCGTCGACAGTAGCTGTTCTGTGAATATTGGTATGAAATATTGGGGTAGGCGGGGCAAAAAGGGCTAAAATTTGTGACATGGCCAAATCGGCATTCTTTACTTTGATAAATGCACGATTTTCCCCTGGCTCTATTGAAATATCTTCGTTAACTACTGCAATCGATGCATTTGAAGTTGACCAGTATTTTTCATATTTTTTGTTTCCTATAAACGAAATTTCTGAAGTTGTAGCTTTTTCTAATTGTTCTGTGGCTGTAATGCTTTGTGAAGTAGTGCCGTAAATTACGCCATTGATTACCTCGTTAATTTCTTGAATTGAATAGGATTTCATTTAATGAATGTAATAGATTATAGGGGTTAATTTTTCCCAAATAAAATCAATTAGATTCTAATTACCTAATGTTATTTTTGAGTTTGTTGAAATATATTTAAAATAATAGTGCAAATATTACAAAATTAACATTTTAGCTATTGATTTGGTAATGTTTTTTAGTTTGTATTTAAGTTGTTATCATTGGTTTTTTGGTGCAAATTTGGTTTTGATTTGATGTGAATTAAGATTGGAATCAGGTATTAAATTATTGATAGGTAGTAACTTACAAATTAATTAAAAGCTATGTGAAAGATTGTTGGTATAAAAAAAATCGATTCGCTTTTCATGAAAGGAATCGATTTTTATTTTTTTAATCTTTTATTTTGGAAAGAGAAATGGCATTAATGCAATATCGTAGGCCGCTGGGTTCCGGACCGTCAGGAAAAACGTGTCCTAAATGTGCATCACAGGTATTACAAACAACTTCAACTCTAATCATTCCGTACGATTTATCGGCATGGTATCCGATCGCATTTTCTTTTAAGGGTTGCGTAAATGATGGCCAACCCGTTCCTGATTCAAATTTCTCAGAAGCATCGAAAAGCAAGGTTCCACAGCATTTGCACTCATAGATTCCGGGGTCGAACAAACTGCAAAGCTCAGAACTGAAAGATCTTTCGGTGCCTTTTAATCGGGTTACCTGAAATTCTTCCGGAGTTAGAATCTGTTTCCATTCTTGTTCTGTTTTTTCTACCCTCTTTTCTGGAATCGGATTTCCTTTATTTGTAAAACGAATTATATCTGCCCATTTTATCATAACTTTTTTTTTAAGTTTATCGTTGCAGTTCTCAGTTCTTAATATACAGTCGCAGTATTCAGTTTACCGCGACTGTATACTGTGACTGCAAACTTTTTTAAGCATTCTTTATTAGTATTCAGTTCACTGCGACTGCAAACTGCGACTGAATACTAATAACGAATTACTCTTCCTCTTTCTGTCCCATCATCATTAGAAATGCTTTCAGGAACGGATCAATGTTGCCGTTCATTACGCCATCAACATCACTGGTTTCATAGCCCGTACGAACGTCTTTTACCAGTTTATATGGCTGCATCACATAATTGCGTATTTGTGAGCCCCATTCAATTTTCATTTTTCCGGCTTCGATATCGGCACGTTGTGCCTGTTGTTTTTTCAGTTCGATTTCGTATAACTGCGAACGTAACATTTGCATAGCACGTTGTCTGTTGTCTTGCTGAGAACGTGTTTCGGAACATTGAATCTGAATTCCGGTTGGCTTGTGCACTAATTGTACCTTAGTTTCAACTTTATTTACGTTTTGTCCTCCTGCACCACTTGAACGCGAAGTGGTAATTTCGATATCGGCAGGATTAATGTCAATCTCGATACTATCATCTACCAACGGATACACATAAACGGATGCAAATGAAGTATGGCGTTTGGCATTACTGTCAAAAGGAGAGATGCGAACTAAACGATGTACTCCGTTTTCGCCCTTTAAATATCCAAAAGAGTAATCGCCTTCGAATTCTAAGGTAACAGTTTTGATTCCGGCAACCTCACCAGCCTGAAAGTTTAGTTCTTTAATTTTGTAACCATAACTTTCTCCCCACATCATGTACATACGCATCAGCATTCCAGCCCAGTCACAACTTTCAGTTCCACCTGCTCCAGCCGTAATTTGCACTACAGCGCTTAAACTGTCGCCTTCATCTGAAAGCATGTTTTTGAACTCAATGTTTTCAATATGTGCCTGAGTGGTGTTGTAATGTTCGTCTAATTCTTCTGAAGAAAGCTCGCCTTCTTTGTAAAAATCATAGGCCAGTTGTAATTCATCTGTAAGTTCGATTGCTTTGTTGTAATCTTCGATCCATTTTTTCTTGTTTCGAAGGTTTTTTACAATAGCTTCGGCTTCTTTTGCATTGTTCCAGAAATCAGGCGCAAAGGTCTTTTCTTCTTCGTTTGCAATTTCGATTAGCTTGGCATCAACGTCAAAGATACCTCCTCAACGCACCAAGGCGCTCCACAATACCTTTTATTTGTTCGGTCGTTGTCATAAATTAATAGTAGTTTTATATGTTTTTTACAAATATTACGTTAATTTGGTTCTATAGTAATTGGGAAGTTAAAATTTACTGCAACTTACCAAAATTAACTAACAGTAATACGTAATTTTGCTGTACAAAAATAAGATATAGTTTTTAGAATATGGAAATAAATTTAATTAGCGATACCATTACTAAACCAACATACGAAATGTTGCAGTATATGTTTAATGCTCATGTTGGCGATGACGTATACAGGCAGGATCCTACAGTTATCGAATTAGAGACTAGAGTAGCTGAGTTTTTTGGTATGGAAGCCGGGCTTTTTTTTCCATCTGGAACTATGGCAAATCAAACCGCAATTAAATTACATACACAACCCGGAGAACAATTGATTGCAGATAAATATGCTCATGTTTATCATTATGAAGGAGGTGGAGTTTCGTTTAACAGCGGTGTTTCCTGTTGTTTGTTAGACGGACATCGCGGGATGATAAATGCGAGTCAGGTTGCTGCGGCAATTAACGATCCAGAGTTTTATCACAGTCCGTTAACGAGTTTGGTTTGTGTAGAGAATACCACTAATAAAGGAGGTGGGGCTTGTTATGAATTAGAAGATTTAAGAGATATAAAAAAAGTTTGTGATGCCAATAATCTGAAATTCCATTTAGATGGAGCCAGAATTTGGAATGCACTGGTAGCTAAGAGGCAAAACCCAAAAGAATTTGGAGCAATTTTCGATACGATTTCGGTTTGCTTGTCTAAAGGATTGGGTGCTCCAATAGGTTCTGTGCTGCTTGGAAGCAAAGAAGATATCCGTAGAGCGTTGAGAATAAGGAAGATACTTGGTGGAGGGATGCGTCAGGTAGGTTATTTAGCCGCAGCGGGATTGTTTGCTTTGGCACATAATATTGAAAGACTGGCAGAAGACCATAGAAGAGCCAAAGAAATTGCGGCTGTTTTAAGTGCAAAATCCTGGGTATCAGCCATAGAACCGGTGGAAACTAATATTTTGATTTTCTCTTTGGCCGAGGGATACAGCGATCAGCTTTTGATTGAGAAATTAAAACAAAAAAATATCTTAATAAGCTCGATGGGGCATAATAAGCTTAGAATTGTCACACATTTAGATTACAAAGAAGTAATGCATACTTATGTGATCGAAACGCTGCAGAAGTTTTAGCGGAAAAGGTTCTAAGCCTCTAAGATACTAAGGTTTGATTTTAAATACTACAAGTAAAAAAAAAAGCTGTCACTTTAGGACAGCTTTTTTTTAGAACCTCAGAACCTCAGAACCTCAGAACCTCAGAACCTCAGAACCTCAGAACCTCAGAACCTCAGAACCTCAGTTATTTAAAAAGATTATCCATTCCCGGAATCATTGGCATATCCATTTTGGCAACGGCATCCAATTCTTTTTCGTTTACGCTTGTTGCTTTTTCTATTGCTTTATTAAAAGTTACAATAAGATAGTCTTCCAGTTGTTCTTTATCTTCTAATAAAGAATTATCAATAGAGATTGATTTTACTTTTCTATTTGCGGTTAATGTTACTTTCAATAATCCGTCAGCGCTTTGTTCATCAATCAAAACAGTATCTAGACGCTTTTTTGTATCTTCAATTTTTTGTTGGGTTTCTTTAAGTTTGCCCATCATTCCCATTAAGTCCATTTTTGTTGATTTTTAAATTATTTCATACAAAATTAGTATATTGCTGTATGAAAGCAATAGATATTTTATGAAAAAATTAATTTGGTTCTGTTGTGTTTGTAGTATTTTTGCTGCTCCGTATTTAAAAACTAATGCTCAATCAATGCAAAACGATATAATGGCTCCAAAAGCCAAAGAAATCCCAAAATCACTAAAAAAACATAAAGAGGCTAGAGTAGATAATTATTTTTGGTTAAATGACCGCGAAAACTCTGAGGTAATTGATTATTTGAATCAGGAAAATGCGTACTATCAGAAAATGACTTCCCATACAAAAGGATTTCAGGAAGATTTGTATGAGGAAATGAAAGGAAGAGTTAAAGAAGACGATTCCTCGGTTCCTTATTTTTATAACGGATATTTTTACATCACTCGTTTTGAGACAGGACAGGATTATCCAATTTTTTCCAGAAAAAAAGGCAGTCTTTCCGCAGCCGAAGAAATTTTATTCAATTGTAATGAATTGGCAAAAGGACATGCTTACTTTAAATTAGGAGGTTTAAGTATAAGTCCTGACAATAAATTTGCAAGTTTTGGAGTGGATATTGTGGGAAGAAGAATTTATACCATTCAATTTAAAAACTTAGAGACCGGAGAAATTTTATCAGATAAAATCGAAAATGCAACAGGAGGATCTGTTTGGGCTAATGATAATAAAACCGTTTTTTATACCAAACAGGACGAAGTAACTTTAAGAGCTGATAAAATCTTCAGACATAAATTAAATACAGATTCCGTAACAGATGTTTTGGTTTTTAATGAAACGGATGACACATTTAATGTTTCTGTTAGTAAAGAAAAATCAAGAAAGTATATTGTAATTGGTTCCGGAAGTACTTTAACGACGGAATACAGAATTTTAAATTCAGATAATCCGGATGGGGAGTTTGAAGTGTTTCAGACTCGTGTTCGTGGGCTGGAGTATAGTATTTCGCATTTTGAAGATTGCTTTTATATTTTAACAAATAAAGACAAGGCGACTAACTTCAAGCTGATGAAAACGCCTGAAAACAAAACAGGGAAAAGGAATTGGGTAGATCTTATTCCGCATCGTGAAGATGTTTTATTAGAAGATATTGAGATTTTTAAGAATTACTTAGTAGTAGAAGAACGCTCAAATGGTTTGAACCACATTCGCATTATGCCGTGGAATGGTGAACCGGATTATTATCTTCCTTTTGGCAGTGAAACGTATAATGCTTTTACTACTACAAATGTTGATTTTGATACAGATGTTTTACGTTACAGCTATCAATCGCTGGCGACGCCATCTTCTGTAATCGACTTTAATATGAAGACTAAAACGAAGGAGGTTTTAAAAGAACAAGAGGTTTTAGGAGGAAAATTTGATAAAGATAATTACATCGAAGAACGTGTTTGGGCAACTGCCAGAGATGGCGTTAAGGTGCCGATTTCGATGATTTATAAAAAAGGGTTGGAAAAGAATGGTAAAAATCCATTACTTCTTTATGCATATGGTTCTTATGGAATTACAATGGATACCTATTTTTCTTCTACGAGACTTTCATTGCTGGATCGTGGTTTTGTTTATGCCATTGCCCATATTAGAGGGGGAGAAGATTTAGGAAGGCAGTGGTATGAAGATGGAAAACTGTTAAAAAAGAAAAATACCTTTACAGATTTCATCGATTGCTCTAAATTTGTCATTAACGAAAAATACACTTCTTCTAAACATTTGTATGCAGAAGGAGGATCAGCCGGAGGACTTTTAATGGGGGTTATCGTAAATGAAGCACCGGAATTGTACAACGGAGTGATCGCTCAAGTGCCTTTTGTAGATGTTATTACCACAATGCTGGACGACAGTATTCCGTTGACAACAGGAGAATATGATGAATGGGGAAATCCCAATAATAAAAAATATTACGATTATATGTTGTCGTACTCACCGTATGATAATGTAAAAGCACAAAATTATCCTAACATGTACGTTTCTACCGGATTACACGATTCGCAGGTACAATATTGGGAACCTGCCAAGTGGGTAGCCAAATTGAGAAACTTAAAAACGAATAGTAATTTATTGTTTTTAGATACTAATATGGATGCCGGACATGGCGGAGCTTCAGGACGTTTTGAGGCTCTAAAAGACTTAGCAAAAGAATTTAGTTTTTTATTAGATTTAGAAAAAATTAAAAGCTAATTAGAAATTTTTTGTTAAATTTGCAACCTATCAAGGTTATTTTAAAATGCCTTTGATTAACTATTTTTTTATGAAAGAAGAAATAAACGCTTATAATAATGTTTTAGAATTAATAGGTAATACCCCGCTTATTAAGCTAAATAAAATCACCGAAGAGTTAGAAGGAAATTTCTACGCAAAGGTAGAAGCTTTTAATCCAGGACATTCCTCAAAAGATAGAATAGCGTTATACATTATTGAAGAGGCTGAAAAAAGAGGTATTCTATCACCAGGTGATACCATTATCGAAACGACATCCGGTAACACAGGTTTTAGTTTGGCAATGGTAAGCATTATAAAAGGTTATAATTGTATTTTGGCAGTAAGTTCAAAATCATCGAAAGATAAAATTGACATGTTGAGAAGTTTAGGTGCGAAGGTTTATGTTTGCCCGGCTCACGTTTCAGCAGATGATGAGAGATCTTATTATAATGTAGCGAAACGTTTGCATGAAGAAACAAAAGGTTCGGTATACATTAATCAGTATTTTAATCAGTTAAATATTGATGCACATTATAACTCTACAGGACCAGAAATCTGGGAACAGACAAAAGGGAAAATAACACATCTTATTGCCTGTAGCGGAACCGGAGGAACAATCTCAGGAACTGCAAAATTCTTAAAAGAACAAAATCCAAATATCAGAATTTTAGGTGTTGATGCTTTTGGGTCGGTGTTGAAAAAATACCACGAAACAAAAGAATTTGATAACAAAGAAATTTATCCGTACCGTATTGAAGGTTTAGGTAAAAATTTAATTCCTTCGGCTACCGATTTTGATATCATCGATAAGTTCATGAAAGTTACAGATGAAGAAAGTGCTCACTCTGCAAGAGAAATCACCAGAAAAGAAGGTTTGTTTGTAGGATACACTTCAGGAGCGGTAATGCAGGCTATTAAGCAATACGCGGAAGAAGGTGAGTTTACAAAAGACAGTAACATCATTGCCATTTTCCCTGATCACGGTTCTCGTTATATGAGTAAAGTATTTAGTGATGACTGGATGAACGAACAAGGTTTCTTTGACAGTGTCAATGAAGAAGAAGTTCAGAAAATTGAATTTGTAAAGTAGTACATTAAACTGCTTTCTTACTATAGCAACTCCATTCGTTTTACGGATGGAGTTTTTTTATGCAGAAATTTGTTTTAAACGGCTAATTTTAGTTTTTTGTGAATTTATAAGTGTTTGCATAGGATGTTAATATTTCTTCATTTGTTGTAAGTTGTTTGTTTATTTTTGGTAATTATATGATTTATTTGCGATAAGTTTATGTTTTTAACAGAATAAATTAAAGTATAAATAAATGTAATTAGAAGCTTTAAATCATCAATTTTGGTTATTTAACGGTTATTTTGGTCCGTTGTCGAATAAATTTTTGTCCAGATGCATAATAATTTAGTTTAGAGGTGTTAGAACGACACCGTGGTTTTTTAATCCCTAAACCTACCTATTATGAAAAAACTACTACTCACTTTGATGTTTGTTAGTTATTTGAATGTCAATGCTCAAAATCCAACACAAGAGTTTAACTTCAATAGTACTTTAAATAATACCGACAATACAGCTTCTTTTGTTGGAGTTGCAAATTTTGTTGCAGATAGGGCAGGAGTGGACAAAAGTGCTCAACGTCTCACTAATAAAGCTATGGAAGCTGTTGTGGAAAATCTTCCTCAGGGTAATAGTCCCAGATCTGTCAGTATCTGGGTAAAACTAAATGATATTGCATCGGCAAATTATATATGGGGTTACGGAACAGCTTATAATGCGCAGTATTGCGGATTGTTGCAGCAAGGAACGGCTTCGTCTAACTCTGATTTAAGTTTAGCAGGCTGGGGAGCCTCTAATGATGTGATTGTTTCAGTTTCACTTGCCAAAGACGTTTGGTATCAATATGCGATAACTTATGACGGAAAGACTTCTAAGATATACCGCAACGGTGTTTTATTAAAAGCTGCTGAAGGAATTAGCCGCTCTACCAAAGGAAATATTTTCAGATTAGGGGAAATAAATACCACTGTGGGTATTAACGCTGATATAGACGATTTAAAAATTTATAATGTTGCCATGACAAGCGAACAGGTAGAAGCTTCTTATGAGAGCTCAAAAGCAGTTACTCCTGTTGTAGCAAATACTGAAACTGCTGCTGTTTCAAAAACAGTGAAAAATGCAGGGGTAAGAACCAAGGTTGTGTCAACTGCCAATCCGGCAATGGGGGATTCGAATAAAGTTTCTAAAAATGTTGAGATATTCTCGCAAGGACAAAAAATTCTGGGAATCAACAATACGTTCAATATTAATGATCTGCCTGAAGGAACTTATTTGTTGAAAATCACCAATATGCCTTCAAAAAAATAGTTTAAAATTAAGAACAAGGTTTTGGTTAATAGAGAATAGTCAGTTAGTTTTTATTTTTTCAATGTTGCTTAAGAGCAATAAATTTTTTGAATAGTGAGAGAGCCTTCCAAAGTTTAACTTAGAAGGCTTTTTGATTTTTTATTATTGCTTTTTTTGCTGTCCCGGAGCATAAGCTTTGGCACTTTTGCTTCCTGACATTTTTTTGGCTTGCCCCGGCGGGATCTTTCCGGAGCCAGAACCAGTACTGTGCGTATGAACTGTGCAGCTGATCACACTAAGAATTACAAATACAATAACCAAAAGTATTACTGCATATTTGGTGTATTTTGATGTTTTCATTGTTTTATTTTTTTGTAAATATAGCAGATAATTTGCATCAAAATTTATTTTTTGAAATCGATATGGAGACAAAGAGCGATTTTTTTTAAACTCTTCCCAACCTTTTGATTCAAAATGTACTCTATAGAAGTATAATCATTGTTGGATGATTTTAACTAAAAAGAGTATAGTATGAAAAAGAAATTCACTTTAGAAATAGCCAAACCTTGTTCTGAAAATTTTGACAATATGATTCCTAATTCACAAGGTTCGTTTTGTGATTCCTGTGCCAAAAATGTAATTGATTTAAGCAGAAAAACAAATGCCGAAGTAGCCCGATTTGTTGCCAATAATAAAGACCAGAATATTTGTGCCCGATTGAAAATAACGCAGTTGGAAGAGGAGTTCGCACACCACGAAATTTCCAAAAGCAATACGCTAAAGTATGCGGCAGTTGCAGCTTCAATTTTGTTAGCATCAAATGTTACAGGACAGGAGAAAACACTGGTTCAAACCGAAGTAAATGTACCGGTACCCAATCATGCTATTATGGGGAAGATAGCTGTTAATCAAACTGCCGAAGAGGAAATTTTGATAACCATTAAAGGAAAGTTACTGGATGCAAAGACAAATAGACCTTTAAATGGAAAAACCTATCCGGATTTGACGCTTAGTATCAATGATGTAGAACCTGCTATGAAAATAAATCCAAAAACGGGTGAGTTTTCTATTTCGTCAATGGTTTCTAAAAATAGTGAAGCCCTCAGGATTACAATCTCGAGCGGGGATTATTATTTATCTAAAACGATCCCCTTTGATATAAAAAATGTAAAAAAGAATGTTTTGCAGCAAAACATAAAGATCAATACGGAGGAGTTAATTAAGGTGTATATTGCCGGAGGACTGGGGATTAACTATAGAGAAAAAAAGTGATTAAAGAGAATTGATTGATTTGTTGTTTTTTGAATAGAAAAAGTTCTGGGGTTTCCAGAGCTTTTTGTGTTTATAGAAGAATTAGTTTTTTAATTTTATTCAACCCCATGGGTTTTTTTTTAAGATTGAATTTTTAGGAAGAATAATATCTAATTCTTTTCTTTCTTGGGTCATCCATTCTAAAGTATGTTCATTGAAAATTGCAATATCTCTTAAACCAAATATTATTTTAGCCAGGGCATCGGAAGTTTTATTTGAAACCCAAATAAGTTGTGGTATAGAATCAATAATATAAAAATTACCATGTTCATCCATCATTACTGTACTTTGTTCAATTAATTCTGCCACAGGATACAACTGTATTCCAATCAGCGCTGAATAATAATAATTTAGACTTCTATCTTCACTTAAATCAATCTCATCATCGAATTTATAAATATTGGAAGATTGATAATCAAATGCTTTTTTATCATCTAAATATTCGATATCAATAGTCATTGTTTCTATTTTATTTTCAGCATGAATTGTAAGTTCACCAAATTCACAAAGAAAATCTTGAATCTTCTTTGGGAATAGTTCATACACAATAGTGTTTTCAATTTTATTTTTTATACTTCTCTCCTCATACCATCCGGCCTTCATCAGTACGGTTGTAAAATCTTCTATATCATAAATCATAATAATTATTCAATTTTTATATTAATATTCACTTTTATTTCTTCCACTCCAAAGTAATCTAAAAATGGATTACAGCTTATACAAGCTGGTTTAACATCCCCAATTTCAGTAAACAGCAAAAGCCTTCCGATTTTGATAATTTGAATTTTAAGTAAAGCATCGAGAGAATTGTATAAATCATTATAATTTTATTTCCTCTTCAGTCTGTAGTCTATTCACAAAATCTTCAAAATTATCTGCAATTTTTAAAAATTGTTCTTCCGGAGGATAATCGGTCCAGCGGTTAACTAATATGGTTTCATAATCTGAACCTTCATTCAGGCATAAACAAAAATGCCATCCTCCCATATCTAGAGCAAAAGGAACAAGTTTACGATTATAATTTTGAAGAAATTCATCAGTAAGTTTAAATAAATCAGAATAATTCAAATAATTTTTAACTTCCCATACTGTTTTGTCTTGATCTACAAAATATCTTTCATAATGACTCAATCCTCCGTTTAGTTTTAGAAAATCCTTAAAATATTCAGGTAGGTTTTCACTAATAATATTTTCGATGTGTCTCATATTTGAGTCGCCCATTCTTGGATATAGATTTAATTTTCTCATTTTTTGCGGATATGTAGTAATTCTGAAATATGCTTTCCATCATGAAATAGAAACAGAGTAGGGCATACCAGTAGTGTTTCTACCACAGAGGGATAATTTAGAAGTGGAAGATTAGTTTAGATTTGAGATATCGTTTAAATTAATAATTTTGTCTGTCAAAATGCTATTGTCATGCAATTTTAGAATTCTATTTTTGCTATATATTCATTTATATTAAAATCAAGATTTGGATTTTCTTTATATTCTCTTGTTAATACTTCTTTGGATAGAAAAATATTGTAACCTATTTGTAAACTTCCCCTCTCGTTAAATTCTTTCTGCAATAGATTTTTGTTTTCCCAATCTAAGCTTTCATTTATTTTTTTCAAAAGTGATGACAATCTATTATTATTATTTAAATTGTATCGGTCCAGATTCCAAGCATATGAAAAATTTTCTTCATCAAAAGACATTGGCAACCATATGTCAGAGTTTGTTGATAATACAAAACTTTGTTGAAATGTCCGAAAGCTTTGTAGAAGAAATATATTTGAATGTAGTTCTTCTCCATTTTCTGTGTATATAACTGTATCCCCGCTAATATCAAATTCAAAGCAAGTTTCTAAATAGTTATCTTTTTCTATTAAAGCGATCAGATCTTCTACATTATTGTAATCCAATTTCTCGTTTTTACCTTCCAATGATTTTGGAATTAATAGTTTCGATTCGATGAGAATAGTCAATAAAGTTTTTAAATCTGATCTGATCTCTGGATAGGGAGAAATGTCATAATCATAATCGTATTTATTACTGTCAAAATGCCAACTCCCTCTTAATTTTTTCGGTAAATAAAATTTCATAACTTAAAAATTAATAAACTGAATATTATTATGATAAACTACTTTTACTTTTTCGCCACTTCTTGAAATTAGATGAAATTCATCAATTATAATATTATTAGAAGGTTTTTAATCCTTTTTTCAATTCTTAAGGCTAAATGAAGCCCATCATCGCCTCCGTTTTTCATTTGAGAAACCATTTTGGTTAAAGTTGATGATTCTATTGCGGAAGATAATCTTGACGTTAACTTACTTTTAAATGCAGTCCAATCTATTATTCCTCTTATTTTCTTTTTCCAATTTAAATAACTACCAGCTTGACTTATTTCATCTAAATTCTTAGAAACTAAATTTAGTTCATCAATATTTGTTTTAAGAGTAGGTGCTTCCTTATTGAGGACTAACCAGGCATTAAAACCATTGGATTCATTAATTATGGTTTTGAATTCAGTACTAGAAGTAGATATATCATTTGCTAATGTAACTACAGGAGATTCAATATCGTTAGGAAGTGGATATACTTGTATCGCAGAGAGAACAAAAAGGAATGCTAATATAAGTTTATTAATTCTTTTCATAATTGTCAATTAAAAGTTTAATTCTATTTGTAAAACCCCATATACAGTACAACTGTAATACCCACGATATTCGTATATATCAAAAATGATAATGTAATTATTATTGCATTCTTGAGAATTATATATCTGGAATCTGTAAGGAAATGATCTTTTCTGATCTTCTAAATTTTGCAATTTATCAACATCATTCTGAGCGAGATCTTTATTATTTATCTGTCCATTTTCTATCAAAGAACTTAACAAGTTAGAGTTTCCTAATGAAAGTGTTATTTGATGCTTTATTCCTCCTTTTCCACAGTAAAAATTAAAATGTAACTCAGTGTGTGGATTTTCAATAGGAAATGTTTTCTCTCCTAATTGTATTTTTTTTATAACTGAAATTTTATTCATAATAATTTATTTGCATAAGATCGTTGTTGAAAATCTTCACCTCTTGCTTTTGAAGCAAAATCAAGATCTTCCATAACGGGTTTATTAAAAAAGCTCTGAAAATCCAGAGCTTTTGGTGTTTATAGGAGAAGTAGTCTTTGATAGTCTCGTTTTCAAAGTTTTCATTGCAGATGCAGTACAAATGTCTCTGAACTGCTCCCGACAAGTTAGACTTTATATGGAAGTGGGGATGTGTCAGTATCTTAAGCGATTATCCTTGCTGTATTGAAGATTTTTGATTTAATACACACGATTATTATTATCTTAATTTGTTTAGTTTGTCACCTTTTAATTAACCATAAATTAACCATAAATTGAACAATTAAAAATTAGTTTATTTCTTTTTGATCTTTTAAAAATATACTCTCTAGATCAAAGAATTGATCTTTGGTTTGATATTTTTTTGTCAAATGCTTCTACTGTGCCACCATAAATTCTTCCTAAGTCAAAAATTTGATTTACATCTGCATTTACAAATTCAATCTCCACCAGGTTCAATTTGTGATCTACATATCCAACAAAAAGAAAGTCTGTTTTGTAAGTAGAATTGTACCAATTAATGGAGTCTTTTAGAAAATCTTCATAATTACAAATTATGGTTAGTTTTTTTCTTTCTTGTCCCATATTAATAATATTTTTTAAACAACATTTTTTTATTTTAGAGATTATGAAAAACCTTTTAGTCAAATGATAGAATAAAAATTGAATAAACTTCGATCTAGCATTATTAAAAAAAATTACATAAATGTGGATGGAGGGTTTGATATATTTTTCTCAACTGCCTCTATCGTGCCACCAAGGATTCTTCCTAGCTCAAAGATTTGATTAAAACTAGTATTATCAAATTCAATAATGGCAAAATTTACTTCAGTATGTACATATTTGACGAAGGTGAAATCTGTTTTATTTATTGAATTGTAATCAATTATTATTCCTTTTAATAAATATTCATTGTTGGTAAATATTTTTATTTTCTTTTTATCTGGCTCCATTTATAATTATAAATTTAATTGATTTTTATCTGGCCTTTAACATTTGGATATTTTTAAAAGTACTTTACATAATCGTCTATTTTTTGTTTTAATCTGTAAGCCAGGGGTTTTTTGTCAATTTATTATTTAGAGGAGGTTGATAGGATATTTCTTTTCCACTTGGTGGTATCCATTTTAAACTTTCTTCATGTAGTATTGTCGCATTCTTATATCCAAACAAAATTTGTTCAAATGCTTCCATAGGATTATTAGCAATCCAAAAAAAGTCGGGAATAAAAGTATGCACATAAAATCTACCGTCTTGGTCCATCATTAATTTATTATTTTCTTTCAATTTTGCTACAAAATAAATTTGCCTTCCAATTAATGCTGAATAATAATATTCATCATCGTCATTATCAGTGTCTATATTTTCAGATTGATCGAATATATTTTCTTCATAATTGTCTAAAGATGTTGAATGATTAAAAAAATCTATTCCAATAATACTTATTTCTTCAAAGTTATCTTTACTTATTTTTAATCCTCCAAAAGAGGAAATAAAATCATTTATCACTTGGGGATACAATTTATATAAAGTCGTATTTTTTATTTGATTTGATATATTTCTATTTTCTTCCCACCCCGATTTTTTTAGGATATCTTTTAATTCATTTTGTTTATTGGGTAAATTCATTTATTCAAATTTAATATTGATGTTTACTTTTATTTCTTCAATTCCAAAATATCCTAAAAATGGGTTACAACTATCACAAGCTATTTTAACATCGCCAATTTCAGCAATTATTTTTTCAGCAGTTTTCTTAGCTATAGTTGTTGTTTCAAATGCCATTGACTTAGTGTCTTTTTATTTATTGCAATTTTCAAGTTAAATCTCTTTTACATAGTTTAACTTCAAATTCAACATTTCCTCTAATAAATTTATATAATCAGTTTCTGTTATAGATAAACTATATTTGACCCAAGGAGTAATACATTCATTATTAATAATTATATATTTATTTATT
Organism: Flavobacterium sp. KH_035; assembly: GCF_057839565.1. Lineage (NCBI taxonomy): Bacteria > Pseudomonadati > Bacteroidota > Flavobacteriia > Flavobacteriales > Flavobacteriaceae > Flavobacterium > Flavobacterium sp. KH_035. Next base: position 3,358,443 of record NZ_CM174492.1, read on the forward strand.
AAATCAAGTAGATGTTCTCTATTGGAAATTTCTTCATTTAAATTTTCAATAGAATTAAACTCTTCATAATTAACTAGTTTATTGTGTAATAATAATAATTGTTTTTTAAAATTGTTTTTTCCAAATAATTCAATAGAAAATTCCAAAAGTGATAGATTTCCTTCGATGTCTGTTTTGAAAATTGGAGTGTATATATTATAAGGTTCTCCCCAATCGAATTTCTCTTCTCTTATATTACAAATTGGATTAGTGTCAAAATCAATATTTTCCATTTTAAAATTATTTTATGTTTTTAATTCCATCTACCAAATTTATTTTCACATTGGGGAACATATTAGCAAAATCCTGTATAACTCCTTGGCAGGAAATACAATATGGTAATTCAGAAGCAATTGTAATTTCACCCTTTACTTTAGACAGAATAGTTCCTTTTTTACCTCCTAGTTTTTGAGCTATCTCACTTAATCCTACATACTCTGTGTCAAATTCTCTACTCCATGCAGTATCAGTATTTATATTACTTTGCTTGTCAATTTTATATGAATCAAATATTGGCTCTCCATCAAATTTATTACCACTTATTTTAACATCGCTTGAAGTTATATATAGATTATCTATTTTACCATCAAAATAAGCTAAATTTCGTTTGTCGAACTTCTGAATTTCTTCTAGTAATTCATTTCCTGAATATTTTTTTCGTAATTCATAAATAGTATTTTCTCGAAATTGTTTAAATCGAGTTTTTGCTTTTAAATAGTCAGAAGCGTATCCCCTAAAAATATTTTCACCTTCGTTTAAGGGAGTTGGAAACTTTTCAATATCTTTTAAATCTTTCCATTTTATATATCCGCCAGCATTATTAATCTCATCTAAATTTTTAGAAACTAATTTGATCTCCTCTATATTAGTTCTGAGAGAGGGAGCTTCATTATTTAGAATTAACCATGCATTAAACCCATCAGATTCTTTGACTACGGTTTTGAATTCAGTGCCAGAAGTTGATAAATCACTTACTAAAGTTGCCAATGCACAAGGATCTCCAGGACCTGCATTTGCGATTAGGCTTGATAACAGTAATAAATAAAGAAGGAATCTTTTTATTATATTTTTCATTTAGTTTATTTTAAAGTAAGTACTTGTAAACTCGTTATTCACTTTTTCTAGGTGCTAAAGTGGTGTTTCCAAAATAAGAATCATCTCGGGAATTTAATAATTTGAATTTTATATAATTCGCGCCAATGTATGGATTATAAAGTAAATTCATTTCTAGAAAAAGTATTTTTACTATCATGGAGTAAGACCATCAAATTAAACTTGTAAACATACTCTTAAATAAACGTGAAATTTCTCGAAAAACAATTTAATATCAGCCTCAGAATAGCGCTCTTTAAATGGTGAATCAACTATTGATAAACAGTAATCATCTTGAGTTAAAGCGAAGTCAAGACATTTATATAACATTTCCCAATATTCCAATGTTCCTATTTTTAATAGATGCTCCCAATAATCATCTTCAAACACTTTTTCATTATTCAATCTATGATGATGATAATAAATAAAATGAACCGCCATCCCTAAATATTTTTGAAGAGTTTTTACTTCCATTATAGTAATTTCTATTTATTTCAAGATTATTTATATTTACTCCTCTAGAAATTAATTCTTCGATTAACCCTTTTAATGATTCTGCGGTAGGCGTATAATGACCACTACTTGGAGATATTTCAAGAATATTATCAATAAATTTAAATTCTCCTGCTGTTACAACATCAGCACCTGATAAAAAACTACTATGATGAAATTCTCCAATTTTTTGCACACCAGCATAAATATTACCTCCCTCATCCATAACAAAAATTACACGTTTAGTTGGCAAAGAAGCTAATTTACTACCATTAGCGAATAATTCTCCATCTTTTACTGCTACTTTATATAGCTGACGTTCTGATTCGTTTAAATATTTTATGTTTTCATATGCTGGAAATTTGCCCAACTCTTCTCCTTTATAGATATTAAATTTCTATATTGATAATTTTAGATTCATTTAAAAATTTTCTTAACTCCTTCCTAAATTTAAAGATTTTCAGTATTTTTTATGCGATGTACGATTTCTAGCTTATTCTCTAAATATAAAATATTTATATCTTCAATAAAATATTTTTCTAAATTAGAATTTAGACAATCATATATAACTGATTTTAATTGCTCATAATTAAAATTATCTAATTTTCTAGGATCTTTATATCTATTAATGTTTTTTTGAAGAACACATAAGTGAGCTTTTAATCTAACGGAATGGATACTTTCTACATTGTTAGAATGTAATTTATTAAAACATGATATAATTGATTCGTATAGATCAATAACACTTTCTTCATATTCAAATTCTCCGTTGTTATAGTTCTGCGTTTTTTTCTCCATTTTAGACCAATACAAACGTTTTATTTGTTTTTCATTGTTAGTAAGCTTATTCCAATTTTCATCAATATCATCTGCGGTTAATGAATAATTTTTATCTAACAATTTAAATTCATTTTTAAGTTTATTTGTATCATCTGCTAATAAAATATATTCATTTTTTATTTCTTCCCAGTTACACATATTTATAGTTCTTTGATTTTGTAAATAAAAATATTTGGTGTTGTACTAGGAACTATATCCACGACTTCAAATTGAACGAATGGTTTAAATAATATTTCAGATTCAGATCCATTAATTAATTTTAAATCTACTCCTGTCTTAGATTCTATTTCCCAAATTACATCTCCCTTATTACCGCGCCTAAATATATCTGCGGTATAATCATCTAATGAACTCGACGTAAAACGTCCTTCAAAATTAAACTTTTGACCTTTTACTAATGTTTTTGCAAAATTAGATTCTGATGAACCGGCACCTCTAAAAACATTTATTCCTATTTGTTTTGGAAACTTAGAGTATGCAGAAATCATTAAATCTTTCATTTCGGTATATTCTGCAGTCATTGGAATTCCACCACTTAGCGCTTTATTAAAATTAGAATAATAATTGTCCTGAATAAATAGTTTATATGCAGTTTCTTCTGCAACTGAAATATTATAGTTTGCATATTTTCGAATATGTGAACCATTTTTTAAAGGCTCATAAATAGCATTAAAACTTGTATTTTTAAGTAAATTGTCTAATTTTTCAACTGTAACGCTTAGAGGCTTCCATTTCAAATATCCTCCAACCTTATCGATCTCCTCTAAGTTTTTAGAAACTAATTTGAGCTCTTCTATATTAGTTCTAAGAGTAGGAGCTTCATTATTTAGAATTAACCATGCATTAAACCCATCAGATTCTTTGACTACAGTTTTGAATTCAGTGCCAGAAGTTGATAAATCGCTTACTAAAGTAGCCAATGCACAAGGATCTCCAGGCCCTGCATTTGTGATTAGGCTTGATAACAGTAATAAATAAAGAAGGAATCTTTTTATTATATTTTTCATTTAGTTTATTTTAAAGTAAGTACTTGTAAACTCGTTATTCACTTTTTGAAGTAGTTCCATTTCTACTTGATTTGTATCATAATCTTGTCCTCTATAAATCCATCTGAAAATATTTGGATAAAGTAGCTCATCGACTATACTTTTTTTATCGGTAATTTTTTCTTGGTCTAAGTCATATATAAATGATAAATTAGAAAACGACCGAATAACTTGAATTTGTCTCGAATTAATTAAATAGGCCCACTCTATATCTACATCGTATTCAAATTTTACTTTTTTTATTTCCAAGGTTAACAAATCTGTTAAAACCAAACTCCTTTTATTAATTACTAAGTGTTTTTCAGGATAAAAAAAGCTCCCTACTAAGCTATCTACAGTTGTGTTTCCGTTTTCTCTAAAGTATACTTTTAAACTTTTTTTTGTATAATCTAAAGTATTAAGCAGATAAAGATCAACACACGGAATAAAAGCGAAGGTTTTTGTTGGATGTTCTATTTCAATTTTTTCATTTAATACACATTGAATGTTTTTTGTTAAAAATAATTCCTCAGTTTTATCAATACCATCAATGAATACGGAGTAATATACAAGTTCCTGACCTCTATTAGGTTCTTCCCAGCCCATATATTTTAGCTGAATTCTTTTATTTATAGTTTTAAACAAACTTAGATGTTCAATTTGCTTTATTTGTTTCATATCTAGTTGCAAAGGGGTTTTTTATTATCCGTAAATATCTTCCAGGCTTCAATACCATTTTCAGGGTTTTGATTAACTGTTTTCATTAAAGTGGAGTTGTTTTTTAAATCCTGAATTAATGTTTTTATTTCTGTTTCTGACAAATTTAAGGATTTATTTTTGGCAACAATTTTAGTAACAATATCATCTGTAAATCCTAACTCCTTAAATTGACTCAGAGAACTTCCATTGTCTGTAATAGTTTTAGATATTGTTCTTCCTTTTCCAACCCAAGTTGAGTATTTTCCGCTTGGAGATTCCATGACTTGTATTTCGACAGATCCTTCTTTAGCTAATTGTGACCATGTTTTTGGATAACCAGATACTGGATCTATATCTTTTATTATAAATCGGGATTGTTCTGCTTTACCAACTTTTCCAAACCATGGAATTGCTCTGTTAGTTTCAATTTCGAATTTTGATGGATCTTTAATCGTTATTTTATAATAGAAATCGTATTTGTTTTTTTCCATATTTAAAGCCCTACCATCAAAATCATAAGGTTTTCCATTAAACATTGGACTTGTGTAGGCTCCACCTAAATTTGGGGTTCCATCTGGCAGATCTCCAAAAGAGCCTCCATATCTATCAAATACTTCATTTTCATTTGGGGCTCTTTTCACTAGAGGACCATATCCACCATTTGCAGGAGGCCATAATGCATTATTTTTAACATCAAAGTTTATTTTATGTTCTTTTGCTAAAGCTTCAAGTTTATCCCATTGGCTTTGCTTATAATAATTCCAGTATTGACCTCTTACATTACTTGGTATTTTTTCTAAATGTAAATTTTTTAAATATTCTGAATTTAGTGATAGTTCATAAGCTTTTTGATTGATAAAAAATTCGTTATTAACTTTTGCTTTATTTGGATACCACCAATTTTTAAACTTGTCAATATTGTCTGAGTAGCTTTTGACATCTTTAGTATTTGCATTTTTCCATAATTCTTTAAATGCTAAATAGTCGTTGTTAAATCTAACGATATCATCTAGCTCCTTTAAAACATCATCACTTGCATTAGCAAAATCTTCAAAAAATCTAAGTTTTAAAGGTGTATCTAAGGCATTTACTTCATTTTTTAGTGTTAGTAATGACGGGGATTCTAATCTTGAAGCTAAGGTGACAGATTCTAATTTAGGAACAATATAAAAAGTTCCTTTTTTATTAAGATCTTCTACAAGATTTAATGCCCCATTAACAGTTTTCCCGGTCTTATCTACATATGAAATTTTATTAAAAGTACTGATTAACTTTACATCTTTAGCTACTACAGAAGCTGGTTGCCAAGAGGTAGAGGTAATATTACTTAAATTAGTGATATTTTTAGAAATACTAACATCGGCAATTTTTTGACTTGCTGTAATACCATTATTAAGAAATAAACCAGAATTATCAACAGTTATATCAATAATTGAAGAAAGGCTTTGATCAATGTTTTGACATTTGATTCTTGCCTCAAAGATCATATCATACATTTTTTTCGAAACTCTAATTTCGTCGGGGCTGAGAGTTTCTCCTTTTATTCCTGTAGATAAGGTCTCTAGTAAATTATCGATTTTACTTAAATGGACTAGTCTTTCTGTTTCATCTAATCCTTTAAAATCACTAACAAAATTCTTTATATTACTTCTTATTATTCTTACGGACTGAATATGTTTACCTTCTTTAACAGCAAATTGAAAAATTCCTTTTCCTAAACCTGATAATCCGGCAACAGCTTTTGGTAAGTTATATATGCCATAAATAGCATCCCAGTAAGCATTGTATTTAGGGCTTATTGCATCTGGATTATTGTAGTTCGTAACAGTTATTAGTACATCAGTTGAAACCATTGCTAGTTCTAATACCATTAATGATCCACCATTTGTAAAAGGGGCTAGTGCTATCGCAACACCGTCAGCTACTAATCTAAATAGTATAGCATCATTATGATCTTCTACTGCGTTGGAAATCCAATATGCATAAATTGCTGGAACTGCAAATAGTCCTTTTTTAAAATCCCTGCCATCTACTTTAAAATCTTTAGGGATCTCTAAAACTACATATTCGTATGGATACAGACTAAAAAGATGTTGTACGGGATCTTTTTGATTTTTAGAATTGATTACCTGAAGACTACAATTAAACTGAATTTTACTGTTGTCAGCCATTGATCTGGTAACAATTAAATTATATTCTAATACAGCCCCATCATTTGAAACAACATTAAAGATTCCTTTATCATAAAACATAAAATAAGGTTCAGTCCTTACTCCGGTTAAAGGTGAAGTTGTGTTGTATTTATTTCTAACTTCCAGAGCTAAATCATTAGCATAATTATTACCAATCTTTTTATAAATCAATGTTTTATAAAGAATGTCCTGAACGAAATATTTTCGTTCTTTTCCATCTATAACTTTGTAGATGTCCCACAATAATTTATAGCTATTGTTGCCTAATTCTGAAGTGATTTTCTGAGCATCTTTTTCATGAATAAAAAGATTTAAAAGTATTTCTTCAGATTTATCAAAAGCTGAATTATTACTCATGGCATCTTGTATCAAAGCCATTCTTTTGTTATAGGAAATACTATTCCAAAAAACCGGAATCATTTTAAATTTATCAGCTACAGTGTGGTTTGTTACATATTGATAATAGTAACTTTCATCAAATCCTGTAACAGCTTCAGGAACTAAATTCTTGATAAACTTATATGATTCCGTTTTGTTTGACGGAATTAATGTTTCAATGTTAGTATTATTAACAGAAAACATTGCCATTAAACCTTGATAGAAAGAAGTATAATTTTTAGTATCGTAAGGATTTATAGAATGGTCATTTAAGTTCTTGTTTAGGTTGACAATTATTTCGTGATTATTTAGAGAAATTAAGTCATAAAAATTGGTCAGATTACCAGAATCTACCGCTGCCATTACTCTTAATAGAGCAATTTCCTGATCATTTTTTATTTCACTTGATAAACTTAATTGTGTAAACGCTTTCTTTAAATTCTCCCAGCCAACTTCTCTTAATGCAGCAATACAAACGTGTTCTTTAACTATTAAGTTAACTAATTCTGTATTGGTGAATGTTTTTTTATCAAATAAAGATTTTAACTTCTTATTATCTTCTGTAATAATATTAGGTTGACATTTATTTTTATCGTTAGTTATTAAGTCAGCGATAGAGTTTATTACACTACAAGTAGGATCTGGAGCATACATTGGAACTGTAATAAATGTGTTGTCTTTCGCTAAGATTTTTTTAATCTCCCCGATTACAATATCAGTAGTAGCATTTTTAGGTTTCGTCCAGTTAAGTATATTTTTATAGCTATAGGTACATTTATCATTAGAAATTTTAATTACAGCTTTTCCGCTAGTGTTTAAAGTAACGGGATATGGCATTGTATCGCCTAAATTACTAATGCGGTTATAGTCAGTGTCTTTATATGTTAATTCATAAATAACTTCATTACCAACTACTTTACCATCGAATGAAGCCAATAGCTTTTTAGTATCATTTTGGTAAACATTAAATCCAGTTATCAGATAAGGTCTATTTTGAGAAACTTTTCCAACTAATTTATTACCACTAGCTTCTTCATTTTCAGTTACCTTAAATATGTTTCCTAATAAGTCAAGTTCATTGGCGTCACGGTTTTCCCCATCATTATCCCCCTGAATAAATGGATACAATTGTAACCCGGGAGCATGAAGTACCTTCCAGTCATTGTGGCTTAAAAGTACTCCTGTACCGTAATCCATTAAAAGATCTGTGGTTGTTACCGTGTTATACTCTGTAAATGGATGCTTCAATCCAAAGACACCATGACCTAATTCGTGCGCCAATGTACGAACTGTATTGGTTTTGTTAAAAATAAAACCATATTGTCGCTTCAGTGGCATAAAGCCAAGGATATTTGATTTGTCGGAAGGAGCTCCGGTATAAATTATGTAATAGGTATCTTTTTTATAATCGGCACCTAATTTTACTTTTAGATTATTGGTGATTTGCTGTTGGTCCGGTGTATAAGTGTTTAGCAAGTCACTATCGCTGGTTTCGATGCTCTCGCCCCAACTGTTGTCTAAGGTTACATTTAAGGTATTAACATCAAATGTTATTCCGGCAGGTTCGTAAATTGTATTTAGCTGTCCGGTTACATTGCTCGGTATTGACGCATTGTTAACGCTAACCAGTGTTACATTTACTTTTTTATTGGTCAGATGCCACAAATCTATCGCTCCGGCGATATCATATTTCCCGGTAGTTTCTTTCGGGTCTTTTGATATAGCAGGTTTAACCGTTGCAATGACTGTTTCTTTAGCAAAATCTAAAGTCTTTTTTAGGGTTAAAGTGGCAACATTGTCGTTCCAAACAATCTGAGTACTGTCAATAGCAGTACCATTTTGAGTTTTAAAAACAATGTCTTTTTTGGTTTTTCCGTTTTTGAAATTAGCGGTTGCGATTACAATATCAGTTTTATTAGGACTGTTTGAAATAGCTTTCAAATTTACATTATAGGTACCACCGCTTTTTTGAGGGATTGTTTCATAAGTTTTACCTAAACTTCCGTTTGCTGCTGCAGGAGCATTATCAAAAGCATAAAATCCATTTCCTTTAGAGAAAATTACATCTACATCTGGAGACGAAATTTCAGTCACACTTCCACCAGATCCCATTCCGTTTGTATTTTTAGAATTTGGAATTCCTCCCGGAGCAAGTTGTCCTGTTTTTTCGATATTACCGGCAGGAGCATTAGCAGGAACGGCATATTGTTTACCGTCTTTATCCGTAATTATGATGTCGTTTACTGTTTTTGGTAAGTTAACTTTAACATCATCCGGACCTGTTATTGTAATGCTTCCATCAGGATTTTTTACTACGGATTTTATAGGAAACAAGACGTCCTGATTGACAACATTCCCGGCGTCACCAAAGGCGTCATTGATGACACCATCTAAATCAGAGATACCGCTCCAGGTAGGATCGTAAGCCGCAATAATTTCTCCTGAGATTAATTTAAAATCGCTATTAACACCAATGTTGTTAAAGGTTATTCTGATTCGGGTATTTTCGCTAAAGTTTCCTTTTGAAGCTCCGTTTTCATCTTTTGCACCTAAGGCATCAGCAGCATCAATAAGTTTTCTGAATTTCTCTAAAAAGGGCAGGGTTACATAACCTTCTCCGGAGAAGTTACCGTTACTTCCTATGGCTTTTAAAACGACTATAGGGAAATCTCCCGCTGTAATGACATCATTTGGGAAAAGTTCGAGAAGTGGGGTTTGGTTCGCGAGATCTCTCGGATCCGGTTTGATACCGCAGCCCTGAAATACAATTTCGTCTCTGGCAATAGTAGTGAATTCGAATATTGAACTGTTAATGTATTTGCCCACATCACATGATGCTCCTACAGTATATTCGTAGGTGGTGTTGGGTTTTAAGTTGTTAAGTGTAATATTTTCTCTTGGTGTGACAGCTTTGTACCATTGCGAACCGGAATTTTTCTCACGATAGTTTACCCGATAGTCAAAGTTGTCAATGTTACCGCTCCAGCTTATTTTGGCCTGATCCTGACCAATGCTTTCCGTTTTAACGGCAAGGGGAGAGGTACAGAATACTTCGTAGGTAAAAGCAAAGATTTCGGTATAACCGTTGTTTTTAAATACTCCAATTTCTTCGGCTCCTAAAATGGCTTTCGCTTTGATGCGCCACGCATATTTTTTACCGGGAATCAGTTGAGGTTCACTCATACCGTATTGCAGGGTTGTCATTTTGGTTGTGGTGGTATACAACGGCGGTGAATAGGCAAAGGCATTTTGCACCGGAGTATAATTGTCCCAGATTTCGACTAATGAAAATTCGTATTCTACATTACTAACATTGATGCTTCGCGGTGTCCAGCTAAAAACAATGTTCTGAATGTTTTGCTGCATGATCGAAGCATTGTTTAAAGGCAGGTTTAGGAAGGGCGGTTCATTTTGAAAAATAACAGTAGTTGTACCCGTTTTTCTGGACAGTTTTTTTCCTGTAGCAAAATCATATACCTCTACATAAAAGTTACTAATTCCTTCTGGTAAAGGTTGTGCATATTGATTTGGATTTAATCCCAACAAGTTCTGGTATTGAAAATAGGGAGCCAGATCAACATTGGTTAATTGCAATGGAAACCCTCCTTCGAGGTAAAGTGGTTTTGCTCCTACAACAAAATCGTTGTTACTGAACGAAACTCCGTTGCCCTGAAAGTATATTTTTAATCGAACCTGACGGTTTGAGATGGTCAAATCGTTAAGTACCAATTGAATTTTTATGGGACTGTTTATGGTAGTCGCATCAGCATATTTACTCAGATAAATAGGCGAGGGCTGTGTAATTTGAGTATTGACCGAAATAGGAAAGGTCTGTGTATAGCCTTCGAATCCCGTCAGGGAACAAAGCAGCAACAGGAATAGGTACAGTTTTTTCAGCATTTTGGGTAATTGAGGTTTATCCATTTTTTGTCAGGTTAGTATTCGTATTGAATCCTTTATTTTTGAATATGGTTAAGATCGATTTCATCAGGTTTTGCATTTTTAAGAGCGATTTCGTGATAAAACGGAATCATTTTGACTTCGATAGCAGCGATTATTTCAGGGTCAAGTTTTTTGTCTTTTATTGCTTTAAAAACTTCTTCAACCTGCTCTGTGCTAAAAACAACTGCAATTGGGTTTTGCTGTATTTCGGCAGCAGGCAGTTTAGCTAATGTCGAAATTTCTTTTAGCATCCATCGGTGACGTGTTAATTGATCGCGGTTGTTGTTGCTTCTTTCCACCAGTTTGAGATACGATTTGTAAGCTGTTTTATCGGTGATCTCTGCTTCATTCACACCATGCAGTTTATGGCTGTTTACTCTTCCTATTGCTGCAACATAAGTGTTTTCAAGACTTTCGTCTTTGTTTTTCATCTCTGTTTCCAGTTTTTTGGCTGCTTCCAAAAGGTAGTTATTGTATTTTTTTACGTTTTCGGCTTCTGTATTATACGTTTCCAGATAATCTAAAGCTTTCTCTTTAAACTGTTTGTCGTCTGATGCAAGGGTAGCCTGTGTGAGTAAATGCTCTAAATTTGTGCTTTCTTTTTCCGGTAATGGGTTTAGTGCCAATTGCATTTCTTTTAACTGGGCTGTAATCTGATCACGCGTTCCTTCTAAAGCCTTTCCGTTGAGGTTTATTTTCAGAATAGAAGTAAGATTCATGTCTTCCTCGGTTCTTGGCTCTCTTTTCGGACGCATTTTGATTTTGTCGAAAGAGTACGTATACGAAAGGGTAGCCGTCAGATCGTTATTTCTACCCGTGCCCGTTTTATTGAATAGGGTAATGACACTCATATTGAAATTGTGTTTTTCAAGATAAATGTAAGATCCGTTCAATCTGAAATTGAAGATGTCGTTTTGCTTTTCGCCATTATTGTAACTGGTGTTGTAACTGGTCGAAGCAGTGGCATTCAGTTTTTTCTCCAAAAACAATTTGGAAGCTCCGACGGTTGGTCCGATAATAAAATTCTTTCCGCTATCCGTTTGTCCATAAGTATTGTTTAGGGAACCATTGAAGCTTAAATCTTTTTGCGGATAACCAAGAGAATAGGTAAGGGCGGAGTTGTAATAGGTGGAAGCTCCACCTGCAACTGCTTTTCCTTGTTGCTGATTTACGGCATCCTGCATCGAGAAATTGGCGCTTACGGCTTTCTTTATTTGTTTTTCATTTCTTAGTAAATAGTTTACCGTCAGACCTAAATTTTGGTTGACTTGCCTAAAGTTCAAAGTGTCTAAATACTCGTAATTTGAAACCTGATTGATGTAGTCAAACTGATTACGGCTGTTGGTGAACGATTGAAAGTTAGAGTAGTTCAGGTTCAGGTTTAATTTTTGATTGGGTCTCAAATCGACATTGGCAGAGGTTACCAAACGTTTCATCTGGCTTTCTTTCTGTTTTTCTAAATTGTCTTTCTGAAGACCTAAATTTAGGGCAAGCGACACTTTGTCTTTGAACAGATTTTGTGTGGCATTAACGGTTATGTTTTCTAAGTCGTTGTTAAAATAGTATCCCCCAAAGGTTCTATAGTTTGGGTCAATTCGTTCGTAACCTAATCCTAAAGTACCTTTTCCTGCCGGGTAAGCCAACTGTCCTTTGAAGGCACTGTAACTTGTGGTTGTACTATTTCTGCCCAATAAAAAAGAGGAAACTCCTTTTGCTTTTCCACTTTGCGCAGCTCTCAAATCTTCTGTAATACTGCTGTTGGCGTATTCGGTAGAGACTTGTAGCTTCTGAAAAAGTTTAAAATTGGTTTCAAAACTAATGGCAGCATTTTCTTTTGGTGTAACATCCAGTTCAAAAGGCACAGGATTGTTTAAAGAATTGATCTGATCTCTTGCTTTAAACAAAGTAAGTCCCAGGTTTATTTTCTCTAAAGAATAAGCTGTTTTAAAACCATACCCAAATCTTTTGTAGGCAGGCAGGATATCCGGATAGGCAGAATCATATTCGTTGCTTTTTAACAGTCGTCCGTACATGGCGCTGATTTTAAATTTCCCCTGTGGAGTCAGATCGACTCCAAAACCGGTAAACTGATGACCGCTTAAGGTATAAGGAGAGAAGGTCATACTTACGTCTCCAATATGGGCTGTAATCCATTTATAAGAGGGATGTATGCTCAAACGATTCATTAAAACGGGTTTGTTGTACCCGAATTTTTGATTGGTATAGGAAAAGGAAAACGGAATGTTATATAGGTTCGCAATGTTGAAATTGATGTTTCCGTTCAAAAAGTAACTAAAGGGTTCTCTTGTAGCATTACCGGAATAGAATACGGTATTGGCAGATGCACCACCACTGACATTTATTAGCTTGGCTTTGCCCAGTTCCTGTACATTAAAGTTTTGCGAAAAACCAATGGCAGCTGTAAAAAGCAGTAGTGTAATTAAAATTATTTTCTTTAAAATCATTCTTTATGGGTATGGAAATCAAGAGTATTCTTTCTTGATTTCCATTAATATTTGAAATTTATAATTTTTACTTGCCGGATAGATTAAAGTTTACTGGATAATAATTTTTCTCAGTTTACTTCCTTGTTGTGACTCGAATAACACAAAATATACTCCTGAAGGAAGTCCGTTAAGACTAAAGTTGAACAGGTAGTTGTCTTTGCCCTCCTGAGTTTTTGAATCTATTAGCAAATTGTTATTCAAATTATAAACTTTAACGTGTGCAGGCATGACTTTATCAAGCAGTACATCAACGGTAAATATTCCTTTTGACGGGTTTGGATAGATTTTCAGATCAAATTTTTTCAAAGTTTCATCGCCCGGATTGTTTTCTTCATACTCTCCTTCAGTTACTAAGACCTGCTTGGTTTGAAAAGCAGTACAATTTCCTTTTTTGGTGTTCAGTGTAATATCATATTCTCCGGCCTGACTAAAACTGATTTCGGCAAAATCTTTATTTTTAGAGATCTCCGTTGCGTTGGCAGGGATTACCCATTCGATTTCGTCGGCGTCAGGATTACTAATGTCAACGATGATGAATTTCTCGTTTTTGAATACCTGACTTGATACTGCAAATTCGGCACTAATTGCGGTGTTTTGACTTGATATTTTGATAGTATCGCTAGCTTCACAACCCAATTTGTTGGTGACCACAACGGTATAATTTGCAGGTTCAGAAACGGTAACCATAGCTTTGTTGCTCTTGAAACCTTTATCAGATGTCCAGGAATATGTCGCTTTATCGTCGTCAATTGTAGCATTGATGGTTAAGGTCTGATCAAAACATAAGGTTACGTCTTCTCCAATATTGATAATGTCTTTTGGAGGATTAACGATGGTGTAAGTATGGTTGATGATACAGCCTTTCATGTCTGTGATGGCCACAGTATAATCTCCTGCCGGGGCATTACTCAATACATTCGATTTTTCTCCTGTATTCCATAAGTAGCTGTAAGGAGTAATACCGTTTATAGGAGTTACAGTAATTGTAGCATCAGAACCGGCATAACAGGTTGGGATTTTGATTTTATGGGTTGCTGCCAAATGTGGTGGAGCAACTAGTGTAATTGTTTTCGTGATGGTACAGCCATTGTTATCAGTTACCAATAAAGAATAATTCCCGGGAGGAACATTTACTAAATTTGGAGTTCTGACACCTGTATTCCATAAATAAGAGTATGGAGCCGTACCTTGTGATGCCGCTGATGTAATAGTCCAATCGTTTCCATCACCGCAACGGGTATATTCAGAGGAAAGAGAATTGTCAAGAGTAGTAGGTTCCGTGATTGTAATCGTTTCACTTTTTATTGATTTGCCAAAAGAATCCGTTGCAATAACATAGTAAGTACCTGCTTTAGCATTCATCAAAGTCTCATTTTCGCTAATGATCAAGGCAGGATTATTTACATCATACCATTTGTAATAATAACCCGGAAGCCCTCCTGAGGTAATTGCTTTGACACTGGCTGTTGCATCTCCATGACATTTTACAATATTAATCTGGGTTAATTTAATAGAAAGAGGATCAACCTTATCTAAATCTCTTTTGTCAATTTTACAGCCATTTGCATCAATAATGGTAATAAAGTATTGTCCTACGTAGATATTATTAATACTGTTGGATTCTTTGTCGTTATCAATATAAATGGAGTTTCCATCTTTATCAAACCACTCGAAATTGTAATTTGGAGTACCTCCAACGACAGTAACTTTAATACTTGCATCATTTTGACCTAAAGCAGATGGAGGTGTTTTTAAAACTTGTATTCTCATTGCCTGAGGTTCTGTAATTGTTATTTCCTGATAATCTGTACATAAATTAGCATCCGTAACAGTAACATTGTAGGTTGATGCTAAGAGATCCTTAATTGTATTTTGGTCTGCATTTTTTCCAGTACTCCACACGATCTTATATGGACCAACACCTCCGGTAATATTTATTGCAATCTCGGCATCGTTACCGCCATAACAGGAAACATTTTTTTGAGTATAATTAATTTTTAAAAGTTTTGGCTCAGTTACAGTCACAGGATTCGAAGTATAGCTGTTTCCAAATCCGTCTGAAACTTCTAAAATATAATCTCCGGCACGTAATGTCTCGGAAGAATTTGTTGTAGAAGCTACTATATTTGGAGTTAACACATTATACCATTTATAAAGATATTCTTTATCGGTATCAGGAATTCCAATAGGAGCTCCTCCAGAGATGGTAGCTTTTAGTATGGCTTGTTTATTAGTAAAACATTTTATAGACTGGGTTTCTGTAATGGAAGTGATTAAAAGTTCATCAGGTTGATTAATGATGTAAGATGCCTCTGTTGTACACTTATTTTTATCTGTAACTATAATGCTATACGTACCTAAACCAATACCATCTAATAGACGGTTTGTTTTTCCTGTCATTATTATTTTAGCAGTTCCGGTTCCTTGATACCATTGATAGGTATATGGAAATGTTCCTTCTGCTGCCGAAACATCAATATGACCATTTTTTAACAGATAGCCGCTTGCATCAGCTTTTTCAAAAGAAGCTATGGTTAATGGTTTTAGAGGCTCAGTGATTTTAACAATTGCAGGTGCTGTTGAATAAGAACAACCATTATCGTCTATAATTGTGAAAGAATAGTCTCCGACAGGAATCTCTGCACGGTCTTTTGTAGTAACACCATCATTCCATAAAACATGATAATCTCCGGTTCCTCCCTGAATATTTAAGGTAATGGTCGCATCGCTGCCACTAAAGCAATTTACATTTGTTTGAGTAAAAGTGCAGGTTATAGCAGGTCTTTCCGTCAATTCTGCAATAACAAGTTCTCTTGAAATATTTACATTGTCCGTTACTATTACTTTGTAAAAACCAGCATATAAACTCTCGATTTTGTCCGATGTTGTTTCAACTAACAAAGTATATTGATCTGCTACTTTTCGTTTGTAATACCATTTGTAATTGTATTGGTTTAAGTCTTTAGGAGTTCCACCACTTGTAACCACTTGTATACTACCGGTATTTGCTCCATTACAAGTTACGTCGATTTTATTTACAAAGGCTATAACCAATGCTTTAAGTGTAAAGGTTTCAGAAGCAGAAGTACAGTCGTTACTATCCTTTGCTATTATTTCATATACTCCATCTCCCAATCCAATGATTGTATTTGTTGTATAGGTTATACCTGTACTGACACCATCTTTCTTTAAGGAATAAGTATATGTTTTTGTTCCCCCATCTGCATTCACAATTATTTGACCATCATTTGCTGTATTTATAGTAGGTTGCGTTTTTACTACACTTGTTACGGTAACAGGAGCATTTTGAGTGATTTCAATGTTAGCGGGACTATTATAAGTACAGTTATTTTTGTCCGTAACGATATAAGAATAGGTTCCTGCTATTAATTTTGTTGTATCTATTATTTTAGAGGCATCATTAATATCTTTAAAAATAGCTTTGTATGGACCTGTTCCTCCTTTTATATCTAATGCAATTGTCCCGTTATTGCCTCCGTTACAACTTACATCTGTAGAAGTATGGTTTACTGAAAGCGCATCTTGTGGCTCAGAAAGATAAAAATCCTTGAAAATTTCTTTTTTATCGTCCTTAACTCCAACTCTGTAGTTACCCGTAACAAGATTCGCTATAGTCGAATTAGTTTGTCCGGAAATTTCGGTTTCGATACCATTTTCTATTTTAATCCAACGGTAGAAATAAGTACCGGTTCCTCCGCTTGCTTCTATAGTTATACTACCGGTTGCACTACTTTTACAATCAATGTTTGTTTTGTTAATTTGGGCTATTGACAGGGCTTTTAATTCTATTATATTGGTATTGGCATTACAGCCATTTTTATCTACTACTTTAATCTGGTAGCTGCCATTTTCTAAACCGGTGGTAAGTCCTGTGCCAGGATTAGTATTGGCACTAAATGGCTGACCATTTTTTGTCCATACATAGGTGTACGGAGTAGTTCCTCCCGTTGTTGTTATTGTAATGGTACCGTCGGCTGCTGTTGGAGATGTAGGTTGTGTTTTTTCTATTGTTTTTGAGATGCCTAACGCTGTTGGCGGCTGAGTAATCTCAGTTATTATATTATTGGTAAATTTACAGGAGTTAGCATCTGTTACAGTATACCAATAAGTACCTGCTTTTAAACCCGTTCTGTTTGTACCTGTACCACCGTCATTCCAAAGTACGGTAAGCGTACCGCTTCCCCCTGCTAAACTTATAGTAATTTTTCCGTCATCACCGCCAAAACAGCTAACGTCTTTTTTAAAAGTTACAGTAGATTGTATTTGAGGATTAGGTTCTAGTAATACTACAGGTCCGGTAGCTGTATTTCCGTTACTATCAGTGACAACAACTTTATAATAACCTTTCGTTTGTCCCGTGATACTGGAGTTTATATCTGGTCCCGAAACTTTACCGATAACAGTTCCGTCTTCCTCGCAATGGTGCCAGGTATAATAGTAAGTTCTGTTTATTGGTGTTGCGCTGTAAGGATAGCCTCCAACAGCAGATGTTGTCAGACTACCTGTTCCTCCGGGACATGGTATGTTAGTTGGTTTTGGAGTACTAACGATTAATTTTTCAGGTTGATATATTGTAAAAGGAAAATCAGCACTTCTGCAGACTTTGTTTCTATCTTTTGCATACAGAACATAATTTCCCGCTGGCAGAGAAACCCAGGAAGCCGGGATATAAGGTTGCCCCTCTTTGGTCCATAAATATTCATAGTCTCCTGTACCGCCTTCAAACATAATAGAGAGGGAACCATCGGCTTTACCATTTTCTGTTGCATTTGTGTAACTAGGAGTACCAGTAATTGTAATTGGTTTTGGTGTTACTATAGTAACTGTTTTGGTTGATTGTGCATTTATCTGCGAATATCCCAATAAAGTTATAAGTAGTAATGTGTAGATTTTTTTCATAATTATAGGCTTGTTCGGGAATTTATTATTCTTCGCAATTGTATTTGTCAACTACTATAACAGTATAGGTTCCATCGGTTTTTATGGGAATTTTATAAGGGCTGATAAACGGATGTTTTTGTTCTAGTGGTTCTCCGTCCAAAAGATAATAGTAAGGAGGAGTTCCGCCACTTGCTGAAATTTCAATGCCTCCGTCGGTGTCTTCACTACAGGTAGGCATTACCTCTTTTACCTTAAAAGTTAAAGGTCCATTTGGATTTTGAGTGATTGTAAAATTAGTTACAGCCGACATCGTAGAGGGTGTATTGTTTGCAAATTGAGTTTGATACTTAAATTCATATTGACCTGGAGGTATATTTTTCCATTTATAGCTATACTCAGATATTTTTTCTACATCAGGATCATCTGATTTTGCTGAAGTTGCAGGACCACTTCCTACAGGATTACGATTAAACAGGTATTTTTCTTCTTTTGTAGTTTCCAATGGTCTGCTAAAAGTAAATATCACGCTACCATTGCTATAACTGCAGTTAGTAAAATTTGGATCTGAAGTACTATTGAGTACAGGAGAACAGGGTATAATTTTGTAAGTAACTGTATTGGTAAACTGTGTTTGATAGCCGGCCTGGAAAAATATTTGCGATTTACCATCATAACCGCCAATATCTTTAAGGCTAAAAGAAATGGATCTTTTTCCTTGAAATTGAGAAGAAAGCGGTTTCCATCCTGTTGCATCATACTGATATTGCCAGTTCCATCCATTGTTTAAAGTAATGGCATCGTCACTACAAACGTTATTGGCAGCAGGTTGCGTAAGGTGTATTGACCACACATTTGATCTGCCGGCGCATCCACCTAAAGTCGCTTCTTTAAAGGTACTCTTGTCGTAGGGAATGGCATATTCTTTCGAACATATGGACTGATATCTGCTATTTATTTCAGCATCTAAGATAAAAAGTCCATCAATATTTTTGGTGTAAAAAAAATCATACTGAATCTTTTCAGCTCCATTCAAAGGAATTATATTATTTGTGCAAAATTCTTTTATATGCATATCTATTGACCCTTCTATGGAATAATCTAAAACTCCACAAATAGTGTATCTTGTGCTTGATGCATTTGGATTTTTAGAATTCATAGTCGATCTTATTAAGACTCCATAGTCCGTTTGTCCCTGAACTAAGAGATTTCCTAAAAAGAATAGAAGTAAGAGTGTTTTTTTCTTCATAATATTAGTTTTCTGTACAGCCAAAACTATCCAGAACGATTACTGTATGATCACCATCTGTTACACCATTAATTGTATCCGGATTTTTGGTAAGTCGAGTTTTAATTCCATTGTCAAGAATATAAAAGTAAGGAGAGGTACCACCAGTTACTGAAATTTCAATACTACCAAGATCTCCACTGCATTTTGGTTGAATTGCTGTTGTTTTAAAAGTTAATTCCTCTTTATTTTCTATCGTAAAAGGATCGGTAACGATAGCACTAGATCCTACTATTTTGCCATTATCAAATTTGCTCTGTGCCTGATATTTTATGATGTATGTTCCTGCTGCTATTTTATCCCATGTATAGCTTTTATTTTCAGTTTCCTTTTCAGATGCTGTAATACTTGTGGTAGGACCTGTATTCGGTGTCGCCGGATCAACGCGGATTAGATTAAAAAGAAATTGATCATCTTTTTTTAGTAGTGATTCAAACTTTAGGGTAACACTGCCAGTGGCCGTATTATTGCATTCAATAGATTTTGCAGTTGGTTTTTTTTCAGCCAGTTCGGGTGAACAGCCAATAATAGCATAACTGACAGTATTTGTATATTGTTTATATTTTTCATAACCCGCTTTAAAATGAACATTTGATTGGCTCGCATAGCCAGGTAAATCCTTTATTTTAAATGTAATTGATGTTTGTTCCTGAAATTGTGTAGGAAGATTGTCCCAAGCTCCATTATCAAATTTATACTTCCAGTTCCACCCATTATTTAAGGTTATGGGATCTTCCTTGCATTTTGGACTGGAGTCTGGTCGAGTGATATGCAATGACATTATCTCAGCGTTCGCTAAACATCCGGCAAAAGACGAATAAGAAAAAGTATCTTTATTATAAGGTATAGTTCGTGTTATTTGTCCACATGTTGGAGACCCTCCTAAAACTTCCATAAAATCTATTTTAGTTGGATTTCCCGTCACATAAAAAAAACAGTATAGATCATCTTTGTAATTTTCTGTCTGAAAAATAATTGAGCATGAATTCATCCCCATTGAAATCTGATGGAGTCCAGTATAATCATTATCAGGCCAGATAGAAGGTGAAGTGATTTTAGATTTTATTAGTATTGCATAATCTGTTTGTCCTTGTACCAGAAGACTTCCTAAAAAGAATATTAATAAGAGTAATTTTTGTTTCATTATGTTATTTTCTATAGAATTAAAATCGTCCACAACAATCACATTGTGGTCAACATCTGTTGTTATAGTTATTGTATGAAGATTTCTAAGTTATTTTTTTTTAAATAGTTTTTACCGTTGATGATTATTCGCGATCTAAATAGGAGATAAGAAATACTTCGCATATTTAAAATTTTACCGTGTAAAAGTCCATTTTTGATGTTCTTCCATCTTTAAATGTCGCTCTAATACCGTATTGGTAAGTAGTATTAATGGTAATAGTCGGATCAGGTAAAAATCGGGTGTTTCCGGGAACAATCTGGATTAGTTGCAACGGATCTTTGTCTGAAGCTTTATAAATTTCAAAACCATCTACCTCATTGTTTGAGTAATCCCATGATAAATCTATAGTATTTGTCGTTTTATTGGGCTGCGTAAAAAATCCCTTCACAGCAGGCATTACGGAATATTTAGGAACAAATAAAGTCAATTCCGGTGAAGGATTGGAGACTAAATTGCTCTCGTCTTTAGCAAAAATGGCATAGCGGTAAGTACTTCCTTCAATAGCTGTTTTATCCCGAAATTTCTCTTCCTTATTTTTTGTTTCCAGGATCAATGTCCAGTCTTTTTGGTCATTTTCTTTTCTATACAATTGGTGCACTGCCACATCTTCGCTTTGGCTGTTTACCCATTCGAGAAAAATTGATCCTTCTTTAATTTTAAAACTGGTAAAAACAGGTGAAGTAGGAGGGATTACATCCGGTTTTTTAAGGATTAAAACCTCTGAGAACTCAGACATGTTGTAGTGATAATCTACAGCAACAACTTTGTAATATACCTTACTATTCAAACTTTTAACGAGTACCTTGTCCTGATAGGAGTTGGGTTCACTAGGGCTTACAGTCAACTGAGTAAGTTCTTCTTCGGCAGTATTTCCTTTATATATACGATATCCTAGTAAATCTTTTTCTTTATTAGGATCCCAAGTCAATTTTACAACTCCCAGGCTGTCTATAACTCCTTTTAATCCAATTGGCTTAGAAGGCGGTATAGAATCTACAGGCTGCACAAGCATAGGAAATGAAGTTCTGTTGCTGCCTTGTTTACCAAGGGCTGTAATCGTAAAATAGTTCGTTGATAAGAGTTTGTTGTACGTCACTGCACGACTCTTGGCTGGAATGTTTTTCACCACCGTTTTATAGCCATCATCATCTTTATCTGAACGATTTAATTCAAATCCTGTAATATCATCATTTCCTTCATCTGGAAATTCCCAGGTTAAAGTAACGGTATTTTCATCCTTAAATTCCTTCACAGTAAGATGAGGAACATACTTTAAGATTTCGACACCTTTTCCGGTAATAACTTGTGAATAAGGGCCTAACTCACCAAAAGGCGAAATTCCCTGAATTCTGTAGCTGTATGGTTTATTGTTCGCAATAGAATCAACATAGAAAATTTGACTATTACTCGTGTTTTCCTGATTTAAACTGGTATAAGGCTTATCGGTAATTCTCTCGAAAGTCTTTTTATCGGTTGAACGTTCTACAAAATAATTAGCATAGGTATGAGAAAGAATCTTAAAATTCCAGCTTAACATGGTGCTGCTATCTGTAAAATGAGCTGTGAAATCCATTGGTTTAGGAAGAGGTTGATAGTCAATTAATCCAACAAAAATTCCACCATAAGAGATAGTAGCCTCTTTTTCGGGTACATTGGAAATTACACGATACGCATATTTTTCATTGGGTTTAACTGTTTTGTCTTCAAAGCCCAGACCTGCTTTTTTGGCGGTTTCATAATCTTTGTCGGCCGTTAGTAAAGCAAACGTAAATCTTTGTTCATTTTCTTCAGAGAGATTTACGATATTTTCTAATTGATCTGTTCCGGTTACTGAAAAATTTTCTCCATAGATGGCTTGTGCTACAATAGCAGCATTGTCATTCTGTTCAATTAATTTTTCCCAAGTTTCCAGTGGCTCAGGTTTTAGTGTACTTACCAAAATCACTTTTTCAGGAGTTGATAAAGTTTTGTTGTTTCGGGTAACGGTGTAACGTTCTACAGTGTATCCGTAGGTATTCAGTTTTTTCCAGGCTATCGCATTACTGACAGCCCATCGCAACAAAATTCTATCTTTTTGCACTCTGGCTATAACTTGTATGTCCGATTTTATTTCGGTTGGATTTGCTTCTCCTGGGGTATTATTTTCTTGTGAATAATTAGTACTAATGGTAATAAAAGTAAGGAGAATTAAAAATTTAAGCTTCATGCTAATCTGTTTTATTGAATGTAAAAATTGAACTGGTACCCGCTTGTCCGCCTGGTAACGTATAGTTTAGTCTAACATTGTAAGGACCATCTTTTATTATAGGAAATGTTCCGTTCATAATGTAGTTGTACTTGTTGATCATAACCTGATTCTGACTGTTTATATACTTATTGACTATTTTATATTGAATTTTTATAAAATCATCATTATAATAAAAAGGCTGGTTATAACGATAAGGTAATCGGTCTCTTAAATCGACGCTTTTTGGATTATTAATTAAATAGGCCAAATACCAGGTCATTGGTTCAACTCCTTTAGTTGGAGGGTTTCCTAAAAGGGAGGTGTTTCTATTTAGCGTAAAATCTGCTTCGAGTGGATAGCCTCTATAGATCAATGGATAAATATCATTTTTAAAATAACTGTCATCCAATATGGCCTCGACATTCACTAATGGAATGTTTAAGGTTTTAGGACTACCGGCAATCTCAACTTCATCAAAAGGTTCAGTTGAGGTGTTTTCAGCTTCTAGAGCTTGAATATCAGCTTCAATAATTTTTGTATGGACTTTTCGGGCTTTTTTTGCTGCTATTTTCTCTTGAAATGTATTATACTGACTAGTATTGAAATTATACTGCAATAATTCAACACCCTGACCACCCGTTAAAGTTTCGCCCAGTTTATTATTTTTAACTTCAACATTAGCATTTGTACCAAGATCTTGCTTGTCAAAACTTTCATTAAGATTGGTATTCGCATCTTTCGTAGTTTCCAATGTCATTAAAGATAAATTATATGGTTTTACTCTTTCTAAAACCGGCAAACTAACGATGACCTTTTTTAAACTTGCATTGTAGGATATAGTACCATTTGCTGTTTTATTTCCTGTTTTGTAAAATGCTTTTTGTGATTGCCCCGGTTTTAGGTCAAACAAATAGGACTGTCCTGTTTTTAGTACTACATAAGCTTCTTTACTTTCGTTTTGATAAACGTATTTCTGATCAAAAACAGGGTAGCAATAAGCAATATTGCCCACCGGAATATTGTTAGGTGCCACACCGGTAGTAAAATTTCGGGTTTCACTTTCCATTGCAACCTGTCCCTGGTCTAAAATTGTTTGCCATGAACCATTTTTATATTCCTGAAAACTTACTTTTACATTTAATGTTAAGTCTGATTTTTCAGGTAATATCTCGGTTGAGTTAAAGCTCACTAAATCATTTGTTTTGTTCCAACTTAGCGTACCAATTACCGGAACATCTCCTTTCTTGATTGTATATTCTTCTAGTTTGAGTCGGTAAGTTTTAACCCCGTCATCTCCTTCAATGTTGAAGTTTTTATTTACAGGCATGTTAAATCCAACCTGAGGAACGGTGAAGACATCAACATCTTTTGTTCCTTGTGCAGGAGTGATATCTGCAATAGATTTTAAACCTTCTAAAGGATTAGCTGATAGGAATTCGCACTGCTCTCCAAATTCCAGTTTAAAACGGAAACTACCTCTTACAGCACCACCAAGCAGGCTGAATTCACCCGCCATATATCCTCGAATCCATGCCGGATTTGGTAATTTTGCTTGTAATAGAACGGCGCCTCCACCTTTTATAATGGATATTTTCTTTCGTATAAAAAACAATTTAATATTAATTCCGAGCTCACCTTGCATATAGGCATACGACTGACCGTTGGCATACCAACCGTTTATACCAATTTGTCCCGAACCTTTACATTGTGCTTCTCCATAATCTTTAACCATAATATCAAACCCAAATCCAGCCTGGAAATTGGCGTAGAACATTAAGAAACTTAGATTACCCGTTTTAATGCTAAAATCAGAACCAAAGGCAAATCCTTTTCCTGAAGCAATGCTGTTTTCATCACGCATATAATCCAGTTTAGCTACGTCTACTTTTAAGAGTTGCGCAACAATATCCGGTGGCGGCGGACTACCCGGGATATCATCTCCAAGCATAAAATAACCGCCGGCTTCTACTTCGACAGATCCAATAGCAAGTTTTATCCCCAATCGGTTCTTAGGGGTACCTGCCCGGATATACCATTTGTCTGGTCCAAAGTGTAAAACAGCCCAACCTGCTCTGTTACTGGAGTCACGGCCTTTTATGAAACCTCCCGGAGTATCAATGTATAAATCGAATGTACCGTGTAAAGTTTTTGCTCTAAAATCGTACTCTATGGCAGCAAATGCATTGATACCCATAGAATTTTTCACATCATTTGGATAAAGCTGTTCTGCTGCAGCCGATAAATTGCTTGTTTTTAATGCTTCTGTAGCTACCGCACCCATTATTGCTTCATTTTCTGCAACAACCTGTAAGGCTTTTGTTAGTGCCTCAGCTCCCGGAATCTCAAACGGCTGCATGACGTGACCTTCTCCATAAATACTAATTCTATTAAGACCGCCGTGTTTATTAAAAGCAATTTCAAAACCGGCACCTCCCCAAAAAGCATTTGCCGTAGCTGTGCCCGCAAACTTAATCATAGCTTTAACACCTAATCCAGAATCTGCATCAGGCACATAATTTGATTTAGAAGCTACAAAAGAAGAACTAAAGCCGTCTTTTTTCATGTGATAATAGGCACCACCACCAAAACCTTTAAAAGTAATAGCTCCGGCAGGAATATTTAAGTTGTCTACCATAGCATCCACATACCAGTATCTAAAAGTAGTAGATCCAAAAATGGCATTGGCTTCTACTTTGATACCTCCTGTAAAATCTGCCGACACGCTCCCTTTAAAACCATTACCATAGACCGGATCATTGTCCATTATGGCAATGCTTCCTTTAAATTTTACACCTCCTAAGTCTGCTGCAACTGATATTTCCTCAAACTTAATACGCTCGTATTTCCATTTTTGAATTCCTTTCTCTCTGTCGAATTTTCCGATCACATAAAATTTCGTCTGACCGTTAAATTGATTTTGCATAATATTAATCGCAACATCGACTTTCAGGCTTGCTGATACATCTGTAGCGATCAAAGCAATTTCATTAATCGTAACAGGGAAGTTACTAACCGCGGCATCTTTCTCCTGAATGTGTTTGTAGCCAAAATAATCGGCCGTTAGATAAGGCACGACAGTTTGCAAGGTTAAATTCTGGAAAATGATCCCTTTAAAATTAATAGCTTCCTTTTTCTCACCCTCGGCATTAATTGATCCGGATGATTTAGTAGGCGATGCGGTAAGTTCGGATGCAGTGGTATTTTTATTACTGCCTTTTAAAGCTAAACTTCCATAAAGAACGGCTTTTGGTAAAAACTTACCGTCTTTTACCTTTAATTCCAAATAGGAGTTTTTTTCTAAAGAAGCGGTTGCTTTAAAAGCTTGGAAGCAAATATTGTTGGTTACATCAGCTTTAAGGATATATTCATTGTCTACAGGGTTTATGATAGCATTGTAAGATAATCTTCCTCTCGACTTTGGATCGCATTGGGTATTGTCTTCTGACGAAAGCGGCAAAACAATTTCACCATTGAAAGCAGCTGCTGTCAATGAGTTCGCACGGAATTCCATTTCGATATGGTCTAATGAAAATTGCCAGCCAGAAGCACTTCCTTCTTTAAGGCTATAGATATTATCGCCTACGAATCTTCCGGAAACCCCCATTCTGTCAATTAAGAGATTGGCAGCTTCAAATTTAACCCTTTTATTCTCGTCTCTTTTATTGAACTGCTCCGGTAACACGACTTTTAGAGATTTTACATAAAAACCCCTCCATAAATTTAGATTGCCCGGTATTAGATAGTCTTTGACATAATCAGCATCGGGCCATTCGATTTTATCAGAGTTTCTAATGTCACTTAAATCGATTACGGCATTATTTAGTTCAAAAGCAGGTCCTTTGCCCTTATAAGAAGTCAGTTGAAATTTGGGCAAAGAGATTTCAATAAGAATATCATTCCAGTTGGATACTATTGTCTTGAATGAACCCGTTACACGGGTGGGAGCGGGAATAAGTTTATATTCATCATCGACGGGTTCAAGATAAGCTCTTGAAAATTCAACGTCTGCGGTAATTCCAAGTTCTTTAAAACCGTTACAGTCAATCGTTACATAGGTCTTTTTTTCTACAAGTCCGGTAGACATCGCCATACCTCCTTTTAGAATAAGTAACGAATTCTGACCATTAATGTTAATTGGAACATCACCTAGTAAAACCAAATTTGTCGCGCCAACTAATCCGCCTTTATGCGAAAGTTTGATACCGTTGGCACCAAAGAACAGCTCTTTTGGTCTCCCAAGAGAATCATGCTGCGGAATTACGATTTTTACAAAAGCAGTTAGCTCCGTGTATTCCGGAGTGAATTTGGCGCTGCTAATACCAAGCATGTATTGAATGCCTCCAATGGTCTTTTTTATACCAAGAGGCAACATCGATAATTTTTTAGGTTCTAAAAAATCAGTAAGATTATCATTTTTAGCGATCTCCTTAAAAACAGATATTGCCATATCGCGATCTTTATTGATCTCCTGTGAGACCGGGAAATTCTTTTTTAGAAACTCATTAGTGAACTCACTTTTTGGAGTCTGGTAATAACTAAGCGAATTGTTGAGAAGACCAACTTCGTCTTTGGAAAATTTTTTAGAAATAAAAATCTTCTTTGAATTGGTAATGGTATCGGTGTAAGTATTAGTATTAGAAAAGCAATTGATGCTAATTAAAAATAAAACAATATATACGATAAAAGGAAATAACTTAAGAGTAGTTTTTTTCAAGTCTTAGTAGGTTTGGTTGGTATTAAGTATTGTGGTAAAGAGTCGGAATTTATTTTTTTGGGGAGGTCAAATATAAATATTATTTTTAATAGGAAAAAATTTATCTATTTAAAATTTGTATAAAGGATTAGATTACAAATTTCAATCAAAAAGCTGCAAAATTAATAGTTTTACCCTCGTTTTTTGCCAAATGTTGGTTTTGTTAAATTTTTGCCAAACATAAACAATCTCTGAGTTTATTCTTTACGGCTTTCCACATTATAGCAAAAAAAAACTCCGGATTGCTCCGGAGTTTTTTTGTATTATAAAAATGTAAATTTTTATTCTTCTTTCATCGTGTGATAAACGTTCATCACGTCATCATCTTCTTCGATTTTTTCGATCAGTTTTTCAACGTCTGCAATTTGAGCTTCAGTAAGTTCTTTTGTAATTTGAGGGATACGCTCAAAACCTGAAGATAAAATTTCAAGACCTCTGTTTTCCAGTTCTTTTTGTAAAGCTCCAAAGCTTCCAAAAGGAGCATAAATTAAGATTCCGTCTTCGTCTTCGAAAACTTCTTCAGCACCAAAATCAATTAGTTCTAATTCTAATTCTTCGGCATCAATTTCACCTTTTGCAATTCTGAAATTACAAGTATGGTCAAACATAAACTCAACTGAACCCTGAGTTCCCATTGTTCCATTACACTTATTAAAATAGCTTCTGATGTTTGCTACTGTTCTGTTATTGTTGTCAGATGCTGTTTCAATTAAAATTGCAATTCCGTGAGGAGCATATCCTTCAAACAGAATTTCTTTATAGTTGGCAGTATCTTTATTACTTGCATTTTTTATCGCACGCTCCACATTGTCCTTAGGCATGTTAGCGGCTTTTGCATTTTGTATTACAGCTCTTAATCTAGAATTGGCCTCCGGGTTAGGGCCACCTTCTTTAACAGCCATAACAATGTCTTTACCAATTCGGGTAAATGTTTTAGCCATTGCTGACCAACGTTTCATTTTTCTTCCTTTTCTAAATTCGAACGCTCTTCCCATTTCTAATTTTTAGTTTTGTGAGGCAAAAATACGGTTATTCCTTATTTTTCCAAAATCAATTGAATTCTTTTTTAGTGATAGTTAGGACTTAGAGGTTAAAAAGTTTAAAGTTTGCGGTTTCAGGTTGTCCGAACTCCCTTTTGTAAAGTCGAAAGTCTAACGTTCAATGCCTACAGCTTAATGCTTATAGCCTACAGCCTACAGCCAAGAACTACTTCCAAGCATTAAACTCATTAATAACATTCACGGCTTCATTTAGGTACGGATTCGTTTTAAGATTATCGATCTGGTACTTGTTGATTGTTTTGTCATTGGGATAAACACCGAGTAAAAACTGGTTTACCGTTGAATTATAAACATCTAAGGGATTGTTTTCGTCGTTAAAAGTATTGATCTCTTTCCAAAGAGAATTTACAATTTTTTTCTGTTTGAAAACGGCCTCCAAAGTCATCGGAATTTCTGCTTTAGGCGTGTTTACCAACTGATCAATTTTTTGATTGATTTCTTTTATATTATTGAAAAAGTAATTATCCGCCAGTCTTGTTGTACTATTTTTAGCCAGTTTGTCGATTAACGCTCTCTTGACGTAAGGTCTGAATTTTAAGAACGGTTCGATACTATCATTTTTAATGGCAGTTGGGAAATCGCTTTCTTTTTGATAAACGCCTTCGTAAAATTCAGGAAGAACTACATCTGGTTTTACTCCTATATATTGATGACTTTTACCTGTTACCCTGTAGAACTTATTAATAGTGATCTTTAAAAAGTCGGTATTTTTAGTTTCGTCAAGCGAAAGAATCGTTTGCATGGTAGCTTTTCCAAGTGTAGTACTTCCTAATAATAAAGCACGATTGTAATCTTGTAATATAGAAGAGAAAAACTCACTTGCCGATGCAGTATTACTATTTACTAAAATTACAATTGGTCCTTTGTAAATGAGTCCTTTATACGGATCATTGATAACCGATTTTCCTTGATTGCGATCTACAACAATAGAAAGTGGTCCATAATCGATAAACATTCCGGCCAGTTTTATGGCTTCTTCCATCGATCCCCCACCGTTGTCAATAAGGTCAATTACCAGACCTTTTATATCGTCTCTTTCCAGTTTTATAACCTCACGCGCCACATCATCGGCACAGCCTTTACGGCTATTACCTTCTAGGTCAGCATAAAAACTAGGAATTTTGATGTAGCCAATTTTACTGTCTTTTCCAATAATAAAGCTAAAAACAGAGTTCTCTTCGTCTTTCATCACCTTCTTTTCGATATACACATCAAAGCTTTTACCTGAATTTCGTTTTAAGGTTAGTGTGATGCTTTTATTGGATTCTGATAAAATCAAAGTCGAAATGGATTCCAGCGAAGCACAGGAAACCTGCAAAGTTTCCTTTTGATTGGATATTGAAATGATCTGATCACCTTTTTTAATCTGACCCGTTTGATAAGCAGGACCATTGGGATCAATTTCGGCTACAATGATTTCATTTTTTTCATTGAGATTGACAGTCATTCCCAATGACAAATGCTCTTTGGATAGTGATGCCACAAAGCTCGTTTTTGAATCATCACTAAAATAGGCAGTATGCGGATCGAAATAGGTACAGAAAAAATTATAGAATTTCTCTTCCTGTTTGGTATTCGTTTCCAAAAGGGTATTAATTCTACAGATCTCATTCGACACAATTAGTTTTTTTGACTTGAGTTCGATAGATTGAAAATTAGCTTTGATAGAATCTAAATTGTCACTTGTTTCAGCTATCTCATCTAGAATCTGGTACCGAATTTTTTTGAGCCACGCTTTTTCCAAACCTTCTTTTTTTAGGTAAAAAGGAAAAGATTTTTTATAAAATCGGATTGTATCGTTTTTGTTGTAATCAAGAGGTGTGGCCTGAATTTTTTCCAAAACTTGTTTGGTTCTCAAAAGACCTTCTTTATATTTGGAAGTTACATCAGCCAGAAAACTACAATCATTACTAAGAATGAAATCATCTAAGTTTGTACGGTATTTCTCTGCCATTTCATCGTATTCTGTTTTGAAGAAAATATTTCGGGAGGGATCCAATTCATTAATCAGATTATCAAAGACAAAAATCGATAAACTATCATCGACCAGTTTAGGTCTGACGTGCTGCTCCTGAATAACTGCATTTATTTTGTTGACTATTTCGCAGGTTGGGTCGCTGCTTTGGCTAAACAGAAAGTTTGTGATTAACATCAACACCAGTGCTATTTTTTTCATAAATGGAAATCTTCGTTCAGATTAAAATTACGCTTATTTTTTCATAAAAGGTTATACTTTTCTAAAAATTCTTACATTCTGATGATTTTTATTCTGCAAAGTTTCCGCCACGAATTCACGAATGATGACGTATAAAAAAAGTAGACAAATTCGTGAATTTGTGACAGAAAGAACTAAAAAAAAAATGCATTACTGTTTTAGTAATGCATTTTCTAAATTTCTAAAGATAAAAATCTATTTCTTATAAAAAGGTAATTTAACCACTTTTGCAGCTACATCATTTTTTCTGATTCGGATAAAGATATCACTGTCAACAGCACTATTAGGTACGGTTACATATCCTAATCCAATACCTTTATTCATAGAAGGTGACATAGTTCCGGAAGTTACTACACCAATTACAGCACCCGAAGCATCTACAATTTCGTAATCATGTCTTGGTACTGCACGCTCCTGCATTTCAAAAGCAATTAATTTGCGGGTTACACCTTCTTCTTTTTGTTTTTTCAGGTTTTCTGAATTGGTAAAATCTTTGGTGAATTTAGTAATCCATCCTAATCCAGCTTCTAGTGGCGAAGTAGTATCGTTAATATCATTTCCGTACAAACAGAATCCCATTTCAAGACGTAAAGTATCGCGTGCTGCTAATCCGATAGGTTTAATTCCGAAAGCTGCACCAGCTTCAAAAACTTTTTTCCAAATTGCTTCGGCATCAGCATTTTTACAGTAAATTTCAAATCCACCAGAACCTGTGTAGCCAGTTGCAGAAATGATTACATCACTAAAACCGGCAAAATCAGCCACTTCAAAATGGTAATACGTAATAGCTGCCAGGTCTATAGAAGATAAAGACTGCATAGCCTCAACTGCTTTTGGTCCCTGAATAGCCAATAATGAGTACTCGTCAGACAAGTTTTTCATTTCAACACCCAAATCATTGTGCGAAGATATCCAGTTCCAGTCTTTTTCGATATTTGAAGCATTTACAACAAGTAAATACTCTTCCTCTTTCATTTTATATACAATCAAATCATCTACAATTCCGCCATCATTGTTTGGCAGACAAGAATATTGTGCTCTTCCGATAGTCAAAGTCGAAGCATCGTTTGAAGTTACTTTTTGAATCAAAGTCAAAGCATTTGGACCTGTAAGCAAAAATTCCCCCATATGTGAAACGTCAAAAACGCCCACACTGTTGCGAACTGTTTCGTGTTCAGCATTTATTCCTTCATATGTAATAGGCATATTATAACCCGCAAAAGGTAGCATTTTCGCTCCCAAACTCTCATGTATATGCGTAAGCGCAGTATTTTTCATTGTGTTGTTTTATAAAATTGTGTCGCAAATTTATTTAAAAAATACCAAAGATTTATATACTAAATTATTAAAATTCGCAATATTCTTGCCTAATTTATGCATACGCAGCAATATCCTTAAGTTTGAGAAGCTTCTTAGTTTTTTGTTTTTTGCGGAAGGACAGAAACATAATAGAGACAGTATAATCCGAATTTTAAGACTGTAGGAAGTGTTTGCTTCTTCATTTTTTACGTAACTTTAAGACATTAAATCAGTTCGATGAAAGATCCATTTTTAATTACAAAAGAAGAGGTACTGAAATTCTACAAACCGGTAAACCCTCTAACACATAAGGGACTTCAGGGACATGCTGTTATAATTGCCGGAAGCTATGGTAAAGTAGGAGCGGCAGTTTTAGCATCAAAATCCTGCTCAAAATCAGGTTGTGGACTCGTAACTGCTTTTGTACCCAAATGTGGTTATCAAATTCTACAAATATCGATCCCTGAAGTTATGGTGGTTACCGATGAAAACACTAATTTTCTGACCAGTATTCATCTTCCGTTACTGCCTCAGGCCATCGGAATTGGACCCGGAATTGGGCAGGAGCTGGGCACCCAAAAGGCTTTGTTTGAATTTTTAAGAGTTAATAAATCTTCTTTAGTATTGGATGCTGATGCTCTGAATATTTTGGCAGAAAATTTAACCTGGCTGGAATTAGTTCCTGAAAATACCATTCTGACACCACATCCGAAAGA
This sequence comes from Flavobacterium sp. KH_035, assembly GCF_057839565.1. Lineage (NCBI taxonomy): Bacteria > Pseudomonadati > Bacteroidota > Flavobacteriia > Flavobacteriales > Flavobacteriaceae > Flavobacterium > Flavobacterium sp. KH_035. Next base: position 3,391,293 of record NZ_CM174492.1, read on the forward strand.
ACTCGAACGTTTAATAGGTAAATGGAATTCGGAATCCGAAAGATTTCAAAAGACGATTGCTTTTTCAGAAAAGTACAAAGTAATTATGGTCATGAAAGGAGCACCAACCTACATCATTATTAAGACTGAGATTTACGAAAACACCACTGGTAATGCAGCTTTAGCCACTGCCGGAAGCGGAGATACCCTCACAGGAATCATTACAGGTTTATTGGCCCAGGGTTATGAACCTAAGTATGCAGCAAAACTTGGCGTTTTTCTCCACGGATTAACCGCTGATATTGCGCTACCAAAAACAGGTTATGAATCTTTTACAGCTTCTACTATTATTAAGTATTTGGGAAAAGCTTTTTTGAGCTTGGTTTAATTTAACCGCAAAGTTCGCAAAGTTTTACGCAAAGACTCGCAAAGATTTTACACAAAGTCTTGCGAACCTTTACGCTTCATAAGAATCTTAAAGACAAAACCTTCTCGAACTTTGCGAAAAAAAAATCTAAGCAGTCTAAGCAAGCCTAAGTAAGTCTAAGTAAGTCTAAGCAAGTTTAAGCAAGTGTCCTTCGACTTCGCTCAGGATACCAAAACTGAGAATAAAGCTGCTTGATCTGCACGAACGAAAAAAAATCTAAAATCTGGTCTGTATAATCTAAAATCAAAAAACGTAAGTTTGTAATCTCAAAGATTAGAAACTTAGTAGCTCAGTTTCTTAGCATCTTTGAATCTAGAAAAAAATGAAAAACAACTTCGATCTCAGAACAGTAAACGTCATGCGTTATATAACGCCATTGCGCGAGGGAGGTTCTTTACCTGCTTTGGCAGAAGCCGATGACGATTTTAAATACGTCCTAAAATTTAGAGGAGCCGGTCACGGTGTAAAAGCTTTGATTGCCGAATTGGTGGGTGGACAAATTGCAAAAGCCTTAAAATTGCAGCTTCCGGAATTAGTTTTCGCCAATCTTGACGAAGCGTTTGGAAGAACGGAAGCTGATGAAGAAATTCAGGATTTACTGCAAGGAAGTCAGGGATTAAATCTGGCACTCCATTTTTTATCGGGAGCCATTACATTCGATCCTGTTGTTACCACTGTTGATACTAAGCTGGCTTCGCAAATTGTTTGGCTGGATGCTTATATTACCAATGTCGACCGTACTTTCAAAAATACAAATATGCTAATTTGGCATAAAGAATTATGGCTGATTGATCACGGAGCTTGTTTGTATTTTCATCATTCCTGGAACAATTGGGAACAGCATGCCAAAAGTCCGTTTGCATTAATTAAAGATCATGTTTTATTGCCGCAAGCCTCGCTTTTAAAGGAAGTAGATGCTGAATTTAAGACACTTTTATCGCACGAAATATTAGAAGAGATTGTAAATACAATTCCACTGGAATGGCTGCAATGGGAAGATACCGACGAAGAACCGGAAACCTTGCGAAATGTATATTTACAGTTTTTGCAGACCCGATTAAATCATTCAGAAATCTTTGTAAACCAGGCGCAAAATGCAAGATAATCACTTATATGAGTATGCCGTAATCCGCGTGGTACCAAGAGTAGAGCGCGAAGAGTTTCTGAATATCGGAATCATTTTGTTTTGCAAAAAAAAGAAATTCATAAAAGTTCTTTTTCATCTGAATAAAGAAAGAATACAAGCCCTTTCTGCCGACTTTGACATCGAACAGTTAGAATGTAATTTAACCTCATTAGAAAAAATTGTTAATGGCGCTAAAGATGGCGGACCTATCGCTGAATTTGAGATTCCGGAACGTTTTAGATGGCTCACAGCCATTAGAAGTTCTGCAATACAAACGTCAAGACCTCATCCGGGCCTATGTCAGGATTTAGAAAAGACGATTCAGAGATTATTTGAAGAATTGGTGCTTTAGAGGAGGCTCAAAGTGGCAGAGGTTTTTTTAACCGCAAAGGACACAAAGAATTACGCAAAGTTCGCAAAGCTTTACCTAAAAACTTTGCGAACTTTGCGTTTGTATTAAGTAATTACCGATAAAAAAATCTTGCGTTCTTTGCGGTTAAATAAAAAACCACATAAGAACTATAAAACAATTTAAGCTCAAAACTTAGATAACTTATATTTCTTATATGGTTTTATAAATAAAAACTAACTCAGGTTTTTAAAACGATCCGCAGATATTACCGCCCAAAGTTGCTCCTGCATTGGCAGAGATATCAGCTTTAACAGCAGTTTTGTTCAGTTTTACGATCGAATAGGGTGGAGTAAAAGCAGTACCGCTTCCGGCTTGATTTCCGGTTGTATTGGTGAAAACATTGTCCGTTGCTGTAACAGCAGTAAAACCGCTCATTAGATCGATAGGAGTTTTTACACCTTCAAAAACGTTGCTTTCTACATTTAGATTAGCTTCAAAACCTGCGGCAATACATTTATTACTTACTGTGCTGTTAAAGAAGTTGTTTACTAGATGTACTTTTCCAAAACGCACTCTTGGCATTCTTTCTTTGCAGCCAGGAGCCCACCAGCAACGAGCGAAAGTAATTCTTAATTTTCCGCGATCGGCAGTTGCTCCATCACTGGAACCAATTAAATTAGAATACCTGTGATCATCTGACCCACCCGGACCTCCGGCTTTAGGAGCTTTTAGGTAACCGAATTTTGTATAAGAAACCGTAATGTAATCTGATTTATTTTTGATGTCGAAGTTTCCGTCAACTCCATCTCTGAATTCACAATGGTCCACCCATACATTTTGACAATCATCTAAAATAGCATTGTCCCAGCCATCTGTATCATAAGCTCCAGGCCCTTCAAAAATAAGATTTCTGATAATCAGATTCGTGCATCTTTTGATATTGATGATACCCGAACCGTCTTTCGTTTGGTTGGTAGAAACCAGTTTTGCACCGCTTGCACCGTAAATCGTTTTACCACTTTGATCTTGTAGTGATAATCTTGTAGTAACCGTAATTGTACCACTAACTTTGATCACTTTTACAGCACTGTTTTCAATTGCGGTTTTAAGTTGTGCATAATTGGTTACTACTTCTTCTGCTGATGAACCTCCACCGGTTGTTCCTCCGTTTTGAGAGGCCCATCCCGGAACCTGGGTGCAGTTTCCAATTTTTGCTGTTAGATTACCGGAAGATGTTGGAGAGGTCTCGATAGTGGCATTTTCACTGGTTTGCGGTGTAGCAATTTCTTCGGTATTGCAGGCTGCAAAACCGAAAATCAATGTTAACAGGAACACTGAGATTGTTGATTTAAATTTCATAATAATTAAGTTTGGTTAAATAGTTAATAGTGCAAATCTGCTTATAATTAGGATGAAAAATGTTGAACAAGTTCAATGTTTTGAAAATAATTTACTGTTAAATGTGTTTTCGGTAGGCGTTACATTACAAAAAAGTATATTTTTGTGTAATCGATTGCATTATTTTTCATTCATTCACCTACTTACGCCCCTGAGTAAGAATAAAAAGTAAATACCATATGTACAAAGACCTACGATTAAGTATCGAGCGCAAGATTCCGTTAACAGATGAGGAATGGAATTTTGTCGTTGAAAAAGTAAAGTTTATTAAACTTAAGAAAAACGAATTTCTGCAGATTCAGGATTCAAAGAGTTCTTATGAAGGCTTTATTTTAAATGGTACTTTTAAAACCTATATTTTAAATGACAACGGAACCGAAAGTGTCATTTTCTTCTCTTTCGAAAATGAATGGATTTGTGATCTCGAAAGTTTCTATCATCAAAAGCCTACGACTTATAATATCAAAGCAATAGAAGATAGTGAAATTTTAGTGATTAGTAAAAAAAACAAAGCACTTTTGTTCGAGCAGGTACCTAAGTTGATTCAGTTTCATATTTTAATGGTTGAAAGGGCCAATATTGCCATTCAACAAAGACTTATTGATGTATTAAACAAAACCTCGAAACAGCGGTATCTGGAGTTTATCGAGAGATATTCACACAAAGCCGAAAAGATTAATAACCGAAATTTATCATCGTATCTTGGAGTTTCGCATGAATTTTTATCGAAGATAAAAAAGAAGGTTTAAAAAAGGTTCAATGGTACAGAGCAACAAAGGTTCAAAGGTTTCTGTAGAGACGCACAGCAGTGTGTCTAATATTTAGTATTTGAGAAATCTCGTTAACCAAACTTACGGTAAAGTTTGTCATTTCGACGAAGGAGAAATCTCCGCGAGAAGCTCGACAAGGATTGTGTTTTCGTTGCGGAGTTACGTACGAAGATTTCTCCTTCGTCGAAATGACAATATTGAGATAACTGTGAGATAAAAACTTCACAGATTTATGAGGTTTATTATGTTATTAAAAATCCAAAACTCCAAATAGGCATTTATTAGAAAAGCGAAGTGCTATATCTGTCTTTTCCGGATTTTCAATCACCAGTAAATCATGAGGTTTTAGATCGTATGATTTCTCATTAATTTGAACAACTGTTGTATGTAAAGAAAATAAAAGTACTATTTGAGCATTACAATTTTGATTAGCATTCGTCACTATCAGTTTGTGATGGGGAATTTTTTCAGAAACCATCCAGTTAAAATCCATACCTTTTGTGTAAGAAGTTACCTCATTATTTGAGTTAAATTCCATGATTTCAAATTGCTCGTATAGCTTTTTCTCTTGGTTTATTTCAATATCCAGGCCGTTATCAAGCATAACCAGATATCGGTGATAGCCTTTAAATTGGGTAAATACCGATGGTTCTTGCTCTATGGTAGCACTGCTTATTCTGAATACAAAATCTCTATCAACGTAGTTTGCTGTTTTTGGATAGATCATATATTCATACGTCAATCCACCGCTCCAAACTGCGGCTTTACAATTTTCTTTGGGTAAAAGGTGTATGTGCATTTTTTTATTATTGGAGGTTTAGAGGGGCAAAGGTTCAGAGATGCAAAGGCTCAAAGGTTCAAAGTAACAAAGGTGTTTTATCATCTTAAAAAATAATTTCGCAAAGTCACAGAATCGCAAAGAAAGTAAAAACTAAAACTTTGCGTCTTAGCGACTTTGCAAGATTAAAAAGAAACCTTTGCGAATCTTTGCGTAATTCTTTGCGAACTTTGCGGTAAAACCTGAAACCTGAAACTTGAAACTTGAAACTTGAAACAAATAAAACTAAATAACCTTCTCTAAGTAAATAAACTCCAGAGGTTTTTCAGAAATAGTAACATGAATCTCACTTACCGGAAAAGCTTCTCTTTCACCTGTATCAACGTAGCCGTGACGTTTGTACCATGCAATAAGTTCTTCCCGAACCGAAATTACTGTCATAATAATACTTGACAATCCCAAAGTTTTTGCATGATTTTCGGCTTCGGCCAGCATCTTTTTTCCGATACCGCTGTTTTGCAATTCCGGTGAAACGGTTAACATTCCTAAATACAGTTGGCTCCCTTTTTCGACCAATAAAACCGAACCGATAATTGTATCGTTCTCAGTATATTTCAGAATTGTATTCTTAGGATTTAGAAATGTTTCTGTCAATTCTTCTTCGTTGGTTCTTTTTCCTTCTAATAAATTGGCTTCGGTTGTCCAGCCTTTTTTTGAGGTTTCACCTCTGTAGGCTGAATTGATTAAAGCGCTTAACGCCGGAATGTCCTGTAAGGAAGCTTTTGTAATCATGAATTATTGTAGTTGTAATTTAGCTTTAATATGTTGGTTATAATTGATTTTAACACATAGAAACATAGGTTCAGTATTCGTGAAAAAGATGTTTCATTTTATTTTAATTCACATATTTCTATATGAAAGAAATTTGTTTCTCTTTTTCGTTCTCTTTGATTATGCTTAAAAATCTATGTTTCTATGTGTTAAATCAATTTTTGTCAATTCACCTCAAGAGGTTTGATTTAGTATTTTGCAGGTTGTCCGGCTTTAGGTAAGGATTGCTTTATGAATGTTCTGATGTCTTCGTTGGCAGCTTCCAGATCGGCTTTTCTTAAATACATCATATGACCGCTTCTGTAACCTTTCCAAGACATTCTATCGGTTAGTTTTCCACTTGGATCCATTTGCCATAAATCGTATTTAGAATTAAAGTAGTCACAGGCGCCATCATAATATCCGGATTGTACCATTACATGCAAATATGGATTTTGTGCCATAGCTTGTCTCAGGTTTTCGCCAGTTTTATCATTAGATCTGTCCCAAGGATGTACATAGCCAAACATATTGTATTTAAAGTCAGTTTTGTAATTCAAATTGTTGCGCACATACATATTGATGGCAGGCGTAAACGAATGCAGCCATGAAGTAAGTTCTGCATTAAAATCGGGACTTTCGCCTGAGTCTTTGCGGTCTATTCCTTTGTATCTCGAATCAAGTCTTCCTACCGTATAGCCCTTATCTCTTAGCAGTTCTTTCCAAAAATAGTCATAAGGAAGGTCCAAATTGTTTTGCTGGATCACTTTCTCCGGAATACCGGAATAACGTGCTATTTTAGCGCCAATTTCTTTTCTTTTTTGTTCGTCTAGAGATCCTCCTTTGGTCAATGCAGGAAGAAGTTCGTTTACGGTAAAATCTTCAACTTCGGGTAACATATCCGTTAAATCTTTGTTTTGCAGATCAGGCGGAAGCATTTTATGGTACCAGGCAGTAGCTGCAAAATAAGGCAATTTAAGAGCAGCATCAGAAACTACGCCACGTGTTATTCCTAATTCAGTTGGAGAAACCAAAATCACTCCGTTTAGATACATCCATTGACTGTTTTGCAATTGAAGCGCCAATCCCGAAACGCGGGTAGTACCGTAACTTTCACCAATTAGATATTTAGGAGAAGCCCAGCGATTGGTACGGGTTACAAAACCATTGATCCAATCGGCCAGGTATTTAATGTCGGCATTTACGCCAAAGAATTTTGTAGTAGGGATGTCTTTGCTGGTAGGTCTTGAATAAGCGGTATTGACAGGGTTTACAAAAACGATATCGGCAACATCTAAAATCGAATACGGATTTTCCTTTATTCCGTAAGGTTGCAAAGGATAGCCTTCATCATCGATATTCAACAAACTTGGCCCTGTATAGGCAATCTGCATCCAAACCGAAGCAGAACCCGGACCACCGTTAAAGGAAATAACTAATGGACGCGAAGCCTGATCTTTTACATCAGAACGCTCATAATAGGTGTAGAACAATCCCGCAATGGCTTTTCCGTCTTCGTCCCAAACCGGCATCGTACCCGTTGTGGCTTTATAAGGAACTTTTTGCCCTTTTATGGTAACAGAGTGATTGGTGATAACACTAGCATCCGGATTGAAAGTAAGATTAGAAGGCGAATTTTCTTCTTTTGCAGGGGCTTGGGGAGCTTTTGGTTTTGATTCCTGAGCAGATGAAATTAAGGATCCGGCTAAAAGGAATACAAGTAATGTTTTTTTCATAAAAATAGGGTGTTAATAGAAATTAATGCTCTAAACAGGTGGCTGTATTTAGAATTTTTAAAGATATAAAAATAATTATAAGTGAGGATTTTTAATCTTTAAGAGAGAGTAAGTAATTTCAGGAAGGTCTACATAGGGTAGGGATGCCCGTGATTTTTTGGAATGACCTCCCGCTCAATGTCATTTGGCTAAAGCCCAATTTTTATTTGAATACAAAACCCCCAGCTAAAGCTGAGGGCAATTGAATTGATTTATATTGAAGTTAATTTTTTAGATTTTTTTTTGAATAGCCTCCAGCTTTAGCTGGAGGAAATAAAAAATAGAATAGGAAATGGCTTTAGCCGAAATTTTTGTGATTTAATTTCTTGGTGTTCGCTAGATACAAAGAAATTATTATTCAAAAATTCCCCAAATGTATTTATCATCAACAATCGCATTGGGATTTTCTTTTATTTTTTCTAGAAAAAGGTCAAAATCTCCAAAATTACTTCTCATTCTGTATTCTGTTTGTTGTCCCAACTCGTTTATGATTACTTTCCAGACTCTTCTCTTGTTAACCGTGACAATTGTTCTTTTAACTTCAATAACAGCGGATAGTTTGTGTTGTACGACAGGATCTTTTCGTGTCACCTTGTAGAAATAGTTTTCGTCAAAGTAAAAAACAGGACGGTTTAGGAAAAAGTATTCTAAACCATAAAGAAACATAACTGGATAAGCAGATATTCTTGTTAGTGTATTAAGATTCAGATTAGTTCTTTTCTTAAATTCGATTGCTCTTTTTTCTTTGATAAAATCTATAAAAGACAAGATTCTTTTGTAATTTAAAATTGCCAAAACAAGCAGACAGAAAGCAATAATTATTTTAATGTTCATGTAAAAGGTTAATTCGGGAATGAAATTTCTAGTCAAACATAATTTCTAGTTGTTTTGTTTAGGAAAGTTCTGGTTGGATTTGATTTTTTTGTTTTCATGAATGAGATACTCATGTTAGCCTTAAAGATTAAGTTTATTAATATCGAAATCAAAGTCAAATAGATCTTTTGCACTAACATTCAATCCTTTCATTAGTTCAAGTAAGGTTTCTAAAGTCACATTTACCTCTCCCTTTTCAATTTTACTAATATAGCTGTGATCAAGATCGCAATTTTGTGAAAGTTCTCTATAGCTTAACTTCTTTTTCTTTCTATAAGTCTCTAAGTTTTTACCAAAAAGTAGTAGAAAGTTATCTTTTATATCTGCATTTATCATAACCAAACATTTTTTAGCAATTTGGATATTACAAATGATAAAAATGTGGTGTTATAACACCACAATAGTTTTTTTTGCTATATTTGATTACGGTTTTTTTCTAGTTTATTTAAAAAGCTTGAATTACCTGCTTTGGATTTTATCTCAAAGTTTGAAATTAAACGTAAATCTTTATTAGTATGAAAGTGAAGAAAGGAAAGGAAGATTGGAGAATTGCATCAGAAATTGAACTGATTTACAAAACCAAAGTAAAAGCCTCAGAACGACCTCATATCAATTCTTCCGGAACTGCTTATAAGTTGGCTTTGAAATCCTGGAATCCAGATAAAATAGAGTTTTTAGAGCAGTTTAAAATTCTTTTGCTCAACAAGGCAAATCGGGTACTTGGAATTTACGAAATGTCTACAGGAGGTATAACCGCAACTACAGTCGATCTTAGATTGTTGTTTACGGCGGCACTCAAAGCAAAAGCAACCTCAATTATTATGCTGCACAATCATCCATCGGGAAAAATACTTCCTTCTACTGCCGATAAACTCATTACAAAAAAAATAAAAGATGCAGGTTCTATTCTGGATATAGAAGTAGTAGATCATTTAATGATTACCCCGGAAGGTTATTACTCTTTTGCAGATAATGGTAATATGTAGACAATCTGAAGGTTAAAGTTTCTTGATTTCGTATTCATTGCTGTAGTTCCAATCGCTAGTGCGAGCGGGGATGAAGTCAGCAAACATGGTAGAAAAGAAAATCTTCCTCTAAGGATTATTACTAAATAGAATAATTGTTTTTGATTTATTTTTAAGAACAAAATACTTACTTTTGGCGCCTCATTTGGGAAAGCCCTACCAACAATTTTTACAAACTAAATATGAAATTTAAAAAATTACTATTACCCTTTTTACCGCTTGTCTTTTTTAGCATTGTTTCCTGTTCTTCTGATTCTGAAAACCCACAGCCAACTATTAAAGATCCTGAAGTTATAGTTCCTGTGACTAAAAAAATAAGCACAGCTAAATATTCCTATGATGGGGTCCATCCTTTACCATACATTTTGAATGAAGTAAAACATGAATATGATAATTTGAATAGAATTAGCAAAATTAGCGTAGATGGATGGATTTATAGTGTTACTTATGTGAGTTCTGATATCATAAAAATTAATTTGATAGAAGATCCTATCGCTGGATATAAAAACTATTCAGAAAAAACACTGAAATTAAAAAATGGAGATGTTACAACTATGATTGAGAGAAGCTCTTCTTTAGACGAAAGTACAAATGAAGTATTTGGTGTAAAGATAGATTCTGTTACTTTTGCTTATTCGGATCGCTATCTTTCTAAAATTCAATACTATTCAAGTAAAGATAATGGAAAAAGCTATACTTTAGGAGGTCAATTTGACTTTCAAGTTACAGATGGAAATATTACTCAGCTTAAAAGAACTAATATTTCTATAGGGAATGTTAATACTATGAAATATAAATACGATAACAGTGCTTATATTAATTTTGGAGATATTAACTTTGAAACTCCTATTTTCTGTGTTAGTGGAGCATTTGCAACTTTTTTTGATGACAAGTTAGGTAAAAAGAGTAAAAATAATATCATAGATATAGAATTTGAGAACAATGAAGATATCGTTTATATGGTAAGTTATACCTATTTTAAAAACATTAGCATAAAAAGAAATTTTGATAAATCCGGAGAATTAAATGAGATTTTAATGTCAGGAACTACCTATAGGCATTCAAAGAACGGTCCTACTACTACGACTACTACTAAAACTTTTTCTGATGCAAAAGTGAATTTGATTTACAAGTAATTAAATGAAATGATTGCAAAAAAGAAAAAGCTCATAAAGTTTAGTTTAAACTTTATGAGCTTTTTCTTTTTTGGAAATTCTGAGCTGTATAAACTAAGAATTTATAGTCAAAGACATAAACCTTTATCTTAAAATAAAAAATTCCAAAGTTTCTTTAAAAAAGAGAATATTACTCCAAAAACATCTTCCTCGCTAGTGCGAGCGTCCCGATCGTATCCAATTCCACTTGAAATTTGCTTCTCTTTGTGTTCACGAGTGGGACGCGCGCGGGGGAATTCTTCCTTGAAACTGACACTAAGCTTGGAAACATGGTAGTTTTACTCTTCCGATTAATACAAATTGAACAGTGTTTCTTTTTTATATTTAAGAGTAAAATATTTACATTTGGCACATAATAGGAGTAAGGCTCCTATTTTAATAATTTTAATAAACTAAATATGAAATTTAAAAAATTACTATTACCCTTTTTAGCATTTATCTTTTTTAGCATTGCTTCCTGTTCCTCTGATTCTGAAAACCTACAAAAAATTATTACAGATCCTGCTACTGAAAACTTGAGCTCAATTGAATATCCTTATGCAGGTGCTAATGTCTTATCAAACAGTTTCGATACAAAAAAGTATGAATATGATAATATGAAAAGAATTAATAAGTTCAATATAGGGGGCGATATTTATGATGTAACTTATGTAAGTTCTGATATGATAGAAATTAATTTAATAGATGACTTAATGACCGGAGTTAAAGCATATTCAAAACGGAGGCTAAAATTAAAAAATGGTAATGTTACAAACATTGTAGATAAAAGGTTTTTTATACGTGAAAGCACAAGTGAAGTATTTGGCTCACAGATTGATTCTACTGCTTTTACTTATTCGGATAGTTATCTTTCTAAAATTGATAATTATTTGAGTGATGATAATGGGAAAACATTTAAATTACAAGATAAATTTGATTTTCAAGTCACTGGAGGGAATATTACCCAGGTTAAAAAAACTGATTCCTTTACTAAGAATGTATTTATTTGGAATTACAAATATGACACAAATTCACATATTAATTTTGGAGATATGATGCTTGAAACCCCTTTTTTCTTAGCCGAAAGGGGAAGAATTGGAATTTTTCTTAATGATATGTTGGGAAAAAAGAGTACAAACAATATAACAAGTATAGAGTATGATTACAGTGGAGTTTTGAGCTATTATAATGATTATAGTTATTATAAAAATATTAGTTTAAAAAGAAATCTTGATAAATTTGGAAGATTGAATGAAATTTTAATGTCAGGAAGTGTATTTTTTAATTTAAAGGACGGTACCACTACTACTAAAACTTTCTCTGATGCGAAATTGAAATTGACCTACAAGTAATTAAATATAATAATTTTAAAAAGTAAAAAGCTCAAAAAGTTTAATTCAAACTTTTTGAGCTTTTTACTTTTTTTACGATTTGAGGTTTATAAATTAAGAAACCGTTAGCGCAGATTTGTAATCTGTGCCCACAAAGTTGAGTAAACGCAACAGTTAGTACATTTCAAAATAAGTATAACGAAACAACATCTAAATCATTTTCTAAACCTGAATAATTCCTTGCCGAACTAAAATAATAATCTTCAGCAGAACTGACAGTTTTATCTTTTACAGGATTATTGTGGATGTAATCTATTTTTTGCTTAATAAATTTATTACTGTAAACATGTTCTGCATGGTAGCCATTTTGCCAGACTTTATAAGTCTGAACTTTTTTTAAATGCTCACATTCCTTTTGAAAATATTCCAGCATCCATTCTCTTCTGCTTTCGGGTTCATTTATTATAGTTTGTATTATTTTTTTGGATGTAAATTTTTTAAAATCTCTAATAATATCAGATAAAACAAAACCATTCGTTCCTTTACAAAGCAAATGTATATGACTGCTCATAATACAATAGGCATAGATTTCTAAACCTTTATTTTCCTGACAATATTTTAGAGCATTTATCAAAATATTTTTTTGATTTAGTCTTGTAAATATATCTATCCATCCTACAAAAGTTATAGTTATGAAATATGCTTCATCAGTTGTTGTTGCTTTGTATTTTGTTGATATGTATTTTTTTTCCTACAAAAATAAAAAGTATAGTGGAAAATTTTAATTTTTTTATTTATAGGTTCTGAAGGAATTACTTTGCGGGCACGGATTGCAAATCCGCGCTATCGTTGCGGAGATAAATCTGCGCGATCAGGGATTAAACTGAATCTAAAAGGAATGAGCCCGATACAATATCGAGCTCATTATTATAAAACTTAATTATTAATTTGTCTAAACTTTTGGGTACAGTCTATGAGGTCTCTTTTTTTGTTTTTTAGTGTTTAATAGCGGGATGCTCGTTATTTCCAATTGTTAGTTTTTCTTTCTATGTAAATCTATAAATGAATTTTCTTTTGAAGAGTCACTATATCTGTCAAATACAATTTTTAAAATCCATCCGCTCCAAGCCAGTGGTGCGAAAAAAAGAATAACGTTGTTTAATGTACTGCTTTTAAAGCTTGTCCAATCTTTTTTTGTCATTATAAAAACTGGTTCATCCTTATAAATTATAAATCCTAAAACTGTAATTATTATTGAAAAAGCAAGTAGGTACAATGATTTATTCTTCCATTTTTTTACAGCTTTTATTTCTGCTTCAGATAAACCTGATTTACTGCTAGAAGTTGTTGTTGTTCCATTATTATTGTTAACTATTGCTTGTTCAGTATTGTTTGATATTGTACCATAGTTAGTTACGTTGCCGTGATAGTTATTTGTATTATTTATTATCGGCTTTTGAATTTCATTTTCTGACATATTTATTTTGATGTTTTCTTGTTGGTTATCAATTAAAAATTTCTTGAATCTGATTGTTTTCTCAATTTTTTCCTCAATATTTCCATTTAGGGTGTTTTCTTTATAAACTTTAATTTGGGTTAATTCTTGATCGTTTTCTAATTTTTCCCATGGAACAAAATATTCGCCATCAATACTTACTGATACTTTAAAATAAGTTGATTTCCAATTATTATTCCAAGTAAAAGTTTCAGAATAATTTGATTTAATTGTTATTACACCAACATGAGGGATGTTTAATATAAAATCAACAATCTCTCTTTGTAAATTGGAATTAGAATTATTTTTGGATTGATATAATTCAATGGTTTGATTCTCTCGATCAAATTTTATCATAAGTATTTGACCTCCTTTTTCTATGATTATTCCATTATTCCAAAATAAGTATTCCTTATTATCTTCACTCTTTACATTATTGCCATATTTTGTAAAAACTTTTAGCATTACTAAACTCATTAAGTAATGATCTGCTCTAACTTTTATATTACAAAATTCGAAAGTATTTTTTTTGAAAATTGTTACATAGGGATTTTGCTCTTTTAAATATTGAGGAATGAAATATGTATTTTTTTCTTCATCAATCTCAAAACATAAATCGAAGTATTTTAGTAAGTTAATTATCTCTTCAACACTTAGTTGCAATGAGTTTCCATTTATTGCATTTTGAATTTCAATTTTAGTTAGACGATCTTTTTTGTCTTGTCCAAGTACCTTTTCGTATAATAATTTAAGTAAAACTTGAGGTCTTACAAAAACTTTATTGGCTATAATATCAGGAAAGTATAAAAGCATTCCCATATTGTGAAAAATTTTTACTGCTGATATAGTATTTTCAATATGGGGTCTATTATTTATTTCTTCAATCGTAACAAAATCTTTACCTAATTTTTCAATTCTTCTCCAAAATACTTCAAAAAATTCAGGGTAATTAGAATTTGAAATAATTTTTCTTGATAGTTCGATAAAACTGTCTTTAAAGTTTTCTGTTTTTTTTAATTCAATTAAACAGAAATCTAAAAATGAAATATTTAACGATTTATAATTTTCAGCATATTTGATTTGATTTTGAGGAGTTGCACTGTATTTAGGATTGTTTAGGTCTATTTTGTTTTCGATAACTAAAACTTCTTGTGGTTTATCAATTTTAGTTAATTGTTCAATCGTACGTAACCAATAATTTAAATCAAAATTTTGGTTCTTTAATTCTTCAAATATTCTCTCTTGATTTTTACCCCATAAAACAATATTTAGTGCATTTGGACTAAAAAATAATTTGTGTGTTGCATGAAAATACTCTTGTCCTCCGAAATCCCAAATATGAAAGTTGATATCGTTTAAAGTAATTTTTTTATAAACTACACCATGGGTTAACTCATTTAAAATGGGAGCTTTGTTTGTTTCAAGATATTCTAATAAATTCGACTTTCCTATATTAGGATTTCCTAATAATAAAACTTTTACATTTTTAAAAGGAACTGATTTTTTTGAGTTTTCAGAATAAAATTTAACTGCTTTCCAATCTGCATTCAAAACTTCTGAAGGAAAATCGATTTCAATTTTCTTGTTTCCAGTTAACATGACATTTTCTAAACTATCTATTTTTAAGAGTGTTGTAATGTCAGAAATTTGATTATTTTCTAAATTTATGTCTACCAGATTTTTTAAGTTGATAAGAGATGATATATCAGTTAAGTAATTTTCTCCTAAATTTAAAGTTTCTAATTTTATTAAATTCCTTAAAGCAGTTATATCATTTAAATTATTTTGCCATAAAATTAATGTAGATAGTTCCTTGAGGTCGCTTAAAATAGAGATGTCAGTTATCAGGTTGTATGAGACATCTAAAAAAGATATTTTTTTTAGATTTTTAAGAATTGTAATGTCTGAAATTTTATTTTTCCATATTATTAAACTTTTAAGATTGACTAAAGTTTTTAATGGAGATAGATCAGAAATATTATTATTATTCAAATCTAATTTTTCTAATAACTCTAATTTTTTTATAGCAGAGATATCAGAGATTGTATTATATGCTAAATTAAGCTCTGTTAGTGATGTAAAGTTTTTTAAAAATGAGATATCATTAATTTGATTTCCAATTAAGTTTAATCCAATTACTTCCCTTTTAATGTTTATAATGTATGTATTTCTATTTTCATAATTAATTATGTTTTCTTTCGTACTGAATTCACTTATGGTAATATTTAAAATAGATTCAAGAGAAGATATATGGTATGGTTTTTCCATTTTATATTTTTTTTATAAAAATAAAATAATTAGGATTAAATAAAATACTTTTTTAATTATGATTTTTGAATTGAAAACTTAATAAAAAAGACTGTAAAATATTTTACAGTCTTTTTTACAATGGAGAAAAATTCTTTTAATATTACCCCAAGAAATCCTTCAACTCCTCATAACTCCCAATTTTTACACTAACTTTCTCCTCATTAATAACGCTCTCAATTTGAGCAGGAATAGGAAGCGTAATTCCTAAAGCAGGTTCAACCACATCTAAGAATTTAATAGGATGCGCAGTTTCTAAGAAAATACCAATGGCGTTAGGGTGTTTTGCCAGTTCTTTTTTCAAACCTAAATAACCCACAGCACCGTGTGGTTCTGCGATATAACCGTTTGTGTTATAAATATTTTTTAGAGCAACAAGGGTTTCTTCATCGTTATAGCTATAAGAAGAGAAGTCTTTTTCGAACGCTTTTAAGTCATTGTCGTACAATTCCTGAATTCTAATAAAATTGCTTGGGTTTCCAACATCCATGGCGTTGGAGATCGTTGCTTTAGAAGGCTTCGGGTCGTATTTTCCGTTTTCTAAGAATCTTGGTACCGTATCGTTTACGTTGGTGGAGGCTACAAAATGTTCAATTGGCAAACCTAATCTTTTCGCCATGATTCCGGCACAGATATTTCCGAAGTTTCCACTTGGGCAAGAGAAAACCAATGGTTTGTTTTGGTTTTTCAATGCTTTATAAGCAAAGAAAAAATAGAACATCTGTGGCAACCAGCGGGCAATATTTATAGAATTCGCCGAAGTCAGGTTTTTGTGTGCTAAAGTGTTATCTAAAAACGCTTTTTTTACCATATCCTGGCAATCGTCAAAAACACCGTCAACTTCTAGGGCTTTAATATTTTGTCCTAAAGTCGTTAGTTGTTTTTCCTGAATGTCGCTTACCTTTCCAGACGGATATAAAATCACCACATCGACACCTTCAACGCCAAGAAATCCACTGGCAACCGCTCCGCCGGTATCTCCGGAAGTAGCCACAAGAACAGTGTTTTTAGCGTCTTTTTTGTCTTTGTTGAAATATCCCAGACAGCGTGACATAAATCGCGCTCCAACGTCTTTAAAAGCCATTGTTGGTCCGTGGAATAATTCTAAGGAGTAGATTCCGTCTTCGACTTTCACTACCGGGAAATCAAAAACCAAAGTATCAGCAATGATTTCTTTTAATTTGTCTGCCGGTATTTCATCGCCAACGAATTGTTTTATTGCTTCAAAAGCAATATGCTCGTGGCTTAAATTTTCGATTGTATCAAAAAACGAAGGGTCTAAAGGAGTGATGTTTTCCGGGAAATATAATCCTTTATCACTCGCGAGTCCTTGTATTACGGCTTCCTTAAACGAAACCTTTGGGGCGTTATGGTTTAAACTGTAGTATTTCATTAGTATGTTATTTGAACACGAATTTCACTGATTGTCACTAATTCTTTGCGTTTAAATTATTGCACAAACTAATTTGTGTAAATTCGTGAAATTTGTGTTATATAATTCTTACACCATCCGGGTTTATTTTTGAAACGTGAATTTCATACGGTAAATTCATTTTTTCGTAAACATCGCTCATGGCCTTGGCGATTTGGTTTGCGGTTTCTTCTCCACGGCTTAAAGCGAAGATAGAAGGACCGGAACCAGAAATTCCTGAACCAAGTGCACCGTTTTCAAGCGCTGTTTGTTTGATAAGATCAAATCCGGGAATCAAAACACTTCGTAAAGGTTCAACGATTTCGTCATGAAGAGATCTTCCTATCAAATCATAATCTTTGGTGTATAATCCGGCAATAAGTCCGCCTACATTTCCCCATTGCATAATGGCACTTTTCAGCGAAACGTTTTGTTTTAGTACCGAGCGCGCATCCGAAGTTTTCAATTCGATTTGAGGATGCACCACCGTAGCGAACAATTCTTCGGGGCTGTCAATTCGGATAATGTCTAAGGGAGCGTAACTTCTTACGAGCGTAAAACCGCCCAAAAGGGCAGGAGCGACATTGTCGGCATGAGCGTTTCCGCTGGCCAGTTTTTCGCCCTGCATGGCAAATTGGACCAAATCCTTGCGGGAATAAGGTCTCCCAAGCAATTCATTGATTCCAAAAACCGCTCCGGCAGAACTGGCAGCACTGCTTCCGATTCCACTTCCGGCTTTGATATGTTTATAAATTTCGATTTCGAATCCGCAATCTACGTCAAGTGTCTCCAACATGGCCAAAGCCGCAACTCCCGAAACGTTTTTCTCCGTTTCTAAAGGCAAATCGGCTCCCTCGATTTTGGTAATTCGAACTCCTTTTTGAGCTACTTTTCGAACAATCATTTCGTCGCCCGCATTGTCTAAGCAAAGTCCAAGTACGTCAAATCCGCATGAGAGATTTGCAATTGTAGCGGGACAGAATAATTTTATTTCCATTGTTTTATAAGGTTCTGAGTTGCTAAGGCTCTAAGGTTTTTTGCTTTGCAAATTTTTACCACATTTTTTTAAAGGTTCTGAGGTTCTGAGTTGCTAAGGTTCTAAGATGTATCTGGTAAAAAAAACTCAGAACCTTAGTACCTTAGCATCTTAGCGCCTTTATATATTCCCTATTCGGATAACGTCAGCAAAAATCCCTGATGCGGTTACGGCTGCTCCGGCTCCGGCGCCTTTGATCAATAACGGCTGATCTACGTAACGATCGGTGTAGAAAAGTACAATATTGTCTTTTCCTTCCAGATTGTAAAAAGGATGCTCTTTCGGGATGAATTGCAGACCAACACTTGCTTTTCCGTTTTCGAATTGTGCTACATATTTCAATCTGGAATCTTTGCTTACTGCTTCATCATAGATTTTTGCAAAATGAGGAGCATGTTGCGTTAAAGAAGCAAAGAAATCTTCGTTGTTAGTTGTGGCAAGACATTCGGCTGGCAGGAATGATTCGTTGGCGATCGCGTCAATATCCATTTCGTTACCACTTTCGCGGATCAGGATAAGGATCTTACGGGCTACGTCGATTCCGCTTAAGTCAATTTTCGGATCCGGTTCAGTAAAACCTTGTACTCCGGCTTCTTTTACCACATCATGAAAAGAATTGTCTTTGTCGAAATTATTGAAAATGAAGTTCAGACTTCCGGATAAAACCGCCTGAATTTTATGCACTTTATCACCTGAAGCAATTAAGTTTTTTACCGTATCGATAATTGGCAATCCCGCTCCAACATTGGTTTCAAATAAAAATGGAGCATTGTATTGACGGGATAAATTCTTTAATTTTTTATAATTGTCATAGGCAGACGAGCAGGCAATTTTGTTGCAGGTCACCACCGCAATACTCTGTTTTAAGAAATTTTCGTAGGTTTCAGACACGCTTGCATTTGCAGTGATATCAACAAAAATGCTGTTACGCAAGTTTAATTCTTTCGCACGAGCGATGAAAGCTTCTTTATTAGCATTTTCGCCTTTGTCCAAAGCCGATTGCCAATCTTTTAACGAAATTCCGTCCTCGTCAAAAAGCATTTTTCGGGAATTAGACAAAGCGATCACACGAACATTGATTTTAAGGTTGTCTTTTAGAAATTTCTTTTGATTGTGAATTTGCTCGATGAATTTTTCACCCACATTTCCAACGCCCATTACAAACAAATTGAGCTGTTTGGTGTTTTCTTCAAAGAAGTTTTCGTGTAAAGTATTCAATGCTTTCTTAATGTCTCTTTCATTGATTACAGTCGAAATATTACGTTCAGAAGCTCCTTGTGCAATGGCACGGATGTTGACGTTGTTTTTTCCTAATGTGCTAAACATTCTACCACTTAAACCCTGATGGTTCTTCATATTTTCGCCCACCAAAGCGATAATGCACAGGTCTTTTTCGACGATACAAGGATCGATTTTGTTTTGCGAAATTTCGACTTCAAAAGCTCTGTTGATGGCAGTCTCTGCATTTTCGGCATCCGAATTTAGAATTCCGATACAGATCGAATGCTCAGAAGAAGCCTGAGTAATAAAGATCACGTTGATTTTTTCTTGAGACAATACTTCAAACAAGCGTTTTGACGAACCCGAAACTCCAATCATTCCTGGGCCTTCAAGGGTTACTAATGAAATATTATCGATATGACTGATTCCTTTTACAACTGTATCTTTTGAGGAAACCTGATCAGAAATTAGTGTTCCTTCGGCTTCCGGTTCAAACGTATTTTTGATTAAAATTGGAATGTTTTTTCTTAAAACTGGCTGTATGGTTGGTGGATACAGCACTTTGGCTCCAAAATGCGATAACTCCATTGCTTCCTGATAAGAAATTGTTGCAATAGGATGGGCTTGTTTGACAATTTTAGGATTGGCGGTAAACATTCCGTTAACGTCCGTCCAGATTTCCAATTGCTCTGCTTCAAGCGCTCCGGCAATAATGGCTGCAGTATAATCAGAGCCTCCACGGCCCAAAGTAGTAGCGATTCCGTCAAGAGTTAAAGCAATAAATCCCGGAAGAATATTGATTTTTGACTGATTTTCGGCAAAATATTCTCTGATCAGCTGGTTGGAAACTTCGAAATTTACAACTGCTTTTCCAAAATTATTATTGGTCTTAATCAATTCACGGCTGTCCTTGTAAAACGCATTTTTATCAATTTGCTGATACGCCTGCGCAATGATGTAAGACGAAAGCAATTCTCCAAAACTTAAAATAGTATCTGAAGTTCGGGGAGATAATTCGCCCAGTAAAAAACAGCCATCCAATAAAGTTTCTAAGTGATTGATGATTCTTTTTACATGGCTTAACAAACTGCTTTGTTCGCTAACCGGAATAAGTTCTTTTAAAGTGTAAAGGTGTTTTTTCTCGATTTCAGCGACAATTTCTCTAAAGCTTTCATCATTAGCGGCCGCTTTTGCAGCTGCCAATTGCAATAAATCAGTGACTTTGCTTAAAGCTGATACAACAACAACTAATTGATCCTGCTTAGATTTTTGATTTATAATTTCGAGAACTAGTTTTATATTTTGTGCATTGGCAACCGAAGTTCCGCCAAATTTTAATACTTTCATTTTTGATGTTTTTTTTCTTTTATGCAAATATTTTTATGTATCCAATAACTCTCTTCTTTGTAGAAAAAGTAATAGGTAACCTGGATGATATGTAAAATGTATACCCCTAAGGGGTAGTAGTAGTTGTAGAAATGGTTGTAGCAGCAATTGCAACTCCGGTTTGAGTTGTTATTGTAGAATGATATTTTGCGCTGTTACTTTTCATTTAGGTTTTTCAAAAGTACAGTTTTTTATAAAAGTTAAAAATCTTTCGGGCTTTTTTATGAATATTTTAAAAATTCAAATCTTACTAAATTAATATTGAGTTTTTGTCAGAATTGAGTCTGTTAAATTATTGGATTCGTATAATTATACGGGTTTATATTTGGGATGGATGGTGTTAATAGATTGATTTTTAATTCAGAATAATGCTGAAAAACGTCATTAGTCTATAAAACTACTAGGAATTGATTGCTTTTTGGATTTTCTTGTTAAAATCTGAAAGATACTTTTTGTTACGAAAAAAATAATCCTGATTTTGTATGATTACTATTGTGAAAAGAACAAAATCGGGGAATTTGTGAGAATCAAATTTTAATTATTAGGAATAAATGTTGCTTTTTAATATTGATTTGCTGAATTTTGAAGTCTTAAATTTAAAACAACATGAGAGAAATCCATTATATAAGCACGGAGACCTTAAGTTTAGAAGCTTTACAGGAAATTATTGTCAACCAGAAAACGCTTGAATTATCAGAAGAAGCAAAAGTAAACGTTCAGAAATGCCGTGATTACCTGGATAAAAAGATGGCTTCACATTCAGAACCTATTTACGGAATCAATACTGGTTTTGGATCACTTTGTAATGTGAAAATTTCAAATGAAAACTTATCTCAGCTTCAGGAAAATCTTGTAAAATCGCATGCTTGCGGAACCGGAGAAGAAGTTCCTGCCGAAATTGTGAAGCTGATGCTGTTGCTTAAGATTCAGTCTTTGAGCTACGGACATTCCGGAATTCAATTGCAAACGGTAGAGCGTTTGGTAGATTTTTATAATAATGATATTCTTCCTGTAATCTATACTCAGGGTTCGTTGGGAGCTTCGGGAGATTTGGCACCTTTGGCGCATTTATCTTTACCTTTATTAGGTGAAGGAGAGGTTTTATTTGAAGGAAAGAAAACGGCTTCTGCTGAAGTTTTAAAACATTTTGGCTGGGAACCTATCATTTTACAATCAAAAGAAGGTTTGGCTTTGCTAAATGGAACTCAGTTTATGAGTGCTTATGGAGCGCACATCTTATTAAAAGCATATAAATATTCGTATTTAGCAGATTTAATCGGAACCATTTCATTAGAAGGTTTTGATGGAAGAATTGAGCCTTTTAACGAATTGATTCATTTTATTCGCCCTCACAAAGGACAAATTGTAACAGCGCAACGCATTACTGAATTTTTAGACGGAAGTGAGATCATTGCTCAGGAGAAAAAACATGTACAGGATCCGTATTCTTTCCGTTGTATGCCACAAGTTCATGGTGCTTCAAAAGATGCCATTGATTATGTTAGAAAAGTATTTAAAACCGAAATTAATTCGGTTACAGATAACCCAAATATATTTATCGAATCCGATATGATCATTTCAGGAGGAAATTTCCACGGACAGCCTTTGGCGTTAGCGTTGGATTTCATGGCAATCGCTTTGGCTGAGTTAGGAAGTATTTCTGAAAGAAGAACCTATCAGTTGATTTCTGGATTACGTAATCTTCCGGCATTTTTGGTTGATAATCCGGGATTGAATTCAGGATTTATGATTCCGCAATACACTGCTGCAAGTATCGCAAGTCAAAATAAGCAATTAGCAACTCCGTCAAGTATTGATAGTATCGTTTCAAGCAACGGACAGGAAGATCACGTGAGTATGGGAGCCAACGGAGCTACAAAAGCATTACGTGTTATGGACAATCTGGAACGTATTTTGGCGATCGAATTGATGAATGCTTCACAGGCGATTGCTTACAGAGCGCCTTTAAAATCAAGTGATTTCGTCGAAATGTTCTTGAATAGCTACAGAGAAGTGGTGCCTTTGGTTAAAGAAGACAGAATCCTGCATTACGATATTGAAAAAACAGTTGAATTCCTTGACAGTTTTCAAATTGAAAACGATTTGTTAACAATGGCTTAACATGACAAAATAATATTGAAGTAATTTTGCACTATCAAAAATATAAAAATGTCAATAAACAGTATTTTCCAATTTTTAGTGCCGAAAGACAAGAAATTCTTTCCACTTTTTGAAGAAGCTTCAAGCAATCTAATTGAGTTAGCTTCTAATTTACACGAAGCTGTAAACCTTCCATTGAAAGAAAGAGAAGTTCTTTTTCAAAAAATTGATGAGTTAGAGCAAAAAGGAGAAGACATTACGCGTCAAACCAATCTTGAATTGAGTAGAAATTTTATTACTCCATTTGACAGAGAGGATATTCATACATTGATTACTTCAATTGATAACGTTGCCGATTACCTTCATGGTGCAGCAAGCAGAATGAAATTGTACCAGGTAGATAAGATTACAAAGTCGATCAGAAAAATGACCGAAATCAACCTTGAGGCTTGTCAGAACATAGACAGTGCTGTAAAAGAGTTGAGTAACTTAAAAAACATGAACATTATTAAAGAAGCTTGTGCTAGAATTAATAAGCTGGAAAACAAGTCGGATAATGTTTATAACAAAGCAGTTTTTGAAATTTTTGAAAACGAAACAGACGCTAAAAATATAATTAAATATAAAGAAGTGTTATCTGTTTTAGAATCAGCAACAGACAAATGTAAGAGTGTTGCGAACATACTGGAATCTATTTCTGTAAAACATTCTTAATTCAATTTATTTCATTCTGAAGTTATAATTTTATGACGCTACTTATAATTATTATAGTATTAGCTTTAATTTTTGATTACATCAATGGTTTTCATGATGCGGCAAATGCTATAGCGACTGTTGTTGCGACAAAGGTTCTGACGCCTTTTCAGGCCGTTCTTTGGGCAGCATTTTTTAACTTTCTGGCCTATTGGGTTTTTGGATTTGGTGTTGCGGATACTGTTGCTAAAACAGCGCATACCATGGAGATTAACCTGGTTGTAATTCTTGCCGGTGTTATTGCGGCTATTTGCTGGAACTTATTGACCTGGTGGTTGGGAATTCCTTCGAGTTCTTCACATACTTTGATCGGTGGTTTTGCCGGAGCGGCGATTGCTCATGCGATTGCAGTACACGGATTCTCAGGATATGTTGGTGAAGATGGAACAAATCATTACTGGTACGAAATCGTAAGCTGGTATAAGGCAGGTAAAGATGGTGGAATGCCTTCGGGAGTTCTTATTATTATTGCTTTTATTGTTTTAGCACCTTTATTAGGGGCTTTGGCGTCCTACTTAATTTCGATTTGGTTGTTGAATGCCTCTCGTAAAAGTATTGGGCCAAAGATATTTACAGTGGCTTTAATGATTGCGACAATCTGGATGGTGAGCAGTTTAATGGTTCCTTATTCAGAGATTGTTGAGCATGGAAAACCACGTTTTGAATCTCATTTTTGGAGTGTAGCTTTTGATCCGCATAATATTAAATGGTTTTTAGTTGCTTTTATCATCTTAACGGTAAGTTTGTTTTGTTTGATATTTAGTAGTTTGAATCTTCATCAGGCAGATGCTGCTTTGAAAAAAATGCAATTATTATCTTCTGCGGCTTTTAGTTTAGGTCACGGAGGAAATGATTCTCAAAAAGTAATGGGTATTATCGCAGCTGCAGTAGCAGTTTATATTAATACTAATCCGGGTGTACATATGGATTCCTGGTTAGATGTTGTTTTGCCAAACGATGATTTAGGTGTAAAAGGAGTAATGCCAGGATGGATTCCTTTGGCTTGTTATTCTGCAATTGCAGCGGGAACTTTGAGTGGTGGTTGGAAAATTGTGAAAACAATGGGTTCTAAAATCACAAAAGTAAGTTCTTTTGAAGGAGTTGCAGCTGAAACTGCAGGAGCTTTGACGCTTTATTTTACAGAACACTTAAAAATTCCGGTAAGTACAACACATACAATTACAGGTTCTATTATTGGAGTTGGATTGACAAAGCGTGTTTCTGCTGTTCGTTGGGGAGTTACCGTAAGCTTAATCTGGGCCTGGATACTAACTATTCCTATTTCGGCTATATTGGCTGGTTTGGTTTACTTTGTATTGAGTGTATTTATTTAGTAAAATGATTATTGTAAAATGTGAGAGGTAAATCACATTTTGTCGAAATATTTTAAAGCCGATTTCAATTTGAAATCGGCTTTTTTGTTTGTTATGCATGATCGTTTTGAATTATAATGTATTTATATTTACTTAAAAATAAAGAAAGAAATACAGATTGAAAACAGACCTATTGAATCAGATAGAAAGAATAAGAAAGAAGCTGATCATCGCGAAAAATGCAGACAAAGTTTTAAAGGTTTTTGGAGCGTCAAGTCATAAATATAAGATTGGAAAAACAGTTAGTGAAGATCAGATAATCAGTTTTGAAACTGAGTATAATTTGGAGCTTCCGGAGGGTTATAAAGCCTTTTTATTGCATATTGGTAATGGCGGAAAATCCGATCAGGATGCTGCTGCTGGTCCGAGTTATGGGATTTTCCCTTTTGGTGAAAATCTAGAGGAATTTATTTATAGTAACGCTGAAAATTGTTTAAAACAGGATTGTAGAATTTATCCAAAAATGAGTGATGAATTCTGGAAGGAATTGACGAAAAATATTGACGAGAATGACGATATTTCTCATGAAGATTTCGATGTGGAACTCGGTAAAATGTTTGCCGGAATATTGCCAATTGCGAGTCAGGGTTGTTCTTATTATTACGGACTTGTTTTAAATGGGGAATTTAAAGGACGAGTGGTTAATATTGATATCGACAGGCAGAAACCCTTTTTTACTTTTGAATCTAATTTTTTAGATTGGTACGAGCGTTGGCTTGATGGAATTATTCCTGAAAACACAATGGTAAATGACCCTGATTTGTTCCGATATACATTAGGCGGATTGTCAGGCTATATTTTAGAGGTGTATTTTTCTACGGAGGATCATGAAACCAAAATGGAATGTCTTAATGGGATCTTGAAAAAAGAGGCATTAGATTTTGAAATTCTTAGTGTTGTAGAGGAGCAATATAGAGTAAATTCTGGAGAGGTTCAGAAAACAATGCTTCAGGTACTCACGAAGTTTGATTATGAAAGGGCAAAGCCTTATTTATTCGATTTTTCTAAACAGAGTCTGCTGACTGTGTTTCAGTTTGTATTTTGGTATGCAAAAGGCAAAAGTGTAGACTGGTTAGAGGTTATAAAAGCAAATGCTGATACGATTAAAGATGATGAAACCTTTAGATTTTGTACTTATTTGTTAAAAGAAACGAAGTTGGATTATGGAGATATTATCATTCCGTTTACGTCTAGTAAAAGTGAAAAAATAAGAGTTAGTGCTTATTACGGACTTGGACAAATGAGTGATAAAAAGAAATATATCAGTGTTTTTATAGAAGGGCTTCATGATGATTCAAACCGGGTTATTCATGCGACTTTGCAGGCATTGGATGGAGTAGAGGATAGAAGGCTTTTAAAACACTATAAAATGATTGCTGAAAAATTCCCAAAAGAAAAAGATTATATTTTGGCAAATCTCAATCATAGATTAAAAGCTTATGGTTTGACTAATAAAACTATTAAAAC
Organism: Flavobacterium sp. KH_035; assembly: GCF_057839565.1. Classification (NCBI taxonomy): domain Bacteria; kingdom Pseudomonadati; phylum Bacteroidota; class Flavobacteriia; order Flavobacteriales; family Flavobacteriaceae; genus Flavobacterium; species Flavobacterium sp. KH_035. Next base: position 3,417,640 of record NZ_CM174492.1, read on the forward strand.
GGTTACTATAGATTTTGAAATCGATAACCAGGGCAAGGAATGGTATCAATTTTGGAAATAAAAAAAAGCTAGTTTCAATAAAGAAACTAGCTTTTTTTTATTTCAGTAAGAGTTATTCTTTTGTAAACAAATAATCTTTCCCACCTTGTTTTAGAGTCATTTCTTTCTTCTCAGAATTAAATTCTAGAACGATTCCTGCGGTATCAAATTTAAAGATATTTACAGTTGTTGCTTCTAGAGGAAAAGAAGGCTGGCCTGTGGCTTGAGCGATTAAAGTATTGTCTTTGTTGGAAATGCTTATTTTTAACGGGATTTGTAAGCTGTCATAAGTTCCCGAGTAGGAATCCAGTGTTGCAGAGGTGATAGCAACGTTGCTAAAGACCGGCATTGTAAAGGGTCTGTTGAAATAAGAATTTAGTGCGCATAACATGATATTGTTGTTGTCATAACCCATTCCGTTTGAAGTTAGGGCTAAAGCTAATTTTTCATTTGGGAAATAGCCTGCAACAGATCTGAAACCGTCAATTCCTCCAGTATGTCCGTAACTTTTTCTGTCGTAATATGGAAATTCAAAAAGACCCATTCCGAATTTGTCTTTAATGGTTTTCATTTGGTTTAAATGTTCTGTAGAAACTACTTTTCCTGCAAAGAGATTTTCATAGAAAAGATTTAAATCAGTAGGATTAGAAACTACTGCTCCGGCTCCAAGCGGAATCGATGCGTCGGTTTCACTTTCTTTATTCCATTTTCCTTCAAGTGTATAAGAATAACATTCGTTGTTGTTCAGGTTGATTTTGCTGCCCAAATAAGTGTTTTTTAGCTTTAGAGGTTTTGTGATTTTTAGACTTAAAATTTCACCATAAGACTTCTTATAAATGTCTTCGAGTATAAACGACAATAGTATGTAATTTGAATTGCTGTACTGACCTTTTGTATCAGGTTCAAAAACGACGACACCGGCAGAAATACGTTCGATCATTTTGGCTCTGGATTGGAATTGAGTATTCCATTTTAAGTAATCATCATCGTCTGTAAAGTCGTGCATACCACTTCGGTGATTTAGTAAATTACTGATTGTAATTGTTTTGGCATTTTTTACCGTTGGAAAATACTTGTCAATGGTTTGATTTAAATTGATTTTATTTTCTTCTATAGCCTTAAAAATTAAAGAGGCTGTAAATGTTTTAGAGATCGAGCCAATTCTGTATTTGGTCTGTATACTTGATTTTTTTGCGTTTGCAATGTCATCAAAACCAATAGATTTGGTGTAAATTGTTTTCCCGTTTTCAGATATGGCAATGCTTCCCATGTATTTGCTGTTTTTTTCTAAAATCTCAAACAGGCTGTCGAGTTTATTTGAATTGAAAGTTTGGGAAAAAGCGCCCGTAGTGATGAGGGCAATGAAACAGATGCTGGTGATTTTTTTCATAAGGATGATTTTTGATTGATTGATTTTTTTAGTTTTAATAATAGGGTTATGAGTAAATAGGATAATACGGTTGATACTAGCATGACAGGAATAAACCAATTACCGAGAGCCTCGTAAGTGTGGTATTTAATTTGGTCCTCGGGATTCATTATTCCTAATGTGAAAACAGAAATAGAGTCTTTATTGATATGAAGACCAACCTGGGAAGGATGCAGGATTTTTGCAAAAATCAGGAATACAAAACCAAATAGGAAAAGGTATAAAATAGAAAAAAAGATGTACGAAATACCATTGGTAATGTTTAATGCCAAAGCTTTGAAAACATGAACAGGATTGAAAGTTTTGGTAGCCTGTTCCAGTTTTTTATCGGCAATTAGAGGTTTTAGAACCTCTTCAGGAGGGCCTAGTTTTTCGATGCTGTCTAAAAGAGAATCAATTTCGTTTGTTCCGTTTCTATGTTGAATGGCTTCAAAAATATGGCTGTTAAATTCCATATAAATGTCGTCCTGATCTATTTTTGACAATGAAGCCGTTGCTTTTTTGATACGCTTCATGTAGTTGTTGTAAATTCGTTGCGAAGCTTTCTGCTCGAATTTGATATCTTCTATTCTCATTGAATGATTTTTTTAATTGATTTTTCGAGATTTTCCCAGTAAATATTCATTTGGCTCAAAGTTGCGACACCGGCTTCGGTTAAGGAATAGTATTTCCTTGGAATTCCGGTTTCCTGTTCAACCCATTTTGAGTCTACCAGCTCTTCTGTTTTTAATCGGTTCATTAATGGGTAAAGTGTTCCCTCCGCTATTTCTATTTCCGTATGTTTTCTTATTTGTTCGATAAGTTCATAACCATAGTACTCTTGGTTTTTGAGTACATTAAGGATAATGAAAGTTAAAGTGCCTTTCTTTACCTGAGACTTCCAGTTTGTTACAAATGTTTCGTTCATGTGGCTAATGTATAACAAAATACATAGTATAACAAAGTATATAGCTAAGTTTTTTAATATAGATATTTAAGTCGTTGATTTTTAAATACTTATAATTATTGTTTATTTTTGCAGATTCTTACGATTGTGTTTTCGTTTGTAGTGTGTTTGCTTGAGATTTTGTTTCTCTTTTGAAATAATGCTTATAGTACCATCGATTTCCAGCATGGCGAGTTTGATATCTGTTAAATGCTCCAGACCATGTTCGCGTGCCGCTTCTTTTAATTCTTCGTGTGAAATATCAAGCTTGCTTAAAGCTTTGAAATCAAGTTCGCCATCATGAATCAGGATTTCAGGTTTGTCCAGTAGTAAATTGCTGAGACCTTTGTATTTGTGAGTCAGTTTTTTGATGATGTAATTGATGATAAACAAAGCCAAAGCCGCAACCAGACCTCCCCAAAGACTAGTGTCCGGGCCAACCATGGCATTTTGAACGGAGTTGCTGATCAATAAAATCAGAATAATATCGGCAGTGTTCAATTGCGAAAGTTCTTTTTTACCGAAGATTCTCAAAGCAATAGTCATGAAAAAATAGACGGAGAGACTTCTTAAAATAATATCTAAATAGGGGGATAGCATCATTTCTTTATTATTTGAATTAAAATAAAACTTTGTCAAAGTTTTGGTGATTAATAGATATTGCTATTTTAACCTTGACATTTGACCCAGATATTTTTAGTGTAGATGACTTTCCAAATAGTATCTTTTTTTTCTAAGTACACTGATTGTCCATGTGGTAATTCTTTTGAGTAATAATCAATTTCCATATAGGCTTTTTTGTTGTCTTCAGAAAAAATAGGAATTGAGAATATCATATAATCTGTAGTGTTTTCTATTTTTGATACCGGTATTGTTTTTATCTTTCCTGCTATATTTTTAGGAACGGTATATTTAAAAAAGCAATTGTTTTGTTCTACAAAGTTTGTTGAATCTTTAAATTTGAATATCTTCTCTCCATTTAAATTTGCATTCAAAAGTCTTTCAATATAAACTTCCGTGTTTTGGAGAATTTTTGATAAATGTGGAGGAAGCTTTATAATTTGTGTTTTTTGGGTTGGTTTCGCATATAAACTCTCAGTATTAATTTTAAGTTTTTTAAAACTTATACAAACTGCGTAAGCATCTTTATTATTTTCAAAATGGTTTTGCTCGAAAAAAGTTTCTATTATCCTGTCAGTTTCAATTTTTCTAATTTTTTCACTAGTGGTGCAGTCGTTTTTATTGCAGCTCACTACAAGTAGTGTTAGAAAGATCAAAATTTTCTTCATTTAGATTTTTTACTTTGATGTTTGCGTTGTTTTATATAAGCTTAAAGTTCTTTTCGATTGCTTTAATCATTTCGCCCGCAACATCTTTGTTGGTAGCGCCTTCGATTCCTTCAAGCCCCGGAGAAGAGTTTACTTCAAGTAATAATGGACCTTTTGAAGAACGAATAATGTCAACACCTGCTACTTTTAAGTCCATGGCTTTTGCGGCTTTTATAGCGATTTTTTTCTCCTCGGCAGTTACTTTTATGACAGATGCAGTTCCGCCTAAGTGAATGTTGGCTCTGAATTCCCCTGGCATAGCCTCACGTTGTATTGCAGCTACCACTTTACCATCGATAACAAAACAGCGAATGTCTTTTCCGTTGGCTTCTTTGATAAATTCCTGAACAAGTATATTTGCATTTAGGCTTTTAAAAGCGTTGATTACACTTTCTGCAGCTTTTTTTGTTTCTGCTAAAACAACACCTTTTCCCTGGGTACCTTCCAGTAATTTCACGATTAAAGGAGATCCTCCAACCATTTTAATTAGATTGTCAGTGTCTAGTGGAGAATTGGCAAATCCGGTAGTTGGGATATCGATTCCACTGTTTAATAGAAGTTGTAAAGAATAGAGTTTATCGCGGGATTGTGTGATTGCGGTCGCTGAGTTCAGAACGAAAACCTTCAATGCTTCAAACTGACGTGTTAAAGCGCAACCGTAAAAAGTAATACTTGGTCGGATTCTTGGGATAATAGCATCAAACTGGTTCAGTATTTTTCCGCCACGATAATGAATTTCAGGTGTTTTGGCATCCAGTTTCATATAACATTCTTTGATGTTCAAAAAATGCATTTCATGTCCGCGCATTTCACCTGCTTCCATGATTCTTTTATTGCTGTACAACTCAGGATTGCTGGCCAAAAGCCCAATTCTTAATCCGGAGCTTGCTTTTTCGGAGTTTTGGTATAATTCTTTTAAGGCTTCAGGACTTGGTTGTCCCAAAAGATATTTTTCTTCGGGATCAACTAGTACACGTCCGCTCATGGCTTCACGGCCTAGAAGCATTCGGAATCCCATAGAATCCCTGTTGGTTAAGGTCATTTCGATTGGCCACTTTATATCGCCAATTTTTAAATGTGTTTGAATAACGTAGCGATGTTCTCTAAAACCGCTTGAGCTTTTTACAATTCTTTTGTCAACCAACGGAGCTTCACAATGAATAATAGTTTTGATATTATTCTGAATTGGATTAATATCGAATTTTACCCAATTGGCATCATTTTTTATAAAAGGAGCTATGTTTATAGCGTGCATTGCCGAAGTTTTGGCACCGGAATCCACACGAGCCTTGATTGTCGGGATTCCTAGTTCTGGAAATGAGCACCATTCTTCGCTACCTAAAATGACTTTGTTTTGAAGCATACGTTGTTTTTTATTATAGAATTTAATAGCCAAAAATAGCTATTTGCTTTTATTAAAGATAGCAAATTATCCAAAAAAAATACCCGTTATGTTATGAAAACGTAACGGGTATTTTATTTTTGTTATAAAATTAAACTAATTTATTGATTAGTTGGCTCTTCGGCTTTATGAATCTCTACGGAAAGTTCCTGAGAATCATCTTTCAGATCCATTAAGATTTCATCACCTGAATGTATTTTTGAAGTGATGATTTCTTCTGCTAATAAATCTTCAACATATTTCTGAATCGCTCTTTTTAGAGGTCTTGCGCCAAATTGTCTGTCGAAACCTTTTTCTGCAATAAATGCTTTTGCTTTATCGGTAAGGCTTAAGGTATATCCTAATTCTGAAACTCGGCTGTACAATTTCTTAAGTTCAATTTCGATAATCAAGTCAATATCGGCTTTTTCTAAGGCATTGAATACGATTACATCATCAATTCTGTTTAAGAACTCAGGAGCAAAGGTTTTTTTCAAGGCATTTTCGATAATGCTTTTTGAGTTCTCATCGGCCTGAGCTACTTTTGCAGCAGTTCCGAATCCTACACCTTGTCCAAAGTCTTTTAACTGACGTGCTCCAACGTTAGAGGTCATGATAATAATCGTGTTTTTAAAGTCGATTTTGCGACCTAAGCTATCTGTCAAATATCCATCATCTAGAACCTGAAGCATCATATTAAACACATCCGGATGTGCTTTTTCGATCTCGTCTAAAAGAACAACGCAATACGGTTTTCTACGAACTTTTTCAGTCAACTGACCACCTTCTTCGTATCCTACATATCCCGGAGGTGCTCCAACTAAACGTGAGATAGCAAATTTCTCCATGTATTCACTCATGTCGATACGGATTAACGCATCTTCCGAATCAAATAATTCTTTTGCTAAAACTTTTGCTAATTGTGTTTTACCAACTCCTGTCTGACCTAGGAAAATAAACGAACCAATTGGTTTGTTTGGATCTTTAAGTCCGGCTCTGTTACGTTGAATAGAACGTGCAATTTTTAGAACAGCTTCATTTTGTCCGATTACTTTGTTTTGAATTAATTCAGGCAATTGGGCTAATTTATTGCTTTCTGTTTGTGCAATACGGTTAACAGGAATTCCGGTCATCATTGAAACGACATCGGCTACATTGTCTTCTGTAACTTCAATTCGGTTGTTTTTAGAGTCTTCTTCCCATTGTTCCTGAGCGACAGCCAGGTCTTTTTCGATACGTTTTTCGTCGTCGCGAAGTTTGGCAGCCTCTTCATATTTTTGTTTCTTAACCACCATGTTTTTCATTTCGCGAACTTCTTCTAACTGACGTTCCAAATCTAAAATTTGTTTAGGAACATCAATGTTGGTAATGTGTACGCGTGATCCTGCTTCGTCAAGAGCATCAATGGCTTTGTCTGGTAAGAAACGCTCAGACATATATCTGTTTGTTAATTTAACGCAGGCTTCAATAGCTTCTTGTGTATAAGTAACATTGTGGTGATCTTCGTATTTGTCTTTTACATTGTTTAGGATAGCAATTGTTTCTTCAACAGAAGTTGGTTCGACAATTACTTTTTGAAAACGTCTTTCAAGGGCGCCATCTTTCTCAATATATTGTCTGTATTCGTCAAGAGTTGTAGCTCCAATACATTGGATTTCACCTCTTGCCAAAGCAGGTTTGAACATGTTTGAAGCATCAAGCGAGCCTGTTGCTCCACCTGCACCTACGATAGTGTGAATTTCGTCGATGAAAAGAATGATGTCATCATTTTTCTCCAGTTCGTTCATCACAGCTTTCATTCTTTCTTCAAACTGACCGCGGTATTTTGTTCCGGCTACTAAACTGGCCAAGTCAAGTGTAACTACACGTTTGTGAAAAAGAATACGGGATACTTTTTTCTGAATGATGCGCAAAGCTAGTCCTTCTGCAATAGCAGATTTACCAACTCCCGGCTCTCCGATAAGAAGTGGGTTGTTCTTTTTTCTACGGCTTAGAATTTGAGAAACGCGTTCGATTTCTTTCTCGCGTCCTACAACCGGATCCAGTTTTCCTTCCTCTGCCATTTCTGTTAAATCTCTCCCAAAATTGTCCAAAACAGGAGTCTTGGATTTTTTGTTTGACTTATTGGCGGGATTGTTAAAACTACTTTCTTTAAGACTGTCATCTTGTCCTGAATCGTCATTATACGATTCGTTTCTTGGCAAGTTTTCTAAGAATTCTTCTTCGTTTGGAGTCATATTTAAATATTGTTCTTTAGCTATGTCATAATCTATTTTTAGTTTATTCAATAGCTTGGTTGTTGGATCGTTTTCGTTGCGTAAGATACATAAAAGCAGATGTGCCGTGCTAATTGACGAGCTTTGAAATACTTTTGCTTCCAGAAAAGTGGTCTTCAGGGCTCTTTCCGCCTGACGCGTGAGATGAAGATTTTTCTTTTCGGCATTTACTTCAACGCTTTGATTGGCTGGACTCAGTATTTCTACCTTCCTGCGTAAATGATCTAAATCGACTGCAAGGTTATTAAGTATATGAATAGCTTTTCCGTTTCCATCTCTTAAAATGCCTAGCATTAGATGTTCAGTACCAATAAAGTCGTGGCCCAAACGCAAGGCTTCCTCTTTACTGTAGGTAATAACATCTTTTACTCTTGGTGAAAAATTATCATCCATAATATATAATTGGTATTGTAAATTTAGTGAATTACTGTTTGAAAAACAAAAACCGTACCCATCAGCATCTCCTGACAGCTAAGTGACAAAAAAAATAACAATAAAAGCGTTAAAATACGCTTAATTTATTAACTAAAACCTAAAATAAAGTTGTTAATAAATCATTGAAATAAGTGTAGGTAAATAGCTGAAAAAATTTCAAAAAAACGTATCTTGGCACGCTTTGAAACTAATATAATTATTTAATATAACAACTTATGTCTGAAGGAGAAAAGTTAATTCCTATTAACATAGAAGATGAAATGAAATCAGCTTACATTGATTATTCGATGTCAGTAATCGTATCGAGAGCACTTCCAGATGTTAGAGATGGCTTGAAACCAGTGCATCGAAGAGTTCTTTACGGAATGTATGACTTAGGAGTAACATCAAGATCTGCCCACAAAAAATCTGCAAGAATCGTAGGAGAGGTTCTGGGTAAGTATCACCCGCACGGAGATACCTCTGTATATGATGCGATGGTACGTATGGCTCAGGAATGGAGTATGCGATATTTATTAGTGGATGGTCAGGGTAACTTTGGTTCTGTTGATGGCGATAGCCCGGCAGCAATGCGTTATACCGAGGCTAGAATGCGTAAGATTTCTGAAGATATCATGGCAGATATCGAAAAAGAAACTGTTGACTTTCAGTTGAATTTTGACGATACTTTATATGAGCCAAAAGTAATGCCAACAAGAGTTCCTACTTTATTAGTAAACGGAGCTACAGGTATTGCTGTTGGTATGGCAACAAATATGCCGCCACACAATTTAACTGAAGTAATCAACGGTACATTAGCCTACCTTGATAATAATGATATTGAAGTTGACGAATTAATGACGCATATTAAAGCTCCGGATTTTCCAACCGGTGGTGTAATATACGGTTATGAAGGAGTTCGTGAAGCTTTTAAAACCGGTAGAGGACGTATTGTAATGCGTGCTAAAGTTGGTTTTGAAGAAGTGGATGGAAGAGAATGTATTATTGTTACCGAGATTCCATATCAGGTTAATAAAGCTGAAATGATCAAACGTACGGCTGATTTGGTTAACGATAAAAAAATTGAGGGTATCGCGAATATTCGTGACGAATCGGATAGAAATGGTATGCGTATCGTTTATATTTTGAAACGTGATGCTACACCAAACGTAGTATTGAATACCTTATATAAATATACTTCATTACAATCTTCTTTTAGTGTAAATAATATTGCACTGGTAAAAGGTCGCCCACAAATGCTGAATCTGAAAGATATGATTCACTATTTTATTGAGCACCGTCATGATGTAGTAGTAAGAAGAACTCGTTTTGAATTACGTAAAGCAGAAGAAAGAGCTCATATTTTAGAAGGTTTAATCATTGCTTCAGATAATATTGATGAAGTAATTGCGATTATCAGAGGTTCTAAAAATACCGAAGAAGCCCGTGAGAAATTAATCGAGAGATTTAATTTGTCAGACATTCAGGCACGTGCAATTGTTGAAATGCGTTTGCGTCAGTTAACAGGTCTGGAACAAGATAAGTTAAGAGCTGAGTTTGATGAATTAATGAAGTTAATCGAACATTTGAAAGCCTTATTGGCAGATGTAGATTTAAGAACGAATTTAATTAAGGAAGAACTTGAGGAAATCCGTGAAAAGTACGGAGATGAGCGTCGTTCTACTATCGAATATTCAGGTGGAGATGTTAGTATCGAAGATTTAATTGCCGATGAAAATGTTGTAATTACAATTTCACATGCTGGTTATATCAAACGTACCAATCTGACAGAGTATAAAACTCAAAATAGAGGAGGGGTTGGACAAAAAAGTGCAGGAACAAGAGATCAGGATTTCCTTGAGCATATGTTCGTAGCTACCAACCACCAATATATGATGTTCTTTACACAAAAAGGAAAATGTTTCTGGATGCGTGTTTATGAAATTCCGGAAGGAAGCAAAACGGCAAAAGGTAGAGCAATCCAAAACCTGGTAAACATTGAAAGTGATGATAAAGTAAAAGCTTTCATTTGTACACAGGATTTAAAAGATAAAGAGTATATCAACAGTCATAATCTTGTAATGGTTACCAAACAAGGTCAGGTTAAGAAAACATCTTTAGAGAAGTATTCTAAACCAAGGGTAAATGGTGTTGCTGCTATTACTATTAAAGAAGGTGATGAATTACTTGAAGCTAAATTAACTAACGGAGAGAGTCAAATTATCCTGGCTGTTAAATCAGGTAAATTGGTTCGTTTTGAGGAAACCAAAACGCGTCCTATGGGAAGAACTGCTTCAGGAGTACGTGGAATTACTTTAAAAGACGATACCGATGAAGTAATTGGAATGGTAACTATTGATAAAGAAAATGTTAACGATTCTCAAATTTTGGTTGTAACTGAAAACGGATACGGAAAACGTACGAAATTAGTAGATGATGATGGTGAGGATGTTTACAGAATTACAAATCGTGGCGGAAAAGGAGTTAAAACCCTTAACATTACAGAGAAAACAGGAAAACTAATCTCGATCAATGCGGTAACAGATGCTGATGATTTAATGATTATCAACAAGTCTGGATTAACCATTAGAATGGCTATTGAGGATTTACGTGTAATGGGGCGTGCTACTCAGGGAGTTCGATTGATTAACCTAAAAGGTAAAGATTCTATTGCTGCGGTAACAAAAGTAATGAAAGATGATGTTGCTGAAGTTGTTGTAGACGAAGATGGTAATGTTATTGAATCGGCAATTGAGAGAGTGAAACCGGATTTAGAGGTTCTTGAAGATGACGGTGTTGTCGAAGATGATGATGACGATGATGATTCAGAAGTAGAATTAGAGGATGAAGATGATTCTGAAGAAGAAGAATCGGAAGAATAGTAGAAAATAAACCACTTATAATTAAATACACAAATTGAATATTATGAAAAGTAAATATGTAATACTTGCGTCAGCATTATTGATTTCAGTAGCTACTTTTGCTCAGAAGGATCAGATTAAGAGTGCTGAAAAAGCATTAAAAAGCGGAGATGCTCAAGGAGCACTTACGATATTAAAAGATGCTGAAAATATGGTAGTAAATGCCAAAGATGTTGAACAAGCACAATACTATTTTGTAAAAGGTAATGCTTATTTAGATTTGGCTAATAAAAAAGTAGAGGAGGGGAAAAATCTTTCTCTTGCTGCTGAGACTTATAAAAAACTAATTGATGTTGAAAAAGCATCTGGAAAAGTTAAATATTCTACTCAGGCTGCGACTTCTATTATTGAAATAAAAGGAAAGTTGATTAATGCTGCAATTGCTGATTCTCAGGCAACCAAACATGCTGATGGAGCAAAAAAATTGTATGATGCTTATTTGTTAGATAAAAAAGACACAATCAATTTGTACTATGCGGCTTCTACGGCAGTAAATGCTCAGGATTTTGATCTTGCTTTACCGATGTACGAAGAGTTAAAAAAATTAAACTATTCAGGAAAAGGAACTAGTTTCACGGCTGTAAATAAAATTTCGGGTAGTGAAGATGGTTTTAACAATGCTAAAGACAGAGATTTAGCAGTAAAATTAGGAACTCACGAAAAACCTAAAACAGAAGCTATTCCTTCTAAAAGAGGTGAAATCTACAAAAATCTTGCTTTAATCCTGGTTCAAAAAGGACGTAGTGAAGATGCTAAGAAAGCTATTGCAGATGCAAGAAAGGCAAATCCGGAAGATTCTTCTTTGATCTTGACTGAAGCTAATTTGTATTTGGAATCTAAAGATTACGAAACATACAAAAAACTAGTAGGTGAGGCTTTGCAAAAAGATCCAAACAATGCTGATTTAGTTTTTAACTTAGGTGTTATCAGTGCGAATGCAAAAAACAATGTTGATGCTGAGAAATATTACCTAAAAGCGATCGAAATCAATCCAAACTATGCTAATGCTTACCTAAACCTTGCAGCATTAAAATTAGAAGCTGAAAAACCAATCATTGATGAAATGAATAAATTGGGGACTACTGCTAAGGATATGAAACGTTACGATGTGTTGAAAGCACAAAGAGAAAGTGTTTTCAAAGGAGTTATTCCTTACCTTAAAAAAGCGAATGAGTTAGATCCTAAAAATGAGGATGTTTCTAAAACTTTATTAGGGGTTTACAAAGCGTTAGAAATGACCGCTGAAGCAAAAGCGTTGAAAGCGACAATGTAATTAACGGGAGTTAATACTCAATAATTTGAAATTCCAAATTCCAATGATGTTTAACATTGTAGGGATTTGGAATTTTTTATTGGTATGTATAAAAGCTTAGTATTTTCAAAATCCAAATTCCAATGATACCTGGGATTATTGGAATTTGGGTTTTAAAATTTGGAATTTTCTTAAGCGATTAGTGTAACGGACAATGTGATAGTAGTGTTTAAAAGTTTGGAAATTGGGCAAATCTCTTTTGCTTTTGCTGCTGTTTTTTCAAATTCCTCTTTAGAAATAACTGGCACTTTTCCTTTTAAATCCAAATGAATCAAAGTGATGGAGCCATCTTCAAACGTTACTGTGGCCTCTGTGCTTAAATCATCTGCTGTATAACCACCTTCGTTTAGTAAAAAACTTAATTGCATCGTAAAACAGCCGGAATGAGCTGCGGCGATAAGTTCTTCAGGATTTGTTCCAACACCGTCAGCAAATCTTGTTTTAAATGATAATTGTGCGTTGTTTAAAGTAGTGCTCTGTGTGCTGATCGTCCCTTTTCCTTCCATACCAGTTCCTTTCCAATTGGCATTTGCTTTTCTTGTAAATTTCATTGTCTTGTGATTTGAATTAGTAATTAGTTTTATATCCTGTTGATTGTCAGTAGATAATGCGATTATCAAATATAATCAATATTTTACAGAATTGTTTTATGAAGTTTAATGAGAATGTTAAGTTTCAGGTTTTAGCTGAAATGGGTGAAAGTTTTGCCGTAAAGTCTGTGAAGATTGGAGTTATTTGTTTGTTTGTTTGTTTGTTTGTTTGTTTGGAAAGCGGAAAATTTACAAAGTTTTACCGGGATTTAGATTTGCGAACTTTGGCTGCCCAGAGATTAGACATTGTAGTTGTAATTGTTAAGTCCCTACGGGACAGATTTGCCAAGGGAGGAGTTGTGTAATTACCTATATGTAATCTCTACGAGATTTTTTATGCTTCTATTTTAGTAAAGTAAAGTAAAGTAAATTAAAGTAAGCTAAAGTAAAGTAAAGTAAAGTAAAGTAAAGTAAAGTAAAGTAAAGTAAAGTAAAGTAAAGTAAAGTGTTTGGTGATTATGGTGCTTTCAGGTAAAAGTGCTCCTTTAGGAGCTTAATACTGGTAAAAAAGAGCCAGCCTTAATGTGGAGTGTCCCATGGGGACTACATATTGGTTTCGTTTATGTAATTTGTGTTAAGTTGCTTTTACAGGTAAGGTTAAAAGCTTTGGGACGGATTTGTAATGCAAAAAAAAGCTGTAGTGAAAATCTGCATTTCACCTTTTGTGTTTAATTGTAATGTTAAGTTTAGTTTTTTGAATTGGAATGATTTTACCTTAAAGAACGTAAGGTTCTGTTTTGCATTGCAGTTAGAAAAAAAAACACAAAATTCGCAAAGCTTTGTATTTATTTAGCTTTGCGAACTTTGTGTAAACCACTGCACGCTTTGTGGTAAAATGTGAACAGGATAAAAAAAACTGCAATGAATATTCATTGCAGTTCTGATATTTAAATTATTCCTGACCTAAATTTCGCAATTGTTTAAGTTTTTCTTTCCAAACTTCAAGGCTTTCTTTATGAATAGCAATGTTTTTGCGGACTTCGAGAACAATTGAATTTTCTTTCTTTGCATTTTTTGTATTGGCAAAGAACTGAATGTTATTCTCTAATTGGAAAATTTCATTTTGAACTTCTTCAATTTTACGCATTAAGAAAATCTTTTCGTTGTCTAATTTACGAGTATCGTTACTGTCAGATAAAGAATCAATTCGGTTTGAGAAGCGCATCATTTCAGTTTCTTTTTTACTCAAACTTAGTTTTTCAAAAAGAGCATCTAAAATTTTATTGAATTTCCCTTCAATATGACGTCTTGCAAAAGGAACTTTTCCATATCCTTTCCAGGTTTCGATATGCGCTTTAATCGCATCTAGATCCGTTTTGTGATCACCGGTTAGCTGGTAAGCTCTCAAGATGTCTAAATATGCTTTTTTATTGTCAAAAGCAGCTACTTCATCAACATTTTCTTCTGATTTGTGCTCTTTTAATTTATCAAAATAGTGGTTACAGGCATCTTTAAATTCTTTCCAGATTTTGTCAGAATACTTTTTAGGAACGTGTCCAATTTGTTTCCACTCTTCCTGAATTTGTTTCATGATAGGAGTAGTAGCAGTAAAGTCAGTACTTTCTTCTAGCTCTTTGGCTTTTGCTACTAGTGCCATCTTTTTGTTTAAATTGTCGTTTTGATCTTTTTTAATGTCTTTGTAAAAAGAATTTTTAAAAGAATTAAAGTTTCTAACGGCAGTTTTAAAAGCGGCCCAGGTTTCTTCATTTACTTCTGAAGGTACTTTTCCGGCAGCGAAAAACTCATTTCTAAGGGCTTCTACTTTTTGAATTTGTACTAGCCACTGTGAGTGAGAATTTACTTTCTCAGTTCCTAAAACCTCAATTTTTGAGATGATGTCTTTTTTAACTTCAAGATTATTTTGTTCGTTTGCTCTTTGGCTTTCAAATAAAACTTCTCTTTTGTCGTGAATTTTTTTGGTCAGTTCGCTAAATCTGTTCCAGATCGTATCGCGATGTTCTTTAGAAACCGGCCCGATATCTTCTTTCCAGATTCTGTGTAAGTCCTGTAATTCACGGAATGATTTGCTGATGTCGGTTTCGTTAACTAGTTCCTCAACACGAGCAATTATTTTTTGTTTTTGTTCCAGATTGTGTTTAAAATCCAAATCTCTGGCTTCACGATCTAAATGCAGGTAATCATAAAAGTTTTCTACATGAAAATGGTAGTTATTCCAGACGTGGTTGTATTTGTCTTTCGGAATTGCACCGGCATTCTTCCATCTTTCTCTTAAATCATTAAAATGCTTAAGGGTGTCTTTGATGTTTTCCTGCGGGTTGATAAGCTCTTTTAGTTCTTCAACGATGGCAAGTCTGTTTTCTAAATTCGATTTCAGGTTGGTTTGTAAATGTTTAAAATGAGCATTTCTTTTCTCTCTGAAAACATTATAGTACTCGTCAAATTTAGATTTTAAAGGAGAGTGGTATTCGAATTCTTCATTCGGATCTTGTTTAGAAGCATTGAATTCTTCTTTTTTCTCTTCTATAAGGTGGTTGTATTGTAATAAAAACGACTTCTTGATTTCTTCAATATGATCTTTTACCGACATTACTTTGTCAGTATTAATCAGTTTTTTTAATTCATCAACAAGTGTGTCCAGAGAAAAAGTATCATAATCCTGCATAGGAATCTCATGGCGCTCTTTAAGCGTCTCATCTTCACTTTCTTCGGCATTCGAATTTGTTATGGCATCTAATGCAGTTTGATGATTGGTTTCTGTAGTTTCAACAGTGTTTTCTAATTCAATTTCATTGTTTGAAATTGTATTTTCAGTTACTGTATCGACATCAGCCGTTTCAATTGCATTATTTTGAGTAGAATCGTTAGTATCGATTTCTAATTTTCCGTCTGCTTCTTGCAGGTTATCATTCTTTTCTTCTAACATTTTAAATGTATAAGGTTTTTATTTTAAACAGAGCGAAAGATAGTAAAGGTGTTTCTAACTACAAAATAAATCGTTTGTTTATACGTTATTTTACGATGAAATTCTTACTTATTGAATTAATTTAAAGATATGATACTGGTTTTTTTGTTGTTTTTTTGAAGTTAATTTAAATTATAATTTGCTGGAATTTTTAGAAAATGAAAAAGAAAGTGATAGTATTAAGACATATTAGTTCGTTTTATTTTGATTAGGAATTAGGAAACAGGGAGGGGATATCTGTTTTTTAGTATTATCTATAAAACCAACAAACCCGACAGGTTTTTGAAATCTGCCGGGTTATGCTATTTTGAAGTAATGTTCTATTTTGATCTTTTTTATTTGTTCCAGATTTTCCATGCTTTTTCCGCTTGAAAAATAAGCATATCATAACCGTTTTTGATGGTAGCGCCCTTTTCTTTGGCTCTTTTTAAAAACTCGGTTTCTGCCGGATTATAAATTAAATCGTAAGCGATATGTTTGTCTGTGAAAAACTCATACGGAATATCAGGGCAAGCTTCGGTGTTAGGGATTGTCCCGACAGGAGTACAGTTAATGATAATTTGGAAATTATCAAAGGTAGTAGCATTGATTAAGTTATAATCGATGATATTTTCTTTAGCTTCCCTTGAAACAAAAGTATAGAGTATTCCTAATTCATTCAACGCAAAAGCGACCCCTTTTGAGGCTCCGCCTGTACCTAGAATTAATGCTTTTTTATGATGCGGTTCCAGTAAAGGTTCCAATGACTTTTTGAAGCCGTAATAATCGGTGTTGTATCCTTTTAATTTTCCACTTTTGGTAAATTTAATAGTGTTTACGGCACCAATTAAGGTTGCTTTTTTTGATAACTTATCTAAGAATGGAATAACTTGCTCTTTGTACGGGATCGTAACATTTAAACCTTTTAAATCAGGATTGTTTTTCACTAACTCTGTGAAATAATTAATTTCAGAAATGTCGAAATTTTCATAGCTGTTACCAGCAAAAACCTCATCGCTAAATTTTTCTGTAAAATATCCTTTTGAAAAAGAGTAACTAATATTGCGACCCAACAATCCGAAACGTCTTCTTAAAATATCAATCATTATTATTTTCTGTGTTTTTCAATGTAATTTTTAACCGTTTTCTTTGACCACACTACTGGGAATAAATCTTCAATTAAGATGTAATTATCAAAGTTTAGACGTAAACCATTGCTTAAATGAAATTTAGCTTTGGTGGTGTCCTGAATCATGAAATACAATCCTGCCAATCGGTATTCGATTTCGTTTTCTTCCGGAAAATACTCTGTTGCCTGTAATAAAGTCTGAATAGCGCTTTCGAATTCGCCTAAAAACTGCAAAATATCAACCCAGAATAACCAGGTATCCAGTGCATAATCTCCAAATTCTACTGCTTTTCGGTATCCAAATTCAGCTTCTTCAAAAAAGTTCATTTGTTTGTTGATCGTTGCATAACGTTTCCAATACAAGCGATTTTGATTGTCGATCGCTAGTGCTTTATTGACAAAAAACAGTGCCTTTTGAAAATTTTTCTGACGCACATGAAAGTCAGTAATTGCAATCCATCCTTTGTCTAAAAGCGGATCCTCATGTACCGTCTGATTGTAATATTGTAAAGCTTTTGCCGAATTTCCTAGTTTTTCGTAGCATTTTCCAATACGCAATAAAGCATAGGAGGTGGCATCGTCTAATTCGATGGTACGGTTGTAGCTTTCAATAGCTTCATTGTATTTTTTTAAACGCTCGTAAGCCTTTGCTTTTTCCATGAAAGCACCCAAAAACTCATCGTCAATTAAGGTTGCATAATCAAAAGCACGAATAGCGTTTTCGTATTCTTTTACACCATAATGCAAACGTCCAAGCTGGTGCCAGGCAATTTCGCTATATGGATTTTTATTGATATAATCGTTAAGATATACAATGGCTTCCTGGTTTTGATCTAAAAATTCAAAACAATACACCACGTTATAAAGGGCCGATTGATCTTCTAGATCTTCTTCAAGACATTTGATAAAACTGTCTTTTGCCATCTCGAGGTTATCCATAAAAAGATATTCCATTCCGATCAGGTTATACACGTCCGCATAATCATCTGTAAATTGCAGGGCAATTTTAAGTAATTCTACCGCTTTTTCGTGTTGATCTCTTTTAGAACAGATATTGGCTTTCTGGATATAAATTTCCTCGTTGTTAGGTTCGATTGCATACAACTCATTTAAGAGTTTTTCGGCGATTTCTAGTTTGTCGTCGTAAACCAGCATTTCTACTTGTACTAATTTTAAGCCTGTAGATTTTGGGTGTTGGTCTAATGCAAGTTTCAGGGCTTTCTTTGCTAAATTAGCCTTGCCTATGTCTAAATAATGAAGAATAATTTCTTCGAATTCTTCAGAATCAAAAAAGAGTACTTTGTTAGTTTTTAACATTGACTCAAATTTGGATAAGGATAGGTTATAATCTTCTTCTTCGTTGCTTAATTGCATACTGTGTTTATTTGAAATTAGCCTGTTATAAATTTAGGCAACCATATTATTGTTGTGGGGAAAGGAAATTAATTGTTTTGAACAATTTAATTAACAATATGGACAGAATTCCGATTCTGTTTTTAGTCATAATCTTCTGATTTATAAAAAGATTATTTTGTTATTATTTTTATTTATCGATGGGAAACAGATCCCGATGATGATGTGTTTTAATTAAACTTGTTGTTTCTTTTTCAGGATTTCATCCATAACATTTAAAATTATGGCACAGCCATCTTTAATTTCTTCTTCAGAAATGGTTAGTGGAGGTGTTATTCTTATGGCGCATCCCTCAAAAAGCAACCAGAATAATATAAGGCCTTTGTCCTGACAGTTTAAAATAACTTCGTTGGTTATTTCAGCAGTTTCGGTCATTGCGGCAAGCATCAATCCCCTTCCTCTAACTTCCTTTATCAAAGGATGTACCAAAAGCGATCTAAAGAGTTTTTCTTTCTCTAAAGCCTCCTGCATTAAGTTTGTCTCAGTTAATTCCTGCAAAGTAGCCAGGCAGGCTGACGCAATGACAGGGTGACCTCCAAAAGTAGTAATGTGTCCCAGTTTAGGATTTTCCGTCAAAAGATCCATTTTTTCTGCCGAAGCTGTAAAAGCTCCTACAGGCATTCCGCCTCCCATTCCTTTTCCCATCACCACAATATCGGGAACGACATCGTAATTTTGAAAGCCAAATAGTTTTCCTGTTCGGCCAAAACCAGGCTGGATTTCATCAACAATCATCAGGGCGCCAACTTCGTCACAACGCTTTCTCACTTTTTGTAGAAAATTGTCGTGAGGCTCAATAAATCCGGCACCTCCCTGAATAGTTTCTAATAATATTGCAGCAGTTCTGGTTGTTATTTTTTGTAAATCTTCCTCATTATTAAAGGTGATAAAATCAACATCGGGAAGTAGTGGTCTAAAAGCCTGCTTGCGTTCTTCAAAACCCATAACACTCATAGACCCCATTGTGTTACCATGATACGCATTATGACAAGAAATGAGCTGGCTGCGGCCTGTTGTACGTTTGGCCAGTTTTAATGCTCCTTCAATCGCTTCTGTTCCTGAGTTAACCAAATAAGTTTTGCTTAAAGATTCAGGGAGGAGGGAAGCCATTAGTTTACAATATTGTACAGCCGGGCTTTGGGAATATTCCCCGTAAACCATCACGTGTGAATACTTGTCCAGCTGATCTTTAATCGCCTGATTGACTCTCGGATGCTGATGTCCGAGTGTACAAGCGGAAACTCCAGCTACAAAATCTAAGTATTTTTTATCATTAGTATCGTAAATGTACGAGCCAATGGCGTGTGAAACTTCCATTCCTAAAGGGTAAGGTGAAGTTTGTGCCTGGTATTTTATAAAATCTGGATTCATTTTTTTAAGGTTAAAAGAGACAAAGGTACTAAGGCGCTAAGGTTATGAGTTTAGTCTCGGTTCTAGTTTTCAGTCGCAGTTTTTCTCTAACTGAAAACTGTGACTGCGGCTAAAAACTGAAAACTATTTTTTAGTCTTGCTCTTAGAATTTGTGGTTGTCTTCAACGCGGGTTTCTTTTTATCGTAATCCAGGGTTTCTTTTCTGACTTTTATCGGAGTATTTTTATCTTTAGCCTCTTCGTCTTTTCCTTCCTGGATTAATTTATCGTTCATTTCATTGTCTTCAGCGGTAAAAATATCATCTTTTGACTTTATTCGTTCGTCGCCTCGCCAGCGCAAGCCTTTTAGTTTACGGGCATTTTCAGGTAAATCGGCTTCAGGATAAACGTCACCGTCTACTTTGTTGAAAAATGTGATGGTTTCAATATCATTGTTTTCTATAATCAGATTGATTTTGCTGCTTACATTCTTGTTGATTCCAATCAATTCATTAAAATCATTGCGCATATAGTATATGACTTCGGTATTTTTGATCACGTCAACATCGTGTAACTTTCCTTCTTTGAACTTTCCAAACAAATTGAGTCCCTTGACCTGATTATAGCCGGTTCCAAGAGTATCCCGCGAGACGATAAAGGTATTGTTGAGGACTTTTAAGGAATCAAGCTTTTTGGTGTTTTTATCGCCAATAAGATGCATGATATCTCCCGTAATTTGACTCTCTCCGTTCCAAAGAATTGGGTTTCCAATGAGTTTTGTTAAAGCGGTTTTGGAGTTTGAATGAATAGAATCACATTTTCCGCTCATGTCTATTTTGTAAAAACGTACGTTGTTGTAGGCTCGTAAAATACGTTCGCCTTCTTTTCCGGTAACCATCAGTTTTTTTCCGTGAATGTAAACTGAATCTTTTTCCACCAGATTTATGGCTACTGCTCTTTTGGTCACAAACATTGAATCTTTAAGTTTGTAAATCTCGGCATAATGGCCTTTTACAATACCCCGATTGATAGAATCAGTGATTTTTACATTTCGGGTTGCGGAGGCAAATTCGATGTTTCGATTGTAATATAAACTATCACCTTCTATGAGGCGGTCATCGTATTTGATGTAGGATTTCCGCAGAAAATGAGCCAAATTCTTTTTGGTATCATAAAAACCTCTTTCAGTATAAATGTAATTGGCTTTACTGGTAATAGTTGAGGGACCAAGTAAATAGGAGTGTCCTGAATTGCTATAGTAATCTAAATGGTTCGATTTTATAACATATTTTGGATTAGTAATGGTTACTGCGGTTAAGAATTGGAATTTTTTCTCGGCCACATAATATCTTCCTGATTTACTAACCAGCGTATTGTCTTTGTTGATGATCGTACCTTTTGTATTGTAGAATACCTGCTGAATATTTCGGTCAAAGTTTATCGTATCGGTGCTTAAAGTGGCGTCAGGAGAACTCATTACGGCCTCTCCGGTTGCGAAGGCTTTTTTCACATTTCCGCTATATTCCGCATATTTACTGTTTAGAAACAAGGTGTCTCCTTGTACTAACTGCACATTTCCAAAAGCTTTAAGATAATTTTCCTTTTGAAAAAAGTAAGCGCGGTTACACGTAAGTACAACACCATCATGATTTACTTTTACATTCCCAATTAGAAGTAAAGCTCCCGGAATTTCGTTTTCGTTGATTTCTTGAAAATCAGCATTTTCAACAATTATTGTTTTAGGTTTTTGAGCAAATATGACTTGTACGCTTAAAAAAAGCAAACAATAGGATATGAAAAAGAGTAATTTCTTCAATGGATTAAATTTTTGTCAAATTTATGAAAAAGGTTACAACCTTTATTGATATTAAGATTAATTTATCAACGCCAATTTATTTTTAGATAGTCTACAGCACAAGAGTAGTAAAGCTTGAAAGTTTCCAGTATTTTAAGCTCTTTCATGGATGAATTTTGTACTATTTATCTTTGTAGCTTTTAATCTAATTTATCAACAAAACAGCGTACTCTTACGTTGTAGTTTGCAATTTTGAATGTAGACTTTAACAAAAATGATTTTAGTCTTCTTTTGAATTTAAAAATTAGCCTAAATTTAGGAAGTGATTTCCGGAATTAGAAGTACAGTTCTTAGTCAGGAAACAAATCAGATTATTAAAGTAAATATGATAAATAAGAAAATTTTTGTTGCAGGAATGTCTGCCGTCTTGTTGTTTTCAGCATGTAAAACCAAAGATCTAAAAATGAACACAATAAAAGAAGAAGTTTCTAAAGATAAAAAGATTGTGGTGTATCAGGTTTTTACACGTTTGTTCGGGAATAAAAACACAACGAATAAACCTTGGGGTACCATTGAAGAGAATGGTGTTGGAAAGTTTAATGATTTTACAGACAAGGCATTGCATGAAATTAAAGATTTAGGGGTGACTCATATTTGGTATACGGGTGTTCCGCATCATGCATTGGTTGGGGATTATAAGGCTTATGGGATTTCGGACGATGATCCTGAAGTGGTAAAAGGTCGTGCCGGATCTCCCTATGCGGTAAAAGATTATTATAATGTAAATCCCGATCTAGCTGCGAATCCGGCAAACAGATTGCAAGAATTCGAAGCGTTGATAGCTCGTACACATGAGGTAGGATTAAAGTTGATTATTGATATTGTACCCAATCATATTGCGCGAAAATACGAAGGAAAAAGTAATCCGATGGGAGTGAAAGATTTTGGAGCTGATGATGATGTTAATGCGGAATATAAGAGAGATAATAATTTCTACTATATACCAAACAATCATTTCGAAATTCCGGATGGAGATATTCCCTTGAACGGAGAGAAGAATATACTTGTTGATGGTGTATTTGATGAAAATCCCGCAAAATGGACTGGAAATGGCTCCCGAAAAGTAAAACCGGACCAAAATGACTGGTATGAGACCGTGAAAGTAAATTACGGAATTCGTCCGGATGGTTCAAAGGATTTTCCTGAACTGCCGGCAGGATTTGATCAAAAATCGTATCAGGAGCATTTCGCTTTTTGGCAAGATAAAGACGTTCCGAACTCTTGGAAGAAGTTCAGATCGATTGCTTTGTATTGGATCGAAAAAGGAGTAGATGGTTTTCGTTATGATATGGCGGAGATGGTTCCGTATGAATTTTGGAGTTATATGAATTCGGCAATCAAAATGAAAGACCCAAATGCTTTTTTATTAGCAGAAGTGTACAATCCAAATGAGTATCGTAATTACATCCGCTTAGGAAAAATGGATTATCTGTATGATAAAGTAGAGACTTATGATAAGTTGAAAGATGTTATTCGTGGAAAATCGTTACCTGATGGATTGTCGGATATTCAAAAAGGAATGACGGATATTGAGCACCATATGCTTCATTTTTTAGACAATCATGACGAACAGCGCTTGGCAAGTCTTGAATTTGCAGGAACTCCGGAACGTGGAAAACCTTTAATGGTGGTTTCTGCAACTATTAGCACCTCTCCAACGATGATTTATTTTGGGCAGGAGGTAGGAGAGACAGCGAATGATAATGCTGGTTTCGGAACCCGTTCGAGAACATCAATATTTGACTATATTGGAGTACCAAACCATCAACGCTGGATGAATAACGGGAAATTTGACGGAGGGCAGCTTTCGGATTCAGAGAAGAATCTTCGCGATTTTTACAAACGACTGTTAAATTTTTCGATTAAGAGTTCTGCTTTAATGGGAAGTTTTCAGGAAATTCAAAGTGTAAATCGCCAGAACAGCATTCATTATGATGATTTGATTTATTCCTATGTGCGTTGGTCAGAAAGTCAAAAACTGATCGTAGTGGCTAATTTTTCTTCAGATAAAACAAGTGAATTTGATTTGAAAATTCCTTCGGATATTATAGCAAAATGGAATTTAAATGATGGGATTTTTGGACTTAAAGATCAGCTGTATGAAAAGAGTTTTGTGCAGTTAAAAATAAATAATGGAGAAGGAGTTGTGCGGGTTAAAATAGCGCCTTCGGAGTCCTTTATTTATGAATTGAAGTAAGTGATAAGAATTTTCATTTAAGCGTATAAAAAAGCTGATACTTCGTGGTATCAGCTTTTTTATGATTTATACTTTTCTGACTTTTTTCAAAGCCTCGACGTAGTATTCGTTTACTTTTTCCCAGTTTATATGCTGATAAAAAGCATCAATATAACTTCCTTTTCTATTTTGGTAATCCAAATAATAAGCGTGTTCCCACAGATCGATTCCTAAAATTGGAGTTCCCGGAATCAGAGCGTTTTTCATTAATGGATTGTCCTGATTTTCAGTTGTAGTTACCTGAAGTTTTCCGGCTTTATCGACTACCAGCCAAACCCATCCGGATCCGAACTGTTTCGTTGCCTGACCTTTAAATTGACTAGTAAGGTTACTGAAAGAACCAAATTCTTTATTAATAGAACCTGCCAAGGTATCTTTTGGTGTTAGTTCTTTTGGTGTAAGAATATTAAAGTAAAGAGTATGATTGTAATAACCTCCAGCATTTTGACGCAGTTTAGCATTACTAAGATCCATTTTTTTGAGAATGTCTTCAATAGGCAGATTTTCAAACTCAGTATTTACAATTTCTTTATTAAAATTGTTGGTATACGTTAAATAGTGTTTTGAATAATGTGTTTCTAAAGTAAGTGTTCTTATTGCAGGAGCCAAAGCATCGTAAGAAAAAGGTAATTTTGTCATTTCAAAAGAACCTGGGTCTGCTTTTACGTCATTTGGAGATCCAATGGTGATTTTTTCTTCTTTTGTTGGTAAAGGAACTTCAACAACTTCGGTTAGCTTATTATCATTACAAGAAAATAATAGAAAAAATGAAGCTAAAATGCTGAAACGAACAATGTTTTTCTTCATAATGTTAGTTATTTTGATGTTAGTGAATTAATGATTGCGATATAATTTTCTTTAGCTTCATCAGCTGTCAAATGACTTATTTGCATCCAGGCATTTGTTTTGAAAGCATTTCGCAAATCAAAATTATCCGATTGATTGTACACAGCTGTTCCAAAAGTAGCCTGTTTGTAATAGGCATAAAGCCTTAACTGCACGTCTTGTGGCAGCGTGGCTTGAGTCATTTTTAGAGCAGTCTCGACAGCCTCTGAAAAACGTGTATCTAAATCTTTTTCGGTCATTAAGCTTTTGTAGCGATGATGGTTTTTCCACCAATTGCTTTTTGGTTTAATACTACATTAATTGGAGTACCTAAAGGTAAAAATAAATCTACTCTTGAACCAAATTTAATAAATCCTGCATCTGTTCCCTGAACAACTTGCATTCCTTCTTTAGCATAATTTACAATTCGACGTGCCAAAGCGCCCGCAATTTGTCTGTATAATACTTGTCCGAAAGTTTCGTTTTCGATTACAACTGTCGTTCTTTCGTTTTCTTCACTTGCTTTTGGGTGCCAGGCAACTAAAAATTTTCCAGGGTGGTATTTGCTGAATTTTATGATTCCGTCCATTGCATAACGTGTTACGTGTACGTTTATCGGCGACATAAAGATAGATACTTGTAGGCGTTTGTCTTTGAAGTATTCGCCTTCGTAAACTTCTTCAATAACGACAACTTTTCCGTCTACCGGAGCAAGAATGTGATCGCTGTTTCTGATTGCGATTCTTTTTGGATTTCTGAAAAATTGCAAAATGATGATTAAAACTAATACACCAGCTAGCTGAACCAATATTCTTAGCCAATTGATATCAATGAATTTTTCAGCAATTAAAAGTACAGCTACTGCGAAAACAGTGCCTAATAAAATGGATGGGCCTCCTTCTTTATGAAACATAGTATAAAATTTGATAAAATAAAAATATAATTGGTGCTACAAATATAACACTATCTAGTCGATCTAATACACCTCCGTGACCCGGCATGATGGAACCGCTGTCTTTTACTCCGGCAACTCTTTTGAATTTAGATTCAATCAAGTCTCCAATAGTTCCAAAGACGCTAACAATTAAAGCTATAATCATCCAGATTAAAATAGATTTAGCGCTGAAATCCGGTTTTGGCTGTATGTATAGTTTTGAGATTAAAAAACCGGCAAAAGCTGCAAAAACAACACCTCCAAGAAATCCTTCAATTGTTTTTTTAGGCGAAATGCGTTCAAACAATTTATGTTTCCCCATTGATTTACCAACTAAGTAAGCAAATGTGTCATTGGTCCAAATTAAAACGAATAATCCGATGATGATTTTTGGATTGTAATCTTTAATTCCGAATGAAATTTTTGTGATAAAAAGAAAAGGAAGTGTGACGTATCCCAGTAAATAGATGTATTTGGATGATTTACTTATGATTTGAGTGTCATCAAACAAAAATACAATGCATTTTACAGATACAATCAGCGTGATAATAAGCAGTACAGAAAAAAGTTTTTCGGTGTCAACTGTAATTTGTATGTTTTCTTTTAATGTTTTGCTGATATAGTTTTCAGTTTCGGCTTTGTAAAAACTGATTAAAGCAACTGTACTGTAAAAAAGAGAAACGAATAAAATTGAAAATATTTTATTGATTCCAACTAAATTACAGAATTCGTAAGTGGCGATAATTAGGAAAATGCCAAAAAGGACAATAAAGCTTTCGGTAGAAAACAGAATAGAAGTTAATAATAAAGCGATATAAACAGCACCAGAAATGGTTCTCTTGAGTGTTTCGTTCATCTTAAAGGTCTTCTAAGAGCAATAAATATAGATTTTTGGCAACACTTCCGTATTGCGTAAAATCTTCCTCTTTTGCTTTTTCGAAATATTTTATTGTGGTAATATTAGTAGGATAGTCTCTTTCGTATTTGCGTTTGATAGCGCTAAGTCCGTCACTTTTGATCGAAAGTATCTGACTTGTTGTGGCGATTATAACAATATTTGCAGGTAATTCGTTTGGCTTGTCTTGTCTGATTTGTTTTGATGAAAACAGGATTGAGCCTTCATCGGCAATTAGATTCTCACAAGTAGCAAGTAAAAATTTTGGGTTTCGAGGAGAAATATAAAGTAGTTTGTTTTCTTCTAATAAACTAAAAAGGGCAGGTTCATAACACAGAACTTCGTTTTCGAACCAGTCATTTTCTTCCAGGATATTTTCAAACTGTTCTGCAACTTCTTGTTTGTTTTCACAATACAAGAACTTACCGCCATTTTTCTTGAAATTGAAAATGAATCTTTCATCAATAGATAAATGACTATCCGGAGCTTGATTTCCTCCGTATTCACTTTCATGTTCTTCATCAGAAGCAGCGTCGCTGGAACCAAATATTTTTTTGAAAAAATTCATTTTATATGAAATACTTTACATGTTAATTGAAAACGTTCAAAGATAAAAAAATCTTAATTCAAAAGGCTATTTTGAATTAAGATTTTAAAGAATATTACATATTTAGTGAATTATTTAGGAAACCACTTCTTCTAAATTTTTATCAAAAGTACGTTTTCCGAAAATAGTTTCTAAGTCATCTTTAAAAATAACCTCTTTTTCAATTAATATGTCAGCTAATTGATTTAGCTTGTCTTTGTTTTCTTCAAGAATTTCAATGGCTCTTTGGTATTGGCCTTCAATTAATTCTGAGATTTCTTTGTCAATGATTTTTGCAGTTTCGTCAGAGTATGGTTTTGAAAAGTTATACTCACTTTGACCGGTTGAGTCATAATACGTAACATTTCCAATTTTATCATTCAATCCGTAAATAGTTACCATAGCACGAGCCTGACGTGTAACTTTTTCCAGATCGCTTAATGCTCCGGTCGAAATTCTGTCGAAAGTTACTTTTTCAGCAGCTCTTCCTCCCATAGTAGCACACATTTCGTCTAACATCTGATCTGTTCTAACGATTTGTCTTTCTTCCGGAAGATACCAGGCCGCTCCTAAACTTTGTCCACGAGGAACAATAGTTACTTTGATTAGTGGTGCAGCATGCTCTAACATCCAGCTTACAGTTGCGTGACCGGCTTCGTGAATTGCGATTGCTCTTTTTTCTTCCGGTGTAATGATTTTGTTTTTCTTTTCAAGTCCGCCAATGATTCTATCAACAGCGTCAAGGAAATCTTGTTTGTCTACTGCAGTTTTGTTGTTTCGGGCAGCAATTAAGGCTGCTTCGTTACAAACATTTGCAATATCAGCACCAGAGAAACCTGGAGTTTGTTTGGCTAAGAAATCAAGATCAAGACCTTCTACTTTTTTGATAGGCGCTAAATGCACAGCGAAAATTTCAGCTCTTTCACGAATGTCTGGTAAGTCAACAAAAATTTGTCTGTCAAAACGACCTGCACGCATTAACGCTTTGTCAAGAACATCAGCTCTGTTGGTTGCAGCTAAAACAATTACATTAGAGTTTGTACCAAAACCGTCCATTTCGGTTAGTAATTGGTTCAGAGTGTTTTCTCTTTCGTCATTTCCACCTGACATATTGCTTTTTCCTCTCGCTCTACCAACAGCATCAATTTCATCGATAAAGATAATAGCAGGAGATTTTTCTTTGGCCTGTTTGAATAAATCACGAACACGTGAAGCACCAACTCCTACGAACATTTCTACAAAATCAGAACCTGATAAAGAGAAGAAAGGAACCTGAGCTTCACCTGCAACTGCTTTTGCAAGTAATGTTTTACCAGTTCCCGGAGGTCCAACTAATAAAGCTCCTTTTGGAATTTTACCTCCCAGATTGGTGTATTTTTCAGGGTTTTTTAAGAATTCTACAATTTCTTGTATTTCTTCTTTTGCACCTTCTAAACCAGCAACATCTTTGAAAGTAGTTTTAATGTCGGTTTTCTCATCAAATAGTTTGGCTTTTGATTTTCCAATGTTGAAAATTTGTCCGCCACCGCCACCGGCACCACCTGACATTTTACGCATGATGAAAATCCATACACCAATAATGATGATGATTGGAAGCAGGCTGATTAAAATGTCGCTCCAGTTATTTTTCTGTAAGAAGTTAAAATCTTTCAGTTTGCCTTCGCCAACTGCTTTTTCCAGCTTCGTTTGAAAAATTTGGTCGTTACCAATTTCTAAAGTATAGTGAGGACCTTTGTTAGGTCTTTCAAAAATATCTTTAGCTACTTTTTTATTAGCTGCGTCTTTAAGAGCCGCAGCGTTTAAATATACTTCAGCTTCAGCTTTATTATAAACGATTACTTTTTCAATTTGTCCTTTTTCTAATAAAGTGTTGAATTTAGAAGAAGTCAATTGAGCAGGTTCGCTTAAGTTAGATCCACCGGTTGCAAAACTTATAAATAAAAAAACCAGAAGTATTGCGGTATATATTAACCAGGGACTTATTTTAAATTTACTCGGATTTGGATTATTATCTTTAGCCATTAGAAGAAATTTTCTTTAGTATTTGTTTTCGATTGTAGTTATTTTGGCGTCACCCCAAAGGCTTTCGATATTGTAGTATTCTCGGATGTGTTTCTGGAAAACGTGTACCACGATATGCACATAATCCATTAGGACCCATTCTGCATTATCGGTTCCTTCTACGTGCCACGGTTTATCTTTTAAGTCCTTAGATACAGTTTTTTGAATTGAATTTACAATGGCATTAACTTGGGTATTTGAACTTCCGTTGCAAATGACAAAATAGTCACAAACTGCCGTGTCTATTTCTCTTAAGTCAAGAATATCAATATCATTTCCTTTTACTTCTTCAATCCCTTTGATTATGTTCGCCAATAGAACATCATTATTAACAGTCTTTTTCGCCATGAATTATTTTGTATGAATTTGTAAAGTTACCAAATTTTGTGATTATTTTTGAACCTTAACAAAATATTAAATTAAGTTATTTAAATTACTTGAATGAAACTAATCAAACTCGATGCCATAGATTCTACAAATGATTTCCTTAAATCTTTGTCAAGCCATGATGAACCGGATAATTTTACTGTGGTAACGGCTGAAAATCAGACAAAAGGCAAGGGGCAGATGGGGGCAAAGTGGCAGTCTGAAGTGGGTAAAAACTTAATTATGAGTGTTTTGGTGAAAGATTTTGTCTTTAATAATGAACACGTTTTTAACCTCAGCGTTATTGTTTCTTTAAGTGTAATTGAGGTATTAAAATCGTTAAATATTCCTGATTTAAGTATAAAATGGCCAAACGACATTATGTCATATAATAAGAAAATTGGTGGCATACTTATCGAAAATACTCTTAAAAGCGGTGGCAGAATTGTGTCAGTTGTTGGATTAGGGTTAAATGTCAACCAGACTAATTTTGACGAACTGCCAAATGCTTCTTCATTGGCAGTCATTTCCGGACATAGTTTTGATAAAGATATTTTGCCTCAGTTAATCGTTGAAAAATTAAAAGAAAAAATAAGTGCATGGGAAGTCAATTCTAAAGATTTATGGGCTATTTATTTTAATTCATTGTTCCGAAAAGGTGTTCCAATGCCATTTAAAAATCTAAAAAATCAAAATTTCATGGGAATCATTCAAGGTGTTTCACCTGTTGGTAAAATTCAAATTTTACTTGAGGATGACTCTGTTTCAGAATTTGATATTAAAGAAATTCAGATGCTTTATTAGGAGGTTCTGAGTTGCTAAGGTGCTAAGGTTTTTTTAGAGGTCCAAAAGGTTTAAAGGTTTGTTCTTGATTTGAATAATTGTAAAATCTTCTGAATCTTCATGAAATAATATTTTAAACCTTTACTGTTTTAGCTGTTTTTGGAGCTATTTTTTTGTTCCAGTAAAGAATATAGAATGTTCCAAGGATAGAAGGCGCCATCCAGGTGATTGTATTTCCAAGTCCAATTCCAGCCACTATAAAAGCAGTTACTGATGCAATTAGTGCTCCAATCATCTTTCCGATGTGCTTGGACAGCCAATTGTTTGTTTTTGATAAGTTTTTAAAGAAGATAAAATCCTTTACAGTCATATAAAGTCCAAATCCGCCAAAGAAAGTAAATAAAATGCCGTTCTGAACAGAATTCAATTGACAATAGATCCCGATCGAAATCATTATTACAGAGAAAAACAACATGGTTCCTGAGATCAATTTATCGTAAAAATCGGCTTTTGTTTTGTGTTTAAAGTTTAAAGCTCTGTTTCCTGATATTACCAGATAAATAGTGAATAAGCCAATTAGAAATAAAAAAATATTCTGATGTTTCGGCATCCAGCAGATCGGGATAGAGATAAGTGCACTAATGAACATTCCTATTGAGAATAATTTCCCCATTCTTTTGTGCAGTGTGCTTCCCTTTTTGACTACAACACTTCCTATTCCGGTAATTAGACCGATTCCTCCAAAGAATGCATGAATGTAAATTAAAATTTTGATCGTTGCTTCCATTTTGTTTTTGTTTGGTTAATGGATCAAACTTCTATTAATAATTCAAGATGTGATAATTTATAGTGCTGAAGTGTTATATTTTGAGGATGAAGTGTTCTTTTAAGATGCAAAGGCTCAAAGGGGCAAAGGTTCAAAGGCTTTGAGGTTTTAATAGTATCGTGTTTCATTTCGACGTAAGGAGAAATCTTCGCGAGAAACTCGATAAAGATTGATGATTTATATTGTGAAGACCTTTATTTCCACTAACTAGGAATAATGGTGCAAAAAAAGCCCGATCGTTAAATCGGGCTTCTGTTTATGATTCACAACTAATAATTCACAATTAATAATTATTATAGTTTGGTCATATTATTTGCCAATGTTTCGATGAATTTACTGATTGGTCCTTTGATCATCATGGCCATCATTGCATTAAATTCGCCTTCAAAGAATAATTGAACTGCACTTTCTGAGTCAGAAACGCTGTCAATATTTGAAGTTAGGGTAAACGGAAGTTTGTCACTAGCAGCTCCCAAAACAATTTTGCTTGGTGCTGTTTTTTCTTTCATTTTAAGTTTTATTTCCGGCATGCCTTTTAATCCAAAAATAAAAGCATCTTCACCGATTACTTCGAACTTAGCGATATTATCGGGCATTAATTTTTCAAAATTCTTTACATCAGTCAATAAATCAAATAAATCCTGAGCTGATTTCTGAACTGTAACTTTTGGACTTTCTAAGTTCATATATTATTTTTTTTGTTTTTTATTTTAACCGCAAAGGGCGCGAGGTTTTTTGTATTTCTTTTGCTTTATAAACGCAAAGTTCGCAAAGCTGGATTTAAAATTCAATTCAAAAAAGAGCAAAGCTATTTTTAGAAAATCTAAAATCTGCAAT
Organism: Flavobacterium sp. KH_035; assembly: GCF_057839565.1. Taxonomy (NCBI): domain Bacteria; kingdom Pseudomonadati; phylum Bacteroidota; class Flavobacteriia; order Flavobacteriales; family Flavobacteriaceae; genus Flavobacterium; species Flavobacterium sp. KH_035. Next base: position 3,449,252 of record NZ_CM174492.1, read on the forward strand.
CTAAAATTACTCCTCCTCCTGTCCCCAGGTTGATGGACTCACGTTCCATTCTTGTAAAGTAGACTGTTGTTCTTCGCTAATGTATTGTTTTTGAACTGCTAAATCCAATAGGTTATCGTAATTGCTTAAGGTATACAAATCGATATTGGCATTTTTAAAGTTTTCTTCGGCGACATTAAAACCATAAGTAAAAATGGCAGCCATTCCTTTAATATTAGCTCCTTCGTTACGTAAAGCTTCTACTGCCATCAAACTGCTGTTTCCGGTGCTGATTAAATCTTCAACAACTACAACATTTTGACCTTTTTGTAAAAAACCTTCTACCTGATTTTGTCTTCCGTGTTTTTTAGCTTCAGGACGCACATATACGAATGGAAGTCCAAGGCTTTCGGCAACAAGAATTCCAACACCAATGGCACCTGTGGCAACACCGGCAATGACATCTGGTTTCCCAAATTGTTTTTCTATATTTTTCGCAAACTCATCACGAACGTAATTTCGGATGCTTGGAAATGAAAGAATTAACCTATTATCACAATAAATAGGCGATTTCCAACCTGAAGCCCATGTAAAAGGATTTTCGGGATTCAATTTAATTGCATTTATTTGCAAAAGCAATTCGGCTGTTTTTTCGGCAGTATCTTTATTAAAAATCATAGTACAAATGTATAAAGTTTTTGTGAACGACAAACCACTTTTTTTGACAAATGAAATCTCAAGAGAGACTAATTTTCAATTATTCTTGTTAGAGAGCATTGATATCGAACAGCTTATAGTGAAAATCTTTCAAAATAAAATTCAAAAGGCTTATTTATATCATCCTGATGAGAAGGAGATTATGAAGACTTTAAAGGCTAAAATTCCTGTAAACAAAGCAGGAGGAGGTTTAGTGTACAATAAAAAACGCGAAGTTTTATTCATCTTCAGAAATGGAAAATGGGACTTGCCAAAAGGCGGAATCGAGAAAGGAGAAGAAATTGAAGCTACAGCGATGCGTGAAGTTGAAGAAGAGACCGGGGTGAACCAACTTCGTATTACAAACAAACTCCAAAAAACGTATCACGTTTTCAAACGTAATGGGAAATACAAACTCAAAATCACACATTGGTTTGAAATGCACACTGATTTTGAAGGAACTCCACAAGGTCAGCTGGAAGAGGGAATAGAAAAAGTTGCCTGGTTAAATCCGGAACAGATTAAAGAAGCCTTAAAAAACTCTTATGAAAACATCAAATTGTTGTTTGAAGAAGAGAATCAATTGAAACAATAAGATTAAGAATCTAACCGATTGGGTATAATTAATAAAAGAATTATTTAACACATAGAAACATAGATTTTAGTAGCAAAAGAGGAAATGAAAAAAGAAATATATTTCTTTCGCATAGAAAAGTATGTGTATTTAAATGAAGTGAAACGCCTTTTTTGTAGATGCAGAACCTATGTAACTATGTGTTAAAATGAATTACACCAACGGTCAAAAAATCTAAATTTTTTATATTTCAAAAAGCTAGTGGCGCTATGTTCACTGGCTTTTTTGTTTTAGTTCTGCGATTTGTTTAAAGAACAGATTTATTTATGTTTAACTAATATATAATGTTTTAAAATCGTAAGTAATGACCAGTGAAAAAATCTTTAAACGGAATTAAATTTTAATTTGTATTTTCGTTTATTGTAAGATTAATCAACTAACCACATATTTTATGTCATTTCAAGCGTATTTAAAAACAATTAAAGAAAAGACTGGTAATGGTCCGGCCGAATTTAGAGCTTTAGCAGAACAAAAAGCATTTACACAAGAGGGGAAACTCAAACCTGAAGTAAAAGCCGGAGATATTGTAAACTGGCTTAAGGCAGATTATGAATTAGGACAGGGACATGCAATGGCTATTTATGCATTGCTAAAAGGAATAAAAGACGAGAATAGCCAGTAGAAAGGTTTTTTGAATTTTAGTCAAAATAAGAAAGTTTTGCTCGTGAAAATGTTTGAATTGTAAGTAAGGATTCTAAACTTATCCACGAGCAGTACTTTAAGTTTTTTTACTTAAACTGATCAAAAGCGGCATCAATCAGGTGTTCAATTTCTAAGAAGCTATTTGATAGTTGTACTATTTCTTCCTGAAGGTTTTCTAAGTTAAGTTTTAACCAGCCTTCCATCAAGGTTAAGGGGCCGTGATTTGTTGTTACATTGGGCCATCTGTCTTCATACGTTTTAAAAGATTTTCTAAATACTTCGGCAAATTTTCGGCTCTCTATAGTGTAAACTTTGAATTTTCTAAGTTTTAAAGCGTGGATGTTATACATTAATCTTTGTTTCTCAATGTCTGAATCACTAATCCAAACGGAAAAGAAAATTCTTGATTCGGAAGTTAAGGCTTCGTCAGGATTAGTAGACCAGGATTTCTTATACAGTTTTATAAAAACAGAATCTAAGTAAATTCCAACAGCAACTTCAATTGATTTTTCGCTTAGAATTTTTTGATCGAGACGATCCGCTGCTTCTTGAAACTTTTCAAGATAAAAAGTGGTATTCATTTTGGTTTTGGTTTAAATTGGTTTAATGGTTTGGTTATAGCTTTAACAAATATAAATTAACTTATTGAAAATCTTTGTAGTTTTTAGGTCGGTGTAAATCAAAAAAAAACATTTTTTAACTTTTAATTTAGTTCGTAGTGCGTTGTACTACGCTTATGCTTTTAGGCTTTCAGCCTATTTTCTATGCCTTTTGCTATTGAAAGGGTTTTAGAAATAGCTTAATGTGAAGTCTATGTTTTTAAGTTTTCAGCCTATTTTTGGTGCCTTTTGCTCTGAAAGAGCCCTAGCAAAAGCTTAGTGCGAAGCACTAAGAATGAATGATTATGATTGTTGTTTAAGCCCTGAAAGGGCGAAAGCCTACTCGCGAAGAAAAGGTTTGTCATATACTATGAGGGCATTTATTACGGAAGTTAATTATTCTTCTTTTGAAAATAATTTGCATCTGTTTGTTTTTGACCTTTTAGGGCGGGATTCTCTTTTTATCTAGTTTGTAGTGCGTTGCACTGCGTTGTTGCTTTTTTGGGCTTTCAAACCGTTTTTTTTAGTTTCGGATATTTAGATTTTTGCACTATGCATAATTTTTTTATTTTAACTATTTCATGTCCCAAAAATCGTACTTTTGTTTGATATCCAAATCAATAGTAAAAATCATCTAAACTGTATCATACGTAGCAAAATATGTTTTTTACATTATTGATTGTAATGATCGTTAATATTATCTTTGAATTATGAGTACACTTGCAAAACCAAACCATATAGGACGAAAAATTAGCAGAATTCGCGAACTTAGAGACATGAAGCAGGAAGCGTTGGCACAGGCTTTAGGAACCAACCAACAGGCAATTTCAATTTTGGAAAATAGTGAAACTATAGATGATGAGAAACTTGCTCCAATTGCAAAAGCTTTAGGAGTAAGTGTTGAAGCGCTTAAGAATTTTTCAGACGAAGCCGCAATTAATTATTTTAATAGCTTCACAGATAATAGTGCCGGAACTTTTAACAACCATTGTACTTTTAATCCACTGGATAAATTAATGGAATCAGTAGAAGAAAATAAAAAACTTTACGAGCGTTTGGTTCAGGCTGAAAAAGAGAAAGTTGAGTTTTTAGAAAAGATATTGAAGGATAAATAGTTTTATCTTTTCATAATTTAAAAGCCTAATAAATTTATGTTTATTAGGCTTTTTTTAGTGCTTTTGGTTTTATGTTTTTGCGAGCGTGAACTCAAAGCTTTATGATCTTAGTATTTTTACAAAACACTTAAAATAAAAAAAAACTTAGCGTTCTTTGCGATTAAATATTACAGTATTCGATAAACAGGATACTGTAAATGTGCCTTTTCATAATAGGCCGAATGTTTATAAATCCAATCCAATTGCGCTTCTGGATTTTTAGCAAACTCAGGATCAGTTTGTTTTTTGCTTTCTAATTCGGCTTTTAAAGTTGGGTTTTCTTTTAATAGTTTTGCGGCTGTGTCTTCAAAAATATATCCGGAATAATGTTCTTTTTGCTGTAAAATGGTGTCGAAGAAATTCCAGTTAAAGAAAGAATCAACACCTTCAGGTTCAAAAGCTTCAACTAAGTATTTTACACCTTTTTGATTGGTTGGAACAAGGTAATCTCCTTTGGCGAAAGCCATTTTAACAATTTTAGAAGTTACAGTCGTATTTCGGTGCAAATAATGTCCTTCGTAAGCATTTGAAACAGTTTTGAAATTGGCAATTTTATAACTTTCAACTTCAATGATAGTGTCGTTTTTAAGGGGTGTAAACGAGATATTATTGTTCTTCAGTAGGTCAATTATATTCCAATAACCACGCGGAATGATATAACCAAAAGGAATAACAACGTCTTTTACCGATTTGAATTCTTTGATATAAGGAACGTCTTTTTTATACGGTTTGCTTCGATCGTAGTACAATCTGTTTCCTGTTGTAGCTTCGCTTTTTTTATAACCGGCTTCGTAACCTGAAAATAAAAACGTAGTGGCTTTTGTACTGTCTAGTTCCCATTTTAAAGTATAGGTTTTCTTAGGCTGGTATTGCTCGAGGTTTTTTACGCGAAGTTCTTTGATTTTTTGGTAATTAGCATCGGTATAATCCAAAGTCGATTTGGTGTATTCGTAAGTCATTTTTACACGTTCGGCATATTTTTTCAGCATATGTGTTTCGACTACAAATCCGATAGTATTGAACAACGAAGTATAACCCGTAGTATATCTCGGACTGTCGACAAACTGCCCAAAACCTTTATCGGGAGTGTCTTTAAAAGAATCTACGTAAGGCGTTGTTTCGATTTTTTTTTGCTGTAGGTCTTTGACTAGAGCGGGCATCATTTCGGTATTCATAAAGTCACCCAGAATCGTTCCTAATTTGTTGTGCTGTGTCATGATGTAAGTGAGTTTGTACTGATAATCGGAACCGTTGCTTACATGATTATCAATAAAAACATCAGGGTTTATCTTTTGAAAAATTTCAACAAAACTCTTTGTATTTCGGGTATCTGATTTCATTAAGTCCCGATTCAGGTCGTAGTTGCGGGCATTTCCTCTAAAGCCATAAATTTCAGGTCCATCCTGATTGGCTCTTGTGGTTGAATTTCGATTCAATGCACCTCCGATATTATAAACCGGAATACAAACCAGAACGGTGTTTTTAGGAGCTTTAAGCTTTCCTGTTGCCAAGTCTCTGTAGAATTGCATGGTTGCATCGATTCCGTCAGGTTCTCCGGCGTGTATTCCGTTATTGATAAAAAGTACCGCTTTGTTCTTTTGGATTTTCTCAAAATCAAATTCCTTTTCGGAATTGTAAGTGATCATGTGTAACGGTTCGCCCGAATCTGTCAATCCCATTTCTTTCACCTGAATGGTTGGGAAATCTTGAGCCAGCATTTTATAATAAGCAATGGTTTCCTGATACGAAGCGGACTGATTTCCGTTTCCTTTTTCAAAGTAGGTGTCGTATTTTTTATTGTTTTGAGCGAAAAGGGTTAACGAGAAAAGTGAAATGATAAGGGTAAAAAGTTTCATGGTTTGGTTTTTAAAGCAAGAATCAAATATAATTAAATTTAGTTTCAGGTTTCACGTTTCAAGTTTTAGGTTTTGAATGAGGGTAAAAAGATTAACCGCAAGGCACGCTAAGTTTTTTACTATCTGGGATTTTACGAAAACGCTAGGTTCGCAAAGCTTTGTGACAGACTTAGCGAACTTTGTGTAAACCTTTGCATCTTTGCGGTAAAGTCTGCGCAAAGTTTAATCGCATTTCTACCTGAAACCTGAAACTTGAAACAAACAAAACTCACAACAACTTAGCAAGCTCGATTATGCCGTCTTCGATTTGTTTTTCGGTTAAGGAAGCATAGCCAAGTCTGAATCCGGAGATAGGTTGGTCAAAACTATATTTTTCTGGAGTCATTATTTTTATTCCCTTTAGCAGCAGTTTATCGGCAATTTCAAAAATGTTGACTGCAGAATTTGGAATTATCCAAAAAGCGAGGCCGCCTTCAGGTTTTGTAAAAGTGGTTTTGTCTTTTAGGTATTTGTTGCATATTGTCTCAAAATAATCACGTTTTGCCTTGTAGATTAGGGTAGTTCTTTTGAGATGTCTTTTTATTTCGCCTTCGTTTATGAGTTGTAAAACGGCTTCTTCCATAATGTTATCACCTTGCACGTCAATCATTTTTCGGTGTCTGCCTACTTTTAGAATGGTTTCCCGATCAGTTACCAGATAACCAATTCGGAGTGCAGGTGCTACAATTTTACTTAAGGTTCCAATGTGCACCGTGTTTTTAGCGTTACTGTAACTTGACATAGGGAGGACCGGGCGTTGTCCAAAATGAAATTCATTGTCATAATCGTCTTCAATAATCGTAAAACCGTATTGGTTAGATAATTCGATGAGTTTTAATCTACGCTTTAAACTTAGGGTTACTGTTGTTGGAAATTGATGATGTGGTGTTACATATATTGCTTTTATAGTATTGAATTGCTTCAAATAGGCTTCAACCTCATCGATCAATAGGCCATCTTTGTCAACATTTACAGGAAGCAGTTTAGCACCACTGTTTTTAAATGTCTCCCAGGCGGGCTGATACCCCGGATTTTCGACCATTACATAATCATCTTTAGAGAGTAAATGGTTGGCGGTTAAATACATTGCCATCTGACTTCCGCGTGTAATACAAATTTCATCGGGAGTGATATTCATGCCTCTTTTAAAATTAAGCATCTGAACAATTGCTTTTCTAAATTCTAAATTTCCATATTCGGTGCTGTATCCCATGATTTGCCAGCGTGACTTTCGGTTGAAAATCTGTCTGTAGGCTCTGGCGAGTTCATTCATTGGAGCAATTCGGCTGTCGGGGATTCCATCATCAAAAACAATTAGCGGCTGTGTTTCTTCTTCTGTATAACTTGGTTTTTGGTTCTGATTGGTGCTTTCGGTAGCTATTGGCAGAATATCAGCTACAAAAGTTCCTTTTCTTTCTAGTGTAATCAGCCAGCCTTCGGCAATTAAAACATCTAAAGCTTCAATTACAGTGTTTCGGTTGACTTTTAACAATCCCGCGAGCTGACGGCTTCCGGGCAGTGCATTTCCGCTATTGAGCATTCCGGTTTTGATTGCTTCAATTATGGCATCGGCGATTTGAAGATAAATTGCTTTTGCTGCATTTGTGTTTAGTTGAATTTCTAATTGCCAAGGTCTTAACATCTGGACTATTTATTTATGATAAAACTGTATCAGTTGAGTAGTCCAAAGTTAGAATAATTTTGTGGAGCAATAATGCAAAAAATAATAATTATTAGACTTATGGAAACTAAAAAGCAATTTTTATCAAAAGACTTTCACCAAACCTTTGCCAGACCCACTTTTGTGATGCCTGAAAAATTAATCCACAAAAATGTAGAACAGGCCGGAGTTCACGATCAATTTTCTACGGAGCGAAAACATCCCGTTTTCTTCGTGGATCTTCCCAGTAAGAATGTAAGTATGACGATTGGAGGTTTATTGCCGGACCAATTGACAAACAGACACCGTCATACTTATGAAACGGTTATTTATGTAATTGAAGGGCATGGATATACTGAAATTGAAGATACAAAAGTAGAATGGAAGGCAGGTGATGCTGTCTATATTCCGAGTTGGGCTTGGCACAGACATCAGAATTTAAGCAGTGAAGCATCGGCGAAGTACATCGCTTGTGAGAATGCACCTCAGCTTCAGAATTTGGGTGTTGCATTAAGAGAGGAAGAAGGAAGAGATCTTTAATTAAAACAGAAACAAAATGAAAAACGACCTATTTAAAGGTATTATTGCTTATCCAATTACACCATTCGATAAAAACGAAAAAGTTGATATCAGCTTGTATAAAAAATTACTGGAACGTTTAATTGTTTCCGGTTGTCATGCGGTTGCTCCACTGGGAAGCACTGGAGTAATGCCTTATTTGTCAGACGAAGAGAAAGAAGCAATTACTGTCGCAACAATCGAGCAGGTTAACGGCAGAGTTCCAGTTTTGGTTGGGGTGTCTAACCTAACAACAGAGAAAACAATTTATCACGCTAAATTTGCTGAGAAAGCTGGTGCAGCTGCGGTAATGATTATTCCGATGAGTTACTGGAAACTTACAGATGATGAAATTGTGCAGCATTTTGATGTTGTTGCCAAGCAAATTTCGATTCCGATAATGGCTTACAATAATCCTGCAACCGGAGGAGTAGATATGTCACCTGCTTTGTTAAAAAGACTTCTTGAGATTGCCAATGTCACGATGATTAAAGAAAGTACCGGAGACGTTCAGAGAATGCATTATTTAAAGCGGGAATTGGGTGATGGTGTTGCATTCTTTAATGGCTCAAATCCTCTGGCACTGGCTGCATTTTCTGCAGGAGCAACTGGTTGGTGTACGGCTGCACCCAACTTAATTCCGAAACTGAATCTGGAATTGTATGATGCAATTCAGAAAAATGATTTGCAGGCGGCTCAAAAAGCATTTTATAAGCAAGTGAATCTTTTGAAGTTTATTGTGAACAAAGGTTTGCCGAGAGCAATTAAAGCAGGTTTGGAAATTCATGGAATTGAAGGAGGTTTTTTAAGAAGCCCATTAAAACCTTTAACTGAAAGCGAAATCGCAGAGTTTAAATTGATTTTGAAAGAAGTAGAAGAGTAATGTATTGAGGTTTTTACCGCAAAGTACGCTAAGATTTTTTTTACTTTAGAAAGGGTTGACAAGCGCAAGGAACGCAAAGCTTTGCGTTCCTTGCGCTTTTATAAAAACATACTTTACAAAACTTAGCGTACTTTGCGGTTAAATTGTCAAATAGTTGAGATCTGAAACCTGAAACAAACAAAAACTGAAACAAAAAACTATTTTGATTACTTTTGCAAAATGAATAAAAAACACCATTCCAATAACATACTTTTGAATTTAGGAATTGAGAGCCTAAATGAAATGCAAGAGGTAGCACAAGATGCTATTTTGAACGATAATAATGTTTTACTTCTTTCTCCAACAGGATCAGGAAAAACATTAGCCTTTTTATTGCCGGTTCTAGAATTATTACAACCTGAAATTCTTTCGGTTCAATGTTTGATTTTAGTGCCATCGCGTGAATTAGGTTTGCAGATTGAGCAGGTTTGGAAAAAAATGGGAACCCAATACAAAGTAAATATTTGCTACGGAGGTCACTCTATTGATACTGAAATCAAGAATTTAAGCAACCCGCCAGCAGTTCTTATTGGAACTCCGGGAAGAATTGCCGATCACATTGACAGGGATACTTTTCGCACAGATAAAATTCAGACTTTGATTCTGGACGAATTTGATAAGTCCTTGCAACTGGGTTTTCATGAGCAAATGTCTTATATCATTGGGAAGTTAACGAAATTGAACAAACGTGTTTTAGTTTCAGCGACTTCTGATATTGAGATTCCGAGATACACAAGAGTGGTGAATCCAACTGTTTTGGATTTTATTCCGGAAGAGGAAGAAAAAACGAATCTTTCGATGAAAATGGTGGTTTCGCCTGCCAAGGATAAACTGGAAAGTTTATTCAATTTGATTTGTTCGCTGAAATCGCAGTCGGCTATTATTTTCTGTAACCACCGTGATGCCGCAGAGCGTATCAGCGATACGTTAAACGAAAAAGGAATTTACGCGACCTATTATCATGGCGGAATGGATCAGGAAGAGCGTGAACGCGCATTGATTCAGTTCAGAAATGGTAGTATGAGTTATCTGATTACTACTGATCTGGCTGCTCGCGGATTGGATATTCCGGAAATGAAGCACGTAATTCATTATCATTTGCCTTTAAAAGAGGATGAATTTACGCATCGTAATGGTCGTACCGCACGTATGCAGGCTTCGGGAACAGCGTATATTATTGTTCATGAAAGTGAAAAAAAACTGGACTATATTGATTATGGAATGAAGGTTTTAAAGGTTGAAAATACTACAACTTTACCAAAACCACCGGAATTTCAAACGATTTATATTAGCGGCGGAAAGAAAACAAAACTAAATAAGATTGATATCGTTGGTTTCTTTTCTCAAAAAGGAAAACTTGAAAAAGGAGATTTGGGCTTGATCGAAGTGAAGGATTTTATATCGTTTGCGGCTGTAAAGTACAACAAGGTAAAAGATCTGCTTAAAAACATTAAAGACGAAAAGATGAAGGGCAAGAAATTCAAAATCGAAGTTGCCCGCAAAGTAGTGAAGAAAGAGGAGGAAAGGTAGTCTTTTTGTTTTCGGTTTTCTCTATTTGATGTTTTTCTCAGATAACTTTTTCAGATACATGAATTCTGACAAAGTTTTGAAGCGCTATTTGTAGTAAAATATCACGTATTACAGCCTGTTTTTAGGTTTTTTTATTCTTAAATTCGGCTGTTTTTTTCGATTGATTTAATGTTTTGTTGTTTTAATTTACTGAATGTTAATGTATTAATTTGTGGTTTAATTGTTCTTTGGTTACGTTAGGACAGGAAGCTAAAATGATTGTTAAAAAATTAAAGGTTTAGGCTTTAATTTATCATAATTTCTGCGTTTCTTGTGCCCGTAAATAATAAACCCCAAATTAATTATGAAAAGAATTATTACGATTGCTATTTTGTTGTTTAGTGTTGTGTCTTTTGCACAAATTAAAGTTATTGAAACTGTACCGGTTGAAAAATTAGGAAAAGTAAATAACAACTACATTCAGAAAATTGGAGATGAGTACACTGTATACTATACAAGTATTCAAAACGATGACGAGTCGTCAAGCTTGAGAAAATTTACATTCAAGAATGTTAATAACGACTACGCAAGTCTTTACAACATTATCATCAATGGTTTTACAGCAAGTCCTTTGTATGATATTAAATTAGAATTACCGAATAACTATATCTGGTTGCACTACACAGGAAGTGTTGTTCCGGAAAAAGCTACGGTTCAGTTTATGGTTTCTTCAAAAGAAGCTGCTTCTGCAACAAGTAGTGTTTCTGAACCATTTGTAAAAGATCAGATTAATAAATTATTCCAAAAATAGGTTTAATTGTAAATCACTAAAAAAGGCTATTCAGGGTTCTGAATAGCCTTTTTTTGTATTGCTTCAGTTTTAGTTTTCAGTCTCGGTCTCAGTTTTCAGTCTTTACTTTATTTTAAAACTGAAACTGCATACTGCGACTGTAAACTGCGACTAAATTTTCTTCACGTATTGGGTGATAATCACGATTTGCTGACCGTCAACTTTTCCTTCAATGTATTCGGCATTTTCATGGTCTAAACGAATGTTACGTACAGCAGTTCCTTGTTTGGCAACCATACTTGATCCTTTTACTTTAAGATCTTTGATTAAAACTACAGAATCTCCATGCTCTAAAATAACACCATTACTATCACGGTGAATGATTTTGTTTTCGTCGTCTTCGCCTTCGCCTGTTGCTTGCGCCCATGCCAGCGTATCTTCGTCTAAATACATCATGTCAAGTAATTCTTGTGGCCAACCTGCGGCGCGCATACGGCTTAACATTCTCCAGGCTACAACTTGTACGGCAACGTTTTCATTCCACATGCTGTCATTAAGACATCTCCAGTGGTTTAAATCAACATTATCCGGATTTTCAATTTGGTCAATACAAGTACTGCATGCCATGATGCTTTCTTCAAGACCGCCTTTTTGAGTTGGTAATACTTGATATGCTTTTAGGTTTTCCTCAGCTCCACAAAGTTCGCATTTAGATCCGCTACGTTTGTTTAATTCTCTTTCGATGCTCATTATTTGGTATTTTATTTAAAAATGCGAAATTACTTATAATTAAGATAAGTAACAAGTTTATGTGTTTGGTGTTATTCTATTTATAAAAAATAATATAATTTTATTTTTGTAGTTCTTGTAAAAGAGAATAATGTGCGGTTTTTAAAGATCTAATTAAATTTCTTTTCTCAGATCCACCGGACATATTCTTATAGAGGCCTACCTTTTTATAAATTTTGTCTCCAATTTTATAATTAATTGTAGACACCATTGTTGCTGATGACAAATTAAAAATCCATGAAATATCGGTTATTTCAGCATCAACATTAATTTCAGAATCATTGATTGTTTGATTTTTAAAATATTTTACTTTTAAATTGATTTTAGTTTCTTGAGCTAATTGTGCTACTGATTCATTGAATGTTTCATTTATGTTTGGTCGTCTTTCAACACCCATGCTGGGACCTGATTTTTTAATGCTTTTTACACTATTTTCATTAATTGAGAATACAATTGTTTTGCCTTTGAAATATTCCTGATTAAGATTGTTTTGTGAAAAATTGCTTTTAGTCGCACAACTAAATAAACTGAATATTAATAAACAGACTACTATTTTTTGGTATTTCATATAATATTTTATTTCTTCACTCTAACCGCATCCGGAACCAACATCTCATATTCTCCGCCATGACGCAGTACGTCACGAACAATACTTGAAGAAATAAATGAAGTACTTGCAGCTGTTAATAGAAATACGGTTTCGATTTTAGACAATTTTCTGTTGGTGTGGGCAATGGCTTTTTCGAATTCAAAATCAGCGGGATTGCGTAAACCTCTTAGGATGAAATTGGCTTTTTGTTTTTTTGCTAAATCTATGGTTAGTCCTTCATAAGTGATAACCGAAACGTTGGGCTCGTCTTTGAAGGTTTCTTCGATGAAACGTTTTCTTTCTTCGAGTGAAAACATATACTTTTTTTCGGCATTGACACCAATAGCAATTACAATTTCATCAAATAAGGGAATCCCTCTTTTGATAATGTCTTCATGTCCAAGTGTTATGGGATCAAATGATCCGGGGAATATAGCTTTTCGCATATTTTCTAAGGTTCTGAGGCTCTAAGGAGCTAAGTTTCTGAGTTTTTTGTTTCTTCGAAAAAGTTATTTTTTGTTTTCTTTTATCGAAATGCCAATATGGTGTTGCATTTATATTAAAAAAATAAGGTTCTGAGATCTTAGTACCTTAGAATCTCAGAACCTTAGCCTCTTTAAGAAAGTGCTAACTCAATTGCATTGGTGAATAAATCTTCAAGAGATATTCCCGCTGCATGTGCTTGCTGCGGAATCAGACTTTCGGTGGTTAACCCCGGAATGGTGTTCATCTCCAGCATATAAGGTTCGTTGTCTACGATAATGAATTCGCTTCTCGAGAAACCTTTCATTTTTAAGACCTCGTAAGCGCGTTTTGCTACTTCGCTTACTTTTTGTGTTAGTTCGTCTGAAATTCTCGCAGGTGTAATTTCCTGTGATTTTCCTTCGTATTTGGCTTCATAATCAAAGAAATCATTGTCGGATACAATTTCTGTAATTGGTAGAACTTTAATTTCGCCTTGGTAATTGATTACTCCAACAGAAACTTCGGTTCCGTCAAGGAAACTTTCTATGATGATTTCGTTGTCTTCTTTGTAAGCTACTTCAATTGCAATTGGAAGCTCGGCTTCTGTTTTTACTTTTGAGATTCCGAAGCTTGAACCGGCTTTGTTTGGTTTTACGAAACATGGTAAGCCTACTTTTTTTACGATTTCGGCAGTATTAATTACATCACCTTTGTTTAAGTAATACGAAATTGCCGTTTTGATTCCGTATGGTTTTAAAACCGATAATAAATCACGTTTGTTAAAGGTTAATGCCGCCTGATAATAATCGCAAGAAGATTGAGGAATACCTAATAACTCGAAATAAGCCTGCATTAAACCGTCTTCGCCCGGAGTTCCGTGAATGGCGTTGAAAACACAGTCAAAAGTAATTTTTTGATCGTTTACGGTTACTGAGAAGTCGTTTTTATCAATGGTAAATTCGGCGTTGTTTTCGTCTACATAAACCCATTTTTCTTTGAAAATATGAATACGGAATCCGTTGTATTTTGTTTTGTCAAGATATTGATGTACCACGTTTCCGCTAATTAGAGAAATCTTGTATTCGCTTGAATATCCGCCCATGATAATGGCTATGTTTTTCATTTTATGATGTTTATATGTTTAACTGTTTAACTGTTTAACTGTTTAATTGTTTAATTGTTTCAAGTTTCAGGTTTTGGGTTTTCTTTGTCAATTTGATTGGAGCTTCTTTATTACTTAGTGTGACAAATAGTTCCGAAAATGTTTTATGAAACCTAATTTCCTAGCCCTGATGGGAGCGGCATCCTTTTGTGTCCGCGAGAGCGGGAGCAAAAGATACAGCGGACAGCAGGAATTGGCTACTGAAAATTAAAATTCCAAGGAGCTTTGTTTTTAATACGAATGGCAATCGTATGACTTTCTTGTCTAAAACAAAATTATCATTTTTTTTGAAACGAAATAGCTTTATCTTTGCGACTAATAAAAATAAATTTATGAGTTTACGTAAGTATTTAACGAGCCGGGTATTTTTTGTACAAGTATTAAGTGCGGCTGCTATAATTGCCGTTTTAGGTTATTTGTTTATGCATTGGTTGACTTTTACAACTGATCATGGTAATGAAGTTACTGTTCCGAATTTAGCGAAATTGACTGAGGAGCAAGTAGAGTCAAAACTGGATGAACTTGACCTGGATTATGTGCTTTTGGATAGCGTTGATTACCGAAGTGAGTTCCCAAAATACAGTGTTGTTGAGCAGGATCCACTGCCGGGAACGAAAGTAAAAGTGGGAAGAAAAATATATATTAAAATTAATTCATCTGGATTCTCGTCAGTTAGAATTCCTGATTTAATTGAAAAAACGTATCGTGAAGCGGTTCCTACCCTGAAAGCGTTAGGACTTGAAGCAGGTACGATTACTTATATTCCAAACCTTGGAAAAGATATGGTTTTGGAGATGCGTTATAAAGGAAGAAACTTAAAAGTAGGAGATCGCGTATTGAAAGCTTCCAGAATCGACTTGGTTTTAGGAGACGGAAAAGCAACTTATGAAGACGAAGGGCAGGCTGTAGACAGTGTAGCTGCGCCAACTACTGAAACCCCAAAAGATGAGCAATAATATTGAAAATTTAGATCTGGAAGACGAATTATTCGAACATTTTAGATTTGATGTCCCTAAAGGTCAGGCGCTTTTGCGTATTGACAAATATTTAATGAATTTGATTCAGAATGCAACCCGAAATAAAATTCAGAATGCCGCTACTGAAGGAAACATTTTTGTAAATGATATTCCGGTAAAATCAAATTATAAAGTTAAACCGTTTGATGTTGTGACAGTGATGTTATCTCATCCTCCATTTGAAAACCATATTCTTCCGGAAGACATTCCGCTGAATATTGTGTATGAAGATGATGCTTTGTTATTAATTAACAAAGAGCCGGGAATGGTAGTGCATCCGGGGCACGGAAATTATACAGGAACTCTTGTAAATGCACTGGCACATCATTTTGACAATTTGCCAATGAACAGCAGCGAACGACCAGGTTTGGTACACCGAATTGATAAGGATACGTCCGGACTTTTAGTGGTGGCAAAAACGGAAGCCTCAATGACGCATTTGGCGAAACAATTCGAAGCTAAAACATCAGAACGTGAGTACATAGCTCTTGTCTGGGGAAATGTTGTCGAAGAAGCGGGAACGATTGAAGGAAATCTTGCGAGACATCTGAAAGACCGTATGCAGATGGCTGTCTTTGCAGATCCTGAAATTGGTAAACCTGCCATTACACATTATAAAGTATTGGAACGATTTGGTTATGTGACTTTAATTTCCTGTAAACTGGAGACCGGAAGAACGCACCAGATTCGTGCTCATATGAAACATATCGGACATCCGTTGTTTAATGACGAACGTTACGGAGGTCATTTGATTTTAAAAGGAACCACGTTTACGAAATACAAACAGTTTATCGAAAATTGTTTTAAAGCATTACCACGACAGGCGTTGCATGCAAAAACACTTGGATTTGTACATCCTGTAACTGGCGAAATGATGCGTTTTGATACAGAACTACCTCAGGATTTTCAGGATTGTATTGAGAAATGGCGCAATTATGTGAAGTCGCATAATGTAGAGGAAGAAGAAAATTAATTGGATAATGTGTCAATTTAAAAATTAGATAATTTGTTATAGAAAAAAAGCTCCTGATGGAGCTTTTTTTTATGGATTTGTTTTAATCGTTAAATCGGTTATTTTGGCTTGTCCATTGGTTATGAAACCTAGTTGGCCATTTTGACTTAGGTCGCTTTTTTCAATGGAACATTCTAAGAAAGTTTGATTATTGACGGCAAAGTACAACTGATTGTTTGAAACTCTGATTTTCACTGCGTACCATTTGTTGTTTTCCAATTGCATTGGTTTTTTAAATAGGGTTGGTCCGCCACGTTTGGAGTATTCATCACTATTTTTACTGTAAACGCCCCTTCCAATCACGATATTCTGATCTATCGTATACAAGTAGGTTCGAATGTAATTTTCCTGATCAATATGAAGCATTATTTCAAATAAAGATTCTTTGACGATGTTTACTTTAAAGTCGATTTCGTAATTTTTCGGAAGCTTCTTTTTTGACTCGATTACTCCCCAGTGCATTGGTCCTCCGCTTCCAGTTAAAGTGTCGTTTTTGAGGAACCATTCATTTGAATTAAAATTCCAATCGGATTTTAGAGTAGCTGTTTTTGCTATTTGGTATTCTCTCTTTACAGTTGATAGGGTACCCGAGCAGGAAATTAGCAAGAATAAGAATGCCGGAAATGCAATATATTTAATTTTCATTTTGTCTTTTAGTTTAGCTCTGAGTGGTATTTGATTTTACCAATGGATCCCGTTGGAGTTGGTAAGAGCTCAAATACTGAGGTAGGAGCGAGGCCATTTTCTATGCGATGTGATACATAAAGAATGCTAACATTTGTTTCTTGTTTGATGGTGTTTATCAATTGAATAACCAAATCGACATTTTCATCGTCCAGACCTTCTACAGGTTCATCCAGAATCAATAATGGAGGATGTTTTAAAACGGCACGAACAATTAGCGCAACTCTTTGCTGACCAATGGAAAGGTCTATAAAACGTTTTTTTCGTAAATGAGTCATTTCAATTACTTCAAGCCATTGTGTTACAGTTTGTTTTTGCAAAGTAGTAGGTTCAATATACAATCCGATAGAATCGAAGAATCCAGAAAGAATCATTTCTTCTAAGGTGTGTCCTTTTTGAAATAAGTCGGTCATTGAGGTGGTGAAAATCCCAATTTGTTTTTTGATATCCCAGACACTTTCGCCACTTCCTTTTTTTCTTCCGAACAAATACAAATCCTGACCAAAACCTTGTGGATTATCACCCGTGATTAAAGATAAGAGGGTGCTTTTTCCTGAACCATTCGGACCAACGAGCTGCCAGAATTCACCTTGTTTGATGGTCCATGAGATGTTGTCAACAATTTTACGATCTTCATAACTTACAGAAACCATATCCATTTTGATTAATATACTTTCGTGAAAGGAATGGGATTCAATCGCTTTAGGAATTGACGCTGTATTTAAAGTTTTAAAATGATTTTCATTCTTTGAAATCGAATGTAATTCAAACGAGTTGTCTTTAATCAGTGCTTTATTCGGAACAAAATCAAGAACATCAGCGACACGATTGACCAATTGAATTATAGCAATGTTGTCAGTTAATTTTTGAAGCGATTTTGCTAAAGCTGCGCGCGAAGCCTGATCTAAATGATCGAAGGGATTATCGAAAATAATAAAATCAGGGTTTTGATTGATGCAGTATTTTAGAAATTCTTTTTTGCGCTCGCCGGATGAAAATGTTCTCAGTTGCCTGTGTGATTCGGGAGCGGCTTCAACAGTATCGTACTGGTATTCTTTTTCAATGAATTTTTCAATGGCAATGTCTGAGAACAAAATGCCTTTTTGATTGTTAAAAGTGGTTAAATCTCCTTTGGCTTCACCTAAAAGCAAAGTGTCTATAAACGCCTTTTTATTGACCTGATTCGATAAAAGGATGTCCCAATGCTGCATTTTAAAATATATTTAGTGATGATTTTTTCTATTACTGATTCAAAACGATTAATCATTCTGATCTGTGGCAAAAAAAGTTTATTCTGTTTTTTTAGTAGCCATTTCACGATCGTTGCGCGACCATTCGCTCCAGGAACCGACATATAGTTTAGGAATGGGTATTCCGGCATAGTCCATAGCTAATAAAGTATGACAGGCGGTGACTCCTGAGCCACAATGTACAATTATATTCTCAGGCTTTTTGTCTCCAATGATTCGGAAATATTTCTCATGTAAAAATTGAGGAGATTGAAAAAAACCGTCAGTGTCTAAATTTTCGGTAAACGAAACATTAATGGCACCCGGAATATGTCCGGCAATTAAATCCAGCGGTTCTGTTAAGCCGTCAAACCGATTCTTGTCTCTTACGTCGATTACAATATTTTGGTCGTTATTTCGGGCCTTTTCAACTTCTTCGATAGCAGCGGTATGGAGCATCCATTTAGAAACCGGATATTTAGCAGTGGCTTCAAAAGTCTCCGTTGTTGAACTTATTGGGTAACCGCTTGCTATGGCTGCGGGTAAACCTCCATTTAAAACCTGAACTTTTTCGTGACCGATTGCACTTAGCATCCACCAAAAACGTGCAGCAGCGTTTGATCCGTTTTTATCATCATAAATTATGATATGCTTTTCAGGAGAAATTCCATTTTTAGAAAGTACTTCTGAGAATTTTTCTAAAGAGGGCAAAGGATGTCTTCCGCCATTAGCCGGATCGGTTTCTACTGTCGCAAGATCTTTGTTCAAATCAATATACCGTGCTCCTTTCAGGTGTTCGTTGCGGTAGTTTTGTTCTGCATTTACTCCTGCTCTGGCATCAATGAGAATAATTTCAGACGAATTATAGTGTTGTAATAGCTCCTCAGGATTTATTATCGGGGAAAATTTAGCTGTCATCTTAAAAAAAGTTTGTTTTTTAGAATTCTCATTACAAAAGCAGGACATTTAGTCAGCGAAGGCCTGTGTATAAAAAATTAAAAAAGTATTGTTTGTTTTATCATATCGTAAGCAATCCCAATTGCTATAAACAGAACTTGTAGCAATGCAAAGTGTATGGGCTAAGTTTGTTTTTGAAACTTTTTTCGAAAAACATCCCTTATTTAATATAAAATCTTCGTCTTTTGATATATCAGTAATTTTAAGATTTGGGTATTCTAAATAAGATGCTGTACTTTTTTCAAGATAGTCTTGATTGTAAATAAAAAAATCAAGGGCAAACTGATAATCAAAAGTTCCAAAAGAAGAGCTGCCGCAATCTCCGTCTTTTATACCATTTACAACTTTTATATCTTGAAATATCAAAGCGTATTTAGAAGTAGTTGCGTTATAGACTACAATAGATATTTTGACCTTTTTTTTGTCATAAACGATAAAAGCAAAGTCGTTGTCATTTTCCTGAAACAGATTTCCTTTTGCTACAGAAAGTAATTCATAATCCAGATTTTTCTTAAAAAAAGATTGTTGTTCCCCGGTTAGTTTTTGAAGTAGTTTGGTATGAATGTCTAAAAAAACATTTTTTTCTGAAAGTTTTTTTAAACTTTCTTTATGATTCATTATCTGATCTACAGCTTTAGGATTATCATAGATAGAAATTTGATAATTTACAGCATCTGGCTTACTGTTTTTAGCTACAATTTTTTCGGTTGGTATTTCTTTTGTTGTTTTGGTTATGGTAGTATCCTGTTGTTTTGAGTTACAGGCAAATAAAAGGATAAAAATGAATGAAGGTAATATTTTTTTCACAGTTAAATAGGTTAGAGTTGGGTAAATAAACAGTTGTTATTTACCCTTATTGATTGGATTGATAAAAAGTTAGCCCGGGATTTTTTCGATCAGAATTTCGTTACCAGCTTTGTCAAAATAAGTACAGGTCATTTCTATAATATCAACTCTCCATTTTGCTATTCCGCATTGGGCAGCGTGATTGCAAAAAGTAAGATAGTCGGTTTGACCATCCTGATGCATTACTAAAAACTCAATAAAACGTTCTTTATTAGGAAAGGATTCTACTTTTATTTCGTCATATTTTTCATCAGACGTTACATTGTAATTGTTTACACCAAAGTATTCAACGTGTCCGTCATGCACAAAAGTGTCGTAACCTTTTACCCCCAGAATGATTAGATCCTGAATGTAATTTGGGAAGTCAGCACCGCTCTGTACTTTGGCGTGTGCTTCTTTGATTTGTTCTATTGTAAACATATATTTTAGTTTTAAATGTTGTGAAATTAAAAAGAATAATTATAATAAATTTTTAGGTATTTCCCGAGTTGTATACTAAGTAATCTTTGTTTTCTTTTTTGAAGACTTAAAAAAAAGGGGGTAACAACTGGTTTGGTTATTTTGGGTTATTGATTCAAAAATACAATTTAAGAATTTAAAATTGAATTGAAAATGTAATAAATAATAGAAGAACAGGAGACAGAATTTTCATATGTTTTTGAAATATTGCATTTTAACGAGTATTTTATCACTTCATAGGTTTTCTTTTTTAACGTATCATTTTGTCAGTAATTTAGTAAAAGAATGTTGCTCCTAAATTTGACATCATGAAAAGAATACTACTTTTGTTTCTGATTACTTCTCCTGTATTTGCACAGGAAATGAACACATTTGATTTTGCGGTCATAAATTCGACTGTTATCTCACCAAATATTGATCTGGACAAGGGGCGAAGTGTGGTTTCAGCCAACAAAGATCAGTATTCTGCTTATTTTCAGTACGCGCTTACCCTGTGTGAAGATGATATTATTTTTGGAGCGGGTGTTAATAAAACGGAATCAGACCGGACCTACACTGGTTATATTGGTAAGATGTGTGATAAGTTTCGTGCAACGATCTCTGTGGGTTATGTAGAATCCCGAAGCGGATATGACGGAACCTATACAGGCTTTAGTGTATCCTGGCATTTTAGTGAGAATACTTTCGTTGGAGGAAGTCTGGCAAATTTACATTCCTCCAGTATGAATAATGGCACCGATGAGGGGTTTGATTATTATAACAAACTGGCTCCTAAAATTTTTGGAAGCTATGAGATTATTCCCAACCTCATTGTTTTTGGACAGTTAAACAGCAGGGTTAATGATATTGCCTTAAAGTATCAGAATGCTCGTTTCTCGGCAGGAGGATTTTATTCCGGTCATGGAGAAGAAGGCATTTTCGGAACTGTAAATGTGGGACGTTTTGCGATTTCCTGTAGTACTACTTTTGATAAAGTAAATTTTGGACTGAAGTTTCAATAAATAAACTCGGAATTGCAATATAGAATGATTAGGAGAGTAAACTACCTTTTCAGTGTTACTACCTGTTGTGGGTAAGGAATGTCAATTCCGGCTTCATCAAAACGTTTTTTTATGCTTTGGAGTAAATCGCAATACAGGACGAAACCGTCTGTAGAGTTTTTTGTCCATGCCCATGCCTTTAGGGTTACGCTTGAATCTGCCAGTGCTACTACGCGGGCAACAACCAGAGGTGTTTTTTGCTTTTTGTTTTCAGCGGTTCGGGTATCGATAAAAAAAGGATGTTTAGCAATTTCTTCCTGCATGATTTCTAAGGCTTTTTCGATATCAGATTGATAACCAATACCCACTTCGATAATTTTACAACATTTGGTGTCGTGCATGTTGGTATTTACAATAATCTGATTGCTAATAACTGAATTTGGAATTATGATTCGGTTGTTTTCGGCATCTTTTAAAACGACTTGTCTCAGATTGATATCTTCGACTGTGCCCACAAAATTGTTGATGGTGATTTTATCGTTGATGCGAAAAGGTTTAAAAATAACCAAAAAGATTCCACTCACAATATTGCTTAAAGCCTGTTGAGAGGCCAAACCGGCAACAATAGAGATTACTCCGGCTCCGGCCAGAACAGAATGACCAATTATTTTAAATTCGGGAATTTGTATTAAGGCAAAGGCAAATCCTAAAATATAAATTATAGTAATGATTAGGTGTTTCAAAAACTTAAATCCTGTAGCGTCATAATCTTTATCGGCCTGTTTTCGATACAGTACATAACGAAGTACTTTGTCGGTAATTGCACTAAGGATTATAGTGGTAATCGCTATAATGGCAATAAAAACGCCTATTCTGAAGTCTTTTAAATAATCAATCATAGCTCTTAAGTTTGAAAAAAATCCAAAAAACGACTTTTGTTAGAATATGCTTTTTGGATTTTTGTAATTTATAACCAATAGGATTTCGTTTTAAAGACCAACAAAGTCATCACTTTTTGGGAAGATGCTCAAGGCTTGAATAGCGATTTCGGGAGTTGGAGAAGCTAATTTACGAAGTTTAGTATCCATCCAGGCACCATCAACTGTGATAACGGCACAAAGCGTATCGTCTTCTCTTCTAAATTCATGAATGATTGACCAGCGTGAGGCATCAGCTTTCATTTTTGAAGTTTTGGTATGAATGAAGATCTTATCAGAAAGTTTTAACTCTTTTCTGAAAATACATTCTTCTCTAAACAAAACAGGTCCAAACCCCTGTGTTTGCATTACTCTTAAAGTTAAACCCAGCTCTTCAAGGATTTCAATACGATGCTGTGCGCCAAAATCGTAATAAGCACTGTGACGAACGTGAAAATTAGGGTCAAGATCTGACCAGCGAAAAGAGATTTCTTTAATAAATGAAGCCATTTTGTAATTGTATTTTAATTGAATGAGATTGATAGAAGAAGGTTAATTTCCTTAGAAAATCAATCTTTTTTAGAAAATCGAAATTACGAATAAAAAACCAAACGATTTGTGGTAAAGAAGAACTATTGCTATTAAAAACCGAACTGTTTTAATTTAATTTCGATTCTTCAATCGTAGAGATTGTAATGTCATCTTCTTTTAAAGATTTAAGAAAATCTGCGGCATCAAATACTTCTCCAATGGTAGTGACTCCTGTTTTTTTTGCTTTTCCGGACAGTATTCTGTTAACTGTTTCTACAACAAGCGGCGCGGTAACGGCATAAATGTCCTGACCCTGAGCGATAATTGTTCTTTTGATGTTTTCTTTTGTTGCTGTAACTTCCAGACAAAAATGTTGCGACGATCTGTTTTTGTGATCGGTTGGTTTTGGTTCTGGTGTGGTAGTATTTCGAAGATCGTCCAGTGAATTTTGACTTAGATAGGTATTGATTGTACTGACTTTTAAATGACGCGAAATGGTGATGATTTCTGAAAGGGGTAATGCGACAACTTCTTTAATTCCAATAGGATTCTTAAAGTCCCATTCTAAAGACGCACCGGGTTGAAGGTCTTGCAGAAGACCGTCTTTTAAGGTTAATCTGGTATAATGATTTCGGTCTCCTGTTAGTCTTGTTCCTTTTGTAGGATGCCAGGAATCCAAACCGATGTAGAGGTTTATTTCGTCAATCTGATTCCAGTCCTGAGTGATTGCAGTACTTAATAAGTCACCTAATCCGCCATAAAAAGCAGCGGCAGGAATGACCAGAATATCGGCCAGTTTTGCCGGGTTAGAAAATTGTTCGAATATATCCAATACCGATTTTTGTTCGGCAGTCAGGTCAATATAATGAATGCCTAATCGCAAGGCCGATTGAATAATGGGATCGGCAGTGTCTAAAAAAGGACCGGCGCAGTTGATGACTATTTTTGCTTGGGCAAATGCAGTGTCAAGTGATTCCGGATCATGGATGTCAGCCGCTTTCAGAATGGTTTCCGGGTAGTCCTGATTTAAAAGAGTCAGTTTCTCCAGGTCTCTCCCGGAAAGAATAAGGGAGTAGCCCTGCCTGTAAAGTTCTGCAACAATAAATTTTCCAGTATGCCCGTAAGCGCCATAAATGGCTATGGTATTTTTCATAAGTTGAAATTTTATATATATTCGTTTAAGGAGCTGATAATTAGTTTAAACGAATATAATTAAAATTTCTGATGCAACTTATTTTTCTTCCTGAACGCCTAATTTTTTAACGATCCACGGAAGTGTAAGCCCTTGCCCGACTATGGTTAAAAGTACCACAGCAACAGAAATGAATAGTATTGCATTTCGCTCTGGAAAAGGAGTTCCGTCTTCCAAAAATTTAGGTAACCCCAGGGCTATGGCCAGAGAAACTATACCACGCATTCCGGACCAGCTGATTATAAAACTGTTTTTGGAATCTAACAAGGCATGTTCGCTAATTTTTCGTCTTTTTCGGTCATTTTTCTGAAAGGCTTTCTGCAGATTAATTTTTTGAAAAAAGACCCTTACCATTCGGGTTAATAATGCAACGATAGTTATGATAGCGGCATAACCAATGTAAGGTAAAATCATATTGTCGTCGATATCTTTTAGGATGTATCGAAAATTAAGTCCGATTAGGATGAAAATCAATCCGTTTAAGATAAAAATAATGACATCCCAGAGACTTTTAGAATTGTTTCTGAGACTCTCCGGGAATATTTTCTTACTGAAACGGGCAATAGCCAGACCTAAAAATACGACTGCTATAACTCCTGAAACATGTAAATGTTCTGCAACTAAATAAGTAACAAATGGCATCAGGAGCATAAAACTTACGGTGACATTTGTGTTTTTACGGACTTTGGTCAAAATGAAAGCTAGAATTTTGCCCATAACAAAACCCACTAAAAAACCTCCTCCTAATAAGATTACAAATTGAAGTGTTGCTTTCCATATGATAAATGCAGAACCCATAGCTGTTGCAACTGCAAACCGATAAGCAACCAGTGCCGAGGCATCATTAATTAGGCTTTCTCCTTCGAGTATGGTGATTGTTTTTTCGGGTATTCCGAGGCCTTTAGTTATGTTTACGGCAGCGACCGCATCAGTAGCCGAAAGTATTGCTCCTAGTACAAAAGACAGTGGCCAGGTCATGCCGGGAATCATATAATGTGAGACTACAGCGATCCAAAAGGTAGTGAGAAAAACCAATGGTATCGCTAAAGTACTTATTGTGCTAAGATTTGTTCTGAAATGCTTCGGAGAGATGTTAAATGAAGCATCGTACAATAAAGGTGGTAAAAAAATCAGAAAGATAATCTCAGGATTAATTTCGATCTCAGTCATTGACGGAATGAAACCAATAGCAACTCCAACGATAACCAATAAGATAGGATAGGGGAGTTTTACTTTATCAGCAAATGCAGAAAGTCCTATAACAATGGTGAGAATAAAGATGATGATGGTATAGTTTTCCATTCGTATAATTTAGAATAAAGACTGATGTGATTTATTTTTCTTTTTTTGGTGCTTCTTGGGCCATTTCTCTTAAGGTAATCCAGCCTGTAGGACTGGTTTTGTCCTGAATATAAACGACCATTGAACGGCCTCTGCTTATTATTGAAGCTCCTCCATTTTTGGGAGTTGTTTTAAAACCAAAAACAACAGTTTCTATAGCGGTTTGGTCATTAAAAATAGTGCTTTCAACAGTATTTTCTATAAATTCTACTTTCGAGTTTTGAAACCACTCCTGTAATCCCTTTTTTAAGTTTTCTCTTCCAATAACAACATTATTTCCGCCAAAGTATTTTTCAATATTCGGGCTATGTAATTTTACAATTAATTCTACATCTCCTTTTTCAAATGCATTTCGTATTATCAAAGTAGCACTATCTAATGATTTTTTAAGTTGAGCTGTATCGTTTGTGTTTTGTGAAAACAGGTAAGGAGAGATAATTAAAAAACAGATAAATGGCAGTATTGTTCTCATAATTATAATGAATTAATGTATTTCAAATATATTATAATTTAATTAAAGAAGTAAATATTATGACGAATTGATGTTGATAATGACATGTAAAGTACTGATATGCCACGATTGTCAGGTTTTAAAAATGTCATCTTGTCAGATGATTATTGTCGTGCCAATATTAAAACTGACAATTTACTTTAGTTTTTTATATTGGCACAAAGATTGACTTATGCCACCTGAGTTATAAAATGTATATCAAAAATTAAATATATAAAAAATGGGTAAAATAATCGGAATTGACTTAGGTACGACGAACTCTTGTGTTTCTGTAATGGAAGGTAACGAAGCAGTTGTTATCCCTAATGCAGAAGGAAAAAGAACTACTCCTTCTATTATCGCTTTTGTTGAAGGTGGAGAAATTAAAGTAGGTGATCCTGCAAAAAGACAAGCAGTAACGAATCCTACAAAAACGATTGCTTCTATTAAACGTTTTATGGGACACACTTTTGCTGAGACTACAAGCGAAGCAAAAAGAGTTTCTTACAAAGTAGTAAAAGGTGACAACAATACTCCACGTGTGGATATTGATGGTCGTTTATATACTGCTCAGGAATTGTCAGCAATGACTCTTCAAAAAATGAAAAAAACTGCTGAAGACTATTTAGGTCAAACTGTAACTGAAGCAGTTATTACTGTTCCTGCTTACTTTAACGATGCACAACGTCAAGCTACTAAAGAAGCTGGTGAAATTGCAGGTCTTAAAGTTATGCGTATCATCAATGAGCCAACTGCTGCTGCACTTGCTTACGGATTAGATAAAAAAGGAACTGATCAAAAAATTGCTGTTTACGATTTAGGTGGAGGTACTTTTGATATCTCTGTTCTTGAATTAGGAGACGGTGTATTTGAAGTATTATCTACAAATGGTGATACTCACTTAGGTGGTGATGATTTTGACCACGAAATCATTGACTGGTTGGCTAATGAATTTTTAGCTGAAGAAGGTATTGATTTACGTTTGGATCCAATGTCATTGCAACGTTTGAAAGAAGCTGCAGAGAAAGCAAAAATTGAATTGTCTTCTTCTTCAGAAACTGAAATCAACTTGCCATACGTTACAGCTACGGCTTCAGGACCAAAACACTTAGTTAAAAAATTATCTAGAGCTAAATTTGAGCAATTAACTGATTCATTAGTTAAACGTTCTATGGAGCCAGTTGCTAAAGCGTTAAAAGATGCAGGTTTATCTACATCTGATATCGACGAAGTAATCCTTGTTGGAGGTTCTACTCGTATGCCAAGAATCGCTGACGAAGTTGAGAAATTCTTTGGTAAAAAAGCATCTAAAGGAGTTAATCCTGATGAGGTTGTTGCTATTGGTGCAGCTATTCAAGGTGGAGTTTTATCTGGAGATGTAAAAGATGTATTGTTACTTGACGTTACACCTTTATCTTTAGGTATCGAAACTATGGGTGGTGTATTGACTAAATTAATCGAGTCTAACACAACTATTCCAACTAAAAAATCTCAAGTATTCTCTACTGCTGCTGATTCTCAACCATCTGTTGAAATTCACGTATTACAAGGAGAAAGAGCTATGGCTGCTGATAACAAAACTATCGGTCGTTTCCACTTAGATGGTATTCCACCAGCACCAAGAGGAGTTCCTCAAATCGAGGTTACTTTTGATATTGATGCGAATGGTATCATCAAAGTTTCTGCAACTGATAAAGGAACAGGAAAATCTCACGATATCCGTATCGAAGCTTCTTCTGGATTAACAGCTGAAGAAATCGAAAAAATGAAAAAAGATGCTGAAGCTAACGCTGATGCTGATAAAATAGCTAAAGAAAGAGCTGAGAAATTAAACGAAGCTGACAGCATGATTTTCCAAACAGAAAGTCAATTGAAAGAGTTAGGAAGCAAATTAGCTGACGACCACAAAGTTGCTGTAGAGTACGCTTTAACTGAATTGAGAATGGCTCACCAATCTCAAGACATTCCAGCTATTCAAACGGCTCTTGACAACATCAATGCAGCTTGGAAAACAGCTACAGAAGCTATGTACGCTCAAGGTGAACAAGGTCAACAAGCAGCTCCACAACAAGAGCAATCGCAAGGAGACAATGTTGAAGACGTTGAATTCGAAGAAGTAAAATAATTCTTCTTTAAATAATAATGAAAACCGGGTCAGAAATGACTCGGTTTTTTTTTGGTTTATGTTGTGGGAATGTGTTTCGCGATTATTTGTTTTTTTATGAGATAGTTTAAAAAAAATTATAGGAGAAAAGCGTCACAGTGCGTCTCTACAGCGATGACTGCTACAAAATGACAATTGTCATTTCCTGTTCGGAAACTTTTTTGTAATATTACTATGTAAATCATTTTTGAATGAGAAAGATAAAATACAAGAAAGGCAGAAAGTTGCAGCATACAAGTCTGGAGTACACAGGCACACATAAAGATCATGAAACAGAAATGCAGCTTTTTGTTTATAATGATGCTGATATTGTCGAATATGAGAAGTTTACAGTTTTAGCTATAAATTCCTGTTTTGATTATACTAAAAATAATTGGTTGAATATTCACGGATTAAATGACATCAGTCTTATTAAAACAATAGGGGATCATTTTAAAGTAGACGATTTTTTGCTGGCTGATATTTTAAATACCACCAAAAGAACCAAACTAGAGGAACAAAAAGATGTTTTGTTTTTTAATATAAAATCTTTGTTACCTTCAGAATACTCAGATGGCCTTAAGGTAGAACAGCTCAGTTTTATTTTAAAAGATGGAATTTTGATTTCTTTTCAGGAAAAAAGAAGTGACTTCTTTACACATATACGCGAACGTTTGCGCACTCATGCTGGAATTGTAAGATCCAAAAAGGTAGATTATCTCCTTTATTTATTGCTTGATGCTGTAATGGAAAACTTTTACATTACGATCGAAGATGAAGAAGATAATATTGAAGAGCTTATCGATTTAACTAAAAAAGGAGCAGATCCAATTATTTTGGAAAGAATTGAAAATCATCGTGATAACTTTAATTTTTTAAAACGTTCCATCGTTCCCCTTCGAGATTCGCTTTATTATTTGAAAACCATTAAAGATGATGATGAAAATAATGGTCTAATTCAAAAAGAAACATTTAACTTTTTTATTCGACTGCATCAAAAAAGTTTAGAACTTTTGGAGCAGATTGAGTCTGACATGAGCTCATTGGAAAGTGCTTCCAATTTTTATTTTTCGGAACAGAGCCGAAAAATGAATGAGATTATGAAAACCCTGACCATTATTTCGGCCATATTTATTCCACTTACCTTTATTGTTGGGGTATACGGAATGAATTTCGAATATATGCCCGAACTGAAAGAGAGAAACGGTTATTTTATTGTGATGGGAGCCATGTTTGCATTGGTAATAGGTTTGATTATTTATTTCAAAAAAAGACGCTGGTTTTAACGTTTATTTCTCTGTTTAAAATACGATTATATACGACATTTGTTTAGTTTAAAATATAAATTATGAGTAAAGCAATATATATAGCCACAAGCGATCAGAATAGCGGAAAATCAATTGTAACACTTGGTTTGATGAGTATTTTGATTGGTAAAACGGCTAAAGTGGGGTATTTCAGGCCCATAGTTGAGGATTTTGTTGACGGAGAGTTAGACAATCATATCGAGACTGTGCTGTCACATTTTAATCTTGATATTAAATTTGAAGATGCCTTTGCGATCACCAAAAGCAAATTAATTAAGAAGAAAAACAAAGGAAAAATAGGAGAGGTTCTGGATCTCATTATTGAAAAATATAAAAAACTCGAAGAGCGTTTTGATTTTGTTTTGGTAGAAGGAACAAGTTTTACCGGAGAAGGAACTTCAATCGAACTGGATTTGAATGTTTTAATTGCTAAGAACCTTGGGATTCCTACCATTATTATCGGATCGGGAGTAGGTAAAACTCTGGAAGAATTAGTAGACAGTCTGTATTTGGTTTATGATTCCTTTAAAGTAAAAGAAGTTGAGGTATTATCTGTCATTGCTAATAAAGTACAGCCTGAAAATATCGAATTGGTGACGCAGGGATTGCAAAAAAGTTTACCGGCAAATGTACTCATCAACACCATCCCGCTGATTTCAAGTTTGAATAATCCAACAATGCAGGAAATTGTCAACCAGCTTGATGCCAAAGTATTGTTCGGAGGCGCTTACTTAAATAATGAAATTGGACATTTTAGCGTTGGAGCAATGCAATTGCACAACTATCTGGTTCATTTGCATGATAATGCATTGGTGATTACGCCAGGAGACCGTTCAGATATTATTTTAGGAGCCTTGCAAGCCAATGAATCGGCCAATTATCCAACGATATCTGGAATTATTCTAACGGGAAATATCGTTCCGGAAGAAAGCATTCTCAAACTTATTGAAGGACTTTCCGCCATTGTACCAATTATTGCGGTTGATGGAGGAACTTACGGTATCACCAACAAAATTGGATCAATCAGATCAGAGATTTACGCAAATAATACGAATAAAATAGAAACTTCGATCAGTACGTTCGAAAAGTATGTTGCCATGGACGAACTGTCTGAAAGATTAATCACTTTTGAAGCAGAAGGAATGACTCCTAAGATGTTTCAGTACAACATGGTAAAAAGAGCCAGACAGCATAGAAAACACATAGTTTTGCCGGAAGGAAATGATGATAGAATCATCATTGCAGCCTCAAGATTACTCGCTATGGATGTGGTTGACATTACTATCATCGGCGATAAAAAACAGATTGAAAGTAAAGTTAATGAACTCGGAATTACACTGGATTTTTCAAAAATTACCGTCATCAATCCAATAGAGTCGGAACTTTACGAGGACTATGCGAACACCTATTATGAACTCCGAAAAGCCAAGAATGTAAGTATTACGATGGCAAGAGATTTAATGGAAGACGTTTCGTATTTTGGTACTATGATGGTGTATAAAGGCCAGGCTGACGGAATGGTTTCAGGTGCTGCACATACTACGCAACACACCATTTTGCCGGCTTTGCAATTCATTAAAACCAAACCTAATTCATCGGTAGTTTCGTCTGTGTTTTTTATGTGTTTAGAAGACAGAGTTTCGGTTTTTGGAGACTGTGCCATCAATCCAAATCCAACAGCGGAACAATTAGCGGAAATTGCGATTTCGTCGGCAGAATCAAGTTCAGCTTTCGGAATTGAACCTAAAATCGCAATGCTTTCTTATTCATCAGGAGCATCAGGAAAAGGAGATGAGGTAGATAAAGTAAGAGCTGCAACCGAAATTGTAAAGCAAAAACGTCCCGATCTAAAAATTGAAGGACCAATTCAGTATGATGCCGCTGTCGATCGTGCTGTTGGAAAAAGCAAAATGCCGGATTCTGAAGTAGCAGGGCAGGCGAGTGTTCTAATTTTCCCGGATTTAAATACAGGAAATAATACCTATAAGGCAGTACAGCGTGAAACCGGAGCTTTGGCTATCGGTCCGATGTTACAGGGATTGAACAAACCGGTAAACGATTTAAGCCGTGGTTGTACCGTTGATGATATCATCAATACCGTTGTAATTACGGCCATTCAGGCTCAAGGACTTTAATTAATTATTAATTATTAATTAGTAATTATGAATTATGCGTTTTGCAGTATGAGGTACTCAAAAAATCCGTTTTATCAGCGTAAAAAAATAATCGTTTTAGCGTTAGGTTGTACAACTTGAAACCTGAAACTTGAAACAAAAAAAAACTCAGAGACTTAGTCTCTTAGCAACTTAAAGAAAATGAAAATACTAATAATAAACTCAGGAAGTTCATCAATCAAATATCAATTAATGGTCATGCCAACCAACGAAGTAATTTGTACTGGTATGATTGACAGAATTGGATTAGAAACTTCAAATGTGATCTTTAAAACAGCAACCAGTACAATCGAAGAAACGTTTCCGATTGCCAATCATAAAGTTGGTTTGCAAAAAGTAGCCAATATGCTTTTAGATGCCGAAAAAGGAGTGATTAAATCGACTTCCGAAATTGGGGCAGTAGGTCATCGAGTGGTACATGGAGGAAGTGCTTTTAGTGATACTGTAAAGATTGACGAAAAGGTGAAATTAAAAATCAAAGAACTTTTTGAATTGGCGCCACTGCATAATCCTGCTAATTTAGAAGGAATTAATGTTGCTGAAGAGATTTTTAGTTCAGCAGAGCAAATTGCAGTTTTTGATACCGCTTTTCATCAAACAATGCCTGAGTTGGCTTATAAATATGCCATCCCAAATTACCTTTTAACAGAACACAAAGTACGAGTTTATGGTTTTCACGGAACCAGTCACAAATATGTTTCTGAAAAAGCGATTGGTCAATTAGAAAAAAATGCTAAAATAATCACTATTCACCTTGGAAACGGGTGCAGTATGACCGCTATTAAAGACGGAAAGAGCATTGATCATACCATGGGATTCTCTCCTTCAAACGGTCTTATAATGGGAACCCGTGCCGGAGATATTGATCAATCCGTTATTTTTTATATGGTTAAAAATCTTGGGTATTCGGCAGATGAAGTAAATTCGATTTTACTGAAACAAAGCGGTATGCTTGGGCTTACGGGTTACAGTGATTTGCGCGATATTGAAGCAGAAGCCGAAAAAGGAAATAAGGATTGTATACTCGCATTGCAAATGAATGCCTATCGAATCAAAAAAACGATTGGTTCGTATGCAGCAGCTTTAAACGGGTTGGATGCGATTGTGTTTACCGCTGGAATCGGTGAGAACTCCTCTTATATACGTAAACTGGTTTGTACCGATATGGATTATTTCGGAATTGAACTGGATGATGAAAAAAATCAGATTCGTTCTAAAGAAATTAGAGAGATCAGTACACCAAATTCAAGAGCAAAAGTTTTGGTGGTACCAACGGATGAAGAATATGAAATTGCCAATCAGGTTTATCAGCTACTTCAGAGTTAAAACTAACCTATATAATAAAGGAAGCTTCTCATTTGGGAAGCTTTTTTTATGCTTTCAGATTAAATATTTGTCTGTATCTTTGGCTATAAATCATACTATTTTGAAATCGATACTTCTTAAAGCTATATTTTTCTTTTTCATTGCTTTTCAAATCCAGGCACAAGAATTACTTCCTTTCGTAGAAAATTACAATAAATCAGACTATCAGGGCGACAATCAAATTTGGAATGTTGTTCAGGGAAATGATGCTGCAATGTATTTCGCGAATAATCATTATTTATTGCGTTATGACGGTGTAATCTGGGAAAAGTATACCCTGCCCAATAAAACAATTATCCGTTCGATCATGATCGAAGGAGATAAGATCTATTCAGGTTCTTATAAAGAATTTGGTTATTGGTATCGAAAAGACGGAAAGATGCACTATGTTTCGATCACCAAGAAACTGCGTTTGTTTGATGAAAAAGATAATGAAGAGATCTGGAAAATCTTTAAGTTTAAGGGGTCTGTTTATTTCCAGTCTTTTAATGATGTTTTTATTTATAATGGAAAACACATTCAGAAAATCAAATTTCCTTTTTTGATATCCTATTGTTTCGTAGTCGATAATAATGTGTATGTTGCTTCAGTTGAAAAAGGTCTTTTCCACATGAACGGCTCGAGGATTGCCAATCCTAAAGGCTGGAACGTTTTAAAAAAGACGGTAGTTCACGCTATCGAAAAGTACAAAAATGAAACATTTATTTTTACGCAGAAAAAAGGAATTTATATTGTAGAAAAGGGCGGTTTAAGACCCTGGAACAATCCATTAAACGAAGTTTTAAAATCGGCAACTATTAATGTAGCAAAGTTCATTAAAGGAAACAAACTGGTGGTAGGAACCGGAAACAGAGGTGTTTTTATTTACGACTTTCACACCGATACCTATAAAAACATCAATCGGAATAATGTCTTAATGAACAACTCGGTTTTAAGCATTGGTTTTGACAAAGAGAACGATTTATGGCTTGGTTTGGATAATGGTATCACACATGTTGAAATTAATTCTCCAATTTCATTCTTTTATGATAATTCAGGTTTACTGGGTTCTGTTTATTCCGTTGCCGCTATCGATAAAGGTTATTTGATTGCTTCAAACCATGGTGTTTTCGAATTTGTTTCCGGCAAGTTTAAGATGTTGCCCAATACACAGGGACAGGCTTGGAATATTACTAAAATTGGCACAAAATATATTATTGGCCATAATGATGGAACTTTTTGTTATGAAAATGGATCATTAACCCGAATTAATACCAGAAGTGGTGGATGGAATTTAACGAAAAGCAGCATTAATAACACTTATTTTCAGTCTACGTACAGTGGTGTTGTAGTTTATGATGATATTTCGAAACCTACCAAGAATAAAGTTATCAACGACCTTTCAAAGCCTATAAAATATGTTGCTCAAAATCAAAAGAATGAAATCTGGGCAGCCGACAATTATCGTGGATTGTATCGCGTATTGTATGATGATGATTATAAGACCAAAAAAGTCGAGAATATTACACAGCAGAGTAAAATTAAGAATGATTTTGGCGTAAAGATCTTTGAGTTTAGAAATGAAATTCTTTTCCTCATCAATAGTGTGTGGTACACCTACAATTCAATTAGCGCCAGTCTGGAAGAAAACGAACTGTTCAATTCTAATTTTAAGAAGATAAGCGATGTCGTTTCGATTGATGAAGATCACTTTGTTGTGCTTCAGGATGGAATTCTATATCATATTTATGCAAAAGGAAATAAATTTATCTGGAACATCATTCAGGAGAAATATTATAAAGGCACACTGATCAATGATAATTTGAGGATATTTAAAACTCAAAATCATTATTTACTTAATCTTGATGATGGATTTATTTCGCTTCAGCTTACTTATGAAAACAAGCAAAACTCTAATGTTAAGATAGAAGGTTTTAATGATGGAAATCTTATAGCAAACGATTCTAAAATCAAATACAACACCGAGATAAAAATAAATGTAATTTCAGGAATTTACGGTGCAAGTAAGCCTAATTTATTCTACAAAATCAATAAAGGCAATGATTTTTTACCAATTTCTGACGGTTTAATTGTACTGAACAATTTAAGCAGCGGTAATCATGCTATTGTGGTTTACAAGCACGATGGGGCGAGCTACGAAAAAGTAGCAGATTTTGATTTCAAAGTGGCAGAGCCCTGGTATTTTTCATTCTGGATGATTTTGCTGTACCTGCTGGTAGCAGGAGGTATTTTGTTTTTTTATTACAAATGGAATAAGCTGCGCTACATGCAAAAACTGAAATTACAGGCCGAAGAGTTAAAACATCAGCGTGAAATTCTGGAAATGGAATTAAAAGCAGAGAATGAACTGAATCTACAGGAATACGAAAAACACATTCTGGAATTGGAACTGCAAACAAAATCTTCTGAAGTTGCAGGAAAATCATTGTCAATTGCCAAGCAAAGTGAAATGATCGATAACATTCAGAACATTCTGAACTCAGAAAAAGACTTTAATAAACTTAAGAGTGAAATCAAAAAGGCAATTAAGATCAATGAGGTAAATAAACACGAATGGGAAATTTTTGAAACCAATCTGAACCAGATTCACAATGAGTTTATTATTAACCTTTCTAAAAAATATCCAAACTTGACTCCAAAAGATATAAAACTGTGTATTTATCTTAAAATGAATCTTTCCTCAAAAGAAATTGCACCTATGATGAACATCTCTTTTAGGGGTGTCGAACTGCATAGATATCGTCTAAGAAAGAAGTTGGGGCTCACACAGGATGAAAACCTCTCAAAATTTTTATTAAGTCTGTAAGATTGGGATTAGTTTTTTAAATATCTTATATTTTTCTACTTCTTTTATTGTATAATTCTAATACATCATTACTACATCATAACGTTATGTTAATAAAATAAAATTAACATTTAATTTATTGATAACCATTTACTTGTGTCCATTTTTTAACATAATGATGTAGCTGTGTTGTAGTGGTATTTGATGTACTACAACGTTGTAATTGTTTAATTTGGCACTACTAACTTAAACGATTACGAACTGTATGAAAAATTTTATTTTTAGCTTTTTAGCGCTTTTGCTATTGCCAGCATATATGTCTGGACAAGCAATTAAAGGAAAAGTAGTAGACAGTAGTGGAATGGGAGTTCCCGGAGCAATTATCTCTGCTTCGAGTACTAAAGCTTCTACTGATGCTGATTTCGACGGAAATTTTACCATAAATGCCAAAGTGGGAGAGATATTAAAAATCTCAATGTTGGGCTTTCAAGCTGTTTCTGTGACAGCAACATCTGCACCAATGACTATTACCTTAAAAGAGTCAGATGATACGGTTCTGAAAGATGTAGTAGTAATTGGATACGGAACCCGAAAAAAAATTGATAATACTTCAGCCATTACTTCATTAAAGGCAGAAGATGTTACAAGAACAAAGGTATTAAATGCTTCTCAGGCTATTCAGGGTAAAGCTGCTGGGGTTCAGGTAACTTCTTCAGATGCTCCTGGAAGTACTCCTTCTGTGGTTATTAGAGGTTTAGGTACTGCATTAGGAGGAAGAAATCCTTTATATATTGTTGATGGTATGCCAACAGAGAACATCAATAATATCAATACAAATGATATTACATCGTATGAAATTCTTAAAGACGCTTCATCTCTTGCTATTTATGGTACCAGAGCTGCAAATGGGGTTATCATTATTACTACTAAGAAAGGTAAAGGAGATAAAATCTCTGTAGAAGTAGAAAGTTTTGGGGGTGTTAGAACGCCACTTAAGAAAGTAAAAATGGCAGATGCTAATCAATACGCAAGCTATTCTAATGCTTCTTTAGGAACAAACAGATTCTCTACAAACCAACCTGTTAATACAAATTGGTTTGATGAAATTACAAGAACAGGTACTTATACTCAAAACAATATCTCTATTTCTGGAGCTTCAGAAAATGTGAAATACTTTTTTAGTGCAGGTAACTATCAGGAAAAAGCGATTCTTAATGGCCTAGATTACAGCCGTACAAGTTTTAGAAATAATAACGAATTTAAACTTTCTAAAAAAATCACTTTAAATCAGAATTTTAGCTTTACATCGGCTAATTCTACACCAAAGCCATTAAGCGCATTTACAAATGCATACAAGCAATCACCAATTGTTCCTGTTCGCTTTGCAAATGGTCAGTACGGTGCGCCTTTTGCAGATGCAAGTGGAGTTGCAAGCCCAAAAGGTACTTCATTTAACAATGTTGGTAATCCTGTTTCACAATTAGATTTTTACAACGAACAGCAAAGAAGTATTACACTTCAGGGTGGATTGAAATTGGATTATGAAATCTTAGAAGGTTTAAAGTTTACTTCGCAATTTAATGGTGAATACTATACCTGGAAAAATTATAATTTCGAGGATAGTAAAAATGTTTGGTTAGCAGCTAATCCAACTCGTAAAGACGGAGATTATTCAAGTACCGATCCTATCAATCTACTGACTAGAGGTAGAGAGCAGTATTTTAACTGGAACTTGTCTAACTATTTGACTTATAATAAAGTATTTGCTAAAATTCATGACGTTGAATTAACAGCAGGTATTGAAACTTCTGTAAAGGGTTCAAGAGAAAAATTAGTAATTACTAGAAAAAATGTAAGTCCTGATTCTAACTATTGGTCTCTTTATAATGCAAAAGATGCAAAAGGTGTAGACTATTCCGGTACTGTTACAAATTTACAAGATATTGTATTTAACGAAAGTAAGTTAGCTTCTTATTTTGGACGTTTCCAATACAAATTAATGGACAGATACTTAGTAACTGGAACTATTAGACGTGATGGATCTTCAAATTTTGCAAAAGATTACCGTTGGGGAACTTTCCCATCTGTAGGTCTTGGATGGATTATGACTAAAGAAAGTTTCTTATCGGATGTTAAAGGAGTTAATTTAATCAAATTAAGAGGTAGCTGGGGTAAATTGGGTAACCAAAATGTGCCATTAAACAGTCAGAGTTATAATTCCGGATTAAACAGTTATTTAGGTGGCTCAATTTTAAATGAAGGTACAAGTATTACTTCTCAAATTGACCCTACTTTAACATGGGAAATTACAGAAGAGTCCTCTGGAGGTGTAGATTTCGAATTTTTAGACAGCAGATTAAAAGGATCGTTTGATGTTTATAACAAAAATACAGATAACGTAATTTTATATGTAAAACCTTACCCAACTTCTGGAATTACAACGGCTTCTCCATCTCACGTAGGTGAAGTTTCAAATAAAGGTTATGAAATTTCTTTGCGTTGGGATGATAAAATCACTGAGGATTTAAGTTATTGGGTTGGAGGTAACTTCTCACACAACAAAAATGAGCTTACAAGCTTAAAAGATGTTTCATTATCTCAGGTTGTTGGAGGTAATTTAGGAAATGGTCAAGATACTAAATTGTTATACAACAACTCAGTTGGCCAACCATTAGGTAGTTTTTATCTTTATGAGTATGCAGGTGTAGATCCGGCAAATGGAAACATGCTTTATTATAATGCTGCAGGGGCTAAAGTGACTCAGGATGCATTATCTGCAACAGCTGATAAAAAATATGTAGGTTCAATTTTACCAAAAGCGAATTATGGAATTTCTTTAGGATTGGTTTACAAAAATATTGATTTCTCTGTTGATGGATATGGAACCGGTGGAGCAAAAGTGTACAATGGTAAAAAAGCACAGCGTTTTGGAGGTGAAAACATCGAAGCTTCTATGACAAATGATTATTGGACACCAACAAATACAACATCGTCAAATCCAAGACCATTTAATACTGTTCCTGTTGCTTCAACTTATTATATGGAATCTGCAGATTTCTTTAGAATCAACAACATCACGGTAGGATACAAATTACCTCTTAAAGGCGATCAATTTATTAGTTCTTGCAGAATTTATCTTAATGCAATCAACCCGTTTATTACACAGAAATTTTCTGGTTTCTCTCCTGAGTTAAATGCAGATGGAGACCCTTACAAACTTCAGGGAGTTGAGTTGGATGCTTACCCAACATTAAGATCATTTGTAATTGGTGCTAATTTAAAATTTTAATATTATGAAAAAGATATATATATCAATCTTCGTGTTATCGGCATTTACTTTTACGGGATGTGCTGATGATTACCTGGATGTTAAACAAACTGAGACTATTTCTACAGATGATACTGAGTTATTTAACAATGACAGTGGCGCAAAATCGTTTGTTGTTTCGATCTACAGTAAATTTTTAGATTGGGACATGAGTTCATTCGGATGGGTTGGATTAGCAAGTATTACATCTGACGATGCAGATAAAGGCTCAACTCCAAGTGATACAGGTACAGATAAAGATGTTTTAGATGCCTTAACTTACAATGCATCAAATCCATCTGCTGAAAGTACGTTTAATGCTAATTATGATGGAATCAACAGATGTAACCAAGCATTAGCAATTCTTCCTAAATTGGATAAAGCTGATCCTGCATTAAGAGAAAGATTAATGGCAGAAGCAAAATTTTTAAGAGCTTTCATGTACTTTACTTTAGTAAAATGTTATGGAGGTGTGCCAATTGTAGATCGCATATCTAAGATTCCATTATCTGCAGAAGATAAAGCAATGCAGTTAACTCGTAAAAGTACTGCTGATGTTTATGCTTTTATTGAAAAAGATTTGACTGAAGCTGCAGCAGTGTTACCAAATAAATCGCAATATGCAGCAGATGAAAAAGCAAGAGCTTCAAAAGGAGCGGCATACGCTTTATTGGCAAAAGTAAACTTGTATCAAAAGAAATGGCAGAAAGTAATAGACAATTGTAATTTGGTTACAGGTTATGCTATTTCTCCTGATTATGCTAAAATGTTCAGATTAGAAGGAGAAAATGACGGAGAATCTATTTTTGAAATTAATGGTGTTGGTTCTGTACCTGCCCGTGGAATTCAGGGATATTCTAATACTCAAGGTGTTCGTGATGCATGGGGATGGGGTTTCAATCAGCCTTCTCAAAGTTTAGTAAATGCTTATGAAGTCGGAGATGTTAGAAAAAACGCAACAATTATTTTTAGAGGCACAACTTTATATGATGGAAGAGTGATTCCTGTGATAAGTGAAGACGATCCGAATCCAAGATATAATTTTAAAGCCTATTCTTCTGCCTATACAAGTGCATGGGAAACAGATGCTAATATTAAATATTTAAGATATGCTGAAGTATTATTAATGAAAGCTGAGGCTCTAAATGAATTAGGTCAGACTTCAGAAGCAATTCCGTTGATAAACATAATCAGACACAGAGCAGGTTTAGGTGATACTCCGGCAACTTCACAGGCGGCGGTTAGAACTGCCATTTGGAAAGAAAGAAGAGTTGAATTAGCTTTTGAATTTGATAGATTCTTTGACTTAGTTAGAACTGGTCAGGCCAAAGATGCTTTTGCAGCTGATAAGAGCGCAGCTTTCCCTAATGGAAAAGTATTTACAGTAGGTAAAAACGAATTGTTTCCAATTCCGTCATCATTCCTTTTGGTAGCTGAAGGAATGTCTTCTCAAAATCCTGGCTATAATTAATATTCTTATTATCACTTCCTTCCAGTTTCTGGGAGGAAGTGATTACTTACTACAATCTCAAAAAAAAAAAAATGATTAGAATTTCAGTTTTACTATTAGCTTTTACTTTTTTGGGCTGTAATGCACAAGAAAAGAAACAAACAGAAGAAGTGTCATCATCTGTAGTAAAATTAACAGACGATCAGCTTTTAGCGACAGTTCAAAAAGAGACATTTAAATATTTTTGGGATTATGCTGAGCCTAACTCAGGATTAGCAAGAGAGCGTTACCATCCGGATGGAAATTATCCTGAAAACGATGCACATATTGTAACTACAGGAGGTTCCGGTTTTGGATTGATGGCTATAGTATCCGGAATGTCGCAAGGATATGTAACCAAAGAAAAAGGAGTTGAAAGATTGAATAAAATTGCTGACTTTTTAGGCAAAGCAGATCGTTTTCACGGAGCATGGTCACACTGGATAGACGGAAATACAGGAAAAGTAAAACCTTTTGGAACCAAGGATAATGGTGGAGATTTAGTCGAAACATCATTTTTGGTTGCAGGAATGATTACCGTTCGCGAATATCTAAAAGACGGTTCTGAGAAAGAGAGAGCAGTAGCTCTAAAATATGATGCACTTTGGAAAGGAGTAGACTGGCAATGGTACACCAACAATAAAAATGTGTTGTACTGGCACTGGTCACCAACTTACGATTGGCAAATGAATTTTCCACTTGAAGGCTATAACGAATGTTTGATTACTTACGTGATGGCAGCTTCTTCACCAACACATGCAATAGAGGCAAAAGCATATCATGAAGGCTGGGCGCGAAATGGCAGAATTGTTTCTTCAAAAACAAAATATAACATTCCTTTAATTCTAAAACACAACGGTGCTGAAGAATTTGGTGGACCATTGTTTTGGGCGCATTACTCTTATGTTGGACTTGATCCGAACCAATTAACAGATAAGTATGCGAACTACTGGAACCTAAATGTCAATCAGGTAAAAATTGATTACCAATATTGCATTGAAAACCCGGGGAAGTTTAAAGGCTATGGACCTGATTATTGGGGATTAACTGCATCTTATTCCAGAAATCCTGACGGATCTATAGGTTACGATGCACACATGCCAAGTAATGACAAAGGAGTAATCTCACCAACAGCTGCAATTAGTTCGATCGTGTACACGCCAAAAGAATCAATGGCTGTAATTAGAAATTTATACGAAAATCATAAAAAAGAAACCTTTGGAAACGCAGGGTTTTATGATGCAGTTAGCTTGCAGAATAAATGGATAGCAAAACGTTATTTAGCCATCGATCAGGGACCTGAAGTAGTAATGATCGAAAACTACCGTACAGGTTTGTTGTGGAAATTATTCATGAATGCTCCCGAAGTAAAACAAGGTTTAACAAAGCTGGGTTTTAAATCTGGAAAATACGGATTCTAACAGTAGTTCTAATGAAATATAAGCTGGCACTATTAATACTGTTGTTTTCTATAACAGGTTTTTCACAAAGTGAAATAGTTGGAAAGATAAAAACGGTAGTGGTAATGAATTATGAATTGGGCTATGCCTTACATAAACCTGTCAATACAAAAGAGAAAAAACCTCTGATCGTTTTTATCTCAGGTGATGGAGAAAAAGGGACAGATATTGGAAAGGTAAAAATTCACGGACCGTTAAAATATCTGAAAGCACATACTCTAGATGCTTATGTATTAGCTCCCCAATGTAAAGAAGATGAAAAGTGGAGTATTGAGTCGATTTATGAATTGATTTTAAAAATTCAAAAAGAAAACAAAATAGACCCTGATCGCATCTATGTTACAGGACTGAGCTCTGGAGGCTGGGCAGCATGGAATTTAGCACTTTCCTATCCGGATAAGTTTGCAGCATTAGTGCCAATTTCAGGTTTTGTGGATCTAATTGAGTTAGAAAATGCGTGTAAAATTGCCGCTATTCCAACCCGAATTTACCACGGATTGTTAGATGATATAGTAAAAGTCGATCACGCTGTAGCTGTTTACAAAGAATTGAAAAAATGCAATGCCAAAGACGTTCAGCTAACCATTTTTGATGATGCGGGTCATGATAGCTGGTCAAGAGTTTATGACAATCCTGAAATTTACAACTGGATGTTTAAACAGTTCAAAACGAATACGAACAAATAAAAAGATTAAATGAAAACGCTTTGATTCCAAACAATAAATGGAAGGAGAAAAGGTGGTTTCATTTTCCAAAAACAAATATTTAATACACATGAAAAACAAATTAGTCTTACTATTTTTAGGATGTGCTATTCTCGGATATGCCCAGAAGAAGAACACTAAGAATACAGTAAAAATTAAACCGAAATCAGAGTTTGTAGCAGAGTTATTGTCAAAGATGACACTGGACGAAAAATTAGGTCAGCTTAATTTACCAACTTCTGGGGATATAACAACAGGACAGGCAAACAGTTCTGATGTGGCGAAAAAAATTGCTGAAGGTAAAGTTGGAGGTTTATTCAATATTAAATCGGTTCAAAAAATTAGAGAAGTACAAAGAATTGCGGTTGAAAAAAGCCGTTTGAAAATTCCATTGATTTTTGGAATGGACGTGATTCATGGTTACGAAACTACCTTCCCAATTCCATTAGGATTATCTTGTACCTGGGACATGAACCTTATCGAAAGAAGTGCTCAGATCGCGGCTCAGGAAGCAAGCGCTGACGGGATTAACTGGACATTCTCTCCAATGGTTGACGTTTCTCGTGACCCCCGTTGGGGAAGAGTTTCTGAAGGTTCAGGAGAAGATCCGTATTTAGGAAGTCAGATTGCAAAAGCAATGGTAAACGGTTATCAGCAACACGATCTTTCAAAAAATAATTCGATTATGGCATGTGTAAAACACTTCGCTTTATACGGAGCACCTGAATCGGGTCGTGATTATAATACCGTTGATATGAGTCATATCCGAATGTTCAACGACTATTTTCCTCCATACAAAGCCGCTGTTGATGCAGGAGTAGGTTCTGTGATGGCTTCTTTCAATGAGATTGATGGAATTCCTGCAACAGGGAATAAATGGCTAATGACAGATGTTTTAAGAAAACAATGGGGCTTTAAAGGTTTCGTAGTAACTGATTTTACCGGAATCCCTGAAATGATCGAACACGGAATGGGAGATTTACAGGCAGTTTCGGCTTTGTCGTTAAACGCTGGTGTCGAAATGGACATGGTAGGTGAAGGTTTCTTAGGGACTTTAAAAAAATCATTAGACGAGAAAAAAGTAACCATCGAGACCATCGATAATGCAGTTAAACTTATTTTAGAAGCAAAATACGATTTAGGTTTATTTAGTGATCCTTATAAATATTGTGATGCCAACAGAGCAAAAACTGAAATATTTACAGCAAGCAGTAGAAAAGAAGCACGTTCGACAGCAGCACAATCATTGGTTTTGTTGAAAAATCAAAATCAATTGTTACCGCTTAAAAAATCAGGTACAATTGCTTTAATCGGACCTTTGGCAGATGCAAAAGAAAACATGCCGGGAACCTGGAGTGTGGCTACAAGAATGGAAAATGCAATCTCACTTTTAGCAGGAATAAAAGAAGTGGCGGGAGCTTCTACAAAAGTATTATATGCTAAAGGAAGCAACTTAGATTACGATGAAGATTTTGAAACTAAAGCAACCATGTTTGGCAAAACCTTACACCGTGATGCTCGTTCAAAA
The DNA here is from genome assembly GCF_057839565.1 of Flavobacterium sp. KH_035. NCBI lineage: Bacteria > Pseudomonadati > Bacteroidota > Flavobacteriia > Flavobacteriales > Flavobacteriaceae > Flavobacterium > Flavobacterium sp. KH_035. The sequence continues at coordinate 3,493,211 of NZ_CM174492.1, forward strand.
GAAGAATTGATGGCAGAAGCTTTAAAAATAGCGAATCAGTCAGACGTAATTGTTGCAGCACTAGGAGAATCTGCTGAAATGAGCGGAGAATCAAGCAGTCGTACAAACTTAGAGATTCCACAAGCGCAAAAAGATTTGTTAAATGCCTTATTAAAAACAGGTAAACCTGTTGTTTTAGTATTATTTGACGGCCGTCCATTAGTCATAAAAGAAGAAAATGAAACTGTTCCGGCTATTTTAAATGTTTGGTTTGCTGGTACCGAAGCAGGTTATGCTATTGCCGACGTTTTGTTTGGAGATGTAAACCCTTCAGGAAAATTAACGTCAACTTTTCCAAGAAGTGTTGGTCAGTTGCCAATTTATTATGCACACAAAAATACAGGAAGACCGCTTGTTAACAAAGAAGGTAAATTCGAAAAATTCAGATCAAACTATATTGACGAAAGAAACGAACCTTTATTTCCATTTGGTTTTGGTCTAAGCTATACCACTTTTGATTATTCAAACCTGAAAATTTCATCTGATAAAATGAATTCAAACGGAAAGTTAAAAGTAACAGTAGATGTTGCCAACACCGGAAACTATGATGGAAAAGAAACAGTACAGTTGTACATTAGAGATCTGGTTGGATCTGTAACAAGACCGGTTAGAGAGCTAAAAAATTTCCAAAAAATAAGCCTTAAAAAAGGGGAGAAACAAATGGTGACTTTCGAGATCACAGTTGAAGATTTAAAATTTTATAATTCTGACCTACAATTTGTAGCAGAACCTGGGCAGTTTGATGTTTTCGTAGGTGGAAATTCAGATGCCGATAAGAAAGTTAGCTTTGAGTTAACCAATTAGTTGGTTTATTGATTAGTTATTAGCCCTTCGTGTTTGGTTTGCGAAGGGCTTTTTTGTAAAAAGGAATTGTTTAAACTTAATAAATTTAAAATCAATGAATACTACTAGAGCACTTCGTGTATCATTTTTTTTGACAGTAACAATTATATTTCAGTCCTGCTGTGTAAAGGAAAATGCAATAGTGGCACATCGCGGAGCATGGAAAAAAAACAATCTTCCTGAAAATTCTATAGCAGCTCTGCGACATGCAATCGACTTAAAACTTGCCGGTTCAGAATTTGACGTCTGGAGAACTGCAGACGATTCGCTTGTAATCAATCACGATGCACATTATAATAAATTGCTCATTGAGGAAACGAATTATACTGATTTGATAAAGTTCAAACTTTCAAACGGGGAGAAACTTCCAACCTTGTACGAGTATATTGCTGAAGGTAGGAGAGATAATAAACGCACACTTTTGGTTTGTGAAATAAAACCTTCCGAAATAAGTAAAGAAAGAGGAAAAAAGACGGCGTTGATGACGGTTGAAATAATCAAAAAGCTTAAGGCACAGAAAATAACCTCCTACATCAGTTTTGATTATGAAATTCTTAAACAAATCCGACAAGTAGATCCGGTTACCTCGCTGCAATATCTGGAAGGAAATAAAACGCCTAAAGAAGTACAATCAGATAACATTTCGGGGATTGATTACCATTATTCTGTTTTTCAAAAACATCCTGAATGGATAAAAGAAGCCAAAGAGAATAAGATCACGCTAAACGTCTGGACAGTTAATGACCCTCAGGTAATGGACTGGATTATTGAAAATAATTTTGATTACATCACTACCAATGAACCTGAATTGTTAAAGCAGCGAATCGAAAAGAAAAAATAGACTAATGAAACCTACCATCTGGACACAAATTTAGTGAATTTGCAGAAATTAGTGATAATTAGTGCAATTCGTGTTACTTTTTATACTTGTGTTCACACGTTAACTTTTGAAACTGTATTTTCTGTAACAGAGAAAATCTTTTATATAAAAATCATAATATGAAAAAAAAATATTTAGTAGCAGTTCTGCTGATGCTTGTTGGTTTAAGCAACGGAACATTGGCACAAAATACTAAAATCCCGGGCAAGACGGAATGGTTTGACCCTAATAAAAAAGCCTCAACTTACTGTAATCCGATTAATATTGGATACAATTACACCACCGAAAATCACAATGGTATTCCGGAATCCCGACGTTCGAGTGCCGATCCTGTAATTATCACATTCAAAGGCGAATACTATTTGTTTGCCACCAATCAGGCGGGGTATTTTTGGAGCAAAGATATGTCAGATTGGAAGTTTGTGTACGGTAGTTTTCAGCGCCGTCCTGCCGATGATGACCAATGTGCTCCAGCTGCATGGGTAGTAAACGATACCTTATTTTATGTGGGATCGACCTGGAAGAGAGATCATCCCATTTGGAAAACTGCCGATCCAAAATCAGGTCAGTGGTTGCGACATGTAGACAAAGCCATGCTGCCAACCTGGGATCCTGCTATTTTTCAGGATGATGATAAAAAAGTATACATGTACTATGGTTCAAGTGGAAAATTACCTCTTGTGGGCGTAGAAGTAGATTACAATACCTGGCTACCAAAAGGTGATCAGGCGGCCTATGAAAAACTCTATAAAGCCACCGAAGTTGAAGACATTCAGCGTGCTTATGGCGAGATAAAAGAAGTAGTGGGTTTAGATCCTGCCAATCACGGTTGGGAACGTTTTGGACCTAATAACGATATGGAACCGGCACCTTGGGGGAATTTTATAGAAGGAGCCTGGATGACTAAACACAATAGTAAATATTACATGCAGTACGGAGCTCCCGCTACTGAATTTAAAGGTTATGCCAATGGCGTTCATGTTGGAAACAGTCCGCTGGGACCTTTTACCTATCAAAAGCACAACCCAATGTCTTATAAACCGGGAGGCTTTGTGATTGGTGCAGGACACGGAAATACTTTTGCAGATAATTACGGTAATTATTGGAATACAGGAACTTGTAAAATCTCTATCAAAGATCGTTTTGAGCGTCGTATAGACATGTTTCCTGCGGGTTTTGATAAAGATGACGTAATGTATTCGATCACCTCTTACGGAGATTTCCCGATCGTTCTTCCAACCAAAAAACGCAATCAGGAAAAAGGAGCTCTCTCCGGCTGGATGTTGCTTTCGTATAAAAAGCCGGTGACCGTTTCTTCTTCAGAAGAATGTATGGAAGTTGAAACCCACAGAATGGATAATGGAGGAAAAAAAGTATACGAGAAGTTTTGCTATGGATCTGTGAATTTAACCGATGAAAATATTCAAACCTACTGGTCTGCAAAAACAGCGAATGCGGGAGAGTGGTTGCAGTTGGATTTAGGCAGACAAATGCAAATTAATGCACTACAAATCAATTATGCAGATCATAAAGCAACACAATTCAACAAAGCGATGGACATTTATTATCAGTATAAAATTTTTATGTCTGATGATGCTGTAAACTGGAAATTGGTAGTCGATAAATCTAAAAACGCGAAGGATGTTCCGCATGATTATGTAGAACTGAGCAAAGCAATTAAGGCCCGTTACATTAAAATGGTTAACGTTCATAATGCTTCCGGATTATTTGCTATTTCTGATTTCAGGGTTTTTGGAAACGGATTGGCAGAAAAGCCACAGCCGGTTATTGATTTTAAAGTAGACCGAAATCCAGCTGATTCCAGAAACGCTATGATCTCCTGGAAAAAACAAGAGAATGCTATTGGTTATAATATCTACTACGGGATTTCACCGGACAAATTGTATAACAGTATTATGGTCTATGACGAAAGCTCTTATGATTTTAGAGGGTTGGACAAAGGAACGACTTATTATTTTACAATTGAAGCCTTTAATGAAAATGGAATTGGTGCTAAAAATCAATTACAGGAAGTAAAATAATTCTAATTTTAACACCTTGGGTGTAATTCATTTTAACACATAGACATAGGTTCGGGATCTATAAAAAAACGTTCCACTTCATTGAAATAGTCATACTTCTTTTGTGTGAAAGAAATATTTTTTTGTAGTTTTTTTATATCTAAAATCTATGTTTCTGTGTGTTATTTCTTTTTTTGTTAAATTATCTCTAATGAGGTTATTTTTTTTTAAATCGTTAAATAAATACGATGGCAGTTCTAAAGAATTTTGTTCCTTTGTCTAACAACCAAAAATGCTATACCACCTATGAAAAAAACGATTCTTTTAACTGCTTTAGTTTTAAACGGATTGACGTCGTTTGCACAGTCAAATGAGGAAAAAAACATTAAATTATTTTATAAAAAAGCTCTGACCGAGTCTAAATGTTACACTTGGTTAGAATATTTGTCCAACGATATCGGAAGTCGTTTGTCAGGTTCTGCAAGTGCTGAAAAAGCAGTGCAGTATACCAAAAGACAACTAGAGACTCTTGGTCTTGATAAAGTTTACCTGCAGGAAGTAATGGTTCCGCATTGGGTTCGTGGTGAAAAAGAAACGGCTTATATTTTAGATAATAAAACGAAAACGGTAGTGCCAATTTGTGCTTTAGGAGGATCAGTTGCTACTGCTAAAACGGGCCTTACGGCTGAGGTAATCGAGGTAAAAGGAATTAAAGAATTGGCGGAATTAGGCGATAAAGTAAAAGGAAAGATTGTGTTTTACAACAGACCAATGGATCCTGAAAATATCGAAACTTTTAAATCTTACGGAGCCTGTGTAGATCAAAGATATGCCGGTGCAAAAGAAGCTGCAAAACTTGGAGCTGTTGGAACAATTGTGCGTTCAATGAATTTACGTTTGGATGATTTTCCTCATACAGGAGCTCAAAGTTATGGTGATTTATCAAAAGACCAGTATATTCCAACCGCTGCAATTAGTACCAACGGAGCAGAGTTGTTGAGCAAATCTTTGAAAGCGAACCCGTCTTTAAAGTTTTATTTCAAACAATCTTGCGAGACATTGCCAGACGTTTTATCCTATAACGTAATTGGAGAAATCACAGGAACAGAAAACCCGGGCAATATTATGGTTGTTGGCGGGCATTTGGATTCCTGGGATTTAGCGGATGGTTCGCATGACGACGGAGCAGGAGTAGTACAAAGTATGGAAGTGGTTCGAATTTTAAAAAACCTAAACTATAAACCTAAAAACACAATTCGCGTAGTGCTGTTCATGAATGAGGAAAATGGTGGAAAAGGAGGAGCTAAGTATGAAGAAGTTTCGAAACAAAAGAATGAGAACCATATTTTTGCTTTAGAAAGCGATTCAGGAGGATTTAGCCCAAGAGGATTTTCGATTGAAGCTGATGATGCAAATTTCAAGAAAATAGCAGGATTTAAGGACCTTTTTGAGCCGTATTTGGTACATAGCTTCACGATTGGACACGCAGGGTCAGACATCAATCATTTAACATCTAAAGCAATTGTGAAAGCAGGTTTAAAACCGGACTCACAACGTTATTTTGATTATCATCATGCTGCAAACGATAAATTTGACGCAATTAACAAAAGAGAACTAGAGCTTGGAGCGGCAACAATGACAACTTTGATGTATTTAATGGATCAGGGCGGAATTGTTCTTCCAGCGGCGAACTAGACTTGTAAAATAAATTTCAAATCTCAAATTCCAAATTCCAATAAGATCAGTCTCGTTGGAATTTGGAATTTTTTTATTTGGAATTTGAAATTTGAAAGAATTTCTCAAAACGTAATCGTAAATTTAGCTCCCTCATTAGGTTTGCTTTCCAGACAAATGTGACCACCTAGATTTGTTATGTGATTGTAAACCAAATAGAGACCAATTCCATTGCTATCCTTATTCGAGCTGAATTTTTGATGCAATCCAAAAATTTTGTCTTTTACTTTTTCCATATCAAAGCCAATTCCGTTATCAGAAATAATCAATTGAGTAGTTCCGTTAACGCAGCAAGAATTAAAATGGATAACCGGTAAAAAACCAGGTTTGGAATATTTAATTGAATTGGTAATCAGATTCAGAAATATACTTTTTAGGGACGTTTTATTGAAGAGAACCGTCTCTGCCTCCGAAAAATCAATTATAAGCTCTGTTTTTGAATTTAGAATGAGCGAATTGATTGAAGATAAAACTTCTTTTAAAACAACTTCAAAATTCAAAATTTCTAACTGCTCGTCTTCCTCATTTTTTTTATCCAGAAGCGCGACATGATCAATTAGGGTTTTCTTTAAGCTTTGTGTAGAAGTTTCAATAATAGAGATTAGTTCGAGGGTTTCAGGATCTGTTATAGCAGAGGTGTCTAAAAGATCAAAAACAGCCAACAGATTATTTACAGGAGATCTTAAATCGTGAGCTGTTGTATAAGTAAGTTGTTTGAGCTCTTTACTTAGTTTGGTGAGTTCTGCTAAGTGAAGATTTCTTTCCTGTTCGAGCTCTTTTTTAAAGGTGATATTTTTAGCAACGGCATATACTAATCTGTCTTTGGCAACAGGAAAAGAACTCCATAAGAGCCATACAATATTACCATTTTTGGTTACATAACGATTTTCAAAATTATACAAACCAATATCCTGGGTAAGGTCTTTACGTGCATTTGCTGTAGTCATTTTATCGGCTTCAAAAACAAAATCGTTTATAGGGTGTGATAATAATTCTTCTTCAGTATACCCCAGTAGCTTAGACACAGCTGGGTTTATTCTTTTAAAATAACCGTCAAAACCGGCAATACACAATAAATCTGGTGAAGAGTCAAAAAAATCTTCGAACTGCGAAAAAAAATGCAGATTGTTTCTGGAAAATTTAGGTGCGCTATTAATCATAGTTAAAACCTAATTAGAAATTTGTTTTACTAAAATAACACTAAAAATTTACATTTATGATTTGTTTTTAACAATTTTAATGAATATTCGTTTAAAAACACTTTAATTCGTTGAAAAGTTATTAGGTCTGTAAAAGTGTAAGTTTTTGGAAACGAAATAGTTCTGTTTTCTTTTTCAAAGTGAACAAAAAAAGGATTTTAATAGGTGTCAATTACCGTTTTTAATAGGTCAGAATCAACCAAATCGGAGGGAGCAACTACTTTTTCGTCGAGAGGAACATTATTTCCGTATCTTTCCTTTAGTATTTTTTGTACTCTTGGATCGGTTAGATTAAAATCTTTTAACTGTCTCAATTTTGACAATTCAAGACTTGTCCCATTTTTATAAATTTTCCAGATCAGTTCAGAGCAATAGATTCGTGTATCAGTCCACTCGAAATAGGCATCGTATTCTTTTCCGTCAAATTGCTGGCTGTACACTTTCATTTTTTGAAGAATCACAGGAGTCAAAACCTGATCTGCATTTTTCAATCGTTTTACAAGGTACTTAGCGTCTTTTCCATGCTGAATCCATTCGTCAAAAGGAGTAAGTTTTATAGGCTGAACGGCTTCAAAAACAAACCATTTTCCGTCGATATCGTAAATAATGCCACAATGAGAGAATTTAGAGTTTGTTGCAATTCGTACCGCTTCACATTGAGGAGACTGAGAGGTTTGGAATATGAGGTCGCCATCTTTAATTTTATCCTGTAATGTCGTTTTTTCTTTCGTTTTAACGTGTGAAAAAGGATTGTTGGGAAAAACCTGCAGCGCGACAAACAAAGCACACCCAAAGCTAAGTAAGAACGTAATTCCTAGAAAGAGATATTTTGATTTTTTCATTTTGTTAATGTGAAATGTTAGATGTAAAATGTTAGATGTTAGATGTAAAATGTTAGATGTGAAATGTTAGATGTGAAATGTGATCTGTAAGATGTGAAACCTGAAACCTGAAACTTGAAACCAATTACCGTAAACTCCCTCCACAAGTTGTCACGACAAATAAAGGTCAAAAAAAAATAGCTACCAAAATGATAACTATTTTTAAATATAATTTTAAGAAATATTAGATTCTAAAAATTCCTCCAACAGCAATAATTCGCTGTAAAAATAAAAAGTTCTGTGATGCTTTGTCTTCACTGCTTTGTGTAGTTCTAATATCCTGCATGTTAATGTAACCACCTTTTAGCTCACCCTGTATGTAAAAATACTTAAAGAAAGTAAGGTTAATTCCCGCTTTTGCAGAAAGGCCATAACCTGAAATATGAAAATCATCATGACGTTCTTTTCCTAAAAGGGTTGTATTGGTTTTAGGATATAAAAGTCCTACACCTAAACCTTCAGTCAAATTTACCTGAATTTTATCAGTGTTAGTGATGCCAAACAATTTAGAAATATCATCATGTCTGGAAACTTCAGTATTAATATAGTTCAAACCGTCTGTATGTTCGTACATTAAAAAAGCAGTTCCACTTCCAACTTCACCTTTTCCGAAACCACCTTCCTGAGCACCACCCTGAGACATATCTACCGGTCTGTTGTTATAATCTCCGTTGTAAATAGATCCGGCCTGATCAAGAGGTAAATTAATATTACCATTAACATTAGCGGTTTGATTTTGGCTCATTACATATTTCATGTGATCCCAACCAACAGAAACGCTGTAGTGGTCGCTAAAGAAATATCCCATTCTAAAGTTAGTTTGAGGAATGGTCATGTTAACCGGATTTACATAATCAATATGCCATCCTTTTGGTTTATCATGAGCTTTCATGTTATCAACTGTAAAGTTGTAGTCTTTCCCTCTGAAATTCACATCAGATTTAGTGTAACTGTCTCTGTTTCCTCCCCAGGAAACGAAAAATTTTCCTTTATTGTGGGCGGTATATCTTTGTACTGCGATTTCTTCCTGTGCAAAAGTGCTCGCAGAGAAACACAACAAAAAGAAAATTATAATATTTGTTTTCAATGAAATGGTATTAAGTAATTAGAATGAATTAACTGTTTTTCTAATGGCTACCAATTTGGTCATTAAACCTTCGAAATAGTCTAAATGAAGCATATTAGCGCCATCACTTTTTGCATTAGCAGGATCAAAATGAGTTTCGATAAAAATACCGTCAACACCAACAGCAATACCTGCCTTGGCAACAGTTTCGATCATATCAGGCCTTCCTCCTGTAACTCCCGCAGTTTGGTTAGGTTGTTGTAACGAGTGTGTCACATCCAAAACTGTAGTAGCGTATTGCTGCATAGTAGGGATTCCTCTATAATCAACAATCATGTCCTGATAACCAAACATAGTACCACGATCTGTAACCATAACGTTTTCATTGTTACAGTCTAATACTTTTTGTACTGCATGTTTCATGCTTTCAGGGCTCATAAATTGCCCTTTTTTCAGGTTTACCGTTTTTCCGGTATTTGCCGCAGCTACAACCAGGTCAGTCTGACGAACCAGGAATGCAGGAATTTGCAAAACGTCAACGTATTGTGCCGCCATAGCAGCATCTTCATTGGTATGAATGTCTGTTACAGTTGGAACGTGGAAAGTTTCAGAAACTTTTCGTAATATTTTTAATGCTTTTTCGTCACCAATTCCCGAAAAACTATCAATTCTGGAACGGTTGGCTTTTTTAAAAGATCCTTTAAATACAAAAGGAATTTGAAGATTGTCGGTAATACCAACTAATTTTTCTGCAATTCTAAGCGCCATTTCTTCTCCTTCGATAGCGCAAGGCCCTGCTAATAAAAAGAAGTTACCGCTTTCTGTATGCTTAATTTGTGGAATATGTTGTATGTTCATAGTATGTTTTTTTTGACAGTGCAAATGTAGTTATGATTTATGAATAGCAGATGAAGATTTAAGTTTTTTTTAAGAAGCCAATCCTGCTTTCAGCACTTAGTCTTCAGCAGAATTACTGATTTAAATAGTGAGCTCATTTGGAATCATACCTTTTTAATGCAGAGCAATATTAAGATAATGCCAAAGACTAATACATGACATTTGTCATACTTGTATGCAAATTATTTTTCGTAAGATCATTTGATGCAGTACTGTATAATTATAGTCACTATTATGATAAAAGAAAAAAGAAAGGCAAGCATAAAAAGACCAACAAACTCCATTCCGCATTTAAGTGAGTTTGGATTTTGTTCGGTATATTTATTAGTATTGTATGTGGCAATGTAAAACGAGAGAATCGGTACTATTATCTGTGCAATGAGACTAATGAAACACACAGTACCGAATTTTAAAGATATAGTTTCACAAATTGCTTTTCTGCCAGCTATAATTTGAAAAAGTAAGGGAAGGATAATTAAAATTAGAGGTATATTTTCTAACATTTTGTGATTCTGCGTGTAATTTTATTATTTTAATTACTCTTCAAACGCAATCCCATCGGAACCATTAAAATACCTTTTTCATAAACATTTAAATAAAGTTTTATAGGTTTCTTTTGCCCATCCCATTTCAATTCATAGACATTTAAGAATCCAGCCCCCATGTCACTTCTTTTGGTTGGAAAAGGACAACAGGTTTCTAAGCGGGTATAGGTGATTTTTTCACCATTTGGTCCTGCCAGAGCATTCAGAAAACGAGTTTCGTTTAAGGCCTCATTGCGGGTGTTCTGAAAAAAAATATTTATAGGATAATCAGGATCATAACCGTATTTTTTATCGCTGCTGAAAAGTGTTATAACAAAAGTATTGTCTTTCTTTAAAACAAGGTCCGGAGCATTGTCATCTACATTTTTTAAAGTCGATTTTGTGCTTATACAGGAAGCTGTGGTAAGGAGTAAAAGGATAAAAAGGGCTGTTTTTTTCATGGTTTATTGAGGTTGGTCCTACAAAGATAAAGCGTTTTTTACTACAGTTAATAAGGATTAAAAGATTTATAAAAAAGTATAAATCTGTTGCAGCTGTAAGTTAATCTTCTTCCTTCGCATTCAGTTTTAATACACCAATTACAATCAGATATTGTGCCACAAGATAGGTAAGCATTATAAAAAAGGAACTTTTTTCTATGGGAGAATGGAATTTATTAAACGCCAATATACTATCGGAAAGAACAAATGAAACGGCTCCTGCCAAAACATAGAAACTTCCTGGTTTTTTCCAGCTAAGCCCTCCATTAAAAGCAAATAAAAGCATGGTGGAAATTACCGCAGCGTAGATGATTACAGGTATTCTTAGCTCCCCCAGGTTTGGCATCAGGAACATAATCATTCCAATTAAATAAAAAGCAATAAGGAGGCTTCCTATTCCAAAAAGAACTTTGTTAATGTATAGAGCTCTCTTAATTTGCTTGTTAAACAGTACGCAATACATCAGGTGTGCAATTAAGAAAAAAAGCAAGCCGAGAATAAAATAGATTTCACCAATATCTGCAAAAAGTAAAATAACGTCGCCCATCCAGGAGAATAATAATGCAGCCAAAAGGATTTTTCTGGAAGGGAATTTTCGATTAAAATAAACTCCAAAACCTAACAATGGTACCAAAATAGGTTTTAAATATAAGTCTAAATTTTGATACTCCAGAAACAAAACAATTAGATATAAAATACTAAAAGCAACATAAGTTTTAAAAATAAAGGTATTTCTCATAATCGGTTTATGAATTAACAGGTTGATTTTGGTAGTTTTTAAAATCGATATTTACAAAGTAAATGGTAGCTAAAAAGGATAAGGCTAAATAAATTAGAATAATATAATTGGTATATGGTAAAATATTATTTAAACCGAACCAGTCACCATAGTACATTATAATTCCTGTCGCAATGCTAAAGCGTAAAGCTTCCCAGAAAACAGCATATTTGCTTTTGTCCATTAATTCGCTATAACTGTAAATCGTGATCAGGATAAAAAAGCCATAAATAAAGATGCTTGGCAATCCAATTTTGGCAATATTATCAAACAAATAGGTCACAAAAAGTAATGTGATTAACATTTGAGTTACGGACCAATAAATTAGTTTTTTAGAATTTTGAGTACCGTACTTATTAAAGGTAAAAACATTTTCGATTTTAGTTACAGGATATTTTTCTTCAAAATTTTCGGGTCTCCAGCCGGTTGGTTTAAACCAGATGGTGAATTTGTCCTTCCAGTTTTCAGCGCGCCAGGCGTCTTTAATCAGTAAGGTTAAATGCTGGAAATTAATACGGATTGGATTCCAGGTTTGTGCCGGTCTTGTAATGCCAAAAACAGGTGGTACATCGTCTAATTCGGCTTGAAAAGTACCAAAAAGTTTGTCCCAGAAAATAAAAATTTGAGAATGGTTTTTGTCTAAATATTCAGGATTTATAGCATGATGTACGCGATGATGCGAAGGAGTAACCAGAATGTATTCCAGGAATCCCATTTTATTGATATGTTTGGTATGGTACCAGAATTGTAAAAATAAATGAAGTGGCAGGGTAATGGCTATTACAGTGGCCGGAACTCCCAATAATGCAGCCGGAATGAGTAGAAACGTAAAGAGATTGACAAGACTTGCAATAGGTTGACGCAATGCACAGGCCAGATTAAACTCTTCACTGCTATGGTGAATGGCATGTTTATTCCAGAAAAGATTAATCTGATGAGCCCATCGATGGCTCCAGTAACCGTAAAAGTCGATTACAATAAAGGCAATACAATAGGAGAAAATGTTGGCTTCTAAATGGTAAAGGGCAATCTTAGAAACCATCCATTCGTAAGAAATAAAAGTCAGGCTCAGCCCCAAAACATCTTTTACCGAATTGGTAATTCCGGAGCTGATACTTGATACGCTATCTATCAAAGGCGCAGTGTCGTTCTTTTTATAAATGCCGTATAGTTTTTCGATTATAATTAATACTAAAAAAATCGGCGTTGCAATAATCAATATCTTTCCGTATTCTTCCATAAAAAAAAGATTCTATTTTATTCAAATATAGAATAAAATAGAATCTTTTTTAAATTATTTGTAATTAAACAATTTCGGCGCTTAATCCGGCTTCCAAAAGTTGTGTACATTGCGGTTTTAACTTGTCCATAGGTCCTGTTTTTACAGTGCATTTCCCGTTGTAATGTACAATCAGGGAACATTGTTCTGCTTGCTCCGGCGTATGGCTGCAAACACGCATTAAGGTGTCAATTACATGATCAAAAGTGTTTACATCGTCGTTGTAAACAATGATTTCGTTATTGAAACCCGTCGCTTCCTTTTCGCGAACTCTTTCTCTTACTTTTTCTTTAGTACTCATTTTTTTACGTTTTTGTACTGTTGTGAATTACTAATTTTTTTGGCACATAGTACACAGATTAATCAAAATTTAAAAAATAAAATAAAACCTGTGAACTGTTTAATAAACAGATAATTAACTATCTAATTTACGTATTTTAATGAAACCCAGTTATTTCTTTGAAACTTTTTAACATAAGTTAAACCTTTTTCGGTGCAGGAAGCATCGATAAAGGGAATGTCTTCTTCATAAAAACCGCTTAAAAGCAGTATTCCATTTGGATTTAAACAGTCAACATAACTTTGCATATCGTTCAGCAAGATATTTCGGTTAATGTTGGCAATGATTAAATCGTATTTTTTTCCGGCCAATAAAGCAGCGTCGCCTTCATAAACGGAGATGTGTTTGCAATTATTGCGTTCGGCATTTTCGATTGAATTAAGGTAACACCAGTTGTCGATATCAATCGCGTCGATTGGCTGAGCACCTTTCATTTCGGCCAGAATTGCTAAGATTGCAGTTCCGCAACCCATATCCAACGTTTTCAAACCTTCAACATTAATTTCCAGTAAATGTTGGATCATCATGTGTGTGGTTTCATGATGTCCTGTTCCAAAACTCATTTTTGGCTCGATTACAATATCAAATTCGGCGTCTGTTTTCTCGTGAAAAGGAGCACGAACATGGCATTTTCCATCTACATCAATGGCTTCAAAATTCTTTTCCCATTCTTCATTCCAGTTCACCTGATCGATTTCTTCAATCGTATATTCGATCTTAAACTCTTCCGATTGTAAAATATAAATGTCGTCCAGAATATTCTCGTCCCATAAATCTTTTTTTACAAAAGCCGAAATTCCGTTTTCAGTTTCTGTAAAAGTCTCAAACGCTTTTTCGCCTAATTCAGCAATTAAAATTTCTGAACCTGGTTCTTTTGGTTCAACCGTAAAATGGTACCCTAAATATATATTCGACATAAATAATTTTTTTGCAAAGGTAAGAATCCAAAGCAGAAGTTGTTCATAAATAATCTATATCCTTACCTTAATTAATGTTAATTTTGATTGGAATTTGTAAGGATTTTTAAAATATGAAGAATATCATTTTTATTTTGCTCTTTGTGGTACTTAATGGAGCAACTTGTGAAAAGGAACATGAAGTTGTGCGATCGTTTTGTTATTGGAAAACAGATTTAAATTTCGAAAAGACAGAAGATTCTTTAATCAGGGATTTGAAGGTAAAACATTTATACGTTCGTTTTTTTGATGTTGATTGGAATCCTTATGCCAAAGAACCTTTGCCGGTTGCAACAATACTGGATATCAGATTAAATGAAAGTAATCCTGAAATTACACCAAGTATTTTTATTACCAATGAAGTAGTTCTGCAATCCGACAAAAAACAACTGGACAGTCTGGCGGCAAGAATTGCAAAGCGCATTGAACAGGTTGGAACAAAAATGAACGAGACAAAGGCCGAGAAAAATGCCAGTGCGATTGTTTATCCAAAGGATTATTACAAGCAGGAGCATCGCAAACAGTTGAATTATGATTCGGTAAAATCAATTGAAATGTCAAAATTGAAAGTGGATTTTAAAGAAATCCTGATTGATTGTGACTGGTCGGAAAAATCAAAAGACAATTATTTTTACTTATTAAAGCAAATCAAGAAGAAATATCCCGCTACTTCAGTTTCGGCTACCATAAGACTTTGGCAGTATAAATATGCTTCAAAAGCGGGAGTTCCGCCAGTAGATAAAGGCTTGTTAATGTGTTACAATATAACAAAGCCGGAAGAATTTGCTACCAGAAATTCCATAGGTACCAGCGAAGAATTAGCACAATATATAACGCACGATAAGTACAAATTAAAGCTTGATATTGCTTTGCCATTGTACAGTTGGGGAGTTGTTTTTAGAGGAAATCAGTTTAAGGGAATTTTATCAGATTACGGTCGGCTTCAGAATGATAGCGTTAAATTAAAGAAAATATCAGATTCTAAATATATGCTGCAGGACGATATTTTGGTAGGACAAACTTATTTGAGAAATGGTGATGAAATCAGGATCGAGAAAATTTCGGAAGACGAACTTGATAAAATGATCTCGATTGTAAAGAGCAAAATTCCAATTGACAATCAGACCAAAGTGACGTTTTTCTCTTTTGATAAAAAATACATCAATGATTATGGAACCCAAAATATATCCGGTTACTATGCGCGTTTTTAGCAGTTTACTTTTTGTTTTAAGTGTTCAGGTCTCTTTGGCCTGTGGATGGAGTGTTTCGCCGGAAACCAGCAGGTTAGTTTTGTTCAAAGCACAACGGGAAGGTTTCTTTAAGCTGACACCCTTTTATTATTCGGCAGATAATTATTATGCAACCAATACCGTTTCAGGGGTTGATCAGGAGTTGAACTGTATAGAATGGACAAAAAAACTGGGCAGCCAGGTCAATCCAAAAGACGTACACGTTATTTTGTACGAAACAGATGCCGAGACATTTGAAACGGCTTATGAAACCAGGTCACTAAAAAAGGTTTTTGAAAAGAATAGTTTTATTGAAGCGCTGGTATTATCTAGAAATAAAGCACTCTTACACTATATTTTGTTTGCTAAAAAACTGGAGTACAACAGCAATACCGATGTAAAATGGGAATCCTGGGACACCGTGAGCTATGATAGTAAAGATCATAAACTAGCTGAGGTTGGAGATTTTGAAAAGAAAATCAGGACTGCAAGAGACTCCTTTTTAAAGCAACGTTATGCCTTTTTAATGTTGAGGTATAGTTTTTATGCTTCTGATAAGGAAGAGGTAATTCGTTTGTATGATACTTATTTCACAGATTATAAAAACACTATTCTAGAGCCCTGGGCTTTGTATTATAAGGCTTTATGTATTGAAAATTTGCCTTTGCAGAATTATTTGTTGAGTAAAGTCTTTGCTTCCTGCGAAGAAAAATCGTTTGCTGTTGTACAGCATTATAACTGGAAATTGACCACAGAGACTTTGGCATTGGCTCAAAATGACGAGGAGCGAAGTGTGATTTTGGCTATTGAAAGTTTACGCAATCCCGCACCGGATTTGAAAACGATTCAGGAAGTGTATAAAGGGAGCCCGAATAGCTTGTACTTGAGTTTTTTGATTGGAAGAGAAGTTAACAAACTCGAAGACTGGATTTTTACCCCTATGTATACCAATGACGGAACCCCTTCGGTTGTTTTTGATACTACCAGCTGGTACGAAAATTACGCGAAAGCAAAAGATGAAAATTTTAATAAAGACATTTTGTACTTGAGAGAGTTACAGTATTTTCTAATTTCTATCCGGGAACAGACCTCGGGAGAGCAAAAAGACTATATCACGGCGGCAATTGCCCAACTTTGTTTTATTGATGACGATATTGATTCGGGAAAAAAATACACCAATATGATTTCTGATAAAGCCAATCCTTCGATACAAATGCAGAAGAATATACAATTGGCGTTGGTTTCTTTAAAGCAAGATGATTTGAAGAACGAAAAAGTTCAAAACCAGCTTTTCCAATACTTTGATTCCGCAGAAAATCTGATAGAAAAGGACCATGGGGTGTTTAAGAATTTATATAGTTTGTACCGAATTGCCAGTGCCGATTTTGCCAAACAAGGCGATCGTGTCACGGCGGGTTTGTTAGCTATGAAGTCGGATATTAAAAACGAAGGAGAATATTCCGCATACGGCTGGACACCTTATTTTTACAATTATATTGGTCATTTTGACAGGAATAATGCTACTACAGCTGATGTAGACCGTTTGATAGCGCTACAGGAGAAAAAAGATAAAACACCTTTTGAAACCTATATTTGTTTAGGGACCATGGCACCAAATGTCAATTATTATAGAGACCTGAAAGGAACTATTGCATTCCGAAATAATGATTTAGAACTGGCTTATAAAACTTTTGCGAGTATGCCACAAGATTTTTGGGAGAAAAACTACGCGTATAAAGATTATTTGAATGAAAACCCATTTCTGCCTAAAATCCTGCAAACGGCAGAAGAACGTAAGTTTAATTATCGTTTTAATAAGACCGATTTTATAGCGCAGCTGATTCAGTTAAAAAAACAAAATACGGCAGCAAGCAATCTGAAACTGGCACATGCCTATTTTAATGTTTCGTATTTGGGGAATTCCTGGATGATGACTGCTTACGACTGGACATCGGGAGCATCCTATGTGGATTATGTGTATGGGGACAATTCAGAAAATGAAAAGAAATATCAGAAAGGTAATTATTATAATTTAAAGATGGCCAAAATGTACTATGAAAAAGCTTTGAAGATGTCTAAAAACAATAACGAAAAAGCTTTAGCCAGTTTAATGATTTTTGAATGTAATTATTACGATCATTATGCCAATTTAGTTTCGGCGGAAGAAGAAGAGAAGAACCCGTTTAAAGCAGGGCAGGAGCTGTTTAATTTTTATTCGGTGTATCGAAAAACAACCGCTTTTCAGAAGTACAATTGCCCGCTCTTAAAAGCATATCTTAAGTAAATTAGGAAACAGTTGATAAAAAAAAAGCGTTCTTATGAACGCTTTTTTTTTATAAGGTACTAAGTAATTAGAGTGTCTAATTACCTAATTGTTTCATTATCTAAATAGCAGTAACAATAGCTAAAAAGTCATCCGCTTTTAAAGCAGCTCCTCCAATTAAACCTCCGTCTACGTCTGGTTTAGAGAAGATTTCTTTAGCGTTTTCCGGTTTAACAGAACCTCCGTAAAGAATAGAAACTTCGTCAGCTATATCAGCTCCAAATGCTTTGCGAACCACCTCTCTGATAAATTCGTGCATTTCCTGTGCTTGTTCCGGTGAAGCAGTTTCTCCTGTTCCAATCGCCCAAACTGGCTCATAAGCCAAAACAATTTTAGACCATGATTCTTTTGCAATGTGGAACAATCCGTCACGCAATTGATTTTCAACAATATTAAAGTGATTGTCTGATTGACGATCTTTTAATTCCTCTCCAAAACAGAAAATTACAGTCATGTCATGTTTCAGGGCAGTGTCTACTTTATTAGCAATTAAGGCATCTGTTTCGTGAAAAATTGCTCTACGTTCAGAGTGACCAAGAATTACCGTATTAACCCCTACACTTGTTAACATGTCAGCAGAAATTTCTCCTGTAAATGCACCACCTTCAGCCTGGTGAACGTTTTGCGCAGCAACACCAATAGTTGTGTTTTTTAATTTAGCAACTGCAGCTTGCAAGTTTACAAAAGTTGGTGCTACAATTACTTGAGCAGTAGTTTTTGCAGGTATTTTAGCAATTAGTTCTGTTAATAGTTCCTCAGTTTGTGGGGCGTTTTTATGCATTTTCCAGTTTCCTGCAACAATCTTTTTTCTCATTTTGGTAGTTTTTATTTTTTTGCTTTTATTTTTTTGAAATGTATCATTGCAAGTGCAATTGATGTTGAGGTTTTATTGTAAACCTTTTAAAGTTTCATTGATTTTATCAAAATCTTTTTCAATGGCTCGGTACAGCACAATTTTTCCTTTTTTGTCTACAATGATGTATCTTGGAATCCAGTCTAAGTCAATTGCTTTTCCGAAGACACCTTTCATACCGTCGTTCATCATAAAATGATCGCCTTTTAACTCGTGTTTTTCGATTCCTGCTTTCCATTTGTCTGCAGTTTTATCTGCTGAAAGGAATAAGTACGAAACTTCAGGATTGTTGGCTTGTAGCTCTTTTAAATGAGGCATCGCTTTTACACAGTCGCCACACCAGGAAGCCCAAACTTCAATGACCAAAGTTTTGCCTTTGTATTTTTTTAAAATGTTTTTGAAAGCAACCTGACTTCCATCAGTTGCTAATAATTTTTCAGACAAAGCTTCTTTAGAAAAACTCGTTTTCTGCGCTTGTGAGCATGAAAAAGTAATAAATGCAATAAGGATTAGCGTTATTTGTTTCATAGTGGTAAATGATTTTGAACAAAGTTAAACAAACAATTCGAAAGCCAAATGGAGATTAACAAAAATTGAAGAGTCGTTTATTTTATCACAAATGAGTCAGTTTCGGTTAAAAAAAGAGGAGTGAAATCGTAATAGTTGGGGCAACAGACTTCAAATTGAAGTGGATTTTCGGGGATAAATCTTTAAGGAAACTAAAAAAGAAAAACTTTTTTTCGAAAGAGCGTATTTTTGACGGTAAAAAAACGTCAGATTTGCTCAAAATAGAGTCTTCTTTAAAATCTGATTTAGAAGTAAAAAAAGCAAATTTTCAGGACCTTTTGTGCCATTTGGAAAAGCACTCAAAAGACATAAAAATGCAAAGTCCGCAAAGCGATATGACTTTGCGGACTTTGTATGAATTTAAGTAATCTTTGTGGCTGAATTGGGTTTTATAACTTCAAATCGGCAGTGTCGTTATAATGTACTTTTTGAACTACAGTTCCTTTTTGCAGTACTACAATACTTGGATTGGCTCTTTCGATTGTTTTTAGAGTAGTTGCATCACAGAAATAGAAATCAACATCTAAACCGTATTGTTTTTTGGCTTTTGCAATTTCATCAGGCCCAGAAGCCGTCATTGCAATTACTTTATAGCCTTTTGTTTTAGCTTCTTTGTTTATACCTTCCAGTTTTTTCATTCCTTCAGGATTAGAAAGTGTTAAATCATAGGTCACAAATACCAATAATTTAGGTTCTTTAAGCAATTCTTCTTTGTAATCAGAATCATCTTTAGTCATCGTAAAATCATGAATCGGCGGTACATAACCTTCCGTAATGACTTTGTCCTTTCGGTCTACAAACGTAGCGCCTTCCGGAATGTTCATCAGGTCTTTTTCTGAAAATTCTTTGTCAACACCGTTTACTTTGTAGATAAAAATCATCTCAACAACCGATTTTGGAGCTCCTTCAGGAATTTCCATTCCCTTCTCGATATTACTTCCTACTTTGTACGGACGGAAATCTTTGATTGGATTGTGGTTGATCACCCAAACAGCCATGATGACACATAAAATAATGCTTATCAAGGTTAGAATATTGGTAATAAATTTTGAAAATAAAGGTTTTACCAATTTTTTATTGATGAACAATATCAGAATAAAGAAAAGTAAAACAATATCTTTTGTGAAAGATTGCCAAGGTGTTAAGTGTAAAGCATCTCCGAAACATCCACAGTCTTTAACAACATCAAAATAAGCAGAGTAGAAGGTAAGGAACGTGAAGAAAACGATTAATAACAATAAAGCCCAGATCGTGAGCTTTGATTTGTATCCTACCAATAACATGACACCTAAAACCACTTCAAGAATCACTAAAAAGATCGCTAATCCTAATGCCAATGGCTCTAAAAAAGGCATATTGAAAACCGGCTCGCTAAAATATTCGGCTAATTTGTAAGAGAATCCAACGGGATCGTTTAGTTTGATTAATCCGGAAATAATAAATAATACTCCGACAAATAATCTGGAAAATTGAGTAATGATGTTTTTCATGGGGAAATAGTTAAGTTAAAATTCCAATTTCTTGCCGGAAACCCGGAATTTGGAATTTGAAATTTGAAATTTCTATTTTTTTATAGGATTCAGGATGAGGGCAAATACCGAATAATTAATCATATCCTGATAATTGGCATCAATGCCTTCAGAAACTAATGTTTTGCCTTTGTTGTCTTCGATTTGTTTTACGCGAAGGATTTTTTGTAGAATCAGATCCGTCAGAGAACTTACGCGCATGTCACGCCAGGCTTCACCGTAATCATGGTTTTTGGCTTCCATTAACTCCTTAGTCAGTTTAATTTTAGCATCATACAATTCAGTTGCTTTTTCAACATCTAAATCCGGTTGATCTACAACTCCAAGTTCTAACTGAATCAAAGCCATGATCGAATAATTGATAATTCCGATAAATTCTCCTTTTTCGTCTTCATCAACTCTACGGACTTCATTTTCCTGTAAGCTTCTAATTCTTTGTGCTTTTATGAATATCTGATCGGTTAACGATGGCAATCTTAAAATACGCCATGCACTGCCATAATCTTTCATTTTGTTAATAAACAAAGTACGGCAAACCGTAATTACATTATCAAATTCAAGGGAAGTATTCTTCATTTATTGCTGTATATTTGCTAAAAATTTCTTCAAAAATAAGGATAATTTTTTAAGAGTTTCAAGTTTCAGGTTTTCTTTGTTTCAAGTTTTTTCTAAACAAAGTGTTAATGCCAATAATCTGAAACCTAAAACAAAAAAATAAAACAAATGACAATTAATTGTAAAGGCCAGCTTATCGATTTGTCGATTCCTAAAGTAATGGGGATTTTGAATGTGACACCCAATTCTTTTTTCGACGGAGGAAAATATAAAAATGAAGATGAAATAATCGAACAGGTTGGTAAAATGCTTTCTGAAGGCGCTGCATTTATTGATATTGGTGCCTATTCGAGTAAACCAAGTGCTGAGTTTGTGACTGAACAGGAAGAGATTGACCGTATTGTTCCGGCGATCGAATTGATTCTAAAACATTTTCCGGAAACCTTATTGTCAATTGATACTTTTAGAGCTGCCGTTGCCAAAGCGAGTATCGAAAGCGGTGCAGCCATTATAAACGACATTGCAGCTGGCGAATTGGACGATAAAATGTTTGAGGTGATTGCACATTACAATGTACCTTATATCATGATGCACATGCGCGGAAATCCGCAAACGATGCAAAGTCTTACGCAGTATGACGATATTGTAAAAGAAATGCTTTTTTACTTCTCAGAAAAAGTTAAAAAAGCTAGAAACATTGGAATCAATGATTTAATCTTAGATCCGGGTTTCGGATTTGCAAAAACAACCGAGCAAAATTTTGAAGTTTTGCAAAAAGCGGAGCTTTTTAATCTATTGGAATTGCCTGTTTTGGTGGGTGTTTCGAGAAAATCGATGATTTATAAAACATTAAATAACACCGCGTCCGAAGCTTTAAACGGAACAACCTTTTTGAATAGCATTGCTTTAACGAAAGGCGCAAAAATACTTCGCGTTCATGATGTGAAAGAAGCGATGGAATGTGTGACGTTGTTTAATAGAATGAGTGTGAACAATACTCTAGTGGAGAAAAAGAATGATTAAGAATTTATTGTATTTAGTTTTTATTGGAATTTGTGCAGCAAGCTGTGCTAATAAAGATTCATCCGATCTAAAAAGGAATTATAGCGAAAAGATCAATGAAATTAAAGAGTTGAAAGAATATTTTAATAAGATAGTTCCAAAAAACTATATCGTTAGAATAAGATATAACGATTCAGATGAAATTGATTTATTTGTTTACGAACCAACAAATATTCCAGGTAAAACAGAATTATTATTTCAGGAATGGAATGTTGATTTTGAAGATTATGTTGCATCTAAAAAGTCTTCGTATTATGATGGAAAAACAAAATCATTAGAAGAAGTTAAAAAGAAACTTAAATGGAGTAATGCAACCTTTATTGAACTTTACGATAAACTAGAGAATGTAAATTGCATTGGAATAACAAATGGAAATCCTACTGAACTAGAATACGGTTTTAGAGGAATGGGAGTTTTAAGTTATTTGATCTTTGATACTAATCTAAGCAAACAGGAACAAAAGGAGAATTCGGATGATTGTTCTAAAATGTTTTATAAAGATAATATTGTATTTGCATTTAGTTCTGGAGCGATTGGGAGTTTTTGCATACCTGATTTTAAAAGAAAATAACAATTTATAAATTGGTTAATTTAAAGTAATATAAAAACATGAAATACTTTACGCTGATTATTGCCTTCCTACTTTTCTCCTGTGGTAAAAAAGAAGACGTTTTGCTTCCAAAATCCAATGTTACGATTGTGAAAGACGTACAAGATCTTTCACCCGTTTACATTTTCTTTAAAACTCAGGGAAAAGATACCATTATCGATGTAAACCGAAAAAATAGTATCATTTCGACCAATTGGATTTTCAATATTGACAAGCGTCTGCCTTTAAAACTGGTAATTCCGGAAGTAATGAAATTACAAGAGAAAAAGCGAGCCGACAGCGCCCATAAAAACGAAAATGCTGAAAATTATTATTCTTACGCTGATTCAATCGGAAAGAATCTTGCTTTTTTGCCTTTCACGAAAGTGTATTACAAAATGGAAATTGCTAACAACAGAAGCCAGTTGTATTTCAAAAAGAATGGAATGATAAAATACAGTGGAAGAAAAACATATGATTTTCCGAAGAATAATCTAAAACCATTTTTGGATAGTTTAGTAATCAATCCAAAGGCTGAAATCAAATTCTCGTATGATAAAAACATGACTTTTGGAGAATATGTTCAATGTAAAATTCTGGTAAAAACCATAGCCGATAAAAAGATCCCCTTTGTTTTTATAAATCAGGAAGAGGAGTTTGTGTTCTAGCTTTAAGCTTTAAGCTATAAGCATTAAGCAATAGGCTGTAAAAAGTAAAAGTGTAGCAATTAACAAACAAACCATCAACAATTAACCATTAACAATTAACCATTAACAATCAACAATTATTGATGATGATAAGGTTCATTTCTTAAAATAGTAAATCCTCTATACAATTGTTCTATAAAAAATAAGCGTACCATTTGGTGGGAAAACGTCATTAGCGAAAGCGAGATTTTCCCTTGCGCTTTGCTGTAAACGGTATCCGAAAACCCATAAGGGCCGCCAATTACGAAAACTAAAGTTTTGATTCCGGAATTCATTTTCTTTTGCAACTCTTCAGAAAAACCAACGCTAGAGAAATTTTTACCGTTTTCATCCAGTAAAATAAGCTGATCTGTTGGTGAAAGCTTGGATAGAATCAATTCGCCTTCTTTTTCTTTTTGTTGGCTCTCAGATAAATTCTTGACATTTTTTATATCCGGAATAATCTCCAGATCAAATTTGATATAAAACGACAAACGTTTGGTATAATCATCTATCAAAGTTTGAAGCGATTTGTTATCTGTTTTGCCTATGGCGATAAGTTTGATGTTCATTGATGTTTGTTTTTTCCACGAATCGCACGAATTAACCCAAATTTTAAAATAAAAAAACCTGTATAAACCGTTTATTCTGTGAGCTTATTTTTTATTCTCAAAAACCGTTTCAAAATGTTCTACCACAGGAAATGGTTCATAATAATGATGAAGTATCTTTTTCCATTCTAAGTATGCCTCAGAAGTTCTAAAACCAACGGTATGGTCTTCGAGTGTATTCCAGTCGACCAGTAAAAGATATTTGTTTTCAACTTCAATACATTTCTCCAGGCGATGTCCCAGATAACCTTCAATTGACGAAATATATCGACTTGCTTTTGCAAAATCGGCTTCAAATTGAGTTGCCAGATTTGGTTTTACATAAAGAAAAGCGGCTTCCAGAATCATACTTATAATAATTTTATCTGCTGAATTTGTGGAAAAAATGACACTCTCGCAGATTGCTTCGTCTGTTCGCTATCGCTCGGGTTAGCTGATCAGGCAGATTTGTTTTGAATTTTTGGCAAAAAAAAAATGGTGTCAATCCGCTTTAAGCGGTTTAAAATCTGCGTACAATAAAAAGTCTAGTTTTTAGAAAATTTATCTTCAAAAGTTTTAAACCTTGCATCCAGATCTTTCAATAATTGTTTTTTAACTGCTGAATCCTGAATAAAACTGTAATTGATACTATTGTAAACATATTGTTTTATAGTAGCATACGAAACATCCTTGTATCTTTTGGCTAATAAAACATATTGCTCCGTCATATTTGTTCTTAGAATTCCCGCATCATCCGTACTGATTACGATTGGGACATTAAATTCTTTATAAAGAGTAAATGGGTGGCGGTTTTCTTTTACCTTCAAAATGAATTCATTACTGGTTAGGTTGATTTCAATTGGAATATTTTTTTGAGCCATATAGCGCAATAAATCATAAGAATTTGCTTCATAAGCGATATCAACACCATGCCCAATTCTATTAGCACCCGCGATATAGATGGCATCATTAATATGCCAGGTTAAATCTTCTGGCTGAACCAATCCTAAAGTCAATTCACCCGCATGAAGCGTGTATTTTACATCAGGAAACTTAGAATGGCAGTATTTAAACATCATCATGTGTAACCAATAATCTTTCATCGAGTTTTCGCCATGTTCCGGTGAAACAATGTTCACTCCCGCAACGAGTTTGCTGTCGTTGGCAGAGATAAAGGCGATACTTAAATTTTTAAATAAATCGACAGGATCCATAAAACGCAGCACAAAATTCTGATAGCGCATAGTAAAACGCTCATCGTCAATTTTTAAGTCTTTGTGCAGTTTAGCGATAAAATTAGTATTGAAATCTACAGAATACTTCTTAGCATCTTTCAGTTGAAGTGATTTGTACAACTCGTCTAAAAGTTTAAGTGTCGCTTTTTCGTCCTTTTGAGCTGCTGCCTGACGTAATTTTGTATTAAAATCAGCTAGGTCAGAAACATTCATATTACACGGAATCGTAGATAATTGTGTTTCAATATAACTTACATTTTCAGAAAGCGCACGTTTTTTTAATTCCAGCATTCCTTCGGCAAAATGGCCTTTAATAGTAGGTTCGAATTTTTGAAAAGAATCAAAAAACAAATCATCAGAAGGTACAGAGCCATTATAATCTTTTGCAGACCAGGTTTGCATAACCTGTTGTTGGTAATAATCTAGTTTGCCCTCACTTTTTAGAGAAGAGAAGGTCTGCCAATTTCCTTTTTCGGGTTTTGTCTTAGAGACTTCCATAGTTTCTAAATTCAGATAAAAGTCTTCTGCAATCGCTCTTTCTAAAAGAGGTTCTGCATAAATTGATCCGGAAAAATGATGGTGTAAATCACCGCCTTTTGGCATTTGTTGAAAGAAAGCTGTTGAGAGAGCTTCGTTGTTTCTAATTTTTTCTAAATAACTGTCAGCTGTTTGAGAAAAGCCGATTTGTGCTATAAAAATACAGAAAAGTGTAATTATCCTTGTCATACTCTAAGTTTAAATTACATGCAAATATACGAGTTTCTACCGAGATTTAAAAATTGATCTCGTTGTGTTGTTTTTTTACCGCAAAGAGCGCAAGGTTTTGTTATGTGCTAAATTTTATATAAACGCAAAGTTCGCAACGCTTTACCTAAAAAGAGTTTGCGAACTTTGCGGTTAAAAAAAACATCTCAAAAGATTTGGGTTGCGCTCCGCTGGAGCTTTTAATGTTGGAAAATTACATTATTGATAAAGATTTTGCTGTGTTGGAGCAGTTTTTTGGGAATAATTTTTTACCGCAAAGAGCGCAAGGTTTTGTTATGTGCTAAATTTTATATAAACGCAAAGTTCGCAACGCTTTACCTAAAAAGAGTTTGCGAACTTTGCGTAATTCTTTGTGTACTTTGCGGTTAAAAAACTTAGTAGTTTTAAGAAAAAAGCACATCATGAATCTCGGCAACCTTATCAAAAACGCTTTTCGCAAAAGGACAAAGAGGGATAATCTTCAGGTTATTAGTTCGGGCATACTCTACAGCGGCCATTACCAGTTTTTTGCCAACGCCTCTTCCGTTAAAATCTTCATTTACTTCCGTATGGTCGATGATGAATTTAGAATCGCCTGCCCAGGTATAGGTCATTTTTCCGGCTTGTTTTTCGTCTTCTACAGCTTCAAAATAGCCTCTTCTTGTGTCGTTTATTTGTTGAATTTCCATGATGTGTTATATTAATGTGGTTTTAATTTCTATTGAATTTTTTAGTGTTTTATGTATCGGGCAGCTATTGGCAATCGTTTCAAGACGTTGTCTTTGCTTATCATCTACTTCGCCGATAATTTCAATTTTTCGGGTAAACAAGGAAACTTTTTGATCCAGATCCCTTTCAAAATCTACTTTGATCTTGATTTCTGTGACATCCCATTGCTTACGATTGATATACATTCGAAGTGTTATCAAAGTACAGGAAGCTAAAGAGGAGGCCAGCAGTTCTGACGGACTAAATCCTAAATTTTTGCCTCCCATTCCCTGCGGCTCGTCGGCAATTACAATGTTTCCGCTGGCAGATGTTATTTCTGTGCGATACAAACGGGTGTCGATTTGTGCTGATAGTGTATCCATAGTTATCGCATTTTAGGGTCAGGTAAAGGAACAAATTCTGTTTCGCCCGGAACTTTAGGGAAAGTCTGTTCGGTCCAGTCTTTTTTTGCTTTTTCGATCAGGTTTTTATCTGAAGAAACGAAGTTCCAGAAGATGAAATGTTCTTCAGGAAAGGGCTGTCCTCCAAAAATATAAACCGTTGTATTTTCGGCTATTTCAAATTCGCATAACGTACTGTCGTTGGTAATCAGAATTTGTTTCGGATCGTAAACATGCTCACCGCTTTTGATGCTTCCTTCAAGGATGTATAAACCACTTTCGCCGAATAAATCTTTTCCAATGCTAATTTTTCGGGCTTCCGTGCTTTTAATTTCAATAAAATAAAGCGGGCTATAAACCGGAACCGGTGATTTTTTGCCAAACGCTTCTCCTGCAATTAATTTATAGGAAACGCCATCTTCCTCCCAACTTGGGATATCACTTTCTTCTACATGTGCAAAATTAGGATCCATTTGTTCGAGTTCTTTCGGTAATGCAACCCAAATTTGCAGACCGTGAAGCATTTTGTCAGAATGTCTAAGATATTCCGGAGTTCGCTCTGAGTGAACAATTCCTTTTCCTGCAGTCATCCAGTTTACAGCGCCTGGTTTTATTTCCAGTTCGGTACCCAGGCTGTCGCGGTGCATAATGCTTCCTTCAAACAAAAAAGTCAAAGTAGAAAGTCCGATGTGCGGATGTGGAGGCACATCCATATTTTGATACTGATTTAAATGTGCAGGTCCCATATGATCAATAAATACAAATGGTCCAACCGCTCTTTTTTCACGGAAAGGCAGTAAACGGCCTACCATAAAATTGCCAATATTGGCAGCGCGTTCTTCGATGATTAAACTGATATTTGACATGTTCTTTGTTTTAGTTGAAAGCAAAATTACAGCTGTAGTTGTAATCTGTAACTTAATTTAGATTAAGAAAGTTGTTTTCGGTATTCTTTATAAAAGTAAGGAATAGAATTAAAAAAGATTTGATTTGAATTGAAAAAGAGCATCAATTACACCAGTTTTCACGAACTAATTTTGTATAATGATTGAACACGTAGAAACATAGAACTCAAACAAGATACTAAAAGAGAGTTTAAGAAAATCAAGATTTTTTCACAGAACTATGAGTTTTATTTAAAATGAAATGACTTTGCATACAATCAAAAACTATGTTTATATGTGCTTAAAAATTTACTCAATCAATTTGTGCTAATCTGTGTAATTCGTGTTCTTGTCTTAATCACTCAATCAATTCAAAATTGAGTGTTTCGCTTTCTGTTCCGTTAATAATGATTGATAACTGATGTGTTCCGGTATGAAAAACACGTGTGGTGATGATTTTGAACGACTGGTTTCGCTCTATTTTGGTTGTTTCATTAGGGGGATAAATCTTCTCACTGATTTTAAAGACCTTTTTCGCCAGATGTCCTTTCGCTTTTTTGTAATGAATCGCATACTCTAGACGAATCGTTTTTGGCTCTTGGTTTTTATTGCTTAAGTGAAATTGGAACTGCAGATAATCTCCAATTTTTACAACAGGAGTCTTGATTTCGAAAGAAGAAAGTTCAATATTGGTGCTTTCCAGACCATAATGACTCAGGATTTCAGGATGCCCCTGTTTTAATAAAGTTCTACATCCATGTTTTATAATTCCGTCAGTTTCTTTGCTGTGACCTTTCCAATTACGGGCAATTTCAAGGACGATTTGCGGATTGTCTTTTACAATATCGTTCAGGTTATTGGCGACACTTCGGCGCACATATTCCGAAGGGTCATTTTTTAGGTTCTCTAAAATAGAGAGAATAGAGGCGGGGTCTTTTTTTAGATACGGAATTGCCATGGCCCACGGTAATCTTGAGCGGCTTCCTTCGCTGGCCAAGCGGCGAACATGATGGTTTTCGTGAAGGGACCATTTGGTCATTTCGTCGGTCATTTCTTCTTTGTATTTTAAAATGAAAGGACGAACGGCAAACTCACAGCTTATAAATTGTGTGATCGAAACAAAGGCCTTTGTCGAAGTTTTAAAATCATCCAAACCATACATTTCGATATAGTCTGCAAAGAAAATAAATGCGAGATTGCTATCCGTGAAGCTGTTTTTCTTCAGGTTTTCAATGATTTTATCAAGTAAAGAAACGGCTTCCGGAAAATTTTGAGGCATAAAGTGGTGCAAAACAACAGTGGTATGTTTCATGCGGTCTTTCCATTCTTTTTGACCAAAATCACCTTCATAGATAGCCTCAATAAATTTATGTTTGTCGAATGTTGGATGCACCTCCGCTACGGCCTGACCAAATTTTTCGTAAAAAGTAACCGAGTATATGTCTTTAATTAATCCCATGGTTTTGTTTGAATGAACCTCAAAGGTATTTATTGTTCTTTAATTTTTTGAACGATTAACTGATTAAGTTTAGTTAGGAATGAACACTTAATTTTTCGTGCTTTTTTAATGGTTTGTAAATTTTAAAATCAAAGCTAAGCTTTCAAATCCACAAAATATATCCTACTTTAGCATCTTATAAAATTTAAGAAAAATGATTAGCGAAGTACAGTTTCAAGACGAATTACAACTATTGATCAGTAATGCAATTCGGGAAGATGTAGGCACGGGAGATTATAGTTCTCTGGCTTGTATTCCGGACACGGCACACGGGCAGGCTAAATTATTAGTTAAAGATCAGGGGATTATTGCTGGTGTTGCCTTGGCGAAAATGGTTTTTGAATATGTAGATCCAAAATTAAAAGTGAAAACTTTTATAGAAGATGGAACTCATGTAGAATACGGTGATGTGGTTTTTGAAGTTTCGGGAAGCTCTCAGTCTATTTTGAAAGCAGAAAGAGTTGTCTTGAATACCATGCAGCGTATGTCGGCAATTGCTACCAAAACAGATCAGTATGTTCAGTTACTGGAAGGAACCGGAGCTAAAATATTAGATACGCGTAAAACGACTCCAAATTTCAGGGTTGCCGAAAAATGGGCGGTAAAAATCGGAGGAGGAGAAAACCATCGTTTTGCCTTGTATGATATGGTTATGCTGAAAGACAATCATATTGATTTTGCGGGTGGAATTACACTTGCCATCAAGAAAACCAGAGACTATTTAGCAGCGAATGATTTAGATTTGAAAATTATTGTCGAAGCCAGAAATTTAGATGAGATTCGCGAGATTCTTTTGAGTGATGGGGTTCACAGAATTCTTATCGATAATTTTAATTATGAAGACACTAAAACGGCTGTGCAATTAATTGGTAAAAAATGCCAGACAGAATCTTCAGGAAATATTAACGAAAAAACGATACGTGAATACGGACTTTGCGGTGTAAACTATATTTCGTCTGGAGCTCTAACGCATTCTGTTTACAACATGGATTTAAGTCTGAAGGCTTTTTAAGTGAGTTGTGAAATGTAAAATGAAAAATGTTAGGTGTGAAATGTGAGTAAATAAAGGCATAGCTTGTGTAAATTTAATTATCGAGTATCTGGCAATTTAAGAATCTAACTATCTAAAAATCTAAAATAAATATGTCAAAAGAGATAGAAGACCGGATCGACAAAATTCCGGTTGTGCGATCTGTAGTGTACTTTTTCAAGAGAATAAAATTACCTTGGCTGGAAGGTTTTTCGTTGTATGATTTGCTTGAAATGTATACGATTGGTATTATTGAAGGAGCATTTTCGTATCATGCGAGCGCTGTTTCGTTCAGCTTTTTTATGGCTTTGTTTCCTTTTGCGTTATTTATTTTAAACTTGATCCCTTTTATACCTATTGAAGGATTTCAACAGGATTTTTTACAGTTTGTACAGCAAGGCGTTCCTCCAAATACATACGATGCGATCAGTAAAATTATAAGTGATATTTTAAACAATAGTCATTCCGGTTTATTGTCATCAGGTTTTTTGCTTTCGATATTTTTAATGGCGAATGGTATTAATGGAATATTGAGTGGTTTTGAGTCTTCGAAACATGTTTTTGACAAACGTGGTTTTTTAAGCCAGTATTTGGTGGCGCTGGCGATTTCGCTTGTGATGACCATCATATTGTTTGTAACAGTGGCAACCATAGTAGTTTTTGAGGTCTTTATTCAAAAAACAATCATTCAGGATGTGTTGAGTGATCGTATTCCGCTGATTATTTTAGGGAGGTATTTGTTTGTTATTTTAATGATTCTGATAACATCTTCAATTTTATTGCGTTATGGTACGAAGCAGTATAATAAAGTGCCTTTTATAAGCATTGGGTCTGTTTTTACAACCATTTTAATTGTGATATCTTCATTCTTTTTTGGGATTTGGGTTATAAAATTCTCAAAATATAACGAACTTTATGGTTCGATTGGTACATTATTAATTCTAATGTTTTACATTTGGATAAACTGTATGATTCTGCTTTTGGGATTTGAATTGAATGCCTCTATCAGAAAATTAAAACAAAAAAAAAATAAATAATATGAAAAATTGGATGTTAACGATTGGTGTTTTTTTTCTAACATTAGGCACAATTCAAGGTCAGGGTGTAATTGGAAAATGGAAAACAGTTGATGATGAAACCGGTGAAGCTAAATCGATTGTAGAGATTTATGAAAAATCAGGTAAAGTGTATGGTAAAATTGTAGAAATACTTCGCGAAAACCACAAAAAGGACTTATGTACTAAATGTGATGGAGCAGATAAAAACAAGCCAATTCTGGGGATGGTCATTATCAACGGACTTAAAAAAGACGGTTCTGAATACAGTGGAGGAACAATCTTGGATCCAACAAACGGGAAAAAATACAAATGTTATATTGCATTAGAATCTGCGGATAAACTTAAACTTCGTGGTTATGTTGGTATTTCTATCATGGGAAGAACACAATATTGGAGCAGAGTGAAGAATTAATTTCAAAAAAAAATAAAATGCGAAAATTAGCATTGATTGTTTTAGTCCTGGCACAGCTATCCAATAGTTTTGCACAATCTAAGAATTCGCCATTACAAATAAGTCATCTTACGGGTGACTTTTATGTTTATAGGACGTTTCATGAATATAAAGGAACACAGATTTCGGCAAATGCCATGTATCTTGTTACAGCTAAAGGTGTTGTATTGTTTGATGCTCCCTGGGATAAAACACAGTTTCAGCCTTTGTTGGATAGTATAAAGACAAGGCATCATAAAGAGGTTATAATGTGTTTTGCTACGCATTCACATGAAGACAGGGCAGGAGGTTTGGAGTTTTACCGAAAAAAAGGAATCAAAACCTATACAATAAAACTAACAGACGAAATTCTGAAAAAAAACAAAGAAGAAAGAGCGGAATTTGTTATTCCAAATGATACTCTATTTACGGTAGGTAAATATACTTTTGAGGTTTATTACCCGGGAAAAGGTCATGCGCCTGACAATATTGTAGTTTGGTTTAATAAAGAAAAAGTGCTTTACGGAGGCTGTTTTATTAAAAGCGCCGAAGCAAAAGATTTAGGTTATCTGGGAGATGCAGACGTGAAAGAATGGCAGAAATCTATTTTGAGAGCGCAGTCGAAATTTAAAAACCCAAAATACATTGTTACAGGTCATGACGATTGGAAGGATTTGACCTCTTTAAAGCATACACTCAAACTGGCGCAGGAATACAACGGGACTAAGGTTACTAAGTAATAATCTGTTTTTTCTGTATCAAAGAGTTGCAGTTGTTAAGATTTGGTTTTGGAGCTAAATCGTCATTTATAAATTCTATAAAATATTTACATGTTTTTTGTTGAAGTCGTTTTGCCGCTTTCTTTGGCTAAAACTTTTACGTACCGTGTTTCTGAAGCTGAATTTCATTTTATTAAAAAGGGAATGCGGGTAGCGGTACCATTTGGTAAAAGTAAAATTTATACAGCATTGGTGATTGATCTGCATCAAAACGAACCAGGCTTGTATGAAGCCAAAGAAATTCATCAGATATTAGACGAAAAACCTATCGCAACGGAAGTTCAGATTAAACACTGGCTTTGGGTGGCGAATTATTATATGTGCGCTATTGGGGATGTGTACCGTGGCGCTTTCCCAAGTGGATTGTTGTTGGAGAGTGAAACTATTATTTCGTATAAAGTGGATGCAGTAGTGGATCAAAATGAACTTTCGGACGATGAGTTTTTGGTTTATGAAGCTCTGCAGCAACAAAGTTCTTTAAAGATTCAGGAGATTATTTCGATGTTAAATAAGAAAAATATCCTTCCAGTTCTTCAAAAAATGATTGCCAGAAATATTATTGTTTTAGAAGAAGAAATTAAAGAAGGATATAAACCAAAACTGGTTCGTTATGTGAAATTGCATGTTAAATACGAGTCGGATAATGGTTTAGGGGAATTGTTGGAGGTTTTGAAAAATGCCAACAAACAAAAGGAAATTGTACTGGCATATTTTCAGATTATGGCGTCTGATAAAAAGCCGATTACGGTAAAAAAACTGGTTGAGGTTTCAAATTCAACTTCGGCTGTAGTCAAAACGCTGATTGATAAAGAAATTTTTGAAGAGTATCTTTTGCAGCAAGACAGAGTTTTGTTTACGGGACAAACAACAGACCAGCAATTGTTGTTAAGTGAAGCGCAGGAAAAAGCTTTTATTTCGATCAAAGAGAATCTTTTAGAAAAAGAAGTTTGCCTGCTTCATGGTGTTACCTCAAGCGGAAAAACAGAAATTTACATTAAACTGATCGAAGAGTACCTTGCAACCGGAAGGCAGGTTTTGTATCTGTTGCCGGAAATTGCTTTAACCACACAATTGGTTTCCAGATTAAGACTTTATTTTGGAGATAAAGTGGCGGTTTTTCATTCTAAATACAGTAATAATGAAAGGGTAGAGGTTTGGAAGCAAACCCTTGAAAATTCAGAGAAAGCCCAAATAGTAATAGGAGCAAGGTCTGCGCTGTTTTTGCCTTTTGACAATTTAGGTCTATTGATCGTAGACGAAGAGCACGAACAGACTTTTAAGCAAACAGATCCTGCGCCGCGTTATCATGCCAGGGATGCAGCAATTGTTTTGGCTAATTTTCATAAGGCAAAAGTATTGTTAGGTTCGGCAACACCAAGTATTGAAACCTATTTTAATGCACAGGCAGATAAGTACGGTCTGGTATCACTTACTGAGCGTTATAATAATGTTCGAATGCCGGAAATTGTTCTGGTAGATTTGAAAGATAAACATTTTAGAAAAAGAATGACGGGGCATTTTAGTGATCTTTTAATTGAAGAAATCGCGGAGGCCTTGTCTTTGGGTGAGCAGATAATTTTGTTTCAGAACAGACGTGGATATTCACCTATAATAGAATGTATGACTTGTGGTCATGTACCGCATTGCCAGCAGTGCGATGTGAGTCTGACTTTTCATAAGCATAAAAATCAGCTGCGTTGTCATTATTGTGGTTATTCGATTGTCAAACCAACGCATTGCCATAGCTGTTCAAGTATCGATTTGACTACTAAAGGATTTGGTACGGAGCAAATTGAACAGGAACTGGTTACTCTTTTTCCTAAAGCTAAAACCGGACGAATGGATCAGGATA
Source organism: Flavobacterium sp. KH_035 (assembly GCF_057839565.1). Classification (NCBI taxonomy): domain Bacteria; kingdom Pseudomonadati; phylum Bacteroidota; class Flavobacteriia; order Flavobacteriales; family Flavobacteriaceae; genus Flavobacterium; species Flavobacterium sp. KH_035. Next base: position 3,527,750 of record NZ_CM174492.1, read on the forward strand.
CAACCCGAGGAAAGTATGGCTTTGAAAAAATAATTGATTCCTTTAAAAATCGGGAAATTGATATTTTAGTAGGAACACAAATGCTGGCCAAGGGACTGGATTTTGACAATGTGAGCCTGGTTGGGATTATGAATGCCGATAATATGTTGCATCATCCGGATTTTAGAGCTTTTGAACGCAGTTATCAGATGATGACGCAAGTCGCGGGAAGAGCAGGAAGATCAGAAAAACAAGGAAAAGTTGTAATTCAAACCTATAATCCAAATCATAACACGATTCAGCAGGTTACCAATCATAATTATATAGGTATGTATAAGGAGCAATTGTATGATCGACAGATTTACAAGTATCCGCCTTATTTCAGAATTATAAAACTGACTTTAAAGCATCGTGATTTCGATAAATTAAAAGAAGGGTCTATGTGGTTGTATCAGGTTTTAAGTCAGAATTTAAATATGCCGGTACTGGGGCCTGAAGAACCTGCAATCAGCAGAATCAGGAATGAGTATATTAGAACCATTCTGATCAAGATTCCGCAGAACCTACATTTGGTAAATACTAAAAAAACTATTCAGAAAATGCTGAATAGTTTTGAAGCTGTGGCTCAGTACAGAGCTATAAAGGTTGTTGTAAACGTTGACTTTTACTGATTAAGACGACGTTGATAATGCTTTTACTAAATCTTCTTTTTTGTTTCGGCTAAGCGGAATTTTGGTAATACCTATCTCGGCAAATTTACTGTTAAAGCGTTCTACTTTATCAATGTTAATAATATAGGACTTGTGTACACGAATAAATTTTTCTTTTGAAAGATCATTTTCAAAAGATTTCATAGTCGAAAGTACCAGATTGCTATCGTCTTCGGTAACTACTCTTACATAATCACCAAAAGCTTCTATCCATTTGATTTTTGCTGTGAATATTTTGAGTTTTTTAAGATTGCTTTTAATAAATATGTGTTCGCCTTCTTCTTCTTTGATATCTTTTTTTAGTAAATGCATATCAATAGCTCTTTTTACGGAGGCATTAAAACGATCTACGGCAATAGGTTTTTGAAGGTAATCGGTAGCGTCATAGTCAAATGCTTTTAAAGCATATTCTGCTTTAGAAGTAATGAATATAATTTGAGGCTTAGATTTTAGTCCGTCAAGAAAGTCAAACCCATTAATAACGGGCATTTCTATATCAAGAAATATTAAATCGATATTATTTAGAGAGATACAGCTTTTTGCCTCTATTGCATTAGAAAAATCCCCGATTAAATGCAAACCTGGGTGATTATTAACTAATTTTGCAATAATGGTCCTTTGTATAGAACTATCATCTACAACAACACAGTTTAGTTTCATAACATTAAAATTTAGAATAAATTCAGGATAGCAGTAGTAAATGTATTATTTTTTTAAGAAAAAAACTAAAATTGGCATGTATTTTTTGTTGTACAACGAATAAAAGTAAAAAAGTGTTGGATATTTAAAATTTATGGTTACTTTTGCACCCAATTTTAACAAATAAATATTGTATTTATGAATCATTATGAAACTGTTTTCATTTTAAATCCCGTTTTATCTGAGGTTCAGGTGAAGGAAACAGTAACGAAATTTGAAGAATTTCTTACTAGTAGAGGAGCTGAAATGGTATCGAAAGAGGATTGGGGTCTGAAAAAAATGGCTTACGAAATCCAAAACAAAAAAAGTGGTTTTTATCACTTATTCGAATTCAAAGTATCTGGAGAAGTTCTAATTGCTTTTGAAACTGAATTTAGACGTGACGAAAGAGTTATGCGTTTCTTAACTGTGAGTTTAGATAAACATGCTATTTCATGGGCGGAAAGAAGAAGAGCTAAATTAAAATCTACTAAAGCGTAATTATTATGTCTACAATCGAGCAATCTGCAAAAGGAAAAAAAGACGGAGATATCAGATATTTAACGCCTTTAAACATTGAAACTAACAAGACTAAAAAGTATTGTCGTTTCAAAAAATCAGGAATCAAATACATCGATTATAAAGATGCTGATTTCTTATTGAAATTCGTAAATGAGCAAGGGAAAATTCTTCCTCGTCGTTTAACTGGAACTTCATTGAAATACCAAAGAAAAGTTTCTGTAGCTGTAAAAAGAGCTCGTCACTTAGCTTTAATGCCATACGTGGCCGATTTATTAAAATAATTAAAAACTCTAGTCGCTGGTTTCTGTTGAGTCAGAACCTAACTTCTAAAATATAAGGACAACAACATGGAACTTATTTTAAAACAAGACGTACAAAACTTAGGATTTAAAGATGATGTAGTATCTGTAAAACCTGGTTACGGTCGTAACTTTTTAATTCCTCAAGGTTTTGCTACTTTAGCAACTCCTTCTGCTAAAAAAGTTTTAGCTGAAAATCTAAAACAAAGAGCACATAAAGAAGCTAAAGTTGTTGCTGATGCAAAAGCATTAGCTGAAACTTTAAAAGCACTTGAAATTAAACTTACTGCAAAAGCTGGTGGAGAGAAACTTTTTGGTTCTATCACTAACATCGACATTGCTGAAGCTTTAGAGAAATCAGGTAACGCTATTGATAGAAAATTCATCACTAGTGGTATCGTAAAACGTACTGGAAAATATACAGCTAGCATCCGTTTACACAGAGATGTTATTGTAGAATTAGCATACGAGATTATCGCTGAAAAATAATATTTTGTTAACTTCTTGTTAATAAAATCTGAAAACCACTCCTAGGAGTGGTTTTTTTTTGTCTAATTTTGAGAGGAATAACACACTCAAAATCAGCAAAATGAAAAAAAACTTTGCATTGTTACTATGTGTGTTTGCCTTAACCACTACTATCGGGCAAACAACAACGTCGAGTATTAAAGGGATTATCAAAAGCTCTTCCAATGAGCTCTTGCCCGGTGCTACTATCTTAGCAATTCATACTCCTACAGGAAGTAAATATTCAGCTGTTTCCAACGAAGATGGAAGGTTTAATATTTTGAACATGAGAATTGGAGGTCCCTACAAAATTGTCGTGACTTTTGTAGGCTTTCGAAATCATGAATATACAGACTTGTATCTCGATCTGGGGAAACCTTTTAATCTTGACGTCGTTTTGGAAGATGAAAGTCAGACGCTTGAAGAGGTGAAAATCGTGTCTAAGGATAAAGTTTTTAAAAGCGGAAAAACGGGGGCCGAAACTACAATTGGGAAAAGGGAGCTAACAGCTTTACCAACCATTTCCAGATCGGCAGAAGATTTTACACGTTTAGAGCCAACTGCAAGCGGAGGTTCTTTTGGAGGAAGAAACGACCAGTACAATAATTACTCTTTAAATGGTGCTGTATTTAATAATCCTTTTGGGTTGGATGCTGCAACACCCGGAGGACAGACAGGATCGCAGCCTATTTCGCTTGATGCTATTGAGCAGATTCAGGTGGCGACAGCTCCTTACGATGTTACTTTGTCCGGTTTTACGGGAGCTTCTGTCAATGCAGTAACCAAGTCGGGTACAAATGAGCTTCATGGGACAGCTTATGGTTTTTACAGAAATCAGGATCTGACAGGAAGTAAAATTAAAGGAGAGAAAATATTTGTGCCAACCTTAGAGCAAACTCAGGCGGGATTTAGTTTAGGTGCTCCTATTATTAAAGATAAGTTATTCATTTTTGGGAATTTTGAAATCGACAAGCGAAGTGATTTAGGGGCAAATTTCGTTGCTAATAACAATGACGGCGTAACCGGAATTAATGAGTCAAGAGTTTTAGAGTCTGATTTAATTGCGGTTTCAAGTGCTTTGGCTAAGTTGGGGTATGATACAGGACCTTATCAGGGGTTTAAACACGAATCCAATTCGAATAAAGGGATTATAAAGGTAGACTGGAATATCAATGACAATCATAAGCTGGCGGTTATTTATAATTTTCTCGATGCTTCAAAAGACAAACCAGCGCACCCTACTGCTTTGGGTTTTAGAGGGCCAAATGCTTCCATTTTGCAGTTTAGAAATGCAGGGTACCAGATTAACAACAACCTCAGTTCTTTTCTGGTCGAATTAAATTCAAAGTTCAGTGAATCGGTTTCAAATAAGTTACAGGCCGGGTATTCGCATTTTAATGACTACAGGGTGCCATTTTCAGTTCCGGCTCCTGTAATTAATATTCAGGATGGAGCGGGTTCTAATTATATTATTGCAGGACATGAACCTTTTTCTATTAATAATACTTTAGATCAGAAAGTAATTCAGATTACAAACAATCTGAGTTATAATGTGGGCAAACATGCCTTTACTTTTGGAGCTTCGTTTGAGAAATTTAAGTTTGCGAACTCCTTTAATCTGGCCGGTTATGACAATTTTGGAAATCCAAACGGATATGCCGGAACCTTTTTCACACCTTATTTTACAACGCAGGATTTTTTAAATGATGCTGCCAAACCTTTTGCCACCAGTATTATCGCGCAGAATTTGAAGTATGCTCAGGATGTTTTTGCAACTAAAAGCAATTTTGAAGTGGGAAGTAATGGAGGGTGGAAACTGGCTGAATTGAATGTAGGACAATTGGCATTTTATGCCCAGGACGACATCAGTATCGGGGATGATTTTAAACTGTCGTTGGGGTTAAGAATAGACAAACCCTTGTATTTTAATACTGCCGATTTGATTCAGAAATACATAGATACGGATAATGGCGGGGGCAAAAGAAATAACAATACCGATTATTTTAATCCGCAAACAGGTCAGGCTGTTAAGTTAATTTCTACCGATTTACCTAGTGATCGAATTTTATGGTCGCCTAGGATTGGTTTCAACTGGGATGTTAATGGTGATGCTACTTCGCAGCTTCGTGGAGGTTCGGGAGTTTTTACCGGAAGAATTCCTTTTGTGTGGTTAGGCAATCAGGTTAGCGGTGCCGATGACAGCTTTTTCCAGATTATGGATCCGGATTATAAATGGCCGCAGGTTTGGAGAACGAGCCTGGGATTTGATCACCGATTTGAGAGTAATTATATCGTAACAGCAGATTTGTCTTATAATAGAGATATCAATGCGGTACACGTTCAGAATTGGGGATTAAAAGCACCAACCGGTACATTGGCGGGTGTAGACAACAGGTTTATTTATCTAGCGGCAGATAAGGGAGCAAACAATGCTTATGTAATGACAAATTCAGATAAGGGGAGTGCTTTTAATGCAACGCTAAAAGTGCAGAAAAACTTCGAAAATGGTCTTTATGCCAGTGTGGCTTATAATTATCTGAAATCGAAGGATGTAAACTCTATCGAAGCTGAAATTACAGGAGATGCTTTTGCTTTTAATCCGGCCTTAGGAAATGTAAACAATGATGTGCTTTCGAATTCGAAATACGGAGACAATCATCGTTTTATAGCGGTAGGTTCTAAAAAATGGAAGTATGGAAAAGACAAGTGGGCAACAACGGTTTCTGCTGTTTTTGAATACGCACAAGGAGGACGCTTTAATTATACGTATGGAGGAGATATCAATGGAGACGGTTCCAATGTAAATGATTTAATTTATATTCCTACAACAGCTGAAATAGCGCTAATGAATTTTAGTGCAGCGGGAGAAGGAGCTGCTTTTGACCAATTTATCGCCCAGGATAAATATATGAAAAATCGAAGAGGGCAGTATGCAGAGCGTTATGGCGCAATATCTCCGTGGAGAGGAAGATGTGATCTGAAGATACTGCAGGATTATAACTTCAAGATTTCTTCGGCTTCTGATAAAAAGAATACGATTCAGTTTAGTATTGATGTATTGAATTTTGGGAACTTGCTAAATTCAGACTGGGGAGTGGTTCAGGTACCTACAAGTGTGCAGCCTATTGGGGTGAAAGTTGTTGGAAATACGCCAACGTATACTTTTAACGGAACACAGACCAAAACGTTTAATTATGATGCCAGTTTAATGTCGAGATGGCAGGCGCAATTTGGTATACGATACATTTTTTAGTAAAGCAAAAAAAGTTATAAATTTGCCCTCGCATTTGCGGGGGCTTTTTTTATGGATACAAAAAAAGTTCCGGAATTTTATACAAGCTCTTTTTAGAGTGTTTAACACAAGAAAAATAATGAAATACGCAAGATTAACAAAAGAGCAATTTGATGAATTGCACGCAGAATTTGCCAGCTTTTTGGCGACGCAGGCTATTGATAAAGCAGAGTGGGATGCTCTTAAAGTAAATAAACCGGAAGTTGCTGAACAGGAACTGGATGTTTTTTCAGATTTGATCTGGGAAGGTGTTTTGTCGAGAGCAGAATTTCTGGAGCACTTTTCTAGAAATCACATTTTTTTATTTCAGTGTTTTGAAACCCATGTTCAGTCTATTGTATTAAAATCACTGGTTGCTGAAACTGATTTTCTGACCAAAGATGGTTTGCAGTGGTTATCTGATAATATGTTTACTGAAAATATAGAAATGAAAGTGGGCAAAAAAGTATTTACAGAAGATCGAAATGCCTCTATTTTTGAATTAATTCAGCAAGGAGCATTCTTAAGTGACGGACAATTGTTTAAGCAAATTAATTCGATTATTGAATCGTAATTGCTCTTTTTGAAGATTTAAAGGTTTGGAATAGGTAAATGTTTGATATTTAAATGTTTACCTATTTTTTATTTTTTTAACTTTTGTTTAATTTTTAATGTTTTTTTTTACCCGTATTTCTACGCATTTTTTCTGAATAATTTAAAAAAAGTAGCTCTTTCTTATCAATTTTTAGATTTACTTTCCATTTATGCTTTTTTTGCATAATTTTAATCGATTACCTTATATATTTGTAATCTTTTACTTTCTTTTTATTAAGGTTAGAAAAAATAAAAATATTTTTTAACATTTTATTTTAGCTTCTTTTTACGTTATAAAGGCAGGTTTTTCCGATGATTTGCATGTTTTTTGAATTTGTTATTTCCAGTAAATTTGAAAAACAGTAAAATTATACTTGTTTCGTATGCTCCTTTTTTCTAATTTTAGTATTGAAAAAGTTAAACAAAACTTTTTGATCCTTTTTTCCAAAAACATCGATTTAATATATTTTTAATAAAGTAAGTGGTGTTTTTGTACCGTTATCTAGAGTTGAAGTTTTTTATAATAACTTAATTAGTTTGCGTATGGAATTGATCACTACTTTCTTTATCAAGTTTGCATTAGGTTTTCGTATTATTTTAGCTTTGTCTTATAAGAGTTTGAATAAAATTGAATTTATCATCAAATTGAATTTTTGTTCCACTTCAAACTTATTTCATCAATTTTCCAATTCTGTTATTTTTTCATTTTCAAATCCCAATCGGGGGTTTGTCGATGAAGCGTATTGTCGTGTTTAAATTTTTTTAAATACAGACTGCGTTTTTTAAAATGAACTGATTCAATTTTTAGAGTTCTGTTCTAAAAGAAACAAAGTTTATAAAAAGAATTAATCAGCTTTTTTTGACTATTGAATCATACTATATATGATGTAGAATTCCCCAATTCTCCGAAACGTATATTTTCTTTAATGAAAATTGGTTTATAACAAATCACTCTTTTTGGAAGTCTGATCTAGATCAGTATTTCCCAATTTTTTGGTATGTCTTTTATTCGAAAAGAGTAGGAGCGGTTCTTTAGTATACTTCTGTATACTCGGTGCAACATGATTTTTTACTGAAATGTTGTTTACATTCTTAGTATTCTGGGAATCTAAATTTTATTTCAACAAGTTGATTATTAGTGTTTTTTTTGAAATTGCCTAAGCACGTCTGCTTATCGCAAGAGGTATTTTATTGTCCATTTTCTAATCTTCCAAATTATGAAAAAAAATTTTACTTTTTATGATCTCCTAGTAAAGAGGAGATTATTGGGACTATTTTTTTTATTGCTGCTTTGCAATAAAAACTTTGCCCAGACTTTCTGTAGACCCATCTCCAATACGAGCAGTAGAGCCGGAGTGTGTTTGGGAACTACAGAGGTACTTAATCCAACCTTTGCTTATGATGCGAGTACGAGTACGTACGCTTCATTGACCAATGCATTGGGAGTTCTTTGCTCCGTGCAGGAAACAGTGAAGTTTGGTCAAATGGCAAAAGCCGGTGACCAAATTGTGATCGTTTACGGATCAAATGCAGACCTGTTAGATGTTGGTTTAGTAGCCAACACGACTATTCAGCCCAGTAATTCGGTCGCGGGTACAAGCAGTACAGCATTGGCTTTAAATAGTCCATTGTTGAATGTAAACGCCATAAGCGGAGCTACTACAGCTACTGTAAAATATACCCTGACAGCTGATGCAGATCAGGTTAAAGTAGAAATAGGCGGACTGCTTAGTGTCCTGACTAATGTAAGGATTTATGATGTTCGGTTGCAGTTTGCAAAACCAACTATTGCTGGTGGAGCAACACAATCTGTTTGTTTAGGACAGTCGATTGCGCTTTCAGCAACAGCTGCTGTAGGTACTACATTGGCCTGGTACAGTTCTCCAACCTCTACTACAGCGCTTTCAAATGTAAATACTTTTACAACACCTGCTTTAACGACAAGTACTACTTATTATATAGGTATATCAAGAAGTGCCGGTTGTGAAAGCGATGAAAGATTTCCTGTTACAGTTAATGTTCTGGATCCTATATTACCGACAATTAGTACAGTTGGTACTTCAATTTGTTCTTCGGGAGCAACACAAGCAACAACACTATCAGTTATAAATCCGGTACTAGGAACAACTTATTCCTGGTTTAGTGCCGCAACGGGTGGTTCGGCATTAACTACCGGGAGTACCTATACACCAACTGTTCCAACGGGAACTACGAATTTTTATGTCGAGGCATCTATAGGTGTCTGTAAAACAGCAACACGAACTCCGGTTACGGTTACTTCAACTCCTGTTCCGGGAGTTGCCACTATTTTAACACAAAGTGTAACTATAGTTTCTGGTCAGAATGCAACACTTAGTGCTTCTACTTCAGAACCTGGTGTAACCTTAGATTGGTATGATGTAGCTACAGGAGGCGTTCGATTATTAGGAGACTCCAATACTTTTACAACTCCGGTATTAGTCGCTTCTAAAACTTATTATGTTGAGTCCCGAAACAGTGCGGGAGGCTGCGTTAGTGCAACCAGAGCACCGGTAACGGTAACGGTTATACCTGCTGCTTTAGGAGGTTGTTTAGAAGCCAATAGCCAGCAAACCACTCAGAACGGTCTGTGTTTGCTTTGTTCATCAAGTGCTCAGAACAATTCTGTTGACGGAAACAGTGCTACTTTCTCTTCTCTAACACTACCGATAGGTTTAGTGAACGGCTGGATTCAGCAAACACTACAATTTAATAATCCAGGAAAAGCGGGAGATATTATTGATGTTGATCTTGCATTGCCAGGAGGAATTGCAGATCTTAATTTGTTAGGAGTAGTTAGTCTTGCAACTTATAATGGAGCAACTTTTAACAACGACAGAAATTTTATTAATAACGCATTGATTTCTTTGCAGTTAGTATCCGGAAATAAGTTCAGAGCCACTTTTACTGCTGCAGCCAATTTTGATCGTATCGAAATTAGATTAGGCGGCTTGGTAAGTGTGCTAACGACTTTGGATATTTATCAGGCTACGCATCGTTATAAAGCGCCATCCTTTACCGGAAGCACCACAATTTGTGGAGGGCAAACGACTACTTTAACAGCAGACATCGTAGTTGGTGAAAGTGTTAAATGGTATGATGCTTTAACAGGAGGAACTTTATTGGCAAGCACTGCGGCTTATACTACGCCGGCTTTAACGGTAAACACTACGTATTATGTAGAAGTGACCCGCAATGGCTGTGTCAATAGTGAAAGAAACCCGGTTGTGGTTACGGTAAATAATCCGATCGCTCCGACACCAGTAACGGCCAGTCCTGCCAATTTATGCGGGGGAGCTACAACTTCAATAAGTATTGACTCACCGGTCGTGGGAACTGTTTATAAATGGTACGACGCGAGTTCAGGTGGAAATTTAGTGTTTACGGGTACCGTTTTTGCGACACCAAATTTAACTACTACAACTACTTATTATGTCGAAGCTTCAATCGGAACTTGTATAAGTTCGAGCCGTACACCGGTTACCGTTACGGTTAATCCAAGACCTTCGGCACCAGTTGCAGTATCTTCACATGTGATTATTCAGTCAGGTCAGGATGCAACACTGGCAGTTGTGAGTAGCCCCGGTATTAATCACAACTGGTACGATGAACCTATAGGGGGAACTCTTTTGGCTACTAATGTAAATAGTTTTACACCTAGTCCGGCTTTAACGGTAAGTAAAACATTTTATGTAGAGTCAGTAGATCTAGCTTCCGATTGTACAAGCAGTACAAGAACAGCGATTGTTGTGACTGTAATTAGCGGAGTAAATAGCTGCTTGTTAGCCAATTCGCAAATAACCACTAAAGGAGGAACCACAAACTGTTTGACTTGTAGTTCTAGTGGAGATGGAAATTCTGTAGACGGAAACTCTGCTACAGCAGCGACTCTTTCAATACCTCTTGGTTTAGTAACCGATCATATTCAACAAGATTTAACCTTTCCAACAACGGGTCACACTGGTGATATTATCGATGTGGAATTGGGAATTCCTGTTGGACTTCTTGATATTAGTGCACTTTCTAATGTTAGCCTGCAAAGTTTTAATTCAGGAGTACCTAACGGTGATTTTAGCACAATCAATAATCTTTTGAATGTTCAGATTTTATCCGGAAATCGTTTCAAAGCAAGTTTTGCAGCAGCGGGTACTTTTACCAGTGTGCGCGTTCGATTAAGTGGATTGGCAACTCTTTTATCAAGCCTGGAGATTTACGAAGCTTCATATAGATTTGCAAATGCTGTAATAACAGGAGCAGCCGCACCAATTTGTGCCGGACAAACTGCTTCCTTATTAGCAACTGCAACTGGTGGAGATACATTTGAATGGTACGATGCTCCAACCGGAGGCAATATAGTAGCGGTTAATCCAACTGCTGCATTGACCACTACAACAACATTTTATTTGGAAGCAACGCGTGGAGGAACTTGTATCAATACCGTTCGTCAGCCCGTTACTGTGACTGTATTGCCTTTACCGACAGCTACAGATATTAACATCACAACTCCTTTGACCGCTTCTTGTTCAGGAGGTATTGTTTTGACTCCAACATCAGCTTTAGCGGGAGCAACTTTTAAATATTATTTAGATGGAAATAAAACACAGGAGGCAACCGGAACAATATCCGGAGTTACCTATGTTAAAGATTCCGGAACTGGTGCTCTAACGATTACCGGACTTACTGCGTTAAACTCTCCTTATACCTATTATGTATCTGTGTTTAACGGTGGTATTTGTGAGAATGCAAACGGAAACTTAAAAGCAGTGGTCGTAAACTTCCCAACAGGTTCAGTTTTGACAGTAACACCAACTTTGGCCGGTTGTGCTAAAGTGAATTTAAAAGATGCTATTGTTAGTTTTAATCCAACCACTACTTATACTTTTTATGATTCGTTAAACAATCCGATAACAGATCAGGCCGCTGCAAATATTACAGTAAATGGTAATTATTTTATTCAGGCTCAAGCGAATGGTAGTGATTGTCCATCTGCTAAGGAATCGGTAGCAGTTACCATTAATCCGTTGCCAACCTTAACAGGAGTAACGAGTTCAATAGTGGTTCCTAAAGGTACTTCTGTTGCTTTAGCAGCAACTTCAAACGGAACAATTACCTGGTACGATCAGCAGGGAAATGTAGTGCCTTCAAATAATACAGGACCTTTAAACACGGTAGGTGTTTTTAGTTATACAGTAGTTGCCAGTAACGGAACCTGTACCACAAGTCAGACTATTACGATTAGCGTAATTGATCCTGCTACCTGCGATCCGTTATTAGAAAGAGTTTATGCTACTACACAATTGTCAGGCTCTATTATTACAGGAGGCGTGAGCAATGGACCATTAGCTGTTGACGGTGATCCAAGTACACACTCCACCATTACAACCGGTTTGGGACTTTTGGGTATTGGAACAACCTGGCAAAATCTGCAATGGCCAACAACAATTGTTAAAGGAACACCTGTAACGGTAAAAATTGGTTTAGAAAACAGTTTAATTGCTGTGGCCCAAAACATCTCAGTAGTGGGTACTAAACGTGACGGATCTAATAATCCTATTGATATTGGAACTTTACAACCCATAACAGGATCTTTATTAAACTTATTACCGGGAGAAAATTCATTTGAATTTACTTTTGTTCCGTCTAATACTTCCGGACTTCAGGATTATGATGGTATCCGTGTACAATTAGGATCAGTTTTAAGCGTAGCACAAAACATCAGTGTATATGATGCTTATTACAAAAAACAAGTAACTCAGATCACTTGCGGACAGGGAGATATTGAAGATGTTTTCTCTGGTGTAAGAGATTTGGGAATAGGAGCATTAACCGCTACAGTGGGAGTTTCAAACCCATGGAATATAGCCGACAAAGATATTGCTACCTATGCCACTATGTTTAATGCAGTAGGATTATTGGCTGCTGCTGAACTTACAACAACGTTTAGAACGCCTTCTATGGTTGGGGATAGTTTAAGAATTGTAATCTCAAAACCCGGAGTAGTTTTAAACCTTAATTTGCTTACCGGATTTTCGATTCAGCTTTATTCAGGAAACATTCCGGTTGGCGCACCAATTGAAAACACAAGCAGTCTGTTGACTTTAAAACTACTTTCAGGAGACACGATGGCGATGACTATTGTTGCTCCTCAAACACAGCCTTATGATAAAGTAGTGATAACACTTGGCGGTGTTGCCAGTGTTTTAGATCAGCTTAGAGTGCATTCTATTGATCGTGTAACCAATACAAAAGTGATAGGAAGTGATCCTGATAATAAAGTCACGGTTTGCCCCGGCACCGACATTACACTCGTCGTCCCGCCCAAACCTTGTGCGGATTATGAATGGTACGATTCGCCTACAGGAGGAAATCTCGTAGCCAGTGGTCAGACTTATACCTTGCCAGCTACATTAGCAGCAGGAACTTATAAATATTATATTCAGCCAATTCGTTACGGTTGTCCTGCTTTAGAAAGAGGAGAAGTAACTGTGGTTGTAAGAGCTACTGTTCCTGCAGCAACGATAACAAACGTAACTATAAACGGAGGACCAGCTACTATCATTTGTTCAGAAACCGGTACGGTAACCTTAGATGCAGTTTTAAGTGCTACACCGGTACTTACAAATCCGGTATACCACTGGTATAGCTTTGATGGTACAACGAGCCAGTTAATTCCTGGACAAGTAACCTCTAAATTGATCGTAACCGGTTTAGTTCCGGGAACCTATACCTATTATGTTGGAGTAAGTTCAGATGAATATTGTGAAACTGCTCCGGCAGACAGAAAACAAGTGACCTTTACTATTTTACCAAATTCTTTGGTAACCGATATTTCAATAAATAATGCTTCTATTTGTCATGATACGCCAGTTACTTTAACACCATCAAGTACGTTGTCGAACCCTATTTTTGCCTGGTATTTAGATGCTAATAAAACGCAGCCTATTTTTACCGGAACAATTGGAGGAGTGGATTATGCGATTAGTGGTACAGGGGCTTTAACAGCTACAGGTTTGACACCGGCAATGAGCCCAATGTCTTATTATGTTGCTGTTTCAAGCGATTTTACATGTCAGAATAAAAATGGAGAGTTGAGACTTGTGACGGTTCTTATTAATGATCCTGCGACACCAACATCTACACCAGCCAATCAAAGTTTCTGTTTGGTTAATGCGCCTACAGTTGCCAATCTTCAGGCTGATCAGGCCAATGTGGTTTGGTACCTTGCAGCAACAGGAGGAACTGCATTAGATCCAACAACAGCTCTAACTACCAGATCTTATTATGGAGCCATCAGAGACCTTAATGGCTGTGAAAGCTCAGTGCGATCAGTAACAGCCGTAACCGTTAGCGATCCTGGTACACCAACTTTAGTAACAGCCGGAACACAAAACTTCTGTTTGGTCAATGCACCAACATTTGCAAGTGTTCAGTTTAACGAAGCCAATATCGTTTGGTATACCGCTTTAACCGGTGGAACAGTTATTCCATCTACTACAGCTTTAACCAGCGGTACTTATTATGCTGTAATCAAAGATCCAACTACGACTTGTGAGAGCGCAGTAAGATTGGCGGTAACCATCAGTGTAACTGATCCTGGTACACCAACCTTAGTAACAGCCGGAACACAAAACTTCTGTTTGGTTAACGCACCAACATTTGCAAGTGTTCAGTTCAACGAAGCCAATATCGTTTGGTACACCGCTTTAACTGGTGGAACAGTTATTCCATCTACTACAGCTTTAACCAGCGGTACTTATTATGCTGTAATCAAAGATCCAACTACGACTTGTGAGAGCGCAGTAAGATTGGCGGTAACCATTAGTGTAACCGATCCTGGTACACCAACCTTAGTAACAGCCGGAACACAAAACTTCTGTTTGGTCAATGCACCAACATTTGCAAGTGTTCAGTTCAACGAAGCCAATATCGTTTGGTACACCGCTTTAACCGGTGGAACCGTTATTCCATCTACTACAGCTTTAACCAGTGGTACTTATTATGCTGTAATCAAAGATCCAACTACGACTTGTGAGAGCGCAGTAAGATTGGCGGTAACTATCAGTGTAACCGATCCTGGTACACCAACCTTAGTAACAGCCGGAACACAAAACTTCTGTTTGGTCAACGCACCAACATTTGCAAGTGTTCAGTTCAACGAAGCCAATATCGTTTGGTATACCGCTTTAACTGGTGGAACCGTTATTCCATCTACTACAGCTTTAACCAGCGGTACTTATTATGCTGTAATCAAAGATCCAACTACGACTTGTGAGAGCGCAGTAAGATTGGGGGTAACCATTAGTGTAACCGATCCTGGTACACCAACCTTAGTAACAGCCGGAACACAAAACTTCTGTTTGGTCAATGCACCAACATTTGCAAGTGTTCAGTTTAACGAAGCTAATATCGTTTGGTACACCGCTTTAACCGGTGGAACAGTTATTCCATCTACTACAGCTTTAACCAGCGGTACTTATTATGCTGTAATCAAAGATCCAACTACGACTTGTGAGAGCGCAGTAAGATTGGCGGTAACCATCAGTGTAACTGATCCTGGTACACCAACTTTAGTAACAGCCGGAACACAAAACTTCTGTTTGGTCAATGCACCAACATTTGCAAGTGTTCAGTTTAACGAAGCCAATATCGTTTGGTACACCGCTTTAACCGGTGGAACCGTTATTCCATCTACTACAGCTTTAACCAGCGGTACTTATTATGCTGTAATCAAAGATCCAACTACGACTTGTGAAAGCGCGGTAAGATTGGCGGTAACCATCAGTGTAACTGATCCTGGTACACCAACCTTAGTAACAGCCGGAACACAAAACTTCTGTTTGGTCAATGCACCAACATTTGCAAGTGTTCAGTTCAACGAAGCCAATATCGTTTGGTACACCGCTTTAACCGGTGGAACCGTTATTCCATCTACTACAGCTTTAACCAGCGGTACTTATTATGCTGTAATCAAAGATCCAACTACGACTTGTGAGAGCGCAGTAAGATTGGCGGTAACCATCAGTGTAACTGATCCTGGTACACCAACCTTAGTAACAGCCGGAACACAAAACTTCTGTTTGGTTAACGCACCAACATTTGCAAGTGTTCAGTTCAACGAAGCCAATATCGTTTGGTACACCGCTTTAACTGGTGGAACAGTTATTCCATCTACTACAGCTTTAACCAGCGGTACTTATTATGCTGTAATCAAAGATCCAACTACGACTTGTGAGAGCGCAGTAAGATTGGCGGTAACCATCAGTGTAACCGATCCTGGTACACCAACCTTAGTAACAGGCGGAACACAAAACTTTTGTTTGGTCAACGCACCAACATTTGCAAGTGTTCAGTTCAACGAAGCGAATATCGTTTGGTACACCGCTTTAACCGGTGGAACCGTTATTCCATCTACTACAGCTTTAACCAGCGGTACTTATTATGCTGTAATCAAAGATCCAACTACGACTTGTGAGAGCGCGGTAAGATTGGCGGTAACTATCAGTGTAACCGATCCTGGAACTCCTGTTATTACCAAAACTAGTCAGGATTTCTGTTTGGTAAATGCGCCAACTTTTGCAACAATTGACGTAAGTCCAGCGGTTGCTGCGAATATCGTTTGGTACACCGCTTTAACCGGTGGAACTTTAATTCCATCTACTACAGCTTTAACAACCGGAACGTATTATGCCGCAATTAAAGATCCGACAACGACTTGTGAGAGCGCTGTACGATTAGCTGTAACGATAAGTGTGACCGATCCGGGAACTCCTGTTATTACCAAAACTAGTCAGGATTTCTGTTTGGTCAATGCGCCAACTTTTGCCACAATCGACGTAAGTCCAGCAGTTGCGGCCAACATTGTTTGGTATACTGCTTTAACCGGAGGAACTTTAATTCCATCGACTACAGCTTTGACAACTGGAACTTATTATGCTGCAATCAAAGATCCAACAACGACTTGTGAAAGTAATGTAAGATTAGCTGTAACAATCAGTGTAACCGATCCGGGAACTCCTGTTATCACCAAAACGAGTCAGGATTTCTGTTTAGTCAATGCGCCAACTTTTGCCATAATCGACGTAAGTCCAGCAGTTGCGGCCAACATTGTTTGGTATACTGCTTTAACCGGAGGAACTTTAATTCCATCGACTACAGCTTTGACAACTGGAACTTATTATGCTGCAATCAAAGACCCAACAACTAATTGCGAAAGTAATGTGAGATTAGCGATTAACATTAGTGTGACCGATCCAGGAACTCCTGTAATCACTAAAACCACTCAGAGCTTCTGTTTGATTAATGCACCAACTTTTGCTACAATTGACGTAAGTCCAGCCGTTGCTGCGAATATCGTTTGGTACACAGCTTTGACAGGAGGAATTTTAATTCCGTCTACAACAGCTTTGACAACCGGAACTTACTATGTTGCAATCAAAGATCCAATAACTACTTGCGAGAGTAATGTGAGATTAGCGATTAACATCACCGTGACCGATCCGGAAGCACCAATTATTACTAAAACCACTCAGAGTTTCTGTTTGGCAGATGCACCAACTTTTGCCACAATTGACGTAAGTCCAGCCGTTGCTGCGAATATCGTTTGGTATACTGCTTTAACAGGAGGAACTTTAATTCCTTCGACTACAGCTTTGACTACCGGAACGTATTATGCAGCAATAAAAGATCCTGTATCAGGATGTGAAAGCACAGCGAGATTGGCGATCAATATCAGTGTAACCGATCCAGGTACACCAACTTTGGTAACTGCAGGCACACAAAATTTCTGCTTGGTTAATGCACCAACTTTTGCAAGTGTTCAGTTTAATGAAGCTAACATTGTTTGGTATACTGCTCTAACCGGAGGAACCGTTATTCCATCGACTACAGCCTTAACTAGTGGTACTTATTATGCAGTAATCAAAGATCCAACAACGACTTGTGAAAGCGCTGTAAGATTAGCTGTAACAATCAATGTTGCCAATCCGGGCACACCAACTTTGGTAACTGCAGGAACACAAAATTTCTGTGCGGTAAATGCACCAACTTTTGCGAGTGTTCAATTTAATGAAGCTAACATCGTTTGGTATACTGCTTTAACGGGAGGAACATTGATTCCTTCAACTACGGCTTTAACTAGTGGAGTTTATTATGCAGCAATAAAAGATCCTGTATCAGGGTGTGAAAGTGCTGTAAGATTAGCCGTAACAATCAATGTTACTGATCCTGGTACGCCAACTTTAGTAACGGCAGGAACACAAAATTTCTGTACGGTTAATGCACCAACATTCGCAAGTATTCAAACGAATCAAAGCAATATTGTTTGGTATACTGCTTTAACCGGAGGAACGGTTATTCCTTCAACTACAGCTTTAACCAGCGGTACTTACTATGCAGTGATAAAAGATCCTGTATCAGGATGTGAAAGTGCTACCAGATTAGCGGTAACCATTAATGTTACTGACCCGGGTACACCGACATTAGTAACAGCCGGAACACAAAACTTCTGTGCGGTAAATGCACCAACTTTCGCAAGCATTCAAACGAATCAAAGCAATATCGTTTGGTACACTGCATTGACAGGAGGAACCATGATTCCATCTACTACAGTTTTAACTAGTGGAGTTTATTACGCAGCAATAAAAGATCCTGTATCAGGATGCGAAAGCGCGGTGAGATTGGCAGTAACAATAAGTGTAACTGATCCAGGTACACCAACCTTGGTAACTGCAGGAACACAAAATTTCTGTACAGTTAATGCACCAACATTTGCAAGTATTCAAACGAATCAAAGTAATATTGTTTGGTACACTGCTCTAACTGGCGGAACAGTTATTCCATCAACGACAGCTTTAACCAGCGGTACTTATTATGCAGTGATAAAAGATCCTGTATCAGGATGTGAAAGTGCTACCAGATTAGCGGTAACCATTAACGTTACTGATCCGGTTACACCAACAACAACAGCTACTGCTCAGGTTTTCTGTTCAGGAAATAATCCAACGGTTGCCAATATTCAGGTAAACGGAAGCAACATTGTGTGGTATACCACCGCAACAGGTGGAACTGCCGTTGCATCGACTACAGCATTGGTAAATGGAGATTATTATGCTGTTACAAAAGATCCGGTAACAGGTTGTGAAAGTAGTATCCGACTAAAAGTTACTGTGACTGTTGGGAATTCGAATAATCCTACCACAACTGCAGCATCTCAGAATTTTTGTTCTACAAGTGCTCCAACCTTTGCGAGTATTCAGGTAAACGAAAGCAATGTAGCGTGGTTTAGTAGTGCAACTGGCGGAACAGCAATTCCATTAACAACAGCATTAACTTCTGGTACATATTATGGAGAAATAACAGATCCGATAACAGGATGTAAGAGTGCAGCGCGTTTAGCAGTTACAATTACTATTGCTAATCCAATGCCTACACCAACAACAACTTCGGCAATTCAGAATTTCTGTTCTGTAAGTGCAGCAAAAGTTTCGGACATTCAGGTAAACGAATCTAATGTAATTTGGTATAGTACTGCAACAGGAGGAACAGCAATTCCATCAACAACAGCTTTAGTGAGCGGTAATTATTATGGAGTTATTGCAAGCGGTTCAGGCTGCGAGAATCCAGTAAGATTGCTGGTTACTGTGAATGTAAATTCACCAGGAAATGTCACTACGCCAAGAACGACACAAGTATTCTGTTTGTCATCAAATCCAACAATCCAGAATATCGTCGTAAATGAGTCAAATGTGGTATGGTATGCTTCAGCATTAGGAGGAACACCTTTGGCAGCAAATACACCTTTAACAGCAACAACTTATTACGCAGGAACACTTAGTAACGTTACTAATGGTTGTGATAGAGCTGCAAGATTAGGAGTAACTGTTGCTTTTGATAATGATGCTCTGGTTCCTATTACCACGACAGATGATACACCATGTGTATTCCAGGGAGTAACATACTCAATTGCCAATGGAAAATCAAATTATGTGTGGTCGGTTACTAACGGAACAATTACTTCCGGAGGAGGAGTTAATGATGGCTCAGTAACGATTTCCTGGTCTGACATTGGACCTGGCAGAGTTGTAGTCCAGTATATTAATACTTGTGACGAGAGAACTACGAAATCCTTAAATGTAGTTGTAGCAACTTGTTCTGACTTAACGATAACCAATACAGTTAGTAATTCTACACCTAATTTTGGTGATCAGATTACCTTTAAAGTAACCGTAAATAATGTTGGTCAGGGTAATTTTATAAATACAATAGTAAGTGATTTATTGCCTAGTGGATACAATTTGGTAAGTGCATCTACGACTGCAGGAACATACAATTTGTTAACAGAACTCTGGACAATTCCAACATTGAATGCTGGTCAAAGTGTAGTACTTACAATTGTAGCAGAAGTGTTACCGAGTGGTAAATACTTAAGTGTTGCAACTGTTGAGACTTCGACTCCGTTAGATGTAGATGCATCAAATAATTCGGCTTCAGTTTCTATCGAACCAATTTGTTTGACCGTTTACAATGAGTTTACACCAAATAATGATGGAGCTAATGATCTTTTCAGAATAGATTGTATCGAAACTTATCCAAATAATGAGTTGAAAGTGTATAACAGATACGGTTCATTAGTATATAGTAAACAACATTATGAAAATGATTGGGACGGAACCGCCAATGTTTCCGGAGTTATTAATAGAGGAGATATGCTGCCAACAGGTACTTATTTCTACGTAATAGCGATTGGAGACGGAACGGTTAAAAAAGGTTGGTTGTCTATAATGAGATAAGCAGCTGTATTAATCATCTAATAAATTAAACTTAATAAGTATCGTTATGAAACTATATATAAAATCATTAGAAACGTATTTTATTTTAATATGTTCGTTTATCACAGTTTGCGTCAGTGCCCAACAGGACCCGGAGTACACGCAATACATGTACAATACGATGTCAGTAAATCCGGCTTATGCCGGGTCTACCGGAACCTTAGAGGCAACACTTTTGCATCGTTCGCAATGGGTTGGAATAGATGGGGCACCAGAAACACAATCATTTTCTGCTCATTCACCGCTTCTAAACGAGATGATTGGTTTAGGACTAAGTGTTGTTAACGACAAAATTGGCCCCTCAAACGAATTGTATATTGACGGAAATTTCTCTTATTCAATTCCTTTAGGATATGAAAAAAGACTGGCTTTTGGGTTAAAAGCGGGGATGAGAATGTTAGATGTAGATTGGTCTAAAGGAAGATTCTATAACAATAATGATGTATTGTTGAATCAGAATATTAACAATCAGATGAAACTGGCTGTAGGAGCAGGGGTTTACTATTATACCGACAAATGGTATGTAGGTCTTTCCGTTCCAAGTTTTATTCAAAGTGATTATTATGATGATATTCAGGAATCAATATCTTACGATCGTTTGCATTATTACTTAATGGGAGGTTATGTTTTTGATCTGAATCCAAACTTAAAGTTTAAACCGGCATTTTTAGTAAAGGCAGTGAGTGGAGCACCACTTACTGCCGATATTTCGGCGAATTTTATGATTGCAGAAAAATTTGTAATCGGTGCATCCTATCGAACAGATGATTCGTTAAGCGCCTTGGCAGGTTTTCAGATCTCCAGAAGTTTTTACATCGGATATGCTTTTGATTATACCGTAAGTGACCTGAACAAATACAACGATGGATCTCATGAGATCATCCTGCGTTATCAGTTTACTAAAAAACAAAGTAAAATCAAATCACCTCGATTCTTCTAAAACATAAATCCTATGAAAAAACTATATATCCTCAGTTTGCTCTTGAGCATTACTTTTAGTTTTGCACAAAAGACCAATTTAAAAAAGGCCGATGCATTATTTAGGAATTATTCCTATTTAGACGCATCAAAGGCCTATGAAGAATGTTTGCAAAATATCGAGAACCCATCGGCGCAGACCATTAAAAATGCTGCAGATTCTTATTATTTTATTTCCGATGCAAGAAATGCCCTTAGATGGTATAAAAGATTGTATCAGGTACAGGGTAATAACTTAACCGACATTTACTATCTGCGTTACATTCAGTCCATGAAAGCTGTTATGGATTATGAGGAAGCTCATAAAATTACCAAAGAATACCTCAATAAAAAGGGAGATCAAAAAGAGATCAATCGGTATGTCGCTCAGAAGAAATATATAGACAGTCTCGCCAAAACAAAGTCACTTTATGAAGTTAGAAATTTAGATATCAACACCAGTAAATCTGATTTTGGAGCTACTTTTTTTCAGGACCGAATTGTATTCTCATCAGCAAGAGACACCACGAAATTTGCTGATAAACTCTACAATTGGAACAATCAGCCTTTTTTGAATTTGTATGTAGCCGAGAGAAATCCTGCTGATGGGAGCCTGTTCAATGACAAATTGTTTATGCCAAATGTAATGACTAAATATCATGAAGCCACTGCTTCTTTTGATGCCAGCGGAAAAACAATTTACTATTCCACCAATATTGTCAAGAAAAACAGATTGGTAGTGGACCAGGACAGAATCAATAACTTTCAGATTCTAAAAGGATCTATAGTGAATGAAAAAGTTGAAAATCCGCAGAAAATTTTCTTTGACAGTGACGATTATTCCGTTGGGCATCCTAGTTTGAGTGATGACGGCCGAATGCTTTTCTTTGCTTCAGATATGCCCGGAGGATATGGTGAAACCGATTTGTATGTGGTAAAAATCGCTAATGACGGAACCATGAGTTCCCCAGAGAATTTAGGGCCAAAAATCAATACAATAGGCAATGATCTTTTTCCATTTTTTCGAAACGGAATATTGTATTTCTCTTCCGATGGACATTATGGTTTAGGAGATTTGGATGTATACGAAAGCAAGCTTTTGTCGAATGGAAGTTTTTCAACCCCACAAAATTTGGGAACTCCGATAAACAGTAACAAAGACGATTTTACTTTTGTAATTGATAAAGCCGGGAGTTATGGGTATGTGTCTTCAAACAGAGCCGGAGGAAAAGGCGATGATGACATTTATTCCTTTACAAAAGGACAGCCGATTTGCAATCAGAACATTTCGGGTAAAGCAATTGATCATAAAACAAAAGCATTGCTATCAGATGTTACTATAGTGGCTTATGACCCTTATAATGCGGTTCTGGCTGAAACAAAAACAAATTTTGACGGAAAATATGCAATCACGGTTCCCTGCAACAAAACTGTACGTTTGCTGGCTTCAAAATTTAATTACAGTGACGACGAAAAAGCGGTCGTAACAACCAAAGTTAATGAAGCCGAAATTACCAATGTTGACTTTGAACTGAGTAATTATGATGATTTGGTAGTGAAGAAAGCAGGAGTTGAAAAGGTAGATGTCAACCCGATATATTTTGATTATGACAAATACGACATTACTCCTCTGGCAGCCGCCGAATTGGAGAAAGTAGTTTTCATCATGCGAAAATTTCCTAAAATCCGAATCAAAATTGAGTCACACACAGACTCCAGAGGTAAGGATGCTTATAATTTGAAACTTTCTGACAACAGAGCCAAATCAACACGAGATTATATTCTTTCTCAGGGAATTGATGCTTCAAGAATTGAAAGTGCTATCGGTTATGGAGAGACCCGCTTAGTCAACAAATGCAAAAATGGTGTAAAATGTACCGAAGCGGAACATTTGTTAAACAGACGTTCAGACTTTATTATAATCCAGAAATAACGTTGCATTATTATTTTAATACCATGCTTATTAAGATACAAATGGAACAGAAAGAGACCATTTGGAAGTTGGTTTTTATTAATTCTTTTTACGAAGAATGGGCAGGAAGAAAATCAAGTTGCATTGTTTTGCAACTTGATTTTTGATTTTGTAAAACTTTTGTTTTTTACTGTTTTTGAACAAAAATAATCCTAATTTTGAGATACAGTTATTCAAAATCACAACTTCCAGTATATTAAAATTTTATGAGTATTCAAGAAACAATTCAGACTTTACGAAACGAACTTAATCAGCACAATTATAATTATTATGTGTTAGACAACGCTACAATTTCTGATTATGATTTTGATATTAAGTTAAAAGAACTTCAGGATTTAGAAAATAAACACCCTGAGTTTTTTGATGAAAATTCTCCAACGCAGCGAGTGGGAGGTACTGTGACGAAAAATTTTAAAACAATTGCACATCAGTACCGTATGTATTCTTTAGACAATTCTTATTCGAAAGAGGATTTGTTGGATTGGGAGAACCGAATTCAGAAAGTTTTAGGGAATGTTGAGCTGCAATATACCTGTGAATTAAAATACGATGGAGCCTCTATCAGTATTACTTACGAAAACGGAAAATTAGTACAGGCTTTAACCCGAGGTGATGGTTTTCAAGGTGATGAGGTAACCAATAATATTAAAACGATAAAATCGATTCCTTTGCAGTTAAAAGGAAACTACCCGGAAAAATTTGATATCAGGGGCGAAATTATTTTACCTTTTGCAGGTTTCGAAAAAATGAATCAGGACTTAATTGAAATTGGAGAAACTCCCTATTCAAATCCAAGAAATACAGCCTCAGGAAGTTTGAAATTACAGGACAGTGCTGAGGTTGCCAAACGTCCTCTAGAATGTTTGCTATACTTTGTTACCGGAAACAATCTGCCATTTGCATCTCAGTTTGAAGGACTGGAATCTGCCAGAAAATGGGGATTTAAAGTACCTAACGAAGCAAAACTGGTACAAAACATGCAGGAAGTTTTTGACTTCATTGATTATTGGGACGTACACCGTCATGATTTACCCTATGAAACCGATGGTGTAGTGGTAAAGGTAAATAGCATTCAGCATCAGGAAGAATTAGGATATACGGCGAAGTCACCGCGTTGGGCAATAGCCTATAAATTCAAATCAGAACAGGTTTCAACCAAACTACAATCCATTTCATACCAAGTAGGCCGTACGGGTGCGATAACCCCGGTCGCCAATTTAGAACCGGTACAACTGGCCGGGACCATAGTAAAAAGAGCGTCTTTACACAATGCCGATCAGATTGAAAAACTGGACATCAGAATAAATGACACTGTTTTTGTAGAAAAAGGAGGAGAGATTATTCCAAAAATAATTGCAGTAGACCTGTCCAAGCGTCCTGAAAATTCAGAACCCACCCAATACATCACACACTGTCCGGAATGTCAGACCGAGTTAGTTCGAAATGAGGGAGAGGCCAATCATTATTGTACTAATTTTTATGGATGTCCTCCGCAGATTATTGGAAGGATCCAACACTATATTTCTAGAAAAGCAATGGATATTGAAGGCCTTGGCGGTGAAACCGTTGCCTTACTTTTCAACAATGGATTGGTACACAATTATGCAGATTTATATGAACTAAAAGTAGAAAATATCTTACCTTTAGAGAGAATGGCGCAAAAATCTGCCGAGAATCTGGTAAAAGGAGTTGAAAAATCAAAAGAAATTCCATTTGAGAGCGTTTTGTTTGCTTTGGGAATTCGTTTTGTTGGGGAGACTGTCGCTAAAAAACTGGCGAAACATTATAAAAATATCAATGCATTGAGTCAGGCTACTTTAATGGATCTGATTT
This sequence comes from Flavobacterium sp. KH_035, assembly GCF_057839565.1. NCBI lineage: Bacteria > Pseudomonadati > Bacteroidota > Flavobacteriia > Flavobacteriales > Flavobacteriaceae > Flavobacterium > Flavobacterium sp. KH_035. The sequence continues at coordinate 3,552,916 of NZ_CM174492.1, forward strand.
TAGTAGATGAAATTGGAGAAAGAATTGCTAAGAGCGTAATTGAGTTCTTCGAAAATGAAGAAAATCAAAGGATTATTGAACGCCTTAAGAGCTACGGAATTCAGTTTGAAATTGTTGAAAAGATAAATCCAAACGCTACCGAAAAATTCGTTGGAAAAACATTTGTAGTTTCGGGAGTTTTTACTCAATTCTCAAGAGATGAATTGAAGAAAACGATTGAAGACAATGGAGGGAAAGTAGGAAGTTCTATTTCGGCAAAAACAGATTTTGTTGTTGCAGGCGATAATATGGGACCGGCTAAATTAGAAAAAGCCAGTAAATTAAACATCCCTATTTTATCAGAAGAAGATTTTATAAATAAATTAAATGAAAGCGAATAAGCCGTCGTTAATTTTATTCTTTTTAGCATTACTGTGCACAATCATTTTTGAATGGGCACAGTTAGATTTATTTGCAATCTATTCCAAAGCCATTGTAGTTCCGGCTATTTTTATTTACTTTTTAATTAGCAATGAATTCAGCATAGGAAAAACTGAAGGCGTCATTTTTTTGTTTTGCTTTATCGGACAGGTGTTTAATCTGATGGATGTCGAAAGTTCTGAACTTGGCGGAGTCTTATGTTTTTTAGTAGTATACCTTTTAATTGTCCGGCTTTATTTTAGAGAACATGAAAAAATAAAGCTGGCCAAAAAAGATATTCTGCCTGTATCTATAGTAGTTATTTTTATCGTCTACCTATTGATATCGGTTTTGGGGATGAAGTTTGACAATATGAAGCAGTTCAGCATAATTTATACTATCTACGGAATTGTTTTAAGTGTACTAAGTTATTTTTCATTTGTCAGTTACATAACAAAAGGCACTCACTTAGCTTTACTCATGTCATTAATGGCTATTAGTTATATCTTTTCAGATATATTTTACATCTTCAATGAGTATTTTACTTATTCCGTTGTTCTCGTATTGATTCGTGACACTACTCAAATTTTGGCGTACTTTTTTATGGTTGAGTATTTTCTTCAAAAAGATAAAAACAAAAAAAAGAAAAGTGTTATACAATAATCGATTTTCCTTGGTTCGTATGAGCTTTATCTTTATCAAAGTAAAAATCTATTCTTCCCAAATTAATTCCGTAACAACCTACCTGATTCACAAGAACCTCTTGTCCGGTTTTGTTTTTAACAACAGTTGGTTTGTCTAAGAAAGTATGTGTGTGGCCTCCAATAATCAAATCAATATCCTGAGTTTGAGCTGCCAGTTTTAAATCACAAATTTTAGATTCGTCATCCTTGTATTTGTAACCAAGGTGTGATAAACAAACAACCAAATCACATTTTTCCTCTTTCTTTAATAACTGCGTCATATCCTGCGCAATCTCTACCGGATTGTTGTAAATCGTTTCTTTGTACATTTGTTTATCAACCAAACCTGCAAGCTCAATCCCTAAACCAAAAACACCTACTTTAATTCCGTTTTTATTAAAAATTTTGTACGGTTTTACAAGACCGTTCATTACTGTATTTTTAAAATCGTAGTTCGAACAGATAAAATCAAAACTGGCGTGAGGCATCTGCGCGTGCAGTCCGTCAAGACCATTGTCGAAATCGTGATTTCCAATAGTTGATGCGTCGTACTTCATCATACTCATCAGTTTAAATTCCAATTCTCCTCCATAATAATTAAAATAAGGAGTTCCCTGAAAAATATCACCGGCATCCAGTAAAAGTACATTTGGATTTTCTTTACGGATCGTTTCAATAAGTGCTGCTCTGCGTGATACACCACCTTTATTAGGGTTACGTGGATCATCAGCAGGAAATGGATCAATATGGCTGTGAACGTCGTTAGTATGTAGAATGGTTAAGTGTTTAATATCGTTGGTTTCAAAACTGCTCAACGACAAACCTAAACTTAGTAAGGCAGTACTTGCAGCTGTTTTTTCGATAAATTCTCTTCTTTTCATTTTATATTTTTTTTACGAAAACTGTAATGTAATTTGTTAACTTTTTTGTCACGAATTTAGATGAATTGGAATTTTTAGAATTGAAATTCGTGTAGATTCGCGAAATTCGTGGCTATCCTTTTTATTCTTCTGTAATTCGGATGTCTTTTGCTACCGGAATTGTATCTACTTGTTTAAAATAATCGATTAGCACGTCTCTAAGTTTGTAATTTAGATCGTATTTCTGAACGCTTTTTGCAAAAAAAGCCATGCTGTCTCCGCCATTTGCTAAATAGTCATTTGTAGCTACGTAGTAAATTTTATTAAGATCAAGAGGTTTTCCCTGAATCATAATGTTTTTTGCCGTTTTGTCTTTTGCAATTGTAAAAGTCATACCTGATAAAGGCTGTGCTTTTTGTGCCTTAATAATATAAGCAGTCATCTCTAAAATCTGATCTCCTTTTAAAGCCATCACAACCATGCTGTTTTCAAAAGGCATAATTTCAAAGGCTGTTCTGTTGGTCACATTTCCTTTAGGCAATATTGCTCTGATACCACCATGATTTAATAAACACAAATCGATGGTTTTGTTCTCACGGGCCTTAAAAACCAGATTTCCTCTTTCAACACAAACATCAGCCATTAGGTTTCCGATACTTGTTTGCCATTTTCCGGTGCTTTTGTCAAGAGTTTCCGGGCAATATGCTAAAACATTGTCTAAATCCTTGTTAATGTGATCGCGATAAGGTTTAATAAAGTTTTCAATTGCAGGAGTTTCAGTTCCTTTTTCGGTTATCGGAAGCTGCTTTCCTTCGATTTTTGTTAGATTATAATTTTTCTGACTGCAGGAAAATATAAAAAAAAGTGTTAAGAATATAACAAAAAGTTTCAAAACTCCGTTATACTTTTTTAGTTTTACCATCTTAAATGCGACTTAAATAATTAATTTTGTAATCTGGTAAAAGTACTATGTTTTTAAATTATATAAAGGAATTTTTTGTAAAAAAATCATTAAAAAATAACTTGAATAATGTCAAAAATGAAGTGTTTACAAGTAATGTGCAAACAATTGGTTTACTGATTGATGAAAGTGAATTTCAGTATTCAGAAGATCTGGTAAAGGAGTTGATCTCGAAAGGAATCAAGGCTGAGAACATAAAAATTGTAGCGTACAGTAGTAAATTTAGCGAGAAAAAAACGTATTCAAAGCCTATTTTTGGTAGAAAACACATCAATTGGAAGGGGGAGATCACAGCAGCTTTCGTAAATGAATTTATAACAACAGAATTTGATCTTTTGATTAGTTATTATGATATCGAAACAGCCATTTTGATGATGATAACCGCCAGATCAAAAGCGAAGTTTAAAGTAGGATTCACGTCAGTAGATAAAGATTTAAATCGATGGATGATTGATACTGCTATAGAAAATCATAAACTTTTCGTGCACGAATTGTTTAAATATTTAAAGAGTATAAAATAAAATTATAAAGTAGAATATGCAATCATTAATAGGAACTGGTGTTGCGCTTGTAACCCCATTTAAAAAAGACTTATCAGTAGATGTTGAAGCTTTGCAGCGCATTGTTAATTTTTCGATTGACGGCGGGGTTGAGTATCTTGTGGTCATGGGAACAACGGCTGAAAATGCTACTTTGACAGAGGACGAGAAAGAACTGGTGATGCAAACAGTAATCGACACTAATAAAGGTAGATTGCCTTTGGTGCTTGGAGTGGGCGGAAATAACACCATGCAGATAGTAGCCGAATTAAAAACAAGAGACTTCTCTGCTTTTGAAGCTATACTTTCTGTTTCTCCTTATTATAATAAACCAACACAGGAAGGAATTTACCAGCATTTTAAAGCCATTGCAGAAGCTTCTCCGGTTCCGGTAATCTTATATAATGTTCCAGGAAGAACCTCTAGCAACATGTTGCCGTCAACAGTAATCCGTCTGGCTAATGATTTTAATAATGTCGTAGCGATTAAAGAAGCTGCCGGAGATATGGTTCAGGCGATGCAGCTGATTAAAAATGCACCAAAAGATTTTCTTATTATTTCAGGAGATGATATGATTGCTTTGCCGATTGTTTTGGCTGGCGGAGCAGGGGTAATCTCGGTTATTGGACAAGGTTTTCCAAAAGAATTTACAGAAATGATTCGTTTAGGACTAAATAAAAAGGTAACTGAAGCGTTTAAAACTCAGTACTTTTTGTCAGATTGTATCGATATGCTTTTTGAGCAGGGGAATCCTGCGGGGATCAAGCAAGTCTTTCAAGCCCTTGGTATTGCTGAGAACATAGTACGTTTGCCTTTGGTGGCCGTTGATGATTCTTTAGCAGGCAGATTGAATGAATTTGTGAAAAATAGCATAAAATAAGCATGAGATTGTCGGTATTTTATTATACCAAAAAATATTTTGTAGTAGCTAAATTAATAACTAAATTTGCCACCGGAACTTCGGTGTGATTTTGCTTTGGCATAATTGTCTAAGAAATCATAATAAAAGTAAGAAAATGAAAAAAATAGTATCTCTATTAATTGTTGTTGTCCTTTTTTGTTCTTGTAGTGAATACCAAAAAGCGTTAAAAAACGAAGATGTTGCCGCAAAATTCGAAGTTGCAACAAAAATGTATGATGCAGGTAAATATTCAAAAGCCATACGTCTTTTTGAACAATTGGCTCCTTCGTACAGAGGGAAACCTCAGGCAGAGAAATTATTTTACATGTTTTCGCAATCGTATTATAAAACGAAACAGTATTATTTAGCGGGTTATCAGTTCGAAAGTTTTGTTTCGGGATATCCGCGAAGTGAAAAAGTTCAGGAAGCTGCTTTTTTAGGCGCTTATAGCTACTCAAAATTAGCCCCTGTTTACAGCTTGGATCAAACAGATACTGTAAAAGCTTTAGAAAAATTGCAGACTTTTATTGAAAGCTATCCAAATTCTGAATACATTGTTCAGGCAAATGAAGCAGTGAAAGTTTTGAACGGTAAACTGGAGAAAAAAGCATATGAAAATGCTAAAGGATACAATACAATTTCAGATTACAAATCGGCATTAATTGCTTTTGATAATTTTATTGCTGATTTTCCTGGAACACCATTAAAAGAAGATGCGTTGTTTTATAAATACGATTCAGCATATAAATTGGCAATAAACAGTATTCCGTCAAAAATGGAAGAGCGTTTAAATGTAGCTAAGGTAGCTTATGGTAACTTAATTAAGTTTAATAGTGCTACTAAGTATAAAAAAGAGGCAGATGAAATGAATGCCAGAGTGGAAACAGATTTACAAAAATTTACTAAATAAAATAAAGTCATGGATTTAAAAAAGACGAATGCTCCTGTAAATACAATAACTTACAATAAAACAGTTATTGAAGAGCCAACAGGAAATGTGTATGAGGCAATTACCATTATGGCTAAAAGAGCAAATCAAATTAATTCTGAAATTAAAAAAGAATTAACTGAGAAATTAGAAGAGTTTGCTACTTATAATGACAGTCTTGAAGAAGTTTTTGAAAATAAAGAACAAATTGAAGTTTCTAAATTTTACGAAAAATTACCAAAACCACATGCATTAGCAGTTCAGGAGTGGTTAGACGGTAAAACATACCACAGAGGTTCAAATAAATAATATAGTATAATGTCAGTTTTAAACGGGAAGAAAATTTTACTGGGAGTTTCTGGTGGAATTGCAGCCTATAAAACAGCTTCATTAGTACGACTCTTTATAAAAGCAGGTGCACATGTCCAAGTGATAATGACACCTGCTTCTAAGGATTTTGTAACTCCACTTACGTTATCTACACTATCTAAAAATCCGGTACATTCCAGTTTCTTTAATCAGGATGATGAAGATGCTGTTTGGAACAATCACGTTGATTTGGCTCTTTGGGCCGATTTGATGCTGATAGCACCTGCAACTTCTAATACCCTGTCTAAAATGACTACCGGAAACAGCGATAATCTTTTAGTTGCTACTTATTTGTCGGCGAAATGTCCAGTTTATTTTGCTCCGGCAATGGATTTGGATATGTACAAACATCCTTCGGTTTTATCCAGTTTCAATGCTTTGAAAAGCTTTGGAAATATTATGATTCCGGCTGAAAGTGGTGAGTTAGCCAGCGGTTTATCCGGAGAAGGCAGAATGGCTGAACCAGAGAATATTATTGCTTTTTTGGAAGCTGATTTAGAAAGTAAATTGCCTTTAAAAGGAAAAAAAATATTAATTACTGCCGGACCTACATACGAAGCAATAGATCCTGTACGTTTTATAGGAAATCATTCTTCGGGAAAAATGGGTTTTGATTTGGCAAATGAAGCAGCAAACCTAGGGGCTCAGGTTATTTTGATTGCTGGACCGACACATTACAAAGCTAAAAATAATTTGGTTGAAGTAATCAGTGTAGTTTCAGCACAGGAGATGTATGATGCTTGTCATGAATATTTTAAGGATGTTGATGTGGCAATAGCTGCCGCAGCGGTGGCAGATTACAGGCCTAAAGTAGTGGCGGCGCAAAAGATTAAAAAAGCTGCAGATGAATTTTCAATAGAGCTTGAAAAAACAAAAGATATTCTGGCTTCCTTGGGAACGATCAAGAAAAATCAGTTTTTAATTGGATTTGCATTGGAAACTGAAAATGAAATTGAAAATGCAAAGCTGAAAATTCAGAAAAAAAACTTAGATTTGATTGTTTTAAATTCCTTACAGGATGAAGGAGCAGGTTTTAAAAAAGAAACCAATAAAGTAACCTTTATTGATCAGGATTTTAAAATTGAGCCAATGGAATTAAAATCAAAAGAGTCTGTTGCAGTTGATATTTTAAACAAAGTGGTTTCGCATTTTGCGAAATCATAATGATTTAGAGTAAAAAGCAAAGATTAAGAATAGTAAAAGCTATTACGTGCTTTAACCAAAATAATATCTTTCGTATGAATAAACTAGTTACTTTTTTAGCATTCTTAATTTTTAGCTTTACTCAAGCACAGCAGTTAAATTGCACTGTAACTATTAATACAGAAAGATTGCCTAATCCCAATCAACAGGTTTTTAAAACACTTCAGACTTCGCTGTCTGAGTTTGTAAACAAAACAGATTGGACAGGGACAGTCTTAAAACAAAACGAACGAATTAATTGCTCGATGTACATCACATTGTCCTCGAATACTTCCGATCAGTTTTCAGGAACTATTCAGGTGCAATCATCTCGATTGGTTTTTAATTCTACTTATTCTTCCCCAATATTAAATTATAACGATAAAGATCTTAATTTCAGGTATATTGAATACGAGCCTTTATTGTTCAATCCCACCACTTTTGAATCAAATTTAGTTTCTGTAGTTTCTTTCTACAGCTATTTGATTTTAGCAATGGATGCAGATAGTTTTCAAATGGGCGCAGGAAATCAATATCTTGAAACTGCCCAAAACATTGCAAATGTTGCGCAACAAGGTGGATCTAAAGGCTGGAACCAATCTGACGGAGTTCAGAATCGTTATTATCTTATAACTGATATGATTTCGCCAATGTATAACGATTTACGTCAAACGACGTTCTTGTATCATACCGGTTTAGATGGTATGAGTCAGGATTTGAAAGCATCAAAAGAAAAAATCAAGTCTGCCTTGATGCTTATTGGAAAATTGAATTCGGTAAAGCCTAATGCTTTTTTGACCAGAGTTTTCTTTGATGCCAAATCAGATGAAATTGTTTCGATATTCTCAGGTGGACCAAGTATTCCAATCACTGATTTAACAGATGTTTTGAATAAAGTTTCTCCTTTAAATTCCACAAAATGGTCACAGATTAAATTTTAATCTATTTTAATTATTTTCTTTATTAACTTTTATATTTCCCAAATTCTTTATGATAACGTCCTTGTCGATTAAAAACTATGCTCTGATTGAAAAATTAACTATAGATTTTTCAAGAGGTTTTTCTATAATTACAGGAGAAACTGGTGCGGGTAAGTCCATTATATTAGGAGCGATAGGATTGGTTTTAGGAAAAAGAGCCGATTTAACTTCATTAAAAAATAAAGAAGAAAAATGTGTTATTGAAGCACAATTTGAAATTTCTAAATACAACCTAAAAGATTTTTTTACAGCAAATGATCTTGATTATGAAGATGAAACCATCATAAGGAGAGAAATTTTACCTTCAGGGAAATCACGTGCTTTTATTAATGATAGTCCGGTAAATTTGCAGGAATTGCAGGATTTGAGTTTGTTTCTGATTGATATTCATTCACAACAACAAACTCAGGAGTTATCGGATGAAAGTGTTCAGTTTAAAATTATTGATGCAATTGCTAATAATGGCGATACAATTCAATCGTACCAAAATGTATTAAAAGGATACAAATCAGATAAATCCAAACTAAATGCTTTGTTGAAAAAACAAAGTGATTCCGGAAAAGAACAGGAGTATAATACTTATTTATTAAATGAGTTGGTTACTGCTAAGCTAAAATCGGGTGAGCAGGAAGAGCTTGAGGCTGATTTTGAAAAACTAAACAATGTCGAGATTATAAAAGAATCAATAGATAAATCGTTGGCAATTGCTAACGAAGAACAGTTTGGTGTTTTTCACAATCTAAATGAAATTAAAACGGCATTGCAAAAAATAACGCTTTTTTCGCCGGAATATCAAGCTGTTTTTGAGAGAATTACCAGTCTGACGATTGAGTTTGATGATGTTTCGAAGGAGCTACAAAATGTTTCTGAGAAGCTTTTAAATGATCCTGCGCAATTAGAGTTAGTAAGTCAGAAGCTGCAGTTGATTTATAATTTGCAAAAAAAGCATCAGGTAACTTCTGTTGATGAATTACTTGGAATTCAGGCTACATTAGAAAATACACTACTTGAATTAGATAATATAGAAGAAGAAATTGCTGTGTTGTCAAAAACGATCGAGGATAAAATTACAGAATTAGATGTTTTTGCGGGATTAATTAATCAAAACAGAACCAATGCAATTCCGGTTTTATCGCAAAAGTTAATTACAATCTTAGAGACGTTGGGAATGCCGAATGTTCGTTTTAATATGGAACTTTTACCTTTAGAAACTTATTTCCAAAACGGGAAAGATGAATTGCAGTTTTTATTTTCTGCTAATAAAGGAACTGATTTTGGATTGCTTAAAAAAGTAGCATCGGGAGGAGAAATGTCTCGTATTATGTTGGCTGTAAAAGCAATTTTGGCGCAATATTCAAAATTGCCAACTTTAATCTTTGACGAAATAGATACGGGAGTTTCCGGAGAAATAGCGATAAGAATGGGAGAGATTATGAAGGAAATGAGTGCTACTATGCAAATTTTTGCCATAACCCATTTGCCGCAAATTGCAGCCAAAGGAGATTCTCATTTTAAAGTTTCTAAATCTACTGTAGATGAGGATACACAATCAGAACTTAAGCTATTATCTCAGGATGAAAGACTTACCGAAATTGCTCAGATGCTATCAGGTGCTAAAATCTCTGATTCGGCATTAAATCATGCAAAAGAATTATTAAATTAAATATTTAAATTATATTTGCTCGCATAACCATTAGACTAAAATCAGAATATAATATGATTAAAAAACTATATGTTTTGTCTTTTATTTGCTTCTTTGTTAGTAAGATAAATGCTCAGGAGGTTGCTCCGAAAGAAGTTGCAGAATTGACAGGTAGCGAATCTAAAACTTATTTAGTAAAAGACTTTCCTGAAGGTGTTTATAAAACGTATGAAAATTTTATTGCAAAATCAGGAATTTTCATGGGTGATGCATTGGAAAGACGTACTATCGCAGGTTATAAATCAATCGAAAAGAATGCGGATGCTTATCATGTTTTCTTTTGCTGGAAAAGAAACAATGCAAAAATTACGGATTATTTTGCTATTGTTTACAATGGTAACTTGTACATTCAGCAAAGATATTTAATGCAGTTTGCTTCAAAGGAAGACGGAAATATGTCTGCCGATAATCCAAACTCTTATCATAGAGTTTTAAATGATGGAAGGTTTTTGTATCTCGAAGGACCTTTCGCTAATATGTGGTCTAAGGCTTTTGCTTACAATGCGGGAGCGGTAGGAGGGGCAATTGCGGCTAATTTGAATACGTTAAAAGGAATCGTATTTAATGTTGATAAGAAAGAGTTCAATTTTATAAGAGAGTGCGAAAATTTAAATGCATTAATCGAAGAGTATAATGGGGTTAAAATTGAATGTAAAGATAAAAAAGTTGATATTTTAACCGTTAGGGAAAATGTGAACAAAATTATTAAATAGTAAATATTTGTCTATTTCTTAGAAATAGAGTATGTTGTTTAGATCAAATTAAATTGAAATAAAAAAGTATGATTATAGAACCTAGAATGAGAGGATTTATTTGCTTGACAGCCCACCCAAAAGGTAGCGAGCAAAATGTTAAAAATCAAATAGAATATATCAAATCAAAAGGACCAATTGCAGGTGCAAAAAAAGTATTAGTTATTGGCGCTTCAACAGGTTTTGGATTAGCGTCAAGAATTACAAGTGCTTTTGGATCTGATGCCGCAACAATTGGAGTGTTTTTTGAAAAACCACCGGTTGAAGGTAAAACAGCTTCTCCAGGATGGTATAATTCTGCTGCATTTGAAACAGAAGCTCACAAAGCAGGTTTATATGCAAAAAGTATCAATGGAGATGCTTTTTCAAACGAAATAAAAAGACAGACTTTAGATTTAATCAAAGCTGATTTAGGTCAGGTTGATCTTATCATTTACAGTTTAGCTTCTCCGGTTCGTCAACATCCGGTTACAGGAGTTTTACATCGTTCTGTTCTAAAGCCAATCGGTCAAACTTTTACCAATAAAACAGTTGATTTTCATACCGGAAACGTTTCAGAGGTTTCTATTGCTCCGGCAAATGAAGAAGACATTACCAATACAGTTGCTGTAATGGGTGGTGAAGACTGGACGATGTGGATTGATGCTTTAAAAGCTGAAAATTTATTAGCTGAAGGAGCTACAACAGTTGCTTATTCTTATATTGGACCATCATTGACAGAGGCAGTTTACCGTAAAGGAACAATTGGTCGTGCAAAAGATGATTTAGAAGCTACAGCATTTTCGATTACAGATAGTTTAAAATCTATTGTAGGAAAAGCATATGTTTCTGTAAACAAAGCCTTGGTAACACAGGCGAGTTCTGCAATTCCGGTTATTCCGTTGTATATTTCTCTTTTATATAAAATTATGAAAGAAGAAGGAATACATGAAGGTTGTATCGAGCAGATCCAGCGCTTGTTTCAGGACAGATTGTACAACGGATCTGAAGTTCCTGTAGATGAAAAAGGCAGAATCAGAATCGACGATTGGGAAATGCGTGAAGATGTACAGGCTAAAGTGGCTAAACTTTGGTTAGAAGCTACAACTGAAACATTGCCTGCAATTGGAGATTTAGCCGGATATAGAAATGATTTCTTAAACCTGTTTGGGTTTGAATTTGCCGGAGTAGACTATGCTGCTGAAGCGAATGAAGTTGTTGAAATTGAAAGTATCAAATAAACAGAAAAAAAATAGTACTATATATCAAAACCATTCGTCGCTACGAATGGTTTTTTTATGAATATAACATATCTTTGTTAAAATTTTGAAATTTAAAATATTTCCACTTTAATACCGCATAATCTGCTATGATTTTTTCTTTAATTATACCCGTGTATAATCGTCCGGATGAAGTAGATGAACTTTTAGAAAGTTTATCAAAATCCGATTATAATGAAGCTTTTGAAATTGTTCTTGTCGAAGACGGATCATCAATACCTTGTAAGGACGTTGTGATGAACTATCAGGGCAAGCTGAACATTTCTTATTATTTTAAGGAAAATTCAGGTCCTGGAGACTCAAGAAACTTTGGAATGCAAAAAGCCAGAGGGGATTATTTTATCATTTTTGATTCAGATTGTATTATTCCTTCTAATTATTTGACAGAAGTTCGAAAAGCACTTAACGAAGATTATGTTGATTGTTTTGGAGGGCCGGATAAAGCATTAGATAGTTTTTCGGATATTCAGAAGGCAATTAATTTTGCAATGACTTCATTTTTAACAACAGGAGGAATTCGCGGTGGGTCTGAAAAAATTAATAAGTTTCAGCCGAGAAGTTTTAATATGGGGATTTCAAAGAAGGCTTTTGTTGCATCAAATGGTTTTGGAAACATTCATCCGGGAGAAGATCCGGATCTTTCCATTCGTTTGTGGAATTTGGGTTTTGAAACCAGATTGTTTCCGGAAGCTTATGTGTATCACAAGCGCAGAATTGATTGGGAGAAATTTTCGATTCAGGTAAATAAATTCGGAATAGCCAGACCCATATTAAACAGTTGGTATCCGGAACACAATAAATTGACATTCTTTTTTCCTACGGTCTTTATCCTTGGATTATTATTAGCTTTTTTATTGTTAATTTTTAATATTGATATTTTATTACAATTTTATTTTGTATATTTCGTTGTAATTTTTCTTACAGCCAGTATTCAGAATAAAAGCATCAAAATTGGGTACTTAGCTGTGATCGCAGTTTGGAAACAATTTTATGGTTACGGAACTGGATTTTTAAAATCGTTCGTAAAAGTTATTATTTTAAAACAAAAACCCCAAGAGGCTTTTCCTCGTATGTTTTTTAAAATATAGATATGGCTAAAATTATTGGCCTGACAGGTGGAATAGGGAGTGGAAAAACGACCATAGCAAACTACTTTGCAGAAATGGGAGTCCCTTTATACATTGCCGATGATGAAGCCAGAAAAATAATGCAATCTGAAAACATTTTACAACAAATTAGAACCGCTTTTGGAGATTCATTTTTTGAAAATAATGTTTTAAACAGAGCAAAATTGGCGGAAATTGTTTTTAATGATGCTGAAAAACTGGCAGCATTAAATGCAATTGTACACCCTGCAGTTAAAGAGGATTTTGAACTTTGGTTATTAAAAAACAAAAAATATCAATATGTAATTTATGAAGCCGCAATTTTGTTTGAAAGTGGTCGTTATAAAGATTGTGATGTTATTGTAACCGTTACCGCGCCGGAAGAACTCAGAATTGAAAGAGTACTTAAGCGTGATAAAACCACACGGGAGCAAGTTTTAAGCCGAATGAAAATGCAATGGAATGATGAAAAACGAATTTCTTTAAGCAATTTTGTTATTAATAACAGTAATCTTAAAATTGCTAAAGAAGAAGTTGTTAAAATTCTTAAAATTTTAAATATAAAACAAAATCAGTCTTAAATGTTAATATTTGGTTAATGTATTATTTAGTATATTGTTAAAATATTAATTTTGTTTCGATGAATAAATTATTTTTTAGATTACTTGTTTTATTGATGAGTTTGTCCTTAATAGGGATAATTCTGGTTCAGGTATATTGGTTCAATTCATCGTTCAAGAACAACGATGAACAGTTTAAATATCATGTTACTCAGGTAATTGGAAATGTCGCAGACAAGCTGGAGCAGCAAGAAGAATATAGTTTTTACGATAAATACAACCGCATTAAAGACAGCACCGGTAAAACACCTAAAAAAGAAGATTTACTTCAGGTTTTTTACATTCAGAGAAACGCAAAAACAAACAAGACAATAGTTTATTCTAATACGCTTACATCTGAAGATTATGATATTAGTGGCTCAATTTTTAATAAAAAATTTAGCAGCGAAAGATTTAAAAACTTTAGTTCAAAGAGAGTTACAGAAGTATACAATAACAACAATAATATAGATAATAATACTTTAGGACAAAGTATTATACCGGATTTAAAAATCGAAAAATCGGGAAGCCTTGATATATTAAATAAAGTTCAACAGCAAATTCAATACAAAGATATTGCTTCTCTGACACCGATAGAAGGTAGGATAACAAAGGATAAACTTCAAAAACTCTTAAAAAAAGAACTGGAAGAATATGGTGTAAAAACCAAATTTGAATATGGTGTTCTTAATAATGGTCTTGCGACGAAAGTAAGATCTGATGGATTTCATTATGATAAAGACGCAAGTTACCACGTGCCAATTTATACGGATAATGAGGGGAATAGTAAATACGAATTGTTTCTTACGTTTCCTCATAAAAAGAAATTCTTACTGTCTGAATTATTAAGTATTACAATACTTTCAATAATTTTTACATTAATCATTATAGTTGCCTACACCAGTGCACTAAATCAATTGCTGCGTCAGAAACATATTTCTGAAATCAAAACCGATTTTATAAATAATATGACGCATGAGTTTAAGACTCCGATAGCGACAATTAATCTGGCATTAGATGCCATTAAGAATCCTAAGATAATTGAAGATAAAGAGAAAGTGTTTCGCTATCTTCAAATGATTCGGGATGAGAATAAAAGAATGCATGCCCAGGTAGAAAACGTTCTTCGTATCTCTAAATTAGAAAAAAGAGAATTAGATATTACAAAAGAACCAACCGCAATTCATGATATCATTGATGATGCCATCGAACATGTAAATTTAATTTTAGAAGACAGACAAGGAACAGTAGTGAAGCATTTTAATGCAGCAAGAACGACCAGTTTGATTAATGAAGTACATTTTACGAATGTATTGGTTAATATTTTAGAAAATGCAATAAAATATTCTCCTGGTAAGCCTGAGATAGAAATTTTTACAGAGAATGTAAAAGACATGATTCTGATAAAAGTAAAAGATAACGGTCTTGGTATGAGCAAAGTAGCTCAAAAAAGAGTTTTTGAGAAATTTTATAGAGAACATACAGGAGATTTACATAATGTAAAAGGACACGGTTTAGGTCTAGCTTATGTAAAAAGAATAGTAGAAGATCATAATGGTCAAGTATATGTTGAAAGCGAGAAAGGAAAAGGTAGCACCTTTATAATAAAAATACCATTAATAAATTAAAATATGGAAAATAATAACAAAAGAATACTTTTAGTAGAAGATGACCTTAATTTTGGGGCAGTTCTTAAAGATTATCTAATGTTAAATGACTTTGAAGTTACTTTAGCTAAAAACGGTATGGAAGGTTTCGAAAAATTCAAGAAGGATGTATATGATTTATGTATTCTCGATGTAATGATGCCTTATAAAGATGGTTATACTTTAGCCAAAGAAATTAGAGAGAAGAACAGTGAAGTGCCGATTATCTTCTTAACGGCAAAGTCAATGAAAGAAGATGTATTGAAAGGATACAAAGCTGGTGCTGATGATTATTTGAATAAGCCTTTTGATTCAGAAGTTTTATTGATGAAAATTAAAGCAATCATTCAAAGAAAATCTGCTGATACAAAAGCAGAACAGGTTCAGTTTGAGTTTAATATTGGTAAATTCCATTTAAATTCAAAACTTAGATTTCTAACATTTGAAAACGAAGAACCGATTAAATTGTCTCCAAAAGAGAATGAATTGCTTAAAATGTTGATTCTTCATGAAAATGATTTAATGCCAAGAGAATTAGCCTTAACTAAAATCTGGAGAGACGATAACTATTTTACATCAAGAAGTATGGATGTTTATATCGCTAAACTTAGAAAATACCTAAAAGCTGATGAAGATGTTGAAATCCTAAACATTCACGGTGAAGGTTTTAGACTAGTTGTTAAAAGTAAAGTTACAGAATAACAAAAAATATAACCAAACAAAAAAATATTAGAGCCCTGAGAAATCAGGGCTTTTTTTATGGAGTAATTTTTGTCTTGGAACTATATGAGGTTAGATATGGTTCAGTTGCAAATAATGGGGATTATGAATCAAATTTGGATTCGAAAATGAAATTCTGACTATACGGATTCGCCAGGCGAAAACACGGAGCAAAACAGATTCTTAAGTTTTATATAATGTAGAATATTGTTGCCATAACTTTTTATCCTATTAAAAATCCGCTCTAATCATCGTTTTCGTGAAACGAATCTGCATGATCCGAGTATTGTTTCTTTATAGTTAAATAAATATTCAAAAAAAAATAATATTAAAGCATGATTTTTATCTTTTTGATTTTGAGTATTCTACCGTCTTTTTTGGTTTTTATAATAATATAAATAAATTTTTTGTAACGATTTTTCTTAAAATAAATTTGGAAAATCAAAAAAGTATTCTGAATATTTGCAGACGAAAAAAATAATAACCCTTTAAAAACGAAGAAAAAATGTTTGTACTTACATCGACATCACAGAGCTTCACATCAAATGAATTTGGTGCAGCACTTCTTCGTGGCTTATTTCAATCCTAGAAATATACTTTTAGATATATAAAGCCCGAAGACATTTTGTTTCGGGCTTTTTTTTATTCTAGACACTTCAAATTTTCCCGAAAATCGATTTTACTTATCCTTCATGGATAAAATGTTAAGCCTGTTTGGCTGTTAATTTAATGCACTATAATTTTTAATGCAAAATTATATGGTAGAGGAGTATGCTTTGTGTGCTCGTCTTAAAAGTAAAAGAAAGAAAAAAAGATTAGTAAAGGAAGATTTTGAAAAACACCTGATTCAGTTAAGAAAACTTGAAAAAAAGCTTTGGGAAAAACGGAGAGATTTACCTCTTGTTCCACTCGAGGTCCCTTATCAAAAGGGATGGCAGCGTAATTTTATACTGAGAGAAGATGTGGCAAGATCGAGTGAATCTTCATTTTACGAAAGCTTATTGGAAAAAATAAACACGTGGCAGTTTTCTTCTGAAAAATCTTTTAAAAGGAAAAAAAAGAGAAAAAGAAGAAATGTTTATACCGAAAAGTTACAAACCGTAAAAGAATTTTCAGAGTGGGAGTGGAAAAGTCCGAAATTAGAATTAACCGAGAAAGAAAAAGCACATTTTTATAAACGCGAACGTTGGTGCAGCAATTTTAAGCGATATAAAATTCATTACGTTTTTAATGAGCCATGGCGTTATGTACTTTGTGTTAGTCCGTACATGATAACACATACGAAGCTGGTTGATTCAGATTTGGAGAGTGAAATTCAGCTGCTCGACAATTACATTACTAATCTTAATTTGAGACATAAGATAAACAAATTAGTAGATGGTTTTTCGCATCGTTGGAGTTACTATGAAAGTGAAAATCCAAAAGAGAAAAACCCAATTAAAAATAAAAGTCTGAAGGTATTGTATCAGCAATATCTGGACGAAATGATATAAATCATGGGAAATAAATTATCTGGAAAAGACCTGATTAAATTAGGGTTTCCAAAAAACAATTCAATAAATATCGCCTTAGGGCAGATTAACAGATATAGAAAGAGAGAGAAAAAAGAATCTATCCTGACAGAAGCTAAAGATGTATTGTTACATCCGGAAAAATATGAAGGCAACGGAACCTGGGGTAAAGTAGCTGAAGGTTTAATAAAACCAGTTCAGGTAAGAATGCATCAGTTGAAGACAACAAGAGTTCCTTTTAAAATTTTTGGAGAAAATGAGATTGATCAACAGGCAAAATTTCAATTGTATGATTCGTTAAAACTGCCTATTTCGGTAGCTGGAGCATTGATGCCGGATGCACATTCGGGGTACGGGCTGCCAATTGGAGGCGTTTTAGCAACAGATAATGCTGTAATTCCGTACGGAGTTGGAGTTGATATCGGATGCAGGATGAGCCTTTCTATTTTCGATTTACCGGCTTCGCATTTTAAAGGAAAGGAATATCAATTGGAAGCAATTTTGAAAGATAATACCAAGTTTGGGATGTATGAAACTCATGCTTCAAGAGTCGATCATGATGTTTTTTATAAAAGTGAATTTCAGGATATTCCATTGTTAAAGAATCTTTTGCCGAAGGCCTACAAACAACTGGGAAGCTCTGGCGGAGGAAACCATTTTGTAGAATTCGGGATTGCTAAAATTGAAAATCCGGAGAACGAATGGAAGCTCGAAAAAGGAGAATATTTCGCCGTTCTTTCGCATAGTGGTTCTCGTGGATTAGGTGCAAACATTGCAAAACATTATACCTATTTGGCAACAAAACAATGTCCGTTACCAAAAAACGTTCAGCATTTGGCCTGGCTGGATTTAAATACGCATGATGGTCAGGAATACTGGCTGGCTATGAATTTAGCAGGAGAATATGCGAAAGCCTGTCATGATGATATTCATCGACGAATTGCCAAAGCAATTGGAAAAAGAGTAGTGGTAACAATCGAAAATCACCACAATTTTGCCTGGAAAGAAATGGTAAACGGTCAGGAATGTATTGTACATAGAAAAGGTGCAACGCCTGCCTCAGAGGGCCAATTGGGAATTATTCCCGGTTCGATGACGGCGCCAGGTTATATTGTAAAAGGCAAAGGAAATGCGGAAAGCTTAAACTCTGCTTCGCATGGCGCAGGGCGTTTGTTTTCAAGAGCGAAGTGTAAAAGTACCTTCACTCAAAGTGAGATTAAAAAGGTGTTAAAAGCCAACGATGTGACCTTAATTGGAGGAAATATTGACGAAGCGCCTATGGCATATAAAGACATTACAAAAGTGATGGCAAATCAAAGTGATCTGGTGGAAGTGCTTGGAACTTTTACACCAAAGATCGTTAGAATGGACCGATAAAAAGACAAAGAGTATGAAAAGATTTCAGGATGAGAATAAGTTTTTAGAAAGTTTTTTACACGAGATTTTAGTGCAGTGTCCGAAATGTGACTCTAAAGCTAAAGTTAAAAATAAACTTTCGGAAGAATGTAAATGCGGGCATTGTTATACTAAAATTTTGGAGTGTAAACATTGCTTTTATAAGCTTGACAGGCCCGTTTACCAATACATTGCTTATGGTAAAGCCTATTGCAATCAGTGTTATGAAAAATATGAATTTAAATCGCAGTTATTAAAAGAAAAGCCGGAAAAGTATAAAGCGAAATGTCCGCATTGTAATTTTCAGGAAGAGTGGAAACCAAAAAATCAAGAGGTTTTGCAAAATTCAAATAGTAACGACGGTTTAGTGAAAGAACAATGGTATAATTTGCCGCTTTGGTTTCAAATAGAAGTGGATAAACATATTTTCTGGGCCTATAATAAGCAGCATATGGAGTATTTAGAACGGTATATCGGAGCAGGGCTGAGGGAACGAAATCCAAGAATGAATTTCGGATCGAGTTTGGTGTCCCGTTTACCAAAATTTGTAAAAGAAGCCAAGAACAGAGAAAAGCTTCTTAAAATATTAGAGAAATGGAAAAAATAATTCAGATAACAGCGGGTCGGGGACCGGCAGAATGCACCTGGGTAGTGGCCCAGGTGCTTAAAAAAGTTTTGGACGAAGCAGAGGAACAACAATTAGAAACAACTTTGCTGCAGCGAGAAGCAGGGCAGGAAAACGGAACAGTAGAAACCGCTACTATCTCTGTAAAAGGGAAAGACGCTGTCCGATTTGCTGATTCCTGGATAGGAACGATTCAATGGATTGGTCAAAGTCAGTTTAGGAAAATGCATAAGCGAAAAAACTGGTTTATAGGTATTTTTGAGATTGAACCACAAAAAAATGCATCAATTTCTGAAAGCGATATTCAGTATCAGGCCATGCGCAGTTCCGGAGCGGGCGGGCAACACGTAAACAAAGTGAGTTCGGCAATCAGAGCAACTCATGCGCCAACAGGAATTGCAGTTGTTGCTATGGACAGCCGTTCTCAGCACCAAAACAAAAAACTGGCAACAGAACGATTATTAAAAAAACTGGAAGGCGAAACTTTGCAACAACTTAAAAACCATGTTGGGAAACAATGGGAAAATCAGCTGAATATTCAGCGGGGTAATCCGATTAGAGTTTTTTCAGGAACTGACTTTAAAAAGAACAAGGCAGAGAAAAGTTACAAAGGAACACGTCAAAAACTTAAAACCGATTTACGAAATGAAAGCAATAGATAAATACCTTTTTCAGGCGTTGGACAGTTATCCGTATTCATTAGAAGAAACTATTGAATCTTTGGATTATGCCTTTTCCTACGATGCTAAAAATACGATGGTTTTGTGCTTGTATGGAAGAATTCAGTCAGAACAATTGTGGAATTACGAAGAGGCAAAAATCTATTTTCAGGAAGCCCTGACGATTAACATTCATGCACTCGAAGTATATCCGCACTATGTTCAGACTTTAATTTTAAACGAAGATTTTGAAGAAGCGCAAAAGTTAATCGATTTTGCTTTAACTATAAAAGGAATAAACAAATCTGAAATTTTTGTAAAGAAAGGAATCCTTTACGAAGCACAGCAAGAGTTTCAATTAGCACTAAAAGAAATTAAAAAAGCTAAACTTTGTACGTTACAATTTGTTTTTGAATCCGATATTGCTGAAGTAGAGAAAAGAATTAAAGGCAAGATTGAGTTGACGCAAAAGAAAAAGAAAGCTGAAAAAACGAAAAAAGATTCGAAGAAGAAAGTAAAGTAATCTTCCTGTAAAGAAAAACGAGGCGATTATGCCTCGTTTTTTTTATCAGGAATTTACAGAATCACCACGAATTTTAAACTTTTATATTTTTTTGGGAGTATTTTATTTCCAGTGTAATTCCAAAGCAAAACAAGTTTTATCTTGTTTTGTAATGCTGAACGTTGCCTTAGTGTGATTGTCGTCTTCGCTCTCATGGATGATGACTTTATCTTTTAACGACAGTTCCTTCATGAAATTCATTTCAAAGCTTTTTACCTCCTGTTTAAGAATTCTTTTCTCCTCTACATGATCAAGGCACCATTCTAAATATTTGACATTATTGACGTGATTTACAATGTCCAGATCCGAGAGGTAAACTGTTTTTTCAAAAACTGCTTCTTTTTCGTGGTTGATGTTTATTTTTGAAAAACCTTCAGTAGTTGCGCGTTTTTCGGGATACAATTCAAAATGTTGGTAAGGCAAAGCCAAAGCTTCGGGACGTCGTAACTGTGTATTAAAAACAGCCCAGTACGTTTCGCAGCCTACTATTTTTTTTCCGTTTACATGCATCTCTAAAGCACGAACAGAACGAGAATTTTCTAAACTGTTAATCCATGTTTTTACCGTTACAACATCTTGCCATTTTGGTAAAGCTGTAATTTCAACGCGCATGCGGCTTAACACCCAGGCCTGATGAAATTCCTGCATATCAAAAAAGCTAATGCCTCCGGCTTCAGAATGCGCAGCAGCTGTCAATTGCAGAATATTACATAAATCAGTATACTTTAGAAAACCATTTGGCGTACATTGTGTAAAATTGATTTCCCAGTCTTTGCTTAAGACAGAAGTAAAATTTGGAGATATTGGCATTGCTGAATTTTAAATTTTAGATTGTTGATTTTAGATTTTTCTATCAGAGGAAAGAAACCGATTTTACTTTAGAAGATTTTCTATGTAACTTATGATTTCGTTTCGATCTGTCGCATAATCAAACCATTTTGTGTCTTCATTTCGTTTGAACCAGGTCAGTTGTCTTTTAGAGAAACGTCTGGTATTTTTTTTGATTTCTTCGATGGCAAAAGGCAGCGAAAATTCTCCGTCAAAATAACTAAATAATTCTCTATAACCGACCGTTTGTAAAGCATTTAACGCTTTGTTGGGATATAGAGCCTTGGCTTCTTCCAATAATCCCTCATTCATCATCAGATCCACACGTTGATTGATACGGTCATAAATAACAGGTCTGTTGGCCTCTAAGCCAATTAAGATAGGAGTGAAGTTTCGGTTGTTTTTCTTCTGATTTAAAAAAGAAGAGTAGGGCTTTTGAGTTCCGATACACACTTCGGTAAAACGCATCATTCTTTGTGGATTTTGAAGCGTTTGTGGGTTTTCTATAGTCAGCCTCTGATAATAATCGGGATCAAGGTTTTTTAATTGATCCTGCAAATAAGTAATACCCAGCTTTTCGTAGTTGGCGTTTATTTCAAAACGTACTTCAGGATCAATTTCCGGAAATTCATCGAATCCTTTTAGAATGGCATCAACATATAGTCCTGAACCGCCAATTAGAATAGCGAAGTCATTCTTTGCAAACAATTCCTCTAATTTTAAAAGTGCTTCTTTTTCGTAATCCCCAACAGTGTAATTTTCAAAAATAGATTTATTCTGTATAAAATGATGTACAGCAGATTGCAGTTCTTCCTGAGTTGGGACTGCCGTACCAATTGTCATTTCTTTAAAAAACTGACGACTGTCGCAAGAGATTATCTCACAATTAAAATGTTGCGCCAAAGCAATGCTCAAAGCTGTTTTGCCTATTGCTGTTGGTCCGACGATGGTAATTAGATATTTCATATTTGGGAGTCTTTACGGTTGCAAAAACCTTAGACTTGTATGGATTAAAGTAAGGATTGTGGTACCCTTTCTGAATTAATTGTTAGGTAATTTTGTTCCGCATTCAAAACAATATTGAGCATGATCAAAATGTACCTGTGAGTTGCACTTTTTACATGTTTTTTTGCTGCTTACGACACTGTTTTTTAGACTACTTTTTGCAAACTCAGCTGTTACGATTCCGGTTGGAACAGCTATAATTCCATAACCCAGAATCATAACAAAAGCAGCAATAAATTGTCCGAGTGGTGTCTGAGGAGAAATATCACCATAACCCACTGTGGTTAAAGTAACAATTGTCCAGTAAATACTCATAGGAATACTTGTGAAACCGGATTCTTTACCTTCGACTAAGTACATGACAGAACCAATTATTATGGTGCTAATAAGAACGAAATAGATAAAAACAAGAATTTTTTCCTTACTGGCTTCAATGGCTTCCCGAAGTTGAATAGACTGATGGGATATTTGCGGAATATGGAGGATTTTGAATAATCTGAAAAAACGCAGGGCTCTTATGATCGACAGTACACTTGCTCCCGGGAAAAAGATGGATAAATACATGGGTAATACTGCCATAAGATCAATAATACCGTAAAAACTAAAAACATATCTGATAGGTTTTTGAATTGAAATTATTCGCAGTACATATTCAATGGTAAAAAACACAGTGATAATCCATTCGCAAATAATAAGCTGAGAGTGGTATTTTTGATTGATTCCCTGAACGGTTTCCATCATAATCAAAATAACACTTAGCAAAATTAATCCAAGAAGCACCAGATCAAACATTCTTCCCAAAAACGTATCCGTTCCATAAAGGATGATTTTGATTCTTTCCCGGAAGATGTCGTATTTGGATTTTGTTTTTTTCATCTCCACGAAGATAATGAAAGTTTAGCAGTGTTAAAAATGAAGGGTCTTCAGCGATTTGCTTTTTCGAATATAATTTTGAATTATATTTTTGACATCGCGATTGTGCTGCATTGGAATTAAGATATTTTTCAGAATTTCAATATTGGTAATCTGGTAGTTCAAATCGTAGAAGGCATAACCTTTGTAAAGACCATTTTCGATTAAAATAGCACTTCTTTCATTTACATTTCGACCTCTGTCGAGTAAAATGATGCTTTTATTTTCGAAACTGTTTTCAGTAATAAACTGCTGTACACGGGCATTGTAAATCTCAGGAGTTACTTCTTCAATACAGGCACCGTCACACTCTTTAATTTTGTATTGAAAACATTCTTTTTTGGTTTGATACAGTCCTGTTAGTTTTTGGCATAAATGATATTTTGCTGTAAACCTGAAAAGAGCGTTTTTACCTTCCTGCAAAGTAGCAAATGAGGTGATCTCTTTTTTACGGCCATCGGCTTTTTCGAGCTTTAAATTCAGGTAGCCATTTGTATCTTTCTCTGCATACAAAGCATATTGAAAGATGGTTTTTCGTTGGGAGCGATTGTATCTCGGACGGTTTATTTTTATTTCTTCGCTTTCTTTTAAAAGAGCAATTAATTCGCTTCCGGTTTCATCATAAGTTATGGTGAAAACTTCTGCCTGTATTTTTTTACTTTTGGTAGTAATTCCTGTAAAATGCTGATTGACTCTTTTTTTTATATTTTGGCTTTTTCCAATATATATAAGAGTTCCGCCTTCATTGTAAATATAATAGACACCCGTTTTTGCAGGCATTTGAGCTAGTATATCCAGAAACTTTGGAGCAATTCCTTTTTCTACCTCGAGTTTTATAAAATCTTTTACAATGGTTTTTTCCAGATCTTTTTCTAGAAGCATCTTGAATAGCTTGGTTGTTGCCATTGCGTCACCGCTGGCTCGATGTCTGTCTGCCATTGGAATCCCGAGTGCTCTCACCAGTTTTCCTAAACTATAGGAAGGCTGGTCGGGAATTAATTTTTTGGCAAGTTCAACTGTACAAAGGGTTTTGGCTTCGAAATTGTAACCTAATCGTCTGAATTCCGTGCGCAGAATTCGGTAATCAAAAGAGGCGTTATGCGCTACAATAATACAATCAGTGGTGATTTCGATAATTCGTTTCGCAACTTCAAAAAATTTCGGAGCAGAGCGCAACATAGCATTATTGATTCCGGTTAATTTCACCACGAAGGGTTGAATCGGAATTTCAGGATTAACCAGACTAATGAACTGGTCAATTACCTCATGCCCATCAAATTTATAAATGGCGATTTCGGTAATTCCTTCTTCATTAAACTGGCCTCCAGTGGTTTCTATGTCTAGTATTGCGTACATTTTCAATGTCAATATCAATTTCAAAAATCAATGTCAATGCTAAAAATCAATTTTAAAAATTGAAATTTGCAATTGCTATTGTAATTGTCATTGAAAAATTATCTTTTATTTATTATCATTTTTGATGAAATTGCGATAAGTTGTTCAACTTCAATCAGAAGTTTGTCCCTTTTGTCATTATCACCTTCTTTTATATAATCTAAAATTTTTAGCGAATTTCTGGATTCCTTCAATTCTTTTACAACTAAAGAAAGTTTAAAAATAAAATCTTTGTTTGTTATTGTACCTTGAGCTTCTCCAAAATTTAAAGAAGCACTTCCGGATGATCTAATCAATTGATTTTTGTAATATTCATTTTCGAATGACTTCTCTAATTGTCTTGTAAAGAAAATACATTCTCCGGCAAAACGAATTAATCGATCCTCAAAATTGAATATTTTTTCCATTTATATAATTGATTTTTGAAATTGCGATTGATATTGAGAACTTATCTTCCTCCAAAAATGCTGCTTCCAATGCGAACCATTGTGCTTCCGCATTCTATGGCTAATTTGTAATCTCCAGACATTCCCATAGAGATTGTTTTTAGATCGCAGTTTTCAGTTTTTAGCTCTTTAATCGAATCAAAAATATATTTTAAATGTATAAATTCTTTTTTAATTTGGTTGTAATCTTCTGTAAATGTTGCCATTCCCATTAATCCTAAGATACGAATGTTTTTCATTTCTTTAAACTCTGGTGAAGATAGTAATTCATTTAACTCGTTTTCATCTAAACCAAATTTAGATTCTTCTTCGGCGATAAATATCTGAAGTAAACAATTGATAATTCTATTGTTTTTTAAAGCTTGTTTGTTGATTTCCTGCAATAATTTCAAACTGTCAACACCATGAATCAAACTTACAAAAGGCGCCATAAATTTGACTTTATTCGACTGTACATGACCAATCATGTGCCATTGAATGTCTTTAGGCATCTGTTCGTATTTGTCAACCATTTCCTGGATTTTGTTTTCTCCAAAAATACGCTGACCGGCATCATAAGCCTGCATTAAATCGGAGACAGGTTTGGTCTTAGAAACGGCAACTAAAGTTACATTTTCAGGCAAACTTGCCTTGATTGTATTTAAATTCGATGCTATCGACATGGTATTTTTTTATTTTATTAGGAAAGAATAAATTGCTTAGAGATTTTTTCTGCTTTTTTACTTTCGCTATAGTCGTAAAAACCTTCACCAGATTTTACGCCCAATTTTCCGGCTCTTACCATATTGACTAATAGAGGACAAGGTGCATATTTTGGGTTTTTGAAACCGTCGTACATTACATTCAAAATGGCAAGGCAAACATCAAGACCGATAAAATCAGCCAATTGAAGAGGTCCCATAGGGTGTCCCATTCCTAACTTCATTACAGTATCAATTTCGTAAACTCCGGCAACTTTGTTGTATAACGTTTCGATAGCTTCGTTTAACATAGGCATTAAAATTCGGTTTGCTACAAAACCAGGGTAGTCGTTTACTTCAACAGGAACTTTACCTAGTTTTACAGATAAGTCCATGATAGTTTTGGTAACTTCATCGCTGGTGTTGTATCCGCGGATGATTTCGACCAATTTCATAATTGGCACCGGATTCATAAAGTGCATACCAATAACTCTTTCAGGATGTGCTACAACAGCTCCAATTTGAGTAATAGAAATTGAAGAAGTATTGGTCGCCAGAATAGTATTATGGGAACAAGCTTCGTTTAATTGTTTGAAAATATTAAGTTTTAACTCTACGTTTTCAGTAGCGGCTTCAACTACTAAATCCACACCAACAACGCCGTCTTTAATATCAGTATACGTAATAATGTTAGTGATCGTTTTGGTAACTTCTTCCTGAGTGATGGTTCCTTTAGAAAGCATTCGATCTAAATTGGCAGCAATAGTTGCCATTCCTTTGTCTAATGATTTTTCTGAAACGTCAATTAGTTTTACAGTAAAACCACTTTGTGCAAATGTATGAGCAATTCCGTTACCCATTGTTCCTGCACCAATTACAGCTATAGTCTTCATTTAAATTTGATGTTATATTTATGATTTTAGCCACGAGTTCTCAAATTAATTGATGAACTCGTGGCTAATTTATTTTTAAAAGTTTTCAATTATTTATCGAAGCAATCAATTATCTGATAAGCCACTCTCAAGGCGTCTGTTGCCTGTTCCAACGTTACAACTGGTGTTGTGTCAGTTTTTATAGCATTGGCAAATGATTCCAGTTCGTCTAAGATTGCGTTGTTTTGTTCGACATCAGGATTTGTAAAATAGATTTGTTTTTTTACGCCTTCTGCATTTTGCAAAATCATATCAAAGTCACCCGGAATTTCCGGAGCGTCTTTCATACGAACGACTTCGCATTTTTTCTCCAGAAAATCCACAGAAATGTAGGCATCTTTTTGAAAAAATCTCGTTTTACGCATATTTTTCATTGAAATTCTGCTCGCCGTTAAATTGGCTACGCATCCATTTTCGAATTCAATTCTCGCATTGGCAATGTCCGGAGTTTCACTAATTACAGAAACACCGCTTGCATTGATGTTTTTTACTTTTGAATTCACAACGCTTAAAATGGCATCAATATCATGTATCATTAAATCGAGAACTACAGGAACATCTGTACCACGCGGATTAAATTCAGCCAAACGATGTGTTTCTATAAACATTGGATTTTCAATCATGTTTTTTGTAGCAATAAACGCAGGGTTGAAGCGCTCAACATGACCTACCTGACCTTTTACATTGTGTTCTTTGGCTAAAGCAATAATTTCTTCGGCTTCTTCAACAGTATTGGCAATAGGTTTCTCTATAAAGATATGTTTTCCGGATTTGATGGCTACTTTAGCACATTTATAGTGTGAAAGAGTTGGGGTTACGATATCGATAACATCCACAGCGTGGATTAATTTTGCAATGGTATTGAAGTTTTTATAGCCAAACTCTTTTGAGATTCTTTCGGCATTTTCCTGATTTTCGTCGTAAAATCCAACTAATTCGTATTGGTCAGATTGTTGTAATAAGCGTAAATGTATTTTACCAAGATGACCTGCACCTAAAACTCCTACTTTTAACATGAGAATGTATTTTAAACAAAAATATAATTTATTTGTTGAAAGTAAAAGTTTAGTTATGACAAAGTCGAAATTATTTGAACAATTTTAAATGTATTTACATACTTAACTTTTCTTTGAAGTTATTGGTCTGTCTTCGCGATATTTCGACTTTTACTTCTTTTGGAAGCTGTACGAGCAAGTTACCACTAAACCAAGGGTCAATTTTGAGTATATATTCTATATTGATAATTTGGTTTCGATTGGCCCGGAAGAAATAATCATCAGGAAGTTTTTCTTCAATGTTGTTTAATGATTTATTAAGTACAGCTTTTTCATCCTGAAAGAATATTTTGGTGTAATTGCCATCAACTTCAAATAGAAAGATATCAGCAATTTTTACGAGCCAGCATTTTTCGCCATCGCGAATAAAAATCTGATTGTTTAGTGTCAGTTTCTTACTGCTTTTTTCTTCTTTTTCAATTAGATTTTGACTTGCTTTTTCGATGGAATGAGCAAATCTTTTTGGATTTATCGGTTTTAGTAAATAATCTAAGGCGTTGTATTCGAAAGATTTAATGGCGTATTCGTCAAATGCTGTTGTAAAAATCGTAATAGGAACTTTGTCTAGCATTTCTAACAGCTCAAAACCGTCTTTTTCGGGCATATTGATATCCAGAAAAAGTAGATCCGGTTGGGTTTCCTGTATCAGTTTAAAGCCTGAATCTACATTTTCTGCTTCTCCGATAATTTCAATTTCAGGGTGATTTTTAATTAATTCTTTAAGCTCATTTCTGGCCAGACGGGAATCTTCAACAATAACAGCTTTTATTTTTTTCATACTTAAAGTATTGGAATAATTATTTTTGCAATTACTTTATTTTCTATTTCCTGCAATTTAAAATTAGCTTTTTCACCATAGATTAAATGCAATCTTTTTTCGATATTTTTAATTCCTAATTGTGTAGAATCTTTTTCAATGGTAAGCATTCCAGTATTCGAAACCAGAATGGTTAAATTGTTATTTTCCAGCTTGGTTTCTAATGATATTTGCCCTCCGTCTTTTAATTTTGCAATTCCATGTTTAACCGCATTTTCGATCAACATTTGGATGATCATAGGAGGGATTTGCATGTTTAAAGTGTTTTGGTCTATTTGAGAAATAAAATTCAAACGTTCTTCCATTTGAATTTTTGAAATTTCAATGAAGTTTTCTACCATTTCAATTTCTTCTTCCAATGCAATTGTTGTAATCTCGTTTTTGGTCAGGGAATACCGAAGCATTTCGGACAATCGGGTTATCATTTCTCTTGATTTTTCAGGATTTTCCAGAATTAATCCGCGAATATTATTTAAGCTGTTAAACATAAAATGGGGATTAATTTGTCCCTTTAAAGCGTTCAATTGAGAATCTTTTAAAGTGTTTTCAATTTCCATTCGATCCATTTTATTATTCTTGATTTGCAGGGTTGTTCTGTAAATGGTATAAATAACTATCCAAAGAAAGAAAAGAAATCCCATCACAAAAATAAAGGCGATTTGGTTTTTTTGAGATTGAGATGGATGGTCAAGAACTTCAGGTCTTTGATAAACGTAATGAAGCATTAGATAATTGTAAGCCATTAGCACCCCATAATAAAAAAGTGCCGCTGCGAAAATTAAAAAAAGCATTTTAATAATCTCCCAAAGTTTAAAATCATCCAGTTTTATGTATGGGTCATATAAATATTTTAAACTTATTGAGAGTAAAGTAAGCAGACATACACTAAAACAATAGTCCAGTAAAAGTTGCCAATTTTTATATCCTAAAAAATTTAGTTCCGGAATGATAATCTGAGGAATAAAAATTATTCCTGAATAGATAGTCCATATGATGATCTGAACTAAAATGAAAACGTGATTCTTTTTTTGAAACATTTTTATAAGTTATTTTGTCTTCAGCGGTGCGTGATACCCATAATACATTCCTGCGATAAAAGCGCCTACAAGGAGCAGGCAGATTACAACAATTATAGTCATTAGAATTTTTGTGGTTAATTTCATTAAGATAAAATTTTAAATAACAAATGGCTTATTTCAATAGTCAAAGCTATAATTATTTTGATCATAATTTTAAGTTTTAAAAACTTTGGCAATGTTGACATTGCCAAAGTTACATTTTAAATAATTAATTTTTAGGTTGAAAATCAGGGTGGCCTACTTGCCATAGTGCAAAGCTTAAAACATCAGCAACTTCTTCATACGATTTCGCTTTTGAAGCTCCGCCAAAATGACCTGCTTCATAATCTACTTTTAATAAAGTTGGTTTTTTAGACGCATTTACCTCAAGCAATCTAGCGGCAAATTTAGCAGGAGACCAAACAATGATTCTAGGGTCGTTGAATCCTGCTGTTGTTAAGGTTGCGGGATAGTTAATACCTTCTTTAAGTTGTAAATAAGAATCCATTTCTATGAGAGCTTTGGCTTCATCTTCTATTTTTACGGTTCCAAATTCAGGTGTATTTGCAGGTCCGTTTGGTGCATTTTCACCTCTAACGGTATTCATGCTTCCTACTCCGGGAATGGCTACTGCATATAAATCGGGTCTTTCTGTAATGGCTCTTCCTACCAGAATTCCCCCAGCGCTTCTGCTGTAGATTGCCGTTTTTGTCGGATTTGTATATCCTTCCTTAATCATATATTCGGTGCAGGCAATTACGTCTTTCCAGGTATTTTGTTTTTTACTTTTTTGACCATCCAGATGCCATTTTTCGCCTAATTCTCCACCGCCTCTTACGTGAGCAACAGCAAGTATTCCGCCTCTTTCTACCCATAAAAGTAAACTTGGATTAAAACTAGGAGACATAGACATTCCGTAGGCACCGTAACCATAGAATAAAACGGGATTCTTTGTGTCTTTTTTAATTCCTTTTTTATAAATAATTGATAGTGGAACTTCAACACCATCATACGATTTTACCATTAATTCTTCAATTTCAAAATTTTCAAATTCTGGATATTCAGTAATAGTAGAGAGCTCTTCTCTGATAAAATTGTTTTTCTTTACATCGTATTTATAGCGTTCTCCTTTGGTTGTCCAGCCAGTTGTTCGAACCCATAAGTCTGAAAATTTGCTTCCTCTTGAAGTTAAAACAATGGTAGCAGATTTTTTTGGGGTTTTAATTTCCTTGTGGTTTTTTCCTTCAAAATCAGTGAAGAATAATTTACTTTCGATTCCGTTTTTTGTTTTGGTATAAAAAATCCCGTCTTTGGTAATCGTAATAGGGTTTAGATTGGCTTCCTTGTCTTCAGGGATTACAAGTGTTGCGGTTGCTAAATTTGGGTTGGCAATACTAGTTTTTGTTACTTTAAATTTTGGAGCATTAAGACTTGTGAAAAAATAAATGTCTTTATCGCTAAAAGCGAAATTTTTAATTTCATCTTTCCTGTCTGTCAATAATTTCCAGCTAATTTTGGCACTATTCAAATCAGAGCCTTTGGCAATAAACATTTTCATGTTCGGATTTACAGAATAAGGCATCAGAAAAAGCATCTTACTGTCTACGTCATAGCCCATAATAGGAATTTCTTCATCTGCAATTTTTAATTCAGGATACATGACTTTCGAAAAAATTACTTTATCCTTTGTAATATCATTGCCTACAATGTGCAATTTGGTTACAATATTTAATTGCGCTTTTGCATCATGGATATCGGCTGTTGGTGATTGTGCATACAAAAATGATTTGTCATCGTTTAACCAATTCGCATTTCCAAATCTTAACTTATCGATTTTATCTGCCAAAATTTTATTATCTGATACATTTATTAAAAGCATTTCGCTCATTTCGCCGCCATTTTTCGAAATATTTATAGCAATTAGTTTTCCGCTCTTATTTGGAGAAAAAGAGCTAATAGTAAAGATATCTTTTGCTTCGCCTTTTAGGGTTTGTGGATCAAAGATTAACGTTTCTTTTCCTTTTAAGCCAGCTCTTTTATACAGTTTTGCAACCTGATCTTTTGGAGTTGTTTTTTGATAAAAGTAAGTTCCATCTTCCATAATTTGTGTTCCACTGATTGCTTCAGTGACTCTGTCATTTATAGAAGTTAATTCATCAATAAGCGTTTGTTTTCCCGGAATTGAGTTTAAAATATTGTTTGTATAATCTGCCTGAGCCTTTAACCAGCTTAGTGTTTGTTCATTTTTTAAATCCTCAAGGTTTCTGTATTTGTCTTCCACTGTAATTCCAAAATAAATATCTGTAGCGGGAACAGAGGGTGCTTTTTCGGGTTTGTTTTGTGCAAATAAATTTCCTGTAGAAATAATTCCAAGAGATAGAAAAGCGATCTTTTTAAATGTATTGGTTTTCATGATTAATGTTTTTTGATTGAGGATTAGATTAATTGAATACGATTACGGTGATAAATTTATAAAGCGCAAATCCGATTATAAATCCTACTATAAATGACTTAGTAATTTTGTAAACATTTACTTCTTTTTTAGTTTCCATGATTTTTAGGTTTAATGATTTGTTAATTTTAATAATTAATTAATTGATTGATTGATTGATTGATTTTTTACAAGTGAATTAAAAAACTAATAATATTGGTAATAAGTCCGATTGCGAAACCAATAGCCAGTGGTTTTAGAATTTTGGTCGGAGTTTTAAAATTTATTGTGTTCATAATTTTGGTTTTTAAATTATTATTTCCTGTTTGATGTTTCAAAAGTAGCAACACATCAGCTGAAAATTTTTAAAAAAATGACGAACGGTTGATACAAGCATTTGAATGGTAAATGGTTCGGATTATATTAATTTGAAAGAAGTTTCTGATTTGAAAACATTCTGTATGAAAGCATTTAAAATTGATTTACTTTCCTATTTTTGCAAAAATAAAACCAACCTATTTTGAAAGATACTGCCAAACATCAAGGACTTCGTAATCAATTAGTAAGCACTTTAGAACAAAAAGGGATTACTGATAAAGCAGTTTTAGATGCGATAAAAAAAATCCCGAGACACCTTTTTTTAAATTCAAGTTTTGAAGATTATGCGTACCAGGATAAGGCATTTCCTATAGGAGCGGGGCAAACGATTTCTCAGCCTTACACAGTTGCGTTTCAATCACAATTATTAGAGGTTAAAAAAGACCACAAGATTTTAGAAATTGGTACAGGATCAGGGTACCAAACAGCGGTTTTGTTTATGTTGGGAGCAAAAGTGTATAGTGTGGAAAGACAGAGTGAGTTGTTTAGAACAACTTCTAATTTATTTCCGAAATTAAACATTCGTCCAAAGCATTTGTCTTTCGGAGATGGCTATAAAGGATTACCAAGTTATGCACCCTTTGATAGTATTATCGTTACAGCAGGAGCTCCATTTATTCCGCAGCCTTTAATGGCACAGCTTAAAATAGGAGGAAGGTTGGTTATTCCGTTAGGAGAAGATGTTCAGATTATGACTTTATTAATTCGAAAGAACGAAACACAATTTGAAAAACATGAGTTTGGAGAATTTCGATTTGTTCCTTTATTAGAAGATAAAAATTAAAGCGAGAGCCCACTATGTATAGCGGGCTCTGGTTTTTTATTGCCCTATAATACTAATATAGCGCTCCAGGCTTTCTTTTTCAATTCTGGCGATAAAGAATAAAAAATCTTCTTTATCTTTTTTTGTTTGAGCGGTTTCCAGAGATTGATAGTATTGCATTCTGTTTTCATAATCTCCTTTTATATTGGCGATCAGATAGCCTTTTTGCATTAGAATTAAATTCATGACTAATCTGGAGGTTCTGCCGTTTCCATCAATAAAAGGGTGAATAGTAACTAGTCTTTCGTGCATTTCGGCTGCAAGAATAACCGGATGTAATTTATTTTTGTTGATTTCATACCAAATAAAATACTCTTCCATTTCCTTTGCAACTAAAAAAGGCTGTGGAGGCATGTGATTGCTTCCCTGAATCATGATCTGTACTTTTCGATAACGGCCTGCATCTTCAGGAATTATACCTCTTAAAATTAAATTATGTATAGATAAAAGATCGCGTTCATTTAAGCTGTTGTTTTTTTGCATTAAATCTTTTATAAAACCTATCGCTTCCTGATGATTAATGGTTTCAAGATGTTCTCTCATACTTTTCCCTGAAATGGTCAAACCTTCGTTGATGACCATGTCTGTCTCGCGAAGCGTCATGGTATTTCCTTCAATTCGATTGCTTTCAAAAGTATATTCGAGTTCAAGTGCCTGACTGATTTTATAGCTATCAAACTGTCTGTAAGTATCCAGTTTTTCTTTTAAAACATCTATTTCACTAAGGATTTTTTCTAAAGTGGTTGATAATTTTAATTTGGAGACTGTTTTATTGTATTTGATTTCTTTCTCTGCAACTTCAAGCGCTTTTAGAGCAAATTCATCATCACCAATTTCATGTAGAATTTTTTCTTTCAGCCATGCGATCATTAAAGTCTCATAGTCTATTCCTAGAAGTTGAGATAGCTTAACAATTTGATCTTTGGTTGGTTTTCGCGAACCGCTTTCAAATTTGCTTATTAAAGCTTGATCGATGCCAAGTAGTTGTGCTACTTCGCGGGTTTTTAGACCTTTTTGTTCTCTTGCATTTTTAAGGAGCGATTTCATTTCTACTTTATTTAAATTGTCTTGACAAATTTAGTCATAAATTTTAATAGAAAAAAGCAATATCAAAATATTGCTTTTCAAAATACTATTTAGGAGGAAGTGAGCCGTCTTTTCTCATTTCTTTTACAACAGTTTGCATAATTGCATCAACTGTTTGGCCAAGATCTGTAACATATTCGGATTTGGTAGTTCCTGTCCAGATCAGTTTATTGTCCTTTAATGAAAAAACATTGGTTTCTACCATATAAGCAGTGGTTTCCTGATAATATCCGGGATCATAGAAATAGGGCGAGTACATTCCGTACCAGTTTCCAAAGCCATAACCATACATTCCGCTATATAAGCCATCGAATCCGCCGTAGTACATTCCTGTATAAGTTCCGGGAACATAATTGGTTTCTTTTTCTTTGCTTACTAGTCGCATTGTGATAACGCCATCAAAATTTTCGTCCTGCAAAATTTTTAATTTCTGCTCTTTGGTTAGTTGTGTAGTAGTTTCGTTTAAATATTGGTAAGAAGTTTTGAAAATAGGATTACCAGTGGCAATTCTATTTTCGACGGTTCTTCTTGAAGCCTCATCTTTTACTAAAGCGACAACTAAAACTTTTTTAAAATGCTCCTGAGCTACGGTTATATGAGGGTCTCTCCAACTGCTAACAATAGATGTATTGCTGCCACAACTTGAAAATATCACAACAGTCATGAATAAAATTAAGTACTTTTTCATATTCTAAGGTTAAATTGTTTGTAGTAAAAATAACGATAAAATATAAGTAAAAATCTCTTTATGAGTGATTTGGAAATATATTTTTTAGTTGTATGCTTTTTTTATCCGATCTAAATCGCGTTTGGTATCCTGTTCTTTCAGAGATTCGCGTTTGTCGTAGTTTTTCTTTCCTTTACAAAGGCCTATTTGAAGTTTTGCAAGTCCTTTTTCGTTGGTGAATAATTTCAACGGAACAATAGTAAGTCCTTTGGCCTGAACATTTTTATGCAATGTTTTAAGCTCCTTTTTATTTAAAAGTAATTTTCTCTCACTTCTGGATTTGTGATTGAATTGATTACCAAAAGAATACTCTTCAATATAAGTATTGATGGCAAAGAGCTCCATATTGTTAAATTCGCAGAAGCTTTCGGTAATATTTGCTTTACCCAGGCGTATAGATTTGATCTCGGTTCCTGATAAAACAATTCCGGCAGTATAAGTATCGATTATCTCATAATCAAACCGGGCTCTTTTATTAAGTATATTGACTGTTTTTAACATAGTGTACAAATGTAAAACAAAAATGAAAAACTTTAATAGAATCTGAAAGAATTAAACTTTTTTTTTAATCTATGATTTTAATCATATTTAAAGAAAAAGCTTACATATAAGTTTGTTGAATAATTTAAAACAAACTAAAACATGAAAAAGATTTTAACACTAGTAAGTATTGCATTTATTGGCTTAACAGCAAAAGCTCAGGATACAAACCAGGGTTTAAAAGGAACCTGGTTTGCAACATCGCAATTTGGTTACCAACAAACTAAAACAGGAGATGTTAAAAGCACAAACCTAACTGTATTGCCAGTTGTTGGAACATTTGTAACGCCTTCTGTTGCAGTAGGAGCGGGATTTGGTATTATTAATATAAAATCTGAGGAAAAAGCCGGAACCGTAGCAAAAGCAGATTTGCTTGTTATTCAGCCATTAGCCAGAAAATATTGGAATGTGGCGAGTTCGTTGTATTTCTTTGGACAGTTGGCAGCTCCTATTATTACAGGAAAAGAGAAGGAAAGTGATTTAAAGATTAGTCAATACGGGCTATCAGTTTCGGGTGGATTTGATTATTTTATTAGTAAAAATTTCTCAGTTGAGTTCTCTTATAATCTGGCAAACTTTACATCTACCACATTAGATCCAAAAAATGGAGAGAAAACCACAGTAACTAATTTTGGACTGGCTCATGTCGCAAATGTTGAGCCTTTTTACAATACAGCTTTAGGGGGAAGTGCACCAAATTTGACTTCTCCGCTTTCTTTCGGATTTAAATTTTTATTTTAATAAACATCATAGAGAAGACTTTTATTGGCAGAAAGTTCATAAGAATTGAATAAAAAAAGATTTTATGACTTTTTTGTTTTTTTAATTGTAGTCTCTAGAGTTAGAATAATTGTAGTTTAATTTACTAGTTTTGTAAAAAAAAAGAAAGACCGTGCTTTTAAAGTACGGTCTTTTAGTATAATTATTTTAAAAATATAAAATGCAAAATAAATCGAAAGATCCTTTACATGGTATAACGCTTCAGAAAATAGTAGAAGCATTAGTAGAACACTATGGCTTCGATACTCTGGCAGAATTAATTCCGATTAAGTGTTTTATTTCAAATCCAAGTGTAAAATCAAGCTTGACTTTTTTAAGAAAAACCGATTGGGCACGTAAAAAAGTGGAAGATTTATACATAAAATCACTGCCTAAATTGGCGAAGTAATTTATAATTTATAAGAAATCATAACACCTCCGCGGTAGGGAAGCCATTCACCACTTTTGTTCCAGTTTTGTGCTTTTTCGTATCTACCAGGAGTTCCATCATTGTAATAACCGTGATAAAAACCTTGATGCCAGCCACCTCCAGCGAAAATATCCAATAAAAATTTATCGCTTAATTTGATATTGTATCCAACAGTAACTCCTAAGCGATAACCAAAACCATGTTCATAATGGTTAGAGCCCCAGTAGTTCCATTTCTGAATTTCATAAACGTCTGGTCCTGCGTGACCACCTACATAAAAACCGTTATAATTTTCTTTAAAATGATAACGAAGTTCAGGTGTTAGCGTGTAGAATTTCATCGGACTATGTCCGTTAAAGGACTCCCAAAATGACGCCATTACGTCAACACTAAAAGTTAGATTTTTTCCGATACTGGTTTCAATTCCAACATTTGGTACAGCTAATAAAGCGGTTGCAGCATTGAATTTAATAAAAGTCTGGCTTTGAGACTGAACCGAAAAGAAAAGAACAAGGGCAATAAAAAAATTTTTCATAAAATAGGCTTTCGTGATGTCGAAATAAGCTCTTTTTTCTTATTTCGACTGCAAATATAACGCAAACCAATAGTTACTATTATCCAGAACTATTAATTTAACAGGAATATTTTTTTACCAAAAAGGTTAAGGCTTCTTATTGTTTAATAATGAGTAGATTACGCTGTCTAGATACTTACCGTCATAAAATTCACATTCTTTAAAATGTCCTTCTTTGATAAAGCCGCATTTTTGTAATACTTTTTCTGAAGCATAGTTTTCGGGGTCAATCACCGCTTCAATCGAGTGTAATTTTAATTCGTCAAATCCGTAAGTAATAAGTCGGTTGACAGATTCCGGAATGATTCCTTTTCCGTGAAATTCCGGTAGCAAGATATATCCAATTTCGGCGCGATGATGCTCGGGTTGCATTCTGTAATATCCTATAATACCTAGTAGTTTAGGATTGTCTTTTAAAGTAATTCCCCAATTGATTCCTTCATTGGCCACAATTTTGTCTTCAATCATTGCAATATGTTCTAAAGCTTCTTCAGAATTTTTGACTAAGGGACGTGGAATGAATTTCATCGTTTCAGGATTTGAACGCAATTCGAAAACTTCATTTACATCGTCATTTGTTATTCTTCGTAAAAGCAAACGTTCTGTTTCAATTACGGGGAATGGAGTAAAATTAAATTCCAGCATTTATTTGTAGATTATAATATTGATATACTAAATTTTGAATTAAAGGTTTGAAAGGATTCTAAAATTAAAACACCTTCTTTTTTGAATAAATCTCCTGAATTTTCAGCAGTATCCGAGTAGCCCAGCCAAGGTTCGATACAAATAAAAGGAGCTTGTGTTTTTGTCCAGATGCCTAAACTCGGAAAGTCTTCAAACTCAACCTTAATATAGGGTTTGGAGTTTTGAAGGAGGGTTAATGAATTTGATTCTAAGGTTTTAAAAATCAATGCGTCGTTTTTAAATAATTCGTAGTGTAGAGGAATTAGACTATTTTGACTTTCCAGGACTTTTGTTTTGTTGGAAATTAGATCATTTTCCAGAAGGTAATATTCGAGAACTTCCTGCTTTTCGAATTGGAATGCATAATTTTCAAAATTTTGAGGCAAAGCAATCGCGGGGTGAGCTCCTATAGAAAAAGGCATTTTATTCTTACCTGTGTTAATTACTTTGTATTCAATGCTTAATGTTGTATTTTCAATAGTGTAAATAAGCTGCAGTTCAAATTCAAAAGGATATTTTTGTAATGTTTCGGGATCTGATTTTAAAGAGAAAATGGCCTTGCTTTCTGTTTTGTCTATTAATTGAAAATCCATATCACGTGCAAAACCGTGTCTCGGCAATTGGTACTCCTTTCCATCAATCGTATAAGTATTGTTTTTCAGAGTACCTACGATAGGGAAAAGTACAGGAGAATGTTTGCTCCAGAAGCTTGGATTACCTTCCCATATGTATTCATTATTTTGATTGTCTTTTAATGAAAATAATTCCGCTCCGAAATGTTTTATTGAGACGCTTAGTGCTGAATTGTAGATAGATGTATTCAAAGTGCTTAAAAATGAAAAGAGTTAGTTTTATGTTGATGTAAATATATTTTATAAATTTTAGTTTTTTAAGAAAATGGCTTAAAATATTTTTGAATAAAATTTAATTTTCATTTCAGGATTTCTATTTAAATAGCTTTTTTTTTCATTAATTTGCTATATAAACAGCTAAAAAATATGAAAATACAATCCTCAAAAGCCTTATTAACTATGGCTTTGTTTGTTGGAATTTCCTCTGGTTGGGCACAGCAAACGCCTGCAACAACAGTAGCAAATCCCGTTAATAACTACAACTATCACGATGCATTTGGACCAAATTTTTATACCAAAAACGGTACGCCAACACGTTCTGCAAATGGCCAGCCAGGAGTTGAATATTGGCAAAACAGAGCCGATTATCAGATAACTGCAAAATTAAACGGAACTACAAATGAGATTATCGGTACAGATGAAATTACCTATACCAATAATAGCCCGGATAAAATGTCATTTGTATGGTTGAATTTAGATCAAAATTTATTCAAAAGCGATTCAAGAGGAAATGCGGTAGTGCCAGTTTCTGGAAGCCGTAATGGGGCTCAGGGACAGGTTTTTGATGGAGGAAATAAAATTAAATCGGTTAAAGTAATTTCAGGTGGAAAGAAAAAGACCGAAATCGAGGCAAAATACGTAATTACAGACACCAGAATGCAAATATTCCTTCCGGAAACACTGGCATCAAAAGGAGGAGCTGTAAAAATTAAAATCGAGTTTTCGTTCATTGCACCTTTTGAAGGCTCAGACAGAATGGGAGTTTTAGAAACTAAAAACGGTAAAATTTTCACTATTGCACAATGGTATCCGCGTATGTGTGTGTACGATGATGTAAAGGGATG
The DNA here is from genome assembly GCF_057839565.1 of Flavobacterium sp. KH_035. Lineage (NCBI taxonomy): Bacteria > Pseudomonadati > Bacteroidota > Flavobacteriia > Flavobacteriales > Flavobacteriaceae > Flavobacterium > Flavobacterium sp. KH_035. Next base: position 3,592,510 of record NZ_CM174492.1, read on the forward strand.
GAATACTGCACCTTACCTGGGAGCTTCTGAGTTTTACCTGGAATACGGTAATTTTGATGTTAAACTTACGGTTCCGGCAAACCATTTTGTTGTAGGTTCAGGAGAATTGTTGAATGGATCTGAAGTGTTGCCAGCTGAGCAGTTTAAACGTTACAAGGAAGCTTCTTTAAGTGATAGAACAGTTTCGATCCGTACTGCTGAAGAGGTTGTGTCAACAGCAAATTTGAATGCTTCGGGACAGAAAACATGGCATTATCAAATAAAAAATGCTCGTGATTTTTCTTGGGCATCCTCTGCAGCTTTTATTTTGGATGGAGCAAAAATTAATTTACCTAGTGGTAAAAAAGCATTGGCTTTATCAGCTTATCCAGTAGAAAGTGCAGGACAAGATGCTTACGGACGTTCAACGGAATATGTAAAAGCATCGATTGAAAATTACTCTAAAAGATGGTTTGAATATCCTTATCCGGTAGCGACAAACGTTGCAGGAAATGAAGGTGGAATGGAATATCCGGGAATTGTTTTTTGTGGTTGGGAGTCAAAAGGACAAGATTTATGGGGGGTAACAGATCATGAATTTGGACATATCTGGTTTCCTATGATTGTGGGTTCGAACGAAAGATTGTTCGGCTGGATGGATGAAGGTTTTAATACTTTTATCAATTCATTGAGTACAGCAGATTTTAATAAAGGAGAGTATGTTGAAAAACCAACAGACTTGCATAAAGGGGCAGAGTCTTTTACAAGACCTGACTTAGAAACGGTGATGAGTTCTCCTGACAATATGAAAGAGGCAAATATTGGTATGTTATGTTATTTCAAGCCAAGTATAGCTTTAATAATATTGAGAGAACAAGTATTAGGAAAAGAACGTTTTGATACTGCTTTCCGTACTTATATTGAACGTTGGGCTTACAAACATCCACAACCGGATGACTTTTTCAGATCGATGGAAAATGTTGCAGGTGAAGATTTAAGTTGGTTTTGGAGAAGCTGGTTTGTGAACAACTGGCGTTTTAATCAAGGGATTAATTCAATTAAGTACATAAAAAATGATCCGGCAAAAGGAGTTGCCATTACAGTTGAGAATTTCGATAAAATGGCAATGCCAGTTGTTTTGGATGTGAAAACAAAGAGTGGAAAAGTTTCAAGAGTAAAACTACCTGTAGAAATTTGGCAACGTAATAATGTTTGGACTTTCAAACACGATTCTACTGAAGAAATAGATAGTATAACACTTGATCCTGATCATGTTTTCCCAGATAATAATGAAACAAATAATGTTTGGACAGCTGCAAATGGTAAAATAGAAAAAGATGTAGTTTTAGATGGTTATTTAGGAACATACTCAACTTCAAGAGCACCTTTGAAAATTGATTTTACAGAAAAGAATAATGCATTGAATGTTCTGATAACAAACTATCCGAAGTTTACTGTAAAGGCTGTAGAAAATGAAAAAGATGTCTTTCAATCAGCTGAAGCCGGATTAAAATTCAAATTTAACGAGGCTAAAACAGGTTTTGATATGATTATTTTAAGTAGTGGTGATGCAATACCGTTTACTAAAAATTAGAAATATAAAAAGTAAATGCTTAAGAACCCGATAGTTATTTGTAATTATCGGGTTTTTTATTGTCCAATTCTAACATTTCATTAAAAAAATGTTAGAATTTTATTTTTTTGTTTCATAAATAAAAAATTAGTGTACTTTTGCAGTCGATGAATAAAATAAGTTTACATATAACTTCTTTGTCACGGACAAAATCACCTGTAACTTCTCCCGAAGTACGGACACTATCTCTATAGTATCCACAGAGTTTTTCGCCGCGTATTTATTTATATTCATTTTTCATTTTGAAATCACATCATTTGTCCATTGGACAAACATATCCTAAAAGTATATCTTATTTTTTGAATTTTCTTGGTCAAGTTTTTGATTTTGAGAATCTTACTGCTATTTTGTTTATTTTTATTGGATTGAATTCAGGATTTCAAACTAAACATTACGTTTTAATTTTTAACTCTAACTTCAACTATTGAAATGAAAATCTCTATTGTTGTTACTCAGGAAGAACACTTCAAATTCGCACAGGAAATTTGCGATACAATAGAATCATCTGCCTTATTAAGAGGTACTGGGATTGCTAAAAGAACTCCTGAATACATTCAGAAAAAAATGTCGAACGGTGATGCGATGATTGCTTTGGCAGATGGGAAGTTTGCAGGTTTTTGTTACATCGAAAGTTGGCAGCACGGAAAATTCGTGGCGCATTCCGGCTTAATTGTGCATCCGGATTACAGAAGTTTAGGTTTAGCCAAAAAAATCAAGTCAAAAGTTTTCGATTATTCTCTTGAAAGATACCCGGATGCCAAGATATTTGGTATTACAACTGGTTTGGCAGTAATGAAGATAAACTCTGATTTAGGATATAAGCCTGTTCCGTTTTCTGAACTAACTACCGATCCAAGTTTTTGGGCGGGTTGTAAAACCTGTACAAATTATGAAATACTAAAAAGCAAGGAAAACAAAATGTGCCTTTGTACAGGGATGTTGTACGACCCAAAGGACAAACAAAAAGAACCGCCGAAACACCCTTTTAACGTGGCTGTTTTAAGCAGGTTAAAAAAAATTAAACAGGCTTTGTTTCTGAATAAAACCTTGTTTTTCGGGTTCTTATCTTAAGAATCAAACTAAAAATGAAATCTCAAACTTGCTATATACGAAAGTATTAGCCTAAATTATAAAAAAATGAAAAAAGTTGTATTAGCTTATAGTGGAGGATTAGATACCTCGTATTGTTTGAAATATTTAAAAAATGAAAAAGGATACGAAGTTCACACTGTTCTTGTAGATACAGGAGGATTTGATGAAGAAGAATTATCAGCTATCGAAAAAAGAGCTTATGAGCTAGGGAGTGCACAACATGCTAACCTTACAATAGTTGACAAATATTATGATAAAGCTATAAAGTACTTGATTTTTGGAAACGTATTAAAGAATAATACATATCCTTTATCAGTGAGTGCTGAGCGTGTTTTTCAGGCAATCGAAGCGATTAAATATGCTAAAAAAGTAGGGGCAAATGCGATTGCACACGGGAGTACAGGTGCGGGGAATGATCAGATTCGTTTTGATTTGATTTTTCAAACTATTGCTCCTGAAATTGAAATTATTACACCAATAAGAGATTTAAAACTTTCCAGACAGGAAGAAGTAGATTATTTGTCTAAAAATGGTGTTCATTATTCTTGGGAAAAAGCACAATATTCGATCAATAAAGGACTTTGGGGTACCAGCGTTGGAGGTAAAGAAACTCTAACATCAAGTGAGCCGTTGCCAAGTGAAGCTTATCCTTCTCAATTGCAAAAAGAAGGAGAAGAAAAGGTGACGTTGCATTTTGAGCAGGGAGAACTGGTGGCATTAAATGGAAAGAAAGATGTTCCTGAGAAAAATATTGTCAAACTTGAAAAACTGGCAAATGCTTATGCTATTGGAAGAGATATTCACGTAGGGGATACTATTATCGGAATTAAAGGAAGAGTTGGTTTTGAGGCTGCTGCACCGTTAATTATCATCAAAGCACATCATTTACTGGAGAAACATACGCTTGGTAAATGGCAGCAATACTGGAAAGAACAATTAGGAAACTGGTACGGAATGTTGTTTCACGAAGGTCAGTTTTTGGATCCGGTGATGCGTAACATCGAAACCTTTTTGCAGGATACTCAAAAAACAGTTAATGGAACTGTAACAGTTTCATTGAAACCCTATCATTTTTCACTTGACGGTATTGAATCTAATAACGATTTAATGAATACAGGCTTTGGTCAATATGGGGAAATGAATAATGCGTGGACATCTGACGATGCAAAAGGATTTATTAAGATTTTAGGTAATGCTCAAAACATATTTTCATCTGTAAACCATTTAGATCATGATTAATGTTGGAATAATTGGTGGTTCGGGCTATACAGCCGGAGAACTCATTAGAATTTTAATGTATCACCCCAATGTAAACATAGATTTCGTTTACAGTACTACAAATGCCGGAAAACCACTTTCTGTGGCACATCACGATTTGATGGGAGATATTGCAATGAACTTTACGGATGTTGTAAATCCAAATGTAAATGTGGTGTTTTTGTGTCTTGGACATGGAAAATCTATTTCATTTCTAAAGGAAAATCAATTTGCAAGCCACACGAAAATCATTGATTTAGGAAATGATTTCAGATTAAACAAAGATGCTCATTTTGAAGGAAAAGATTTTATATACGGCTTGCCGGAATTAAATAAAGCAGCGATCAAAAAAGCAAATTACATTGCAAATCCAGGTTGTTTTGCTACAGCGATCCAATTGGCTTTGCTGCCTTTAGCAAAAAGCAATCTGCTGCTTAATGATGTACATATTAATGCAACAACCGGAAGTACCGGAGCGGGTGTAGGGCTTTCAGAAACCTCACATTTTAGCTGGAGAAACAATAATATGTCTCATTATAAGGCTTTTGAACATCAGCATTTAGGTGAAATTGGAAAGAGTCTGGTTCAGTTGCAGGAAGATTTTGAGAGTGAATTGCTTTTTATTCCGAACAGAGGAGATTTTCCAAGAGGAATTTTCGCTACTTTATATACAATTTCTGATGAGAGTCTGGAGCAAACAGTTGCTAAATACGAAGAGTTCTATAAAAATGAACCTTTTGTTACCGTGACAACGACAAACATCAATATGAAACAAGTCGTTCAAACGAACAAATGTATCATTAGTTTATTGAAAAAAGGAAACCGGATTTTGATCACTTCAATTATTGATAATTTAACCAAAGGTGCTTCTGGACAAGCTATTCAAAATATGAATTTAATGTTCGGATTAGAAGAAACCACCGGTTTACATTTGAAACCAAGCGGATTTTAGAGAAAATTGAAAGATTAAATAATTACAAGATTGAAAAATTAATCTTATAATTTATTTAATGCAGAAATCTTTAAATTCTTCGATTTTTAAATCTTTTAATAATAAACAAAAATGAACTTATTCAACGTATACCCACTTTACGATATAACCCCTGTAAAAGCAGTAGATTGTACCATTACAGATAATAACGGAGTAGAATATTTAGACTTATATAGCGGACATGGAGTGATCTCGATTGGACATACACAACCGGATTATGTAGCCAAATTAAAAGATCAATTAGATCATTTAGGATTTTATTCCAACGCTATTCAGAATCCATTACAGGTAGAACTGGCTCAGAAATTAGGAAAGCTTTCAGGATTAGAAGATTATGAATTGTTTTTATGCAGTTCTGGTGCTGAAGCCAATGAAAACGCTTTAAAATTAGCTTCTTTTCATAACGGAAAATCAAGAGTTGTTGCTTTTGATAATTCTTTCCACGGAAGAACTTCTGCGGCAGTTGCAGTTACCGATAATAAGAAGATCATAGCGCCAATTAATGCACAGCAGGAAGTTACTTTTTTACCATTAAATCAAATCGAATTAGTTGAAGCAGAACTGGCCAAAGGTGATGTTACAGCGGTAATTATTGAAGGAATTCAGGGAGTTGGAGGTTTAGACGAGGGGACAACCGATTTTTTTCAGGCTTTAGAAAAAACGTGTAAAAAACATGATGTGGTCTTGATTTTAGACGAAGTGCAATCAGGATACGGAAGAAGTGGAAAATTCTTCGCGTTCCAGCATCACGGAATCAACGCTGATATTATTTCGGTAGCAAAAGGAATGGGGAACGGATTTCCGATAGGGGCTATTTTAATCTCGCCAAAATTTGAAGCAAGTTTTGGATTATTAGGAACTACTTTCGGAGGAAGCCATTTATCTTGTGCTGCGGGAATTGCGGTTTTAGATGTAATTGAAAAACTAGATTTACAGAAAAATGTGAACGAAGTTTATGAATATTTCTTAGAAAAAATTAAAGAAGTAGAAGGCATCAAACAAGTAAAAGGAAAAGGTTTAATGCTTGGAGTAGAGTTTGATTTTGATGTTGCGGCTTTAAGAAAAAAACTAATCATCGAAAAACACATTTTTACAGGAAGCGCCAACAACAAAAATCTACTTAGAATTTTACCACCGCTTACAGTAAAGAAAGCTGATATTGATACGTTTGTAAAAGCTTTAAAAGAAAGTTTAGAAGAATTAAAAAACTAATTCTCATCAAATAAAAACCTGTCGGGTTTAGAGCTCTCAATTTGAGTTTGAAAACAAACCAAAAACAACCAACCCACTATAAATTATGAATCCATTATCAATTGAAAAACGCAATTTGGTTTTGCGGTCTATGGCAAAGCTGGTTGAGCTAGAACGGAATCAGATTATCTTGACCAATCAGGAAGATCTTGCTGACTACGACGGTTCAGATTTAGCGATGGAAGAACGACTGAAAGTAGATGATAAAAAAGTAGATGAGATGATTTTATCTCTCAACCAACTGGCTTCGCAAGAAGATCCTGTTGGAGTAGAGCGCTTTCATTTTGTTCATGATAATGGTATAAAAGTGATTAATAAAACAGCCGCTTTCGGAACGATCTTAATCATTTACGAATCCCGCCCGGATGTTACAATTGAAGCTGGAGGAATTGCATTTAAATCCGGAAATAAGATTTTATTAAAAGGAGGAAAAGAAGCTTTAGAATCGAATTTGAAAATTGTGAATTTGTGGCACCAGGCTTTAGAAGATAATGGAGTTTCGAAAGAATGGGTGGAGTATTTGAATTTTAATCGTACAGAAACTCAGGCTTTTTTAGAAAAACCAACTCAAAAAGTAGATTTAATTGTTCCCCGAGGAGGAGAAAAACTAATAGAGTTTGTAAAAGCTCATGCTACTTGCCCGGTTATTGTAAGCGGACGAGGAAATAACTTTGTTTACGTTCATGAAAAAGCAGATACGGATTTGGCTTTGAAAATAATTTTAAATGCCAAAACCTCTAAAATATCGGCTTGTAATGCGGTCGATAAGGTTTTAATAGATTCTAAGTTGCCCAATTTTGAAGGTTTTACAGCTATTTTGATCGAGACTTTAAAAGAATCTAATGTAGAAGTAATCGTCGATGAATCTTTAAAAAGCTTTGAAGATACAGAAACACTTCAAAACGAAGATATCTGGTACGAAGAATTTCTGGATTATAAAATAGTAATAGGTTCCATCGATTCTGAAGAAAATGCAATTGAGAAAATAAATAAATATTGTGGAGGGCATTCGGCAGTAATTATTACGAGAGACGACAAAGCAGCGCAGGAATTTATGGATGCTGTTGATACCGCCGCTGTTTATCAAAATGCTTCAACCCGTTTTACAGATGGAGGACAATTTGGTTTAGGAGGAGAATTAGCGATAAGCACCGATAAATTGCACCAAAGAGGGCCTATTGGTTTACAACATTTGGTAACCAACAAATGGTACGTGTACGGAGAAGGACAAATACGATAATTTTAGATTTTAGAGTTCTGATTTTAGATTTTTGGAATTTGGATTTTATAAAATTGGAATTTATAGAAAGATAGCTTTGCGAACTTAGCGTTTGTAAACACAAACAATATAAAAAACCTTGCGCCCTTTGCGGTAAAAAAAATACAGCATGTCAAAAAAGCGGATTTTATTAAAAATTGGAAGTAATACCTTAACCAAAGAAACCAATCATATTTCGCGGGGAAAGATTGAAGACCTCGGGATGCAGATTGCTGCTTTAAACAAAAATTACGAGTTTGTAATTGTGAGTTCCGGAGCAATCGCGGCAGCAAAGCAGTTTGTAAAGCTTGAAAGTAAAGGAAAAGAAATTGTAGTTAAACAAGCACTAGCTTCAATTGGTCAACCCCATTTAATGCGGATTTTCCATGAAAACTTCAGCGATTTAGGTTTATTGACTTCACAATGTTTATTGTCCTATTCTGATTTCGAAAAAGAACAGTCTAAAGTCAATATAGTCAATACCATAAACGTTTTAGTCGAGAATAACTATATTCCGATTATTAATGAAAATGATACCGTTGCTACAGATGAGATACAGTTTGGAGATAACGATAAGCTGGCAGCATTAACAGCAGTGTTGCTAAATGTTGATATTCTGATTATTGCCACTAATACAAACGGAATCTATACGAAAGATTCTATTCACAATGAAAATCCTGAAACGATTACATTAGTACATGATTTAAAAGTATTAGAAAAAGAAATTGGAGAATCAAAATCATCGCATGGAACAGGAGGAATGCAGTCAAAAATAGAAGCGGCCGCAATTGCAAAAGCAGCCAATATTGAAACCTGGATCGTAAACGGATTAAATGATAATTTTATTCTGCGGGCATTAAAAGATGAAATTCCTTTTACGAAAATCGTGTAGTGGAACGCAGATGACGCGGATTCGCTTTGCGAAAATGCGGTTTTAGTAGTGGAAGATTTAATTATTTTAGAATTAAAAGCAGCTGATTATATCGCAGTGGAGTTTGAAAATCAGATCTTAAACTATTTAAAAGGCACAGACTGCGAAGTAGGTTTACTTCTAAATTTTGAAACAAAACCAGAATTTAGACGAAAAATATTTGAGAATAATAGAAAATTAAGAATATAAAAAATCCGCGTTAATCTGTGTCTTCGCGAAGCGAATCAGTTTAATCCGCGTCTAATTTTAGACAACAAATAAAAATCAAAAAGACATGAATTATATTTCAATACAAGATATCGACTCATTATCAAAATGGGTAAAAAGTGCGCTAAAAATCAAAAAGAACCCACTTAAAAATCAAAACTTAGGGAAGAATAAAACCTTAGGAATGTTATTTTTTAATCCGAGTTTAAGAACGCGTTTGAGTACTCAAAAAGCGGCTTTAAACTTAGGAATGAATGTTATGGTAATGAATTTTACCAACGAGGGCTGGACCTTAGAGTTTGAAGATGGGGCTGTTATGAATTCCGGTGCTTCAGAACACATCAAAGAAGCTGCCGAAGTAGTATCTCAATATTGTGATATTATTGCCATTCGTGCTTTTGCCGGTTTGGAAGATAAAGAAAAAGATTATGCCGAAACAGTAATTTCGGGCTTTTTAAAGCATGCAACAGTGCCAATCGTGAATATGGAAAGCGCTGTTCGCCATCCAATGCAGTCTTTGGCGGATGCCATTACAATGGAAGAATACAAAACTAAACATAAACCAAAAGTAGTACTTTCATGGGCGCCTCATCCGAAAGCATTGCCTCAGGCTGTTGCTAATTCCTTTGTAGAAATGATGCAGATGCAAAAAGATATGGATTTTGTAATCACACACCCTGAAGGTTATGAGTTAAGTCCTGAAATTACAAAAGACTGTAAAATCGAATACGATCAGGATAAAGCGTTTGAAAACGCCGATTTCGTTTACGTGAAAAACTGGAGTAACTTCAACGACTACGGAAAAGTAACCAACATAGATCCAAATTGGACCGTTACGGCCGAAAAAATGGCTTTAACGAACAATGGAAAATTCATGCATTGTCTTCCGGTTCGTCGTAACGTAATTGTAAGTGACGAAGTTTTAGACGGAGAAAATTCAATCGTAATTCAGCAAGCAAATAACAGAACTTATTCGGCACAATTAGTTTTACAGAAGATTCTTAAAAAAATATAATTTTTTTGAGGCACTAAGGTTCTAAGTTTCTAAGATGCTGAGAAACTGTTGAACAAAAATCTTAGTTCCTTAGTACCTTAGCAACTTAGAACCTCATGGAAAAAGTTTCAGTAATAAAAATTGGTGGAAACATCATCGATAATCCACACGAATTAGAGCAATTCTTAACCGATTTTTCTAAAATCGAAGGACATAAAGTTTTAGTTCATGGTGGCGGAAAATCGGCTACAAAAATGGCACAGAGTATTGGTTTGGTGCCGCAAATGATTGATGGACGCCGAATTACAGATGCTCCGATGCTTGATGTTGTGGTAATGATCTACGCAGGTCAAATCAACAAGCACATTGTAGCGCAATTGCAAGCCAAAGATAATAATGCAATTGGTTTTTCTGGAGCCGACGGGAATCTGATACAATCGGTGAAACGAAATCATCCTACGATCGATTATGGTTTCGTAGGCGATGTAAAAGGGGTTAACACCAAATTGTTGACTACCTTATTAGAAACCGGAATTGTTCCTGTTTTTTGCGCGATAACACACGACAAAAACGGACAATTGTTGAACACTAATGCCGATACCATTGCAAGCGAATTGTCCATTGCCTTGTCTGAAGTTTTTGATGTTACACTAACCTATTGTTTCGAAAAACAAGGAGTTTTACAAGATTCAGAAGATGATTCATCTGTAATAACCGAAATCAATGAAGCATTATATAATAAGCTAAAAGCTGAAAAAGTAATCCATTCCGGAATGATTCCAAAACTGGATAATTGCTTCAACAGTTTATCAAGAGGCGTACAGAAAATCAAAATTGGGCATCATAAAATGCTTCAAAATCCTAATGTTCTGCACACCACCATTACGTTATAAAAGTTATAGCCACAGATTAACGGATTAAAAGGATGAAAATCTGTGAAAATTCTGTTAATCTGTGACAAAAAAAGAACACCGCGCAAAGCATTTTAAATATTAATTTAAGAAATTTGCGCAAACTAAAAATGTCACAGATTCAATTAAAAACTTTGTGACTTCGAGCCTTCACGGCAAAGAAACCATAACTATGAAAAATATTGCAACGCTTACCCAGGAAGCAATTAATTTATTAAAAAGCCTTATCGAAACTCCTTCCTTTTCAAGTGAAGAAGACCAAACAGCCCTTTTAATCGAAAATTGGTTCAATCAAAACGAGATTCCATTTCAAAGAGAAAACAATAATGTGTGGGCTTTCAACAAGTATTTCGACGAAAACAAACCAACACTTTTATTAAACTCACACCATGATACCGTAAAACCCAATCAGGCTTATACAAATGATCCGTTTAAAGCCATCGAAAAAGAGGGGAAATTGTTTGGTTTAGGAAGTAATGATGCCGGAGGATGCTTGGTTTCATTACTGGCCACATTTGTGTATTTTTACGAAAATCAAAACTTATCACATAATATTGTTGTTGTAGCTTCTGCTGAAGAAGAAAGTAGCGGAAAAAATGGTTTAAACAGTGTTTTAAAGCATTTGCCGGAATTAGATTGCGCTATCGTTGGTGAGCCTACTTTAATGCAATTAGCTGTTGCCGAAAAAGGGTTGCTGGTTCTAGATGTAAAAGTCAAAGGAACCGCAAGCCATGCTGCACATCAAAACGATGATAATTCCATCTACAAATCAATTCCTGTAATGGAATGGTTTAAAAACTATAAATTCGATAAAATCTCTGATGTTTTAGGTCCCGTAAAAATGACTGTAACACAAATCAGCGCAGGAAAACAGCACAACGTAGTACCGTCTGAATGTGATTTAGTGGTTGATATCCGCGTAACCGACTGTTATTCGAATACGGAGATTCTGGAAGTGGTGAAAGCCAACATAAATGCTGAAGTAACACCAAGATCCATGCATCTTAACGCTTCATCAATTCCGATTGCACATGGCTTGGTGCAAGCCGGAATCGCTTTAGGAAGAACGACTTATGGTTCGCCAACACTTTCAGATCAATCTGTTTTGAGTTGTCAGTCCTTAAAACTAGGGCCTGGAGAAACACTACGTTCACATTCAGCTGACGAATTTATTTTTGTAAATGAAATCGAAGAAGGAGTCGATTTGTATATCAAAATACTAACTGATTTCTTTAAATTATAATATTAATTAGGAGCTATTTCCCGCTATCCGTTCCAAACGAAGTTCACTGAACTCCGATTAAAATGAGAATTAAGTGAAGTAATCTTTTATTTTTTTAAAGGAAAAAAATAAAAGGATTTCCACTACTATCGGGGCTATGGCAATCAGGAAATAAGAAACATACAATAAAACAAGAACTTTGTGAATCTCAGAGACTCTTTGAGTAGCTCTGTGAAACAAAAAACATACATCTTATGAAACTTTGGGAAAAAGGAATACCAACAGACAAACAAATCGAACAATTCACTGTAGGAAACGACCGTGAACTGGATTTAGTTTTAGCAAAATATGATGCTTTAGGTTCAATTGCCCATGCCAAAATGCTCGGTCAAATTGGTTTATTAACTCAGGAAGAAACCACTTCTTTGGTTGATGCGTTAAATGAAATCATCGCAGATATTGCAATTGGAAAATTCGAAATAGAAGATAGTTTTGAAGATGTACACTCCAAAATAGAGTATTTACTCACCATAAAACTGGGCGATGCCGGGAAGAAAATCCATACGGCACGTTCGCGAAACGATCAGGTTTTAGTGGATGTACATTTGTATTTAAAAGACGAAGTAAAAGTAATAAAAGAACAGGTAAAAACACTATTTGATTTGTTGATGGAATCGGCAGAGAAACATCAAAATGTTTTATTACCGGGATACACACATTTGCAGATCGCAATGCCATCGTCATTCGGAATGTGGTTTTCTGCTTATGCTGAAAGTTTAATTGATGATATCACGATGTTAAATGCAGCCTCAAAAGTGGTAGATCAGAATCCGTTGGGATCAGCTGCAGGATATGGAAGTTCGTTTCCTATCAACAGAACCTTTACGACTCAGGAGCTAGGATTTGAAACATTAAAATACAATGCCGTAGCAGCTCAAATGAGCCGTGGTAAAGCAGAGAAAACTGTAGCTTTTGCTATGACAAGCGTTGCGGGTACATTATCAAAATTTGCAATGGATGTTTGTTTGTATATGAGTCAGAACTTTGACTTTATTGGTCTTCCGGCACATCTTACAACAGGTTCCAGTATCATGCCTCACAAGAAAAACCCGGATGTATTCGAATTAATCAGAGGAAAGTGTAACAAGATTCAGGCACTTCCGTATGAAATTACGTTAATTACCAATAACTTGCCAAGTGGCTATCACAGAGATTTACAACTTTTAAAAGAAGGTTTATTTCCTGCAATTCAAAACTTAAAAGCGTGTTTGGATATTGCTATTTTTTCTGTAAAAGACATTACCGTAAAAGACAACATACTAAAAGACAAAAAATACGATTATTTGTTCACAGTAGACACTTTAAATGAAATGGTAGTGGCAGGTATGCCTTTCAGAGACGCTTACAAAGCAGTTGCCGAGCAGTTGGAAGCAGGAACCTACCAATCTCCTAAAGAGACCAAACACACACACGAAGGCAGTATCAATAATTTGTGTTTAGATGCTATCAAAGTTAAAATGAAAGCAGCTTATTAATTGTTAAATGTGAGATGTAAAATGTTGATTGTAAAATGTTGATTGTAAAATGTGAAAAGTAAAATATCTCAATTACTATAGATAAAAAACGAGATCCCGAATTTTTTAAATTCGGGATTTCGTTTTTTAGCTCACATCCAGCATTTCACATTTTACAATAATCATCTTACAAATAAAAGAAAAACACTATTTTTGATTTACAGTTTTATAAAAGTAACTATGAATAAGTTTGATGATCAAGCCACTAAAGCGCTTTTAGAAAGAAATTTAGTAAGCGAAAAGCAGTATCAGGAAATAACTTCCTATCGGAGTTTGACTATTTTTTCGCTAAATGCGGAACTAAAGCTATTTCTGTACTTGTCTGTACTATCATTTACTTCAGGAATCGGAATTTTAATTTACAACAATATAGATACAATCGGACATATTGCGATTCTGTCCTTACTATTGATTGTTATAGGTGTTTGTTTTTACTTTTGCTTTAAAAACGCAAAAGGATTTCAAAAAACAGAAACGGTTTTTGAGCATCCGGTTTTAGAATACTTAGTTTTGGCGGCCAATATACTTACCTGTATCTTTATTGGTTATTTGCAATTTCAATACAAGCCTTTCGGAACACATTACGGTCTGGCTACCTTGATTCCAACCCTGGTTAGTTTCTTTTGTGCCTATTACTTCGATAATAAAAGTGTTTTAACAATCGGAATTACTGGTTTGGCGGCTTATGTCGGGCTTTCGGTTACGCCACGGGATTTATTCAACAATAGTAATTTCTATGCTGATCAAAATTTGAGTTATTCAGCAATTCTGCTGGGTATTCTGCTTGTTTTGTGGACCGTTTATAGTTCGAGAATTCAGTTAAAAACACACTTCAGTATCATCTATCTTACCTTTGCTTTGCATATCACAAGTATTGCACTAATTCATAATCTGACAGGTTATTATGAGGATGGTATCTGGTTGCTTTTTGCAGTGTTATTGGCCGGTTCTTCCTACTATTTTTACAAGGTCAGTTATCAGTTTAAAGCAATTTCGCTGTATGTTTTTACAATCGTCTACGCCTATATTGGTCTTAATATAATTCTGTTTAGAATTTTTGAGCATATTGACTTTTCGGACGTTTGGGAATTACTTATTTTACTTCTACCATTGTATTTTATTGGCTCCATCATAATGTTCATTAAACTGATTAAGAAATTCAATAAAGAAATTACAGCATGATAGTATACGATAAAAGCGCATTAGATAATTTAGCTTTAATTGAGGAAGCTGCTTCTCTGCATTCAGCCGGTTTTATAGGCAAGGAACAAAAGGATCAGATTAAAAAAGAATTGACCGTTTTTAAAAGGCAAAAAAACATATTGGTCCGATTGGGATTTTTCCTGCTGGGCTCATTTTTATACCTCTCCATTTGCGGTGCAATTTCGTTATTGGGACTTAGCGGAGAGGATACCTTTTTTAAAATCTGCTGCTATATTTTTGCTTTGGTAGGTTTAGGTGGCGCAGAATTTTTAGCGAATCAAAAGTATTATGGACATGGACTGGATGATGCTTTTATTTTGGGAGCTATTTTAAATACAGGATTCGCTATTGCTATTACAACAGAAGGTTATGAGCTGATGATTGCCATTTTTGTTGCTGTTATCTCGTTCTTGCTTTATAGTAGGTATTTGAATTTGCTGTCGATATTGGTGTTTTGTTTTGCTTCAACTGCTGTTTTGTTTTTTGGGCTATTTGAATTTGGAGATACCGGAAAAGCCATTTTGCCATTTGTTACAATGCTGTTTGCTGTAGGGCTTTATTTTTTTACCAAAAAAGCAATTCAAGATCTAACAAAGAGTTATCATTATAATGGACTTTTGTTGGCCAATAGCTTTTGCTTGATTCTATTTTACCTTTCGTGTAATTATTTGGTGGTAAGAGAGCTTTCTTCAGAACTTTTAGGAACGGATGTTCTTCCGGGACAAGATATTCCGTTTGCTTACTTTTTTTATGCTTTTACTTTTATTATACCAGTTGTTTATTTGTTTCAGGCTTTAAAAAACAAAGACCGAATCATGTTGTGGGTCAGTTTTTTAGCCATCGGTTTTTCGGTTTACACCATTCGGTTTTATTACTCGGTTTTACCAATAGAAGTAGCACTGACACTGGGTGGAGTAGTTTTATTTGTAATAGCCTATTTTTCCATCAGAAAATTGAAAGACAAAGAAAGCGGTTTAACTTTTAAACCGGACAGAATTAATGCATCAAATGCCATTTTAAACGCGGAAACTTTAATTGTTGCTTCTGCTTTTGGATTAAAACCTGAAGTTAAACCAACAGATTCTCCAATGGATTTTGGAGGTGGTGGTTTCAGTGGTGGCGGATCTGAAGGAAATTTCTAATATGTAATATGTGAAATGTGAAAAGTAAAATTTGAATAAGATAGTTTTACTTTTCACACACAAGGACTAAATTTTACTTTTCAACGCCTCTGCATCAATATCGCTGTGCGAAACATCATAAACAGCTTTTCCGTTTCGGATTAAAATTAATTGTGGAGATTCATGATAAACATTGAATCTGCTCGCGATTTCATTCGAAATATCTCTGTGTGCAATTAAATCCAGGAAATAAGCGTCTACCGTATCTTTTAAATCGTATTCACGTTCAAATTGTTTCAAGGCCATACGGCTGATACTGCATCTGGTACTGTGTTTAAAAATAACTACCGGTTTTGCATTGGATATCGCTTCGATTTCCATTAATTGGGCAATATCGGTTAATTCTGTCCAATTTACATTGCTTTTTGGAGCATCTGTTGACTCTGAATTTCCGAAGATTGAATTTAAAAAACTCATATTTGACTTGTTTTATGACTTTTTGACGTTAAAAATAAGCTAAAAACTAATTTTAAGCGACATTTTGTCTGTATTTTTAGTATGGAATATAATTTGAATGTTCTCAAGCAAAGTTAGAGTATTTAAAGTTAAAAAATTAATTCAATAAATAGTAATTTTAAGGACATCAGACTAAATAACTAATAATCAAACCTAAATCGTATACATATGAACATAAATAAATTTACAATTAAATCGCAGGAAGCCATTCAGCTGTCACAGCAATTGGCCCAACGCAACGGACAACAGCAGATAGAAAACGAACACATTTTTAAAGCTATTTTTGAAGTAGATGAAAATGTGGCTCCGTTTATTTTGAAAAAATTAAATGTAAATGTTCCGTTGTTTTTACAAATATTAGACAGTACAATTCAAAGCTTTCCAAAAGTTTTCGGAGGTGATATATTGCTTTCCAGAGACGCAAACAAAACACTGAATGAAGCGGAGATTATAGCACAAAAAATGAACGATGAATATGTTTCTATCGAACATTTAATTTTGGCTATTTTCGATTCAAAAAGCAAAGTTTCTCAGATTTTAAAAGATCAGGGTGTTACTGGAAAAGGCCTTAAAGCGGCTATCGAAGAACTTCGTAAAGGTGAGAGAGTAACATCGGCTTCAGCTGAGGAAACCTATAATTCACTAAACAAATACGCTA
This sequence comes from Flavobacterium sp. KH_035, assembly GCF_057839565.1. NCBI lineage: Bacteria > Pseudomonadati > Bacteroidota > Flavobacteriia > Flavobacteriales > Flavobacteriaceae > Flavobacterium > Flavobacterium sp. KH_035. Next base: position 3,609,308 of record NZ_CM174492.1, read on the forward strand.
AAAATCTGAACGAACTGGCGCGTACCGGAAAACTTGATCCTGTTATCGGTCGTGATGAAGAGATTCGTCGTGTATTACAGATTTTGACGCGCAGAACAAAAAATAACCCAATGCTAATTGGAGAGCCAGGAGTTGGTAAAACGGCTATTGCAGAGGGATTGGCACATAGAATTGTGGACGGTGATGTGCCGGAAAACTTAAAAGATAAGATCGTTTTCTCACTTGATATGGGAGCATTGATTGCAGGTGCTAAATTTAAAGGAGAATTCGAAGAACGTTTGAAAGCGGTAGTAAAAGAAGTTACATCTGCAGAAGGAGATATCGTTTTATTTATTGACGAGATTCACACACTTGTAGGTGCTGGTGGAGGAGAAGGCGCAATGGATGCGGCCAATATCTTAAAACCGGCTTTGGCTCGTGGTGAGTTAAGAGCAATTGGTGCAACAACTCTGGATGAATATCAAAAATATTTTGAGAAAGACAAAGCGCTGGAACGTCGTTTCCAAAAAATCTTAATTGACGAACCGGATACCGAAAGCGCTATTTCGATTTTACGTGGAATTAAAGAAAAGTACGAAACGCATCATAAAGTTCAAATTAAAGACGAGGCGATTATTGCCGCAGTTGAACTATCGCAACGTTACATTACCAATCGTTTCTTACCGGACAAAGCCATTGATTTGATGGACGAAGCAGCTTCAAAACTCCGTATGGAAATCAATTCAAAACCAGAAGAACTGGATGTTTTAGATCGTAAGATCATGCAGTTGGAAATTGAGATTGAAGCGATTAAACGTGAAAAAGAAGAAAGCAAGCTGAAAATTCTACGCATGGATTTGGCGAACTTAAAAGAAGAACGCAACGAAATTTATGCAAAATGGAAATCAGAAAAAGATGTTGTTGACGGAATTCAGGCCGTAAAATTAGAATTAGAAGATTTTAAATATGAAGCTGAACGTGCTGAACGTGACGGTGATTATGGAAAAGTAGCTGAAATTCGTTACGGAAAAGTAAAAGAAGCACAAGGACGTCTGGAAGTTTTGCAAAAACAATTACAGGAATATCAGTCTGGTAACTCCTTGATAAAAGAAGAAGTAACCCGTGAAGATATTGCGGAAGTTGTAGCAAAATGGACAGGAATTCCAGTAATGAAAATGCTTCAGACAGAAAGAGAAAAGTTATTACATCTGGAAGATGAATTGCACAGACGTGTTGTGGGACAGGAAGAAGCAATTGAAGCAGTAAGTGATGCCGTACGCAGAAGCCGTGCCGGTTTGCAGGACATGAAAAAACCTGTTGGAACGTTCTTATTTTTAGGAACTACCGGAGTTGGTAAAACGGAATTGGCAAAAGCTTTGGCTGAGTATCTTTTTGACGACGAAAATGCCATGACGCGTATTGATATGAGTGAATATCAGGAACGTCACAGTGTGAGTCGTTTAGTGGGTGCACCTCCGGGATATGTGGGATATGATGAAGGAGGTCAATTGACCGAAGCGGTTCGTAGAAAACCATATTCCGTAATCTTGTTGGACGAGATTGAAAAAGCACATCCTGATACGTTTAATATCTTGCTTCAGGTTTTAGACGAAGGTCGTTTAACCGATAATAAAGGCCGTTTGGCAGATTTTAAAAACACCATTATCATTATGACTTCTAACATGGGAAGTCAGATTATACAAGATAAGTTTGAAAATTTAAAAGGAAGTATCGAATCAGCGACCGAGGCTGCAAAAGTGGAAGTTTTAGGCTTGCTGAAACAAACCGTTCGTCCGGAATTTATCAACCGTATTGATGAAATAGTGATGTTTACGCCTTTAACAGTTGATAATATCTCTAAAATTGTAGGTTTACAGTTAAAGAGCGTTACAAAAATGTTGGCCTTGCAAGGCATTACGATGGATGCAACACCAGAAGCTATCGCTTATTTATCAGACAAAGGTTATGATCCTCAGTTTGGTGCAAGACCGGTAAAACGTGTGGTTCAAAGGGAAGTACTGAATCAGCTGTCAAAAGAAATTTTGGCCGGAAACATAACAACAGACAGTATCATTTTATTAGATGCTTTTGATGGGCAATTGGTTTTCAGGAACCAGACCCATAAAGAAGAATAATTTATATCAGAGAGATGTAGTACATCTTTATTATTTCAAAAAGACACCAGCAGAAACGCTGGTGTTTTTTTTATGCAATCTCCTCTTAGTAATAATATTCTGTATAAGAATTGTTATATATTTGAATCACTAATCAGTAAATCAACAATATGAAAAAAAATCTACGCACTTTTTTAATTTTATTTATTACAGGTATTTCATTTATAACTAATGGCTATTCACAAGAGAGTGTAGTAGTTTCAGGTGGAAATGCGACTGGGAGTGGAGGTAGCTCGAGTTACTCAGTAGGACAGATCGCCTACACAAGTTTACCTGGAGGAGCTAATGGATTTGTTTTGCAAGGCGTTCAACAGGCTTATGAAATAATCAGCCTTGGGAATGATGAATTTAAAGGTATTACTCTTGCAATGACCGCTTATCCCAACCCAGCCATTGATGTACTTAATTTGGTTGTTTCTACAAATGAGTGGAATGATTTATCATGCCAACTATTTGACAGCACCGGAAAAATGGTATCTAAGAACTTAGAAGTTACCAACCCCGAAACGAGCGTATCCATGCAAGGGTTAAATAGCGGCATTTATTTTCTGACTGTAAGTAACAGCGGTAAAACCGTAAAAACGTTTAAAATTATAAAAAAATAATTTTCTAACAGCAGAAATATATATGAAAAAAATTACTCTGATATTGCTATTATTGAGCTCTTTTACAATTTTATTTGCGCAGGCTCCGCAAAAAATGAGTTACCAATCGGTCATTCGTAAAGCTGACGGAACTTTGGTTGCCGGTACTTTAGTGAGTATCAAAACTAGTATTTTGGCTGGTTCAGCAAGTGGTACAGCTTCTTATGTTGAGACACAAACCACAACGACAAACAGTAATGGATTAGCAACCATAGAAATAGGAGGCGGAGCAGCTGTTACCGGAACTTTTTCCGGAATAAACTGGGGAGCCGGATCTCACTTTATCAAGACCGAAATCGATCCAACAGGAGGAAGTAACTATACCATTAGCGGTACAAGTCAGCTTTTAAGCGTGCCTTACGCCTTATATGCGGGAAGCAGTCAAAGCAAAGGAAAAACCACTATTTTTATAACTGGAAATGTTACGGATGCAGAGGCGGCGGCACAAATATTGGCCGAGTTTGGGCCTCACACAGAGAGGATTTATGTTACTCGTACTACAAACTTGACAACTCTGGATTTAAGCGCATTAAAAAATATATTTTATCTTAATATAAGTTCTAATTCTAAACTAGTTACTGTAAAGTTTGATAATCTTAGTTTAGTTCAGGATGAATTCGAAATAAGATATAATGAAAAATTGAGCTCAATTGTGTTTCCTGTGCTAGAAGCAATACTAGGAGATGATCAGGCTACAATATACGATAATAAGTCATTAACGTCAGTCTCTTTTCCACTACTAACGCAACTTAATAGTTTATACATTAACTCTAATTCGAGCTTGAATACTATTAATATACCTATGTTGTCTCTTACTACTGGAAGACAAATCGGATTTGGTGATAATGCATTACCAAGTTCTCAGGTTAATTCGTTATTAAGTAAACTAAAAGATGTTTTACCTGCTTCAGGAAAATCTATTCAGTTACAAGGACAAAATCCACTCGCTCCACCTACAGGACAAGGGGTAATTGATAAAGCAGCTTTGATAAATACTGGTAATTCTGTTAGTACGGACTAGTTTATTAGTATTCTTTCAAATGAAACTACAAAGAGAATGACGCTACTTCTATTTTAAGTTTCTTAGAATTTCGGTTCCTGGAAGAATATTCAATACTGTCAGTAAAATCAAAAAAAGTAACATTCCAAAATAAAAAAAATATATGAAAAAAATTACTCTGGCCTTACTATTATTGAGTTCTTTTACAATTTTATTTGCGCAGGCTCCGCAAAAAATGAGCTATCAATCGGTTATTCGTAAAACCGATGGGACGTTGGTTGCCGGTACTTTAGTGAGTATCAAAACTAGTATTCTGGTTGGTTCAGCAAGCGGTACGGCTTCGTATGTAGAAACACAAACGACAACGACAAACAGTAATGGATTAGCAACCATAGAAATAGGAGGCGGAACAGCCGTTACCGGAACTTTTGCAGGAATAAATTGGGGTAGCGGATCACACTTTATAAAGACAGAAATCGATCCAACAGGAGGAAGTAACTACACGATTAGTGGCACAAGTCAGCTGTTAAGTGTGCCTTATGCCTTGTATGCCGGAAGCAGTCAAAGCAAAGGAAAAACCAGTATTGTTATATCTGGTAGTGTTACAGATGTACAGGCGGCAGCACAAATAGCAGCTCAGTTTGGGCCTGAAACAGAGAACATTTACGTTACTGGAACGACAAATTTGACAACTCTGGATTTAAGTGTAGTAGAAAAAATAATAAACTTAAATATAAGTTATAACTCAAAATTAGTCACTGTAAAATTTGATAATCTAAGTGAAATTCAAAATGATCTTGATATAAAAAATAACCAAAAATTAAGTGCAATTTTATTTCCTGCTCTAAAAATAGTATTAGGAGATCAAGAGGTTAGTATTTATAAAAATCCATCTTTAGTGTCTCTTTCCTTTCCAATGTTGGCTGAAATTAAGACTTTTTTTCTTAATCAAAATATTACCCTTAGTTCTATAGATTTACCTTCATTAGTTTCATGTAGTTATCTTGATTTTGGTAGTAATGCACTTCCTAGCTCTCAAGTTAATTTATTGCTAAATAAACTATTAAGTATTCCTCCAACTACAGGGAAGTATATTCGATTGTTAGGGCAAAATCCACCTGCTCCTCCTACAGGACAAGGGCTTATAGATAAAGCAACTTTGATAAATACTGGTAATTCTGTTAGTACGGACTAGTTTATTAGTATTCTTTCAAATGAAACTACGTAGAAAATGACGCTGCTTTTATTTTAAGTTTATTAGAATTTCGGTTCCTGGAAGAATATCCAATATTGGCAGTAAAATCAAAAAAGTAACATTCAAAAATCAAAAAAATATATGAAAAAAATTACTCTGGCCTTACTATTATTGAGTTCTTTTACTATTTTATTTGCGCAGGCTCCGCAAAAAATGAGCTACCAATCAGTTATTCGCAAAACCGATGGTACATTGGTTGCCGGTACTTTAGTGAGTATCAAAACGAGTGTTTTAGCAGGATCAGCAAGTGGTACAGCTTCGTATGTAGAAACACAAACGACAACAACAAACAGTAATGGATTGGCGACTATAGAAATAGGTGGCGGAACAGCAGTTACTGGAGCTTTTTCCGGAATAAATTGGGGTAGCGGATCACACTTTATCAAGACAGAAATTGATCCAACAGGAGGAACTAATTACACCATTAGTGGTACAAGTCAATTACTAAGTGTACCTTACGCATTATATGCTGGAAGCAGCCAAAATAAAGGAAAACCAAGTATTGTTATAACTGGTGACATCACAGATGCGCAGGCGGCAGCACAAATTATCGCTGAATTAGGGCCTTATACAGAGAATATTTATGTTAGCAGTACAACAAACTTAACGACTTTAGATTTAAGTGTAATAAAGAGCTTAATAAATTTAAAAATCCAAAATAATTTAAAGTTAGTTAGTGTGAATTTAAGTAACCTTGCTGAGGTATATGACGATTTGGATGTATCAAATAACGACAAACTTACTTCAATTGGGTTTCCTCTTATGAAAACACTGCATGGATACGACACAGGTATTATAAATAATCCATCTTTAACTTCTATTTTATTTCCTTTGTTAAATTCATGTAAAGGGCTTTATTTTAGTAATAATAAGATTCTTACTTCTATCGAACTACCATCATTGGCATTAATTACAGATAAAAACTTATCAATTAATTTTAATAAAAATGCGCTTTCGAGTTCACAAGTTAATCTAATTTTGCACAGATTGCTTAATCTTCCTTCTAACACAGGAAGTTATATTCAGTTACAAGATCAGAATCCTCCAGCTCCTCCTACTGGGCAAGGTATTACCGATAAAGCAACTTTAGTAAGCAGAGGTTATTCTGTAGCAACAGATTAAGTTAACTTATTTCTATAAACAATATTCAAAAAAGACACCAGCAGAAATGTTGGTGTTTTTTGTTTAGATACTGACTCGTAATGCAATAAATGATATAAATTTTTCTGAAAGTAATATAAAATAGTTTGAAATAAAGTCATGATCTTTATGGTAGTGATTTGAAAATCAATTCAAAAGAGAATCAATTTTAAATAAAATGCGATGAACAATATTTTTAGAGGATTAATAGCGGGATACGGTGCGAAAAAATTAGGAGGAGGTTGTTTTGGAACTATTTTCGTTTTTATCATTATTTGGGTGCTTTTAGGGCAATGCAGTTAATTTTTTGATAGAAAAATTAGCAAAAAAGTCTTAGATTCGCGCCAGTAAACAAACCAGAACAGCTGATTAAACAGGATCTTTAAAACCAGTTAATTAAGCAATTCTTAAAAACAAAAAAAAATAATGGCATCAGGTTTTTTCGTACTATTAGACGATATCGCAGCAATTATGGATGATGTTGCAGTAATGAGTAAAGTTGCAGCAAAAAAAACAGCGGGTATTTTAGGTGATGATTTAGCTGTAAATGCTGAGAAAGCTTCCGGATTTGCATCCTCGAGAGAGCTTCCGGTATTATGGGCAATCAGCAAGGGGTCTTTATTGAATAAAGTGATTATTTTACCAATTGCTTTCTTGTTAAGTGCTTTTTTACCAATTGCGATCATTGTGATTTTAGTACTTGGAGGACTTTTTTTAGCCTATGAAGGAGCAGAGAAAATCTACGAATTTATATTTCCGCACAAACACGAAGAATCGGAAGGGATAACAGAAGAAACTTTTACAGAAGAAGAAATTTTAGAGGCTGAAAAAGGAAAAATAAAATCAGCAATCGTAACTGATTTCATTTTGTCGGTAGAAATTGTAATTATAGCACTTGGAACCGTAATTGGTAAACCTCTTGGTCAGCAAATTATAGTAACTTCGATTATTGCCTTGATTGCAACCGTTGGTGTTTATGGCATTGTAGCTTTAATTGTCAGAATGGATGAGGCGGGTTATAAGCTTATTAAGTTCAGTAAAAAAGAAAAAAGTATTTCGAAATTTATAGGGAATATACTAGTAAAGGCACTACCTATGGTAATTAAGAGTTTAACTGTAATTGGTACAATTGCTTTAATTTTAGTAGCAGGGGGAATTTTTGTACACTATATCCCGTTTTTACATCATTTAATGACTGAAATTAATGTTCCGTCTATAATAAAAGAATTTATTACAGGCTTAGTGTTAGGTTTTGTAGTTTTAGTAATTGTAAATGGATTTAAAAAGGTTTTTGCAAAGAAAAATTAAGATACACATCACAAAGAGGTAAACAAAGAAACACTAGTCGAAAGGCTGGTGTTTTTTTTTTGAAGCATTGTAATTCGTTTTAAAAAGAACACTTGTCCCGCTATCCACTATATCTTTTTCCAGCTAAAGAAGCAAGAAAAAGGATGCCGTTTCTATCGGGGCTAAACGATAAAACTTTCTTTTCATAAGAAATTACGTTTTTTTTTTTTTTAAGTATTTTTAGGGGTTAATGTTTTGAATTTCAGGTAGTTATTGATTTTATTGAAAGAATTAACAAATTTAAAAAGCAACCATCGCAACCTAATGACATCTTCATAGTAATTAACAATTAATTATTATTTTATATGAAAAGTTTTAAATTTAAATCAGTTTTTGTAGTATTATTTTTAGCAACAATTTTTGTTTCCTGCAGTAACGATAATGACGCACCAAGTATTCCTGAATCAATTACTAAGGTTGCTTTGGTTACGGAAGTGAAAGGCCCTGCAGCTGGAAAGATTAATGAGGAGTTAAGCTATGATGTGACTTTTGTTGTAGATAACGGTTGTGGGGAATTCAGTAAAATTAGCGAAGTGACCATTGGCGGAGTAAAAGGATTGCAAGTGGAAGCAAAATATCCTTCTAAGATTTGTACACAAGCTACTGAGCTTAGAAAAACAGTTTATAAATTCAAGTCTGCCACCAAAGGAACTTTCGAAATTAAATTCAAAAAATCGGAAACGGAATTCATAACTACAAAAGTGGTTATTGAATAATCAAGTACTGAGTTTATAAAACACATTTGTAGGAAGCCATTTTGCAGGTATTTGATTTTAATTGGATCAGATATCTGTAAAATGGTTCTCTTCTTTACAAGAAGTGGTAGATAACACACTTTGCCATTCCTCTAAAAATTACTATTTTTGCACTCTAAATTTTATGTCATGCCGAAAAGAAAGTATAAAATAGCCGTAATTCAGTTAAATCTGAATGATGTTGCGGAAAATAATCTTAAAAAATGTATCAGCTGGGTAAAAGATGCTGCCAATAAAGGAGCTGAAGTAATCCTGTTGCCTGAATTGTATAGCAGTCATTATTTTTGTCAAAGCGAGGATGTAGATAATTTTGCTTTAGCCGAACCACTTTACAGTACTTCATTTATTGCTTTTAGTGCCCTGGCAAAAGAATTAGGAGTGGTAATTATTGTTCCTTTCTTCGAAAAAAGAATGGCGGGAATTTACCATAATAGTGCTTACATCATTGATACTGATGGAACAGAAGCTGGTTTATACCGCAAAATGCACATCCCGGACGATCCGCATTTCTACGAAAAATTCTATTTCACTCCGGGTGATTTAGGTTTTCAGGCTATTGAAACTAAAAAAGGGAAAGTAGGAACACTTATTTGCTGGGATCAATGGTATCCGGAAGCAGCACGTATTACCGCTTTAAAAGGAGCTGAGGTTTTATTTTACCCAACAGCAATTGGATGGCATCCAAAAGAAAAAGAAGAGTACGGAGACAATCAATATGGAGCATGGATGAACGTGATGAAAGGTCATGCTGTTGCTAATGGAGTTTTTGTAGCAGCTGCAAACCGCATTGGATTAGAAAAATATATTGAAGGAACTGAAGGAATTCAATTTTGGGGAGCTTCGTTTATTGCAGGACCTCAGGGTGAGATTTTAGCGCAGGCTTCTCACGATCAGGAAGAAATTTTAATTGCAGAAGTTGATTTGGATCTACAGGAAAATGTACGTCAGAACTGGCCATTTTTCAGAGACAGAAGAATTGATGCTTTTGGAGATATTACCAAAAGAGCAATCGATTAACTTTAAGGGATATGTATAAAAATAAAAAGGACGAAATGTAAATTTCGTCCTTTTTTTGTGGAGTAAAAATCCACTTCAAAATAAGTTGAAGTGGATCTTTTAAATATATATAGAGATTATTTTACCTGGAAAGTAACTCTTCTTACGATTTGACGGGCTTCTTTAGATTTTTTGTTCACAGAAGTATCTTCACCGTTCGCAACCACATTTAATCTTGAAGCATCAATTCCTGCATTAGTTGCGATTTTTTTCACAGCTTCAGCTCTTTTTCTTGATAATTCAGTATTGTAGCTTGAGTTTCCAATTTCATCTGCATATCCAATAATATCTGCTGATTTACCAGGATTGTTTTTAAGGTATTTCACTAAGAAATCAACACCAGATAGAGAAGTATTGGTTGGTTTAGAAGAATTGAAATCAAAGTATACATTTACATATCCTCCGTTAATTAATTCTTCAACTGTTTTGTTTGTTGGAGCTATTGCTTCGCTGCCTTTTTTAGCATACGTTTTATCTAAATAGCTTTCTAATTCATCCGGAACACCATTTTGATTGGTATCTATAGATTGACCTTTTGTATTTACGGCAACTCCAGAGATTGTGTTAGGCTCTAAATCATACAAATCAGCAACACCATCTTTATCAGTATCAATAAGATTAGTCTCAATAGTAGTAACTCGGTCTTCTAACTTGTTTAGTCTTTCATTGTCTTCAGAATACCAGTCAGCATGTTTTTGGTTTTTACCTAAGTAAAAAGTCAAACCAACAGAAGCGTTTAACATTACACCATCTAATGAACCGGTAGCTGGGACTCCTTTTCCATCAAAATTGTGATTTTGTCTTCCGTTAACAATACCTGTAAGATCTCCTGTTAAAGCAATTCTGTTGCTTAATTTAACTTGACCTGTTAACCCCATAATTCCATGAGCCATGTAATCTTTACCGTCAAAACCTTTATCGCTGCTTAATTGCGAAACACCAAAACCTCCATGTGCCAATAAACCGAAAGTATTAGTCCATGTTTCAAAGTTTAAAGCTCTTCCAAGATTAATAACCCCTTGTAAACTTGCTCTGTAGTATTTACTGTCAAATTCGGGAGTGTCATTGCGTTCCTTAAATTGATCGTATCCAACATCCAGTTTCAAACCAAACTTAGGATTAAACATGTATCTTACCCCTAAATCTGCGTGAAACGGACTAACTGATTCTGTTGAATAACCAGGTGTCATTGCTCTCATAGGCTTATTTAAACCACCATTCAATTCTATAGACCATTTATTGTAAGCGGGTTTGTCAATTGAAGGCTGTGTCGATGTCGTTGCCATGTTTTGTGCGCCGGCAGCGATTGATAGTAGTAAAAGTGATACTGAAGCTAATTTCTTTTTCATGATATCCAAATTTTAATTTAATATGATTATTGAGTTTTAATTTTTAAACTCAGGACAAAATTATACTACGAAATTTAGATAGTGTTCTATTTGCTCTTACATAATTCCCATCTTTTGGGTTTTAATTATGTAAATACGTTAATAGAATCAAAATATTTGGGCAAAAAAAAGGGCAAAATTTAAATTTTGCCCTTTTTTGAATCTGTAAATGTGAAAGTTATTTTAAATCTGGTTGGTATATTTTTACCGTTCCATCTCCCTCACTACTAACGACTAACAGACTTCTTTTTGTTGGACTTTTAGAAGCCGGAATAAAAACCACCCCTTCTGGAGCATCACCCGTTTTCACTGTTTGTAAATATTGTGGAGAATTTGGGTTTGTTACATCATAAGTCATAAAAGCATCTGATCTTTCTAAACCTACAAACAAAATATTTTGAGATCCCATTTTAGCAACAACCACAGCTTCGGGCTCAGAACCCTTGTCGTCACTACGTTTGTCATCGTAAGTTCCAAGTTCGTTTGTTTTTTTATCTGCATCATTTTTACTGTCGTAAACAATTTTTCCTGTGTTTCCGTTCCAGATCGAGAAAGAGCGGCCTCCAAACGCTACCATTTCGTCCAGGTCACCGTCACCATCAGCATCGCCCATATCTGCGATAAGGTTTAGTCTTCCTAAATTAGTTTCTAGTTTTAAGGCGGCGGCATCAGGAAAGGCAGTTGCGTCCAGCTTCATGTCTTTCATTCTTTTTATATCGCTGTAAGCAGTATATTCACGGGCATCACCTTCGTTGGCGGTAACAAAATAAGGGACATTATTGGCAGAAAAGTGACTAATCGCATCCGGCATAAACATTCCTTTTACCTTCCATGGATTAAAAGCAATTTTATCGTCTTTATCACTTACATCGATAGCATTCTCAGCGGTATTGAAATTTTTAAAACCTAAAGGATAAATCGCTGTGATAGTTTTTGAAGTTATATCTACTTTGGCAACACCATTGTTTTCCTGTAAAGTAACCCAGGCTGTTTTAGAATCATCGGATATAGTGATGTATTCAGGTTCAATATCCTGAGCAAAACTCTTTGCAAATTTCGAAATTCTAAAACCATCCTTCTTCAAAGTTTCGGCCTGACTGCTAAACGAACTAAAATCTAAAGTTGTAACAGTGTAAGTCGCTGTTTCGATAATAGAAATTGTTCCGTTTGGATCTTGGGAGTAATCCGTATTTGGTTCTCCTTCATTGGCGGTCATAATGTATTTTCCGTCCGGCGAAAAAGTAATCATATCCGGTAATGCGCCAACGGTAATTTGTTTGATTAAGCTATAATCGTTGGTATTGAAAATAACAACTTTTCCATTTCCCTGTTTGTTTACTGTCGATTCTAAAGCAACAGCGAGTTTACCGTCGTAAACCGCAACACTATTAGAAGCTCCTTGATACGGAGTTAAATCAATTTTACCAATTTTGGTTGGTTTTGTAGGATCGGAAATATCAATTACATCAATTTGATTGGTTCCGCTATTGTTTACTGTAAAAAGTCTTTTTGTTTTTTCGTCGTATGCCGAAATTTCTGCGGCGGCTTCTCCACCAATGGTTATAGAACCAATTTCTTTGAAAGATCCCGGATTTTCGTTTACCACGACTTCAGGTTCCTGGTTGTTTGAAGTTTCATCATTATTACAGCTTGCCATAACAAATAAAGCAGCTAATAATGAAAGGCTTAAATTTTTCATTGTTGTGTTTTTTAGTTTTGCCAAATGTAATTAGCAGATCCTCGTCTTATATTAAGGCTTTATTATTTAATCTTTAACTTAATCTGTTAATTAGATTATTAATTCAATCAGATAATTATCAAATCATTACATGGTCTGATTATCTAATTATCCAATAATCCAATTATCACATTGTCTAATTTTCACATTATCTCATTATCTTTGTACACTTTCAAATTTAGAACCTTTTTATGTCAACAAATAATAGAAGATTTCCAGCGGAATGGGAGAAACAACAAGGAATTGTATTGTGTTTTCCGCATAACGGAAATGACTGGCCGGGAAAATACGAAGCTGTTCAATGGGCTTTTGTAGAATTTATTAAAAAAGTAGCCACTTTTGAAACCGTTTTTTTGGTGGTAGCCGATGAAAAACTAAAAGAAAAAGTAGGCGAAATGCTGGAGAGAGCACGCATAAATTTAGCGAACGTTTCTTTCATTATTCATAAAACCAATAGAAGCTGGATGCGTGATTCCGGGCCAATTATTGTACAAAATGGTTCGAAAAGAGAAGCATTGAATTTTAATTTTAACGGATGGGCTAAGTATAAAAATTACCAACTGGATAAATTTGTTCCTTCTAAGATAGCTGATTTTATTGATGTGCCGCTGACGCAGGTAATGTATAAAGGAAAACCTGTGATTGTAGAAGGTGGTGCAATTGATGTAAACGGAAAAGGAACGTTATTGACTTCAGAGGAATGTCTGATGCATCCTACTATTCAGGTTCGAAATGAAAACTTCACCAAAGAAGATTACGAGGCTGTTTTTAAAGAATATCTGGGAGTTACAAATGTAATATGGTTAGGTGACGGAATAGAGGGGGATGATACGCATGGTCATATTGATGATTTGTGCCGATTTGTAAATGAAGATACAATTGTGACCATTGTAGAAACAGATAAAAACGATTCCAATTATAAACCTTTGCAGGATAACTTGAAACGCTTGCAAAATGCAAAACTAGAGGACGGGAAATCACCAACTATTGTAGCGTTGCCAATGCCAAAACGTGTAGATTTCGAAACTTTAAGATTACCGGCCAGTTATGCTAATTTTCTGATTTTGAATAACTGTGTTTTGGTTCCTACTTTTAATGACAGCAATGACCGTGTTGCTTTAAATATACTTTCAGAGTGTTTTCCTGACAGAGAAGTGATCGGAATAAGTTGTATTGATTTTATATGGGGATTCGGAACGTTACATTGTTTGAGCCAGCAGATTCCTGCTTAATATTGACCACAGATTTAACGGATTCTCACAGATTATAAAAAATCATTTTTAATTCTTTTAATCTGTGGCAGAAAAAAATAAAAAAAACCTTGTTAGCTGTCTAACAAGGTTTTTTGCTTATATATCTTCCGATATGGCAGTTTCTCTTCATTGTCTCACAAAAGGAGGTAACAACTGGCTTGACACTTCTCCAAAACCAATGCGTACTTCGTTGCTTTCACAGAAACCTCTGATGATTACCGTATCTCCATCTTCAATAAATTTACGTTCGCCTCCGTCATTTAATGTGATCGGATTTTTTCCTCCCCAGGTTAGCTCTAACATCGAACCAAAACTGTCAGGAGTTGGACCGGAAATAGTTCCGGAACCCATCATGTCACCGGAGTTAACACGACATCCGTTTGAAGTATGATGTGTTAGCTGCTGGGCCATAGACCAATACATATATTTGAAGTTTGATTTTGAAATTACGGTTTCTTCGTGGTTTTCAGGCTTTAAAGAAACTTCTAAGTGAATGTCAAAAGCTTTTTTTCCTTTGGTTTGTAAATAAGGAAGCGGGGTAGGATCTTGCTTAGGTCCTTTAGTTCTAAAAGGTTCTAAAGCATCCATTGTTACAATCCACGGTGAAATTGAAGTGGCAAAGTTTTTGGCTAAAAAAGGTCCAAGTGGTACATATTCCCATTTTTGCATATCACGTGCACTCCAGTCGTTTAGTAAAACCATTCCGAAAATATAGTCTTCGGCTTCAAAAGTAGAGATGTTTTCTCCCATTATGTTTACGTCTGTAGTGATGAAAGCAGTTTCTAATTCAAAATCTACTAAACGAGAAGCGCCAAATACGGGAGTATCATGTCCGGCAGGTAAAGTTTGTCCCATAGGGCGGTGTACCGGAATTCCAGACGGAACAATTGTTGAGCTTCTTCCGTGATATCCTACCGGAATGTGCAACCAGTTAGGTAATAAAGCGTTTTCTGGATCACGGAACATTTTACCAACGTTCGTTGCATGTTCTTTACTGGAATAGAAATCCGTATAATCACCAATTAACACAGGCAATTGCATTTCGACATCATCAATTTTGAAAATAACGATATCGCGGTCCTTTGCTGAATCTCTAAGTTGTGGATTGGTTTCGTCGAAAATATCAGCGATACGGTTTCGAACGAGTCGCCATGTTTTTTTTCCATCAGAAATAAAATCATTTAGCGTGTCTTGCATGAACATATCGTCAGTTAAATCTATTCCTGCAAAATAGTTTAATTGTTGTAGAGCCCCTAAATCTATAGCATAATCGCCAATTCTTGTTCCTACAGTAACGACATTTTCTTTGGTAAGAAATACACCGAATGGAATATTTTGAATAGGGAAGTCGCTATTTTCTGGTACTTCTAACCATGATTTTCTTTTAGTATCGTTGGCGGTTATTGGCATGTGAATGTTAATTATTTGTTGAAAAATTCTATGTCAAATATATCATAATCTAACAGTTTGACAAACGTTTTTTTGTATTTTTGCAGGAAATTAACGAAAATCAAAAAAATGCAACGCGACGAACAAATTTTTGACCTTATACTAGAGGAACAAGACAGACAAATTCACGGATTAGAACTTATCGCTTCAGAGAATTTTGTAAGTGATGAGGTAATGGAAGCAGCTGGTTCTGTTTTAACTAATAAATATGCTGAGGGATATCCTGGCAAAAGATACTACGGAGGATGCGAAGTAGTAGACGTAATTGAGCAAATTGCAATTGACAGAGCTAAAGAATTATTTGGAGCTGAATATGCAAACGTTCAACCACACTCAGGATCTCAGGCTAATACATCAGTTTACCATGCATGTTTAAATCCTGGAGATACTATTTTAGGTTTCGACTTATCACACGGAGGTCACTTAACGCACGGTTCGCCTGTAAACTTCTCAGGTCGTTTGTACCGTCCTGTTTTTTATGGTGTAGATGCTGAAACCGGTCGTTTAGATTATGATAAAATTCAGGAAATTGCAACGAAAGAACAACCAAAATTAATCATTGCTGGAGCTTCTGCTTATTCACGTGATATGGATTTTGCACGTTTCAGACAAATCGCTGATAGCGTAGGAGCAATCTTATTTGCTGATATTTCTCACCCTGCAGGTCTTATTGCTAAAGGATTAATGAATGACCCAATTCCACATTGTCATATCGTTTCTACTACGACTCATAAAACATTGCGCGGACCACGTGGAGGTTTAATCTTAATGGGAAAAGATTTTGAAAACCCACAAGGATTAAAAACTCCAAAAGGAGAAATCAGAATGATGTCTTCTTTATTAGATCTTGCTGTTTTCCCAGGAAATCAAGGTGGACCTTTAATGCACATCATCGCTGCTAAAGCAGTAGCTTTTGGTGAAGCGCTTAAAGATGAGTTCTTTACTTATGCTATGCAATTGCAGAAAAATGCTAACGCTATGGCTGATGCTTTCGTAAAAAGAGGATACAACATTATTTCTGGGGGTACAGATAACCACATGATGCTTATTGACTTAAGAAACAAAGGTATTTCTGGTAAAGAAGCTGAAAATGCATTAGTAAAAGCAGAAATTACAGTAAATAAAAATATGGTTCCATTTGATGATAAATCACCATTTGTAACCTCAGGAATCCGTGTTGGAACAGCTGCAATCACTACGCGTGGTCTGGTTGAAGAAGATATGGAAACTATTGTAGCTTTAATCGATAAAGTTCTTACAGATCATACAAATGAAGCTGTTATCGAAGAAGTAGCAAACGAAGTAAATGATATGATGAGCGAAAGACCAATTTTCGTATACTAAAAATTAGTCATAAAGTCATAAGGTCGAAGGTCGAAAGTCTTGAAATGGAATGTGAATTTCTATTTTAATTCTTGATCTTCGACTTTTTTGACTTTAGAACTTTATGACTTTTTAACTTTAAGACTTAAAAAATGGGCGTACTAAGATTACAATTGCCAACAGACCCGAGATGGGTAAATATCGTTGAGAAAAATATTGAGGAAATCTTGACAGATCACGCTTGGTGCGAGCAAAAAGCGGCAACAAATGCGATTACTATTATCACCAATAATTCTGAACACCAGGATTTGGTGAAAGATCTATTGGCTTTGGCTAAAGAAGAGATCGATCATTTTGAGCAGGTGCATAACATCATCATTAAAAGAGGATTGAAGCTAGGACGCGAGCGCAAAGACGATTATGTAAACGAACTGTATCAGTATATGAAGAAAAGTGGAGACGGTAGCCGAGTTTCGGGACTAGTTGAAAGGCTGCTTTTTTCGGCGATGATTGAAGCCAGAAGTTGTGAGCGTTTCAAGGTTTTGTCTGAAAATATTCAGGACGAAGAACTGGCTGTTTTTTACAGAGAGTTAATGGAAAGTGAAGCTGGACATTATACCACTTTTATTACTTATGCCAGAAAATATGGTGTGGGAATTGACGTAGAAAAGCGTTGGAGAGAATGGCTTGCCTACGAAGAGTCTATCATTACCAACTACGGAAAAGGAGAGACTATTCATGGGTAAATTTATTGTTTCAGGTTTTTCTTTTGTTTCAGGTTGAGTGAAGTTGAAAATTATAGTGTATAATCTAAAATCTAAAATCTGCAATCTAAAATTCCTTACATTTGAAAGTAACGAAAATTGAAAATCATGAGAATAGAAACTGATCTGAAATTAGGGTTTAAAGATGTAATGATACGACCTAAAAGATCTACACTAAAAAGTAGATCTGAAGTCTCTTTAGAACAAAATTTTAAGTTTTTGCACAGTTCCGCGTCCTGGTTTGGGATTCCGATTATGGCAGCTAATATGGATACTGTAGGGACTTTTGAAATGGCTAAAGTTTTAGCAAAAGAAAAACTTTTTACAGCAATTCACAAACATTATTCTCCGCAGGAATGGAAGGATTTTTTAAAAGATGTTGCTCCGGATTTTTATGATTATATTGCCATTAGTACCGGAACAGGAAAGGAAGATTTTGAGAAGATAAGCCAAATTATTACTGAGAATCCTTTGCTGAAATTCATTTGTATTGATGTAGCAAACGGTTATTCAGAGCATTTTGTGCAGTTTTTAAAACAAACCCGCAAACAGTATCCGGACAAAGTGATTATTGCCGGAAATGTGGTCACCGGAGAAATGGTTGAGGAGCTATTATTAGCAGGCGCTGACATTGTAAAGGTTGGCATTGGACCCGGTTCTGTTTGTACGACTCGTGTGAAAACAGGAGTAGGTTATCCACAGCTTTCTGCAATTATTGAATGTGCCGATGCTGCTCATGGCTTAGGAGGACATATAATTAGTGATGGTGGCTGCAGTACACCGGGAGATGTGGCAAAAGCGTTTGGTGCCGGATCAGATTTTGTAATGTTGGGCGGAATGCTCGCAGGTCACACAGAAAGTGGAGGAGAGATGATCGAAGTAAACGGGAATAAATTCAAACAGTTTTACGGAATGAGCTCCACAACCGCCATGGACAAACATGTTGGAGGTGTGGCAGAATACAGAGCAAGCGAAGGTAAAACAGTACAAGTGCCTTTTAAAGGGCAGGTTATAAATACAATATTGGATATTTTGGGAGGTTTACGAAGTAGTTGTACCTATGTGGGGGCTTCACGACTAAAAGAACTTACCAAACGTACTACTTTTATTAGGGTAAGTGAGCAGGAAAATCAGGTTTTTACAAATTAATAATAGCATTTTAAAATAGAATATGATTACAATTTCAGAAGCTGCAGTAAGCGATATTAAACAAATTCAGAAAATAGTACATATAACATGGCCGATTACATACGGTGAAATCCTGACAAAAGAGCAATTGGCTTACATGCTGGATCTTTTTTACTCTGACGAAGCTTTAACTGGTCAGTTAGTTAAAAAAGAGCAATTGTTTTATATGATTGATGAAGAGGGAATCAATATAGGATTTATCGGAATTGAACATAATTATAAAGGGAAGGCAGTAACTAAAATTCATAAAATCTACCTTTTGCCCGAAACTCAAGGAAAAGGAATCGGTAAAAAAGTTATTGAAGAAATTGAAAAACTTGGATTAGGGAACAATTCTCAGGCATTATCCCTAAATGTTAACCGATTTAATTCGGCTTTGGGTTTTTATAAAAAGTTAGGTTTCGAAATTATCGGAGAGGCAGATCTCGATATTGGAAACGGATATTTGATGGAAGATTATATAATGGAGAAAAAGTTCTAAAATAAAACATAGATACATTTTATGAAGTGAGATCTTTTATGAGAAATGTAAAATGTAAACTGAGACTGTGAACTGAGACTGTAAAAAGTGAGACGCTTTTTTTATACGGTTAACATACAATCACATCATGTTTATATAGTAAACCTTTTAGCTCTTGTAGAGCAAAAACAGCTTTTTTTAGTTTGGTTTTTGAGGGATCGATAGTGTAATTGTAGCTGGTTTTAAAATCAGCTTTGTTTGCAATTGCTTTGTCAAATTCAGAACGATACAGGTCGCAATTGTCGAATAGTACACTTGTGAGGTCAGTAGACATAAAATCGACGGCAATTAAACTGCAATTGGTAAATGTAGTTCCTTTAATCTTTAAGGTGTAAAATTTCGAAAAATCTAAAATGCAATCGTAAAAATGAATTTCAAAGATGAGTTTGTCACACATGGCAAAATTAACTTCTTTAATTTCACAACGATTAAAAGTTGCCGTACGAAAGGCAACATAATTAATTTTTGCTTCACTAAAAACACAATCATTAAAAACACAATCAATAAAAGTAACGGCTAAAAAAGTACAGTCCGAAAAATTACAATTATTGAAAACACAACATTCGAAATCCTTAAAATTGACATCATCTCTACCATAAATAATGGTATTGTATTCTTTATCAAGGAAATATTGAGATTCTTTTTTCAAGGTAATTTTTAGAGATGATTTTGAAGGGGAAAAGATACTAATTATACCTTTAGTATGAAATGGGTATTTCAAATAATTTAGAACGTGTCGTATTGTTTTTATGTGGTAGAAAACAGCAGATTATCATTTTTTATCTTATATAACTGATAGTCTTCTTTTGTGTTGTTTTTTGTGAATTTGATATTTTTTGATTCTTAAAATGACAAGTGTTTAATTTTAGAGTCTAATTTTAAGAAAACCTTAGCAGTATTTGATTTGAAATATTTTCTTTTAAGGGTAATTTAATGTAGCTTTACACTGTTTTTTAACGTTAAACGTAACAATTTATATATATGGGATCAACAAGAAAAGAGCATGATTTTTTAGGGGAATTAGATATTCCAAATCATCTATATTATGGTATCCAAACCTTCAGAGCAGTAGAGAATTTTAATATTACAGGAATTCCTATTTCAAAAGAACCTTTATTCATTAAGGCATTAGGTTATGTAAAAAAAGCAGCTGCTTTAGCAAACAAAGACTGTGGTGCATTAGACGCTAAGATTGCAGAAGCAATTTGTTATGGAAGTGATCAGGTAATTGCTGGTAAATTCGATCAGGAATTTGTAAGTGATTTAATTCAGGGTGGAGCCGGGACTTCAGTGAATATGAATGCTAACGAAGTAATTGCTAATATTGGTTTAGAATATTTAGGACATAAAAAAGGAGATTATAACTTTTTACACCCAAACAATCATGTAAACTGTTCTCAATCTACAAATGACGCTTATCCTTCAGCTTTTAGAATTGCACTTTACCTGAAAATAGAAAGTTTCATTAAAACTTTAGAAGGCCTTGAAGTAGCTTTTGCTGCAAAAGGTGAAGAATTCAAAAGTGTTCTGAAAATGGGAAGAACACAATTGCAGGATGCCGTTCCAATGACTTTGGGTCAGGAGTTTAACTCTTATGCAACCACCATTGGAGAAGACGTCAGAAGATTAAGAGATGCTCAGAGTTTGGTTTTAGAGATCAATATGGGAGCGACAGCTATTGGAACAAGAGTAAACGCACCAGAAGGTTATCCTGAAATTTGCGTGAATTACTTAGCAAAAGAAGTTGGAATTCCATTAACACTTTCTCCGGATTTAATTGAAGCTACAGTAGATACAGGTGCTTATGTTCAAATTATGGGAACATTGAAAAGAACCGCAGTTAAAATTTCTAAAATCTGTAACGATTTACGATTATTGAGCTCAGGGCCAAGAACAGGTTTCAATGAAATCAATTTGCCGGCACGTCAGCCAGGATCGTCTATTATGCCTGGAAAAGTAAATCCGGTAATTCCGGAGGTAGTAAACCAGACTTGTTTTTATGTAATTGGACAGGATTTAACCGTAACGATGGCTGCTGAAGCAGGACAATTGCAATTAAATGTGATGGAGCCAGTAATTGCTTTTGCAATGTTTACTTCATTAGATTATCTTTCAAACGCAATTCAGACTTTAATTGATAAGTGTATTGTTGGAATCACTGCAAATGAGGCTCACTGCTATAATATGGTAATGAACAGTATTGGTATTGTAACACAATTGAACCCAATTTTAGGGTATGAAGAAAGTGCAAGTATTGCAGGTGAAGCTTTGAAATTGAATAAAAGTGTACATCAGATTGCGGTGATTGAAAGAAAATTAATCACACAGGAAAAATGGGACGAAATTTATTCCTTGGATAATTTAATAAACCCAAAATTCATTACGAAATAAGAGAATTACTCTTCGTTTATACAAAGCCGACATTGTTTTAATGTCGGCTTTTTTTATGGAGTAAATATTAGCTTTGTTATTCTCTGTAAATTAGATTGAGAGCAATATTTAACCTTAATTTTAAGAACCGGCACAGCAACCTTTAAAAAGCATTTCTATAGAAAAGCAATTCTTCGAAGTTGCTTTTTTTTGAGGAAAATATAACCTATTGTTCATAATTAAATCATAATTTATAACTATTGTGATTTATATTTTTAAAGTCAATCCCTATTTTTGCTGTTCATACCTGAACTAAGATGAAATTACTTATAGTAGAAGACGAACCAAATCTTTTGTCCATTTTAAGAAAAGGATTTGCTGAAAACAATAATGAAGTAAGTGTGGCTCTAGATGGGAGAACTGCTCTGGAAATGATCCATAATTACAATTTTGATGTTGTTGTTTTAGACGTAATGCTTCCCGATATTAACGGAATTGAGATTTGCAGAAGACTTCGCGCAAGTAAAAATTTTGTTCCGGTATTGTTATTAACCGCTCTTGGAACTTCGGAGAATATTGTTACCGGGCTTAATGCTGGTGCTGACGATTATTTGGTAAAACCATTTAAATTTGGAGAACTTGATGCCAGAGTAAATGCGCTGCACCGTAGAGCTCATCAGGACACCGAAAAGGTAGACACCATAACAATTGGCGATTTAGAAATAAATGGCCGTGCTAAGACCGTGAAAAGAGAAGGAGAATCGATCATTCTAACAGCAAAGGAATTTAAATTGTTGTATTATCTGGCTAAGAACAGCGGACGCATCGTTTCGCGGGACCAGATTTTAGATAATGTCTGGGATATTAATTTTGATATGAATACCAATGTTGTCGATGTTTACATTACTTATTTAAGAAAAAAAATCGATAAACCTTTTGAAACCAAACTTATCCACACCATGAAAGGTTTGGGGTACGTTATACAGCCATAAAATGGATATAAGAAAAAAAATAACATACACTTACGTAGCCCTGTCAAGCTTTAGTACATTACTTCTATGTATTGTTGTTTTTGTTCTATTCAGAGAAAATAATCGTTACCATTTCTTAAAAAGATTGGAAGACAGAGCTAAGATTGTAGCATCTATTCATTTTCAGAATGATCCTGAGAAGATAAAGTACTACAGTAATCTTAAAAAAAATGGATTGGAGGAGCTGATTGAAGAAGAAGAATTTGTTCTTAAAATAAACAGCGCCAATAGTTTTGATTACAATACCAAGCTGAATTTACCGAATGAATTTTACACTAATATTTTAAATACCGGAAGGGACTATTTTGAGGTAGACAACAAGTATTATTTAGGACAGGTTTTTACAGAGAACAATCAAAAATACATCGTAATTGTTGGTGCCCGTGACCGAAAAGGCCCTACAACGACAATTTATATCATAAAAATCATGCTGTTCGGAGGTATAGGATTTATATTCCTGGCTTTCTTTTTAGGTCGTTTTTTAGCAAAAAGAGTTATTAATCCGGTGGCGAGAATTACCAAAGAAGTCAACAGAATTAGTGCATCCAATCTCCATAACCGCTTGCCGGAAGTCAAAAACTCAGATGAGATCTCGGATCTTACGGAAACCTTCAATGATATGTTGGACCGTTTGGAAACGTCATTCGAAATACAGGCCAATTTTATCAATAATGCGTCGCACGAGTTAAAAACACCTATTACAACAATTATTGCGGAGTCGGAAATTATGCTTTTTAAAGAAAGAGAAGTTCCGGAATACATTCAGTCTTTAGAGAACATTTACAGTCAGGCTTCGCGATTAGGAAATCTGACCGAAAGTTTGTTAAAGCTTACCCAGACAGGTTACGACGGTAAAAAGCAGGTTTTGGATATTGCCAGAATCGACGAAGTTCTCATGGATGTAAAGTCGGATCTGGATAAAATTTATCCGGACAACCGCGTCAGCATCAAGCTGAACTTTGCCCCTAAAGATTCTAATTTGCTTTTAATTCCTTGTAATAAACCGCTTTTAGAGCTTGCTATTAACAACATTATTACCAATGGTGTAAAGTATTCTGATAACAATGAGGTTTTTGTAACGCTTTCTGCAAATCAGGACTGGATTAAAGTAGCGATCAACGATATAGGGATTGGTATTCCTCCTGAAGACATTCCGCATTTGTATGAGCCTTTCTTTAGAGGTAAAATTGCAACCAAATACATTGGCTATGGTTTGGGGCTTCCATTGGCTTCAAAAATCATTCGCATGCATGACGGTGAGATTCAGGTGCAATCGGAGCAAAATAAAGGTACTATTGTAACTATCATCTTCAATAAGACTAACACGAAGAAAATTAACATTAAAGGTTCTAATGTTGAATCTTAGAAAATTCTAATTCCAGATTAAGACCCTTCTAATTTGCCGGGAGTTATTTTGTATGTATAAACTAAAAGAGTATACTTATGAAAAATTTCCTTATACCTACGACTTTAAAAGACGATACAATTTGTGCTGTAAAATCAGCTATTGGTCAGGCAAAAGATTCAGACTGTGAAATTATTCTGATGTTGGTTTCAGAAACTCCTGACGCCTATTCGTCCTCTAATTTTTTACGTGAAATGCGTACCGGACTTACAGCAAGTCAGGAAGAAGTTTTAGAAACGTGCCGATATATTATCGAGCACGCACCCAATTGCAAAATAAAAGTACACAATCAATACGGACTTTCTTCTCCAATTTTTAAGCGCATTATTGATGTTTTTGCTATAAAACTGGTAGTCCTTACTAATTCTTATAAACAAGAAACCAAACGAATTCATCAATACCTTGTACAATTAGCCGGAAACCAAAAATGTCCTATTTTACATTTAGGTTCAGAGCAGTACAAAGAAGATTTTAATAAAGCACTTTATATCGAAAACGGACGTGCCAATATGCATGTTAAAGATGTTCAGCAATTTTTGAACAATAATTTTTCGTTTGAGATTGTAAGCCAGACTTCCAAATTTGAAGACGACTACGAGAATTTTGCTCCCTATTTATCAGAAGCGATTTCGAAATACGATATCGATTTACTGGTAGAAACCCGCAAAGGAGAGAAAATTCAATTCAAAAAGAATAAAAAAGAAAATATAAACGATAAACTGGGACTTCCGGTACTGTCGCTGTACGAAGAATTGGTATAAAACCGGGTTTCTTCCCAAAAAAAATAGAAGTTTAATTTAAACTGAAAAATATGTTATTAAAGAAAAGAATTCCAATGAGGTACGTTCTCGGGAAAATTAAAGTGGAATTGGGCCTTGTAATGACTTACACCATTTTATTTGAAATTTTTCACCATTATTTCATCAACGTTGCTATCGAAATACCAATCGCAATTCCAACAAT
Organism: Flavobacterium sp. KH_035; assembly: GCF_057839565.1. NCBI lineage: Bacteria > Pseudomonadati > Bacteroidota > Flavobacteriia > Flavobacteriales > Flavobacteriaceae > Flavobacterium > Flavobacterium sp. KH_035. The sequence goes on from NZ_CM174492.1 coordinate 3,634,050, forward strand.
GGTAGGTACCATTATATCCTTATTACTGGCTTTTAAATCAAATCAGGCCTACGACAGATGGTGGGAAGCTCGTATCATTTGGGGATCAATCGTAAATGAGTCCAGAACTTTGGTGCGACAAATGCTAACTTTTTATAAAGATCCGGGGTTTTCGGTTGAAGCAAATGAATTCAAAGAAAACTTTACCAAAAGACAAATAGCTTGGTGTTACAGCTTAGGGCAGGCGCTGCGTAATAAAGATGCCATAAAGCCAATTAAAGATTTGATCAGTGAAGAGGAACTGAATTTTGTGAAAAATCATCAGAATATTCCAAATGCCATATTATTGCTTCACGGTAGAGATCTTAGAATTGCTAAAAAGGAAAAACGATTAAACGCTTACCAACAAGTAGAAATTGACAATACCTTGTCAAGATTATGTGATGCGATGGGGAAATGCGAACGTATTAAGAATACTATTTTTCCAACCACTTACAGCATGTACATCAGAATGACTTTGTGTTTGTTTATACTGCTGTTACCATTTGGACTGATCAGTTTGTTAAGCTGGTTTGCTGTTCCGTTAATTACTATTATCGGAGGAACGTTCTTTTTGATTGAAAAAATGGCAATCCATTTACAGGATCCGTTCGAAAATAGACCAACAGATACTCCTGTTACGGCAATATCGAATACAATTGAAAAGAATCTGATGCAAATGTTAAACGAGTATCAAAGCGAATTTGATATTATCAAAGAGTTTGATCTTAAACCCGATTTAAAGAAAGCGGAAAACAACGCTTATTTTGTTTTATAATAAAAATTGATTTTGGTTTCTCAATTTGTTAACTGGACAACGCTTTGTTAATGCGGCTGTCCAGTTTTTTTATGTATTTTAACCTGTTGGGTGTAAGAAAAAAATGAGTGTGAAATGTGAAATGTGACTGTAAACTGCGACTGTAAAATCTCAAAAGTGAGACGCTTTAATATTTTAGTTCTACTGATCAATCAATTTGCCTAAGGTTTGAATGGAGGTTCTTAGTTCATTGCTCCACGGCAGACCAAAGCTCAATCGCATGCAATTTGAAAATTGATTCTGAAAAGTAAAAATTCGTCCCGGTGCAAAACTAATCTTGTGCTGCATGGCCAAATGATAAAATGCAGCCGTATCGACATTTTTATCGAGCTCAATCCAAAGAAAAAAACCTCCTTGTGGCTGACTTACTTTTGTTCCTTTTGGGAAAGACTCTAAAACCGTATTGATATAATTGCTACAATTATGATTCAGTATCTGACGTATTTTTCGAAGATGATTTTCGTATCTGCCATTTTTTAAAAAGTCACCAACCACTTGATGTGTAATGGTAGGAGTGGAGAGGGTATGATAGATTTTATTGCGCAGAATTTCTTTTTTGAATTTACCCGGTGAAACCCAGCCCACACGATATCCCGGTGCAAGCGTTTTTGAAACCGAACTGCAGCACAGCACAATTCCGCTTTCGTCATAGGTTTTGCAGTTTGTTGGACGACTGGAACCAAAGTACAAATCGCCGTGTATATCGTCCTCAATCAGCGGAATGTTATAAAACTCCATTAATCGAACTACTTCCTTTTTATGCTCGGTGGGCATCATGCTTCCGGAAGGATTGCTAAAATTGCTCATCAGCAAACAGAGTTTTACTTTTTTAGAAGAAAGTGCTTTTTTTAAAGCTTCCAATTCTATTCCCGTGGTCATATTGGTCGGCAGCTCCATAATATACAATCCCAAAGATTTTGCAAGCTGCAGGATGCCAAAATAAGCAGGACTTTCTGTAATAATGGTGTCGCCTGGTTTGGTCAGCGTCATTAAACAATGTGAGATGGCACTCGTACAGCCCGGCATAGTAATGATATCCCTTTCCGTTAAAGAACCACCCCAGGTAAAAGACCAGCGTGCAATTTCTTTTCTCAAATTAAGATTGCCCTGTACCTGCTCATAACTTGTACCACTGTTAGGGAGCTGTCGCATGGCCTGAAGCATTCCTTTGTTTAATTTAGCAATAGGAAGCAGTTCGTTTGAAGGAAAACCTAAAGAAAGCATGGTAATACTAGGATCAGTCATATTACGATACACCTGATCGATCAAATCCTCTCTGTCAATATTTACACATTTTAAAATAGGGCTGCTGGGAGAAGGTTCCGGAATGGTTCTGGCTGAAGTATTACTCACATAATAACCGGATTGTGGCCTAGATTCAATAAGAGACCGGCTTTCAACTTCATAATAAGCTTTGCTTACGGTGCTCATGCTGTAACCCGTTTCGGCACAGACTTCGCGTATCGATGGCAATTTATCACCAACACTTAAAACGCCCGATTTTATTTGCTTTTCAATTCGGTCTGCAAACTGCAGATACAAGTAATTTGAATTTTTCATAAAAAAAAAACTGTTATGGTGCAATTTACAAAAACTGTATCTGTATTGCTGTTTTATTTTTTAGAAATTTGCTTTATTCAATAACGAACCTAAAAAGAATAACTTGTGAAAACAACAAAATATTATCTAGCGGCCATTACTTGTTTCGTCATCTGGGGATTTTTTAGCTTGGCATTAAAACCCATTCACGAGTATCCTTCTTTAGATATTTTATTCTATCGTGTTTTTAGCTGTAGCATTCTGATGTTGCTGATTGCCCTTACTTTTAAAAGAAAAAGAATCAAAGAAACAATCAATACCTTCAAATCATTACCTGCTTTGGAGAGACGCAGATCACTTTTGCTGAATATTGGAGGAAGTGTTTTTTTAATGGCAAACTGGTTTACATTCATTTACGTAATGAACCATGTTAGCGTAAAAGCGACCTCATTGGCCTATTTGGTTTGCCCGATTTTAACCACCTTACTGGCTTATTTTATTCTGAATGAAAAATTAAGTAAAACACAATGGATGGCTGTGGGGTTAAGCGTTTCGGGTTGTTTGCTTTTATCTTACGCCAATATTATGGACATGGTTTTTAGTATCGTGATCGGTTCTACTTATGCTTCCTATTTAGTAAGTCAGCGTATCAATAAGGGGTTTGATAAGTTTATTGTACTCACCTTCCATATTACGTTGGCTGCATTATTTTTACTGCCATTTTACCCTGCTTACAGCGGACCGGTTCCAACGGAATTTAAGTTTTATTTCTGTATCGAAACCATTGCAATTTTGTTTACCATTTTTCCTTTGTTCTTAAATTTATATGCACTTTCGGGAATCAATTCATCAACCGTGGGAATGCTTTTAAATATCAATCCTATGATTGCATTTTTGTTGGCTATTTTCGTCTATCATGAGCCAATCGGAAGTATACAAATCGTAGCTTATAGTATTGTTTTTCTTGCTGTATTGGTTTTTAATTCACATCATCTCTTTGCTATTAGGCAAAAGATACTGCAATATCCAAAGGTTCTGAAATAACATCAGGTACTTTATGTTTTTTATTGGTTTAAAATCTAAAGTATCCGAACCTTAACTGGATGTGTAAACAGGAATGAAGAATATTCATTCCTGTTTTTTTTTAGAATATGCACTCTTTTTTGTTTGCTTTTGCCCTTTCAGGGCGTAAACGATCATTTCTATCATTCATAGTGCTTCGCACTATGCTATGGCTAAAGCTCTTTCAGAGCGGCGATTTTCGAAAACTTGCTCCTTTGTGATGATTCACATTTGTGTATCAGTGTCCGAAATGAGTAAAAGAGGGCTGAAGGCCCAATAGCACAAGCATAGTGCAACGCACTATGATCTAAGTTATAGGGAAGTATTGCCCTGAAAGGGCAAAAGCCTAATTCCAAAGAAAAACAATTCTCTTATTCTGTATTGCAATTTTCCAAAACAAAGTTAAAATTACCACAATCTTAACAAGATATGTAAATAGGAATGAGTATTTTCATTTCTGCTTTTTTATGCAAAATACTGTGTGAAAAAGAGATTACACATTTTGTACTGATTGTAGGAATCGAAACTGATAGAAAAAGAGATTTACTGTGGTGTAATTTGTGGTAAAAAATGCACTTAACGGCACCTAAAACCCTATATTTTTATGAAAAATACCAAACTGCAAGCCTTTATCCCGTTGTTTTATTTAGTATGGTCTGATGATTTACTGACTCAAAAAGAGTTTGTCACCATTCAGAAATTTATCGATAACCTTATATGGCTTTCGCCGGAAGAGAAGCAAGAATTACTTTCAAGAGTTGATATTTCAAATCCGCCTTCGCGAAATGAACTCACACAATGGAAATTAGATATCGAGAAAGGCATTCAGAACAAAGAAGATATAAGATCGATTTTTGATATTGCTGTTGCTCTTTCCGAAAAGGACTTGGATATTTCCAGCTTAAAAACAAGTTTTGTCCAATTAGAAAATGACCTTGGAATTTTAGGCGAAGAAGCACTTCAAAACTTTAAGACAAAAGCAGGTTCTTTTACTGCAAACTCTCAGACCAACAGCGAGTTTGATGTTCAAAAAATTACAGCGCTTCTAAATGGTAAGGAAGCTGCTATCATCAATCGGGTAAAATCGCTCATTTCAAGACCTGAATTCGCTTACGAAACTTCGACAGATATTCACATTTATCGTCAGACGGTGTACAACTGGTGCAAGATACTGGCAGGAGAGAATCTGGGTAATATGGCATACCCCAAGCAATATGGCGGTGGAGAAAACATAGCCGATTATTTTGCGATTATGGAAACCCTAAGTTACCATGATTTGAGTTTAGTTATCAAATTTGGCGTTCAGTTTGGGCTTTGGGGCATGAGTGTTCAGTCATTAGGTACCGAAAAACATTATGCTAAATACTTAAAAGATATTGGAACGCTAAAAATACCGGGGTGTTTTGCCATGACCGAAACACATCACGGTTCTAACGTAAAAGGGTTAGAAACAACAGCAACTTACAATCATAATGATCAGACTTTTACCATTCACACCCCAAACAAAAATGCTCAAAAAGAGTATATCGGTAATGCCGCCGTCCACGGTCAGATGGCGACCGTGTTCGCAAAATTAATTATCGATGATCACGATTATGGTGTAAATGCATTTATCGTTCCATTAAGAGATACCGCCGGAATGACTTTAAAAGGAGTTACGATAGGAGATTGCGGACATAAAATGGGCTTAAACGGGGTAGATAACGGAACTATTAGCTTTGATGAGGTAGTGATTCCAAAAGAAAATATGCTGGATCGTTTTGCTTCCGTCAATGATAAAGGGGAATTTGAAAGTCCGATTCCAAGTGACAACAGACGATTTTTTACCATGCTGGGGACTTTGGTGGGTGGTCGAATTGGGATTCCTCGTTCTGCTTTGGCTGCGGCCAAATCCGGACTGACAATTGCCATTAGATACAGCGATCAGCGTCGACAGTTTGGTCCCGAAGGCGGATCGGAAGTTCCGATTTTGAATTATAGAATGCACCAGCGTCGATTGATTCCGCACTTGGCAAAAACATATGCTGTACATTTTGCCTTGCAGTATCTTACCAATCGTTTTCTAAACAGAACTGAGGCCGAAATGCAGGAAATCGAAGCGCTGGCAGCAGGTATGAAATCATATTCGACCTGGAGTACAAGAGATATACTGCAGGAATGCCGTGAAGCTTGTGGTGGAAAAGGATATTTGTCTGAGAACCGAATTGATGCTTTGAAAAATGACACTGAAATTTATACCACTTTTGAAGGGGATAATACCGTTCTAATGCAACTGGTAGCTAAAAACCGACTTTCTGAATTCAGAAAAGCTTTTGGAGAAATGGGGTCGTTGGGCATAATCAATTACGTGTATGAGAACGCCAAAACGGCTCTTACAGAGAAAAACCCAATTGCCACCAGAAAAACGGATGAGGAACATTTGTTGGACGCAGACTTTCATTTGCAGGCCTTTATTCACAGAGAAAAAACAATTCTGGCCTCAGCGGCACGTCGTATCAAAAAGCTTGTTGACGGAGGTTTAGAACCTTATGATGCTTTTAATGTAGTACAACACCAAATGATCGATGTTGCTCAGGCTTATTTAGAGCGAGTAGTACTGGAACAATTCCAATTGGCAATTCAATCCATAGAAGATACTAAGACAAAAGAAATATTAATCAAACTCAATCAGTTGTACGCACTGGCACAATTAGAAAAAAACAGAGCCTGGTATCTTGAAGACGGGTACATGGAAGCCGTTAAAACCAAAGCAATCCGTAAAATAGTCAATCAGCTTTGTTGGGATATCCGACCAGATGCAGTGGCTTTGGTTAATGCTTTTGATATTCCGGAGGGTTGTCTGGCAGCACCAATTGCAGTTTAGTTGTGTTTTTTAGGGTGAGATGTTGAATGTGGAGATGTAAAATGTAAAAAGTGTACAATAAATAGCCACAAATTCACGAATTTTTAGAGGAAACAGATTAGAAAAAATTCGTGAATTTGTGGCTGCCTTTTTTTAAAATTATAGTTTTTAAAAGTGTTAAATGGTTGTTTTGTTGATGATTAGGTATTTGTTTTTGCAACAACAAAAAAGTGTTTGTTATTAGTTTGGTTATATCATAAAGTACCTGAAATTGTTTTTTAAACCATAGCTTTATTGACATAACTGGCTTTTTCAAAATCCATAATATTGATGGAGATAATAGGAATTTCAGGAAGTATTTCGTTTAGTTTAGTGACAATTCCTTTTGACAAGGCTGCTTTTTGATCGGTATTTCGGCCTTCCAGAATGTAGCCGAAGACGTGGATAAAATCGTCTGAAGAATTTCCATTGTTGTAATAGGTGAAGGGATTGATACGAACCTTAATATCAGTAGGAACAAAAAGATTAGTAGCTAAGGCTGTATGGTAAACCTCTTGCATAATATCGTCTGCAGATTTTAGTCGAATTACATTTTCTGAGCAATCAATAACAAAGTGTGGCATTGGTGTATTATTTAAGTTAGAAAAAATGAAGTGCAAACAAATTTACGAAAATCCAATCGAGAATGGGTGCGGGTGTTTTTTTTGCCCCCCTCTTTTTTAACATAAAAGCTAAAGTTTAGGACTTCTAAATAATTCATTTTTCTATTTACACTTTCTTATATTTGCAAGTCTCATTATATTCCAAATCGGTTTGAAAAATTATCTATTGTTTTTTCTGTTCGTTCTTTTAGGAAGTCCCGTTTATTCATCGGACAGTACAGATGGTATTATCGAAAAGCTGAATGAAGCTTTAAAAAACAAAGGATATTATGTTCGTCTCAGAGAAGAACGCATTCAAAATTTCAAAAAAATCAAATCCGATGATTTAACGAAAGAGCAGGAGTATAATTACAACAAAAGTTTGTACAGTCAATACTTAAAATTCAATTCCGATTCGGCTATTTTATATGTCAAAAAGAACATAAAGATTGCCAAAGAACTTCAAAATGCCGATTTACTAAATCTGGCCAATCTGCAATTGGTAACCCTGTATTCTTCATCGGGAAAATATCGCGAATCTGAAGCCATTTTGAAAAGCATTCCTAAAAAGGAATTGCCAAAAAAACTGATTCCTAACTATTATATTGCGTATCGCGAGTTTTTGGAACATTATGCTGCCAATAGCTATGATATAAAATACATTGAGCAAATTATAAAATACCGTGATTCGCTGCTTACCGTTTTGGATCCTTCTACATTAAACTATCAGATTACCAGAATTCAGCAGAATATGTCGGAGAGAAAGTTTGCTGTAGCTGAAAAACAGCTGTTGGATTTGCTTAAAAATGCAAAGGAAGACCATCCGCAATATGCTATGATGACTTATCTTTTGGCAACGATCTATAAAAAAACGCAGCGGCTGGAGCTCCGAAAAAAATACTACGCCCTTTCGGCCACTGCCGATTTAAAAACCGCAAACAAGGACAATGCTTCACTTCAGGAACTGGCTTTAATTTTTTATGAAGCCGACGACGTTGATATGGCTTACAAATTAACCCAATCGGCTATTGAAGACACTTTGTATTGCAACGTTCAGTTTCGCACACTGTTAATGTCCGAACTCTATTCGATTATCAATACCGTTTACTTGGAGAAAGAGGCCAAAAGAAAAACAGAACTTCAATTGTATCTTTTATGCATCAGCCTGTTGTCAGTATTTTTGATTGTTGCGGTCATTTATGTCTACAAACAAATGAAAAAAGTATCGCGAATCAGGGGTGAACTTTATATTACAAGTCAAAAATTAGCGGAATTAAATAAAGATATTACGGAAACCAACAATCAGTTGCAGGAACGAAATGCTCAATTATCGGAATCCAACCATGTTAAAGAGGAATATATTGCACATTTTTTCAGTCTTTGTTCAACGTACATCAATAAACTAGAAAATTACCGAATTACTTTAAATAAAAAAGCAACAGCCAAGCAATTCGACGAAATCTATAAAATATTAAAATCAACCACCCTGGTCGATAACGAACTGGAAGAACTATACAAGAACTTCGATATGATCTTTCTGAATTTGTATCCCACTTTCGTAAAAGATTTTAACGCGCTTTTAATTCAGGAAGAACAGATCGTTTTAAAGCAAGGTGAACTCATGAATACAGAACTTCGAATTTTTGCTTTGATTCGCTTGGGGATTACCGACAGTGTAAAAATTGCAGCATTTTTGCGTTACTCTTTGAGCACGATTTACAATTACCGAACCAGAGCACGAAATAAAGCCGCAGTTTCCCGAAACGATTTTGAAGAAATGGTCATGAAAATTGGCTTAATATCATTGAAACTTTAAAAAATACATTTAAAGCTACTACTTTTTTTTGCTTTTTGTTTTTGTTAACTATTTGTTTTGTAGGTGTTTAGTTTTTTATTTCACTACTTTTTTTCATTTAAAAATCCAACACGAACTATAACGTTTTAGCTTTACAGTATTCTTAAAAAGAGAGATACTACTTCTACTTTCTTTAGATTGTAAATTAAATGCTTTAATAAATTTATAGTTATGTTTAAAAACGTTAAAACAATTGTTGTTTTACTATTGTTGGGTGCTGTCGGTGCAAGTGCACAGCATAAAATTCCGGTTTATTTAGATGATAAAAAATCGATTAATGAGCGTGTAGAGGATGCGCTTGCGAGAATGACAATTGATGAAAAAATTGCCATGATACATGCGCAGTCAAAATTCAGTTCACCGGGTGTACCTCGTTTGGGAATTCCAGAAAATTGGATGACTGACGGACCACACGGAATTCGTACCGAGGTTTTATGGGACGAGTGGGATCAGGCAGGATGGACCAATGATTCCTGTATTGCTTTTCCGGCTCTAACCGCACTTTCTGCCACATGGAACAAAGAGTTATCTTCGTTGTACGGGAAATCAATAGGAGAAGAAGCACGTTACCGTAACAAAAATGTACTATTAGGGCCAGGAGTTAACATCTACAGATCACCATTAAACGGCCGAAACTTCGAATACATGGGAGAGGATCCTTTCCTAACTTCAAAAATGGTTGTTCCTTACATTAAAGGAGTACAAGCAAACGGAGTGGCAGCCTGCGTCAAACATTTTGCCTTAAATAATCAGGAAACAGGACGTAATTCGGTTAACGTAATTGTTGACGATCGCGCTTTATACGAAATTTATTTACCGGCTTTTAAAGCTGCAGTTCAGGAAGGAGATGCCTGGGCAATAATGGGTTCTTACAATAAATATAAAGGACAACACTGCTGCCATAACGAATTTTTACTAAACGATATCCTTCGCAAAGAATGGGGATTCAAAGGAGTTGTAGTGTCTGATTGGGGAGGAGTTCATGATACCAAACAGGCGATTTACAATGGTTTGGATATGGAATTTGGTTCCTGGACAAACGGACTTTCGTGGGGAACCAGCAATGCCTATGACAATTACTTCTTGGCAAAACCCTATTCAACTATGATTGCAAAAGGCGAAGTAGGGACAAAAGAATTAGACGAAAAGGTACGCCGTATTTTACGTTTGTCATTTTTAACCACAATGGATAAAAACAGACCTTTTGGTTCTTTTGGAACAGAAGAACACGCCAAAGCAGGTTTAAAAATTGCCGAAGAAGGAATAGTGTTGCTTCAAAACAACAATAACATTTTACCAATCAATCTTTCTAAAACAAAGAAAATTGCAGTAATTGGAGAAAATGCGATCAAAATGATGACCGTTGGAGGAGGAAGTTCTTCATTAAAAGCGAGATACGAAATCACTCCTCTTGAAGGATTGAAGAAAAGAATTGGGAATCAGGCAGATATCGTTTATGCTCGCGGATATGTTGGTGATCCAACAAGTAACTATAATGGAGTAATAGCAAAAGTAAGTCTTGAAGACAAACGCTCTCCTGCCGAGTTAACCGCTGAGGCTTTAAAAGTAGCTGCAACTGCCGATGTAGTTCTTTTTATAGGAGGTACAAATAAAAGTGACAAACAAGATGCTGAAGGTTACGACCGTCTGGATTTAGGTCTATCTTATGGTCAGGATCAGTTGATAGCAGAATTGATTAAAGTAAATAAAAATATCATTTTTGTAAATATTTCAGGAAATGCAGTGGCAATGCCATGGGTAAAAGAAGTTCCTGGAATTGTACAAGGTTGGTTCTTAGGTACAGAAGCCGGAAATGCTTTAGCGGCTGTTTTGGTAGGAGATGTCAATCCTTCAGGGAAGTTATCGTTTACTTTTCCGGTAAAATTATCAGATAACGGAGCTCATGCATTAGGTGAATTTCCGGGCGGTGATGACGTAACGTACAAAGAAAGCATTTTTGTAGGCTACCGTTGGGCCGACAAACAAAAGGCAAAACCATTATTCTCTTTTGGTCATGGTTTGAGTTATACTACTTTTCAATATGGAAAAGTAACAGCCGATAAAAAACAAATGGGAGTCGGAGATCAGATCACTTTTTCGGTAAAAGTTAAAAACACCGGAACAAGGGAAGGTTCAGAAGTAGTTCAGCTTTACATCAGCGATTTAAAATCTTCATTACCGCGTCCGATTAAGGAATTAAAAGGCTTCGAGAAAATTTCGCTTCAGGCGGGAGAAGAGAAAACAGTGACTTTTACCATTGATAAAACAGCACTTAGCTTTTTTGACGATAAAAAACACGACTGGGTGGCTGAACCGGGAGCTTTTGAAGCCATCATCGGAGCATCTTCTACGGCTATAAAATCTAAAGTGAGTTTTTCACTTCAATAATTTCATGTTTCTAAAAATGGTTGGTTGTAAAGCTGCAAGTGTAAAAATTTGCAGCTTTACTTTTAGGAATACTGTTGGGTGTAATTATTAAAAAAATAACACATAGAAACATAGTTTTTAGCTGTACGAAGAATGAAAAAATAGAAACATATTTCTTTCACATAGAAAAACTAGGTGTATTTAAATGAAGTGAAACGCCTTTTTACCGGATAGAGAATCTATGTCACTATGTGTTAAAAATGAGTTTTACCCAATAAGTTAAATAAAAAATCTATTACTTAAAATACTACTATGAAAAAAGTTATACTAGGTGCCATCACTTTGTTTTTAGCGCAAAATCTTTCGGCACAAAGCCTGAACAAAATGCAATGGTTTAACGAACCTGAAAAATGGGAAATTAAAAACAATACTTTGATTATGAATGTCACGGCAAATAGTGATTATTGGCGCATTTCGCATTATGGTTTTACCGTTGACGACGCACCATTTTATTATGCTACCTACGGAGGAGAGTTTGAAGCCAAAGTAAAGTTAACCGGCAATTACATCGCCCGTTTTGACCAAATGGGACTCATGCTTCGTATAGATGAAAAAAATTACATCAAAACCGGAGTTGAATTTGTAGATGGAAAATTTAATATCAGCACTGTTGTCACACACGATAAAAGTGACTGGAGCGTGACCACTTTAGAGAAAGCACCACCATTTGTATGGATAAAAGTTGTGAGAAGACTGGACGCCGTTGAAGTCTTCTTTTCATATGATGATAAAAACTATATTTTGACCAGAAATGCGCCTTTGCAGGACAATACTCCGGTTATGGTAGGACTGATGGCTGCATCACCTGACGGAAAAGGTTTTGAAGCCAAATTCGAAAATTTTAAAGTAACCCATTTACCGGACCAACGCAGACTGGAATGGCTTAAAAAGCACCAGGAATAGTAGCGTTAAAAACCAATTTTCTAAGAGTTCAAATTCCAAATTTCAGCTGGAAATGAATGAAGAAAGGATTTTTCTTATCCTATTAGGATTTGCTGTAACTATTGTAACAAATAACCAGACTTTCTTTAGGATTACAAGCTTCAATCCGCCAGCCTGTTAGGGAAATATTGCTATTTTAGCTTCCACCAAAAAATTATCTAACCTTTTAACAACCAAAACTATTTTATGAATTCAAGTTCAATGGAAATTAAACCCAAAAAACATTATGAAATTTTAGACGGCTTACGTGGGGTAGCCGCAATTTTAGTCGTTATTTTTCACGCCTTCGAAGCTTTTAATGAAGGAAGCCGATTTAAACAGCTTATGAATCATGGTTACCTGGCTGTCGATTTCTTTTTTCTTTTGTCAGGATTTGTAGTAGCTTATGCATACGACGATCGCTGGGAGAAAATGTCGCAATGGGAATTTTATAAACGACGTTTAATCCGCTTACAGCCCATGGTTATTATGGGAATGGTCATTGGAGCACTGCTGTATTACCTTCAGGCCTCAAATGTCGCTTTTCCTCAAATTGCCACAATGCCAGTCTGGAAATTAATTTTGGTGATGCTGGCCGGTTTTGTACTGATACCGCTTCCGCCATCAATGGAAATTAGAGGTTGGGGCGAAACATTTCCGCTTAACGGGCCGGCATGGTCCCTTTTCTTTGAGTATATTGCCAATATCCTATATGCGTTATTCTTTCGTAAATTTTCAAATAAAGTGCAGGGCTTTTTAGTGTTGGTTTTTGCCGGAATGCTCGTTCATTATACCGTTTTCGGCCCTAAAGGGGATGTTATTGGCGGTTGGTCTCTAACGATGCAGGAATTATATGTTGGATTTACCCGTTTGTTGTATCCTTTCTTTGCCGGAGTTTTACTTTCCCGTTTGGGAAAACTGATTCATATCAAAGGTGCCTTTTGGGTTTGCAGCGTTTTGATTATAGTTATTTTTAGCATCCCGAGGCTTGGTGATGAAAACAGTTTGTGGATGAATGGCTTGTATGAGTCAGTTTGTATCATTTTGCTGTTTCCGTTAATCGTGGCTATAGGAGCAGGAGGGGAGATTAAAAATCCACTTTCGCTTAAAATCTGTAAAGCTTTAGGGGACATTTCGTATCCAATTTACATTATACACTATCCGCTGATTTATTGTTATATGGCTTGGGTATTTGAAAATAAAATCCCGTTAAAGGATGGTTATGTGGTCGGAATTGGTGTTTTAATTTCGAGCATTGTAATCGCTTACCTGTGTCTGAAATTTTATGACGAGCCTGTTCGCAACTGGCTTCAGAATAAGTTTCAAAAAAGAAAAGTTTCTTAAAAAGAGGTTCAGAGTTGCAAAGGTTCAAAGGGACAGAGGTAAAACCTTTGAACCTTTGTCGCTTTGAACCTAACCAAAAGGGACGAAAACAGTACTGTTTTCATCCCTTTTGGTTTTTATAATAATTCATAGAAATTTCTCTTTCCGATTTTGATTTTTGTTTCTTTTTGCAACGAAATTATTTCAAATGGGTTTTGAATTTTTTCATGATTAATCTGAACTGCACCGCTTTCAATCAATCTTCTGTTTGCGGATTTTGTAATATCATTTTTAATTAAAGAGCAAAGATCAATTAAGGTTATTTGACTCGACTCCGTTTTTAAAGAAGATATTATAACCGGGACAAATGATTTCGCTTCAAAATTCTTATTTTGAAATTGATTAATGAAGAATTCTTCAGCTTGTTCAGCGCTATTTTTATTATGGTATTGCGTGATAATGTTTTTCGCAATCAACTTTTTAATATTCATTGGATTATCATTTCCATTCTTTTCTTGATTTCTAGCTTTTCTTCTGGTGAAAAATCGGTTGTTAATTCCAAGAACTCTAAAATAAGAGCATCAGGAATCGACATCGTTTTGCCAAATATTTCGTTTGGTTTATCAGTTAATCCAATTGTATTGTGCAATGATTTACTCATTTTTTCTTTTCCATCAAGACCTTTTAACAATGGCATGCACATTACGATTTGTCCGGGCATTTTAAAATTTTCCTGTAATTGTCTTCCCATAGTACAATTGAATAACTGATCTGTGCCTCCGATTTCGATGTCAGCATTGATTTTTACGGAGTCAAAACCTTGTAAAATTGGGTAAACCAATTCATGCATTGCAATTGGTGTGTTCTCTGTAAATCTTTTGTTGAAATCATTTCTATGCATCAGTTGAGCAACCGTAACATTCGACATAATCTGAATTATTTCAGAGAAAGATAATTCGTCCAGCCATTCTGAATTAAAAACGATTTTTGCTTTTTCGACTTCAATAATTTTCGCCAATTGCAAAATGTAAGTTTCGGCGTTGTGCTTTACTTCTTCAATACTTAATGGTTTTCGGCTTTTGTTTTTTCCAGTAGGGTCACCAATTCGGGCAGTAAAGCTTCCTACTACAATAACAATTTGATGTCCTAAGTCCTGAAATTGTTTTAGTTTTTTTAAAACAACAGCATGTCCCAAATGCAGATCAGGAGCGGTTGGATCAAAACCGAGTTTGATAATTAATTTTCGGTTTTCTTTTTCAGCAAGATTTAGTTTTTCTTTTAAGCCATTTTCAGGAAGAAAGATTGCGGTGTTTTCTTTTAGTTTTTGAATTGTTTTCATTTTTTTTAAATAAAAAAGCCCGGACAAAAATGCCCGGGCTTAAAGGTTGATATATAATTTATTCTTTAATTTATAATCGCGAATACGTTGAATTATATGCATAGCCTCTCCGAGCAAGTATTATTGCATAATAATAAGTGCTGAAAAAAGGAAGGCGTAATATGCTGTTCAATGATTTCATTCGACTGCAAATATAATTTTTTAATTAATAACTTTTAAATTTATTCTAAAACCAATTGTCCTAACGCTTCTTTGCTAAAACCTTTTAATTGATCAGTATGGCCTGCTTTGATTTTTGCAACCCAGTTAGGATCAGATAAAAGAGGTCTTCCTACTGCAACCAAATCAAAATCGCCTCTGTCGAAACGTCTGTTTAATTCTTCTAAAGAAGTTGGTTCAGAACTTTCTCCTGCAAAAGCGCCAAAGAAATCGCTTGAAAGTCCAACAGAACCTACTGTAATAGTTGGTGCTCCGGTAACTTTTTTAGCCCAGCCTGCAAAATTTAAATCAGACTCTTCAAATTCAGGTTCCCAGAAACGACGTTGAGAACAGTGTAAAATATCTACTCCGGCATCCACTATAGGGTTAAGCCAGGCCTCTAATTCCTGTGGGTTTTTAGCCAGTTTATAATTGTAATCAGAAGGTTTAAACTGAGAGAATCTCATGATCACAGCAAAATCGTTACCGACTTGTCTTCTGATTTCTTTTACAACTTCAATAGCAAAGCGGCTGCGTTCCGGTAGTGTTTTTCCACCGTAAAGATCAGTACGTAAATTGGTTTCGGTTCTGAAGAACTGGTCAATTAAATAACCGTGTGCCCCATGAATTTCGATGGTATCAAAACCAAGTCTTTTGGCGTCGGCAGCTGCTTTTCCAAAAGCAATAATGGTATCTTCGATGTCTTTTTCCGACATGGTGTTTCCGTTGCTGAATCCAGGTCGGTTTAAGCCTGATGGACCTTCAAAAGGTACTGGTGGAACCCAGCCTGAATGATGATTGTCCATAATTCCCATATGCCAGATTTGCGGTCCCATCTGACCACCGGCCGTATGCACTTCTTCGATTACTTTTTTCCATCCGTTTAAGGCTCCATCGCCATAAAAATGAGGAACATTTGCGTCGTTTGAAGACGAAGGTCTGTCAATAACAGTTCCTTCGGATAATATTAACCCAACTTCACCTTCAGCTCTTTTTTGGTAGTAAGAAGCTACTTCGTCAGTTGGAACTCCGTTTGGAGAAAATGAGCGCGTCATAGGCGCCATTACGATTCGGTTTTTAAGATTTAACGTTTTTAAGTTAAATGGCGAAAACAGGTTGTTTGTACTCATAGTAATTTACAAATTAGATTGAATTAATTTACTAAGTGCTTCAAAGGCACCTTCGTTGCGTTTATAATAAGTCCATTGTCCAACGCGTTTTGCCTCGATAAATCCGACGCGTTGTAAAATAGACAAGTATTCGGATACTGTGGATTGCGTAAGCCCGGCTTTGGCCTGTATTTGGCCCACACAAACTCCATGTTCAAATCCTGAGTGCTGGAGCTGATCCGGAAAGTTAATTTCGGGTTCTTTTAGCCATTCCAACATTTGTAATCTGGACTTGTTTGACAAGGCTTTAAAGATTTCTATAGATTCCATAGGGCAAATATATCGACTTTTCCCGATATACCAATTTAAAGAAAGTTATTTAGCATAATTTTAAGAGCAGGGGAGATAATTTGTAGCAGAAGTATTTATATTTGTTTTTACTTTCTTGGCTCAGGTTGCAGAATTTTTAGAAGGAAATATTCTGTGATTCTTTGGTTTTTGAGAGACTTTTTAAAGATAATAACCCCAAATTTATCCATAATGATTATGAAAAAAACACTACTTATTTTGGGCTTCCTATGCTGTGCCGTCACGAGTTCGAAAGCTCAGGTGGTAGGAACCGACATTGGCGACATTGCTCCCGAAATTGACCTGCCGGATCCAAAAGGAAATAATATCCCACTTTCTTCCTTAAGAGGAGAGCTTGTTTTAGTTGACTTTTGGGCATCGTGGTGCGGTCCCTGCATAAAAGAGCAGCCTGAATTGATAAAACTTTATAACACTTATTCCGGTAAGTTTTCTATTTACAGTGTTTCAATGGATACGAAAAAAGCGCTTTGGTTAGGAGCTATTGCAAAGCAAAAATTGGCATGGACACAGGTGAGTGACTTAAAATACTGGAATTCACCTGCTGCAAGCGATTACATGCTTCAATCGGTTCCTTTAAACTTTCTGATAGATAAAAACGGAATCATACTGGCAAAAAACATTCACGGAAATGCGTTGAATGAAATGCTGAAAAGTTTACTTACTGCTCAGTAAAAATAGAAACTTTGAGAATGGTATTGTTTTAAGAAAGAGTGTATGCGGAAAGAATATAAAATGGATTGAATGGAATCAAAATTAAGTATAGCTGAATTTAGAGCAAGATTAAAAAACAATACCGAAATTGGTTCTTTGAAAATAAAATTCAGCCACTTGAGAATATTTCCGAGATTTGGCGAATTAAAGCCTTTTTATGGTCTTTTTGATGATAAAAGTTTTCGTTTGACCATAAATTCGGCAACATCTCCCACCTGTTTTGTTGTAAAAGGAAGCTACAAAAATGTTGATAACAGACTTAAAGTAGATTATACGATTGAGCCAAATAGTAAAATTCAATTGTTCTGGGTGAAATATTCACCTATAGTTACTATAATTGCAATTAACTTGTTTTTTGTTCTATTTGCAAAAGGGCTTAGGAGAGCTTCTACTATTGTGAATTTGTTTTTACTTTTTACCATTTTCTATTCCAGATGGAAAGAAGAAAGAAAGCGGAAGAAATTAGAGAAAAAGTTTCTCAGGATTTTTGAAATAAAAAGAGACTGGTAATACAGTTCTGAAAACGAAACCTTTGTCAAAACATAGAATTGACAAAGGTTTTATTACTTAGATGATGACTTGAAGCTGAAATGAATTTATTTACTTAATTCAATTTGTCCGCGTGATTTCGAACCCCGCCAAAGTTATTTTTTAAAAATTCTCTGACTTGAAATTGTGTTTTGTTTTGGGTGATTTTTTTCCATTCATTGAAATCAAAAATATGAATTTCAGTAGCATTTGGATTGGTTACAAATGAAAGCCTAGCGATAGAATATTTATAATACTTTAATTCGTGAGAAATATGTCGGTCAGGAACAACTATAAGAATTGTTTCCCATTCCAGGAAATTTTTAGGCACATCTGCTCTTTCAGTTAACCCAAGAGCTTCAAAAAAGGCAATAATCTTTTGATCATTAAGCTTGTCGATTTTCTGATCAACGCGCTTAATGGTGCTAATAAGCTTATTTTCATCTTTAATAACACTCATAACTATTAGCTGTGTTTTATGTTAAGGTTAATTTCAATATAAAATTACACCAAAACAAAGTGATTTGTTAAAAGAGAGGCAATAGAATGATTCTAAATTTTATAGAATGATTTTACCGGCTTGTTTATCAGAAAGAAAGCTCTGCCTAGTGATCGGAGAGCATAAGATCGGTTTTTCTCTTTTTCGATTTATTCATTACAAACAAAAGCAAGGGCAGGGTTACCACAAAGAACAATCCAACAAGGAAAAAAGCATCTCGATAGCTCAATAAAGAAGACTGTCTTAAAACAACATTTTCCATAAGTCTGAGTGCTTTAAATTTAGCTTCGTTATACGCAAAACCTTTGCTTTGAAAATATTTGATGTAAGCATTTATCCGATCCATTGCAATCGTATTGTCTGGGGTAACAGTAGAAATTAGTTCGTTTCGGTGTGCTGCAAATCGATGAGCTACATAAGTATTGATAATCGAAACGCCAAAAGAACCGCCCAATTGCCGCATCATATTATTCAAAGCTGCTCCCTGACCAACATCTTTGTCTTCTAAAGAAGAGACAGCCAGCATGGTAAGCGGAACAGTAAGTAGAGCCATTCCTAATGCACGAAAAATCAAAGAAGTTGCCACTTCCGCAGCGCTGGTGTTTAAAGTGATTCCGGACATTCTCCAGTTAAAGTAAATAAACAAAAGAAATCCGGCTGCGATAATAAGTACCGGTGAAACGCCTTTTTGGAGTAAGGTTCCGCACATTTTTAAGGCCAGTAGTGCAAACAGCGCTCCGGGCAACAAAAGCAATCCGGTTTGATAAGGTGAAAAACTCAATAAACGCTGTGCAACAACCGGGCTAATGTAGATGGAAATAAACATACCAAATCCGGTTACAAAAGTTAGGACTGCAGCAATACTTAAAGATTTACTTTTGAGTACCCGAAGGTTTACCACGGGTTTTTCGACTGTAAGCTCCCAATAGATAAACAGGAGCAGGGTTGTAACGGCAATAAAGGTAAGCACAACAATATAGCGGGTTTCAAACCAATCTTCGACTTCGCCTCTTTCGAGAACCGTTTGCAAAGTACCAACTCCTATGGCCAGTAAAGCAATACCAGTCCAGTCGACCTTAGTAATTTCCGGTTTTACAGGAGGTTCCTGTAGTAGAAAGTAACAGGAAATCATAACGAGAATTCCAATCGGAACATTGATGAGGAATATCCAGGGCCAATCGTAATTTTCGGTAATATAACCACCTAGTGTAGGGCCAATAGTGGGGCCAATGAAGATTCCGACTCCAAATATAGCTCCGGCTGCAGATTGTTTGTCTTTGGGGAAAAGCTCAAAAACCACAACTTGTGAGATGGATAACAAGGCACCGCCTCCAATTCCCTGAAAGAATCTGAAAAAGACGAGCATCCAGATGTTAGACGAATGCCCGCACATAAAAGAGCAGAACGTAAACAAAATCACAGAACCAATATAATAATTACGTCGACCGAGATTGGCGCTTAGAAAGCTCGTAATGGGTATTATAATCACATTGGCAATGGCATAAGCTGTAATCACCCAGGATGTGTCTTCAAGTGTAGCGCCCAGATTTCCGCTCATGTGAGAAAGTGCAACATTTACAATCGATATGTCGATTAGTTCCATAATGGCAGCTAGTATGACGGTCAGAATGAGTAATTTTCGGTTTAAAGATGTCATGAAAAGAATATTTTATACCGATCGGTATATTTTTGATTAAAAAAAAGGACTGTTGTTTTTATTGACTTTACTCTAAGTCATCGATTATCTTTTTCAGTGAAAGCATAATAGTAGATAAATTCGACAGGTCGCCCGTTATTTTAGAAATCATAACGGCACCCTCGATAATAGCAATGATGGTTAGGGCGGTTTTTTCCGGATCTATGGATTCAGCTTTAAATTCTCCGGCCGCAATACCCTGTTTGATGAAATAGACCAGTTTTTCTTTCCATGCCAGAATTATACTTTCAACCTTTTTTCGAAGTACCGGATGCGTATCGTCAGCTTCGGTGGCAGTATTGATGATAGGGCATCCACCCTGAGTGATTCTTAACTCATAATAATCGGAGTAGAGTCTTGGATAAACGAGTAATTTGTTTTTAAAAGTAGTTTGCTTTTCGATTTCCTGTGTAAAAGTATCCTGAAGTTTCTTTACATTGAATTTAAAAGCCGCCAGGGCTACTTCGTCTTTGTTTTCAAAGTTACCGTAAATGCTTCCTTTTGTAAGTCCCGTTGCTTCGGTAATATCACTCATAGAAGTGCCGCTGTACCCTTTCATATTAAAAATGGGAGCAGTTTTTTCTATAATAAATTGTTTGGTTTTTTCGGCTTTACTCATGAGAATTGAAAATAAGAATACAAATATATACCGATTGGTATAAAATAGCAAGCTTTTTTTATGAAAAATAAATGCGTGATGGTTGAGATTTGATTATGAAATAAGAAACAGCAGTTTTTTTAAGCAGCGAGCTAACAAAATTGAACTTTAGCAATTTTACAACAAAATTGGTTTCAACCTGAAACTTGAAACAAAAAAACAACTTCAATAATGTTTGTTTGATTTTCATAACTTTGCAACATGAAAGAGCAACTAGAAGAACAGGGTTCAGAACTTGGTATTAGTGATTTAAAGCTAAAAGGTTTTAAAGTATATGAAGTAAATGGGGATGTGAGCAAGATTCCGACTTACAATCGCAGGGATTTTTATAAGATTTGCATTAATACCAGCAAGAGTTTTATTCATTATGCAGACAGGGGAATCGAGACGGACGGGACGATATTGTTTTTCGGAAATCCTCATATTCCATACTCCTGGGAAATCATTTCGCCTTCTTATGAAGGGTATGCCTGTGTTTTTACCGAAGATTTTCTGAAGGTAAAAGACCGTTCGGAAAGCCTTCATGAATCGCCTCTGTTTAAAATTGGAGGTACGCCTATTTTTTCGTTATCTGCTGATCAAAAGCTGTTTATCGATTCTTTATTTCAGAAGATGATCGAAGAACAAGAGACAGATTATATCTTCAAAGATGATTTAATACGCAATTACATCAATTTGATTTTGCATGAATCGATGAAAATGCAGCCTTCTGAGAATTTCTTTAAACCTAGAAATGCTTCTTCCAGAATTACTTCGTTGTTTTTAGAGTTATTGGAAAGACAGTTTCCCATAGAAACCAAAAATGAGCCATTGGTACTAAAAACACCACAGGACTACGCACAAAGCCTTGCTGTTCATGTTAATCATTTGAATCGTTCGGTAAAAGAAGTTACGGGAAAGCCTACAACGGCTCATATTTCAGAGCGAATTGTGGGTGAGGCCAAAGCTTTGCTGCAGCATACAGACTGGAGTATTTCGGATATCGGATATTCGCTGGGATTTGAATATCCAAGTTATTTTAATAACTACTTTAAAAGAATTACAGGAACAATTCCAAAATCACTTAGAGTGTAAATTGTTTCATATTCTTAATTTTTTGTTTGATTATTGTTATCGCTCTGTGTCTTTACCACTGTAAATTTGCATTGAAATAATTAGTATTAATCATTAATCAGTTTTCGATAAGCTAAATAATACTTCACAAAGCACATTCCCGCTTTCATGATTTAGTTTAAACTGGTGGTAAAAAACAAATAATTATGAATACTTCAGAAAATCAATTTGTTAAAACCATTTTTCCTAAAGGAGATTTAGCTTCAGCGGATTACTTTACAGGAAAGGCGTGGGTCGGAATGCTGGTTCCAAGTGATCCGGTTTTGAATACTGCGGTTGGTAACGTGGTTTTTGAAGCCGGAGCGCGCAATAATTGGCATACGCATCCCGGTGGACAAATTTTGATCGTCACCCAAGGTAAAGGCTTTTATCAGGAAGAAGGGAAATCAATTCAATTGCTACAGGAGGGAGATGTTGTGAATATTCAGCCAGGAATAAAACATTGGCATGGAGCTTCTCCGGAGGGTGAATTTACTCATATAGCAATTAGTACCAATATTGAAAAAGGCATTGTAGACTGGCTTGAACCGGTCACTGATGAACAGTACAACAGCTTTAAGTGATTTTAAGTGCAAGTGTTGCGTTGTCCTGCAATTCAAGGGAGCGACTTTTGTCGGATCATGTTAGCTAATAAATCAATCTCAAAAACACAATTTTTATGTCAACACTTTATACTTCTGTTATTGAAGAGGGTAAAATCCCTAATACTTATATGACTGGTGATGTTTCGTATAAAAAACAAACCAGTACTATTCATCCTGATAATACGGTTATTAAAGAGGTTTCTTTTGAACCCGGATCAAGATGCAATTGGCACGTGAATCCAACGCTGCAACTATTTATTGCTACAAACGGAATCGGTTATTTTCAGGAAAAAGGCAGTGCTATTCGATTGCTTCATAAAGACGAAGTGGTTACTATCCTACCGGGAATCGAACATTGGTACGGGGCGACACCATTTAGTTCGTTTTCGCACATTGCTATTATTACTGAAATTGACAAAGGAACCGGAATCTGGCTCGATAGCGTAACCGATGAGGAGTATTACAGTTATGGGAAATAATTTAATTAGAAAATTCTGAATGGGAAGACTTGTGTTTTGATAATGTGAAACTTGAAACTTAAAACAAATAAAACTAAAAAAAACAACAAAAAATGGAAGTAAAAAACATAAAAGCCTTTGGGACGGCGGCGGCAGACGCGCTGTTGCAAACATTAGATATTCAAAGAAGAGCGGTATTGGCTCATGATGTTGAAATAGAAATTTTATACTGCGGAATTTGTCATTCCGATCTGCATTCGGCCAGAAATGAATGGCATGGTACGATTTATCCAATAGTTCCGGGTCATGAGATTGTGGGAAGAGTGACAAAAGTAGGGGATCATGTGAAAAACTTCAAGGTTGGCGACTTGGCCGGAGTAGGTTGCATGGTTGACTCTTGTAGAGAATGTGAACATTGTAAAGGTGATTTAGAGCAATTTTGTGATGCAGGCAGCACTTTGACCTTTAATTCTCCGGATAGTCATTTAGGGGGACAAACGTTTGGCGGGTACTCTCAAAGTATAGTGGTGGATGAAAATTATGTACTGCATATTTCTGATAAATTAGATCTTGCGGGAGTTGCTCCCTTACTTTGTGCGGGTATCACAACGTATTCACCATTAAAACACTGGAATGTTGGTCCTGGACAGAAGGTAGGGATTGTAGGAATTGGTGGTTTGGGACATATGGGAATCAAATTAGCGAAAGCTATGGGGGCACATGTAGTGGTTTTTACAACTTCATTGTCTAAAACTGAAGATGCAAAACGTCTGGGTGCAGATGAAGTAGTGTTGTCTACAGATCCGGAGCAAATGGCGCAACATGCAAAAAGCCTGAATTTTATTCTGGATTGTGTATCGGCAGAGCATAATATCGATGCATATCTAAATTTGCTAAAAGTTGATGGGACTTTGACTCTGGTTGGTGCGCCAATGGAGCCTCTTCCGGTAACTTCGTTCAGTCTTATTTTAGGAAGAAGAAGTTTTGCGGGTTCTGCAATTGGCGGAATAAAAGAAACTCAGGAAATGCTTGATTTTTGCGCCGAACATAATATTACTGCTGATATTGAACTGATTGGTGTGAACGAAGTAAATGATGCCTATGAAAGATTGCTAAAAGGGGATATTAAGTATCGTTTTGTAATTGATATGGCTTCTTTATAGCGGCAAAGGAGCAAAGTTAAAGAGTTGCAAAGGTTTTGTGCTTTGTATCTCTGGATTTTTATGGTAAAAGAAACTCTTAAGAAAATTAATTCTTAAGAGTTTTTTTTTTGTTACCGATATCTTACTCCTAGCGGAGTATCACGTTGAGGTTTCATTTCTGAGTGCGTCGGCATTTTATTCATTACATAAGAAGTGGATGTGTGCGAGTGTTACCGATATCTTACTCCTAGCGGAGTATCCCGCTAAAGTTTCGTCAGTAAATGCATCAGTATTTTGCTTACAGCAAAAATATCCTGGAGAGATCCCGTCTTGAAGGTATTGCTTATGTTGGGTTTGGATATAGTTGTTTAGCTTTTACAGGGCAAGGAAGTGGGTGGGTGTGAGAGGTAGCGATATCTTATATCTAGCGGAGTATCCCACTAAAGTTTCGTCAGTAAATGCGTCGGCATTTTGCTAACAGCAAAAATATCTCGGAGAGATTACATATTGGTAGTTGTTTAATACAAGATAAAATATCCCGGAGGGATTATATATTGATGGCATTATATAAAGATGTCGATGTCGAATAAAACATTTCAGAGTGAATTACATTTCGGGGAAAAAATATCGGCAAATATTGAACAAAAAGGCTGATTTTAAGCCTGACACATTGTCTTGTTTGTTATTGTTGTGTTTTTATTTCCAGTGTTTTAGCTATTGTTATATAAAATAAAACTTCTGTAGGTTTTAGAAGACGATATTGTTTTTGAAAAATATAGAAAAACAGGGCTAAATTTTAAATTTCAGAGAAAAGTGTCTCTCAAAAAGTGTGTTTGTCAAAAAAAGCATGTAAAAGGCTAATCTTTGATTTAATCGTTGTGTTTAGATGAAAAATACACTTTCAAATTATTTAGTTTTTTAGAGGGAAATTGTTGTGGTTTTAACGTTAGAATTTGCTTTGATATCATCAGCTGAATTATTTGTAAAGTGATCTTTTTTGTTTGAATTTTATTTTAAATTATTGCTTTATATGAAATGTGTAATTATCTTTAAATTAATTTATTAAGTTTTTGTTTTAGAGTGTTTTTTGTAACTGATTTTAAATAGAATTGAATTTGGATTTTTTGCGATTGTACTTTATTTAAGTTCATGTTACTTGTTCAAATTTAGATCAATTGGGTTTGCTGTGTGATTTCTGTTTTGTGGATAAAGCAAGAGTTAAAATAAGTGATCTAATGTTTTAAAAATTAGTTTAGTAAAGGTTGGTGGTATTCATTTTTCGTGCAGTATGCTTTAAAAACAAAAAAAAGCATAAATTAAGGAGTCTGGTGATTATTTTTTGGGTTTTGGTTCTTCATCTTCGGGAAGAATGATTTTATTCAGTTCTGCTTCTTTTGCGGCTCTTTTTTGTGCTGCTTTTCCTTTTCCAATAGATAGTTTGACTGTTAGGTATAACGATCTGTTGGATACATTTGGACTGTCTTTTAACAGTTGATTTTTTCCTCCTGCAATTTTATTGCTGTTTATTTGTGAGAAAATTTAGATATTTAAAAATAAGAAAGAGACTGATACTAGTAATTTATTTCTCCTTGATTTTCATACTTATTAATGTTAATGAATAAAATGGCATCAAATAAATTAAGAACTAGTGTGTTTTTACGGGAATTAAGCGTTTTATGTCTTTGTTTTACAGGTGTATAGGTGTTTTTTGTTTTGAAATAACGAACCTGAAAAAAATGTTAATTATTGTTAAGGTTAATTAAAATTTGTAATCGCCGATACTATTTTTTTAAGAAAGTATGTTTTGAAGGAAAGGGGATTTTTGCTGTTTTTTCTGACTCATTTGTCTTTTTTAGAAACATCAAATTCAATTATTTAGATTTTGGAATCGAAATAAATACTATTTTTGCAATGTGAAATGGATAACAATCATATTGTCGATTTATTTACTGGCACTTTCCAATATGCCCTGTGCAGATATGGAAATAAACAGTGCTGCTCACAAAACAGCTCAGTTTTCTTCTGAAGCAAATCACTCACACGATAAAGACAATGATTTGTGCTCGCCCTTTTGTGTGTGCAATTGTTGTGGTGCACAGGTTTTAAGTTATCAGACTTTTGTAAGTTTTGATTTCCCTGTCACACATTCTATTATCTCAAGTCCGTTACCTAATTACATTTCTGTTTTTGCTTCCAATTTCTATGGAAGTATCTGGCAGCCCCCTCAAATAGTATAATGATGCCCGCCCCGGAAAATCGGGATTCGGGTAAGAGCGTTTGCGATTATTCCGCAACAGTAAAATAGGCAATACTTTGCCTCATTTCTCACGTCATTATACCATTAAAATGTTAGATAAAATCATACAGTTTAGTATAAAGAACAAATTCGTTATACTACTTTTTACCCTAGTATTAATAGCTTGGGGAAGCTATTCACTCAAACAATTGCCCCTAGACGCGCTGCCTGATGTAACCAATAATCAAGTGCAGATTATTACTACAGCACCAACTTTGGCAAGTCAGGAAGTCGAGCAATTAATTACATATCCATTAGAACAGGCTGTAAAGACCGTTCCGGATATCATAGAACTCCGTAGTATTTCGCGTTTCGGATTATCGGTGGTTACCGTAGTTTTTGAGGACGATGTCGATATCTACTGGGCCAGAGAGCAAATATTTCAGCGACTCAAACAAGCTGAGGAGAATATTCCTGCTTATGCAGGTTCACCCGAGCTGGCACCTATCAGCACCGGTTTAGGAGAAATTTACCAATACGACGTATATGCCAAAAAGGGCTATGAAGATAAGTACGATGCTATAAAGCTGCGTACCATCCAGGATTGGATCATCATTCCGCAATTGCAGGGTATCAAAGGCGTAGCCGATGTAAGTACCTGGGGTGGAAAACTGAAACAATATGAAATTGCTGTAAATCCAAATACGCTAAATAGCCTTGGAGTTACAATTACAGAAATTTTTGATGCACTTGAAAAAAACAATCAAAATACGGGAGGTGCTTATATCGAAAAAGACCAGTTTGCGTACTTCATCCGTGGTGTTGGTATGGCAAAGGGAACGAAAGACCTAGGAAACGTAGTGGTTAAAAACCGAAATGGTTCACCCGTTCTGGTTCGTGATGTGGCCGAAGTTCGTGAAGGTGTTGCCTTGCGTTACGGAGCTTCAACCAAAGATGGAAAAGGTGAAATTGTTTCCGGAATGGTTTTGATGCTAAAAGGAGAAAATTCCAGCGCAGTGGTCAACAGAATACACGAGAGAATGATTCAGATCAATAAAAGTCTGCCGGAAGGTGTAGTTGCCGAAGCTTTTATCGACAGAGGAAAATTAGTTGATAATGCTATTGGAACAGTTACAAAAAACTTATTGGAAGGAGCTCTGATCGTTATTTTTGTACTGATCTTATTTCTGGGGAATCTCCGTGCGGGCTTAATTGTCGCTTCTGTGATCCCACTGGCCATGCTTTTTGCCATTATTTTAATGAATGCCTTTGGCGTGAGCGGGAATTTGATGAGCCTTGGCGCGATCGATTTTGGAATCATCGTGGACGGAGCTGTGATTATTGTTGAAGCTACGATGCATCACTTGCAGAAACTCAAACGTAAAAAAGAACTATCGCAAAACGAAATGGATGCTGAAGTTTACAATTCGGCTTCCAAAATCAGGAACAGTGCTGCTTTTGGAGAAATTATCATCCTGATCGTGTACCTGCCTATTCTGGCTTTAGTAGGAACAGAAGGTAAGATGTTCAAGCCTATGGCAATGACAGTAGGGTTTGCCGTTGCCGGAGCCTTTATTCTTTCTTTGACTTATGTGCCTATGATGAGTGCTTTATTTTTATCAAAGAGCACAGAACACAAAGAAAATTTCAGCGACAGAATGATGGCCTGGCTGGAATCGATTTACACACCGTTTTTAAAGAAAGCATTACAGTTTAAAAAGACAGTTTTAGGAGTGTCACTGGGTTTATTTGCACTAGGATTAGTCATTTTTAATT
Source organism: Flavobacterium sp. KH_035 (assembly GCF_057839565.1). Classification (NCBI taxonomy): domain Bacteria; kingdom Pseudomonadati; phylum Bacteroidota; class Flavobacteriia; order Flavobacteriales; family Flavobacteriaceae; genus Flavobacterium; species Flavobacterium sp. KH_035. Next base: position 3,661,911 of record NZ_CM174492.1, read on the forward strand.
CAATGGGAGGGGAATTTATCCCTACCATCGAAGAAGGTGATTTGGCTATAAATGCGACCATCATGACCGGAAGTTCGTTGACGCAGATGGTGGAAACAACCACTAAATACGAGCAGATCTTAAAAGCCAAGTTCCCGGAGATCAAAACCATCGTAACCAAAATAGGAAGCGGGGAAATTCCAACCGATCCGATGCCTATCGAAAGTGGGGATTTGATCATAGTTTTGAAGGACAAGAAAGAATGGAAAGGAAAGTACGATAACTGGGAAGATTTAGCGAATGCCATGAAGGCGGAGATGGAAGTTATTCCGGGAGCTAACATCGAGATCTCTCAGCCTATTCAGATGCGATTTAACGAATTAATGACAGGAAGCCGTAGTGATATCGCCATTAAGATTTTTGGAGACGATCTGGAGATCCTGGATGCTAAAGCGACAGAGTTAATCTCAAAAATTAAGAGTATTGAAGGAATTGGCGACCTAAAAGCCGATAAAGTAACGGGTTTACCGCAAATTACGGTGAAATACGATTACAATAAAATTGCTTTGTACGGATTGAATATTTCAGACATCAATCAGATTATACGTTCGTCTTTTGCCGGTGAAAGCGCTGGAAAGATTTACGACGAAAGCAAAAGGTTTGATGTAGTCGTGCGAATGAATGAAAACAATCGCGCCGATATTACAGACGTGAGCAATTTGTTTATTCCACTTCCTAACGGACAGCAGGTGCCGCTTTCGCAAGTTGCCACAGTAGAGTACGAACAAGGCCCGGTGCAGGTAATTCGTGAAAACGGAAAACGTAGAATTACCGTCGGATTAAACGTTCGTGGCCGAGACATAAAAAGTGTGGTGGAGGAAATTCAGCAAAAATTGGATAAGGATTACAAACTTCCGGCAGGATATTATGTAACCTATGGCGGTCAGTTCGAAAATTTAATAGAAGCCACTAAACGACTTTCGGTAGCGCTTCCAATCGCATTGGGATTAATACTGGTCCTGCTTTATTTTACTTTTAAAAGTTTCAAACAGGCCGGATTGATTTTTACAGCCATTCCGTTATCGGCAATTGGAGGAGTCTTCGCGCTTTGGATGCGCGGAATGCCATTTAGTATTTCGGCAGGTATTGGTTTTATAGCCTTGTTTGGTATTGCAGTTTTAAACGGAATTGTATTGATTTCGTATTTCAATCAACTTAAAACAGAGGGAGTTATCGATCCGCTGCAAAGAGTTTTAATTGGTACCAAAACCAGATTACGACCGGTTTTAATGACTGCAGCTGTTGCTTCATTAGGATTTTTACCAATGGCATTGTCAACAAGTGGTGGAGCAGAGGTACAAAAACCTTTGGCAACCGTTGTAATTGGAGGATTAGTTTCAGCAACTTTACTGACGTTAATCGTTTTACCGATTCTGTATTTGTTGTTAGAGAAGAAATTTAATAATAAAGAGGCAAAGTCTTAAAGCTTTCGGTCACCTATCAAAAGGACTAATAGGATTTTTTTTACGCAGATTGCTTCGCCTGTTCGCTATCGCTCGGGTCTGTAGATTTTAGCAGATTTAATTTAAAAAATAACTTTAATAATCTGCGTGAAAAAAAACTTAAGCCAAAGAAATTTAAAAATATAAAAATGAAAAATATACTAAAGCATATAAACACAAGCTCCTTTGCGCACCTTGCGAAAGATGCATTGCGTACTTTGCGGTTAAACAAGCTGGTACTAGCACTCTTGTTTGCAACGACATTAACAACAGCACAGCAAAAAATCAGTTTGGAAAAAGCAATCGAATTAGCAAAATCAAACAATATCGACTTAAAAATAGCCGATAAGGAAATTGAGAAACAAACGATTTTAAAAAAGACAGCATTTCAGGCCGATCCACTTCAGGTGCAGTACCAGGGCGGACAGTTTAATAGTGCTGATTACGACCATAATATTTCGATTCAGCAGTTTTTCCCGTTGGGAAATATCACAAAAGCCAATCGACAACTACAGGAAGAACTGGCGAAGCTGGCAGAAAAACGAAAAGCCTTATCCTCTTATGAAGTAGAAAAGGCAGTAACGCTTGCCTATTATCAATACCTGTATGGGGTTTCGATTCAGAAACTAAACTCGGAACTTAATGAGATTTATACCAAGTTTTTGAAGAATGCAGAACTACGTTTTAAAACAGGAGAAAGCGGGAACATTGAAGTTATTAGTGCCAAAGCCAAAGTTAAAGAGATTGAAACTCAAAAGGCACAATTAGGATATGATTTGGCGATTTACCAAAAGCAGCTACAGTTTTTTATTCAAACTGATGAGAGTATCATTCCGGACGATCAAACCACATTGCAATATGCAATTGTGAAAGAAGAAGGTACCTCGAAAGTGGAGACTTTAATGACAGATTTTTACCAGCAGCAAATTTCGGTGTACCAGAAAGAGGCCAATACGCATAAAGCCATGCGAACGCCAAAAGTAGGATTGGGTTATTTTGCACAAACAATCAATACCGAATCTTTGTTTCAGGGCTTTACGGCGGGATTGCAAATTCCGTTGTTTGGAGGGGTAAATACTGCAAAAGCAAAAGCTTCGGCAGTAAGTATTTCCCAGTCGCAACTGGCTTTGGATAAGAACAGGCTAACGCTGAATCTGCAAAAATCGGAGTTACAAAACAACTTTGAGAAACAGCAGAAAGCAATGGACTATTATCAGAAAGAAGGATTGCAATATGCTGATCAGATCATTAGTACCGCCCAAAAAAGTTATGCCAATGGTGATATGAGTTACTGGTCGTACATCAGTTTCTTAAATCAGGCAATTGATATTAAAAAACAATACACAGAGGCTACGCATAACTTTAATCAAAGTGCAATCGAATTGCAATTTCCAACCATCAAAAACAATTAAAATGAAACAGACATATCATAATTCAACAGTAAAATTTGCAGCAGTTTTATCGCAAAGGAAGCTAGGTAGTTGGGCATTACTTATAGCCTCTATCGTCGTTTTAACTTCGTGTGGTCAAAAGAAAACAGAAGAAACAAAAGAAGAAGAAAAATCACAAAATGAAGTTGCTTTAAACGAATCTCAATATAAAACAGTTGGAATTGAAACAGGTTTAGTCGAAAATAGAAACCTCAATAAAGTGATAAAAGCCAACGGTTACACCACAGTTCCGCCACAAAATTCAGCAGAAGTTTCGACTTTAATAGGTGGAACGGTTAAGGATATTTTTGTTTTGGAAGGAACGTACGTTAACAAAGGAAAAGTACTGGCGACCATTCAAAATCTGGAAGTGATTGAAATGCAGGAAGAATACCATTCGGCTACAGCCAATATCGAATATCTGCAATTGGAATACAACCGTCAGAAAACCCTGAGTGATGAAAATGTAAATCCAAGGAAAACATTTCAGGAAGTAAAATCAAAATTAGCTGCAGAAAGAGCCCGTGCACAGGCTGCTAAGAACAAACTTGAAGCGCTGCATGTAAGCACCAAGGGAAGTACTTCGCTGGTTCCGGTTGTAGCGCCAATAAACGGTTATGTAGGGAAAATAAGTATCGCAAAAGGTGCTTATGCCCAAACAGGTGTTGTTTTGTTTGAAGTGGTCGATAACAGTCAGATGCACCTGGATTTGAACGTGTATGAAAAAGACCTGGGGTCTATTTCGATTGGTCAGGTCATTGATTTTGTTTTAACCAATCAGTCGAACAAATCAATTAAAGGGAAAATTTTCGGAATCAATAAGTCTTTTTCTAACGAAAGTAAAACCGTTGCAGTACACGCCAAAATCGAATCGGCTGATGCCAAAGGACTGATTCCGGGAATGTACGTTTCGGCAAACATCAACATCACAAACACCACTGTTCCTGCATTACCAAAGGATGCTGTGGTTCGAAATGCCGATAAATATTTTGTATATGTGGAAGAAGAAGCACATGAAGAAAAGAAAGCACCAGCAGAAGGGAATCATGAAAAAGAGGTTCATTTTAGAGCAGTTGAGGTCATTCCGGGTACTACAGATCTGGGTTTTACGGAAGTGAAATTTGTAGATAAAGTTGCTCCTAATGCAAAAATTGTAACCAAAGGAGCTTTTTATTTGCTTTCGGCGATGAAAGGCGGAGGAGAGCACGATCATTAGCCTTTTGTAAAGGCTCATAGGCTCATAGGTTCATAGGAGCGAAGGGACAAAGGGACAAAGTTTTTTTGTAGGGACGCATAACAGTGAGTTCCTGAATAGCCTTCTAGCTTTGATCCAATGTCATAAAGTTAAGTGATTTAAGATATTTGATTAACGATTTTTGATTTAAGATGTATGAAATCTAGAGATAGATAATATTACTAGTGACCAATACAACAATCGTTAATCTTCAATCTAAAATCTTAGATCTCTTTTCTGCGCCTTTGCGAGATTAATTTGTAGTACCTAAAAACTATTAAGACAAAATCCGTAAATTTAGAACATTATTGAAACAAAGTTTAAACTTGAAACTTTGAAACCTAAAACTTTAAATTTCTCATGGAACATCTACATAAAGAAGAAAAGATTAAAAAGAAAAAAACAAACCAACCGTCCTGTAGCTGTGCACATGATGAACCGGTTCATTCTGATGATGACGGACACGATCACGGTAATAATGACGACAGTAGTTTGTTTAAAATGTTTTTGCCGGCCATTATTTCCTTTAGTTTACTGCTGATCGGAATTGGATTTGATAACTATTTTGAACAAAATTGGTTTTCAGGTTATGTTAGAATTGCCTGGTATGTTATCGCCTATTTACCAGTTGGGTTTCCTGTTTTAAAAGAAGCCTACGAAAGCATTAGAAAAGGGGATGTTTTTTCTGAGTTTTTCCTGATGAGTATTGCGACCCTGGGAGCGTTTGCCATCGGAGAATATCCTGAAGGCGTTGCTGTGATGCTGTTTTATACCATTGGAGAGAATTTTCAGGGATTAGCAGTTAGTCGTGCCAAATCAAATATCAAGAGCCTGTTGGATCAGCGCCCGGATGAGGTGAATGTGCTGGAAAACAATATTTCTACCAAAGTCAAAGCTACCGATGTTGCTATTGGAGCGATAGTTCAGCTGAAAGCGGGTGAAAAACTGGGGCTGGACGGCGAATTGCTTTCAGATTCGGCTTCCTTTAACACCGCAGCGCTTACGGGCGAAAGCAAACCCGATACAAAAGTAAAAGGAGAAGCTGTTTTAGCCGGAATGATTAACGGAAGTACCATTGCGCTGGTAAAAGTTACAGCAGCGTATAACGACAGTAAACTGTCTAAAATTTTAGAAATGGTACAAAATGCCGTTACTAAAAAAGCTCCTGCGGAATTGTTTATTCGCAAATTTGCCAAAATTTACACGCCAATTGTAGTTTATCTGGCGATTGCCATTTGCTTGCTGCCCATGCTTTTTGTCTCTAACTATGTGTTTAGCGAGTGGTTGTACAGAGCCTTAGTTTTTCTGGTAATTTCATGTCCTTGTGCCTTAGTGATCAGTATTCCGTTGGGATATTTTGGCGGAATCGGAGCAGCCAGTAAAAACGGAATCCTGTTTAAAGGAAGTAACTTTTTAGATAGTATTTCAACCATTCAGAACGTTGTGATGGACAAAACAGGTACCATGACCGAGGGTGTCTTTAAAGTTCAGGAAGTGATTATTCAGGGAGGTTTTGATAAAGACGAAATTTTAAAACTCGTAAACGTACTGGAAAGTCAGAGTACGCATCCTGTCGCTACCGCGATCCACAATCATGTGGGGCAGATTGACGCTTCAATAGTATTGAAAAATGTAGAAGAGATTTCGGGACACGGGTTAAAAGCAGAAATAAACGGAAAGGAACTACATGTAGGGAATTTCAAATTGATGGATAAATTCAACATCAATTACGATGTTGATCCCAATGCCGTTGTTTATACGACTATTGCCATAGCTTACGACAAAAAGTTTGCGGGTTATTTAACGATTGCCGATGAAATTAAAGCAGATGCACAAGAAGCGGTAACGAAGTTAAAAGAGTTAGGTGTTAAAGTGACCATGCTAAGTGGTGACAAAACCAATGTCGTACAGTTTGTTGCGAAAACTCTGGGAATTACAAATGCTTTTGGCGATTTATTGCCCGAAGATAAAGTCAGTAAACTAAACGAAATTAAAGCCAAAAATGAAACCGTAGCTTTTGTAGGCGATGGTGTAAATGATGCTCCGGTAATTGCTTTAAGTACAGTTGGGATTGCGATGGGAGGTTTAGGAAGTGATGCCACGATCGAAACCGCTGATGTTGTCATTCAGGACGATAAACCAAGCAAAATTCCGATGGCAATAAACATTGGGAAACAAACCAAGAAAATTGTCTGGCAGAATATCACTTTGGCTTTTGTGGTTAAAGCTATTGTTCTTATTCTGGGGGCCGGTGGACTGGCAACGATGTGGGAAGCCGTTTTTGCTGATGTTGGAGTAGCTTTACTGGCAATATTGAATGCCGTGAGGATTCAGAAGATGAAATTTTAATATAAAGAAACCGTTTCAGAACTTAACCTGAAACGGTTTTGTTTTTATGCTTTATTCTCATCCGGAATAACCAGAGAGTTATAAAGACTGTGCTATAAAAATTTATTTTTTTAAATGTGTTGGCTTCTGAATTTCTCCGTTACCAAAGGACCAGTTTTCCAGACCGTTATTTTCTAATAAAACAATAATAACGTTATTAATTAGAATCTCTGTTGTTGCGGCAATTCTTGTAGCAATTAGGTGATATAATTTCTTTTTTTGTTCTACTGTCCGACCTTGCCCTGCGGTGATCTGAACATATACAATTTCTTCAGAATGTGAAACACCAAGATAACTTTCGGGATATTTTATCTGATGCTGTTCTAATTCTTCAATTACATGAAAATAATCAGCACTTGGAATATGAAATTCTGCTATTAAAGATTGATGAATCGCTTCTGAAATATTGTTTTTGGTTTCTAATGAAAGTTTCTTAGGCAAACTGATTCGTACAAATGGCATTTTTTAGATTTTGAGTTTTGTATAAAATTAAAAAAAATAGAAGAGGAGCGGATAAATCTTTAGGAAAACTTCAATTCAATCTGAGCTCCGTTATTTTCTATGCGAACTTCGGTTGAATTGCTTGTAGAAGGCGTTTTCGTAGGATACCAATTTCGACCCGGACGTACCATAATTAGCAGGCCTTCATCATTTCCAACGGCAGCAAAAAGCTCGTCATTGTCATTTTTACCGAATAGTTCCAAACCGTGTTGGGCTATTAACTGTTTTGCTAAATCTAGAGGTTTTTCGTTGACGATTCCAATTTCACTAATGTTTAGTATCGATTTAGAACTAAAGGATTCCGCTTGGGCATTGTCGAGATCATATCGGGCAATGAATTCCAATATATTGCCATTGTTGTCATAAAAATAAACAGCGTTGGCATTCCAGTTCTCAAAATTGGCGATTACATTCGCGTCTTCGATAACAATTAGGTCCAGTTTGTTTGTGGTCCATTCAATTGCCTCTTGTAGTTTGTTTTTGGGTATATTAAAAGCAAAATGATAGATAGAATCAAATTGCGGATTTTCGATAAACTTTAAGACCGATTCACCCGCCTGAATGCTAATCGAGTTGGAATCTTTTTTCAGGATTGGGAGATGGAGAACATTTTGATAGAATGCTGCTGTTTTGTGAATATCGTTTGTTTGAATCTGAAGGTGTTGTAATTTCATGATGATCGTCTTTTACAAAGAAATAAAGCTTCTTTTCGTTTCAAACAAATTTAAAAAAGGATTACTGCATTATGATAGTAATATCATTTTATACTTCAATAAAGGAATAACAAATTATGATGAGAAGTAGGGTAGTGGTATTTTTTTTTAACACATAGAAACATAGATTTATATTCTAAAAATAGAGGGCAAAAGAGAAATTCATTTCTTTCGCATAGTAATGCGTTTTATTTGAGGTGAAACGACTTTTTCAGTATTTAGAACTATGTTTCTATGTGTTAAGATATAGGTTCCGATGATTGGAGCGCTAAAATTTTGAAACATATAAAAACATAGATCCGTATTTAATAGTCTGTGTTAATAGTTTTTGCAAACGAACTGCAATATTCTTTGATCATTTGTCTTACGGTACGAAACTCCTGCATTATTCCTTCATCTGTTCCTGTTGCTTTTGCGGGATCCGGAAAATTGTGGTGCAATTTTAACGCGTTAGAAGGAAAGAAAGGACATTGCTCTTTGGCATTATCACAAACTGTAAGTACAACATCAAAAACAATGTTTTGATATTCGTCAATATGATTAGAGGTGTGTTTTGCAATATCAATGCCGTCTTCTTTCATAGTAGTGATGGCTTTGGGATTTACGCCGTGAGTTTCAATACCGGCACTGTAAACATGAGCTTTGTTGCCCAGAAAATGGCGCAAATAGCCTTCGGCAATTTGACTTCGGCAGCTATTTCCTGTGCAAAGCACGAGAATATTTTTTGTCATAGTTTTAAACGAGTAACCAAATGATATTGATAATGCAAAATTTAGGCTCAAAGCCATAAATCAGTTGCAGCACAATAACAGCTGTAGTGATTATAATTGGTTTTTTGTATTTAAAGAAGAAAGTGCTCATGGCTTAGCAGCAACCTGAATTTGGAGAACAGGAATTTGCTTTGTCTTTGTTTAATTCGATAAAGCCGGATGGTGATGGAATTCCGCATGCATCCTGTGCGAGACAAGCTGTAACCTTGTTTTTCAATACAAAATGATTTCCATTAAACTCTAAATCATATCGGCCAATAGTTTCGTTTTGATATTCGACTTCGACGTTCAGGTCTTCGATATTTAGTTGCTCTTCTGAAAGGTTAATGATGTGCAATAGTTTGCCGGGTTTCAAGCGATGTTCATAATCATCTGCATTCCAAAGTTGAAAGTTTACGCTTTTTTCCTGACGAATTACACCGCCACAATCAATAAAATTCTTAGTAATCATTCCTACTTCGGTAACGTGAAAATGCTCCGGAACAAAAGTTCCATTTTCCAGTTGAAATTCTACATTTTCAAGAGTAGGCAAAACGTTTTTAATGTCTGATAGTTTCATCTTTTTTGTTTTATAGTTATAATGCAATATTGCGATATAGTGAGCTAAAAAAAGCCTTTAACAGCATTTTTGATTTTTTGTAACCGCAATAATAGCGGAAAAATAGGTATTTAGAATATCAAAAGTTTCTTCGTTGATACAGTAACAGATTGCATTTCCTTCAATGTTTCCCTTGATAAGTCCTGCATTTTTTAGTTCTTTCAGGTGTTGTGAAACGGTGGGCTGCGCAAGTGGCAATTCGTTTACAATATCTCCGCAAATACATTCGTTTACTTTAAGCAAATATTCAATAATAGCAATTCTCGCCGGATGTCCCAGTGCTTTGGCGATAGTAGCAATCTGATTTTGTTTGTCGGTAAAATGTTCCGTTTTAGAAGCTCCCATGTGATTTTAAATATAATATTGCAATATTACGATATTAATTTTGAAATTGAAAAAATATTTTAGAATTTTTAAATAGGGTAAATTGAAGTATTGGTTCCTATGTTGGAAGACTAAAATTATGAAACACATAGAAACATAGATTTATATGACTAAAAGAGGATACAAAAGAGAAATACATTTCTTTCGCATAGTTATGCGTTTTATTTGAAGTGAAACGCCTTTTTTCGTATTTAGAACTATGTTTCTATGTGTTAAAATAATCTTCTCCAACTTATTTTAAGTTGAGACAATCCCCTTTAAAAGGTTTTTTTTCTGTTGTTTTTGAAATTCATCCAGCCCAAACCGATTAGTAACAGATTGAAAAACAGTAAAGGTAAAAAAGCGCTCACGTAATTAGTTTTAGAGGGATCTGTAAAAGTTTCTACCTTAAATTTCGACCAGTTTTCTTTAATTACAGGAGCATTATCAAATATTTTTGGATAAAAATACAACCTCATTTTTTCATGAAAATGTTTGGTTTCCTTCAAAAATAAAAGTTGGTTTCCTAAATCGGACTTTGCAATTTCATTCAGTTGAAGCTGTGCATGTAAAGTAGGAAGGAACTGTGCGATAAACTGACTCGATTTGTTGCGCTGCTCTAATTTAGATTGCAATTCTTGAGACTGTTGTGCCGAATCGTCGTCACCCGCCTGCTGCATGGCATAATACCAAAGCCAGTTGAATTCTGTATTTGGCAAAGGATAACGTTTGAATTGCGGATAATGCTGATAGAATTTGTCCATTGTAATTTTCTTATCCATATCCCATTTTTCATGATAGGCATTGCGTTGCTTTACCGTTAACTCCAAAGCTTCGGGAATCGGATATTTATTCACGATATACGTATTGATTACTGCTGGCAGAACGATAATGAGAAACAGCCAGATCGTGAGTAAAATAACCGCATTGAAGTTGGAGTTTTTTTGCAGGGAAACGATAAAAAAGCAGGCTGCAAACCAAAACAAGAGGTATAAAACACCCAGTATGTAAAAGGTGAGAAGCGAGGCATCAAATGGAATCCCTAAGATTAAAACTGCTAAAAGAATTAAAAAAGTCAATAATGCCATAAGATTTAAAATTCGGATGTAAAACAGCTTCAGGATGTATAAAAATGTATTTTCACTTTGTGTAGACACAATTTTCCAGGTTCCGCTTTCTTTTTCTTCCGAAACCAGGTTGTAAGAGAACGCAATAATTAAAAGTGGAAAAAGGTAAATCAGTACAAAACTAAAATCGATATTTCCGGATAACAAATTGTTCGGATTATTTAGCTCCGAGTCGTATTTCTGACCTTCCAAACCTCGAATCGTGACGCTTTGAATCGATGGATTTACATCGCGCTGACCAATCGCCAGACTGTTAACAGGCAATGTTTTATTGATTAGCGAAAACTTGATGTAATAGAGCAGTAGTCCCATTTCGTCTTTATGAAAAGCGGCATTTCGCGCAATATGTTCTTTTTGATATAATGCAGCTTCTGCAATATTATTCTGCTGCTTTTGTTGAAATTGCTTTCCAATTAAAAGACTGATGAATCCGATGAGGAGCAGGAAAACCAATCCAATTTTGGTACCTTTTGATCGTATGAAATTTTTAAAAAGTAATGCTAGCATATTAGAGGGCTTTAAGGTTTTTAGCTGCAATTCGTATAAGAACAAAAAGTAGGATAATCCAAAGAAAAATAGAAACTACAGAGAGTATTTCGGATTTTAAAATAGCCGGGACTTCTTTTGGCTCATAATGAAATTCTTCCAGATCAGCCCAGTATTCTTTGCTGATGGATAAAGGTTTGTCGTTTGGTCCCGGCTTTTTATTGCTGATGTATTTAACCTGCAAAGCATTCATTTTTTGCGCCATGGTATAGCGATAATTCTCGGCTTGTTTCTGAAAATCGACATACGAACCATAATCGGTATTGGATAAACCCATTGACAGGTTTCGGATCGCGATGTACGGATTCAGGAAAGAAACGGCTTTGGAGAAGCTATTTTGCTGGTCGTAAACTTTTAGCAGCTCTTCTAAGTGTTGGTTGTAAATCTTCGAACTGATTTTCTCTCCTTCGGTCATGATAAATCCCGAATAATTAAACGGCAGTTTCTGTACCGAATCGACTTTGTAAACGCTTAACAAGGAATCTTTGATGGCCTTGTAATGCAAATCGTTAGGATTATGGCTGTCACCTTGTTTCAGGATGTCCTTTTCGATAGCACTGTTGAATTGTATTTTCGAGGGTGCTTCGTAAAGATATGCTCCGATTGCCTGAGTAGTTCGGGGTAAAATAATGGTAAGAACTAGCCAGATTCCGATTAAGGAAATCAAGGCTTTTTTGGAGGTTTTGCTTGCCGCAGAAATCAGCACAGCAATCACGCAAAAGAAAATCAGGTAGATAAAATGAAACAGAATAAACAGCAGCATTTTGATGGTTTCATCTGTTGAAATTGTAAAATCCTGAAGCAGCAACCATAGAAATACAAGAACCAGTATGGTAGGAATAAAAAGCAACAGGATTACATTTACAATTCCTGCTATCTTTCCGGTTAAGAGCTGTTTCCAGCTAATTCCTTGGCTTAAAAGTAGTTTTAGAGTTCCATTTTCTCTTTCGGCTGCGACCGCATTAAATCCTAGGAAAAAAATCAACAGAGGAAGTAAGATCTGTAAAACCATGGCAATGCTAATCTCTCCAAAACGAAGCATACTGTTGGAGAATCCCGCTTCAGAAAAATTGGCACTATTTTGTTTGTGCGCTTCAAGAAATATAGCATTCCCGAAGAAGGGTTCCATTCCAAATTCAAAAACACTCAAAGGAGTACTTTTTCGAAAGGCAAAATTTCCGTAATGTGCCATTCGGTGCGGGTTTTTATCCGGATTGTTAAGCCAGTCTTCGCGTGATTCATGCTGGTATTTTTCGCTCGTTTGGTTCTGGTTGTTGTAATTTTCCCAACCTGAAAAAGCAGCATAAAGCAGTATGATACCAATAAAGAGCGTGATGATATAGACGGCCGTATTTTTAAAAACAGCATTTTTAAGATGTCTGGCAATTAAAATTTCGATGTGTAATGACATGATACAGTTTAAAATTTGTAAGTTACGGTAAGAGTAAAGTTTCGCGGTGCTCCGGGAAATAGTCTTAGATAATTCTGAGCACCCAACCAGTACGTTTTATTGAATAAATTACCTGCATTCAGGGCAATCTGCATATTACTTTTGTTTGGTTTGTAGTACAAAGCTGCATCAAAAGCAGTAAAGTCAGGCAGTGTAAAAGCTCTTGTAAACCAAGGCACTTTGCTGCTTTGATATTGCATTCCGAAACCAATGCCCAAATCTTTTAGAGCCGAATCAGAATTGAAATTGTAGCGTGTCCATAAATTGGCGCTGTTTTTTGGCGTATTTTGTTTTCGGGCTCCAATTAATAAGGGATCACGATCATTGGTAATTTCGGCATCGATATAACTATAGGAAGCGTTTATTTGCCAGTCTGCTGTAATAAAACCTGCTACATCACATTCAAAACCACGACTTCTCTCAGCACCTCTGGTCACCAGCAAATCGGGATTTACAGGATCGTTGGCATTCATTAGAATATTACGCTGGTTGATTTCATAAAGAGCAGCATTGAAACTTACGGAATTGTTGAAAAAAGCAGCTTTTAATCCAATCTCTTTCAAGTTACTTTTTAGCGGATTAAACAAACTTCCGGCTGGTAAACTTCCTGTTTGAGGCATTAAAGACACCGTATTCGATTGTGGCTGGTAACCTTCAAGATAAGTTGTGTAAACGTTTATTTGATTGTTTACGGCATAAGTCACTCCAATACGCGGCAGTAAGGCCGACTTTTTCACAGTCAGTTCATTGTTTGATTTGTAGTTTGTGATGTCTTTAAACCATTCTTGACGCAAACCCAGTAAAACGGTAAATCTTTCCCATTGTATCTGATCCTGAATATAAATTGCGTTGGTACTGGTTAATGCAGATGGCAAAGCAGTACGAACATTGAGTGTATAATCGTCAGGACTTGTTAGGGTATAATTGGGATTGTTCAGATTAAAATAATTTACATTTGGTTTTGGTAAAACCACCCCGTCAACTGTTATGGTTTGATAATTGGCAGCATTGGCAGCAACAAATGAACTGGCTACCGTTCCGTCTTTCAATAAATAACCTCTGGCAGCATTTTGTCCGCCACCTTTGGTTTTGTTCCAGCTGTTTAAATCGTAACCAGCCAATAATTTATGTTTGACTTTTCCTGTATTTAAATCAAAGTTGAAATAAGCACTCAGGTTATCAACGTCCCAATATTGTTGACGCTGCACAAATTGCATCATGGCCAGACTACTGACAGGTTTATTGTTCATGTCGACTGCAAAAGCATTTGTAGTTCTGTGTTCCTGAAGATCTTCTGTCCAGGTTTGTTTCATGTACGATGCATTAAAACCTATTTTAGAGTTGAACTTATGAACGAAATTGGTAGTCAAAATCATTTCTTTTGATTTATAGAAATCACTAGGAGCACCTAAATTTAAGCTAATCGGAGTTTTATTTAGACTGGTAACTCCCGCAACGGCGCCAAAAATAGGCTGTCCGCGATCCAGAACTCCCGTCATATTGCTTAAAATCAATTCGGTATTGATGGCTGTTTTTTCATTCGGAATGTAGCTGAAGGAAGGCGAAATCAAAAATGATTTGTTACGAACCAGATCCCGAAACGATTTGGCTTCCTGATACGCACCGTTTACGCGGTACAAAAGGGTTTTTGATTCGTTCAATGGACCGGTAAAATCCAAAGTTCCACGCAATGTGCTAAAGCTTCCTGCACTCAGACTTATCTCTTTTCGGTCAATAGCCAGTGGTTTTTTAGTAACCATATTGATGCTTCCACCTGGATCGACTGAAGAGAATGTGGCACTGGAAGGTCCTTTAATTACTTCAACTCGCTCAATATTGGTCGTTAAAGGTTGTAAAAAGTAATGTTGATGCGTTCGCATGCCGTTTATGATCTGGCCTTCTTCATTTTGACTTATTCCACGAATCGTATATTGATTGTAATAACTTGCCGGAATAACACCACTAGCCATTTTAACAGCATCGGCCAGGTAAATGGCGCCTTTATCTGCAATTAGCTCTTTGGTGATCGTTGCTATAGATTGTGGAATATCTTTGTTGAGGGCGGCCGTTTTTGTTGCTGCAAAAGAATAATCACTGTTATATTTTTTGGTTGAACGGCCTATGATTTCAACGGTTTGCAGTTCGGTGCGTTCGGTTTTGTTAGATATGGTATCGGATGCTTTTTTATTAACGGTTTGCGATTGTGCAAACTGACTAATAATTATTAAAAACAGTGAGAGAATAAAATGTTTCATTTTTTTGGATTGGTTTGGAAAAATGTAATTTCCTTTTATACAGTTTGTAAATACAAATCTTCCAGTTCATTTGCCGATATTTTATCGGCTTCGATAACGGTAACAAGATTTCCCTGTCTCATAATGCCAATATGAGAGGCAACTTCTCTAGCTCTGAAAATGTCGTGCGTAGCCATCAGTATGGCCGTTCCGTCTGCAGAAAGCTCTTTTAATATTTGAGAAAACTCGTTGGAAGCTTTAGGATCTAAACCACTGGTAGGTTCGTCCAATAAGAGAACCTTGGCTTTCTTGGCGATTGCGATTGCGATTCCAACTTTTTGACGCATTCCTTTCGAATAACCGCCTAAGTTTTGATAGTGCGCTTTAAGCTGCAGTCCTGCCTTTGAAAGGAAATAGGTGAGTTCTCCTTCTGAATATTTGAATCCCGCCAGAGACGAAAAGAACTTTAAATTTTCTAAACCGGTAAGATTTGGGTACAACATCACTGTTTCCGGAATATAAGCGACATACTTTTTTGTTTCCTGCGCATTTTCGATAACCGAGATATCGTTGATTTTCAGTTCTCCGTCTGTTGGAGCGATAAAACCTAGAAACAAATTGATGGTGGTTGTTTTTCCGGCACCGTTTTGTCCCAGTAAAGCAAAGATTTCGCCTTCGTTAATTGTTAAATTCAGTTTGTTTAAAGCAATATGATCGCCATATTTCTTTGTCAGATTTTCAGCTATAAGCATAGTTATTATGTATTTGGATGATTTTTAACAGGAGTCTTTACTGCCAATCATAGCCAAAGTCCAACCTACTGGTTTACAGCTAAGGCATCTTTGCAATGAAGGAAGTAAGGGGAATGGTGTTTACGACGATTGAAATCCAAAAAAACAGTTGTATTGGATAAGTGAGAATAGCCTTTCGGGTTTTATTGGTCACCATTTTTTTGAAAAAGGCAGCAGATAAAACTACAAATGCGTTTTGCCTGACTTTTAAAAAGACAAGCAAGTGATATTCTTAGTTTTTTGGATAAAAACGCAGTAAACTAACGAATTGAAGGTGGTGCCCTAAGAGCAAAAAGACTGCCTTTGAAAAAGACAGGAGCATTTTTCAGATAAAAGAACGCACAAAAAGTTTCAATACTTACTTTAAGAAAGGAGTAAGACTGAAATGTGTCCGGAATAAAAGTACTAAATGCAAAATGACAAATCTGGCAATTGGCATCAGCAGTATGGCTGTGCGTAATTTGCTTTTGTCCCTCAATATAAATATGGTCGCAATGTTTGCTGGTAAGCTGCTTGTAAACATGCTCGTAAGAATGTAGCGTCTGAAACAGCATTGCAAACAATACGGTAACAGACATAAAAAGATTAATTAACACAATTTTCTTTTTCATTCTTGATGGAGAAAGCCCTGTTTCTAGCGGACTTTATAGCTTTTAAACTAACGCAACGTTGTTGCAAATATAGATATCTTATTTAAAAATGCACCAGGATCGACAATTATTTTATTGGAAAACAAATTCTGCAATTTCTTTTTAAGTCTAATTATGCTTAAAAATACGGCTAAAGTAATCTTTTTCAAAGAATCGTTCAAAAAGCATTTTTGCACTTTCATAAAAATATTTTCACAGTAGTATTCCTGTTAACGTGTTTATTTATTGTTAGTTATGTGAGTTTGTACTAGTAATCTCATAATATAATCTCTATTTTTACTAGAAGAGGATAATTATCAACTTAGATAATAATTGAATTTTTGATTTGACATGAACTTCAAAAAAGTGTCAATTTTATAAACGGGCGATCTGCTCACTAAAAAAGTAAATTATGAAAATAGGATTAATAGGATTCGGAAAGACAGGAAAATCAGTAGCTTCTGTACTGCTGGAAAACAATAAATTTTGTCTGGAGTGGGTTTTAAGACAAAGCACTGTTTTAGAACACAGATCAGTTTCAGAATTTCTTGGCATTCCTTCAAAAGAACCGGGGTTAATTTACTCGCGTTCTAAAACGACAATGGAAGAATTACTGGACAAGCATCCGGTTGATGTAATTATTGATTTTTCTTCCAGTGAAGGTATTTATACTTATGGTGAAATTGCCGCAAAGCGAAAGGTCAAGATTATCTCGGCAATTTCTCATTACAAAGAAAAGGAATTGCAATTATTAAAGAAACTGGCACATAAAACGACGGTATTTTGGTCGCCAAACATTACGCTTGGTGTGAATTATCTGCTTTTTGCTGCTAAATTTTTAAAGAAGATTGCTCCTTGGGTTGATATTGAAGTGAATGAAGAGCATTTTAAAAAGAAAGTAGGAACTTCGGGAACCGCGGTAAAAATTGCAGAAGCCTTGGATATCGATAAAGGCAATATCAATTCGGTCAGGGCAGGAGGAATAGTTGGTAAACATGAAGTTATATTTGGGTTTCCTTATCAAACGGTACGTTTAATTCATGAATCAATTTCGAGGGAAGCATTTGGAAACGGAGTTGTTTTTGTTGCCGAAAATTTAGAAAGCAAACCCAAAGGGCTGTATAATTTTGAAGACATTTTAACGCCTTATTTTGCGGTATGATACTTTATAGCAAATTCGACAGGTTTTTAAAACTTGTCGGTTTTATTTTTTAATAACACATAGAAACACAGACATTGTAGGGGCAAAAAGGCTTCGAAAAAGAAATACATTTCCTCGGCATAGTTTGTAAACTTATGAAATGGTATTCCTGAGTTTGAAATTCCATGTTTCTATGTGTTTAATCCATTCGTTGTTCTATTTTTTAAAAATTAAAGCTTTGGTATATTCCGCATTCATTTTTGCGATGGAGAGAATCGAAATACCTTGTGGACATTCGATTTCACAGGCTCTGGTATCTGAGCAGTTTCCAAAACCTTCGGCATCCATTTGGTTAACCATGGTCAAAACTCTTTTTGAAGCCTCGACTTGTCCTTGTGGTAATAGGGCCAGATGTGTGATTTTGGCACCTGTAAACAAGGCCGCGCTGGCATTTTTACAAGTTGCTACGCAGGCACCGCAACCAATGCAGGCTGCGGCATCAAAAGACGCTTCGGCAGTTTCGTAAGATATCGGAATCGTGTTGGCTTCAGGCGCCTGACCGGTGGAAACTCCTATAAAACCACCAGATTCAATAATGGCATCAAAAGCCGAGCGGTCGATTTTTAAATCTCTCAGTACAGGAAAAGCTTTTGCTCGAAAAGGTTCGATATAAATGGTATCTCCGTCTTTAAAACTTCTCATATGAAGCTGACAGGTAGTGGTGTTTTTTAAGGGGCCGTGTGCTCTTCCGTCAATCATAACGCCACATTGCCCGCAAATTCCTTCGCGGCAATCATGATCAAACTCAATAACACGTTCTTTTTTCTGAATTAAAGACTCATTTAAAAGATCAAGCATTTCCAGAAATGACATATGTTCTGAAACTTCATCGATTTCATAATCTACCATTTTTCCTTTAGAAGAAGTATCAGACTGTCGCCATATTTTAAGATATAGTTTCATATTGCTTTAACTTTTGATTATTTATAACTTCTTACAGCAAGTTCAACCGACTCAAATACAAGAGGTTCCTTATGCAATTCGGGCTGTTTCGCTGGACCTTTCCATTCCCAGGCCGAGACATAACAGAAATCGGTATCATTTCGAACTGCTTCACCATCGGCAGTTTGAAATTCTTCCCGAAAGTGGGCACCACAGGATTCTTCTCTTTGTAAAGCATCGTAACACATTAATTCGGCCAACTCAATGTAATCGGCAATTCGGCCGGCTTTTTCGAGTTCACTGTTTAAAGTGTCATCTCCGGTAATCAGTAAATCCTTTTCAAAAGAAGCTTTTAAGGCTTTGATATCCTCAAGTGCCTCTTCGAGCTTTTCTTTGCTTCTTGAGAGGCCGCATTTTTCATAAAGTAACCTTCCAATTTTTTTATGAAAGTGATCGGTAGAAAGTGTGCCTTTACTGTTTAAAAAACGATCCAGCTGTGCCCGAACGACTTTTTCGGCTTCGTCAAAAGCAGGATGGTTGATCGTTGCTTTGGGTGCATTTAATTCTCCTGCCAAAAAATTAGGAATGGTATAAGGAGCTATAAAATAACCATCTACACAAGCCTGAAGCAAGGAATTAGCTCCCAGTCTGTTTGCACCATGATCGGCAAAATTGGCTTCTCCCAAAGCAAATAATCCGGGAATACTGGTCATTAGTTCATAATCTACCCAAAGTCCGCCCATCGTAAAGTGTGCAGCTGGGGAGATAAGCATGGGTTCTTTGTAAGCATTGATTCCGGTGATTTTTTCATACATGGCAAAAAGATTGCTGTATTTTGCTTCAATTTTATCTTTTCCCTGTGCTTTTATAGCATCTGAGAAGTCCAGATAAATGGCGTTTTTCATGGGACCTACACCATGTCCGGCATCAATTCGCTCTTTTGCAGCCCGTGACGAAATATCACGTGGTGCGAGATTTCCAAAAGAAGGATAACGGCGTTCCAGATAATAATCTCGTTCTTCTTCGGGAATTGTATTGGCATTTCGCTCGTCTTCGGCCTTTTTTGGAACCCAGATTCTTCCGTCGTTCCGCAAAGATTCCGACATTAAGGTGAGTTTGGACTGATTGGCTCCGTGCTGTGGAAGGGAAGTCGGGTGAAACTGGATCCAGCTTACTCCCGCCATATAAGCACCTTTTTTATGAGCTCTCCAAATGGCCGAACTATTACAGCCCATCGCCAGTGTAGAAAGATAATATACTTTTCCGTAGCCTCCGGAAGCCAGTACAACAGCATCGGCAACATGACGCTCCAAAGCTCCTGTTTCCAGATTTCGGGCAATAATGCCTTTTGCTTTTCCATCAATAACAACTAATTCCAGCATCTCATGACGGGTATGCATCGTTACTTTTCCTAAGGAAACCTGACGTAATAATCCCTGATAAGCGCCTAGTAAAAGCTGCTGTCCAGTTTGTCCGCGTGCATAAAAGGTTCTTGAAACCTGAACGCCACCAAAAGAGCGGTTGTTTAGGTAACCTGCATATTCTCTGGCAAAAGGAACGCCTTGTGCTACGGCATGATCTATTAAATGTGCAGAGCATTCGGCCAAACGGTATACATTGGCTTCACGGGATCTGAAATCACCGCCTTTGATGGTATCATAAAACATTCTGAAGGTACTGTCGCCATCGTTTTTGTAGTTTTTGGCAGCATTAACACCTCCTTGTGCTGCAACAGAATGGGCACGTCTGGCAGAATCCTGAAAACAAAACGACTGGATATTATAACCTTGTTCAGCCAGAGATGCTGCGCAGGAAGCACCCGCAAGACCGGTTCCGACCACGATAACGTTTAGTTTTTTTCTGTTGGCAGGATTTACGAGCTTCGCTTTTGCTTTGTAATTATTCCACTTATCAGCTAGTGGGCCTTCGGGTATTTTTGAGTCAATCATTTTTATTTTAGTTTAAAATGAATTTATATACCAATTCTATAAGTGACTTAAATTTTTAGAAGGCCTAATTTACTATAAAAAAATGGTTTTTTGTAAAGAAAACGCTATTATTTGAACTGTTTATTGTAATTCAAAATAAGAATTAATAGATAAATTAGAGCTATTAGATTGATCCACATTAACTGTAATTATTTTTTAACACATAGAAACATAGCTCAAAATGCTTGTAAAAGGCATTTCACTCAAAATAAACCGCATACCGCTATGTGAAAGAAATGTATTTCTTTTCGACTCTCTTTATTGCACTTAAAATCTATGCTTCTATGTATTAAATGTTTTTCACGCAGATTTTGCAGATTTGCTTTCTCAGTTCGCCATCACTCAGGTTGCAGCTTTTTTTTGATTTTTTATTAAAAAAAACTTTGCGATTTTGCGCATTTGCGAGATTAGAAATAGTAGAATGCAGATCTAAAATTACGATTTAGAAAAACACAAGTTTTTTCAGCTAAGTCTTATTTGATGAATTTTTCGACATTTGGAATTTTCTCCAAGGCCTTTGTATTTTCAGCCAGAAGTTTAGCTGCAGCTTCATTTATTTTACCGGCCGGAATTGCTTTCCATTTATTGATATCTTTTTCGAAGTCGTTCTTAAAAAAAACTCTGGATAAATCTCTTACGACACAATAGGCCGCTATGGAATGGCCGTTATCACTATCATAGTTTCCGGTATTGATAAAAAACTGTATTCGTTTCATTAGTCCTTCTTCGGAGTAAAGAGACAACTCGGTTAGTTTTCCTCTGTATTCCAGATCGGCAGAACCAACACCTTTTAATTTCGGAAACAACTTATAATCGGCAAAGTGTCTGCCTTCGTGACCAATGTAGCTCACTCTGAAATTTTCCGATTTTAAATCATAAGCCTTTTTTACACAAAACAAAGCCTCTTTAGTTGCCCAGCCTGCAGGATAGTAACGTCCCAAAGTGGCGTATTCGCTCCAGCCCAGCGTTATGAAATCATCCATAAAAAAGATTTTGATTGGCGTTTCTTTTCCGTCATAACTGACTTTATAAATGGTGTCTTTCTCTGTTTTCCAAACCAATAGATCGTACAAACCTCCGGTTTTTCCAAATCCTGTGGTATGATAGCCTAAACTGGCGATGTACTTTTTTTGGTACACATTGATGCTGTCTTCATTAAGCGGTAAGTTTTTGGCAGCAGGAAAATTCGTTTTAAGAAAATTGGAAACGTTTTTTATGATCAGTGAATCTGTTTTCTTTTCCTTGTTCAAGAAAGAGAAGCGCCAGTAATCTCTGTAAATTTTTAACAGTTGATCTATTTTTGATTTTCTGGTTTCCAGAAAATCACTTTTGTCCTCTTCAAACTTAAAGCGGTTTTCAAAGTTGGTTTTGAATTTCAAGTCCTTTTCCGCTATTTTTTTGGTTGGATCAGCGTCCAGTAGAGGCAAGGCCAATTTTGGATTTCCATCCAAAGCAAGAGAATAGATTTTGGTATAATCCAGTTTTATACTGTCATTTTGAATGGACTGCGCGTTTATTTTCGAAAACGAAAAAAGACTGAAAATAAGTAAGGTAACAAGTTTTAAGGTTCTCATATAAAAATGTTTGGGTTAATTTGTTAACGGCTTTTTATACTATAGAGACTTTTTTTTTGCTAATGTTACAGTTTTAATTCTTTTATTTCTATTTCAATTGTAACCCCGAATTTTCAATTGCTTTTGTATCCTTATCCGGATGTCCAATGATTTTGTTTCTGTGTAAGGATCCCCATTCATGTAAGGCTCCAATAACATTATATAAAGTATGGCTGTGTTCTGTTCTTGCATATTCAACTGTGGGTGGAAACGTGTCATAAACCGTTCTGGTAACCAGTTGGTTAATCTCAAGATCTTTAAGCTCTTTCGAAAGCATTTTATCTGTAATTCCGTTGATATCTTTAGAAATTTCTTTGAATCGTTTAGGCCTGTTCGATAATGCGATCAAAATAGGCAATTTCCATCTGCCGCTTAAAACTTCCAGAGCATCTCTTACCGGTAATAATGCAGCCAGGCATTCCTCTGCTCCAGAGCACATTTCTTTAGTTAGTTCATTTTTTGTTTTCATATTTATACTGTTACTATCCTTAAGGATAGCGCTATCCTTGAGGATAGTACTAAAAAAGGTATAGCAAATGTAGATAAGTTTGTATTGCAAAACAAAATAATAATAAACATGAGTAAAAAGATTCTGAATATAGTAACCAGCATCAAAGGAGATGCTTCCTTTAGTAATAAATTATCAAATGCCGTTTTGGAGAAGCTTGCAAAAGAATATCCTCAAAGTACGATACAAACTTTTGATCTTTCTAAAACACCATTGCCTTATCTTGATGAATTGCAGCTTAGTGCATTTTATACTCCTGCGGATGCCTATTCTGAAAGTCAATCAGAATCGATTAAGCTTTCTGATGACGCTGTAAATGATTTGTTGGAAGCTGATATTATAGTTATTGGGGTTCCAATTTATAATTTTGGGATTCCTGCCTTATTAAAAGGGTGGATTGATCAGGTGGCCAGAGCCGGCAAAACCTTTAGTTATGATGAAAATGGACCAAAAGGTTTAGTAACCGGTAAAAAAGTATTTTTGTCTGTTGCGTCAGGCGCTGTATTTTCTGAAGGGCCTTATAAAAGTTACGATTTTGCAGAACCATATTTGCGAGTTGTTTTGGGTTTTCTGGGAATTACCGATGTAACGACTTTTCGTGTAGAAGGAACTTCAATTCCTGATTTTGCTGAGAATGCACTGCCAAAAGCTTTAACTGATGTTGCGGAGTTTGCTTTTTAAGCGGAGAATAAATTGCGAGAGTTGAACATTTCGTGAGTAGTAAACCGGACAAGTTTTTAAAGGCTGTCCGGTTTTTCTTTTTTTATTTTTCGATAATCATTGTAACGCCTTGTCCTCCAGCAGCACAAATAGAAATTAGTCCTCGCCCTGATCCTTTTTCATTTAATAATTTGGCCATTACACCGATGATACGGCCTCCTGTGGCGGCAAAGGGGTGTGCGGCTGCGAGACTGCTTCCTTTCACGTTTAGTTTTTCGCGGTCAATGGCACCGAGGGTTTTAGAAAGCCCGATCTGAGCGCTTAATTCTGGGCTTTCCCAGATTTTTAAAGTGGCTAAAACCTGCGCGGCAAAAGCTTCGTGAATTTCATAATAATCAAAATCCTGTAAAGTTAAACCAGCTTTGTCGAGCATATTGCTGACCGCAAACAAAGGAGCCAACAAAAGGTTTTGCTGATTTTTGACATATTCGATGGCAGCAATTTCTGCAAAAGTGATGTAGGCTAAAATTGGAAGTCCCTGTTCTTTGGCCCATTCTTCACTGGCTAAAAGTATGCAGGACGCCCCATCAGTTAATGGTGTTGAGTTTCCGGCGGTTAGGGTTCCGTTGGTTTTGTCAAAGGCCGGTTTTAATTTGGCAAGCTTTTCAAGTGTACTGTCTTTTCGCAGATTATTGTCTTTAAAAAGTCCGTTGAATGGCGTTATCATATCATCAAAAAAACCTTCGTCGTAGGCTTTTGCCATATTGAGATGACTTTTAAGCGCGAGATTATCCTGGTCTTCACGGGAAATTTTATAATGTTTGGCTGTGATTTCGGTATGTCCGCCCATCGAGAGTCCGGTTTGAACTTCTTCATTTCGGGGAACAAGCGGTGCCAAATCTTTGGGACGAATTTTTAAAAATTGTTTTAGTTTTTCACCCAGTGATTTTGCATTTCTGGCGTTGAGCAGAATCTTTCTAAGCTTGTCGCTTACTGCCATCGGAATATCGCTAATAGAATCAACCCCTCCGGCAATTCCGCATTCTATTTGACCTAAGGCTATTTTGTTGGCAATATAAATAGCACTTTCAATTCCGGTATCACAGGCTTGCTGTAAATCACAGGCAGGTGTTGCGGGATCAAGTGCCGTTTTCAAAACACATTCTCTAATTAGGTTATTATCATAGGTATGTTTGATCACAGCACCTCCGGCAACTTCTCCTAATAATTTCCCTTTCAAATTGTATTTGTGTACAAGACCATCAAGAGCAGCAATCATCATTTGCTGATTTCCAACTTCGGCGTAGGCCGTATTAGCTCTTGCAAACGGAATACGGTTGTATCCAACAATAGCTACTTTTTTGATTGTGTTCGTGTGATTCATATCTGAAGTAATGTTTTTAGATTTTTTTCAGATTAA
This sequence comes from Flavobacterium sp. KH_035, assembly GCF_057839565.1. NCBI lineage: Bacteria > Pseudomonadati > Bacteroidota > Flavobacteriia > Flavobacteriales > Flavobacteriaceae > Flavobacterium > Flavobacterium sp. KH_035. The sequence continues at coordinate 3,686,438 of NZ_CM174492.1, forward strand.
AGGTAAGCAGAGTTATTTGTTATTGAATGATTTGGTGCGCAAAATGTTTCGCTTTTTGAGTTTAGTGGCGAATTCTTTATTTCTTGAATTATATTTATTTAGAATGATTAAAAATAATTTGGAAAACAGAGTTTTAGCCATTACTTTTGCCAGCGAAATGAAAACCAAATAATAATAAATATCATGAGTTTAAAAAAAGTTTTATTTTCCTTGATTTTCCTAAGTTCATTGTCTATGACGAGTCAGGAACTGGGAAAAGTAACCGGAAAGGTTTCCTTATCGGGAAATGTACCGGCAGAAAATGTTTCTGTTGCGCTTAAAGGAACGAAGTATAGTGCCGTTACGAACGAACACGGACAGTACGAAATAAAGAATGTTAAGGCAGCCAGTTATACTATTAGCATTAGCGCAGTAGGAATTCGTCCGGTTGAAGACAGAATTACAGTTGCAGCTAAGCAAACGATTACTAAAAACTTCATGCTTTCGGAGAGTCAGGAAGACCTGGATGAAGTTGTGATTACGAAAAATAAATACAAGCAGGACAAGCCTTCTTTATCTTTACGTCTTCAAACTCCTGTGCTTGAAATTCCGCAGAATATTCAGATTGTGAGCGGTCAGACTTTAAAGGATCAACAGATTGTAAGTATGAGTGACGGTGTGATCAGAAACGTGAGTGGTGCAGTACGTTCAGAGCATTGGGGAGATTTGTATACCAACATAAAAATGCGTGGTTCTCAGGTTCAGGCGTTCCGAAATGGGTTTAACGTAGTTTCTTCTTCATGGGGACCACTTACTGAAGACATGAGTTTTGTAGACCATATTGAGTTTGTAAAAGGACCGGCAGGATTTATGCTTTCCAGTGGTGATCCAAGCGGATTGTATAACGTAGTAACTAAGAAGCCAACCGGAATTACAAAAGGAGAAGCTAGTGTAATGGCGGGAAGTTATGATTTTTACAGAGCCAGTATTGATCTTGACGGAAAATTGGATAAAAAAGGAAAGTTATTGTATCGTTTTAATGCGGCGGCACAAAAGAGAGGTTCGCATCGTCCATTTGAGCACAATGACCGTTATGTAATTGCTCCGGTAATTACGTATCAGGTTGATGATAAAACAAAAATTACCGCTGAATATAACTTTCAGTATGCCAACATGACGGAAGTAGGTTCTTATTATGTATTTGGACCTAACTCTGATGGATATGGAACTTTACCGATTGGATTTACGCTGACACAACCAGGTTTGCCTGATACAAACATTCAGGATCATAGCGGATATTTTATGTTTGAGCATAAGTTTGATGATAATTGGAAACTTACAGCGCAAACTTCTTATTTCAAATACATTCAGCAAGGTTACAGTTCATGGCCGAATACAGTTGGTTCAAGTGAGAACGCTCTTGGAAAAGGGAATATTATCAGAAATGTAGGGATCTGGGATGCAGAAAGTAATATGTATTTAGGTCAGATATTCGTAAACGGGAAGTTCAGTACAGGACAAGTTACACATAAAATATTAGGTGGTGTAGATTTAGGTAACAAAGATTATATGGCAGATTGGGGACAATCTCATAATCTTGATACGGCTGCTAATCCGTTTAATGTTTACAATCCAAATTACGGTACACCTTCTAACGGCTTCCCAAGTTTCGATCGTACAACACCACTTTCTATTAGAGCTGGAGTTGGTGGTAGACTTGGGCAAAAGTATGCGGCAGGTTATATTCAGGATGAGCTTGGTTTCTTTGAAAACAAATTGAGGCTGACTCTTGCGGCACGATATACCTGGATTAGCCAAACAAGTTGGGGAGCAACTGATGCCGATAGTCATATCACACCACGTGTGGGAGTTAGTTATTCGGTGACAGATAATCTTGCCGTTTACGGTTTATACGATCAGGCTTTTATACCTCAATCAGGAATTATTAAGCTTGGAGGTAAAGTAAAACCACTTACAGGAAATAATCTAGAATTTGGAGTTAAGAAAGATTGGTTTGACGGATCATGGAGCACTACATTAGCGGCTTATCGTATCGTAAAACAAAATGAACTTACTTCTGATCCTAAGAATGGGCCAGACGATGTTTATAAAATTGTTTTGGGAGAGAAAAGAGCGCAAGGTATTGAATTTGACGTAAGAGGAAAATTATTCGATGGACTTAATCTTATTGCCAATTATGCTTTTACAGAATCGATTGTAACGAGCTCTGCTATTACATCTATAAACGTTGGTTCTGTTGTACCGGGCTTCGCTAAACATACTGCAAATGCATGGTTGAATTACAGCATCCAAACCGGCAAGCTAAAAGGATTAGGAGCTTCGATAGGAGGTACTTATCTGGCAGACCGTCAAACAGACAGCTGGAGTGTTGGAGGGGTAAGATTGCCAAACTATTTTAAATTGGATGGAGGTTTATCTTATGAAACAGGTAAATTTAAAATTACAGCTAACGTGTTTAATATTCTGGACAAATACCTATACAGCGGATCTTATTATGAGTGGCTTACGGCTTATTACTGGCAAACAGAAGCTCCAAGAAACTTTAGAGTTGGGGTAACATATAAGTTTTAATTTTTAGGCTCAAAGGTACTAAGGTTCTGAGGGTTATTTTAAAGTAAGCCCGACAGGTTTTTGAAACCTGTCGGGTTTGTTTGTTATGGTGAAGTAAGAAATTCTTTTTAATCTTTATAATCCGTGATAAAAAAGCTACCCTTTTTGAACGAGCGAAATGACCTTTGTACCAATAAGTTCTATTGCATTCATTAGTTGTTTGTGGGTCAGGCCTGCATTATCCATTTGAAATGTAAATCTTGAAATTCCGCCAAGAGATTCACTGTGTCGCAAGATTTTATCGGCAATGCGCTCAGGATCACCTACAACCAGAACACCCAGATCGTCAATTAAATCGTCAAATTTGGCTCTGGTAACTGGTGGCCAGCCGCGTTCTAAGCCTAATTTTGTCCAAAGTTCAGCATAACCCGGATAATATTCTTCGATGGCTTTTGCGGTAGTGCTTGCTGCAAACCCAGGTGAATGTAAGCCTACCTGAAGTTCTTCGGGCTGGAAACCGGCAGCTTTTCCTGCTTCACGATACAAATCTACTAACGGACGGAAACGATGTGTCTGACCTCCAATAACGGCTACCATTAAAGGCAAACCTAAGGATCCTGCTCTTATAAAAGATTCAGGAGTTCCGCCAACGCCCAACCAAACTGGTAGTTTTTCCTGTAAAGCCCTCGGATAAACCGGAAGATTATTCAAAGCGGGACGAAATTTCCCCGACCAGGTTACAAATTCATTGTCTCTGATTTGAAGTAAAAGCTCTAATTTTTCTTTAAAAAGCTCGTCGTAGTCATTCAGATTAAATCCGAAAAGAGGGTAAGCTTCGATTGAAGAGCCACGACCTACTACAATTTCGGCTCTTCCTTTTGAAATTAAGTCAAGGGTTGCAAAACTTTGATAGACTCTTACCGGGTCGGAAGCACTTAAAACCGAAACAGCACTTGACAATCGAATGCGTTTTGTTCGCGCCGCGGCAGCACTTAAGATTACTGCGGTAGCCGAATCTAAAAACTCTTTTTTATGATGTTCACCAATTCCAAAAACGTCAAGTCCAGCCTGATCTGCCAGCTCGATTCTTTGGAGTAATTGTTCCATTGCATCAACACTGCTTAAGGTATTCTGGTCTCCGTACATCGCCGAAGCGAAACTGTCAATTCCTATTTCCATTTTTTTTAGCATTAGGCTTTAAGCCTTAAGCAATATGCTTTTTCAGAAAGCCTACAGCCTAATACTTATCGCAGTTATTTTTTTAGCCATAGGCTTTAGGCTTTAGGTAATATGCTTTTTCGGTAGGCCTGCAGCCCTAAACCCGACAGGTTTTTAAATCTGTGAGGCTTGGTTGTTATTAAGTAATATGTTTTTTCAAAAAGCCCAAAGCCTATAGCTTTAAGCTTACAGCCCACAATCAATGAGAAAAACCAAAGGAAACACTGATCAGAATAATCACAATAACAATTAAGGTGATCCCTACATACAAATAATCCTTTTCCAGTAAAAAAGAAAATAGTGACAATAAAACGCGTAAAACCGGGGTTAGAAAAAGCAGGATGATCCCAAAAAAGATCAACGATTCGCCATTTCCCTGAATTACGCCCTGATATATTGCCGAAATTACTTCAAAAATATTGCGATCATTTTCATGAAAGACCGAGTAATCTTCAATATCTGTGCTGTGCGCCATCAAATAAACAATTCCGCCAATAAAAGCGACCGATAGGGAAATCCAAACGCCATAACGCAATAAATTCCCAATAATGGTTTGAAAATCTTTTTCTCCAAATTTTTCGTGTTGCATAATCTTAGATTTTTCCATTAATTCCGTTATAGATCATATTTACCGCAAGTACAAATATCAGACAGGCAAAGAATATACGTAGTTTTTTAGGATTTGTTTTAACCAAAACTTTAGCGCCTGCCATAGCACCAAACAGTACACCAATTACTACGGGCATACAAATTCCGGGTTCGATGTATCCTTTTTGAATATAAATAACAGAACTCGCCATTGCCGTAACGCCCATCATAAAATTACTGGTTGTAGTAGAAACTTTAAACGGAATTCTCATAATATTGTCCATGGCAATGACTTTAAAAGCACCGGAACCTATTCCTAATAAACCCGACATCATTCCGGCAATTCCCATCATACCAAAACCGCCCACGACGTTTTTGGTTCCGTAACGAATTATTTCTCCATGATGCGACGGATAAGTCCCCTCTAATCTCAGTTTTTTAGCCAAAGGACTGGATTCTAAAACGATATGTTCTTCTTTTTTTCGAAGAGAATTGATAGCTGAGAAGATTAAAGTAAGTCCGAATAAAATGGCAATAAAGGAAGTAGGAGCGATGGTTGAAAGTAGGGCTCCGCAAACGGCCCCAATTGTGGTAGCAATTTCGAGAAAGATCCCCAGTCGCATGTTGGTGATTCCCTCTCTGACATAAGCGGCAGCAGAACCCGAGGAAGTGGCAATTACCGAAACCAGTGCCGCACCAATTGCATAATGAATGTCAACGCCAAGAATGACTGTTAAAAGCGGAATTATGATAATCCCGCCACCTAAACCTGATAATGAACCAATAAAACCTGCTAAAAAAGCACCAAGAATCATAATCAGGGTAAACGTAAGTACTGTCATTCGAATCAATTTTGTTACCGCTAATTTACGAATTGATATCGGGCAGAGAAATGTTTTATTTCATAATTAAAAACTAAAACAGCTTAATTTTAATATTTAAATGGTGAAAAAAAACACAAAAAAGGACTTAACTGGTTGATTATAGGGTAAAAACCAGAGTTTAAGAATGAAACGTTAAAAAAGAGGAACTTACAGGTTGTCGTCTATTATTTTTTGTACACTGCTGATAAAAGTCTCCGTATTTTTGACATCTTGCTTGATGTACAAATCGTATTCGTTTAATTTATACTGATCAATCATGTCTTTTTTTAAATACTTTATGATGGATTCAAGAGTCCGTGTATCCTCCTCATTCAGTTTTTTTAATTCCCGCTGTTTGCTTTTGAGATAATCTAAACTCTTTTTTAATCTCTGAACCGTTAATTTTTCCAATCTCTTCCTTCGTTTAAAAATTATTAAAACAAACGATAATCCGGAAGATTTTAAGCTCAATATGCCCCAAAAACCATTTCCATTTGAACTTAATTCCTCCAGAGTATCGTATTCCCTTACATACGTTCAAATTGGGAATTTAGATTTAAGAAATGTTATAAAATTTTCAAAGCGAATTATAAAATTTGCACGCTAAGCAGTCAGGTATTTGAAAACCTGTTATTTAGGTGTTTTGTAGGTTGAAGAATACAAAAAAGCAGTAGATGATTCTGCGGATTTTTAGGGTGTAAGGATTTTAAAAATCTTATTTTGACTGATTGTCTAAAGCAAGATAAGTTCTGTCTATGGTCGAAAGCAGTAAAGCAGCTGCAGCACTTGTTAGAACCGAGTAATCAAAAGGAGCTTTTACCGAAACTGAAACCGCCATTGAAAGGGCAAAAAGTAGCATTAATGCGGAAGTTCCCAAAGCAACTTGACGGGTTTTAAATCCTAGGATTAAAAATAAGCCAAAGACAATTTCGAAAAAAGTAGCCAAAGCTCCCAATACTTCTGCTAAGGATTTACTGGCAAAGGAGTTTAAGGTTTGGGTGTAAAGAATAAAATTGTCCCAGTTTCCCCACGCAACTCCGGGAGCGCCGGGTGCACCCCAAAGACCAAAACGGTCGGCAACGGCAGAGAGCATCGTAATTCCTAAAACAATTCTTAAAAGGAAACCTGCTTGTGTTGTACCTATTTTTCTCATTTGGGTCTTTTTATGTAAAGGTAACAAGATGTTGGGCTACTTTGGATGATTATTTTTGAGACCGTATTATTTTAAGAATTCTTAAATCCATCTTCTTTATCCTTGAAGGCCCATGTCGCCATAGCTTCGATAACAGGCATTAAACCTTTTCCCGAAGGACTTAAGCTATAGGTCACAAAAGGAGGTACAACCGGTTTAGCTTCTCTAATGATAAGATGGTCGGCTTCGAGCTGTTTTAAATGTTGTATCAGCATCTTTTCGGTAACTGCAGGGATAGCCCTTTTTAGTTCGCTGTAACGTTTGCTTCCGCCTGAAAGATGGTAAATGATAATGGGTTTCCAATAGCCTCCAATTTTTTCCATAACATAAGTTACGGGACATTTGTCTAAAGCGTATTGTTTGTTTTCCTGAATAGTCGATGATTCTTTGATTGCGGTCATAGTGCATACTTTAGGGTAAGTACTTGTATAAAAGTAAGTGCAAATATACCTTTGTTGCACAACATAAAAAAATAAACAGAGATGAAAATTACAATTTCAGGATCATTAGGAAACATAGGTAAACCATTGACACAAAAACTTATTGCCTCAGGACATGAGGTAACAGTAATCAGTAGCAGTACAGACCGGGTAAAAGAGATTGAAGCAGCAGGAGCCAAAGCAGCGATAGGTTCTGTAAGTGATGCCGCTTTTTTGCAAAGCGCATTTGAAGGAGCTGATGCTGTATTTGCAATGACTCCGCCTAATATGGGAGGAGTTAATATCATTACCAATACTACGGACGCCGGTAAAGCACTTGCAAAAGCCATAGCAGCTGCCGGAGTAAAACGTGTTGTAATGCTGAGTAGTATTGGTGCAGATTTACCGGGAGGAAATGGTCCAATTGCCGGACTTCATAATATCGAGAAATTGTATGAGTCATTAGAGAACGTATCGGTTACGTATCTTCGTGCGGGTTTTTTCTACACGAATTTGTACCATGATGTTCCAATGATTAAGGGAGCGGGAATTATTGGAGCAAATTATCCTTCTAATACTACGATTCCTTTTGTACATCCTGAAGATATTGCAACAGCAGTTTCTGAAGAATTACTAAAGATCATAGCGGGAAAGAACATTCGTTATATTGTAAGTGATGTGCGAACTCCAAATGAAGTAGCCAAAACTTTAGGCTTAGTCATTGGAAAACCGGATTTACCATGGGTAGAATTTACCGATGTACAATCTCTTGATGGAATGAAACAAGCGGGACTGCCGGAAGAAATTGCTGAATTGTATACTGAAATGGGATCAGGTATTAGAAGTGGTAAAATCGCAACACATTTTTTAAGCGATTATAGTTCTGTTGAGGGACAAATTAAACTGGAAGATTTTGCAAAAGAATTTGCAGCTAAATTTTAAATAGTAAAAGTAAGAAGCTGGTTTTAGGATCAGCTTTTTTTGTATTTGTGAATTCGAAAGTGCTATTGACTTTTGATAAGAATATACTGATTTAGTATAAAATTATACCGTTTGTAAGATTCGGACTGTATTTATCTTTGTAGTACTAATACAACTTAAAAAGTATAAAGATGAAAGCCATAGGATTTAAAACATCGTTACCAATTGCTGAAGAAGAGAGTTTTATAGCATTTGAAACTCCAAAGCCAGTTCCCGGAGAACGTGATTTAGTAGTAAAAATAAGTGCAGTATCCGTTAATCCGGTTGATTTTAAAATTCGTCAGGGCAGTGCGAAAGATACGGTTTTAGAAATACCAAAAATTATAGGCTGGGATGCTGTGGGTATTGTGGAAGCAGTAGGAGAGAAGGTGACTTTGTTTAAGGTAGGCGATGAAGTGTTTTATGCCGGAGATATTACCAAACCAGGCAGTAATGCCGAATACCAAAGTATTGATGAACGAATTGTAGGCAGAAAACCGAAGTCCTTAAGCCTTGAAGAATCGGCTGTGATACCGCTGACTGGTTTAACCGCCTGGGAAATTCTTTTTGATCGCATTCGAATCAATCCTGAAAAAGACAAAGGCAAATCAATTTTGATTATTGGAGGTGCAGGAGGAGTAGGTTCGATCGCCATTCAACTGGCTAAGAAAATTGCGGATTTAACCGTTATTGCAACAGCATCGCGTCCCGAAACTATCGCTTGGTGCAAAAAGCAGGGCGCAGACTTCGTGGTCGATCACAAAAACCTGATTGCTTCGGTTCGGGAAGCAGGGTTTCAACAGGTCGATTTTATTTTAGATTTTGTCGACACTAATTCTTATTGGGATATTATGGCAGAATTAATTAAACCCCAAGGTCATATTGCGTCTATCACCGGAAACAGTGATCCGGTTGCGTTGAACAAACTCAAAAATAAAAGTGCTTCCTTCTCCTGGGAACTGATGTACACACGATCTATGTTTGAAACCGATGATATGCAGGAGCAACACGTTATTCTGAATCAATTAGCTGATCTTTTGGATAAAGGAATCCTAAAATCGACACTCAATGTAACGCTTGATGGTTTAACGGCAGGGAACTTTAAAAAAGCACATGAGCTTTTAGAGTCAGGTAAGACTATTGGTAAGATTGCTATCAAATTTTAAAGCTAAAAAGAGAGTAAGCCACTAAGAGTTTTTCAATATTTTAAAAACATATTCTTTATAACTTGCTCCAATAGGGATTTCGATAGCTCCAATTTCAACATCATAGGCGGTAAAGGCAGTAATGTTTTTTAAGTTAATAATATAAGAGCGGTGTACCCGAAGGAAATCTTTTCCCTGAAGTTCCATTTCGATATCACCGATCTTGTATTTTGCGGTAAGTTTTACCCCTTCTTTTTGATGAACCACAATGTAATCTTTCACGCTTTCTATAAATAAAACACTATCAGTATTTATTTTATGAAACTTAGATCCGTTTCTTATGTAAATAAAATTCTCCAGAGGCGGAGTTATAATCTTATTGTTAGTAGGGCCACTGATGCGTAAATAACGATCGGTGGCTTTAAAAAAACGATCAAAAGTAATAGGTTTGAGTAAATAATCTATAATATCAAGTTCATAACTCTCCAGCGCATATTCGCGATAGGCCGTTGTAAAAATTATGGAAGGAGGATTTTTTAGTGTTTTTAAGAAATCAATTCCGGTTATCTGCGGCATTTTAATGTCTAAAAACATAAGATCAACAGTCGTTGTTCTTAATACTTCAGCGGCTTTTAAAGCGTTTGGACATGTGCCTACAATCTCAAAATAATCCAACTTACTGATGTGGTTTTGCAGGAGGTTTATGGCCAAAGGCTCATCATCGACTAATAAACATCGTATCTTCATCTTTCTTCGCTTAGTGTTGATCGTTTTGCAGGTTGACTTCTAAATGAGCCGTAAAATGGGTATCACTCTTTATTACCTTAAAAGTATAATTTTTCGGATAAATTTTGTCCAGTTGCTGAACGATATTGTTCAGACCAATCTTGTCGTTTTCAGACTCAGTTTCACTTTTTCCAATTGTGTTTTTCACCGTAAAGATAAAACGATTGTTTACTACTTTTAGGTCTATAGCAATGATAGGTGAGTTTCCAGTGTCTTCGCCAGCGCCATGTTTAAAGGCATTTTCGACTAACGAAAGTAAAATTAAAGGGGCTATAACACCATTATGGTCTATATCGGTGGTAAAAATCACGCTAAGCCTTTCATCATATCTCAATTTTTCGAGTGCAATATAATTGTTAAGCAGTGTGACCTCTTGTGAAATGGGTACGTACGTACTGCTGCAGCGATACAAAATGCAATCTAATATCTCGGATAAAACAGCAATGGATTGCGAGGTAATAGGAGAATTACTCAGCGAAAGCGAATAGATATTGTTTAGCGTATTAAATAAAAAATGAGGATTTAACTGGGCTTTCAGAATCTTTAACTCCGTTTCGGCTTTTTGCTTTTCCAGCAGTAACGCTTTTTTCTGAACGACATACTGATCTTTTATCAGTTTTACAAAGACAAAAAACAAAGAGAGAAAAATGGATTGGATAAAATACGATCGAAACAGTTTCGAAAGATCAGTGAAAATTTCAAAAAGTGGCTCCTGATCAAAAGGAGGAGTACGAACAATAGGCTCCAGGACATAAATTACCATTGTACGGTTAATGGCCGCGATAAAATAACTGCAGACAATAAACTCAATCCACACTATAGTCTGTTTTTTGGCTGTCATTAAGCGTGGCAGAATGCGATAAGAAATAAAATAAGCGATGAGAAGCGCAAAGAACAGGTCGAATGCGATTGCCAGCATATCATTTCGAAAATTAAAAGTAGGATCATCAAAATTATTCTTGCCAAGAAACATAATATATAAACAAGTCCAGAAAAGGACATGAGCTGTGACCCGATGGGCTGAAGTATAGTTGATGAGTTTCTCGAATGTTGACATAGTGGATCAAAGTTAGTATTTATTTGGAAAGAGAAATTGCCTGTCGACAAATAGGCCCCAAAAAGACATTAACGGGCAAAAAACGGCGATAAACAAGGTCTGTAGTGTCAATTAAATTGTTTGTAGGTCTGAAAGAACTGTATATCATGCGCACCATTTTTGCAAGTGATTAATGAGGAGTTTTGGTGAAAATTATAAACGCAACCAAAAATGAAACAGCTCTTCTTACTCATCATCCTCTTTCTAGGCTTTGAAGGAATGACACAGACCAATGAATTTACGCTTAAAGGAAAAGTAGTGGATTCAAAAACCAAACAATCCCTGCCTTACGTTACCGTAATACTGCAATCGGCTAATCAGGATAAGAGAACCGTCTCTTCTGATGAGAATGGGATGTATGTTTTTAAAAGTCCTCCTGGAAATTACCAGTTACGAATTGAATTCATGTCTTACAAACCATCAGTAATAAATACATTTTCACTTCAGAAAGATCTTGTCTTAAAAGACGTTTTGCTGGAAGAGGAGATCAATCAGCTTAACGAAGTGAATGTTGTTGCTGAAAAATCGGCCGTAGAATTAAAACTGGATAAAAAAGTATTCAATGTGGGAAAAGACATTCTTTCAAAAGGCGGATCGGCTAATGATATCCTGAATAATGTTCCTTCTGTAAATGTTGATATTGCTGGTGTCGTAAGTCTTAGAGGCAATAATGGCGTTACGGTTTTGATTAATGGAAAACCCTCTATGCTAACGGCAAATAATGGATTGTCTCAAATTTCGGCCGCGAATATTGAAAAGGTCGAAGTCATCACAAATCCGTCAGCAGCTTATGAAGCTCAGGGGAGTGCGGGGATCATCAACATTGTACTGAAGAAAAACAGTATGCAGGGTTTTAACGGCTCGCTACAGGCTGGGGTAGGGAATCCGGCGAATCATAATCTGAATGCTAATGTGAGCTACAAAACGGAAAAGGTAAATCTGTTTTCGAATATTGGATACCGCTATTTTGATGTTTATGCTTCAAACAGACAATTTCAGCAGAATACAAACAACAATGTGGTAACCACGCTGCATCAATACGACGATAACAAGCGCAATAACAGTATTTACAATATTTATATAGGCGGTGATTATTATATTAATGCTAAAAATACACTGACGGGAAGTTATTACCACGATAGAAACAATAACAATTACAAAACGGCTTATACGTATCGTTATTCCAATGCAGCCCAGACAACAGACAGTATCATTAACAGATTTGAAAATTATAAGGAACCTAAAAATTACAATGCTCTGGAATTAAATTATGTAAAAACATTCGACAAAAAGGATAAAAAATGGACAACCAGTCTGCAGTATGATTTTTGGAATGATGATGAAAACCAATACATCGATCAGCAGAAAACATTGCCTTACGAACCGGAGGTTTCTAATTTATACACAAGAGATATTGAAAGCAGTAATGATATTTTTATAAAATCGGACTTTGTAAACCCGATAGGTGAAAATTCTAAAATTGAAATGGGAATCAGAAGTGATTTGCGGGCATTAAGAAGCGATTATTATACGATTCTTGATGAGGTGCTGCAGGATCAGTTTACCAATAAATTAAAGTATGATGAAAATCTGTATAGTGCTTATATTCAGTTTGGAAGTAAAATTAAAAAGTTCAATTATCTGGTAGGCCTACGAACAGAGCTATCGGATATAAAAATTGCCGACACTAAAAACACATTCAGCAACACCAAAAACTACATTAACTTATTTCCAACCATACATTTGGTGTACAATTTAACCGAAAAAACAGATTTGCAGCTTAGCTACAGTAAACGTATTAACCGTCCGAGATTCTGGCAGTTGAATCCATTTTCGGGACTTTCAGACTTGCGTAACCTCACAGTCGGAAACCCCGATTTAAATCCAATGTTTACAAATTCTTTTGAACTGACGCTATTGGCCAAGCCCGGAAAATTCAGTATTAATCCGTCGGTATATTATCAGCATACCACCAATTTCTTTGAATATATTCTGCAACGTACGGCTGAGAACTATTTTGTGAGAACACCTGTAAATCTGGATACAGAGGATCGTTACGGAGTTGAGGTTTCGTCTACGTACAGTCCGGTAAACTGGCTACGACTGTCTTTGGATTTTAACTATTACAAATTTAAGCAGCAGGGCACTTACGAAACAGTAGTGTATGATGTGGAAGATCAGACCTGGTTGTCTAATTTTCGTTCGGTTGTTAAGTTTCCTAAAATTATTTCGGGTGAATTTAGTTTTAAATACCGAGGAAAAAATCAGGGAGTGCAGTCGCTGACAGAGGCACAGTACACTGCCAATATTGGTTTGAATAGGGACTTTCTTAACGATAAAATGTCGGTAACATTAAACGTAAACAACCTTTTTAATTCGCAAATAACAAAACAGGTAGTCAGTGCACCGCTTTATTACTTAGAATCGGAATTCAGAGCACAGGGAAGATACATCAGACTGACCGTGATTTATCGTTTCAACCGCAAAAAGAATGAGGCCGACAGACTACCGGACTCCATGTAATCCTTCTATTTTGCAGGCTCGATTGATTTTAAAGAAAAGAGCCGGATCGGGTTTATCGATGAGGTCTTTGAAGCCGTTGTTGTACAAATAACTGCTTGCGGAATTGATGTAGATGAATTAAAAAAAAAATAGAATGATGCGAAATGTTATCGTTCTTATAATGCGCAGCGATCTAAGATTGCTGTGCATTTTTTTGTTGTTAAAACTGCTCTTTAAGAATTTTTCATTTCTCCCTTTTCTCAGAATTTCAGTTTTAGTAAGGACAGTTTTTCTTTTTTCTTTCCAGATATGTCACATTAAGAGCCATTTATTACATCAATCCTGCCACTTATTGAATTTACAGTTGGTGGTTCGTTTTGTCGGCGTAATTTTTAACTAAAATTTAACGGATTGTGGAAAGCCGTAAGTAACTTACAAAATAGTGTGTTAGATTTGGCGCCACAATTAAATTGCCCAAAAGACTAAACCAGAATAGATTATGAGAAAATGTTACTTATTACCCTTATTTATGCTGTCCTTTTTTTCCTACTCCCAGGACATTCTCTGGGAAAGATCTTATGGTGGACAGCACGCCGATTATTTGTTTGACGCCCAACCCACGGCCGATTACGGTTTTATTTTGGCGGGGAGCTCCCTATCTAATAAAACCGGAAATAAAGACGATGATAATCATGGAGATTTGGATTACTGGATCTGGAAAATGAACGAAAAAGGAGATTTAGTCTGGCAAAAAAGCATAGGCGGAAGCGGATTTGATTTGCTTCAGAGTATTAAAAACACCAGAGACGGCGGCTTTATTCTGGCAGGAACTTCAAGTTCAGGAAGAGGTTTTCAAAAGAATGAAAAATGCAAAGGCCTTACTGATTTTTGGGTGATCAAATTAGATGCTTCGGGCAGTGAACAATGGCAGCGAACTATTGGAGGTGCGGGGAAGGACGAACTCTTATGTGCTTTTCAAACCAAAGACGGAGGTTATATGTTAGGAGGCTCATCAAGTTCAGATCCTTTGGGTAATATACTTGTTGTACCGAACGGAATTTCCAAACCAACCACAAAAGCAGATTCGTTTAACAAATCAGAAAAAAGCCGTGGTAACATGGACTATTGGATTGTTAAACTGGACAAACAAGGTGATGTCGAATGGCAAAAAACCTATGGAGGAAGTTATGCAGATGTACTAAGAAGCATGGAACAAACCTCAGACAACGGCTATATTCTGGCGGGTTATTCCAACTCTCCTGTTTCAGGTGATAAAACAGAGAGTAATAAAGGAGTGGGAGATTTCTGGATCCTTAAAATAAACGATACCGGTGAAATTCAATGGCAAAATACCTATGGCGCCGAAGGAGACGATCAGCCTTATGTCATTCATCAAACAGCGGATGGCGGTTATATCGCGGGAGGAAATTCCAACAGTAAAAATGCTCTGACTACTATGGGTGGGATTGTAGGCAATGGAACCGACTACTGGATTTTGAAACTCGATAAAGAGGGAGGTGTTTTATGGAGTAAAACCTATGATTTTGGAAAAACGGATATCTTAACCTCACTGGTAGAAAACAAAGACCAAAGTTATCTCATTGGCGGTTATGCACAAAGTGAAAACAGGCGCCCGCGTGAAGGGATCGTTGCTAAAGCACTTAACTCCATCAGCAAAGAAAAAGAAGGCATCAACGACTATATCGCTATGAAAATAGACGATAAAGGAGAAGAAATCTGGAATAAAACCGTAGGCAGTGCCGGAGAAGATATCCTCAGAAAGTTAATTGAGACCAGAGACGGAGGTTATCTAATGGCAGGAACTTCCAACTCGGCTGCATCAAGAGACAGAAATGGCAGCATTGGAGGCAATGATTTTTGGGTGGTGAAACTAAAAGACAAAACAAAGGTTGAAAAAGTAAAATCCAGTATCGAGGTCATTCCTAATCCTGCGTCAACTTATACCAATGTTATTATAGGCTATGATTTTAAAGAAGGTACCGCAACGTTGATCGATATTGCGGGACGTACCTTACTAGAGTTTGACATCAACGGCAGGACTGTACCGGTTAATATAAGCGGATACCCCGAGGGAATCTATATCATAAAAGTCAGAACAGATGTTAAAACGGAGTCTGTTAAAGTGATTAAATCTGTTAAATAAATTAAGAAGATGAAAAGTAAATTTTTGATAGTATGCTTGTTGAATTGTGTATGGTTACTGTCTCAAAATGCTAAGGACAATTTTTTCCCGGCAGCACCTGAGGCAAATTCACTAATTAAATATGTAGATGTCCCGGTTAATTATTCAACTGGAGTTACCAATTATTCCATCCCGGTGCACACTATAAAACTAAAAAATCTGACAATTCCTATAACTTTAACCTATCAGTCTTCGGGATTAAAACCTTCAGAAATAGCGGGAAATACCGGTTTGGGCTGGGAACTGAATGCCGGAGGAAAGATCACACAAAATGTGGTGGGCCAAAATGACATCGATGTTCCGGGACCGGCAAATCCTGCATGGAATTTACCGAATAACAGAGATTTCAAACTCCCGCGAATGGTTAATAGTTATGGCCCGGGTCCGGGTCCCTATAATCCAATTCAATTAGACAGTATACATGGAGAGACAACGGACTACGCACTGTTTCGTAATATAGACGAATACAATCTAGAAACACAACCCGATATATTTTACTATTCAATACCCAATAAGTCTGGTAAATTTTTCTTTGGGAACAATTTCGAAACCAAACAGATTCCTTTTGGGAAAGAAAAAATAGCCTTTAACAGCAGTACCAATAATTTTGAAATTACCGATACAGATGGTGTGAGGTACATTTACAATACAAGAACAGAAAACTTAAATCTCGTAAGCAGTATTTGTTACGCATTTCAGGCCTTAGCCGGAACTTCCAGAAGTAATTCGTATACCTATTATTTAGTTCAGATTATTACGCCCAATAACGAAACAGTCGATTTTATTTATGATACAGTCAAATACAATCTGGAGAACGATAAGGACTACACTAGGTATTATCATTGGATTTTTGGAGGAGGAGAAAAGATTACTTCCTATTATTCAGAAATCACCACTAAAGTTTTAACCAAAATCAAAGTTAATCAGGATTACGAAATCAATTTTTTGTACAGTAAATACCGAAAAGATATAAAAGGTAAAGTTTTGGCTACCGCTCCTAAAACACTTGATAAAATTACAATTAATTATAAAAACGAAGTAGAAACCTATAAGTTTGACTATGGCTATTTTGGTATTACTGAGGATCAGTACAATCCAGATCTTTTTGAATCCATCATTTCAAATGAAAACACAACGTACCGACTGAAACTAAAAAGTTTTCAAAAAACAGGCGAAAATCCATATGTTTTTTCTTATAACAACGAGTATGCTTTAGAAAGAAATTCACCATGCATGGATCATTGGGGATATTTTAGTGGTAACTGCTCAAGGTATACCATGAATGCCCTTTTTAATGACGTTGGAGGTTCAAAGGCTCCAAGTTTAGGGTATACCCAGACCAATATTTTAAAAAATATCGTTCTTCCAACAAAAGGTGAAGTAGATTTCGGTTACGAACTTAATACCTGTTCTGACAGCGATCTTTCTTATACAACCTATAATTGGGAACCTGTTTTAAAAGCGTATGCTAACTCTGAGAAAGTACCTACAGGCGAATGGATTACAGTGCGCGATACAGTCACAATTTCCGAGAGAATGCCGGGTATACCTTATGTTCAGTTTGATTTAATTAGTCCGGGGGAAGCTACAACTTCAAATTATGCAATAGCTGAATTGCATGAATTGGTTGATGGGCGAGAGCGTCTTATGAATTTTGAAGCCATAGGTAAAGAAGGAATAAATTTTAAACCCTATGTTGGAGAGCCTTTGCAAAGGGGGAAAACGTATATACTTAGTTTAAAGTGTTATGATACCATGGAGAATTCAAACAAGTTTATAATGATTAGTTATTTAATGGGTACCACAGTTCAGGAACCCGTCACTTCAGTGGGAGGGTTGCGTATCGCAAGCATAGAGACGAAAGAGTCGGGGAATGTAGCCACTCGTCGTTTTTTTGATTACAGCATCGATGGCAAGTCCTCCGGTGTATTGTATGAAGTCCCCTATTATTACGGAAACTACTCTTATTTTGCAGAAATTACGAACCCGGAAGATAATAATATCAATAAAGGTTTGCAGGAATTTGCCGTTCAGTATTCGAGAATTCCTTCCGATATATTTGGATTCAATGGCTATCATATTTTCTATAAGAAAGTAACCGAAAAAAATACGGACAATAAAGACATTTCCAAATCTATTAAAGTAGAAAAATACTTTACTTTTTATGACGATGTGAGGTATGGGGAAGATTCGCATTTTTCTAAAATATCGTACAATTGGAAACGTGGTTTGCCTTTGCTGATTAATGAATTTAATAAAAACGATATCACCAGAAAAACAACTTTTTCGTATTATTTTAACGAAACAGCTCCCGGGAATAAAATCTCCATGAATGATCCTGGTTTTCCTTTAGTAAATGCGACAGCTCCAAATGAATTTTATAAAAGGAGTATCGCTTTGAGTACCTACAGACGCAGTTTAAATTTCTATAACATCTACCAGTACACTAACTTCAGATTGATATCAGCCTGGTATTATATGGACAAAAAAACGACCGAAGAGTATTTTAACGGAAAGGTTTTAAAAACAGAAGAGGAATTTAAGTATGATAATCCGGGAAGTGCACAACTGACATCTCAGATCACTAAAAACTCTAATGAAGAAACCATAGAAACAAAATATTTTTATCCTGATGATTTGTTAAACGAACCCTTTATGGCTGAATTAAAAGCAGCCAACAGAATCAGCACCCCAGTAATTACGGAGAAATACAAATCAGGAACGCTTATTTCAAAAGATAAAACAGTATTTGCGAAGGATGTCTTAACGGGTAATTTGCTGCTACCTAGAGAAATTTATGGGGCAAAATTTCCCAATTCTTTACCTTCATTGAGCAATATAGGGAATCTCGAAAAGAAAATTACCTATAACCAATACGATGAAAAAGGTAATGTTTTACAATATACGGTCGAAAGCGGAATCCCCGTTTCGATCATCTGGGGGTACAATAAAACACTGCCTATTGCTAAAATTGAAAATGTTGCTTACAACGCAATTCCGACAGGAACGATTGCAAATTTGCAGAGTCTTTCAAATACCGACAATGATAACTGTATGTCAGGAAATTGTTCGGAACAATTACTTAGAAATGATCTAAATGCATTTCGGGCTGCATTTCCAAACGCTTTTATTACCACTTATACCTATAATCCATTGGTTGGAGTTACCAGCATAACAGATCCTAAAGGAGTCCCTTCTTATTATGAATATGATGCCGCAGGCAGATTAAAATTTGTAAAGGACTATGAATTAAATGTACTTCAAAAGTATTGTTACAACTACAAAGGTCAGCAAACGGATTGCAGTGATAATAGTTCTACAAGTACAGCTTTATATAAAAGTAGTGCAAGAAGCGGTTCATTTACCAAAAACAACTGTGTTTCGGGCGGAATAGGGGGAACTGTAGTTTACAGTCAGATTGAAGGTGCATCTACCTCGACTATTTCTCAAGAGGATGCTGATTCAAAAGGTTTCGATAAGTTGGTTATGGACGGACAAAACTATGCTAATACAGACCCTTCAATAAAGTGCACTTTTAAAAATACAGCTCAAAGCCGATTGATCACGCGAAACAACTGTGCCGTTGGTGGTACTCCGGCCAGTGTTTGGTACACTGTTGCAGCGGGAATTTACAGTTCGACTATTTCACAGTCGGATGCTGATGCTTTGGCTCAAAAACAAATTGATAACAATGGACAGGCATTTGCCAACAATGATAATAATGCGAAATGTACTTTTAAAAATACAGTTCAAAGCCGATTGATCGCGCGAAATAACTGTGCTGTTGGCGGTACTCCGGCCAGCGTTTGGTACACTGTCGCGGCGGGAACTTACAGCTCGACTATTTCTCAGGCGGATGCTGATGCTTTGGCTCAAAAACAAATTGATAACAATGGACAGGCATTTGCCAACAATGATAATAATGCGAAATGTACTTTTAAAAATACAGTTCAAAGCCGATTGATCGCGCGAAATAACTGTGCTGTTGGCGGTACTCCGGCCAGCGTTTGGTACACTGTCGCGGCGGGAACTTACAGTTCGACTATTTCTCAGGCGGATGCTGATGCTTTGGCTCAAAGAGAAATTGATAACAATGGACAGGCATTTGCCAACAATGATAATAATGCGAAATGTACTTTTAAAAATACAGCTCAAAGCCGATTGATCGCGCGAAACAACTGTGCAGTTGGCGGTACTCCGGCCAGCGTTTGGTACACTGTTGCAGCGGGAATTTACAGTTCGACTATTTCACAGTCGGATGCTGATGCTTTGGCTCAAAGAGAAATTGATAACAATGGACTGGCATATGCCAATATCAACGCTACCTGTACCTTTTACAGTGCTGCCAAACAGCGGGCGTTTGCAAAAAATGATTGCCCGGGTCAGGGAGTTCCTCAAATTGTAACCTATTATGTTACAGCAGGAAAACACATTTCTACGAGTTCTCAGGCTGCTGCAGATGCATTGGCTCAAGGAGAAGCAGATAACTTAGGTCAGGCTAATGCTAATGCAAAAGGGGATTGTACTTTTAACAGTGTCGCCCTAAGTGGTTCATTCGCAAAAGACAATTGTCCATCTGGAGGTTATCCTTCCAGTGTAAATTTTAGTATAAATGCAGGGACTTTTATTTCAAAGGAATCTCAGGAGATCGCAGACCGTGAAGCTCTTAGATATTTTAATGCGGAAGGTCTGGCTAATGCAAATGAAAAAGGTATCTGTACTTTTTATAACGTAGCTAAAAGCGGCACTTTTACCAGAAATAATTGTACGGAAGGCGGAATTGGCTCAACAGTAAGCTATACTGTAGGAGCAGGAAATTATTCATCAACATCATCACAGGCTGCTGCTGATGGGCTGGCACAATCTGCATTAGAAACTTATGGAAGGATTTATGCTAATTCAGCAGGAACATGTATTTATTATAGCCCTATGATAAACGAAAAAGTGTATAAGAATGATTGTCCGGGAGGAACAACTAATCCGTATGTGTATTATTATATTCCTGCAGGAAAATACTGGTCGTATGAATCTCAAAATGATGCCTTTGGAAAAGCTATGGCTGAGTTTAGTGCAAACAGTCAGGCTTACGCCAATGAAATAGGAGTTTGTTTAGGTTCCGGTGAAGTTGAAGAATAGTAAACAACATTAGACATTCAATCATTAAGAAAAACATTTAAAACAGATGAAAAGATATTCACTAATTCTAATACTGTTATTATGGTCCGGTGCAGGTTTATTGGCTCAAACCTTTAGCGATGATAACTTTGTGTACACGCTTAGCCCTAAAAAACCGGTTAAAGCAGCAAATCTGAATACGCTGACCAAAGACGAAATGAGTCGGAACGTAACTTATTTTGACGGATTGGGTCGGCCGATACAAACCATTGCCATTGGTCAGGGAGCAGCAGGACAAGACATTATAACCCCTATGGAATACGATGGCTTTGGCCGACAAGCCAAAGAATACCTGCCTTATCCGGCTGTCAATGGAAGCAACAGCTATCCCAGAATTGACTCCAATACGGCTATAGGTATCGCAAAAGGCATTTATGGCGCTGCAAAATACGACAATACCCCAAATCCTTTCTCCGAGAAAGCATTTGAACAATCGCCTTTGAATCGCGTTCTCAAACAAGCCGCTCCGGGGGCTTCCTGGGAAATGGGTAAGGGTAATGAAATCAAAATCGATTATCAGACCAATACCACTGCCGATGCGGTAATACTGTACAAAGCCAATACCAGTTGGCAGGCAGGTTTGGGGCTGTATGAAATTAGTTTTGCGGTGCCGGAAACTTACGCCGAAGGAAAGCTCTATAAAACGGTGACTTATGATGAAAATACGAGTGGAAGTCCAACAGAATCATCGGGTTCCACAGTAGAGTTTAAAAATACTGAAGGACAAGTCATCCTCAAAAGAACTTACGATTCTGGCAACCGACATGACACTTATTACGTTTATGATTTATACGGCAATTTAACCTATGTATTGCCTCCAAAAGTGACGGGTGTGGTTAATGATGAGGTTTTAAACGGTTTGTGTTACCAGTACAAATACGACCACCGCAATCGTTTGGTCGAGAAAAAACTGCCCGGAAAACAATGGGAGTTTATTGTCTATGACAATCTTGATCGTCCCGTAGCTACCGGACCTGCTTTCTCGCCTTTTAAAGACGAAACCACCGAAGGTTGGCTCATTACCAAATACGATGCTTTTGGCAGACCCATTTATACGGGTTGGAGCAGTCAGTCTTCGGGTTCGATCATTAGAAAGGCATTGCAGGATGCACAGAATGCCACTAGAGTTTTATTTGAAACTAAACAAAGCTCAGGAACCATAGACGATATCCCTGTCTACTATAGTAATAACATTGCTCCAATAAATTTTAAACTTTTAACGGTTACCTATTATGACGATTACAACTATCCTGGTGCGCAAGGTACGCCAACAAGTATTGAAGGACAGACCGTTTTAGACAATGCGAAAGGTTTGGTTACCGGAAGCTGGACAAGAGCTGTGACCACTACCTCTGAAATACTAGGAGAAACCACGACTACTTTTTACGATACCAGATCCCGTGCTGTGAGCACCCGAACTCAAAATCACCTCGGCGGATATACCAATACTGATAGTATTTTAGATTTCACTGGAAAATCGCTCTATACCGATACCAAACACAAACGTACCTCGGGTGATACAGAACTAACGGTAACAGAAGATTACCTCTATTCAGCACAAGACCGTTTGTTGACCCATATCCACCGAGTTAATGGTGGTGCAGCAGAGATTTTAACCGATAATACTTACGATGATTTGGGGCAATTGAGTGCAAAAAGTGTTGGAAATAGTGCAGGAGCTCCCTTGCAAAAAATACAATATAGCTACAACATCAGAGGTTGGTTAACGGGAATCAACAATATTGAAAATCTACAGCAAAATTCAGACCCTGTGGATCTGTTTGCTTTTAAAATTAATTATGACAAACAGCCGGGCAACTCACAGGTTCAAGCCTTGTACAATGGAAATATTTCAGAAACCTATTGGAAGACCAATACAGATCTTACCAAGCGTTCTTATGGGTATCAGTACGACAAGTTGAATCGTTTAACGAATGCGATTTACAGCAAACCCAATGATGCCATTCCGGTATCAGGAGCCTATAATGAAAGTTTGAGTTACGATAAAAACGGAAATATTAAATTCTTACAACGATACGGGGCCAGCGATGCGCCGTCTATTACTTTTCAAACGGATGATTTGAGTTATGGGTATTTAAATGATAACTCAAATCAGTTGACCAAAGTAACCGACAGCCCTGCTGGAAATGACAACGAAGGGTTTAAAGACGGTAATAAAACAGGTGATGATTTTACCTATGATGCCAATGGTAACATGATTGCCGATAAGAACAAAAACATTACCCAAATAGAATACAATCATCTGAATTTACCCAAGAAAATTACATTTGGAACAAATGGCACGATTGAGTATATTTACAACGCAACGGGTCAAAAATTGGAGAAAATTGTAAAAGAGGTAAGCGGTACAACTCATACTGATTATTTGGGGGGATTTCAATACAATTATGCTGTTAATGATGGTCACGTGCCAGATGATCCGGGAGATACGGATCCTCCTGTTGATCATGATATAGACCCTGATCCAAAAGATCCACCGGTGGAAGCAAATCGTTTTAGTGCAATGGCAAGTCAGGCTGTTCCATCGCGACCAACATTAGAGTTTTTTCCAACGGCAGAAGGGTACTATGATTATGTAGGTAAAAAATATGTGTACCAATACAAGGATCATTTAGGTAACGTGCGATTGAGTTATGCTAAGAATCCTGCTACCCAAGTTCTTGAAATTATTGAAGAGAATAGTTATTATCCTTTTGGATTGAAACACAAGGGGTATAATGATTATACAGCTAGTAATCATAAATATAAGTACAACGGAAAAGAGCTTCAAGACGAGCTGGGACTTAACATGTACGACTATGGATTTAGAAATTACGCTCCTGATTTAGGACGCTGGATGAACATTGACCCATTAGTAGAAAAATATAACAGTTGGAGTGGTTACAATTATGCGCTCAACAATCCAGTTTTATTTATTGATCCTGATGGTAGAGAAATTGATATTTCTGAATTGATGAAAAGTAAAGATCACGCACAAGCATTCATATTATTTGCCAAAACAAAAGAAGGAAAAGTATTTTTAAGTAATTATGCTTCAAAAGGTCAAAAATTATCTTATGGAGGTAAAGTATTTTTCGAAGCGAAAAATGCAGGTAAATATGATAAAAAAGGTATTGATTTAGCTTACAAAGTTGGTACTGATAAGGAAGGTAGTTCAACTCATTCTGATTTTGATTCAACTAAAGGAAAGGAAAGTGCGGATATAACTGTAAGTGTTGCTAAAGAAGGTTTTGGGAGTGATAATAAAACTTTTAATTTAGTAGATGCTATCGCTCATGAGTCTTTTTTGCATGTCGATAATAATACGCAGGATTTTACTGATGATTTTTTAAAAAATAAATCAAACTTACCTTCTGAATATAGAGGTTATGGATCACATGCTGACCATTACTTTTCTAGTAGAGAATATTATGCCGATCCAAATAATCAAAAAGCAGCTGCATTTCCAGAAAGAGAGTTTAGTGTTTTAAAGCAAGTCTCAAAACAATTAAATTATAATAGGACCGATACTCAAATAAAAACACAGATTTGGAATTTTAGTGGTTCTTTAATTCAAGTTAACCCTAGAACGGGAGTTCTTAATTACAAAAAATAAACTATGAAAAAACTTTTTATATTTCTTGTTTTAATCATTATTAGCTGTCATATGAAGAATAATGAAGAAAAAATTATATTGACTTCGGGGATTTCAATGAACCCAGATCAACCTAGATTTGGAATAGAAATTAACAATGAAGGTACTCTTTACTATTGTGAAGAAATTATTTCAAATAAAAGACATTATAAATTTTACAAGTCTAAAATTAATTCCGAAACTTTTTTAAGTTTAAAAAAAGAAATTCAAAATAATTTTAAATCAGAATTTAAAGATGAAGAAATAGTTGATTCAACTCCTTATGAATTAGATATCAAATTTGATAACAATAATGCTGTGTTTAGTTTTTATTTGGACAATCTAAATAATATGCAAGTGCAGATAATCAATAAAATTATTAAGTCAAAAGATTTAAAATTAGAGGAGATTAAACATCATAATTTTCCAAAAAGACTATTAATTGAAAAATTACCTTCGCCACCTCCACCGCCAGTTAAAAAATAATAATAAATACCTGCTCCATCGCGACCAACATTAGAGTTTTTTCCAACGGCAGAAGGGTACTATGATTATGTAGGTAAAAAATATGTGTACCAATATAAGGATCATTTGGGTAATATCAGATTGAGTTATGCCAAAAATCCGGTGACTCAAGTTCTTGAAATTATTGAAGAGAATAATTATTATCCTTTTGGATTGAAACATAAGGGATATAATGATTATACAGAGAGTAATAATAAATATAAGTACAACGGAAAAGAACTGCAGGACGAGCTGGGACTGAACATGTACGATTATGGTGCACGTAATTATGACCCTGCTTTAGGTCGCTGGATGAACATTGACCCGTTAGCTGAGAAATATTTCCACGCTTCTACTTATGCTTATGTTTGCAATGACCCTGTAAATTTTATTGACCCAGATGGTATGGATAGATATTATATGAACGGTGAAGGAAAAACTGTTTTAGCATTAAAAGAGGATAAAGAAGATATGCTGTTCATTGGAGATAAAAATAATGAAAATATAGTTGATGTAAACAAAGATGGGAAACAGGACAGTAAGGATGGTCTTAAAGTTAAGTCTAAAGGTTTATTAAGCCAATTAACTAATTATCGTTCAGGTTCTGAAAAAAGTGGAACAAAATATGTATCATCGATAGGAGAACAGAGCAAGCAACATGAGGAAGATTATTTAAATATTTTTAAATTTGCATCAGACAATACTAATGGAGCAGAGTTTTCTCTCACATTTTATCAAGATAGAGGCAAAGAATGGATAGAATTTGCAACATACAATGATGAGAAGCGTTCTCCATCTCCAGACGGTTTAGGTACAGGTATTGATTATTCAAAAGTTAGGTGGCATGCACATAATCATCCTTCTGGCTATACAACTGGGTAGTGTTTCAGAGTTAGTGATATAATGTTTTTTATTTTTAACATATTGAAATAGAGTAAATATTAACCGTGAATAATTTAAAGATGAGCAGTACTGCTCATCTTTTTTGTTTTAATATTGTCTTAAAAGAACTAAAATGAGTAAAAATGCTACTTCGTGTTCCAGAGTTAGTGATGGTATAAATTGATAGACCCTGTGGATCTGTTTGCTTTTAAAATCAATTACGACAAACAACCGGCTAATTCACAAGTTCAGGCGCTTTACAACGGAAATATTTCAGAAACCTATTGGAAAACAGGTACCGATCTTACCAAGCGTTCTTATGGGTATCAATACGACAAGCTGAATCGCTTAACCAACGCTATTTACAACAAACCCAGTGACGCGATTCCGGTATCTGGGGCGTATAACGAAAGCTTGAGTTACGATAAAAACGGAAACATTAAATTCCTACAGCGATACGGAGCCAGTGACGCGCCGTCTATTGTCTTTCAGACCGATGATTTGACTTATGGGTATTTAAATGAAGATTCGAACCAGTTGGCCAAAGTAAACGACAGTCCTGCCGGAAATGACAACGAAGGGTTTATAGACGCCAATAAAACAGGTGACGATTTTACCTATGATGCCAATGGCAACATGATTACCGATAAAAACAAAAATATCACCAAAATACAATACAATCACTTGAATTTACCCACACAAATTATCTTTGGGACCACTGGAAATATTGTGTACATTTATGATGCAAATGGAGTAAAACTTAGTAAGACGGTTAATAAAGGCACTTGTATTACTACAACTACAGAATATCTGGGAGGATTTCAATATGAAAGTATGGCAAATAAATGCTCAAGACCAGGTAGGGGCTATAACGGAGTACTGAAGTTTTTTCCAACTGCCGAAGGTTATGTAGAGCCTTCCGCCGGTTTTTATAAATATGTTTACAAGTATAAAGATCATTTAGGTAATATTAGATTGAGCTATGCCAAAAATCCGGTTACGCAAGTTCTTGAAATTATTGAAGAGAATAATTATTATCCTTTTGGATTGAAACACAAGGGGTATAATGATTATGTAGCTAGTAATAACAAATATAAGTATAATGGGAAAGAACTGCAGGACGAGTTACAGCTTAACATGTATGATATGGACATGCGTCAGTATGATCCTGCAATTGCGAGATGGGTAGTTCAAGACCCAATTGTTCATTATAGCCAATCTCCTTATAGCGCATTTAATGGAAACCCCATTTATTGGTCTGACCCAAGTGGAATGGCAGGGGAACATTATGATTGGAATACAGGGAAATATGTAAATGATAAAGGAAAGGAAATATCTTTTGCAACAGCATTAGCAAGTGTAACTGGAAATGGTGGTGATAAATCAAGTAATGAAGACTCATCAGAGACTGAAAGTACTACCGATATAAAAAGGCCTTATACAATTAAATTGCCAGATGAATACAAAAAGAAATATCCTAGATTAACACAAGTAGTAAGTCAGCTACATGATTATGTTAAGAACAATAAAGATATTTTAGATTATCTTGCAGAATATTCGGGCTATTCAACTATGGAAGTATTGAATCAATTGAAGTATGGCGAGGGAGTTACCATGTTAACAGAAATTATCACTGCAAAGTATGGGACAACTCCTGATGATGGTAGTTCCATAAAAGTCAATCTAAAATGGGTAAATGGTCTTGAAACTGCTAAATTAAACGCAACTATACAAGCGACTTCTTTTTTAGTAGCATATACCATATTACACGAATTTGTTCATTATGGAAGAATTAAAAACGGTTTGAGTGAAGGCGGATATGATTATGGTTTTGGTTTAGAACGGGATGTGTTTAAAGGTGAATATATAGGTAAAGAAAATGCACATGAATTATTAAATAAATATGGACATGGTTGGAATTTTAAAAAGTAAGAATATATTAATTATTATATTAATTAGTAGTTTGATTTCATGTCAGATGGAAAAAAATGTAGAGCAAAAGATAATTGTAGATAATTTTTTAGAAATCGTAGATACATTAGCATATGCATCTGGGTCTTTTAGACCAGCTCCTCCATTAAAGGACGATATTAATAAAGAATATTCTAAATTAAATATCAAAGTAGTTGATAGTATCAAATACGATAAAATAATTCAAAAAGATATAGATTATTTTTTTAAAAATGAAACTGTTTTGAAATCAGAGTTTAATGACGTTATAAATAAGGGAACATATTCAGAATTGTCATTTAATTCAGAATTTCCAAAAAAAATCGGAAAATATTATCTGTTCTTTGATAAGAATTATAAAAACGTCGGTACTAAATATGCTGGAGAAATAGAGATTGCTAATTTAAAGGTTTATAATAATAAATCATATTTAGTAGTCTTAAAATCAGAAAGAACATCCATAATTGCTTATATTGTTTTTTTAATAAAGGAGGATAATCATTGGAAAGTAATAAAGCGAAGGCAGTTATTTGTATCATAACCTCCGCTCCGCAAAGTGGGTAGTGTTTCAGAGTTAGTGATATAATGTTTTTTATTTCTAACATATTGAAATATAGTAAGTATTAGCTATAAATAATTTAAAGATGAGCAGTACTGCTCATCTTTTTTGTTTTAATATTGTCTTAAAAGAACTAAAATGAGTAAAAATGCTACTTCGTGTTCCAGAGTTAGTGATGGTATAAATTGATAGACCCGGTGGATCTGTTTGCTTTTAAAATCAATTACGACAAACAACCGGCTAATTCACAAGTTCAGGCGCTTTACAACGGAAATATTTCAGAAACCTATTGGAAAACAGGTACCGATCTTACCAAGCGTTCTTATGGGTATCAATACGACAAGCTGAATCGCTTAACCAACGCTATTTACAGCAAACCCAGTGACGCGATTCCGGTATCTGGGGCGTATAACGAAAGCTTGAGTTACGATAAAAACGGAAACATTAAATTCCTACAGCGATACGGAGCCAGTGACACGCCGTCTATTGTCTTTCAGACCGATGATTTGACTTATGGGTATTTAAATGAAAATTCGAACCAGTTGGCCAAAGTAAACGACAGTCCTGCCGGAAATGACAACGAAGGGTTTATAGACGCCAATAAAACAGGTGACGATTTTACCTATGATGCCAATGGCAACATGATTACCGATAAAAACAAAAATATCACCAAAATACAATACAATCACTTGAATTTACCCACACAAATTATCTTTGGGACCACTGGAAATATTGTGTACATTTACGATGCAAATGGAGTAAAACTTAGTAAGACGGTTAATAAAGGCACTTGTATTACTACAACTACAGAATATGTGGGAGGATTTCAATATGAAAGTATGGCAAATAAATGCTCAAGACCAGGTAGAGGTTATAACGGAGTACTGAAGTTTTTTCCAACTGCCGAAGGTTATGTAGAGCCTTCCGCCGGTTTTTATAAATATGTTTACCAGTATAAAGATCATTTAGGTAATATTAGATTGAGCTATGCCAAAAATCCGGTTACGCAAGTTCTTGAAATTATTGAAGAGAATAATTATTATCCTTTTGGATTGAAACACAAGGGGTATAATGATTATGTAGCTAGTAATAACAAATATAAGTATAATGGAAAAGAGCTTCAAGACGAGTTGGGGCTTAACATGTACGACTATGGATGGAGGAATTATGATGCTGCAATTGGTAGATGGATGAACATTGATAATATGGCAGAGAAATTTATTTCATTGTCTCCATATCATTATGCTGGGAATAATCCCGTATTGTATTTAGATGTTGATGGAAATGAGTTTACAGAAAGTGCTTGGAAATGGGTTAATAAATTAATTAAAGATATAAATTCTAGGCAAGAAAAAAATAACAATAGTATTGCTGATTATAAAGCTAAAATAGCATCGGGGGGAAGCGACAGACAACTAGCTAGATGGAATAAAAGTATTAATTCACTAACAGCCAATAATGCAGAATTAGAAACAACGAGAGGAGAAACTGCAACTTTGGCGGCTTCTTCACAAGTTTATGATGTTGTTACAAATAGTGGGGGTACACAACAAGACGGATTAGGTAATTCTACAACAGTTAATCAAACAACATTTAATAGTGATAACAACAGAGTTCAACTAACTGTTTCCTCAGGCACAGATTTAGGGCTTTTTTCCCATGAATTAAAGCATATGTATCAATTTGAGACAGGAGAAACTGCATTAGGATTGACTAAAAATAATGGAGGTATAAGTTTAAAAGGGAATAATCTTTTATTTTATGACTTGTCAGATGAAGTTCAAGCCTATCAAAGAGGAGCATTATTTGGACAGAGAGAAAATGTTAATTCTGTATCTGATATTTTATCAAAAGGAGTATATAGTGATAAAATTCCATCAGGTCCTATTAATGCCGTTAATTATCCTAATGCAGCAGGAATAAAGCAAAACCCACAATCATTTGCTAATAAATATAATGCTGCTTTTAGAATTGGAACGACAACATATAAACCACAATAATTATGAAAAAAATAATTCTGTTTACAGGATTTTTGACAATATTCACATCTTGCAGTAAAAATATCCTTGGAAAGTATAACACTGGTTATTCAAAAGATAAAAGTGCATTTTTTCAAATAATTTTGAATTCCGACAATACTGTTGAAAAGACAGAAATTCATACAATAAGTAATTCTGCGAATGGTAAATTTGTATTAAAGGATAATAAGGTAATCTGCTATTTAGATTCGACAAAATTTGGATATCCAGCTGATACTTTAATGTTTAAAGTTAGAGGAAATAGACTTTATCCCATAAAGAAGGGAATTATTAATACAAAATTTTATCTAAAAAAGGATAATTGATATTTTAGTATTGTATAACTCCTCTGGCGCGGGTAGTGTTTCAGAGTTAGTGATATAAGATTTTTTATTACTAACATATTGAAATAGAGTAAATATTAACCGTGAATAATTTAAAGATGAGCAGTACTGCTCATCTTTTTTGTTTTAATATTGTCTTAAAAGAACTAAAATGAGTAAAAATGCTACTTCGTGTTCCAGAGTTAGTGATGATATAGATTGTCCGAGATGTAAAGAGAAAAAAGTTATTAAAAATGGGAGAACAAAAAACAATAAACAGCAGTATTATTGCAAAATTTGTCTTTACCGTTTTATTGAAAATTATACATATCAAGCCTATAAGTCAGATGTTAATCAAAATATCATTCAATTGACAAAAGAAGGATTAGGAATAAGAAGTACTGCCAGGATATTAAGAATATCAACGACGACAGTATTAAAGAGAATTTTAACAATTACAGAGAAGATTCAAAAACCCATTATTAGTAAAGGAAAAATGTATGAAGTCGATGAACTGTGTACTTACATTAGGCACAAGAAGAATTATATCTGGCTGGTTTACGCTCTGGAAAAGAATTCTAAAAATGTAGTGAGTTTTAATGTGGGCAAACGTACTAATAAAACATTAAGCCGTGTTTTGGAAACTTTAAAATTGTCTGAAGCTAAAAAGATATATACTGACCGATTAAAAAATTACCGATATCTGATTGATGAGAAACTGCATTCCGTTAAACGTTTTGGCACCAATCATATCGAAAGGCAGAATTTAACGTTGAGAACTCATCTTAAAAGATTAAATCGGAGAACAATTTGTTTTAGTAAAAGTTTGGTAGTTATGATTGCTGTTTTAAAGATTTACTTTTGGATTTGAGTAATAAGAAAAAATATTTAATTGCTAATAATTAGGAAAATAACAATTGAACTCTATATAAAGTATAAAAACAGAGGTAAAGAACTTTAACTCATGAATTTGGACATCTATTTGGGTTAGAACATGTAGTGGTGGCTTGATGCAAGGTGGTGAAGATGGAACAAATTTATCACCCACACATTTGGTACAATCATTAAAAATTATAAAGAGGGCAAGCTTAATTATAGCACTAATTCAACAATTTTTGAGCTTCCAAATACGGGAATTATTGGTTCGGATAATGTTATATTGACAAATACCAATGGCAGAGCAAAGAAGAAAGGTTAATCATTAATTGTTTTTGATATTTAATTAAAATGAGAAAAAAAATTAAAATTATTTTATATTGTTTTATTATTCTAGGTCTATTTTACGAAGGCTATTATTACATTAGTTTTAAATCAAATTCTTATTTAGGTATTCGAGGAAGTGAGTTAAATAGTTATAAAGATGATTTTGTATTAATAGTTAACGACAAAAGAATAGATACTTTAAACATTAATATTCCTTTATCTTATTCAAAAGGACAGGCATTATGTTTTGGTAAAAATATCATACAGCTAAAAGGTTTAAATTCTGCTAAAAGCTTCGAAACGAATATTTACTTTTATGGCTTATTTACTTGGAATATTTTAGAAGTTACCTCTAAAGGTTTTATTTTCGATTCATACTATTCTGTATCTCCAATGGAATAGAAGTATTTATGCAAAAACAAAAAATTGGGTAGTGTTTCAGAGTTAGTAATATAAGATTTTTTATTTCTAACATATTGAAATAGATTGAATATTCACTATGAATGATTTAAAGATGAGCAGTATTGTGCTAATGTTTTAGATTAGGCGTTTTTATAAAATTTAAATAGCAGAGAGGCGGTCAATTGGTTGTCTTTTCCCCACTCTCCGAAGTGTTCAAATTTCAATTGAAAAGCTACTCAAAAGTCTCTTTTTTAATAGACTTATTCATGGGATTAAATTTAGCTTATTTTTAAATTATTTTAAAGTCGGAGATATTTGTGCAAGGCATTTAATTAAAGAACACTTTGTAGAGATTGGGTGTCAGTATTTAATAAGGGAGGACGAGGCGAAGCTATAATGTCTGATATAGAAAAGTCATCTGCGAATCTAGGTGGTTATAAAGACCATCGTGCTGTAAAAGAAGAGACACAAGGTAGAGCAAAAGAATATTTTGAATATATTTCCCAACTGAAAACAGTGCTTAATCCAACTGAAGTTTAGAAGTTGGTTAATATAAGGTATTGAGAAAACGTATCAGGTAAGAGTTAATGAAACACAAAAAAAGGAAAAAATAGAATGAGTAAAATAGGCTTTAAATTTAGTATTGCGATTATTTTTCTAATTTCATTATTATTTGTCAATTGTAAAAAAGTAGATAATAAAGATAATATTTTAGAAAAAGAAATATATTATAAATTGTATTCACAAAACGATAGCTTACTTGGATATTCTATGCGGAAATATGAATTTAAGAATGATACAATTATTGAAAAATATCTATCAATTAGCTTAAGTGGAAAAAAGAAAAATGCTTATTTGCGTGATTTTTATAGAAATGGAGCAGATTTATACATTTTTTCTAATATTCAAAATGACAAAAACAAGTATTTGTTTTTTTCTCCAACAAGTAAAGACACTTGCTATTTTATTGATAGAAAACTAGATAATTTTTACTTATGCAATATTGGTGTAGTTAATTACGGGAATCACAAGAATGCTTTTAAAGTTTATTATGATGAAAGAGGATATGACTCACGAAAGGAAACTTTAATACTTGATAAAGATTATACAATATTAGCCCGATTCGAATATTGTTATGATTATCAAAAAGAAATTATTGTTGATAATCATAAAACAATTGAAGATTTAGGTGTTAAATTTAGAAAAGAACAAAAGAATTTTTTATGGTGGTAGAGTGTGACGCATTAGATTTGGGTAGTGTTTCAGAGTTAGTGATATAAGATTTTTTATTGCTAACATACTGAAATAGGGTAAATATTAACTATGAATAATTTAAAGATGAGGAGTATCCCCGCTATGTAAAGTGTAACTGCTGTGCGAAGGTTCCCTACAGCAGAAGGGTATAATGATTATGCAGATAATAGTAATAAGTATAAATATAACGGAAAAGAGTTGGAAGATGAGCTGGGAAAAGTTCCTTAAGTGTAGGCGGAATGGTTAGTGAGACAAAAACATCGATCTTTAAATATAATTAAAATGAAAAACGAAGGCTTTGAATTTTCAAAAAAGCAATTAAAAATACTTTTGACCATTTGTGTTTTTTTAGTTTTAATCTATATAATATATGTTGAGATTTTTAGAACGACTACAATGGATAGTAAAGAAGATTCTTTAAATTATGTTACTAATGAACAATATATGGGAACTGTTTATTATAAAGATTATGATAAAAGCAACCATAATAATCCAACATTGTATTTTAAAGATAAAACAGAAATTATAATTAATAGTGAGTTTTGGTCTAAAATAGAAATTGGAGATTCTATCGTAAAGAAAAAAGGAGAAACAATTATTACAGTTTACAGAAATAATGAAAAATTTATTTTAGATAATCAAGAAATTATTAATGGTTTAAAAAAGAAATAATTTCTGCACTTACCTGCTCTCCGAAGTGTTCAAATTTCAATTGAAAAGCTGCGCAAAAGTCTCTGACCTTGCGCATTTTTTTTACTTATAATCATAGACGTTTCAAAAGTCTCTGACTATTTTTAATAGACTTATTGATGGGATTAAATTTAGCTTATTTTTACATTATTTTAAAGTCACAGACATTTACACAGCACATTTAATTAAAGAATACTTTGCAGAGCTGAGATTTTTGTGCAATGCATTTAATTAAAGAACGCTTTGCAGAACTGGAGGGATTTTAAGTAAGATCATCAATAGCAACAAATAAAATGAAAAAGTCAATATTTGCTTTAGTATTTTTTTCAACAATTTTAATAGGATGTAGTAATAAGAACTATCAAAATATTAGTAATATGGAAAAGAATTATAATATTAGAAATGGAGATACTGGTATTATACTGTCTCATAAAAAATTTAATCCTACTAAGAAAGTTTTTGCAGAATTAAATAATAATTTGACTAATGATTTCATATACATATATTCTTGGGTTAATCGTCTTTCTATCTCAGGAACAAATCATTTCAAAGCTTTAATTTATGATAGAAAATCAAACAAACGGTTTTATATTTCTAATACATTAGAAGATATAAATTCAATTAATTTAAGAGATGATATGGCTAATTATAAAGAAGAACAATTAATTTTGGGATATTATATAGACAATAAGATAGATACTTTAATCTCATTATCTCCCCCTTTTAGTTCTTCAGAAATAGGTTCTGAATTTTTTTTATTTGATTCTGTATCAAAAAATACATATATCATAAAAAATCTGGTTTTAAATAATAATGGTAAAATTTGGTAATGTTTCAGAGTTAGTGATATAAGATTTTTTATTTCTAACATATTGAAATAGATTGAATATTCACTATGAATGATTTAAAGATGAGCAGTACTGCGATAATGTTTTAGATTAGTTTTTTTTACAAAATTTCAATGTAACTAGCTGAAAAAGAATGTGTAATTTGAATATCAGAGAGACGGCCAATTGGTCGTCTTTTCTATTTTTATAAAGCTTTAGAATACTTTTGCTGTATTCTCGCATTTCAAATTTGGTGTTGAAAGTAAAGTGCAATTCAAATAATAGGAGCATTAGGAAACAATTCTTTCCGTTTGAGTAAAACTGGTGCAGAATGTTAAGGAAATAGACATTAGCAAAATGTGTTTTTTAATTTTTTATTACTTTTCAAATTGGTTAAAAAGGATCTTAGAATTTAATCAATTGGTACTATATTAACCCTGAATTGACGTATGTTATCTGCTTATAGATGAAATAGTATTATGATGGAATAAACTTCTATTTTTAATGAAATTTCAACGCAATACATGGAACCAATACAACTTATTTCAGATCATTTTATTGAAGAAAAATGTAATTTTAAAGAACTCATAGAAAGACTTCGAGCCGGGTTTTCGACTTTGGCAATTGAGGTGCCTATGCGCCACCATCACGATTATCCTAATCCCGAAGAAGGTAAAGACTCGACACTGCTGCTAATGCCGGCGTTTCAGGCAGGTAAAGATTTAGGAGTAAAAATAGTTACAGTAAGTCCTAATAATGGTAAATACGATTTGCCTTCAATTCAGGGAACTTATATTTATCTCGATGGGCACAAAGGAAATATAAAGGCAATTCTTGATGCAAAATCACTAACAGGCAAACGTACTGCGGCAACATCAGCTTTAGCAAGCAGCTATCTTTCGCGAAAAAATGCCTCGTCTATGCTGATGATTGGTACTGGAGCATTAGCCATCAATCTAATTGAGGCACATGCCAGTGTAAGACCTATAAAAGAGGTTTATGTTTGGGGAAGAACGATTGAAAAAGCACAATTGGTTTGCGATGCACTCAAAAACGCTCCGTTTACCTGCAAACCTGTTTCAACTATAGAAGAAGTTATTTCTCAGGTTGATATTATTTCGGCAGCAACTTTATCACCTGTTCCGCTTGTTTTTGGGAAATGGCTGAAAGAAGGTCAGCATTTAGATCTTGTTGGGGCTTACAAAAAAGATATGCGCGAGGCAGATGATGAAGCGGTTTTAAAATCAAGTCTATTTCTGGATACTTATCAAGGCGGACTAAAGGAAAGCGGCGATATTTTGATTCCGCTTACCAATGGAATTATTACGAAAGAAACAATCAAAGCAGATTTGTTTGAACTGTGCAGTAATACAAAAATGGGCAGAACATCTGATACTGAAATTACCTATTTTAAATCCGTTGGACATGCTTTAGAGGATCTTGTTGCAGCGGGATATTTTTATGAAGAGTATAATTTAAAAACACAAAAAAATGCCTAATACATACCAAAATATTTGTAATAATACGGATTATAAAGCAGACGCTTCTATACTGCAGATAAAAACAATTGATATGCATACAGGCGGTGAGCCCTTGCGAGTGATTGTTTCCGGTTTTCCAAAACTTAAAGGCAGTACTGTTCTGGAATACCGAAGAGATATAAAAGAAAACTACGATTATTTAAGAACGGCATTGATGTTTGAGCCTCGTGGTCATGCTGATATGTACGGTTGTATTTTGCTTCCGGCAAATGATGAAAATGCAGATTTTGGTATTCTTTTCATGCATAATGAAGGATATAGCAGTATGTGTGGTCATGCTATTATTGCCATAAGCACTCTGGCGGCAAAAATGAATTGGATAACGGTAAAAGAAGGGGAGAACGAATTAAAAATTGATGCTCCATGTGGTCGAATTTTTTCGTTTGTCACTGTATTAGATGGCGAAGTAACAGGAGTGAGGTTTCATTGTGTGCCAAGTTTTGCTATAGGTTTGGATCGTATTGTAAATGTTGAGGGCATTGGCGATGTTGTTTATGATCTGGCTTATGGCGGTGCTTTTTATGCTTATGTTGATTTGAGAAAAAATCCGCATTTGAATTTTGGATTAACCGAAGAAAATTACCGTGCCATTATTCAAAATGGCGTAGCTATAAAACATGCAGTAATGAATCATGATAGCGAAATTCAGCATCCGTTTGAGAAGGATTTGAGTTTTCTATACGGAACTATTTTCATCGATGAGCCTTTGGATCCTTCTAATCACAGCCGAAATGTTTGTGTTTTTGCCGATGGAGAAGTCGATCGTTCTCCAACAGGTTCTGGTGTTTCGGGAAGAATTGCCATTGAAAAGGCCAGAAACGCCATAAATAAGAGCGAATTTATTACGATAGAAAGTATAACTGGAAGTACTTTTACAGGCTCTCTTGTCAGAGAAGAAAAATTTGGACCTTTCAAGGCTGTAATTCCGCAAGTTGAAGGAACAGCTTTTGTAACAGGAGTAAATACGTTTTTGATAGATCCAAAAGATCCTATGAAAAATGGTTTTATACTGAGATAGTTGATTTACAAATTAAAATTTAACCGCAAAGCTCTATGGAAACTTTGCAAGCCATGCGAAAATCTTTACGGACTTTGCGGTTAAATCATATAGTAATGCTACCCACATTTCAAACCTGAAACCTGAAACAAAAAACTACGAAATCTGTAAATGCTCCATCGTTTTTCCTACCAAAGTTTTAGTACCAACGATCTTGAATCCTAATTTTAAGTACAGTTTTTTGGCATTAGGATTGGCCTCTTCTACCAATAGACCTAAAGTCCGGTGGTTTTGTGTTACATATTCATCAATTAAAAATTGCAGGAGTTTTGAGCCAATTCCTTTTCCCTGATGATTTGGACTTACCCCAACCGAATCAATATAAAATTCACCGCTTTGTGTTTCGTCTTCCGGATTAAAATCAGAATTGAAATTAAGACGAACATAATCGACAATTGGTTTTCGTAACGGATGCAATTGAGCTCCATCGTAAACAGAAACTGCTCCTATGATTTTGTTTTCCTCCTCTGCTACAAAACAGTTTTGATAGGAGTACTGGTTACTTTCGGTTTCAACAAAATGAAGTAAGAAATAATAGGCCGTTTTAGGATTCTTTTCACCAATAAATTTATAGATAATGTCCTCCATTGCCAGCAATAAAAGTGCTGCAATATTTTCTGAATCTTCAATTGTTGCTTTTCTTATAATCATGATAAATGCGTTTAGTCTGCAAAATTACGCCAACTTTCACAGATCAATCATTTTTGCTCAAAATTTTTGCTGAATAATTGTTTTTTTCTTAATTTTTAAGAGAATAATCAACAATGTGATACGTGACTTGTAAGTATTAAGTGTCTTGTTTTTAAGTGTTTACATGTGTTTCTGAGTGTGCTTTTTCGCATGTTTATCCAAGTGCTAACATTTGAAAAATTGCAACAGCCAGCGTTTTGATTTTATATGATAATGGGTATTATTGTAGTATAAAGACTAAAATTTTGAAAGTAATTGTTGATAACTGTTTGCAAGTAGAGCTGGTTTTTTGTCCCCTTTCCTGTTGATAACTCTATTTAGATTTAGTATAAATAACTGATGTGTCGTCTCTTACAGTTTATTTTCCGGCTGTTGATAAAACGTAAAAAGGGAGGAGGATTTCATAGGATCAACCTGTTGATAATTGCGTTGTTTTTTAACATCAAAAAAGGGGTGAAAGAAGATCTCCGGGTTAAATTTGTAATTATAGAAATGTCGTCAAAACCTCCCCAAGAACGAAGCATTTTTATTCGAACTCAGTCAAACATTTAATACTTACATATATGTCTATATTTGATAAAAGAATCAATTATAAACCTTTCGAGTACCCGGAGGTTTTGCAGTTTACAGAAGCCATAAATAAAGCGTATTGGGTTCATACAGAGGTTGATTTTACAGCTGATACACAGGATTTTCATTCGCATTTAAATTCCGCAGAGAAAACGGCTATTAAAAATAGTTTACTGGCGATTGCTCAGATAGAAGTAGCTGTAAAAAGTTTTTGGGGAAATATCTACGAACATTTTCCAAAGCCGGAATTCAACGGACTGGGGAGTACCTTTGCCGAATGTGAATTCAGACACTCTGAGGCCTATTCACGTCTTCTGGAAGTTTTAGGATACAACGATGAATTCGAAAAACTCATGGATATCCCTGTAATCCGCAAACGTGTCGATTACCTCTCAGATGTACTTAAGGATACCAAATCTCAGGATAACAAAAAATATGTTATTTCCTTGATTTTGTTTAGTATTTTGATCGAAAACGTATCGCTTTTCAGTCAATTTGCAATTTTATTGTCTTTTACAAGATTTAAAGGATACATGAAAAATGTGAGCAATATCATCGCATGGACTTCTATCGACGAGCAAATTCATGCCAATGGCGGAATTTATATCGTAAACAAAATCCGTGAAGAATTTCCGGATTATTTCGATGAAGAGACGTTAAACCTTGTTCGCGAAACCGTTAAAAATTCGATTGAAGTAGAGGCCGATATTTTAGACTGGATTTTTGAAGAAGGAGAGATCGAAACGATTAATAAAACGGATTTGGTTAATTTCATGAAGTTCAGAATAGACGAGAGCCTCATTCAAATTAACATTCCAACAATTTTTAATGTCGCAGCACACGATTATAAAGCGATGGCCTGGTTTGAAGAAGAAGTTTTTGCGAACAGTCTTGACGATTTCTTTGCAAAAAGACCGGTAGAATATACCAAACACGACAAAAGCATTACCGCAAACGACCTGTTCTAAAAAGCAAATTACAATTATGAATACAATAGATACAACTTCAGCAAATAGCCTTCCGTTAAGTGAGGCCGATAATAAAATGTGGTGGAAAAACTCTGAAAGTGAGCAAATTTTAAATCGTGGTTATCTTTTAAAAGGAGAAACTGTAGAAGGTGCAATTGACAGAATTTGCACGGCTGCTGCCAAAAGATTATACAAACCCGAACTGAAAGAATCTTTTGTAGAAATGATCGAACGAGGCTGGATGAGTATCAGTTCTCCGGTTTGGGCCAATATGGGAACCGAACGTGGTTTGCCAATTTCATGCTTCAATGTACACGTTCCGGATGAAATAGAAGGAATTACACATAAATTGGGTGAAGTGATCATGCAAACCAAAATTGGTGGAGGAACATCAGGATATTTTGGGGAGTTACGCGAAAGAGGAAGTGCTGTTACAGACAATGGTAAGAGTAGTGGAGCCGTAAGTTTTATGAAGCTTTTTGATACGACTATGGACACGATTTCTCAAGGAGGAGTACGTCGTGGTGCATTTGCTGCTTATTTAGACGTAGATCATCCGGATATTGAAGAATTTTTGAAGATCAAGAGTATTGGAAACCCAATTCAGAACTTGTTTACCGGAATCTGTGTACCGGATTATTGGATGCAGGAAATGATTGATGGAGATTCTGATAAAAGACAAATCTGGGCTAAGGTGTTAGAAAGCCGTCAGCAAAAGGGATTGCCTTATATCTTTTTCAGTGACAACGTAAATAAAAACAAACCACAAGTTTATAAAGACAAGAATCTGCGTATTAATGCCAGTAATTTGTGCAGCGAAATTATGTTGCCTTCAAGCATTGACGAATCGTTTATTTGCTGTCTTTCGTCAATGAACCTGGAGCTTTATGAAGAATGGAAAGATACAGAAGCGGTAAAATTAGCAATCTTTTTTCTGGATGCTGTATTGCAGGAATTTATAGAAAAAACAGAGGGTAATTATTACCTTTCAGCAGCCAATCGATTTGCCAAAAGACACCGTGCGCTTGGACTTGGCGTTTTGGGATGGCATTCGTATCTGCAAAAAAATATGATTCCGTTTGAAGGAATGGAAGCTAAGATGAAAACCACGGAAATTTTTAAACATATTAGTGATAAAGCCGATAAAGCTACTCAGGATCTGGCCCGAATTTATGGTGAACCAGAATTGCTAAAAGGATACGGAAGACGTAATACGACCACTATGGCTATTGCTCCAACAACCTCATCTTCGGCTATTTTAGGACAGACTTCACCTGGAATTGAACCTTTCAGCAGCAATTATTACAAAGCAGGTTTGAGCAAAGGAAATTTTATGCGTAAAAACAAATACCTTAAAATTTTACTGGAGAAAAAAGGATTGGACAATGAAGAGGTATGGAGAGAGATTATGTTAAATGGCGGAAGCGTACAACACATGACCCAGCTGACAAAAGAGGAGAAAGATGTTTTTAAAACCTTTAAAGAAATCAGTCAGTTAGAAATTGTACAGCAGGCTGCAATACGTCAGAAGTTTGTAGATCAGGGGCAAAGCATCAATTTGAATATCCCTGCTGATTTACCCATTAAAGAAGTAAACCGATTACTTATCGAAGCCTGGCAACTTGGAATCAAGAGCTTGTATTACCAACGCAGTCAAAGTGTATCTAAAGAACTTGTGACAAGTTTGGTAAGCTGCAGTAGCTGCGAATCATAAACAAAAAGGCTGGATGTATCATCCGGCTTTTCTGTTTTTATAAGGGAATTTTGGTCTTAGCGAATTAAAATCCGTTGCTACACAATAGATTGTTCCTACGGTTGCTATAGATATGTCGTTCCTACGGAACTTTCCTGTGTTGTGTTTTTTTTTCAACGGATTAAAATCCGTTGCTACAAAATAGAGCGTTCCTACGGAACTGCTTTTGCGGGCGTCTTGATCGACAAGATATTCTACGAATGAATTTTAATCTTTGATCCAAATAGTAATAGTTGTCATAACGCCAAAAAATAAAAAAGCTTTGTAACTTTGTGACTTTGCGAGATTTATTCCTTCTCCGGATTTACAATTTCAGATTGAAGTATATTAAAGAAGGCCGGATAAATGATCCGGCCTTCCTGATAAAATAAATATTAGAATTACTATTTAGTGACCTTTGCTGTTTTCAAAGCCAAGAATTGTAATCATATAAGGAGTATTCGAAACTTTTATTTTCTTTGCAATTGTCATAGTAGACAAATTCAGTTGCAGTAACTCTCCTGTAGTAGGAGAAGTAAGGTAAGCAAAGTTTTCTGTTAATTGAATTTGTGGTTTTAAAGCTGCATCTGCGGCAGTTTCAGCAATAACCTTTCCTTCCTTTTCAAGTTGCAGGCTGGTAAGGTTGTATAGTTTGAATTCACCGTTATGTAACAGAATCCCAAGTTTAGTAGCATTGAAGCTTACTTTACATTGCATGATAGTAGTATTTTGTAAAATAGGTTTAATCGTTTCACTTGCCACATCAATAAGAAAAGCCCCTTTTGCAGCGGTATATCCAACAAATTTTCCTTTAGCTTTGGTTTCTAAAATAGTTCCAAACCAGGCAGTTCCAAAATCGGCAGGAAGTGCGATAAGTTTTTGTTTTCCGGTACTTTCAACTACAAGAACACCGCTTGCTGATCCAAAAACGGCATAGGTTCCGTCTGAAGCATTTCCGTGAATTCCTTTGGTTATAACAGTAGCTGGAAAAAGAGTTTTACCCGAATTATCGATGATTTTTACTTTCTCAGGAAGAGTTCCTGCTACCGAATTGTCTTTTTCGGTAATGGCATAACTACCGTTAGAAAAAGTAGCCATGGCACCGTGATGGGCTAACAATCCTGCATTTATAATTTTAAATTTAGATCCCGCAGTATTGATTTCAGATTCTTTGGCTACAGCCAATGTTCCGTCTCCATCATTAAAAGTCATCAGTTCTCCGCTTTTGCTTTTAAAATGCGTAGGCATAGGAGCCTGGCCAATTAAAGCACCAAATTTCGGAATTCCGTCTACATCCACATGATCGCCATGACCTTCAAAACCGCTATCGAAAGTTTCAACTGTATTGCTTGCTCTGTGAATAATTCCTGCGTATCGTTTAGATTCTGTGGTATAAAGCGTAGATTTTGCAAATTTGGCATTAAAAGAGCTTGCCGTAGCATCGACCGGATTAACCAGCGTAATCTCGGTTGTTTTCTCATCAGAAAGTAAAATTCTTAAGAATTTATATTCTGTTAAGGCCTCTTTAGGTGTTTCAGGAGTATTGTCGTCGTCATTGCTACAGGAAAGTACGGCGGTAGATAAGGCGAATAGGAAAATTAGTTTGTAATACTTGTTTTTCATGGTAAAGGTATATTAAAGTTGATATTTAAAAATTAATTGTAATAGGCATTGATTTGTAGACACTCATATTGTAAGTTGTATTTTTATAAAGCACGACCCAGTTGTATGTTCCGGATTGCCATGCTTTGTCTGCGGTTATTGGAGTTCCTTCGAAATCTGTATCTGCACCAATAGTGATGCTTTGACCGCCAAAAACACCATTTATCTTTTGAAGTGTAGTAATTTTTGAAGCAGCCCCCAGACCTTTATGTTCGACTTTTGAAATGACGATTACTTTTTTGAAATCGAGCTTGTCGATACTTTCAGGATAGTAATTGGCACCTTTTTTAATCAAAACAGAATATAAGATTCCATCTCCCATAATTTGACTTACCTGCGCATGCGCAGTCAGAAGATCATTTTTTTTGAAAATAAGTTCCGGTTCAACCCAGGTATTCATATAGTAAATCAGATTATCGTTTCGGGATAGATTATCGCGGCCAATTATAGGATCGACAGGCATATTCGCAGGATCGGTAATGGTTACCACTTCTTTAATTTCGAGTTTCGATCCGTTTTCATCCAGAACAATAAAAAGTAAATCAAACTTGCCTTCCGGAGCATCGGCTGGAATATTGAAGTGCTTGTGTACGTTGGTATTTTTTGTGCCTTTGTATTCTGCCCAGGACAATTCGAACTTCCAGTCTTTGGTATAGGTTTCCCCTTTTATTGGAAGTATTTTTAACTGTACATCGGCAATTTTATCTCCGGCAAGTACATCGGCATTAAAGTGAAAATCGCGGCCAATCAAAGCCTTTTTATTATTGGCAGTTCCAATTTCAATATTTTCGGCTTTGGGTTTTGTAACTTCTTTGTCGTCGTCGTTATTACAGGCTGTAAAAGCTGTACTTACGGCTACAAAGAGCAGTATTAATTTTAGTTTTTTCATAAGGAAATTGGGTTGATTAATTGAATTCATATTGTATTTATTTGTGTATTAGAAATGGAATTTTCAGCGATAGAATTATGTTTCTGCCAGCCTCAGGAAGTTCTATTAACCTGTAAAAGCTGGTGTGATTAAGATATCTTGTATTAAACAGGTTTTGAACCTGAAGGCTTACAATGAAATCCTGCTGTCCGGCTTTTAGTTGAGTTCCCATAGCAAGATTAAAGACGTTGCTGCTTGCCGTTTTCTTTTCCGGCGGAACGATCTGATTCTGTTCGGCGGTAAAACGATAATCAAGGGAGAAATAGGTTCCTTTTAAGTTTTTTATTTCCGGATTGTACGTAACACCAAACAAAACAGAAGGGGGAGGAGAGAAAGGCAATGTATATCCTTTTTTATCCCCCGACATTTGCTCGCTATGTAGGTATTCCGCCAGG
This sequence comes from Flavobacterium sp. KH_035, assembly GCF_057839565.1. Lineage (NCBI taxonomy): Bacteria > Pseudomonadati > Bacteroidota > Flavobacteriia > Flavobacteriales > Flavobacteriaceae > Flavobacterium > Flavobacterium sp. KH_035. The sequence goes on from NZ_CM174492.1 coordinate 3,730,924, forward strand.
ATTTCACCGCTTAAATTTTTTAGAAACTGGTATCGCACTTGTAATTCACCACCATAACGCAGGACTTTACTTTGCTCGTATTCAAAAACCTGATTGCCAGCACCGTAATAAATATCATGTTGTGAAGTTGGATTGAGATAAATGTAATTAGAGAAATAATTTAAGAACGGACTCAACTGCACGGACCATTTATTCTCCTGCCATTCCATACCAAGATCTAACTGGTAAGAACGTTCGGGAGACAAATTAGGATTGCCTTTTTCAAATCTGAAATAATGATAATTAACACCATTTGAAGCCAGTTCTTTTGCAATTGGCATTCTAAAACTCGTTCCAAGATTGGCTTTTAAAGACCACTGTCCCGGAGTATAATTAACACCCGCAGACCAGTTGAAACTCTGAAAAGTTCGGGTCAGCTCTTGCGAACGCTTTAAATATTCGGAAGTAGTTTGTCCATTTTCAGTAACTTGACTTGGAAACCAGTCGGTGTATTGTTTCATTTTGATTCTGCCGTAGTCTAATCGTATGGCAGCATGAAGCAGCCATAATTCGCTAAGCTGAATCTTATCATACACAAATGCTCCTGCATTGAATTGTTTGAAAGCGGGAATTAAAAAACTCCATCCGTTAATACTATTTTGTTGTTGTTCGGCATTAATTCCTGCAGTGAATTGATGATTTTGGATGGTAAACTCATCTTTAAGCGCAGCCGAAAACACTTCTTTGTCGTATTGTCTTTCTAGATCTTTCTGAGCATACATATCAACAGGATATAGTGGTGGCATATACCCATGATTGACATAATGACTCCATTCACGACGGAAATTTTTTTGAAATCCCAATTGCGTTTCCAGATGATGTGAACCCAGGGTAAAGGAAGTTGTATTACTGATTTTCGTATGAGTAACTTCCTGAAAAGGCATGAGGATATCTCTGCTCGAGCGATCATGAAGTTCCATATCTACATTTCGGGGTTCGAGTCCGTGTGCGTTGGCAAAAAAGCCACTTTTGGTATAAATGTTACTGAAGTATAAAACCGATTTGAATTTATCAGAGACATAGCCGGTACTGGCGTGTACATCGAGTTCGCGCCCGGCTGTGTTGCGTAAGTGATTTTTGTATAATGGAACGGCATAATTATAAACATGCACAGTATCGGTCGGAACGCGATAATCTCCGTATTCCATAGCGGTAATTCGGGTGTCAAAGAACCAGTTTTCATTCCGTCCGTAGAGGTTCATCGATCCTCCAAATTGCGCATTATTGCTTTTGCCTGTAAAATCAGCACTTCCGCCTAGAACATGCTGGGCAGGAAAGGGGACTGGCTGTATGTTTATGGCACCTCCAATCGCATCAGAACCGTACATAAACGATGAAGGACCTTTGATAATTGCCAGACGGTTTACCGCATACTGATCAATTTCTAAACCATGATCGGCGCCCCATTGCTGGCCTTCATGTTTGATGCCGTTTTCGACCACAATAACCTGATTAAAACTGAGTCCGCGAATCAGTGGTTTTGAACCTCCTGAACCTATAGAAATGGTTTTAACTCCCGGAAGTCTTTGTAAAGACTGCATCAGACTTCCGCCAAGATTCCGTTGGATAAAACTGCTGTTTACAATTTCAAGATTCAGTGATTCCTGTTTTTTGCGTTTTGTTTCGTAACCTTCACTAATCACAACTTCCAGTAATTCATTTACTTCCGGTTTTAAGAAAAAGTCAGGAAGCGCAATAGTGTTTTGGTCTATAGAAAGAGGCATTTCATAAGAAGAATACCCGGAATAAGTAACCGTTAACCTTTTTGTGTTTTTAGGAACCTGATTCAGAAAGAATTGCCCTTTTTTGTTGGTAACAGTGCTTATATGAGCCGGATAAAGAGTAACGACAGCACCTTCTAAAGGCTTTTGATCTTTAGAAAATACACTGCCGGAAACACGAACAGATTGCGCTGCAGCTTTTGTAACCACAACCAAAGCAAAACAAAAGAGCAGCACAAAATACGTTCGCAAGGGACTGGAATTATAATTGTTCATTAAAATCAACTTATAAAATTTTAATGCTTAAGCCTTTAATCGTCTGCCAACCTTCCTTATCCGTTAAACGAATCATGAAATGATAATCTCCCGGGTCGATGTCTGCAGGAATGCTGATTTCCTGAAGAGCCTCATAACTTTTTTGTCCGGAAGGAATCGTAACCGAATTGATGTAAAGCATTGGATTTACCGGTTTTTTGACAGGATCGGCAGTACAGTTCATTACTTCAGTGCTGTGCGTGTGATGGTCAAAATTGTGGTGAATGTCCAGACTGTAAGAACCTAATTGAGCGTTGTCTGTGAACTTTGCCCTGAAAGTAATTTTTTGTCCGCGGGAAACTGTACTGCATTGTATCGGAAATGCATTTGCAGCCGAAATATCAATTACAGGATATTCCGTATCAATTTCGTCTTTGTCACTGTTACAGGCTGTGAAAATAAAGCCAATCGCCAAAAAGGCCAGAAGAATTTTAGGCGTTTTCATTCGGTTTAATTTGAGTTTAACGGTATTCATATGTAAAAAAATGTGGGTTACGGAAGCCTTATTTCGCATAGGAAATAGTAAAAGAATAGCAGTTTTACGGCACAGCATTATGTCGCAAAAAGCATTGCTTTCATCGGTATGGAGTTCGATAAATTAAAAAGTAAAAGGGTGCACGATCTGGCTCAGACAATACCTGATTACAGCTATTGAATTGCGTAGTAGTTGATAATCAAATTAACAGCAGTGTGGGTTTTGAATTGATATTTTCAAACAAAAGGTCTCATCCGTAAAGGAATGAACCAGCAGTCGGTATCAGTCAAATAGGTTTTTCTAAAGCCGGTAGCGCATAGAAAAGATATAAAATAACAGCTATCCTGAAAAAGTGGTACTTTTTCGGTATTTGAAATATCTAAAACGTATAGAGACACGCCATTTCAGAATTGAAATGATTTACTTTTTATCGTTTTAGAAAATAGGAGGTGCCCTAAGGGCAAATAAAGAACCTTTGAAAAAAGGAGTATTGGATTGAGAATAAAAATGTACATAAGGGATTAGCGTACTATTTTTATAAAACTGAAAAGTTACAAAGTTGAAAGTACCAACAGGACTAAATTTAAAATGACAAATGGCACACTCTTCATTGGAGTGATCGTGTACTTTAAATTCGCTTTTATCTGTTTGATAATGTGCGGCTGTTTTAGCAGCAGAATTATGACTTTGAATGTGTTCATACGAATGTATCGCCGGAAATAGTATTGCAAATACTACCACCAACGGCATCAAAAGATTTATAAATTTAAATTCCTTTTTCATTCTAATGAATCCATAGCTTACAGGACAATGGAATACAAATATAGAATTCTTATTTGTAAATGCAACATTGTTTCATTAAAAAAAATAAAGAAAAAATTAGAAGGATAAATCTGAAATAAAGAATAAGTCTGATTTTTTGTATCAGCTCAGGGAACGAGTAACCACATTAACTACATTGTTATTGTTTGTGATTTCCCGTCCCTTGAATTGACAAATGAATTTGAAGTAACTATTGTAAATGGTATAGTCTGATTAGTGTGATACCGCTTTAAGTCCTATAATAGAACTTACCAGGGTAAAAAGAAAAAACAATCTCCAGAAGGCAGCCGGTTCTTTAAAAACAAAAATTCCCATCAGCACCGTTCCAACAGCGCCAATTCCGGTCCAGACCGCATAAGCTGTTCCAATAGGAAGGGTTTCGGTAGCTTTAATCAAAAGCAGCATGCTTACAGTTAGTGATATAAAAAAGCCTGTGTACCATAAGTAAACATCGGTACCAGTTGCCTCTTTGGCTTTTCCGAGACAGGTTGCAAAAGCGACTTCAAAAAGTCCCGCAATAATTAGAATAATCCAGTTCATAATTGTTAAAATTTTATAGGGCAAAGTTCCTTTAACTCCCGCAATAAAAATTTAACATATGATAAAAAATGAATTTATTTTAACTCGGCTCTTATTCTGCTTAGGCTTACTTGTGTAATGCCAAGATAGGAAGCAATATGGCCTAGTTGAATTCTTTGAATCAGTTCAGGATGGTATTTCATCAGTTCCAGATAACGGTCAGTTGCGTTTCGGAATTGTCTTGAAATTAAGCGTTCTTCGGTTTTAATAAGTTCCTGTTCGGCAAATTTTCTGCCCCAGTTAGCAATATTGATATCGGTTTCAAACAACTGCTGAAGGTGTTCTTTCTTTAATTCGTAGAGCTCACAGTCTTCCAGAAGCTCTATCGTTTCATAACCTTTTTGCTCTTCGACATAACTTTTCATCGAAAGAGCAGTTTGTCCTTCTTTTCCGAACCAAAAAGTAATTTCACTATCATTCTCATTAACATAGGCCCGTACGATTCCTTTTTTTATAAAATAGAGTGCGGACTCAACTTTTCCCGCATTTAACAGAATATGTCCTTTGGGATATTTTATCTCATTAATGCCTAGTTTTAATGCATTTTTGGACTCCTCCGGAAGCTGAAATATGTCGTCAAGAATTGTATCGATGTCCATTGTTGTGAGTTGTAAAATGTGAGATGTGAGATGTGAAATGTAAAATGTAAACTAAATCGAAACCTTAGATTTCAGCCTGCTTAGTGTTTCCTGTGAAATATTAATGTACGAAGCTACAATTTTATTGGGAAGCCGTTTTACAATTGCCGGATTGATTTTAAGCAACTGACTGTATCTTTCTAAGGCATCCATAGTAGTAAAGGACATCAGTCTGTTGGTATTATTTACATAGGCTTTTTCTAAATAAGAACAATAAAACTCCCGCCATTGCGGAATAATGGCCATCAAATGATTAAAATCGTCATGGCTGATGTATAATAATTCCGACTTCTCAATAACCTGAATGTATTCAGTTGAAGGCATCTTGGTGATAAAACTGACCAAAGCCGTAGCAATTTGGTTTTCGAATGCAATATAACGAGTAACATCTTTTCCTTCTTCATTGATAAAGTAGATTCTCAAACAGCCTTTACTTACAAAATAAGTATGCTGACTCGTCTGTCCCGCCGAAAGCAACAATTCATTTTTGCCTTGTTTTAAAGGTTTAAAATAAGATAAAATAGTATCGAGATTTTCATCAGAAACAGCAATACGATTTTTTATATAAGCACCAAGTTGTTCGTACGGCATTTGGACTTTTAGATTGTTGGATTATTAGATTTCTAGACTATTAGATAATTAGATAATGTGATAATTAGGTATTAGGTAATTGTATTTTTAGCGACTTGTGTTAAATGGTAAGCCATTAACAATCGGTAATTAATAACCGATAATAAACAATCAACCATTAACCATCAACAATTAAAAATAGTCTTTTACAAATTTTCGGTAGTAAATGATATCTTCTATCGATAATACTACCAAATCGTGTTGTACTGCAAAGCTAATGATTTTGTCCAGTTTGGCCATGGTTCCGTCCTCGTTCATTAGTTCGCATAAAACGGCTTCGGGTTGTAAGCCGGCTAATTTCATTAAATCGACACTGCCTTCAGTGTGCCCGTTTCGTTCGAGAACACCATTGTTTTTGGCTCGTAATGGAAAAATATGTCCGGGTCTTGCCAAATCCGAAGCCTTAGCATTTACCGCACATGCTGTTTTAATGGTAGTAATTCGATCGGTAGCCGAGACTCCGGTGGTTACACCTTTTTTTGCTTCGATAGTGATCGTAAAAGGAGTCTGGAAACTACTGGTATTTTCTTTTACCATATAAGGCAATTCGAGCTGATCTGCTTTTTCATTGGGCAGGCACAGACAAACAATTCCACTGCATTCGCGTATCATCATGGCCATGTTTTGTACGCTGATATGTTGTGCCGAAAAAATCAAATCGCCTTCGTTTTCCCGGTTTTCGTCGTCTGTTAATAAAATCCCTTTTCCGTTTCGCAGCTGTCGTAAGGCATTTTCGACACGTTCGATGCTGGTTAAACCAAATTTTTCTAAAGGATAAGATAGTGTACTGATCATTTTTAGTTGAGTTTTTTGAATTAAAGAGCAGCAAAGCTAGACTTGTTTCAAACGCAAAAGTTTGATATAGGTCAATAAAATCAGCAACTATGCAATAAGTAGAAAAGGTTTTAAAAACCTATGTTTTTTTGTTTTAAACTTTTTAAATTTTCTGTTCTTTCATCATAGCCCGCAGTTTTAACTGTGGGGTGCATTGTTAGGGTATTTTGTATTGCGTTCCTGCGGTTGAAACCGCAGGCAATGGTTAAATTATCTAAGGGGTTAATTGCATAATTTGATGATTGGTAACATTTCAAGCTCCAAATTAAAAAAAAGACAACCACTTATGTCGCTAAAACGGCCACTTATTACATCGATATACCACTTATTACAATAACAAAGTAGAAGTAGGTCTAATGCCTTACTATTGCACAAAATTTCCAGGGAACAATATCACTTTCATAGCACTCAGCTTATGGAGAATTTGTAGATATACCTCTCTTTGGTATACCTTGTAACAATTTCATACAGCTTGGTCTTGCCAGTGATTTTAACCTGGATGTAATACAAAACCAAGCAAGATGAAATTATTTAGACTATTTTTAGCAATTCTTTTTTTATGCCATTTTACCGGACATGCCCAACAGGTAACGATTTCGGCTAGTCAGACTGCAGCTAGTTGTGCGGCAGATGGAAAAATTCAGGTGACAGTTACGAATGTTCCCACTACAGTTTACTATGCTATAGAAAAAACAGCTGCTAACTTAAAAGGTATTCAAACCAGTAATACTAATAATGGTCTTTTTACAGATTTGGAACCGGGTGACTATTACTATGGCTATTTTGATGGCAATACCTTTATTAAAGCGCCTCAAACCATAACGGTAATAAGTACTAATTCTGGAATTTCGCCTACTATCGTCAGTCTTACCGCTTCTAGATTTACCTATTGCGGCAACGGAGCTGATCCTGGTGGAGAAGTGGTCGTAACCATGAGAGGAGGAACATGGCCTTATGTTGTAAGTTTATTAAAAACTTCAGACGGCAGTGTAGTACAAACCAAAGCAAACAGTAGTTATTATAATTTTACCAATGTTCCTGCGGGAACTTATACGGCAAGAGCGGTAGATAAATGTGGTGTAACTTTTACTACCGGACAAACGATTACTGTGACTGCAAATACCGCATTTACAGCTAGTAATATATCAGTTCCATCATTTTTGAATAATAGTAAAGTAGATTTGGTGTATAATACTCCTGGTGATTGGTGTTCCGGTATAAAGAAAGCTTCCATTGATGTGGCTCAGGCGTTTGGTTATTTTGACGTTGTAGCCAGTCCGAGATATATAGGAGTCAACGAAGATTTTGTTTATAAGCTGGAGATTCAAAATGCTACAGGAGGTTGGACTGTGTATGATAATTTAAAATATAATACTGACTTAACTAATACCGATCGCTTTGAGCTACCCACTGACCGTTCTAAATGGGGATTGGCTCGTTTAACTGGGACAATTTGTGGGCTTTCAAAAACGGTATCTCTAGATTTTAGCACATCTTCGGTTGGTATAACCTTGGCGTTAACTAAGGGAGATATTATTTTTTCTGATGATCCGGCATATATAACAAACTGTCCCTTTACTGGAAAAATTTTGGTAAAGACCTCCGCTAGTGGTGGATGTTCGCCGTATAGTTTAGAAGTAACCAGCAACGTTACAGGCGTAAAAAAAACGTACACGTCTACTGTGGGAAGTTCTGAAATTAGTTATTTACAAGACATAGACGATAAGTCCTATTCTTTTAAATTAATGGATAAGTCAGGGGCAGAAGTTCCTACTTATAGTTTTCGCAATACTACAACGAATCCAAATGCATTAAGATTTAACAATGTTGGAAAATCGGTAGTTTTCGAGTCAGGATATTTTACTCCGGGTACTGTCGATTTTAGAAGTCAGGTAAGATTTTATAGAGGTGCAAGTGGAGAAAATTTTAATAAATCAGAATTAGTAGTTGATATACCTGTTCCAAGTAATAGTACCATAGGACTAATAGGACCAGTAACTTTTAGTCTTGAAAGTGGGCCTTCAGTACTGACCGTGGTTCCGCTTAGAATGAATATTCTTCAGATTCCGAATAGATTTGGATTAGGAAATGATTTAACACCTGGTAACTATAAGATCAGAATTAAGGATTCAGGTTGTTTTAATGAAGTATTCGATGTAGTGTTGGACAGTTATTTCACCAAGATCGAATTAACGTCGGTTAGTAGTTCACCTTCTCCCACTGTCTGTGATCGCCACGTAAAAATAGCTAAAGTGACCGTTTCTGGTACAGCTAACGCAGAAAGCACTACTTTTTATGAGAATAGGATCATTGTAGGAATTGTTTCAGGACCTTCTATTGGATTTGCAAATTTTGATTTTAAAAACAATAGTTATCCTTGGACGTCCTCTTACCTAAGAGTAGGAACTTTTGATTTTGTTTTTGGTGCACAACCTGCTGGAACCTATGAAATAGGGATAGCAAAAGATAATAAAGTTAGTCCAAGCTTTTTTTCTAATGATGATCTGTGGCCTGGTACGACAACAGCATCTGTAATTTCAAGAAGTATTTTTCCTTTTTTTGATATGAATAATAGTGGAGGAGCTATTTGTTCTGGTAATACAACCGGTACACTTTCTGTAAAAGTGGATAATGTAGATAGTGCGGCCATGTATTTTCTTAAAAAAGATACAGATGTCACTTATCCTGCTACGGGACAAACGAGTTCTGTATTTACGGGACTTTCGACTGGAAGGTATTGGGTAAAAGTTAAAAGTACTTGTTTTGAGCTAGAGGAGAAATTTGATATAAACCTATCTTCTTCAGGTTTAATATCTGGTAGTACAACCTATTGTGTAGGAGAAAATCTCTCACTTAATATAAGTGATATAGGTCCTGTTTCATCTATAAAATGGACTCTGCCGGACGGAACATTTTTGAATACGAACCTAATACAAATTAATAATGTTGCTGCAGTAAATAGCGGTTTATATAGAGTTGAAGTTACCACGTTACACGGTTGTACTTTTACAGATACGGCCAATATTACGGTAGCTGCTTCACAAACTCCAACAGGTGCCGTAGCGCAGGTTTTCTGTAAAGGAAGTAATCCTACAGTCGCAATTTTAAGTGTCAACGAGTCTGGGGTTGTGTGGTATGATACTGCAGGAGCAGTAGATGCATTAGAAGATACTACAGCTTTAGTTAATGGAAAAACCTATTATGGAACATTCCGGTCAGGAGGTTGCGGTCTTGCAGCTTTTTTAGCTGTAACGGTAACGATAAACGATCCACAAACGCCAACGGGAAATGCAACACAGGAATTCTGTAAAGTTGATAACAAAAAAGTTTCTGATTTGGTAACGACTGAAAGTGGGGTGACTTGGTACGATACAGCTACAGCGGGCAACGTTATTGCCTCAACAACTGTTTTAGAAAACAATAAGGTGTATTACGGTTCCTTAAAAGTGGGTACTTGTGAGAGTCCAACACGTTTTGCTGTAACAGTTACTTTGAGCGATCCTCAAACACCGACAGGAGCAACAACGCAAGAATTCTGTAAAGCAAATAATGCAACTATTGCCGATTTAGTGACTACTGAAACAGGAGTAATTTGGTACGACGCGGCTACAGCAGGAAATGTAATTACTTCAGCAACTGCTTTAGAGAACAATAATATTTATTACGGTTCTTTAAAAACAGGAACTTGTGAGAGTCCAACACGATTGGCTGTGACGGTTACTTTGAGTGATCCTCAAACACCAACAGGAGCGACAGCACAGGAGTTCTGTAAAGTAAATAATGCAACTGTTGCCGATTTAGTGACTACTGAAACAGGAGGAATTTGGTACGACGCAGCTACTGGAGGAAATGTAATTACTTCAACAACCGCTTTAGAAAACAATAAGGTGTATTACGGTTCTTCAAAAGTGGGTACTTGCGAAACTGCTACACGCTTTGCTGTAACGGTTACTTTGAGTGACCCTCAAACACCAACAGGAACTGCAACACAGGAGTTCTGTAAAGTAAATAATGCAACTGTTGCCGATTTAGTGACTACTGAAATAGGAGTAATTTGGTACGACGCGGCTACAGCAGGAAATGTAATTACTTCAACAATCGCTTTAGAAAACAATAAGGTGTATTACGGTTCTTTAAAAACAGGAACTTGTGAGAGTCCAACACGATTGGCTGTGACGGTTACTTTAATTGATCCTCAAACGCCAACAGGAACTGCAACACAGGAGTTTTGTAAAATAGATAATAAAAAAGTTGCTGATTTGGTAACGACTGAAAGTGGAGTGACTTGGTACGACGCGGCTACAGCTGGAAATGTAATTACTTCAACAACTGCTTTAGAAAATAGCAAAATCTATTACGGTTCCTTAAAAGCTGGCACTTGTGAGAGTCCAACACGTTTTGCCGTAACCATAACTTTAAGTGATCCTCAAACGCCAACAGGAACTGCAACACAGGAGTTTTGTAAAGCAAATAATGCAACTGTTGCCGATTTAGTGACTACTGAAACAGGAGTAATTTGGTATGACGCGGCTACTGGAGGAAATGTAATTATTTCAACAACTGCTTTAGAAAACAATAAGGTGTATTACGGTTCTTTAAAAACAGGAACTTGTGAGAGTCCAACACGATTGGCTGTGACGGTAACTTTAAGTGATCCTCAAACGCCAACAGGAAATGCAACACAAGAATTCTGTAAAGTAAATAATGCAACTGTTGCCGATTTAGTGACTACTGAAACAGGAGTAATTTGGTACGACGCGGCTACAGCAGGAAATGTAATTACTTCAACAACTGCTTTAGAGAGTAATAATATTTATTACGGTTCTTTAAAAATAGGAACTTGTGAGAGTCCAACACGATTGGCTGTGACGGTAACTTTAATTGATCCTCAAACGCCAACAGGAACTGCAACACAGGAGTTTTGTAAAATAGATAATAAAAAAGTTACTGATTTGGTAACGACTGAAAGTGGAGTGACTTGGTACGACGCGGCTACAGCAGGAAATGTAATTACTTCAACAACTGCTTTAGAGAGCAATAATATTTATTACGGTTCTTTAAAAACAGGAACTTGTGAAAGCCCGACAAGATTAGCCGTAACAGTAACTTTAAGTGATCCAAAAACACCAACAACTGCCAATACCACACAGGAATTCTGTAAAGTGGATAATAAGAAAGTTTCTGATTTGGTTACCACTGAATCAGGAGTGACTTGGTACGATGCGGCTATTGGAGGAAATGTAATTACTTCAACAACCGCTTTAGAAAACAATAAAATCTATTACGGTTCACTGAAAGCAGGAACTTGTGAGAGCCCAACCAGATTGGCGGTAACGGTTACGTTGAGCGATCCTCAAACACCAACGACAACTAAAACCACGCAGGAATTCTGTAAAGTGGATAATAAGAAAGTTGCTGATTTAGCAGTAAACGAATCAGGAGTGACTTGGTACGATGCAGCAACAGGCGGAAATGCAGTTGCTTCAACAACAATTTTAGAAAACAATAAAGTCTATTACGGTTCTTTAAAAGCAGGAACTTGTGAGAGCCCAACTAGATTGGAGGTAACCGTTACTTTGGGTGATCCTCAAACACCAACGACCAGCAAAACCATACAAGAGTTCTGTAAAACAGACAACAAAATCGTGGCTGATTTAGCAGTAAATGAATCAGGAGTGACTTGGTACGATGCAGCTACGGCAGGAAATGCAGTTGCTTCAACAACAACTTTAGAAAACAGCAAAGTGTACTATGGTTCTCTAAAAGCTGGAACTTGCGAGAGCCCAACCAGATTGGCGGTAACCGTTACTTTGAGCGACCCTCAAACACCAACGACCAGCAAAACCAAACAAGATTTCTGTAAAACAGACAATAAAAAGGTATCTGATTTGGCTACGACTGAATCAGGAGTGACTTGGTACGATACAGCGACAGGTGGAAATGCAATTGCTTCAACTGTAATTTTAGAAAACAATAAAGTGTATTATGGTTCTCTAAAAGCAGGAATTTGTGAGAGCCCAACCAGATTGGCAGTAACCGTTACTTTGAGTGATCCTCAAACGCCAACAGGAACTGCAACACAGGAATTCTGTAAAACAGACAACAAAACCGTGGCTGATTTAGCAGTAAATGAATCAGGAGTGACTTGGTACTATACAGCGACAGGTGGAAATGCAATTGCTTCAACCGTAATTTTAGAAAACAATAAAGTGTATTATGGTTCCTTAAAAGTTGGGACTTGTGAGGGTCCAACACGATTGGCTGTTACAGTCACTTTGAGTGATCCTCAAACACCAACAGGAGCAGCAACGCAGGAATTCTGCAAAGCAAACAATGCAACTGTTGCCGATTTAGTGACTACTGAAACAGGAGTAATTTGGTACGATGCTGCAATAGCAGGAAATGTAATCGCCTCAACAACAGTTTTAGAAAACAATAAAATGTATTATGGCTCACTAAAAGTTGGAATTTGTGAAAATATTACACGTTTTGCAGTAAAAGTAATTGTAAAAAGTGATTTAGCAGAATCTGCTCCTAATTGGAACTCTACGGCTTGTATTTCTGAAAAAAGAACCTATAGTATGTCTAGCGGAATGTCGGATTATAATTGGTTGGTTTCCAAAGAAGGTACTATAGTTGCAGGTGGACATTCAACAGATAATTATATAACTGTTGAATGGAATCGTGAGGGGAAAGCAATAATAAAAGCTGATTATATTGATGTATCGAAATGTGATCCTCTGGTATCTGTGGATTTCCTTGTGACAATCAATTCTTGTTCGCAAACAGTTATACCAGAGAATACTTCATCGGATATTGGTTTAAAAAAGACGGTAGACAACGCTACACCAGATGTAGGGCAACAGGTATTCTTTACTATTACGGCAGAGAATCTGGGAGCAAATGAGGTTAAAGACATAATTATTAGCGAAAAACTTCCCTCAGGATATGAGTATATTACATCAAAAGTTTCTTCAGGAAATTATAATGCTAGCAATGGTACTTGGACATTGCCAATACTACAAATGCAGGAATATCAAACTCTTACAATTACTGCAAAAGTGAAAGGATCAGGCGATTATCTGAATATAGCGTATTTAAAAGCTTCAGATCCCTTAGATAGTAATGAGGCAAATAATAGAGCTGAAGCTTCAGTTACCACTCAGGGCGTGATTGTCTACAATGCAATTTCACGGGATGGAGATGGTTTGAACGATTATTTTAAAATCGATGGTTTGGATAAGTACCCAAATAATACAGTAGAAATTTTCAATAGAGGTGGTGTTCAGATCTTCAATACTAGTAAATATGGAAGCAATGACAATGTTTTCAGAGGAATTTCAGAAGGTAGGTTTACAATCGATAAACAACGTGGAGTACCAACCGGAACTTATTTTTATATTCTTCGCTATGAAGCGCATGGTACAATGAACGAAAAAAGCGGATATCTCTATGTTAAAAATTAAGAGAGAAATTATCTTTTTTTTCTAAACCGGACAGGTCTTAAAACCTGTCCGGTTTGTTTTTTTTAGACCTTTTGTATTTTCTGTTATTTCAGCATAACCCGCAGTTTCAACTTCGGGGTGCATTAGTTAGGGTGTTTTGTATTGTGTTCCTGCGGTTGAAACCGCAGGCAATATTTGGATATTCAATAGTATAAAATCGCTGCTTTTAGGTGCTTAGATCAATCGCGTCGAATGGGGATAATTAGATAATTTGAAAACGATGCTTTTAAATTGAGGTGTTGCTTCTAAACCTTTTGTATGTTCTGTTCATTCAGCATAGCCCGCAGTTTCAACTGCGGGGTGCATTGTTAGGGGGGTGTATTGTGTTTCTGAGGTTGAAACCGCAGGCAATGTTTGGATATTCGATAGTATAAAATCTCTATTTTTTATTTGTTTAGATCAATCGCGTCGAATGGGACAATTAGATAATTTGAAGATGGCGTTTTAGATTAAAGAAAGTCATGAAAAATAAAAAACGTACTCGTTTGTAAAGAAGAGCGTATTAATACTATTTAAAATTAGTTCCGCATTGAAAAGCAATATTTATTATCCGTAGTCTTCTAAGAAACTGTATAGCTTTTTAAAACCTGTTCGGTTTGTATCTTTTTTAATTAAAGACAAACTACTACAGAACAGTATGCTTTTACCAAAATCCGTATAAGTACGCATTGTCAAGTCTTTTTTTATTGTTATATCTTTCCTTTGAGAATTTTGTATCTTAGTCTTTATTAACGTGATTTTATTTTGATCGCAGTTTCTTTTCGGGATCAAAACAAATTATAAAATAAGAAAGCAATGCCTTGGAATCCAGAAATCTATAATAAATTCAAAAACATTCGATATCAGCCTTTTTATGATTTGGCCAATTTTATTCAGCCTGAAAACGGAATGAAAGCCATTGATTTAGGCTGTGGCACGGGAGAGCAAACAGCTATTTTGGCCAATAAATTTACAGAAGCAGACTTTTTGGGAGTTGATTCTTCGGCAGAAATGCTGGAACAGTCAAAGGCCTTGGAGACAGATAATCTGCATTTCAGAAAAGCGACTACAGAGGAAACCTTAGAGTCAGGTGAAAAGTGGGATTTGATTTTTAGCAATGCGGCTTTGCAGTGGTCGGATGATCACGAAGCGTTATTCAGTAAACTACTGAAACAGCTGAATCCAAAAGGACAGTTTGCAGTACAAATGCCTGTTCAGCCGGAAAACAAACTTAACAAAATTCTTTTAGAATTGGTTCAGGAGGAGCCTTTTGTATCTTATCTCAAGGGCTTTAAAAGAGAATCCCCGGTTTTGAGTATCGATGAATATGCCCAGATTCTTTTTGATGGCGGATTAGAAAATTTAGAGATTCAGCAAAAAGTATATCCGATTATTGCAAAAGATCATGAGACGCTTTTTAGTTTTATTTCAGGATCGGCTTTGATTCCGTATACAGAACGTCTGGAAGGAGAGGAGAAAGTCGTTTTTATTGAAACCTATAAAAAAAGAATAGCGGAAGGCTTTCCCAAGCTTCCCGCCATCTATTCTTTTAAAAGACTGTTACTTTATGGCCGTAAAACGGAATGAAATAAGGTTCTTAGTATGTTAGCAGCCTAAGTTTTATAGTTGCAAAGAAAGTTTTATTCTTTGTAAAGGATAATAGTTGCTTTGTAACCTTTACCAACATTCCACTGACTTGCTTCTATAACTTTTCCTTTATCATCATAAACCTGAAATTCGGCTGTATTGGGTGAAGCGGAACCTTCGTTTAAAGCTTCAAAGTCAATCTTATTCATTCCTTTTACCAAAGTAATTTTAAAGCCCTGATAATCTCCATTTAAACTTACTTCAGGTTCTATCACTTTATCATTCAGATATACTCGTATTTTATCACCGTCTACAAAAGCAGCGTCACGGTAACGAATGGTAGATACCGCTGTATTGGTTACAAAACCTCCTAAATATTCATTTCTTCTGTAAAAGATGCCTTCAACATTGGCTTCCGGTTTATAAAGACTATTGTTTTTGTACAAATCCTCGGGATTTATTTTTAAAACGGTTGGTTCTTTTGGAAGCGGAAGATCCGGATTTAGCGGAGTTTCGGTCGGAGGCGGAACGTCTTTTAATTCAACATTTTTAGAATCAATGGGCTTGTATTTGCCATTCACTTCTTTCTGCGCATATCCGTGTAAGGAAGCACCAATTAGTATAAATGTCAATAGTATCTTTTTCATATTGTTTTAAAGTGTTAATTCGGACATCAGATGAATGTATTGATGTCGGGATAGATAACATTCAATGATAGGTATTTATTGCATTTGCTGAAAGTTAATTATTCATTAATATTTCTTAAAACACAGAATATCAGATATAAAGTTATGACTTTTTCAGGTATTCCGGTACGTTTTATTAAGAGTGGATCCTCTTTTTTGCCTTTCAAATGCGATATTTTTTTAAATGCTTGAAAATAATTGTCTAAAAAAGTAACCAATAAGCTGTTATCTCATGGGTATGGATAGTTTCGATTGAGTTCCTATAATCAGTACAGAGTTTGAGAATTTCAGAGCTATATTATAAGTAAAATTTATAATGATGCAAAATTATCAATTTGATTTATAGTAATACCCGCCATAAATTTGTCTCATCAAATCAGAACAACGGTTTGAGAATTAAAATTGATAACATTAAAAACTTTAGTCATGAAATTTACAAGAAACGCAAATGCAAACTGGAAAGGTACGGGAATGGAAGGAAAAGGAACCATTACTACACAAAGTACAACTTTAAACAATGCTCAACTCTCTTTTAAAACCCGTTTTGCCGACGGAGTAGGAACTAACCCTGAAGAATTGATCGCTGCAGCACATGCAGGGTGTTTTACAATGCAGTTAAGCTTTTTATTATCGGAAGCAGGTTTTGTTCCCGAAGATCTTAATACTACTGCCAAAGTAACCTTTGAAGATGGTACAATCACCTTAATTACTCTTGAACTTACGGGAGCAGTTCCGGGGATTACCGCAGAAGATTTTGAAGCAACAGCTCAGAAAGCAAAGGAGATTTGTCCCATTTCAAAATTACTGAATACAGAAATTGCCTTAAACGTGTCTTTGCTATCTTAAAAAATAACGATCAGTGTAGTTTCTAACAATATATACTAACACATAGAAACATAGAATTTAGGAGTAACAGAGCATGTTAAAAAGAAATAAATTTCTTCCACAAAAACTACTCTGTGTCTTAAAAATAAGTGAAACGTCTTTTTTGCAAGTACAAAATCTATGTTCTTATGTGTTAGGATTAATTACATCTAAATAGATTATTTTAATCGAACAAACAACATCTTAAAAAATAAAAAATATGAAAACAATTAGTTTAAAAAGACAATTGAATCGCGTATTCATGTCTGCCGCTTTAATTTTAACTTTTTTAGTATCAACAATTTCAGTTGCGCAAACAGCGCCAACAAAGATTAAAAATGTAGTATTGGTTCACGGAGCATTTGCAGATGGTTCCGGATGGAGAAATTTATACGACGTACTTTCAAAAAAGGGATACAAAGTAACGATTGTTCAAAATCCATTAAGCTCTCTGGAAGATGATGTAGCAGCGACCAATGTAGTATTAGACAATCAGGATGGTCCGACAATTTTGGTAGGACATTCCTGGGGAGGCGCAGTAATTACACAGGCGGGTAACCATCCTAAAGTTGTTGGATTGGTATATGTGGCAGCTTTTCAGCCGGATAACGGAGAATCGGCTTTACAATGGTTGCAAACAGCCGCTCCTGCTCCCGAAAATGGTGTGTTGCCTCCAAACGATAAAGGTATAGTGTATTATGATGAAGCTAAGTTTCATGCCGGATTTTGCGCAGACATTAGTAAAGAAGAAGCGGCTTTTATGTATGCCTCACAAGGTGCTTTTTACGCAAAAGGTTTTATAACACCAATCGCCAAAGCGGCATGGAAAGATAAACCGGCCTACGCAGTAATTGCGACACAGGACAAAAGTATCGACCCATCTATTCAGCGTGCGATGTACAAACGTTCAAAAACTAAAGCGACTGAAGTAAAAGGAAGCCATTGTGTTTTCATGTCACAGCCAGTAGCCGTTGCCAATGTAATAATTGGTGCTGCTAAAGATCTAAGCGGAAAATAATAAAATCTTATAGAATCTGTACAATCTGTACAATCTGTACAATCTGTACAATCTGCACAATCTGCACAATTTGCGAGAAAACAGGTTTGATTATTTTAACTTGACGATGTGTTTTTTTTGGTTTCCCATTGATCTTAATAATTGAAGCATTTTTCTAAATACAAAAGCCAAAGTACTGCAAGGTATTTTGGCTTTTTTTGTATTGATTCCCGATAGCTATTTATCGGGTAGTAGCTTTAATAAAATATGGAGAGTCGTTCCATCTTATTTTGCGGTAGGCAAAGTTTTGCTGTAACGATTCCGGCAGGCAATTCCAGATCGCCTCATTCATTTTTTCCAGTAATAACTTTTTAGAAAAGGTATCCGACACCACCAGACTTATCTCGCGTACCGGTTTGGGATCTTTGAAATGTTTGAAAAGCCCTGTTTCAGCATCATTAATCATCGAAAGTTCGGGAATTATGGCAAACCCTAATTCTGCCCGCACCAGGTTTTTTAAAGTTTCAATCGAGCTGATATCATAACTGAACTGTTCTTTTATTTTCCCCGTACTTTTAATATCACAAATATCCAGAAGTTGGGCATTGTAACAATATTCGTTTTGCAGTAGAAGTAATTCGGCACGGTCCGAGGGCTGTAATTCGTAGTGTGTTGCTGTAGCCATTGGATGTATGGTATTCAAATAAGCTACAAAAGGTTCTTTAAAAACTGGATGTTCGATCAAATGAGGATTTCCGGTAGGGGTTGCCATTATAGCCACATCAAGAGCTCCTGTCATTACATCATTCATTAGTTGGCCTGTATTGGCTTCCTTTATAATAAATTGCATTTTGGGAGTGGCTTTTTTCATCGCCTGAATAAAAAGTGGAATCAGATAAGGGGATAAAGTCGAAATGATACCAATTTTGACCTCACCTTCAAGTTTGTTTTTCTCATTCACCACAAAATCTCTGATTTCGTCAGCTTCCCGAAGTATTTTTTTGGCGCGGTTTATAATTTCGGCCCCAAGAACTGTAGGGGTCAAAGGCACTTTGTTCCGATCGAAAATTTTAATTCCAATTTCTTCTTCCAGATTTTTTAACTGAATGGTTAGTCCGGGTTGTGATACCATACAAACTTCTGCAGCTCTGGCGAAGTGACGTTCGTCGTCTAGTGCTACAATATATTTTAGCTGTTGAATTGTCATCGTGATTGGTATAATGGATATAAAAGTAACCCGTTGGATGTAATTATTTTTAAATAGAAACATAGATTTAACACTTTCAAAAAAGGCGTTTCACTTATTTAAAATACACAGAGACCGCTCTGTGTTAGAAACATGTTTCTTTTGTATTTTTTTACACACATAAAACCTATGTCTATGTGTTAAATGATTTTTTTATAATGGGTTAAAGATAGAAAAATATAAGGGATCACTTAGGTATTTTTCCAATCTAAGCAGCAGAAAAGGTAAAACACAAAAGGAGAATATCGAAAATATGCAGGATATGTAAACTAGCCGACATTAAGGAAGTGTAAGAGTGAGTAAATTCGAATTTCTAAACGATATAAAATGAGAACGATATTTACTTTTATTACCATTTTAATGCTCTTTGGCTGTGAATCAGAAGGAGAATTAACCCGTGAAAAAATTGGCTCGATCGTAGTTTCTTCAGAAGCTACTTTATTGTTTTCGGGAACATTTGAACCCGAAGGAGGCAATAAGGTTACAGGTACCGCCCATATTTACAAAGAGGGAGACACGTACAAATTGTCGCTGAAGGATTTTAGCATTTCCAGCGGCCCTGATCTTAAAGTTTATCTTTCTAAAACCAACAGGCCGGAAAGTTTTGTAAATCTTGGAAGTTTAGGATCCGGAAGTTCACAGAGCTATACGGTTCCCGAAGGAGTCAGCTTTGCAGCCTATCCTTATGTATTAATTCATTGTCAGCAATTCAATCACCTTTTTGCGGCTGCTGCTTTAAAATCTAACTAATTATGAAAATTAAATTTTTAATTGTTTTATCCTTGTTTTTTGTGTTCAATCCTGCCAGAGCACAAGGTTGTAGCGATGCCGGTATTTGCAGTATAGGAAGTTCGTTTAACGAAAACGACGCAAAGAAAAACAACAGTATTGAATTTGCTACGATTCTGGGTAAAGGAGATGCCGATGTCAATTATGTGTCGGGGTATATTGGTTATAACCGAATTTTTAATGAAAAATGGTCTGCAAATGCAAAAGTAACGTCTTCTTATGCAAATGGAAGTTTTGGAGGCAGAGGCTCGCTTGGAGATGCTTTTTTAACAGCAAACTATGCACCGGTTGTGACAGGCTCTTATAAATGGAGTTTTACTTCGGGGGTAAAAATTCCCTTCAATCAAAGTAATCTTAAAATAAACGATCATCCTCTTCCAATGGACTATCAAAGTAGTCTTGGAACTTTTGATTTTTTAGGAAGTGTTAATTTAAACTATAAAAACTGGGACTTTAATTCGGCCATTCAACTGCCTGTGATTAATATAAATGCAAATTCGTATTTCAGCGAATATTCAGGTACAGATGATTTTGTGACCACCAATTTATTTGAAAGAAAACCGGATGTTCTTTTACGAGGAACCTATACCATAAATACAGCCAATCATAAGTTTTCATTCAAACCAAATTTGCTTTTGATCTATCATTTAGGAAAAGACACTTATGAAGATATTTATGGACAAAGAAAAAATATTGCAGGTTCTGAAGGACTTACAGTTAACGGGAATCTTATTGCGGGATATCATTTTGCGTCTGGAAGTAGTATCGAAGCCTCAGTTGCAACGCCTTTTGTGGTGAGGGAAGTCAGACCAGACGGACTTACCAGAGCATGGACAGCAGGTGTGAGCTATAAAATGTGGTTTTGAAAAAATATGGATGGTGAACGAAGTATAAATTGGCTGAACAGACCAAGTGCCGTAAAGAAATTTATTGTGTTAAATAAGTAACGCAAATTTTTTCTTACATCATTTTTATTTATTTTGCGCGAACCACAATCAGATGGACTAAAAAAGAATTGTACCTGTACTTTGACAAAGATGCTTCTAAGTAGGAGGAATACTTATATTTTCAACTGATGTGGAATAAAATATAAAACCATTACTTTAAATGCCGAAATCAAAAATGATGAAATCTGTACATGCTCTACTTTTACACGCTCTGTTATTATTTATTGGAATTGCTTCCATAAATGCGCAAAACTACAAACCTACTGATGCCTTAATTGGAAATAAAACTCTTAAAAAAGGAGTATTATCCAATGGCATGACGTATTATATTTATCCGACTGCGGTAAATAAAAATACAGCAAGTTATTATATTATTCAAAACGTAGGCTCTGTTTTAGAGAATGACAATCAGAAAGGATTGGCGCATTTTCTGGAGCACATGGCTTTCAACGGAACTAGAAATTTTCCCGGAAAAGGAATTCTGACGACTCTGGAAAAACAGGGAGCCGTTTTTGGAAATAATATAAATGCTTACACCAGTTTTGATGAGACGGTTTATAATTTTGATAATATTCCATCAACAGATCCTAAAGTCATTGATACTGCATTGCTGATTTTGCACGATTGGTCCCATTCATTGTTACTAACCAATGAGGAAATTGATGCCGAACGTGGTATTATTGTTGAAGAATGGAGAACGAGACAAAACGCATCAACTCGCATTTCTAATTTATTCAACCCTTATTTGTACAACCATTCGCTGTACGCAAACCGTGTTGTTATTGGTGATATGGATATTGTAAAACATTTTGATTACACTTTGCTACGAGATTTTTACAAAGAATGGTACCGTCCCGATTTGCAGGCAATTGCGGTTGTTGGGGATGTGAATGCTGAAGAAATTGAGCAAAAAATAAAAACGTTATTTGCGGATATTCCGAAAGCTAAAAACCCGAAAAAACGTTTTGAGGTAGCAATTCCCGATCATGAGGAACCTTTTTTTAAGTTAGCCCTTGATAAAGAAATAACGAGTTCGGGTATATCTTTTAAAATCATTCAAAATGGCGCTTTTAAGAGTCAGACTTTTGCCGATCTACAGCAGTTGATCACAAGAGTAATGGCATTTTCAATGCTCAATGACAGATTGAATGAATTAGCACAAAAAGAAAATTGCCCGTTTAAAAATGCGGAAGTTTACTATTCTGATTTTACAAGAATGAACGATGTCATGGGAATGGAA
This sequence comes from Flavobacterium sp. KH_035, assembly GCF_057839565.1. Taxonomy (NCBI): domain Bacteria; kingdom Pseudomonadati; phylum Bacteroidota; class Flavobacteriia; order Flavobacteriales; family Flavobacteriaceae; genus Flavobacterium; species Flavobacterium sp. KH_035. The sequence goes on from NZ_CM174492.1 coordinate 3,752,817, forward strand.
ATTGCTCCAAAACCGAACAAACAGGCAGAAGCTTTCGCTGCAGTTATGGATGAGTTTATACGTGCCGGAAAATTTGGTTTTTCGGAAGGTGAAATCCAAAGAACCATTACAGCCATTATTTCTTATTTTGAAAATTATATCGAATCAGAAAAAGAAATTCCACATAGCAGTATTGTCAATAGTATAAAATCAGAATTTCTTTCACACCAACTGGCTACAGATTCTAAGAGCAAGTTTGAGATGATAAAAGTTATTCTGAAAAACATCGATTCGAAAGCTTTTCAGGCCGAATTAACTCGGGGATATACGTCAAAGAACAGAGTAGTGACCGTTGAAGGTATGGAAAATGAAACCAATCTAACCAAAGAGAGCGCATTTGCTATTATTGCCAAATCAGAAAACAATCCTGATTTAAAGCCTTATGAAGACAGCTTTAATGATAAATCACTGCTGACTGATGTAACGATTGTTCCGGGGAAAATTACTGCTGAAAAGGAAAGTAAAGAAATCGGTGCTACCACCTATATGTTGAGCAATGGTGTAAAAGTACATTACAAATTTGCAAATAAGAATGTAAGTGATGTGCAGCTGCTTGCGGAAAGCTTTGGGGGAGCATCCTTATATGATCCAAAAGATTTACCATCGATATTTGCACTAAATGGTTTGGCAGATGCTTCAGGTGCGGGAGCATTCTCTAGTATTGATCTGGAAAAAATACTGACGGGAAAGGTTGTCGGTACGGGAGTTAGTGTGGGAGATTTAAGTGAAACGGTTTCAGGAAGCGCTAAAGTAAAGGATCTTGAAGTGATGTTACAATTGGTACACCTGCGTTTTGTAAAACCACGTTTCGATCAGGAAATTTTTGATATTAAGAAGTTAAATCTTCAAAATTATCTGGAAAACAAAGACAAGGATATTAATGGAAAAATGACTGATAGTATTAATGCGATCGTTTATGGGAAAAATAATCCAAGGATAAGACTTTTGGACCAGCAGTTTATTGATGATTTGTCTTTTGAAAGAATAAAAGCAATCTATAAAGAACGATTTTGTGATGTTTCTAATTTTGAGTTTTTTATTGTAGGCGACGTAACGCCGGAAGTTCTGAAACCGCTATTAGAAAAGTACATAGCCAGTATTCCCGGTATAAAAAGGGAAGAAACATTTAAAGACAGAACACCTGTATGGAATTCCAATAAAATCAACAGAGAAGTTTTAATTAAAATGGAAACGATCAAAAGCACGGTTAATATTCAGTTTGAAAGCGATTTTAAATACACTTCCAAAAATGCTGTTTTGACCGATATGCTGAGCGATATTCTGACTTTGCGTTATACCGAGAGCCTTAGAGAAAAAGAAGGAGGAACTTATGGTGTGCAGGTAAGTGGAGGAGCTTCGAGATTTCCAAAAAATACGGTAGCTCTATCTATAAATTTTGATTCAGATCCGATCAAAGTAAACACTTTACTTCCTATAGTTTACGACGAAATTGACAAAATTAAAAAAGGTATTTTGGTAAAAGAGGATATTGCGAAAACCAAAAGCAATTACTTAAAATCACGGGAAGACAGCAAAAATTTTAACAGCTACAGTTTGAGTTTATTATACAATTTTTTCCAGTATAATATAAACATGGATGACCCTGCAACTTATAGAGATATTGTAAATAGCATCACTGAAAAAGACATTCGGGAGTTTGCTAATGCATTTCTAAACAAAGCCAAATCCTACGAAATTGTTTTTAAACCATTGCAATAATTGGAACAAATCTAAGAAGTATATGCAATAAAATCTTATCGACTCTGTCCAATCTGCGAGATCTGCGAGAAAAAAAAGATGTTCTGACACAGTGACACAAAGGTTTTTCATCCCACAGATTTAAAAGTGCTCTGCACTATGTAATTTATTCAATCTGCGAAGGGAAAAAAAATTAAGTTAATGAGGTAGGCGTGTAACCAAATTGCTTTTTAAAGGCATGTGAAAAGTGAGAAAGATTTTCAAAGCCTACTTCGTAGCAAATATCAATTGTTTTTTTCTGACTGTTGGTTAATTGATAGTGCGCCAGTTCCAGCCGTTTTTGTGTCAGCCATTTTTGTGGAGTGGTATTAAAATACTTCCTGAAGTCTCTGTTAAAAGTAGAAAGACTTCGTCCGGTTAGATAGCCTATTTTGTCGAGAGGCATGTTGAACATAAAGTTACGCTCCATAAAATTCACTAAATCAATTTTGCCGGGTTCTTCAAAATTGGCCAGTACATTGTCAATGTTTTTGTCTATGGTTCGAAGAATACTAATCGCTTCTGTTATCTTTAGTGCGGCAATATTCTCAGGCAGTTCTTTCATATCAAAGTACGGAATTAAAGAGGAAAGGCAGCTTTCTAATAAAGGATGATTGTTGTAGTGTTTTATTTGAGAATGCGTGATTGTTTTTGGTTTAATATCGAGTTGGGCATAAAATTCCCTCAATTTGGCTGTAGACAAATGCATCACTACGGTTTTGTGTGGCTGACCGTCTTTTGGATAATTTATTATAGTCGCCAATTGATTTCTTGGGATGAGAAAAATATCTCCTTTCTTAAAAATATGAACACCATCTGTTTGTACAATCTTGGTTTCACCTGAAATAAACCATACCAGCATATGCTGATCGAACATGATATCCGATTTAAAAAAGCGATCCGAATAACAAGATAGTTTAATATCCGGGCTTATGTATTTTGCTTCAAATTCCATTGGTTTTTAGGATTAAGTTTCCTTGTTGGGGGTAATTTCCTTTTTTGAAAAAACAGCCTTTCAAATTTAGGAAAATTATGTGGGTAAGGGTTCTTTACTTTCTGACAATTCCTTTTATTCCGAAGTTACCGTTGGTTAGTTGCAGTAACTTCTGTTGTTTTCTGAAATTAAGTTTTGTTTTTTGTTATTCAATTTTAAAGGAAACCTGAGTCATTTTTTCGCTTAGATCCCACAAACGTTTGGCATTATCTTCGTCTAAAGAGTATAATTTTACTCCGGGAGCTACAGAAGATTCATGAGCAATTGCGGCGATTTCAACATCTTCGCAATACACACCTCCAATTGAATCCAATAGCGGACTTGTAGCACACCACACAGTAGTAGCAGCTCCTTGTGGAATGGTTTTTAAATTGGCAAGAATCTCCGGCAGAATAGTTCCGTCCTTATCGCAGAAACCCATTTTTTGAAACAGTTCTAAAGAGGCTTCCCGGGCAAGTTCAGTTCCATTTATAGATCCCGGATGTAACGAATAGGAGCGAACACCAAATTCTTTTCCGCGATTGTCTAATTCGAGAGCAAATAAATTGCTGGCTGTTTTAGATTGTCCGTAAGCCTGTAAAGTTTCGTATTCGTTATTAATAAAATTAGGATCATCAAAATTGAAAGGAGCAAACTGATGGCCCTGAGACGATACCTGAACGACTCTTGCCGATTTGGCTTTTTTCAGTGCGGGCCATAGTTGTGCTGTTAACTGAAAGTGTGCCAGATAATTTGTTGCCAGCTGTGATTCGATACCCTGATGGTCACGACGAAACGGGACCCACATAATGCCGGCATTATTGATAAGGAGATGTAAAGGCCTGTTTGATAGCAGAAATTTTTTGGTAAAGGCAGCAATAGATTCGGAATTCATTAAATCCATTAATTCCAATTCTACATGGGGTATATCTGCCAGATTTTTTTTTGCTTTTTCCAGATCTCTGGCCGGTACAATAACGGTTGCTCCAGCTAAGGCAAGAGTTTTGACTGTTTCTAATCCAATTCCGGTATTTCCGCCCGTTACTATGGCTACTTTGCCAGTAAGATTAATGCCTTTGATGACGTCGTTTGTGGTAGATTTTGCATTAAATCCTGAACCGATTGGCTTTTGAAAAGTTCCCTGATAATTGTTCTGTTTCATTTTTAGTGATTTTTATGTGAATGTTATAGGGCAAAGTTATCCTGAAGTTGAATGTTGGACTTTGTTTAAAATGTCACTTTACTTTGTTCAGAATGTCATTCATCAAGAACGATCTTAAACCGAAAGGGGATATAAATTTAAAAAGTAAGATTATATTGATTTATGGGCCAGGACAGGGTTAAATACCGTGTTAATTTATGAACTTCATAGTTTCATAAGGGATGACGACCATTTTATTTTGATTAAAATCATTTATTTTAAGAATTAATAGCAATTCATTAGGTTGTTATTGATAATTTTGCCACTGTAAATTTTAAATGGATGTGGTTTGAGTTGTGAAAAGATTTACTTTTAAAAAAATGTAAGTTAGTTTTATAACTGCAGAGACTTTACCGAAACACATCCGGAAGTATTTTTTTCTTCCTAAAAACGTTTTTTGAATTTCTTTGTTTATTCAGCTCTACGTGGCTAAGGCTTTGGTAGTGCTGTAAAATTGACTGCTGCTTTGTTATTAAAGGAGCAAACATTACATCTGAATAACGACTTTAATTCATTAATTTTTTATGTTTTTACACCGCATTTCCAATAATTGTATAAAGTACTTCATTCTTGCATTTTTAGTAGTTTCATTCCATTCCCAAGCTCAGGAAGTTACGCCTCAGATTAAACAATTAGATGAAAAATTAAGAAGTTTAGATACCCGGAATCAAACAGACAGTATCAGTTATTTAATTGATAAGCATTTAGCAAGACCTAATTTAAATGTATTTGAGCTCCAGTTGTTGTATTTTTTTAAGGCTAATTATTATAAAATAATAGGAAGATCTTCTGATGCTATTATTTATTTGAATAAATCTATCATACTGAAGGGTGAAGGAAAGGAATCACAGAAAATCTATTACAAAAGTTTATATATATTATCAGATTTGCTTTTTACACAAAAAGAGTATAAAAAAGCATTCTATTATGCCAATTTATGCCAGAGTAAAATTTCCCCAACCGACAGCCCAGGTAATTATATTATTCTGCATTTGATTATTGGATACTATTATTATATCAATTACGACCACAAGAGAAGCATGGAAGAATTTTTGCTCACAGAACGAGTGGCAAAAAAACACAATCCATGTAAACTGGCAGAAGTATATGTCAAAACTGCCCGTATTTACAGCAGGCAAAATAGAATAGAAAAAGCAAAAAAAGCAATTACCGAGAGTATACGAGTGGCAGACAGCTGTAATGATTTAGAGAATAAAATCAATGCTTTACGAACCTTAAGAGAAATCATGGTCGAGCAAGGGGAGTTTGAGGCTGCTCATAAAACATTTGAAAGACTGGATCGATTGGTAGGAATCGAGGATATGAAGATCAGGAACAGTAGAATAGATTCGTTTGAAATCGCTAATAAAATCAAGTTGAAAGAGCAGCAGAATATTAACCTGAAAAGAATCAACGAAAGCAAAGAGGAGCGTTTGCAGAAACAAAAAATTGCTCTTATTGCTTCTCTAATCGGAATTACACTGTTAATCATATTATTGTATTCGATTGTAGTATTGACCAAAAAACAACGAAGTACCAATGAAACGCTGAGGCTGCAAAAAGAGCAAATTGAAATAAAGAACAATGATCTGAAACGTCTTAATTTATTGCACCAGAAGATTTTTACGGTCATCTCACACGATTTTAAGGAACCTATTACAACCTTAAAAATTTTATTAGACAAAGAGGAAATTCTTAAAAATGAAAATAAGATTGTGTCGACCTATGTGAAAGCAATAGGACAGCAGTTAGAACAATCGGATGCCATGCTTACAAGTTTACTGGATTGGGCAAAGATGGAGCTGATAACCACACAGTCAGGTTATAGCGAGATTATGCTGTACAATAGTATCAGTGCGGCCTGCAAGGAATTATCACATCAGTTAAAAGCCAAGAATATTACAATCGATCTTAAGGTTTCAAAAGGAACAACCGTTGTGTTTAATTCTGCCGTTTTAAGTATTGTATTACGAAACATTATCAATAACGCGATTAAATTTAGTTATGAAGATAGCATTATAACCATTGAAAATAACAATCATGAAATCATAGTAACAGATTCCGGTAAAGGAGTCGAACAAAAAAAGATTGACAAATTGTTTAAGCAGAAAATAAATCCGGGCTTGGGTACTAACCTGGAATCGGGGTTTGGAATTGGACTGTATTTGTGTCAGGAATTAATGTTGAAAAACAAAGGAACTCTTGCTGTTTTTAACAATGAATCAACAGGTTGTACGTTCAAAATTATCTTGCCTAAATAGGGAAAACCGCTATTTACTTAACAAAAATTTTGTCGCTAATTTGTAACATGATACATATTGCATTTTTTGAAGATCAGCCTATAGTCTGTGGTGGTCTTACTAGTTTTTTTTCCAATCAAAAAGATTTGGAAGTTCTTTTTTACGCAACAAATAAGCAAGATTTATATCTTAAAGTTCAGCAGCATTCAGGATTAGATTTAATTATTGTTGATCTGATTGCAAGTGATGTGCAGGGGCTGGAAGTCTATGAATACCTTCATAAAAATCATCCTGATTTGCGAGTAATTGCTTTTACCTCTCTTTCGAGTCCCATATTAGTCGAAAACCTATTGGCTATGGGCGTAAAAGGTTACGTTAATAAAAACCAGGACAGTGAAGATCTTTTACAGGCCATAAAATTAGTTTGGGAAGGCGGAGTTTATCTGCCGGACGACTACGCATTTTTGTCCAAACAAAACAGGGTAGGTACAGCAATTACGCTAACAGCCAAAGAGCTTACCATTATGCAATATATCATTAGAGAATTTACTACAGCTGATATTGCCAGCGAATTGAAACTTTCGGTCAATACGGTCGAAAATCACAGAAAAAATATTTTTAGCAAACTCGATGTGAGTAATGTTGCCGGTATGGTGCGCGAGGCGTCAAAATTGGGACATATTAACTAGAGTGAAGTGATGGTTTAGGCCAATTCGGCCTGAATGCAATCGCTACAATTTTTGAATATCAAAGGATATTCGAAAAGTCTTTGTATGGAATTTTAATTATATATTATATGGTGAATTTTACTTTTTTTAAAACACGGTTTTTTGTTAGAAGAAGCGCTCTGGAGGAGGGTTTCTTAATCTCTTTTACTTCGCTTGATTTTGATGCTTTTATCCGAAAAAGTAATCGTTTTTCATCCGATACATTTATTAAAAATCTTTTTTTTAAACTGATGCACGCTCTACAGCAACAGGAATTAAAACTGCATTCAAGTTATTATCGATTGATAAATACTATACCAGTTACTAATAATCAAAACTATTAAAATGTTGAATAAAATTACATTAAAATTAAGGCAATTGCAGCTGACCTTTATACTGTGTTTCCTTTCTCTTTTCAGTGGATTGAATGTCTTTGCTGAGGGGTCTAAGGATTTGTTTCCCAGCGGGGCAACAGGGAATAGAAGCTGGATGACCAGTTCGACCCAAAATATTAGATTGGGGTCAGGAATGTTTATTGGAGGTGTTAATCAAGGCCGGCATTATGTTTATGTCAACGCTGGAGAAACGATTTACGTAGGCTCAAGTGCTCAGGGAATCGGTTCTGGTACAATCAATTTTAAAACACCAAGCGGAACAGTTTATTCATCAGGGACGGACAAAGTAACTGGTTTAATTGCAAGTCGTACCGAAGAGTTGGCAGGACCAGCTGCTTTAAGCCCTGGGGGGTATAAAGCTTATTCAAAAATAGTAGGTCCTTCGGAGGCCGGAATTTGGGAAATTGAATTTATTTCACCTGTTCCGAGTGCTACTCCAAATACAGGGACAACTGTATTAGCTGCAAATGCAAGTTGGACTTCAACAAATGCGGCCCATCAGCCAACGAATAATTCATTGATTTTGGCCTGGGATATTACAGTTGCTTTAGGTACAGAAGTAAAACCGGGGCGTACATTCTTAAATGTATTTACCGGAAACATGGGAGCCAATAACCGAGCTTTCCGTGGGAAATTTCGTGTTTTAACGATTGATGGTTACCGTTATTTGGTAGACGGAAATGGGATGGATCCTTTTGTTTTTGCCTTCTTTTCAAATAATAACGGGGTTAAATCAAGAGCAACCGGGTTGCCAATTTACAAGAGTGTGGATATGGTCGATGTGGAAAACAATACAAATTCAGCTTCACCTTCGACGACTCCTTATTTATATTATCCTCCTGAAAATTTTGGCTCAGGGAACGACGTTACGAATAAATTGTTCTATCAGAATCCTGATTTGACAATGCCAACTTCAGCTTCAGTGAATGTAGGAGGTTCAACTGTAACAACCTGGTTGGTGAATAACGTGGTAACAGCCGCTATTTCGAATATCTTTATTTCGGGATCTGAAGGCTCAGTTGGGGTAGGGACACCTCCATTAGGGAGTTATATAAATTTTACTGCCAGTACAAATGGTAATGCTTTAGTTCAGATAGACGGTGATAATGATGGTGTGTATACAGGAAACAAAGACAGAATTATACTTGTAGCTGCCAAAATGGGTGAAAATAAGATATACTGGGACGGTAAGTTTAAAGACGGAACTTATGCTTCTACTGGTTTAAACTTAAATTTAAATGTAGTTATTTTTAATGGAGAAGTCCATTTCCCTTATGTTGATGCAGAAAATAATGCGAGTGGTTTTTTAGTTTCCAGATTAAATGGTAACAGTCCTGATGATAAGATTTATTGGGACGATTCATTGTTTGCTACAGTCACAGGAGAATCTAACCCGAAAACAAATACTACTTTTCCGGGTTTGTCGAGTGCTTCTAACGGACATAAATGGTCAAGTTCCTATGGTGATAACAGAACATTGGATTCATGGGCATATGTGACTACTACATCTCCTGTAGTTACGGTTCCTGTTGTTCAGAATGCTGCCGATTTAGCAGTAACAAGTATTAGTGATGTAACCAGTGGAAGTGTAGGTGCGGATGTTACTTATACGGTGGTTGTAAAAAATATTGGAGGGCCCAATAATGTAACTGGAGCAAAGTTTAAGTTTTCGGATTTAGTTTCGGGAGCAAATTTGGCGGTTCAATCTTTTACCTCTTCTTCTACTTTAGGAGGCGCTGTTACGGCACATACTATTACTGGAGGTGTACTTGATGCTACGGTTGACTTACCAAATGACGCAACGATTACGTTTACGATTGTCGGAAAGATTTTGGCACCGGCAGGTACTGGTGTAAACGTGAAAGCAACGATCATGCGCCCCCAGGATTTAACAGATCCGGATGCTACTGCAGATACTCACGTTGGAACACCGCCGGTGGACCCGGATGTTGAATGTGACGGAACGCCTAGCGGTGTGGGTTGTAACAATATAAAGACCGATGTTTTTACTGTTACCAGTTCTCCTTTGCCATTTCCATCTACTACAAACTCTTGTCTAGGAGTGTTTTTAAGTGATGTAATTTCCTCTAATCCGCCAACCAGTATCTATAAACCGGCGACTTTTACCGGAGATTTTATTGGTCGTGATAACGCAATTAACTTTGCTGTTGGAGGGAATCTTACCATAACAAATGGTGCCGAATATGAAGGACGTAGTTTTGTATATGGGAATTTTACCATGAACAAAACAACTGCTTTTAATCTTGGAGTGGCCGGAGTAGGGTCTTTTATTGTACCGGATGATAATAAGAATATTTTAACCATAGGAGGTAATTTTGATGCTTCAGCAGCTTCAGGTAGTTTAATACTGGGAGGAGAAAGCGGTAATGGTCAAAAGTCCTATGGAACTATAGTTTATAAAGGAACAAAATCTCCTAATGTTAAAATTACCGGAGATGCATCTAAAGTTATTAATGAAGCTACTTTAAATTTAACACCTTATAATGATGCTTTCAATGCTTTACAGGTTTCAAGTACGGCCTGGAATCAGTTGCCAAGTGATCCAAAGGTTACTTTTACAAATGATGGTTTCGGAACTTATACGTTTACTTGTTTAACACCTGCTGTTTCAAAATTGTATGTGATAAACATTCCAAATGTTTTAGCATCAAAACCAAATGGTACCATTAATTTTGTAGGTTTTCCGGATACTTCGAGTTTATTAATTAACGTACCCGGTACAACAACAAACTTTAATATTGCTACATTTCAGTTTAATGGTGTAACTCAGGCAGTAGGCAGTGGGAATAAAGCAGCTGCGAATGAAGTAGCGCCTTTTTCACTACGAATTTTATGGAATTTACCTACTGCGACTACTGTTTCTTTAAAAGGAGCGCAGTTTTGGGGAAGTATGGTAATTCCACAACGTACTGGTACTGTTACCAACGAAATGATTGGTATGAACGGTCGTTTTATTGTGGGTGGAAATTTAATTCAAAACATTGGCGGTTCAGAAACACACAATTATCCTTTTAAAGGAGAAATCAGTACCACTGATGCACCAGTCGTTACGACACCAGTAAATTACTGTCAGGATGAAACATCAACTGCTTTAACGGCAACAGGTTCAAACGTGAAATGGTATACTGCTCAAACAGGTGGCGTTGGAAGTGCAACTGCACCAACTCCTGTAACAACCACCGTTGGTACTACAACGTATTATGTTAGTCAGACGGTTGGAAATTGCGAGAGTGCCAGAACCGCAATTGATGTTGTAGTAAAAGAAAAACCGGTACAACCAACAACAGGAACAGTAACTCAACCTACTTGTTCAGTGGCTACAGGAAGTTTTGCGATTTCAAATTACAATGCTGCTTATACTTATACGGTAAATCCATCAACAGGAGTTACAGTTTCAGGCGCTACAGTAACCGCTCCTGCAGGAACTTATACCGTAACTGCTACATTGGGAACATGTAGTCCAGTAGTTTCAGATAATGTTGTAATTGCTAGTGAATGTGTTGGTATTTCATTAAGCAAAAAAGGAGTTTATGTAGATGCTAATGCAGATGGTATTGTAAACGCAGGTGATAGAATTGACTATACTTTTACAGTTAGAAATACAGGAAACGTAACCCTTGCTCCGGTAACCATTAGTGATGCTAATGCAGTGGTAAGTGGAAGTTTAGCGAGTTTAGCTCCAGGAGCAACAGATTCGTCTAGTTTTACAGCCGTTCACACCATTACTTTGGCTGATATGAATAACGGACAGGTAGACAACGTAGCTACAGCTACAGGAACTCCTCCAACAGGATCTCCGGTAACAGCTAAGTCAACCGATCCAAGTCCAATTTGTTCGACTTGTCCACCAAAAGATCCAACTGCATGCCCAAGCTGTACAGTAGTTCCTTTAACGTCTTCACCAAAAGTAACGGTAAGCAAAAAAGGAGTTTATGTAGATGCTAATGCAGACGGTATTGTAAACGCAGGCGATAGAATTGATTATACTTTTACAGTTAAAAATACAGGAAACGTAACCCTTGCTCCGGTAACCATTAGTGATGCTAATGCAGTGGTAAGTGGAAGTTTAGCGAGTTTAGCTCCAGGAGCAACAGATTCGTCTAGTTTCACAGCCGTTCACACCATTACTTTGGCTGATATGAATAACGGACAGGTAGACAACGTAGCTACAGCTACAGGAACTCCTCCAACAGGATCTCCGGTAACAGCTAAGTCAACCGATCCAAGTCCAATTTGTTCGACTTGTCCACCAAAAGATCCAACTGCATGCCCAAGCTGTACAGTAGTTCCTTTAACGTCTTCACCAAAAGTAACGGTAAGCAAAAAAGGAGTTTATGTAGATGCTAATGCAGACGGTATTGTAAACGCAGGCGATAGAATTGATTATACTTTTACAGTTAAAAATACAGGAAACGTAACCCTTGCTCCGGTAACCATTAGTGATGCTAATGCAGTGGTAAGTGGAAGTTTAGCGAGTTTAGCTCCAGGAGCAACAGATTCGTCTAGTTTCACAGCCGTTCACACCATTACTTTGGCTGATATGAATAACGGACAGGTAGACAACGTAGCTACAGCTACAGGAACTCCTCCAACAGGATCTCCGGTAACAGCTAAGTCAACCGATCCAAGTCCGATTTGTTCGACTTGTCCACCAAAAGACCCAACTGCATGTCCAAGTTGTACAGTAGTTCCTTTAACGTCTTCACCAAAAGTAACGGTAAGCAAAAAAGGAGTTTATGTAGATGCTAATGCAGATGGTATTGTAAACGTAGGCGATAGAATTGACTATACTTTTACAGTTAGAAATACAGGAAATGTAACCCTTGCTCCGGTAACCATTAGTGATGCTAACGCGGTGGTAAGTGGAAGTTTAGCGAGTTTAGCTCCAGGAGCAACAGATTCGTCTAGTTTTACAGCCGTTCACACCATTACTTTGGCTGATATGAATAACGGACAGGTAGACAACGTAGCTACAGCTACAGGAACTCCTCCAACAGGATCTCCGGTAACAGCTAAGTCAACCGATCCAAGTCCGATTTGTTCGACTTGTCCACCAAAAGACCCAACTGCATGTCCAAGTTGTACAGTAGTTCCTTTAACGTCTTCACCAAAAGTAACGGTAAGCAAAAAAGGAGTTTATGTAGATGCTAATGCAGATGGTATTGTAAACGTAGGCGATAGAATTGACTATACTTTTACAGTTAGAAATACAGGAAATGTAACCCTTGCTCCGGTAACCATTAGTGATGCTAACGCGGTGGTAAGTGGAAGTTTAGCGAGTTTAGCTCCAGGAGCAACAGATTCGTCTAGTTTTACAGCCGTTCACACCATTACTTTGGCTGATATGAATAACGGACAGGTAGACAACGTAGCTACAGCTACAGGAACTCCTCCAACAGGATCACCGGTAATAGCTAAGTCAACCGATCCAAGTCCGATTTGTTCGACTTGTCCACCAAAAGATCCAACTGCATGTCCAAGTTGTACAGTAGTTCCTTTAACGTCTTCACCAAAAGTAACGGTAAGCAAAAAAGGAGTTTATGTAGATGCTAATGCAGACGGTATTGTAAACGCAGGCGATAGAATTGATTATACTTTTACAGTTAAAAATACAGGAAACGTAACCCTTGCTCCGGTAACCATTAGTGATGCTAATGCAGTGGTAAGTGGAAGTTTAGCGAGTTTAGCTCCAGGAGCAACAGATTCGTCTAGTTTTACAGCCGTTCACACCATTACTTTGGCTGATATGAATAACGGACAGGTAGACAACGTAGCTACAGCTACAGGAACTCCTCCAACAGGATCACCGGTAACAGCTAAGTCAACCGATCCAAGTCCGATTTGTTCGACTTGTCCACCAAAAGATCCGGCTGCATGTCCAAGCTGTACAGTAGTTCCTTTAATGTCTTCACCAAAAGTAACGGTAAGCAAAAAAGGAGTTTATGTAGATGCTAATGCAGATGGTATTGTAAACGCAGGCGATAGAATTGATTATACTTTTACAGTTAGAAATACAGGAAATGTAACCCTTGCTCCGGTAACCATTAGCGATGCTAATGCAGTGGTAAGTGGAAGTTTAGCGAGTTTAGCTCCAGGAGCAACAGATTCGTCTAGTTTCACAGCCGTTCACACCATTACTTTGGCTGATATGAATAACGGACAGGTAGACAACGTAGCTACAGCTACAGGAACTCCTCCAACAGGATCACCGGTAACAGCTAAGTCAACCGATCCAAGTCCGATTTGTTCGACTTGTCCACCAAAAGATCCAACTGCATGTCCAAGTTGTACAGTAGTTCCTTTAACGTCTTCACCAAAAGTAACGGTAAGCAAAAAAGGAGTTTATGTAGATGCTAATGCAGACGGTATTGTAAACGCAGGCGATAGAATTGATTATACTTTTACAGTTAAAAATACAGGAAACGTAACCCTTGCTCCGGTAACCATTAGTGATGCTAACGCGGTGGTAAGTGGAAGTTTAGCGAGTTTAGCTCCAGGAGCAACAGATTCGTCTAGTTTTACAGCCGTTCACACCATTACTTTGGCTGATATGAATAACGGACAGGTAGACAACGTAGCTACAGCTACAGGAACTCCTCCAACAGGATCACCGGTAACAGCTAAGTCAACCGATCCAAGTCCGATTTGTTCGACTTGTCCACCAAAAGATCCGGCTGCATGTCCAAGCTGTACAGTAGTTCCTTTAATGTCTTCACCAAAAGTAACGGTAAGCAAAAAAGGAGTTTATGTAGATGCTAATGCAGATGGTATTGTAAACGCAGGCGATAGAATTGATTATACTTTTACAGTTAGAAATACAGGAAACGTAACCCTTGCTCCGGTAACCATTAGTGATGCTAATGCAGTGGTAAGTGGAAGTTTAGCGAGTTTAGCTCCAGGAGCAACAGATTCGTCTAGTTTCACAGCCGTTCACACCATTACTTTGGCTGATATGAATAACGGACAGGTAGACAACGTAGCTACAGCTACAGGAACTCCTCCAACAGGATCACCGGTAACAGCTAAGTCAACCGATCCAAGTCCGATTTGTTCGACTTGTCCACCAAAAGATCCGGCTGCATGTCCAAGCTGTACAGTAGTTCCTTTAATGTCTTCACCAAAAGTAACGGTAAGCAAAAAAGGAGTTTATGTAGATGCTAATGCAGATGGTATTGTAAACGCAGGCGATAGAATTGATTATACTTTTACAGTTAGAAATACAGGAAACGTAACCCTTGCTCCGGTAACCATTAGCGATGCTAATGCAGTGGTAAGTGGAAGTTTAGCGAGTTTAGCTCCAGGAGCAACAGATTCGTCTAGTTTCACAGCCGTTCACACCATTACTTTGGCTGATATGAATAACGGACAGGTAGACAACGTAGCTACAGCTACAGGAACTCCTCCAACAGGATCACCGGTAACAGCTAAGTCAACCGATCCAAGTCCGATTTGTTCGACTTGTCCACCAAAAGACCCAACTGCATGTCCAAGTTGTACAGTAGTTCCTTTAACGTCTTCACCAAAAGTAACGGTAAGCAAAAAAGGAGTTTATGTAGATGCTAATGCAGATGGTATTGTAAACGTAGGCGATAGAATTGACTATACTTTTACAGTTAGAAATACAGGAAATGTAACACTTGCTCCGGTAACCATTAGTGATGCTAACGCGGTGGTAAGTGGAAGTTTAGCGAGTTTAGCTCCAGGAGCAACAGATTCGTCTAGTTTTACAGCCGTTCACACCATTACTTTGGCTGATATGAATAACGGACAGGTAGACAACGTAGCTACAGCTACAGGAACTCCTCCAACAGGATCACCGGTAACAGCTAAGTCAACCGATCCAAGTCCGATTTGTTCGACTTGTCCACCAAAAGATCCAACTGCATGTCCAAGTTGTACAGTAGTTCCTTTAACGTCTTCACCAAAAGTAACGGTAAGCAAAAAAGGAGTTTATGTAGATGTTAATGCAGATGGTATTGTAAACGTTGGTGATAGAATTGACTATACTTTTACAGTTAAAAATACAGGAAACGTAACCCTTGCTCCGGTAACCATTAGTGATGCTAATGCAGTGGTAAGTGGAAGTTTAGCGAGTTTAGCTCCAGGAGCAACAGATTCGTCTAGTTTTACAGCCGTTCACACCATTACTTTGGCTGATATGAATAACGGACAGGTAGACAACGTGGCTACAGCTACAGGAACTCCTCCAACAGGATCTCCGGTAACAGCTAAGTCAACCGATCCAAGTCCGATTTGTTCAACTTGTAGACCAATAGATCCTACTTGTTCAACGTGTACAGTAGTAAGTTTTATTGATGCGATAGATGAGATTCCATTAGTAGTTAATGGATTGAACGGAGGTACCACTGTTTCTGTATTGTTGAATGACAAATTACATGGTACACCTATAGTTGCTTCAGAAGTGAATTTAAGTGGTGTTTATTTTCCAACAGGAATGACATTAAATACCGATGGGACTATTAAGGTTAATACTGGTACTGCACCAGGGGTTTATACTGTAATTTATAGTATATGTTCAAAAGCAATGGCAGCAGCCGGTACACCAATGTGTGATCAGGCTGAAGCTAAAATTACAGTAACGGCAACAGTTGAACCAATATTCGAAAATGGAACTATTGCTTCAACAGGAGGAACTGTTTTCACAAACATTGCAAGTAACGATAAAGTAAATGGAGTTCCGGCAGTATTAGGAACAACAGGAAATGCTACAGTTGGAGTATCAGGAACATGGCCAACAGGAATTACTTTAGATCCGTTAACCGGAAAAGTAAGTGTTGCGGCAGGAACCACACCGGGAACTTATAATGTAGTTTATGAATTATGCGATAAGTTAACTCCGGCAACTTGTGCTACGGTTTCAGATGAAATCAAAGTAACAGCAACAGTTGAACCAATATTCGAAAACGGAACTATTGCTTCAACAGGAGGAACTGTTTTCACAAACATTGCAAGTAACGATAAAGTAAATGGAGTTCCGGCAGTATTAGGAACAACAGGAAATGCTACAGTTACAGTGTCAGGAACATGGCCAACAGGAATTACTTTAGATCCGTTAACCGGAAAAGTAAGTGTTGCAGCAGGAACCACACCGGGAACTTATAATGTAGTTTATGAGTTATGCGACAAACTAACTCCGGCAACTTGTGCGACGGTTTCAGATGAAATCAAAGTAACTCCAGTTGTTGAACCAATATTCGAAAATGGAACTATTGCTTCAATAGGAGGAACTGTTTTCACAAACATTGCAAGTAACGATAAAGTAAATGGAGTTCCGGCAGTATTAGGAATAACAGGAAATGCTACAGTTGCGGTGTCAGGAACATGGCCAACAGGAATTACTTTAGATCCGTTAACCGGAAAAGTAAGTGTTGCGGCAGGAACCACACCGGGAACTTATAATGTAGTTTATCAGTTATGCGACAAATTAACTCCGGCAACTTGTGCGACGGTTTCAGAAGAAATCAAAGTAACTCCAGTTGTTGAACCAATATTCGAAAATGGAACTATTGCTTCAACAGGAGGAACTGTTTTCACAAACATTGCAAGTAACGATAAAGTAAATGGAGTTCCGGCAGTATTAGGAACAACAGGAAATGCTACAGTTGCGGTGTCAGGAACATGGCCAACAGGAATTACTTTAGATCCGTTAACCGGAAAAGTAAGTGTTGCGGCAGGAACCACACCGGGAACTTATAATGTAGTTTATCAGTTATGCGACAAATTAACTCCGGCAACTTGTGCGACGGTTTCAGAAGAAATCAAAGTAACTCCAGTTGTTGAACCAATATTCGAAAATGGAACTATTGCTTCAACAGGAGGAACTGTTTTCACAAACATTGCAAGTAACGATAAAGTAAATGGAGTTCCGGCAGTATTAGGAACAACAGGAAATGCTACAGTTGCGGTGTCAGGAACATGGCCAACAGGAATTACTTTAGATCCGTTAACCGGAAAAGTAAGTGTTGCGGCAGGAACCACACCGGGAACTTATAATGTAGTTTATCAGTTATGCGACAAATTAACTCCGGCAACTTGTGCGACGGTTTCAGAAGAAATCAAAGTAACTCCAGTTGTTGAACCAATATTCGAAAATGGAACTATTGCTTCAACAGGAGGAACTGTTTTCACAAACATTGCAAGTAACGATAAAGTAAATGGAGTTCCGGCAGTATTAGGAACAACAGGAAATGCTACAGTTGCGGTGTCAGGAACATGGCCAACAGGAATTACTTTAGATCCGTTAACCGGAAAAGTAAGTGTTGCGGCAGGAACCACACCGGGAACTTATAATGTAGTTTATCAGTTATGCGACAAATTAACTCCGGCAACTTGTGCGACGGTTTCAGAAGAAATCAAAGTAACTCCAGTTGTTGAACCAATATTCGAAAATGGAACTATTGCTTCAACAGGAGGAACTGTTTTCACAAACATTGCAAGTAACGATAAAGTAAATGGAGTTCCGGCAGTATTAGGAACAACAGGAAATGCTACAGTTGCGGTGTCAGGAACATGGCCAACAGGAATTACTTTAGATCCGTTAACCGGAAAAGTAAGTGTTGCAGCAGGAACCACACCGGGAACTTATAATGTAGTTTATCAGTTATGCGACAAACTAACTCCGGCAACTTGTGCGACGGTTTCAGATGAAATCAAAGTAACGGTAATTGCAGGGATATCAATAATTGCAAATGATGATGACATTCCAAACGTAAATGGAATAACAGGTACACCAAATGCAGGGAATGTACTAGTTGGTAATCCAAATTCGGATACTTTGAATGGTATTCCAGTTGTTATTAGCCTAGTTGATTTAAAAGTGATAACACCGGCAGTTCCAAAAACATCAGGAGCAGCAGTTCCGGTAATTGACACTACCACAGGAACAATAAGTGTTCCGGCTAATACACCGGGAGGTACCTATACATTAACGTACAGTATTTGCGAAAAATCAAATCTTTCGAATTGTGATGCTGCAACGGTAACCCTATTTGTATCAAGACCAAGTATTGCTTTAGTGAAAACGGCACATTTCAATGATGAAGATGGCGACAGTAATGCAAAAGTAGGGGAAACCATTACGTATAATTTTACAGTAACCAATACAGGAAATGTAGCGTTGACTAATGTTTATATAGTAGATCCGTTAACTGGAATTACCATGACCGGAGGCCCAATAAATTTAGCGGTGGGAGAAGAGGATAGTACTTCTTTTACAGGAACTTATTCGATCGTACAAGCTGATATTAATTCGGGAAGTATATCGAATCAAGCCGAAGTTTTTGGAACAAGTCCTGATCATATTGAGGTAAAAGACAAATCAGATGATAGTGGTGTATTGGGGGATAAACCAACTGTTTTATCACTAAAAGGTTGTGTTATAAAAGTATTCAACGCAGTTTCTATAAATGGAGATGACAAGAACGATAGATTCTACATCCAAGGTTTAGAATGTTATCCTGACAATACGGTTCAAATTTTTAACCGTTGGGGAGTTTTGGTTTTTGATCGTGATCATTACAACAATAATGACATTGTCTTTAGAGGTATTTCTGAAGGACGCGTTACGGTCAAAGATTCAGATGGATTGCCGGAAGGAACGTATTATTATATCATTAAATATAAAGACAGCCAATCTAATCCACATCAGGAGGCTGGGTATTTGTACCTGACCAAATAATATTCTGTACTAATAAAATGGCTTAGTCAATAGGCTAAGCCATTATTTAAAAATAAAATAAATGAGAAAATTAGTTTTAGTTTTATTGTTTTGTTCTACTGCAGGTTTTGCTCAGCAAGATGCGCAGTTTACACAATACATGTATAATACCATTAATATAAATCCAGCTTATGCCGGTTCCCGGGGAGTGATGAGTATTTTCGGATTGTATCGTACTCAGTGGGTTGGGCTTGATGGTGCACCGGAAACCAGTAGTTTTTCATTAAATACACCCATAAACGGTAATGTAGGTTTGGGAGTATCATTGGTCAATGATAAAATCGGACCAACGAATGAAAACAATATATCAGCTGATTTCTCTTACTCAATACCAACATCAGCAACCGCAAAACTTTCTTTTGGTATTAAAGGTTCTGCCAATATATTCAAACTGGATCCTACAAAGTTAAGCCCGGAACATCAGGGAGATACCCAATTTCAGGATTTTCAGAATAAATTTTCTCCCAATATCGGAGCAGGGGTTTACTGGCATACTGATAAAGCTTATGTGGGATTATCCGTTCCTAATTTTATTCAAACCACCCGCTATGACGATAACGATTATTCAATCTACAAAGACCGTATCAACTATTATTTCATAGCAGGTTATGTATTTAATCTGAATCGTTATGAAACCATAAAATTCAAACCGGCTTTAATGACTAAAATGATAGAAGGCTCACCATTGCAGGTAGATGCTTCGGCCAACTTTATGTTTAACGATAAATTTGTTATTGGGGTTGCTTACAGATGGAGTGCGTCAATTAGTGCCTTGGCTGGATTTCAGATAACCGACAGTATGTATTTAGGATATGCTTACGATCGTGAAACCACCCGATTAGTAAATTACAACTCTGGATCGCACGAGATATTTTTGCGTTTTGAGTTCCTAAACAACTACAGCCGAATTACTTCACCAAGATTCTTCTAATACTTCAATTATGAAAATTAAAAATTTAGTTTATAACATTTTTTTAGTGCTATTTGTTTGCAAGGGGATTGCACAGACAGGCAGTATCGCCAGTGCTGATAAAAAGTACGATAAATATGCTTATATCGATGCGATTGCTGCTTACGAAAAGGTAGCAGAAAAAGGATATAGAGAGGAGAAAATGTTCCAGCGACTGGGTAATGCCTATTATTTTAATGGCGAGTTGGTGAAGGCATTAAAATGGTACAAAGCTCTTTTTGGGATGAATGATCAACAGGAATTTGAGTATTATTACCGATATGCCCAAACACTAAAAGCAACAGGAAATTATACCAAAGCCGATAAAATATTGGAGCTTTTCAATCAAAAAGCAAGTACTGATAAAAGAGGATTGTTATTTGAAAAGAATAAAAATTATTTGGAGCAGATAAAAAACAATTCAGGTCGATTTAAAATAGCCGATGCCGGAATTAATTCAAAGTACTCAGATTATGGAAGTTCTTTTTTAGATAACAAATTGGTATTTGCGTCTGCAAGAGATACAAGCGGAGTTACGAAAGTAAAATTCAAATGGACCAATAAATCGTTTACAAATCTTTATTCGGCAGAATTAAATGCGGATGGTAGTATTGGAATTCCAAAGCGATTTGAAAGAAAGATCAATTCAAAATTTAATGAATCAACTCCTGTTTTTACAAAAGACGGATTAACGATGTATTTTACCAGAAACAATTTCTTGAACGGTACAAAAGGAATAGACGACAAGAAAGTCACTTTGTTGAAATTGTATAAAGCAAGTTATATAGAGGGTAAATGGACGAATATCGTTGAATTGCCTTTTAATAGCGATCAATACAGTGTGGCACATCCGACATTAAGTGTAGATGAAAAAAAGTTATACTTTGCTTCAGACATGCCGGGTACTTTTGGACAATCAGATTTGTATAGTGTGACTATTAATACTGATGGCAGTTTTGGTAAACCTGAAAATCTCGGAGCTGCAATTAATACAGAAGGAAGAGAAACTTTTCCTTTTATATCAGGAGATAATGAATTGTATTTTGCCAGCGACGGACGACCGGGACTAGGAGGACTTGATGTATTTGTTTCGACTATTAAAAAGGATTTGACGTTTAGCGAAGTTCAGAATGTTGGAGCTCCTATTAATACAAAACTGGATGATTTTGGTTTTATATTAGACAGTAAAAACAGAACAGGTTTTTTCTCATCCAATAGAGATGGAGGACATGGTTACGATGATGTCTACCGTTTTTCGGAAACCAGAAAATTGCCTTGTGAGGAGATTTTATCAGGAACTGTTATAGATGCCGAAACAAATTTGGTACTGGAGAATGCTAAAGTAAATTTACTTGACAATCAGCTTCAGATAATAGGAGAGGCAATAACCGGAGCCGATGGGAAGTATAGTTTTAAAGTAAATTGCAATAAAGAATACTTTGTTCGCGCTGCAAGACAAGATTATGATACTAATGAATTGCCTAAAGCGATCGATAAAACAAGTTTGACATTGCCTTTGAAAAGAACGCCTCAAAAAGTGGTCGAAAAAAAGATTGAAAACTTGGTTGTTGGTGATGATTTGGCGAAAATTTTACACATAAAAATGATTTACTTCGATTTGGGTAAATCGATTGTTCGAAAAGAGGCCGCCATTGAGTTAGAGAAAATCCGTCAGGTGATGATTCAAAATCCAAACATGAAAATTGATGTTCGCTCGCACACCGATAGCCGACAAACTCATGCTTACAATGAAAAACTATCCGACAGAAGAGCTAAAGCAACAGTGGCATGGCTTGTTAAAAAAGGAATTACTGCTGATCGCATAACCGGAAAAGGATATGGAGAAACACAATTACTGAATAAATGTGCCGATGGCGTAAAATGTACTACAGAAGAACATCAGGCGAATCGAAGAAGTGAGTTTATTATTGTTTCGATGTAATAAAGAGTTAGCTTTTTTAATAAAGTTGAGTTAATTAATTGTTATGAAAAGCTGCAGGGTAATCCTGCAGCTTTTTTGTTTTCTGTTTTAAACTTCTACTGTTAAAGAAAAAATAGTTTGTAATTAACGATAGAAAAAAGTATTTTTAAGCTATAAAAAGAATGATTTTGAGCACGACAGAATTTTTAACCCGACTTATAATTGCACTTTTTGCAGGATTGATCATTGGTTTTGAAAGACAGTGGCACCACAAAGAAACTGGTTTAAAAACCAATATGCTGGTCGCAACTGGCGCAGCGACATTTGTTTTGTTATCGATTAAAGTGGCAGCAACAGCACCTAATATAGATGTAACCCGTATTACGGCTCAAGTGGTTATGGGAGTTGGTTTTTTGGGTGCCGGAGTTATTTTTAGAGAAGGCCCGAATGTACACGGTCTGAATTCAGCGGCCACGATATGGTGTAGCGCGGCTATTGGCTGTATTGCTGCATCGGGCTATTTTGTTGAAGCTCTGATTTGTACCTCTCTCGTTACAATTGTTAATACAGTTCTTGAACCAATTGAAAAATGGTTGCGAAATAGAAAGTAAAAGCTTGTTTTAAAAAAATTAGGGCAACGAAGCGATCAAATATTCGACCTCTTTTTTTTGTTCTGCATATTTCTGTTGAAGCTTTGAACCTTCACCCATTCGATTGTAATACTCCTTGCCTTTTTGAGCAAAGAATTTTTTGTGGAAATTTGATATTTCAGGAACCTGAGGGAATAAAACACGAAAATTCATTTCATAATAAGCCTGCCATTCTCTTTCGTTTTTATCTAGTACGTAAGGTTTTATTGTTTTTTGACTTACATGAACCATCTCATGCACCATTAGGGTAAGCATTAGTTCCAGTGGGAACTCAAAAGTATTTTCTGGAATTCTTATAATTTGGGGTTTTCCAAAGTCTCCTTCAGTTGTCATCAGAATAAAATCGGGTTTAGCTTTTTCCCTAAACTCAAAGCCTTTAAGATTACTGCTTTTAAGCTTGTACTTTTTTAAGAGCCAGTAAACAGCAGTAATTACCTGCCCATTTTGCCGGAAAGTATCTATTCTTTGTTTTATTTCTTCAAAAGGTACATCCATTACACAAAAATACAGAAAAAAGTGAAACCTGACACCCGCTTAATGAGGTACTCCTTTATGTTTTTCGGGTACTTTTCGATCTTGTTTTTACCACTTATGCACAATATCATACCAGTTATTACTTCATTCGTACTAGTTATGCATTTTGGATAATTAACAGATAATGAGTGTGGTAATTTTGTATCTGAATTTAATAATTAAGTTAAAAGATGAGAAAGATAATTTTGTATACTATGCTGTTAGCTCCTTTTCTCGTATTGTGCCAAACAGATGTTCAAAAACAATTGTCAGATGTATCGTCACGTTTAGATGTAATTTGTAAAAAT
Organism: Flavobacterium sp. KH_035; assembly: GCF_057839565.1. Classification (NCBI taxonomy): domain Bacteria; kingdom Pseudomonadati; phylum Bacteroidota; class Flavobacteriia; order Flavobacteriales; family Flavobacteriaceae; genus Flavobacterium; species Flavobacterium sp. KH_035. The sequence goes on from NZ_CM174492.1 coordinate 3,776,208, forward strand.
GAAGAAATAATGATTCCAAGAGTAATATTAAAAAGCAGATTTGATAAGTCAACAGTTGTTGATGTGGATACCAAATTTATTTTGGTTTTTAATACGGCAAATAGTGGAAACATTTTATCCGGTTATTACTATTGGTATGATAGTAAATGGAACAATCTAAGAAATTTAACAGAACAAAAAGGTGTTCCGAAGGACAATGGGAAGACAGGTGACATTTTCATAGATTTCTCTACGAGGGACGTTTATTTTTTTAATGGGACGATATGGCTTTCGATGTCAACGCGTAATGAAACCTTGACAGAGGTAGTGTTTGAAGATAAGAACGGTGTTTTAAGATACAAGAATAATACAGGAGAGGATATTGTAATTAATCTTTCTGAGACAATCCCTAACTTCAAGAAGCCAAAAACTATTTCGCTGAACGCAGCGAAGAAAACCCTTAATTATATCGACGAAAATGGGGGATTAACAATCATAAAACTGGATGTCTTAGTGATGAAGAGCAAAAAGGTAAATCTAACCTCGGCATTCTAAGTAAAACGGATTTACAAGAATCTAAAAATGATAAGATCATATCCGACAGATTTCAAAAACCTGCCAATTTTATTAATAGAAACTAGTTTTATAAGTTTTTAGAGCCTTATAAGAAGATTTGAATAACAATAAAACTAGTAAACACTTTAAAATTTTAAACATATATGGAGAAATATTACAAACCATCAGGTAAATTTTCGTTAATTTTTATTTTGTACTTCTTATTGATTAGCATTACAGCTTTTCCAATTTTGGCATTAATATATGCTTACTGTATATGGTATATTCCTTTTGTCTATATAAGATTTTTTATTACAATAGGTTTTGGTCTTCTTGTTGGAGTTGTAATTCTTCAATTTGTTATAAAAAAAGGAAAAGTTAGAAATCCACTTCTAGGATTTATTATTGGATTTGTTGGTGCTTTTTTGGCATTGTATTTTCATTGGACAATCTGGATCGATTTGGTCATTAAAGCTGGAGAAAGCCAAGATTCTAATAATGTTGGTATTTTAGTAAGTAATATTGATTTTCGACAAGTATTTTCATTAATTTTTCGACCGGATTTAGTTTTTGAATACATTGGTCAGGTAAATGAATATGGTATGTGGAGCATTAAGGGAGCAATGGTTAACGGTACATTTCTTTGGGTTATTTGGTTAATAGAGCTTAGTATTGTCGTTGCTATTTCGGGTTTTCTGCCTTATTTAGAAACAAAGAAACCTTTTTCGGAGTCTACTAATTCGTGGTATGAGGAAGTTGTATTGCCTGCTTTGGGTCATATAGAAAACAAACAGCAAATGATAATAGATATTTCGCAAAGTAATCTTGCTAATCTTAATTTTTTAAGTAAAAACATTAGTAGCAAAACAGATAGTCACAGTATCTTTACGCTCTATAAATCTAAATCTGGAAAAAATTATTTATCAATAGAGAACAAGACATTAAAGATAGATAATAAAGGTAAGATTAGATTCGATACTGATCAAGTTGTAGAGTATATTGCTATTAGTAGTGAATTTTCAAAAATATTAGTAGATAAATAATAAGTGACTTATCTGTTTGTAATTACAAAAAAATATAGTAATTTTGCAGACCTTTTGGCAGAGAAGAGTTTCCATTAGGTATCAACCATTTATGTAAAACAACTTCTGTATTTTCTATCGCATAGAGAAACTCGAGAAAAACAGAATACAAATTTTTTATCAGCATGTCTGAACAATTAAAATCACAAGAAGAGTTTTTAGCAAATTTTAACTGGCATAACTTCCAAGAAGGAATTGATGCAGTAGATGAGAAAAACTTACAAGAGTTTGAAGAACTAGTATCAAAAACTTTCATCGCTACAGATCAAGAAGAAGTAGTTGAAGGAGTTGTTGTTAGAATTACAGATAGAGACGTTATCGTTGATATCAATGCTAAATCTGAAGGTGTTATTTCTTTAAACGAATTCCGTTACAACCCAAACTTAAAAGTAGGTGACAAAGTAGAAGTATTAATCGACATCCGTGAGGATAAAACAGGTCAATTAGTATTATCTCACAGAAAAGCACGTACTATCAAATCTTGGGATAGAGTTATTGCAGCTAATGAAACTGGAGAAATCGTTAACGGTTTTGTTAAATGTAGAACTAAAGGAGGTATGATCGTTGACGTATTCGGTATCGAGGCGTTCTTACCAGGATCTCAAATTGACGTTAAGCCAATTAGAGACTACGATGTATATGTAAACAAAATGATGGAATTCAAAGTGGTAAAAATTAACCACGAATTCAAAAACGTTGTTGTATCTCACAAAGCTCTTATCGAGGCTGATATTGAAGTACAGAAAAAAGAAATCATCGGTCAATTACAAAAAGGACAAGTATTAGAAGGTGTTGTTAAAAACATTACTTCTTATGGTGTGTTCATTGACTTAGGTGGTGTTGACGGATTAATTCACATTACTGACCTTTCTTGGAGTAGAATCAACCACCCAAGTGAAGTTCTTGAATTAGACCAAAAATTAAATGTTGTAATCCTTGATTTCGATGATGAGAAAACAAGAATTCAATTAGGATTGAAACAATTAAACGCTCACCCATGGGATGCTTTAGATGCTAATTTAACAATTGGTGATAAAGTAAAAGGTAAAGTAGTTGTAATCGCTGATTACGGTGCATTTATCGAAGTTGCTGAAGGTGTTGAAGGTTTAATCCACGTTTCTGAAATGTCATGGTCAACTCATTTACGTTCTGCACAAGATTTCGTAAAAGTTGGAGATGTTGTTGAAGCTGTTATCTTAACTTTAGATAGAGATGACCGTAAAATGTCATTAGGTATCAAACAATTGACTCAAGATCCATGGACTGATATTACTTCTAAATACCCAGTAGGTTCTAAACATACAGGTATCGTTAGAAACTTTACAAACTTTGGTATTTTCGTAGAATTAGAAGAAGGAATTGATGGATTAATCTACATTTCTGACCTTTCTTGGACTAAGAAAATCAAACACCCATCTGAATTTGTAAATGTTGGTGAAAAACTTGATGTAGTTGTATTAGAATTAGATGTTGAAGGACGTAAATTATCTTTAGGTCACAAACAAACTACTGCTAATCCTTGGGATCAATACGAAGATTCTTTCGCTGTAGGAACTATCCACAATGGTGAAATTTCTGAAATCGTTGACAAAGGAGCTACTGTAGAATTCGGAGATGATATCGTTGCTTTCATTCCTACTCGTCACCTTGAAAAAGAAGACGGAAAGAAATTGAAAAAAGGTGATACTGCTGATTTCAAAGTAATCGAATTCAACAAAGAATTCAAAAGAGTAGTTGCTTCTCACACTGCTATCTTCCGTGAAGAAGAAGAGAAAAACGTGAAAGCTGCAACTGAAAATACTTCATCTAACTCTACTACTAATGCACCAGCTGCAACTTTAGGAGACAACAATGATGTATTAGCTGCATTAAAAGCTAAAATGGAAAAAACTGAGAAAAAATAATTCTTAGTTTCCTCTAAATAGAAAGTCCCACAGCAATGTGGGACTTTTTTTTGCTTCAGTATTTTTCTCCTTTAAATTTTAACAGAAAAAGTTGTGTTATTGTGTTAAAGGGTTATTTTTGTGTAAAAATACCACTTATGAAAAAACTCTACTTTTTGGTTTTATTATTATGTTTTTATGGTGCTAATGCACAGGTGATTACTTTTGGAAGTACTCCTTTTAAAGAAAGATTGCTTTCGGCAAATGCAACCAATGGATTTGCAAAAGATATAAACGGGAATAACATTGTTGTCGATTCCAACTTTGATAAGGAAATTAATGCTGTGGAGGCATCAAAAGTTTATTTTTTGGAACTAGGAGGCACGAAATCGACGATTTATAATTTAATGGGAATTGAATTTTTTGTCAATTTAAAGACTTTGAATTTTTACGGACAAAGAGTAACCGCTGATTTGAGACCGTTGAAAAATTTAGAAAGAATAAATTGCGGAGGAGATTTAGTTACAAAAGACCTCAATATTAACGGGCTTAATTTAAAAGAAATACGCGCAGAAAGCAGCCTTTCAATAATGCCCTATTTATTGGATAATGGTCCGACAGGAATTTCTCAGTTTGCCAATCTGGAAGTTTTGTTTTTAGGGGGAGATCGATTAGAAACAATCAACCTTCAAAGCCTAAAATCGTTAAAAACACTGATGATTACAAGATCAAAAATAAAAAGCCTTGATTTAAGCAATCAGACTAATCTGGAGTTTTTGTATTGCAATAACAATCTATTGACAGATTTGGATTTAACCAGCTGCAAGAATATAACTGGTGTAGAAGCTAATTTGAATAATTTCACTACAATCCTGGTGAAGGACCTGCCTAAATTGGAGTATCTTAGAATTAGTGAGAATAGTACATTAAGCGAATTAAGCCTTGTAAATACCCCAAATCTAAAATCGTTAGATGTTTATAAATGTAGTTTAACAGATTTAAATTTATCTAATTTGGTCGCTCTGGAGTCGATTAATTGCAGCAATAATAAACTAACAAATTTGAACATCAAAGGTTCTATAAACTTGTTGAATATATCTTGTGACAATAACTTAATAAAAGAGCTCGATTTGTCTTTATGTAAAAAGTTTGAGTCTTTATATGCTGGTTATAATAAGTTTGAAAGCTTAGAATTTTATGGTAAGCTAGGATCCTATTTTAGTATTTCAAATAATTTAAATTTAAAATATCTTTCCATTAAAAATGGGATCATCAATCAATCCAGTATAGAATTTGCCAACTGTCCCAACTTGAAATACATTTGCGTAGATGAAAATGATAATGAAATTGCTACGGTTCAAAATTTAATCAAAACGTATAAATACACAGATTGTCATGTAAATTCCTATTGCAATTTTCATCCGGGAGAGGATTATTTTGTAATTCAGGGATCACAGAGAATAGATTCGAACAAAAATGGCTGTGAAAATTCGGATCCATTTTATCCTAATTTAAAATTTAATATTGTGGGAGCTTCTTCCGGAACATTTGTTAATAATTTATCGGGTAATTATTCTATTCCTGTTTTAAAAGGAACGCACAAGATAACTCCTGTTTTAGAAAATCCGTGGTACTTTTCTGTGACACCGGCAACCGCAACGATTGTTTTTCCGGCGCAGACAAGTCCGTATACTCAAAATTTTTGTATCACTCCAGTTGGTACTTATCGGGATTTAGAAGTTACGATATTACCAATTGATGTTGCAAGGCCCGGTTTTGACGCTAAGTATAAAATCGTATATAAAAATAAGGGTAATGTAGTGCAATCGGGTTCGATAAAATTTGGGTTTGATGATGCCATATTGGAGTATGTCGCTTCCAATACTGCTTTTTCTTCTAAATCCGTTAATGCTATAGAATGGAGTTTTGCAGCTATTCAGCCATTTGAAAGCAGAGAAATAGTATTTACTTTAAAATCAAACAAACCAACAGATTTACCTGCTGTAAACAATGGTGATGTTTTAAAATTAACAGCAACTATTGCCTCTCAGGACAAAGACGAAAGTCCAATCGACAATACTTTTACACTTAATCAGGTAGTAGTAGGTTCTTACGATCCAAATGATAAAACCTGTTTAGAAGGCTCTGTTATTACACCAGAATTAATAGGGGAGTATGTGCACTATATGATTCGTTTTGAAAATACAGGAACATTTGCTGCAGAGAACATTGTCGTAAAAGACATGATCGATTTGTCTAAATTTGATCTTACAACTTTAATCCCAACAAGTTCAAGTCATCCTTTTACAACTAAAATTACAGCAGGGAATAAGGTAGAATTTATTTTCGAAAAGATCAATCTTCCCTTTGATGATGCCAATAACGACGGTTATGTAGCGTTTAAAATAAAGACAAGATCAAACTTAAGAGTTGGAGATACCTTTACGAATGAGGCCAATATTTATTTTGATTATAATTTCCCGATTTTAACCAACAAAGCGACTTCAACTTTTAAAACAGTAACACTGGGGACTCCCGATTTTGAGTTTTCGAACTATTTTACGTTGTATCCAAATCCGGTAAATCATACTTTAAATATCAATTCAAAGGAAGGTATAGAAATACAATCCCTATCCGTTTATGATATGTTAGGGCAATTGGTAATTGCAGTTCCAAATGCAAAATCTGTTTCTGCTATTGATGTTTCAAGGCTTAGTTCAGGGAATTATTTTATAAAAATAAAATCAGACAAAGGAAGTTCGGGTATGAAATTTATCAAATATTAAGAATGTTCTTTAAAAATAGAAAGTCCCACATCAATGCGGGACTTTTTTTATGTATAATATTTAATTTTAAGAAGCTGTCTCCTGCTGTCTGCTATATCTTTTCCTGGCTAAAGGAGCCAGAAAAAGGATGTCGCTACCATCAGGGCTAGGGCAATCGTTTTCAAAAGAAGTTTTATTTTATTGTTAGTAATTTTGTTTCTTCGGGAGTGTAATAATCTACAATGGCGTAAGAATTGATTCCCGTAATGTTTATTTCATCAAGAATGTTAACTAGATTCCCGTAATTTGATTTTTTGCTTGGCTTTATAATTACAGTAACTCCTTTTGTACTGCCTATTTCTGCAGAGTATTGATGCACTTTTTTATTAACGTTTATCAATTCTTTCCTTATTCCATTTTTTCCATAATGTACTTCTTTTGGGGTTTGTATAGGAGAATCCAGTATTCCCATATATGTTATCATTTTATCGTTATCGTCAAGTAGGATCGTTAAAATACGATTTTCATCAGGCTTATTGCATTCTGGACCACAACCTCCACGGTATCCATAATCGTATTCCATTATTTTGGGTTTAGCCAATTCAATTGTGACCATAAAAAATATAATCAACAGAAAAGATATACTGACCATAGCAGTTAAATCAACTCTTGAGTTTAATTTTTTGCTTCTGACTTTTTTAGGTAGATCTTGCATAGCTATAGTTTTAGTGATTGAGAATGTTTTAATTTAAGGCTAGTAAATTAGATTCTTCTGGAGTAAATTCATTGACAATGGCATAGGTATCAATTTTTGCTATTGCCATTTCATCCAGAATATCGACAAGATTTTTAAAATTGCATTTTTTGCTAGGTTTAATAATAACAACAGCTCCTCTGTTAGTTCCTCCCATGCTTGCAGAATACTCAATAATTTGTTTATTTTTTTTGAATAACTCTGTACGAATACCATTTTTACCATATTCGACTTTTTTGATCTCATGTGAATCATATCCTAAAAGACCTCTGTATATTACTATTTTGTTATTTTCATCAAGTAAAATAGTAATTAAACGTTCTTCAACCCCCTTGCCACACGTAATTACACCTGTTAGATCCGGATCTTTTTCTGGTAAACATAAATCCATAATTTTAGGCTTTGACAATTCACCAACTACCATAAAAAAGATGATTAATAAAAATGAAACACTAACCATTGCAGTTAAATCAACTTTTGTACTTAGCTTTTTGCTTCTAACTTTTTTAGCAAGATTTTCCATAATAAATCGATTTTTATTCTAAAGTTAAAAAAATATTCGAAGTCGAACATGATTTTGAGAAAAATGATCCCAAGTATCCGAAAATACAGGCGCAAGTTTTTTATAAACAGGTAATTGTACTCATTTTTTAACTTTTGATTTAATGTAATTTAGTATAGTTTTTCAAAACTCAAAAAAAGCATTTTTAGATGATGTCCTTAGGGAACAATTAGCCTGTTAAAAGGCAGGATTTTATACTACAACCTATTATTGCAGCAACTAAACGCTGCTGTTTATAAATCATAAAACCCCATTATTATGGATATAGTTACTGACCTTACTGCTGAAGCAATATCATATCTGACGCTTTTTCAGGATATTTTAAAAAGTAATCCTAAGAATACTTTTCCTAAAGCATTTTTAGAAAAAGATTCATGGAAAAATCTTGGGAAGGAGGATCAAGATTACTATGGTATATATGAATTAACTCCTGGTCAAATAGACATTATAACAGACTTAGTCTGGCATAGTTCAGATAAGCATGGAGATAAGAATTTGACAAAAGTATATCTGGATATAATTTATGATCTTTTAGATTGGCTTGCCAACAATATCGATAAGAGATATATGGATAAGCCAGAATCGAATGAATTACTGTTGTTTAGAGTTCCTTTTTTTTGGAGACAGCGCATACGGACCGCACTTTACAAAGAAAATTTAGGCGAAAGGGAAAAGTTGGCAAGAGTACTTCGATACATGCCAGTACAAGTTATTCAGGCAATTACCGGTCAGAACAAATCAGCATATGATATTCGCCTATATCAATTTTATGCGGCAAGAGAGAAGATATATGATTACTCAAAGATTTTAAATGATAAAGATTCTAAAAATCATGAGGATTGGTGGAATGAAAATGGCGAGCAGGCTATAAAGTATCTTACTAATGATAAATTGCTTATTGAACAGTTGCTGAATAATAATTCTGACAGGAAAATAAGGACCGAATTTCCATTGCCTTTTGAAACATTGTTTAATGATGAGTTGGACGAAATTAGTAATGCACGTAAGAAGAGAAGTGAGGAATGGCAAGCATCAACAACGAGTGATGAAAGTTTAAACGAGACAATGTTAAAGATTGCTGCTGATGAATCGAAAATACACGATCCCATGTTGAGAGCTACAGAGATGAAGCTTACCGGTCTTGCTTTTTCCGGTGGAGGTATTCGCTCTGCTACATTTAACCTTGGAGTACTGCAGCGATTGGCCAGCCTGGATGTTTTAGAAAAAATTGATTATATCTCTACCGTATCAGGAGGGGGGTATATTGGAACCTGGTACACCTCTTGGATCAAACGATCAGGATCTTTTAGTAAAGTTACCGATCAGTTGTGTCCGGAAAAATCATCCGATCCATTTGCCGATGAAGTCCGTCCTATACGCTGGCTCAGGATGTTTAGTAATTACCTTTCGCCAAATGTAGGAATGATGTCTCCTGACGCCTGGACATCCGGAATGACGTGGTTGAGGAATACTCTTGTCAATCAAACTTTGTTACTATTGGTGTTATTGACTGTTTTTTCTATAATTCTTGAGCTTTACAGAGGTTGGGAATTTCTTGGACAGTTATTAAAAGGATTGGAGAAAAAGAATGAAATTCCATTTTTTGTATTGAATATGGTAATGCTGACTTTTGGAGCGCTTACAGCTGCTTTTGCCATGCGATCTTTTTATAAAGTAAAAAAGAAAAGAAAAGTAGCCCAGGTCACAAAAAATTGGAATGTTTTTAATATTGATATTCCCTTTCTTACCAATATAACAGGTACTCTGCCTTATTTACTTATAACGTGGACGATTATTTGTGCTTTTTTGGTCAGTACATTTATGTTTAATATCAGTATAGCTGAAATTTGTCGTAAAAATGAAAATCTTTATTTCTGGTTTGCTTTTAATGTATCGCTTCCCGCATTCATTGCATTAATTCTCGTAGCAGTACTGGGGAATTACCATAAAAGATACGATCTTATTCAGCTGGGAAAGGCAAATGTAATACGGGAGAAATTGTCTGATAAAGAAAAAACGGAAGAAAAGAATGAAACAAGCGAGACCGGATTTTTTAGCTGGTTCACCGTACTATTAACAATATCATCCGCTATGGCCGCGGCCATTTTAAGCGTATTGCTTTACTTGTTTTGGAAAAATTATGAATTAATATTGGTTCCGGTTAGAAATTTCAATGAGAGGATATGTACAGATAAAGTAATGTTGTTATTCGGACTGCCGATCGTTCTTGAGATTTTTTCTCTTGCTATAATAACCAGAATGGCAATATTAGGCAAATTGTTTCCCGATTACCGTCGTGAGTGGTGGGGAAGAACAGGAGGATATATAAACCGTTTTGTGCTTTTCTGGGTTATTATTTGTTTTGCCGTATTTATTATGCCCGATCTATGGACCGATTTCCGGGCCAATTTTCGGACCAATATGTCAATTGTAATTCCTGTTGCCTGGGGAGGCTGGGCAGGTATAATTGCCTGGGGAGTAAAAATTGCTTTTGCATCCAAAGGTGATGAAGAATCGGGTAAAACTGATTACATTGTAAATATCATTGTTAAGCTTGTGCCCTTTATTTTTATGATTGGAGTACTGCTTATCGGTTCAGGTCTTATCAATTGGATAAGAGAAGGGAACACTGGCGTTGTGAATTTTCTGACAACGGTAGGATTGTTTTTGATAACATATTTTTTAAGTTGGCGTGTAGGGGTTAATGAGTTTTCGCTTCACCATTTTTACCGCAATCGGCTTATAAGAGCTTTTATGGGAGCGACCCGCAGCAGAGAAGATCGAATTAAAACGGCTAATGCATTTACCGGTTTTGATACCAATGACGACATTTTACTGTCATCGATGAAGGTTGATGACGGTTATTTCGGCCCGTATCCTATTCTTAATACAGCACTTAATGCAACCGTTGTTTCGGCGTTGGACCGACAAGATCGTAAAGCAGAATCATTTGTATTTACTCCGTTGTATTGTGGTTATGATTTTAGTCCAACACGTCCTTCTACTTACGATATAGACCATGTTTATGAATATGGTTATCGTCCTACCGATAAATTTTCTAATGAAAAAGGAGGGCCTACTATCGGGACTGCAATGGCAATATCAGGAGCGGCGGTAAATCCGAATTGGGGCTACCATTCTTCGGCTCCTATGGCTTTTTTACTAACCATTTTTAATGTTCGTTTGGGGTGGTGGATTGGCAATACAAGACGTGAAAGATGGAAGGACTCTGATCCAAGATTTGGTTTACTTTATCTGATTCAAGATTTGGTTGGTAAATCCGATATCAATATGAATTATGTGTGCCTATCGGATGGAGGACATTTTGACAATATGGGATTGTATGAACTTATTAGAAGACGTTGTCATCATATCATATTGGGAGATGGCGAACAAGATCAGGAGGTTGCCTGCGAAGGTCTGGCCAATGCAATTAGAAGATGCCGTATTGATTTTGGCGTTGAAATTGTTTTAGATGATTTCAAGGATATTGCAAAACGTGATGGAAAATCAGAAAAACACATTATCAAAGGAGAAATTAAATATCCCGGAGTGAAAGAGGCTGGCACTTTAATTTATATAAAAGCTGCTTTGACGGGTGATGAACCTATTGATATACGCGAGTACGCTCTGGCTAATCCAGATTTTCCACAACAGTCTACTGCAGATCAGTTTTTTGATGAAGCTCAGTTTGAAAGCTATCGTAAACTGGGTTATCATTCAATAAATAATATTAATGAATTGTGCTTTCCTAGTGCTAAACCTTTACCTGGCAAATGAGAAAATATTTAAATTTATTTGAAAAATAAATTCGCTGTAAATACTTGTTCTATAGTCTTCTTTGAAAATATTTCGGCATTTTTTGATTTATTTTAATGATTTAATAAAACCAAAACGATTATTACCGCGTAAATGAGCTTATAACTTAAATTATTAATTATGAGAACTAGAAAATTTTTAGCCGTAGCAATCTTAGCATTGGGATTTGGATTTACATCATTTGCGCAAAAAACTGTAATGGTTGGTGGAGCTGCAATGTATCCAAATAAAAACATTATTGAAAATGCCGTTAATTCAAAAGACCACACGACATTAGTAGCAGCTGTAAAAGCGGCCGGCTTAGTTGAAACACTAGAAGGAAAAGGACCATTTACCGTTTTTGCCCCAACAAATGCAGCATTTGATAAATTACCAAAAGGAACTGTTGAAACATTATTGAAACCGGAAAACAAAAAAATGCTCCAAAATATTCTGACTTACCATGTGGCAGCAGGAAAATGGAATGCTTCTGACATTGCAAAAGCAATTAAAGCAGGAAAAGGAAAAGCTACTATAAAAGCAGTTAACGGTGGAACACTAACAGCCTGGATGAAAGGAAAAGATTTATACATTACTGACGAAAGTGGAAATAATGCTAAAGTAACTATCGCAGATGTAAATCAGTCAAATGGTGTAATTCATGTAGTTGATACGGTATTATTACCAAAAAAATAATAAAAGTTTAGATTTTACTATTTTAAATTCCAAATTCCAATTTAAAAGTTGGGATTTGGAATTTGAATTTTTAAGGTTTTATCGTTTTGCAGTTAATGTAGATCCTACCGAAGCAATCACAACACAGATAATTGCGATAATTTCATAAAAATTTAAATGCTCCTGTAAGAAAATATAAGCGCAGAGGGCAGCAGCAGCAGGTTCCAGGCTCATTAATATACTAAAAGTACGGGGAGGGAGCTGTCCCAAAGCTTTCATTTCGAGTGTAAACGGAATCGCGCTGGATAAAAGTGCCAAAGCAACACCCATTCCAAAAAAACTAGGAGTAAGATTTGCGAGTCCGTTTTCGTAAAGACCAAACGGTAAAATTAAAACAGCTCCAAATAACATTCCCGTGGCAACTGCCTGTCCGTCATGCATGATTTTAGACACTTTTCCTCCCAGAATAATATAAGTAGCCCATAATGCACCTGCCAAAAGCGCAAACAAAACACCTATAGGATCAATACTGTCATTTGACCAGGGTGCGATTAAAACAATTCCTGCTGCTGCCAGTAATACCCAACAATAATCAAGTAAACGCTTTGAACCAATAATAGCAACTAATAACGGACCTATAAATTCAAGCGTTACTGCTAAGCCAATCGGGATTCTTTCTATGGCCATATAAAAAATCAAATTCATGGCGCCAAGAGTCAAACCATAAGGAACAACAATTTTCCATTGTTTTGGAGTGATTGCTTTTAAATTTGGCCTGTAAGCTAATAGTAAGATTATAGCCGAAATTCCAATTCGTAAAGAAGCTGTTCCTGCAGCACCAATGGTTGGGAATAAACTTTTTGCAATTGCTGCTCCGCACTGAACGCTTATAATTGCTAAAAGCACAGCGTAAACAGGAGGAATATTGAAATTTTTATTTTGCATGGAAATGTAGTGGAAGGGGGAAACTACCACTCAGAGCGGCAGCTTATAGTGTATACTAAAAGTTTAGTATTTTTGAGGAAAATATTTTATAGGATTATTCCAATGCCCTTTTGGTAACAAAAGCGCGATAACCGATGACCGCCATCTGCCATTTTTTTGCTTTCGTAATGTCCAGGCCTTGTTTGGTAAAACTCGGCAGCAGTATTTTGTTGATTCGGGCTAAAATTTTGTACATAACGGCTAATTTTTTTGCAAAGATATAAAAAAAAGACTTTGCGGTTAAGCAAAGTCTTTGTTGTTGATTTTTAGATGTTTATTTAGTTTTTAAAGATATCCCGAATTATGATTTTTGGCTCTCTTTCTCAAGCTTTTTCATTTCTTTCTCGTATCTCTTCATTTCTTTTTCATGTTTCTTCATATCGGCTTCATGCTGCTTCATGTCTATTTCATATTGCTTCATGTTGATTTCGTATTCTTTAGAGTCTTTACCATATTTTACCTGAATGTCCTGTGTATATTTGTCCATTTCGGCAGTAAATTTATCCATAGCAATCTCGAATTTTGCCATCTCCTTTTCGTAAACCGCTTCTTTTTGTGCCATCACAGTGTTTATCTGCTTTTCATAAGCTGCTATACTAGGTTCGATAGATTTAATTTTCTTTTCATATTCAGCCATTTCTTTTTTAAACTTAGCCATTTCAGTTTTGCTGTTTGGATTTCCCGGAGGCATTGGTGGCATCGGTACGTCCATCGAAGGAACTTGTGGCATTGATTCAACAAGGAATGCAGGAGGAGTTGGCGGAGTCGGTGGAGTTGGAGGCGTCAGGGACGACTGATCGCTGTCAGTATCATCGCTTTCGTCGCTTACTGTAATCTGATTTCTAATAACACTTCTCTTGTCTGGAGCAGGAGCATCATCCGTGATTAACGCTACGCTTTTAGAGCCGTTGTTCTGGGTTGATACCACAATTCCACAGCCTTTAATAGGTTTGTTGCTTTCGATGTGGATGGTTTGCGTTTTTCCATTTTGTCTTTTTACATCTACTTTAATAGCAGTCAGCTCATTTTCGCTGTTTCTTTTTACATCCGAAATAACAACATCAATATTATGTTTTTGTTTTAAATCTTCTGTGATTTTTTTAAGTTCCTGATCTGTTGTGTTTTTCTGAATCTTAATAAGATCAATAGGATCCGTTTTCTCGGTAACTTCTTTAGGTTCTTTAGTTTCTTTTTCCTGTGCAATTGTTTTAATTTGGAATAAAAAGATAAAAGCAGCAAGTGCCGGAATGATGGCATAATACTTCCAGTAATTCCATTTCTTTGATTGATTTTTGTTTAACATGACAATTCGTTTTTTGATTAATGATTGATAAAAATGATTGGTGATTGCAACACAACTTTCATGTGCTGTTATTTTTAAAAGCGTATACTGATACGCTTTTTTGTCGGTTATTTTTTTAGAAGCTTCACTGTCGGCAATAAATTCAAGGTTTTGAAGGATTGCTTTTTTGTACAGCCACATAAAAGGATTGAACCAAAACAGGACACAAAAAACTCTTGAGATCAAAACATCCATGGTGTGGTTTTGGTCGCTATGTACTTTTTCGTGTTCGATAATACTCTCTAATTCCGAAGGTGTATACATTGATGAGTTGTACACGATATAGTCAAAATAGGAGAAGGGAGCAATATTTTCGTTGATATCGACAAATTTGAAATCGGCCTGCTGCTGTACTTTTTTCCCTTTTAGCACCAGATTCAGACTGTAGAAGTCAATCATGAATTTTATGACCAAAGCCAGAAAACCAAGTCCATAAATGGCAAGTACCACATAATTCCAATCAATCTCAAACATGTCTTTTTCTACAGCTGGTGAAAGATACGTTTTTGAGTAATCTAAAGCTGTCCCTGTAGCTTTCGCAGAAACCGCAAGTGGAGTATAAACAGTAGGAGTGGGCTCAATCCATACCGTTTTTGTGTAAACCAAAAAAGGTAAAATGACAGAGGTAATTAATCCGGCCAATAGAAACCATCGACTGCTGTTAAAAAAAGTCTCCTTGCGCAATAAAAAAAAATAAGCACAATAAAACAACACCAATAATCCGCTTGATTTTGCGATAAAAATGAAAATAGCTTCCATATACAATTATATTACTTCTTTAGGAGTTTCGACCATGACTAAGATTTCACGTAATTCTGCTGCCGAAATTTTCTCTTCTTTAGCAAAAAAGGAAACCATACTTTTATAAGAGCTATTAAAATAATTGTCAATAGCGGTATTCATAAATCCTTTTCGATATTCCTCGATACTTACCTGCGGGTAGTATTGATGCGTGTTCCCAAAAGCACTATGATTTACATAACCTTTTTCTTCCAGATTACGAACAATTGTAGATAAAGTGTTGTAATGCGGCTGATCTTCTGTAATCTCTGCCTGAATTTCTTTTACAAAAGCTTTTTTAAGCTTCCATAAAATGTGCATGATTTCCTCTTCTTTGTTGGTTAGCTTTTGCATTTTAAGCTTTCTTATTGATGCGTTTCGATCTCGATTACACCATTAGATCCTTTTTCTCCATATTTGGAAGTTGCTTCACTTCCTTTGTAAACACTCATTTTTTTAATATATTTTGGTTTAAGGTCGTCAAGGTTATAATTAGCAGGCATTTCGACTCCATCAACGATGATAAGTTTAGGCTCTTTTGAGTTAGCTTTACCTGACGTTGAAATAATAATTTTGCCATCATTATTTGTAGTAGACACACTGGTTGTGCCGTTATCATCTGTAATTACAGTAGTAGTGCTAGTATTTGTATGAGTATTGCCAGCAATTTTTGTGTCAGTACCAGAATTAGTGTTAGCATCTTTAGTTTGTTTAATAGTTACTTTTTTACTTTTTACTTTTTTGGATTCTTTGTGACTTTCAGAATTATCATTTTCGTCAGCAGTCTGAATACCAACATTTTTGCTGCCATTCGTATTCGTTGTAACAATTAGTCCAAAATCTTTAATGGCTTCATTTCCTGAAGTCTGAACAGATTGTGCTTGCTGTTTACCATTTTTAACATCAATTTTAATTGATATTAATTCGTTATCAGCATTTCTTTTTATCTCAGAAGCCTTAAATTCAATGTTATGAATTGATTTCAATTTTTCCCTGATGTCCTTTAATTCAGCATCTGTAGTATTTTTTTTGATTTTGTAAATATCTACAGATTCTGTTTTTCCTGAAATTACCTTTGCCGTTTGTTGTTTTTCTTTGGCAATTACTTCGATTTGAAATAATAATACAAATGCCGCAAGTGCCGGAACTATTGCTCCAAATTTCCAGGAATTTCTTTTCTTTGATTGATTTTTGTTTAACATAATGATTCGTTTTTTGATTAATGATTGATAAAAATGATTGGTAATGGCAACACAATTTTCATGTGTTGTAATTTTTAAAAGTGTGTACTGATACGCTTTTTTGTCGGAGATTTTTCGTGCAGCTTCACTATCGGCGATGAATTCCAGATTTTGAAGAATTGCTTTTTTATACAGCCACATGATCGGGTTGAACCAAAAGAGAACACAAAATACTCTGGACAGTAAAACATCTACAGTATGATTTTGCTCACTATGCACCTTTTCATGTTCGATAATACTTTCTAATTCCGAAGGTGTATACATTGATGAGTTGTATACGATATAATCAAAATAAGAGAAAGGGGCGATATTTTCGTTGGTATCGATGAATTTGAAATCGGCTTGCTGTGTGATTTTTTTTCCTTTTAAAACTGTATTCAGACTATAAAAATCGAAAGCAAATTTTAAAAGTAATCCTAGAAGTACTATAACGTAGACTGAAAGCAGCACTAGGTTCCAGTTAATTAAGGAAGCATCATTTTCGATAAGCGGCGGCTGATAAACAGAAGTATAATTCAAATTGGTCACGGGAGTAGGATTTACCCACACAGTTTTAGAATATACCAAAAATGGCAGCACTACTGAAGTAATCAAACCAGTCAATAAAAACCATCTGTTGCTGTTAAAAAAAGTTTCTTTGCGCAGTAAAAAATAATAAGCACAATAAAACAATATTAATAAACCACCGGATTTTGCGATAAATAAGAAAAGTGCTTCCATAAACAATTATTTTTCTCCTTTTGGATTTTCGATCATGTCTAAAATTTCACGTAATTCTGCCGCCGAAATTTTCTCCTCTTTAGCAAAGAATGAAACCATATTTTTATACGAACTATTGAAATAGTTGTCAATTGCCGTATTCATATACTTTTTACTGTAGGCCTCTAAAGTAATGATTGGATAATATTGATGTGTGTTTCCAAAAGCATTGTGAGCCACAAATCCTTTCTCTTCCAGATTACGCACTATAGTCGATAAGGTATTGTAGTGGGGTTGATCTTCTGTTATTTCTGCCTGAACTTCCTTTACAAAAGCTTTTTTAAGCCTCCATAAAATATGCATGATTTCCTCTTCTTTGTTCGTTAACTTTTGCATGTTTTCTAATTTTAAATCAAACCTACAACTATTTTTCTAGTTACACAACTATAAAAATAGTTATTTAACTAAAAATTACGTTTTGAATGTCTTTTAGAGGCATTAAAGTTAGTTTAAAATTAAGTTTACTGAGTTGTTTTATAGGTTTTTAACATGGTTTAGGATCGTCTTAAAATGCACTAGTAGATTTAAAGTTTAAAAAATAAGTGAAGGAAACTTTGTATAATAGAGCTTGGACAGAATCTGAATAAAAGCTAAATGATTATTGGTTGTGTCGTTTTTCGAAATTTTAAGAGGCCAAATATTAGAGAATAGCATTATCTGCAAAAGAAAAATAGGATTCTGAAGTGATGATTAAGTGATCTACTAAAACAATGTCCAGGATTGTACCTGCCTCTTTTATTTTTTTAGTAATCAATTTGTCAGCAAGTGAAGGAAGTATTTTACCCGATGGATGATTGTGAATTATAATAATGCCTGTTGCATTTGTTTTGAGCGCTGCCACGAACAATAATCTAAGGTCAACACAAGCCCCTGTTGTTCCTCCTGACGAAATTTCAAATATTCCCAATACTTTATTTGATCTGTCGAGCAGGAATACTTTAAACTGCTCGAGAAACTCAATTTTTCCGGGGTCCCAGATTTTCAGAGCCAATTTATAAACTGAACTAGCAGAACCTATATGTGGGCGCTGGGATGCTTTTACTTTGGTTTTGTAAATTAATTCAATCTCTGAGGGGATTTGCCAATTTTGCTTTTCTTTTACTTTTTGCATGACCTATCATTATTTTAGTAAAAGACGCGAATATTTTTTTTTAAAACGTTATAAGAACTTATAACCTATGATGGAATTTCTTTTATGGATTAAATAATTAGGAAAACATCCAAGAGAATTATTGGACTTTGACCTGTAAAAAATGTTTTCATATATAAACAAACCCGACAGGTTTCAAAAAACTATCGGGTCTAATAAACGATAAGGAATATAAGGAGAGTAAGTTTTTAAGATATTTTCTCCCTGACCAATGCCTTTTTAATCCAAAAGCAGCATAGAGTGGCAAAAACTCCAATAGAAGCCATGAAAAGCCAATTGATTTGGTATCCGAATCGGGAGATGATTTCGAATCCTAATTTTGCACTTACAATATGTGCAAGACTAAAACTCATGGTGTAAAGTGCCATATAACGGCCTTCCTGTCCGCGTGGTGCCCGGCTTAGCGCAAAAGCATTCGAGAAGGGGAAGTTGAGAATTTCTCCAATCGAGAAAAGAATCATACTGATTACCAGAATCCATGCCCAAATATTAATTAACAGTAAAAAGAAACTCAAGGCTATAATGGAAGATCCAAGTGTGATAATTTTTATTTTAGGAAAGCCTTTTCGCTCCATAAAAGCAACAGTTGGCATTTCCAAAGTAAAAATAAGCAACCCGTTTAGTGTCATTAATAGTCCGGTCTGAAACGCGCTTAAACCAAATTTTTCATTATGATACAGCGGTAAGGTGGTAAAAAGCTGGAAGAATATGATAGCCGTCGCAAAACACACAAACAAGAAAACCCAAAAGATTTTGTCCTGAAAAACCGATTTTTTAACTTCGGTACTTTCGATTTTATCTTCGTGTAGTATTTTTTTCTTCTCTTTAACCAGTATGGCAAATATCGAAATGGCGATGATACACGATGCACCGTCTACCCAAAATAAGCCTGAATATCCCATACCCATAATAATCAAACCTCCTAACGCAGGTCCTGCGGCAAATCCTAAGTTAACGGCTAAACGTACCAAACTAAGGGCACGCGTTCGGTTTTCGGGTTCAGAATAGGCACCAAGCGAAACATACATCGCCGGGCGAAACATATCGGCAATGGTCATTAAAGAAAATATCGCGATGCAAAGCGTCCAGAAATGTGTAACATATTGAATAAGGAAAAGGAAAACCCCACTAGTAAACAAACTAAAAATCATGATTTTGTAAAACCCGATTTTGTCTGTTAATTTTCCACCCAGCCAGGAACCTAACATTGATCCGAAACCAAAAGCCACCATAATCCAGCCTACCTGATTATAAGTAAAATGTAAATCTTCTTTTAAATATTTGGACAAAAAAGGAAGCACCATGGTTCCGGCACGATTGATAAAAGTAACAATAGCAAGAATCCAAATTTCTCTCGAAAAACCTTTAAAATTATTGATGTAGCGGCTAAAAGCGGTTTTAAGCATTATAAATAAGTTATTTGCAACAAAGTTAGTAAACTTTGTACGGATGAGCGGTTGCTGCTTTGTTACTTTTGAACTATTTTTGCTCAAAATTTCTAAGATGAAAAATAGTATAGTTTTTTTAGTATTGTTAGCAATTAATTTTTGCTTCGGACAAAATAAATTTGATCAAAAGGAAAGCGAAAAATTTCAAAAGACAATTAATTCAGAATATGCTGATGCTAAGACGAGTCCGTTAATGGAAGAAGATTTGAAAACGTTTAAAAGTTTAGATTTTTATCCTATAAACACAAAGTATTTTGTGACTGCAAAATTTGAAAAAGCACAAAACGAGAAAGTTTTCGAAATGAAAACTACGGGAACAAGAACGCCAAAATATATCAAATACGGTACTTTATATTTTACGATCGATGGGGTTGAACTTAAATTGAATGTTTACAGAAATATAGAACTTTCGAAAACGAAAGAATATAAAGATCATTTATTCCTGCCTTTTTCAGATTTAACTTCGGGTAAGGAAAGTTATATTGGAGGAAGATATATTGACTTGAAAATCCCGAAAGGAAATACAATTGCAGTCGATTTTAATCAGGCGTATAATCCGTATTGTGCTTACAATCATAAGTATTCCTGTCCATTAGTTCCTTTAGAAAACGATCTGAATGTGGCCATCAAAGCAGGAGTTAAAGCATTTCATTAATGGAATTCTTTAATTTTCATACCCATCAGTTTAAAAATCAATCCAATGTACTGGAATTGGTCAATCAATACCCGCAAGAGTTTGATGCTTCGATTCCGTTTTATTCTGTTGGAATTCATCCCTGGTATATAAAAGAGGATCAAATTGATGCTGAATTGAAAATTATTGAAGAAAAATTACAATCCAAAAATTGTCTGGCTATTGGTGAATGTGGTTTAGACAAACGAATCGAAATTCCGTTAGAACAACAAATTATCGTTTTTGAGAAGCAGCTGGCTTTGGCCGAAAAGTATCAAAAACCCGTAGTCATACATTGTGTTGCAGCTTTTCAGGAAGTGATTCTCCTTAAAAAGAAAATGAAAATTTCGGTTCCGATGATCGTTCACGGTTTTTCTAAAAACGGTCATATTGCCGCACAGCTAATCAAGGAGGGGTTTTATATTTCGTTTGGAAAATATCTCCTGCGAAATCCCGATTTAAAAACGGTTTTTCAATCTGTTCCAAATGATCGCTTTTTTCTGGAAACAGATACCATTGAGGAAAGTATAGAGCAGGTTTATGAATTGGCAACAACATACAAAAATATAACGATTAAAGAATTACAGGATCATATTTTGGGGAATTTCAACAGTGTTTTTCAGAAACAAACTTCATAAACCTGAAACTTGAAACAAAAGAAACAATATTAAACAAAAGAAAAATATTATATATGGCAGAGTGGACAGAAAGAGCCGAGCTTTTATTTACTAAAGAAGGATTGCAAAACTTACAAAACTCGAATGTTTTGGTGGTAGGTTTAGGAGGAGTTGGATCATTTGCAGCTGAATTTTTGGCAAGGGCAGGAGTAGGAAACATGACAATTGTAGATGGGGATGTCGTAGATATTACAAATATAAACAGACAATTGCCGGCTTTGCACTCAACGGTTGGTCAGCCAAAAATTACCATTGTTGGAGATCGTTTAATGGATATTAACCCGGAATTGAAATTAACAAGAGTACAAGAGTTTTTATCTCCGGAAAGAGCTTTCGAAATCGTTTCTTCTGAGTTTGATTACGTTTTGGATTGCATCGACAGTATCACACCAAAATTAAACCTGATCATTGCAGCCAAACGTAAAAGAGTAAAAATCATCAGCAGTATGGGCGCGGGCGGAAAAATGCTGGCTTCGAAAGTAAAAGTCACCGATATTTCTAAAACGATAAACTGTTACTTTTCAAAAACGATCAGAAAGCGTCTAAAAGCAGAAAAAATAAACAAACTTAAAGTAGTTTTCTCTTCTGAAATTCAGGACGAAAAAAGCTTGAAATTAACAGACGGGAAAAACTTCAAAAAGTCATTCTACGGAACTAACAGTTACATGCCGGGTCTATTTGGCCTGCATGTTGCTGAAACGGTGATCCGTCATTTGCTTAAAAAGGAGTAAGAAAGGTGCTAAGATGCTAAGATTCTGAGGAATTAAGTTTTAAACTCAGAACCTTAGCCACTTAGTACCTCAGCATCTAAAAAACCTTAGCCCGTCAGAACCTTAGTAACTTAAAAAGAAATGATAAAAACAGTAATTTTTGATATGGACGGTGTGATTGTAGACACTGAACCCGTACATCGTTATGCTTACTACAAACAATTCTCGGAATTAAACATAATCGTAACAGAAGAAATGTATACCTCGTTTACCGGATTTTCGACACGAAATACGTTTCAGACGTTAAAAGGACTTTTTCCAGCCATTGAGCATGAAGTAGAAGATTTAATTCAGCGTAAAAGAAGTATCTTTAATGATGCTTTTGATACCAAAGAAGATCTGTACCTATTAGAAGGGGTTGAAGATTTGATAAAAGATTTATATGCAAACGGAATACAGCTAATTTTGGCTTCCTCAGCTTCCAAAGTAACGATCGAGCGTGTGTTTACCAGATTTAATCTGCATCAATATTTTACCGACATCGTAAGTGGTGAAGATTTTCCGCAATCCAAGCCAAATCCAGCTATTTTTGTGCACGCAGCTTCACTATCCAAAGCTCCAAAAGAAAATTGTATCATCATCGAAGACAGTACAAACGGAGTGAAAGCAGCCAAGGGTGCGGGTGTTTTTTGTGTGGGTTATAACAGTCATCATTCAAAATTTCAGGATTTATCAGATGCTGATTTGATTATCAACCACTTTCATGAATTAAATGCGCAAAAAATATCGCAATTAAAAGGTTGAATTAAGTTAAATTTAACATTTGTTCGCTAATTGAATTTGTAAATTTGAGGGAACAAAATAAACTACGAAAATGAAAAAACTACTTATTGCATTGGCCATCGTTTTGGCTCCTTTTGCTTCAGAAGCACAAATAAAAACTCCACAGGCGAGTCCTAAGGGATACGTCAAGCAAACAGTTGGTCTGACTGATGTTGAAGTTACATATTCAAGACCTGGCGCCAGAGGAAGAGCCGTATTTGGAAATTTAGTTCCGTTTGGAAAATTATGGAGAACCGGAGCTAACGAAAACACTATCATTAACTTTAGTGATGATGTAGTGATTGACGGAAAAACATTGAAAAAAGGAAAATATGCAATTTATACCATTCCTAAAATCGAAAGCTGGGAAGTTATATTTTACCTTTCTACTGACAACTGGGGATTACCTGAAAACTGGAGCGACTCTTACGTAGCTTTGAGAACTACGGTAAAAGAGGATGCATTGCCAACTCCGGTGGAAACTTTTACTATTGGAATTAATGGTTTAGATCCAAATTATGGTTATTTAGAAATGTCTTGGGAAAATTCTCATGTAGCATTAAAATTCGAGGTACCAACTGCAAAAATTGCAACTGCAAGCATCGATAAAGTTTTAGGCGGACCAAGTTCAAACGATTATTTCTCAGCGGCTACTTATTTGTTCCAGACTAACGGAAATATCGAAACTGCCAGAACTTATGTAGATAAATCATTAGATTTGAGCACTGATAAACCATATTACATCTTAAGATTGAAATCGCAAATTCAGGCGAAACAAGGAGATAAAAAAGGAGCTATAGAAACAGCAAAAGCTTCTTTGGCTGCTGCTGAAGTTGCTAAAAATCAAGACTATGTAAAGTTGAATAAAGATAGTATTGCTGAGTGGAGCAGATAATAATTCATTGAATTATTAAATTCTAAATTTAAAAAATCCAAATTCCAATGTTCAATTGGAATTTGGATTTTTTTTTGCTTAAAAATGATTCTTTATAGTCCTGATTGCGGATCAGGTTCAAAAGTTAGGGTCTAAGTTAAAAAAATGATATACAGCTTGCTTTTATAAAACAAGAGCATTTGATGCCTATTGCTCTGAAAGAGCCTTAGCAATAACATGGCTCGGAGTACCATGAATAATGGTAACACTTCTCTAAGCCCTGTAAGGGCGTAAGCCTGACCCAATATAGACGCTCTTAGATCAAATAAATACAGACAGACCTGTCTGTTTTAATTAAAAAGATATACATTTGTACTTCCAAACGTACATTAGATATGCAACCCAAAGAAAGAATTTTAGATAAAGCTTCTGTTTTGTTTCATACCCAGGGATATAATTCTACCGGGATAAATCAGATCATTGAAGAAGCGAAAGTAGCAAAGGCAAGCTTTTATCAGCATTTTAAATCAAAAGAAGACTTGGGGGTTGCTTTTTTAAACCAGCGACATGAGTATTGGTTTAACCAACTTGAAAGTTTCACTTTGGATAAAAAAGATACCAAACTAAAGGTTTTGGCTTCTTTTGATTTTTTGATCTTTATGAATCAGAAGGAAAATTTCAGAGGATGTAGTTTTCTGAACCTGCTTTCGGAAATACCGGCAGACAATGTAAAAATGCTTGCTGTAATTCAAAATCATAAATCAGATTTACGAAATTATTTCAGGAGAGGCATTGACAATGAGCTTGTTGCAGCACATATTTATTTGCTTTTTGAAAGCTGTATTATCGAAAGTCAGCTTTTTAAATCCAATCAGCTTATAGAACAATCCAAAATAATAATTCAAACTTTAATTTTATAGTTATGGAACAGAAGTTACCATTGCCGCCTTTCACTTACGAAACGGCTTTAGAAAAAATTCAATTAGCAGAAGATGCCTGGAACAGTCAGGATCCTGAGCGCGTTTCAAAAGCCTATACGGTTAACAGCGAATGGCGAAATAGAGATCAGTTTGTAAATGGGAGAGAAGCAATCATTCAGTTTTTAACCCGAAAATGGGAAAAAGAAAAACATTACAAACTTAAAAAAGAGTATTGGGCACATACCGAAAACAGAATTGCAGTGCGATTTGAATATGAGTATCAGAATCCCGATGGAAACTGGTTCAGAGCATATGGAAATGAAAATTGGGAGTTTGATGTCAATGGACTGATGCAAAAGCGATTTGCAAGTATCAATGATTTACCAATTAAAGAAGAGGACAGGAAATTGAAATAATAGATAGCGTTAGTTTTAATATTGATATATACTTTGGCTTTGCTTTGCACGCGGATTACACGGATTCGTTTCACGAAAACGCGGATTTACGCAGATTTTTAAAAAGCTTTACTCCTTTGGGGGTTTAGTTTTAATGTTGACATTGCTATTGCTATTGTTATTGCTATTGATACAGAGGTACATACGTTGGTTTTACACGCTGACTACGCGGATTCGTTTCACGAAAACGCGGATTTACGCGGATTTTTTCTATTTGTACCCTTCCGCAAATAATGGAATGAGCTCCAGAGGAGCGGAATATCTATAGCACAATTACCCTCCACAACAAAAAAACTCCGGAGGAGTGATATTTATAGTTTGCTAGATGAGAAGTTCAATTAAGTGATTGATTGTTAAGTGGATAATGTAGTTGTTTACGTCAAACGCTACAGTAACAATCAAAGCCCAAAAAAAGATCTGCGAAAATCCGCGTTTTCGTGAAACGAATCCGCAAAATCCGCGTAGGACATCCGCAAACTACATCACTTCAATTAGTTCAAACTTGGCGGTTCCGGAATTTTGATACTTTTTTTGATTTTTTTGACAACCAGTAAGTAAAAAGTGATTCCGCCCAAAATAATGAGCAAAGCAATCTGAAGCTGCCCAAGACTATTATTTTTACTGTACATGGCGTTTGCACTTGCCAGTTTTGCTTTTCCTTCCTGAATCTGGATTTGCGACAGGGCTTCTAGAGTTTTTAGCGCCTGATCGCTAGAAACCGCAATTTTATTCCAGTTTTTGTTCGCGACCTGATTGTTTATTTCTTTGCAGGAACTTAAAAAAGCATCAAAATATTGTTTTTCGGTATTGGTTAAAACCGTCTTGGCATACAAATCGTCAATGGTGTGAATAACATTTAGCGTCTGAACGATCTCGTCTTTTTTGATTGTATCGCTTAAATCTAGTTTTTCGGCTTCCGCTTTTATAAAATGAAGTTCTTTAGAGTATTGAAAAATGTAATGTGCCACAACTAAGCGGTCCTTGTAAATGGCGTTAATGTTTTCATTTACATTTTTTGAATTTTGAAGTGTATTGAAGTTCCCCAGTAAAATAAGAAGCATTACAATCAATAAAATAAAAGCAGCCTTAGTTTTATTGCTGTACTTTTTCAAATCTTTCATAGAGTTGGAATTTTAAAGGTTACTTTCTCAAAGATAGAAATTTGAAAAGAATTCTCAGTCTTTTAAAAACTCAAATGTAAGACCATATATTTGAATTTAATGGAGTGTTTTTTTGTAGCTATTCCTGCTGTCCGCTGTATCTTTTGTGCCGAACCCCGGCACAAAAGGATGCCGCTCCATCAGGGCTAATTCATTCCGATCCAGAAAAAAAAAATTATGTTTGGATAAAGATTAGTTTATCCAAACATAATTTTTTCAATCCTTATTTCTTTTGCTTCAACTGAAATACATTTCCTTCAGGATCTTCTCCATCACAGAGCCAGTATTCGTAAGTATCAAAAGTACTTACTTCCCGCATCAATACATTTTGATCAAGAAGTACTTGTCTTAGTGCATGAATATCTTCATTAATTTCAAAAACAATTTTGGTGTTATTGTCAAATTTATAACCAGATTTAATTTGAGCCAAATAGGGATCACCAATTTTATGAAGCCCGATTTTAGCGTTACCAACATTCAAAAGCACCCATTCGGCTTCGTATTCTTCAAGTATTTCAAAACCAAAAATTGTAGTGTAAAAAGATTTTAATCGGTTTACATCCTGAACATATAGGACAATGGCATCTAAATTCAGTTTCATTTTTTCTGGTTTTAAATTAAACTATTCCAAAACTACCTCCTCAGCATCGGGCTCGTTTCTAAAAAAGGCAAACTGCATGAATAGCGCTAGGACAATGGTCAAAATTGCTCCGATAAAATTCAGCCACAAATACCCCAGTTTTTCCTGACCGCTTGGGTAAATAGCAATCATAAAATAATAGATGATAAATATAGTGATCTGACTGATAATGGCACTGAAAAACATTGCTTTGGCCTTTACACGGCGCAGGTAAAAACCAACAAGGAAGATTCCTAATACGGTTCCGTAGAAAATAGACCCAATAATATTTACCAATTGAATTAAGTTTTCGAACAGGGTCCCCACGCAGGCAAAGAGTATGGCTATAATTCCCCAGAATAAGGTGAAGAACTTAGTCGCATTCAGGTAATGTTTTTCGGACTTTTCGGTCTTCAGATTTCGTTTGTAAATGTCGATAGCTGTTGTAGAAGCTAATGCATTTAATCCGGAAGCTGTTGAAGACATGGCGGCCGAAAGAATTACAGCTAATAATAAACCAATAAGCCCTTTTGGTAAATAATGCAGTATAAAGTGGAAAAAGACATAATCTTTGTCGTTGGTTTCACTGTTGCTGTCTGCTTTTGATATGATTTCTTTGGCACGATCGCGAAGGTCTTTTTCTTTATTTGATATAGTAACCAGTTCTTTTCGTAAAATCGGATTATCGAAATCCTGATTCAACTGGTCGATGTACAATAAATTAATCACTTTTTTGTCTTCTGAAAGATTGCTTAGTTTTTTCTCTAAAGCATGATACTCTTCTTTATAAGCCGATTTTTCAATCACAATTTTATTGTTTGGATTAAAATTTAAAGGAACAGGATTGAATTGAAAAAAGACAAAAACCATAACTCCTGTTAACAGGATGAAGAATTGCATAGGTACTTTCAAAAGTCCGTTCATGATAAGCCCCATTTGGCTTTCACGAACCGATTTTCCGGATAAATAGCGTCCCACCTGTGACTGATCAGTTCCGAAATAGGCAAGTGCAAGGAAAAAACCACCGGTGATTCCACTCCAAAAAGTATATTTTTCTTCGGGATTGAAAGAGAAATCTACAATATTCATTTTATCGTTTGCTCCGGCAATATGCAGGGCACTTGTAAAAGTCATATCGTTTGGCAGGTAATGCAGGATTAAGAAAAAAGTAATAAACATTCCCGACACGATCACAAACATCTGTTGTTTCTGTGTTACGTTTACCGCTTTTGTTCCTCCAGAGAACGTGTATATGATTACCAGAACACCAATCACGATGTTCATTAGCGTTAAATTCCATCCCAAAAGAGCCGACAGGATAATCGCCGGAGCGTAAATGGTTAATCCGGTTCCTAAACCTCTCTGGACCAAAAATAAAATAGCGGCCAAAGAGCGGGTTTTTAAATCGAATCGCTTTTCTAGAAATTCATAGGCGGTAAATACTTTGTTCTTATGATACAAGGGTATAAAAGTCACACAAATCACGATCATTGCAATGGGCAATCCGAAATAGAATTGTATAAAACCCATTCCGTCATGATAAGCCTGTCCGGGAGTTGACAAAAAAGTAATGGCACTGGCTTGAGTTGCCATTACCGAAAGCCCAACAGTGTACCAGGGAGTTTCGTTGTTTCCAAGAATGAAATCCTCAACGTTCTTACTCCCTTTGGTTTTCCAAGAGCCGTACCCAACAATAAATAAAAGAGTAACAATTAGTACGATCCAATCAAATAGTTGCATAGGTTATGAGTATAATTTCATGATGAGGAAAAAAATCAGAATGTAGATGGCATTGGCTACCAAAACGTAGGTGTAGCTTTTTTTCCATTTTTTTATTTTTTTAGCTTCCATATTGAGAATGGTTTATTTTTTTAATTCTTGTTTAGGAGCTTCTATAGGCTGTTTTAATGAAATCATATTCGATAGCAGTCGATAAGCACCGGCAACACCTTCGGGTAGTTCTCTAAAGAAGCTTAGACCGGTGTAAATATAGTATCCTTTTCCGTAGGGCGCTACCAATAAAGCACCATTTTTAGCAGATTCACCTTTATCGTGTGAAGAGAGAATAGGAGTGAAGGCAGGATCATACTGATCAGGATAATACAAACCTTGTTCTTGTTTCCAGCCTTCGAAATCTTTAGGACTGATTTTGTTTGGTGTATTTAAAATAGGATGATTGGGTGCCAGAAAAGTAATTTTAGCATTTTCTTCTGTAACACGATCATTTGATATTTTTAAAGGATAAGGTGCAATCTGATCGGTAACGGTTTGGCCATACGTATTGTACTGTACGATCATGTTTTTACCGCTTTTCACAAAGTTAAAAAGTATGTTTTGTTTATGCGCCAGTGCGTTTACGGTATTGTAAGCACGTACACCAGTCATCACTACGTTAAAGGAATCCAGTTTTTCAGGGGTGATTTCTTCCGGTTTTATGATAGTAACTTTGTATCCCATTTGCGTTAAACTTTCCGGAACTTCATCACCAGCGCCCATAATGTAAGCAATGGAGTCACCATTTGTTTTTAATTCTATTCGAATACACTTTGACTCCGCAGGTTTTAGTACCATCTGTTTAGTAATATGACTGTAGTCAATAATGGTCTGATCCTTGTCAAAACGTTTGTTGTCGACAATAGCAATGCTTTTCACAACAGTTTCTTCGGGATTTACAGGTGGTGTAACTTCAAAATAAAAGATTTGCTCGTTTCCTTTTTTCTCTAAGGTAAAAGGAATTTCTTTTGGAGAAACGCTCCAGCTTTTTGGTAATTCCAATTGTAAATTTCCTTTGATGCCGTCTTTTCCGGCACGTACTTTTACCGGAACCAGTTTGCTTTGGGTGCTTCCAAAAATTAAAACTTTTTCGAGAATTGAAGTCGTAACTTCGGGAACGATGTCCAGAAAGTTATACATTTCACCTTTTACACCGTCGTTGTATTTGTAAATGACAGTGCGTTCAAACGGAATTTCTACTCCATTTATTTTAACATTAAAAACAACTTTTACCTGTCTGATAATATCGGGAATCCCAATATTTTCCTGATTGGAAACGGTATACATTCCTTCGGTTGCTTTTTCTTTTAGCCAATAAGGCTGCGTATATTCAAGTGTATTGGGAAGCTGAAGTGCCAAACTTATTTTTTGATCTTTATTGTTTTTCAGCAGTATGTTTTGTGCGGTGTTTTTTTGGTCCGGCAGCGAAGTTACACTGCTCAGCTGCATATCAATCGAAGATCGATTAATGGCTTCCAGAGTTATTTTTATGGTGCTTCCGGGTGTTGCCTCCTGTTCGATGGCGGCAGCTTCGAGATACAATCCGGTGCAGGAAGCGATAATGTTTTTAAGGGCAGCCGTTTTTACGGTTTTCCAATGATCGTCTTCCAGTGCCTCAATCAGGACATAAGCTTTAACCAAATCGGGAATACTGGCCGACGGATTGCTAAAGTCATATTTAGCGATAATTGAAGAGATTAAATCGCCAACAGGTTTACCATTTTTAACGCGATTCCATGAAGTATCAATTCCATCAAATAAATTAGATTCTTTAGGTCGATCACCGTTAATAAGTTCTAAAAATTCAGTTTCGTCCCCACGGGCTCCGGTACTTCCAAAACCTTGTGATTGATGACGACTGCGGCTTAAAGCGGCAATTTCCTGATTAGATTTTCCAATTCCCGGATAATAAACTCCTGTTTCTAACTGAACAAAGTTCGATTTATTGGCAGCGTTAAATTTTTCCTGACTTCCGTAAAACCACCAGGATGTATTGAAAAACTGACGTTTAACCTGCCACGGTTTTACATATTTTAATTGTTCCGGATATATTTTTGGATCGTTTGTAAGTTTAAAGCTTTCTACACTTAACATCGCCGAGGAGGTATGATGTCCGTGTGTGGTACCTGGTGAGCGATGATCGAATCGGTTGATGATCACATCGGGTTGAAATTTTCGGATCGTCCATACCATATCCGCTAATACTTTGTCTTTATTCCAGATTTCTAAAGTTTCATCAGGATTTTTTGAGTAACCAAAATCATTTGCGCGAGAGAAAAACTGTTCACCGCCGTCAATTTTTCGGGCTTCGATTAACTCCTGTGTTCTGATAACGCCTAACAATTCACGCAATTGCGGTCCAATTAAGTTTTGCCCTCCATCGCCACGGGTTAAAGATAAATAACCTGTTCGGGCATTTACTTCGTTGGCCATATAGGAAATTAAACGGGTATTTTCGTCATCCGGATGTGCTGCAATGTACAATACGGACCCCAAAAAGTTTAATTTTTTAATTTGATTGTAAATTTCGACAGAACTTGGTTTTTGTGGTTGTTGTGCAAAAGATAGCGTAGTACCTAATAAAAAAAGAAGAAGAACTTGTATCTGAATTTTTCGCATAGTGTGGTTAGGTGTTTTTTGATAGAAGTTCAAAAATACTAATTAAATTATTGTACAGTATTTAAATGAAATGTTAATGTTTGGTTATTGATTTCCTTTTTTAAGAAAATTAATTCCAAAAAAAAGCTGCCAGATTTAATCTGACAGCTTTAAAGAAAATGGATCTAACACCTTAGATCATGTGGTATTTCTTAGGATTACAGCACTTATTTCAACTTGTTTTCTGTGTCTTTATAGTTTCCTGTAATGGTGACGTTACTGTTCTTCGTTACTTTTCCATAAATCGTAATAGAAGAATTATTTCCTGTGAAATGGATCTTCGCACCACTATTTAATCGTAAATCTCCCCAAATCACTACAGTACCTTCAATTTGTAATACGGCGTTACTGTTAATAATAAATTCTGTTGGGTTAGACTGTTGGTATTTCCCCTGAGACAGCGTTCCGCTCATATTGAAAGTTCCGCCGCTATTTAAAGTCAGACTGTTTTGAATGGTAATCGAACCACAATGGGTTAATACTGCTCCCGAATTAACAATAGCCGTGTTAATGGCTGTAGCACCCGAGTAAGATTTCACTTCATTTGAATTTAAAATCAGATTTTGTCCCTGATTGTAAGTTCCGTATCCGGTACATCCGGCGAAAGTGGTATTTGGTTTTTCCATCTTGATGATTTTCAAACCGCCTTTTCCGCTAGCCACATAAATAAAATCACCGCTGGATTTTACATAGTTAGACGAACCTAAGATATCAACGGTTCCCAGTAAACTTAGTTGTGAACCTGTTTTGTATACATTTAAACCTGCAGCACCATTGGCTACAAAGGCATATCCATCATTTACCGATACGGCATTGGTTACATTTTCCTCACCGACAGTCGCTAGTGAGATGGTTTGCAGTTTAGAACCGCTATTAAGGTCGTAAACGCTTAAACCGTTATATCCTTCTGATACTAATAATTTGGTACCATCAAAATCCATTGTTCTTTTTGCTGCTTTTACATCTGTTGATGTGGTAAAGCTTTTTTGCAAAGTAAGCGTAGATTCATTGTAAATATTTACTCCTTTTGAACCACTCAAGGTCACAACTTTGTCCCCGCTGATCGCGACAGAACGTAAATCTTCTACCGCAACTTTGCCAGAAACTGCTTTGGAAGCCGTATTGATTTTAAATAAACTTCCCTGATCTCCTGTTACGGCAAAATAAGAGCCCGAATTTGAAGCAATGTCAGTAGTTACTTGACCTTCAAGATTAGTTATAGTATATTTATCAGTCAGCATACCTGAATTTAACGTCATGTTAATTACAACAGCAGGACTTGTTAGTGTCGGATTTTTATCAACATCTGCCGCAGCGCCAATAATTAAACTTCCATTGGAATAGGTTAATGATGTAATATCAGTGTTTGCGATCAATGCAGAAGTAATCAATTTCGGTTTATACGGATCAGAAACATCAATAACATCAATTGCTCCTGAATAGGCTTCACCACTCATAGTGTAAGCAACATAAGCATAGTTTCCGTTTACTGCAACATGATTGGCTTGTAAAGTTCTTCCGTTGTTATCTTTTGGAGGATTGATTTCCGCAATTTGTACTAACGGTAAATCAGTCGTAGAAGACGGACTGCTTTTTGAAAATTTACCTGTAGATGTGGATGGACCAGTGATGGAGATTACTCCCGAATTGGTATAATCAAGTCTTTTGCTTAAAGCGGCAACATCACTATTGATTTCGATGTTGTTATTTTTAGCCTGATCATTCGTAGCGGAGTCTTCGTGATTGGTACAAAATGTAAAAAGGGACAACGCTAATAATGAAAATAAATAAACTCTCTTCTTCATAAACTCTGTTTTTTAGTTTAAATTTCGTGCAAAATTACGATTATTTAAAACATTTTTAAAAACGGTTAGGAATACTTTAACTTTTTCAATCGTTTTAGCTATTATTTTTACAATATCTTTAATAAATTAACTTTTTTATCATTTAGTATGCATGCATAAAAAAAGAGTATCATGATTTTGATACTCTTTTGTATTGAAAATTAATGATTTAGCAAATATTAGCCTCTTCTGCGGCCGTAGTGACCATCGTGATCATCATGATCGTCATCGTCGTCATCGTCTCTGTCGTGTTTGTTACGCTTTTTATCATAGTGTTTATGGTTTCTGCGCTCATAACGATCGTCATTATATCCATAAGCTGGTCTCGGTTTGTAACATCTTTGCGGTGCACCATGATATCCTTTGTAATACTTTACTCTATGACGATCAAAGTAAGTATAAGGTGTTCTGCCGTGATAATCGTTTAAAATTACTTTGTAACCACCGTACAAATCATAATTTCTGTATTGTCTCGGCAAGTAATTTGTTCTAACCCATCTTCCTCCTCCAAAATAGATAAACTGGGAAGCTCTTACATCATAATATGCTTCGATGTCGGGCAAGTAATAATACTCCATTTCTGCATATCCTGCAGGTCCCCAAGCTGGAGGTGCTCCGATGTTAACATTTATAGATACCTGCGCTTGCGTGGCATTTGCAACCAGGAGAAATAATCCTGCGATTGCTAATTTTATTGTTTTCATTTTTCTAATTTTAAAGTTATGGTTGATCCTGTTTTAGGATATTCATATACTGTGCCAAAAAATAAAGTATTTTGCATTTCATCGGATAAATTATGCGTTTTAACGATTTTGTAAAACGAGAAGTTTAGTTAATCTTTTGGTAGTGAAGTAGTTTTGGCTTTTTTGTTTTTTTTTGAAAAAAAAGTGAAATAAAATATTTTTTCATTATTTATATTCCACAACTCTTGGTTTGGCCAGCTCAAAGTTTTGCAAACCAAAATCACTAGTCTCAAAAGTATTCGTTTTAAAAACACTATCTCCCTGATAAGGAATGGTAGGGTAGTAGGAGAGCGAAAGCTGAAAGGAACTGAATACCAGATAATCATTACTAATCAGCAAACCTAAAGTCACTTTCTGGTATCCTTTATTTCTTCCTATGGCATCATTTGGTTTTCCCAGTACCGCAACCGAGTAATTAAAGAACGGGTTTAGACGAAATCCCCAGAGCGCATAAGGAGAATAGCTTTGGGTTTGAAGTGACAAAACCATTTTATTTGTACCGTATAAAGCGGTATTGAACCCGGCTAAACCATTTTTATTATTAATATTAAGCTGATCTCCGATAATATTTTCCCGATTGGCACCAATAACCATAATTGGGTTCACAAATTGACGCAGTTTCCAGTTTCCAATACTGAATAGTTTTGTAAAGTAAGTAGATTGAAATGAAAAGGCTGTTTGATAAGTTTTAGAATCATGAAAAAACGTACCTGCCTCAAAACTCATACTTAAAAATCCCCAACGATAATAATTTCCAAAAGAAAACTGAGCTCCTGCATAAGGCCGCCACTGCGCGTTTTTGTACTGATAGCCTAAAGTGATTCCGTAGATTCTTCCAATAGGAACGTCTTCTGTCTGGCCATTTCTGAAAATATAGTTGTCTTTTATAAATTTGCGTCGGTTCAGACCGATTCCGCTCAGAATCAATTTCTCATCTGAATAAAAATGGGTAGGATCATAAAGTTCAGCCGGAGCATCGGTATAATTGACATTTAGAAAGCGTGCGGTTGCCACCAAATTGGTTATACCATTTTCATCTTCAAATACTTTACTGGCATGTCCTGCCCAGAAATCCTGAAAGTTATTCTTAAAAGGCTGAAAAGCATAAGACTTATCAGGCGCCTGCAAACTGTCTTTTCTGTAGTTTTGACCTGTATAAACACCACCTGCCCATTTGGTCAAAGGGGAATAAAAGAGGCGTTCAACGTTGATACTCTTGCTGTAATTATTGTCAATATCGATCTTATAGAACAAGGTGGTTCCTATATAAGTGTTTTTGATATTAGGAATGGTGTAGGTTGCTTCATTTGCAGTCCGGCCATCATTAAACCTGCTGGTATGTTTGTATTCCAGCTGCTGTCCCCATCCAAAAAAGTCTTTTTCTTTAATACCAAAAGAAACCTGATTGCTCGAGATCGCAAATTTAGGAATCGTACTCCACGAGTCCAGAACTCTAATCGTGACATCAACTGAATCTGAAGCCATTCCCGCTACTTTATTAGTGATCCGTACAGCTGTCACGTATCTTTGAGATCGTATCAAACGCTCAGATTCCTGTACTTTATAAGTGTCGTAAGGTGTATTTTTCTTAAACAACAACAGATTGTAGATTGCAATTTTTTTGGTTTTTAAATGCAGTCGGTTTCCTGTTCGCTCTCCCCAATTTTTGGGCACCTGAGTGGTGTCTATAAGGGAGTGTCCAAAAGGATCGAGTGTAATAATGTTAATGTTCCGAATTATTTTTCCGCTAAAATCGGTAGTATCGTTTTGCACCAGAATTTCTTTTTTTTGAGGCCTGTTTCCTCTGAAGAATAATTTGTGCAGGGTTTGTGTAAATTTATTCTTTTTAGAGTAGTTCCGAATTTTTTGATAGACCTCGCTGCTGTCTTTTTTACGGTTTTCGCTTTTTTGAGGCGAATTAACCTGAGCATAAGTGCCTTGTAAGCAAAAGCATAATAGAATAAAAAGGGATATTTTTCTGATTATGGACATTATATAATTTTTGACTGGCTTGAAGGTCGATTTTGAGATGAATATAAGAAATTATTGCGATTATATTTTGAATTGTGATACTATTTAATTTTCGACCTTTAGTTTTCGGATTCTCCAGCTGAATTTTTTAGGCATGTGATTACCCATCAAATATCCCCAGGGCTCTAAGGATTCAATTCTTTCAAATATAATTTTTAAAATGGCTAAAAGTGGGATGGCCAAAAACATACCTGAAATTCCCGCAGCGGCACCACCGATAATGATTCCCATAATCGAAACGAAGGCATTAATTTCTACTTTAGAATTAATAATTAAAGGAACAAGTATATTGTTATCAATCAGCTGTACAACAATGTTTACAATCAGAATTCCAAGAATAATAGAGTTTTCCGGTGTTCCAGTTAAGGATGCTATTACTGTGATGATACCGGCGATCAGAATGCCAATATATGGGATCATGTTTAAAATTCCGGTTATTAACCCTAATAAAATAAAGTATTTTACGCCAATAATCCAGAGTCCTAAACTTGTCAGAATAGAAACCACTATCATTTCAAAAATCAGACTCACAATATAATTGTTAATCGAAACTTTTATTTGTGAAAGGATGTCTTTTAAAATCGCATGATCTTCTTTAGGGACTAATTTAGCAAGGAAAAGAATAAAATGATCTTTATACAGTAGAAATAAAAAAGTATAAATTGGGATGATAGTACAATCTAGCAGAAGATCTGTTATGGAGATTATGGCTGAACCTATGGAGCTTTTTCCGTTTTGTACAGAGTCTTTGGTCACATTATCCAGGTACTTCTTTTGTTCGCCGATGCTCACGTGAAAATTATCTTTTACAAATTTATGAATGTCAGTGATGAAAGCGTTTGCATTTTTCTTTATTGCATCAAAATCGTTGGCAATATCACTAATCTGATAAGAAATAAAAACTAAGATACCAACAATGCATAAAGCGAAAATTAAAATACAAGCCGCAGCAGCAAGATGTCTGGGAAATTTTAATCTGGAATGTAAGAATGTAAAAATAGGAACCAATAAGACCGCAAATAAAAATGCCAGTAATACCGGAGTAATAATATCTTTTCCGATACAGAAAATAAAGGCAAAGCTTATAAAACTTACCAGAATAAAAGCAAGTTTAGCATAAAAAGGTAATTTTACAGAGTGGTTCATTGTTGATGGAAATTAAATAAAGGCTGAAAATTTGTAAAACAAATATTATATTTTATTATAAATAATCTGTTTTACCTTTTTAATATAACTTTATAAAATTCCCATTCTTATTT
The DNA here is from genome assembly GCF_057839565.1 of Flavobacterium sp. KH_035. Classification (NCBI taxonomy): domain Bacteria; kingdom Pseudomonadati; phylum Bacteroidota; class Flavobacteriia; order Flavobacteriales; family Flavobacteriaceae; genus Flavobacterium; species Flavobacterium sp. KH_035. Next base: position 3,813,183 of record NZ_CM174492.1, read on the forward strand.
AATCAAAGAACTCTTTTTCTTCGTATTGTACCGGCATGATAGAGATTCCTTTTTGCAGCAATAAATTATTTGGAAAAATGATCTTCTCACCGTCTTTTGTTTTCAAATTCACATGAAAGGCACTTATGTCCTCGATTTCGGCTTCTATAGGAAAGTCTTTATCATGAATTTTGATGGTATCTCCAATTCGAAAAGGAAAGGAAAAAAACAAAATCATTCCCGAAGTTATATTGCTCAGAATAGACCATTGAGCAAACATAGCCACTCCAATCACAGTGGCAATAGAAGAAACAGTTATGAAAATATCTTTAGTTTCAACGCCCCAAATTACAATTAAACTAATCAGAACCAGTATGTTCATCAGTAAATGAATGTACTTGATTACCAAATTGGTCCGGTGCTCTAGTAATTGACTTGTGCTGGCATATCGGCGAATTAATTTCGCAACGATAACACGTAAGGCCACAAGAACGAAAATTAGAATTACGGTGGTTAAGATCTCCTGACTATATTCTTTAAAAGAAAACATAAATAAAATTTTACACTAAAGTACTCAAATATTCATAAACTTTTGCTGTTGGCAATCCCATAACATTAGTATAAGAACCTTCTACTTTTGCAACTGCCATAAAACCAAACCATTCCTGAATACCATAAGCACCGGCTTTATCATAAGGTTTGTAGTTTTGGATGTAATACAAAATAGCCTCGTCGGATAAATCATTGAAAGTAACCTTTGTAATATCGTTTAATAGTGTGGAAGAATGATTTGTCTTAAAACAAACGGACGTTATTACTTCATGTGAGGTATTGGATAGCGACTGGATCATTTTAAAGGCTTCTTCAGCATCTTTTGGTTTGCCTAATGCTTTATTTTGATGCCAAACGATAGTGTCGCTGGTTACTAAAATTTCATTTTCGTTAAGTTCACCTTCAAATGCATTGGCCTTTAATTCTGCCAGATAATCGGTTATTTCGACCGCCTTTAATTCAGGTGGATAAATCTCCTCAATGTCTTTTAATCTAATTTCGAAGTCAAGATCGAGGTCCTTAAAAAACTGTTGCCTGCGTGGTGATCCGGAAGCCAGAATTAAAGTATATTTTTTTAGTTTTTCTTTAAGCATTGTACTTGATATTTAGAGTGATAACGAGAATTGATAAAATTCCAAAGAATAAGATTAATTTCAAAACGGTACTTAAATGATAAAATTCTTTTTGATTTTTTGCACCAAATATTTTGACAATAAAGTAGAGCAGCGGTGCTAATACAAAGGCAAAAGCATAAAAGGTAGCAATAAAAAGGTTGTTTTTGACAAAGTAAGTATTGATGTAAAGCAGACAGGAGATAAAAGGGATTATAGCAAATCCCAACGCAATTTTTGCTGCCCTGCTATTTCCGATTGCAATAGGCAACGTATTCATTCCCTGATTGTAATCGCCATTAACATCCTCAATATCTTTGACTATTTCACGAATAAAATTGATCATAAAGGCAAATAGAGCATAATCGGTTAAGATAGAGAACAGACTCGCCATTTGTGCCTGATTTTCTGAAGTTGTAGCAGGAAAAAGATCGAAAACCCCAATAATCAATACACTTACAGAAAGCAGTAACGCTACAACAAAATTCCCCAGTATCATAATTTGCTTTAAAGTTGTCGCATAAAAATAGAGAAGTGAAGCGATCAAAATAAAGAACGAAGCAAACATGGGTCTAAGAATGATATTAGACAAAAGGAACCCAATGGCAACACCGGTAATATTTAGTCCAATATAAATGTTATAAGCGGTGGTTTCAGAAATTCCTTTACCAATTACAACATCATTAGGTTTGTTGATGCTGTCGGTCGCAACATCATAAATATTATTGATTACGTAACCCGCCGCGGCCAGTAAAACGGTACTTAAAACCAATAATCCGTATTGCCAGTCCGCTAAAGCTAAAGGAACGTTTTGTTGTTTAAAAAAAGCATAACGAAATAATACTTGCATAAAAGCAAGCATCAGTAGGTTTTTGTATCGAATGAGTTTGAGGAATTTCATTTTTTTGAGGTACTAAGGTTCTGAGAGGCTAAGGGACTAAGTTTTTTGTGAGATGTAAAATGTTATGTGTGAAATGTAATCCGCAATCTAAAATCTACAATCTAAAATTTACAATCATTAATCGTGTTTCCCGCTAAAATGTTCCATCCATTTTTCCTGAACTTTCATTACTTGTTCGATTACATCACGGGCAGCGCCTTTTCCGCCATTTACATGTGAGATATAACGGCAAATATTTTTGATTTCCGGGCTGGCATCTTGCGGACAGGTTGGCAAACCTACTAATTTCATTACATGAAAGTCCGGAATATCATCACCCATATATAAAACCTGTTCAGGTTTAATGTTATAAGTCTCCGTGTATTCTTTAAAAGTTTTTACTTTGTCGGGAGTTCCCAGATGAATGTCTTTAATTCCTAAATTACGCAAACGAACGCGTACTCCTTCATTGCTTCCGCCAGAAATAATGCACACATTATAGCCGCTTTCAACTGCCGCTTTCATCGCATAACCATCACGAATATTCATCGTACGAAGGATCTCCCCTTCATTGGTTACAAAAACCGAACTGTCTGTAAGTACGCCATCAACATCAAAAACAAACGTTGTGATGTCATTCATTATTTCTTTATAATTTTTTGCCATTATTTTGTATAGATTGTGTTAGTAATTTATATATATTCTTTTGATTTTCATGGGTTAAATACTCCAAATGAGCTTCAATTGTGCTAGAATCTTTGCGTTTTGCAGGGCCCGTTTGCGCATCCGAAGGGGCTAAAGTATTTATTTTTTGAGCAGTTTCCTGAATTAAAGGCTTTAAAACTTCAAAGGGTACCTGATGTTCTTTGCAAATCTCCTGTCCGATTTGATAAAGATGATTGGTGAAATTATTGACAAAAACGGCTGCAACGTGTAATGCCTTTCTTTGGTCTGAATTTATAGGATAAACAGCTTGGGAAATGCTTTTGGCGACACTTTCTAAAACACGATAATCAAATGTGTTTTCGGCCTCCAGACACATTGGAATGGTGAAGAAATCAATTTCCTTATTCTTTGAAAATGTCTGAAGCGGATAAAAAACACCCTTTCTGTTTTTAGCATCCAAAACATCGAGTGAAGCTGCGCCTGAGGTGTGAACTACAACCCGGTTTTGAAAAGGCAATTGTTTTGAAACTTCTGAAATTGCATTATCAGAAACAGCAATAATATAGAGATCAGCTTCAAGAAAGGAGTCAAAAGTATTTACAATTTTTTCAAAACTAATTAAAGAAGCAAGAGCTTCTTTTTTTCTGGAAAATACCTGCACAATTTCCACCGCTTCGCTTTTAGAGAAAGCTTTTATCAAATGTTGGGCAACATTTCCGGAACCAATTATTGTAATTCGAATCATATCGCAAAATTAGCATTATTTTTTTAAAGAGAATAAGCACGATGGAAGTTTAGCCACAGATGATACTGATTACAATGATTCTCTTGATTTATTCAAAAGATACTATTCAAGGCGAAGTTTGCTATGAGAATAAATCCTTTTTTAATCCTATAATCTGTGGCATGGAAAAACAAATTAGTTAACTTAATCAGAACTTTGTAGAAATATGCGTACGGTTTTATGAAATCAATTTAGTTTGATGGGCTTTTTTAGTTTTTATTAACAAATCACAAATATTGAGAGTCAACATTTTTAAGTACTTTTGTGGCACTTTTATACAATGTAATTCCTTAAAAATGGATAAAAAAATATTCTCTTTTTTGTTTTCTACACGATTAATGGCCGTTCTTTTTTTAACATTCGCAATTGCAATGGGTGTTGGAACTTTTATCGAAAGTAAGTACAACACAGATACAGCCCGAATTTTAATTTACAATACCTGGTGGTTTGAGGCGATAATGGTCTTTTTTCTGATCAATTTCTTTGGAAACATCAAACGTTACCAACTACTAAAAAAAGAAAAATGGGCAACGCTGTTATTGCACCTTGCTTTTATCTTTATTCTTTTAGGAGCTTTTATTACCCGTTATATCAGTTACGAAGGTATGATGCCAATTCGTGAAGGTGCTGCCGAGAATCAAATTTATTCCGATAAAACATTCTTAACGGTTTTTGCAGATGGAGAATACAAAGGCGAAATGAAACGTAGAGTTTTTGAAAAAAACTTATTGTTTTCGCCGGTTACCAACAATGATTTTACACTTTCCGGCAAATTCGACGAAACTCCTTTTGAAGTGACGTACGTGAATTATATTATGGGAGCTACCGAAACCATAAAACCGGATCCGAAAGGAACTTTATACCTTAAAATGGTAGAAGCTGGATCTGGCGGACGTGAAGAACACTTTTTGAAAGAGGGTGAAGTACAAAATATTCATAACGTATTATTTGCTCTGAATAAACCAACAGCCGGAGCGATCAACATCAATACTACAGGTGAAAAATATACCATTCAAACGCCTTTTGAAGGAGAGTTTATGCGAATGGCTGACAAATTAAAAGGTACTGTTACCAAAGATAATGTACAGCCATTGATGATGCGTTCTTTGTACAGTATTGGTGATATTAGAATTGTATTTCCGGACCCTGCTGTAAAGGGAGTAGTAGATTATCAATCGAATAACGATTATAGAGCAAAATCACATCATGATGCTTTGATTGTAAAAGTTAAAGCCGACGGACAGGAAAAAGAAGTGAGACTTTTGGGGTCTAAAGGTAGTGTAGGCGAACCTCAAACCGTTAAAATCGGAAAAATTGAGTACAGTTTATTCTACGGAAGTAAAGCATATATCTTGCCTTTTAAAATAAAATTAAACGATTTTATTGCTACAAAATATCCGGGAACAGAGAAAAGTTACTCTTCTTTTGAAAGTAAAGTAACAGTTCAGGATTCGACTGAAACATTTAATGCTGATATTTATATGAATCACGTTTTAGATCATAAAGGATACCGATTCTTCCAGTCATCCTTTGATCCGGACGAGAAAGGAACTGTTCTATCTGTAAATCACGATTCATGGGGAACTAACATTACTTATTTCGGTTATTTTATGTTGTACATTGGTTTGATGGCTATTATGTTTACCAAACATTCGCGTTTTGGTGATTTGAAGCGCAAATTAGAAGGCGTGAAAAAGAAAAAGGAAAAACTGATCACGATTTTGGTTTTAATGATTGGTTTAAGTGGTTTTGCTCAGGCACCGCATGTTCATACACCGGGTCATGAACACAATCACAACACAGATCCTAATGATCACGCCAATCATGAAACTGCTCCGCCAAGTCAGAAACAATTAGACTCTTTATTGACTATTTACAAAGCTCCGGAAGCTCATGCTGCTAAATTTGGTCGTTTGATTATTCAGGATGCAGGAGGTAGAATGAAGCCTATTAATACCTTTTCGTCTGAATTACTTAGAAAAGTAAGTCAAAGCGATACGTATAACGGAATGAATTCTGATCAGGTATTTTTGTCTATGACACAATATGCTCAGGTTTGGATACAAATTCCGCTTATCCATTTAAGAGCTGGAAATGACAGTATTCGTAAAATTATCGGGGTAGAGAAAACTGCTAAACATGCTCCGTTTGTAAAGTTTTTTGATGCTAACGGAAATTATAAACTTTCACCATTTTTAGACGCAGCATACAAAGTAGGAAATCCAAATCAGTTCGAGAAGGATTTTATGGATACAGATAAAAGAGTTAATTTGATGGAATCTGCTTTAAGCGGTAGTATTCTGAAAATATTCCCTATTCCGAATGACCCAAATCACAAATGGGTATCGTATCTGGAAAGACAGCAGGGAGGATTTAAAGGAATGGATTCGACTTATGTGACGCAAATCCTGCCAATGTATTTTAGTGCTCTGAACAATGGTTCTATTTCTAAAAACTTTACTACAGCTGATCAGTTAGTCGAAAGTATTAACGGTTTTCAAAAGAAATTTGGAAGTAAAGTACGACCAAGTGAGGAAAAAATTGACGCTGAAATAGCATACAACAAATATGATATTTTCAAAAAATTACCGTTTTGGTACCTTACCGTTTCGGCTTTCATGTTGATTTTTACGATTGTAAATATCTTTTTTGAGAAGAAATGGCTTCGTATAACGATCAACGGTTTTCATGTACTGGTAGGATTACTATTTGCTCTGCATACTTTAGGGCTTATTGCACGCTGGTACATTTCAGGTCACGCTCCATGGAGTAATGCTTATGAGTCTATTATATATGTAGCATGGGCAACGATGTTCTTTGGATTGGCTTTTGACAGAAAATCGAAACTTACCGTAGCTTCATCCGCTTTTGTTACTGCAATGATCGTAATGGCTGCTTATTTGAACTGGATTGATCCTGAAATTGCAAACTTACAACCAGTACTGAATTCTTATTGGTTAATGATTCACGTAGCAGTAATTGTAGGTAGTTATGGTCCGTTTGCGTTAAGTATGATTTTAGGTTTTGTAGCTTTGGTATTAATTTTCTTTACCAATGAAAAGAACAAAACCAAAATGGATTTGAACATTAAAGAGATTACTTATATCAATGAAATGTCACTTACAATTGGTTTAATCATGCTAACGATTGGAAACTTCCTGGGCGGTCAATGGGCCAACGAAAGTTGGGGACGTTATTGGGGATGGGATCCAAAAGAAACCTGGGCTTTAATTTCGATTATGGTATATGCTTTTGTAATTCACGCTCGTTTTGTACCAGCCCTTAGAGGGAAATGGTTCTTTAATTTAATGAGTATGTTTGCTTTTGTGTCTATTTTGTTTACCTATTACGGAGTTAACTTCCATTTAGTAGGTTTACATTCGTATGCTACCGGAGAAGCACATTCTTTAAGTTGGATTTGGTATTCGTTAGGAACCATTTCGGTTATTGGAGCGATAACGTATCCGAAATACCGTAAACACTATAAAAGCAAGAAAAAATAAGAAATAGTAATTCACATAAAAAAAAAGATTCAGTTTTTAGCTGAATCTTTTTTTATGTCTAAACGGGAGGTATTTAGTTTTCTTTTTTTGACCCATTGGGATACATAATTGCCAGCAGTACGACAATGAGTAAAAAATTATATTCCGCACCATTTCTTCCACCGCCTACAACAAACCAGCCTTCCTGAAAATGAACAAGGATTATTCCCATTATCAATATGAAGATAGTTACAAATCCAGCCGGTTTAACATATTTGTTAATAAGCAGAAGAAAGGCTGCTACAACATGGGACAATTTGATAGACTAAGCCAGAAAAACGCCAAAAGGAGCGAAACCAATTTGATTTAAATATAAATTTCCAAAATCATTGATTCCGTTATTAAACATTCCAAAAACAGAATGGGAGAGGAGAATAATGGCTACTGCAATTCTTAGGAGTAAAGTTCCGTTCATGATTTAACTGGTTTATTTTGTAAAGGTTATTTTAATTGAAAGTAATAAAAAAACGCATAATGAATTCAATATGCGTTTTTTAAGTTTTAAGCGATGTTGCTTTTAAACTTTTCCTAAAGTATACAGCTGTTCCATAGTTGGAGTCAAACTTCCTCCAGCAGGTTCTAAAGTAATTCCAAAAGCCTCTGCTGAGTCTGTTTGATTTACAGCAAATATTTTTTGAGAATTTCCTTCAAAATCGCTCAGTAAACCAATACTTGTAGGGGTTAGTACCGGGCTTAATTTTAAAGCCCAAACCTGATAAACCATCCCTTTTGGAGGTTTTGGTAAACCGGCAGCATCAATATAAGTTGTTTTTGTTTCTTTGTTCCAATACACCTTTGCAAATGAACCTGGAGAAACTGCTTGTCCGCCAAGGGTTACACCTGTGTTTTTGATGTCTCTTACAATTGTCAGACTTTTTTCGGTTTGCTTATTCTGCTGATCTAAGAAAGCGTAATCTTTTTCTATTTTGTTTTTCTCAGTACCAACAGTTGCAATAGCTTCTTTCGATTTTGTCAATTCTAAAGTTTGATATCCAAAACCTAAGAGCAGTAGTACCGCCGCAGCCCAGCCCACATATTGAGACCAGTTTGAAGCAGGTTTCATGTCGACTACTTTGCCGTGTTTCAACTCTAAACGAGCTTTTATTTTCTCAAAATTGGCTACCGAGTGAAAAGGAGAGAAACTTGATGATAAAGCTACAATAGCTTTTTCGATCGAAATAATTTCCTGATCAACTTCCGGATTTTTCTTAGCCAGTTCGGCTATTTCCAGATTTTCAGTTTCGGTCAATAAACCGTAAACATACAGTTCCAGAATTCCTGATTCTATATACTCTTTTGCTTCCATTATATTTTTAGATAATTTCTTAAATCATTAATACAGTTTCTGTTTTGCGTTTTGATAGTTCCCAAAGGCATTGCCAATTCTTCTGAAGCTTCTTGTTGGGTGTATCCTTTAAAAAATAATAAATCTATAATCTCAATACATTTTGGTTTTAATTTTTTTACAAATTCTTGAATTCCAATAGTATCAATTCTATTAACGAGTTTATTACTGTCGTCTAACAGATTTACGAAATTATCTGAAGAAAGGTTTTTTTGACTGTTATTAAAATTTTTGGATCTTAACTTATCAATTGAGGTATTCCTAGCAATATTAAGGATCCAGGTGTAAAATCGTCCTTTACTTTCATTGTATGAATCGATATTTTTCCAGATTTTGACAAAAACTTCCTGCAAAACATCTTCGGCTTCTTCACGGTTTTTTATAAGGACATTAATGACGGAAAACAAACTTTTCGAGTACATATCGTACAAATGCGTAAAAGCTCTTTCGTCTTTTTTGTAAATTAAAACTAACAATTCTTCTTGACTCATAGATTGGGATTTTTAAGTTGAAACAAAATTTTTGAAGCATAATGTATAACCTGAGATAAAGATAATTTATTTTTTCTGAAATTTTATTTTTTTTTAACAGTCTAAAACCTAGGAAAATAAGGAGTTTGAAAAAAAATATGTTTTTTTTTGATTTTTTAAAAACCAAAAGCAATCCAATTACGTAAATGCTATTATAACATCAGAATTACAATCAAGTAAAATAGCAAATCATTGAAAATGAAGGTTGTTTGAATTCTGTGATGACATTTCTAATTTTAGAAGCAATAATAAAAATTAACATTTAGAAAGAATTAATCGTAAAGTAAATCTCAATAAAAAATTAATTATCATGAATAGCTTCAATAAACTAAAAATACTGATTGTAGGTTTAACCACAGTCTTAGCACTTGAGGGATTCAGTAAAAATGATTTCCGCAAAGGACTTGTTCGATATGATAACAAGAATTCAGAGAGAATAGCTAACGATAATGCATTAATTAGGAATTAGTAGATAAGTTGATGTCTTCGGACTTCCAAAGAAAAATGAATTTAGAATTCCGGAAGCCCCTTTCTTGCCCAGAGTAGAACATAAATGCCATTAAAATATATATCAAAAGGATCGGAATTTTGAGAGATATAAGCACTATAACCGGGACATCAACTGTATTTAACATAAAGATATAAAAGATAAGAAAAATTAATTCATGGTTTGATTTGTTTGTATGGGGGGAAGCCTAACGTCTGATTAACGTTAGGCTTCAATTTTTTATTTAACTTATGTTTAGTAAAAATATAGCAAGCAAAGTCATTTGGAGAAGGAGAATTTAACTAATTTTATAAAAAATTAAACAATGAAAAAAGTCGTATTTATAGCTTGTAGTGTTGCTCTTTTATTCGGCACCAAAATACAGGCGCAAACCAGTAAAGAAAAATTATCTAAAACAGATAAAACTATGGCAAAAGAAACCATTTATCAATTTAAGGTTGAAGATTTATCGGGAGACACTTTTGATTTTGCTTCGCTAAAAGGAAAAAAAGTGATGATTGTAAACACTGCATCAAAATGCGGTTTAACTCCTCAGTACAAGGATCTTGAGGCAATCTATAAAGAGTACAAAGATAAAGGATTTGTAATTGTAGGTTTCCCTGCAAATAATTTTGCATCGCAGGAACCAGGAACAAACAAAGAAATTGAGACATTTTGCCAGCAAAATTATGGCGTAACATTTCCAATGATGGATAAAGTTTCCGTAAAAGGAAATGATATGTGCGAGGTCTACAAGTTCTTAACACAAAAATCTAAAAACGGATTACAGGATTCTGAGGTAGAATGGAACTTTCAAAAATACCTGATCAACGAAAAAGGTGAATTGGTAAAAGTGATTAAACCAAGAACGTTACCAACAGATCCGGAAGTAATTAACTGGATCAAGAGTTAGTAAAACGACCTGAACCAAATATAAAAATCCACCAGTTTGAATTGTATATATTCAAATTGGTGGATTTTTTATTGCGTATAGGGTTATTTGAGTATCAATTGCATGAAAACCAAATCGAGCCAATGGTCAAATTTGTATCCAACTTCACGAATGGTTCCTGTTGTGACAAAGCCAAATTTTTCATGAAAAGCAATACTTCCGGCATTATTAGCATCAATTGCTCCAATCATTACGTGATAGCCCTGTTCTTTGGCCAACCGAATTAATTCTGATAGTAACTGAGATCCAATACCTTTTCCGATTACATTGTCGACTACATAAACAGAATGTTCTACTGTATATTGATATCCAATCTTCTCACGGAATTGTCCGTAGCTTCCAAATCCAACGACCTCTCCGTCTAAAACAGCAACTACTACTGGCAGGTTTTTGGCTTTTTTATCTTCAAACCATTTTGTCTGAATTTCAAGAGTTTGGACTTCATAACTGTAGTTTGCAGTGGTATGTAGGATAGAATGATTTACAATATTCAGAATCTTTTCTAAATCTTTTATTGTTGCCGGTCTAAGGTTTAGGCTCATAGCTGTTTTTTAGATTATTTAGTGTTGAGTTCTGCCAGTAAAGTATCAACTTCTTTGGAATTCCAGTTCATTTCTTTTGAAATTTCCTTAGCATCCCTGGCATATTGCAAAGCCGATTTCTTGTCTTTTATTTTATTGTAAAGTCTTGCCAGCAACAGATTTCCATCATAAGAATCATTTAATTCGATCGCATGTTTTACCCATGAAATCGACTTTTTCAAACTCTCTGTGTTCGTGATATGTTTTAAGTAAGTTTGTCCGATGTCTTTTAGAGCGCTGGCATCGTTCCAGACTAATTTTTGTGTATTATCGAGGGTAACTTTTTTGTAGAACTGCCATTTTTCAGTTCGTTCAGCGAGAGTTAAGTCAAATTTAAACACCATTGAATCTATTTTTTGGAGGTGTATTGATTTTGCAATTTCTCTTTGTTTGTAATAGTTTGTTGTGTCTAAATTATCAACATAAGGGCGAAGCGATTCGGTTATTATATTTTCAATCTTGCGGTCGATACGACTTTGAGAAGCTACAGCAGCAAATTCTTTTACGTGGCTTAAAACATATTGAAATTCTCTTGATTTTATATCTGTAACCCCGTTGGCAATCACCCTCCAGTTAGTTTCACTAACCAATTGTGCATCCGATTGGGTATTGAGGTAAATGTGTGTCGGGACGGATAAATCAGTACGGTCTTTTCCTTTTTTCAGCGTATTCAGATAGTTAAAGAATTTCACAGAATTACCGGAATCAGCGAGGAATTCTTTTTCAAGATAAGGCAATTGTAACTTTGGATTTAAGGCAAAATTTGCTTCCATCATAAAAACATCCTTTTTTAATTCTCCTTTTAAGGTATACAAAAGGATTTCGTTAGTAGGATCTATAAACAGAAAAGTGGGAAGTGATTTCGTATTGAATTTATTCTTAAGTGTTATGCCTTCTTCTTTTTCAATATTTTTCCAGACACAAACATAATTTTTGTTTAGAAACTCCATCACAGTTGGGTCAGTAAAAACTTCTTTTTTCATCAAATTACAATGCGGACACCAATCTGCATAAAGCATTACAAAAAGTGGTTTTCCTTGTGTTTTGGCGTTCTTCAGGGCAGTATTGTATGGAGTATCGTCAGGAATAAACTGATTTTGTGCTTGTATAGCCTGTACTGAAATTAAAAAAAAGAATAGATATAGGAAACGCATAGCGGCTTTGTTTGAATCGAAAAAATCGTTTTTACAAATATATCCCCTTTTTCCAGAAACTCGTTTCAATATCTTCATATTTATAAGTTAAATCCAATGTGAAGTTTGTAACTTTGTGAGGTCAAAAAGAGCCTTAAAAACAGTAAGCTTCTTTTCAAAAAGTAATACACCATAAGAATGATTTACCCCAAAATAGCGCTTGCACAAAGCATTATCGAAATTTGTTCAGGCAAAGGAATCACGAATATTATAATTTCTCCAGGATCAAGAAACGCACCTTTGACCATAGGATTTGCCCAGAACCCTAATTTTAACTGTTACAGTATTGCCGATGAGCGTTGTGCTGCTTTTTTTGCATTGGGAATTGCACAGCAAACCAAAGTACCTACTGCAATTGTTTGTACGTCAGGATCAGCATTATTGAACTATTATCCCGCGGTAGCCGAAGCGTTTTACAGTCAGATTCCATTAATTGTTATCTCAGCAGATCGCCCTCAAAGTAAGATTGATATTGGTGATGGACAAACGATTCGTCAGGAGAATGTATTTCAGAACCATTCTGTTTATAATGCCAATTTAACGGAAGAAGCTTCTGCAGAAAATGATTTAGAAATCAATAAAGCCATAGAAGCGGCCATACTTCAAAAAGGCCCCGTTCATATTAATGCTCCCTTTGAAGAGCCTTTATACGAAACCGTTTCAGAACTTTCTGTAGCACCAACAATTACCAATTTAGAAGAGATTCAGGGAACAAGAATCATAGAAAACGAAGCAGAAGCTGTTTCCATTTGGAATACTTCAAAAAGGAAATTAATTCTTATTGGAGGGATAAACGAAGTCAATTCTGTCGACAAAGAAATTCTGGAAAACTTCGCCAAAGATCCCTCAATTGTAGTGCTTACAGAGACAACATCAAATTTGCATCATCCTAGTTTTATTAATAGCATTGATACTTTAATCACTCCATTTGATGATGCTGATTTCAAAGATCTTGAACCGGAAGTTTTAATCACTTTTGGTGGTATGATTGTATCCAAACGAATTAAAGCCTTTTTACGAAAGTATAAACCCGAACATCACTGGCATATAGATACTTTACGAGCTTATGATACATTTAATGCTTTAAGCAAACATTTTGTAATGGAACCTGATACTTTTTTCAAAGAATTGCTTCCAAAAACAGAATTTGTAAAGAGTGATTATTTTTCTAAAATTGATAAAATTTACGATTTAAGAAAAATAAGAAAAGAAGAATATCTGCGTAAAATTACATTCTCAGATTTTAAAGTATTTGAAAAAATAATCGGGTCACTTCCTAAAAGCAGTCAGCTGCAAATTAGCAATAGTTCAGCAATTAGATACGCGCAGTTAATTGAGATTGATCCTTCAATTGAAGTTTATTGTAACAGGGGAACAAGTGGTATTGATGGCAGTACATCAACAGCAGTTGGTGCAGCTGTAGGAAACGATAAACAAACCGTTTTTATTACGGGAGATATTAGCTTTCTGTACGACAGTAATGCTTTGTGGAATGCTTATATTCCTAAAAACTTCAAAATTGTTTTAATTAACAATGGAGGAGGAGGGATTTTTAGGATTCTTCCAGGTCACGAAGAAAAACCGGTTTTTAATACTTACTTCGAGACGTCACATCATTTAACAGCCGAACATCTGGCTAAAATGTATCAGATGAACTATCTTATAGCTACTGATGAGGATTCTTTAGCCGATGGGATTAAATCTCTTTATGCGACAAATAATGCTCCTTGTATTTTGGAAATATTCACTCCAACCGCTGAGAACGATGTTGTTTTGAAACAATATTTTAAAGAGCTGGTTTAAGTTGAAAACGAGGCAATACGAAAAGCTGTGGAGCAGTTTAAATAATTGATTTGTTTTCTTAATTCAAAAAAAACATTAAAGATGATAGGGGGTATTTTTGTAATACCTCAAAGTTTTGTGAATCATCAAGAATTTTCTATGATAAAAGATTTGTCTACAATTTGTAAGCTAGAGAATTAAGTATTTGAAAACTATTGCTCTGAAAGAGCTTTAGCTATAGCATGGTGCGAAGCACCATGAGTTATGGAGGCGATAGTTTAAGCCCTGAAAGGGCCAAAGCCTAATGCTAAAGAAAGACAATCTATCGTATTCTGGATGGTATTCTAAAAGACAGGGAGGATTAAAATGTACGCTCCGATTTGTTTGCTCTTGCCATTTCAGGGCAATATTTTACATAGTGCGTTGCACTATGTTTGTACTTTAAGAAGGCTTTCAGTGTTATAAATAACAAAAGATGCAGAGATTATTTTTTTCTTTGCATCTTTTTTGTTTTATGATAGTAAGAGAAACTAACGAATTGGAACCGGAAATACTGGTAAACTTGAATGTCCTAAAGCATCGACGCTTTGCACGGCAAAAAAGTAATTGTCTTTAGAATAAGGGATTTCAGTTTTAATATCTTTTGTAAAAAAAGTTTTTTCCCAGTGTGGAGAAGAAGTTTCTCTCATTAAAATCTGGTAACCATTAGGTGTTTTTCCGTCAGGTGCGCTCCAGGCTAAAGTGGAAGAGTTAGAAAGCTCTTTTACTTCGATTCCTACATTTAAAGGTGCTTTTGGTGACCACGCTAAATTGGCCAGCGTCGCTAAGTTGGAACAGGTATTTTTTCGCAGATAGTCAAAATCCATAAATTCAGCAAGATCGCCATATTGAATACCGTTTTCGGTTCTTAAATCCTGATGCTGGTGATTGAAATTTTCATTCATTTCGCAAAAACGAACTGCGGTAAAGCCATTTTGACTAAACGGAGTATGATCACCGCCACGGAGGAAACGGTCATTTCGATACACTAATTTCACTTTTAACTGGTCTACATATTGTTCCGTAACCGTTTTGATGTAACGCGCCAATAAACGCGACGGGCTGTCATTATCGCGGTTTGTTGCTTTACGCATTTTAGCTTCCTCTTCGGTTTCTAAAAACGGAATGGTTTCGCTAAAAATTCTGATTTGAGTATTGTCTCTTAAATTAGTACCACTGGAAAGGCTGTTCCCAATCATGTCATTGTTTAACATGGCAACAATATTCCAATTGGCTGCTTTGGCCAGTTCTGCCAAATGACGGGCGCCGTACAAACCTTGCTCTTCACCGGTTACAGCAACGAAAATTATAGTAGCAGGAAATGCTCTTTTGCTCATTACTTTTGCCAATTCGATAACGGCTGCAACACCGGAACCATCATCGTTGGCACCCGGAGCGTCAGATTTCACATTCATAACGTCTGAAACTCTCGAATCCAGATGCCCGCTTATGATAAACACGCGATTATCTTTCGGATCGGTACCTTTCAGGGTTGCCATGACGTTTCCGAGTTGGCTGTCTTTGGCTATTCTTTTCCCATCAGCTTTTACGTCAAAATAATCGATTTGAGAAGTTAGCCTTCCGCCGGACTCTAAGGCAAATCTGTCAAATTCGGCTTTTACCCATTGTTGGGCGGCACCAATACCTCTGGTTTTGCTTTTGGTATCGCTAAGGGTGTGTCTGGTGCCAAAAGAAACTAATTTATGAATGGTAGCTTCCAGATTTTCGGCTTTGATCTCACTGATCATTTTCTTTATTTCGGGATCTTCAACAACTTGTGAAGTAGAAATGTAGGTAAAGGACAAAAAGGTAAAAATGGAGTAGAAAATGGTCTTTTTCATTGATTTTGGATTAATTACAGGTTCTCAAATTTAACTAAAATGTATAAATTACAATGAGATCCGGGGGGCTTTTTTTAATTAGAAACATTTTTAGGATTACCATTTTCAAACTTCGTACATTTGCAGCTGGAAACTTAGCTGCTTAACAGCTTAGAATTTTAAGAATATGATTGAAATAGGAAAATACAACACCCTTACTATATTACGTGATACCAAAGTTGGCTTGTTTTTAGGAAATCCTGAAAAAGACCCTGAAGGAATTCATGATATTTTATTACCAAACAAATACGTTCCGAACGAATTCGAAATCGGGGAAGAGTTAATCGTTTTTGTTTATTTAGACCACGAACAACGTCCGGTGGCAACAACTCTAGAACCTTACATTCTATTAAACGAATTTGCTTTATTGAGGGTGAATTACATTAACAATGTTGGTGCTTTTATGGATTGGGGAATGGAAAAAGATATTCTTGTTCCGTTTAAAGAGCAAGCCCGTCCAATGGAAAAAGGAAAACGTTACCTGGTATATTTGTACATGGACGAAAAAACAAATCGTCTGGTAGCTTCAAGTAAAACGAATCAGTTTTTAAGCAATGAGGAGCTTACCGTTGAAAAAGGAGAGGAAGTAGAATTGATTGTTTCCCATATTACAGAGATTGGTATTAATGTAATTATCAATGAGAAACACAAAGGATTGCTATACAAAGATGAAGTGTATGATGATGCCATCAGAACCGGAGACAGAATGCGCGGTTACATTAAAAACATACGTCCTGACAACAAAATTGACGTAGCACTGCAAGTACAGGGATATCAGAGTATTGAGCCTAATGCCGAAAAGATTTTAGATGAATTAAGAGCCAATCGTGGTTTTTTACGATTAAATGACAATTCACATCCGGAAGATATTAAAACGGTACTCAAAATGAGTAAAAAAACGTTTAAAAAGGCTATTGGAGCTTTGTATAAAGAAAAACTTATCGAAATTAAAGAAGACGGAATTTATCTGGTAAAGGAATAAAAATTCCAATATTCAAATTCCAAATCTCAATAGGATACGTACGATTGGAATTTGAATATTGGAGTTTAAAATATATTGTTATAACAGGAAAGGCTACTCATTACAAGTAGCCTTTCCCTTTTTATTCTAGTTTTAAAAAAAATTGTAATTAAAAAAAAACAGAAATAAAATAAATTCGAATCCATTCAAAAAATAATAGCTTTAAAAATTTTAGAAATTACTTCCTGAAACGGTATGTCTTTTAAACAATCTATACATTCATATTAAAAACAAAAACTCAATTTCACGGCTAGACCATTTGGTTTGATAAAATAACTTGTAGAAAGTTTTAGTTAGCATTTTTTCCTCTTTTCGTAATCAATTCGATACTAATTACTAAACAATTCCAGCTTTTAACCTTAGGTGTTACTATCTCCTTTTCAAAGTTTCAACAAATGAATAAATCATTTGCTCATTCTTCAATGGTTTGTGAATAAAAACCGAAAAAAAATGAGCGACAAATTTTTTAAATTTTCTCAAAAAAATCATTTTTTAGGTTAATAAATCAGTGAAAGAAAATCAATCTTCTAGCAATGAAATAAAATGTATCTCATTGATTTCTAGGATGTAAAATTAAATATTATTTTTTTAAACTACTGTTAAAAAATATTATTTTTTGTAGGAGTATGTCAATTGTTAACATTACAGATGATTTTAGTCAGCACTAAAAACAAATAGAGGTAGGTAAAAATATAAAAATGGTTTATTTTTACACTATCAATTATTTAAAATAAAACAAATAGAAATGGATTGGATCACTGCCAGAGAATTTGAAGATATCACTTATAAAAAATGTAATGGAGTTGCGAGAATTGCTTTTAACAGACCAAATGTTAGAAATGCCTTCCGTCCAAAAACGACTTCAGAATTGTACCAGGCTTTTTACGATGCACAGGAAGATACTTCGATAGGAGTGGTGCTACTTTCTGCCGAAGGGCCGTCAACCAAAGACGGGGTTTATTCTTTTTGCAGTGGGGGTGACCAAAATGCACGCGGGCATCAGGGTTATGTAGGTGAAGATGGTCAGCATCGCTTAAATATTCTTGAAGTACAACGTTTAATTCGATTCATGCCTAAAGTGGTTATTGCGGTTGTTCCGGGTTGGGCAGTAGGTGGCGGACACAGTTTGCACGTTGTTTGTGATATGACTTTGGCAAGTAAAGAACATGCTATTTTCAAACAAACAGATGCCGATGTAACCAGTTTTGACGGAGGTTACGGATCAGCTTATTTAGCTAAGATGGTAGGACAGAAAAAAGCACGTGAGATTTTCTTTTTAGGGCGTAATTACTCCGCTCAGGAAGCGATGGATATGGGAATGGTGAATGCCGTAATTCCACATGACGAACTTGAAGCTACTGCTTATGAATGGGCACAGGAAATTTTACAAAAATCTCCAACTTCTATCAAAATGCTAAAATTCGCCATGAACTTAACAGACGACGGTATGGTTGGTCAGCAGGTTTTTGCCGGAGAGGCCACCCGTTTAGCTTACATGACCGAAGAAGCAAAAGAAGGACGAAATGCCTTTTTGGAAAAAAGAAAACCAAACTTCGGAGAGAATAAATGGCTTCCATAGGGGAGTAAAAAAAATGTTTCAAGTTTCACGTTCGCAACTTGAAACTTGAAACCTGAAACAAAATAATCTAACAAAATAAAAAAGAATGAAACATTGGATCGAAGCCGCTCGTTTGCGTACATTACCTTTATCAGTTTCCGGGATCATAGTAGGAAGTATATACGCCTTATCAAACCCAACGGCCACCATTAACACACCGACAGAAGTATTCAGTTGGAAAATTTTTGGTTTCGCACTTTTAACAACACTTGGTTTACAGGTTTTGTCTAATTTTGCAAATGATTACGGAGATGGTGTAAAAGGTACTGATAATGCAGACAGAGTTGGTCCGCAACGTGCCATTCAGAGTGGTGTTATTACACCACAGGCCATGAAAAAAGCCATTATAATTACTTCGTTTTTGACATTATTGTCTGCCATTGTATTGATTTATTTTGCTTTTGGTGAAAGTAATTTTGGGTACTCTATCTTTTTCTTATTGCTTGGAATAGCAGCGATAGTTTCGGCAATTCGTTATACAGTGGGCAATTCGGCTTATGGATACAGAGGATTTGGAGACGTATTCGTTTTTGTTTTCTTTGGATTGGTAAGTACCTTAGGAGTAAACTTTTTATATTCGAAAGAAGTAGATCCGCTTTTGATTTTACCGGCTATTTCAATTGGTTTATTAAGTGTTGGAGTATTGAATCTGAACAATATGCGTGATGAGGAATCAGACCGTAAATCGGGTAAGAATACAATTGTGGTTAAGATTGGTGGTGCAAAAGCTAAAATTTACCATTTCACTTTAATTATTACGGCCATGCTGTTAGTAGTTATTTTTGCAATTTTGAGTGATTATAACTTCGATCAGTATTTATTCTTATTGGCTTTTATTCCGCTAACGAAACATTTAATTACTGTTTATAAAAACCAAAACCCAAAGCTGTTGGATCCTGAATTGAAGAAATTGGCACTTAGTACCTTTTTACTTTCGATACTGTTAACGGTATGTATGATTTCATTGATCTCAGACATTATTGTTAACCTCTTTTTAGGGGGAAGATAGAATAAAGTGCAATTTTAAAAATCAATTAAAATGAAAATAACATTTTACGGACACGCGTCTTTAGGCATTGAAGTTGGCGGAAAACATATTATTGTAGATCCCTTTATTACAGGAAATCCGCTGGCAGTGGGAGTTGATATAGCAACACTGAAAGCCGATTATATTTTACTAACCCATGCACATGGTGACCATATTCTGGATGTCGAAGCTATTGCAGAGCGCACTAAAGCAGTGATAGTTTCAAATGCTGAAATAGCAAGTTACTATGCCAAATTAGGGTTCAGTTCACATCCTATGAATCATGGTGGAAGCTGGCAGTTTGATTTTGGGAGAGTGAAATATGTAAGTGCTATTCACTCAAGCTGTTTTCCTGATGGAAGTTACGGGGGGAACCCAGGTGGTTTCGTAATCGAAGGTGAACATAAAAATATTTACATTGCCGGAGATACGGCACTTACATGGGATATGAAATTAATTTCGATGAGAACTAAACTAGATTTGGCGATACTTCCAATAGGAAATAATTTTACAATGGATGTTGAGGATGCTATAATTGCTTCAGATTTTGTAGAATGTGATAAAATTCTGGGCTATCATTTTGATACTTTTGGTTACATTAAAATTGATCATGAAGATGCTATTCGTAAATTTTTCGATAAAGGAAAAGATTTGATGCTTCTTGAAATTGGAGAATCAATCGAACTATAATTGAAGAAATGACCGATATTAAATATATTTGCGACTGCTGTGGTCAAGAGCATGAAAGTTGGCCTGCAATAGGTTATAATTCACCTTCTGCTTATAGTAAACTCTCAGCACAGGAAAAAGAAGAAATTGCAGTTATCGACGAAGATTTTTGCGTTATTAAACATGCAGATCAGGTTGATCGTTTTATAAGAGTAGTTTTGGTTCAGAAGGTTAACGATCATTGCGAAGATTTGGAGTACGGTTTTTGGGTTTCTTTAAGCGAAAACAGCTTTGAAGATTATCTGGAAAACGGCGAAGATGAAGATCATGAGGCACAATATTTTGGATGGCTTTCCAATTACATTCCGCAGTATGAGTTTTCAGGTAGTATACCAACAACAGTAGTCACTAAACCAAGCAATGAGAGACCCGAAATTTTCCCACATAAAGATTTTGACCATCCTTTTGTGAAAGATTATTATAATGGAATCACCAAAGCCGAGGCTGAAAAAAGAATTCGGGAAATCTTAAAAAAATAAGGCTCGAAGTTTGTAAGTGATCTTTAAATAAATTTTTTAAAATGATTTTAAAAAAAATTGCCCTATTTCTTTTTAGCACCGCTTCCTGCAGCATTTTTGCGCAAAAAGACGGCTATTGGGACAAAGAACGTGCCACTACAAAAGAGATTATAGTTTCTGCCCGTGACAGAATTATGCTTAAAACAGAAGATTTACCTGTTGGAACCACGGAAATCGTTTACAGGATTACACTTCTGGATGAGAATCAGGAAATGGCCAACAGTTTGGTTTCGGTTTTAAAATCAATTCCCGATCCAACCGGAATTAGTCAGGGATCGGCTGGAGCGGTTTTTCTAATGTCTAAAATTTCAGGCGACGATACTTGTACCTATGCTTTGTTTACGTCAAATGAAACAGCAAAAAAGTACATTAATGACGGAAAAACGGATAAAGCCTGTTACGATCAGAAAGACCCTCTGAGTAAAGATGCTAAACGATTGTCACTCGATAAATCGTCGTGTCTGGGACAAAATGTAAATACACTTTGGTTTGGTTTTCACAGTAAAAACTGGCTTTTAAATCAAAAGATAGTTTTGGAAGTCGTGCCTTGGGTAGATAGCAAGCTGAATCGCGGATGGAATCAGGATAATAAAAATGAAATTATAAGTCTTTGTAAAACCTCTACAATGGCTCAGAAAATGGCAAATTCTGATGATTTTTGTGTTTGCATCCTTGAAAAGATCATGAAGCAGTACCGTTATACGGAATTTCAAAAGCTGTTACCGATTGAAAAGAATAAAGTGTACAAGGATTTTGGAAACAGCTGTTACAAAGACGCTGATATTTCTAAGAATGTTTACAATGATCTGAGAGCTCAGGCAGCTTCTTTAGTGAGACTTCAAAAATACAACGAAGCGATTCCAAAATTGAATACAATTATTAATGATGGAAAAGCAACTGCATTGGATTACAGTTCTATTGGATATTGTTATATTTTGACAAAACAATATGGCAAAGCCCTTAAATTCCTGAAAGAAGGAGAGAAACTGGACGATACAGAGTTGCTGGTAAAATTAAATCTGGCACATGTCTACCTGATTAACGATGATTATAGTGAAGCAAAAGCCATTTACAAAAAATACCAGTCACAAAACGTTACTGACAGTTTGAGCTGGAAGGAGAAAACAAAACAAGACTTTTTAGTTTTTCAAAAAGCAGGATTACCTTCAAAAGACTTTGAAAAAATTTTAAAACTGTATAATTAAAATTAAAAACTTTATACGTGTGCCTGTTCGTTTTGATGTGGTATCACTTATATAGTTTAAGTAAAATATGAGAGCGACCTGTCACAAATACATGCTTGAGTTTAAAAGACCTTCGGGAACTTCCAGGGGTATTATGATCGAGAAAGAAACTTGGTTTATTATTTTGGAAGAAGATGGCAAAAAAGGGATAGGAGAGTGCGGAATACTTCGCGGCCTGAGCGCTGATGACCGAGAAGATTACGAAGAAAAACTGCAATGGACGTGTCAAAATATTCATTTGGGAGAAGAGGTGCTCTGGGATGCTTTATTGGAATTTCCGTCAATACAATTTGGGATTGAAATGGCATTTTTATCTCTTAAAAGTGATAATCCTTTTGTTTTGTTTTCTTCGCAGTTTACCAATAGTTCAAAGTCAATTGCGATAAATGGTCTGGTCTGGATGGGGGAAGCTTCCTTTATGAAAGAACAAATTGAAGAGAAACTGGCGACTGGTTTTAATTGTATAAAACTTAAGATTGGAGCTATTGATTTTGAAAGAGAACTCGAATTATTAGCTTTTATCCGCAGTCATTTTTCAGTAGAACAAATTGAAATCAGAGTGGATGCAAATGGAGCTTTTGGTTTAGAAGAAGCTTTAGATAAGCTAGATCAGTTAGATAAATATCAGTTGCATAGCATTGAACAGCCCATTAAAAAAGGAAACATTGAAGCAATAGCTGATTTGTGCAAAACAACACCATTTCCAATTGCTTTGGATGAAGAATTGATTGGTGTTTTTGCGTTGGAGGAAAAAGAAAAATTACTGCAAAAAATCAAGCCACAGTATATTGTTTTGAAGCCTAGTTTTATTGGCGGTTTCAGAGGTACAAAGGAGTGGATTGATTTGGCAGATAAATATCAAATTGGTTGGTGGATTACTTCGGCATTAGAAAGTAATATTGGTCTCAACGCGATTGCACAATGGACTTTTTTGCAAAATTCAGTAATGCCTCAGGGTCTAGGAACCGGAGCGCTTTACACCAATAATTTTGATTGCCCGCTTGAAGTTTCAAAAGGGCAGTTGTGGTACAATAATACAAAGTACTGGGATTTCGATTTTTTCAGTATTGCATAAAAAAAAAACTGGCTTTACGCCAGTTTTTAAGGTTATATTGATTTTGGATTTATTCTTTTCCGCCCTGTAAGTTGTCCTGCCAGTCTTTTAATTCCTGCCATTTCCCCTGATAAGCAAGTAATGCTTGTCTCGCCCAGGTGCTTGGATTGTGAATGGAATAATTTTCGCCTCCCGCATCCAGTATGGATTGTAGCTTTTCGGTGGAAGCTTCTGATAGTTCATGCCACGTTTTGATACCTGCTGCATTGAATAGCGCTTCAATTTTTGGACCGATTCCTTCCACAACTTTTAAGTCATTTTCTTTTATTTTCTTGCCATACACGGTCGCGGCAAGTGCACTGTCAAAAAGGATTGTAGGTGCTGCTGTAGCTGCAAAAGATTGTGGTGCTGCGTTAACTTTAGCTTTTGCGGCCAGTTCAGCTTCCAGAGAAGAAATTTTTGCATTCAGATTACGCGTATTTGCTTTACAGGCATCCAGATCAGCCTGTAGGGACAATGCAAGTGAATCGTCACCTTTAGAATTCATTTTTCCCAGTAAGTAACCCAAAATTCCACAGATTAATCCCACTAGTGCTGGTATTAAGATACAAGGTATATTCATGATAGTATATTTTGATTGATTATTTAATTGTGATAACTGTTCTTCTGTTGTTTGCTTTGCCTTCAGTAGTAGTGTTTTCACCGATAGGTTCGTCAGGACCTTTTGATTCAGTGGTAATACGGTTTCCATCAACCCCTTTCTTAGACAAATAATTCTTAGAAAACTCGGCTCTTTTTTGACCCAGAGCTACGTTCGAATCGCGATTTCCAACATTATCGCTATGTCCAACAGCCAGAATAACGGCTTCTTTTACGTGTTCCATATATTTTACTAAATCAGCGACTTTTTGTTCCTCGGCAGCTGTTAGTTTATCACTGGATTTATTGGTATTGAAATGCAGGATTAAAGGATCACCATTAATTTTTTCTTTCAGAATTATCCATTCATCTGTTACCACTGGAGCAGCTTCGGGAGCATCAAATGTATATTCAGCAGGTCCCAATAGTGTATCTTTTGTCATTTTCCATTTGTCGATCACTTCACCTTTTGTATTTAGCTGAGCATCAGATACACCTTGAGATACAAAATATTTCTTGATATCATTCGCTCTTGCCAGACCCAGATTTTCCGAAGTGGTTGAATTGGTTTCATCTGAAGTTGCATAACCCGTTATCGTAATTTTTTGCTTCGGATTGGCTATCAAAAACGTTTTAAGGTTTTGAACTCCAATTGATACAGAATCACTCACAGGCAGAATCACTGCAAAACTGTTTTTAAGAAACTTGAGGTTATCATTGGTACGATAATCAATTCCTGAACCATTTAGAATAAAAGGGACAAAAGTGTCGTCCTGAGCTACAACTATCGATACTTTTTCGGTATCAACCACAGGTGTTTTCATAGTACAATTGCAGCAAAATTTCAAATACAAAAAGGTACCTAAAATAATGGTTATTGCAATGCCTAATAGATAAAGTGCTTTTTTAGACATAAGTGATGAAGTTTAGATTCTATCAAATTTAACAAAAAAATAAATACATAACCCATTAATAATTAGTTATTTTAAAGTTATTGTTCTAATTGTGAGTGCATTGTGAAAAAGAAGAGTAAAGTGTAATGATTCCTATAATTTCAATTCTCAGGCCAAATTAAATTGAGTAACTTGCATAAAAATTAAATTCAGTCATCAAAATGGTCGAAATAGAAAGAAAGTTTCTTGTAAAATCAGCTGATTTTAAAGAGCAGGCTTTTGCACAAAATAAAATTGCTCAGGGCTACTTAAGCGCTGTTCCCGAAAGAACCGTTCGTGTGCGTATTAAAGGCGAAAGAGGGTTTATTACTATAAAAGGAATCAGTCATCACGGTGGAATGTCCCGTTTTGAATGGGAAAATGAAATTCCGCTTGACGAAGCGTTGGAATTACTTAAACTATGTGAAAAAGGTAAGATTGAAAAGACACGCTATGAAATAAAATCAGGAAAACACATTTTTGAAGTAGATGAATTTTATGGAGAGAATGAAGGATTGGTGATGGCAGAAGTGGAGCTGGAGTCGGAAACTGAATTTTTTGAAAAACCGGATTGGCTGGGAGAAGAAGTAACGGATGATCCACGATACTACAATGCATATTTAAGTAAGAATCCTTTTAAAGAGTGGAAGAAGTAAAGTTTATGGAAGTATATGATTTGATTATTGTAGGGGGCGGTCCAATTGGTCTGGCCTGTGCAATCGAGGCTCAGAAAAAAGGTTTGCGTTATCTGATTATTGAAAAAGGTGCCCTTGTGAATAGTATTTTCAATTACCCTTTGTACATGACTTTTTTTTCAACTGCCGAAAGACTTGAAATTGGAGATATTCCGTTTAGTTGTCTGGCGCCAAAGCCCGGCCGTCAGGAAGCATTGGAATACTACAGGAACATTCATCGGTACTTTAATTTTTCAATTCAATTGTTTGAAAGGGTGACTCAAGTAGATAAACAGGCAGACACCTCTTTTAAAATCACAACCGATAAAACGGTTTATGAGGCTAAGAATGTTGTGATTGCAACCGGTTTTTATGATATCCCGATTGAAATGAATGTAAAAGGAGAAGAGCTTTCAAAAGTGCGTCATTATTATAAAGAAGCGCACGAATACGCTTTCAGAAATGTGCTGGTTGTAGGAGCAAATAACTCGTCGGTAGATGCAGCTTTGGAATGTTGGCGAAAAGGAGCTAATGTGACAATGGTTATTCGTAAAAATGAAATTAACAGTAGGGTCAAATACTGGGCGAAGCCCGATATTGAAAACAGAATTTCGGAAGGCAGTATTAAGGCTTATTTTGGATCCAATATAACTGAAATTCGTGAAAATGAAGTGGAAATAGAAACGCCTGCAGGAAAAATTACTATAGAAAATGATTTTGTACTTGCGTTAACCGGATACAAGCCAGATTTAGCTTTTCTGGAAAAAATGGGGATACAATTATCAGAAGATGAATTAAGAACTCCAACATACAACCCGGAAACTATGGAAACGAATGTAGAGGGGTTGTTTTTGGCTGGTGTAATTTGCGGAGGCATGCACACACACAAATGGTTTATCGAGAACTCCCGTGTTCATGCTAATATGATTGTAGATTATATTGCTTCAAAATAAATTTATAGCCACGAATTCACGAATTTTATTTTTTAGGAACTTAAGAAAGTAAAATTCGTGAATTCGTGGCTAAAAAAAAGTTAAGAACTATAGGAAAGTCTGAACAGCCGATCTACGTGTTTATTTTTTCACAGGTCGCTCGTAAAATAAATTCGTGAATTCGTGGCTAAAAAAAAATTAAGAGCTACAGGAAAGCATTGAACAGCCTACTTTAGATCTTGCCCAATCCGGGCGTTTGGCGAACCATTTCTCGTATTCCGGTTGTTCTTCATAGGGTTTCTGCAAAAGAGTGTAAAGCTCATTTATTAGCGAATTATCCTCTTTGTCAGCTGCATCAATCGCTAATTGCGACATATAGTTTCGCAATACGTACTTCGGATTTATAGTATTCATTTTTTCAGAACGCTCTTTATCAGAAAGTAATTCTGTTTGAAGTCTTTCAAGATAAACTGTAAACCAGTTTTGCCATGATTCTAAAATAGTACCTGAAATTTGTTCCGGAATATAAAACGCATCCTGAATTTTTTGCATCGCTTTTTCAACAGTATCTGATTTTTGAATGTTGCTTAAATTTCGAAAAAAGATAGTCATATCCGTTTCAGATAATTGCAAAATGCTTTCTAAATCAGTGATTTTCTGAGTGTCAGTTTCAGTTAAAGTGAACAGTCCTAATTTACTTAAAAACATTGTTTTATAATCGGAATCAAAATCAATTATAAACGATTCCAGTATTTTTTCTAAAGGTTCAGCTTCATTGATTAAAGGATAAATTGCATTGGCCAATTGGTACAAATTCCATTGTGCAATCTGTGGTTGATTTCCAAAACGATACCTTCTATATTGGCTGTCGGTTGTATTGGGAGTCCAGTTTGGATCATAGTTTTCGAGCCAGCCGTAAGGACCATAATCAATTGTGATTCCGTGAATCGACATATTATCGGTATTCATCACGCCGTGTACAAAACCTACACGTTGCCAATGAAGAATCATTTCTCGAGTTGTATCGGCTACGGTTTTAAAGAATTGTAAATACTGTTCTTTAGGTTCTCCTTTAATTTCAGGGAAATAATACTTGATGTTATACTCAACAAATTGTTTTAAATTTTGCAGCTCATTTCGGGCTGTCAGCATTTCAAAACTACCAAAACGAATGAATGAAGGGGCAACACGACAAACAATTGCTCCTTTTTCGTAGGCTGAATTTCCATTGTATAAAATATCACGTAAAACTTGATCTCCGGATGTTATAAGGGAAAGAGATCGGGTAGTGGGAACCCTTAAATGATGCATGGCTTCGGCACACAGGTACTCTCTCACAGACGAACGCAGAACCGCAAGACCATCAGCGGTTCGTGAATAGGGCGTTTTTCCTGCGCCTTTTAACTGTAATGTAAAAGATTCGCCATTGTGTTCGACTTCCGTTAAATTAATAGCACGACCGTCACCCAATTGTCCGGCCCAGTTTCCAAACTGATGTCCCGCATAACACATTGCGTACGGACGGGTCTCCGTAAGAATTTCTTTTCCCGAAAAGGCATTCAGAAAGGCCTCAGACGAAATTTCATTTGCCGGAATTCCAACCGATCCTGCTACTTCAACTGAAGCATGAATAAGTTTAGGGTTTGATGGTTTTGTTGGATTTACATAGGAGAAAAGCGCATTAGCCACCTGACGAGTCTCATTGATTTCATTGAGATCTGCGGGTAGCTCTGCTGTAAATCTGTTATTTATTTTTAAATTTTTCATTGGGATTGTTTTTTCTACAGCAACTTAAAAATAGTTTGAATTCTTTCTGTTTTATCAGCGCAAGAATAATTGTAATTCTTAGTTTAAGCTGGGGCAAAAATATTTGTTTAATCAATTAGTCTGTCAGCGTACATTTTTTTTAGTTTATGTACTTTAGGATCAATTACGATTTGACAGTAACGCGCTTCTTGATTGTTGTTATAATAATTTTGATGATCTTCTTCGGCTTCGTAAAAAACTTCAAAAGGAACGAGCTGTGTTACAATAGGATCTTCGTAGAAAGCTTTTACTTCCTCAAAAACCTGTTCTGCCACTGCTTTTTGTTCATTATCGTGATATAAAACGATCGATCGGTATTGTGTTCCACTATCCGCGCCCTGACGATTTAAAGTTGTAGGATCGTGGCTTGTCATGAATATAAAAATTAAATCGTGGTATGAAATTATGTCAGGATTAAAAGTTACTTGTATGACTTCTGCATGACCGGTTCTGCCAGTACAAACTTCACGATAGGGTGGGTTTTTAATAAAACCTCCTGAATACCCTGATTTTAAGGATTCTATTCCCTTTAAACGCTGAATTACAGCTTCAATACACCAAAAACATCCTCCACCAAAAGTGGCAACTGATAAATTTCCCATAAAATAGTATTGTTTAAAATTTTAATGCCTATTAATCCGATAGAATATTGTGATAAATTATTAGTAAAAAGATAATTTAAATAAAGAAACTAAACAGTTATTTATCTTTTGAAGTTTACAATTGATAAATTCGCAATTCTATAAAAAAGCAATATATTTGCAATCAAACTCAGGCACACTAATGAACAGCAAAAATAGTACCATCACTTTAGAAACCTATTTTCAGGATTTTAGAAAGAATATTGTAGGAATTAATCAGGAATTTACGTCTCCTTACGGCAAAAAACAGATTATTTATACCGATTGGACTGCCAGCGGAAGGTTATACCGACCTATTGAAGAGAAAATTCTCAATGAATTCGGGCCTTTTGTTGCCAATACGCATACTGAAACTACCGTGTCAGGTACTGCCATGACAAAAGCCTATCATCATGCCAGATCGATCATCAAACGTCATACAAATGCCAGTAACGACGATGTATTGATCACAGATGGTACCGGAATGACGGGTGTTGTTAATAAATTTCAACGTATTTTAGGTTTAAAAATCCCTGAGAATTTAAAAGATTGTACGGTTGTTCCTGCTGAAAAACGTCCTGTTGTTTTTATTTCTCATATGGAACATCATTCCAATCAAACGTCGTGGTTAGAAACGATTGCCGATGTTGAAATTATTCCATCTTGTGAAAAAGGACTTTTTTGCCTGGATAATTTAGAGCAATTGCTAGAGAAATATCATGACAGAACGATCAAAATTGCTTCTATTACATCCTGTTCGAATGTTACTGGTTTAAAAACACCGTTTCATGAGGCCGCAAAATTAATGCACAAACACAATGGAGTTTGT
Organism: Flavobacterium sp. KH_035; assembly: GCF_057839565.1. NCBI lineage: Bacteria > Pseudomonadati > Bacteroidota > Flavobacteriia > Flavobacteriales > Flavobacteriaceae > Flavobacterium > Flavobacterium sp. KH_035. The sequence goes on from NZ_CM174492.1 coordinate 3,842,629, forward strand.
TTTGTTGATTTTGCCTGTTCAGGTCCTTACGTAGAAATTGATATGCATCCCGTAGATCCGGAAGCGTACCTGGATGCTATTTTCTTTTCACCGCACAAATTTTTAGGAGGCCCTGGAACTTCTGGCGTTTTAATTTTTAATAAAAAGTTATACAATAATATGATTCCGGATTGTCCAGGAGGAGGAACAGTTAGCTGGACCAATCCGTGGGGCGAACATAAATATATAGATAACATTGAGGATCGTGAAGATGGTGGTACTCCGGGTTTTCTTCAGGTTATTAAAACCGCATTGGCCATTGAATTAAAAGAGGAAATGGGAATCGAAAACATTCTGCAACGCGAGCATGAGATTGTAGACTATGTTTTTAATGAATTAGATACCGTTTCCAATATTAAAATCCTGGCAGGACAGCATAAAAACCGTTTGGGGGTGGTTTCCTTTTTTATCGAAAATCTTCATTTTAATTTAGGAGTGAAATTACTGAACGATAAATTCGGAATTCAAACCAGAGGTGGATGCAGTTGTGCCGGAACTTACGGCCACTTTTTATTGCACGTAGATCAGGAAACTTCCAATAAACTGGTAAATGAAATTACTATTGGCGATTTAATCAAAAAACCGGGATGGATTAGAATGTCAATTCACCCAACCACTACTGATAAAGAAATTGCTTATGTTTGCGAAAGCATCAAAGATTTAGCTAAAAACCATACAGAATGGGCTTTGGACTATTCTTATAACAAAAACACCAATGAGTTTGTTCACAAGGATGCTACTTCGTTTGAAGACGAGTTGGTAGCCGGCTGGTTCAAATCGTAAAAGTTATAATCGTAACAACTACTAACCCGACAGATTTTTAAAGTCTGTCGGGTTAGTTTTTTTAACTACATGATCAAGCGAACTCCGCCCAGATCTGAAATTCGGTAAGAGAATTTGTTTCCAGGTGAACCAATGAACATAAAGTTTTTAGGGATATTCCATTTTATAGAAAGCTCATCGATAATTTCGGGGCCAAAAACTCCTTGTATTTCAAGATACTCTATGTCAATATCATCGTAGGCACGATCTAAAACCTCCAGGTCTTTGATTAGTTCTTCGTTATTGGACGGACCATTTTTGACGTATACGATTTTAAGTTTTTTGGTCGTTTCGTTGTTTTCAACATATTGTAATACTTTATTCAGGATTGCAATATCGTCTCCTTTGGTAAAAAAGACAAATTCCTGCGAGTTGATCTGTACACTCATTTTTTGTAAATACCGATTACTGATGATCACCATTCGTCGTAAGGGCTGGTAAAAATACTCCAGAGCTTCGATTAGAAGTCTTATTAGAATGACACGATTTAACATTATGCCAATGAAGAGCAGGGAGGGAACCATGTATTTTAAAAAGGTATAGAAAGCATTGATGTTGAGTTCCATGTTTCCGATGAAAGCTGCAATGATAAAAGAAACAGCAACGACTACTGAGATGCCTCGTGCGCGTTCTGGTCGGGGTAGTTTTCGACGTTTGAATTTGAGTAGTAAATTCCCAATTCCAAATAAGGCCATTACCGCCAGAAAAGAGAACGTATAAACTCCTGCTAAAGACTCTAGATGTCCATTTGTAGCAAAAAGTACCGAAATGCACAGCACCAAGAAGCTAATCACGATGCGGTAGTGAGATCCTCGCTTGTTTTGTTTCAGAAAATAGTTGGGTAGAATTCGGTCTAAGGTCATTCGGTTTAACAAACCTGAAACTCCCACGAAGGAAGTTAATACTGCTCCGCATAAAACTAAAACGGCGTCAATAGAAATAAGCCATGCGAGCCATGACCCTCCTGTGGTTTGTCCCAAATGGGCCAATAGTGATTCTTTATTTGCACCAACTTCGGTCAACGGTATAATGCTAATTAATAAAATGGCGATTACCGGATTGAAAAAACTAACAATGGCCCACATATTACGTAACGTCTTCGGGAAAACTCCCGCTTGCTGTTCTTCTACAAAGTTGGCGGAACTCTCAAAACCCGAGATCCCAAGCATAGCAGCTGAGAAACCCAAAAACAAAGCAGTTTTAATGTTTCCATAAGCGATGGGAGTCTGCCAGTTGATGTGAAAAGTTTCTAAACCGTTATTCAGGATAAACCAAAGCGAAGCCAGTACAAGTAGGCTTAAAGTGGCTAAATGGGTGATAAAGATAATTACGGCTACAAAAGCTGATTCTCCAATTCCTAATATGGCGAGCCCTGTAAAAAGAATTAAGACAACGATGGTTGCAAGCGTTACATTTAGACTTTCAAAAATCCCGTGCAAATAGTGCATGCCTTCTGAAGCCGAAATCACGGCTGTTGCCATATAAGACAAAACAGTTAAGGTAGCAGCCAAAGAGGCCAAACGTTTGGTAGAAGTATTGAGCAGAACGTTGTATGCCCCTCCGTTTAGTGGAATTGCGCCTACAACTTCTCCGTAAATTTTTCGGAATAAGAATAAAACGACTGCAACAATTAAAAGAGAAATCCAGGCATACTGTCCGGCATATAAAATGGTAAGAGCTGAAACATATAAACAGGAGGAACTAATGTCATTTCCGCAAATTGCTGTTGCCTGTAATTGATTTAATTTTTTGTGTACAATTTCTTTCATAGAGATTCAAGATTTACAACACGATTAACCAAAAGAAAGTAACAGACAAGCAAAAGAAGCGGATAGTTGAATAGGAACTAAAAGAATATTTTAGTTAATGTGCATATTTGAATTTTCAATTTAAGAAAATTATCTGGATTCTTGAAACTTTTTTAGGGATAACAGCGCCTGTTCCTGAATTTTGCTTTGAAAAAATCCCGTCCATCCCATTAAATATCCTGTAAAACCAAAAGCCTGTTTCGACCATTTCCATACATCAAAACTGTCTGTGTGTTTGATGATTAGTCCGTCCTGAAAAGCAAATTCAGCAGAAATCCTATTGATCACTTTTCTATTGGTTTTACTGAAATTATAAGTTGCAATCCATTTTGCAGTACCTGAAAAATCATCTGCTTTAATTGCTGAAAATTCAATTTTGATGTTGCCTTTACTTTTTAAAATCAGCATTTCCCACATTTTAGAAACCTGATCTTCTTTTAGTAAACCAAAGGCAGGATCAATAAAATGAATCTTAGGATGGTAACATTCGCTCATTGTTTTAGCATCGGCATTGGCAAAAGCGGTATAGAATTTTGTAATTAAGACTTCATTCGGATTCATGGAGAATAATGTTTAGATTGTAAAAATAAGATTTATTAGGTTAAAATAAATACTTATAAAGTACTAATTGCTGCTGCAGTGTCAAATGTCTTTTTAGATTTATCAAATGCTGTTGAGAAGTACGCCATTCTGTTCAGAGCCGTAAAATATCCGGTTTGATCTCCAAATGCTGTGGTGTTGCCTTTGATAATAAATCGGATGGCTTTAATATCTGTTTTTTTTAGCTTATTCATTTCAGCAGGAGTGAAATAGTAATAAGATGTAGTTTTTCCGTCAAGGCTTTCTTTGATATTTTTATCCACACAGGCAATTACGTCTCCGTTTACTAAATCAACATATACGCCTCCTGAGATTTGGGTTTTGTCGTTAGAAATTCCTATGCTTAGTTTTAAAATCCCTCCTTTATCTGTTTTGGCAATTTGAACCTCTGTTTCTCCTGTAAAAACATACTTTTCACAAATAAAAGTATAGGCAGTTGTTGCAGGAAATGGTTTCGAACCCTTTACAATTATGGTTTGCTGTGCGCTTACGAAACCGGAAATTAACAGTAATATTAAAAGAGGAAGTTTTAAATTCATAGGTTTTACTTTATTGTTCTGTTATTTTTGAATCAAATTTTTCGTCCCAATCCATTGACTTTATGGCTGAAATCAAATTGTCTTCGTTTACAAAAACGCGCAATTCTTTGTTGGCCACTTTTTTGGTATACTGCGCATGGTATCGATAAATAACCTCGTGTTTGGTTTTGTAAACACCATCAAGTTTTAAATCGATGAAATTTCCGTAGTACTGTCTAAATCTTTGACAGGTTTTGGTTAAACGCTCTTCGGTCGTATTTTCCATAACCGACTTGGTAACTTCCGTTTCATTAAAAGGTTTGAATTTTGAGGAATTACAGGTTTCTAAGACCCTTTTTCCTAACTCATACGCTTTTCTCTGCTGATTGGAATTTATTTCGGCAGCAGTGACTTTTTTAATTTTTAAATCTTCAGTATCTCTATTGATCGTTTTCGATTTACATCCAATTAATAATAACAAACATATAATCAATCCTGCTTTCTTCATAACTATTTAAGTAATTTTTAATAATAAGTTGGGGTCTGGACAGTTTTCGATGTAAAAATTCAGGTCGTTTGTATTGCAGACGCCAGGGTAATCGCCGGAATACGTTTCGATGTTTCGTATAATCTGAAAGTGTACATGTGGAGCGTAATCTCCATTAACAGAGGAATTTCCTAAAGATCCAATTTTTTGACCTTTATGAAAAAAAGCCCCAACACTAAGGTTTTCTATACTTTCTAACGATAAATGTCCGTATAAAGTATAAAATTTTTCATTTTCTATCCGATGCTCTAAAATTATGGTTGGACCATAATCGCCCAGACCTATATTGTTTTTAAAGCTGTGTACTTTTCCGTCAAGTGGTGCAAGTACCGCTGTATTTACTTTGGTCCATAAATCCAGTCCAATATGGATGTTGCGTTCCGGGATATTGCTATTTTTAAAAATTGTACTGCGTTGGTAGATTGTTCGTCCCTCGATATAGCCACCATAAGCTACTTCGGCATCATTTTTCTCCAAGTAAGTTGCAATAAAATCTTCAAATTCTTTGGTGTTGGTAGGTTTGAACTCGGCAAGTTCCTGATTGGTTACAGACAAATCTAAAGGAATGTATTTTGAAATGTCAATGGTGGAATCAATTACTTTAGTAGGAGGTAAGGCTTTTAAAATAGAGGCAAGAGGTTTCATAAGTTTAAACTACTTTTTCGATAATTATTAATTCGTTGTGGACTTCTACTCGTGGGAGCATTTTTGAAGTAAACAGTTTGGGGTTAATTTCAGAAATGTATTTTCGATTTCGAACATTGTGCGCCTCGTCTAAAATCATGGTATTAAACAAAACAAATCCGTGACTTTGTAACAGTGAACAAATGCGTTCACTAAAAAAGCTTTCGAAAAGAAAATTGGGCATTTTAATGTCTTCAAAAATATCAATAATAATTAGATTATATTTATTTTTTGTTTTTAAAACAAATTCAAAAGCGTCATCAATTATAACTTCCAGTTGTTTGATCTGGTCAAGATTAAAATATTCGTTTGCGATTTTAATGATGTCCGGGTCAATTTCTACACCGGTAATTTTGCCTTGGTACTGAATTTCATCTACCAGTGTTTTAATAACGCTTCCGCCGGCAACGCCTAGTAGTAATATGTGATCCATTTTAAGAATGGCATCATAGCCAATATTTCGAAGTCCGTATCTTAATATACGCTGCAAACTTCCGTAGGAGTAATTGGTGTTTTCGGAATCAAGGACCAACTCTCCGTTAGCCCAGGTAACTTCAATGATTTTGCTTCTTTGTGATTTTTTTTTGAATATTTTTATAGGAACAATATAACTGAACAATTTTTGGATCATTTTAAATGCTTTTACTCAAAAATACCACTTTAAATCTTTTATTTTGCAGTAAAAAATAAATTAATGAAAAAGCGATTGTACAAATTCATCTTTTTTAAGCTAATGGGCTGGAAAATTGTGGGAATTGAAAATGCTGAAGTAAAAAAATGCGTGATGATGGTTATGCCTCATACAAGCAATCATGATTTTTATTTGGGAATTTTTACACGCGGAATTTCCGGTTTAGAAATGAACTGGGTAGGAAAGAAAGAATTATTTCATTTTCCTTTTGGATATTATTTCAGAAGTGTGGGAGGAGAACCTATAGACCGAACTGGAGGATTGAATAAAGTTGAGTCGATCGCAGCAATTTTTGAAAGAAAAGAGGTTTTTCGGTTAGCGGTAGCAGCTGAAGGAACTCGCAAAGGAGTAAAAGAATTAAAAAGCGGTTTTTATTACATCGCTCTTAAAGCAAATGTGCCAATTGTGCCGGTAGCTTTTGACTGGGGTAAAAAAGAAGTCAATTTAGGGAAACCATTCTCTCCAACTGGAAACTATGAGGCCGATTTGAATGTTTTAAAGAAACACTATGATGGAGTCTTGGGGAAAATTCCGGAAAACGGATTTCAGTTGTAGTTTTTTGCTTTTGGCCCGGTTGTCCAGGAATCGCTTAAATGAAAAATAATTTTAATAATTTTCAAATACGCGAAAATTTCAAATTTAAGGAACGTAAGTCTTAAAGGTTCCATTTTTATAAAAAACTACTATTTTTTCAATTTCATTTTCTACAGGATTTAAACTTTTATTTTTAATTTCTGTAGAAGATGTATTTTTGGAACTTTCATTTTGTGGTACAGAACTTCCTGAAATAAAATTTTCATCTGATGAAATAGGAGTAACGGGTTTTGAAAATTCAGAGAGCGATTCGTTTTTTTTCGGATCAGTAGTGTCTTCTGTTTTTGGAAAACTTCCTTTACCATTTAAAATCCAGTACAAATCAATATCGGGAAAAACCTCCAGAATTTTTAGTATAAAATCCAAACTGGGTTTGTTTCTGCCGGAAAGCAGGTGAGACATACTGGAGCGTTGAACCCCAATTCTATCTGCAAAAGAAGAAGCGTTTAAAGCATAATAATCCAATATAATTTCAAGTCGTTTTACAAAATCATCGATGTTTACCATTGTAAATTACTGTTTAGAAATTCGCTGTTTACAAATGTAATCAAAAGTATTCTGTAAAAAAAATTACAGTTGTAAATCGTAAATTTTAATTTAAAAATTTGTATTTAGTACTTTAAGTAAATTGTCTTAACTTGCTGAAATAAATTAATTTGTGTTTGTGTATTTCGAGTGATAACAAATATTGATCAATTAAGTTTAAAGGTGTTCATATTTCTATGAAAAACTGTTTACAATTCTAAATTCAATTGTTTACAAAACGTTTACAATTGTAAAAATAAAGATGTTTACTTTTGTGAATTAATCAAAACACGATGAATTTAGAAGAATTATTTAACCAGCACAAAGAGCAAACAATAGAAGGGCGTTATCTGACTTTGGATCATATTCAGCCTTTATTAGATAAATTAAACACAGATAATCAGGTAACAATTATTGGTCAATCGGTCTTAGGAGAACCGATCTATAGTTATCAAATCGGAACCGGAGCAACACGTATTTATCTATGGTCTCAAATGCATGGGAATGAAAGCACGACTACAAAAGCGCTTTTTGATTTTATAAATGTATTAAATAGTGGTTCTGAATTTGCACAGAAGATGCTCAAAACATTTACCTTTTATACTATTCCGATATTGAATCCTGACGGAGCAAGGCTTTATACGCGTGAGAATGCTAATAAAGTAGATTTAAATCGTGATTCTCAAAATTTAACTCAACCGGAAAGTAACGTTTTAAGAACGGTATTTGAAGCTTTTAAACCGCATTTTTGTTTTAATCTTCACGATCAGCGCACCATTTTTGGAGCAGGCTCAACCGGAAAACCGGCTACACTTTCCTTTTTGGCACCTTCATATAATGAGGAAAGAGAAGTGAATGAAAATAGGTTAAAGGCAATTAATGTCATTGCCGGAATCAATGATGTTTTGCAAAAATACATTCCAGGGCAGGTGGGGCGTTTTGATGACTCGTTTAATATCAACTGTATAGGAGATACATTTCAGTCATTAGAAGTTCCTACTATTTTATTTGAGGCAGGTCATTATCCTAATGATTACGAACGCGAAATTACTCGAAAGTTTTTATTCTTCTCGCTTGTTTCGAGTTTTGAGTTGATTAGCGAAAACGATTTAGTTGATAACAGAATTAATGATTATTTGAATATTTCACAAAATAAAGTGGTTTTTTATGATTTTATGTGGAAAAATATCAAAATAAATTATGATGGTATCGAAATTATTACGAATTTTGTCGCACAATACAAAGAAGAATTGATTGAAAATAAGATTCATTTTAATGCCTATATAGTTGAAGTAGGTGATTTGGAAAATTATTTTGGACATTACGAATACGATGCAAAAGGCGCAAGTTATTCTGATGACTTTGGTACTTTTCCGAAATTGAATCAAAAAGTAGATTTTTATTTAGATAAAAATGTTAAATTTGTTAACGGATTGATAAAAAGTTAATTTTTATGTGAATTTGTTGTTTTTTATATATATTTTTATACTTTGTAATAGCAATTAGTAATATTAATTAAAGAATTATGAGTAAATTTCGTTTAGATGAAGTAGATCACCAGATTTTAGATATGTTAATAGACAATACGAGAGTTCCGTTTACTGACATTGCTAAAAAACTATTGATATCTGCTGGTACAGTGCATGTTAGAGTAAAAAAGATGGAGGACGCAGGGATAATAATGGGATCTTCATTGGCCTTAGATTACGATAAGTTAGGGTATTCATTTATTGCTTATGTAGGTGTCTTCCTTAACAATACGTCTCAAACAAAATTTGTATTAGAGCGAATCAATCAAATTCCGTTCGTAACAGTAGCTTCTGTAACGACAGGAAAATTCAATATTTTTTGCAAAATCAGAGCAAAAGATACTAAACATGCAAAAGAAGTAATTTTCATGATCGATGATATCGAAGGTGTTTACAGAACTGAAACAATGATTTCATTAGAAGAAAGTATAAACGATAAGAAGCGTTTGATGCATACTATTTTTAAAAATATGTAATATTTTCTTGAATGCTATATTAAAATATAACCTCAAGTTTATTCTTGGGGTTTTTTTATGACCAATTAACCAACCAACTATAAATAGATTATGTACACGTTACCAAAAATTGAACGTTTTAATCAAGATGTTCTTTCAAAATACCACATTTATAATAGTGTTTTTATAACATTACCCTTTGATTCGATTGATAATACAGGTGTTTTACTTCCTTTATTTACAGAGACTTGTGAAACGGGATTTAAGAAACAGGAAACGCCTAAGGAAATTGTTAATTTTTTCTCTAATAGATACCTGAATGATGCTTCTGAAAAAGATAAAATCGATCTTATGTTTCGATTTATTCAGTATATTGAGCGTCAGATTGTATTGTTTGATGCTATCGAGGATGCTGCTTTTCCGGAGGTTAATAATATGGAAGGACGTGGTTCATTACGGGATATTAAAGAAAAATCAGATGCAAAGGAAAAGAATGATGAGTTGATTGAGTTTTTGGAAAGCTTTAATGTCAGAACGGTTTTAACAGCGCATCCAACACAGTTTTATCCGGGACCGGTTTTAGGAATTATTAATGATTTAACAGAGGCTATTCGTTTAAACGATTTGTTGAAAATCAAGCAATTGTTAGCGCAGTTAGGAAAAACTCCTTTTATTCAGAACGAAAAGCCAAATCCTTATGATGAAGCTGTGAGTTTGATCTGGTATTTGGAAAATGTTTTCTACGCAACTTCCGGTGAAATTGTACATTATCTGCAAAAAAATATCCTTCAGGGAAATGCGATTCAGAATCAATTGATCAAGTTGGGTTTCTGGCCAGGAGGGGATCGTGACGGAAATCCCTTTGTTACTACCGAGATTACTTTAAAAGTAGCAGAGCGTTTACGTACATCAATTTTGAAGTGTTACTATGTTGAGATGAGGAATTTGAAACGTAAGTTAACATTCTCAGGTGTAGATACTTTAGTGTCTGAACTTGAACATAAACTTTATCGTTCTGTGTTTTATTCTAAAGGGGAAATTTACATTACTTTAGAAGAGTTATTGACGCAATTAAATAAAATCAGAACTATTATTATTGAGAAACACCAGTCTCTTTATTTAGATGAACTAGAAGCTTTTTTAGTAAAAATTAACTTGTTTGGTTTTCACTTTGCAACTTTAGATATTCGTCAGAATAGTAAAATTCACAATGCAGTATTTAAGGATGTTGTAAATTATTATTTGAATTCAGGCTCAGAGATATTTCCGCAAAATTACTTTGATTTATCTGAAGAAGAGAAATTAGGAGTTTTATCAAAGGTAAAAGGAGATTTGAATCCTGCTGACTTTGAAGATGAAATTACAAGATCTACTTTAGAATCTGTTCAGGCTATTAAGACAATTCAGCAAGGAAATGGTGAGTTTGGTGCGAATCGTTATATTATTAGTAATAACGAAAGCGCGCTGAATGTTATGGAAACTTTCGCAATGATCCGTTTGAACAATTGGGAAAACCCGACGGTTGATATTATTCCGCTTTTTGAATCGGTTGATGATTTGCAGAATGCACATCAAATTATGGAGCAGCTGTACAATAATCCGGAGTATTCTAAACACCTTGAGGCCAGAGGGAATAAGCAAACCATTATGTTAGGTTTCTCTGATGGAACCAAGGATGGTGGTTATTTAATGGCGAACTGGAGTATTTATCAGGCAAAAATTTCACTGACGGAAATTTCAAGACAATATGGTATACAAGTGATTTTCTTTGATGGCCGCGGCGGGCCTCCTGCTCGTGGTGGTGGAAAAACACATAAGTTTTATGCGTCTTTAGGTCCGAAAATTGAGAATAACGAAATTCAGATTACAGTTCAGGGACAAACGATCAGTTCTAATTTTGGAACTTTAGATTCCTGTCGTTATAACATTGAGAATTTGCTGAGTGCTGGGGTTACCAATCAGGTTTTTAGCAAAGAGAAAAATGAGCTGAGTGTAGAGGAGACTAAAATTCTAACACAATTGGCAGATCTGGGATATGAAAAATACCTGAGTTTTAAAAATCATCCTAAGTTTATTCCGTATTTGGAGAAAATGAGTACGTTAAAATATTACTCAAAAACCAATATTGGAAGCCGCCCATCTAAAAGAAGTAAATCGGAATCATTAGATTTTGCCGACTTAAGAGCAATTCCTTTTGTGGGTTCCTGGAGTCAGTTGAAGCAAAATGTACCAGGGTTCTTTGGAGTGGGATCAGCTTTAAAATATTTTGAAGAAAGCGGACAATGGGATAAAGTTCATGACCTCTATCACGATTCATTATTTTTCAAAACCCTATTGGAAAATAGTATGATGTCATTGGCGAAATCCTTTTTACCTTTGACGGCTTATATGAAAAATGACCCTGAATTTGGAGAATTCTGGCAGATTATTTACGATGAATTTTCAGAAACCAAACGTCTTTTGTTAAAAATTGCAGGACATAAAACACTGATGGAAAATTATCCTGATGGTATAGCATCAATTCAGATAAGAGAGCGTATTGTATTGCCATTGTTGACAATACAACAATATGCTTTGCTAAGAATTAATGAACTGAATAAAGAAAGTATTGTAGATGAAGAGCTGATTAAAGTATATGAAAAAATTGTAACAAGATCTCTTTTTGGAAATACTAATGCCAGTAGAAACTCAGCTTAAAAATTATATAAAAATGAACGGAGCCCTATTAACAGAAAACGAGTACTCAGGCGGATATGCCAATTATATTAAAGCAGCCGGAAATGTAAATTTATTTGAAGAATTGGAAATTTCTTTGCACGAGTTTATAAAATTTGTGCAAAATATTCCAATGGATAAATTTGATTATCGCTACGCAGAAGGAAAATGGACAATAAAAGACATTATTCAGCATATTATGGATTGTGAACGAATTTTTGCTTATCGTGCTTTGCGATTTTCAAGAAATGATTTGACCCCTTTACCGAGTTTTGAGGAAGATGATTATGCCAACAGTACTGATTCAAATAGCAGAAGTATTCAGAGTTTGTTGACGGAATTGTCTGCATTGAGACATTCCAATTTGTTCTTTTTTAAGAGTTTATCTGAAGATCAACTTAAAAGAATCGGCACAGCTTCAAATATTCAAATTTCTGTTCGTGCTTTGGGGTTTGTTATTATTGGTCATCAAAAACACCATCAGAAAATTTTTGAAGAAAGATATTTGTAGTATTTTTTTAGCATAACAAAAATCCTGTGGAATTGAATTTCACAGGATTTTTTTTGTTTTTTAGTTAAGTTTTTTTTTCTCTTCGTGATGGAGGGTTCGGAAAATAAATTTTTATCGCTACGAATTCACGAATTTTTGTTTTGTTTGTGTCAGAAATGACATAAAATGAGAGTATTATTTATTTTTTTCAACAATAGCAAGCCCCAAACGAATTTTATCATAAGACATTTTTTCTTCAAAATGATCAAAATAAGGTTTTAAGGCAGAAGGGTATTCCAATTCAATTTGAGCTTTGTGTAATTGTTTGACTTCATCATTTGTTACAAATGAACTCAAATCGATCTCCTCGCCATCTAGATATAGTTTGGCTAAGTGCGATATAATTGTGGTATATCCTAAATTTCTTTTTCCTGCAATTTCGGTTACAGTTTCGCCATTTCTAAAAAGTTCTAAAGTAGTCTTATACGTATTGCTTTCTTTTTTGACTTTTGTATTTGTTTTTTTTGCTTTCTGAAATTCTATAATAGCGTTTATAAATTCTGAACCGTATTTTTCAAGTTTAGCATTTCCGACACCATCGACGGCGAGAAATTCTTCATCGCTCATTGGTCGTAATGTTTCCATTTGTCTCAAAGCGGCATCACTGAAAATAACGTAAGCCGGTACTTCTTCTTCCTGGGCAATTTCGTAGCGCAATTTTCGAAGAATTTCAAAAAGAGAATTTTTGGCTGTTTTTGTTTTGGTCTCTTTGATTTCGTTTTTATCGATTGCTTTTTTAACCACTGTATTCAGTTTTACTTTTTCTTCTTCAAATAAAACTTTTTTCGCAAAAGAGGTTAGTAAAATTTTATTGTGCTGATGAAAGGCAATTTCAAGATACCCTAGATTAATCAACTGAATTAAGTATTGATTCCAATCGTACCACGAAATGTCAGATCCGATTCCGTACGTTTTTAAGCTTTGATAATTTTTTTCATAGATATATGCGTTTCTCGAGCCTCTTAAAAAATCGACAATTACGGCTAATGGCTCAGATTGCTGCAAACGGGCAATTGCCGATAATGCTTTTTGTGCTAAAATGGTACCGTCAAAAAAAGTGGGAGGATTTTTGCAGATGTCGCAGTTGCCGCAATTTTCTTTTACGAGTTCGCCAAAATACGAAAGCAGAATTTTTCGACGACAGCTTAAGGCATCGGCGTACTGTTTCATTCTTTCTAATTTGGCTAGTTGTACATCGGAGTTTAATCCTTCGGAGGCAAATTTTTGAAGTTGAATTACATCGGCATAACTTTCAAACAAAACAGTTTCGGCTGGTAATCCATCTCGGCCGGCACGACCAATTTCCTGATAATAACCTTCGATGTTCTTGGGTAAATTATAATGAATGACCCAACGGACATTGGATTTGTCAATTCCCATACCAAAGGCAATGGTAGCGCAAACTACCTGGCAGTCGTCATTGATAAATTCATCCTGAGTTTTTGCTCTGATTTTATTATCGAGTCCGGCATGGTATGCTTTGGCAGTAATTCCGTTTTTCTTTAATTTGTCAGCCAGTTCTTCTGTGGTCTTCCGGCTTAAGCAATAAACAATTCCGGATTCATTGGGTTTCTTCTCAATGAAATCAATGATTTGTTTTACTCTGTCAAGTGCCGGGCGCACTTCTAGGCTTAGATTTTTTCGGTCAAATGAAGCTACGAATGTTTTTGGGTTTCTTAGTTTTAGTTGCTTGGTGATATCAGTTCGGGTTGCTTTGTCGGCAGTAGCAGTTAAAGCCAGAACCGGAGTAGAAGGGAAGCGACTCTTTAAATATCCTAAATTGGTATAAGCCGGACGAAAGTCATGGCCCCAGGAAGAAATACAATGCGCTTCGTCAATTGCAATTAAGCTGATGGTCAGTTCGTTGAAAACAACATCCAGATATGATAAGCTTTCCGGAGCAATGTAGACTAATTTGAAAGTATTTGATTTTAAATTGTCGATATAAAATTGCTGTTCCTGACTGGTTTGACTGCTGTTGATGTAGCAAGCATTAATACCATTTGTTTTTAAGCTGTCTACCTGGTCTTTCATTAAGGCAATCAAAGGAGAAATTACAATTGTGATTCCGGGTAAGACTAAAGCCGGTAATTGAAAACAGATTGACTTTCCTCCACCGGTAGGCATAATAGCTAAAGTGTCCTGACCGGAAAGTATGGTATTAATGATGGTTTCCTGATTGGGTCTGAATTTTTCAAATCCAAAATTTTCCTTTAGTTTGGCGTGTAGTATTTCTGAGGTCATGGCGTTAGTTAGCTATTATAGAGAAAGAATAAAAACAAATATATAGTATTTTTCTTATTTTTTTTATACTGTGATCGTGAATAATAAAAAAAAGGAACCCGAATAGAGTTCCTTTTATTTATTTTGAAAAAGATTGCTTAATCTTCGTCTTCATCGTCTTCGTCATCAGCAATATCTTCTTTGTCTTCGTCATCGTCTTCGTCATCTCCACCGTCAACATCTGGTTTGTCCTGATTGTCGTCATCGTCGTCATCGTCTATATCGTCATCAAGATCAAGGCCTTTAACAGGTTCGATTGTATCCACGTCTACGTCGATATCATCATCTTCATCATAATTTTCGATTCGGTCTGCAAGTTTAGTACTAATTTTTACCAAATAAATAGTGTCTTCAGTACGGACTTCAACGGCTTCGACTAATTCGTTTTTAGCATTTCTAAAACGGATTACATCCGAATCATCATAACCATCAGGAAATTTCTCTACCAAAAGGTTTAAAATTTCGTTGGTAAGTTTAGCGTAGTCTACTATAACTCTTTTCATAAATATCCTATAAATCTAATAAATAAGCAAAAATTAATGGAGCAACAATTGTAGCATCCGACTCAATAATAAATTTAGGGGTTTTAATGTCTAATTTACCCCAAGTGATTTTTTCGTTTGGAACTGCTCCGGAATATGAACCGTAACTAGTTGTCGAATCTGAAATTTGGCAGAAATAGCTCCAGAAAGGAACATCGTGCATTTCCATATCCTGGTACAACATTGGTACCACACAAATAGGAAAATCTCCTGCAATACCACCACCAATTTGGAAGAATCCAATTCCGTTAGTGCTATTTTTTGGATACCAGTCTGCAAGGAAAGTCATGTACTCAATTCCTGATTTCATAGTAGAGGCTTTTAATTCGCCTTTGATTACATATGAAGCAAAGATATTTCCCATTGTACTGTCTTCCCAACCCGGGACAATGATAGGTAAATTTTTCTCGGCAGACGCATACATCCAGCTGTCTTTTAAATCAATTTCGTAATATTCTTCTAAAACGCCTGATAACAACATTTTGTACATGAATTCATGAGGGAAATAACGTTCTCCTTTATCATCAGCATCTTTCCAGATTTTGTAAATGTGTTTTTGTAAACGACGGAATGCTTCATGTTCAGGGATACAAGTGTCAGTAACACGGTTTAATCCTCTTTCTAATAAAGCCCATTCGTCTTCAGGTGTTAAATCACGGTAGTTTGGCACTCTTTCGTAGTGAGAGTGTGCTACTAAATTCATGATGTCTTCTTCTAGATTGGCTCCAGTACAAGAAATAATTTGTACTTTATCTTGTCTAATAATTTCGGCAAAAATTTTACCAATTTCTGCTGTACTCATAGCGCCAGCCATACTTACCATCATTTTAGCTCCGTTTGCCAATTGTTGTTCGTATGCTTTTGCAGCATCTACTAAAGAGGCAGAGTTGAAGTGTAAATAATGTTTTTCAATAAACTGACTGATTGGTCCTTTCATTTGTTCTTGTTTTTTTATTTTTTTTGAATTAAAAGTTTAACCTTTTAGTGATACTGCAAATTAATAATTTTATATTTATTAACTTTTATTTGGCAGGTTTTTTTTTATACTTTTTTAGTATATCCTAAAATCTTTAACACATCGTCAGAAGTTTGCTGTTCTGAGAAAACTTCTGTGGCTAAAATGCCGTTTTCGTCACGATCTATTAAGATATGTTTAGGTTGTGGAATCAAACAGTGATGTAAACCGCCATATCCTCCAATGGTTTCCTGATACGCACCAGTATTAAAGAAACCGATATATAATGGCTTTTCTTTGTTGTATTTAGGTAAATAAATAGCGTTCATATTTTGCTCTGAGTTGTAATAATCGTCACTATCACAAGTCAAGCCGCCTAATAAAACCCGCTCGTAAGTATCGTTCCAGCGATTTACCGCCAGCATGATAAAACGTTTGTTTATTGCCCAAGTATCCGGCAAAGTGGTAATGAATGACGAATCAATCATATTCCATTTTTCTCTGTCATTTTGTTGTTTTTGATACAAAATCTGATAGATAGCGCCACCGCTTTCGCCTACTGTAAAAGATCCAAATTCTGTAAAGATATTAGGTACATCTACTTCGGCTTCATCACATGCAATTTTAATCTGATTGATAATTTCATCAATCATGTACTGATAGTCATATTCAAAGGCAAGAGAGTTTTTAATCGGGAAGCCACCTCCAATGTTTAATCCGTCAAGGGTAGGGCATTCCTTTTTAAGTGCAATGTATACTTTGATACATTTTACCAACTCATTCCAGTAATAGGAAGTATCGTTTATTCCGGTATTGATAAAAAAGTGAAGCATTTTAAGCTCCAGTTTATCATTTTCCTGAATTTGTTTTTTATAGAACGAAACAATGTTTTTATATCCAATTCCCAATCTTGAAGTATAGAACTCAAATTTAGGTTCCTCTTCTGCTGCAATACGAATTCCGATTTTGAATTTTCCTTTTATTTCCGACTGAAGTAAGTCTAATTCTTCATAGTTGTCAATAATCGGGATTGTATTTTTATGTCCGCTGTTGATTAATCTTGCAATATTGGTAATGTATTCGTCTCTTTTGAAACCGTTGCAGATTACATAAGTACTTTTGTTGATTTTACCATTTTCAAGTAAATTCTCTACAATATTAACATCAAAAGCTGATGATGTTTCGATATGAATATTGTTTTTGAAAGCTTCATTCATAATGTATTCAAAATGAGAGCTTTTTGTGCAATAACAATAGTAGTACTTTGCATCATACTTATTCTTTTCCATTGATTTTCTGAACCAGGCTTTTGCCTTATTGATGTTCTCTGAAATCTGCGGTAAATACGTAAACTTTAATGGCGTACCATATTGTTCTACCAATTTCATCAAATCGATGTTGTGAAATTGAAGGTTATCTTTGTTTAATTTGAATTCCGCTTGTGGAAAGTAATAAGTTTGATTGATTAGATCAGAATATTTTGTATTCATTTATTTTTTAATATTAAGAGTGTGATTTTTAATTATAGATGACAAATGTTCAATCTAAAATTCAAACCCTAATATTAGCAAATACAATTTGCAGTTTTTCGTGTTCTGCTTTTGAGCACAAAAAAACATCAAAACAAAACGGACTTTTACTATTATAAAAACGATTCAACATCCTTAATAAGGAACTATTGAGGCGGTTTCTATAAGAGTTAAAATGTCTTTGTTTACTGTTTGTTTTCATCGTGGCAAATGTAAAAAATAATATATACCTAAAGCAAAGCTTTTTTATTAAAAAAAGTTTAAGATTTATAATCCTGAAACGCGTCTAGAATCAATTTATTTTCAACCGATTGGTTAATTTTTATTTTTCCGATTCCTTCGATTAATGCAAATTGAATTAAACCGTATTCATTTTTTTTGTCGTGAATAAGCAATTCAAGGATCGGATCAATATCATTTTCTTCAATCTTTACGTCGTCGTAAATACTTTTAAGAACGGTTTTAATTTCGGCATATTCTGTTGTTGTAATTAAGTCTTTTTGTAATGAAATATAGCTTTCCAGGATCATTCCAATGGCAATGGCTTCACCGTGTAATAGTGTCGTTTTGCTTTGGCTTTCTAAAAAGTAACTTTCTATGGCATGCCCTAAGGTGTGTCCAAAGTTCAATGCTTTACGAATATTCTTTTCAGTTGGATCCTGAATTACAATGTCATTTTTAATTTCGACAGAACGGTAAATCAACTCGTCAAAATCGGCATAATCAATTGCATTTAAATCTAAAAACTGTTTCCAGTAGGCAGAATCGTAGATCAAACCGTGTTTCAGCATTTCGGCCAGACCGGAACGCATTTCGCTTTGCGGTAATGTTTCAAGATATTGTGTGTCAATTAATACCATTTGAGGTACGTTAATTACGCCAATTTGGTTTTTTAAATTTCCTAAATCTACTCCGGTTTTTCCTCCAACAGAAGCATCAACCATAGATAACAAGGTCGTTGGAATATTGATAAAATCAACTCCGCGCTTAAAAGTAGAAGCTACAAAACCTCCCAAGTCGGTTACAACACCGCCACCAAGATTAATAACAAGTGATTTTCTATCGGCACCAAGCTCTGTAAGTACTTTCCATACTTCGATACAGGTTTCGATATTTTTATTAATTTCTCCTGCTTCAAATTCAATAATTTCTATTGTCAGGTCTGTTTCAAGTAAAGGAAGGAACTTTGGTAGACAATACTCATTGGTTTGATTATCAACTATAATAAACAAGTTAGAATATTTATTTTCTTTTAAGTGGTTATTTAAAGCTTCGTATGCAGTTTGGTTAAAATGCACGAGATAATTATTGGCTTGAATGGATTGCATAGATCTGTCGTTAATTGAAACCGCAAAATAAGGCATTTTTCACTAAATAATATTCAAAGTTCTGTTCTAATTTGTTTTAAAACGAATCATTCTATATAAGGTACAAGGTGTTTCTTTTGAATTTTCTTTCAAAAAAAGCACGATGAAGGAAACTCTTACATTATAATTTATAGAATTGTAACAATGTTGTTGTTGATATTGAAAAATTGGGTAGTGATTAGTGAAGAATATTCAAAACTCTATCTATATTTGCATAAAAAACTGACCTTAATGGAAAAAATATTTGATAACACTCAGGTTGCATTTTCACTAAAAAGTGATACGGAACTTGATAGAGCTTATTTTCTTTTTAAAATGATCGACAGCCAGCCCTTAGTGAGGATAGGAACCGCTGTTACCAATTTTGCTATTAAAGCAAATCTTCCGGTAGAAGGATTGATTCGTGCAACTGTTTTTGACCATTTTTGTGGTGGTGTAAACGAAGACGATTGTATTACAGTGGTAGACAAGATGTTTACTAAAGGTGTTTCATCAGTGTTGGATTATTCAGTTGAAGGAAAAGAAGAGGAGGAGCAGTTCGATGCTGCTTTAGAAATGACGTTAAAAACTATTGAATTTGCTAAAGAACGTTTGGCTATTCCGTTTGCTGTGTTTAAGCCTACAGGTTTTGGACGTTTTGAATTGTATGAAAAATTAGGAGAAAAACAAACATTGACTCCGGCTGAACAGGCAGAGTGGGATAGAGTAGTAGCTCGTTTTGACCATGTTTGTAGTGAAGCTCACAGAAAAGACGTTGCTTTACTAATTGACGGTGAAGAAAGCTGGATGCAGGATGCAGCCGATGATTTGGTTACCGATATGATGCGCAAGTACAATAAGGAGAAGGCGATTGTTTTTAATACTTTACAAATGTATCGTTGGGATCGTTTGGATTATTTGAAAAATTTGCATGAAGTAGCTAAAAATGAAGGTTTCTTTATTGGAATGAAGTTGGTTCGTGGTGCTTATATGGAGAAAGAAAACAAACGTGCGGAAGAGAAAAATTATGTTTCGCCAATTTGTGTCTCTAAAGAAGCTACAGATATTAATTATGATGCTGCTGTTTATTATATGGCAGAGCACCTTGATATTATGTCGATTTTTGCAGGAACTCACAATGAATTGAGCTCTTATAAATTGATGGAAATGATGCAGGAGAAAGGAATTGCCAAAAACGATACTAAAATCTGGTTTGGGCAATTGTATGGAATGAGTGATAATATTAGTTATAATTTAGCCGAGAACGGTTATAATGTTGCGAAGTATTTACCATTTGGACCTGTAAAAGATGTGATGCCTTACCTAATTCGTCGTGCAGAAGAGAATACTTCGGTTGCCGGGCAAACAAGCCGTGAATTGTCTATGATTAAAGCGGAACGTAAGAGAAGAAAAGGAAAATAAATTAAAGTTAATTCCAAAAAATTAAAAAATCCCAGATTCCAATTTTTACGATTGGGATTTGGGATTTTTTGTATCGGAATTTGGAATTTATTTATTGGATTTTAATTCCCTTAAAACGAAACCTGGCATTGTAAAACAACCATTCCTAATCGATCACTTTGTTTGTAAGCGCCAAGAAGAGTCTTGTCGAAAACGGCTCTGTTTTGATAGTTTAAGCTGAATTTTGGACCCAAAGTACCTGTTGTGTAATAGTTTACGCCTAATTCGTACATGGTCATAGGAGTGTTCAAGGCTTCTAAATCAGCGATTTGTGTGGCAGCGTAAGGCTGGAAACGGCCTTTTCTGGCTTCATTATCTGATTTTCCAAAAAGATATCCCAACTGTGCGTAATAAATATTTCCGGTTCCCACGCCTATAAATCCGGCGCCTGAACCATTTGCTAAAGTATTGTCTCCAATGGCAGGATTTGGTGTGTTAACAGACTGGATGTAGTTTTTTCCGTAATTATTATTGTTAAAGGCTGCATAAGCTGTTATGGCGGCGCCTTTGTTATCAATCGGACTGTCGTAGAAAACATCCAGGCCTAAGATTTTCATGTCGTCGTAAGCAATCGTTGTATCGGGTGTTAAGTGCCACATGGCCTTTGCCTGAGTCATATAACCTAAAGCAACATTCAGGATCTTCTTTGTTCCTAAATAGGTTCCTTTGTGATAAGCATCTTCAAGTGATTCTTTGTCGAAGAACGAATAAGTTAGGATTCCCGAGTATTGTGCTCTTGGCGTTTGTGTGCTTACAGAAGAATTTATTCCCAGATTATCTGTTGTATTTCGGTACGGATTAGTAATAGCGGCACGGTAATTAAACTTGCCTAAATAACCTTTAGCATAAATACTTAAATTTCTATTTCCAAATGTGGATGAAATGTTTGTAAACTGCTGATACATTGGTGTGTCCAGAGTAAGGTGTGATGAAGAACTGTTTGCTGAATAACGGGTGGTTCCCGCTCCCCAGGCTGTCAATCCACCACCGATATGCAGTTTTTCATTAAAGTGATATTCTCCCAAAGCATCCATAACCGAAAGCGGTGCATTTGAAGGTCCGTTATTTTGAGTGAAATTAATATTGTTCTGACCTAGTTGCAGGTGAAAGAAAATATTCTCTGTCAGCATTCCCATAGCCTGTAAACGCAAACGTCTAATTACAATATCGTAAGTGTCACTAACTTCATTTGTGCCAATTTTGCTGCCCTCGTTTAATTCAGTATATCTTCCCCAAACCTGAAGATTCATTCCAAATTTGATGTATTGTGATCCGTCTTTGGAAATATTAACTACGTTAAAAGGTTTTTCCTGAGCGAGCACAGTGATAGTATTTAAAACAATAAATAATAAGATTAAAACGATTCTTATATGTGGCATTACTTTAAAATTAAAATTAGTTAGTACTATTTACATTCCGATTAAGAGTTGCTAAATTGAAGGTTGCTTAAGTTTTTATAAGTTCCATTCTCCAAATTGATTAATTCCTGATGCGTGCCTTCTTCGGTGATTTTTCCATTATCCAGAACCAGAATTTTATCTGCGTTTCTAATAGTCGAAAGACGGTGAGCAATAATAATGCTGGTTCTTCCTTCCATTAAAACTTCTAAAGCTTCCTGAACCAGCTTTTCGCTTTCACTATCTAAAGAAGATGTTGCCTCATCTAAAATTAAGATACTCGGATTTTTAAGTAATGCTCTGGCGATAGCAATACGCTGACGCTGTCCGCCTGATAGTTTAACACCACGTTCTCCTACTAAGGTTTCGAATTTTTCCGGGAAACCTTCAACGAAGTTAAAAGCATTGGCTTGTTTTGCAGCTGCTATTATTTCTTCATTGGTAGCATCCGGCTTTCCGTATGCGATATTTTCTCTAATTGTTCCACCAAACAAAATAACGTCCTGAGGAACAATACTCATGTTGCCGCGTAGGTCCTCTAAGTCGTAATCATAAATACTTTTTCCGTCTACAATTATTTCACCTGAAGTTATGTTGTAAAAACGTAAAAGCAGCGAAGAGATAGTCGATTTTCCGGCACCACTTGGTCCTACAATTGCAATTTTCTGACCGAATTCAGCTGTAAAGTTTACATCTTTTAAAACCTCAACTTCTTTTCTTGAAGGATAACTGAAGGCTACATTTTTAAAGGAAACATTTCCTTTGATTTTTTCGATAGGAGTAGTTCTTGCTTTTGCGTTAATTTCTTCCGGAGTTTCTTCCAGTAATTCAAAAACACGTTCGGTTGCACCAACCGCTTTTTGAATCTGAGCATACATCTCTGCAATACCTCCAAAAGAGGCCCCAATAAATGTGGTATAAAGTACAAAAGAAATTAAATCTCCAACACCTTCAACTTCACCTTTAATGGTTAAAGTGATTCCGTACCAGACTACAGCAACCACACAGCCAAAAAGGCAAAGGATGATAAACGAAGCAAAGTAACCTCTGTATTGTCCGCCTTTAATAGCGATTTGTACAATTTCTTTGATTTTGTTTTTATAGCGTTGAAGTTCGTACCATTCGTTGGCAAAAGCTTTTACATTGCTAATTCCTTGCAGCGTTTCTTCTACAATTACCTGGCTTTCGGCTACTTTATCCTGTGTTTTCTTTCCGTATTTACGAATAAATCTACCAAAGACAACTGCTGCTACAGCAACAATAGGTACAATGGCCAGCATCATCAGGGTTAATTTTGGACTGATGTTTCCTAGGATAACAAATCCACCAATAATTAAAATCAGCTGGCGTAAAAACTCAGCAATAGTAGTAGTGAAGGTGTCTTGTAGTTGTGAAATATCAGCACTGATTCGGCTGTTTAATTCTCCAACACGTTTTTGGGAGTAAAATGACATCGGTAGTTTTACCAAATTCTCATATAAAGCAAAACGGATGTTAGAAAGCGAATTTTCGGTAAAATTTACAAAAAGGGAAATTCTGAAAAAAGAAAAGATAGCCTGCAGTGTAAGGATAACCATAAGACCAACAGCAATTTCGTTGGCTCTGTTCAGGTTTTTATTTGTGACGCAATCGACGAGCATTCCCATTAATTTTGGAAAGGCAAGGGCAGTGGCACTGGTTAATAAGAGAAAAACCAAACCTAGGAAAAATTTCCATTTGTGGTTTTTACCGTATTTAAAAATTCGAAGTGCTTTTTGAAGTGAATTAGAGTCTAATTTAGCTTTAGGTAAATCGTTTTCTTGATATCTAGGCATTTGAGTATACTGTTAAGGTATGCAAATGTATGATTATAGCCAGTGAATACAAAAGAATATTCGAAATTAGCCTGTGAGATTTCGTTTTTTAACTAAATGGATAAAAAAGCTAAAAAATATTTCCTTTTTAAGAGACTGATAAATAGATTGGTAAAAAGTATTTTAGAAAATTGCTTCATTTTTTTTCAAAATAAGCTTGTAAATGCAAAATCTAACTGTATATTTGCACTCGCAATCACAAACGATAGCAACCTAGTAAAATAGGGCGATTAGCTCAGCTGGTTCAGAGCACCTCGTTTACACCGAGGGGGTCGGGGGTTCGAACCCCTCATCGCCCACAAATAATACAACCTTCAAAGTCATATGATTTTGAAGGTTTTTTGTTTTATGGAAGATCTATGGTGTTGTTGTTTGTATTTTATTTAGCGAAAGCGGGTAGGAGGGTAAATCCTTGGGTGCCTACAAATAACACCACCTCTAAAGTCATTTGATTTTAGAGGTTTTTTGTTTTACGAAAGATCTATAGAGTTGTTGGTTAGATTTTATTCAGTGAAAGCAGCAATAAATTAATGATTAACTTAGCTTGTTTGAATTAAGTAAATTGAAATAGGAAAATATAGTTTATAAATCAATAAAAAAAGATAATATGAGTGCACATAACAATGCAAAAAAGGGTGATATAGCAGATTTTGTTTTACTTCCTGGTGATCCAAAAAGAGCAAAGTTGATAGCGGAAACGTTTTTAACAGATGTTAAATGTTATAATGAGGTGAGAGGAATGTTGGGTTATACAGGTTATTATAATGACAAGAGAATTAGTGTGCAGGGTACAGGTATGGGGATGCCTTCAATTTCTATTTATATTACAGAATTAATTGAAGAGTATGGTGTAGAAACATTGGTTAGAATTGGGTCTTGTGGTTCTATTCAGGATGATGTAAATATGATGGATATTGTTTTGGCTATGGGTGCGTGTACGGATTCCGGGATGAATAAGCTTCGATTTAATGGTAGTGATTTTGCTCCGACAGCCAATTTTGAATTATTAAAAAAGGCCAATGAAATTGCAGAGAAAAGTACGGTAAAAACCCATATAGGGTCAGTATTAACATCTGATTTTTTCTATACTGAAAGCCATTTAGGTGATCCTTTTTTAAATTGGAAAACTTACGGCGTGTTGGGTGTTGATATGGAAACAGCTGCGTTGTATTCTATTGCTGCCAAATACAGAAAAAAGGCGCTGTCTATTTTGACGGTATCCGATCATATTCTTAGAAAAGAGTCTTTATCGGCAGATGACAGACAAAATTCTTTTAAAGAAATGATGGATTTAGCGTTGCAGTTAGCGTAAATAAGCGAATTTATTGGGTTGAAATATTAGGTTACAGAGGTTCTATGTCAACTTCTGATCGCTCACCAGGAAACTCCTTAAGAAATTAAGGAGTTTTTTTGTGCCCTAATTTTGCTCTAATTTATGTGTTTTATGGGAAATCACTATAGCACTTCGATAAAGACTGGCAATTTTGGGCATGGAGTTTCTGTTGTGATTTCTCCCTTCGGTCGAAATGACATAAAAACGAAATTCTGCCCTTTTAAAAGGATAATCTATTTGAAATACGGATATAATATCTGACAAAAAGGATGCTATACCGGATATTTTTTTATCTTTGAAACGGAGGATTTTTAATCAAAATGGCTTTATCTTTGAGCTTTTAGAAAATTGACACGCATTATGGAACAGAAAATACATCAGGGAAGAAACGTAAAACGTTTCAGGGAAATGCTTGGCATTAAACAAGAAGCATTGGCTTATGATCTTGGTGATGAATGGAATCAAAAGAAAATTTCTATGCTGGAGCAAAAAGATGTAATTGAGGATAGTTTACTCAAACAAATCTCAAATGCATTGAGAATTCCTGTTGAAGCATTTCAAAATTTTGATGAAGAACAGGCAGTAAATATCATATCTAATACTTTTAATGACCAATCCAATGGATACAATTATTATCCAACTTTTAATGTAAATCCAATAGAAAAATGGGTTGAAGCTTTAGAAGAAATTAAGAGATTGAATTTGGAGATTTTAAAAGCTAAAGATCAACATATAAATGCTTTGGAAAAATTATTAAAAGAAAAATAGGATTTGTAAAGTTATATTAATTCCACAAAGAGACTTTCGAGTCTCTTTTTTTTTGTTTTGATTACAGAAGAAAAGACCATGCTAAATATAAGAAATAGTATTACTACAAATTGTTAAGAATTGTTTCTATATTAGTATAAAATAAAATCTGGATTAATATCAGATACAATGAAGAAATATTTATAGTTTCATGCTTTGTTAGTGATACTTTTTCTTGGCAATTCCTGTCGGCAAAATCAATCAGAAGGGAATGTATCGTTATGATGGAAAGACTGCCGTGGACCTTAAAAGTAAAGGCATTAATAGTCTTAAGATGAAATTACGACTAACTACTTAATCAATAACACGAATCGAATTATGAGCAATTATCCGGAATTAAATTGGGTTACGTTAGAAAAGGGCAATATTAATAGTTTTTTTAATGATTACCGCCCAGCAATTGGTCCGGATGGCAAAGCTGTAGTATTTGAACGAACCTCATATAGTCCTGAATTAAGGATGTTGGTCACTAAACTTTTTATTGTCCATGATCTAAATAAGCCATCTCTGCAACTTTTTCTCACTGATTGTGATTTTCCTCAACAAACCAGACCTGCCTGGACTGGTGATGCAATAGTTTTAAATTTAGAGAAGGAGGGACGTCTTGCTGTCTGGACAGTTGATGCCAGTGGTAATAATTTAAAACAGATTGAAAACACAGAAAATTGTAATTATCCACAATGGGCTATCGATCCGTCATTTAAAGGTTTCGTTGTGATGAATAATAAAAAGTTGCCACACTTACCACAGCCGCATAGTACATTATTTGATGTTGATGGAAATAGGATTCTTGCCAATATGAATGGTAAGGATACTAATAGTAATATGGTTTTTGGCGGTATGCCTGCAGTTTTCCCCGATAGGCCCAGATCAATAGCGTTTGCAGGTCAGTCTTCAGCCGATGGTAGTTATAATCAGGAGGAAAACTATATTTTTCTTAATATTGAGAATGGGGAAGAATTTTTATCAGTACCCATGGAGTCTTCGGCAAGTTTAGAGCACTTCGATAAGCACTTTCAGGGGCGTGCTCCTGCTATTTCGCCTGATGGAAACTATATTGCTTTCGAGAGCAATAGGGATGGCGGTTACGCACTCTATTTGTTCAATTTAAATAAACCTGAAAACGGTGCTATCCGGTTGACAGATTCGACAGTTAAACTCAATGCGCAACACCCAAAGTTCTTTCCTGATGGTAGCCGACTCATTTTTAGTGCAGTACCTCCTGGGCATGTTCACAATTGTGTTGCCTGGATTGATATTTCGGGATATTTATAGTACGGTTAAATTTTCTTCGGGCGAATATGTGAATGGAATTGCTTCAAAATATGCCAGGATAATTACCATTTCAAAAAATTAAAAAAATAGATTTAAAACTCACGCCTAGATAGAGAATGAAAGAAATTATTGAACTTTCGGAAAAGACAATAACCATTGACAGAAACGAATTTCTGAAAGTGAAAGGTAGTATTGATACCAATATGTATTTTATAGTAAGTGGAAGCCTTAGGATTTTTGTTTTAGACGAATATGAAGAACGTACGATTAGATTTGGTTATAAAGAAAATCTAATCGTTTCGCTGGACTCTTTTTTGACAGGTAAACCTTCTGATTTGTTTATGCAGGCCATAAAAAAAAAACAGTTATAAAAGTCGTAAGCAAACAACAAATAAACAAATTTTTAGAAAGAGAAAGCAATAGAAATCTATGGATAATAATTCTGGAAAATTTGGTAGTGCAGCAAATGGAGCGTGAGATTGATATCCTGACAAATTCACCAAAAGAAAGATATGAAAGGGTTTTAAAGAGAAGCCCACAGCTTTTTCAGGAAATCTCAAACCGACATATTGCCAATTATTTAAGAATGAGCGCCGAAACTTTATCCCGGTTAAAAAAGTCTTGACTTCAATCAAGATTTATTGAAAATGCTTTTTACAATTTTGCATAAAGGAAAATAAAATTATGCAATCAGAGAAATTAATACAGACGCTTTTAGAGCAGACAAGACAAATTATCAATCAGGCAGAAAAATTAAAAAATTATGACTTGAATGCTTTAAATTGGAGGGAAAACGAAACTTCCTGGAACATTCTGGAATGTTTGGAGCATTTGAATTTGTATGGTGACTTTTATTTGCCGCAAATAGAAAGCGAAATAAAAAAATCAACCACCAAAACTGATGTTGAATTTAAAAGTGGAATTTTAGGGAGTTATTTTGCAAAAAGTATGTTACCAAAAGAAAAGCCAAACAAAATGAAAACTTTTAAAGACAAGAATCCATTGAATGTCAAACTTGATAAATCGGTAATAGATAAGTTTATAAGTCAGCAAATCAAACTTTTGGACTTATTAAATCTATCCCGAAACGTGAGTTTAAACAAAGTGAAGATTAAGATTTCTATTTCAAATTTCATTAAACTAAAATTGGGAGACACCTTTCAATTTTTCATCAATCATATGATTAGACATTTAAATCAGATTGACAAAATACAAATTGCGATGAATAATGTCACAGTCAATATTTAACAACAGGATTAACGAAAAGATTAGACGCTATTTTTTAACAATATAGGACCATGGACAGATATAAAGAAACATTTGAAACTTGGAACAAAATTGCTGTACCATATCAGGATAAGTTTATGGACTTGGACTTGTATAACGGCACCTATGACTTTGTTTGCAATTCGTTTGATAAAGCAAATCCGAAAATTTTGGAGATTGGTTGTGGCCCCGGAAACATTACAAAGTATCTGTTATCAAAACGACCTGACTTTGATATTTTTGGGATCGACATCGCACCAAATATGATAGAACTTGCAAGTAAGAACAATCCAACGGCAAGTTTTGCTGTGATGGACAGCAGGCAAATCGATGAGATTAAAGTAAAGTACGATGGAATAGTTTGCGGTTTTTGCTTGCCTTATCTGTCTCAGTCAGATAGTCGGAAGCTTATTAGGGACTGTTTTAATTTGTTATATGAAAATGGATTGGTTTATATGAGTTTTGTAGAAGGTGACTCCAGTCAATCAGATTTCCAAGTGGGTAGTAGTGGTGATAGAAGTTATTTCTATTATCATAATTTAAATGATTTAAAAGAACTTTTTGTCGAGAATCATTTTGGAGAATTTGAAATATTTAAAGTAAAATATAAAAAATCACAAGACGAAATGGATGTTCATACCATATTAACGGCCAGGAAAAAATTAAGCACTTAAAACAATTTGACTTATTTTTAAAGTTTATAAGCATGCCTGAAATGCCTTCAAAGTCTACCAACTTTGCATAGAAGGCTTGTAAAGGGGATTACCTAAAATTATTTGATTTTTTTTCAAAATAAACTTGCAAATACAAAATCTAGATGTATATTTGCACTCGCAATCACAAACGATAGCAACCTAGTAAAATAGGGCGATTAGCTCAGCTGGTTCAGAGCACCTCGTTTACACCGAGGGGGTCGGGGGTTCGAACCCCTCATCGCCCACAAATAACTCCTTACTTTTTTAAGGAGTTTTTTTATGGCTTACCGAGCTACTGCAGATTATATATCTGTGTTAACGGACTAGGGGAGATACTCAAGCGGCCAACGAGGGCAGACTGTAAATCTGCTGTGTGAACTTCGCAGGTTCGAATCCTGCTCTCCCCACAAAAGGGTAAAAGAATTAAAAAGGAAGCTTTTCCAATCTTTTTAAAAACCGAAACATTTCAAAAACCTGTAAATTGCAAGATTTACAGGTTTTTTGTTTTCTGCAATTTTCAATATTTTTTAAAATGCTTGGAACAAAGTATATTTCTTATTTAATTAAGAAATCATAGTAAGGTGTATATAGATTATCATTAGGTTCAAAAAACACATAATTGTTTTTAAAATCAAAAATCAAATTAAATCTTTTAAGAAAAGAATTTCCAATCATACCGTCCATTTCTTTTGAACTTAAAACGCCAAATTTTATCTGCCCAAGACCTCCAGGAATCTTGTAAAATTCAAAATTTGCTATTTTTACCATTGTAAAATACACATTATCAACATAGCCAGAATTACCATCAGAACTGGTAATAGTAGACCTGGCAAAAGGTGATTTATAAATATCTCTCAAATTATTTTTATCGACATAATTGGTAGAAATATCAATAATTCTATCTGAACCGGTATCTAATTCAAGTTTTAATTTTCTCTGCTTTTTTTCTATGGTCGAAATATTAACATCAATGGTTGGCACACCAAAAACATAATCAATCTTTAATTTGTTTTTGCTTGAATTTTGATAAGACTCTTTATCAAAAAGATATATTTTCCTTGTACTGTAATCAATGCTAACGACAAATCTCTTCAATACACTTAGACCTAGTACACCATCCCATTTTTCATTTGGATATGGAATAGAAATAATTTGTAAATCTTTTACTACTTGCTTTCCAATCGTAAATTTGTTGCGTGTACTTGATTTAATTGTGCTGATACCAGTTGTGCCTTTATTTTCAACAGTAGAATTAAAATCCATTTTCACTTTAGATAATCTTTCGGAGTTTATAACCAGGTCAGTTGCCCCTGTATCAAATAGGAAAAGTAGTGAATCGCTATCATTTATTTTGCAGTTTAAATAAATACGATTGTCGTTTTTAAGTTCAAACGGAATAGAGTCTATAGGAATGCTCTGGGCATTTAGTGTAGAACTAAATATTAGTAACAAAACAATAATTGCAAAATCTTTCATCTTTTCTAACATATCTGATCTGTTATAATTTAGGTTAGTATTTACTGCTTTTCGGTGATCGAAAAGTCTTTTATGTAATTTTATAAAGAGCTAAAGATAAGGTTTTTGGATTGTACTTGTCATATCTATATACTTGAATATTATAATTGAATTTTTAATGTATTTAATCAATAACAATTGTAGTATTATTTAGTTTATTTGAGCGCATAACCTATGAAGACTGTATTTCTTAATGGTTGGTGTATTCAGGTGTATGGAGATCTAATTTTTAACTATATTTGGCAGAGATATTGGTTTAGGCATTGCGTTAAATAAGTTTAATTGCAGCGTTTTAATTTGTATTTAAGTGATCTTTTTTTGTGTCCTACCGCTAAAAAAGAAATCAAATCATTAATCCCAAATTTTAAAAATGAAAAAAAAGCTCATAACTCTTTTGTTTATAAGTACTGTTGTAAATATGTTTGGACAGCTGCCAACCTTACCACAACCTGATAAAACGTCTTATGCTACTGATAAGGTTTCTAATAAAGTCTTAAAGCCGCTAACAAAAGTTCCATTAGATAAAGAGTCAATTCTAATTTATGATTACGATGGTTCGCTTTTTTTTTTAATTTGGAATCTGAGAAAATCAATTGGACTGTAAAAGCTACAGATTCTAATACTGAAATGTGTGCAAACGCCATCGCACTGCAAGATGGAGTGGTGTACATTCCTTTTATTAACGGTGAAATTTTTGCCATAAATAATCAGACCGGTGCTGTTTTTTGGAAATCGAGATTAGGTAATACTACGGATCAAATTGTAGTAAAGAACCAAATTCCAACTATTAATGGAGGAAAACTCTATCTAACTACGCAAAGTCCTAATAATAGTATTTATGCCCTTGATATAAAAGATGGCAGTTTAGTATGGGACTACAAGCTGGAGGCTACAAATAATGATAGTCCGGTTCTTGTTTTTGACAACAAAGTTTTTACTCAAAGTGGAACTAATTTATATAGCTTTGAAGCCAATACAGGCAAACTTCTTTCTCAAAAAAGCTTTGAGGGAGTTATGTCCGGAAAAGTGGTGACAGATGGTGAAAATGTGTTCATAGCAAATGAAAAAAACGAGCTTTATGCATTAAGTGCAAATAAACTTGATATACTTTGGCAGTTTAAATTAGATGAAAATCAACAGAATATCAAGGAGCGTATATTTTGCAAAGACAATAAAGTTTATGTAGGTGCGCAGGGCCCGGAAGTTTCTTCGATATACGCTCTGGAGTCAAAAACAGGAACTCAGATTTGGAAAAGGGATTTTAAAGACGATAATGTCGAGTATATGGTTGAGGAAAGCGATAATATTTGGGGATATACCCGTAAAGGAAAGCTTTTTCAAATAGACATAACAAATGGTGAAATAGCGTTCGAAACAAAATTGACGACGAGACCTATTTCAAATTTTGAGTTTGTAGGCGATGATTACTTCTTTTATTATTCGGATGCTGCTTTGATTCAATTTGAGTTTAAAAGTAAAGACGAAAACGAAGTTTATCTGCGAACCACCATTAAGGACGACGCTTATAGTGCTTATATAAAGATAATTCGATAACAACTTCAACTATAAACTCCTTAAGAAATTAAGGAGTTTTTTTATGGGTAGTTTTGGTTTGCTTTTGATTGTTTTCTAGTTCTTATTTGATATTGCATTTTGATAATCTGAGGTAGATTTCCAAATTTGCTCTATTTCCGGCCAAACATTATCCGTGAAATCAGTATCGGTGTTGACCAGAATTACCGTACCAACTTTAGTTTTAGGATTAAAATACATTGCTGTAAACACTCCGGGGTCAGATCCATTGTGACCAATCATATCATTGTTAATATTTAGAAAAGCATCGCGAAATTCAATAAAAATGCCATAATATTCGCTTTTTCCATTGCTAACAAATGACTGTTTTTCAAAGAATTTTATATAATTTTCTTTCTTTAAAAGCTTCCCATTTCCTTGATATCCTTTTATGAGTTCTGATAAAAATAACCCTAAGTCGTTACTAGATGTCAGGAATCCGCCATCAGGATAGGTTATAAGCGAATACTCAGCAATCATCTTTTTTTTGCTGGCAAACAATCTCGAACGTTTAGTGTTGTCAATATCTTTTGATGACCAGCCGGAAGAATTCATTTTTAGAGCCTTTAGGATATTTTCTTTAGTAAATAAACGATAATCTTGTCCTGTTGCAGATTCTATTACTAAGGCACAAAGAGCAGCGCCGATATTTGAATATTCACGTTTTTCTCCCGGTTTAGCATTTGAAAAGGTGTCTTTTGAATACCATTTTCCGTTTTGAGTAAGGCTATTTTGGATAAAATCTAACAACGGAATATTGTTTTCGGGTTTGTTGAAGTAGTCATAAACACCTTCGTTTTCATCGTGCTTGTCTTTGGCTAAAATATATGACTTTGCATAAACTTCATCAAGATCAATAATTGAAGAGGTGTGATATGCTAAATGCTTTATTAAGATTGGAATTTCAGGATGATTTGGGTTAACGATTTTAAAAGGCAAATACTTATTGATAGGGTCGTTTAGGTTTAATTTTCCTAATTCTTGCGCTTTAAATAGTGATATTCCGATTAGTGTTTTTGATATTGAAGCTATGTTTTGAATGGTACCTGATGTGTACGCATTATTTTGCTGAATATCAGTAAATCCAAAACCTTTATCGTAAATTATTCCTTTTTCATTTACTACGGAAACTGAAAATCCAATTATTGCGTCTTTTTTATAAGCCAGACTTAAGTGTTTAGTTAAAGTGTCATTTATTGCAGCATCATTCTTTTGGCTTGCTCGATTAATTTCACTTTTTTGATTGAACGATAAGAGTAGTATTGCTAGTAGAAAGCTTAAAAGTATTTTTTTCATGTTTTGTGGTTTTGTTAAAAAGGTAAAGTCATAATTATTTTACGTTTCTTAGGTTAGTTAGCCGATTACGTTTTGGGTTTTACAAAAAGCGAAATTAGGAGTGCAAGTATTCAATTTAGGATAAATCGATTAGTTTTTATTTGTAAGATAAAGAACGGATATAATTTTTAGTCTTAATATCTTTTCTTTAAAATATTAGAGTTTTTTTATTTAGAAAATTAGAAAACCAATATATAGTTGGTTCAGTTGGAATAAGTTTAGTAACTTTTAATATTGAGAGTTTTTTATATTATAGAAAATAGAAGGTCAAAGAAAAAGAGAAGAGAATAAGTTTTTAGGTTTAAATTCTTTTATATAGCAATGTGCAAAAAAAGGCTATCAGGTATAAGGAACATTATAACTTTTCAATCTGTTAAGATTTGAGTATTTCCGGATTATTTTTGATGTAGAGAAATAAAACGTAGATTGGCGTCATATTTTGAGTAACCAATTTTTCTTAACATAATATTTTAAATGAAGTGGATAACACGGGAACGACCAAAAATAGACCGAATTGCATGCCCATGGCTCATAAAAACATTTGTCGACAATGAGGCTGAATTTATTTATGTTCCTTATGATGTTGTTTTGGATAAATCTAAAGAACTAAATGCTGTTCCTTTTGATATACCCAATGTAGAATATACACATTACAACGAGGAAACAACCTTTGATTATATTGTAAAAAAACATCAGATAAATGATTCTGCTGTTTCAATTATAGCAGGGATTGTGCGTGGAGCGGATACAGACCGGCATGATATTGCCAAGGAATCTGCCGGGCTATGGGCTGTTTCTGCCGGGCTTTCGTATAATATTGCGGATGATTATAAACTGTTGGAAACAGGTATGATAATCTATGATGCGTTATATAGTTGGGCTACTTATTTATACAAACAAAATCATTTGCAAAACAGTCCTTTTGAAAGTTTGTTGCATGAAGTTTACAGTAAGTTTTTAAAAGATAAAAAAACGGCAAGCAGAGTACCTTCGTGGGTGAAAGAGCTGAAAGACATTATTCAGGATCAGATTGATACCCAGTTTGCTTTTGATTTAAAGAAAATTTCAAACGAATTGGATTTGAATCCATCTTATTTGTCAAGAGAGTTTTCTAAGTACTTTGAGGATTTAAATTTTGGCGATTACGTCAGGAAATTGAGAATAGAAAAAGCAATTAATCTTATAGCGAATTCTTCTTATTCTCTAACAGAGATAGCCTACATGACTGGTTTTTCGGATCAAAGCCACTTTACGAGAATTTTTAAATTACATACAGGAAAAAATCCATCTTCTTACAGAAGAAAAATTCAAAAAAGTAATCCAGATACAAAAGGTAAATAACGTTCTATTTTTGGTTTAACGATGCTTTTACTTTTGTTTTTATCATAAAAGTAAAAAACAATGTCGTTTAAATACACTTTCCTTATTGCAGTATTGGTATCAGGTATAACTGCTTTTTCACAAACAACTTATCCAAAAGTCACGGGGTACTTTGGTATTATGCATCCAATAGTTTCTATTAGTAAAGAGCAAACGACGGTAAATTTCAGAGATTATTATGCGGTTGGCTTTCCAACAGGTATTAATATTTGGAAGAGTGCAAAAATAGGTTTCTCTTTTGAAGTAGTACTAAATATTAAAGATGATCAGGGAACCAGTAAAGTAACAAATTTATTATTTCACCCGGGAGTCCTTGTCGCTTTAGGTAATGGGTACACTTTTGCCGGAAGATTGGCTTTTGAAACAAATGGGAGATATGGAGTTACACCTGTGTTTAATAAGACAATAAAGAAAAACACTAATAGTAGTTACTACGTTGCTGTCCCGCTACCGGTTCGTTTTGGTAATGATCACCCTGGTACTTTCACGGTTGGTTTTCAATTTGGAATTGCTTTTTAAGAATGTAATTAGAAGCTATATTTTTAGTCTTAAGGGTCAAGTTGCAAAAGTTTTCGCAAGGATCACAAAAAGGGCTCTATTTCTTAAGATGTTTGGGTATGTGCAAGCTTGAGAATAATTTAGGTCAGCTTGAGAGTTTTTTAATAAATTTTGATGGACTTACAAGTTTGTATTTCTTAAAAATTTTATTAAAATGACTTGCATCATTGAAGCCTAATCGTACGGCAATTTCATTAATATTCAATCGATTCTGGCGTAGTAGTTTTTCAGCGGTCTTAAGTTTAAGCTGAATAATATGCTGTTGCAGTGAAATCCCAGTATGCTTTTTTATGTAAATGCTTATGTAGTTTGAGGACATAAAAAAATGTTTAGCAATATTCTCTATATCCATTTTTTCATTATCTAAGGCATTGATTCTAATGTAAGTCAAAATATTGCTAAGTTTTTCAGTATCTCCTGAGAAACGAATTTGCATATTTTTGTTTTCATTCAGATTTCTCGTGATGATAACCATTAGTGCACCAAAGAGCTCTAGTACAGCTTCTTCGCTAAATAGTTTTTTGTTAATAAATTCAGATTTCAATATTTTTAAAAGAATAAACAAATTAGTTTCATCTTGCTTATTGTAAATTATACTTCCGGTATTAAATTGGTTCATTGTTAATACATTCTTTAGAGATTCTTCCCACTGTGTTTTTTTATTAGTGCTTAGTTTTTCTATAAAAACCTGCTCTGTAAATTTCACATATGTAAAAACTGTTTTTTCTTCAATAACAAACTCATGTGCATCATTTGGAGTAAGGAGAAAAATGTCTCCCTTTTTATAATTAAATGAGATTTCATTAAGCAGATGCTTTCCTTTTCCTTCTTCTATAAAAATTATTTCGTAAAAATTATGCTTATGTAATTCATATGTCCACGTCTCTAAGTCCAGTGAAAAAACATTAATGGAGTGAAAGCTATTAAATCGTTGCATCGTTCGTTAGTTTGTAATGAATTTATACAAATATACAATCAATTTGTACAAATTTAAGGATGTTGTTCCATTATATCTTTGTACTTATAATTTAAAAATCATAAGTAATGAAAAAATATTTAACAGGAATGCAGTTTATGCTGGTAATGGTTTTAGTAACAGCTCATTTAGCTGTCATGGGACAGAATCAAATTAGCAAAAAAGTTAAGAATTGGCCCAATGGAGCGCAATTAGTTATTTCGGTGTCAATGCAGTTTGAAACTGGTGGGCAACCTGAAGGTGCAGAAAGTCCGTTTTCTAATAATCCCTTACCAAAAGGTAATCCAGACCTGGCTGCCGAAAGTTGGTTTAGGTATGGCGCAAAAGAAGGTATTTATAGAATGTTGGATTTATGGAAGAAGTACAATATAAAAGTAACCTCACATGTTGTAGGCGAAGCGGCAATAAAATATCCGGAGGTTGCAAAAGCAATTGCCGATGGAGGCCATGAAATTGCGGCACATGGATACTCCTGGAACAATCAATGGAATATGAGTTATGCTGATGAATTGACATTTGTTAAGAAAGGGATCGATACAGTTGAAGATATTACCGATAAAAGAGGTGTGGGGTATAATGCAAATTGGTTGCGAAGAAGCCCAAATACATTAAAAGTTTTACAAGAGCTTGGTTTTTTATATCATATAGATGATTTAAGTCGCGACGAACCTTTTGTTACAAAAGTAAATGGTAAAAATTTTGTTGTCATGCCTTATACACTTAGAAACAATGATATAGTAAATATTGAAGGAAAGCATTGGAGCCCTGATCAATTTTTAACACAATTAAAAATGGAATTTGATCAATTGTATACTGAAGGAGTGACAAAGCGCCGAATGATGTCTGTTAGTTTTCATGACAGAATTGGAGGTACACCAGCCATGGTTCGGGCTATGGAAGAGTTTATACAGTATACTCAAAAGCGAAAAGGAGTCGTATTTATGAGAAAAGATGATATCGCGAAAATGATTGTTAATAATTCAAAGACCCCAGTAGATAATTCAGAGGAAAAATTTAATAACTAAACGCAACTATTATGCAGATCGATCATACAACCATTAGAACAAGAGACATAGATAGTACTAAAAGTTTTTTTATTACGGTTTTTGATCTAAAAGAAGGAAAACGCCCAGACGCGATCGAAAAAGCAATACCAGGTTATTGGTTGTATTCAGACAGTAATCCAATTGTACATATTATTCAGGCAGGATCAAAATTTCATACAGGTCCTAATTATGCTGCAGAAGCAATCGATCATACGGCATTCTATATTCAAGGTTTTGAAAAATTTAAATCAAAGTTAGATC
The DNA here is from genome assembly GCF_057839565.1 of Flavobacterium sp. KH_035. Classification (NCBI taxonomy): domain Bacteria; kingdom Pseudomonadati; phylum Bacteroidota; class Flavobacteriia; order Flavobacteriales; family Flavobacteriaceae; genus Flavobacterium; species Flavobacterium sp. KH_035. The sequence goes on from NZ_CM174492.1 coordinate 3,880,091, forward strand.
GTTTAAGCATTGTTTACACCGTAATGGTGTTAAAAGACATTGATGAAAAAAGAATTTTTTTTCACACTCCTGCCGGAGTTCTGCTAGAGGCAGTTTTTAGGAAAGAATAAAAAATAAAATTTAATCTAAAACTTTATTATGTTTTCAACAGTTATAAATCCGAAAGGTAAGTGGGAATTCTGGACAGAAGAACAAAAAGAAGAATTGATTAACGCAGTAAGTAATACTTTAATTGGAGAGAAATTAGTTTTTGAAAATGAAGAATTTAAAGTTTGGACCATTCATTTATCAGCGGGGCAAAAACTTCCTTTCCATAAACATTGTCTTCGTTATTTTTGGACTGCATTATCTTCAGGAAAATCAATTTCTTATTATAGTGATGGATCGGTTAAGCAAACTGAATATGAGAATGGCGACACGGTATATTTTCAATCTCTTAGTTCGGAGGATTTTTTTATTCACAATTTAGAGAATGTAGGAGATACTGATTTGATCTTTTCGACTGTCGAGTTCTTAAAATAAATATTAATCTTAAAATAAATTAAAATGCATTATCAAAAATTATTTCAAAAATATACTTTAGGCGCAATTGAGCTAAAAAATCGTTTTTTAATGGCGCCTATGACCCGTTCGAGAGCTTCACAGCCGGGCGATATTCCAAATGCTTTAATGGCTGAATACTATGCCCAAAGAAGTACTGCAGGAATTATAATTACCGAAGCCACGCAGGTTTCATTACAAGGAATGGGCTATGCTAAAACACCTGGTATTTATAGTAAAGCACAAATAGAAGGCTGGAAGTTAACAACCGCTGCCGTACATAAAAAAGGCGGTAAAATATTTCTTCAATTATGGCATGTAGGAAGAGTAAGCAGCTCAAGAATAAATGAATTGCAACCCATTGCACCTTCAGCTTTAATAGCTCAGAATACCAGTGTTTATATTTTTGATGGAGCTCCCAATGGCGACGCAACTTTTATTCCGACAGAAGAGCCCAGAGAAATGAACAAAACAGATATTAATACTGTCGTTAAAGAATTTGTACAGGGTGCTAAGAATGCAATTGAGGCTGGTTTTGATGGCGTTGAAATTCACGGTGCAAATGGCTATTTAATCGACCAGTTTTTACGTAGTAATAGCAATAAAAGAACTGATGAATACGGTGGGACAAAAGAAAACAGAATTCGTTTTCTAATTGAAATTTCTAAAGCAGTATCGGCAGAAATCGGAAAAGAAAAAACAGGAGTAAGGCTATCCCCGTTTATTAGTTTTAAGGATATGAATGACCCCGAAATTTTGCAAACTATAATGCTGGCAGCAGAAGAACTGAATAAGCAAAATATCGCTTATATTCATCTTTGCGAGGCTGATTGGGATGATGCGCCACAAATACCGGATGATTTTAGAAGTAAACTTAGAGATGTTTTTAAAAATGCCATTATTGCGACAGGAAATAAGAATCTGGAAGAAGCGGAGAAATTACTTGAAGAGAATTTGGTTGATTTAGTTGGCTTTGGAAGGAAATTTTTAACGAATCCGGATTATCCCGAAAAAGTAAAACAAAATGCAGAATTAAATGCGATTTCAGACAATCATACGTTATTTGGAGGTGGTACAGCAAGAGGTTATACGGATTATCCTTTTATAAAATAAATTTTATTAATAAATACACACACTTAGAAACGTACAAATATTAGTTAACTTTTAAAAAGCTAAACAGATTTGATTTTGAAGTTATAAATGAGCATTCCACCTGCGAGACAAGTTAATTGAGTCTTATGGTGAATACAAAAGACTTTACGAACGTTTGGTTGAAGCTCAACAAGATAAAGTCGGTTATTTATAAAAACTAGTTAAAACGAAATAGTTTTTATAATAGATATTCAATTTCAAAAGAAGCTATTTTATAAAAAAATCCAAATTCCTTTGATGTTTGATGCATTTTTGGAGTTTGGAATTTTTTACTTTGAAAATCACCCTATTGTAAAAGATAGTTATATATTTGCGCCAGATTTTGGTCTGTTTTTTCTTAAGAAAAAACAGTTAAAAGGGAATCAGGTGTAAATCCTGAACAGACCCGCTACTGTAAGTTCTATACAAGTCTTTAAACGTTACTAATGCCACTGTTTACTCCGGTGAATGGGAAGGCTGTTTTAAAGATGGAACAAGTCAGGAGACCTGCCACAATCACATAGTTTAAGACTTTCGTGGAATAAAGTTGAACAACAATAAACAGACCTGTCATTTTTTTATGACGGGATTCTTTCTTATTGCTTTTTTGATTATTACGTCACGGAGTTTACTTAATTCATTTAGTGATGTATACTTTTAAAAAAAGAGCTTTATTTATTCTTATCGCAGTTGTTTCTATTTTACTTCAGTCACGAGTATTAAAGAGCTGTTTTCAGGCTTTAAAAAGATTTGTTCCGAGAAGAGGATGTTACAAAGAGTCATTCCTTAGATTAATCTCTTCCGTAAAATTACGGAATGCATTCGGCGATCATTTTACTGCTCTTCTCCCATATTTCTACACCATCACAATAAAAAACTGCACTAATCCCGGTACATGTAATGAGGCTGAGCGGTACGACGATTATACAGTTTATAGATACGGTACGGCATACGGTTGAAGATTAAAATTACAAACCTCACCGCAATTACTTCAATTTTTATTGCTCTTATCAACTCCAACTTAAATAATATCACATGTTTAATAATACCTCCCAATATTTCCGGTTCTTATTCTTTTTTATTGTGACACTCTGCTTAACCAACTGTTCTAAGGATAATACAGCAAAAGAGGATAACAATCCGCCTCCGGTAAGTTCCGATCTGGCGCTTAACACGCAGCGATTTGCAATTTTGGCTATAAGCCCTACTATCAATGCAGCTACAGAAGCTGCCTATAGCTGGAGTGTTTCAAAAGCGACATCCGAAAACTATGTCCTAACCAATACTACCGAAAAAGAAGTGCTGTTTGCAGCAGCAGAAACCGGGGTTTATGAATTAACAGTAGCTGTAAATAACAAAGGGAGTTTACAAACGCAAAAAGCAGTCATTACAGTAACGAAAGAAACGAAGGAATATAAAGCCTATATCGCTAAGGTATTCGAGTTTAGACCCGCTCCGGGACAGTTTATAAACGATCTTCCGGCTGCAAATGACGGGGATAGTGCCGAAAGAATTTTGTCAAGAGCCAATACTTATTTAGCCAAAAAGAACGGGGATTTGATTTCGCTTGGAGCCTTTGGTGGTTATGTTGTTTTTGGGTTTGATCATACTATTATTAATGTAAAAGGCAAACGTGATTTTAGAGTTCTGGGCAATGCATTTTGGGCAGAAGCCAACCCTAATTCAAATAGTACAATGCGTGGCGGAAGCAGTGAGGCAGGAGTTATAATGGTTTCTTATGATAAGAATAAAAACGGTCTTCCCGACGATGAATGGTATGAAATAGAAGGAGGCGGACATAAAATGCCTAAAACGATTCAGAATTATGAAATTACATATTATCGTCCAGATCCTAATAAAAAACCGGTACCGGGAGGAACCACAGGTACAGTAGGTTTCGTTGATATGGAATATATCTACTGGAAAGATAATCAGGGAAAAAACGGTTATCTGGTACAGAATAATGCTTATAATCATTCTTTAGATTACTGGCCAAAATGGCTTAAAGATCAAGCGTCTATCACTTTTAAAGGAACAAGATTACCGGATAACGCTGTAGATGAAAGTGGGACCGGAAGTTACTTCGTACAATATGCCTTTTTGTACGGTTACGCTGATAATGCTCCAAATGCCGATGACGATTCAGCAATAGACATCAACTGGGCTGTAGATAAAAACGGAAACAAAGTGCTGCTTCCGGGAATTGATTTTGTAAAAGTGTACAACGGCCTTAATCAGCAGGCGGGGTGGCTGGGAGAAACTTCGACTGAAATAATGGGAGCAACCGATTTGCATCTGTCAGGAGAAAGTATTCCAACGCGATAGCCCTATTCAAAAATGTGTTAAACTAAATTATTATACCAGAATTATGAAAAAAAACTTTGCCCATTTATTATTATTTGTTTTGGCATCGGTATTTACCGCATGCAGCGATGACGATAAAAATGATGCCAACTCAGGAGAAGGACTAGTTATACCAATAGCAGTAAAACTTGAGGGAAAATTTGAAGTAGCGACCTTTAATGTTTTGAATATTACCGCTTCTGCCGAAACGAGTAACCCAAATTACGAGTGGGTGCTTAAAAAAAATCCTTTCAATCAAACTAAAGATTCTGTTGTAGGGACTACTAAAGATTTACGATTTATTGCGTTGTATCCAGGGGCTTACGAATTAACGCTAAATGTTACTGAAGGAGATAAAAAAGGAACAAGCGCAACAACGGTGAATGTAATAAACGAGGCTCAAAATTACAATCCTTACATTACAAGTATTTTCGATTTTAGCCCGGCACCGGGTATGTTTGCCAATGATTTGTACAAAGAAGGATTTGCGAAAACTGACGTTATGCGGGTAGCATTGGGAAGGATAAATGAAACAAGTGTGGGATATCCAATTGACTTAGGAGGCTTTGGAGGTTCAATTGTAGTTGGATTTGATCATTTGGTAGTTAATCTTCCGGGAAAGAAAGATTTCAGAGTTTATGGCGCAGATCTGAGTGATAAAGCCAATCCGCCAGCTCCGGGATTAATCTATGTGGCTTATGACAAGAATGCAAATGGAAAACCGGATGATGATGAATGGTATGAGATTATTGGAAGTCAGCACGCCAAAGAAAATACGATTAAGAATTTTAAAATTACGTATCAGAAACCTGCAGTAGGTAAAAAGGTTGTAGTAAGCGGACCAAACGATCCTTTCTTAGATCGTGAACATCTCTATTGCGAGAACAATCAGTCTCAGACTTACTTTTTGCCAAGATCTAAAACTAAAAAGGAATATTATCCAGCCTGGGTAACTCAAACCACCGCTGTTTATGAAGGAACAAAGTTAAATGTAAATTTTACGGCAGTACGTCCCGGACAAACTACTTTGTGGAATTTCGATGCTCCGGAATGGGGGTATGTCAATGCTAAAAGCCCGGATATTGATATTGACTGGGCGGTTGATAAAAACGGCAACAAAGCCAATCTTCCCGGAATTCATTTTATAAAAGTGGTGAACTGTGTGAGTGAGCCAATGGGACTTTGTCACCAGCAATCGTCGATGGCAACCCGATTCTCGGGAGCTGCCGATCTTCAGATCATAAAAAAATACAATCTAAAAAAGTAAGAGAATAAGAATATGAAAAAGTTTATAAAATATACTTTATGCCTAATGGTTATTAGCGTTTTTTACAATTGTAGCAACGATGATGCAAAACCTGATCCTATAATAGAAGAACCTAAACCCGAACCGATTAAAGATCCGTCACTTAGTCTGAAACTGCAAGCCGATTTTACAACCGAAAGATACAATGTCGTTACTATTGATCCGGAAGTAGTTATTGAGAATGCGAATGGAGCTACTGCACAGTACAAATGGACTGTAAAAGTAACTGGTAAAGATGGTGTTGCCAAAGATTCTGTTATTGGCGATAATAAAACGTTAAAATTTATAGCGCCAAAAGCCCTGAGTTATGCTGTTGATGTTACAGTAACGTTGAATAAAGTGGTAAAACAGGCTTCGACCAAAGTTACGGTTGCGGAAACAGGGAAACCCTATACCTCTAAAGCACTTTCGATTATCGATTATATACCGGCTCCACATTATAACAATGATAGTTATGAATTTGCAACAAAAGCGGAAGCGATAGAGAATGCACAAACCAATCTTACAGACGGAAATCTTGTTGATTTGGGCACTTTTGGAGGTTACATTGTGACAAAATTCGACCACACTGTGATTAATGCTTATGGTAAAAGAGATTTTACAGTTCAGATGAATCCTATTTCTAATTCTTCAAAATTTTCTCCGGTAAGTATCGCGGTTGCTTACGATGCGAACAAAAATGGTATTGCAGAAGACAACGAGTGGTATGAGATTGCGGGAAGCGAGTATTACAAATCGTCTACAGTAAAAAATTATGAGATTACTTATTATAAGCCAGATGTAAACAAAGCAGCTGTAGCAGGAAAATCAGATTGGCAATTTGACAAGGAATATCTGAAATGGACCAATAATAAAAATGCCACCGGTTTTATTACCAGAACTAAAAAATGGAGACGTTACAACTATTATCCACAATGGATTGGAGATTCTTATACGTTGAAAGGCACAAAAATCAATTTGCCTACAAAAGATATTAGTGATGGAGAAGGTGCAGCATTTAATGTTGGAACTTTTGAATGGGGCTATGGCGGAATCAAAGACTCTTCGATAGACATTAGCTGGGCCGTAGACAATAATGGTGTGAAAGTACACCTGCCGGGTGTAGATTTTGTCAAAGTATACGTTCCTACATTCACAGAGATTGGGGCACTTGACCTTGTAACAAATTCTTTTAAACAGGTTGAAGATTTAAATTTTGCTGCAGGCAAATAATCAAAGAGCTTGAATAACACTGTTTTATTAACTAACCAAGTATATTAATCCTAAATTTTATAAATAATGAAAAAAGTACTTTATTTTTTGACAGTAGGTTTGATGCTGGGACTTTCGTCTTGTAGCAATGATGAAAACCTTTCAAACAACGAAAACGGCAATGCGGCAGTAAAAAGCTCAGGTGTTACTTCTAAAAAAGCAGTGACTGATCCGGCAGTTGGGACGACCTCTACGCTTAACCTGACCAGTTCTTTATTAACCAGCGGAACATCAACAACAGGAGGGAAGTACTGGCAGAATACTTATGTGTCGAATACAAACTTAACGGTTGATTTGTTTACATTTTCACATACAGCAACATCAGCAGGTTATAACTACTGGGACGGTTTTATTGTATCTAATGTAAATGATATTACAAATTATGGTTCAGGAGCAGGTTCTGGCGGATCTAACGGATGGGTTGCAAATCAGTGGGGAACTATGGCAGGAAGTGGTTTTGGTACTTCATCAACCATTGCTGCAGGAACTCCAGGAACAACCGGAGACCCTTATATTGTAGCTTATTGGTCAAGTTACACAGACCCAAAAAATCCACAGGGAACTACGTTTACAGAAGCAGGTTTCTCTAACTGGATTAAAATTGGAAACACAGGATTGTATCAGATAAAAGGACTTAAAATCAACAATCATCCATGGCCTTATTATGGCTGCTTATATGGCGATGGTTTTGCTCAGGCATTTTCTTCAGGTGATCATTTTGAATTATTGATATACGGTGTAGATTCCAGCGGAACGATTACCGCTCCGATTACACAATCATTGGCAGATTACACAGGAGGTTCTTTGGTAATGCCAACAGGATGGGTGAATGTGAGTGCTACAGCGCTTCAAGGTTTAGGAGATGTAAAATACCTTGTTTTCCAAATGGCTTCAACAGATTCACATCCGATCTACGGAATGAATACTGCGGCTTATTTCTGTTTGGATAAATTGTCTGTAAAAAGAATTCAATAAACAAACAACATTAAATAAAGAAGAGGAGTCATTGAAAAATGGCTCCTCTTTAAATTTGGATGTGTTAAAATATTTTTTTTGAACGGATTATATATAGAAAAAAAACTGTGAGATCTGCTAAATCTGCGAGAAAAGAATAAAACCAATAACCAATTGAGGCTTACTTTTTCTTTAAACACCTTCCTCTAGGCTCATCGCCTTCATGGAGCACTATTTCAGAATGCAGAAACTCCGCTGCATCAGCAGAGTCTTTTACCTTTTTTGCACTTCGTTTAAGCATTTCTGATTCATATTCCGTCAGTACACTTTGTCGTATTCCGCTTTTTCTCCATTGCGATAACGGTCGGCATCCTCTTACGATTCCACGTGCCAGAGAGAGTGCATCCAATAAGGCCTGATTCGCACCTTGTCCTTTAAAAGGGCTCATCGGATGAGCCGCATCACCGATTAAGGTCGTTTGTCCGTTTTTAGTTAGTAATTCTGAATGCAGTAATTCTCGGTCGTATACTGGATAACCTGAAATTTGAGTTTCCATAGTTGCCAATAAAATTTGCGGAATTGGATCATGCCATTGCGTTCTGCGACAGGCTTCTTCTTTTAGTGCCTGAGGTCCCTGATTGCTAAGCGTTTTAGCTTCCTGTTCTGACATTGGAAAGCTCAGTTGCCACATTACTGCATCAGAAGTGTAAGGCATCATATAGATTCGTTCATTACCATTAGCGGTTTGAAACACAGTTGCCGAATCCAGTAAAGAACTGTCAAGCCCCTCAAGATTTGCTAAAGGGCAAATACCTAATATTACAATGCATCCCAGATAGCGTAAAGGTGTTGTGTCATCACCAATTAATAGTTTTCGTACTGAACTTCGAATGCCGTCAGCTCCAACCACTAAATCGGCTGTAGCGTTTTTTATTTTTCCATTTACTTCAAACTTTAAATCAACCTTTTGATCCTCGGATTCCTTAAAATCGATTAGTTGATATCCCCATTGCACCATCTCATGACTGCCAATTTGTTTCAATAATGCCAACCGCAAATGTTGTCGCGCGATATGCATATTGGTACGTTTCGGAGCCGTTTTTGTATCGGAAGGAATCCATTTTCGGATCCCCCATTCACCGATTACTTTTCCTTCTGTGGTATGTACCAAATGTCTTGTTGAAATCACTTTTTCTTCCAAAGAGAAGATGCCGAATCCTTCGATTGCTTTACTGGCCTGCTGTAGTGTAAGTCCGTAACCTTGTGAGCGGGCGTCAAAATTGGCATCACGTTCGTAAAGCGTAAAAGGAATCCCGCGATGCAGGCAAGCAACAGCCAATGCCACACCTCCGATACCGGCACCAATAATGGCAACATGTGGATAGTTTTCTGTATCAACAACTGTAGGACTAACAGAAGGAATCAATCCCGATCCGTTACAGTTTGCGCAGCTGTTAAGATGCGCTTTAGGACGAGACGGAGGAGTTCCTAAGCCAGCTGCTTTTTCAAACTCCTCTAGTGCGATCTGATAACGGAGACGTACTTTTTTGCTGAGCCTTTGACTGTTTTTGCCGCGTCCCAGACATTCCGGACAAATAGTCCAGTTTCCTGCTGCATTTTCTACCGTATTCACTTTCACTTTTTTCACTTGATTTAGATTCTTCATTAGCAGAAGAACTTTGCTATGCGAATAGCAAGGGCACAAATTTAAGACAAAAGATGGCTAGTGCAAAATGATTGGGCTTTAGATACTAAAAACAGATTATAAGAGTTATTAAGGATTGTATCAAGCGAGTTGATTTTTATGTAGAGTGTAGTTATTTGTTACCGGGTTATTTTGTTACTTCTAATGCTAATCTAAACCAATCTTAATTCATAAATGATAAAAATTACAACGAAAATCAAAGTTTTAGTCTTCATGCTGTGTGCGGTAACACATTTGTCCTTTGCCCAGAAAACAGTATTTAATATTAAGTATTCCGAACAACTGGCTGTTTTTGTTTTTCTTCAGAATTTATCTGAGAGTTATCCGGATAATGTTTTTAAAACAGAGTTTCAAAAATCAAATTACAATACCGAAGAATTTCAGAAAATTGTAACCGAGTTTGATCAACTGTCATTGGACTACAGCTACAAGTTCGAAGAATTTCCCGAAGGCTCTAAAAAACCAATGCAATCCATCGATTTTTTAAGAAAAAATTTAATAGAGACACAGAATCTAAAAGATTTTAAAATACGTTCTATAGGAATTGTGACGAACAAAACACTGAACGACCTTACGAGAATTATTGCGGTTTTTACTCCAATTTACAACGAACTGATATACAATCCTAATAAAGAGAAATTTGAAAAACAACTTATTGAGATTACCGGGTACGCCAATGAAAATGATATTGAGAAGTATTTTGAAACAGGTTTGGTTTTCTATAATTCGAGTTGGGACACCACAATTCCATTTGAAATCGCATTTTATCCGTTGCCTAATTCTAAAGGTTTTACAGCGCAGTCGTTTGATAATAATTTCATCAGTGCCATTCAGACCGATTTAACAGATTATAAAGATCTCTTTAGTGTGATGCTGCACGAAACCTATCATATCATTTATAATGAACAGCCATTAGACCTTAAAAAAGTCATTGAAAAGAGTTTTAAAGAAAGCAAATCAAAATGCAGCAATTATGCCTATCATTTACTCAACGAGGCGCTGGCAACTTCCTTAGCTAATGGTTATGTATATGAAAAACTGAACGGAAAAGCAGATAGCGGTGATTGGTACAATAAAAAATACATCAATCTTATGGCAAAGGAAATTTACCCCATGCTTAACGAGTACCTTTCTCAAAAGAAAGCAATAGACGGAAACTTTATCGATCGTTATATTCAAATTTATGAAACAAAATTTCCAAACTGGATCGATGAGATGGATAACCTTATGGCTTACAGATATGTTATTTCTGAAAATGAGAAAGATTTTGATGTCATCAAACAAAAGTACCGTTACCGTTCCAGATCAGAGGATGAAACCGAAATAAGCATAAATGCACTTGAAAAGATGCAAAAATCAAACCTTACCAAAATGATTATTGTATCGAAAAATAGTGCTGAGAATCTAAAACTAATCAAGAGTGGTTTTAAGGAGCTGAAAAATTGGAAATTTAATGCTGCCAAAGAATTTGATTATAAGATTTTATTAGAAGATAAAAGTCAACTGTTCATTATCAATCAAAAAGAATCTACACTAAAAACATTACTTGATTAGATAGAAAAACACAAAGTCCGCAAAGTTTAAGAGAAAACTATGCGGACTTTATTAAACTTGTGTGGCTAAAAAACGGATTTACTTATTCACTCTTTTTAGATCCAGATCCTGAAAATCAAAACTGAAATCAATATTAGGGGAGATGCCTTTCATTTTAATCGATTGTGCTTTACCGGTTTCATCTAATGAAAACATTGCAAAGGCATCACAATTCATTGCTTGATATTCCCATCTTATAGCAAATGTATTAGCATTATAAAAAGCCATTGGGCCGTTTAACTTTGGCGAACGATAGGATCTGAACCATAACTGTTTATTTTTTTCAAACACTTCGATTTCTCCAAACCAATTGTCAGCATAGACACCAATAAAATCTTCATTTTTTACTTTCAAATTCTTTACCGATTTTACTTTCTCCCAAACATTTTTGGTGACATCATCTCCGGTATTTCTACCTTGTTTCATCCATTCCACAATTTTATTGGTCCAGTCAAAATCGTCCAGTCCTAGATAACTGTCAGAAATAGTATTGGTAACGGCAGTAAAAAGTCCGCCACCGCCATTCTCCGTATTGGTTAAAATCACGATGCCCAGGTTTAAATCCGGATACATGATAACAACTGATAACATTCCGGGTAAACCTCCTGTATGAGATACTTTTAGATTTCCTTTTACATCAGTTAATCCCCAGCCTAAGCCGTAACCACTAAAATGCGAATTGTATCTTGGATCACGATCTATCTCTTCAACAGTATGGATGCGCCACATTTCGTTGTGATTTTTTACAGAAAACAATGTTGATTTCAAATCACTTCCATACTGCCCTTTGTTTAGGCATAAAGTCATCCATTTTGCCATATCGGCTGCGTTTGAAATGATTCCTCCCGCAGCACCGTTGATCTGTATTCCTAATCCATCAATTCGTTTTATGGTTCCGGATTCTGATGAATGTGATACAGCAAGATTGCTTTTATCATTTATTCTGTCGCTTTGTGCAAAAGAATTGCTCATTTGCAAAGGATCAATAATTCGGGTTTGTATAAAATCTTCATAAGTCATACCACTTACTTTGACAATTAATTCTCCTGCTACTAAATACAGTAAATTGTCATAATCAAATTTAGTTCGAAAAGCAGAGACTGGTTTAAAATATTGAAAACTAGTTAGAACATCATTTATTGTGAAATTAGAGCCATCTGGAAAAAACATCAAATCACCCACGCCCAATCCAAGTCCGCTGCGATGTGTTAGTAAATCCTGGATGTTAAAATTCTCAGTAACATAGTCGTTATACATTTTAAACTTTGGAAGATGATCTTTCACTTTATCCGTCCATTTCAATTTGCCTTCGTCCTCGAGAATAGAAAGCGCAGCAGTTGTGAAAGCTTTGCTATTGGAGGCTATTTGAAAATTTGTACTTTCATTTACGGCTTTTCTTGTTTCGATAGAGGCGACACCATATCCTTTTTGATGAATTACTTTCCCGTCTTTAACAACTGCAATTGAGGCACCTGCCACTTTAAATTTCTCTAAAGCATCTTGCATTAAAAGATCGATTTTTTCAGATGTAATTTGCGAATAGAGAGGGGGAGAAGCGTAACAAATAAAGAGCATTAATGTAAACAGACGGGTTACTTTTTTCATAATTTTTTTTTAAGGTTATGGTATTTTTTGATTGTTAGTTGGTAGTGTTAAAAATTAACTTCCCTGTCGACGAATATAGGAATTATCTTTGTAATTAATACTGCATTTAGTGGGCTAAACAACGCTTTATCTACATCTGTTATAAGTTTTTTTAAGTTTTCAGTAGATCGGTTTTTCAAGGAGCTATGCAACGGTTATTTCCTATGAAACTGAATTGCATGTTTATAACGCCCCCATGTTTGTCAAAATAGTTTTTAAGCTATTTCAGCCAAGAGGCAATTGGACACTTCGATCGAATATAATTACTAAGAAAAATTTTCAGAATAAAAAATCTGCTAAATCTAGTGACCCGAGCGATTGCGAACAGGCGAAGCACAATCTGCGTGAAAAATTATTCATACAGAAAAATAGTTTATTTGTGCTGAGAAGGCTAATACGTCTTATGACGGCTCCCAAAGCTCAATTTTATTGCCTTCAGTATCCATAATGTGTACAAACTTTCCATAATCATAGGTTGCGATATCATCGAGTACGGTTACTCCGTTTTCTTTAAGCTGAGCGACAAGAGCTTCGATATGCTGTACCCGATAATTAATCATAAACTCTTTTTTGGAAGGCAAAAAATAAGCGTCATCTTTTTTAAACGGGCTCCATTGAAGTGATTCTACAACGTCGGGCGCATCTATTTTTCGGGATTCAAAAGTAGATCCCCAATCATTAACTTCGACTCCCAAGTTTTTGGCATACCATTCTCTGGTTTCCTTAGGATTGTCTGAAAAAAAGAATATGCCTCCAACTCCGGTTACTTTTGGAGTTTGGTCAGAAGAGGGATGGTCGGTTTGATTTTTTTGGTCTTCCATAAGATTTGTTTTTAGCACTAAGATAAAACTAATTTCTTTCGGTAAAGTCAAAATTTAGTCCCTTTACGGAGATGTCCAAATTCTGTATAGAAAGAGATTTAAAGAAATCTGCAGGATCTGCTTGAAGAAAACTCTCCAGTTAAAATCTTAATCACTCGAGTATTCTTTCTGCCAAAATGATAAAAAATGGATAGCAGAGATTAGTCAACGGATTTAATAAATCTAACACTGTCATTCCTAATTGAATTCCAATCCCAAAGTTGTATTTGATCTAACAGAAAATCTTTTGTAAAAAAAGCACCAGCTTGTTCAAATCCAATCCAATCGTAACCATCGTGTTCCTCTGATATTTTAATTTGATTTGTAATGAGTTCACTATAATAAATAATTCCTGTAATCTGACAATCATCGGTTGGTATATAATTCCAGGTGTCAATTACTTTAACAGGTCTGATCTCGAGATTTAATTCTTCTTTAATTTCTCTTTTTAATGTTTCCTCGGCAGTCTCTCCAAATTCCATTCTGCCACCAGGTAAATCCCATATTTTAATTCCCTCAACAAGGTTATGAACAACTAAAAAAGTATCGTTTTTTATAATTAAAGCCTTCACTGAAAAGAACATTTCTTTCTTCATATCAATTTATTTTTGACAACATTATTAGTTGTTTTTCTAAAGAGATCAGTCTTTTAATCCTTTCCCTTCAAGAATCTGATCGATCACTTTTTCAACTCTTGATACTCTGGTTGTAGAATTTTTAGGAGATGAAAAATACAGTAAATAAGCACGTTGACGCCCTGGACTTAAAGCTTTAAAAGCAGTTTCTAAAGCTGTATTTGTGTCTAGTTTCTTTTGAAATTCTTCTGCAATCTTAAAGTCGGCAGTATTTTTTAATTTAACTTTTAAGCCTGCTTTTTCTACTTCGATAGCCTGATAAATATAGGTTTTCAAAATTGTTTTTTGAGCAACTATTTCTTCAAGATTGGTAAAGCGAATTTGTCGTGCTGCCTGTACATTTTCACTTTGATGGATAAGAATCTGATCGGTATCTGCCAATAAAGCACCTTTAAAAAACAAAAATGCACAGTAATCCTTAAAAGAGTGGATTAAAACAATATTGCTGTCATGAAGAGTGTAGCAGGCAGTACCCCATTTTAATTCTTCGGTCAACTGGCAATCCAAAGCGATTTTTCGCAATTCGTCCAGTTCTTTCTGCCATTTTTCGGCATTCTCAAAATAAAAATCAACTTTTGGATTCATAAGCACAGTTGTAAAAATTCATTTAAACGTTCAAAGCCCCTCTAAAACCTCTTGCGGCATAATAAGAGTCAGCACCATTGTGATAGACAAATACGGTATTGTAACGAAAATCAGAGAATAGCGCGCCTCCCAGTTTACGAATTTCAATAGGTGTGGCGATCCAGCTTGAGGTTTTAGCATCAAACTTACCGAGTTTTTGAAGCTGTTTGTATTGTACTTCATCTAAAAGCTTAATTCCCATTTCCTCAGCCATATTTATGGCACTTCCAGCAGGTTTGTGTTCTTTTCTTTTTTCTAAAGCTTCATGATCAAAACACAAACTTCTGCGGCCTTTTGGGCTCTCGGTCGAACAATCGAAAAAAGTATACTCGTTTGTTTCCGGATTAAAACCAACTACATCTGGTTCGCCTTCCGTTCTTTCCATTTCATCAAGGGACCATAGTTTTTTTGGATTTGCTTCCAGTTTTTTCTGAACGTTGTCCCATTCTAGGCCTTCGTGTCGGTTCATGTTATTTTCAAAACGAATTCTTAATACTTTCAATAATTCTTCACTTTGTTCTGCTGACAGTTTGTTTTTCATTTCTTTATATTTTAGGGGATAAATATTTTAATAAATGCTTTTGTTTTAGGGTTTACCAAGTCACAAAAAATTACGCACTCACTAAAGCTGTTTTTCTTTCTGTAGGTCTGTAGTACCAGGATACGATAGTAAGAACGATAAGCAATACCGGGCCGAATAATTCTTTTGGATGATCTCCGACAGCAAAATGTGAAAAAACGGCACCACTCATGGCAAAAAAGAACCCGGCATAAGCCCATTCTTTTAATAAAGGAAATTTAGGAATCAAAATGGCAATAACACCCAGTAATTTCCAAACTCCAAGCAGTGTTAAAAAATACAGCGGGAACCCCAAATGCTGTATCATGCCTTCTTGTTCTTTTATTTTTAACATTTGTACGATTCCGGTTGCAGTCATTCCTAACGCCAGCCATAATGTCGCAACCCAATAGATAATTTTGTCTCTTTTTTTCATGATTTTATAATTTAGTTTAAGTTAGATTTAATATTATTAAAAAGGTGTTTCACTTATGCAAAGCACATAAAGACTGCTATATGTTAGAAACAGGTTTCTTTTTATATTCTTTTAGACACACACAAAACCTATGTTTCTATGTGTTTAATGATTTTTTTATTAATTACTACCTCCAACGGTTTTAGTTTAGTTTATTAGCAATTTCCTGTAATCTGTTGTGCGCCATATTGATTCCCTGAGCAAAAGGGAGTTTTAACATCTGATCTCTGAGTGCAGCAGATTTATAAATAATATGCATTCTTAAGAGGCTGGTTTCAGCGGTTACGGCTTCAAATTCAAGAAACTCAAGCTGCGGCGGAAAAGGGGAGCCCTCCATTTCAAAGGTTCGTGTGATTTTCTGCTCGGGAAAAAACTCGTGAATAACTCCGTTAGCTTTAAAAACAACATTTCCTTTGGGATCTGAAGTTTCAAACTGCCAACTGCCGTATTTTTTGTTTTCGAGTTTCAACACTTTGGTTCCCATCCATTGTTCTACAATTTCAGGTTCAACGTAAGCCATAAATAATAATTTCAGCGGAAGATCAAATTCTCTTGTAATTACTAAGTCTTGCTGGCCCTCTTCGGCACTAATTTTTGTTTTTCTTTCCATAGATTAGGTTACTCTTTTGGTTTATAGTTTTTCATAATACTTTCTAGTTTGTTAAAGCGATCGTCCCACATTTGGCGAAAAGGCTCTATAAAGTCGGCAACTTCTTTCATTTTTCTGGCGTTTGTGAGGTAGTAAATTTCTCTTCCGTTCTGCGTTTGCTCCAACAACTCACATTCAGTTAATATTTGAATGTGTTTTGATATCGTTTGTCTTGACGAATCAAAATTTGCCGCAATAACCCCCGGAGTCATTGACTGGATTGCTACTAAGCTTAAGATTGCCCTGCGGGTAGGGTCGGCAATTGCCTGAAATACATCTCTACGAATTTCCATTATGCAGTTATTTGACTGCTAATTTAATGCAGTTATTTGACTGCACAAAACTTTTAAGGATATTTTTTTAATTTTTTTTGTGCAATCAGAAGATTATCAGTGATTTTGCGGTTTCCGAACGGAAAGTCTGTAAGGAATAAATTGTATCTATGGCGCTAACGACTTGCAATTTTTAGTTCTGTTTTGGCCAGAAAGAGTATAATTGTAATTTCTGCCAGAAAATAAAATACCGCTAAATAGGTGATGTGGGTATAAAGATATAGCAACAGGCCTGCTGTGAAACCACAATATAACAGGTTTGCAAAAGCAATAATTTTAAGACAGCCGCGCCAATTTTCTTTCGCAAGCCAATAACTTGCAAACGAAGAAGCCATAAGCAGACAGGCTAAAACAGCAAGAAGATAGAGCGTATTTTTGGGGACACCAAAGTAGATTTCCAATTCAACCAATACTACACCCAACAAAAGGGTAGAGAATAAGGCTCCTAAACCATCGATCAGAAATATTTTTTTCGAATTTAAAGACATAGGTTCAATTAAGATTTGGTGATTTGGGTGCATTAAAGTTAGGTCTAAAATACTAATTAACAAAAGCTAAGCAAAATAAAAACCACTCTTTGCGGTTAAAAAAGAGTGGTTTGATTGTTTTAAAGTGTAAAACATTATATTTTTTTAAGGGTAATTTTCATTTCTTTACTGTCCAGAGTCAGTTGCTCTTCTGTAATAGTACTTTCGCAAGGATAAGGAGTACCGGTTTCATCTTTAATTACTAAACTTTTTCCACCTTTTGTCAAAACATAAGTACCATCGTTAATTTCTTGTGTTAGAAATCCGGTCACGTGTCCATCCTCAGTAAAGGTTAGTGTGCCCTGAGTTAAAATTACATTTTTCAGAGAATCTGAAAGCGGCTCTTTAGGTTCTACAGCAGTAATTTTCCAGGAGTTTATCAATTTATTTCGACCTTTGTGACAAGAAATCATTAGCACTGTCAGTAATGCAATTCCGAAGATAAGTAATTTAGATTTTTTCATGATTTTGTGATTAGATGTTAAACTACAGAAAATTACAAAATTTATTTTAATTAAAAATCTAAAAATCAAATATTTATAAAATTTGAGATGTCAAACACCCGACTATACGCTAAAAGCTTATAAACACTACGATTATAGAAAAGTCACAGTATATGAGTGACTTATGATTATGACGAGTTTAGGACAATTAGTTTAGTGTCAAAGCTCCCAGAATTTCTTCATACATAAACGGCCCGCCGGGGTATTTGGCGGTATAATCCAGATTCATCCAAACCTGTCCACGCTCGTCCATATGGTAATGAATTTTTTTACCGTAACTCTCTTTAACAAAAAGTACGTTCTTAATCAGGTAGTTGACTTTTTCTAAGTCGATGGCTGAACCAATAAGAATTTCAGGATAAATGTGTCCTTTGGTATGAATTAATCTCGGAGTTCCGCCAATAGACCGAATGGCTGCTGCCATCAGAATCGAGTGATCGTCGCAATCGCCGGAAAAATACTCTAGGGACTCACTGGCTGTTGCAATATAATCACCTTCTTTAGGGTCATTGACATAATTCCAGCGGCTGTTGATTTCTTTAAACACAGCAAAGCACTGGATAATAGTTCTGTAATCGGAATATCCTTTTAAACCTTTGAAGTGCTTGGTAGTAGCCATTATTGCAAAATTCCGAACTTTTGGATTCTGATATTCTATCGCATTGATGATTTTTGACTTATTGGGAAAAGGTAACAGCTTGGCCACGATGATATCCTGAGGAAATGGGTTGTCAGACATGGTATAAATCATCGAATTATAATCTTCAGAGATCTCGCTGAAACCGTAGTTTCCGATAACGCTTCCGTAAAATAAAACCAATAAATACAGGGCTATGCACAGTATAATGATAGTTCTGAGTAACATTAAAAGAAAGAAAATCGCAGCAAAAACAAATAAAAAGATAAAAACGCGATCTAAATTGAATTTCCATTCTAAATCAATCAGATTCTGATGTAATATGATAAAAATCGGAATCGTAATCAAAAGACTCAATAGCATAATTATAATCCTATCCCAAGGTGATTTCACCTGTAATTTGGATTTTAATTGCGGAAAGTCAATTTTAGGAAAATTTATCATAAGAATCAAAAGCAGTTTTTACAGCGCTTTTACGGTTTCAACAAAAGTACTTTTTTTATCAATAATTCCGAGATCAAATAACTGATTTTGAATTTTAGTAAAAGCTTTCTCAGTTAGTTGCTTCTGAGACCACTGGGTTAGTTTTAACCATTCCTGAATGTCTTCCGGTTTTTGATTGAAAAGTTCCGATAAGGTTTTATCAATATTTGGAATCTCAGCAAAATCCTGAGTCGTTTTATTAATGATCTCCAGTATTTTTTCGACAATTTTCGGATTCTTTTTTAAAAATTCGTCTCTAACTGTTATTACAAATGATGGCCATGGAGTGGGGCAGTCGCCAACTCTTCTGAAAATACCTTTATCCACCAGTGGTTTGGTCATAAAACGTTCCCACATGAAATAGTCAGAAGTTTCGTTGGTCAAAGCTTCAACGGCTCCATCAATGGTATTTATAATTTCAAACTGTAAATTATCGGTTTCCCAGCCTTGTTCATGCGCATTCACATACGCCATCAGCTGCGATCCTGAACCTAGTCTCGAAATGGCAGCTTTTTTACCTTTAAGATCTTTCACCGTTTCAAAGTTTGACTTTGCAGCGACGTGAATTCCCCAAATCAAAGGAGATTGTACGTAAATCTGAACTATTTTGCTAGGGTTTCCTGCGATAATATCTTTTATGATTCCTTCGGTTAAAATAACAGCAATGTCAGCTTCATCATTACGAAGCATCTGACACATTTTGCCAGTACCTTCAGGAATATCTTTCCATTGTAAATCGATATTTTCAGCTTCAAATTCACCATTTTCAATGCAAAGTTGCCATGGTAAATTGAAGTGTTCAGGAACACCTACAATTTTTACAGTTTTCATTCTGGTATAAGTTTAAGTTTGGTATGCGTAATTTAAGTTTATTTGGGGAATTAATTTTTCAACAAATCTGTTCTGTGTTTCTCAGAGAGGCAAGGCTCGGCAAATTCAATTATGGCATTGGATTCATATTCTGATAATATAATTTTTACCATTGAATAATCGATACTTTTTACAATTTCAACTGCAAGAAAGGTTTCGTTTAATGCTTCTGACAAGCAGTTTAAAGCTTTTAATTTTTCACGTATGATTTCTTTATCAAATTCTTTATCTAAAATCAGAACCTGAACTATTGAGTTTCCTGAATGCTCTATTGTTTCTTTGTGAATAAAACACTTTTCATTTTCATCATATTCTGCTCTAAAAGTATCATCAGTTGCAATTAAAGGCCCAAAAAAGGGAATATTATCCAGTTTGAAATATCCCTTTTCTAAATCTATAATTTCGGCCCACATGGTTTCTGAAACTATCTCTTCGAGATAGGTACTGTAATATTTGAACAGGATTTTTTTATGCGTTTCTGCCATTATTTAATTTGTAATTTTTTTTATTGAACTAGTTGATTTCACTGATCACTGCTTTCAACGGCGATAGTACAATACGATAACCATCAGGATCTAAGAACATTTTACCATTCTCATTCCAAAAAGGATTGGTCGCAGTTAAGATTGAGATGTTGTGGCGTTCAATTCTGTCTATCAATTCATTGTAATCTATAATTGATTTCGGGTAAAGTACAATAACATCATCTTCATCAAACGTATGATTTGCTTTTGTTTTAGATTGTGTAAATTCAAAATGCCAGTCCAATCCGAGCATTCCAAGGAAAACACCATCATAATTTTTGTGATTCTGAAAGCTGCCCAAAAGTTCAAAACCAAGGACATTGACATAAAAATCAACCATTTTTTCAATATTATCGGTATGTCGGGCAACTCTTAAAAACATAAGCTAGGATCTTATCTGATGAATATGATGTTCTAAATGTTCTACATAATCAGTCATTAAAAATTTTAAATCAATCACAGATTCATCACTTAAAATGATTGCATAAGCTAAAGCCTTTTCATCAACCGATTTCATAATTCTTACGATTTGTCGGTTGATAGAAAGCCAAAGCTGCGTCAGATCATCAATGTCCATTGTTTGGTATTGATTTAAATTTACCAGATCCATTTGGTTGTAAGGTCTGTGGCGGTAAGGTTTCTCTAGATAATTAATTTCTGTAAACCGAACCAGATTATGAATTCCGGAATCAACCAAATGTCCAATAACTTCTTTTTTAGACCATTTTTCCGGAATTTTTGCTTCTAAAATTTCGCTTTCAAGAGAAGGGAAATAAGCAGCATTTTCATTCAGTAATCGTTCAAATTTTAAAATTGCATTTTCCATGAAGTGTCTAATTTCCAAATGGATTAAAGTTATTGAATTAGTTTCCTGCCAGCTTATCTAAAGTATATGCAATAAGTGCATCTACCGCTTTATAAGGATCTTCGCTAAAAGTTCCAGAAGCGCGATTGGCAATAATAGCATTTAAAGATAAGGCATTATGTCCTAAAAGAGCTGAAAGTCCGTAGATAGCAGCCGTTTCCATTTCTAAATTGGTAATTCTCTGTTCGTCAAAGTTAAAATTATCCATTTTACTGTTTAATTCCTGATCCTGGATGTTTAGACGTAAAACACGTCCTTGTGGTCCGTAAAAACCTCCGGCTGTGGCGGTAATTCCTTTAAACATTTTATCCGATTCGATAATTTTCTCCAGTTTTTCAGAACAAGCAATTGCATAAGGCTTTCCTTTTCTAGCATCCCAGTTCGTATGCTTGATAAAAGCTTCTTCGATATCAGCATTCGAAACGTCATCAATTAAATAAGAGCGAAGCATATTGTCTAGTCCCAATCCAAATTTAGACATCACAAAACTGTCTACAGGAATATCAGTTTGTAAAGAACCTGAAGTTCCAATTCGTATAATATTCAAAGAAGTCAGATTTTCTTTTGGCTGGCGTGTTTCAAAATCGATGTTTACCAAAGCATCAAGCTCGTTTATTACAATATCAATGTTGTCAGGACCAATTCCGGTTGACATTACAGAGATTCTTTTTCCTTTGTAAATCCCGGTTTGTGTTTTAAATTCTCTTTTTTGTGTTGAATATTCAATAGAATCAAAAAACTGAGTGATTTTTTCTACTCTGTTTTGGTCTCCTACGAAAATTATATCGTGTGCAATATGTTCAGGACGAAGGTTTAAATGGTAAACGCTCCCGTCCGGGTTAAGTATTAATTCTGAATTTTGTATCATTTTTTTTTAAAATATCTAAGTTTTTTTTGTTTCTGGTTACAAGTTTCAGGTTTCAGGGTGTCATAACTTGAAACCTGAAACTTTTCACCCTCCAACTCTTTTAGTTTTGAATCCTTTTGCTTTAAGGATCTCCATAATCTTGTCGCGATAATCTCCCTGAATGATTATAGAGGCGTCTTTAAAAGTGCCGCCAACGCTAAGTTTGGTTTTAATTTCTTTGGCCAAAACTTTAAAATCTTCATCTGATCCTTCGTAGCCTTCGATTATGGTTGTAGCTTTTCCTTTTCGTTTTTCGAATTTGCAGATCATCGGCTCTTTTTGAATAAAAAGAACATGGTCCTGCTCCTGAATTTCTTCAGGTTCGTTGGATTCGACATGATCCGGAAACAAATTTTTTAATTGATCTTGTAAGTCCATGGATTTTTATGCTTAAAATAAATTCCAATAAATATAGTATGTAAAAATTAAATTCCAAATTCCAATTATGAGTTTGGAATTTGGAATTTAAAGATTGGAATTTAATTTATGTTTATTTTTTAATTAAACCTAAATCTACCAAGCGTTCGTATAAATAATCTCCCGCTGTAATATCTTCGAATTTCTTAGGATTCTCGTCATCGATACAGTTTTCCAGACAATCCAGCTTCATATCGCTTACCGGGTGCATGAAAAACGGGATAGAATAACGTGAAGTTCCCCATAATTCTCTTGGTGGATTAACTACCTGATGGATAGTTGATTTTAATTTGTTGTTGGTATGTCTTGATAACATATCTCCAACATTAATCACCAACTGATCGTCTTCTGCAATAGCATCAATCCATTCGCCATCGTGATTCTGAACTTGAAGGCCTTTTCCTTGAGCACCCATCAATAATGTGATTAGGTTGATGTCTCCGTGGGCAGCCGCGCGAATCGCATTTTCCGGCTCAGAAGTAATAGGTGGGTAATGAATTGGTCTTAAAATAGAGTTTCCTTCTTTGGCATACTGGTCAAAATAAAACTCATCTAAACCTAAATGTAAAGCTAGAGCTCTTAGTACATAAACACCTGTTTTTTCAAGCATTTGATACGCCTCTTTACCTACAACATTAAAACGAGGTAATTCGTTAACATTTACATTTTCAGGGTACTCCGCTGCATACTTGGAAGAAGCATCCACATACTGGCCAAAGTGCCAGAATTCTTTTAAATCTCCCTCTTTGCGTCCTTTAGCATGTTCTTTTCCAAAAGATACATAACCTCTTTGTCCA
This sequence comes from Flavobacterium sp. KH_035, assembly GCF_057839565.1. Classification (NCBI taxonomy): domain Bacteria; kingdom Pseudomonadati; phylum Bacteroidota; class Flavobacteriia; order Flavobacteriales; family Flavobacteriaceae; genus Flavobacterium; species Flavobacterium sp. KH_035. The sequence continues at coordinate 3,903,222 of NZ_CM174492.1, forward strand.
CCAATGCCGGGAATTTCATAATTATGCTTAGTTTCTATTGGCAAAGCGAAAAATTTTCTAATTTCGCTATAAAGCTCGTCTACTAACTGGTCGTCTAAGAAGTGACCTTTTAGGGCTACGAAGCCAATGTTTTCAAATGCACTGCCGATTTCATTTACAAATTTTTGTTTACGTTTCGGGTCGTCCGAAAGGAAATCACGTAAGTCTACACTAGGAATGTTTTGCATACTTTACATTTTTATTTTAAAGATAAAAGGCTTTCTAAGGCCTTTCAATAACAAAGGTAGAGAATATTTTAGAATTGAATTTTAAAAGTTATACTAAAATTAAAATTTTCTAACAAAAAGCTATAAAATTGTTATATTTTTCTATATTTGAAATACTAAAAACTAACCGCTAATGATCTTTTACAGACAAGACCTAACTGATACTCAATTATTAGACTTATATAAAAAAATCCTAAAGCCCCGACTCATCGAAGAAAAGATGCTGATTCTAATTCGTCAGGGAAAAGTTTCTAAATGGTTCTCGGGAATCGGGCAGGAGGCAATCGCAGTAGGAGTTACCTCTGTTTTAGACGACTCAGAGTATGTGTTACCAATGCACCGGAATTTAGGGGTTTTTACCAGCAGAAACATTCCGTTGCACCGTTTGTTCTCACAATGGCAGGGAAAAGCTAATGGTTTTACGAAAGGAAGAGATCGCAGTTTTCACTTTGGTACTCAGGAATACAATATTATAGGAATGATTTCGCATTTGGGCCCGCAATTGGGGATCGCAGACGGAATTGCTCTCGCACATAAACTTCAAAAAGATAATAAAATAACAGCTGTTTTTACAGGTGAAGGCGCTACCAGTGAGGGTGATTTTCATGAGGCGCTGAATATAGCTGCCGTTTGGAAATTACCTGTTATGTTTGTCATCGAAAATAACGGTTACGGACTGTCTACACCAACAAACGAGCAATATTTTTGTGAGAATCTGGCCGATAAAGGTATAGGCTATGGTATTGATAGTTATATTATTGATGGAAATAACATATTAGAAATCTACAATAAGCTGGCGCAATTGAAAGAGGAGATGCAGAAAGATCCGCATCCTGTTTTGTTGGAGTTTAAAACCTTTAGAATGCGTGGTCACGAAGAGGCGAGCGGTACAAAATATGTTCCACAAGAATTAATGGACGAATGGGCTGCAAAAGACCCAGTAGTGAACTATAAAAAATATTTAGTTGAAACAGGTGTCCTTACTCCTGAATTAGATGAACAATTACACAGCACTATTAAACAGGAAATTGATGAGAATTGGGCAATTGCCAATGCAGAGCCAGAAATCATTCCTACTTATAGTGATGAATTAAATGATGTTTATAAAGCCTATACTTATGAAGAAGTTAAAGCAGATTCAGAAGTAGAGAATATTCGGTTTATTGATGCGATCAGCAGCAGTTTAAAGCAATCTATGGAGCGGCATGAAAATTTGGTTCTAATGGGTCAGGATATTGCAGAATATGGCGGAGCCTTTAAAATTACTGATGGTTTTGTAAAGGCGTTTGGAAAAGAACGCGTACGGAATACACCAATTTGCGAAAGCGCAGTCGTTTCTGCCGCAATGGGATTGTCGATTAATGGTTTCAAAGCCATTGTCGAAATGCAGTTTGCCGATTTTGTTTCTACAGGTTTTAATCCGATCGTTAACTTACTAGCCAAATCTCATTACCGTTGGGGTGAAAAGGCCGATGTTGTCGTACGAATGCCATGCGGAGGCGGAACTCAGGCTGGGCCTTTTCATTCGCAGACTAATGAAGCGTGGTTTACTAAAACACCAGGTTTAAAAGTTGTTTACCCAGCCTTTCCGTATGATGCAAAAGGATTATTGAATACTTCGATAAACGACCCAAATCCGGTTTTATTTTTCGAGCACAAACAATTGTACCGAAGCATATATCAGGATGTTCCTGCAGGCTATTATACTATTCCGTTAGGGAAGGCAGCCTTATTAAAAGAAGGAGAGTCTGTTACTATTATCGCTTTTGGCGCTACAGTTCATTGGGCGCTGGAAACTTTGGGTAAAAATCCTGAAATAAAAGCTGATTTGATTGACTTGAGAACATTACAGCCTTTGGATACTGAGACCGTTTTTAATTCGGTTAAAAAGACCGGGAAAGTGATTATCTATCAGGAAGATACTTTGTTTGGCGGTATTGCCAGCGATATTTCGGCTTTAATTATGGAAGAATGTTTTGAATATCTGGATGGTCCTGTAAAAAGGGTAGCCAGCTTAGATTCGCCAATTCCGTTTACAAAAGCCCTGGAAGATCAATTTTTGCCTAAAAACCGTTTTGAAGGCGTTTTATTAGAATTATTGAAATATTAATTACAAATCGCAAATTGTTTTGCATAAAGAACATTTTTTTTATCTTTAAACCATAAAAAAATAACTTATGAAAAAACTGTTTGCTTCAATTTTTGCAATTACCTTACTTTTTTCCTGTAATAAAAGTGGCAAGTCTAACGGAGATAAAGTGTTAGATACAAAATTCGATACATACAAGGATCGTTTTGTTACTGATTTATGGAAGATTAACCCAGGCTGGGCTTCAGGTGTTGGCTATCATAAACTTGACAGTGTTTTGGTTGTTCCGGATGGATCTGAGGAAAAAAGACAACTTGATTTTGCTAATGCACAATTGGATTCTTTAAAACAATTTAATCCTGAGGATTTGTCTGATAATAATAAGACCGATTTTCAGATGATTAAAAATCAACTGGAAGCTACTATTTTTAGTGTAAAAGAACTAAAATCATCTCAGTGGAATCCTTCTGAATATAATGTCTGCGGGGCATTTGCAGAAATTCTAAATGGTAAATATGATACTCCGGAAGTTCGCTTGCGTGCTTTCAATGCTAAAATGAATAATGTTCCTGCTTATTATGAGGCGGCAAAAAAGAATATTAAGAATCCAACTTTAGAACATACAGAACTTGCTATAGCGCAAAATCTTGGAGGTTCCAGTGTTTTTGATGTTGATTTGGCTGCGGCTTTAGAAAAAAGTAAACTTAGTGCTGTTGAGAAAAAAGACATATTGAACAAAGGGATAATTGCCAAAAAAGCAATTACAGATTACGCCGATTGGTTGAAAAAACTATCCAACAAAACACCTCGTTCTTTTAGACTTGGAACGGAATTGTATGCTAAAAAATTCAATTTTGATATTCAATCAAGTTATACTGCCGAGGAAATTTTTAAAGTTGCTGTAGATCATAAAAAAGATTTGCATGAAAAAATGTTTGTTCTGGCGGATAAACTTTGGAAGAAATACAAAGGAAACGCGCCAAAACCTGCAGATAAACTGGACTTAATTAAACAGGTAATTGATAAAATCTCTTTGCAGCACACTACACCGGAGAAATTCCAGTCTGAAATTGAAAAACAAATTCCGGAACTAACAGCTTATGTAAAAGCAAAAGATTTATTGTATATTGACCCTTCAAAACCGCTGGTAGTTCGCAAAGAACCTGCTTATATGGCTGGAGTTGCGGGAGCTTCGATTTCGGCTCCGGGCCCTTATGATAAAAATGCCAATACCTATTATAATGTAGGAAGTATGGCGGGTTGGACAGCTGAAAACGCAGAAAGCTACTTACGCGAGTACAATGATTATATTTTACAGATTTTAAATATTCATGAAGCTGTTCCTGGGCATTACACCCAATTGGTGTACAGTAATCAGTCACCAAGTATCATTAAATCTATTTTAGGAAATGGTGCAATGATAGAGGGCTGGGCTGTTTATGCAGAGAAGATGATGTTGGAAAGTGGTTATAAAAATTCTGATGAAATGTGGTTGATGTACTACAAATGGAATTTAAGAGCAACTTGCAATACTATTTTAGATATTAGTGTTCACACTAAAAACATGTCTAAAGAAGCGGCTTTGGATTTATTGATCAAAGAGGCATTCCAGCAACAAGCTGAGGCAGATGGAAAATGGAAACGTGTTACTTTATCGCAAGTACAGTTGTGTTCTTATTTTACAGGATATACAGAAATCTACAATTTAAGAGAAGAACTTAAAAAGAAAGAAGGAGATAAGTTTAATCTGAAAAAGTTTCATGAGAAATTCTTAAGTTTTGGAAGTGCTCCTGTGAAATACATTAAAGAATTAATGTTATCTGAGGAATAAAACTAACAATGATTCTAAGACTATAGAATCATTGTTTATACGATTTTGTTTTATCTGTGTATAAAACATTTTTTTGAGAGTCGCATCTAACAGGTGCATTGTAAAAAGACTAACAGGTTATTGTAACCAGTTAGTCTTTTTTATTTTTTTGACCTTTTGAACAAAATAAGTTTGGACTTTTAAACAAAGTTAGTAGTTTTTTTTATGTTGAAATTTGCCTTATTAATTTGTATTAAAATGACAAAGTCAAATAAAGAAACAACAGTTTTAGTTACAGGAGGATCCGGATTTGTCGCAATTCATTGCATTTTACAATTGCTTCAGCAAAACTACAGCGTAAAAACAACACTTCGCTCCATGAACAGACAGGAAGAGGTGAGAAGTATGCTGAGAGTGGGCGGAATTACATCATTTGAGAACTTATCTTTTGTCGAAACAAACCTCTCCAGTGATTATAATTGGAATGAAGCCACTAAAGATTGCGATTATGTACTGCACGTTGCAACTCCAATCTCTCTCAAAGTTCCAAAGCATGAGAATGATGTTATTTTACCCGCTGTTGAAGGAACATTAAGGGTTCTGAAGGCAGCAAAAGAAGCAAACGTAAAACGAGTAGTATTAACCTCATCTTTTGCGGCAGTTGGTTACAGCCATAACGATTCTGATACATTAATTACGGAGGAATGTTGGACGGATCCAAGCGACAAAACGCTTTCAGCTTACTTAAAATCAAAAACACTGGCTGAAAAAGCTGCCTGGAACTATATTACGAAAGAAGGAAATGGGCTAGAACTTACTGTTATTAATCCAATGGGAATTTTTGGTCCTTCATTAGGCCCTGACATTTCCAGTGGTTTTGAAGTTTTAAAACAAATGCTCGACGGATCAATGAAGGCAGTACCTAAAATTTCTTTCGGGATTGTAGATGTTCGTGACGTTGCCGACTTGCATTTGCGTGCCATGATTAGTCCGGCCGCCAATGGAGAGCGTTTTTTAGCCTTTACAGGGGAAATAGTTTCATTGCCTGAAATTGCACAACTTCTGAAAAACAAACTGGGAGACCGGTCGCAAAAAGTTTCTACTAAAATTTTACCGAATTGGGCTGTGCGTTTCTTTGCTCTTTTTAATGCTAAAGCCAAAAAATGTTGTGCCACAACTGAATAGGGTTAAAAAGGCAAGCAATGAGAAAGCAAAGTCAATCCTGGATTGGAATCCAAGAACCAGTGAGGAAGCTTTACTGGCTTCTGCCGAAAGTTTGTTTCAATTTGGAGGAGTTAAAATTTAAATTTAAAATATATGAAAGTAATAGTAACAGGAGCAACCGGTATGGTGGGTGAGGGAGTTTTGTTAGAATGTTTAGAAAACCAGACAGTAAAATCAGTTTTAATGGTCAACAGGAAACCATCGGCTTTAAAACATCCAAAACTAAAAGAGCTGATTATTCCTGATTTTATGCAGCTGGAAGCTTTTAATTCAACACTTACAGGTTATGATGCTTGTTTTTATTGTGCCGGTATCAGTTCTGTTGGTATGGATGAAGCTAAATATACACAGATTACTTACGACACTACGATTCATTTTGCCCGTAAATTAGTGGCTTTAAATCCGAACATGATATTTAATTATGTATCTGGAAGCCATACAAATAGTTCGGAAAAAGGTAAGATTATGTGGGCCAGAGTAAAAGGAAAAACCGAAAATGATTTAATGAAGCTGCCTTTCAAAAGAGTTTATAATTTCAGACCCGGATTTATGAAGCCATTCAAAGAGCAGAAGAATGTAAAAAGCTTTCTTAAACCACTCATTTTTCTATTTCCAATTTTGCTTCCAGGCAAATCATTAACCCTAAAACAAGTCGGACAGGCTATGATTAACAATGTCGCAAAGGGATATTCAAAAAATATACTTGAAATTGAAGATATCAGGATCGCTGCAAACTAAAAACAAATGAAAAAAGTAAAACAAAAACTAAAAAAAATCATGATTATATTATTTGCTATTATGTCCCTGCTGGCAACCATTACTTTCGCTTATTTAAAACTACCGCAGTTTGGAGAAAATCCGTCAGGACGACGACTTTTACAGATTGAAAAATCAGTTCATTATAAAAATGATAGATTTCAAAATATTATCGAAAGACCAACATTATCACAAGGATATTCAATTTGGGGAGAACTGTACAACGTCGTTTTTAAGGATTATCCACGAAGAGAACCGACAGATTCTTTACCGTCCGTGAAAACAGAATTAAAAAACATACCAATCGATTCAAAAACATTGGTATGGTTCGGACATTCGTCGGTTTTTATGCAGCTTGATGGAAAAAGCATTCTGATTGATCCGGTGTTTAGTGGTAAAGCATCGCCTTTGCCCTGGGGAGTTCGCGCCTACAAAGGAAGTGATATTTATAATGCTAATGATATGCCTGAAATTGATTATTTATTCATTTCTCATGATCATTATGATCATTTGGATTATGAAACGATTACAGCTTTAAAAAACAAAGTAAAACATGTTGTTTGCGGACTTGGAGTAGGGGCGCATTTTGAGCGTTGGGGCTACAAACCCGAGCAAATTATAGAGAAAGACTGGAACGAAAAAATAGATATATCCTCGAACTTTACTATTTTTACAGAAACAGCGCATCATGAGTCGGGAAGAGGATTGTTGAGAGGTAAAACTTTGTGGATGTCTTATCTGATTCAGACTCCGGACTTGAAAATTTATATTAGCGGAGACGGCGGTTATGATGAAAGATTCAAAAGAATTGGAGAAAAATTCGGTCCAATTGACTGGGCTGTGATGGAATGCGGACAGTATGATAAAGCTTGGCAGTCGGTACATAATTTACCCGAAGAGGTAATGAGGGCTACCGTTGATTTAAAAGCAAAAAATATGATTCCGGTTCACCATTCAAAATTTACTTTAGGAAAACATGCCTGGGATGAACCTTTGAAAAAAATTACCCAATTTTCTGAGAATAAACCATATCGATTGGTCACACCAATGATAGGAGAAGAAGTGAACCTTCAAAGCAACAACCAGCAATTTAAGCGTTGGTGGGAAAATGTTAACTAATCGGAACTGAAACAATGAAAATTACAGAGATAAAATCATGTTATATCGGACCCGAGATTTCGCCTGAACAGTTCATTGCGGAGCATTTTTTTCTTTACCTCGCAAAAGGAACAGTCCACGGTTATGATGGCAATAAAAATTACACCTTAAAATCCGGGGATTATTGTATTGTCCGAAAAAATTATCTTGCGCGGTACAACAAAGAAAAAGAAAATGACGAATTTGAAAAAGTAGTTATAATTCTGGACGAACAGTTTTTAAAGAAAATTAAGGACAGACATCAGATCACAGCTTCAGCTTCAAAACCAGCAGAAGCTTTTGTAACATTAGAAAAGAATGAGTTGATTCCTAATTTTGTTCGGTCCTTAGCGCCTTATTACAACCAGACAGGAGCAATAGATGATACATTCTCAGATATAAAACGAGAAGAATTAGTGATGGTTTTATTAAAGCTAAAACCTGAATTAGCGGCTATTTTCTTTGATTTTACAATACCCGAAAAGATCAATTTAGAGCGATTTATGCTTCACAATTACAAATTTAATGTAAGTTTGGAACGTTTTGCTTATCTCACCGGAAGAAGTTTATCTTCTTTTAAAAGAGATTTTGCTAAAATTTTTAATACCACACCAAGTCACTGGTTGATTCAGAAAAGACTAGAAGAAGCCTATTTTTTAATGGAGAAAAAGAATCAAAAGCCGTCGGATATTTATTTGGATTTAGGCTTTGAAGATTTATCTCATTTTTCATTTGCTTTTAAAAAGCTGTTTGGTTTTGCTCCTAAGAAATTGATGGAACAGAAGTTTTAATAACAACTGGGTTGGGCAAATTTTTAATGGAACTTCAAGACACTTGAAGTAGTTTGTGTATTCGATCCATTTTTCGTTTGTTAATGGATGTTTATTTCGGATTTGATTAAAAATTACTATAGAACTATTAGTCTACATTAGAATTATGTCCTGTGTAAGTTGATAAAAGATGAATTATTATAGGATCAAGAAACTCGATGTTTTCATCATTAATTTGCAAAGACATTTTGGAGCTCCAATACTTTATTTTTAAATCAGCTATTTTAGTTCTATTCGAATAATAAGAAAAACCAGTTTTGAAAGAAAAGAGATTCTCATTTGTTTTTCTTATTTTTTTATTGATATCAAAGAATAAATTTAGTTCCGTAATTTCACTTATATCCTTTGTTTTTTGCTTATTCTAAAATAAAATTTTATACTTCGGAGAACTGAAAACAGGCTCATAACTTTGCAGTTCTAAAATTAGATCATCATTAGAATTAAAAATTTTAACTAAATTCTTTCTTAACCAGTTAAACTTTATAGTGGAATAAAACAATAATTCATCATTTTTATAAGCGAAAAAACTTTGCTTTTTATCTTCAGTAAATTCTATATTCATTTTAAGTATTTAATTCGAATTCGACTCCAGTTCAAACAACTGTACCTGACTTTTCAATCGGTCGATCAATAAATTCATCATTCTTTTGTTTAAACTTGAAGAGTTTTGAATATATGTTTCATATTCTTCAATTGTAAAAAGAGCAATTACAATTCCTTTCAAAGAATTTCGAAATTTAATGTCCTTTTGAATGGAGTTTTCGATTGTTTGGAGTTTTTTTTCGACAGTGTAAGAGTAAAAATCAGCTTTATTTTTATTGACATAGTTGATAAAAACCGCAACAAATAAATCATTCTGAAGTTTTAGGATGGGTCTAATCGTTTGATTTTGAAACAACTCATCTTGTGAAGATTGAGCACTTATAGTTCCTAAAGTTTCGCCTCTGAATTCTTTTAAAAAAGTGTCTCTCGTTTCCATGTTTTTTCTTTAAATTTAGAAAAAAATCCGATACAAAATTTTTTATTCAAACTAAATATTATGCGATTTCATACCAGAAAATGGGTCAAACCCGAAGATTTAAATCCAAACGGAACATTATTTGGCGGAAAGTTACTCGCCTGGATCGATGAAGAACTGGCTTTGTACACGATCATTCAGTTAGAAAACACAAGAGTCGTAACCAAGTACATGTCGGAAATTGATTTTAAGAGTTCTGCCCGACAAGGGGATATTGTTGAAATTGGAATAGATGTTATAAAATTTGGAAATACTTCACTAATTCTAAAATGCGCAGTACGTAACATGATGACCCGTGAAATCATCATCACCATAGACAAAACTACAATGGTTAATCTCGATGAAGACGGTAAACCTAAAGCTCACGGAAAAACTCAAATTGAATTCGTAAAAGACCGTCTATAGTTCTTTTATATCTTATACGGTATAAATCTTCAAAAATGATTAAAAAAATTATACTCGTTACCTTATCGTTTGTTTTCTTACTGTCCTGTAATTCAAAAGAAAATAAAGAAATTTACAATCATGCCGTTTATCGTGCGGTTCACAAAGGTGATACAGCCGTCTTAGATATTCATATAAACGACAAGAGATTTTACGGTCGTTATGAAATTTTCTACCATAAAATTGGTAAGGATTCCGGAGATGTAAGAGGAAACATTAAAGGAGATACTTTAAGAGGTGACTTTCATTTTATTTCCAATGGAGGAGGCTGGAGAAGAATTCCGTTGGCTTTACTGAAAAAAGAAAATAAATTTATTTTAGGGAAAGGGATAATTGGTACCTATATGAATCTTCCTCTTTTTTTACCTGAAGTGCCTATAGAATATAACGAATCAGGGTTTGTTTTTGAAAAAGTTAAGAAATAAGCTTCAGTCGCGGTCTCAGTTTTCAGTCTCAGTAAAAACTGAAGACTGTGACTGTGACTGAAAACTAATTTAAATGCCCAATTTTCGACGGCAATTCGAATATCTCAAGGTCAAAATATTCAACAGAAGCCATTACATGGTCAAAAATATCGGCCATAATATATTCGTAGTTGGCCCAACGTTTATCACTTGAAAAAGCATAAATCTCCAAAGGAACTCCATTCGCAGTCGATTGCAACTGGCGGCACATCATGTGCATGTCTTTGTTCAAACCTGGGTGTGTTACCAAATACTGCATGATGTATTTGCGAAACAGTCCTAAATTAGTCATATTTCGGCCATTAAGCGCTAAAGTTTTATCGACACCGCGTAAATCATTGTATTTATCGATTTCGGATTGTCTGGTTTCGATGTAAGAAGAAATCAATTGTACCTTCTTCATTTGATTTAAATCCTCATCATTCAGAAAACGAATACTGCTGCTTTTGATCAAAATGTGTCTTTTGATTCGTCGTCCGTCAGACTTCTGCATACCGCGCCAGTTTTGAAAAGAATCAGAACTCAAAGCATAAGTTGGTATTGTGGTAATCGTATTGTCAAAATTTCGGACCTTAACAGTCGTCAGGTTAATCTCGATAACATCTCCATCCGCACCAAACTTATCCATCGTAATCCAGTCACCAATGCGAACCATATCGTTTATAGCCACCTGAACACTCGAAACAAATCCAAGAATAGTATCCCTGAAAATCAATATAATAATGGCAGAAAGTGTTCCTAGAATAGTAAGTAATTCGCCTTGTTTGATTCCAAATAACTTTGAGATAATAATGGCAACTCCAAAAATCCAGAGCACGATCATAATAACCTGAACGAAGCTATCGATAGGTTTATCGCTGTATTCCGGTTTTTGTTTTAAATAATCGCGTAAGGCATTAAAAATGGTTCTGGTAATCCACAATCCAAGCAAAACAATATAAACACCAACTATTTTCCCAAAAACTGACTCCCAGTATTCGTACTTGTCCAGAATAATTGGAACTGCCTTGTAAATAAAGAAAAACGGAATTAGGTATGCTGTGTATTTGGTTGTTTTATTGTGAATCAGATAATCATCAAATTTTGTTTTGGTACGCTGAGCGAAAACAGCAGTCAGTGTAACCAAAACAAATTTTGCCAAATAATAAATAGCATAAGCCAGTATCACCATGATGGCGATATTAAAGATCAGGCTGACATAAGAAGCCATATTACGACTCATGCCCCAATCTCTAAAAATAGGGTATAAAAAATTAAATATTTTATCCAAAAGTCTAGGCATTATTCTCCAGGTATTTTTTTTCTACATAAAAAGTTCCAAACGGAATTAGAGAGGCGATCTGTATAATTGCAAAGGTTTTTAAATCCCAATTTTGTGGTTTTTTAAGTAAAAATGCCAACAGTACATATCCGATAAATAAAACGCCATGGGTCATTCCTAACGGACGTAACAGGGTATGATAAAGTTCAGGATTATTGGTTTTGATGAAAAGCATATTGGTAAACAATACTAAATAAGAGATTCCCTCTAAAATTGCAGTAACTTTGAAAATCTTGAGCATATTCTATTTTTTGAGTTTAATACTAGCAAAATTAAGTATTATCGTTGGTTTTTGCGATATGAATCAGGAAAGTAATTTACTTTTGTAATCTTAAACTTTGATAATGAGTAAACGCGATTTAAAAAAATACTTAGTCGGATTAAGCAAAGAGCAGCTCGAAGAGCAAATTATCGAATTGTATGAAAAGTTTAGTCCTGTTAAAGTGTATTACGATTTTGCTTTTGATCCAAAAGAGGATAAATTGTTGCAGGAGTGTAAGGTGAAGATTTCGCATGAATATTTCCCAATTAAAAAAGCCGGAGCCAAAAGACGCCCTAAAGCAAAATTGCGTCGCTCGGTAGCCCAGAAATACATCAAACATTTTATGCTGTTAGGAGTAGATCCTTTTGTTGTGGCTGATATTATGCTTTACAATATAGAGATCGCGCAAACGTATTCGTCACAAAATCCGGTTAAGCAGGAATTGTTTTACAAAAGTATTCTGAATTCATTTGAACAGGCTGTGAATTTTTCAATTTCCAATGGAATTTTGCCTGATTTTAAAGAAAGAATTATTGCCATTCAACAAGAAACTCTTCAACAAAAATGGAAAAATAAGTATGATTTTGAGGCAATTTTAGAGAAAATCGATTAATAAGAGTAGTTCTCATAAAAAATCTTATTTAAAAAAAACATTTATTTTAGGTTAAAATAAAGTGAAAAACTGTTTTTTCGGTGTATTTTTGCAAAAATCCAAAAATAAACAATGTCTCAAAACACTTTAGAAATAGAAAGAGAAGAGAAAAAAGAACTTTATGCATATCAGAAAGGCGATATCGATGCCATTTTTGAACGTTTAGATAATGCTCCTTCGAAACATCATTTATTATATCAATTACCTACTGGTGGTGGAAAAACAGTGATTTTTTCCGAAATCGTTCGTCGTTATTTAGCTAATAATGATAAAAAAGTGGTTGTTCTAACACACCGTATCGAACTTTGTAAGCAAACCTCAAAAATGCTAAAGGGGTTTGGTGTTTCTAATAAAATTATTAATAGTAAAGTAAAAGAGTTACCGGATCAAAACGATTTTTCATGTTTCGTGGCGATGGTGGAGACATTGAAAAACCGGATCAACGACGAGAAGTTACATTTAGATAACATTGGTTTGGTTATCATTGATGAGGCACATTATAACTCATTCCGAAAACTATTAAACTCATTCAAAAATGCTTTTATTCTTGGAGTAACAGCAACACCGTTGAGTTCAAACATAAAATTACCAATGCATCAGAGTTATAATGAACTTATTGTGGGTGACACCATTAGTTCATTGATCGACAAAGGATTTCTGGCGCGTGCGACTACTTATAGTTATGATGTTGGATTAACGTCACTTAAAGTTGGTATCAATGGTGATTATACTGTAAAATCATCAGATGATTTATATACGAATACCATCATGCAGGAAAAATTACTGCATGCTTATACCGAACGTTCGTTAGGTAAAAAGACCCTAATTTTTAATAATGGTATTCATACTTCGTTATACGTGTATGAAACGTTTAGAGAAGCAGGTTATGATATCAGACATCTTGATAACACCAGTAGTTCTGAAGAGCGTAAAGACATCTTACAGTGGTTCAAAAAGACTCCTGACGCGATTTTAACTTCTGTGGGAATTTTGACAACCGGTTTTGATGAGCCAACAGTTGAAACGATTATCCTAAACAGAGCAACAAAATCATTAACTTTATACTATCAGATGATTGGCCGTGGATCTCGTAAATTACCTGGAAAAGATGAATTTACAGTGATTGATCTTGGTAATAATGCCGCTCGTTTTGGTTTGTGGAGTGAGCCGGTAAATTGGCAGCACATTTTTAAATCACCCGAGTTTTATTTAGAAAACCTACGTGATGACACAGAGATCGAATTGTATTTCAAATACAGTATGCCACCGGAATTACGTGCTAAATTCAGCAAAACAGCCGATGTTACTTTTGATGTTGATGAAGAACATAAATTAATCATCAAACAAAATTTACGATCTAAAGTTGTATTGGATAAATCATTGGAGCAGCATGCTGCGATGTGTGTTGACAATACAGAAACTTTACAAGAAGCAAAATCATTAGGTAAAGAACTTGATGATGATATAGAATGCCGTATCAAACGTTATGCAAAATGCTTAAGCCAATGTAGTAAAAACTACCGCGAATGGCTGGTTGACGATTACAAACTAAAATTAGTTTTACTTATTGGTAAAAAGTATCGTGAAAAAATCATGAACGAACCGGATGAATAGAGAAATTTTGTTTCAGGTTCCAAGGTTTCATTAAACAAAATTATATTCTTAAAAGGAGAAATAGCATCTTAGAATAATCTATTCTATTGCAATTTCTCCTTTGCAAATTACTAGAAGCTCATTTTTAAGTTCTCAAAGCAACCTGAAACTTGAAACAAATAAAAACAAAATAAACAAAAATAAAAGATGTCTAAACAATTCTCATCATTAGGAATTTCAGCACCAATTTTAAAAGCATTAAGCGAATTGAACATTGTTGAACCAACAGAAATCCAGCAAAAAACAATTCCGTTACTTTTAGCAGAAGCTCACGATGTAGTTGGTTTAGCCAAAACCGGAACCGGTAAAACAGCAGCTTTTGGATTGCCTTTGTTACAATTAATTAATACAGAGTCTCCTATAGTTCAGGCTGTTATTTTGGTTCCAACAAGAGAACTTGGACAACAAATATTTAGAAATTTAGAGGATTTTGGAAAACACATTCCAAACATATCTATCGCTTCGACTTGTGGGGGAATTCCAATAAAGCCGCAAATTGAGCGATTGACTCAGCCAACCCATATTGTAGTAGCAACACCGGGACGTTTGATCGACTTAATTCAGCGTAAAGCGATTGATCTAAAACAAACCGACTATTTAGTATTGGATGAAGCCGATGAAATGGTTTCTATTCTTAAAGAAAGTTTAGACGAAATTGTTGCCGAACTTCCTAAAAAGCACCGTACTTTATTGTTTTCTGCTACTTTGCCGGGAACAATCAAGCAGTTGATTCAGAATTACTTAAATAAAAATGTAGTTCAGGTTAGTGCAAGCATGGAAACTGTTGGTAATCAAGGAATTGATCATGAGTATATTGTAGTAGATCCAATTGAAAAACTGGATGTTTTAATGCATTTTTTAAATTCAAGAGAAGGTGAACGCGGTATTATTTTTTGTAAAACCAAAGCTGCAGTCAATAAACTGGCCAAGAATCTGGCAATCAATCGTTTTTCTTCAGGAGCGCTTCATGGTAGTCTATCACAGGGAATTCGAGACAGAATTATGGAGCAGTTTCGTGAAGGACATATCAACATATTAGTCGCTACCGACTTGGCGGCAAGAGGAATTGATGTAAAAGAAATCTCTTATGTGGTAAACTATCATTTACCAGATACTTATGAAAATTATGTTCACCGTAGCGGAAGAACAGCAAGGGCTGGGGCAAAAGGACTTGCATTAACTGTTTTACAAGAGGAAGAAGTAGTCGAAATTCCTGAATTTGAAAAAGAACTGGGAATTAAATTCACTAAATTTCAAAAGCCTTCGGTAGCAAGTCTTGAAGAGAACAATACCCTTTTATGGGCCAAACAAATCTTCAAAACAAAACCGAATCATGATATTTCAACAGATTTGAAAACTAAAGTAAAAACGGTTTTTCATCATTTGACTAAGGATGAATTGATCGAAAAATTGCTAGCAAATTATGTTCTGCAGAACAAAGTTGAAGTGGCTGAAAAACCTGTTAAAAAATTCAAAAAGTAATATTCTGGGCAATTTACTTTCCTAATTTATGTTGTATATTTATAAGGTAATTTTAGTATAATCTTACTTAATAAACAGCATATATGAAGATAGTAATTATAGGAGGAGGTTTTGCAGGAATCAATCTTGCAAAAGAATTGGTTAACCATCCTCAAATACATGTAACACTTGTAGATAAGAATAATTATAACTTTTTCCCACCACTTATATATCAGGTTGCAACTGCATTTTTAGAACCCTCAAGCATCAGTTATCCTTTTAGAAAATTCTTTGCCGGAAAAAAAAATCTGCAATTTCGTTTAGGCGAATTGCTTTCTGTTGTTCCGGCTGAGAATAAAATTATCCTAAATAATGGAGAATTAACATACGATCATTTGGTTTTTGCAACCGGTGCGGAAACGAGCTATTTTGGAATGGAAAACGTTATGAAAAACGCTATTCCGATGAAAACTTTAAACGATGCCATCGAAATGCGTAACGCACTGCTTAAAAACCTTGAAAAAGCAGCAATTACCAAAGATATTCGCAAACGACGCAAATTGTTAACCATTGTGGTAGCAGGAGGCGGACCGACAGGAGTGGAGGTATCCGGAATGTTTGCCGAAATGCGAAAAAGCATTCTGTTAAAAGAATATCCGGAACTGGAAACCTCTGCGAGTAATGTTTATTTGGTCGATGGGGGAGACGCACTCCTCTCGCCTATGAGTAAAGCTTCTCAGGAAGACACTCTGGATGCACTTACTAAATTAGGAGTTGTAGTTAAACTTCATACTCGTGTTACAGACTATATTGATGATACCGTTCATTTCGCTAACGGCGAGACCATTAAAACGAAAAATCTGATCTGGGCTGCCGGAGTTTCTGCGAAAACTTTTGAAGGAATTCCAGTTGAAAGTTACGGCCGTGGAAAACGCATGGCTACAGATTCATACAACAAAGTAAATGGGTTAGATAATATATATGCTATTGGCGATACCGCAATTCTGTCGGGAGATAAAAATTTCCCCGACGGACATCCACAAGTGGCTCAGGTGGCTATTCAACAAGGATTGAATTTAGCCAAAAACTTTAAAGCAATGGTACAAAACAAACCTTTAAAGGCGTTTCTGTACAATGACAAAGGCTCTATGGCAATTATTGGAAAAAACAAAGCGGTTGTAGATTTACCTAGTCCAAAATGGCATTTTAAAGGTTTCTTTGCCTGGATTATCTGGCTGTTTATCCATTTGATATCCTTAATTACTTATAGAAACAGATTAAATACGTTTTGGAACTGGATGGTTGCTTATTTTGCAAGAGATCAGTCTTTGAGAATGATTATCAGACCGGATAAAAGATCTTAGAAAATAAATCTCAATCTTTTAAATTCCAAAAAGAAAAAAGATACAAACTATATTATAATAAGAAGCCAGAATCGTAATAGAATCTGGCTTTTTTATGCTCAATGAAATACTCACAATTCATTGGAATTTGGAATTTAATAATCTTTAGTGACCAATCACAACATCATCATCCTTAGAAACTTTTATTTTTTGCTTTATAAAACGCTTACCAATATTTAAAACAATAAAAGCTGTAATGGTAGTTGTTGTCATGATAGCCACCATTGGCGCAACAGAATTCTTTACAAAAATTCCAACAGCAAATGAAGCCAAAGCTCCTAAACCAAGCTGAATAGCACCCATTAGAGCCGAGGCACTTCCCGTATTTTTAGCAAAAGGAGCTAACGTAAGACCGGCAGTGTTTGGATTTGAAATTCCCAGACAAGCCAGGAATAAAAATAACATTCCAATAGTTTCATATAGTCCTAAAAGGTCATTTAAAGCCAAAATTAGAAAAACAATACTAATGACAGACTGTGAAATCAACGCACCAAAAATCATTTGTTCGCTGGAATACTTCTTCAGTAAGGCCGAATTTAACTGGCTTGAACCAATAAAGCTAACCGACATAAAAGCAAAAATCCAGCCGTAAGTTTTAGCATCAACGTTATAAATATCCATAAAAACTATAGGTGAGGCCGCAACGTATGAAAATAAACCCGAAAAAGCGATAGCCCCTGTAAAGGCGTAAGTGTAGAACTGAGGTTCTTTAAGTACTTTTAAAAAGTTGGTAATAATCGGCTTTGGTTTTAACGATATTGAAGTATCCGGTTTGTAGGTGTTAGGTAAACCAATTTGAGACGCTATGAGAATTGCAATTCCCATACACATCAAAATAAAAAACACAGTATGCCAGCCGTAATCTTCTGTAACATAACCTCCAATTGTTGGCGCCAGCATAGGAGAAAGCCCAACAACAAGCATTAATAAAGAGAATACTTTAGGAATATCTTTTACAGGAAACAAATCCCGAACCATGGCTACAGATGCTACCGTAGCAGCACAACTTCCAATGGCCTGAACAAATCGTAAAAAGATAAACGAATCAATGTTAGTTACATAAATACAACCTAAAGAAGCCAAAATATAGATCATCAAACCTATAAATAAAGGCTTTTTTCTTCCAAAACGATCTAATAATGGTCCGTAAAGTAATTGTCCGGCCGAAATTCCAATAAAATAACTCGATAAACTCATCGAAACTTTGGCGACTGAAGTATGTAAATCCTTTGCTATACCTGAGAAACCAGGCAGATACATATCAATTGAAAAAGGGCCAAGTGCTGTTAAAGAACCTAAGATAAGGATGAGCTTAATGTATTTTTTTGTTGTCATTTTCTTAAAAAATTGCTTTTCATTTTTTGCAAAGGTAAAGATTTCATATCTTGTAGTGTAATTTAAACCTTTTTTAATAAAAGTTTGGGTGTATTACGCATAAATAGATTGCCAAAAATCATTTTAATACTAATCTTAAAAATTTAAAATTATGAGAAATTACATTGTACTATTTACACTTATTTTTACAACAATTTCATTTGCACAAACAATTACTTCTAAAAAAGAAGATGCAACTCCAGCGCAATATGCCTTGCTGGAAAAAGTCAATCAGTATTATCCGGACATTACTTTAAGTAAAACGGTTACTAATTTTTATGCCGACGGTAATATCATTGACACGCATCAGGAATTTGATTTAACAAATTCAAAATTTTCAAGTTATAAAATTGGACTTGAACCGGACAATAAAAAATTGCTGTTTGAGTATGTCTCTGACGCAACCGGAAAAGTTTACGGAGACGTTACTATTTTTAAAGGAAATGCGCTGAGAACAACTTTTTCAGAAAAGAACAATGAAATAAATGTTGCTCTAAACGGAAAATCGGTTTATTTGAAAAAATTAAAATAATTTTTCAAATATGAGAAATATGAAGCATCACACATTTTGTGGTGCTTTTTTTCGTTTATATTTGATTGATAAATTTCACCTATTTTAAAACGCATGAAAAAAATTCTCTTATTACTGATTCTCGTAAGCTTTCAATCGTATGCACAGGCCAATAAATTTACCGGAACATGGAGCACTGAAAATTGTAAAACTTGCAGCAAGGAATATGTACTGAAATTAAACTTGGCGCAATCCAATAACAAAATATTCGGAACGGCCGAAATTACAAGCAGCAACGAAAAATTTGTTAGCGGTGTCATGGAGGTTGACGGTAATGTGTATGCACTTGGTGAAAAAGCTCAAATTAGCATCAAAGGTAAAGACGGTTCTGCAAGTGCGGTTTTATTTGTAAAGGAAGATCTTTTACAATTTGCAAAAAGAGGTGGTGATGATCTAGTTCCGAAAGAAACAGTTTTAATGAAGTTATACTAGTAGGAAAAGGCAATACTTAAAGCTACTTGTTGACTTATACTACTTTTCTCGAATCAGCTTCTCTAATCTGTCAATCATCTGGTTTTGTTGTTCAAGCATGCGCTCGTAAAGCTCCACCATTTTATCAAGAGGGTTAAAGGTAGGCTGGTTATTAAAAAAAGCTGGTTGTTGACAATTGTCAAAAGAGGCATTATTTGAGATAATATTTATGGCTTGTTCTTCATCAAAGTTTTCGATGGCCTCTGCAGGAACTTTTAAGATTTTAGCAACCTGTTCTAAGATATTTTTTTCTACAGACTCTTTTTGTTCCAAAAGAGAGATTTTCTTTTGATTCCAGTCATCACCCAATTCATACGCAAGTACTTCTTGCTTTATTCCTAGCATTTCACGAAAACGCTTAATATTTCTTCCTTGGTGTATTTTCTTGTCTGTCATATGGCTTCTGTCATAAATGTCAAATATAGGATTTTTAGTTCTAATAATTAAGGCATACTGGGAAATGTTGTTTCTAAATTATGCTTTTGCGGTATAAAGCATCTTGTATAAGGTTTGATTACTAAGTAAGTCTTGTCGTACTTATGTGTTGAATTTTGCAGTATTTGAAAAATAAATTTCAAAATAATATTTTACGAGAATCTCAGCAAACGGGATTTGCATGGTGTTTTTAAAGGACGTATCACTGGCTATAAATTAAGTTTTATAGAATTTGCAAGTTTAGCTGATAATGTATAAATCATTATGAATTGAATTTTGCGGAATTTGAAAAATAATTTTCAAAATAATATTTTATGAGAATCTCAGCAAACGGGGCTTAGCATGGTATTGAAATTTTAGTTTCTGAATGTTTACAAAATATACTAATAGGTATTACAGTCTGACAACAAAGCAATTCATTAAAACGAACGAAGGCTTTAAATACCAGTGATTTAGTGATTATTTACGATTTACAATTTGACCTATAATTTATATTATGTAAAATAGAAAATTCAGGTAACTCCTCATGAACTGATAGATTCTCCAGTAAAAGATTTTTTGAACAATTCCATGAAACGCTTAAAAATGAGTTGTTTGGAATCTTATGTGCTCTTTGCATTCTAAATCAACTATCAAAAACAAATCAAAATTGTGTTTTTGAATCGTAATAAAACATTTTAAAGCCTTTAAAACGACAATATTTAACATTTCTTTAAAATAATTATATTCTGACTAAAATGCTTTCATTGTACCATATTATTTTATTATTTTTACATTCGATACTTTAAAAAAATTATCAAACATATGAATACAATTGCTGAGCATATTGCAGATTTTTTAAAAGAATACCCGCCATTTGATAATTTAACTTTTCAGGAATTATCTGATATTGCAACGAACATTCGTGTTATCAATTTAGAAAAACATGCAGTATTGTTTCAAAACAATGACCTGCTTCATGACAGCTTTTACGTTGTAGCTTCAGGTATTGTAAATCTGACTACAATTGCTGATGCTGAGGAAACTATTATAAACAAATGTCATGAAGGTGATATTTTTGGTTTACGCCCGTTTTTTGCCAAGAATAATTATATGATGACAGCTAAAGCACGTGAGGAAAGTATTATTTATGCTATTCCAATTGCTGTTTTTAGACCATTTGTTGCGAATAATTCAGATGTTTTGAATTTTTTACTCGAGAATTTTGCTATAAATTCAAGACATGCAAAGGATAACGTGCATTCTAATGGAAAATTGATTTCTGATACTGCTTTTTATGTAGATCAGCAATCAGAAATGCAGTACATTCAATCCTTAGCTTATAACAATTCGCCTTTAACAACAGAATCTAATCATATTATAAAAGATGTTGCCATTTTGATGACTGAATCAATGGTAGATAATATTGTGATTTGCGAAAAAAATAATCCAATTGGTATTGTAACCAATGCCGATTTATCTTCAAAAATTGCTACAGGCCGCTATCCTATTACAGAAACGATTGACAAGATTATGTCTTCGCCGGTAGTTACCGTTATTGAAAATGTATCGTTGGCTGAAGCACAATTGTTGATGTTAAAGCATAATGTTACCCATTTATGTGTTACTAAAGACGGTACTAGTAAATCTGCGGTAAAAGGAATTATTTCTGAACACGATTTAATTGTAGCACAAGCCAGTAACCCTGGTGTTTTAATTAAAGAAGTGAAACGTTCGCAGTTACCGAAAGATCTAAAACAAATACGAGATCGTTTGTCTGATTTGATTCAGAATTCGATTCAGAAGAATATTCCAATTTCACATGTCAGTAATATTGCCAGTGAAATCAACCTGGCCATTATTAAGCGTGCGGTAGAGCTTTCTATTTTAGATTTGGGCTCCCCTCCTGCTCGTTTTGCGTGGTTAAGTATTGGTAGTCAGGGGCGAAAAGAACAGCTTTTGCTTACCGATCAGGACAGTATTCTGATTTTTGAAGATGTAGCTCCTGATAAATACAGAGAAGTTAAAGATTACTTTTTAAGACTAGCCAAAAGAACCACATCGATCCTCGAAAAAGTAGGTTATGAACTTTGTCCAAACGGACACATGGGAAGTAATATGCTTTGGTGTAAGTCATTGACAGACTGGACAAAACAGTATAACAGCTGGATGAATACTCCAGGTGAAAATAGTAACGATCTGAGCAGTATTTTCTTTGATTATGAGATTGTTTTTGGGGAACCAAAAATTGAGGAAGTTATTGAAAATGTGATCTTTAAAAATGCTGTGAACAATACGTTGTTTTTTGACTTTTTAGGAAATGATGCTTTAAAACGCAATTCTCCTTTAAGTTTTTTCAAAAAATTTATTGTTGAAGAAGAAGGACCACATAAAACAAAATTTGATATTAAAACCCGTGCATTAATGCCTTTGATTGATTCAGCTCGTTTACTGATTTTGAATGCTAATATAAAAGGGATTAAAAATACTTATTTGAGATTCAAACAATTGGCGATTACAGATTCTAAAAATGCCGAAATTTATTTAAGCTGTGCAGAGGCCTTTCTGACCTTGTCAAAATTTAGAACTGTTGAAGGTTTGAAGAATGATGATTCCGGACAATATATTAACTTAAGAGAATTATCTAAAACAGACAAAGAAAAGTTAAAAAATGCCTTAACCCCAATGAAAGACCTTGAGGAATTAATTAAGAGTAAATTTCAACTTACACAATTCTCATAAAGTATGCTAGACTGGATTAAAAATATCAACAAAGAGTATCCGGACTTTTGGAAGGAGTACTTGACAAAATTTGAAGTTAAACCAAATAGGTTTGTGGTGTTGTCTACAGAGACTTCCGGATTAAATCCCAATAAAGATGTTATTTTGTCTTTGGGGGCTTTTTCGGTTATTGATGATAGCATTGTGATTAAAGACAATTTTGAAGCTGTTTTATTGCAATATAAATTTTTGCAGGATAACGGACTATCCAATGAGTTTATCATTGAGAGCAAAATGATGAAGATGCCGGAACCTGATGCGATGGAGGCTTTGATTAATTTTATAGGAAATTCGATCCTGGTTGGCCATCATATTAATTTTGACATTGAAATGCTTAATGCAGCATTGGAACGTCTGGATTGTGGAAGATTAAAAAACGAAGCTTTGGATGTTGATATGATGTATCGTAAATTAATGGATATTAATGACAAGCAATTTTCGCTGGATGATTTAAGTGAGATTTACAAAATTCCAAAAAGCGATAGAAATTCTTCTGCAGAAGATGCGTATAAAATTGCACTATTGTTTCTGAAACTAAAATCCAGATTAGGAATTAAATAAACGGATGAGCTTAGATAGAATTTTGTTCTAAATTTTCCTTATTCAATAACAAAAAAGCCTCTTAAGAAATTTAAGAGGCTTTTTTGTTATTGATCAGAAGTACTAAATTTTACCTTTTGTAATTTCTTCTACAATTTCAGGGTTCAATAGTGTTGACGTATCTCCAAAATTAGAAAGATCGCCTTCAGCTATCTTACGCAAAATTCTGCGCATAATTTTTCCGGAACGTGTTTTAGGTAAACCGGAAACAAACTGAATTTTATCCAGTTTTGCAATTGGCCCAATGTGATCAGAAATATACTGATTGATCTCTTTACTAAGATTCGACCTGTCTCTAACTTCTCCTGTCTCTTTCAGAATTACAAAACCATATAATGCATTTCCTTTGATATCGTGAGGGAATCCAACAATAGCAGATTCAGCGACCGCTGGATGCTCGTTGATCGCGTCTTCAATAGGAGCTGTTCCTAAATTATGACCAGATACAATCACAACATCATCTACTCTACCAGTGATTCTGTAATATCCAACTTCGTCTCTTAAAGCACCATCTCCTGTAAAATATTTTCCAGGGAAAGCAGAGAAATAAGTGTCTTTGTAACGTTGGTGATCTCCCCAAATAGTTCTGGCGATTCCGGGCCATGGAAATTTAATACATAAACTACCAACAACCTGATTTCCTTCTATTTCATTGCGTTTTTCATCCATTAATACCGGCTGGATTCCAGGTAATGGCAAAGTTGCGTAGGTTGGTTTTGTTGGAGTTACAAATGCAATTGGCGAAATCATAATTCCACCAGTTTCCGTTTGCCACCAAGTATCCACTACTGGACATCTTTTGTCTCCAACGTGATCGTTGAACCAGTGCCAGGCTTCTTCGTTGATTGGTTCTCCAACGGATCCAATTACTTTAAGTGATTTTAGAGGATATTTTTGAATATAATCTAAACTTTCTTTGGCAAGTGAACGAATTGCTGTTGGTGCGGTATAAAATTGTGTGATTTTATGTTTTTCGATAATGTCCCAAAAACGACTGAAATCAGGATAAGACGGAACTCCTTCAAAAATTACAGTGGTTCCTCCGTTTAATAAAGGTCCGTATAAAATATAAGAGTGACCTGTAATCCATCCAATATCGGCAGTACACCAGAAAATATCATTTTCTTCGTGATTGAAAACATTTTTGAAGGTATAAGCAGTATAAACCATATATCCGGCTGTGGTATGTACCATTCCTTTTGGTTTACCTGTTGAACCTGAAGTGTATAATATAAATAACGGATCCTCAGCGTCCATTATTTCGGCTACACTATTGTCTAAAGCACTATCTAATAAAGGCTGTAACCATTCGTCACGACCTTCTTTCATTTTAATTTGAGTATTGGTTCTTTTTACGACCAAAACTTTAGTAACTGATGGACAGGTATCTAATGCCTCATCAACGATTCCTTTAAGGTCAATGTTTTTATTACCTCTGTATCCTCCATCAGATGTAATAACCATTTTACATTCGCAATCATTTATTCTCGCAGATACAGCAGAAGCTGAAAATCCTGCAAAAACAACAGAGTGAATAGCTCCGATTCTGGCACAGGCCAATACCGCCACAGCTAGTTCCGGTATCATTGGCAAATAGATACAAACTCTGTCTCCTTTACGAACACCCTGCTCACGCAAAACGTTCGCCATTCTTGAAACTCTTTCGTATAACTCATTATACGTTATATGTAAGGCACTTTCAGATGGATCGTTCGGTTCAAAAATTATAGCCGTTTTCTCTCCTCTTTTGCTTAAATGCCTGTCAATGCAATTTTTGGTAATGTTAACTTTTGCTTCCGTAAACCATTTTACTTCAGCATCCCCCATATTAAAGTCAACTACTTTTTCCCATTGTTGGTACCAGGTAAAATTTTCCTCAGCTATTTTTCCCCAAAATTTCCTAGGCTCCCTTATAGACTTATTGTAATGTTTAAAATATTGTTCTAAATTTTCAATTTTATAATAACTCATACGTTTTTGGAATTTTTTTATAAATGTATTAAATATCAGTGTATTCTTAAAATTATTTAATTCATAAATAATAGTAAAAAAAAACACATATTAAAAAAAATATTGCTTTTTAATAGGTATAATTTAAAAAATAGCTTTTTGAAGAAAAAAAGCATATTTGCGAAAAAGGCACGATAAATGAATACCATGCCTTTTCAATTTTAACAATTTCAATAACAATTAATTTTGTACTTCTGGTGCGACAATGTTCTGTCATATTTTGAAAATAGTAGCAGCTTTATTAATTAAAATGAAACTTTCAACAAGTATATCTATTGCTAAATATACTCCCCTTCATTAGGGATTAGCTTCACTTAACTTACATACTTACTTACGGAAGTTAAGTGAATGCAATATGCATCTATATCCATTTTTCTTAATAAGTGCTTACTAATTCAAAATATTACATAGAACAGAGATACAGTGCAAATTCCACAATCAAATATGTGGTAATTCCCAATTTATTATCCAATTTTTTTCATTGCTGTCATCGATTCTCTCAACCATGCTCCTACTTCTTCGATAGGATGTTGACGAACTTCTTTGTTTACAGCAATCAATATAGCATTATCTACACCATTTGAGGTAGAGAATGGTTTTCCTATTACGTTTGTTTCTACAGTTTTCATGAACTCAGTCAATAACGGTTTGCAGGCATGGTCGAATAAATAACAACCATATTCAGCTGTGTCTGAAATAACGCGGTTCATTTCGAATAATTTTTTTCTTGCAATAGTGTTTGCAATTAAAGGTAATTCGTGTAAGGATTCATAATAAGCTGATTCTTCGATAATTCCTGCTTCTGTCATTGTTTCGAAAGCTAGCTCAACACCGGCTTTTACCATTGCAATCATTAGAACTCCATTATCAAAATATTCCTGTTCTGAAATTGGAGCTTCTTGCGGAGCTGTTTTTTCAAAGTTTGTTTCGCCTGTTGCAGCTCTCCATTTTAATAAGTTTGCATCATCATTAGCCCAGTCAATCATCATGGTTCTGGAGAATTCTCCTGAAATAATATCATCCTGATGTTTTTGGAATAATGGTCTCATGATGTCTTTTAATTCTTCAGCAATTTCGTAAGCTTCGATTTTTGCAGGATTTGAAAGGCGGTCCATCATATTGGTAATGCCACCATGCTTCAAGGCTTCAGTGATAGTTTCCCATCCGTATTGAATTAATTTTGAAGCATATGCTTTATCGATTCCTTTCTCCACCATTTTATCAAAACATAAAATAGAACCGGTTTGTAACAATCCGCAAAGGATAGTTTGCTCTCCCATTAGATCTGATTTTACTTCAGCAACGAATGAAGATTTTAAAACTCCGGCTTTATGACCTCCGGTGGCTACAGCGTAAGCTTTTGCCTGATCTAAACCAAAACCGTTTGGATCATTCTCCGGGTGAACAGCGATAAGTGTTGGTACCCCAAATCCTCTTTTGTATTCTTCACGAACCTCGGATCCCGGGCATTTTGGAGCACACATAATTACGGTGATGTCTTTACGAATCTGCATTCCTTCTTCTACAATGTTGAATCCGTGAGAATACGATAAAGTTGATCCATTTTTCATTAAAGGCATAATGGCAGTAACTACAGCGGTATGTTGTTTGTCCGGTGTTAAATTACAAACTAAGTCAGCAGTTGGAATTAATTCTTCATAAGTACCTACTTTAAATCCGTTTTCAGTAGCATTTTTATAAGATGCTCTTTTTTCAGCAATTGCATCTGCACGCAATGCATATGAAATGTCTAAACCGGAATCTCTCATGTTTAAACCCTGATTCAAACCTTGTGCACCACAGCCTACAATGACAACTTTTTTTCCTGCTAATGCCGAAATCCCGTCTGCAAATTCTGATTGTTCCATAAATTCGCAAACTCCTAATTGCTCTAATTGTAATCTAAGTGGTAATGTGTTGAAATAATTTGCCATTTTTTTTAAAAATATTTAATGAATGTTGTAATTTAATAATTGGTTAATAGATGGAATGATACTATTTGAATGTTTCTAACAGCGTTGAAATTTCCATTTTTTCTTTTGAGACCGATATTCTTCCCGAACGTACAAACTGCATGATGCCGTAAGGTTTGAATTTTGAATATAATTCTTCAATTTCAGAACGTCTTCCGGATTTTGAAATCACGAAGAAGTCACGAGATACCGTTACAATTGTAGACTGACTGTCCTTGATGATATTTTGAATTTGCTTTTCATCAAATAACAAACTTGAAGCAATTTTAAACAAAGCGTTTTCTAAATAAATGGTCTCTTCATCGGTGTGATAGAATGCCTTTATTACTTCAATTTGTTTTTCAATTTGTCCTACGATATTTTTGACCCATTTCTCTGTTGTTTCCACTACAATAATGAATCTGGAAACACTGTCAATTTCTGATTCAGAAACGTTTAGGCTTAATATATTAATGTGACGCTTTAAGAATATTCCGGATATCCTGTTTAATAGCCCCACATTATTTTCTGAGTATACCGATATGGTAAATGTTCTGTTTTCCATTGTTTTTTTAGTTTATTTTGTTTCAAGTTTCACGTTTCAAGTTGTTGAACCTGAAACATAAAACTTGAAACCTGAAACTTTTTCTTTAGCTTAATCTAATTTCAGAAACACATGCTCCCGTTGGAATCATTGGGAATACGTTGTTTTCTTTTTCTACCATAACTTCTAAGAAATAAGAATCTTTTGAAGCCAGCATTTCTGCGACGGCAGCATCTAAATCTTCTCTTTGTGTTACTTTTTTAGATTTGATATAATATCCTTCAGCAATAGCAACAAAATTTGGATTGATCATTTTTGTTGATGCATATCGGTTGTCAAAAAACAATTCTTGCCACTGACGTACCATTCCTAAAAATTCATTGTTTAAGATGACAATTTTAACGGGCACCTTAGTCTGAAAAATCGTTCCCAGTTCCTGAATGTTCATTTGAAAACCTCCATCACCAATAATAGCTACTACCTCTCGATCTGGTTTTCCCATTTTAGCGCCGATGGCTGCAGGCAAAGCAAATCCCATGGTTCCTAATCCTCCCGAAGTAATGTTGCTTTTGGTCGAATTAAATTTGGCATAACGACAGGCAAACATTTGATGCTGTCCCACATCTGAAACGATAATGGCATCCCCTTTCGAGTGTTTGTTAATCATTTCAATGGTTTCACCCATTGAAATTCCTTTATTATTGGTTGGATTTAATTCTTCTTTGATAACAGAATCATATTCAATTTTCTGCAGTTCTTTAAATTCGTTATGCCATAAATCGTGTGATTTCGACTCTATTAACGGCAATAAAGCAACTAAAGCTTCTTTTACATCTCCAAGAACGGCTACTTCTGTTTTTACGTTTTTGTCAATTTCAGCAGGGTCAATTTCAAAGTGAATTACTTTTGCCTGTTTGGCATAAGTATTCAGATTTCCGGTAACGCGGTCGTCAAAACGCATTCCGAGAGCGATTAAAACATCACATTCGTTTGTTAGTAAATTTGGTCCGTAGTTTCCATGCATTCCTAACATTCCCACATTTAATGGATGATCTGTTGGAAGGGCAGAAAGACCTAAAATAGTCCAGGCAGCTGGGATTCCAGATTTTTCAAGTAAAGCTTTAAATTCGGCTTCAGCCTGCCCGAGTATGATGCCCTGACCGAATACGATAAAAGGTTTTTTAGCGCTATTGATTAAAGCAGCAGCCTCTGCAACTTTGTCTAATTTTAGTTTTGGAACGGGTGTATAACTTCTGATTCCGGTACATTTTTCATAGCTAAAATCAAACTTGTCAAACTGCGCGTTTTTAGTGATATCAATTAATACAGGTCCCGGGCGTCCGGAACGTGCAATGTAGAATGCTTTTGCAATAATTTCAGGAATTTCAGCGGCTTCGGTAACCTGATAATTCCATTTTGTTATCGGAGTCGAAATCCCGATAATATCGGTTTCCTGAAAAGCATCAGATCCCAGCAAATGTTTTCCAACCTGACCTGTAATACAAACCATTGGTGTCGAATCGATTTGAGCATCGGCAATTCCGGTCACCAGATTTGTTGCTCCCGGTCCTGAGGTTGCAATAGCTACCCCTACTTTTCCTGTCGCTCTGGCGTATCCCTGAGCGGCATGTGTAGCACCTTGTTCATGGCGTACCAAGACATGGTGCAGTTGATCCTGAAATTTATATAATTCATCGTAAACCGGCATGATTGCTCCTCCCGGATAACCGTAAAGCAGGTCTACCCCTTCTTCTAACAAACATCTTATAACGGCTTCAGCCCCTGATATTTTCATAGTATATTGTTTTTTCAATGTCAAAAATCAATTTCAAAAAACGATGGCAATGTTAAAATCAATTTCAAACTGATTTTTTATATTTCTACTTTTTATTGCAATTGAACTTTGTTATTTTATTGATATTGTCATTGTTTTTTGAAATTGTTATTGTAAAATTATTTATCGGTAACGCAACCTGTTGAAGCGCTTGAGACCGATCTGGCGTATTTAAGCAAAACTCCTTTGTTTACTTTTAAAGGAGGCTGAATCCAATTCTCTTTACGAGCTGCAAATTCTTCGTCAGATATTTTCAGGTTGATAGTATTTTTTACAGCATCAATAGCAATTAAATCACCATCTTTTACCAGTGCAATACCACCACCATCATAGGCCTCTGGTGTAATGTGTCCTACCACAAAGCCATGTGAACCTCCAGAGAACCTGCCGTCTGTAATAAGAGCACAGCTGCTTCCTAATCCGGCTCCAATAATGGCCGATGTTGGTTTTAGCATCTCAGGCATCCCCGGACCACCTTTTGGTCCACAATACCTAATGACGACTACATTGCCGGGTTTAATTTTTCCGGCTTCAAGACCAGGAATTACTTCAAATTCACCTTCAAAAACAACGGCAGGGCCTTCAAAATACTCTCCTTCTTTTCCGCTAATTTTTGCAACCGCACCTTCAGAAGCAAGATTTCCATACAATACTTGAATGTTTCCCGTTGGTTTTAAAGCTTTTTGTATTTCATGAATTACTTGCTGCCCATCTTGTAAATCCGGAGTTGAAGCTAAGTTTTCGGCAACTGTTTTTCCGGTTACGGTTAAACAATCTCCATGAATAAGTCCAACTTTTAGTAAATATTTCATAACCGAAGGAATACCTCCTGCTTCATGAATATCTTCCATCATATATTTACCGCTTGGTTTCATATCTGCAAGTACCGGAGTTCTGTCATTAATTGCCTGAAAGTCATCAAGTGTAATTTCAACATCTACTGCATGTGCCATAGCAATTAAATGCATTACGGCATTTGTTGAACCACCTAGAACTGCCACAATTGTAATGGCATTTTCAAAAGCCTTACGAGTCATAATGTCTCTTGGCTTAATATCTTTTTCCAGTAAAACTTTAATTGCGGCTCCTGCTGCAAGACATTCATCTCTTTTTTCCTGACTCAAAGCGGGATTTGAAGAGCTGTAAGGTAAACTCATTCCTAAGGCTTCAATTGCCGAAGACATCGTATTGGCTGTATACATTCCTCCACACGCACCAGCGCCTGGGCAGGCATTTTGAATAACTCCTTTAAAATCTTCGGGAGTAATTTCATTTTTTACTTTTTTTCCTAAAGCTTCAAAAGCTGAAACAATATTCAGAGATTCACCTTTCCATTTTCCGGAGTGAATAGATCCTCCGTAAACCATAAGAGACGGACGATTTAATCTTCCCATTGCGATTAATGCGCCAGGCATATTTTTGTCACAACCCGGAATTGCGATGATACTATCATACCACTGTGCTCCAGCGACTGTTTCGATAGAATCGGCAATTACATCACGGGAAACTAACGAATAACGCATTCCTTCAGTTCCATTTGAAATTCCGTCACTTACACCAATGGTATTAAAAATAAGTCCGACCAGATTTACATCCCAAACACCTTTTTTAACATCTTTTGCTAAATCATTCAAGTGCATGTTGCAGGTGTTACCATCGTAACCCATGCTCACAATACCTACCTGTGCTTTTTTCAAATCTTCTTCAGTTAAACCAATACCGTACAACATGGCTTGCGCTGCAGGTTGTGTTTGATCTTGAGTGATGGTTTTGCTGTACTTATTTAATTCCATTATTGTGTTATTTGTTTTAATTTTTGTTCAAAAAAAAACCTTCCAGTATTTGGAAGGTTTGTAATATAGTTTTTCAATTATATTTATACCATTCCCCGTGCAGATGTGATAATCACATTTACAGTAATGACAGAAATAATAATAATTGAGTTTTGCACTTTCTTTTTTTAGTTTGACAAAAGTATGAAAACTTAAAGGACTAAAAAAACAAAATCTCAACATTTTACATACTTCTTGTTATTTATTCTAATTTTTAACAGAAAACCTTAAACAATTGTTGATTGTCCGATATGAACGTTGTCATTATTAAAATATAGTAAATCGTCTTTACTGAAGATAAAATTAGAAACAAACTCCCCTACTTCGTTTGTACCGAATTTTGAATCTGGTTTTAAATCAACAGTAACCACTTTAAATTCGATCGCTTTCTCGACAGCTTTATAAATCATATTGGCTTCTTTAAACAAGCCAAAATGTTCCAGTAACATTGCTGCAGATAAAATTGACGCAATCGGATTAGCAATATTTTTTCCTTTTGCCAGAGGATAGGAACCGTGAATAGGCTCAAAAAGGGCATTTTTTTCTCCCAAAGATGCAGACGCCAATAAACCGATAGATCCTGTTATAACGCTCGCTTCATCAGAAAGAATATCTCCAAAAAGATTTTCTGTCAAAATCACGTCAAATTGTTTTGGATTTAAAATCAGCTGCATGGCTGCATTGTCCACAAACAAAAAGTCTAAAGCTACATCCGGATAACTTTGACCGACTTTCTGAACCACTTTTCTCCATAATCTGGAAGTTTCCAAAACGTTGGCTTTGTCTACCATAGTTAGCTTCTTGCGTCGGTTTTGTGCCGATTTAAAGGCTAAATGTGCAATTCGGGTGATTTCTTCTTCTGAATATTCACATAAATCCGAAGCATGCGTTCCTTCTTCATTTAGTGTTTTTGCTCCAAAATAAGCTCCGCCAGTTAATTCTCTGAAAATAGTAAAATCAGCACCTTCGATAATTTCTCTTTTTAATGGAGAAGCATCGATGAGTGATTTATAAGGCTTTATAGGTCGAATGTTAGCAAACAATCCCAGTTCTTTACGCAGTTTTAACAATCCCTGCTCCGGACGAACCTTTGCCGATGGATTATTATCATATTTAGGATCTCCAATGGCTCCAAACAATACAGCATCTGTGTTTAAACAAAGATTTAAAGTCTGCTCCGGTAGCGGATTTCCTGTTTTGTCGATGGCAATTGCTCCCATGAGCGCCTCTTCAAAAACAAATTCATGATTGTATACCTCACCAATAGCATATAAAGCTTTCTTGGCTTGTAAAATTACCTCTGGTCCAATTCCGTCTCCTGGTAAAACTGCTATTTTCAAATTCATAACGTCTCGTTCTTTATGTATTTAAATCCTTATTTTTTGTTATATTCTCTTTATTCAATGATCTTTACTCTTTTCAACTAGTTTCGGATCAATTCTCCTTGAATTTTAGAAGCTTCGATGATTTGATGGATATCGGCATCTATTACTTCTTTTTTAATATCAGCGAATTTCAAAAATTCAATGTATACCAAATCCAATTGTACTTTTGTAAGTTCATAACCTACTTTTTTAGCTCGGTATGCCAAAGCTGCTCTTCCGCTTCTGGCCGTCAGGATAATCGAAGATTCATTTACCCCCACATCCAGCGGATCCATGATTTCGTATGTTGCTCTGTTTTTGATTACACCATCCTGATGAATTCCGGAACTGTGTGCAAAAGCATTTGCTCCAACAATGGCTTTATTTGGCTGTACGATCATTCCCATACTTTCAGAAACCAAACGGCTCATTTCGTTTAGTTCTCTTGTGTTGATGTTGGTGTCTAGATTTAAGTAAGGATGTTGTTTGAAAATCATCACTACTTCTTCAAGAGCTGTGTTTCCTGCTCTTTCCCCAATACCATTAATGGTACATTCTATTTGTCTTGCTCCGTTTATAGCTCCTGCGATTGAATTTGCAGTAGCCATTCCTAAATCGTTATGACAGTGGCAGGAAAGGATCACATTTTCGATACCTTTTACGTTTTCTTTTAGGTATTTGATTTTTGCTCCGTATTCTTCCGGAAGGCAGTACCCTGTTGTATCCGGTATGTTTAATACAGTTGCTCCAGACTTAATGACTTCTTCGCAAACTTTTGCAAGGAAAGCATTATCGGTTCTTCCGGCATCTTCTGCGTAGAATTCAACATCCTCTACATAAGACTTTGCATGTGATACAGCAAATTTTGCTCTTGCTATAATATCTTCTCTTGTGGTATTTAGTTTATGGAGTATATGAGATTCAGATGTTCCGATTCCGGTGTGGATTCTAGGTTTCTTAGCGTACTTGAGGGCAGCTGCAGCAACATCAATGTCGTTTTTTACGGCTCTTGTTAGTCCGCAGACGGTTGCGTTTTCTACAATTTTACAAATCTCAGAGACCGATAAAAAATCGCCGGGACTTGACACAGGAAAACCTGCTTCGATAATGTCAACACCCATTTTATCAAGTCGTTCTGCGATAACTAATTTTTGTTTCGTATCTAACTTACATCCTGGAACCTGTTCACCATCGCGCAAAGTGGTGTCAAAAATTTGAACTTTCTCTCTATTCATATTCATTTATTTAATGTAATTTCACATCTCGATAACAAATATATATTGTACTTTGCCGGCACGAAATTCATTTTAATGAAATTATACTGTTCATAAAACAATTCAAAACAAGCTAATTAGCTAAAAACCAATAAGTTATATTATTATATTTTACAATGGCTAACCATCAAAAAGATTTCTTATTTGTATTAATAAAATCACTTTCTAAATCCGAAAAAAGACAGTTTAAGATTTTTGCAAGCCGTTTAGAGACGAGTTCGAATACTAAATTCATCGAATTATTTAACATCTTAGATAAATCTGAAACCTATGATGAAAAGCTTATTTTAAAGAGCGGAATCATTAAGAAAGTTCAATTATCTAACTTGAAATCATACTTGTACAAGCAAATTTTAGTAAGTATACGTTTGAATATCCCTAGTCAGAATATTCGGTACCAGCTGCGGGAACAAATAGATTTTGCCGTTATTTTATACAATAAAGGTTTGTATAGACAGAGTTTAAAAATTCTGGATAAAACAAAACTTCTGGCTCTTGAAAATGACGAGAAATATATGGCTTATGAGATTGTAGAGTTCGAAAAACTAATCGAATCACAATACATTACCCGAAGTATTCAGGGGCGCGCCGACGAATTGGTAATTCAGGCCAAAGAACTGAATTATCGCAATACCATTTCAAGTAAATTATCGAATTTATCGCTGCAGTTATACGGAATCATGTTAAAAACCGGTTATGTAAAAAGTGATGAAGAGTATAAATATATTGACGATTATTTCAACAAACATATTTCAAAATTAGACGAAAGCAAGTTTGGTTTTAGGGAAAAATACTGGTTTTACAATGCCAATCTTTGGCGAAGTTTTTTGGTTCAGGACTTCTTAGCGAGTTACAAATATGCTTATAAATGGGTAAGATTGTTTTATGACAATCCTAATATGATTTATTTGAATCCGGTTTTTTTCCTAAAAGGGAATCATTATTTTCTGGAATCCTTATATATGCTGAAGTACCAGTCGAATTTTAAGAAGTATTTGACGCTTTTAGAAGAGACGATCGCTGATCCTAAGTTTCCGGTAAATGATAACATTGCGTCGTTGTCTTTTTTATACGTTTATAACAACAAGTTAAACCTGCACATACTTGAAGGTACTTTTGCCGAAAGCGAGTATTTGATTCCGGAGATTTTGGAAAGGATAAAGCTTCACAGTGAGCATCTTGACGAGCATCACGAAATGTTGTTTTACTATAAAATTGCCTCCATCTATTTTGGAAACGAAAAGTACAATGAGTCGATTAATTATTTAGACAAGATCATTAACAATAAGAATTTATCGATGCGTGAGGATTTAATGTGTTTTGCAAGGCTTTTGTCATTGATTGCACATTATGAATTAGGTAAAGATTATTATTTGGAAAATCATTTAAAGAACACCTATAAGTTCTTATTAAAAATGAATGATTTGCACGAAGTTCAGAAAGAGATTATCAAGTTCCTCAAGAATCTGAACAACTTCTATCCTGCCGATATTAAAAAGGAGTTTATCAAGATGCGTACGCGTTTTATCGAACTCGAGAAAAACACCTATGAAAAACGAGCTTTCCTGTATTTGGATATCATTTCTTGGCTGGAAAGTAAAATCGACAATAAAAAAATTGCTGATATTATTAAAGAAAAAGCGAAACTGAATAGTCGATAGTAATTTGATAATTAGATGATTGATTGATTGATAATCTTTTTAAATTAACAAGCCCGATAGGTTTCAAAAACCTGTCGTTTTTTTTTTATTAGATACAAAAAATCCCAAACTCCTTTAGATTGGAATTTGGGATTTTTATATTGAAACTTATCTATTTTTTATTCGATTATATTCGAAGTTTTTACATAGAAATCTTTATCTACTTCTACCTTTCTATCTTCATTTGTGGTCTTTTCAGACTGCCATTCGGTTGTTGGTTTTAGCCATGTTTCAACTCCGTTTAATTTTACGCGAACCGGCATATCAAACTTTGCAACACAATTTGTCCAATGATATCCAAAAGTTCCGTTTTTAAACATGTATTCAAAAACCGGAATTTGAGTTGTTGTTAAATATTGAGTAAAAACTCTATTGAAATTGATTCCTGATTGCTCATTAAGATAATCTTGAATTTGTTTTCCTGTAACTGTTTGATGATAAAAAGTTTTATTTAACCCTCTCAAAATCGATTTCCACTTCGCATCATCGTTTATAATCTGACGAATCATGTGCAGCATATTTGCTCCTTTTGGATACATATCGCCTGAGCCTTCATTGTTTACATCATAATGACCAATTATTGGTTTGTCATTGCTAATGCCTTTTCTGCATCCGATTATATATTCTGCTGCAGCATCTTTTCCATAGTAATACTCCAGAAACAGACTTTCTGAATAGTTAGTAAAGCTCTCGTGAACCCACATATCGGCAATATCCTTGTAGGTAATGTTGTTTGCAAACCATTCATGACCAGATTCATGAATAATGATAAAATCAAATTTTAATCCCCAGCCTGTTCCGCTTAAATCACGACCCAAATAACCATTTTTATAGCCATTTCCATAAGTTACGCTGCTTTGATGCTCCATTCCTAAATAAGGCACTTCGACCAGCTTGTAACTGTCTTCGTAAAAAGGATAAGGTCCAAACCAGTTTTCAAATGCTTTAAGCATTCTTGGTACATCTTTGAATTGTTCTTTTGCCAAAGCCAGGTTGTCTCTTAAGACATAGTAATTGCAGTCTAAATCTCCTTTTTCACCTTTGTATACCTCTGAGAAATTAACGTAATCTCCAATATTAATGTTTACCCCGTAGTTATTGATTGGGTTTGAAACGTACCAATTGAAGGTTTTTGTACCGTCTTTCTCTTTTTTAACGCTTTTTAATCTTCCGTTCGAAACATCTGTAAGATCTCCCGGAACATTCACGCTGATTAACATGTTTTCGACTTCATCATACATGTGATCTTTGTTTGGCCACCAGACGCTGGCACCCAATCCCTGACAGGATGAAGCAATAAAATCTTTACCATTTTTATCTTTTTTCCAGCTGATTCCTCCATCCCATGGAGCCTTAACAGCTTCTCTCGGTTTTCCTCCAAAAGAAACCACTATTTCTTTTGTATCCCCTACTTTTTGGTTTTCAAGCAAAGTGATAAAAAAAGCATTTCCGTCTCTTTTAAACTTTAACTCCTTTCCGTTCTGCGTTACTTTAGATATCTGCATCGGTTCCTGCAAATCAATCTGCATGGTATTGTAGTCGGTTAAAACGGTATAGCGAATTGTATTTGAACCCGAAATTGTTCTTTCCTTTGGATTAACTTTTATATCCAGATGATAGTATTTTAAATCCCACCAGGCTCTTTCTTTTGTAATGCTTCCGCGTAAAGTATCCTGATGTGTAAAAACAGTTTCAGACTTATTCAAAAGTCCCTGCGCATTGGCTGTAAAACCAAATAAAAAGGCGATAAAAACGCCACCGAAGTATTTTTTCATACGTAGTAGATATTTTCTTTTTGTCGAAATAAAAAGGCTTTTTAAGCCGCTTATATTTGAACAAATGTAAACATTCGAATCAAGTTTTAACGGGTTTTATATTGGCGATTGAGAAAATTTAATGTTAAAATTTGTTTATTCTTCTGTATTTTAGCGAATCAAATTTAGATCTGCTATTTATGAGAATCATTAAAATCACTGTGTTACTATGTTTGATGTGCTCGATCACAACTTATTCGCAAAATATTCCTGTTCATAAAACAACTGAAAAAGTAGCTATCGATGGCAATTTATCCGAGTGGAAAACTCCCTTTTTTGGACCGTTTGTAGTTCATGATTCAGGGAAAAAAGCAGCGCAGGATACCTATGTTTCTTTTTCATGGAATAACGAAAACCTTTATATAGCCTATCGTTCTACAGATTCTAAAATAGTTGGTAAAGCACAACAAAAAGATAGCGAGATTTTTAGCACAGACGATTTAGTCGAAATCTTTATCGATCCTGATGGCGATGGTCAGAATTACCTGGAAATTGGGGTTAATGCCTATTCTTCATATTACGATTTACTACTAAAATGTATCTCCCCGCTTTGTGGTGGCTGGAATACTAGCATGGCTTTTGATGTTTTAGAAATAGAAGGACAAAGCCAAATAACTGCCGAAGGTTTCAATACCGAAATCAAAATCCCATTCTCCAGTTTGAACAGCATCAAAAATGGTAATTTCTCAACTCCAAAAGCAGGTACAAAATGGAAAGGAAACACTTTTAGAATTGATTATGGTAATACAACGGAATATCTTGCTTTACAGCCTTATAAAAGTTTAAGGTTTGGGTTTCATCAACCGGAAGAGTTTGCGATTTTTGAGTTTGTGGAGTAACTGCGTGGTAGTTTGTTTCAAGTTTCACGTTCCTTACGATAACCTGAAACTTGAAACCTGAAACTAAACTTTTTACTTCTGACGTTTCTTCAAAACATCAACAACATCATTCAACTGAAAACCTTTTGCTTGCAATAAAATCAAATAGTGAAATAATAGATCAGCGCTTTCGCTTAAGAATAAATCATCATTATCATCTTTAGCTTCAATAACCACTTCTACGGCTTCTTCACCCACTTTTTGAGCTATTTTATTAATGCCTTTTTCAAATAAAGAAGCTACATAACTTTTTTCGGAATCAGCATTTTCACGTCGTGTTTTAATGGTGTTTTCTAATTGAGAAATAAACCCATAATTAGGATTGTTTGGTTCTTGCCAACAAGTATCTGCTCCTGTGTGGCAAGTTGGCCCTACAGGTTTTGCCTGAATAAGAAGGGTATCGCCATCGCAGTCGTTTTTAATGCTCACAAGCTCCAGAAAGTTACCACTCTCCTCGCCTTTTGTCCACAATCTTTGCTTGGATCGGCTGAAAAAAGTTACTTTTTGTGTTTCTATTGTTTTTTGAAGTGATTCTTCGTTCATGTACCCCAGCATCAGAACATTTTTGGTCTCTGAATCCTGAATGATTGCCGGAATTAATCCGTGTGCACTTTTTATATCTACATTCATAGTTATTTTAGATTTTAGATTGCAGAGTTCAGATTGTAAAACTCCTTACTCTTACATTTCACTGTTTACTTTTTACTTTTATTTCTAAATTCTGACTTCAACGCCATTACTCCTAAGTTCTTCCTTCAAAACCTTAATCTCAATTTCTTTAAAGTGAAAAACACTCGCTGCCAGTGCCGCATCGGCTTTACCTACTTTAAATGAGTCGACAAAGTGTTGAATATTTCCTGCACCACCCGAAGCAATTATCGGAATATTGATAAGTTCTGAAAGTTTGGCAAGAGCTTCATTTGCAAAACCATTTTTTGTGCCGTCATTGTCCATCGAAGTGAATAATATTTCACCTGCACCGCGTTCTGCCACTTCAATTGCCCAATCGAATAAGTTTAGTTCGGTTGGCACTTTTCCGCCTACCAGATGCACGATCCATTGTCCGTTAATTTGTTTGGCATCGATAGCGACTACTACGCACTGACTCCCAAATTTCTGAGCCAAATCATTGATAAGCTGTGGATTTTTAACTGCCGAAGAATTAATCGAAACTTTATCAGCACCATTATTCAGCAGTATTTCAACATCTTCGACACTCGAAATTCCGCCACCCACAGTAAATGGAATGTTGATTTTCTCAGCAACACTTCGTACCATATTAACCAACGTTTTGCGACGTTCTTCGGTAGCCGAAATATCCAGAAAAACCAATTCATCCGCGCCTTCCGCCGAATAAATTTCTGCCAGTTCAACGGGATCACCTGCATCGCGAAGATCAATGAAGTTGACTCCTTTTACCGTTCTTCCGTTTTTTATATCCAAACAGGGTATGATTCTTTTTGCTAACATTTTTTTAATGTGTTAATTGGGTAATTAGGCAATTTGTCAATTAGATAATTAGTCAATTTTATACTATTCGAATACTGGGCGAAGAAAAGTTCTCTCGTAACTTAGTATACAGCGAGAATCTTCTGCAATTTTAAAAGTTTCAATACATTCCTGATCTTCCAAAATTAATCTTCGATAGTTTTCATATTCAGCTAAACTTGGGAAGGAAAACATTGCAAACGCAATATTATTAGCTCCTTCAGAAGGCATGAAGTAACCATGATGCTGACCACCAAATCGGTTTACTAGTTTAATCCATCTTTTTCCATAATCTTCGAAAACAGCTAGTTGGAAGGGATCTATTGTGTATTTTAAATGACAAGTAACCATATGTTTTTATTTTCTAATTATATAATTTTCTAATTGTTTCAGGGTAATGCGTCCTTCGTAAATTGCCTTCCCAATAATGGTTCCTTCGCAGCCAAGTTCGGCTAGTTTGGGCAATTCATCGAACGTTGAAATTCCGCCTGATGCGATTAATTTTACGCCGTTGGCTTCGTTTAGTATTTTTTGATACAAATCAAAACTTGGTCCTTCTAACATTCCGTCTTTTGCAATATCTGTACAAATAACATACTGAATTCCTTTATTTTGATATTCCTGAATAAACGGAATCAAATTTTCATTTGAATCTTCTAGCCAGCCTGAAACAGCGATTTTTTCGTCTTTGGCATCAGCACCTAAGATAATTTTATCCGAACCATATTGCAAAATCCATTTTTCGAAAATGGCCTTATTCTTTACGGCAATACTTCCGCCTGTAATTTGACTCGCTCCGCTCTCAAAAGCAATTCTTAAATCATCATCTGATTTTAAACCACCACCGAAATCAATTTGCAGACTGGTTTGCGTCGCAATTTGCTCCAGGATTTTATAGTTTACAATTTTACTTGATTTTGCGCCGTCCAAGTCAACTAAATGCAAATATTCGATTCCATGTGCTTCGAAGGATTTCGCCACTTCCAGTGGATTTTCATTATAAATTATTTTGGTATTGTAATCGCCCTTCGACAAGCGAACACATTTTCCGTCGATGATATCTATGGCTGGTATTATTCTCATTTTGTTTATTTTATTAAAAGATTTAAAATTGAATAATTTAAAGATTTAGCTCAATTTTTTAATTTTTAAATTATTCAATCATTTAATTCCAGAAAATTCTCTAATATTTTCTCCCCAACAGCCCCACTTTTTTCGGGATGAAACTGTGTTCCGAAAAAATTGTCTTTTTGTAGTGCCGATGCGTATTCTGTCTCATAATTTGTTGTTGCAATAGATTCAGAACAATTCGGAGCATAAAAACTATGAACGAGATACATGAATTCGTTCTCGACAATCCCTTTAAACAAGTCTGTTTTTAAGTTATAAATCTGATTCCAACCCATTTGGGGAACTTTTACTTTTGATGTAAATTTAATGACGTCGACATCAAAAATCCCTAAGCCTTTAGTGTTTCCTTCTTCAGTAGACTTGCACATTAATTGCATGCCCAGACAAATGCCTAGAACGGGTTGTTTTAAATTTGGAATCAAACGATCCAGTCCACTTTCTCGAAGTTTTTCCATCGCTGAACTTGCTTCTCCCACTCCAGGGAAGATTACTCTGTTAGCCTTTTGAATTTCATCGGCATTATTGCTTAAAACGGCTTTATAACCAAGCCTTTCAATTGCAAACATGATACTCTGAATATTTCCTGCTCCGTAATTTATGATTACTATTTTCATTTAATTTAAGTCTTAAAGTCCAAAGTCCAAAGTCTTAAAGTCAATTTCTATATTCATAATATAAAACTGTTGACTTTATGACTTTCCTCTTTTGACTTATTAAAGCATTCCTTTCGTTGAAGGCAAAATCATTTTTTCAGTGTCTCTTTTTACCGCTACTTTTATCGCTTTTGCAAAAGCCTTAAAGATAGCTTCGATTTTGTGATGCTCGTTTGTTCCTTCAGCTTTGATGTTGATGTTTGCTTTTGCTCCATCTGAGAAGGATTTAAAGAAATGAAAAAACATTTCGGTTGGCATTTTGCCTACCATTTCACGTTTAAACTCAGTTTCCCAAACCAGCCAGTTTCTTCCCCCAAAATCTATTGCGACCTGTGCCAGGCAATCATCCATAGGCAAACAGAAACCATATCGTTCGATTCCCAGTTTGTTTCCTAAGGCTTTTGCAAAAACTTCTCCTAACGCAATTGCTATGTCTTCAATCGTGTGGTGCTCATCAACCTCCAAGTCACCTTTAACTAGAATTTCCAGGTCCATTTGTCCGTGACGGGAAATTTGATCTAGCATGTGATCAAAGAAAGCAATTCCGGTCTCGATTTTACTTTTTCCGGTTCCGTCCAGATTTAAGTTAATAAAAATATCGGTTTCATTGGTTTTACGCGTAATCGAAGCAGAACGTGCTTCCAGTTTTAAAAACTCATAGATTCTTTTCCAGCTCATGGTCTGAAGAATAATGGTTTCATCTAACTCTTCGCGTTTAGATGAGATTTCATTACTTCCTATTCCGTCATTATCATTGATAAAGATTGCTTTTGCTCCCAGATTTTTGGCCAGTTCAACATCCGTCAAACGATCTCCTAAAACAAAAGAATTTGCCAGATCATACTCCGGATTATTAATATATTTTGTCAACATTCCGGTTCTGGGTTTTCGAGTTGGCGCATTATCTTCCGGAAATGATTTGTCTATAAAAATTTCATCAAACGAAACTCCTTCATTTTCAAAGGCTTTTAAAATAAAATTTTGTATTGGCCAAAATGTATCTTCAGGAAAACTATCTGTTCCTAGTCCGTCCTGATTCGTAACCATTGCCAGTTCATAATCTAATTCATTGGCAATTTTAGCCAGATACTGAAACGCTTTCGGATAAAATTCTACTTTTTCTAAAGCATCTAACTGGTAATTTTCAGGTTCTAAAACAATCGTTCCGTCACGATCGATAAAAAGTACTTTTTTCATATTTTATATTTTTGTGACCTCTGTTGTCACTTTTATATTTCCTAATCTCTCCAGTTTGTCATTTCGACGAAGGAGAAATCTCCGTTTTACTAAGCAAGCTTTGTGGAGTTTCTTGTGAAGATTTCTCCTTCGTCGAAATGACAAGATTGAGAATCAATCTGTGCGTAAGAATTTATTTCAACGAATTTATTTCCTTTATCAAAACAGCGTTTTCTTCTTTTGTTCCAATGGTCAAACGCAGACAATTTTCGCATAGTGGCTGGTTGGTTCTGTTTCGAATTACGATTCCTTTTTCAATAAGCTGTTTGTATCTTCTATTGGCGTCATCAACTTTTACCAATACAAAATTAGCTTCAGTCGGATATACTTTTTCAATAAAACTCACTTGAAGTAAAACTTTAACTAACTCTTCTCTTTGCTCAATAATTGAATCTATTTCCTGTTTTATTTTATTAGAATCGTTCAATCGGCTTATTGCTCTTTGTTGTGTCAGTTCGTTTACATTATACGGAGGTTTTATTTTGTTCAACACTGAAATTACAGCTTGAGATCCATAACAAATTCCCAAACGAATTCCAGCCAATCCATATGCTTTTGAAAGTGTTTGTGTAATAATTAAGTTTGGATATTCGTCGATCTCAGTAAGCCAACTTTCTTTTTCCGAAAAGTCAATATAAGCTTCATCAATCACCACCAAGCCTTCAAAATTCTGAAGCAATTTTACAACGCTCTCATCTGAAAAAGAATTCCCGGTAGGATTGTTTGGAGAGCATAAGAAGATAATTTTTGTTTGCTCATCGGCAGCATTTAAAATTTGATCTACTTGTGGCTGAAAGTCGCTTGAAAGCAGTACTTCTCTGTTTTCAATTGCATTGATATTTGCCAAAACTCTGTACATTCCGTATGTTGGAGGCAATGAGATAATATTGTCGATTTTCGGTTCGCAGAAAGCTCTGAATAGTAAATCCAGGACTTCATCGCTCCCGTTTCCTAATAAAATCTGATTTGATTTCACTTTGTTATTCTTTGCCAGTATCGCCTTAACCGAATTCTGCTGTGGATCCGGATAACGATTC
This sequence comes from Flavobacterium sp. KH_035, assembly GCF_057839565.1. Taxonomy (NCBI): domain Bacteria; kingdom Pseudomonadati; phylum Bacteroidota; class Flavobacteriia; order Flavobacteriales; family Flavobacteriaceae; genus Flavobacterium; species Flavobacterium sp. KH_035. The sequence goes on from NZ_CM174492.1 coordinate 3,946,970, forward strand.
ACTCCATTCTGAAATGGATTTTCATTGGCATCCAGAAAAATCATTTCGGCAGTATCAAAATCTTCAAACTCATCACGCGCTGATGAATAGGGTTTCAAAGATTTTACGTTTTCTCTTGTTATTGTGTTTATGTCGAATTTCATCTCTTTCTTTTTTCTTTTAGATAATAGATTCAAGAGCCAAGAGTAAAGACTTCTTGTCTAATCTGTATATGGCACTCTTGCTCCTATGTTCTATCTTCTTTGTTATATTCTCTTGGTTCTATTCTCTTGGTTCTATTCTCTTGGTTCTATTCTCTTGGTTCTATTCTCTTGGTTCTATTCTCTTCCCTCCAAACTCTTTAATCGCAACGTCACCGCATTTTTATGCGCTTGCAACCCTTCAGCTTCAGCCATAATTTCGATCGCGTTGCCAATCTTTTGAATTCCTTTTTCAGTGATTTTCTGAAAAGTCATTGCTTTCATGAAACTATCCAGATTCACTCCGCTGTAATTTTTAGCGTAACCATTTGTCGGCAAGGTGTGATTGGTTCCGGAAGCGTAATCTCCGGCACTTTCAGGAGTATAATTCCCAATAAAAACAGAACCTGCATTTACAATTCCGTTACAATAGAAATCATCATATTGGGAACAGATAATAAAGTGTTCGGGGCCATACTCGTTGATTAAATCCAAAGCGATCTGATCGTTTTCTACATAAATTAGTTTTGAATTTTCAATGGCTTTTTGCGCAATCGCTTTTCGGGGAAGTTCTTCAATCTGAATTTGTATCTCCTTTTCAACCGTTTCAATTAGTTTTTTAGAAGTCGAAACTAAAATTACCTGACTGTCGGTTCCGTGCTCCGCTTGTGATAATAAATCGGAAGCTACAAAGGCAGGGACCGCCGTATCATCGGCTACTACAAGCAATTCTGAAGGCCCTGCCGGCATATCAATCGCTACTCCAAACTGAGTAGCGAGTTGTTTTGCTACGGTTACGAATTGATTTCCAGGTCCAAAGATTTTATATACTTTCGGAATTGATTTTGTCCCGAATGTCATTCCGGCAATGGCCTGGATTCCGCCAACTTTCAATATTTTGGTTACACCGCACAAATTAGCCGCATACAAAATAGCGGGATTTATTTTTCCTGATTTATCGGGTGGAGAACATAGTACAATTTCTTTGCAACCAGCAATTTCAGCAGGAACAGCCAACATTAAAACGGTTGAAAATAAAGGTGCTGTTCCGCCCGGAATGTATAAGCCAATTTTCTGAATAGGTCTTTTCTCTTGCCAACAGTTTACTCCTTCTGTTGTTTCGATTAAAATTTTCTCTGTTTTTTGGGCGGTATGAAACTTATAAATATTTTCTTTTGCTAATTGAATAGCAAATTTTAATTCATTAGAAATCGAACTAACAGCTTCCTGAATTTCTTCCGGTGAAACTTCGTAATTCTCTAAAGCAATTCCGTCAAAAATTGAAGTGTATTTTGCCACGGCTTCATCTCCTTTTTTCTGTACTTCTTTAAAGATTTCTTTAACTGTAACTTCGATATCATCGATCGTTTTAGTTGGTCTTTTTAATATTTCTGACCAGGTGTCTGGTTTTGGATTGTTTATTTTATTCATTTCTTTTAATGCTTTAGGCTTTAAGCTTTAGGCTATAAGCAGTTTTGTTTTTTCTTTAATCTGTCAGCATATAGCTTAAAGCTTATTGCTTACAGCGCACGAAGTGCATTAAAGAACCATTTTTTCGATTGGGCAAACCAAAATTCCTTCGGCTCCGGCATCTTTCAATTTGTCAATTACATCCCAAAAGGTGTCTTTGTCGATTACTGAGTGAACACTGCTCCATCCTTCCTGAGCCAACGGCAGAACGGTAAGGCTTCGAAGAACAGGTAGGATTTTTCCAATTTCTTCAATTTTGTCGTTTGGAACATTCATTAGAATGTATTTTGAGTTTCGTGCTCTTAAGACAGACTGAATTCTGAATTTTAAGGTATCAATGTGTTTTTGAATCTCTGGAGATACTTTTGGAGAAACTGCTAAAACGGCTTCACTTTTCAGAATTACTTCCACCTCTTTCAGGTTGTTTTTGAATAAAGTGCTTCCACTGGATACGATATCTACAATGGCATCTGCTAGTCCTATATTGGGAGCAATTTCGACAGAACCTGAAATCTGGTGAATATCGACTGTTAATCCAAAAGAGTTAAAATATTCATTAACGGTATTGGGATAAGAGGTCGCTACACGCAGACCTGCTAAATCTTGTATGGAGTTGTATTCAAAGGCTTTAGGGACAGCTACAGAGACTTTGCATTTTGAGAATCCGAGTTTTTGAATGACTTCGACGTGCTTGGCTTTTTCAACTAGCAGATTATCACCAACTATAGCCAGATCTACAACTCCGTCAATTAGATATTGAGGAATGTCTGAATTTCGAAGGTATAAAACTTCTAGAGGAAAATTGGAAGCCTCGGCTTTTAACTGATCGTTTCCGTTGTTGATTGAAATACCACAATCTTTAAGGATTTGAATGCTGTCTTCGTTTAACCGACCTGATTTTTGAATTGCAATTTTTAATGTACTCATTTTTTAGTTTTTTTTGAATTAATAGTCTGAGTACAAAGAAGTGGTATAAAAAAACCCGTTTGATGTACTCAAACGGGTTTTAAAATATGATGATTTACACACATACCATTAACACATCGCCTGAGAGCAATAATGAAAATGATGATGATGTAATTGAATAGAAATCATGACTTGTTTTGTTTTTTAATTCTTTGATTCGGTTGCAAATATAATAGTTATTTTCATAAAAAAGCATTTTTTAATTTAACTTAACGATAGTTTATTGTTAAATAAATGCTCAAGCCCTGATTTTTATTGGATTTTTAGAATTTAAGATGCCATTTTTTTATTTAGATTGAAATACAAAATTACCGTTGTCCCTACCCCTATTTCGCTTTCAATTTTAAATTTAATATGAAGTAATTCTGTTATTCTTTGTACAATTGAAAGCCCTAATCCTGTTCCTTTAATCTCCGGGTGTTCTGTAGAGTTTGATCTGAAAAAAGGACTAAAAATAGCATCTAAGTCCTGCTTAGCAATTCCGATTCCATTATCAGAAATTCTGCAAACAATTTTTTCGTTTTGTTGTGAAAGCAGAATGGTAATTTCTCCTCCGTGATGTGAATATTTGATCGCATTCGAGATAATATTTCTAAGTATTGTAATGACTAAAAAATTATCGGATTGGATATAATAATCTTGCGAAACATCAAATTTGACTTTGATGTTTTGGCTGTTAATCTTCTCCGAATTTAATCTGAAAACATCTAAAATGACTGAATTTAAGTATACTGATTCTGTATTGATGTCTTTCTTCTGGTTTTCAAAACGGGCCATTAATAACAGCTGATCTACGAGCATGTTTAAATGGTCAACTTCTTTGATGCAATAATTAATTTTATCTTCATATTCTTTGTTATCCCGAGGTTTACGAATTAAAACTTCAAGTGTTCCTTTGATAACGGTAAGAGGTGTTCTTAGTTCGTGAGAGGCGTCGGAGGTAAACTCTTTTTCGCGTTCAATTGCGTCTTCAATTCGATTCAGCAGATTGTTTATCGTTTTGGACAGCGTATACAACTCGTCCTTTGTTTTAGGTAAGGCAATACGAGTTTTTAGATTGTCTTTTGTGATAATCTTCGAAGTGTTAATTATGGCATTAATTGGTTTTATGCTTCTTCCTGCAAAGAATCGGGCAATAAAAAATAACAATAGTAAAATACCCAGAAAAGAAAGGCACATGATGTCAAATAAATTATTCAGTACCATTTTAGAATCGGCCAACGACATGGCTACGATTACATATCCTATTTTTTTGCCTTTAAGATGAAGCGGAACCTGAATTTGTCTAATGGCATGGTCTCCCATTTTAGTATCAAACAGTTCAAAATCTTCAACAGAATCATTAAATTTTAGGTTTTGCGTTTTTAAGTTTGGTGCTTTTTCGATGATTTTTTTGTTGAGATCGAGAAATTCTACAAATACAGGATTGACATCTACTGTATTGTGTTCTCTTTCGTTCCATTCCTCTTCGTCTATTAGAATTACTTTACCATCGACCTCTTTGATTTCTTCGAGATGATTTTGAATTTCAACTTTGATTTTTTCATCAATATGACTGTAAACGGTGTGTTTTACAATAGAATAGATAACAGAAAAAACGGCTACAATTAATAGTCCCGTTGTAATAATGTAGTTTAATGCAATTCTGTTTTTAAAAGAAAGCTGTGTCATTTATAGATCGTTAGCGATATAGCCGATACCGCGAATTGTTTTAATATAATCTTCTTCAATTTTTAAATTGAGTTTTTTTCGGATAGCATTCATGAAAACATCAATAACACCGGTGTCGTATTCGAAATTAATTTCCCAGACATCCTTTAATATCTGATTTCGTGTGCAGACTTTTCCTTTGTTCTGAATTAAATATTTTAACAGCTCAAACTCTCTTTGGGTCAATGCAATTTCTTCATTGTTTTTTAGGACAATATGTTTTAATAGGTCGATTTTTATAGTACCCAGAGTCAGGTTTTCCGAGCCTTTTTGATTTCTAAAGTGAATTTTAATGCGTTCCACCAGTTCTTCAAAGCTAAATGGTTTTTTGATGTAGTCATTTGCTCCGGCCTTTAAGCCTTCAATCGTTTCCTGAACGGTATCTTTTGCCGTTAGAAAAATAATGGGTGTTTTTTGATCTTTAACTCTAATGGCTTTGCACAAATCTAATCCGTTAATTTTTGGCAGCATCCAATCTAATAAAATTAAATCAAAATGTTGGCTGTGGATCAATTCAAAACCTTTAGAACCATCATTGGCTGTCGTAATTTGATATCCTTCTTCCTGTAGGCCCTGTTGCAGAAACTGAACAATACCTAACTCATCTTCAACTATTAGAATGTGCATTTTACTGATATATTTTAGATTAAACGGCGATTTTTTAACCTCAAAGATAAAACTTTTGAAATCAGAAAAGGTTTAAAACCATCAGAATAGCGTAAAAATGTCCAACTTAAGAAAACTTTAAGTTAACACTAAGAAAGGCAAAAGGATAACTTCATCCCGAATTAATTTAATGGAATTATTTTTGTCTCAAAAGGAATAATATTTTCAGAATTTGTGTTAAAACACATTAAATATTATTTATTGGCTTGGAAAATTATACTATTTTCGTCAATTTTATAATATTTTCAGATGTTTTGGTATTTAAAGTTTATAATTATTTAAATTAAAAAAAGAATTAATGACCCTTTCAAAAAAGTTTTCTCCAATCTACAACCTGGCTCTCTTTTATTTTATTGTTAGCTTATTGTTAAGAATTGTTTTATTCTTTCATCCTATCACACAAAGCTCATTTACCATTCTTGAGAGTTTAAAAATCTTTGTCTTAGGACTTGTTTCTGATTTTTTTGTTTTTGCTCTAGTAAGTGTTTTTTTATGGCTGTATCTCATTTTTATATCAAATTCTAAATACAACAAACCCTCCGGTTATATTATTTTAGGCATTTTTGCTTTACTCTTTATTTATGTGGCTTCCGGAAAAAGTGTTTTTGACGAATACGGCGGTGCATTGCCTCTAATTGTTCTGATTTTTATAGGAATTAAGATGGCACTTTTTGCACTTTTACTGTTTCTTCCCAAACTAAGAGCTAAAATTAGATATTGGTTGTTTGCATTTGTGATATTCTTATATGTGTTATTAATTCTACAAAACGGATTAAGTGAGTATTTCTTTTGGAACGAATTTGGTGTAAAGTATAATTTTATTGCGGTAAATTATTTAATTTATACCAATGAGGTCATTGGTAACATTATGGAATCTTACCCTGTTGTTCCAATATTCTCTGCTTTATTCTTAGTAACCGGAATCGTAACTTACTTTCTTCTTAAGAGATCCAGAAACTATATTGATGCTATTCCAACATTAAACGAGAAAGTAAAAATTACGGCTATTTATCTTGGTTTATTTGTCGTTTCGTTGGTTGCGATTCCAACCTTGGCAAAAACAGAAAATTCAAAGAACGTGTTTGTTAATGAATTGCAGGCAAACGGATTGTATAAGTTTTACCTAGCATTTGAGAACAGCAAACTGGATTATTTTAAATTCTACAAAACACTTCCTAATGAAGAGGCTTTTGCACTTTTAAAACAGCAGTTTCCTACGATTAAGGGGCAAACAACACAAAGAACCATCATCGGTGATTCTACAGAAATCCGTAAAAATGTGGTTCTGATTACCATTGAAAGTTATAGTGCCGACTTTATGAAGATGTATGGAAATGAGCAAAATATTACTCCTTTCTTAGACAGTCTGGCTCAAAAAAGTTTACTGTTTACCAATTTGTACGCTACAGGAAACAGAACGGTACGCGGACTGGAAGCCGTAACACTTTGTTTGCCGCCAACTGCCGGCGAAAGTGTGGTGAAAAGAGAAGATAATAAGAATAAATTTTCGACAGGAGCTATTTTTAAGCAAAAAGGTTACAATTTGAAGTATTTGTATGGCGGAGATGCTTTCTTCGATAATATGCAGGATTTCTATTCAGGAAATGGCTATGAAATTGTAGACAAATTGAGTTTTTCTCCGGAAGAGATTACCTTTTCAAACGTTTGGGGTGTTTGTGACGAAGACATGTACAACAAAGCTATAAAGGTGATGGATGCGGAAGAAAAGCAGAAGAAACCATTCTTTAATCATATCATGACGGTAAGTAACCATAGACCTTTTACCTATCCGAATAATAAAATAGATATTCCGGGCGATGCGAAATCCCGTGATGGCGGTGTAAAATATACCGATTATGCCTTGAAAAAATTCTTTGAAATGGCCAGTAAACAATCCTGGTTTAAAAATACACTTTTCGTAATCGTTGCCGATCATTGCGCATCAAGTGCCGGAAAAACGCAACTCCCGTTAGACAAGTACAGAATTCCCGGATTTATTTATGATCCGAATGGAAAACCTCAAAAATACAATCGGTTGATGTCGCAGATTGATGTGATGCCTACTCTTTTTGGATTATTAAACTTTAGTTATGAAAGTAAGTTTTTTGGTCAGGATGTTTTAAAACCAGATTACAAACCAAGAGCTTTTATAGCAACTTATCAGGATATGGGCCTGATTAAAGACAATGTTTTAACGATACTGTCGCCTAAGCAACAAGTAAAACAATTTGATTTACAAATCAATACAAAACCCGGCATTGCTCCGGAATTTCAGATTGATTACAATGAAATACCTATGAAAACAGAGAGAGACGACCTGATAAAGGAGACTATTTCTTTTTATCAGACGGCTTCGGATATGCTGAAAAACAAAAAGTATCAGTATTAGTCTCCGGTCCCGGTATCAGTCTCAGTTTAAATACCGGTAATGGTTTCAGTTAGAAGCTAAGTCTTAAAAATAAAACTAAATAGGAAACAAAAAAGAGCCTCAGGTTCATTAGAATTTGAGGCTGTTTTTATATAATAAATTTAGTTACAATCTGTAAACTAAAATCAAGCATTAGGACTGCTACTGCGACTGAAAGCTCTTAATCATTTTGATTTTTCATTCCAAATAAGTCACCTTGCTGGAATAGCTTTAAATCGTCTCTTAAAGGCTGGTAGTTTCTTTGTGTAACTGCCGGTGCATCTAACTCGCTTAAATCAGGTTTTCCTGCATTTACCCATGCTGTGTACCAAAAACTCGCTGTTGCTGTAATGGCTTTTCTCATTTGACTTTCAACCATTCCGTTTAATTCTTTGTGCAATTTCTTAGCATAATCATCAGAGAAAACAGAGGTGTTATATTTGCTTTTTACCACTTTTCCTTCTGCATCCATTTTAAATACCTGATTCTCCGGTGTGGCAGTTCTAAGTTTTTTATCTACATCTAATAACGGCTGAACTAAGCTATGCGTATCGTTAATCATGTCCCATGTTGCTTTATGAACATCTTCATAATATTGGGCCTGTGGAACATTTAACTTGTAGTTTTTAGCAAATAGCTCCGGAAGTCTGCTTTCCCAAAGAGAGTGAATTCCCTTTTGATCAGTCAACTGTCCGTCATGATTTGAAGATGTATGTAACGGCATGTGAGCGTCACCTATATAATGACCTAAATCAGCCGCAAGAAATAGAATTTCTGCTCTGTTTTTGTCTTTAAAAGCTTTGGTTAATTTTACCATCATATCTTCGATATACCAAGGTAAGATTCCGTTTTCGTTTAAGAATTTAGCATCATATTTTTTCTTTGCAGCTTCTAATGTTTGTGGGATGCTGTCTACTCTGCCAAAGCTCTCCATATCAAAATAATGTCTTGGATTTTCGTCTTTGTAATTCAGGGCATATTTTCGGATATCCGGTACAGAAGCTTCTTGTGTAATAAAATCGATGTGGTTGTAGAAAAAGATCAAAAGCGGTTGTGGCAAAGCCATAACTGCAGCTTTATTGATACGTTCGTGACCAACAATCCCCCAGGATAATGTCAAAAAACCAATTGCCAATGCAAATAATGCGATTAGTCTTGGTTTCATTCTTAAGTTTTTCATTTTTATTTTTGTTAGAGGTGCAAATTTATTTTATTTATGTACATTTCAAAGGGAATAGCAGTAAAGATTATGAAATTAAGTTTGTTTTATTTTTTTGATGCTGAAATCATAGAAGTTACAATTAAAAGTTTCTTTGTAAATTCGTTCCGTTTTATCCTAGTTTTAAAAATATGCGCCTGATCCGACTTAGCCTTCTTTTCTTTTTCTTTGTTTCTGTTTGTTCTGCTCAGGAAGATATAGTAGAACTAAAGAATGTTTCTGATACTATTCTTAACTCCAAAAGAACACTTGAGGTATCTGATCCGTTGGAGGCCGTTAAAACGATGCAAAAACTGTTTCCGGGAAAACAATATAATCTTTCGGATCACAATACTTTTATAAGCTGGAAATGCAAAACTTGCGAACCAGCTGCTTACAATGATGTTAATGAAGTCGAAGGCGATCAGTTGTTTCCTTACGACAATGGTGTTGCAACACGTGTTCTTGGTAACCTTGATTATACCGATTCTAAAGGAAATCAGTTTAAACTATTGCTATTCAATCACTCTTTTTATGACGAGGATGGATTGCAGACAGGAAGATTTTTGGGTGGACTTGCAGGAGTAGCCAAGTTTGCAAAAAATGGTACAGTCTGGCAAATGAGATCGTTTCAGCCTGCAATTGCAGCCTTTGGTTCTTTCGCTCAGGCTCCCTCGCCTAAGTTGGTACAAATTGGAGAAGATCAGTATGCCTTTACCTTTACCCATGTCAATGGTGGCGCAGGAGGTCCGTTTGAAGGAATTCTTTACCTGGTTGCCGGATTTAATGGCAAATACCAGCCTGTTATGGAGGTTTACGATTACAAGCTTACCAATGTTGCCAGTGTGGAATGGTCGGGTTCGTATACGGTGGTAAATGATGCTGCTAAAAAACACTTTAGAGATATTATTGTCAAAACAAATGGTTCTTATAACAAAGCTGAGAGGGTCAATGATGAATTTGAAGTGACGTTACCCGAGGAAATAGCTGCTATGGCGAAAACAAAAAAGCAGTTTGATTTTGTAATTGAGAGACGTTTTTCATTTAAAGGCAATCGCTATAAGATAGTTGATAAGCCAATTGTCAAATTTTCTAAGATAAAATAGCCAATTGCTTTAACCTAAGTACAAAATCGAAGCAAGACCCAGAGTAGCGATAAATATCCAAAGAAGAATTCCCTGTAACAAAGGCATCACCCCTACTGATTTTAAAGTGGTCACATTCAAAGTAGCGCCAATCAGGAATAAAGTAATCGTTAAACCAACTTTAGCGATAGCCACAATATGTGGTGCTACAATAGCTGTTTGTGGTACATACGTATTGAGAAGCATTGCCAGAATAAATAAACCGATGAAATACGGAATCTTAATTTTAGAATTCTTATTCTTGAAAAGCACTGCCGTTAAAAGTGATATTGGAATGATCCATAACGCTCTGGCAAGCTTTACTGTAGTGGCAATTTGTAAAGCTTCAGCGCCATATTTATTAGCCGCTCCTACTACAGAACTAGTGTCATGAATAGCAATAGCACACCACAATCCAAAATCTTTCTGTGACAAATCAAGTTGATGCCCAATAAACGGGAAGACAAACAATGCTATTGAATTGAGTATAAAGATAACCCCCAAAGCGATTGAGGTCTGATTTTCTTTTGATTTGATGACGGGTGAAATGGCAGCAATGGCGCTTCCTCCGCAAATAGCAGTTCCGCATGAGATTAAGTGTGATGTTTTCTTTTCGGTTTTGAACCATTTTCCTAGAAAAGTCCCCAAAATTAAGGTACTGAAAATAGAAAATATGGTAAGTACAAAACCTTCTTTTCCGGCCGATAACGCCGCTGTGGCATTCATTCCAAAGCCTAAACCTACGACAGAAAACTGAAGTAAAAAAGTAATCGCTACATAGTTGAATTTTACAAAAGGATTTCCAAAAACATTTACGAGAATTACACCAAGCAATAAAGCTATGGGAGGTGAAATGATGGAGAATATACACAATACAATTATAAAAGCAAATAATGCTTGTTGCAGGTGTTGATTGATTTGAAATAAACGAGCCGATGTATGTTGTGTTGTTTTCAAAATAAGTAATTTGATATTTCTTGTACAAAGGTCAGTCGTTTATATGATATTTACCAATCGTAAAACGCGATAGGCTATAACTCTAAGTTATAATAAGAAGAGATGTTTTGAATAAATAACTCCGCCAAGGCGTTTGGTTTTCCAAGTAAAGTAATGATGTAAAAATAACGCTCAACCGATAAGCCAGCCACATCCAGAACCATTAATTCGTTATTCTTAAGTTCTTTATCTACTGCGTGTATGGACATAAAAGCCAGACAATCTGAATTTAACAAGTAGGATTTAATACTTTCGGTGCTGCCTAATTGCATTTCGATTTGTAAATCACTTATTTTTACATTGAGTTGTTTTAAAGCGTACTCTATAACTTCAAGTGTTCCTGATCCGCGTTCCCGGGTGATGAATTTCATCGATTTTAGATCTTCCAATGAAATTTCATTTTGCCTGATTAAGGGATTTTTGGTGTTGCACACTAAAACAAGTTCGTCTTTTAAAAACGGAGTATATTTAATAGACTGGTTTTTAGATTGTCCTTCAACAATTCCAATCTCTATTTCTTTGTGGATCAAAGCATTCTCAATTTGCTCTGTATTTCCATTCAGCAAATTGACTTTGATGTCTTTCTGTTTTTGATGAAAACGTGCCAAAACGGGAGAAATAATGTACTGAGAAATTGTTGTGCTCGCTCCTAGCCTCAATAAACCCTGACGCTCATTAATAAAGGAGCTCATTTCAAAGTCTATTTCGCGATAGATTTCAAAGATGCTTTTGGTGTGTTTCAGCAGGATTTCTCCGGCCGGAGTTAAAGCAATTTTGGAGCCGTTACGTTCAAAAAGTTTGGTTTTATAGGTTTCTTCCAGTTCCTGAATGTGTTTGGAAACTGCTGGCTGGGAAATATATAATTCTGATGCCGCTTTAGTAAAGTTAAGGCGGACCGCGACAGTGTAGAATACTTTTAGCCTGAAATCCATTGTGTTAGTTAGTTTTGTTTCATGTTTAAAGTTTCAAGTTACGAAAAACACTATGTTCTAATTGTATCATAGAGATTCTCGAAGGATCCGCAAAGTACACCAAGAGTGCTTTTTATAAATTTAAACTATTTTGCAGTTATTCTTTGAAATTTATTACAGAAAAAAGTTTTATTGCCAGTCTATAGGAAATATTCCTGATTCATTTAATATTAACATTAAATTATATTTACCTGTCTTTTTATTCTTTCTGTAAATATAAACGTTTTTTGAAAAAGCTTTTTTTACTAAACTATCTGATTTTTCAATGTCTCTTTTATAAGAATGAAAATTTGCAAAACCAAATTCATTCTTAGCGTCACTAACAGTTATATCGCCCTTTGCTCCTTCGATAATTCTAGTGACTATAAAATTGTAATCTTTTCTGTTTTCTCTTCTAGCGCTGATATAAATAAGCGATAAAGTACCTAGAAAAAATAAGCTAAAAAAAGTAATAATTCTCTTTAGTACCATTTAATATTCAAGTTAACTACTTCAGGATAAATAATTTGACTATTTATCTAATAAAATTCGCCCCTTTATGAAATTCGTATAACTATTACTTACAATAATCCATTGTATTTACGGATAAACCATTCTGCGGTCAATACTAAAGCTATTAAAATCAACAGCCAAACCCAATCAATCAAAGGCGTTTTGGTGGAAACATTTTTTTCAATTGATTTGTATTCTTTATTCTCCAAAAGTTGTTGAATTAAATCATCTGCCTGATTTTCAAAGAAAGCTTTTCCATTGGTTTGAAGCGCCAGTTGCTTTAATTTCTGAACATCCGGATTTACAAATTGTTTTTCGATATCAAAATCTAAAATTTCAAAATGGCCTGAATAAGCCGTGTTTGTATTTAATTCTTTTACCGTAAAGTTATACTTTCCCGTTGATAATCCGTCCAGATTTACAGAGAAGGAATTGTTTCCTTTTAGTAAATCATAGTTTTTAACTTGTTTGGTCTCAGTATTTGTTACTGTAATAGTTAGTCTTGCCTTTTCGTCAAATTCATAATTTTTATTAAAATACTGGGCATTGATGACAATCGATTCACCCGAATTATAAAAGCTTTCGTGTGTAACGACCAAAGATTTTTTGGTCGTTGTGGAAGCCAGGTACTGAATGATTTTATCTATAAAAACATCGTATTTTTCAAACGACTGATTGTCAATATGACTTTGTAAACGCCACTTCCAGCTGTTTTCTCCTAAAAGAAAAGCGGTTCTTTTTCCATGATCCTCAGTAAAGGCCAATAACGGGGCGTTTGTAGAAACGTTTCTTATTTTTGAAGAAAGCAGAACAGATACATTTCCGTTAGTTGTAACTGTTCCGAATAAATTTTGTAGGGGCGGAAAATTTTCAAAACCAATATCGTCTACCGCAAATAAGTTAAATTGTGATTGAAATTCGCAGAGATAATCTTCCCTTTGTCCGCTCATTTTGAACACTAGGTTTTTTTGTTGTTGGTTCAGATAGTTAAAATCGGTATTGTTACCGGTAATGATAAAGGTATTTGCCGCTGCCAGTTTGTTGTTGTCGAATATTGCTTTAAAGGCAGTTGTTGGCTGATACAAAACTAAAACCGACACTTCTTGTAACTGGCTAATATCGTTTGGCTTAACTAATATCACTTTACGCTGTGCATTCACTTCAATAGCGCGTTTCAGAGCTGCAATATCAGGATGATTTATTGCCGAAACGATTGCAATGGTCGATTTTTGATCGATGATTTCGACTGCAAAATTTTTGATATTGTTGTAGCTGTTCTTCTCTTTGGTATTTGAAGTAACTGCTGCTTTAAAAATCTGTAGCCCTACTTTATCAGCCGGTAAAAGCAGGTTTAAGGTTGCTGTTTTTTTAGCAGGAGAAAAAGAAACTTTCTCTTTGGCAATAACTTTACCGCCCTGTGAAATGGTGAAATCGGCATTTGTGGTTTTATCCCCTGCGTACTGAAGGAATACTTCAACCGGGAATTTATTTTTGTGAAATGCGTATTTGTTTACGTTGAGCTGATTGATTTTCAGGTCTAAAAAAGTGGTTGTATCTCCTACAACCAGAGGATAAACTTTATTGACAGGGTCAAAACGATATACATAATCGTTTCCTGTAGTCTGATTTCCATCTGTTATGATTACGGTTGGAAAGATCAGATTTTTGTTGATGCTTTTTAAATTTTTAGCGACTTCATCGAGATTGGTTTGTTTTCCTTTAAAGTCAAATTTCTCAGAAGGCTTAAAATCTGCGTCAAACTGATAAGATTGAATTTCAAATTTTTCACGTAACGCAGGATTTGAAATTAATTTCTGATGCAGTTCGACCACTTTTTGATCTGATTTTAAAGCGGTAATTGAACTTGAATTGTCGACGGCAATTGCAAGTGGTGTTTTGGTAATCTCAAGCGAATTTTTGGTCATTATTGGGTTTATCAATAAAACCAGCAGTCCAAAAATGGCTAAAAAACGTAAGAAAGCCAAAAACCAAATCACATTGGATTTGTTTTTGGCTTTAAAAAAATATTGAAAATAAGACAAACCAACTGCGATTACTAAAGAAAGTAATATTAATAGAATCGTGTTTGTAGTCATATATTATTAATTGAAAGATTAAAAAAAATTAAAAATTAAAAGATTGAAAGATTAGTAATCTTTGAATTTTCCAATTATTGAATCCTTAAATTATTTTTAGGTAAGCATTCCTCCGCAAACATTAAGTACTTGTCCTGTAACGTAAGAACTCAAGTCTGAAGCTAAGAAAAGACAAGCATTGGCAACATCTTCTGCACTTCCGCCTCTTTTTAATGGAATTCCATCTCTCCATCCTTTTACTACATCTTCATTCAATTTTGCAGTCATCTCCGTTTCAATAAAACCAGGAGCAATTGCATTGCAACGAATATTACGTGATCCTAACTCTAATGCAACAGATTTAGTAAAACCAATTGCACCTGCTTTTGAAGCTGCATAGTTTGTTTGTCCTGCATTTCCTGAAACCCCTACTACTGAACTAATATTGATAATAGAACCAGAACGTTGTTTCAAAAAGGTTTTTTGAATTGCTTTTGTCATATTAAATACAGATTTCAGGTTTACATCGATAACCTGATCGAAATCTGCTTCAGACATACGCATTAACAGGTTGTCTTTTGTAATTCCGGCATTGTTAATTAAGATATCTACTGTTCCGAAATCAGCCAAAACAGCATCCACAAAAGTTTGCGCTTCATTAAAATCGGCCGCATTAGACTGGTATCCTTTTGCTTTAATTCCTAAACCGTTCAATTCAGCTTCTAAAGCTTCTGCAGAAGCTACAGATGAGCTGTATGTAAAAGCAACATTTGCGCCATGTTTAGCAAAAACTTCAGCAATTCCTCTTCCAATTCCACGACTAGCGCCCGTAATAATGGCAACTTTTCCTTCTAGTAATTTCATAATCAAAAATAATGTTAATATTTATTTGTAGCTAAGCTGTTCTTTAACTTCACTTTTTGTGAAAAATTACATAAAAAACAGTGCTATGAATGACTTGTCAAATATATGATAATTCCCTTTTTAAAAAAATTACTCTTGATATAATTTATGATTTAAGCGGATTGTTTAGAAATAATAATTAAAAAACCGTTTCAAAAATTTTGAAACGGTTTTCACTTTTTAATTAAACTTAACTACTAGATTAACTTCACTTAAAGTTAATACTGGCTGAAATTATTCGTCCACTTTAATATAGTCTTTGCAAGAAAAGGATAACAATCAATAAGGTTGAAATTCTGTAAAAACTAGTCCACCCTTCTTTTTTCCTTTGTTCTAAAGATACATTTTTATAGTATTGAAACCAAGCGTATCCATTTATGACCATTGCCACTATATAAATTCCCAATATAAAATTATTCCAGATTATTAATTTTTCCATGTTAATTACTATTTACAATTATTCCTCCTGTTTATTAGAGTCTTATCAAAAGAAAGATATAAGAATTAATCAGCGTGATTTACTATCAATGGTGCGATATATTTCTTCATGATTCTCTTTAAATTAAAATTTACTTCTGTGGGCTATACAACCTTCCTATGTACCTACCATTTGGATTGTAGTTTCAGTTTTGTCTACTTATTACTTAAAAAAAGGAACACGGATAAAATAAATACTCTAAAAGTTTAATTAAAAAAAGCAGCTCAAAAATGAGCTGCTCCCTTCAAAATAAAAAAAACTAATAAAAAAACTTGTATGGGGAACTTTGGTCACTAATAAAACTAGCAAGCTCATTTGTTATAATTATCGTCCCCAAAAGCTCTTTTCTATTCAAAATAATAAAATTAAAGTTTATTGAAATGCCCAAGTGGTCATTCTAAAAGGACCTGCCACTCCTGTAAAAGTAAATACAGTATTTGGAGCTCCAACAGTAAAACTCTCCTTTTTAAAATACAAACCAGCAGGATTTGTCAGCTGATCATCTAAATCCTTTAAATAAGCCGGTGCAGGAATAGTAACTGCTGATGCAAAAGAGCTGCCCGAAGTCCATCTAGTTGTTGGCGTTAAGAATATAATTTTCTTCGTTTGATCTGCCGATAAAGTAAAGAAGTGATATACTCTAGTTATTACTCCTGTAGCGCTCGCAAATCTGTATTCAATGTAACTACCTGAAGGTGTATTAAACCAAGGTTGTACTCTAGTTAATGTTGTGCCAGCCGGTCTTGAAGCCTCGACAGCTCTAAACAATGAAAGAAACAAAGATGAATTTGTTGCTGCAAGTGTTAATATCGACCTGTCATGACCATATACTAAGTTTGCGTTTGTTGGCAGCAACATCTTGTAATCATCAGTCAGTACTAAAGGTTGGTTACTGTACTTAATGGTTGCTGTAACACCAGCAGTTCCAGTCGCAATAAAACTACCATCGGTATCATTGTAAGTAAAGGTTGATAATTTTTGACCTGCAACTGTTACCGCAGGACTAACTACAATACCTGTAGGTGTATACCCGACTCCCATGCTTATAACCGATTCGGAACCATCTAAGGCTCTTGAAACTGCATATCTTGTAGCAGCTGTAAACGAGAAATCATACTTGGTAACTTTTGCACCGTCATTAATCTCCAATGATCTAAATAATGGTCTTTGTGATCCTCCAATTATATTCTGACGGCTTACTAAATTTTTAGGTAAGTCTGTCCAATCCTGAGCTGTCGCTTTTACAAAACGTACTTCTCTAACTAATCTGTTACTTCTAAAAACAAGATCTCCGTTTTCCTGTCCGTAGTACAAAAACTGAAAATCTCCTAAATATCCTTTTCCTCTCAATGCAGTAATTGGAAAACTGTTTGAATCTGACAAAAGGTGGATTCTGTTATAAGTATTAAACAATAAACTCATTGTGCTACCAAGAACAACGGAATAATCACTTTTATAAACATTGGTATCACTATCAAAATCGGATGCCATTTCTACTTTATTGTTTGGAAGAAACTTAAACAAATGGGTATATCCGCCCAATTGAGTGTCATCTGTAAAATAAACTGCTTTCCACCCAAATTCAGATGAAAGTAATGCTGTGTTTAACTCGCTTTTCTGCTCACTCAAACGTTCTGCCGGAGTTTTATCAAACTTTGCTTCCGCATCGGTATCATTTGCGCAGGCACTGAATAACTGTATGGTCAAGAATCCAATTATCAGATACTGTACTATATTTTTTAATTTCATAATTTACGATTTAAATTAATGGCTTAATTACTTATAACATTGGTCGTGTTCAATTGTGCTGCATCTCTTAAAGCATAGAAGTCCATGTTAAAAGCGTCTTTATAATACTGTACGACCATGGCCTCTTTTTGTTTAATTTTTGCCCTTCCGCTATCACTCGCGCTAGCAAGCAATGCATCGTATTCCGCTTTGGAACTGATCAGTATTACTGAAGCGGTTTCTGCAAAATCCTCAATAATATTATTTCTGGCATAATTCGTAACAAACCCAAGATTTTTGGAGGTCTGGAGATTTTCTAAGTGCCAGGTTGCCGTATAATCTGCAGGAGTAACTTTTTGCCACGCTTTTTCGTCAAAAGGTTTATTCTGATTCAAAATATGTACATATTCATGCTGAATGGTGTGTATGAATTCTGTAACACTTGCACGATTTTTTCTATTCAGATAGTCTACCTCGAACAATGTAATTCTTTGTCCTGAATCTGCAATCCCTAAAGTTCTTGTTCCATTGGTATTAGAGTTTACTCCTCCTACCAGAACAATTTCTCTTGGAGCTACTTTTTTTACAAAATCAACACCACCAACAGTAGAATAGCTATTCAGCCAGATTTGTTTCACCACTTCCAATGCTGATTGTACTCCATTGACAGCCGGAGGGAAAAGAAACCTGTTATTGTCTACTGTATTCTGATTCCATTTGTATTGAGCGTTGATATTATACGGATTAAGATAATTTGTATCAATCCAGTTATCTAAAGCCGTTTTTTCAGGCTGGGTATAATCTAATTGACTCTCACCAGGCCTGTCTTCATGTGTACAGGCACCTAAAGTTAAAACCCCGGCTACTAGTAGTATTGCTTTATATTGTTTTATTGTTTTCATATTTCTAAAATTTTGATTCGAAATTTTATCTAGGATTTTTTACTACTCCGTAGTTAGATGCGCTTAGCGGTATTTGCAGTGCACGACGTTTATCATCTTTAATCAATGTAATTGTCGGTTTACCAAAAGTCGCATGGCTTACAACAATATTAAAACGTTTTACATCAAGCCATCTTAATCCTTCATGGACAAAATCTCTTCTACGAGCCTCTGCAATTGCTTTTACATAAGAAGTCTGTACAGGGGTCATTGTATAAAATGGAGTAAGTTCGTCTGCTATTACAGGGTATAATGTAGTTACCCTTGCTTCACTCAGTTTGTCTGTTGTGGGATTATAACCTGTTGTTCTGCTACCTAAAAAGAACTCCAATTCTGTATTTGCTTCTGCTGTTCTGCCTTTCATTACCAATGCTTCAATACGATTCAGATAAAATTCGTCATTTGATAAAAGCACTATCCCTGCATAAGCAATTCCAATATTGGCTGTTAAATTGGTGTATTTAAAGTATTCTTCAAATTTTGGTGTAAACAATGTTCTACTGCTATTATAGCTGTAAAAATCATATACCCATGACTTTCCATAAGGATTTGTTGCACCTCTAAAAAGCTCTGTCTGTTTAGGATCTGTCAGGTAGAAGTTACTACCTCCGGCTGACCTTCCAATTAGTGTATTTGGTGAAGCTACTAACAAATTAGATGTTAATGACGATCTCGAGTACTCTATAAATTGTACATCCGGAGCCAGATTTGCTAAGGTTGCATAATCTTTAATTTTTGTTACTGGCTTAGAACCAAGTCCTTCTGAAATTTTTAAAACATTATCCCAGTCTCCCTTTACCAAATAAAAACGGCTGGCAAATGCTTTAGCAGCTTCTATATTAAAGTGAAATTTTGGTTCTTTGTAGTTGTTTGTTATAAATGGGAGACCTTCTTCTATATCTCTCTGAATAAAATCAAATACTTCTTGTACCGTATTTCGGGTGTAATTTTTCAATAAACTAGTTTCCGGTTCTTTTACATAAGGAATACCTAAATCAGTTCCAGCGGTAGCCGGATTGTATCGCTGCGACCAAAAAGTAACCAACATAAAGTGAGCATAAGCTCTCGCAACCAATGCTTCACCTTTTTGCGGATTTAAACTTGCAGGGCTTCCTAATTCCTCAATCGATTTTAAAGCCTGATTGGCATGTGCAATAGCTCTGTAACAAGCGTCCCAGTAATTTGCTTCGGTATCTATATTGGTCTCATCCTGCATTTCCCAATTATAACTTTGCGTGCTTTTTACACTTGCGTTATTCAATTCGGCATCTGCTACGTTATCAGACATTGTTTCAGCCAAATCCATATACGAGGCCTGAGGGTAAGCATTAACTAATAATTCTGAAATTTTTTCAGGCGTATTAATCTGTGTTCTGTTATCGGGTACTTCAGACAGGAATTCATCGCAACTACTAACACTTATAAGTATTAATAAAGCAAAGAGTCTCTTTATATTTTTTATATTGTTCATAATCAACTGTATTAGAATGAAAGGTTAATTGAAAAACTGTATTGTGTTGTGATTGGAAAAGCAACACCTCCCGTATTACGGAACTCAGGATCTTGTCCGTTTAATTTCTTGTCAGAGTAAATTAACCAAGGGTTAACGGCTGAACCTTTTAAGGTAAAATTGCTTACACCTAATTTTCTCTGGAAATCTTTAGGAAATTCCCAACTTAACGATACGTTCTTCAATCTTACGAAATCTCCATCTGCAATTCTTACGTCAGAATAATTATAGGTATTATAGGCACGTCCTAAAGTGCTAATTCCGCCATAATTTGTAATTAATCTTTTATCAGCTATCACAGGAACATCAGTATATTGTTCATCACCTGGATTAATCCAACGATTTGTAAAATCTTTTGTAAACACTGTTAAATCATCATATTGACTGCTATAAGAAGGATTTAAACGAACTTTGTTTCCTCCTGATCCAACAACAAAAACATACAATGACCATCTTTTGTAAGTAAAGGTATTAGCCAAACCAACAGATTTATTTGGTTCAATAGATCCTTCGTATTTCAAATAGTCAGTAACATTTTCGGTATCTTGGAAATTAGATCCTGTAACGTTACTTGTTGCTCCATCCTGTAAAAGAAAAGTTGGAAGTCCCTGATTGTTTAATCCTGTAAACTGATAAGAAAAGATTGAATTTCTTGGATGTCCAATAGCGTTTCCACCGTTTCCATCCACTAAATCAAATGCCGAAGGCTTGTTCTCTAATTTTGTAATTTCCTGATTGAAAACTGAGAAATTAAGAGTAGTCGACCATTTGAAATCTTTTGAAACGATATTTTGAGTGGTAATACCTAATTCGAGACCTTTGGTTTCCATATTAGCATTGTTTCCTTGCTTAACTCTCTGTCCTCCAATTCCGGAAGTCACCACGTAATCTACTAAATCAAATGCTTTACGGCTGTATACATCTGCAACAAACTGAACTCTGTTGTTAAACATTCCTAAATCAACTCCTAGGTTTGTTTCAAACTGTTTTTCCCATGTTAAATCGCCATTTTGCAATTCATCAATATTAATTCCATTTTCTCTGTCAGGAATTCCTAAACGATCTGTAATAAAACTTCTGTAAATGGCTAATGAATTGGTTGCAGGCCCTGCTGTTGCAGTTAAACCGTACGAAGCTCTTAAAGCTAGGTTATTAATTTTCGGAAGATTTTTCATAAACTTCTCTTCGGTAACATTCCATTTACCACTAAAAGTATACGTTGGAAGCCATCTTGAAGACCCACTGTTTCCTTGTCTGTTAGATCCGTCATAACGTCCGGTAATTGACCCTGTATAACGACGATCATAAGTATATCCTACTTTACCAAAGAAACCAACAGTTCTCTCTCTCTCTGCATTAAATCCGTAATAAGAGTTTCCTTCGTTGATAATTTTTTCAATTAATTTTGGATCCGTAAAGGCTGTTAATCCTTTATCATACTGAAGTCCAGCTGCAGTGAAGTTATCACTGTTTCTGTCCAGTGATCGTAATTCTGTACCGAAAAAGCCTTCTAACTCATGCTTTTCGTTAAGGGTATTTCTATAAGTAATACTATTTCTAACATTATAAGAGGTAAGTCCATTTGTAAATTTTCTTAAAAATCCTCCGTGAGGTAATACCGAAATTGGAGGTGCAGTCAAATCTTCAGGATCTTTGTATAGAAAGATATTGGCATTTCTAACTGTTGTGTTTACTCCATCAGCACCAAACTCTGTACCGGCTTTATATGCACCAACTACGTTAGAGTTTTCATAAATCTTATGTTCTCTTGTTGTATTGGCATAACGGGCAGATCCTGTAAGATTATAACTTAGGTTTTTGTTGATTTTATAATCCAAATCCAACTGAAAACGAATATCTTTCACCTTAATATCCAGAACATTATTTTCAAGTTCGTTGATAATATTCATTGGAGCCCAGTTATTTCTATAGTATTCCAAATTACGATTATCATCATAAGGTCTTAAAGTTCTACTGGTGCTTAACACATAATTAAACGGGTTGATATCGAAATCTCTCGTTACATTTCCAAACACTACATCCTGTTGGCTCTCATAGGTTCCGGGAGCTTGCTGATCACGTACAGATGCCAGTGTTGACATCGTAATATTTAAATTATCATTAATGAAAAATGTCCCTTTAATATTTGATGACAATTGTTTAACGTTATCAGCAATAGTCCATCCCGGATCGGTATAATACCCTAAAGAGGCATAAAAAGTGTTGTTTTTTCCTCCACCCGAAAAGCTCAAAGAGTGATTCTGGGTAATAGAGGGTCTGAATAAAACTTTAAACCAGTCTGTATTAGCTAACTCATATTTTCTTAAGAAATTATTTCTGCTTACTGGATCATTGTTTACTAAATAACCTCCTGTTTCAGGTACATAAGTATTGATAGCACGGCTTAGAATATTGTACACTCCACCGTATCTTCCTTGTAAAGTTGATGGTACATCAAGAAATCCTTTTTGTTCCATTTCTTTTAAGATACTCATAGACTCCTGAGAATTTAGAATGTCGTACTGGGAATAATTAGGGACTGTTCTTACCGTATTTTCAACAGAATAAGCAACTTTTAATGGAGAATCCCTACGTCCTTGTTTCGTTGTTACAACTACAACACCATTTAAGGATCTTGATCCATAGATAGAAGTTGCAGAAGCATCTTTTAAGATTTCAATGCTTTGAATATCATTTGAGTTCAGTCCTGCAACAGATGAACTTAATAAAGTTTCAGAGTTTCCGGAAGCCAAATCTGCAAAAGAGATATTGATAATATCTTCCTGAACAACACCATCAATTACCCATAAAGGTTTTGTGTCTCCAAAAATAGAAGAAGATCCACGTACTGTAATTTTAGGAGCTGTACCAAATGTTCCCGTTACGTTTTGTACGGTAACCCCGGCAGCTTTTCCTTCTATCATTCTACTGATATCTACAACTCCGTCTACTTTTAACTCAGATCCTGAAATTTTACTTATTGCTCCTGTAAAAGTCCTTTTGGATGTTTTTTCATAACCTGTAGTAACTACAACTTCTTTTAGATTTTGTCCCGCTTCATTCAGGACAATTGTTGGTGTAGTATTCCCTATTCCGATTTCTTTTGTCTCCATCCCTACATAAGAAATAATCAAAGCAGTACTATTTGTAGGCATTTCGATCGAAAACCTACCATCAAAATCCGTTAGTACAGCTATCTTAGTTCCTTTTACTAATACAGTAGCTCCCGGTAGTGGGCTTCCGCTAACATCAGTAACAGTACCTTTGATAATTGGACCTGCAGCTGTTAGAATTTCAAATAAAGAATTCCCTGCTTCAGTACCTGCAAAAGGATCTGTCGATGTATTTTTTTGCAGAATGATCTGATTACTAACTTCAGTATAAGTAATATTAAATGGTAATAAAATTCGATTCAAAATACTTGACAAAACTTCATCATTAGCATCTATACTAACTTTTTGATTTAGCTGTGGTAGTCTTGAATTATACGAAAATTTTACGTTTGCCGATTTCTGTAATTTAGACAAAGTGTTGTCTAAAGTTAAATTTGTAATATTAATTGTAACTTTAGTATCTAGTTTTTTTTGCCCATTTACATCATTTGCCATGGCAACACTTGAAAACACAAGTGCCAGAACAAACTGAAATAGTGTTATTTTCATGATTCGATGGAGTAATCGTTGTTTAACAACTGGTTTTTTCATAATTTTGGTTTGTTTTGATTAATACTGATTCGAGTGTATTTTAAGAAACGTACTCAATTGCTCTTTACAGAGAGCGATTTGATTCCCTTAAGTGTCGATAATGTTACAGCATTTCGGCACTTTTTTTCTGCATTCTCTTTTACATAGGCATAATTATTAATTTTGGTTTTGGTTATTTTTGGTTGTTTTTATTTTTAAATTCCAACTTTACAATTACAGTTATAAAGCAAGATTAATTACATCCATCAGATATTATAATAATTTGATTTCCATTCATTTCAAAAGTGCTATTGTTGCCAATACTATTACAAACAATTTTTAGTTTTTCCATCAAAGGTTGATCACTAAGAGAAGTTGTAAGGTGACAGTCTTTTAGTTTGTTTTTTGGATAGTCAATATCCACGAGATAAGCCTGTTCTATTGTTTCAAAAATTTGAGATACAGGAATATCTGTAAACTCAAAACTCAGTTGTTCAATATTTCCAACACTGCGGGTAAGAACCAGATCCTGGGTTATATTTGTAATTTTGTTAAAGCTTAAATCTTTTCTCTGAAAGCGAAGTGCCTGATTAGGTAATAAAACAACTTCTTCCTGATCCGATCTAGAAACTAGATCATTTGATTTTACCCTTACTTTACCGGTGCGAACAAGAACTTCAACATCAGGTTGATCAGAATAAGCTTTGACTCTAAAACTAGTCCCGACTACCTTCGTAACAATTTCATTTGCGTAAACGAAAAAAGGCTTTTTAGGATTTTTACTAATTTCAAAGAAACCTTCGCCGGATAAATACACCTTTCTTTCGTTTCCGGTAAAGATCTTAGGATAACTTAGTTTACTGTTAGGCTGCAGCAAAACAGAACTGCCGTCAGATAAAGTAATAATCTGTGCTTTGTCTGAGTTATTAGTTTGTTCTACTAATCCCTCATTATTTTCATTGATAAGTTCGTTGTAGGTTACTACTTTGTTATCAGGAGTAATTTGGTTATTGTAAAACCAAAGGGACCCTAAGCCAATAATCAAAGCCGCAGCAATACCGCTGAGAAAATATTTTTTAAGAAATTTTATTTTTGAGATTGGAGTTGAATTATTATCGTTTTCTTTCTCTTCGATTTTAATCCATGTTGCCTGCAAAGCATGATGAAGATCTGCTGGAGATATTGAATGCTCTGGCACTTTCATTGCCAGTAACAAGACTCTCGCATCTTCCACCAACTTGGCACGCTTACGGCTTTCTAATGTCCATTCTTCCCAGCCATCATTGTCAATTTTAAACAAAATCCATGACTGGAATGATTCATCAGATAAGAAATCTTCAATTTCGGTATATTTATTACGTTTTTGCATCTAGAAATAGGGTTACAAAAACATAGAGGACAGCTTTCTTATTATATACTCACCAAATTGTGATTTTTTTTTAATTCTTTTTAAATAAAACTAAAAAGTAGTTGAAGAAAGCAGAAGAATTAACGAAACACTACCCTTCCATTCTTTGCGAAGAGTAAGTAAACCTCGATGTAACAAGTTGCTTGCCGATTGATAATTAACATCCAGCATTTCGGCTATTTGTTCAACAGTTAAGCCCTGATGATATCTTAAATACAAAGCTTCCTTTTGTCGTGCCGGTAAGTTGTTTAATAATTTATTTAAATAAATCACCTTTTCTTTTGTGGCATAATCGTCATCCATAAGATCATGCTCTACAGAGAATTCCATAAGAAAAGCAATTGAATCTGTGCTTGCAGACTTGCGAAAAATATGGTCGCGCTCATACAAACGCGCAATTCGTTTACGTACACTAGAAAGTAAATAGGCTTTTACAACAACTGTACTTTGTAATCCATTTTTATAAACCCAGATATCTGTAAAAACATCCTGAACACAATCCTGCACTTTTTCGGCATTAGCAGAAAGAGAATTTCCATAATTCACCAAATCACCATAGTATTTTTCAAATAAAAGTGAAAATGATTTTTCATCTCCATTTTTCAAGTTAGTCCAAAGCGTAAGGTCGTCAGAAGTTTTAAATTGTAGCGTTTTGGTATTCATATAAAATCACAATAGAATTCTTGAAAATAAGCAGTTGTTTTTAACATAAAGAATACGTTTTTTTAACATATTTCTGTATATCTATGTGATAAATATATAAAAGCAAATTTTTAAAACAAATTTTTTTGAATAAAAAAGGTTGTAATTTACATGAGAAAAAAGCCTTTTTTGTTGGCCTCACGGGGTTTAGCTTATTTTTTTAAAATAAAGAGATTCATTTACTTTTACAAATTGTCAGATTTTACTACCACCATTTTTAACTCTATTTTTTAACAAATTTTATAGCTGAAATTCCCTTGTCAGTTTTTGCTTTCAAAATATAATTTCCAGTTGTCAAGCTCGAAACATTAATTGCCGAAATATTCTGAGCATCCGGAACAGCAATTATTAATTGTCCTAAAACATCATAGATTGCCATTGATAATACCTCAATATTCTTTTTAGAATTTATATTTAATACATCTACTGCAGGATTTGGATGCACGCTAAAATAATTTGAAAAAATAAAATCCTGAGTTCCCAGAGTTTTAAATGTCGAAGTTGGTTTGTTGGTTAAAATTGGAAAATTATAATCAAAGTATATATTTGCTTCATTGGTAAAACTATCTCCCACTTTTAAAGTCGGTAAGGTTTTAATTTTGAACGCCACATAACCATCATTATGCGCATCATCAAAAGGAAGACTAATATTTTGAAAAATAAATTCTACTTTATTTCCTTCTGAGATTTTGGTCACAAATGAATGACTTGAACTTGTTGGAATCAATGTCGAAATATCAAATTTAGATAAGTCGATCATGTCTTTTACGACAATATTTTGGGCCGCGTAAGTTCCGGTGTTTTCAAAACGAATCATATAATGAACAAACTCTCCTATTAATTCAGGTTTGATAACATCACCTTCTAAGCACGTTTTATCATTAGGATCATACGATCCTACAACTGTTTGGTTCAACTCGAAAGTATTATCAATCGGTTTTTCATCTGTTTCTGCAGAATTTACCGTAGCTACATACTTTAGGATATCCCCATTATTTATTGCCGGTGTCTCTATAGGTGAGTTTACATCCAGGTAAAGTATAATTTCTCTAGTTTCAAAAGGTTTTAAATCACTAAAATTCCAAGATATATTACTTTGTGTTTGAGATGAAATTGCTTCAGTTGCACTTATAATCTTTAATGCTGCACCATTAAAAGATAATTTTACAGTTCCTGATTGCGTTTTATTTCCTTTATTTTTATAGACGGTTTTATATTTTGCAATAAAACCAGGTCTTGCGGGTTCAAGTGGTAATGTTATAATCTCTAAATCGTTACGTATTCCTTGTGGTACTAAACAGAAATCCTGTATAAACGGACTTGTGATTGTAGGAAATTCGACTTGCAATGAGGATGGCGAAATTGTAAAATAGTTGCTATTTTCAAAAACAGGGCTAATAGTATACGATCCTGCTGGTACTTTTATAGCGTACGAATCAGTTTCATTCGTAATAAAATTTCCTGTTTTTGTACCATCATCAATTTTGAATTTTAAAAAAGATGCCGGAGTATCAGAAACATCGCAACCGTTATGATCTGCATCATTCTTATTCTTTCCCTGAATAGTAAAACTTTCTCCTCCGGAAGCAAACGAGCAATATGAATTGACATTACAATCATTTATATCATTTTCTCGAAGTATATTTTCAATTTTAGTTATTTGTTCTTCATCTGTACAAACATATTTCAACTTTGGATTTTGAGCTATTTGAATTTCTTTTTCCATACTTCCGTTTTTGATCGATATCGATTCCAGAAGAGGATTACTGGAAATGTAAACTTTTTCCAATGAAACGGAATAGCTAAGGTCTACGTCTTTTATAGCAGTATCAAAGATTGTTATATCCTGAAGGTTAATCAGGTTTTTCAAATCTATTGATTCTAATTGATTATTACCTATTTGCAAATATCCAAGTTTAGATAGCTTCGTAACATCTAAACTGGTTAACGAATTATAAGCACAAGATAAACTTTCCAAATTTATTGAGGATGAAACATCTAAATTTGTTAATTTATTCAGAGTACAATCTAGTATTTTTAATTTTACCAATCCTGTCAAATCCAAACTTGTCGTTTCCGTCTGAGAACATGATAAATAGATAAGGTTTGGGAACTTCGTCACGTCAAAATTAGAAATTTTAGTTTCAGAATATGCTAAAGATCCTAAAGTTGAATAAGCAGATATCTCTAAATTTGTAAGCGAATTTTCGCTACAATGCAGAGTGTGAAGATTGTTAAACCGAACTATATCGAGACTTGCTAAATTATTTTTGGAACAAGATAGGGCATTAAAAATAATCGGATTTTGATTTGATAAATTCAGATCAGTTAGTTGATTCCACCCACAAAATAATGAAACCAAATCCGGCAAAACCGTTACATCTAAATTGGTTAATTGATTTACGCTGCAATTTAAATTAGTCAGTTTATTAACACCTGATAAATCTAAAGTTTTTAATAAATTTTCCTGGCAATTCAATTCGTAAAGATTGCTTGTTCCTGAAAGATTTAAACTAACAATTTGATTAATATAACATGCTAAGTACAAAAGGTTTTTCATATTACTAACATCGATCGATGTAATATTATTTTGCCCACACTTAAATTCTATCAGATTGTCAAAATTTTTAATGCCTACCACAGACGAAATATTAGATTCTTTAACTGTTAAATAATAAACATTTAAAGCTTCGGACAATTGAATTTCACCATCGCCATTTGCGTCAATTTTTATGTTGTTCTGATTTTTATCCTGAGCAATTTCGTTTAATACATCCGCTTCAAGTAATTTTGCCTTAAAATTGGCGTCAGGGATATTAATTGTCTGCGAATTAGCAGACCAAAAAAAGCATAAAGTCAGTAATAGCAGGTAGTTTTTGGGCATAGTTTTGGTTTGTTTTTGGTGACTAAATATATAAAACCAAAAAATCAAAACCTAGAGCTTAATAAAAAAAGCCTTACTAAATAAATAGCAAGGCTTTAAATATTATGATAGGAGATGTTTTCTTAAAAAGCTACATTCCATCTTGGCAATTTTGCGTTTTCATCTAAGAAGTTTTGCAAAACCTGTCCTTCCACAGTGGTTGGAATTCCTTTTACATCAGCAGTAAAAGTTTCATACCAAACTACTTCAAGAGCACTAATATTCTCTAGCTTCATTTGTGCTGGCCATGAATATTTTCTTCCCGTTTTTGCAAATTGGTGTCCGTTTACGATTTTATCATATAAACCACCGTTTTTACTTTTTAAAGTACCATCGTTTTGAACGGTTCCTGTAGAACCAACCATGATTAATTCTTTTGCATCACCTTCAACTGCATAGACTACAAAAATACCTGCACCTGCTTCAGGAGCATTGCAAACTTGTTCTAAACTGTCTTCAATCGTAAAAGTAAAACTGTTGCTTACTTTAAATTTTTCTAATTCTTTGTACATATTTCTTTTTTTAGCTTCTAAGGTACTGAGGTTCTTAGATGCTAAGTTTTTTCTATTTATACCCCAGCATTTTAAAATGTAAAAAAGTCTCAAGTAATATTGAGACTTTTTTTGGAATTTATTATTTCAAATATTGGAGATTATCCAAGTACTTCTTTTACTTTTTTACCAATTTCAGCTGGTGAATCAACAACGTGGATTCCGTTGTCTCTCATGATTTGTTTTTTAGCAGCAGCTGTATCGTCAGAACCACCAACAATAGCACCTGCGTGACCCATTGTTCTACCTGCAGGAGCAGTTTCTCCAGCGATAAAACCAACAACTGGCTTACGGTTACCATCAGCTCTTACCCATTTAGCAGCATCAGCTTCTAATTGTCCTCCGATTTCACCAATCATAATGATGATTTCAGTTTCAGGGTCGTTCATCAACAATTCAACAGCTTCTTTAGTTGTAGTTCCAATAATTGGATCTCCACCAATACCAATAGCTGTAGTAATTCCTAAACCTTGTTTCACAACTTGGTCAGCAGCTTCATAAGTTAAAGTTCCAGATTTAGATACGATACCAACTGTTCCTTTTTTGAAAACAAAACCTGGCATAATACCAACTTTAGCTTCACCCGGAGTAATTACTCCTGGACAGTTTGGTCCGATTAATCTTGAATTTCTTTCTTTAACATAGTTATTAGCTTTAATCATATCTGCTACAGGAATTCCTTCTGTAATAGCAATAATTACTTTAATTCCAGCGTCAGCAGCTTCCATAATTGCATCAGCAGCAAAAGCTGGCGGAACAAAAATGATAGATGTATCAGCTCCGGCTTGCTCTACAGCATCTTTTACTGTGTTAAAAACCGGACGATCTAAATGGCTTGTTCCTCCTTTTCCTGGAGTTACACCACCAACAACATTAGTACCGTACTCAATCATTTGAGAAGCGTGGAAAGTTCCTTCGCTTCCTGTAAATCCTTGAACAATTATTTTGGAATCTTTATTAACTAAAACACTCATGATATATATTTTATGTAGTTTTTAAAATTGTGATGCAAAAGTAAGGTTTTGTAACGTATTTTAACCTTTTTGTATTTAAAAAAATTAAGAAAATTGACTCATTTGATAACCGCGATATAATTTATCATCTTTTATTTGCCAAATTGTAGTAAAATGAGCTAATAACATCTCTTCTCTTGGGTTTTCAATTGTTTTCACAAAATGAGAGTATCGTATTGAAACTAAGTCCTCTTCTGCAATAATGTGACTAATTCTGACCTTAGAACGAACATAAGCGCGACTCAGCTCATTTGCCATAGCTGTCATCGAATCATAATCCATCTCAATCAATCCTTTTGTGCTGTTCCAGTCTAACTTCACCTCAGGATGTAGGTAAGTTTTCATGATTTCGCTATCAATTAAGGCATCAGACTTGTAAAATTTTTGAACAAATTCTTTTATAGACATAATTACTTCAATTTATTTAGAATTTCAGGAATCTTTTTGATATTGGCCAATTGTTTTAACTTTTCTCTTGATTCTTCGATTGGAGTACCGAAATATGATTTTCCTCCTTCAACCGATTTAGTAACTCCCGTTTGTCCCATAATAACAGCCTTCGCTCCTATTGTGATTCCGCTGGTTGTTCCTACTTGTCCCCAAATTGTTACTTCATCTTCAATCACGACACAACCTGCAATACCAGTTTGCGATGCTATTAAACACTTTTTACCAATCACAGTATCATGTCCTACATGTACCTGATTGTCAATTTTTGTACCTTCTCCAATAGTTGTATCACCGGTAACACCTTTATCGATTGTGCAAAGTGCTCCAATGCCAACATTACTTTCAATAACTACTCTACCGCCTGAAACCAACTGATCAAAGCCATCGGGGCGTTTTTTATAATAAAACGCGTCAGCTCCTAAAATGGTTCCGGCGTGGATCATTACATTATCTCCAATTACGGTATGATCGTAAATAGTAACATTTGGGTGAATCAAACAGTTTTTTCCGACTGTAACATGGTTTCCAATGAAACAATTTGGCTGAATAACGGTGCCTTCTCCAATAGTTGCAGAAAGAGCAATCGATACGCTTGTGGCTTGAAAAGGTCGAAAATGTTTGGTTAGGATATTGAAATCTCTGAAAGGATCATCAGAAATTAAAAGTGCTTTACCTTCAGGGCAGTCTACTTTTTTATTAATTAAAATTATAGTAGCAGCGGATTGTAAAGCTTTATCGTAATATTTGGGATGGTCAACAAAAACAATATCACCGGGCCCAACGACATGTATCTCGTTCATGCCTAAAACGGGGAAGTTTTGGTCACCAATAAATTCGCAATCAAGCAAATTTGCAATTTCTTGTAAAGAATGAATCTTTGGAAATTTCATATATTTATTTAGTTTTCAGTCTCAGTTTTCAGTCTCAGTTTTCAATCTGCATTAACAAACTGATAACTGCGACTGAAAACTGAAAACTTATAAAAACTACTCTTTTACACGCTCCATGTAAGAACCTGAAGCAGTATCAATTTTAATTTTATCACCTTCGTTGATGAATAAAGGTACATTTACAGTTGCTCCGGTCTCTACTGTTGCAGATTTTGTAGCATTAGTAGCTGTATTTCCTTTTACTCCCGGTTCAGCATAAGTAATTTCAAGAACTACAGATGTAGGCATATCAACAGACAAAGGAAGGTCAGTTTCGGTATTGATTTGAACCATTACATTAGTTCCTTCTTTTAGTAATCCAGGATTGTCCAGGATATTTTTATTTAAAGAAATTTGCTCAAAAGTCTCCGCATTCATAAAGTGAAACTCATCTCCTTCAGCATATAAAAACTGAAAAGTATGTGTTTCTACACGAACATCTTCGATTTTATGTCCTGCAGAAAACGTATTGTCTAATACTTTTCCTGTAGTCAAACTTTTTAATTTAGTTCTTACGAAAGCTGGACCTTTTCCAGGTTTTACGTGAAGAAACTCAATGATTTTATAAATATCGTGGTTGTATTTAATACATAACCCGTTTCTAATATCTGATGTAGATGCCATTTTTTTATTTTTTGATTTTAGAATGTAGATTTTAGATTCTAGCTAAAGAATAAATCTGCATTTTTATATTAATATTTTTAATTTTCAATTTTCAGCTTAGAAATCTAAACTCTAAAATTAATAGTTTCCGGAATAACCTTTCATAATTCCTCTTGATGAATTTCTGATAAAATCAAGAATTTCATCTCTCTCAGGAGTAGCTTCCATTTCAGCCTCAATAATACTTAAAGCTTGTGTTGTATTGTAATTTTTTTGATATAAAATTCTATAGATTTCCTGAATTTCTCTGATTTTCTCAGTACTGAAACCTCTTCTTCTTAAACCTACTGAATTGATACCGACATAAGATAACGGCTCTTTTGCAGCTTTGGTATAAGGTGGAACATCTTTTCTAACCAAAGAACCACCTGAAATCATAGCATGATCTCCAATATGGATAAATTGATGAATCGCTGCCAAACCACCTATTACTGCGTGATTTCCAACTACAACGTGACCTGCCAATGCCACTCCGTTTACGATAATGGCATTATTACCAATTTCGCAGTCGTGAGCAATGTGAGCATACGCCATAACCAAACAATTGTTTCCAAGAATAGTTTGTCCGGAAGCAACTGTACCTCTGTTTATAGTAACACATTCCCTAATGGTACAATTGTCCCCTATGATAGCAAGAGAATCTTCTCCTCCAAATTTCAAATCTTGTGGTACCGCAGAAATAACCGCTCCTGGAAAAATATTGCAATTTTTACCAATTCGGGCTCCTTCCATGATCGTCACATTTGAACCAATCCAAGTACCATCACCAATAATTACATTATTGTGGATTGTTGTAAAAGGTTCAATTACAACATTTTTAGCGATTTTAGCGCCAGGATGAACATATGCTAATGGTTGATTCATATGTGTTTTTTATATTTTAAATTAAAATAATCTAATTTGGGCAACAAACCTAAACAATAAAATTGATTAATTATTATTGTTTTCTAGCAATTTGAGCCATTAATTCTGCCTCGGTCACTAATTTCCCATTTGCGTAAGCATTTGCTTGCATATGACAGATTCCTCTTCTGATTGGAGAAATCAATTCACATTTGAAAATTAATGTATCACCTGGCAATAC
This sequence comes from Flavobacterium sp. KH_035, assembly GCF_057839565.1. Lineage (NCBI taxonomy): Bacteria > Pseudomonadati > Bacteroidota > Flavobacteriia > Flavobacteriales > Flavobacteriaceae > Flavobacterium > Flavobacterium sp. KH_035. The sequence goes on from NZ_CM174492.1 coordinate 3,980,190, forward strand.
TTTGTGTTTAAACTTAACATTGTCAATTTTCATGAAATAAGTTAAGTAATTCTCCGGATCTGGAACTGTACTCAAAACCAAAATTCCGCCCGTTTGTGCCATTGCTTCAACAATTAAAACCCCAGGCATAACTGGCGCTTCCGGAAAATGTCCAACGAAGAAATTTTCATTCATTGTTACATTTTTCAATCCAACCACATGACGATCAGACATTTCGATGATTCTATCAATCAATAAAAACGGAGGTCTATGAGGAAGCATTGCCATAATTTTATGGATATCCATCAACGGTTCTTGGTTTAAATCGTAAACAGGAACGTGATTTCTTTGCTCTATTTTAATGATTTTTGCTAATTTCTTAGCAAACTGAGTATTTACAAAATGACCTGGTTTATTGGCAATAATCTTACCTTGAATACGAACTCCAATAAGAGATAAATCTCCAATTACATCAAGAAGTTTGTGTCTCGCTGCTTCGTTTGGATAATGTAGGGTAAGGTTGTCTAAAACTCCGTTTGGTTTTACAGATATTTCATCTTTTCCAAAAGCTTTCTTTAAATTCGCCATTGTAGATTCAGAAATCTCCTTGTCTACATAAACAATTGCATTGTTTAAGTCACCGCCTTTAATTAAACCATGTTCTAACAAAGATTCTAATTCATGCAGAAAACTGAACGTTCTTGAACTTGCAATTTCTGTTTTAAAATCTGCAATACTTTTTAAGGTAGCGTTTTGAGTGCCTAAAACTTTAGTACCAAAATCTACCATTGTAGTTACTTGATAATCATCACTTGGCATTACAAGAATCTCACTTCCGGTTGCTTCATCAGTAAATGAAATTACTTCTTTTACGACATAAACATTGCGGCTTGCATCTTGTTCTTCTATTTCAGCTTTTTCAATTGCTTCAACAAAATATTTTGAAGAACCATCCATGATAGGAAGTTCCGAAGCATCTAATTCTATAATAACATTGTCCAGATCACATCCAACTAATGCTGCCAAAACATGTTCAGGAGTTTGAATTTTTACGCCTAGTTTTTCTAAATTAGTACCTCTTTGCGTATTTACAACGTAATTAGCATCAGCCTCAATGACTGGCTGACCTTGCAAATCTACTCTTACAAAAGTGAAACCATTATTAATTGGAGCTGGTTTAAAAGTCATTGTAACTTCTTTCCCAGTGTGTAATCCAACGCCTGTTAGTGAAATTTCATTTTTGATGGTCTTCTGTTTAACCATTATTTCCATTTTTTGGGTTTATTATTTGTTTTTTTAATTCTTCTACTTCGGCAACTATTTTAGGAAGATTTTTGAAATGAACATACGATTTATTAAAATCAGTATATCCAAGAGACGGCGTCCCTTGTAAAATTTCATCATCTTTAATGTTTCTTGCTACTCCCGATTGAGCCTGCAATCTCACGTTATTACCTATTGTCAAATGGCCTGCGATACCAACTTGCCCGCCAATCATACAGTTTTCACCAATTTTTGTTGAACCGGCCACACCTGATTGCGCTGCAATTACTGTGTTTTTGCCAATTTCAACATTATGTGCAATCTGAATTTGATTGTCTAATTTAACTCCTTGTCTTATAATTGTCGAACCAAGAGTTGCTCTGTCTATTGTCGTATTAGCACCAATATCAACGTTATCTTCAATAATAACGTTACCAATTTGTGGCACCTTACTATAAACTCCTTCTTCATTTGGTACAAAACCAAAACCATCCGCACCAATAATAGTCCCTGAGTGAATCGTACAATTGTTTCCAATTATAGTTTCTGAATAAATTTTAGCGCCTGCAAAAATATACACATTATCGCCAATAACAACATTATCTCCAATAAAACTGTTTGGGTAAATTTTTACATTGTCTCCTAATACTACATTTTGCCCAATATAGCTAAAGCTTCCTAAATATAAATTTTCGCCATATTTAGTACCTTCGGTAATAAAAGACTGTGGTTCTATGCCGTTTTTGTTTAGTTTTACTTGATTATAAAACTCTAAAAGCTTAGAAAAAGAGGCGTAAGCATCTTCTACTTTTATTAAAGTCGTAGTGATTTCCTGTTCTGGTATAAAGCTATCATTAACAATAGTTACAGATGCTTTTGTAGTATATATGTGGTTGATATATTTTGGATTGGCCAAAAAAGTAAGCGATCCCTCCTCACCTTCTTCTATTTTAGATAACCGAGAAACTTCTACATTGGGATTACCAACAACTTCTCCTTCTAAAATTCCCGCTATTTGTTCTGCTGTAAATTTCATTGCGACAAAAATATAAAAAATAGATTTTAAATGTTAATTTTAGATAAGTTGTTTTGGAAAACAGATGTAATATTTTGTAACCAATTTTGATAACGACTTCAAATTCAACTGATCAGACGCTTCAACAACATCTTCAATTGTTTTGTCTTTTTTCAAAATTCGTATTGGTTCAGCTTCTTTACTGTATGCCTGATTTTTAATTTTTCCACCAAAAATAAAATAACCCGCTTCTAATTGTGTAATATGGTGTTCGTTAGCGAATTCTTCTTTAAGTGATTGTAATTCCTCAGCAGGTATTTTCTCTGCAGTAAGCTTAATTTTAAGTAAATCTCTATTAATAAGCATTTTACTTAAAGTAGAAAGAATGAAATCATCGTGCTTCTGCCAAGCTTTTAAAGCGCTGATAATGTCAAAATCATCAAGTTGAGAAAATAAATCTAATTTTTCAGCATCAAAGTCTTCTAAAGTCACTCTGTTCTTCATAAAATAAAAAAGAGGCTCACTACACGGTAAAATCACACCTTTTAAAGTCAATTCTCTGGCTCTTTTTAACACCTTCATCAAAATCAACTCTGCCACCAGACTTGTTTTATGTAAATAAGCCTGCCAGTACATCAGTCTTCTTGAAAGCAGAAACTTTTCAACTGAGTAAATTCCTTTTTCTTCGATGACCAAAACACCATCCACCACATTCATCATCTGAATCAAACGCTCAGAGTTTACATTTCCTTCGGCTACACCGGTATAAAAACTATCTCTTTTCAAATAATCCATTCGATCCATGTCCAATTGACTGGAAATCAACTGCAGCATAAACTTTCGATGGTAATCACCTTTAAAAACCTGAATAGCCAAGCTTAGTCTACCTTCAAATTCTTCATTTAACTGGTTCATAAACAACAACGAAATAGCTTCATGATTCACATCTTCGACGATACTCTTTTCCATAGCGTGCGAAAAAGGTCCATGACCAATATCATGTAGTAAAATAGCAATGTACAGCGCATTTTCTTCTTCAGGTGAAATCGCAACCCCTTTAAAGCGAAGTGTGTCTACAGATTTCTGCATTAAATGCATACAGCCTAAAGCATGATGAAAACGCGTATGATTAGCGCCAGGATAAACCAAATACGACAATCCCATTTGCGAAATGCGGCGTAAACGCTGAAAGTACGGATGTTGAATTAAATCGTAAATAAGTTCATTCGGAATGGAAATAAACCCGTAAATGGGATCATTAAATATTTTTAACTTATTGATATGAGTCACTATTTGGTTTTTTTTAAGTCAACAAATATAAGTAATTAACTATAACGAAGTTTGCGTTTTTTGCTTAAAAATTGCTAAACGTTTAGTCTGAATATCAATTTAATAGCAATACCTTAAAAACTTATTCTGCAAAAATTACCATTCTTAATTCTGAAATTTATACTATTTTTAATACTTTTTAAGTTCTATACTTCTAAATTGCATTAAAATAAAAAACGTTTATGGACAAGATAAAAATACTTTGGGTCGATGATGAAATCGATCTTCTAAAGCCACATATATTATTCCTGGAGAAAAAAAACTATAATGTAACTACTTGTAACAATGGTTTGGACGCCATTGCTTTATTTGAAGAGGATAATTTTGATATTGTATTCCTAGATGAGAATATGCCGGGAATGAGTGGTCTGGAGACACTTTCTGAAATGAAAGAGAAAAAATCGGCAATTCCAATGATTATGATTACCAAAAGTGAAGAGGAATACATAATGGAAGAAGCCATTGGTTCTAAAATCGCTGATTATCTAATAAAACCGGTCAATCCGAATCAGATTTTATTGAGTCTAAAGAAAAACCTGGATCATTCGAGATTAATTTCTGAAAAAACAACATTAGATTACCAAAAAGAGTTTCGAAAGATTTCTATGGAACTGGCTATGGTTAATTCTTTTGAAGATTGGATTGAACTGTATAAAAAATTGATTTTTTGGGAATTAGAACTTGAGAATATTAACGATCAGGCCATGATCGAAATTCTTGAATCTCAAAAAGTTGAAGCCAATTCGCAATTTGGAAAATATATTGAAAGAAACTACGAAGACTGGTTTGCTCCAAAAGCAGATAAACCTATTCAGTCACACAATTTGTTTAAAGAATTAGTAGTTCCGGAGATCAAAAAGAAAGACAAACCGATTTTGTTTGTGGTTATTGATAATCTTCGTTACGATCAGTGGAAATCATTTGAAACCGTTGTTTCTAACTACTATAAACTAGAAAAAGAAGTTCCGTATTTCTCTATTCTTCCAACGGCCACCCAATATGCGCGTAATTCTATTTTCTCTGGGTTATTGCCAATTGAAATGGAAAAACAATTTCCGCAATACTGGAAAAATGATGTGGAAGATGGTGGAAAAAACCTGTATGAAGCCGAATTTCTTTCGGCACAATTAAAGCGCTTGGGTCTAAATATTAAAGAAGATTATTTTAAAATTACCAATTATGCCGGTGGAAAAAAACTATCGGAAAACTTCAAAGCCTTAAAAGGCAACGATCTGGTAACTGTAGTCTATAATTTTGTAGACATGTTGTCGCATGCTAAAACCGAAATGGAAGTTGTAAAAGAATTGGCTTCTGATGATAAAGCATATCGCTCTCTGACTTTAAGCTGGTTTAAAAACTCACCTCTTTTGGAAATCATCCAACAAGCACAGCTTCTGGGTTTTAAATTGATTCTAACAACTGATCACGGTACTATCAATGTAAAAAATCCTTCAAAAGTTGTTGGAGATAAAAATACAAGTTTAAATTTGCGCTACAAAACCGGGCGTAGTTTAACATACGAGCAAAAAGATGTTTATGTGGTAAAAGAGCCAAAAGTAATTGGTTTACCTGCCATAAACATGAGCAGTTCGTTTATTTTTGCTAAAAACGATTACTTTTTAGCCTACGTAAACAACTACAATCATTATGTGAGTTATTACAAAAACACTTATCAGCACGGAGGAATTTCATTAGAAGAAATGATTATTCCGTTTTTAGTGTTTAACCCTAAATAAAGTCTCCTGTCTCAGTTTACAGTCTCAGATAAAAACTGAAACTGAGACTATTAAAAATAAACAAAGATGAATATCGTTTTTTCATTAGATCAAATCAAAGAAGTAGCAGAGCAAATTTTAGCCTCAAATCCAAAAAAAATTATTCTTTTTAATGGAGAAATGGGTGTTGGAAAAACTACTTTAATCAAGCAGTTGTGTAAAAGTTTAGGCGTTCAGGATGCGACCAGTAGTCCAACTTTTTCTTTAGTTAACGAATACTATACTACTAATAATCAAATTGTTTATCATTTTGACTTTTACAGATTAAACAAAGAAACCGAAGCTTTAGACATGGGTGTTGATGATTATTTATACTCTGGAAACTGGTGTTTTATAGAATGGTCTGAGAAAATTGCGAATCTGCTTCCGGAAGAAACTTCTGTAATTTCAATTGAGTTGTTGACAAATGGAAAGAGAGAATTGAAGTTAGTTTAGAATTATCCCTACAGAGAGTTACCAGAAAATTTTAAATTTAGAAATGAATTAGAAATATGAAGAAATTAAATATCCTTATTGCATTTTTTCTAATTTCCAGTTTTTGTAAAGCTTCTGACACAATATCTGTCTGGCACATTTTTTATAATAAAATAAAAATCAAAGAATATAATGGATATGCTAATAAAACGCCACTTATTTTAAAAGCTAGTGATTACAAAATTGGCGATTCTATTACAGTAAAATACTATTCAGACACTCCGTGTCAAGATTGCTTGACAGGAATAATGCTGAAATCAAAAGATAATCAAGTTACAATGGCTGGAAAAAGTATTGGCAGAGGAAATCCAATAACATTCCCTGTAATATTCTTGATGGATCCAAAAAGAAAAAGAACTTCGTTTAAAGTTTTATATCTGGATAACAATAGTAATCCGGTAAATTCAGAAGAATTGTTTGAAGTAGAAGTCATTTACGAATAAAATTAAGACTCAATGAATACCCAGAACACAGTTGAAATCATCCCTTTCTCTTCCGATTTAAAAGAACACATCAAAACCTTAAACATAGAATGGCTTAAGAAGTATTTTAGAGTTGAAGAAAGAGACGAAATCGTGCTTTCCAATCCGCAAAAAGAAATTATTGATAAAGGCGGATTGATCTATTATGCCAGATACAAAGGCGAAATCATTGGTACGGTTTCCTTAATGAAAGTGGATAATGAAACATTTGAACTGAGTAAAATGGCAGTTTCAGATAAAGCACAAGGTCTTGGAGTTGGAAATAAACTATTAGAGCACTGTATGACCGTTGCTAAAAACAATAATATCAAAAAGCTATTCCTGTATTCCAATCGCATACTTCTTCCCGCACTTCATTTGTATGAGAAATTTGGTTTTGTCGAAGTCCCCTTGGAAGATGTAAGTTATGAAAGAGCAGATATAAAGATGGAAAAAATTCTGTCTTAATTCTTAAACAAGTATTAGCAGAATTTTTACATTGATTTTAAAACTTTTTACGTAATTTGTACTCTTAATTTTTTGCACAACCCATGTCAATTACCTTAACTCCATTTACGAAACAGCAATTGTTGCCACAAGAAGAAAAACTTGAAATTGGCCGATTTAAAAGCGAGCTTTTTATAGGAATCCCTAAAGAAACAAGTTATCAGGAACGTCGTATTTGCCTGACTCCGGATGCAGTAAACTCTTTGACTTATGAAGGACACCGAGTTATGATTGAAGCAGGGGCTGGTGAAAGTTCAAGTTATTCTGATAAAGAATACTCAGATGCCGGAGCCGAAGTAACAAAAGACACTAAAAAGGTTTTTGGATGTCCGTTGTTACTTAAAGTAGAGCCGCCAACGATAGCGGAGATCGAAATGATCAATCCCGAAACGATTATAATTTCGGCCATTCAGTTAAAAACGAAGAAAAAAGCATACTTTGAAGCTTTGGCCCAAAAAAAGATCACTGCACTTGCTTTTGAATATATTAAAGATGAAGACGGATCGTACCCCGCAGTAAAATCATTAAGTGAGATTGCAGGAACAGCTTCTATCCTTATTGCTGCTGAATTAATGATTACGGATGAATTTGGAAAAGGTCTTTTGTTTGGGAATATTACCGGAGTCCCTCCTACTGACGTCGTTATTCTGGGAGCCGGAACTGTTGGCGAATTTGCTGCCAAAACTGCAATAGGTCTTGGTGCGAATGTAAAAGTTTTTGACAATTCGATTACCAAATTGCGTCGTTTGCAAAACAACCTGAACCAACGCATCTTTACGTCAACGGTTCAGCAAAAAGCTTTACTAAAAGCATTGAGACGCTGTGATGTCGCTATTGGAGCTATGCGCGGGAAAGAACGTTGTCCTATTATTGTTACGGAAACCATGGTGGAACACATGAAAAAAGGTGCTGTAATTGTAGATGTGAGTATTGATACCGGCGGATGCTTTGAAACTTCAGAAGTTACAACACACGAAAAGCCAACTTTTATCAAAAGCAATGTTCTTCATTACTGTGTTCCTAACATACCTTCTAGATACTCTAAAACGGCCTCATTATCAATAAGTAATATTCTGACTCCGTATTTGCTTCAAATAGCCGAAGACGGTGGTTTGGAAAGCGCAATAAGATGTAATAAAGGATTGAAAAACGGAATTTATCTGTACCACGGAATCCTAACAAATAAAGCAATTGGCGAATGGTTCGATTTACCGGATAACGATATTAATTTACTTGTATTTTAAGGGAACTTTAGTGTACCTTTGCAAAAAAAATATTTCATGAAGTTCGCACATCGTTTTGCTTATTATTTGATTGGTTTAGTTATAGGATGCTTTTTTGTAGCCCTTGTATTTAGCGGAAAAGATACGCGTTGCAATTATTTTCCAAACGCTAGGGTGCTAAACAATTTACGTACGAAGCCTTTTCAGTATTCTGACAAAGCAGTTCAGACTTTAAATGAAAAATGGGTTGACACGGCTGATATTAAAAATACACTGACATATGGAGATGTCGATTTTGACAAAAGTAATGTGCCAGTAAATAAAGGAAAACTTTACATCATCGAAGGTAAAACTGCTAAAAATCAAGAAATTATATTAAAAGTAATTAACTACGAAGATAAAGCAATTTTAGATGAGATTGTTAAGAAAGATAAAGAGTAATCGTAGTTATTACTCTTCTTTAAAACGCTATTAATTCAATTGGTTATTATTTTTTATAGCCAGTTGACTTCTCTAATTCCTTTTGATTTCAGGAATTGATTTGTTTTACTAAAGTGTTTATTTCCAAACCACTTTCCCTGATTAGCACTCATTGGCGAAGGATGTCCGGATTCTAAAACACAATGTTTTGAACGGTCTATTTTTGCACCTTTTTTCTGGGCAAAGCTCCCCCATAACAGAAAAACAATATTTTCTTTCTGATCAGAAATGGCTTGAATTACGGCATCTGTGAATAAATTCCATTTCAGGTGTTTATGGCTATTTGGACTGTCTTTACGAACAGTTAATGAAGCATTTAAAAGTAAAACTCCTTGTTGCGACCATTTTTCAAGATTGCCAGAAGTTGGCATAAAGATAGAATCGAGGTCGTCATTTAATTCTCGGTAGATATTCCGCAACGATGGCGGAATCTTAACCGTGTCATTCACAGAAAAGCTTAAACCATTGGCCTCTCCTTCTCCATGGTACGGATCTTGCCCAATAATAACTACTTTTAAATTTTTAAAAGTACAGGTATTGAAAGCTGAAAAAATTAATTCTGCAGGTGGATAACAGGTATAAGTTTGGTATTCAGTTTCAAGAGTTGCTATTAGCTCCTGAAAATAGTTTTTTTTTTTTCATCTTTTAGTACCGCTTCCCAGTCAAGAGAAAGATTGATTCTCATTTTTTTATTTTTATTACAAATTACGCAAAGTTTTTTTCAAAGCACTAATTAATAGTGCTATTTCGTTCTAAAACTTTGTAACTTTGAACCTTTACAACTTACGATATATAATGATATCTATTACCGAAAAAACATTACAAGATTTACAATTTCCAACAGTACTAGAAACCATTTCTGCGGGCTGTAATACTGACATAGGAAAAGAAAAAGCTTTACAAATAACTCCTTTTAGAGATAAAGAAACATTAATGCAGGCCCTGATGCAAACATCAGAATATGTTTCCTCTTTTCAAAATAATAACGCCATTCCAAATCATGGATTTGATGCTATAACTCACGAAATTAAGTTTCTGGCTATAGAAGATAGCTTTTTGGAAGTTGGCAGTTTTAGAAAAATTGCTACGCTTTCTTCAACGTCTAACTTTTTATTGAATTTTCTTAAAAAATTTGACGATTACTATCCTAATCTAAATACTAGAGCTTCTCGCGTGGAGTATACGAAAGACATCGTAACGACCATTGATGCGATTGTAGATAAGTACGGAGAAATCAAAGACAATGCTTCACCGGCTTTACTGAGTATACGACAAAATATGAATATAGTGCGTGGTAAAGTAAATCAAAGCTTTGGCGTTGCACTTTCACACAATAATAGTCTTGGTTATTTAGATGATATTAAAGAAAGTTTTGTACAAAACCGCCGTGTTTTAGCAGTTTTAGCCATGTATCGTCGAAAGGTAAAAGGTTCTATTTTAGGAACTTCCAAAACCGGAAGTATCGCCTATATTGAACCTGAAGCTACTTTGCAATATTCTCGGGAATTAGCTAATTTAGAATACGAAGAGAAGGAAGAAATTACCCGAATTTTAAAGCAATTATCTAATGCTATTCGTCCATATCTTCCTTTGCTAATTGAATATCAGGAGTTTTTAAGTGATATTGATGTTGTTGCCGGAAAAGCAAAATACGCCAATAGAATCAACGGAATACTACCTACAATTACAGAAGAAAGAAGATTGTTTTTCAGAGAGGCTTACCATCCTATTTTATACCTGAATAACAAGCAGAAGAACGAAGTTACACATCCGCAGACGATTGAATTAAAGCAAGATAACCGAATTATTGTTATTTCGGGACCGAATGCGGGTGGAAAAACAATTTCTCTAAAAACAGTTGGGTTATTACAATTGATGTTACAATCCGGGATGTTAATTCCGGTCCATGAACGAAGCGAAACTTTCTTGTTTGACAGAATTTTAACGGATATCGGAGACAATCAATCTATTGAAAATCATCTAAGTACGTATAGTTACCGGTTAAAAAACATGAATTATTTCTTAAAAAAATGCAACAAGAAAACCATGTTTTTAATTGACGAATTTGGTACAGGTTCTGATCCTGAATTAGGAGGTGCTTTGGCGGAAATATTCCTGGAAGAATTCTATCACCGTGAAGCTTTCGGAATTATTACAACACATTATTCTAATTTGAAAATTTTGGCAAATGAGTTGCCATTTGCTACAAACGCAAATATGATGTTTGATGAAAAATCTCTTGAACCAATGTATAAGCTGGCTTTGGGACAGGCTGGAAGTTCATTTACTTTTGAGGTTGCATTAAAAAACGGGATTCCGTTTGGATTGATTAATCGTGCTAAAAAGAAAATTGAAGTAGGTAAAGTTCGTTTTGATAAAACAATTGCAACACTTCAGAAAGAACGTTCTAAGTTAGAAAAAACTTCTATTAATCTAAAAGAAGAAGAAACAAGGGCTCGTGAAGAAAGCAAAAAGATGGAAAACATCAATGTAAAAATCAAACAAAAACTGGAGAGCTATCAGGAATTGTATGATAGCAATCAGAAGACGATATATATTGGGCAAAAAATAGAAGATATCTCTGAGAAATATTTTAATAATAAAAACAAAAAAGAGCTTATAGGAGAGTTTTTGAAAATTATAGAAATTGAGAATTCAAAACGTAAAAAAGCTACTCCAAAAGAAGCTAAGGCTATAATCGAAAAGAAAAAAGAAGTAATTGCTGAAATTACAGTAAAAGTAGAGGAAATTCGAAAAGAGAAAAAAGAGAAAAAACTTAAACCTGTAATCGAAAAACCAAAACCAGTTTTAAAAGTTGGTGACAGAGTCAGAATGCTCGACGGAAGATCCGTTGGAAGTATTGATGCCATCGAAAAAAATAAAGCAACAGTAAATTACGGCATTTTTACTTCGAAAGTAAGTTTAGATGAATTGGAATTAGTGGAAGCTGGAAAAAAGTAAGTTTTATGTTTTCCGTCTAAGTTTTTAGTCTTTTAGAACATAAATTTTATCCAAAATTAAAATAAGACAATTTAATCGATTATCTTTTTTAAGATGACAACGAAGATGAATACTTTTTAAAAACAGCTTAAAATTAATTTAATAAAGCCGTTTTCGATTTGTAAAAATTATTAATATTTACATTTCAATAACTTAAACTTATTATTCTTTTTTTTGTTATTCCCCGTTGCGCGGAATGACAAATCTGACGTAATGACTTTGACAAAGCTTAAAAACTTGAAACTTTCCTCAAAATGCAAAACCTTCCAAAAAACAAAAAAATAATCCTCTTTGACGGTGTCTGCAATTTATGCAATGGCGCCGTTCAGTTTATAATCAAAAGTGATAAAAAGGATGTTTTTCGTTTTGTGGCTTTGCAATCAGAATTGGGAATTGAGATTTGTAATTATATAGGTGTTGATCAAACTAAAATTGATAGCATTATTTTATACAATCCCGGAGTTGCATATTATTATAAATCTTCGGCAGTTTTGGAAATTGGAGAAGATTTAGGTGGAATTTACAGTTTAGCTTCTGTTTTTAAAATTTTTCCTGAAAAACTTCGAAATTATATTTACGATTATATTGCCGGGAATCGTTACAAATGGTATGGTAAAAAAGAAAGCTGCATGATTCCTACTACGGAATTGAAAGCTAAGTTCCTTTAAATTCCAAATCCCAGTACTTAGCGCAATATTTGTCATTTCGACGTAGGAGAAATCGCATTAGCAAATGGACAAAGATCGAAGAAATACTTTATGTAATTTCTCGTTCCTCGAAATGAGACCTAGCTTCTAGTAATAAAAAATCCCAAACTCACTATAATTGGAATTTGGGATTTTTTTATTGAAAGTTAAGATTTTACTATCTAATCAATTTTCTGTATTTCAAACGTTTTGGAGTTAAATCACCACCTAAACGTTTCTTTTTGTTTTCTTCATAATCAGAGAAACTTCCTTCAAAGAAATATACTTCAGAATCTCCTTCAAATGCCAAAATGTGAGTACAAATTCTATCTAAGAACCATCTGTCGTGCGAAATAATTACAGCACAACCGGCAAAGTTCTCCAAACCTTCCTCTAGTGCACGAAGTGTATTTACGTCCAGGTCATTAGTAGGCTCATCCAGTAAAAGTACGTTTCCTTCTTCTTTTAATGTCATAGCTAAGTGCAAACGGTTACGCTCTCCTCCAGACAACATTGAAACTTTCTTGTTTTGTTCACCTCCACCAAAGTTAAAACGTGATAAATAAGCTCTTGAGTTTACTTGCTTTCCTCCCATCATTACTAATTCCTGACCGTCAGCAAAATTTTCCCAAATCGATTTGTTCGGATCAATATTCGAGTGTGACTGGTCTACGTAAGCAATCTTTACAGTTTCACCAACAGAAAATTCCCCACTATCAGTAGCTTGTTCTCCCATAATCATTTTGAAGATGGTCGATTTACCAGCACCGTTTGGCCCAATGATTCCAACAATACCTGCTTGTGGCAAAGTGAAATTTAAATTATCATATAATAATTTATCTCCAAAGGCTTTAGCAACATTTTTTGCTTCGATAACATTCGTACCTAAACGTGGACCATTTGGAATGTAGATTTCCAAGTTTTCATCCAATTGTTTTTGGTCTTCATTTAATAATTTGTCGTAGTTCTGTAAACGAGCTTTTTGTTTAGTTTGACGACCTTTTGCTCCCTGACGAACCCATTCTAATTCACGCTCTAAAGTTTTTCTACGTTTAGATGCAACTTTTTCTTCTTGTGCCATACGACTAGATTTTTGATCTAACCAAGAAGAATAGTTTCCTTTCCAAGGAATACCTTCTCCTCTATCCAACTCAAGAATCCAACCTGCTACATTATCAAGGAAATATCTATCGTGCGTTACAGCAATTACAGTTCCCGAATATTGTGCTAAATGCTGTTCTAACCAAAGTACAGATTCAGCATCAAGGTGGTTGGTAGGCTCATCCAAAAGCAATACATCAGGCTGTTGTAATAACAAACGACATAAAGCTACACGACGGCGCTCACCTCCTGAAAGATTTTTAATTGGTGTATCTCCTTCAGGTGTACGTAAAGCATCCATTGCGATTTCAAGTTTTGTATCAATTTCCCAAGCACCAAGAGCATCGATTTTATCTTGTAAAGCTGCCTGACGATCCATCAACTTATCCATCTTATCCTGATCTTCGTAATTTTCAGGAAGACCAAACAAATCATTAATCTGATTGTACTCTTCAAGAACAGCCATAGTTTCAGCAGCTCCTTCACGAACAATTTCGATAACAGTTTTAGAGTCATCAAGGATTGGTTCTTGCTCTAAGTAACCAACAGTGTAACCTGGTTGAAAGACAACATCACCCTGATAGTTTTTATCAACTCCGGCAATAATTTTTAAAAGTGATGATTTTCCGGAACCATTAAGACCTAAAATACCAATTTTAGCTCCGTAAAAGAAACTCAGATAAATATTTTTAAGCACTGGTTTGTCTGCTCCCTGATAGGTTTTACTCAATTTTTGCATTGAGAAAATTACTTTCTTATCGTCTGACATATTATGTTTATTGTTATTAGTTTATTTTTATTAATTTGATAGTGCAATAGACGGTGAATTATACCCTTCCTTTCAAAGCGTTAAAAACCCAGGCGATAGAGAAAAAACCAACTCCAACTGCAACAAATCCCCAACCGGAAACATCTCTGTATCTAAAAGCGCCAAGACCTATAAGTAACAATCCCATAAGTACCATTATAAAAGTAGCCCATCCTAAAATGGTATTTTTATTCATTCCCATAATTGCGTTATTAGTATTTTAAAAGTAGTTTTTTTTTAGAGATGCAAATATCGTGAATTTTAGTAAATCTTAGATCGTTTTTTGTGTAACATATTTTAAAATTGTTTTGCACAAAATATCAGGATTTATTGGCTTGTCCAGTTTTTCTAAAATTTTAGCTTTTTGAAAATTATTGCTGCATATATTTTCTGAAATGGCTGTCAGTGCTACAATTGGTATTTCAGGTTTTAAACCGCTAATAATTTCTGAGGCTTCAAACCCATCCATAATAGGCATCATAATGTCCATCAGTATTATTGCGTATTTTTTTTCTTTTACTTTCTCTATTGCTTCAAGACCGTTATTGGCCACATCACATTTAAAACCTTTGCTGATTAGAATTTTACTGGTTAACAACTGATTTATTTTATTGTCTTCAACTAGCAAAACGTCAATATTTGGGAGCTCGTCTTTTTGTTCCTGATTATTTATAAAACAAGATTCATTTTGGATTTCATTGGAAATATCAAAATCGATTATAAATGAAAAAGTAGTTCCTTTATCTTTTTTAGACTTAACCTCAATCGTACTATTAAAAAGTTCTAAAGTTTTTTTTATAATGGACAGCCCCAATCCGCTCCCGCCATAATTAATATTGATTTCAGTAGACTCTTGTATAAAGGGTTCAAATATTTTATTTTGAACGTTTTCTGAAATTCCAATTCCTGTATCAGAAATGTCAAATTTAACACTGGCTTTATCGTTATTAGATTTAATCAGTTCTGCTTTTAAAGTTACATCTCCATTTTTTGTAAATTTTGTAGCATTTGTCATGAGTTCCATAATAACCTGAGTGAATCTTATTTCATCACTCTTTAAAGTCTGTGGAATTTTATCATCAAAATCAAGTAGTATCGTATTGTCGTTTGTGGCATTTATTTTAAACATTTCAATGACAGCGTTCAGTATCTCTTTAAGATTAACATCTTTAAACTGTAAATTAATCGTATCGTCTCGTTTTAGATTTTTAAAATCTACTATATTATTGATAAAGCCTAAAAGATAATCGGAAGAAAAATTTAAATTTTTAATATAGTCTTTCTTCAGTTGTTCCGATTTTTCGTTTTCAAGTAAATATGCTGTCCCTCTGATCGTATTTAAAGGAGTTTTTAATTCATGAGTTACAACATCAAGAAAATTATCTTTTATTTTTGAGGCTTCATTTAACTCTTTGTTTATTTTTTCTAACTCTGAATTTTTCCTCTCCAGAATCAAATTAACCTTCATTTTATACTTATAGGCTCTAAATTGAATCATAAATAAGACGATCAGTATTGTAACAAGCAACAATGAAAAAAACAGCAGATAATTTTTATAAGACTCACTTACGCTTTCAAGTCTGGCTTCATTAATTTTTCTTCTATTTTCAATGTTTTTTATTTTCAAAGTATTATTCAATTTGTTTGATTTTTGAATAAGCCTCATTCTAAATTGATTGAGTCTGATGTACTTTGATACTGAGATTTGATAAAATTTTGTTGCAGTTGCCAGATCGCCCGTATTGTAATAATACATTGCCTTGAGTTCATTGAGCTTTGCATCATAAGGAACTCTTCCATCTGCGTAGGGTATTTGAGTTTTTTCTACAAGCTGCAGATACTTATAAACACTATCATTTTCTTTCAGATGGTAATAATCTTCGGATATGAAGAGATATAAATTGGGAATCTTAAAATTATTTTTCTTCGACGTATTGCTTTTTTTTATGTTTTCAAGCGAAATCATAGCAAAATGAATCGATTTCTTGTAATCTTTATGTGTTTTATAATATACTGATAGGTTGTAGTTTATGTTTATATTATCCTCATAGTTGCCATATTTTTTTATTAATTGTTGCGCTTTCAAATCATACTGATGAGACAATAACTTATTGCCTTCATAATACCTTAAATCACCAAGGGCTTCATACAATAGCGCTAACTCCCGCTTGTTATCGTATTTCTTTAGAATCTGAAAATTCTCAAGAAGATACGCATTAGGGGTTCCGAAATTTCGTAAATAAGAAATTAGCTTAATACATTCCCTATGAAAAAGCAAAAGACCTACAGTGTCTCTTCTTGATTTTAAAGAAGCTTCTGTTTCATTTAAGATTTTAAGTCCCAAAAGATGATTTTGAACATTTTCTGTTCTGATTAGTTTTTTGATACTATCAATCTTTGACACTATAGCATCTGGCTTTGTTTTTAAGAGAATTTGAGACTGGGCATAACTCTTAAAAACAGTAGATAGGCAAACAAATAACACAAGAATGACTTTTATTCTTGTATTGCATAGATATAAGGTAGATGGGGTCACCGAATTGTTTTATGTAAATAATATTCAGGAAATATAATGAAATTACATTGTCTTTACTATAATTATAGTTAATTAATTATATGTTATTATGACAAATCACTTGTAGAACCCTACTAGTTTTGAGTATTTAATAATAAAAAACTAAATACACCTTATTAATTAAGATTTTAAACAACACTATTTCAGCGTAATAAATCAGAATAAATGGATATATTCACTTAAGACGAAGACACTTGTAATAGAATATTATTTTTAAATTATTTAATTAAATATTTTATACAGCATTTCTTTTAATAAATCAGATTGCGGCAATGCATTAGCTCCTACTCCTTTGCTTTTAATATCGACATCACGCAGAGCTCCTACAATCTGACTTACTTTACGCATGGGGTAATTTTTTATAGCCAAATCATACTCCTTTAAAAAATAAGGATTTACGCCAATAGCTGCAGCGACATTTTTAGGATTTTTATCTTTCAGTCCATGATATTTTAAAAGTTGAACAAAGAATCCAAACACCAATCCTGTTGTCATTACCAGTGGATATTCTTTAGGATTGTGAGCAAAATTCTCTGCAATTTTATAGGCTTTGAGCTGGTTTCGTTCCCCTATCGCTTTTCTTAACTCAAAAACATTATAATCTTTACTAAATCCGATATTCTCCTCAATATGCTGGGGCGTAATTACTGTTCCTTTCGGTAGAATAATTTGTAGTTTTTCGAGCTCATTATTAATCTTACTCAAATCAGTACCTAGAAATTCAACCAGCATTGCATTGGCTTTTGGATCAATGGTGTACTTTTTTCCTGCAAGCACACGTTTTATCCAGTCTCCAACCTGATTTTCGTATAATTTTTTACTTTCATAAACGACTCCTTTCTGAGCCAGTAGTTTGGTTACTTTTTTTCGCTTATCCAGTGTTTTGTATTTATAGCAGAAAACCAATACGGTTGTCGTCATCGGATTAGCAACATAAGATTCGATCTTGTCAATTGTTCTCGATAAATCCTGAGCCTCTTTTACAATAACAACTTGACGATCAGCCATCATAGGATAGCGCTTGGCCGTTGCTACAATATCTTCAACAGAAACATCTCTTCCGTACAAAACGGTTTGATTGAATCCCTTTTCTTCTTCAGCAAGGACATTTTGTTCGATATACTCCGATAGTTTATCAATATAATAAGGTTCTTCACCCATTAAAAAATAAATCGGTTTTATATCTCCGGCTTTTATCTCATTAACAATTTTTACAACTTCGTCCATTCAAATTTTGTTTCAAGCTTCAGATTTCGGTTTATAGCTTCAAAACTTAAAACTTTAAACCAGAAAGCTGAAACTATTTTATATTTTTGTCTTATGTTAAAACTAAATTTTCCAACATATACTTTCCGATTCAAAAATAGCGAAAATAAAGTGTCTATTTTTGATGAAATCAGGAAAAAATTTATCATTCTTACTCCAGAAGAATGGGTTCGCCAACATGTTGTTCGTTTTTTAATGACTGAGAAAAAATACCCTAAATCGCTAATAAACGTAGAAAAATCACTTACTGTCAATGGATTGAGAAAAAGATATGATGTTGTTGTATTTAATTCTGATGGCTCTATACATATACTGGTAGAATGCAAAGCCCCTGAGGTTAAAATCTCGCAAGCAACTTTTGATCAGATTGCCCGTTATAATATGACAATGCAGGCACGGTTTTTGAATGTCACAAACGGACTGAGTCATTTTTACTGTCAGATGGATTTTGAAAATGAAAAATATCAGTTTTTAAGAAGTTTACCTGATTATAACAAATAATATTAAAATAAATAAAAATTACTTTTGGATAAAATAGCTGTTGTAATTTTAAATTGGAATGGAGTAAAATTATTGGAACAATTTTTACCTTCTATTATTCAATTTTCTGAGGGAGCTCAAATATACGTTGCTGATAATGCTTCGACAGATGATTCTATAACTTTTGTTAAGAGCAATTTCCCCACAATAAAAATCGTTCAAAACAGTGGTAATCATGGTTTTGCAAAGGGTTATAATGATGCTTTGCAACATATTGATGCTGAGATTTATGCTTTGGTTAATTCGGATATAGAAGTAACTCAAAATTGGCTAAATCCTATCATTGAAACTTTTGAGAATGAAAAGTTAACTGCTATTATTCAGCCCAAGATTCTGGACTATAAGAACAAAGAATACTTTGAATATGCAGGTGCGGCTGGTGGCTTCATTGATAAATACGGATTCCCTTTTTGTCGCGGACGTATTTTTGATACTATCGAAAGAGATAATGGGCAATATGATGATAATTGTGAATTGTTCTGGGCATCAGGAGCTTGCTTTTTTATAAGAAGCGAAATTTACCATGAACTGGGAGGTTTTGATGAAACCTTTTTTGCACATCAGGAAGAGATTGATTTGTGTTGGCGTGCAGCAAATGAAGGACATATCATAAAGTACAATTCTGCTTCAATTGTTTATCATGTTGGAGGAGCGACTTTGCAACAAGGAAATCCTAAGAAAACATTTTTGAATTTTAGAAATTCATTACTAATGCTTGTGAAAAACTTACCTAAAAAAGGGCTGTTCTTTGTGATTTTCTTCCGAATGGTTTTAGACGGTATAGCTGGTATCCGTTTTCTTACACAAGGAAAGTTCCTGCATACCTTTGCAATTCTCAAAGCGCATTTCTCTTTTTATTGCATATCTTTAAAATACCTTAGGAAACGCAAAGATTTCCAGATACAGCAATACTATACCGTGAAAAGTGTCGTTTACTTGTATTACATAAAGAAATTACTTGTATTTAAGGAAATCTTTAACAGTAATCAAAATATTAAGAACTAAATTTGTAATCAACGTTTAATTAAATATAATACCTTATGAGAAAAATAGTTATCGCACTATCAGTATTAATGGCCTTAACTTCGTGTGTATCGAAAAAGCAATATGCAGCTTTAGAAGCTAAGAACAAAGAGATACAAGATTTATTAAACTCTTGCACAGTTAAATTAAATACTTGTCTGGAAGAAAAAGCAGGATTAGCAGCAACTGCTGAAAGTTATAAACAACACAATCAGGATTTAATCAGTACTTCTAAGGATTTAACTGTTTTAACTACTAAAGGAGCTGAAAACCTTGAAAAATCTTTAGAAAGTTTAAAAGAAAAAGATTTAAAAATATCAAGACTACAGGATGCTTTAACTAAGAAAGACAGTGTAACATTAGCTTTAGTTACAAGTTTAAAAGGAGCTGTTGGAATTAACGATCCAGATATCGAAATCAATGTAGAAAAAGGAGTTGTGTTTATTTCTATCGCAGATAAATTATTATTCAAAAGCGGAAGTTATGACGTAAGCGACAAAGCAAAATCTGTTTTAGCTAAAGTTGCAAAAGTTGTAAACGACAAACCAGATTTTGAATGTATGGTTGAAGGTCATACAGATGACGTTCCTTACAAAAGCAACGGAATTATCTTAGACAACTGGGATTTAAGTGTTAAACGTTCTACTTCAATTGTTCGTGTATTAACTAATGATCTTGGTGTAAACCCTGCTAAATTAATCGCTGCCGGTAGAAGTTCATATGTACCATTAGTAGCTAATGATACTCCGGATAACAAAGCTCGTAACAGAAGAACTCGTATTGTGGTTATGCCAAAAATCGATCAATTCTACGATATGATTGAAAAAGAAATGAAAAAACAAGCGAAATAATCCCGCTTTTACATAGTTCATTAAACAGAAAAAGCAGGTCAATTGACCTGCTTTTATGTATTCCTAATTTTTTTAATAACCAATTAAATATAAATCAAGAATAGCATTATCTTTAAATTAACTAACTAAATTTTAACTAATCTAAAGTTAGTTATTTATTTTAGATATTTATATCATTTAAGTTTTTTTTTACAAATAGCCCTTATTGGCTATTTTTTTTATGCATAAAGATAGCACTATACTATTTATTACTTAAAAAAAATCAAGAAATTCTATTTTATCCCATAATTCAAAGGCAACATTTCAGCTACTCTTTCTTTTGCAATTTGACCTAAGAAAACAATATCTGATATGTTAGAGATATTTCCATATTTATAAACATAAAAAGTATTTGTCTCAAAAATAACACTTGATTCTTCTTTGTCTTTAAATAAAACATCGTATGATGCAATAATCTCTTTATCTTGCTGTTGGGCTTGCTTTACTACTTCTACCTTTGTAGAGAATTCTTCTTTGGATATTTTGAAACAATTATCGGAAATAACCGTATCACTATTTTTAGATAATAAAAATTCATCTTTGCTCCATGTGCCATTGGATAAATTTCTAAAAAAATTAATTAGAGAACCTTTAAATGCTTCTTCCCTCTTTGTCAAAATTAGATCCGAATTGGCTATTTCTTCAAAATGACTCAAACCAGAGTAAAAGTTTTTGACTACATCCCTCGATAATACACTTCGTTTATTAAACGTAACTTCGAAATTTTGCAATTCATAACTAATTTTGTAGCCCAAAGAAGGATTTATGATTATTAATGGCTTATCGGAAAAAGCTTTTAGAACAAAATTTTTCTTATCGTACTTAAAATAAATATCATCCTCATTTTGAATTACAACTTTTTTGCTGTTTACTGTTTTTCCGATAAAATACTCTCTGAATATTTTTAACTTCTGATCCCTTGTAAACAGATCTTTTCTGTTTACCACAACTTCTTTAAGCGAATTTTTAGCAAGATTCAAGTGAATATTAAGATTCTTTTGAAAATCAGAACCCGCAATGTATTTATTTTCGTACCCTACAAAACGCACTACTAGAATGTTATTAGCTTTTGAATCATACTCTAAGGTAAAGTTTCCATTGCCATCAGAAATTGTTGAAATTGTTGTTCCGTCTAAATAGATTAAAGCTCCTGGCAGCGGTGTGTTTTCTTTATCAGAAACTTTACCATTCATCCTTTGGCTAAAGGAATTTAGAGAACAAAAAAGAAAATAGAGAAAAATTAGTTTTTTCATAGTTTAATTATAAATATTCACCACTAATTAACACTATTATTTTTATAATACAAAAAAATATTATTCTTTTTACAAAATATCAACATCTCCTTTTCCTTCTCTCACGACTATCGGTTCATGCTCTGAAAGGTCTATAATTGTTGAACCCACATTGTCACCATATCCGCCATCAATAACCAGATCTACCAGATTTTGCCATTTTTCAAAAATCAATTCCGGATCAGTCGTATATTCAATTACATCATCTTCATCACGAATAGAAGTTGATACAACAGGATTTCCTAATTGACGAACAATTTCAAGAATAATATTATTATCGGGTACACGAATACCAACAGTTGTTTTCTTTTTAAACTCTTTAGGCAGGTTATTATTTCCCGGTAGAATAAAAGTATATGGTCCCGGTAATGCTCTTTTTAGAATTTTAAAAGTTGATGTATCGATCTGGCGTACATAATCGGATAGATTGCTTAAGTCGTGACAGATGAATGAAAAGTTTGCTTTCTCCAGCTTAACACCTTTTATTTTTGCAATTTTCTCCAAAGCACGTGAATTGGTAATATCACAACCTAAACCATAGACAGTATCGGTTGGATAAATTACCAAACCTCCGTTTTGAAGTACTTTTACCACTTTGGCTATTGCAGCTTCACTGGGTTTGTCAGGATATATTTTTATGAACTCAGCCATTTTGTTTTTAGTTAAAAGTTTAATTAGTTTCAGGTTTCAGGTTACCGAATAGCAACTTGAAACTTAAAACTTGAAACATTGATTATCCCACAACATCTAATTTAGCGAATCTTAACAATAATTTCTTTATTCCGCCAACCTCAAATTTTATTTCAGCTTTTTTATCGGCGCCAACACCTTCCAAATTCACTACCTCGCCTTTTCCAAAACGTTCGTGCATCACTACATTTCCAATTGTCAATTTGTTATCAAACAAATTTGGAGCACCGCTATTTGGATTGGTTCCTACAACCGGTTTTAATTTTCGAATGTTTAAGTCCGGTTTTGGATCATTGCCTGTAACATGCTTAGGCGGAGTACTTCCGACTGGCTTTGCCAGACGTAGTTTTGATTTATCGATATCTCCAAAAATATCGCCATCAATTGGTGATTTGTAACGATAGTTGGTTTCTGCCGGGGTTAAATATTCCAGGTATTGACCGTCAATTTCTTCAATAAAACGGGATGGTTCACTGTCTGTTAATTTCCCCCAACGGTAACGTGACTGTGCGTAAGTTAAATAAGCCTGATGTTCTGCACGGGTCAAAGCTACGTAAAATAAACGACGTTCTTCCTCTAATTCACTACGGGTACTCATACTCATGGCACTTGGAAACAGATCCTCCTCCATTCCTACGACAAAAACATGTGGGAATTCAAGTCCTTTTGCCAGGTGAATTGTCATCAATGCTACACGATCTTCGTCAGAAGTATCTTTATCTAAATCTGTAGCCAGTGCGACGTCTTCCATAAATTCAGACAAAGCTCCTCTTGCGCCGTCAATTTCTTTTTGTCCTTCGGTAAAATCTTTCAGACCGTTTAAAAGTTCTTCAATGTTCTGAATCTTAGCCATTCCTTCCGGTGTGGCATCTTTCTTCAATTCCTGAACAAGTCCCGTTTTTTTAGCTACATAATCTGTAATATAAAAAGCGTCCTGATTCTGATCGATTACCTGAAAACTCTGAATCATGGCAACAAAGTCTTTTATTTTATTCTTTGTACCCGTGTTTAATTTCAAGTCGATTTTGTCAATATTCACCATTACTTCCCAGATCGAACGTTTGTAATGATTGGCAGCAATGGTAAGTTTTTCAACGGTTGTGTCTCCAATTCCACGAGCAGGATAATTGATTACACGAATCAAAGCCTCTTCGTCTTTTGGATTGATTACCAGACGTAAGTAACACAATACATCTTTAATTTCTTTACGTTGGTAGAAAGATAGTCCTCCATAAATTCTATATGGAATATCACGCTTTCTTAACGCATCCTCCATCGCACGTGACTGTGCATTCGTACGATATAGAATGGCAAATGAACCGTTATGCAACTGGTTTTGCATTTTTTGTTCAAAAATGGTGCTCGCAACAAAACGCCCTTCTTCGGCATCAGTTAAACTTCTGTGGACTTTAATTTTTGCGCCAAAATCATTTGCTGTCCAAACTACTTTATCCAGTTTGGTTTTGTTGTGCTCCATCACAGTATTTGCAGCTTCAACTATGTTTCGGGTTGAACGATAATTTTGCTCCAAACGGAACATTATTACGCCTTCATAATCCTTCTGGAAGTTCAAAATATTATTGATATTCGCTCCACGGAAGGCATAAATACTTTGGGCATCATCTCCAACCACGCAAATATTCTGAAATTTATCAGATAACGCCCTTACAATCAAATATTGAGAATGGTTTGTATCCTGGTACTCATCAACCAAAATATAACGAAAACGGTTTTGATACTTCGCTAAAACTTCCGGAAAACGGGTCAATAACTCATTGGTTTTCAATAACAAATCATCGAAATCCATAGCACCCGCTTTAAAGCAGCGCTCGACATACTGCTGGTAAATTTCTCCTAAACGTGGTCTTTTTGCCATCGCGTCGGCTTCCACTAATTCAGGATTATTAAAATAGGCTTTTACTGTAATCAAACTGTTTTTGTAGTTTGAAATACGGCCTAAAATCTGCTTTGGTTTATAGATGTCACGATCCAGCTGCATTTCTTTTATAATAGAAGAAATCAATCTGGCAGAATCCTGCGAATCGTAAATCGTAAAATTTGAAGGATAACCTAAATGATCCGATTCCGCACGGAGAATACGTGCAAAAATCGAGTGAAAAGTTCCCATCCAAAGATTCTTAGCTTCACTGGCTCCCACGATATCCGAAATCCTGTGTTTCATTTCGCGGGCCGCTTTATTGGTAAAAGTAAGTGATAAAATATTGAAAGCATCAATACCCTGAGCCATCAAATAAGCAATTCTAATGGTTAAAACACGAGTTTTTCCTGAACCTGCACCTGCAATAATAATCATTGGCCCGTCTTTCTTTAATACTGGCTGTCTTTGTGCTTCATTGAGCTGGTCAATGTACTTTTGCATGAAATTTTTCTCCATAATGATGCAAAATTAAGAATTATACCTTTAATAAGCTACTAAGATTCTAAGGTTCTAAGGCGCTAAGTTTTTTATTTTTTCTGAGCCCAGAGAATGAACCTATTATTACTTAAGATTGAAAGATCTTAACTTTATAAGTAGATAAATTAGTTTGTATTGTATATGAAATTTAATCACTAATGAAACGATTCTATAAAGATAAAGTTGTGAATAAATTAATAAAAAAAAACTTAGAAACTTAGTCCCTTAGAACCTCACTACTTATAAAACACATCGTACGAGAATCGGATTAAGGTACCGATTACAACAATTAAAAAGAATACACGAATAAAACCATTGCCTTTATTTATTGCAAGTTTTGCCCCAAGCCACCCCCCCAGCCCGTTGCTTACTGCCATTGGAATAGCGATTGTCCAAATGATTTTTCCTTTAATTGCAAACAAACAAATCGAGCCAAAGTTGGTTGCAAGATTCACCATTTTTGCATTTGCGGAAGCATGTAAAAAATCAAATCCCATCAAAGCAATAAAAGCTACTACAAAAAAACTTCCGGTACCCGGGCCAATAAAACCATCGTAAAAACCAACAATTATACTGATGAGAACTGCATACAAGATTTGTGTTCCAAAGGAATGATCTTTGGCTTCATGTTGTCCAAAGTTTTTCTTGGCGTAGGTATAAATCAATAACAGCGATAAGACCACCAATAAAAGCGGCTTCATAAAATCATTGCTTACATAAGTTAGTAAGGTTGACCCCAGAAATGCCGATGGGACGGCCAAACACATCATAGTCAAAAGAAGCTTCCACTGAATCACCACTTTTTTGAGATACTGAAAGGCTGCAAATGCGGTTCCTGTAAAAGCAGGCAATTTTAAGGTACCTATCACGGTAGAAACGGGCAAATTAGGTAACAGAATCAGTCCCATTGGGGTTTGAATTAATCCTCCGCCACCTACTATCGCGTCTATAAATCCTGCTGCAAAAGCTGCTAAACAAAGTAAAATTATGATGTAGTTTTCCATTATGATTGTATTTGAACTGTTTTTAAGTACGCTGCACAAAAGTAAACTTCCAGATTGTCTATTACAATAATTTTAAAGTGGATTTCTCCTCAAAAAGTATATTTTTGCTTAAAATTAAAACCCAATGGATTTTACAAAAATTATAGAATTAGCCAGTTACACTCTACCTGCTGTTGTTACCGGATTTGTTGCTTACAGTTTTTTTGAATTGCACATTAAAAACTTTGATAAAAAACGCAATTTTTTATTAAATAAAGAAGCTCATAAAGAATCATTACCAATACGATTACAGGCTTATGAGCGCATGACTCTGTATTTAGAGCGTATCAATCTAACCAAGTTACTAATCCGAATTGCGCCTATTTCAAACGAAAAACATGATTACGAAAACTTCTTAATCGATCAGATAGAACAGGAATTCGAGCATAATTTAACCCAACAAATTTATATGTCGGATGAATGCTGGACGATTATTACAACAGCAAAGAATTCGACCATACAAATTATTCGCAAAGCTGCTATGAGTGACCGTGTTGACAGTGCAGACAAGTTACGTGAAGTAATTTTAAATGACTTACTGGAAAAACAATCCCCAAGTAATGCTGCTTTGGCATACATAAAAAATGAAGTAGCGGATCTTTTTTAGACTAGCTTAGACTTAGTTAGACTGACTTAGACTTCTTAGATTGTTAGGTAGTTAGATCATTCGATTCTTAGATCTTTAGATTTAAGAATCGAATGATTTTTTTTTACAATCCTACAGTCGAGTAATCTTAGCAATCCAAAAAAGTCTAAGCCAGTCTGAAAATCTAAGAAGTCTAAGTTAGTCTAAACTATCTATTATCACTCATAACTTCAGACTTATTCTGAGCGTATTCATAACCTTGTTCCCACCATTCTTTCATGACTTCCTGATTAAAAATAAGAGCGTTATCTGTTAGTTTTGTTGGGGTATAGTAAAGGTTAAGCTTTACGTTTTTATTGTTTGCAAGCAGTTTTCCAATAGCGATATCGTGCTTTTCAACCTGATCTAAGGCAATTCGAAATAAATCAATCATAAGAGAAAATGGATTTTTACCAATAACCGTCTTATCCATATTTACCTCGGTTTCCAGAATAATAACGTCAATTTCTGTTGCTCCGCGGTTAATGGCCTCACGAATGGGAACTAAGCTTGCAAAACCACCATCGCCATATTCGTAGTTATTTTTCTCCACCAAACTCATAAAAGGCACATAGTTACTGGAAATCCAGGACCATTCACAAAACTCCTCGTACGTACAATCTTTTACAGATTTGTATTCGGCTTCGTTCTTGGTAAAATTAGTTACTGTTATAACAACATCGCTATCCAGCTTTTTGAGTTTATTAAAATCAGAGATCGAAAAATTATTCTTAATATACCTCTTTAATCCTTTACTCTCACCAAAGGTTCTCTTGCCTCTAAAGAACTGACGCAACACATTAAAATGATTGATGGTAACAATATCTACTCCATCTTTATTTTTAACCACAAAAGGACATATATTAAAAATACTGGCCATGGTAACATTGGTATAAACAGAGTGAATTTTCTTAATATGCCCTAATGCTAAATGGGGTATCAGTAAACTACCGGTCGAAGTTCCTATAAACAAATCATATTCATGATTCTTTTCTTCGATCAGATATTGCGCTACACCACCGGCAAATGCGCCTTTACTTCCTCCGCCAGAAATAACCAATGCTCTCATATTTTAAATTGTGCGTTTGATGTTATGAGTTAGAAGTGTTTGTAATTACTATTTGCACTCCTCTCATTACTCTGTTTTCTAATCTTTTCTACTAATGATTTACTACTATTTCTTTACTTCCTCGGCCAATAAACGCTTCAGTTGAAACTCTTCATCGGGGTTTAAATTAATCAAAATTCTTTCAAACGAAGCACGCATGTCCGGATTTTTTAATAAAAGCCGAATTGTATCTCTTCCAAACTTTGAAAATTGCCACATATGGTGGGTGGTTGCCGAAACTAAATTACTTAAAACGGCATCATTGATAATCTTAAAAGCAACAAGTTTTTCAAGAGCATTTTGTCTTGTTGTTGCTTCGTACTTTGTAGAAGAAAAAGCGATCAGTTCAGTAATTAGAGTTTCGGGGTTTTCTGCATAATTTGGTGTTGACAGTGCTAACGATAGCCATAATGTTCTTAGGTTGTAGTCATTAAAACCAATCCAGTTCATTGTTTTGTTTAAGTATCGGGTACGGTGCTCCGGAAAGTTCCTCCATAGCCAATACAAAGCAATTTCCTGTGTCTGATAAGATTTATCATCGAGTAAAGTTTCGTATTCCGTTCTGAAATCTTCCGGAATTTTACTTAAACTTCCGGCAACTGCTTGTCGAACCTGAATATCATTAGTTTGCATGGCAAGTAGTAAGAGTGCTTTTTTGACCTCGTATTTTTCGCTTTCCAATTGACTCACAATAGCTTCTTTTACAGTATAATAAATATCCGATTTTAAAGTTTTACTTAAAAAATCTTGTTTCTCCGTTAAAACTGTCTTTTTTAATTTATCTACCTCTAAACGAACCTGAATCGATTTATTTTTACTCAATAAAGCATTTGCAGTTGGTGTATCAAAAACGGTCGATTCCAACCAGGTTTTTTGAAATTTATCAAGGTCAAAATCAGCAACTTTTTTAATCTCGTCAAAGAAATTTTGTGTGGTTACGGTTTGATAGGCATATTTCTTTAAATAACTTTTTATCGCTTTTTTAAATGCTTTATCACCTATGGACTCATGCAATACAAACAGCGCCCAAGCCCCTTTCTCGTAAAAAGTCAACGAACTTGCTTTTGCGTTTAAAACCGGAATCGAATCCGTTCTGGAAGCAAACTTAATCTGTTGTGCTGTATCGTATAATTTGGAATAGAAAAAATCGTCACCGTAAATTTCTCTTTCTGCCAAGGCTGCGAAATAAGTAGCAAAACCCTCCTGAAGCCAATGATGAGTGCTACTTTCAGCTGTAATGAGATCACCAAACCAGTGATGAGCCAATTCATGCGCATCTACATTGGTATAATTTCTATCTTCAAAACCTATTGAATCTACCACGTAACGTGTAGCAAAAAGCGTAGAAGTTGTATTTTCCATTCCGGCATATAAAAAATCACGAACCGGAATTTCTCTGTAAACTTCCCAAGGATATTTAACGCCTATTTCTTTCTCCATAAAATCAAAAATACGCTTAGAATAGCGATAGGTCGGTTCGAAACGATTCGCGTCTTTGTTTTCTAAATAATATTCTAACGGAATCTTAGATTTTGCGCGGAACTCTTTCTTGTCATACTTTCCGATTGCAAGCATTAAGAGATAGGAACTCATTGGTTTTTCCATTTTGTACTGCCAATAGGTCTGTGTATCTGCTAATGTTTTATTTTCTAGAGTACCATTCGAAATTACCTGATAAGTGGTATCATAGGTTATTCCTAAACTGAATACAATTTTCTCATTCACATCATCAAAACTTGGAAACCAGTTGCTGGTGTATCTTCCCTGCCCCTGTGTCCAGATTTGCACTTCAGAATTATCCATATTTACAAAATACAAAGCCTGTTTCGGTTTGGCGGTATATTGAAAGGTCAGCTGATTTTCTCCTTTCTTAAAATTACCAATAATTTGCAGTTCTTTCCCTGTGTTTACAAAAACAGTTTCCTTATTGTCAATCTGAACATGAAAGAATTCCATGTTTTTGGCGTCAATCTTAATCGTATCAATGGGTTTTAGCACCTCAAACTGATAATCAACTGTTCCGGAAATCGATTTTTCTACCGCATTTAAAGATAATTTTCCAGAAACGGTTTTAAAATCAACAAATTGTGTTTGCTGTGCGAAAGTAAAAGTGGTAAATAACAGAAGAATGTATTTCATGGAAACAAAATTGAAGGCGAAATTCCAAAGTTACAAAGGTTTGATCAACAAATCGAATGAAATTTGTAAGTTTACGACACAAAATTACAGCAACGTGTCAACATCTAAAAAAGCCTTATTTAATTGGAGCAGCGGAAAAGATTCTGCTCTTGCTTTATATAAAATTCTACAAAATCCTGACTTCACAATTGAATGTTTACTAACAAGCGTCAATCAAAAGTACCAGCGTATTTCGATGCATGGTGTTCGTGTTGAACTCCTCGAAGCGCAGGCCAAAAGTCTTGATTTACCATTGAAGGTTATGGAGATTCCTGAAATGCCTACAATGGAAGTTTACGAGAGTGTTATGACTGAAACTCTGACGGAACTAAAAAATCAGGAAATCACACATTCTGTTTTTGGGGATATTTTTCTGGAAGATTTGCGCAAGTATAGAGAAAGTCAATTGGAAAAAATTGGATTTGAAGGTGTTTTTCCACTTTGGAAGATTCCGACCCGCGATTTAATACAAGAGTTTATTTCTCTGGGGTTTAAAACGATTGTCGTTTGTGTTAACGAACGGTATTTAGACAAAAGTTTTGTGGGAAGGATTATCGATCAGGATTTTATCAATGATTTACCTGAAAATGTAGATGTGTGCGGTGAGAATGGTGAGTTTCATACTTTTACTTTCGACGGCCCAATCTTTTCAGAGCCAGTATCTTTTGAAATTGGCGAAATTGTTTACCGCAAGTATGAAAAACCTAAAACACAAGAGTCCTCAGACACTGCTTGTGACACCAGTTCCAGCGATGCTTTTGATTATGGTTTTTGGTATTGCGATTTGATTTAAAATGAGAATATGTTCACGAAAGAAAATTCAGAAGTAGAGAAAATTTTATCTTTTCTTAATGAAATTGGAATAGATCTAATTGAAAAGGAACTGAATCACACTTTTCTGCCTGGTTTGGATTTGGGTCCCAATTGTATCTATATTGATTACGACAAATTATTATACCCAGGTGATATTTTACACGAAGCCGGACATTTGGCTGTTACCTCTCCTGCTGACAGACAAATTGTGGGTACCACTAAAATAGCTTCTAATTGGCCCACTGAAGCCGAAGAAATGGCTGCTATTTTATGGTCATTTGCGGCATGTACTCATTTAGAATTGTCTCTCGAACTGGTATTCCATCCTAACGGCTACAAAAATGATTCCGAATGGCTGATTTCCAATTTTAAGGCTAAAAATTACATCGGACTGCCTTTTCTCGAATGGATCGGACTTACTTTAGGAAATGATCGTGCTCGTGAAGAAGGAAAACCTTCGTTTCCTACAATGTTAAAATGGCTAAGAGGTTAATTAGATAATGTGGCAATTAGATAATTAGAAAATTACCTCATTATCTAATTGACTAAGAATACATGCTCAGCAAGTTAGTAACGGTGTTCCAGTTTCTAATTGTAGCAGTTACATTTAATTTTTTCTCTATATATTTTTGATCGAATCTAGTTTTCCCCGCTCCAACGGCATATTTAATAAAAATTTTGTTTCCGTCGATACTTGCTTCGTCCGGCTTGAACTGGCTAATTTTAAGATCGTTTATGTTTTCACTTTTTAATGCAATTGAAACAAAAGCTACATAGAGTTTTTTAGTATCAATATCTTTTTCTTTCAAAAACGGATTGTTTGTAAAACACAATTCTAAATCCTTTTTAGTGATTACGATAACAGGTACTTCGTGACCAAAAACTTTAAAGATTTCCTGTTTGATCATAAAGCCTACCTTAGAAGCACTTTCTTCTTCTGTATCAACAAAAACATTTCCGGACTGCAAGTAGGTACGTACGTTTTGAAAACCGATATTTTCTAACATCGTTTTCAAAGCCTCCATTTTCATCATGTTGTGACCCGAAACATTAATACCGCGTAAAAGTGCCAAATGTGTTATCATTCTGTTTATTTTTTGTTCAAAGATAAAAGATTTTGATTGCTTATAGTTCTTTTTAAAAAGACTTATCTCCTTTTAAAACTAATCTTCGTCTTCTGCTATTTCAATATTAAATCGTACTAAAAAATCATTTAGCTGTGTTTTGTATTTATCTTTTGCCTGATTTACAATTTCTTCTGTTTCCTCAATTGATTCTATTGGTTTAAGATTGAACTCTTTTTTGACCCATTCCTCAAACACTTCCTTATTTTCATTTTCTTCATAATACTCTTCATCCTTATAAAAATAAGCCGAATCAAAATCAACTGAAATTTCGGTATCAAAAGTTAACAGATGGATTAATTTGAGGGTATTTTCTGCTACCACATGAATTCCGCCTTCATCACCAAAGACAACTATCGGGCACTTATTTAAATCATCGTCTATAAGCCAGTACGCGTACGAACTTCCCGATCCGTTTGCCCCTGCAAATTCAATAAAGCTGTTGTAAAATTCTTCTTCTTCCGACCATGTTTTTATACCGGTCTTGTCTTCTGTTATAGTCAAACCAAAACATTCTGAATAGCTTTCTACGCCATATTCCTGCTCGAATTTATATAATTTCACTAAATCTGCAGGTAAAATATAATTACCAAACTGAGCTGAGTATTCTTCTAATGAAAAACTACTGTCGTATTCAGCATATTCAGTCACGTCGCTTTCTTCTTCAGCAGGTTCTTCCATAAGCACTTCAAAAGCTTTTAGGACCGCACGTTTTATACCATAAAATTCAATTCCAACCGCAGTTTCGTCATTCATCCATTGGTATTTTGGATCTCCATCTTCATCAAGATATTCCAAAAGGAGTGTAATTTTCTCTGTATCATGGCACCACAAACCACGCATTCTGATATTAAAACCGTTTTCAATTTCTTCTGAAATCTGACTGTATTTCATTCCTTCGTAATCAAAAGAAATAAACAAATACGTGGTACTATCAATATGACTATAAAGCCTTTCATCGTTTTTAAATTCTTCTTTCCCGGATAAAACTTCAATTAAATTTACAAATTGATTTCGGAAATCGCTGTACAGGTACTTTTCGGTTTTGCCATAATCAATAATGGATAGCCCTTCTTTAAAGGTTTGTTCATAATAATTATTTCCTAAAATCGCTGTACCATATTGGGTCTGCTCTATAAAAGAATCGTTTACAATATCGCTTAGTTTATGCGTTGATGGCAGATAATTTTCTACTGTTATAATTGATCCGTCATCTGTAGTTAGATTACTGCAAATTAATACATCAGGTCTACTTACATTAATAATTGCCTGAACATTGGTAAAACGCTCAAAATGCATCCACATATCATCACTGTAGATCAGCCAGGCTGTAACATCGCCTTTAACAAAGAGCTCTCCGTGGTTGTATTCTCCTATAAGCGAATCACATTTTAAGCCACCACCCAAATAATGAACACTTCCAAACAAAGTAATGTTTACAGTAGTGGTTTCTCCCAAAACGATTAAGGCCGGTGAGTTATCAGTATCATAAGAGCTTATACATTTACCAACGGTTAGATTTCCTTTGAAAATAAATCCAAGTATAAAAACATCCGGATGTTCTACTGTACTATAATCCATCTCAAACGAATCCATTTCTACATCTTCTTCTGCTAGCAGAAATATCGGATTTTCTTCGTAGTCTGGAAAACGCCAACTGTCTTCAAAAACGTTGTATATTTTCTGATTGTTAAAATCAGTAAGATCTCCAATAATAGTATGTGCTTCGTGTCGATTGATCACTTTGAATGCAACACCTGCAAAGGTCATGGTTTCAAAAGGAACTTTTTCTTCGTTAGTCATAGTAAGGGCTAATTGTCTTAAACATCTTAACAAATCTACTTATTATTTTTATTTTTCAAAATAGCAAACCGACAATTTCGACTTTCAAATTTCCCAATTAAAATCTATCTTCGCAGTTAGGAAAGAAAATAGAACAAAGAGAATAGAGGCAAGAACAAAAAATCCAGAGTAAATTCTATACTCTGTAACCTGTAATCTATATTCTTTACTGTACTCTATTCTCTTTGTTCTTAGCTCTTGACTCTAAAACCTAAAATCATTACATGTCTAACAATCTCCTTGAAACCCCAATCGAATACCTAAAAGGCGTTGGCCCCAGTCGTGGGCAGCTGCTTCGTAAGGAATTGGGAATTCATAAATATGGAGATTTAGTTAATTTTTATCCAAACCGATATATTGACCGAACGCGTTATTATAAAATTAATGAACTTCAAAATACAGGTTCCGAAGTACAGATTATCGGTAAGATAATCAACATTAAAACGGTTGAATTTGCGAAGAACAAAAAACGTCTGGTTGCTACTTTTGTAGATGATACGGGACAAATTGACTTAAATTGGTTTCAGGGACACAAATGGGTTCGTGAGAGTTTGAAACTGAATGAAGTTTGTGTGATTTTCGGAAAATGTTCGTTGTATGGAAGCCAGTTCAGTATGGCACATCCTGAAATCGAATTGTGGAGCGAGCATGAAAGAAGTCTTCGCTCGGCCATGCAGCCGGTTTATCCTTCAACAGAAACACTGGCTAATAAAGGAATCTCAAACCGAACCATTAATAAACTAATGGAGCAGTTGTTTCTGGAGACTCAGGCTTTGTTTACAGAAACTTTTCCGGCCTATTTAATCGAAGAATTAAGGCTTATTTCAAAGAGAGCTGCCCTTTTTAATATTCATTTTCCAAAAAGTACCGATGCTTTAGCTAAAGCCCAATACCGATTAAAATTTGAAGAACTGTTTTTTATACAGCTACAGTTAATTACCAAAAATCTCATTCGGAAGCATAAAATCAAAGGACATCCTTTTGTAAAAGTGGGTGAATTTTTCAATGAATTTTACCAGCATCATCTGCCCTTTCAACTAACGAACGCTCAGAAAAGAGTAGTTAAAGAGATTCGTTCGGACATGGGAAGTAATGCTCAAATGAATAGATTATTGCAAGGAGATGTAGGTTCCGGAAAAACGATCGTAGCTTTTATGAGCATGCTTTTGGCCATAGACAATGGCTTTCAGGCCTGTCTGATGGCTCCGACAGAAATTCTTGCTAATCAGCATTTTATTGGATTATCAGAATTAGCTAAAACATTAAATATCAATATAAAACTCCTAACGGGTTCAAGTAAAACTGCAGCTAGAAAAGTCATTCATGAAGAACTCGAAAACGGAAGTTTGCAGATCTTAATTGGTACACATGCACTTTTGGAAGATAAAGTAAAGTTTCAAAATTTAGGTCTTGCAGTAATTGACGAACAGCATCGTTTTGGTGTAGAACAACGTTCGAAGTTATGGAAGAAGAATGAAATTCCACCGCACGTTTTGGTTATGACCGCTACTCCTATTCCAAGAACTTTAGCTATGAGCTTGTATGGCGATCTGGACATTTCGGTAATTGACGAATTGCCTCCGGGACGAAAACCTATCCAAACCGTTCATCGATATGACAGCAATCGTTTGAAAGTTTGGAAATTCCTGCGTGACGAAATTGCCTTGGGAAGGCAGATTTATATTGTTTATCCCTTAATTCAGGAATCAGAGAAAATGGATTTCAAGGATTTGATGGATGGTTACGAGAGTATTTCCCGTGATTTTCCATTGCCACAATACTCCATTTCCATCCTACATGGAAAAATGAAACCAGCCGAGAAAGATGCCGAAATGAAACGCTTTTCTGAAGGTAAAACCAACATTATGGTCGCAACAACTGTAATTGAAGTGGGAGTTAACGTGCCTAATGCGAGTGTAATGATTATCGAAAGTGCCGAACGTTTCGGATTGTCTCAGCTACATCAGCTCCGAGGGCGTGTGGGACGTGGAGCAGAACAAAGTTATTGCATACTGATGACGAGTTTCAAATTGAGCTCTGACAGTAAAACACGTATGGAAACAATGGTCCAGACTAACGATGGATTCGAGATCGCCGAAGTAGATCTTAAACTACGTGGCCCGGGAGATTTAATGGGGACACAGCAAAGCGGTGTTTTAAACCTTCAGATAGCCGATATAGTCCGTGACAGAGATATTTTAAGCCTGGCCCGCAACTATGCCATGAAGATCCTAAAAGAAGACGGTCCGCTTCAAAAACCGGAACACGCCATACTTAAGGCTGTATTTATAGAATTGACTAAAAAGAAAAATATCTGGAATTACATTAGTTAAAGGTACTAAGGTGCTAACATTTTAAGGTTCTGAAGTTTTTACTTGCTGCTTCTAGTCTCTATGTTTTACTGCATTGGGTTATTTAAAAAAAATACTTCACTGTAATAAAGAGTAGAAATTCAACGACTGATGTTTTTGGTGATTTAAATTCGTTGGGGGACAAATTTTTGGAAGTCGAATGTTCGTCTTTTACAATGAAGTATAAATTTCTGTTGTAGTTTATTTTTTAGGAGCTGCTTTCTTTTCGAAAAGACCACTAAAAAGACCTTTGCTGATTTTGTTTTTATCATCTTTTCCTGTAGCAATCAGATGATCAACATACTCCATATATGTTTTTTTGCGTTCTTCTAAAAAACCAACCAAAAAGTCTTCGGAGGCGCCCATTCCGCTAACTTCTTCGATATGCAGTAACTTTTTATACAAGGGATCAATAAACTTTGTAATTATTTCTTCCGGTACCGATTTTCTAGTTCCGAAATAACCAATAATCTCTCCGTCACCATCAGCAATAATTTTAAAATCAGTCACAACCCAATAGTATCGCCCAGTTTTAGACATGTTCTTGATAATGACGTGAATATTCTGACTCGATTTGATACTATCCCACAAGAATTTAAAAATTACTTTTGGCATCTCCGGATGTCGCACAATATTATGAGCGTGACCGATTAATTCATGCTCATCATATCCCGAAACGTCAATAAAAGCTTCATTTGCATATAAAATGGTTCCTTTTGTATCCGTTTTACTTAATAACACTTTAGTTCTGTTCCAATCAACTTCTCTGTCGGATGGAGTCGGGCGGGTAATTCTATTGTCCATAAATCCTGTATTTAAAATTAATAAGCAATTATTTTTTTGCCTCTGGCCTGTATTTTTTTTTAGTGCATTAAAAATCAACAAACAACTGATTCACAATGCACTAACCATCTCTATTTTAATTCCTGGTATCAGTTGATTTCACATGAATATCATTTACCAGATCGTCGATTTTCTTGGCGCTTTCACGCATCATTTCGAGATAACTCAACAACTTATCATTATCAGTATGTCCTTTTGAAACATCAATAAGTTTGAGAACTGAGCTTACCGGTAGTTTTAAATCCAACGTAGTTCTGTGAATAAAATCGTTGTAATCTTTAGTAGCGGTTAGCGAACTGTATTTTGCCGAAGCCAGTTTCATGTTCTCCAATTCGTATTCGTCTGATATTTTAGAAATGTGATTCTGACTGTGCTCTTTAAAATAGTAAGCCCAGTAACCATTCATGAAAAATACTACGGCTGCCAAAACAACGTGGATCAAAAAGGTTTCCAAATCAAAATTAACCTGCGAAAAGTACAACTGCAGTCCCTTTGGATCGTTGAAAACAGTATTCTGCAAATAAGCCAAAGCCCCGTGATGCAATACCACTAAAAGCGTTAAGGGAATTTGCAATTTCCAGTTTTGATAGATAATCAAAATTGTACTGGCGATAAAAACGGTAAAATGCATTTCGAACAAACCGTGCATCTGATAAATATACTGCGCCATAAATATAGCCAAAACAATGGCCAGCACATATTGATAAAAGTTAGATTTTTTGAAGAAAAACTTTGCCGAATAATACAGTAACAAATTCAGTAAACCTACTCCCACTCCAACCTCAAACGTATCGTATTTAAAGGCCAAAGCAATTCCGAGAAGAAAATAAATCGCTAATACATAATTGATAATGGTATCTGATCTTTGTGTCATTGTAGACATAAAATTGTGCAAATAATCTTGTTCATTCAAACTGGCTCTTGTTTTCATAAATTAAAGTGATTTAGGTTAAGAATTTGATTTATTTATTGCATTTTGGTAACGAACATCCATAGGCTCTTAAAGCCAAAGCATCAAACGAGGGGGAGTGATTTTGTTTTAATAAAGCATCAATTGCCATTTGAGCATAATTACTGTCGGCATTCGTGCAGTACCTGGTTTTGTTGTAGTTTCCACGATAGTACAACTGCTGCGAGCCGTCCAGCAGTACAGCCTGCGGAGTGGAGAATACGCCACAGTTTTTGGCAATACTCTGATCAAAGTAAACCGGAATCTTAGCATCAAACTTATCCTGAATCTCTTCTATGGTAAATGTTTTTTCTTTGTTGAGTACTACGATTTTAAAATTAATCTGATCACCATATTTTTTGATGAGCTCGCTTACATGAGGAATGTTAAAACGTGAACAAGGACAGTCGGGGTTAAAAAAGTGGATAAAAATTGGTTTTCGATCTGCTAAGCAGCACTTTAAGTCAACTTTACTTCCTACAGCTATCTCTTTGTAATTTTTAGGAACTGGTGTGGGTAAACTGTACTTAAATTCGTTTTGCCAAAACAAAAATGATATAGCACCAACTAACAATGCCATCCATAAACCAACAAGTAATTTTTTGAGCATAAACAGGTGAATTTGGGTTGAAAACTTAAAAAATGCCTAAACAATTGTTAACTAACTGCTTTAATATTTAACTACTTTAACTTTAAATCAAATAAAAAATATACATATTTTAACGCTTAACCCTCAAAAACATTAGCTATCAGATAAAAAACATGTCATTTTGTTTAAGCTTATCAATGTTACAAATAAAATCGATAAACTGCAAATAAAATCGGACAAAATACACAAAATTGCAGCTTTGTGCGTTTTTTTCTATTTTTGAAACCCGTAGTTCTACTTGTTTTGTGCGTAAAACCATAAAAAAGACTTTTCACGAACGGTACTTTACTCTCTGATTATTTATTTTGATTTTTTTTCACTTCTACATTAAACCATTGTAAAGGAAAACAGTCTAATCAGGGCCTTGTTTAAAATTTGTACGTACAAATGTTAAATAAAAGCTAAGCTCTTCAGATTTCACAACAAAAAGTTAAATTTGTGAGCTTACTAAAAACATACACCAAAAATACATTTACCTCAAGTTTATGAAAGTAAAAAACCTTGTTTACGCCCTTTTAATCATTGTATTGGGAGGATTTATTGCCTACAGAGTCGTATCGAACAAAAAGAAGAACGACGATTCAAAAAAGTTTGGAGACAAAGACGCTCCTACGACCGTAACCGGAATTATTGTTAAAACTTCCACTTTCGATAATAATTTATCGTTATCAGGGTCTATTGAGGCAAACGAGCAAATCGAAATTCGTAGCGAGGTTTCGGGAATTGTGGAAGGAATTTATTTTACGGAAGGTACTTTTGTAAACAAAGGTCAGGTGCTTTTTAAAGTAAATGATATTGAACTGAAAGCGCAACTAAGGCAAGCGGTAACCAGAGAAGGTCTGGCTGCTGAAAATGAAAGAAGAGCCAAATTGTTGCTTCAAAAAGAAGCTATCAGTCAGGAAGAATTTGATGTTGCTAAGGCCGATCACGCCTCCGCACAGGCACAAAGTCAGTTAATCAGAGCTCAGATTGCAAAAACTTCGGTTAAAGCTCCCTTTTCAGGGAAAATCGGTTTACGCTCTATTTCGCCGGGAACCTACATCACCCCTACTATTTTGGTGGCCAAACTGGTAAACACCGGTAAACTAAAAATTACATTTTCTATACCTGAAAAGTATGCTTCACAAGTAAAAACAGGATCAGCAATTGATTTTACCGTTTCAGGTTCTGACAAAGTCTATTCAGCAAAAACATACGCGATCGAACCGGAAGTTGAAGTGGCTACACGTACACTACAGGTTCGCGCTATTGCAGATAATATTGACGGAAAACTTTTTCCAGGCACTTTTGCCGATGTTAAATTACCTTTAAACATTATAAAAGATGCTATTGTAGTGCCTTCAGAAGCAATTATTCCGGTGCAAAGTGGTAAAAAAGTATACATCGCTAATAATGGCAAAGCCAAAGAAGTTATGGTAGATGCCACTACAAGAACAGACTCTTCTATTTTAATTCTATCAGGATTAAAAGCTGGGGATACCTTAATTACAAGTGGTGTCATGTCCTTAAAAAATGAAGCTCCAATAAAAGTGAATGTAAAAAAATAGAAAATGAGAAATGAGAAATGAGAAATGTGAGTTGTAAAATGTATGACGTCTAACGGGATACTTAATACGCTTTAATCTATTTTCTATAGTCTATACTCTATTTTCTTTATTCTATACTCTTTTTTCTGCTATTCAAAAAAAATCTAAAATCTAAACTCTAAAATCATAAATAACACTATGAGTTTATCAACAACAAGTATAAAAAGACCTGTTTTAACCATCGTACTGAATCTTTTAATTATTCTGTTCGGTTTTATTGGTTATACGTTTTTGGGTGTCAGGGAATTCCCTTCAATCGACCCTGCACAGGTTTCTATCCGAACCAATTATACCGGAGCCAATTCTGATATTATAGAGTCGCAAATTACTGAACCTCTCGAAAAGGCGGTAAATGCAATTGACGGAATCCGAAATATCACCTCTTCAAGTAATCAGGGAAGCAGTAATATCACCATCGAGTTTAACCTTGATAAAAATTTGGAAGAAGCTGCAAACGACGTCCGTGATAAAGTTTCACAGGCGATCAGAAGTTTACCGCAGGATATCGATGCGCCGCCGGTGGTCTCAAAAGCAGATGCCGACAGTGATGCTATTATTTCGATGACCGTACAAAGCGATACCCGAAATTCTTTAGAATTAAGTGATTATGTCGAAAATGTCATTTCACAACGTCTGGAGACCATTCCGGGAGTCAGCGGAGTTCAAATCTGGGGACAAAAACGTTATGCTATGCGTTTATGGATTGATCCTGTAAAGCTAACCGCATATAAATGTACCGTATCTGACGTTCGTAATGCGTTAAATGCT
Organism: Flavobacterium sp. KH_035; assembly: GCF_057839565.1. NCBI lineage: Bacteria > Pseudomonadati > Bacteroidota > Flavobacteriia > Flavobacteriales > Flavobacteriaceae > Flavobacterium > Flavobacterium sp. KH_035. Next base: position 4,020,862 of record NZ_CM174492.1, read on the forward strand.
CAGAATGTCGAATTGCCTTCAGGAAAACTAACCGGGAACAATACAGAATTAACTGTAAAAACGGTTGGAAACCTTTCAAAACCCGAAGAATTCAACAACATTATCATTCGTACTAACGGTGATAAAATTGTTCGTTTAAGCGATATTGGAGGGGCTGAATTAGGTCCGGAAAACATTGAAACAAAATTAAGTCAATCCGGTCTTCCGATGATTGGTCTGGCTATAGTACCAATGCCGGGAGCCAATTATCTGGACATTTCTACAGAATTCTACAAAAAATACGAAGCCTTAAAAAAGGATCTTCCAAAAGATATCAAGCTAAATATTGCACTTGACAACACTATTTTCGTAAAGAAATCAGTACTTGAAGTTGCCGAAACTTTAGGTATTTCGATTATTCTGGTAATCATCATTATTTATTTGTTCTTTAGAGACTGGGCCATCGCGTTCCGACCTTTAATTGATATTCCGGTTTCGTTAATCGCTACGTTTTTTATCATGTGGCTTTTCGGATTCTCGATCAACGTACTAACCTTGCTGGCAATTGTACTCGCAACCGGTCTGGTGGTGGATGACGGAATTGTGGTAACCGAGAATATCTTTAAAAAAGTTGAAGAAGGAATGTCGCCAATTGAAGCGGCAATCAAAGGATCTAATGAGATATTCTATGCTGTAATTTCGATTTCCGTAACGCTCGCTGCAGTATTCTTACCTGTAATATTCTTAGAAGGTTTCGTAGGCCGACTCTTTCGGGAATTTGGAGTCGTAATTGGGGCAGCTGTGTTAATTTCGGCCTTTGTTTCCTTGACACTAACACCAATGCTAAACGCCTATCTGATGAAAGGTGGAGAGCAGAAAAAATCTAAGTTCTATGTCAGAACTGAACCTTTCTTTGAGAAACTAAACAGCGGTTACGCAGATTCTTTAAATCGTTTTATTGCCAAAAAATGGCTTAGTTTCCCAATTCTGATCGCGTGTTTTGGATTGATTTATCTATTCTTTACCATTTTGCCAAAAGAAACTGCTCCGTATGACGACCGTAGCTCTGTTACCATGCGTATGACAACTCCTGAGGGTTCGACCTACGAATACACAGATCGTTTTATGCAGGAAATTTCAAGACTGGTAGACGATTCCATTCCGGAGAAAAAAGTGAGTCTAGTGATTACTGCACCTGGTTTTGGTGCTTCGGCTACCAACTCAGGTTTTATTCGACTTTCATTGGTAGAACCTGATCAGAGAAAAAGATCTCAGAAAGATATCGCCGATCAATTGACCAAAATGACCAAACGATATCCTGATGCAAAAACATCCGTGATCCAGCAGCCTACAATTGCTGTAAACCGACGTGGTGGTTTGCCGATTCAATATATCATTCAGGCTCCTAATTTTGAAAAACTGAGAGAAAAAATTCCCGTTTTTATGGAAGAAGTAGGCAAAAGTGACGTGTTCTCCGTTACTGATGTTAATTTAAAATTTAATAAACCAGAAATCAACGTTAGTATTGACCGTGAAAAAGCGGAGAGTCTTGGCATTTCAATTATTGATATCGCTCAGACGTTACAGCTTTCTTTAAGCGGACAGCGTTTTGGTTATTTTATTAAAAACGGAAAACAATATCAGGTAATTGGTCAATTTGATCAAAAAGACCGTTCAAAACCTCTGGATTTAACTTCGATGTTTGTGAAAAACAAAAGCGGAGAATTGATTCAGATGGATAACGTGGTTAAAATTGAAGAACAAAGTAATCCTCCACAATTGTACCACAACAACCGTTACATGTCTGCGACTGTTTCTGCAGGTCTGGCACCGGGAAAAAGTATCAGCGACGGTATTCAGGAAATGGACAGAATCAAAGCAAAAGTGTTGAACGATACTTTTACCACCGATTTAAGTGGAGAATCGAGAGATTTTGTTGAAAGTAGCTCCAACACTTCTTTTGCTTTTGGACTGGCTTTATTATTGATCTTTTTAATTCTTGCTGCACAGTTTGAAAGCTTTATAGATCCGCTTATCATTATTCTAACAGTACCTATGGCGGTTGCGGGAGCTCTATTCTCACTATGGCTTTTCAATCAGACCTGGAATATTTTTAGCCAGATCGGAACCGTAATGCTTATTGGGCTTGTAACCAAAAACGGTATTCTGATTGTCGAATTTGCGAATCAGCTGCGCGAACAGGGAAAACCCAAATTAGAAGCTATTTTAGAAGCCTCAGAAGCACGTTTGCGTCCTATTTTGATGACGAGTTTGGCTATTGCTTTAGGTGCTTTGCCAATTGCAATGTCGCTTGGAGCTGCTTCAACCAGTAGAATTGGTATGGGAGTTGTAATTGTTGGAGGAACTATTTTCTCATTGGCTCTGACATTATTTGTAATTCCTGCTATCTATTTAATGTGGTCCAAAGCCAGAAAGCATTATCCTGAATTTGATCATATTGAAGAATATGAAAGAGATACTAAATAATTGATAAAAATTTTGAAATAATATAGAAGCTGCGGCTTTCTTCTTAAAGAATCACCCGCAGCAATCCTTCATCACATGAAAGCTAAAATAATAGTAACAAGTCTCATTTTATTTTTGTTTTGTACAACAAAAATCAGCGCGCAGGAAGTCTTAACTATCGAAGACGCCATGAAGATCGCATTAGAGAATAATTTCGAAATTAAAATTGCCAAAAACAACTCTAAAATAAGCGAAACCAATGTCACTGTTGGAAATGCAGGAATGTTGCCAACTGCTACCGCTTCGGTAACAGACAACAATAGTGTTACAAACTCGTCACAAACACGTCAGGACGGAACTTCTACATCCTTAAGAAATGCAAAAAACAATAGTTTGGCTTACGGAGTAAGTCTGGGTTGGACAGTTTTTGACGGAATGAAAATGTTCGCCCGACTGGACCAGCTTAAAGAATTGCAAAAACTAGGTGATTCTGAGTTAAAAAGAACCGTACTTGTAAAAATTGGTCAGGTAAATACGGCTTACTTTGATTTGGTACAGCAACAACAGCAATTATCGGCATTGGATACTACAATTGTAATTTCGAAGCAAAGACTAACTCTGGCGCAAAATCGCTTTAGTATTGGAAAAGCATCCAAATTGGAAGTTTTAAACGCTCAGGTGGATTTAAATTCAGATCAGGTTGCCTTATTGAGACAAAAAGAATCTTATGCCAACGCTAAAATTTTACTGAATCAATATTTAGCCCGTGATGCTAAAATAAACTTTACCGTAACAAATGTAGTTTCTGTAGATAATAAGCTCGTTTTGGTTGATTTAATAGAGTTGGCACAAAAACAAAATCCTGCTTTAGAAGCACAAATTATCAACAAACGTATCGCCGAACTTCAGTTAAAACAGGTCAAAGCAGATCGTTATCCGGTAGTAAACCTAACTTCAGGTTACAACTTTAACGAAAGTCAGTCCAGTCTTGGATTTACAAGTCAGGCTTCTTCCAAAGGTTTTAATTATGGTTTTAACGCTACTTTAAATGTCTTTGATGGTCTTAATCAGCATCGAAATGAGAAAGTAGCCAAACTACAGATCGAAAATTCACAGATTGCCATAGAACAGCAAAACATGATTTTAAACACACAATTAAGCACTGCTTTTCAAACGTATTTAACCAACCTAGAGTTGATTGGACTGGAAGAAGATAACGTAACCATTGCAAAGCAGAATTTAGATATTACTTTAGATAAATTCAGAATCGGAACCATTACCACTCTTGATTTCAGAACGGCTCAGTTGAACTATGTGAATGCCAAGGTACGCTACAGCAATGCACAATTTCAGGCGAAATTATCTGAAATTGCCTTAAAAGAATTAGCCGGAAATATTAATTTTTAAAGTAAATTTGTTTTAAAACAAGTTCAAATGATTTCATACAACACCAAAGATTGGTTCACTTTTATCTTTCATTTTCATAAATCGGATACCGTTAGAAAACTGCTTCCAATCATGATCGCTATCGGAATTTACTCCTCGATAGTAGGGTATCTTGAAGTCTCGTATTTTAAAATTGGTAAAAACGATTACATCCATAACATCCCGATCATGCACGGGATGTTGGGTTTTGTAATATCCTTATTATTGGTTTTCAGAACCAACACTGCTTACGATCGTTGGTGGGAAGGCCGAAAACTTTGGGGAGGTCTTGTCAATAACAGCCGAAACCTGGCCATCAAACTTTCGGCAATGCTGAAAGAAGATAACGATAGGAAATTCTTCAGAAAATTTATTCCTGCCTACGCCTCCATTTTGCACAAACACCTGCACGATTCTGATACCGGTAAACAGCTTTTTGAAGATGTCGATCTGGAAATTGATCACCATAAGCACAAACCGAATCAGGTTAAAAAACTGATGTTTCAAAAAATCAACGATCTTTATGAAGCTAAAAAAATTAGTGGAGATCAACTCATTATCTTAAACGAAGAGCTACAATCTTTCACAGACATCTGTGGTGCCTGCGAGAGAATTAAAAACACACCTATTCCCTACTCCTATAGTGCTTTTATTAAAAAGTTCATCTTCTTTTACACCATGACATTACCCTTTGGCTATTCTGTAAGTCTGGGATATTATGTGGCACCGGTTGTCGTTTTCATTTTCTATGTACTGGCAAGTTTGGAACTTATTGCGGAAGAAATCGAAGATCCGTTTGGAGATGATGAAAATGATCTGCCAACAAAAAAGATCTCAGAAAACATCAAAAAACACATTGAGGAACTTATCTGATTTGATTAAATATTGAGTGCTTAGGAAAAGCTACCACAATCATTAGATAACCAGCATAATCACTTAATACATAAACATTCAACACATAGAGACACAGTTCTTAATGCTGAAAAAGTCGTTTCACTTAAAATAAAACGCATATCACTATGTAAAAGAAATCCATTTCTGTTCTATCCCCTTATTGAAATAATGCAAATCTATGTTTCTATGTGTTAAAAATTTTAGTGCGCAAACATCGGAATCTGTTTCTAACACATAGAGGCATAATTCTAAACGCTTAAAAAGTTGTTTCGCTTAAAATAAAACGCATAACACTATGTGAAAGAAATCCATTTCTCTTCTATACCCTACTTAAAAAATACGAATCTATGTTTCTATGTGTTAAAAAGAAGATTTTGCAATCTAAACTATCAGTCAGAAAAAACAGTCTGAAAAAAGCAAATAAATTGTTTCTTACTACAATGTGCAATCCTTATATTTGTAACCTCATACAAGAATAAAAAAGTCAACATGAAAATATCTTACAATTGGTTAAAACAATTTATAAAAACAGACTGGCCATCTGATCAAACCTCGGAATTACTAACAGATTTAGGGCTTGAAGTAGAAGTTGTCGAAAAATACCAATCGATTAAAGGCGGTTTACAAGGTGTTGTTGTTGGACATGTGTTGACTTGCGAAAAACATCCTGATGCCGACAGATTAAAAGTTACAACTGTAAATATTGGTTTAGAAGCGCCTATACAAATTGTTTGTGGTGCTGCTAACGTTGCGGCGGGACAAAAAGTACCTGTTGCTACGATAGGAACTGTTTTATACGATAAAGATGGTGCTGAGTTTACCATTAAAAAAGGAAAAATCCGCGGAATGGAAAGCCACGGAATGATTTGCGCTGAAGACGAATTAGGTTTAGGAACAAGTCATGACGGAATTATGGTTTTGGAAGAAGGATCGGTTCCCGGAACTCCAGCTTCAGAAGTTTTTAAGGTTGTCAATGATGAAGTTTTCGAAATAGGTTTAACTCCAAACCGTGCAGATGCTATGAGTCACCTGGGTACTGCCCGTGATTTAAGAGCAGGAATGCTGCAACGCGGTGTAAATATCGAGTTGATTACCCCTTCTGTGAGTAACTTCAGAGTAGACATGCGTACTTTAAAAATTGATGTTAATGTTGAAGAACCTCTTTTAGCACCTAGATACTGCGGAGTAACTATTTCAGGAATTTCTGTTAAAGAATCCCCGGCATGGCTGCAAGATCGTCTGAAAGCTATCGGACTGACTCCAAAAAATAATATTGTCGATGTTACTAATTATGTTTTACACGAATTAGGACAACCTTTGCATGCGTTTGATGCTGCAAAAATCAACGGAAAGGTAATTGTAAAAACGCTTCCTGAAGGAACTAAGTTTGTGACTTTAGACGATGTTGAAAGAACTTTGCACAAAGAAGATTTGATGATCTGTGATGAAAAAGGACCACTTTGTATCGCAGGAGTTTTTGGAGGTAAAAAATCAGGAGTAACAGAAGGAACAACCGCTATATTCTTAGAAAGTGCTTATTTTGATGCCGTAAGCGTGCGTAAAACCGCTAAAAGACACGGACTAAACACAGATGCTTCTTTTAGATTTGAAAGAGGTATTGATCCAACAATTACTGAATATGCTTTAAAACGTGCTGCGCTTTTGATTCAGGAAGTAGCGGGTGGAAAAATCACTTCTGATGTTATAGAAGTTTATCCTAAAAAAGTAGAAGATTTTTCGGTTTTATTAAATTTCAGCCACGTTTCAAAAATTATCGGACAGGAGATTCCAAAAGATACGATCAAAAAAATTCTGGTTTCTTTAGACATAAAAGTAAATAGCGTTTCAGATTCAGGTCTAGGGTTAACTATTCCTGCTTATCGTGTAGACGTACAGCGTGAAATTGATGTAATCGAGGAAATTTTGAGAGTTTACGGATACAACAACATTAATTTTTCTAAAAAATTCAATGCAACGGTATCTAACGCTCCAAGAACAGAAGATTATAAAGTTCAAAATGTAATTGCGTCTCAACTGAACTCACAAGGTTTTCACGAGATGATGGCCAACTCTTTAACTACAGCCGCTTATGCAAAATTATCGACTGTTTTAAAAGAAGAGCACAATGTCACCATACTTAACCCTTTAAGCAGTGATTTGTCGACTATGCGTCAATCTTTATTGTTTTCAGGTTTAGAGGCTATTTCATACAACATCAACAGAAAGAACTCGGATTTAAAATTATTTGAATTCGGAAAATCGTATCATAAATACCTTAACGGATACGAGGAGCACAAACACCTTACTTTGTTGATTTCTGGAAACAGAAACAAAGAAACCTGGACAAATCCTCAAAAAACAACCGATTTCTTTTTATTAAAAGGATATGTAAAAGGAGTATTGTCGCGTTTGGGAATTGATAAAATCACAAATGCACCGGTACAATCTGATGTTTTCTCGGAAGGAACGGCAATTTGTTACAATAACGAAACTTTAGTTGAAACAGGAGTCGTTAAAAAGTCAATATTGAAACATTTCGGAATCAAACAGGATGTTTACTTTGCTGATTTCAACTGGGATTTGATTTTAAAAATCATTACCGGAAAAATTAAGTATACCGAAATTCCAAAATATCCTGAAGTTCGCAGAGATTTAGCGTTATTGATTGACAAAAGTACAACGTACGAAAGTATTTTTAACCTTGCCAAACAAACGGAGAAATCTCTTTTAAAAGACATCAACTTATTTGATGTTTATGAAGGCAGTAAGCTTCCGGAAGGCAAAAAATCATATGCTTTGAGTTTTACCATTCAGGACAATACAAAAACGCTTACAGACGTTCAAATCGACAAAATCATGTCGAAATTACAGCAAACTTTCGAAACTGAACTTGGAGCAACTTTAAGATAAGTTTTTAAAAAATACAATTTTTAAGATTCCAAATCCCAATTCTGAATTTATTTTAGAATTGGGATTTTTTTTACCTGTATTTAGATTTTAACCCTTAAGATTTTTGAATGAAGATTAACGATTTTTGAATTCAGATCTCAGACTAGATAAAATCAACAACTTCACCCCCGTTCAGTAAAACAAAATCAAAAATCTTTATTCTTTAATCTTCATTCTAGAAGCAAATCAATAGGTGATAGCAGCAAAAATGGGATGTTTGCTGATTTTTTCTCTTCCATTCAGAAAACTTAGTTCCATTAGGAAGTTGCATTGTACAATCTCCCCTCCTAGTTGTTCTACCAATTCACAAACAGCTTTTGCAGTTCCTCCTGTTGCTAAAACATCGTCGTGAATCAAAACCTTGTCTCCTTTGTTTATGGCGTCTGTATGTATCTCTAAACTATCGGTACCATACTCGAGTTCGTAGGAAGCTGAAATCGTGTCGTACGGCAGCTTATTTGGCTTTCTTACGGGAACAAACCCTGCATCCAGTTCCTGCGCCAGTAAAATCCCAAAGAAAAAGCCCCGACTTTCAGCACCTACTACTTTATCTATTTTTTGCCCTTTTAATGATTCTACCAGAACAGAAACCGCCTTTTTCCTTGCAATGGGGTCATTTAACAACGGAGTGATGTCTTTGAATAAAATTTCTTTTTTTGGAAATCCCTGAATATCACGTATATAATTTTCGATCTGCATTTTTTTTAATTTTTATGTTATTTTATACTTGTATATCTCGCATTTATGTCTATCTTTGCACCCGCAAACAGCAATCAACAAAGCTACTAAAAAATAGCTTATTGAAAAATAAAAAAGGCCTCGTGGCGCAACTGAATAGCGCACTTGATTACGGCTCAAGAGGTTACTGGTTTGAATCCAGTCGAGGTCACAAAAAATCCCATTTCTTACGAAGTGGGATTTTTTTTATCTTTGAAATTCACTATTTTTAATCCAAATGGCTTTATCTTTGAGTCTTTGGAAAATTGATATTCATTATGGAACAGAAAATACATCAGGGAAGAAACGTAAAACGTTTCAGAGAAATGCTTAACATCAAACAGGAAGCATTAGCTTATGATTTGGGCGCAGACTGGAACCAAAAGAAAATTTCTATGCTGGAGCAGAAAGATGTAATTGAAGACAACCTGCTGAAACAAATCTCAGCTGTATTGAAAATTCCTGTTGAAGCTTTTCAGAATTTTGATGAAGAGCAAGCGATAAATATTATTTCTAATACATTTGATAACGGAGCTTTCTTAAGTACAGGTCATAGCGCAACATTTAATGTTAATCCGATCGAAAAATTGATCCAACTTCATGAAGAAAAGATTGCGTTATACGAGCGTATGTTGAAAGAGAAAGATGAAATGATGGTGAGGCTTGAAAAATTGATTAATAGATGATTTTTTATTAATATATTAATTCTAAAATGAGACTTTCGAGTTTCTTTTTTTTTGTTTTGGAAGTATTATAAGTGCGAAGTCAGGAATCATTCGCAGAGCTTTTCATAAGAACTCTTCGGGGAGCACCCTTTCGATTTTACAAATAAAACAACAAGCTTCTGAATTTCTTACGTGAAGATATTGAACATCACTTTTTGTTTCAAAAATTTCAGCAATTAGTAAATCGATATCATTATCGCCAACTAGTTTAGTAAAAATCATTTTTTGTTCTTTGCTATAGCCGATTAGGGATAACGGGAAATTTTCTTTATCTGCTTTTAATTCTTTGGGGAAATTGTAAATATCCGAATATTGCTCCACTTCGTTTTTGTGAATAAATATAGGTCCGGATTGATTAAAAGCATTGGTTTCTGAAAACGGACTATAAGCAAAAACCAAACGAATATCCTGACCAACATTAAATGGTTTCAACGAAATTCGACATGGTCCTTTTCCAGTTGCTAATTGCTCGTAAACTTGATTACCAAAATTATCAATATTTGTTTTCCGAATTTGACTTATAAACTCTTTAGACAAGGGAACAACTTTGAATTTTTTCATATTTTTCATATTTTAAATCAAAACAAATTTATTTGCTATTCCACTTATTAAAAATCCGTTTCTTGCTCAATTTTCCCTTGATCACCGACGGGAAATCCAAACTAAATATTAAAGCCAATGAAAAACAGAGACTTCGTAAAGTCTCTGACTTTAAAAATAACTTTCTTAGAATACTTCTCTTAAATGCAAAAAAAATGAGCCCGATACAATGTCGAGCCCATTATTATCAAATTTAATTATAAATTCGTCTAAACTTTTGGGTGCAGTCTAGAGACATTTGCCAGCTTTTCATGAGAACGCTTCGGAGAACGAATAATTTTGAATTTCTTATAAAAAAAACTAAATTGGATTTATGCAATATAAACCGAATATTTCTCGTTCCATTATTTATTAATGCACATTTTTATCTAAATTCAATATAGCTCTTTTATAATTTTCGTTCCAAACTTTAACTATATATTTTTTACCAATTTTCAAACCGATATATTTATCATTATAATTATGTTCAAGTCTTTGTGATCGTCTATATGTTTGGTTAGCTACAGTGTAAGTAAACTCAATATTTGTCCCTGTATCTGTACCTCCCAAATTTACTTCGTATATATTAGTAACCGTACCTAATATTTCAAAATAACTTTCATCATTAGTAAACACAGGCATATGTTTAATAGATTTAATTTTACTAAAAAGTGCTCCCGAACATTCTGGACAATGTTTTATTAAATACTTTTCCCCAATAATGAGCCCTGATATTTCATAACCATCAAATTCTTCATATATTTTACCTTTATACTTATAAGTGAACCATGCCCCAGCACCTCTATTATAGCTTATTTTACTAACCTTCCCTACAGTAATATTTTCAATAGTTTCCCAGTCTGGCCCAATATTTCTTCTTAAAACAACTTCTATTAAAAAATATAATAATGAAGTAAACATTAATGATCCAATTATTATAGTAAGAATAGCGTGTGTTTTTTTCATTAAAGGCTTGTGTTCTTTTAACTTTTGTTAAAATACTTATTTCTATCTTTTTAAATTTATTAATTTGTCACGTGGCAAACTTATCGATCACTTGTATATATATCTGACAATATACAAGTTATCTACTAGAAATTTGGTCGATATGTCTGATAAATATCAATATTTATTTACTTTCAAAAGTAGGATTTTTATTTTATGAATCATTAAACGGCTTTTTATTTGTTGAGTCCCCCGCTCTCCGAAGTGTTCTTCTTTACGCTGCGCAAACGTCTCTGACTTTGCGCCATTTTAAACAAATTAATTTCTAAATTTAGTTTCGTTGCTTTTTATTGTTTTTTCAACCTTTCTAAATCCTCTATATATAAACCTTTGGCAGTATTTGTAGGGTTGAATGCCGCAAGATTGTCAATTTTTGATGGAAAAGAAGGGTTGGCGGTTTTTGCTGTAGTTCGCATAGCTTGGCCCGTAATTAATTCGAGAGCTTTATTCAAATAAGGATCTTTTACGTTTCCAAATTCAACCAGATTTAAGAAAGTACTATAAGGATTGATTTGATAATCAGGTATAATTTTGGCTGGATTTGCATCTTTGTCTTTATTGTAATATGAAAAAGTAATGGGTTGCAATTGCCATTTGTGCTTAGTGCTTCGATTGACATAGGACGTATAATCATTAGCAGGAGAATCGTATAATGTGTTTGAGCCAACAAATTTGCCAACGGTTTCTTCTCCTATTGTGATTACGTTAATGTATTTTTTTAGACACTGTATCGTGAGCTCGCTGGCAGAAGCGGTTTGAAAACTTGCCAGCACATATATTTTTGTCAAAGCAAGGCTGTTTATACTTTCTTGTCTCTGAAAAGTTGGTTCGTTACCAACCAAATTAAAAATATTTACTTTTTCGGAAAGATTTTCATAGCCGTCTTCATTATTGTGTTTATTATTGAAGTCTAAATAAATATATGGTTTATTGGTAAAACCGCCATTAATCATTTGAGCCAGAGCTACTGCCGTTTCTAATGAACCGCCTCCATTGTATCTTAAATCTAAAACCAATTCGTTAATTCCATCCGATTTCATTTTAGAGAAAGCTAAATTGAGTTCATCATTATAATCGGATTTGAAAGCATTAAAAACCAGATAACCAATATTCTTCGCTCCATATACTTTCTTTTCGTAATAAGCAACTGGATTTTCATCAATTTCGGTTTTTGATACAGTCACAGTTCCTGTTTTATCTGTGGTTACTAAACTACTGTTTGAAAATTGCACGCTTGCTGCCAAAGTAATTGTGAATTGTGTATTTTCTAGTTGGTCATAATTACTTGAAGTAAGCTGGCTTCCATTTATTTTTGTAATAACGTCGCCTCTTTTCAATCCTGCCAAAGCTGCTGATGAATTAGGTACGATGTAGTTAATTAAGGCTACCATATTTGTATTGGATGCATCTTTAGGGTAGATTGCGTAATTAAAACCACCTTTTTTTTCGACTTCTGCAATTTTTGAAACACGCACTATCTCATTACTGTTTTCAATCCAAGAAAATCTATCGACAGTTCCTCTTTGATATAGGAGTGAATAAAAAAGCGCATCGGGAGTTTTTCCGTTGATTAAATTGTTATATCCTTCGGTAGAAGTGATTTTGCTGTCGGACAAATTGGCGACGTTAGGCTGCCAGTAGTACCAAGAATTCATAGCTTTCCAAACAAAATTGTTAATCTCGTCTGGCTTGGTTGTTGCGGCTTCTTTAGTGTCAGAATCAGAATCCTTGCTGCAAGCTGTAAAAACTAATCCTACAAGTAATGTCTTAGCAATATATTTTAATTTCATTATTTTTTCAATCGTTTAATTTAAGTTAGATTTGTGCTTGTAAAACGCTAAAAGTATGAAAAATAGTATTCCTAAAACCTTCTTTTTATTATTTTATTTTGGACTTTTTTTTCTTTTTTCCTGTTCCGGGCAACTTTTAGATATTAAAAATCAAACGTATAAAAGTTATAACAATAATAATGAAAAAGGATATATAGTTAGTTTTAAATTAAATGACACTGCTGTTGTTCCTAAATCGGTTGTGATTAATGGTATTGTTCAGGATATATCCAAAGCAAATAAAATTGGAGATACTTACCAGGTAAATATGATTGCACAAACTACCATAATTCATAATTACAAAGTAAAATTAGATAAAAAAGAAAATGGAATTTATTTTGAGAAAAATTCAAATATCTTTTTTCAACCCGTAAAATTCAAATTAATCACAGACTAATTAAAAAAGTTTAATTGAACCCTTTGGGTGTAATTATTACAAACGTCAGTTAGAGTATTTTTATAGAGAGTAACGGAACAAAAAGGCACAAAGTCAGATTGAACTACCCTCAAAAAGTTAGACACTATTTGGGGGCAGTTCAGAGACTTTTGCGCAGCTTTTCATGAGAACACTTCGAAGAACGAGGCTTGAAAGATCTGCAAAGTGAAAAAGTCATTAACCATTAACTCCACAAAGAGTACTTTATGCGATTGAATTTTGTAAATTCAAGGGATAAAAATGTGGCAGAACTTCTTGCCCAATCAATTTTAAAGCTTCTTCAACCGGAACTTCTGATTTTCTTAAATGAAGCGCCATGTGATTTACTCCTGCCAATTCATATAAACGCAGTAACTTCGTTAATCCATTAATACCAACAGCGCCTCCAAAACGATGCGGTGTAAAAGGAGCGTCAGGATTTTTCAAAAGATTCAAATGGAAAGCTGATATATAAGGTTTTGATGCCTGATTGTTATCATAAAGTGCATTTTTCCATTCTCTTACCAAAACTTCTGTATCTGCAACATTTCTTGGGTAATTGAACCAGCCTTGCATGTTTTGAGCGATCCAGTCCATGCTTTGTTTTGCCCTTCCGGCTAAAATCCACGGAATCTCATTTTTAGGTTTCGGATAAACCTGAATTTCATTAGATAAACCTTCATAATATTGATTCAGCTCGCTTTGCTCTTTCCAGGCTTCTTTGATTATCTCATGGTTTAAAACAAACCTTTCGGCTCTGGTTTCAAAATCAAATCCAAATAAAGGAAATTCTACAGGACGGTCGCCTAAACCAACACCAAAAAGATAACGACTTTGAGATAAATTTTCGATAGTTGAAATTGCTTTTGCCAATTGCAGCGGATCATGTAAAGGCAGTACAACCGCGGCAGTCCCAATGGCAATAGAATCAGTAATGGCAGCAACATAACCCAGATACGATAAGGTGTCAAAAATTTGAGCGCCATCTCCGAAACCCGGATCATATACCGGAACTTCCCGCATCCATAAAGCAGCAAACCCAAGTTTATCGGCCAATTTAATAAGTTCTGTGTGTTTGCTAATATCAGGAATCCCAAAAGGACGTCCTTGTTTTTTTCTTTTTTTCTCTCCTTCAAGAGACCAGTCGTTATCTAATGGAAATTCGAGTCCAAGAGTCATTCGGCCGGGTATATGTATTTTACAAATTGTTTTCATTTTAAAATTAAATTAACGGTTAACAGATTACGTAGTTATTTTAATTATTTGCTTTCTTTTTTACTTGATATTTTTGAGCTCAGTAAGGTTGCACCTATGGCAAGTACTACAAACAAAGCACCAACCCAAGGAGTAGATTCAAGTCCTAAAGTAGATTCTACTACTAATCCGCCTACATAGGCACCAATGGCAATTCCCACATTAAAAGCGGCGATATTAAATGCAGATGCCACGTCTTCGGTTCCGGGAAGGTAACGTTCTGCCAATTGAACCACGTACAATTGTAATCCCGGAACATTTGAAAATGATAAGGCCCCCATGATAAACAAAGTAATAATTCCAAAAAGAGAATCACTTACAGTGAATGTAAAAACCAATAATGCAATCGCCTGTAAAACAAACATCCAAAATAATGCTTTCAACGGATTTTTATTTGCAGCTTTCCCTCCTATAAGATTCCCGAAAGCGATTGCTATTCCGTACAAGACAAGAACTACATTCACCATTGATTCAGAAAGTCCCATGATTTTTTGAAGTATTGGAGACAAATAAGTAAAGGCAACAAAAGTTCCTCCGTACCCTAGCGTAGTCATTAAAAAAGCTAACAGCAATCGACCGTTTGCTATTACTTTAAACTGGTCTTTTATGGCGATTGTTTTTTCATTTTCGATTTTATTTGGCAGTAAAATCCAACCTGAAATCAAACCGATCAGCCCTAAAACAGCAACTCCAATAAAAGTAGCACGCCATCCAAATTCCTGACCAATAAAAGTTCCGAAAGGTACACCGGTAACAATAGCAACCGTTAAACCTGTAAACATAATAGAAATTGCTGATGCTCTTTTATCAGGAGATACTAATGAAGCGGCAATGGTAGAACCTATCGAAAAGAAAACCCCATGAGCCAATCCTGTAATGATTCTTGCCATAACCAAGGTATAAAAACCAGGTGCTATTGAAGCAAGACCATTCCCTATAATGAATACAATCATTAACCAGATCAGTAATTTTTTTCTTGGAATACTTCCTGTTATGGCTGTCAGTATTGGTGCTCCAATGGCAACACCAATTGCATATAAACTCACCAGCAATCCTGCTGATGGAATACTAATATTTAAATCTGTGGCAACTGTTGGCAATAAACCCACAATAACAAACTCTGTGGTACCAATTCCAAATGCGCTTATTGTTAATGCCCATAGCGCGGCAGGCAGTCTTTTTCGTTTAGTAGCAGTTTGTTCTATAACTGCTGTTTCAGTTGTTTTCATATTGTTGTTTCAAATAAAATTATAAATGATTTTAGAAGGGGAAATGTTTAAAAAAGATGAAGAGAAATAAGAGAATGTCCCGAAGGACATCCTCCTATCCAACAACCAATTTAATTAATCTTAATGCGCCCTATGTGGTAAAAGTTTTACCCAGGAGAATGTTAGTCTTTAATCAGGCTGGGTTATGAATCTCAATACAAGCTATATATGAGGAATGTTTCCCGGAATTACTTCCAGAACTATTGGCATTCTTTCTAATTTATTTTGTTCATAATTTGCACCATCTAAAAAAGCGGTAACTGCCTGCATAAAATAGTGGATCGTTTTCATAATTGCATTGTTTAAAATTAACAGTACAAAGTTCTAACGATGACACAAGATATGCGAGGATGAACATCACACATTTGAAGTGATGTAGATCACACTTTTTACCCCTTAAAGCGGCTGAGAGTTTCGCGGGTAACACCTAAATAAGAAGCCAAAAGCTTTTTAGGAACACGCTGAATTAGTAAAGGAAGTTTTTTGATGAGATTATTATAACGTTCTTCGGCTGTTTGCGTCAGTAAAGACATGATGCGTTGCTGCAGGGCGATATAACCATAATGCGATTTAATTCTGAAGAAATTAGTCATTTTTGGAATTTCACTACACAGCTTTTCCCTGTTTTCTAACCGAAGGCAAAAAAATTCTGAATCCTCAATACAATCAATAAATAAAGTTGCCGGAACCTGATTCTGAAAAGCATGAAAATCGCTTGTCCAGTATTGTTCCATTGCAAACTGCAGAATATGTTCCTTACCTTCATTATCAATAGCATATGTTTTCAATAAGCCGCTAATAATCCAGTATTCAGAAGGAACAAGTTCATCTTTTTGCACTAAAAACTGATGCTTTCTTAATTTCTTATAAGTAAAACAAGCTGCGACGGTTTCCCATTCTTCATCAGTTAATGGACTTATTTCTTCTATATGTTTTCTTAATTGTAAATAATGGTTCTCCATAAACTGCAAATTCTTTTAGAACTACCTGCTTTAATCCTTACGAAAGTAACAAAAAACTTTTTATCGATGATGAAACAAAACTCACACACTTGGCGTGAGTTTTGAAAAACCAACTACTGCCCTCCTCCCAAAGCTCTGTAAAACTCTATATAAGCCAAAGCTTCCTGCCTTTTTAAACTGGATAAATTCAGTTCATTTTCTATTAGATTTTGTTCTACCAGAATTACTTCTAAATAATTGGCCTGTCCATTTGTAAACAAGAGACCGGCATTGTTTATCGCCGTTTGCAGTAATTCATTCTTTGATGCAGTAATTGTAATTTTCTCTTTCAGTTTTTCGACTTTAACCATCGCATCCGAAACTTCTTTTGTAGCTTGCAAAACTGTTTTTCTAAATTCCTCACTCTTTTGTTCGTAGGTAATTTTACTCACATTAAAAGCCGTTTTTAGTTTTCGTTTATTAAAAATAGGCTCGGTAAGTCCACCTGCTAAAGTTCCAAATAGCGAACCTGGAATGTTTAACCAATTTGAGGATTGAAAAGAATTGAGACCACCCGAAGCTGTTATATTCAAAGCTGGATATAAACCCGCCTGAGCTACACCTATTCGCGCCGAAGCGGCTCGCAGTTCAAATTCTTTCTGGCGCACATCCGGACGATTCGACATCAATGAGGCCGGAACTCCAGAAGTTAATTGTTGCGGGGCTGTAAAATTGGCTTTACTTTCTGATAGTACAATTGGATCAGGCTGATTACCCATTAAGACATTTAAAGCATTTTCCTGAATGAATTTTTCTTGTTCTAAATCAGGAATAATAGCTTGTGTCGATTTGTACTGAACTTCGGCTTGCTGCAGGGCCAATGCAGTCGCTTCGCCGTTTTCAAACTGAACCCTGATTAGTTTAACTGTATTATCGCTTAAAGCTAAATTTTTACGAGTTATTACCAGTTGTTCGTCGAGCATTAATAATGTATAATATGACGAAGCAGCCGATGCAATCAATCTGGTCTGCAAAACTTTTCTGCTTTCAAGACTTTGCAGCCATTCGTTCAGCACCGCTTTTTTCTGATTTTTTACTTTTCCCCAGATATCAATTTCCCAGCTTAAACCTGAATTTAATGTATAATCTTCTACCCTTTTTGTTCCGATGGTATTGCTTAAATTAAAACCGTTAATACCGTTTAGACTATTATCAGAATAGTAATTTCTTGAAGTTCCAATTCCTGTAGAAACTGATGGTAGCCAGGCTGCTTTTGATTCTTTCTGATATTCTTCATTAATCTGAATTGTATTCAGCGCCATTTTCATATCATAGTTGCGCTGTAAAACATTATCTATAATATTTTGCAAAGCAGGATCTGTAAAAAAGCTTTTCCATGGCAGTAAAGTACTGTCCTTACTATGCTGCAGTGCATTATTCCCTCGAAATTCCTGTGGTATTGTAAGGGTTGGGCGCACATAATCTTTACCGATCTGACAGCCAGAAAACACGGCCAGAATAAGTATATAATATAGTATTTTAGTCATTTTAATGATTGGATTGAATTAAATGTTGATCGGTTGCAGGCGTAATTTTTAAACCAAAAAAACGTTCGTGTAAAGATTGGAATACGATAAATAAAACCGGTATTATAAAAATTCCCAGTACCACACCAAAGAACATTCCCCCTATCGTTCCTGATGCAATAGAACGGTTTCCCTGCTCTGTAGCGCCACCTGCAAAAAGCAAAGGCAGTAATCCTGCAATAAAAGCAAAAGAAGTCATTAAGATTGGTCGCAATCGTAATGCCGAAGCCTGAACTGCAGATTCTACCAAAGATTTTCCTTTATGTCTCATTTGTACCGCAAACTCAACGATAAGAATGGCATTCTTGGCCAAAAGACCAATAAGCATAATCATCCCAATCTGTACATAAATATTATTGGTAACGCCTATTAAATTGATAAAAACAAAGACACCAAATATTCCGGTTGGCAAAGAAAAAATTACAGCCAGCGGTAAAAGATAACTTTCGTATTGAGCTGATAATAAGAAATACACAAACAAGATACAGATTCCGAATATAAAAATGGTTTGGTTTCCGGCCTGCTGCTCTTCTCTTGCCATTCCGGTATATTCATGCGAATAACCTAACGGGAGCGTCTCGGCAACCTCATTTATTGCTTTCATAGCATCTCCAGTCGAATAGCCTTTTTTAGCCTGAACATTCAAATTGATAGAAGTTGACTGGTTCAAATGCGTAACGACTTCGGGACCAAAAACACGTTTTAATTGCACAACAGATTTAAGCGGTACCATTTTGCCCTGATCATTTTTAGCATATACTTCATTTAATGCATTTTCATCTACTCTAAAAGGCGCTTCGGCTTGTACTACGACACGATAATATTTCCCAAATCGATTAAAATCAGAAGAATAAATACTTCCAAAATAGGCCTGCATGGTTTCTAAAATTGTACTGACATCAAGTCCTAATTGTTTCGCTTTAACCGCATCAACATCGAGCATGTATTGAGGGAATTTTGCATTAAAAGACGTAAAAGCCGCCGCAATTTCTTTTCTCTCTTTCAGCGATTTTATGAACTCATCATTTACCTGAGCCAGTTTATCAATCGAACCTCCCGCATTGTCTTTAAGCACAACATCTAAAGCATCTACATTTCCAAATCCCGGAACAGTTGGCATCGAATACGTAAACGAAGATCCTTCTGGCAAACCATCAAATACGGTTTTAATAGAATCCATAATTTTATTGATGTCCTTAACTTTTCCTCGTTCTTCGGGCTGTTTTAAAATGGTATACGAAGCGGCATAGGATGGTGAAACAGTGTTGGCCAATAAATTACTACCGTTCACCATCGCATTAAAATATACGCCTTCAAATTTACTTAGCTTTTTACTTGCCTGTGTTGTAACAGTTTTGGTACGTTCCAAAGAGGTTCCCGGAGGCATGCTTAGAGCAGTCATTACAAAGCTTTGGTCTTCTGTAGGAATAAATGCTTGTGGCGTGTTACGTGCCAATACTATCGTTAAAATGGTGACCAAAACCAATCCGCTCAAGGCAAGCCATTTTCTTTTAATTAGGAAAAGAACAGCGGTGGTATATCTTTTTGTAGCAGCATGAAAACCAATATTAAAGAGTTCATAAAATCTTTGTAACCCTTTCTTATGTTTATCTTCATACAACTCAGCATGCTTGTTTTTAAGCAAAACAGCACATAAAGCAGGACTTAAGGTTAAAGCATTAATTGCCGAAATTACAATAGCAATAGCAAGCGTAAAAGCAAACTGTCTGTAAAACACACCAACCGGACCTTCGATTAAACCGATAGGTAGAAATACCGCCGACATTACCAAAGTAATAGATAAAATGGCTCCGGTAATTTCGCCCATAGCACTGATTGTTGCTTTTTTGGCATCACTAGAATGATGTTCTAATTTATGATGAACGGCCTCGACGACGACAATCGCATCATCGACTACCACTCCAATGGCCAGAACGAGCGCAAAAAGCGTCAGCAAATTGATGGTGATTCCAAAAACTCCCATAAAAAAGAAGGTTCCGATAATCGCCACTGGTACTGATATGGCTGGAATAAGTGTAGAACGAAAATCCTGAAGGAAAATAAAAACAACAATAAATACCAATATAAAAGCTTCAACCAAAGTATGTTCTACCTGATTGATAGAAGCATCCAAAAAGCGTTTTGTACTATAAGTGGTTCTGTAGCTAATTCCTTTTGGGAAACTCTTTTTGGCTTCTTCCATAAACTTCAGAATTTCAATCTGAATATCATTGGCATTAGAACCCGGCGTCTGAAAAATAGCCACTCCAATTCCCGGGTGTCCGTCCAGTGTTTGTGCCGATGCATACACATGATCTAATGATCCTAATTCTATTTTGGCAACATCTTTTAAACGCAGCACAGAACCATCCGGATTTGCCCTGATTACAATATCTTCATAATCCGGTTCTTTATTCAGTTTTCCTTTGTATTTAATCGTGTATTCAAAAGCCGTTGCACTTCCTTCTCCAAATTTACCCGGAGCGGCTTCGATATTTTGATGGTCAATGGCTTTCATGACTTCCTGTGCAGTCATTTGATAACTCGCCAATTTTCCCGGATTCAGCCAGACACGCATGGCGTAATCCTTACTTCCAAATACCTGCGCTTTTCCAACTCCCTGAATACGCTGAATTCCCGGAACAATATTAATAAGATCGTAATTGTTCAGGAAAGCCGAATCGTAATTAGGATTGGTGCTTTCGAGATCAATAATCATGATCATACTGTTGTTTTGTTTGGAAGTATTGATACCGGTTTTTACTACTTCCTGAGGCAATTGATTGGTGGCCTGCGAAACTCTGTTCTGCACGTTAATAGCAGCCTGATCCGGATTGGTTCCCAGTTTAAAATAAACGGTAATTGTCAATGTGCCATCATTTGAAGAAGACGATGTCATGTAGATCATATTTTCTACTCCGTTAATTACCTGCTCTAATGGCGTGGCTACAGAACGGGCAACAGCTTCTGCACTAGCTCCGGGATAACGTGCAGTAACCACCACAGACGGTGGTGCGATTTCCGGAAAGGTTTCCATAGGTAATTTTTCCAGAGCCAAAAAGCCTAAAATTACCAATATAAGTGAGATGACAGTAGCCGTGACGGGTCTGTCGATTATTTTCTTTAACATAATTTAAAAGGCTAGATTATTATTTTGAAACTTTTACCTGTATACCTTCATGCAAGCGTTCAAGTCCTTTTGACACCAATATATCTCCAGGTTTTAATCCTTCGGAAATGATATAATTTAAAGCTGTTTTTTGTCCTATTTTTAAGGATACACTTTTCAGTTTATTGTTTTTTTCGACCACATAAGCCATGACTTTATTCTGCAATTCATAAGTAGCCGACTGTGGAATTTGAATTACATTTTTGTTGTATTGTGACATGATAATTTTGCCTGTATTTCCGGAACGTAAAAGCCCTCCTACATTAGGAAATGAAGCTCTAAACGTAATAGAACCCGTAGATTTATCAAACTGTCCCTGAACAATATCGACCTTGCCCTGTTCCCCGTAAACTGAATTATCAGGAAGCATTAAGCGAACAGAAGGAATTCTTTTAATTTTTTCTTCTATGGTTTTTCCCGGATACTGCTGTTTAAACTGAAGAAAAGCTTCTTCACTCATTGAAAAATAGGCATACATGGTATTGATATCTGAAACCACAGATAATGGTTCCGGCTCATTATGTCCAACAAGACTCCCAACCCTATAAGGCAGTTTTCCGACATATCCGTTTACAGGAGCTTTTATCAGTGTAAACCCTTTGCTTATGGCAGCGCTTTTCTTTGCTGCTTCTGCTTGTCGTACAGCTGAATTTGCTGCGCTAAGTTCGGCTTGGGCATTTTTAAGCTGTACATCTGAAACAACTTTTCCGTCAACCAATTTTTGGATTCTTGTGGTCTCAATTCTGGCTTTTTCCCTGTTAGCCAATGCGGTTTGCAAAGATGCTGTTGACTGGTTTAACTTCTCGCTGTAAGGTGTATCGTTAATAAGAAATAACGATTGTCCTTTTCGTACATACGCCCCTTCGTCTACAAATATCTTTTCCAGATATCCTTCTGCCTGAGGTCTTATTTCGATATTGCTGATTCCTTCTAGCATACCCGAAAATTCTAATTCTGTTGTAACCGATGTGGTATCAACTGTAACGGTTGCCACTAAAGGCGTTACTGTTTTTTCTTTTTCTACTTTGGATGAACACCCTTGTAAAACCAATAAGCAATAACCGACCATGGACGTTCGGAATATAGTACTAAGCAAAGCTTTTAAATGTTGCTGCATGACAATAAATAATTTTTAATGGATTAATAATGAATTGGATGGAAATCTCAATGTTGTTCTTTTAAATTGAGGTTTCGCAAATTGCATGCAAAGGTGTATCGGAATTAATTATAAAGAAAATAGCATAATTTATAGATATCTATAAATCAGTTTATACTTAATATGATAAGGAAAATAAAAAACAAGTAACTTTGCAACATGGTAGACATGGAATGGTACAGAACATTTAAAACGATATATCAGGTGGGCACGCTGACAGGTGCTGCGCAGGAACTGCTTATTTCGCAACCCAATGTAAGTCAGCATTTATCGGCTCTTGAAGCTCATGTTGGCAAACAGCTATTCGAAAGAAAACCGCGCCGAATGGTGCCAACAGATTATGGCAAATTATTTTATACTCAGGTAATTGACGCTATTGAAAAATTGGAATATATTGAAGCTGAATTTAGATATACGCGTTCTTCCAATATTCCGCTAACTTGTATTGGTACCTCAAAAGAATTTTTCTACAGCATATTGTCTTCAAAAATCAGTCAGGCTCCTGCGAATCTTGTTTTTGAATTTTGTCCCTCCAAAGAATTAATGCAAAAACTAAACTCAGGAAAACTGTATTTTGTGATTACTTCGAATCGTAATGATGAAAAGGATATTATTTATGAGCCTATTCGTACTGCCAATTTGCTTCTTGTTGGCAATAAGGAATTTGATACAACCGAATTTGATCACTTTATAACCAATTCTGAATTTGATAAAGCTGAAAAATGGCTTTGCGATAAAGATTGGTATGCTTACAGCAGTGATCTGGCCATCATTAGGCGATTTTGGCTGGAAAATTTTAAAAAACGCCCCACTATCAAACCTCGATTTGTTATTCCTGATTATAATTCGATTCTGAAAGGAATTCGTTTTGGTTCGGGCATTACCATTGCATCAGATTATTTAGTGCAGGATGATATAACACAAAATCATATTAAAGAAATCTGGAAAGGCCACCACCCCACTCATAACACGATCTATCTTGCTTACAATAAAAATAATGTCACAACAGATCAAATCGAAATGGTCAAAAAACTACTGAAATAATCGTTTATTTTTCTGAAATACATTCGTCTTTAAAACAGATACAGTTCCATTGAAAAAAAACTTTCTTTAGCATTATAAAAATCAATACATTTGTCGCACATCAAAAACACAAAATGAAAAACTTAATTAACATCTCTATTATTAGCAGCATTATTATCATTTGATAATGACCAGGGATGTTATATAGATAAGTACACAGATACAATTTAAAACCTCCCTCTTCGGGAGGTTTTTTTATTTAAAATATACATGAAAAATTCAGTACAAATTATCATTATCGCAATTATCATTATTCGTCTACTCTGACGAGGCAGGATTCTATTGTATAATAAAAACCTTTCTCAGTCATAAATGAGAAAGGTTTTTTTATTTCTAAAAAACACTAACTATTACTAATTCAAACAATACAGACACCCTTTTCAAATGAAACAAGAATATACTTTAACCGCTTACACAGAAGATCAAATGGGATTATTAAATAAAATAACTATTATACTTACGAGAAGAAAAATCAGTATAGAAAGTATCAATATCTCTACTTGCGAAATTGACAAAATGTACAGATGCACTCTCGTTATAAAAGAAACTTCTGAAACCGTTAGAAATATTGCGCTTCAAATCGAAAAAATTATAGAGGTTTTCAAATGTTACTACCACGCAAACGAAGAAATCGTATGGAAACAAATGGGATTATTTAAAGTAATGACTTCTAATTTCATCAACGACGCAAATATGAATCAATTATTAAGAAAATATAACGCCAGATTTATAATAATTGAGAAAGATTTTACTGTTTTTGAAGCAACAGGACAAGAAGATGTTATCAATGAATTAGCAATCGAATTAACTAATTTTGGATTAATCGAATTTATAAAAAGTGCCCGAATTGCTGTAGCTCTGAACACTGAATCTTTTCATGCATAGTTTTGTTTAGAAGTATATATTGAAAAAAAGGATAATTGGCTACATCGGGGCCTATTTTAGTAACATTCTTTCGGTAATTATTTTATTTGAAGA
Source organism: Flavobacterium sp. KH_035 (assembly GCF_057839565.1). Taxonomy (NCBI): domain Bacteria; kingdom Pseudomonadati; phylum Bacteroidota; class Flavobacteriia; order Flavobacteriales; family Flavobacteriaceae; genus Flavobacterium; species Flavobacterium sp. KH_035. The sequence goes on from NZ_CM174492.1 coordinate 4,045,280, forward strand.
AGCATCAATGCCGGTAACTTCGGCATATTTTACATTGGGCAACCAAAAAGAACCTCCTTCAATGCGTACAAATATTTTTTCAACTTGTATTTTCTTCTGATTTAAACTTACAAAAACACGATATTTTTGATCGGACTCTACTTTTTTCAAGGTTAAGGGTAACTTCTTATAGGACACAAATTGAAGCTCAAACTCCTCATTATTTAAAGTTTTACTTTCTATTCCGTATGCAAATTTACGCTGTAAGAAGCTAAGATCCTTTTTTTCTCCTTTCTCGGCATATCGAATCCAATACGCTTTTACAGGATTACTTTTGTCTATTTTTCCATTCTCCTGATAGTTTATGGCGTAAATAGCAGTGTTTATATTGGGGTCACGCTGAATATAAAATAGCATATTATCTATATTTTTAGGCGTTGGAAAATGTAATGGCGATGGATTTTTGGATTGTGCCAATGCATTTTCAGAAATTATATTCATTAAGATCGTTATAACGATTAGTGATTTTGTAAAGTATTTAAATGATAGTTTATTCATGATAAAATTTTATATAACCATTAGTAGCACATATTTTAATACATAGTCCCGAAGCTCGATGTGATTAACTTAAAAAAACTCAATAATGCCGAACAAATCTTTGCCAAAATCGAAATGACAATATTGTGTTTAAACTTTGCGTCTTAGCGACTTTGCGAGATTAATTTTATTTTCTAAAAAGCTGAACTTAATAACATTGGGCTTCGAATTATGTGTTTAATTACTTTTTTAGATTTACACCCAACGGATTAATTTGATTCGATTACATTCTGTTTTTTGTTTGCCTTAAAAACCCAATATTTAATGAGTGGATAATTAAATCCATAGGAAACAAAACTATCCGTGATTAACCTTCCGATTCTATAATCAATTTGAAATCCTTTTTGCAAAATAAGCGTGCCAAATGATTTTAGGGAAATGCTTCCCAATACAACCAACGCAAATTTAAAAAGCTGACTGTTGATGCGGCTGCTATAACTGGATTGACTTTTAAATACCCAAAACCTATTGATACTGAAATTGATAATTGCACCAACAGTTCCGGAGATTAGAATAGAAAAGGTAAAATGCAGTTCAAATACCTCTGTTAATAAAATCATTAAGCCATAATCGGTCATACCACCTAAAAATGCCGCAACTTGTGCTTGTAGAAAAGTGAAAATGGATTTTTTCCTGAACATATCAGTCCTGGTTTTTGTCTTTTAAATCGCCTAACTTCAGAAGCTTTAAGCTATCACTAGTGTTGATTGTAAACAATATAATAGTGATTAATCCTGCTAAATAGGTAATTGATCCATCAAACAAAACTTCTGCAATTAAAATCAAAGCAATAATAAATCTAAGTTCTGTTGGACCAACAAAGCCAGAATCTATACGGTATTCATTTGTAATTTTATAGCGTAACTGACTTATGATAATAGACCAGCCATACAATGCGACAAAAGCGAAGGCTACTATTTGTGTCCCATTTTTAGCATAAATGTAGTAGCCAAAGCCTATAAGTACAATACCAATCCAATCGGCAATAATATCAAGTGCAAAACCATACCAACGACGCGGAATATTTCTATAATAAGCCAATCTTCCATCTAAAGAATCGCCTAACCAATTTATGACCAATCCGATAATTCCCAAAAGCAAGTACCAATTTGTTACATAAGTACCTAAAACAAAGGCTAAAAAAATCAATCCCGAACCAAGTGTGCCAATTAAAGTGAGTACGTTCGGCGAAATAAACCCGGGTACCTTTGGAAGGAAAAATACAATCGTTAACTGTTCTGCTCTTTTTAAAAAATTTGTTCGCTTACGGTCTGAAAATGTTCTTTGTGCAATTGCAGTATAACCTTCAATCTCTCTTTCTTTTTCCATTAATAGCGCAATATTTTTAAGCCAGATAGTACAACTAATTCTAGTTTTATAGTTTTTAGTTTTATTTTTCTTTGCGTATTTTTAAAAAACTCGGTCGTTCTTTTTAGCTTACCTGATCTAACCAGATAACTAAATGCGATAATAAACAGCATACTATTTAACAATACCGGCAAAACGTTGATAGAAAACCGTTGGACTGTTCTCGTTTTTAGGAGCGTATTTTCCAGCTATAATAGGAATATAGATAACTCTCCTCCTACTTTCTTCCCCACGGATAGAAGACTCAGCAACTCTGTGCCACAAACGGCCATCGTGAATGGTTAAATCTCCAGCTTCGGGATTGATAGATATCTCTTCTGGATCGGCGTTATGATCTAAAAAGTATTTTTTACGGAAAAGCATTTGATAAATACCTTGCTTGTGCGTACCCGGAATGATTTTAAGACCACCGTTTTCGGGTTTTAAAGTACTCAAATGGATCCCCACATTTAGCATCGGATTTAATTTTGAACCGTAAAAAATATCTCTCAAACCATCGGTATGCCAGCCCATTTTGGTAAACTTACTTTCCGGTCCATTGATATAATGATTGAAAACCATTCCATCTTTTTCTTCAGTTCCTAATCTTGCGTCATCGCCTGCCAATTGTAATAAACCATTAAATCTTGGGTCAAGTAAAAGACCACTTAAGGTTTGATGATGCTGATTGATAAAAGCAAAACGTTGAACAATTGGAGAACCGTCTAAATCTTTTCCAAATTTAATTGGAACGCCATTTACTTTTTTAAGGTCATTGTCGATCCATTTTTGCTCCACTTGTTTCGAGGCATCAATGATGGATGAAACAGTATCCGGATTTATAAATTTTTTGAAGTGGATGAAGCCATATTCGTTAAAAAAGTTTATTTGCTCATCAGTTAATTGCTCAGTAAGGGTAAAAGTTTTATAAGAAGATACCATAATAAATATATTTAATAAATGAAATAATAGTGTTTGTAATTTTATCTAAAAGATTAGCGACAGCAACAACAACAGCGACACATTCGCATGTTGTTTACTTGCATTCGTTCTTTCGGAAAACTAAACATATTTCTTTTATTAGACATACTCTATAGAATTAGTAGATAAAAAAAACGAAGATAAATATAATTTCTCTTTTACAAAGATTTTTTTTATATTTTTTTTTGAAAAAAGTTAAATTTTATAAATTCCAGCTGCAGTTTTTTCGATAAAAGCCTTTGGTAGTATACGGTTGGCATAAACCGAAATAATATTTGTAAAACCCGAAATAACCTCAGATTTTTTACTAAACATGGCTTTTACGGCAATTTTTGCAACTTCATCAGGCTGCATATTAAACTTTTCGGCCATTTTGCTAAAGGCACTTAAACCAGCTCTTGCAGCAAAACCGGTATCAACCGGTCCCGGACTAAAGCAGCTTACTGAAATTGAAGTTTGTGCAAGTTCGAAACGCAAGGCACGCGTAAACGATAAAACAAATGCCTTTGTAGCCGAATAAACAGCTAACGTAGGTACAGCCTGGTACGCAGCAGTACTCGATATATTTAAAATATAAGCTTGTTTTTGTTGTGAAAGTATAGGTACTAATAAATGTGAAAGTTCTACAACTACATTCATGTTAAGTTGCATCATGCCAAGCTGATCGGTTAGTGAAGACTGACTAAAATCGCCCCACACCCCATAACCGGCATTGTTTACTAAAATGCCAACCGGATAGTTGTTCCTTTTTATCCAATCGGTTACTTTTAACGATGCGCCATCTATCGAAAGATCAATCGATAAAATAGAAGCATTGACGCTGTATCTAACTTGAAGATCATTAGATAGTATTTTTAGTTCCTCCTCACTTCTTGCAATAAGCAATAGCGGGTAACCCTGTTTGGCTAATTCATAAGCAATAGATTTTCCAATGCCTTTGCTGGCGCCAGTTATTAAGGCATACGGTTTCGTTTTTTCGCTCATTATATTAGTTTAAGCATCAAATATAAAAATTAATTGCAAACTGTTGACTGTGCAGCGGGTATAATGGTTACTCTCTGCCTTCCCTACTTTACAGTACTTATAGTACACCATATTCTTTAAGCGAGGAGGTTATCTTATTAAGCTAATCATTTACTTGACAAAACATTAACAATATAAAACAAGGCATTCGAACCAAATTCTTCATACTATTCAAACAGAGAGCTTACCTGTTTATATATACTAATCAAAAAAAACTTTTAAATTTCGAATCGTTCAATCCTCTCAAAAAAATCATTTCTGTAAGTATCGCCAATTGGAAGGCATTTCCCAGAAACCCAGACTTCATTATTGTCTGTTTTTTCAATCTTGCCGATCGCCGCGATAAATGATTTATGAATTTTTACAAACTGGCTGCCGGGCAGGTTTTCTTCAAAATATTTTAAGGTATTGTAGGTCACCACCTGTTCGGATGAAGTATGCAGTACTACATAATTTTTTATGCTTTCTAAATAATTGATGGTTTTCACTTCAATACGCTGATAACGTTTTTTGCCATCCGTTTTCACAAAAAAGTATTCATCAATGTTCGTTTGGGCAGTTGCATTTACAGCGACAGGTTCTGTTTGCTGTTTGCGTACTTTTTCCACAGCCATAATAAAACGTTCAAATGCTATGGGTTTGAGCAGATAATCTATCGCATTCACTTCAAATCCCTCTATTGCAAATTGTGGGTAAGCAGTAGTAAAAACGATTTTCACTTTGTCTTTAATAATTGCTGAAAGTTGTATACCATTAAGATCAGGCATTTGTATGTCAAGAAATACCACATCAGGTTTGTGTTTTTCTATAAGTACAAGAGCGTCTAAAGCCCGCGTGCAGGTTGCGATACATTTTATTCCTTGAAGTTGCGCAAAATATTTTTGAAGCAGACGTATAGCAGGAGGTTCATCATCTACAATTATAGCAGTAAGGTAATCGCTCATCAACTCAATGGCATATTTAGGGTTACTTTGTGGTAGTTATCGTCCTTTAAAACAATAAGAGTATGGTTGTCAGGATACATTAAACTCAGTCTTTGGCTTATGTTTTTGTTTCCTATACCATGCTCATCGTAGCTTTTAATAATTCGGTACTTATTCTCTGATGTAAAGATAAACCTTCCGTTCTCAATTTTCAGCTTTATCGTTATAGGATTTTCAAAATCATCGCTGATACCGTGCTTAAGGGCATTTTCAAGAAAATGTATCAACATTAACGACGGTATTCTGTGATTTCCCAGATTATCGGAATGTATAAAATCTATCGCCACCATGCCGTCAAAACGCCTTTTAAACAGATCAATATAATTTTTCAGAAACATCGTTTCGTCTTTAAGCGATACTATATCATTTTTGCTTTCGTAAGTAACATAACGCAGCATTTCCGACAGTTTCATTATATCAGCAGCAACTTCTGGGTTTGTGTCATACAAATCAGAGTAAAAACCGTTCAGAGAATTAAATAAAAAGTGCGGACTGAGCTGGTTTTTTAAAGCCTGTAATTCTGCGTGCTTCTTTTCTAAGGTCAGCTGGTTCATCTGAGCACTGGTATTCCAAAGGTATTTCATAAAATAACCTACAAGACTAAACAACAGCACTCTTATGGAATAATACGAGTTATCGCAAATATAATAAAGTGGCGTCAACGTTTCCATATTGTAATTATGGTTACCTGTTATTTTAAAGAGGAAGATTTCCTCGTAAATAAAACGTAAGAACGGAAAAAGCAATACAAGGCTGAGTTCTGCCAGAATTAGGAAATACCATTTTTTAAAGGGAATTGTCCGGGGACAGATAATAAGATAGTTAAGGTAAAAAATCAGCAGTTGTAACAACAGAAAGCCAATGTGATGAAGAATAATCCATAGGGGATCTAAATCCTTAGAAACCCTCATACTTCTTAGCAGCTCGTCCAGCCCCACAAATAAGAACCAGAATAAAATGTGGCACAGTATCTCTTTTTTTCTGCTCATTAGGCTAAAGTAATTCTTTTAGATCATAAAGACAACCTGAATGGTTTAATAGGATTAATTACAGGATGAACCACTAGGATTACACAACCAAATACAAAACAAGACGCAGCTTAGTTTTTGTTTTATAAAATGTGCAATTGGTACGAAGTAAACTTTTGAAAAAAATAGGCAGAGTAACATTGTAGCGTAAATCAATCATCAATCAAAAATCGCCAATCAAAAATCAATTATGAAAAAACTACTGTTTATAGCCACTGCGCTTTTATTCCCCTTGCTTAATCTGGCGCAAACATCAATTAAAGGTACAGTAAAAGATCAAAAGACCACCACTGGTATTCCTCATGCTTCAGTATACATTACTGACGAAAATCAAAAAAAAATAGTAACCACAGAAACGGATAAAACAGGTAATTACGCTATAAGTCTTCCCACTTCTTTTAAATCAGGCAGCCTCTCAGTAACTTACCTTGGCTATGCCAAATTCAGTAAAGAAATTACAGCTCATAGCCTACCCGAAATCTTGAATATTATGCTGATACAGGACCAGAATCAACTTAAGGAAGTTGTTATTGATACCCGTAAAAATGCAATTACTATAAAGGGGGAAAAAACAATATTTGATGTTGACGCCTCTGGTATAGGAAATGGGAACAACGGGCTTGAAACCATAACCAGAGTGCCAGGCATGCGTCTTGATAAAGATGAAAACCTTGTTTACCGAGGTAATAAGGACATACAGGTTATGATTAACGGTAGAAAAAGCTTGCTTTCAGGAGATGCCTTGCGCGAATATATACGCTCTTTAAGAGGTTCGGATCTAAAATCAATTGAGATCATAGCACAGCCCTCTTCAAGGTATGAAGCAGCAGGAACAGCTGGTATAGTAAACATTGTTCTGAAGAAAAGCAACGCCACAGGTTTGTCCGGGAGCATAAACACCGCAGCTTACAAAGGAGACTATTTTAAAAGCAGACAAGGAGGAAGATTGTTTTATAACGACTCTCTTTGGACGCTCACTGCGAATGGATCTTACTACAATGGAAAATCGGTTAATTACAGACATATAAAACAGAACATTGCTCTGGAGGGAACTGAAAAGATTATAGACCAGTACAACACCTGGCTACCCGTTACTAAATCGTCCAGCCTCAACTTCGCTGTAGAAAGAAAGATAAATAAAAACCAGATTTTAAGCACCGAATGGAAGTATTACAACGAAAGCGGTAAAGAAACAACCAATGGGTATACGAATGAATACCTTGGCAACACTTTGCAGAACAGAGTTGATCTTAGTCAGTTTTTTACCGTTCCGGAGAAACGTGTTTCCGGTAATGTATTTTATAATTTTACCTCTGACAGCCTTACCACAAAACTTGATGTGCAGGCCAACTTTTTGCAGTTTAGCCAGAAGAAAAATGGAGCGCAGCTTAATGATTATGCAGATGGCACTTTTATAGAGCTTGCAGGTGAAAACAAAACATCTTACACTATTGCTAATCTACAGATTGATTTCCGTCATAAGCTCTCAAAGAAAATCAATTTTGAGGCAGGTGCCAAGTACTCTTATGTAAAAATGAACTATTACAACCGTTATACAACGAATAATACAAAACTGTTGTTTATACCAGACAGCTTATTGGTCAATGACTTTAAATATGATGAAAAACTCATTTCCGGATATGCGCAGGCCTCTGGTGAATTTGGCCCATGGAATATGCAGGCAGGAATGCGTGTAGAGCATTACAACTTTGTAGCATCGTCTCAAATAAACTTCAAAGAGAATAAAGGAGTATACACTAATTTATTCCCGTCTTTTTCTTTTGGTTACAAGCAGGAAAACAACCAGTACAAATTTAGCTATAGTAAACGCATTGGCAGACCAAATTATCTATCTCTGAATCCCTATTACGAATATATGGATGCTTATACTCTGAATATTGGAAATCCGGCATTAAAACCGCAATATTACGACAGTTTTGAACTGAGTTATATCTACAAGAGTAAGTTGAATCTTAGCCTTTACGGCTACCTTTATAAAGATGGCTTTATCAAGGTTATAGACTACCAGCGTGACCAAAACTATAATATTACCTATGATGCCAATGCGGCCAAAGGCAGCAGGTTCGGCTTTTCAGCATCCATGCCTTTCCAGCCTGCTGAATGGTGGACAATGCAGCTGAGTTTTGACAGCTATCTGATTGGGGAAAAATCAGAAATTAAAAACTTTTCATATAGCGGAACAGGCTTCGGCTACGATCTTAATTTTTACCAGACCGCAGACTTAAAAAGGGGCTGGAAGATAACCATGAATTGTTTCTACAATGGACGTTCTACCACGCCGAGCGGCTTTTCAATAGCTACCTATGACATGAGTTTAACCGGTAAAAAAAGCTTGTTGGACAAAAAACTGATCGTAGAAGGAGGATGTACAAACTTATTAAAAAAGAGCTTCTATAACGAGACCACAAAAGTTAACAATGTATCAACTGACTGGACTAATCGTTGGGAAACACGCAACTTTTATATGCAACTGACCTACTATTTTGGATCAGGAAAAAATAAAGAAGTAAAAGCCACATCACTAAAAGAGGAAACCAAAAGAATGTAAAACGAGAGATACTAAAAAAACAGACAGCGGCACTTTCTTCTGTGGCGTTGTCTGTCTTTATAAAACATACTTTAGTAAGACCTACAAAATTAAAATCCCATTTCTTTCGAAGTTCTTTCTATACTTTTTTTCTATTATCATTGTATTTGAATACAATTATGTTGGTCAACACATTGCGAAACTACTGGTCAAATTGTACCAAAAGTATACGGTCTGACCGACCAATTTTTCAATACAAAAAATGGAATGGTATATTTAAAATTGTTTTAAAAGTCAGCGTCCTGCGCTTGGGATAAAATTATAAGGTTACTGCATTACTAAAGATTCACAGTAAAAGACAGAGTTAAGTTTTTTGTGCCTATAAATAATAAATTTGTTGCGTATACATACAATAGTTTAGCTAGATTAAGCGTCTTGTTCGTACCCGATCTAAATTATTCTAAAACTTTGCAAAAAAACTTTCCGAAATTATTATATACAATAAAAGAACTGTCAACTTACTTCTTATGAAAACATTATAGAATTATTACTCTTATCATTTTATCTTATCCAGAGGATGTAAAATCATAAATTATTTTATTTCGATGAATGTATTTATAATTTGTATAGATCAATTTTGTCTTCACGAGCAAAATACTCCCGTAAACAGGGGATTTTATATTTGCATATCTCACATTTATGTCTATCTTTGCACCCTCAAACAACAATCAACAATGCTACTAAAATAGCTTATTGAAAGTAAAAAAGGCCTCGTGGCGCAACTGAATAGCGCATCTGATTACGGCTCAGAAGGTTACTGGTTTGAATCCAGTCGAGGTCACTAAAGGAGACAACTAGCAAATAGTTGTCTCTTTTTTTATACACAAACATATAGATTTTTCAAGCCTTGACAAGCTAATATTTGTGGTTCGATTTTTTCACAAGAAATTCTTAGTCTGTTTGAAATAAACAGTCTTAAAGTGGCGCTATTAGAGATTTAATCGAAGCTGAACGATGGTTCGAAATCCCGTTAAGGATATAGGATTTTTTTCTCTTTTGGTTTATCGTAATTTTTTGATACTAAATACAGTAATTCCAAAATAATTTTAGCTTCCTTCTCATCTACATGAATGCCGTTTTTGGAAAGAATAATAACGGCTTTCTCTACTGAAACATTCTTCTCAATAAAATTCATTTTTTCTATTATTTTTTCGGTTTCTTTTTTTTGATAATATTTTTAAAAATGCTTGATTTAAGCCTAAAGATAGATCTCCTGTTTTAAAATTAATTTCCGTCGGTGGAATAAGATTTACAAGATGTCTTTTATCTGAAGTCTCAAATTCAGAAAATCTTTGAAAGATTTCAACTAATGCTTTTTCTTCTATTTGATTTTTTCTATCAATAGCTTTTAATTTAACAACAATATCACGTGCTTCCTTTTTAAGGTTTTTGGTACTGACTTGATTCTCTTTTTTTAATTCGTTGTAGTCATCAATTTTTAATATTCCAGCTATAAATAATTTTCTGCCTCGAGAAAGGGTCAGCTCCTCCTCATTTATTTTCCTCTCCAATACTTTTTGAGCGTATAAATAACTTGCTTTCTGTGTCTTTATATTCCGGTCTTCCAAAATGTCCTTAAATAATTCAATTGCATTATTTGAAAGTATCCATTGTTTAAGTTTATTTTCATAGCAATCATTAAGAAATTCTGCATTTATCCTTGTTCTGCAGCCATTATGGCAATGATAATATGGGTACTTTTTCGATCTTCCTTTTGATACACTTCCGCCAAGTTTTCGATCACAACCAGGGCAGGTTAAAAAACCTCTAAGAAAAAACATTGATTGTAAATCATATCTTTTTGCAGTAGTTTTTCTTCTTGTATTAATAACAGACTGAATCTGATTAAACAAAGACTCAGATATCAATGGCTCGTGTAACGCTTTTACTACCCCCTCTTCACCAGAGTCAAGTGTGACTGGTATAAGCCCGCAATAAACAGGATTATGTAAAATCCTGAAAAAGTGCGACCTTGAGCATACTAATCCTTTATCATTAACTATTTTAATGATTTCAGATATTTTATGATCGTTCTTGGCAACTTGATATAAAGCCCATTTTATAATTTCGGCTTCTGGCTCTTTAGGAGCAATACCTTTTTTACCATCCGTTAATGTCAAATTGATAAATCCTAATGGTGCCTTACTGGGATGTCTGCCCATCAACTTGGCTCTACGAATGCCATTTGCAGTATTTTGGGCTCTCCGGGTATTCTCTGCTTCTGGAACAGCTAAATATACAGCCAGCATAACTGTGCTTTCCGGTACAGAAAAATCAATTGGTTGATCAATAGCCTTTGCTGTTGTTTTATATTTCCGAAGCTTTCCAATCATTTCATAAGCATACTCAACATTACGACTGAATCGATCCCATTTGATAAATAATATATTTTTATCTTCTCCTGATGATTTCTTTTTGATTTCTGAAAACAATCGGTTCCATTCTGGTCTATTGAAATTCTTCGCAGAGAAATCTTCCCGATAAATTCCTTTGACTTCGATATCGTAATATTTACAATACTTCAATAATCTGTCCTCCTGTTCTGGCAAGGAGTAACCTTTTCTCTTTTGTTCGTCCGTACTTACACGAACGTATAAATAGGTTGACTTCATAGAATGAATGTATTTGTTAGATTTATTACTGAATATTTTATACATGAACTTATTAATAAAAAAGTTATCATGTTGTTTTAGTAAAACGCTATACATAATAAAAACATATACAACCCATTAAAAATCAATACGCTTTTTTTTTAAAATGATATTGTATTCACAGCTTTTAATTACTAAATTTAAGCAAAGCATATCAATAGTTATTCTGTTTTATAAAGAGAATGCAAAATGGCACAAAAAAAACAAATTCCGAAAATACAGCACTTCGTACCACAATTTTCCCAGCGTTTCTTCTCCTTTGAAAATAATGGAAAAACCATCGGCATGTTCGAGACTAATAGGAATGTTTTTAAAAGTCATGTAAAAATATCCTCGCATCTAGGCAGAAAACATTTTTATGGACCTGATGGCGAGCTTGAAGAGTGGCTTGCAAAACTCGAATCACATTCTGCGCCAATCTTTAGAGAAATGTGGGAAGGAGAAAAACTGCCTATTCCACAAAGTCCTAATCATTCTAAAATGCTTCACTTCCTGATTATTTTGGATCTTCGAAACCCTATTCATTTCAAAATTCTAAAAAAATTTGAGCAAAGACTTCCAAATACTAAGTCTAAAATCAGCGAAGGTAATGTCTCTACCGATATGATTCCTGGATTACAAGAACAACAATCCGATAAGGGAAAACTGAATTCACTAAAATCTGCCGAACTTCTTGTACCCGATCTTTTACACCTGAAATATAAGCTCATTAAAAATAAAACCTCAAATCCTTTTATAATTTCGGATAATCCGCTTGTCATGTATAATCAGTTTTTAGAAAAAAGAAACTGGAAATTTGGCAGTCAAAGAGATTTTGGATTAAAAGGACTGCAACTATTCTTGCCGCTAAATGATTCGTATATGTTAGCTGTATATGATTCCGATATCTATAAACTCGGAAATAAAAAAGAGCATATAGTAGTGATAGATGATAAAAAGAGTATTGACCAGCTTAATCTCTTGCAATTTCTCAATTCCGAGTCTACTGTTAATTTCAATCACAAAGCTTCTGAGCATTATATCAGAACTCTTCAAGAAAAATCGAAAAAGTATAAAAAAGCCAATGATGATTTTATCAATGTGCATGAAATCAAAGCTCCGAAAGGTATAGAGAACCTTACAGCGCAAATGATTGCAATGGGAGTATCGGACTTGAATATTAGACTCTCTCTTCAGAAATTAAATTTTATCTCAAAATCTTGTGCAGTTAAACTGCATAGTATGTCAGATCAGTATAGAAAAAATGTAAAATACAAAGCATACACTTTCAAAGTCTATACTATCTTAAAAAAGTAATTAAAATATAGAAATTGCGTATAACACAGAAAATACAATAGCTCACAACAGGTATTTATACGCATAGAGGATTTACCTTAAATCGTATTTTTGATTTATAAAATATCTGTATCAAAATGATTTTAAGAGAAAAAGAAATCACAGTTATGGTTTTCCGTAAAGAACTTGAATTTAAAATTCTGACTTTTGTTTTTAAAGCTTGTGACTTTAAGTAATTATAATAAGCTTCCCAATCTAAAATCAAATCTATTATCATTTAAAAATAAAATAGATTTTAACCTTATCCATTTTTATGTATCTAAAAAAAATTAAAATAAATAACTTTAGAAAATTTCGTGTTGATAACAATGTCGTTGAATTTGTAGACGCCGAAAATTACCTTAAACAAAAAGGTGATGCCTTAATTAATATAGCCCCTATAACAACACTTATAGTCGGGAAGAACAATTCTGGTAAAACGACAATAACTAAAGCCTTGGAAAAACTTATAATTGACAATAAATTCGAAGCAAATGATTTTAATTTTAAATATTTACGTAAAAAATTAGGAGAATATCAGAATGATTATGATAATCAATTTTTATCAGTAGAACCTCCATTGCTCGAATTTACCATAACGGTTGGAATTGAACAGAACAGTAGTGATCTTGTCACCAATTTAGTCGCGTTCATGACTTTGGAAAATGTAGCTAATTCCGAATTAGATATTCTTATAAAATATGAATTAATGGAATATGAAAATTTCCACAAAGCTGTCAAAGATTTATTGGATGAGGGAATCGTTGATAAAATGTTACGATTCAAAAAGTTTGTGGAGCTGCTAAGTGATTCTATAGATTTTAAAATAAAATACTACAACAGTAATGGTATTGAAGTACCATTTAGAATAAAAGACCTTATAGAAATAAAAGCTATAAAGGCCAATAATGTTGAAAATGAAAAATGCTTATCAAGAGCGTTTAGCAAAATTGTAGAATATCGATACAGATCCACTCAAGGTAAGAGAGACAAAAAGGAACTTGAGCAGATAATAACAGAAATTAACGGGGCACTGAGTTTAAACATTACAGACAAGCACACCAACAGAATTAATACCTCATTAAACGCAATTGAATCTTCAGATAAGTTAGAAATGATCTTAAGTTCTGATATTTCATTTAAGAAATTAATGAATGATCTTATAAAATATGAATATATTGAGTACGGTGATAATATACCAGAAACTCAATTTGGTCTAGGATACACTAACTTGATGATGATCATTGCTGATTTAATTGAATATATGGAAAAATATCCAGAGGATTCTTTCAACAGTAAAGTAAATCTAATATCAATTGAAGAACCTGAAACGTTTATGCATCCTCAAATGCAAGAATTATTTATTAAAAATATAAATGAAGCTATTTCATCGTTGTTGAAAAGCAACAAAAAAAACATAAACAGTCAGCTTATTATTACCACTCACTCATCGCATATCCTGAACAGTAAAATCCACAGTGGTAATTCTTTCAACAATATTAATTATGTCACAACTATAGAACAAAACTCTAATGTAGTTTCACTTAATGACAAAAAAATCACACCACAATTGGGTGATAACAATAATGAAAATAATTTAAAGTTTTTAAAAAAACATATAAAATATAAAGTTTCAGAACTGTTTTTTTCCGATGCAATTATCCTTGTGGAAGGTATCACTGAAGAAACACTTCTAAGATATTACCTCGATAATGAAACTCAGCTTAATAAATTTTATATATCTATTTTCAATATAGATGGAGCCCACGGTCTCGTCTATCATGAATTAATAAAATTATTAAAAATACCAGCTTTAATAATTACTGATTTGGATATCAAAAGAACTGATTCTGAAAAAGATATTTTTACACAGATTAGTAGCTTAGATAAAAAGACCACAACAAATGCAACAATAAAACAATATAACGAAGAAAAAGAATTATTAACCAAATTGCCTTCAACATTAATAAAGGAAAATTTAAAAATAGCATTTCAGGGTCAAATTAACGGATTTTATGCCACCAGTTTCGAAGAAGCCTTCATTCTCACCAATTTCAGAAATCCGATTTTAAATGATACCATCAAGGAATTAAAACCTGACATTTACAGCAGCATTGTAGGTGCTGAAATTGATATGGAAGAAATAAAAAATAATTCCTACAAACTGCAACAGAAACTATCTGGATGTAAAAGTGATTTTGCAAATAAATTACTATATAAATATATTACTTCAGATGCAAATGCTGAACTTCCCAAGTTACCCCAATATGTCACTGAAGGATTTAATTGGCTTTCTACTAAATTAAATATTGTCTAAAAAATATGAGTTTATCAATTATATCAGCAGAGAAAAAAGGACAAGAGATAGATATTCAGCAGGAAATTTTTAATTCAATTGACCAAAATGAAAATATTATATTTAGCTCTGGTGCGGGTTCCGGTAAAACATACTCGCTTGTGGAAAGCTTAAAACATATAATTAATAAACACGGCTCAAGGCTAAAAGTGCATAATCAAAAAATTATTTGCATCACTTATACAAATGTTGCCGTTGAAGAAGTAAAAAACCGTCTTGGAAACAGCGAATTGGTATTAGTGTCTACAATTCATGAAAGAATATGGGAACTTATTAAAGATCATCAAAAAGAGCTTGTAAAAATTCATCAATTTAAATTGAATGAAGAAATCAGCATCTTAAATAACAAGATAGGTGCAGATAATAAATTTACTGCATTTAGAAATTTAAGTAACAAGCAAAAATCAAGTTTAGCAGATTTAATGATTTCTCAAACAGAACTTTTTTACAAGAGTCAAGATGAAAATGCTGCTAAATTCAGAGAAATATTTGGGGTTCATCTGAAAGATTTTCCAAACATTTTAAAAAACTATTCCGATTTTAAAGAGCTCATTAAAATTATCTACAAAATAAACAATTATACATCTTGTTTACAACATATAAATGCAAAAAAGGAAGGATATTTAAAAGTAAAATACAATGCATCATACAATTCAGATCGTTTACACTGGATGAGAATCAGCCACGATACACTTTTACAATACGGAATTAAAATTATAAAAAGCCATAATGTGTTGCAACAGATAATAATTGATCAGCATCCCTATTTTTTGATTGATGAATATCAGGACACTGAAAAAACAGTTATTGAAATCATGTCAATTTTGACACAGCGGTCTATAGAAATTAATCATCCCTTTTTTGTTGGCTACTTCGGAGATCCTGCTCAAAATATATATGATGGGGGAATTGGAAAAAATATTAATAAAGTGCATCCGAATCTTAAAACAATTATCAAACCTTTTAATCGTCGATCTACAGAAGAAGTAGTTACTATTATTAACGCAATAAGAAATGATGAAATAAAGCAATCGTCAATCTATGATGATTCTAAGGGTGGCAGTGTAAAATTTTATGCTGGACAAAATGATAAAATTGATGCATTTATTGAGCAATATAGATCTAAATGGAGCATTTCTTTAAAAAATAAACTGCACTGTTTTGTATTGACCAACAAAAGTGTTGCTGAATATAGCGGTTTCAGCAATATTTATAACTTCTTTGCAAATACAAAAAAGTATAAAGTTGGTTACCAGCAATTAAACACAGAACTACTTAGTGACAACCAAGTCAGATTAGGAGAAATTCCATCTTTTATATATCGCATTCTTGAATTTAAATTCAAATTAAACTTAAAAAAAACACCTGTTCAAGATGTATTAAACAAATACATTTATTCTGATATGAATATAGAACTTTTAAGGGTTTTTATTGATTCGTTAAAAAAAATTAAAGGCAATACCTTAAATGAATTGTTAGAATCAATCACTAGTATCTATACCTCTACTGAAAACAAAAAATATAAAGAATTAATAAATCAATTATTTGATTTTGAAGGCTTCCCACATAAATCAACAGAAAGCTACCTGTCCGAAATACTTTATCCCAACTTAAAAGAAGAAGATAATGCTGAAACAGCAAAAGCTATTGAAGCTTTCTTAAACATTAATCTTAAAGAATTTGAATTGTGGTATAAATATATCCTAAGGGAAAATGAAACTGAAATAGTCTATCATACTTATCATGGCACAAAAGGGCTTGAATTTGATAATGTTTTAATACTAATGGGTAATGCTTTTGGAAAAAACAAAATGTATTTTAAAAATTTTTTCATGGCTGTACAAAATGCAACAGAGGAGGATAATGAAGAATTTGAGCAAACAAAAAACCTTTTATATGTAGCATGTTCCAGAGCTATTAAGAATCTGAGAATATTTTATCTTGATGATGTTACTGATTTTAAAGCATCATTGTCAAAGATTTTTGTTGATGTAAAGGCATATTGAATTATAAGATAAAACCATAAAAGATGGAGAGCCTGAAAAAATACAATCTACTTTGCACTTATTGGGAAGAGAAATTTAAAACATCTTTTTCTCAGCAAGATAATATTTGAAGGAATAATGCACTTCATACTTTTTCTTCCCCAAAAAAGTTACGGCGAAATTTAAAGGTCATCCACACCTTTAAAAAAGAGACTTTCTAAAAAATTAAACAACTTAGCTATGCAACTAACCGAAGATGAAATTTTAAACCAAATTGTTTTGAATGAAAATGCCTACTTTTATTCAAATCCTGATGAAGTAAACATATCTAGATTTCTAATTACAAATCTTTTCAGAAAAATTTCAAGCGGAAAGACTGGAAATTATCTTCTAAGAGTAATAAACAAGGAGATTATAATTGATGAGCAAAATTTTAACTATTCAATTTGTATCTTCCGTTATACTGCTATTCCATCTATTCTTGAGGAACATTTAGATAATTGGGAAGAAATAAAACTAGCTTACATCCTGATAATAGACTTTAAAGAATATATAATGACAATTAGAAGAAATGTTGGTAAACTTAGAGAATTTCTCGAAAAATTCGAGCCAATTGATTATAAAGTACTTTCAACTCTGTATGTTGACGAGGATACACTAATTGAAAAAATAAATATGCAAAACATGAATGTTTCTGATCGTGCTATGCGTCAAAAGTCACTTGAATCTCTCAATCTAAAACAAAATCTTTCTCCACTCGGCACAAGTAACTACGTCGTAAATAATATAAGGGTCAAAAATGATGAAGAAAAAACATCCCTTTCATTAAATACATCCAGAATAAACAAATTTGGCAAAAAGTGCTCTATAAAAGAAATTTCAAAATGGGGATTTTTACAAGTTGAGAGATTAAGAGCGCATGCAGACAGAGAAACCTTCTTGTCAATTTTTTCTGAATCTATAGATTTTAAAGATCATAAAAGTGATTTAATGCCAATTGCCATCTTATTTGTATTCTCAAAATTATACGAGGACTTGGAACAAAATGTAATTCATGAGACTCGAATTGTTTTAGATGATGGCAGCCAAAGACAAATAGATTTGATTAAACATATCTCAAATGTGGAAACTTTGCTTCAGATAACAAACCATAATACTGTTGGTCTTACAACTTATGATATCCAGAATCCATATGTAAATGATTTAGAAGTAAGAATGAATGAAAAATCTATTTCAGTAAGATCTCAAAAATTAAAAAATGTTATTTTATTTAAAGATAATGGAAGGATTCAAAATCTATTGGATTACATTAATTCATCAAATCAATTCATAGTAAATTTTGACAATTGTGAACTTATCTATACAAATCGAAAGTTGTTTAGAGATAATAGACTCTTAGGCAATATTGATAACTTTCTAAAGATATTCATTCCTAATCAGCAACTTGAAAATGCAAATAGTGAAAAAGGTGCATTTTCAAATGCTTCTACCAATTTTAGCCCTTCATCAGTTTTTAGTATTGTCGAAGACATATTTTTGCCAGAATCAGAATATTTAGTTTGTGATGATCTTGGAAAAGAATGGGCCGATCATATTAGTATCAATGGAAATAAAATACAGTTCATTCATTCAAAATATAAAGACGCAAATTTTTCAGCATCTGCTTTTCAAGATATCGTTGGACAGGCACTAAAAAATTTAGGGAATCTAATGCCACAGGATTTTCAATTAGCTTCAAAACAAGCATTCTGGAGTAGTAATTACAATAACGATGGTTTTCAAACACAAATAAGTAGGTTACGAAAAGGTAACTCAATAGTTGATTTCATAGACAGATTTAAGAGTACCATATTAGAACCTAATCATCAAAGAGAAGTTTATCTAACGCTGAATTTTCTCTCAAAAAGCGGTTTAGAAATTAAGCTTCAGCAATTACGTGATGCGGAAGCTTTTGCAGAAAGAAATGAAGTTATACAGATCTTGTGGTTTATTTCTTCATTCATTAATGGTTGTAAAGAAGCAGGAGTAGATGGTGTTTACATTTATTGCAAGCCCTAAATTTAAAACCGGAAGCCATCATATAGAATCTGGATAGCTTCAAAGCTTTTACCTATTAAATAAACTATTAAATTCTAAAAGAATATTTTTTTTATTGGATTATAAATTTACTCGATCTAGGCAAAAACTAGGTTAATTCTTTATTTTAAAATTTTAGCTAAGCAGATTTTAGAATCATAGCATATAATGAAGGGTTTTCATATATTTACACTAAAATATAATTTAATGAGAATTACCAACATTCATATTGAAAATTTTAAAGGAATCGAGCAAGGAAATTTTGAATTTGATCCATTTTTCAACGTAATTATTGGAGAGAATGGAAAAGGAAAATCATCTATTTTAGATGCCGTATCAATTGGAATGGGTACTTTTCTAATGAACACGACAGCCTATTTTGGACTAAAAGGAGCTAGATCTAGACCGCTTTTAAAAGGAGAAATAAGAAAAAATGTTATATCAGATGATAATATTGAGTATTCAAATGTCATATTAAGTGGTGTTTTTTGCGTTGAAAATATAGACGAATGCATTTCATGGAAACGTGAGCAAAAAATTGGCTCTAACAATTTAACAGTGCGCGACGCATTTCAACTTAAAAAGTATGGCAAATATCTTTTAGAAAAATTAACAACAGATCAAAACCTACCTCTTATAGCTTATCACACAACAGGTCGGTTGTGGGGACAGATTTACGAAAAAGCAAAGGTAAAACCAATAGAGTATGAAAGAGTAGGATCTAGATTAGATGGATATTATGCATGTTTAGATCCACGTTCAATCGAGCAAAAATTTTTAAACTGGTTCAAAACCTATGAAGACTCTATTCTAAAATTCAACAAGGATAAAGCATTGTATACAGCATTTAAAAATGCTATAACTAGTATGATTTCAGAATGGGATGATATACATTTCCATTGGGGGCTAGATGATTTACTCGGACGAAATTCGGAAGGAAAATGGATTCCATTCAGAGATTTTAGTGATGGTTATAAAGGTATTATTAGTCTTACAGCTGATTTAGCTTATAGAGCTATAAAATTAAATCCACATCTTGGCGAAAGAGCAGTTTTAGATACGGATGGAATTGTTTTAATTGATGAAATTGATATGCACTTGCATCCAAATTGGCAATTAAATATAGTTTCTGATTTAAAAAGAACCTTTCCTAAAGTACAATTCATTGTGACTACTCACTCCCCTTTTGTCGTGCAATCTCTTAGATCAGAAGAAGTTATAAACCTAGATGGAAATAAGCCCAACGAAAATCCATTTACCAAAAGCATTGAGGAGATCGCGAAAGACGAAATGGAAGTATCTTATGTACCGAGAAGTGCTAAATTTAAAGAATATCAAGACATAGCTGAAGAATACTTCGATTTAATCGAGCAAGGAAAAAAATCAACAGATGACGTTAAAACCGCAGAATTAAAAGACAAACTAGATGAACTCGAGTTACTTTTCAATGATGATCCTGTATATGTAGCTTTAATGAAAGCGGAACGAAAATCGGAATAATGAGACCTGTTGATAAAAATTTATTTACTTTAAACAAAACCACTTATAAACCTTACGGCGATGCAAAACCAGCTTTAATTTCTGCACTGGGTAATTTCTGCAGTTATTGTGAACGCGAAGGATATAGTTCAGCATTAGATGTGGAGCATATCGAAGATAAATCTACACATCCACTAAAAACATATGACTGGGATAATTTCCTAATAGCATGTAAAAACTGTAATTCAATTAAAGGAACTGAACTTGTAGATTTCCCAAATATAATATTACCTTATCTAAGCAATACCTTTTCTCCCTTTGAATATCTTGAAAGTGGACTAATAAAAATCAAATCTAAAGTTGATCCTATCGCTGCTAGTAAGGCTCAAAATCTTATAAATTTAATTGGACTTGATCGCAGACCAGGTCATCCTAAATTCAGTATTAAAGACGACAGATGGCAAGAACGTAAACAAGCGTGGGAACTAAGCAAGAGATACCATGATAAATTTATTAATAAAAAGTGTGACATAGAGACAATTGTTGATCTTGCACTTAAAAGTGGTTTTTGGTCGATTTGGATGAATGCATTTAATGATTGTAATAATGTACAGATAGCATTGATAAATTCATTTGCAGGCACAAATAAGTCCTATTTTACAAATTTAAGCAAGCAAAAGAATAATAATTTCACATTAAAATTCCTCCTGTACCCGATCTGTAAGATATTAAAGAGGATGAAATAAGAATTACTTAAAGTAAAAATTGGAGTTAGTACTTTTTCTGCAACAAATAGTAAAGGCTTTTTCAAAAAAGTTTTATATCTGAAAAACACCAAAAATTAAATTTCTTAATAATCAAAAAATACTGACGTCCCTAAAGGCAAAACACTCAGAATAATATCACTGAATATCAATTCGTTAAACAAAAAAAAAGCTGTTTTTTTTTAGTGAATAAACAGTTTCCAAGTAATAATTATAATTCAGGTGTAAAATCGGTGCACTTTAGGTTTAGGACATTATAATAATGTAGAATAGATGCGGGTTTGAGGGGGGGCAGTTTCTGCTCTACTTTTACCTTTAGTCTTAAATAAAAAAATCTAAAAATCATCATCAATTTTTGATTTGAATAATTTTATGATAATTGTTTAATTTTACTTATTCAAATTAGAATATTATAGATTAGTTTTTCACTAACTAGATACTTTCGACTTATACTTATCAAATCAAAAAAATAAGTTTTAACGTTTTTAACATTTAACCACTACGATACATACAAACCGATCTTGAATAAAAATTTAAAATAATTATCTTACAAATCAACTTGAAAATAAGCTAATTTCTTTAAATCTTGCATAAAATGATTTGTAATTTGTATCGTCGAGGTCACTTCTCGGGACAAAAGATAAAAATCATCTTTTGTCCCGTTTTTTTTACTTTTAACTGTTTATTAATGAAGATAAATAGACTCCACTATTTTGTTCACTCTAGAGGTTTGTACTTTATTTTCGTGAATTGTGAAATTTTCGGGGTAAACTAGACCAATTAGGCTTCTTGTATCAGATAAATCCCTTTTCAAATAAGAATCATTAAGCTTGATAAGATTAAATTATTGAGCACTCATTCTCTGTCTTTTTCTGGTCAAAAGAAAGTCTACTGTATTGCCTAATTTATCTACCGCTCGATATAAATAACACCAAATACCTTTTACTTTGATATAGGTCTCATCCAA
Source organism: Flavobacterium sp. KH_035 (assembly GCF_057839565.1). Lineage (NCBI taxonomy): Bacteria > Pseudomonadati > Bacteroidota > Flavobacteriia > Flavobacteriales > Flavobacteriaceae > Flavobacterium > Flavobacterium sp. KH_035. The sequence goes on from NZ_CM174492.1 coordinate 4,067,418, forward strand.
TCTCCGACTCGCCCCCACTCTGCCTTTTCTCTTCTTAATCTCTGCCTTAAGCAAAGCTGCAAACTTATAAACCCAACGCTGAATCGTGGCATAATCCACAATCACTCCTCTAATCTTCATTATTTCTTCAACATCCCGGTAACTAAGTGTAAATCTTAATTTGAAATATACTGATTGAAGAATTATGTATTTAGGATAACAATGACCTTTAGTATTCATTCTTTGATCGGTTTAAAATTCTAAAGATAAAAGTTATTCCCAGATGCGACAGAACCTTCCAAAATGGACTTAATACATTTTCTGTCACAAAAGATAAGGCGAATTTCAAATAAATAAGCCATCGTGGAACTATCCGTACATATTTTTTATCTCCGACATAACAAAGGTACTTTGGGTACTCCCTATACTTTCAACTGATCCCAATTTATTAAACACAAAATCCTGATAATGCTTCATGTCTTTGGCAGAAACTTTCATTAAAAAATCGTAATCACCAGAGATATTGTAACATTCTACAACTTCTTCTATTTTCATAATATCACTAACAAATTGATTCCCAATATTACGATCGTGCTGTTTAAGTTTTATATTACAAAAAACAATGAAACCTCTATTTAATTTTTCTGCATCAAGGAGCGCTATATACTTCTTAATATATCCACTGTTTTCTAATCTTTTAATCCGCTCAAAAACAGGCGATGCCGAAAGATTCACCATTTTAGCAAGCTCTTTTACAGTGTATTTAGAATTATCGTGTAGTATATTTAATAACTGAAGATCAATTTCATCTATCTGCTCCATAGAATATTACTTTAAAACAAGTTTAATTTATTTTTAAATCAGAATAAAATTCTTCAAATATAACCAAAAACAATACAAAAATCTTATTTTGAACAATTTAAAAACATATCATACTGCAGCGTTTATCTTCACAGTATAAAAATCTAAAAGGCATTATTTTATAGCAGGGAGCGTTATCCTTGGTGTCTTTTATCAAAAAAAAATAAAGGGCTATGTCATAATAAAACTATACTTCTTTTCGTCGAGCCATACCCTGAGCAATGATGCTGGCGGCAATCAATTGCAAGGCATGGTAAAGCATGAGCGGCAGCAATACGATGCCGGTGATGTTACTGTGCTGAAAAAGTACTTTTGACATAACGGTGCCGTGTACCAATGACTTTTTAGACCCGCAGAATAAGACAGTAATACGGTCTTCATCTGAAAAACCAAGCAGGCGGCTGAGTAGTCCGACACAAAAGAATACGGCAAAAAACAACACCATCATCCCTGCAGCGAGTCCAGCAAGTTCAATAGCTGTGAAACCTTCAAAAAGATGTTCGGAAAATGACTTGCAAAACGATGTGTAAATAATCGTTAGAATAACTGCCTGATCGAAATATTTGAGCTGTTTCTTGTATTTTTCGACAATGGTGCCGAAACGGGAATTGAGGCTTATGCCAATGATGACAGGCAGCAAGACTTGCAAAATCAACTTTATGACGATTTGAGTGACATCAAAATCACCTGTCGCGGAAGCTATAAACAGCCCAACCCAGAGAGGTGTAACGACTACTCCAATCAAACTGGAAATGCTTGCATTGAAAATGGCTGCGGGAATGTTTCCCTTGGCGATGGAAACCATGACCACGGAAGAGGATACTGTAGACGGTAATGCTGCCAGAAAAAATACACCCAGCCAAAGCAGCTCGAAGCCGTTATTGACAAACAACGGACGAAATGCCAAAACAATGAGCGGAAAAAATAAAAAGGTTGTCAACTGGACGACAATATGCATTTTCCAATTGGAAAGTCCTGCTTTTAGTTTCTCAACACTCAGTCGCATGCCATAAAACAAAAAAATCAAGGAAACGCCTGCATTGGCAATCTCCTCCAACGAAACAGGTTCTTTGATCATGCCTGGCTTTGGCAAAAAATAAGCCATCAGAATCATGGTGGCTATCATTAACAGGAAACCGTCGAAACCTGCTTTTTTTAATACTTCTAATAATTTCTTCAATGTGTTTTAAATATTATTCCTCCGTAGAGTCAAGATTACAAAATATCTTACGCCGATAAACGTGGATTCTCTAGATTCATTAGTCCGTCCGCAGAGTCGCTCTGTTAAATTCTACGGACAGCAGGCTTCAAACAAGGAAACCCTATTCAAATTAATACATTGAGACTAAATCCCAAGTTCTTTACGTATAATTTCTGCTCCTGCGCTTAAAGCACTTAACTTGCCTCTGGCTACGTTTCGAGATAGCGGAGCCATACCGCAGTTTGTTGAAGGGTAAAGATTTTCGGCATCTACAAACTCAAGAGCTTTACGCAAAGTATCAGCTACTTCTTCGGGTGTTTCGATAATGTTGGTTGCCACATCAATGGCACCGACCATTACTTTTTTACCCCGAACAAGTTCCATTAAATTTAAAGGCACATTGGAGTTGTGACACTCTAAAGACACCACATCAATTTTAGATTTTTGAATTTTCGGAAAAATTTCTTCATATTGTCGCCACTCTGAACCTAATGTCTTTTTCCAATCAGTATTTGCCTGTATTCCATAACCATAGCAAATATGAACCGCAGTTTGACAGTGTAAACCTTCAATGGCTCTTTCTAATGCTGCCATTCCCCAATCGTTTACTTCATCAAAGAACACATTAAATGCAGGTTCATCAAACTGGATAATATCTACCCCTGCGTCTTGAAGTTCTCTTGCTTCTTCATTGAGTGCTTTCGCAAATTCCCACGCCAATTTTTCCCGGCTTTTATAATGGCCGTCGTACAAGGTATCTACCATTGTCAGCGGGCCTGGCAATGCCCATTTTATAGGCTTGTTAGTCTGTTTCCTTAAAAATTTAGCATCTTCAACAAAAACTGCTTTTTGACGTACAACCTCACCTACAACCACCGGAACACTCGCGTCATAACGGTTACGGATTTTTACTGTTTTACGATTTTCAAAATCTACACCGCTTAAATGCTCGATAAAAGTCGTTACAAAATGCTGGCGTGTTTGCTCGCCGTCACAAATGATATCGAGATCTGCCAATTGCTGTTCCTGCAGAGAAATGCGTAAAGCATCTTGTTTCCCTTCAAGTAGCTGATCGCCTTCTAATTTCCATGGTGACCAAAGTTTTTCGGGTGGTGCAAGCCAGGCAGGTTTGGGTAAACTTCCAACAATAGAGGTGGGTAATAATAATTTCTTCATAATAGTATAATTTTAATGCGTTGTAATCAATTAAAGGGTAAAATTAGCAGACCATTGTTCCAGGAGACTTTTGTAAGGCTTAATGAAATGCTCTTCTGCATATTTACCCTGTTCAACAGCCAGTCGGCTGCGCTCTTCGCGATCATAAACCACGCGAGTCAGTGAATAATCTTCGTGTTTAATACTAGGTTGATAGATTTTCCCTGCCACTGAATTTGCATTGTAAATTTCAGGGCGATAAATCTTCTGGAAAGCCTCCATCGTGCTGATTGAGCTGATTAATCCAAGATCAGTATAATCAGCAAGTAGATCTCCAGAATGATAAAAAGCCATCGGTGCAACACTATTCGGAGGCATGAAAAAACGAACCTTTAAGCCCATTTTAGAGAAATAATCATCCGTGATTGAATACTGATCCTGCAGATACTCAAAACCCAAAACCGGATGCTGATACTCAGTGCGAGTATAAGTTTTGTTGCTCGATACACTTAGACAAATGATCGGTGACATCTTAAAATGCTCTTTATAAGTGGCTGAACTCACAAAGCACTTATAAAGTTTTCCGTGCAAATCACCAAAATTTTCAGGAATACAAAAATTAGATTTATTTTTATTGTGGTCGATCAATAAAATACTGAAATCATAATCACGAACATAAGAAGAAAAATTATTTCCGGCAATACCTTCGATACGCTGGCCAGTCTTGTGGTCAAAAATATTCGTTTTTAAAACTTCAATCAACGGCAGATTGTTAATACTATTCTTATCATCAATACTCATCGTTACTGTGATGATTTCAAGTTCTACACGGTAACGATCGGCTTTTGGATTATCCAAATGAGCCAATGCATTGAATCGATTGTTAATCATATTTAAGGCATTGCGTAAGTTTTGTTGGCGATTAGCTCCTCTAGCCAAGTTTGCAAAATTGGTTGTCACACGCGTTTGACTTGAGGGGTGATAGTTTTCATCTAAACAAGTGCTCTTTAGTGTGAATGCAAAATCATTCCTGATTGTATTCTGGGTGTTTTCAATATCCTGTTTTTCGTTTATTCCCCTATCTTCTTGTATGTTCGCTTTCATATGATGATAATGTTTAGTTTTTTTACCCTACAAATTTGAATATAAAAGATTAAATATTTTTATTTACACATAAAATCAGTTAAACATTCTTTTATGGTGTGCTTTTAAAGATTATTAATCTTTAAACAAATATTATAATGAAGGAAAACAGATAAATATTCTTTAGTGACCTAAGATGATTGATTTGGAGTTTCCTGAAGCGCTTCAAAAACTCGAAAAAGAAAACAATATCATTTATATTTGCCAAAATTTAAGATAGACATAGTAATGAATTTGATAGAAAATTTAAAATGGCGCTACGCCACAAAAGCTTACAATAACATTAAAGTAACAGAAGAGAAGGTCGATCAGATCTTAGAAGCTATAAATCTTTCAGCATCATCTTGTGGTCTGCAATCTTACCGTGTTTTTGTTGTAAGCAATCCAGAAATCCAAAAGAAATTAGGTGCTGATTCGTATAATGGACAGATTAGCTCTTGCTCTCATTTGCTGGTTTTTGGTGCATTCACTGACATGTCTTCGACTTACATTGACGATTACATAGCAATGACGGAAAAGCAAAGAGGTCTTGATGCTGGTGCCTTATCAGGATTTAGAAATGGATTGCACTCCTATTTTAGCGCTATTAACGCAGAACAAAAAGCACTTTGGGCGGCCAAACAGGCTTATATCGCACTAGGAACTGCACTTATTGCTGCGGCAGAATTGAAAGTGGACGCCACTCCTATCGAAGGCTTTAATGCCGCCACTATCGATGAGGTTTTGGGTTTGAAGGAGAAAGGTCTGCATTCAGCAGTTATCCTCGCTTTAGGATATCGCGATTCCGAAAAAGACTATATGGCAGCTACGAAAAAAGTTCGTTTGCCTATAGATGAAATGATAACGAAAGTTTATTAATATTTAGATCTTTTAATTATTATGGGTAAAGTATACGCTTAACCTTGTGGACTTGATGCTTTTTCTGCCACAAAAAACTAAGGAGAATCTTAAAATAAATTTTAGCCATCAACTATGAAATTTTTGCTGCAAAATTTAAGGAAGACTTATTTAACCAAATAAATTATGATTTTGTTAAAAAAAGTTTCGAAAATCAAATAGATTTATTTTAAAATCCCAGACAATAATTCATAGGGCCAAAGAAAGACAATTCTATCATAACTATACAATCTTTTCAAATCCTCCATAATATTTGTAAAATTACATCCTAGTTTAATGCTATAAACCTTATTGAGTTTTTATTTTTTTTCCATCAATCCCCAACAGGACATCTAAACCAAATAAACAAAGCCAATGGAAGACAGGCACTACATATAATATAAGCCAATTTCTTCAAATCATCCAAAAAAGATGTTGAAATTTGTCATGTCCCTGTCACAAATGAAAAGCTCCAAATCAATAATTTGAAGCTTTTTTTTGGGGGGATTGTTTTCTCAAAACTCAATTCAATGACATTTGCTTTTCTCCCCATATTCGCATTTGATTTATAAAAGGAATTAATTCAGTTCCGGTTTCAGTAAGTGAATATTCAACACGAGGCGGAACTTCAGGATATACTTTCCTGGAAATTAATTGATCCGCTTCCAACTCTTTAAGTGTTTGTGTAAGCATTTTGGGAGTTATCCCCTCTACTACTCTTTTAAGTTCACCATACCGTAATAGAGTGTCTTTTAAATACCATAAAATCCTTCCTTTATATTTTCCGCCTATTCTTTGAAACGCATAATCGACAGGGCAATAAGCAATTCTAATTTTATTTTCCACTTTTATTGTTTTTTAAATAATTGATAATCAACATTAGTATACTTTTAGTATCTACGGTACAAAATTGTACGTACTTGCAACAAAGATATCATAATTTTATCTTTACAGGAAATTTCAATACTTATTAAGTAAGGATTAGAAAAATAAAAATATTGGCAAGAGATACAGCTGCAGTATAAGGGTTAATATTTGAAACTGCTAAGTCAAACAGTATTGGTATCATCTTTATAAAAAAACAGGTTTTTTTTTAAATTGACGATAACCACAATTACTACTCTTGGGACATATAAAAAGCAATCCTATGAAGTCAAAAATATTTCATTTCACGACCCTAATCGCAATAATTATTTTGGTCTGTTGTAAACCAATCCTGCTAAATGCTCAACAAGTAAAAAATAACTATATGAATAATTCAGCTTCTCAAGATTTAGAAAACATCGAAGTACTAGAACTTCGCAATTATTTATTAAAACCAGACATGGCGGATACATTCAGTCAGTATTTTCAATCAAAATTTGTTTCGCCTATGACTAAACTGGGCGGACATACATTTGGACAATTCAAAATCAATGAAGTCAACGACAGATTTGTATGGTTTCGTGGTTTTGCAGATATGAAAACAAGAGTTAAATTTTTAAACGATTTTTATATTGATAGCCCAACCTGGAAAGAATATGGTAAGGGAGCAAATGAAATGATGATTAACTCTGATAATGTTTATTTACTAAAACCCTTGTACAAAACAGCAACATTAAAAACGGACAAAGCATTCACCGTAATTGATTTTTATATCTGTAATAACACCCTTAAGAAGGTAATAGAATTATTTGAGACGCATTACATCCCTTTTTTAAAAACAATAAATATTGAAGATATTTCGATTTGGGTGAGCGAAATGGGTGAAAATGATTTTCCAAGATTACCTGTTTTTCAGGACAAAAACTTATTGGTTACCATAACAAACTTCCGGGATATAGAAGAATACGAAGCAAAACAAAAAGATATTACAAATATGCCAGACGATTTAAAAAAGGCAATGCAGGAATTAATTACAACACAAAACAAGTGGACTCTTTTAAATCAAAATAAAGCAAAGCTGTTGGCAAATGATGCTTTGGAAATACCAAAAGCAAATTTGGATAAAAATGGTGAACTGATCATTACAGCATCTCCAAGTTCTTCGAAAACAGATTTTGATTTTTTTGAGGGCAAATGGAATTTGAAAAATAAAAAACTAAAATCAAGATTAAATAATTGTAATGAATGGATTGAATTTAATTCAACTCAAGAAATGTATAGAACTCTAAATGGACTAGGAAATATTGATAATTTTTTAGCAACATTTGATGGTAAATCATTTGAAGGAATGACTGTGAGATTGTTTAATCCAAGAACAAAACTATGGTCAATTTATTGGGCTGATAGTATCGAAGGCAGATTTGATCCACCTGTTATTGGTTCTTTTGAAAATAGTGTTGCACACTTTTTTACTAAAGATATTTTTGAAGGAAAACCAATTTTAGTTGTTTTTCGATGGGATGCAAGAGACAAGCAAAATCCGGTTTGGAGCCAGGCATTTTCTGCTGATGAAGGAACAACCTGGGAATGGAATTGGTATATGTATTTTTCAAAATTCAAAAACTGAATAATTACCGAAATAAAAACTTAAAAAGGATCCGTAATCTTCTATTAAAACATTTATGATAAACAATAATAATTACCCGTTAATTGCACAAACACCTGCTTTTTTGGTTGATGGAAGTTTAGAAATTAAACCCTCATCGAATTCCAATTCATCTGATTATTCCTTTTTAATTGGTGACCATAAAGTTCATCACAAAAAATTAAAAGAAAGATTTAAAAATTGCAAAGAATGGGTCAATATTGAAGGTTCTAAAACAACCGAATTGCTGTTAGCCGGTATTAGTAATATTGAAAAGCATTATATGTGTGATTCAAAACAACAACCAATTGAAGCGTTTGCATTAAGATTGTTTAATCCCGTAACAAAATTGTGGAGTTTATATTGGGCAGATAGTATTTCCGGAATACTCGATCAACCATTGTTGGGTTCTTTTGAAAATAACATAGGTCTTTTTTTTGGAAAAGAAATTTTTAATGGAAAAGAAATTATAGTGCAATTTCAATATGATCGAACAGATGTTGATAATCCCATTTGGGGACAAGCATTCTCTAATGACAATGGGAAAACTTGGGAATGGAATTGGTTTATGTACTTTTCAAGAATAAAAATTTGATTATAAAGAGGCCAATTTATTTAAATCCTGCAGAAAATGGTTTGTAAATTGCCCGGTAAGGCATATAAAAACAAATCCCATTTCTTACCAAGTGGGATTTGTTTTTCTGCCCTTTACCTAATTTAAAGCTTGGATAAAGATATTTTATTCCGTTACAGGATCAATCGCGTCCTTTTTCTTGATTTTCTCCACTCCCCTTTCTCTCATAAGTGCTGTTGCATCTAGCATTTTGATTAAATGAATATAGGGCGTCGTCAGGTCAGAGTAAGGATCTCCGTCACGAGGAGACAAGGAAAACTCCAGAATGAGACATAGAAACGATTCAAATTCTTCCAGCGTTTTTTCATTAAATGCTTTTTGAAATACCATAAAAGGATTATCGTATTCCTCCTCCGTCAGCGCAGAAAGATGAAATAGCGTTTCAGAGCGCAAAGATGCTGTAACTTTCCATTTTTTGCTTTTCTCTGGCAGGCAGTAACACACTTTTAGAAAAGAGTTTATAGCCGTATAAAAAATAAAAGCATTGGAAGGATTGTTCGCTTCGTAGATGTCTCTCTTATAGCTGCACATTACCGCTTCAGTTAAATTCTGTTTATAATAATCCAGATCTGCAAAAGCAAAAAAGGCATCAATAGCTTTAATTGGATTTCCCGACACAAACCCTGGCCAAAAACTAGTTTCGAAGGATATTTTATTCTTTTTCATAATCAAGGAGATTTAAAATTCTCAAGCGAAGTTCTATTCTTTCAAAAGGATAATCTATTCAGAATACAGCTATAATATTCTGACAAAATAGACGTTTTATGAGATAATTTTTTATCTTTGAAACTCAGGATTTTTATCCAAATGGCTTTATCTTTGAGCCTTTAGAAAATTGATATTCGTTATGGAACAGAAAATACATCAGGGTAGAAATATAAAACGTTTTAGAGAAATGCTTAACATCAAACAGGAAGCATTGGCTTATGATCTGGGCGAAGACTGGAACCAAAAGAAAATTTCGATGTTGGAGCAGAAAGATGTAATTGAAGACAACCTATTGAAACAAATTTCAGCTGTATTAAAAATTCCTGTGGAAGCTTTTCAGAATTTTGATGAGGAACAAGCGATAAATATTATTTCTAATACATTTTCAGATTTTAAGGATGGAGCCTCTGCAATTAATCTTCATCCAGTATTTAATCCTGTACAGGAGGTTTTAAAACTACATGAAGAAAAAATTGCATTATACGAGCGTATGTTGAAGGAGAAAGATGAAATGATGGCGAGGCTTGAGAAATTGATTGGTAAATAATTTTTTATAAAGATATATATTACAAAAAAAAAGAGACTTTCAAGTCTCTTTTTTTTGTAATACCTGTTATGCCAGGTATTTTTATCTATTCATTTTTGTTAATTAAAGATTTCTAAAAACTCTTCGCATTTATTTTTTATTTCTTCTATTTTCATTTTGTTTTTATCGCTTTCTTTTAATACCCAGTATTTATTTTCATTCCATTCAAATTTTCGGTTTTCGCCTCCATTTTGTGTTATAAATCCCCAAAACCATAAATCATCCCAAATTTCAATTTCTTGTCCACTATATTTATGTTTAAGAAGTGAGTTTATGTTTGTAAAACTCCAAGTTTTACCGGGGTTTAATTTTTTAAAAATAGCAATTATAACAGCGTCAACAGGGAGATAAAAACTATCGTTTTCATCAATTAATCTAGGAACATCATTCCAAATTTTTAAATCTTCTGAATATTGTCCGTTATGTAAGTGAAATATACTTTTTGAAAGTAATGCAGAAGTTTTTGAACCCCATCCTTTTTGATTTAGCATTCCTTTATAAACACTTTCAAAATTACTTTCTCCATTTGGATTAATTTTTACGATGAATTCTTTAAATGACTTCAAAGAATTTTCTTCAGTAATAATTGATTTATAAAATTCCGCAAGGTTGTCTATTTTAGGCTGACTTTGGGTGTTTGCAATGTGGTATAGTAAAGAAATTATTTTTTCTTTTTCATCTTTATGCGGCAAAATAATTGACCTATAATATCTCTCTTGTAAAGCTTTGTTATATTTTCTATTATTAGAAATGAATTTAAAAAGTTTTTCTATTCTATCTGTCATCTAAATTATTTTTCAAAAGTTTCTTATGAGACATAATATTATATCTCCAGCTGGCGCGAGCGTCTCGCTCGTGAACCTATGTTTTGAATTCAAAAACACGTTTACGAAACTATTTCTAAATATCCCGCTCTACAAAGTGTCTATTCCCTCACAAAGGATTGTTCTATTTTACCAGATGAACAAATTTAATCTATTTTCAAGTTTGTTTCAAAAGTGGTAACAATTTTTTATTTCTTATCATTTTGTTCCATTTTTTGAAACAAAATATATTTTTAATCGATTTTGTTTCAGCTGAATAAGATTTCCGTTTAATGAAGTCTCCGTCAAGCATATAGTCACACTACGCAAAATTAGAGGCATTTGAGAAGGTTTTCATAGGGAACACTTCGGGGAGCGAGGATTGCTTCTATGATAGATAATCGATGTTTTTTTCTTACGTTCGCCAGCTTCTATGTCCTTGGCTCTTGAATATAATTCATTCGATATCATAGTGCATAATCCAAATATTGCAATAAAAACAGCAATAAAAGCTCCAGTTAATTTTAAAGGTTGTTCATTGATTACTGCTCTTCCTAAAAACCACCGAAGTGGCAGTAAATTTATTTTAGCTACCCAAGCTGCTAATACAACTAATATATATATTAGAACAGGAATTAAACTGCTGTGCATAAACCAAAAAAGGCTTCCCAAACTAATATACTTAAGATCTTCTGTATAACCAATAAATACATAAAGACAGCCCGTGATAGTTATTGCATGATCAGTTTTAAAAAGCGAAAAATAGAGTGAAATAACACATAGTAAAGAACTGCTAACAATACAAACAAGGACATAAAAAGGTAAATAAACTGTTTTCTTTTTAGTGTTTTTAAGCCGTTCAAAAATAGTAAAAGTCAAGTAAACAGTTAAAAAATCACATAAGGTATTCACAATTAAAGCTTGAAATGTTCTTGGTTGATAATCGTTCAAATTAACTGAAAAAAGATCACCTAACAGGAAAGAAAGGTAGGTCAGATTAATGGAAGTGAAAATTAAGAAAATCATGTCCATTCGTTTGTTCATATTCTCCTGCTTTGTTGAAAGCAATAATATGTTGAGGATTATTATGAAAATAATAGAGATGAGGATATGAGCAGAGAAAAAAACAATATATAATGATGCAAAGGCTAGATATAATAGCAAAATACAGAATGGTAAATGAATCAATAGAAAAAGTGGAATATTCAATACAAGTCTAAATATCTCATTTCCGATTGAAAATTTTTCCGTTCCAATGTTTTGGCTACTTTTTTTGGACAAGCTAGCGATAGCATATAATATTCCTATCTTCCAGAAATTTGACAATGATGGAAAAAAACTATTCAAAATTTGCCTAGTCCAGTCATGGAACGTAAAAAGCATCTCCCTAGATGTTTCAAAAAACGGATTATTAATAAAGACATCCTGTGACCAAACTAGATAGGCTAAAATTAAAAACTCTACTAAAAGTAATATGAGTAGAATCTTATTGTTAATGATTTTACGAAATGGTGAAAAGATTATACTTCTTTTAACATTGATGAGAAAATCCATGCAAATCTCAGGCAACTTGAAAAAAGAACTTTGGTCAATTTTGGTCCATACTCGATCAAACCATACTTTTGAAAGTGGTTCGCCGCGGTCGACTATCAGAAAACCAATGACTGCACCAAATATTGTTAAACATCCAGTTGTTACCGCAAAGATAATCTTAATAACCCACCAAGAATGGCTATCTAGTTCAAATATCATTGTTCTTAATGTTATAAATTGTTATATAAAAAATAGATGCTAACTTAAGACTGTTAAAAAACTAAAATCAACCTATTGAAAATCCTAAGTTTAAATTTCCTCTTTGATATTATACTTATAAAGTCCTATACCTTTCTACCTAGTTATTGAAAAGTTATAAATGACGCTACGCAAATGTGCCACCCTGACACGGGCTTCTCGTTCGTGAACATATGTTCTGAATTCAGAAACAAGTTTATGGAACTATTCCTTAATAATAATTTAAATTAATTTTATACATTAGCGCACGAGCGAGGGATGTTACTTCAAAAATTCCCATGAAGTCTCTCCATTTTTCACAACGGCACGAATTCGAGATCTTTTATTTGGTCTCTCTCTTTCCTCTATAATTTCAAATATGTCCGATAAAACATCAGGTGAGCCACTAAAGTAAGAATGTCCGAACAAATCTGTGGAGGGAACATTTGAAGTATCGATCGTTTCAATACCTGAGAGCAAAACCATCGAACTTCCTGCCTGACCTGTTCTCGGATAAGAACTAAACAGCTGAGAAGCCTGTAAAGCCAAATCGTTGGAAGATGTATATAAAGTAATAGGCTTTTTAATTTTTAAAAGTACTGGTGCGATATCCTTTTTAAACACAGCAGCATCAATATCTGGTGCTGCTAAAATTATTTCAGTAATTTTAGCAGCCACTTCTGGACTTTCCTTAATTATAGAAGTCAGAGCACGGGTTAATCCTCTATTTCCCATACTATGGGCTATCAGATAAATATTTTGCGCACCAGATGTCTGTAAAAAATCCTCAAGAAATTTTTTTAAAAATCCTTCACTCCACTCGATATTTCCTTCGTCAGTTTTATAGTTTTTAAATTCAGCAACCGAAGGCCAGCTGTAAAAAAGCGGTACGCCATCAAAACCCAAATCATAAGACATTTGTGCAGTTCTTCTGGCTGCATCTTCAAAGCTTACGTTATATCCGTGAACAAAAATAAAGGCATTTTTCTTTTTGGATTTATTTATTCTTTCCTTTAGGTCATTAAAAAAATCTGCTTTAGATTTATTCCTAATATTAAGCAATAGTACATGCTTCACAGGATCGTCGTAAAACTCAAAATTCCAAACAGATGCTTTTTCTAATTCACCTCTTTGGTGGTTTCTAGGCATACTCACATCACATGTACCATAAGTCACTACATCATTGGAACGAATCGGTCCAAACATTTCCTCTGGCTTAGAACTACTAGTGCGATTTCGGTCTGTTGCAAACATAACTCGAACAGTAGCATATTTTTTTTCAGGTTCTTCAACTTCATATTCTTCAACTTCATATTCTTCAAGTGCATCTACATTTACATCTACTCCAATCTTGATTTTCATTGTACTTTGTTTTCCAACCACAACTTCTTTAGCCTTCATTCCAATATACGAAAAAACAAGAATAGCATTATCATCAGGAACATTAATAGCAAATTGTCCATCAAAATCAGTTTGTGTTCCAACTTTACTCCCCTTCAACAATACGCTAACGCCCGGTAGTGGCAATCCAGAACCATCACTAACAATTCCCGTTATTTTTTTTTGTGCCGATATATAACCGCATACAAGAAACAATACAAGGACAAATAAAAAATGTTTTTTCATCATCTTGCTTAGTAAATCATAGTTAATAAAATAGTTCATTGACATTTAAAAATATTGCCAAAGAAAATCTCATATTTAATATTAACATCGAAGTTATTCTTAAATTAAAAAATGACACTAAGTACTTTTACCTGTTTTTCAATCTATTGGGAAAATGCAAAAATTTAAAGCTCCCGCTCCGCAAAGTATACCTCACAAGTGCTACGCAAATGTCTCCGACTTTGCGCTACCTATTCAAGTCTACATGAAAAAATAAAACGTTAATAAGTCTCCGACTTTAAACCGATATCTTAATATTGATTATAACGAATAAACGATTTATTATCGAAAACGTTCACTATTAGATTGTCAGCTTTTTCAACTTTTAACAAGCCTGAATCACAAACATAATTACTTGCACTTGAATAAATATAATCTGACGCTTTAACAACAAGTCTGGCCTTTACAGGATTTAAATGTATATAATCTAATTTTGACCACATAAACTCATTATTATAAATTTCTTCTGCATGATTTCCATACTGCCAGAATTGATATTCTTTATTTCTTGAATGACTTTGGGTTGCTAATCTAAAACGTTCTAACATCCATTCCCTTCTACTTTCAGGGCTATTCTGAATTTTTTCAAGAATATTTTTCGCAGTAAATTTTTTAAAATCTCTTATTAAATCTGATAGTTTTCCATGTTCAGATTGAATAATTAAATGTATATGATTACTCATAATAACATAACCATATAAAATCATTCCTTTATGATCAATACAGTATTCTAAACTCTCAATGACTATATCTCTGTAAATCTGACGTGTAAAAATATCTATCCAGTCTACAACTGTTGAAGTTATAAAATGTGGCAATGTCTGATCTCTTATTATGTATCCTTCTTTCATTTCTAAATCTTTTTACAAAAAAATAAGATTTAACTTATTTTATAACTCTTTTTAACTGAAAGAGGAAGAGTCAGAGACTCTTGGGACAGTTACAATATATAACAACAAAAAAAATGCGCAAAGTCAGAGACATTTGCGCAGCTTTTCATAAGGAATTCTTTGAGATGCTGAGTATAATTTGTTTTTAAAGTGCTTTTTAATTTAAAGGGGAAGAGTCAGAGACTCTTGGGACGATTACAATTCATAGCAACTAGAAAATGCGCAAAGTCAGAGACATTTGCGCAGCTTTTCATTAGAAACTCTTTGAAATCCTGAGTTTGACTTATTTTTAGACTATTTCTGAATTGACAGAAAAAGAGTCACAGACTCTTGAGACGATTACAATTCATAACAACTAGAAAATGCACAAAGTCAGAGACATTTGCCTAGCTTTTCACAAGGAGCTCTTTGGGGAGCGGAAACATAAAATTAAAGAATGAAACTATTGAATTCAAAAAGGCGTCAAAGGAACAGATTTCATTTTCTAAAAATGATATAGTTTCCCATCAAACTAATTCAGGCTTTGCGAAATATCCTTACATTTATTGTTCTAATCAAATTAATTCTATCATGTTAAGTCTTCAAGAAAAAGAAAAAATTAAAGAGGAAGAATTGTTCAGAGTTCAAGTACGAGGAGCTTTGCAAGAACAAGTAACACCAAGGGCGGTATCCTCGATAACAGTATATACCTTTTTCAATAGTGCTTTTGGAATATGGCTACTCTCAACTGTGTTTGTCGGCTTATTCACGTGGGCCTACACGGAGTATACAACACATACAAAAGCACGTTTACTATTAATACAGAATCATGAAAAAATAGCTCAGGAAATTGACTATCGTGCTGAAAGTCTTTTATTTATGTTTAAAGATGATAAACTTGTATATAATTATGATTCTGGGCATTTGAAATGTCTTTTAAGTGCAGCAATAAATGGGAGTGATTGCATCGTCGATAATGTTGTGCAACGAGGATATCTAAATATAGAATACAAAGATTATAATGTCGACCAATTATTCTATCAGCTTAATGATATGGAAAAATCGAATCCTGCTTTAGCTGGAAGATTGACCGATATGCGTCAAAAATATACGCAAGCATTTTACAGAGTACAAGAGCAAATTCATAAATTTTATATTGACTCTACTAAAACAAAATAATTTCTTAGGGAGTACGAACCCGCTCCGCAAAGTATACCTCGCAAGCGCTGTGCAAATATATAATTTAAAACGTACAAGTCATGAAGTCCCGTGCTGTGCAAGCAACGAAACCCTAGCTGTTAGTGGCTGATGCCTTAGTCTCTATGAATACTCTATTATGATATTGAAAATATAATTATAACTTTCGAATATTAAAGTCTGCGAAATCACCCTTCACGGTTTCTTGTTTAGCAATAATAGGTTGTGATGAATCAACTATTCTCTTGCCATCAACATAAAAGCAATACTTTAATTCCTTTCTACTGGATTTCATTTTTATTATCCAACCTTCAGGGGTACTACGTAAAAAGCGAAAAAGATTATAATCGCCTTTGAATTCGATCAAAACGACTTTCGCATCTTTAAATCCCTCCAGTTTAATGGTCGTGTTATAATCTTCACTATCGGTAAGATTTCTTAACAGTTCCTCGCTTCGTGAAGTTGGTTTTTTAATACTCTTCAATTCATCAACCGCTTTTTTATTGTTTCCTATAGTTGCCAAGTATTGTGATTTTGTAATCTTCATCTCAATCGAGTCAAGCCTTTTATTCAGGTAGCTATACTTTTCCCATTCAGGAAAAAGGAGGGCCGCTTTATTGAAATCCTTTTCGATAAAGAAGTTATCTAAAAATGATAATCTCAGGACTGACTCTTTTTGGGTGTTACTCAATTTAGATTTTTCAAGAAAGGTTCGTATGTCATTGGATTTGCCGCCAGTCTCAATTAGCATGTTAAGTTTTAAGCTTTTGTTCTTAGGGAACATACTAGCTAGTAAAATACTTCGTCTCCCCCCTTTTAATAATTTGCTGATATTTGTACGCCAAGGGTTACCATAGTCTTCTGCCAGATAAAACCATATATCTCCCGTAGTAAGATTGTGAATATTAGTGTATAAAGTTGTAGTAAATTCTTTCCAGGAAGTTGCATCTGCAATTTTTACTAAGCTCTTTTGGCTAATTCCATTTTCAGATATGATATTCTCTGCTATGGGATATCTCCAACATACCTTTTTGTCAGGGTTAGCTTCGCAAACGTTAAAATTGGTAGAGGTTAAATGCTTTTTGGAGATTACGATTGTGTCAGGAGTAATAATTGCCAGATTGCCATTTTTATCCGCTAAGTGAATCTGTATTCCATTCATTTCTGGCATATATTGGGTTTCCCATAACTTAAGAAACTGTGGTACTGACTTACAGTGTTGAAGCAGATAATCAAGCATAGAACCAGAATATGGCTTTCTACCTACGCTAAGTTTATAAGTTTGAGGTGGTAGTGCATTGATGTCAAAAAACAACCCTGCTTCATTTACCCCTCCCTGAATCCCACTTTCAGGTGAACCGTAACTGAGCGTTATATACCCTAATGAAGTTTTAGTGGCAGGATATACATTAACGTAATTTGAATATGTGTGAAAGAAATCTTCGTTATTCATAACCCAAGTTTGACCTTTAGTGTCAACCCCGGAAACTATTGTACAAGCAAAGAGTTTTAGCTTAAAAACAAGGAGAATAATAGATAATAAAGTTGTTTTCATGAGGTCAGATTGTTTAATTTCTTGTTAAGATATCCACTGCTTTGGTAGTTTTTAGTTTTGCATTTGCCGCTAACGTTCTCGCGCTAGAAGCAGGCCGGGATTAAGAAAGCCTAAACTTTCGGTTAAACACTAATTTTCAAATACAAAACTATCTTTAAATTAAGCCAATATTCAAATCCTTTGTAGTAACTGTTGGACTAAACCTTCGGTAGCCTTCGAGATGATTTAGTACCTTACGAATATAATTAAAATTCGTAAACTTATTTCAAACACTGCGTTTATGGTCTTCGATTTTTACTAAAATCCGAAGGCTTACCGTATAAATTCCTTTGATTACCCTCGCATCGATACAAACAATACCTACTTATAAAATCTATTCTCTTTTTTGCCAGCTCATTCTATTTTGCTTTCACTGCCTTAATAAGTTTGGCATTTCTTCTGTCAGCTCTGGCATTCTCAAGTGACAGTACCGCCCATATGGCTGCAGGTATCCATCCTATCAGTGTAATCTGCAGTATTAGACACAAAAGAGCGGTCAGAAGTTTTCCCCTCAGAAGAAAGGACAGCGAAGGAAAAAATATAGCCATTAAGGTCATCATAGTATTTTGGTTTTAATATTACAGTAAAAACAGAGAAATTTAAATCATCTCAAAATCGTTAGACGTCATTCCAGTCATTTTGTTTCAAAAAAATACTATATAATGCAATTAAGAATTCAATACGCCCCTCTGTTCTGCGAAATGTTCATCTGACAATAAGTACGATGCCCAAATGTCTGTGACTTTGCGCTACCTACTCAAGTCTTCAACGGAAAATAAATAAGTCATAAAAGAGATTTCAATCGAAATCTCTTTTACTTTTGCCAAATGTTAGAAATTCTTTACCAGGACGAATATATTATAGCCATTAATAAACCAAGTGGTTTGTTGGTTCATAAATCATTTTACGCACGCGATGCAAAAGTGTATGCTATTCAGGAATTGAGAAATCAAATAGGGCAACACGTCTATCCCATTCATCGGTTAGACCGCAAAACATCCGGTGTCTTGTTGTTTGCATTGGATAAAGAGGTTTTGAAAATTATGAACGATCGTTTTGCCACACGCGAAGTCGAAAAAAAATATTTAGCCATTTTACGTGGTTGGTCACCCGAAGAACTAACGATTGATTATGATTTAACCAATGATGATGACATTAAACAAAATGCAATCACCTACTTTCATCGTTTGCAAAATGCCGAAGTTGAGTTAGAATTTAACAATCGACCTACGTCACGGTATTGTTTGGTAGAAGCGATTCCCGAAACTGGACGTATGCATCAATTGCGTAAACATTTCAAACATATTTTTCATCCCATTTTAGGAAGCCGTCCACATGGTTGTAACAAACAAAATAAATTATGGCTGGATAATTTTGATCTGAAAGGAATGATGCTTCACGCACATCAGTTAATTTTTAATCATCCTATAAACAACGAACAACTCATCCTGAATGCAAGGATTAATGAAGAGTTTAGCAAAGTAGGTACTATTCTTAATCTGGATTTGAGTAAGTATAAATAGAGCATTCTTAACAAATCAACAACAACCATTATTCCCCTTCATTTTCTATTGGTACTTTATGAATACAAAGCAGTACTTACTGTTTTAGCTGATCTAAAGCTATTCGTCAGAGATGTCCTAATCCTAGATTAATAGATTCAATCCTTTTTTAAGCTCTCCCGTTGCTTTTATATCACATTAATTAAAACTTCAATAATAAGCATTTATTTTATTGATATTCAATTATATATAAAAGAAAAAAAAAATCGGAACACGATTACTCCTGTTCCGATTCAGTTCCACCCATTTTTGGCACTTTCGAGAAAGATTCAATCCGTACCAAATGAGATTTCTATGCTATAGTATACTTTTTTTCTGTAACCGTAGTGGTTGTTTCAGTGGTTATACTGTCTACAAAGCGCCATTCTGCTTCTGAACCCGATGCAGTAAATTTTAGATAGGTATATCCTCGTTTATACAAATTGGCATATTCTAAATCATCTATCAGCACGGTAAATGCTTGTGCCAGTTCTATCGCTTTTGAAGGATCAGAGGTAATTCCGAAATAAGCTTCCAATCCCGGTGATGAAACAGAACTGCACGCTATCTCGGTTCCTATATGTTTTCCCTGCATATCTGTAAGTTTACCCATCCATGCGTTGTGAGTATCTCCGGCTAAAACCACAACATTTTTTCCGGAAAGCATCGCATACAATTGTTCTCTTTCGGCAAAGTAACCATCCCAGGCATCCAGATTATAAGGTAAAGTTGTCTTAATTCTCGCTATTTCCTGAGCGGTTAAAGAAGGATCATTTTGTTTATGTCTCATTTTAAGAACAACAAGTTGAGAGATTGTAGTCGTAAGAGCTTTCATGGTCGTCGGAGTTGCGCTTCCAAGTTTACTCACTTCTGCTAAGATTTGATTCAAAAGCATTAATAGCTCAGCAGGAATCAGCATTTTTGTCATCAGAATCTGCTGGCCTAATACTTTCCATTTAGCAGTATCAGCATTGATCTGTGAACCCAGCCATGTCATTTGTTCACTTCCAATTAATTTTCTGTTTGGGCTTAACAGATCTGTTTTAAATTTTGTCTGGTCAAAATTCCCGCCATTGTCAATATAATCAGTGTAACTTAACTGCTTATCTCTTGCAATCACTCTGGTATCCATCATATAAAGCGAAAGAATGTTACCAAAATTAAAGCTTCTGTAAATTCTAAGATCTTTTCCAGTCTTAAGCGGAATATACTCGCTATAAGCCTGAAAAGCGGCCATTTTTCTCATCTGAAAATCTCCTTCGGACGGCTGATGGTTTTCGGCACCGGATTTATAGGTATCGTTAGCAAATTCATGGTCGTCCCAAACACATATAAAAGGTTTTTTCTGATGAAGAAGCTGAAGATTTTTATCTCCTCTATATTGTCTGTATCGTTCTCTGTAGTCGTTAAGGCTTGTAATCTCCCTGGCTGGTTTATGTTCTCGGCCCAACGGGTTGGTAAAAGGGTTTGTTCCGTACTGTCCAGGTGCATATTCGTAAATATAATCTCCAAGATGAACCACTACATCGGCATCTGAAGAAGCAATCGCTCCATACACATTGAAAAGCCCTGCCGGAAAATTAGAACAAGAAACAACGGCCATTTTTACATCATTTACACTATCTGTTTTTGATGGTAATGTGCGCGTTTCTCCGGTAACTGTTACTTGTTTGGTTTTGGTATTATAAAATCTATAGTAATATTTTGTATTGGAAGGAATGTTCTGAACATCTACCGCTATTGTAAAGTCATTCGTAGAAGATGCTCCGGCCTGTCCTTTTCTTGTTACTTCTTTAAATAAGGCATCTTTACTTATTTCCCAGGTAATTTCGGCATCTGAGCCTGTTGAATATCTTGTCCAGATAATGACTCCGGTTTCTGTAGGGTCAAAACTGGCTACTCCTGTCTCAAACCCTTCATTTTTCATTCCATCCGGTGCACCGCTGTTATCCGTTTTATCATCGTTACTGCAGCTTTCAATAAGTGGCGCGATAAAAACTCCTCCGGCAACCAATAAAGAATTTCTAAGAAACCTTCTTCTGCCTAAATCCTTGTTATTTTCCATAAAATATTTTTAAATCAAAAAAACAATTTAATCTCAAAACCCAAGTTATGGCATATTTAAAATTACCTTACATTACTATTAAGAATCCCTTTACGAAAATTAATCCTCAACCGGTTTAAAATCTTTAATCTGGAACTTCTAACCACGAAGACTTTATCTGACCTACAGTATGATTAAGAAACACATAGCTTCCTGTAACTACTTATTTTCTGCTACTATACGGATCAGAAAAAAGCAAAAGTAAGAGATGCCTGTAATAAATTATTGTAAACCTTACATTATGATACATGCTGATTTAGAAACACGCATTAAAAAAGGCATTGAAAATCAACTGGATGTTGATGTTCAATGCCTCCTAATGAATAATCGTAAAAGCTACTATTTTTTTGTTTTAAAAACTTTATAACAAATAAAAAGAACCCCCAGCCAAATCGGAATTAATTCTACAGATAACTTCATATCAGTCATCCACATGATGGATAAAATCCCCAATAAAAAGACCAAACAGATGTAGTTACTTACCGGATAGAATATCGAAGGGAACTTAGTTTTTGTGTTTTCCTTGTTTTTTGCAAGTCTAAATTGTAGATGTGTATACGAAATCATCACCCAATTAATAATCAAAGAAGACACCACCAAAGACATTAAAATGCTAAAAGCCTCTTCCGGAATTACTTTATTGATTAAAATACAGATCGCTGCAAAACAGGAAGAAATTAAAATGGCATTAATGGGTACCGATTGTTTGTTTAACTTCATTAAAAACTTAGGAGCATTGCCCTGATCTGCTAGACCGTACAACATACGTGAGTTACTATATACACTACTATTATATACGGATAAAGCGGCAGTTAATACAATCAAATTAAGCACATTGGCTATAAGACGTGTGAAAAATATTTTATTGCCAAACAACTCAAACTCCATTCCGTTTAAATTTTGAAAAACCATCACAAACGGACTACTATCTGTCGTAATTTGCTGCCAAGGCGACAAAGCAAATAAAATGACCAATGCACCAACATAAAATATAAGGATTCTGTAGATGACCTGATTGGTTGCTTTTGGAATGTTTTTCTCCGGATTTTCTGCCTCAGCAGCTGTGATTCCAATGAGTTCTAAACCACCAAAAGAGAACATAATCAACGCCATTGCGGATAATAACCCCTGAAAACTACCCGAAGCCGTTTTTTCAAAGAAACCTTTTGGAAAGAAGCCTCCATCATTATATAAATTATGAATGGTAGCGTGCTCCCCTCCTGTTCCGCTTATTAGCAAGTATGTACCAAAAAGGATCATTGCAATAATGGCGACAACTTTTATGATGGAGAACCAGAATTCAGTCTCCCCGTAAACTTTTA
This sequence comes from Flavobacterium sp. KH_035, assembly GCF_057839565.1. NCBI lineage: Bacteria > Pseudomonadati > Bacteroidota > Flavobacteriia > Flavobacteriales > Flavobacteriaceae > Flavobacterium > Flavobacterium sp. KH_035. The sequence continues at coordinate 4,089,935 of NZ_CM174492.1, forward strand.
CAGAGGCAAAATTCAAAGCGTTAATAACCAGAAAGAAAAATAAACTGGATGCCCATAGCGGAATTTCAGGCCACCAAAACTGTACATAAACCCCAATGGCTGTAAGTTCGGCCATACTCACCAGAATGTATAAAATCCAGTAATTCCATCCAGATGCAAAACCCGCAAAAGAACCACAATACTTATATGCAAAGTGACTAAAGCTTCCTGATACAGGCTCTTCAACCACCATTTCACCAAGTTGTCTCATGATAAAAAAAGCGATAATTCCGGCAATAGCATATCCTAAAATAACGGATGGTCCTGCTAATACGGCCGCCGGGCCAATGCCAAGGAAAAGACCTGTTCCTATTGATCCGCCTAAGGCAATTAACTGAATGTGGCGGTTAGTTAGCCCACGTTTAAGCTGATTCTCTTTTACTTCTTCCTGTTTTTGTTTCACAAATTAGATTTTTAGAGGAGTTACATGTACTCACAAATGTATAAACAGCGAATATAAGTTAAAAAAGGTATCGTACAAAACATGCATTATACTAAAACTCCAATTTATAATCCTTTTTTTAGAAGTTTCCAAAAGCTTATCCATATTATCTTATGGCAAGGTTTGGGATCAACTTCAATTTCCTTAACAAATCAACAACAATCGATATTCCCCTTCATTTTCAATTGGTGCTCTGTGAATACATGGCAACACTTGTTGTTTTGGATGATCTACAGCCAATCGCCAAAGATGTCCTACTCCTAAATTAACAGGTTCTGCATCCGGATGTAACTGATAATGCAAATCAAAATAATTTTCCTTCAAAAAGTCTTCGAATTCTTCTTCTGTCCCGTCATGAAGTTCTTTTAGCTTCGTCCGAATTTCCGGAATCAGGATTTTTTGCTCTGCCTTCGAATTCGGAATGATATCACTTGCCGCTCCGTGATAGGTGCATAAAAAAGTATCTGTTGCAATGGGCGAACGATCCACATGAAAAGAATACACATCAGTCGATATGAAATCAAATTCATCATCACGTTCGTAACACTTCAGCAGATTAAGAGAAGGCGAAGCTCCAAAATCAGTTAATAACTGTAAATCTTTTAATATTATTTCCCTGGCTATATTTCCTTTATCTGAGAGTTGGAGCGCGATTAGATCTTCCCGATAAACCTCGGTTATATTCTCTTCTAGAGATAATCGGGCTACAATTTCCTTAAAATCACCATCCAAATTTCGGTACCAGCATAACGCATTCCTTTCTCCTTTGAAATGAGTATCTACTAGTTCAGAAAAAGTAGATACTGCTCCTATTTGACCGCTTTCGGAAAATCTATTGTCCATAATGTAATAGTAAGAAGCTAATTACTTCTTGCGTTACAAAATTATACAATAGTCGTTATACTTACGCTAACGACACTTCACTATTGTACAACTAATTTTCCCGCAGCCTTCTTCCAATCCAACCATGACATGATCAATTCCTGTTGAAGTTTGTTAGAGACTAATTCTAAATTCTGCAATTGAATCTCTTTATCGTTCAGTTCATTAAACGAAATCTGATCAAACTTATACCGTTCCTGACAAACCAGTACAATCTCCCGAGAGAGTCTGGTATTTTCATGTACCGTTTTCAACTGTTGCAAAATATTATGATAAGCGGTAGTAGCATTCAGCGCATTGTATTTGTTTTTATTAATGTCTTCTTCGATTCGGTTATTATTTTGCTCCTGCTCCAATTTTAACTGATCTATTCTCTTTGCCGTATTCTCACCAAAAAGAAGAGGTAATTTTAAGGAGACTCCAATATAACTATTGCCATACCAGCTGTCTTGCTGAAAGGGATTCATACTGGCTGTAAACTGATCTGCTCCTAAGTAACCGTTGAGATTAATCGTCGGAATGTGTTTGGCTCTTTCCTGCTTCTTTTTATTTTCTAACACTTCGTTTTGTGTTTTTAAAATTTGAATTTGGGGCAATGCCTGAATTAAATCTTCATCGAGATCAGTAATATTTCCATCCATACTATACTTTTCTAATGCGATTGAAGCAGCAAGTGAAGATTCATTTCCGGTAACATATAGAAGGTATTGCTTTAAAACCAAAACGTTATTTACAGCATTATGATATTTTTGGATCGCGTTATTGTGCGTTACTTTAGCATCGTTTACATCAACTTTTAAAGCTCTGTTATTATTGTATTTTTGGTTTATGGTATTCCAACTTAAAGCCGTACGGGTAGTATCACCAATAGCTTCTTTTACTTGCTGTTGCGCTACCAATGTATTAAAATAAGCCTTTGAAACTTCGTATGTAAGCTCTATCCTGGCCTCTTCTTCATTTAAGCTTGCCAGTTTTTCCTGTAACCGGGACTCCGTAATTAACTTTGAAATCGAAATATCCAACAAAGGCTGTTGCAGTAAAACACCGGCATTTTGAGTATAATTGGCTCCCAGTTTTACCGGTATCATATCATCTGAATACGTTCCCGAATTAAATGCATTGGCAGGTAGAACGCTTGTAGCAATAATTGGATTGTATTGATAGTTGTAATTCAAAGAGACTCTGGGTAAATATTTAGCATTTAACTCTTTTGTTTTTAAGTTGTTGATCATAGATGCTGTTTGCAATGAAGCCAGCGATTTTCTGTTTTTTTGCGCTTCTTCAATTGCTTTATTTAAGGTCCAAACCGGGTTTTGCGCATTCATTTTGTAAAGGCATAAAAGCATAAGGCATCCTATAAAACCTTTATTCATTATATTATTTTTCATTATAGCAATTTTTAGCCTCTGAATACGGAAGCAGGTTCTACATTTTTTATTCTTCTAATGGCAAACACAGCTCCAAAAAGCGAAATAGAAAAAGTGATCATTAGAATTGAAAAGAGTATAATTGGACTAAAATCGATCAATATTCCTGTTTGATACATTCCATTTTTAAACCCCATCAAGAAAACGAGAGCCACTATAAATCCAACAATAGCGAACAAAGTAGCCTGGGTAAGTATCAAATTCCGAATGTAGGAATCGGTCGCTCCGATTGCTTTTAAAGTTCCGTAATCCTTAATCCTGTCAAGTGCCGACGAATACATCGTAAGACCGATAATAAAGAAACCTGCGATAATTGCAAACCCTACTAAAGATCCTGTACTGGCACCTAAGCCAGTAGAAGCCAAAACACTCGCTACAGTCGATGAACTTAGAGATGACGTTCGCCAGGCTCTGACTCCGTAAATAGAATTATTGATCTCATCGACGACACGATCTACATCCTCCCCGTCTTTTACATTTACCATTAAGGCGCTTATAGAAGTCGAAGGAATATTGCCATAGTACCTTGCTCTGTCTACTGTAGTGTACATCAAGTAACCACCCCAGCCTCTTATTCCTTTCGTTTGTAGTGTAATGACGGCTCTTTTCCCATTAATTTCAAAAAAAGTTCCAACATCTGACGAGCCTCCAAAATTACTTCGGTCAAAATAATCTGCAGATACACCTGCTTCCTGTAACAGATCCGGAAGTTTCCCTTGTATGATCTTCGTACTATCCGGACCTGCTTTAAAATTGGGATATTCGCTTCCGATAATGTTTACAATAGCACTGGTTCCATTGGGAAATTTTGCTTTTCCGGTTGTTACAACGATGGGGAATGCCTCCTTAACGCCTGTCATACTCTTGATTTCTTTTTCTTTTCTGGTGTCAATCAAACTAAGCTGATTAGCATCTGTCGTTTTATTATCGACAACCCAAATAGCTGTTGTTGTATTTTTTACCAATACACTCATTAATCCTGTCAAAAAATTAAATGTTCCTATTTGCTGACCAATAAGGAAAGTGCTTATTACTATTCCAACAACTACTCCTATACTTTTAGTTTTATCAAAACGAATAAACTTCCAGGCTGTTTTTATCATAGATTTCATAGGGAGGTTTGAACTACACATTCAATTCGGGAGTTTATTAAGTACTTGGTTTGGTTTGCCAGGAGTATTTTTATTTCCCGAACTCTCCTGTCCTCCTGATCACCAGCTTTTTCAGAAAAAAGCGACTTGCGCTTGAGTGCCGATGAGGCAAAAATGACAATTCCCGAACCAATCGTTTTATTGGAACCAATTTGACGAATAATTGCTTTTTGTCCTTGTTTGATTTGAGCTGCAAACAATTCATCGATTTCACAAGTTGCCACCAATTCACTTTTTGGAATAAAATCTGCAAAGGCCTGATTAGGTGACAATGCTGCCCCTTTCGTAGTATTCATGGTCATAATTTGCCCATCACTTAATGCTTTTACCAAATATTGCTGCAATTCCCTGTTGGATACTTCCAGTTCTTGTTTCATTTCCTGAAGCCGGGAGTTTGCCATCAGCACTCTACTTTGTAATTGCGCTACAATGGCTTGAGAGACCTTCGTTTCTGTTTCAAGGTTATCAACATTCTGTCTTGTTTCTGCACCATTTTTCTGCAAATTTTTCAATCGTTGCAGCTCAGTCTGTTTATTTGTCAGATTTATCTCCTGTTCTTTTAAGTTTAACTGAGCTACTTTTATTTCTATTCTTTGCGTTTCAATTCTACTCTTAATCTGTTTTTTTTTGGCATCCTGAACAGCGTGATCCAATTCAATAATTAAGTCTCCCTTGGTAATTAAGTCATTTTCTTTTTTATGAATACCTACCACAATGCCCCCTACTTCGGTTGCTAATGCCGACAGCTTTTCATTAGGCTCTATACGTCCGAGCCCAACAATTTCTGATGGAGCAACTTCTTTATGGACAGCCATCTGATCGGATTTATTCTCTTCTTTTTTGCTGCAGCAACTAAAAAACAAGACAGTTAGATAAATTAGGATATATTTCATTCTTTATAATATGATTAATGATTTTCTATAGTGTTACATTTCTTTTTCGGTTGCGATTCCGTTATCTACATAAATAATTCTATCGGCAAATTGTTTAAGTCGCATATCATGTGTAACTACAATTACACTCTTGCCCTTTTTAGCAAGTGCTTTTAACTCATCCATTACTACAGCAACGCTCTTGACATCTAAGGCAGCTGTTGGTTCGTCACAAAGCACAATAGGCGGATTAGTAACCAATGCCCGTGCAATAGAAACTCTTTGCTGTTGACCTCCGCTTAGCATTTTTGGTAAGTTTTTCATTCGGTCTTTCATGCCTACTAATTCCAGGGCATTTTCGGCTTTTCTTTTTGCTTCAGCCTCGTCAAAATTCATAAGTTGGAGCGGAATCATGACATTTTCTAAGGAACTAAGAGGTGCCAAAAGATTAAAACTTTGAAAAACGAATCCAATTTTATTCAATCTTAAGGTGGATAATTGTTTAGCCGAAAGCGTATTTACTTGTTGGCCATCTATAAAAACATCGCCTTTTGTTGGATAAATAACACAGCCTAATAAAGACAACAATGTCGTTTTTCCAGAACCCGAAGGACCAATGATTAAGGTAAGTTCTCCCGTTTTAAATTGAACACTTGTAGGTTTTAAGGCAGTAATCAAGGTGTCACCGGTTTGATATTCTTTACATGCACCTTTTACTTCTGCAATAACTCTGTTCTTTTGTATTATCTCCTCCATACTTTAATAATGTTATTTGGTTCGTTTTTTATGTTATAGTATTCAGTCGCAGTCGCAGTTTACAGTCTATTACCTACCTATTACAAACACTGAATACTGAGACTGTAAACTGAGACTGAAAACTGAGACTGAAAACTCCTAATAAAGCTCAATAGCAATTACAGACTCATTTTTTAAAACATAGATAGAACAATCATTGAATGTTGGTGCTCCACCATCTGGTTTAAAATTGGTACTGTTTCCTACCGGCTCTTTTGGCATTCCGAACCAATTGCTGTTTAATTTTCCATTGTTATCCAAATCTTGAAAAACAGTAATGGCATAAGTCCCTCTTGGCAAATCAACTTGAAATTTTATCGTTTCCTGACTTGCCTTTTGCACTTTCGTAAAGCAGGCAGTTTTAAGGAAATTTTGCTTTTTATCGTAAACATTCACTACAACTGTCCCCTTCCCTTTTTGAACATTGGTCACATCAATATTCATTTTTACCTGTTGCGCATTAGTAAAATATGAAACTCCAAATACCAGTACACTCAGAATTGTTTTTTTCATTTTCTTCTTTTAATTTATTGTTGTTAAACTTGTTTAATTTGTATTCTTATTTTTCAATTAATTTCCAAAACGATAGGTAAGCATCATTTTCGCATATGGAATTTCTTTAGTCTTATAGTTGGTAATACTATTGTTATCTGAATCATACAAGGTGTACTTATTGGCGAATCCTATACCTCCTTGCAACTGAAGCCAAAAACCATCAAAAAGCCGCTGATTAATCTGCAAACCGCCATGAACAGCCGAGAACTGAGCATAATCAACTTCTAAGCCTTCGTTGTTCCTATAGTTTTGTAAATTGTGAAGTGTCCAATCTATAGATCCTGCCACACCAACTTGTGTAGTATTCCCAAGATTCCTAAAAACATTCACCCTTGGCCAGTATAGCTGAGCCATCCACTTACCATTATTACTTTTGTAATCAACAGATATAGCAGGTGTTATGAGAAATTTATCAAAAGCATACATAATATGTGGACCTATACCAATTTCAAGATTCGATTTTTCTCCAAACTTTCTTGAAACTCCAAAAATCCCATCCAAAACCATGTCATTGATTGAAAACGAATCTTTGAAATCTGAAGCCACAGTAGGCAAGAAAATTCCAAAAACAGCCCATCTTTGTCCAAAAGGACGACGTACTACAATGGTAGGCTTGATCTCCTGTATTTTTGTGATATGATTCGGACTATCCTTGAAATCTTTATCGAATGTAAAATCTAAGACACGGTAGTTTACAATTCCAAGAATACGAGTTTTTCCAATTTTAAAGGATGGAATTGGCAACCAAAAATCATACGTATTGTATCTGAATTTATTTCCGTAATAAGGATCTACAGTTGATACATTCTCAAAACTACTTTTTCCGTTTACAGAAACGCTAACCCCTGCGCCATCTGTTATTAATTGAGCATAAAATTTATTTGGAAGACAAATAAACAAGGTTAATAAAACTAATGATCGTACATTTTTCAAAATAACACTTATTAAATTTAAACACATGAGCTGCAGTAGCCCCCTAAGATTTTCTTAAGGCAAAGATGTGCTTAAAACAATAATTGTTGTTAGGATTTAGTTTACCGTTACTCGGACAAATCGTGCATAAGAGAGTTTCGGTACTGAGAAGGAGTTGTACCGGTTATTTTTTTAAAAAGCCGTCCAAAGTAAGACGGATCTTCGTAATTCAGTTCAAAAGCTATTTCTGAAATGTCTTTAGTCAAATCTTGTAAAAGAATCTGACTTTGCAGGATACTTACATTGTTTATCCATTCTTTTGGAGCTATTCCTGTCGTTTGCTTAATGCACCTATTGAGATAGTTTACAGAAATTTTTAATTTATCAGCATAAAAGGATACGGATTTATCCTGACTATGGTATTTGTAAACCAATTCTTTGAAGGAAAAAGTGATTTCATTACCGCGGTGTACCGTTTTATTAAGCTCTTTATTGCAAGAAATGATTTTTTGAAAAGCAGCTTGCATGAGCGAATAACAAATTTCGATATTGGAATTTTCGTCCCTAAATTCTTGTCCTAACAAACAAAATAAAGAATTAAGCCATACACTCGTCTCTTTCGGCAGTTTAACAACTGAGTTTGTGGCAAAAATTTGTATCAGCTCCTGTTTAGACAGAATATGATTTAAGACACTTTCTTCAAATAAAATAAAATGACCAGTTATAACCAGATCAATTTCTTTCATTGCTGTAATGTGTCCTTGTTTTACAAACAAAACATCATCTTCAGTTAATGTTATTATCTCATTATCTACTTGTTGTACGGCATTACCATTAGTAACATGAACGATAAAATTATAATCAGGTCTGAAAAGCGGAGTCGGAATTTGAATATACTCTGTTGTGGTATTCAGATCATATATCTGCAAAGGAGTTTTTAAGAAATCAAAATCTAAAGAAGCATCAGACATAAATTGTTTTGGAAATTCCTCTGATGATATAATTTTAATACTCTTACTCATGTTACAAACTTAAGTATTAAATTGTAAATGACATTATCTCTATATGTGAATGATTTGTACCTTATTGAATATAATGTCATTAAAAATTAAACGGATAATTTTAAGTTTATAACAATCCTGCTTACACTCTTTAATGCCTGTCGGCAAATCGGTTGGGAATACGATTAGACAAATTCAGCAACAGGTTAAAAGCTATCAGAAAACAAAATGTTCCCAAAATTGCAATCCAAAAATTAGCCGTTTCCGTTTTATGTTTTACAATATCGTTTTTCTCTTTGATCGCAGTCATATTCAATTTCATGATCTGAAAAATATCCTGACGAATTTGATTTTTAAAGTTCTCAGCTGTCGGGTTCTTTTTTAAAAAATCAAAATTATTTTGCAGATTAACAGTCACTTTATCTTCACCAACTTCCGTAACGTTTCCTACTTGCTTGGCTAAATTGTTCTGAAATACGACCACTGCTTTTCTTTTATCTGAATTTATCTCATCTAATGAAAGAAGCATGTTTCTGGAATATTCCAAGGTATTGAAATTAGCTTTCAAAATATCCTCCGTATCTTTTTCAATCGAAAAATTATAGTATGCACTCACTAATGAAAGAAAAATAATCATTAGGAAAAGCAGACCGGCTCTTAGCTTTAATATCATTTTCATTTTTGGGATTATTTTAGATTACACAATATCCTATTATTCTCATTATCAAATTATAAATAAATAATTCAGGTCACTTGCTGTTAAGTAAATATCATGCTAAAAAGACAAGATATTGAAGCTTTTATCCTGTCGTTTTGCAATTAAAATTTTAGATCTTAATTGAGAGAAAATTTAATGACCTGATTTTAATTAGTCGCAATTCTTCCAACAAAACCTTATCCTTTAATACAACATCTTTTTTATTCTGATCAACAACTGCCGTATCATGTTTTGGATCATAAAGCATCGCCGTACACAAGCAGTTTTTTCTTTCCTTATTCATTAGTACAGGGCAATTTACACATGATTTGCAACTCTTCCAAAACACTTCCTTTGAAGTTAGCTCCGCGGAGGCCACCTGTTTAAAGCCGAGTTCATGATACATTTTTATTACGGGAAGATCTGATGCTAAACTAAATATATGTGCATTCGGGTATTTCTCGCGGCTCAGCTCAAAAATTTTTATTTTTATCTTTTTCGCAAGCTCGGTATGTCTAAACTCAGCCCCTACGATTAACCCAGAATTAGAAACATAACTTCCATTTTCCCATGAGGTAATAAAAGAAAAACCTGCCCATCTCCCATCTGATGTAAAAGCTATTACGGCTTCTCCTTTTTTCATTTTCGTTTCCAGCAGCTCCGGAGAACACTCCGAAAAACCAGTCCCGCGAGCTTTTGCAGCTAACAATGTTGTTTCGCAGATTTCTTTGATCCAATAAGTGTGACTGCATCTTGCTTTTTCAATAATAAAATCAATGTATTCTTCAGATGAAGATATTGTCTTATTATGAAATGAACCGGAAAAAGAAAATTTCTTCGTTAGATTTATTCTGGGATCTATAATAGGGTTTATAATTTTCATAATTGCTTAAGTATATATGATAGGACTTATTTTATCGAATGCGGTATCTGCTAAAACAATATTTAGGAGGCTATTAAAGTTCTTATCAAAATGATATAATTATATCGTCTGAATTGATTTAAATTAAATATTGTCTACAGTATTTGAGAGATTAGAAAAACGGTAAGAAAGAAAACTAAAGCAAAAACTATTAAGTTGATGATTCTATCTTTGTTCTGCATGGATTTATTTGATGCATATAGTTTCGCAATCTCCTTATTTCTTGTTCTATTAGCTTTCATACTTTTTAAAATTTGATAATGTTTTGAGGTTAAATTGATGTTAATGCAGCTATCACGAAAAGTTTCATAATTGTCAAACTTATACTATTGATTTATGTAAAAACTTTTGAAGTGATTCTTTACCAATAAAAACAAATGATATGCCAGAACACCTAAAAACAACTTAATCAACTGAATAACAATAAAATGCAGATATGAATTATTTATATCATTTATAAAACCCTATCAAACTGATATCATCTGCCTCCCAAAATGGAAGGCTTATTATCTCAGAACCAAACTTTTCCAAATCAAATACGATAAATAATCATATTTAAATTTTCTACATTAAATTATTAATTATCTGAATCTTACATTTTTTCTTCTCCTTTTTAATAATTCCATTTTTTAAAATCTAAAAAAACACACAAAATGCATAAACGGGATTTTTGCGTACCTAAAATCGTACTTTTTTAATCCTCTTACAAATTGTTATTAATCAACTTTACAGTGTCAATTACCTGATACTGATTTTAATAATTAAAAAGTTTTTTGTTACAAGGTCAATGTTGTAATTACAATCTATTCTTTACTAACCATTAATTATTTATTAACCTTAAAGTTTTAAAAATGAAGAAAATCTTAAAATTAACAAGTTTGTTATTTATCACAGTACTAGTGTTTAATTCCTGCGAAAAGGAACAAGATGCAAATGTGCCACAAAGCATTAACAAAGACGAGTCACAAATCGTCAACAATGAGGTGCAGCAAAACACCCAAAAAGAAGCTCTTTCAGCTGCTGCGGCATTAGCAGGTAGTGCTGGCGCCAGAACGATCACACTGCAAACCAATACACTATCCTGTCCTGGCGGTTTGTGTACCTCGTACGGGGTTTGGTCAGAAGGTGTTTACACTGTTTGGTTTCAAATGAGATTTAATTCCGGATTTTACTGGAGCAGAGGCGGTAAATGCGGATATGGTATTCTAATTGGTGATCAGAATACCGGCGGTGACCCCGGATGGGATGGGAATGGTGGTAGTGCCAGATTTATGTGGTATTGTCCAAATGGATCAAACTCGACTATAGGAAGCGGAGCTTATCTTCAACCGTATGTATATTATAAAGATCAGCCGGGACAATTTGGAAATGATTTTGGAAAAAAGTACTTCATACAAGAAGGAGTTACCTACAACTGTCAAATATCTGTTAAGTTAAATACCGGATCCAATACTAACGGATATGTCAAGTATTATGTAAATGGAACTGAGTTATTGAATCAAACCATTCGTTGGGTAACCAACGATTCAAAGCGAAATGTTAATGCTGTAAGTCTTCATACCTTCCGTGGCGGCAGTCAGGAATACTGGAAAGCTCCCGTAACAAGTTCTATTTATTATCCTAGCGCAACTTGGGATGCTCAATAATATCTATAAGTTGCAAAACAATTTATCCGGAACACTAAAAATCAAATCTTGAATAAAATAGTTTGAAATTTGTATCTTAAGATGCTCCAAAAATCCCATTTCTTATGAAGTGGGATTTTTTTATGTTCTTTTCTAACTATTTAACAGTTCTAACCTAAAACAGAATCTGGTTCACTCATCTCAAAACCATCATAATAAGAATCATGCCTCTTTTATCTTTGTTTTTTTATTAAATTTACTAGTCAACTTTTAAAGAGGTATACGGAAATGAAGGATTCAGAGTTAGTTTCTATTAAAGATATATGTATTAGAAAGGTAGATGGGTTTGAAAGCTATTCCTTCTCCGATGTTCTCTGTGTAGAGGAGCCTCTTGAAATAAGAATCAGTTATGGTTCTGAGGCTGAAAGAATACAAAAAAATATCTCTGTCACGATGCGCACACCCGGAAATGATCTTGATCTTGCGGTTGGTTTTTTATTCACGGAAGGTATTATCTCTTCTTATCAAAACATCAAAAAAGTCTACCACATAGAAAAGTCCTGTGTAACACAAAAGAAAAATATAGTTCAGGTCGATCTCATCGAAAATTTTGTTCCTCATTTGGTACAAACAGACCGGAATTTTTATACGACTTCAAGTTGTGGTGTTTGCGGAAAAAGCTCTATCGAGTCCATTAAGACAGTTAGTGCTTTTAAAAATATAGAAAACTCTAAGCTTAAACTATCAACAACTGTGCTTTATCACTTGCCTGAAAAATTAAGAACTGCCCAAAGTAGTTTTGTACTTACTGGAGGCATACATGCCGCGGGGCTTTTTACCATTGAAGGGGAATTGGTCGTTTTACAGGAAGATGTTGGCCGTCACAATGCTTTAGATAAACTAATTGGTAATGTCCTGGCGAGAAACCTACTTCCTTTAAACAATCATATTTTGCTACTGAGTGGCAGAGCGAGTTTTGAATTAATTCAAAAAGCGGCTATGGCCGGAATATCAATTGTAGCTGCTATTGGTGCGCCCTCAAGCCTGGCAGTTGAACTGGCCGCAGAATTTAACATTACCCTACTGGGGTTTCTTAAAAAAGAGAGATTCAATATCTACAATTCTAGTGATCAGGTAGTAATCCCGACTTCATACAAACAATAAAATAGATTTTGTACCGCTACTATTAAAATTATAATGATCCAGATTTTTTACGAGTATACTACTTAAATGCAAAAGTTATGAAAGAAGATCAATCTAAAAAAAACACCGACGGTAAAGTTCCAAAAGAACCAAACGCCGAAAATCCATATAGACTTTTAGATCTCAAGCTTACAAAAGTAGAAAAGTGGGCCGCTGGCGTACCAGCCGTAATAGCGGCTTTTAGCGATCTCATTGAAGAAAAAACACTTGTTCGGGGTACAAAAGCTTTATTTAAGATGAATCAGGCTGGGGGTTTTGACTGCCCAAGCTGTGCATGGCCCGATCCCGATGACGAGCGATCTCCTCTGGGCGAATATTGCGAAAACGGCGCCAAAGCACTGGCAGAAGAAGCTACTACCAAAAAAGTTACAGCTGACTTTTTTAAAGAAAACTCGGTTTACGAACTTGCCAGACTAGACGATTATCAAATTGGCAAAATGGGTCGACTGACTGACCCTATGTATTTACCCAAAAATGCTACTCATTATGAACCTATTAGTTGGGATGCTGCCTTTAAAAAAATAGCCGATCATCTCAATGCATTGGAATCTCCCGATGAAGCAGCTTTTTATACCTCGGGAAGAACAAGCAATGAAGCGTCCTTTCTCTACCAGCTTTTTGCAAAAGAATTTGGTACAAACAATATGCCCGACTGCTCCAATATGTGCCATGAAACATCGGGATCAGCTCTAAGACCTACTATTGGCATCGGAAAAGGCACCGTAACTCTGGATGATTTTTATGATACAGATGTCATTGTCGTCATTGGTCAGAATCCCGGAACCAACGCACCAAGAATGATGAGTGCATTGTCAAGAGGAAAAAAAAACGGAGCAAAAATAATTGCCATAAATCCTTTGCCCGAAGCAGGTTTAATGGGTTTTCACAACCCACAAGAAGTAAATGGAATAATTGGAAGCGGTGTTAAATTGGCAGATCTTTATTTGCCTGTAAAAATAAACGGCGATATGGCTTTGCTTAAAGCTATCGAAATTATACTAATTGAATTTGAAAAGAAAAACCCCGGAGAAGTCTTTGATTATGACTTTATCAAAGAAAAAACGACAGGATACGATGCTTTTCTAAAACAATTTGAAACCTACAACCTTGATGAGTTCGCGCTACAATCTGGTGTTTCTAAAGAGATGCTGTATGAAGCTGCGGAAATTTTAGCTTTCAAAAAGCGAATTATTGTTTGCTGGGGAATGGGGCTTACGCAACAGCCAAACGGTGTCGAAATGATCAGAGAAATCCTTAATATACTACTGCTCAAAGGAAGCATCGGTAAACCCGGAGCGGGTGTTTGTCCGGTACGTGGTCACAGCAACGTTCAGGGAAACAGGACTATGATGATTGACGAAAAACCTACTGACGAGCAACTCGATCGGTTACAGGCATTTTATGGCTTCAATCCTCCCCGCAAACACGGTTATGATGTTGTTCGTGCCATTAAAGCCATGCAGGAAGAAAAAGTGAAAGTGCTTTTTTGCATGGGTGGCAATTTTTTATCTGCAACACCCGATACCACTTATACCGCCAGTGCCTTAAGAAAACTAAATTTAACCGTTTGCGTATCTACAAAGTTAAACCGAACTCACCTGATTCACGGACAGGAAGCCCTCATACTGCCAACATTGTCTCGAAGTGACAAGGATATTGTCAACGGCGAAATACAAATTATAACTACCGAAAATTCAATGGGTGTTGTGCAATCATCTAAAGGAATGCTAAAGCCTGTATCTGATAATCTTATTAATGAAACACAGATTGTCTGTAAAATGGCGATGGCAACATTAGGAAGCAAATCGGTTGTGGACTGGCAACACTATCATGATAATTATGATGCCGTAAGAGACGCTATTCAGAAGTGTATTCCGGGTTTTGAAAATTACAATGTCAGAGCGCGTCAAAAAGGAGGTTTTTACCTGCCTAACGCAGCGCGTGACGGGCAATTTATAACAAAAGAATTTGGGGACCGGGCCCCCTTTACATTAACTTCAGTACCGAATAATGAGCTTGCTCCCGATGAGTACATGATGGCCACAACCCGAACTCATGATCAGTTTAATACCACAATCTATGGTCTTGATGATCGTTATCGCGGTATAAAAAATGAACGCCGCGTTGTATTTATGAATCCAAAAGATATTGAAAAAGCAGGATTAAAAACGGGTGACAAAGTTGATTTATTTAATTATGATGATGGTATCGAACGAATTGCACCTTTGTTCATCATTGTCTCCTATCAAATACCTGAAAAAAATACCGTTACTTATTTTCCCGAAACTAATGTTTTGGTTTCTGTAAATAATGTGGTAAAAGACAGCAATATGCCTGCATCAAAGTATGTAAAAATTAAAATTAAAAGACACGATCCTAAAATATACGAGAAAATCAACGAATTGTAAACTGCAACAGTTTACGTCTCATCATCACTTTTGTCAAATGCTGACGGCATCAGTTCAATATGGTATTTATCGGCCACTTTTATCAGTATTGGAAGTAAGACAGAAGCACCTGGAAGCAGTAAAAAAGGGATACCAATACCAATTATTTTTAACGAATCGAAAAGCTGGAGCTTAAGCGTGTTCTCTTCTACTTCGCTTATGCTTCCTTCTTTTATGTACTTCTGAATAATTAAACCTGCCTGCTTCTCTCCTTCTCCTTCTTTTTTCAGATCAAACAAAAAGTGATGTATATTCTCTTCAATAGTATTTTCAATCTCCATACAATTTGGGTTACCAATTGGTATTCGGTTTAGCTTGCAATTCCTGATTCATAGTCAAAATAATCTTAGGAATCCGATTCGTCAACATATCGATCTAATACATCAAAACTTGGTGCAAAAAATAATGTTCCGGTTGCTGCCGTGCTAAAATCCAGTATACGGTCATAATTTCCCGGTGGATTACCAATGAACATATTCTCTAACATTTTTCTTGTGGTACTGAATGTACTGGCATAAGAAATAAAATAGGTGCCAACTTCTCCCTTAGAAGGATTTCCAAAAGGCATATTATCCCGAACAATTTTAAGTTCATCACCATTTTCATCTGTAATCGCAGTCAGAGCGCTATGTGAATTTACAGGTTTCACTTCATCGTCCAGTTCAATATCATTCATTTTAGTTCTTCCGATTACTTTTTCCTGTTCTTCAGTAGATAAATTTTCCCAGTTTTTCATGTTGTGAAAATATTTTTGAACAAACAAATAGCTTCCGCCCTTATAGGCCGCATCCTCCTCACCTACTAAAGCGAAAAAATCTCTTTCATCACCAATCGGATTTTCGGTGCCGTCTACAAAACCAATAATAGACCGGCCATCCCAATATCTGAATCCGTGGATCTCTTCCAAACATTCTGCAACCGGCGTGAGAACCTTTGAAATTGCCATAGCCATATCAAAACAAATTGCTGTGTTTTGTGCTCTTAAATGAAAATGAAGATCGCCTGCAGTAGATTTTGCTGTGTATTTTGCTCCCGTTATAGGTTCAAAATTCACCAATTCTTTCGGTAAAGGCTCCGGTAACCCCAATGCTATCCACGCGTCATGTCCAACTCCCATTACACAACTGCTTCGTCCGTCAGGAATTCTTATCGTAAAAGAATTATTTAAATTGCTGATCAACGAACAAACTTTCTTAAATGCAGACTTTATATCTGTCTGATTTTTAAATTTCCAAACCATAAAAATGGTGTTGTTGTTTGGATAATCGGTAACATTTTGTGATTGACTCATACTGGTAGCTATACGTTATATACGATTATGATTTTATTTTTAGGCAAATGATTTTCAATCTCTTCCTGGGCCAGATGCTAATGGTCCTTTAAAATTAGTAATAAAAAATAAGGTGCTAAAACAAAAAATAAGCTGTCTTTTCGAAATCGTAAAGAAAATAGTATGTAAACGATCCTGAAATGCGTATAAAATAAAAATATCATTTCTTACGAATCAGAATCACTTCCATATAGCCTTTACTCTATATAAACTGCGTTTAAAAAGATTTTGCTCGATTTAGAGCAATTCAGTGCCTTACAAAAATTAAATCTTCTACCTAAATTATTCTGTCAAATCTGTCTCTTTTCTTTACTATTTATATTTAGTCTAAATAATAATACTATATTTGCGACGTAAATTTTAAACCATAATATAAATAACCGCCATGAAATTCAATTATTTACTTTTGCTGCTGGCCATTTCTAGCCTTGGCCAGGCGCAAAATACCAGAATTACGGGAAAGATCGTTTCCCAGAATAATGAAGCTGTATCGTATGCTTCTGTATCTATTAAAAGCCTTAAAAAAAATAATACTTCTGATGACAAAGGAACCTTTGAATTCAATAACCTGACACCAGGAACATATACCCTTCATTTTTCGGCAATGGGGTTTTCTGCACAGGAAGAAAGAGTTAAGCTTCAACTAAATGAAAACCTTGAACTTTCGATCGTTTTACAGGAAAATATCAATACTTTACAGACGGTAGAGATCACAGGCCGAAAGGAGAAGTCTTATAAAAACACAAAATCCTTTATTGGTGCCAAAACAGAAATTGCTTTAAAAGATCTTCCGCAAGCTGTTTCTTATGCAACAAAAGAATTAATTGCTGACCAGGGTTCGATTCGCGTAGGTGAAGTGGTAAAAAACTTCAGCGGCGTGAGTCAGTTTACTTTTTATGATGACATTTCGATTCGTGGTTTTAGAATTAATGGAGGAAGCAATACGCAATTATTAAACGGAATGCGAACTTCTACCGGATTCTGGAAACAGCCGCTTGCCAATTATCTCGAGCGTGTTGAAGTTTTAAAAGGACCTTCCTCTGCTTTGTTTGGGAATGCTTCCCCAGGAGGAGTTTTAAACCGGGTTACTAAAAAACCGCTGGATCAAGCCGCAAACAGTGTGAGTTTCTCAACAGGAAGTTTTAATACGCTAAGAGCCTTAGCTGATTTTACAGGGCCTCTGACTGAAGATAAGTCGCTTTTATACCGTTTAAATGTAGGTTATGAAAACGCAAATTCTTTCAGAGATTTGCAATTCGACAAAAATATTGTCATCGCTCCTTCCCTTTCCTTTCTTCCGAATGATAAAACAAGTGTTAACTTTGACCTGATTTATACGAGTTCGAAAAGTATCCTCGATCGTGGTCAATCTACTTACGAGAATAATTTATTTTCGACAAAAACTTCGAATTCATTAAATTCTACAAATGATTATCTCAATGAAGAAACTTATATTGTTACGACTTCATTAAATCATCAGTTTACCGATCGTTTATCGTTTTCTGCTTCTTATATCCGTACGGGTTATACGGAGGATCTTTTGGAGCATCGTGGTGCTAACAAATATGCTTCAGCCGGTGATGGAACAACTATTCCAACCGCAATCGAAATGCAGGTTTTCCAACGCAAGCGCAAGCGCTATATTGATAATCTTTCTGCCTTTTTTAAGTATCAGGCAAAAACCGGTGCTTTAGATCACAATTTGATTGCCGGCTATGATTATGCACAGGAACAGGTACCGGCAGGAGGTTCTCAGCTTCAGGCAACAGGATACAGAAACGCAGCCAATACGGGTTCAATTGCAACCTACGACCCTAAAAAGAAGAATCTCTATTTATTAGATTCTAAAGGGAATCCGGTTCCCAATGTGGCGCATTTTGACTTAACCAACCCCTCGGCATCACAGCAGTTAAAAGACATGAGCAAATATTTCTATGCTGCTCGTCCGTTTGACCCGACTTATTATTCATTGTACGGAATTTACCTCCAGGATCACATTAAGTTTGGCGCATTTCAGGCTTTAATAGGAGTTCGTTACGACGAATATACAGATAAAGAGAACTACAAAAAAGCAACCGAAAAGAAGGTAAAACAGCATTCGTTTCTGCCGCGTTTTGGACTTACCTATACACTTAATCCCAATATTAACTTATACGGAACTTACGTAAAGGGATACAATCCGCAAACTGCTTCTTCTTTATCCAATCCGAATGCGGGAGGGCCATTTGATCCGTTAGAAAGCAATATGATTGAATTTGGAGGAAAATCTTCCTGGTTTAAAGAGAAACTTTTTGTGACGGTGGCTTTATTTAAAATTCAGCAGAAAAACACTTTATACCCTGCAAATGATCTTATAAATCCAGATTTGATGCGAGCCATTGGAGAGGAAGAATCAAAAGGTATCGAAATTGATGTGAACGGAAGCATAACAAGAAACTGGAGTATTTCTGCGGCTTATTCTTATAATGAAGCAGCAATTACCGAAAGCCCTGTAGGTTCTGAAATTGGAAGACAAAAACCAAATACGCCAAAACAACAAGGGAATGTTTGGACACGTTACAACTTTACTGATGGTGCTTTAAAAGATTTTGGTCTGGCTTTTGGAACTAATTTTGTTACCACCCGTAACTTAAGTCAAACGGCAACACAAACCATTCCGGGCTATACATTGTTTAATGCGGCATTGTATTACAGCATCAATAAATTTAAAATTCAGGTGAATGCCAACAACATCACCAATAAAACGTACTGGGTTGGAGGTTACGACTATATTCGTTTGTTTCCTGGCGCACCTTCCAACTGGCTGTTAACACTAGGATATTCCTTTTAATAAGTGCCGTATTTCTATTCAGAAAACACTTTGGATTATTTATCCTATGAATAAAACATTTAAAGAAATATATGCCTGTTGCTCCTCTGGCTTGGACTTTTGTCCGGGCTGGAGGTTTTTATTCACTCCCTAAAAAGTAAATCCCATCTCTCGCGAAATGGGATTTTTTTTATGTGGTATTTATCTAGGTATTTGTGGTCTTTCCATTTTATACTGTCTTCCTGACAATGTTTTTATAAAAGAAACTAAAGCCACAATTTCCTCATCATTAAGATGCAACGGTTGCATTAAAGTATCTGTTTTAGGAAATAACGGATCAGCTGCTTTTTCCGATTCATCAGGGTCGATCATGTGCATGCCGCTGTTGTACATGTTTACAATTCCGGTGATATTATCAAACAAACCATTGTGCATCCACGGACCGGTAAACGTTACATCACGGAGAGAAGGCGTCCTGAATTTCCCTACGTCTTCTACTTTTTTGGTAACATTATAAAGTCCTAAGTCTTCGTATTCTCTTTTGTAATAAGTGAGTCCAATATTGTGAAAGGATTCATCGGTCAGGTATTTTCCGGAATGGCAATTCATGCATCTTGCTTTGGTACGAAAAAGATGCAGCCCGTATATTTCCTGATCGGATAACTGTGTATAATCGCCATCAATAAAAGCATCAAACCGACTTCTTTTGCTGAGAATTGTTTTTTGGAACACTGCCAGAGACTGAAGGATTTTTTCATAGGTAACCTCAGAATTCCCAAAGGCATTTTGGAACAAAACCGGATAAGCTTTGATTTTCTTTAGCTTTTTGGCCAGGCTTTTAGCTTCCATATTCATTTCGTGATGTGCCGTTATGGGGCCTTGCGCCTGCTCTTCTAAAGTTGCTGCACGACCGTCCCAAAAAAAGGATTTCCGGGCTCCAATGTTATATAACGATGGTGTGTTTCTTTTTCCCTGCAAATGGTCATGGCCTAAAGATTTTTCTCTTGCGTCTCCCCAGGCAAGTTCCGGATCATGACAACTGCTGCAGGAAACCTGATTGGAACCGGAAAGTTTGGGATCAAAAAAAAGCATTTGACCTAAAATTACTTTAGGATCTTCCAATCTGTCGTAATAACTGGTATCTATCGCCAGAGATTCAAATTCCTGCCAAAGAACATCTTTGTCAACGGTAGGTTTTGGCCATTGATGAGTGGGCTTACTGTAAATTTCACGCCAGTTGGAATTTGCTATTTTTTCACTAAATGCAGCACTGAAACTTAGCAATGCATAAATAATACCTGTAAAAAAGGCAAAAAAAGAGGTTTTTACTATCAGAGACTTCATTATGAGTAGATAAAGATTTTATAATCTGTGTTAAAATGTCAACCCCAATGACATTTGATAAAAAGTATTGTTTAAGTTTTTGGAATAGTTGTAATAATCAAAGCTCGTTTTTACAAAAAAGTTAAGATCAGGTTTGTATTTATAATCCCATCTTGCCGCGAGATTTACCTTGGTATACGCCGCTGATAAATACGCAAAATTAGAATCGAGCAGGTCGAAAATTTGATTTGTTTTTCGATCGCTCAGTGCCATCTCCGAACTTAAAATCCAGTTATGCTTCAACGAAATCGAAAGATTGATTAAGGATTGAGACAGGAGTTTTGAAACGGCAAAATCCAGTCGGCCAATACCTTGTTGTATGTCTACAGTTCTCAAAGGATCGCTATATTTTTCTGCAGTATTTTTTAAATTAAAACTTGGTGCAACCGACCACGTTAATCCTGGCGTTGGAACAGCGTACAATCCCGAAAATACAACCGATGTTACCTGATTGCTGTATTTCGTATGTTCGGCTATTTTAATGTAAGATGTTGTACTTTGATTGTCGAATATGTTTTCGGTTCCCGCTCTGTTGGTATAAAAAAGTCCAATCTTTGTACCCCAAAACTTTTCTTCTGATTTTTTCAAATAAGAAACGGCTGCTTCATAGCTATTTTCTAAAATAGCAGACGCAACAAGATTTTGAAATTCGGTCATTATTTTTTCATAATTAAACCGATTGTATCCTGCCGATAATCCAAAACCATTACGGTCATTTGGAAAAAACTGCAAGCTTCCGCCGTATCCTCTTCCGTCGTAATAAGTGCTGAGTTTATTTCCGGTAAGCAGCTTATTGTACACACCAAGTCCCACCATATGATAAACTGCCGGTGCGCCCAATTCGCTAAAGAATTTCAAATTATCAGACTGTGTATATTTTTGCAGATTTAGCGCTGCTCCTAAAACATAATGATCTCCAATGTTTACCGAAATACCGGTCGAAACCTTAAGATCAGAAACGGTATTTTTAGGCCTCGGGTCACTATCTCTATACTCCATTAAAGCTCTGTAATTGGCTGAAATACCGAGGTTCATTTTACTAAAAGCTTTAGTATAACCACCGCTAAAAGAATACTCCTCATACGAAAGATCACCTCCAATAGAATCGGCTGTTACATACGGATAAATAATTTGATAATCTGAGCTTTCGTTCCAATGCACCTTTTTGCGTTTGCCATTCTTGTAATACGCGTTTCCAAAAACAGTATTTTCAGAATTAATCTTATAATACGATTTAGCGTTGATCAGAAACTGGTCAATTCCATTCCCCAATTGCTGCATATTGGTTTGCTGAGAAGCTGAACTATAATTGGCACTCAGTTCTGATAATGAATAACGACGGGCATAACGCTGATTGGCAGGATTACTATAGAAGGTACCAACAAAATTATGCTCAGGAGACAAGTCTTCCTGAACGCGAACCAGCACCGAAGTACTGTCCTGCGCATACAGCATACCCGAACTCAAAATAAGAAATAGAAATAGGGAACGAAAGCTCATGATTACATTCATTAATTCATTAAAGAGGGTTTAGCCTCAGGACTAAAATCTAAAGTAGAATTGTTAGTGTCCTTTAATATTTTTTTACCATTTGAAGTAGTTGAAAGCGCTTTACGACGAACACTTTTTCCGTAACGGGTAGCATCTGAATCTACTTTTCCGCAATACGTCCAACCCTTATCCAATGATGGTGCTGTTACAATCCATTGAAATTCTGATTCGACACTTAAGTTAACAGCGTCTACAATCCAAGTGTTTGGAATTGAATAAACACTTTCTCCCATTGGATAACTTTCTCCTCCAACTACCAAATTGTATTCGTAGTCATAGGTGTAATCCGTAAGATATTTTGCTTTGGTTATTGGCAGACGAGCGATAACAAAACTTTTAAATCCTCTGTTGTGGATCACCATAGAAGAGAATAAACTTTCCATATTCGGAACGGCCGGATTATCAACATCATCGGCATCTTCGGTATAAAATTCAAAATTGGCTTTTCTCAAATCCATCGAGGCCGAGTTGTATTCTTTATGGTCGATCGCGTCTTCGGCAATAACAAAAAACTCACCCGGAGCAATTGGATAAGTCGTTCCGTTACCCGGAACAATGGCAACAGCTGATACAGCAAACGATTGTGCCATAATATTTGGTGTATACTCTTGTTTATCGGTGGTCATAAATTCTGACTGCGCGATCATTAAACCATCTGCATACAATACCTTGTCTGTATTATTGTGAATTTTAAAGTATTTGTCTCCTAAATACTGTTTGCCCTGAGGAGTTCTAGTTCCGGTAAAAAACACCTCTTCGATCACAAAATCAGATTGTGTTGTTTTTAGGAACAAATTCAAAGAAACAGCTGCACTTCCTCCGGTCACCACCACCGATTCTTTATAACTGCTTACCGTAGCTTCAACCGTATTTCCGTCTATGGTATACTTAATTTTTCCATCAACAGAAATTTCATAAGAACCTTCGCTTAACGCAACCGCAAGGGTGTTCGATACCGCTTTGCTTTGTGTGACTTTACCGGTATTGCGCTCTTTAAAAGAAACCGAAATTTCAGAAAAGGCAACACTGCTTAAATCCTCAGGATTTACAAGTGTTAAGGTTAAAGCCGTTTCTTTGCTGCTGTTATCATCATCTTTAGAACAGGATTGTAATAGTGCCATTAGGGCTATTGTTAGATAAATGGGTAATAATTTAATTCTCATAATTGGGTAATTTATTTAATATTAAAAGTTAAAAATTCAAGTTTAATTCCATCCCGAAATAAGGTGAAGTAAGCCCTCTGCGCTCGATCTTCTGACCATTAATTTCATAGTTTTGATAGTAGCTGAAGAGTCGGTTAACGAACATGGAAATTCTAAATCTCTTATAAAAATCTTTAGACACTTTCAGGTTCATGTTCATTGACATTGGAACTGTCTTTTTTTGAAACAAAGCCTCATTGTACTTGATGTCCAGCCATTGCAAAATAAGATCTGATTTGTCTTTTTCAAGATAAGAATGCTGTTTGCCCGAAGGATCGATATAAGCAACAGGCGTTCCGTTCATTGGGGTAGACTGATCGTTTCTAAACCATAAAAACTGGAAGGAACCCGAAAACTCTAATCCGAGAGAAGGAACATAGGTATCCGCAATTATATTGGTATTGAACTGCTGTTTTTCAGAACCATCATCAAACTGGTAAAGTCCTAGATAAGGAAGTCTTTTTCCGTCGATGACAATATCTTTTTGTCCTCTTTTATAAACCGGGCTGCTGTTGGTGTACGTTGTTTTAAACCAGGCGCCATTCAGCGTAAATCGGGTATTGATCGCGGTAAAACGCTTTGAGGAGAATTGAAACTCAATACCGCTTTTAAGCAGTTTACTTCCGTTATTGGTGATGTTGTAAGACGTTAATAAAGTATCCATGACAAAACGCAGCTGTGCCAGATCAGGCGGTGCGGTTAAAGTTGAAGGATCGATAGAATTATTATCGTACTTTTTATACGAAAGCGCCTGATATCTCGAGTTGTTTCTAAATCCGGAATCCATACGTTCGTTAAAAAGAGTCACCGAAAATCGATTGCTGTCATACGAAAAATCGGCACGAAGCTCCCATTTTTTATTAATTGCCGGTGTCAGCTCGTAGTTTACCGGAGACGTTTTGTAGGTCATCAAATTAATTCTTCGGTACTCCGGTATATTGTGATAATAGTTGAGCTGTACCAAATCGTTATAGATAAAATCCGGATAAAGCTGTGCCAGCGTTGGAAATTTAGTATACTGCCCAAAGCCCGCTGTAAATTCTGCTTTCATTACATGTTGGCCCATTTTAAAGAACGGAAGCACCCATTGGGTATTGATTCGGGGATCGAAGTAGTATTTTCCGTGAATGGAGTAAGCCGACGGTACATTCAATAACGACATTGCCCGGATACCTCCAGCCATGTTTAACCGATGTTTACCAAGCGGAACTGTAATCGCGTCTTCGGCGAAAAATGACAGATCTGTACTCGCAGGAATATCTTTGTATGCTCGCGGACGTGTAGACATTTCCGGCGATGGCGGATGTGTGGTGTCGTACACCTGCCCTTTTCCATTGTTTTTAGAATAGGTCCACTCCGAACCCGCTTTTAAAGCATGCGTAATTCCAAACAAACGAATTTCAAAATCTCCCATAGCTTTTAAGAACGCATCAAATGGTTTTCCGTCTACAGTAAGATTAGAAACATACTGTGGTGTTAGAAAAATCCCGTCAGATTCACCCTGTTGTGTAGTATTGGGTATGGCCGTTGCACTGGATACCTGTACCCATTTGGTCTGTTCTATTTTATCGTATTGCTGACTA
Organism: Flavobacterium sp. KH_035; assembly: GCF_057839565.1. NCBI lineage: Bacteria > Pseudomonadati > Bacteroidota > Flavobacteriia > Flavobacteriales > Flavobacteriaceae > Flavobacterium > Flavobacterium sp. KH_035. Next base: position 4,114,763 of record NZ_CM174492.1, read on the forward strand.
ATCGATGCCGATGTATGAAGTGCTTTTAAAAATGTGGCCGTTTTAAAGTTTAAATTGAAAGAGTTTGCCAGTGAAAATCGATTGTAACTTGAGGAATACCGGTCAATTTTAATATAACCTACATCCGGATCTGCCCTTTCATTGTCGACGGACCCACTGTAATCTAAACTGGAATCCCATTGAAGCTGATAAGCATCATTTTCCCATGTTTTTTGTGCTCGTATAGATGCCGTGATTCTCTTATAGTTTTCAAAACTGTTTCGCGGATCTGATTTTGCATTCAGATAATCCAATCCAACGTTCAGTACCAATCGTTTCTCTTCCGATTCAAAACCTTTTCCTAAATAATATAATTTGCTAAATTCATCTGCTTTAAAGCGCGATTCCCAGTTACTTCGCCCTCTTTTTCGTTGAATTTTAATAAGACCACTCGTTAAATCACCATACTCGACAGAAGGAATTCCTCTGATAATTTCGACTCTCTCGATTTGATCTGTAGAAATAGAGCGCATGTCTACCCCTTTCGATGTGGTGTTTCGGCGCGTATTGGCATATCCCGAACCCGGCGTTATCGTCAGATTGGGGCCAGTGGTGTATTGCAGGTTTGCATCGGTGTTTAAAGGAATCCCGTCAATCACGAAAGAAGTTCCAAGAGAGGAAATATCATAGTTTGAGTCGGCTATACCCACTTCTCTTAGTTTGATATGATTGGAAGCATTAAATACAGGATCCTTCGAGCGTCCGCCAGGCAGTAATTCCAATAAATCGGTAAAGCTTGATGGCTGTAAATGCTGCATTGCTTTTTTATCAATAATCGAGGTACTAATCATCCCGCGTGACTCTACGGCCGTTATGACCACTTCGTTTAGCTGAACGGTAGACAGAACTAATTCGAGTGACAGCTTCTCATTTGTTTTCAATTCCAGATTCTTCTCGATCGTTTCATAACCCGGGTACGTCAATTTTAGTTTGTAACGACCATTGTCTATGTTTTTTATAATGATACCACCAAAATCATCCGACAGGGTTTCGTATTTCCGCGCTCCTTCGATAAAAAGCAAAACTCCTTTTAACGGAACTTTACTTTCGGCATCTTTAAGGGTAATCTGAAGTGTAACTTTAGGGATATTTTGAGCAAAAACTGGATTAAAAAATAACAGAAATGCTACAGAAAGGACAGTTGCAATCCTTTTAAACAGGAATGCCGTAAAACTATTAAAAAGAAACATGGTATTAAATTTCTAGCAGCTGAGTAAGCTATATCACAAAAAAGCGGTTAATCGTTGCAAATATAACCTAATTTAGACTCAATAAAAATAATATTTTAAAACACTAAAATCCAAACCACTTCTATCTTTCTTAAATTTTAACTTAAAACGTTGATTATCAAAAATATTTACCGAAATTTGTTTGTACGCTTACTCTTTGTATACTATTTAAAAAATAAACACTTTTAATAGCAATTAAGTTGTAATTGACAGTGTCCTGTTGCCATCTGTAACCGTTCTTCTGCCAACTTACTACCAAATCTTCAATTTTCCTGTTTCAGGAGTAACCGAACGAATAAAGTTCGAAAATTCTATTACCGTTCCCAAAACCTACTATATAAGCAAATGCAGGGAACCTAAACTCAATAGCAACAAGCTGCTGTTTTTCTTTTTTGACAAACAGAATCAGCTCTTAAACGCATTGTCTGTGATGAAAATAACGAAGCACTCTGGGCACAAAGTCCCATTCGACAAAGAAAAACTAAAGCTTTCTCTCAAAAAATCAGGAGCTGCACCCGATCTTATCCAGGAATCTCTGGGTGAAATCGAAAAGCAAATCTATGAGGGTATTACTACCAAAGAAATCTACAAAATGGCCTTTGCTATTCTAAAAAAAGCAGCTAATGGACATGCAGGGCGTTACAATATCAGACTGGCGCTGCAAATGCTTGGTCCGGCTGGTTTCTTCTTTGAGAAATTCATCGCCAGACTATATGCCGCAGACGGTTATAAAGCCAAAATAAATTTAACACTACAAGGAAAATGTGTGTCGCATGAAGTGGATGTGGCGATTATGAAGGAGAATCTAATTACCATGATTGAGTGTAAGTTTCACGGCAGCAAAGAAGGTTCTTCTGATGTAAAAGTACCGATGTACATCCTTTCTCGTTTTAATGACCTTAAGGCAAACCGACACACTATATTTACTAATAATGAAAGTATTAATTCCTGTATTATTGTCACTAACAATCGTTTTACCAAAGACGCGCAGGATTTTGCCAGTTGCAGTGGAATCTCGTTGGTAAGCTGGGATTATCCGCAGGACAATAGTCTTAAAAATAAAATAGACAAAGGAGCGCTCTACCCTATTACCTGTCTCACCACCTTATCGCTTGTTGAAAAAGAAAAGTTACTTATTCTGGATCAGATATTGGTAAAAGACCTTATTGACGATCCACAAAGCCTGTCTAAAATAGGACTTAGCCAAAACCGAATCAAAAATATACTACACGAAGCTTCACAAATTTGTAAACTTATTTGATATGAAAGTAAAATTTATAGGAGGTGCAGGAACTGTCACAGGTTCAAAAACGCTCATAGAAACTAAAAATAACAGACTATTGATTGATTGTGGTCTTTTTCAGGGGATAAAATCACTTCGGGAACTTAACTGGGATCCTTTACCTGTTTTACCCTCCAGTATCGATTTTGTTCTGCTTACTCATGGTCATCTGGATCATTGTGGCTGGCTTCCCCGGCTGGTAGCTCAGGGTTTTAAAGGCAAAATATACTGTACCGGTCCGACCAAATCGATAGCCAAACTGGTTCTTTTGGACAGTGCTAAAATTCAGGAGGAAGAAGCTGAAAGAGCCAACAAGGAACAATATTCGAAACATACACAGGCTGAGCCGCTTTATACCGTAGAACAGGCTGAGGCTGTGATGTCATTTTTTAAAGTCATCCCTCCTGACACAGCCGTAACGATTGCAGAGGATACCACCGCTGTTTTTGAAAATGCAGGACATATCATAGGAGCCTGCAGTATTACGCTAACTGTCGAGGGCAAAACTTTAGTATTTTCGGGCGATATAGGCCGCGATGATGACGTGTTGATGTTTCCGCCAACCAAACCCCTAAAGGCTGATTATATCTTTCTGGAAAGTACCTATGGAAACAAACTGCATCCAAATTTAGATGTAAAAAAAGAACTGGAAACACTGATTAATGCTGCTATAGCACAGAATGAAACCGTAATCATTCCCGGATTTGCTGTAGAGAGGGCCCAATCGGTCATGTTTTTGTTGTGGCAACTCAAACGAGAAGGCAGAATTCCTGACGTTCCGTATATACTCGATACTCCAATGGGCGCCAATGCCCTACATGTTTTTTTAGAGAATTTAAAGTGGCACAAGCTATCTGTTGAGGACTGTCATGAGATGGCAAAAATGTTTAGAATTGTTTCTGAATACGAAGAAACACAGCGTATTATTGCAAACCCTCAGCCTAAAGTAGTTCTTGCTGCAAGCGGTATGGCAACTGGTGGGCGGGTATTGTCGTATTTTGAACATTATATCAGTCTTGAAAAAACAACTGTTATTTTTGTGGGTTATCAGGCAGAAGGCACTCGCGGAAGAAAACTTCTTGAAGGCGATAAAGAAATTAAAATTTATGGGAATTACTATACCGTAAGAGCCAAAATCTTTCAGATAGAAGGCCTCTCTGCGCATGGAGACCAAAATGATCTTTTAAACTGGCTGTCTGCTCTTAAAAACACGCCTAAGTGTGTCTTTTTAGTACATGGCGAAAATTTGCCGGCTGATGAACTGCGAATTAAAATTCAGCATCGTTACCAGTTTAAATGTACTGTCCCGTTAATGGGGAATGAAATCGAAATTTAGGCCTTGTTTTAATTTTTAACCTTCAAAAGCAAACAGCCCCGCACCATTGTTTTAGTGCAGGGCTGTTTCTTAAAAAAAACATTTTTTATAAATCAGTTATTTCTAGAACATGATTTAATTGACATCAAACCAAAGTTTTGTAGTTAACAGGTCTTTTCCCTGAGTAGATACTGCTGCCTGATAGCTGGTTCCATTCAGTGATTGTTCTGTTCCCGGATAAAAGAAACGCGAAGGAATCTGTCCGTTCAAAACTGTAGCCGGACCCGCTTTTAATACCGGATAGTCAAGTCTTCTCCATTCCACAAAAGCGTCAAGACCTTGTCCGTAGAATGCAATCCATTTTTGTGTACCTATCGATTTAGCATAATTGGCTGCATCATATTTTACAGTAGCCTGATTAAGATACTTACTGATTGTTGTTGCATCTGTGATTCCAAATTGATTGAACGAGGCAGTAATTGCATTTTTGTACAACTGTTCTGCATCTCCGGCGATATAACCACGGGCTGCCGCTTCAGAAAGATTGAACAATACTTCAGAATAGGAAACAATTACAGCAGGAGATGACGACGTCAGAAAGTAAGTTCCCGGTTTTGAGGTTTTAGCAAAACCCTGACTATTAGCATCGCTGTTTGATAATCCGTTTGCTCCCCCAACATATTTACCAACAGTTTGATCTGTAGGCAGCTGAGCATAAACTGCTAAACGTGGATCTGATAATTCATTTAACTTATCAACCAATGTCTTTGAAATACGAAAATCATCACGGGTTTCAAACCAGGCCGAAGCGGGATTTTGCTGAGGGGAACTCGTATAAGTAAACTTGAAAGTTTCGCTATTGTTGCTAATTACTCCTGCAGCATCAGTTGTTGCTTCAATTGCAGCCTGTTTGGCTAATGTAGGTTCTTTATCGGAAATTCTCAATGCGATACGCAAACGAAGTGAATTTACAAGCTTCTTCCATTTTGTGATATCGCCTTTATACGCCAAGTCTCCCGTTACGCTTCCACTTGCCGGATTTAATAAAGACTGTGCCTGTTTTAAATCTTCCAGTAATCCTGTGTAGACTTCTTTTTGTGTATTGTATGCCGGTGTTACTTTTAAACCTGCTTCTTTGTACGGAATGCTTCCGTAGGCATCTGTTAGTAATAAAAATGTCCACGAGCGCAATGTTAGTGCAATTCCTTTATAATTTGGGTTTGCCTGCTGATCCGGAAATTTCAGAATCGTGTTCAAATCTGTGATTAAGGTGGCATAACCTGTATTCCACAAAGAAGTGAAAGAAGTGTTCGATACATCGTACCTGTCCGGCTCTGTATACTGAATCTTAGCCCAGTGCTGTACAAATAACAAAGAGGCATTAAAGTTATTATCAGAACCCCAGTACAAATCGGCTCCCTGTTTTAGTGTTCCGGTTAATAAATAAGGTGCTAATGGTGTTTCAGTTGCATTTGGATTCTTATTAATATCATCCAGAGTGTCACCACAAGAGGTAAGCGACACTGCAAATAGAGTTATATAGGCTAATTTTTTTAGCATGATTTTGTGTTTTTAAAATTTAAGGTTAACATTAAGACTGAAATTTCTGGTCGTTGGCAAAGCTAAGCTCTCCAATCCCTGAGCATTTCCTGTAGTGAAAGCCGTTTCAGGATCAATATTTGGTGCATCTTTATAGATAAATAGCAGGTTACGACCTACGGCAGTAATACTTGCTCCTTCTAATCCTAGTTTCTTAGCAAATTTCTTATTGAAGTTATAAGCCAGTTTTATTTCTCTTAGTTTTACAAAAGTCGAACTGTAAATGTAGGCTTCGTTAATGTTGTAAGATGCTTTGTGAAACTCCTGTGCACTAATCACCTGAGAATTTGGGGTTCCGTCAGCATACACTCCATTAAAAATAACACCATCATCATATACCGTTGCTCCATTTGGAGCTACGCCACCCGTTAACAATGTTTTCGGATTAGCCGAGTTGTTGTTTGGATAATAGTAATTTAAACCTCCATTTGCGGCATCACGGCCTGGTAATGTTTCAGCCAGTACACCGGTATAGGTCCCTGTTCTGTTGGTTCCCGAATAAATGTCCCCCCCTACACTGGCATCAATAAGGAATGAAAATTCAAGATTCTTATAAGTCAGCGTATTTGTGACACCCGCTAAATAATCTGGAGTATAATGTCCAAGTACTTTCTTTTGCGGATCGGCTTTAGGCAACCCATTAGCCCCTACTACTATGTTTCCATTTGCATCACGTTGATATGCTGTACCGTAAAGAGCACCGTAAGCCTGCCCTACTGAAGCCAATACATCCACACCTCCCGAAGAACCAATTGTATAGTTTTGAATCTGTTTGTCGTAGTCCAAAATCTTTACTTCGCTAATATTCTTAGAGTAATTCACCCCTACATTCCATTTGAAGTCCTCAGTTTGAACAGGAGTTCCATCCAACTGAACTTCGATACCGCGGTTGTTAACTTTACCTGCGTTGATCAATTGCGAATTGTAACCGCTCGAAGCTGTGGTTTTTATTTCCAAGATCTGATCAAAACTATTCGTGTTGTAATACGCTACATCCAAATGCAATCTGTTTTTCCAGAAAGAAGATTCTATACCTAATTCCGTAGAACGTGTTGTTTCCGGTTTCAGGTTCTCATTAAGTTTTTTCTTAGCTGAGGTTTGAATCGGGTTTCCGTCAAATGCGGTTTGAAAATCGTAAACTGTAGACAGTTGATAAGGGTCTGCATCGTTACCAACTTCAGACCAGCCTCCACGAAGCTTTAAGAAATCAAGTGTATTACTTTTCAGATTGAAGGCATCAGAAACTACAAAACTACCATTAAATGAAGGATAGAAATAAGAACGGTTGCTGCTTGGTAATGTAGACGACCAGTCGTTACGGGCTGTTACGTTCAGGTAAGCATAATTTCTATATCCAAATTGTGCCGAAGCATAAGCGCTGTATACTTTTAATTTTGAAAGCGAGTTCGATGACGTCAAAGGGTCTCTCGAATTGGTCAGCGTGTACAAATCAGGTACAGCCAGACGTGGTGCTTTCTGATAGTTGTTGGCATCACTATGGTTACGAATATTGAATCCCGCAAGAGCATCGACACTAAAATCATCATCTAGTTTTTTAGTATAGGTAAAAATCCCTTCTGTATTTCTTTCGTTTACAGTATAAGCATCTTCTGCATACGATCCAAAAGGCGTTCCGTTTGTACCGTACTTAATCGTGTACTTTCTGCGATCGTTGTAATAATCCACTCCGGTACGGAATTTAAAATTAAGTCCATCGATAATCTTTGCGTCCAAATGAATGTCTCCGATGATACGGTTACGTTGTTGGCTGGTAGTGTTGTAATAGGCATTCCAGTACGGATTGCTGTAATAACTGTTGTTCCAGTTCACATCTCTGTTATTCTGAAGTTCATTGATATCTACCTGACGTCCGAACCAAAGAAACTGAAGCATTACACCGGCAGCACGGTTACCCTGTGGTCCACCCGGTAAGGCCGGAGCATCGGTAACAATATAGTTGGCCGTTACCCCTACTTTTATATTTTTAGAGATTTGGTAGTTTGTATTCACCGTAAAGTTTGTTTTGTTTACTTCACTGTTGGGTACCGTTCCCAATTGTTTTTGATTGTTTATACCTAAACGGAAATCTGATTTTTCATCCGATTTCGCGATAGAAACGCTATTGTCATAAGTGACACCGGTATTAAAAAAGTCCTTTACATTATTCGGATGTGCTACGAAAGGTACAGCAACACCATTTGAATAAAATTGTGGGATAAGCCTTCCGTCCAGTTTAGGTCCCCAGCTTTCGTCAACTCCGTCATTGATACCGCCCCCTTTACCATCTACAAAGCTGAACTTTCCATTTGACCCTTGTCCAAATGAATTTTGGAATTTAGGTAAAGTAGCCACCTGAGAGATGGTGATTCCTGAGTTTACACTGATCCCTAATCCTTTTTGGCTTTTCCCGGATTTTGTTGTGATCAAAACTACCCCATGTGCAGCACGAGATCCGTAAAGAGCCGCCGCATTTGGTCCTTTCAGTACGCTTAATGACTCAATATCCTGCGGATTTAAGTCGGCAATCGCATTTTTAAAATCGCGGGTGGTTCCTCCAGTGCTACCCAACTGCGAGTTGTCTACCGGAACTCCGTCAACCACAAATAATGGCTGATTGTTTCCGGATATCGAAGTTTCACCACGAATAACAATACGTGAAGACCCCATATCTCCCTGTGAATTGGTAATACGAACACCCGCCAGTTTACCGCTAAGGCTGTTTAAAAAGTTGGTTTCTTTTGTGTCGGACAACTCCTTACCTTTAAGTGCCTGTGTAGTATATCCTAACGATTTTTTCTCTTTCGTAATACCTAATGCGGTAACCACTACTTCCGACAGTGCGTTTTGTTCCTGTGTAAGGCCAACGGTAACCGAATTTTCACTGGCTACAATTTCCGTTTTTTTATACCCCAAATAACTTACGATTAAGGTATAAGGAAGTTTTTGCCCGGTTTGGAAATGAAATCTTCCATCAAAATCAGTTACCACCCCGTGTGTAGTCCCTTTAATGTTCACCGAAGCACCAATAATAGGTTCCTTTGTCGCAGCATCGATTACTGTTCCTTCAAGTTTAGACTGGATAAGCGGTTTCGTTTCCTGTGCTTTAATTCCAGTGGAAATCAACAAAATACATAATGCTATATATCTATTTAATTTTTTTTTCATTACTTTGTTTTAGTTTAATAAATAAGGTGACCGGTGCCGGATATACTCCGCCCGTCCTTATAGAGATGTACAATTTCTTTAAGCTTCGCCATTTCTGTTCCCGCAGAAATGGTTTTTTATTAGCTACACATTCGCTTTTTCATTTTTCATTTTATTTTGGGTTATTATTATTTGAATTGGATCACTTCTCCCGATACCCTATCGAAAATGGCCTTTCTATTGGGCTCCTGTTCGTTCAAAAGTGAACAAATTAGGCGGTTCTTATATTCTACTAACTTGATAGAACAAAAGTATATTAAAAATACGAATGCCAAAATTTTAACTCTTTTTTTTATATAAAAAATGTTAAAAAAAATAGCCAATAAAGGATAAACTACTAAAAACAAAACAGTTAACGATAAATTGATTTTCCTTTACTGTGTAAGATTTTTTCTAAAATGAGAGAATGCAATGTATGTTAATTTGCTTTTCTTTAAAAAATAGTATCCAATACAGTATTTTGCAGTTTAAATAAAGTTATTATTGATATAAGATAACTTAAAAATCTATTATACAGATAATTAAGATTATTAAAAGACAAAATACAGCATCCTTCCCCTACCTCTGAATCAAAGAATTGAAGTGCCAAAAAAAAATCGCTTTAGAGAGTTTCTTCACTTCATAAAAAAAAAGCCGTCTGGATCTGACGGCTTTTTTTGGGGTAAAATTCTATTGATATACTTATTGGTTATAAAGATTTCCTGAAATTAAAAACCTTTCTTCTGACCTTGATCCAATCCTTAGGCAGCAATTACTAAGTTTTGTATCAATTCAAATCTGATCTTGTTCACTAATGTCTCATTAAATTTTGCATCTTTCAGAACTTCCTCCGGTGATGCAGCATGTACAAAAACTGCTGTGATCAATAATCTGTTAAGTTCTTCATGAGACATCTGATCGCTTATTTTTCCAATTTCTACCTCAAAAGAGTGTCGTTTTTCTGCGTCAGTCCCTGCTTTCGCATAACCTTCCAATAACCATTTAAAAGCTAAAGATTTAATTTTATTACTGTTGGAATTTAACCAAACCTCTTTTTCAACATCATCGTCCAGCTCACCACGGTAAGGATATTTGTCATCAATAATTCGTTTGGCCTTTATAAGCACCAAAGACGTATCTCCACCTGCATTCGCCATATCCAAAAACAGCTGTTTTTCCTGAATCAACCTCTCATTAAACGCCCCTATGTACAGTTTAAAAATATAACTTACCTGATCTCCATTGTTTACAGGCAGATCATTTTGTTTTAGACTGTTTGCAAGGTCCTGAAATTCGACCCAACTTTCATCAAAAAATCCTTTTGAATAGCTCAATTGTTTGTACAATTCTCCAAGACTTTTAGTCGTATCGTTTAATTTATTTTCGGTACTTTCATACCAATCCATTAAATCGTTGGCCTCAGCAAGAGTATTAATAATGTAATCAATCGAACCAATAATCAATAATATAGCGGCCAGTCCGGCAACAATCCAGCCCAATGGCCCAAGTGCAGTCGCTAGCAGGCCAACAGTCGCTACACCGGCAAAAAAACTGGTTCCTAAAGTAATCCAGCCAAAAAGATAAAATTCTTTTTCAGTAAGTGTCTGCAGGTTAAAAGACGAGTCAATTTTTAAATCGGGAAGTCTTGAACTTACCAGATCTATAAAATTACTGTATTCTGTTATCACAGGCAGAATGTTATCCAATACTTCCAAATAATTTTTAGCAATGGCACGAGTCAAACCAAGCATTCTTAGACACTCATCGAGTGAAGTTCGAACATTGTCGTATCGCTTTGGATTATCAGGTCGCCAGAATGAACCGGCATCCCTCCTCATCTTTCTAAAATCAGTATCAAAACTAGCCAAACTATCATTAAGAACCGATAGTTTTGTTATGACTTCTTGCGCTGAATCTCTCCCTTCTTTTATCGCATTTAACGAATAAGATTTATAAAAATTATTACTCATCTCAACAAACACGTCGCTATAATAATCATTAGTGGTCTGATCTTTCTTCGTAACAAGCGGAATCCTAACCTCGTTTCCTTCAAAGAAAAGGCTTAGAATTTTGGAAACATTATCTTTAACTTCCTGCTCTGTAAAATAAGCTTTTTGATCTGGAACCGCTGCAGAACGAATCTTGATGTTTTCCGGATTTTTTAAAATTTGAGTCCACTGGTCTACCGTATATTGGGCCTGAGGACTTTGCTGTTCCGCTACTGTGGTAACATCAAATACAAGTAGTTTTTCCAATGTATCATCTGTGTATTTCACCATTCTTGAAATGGCTGTAGCATTTGTTTTTGCACCTTTTGCCATGAAGTTCTGTAATACTTCCTGCTTTACGATTTCTTTAACTTCCATAATTTAAATTTGCATTTACCCTACTCGTAGGCTTTTCGGGTTTCGCCCTTATTCTATCTCAATGAAGCAGCTTTATACGGTACTATTTTCTAAGATTGTCTTTTACTTTTAGTTTGAAAATCTCAGCCAGACTGTCTGTTTAGTTGCTTTTGTAGTAAAGCTACTGCTTGATTTTAATAGAGATAAAAAAGATGCAACGAACGCGGGATTTAATGTCATGTGTCAACTATTTTCTGTTGCAAAGCCTTATAATTACAAGGAAATGTCAGAATAGTAAAGTTTAAAACTTCAGCCGTTGCATATAATTAACAAAAAATGCTTCAACACATAGAAACATAGATTTTAGATACGAAAAGAGAACAAAAGAGAAATATATTTCTTTCACAGAGAAGGTAATGTGTATGCAAATGAAATAAATGTTTCATTCCTCCGGAACTTTTTTTGAACACGCTTTATTTTCAACGGATTAAAATCCGTTGTTACAAAATTTGTCGTTCCTTCGGAACTTAATTATATGATTCTTAAAGACCAAATAGTTTTTTTAAACATAAAGACTAACCTTATGAAAGAGCCATCGGCTCGAATAATGTTGTAGCGACGGATTTTAATTCGTCGTAAAAAATAGGCATAACCATAAAAGAGCCGTAGACTCGATCCATATTATTTTCAAGATGAATTTACCCCGTTGAGTATAATTGATTTAACACATAGAAACATAGGTATTAGGCGTAAAAAAATACCATCTCTTAATAATATAAAAGTAAAAGAGACGACCTGCATAGTCGTCTCTTTTACTTTTTATAGCTTATTTCTACCGTTTTAACAGGCCTAATAAGCCTCTGAAAGTGCATATTCTTTTTGATACAATTTGTGATACAGTTTGTATGAAATCACTAATATACCAAGGAAAATCAAAGGCAGTATCGCCTGAAACCCGAATCCGTCAACAGCAAAATGGCTGATGCTGGCAAATATAAATACAAAGCCGAAACCGGTGTACGCCCATTCTTTCGCAAATTTTGGCGCTTGCGGAATAATTACGGTTAGTGCTCCAATCACTTTAAAAACTACCAATGCATTACCAAAATAAGCCGGATACTGCATGTGACTGATTCCTTGTTTGGCAAGCTCAGTTTGTGAAGTTAGGGCCGGGATAATGCCCTCCATAATAAAAATGATAATTGTTGTAGTCCAGAATAGTATTTTATCTTTTTTCATAAGTGTAAAGGTTAGTGGTTAAAAATAGTTTGCTATTAGCTCCTGATTCATAGCGTTTTTTAAAGGAGCTTATCCAATTGGGTATAATTATCAAAAACTAATTACACCCAACGGTTAAGGGGTTGTTTTCTTCTGACGAATAACAGAGCATCCACTGATGCCCAAATTTATCCGTAAGGTGTCCGAACAGGGCTCCAAAGAAAGTCCTTTCTAACGGATGGGTAGCGTGACCGTCTTTCGATAAGTCAGCATAAGCCTTTCGTGTTTCTTCTTCACTGTCAAAAGTGAGCATCATCGAAAAGGCATTCCCTTTTGTCAGGTTTTCCGGGGCCATATCCGATCCCATAATCACAAGAGTATCGCTTTTAAGCGTGGCGTGCAAAATACATCTTTTCATTTTCTCCGGCAGGCGCTTCCCTACTGGTGAATCGGCTATCGTTTGTAGCTCGAGTTCACCACCAAGGCATGCTTTGTAAAATAACATTGCATCCTTGCAGTTACCGTTAAATGTTAAATAAGAATTAAGCTGTGCCATTTTGATACTGTTATTGTTGTGGGATTTTGGCCAGGTCCATATATAAAACCTCCCAAAGATGTCCGTCTAAATCTTCAAAGCTACGCTGTTGCATAAAACCGTAGTCTTTCGCTTCAGCAGTTTCTTTTCCGCCCGCTTTTAATGCATTATTATGCATGGTATCCACCTCATCGATACTGTCTACTGACAATGAATTAATTACCGCCGCTTTTTGAAAAGCATTACCAATTTCTTTGTTGGTAAACTCATTGAACTTACTGTGTGTTAATAACATCACATAAATTTCTTCAGTTAAAACCATACAGGCTGCTGTTGCATCTGTAAATTGAGGATTGTTTGTAAATCCAATTGCTGTGTAAAAAGACATTGCTTTTTGTAAATCTGCTACAGGCAGATTGATGAAAATTTTTGTTGCCATTTGTTCTATGTTTTTAGTTGTTAATTGATAGTACAAAGATGGAGCAGAAATAACAGACTGCGGATATGCAAAAACGACAACAAAAAGGGCATTTACGACAAACTATCTTTATCTTTGAAATTGCAAAATAGCAATCAATTTGATTTTTAGGGACTTTGTACAACAAATAAACCCTTACAGCCAGTTCTAAAAATAAAGAAGATGATAAAAAAAGTAAGTATTCTTGTTCCTGAAAGCTCCGTTCTGCAGGCTATAGCAGATCCTCAATATTTATTTTCAGCTGTAAACCAGTTTATGACTGCATCGGGAAAACCGCTATTGTTTGATGTACAGCTCGTTGGTTTAGAAAAAGAAGTCAAACTCAATAACGGATTGTACTCGGTTAATACGTCTCAACTCACAAAAGAAGTTACAACCACAGATTTAATTGTTATTCCTGCCTTATTTGGAGATATGAAAAGTGCGATTGCTCAAAATCAAGAGCTTTTGCCCTGGATAAACGAACACTATCACAAAGGAGCTGAAGTAGCTTCGCTCTGTGTTGGGGCCTTTTTACTGGCTTCTACCGGTTTATTGGATGGTAAAAAATGTTCTACACATTGGGGTTTTCAAAATGAGTTTCGCGAAATGTTTCCCGAAGTAGAAGTCATCGATGGAAGCATTATCACAGAAGAACACCGGATATATTCCAGTGGCGGTGCACATTCTTATTGGAATCTTCTACTCCACTTAGTAGAAAAGTATACAGACAGGCAAACCGCTATTTTAGCTTCTAAATATTTTGCTATCGATATTGACAGGGACAGTCAGGCTGCTTTTGCGATGTTTCAAGGCCAAAAAAATCATAACGATGAGGCTATCAAACAGGTACAGGAATTTATCGAAGATAATATTCAGGAGAAAATCACAATTGATGAATTAGCTGATCTGGTGCTATTGGGAAGAAGGAGTTTTGAACGACGCTTTAAAGCCGCCACTAACAATTCTGTTTTAGAATACATCAATCGGGTGAAAATTGAGTTTGCCAAAAAAAGCTTCGAAAACAGCCGCAAAAATATCAATGAGGTAATGTACGATGTAGGTTATACCGATACAAAAGCATTTCGTACCATTTTTAAAAAAGTAACAGGTCTAAATCCGATCGAATATCGCAATAAATACAACAAAATGGCTGTTAACTAGTCTTTGTTTTCTAAACAGATTTAGTAAATTAGAAAGAATTCATTCTACATTATACAATGCAACAGAAATCTTAAATTGACCATTAAAAAAACGAAAAAAGTATTGATCTTCAGTTAAAAAAATCACTATTTTTAACGAACCATGATTCTTATACTATGACCGATAAATCACAACTACGAAGTTCAATTTTCAGACATCTTGATGGCTTAGCTGTTGCTCCCGTAGCGATAGCACTAAAAAACAATGCCGTTTTAGAGTATATACTAAACAAGAAACAAATACAATTATCAGAGCTGGTAACTGTTTTTACAGCAAATGAAGGTTATTTGAATGTTGGTTTAAGAATTCTGGCTTCTCAGGGCTTTTTAGATTATGAAGTTGATAACCGTACACAAGAAATTACGATCTCTGTCAATGAAAGAACTGAAAAGGCTTTTTCGTTGTTTCATCTTTATCAGGATGTTGTTGATCTGCTTCAGTTTTCGGTGCAGTTTCATCCGCGTCTTTTTGAAGATGTACCCTTCGAAAAACTCAATATTATTTTTGAAAAATATAAGAAAAGGTATGGTATTGAACCTTCTGATGATCCTTTAAAAAATAGTCTTCAGGAACAGATTTTAAAACATATCGAAGGCCATTTGATAGGTCCGACAATTGTTCGTCTGGCAATGAAAGGGATGTTTCACAAATATTTCATGGAAACTTCATTCCAGCCCGAAGAGTTTCATAAATCTCCTGAAAATTTTAAAAAAATACTGGACTTTTTTGTGCATCTTGGATGGTTTTTGGAAAAAAATGGCAACTACCAATTTACAGAAACGGGTCTTTTTTATGCCAAAAGAGCCAGTGCTTATGGCGTAACGGTTTCGTATTTGCCAACATTTGCTAAAATTGAGGAATTAATCTTTGGTGATCCAGCGGTACTAAGAATGATAACCGATGGCGAAAACGAAATTCATGTTGATCGTGAAATGAACGTTTGGGGAAGTGGTGGTGCTCACGATACTTATTTTAAAGTTGTAGATGAGATTATAGTTACTCTTTTCAACCTGCCAATCGAACAACAACCTAAAGGAATTCTTGATATGGGTTGTGGTAATGGCGCTTTTCTTCAGCATATTTTTGAAGTAATCGACAGACAAACTCTACGTGGGAAAATGCTCGATGAATATCCATTATTTTTGGTGGGAGCCGATTATAATCAGGCAGCACTGAAAGTAACCAGAGCCAATCTTATCAAGGCCGACATTTGGGCAAAGGTAATTTGGGGTGATATCGGACGTCCGCAACTACTTTCGGAAGATCTTAAAGAAAACTACAATATTGACCTGAAGGATTTGCTTAACGTAAGAACTTTTTTAGATCACAATCGAATCTGGAAAGATCCGGAACACATCGACAAAGACAGAATTAGTGCGTCTAACGGTGCATTTGCCTACAGAGGGAAAAGAATCAGTAACAATCTGGTCGAAGATAATCTTCTGGAGCATTTGCAAAAGTGGTCTCCTTATGTGCGCAAATTTGGTTTACTCCTGATTGAACTACATACCATAGATCCAAAACTTGCTGCCGACAATATCGGAAAAACTCCTGCTACAGCTTATGATGCTACTCATGGTTTTTCGGACCAGTATATTGTTGAAATAGATGTTTTTAATAAAGTTGCCGCAGAAGCGGGGTTATTCCCTGATAAATCTATTTTCAAACGATTTCCGGATGCTGATATCGCGACCGTAAGTATCAATTTATTAAAAGGAAGTTAGAGCGGTAGTCTCATTAAACAGGTGCTGTTATTTTAAAATCATTTGATTCAAAAACCTTCAAAGTCTAGTGTCTTTGAAGGTTTTTGATTTTTAAGACATTTAGAACTTCACGCTTCTAATTTAAAACTTCTGCTTCCTATAGAGTATGATATCAAAATTATGCAGACAGTTTTTCCATTATACTTCTCATTCAAACAAAATTTTTCTATTAAAGATTCTACAGACCGCTATTGGTCGTTCAATAGAAAGTATTTCATTATCAAATCCTATATCTCTATAAAACAGGTATTTATACGTAATTTAAATCTACTTAGTTATTGTAATTTTATTCTTATTAATCAAATCAAAAGTTTGATTAAAACACTGTATACAGGCCTTTTGTGATTTACTCCACACCCGCATCTTAACATCCTTTCTCCACGCCCAGATTTTATACAGCCTTCAAAGCAACTCCCTTTTTAGATTATTTCAAGCTGACCTATCATTATTGACTACTCGTCATTATATCAACAATTACAATTTTTATTAACCCCTTAAACCACAAACAATGAACTTAAAAGAAAAACTTAACGAGATTGGCCAAAAGCCGGACATGATTTTAATTATTACCGACGAGCAGCGTGCTACGCAACATTTCCCGCCGGGATGGGAACAAGAAAATCTTCCTACATTGACTTTTCTGAAACAAAATGGTTTTAGTTTTGACCGTGCATTCTGCAATACGTGCATGTGCTCCCCTAGCCGTTCTACCCTGTTTACAGGTCTGTATCCAGCGAAACATGGAGTAAGCCAGACTCTGACCGAAGGTGGTCTGTTGTCACCTCAGGAACCTACGCTTAGCAATGCATTACCAAATATTATGAATACACTTTGGGCGGATGGATATGATGTGCAATACCGGGGAAAATGGCACATGAGTAAAGGCGTAGCTCCTAATGGAACTAAAACAAACTACGAAGATTTAACGGCCGCCGATATTTCACTCTTTGGGGCTATGGGCTGGATTGCTCCCGACGCCGGTGAAGATGTCAATCCGCTTAATTTTGGAGGCGGATATGCCAATCATGATGCAAGGTATACCGCTGAAGCTATTCAATATCTAAAGGAAGTAAGAGCACAAAGAGCCACAGGAAACCATAAACCCTATTGTCTTATTCTGTCTCTCGTAAATCCGCACGACGTATTGGCTTATCCCAGAACAGCAGGTACATCAGGATACCATCCGGACAGTTGGCTGGGTAGAGAGATCGGTCTTCCCGCTACCGTAAGTGAAAATCTACTCGAGAATAAAAAACCAATGGCACAGGAACAAATCCTGATCAATATGGCTTTAAGTCTCGGAGCAGTCAATAGCACCGAAGACAAACTGAATTATATCAATTTTTACGGTTACTTATTAAGTCTCGCTGATAAACAATATGGCTATCTGATTGACGAACTGTATAAGGAAGATGAAAATGGACATAAACTGGCCGATTCTGCAATCGTTACCATGACATCTGATCATGGCGAAATGGGGCTCGCTCATGGCGGATTACGCCAGAAAACTTTTGTTGCCTATGAAGAAGCTTTAAGAGTACCTCTTGTTATATCAAATCCGATTCTGTTTAAGGATCATCCTGTCAAACACTCTATTAACTTAGTAACATTAGCGGATGTTTTTCCTACTTTTATTGAGATGGCTAATGTTTCCAATCCGCCAACGGGGCTTGCAGGTACGAGTCTGTTGCCTATAATGGAGGACAATACACCGGTTCAGCATAGTCTTTTGTTTACTTACGATGATATTAAGGCGGGGTCAAATAGTACGTGGACTATCGTAAGAGCGGCTAATCGCATTCGCTGTATCAGAACCGAAAAATGGAAATTTGACTACTATTTTGATGCCGCTACAGCCTATTTTAAACAATATGAGCTCTATGATTTAGTTAATGACCCGCTGGAAATTACAAATCTTGCCTACGATCCGGCGTACAGTGAAATCAGACACGAACTAGAAGAGCAATTGCACCAACTGGAGGTAGAAAAACTTTGGGTAAACGCTCCAAAAGATGTGTATAGTACCACAACATTTAACTAAAAACAGCTACAGAACACAGTGCTAAAAAGTATAAAGCAATAATCTAAAAAGAAAAATTATGTCAGAAAATATAAATCTGGAAGTCAATACTGCAAAGTATACGGATTTCAATTATCCTAATGGTGGAGAAACCAGTATACAAGGTATAAGAGGCGTAACGGGATCTGAAAATGTATACATTTCAGGCAGTTTAATAGGTCTTAATGATATTGTTCAGGGCTTAATCTATGAAGGCCCAATTAATGGTAGTGGCAATAAAGGTAAATGGAACATTATAAATTTTCCAAGTACACCAACAGCAACGGTTATCAATACCTCTTGTTACGGCCCTAATAACGGACATGATGGTAAAGTGCAATTAGTTGGTTCCTATAAAATCTCTGCCTCTACCGGTAAAGCTCCGAGCGGAAACCTTGGTTTTTATTACGAAGGACCAGTGGACGGTTCAGGAACCTGGGTTCAGGTGTCACCAAATGGCGGTAATACCAATAATGTATTTGTTCATAGTATAATGGGCGGAATCGCAGTTGGGAATTATGATGTAGAGAATGACAAAAATGGATATTCGTTTCTATATGATGTTGTCACTAAAGAATATATTAATTTTAAAGTTCCCGATTCCTTAACGACTACTTTGTACGGTATCTGGCACAATGGCGGTGATCATTACACTATGGCAGGCGGTTATTCGAGTGCTAAACCGGGAGAAGTAAGCCAGGCTTTTCTGGTTGATTATAATTCCAAAACAAAGGAAACAAGTAATTTAAAATCGTTTAGTTATAAGAATGAAACGGCTCTGTCTGTAGTTACACATTTTGAAGGCATTACTGCTGCCAAAGATAATGGCTATCATATGCCGTCTGACTGGATTAGTATTAACGGAAAAGAGATGGGAGCTTCCCTTGTTGCTGTAAATCGAAATTCAGATGGCTCATTTGGAGAAGCCAACTGGATAGATATTGATTTTCCGGATGCTAACAGTACAAGTGCCAATACAGCTTATCAAAATAGTATTTTAGGCGTTTATACGGTTAAAAATGATTCGGATATCCTAACGGTGTCTTCGTATCTTGCAAAAGTTCATCCGTGAAAATAGAGCAATAATCATCTAAGTTGGAAATTTTAACGCAAAGCACGCTAAGAATTTTAGCTGTATTACGCTTAGAAAGGCAAAGTTCGCAAAGCTATACTTAGACAAAGCTTTGCGGACTTTATGTTTTTTGTATAAAACCTACGCATAAAAAAAACTTAGTGCGCTTTGCGTTAAATGTCAAAGTACTTCACTCCATTTGAAGCTGAAAATTTTAACGCGAAGCACGCGAAGAATTTTAGCTGCATATACTTAGAAAAACAAAGTTCGCAAAGCTATATCTGGACAAAGCTTTGCGAACTTTATGCTTTTCACATAAAACCTTGTGCATAAAAAAACTTAGCGCACTTTGCGTTAAATGTCAAAGTACTTCACTCCATTTGAAGCTGAAAATTTTAACGCGAAGCACGCGAAGAATTTTAGCTGTATGCACTTAGAAAGGCAAAGTTAGCAAAGCTATACTTAGACAAAGCTTTGCGGACTTTATGTTTTTTATATAAAACCTACGCATAAAAAAAACTTAGCGTACTTTGCGTTTAAAAGCCAAAGTCTGCAAAGCTTTTCTTTTATAAAAAAAGAAATCGCCTCAAGATTTACATTGAGACGACTTCCTTCAATTTCATACACTCATTAAAGTAATAAGTGTTTCACTCGAAAAATATTAGTTTTTAATTATTTTTCTTGTAACTACTTTTCCTTTTTCAGAGATAAACTGAACGATATAAATTCCGGGAGCTTGTTTTGAAATGTTCACACTAAACTCTTTTTGTTTATTCGTTTTTTCTTCAAAAACAACACTATTGAAAACACTTGTTATTTTTAAAGTTCCCTGTTCCTCGTTGTTGATTCCTACTTTAAATATTCCGTTTGTTGGATTTGGATAAATGGTAACAATTCGAGATTCAGCAGCTTCAACAAGTGATGTTGCTCCAGCTTTAGTATTGGCTTTAGCTTTTACCAGTGCAAAACGCTCCCCTCCTTCAAGTTCTCCGCTTTTAGCATCTTCCTGAACAAGGTCTAAGGTAATTTGTTCTTCAACTGGGAAGTCTTTTGCAACTTTGAAATCAAATGTAATTCCGAAAGTTTCATCTATATCGATTGGTAAATTTGCTATGGATGCATCTCTGGAAGTAATAAGGATTTTATTTTTATCTAAAATCTGTACTCCTTTCAGACTTCCATTGGCTTGTGCTCTTTCAAATAGTTTTGGGTCCAATGTAGCTTCGATTGTACCGCCTAAATCAAAGAAATTATTCTTAAACTGTTCATTAAATCCTCTGTCTAAAAATCTTACATTGATGTTTTTAGATCTGATTCCTCTAATGAATACAGCAGTTGGAGGAACAAAATCGGTCGTATTCAGATTATATACACTTAAATTCTTCCAGGCAATATTGTTGTTATTTTTGGTATTTGCAGCAATACTAACATTGGTTTGCTCATTAAACATAGGATCTTCTGATGATTCTATTCTTGCAGCTAAACAAAAATGATGTATATCGTAAGTGAAATCAGCAGGGTTTGGCGGGTACCAAGGAATAACCACCGTAGCATTTCCACCTGCGGCAATTGCCGGGATAGCTACCTCTCCAATATAATCACCATGCAGTACAGGTCCAACATAAAAATTAACAAAGTTCGTAGGCCATGTTAATCCTGAAGAAGCTTTTGCAAAATACAGTTTCACTTTTCCGGAAGCACTGGCAACGGTTCCTTTATTCGTAACTTTAACGTAAACTCCGTTTGGAGAACTTAATTTAAACTCAGGGTTTTCATGTGCAGTTCCTCCGTCAATCGTTTGTCTTACCCAGATATCATCACTGATCCACATAGGTCCTGAATCCGGATTAGGCTGTAATCCAACATCAAACGGTCTGTCTTTGATGTAAAGATCCGGTACGGTAATTCCGGTCACAACTGTTGAGAAATTCTGACTTCCATTTACCAAACTTCCTTTATGAGTTACGGTTATGGTATACGTTCCGGCTGCTCCAACAATTCTGATACGTTCAAATGGATCTCTGGTATTATCACCCAATCCATTTGTTGTTGCTGTTAATAATCGATATGGAAAATTAGTACCGGCACCATTGGTTACACGAATGTCTAAATCATTTATCAATTTTGCTGTACCGATATTTGGTGTACTTCCTGAGTAAGCAACACCAGCAGGGTCTGTCCAGGAAATAGATGCAATTAACGGATTAACACCGTCTGAGGTTACGGACAATGTATAAGTACCTCCGTTAACCAGTGTACTTTCCTGAACGATAGACGCTGTTCCGTTTTTTGTAATGGTTTCCGCTGCAAATTTTGCATTCAATAAACCCCATCCAAAAATAGCATCAGGACCAACAGCTCCGGCATCGTCTGCTGTGTGCAAAGCCAATCCTTTTAGAGTGGCAGCACGCATAAAGTTTCCGGTCAGATTTTTATAATGCTGTTGCAATAAAAGTAAAGTTCCGGTTACGTTTGGAGCTGCCATAGAAGTTCCGCTGGCATTACCATAACTGCTATTGGTTAATGGTGTTACCGGATTTGTAAGTGTGGCTGTGGAATAAACGGAGGCTCCGTTTCCGGCAAGATCCGGTTTGATTCTCAAATCGTCTGTAGGTCCCTGACTGCTGGACCCGCTAATGGTAACGCTTGTTAAAGCTCCTGTTGAACTTATCACAGCGTCGTTAGCATTAGCAATCACCAGATTGTTTTTAGAGGTCGAAAATCCTGTAAGTTTGTCGTAAGCGGTAAAACCACCTAACGGACTTGTATTTGCAGTGTTATCACCACCATCATTTCCGGCTGATTTCACCTGCAGATAGTAAGGAGCATTAAACATCAGATTGTCCCAGTCTCTGGCGGTAGTTTGATAAGCACCAAACTGCCACGGAGCTATCAGAACCGCTCCAGCAGAGTTTCTTGTGGCCCATCCATAAGAATGATTGGAGATCAACATTCCGTTTGCCGCTGCTGTAGTGGCTTCAGTCAAATCGTTAGTCCATTCGTTAGTTCTGGCATTTCCCTGAAAGGCCATTCCTTTGGACGCCGCTACAGTACCTGCCGCAACAATAGTACCTGTTACGTGATTGGCGTGCTGGCTGTTGTTACTTCCGGCAACAATAGTAGTAACACCATCATTAATGGACACTCTTCCGCCAAACTCATTGTGAGTAGGAAGTGTAGCACCGCCATCCCAAACATAAGCCGTCATGTTTTGTCCGTTAAGGTTCAATCCTAAACCACCACCGGAATTCAAGTAATTTGCTCGTGTGGATTTTGCGGCATTTACATTTTCAGTAGCAAAATAAATAGGCGTTTTACCATCGGTACTTACATCTACTAATTCGCTTGTAGTTCCATTTTTATTACTAAAGGAAGTGCGCCAACCATTAGCTTTCGCAAGATTACTGATTCTTTGTTTCTTCTGGTCGGCCTCGGTTTGGTATCTCTGACTCAGAGACTGTAGTTCAGACAAGTTACTGCCTGACCGAATTTTGGTAATATCATTTTGGGTTTGTGCATAAGTAGCTCCACAGACGCAAAGCAGCATAATTTTGTATAAATTTTTCATATAATTTGATTTAAGGGGTTAATCATTTTTTATATCTCAAAAATCTGTACAAACAAAAGGAGGGCTTCTAGTTTCCATAATTTGAATTATTTAAAGGTTAATAAATTAGGTAGCATGTTGTAAGACTTGACTGAATAGTAAGTCACAGTGTGATTTACCTACAAAACATCTGGTTATTTGTAGGATTTTATTTCAAACACAACAAAACTCGTTAAACCAAACGAGGTAAAAAAGAGTATAAATACCTGATTTAAAGCTAATTAATCATTTATTTATTACTTACTGGAAAAAACATAAGCTGGAGCAGAATTGTAAGAATTACAGTTCTTAACATAAGTTTTTGAACTTGTTGATCGTCAAGTTGACTACAAAGACATAATTCAGTTTCTAAATGACTTAACAAAACTGAAAATATTATGAAAAATAAGTAGAGACATATTCCTTAAAAAAAACCTCCAAAATCAATTGATCTTGAAGGTTTAAAGATTTTATACTATTCTTTGAATAATTAGCTTCCTTATTAAAATTTAAGGCAATTCAAAAAAATTATCGCTTTTATTAATGTAGATAATTTGAACATTTCAGCTATTTCTCCATTAATAATATTTGCTTTTTAAATAACTGTTAATATTGTTCTTTGCCATTTGATCCCATAATGAATTTCCATTTTGGAGTGTAGCTTTCGAAGCATAATTTCTAAAACCCTGAACAGCTACTTGCTCCAGACTGTCTTTTTCGGTCATAAAATAATCGGTTCCGAACAATATCTGATTTCCATACGATTTATCAACCTCTTTAAAAAATACTTCATAAAGATCATTATTCTCTTTTAAAAGACATTCTGCTACATCATACGATATATCTGTATAAACATTTGAATGCTGAGACATTAGATTTTGTATCTGATTGAACCAGTTCTTTCTTAACACGCCATAAGGATTAAGTTGATTGCTCTCTTTATTATTTTCTCTCGTTGCCTGTATTTGCTTTACACCACCAAAGTGTGCAAAACATATTTTAAGGTCTTTAATTTGATTCAACATCGATTCGTAAGAATGTGGCTCGAGAAAATAAGAGCAACTGCTTTTACAGCTGTTTCGGGTTTGTTCTTTAAAAAGATTGCCTAACCAGCCTCCCTTCTCCTCAATAAATTTAGGTACTCCATATACGTTTCCGGTATAAGGATCAACAGGGTTAAGGTTTCGTATAATGTAATCTTTATCATAATTATAAATTCCGCCTAAATAATAGGTATGTGTCATTATCGGCACACCGTTGTCAGCGGCCCATTCCATAGTTTTTTTCAGTTTTGCATCAAAAGCATAATGACCGGTACTCGGATACATTTTTAATCCCTGAAAAGGATAAATATAGGTTCCGCCTACTTCGATTTTAGTTTCAAAATAGCGCTCTACCGTTTTTTGAATTTCGTCACCGCTGCTTTTCCATCTTGGATCGAGTCCGAAAAAAGGTAAAATATTAGTTGGATATTTTCTTTTTATATCAATCACTTCTTCAATTTGCCCTTCAAACCCACTAACTGATCTGCCAACACCCAAATATTCTAAGTTCTGACATAGTGTAACAAATTGAAATGTTTCATTAGGATATCGGGACATTAGATCTTCAAAAATATCAGTCTGATATTTACTTTTACCAATTTGCAGGAATGTTGCATATCTTTTAGCCATTCCTTTATTTCCACTGGCCAAAAGCCTGATTGTCCAGGCACCAAGATCGGTATTGGTAAAATTGTCAACTCCTTTTGCCAAAAACGGTGGCAAGTATAATTCCAGGAAATTTTTCGGCGCATTATTCATCGTGAATATATGCGTGTGAGCATTTTTATAATTATTATTCATGATTTATACTACTTTAGTTACTGTTTGAGCTGTAGAAGTTGCTTTTTTCAAAACATCAAACCAGAATGGAGCTCCTAAACTTGCCACAAAAGCCGAAATAATGATACCTAATAGTTTTAACAAAATGCAAGAGAGAGTAAAACGATCTTGTCCCGAAGTATTTTTCGTATCCGTGCATACTGCTTTATTCCAGCCAATAGGCAGATCAAGATTCGTTCTAAGACTATCAATTTGTTTCGTTAAATCTTTAATGTCTTTTTTGGTCAACTCAATAGAGGCTTGATCTACAGCGCTATTTTGTCCTGCCGTACTATATTTTGCGCTCAGTACCTCTAATTGTTCTCTGTTCTTGGAATAATAATCAATCATCCCGGCTCTCGCCGTCGGATTACTGTCATAATACTTAAATAGAACAATACTATCAATATTTATAATTCCGCTCACTAAAAGCCCAATAATAAACAGACGTTTTCTCGAAAGCTTCTTATACCATACACTCGTTCTGTCGCTAAACTGATCAAACCAGATAGTAACTTCTTTTACCAGTTCCTCATAAAGAGTCTTTTCTACAACCCTATCCCCGGGCTCAGTAGCTTTAATTTTTGCCTTATTCAAGGCATTTTTGAGCATCATAATCAAATCACTTTGTCCTAAATAAGTAATCGCAAATTCAAAATTATTCAGCAAGTCATTGTCATACCTTCTTATATTTTGTTCGTTATGATCTTGCAGAAGTATTTTGGCAGCCTGAGCATTCGCGACAGTATCTATTAATACTTCTGCCAGAGTTTTGGAGGTAATTTCTGTTGGAGGAGCTTTTTCTGATTTGGTCAATAATCTAATATTACTGTTATTGTACATCAACAATCCCCAATTAATCTGATTCGAAAAATCAAAAAGCTTCTCTACAATTTTGTTTCTGAAAAAACGACCTCTTTCACTTTTTATTTGTACGGTTGTTTCAAGAATCATACTGCACAACAACGCAAATAGCGCCCAGCTAATGACCAATGAAATAGCAACCTGTACAATCGTCGAAGAAAAAAACTAACATCCATTATCTCTAAATTTAAAGTTTTGCTTACTCTTTAAAGGATTTTTAGCTTACTCCTTACTCGATAACTGCTCTAGACCTGAAAAATCCAAATTCCAAAACCAAAAATCTTTATTCTTTATTCTCCCAACTTATAATCAACTCCTTAAAAACACAAAATCACAACAAGTATAAGTAAAATTACAGAATTATTAACAGGTAAATACACTTGATTTCAACACTATATCATCAGTTGGCTTTGAAAGAAAATCAGGCAGGGAGTCTTCTTTAAAAACAATAAAAACAGGTGTTTTTACTTTAAACTGGCTGCTTCAAATGCCTTACTTTTGAAATTATTGATTTCTAAATTATAAAAACTATCAAAATGAAAGAGTCCTTGACTATTCTTGAAAAGTTATGGAAACGAACTTTACACCCTGACAGCACTACCGTACAAAACAATGATGAGACCTGGAATGCAGAAATTAAAATCTTATTCCAATTAGGTATTGGTATGGAAGACACCTTACAATTTTTGTATTTTGAAAAGCCCGATTTTGATACGTTTAAAAACTGGATCAACAACAGAATTCGAAACACAAGTTACGAATCCGAAGATATTAAGACCGATGTTCTCTCCCAACAAGATCTTACGTTTTGGAATGAAAACGGTTATGTCATTCTAAAAAATGTAATTTCAGAAAAAGATTGTGAAGAAACTCAACTGGCTATTTGGGATTTTTTAAATATGGATCCAAACAACAGAGAAAGCTGGTATGAAAGACATGAGGATCAAAAGGGACTGATGCTTAATTTCTCCGATCACGAAACTTTAAATCGAAATAGATTTTCAGCAAAAATTAAAAGAGCTTATGAACAGCTTTACAACACAGATAAAATATACAAAACGATCGACAAAGTAAGTTTTAACCCTCCTGAAACTAACGATTTTACTTTTTTGGGGAGTCCGCTTCACTGGGATGCCAGTTTGAAACAACCTATGAAATTTGAACTACAAGGACTACTCTATCTCACCGATTGTGGCGCAGAGGATGGTGCTTTTCATTGTGTTCCGGGATTTCATAACAAAATAAACGATTGGCTGAATAACCTCGATCCGGAGGTTAACCCAAGAGAGGAAGCAATCAAAACACTGAAATCAGAACCTATACTTGGAAAAACAGGTGATTTTATCATTTGGAATAGCGCACTGCCACATTGTGCGACACCAAATAAAGGTCAAAATCCCAGAATGGTCCAGTACCTTACTTATTTACCAAATGATCATAACATCGCAGGAGAATGGATATAGGTTTCCGAATTAATAACTACTGAATCAATTAGAAATTCTTAAGAAACAAAAATAGCTCAACCGATATGGTTTGAGCTATTTGATACTTCAAATTTTAAAATCTAATGGCAACACGGAGTCATTGTTTTCTTTTCAAATACAAGGCTGCCGATTCGCTCATGGTAATTAGTGAAGCTCCCAGAATAACAACGTCTTTTAAAACCAGACGTCCTCTGCCGGACAAATAAGGAAATCCATATTGATTGTCTGTTAAATGCGGTACCCAACTTTCGGGTGTCGTTACTAAAAAAGAAAGTGTACCAATGGTTAGTATAAAAACCAATATACTGCCAATCATACTGGCCAAAGGTGCCCACTGATGAATGGCGACCAGAATCCCGATTCCAATTAATAAAATTCCCAGGCCGTTGGCAAATCCGTAGGTATTGTTCTCAAGGTGCCATTCGTGATTTTTGGCAATTAACTCTCCTTCTTTATTCGTATATTCTTTGTATTCAGAAGGATGATCGTAAAAGAAAGACATAAAAGGACTGTTGGCAACAAACGGTACGATTCCATCTGCTTCGTAGGTAAAAAATTTAAGTCCACCTATCCAGAGAAAAATAACTACAATTCCGGCACGTACTGCTTTTTTTCCGAGTTGATCTAAATTGGCGATGGCATTTAAAAGGGTATTTATCATAGCTGCTGTTTTTAAATTAATTGTTTAAAAGTAACAGCGCAAAACTACGTCCAGAAACCATCGCAAAGAATGGACGAAAAAGGATATTACCTAGACAAATCTGCCACGATCGAGATTCCGGTTGTTTTTCTGAAAGTTTGTGGAGAAACGTTAGTCATTTTTTTGAAGACCCTGCTAAAATAGTATTCGTCCTGAAACTTTAAAGCAAAAGCAATTTCTTTAATGCTCATTCTGGTAAGGTGAAGGTGTTTTTTTGCTTCCAGTATCAATCGCTCCTGAATCATTTGTGTCGGAGTTTTATTGAAGCGTTTGTTGCACTGTTTGGTTAAACTATTAGAAGTCATCGCTAATAAAGAAGCATAATCGTTTGGTTTATGAAGGTCTAAAAAATGTTCTTCGAGCAGCAGTTTAAACTGATCCATTTTTTCATCTTTTTGAAGCTCTTGTTTTTCAATGCAGCTCATTTTGATACTGCTTGATTTCGCCAGAAAAAGCTGAATATAGGCTCTCAATACAATCTCGGAAGGTGCTTGCTGCCTGAGCTCATCCCCTATCTGATTCATTAACTGTGCATACAACTGATACTGCTCAACAGTCAGTTTTATAGACGGTTCCTCATAAATAGTATTGAAGAGTAAACCATTACAAGCAACTTCATTTCTATGGTATTCAATACAATAAAAATCCCCATGAAATTGTAAAACACTATACAAAAGTGGCTTAATCTCTTTTATGTAAATAGATTGTTGAGGTGTTGAAAACAATAAGACAGGCCCCTTAAAATGAAAAGAAGCAAAATCGGCATGATAAATTCCTTCCCCTTCACTAACAAACAAAATGGTGTATTCGCTAAACTGAACAGGCTTATTTAAGGCAAACTGTTCTGAGTTGGCTATTCCTAATAAAAAAGTACCCCGTTCTGAATATACTTTGTTTATTTTATACTTTTAATGCGTCTTTGCTTTTCTACAAAATTAAGAATGAATTGTTCTTTTGCTACACCCAATCCTCAAAAAACAATACTAAAAAAGAGAATGTCTTTTAACGGAATGTTATCCTATCCTGAATTTTTGATATTTTCTAAAAATTTTAAGAATTCATTATTTTGCAATTGACTATATTTGGCCCTTATCAAATAAAAGCCTGTCTTTTCAGATAACAAGCTACAATTCTTTACGGCATACATGAAATCATTTAAGTTCATAGGTATATTTTTGCTATTCTTGCTTCCTCTTGTGGGTGGAGCAGAAATGGGCAAAACCCCAGTACAACTTACTATTTGCCAGGAGCAGGAAAACTTTTTAGCTTCTGAAGTACCTCAGTATTCTTCTTCCTCTCTGGTAACCCCGAAAGATCTTGACATTCATTTTATAGTCAAAAAGAAGATTAAACATCGTGCGACAAGTTCTGACAGCAGCACTCTAAAAACACCGTACTTTACTAAACTAGTACATTTTAAGATTTTTGAGAATGGCTTAATCTATGGTATTGCGACTATATATCAGATTCAGCGACATACTCATCTGCATCTTTACCAACTTTTCTAGATCAACATTTTCATTCTTTTTTATAGGCAGAAATTTTCTGCCCTGCACTCTTTTGTTTTCACACAAAGGAGCTGTTGTACTATAAAAATATTTCTTCCAAACGATATCGTCTTCTAAAAGTGGTGATCGTTGCATTTTCCATGTTTAACATTTAAGTAATTCACAACTCCCTGTCAATCAATATCAGGGAGAACCTCCATTTATATACCTATTTTAAAAATTCATTATGAACACTACAAAAAATCAATTCTTGTTAATTGTTTTATCTGTTTTATTCCTGACCTCTTGTGGGGATAAAACCAAAAAAGATGTTTCGAAAATTAAAACGCTGCCTGTTTACAAGGTTACGCTGCAGGACACCATTGTCTCCAACCGGTTTGTCGCTGACGTGCACGCCAAAAATAATGTAGAAATACATGTTCGCATCCCCGGATTACTGGATAAGGTTTTTGTGAGCGAAGGACAAAAGGTGCAAAAAGGTCAATTGTTGTTTAAAATCAGTGATGTCGAATTGCAAATACAATTGCTAAAAGCCCAGGCCGTGTACAAAAGCACATTGGCAGATCTCAGAATTGCAACAGTTGAACTGGAGCAGGCACAAACACTTTTCAATAAAAAAGTAATCGCCGACAAGGAGCTGGAACTTTCTAAAGCCAAACATGAAGCCGCTTCCGCTAAAGTTGCGCACGCGGTTGCAGAACGAAAAGCAATCAACCAGCAAATTAGTTTCACCACCATCAGAGCTCCTTTTGACGGAACAATCGACCGTATTCCATTCAAAGAAGGAAGCCTTGTAGAAAATGGTTCACTGCTGACAACGGTTTCGCAATTGGATGATGTTTACGCTTATTTCTCTATTCCGGAAAACATTTATTTTCAAATGATGGCCGACAAAAGTTTAAACAAAGCCGGCGGTGATATCAAACTCGTTTTACCCAACGGAGCCGTTTACAACCAAAAAGGCGAATTAAGAACTGCCGATGGTGAAATTGACCGACAAACGGGTTCTATTCAATACAAAGCTAAATTTCACAATCCTCAAGGTTTCATCAAACACGGAACATCCGGAAAACTAATCATTTCGGAACCTAAAAAAAATGTGATACTAATTCCGCAAAAAGCTGTTTTCTCTATACAGGACAAACAGTTTGTATTTCTTGTGAATAAAGAAGGGATTGTAAAAATGACCAACATTACGATTGGCAGTACGCTCGACGATGTATTTATCCTGAACAAAGGACTGAAAAGCAATGACCTGATTGTAGAAGAAGGCACTCAGTCGTTGCGGGACGGTGACAAGATTAACATCAAAGACATGCAAAACGTAAGCTTATAGTTTCTAATTAGTATCAAAAAAACATAAAATGATAGAGTTATTTATCAAAAGAAAAATACTGTCGTTAATCATATCGGTTATGATAGTACTCCTGGGTATACTGGCCTTGTTTCAGCTGCCTATCACACAATTTCCTGACATTGTTCCGCCATCTGTAACGGTAACTGCTAAATATACGGGGGCCAATGCCGAAGTTTCAGCCAATGCCGTCGCACTGCCTTTAGAACGTGCCATCAACGGTGTTCCCGGAATGACGTACATGTCGACTGTTACTTCCAATGACGGTCTGACGCTGATACAGGTCTTTTTTGAAGTAGGAACCGATCCGGATCTTGCGGCTGTAAACGTCCAAAACCGTGTTACAACTATATTGGATGAATTGCCCGAAGAGGTAATTCGTGCCGGAGTAACCACCGAAAAAGAAGTAAACAGTATGCTGATGTATCTGAACATTACCAGTACAGATAAAACGCAGGACGAACAGTTTATTTTCAACTTCACCGATATCAATATTCTTCAGGAACTGAAAAGGATTGATGGTGTTGGACGTGCTGAAATCATGGGACAGAAAGAGTATTCCATGAGAGTTTGGCTTGATCCTCAAAAAATGCTTTCGTATGCTATTTCGGCAAATGAAGTGATTACTTCCCTTCAAAAACAAAATATATCGGCTGCTCCGGGTAAAGTGGGTGAAGGTTCAGGACAACTCGACAATCAGCTTCAGTATGTTATCAAATACGGAGGGAAATTCTTCGAACCCAAACAGTACGAAGAAATTCCGCTTCGGGCAAATTCAGACGGGACTATCCTAAGATTAAAGGACATCTCTAAAATCGAATTTGGATCAATGAGCTACGGAATGGTTTCTAAAACCGACGGTAAACCTTCCGCGTCAATCATGTTAAAACAACGACCGGGTTCTAATGCTTCTGAGGTAATTGCCAGCGTAAAAGAAAAAATGGCCGAACTTCAAAAAACATCTTTCCCTCCCGGTATGGATTACAATATTGCCTACGATGTATCACGTTTTCTTGATGCTTCGATCGATGAAGTTCTAAAAACACTTATCGAGGCTTTTATTCTGGTTGCCTTTGTTGTGTTTATCTTCCTTCAGGACTGGCGTTCTACCTTAATACCTGTTTTGGCGGTACCTGTAGCCCTTATTGGTTCGTTTGCCTTCATGTCGATGATGGGCTTTTCGATCAATCTTCTTACGTTGTTTGCCCTTGTATTATCGATAGGAATTGTGGTCGACAATGCTATTGTGGTCGTCGAAGCCGTTCACGTTAAAATCTCCGAAGAGCATATGGCACCGCTTCCGGCTACTATAAGCGCCATGAAAGAAATTACTGGTGCTGTTATCGCCATTACCATAGTCATGAGTGCAGTGTTTATTCCCGTTGCATTCCTAAGTGGTCCTGTTGGAGTTTTCTACAGACAGTTCTCGTTAACCATGGCTATTAGTATTGTAATTTCAGGAATCAATGCACTTACCCTAACCCCTGCTCTTTGTGCTATTTTGCTAAAACCACATAATCCAGAGGAGAAAAAGAATTCTTTGATCAATCGTTTCTTCAACAGTTTTAATACATGGTTTGATAATGTTACCGCCGGTTACATCCGAATACTGTCAAAATTTGCAGATCGTACAACTGTTACAGCCGGTTTATTGGTTTTATTCTGTTTACTCACCTGGGGAACAAGCAAATTTGTTCCTGCCGGATTTATTCCTTCAGAAGATCAAGGAATGGTTTATGTGAGTGTGACTACTCCTCAAGGAGCCACAGTAGAACGTACCGAAAAAGTATTAGATGAAGTTACCCGTCTGGCCAAAGAAATTAAAGGTGTCGACAATGTGACAACGCTTGCCGGATACAGTATTGTGACTGAAATTGCAGGAGCGTCTTATGGTATGGGAATGATCAATTTGAAAGACTGGAGCGATCGTGATATCTCGGTAAATGAATTCATCATCAAACTGGGAGAAAAAACAAAAAACATTTCTGATGCACAAATTGAGATTTTTGCACCGCCAACCGTTCCCGGTTTTGGAAACACTAGCGGATTTGAACTTCGATTACTCGATAAATCCGGTGGAACGATCACTAACACGGATGCCGTGACCAAAAACTTCATTAAAGAACTTAATGCGGCACCCGAAGTACAAAACTCTTTTAGTAGTTTTGATGCTACTTTCCCCCAGTATTTAATCCATATTGATTATGATCTGGCTGCCAAAAAAGGAATCTCGGTAGACAATGCCATGTCTACGCTGCAAACGATGCTGGGTTCTTTTTATGCGACCAATTTTATACGTTTCTCCCAAATGTATAAAGTAATGGTTCAAGCTAGTCCACAGTTCAGAAAAAATCCCGAAAGTATTTTGGATATGTACCTTAAAAATGATGCCGGAGAAATGGTTCCGTTCTCCACCTTTATCAAACTGGAGCGTGTTTATGGTCCTGAAGTTTTAACGCGTTACAACATGTACATGTCGGCTATGATCAACGGAGAGCCTGCTGAAGGATATAGCTCAGGAGAAGCAATCGCAGCCGTAGAGAAAATTGCAGCCGAAAAACTGCCAAGCAGATTTGAATTGGAATGGTCGGGTATGACACGCGAAGAAATTCTCTCCGGAAATCAAACTATTTACATTTTTGCATTGTGCATACTGTTTGTCTATTTGCTTCTTGCTGCTCAATATGAAAGTTTATTGCTCCCTTTTCCGGTGCTTTTAAGTTTACCGGTAGGTGTTTTTGGTTCGTATCTCGCCTTGTTAATGGTTGGACTGGACAATAACATTTATGCTCAGGTAGCACTCGTCATGCTTATTGGATTACTCGCCAAAAATGCCATTCTGATCGTAGAGTTTGCGATGGCACAGAACAAAATTGGACGTGATATTACCGAGGCTGCGATTGAAGGAGCCCGATTACGTTTCAGACCTATTTTAATGACTTCGTTTGCCTTTATTTCAGGGTTAATTCCTTTATGTATTGCCTCGGGTGCCGGTGCTATTGGTAACCGTTCGATAGGTACTGCCGCCGCCGGAGGAATGCTTATAGGAACGGTGTTCGGACTTGTAATCATTCCGGGACTTTATATCCTGTTTGCCAAATTTGAAAAAGCATTGAAAAAATAAATATAATAATGAAAAAATCACTAAATCAATATAAAATAGCGCTTCATCTCAACTATAAGTTTAGGATGTTCTCGTTCATACTGACAACCGGAACGCTGCTGCTAACTGCCTGTTCTGCTCCAAAAGTGAACGACAATCTGGCCGCCAAACCCTTGCCGAAGAATTTTGATGTTACCTCAAAAAAAGCTGCTGACAGCGGAACAACTTTTGTTCCGCTGCAAACAGCAACTTATTTCAAAGATGATAAACTAGAAAAATTATTAGATAAAGCTGTTGCTCAGAATCCGGATTATTTAGTCATGGAGCAGCGCATTTTAATCGCCAACTCTCATTTGAAAGTAGCCAAACTTGCTTTACTGCCTTCTTTTGATCTTCAGGCAGATGCTTCCGGAACACGTTACGGAAAGTACACTATGGAAGGTGTTGGAAACTTTGATACCAATTTGTCTCAAAACATATCCGAAAGACAGCGAATTGCAACCGGCGCTACTCCTAACTTATTTTTAGGCGGAAAAGTGTCATGGGAAGCCGATATATGGGGTAAACTAAGCAACCGGAAAAAAGCGGCACGCCAAAGATACTTTGCTTCACAACAAGGGATGCGATTACTGAAAACAAAACTATTAAGTGATATTGCTGAACTTTATTACGAACTCGTAGCCTTAGACAAACAGGCTGTCATTTATAAGAGAAACCTAGATACCCAGCAGCATGCATTGGATATTATTTCGGCGCAGCGATCTGTTGGAAAAGCAACAGAACTTGCGGTACAGCAGTTTCATGCACAAAACAATAATATACTTGCAGAAGCAGAACAGCTAAATCTAAAAATTAATCAGGCCGAGAAGGCACTGCTTACGCTGCTTGGAGAATATGGAGGAAAAGTCGAAAGAAGCACTGAGTTTTTATCCGGTCATCTTAAAGTTTTAAATCAAAAAATTAGTGTAGACTCTATCATACACAAAAGACCTGATGTCTCTGAAGCATATTTTGAATTGCTGGCTACAAATGCTGATGCAAAATCTGCACGTGCCGCCTTTTTTCCTACTTTAAATTTAGGCGGATATGTAGGTATGAACTCTTTTTCGTTTTCTACTTTTTTTGATAGTGGTTCATTTGCCTGGCAATTGCTTGGCGGAATTACGGCTCCCGTGTTCAATAAAGGGCAAATCAAACAGGAGTTTTTTACTGCTAATCGAAGACAGGAAATCTCTTTTCTACAGTATCAAAATACTATTACAACGGCCTATAATGAGTTAAGTGCTTTACTGCACCGAACCGAAGCATTTGAAGTTGTGTTGAAGTACAAATCCAAAGAAATCGAGCATCTTGAAATTGCGGTGGATGTTTCAAATGATTTATACCTTAGCGGATATGCCAATTATCTCGAAATCATCAGTGCCCAAAAAAATAAACTACAAGCCGAACTCGATTTTGTTGACATTCAGTTGAAAAATGCAAACGCACAGATTTTACTTTATAAAGCTTTAGGAGGTGGAATGTAACTTTTTTGAGTTTCAAGAGATCAAGAACAAATGTTGGGGAGAAAAGGGCTGAAAGCCCGAAAAGCAGTAGTATAGTGCAAAGCACTATGAACTAGATTAAGGTATAGAATTGCCCTGAAAGGGTAATAGCAATTTTCACCCCAACAAATCCCTATTAAAAAACGTTCCCACTCTTAAAGAATCTTACGCAAAACATACTGAATGCTTTTCTTTGTGATCAGGCTTTTGCCCTTTCAGGGCGTAACCCATAATTGCCATCATCGTTCATAGTGCTGCGCACGATGCTTTTGCTAAAGCTCTTTCAGAGCAAATCATCAGTTTTAGTATAAAAAATAGTCCTATTTAATGAGGCAACATTGAATATGATCGATATAATAACACAAGATATTCTTGCGCAAGAATACAAAATCCTTGCTAATTCACATTTTGCCTTGTGAATTCGAACGAGTTTAGAACTTAGACAAGCTTTTCTAAAACAAAGAGCCCCGTTTCTATACTGAAACGGGGCTCTTGTTTTATTTTATAACGGGTGAAAAACCTTATTTGAAAAACGATATGGTATCGGTTAGATTTTCTCTATGTATAAAAGCTGTAATAAACTCCTGAACTTCATTAGTACTTTCAGATGGAGTTTCAAATGAGTTGATATGAAATTCATCATCCTGATCCAGAATATGTATGATTTCTGTATATCCTTTAGAAATCAAACTTCCTTTAAGTTTAATGATATTCAACTGTTGGCGACCATCTAATTCCTTGCGAACTTTTAGTTTTATAGCTTTTTCCATAGTAGATGTTTTTAAATTGATAAACCCTTAGCCTACTATCAAATTTAATTATTATTCTTTTGACTAGTTGTTAAAAAAATATTCATCTATCATTATTTATTAACAAACTATAAACAATTGCTACAACAAACTAGTCCAAATCTACTATTAGAAATTGAGACCTCGTTCAATCAGGCCTATTTAAAATAGCATTCAACACCCCAAAACATAGTATTTTTATCCCACAAAGAATATTTAAAAAAGCATTTCTTTCACATAACACTATGCCTTTTTATTTGTAGTGAAACGTCTTTATGCATTTCAAATTATATCTATATGTTAGAAATATTTGCCTCCAATAGAAAAAATATCCCACTCTTCTTAGAAACTAAAAACTCGTCAGCTTCAGTCTATTTTAACGCTTTAAACAATATCTCTACCGGATGCTGTGCCTTTCGGCCAGTACCATCAGCAATTTGGTGCCTGCAACTGGTTCCCGAAGCAGAGATCAAAGTAGCTTCTTCTTCAGAACGGATTGTTGGAAACAAAACCAGCTCTCCTATTTTCATCGACAACTCATAATGCTCTTTTTCATAACCAAAAGACCCAGCCATACCACAGCAACCACTCGGAATATTCAAAACGGTATAATTTTCGGGCAAAGCCAATATTTTTTTAAGAGGTACCAATGACGATAAAGCTTTTTGAAAACAATGTCCGTGCATGCGTACACGTTCTGACTTCGTTGTAAAACTGTCTGCCGAAATTCTTCCTTCCTCCAATTCTTTGGCTAAAAATTCCTCAATCAGAAAAGTTCTTACTGCCAATGTTTTTGCTTTAGTTTTTAATTCACCACGGCACAAATCAGGGTATTCATCGCGAAAAGTTAATATGGCCGATGGTTCTATTCCTATTAGAATACCATTTTCGGGAATCGCCGACTCAAAATCCCTGATGTTCTGTTCAGCAATTTCACGCGCTTCTTTTAACATCCCTTTCGACAGATAAGTTCTCCCACTGATTCCTATTTTTGGAATCTCAACCTCATATCCTAAGCGATTCAATAACTGAACAGCAGTCTGTCCTATTTCAACATCATAAAAGTTCAGAAATTCATCATTGTACAAATAGACTTTACCCTTTACAAAATCTCCGTTCTGGTTGTACTCTTTCATCCATTTGGCGAAAGTAATTTTATGCATAAGAGGAAGTTTTCGCTCTATAGCAAAACCTGTTGCTTTTTTAATCACATTTCCAAAAGCTCCTTTGGCCGATAAGTTGTAAGCCCAAGGCATCGCAGCAAACCATTGGTTAATTTTGGGTGTGTTCCCAATAAGTCTGGAACGGAATTTCACTCCGTTCTTATCGTGATATTGCTGTAATGTTTCGGCTTTTAGTTTTGCCATGTCAACATTTGACGGACATTCTGATTTACACCCTTTACAGCTTAAGCACAAATCGAGTACTTCGAGGAGGTTATCGTCATCAAACTTATTTGCTCTTGTTGAGGTACTTATGGTTTCTCTCAGCATGTTTGCTCTGGCACGTGTGGTATGTTTTTCATCTCGTGTGGCCATATAACTCGGACACATGGTACCACCGCTTTTTTCGGTTTTTCTGCAATCTCCCGATCCGTTGCACATCTCGGCTGCTCGTAAAATTCCGTTATGTTCTGAGAAATCAAAATAGGTTTCCGGCATGGGAGTGTCCTGCCCGGGAGTATACCTCAAACTGGTATCCATAGGTGGTGTGTTGACAATTTTCCCTGGATTAAAAACACCCCACGGATCCCACACTTGTTTAATCTGAAGGAACAACTGATAAATTTCCTCCCCTAACATCAACGGAATAAATTCGCCCCTAAGCCTTCCATCACCGTGCTCACCGCTTAAGGAACCTTTATATTTTTTTACCAAATGGGCAATATCAGTTGCAATGGTCCTGAAAATCACAGTACCCTCTTTGGTTTTTAAATCAATAATCGGACGCAGGTGCAATTCACCTGTTGCCGCATGTGCATAATGTACACAGTTTAGATTTCGCTTTTTTAAGATCGCATTAAAGTCTTCGATAAAATCAGGTAGATCATTTACATCTACTGCTGTATCTTCTATTACTGCAACAGCTTTGGCGTCACCGGGAATGTTAGACAATAAACCCAATCCTGCTTTTCGCAAAGCCCAGACTTTATTGGTATCATCACCATAAACAATAGGGAAATGATAGCCCAGATTTTTAGAACGCATCAAGGATTCCATTTCTTTGGCTATACTGTCGATTTCTTCGGCAGAATCCCTTAAAAACTCGACTGCTAATATGGCCTGAGGATCTCCTTTTACAAAAAAACGATTCTTACTTTGTTCAATATTCTCTTTTGTACATTCCAGAATATAATGGTCGATTAACTCTACACTATCAGGGTTAAATTTTAAAGCTTCAATATTGGCTTTAAGAGATTCATTAATGCTTTCAAAATGCACACAAACTAAAGCCGAATAAGGTTTTAATGCCTCAACCAGATTCAATTTTATCGCTGTCGAAAAGAATAAAGTTCCCTCTGATCCTGCAATTAACTTACAGAAATTAAATTTCTCTTCTGAATTTCCAAATGGCATAGTATCTGCCATTAAATCTAGAGCATAACCTGTGTTTCTTCTGGGAATGGATTTTTTTGGAAAGTTATCCTCAAATAAAATTCTGTTTGATTTTGATGATAATATCTCTTTTGCCTGAACATAAATAGCCTGCTCTAAAGGGCTTACTACATTAATTCCGTTACATTTATCTTCAAATTCAGCATTCGTCAAAGCGCCAAACGTAACTTCGTTACCATCGGCCAAAAAACCTTTAATTTCGAGTAGATGTTCGCGCGTCGATCCGTAAATAACCGATCTTGCACCGCAGGCATTGTTTCCTACCATTCCACCAATCATACAGCGATTGCTCGTGGAGGTTTCCGGTCCGAAGAATAACTTGTACGGTTTCAAATGAAGATTGAGCTCATCACGAATCACACCCGGCTCTACCCAGGCAGTTTTACCCTCCTGATCAATCGATATAATTTTGGTAAACTCCTGCGAAATGTCTACGATAATTCCGTTACCTACTACCTGTCCGGCAAGCGATGTTCCGGCAGCGCGTGGAATTACACTGCTTTTGTGTTCTCTCGCAAAAGCAATGATTTTCTTAATATCTTCCTTTGTTTTGGGAATTGCCACGGCCAGAGGCATTTCTTTATAGGCGCTGGCATCTGTCGCATAAAGCAAGCGCATCGTATGATCGTAGAATAATTTACCTTCTAATTGTTTTTCGAGACTTTCAAGAGGAACGTTAGCCTTAGAAAGAATAGTATGGTTATTCATTTTTATTCTTTTATTAATTGGAGTTTGTCATTTCGAGGAACGAGAAATCTTCGCAAATAACTCGACAAAGTATTTCAATCTTTGTAGAATATTGACGCGAAGATTTCTCGTTCCTCGAAATGACAATATTGTGTGTTATTAGGTACCTACAATTCGCTTAA
The DNA here is from genome assembly GCF_057839565.1 of Flavobacterium sp. KH_035. Classification (NCBI taxonomy): domain Bacteria; kingdom Pseudomonadati; phylum Bacteroidota; class Flavobacteriia; order Flavobacteriales; family Flavobacteriaceae; genus Flavobacterium; species Flavobacterium sp. KH_035. The sequence goes on from NZ_CM174492.1 coordinate 4,154,339, forward strand.
AGCGATATCTAAGAATTTCACCATTTCATCAGCATTCTGTTTATTGAATGTCATGGGTGGTTTTATTTTCAAAACATTGTGTAAAGGTCCATCGGTACTTAATAAATACCCCTCAGCTTTCATTTTTTCTACTACAATATCAATTTCAGGAATAGCGGGTTCCATCGTTGTTCTGTCTTTTACCATTTCGGCACCAATAAACAGACCATGTCCGCGAACATCACTAATAATTGGGTATTTGTCCATTAAATCCCTTAAACCTTTCATTAAATGATTCCCTGTTTCCAAAGCATGTTGCTGCATTTCTTCTTCCTGAATTACATCCAATACCGCCAAACCTGTGGTCATAGATACGGGATTACCACCAAAAGTGTTAAAGTACTCCATACCATTATTGAAAGCATCAGCAATTTCTTCAGTTACAATCACAGCGGCTAACGGATGTCCGTTACCAATTGGTTTTCCTAAAACTACTATGTCCGGGACTACATCTTGAAGTTCAAAGCCCCAAAAGTGATCTCCTATTCTTCCAAATCCAACCTGAACTTCATCGGCAATACAAACTCCTCCCGCAGCTCTGACGTGGTCATAAACTGTTTTGAGATAATTTTCCGGTAACGGAATCTGTCCCCCAACTCCCAATAAGGTTTCACAAATGAATACAGCCGGAGCTTTGTCTTCTCTTTTCAGTTCTTCTATAATTCGTTGTACATCGGCTGCATATTTTTCTCCTGCAGTAGTGTCACCATATTTGTAAGGTCCACGATATAAATCGGGATTGATTGCTTTGTGTATCCATGGCATTTGACCAAATCCGCCCTTACTGTCAAATTTGTACGGACTCATTTCCATCGCCACAGTAGAAGTTCCGTGATACGCATGATCCAATACAATAATATCTTTTTGTTTGGTGAAATGACGGCTCATTCGAATCGCCAAATCATTTGCCTCACTACCCGAATTAACAAAATAACAAACGCTCAGTTTAGAAGGTAATGTTGCTGTTAGTTTTTCGGCATAAGCTGTTATAGCGTCATTTAAATATCTGGTATTGGTATTTAAAGTGGCAATTTGTTTCTGCATTTTTCGAACGACTACGGGATGACAATGTCCAACATGTGAAGGATTGTTGACACAATCTACAAAGGTTCTTCCTTTATCATCGTATAGATATTGTAAAGCTCCTTTTACTATTTTTAATTTATCCTGATATCCAATACTTAAATTTCGACCTATTCTTTTTTTACGAACCTCCAGCAAATCACTATAATCATCAGCAGTAATCAATCCTTCAAAACCACAGGCTTTTCTAAAAGTATCCTGGGCCTTGATTGGGTTAATTTGAATGAGTTTGAACAACAGATCCCATGCTGGTTTTTCGGTAATAAAATGGTGCTCATTGTTGCTGTCTAATGAGGCATTGTAAGCCGATTGTGTTACACTAATACAAAGTCTTCCGGCAATCAGATAATACAACAAATCGACTTCCTGCTCTGTTAAGGCATACGATTTATGATATCCTGCTACTATCGATGCCGCAACTGCCAGAGGATCTTCCTCGTCCAGCATAGCATACGTACAGGCGATAGCCAGATTATTAACTAAAGCGGTATACACCATATCGCCAAAATCAATTAATCCGCTAACACGATTGTCCTGCACCAATACATTATAATCATTGGCATCGTTATGTATGTACGCATGACGTAAGCGATGTAGCTGAGGTAAAACTTCAGTATCAAACTGTAGCAGAAAATAGCCTGCGATACGCCTTTTTTCGTGATTTAATATGTATTTTAAATTATCTCCCGCTTCACTCGCACGACTGATATCCCAAGTATAATTGCGGTGCATGGCCGGATGTGAGAAATCCTGTAACGCATGATCCATCTTACCTAAAAAGCTTCCCAGATCATGTTGTAATTCCTTTGTTTTGACTTTCTCATCTACCCAAAATACGCCCTCTAAAAAATTTAAGATTCTGATATAATAGGTATCTGAATTACTCACTATTTTAGTCAGCTCCTCCCCATGTTTATTGACGCTGAAATGCTGAAAACAACCTGAAATACTACTCTTTTTAAGATGCTGGATAATATTTATCTGCGCTTCTAAAAAAGGAAACGGGTGACTTTCATTTGATACTTTTAGAATGTACTTTTCATTCTTCTCATTCGATAAAAGAAAGTTCAGTTCGTCATATCCATTTAATGCTTTTACGGTAACGATTAATCCGTAATGTTCTTTTACTAAATCCTGAATAGTTGCTTCTGAAAAAATCATTGGTACTATATTAAATTGTTTTTGTTTATTTTTTTTGCCACGAATTCACGAATTATTATGCGCATCCTATTTAAAAAAATTCGTGCTCATTCGTGAAATTCGTGTCGAACTTTTTATTTCCAAATAATCGCCTGAGCCGGTTGTAATGGGTTTTGCCCCACTAATATTTTGCTTCCCCGAGGAATAGGCAATTGGATTGGCTCATTGGTATAATTTACACCCACATAAAAACCATCCCTCCATTCTACAAATACGCCTTTTGGCAAATCTTCGATCGTTACTTTGGCACGTTCGTAAACCGATCTTACCACTTGTCTTTCCAGATCTCCGTCTTTGCTTTCTGCACCTATATAAGTAACTGTTCCTTTACCTAATTTTCTGGTAATTGCTGCGGCTTTTCCTTTGTAAAACTGATCGGCATAAGTCGCCAAAACTTCTGTTCCCGGTTTCGGTTCTAAAACATCAGCCCAGGTGTTCCATTTATAAGTATTACTACCGGCATTTACCGTTCCGTTTACATCCGCAACAAGCATGTCGAAGAAATCTACATCGGCACCAATTAACGGTACGATCGGTGCACCCCATTTGGCTTCGAAGAAATGTCCGTTTTTATCTTTCTGACCAGTACGGCAGGACAAGATCAAATTACCACCGTTTTCTACATACTTAGTCCATTTATCTACCAATTTCTGATCGATAAGCTGGTAAGCCGGAGCTACAATAAAAGGATAAGCAGAGAAATCATCTTCTTCGGTGATAAAATCCATTGGCGCAGCAGTCGATTTTACAGCAGATGTATAAGTATTTCTATGTCTCCATGTGCTCCAGAATTCCGTTTGTTTTTGGTTTTCTAAATCCCAAAGATTTTCATGACTCCATAAGAAACCAGTTTTTCTTTTGGCAAGATCCGTCGGAAGTACTGCTTTTGGATTGTATTCTTTTCGAAGCAGTTTCATGTCTTCGATAGATTGTACAAACTCTTTTCCACCTGTTGTCAGGGTTACACCATCCGTACCTACAATTCCGTCGTGGTACATTTCGCTGCTTCCTAACGGATGTCTGTATCGGTACGTACAAGTAAACGAGCACCCTCCACCGAAAGCTTGCGAGATCCACATGTGAACCGTTCCCGGAAGCAATTGCGGGTTGATACTTGCCCAGTTTACTTGTCCCGGCTGCATTTCCATAACACCGGTAACCCCATTTATAGATCTGTAATAATCGTTGGCTTCTGATATTTTATTCGGATGTCCCATTCTAAAGTTCTGACCACCCAATTGGTTTCTTCCGCTTACCGGATACATGGTATAGGTAGCAAAATCCATTTTATCGGTTCTTCTCGGATCCGCCCCATATACTACATTAGTGTAATTAGTCGTAATCCATTGTTTTGGATCAACATATTTTCGAAGTGTTTCGGCCTGTAAATTCAAATATTCCGCTTGAGAATCTGCTGTAAATCTTTTGAAATCTAATATAGCATGCGGACTTAATTTGTCTTCAAAATAGATTTCGGCATTTGGAATCGCGATTTGTTCGAAATTATTATAACGAATACTCCAAAAACTACCCAGCCACTCGGCATTTAATTTCTCAATCGTACCGTATTTGTTTTTCAGCCATTTCTGAAATCCTTTTTGTGCAGAGGGACTAAAATCATCCGGAGCTCCCGGCTCGTTATCCACTTGCCAGCCCATAATGTTTTTATTCTTTCCGTATCTTTTTCCAAGCTCAGTGACTATTTTTTCTACAAACGCTCTGTACTTTTCATTCGATACCGACTGATTGGCCCTGTTACCATGTTCTCTGCGGCGTCCGCTTGCATCTACCAGATAAATTTCAGGATACTTTTCCCCCATCCATGCCGGCGGAGTTGGTGTTGGTGTACAAAGAATAACTTTTAAACCTTCTTTCTCTGCGATCGCAAGAGCATCATCAAGCCATTTAAAATCGTACTTTCCTTCTTCAGGTTCCATATACGTCCAGGCAAATTCAGCAAAATGCGTAAACTCGAATCCCAGTTTTTTAATGTTTTTTAAATCGCGTTCCCATTGTTCTCTTGGCCATTGTTCCGGATAATAATAAACTCCTATCTGCATTAAATCAGGTTTTGAGAAAAAACGCTGTGGATCTTTCTTTTCTGTCGTTGTAGTTTTTTTCGTTTGAGCAAAAACTGGTACCGAATGGCAATTTGCAATCAGCAGGCCTGTTGCTACTATTTTTGTGAATGCTATTTTTTGGTTGAACATACTTTGTACTGTTGTTGTGTTAATCAAATTTAGATAGTTATTCTTAACTCGCTGTCGGTAATTTATAAAAGTTTAATTAAACACATAGAGACATAGATTTTATTCTTAAAAAGAGAATACGATAAAAAACACATTTCTTCACACATAGCTCTGTGCATTAATGCGAAGTGAAACGTCTTTTTTGAGCGTACATAATCAATTATATCTCTATGTGTTAAAATTTTATAAACAACAGCTTATTTAACTATTTATCTTCTAAAAGAAGCATTAAATAATGAGAAGCCGACCAGCTAAAGTTGTAGGCTTCTAGTCCTTTTCCTGTAATTGGCTGATAATTCTCTCTAATAGAAGTTCCTTTGTCCAAAACCCCATCTGCATTATAAATCAGTTTGTGGGCCAGTTCATTGGCTTCTTTTGTATATCCGTATTTTTCTAATCCATTTATACCAAAATAACTTTGATCAAGCCAAACCGGTCCTCTCCAATACCCATTATTCGGTTTAAACTTCGGATGATTGGCTGCCAGTGTCGGCAACGGAACAAAGGTGTTCAGACTGGCAGTATCCATCATATTCTTTTTCGCTAATTGAACTTGCTCTGTGGTAGCGACTTCTGCCCAAATAGGCAAGTATCCTTCACAACCCATTGCTTTTATCTGTGTTTTACCATCGATTGTCGTATCGTAAAACCAACCTGTCGCAGCATCCCAAAACTGATTTTGAATTCTAACTTTCAAAGCGGTGCTTTCTTCTTTCCATTTCTTTGCTTCTTCTGTTAGTTTTAAAACTTCAGCCATCTTCTGCAAATAGTTTTTTTCGGCATACAAAAAGGAGTTTAGATCAACACTTTCCTGATCTAAGGAGTATGCTTTTTCTCCATTTTTAAGGATTTTACTATCATCAAAACGAACAGCATTGTCCATTCCGCTTTCCCATTTTGCGGCGATCACAGTTCCGTCGGTAGAACCAAATTCGCATAAACCATCCTGATCGTGGTCTCTGTCTTTGTACCACCAGTTGTGGTATAATTTTAACTTCGGATAGAACTCTTTTATAAAATTAGCATCTTTTGTTTTTTCATAAATCTTCCAGATTGCCCAGGCGGCAAGCGGTGCTTTAGTGTTTCGGTAGTTGTTTTCTTCGAGAAGATTGTTTCTGTAAATACAATCCGGAATAAACCCATTCGGTTCCTGATAATCAAACAAAGCACGCATTTGATCTTTTGCCAGTTCTGAATTGTAATTGGCTACTGCAACAGAATGTTTCCAGCTATCCCAAGCCCAAAAACCATGAAACCACTCGTAGTTGTAACTCGGAAAAAGACCTCCGTGTTTTAAACCTTCTGCCGCAATTCGGGTATTGTTTTGTAAAGTCAATGCCAGTTTGGCTACCAGATCTGAGTAAACGACGTCTTTGTAAATATTTTTCTTTCTGGCAATTAATTGCGTTAATTGATTTTCTTTTTCTTTTTGTGTGTTGTTCAGCAGTGTAGTAAATACTGTTTTGCCAATGTTTTCGTTCTCATTTTTCCAGGAATATTGCGGAAAAATAAAGGTTTGTGAAACGACTATTTCTTTAGTTTCATTTGGTTTTAAGACCAGTTTCTCTGTTTGGGTATGGTACCCCTCTTTGGTGATTTCAATCTCGGGAGTACTACTCAAAAACTGAATGTAACCTGTCGCGGTACTTTTTGTAGAAACAATTTTTAACATTTTGTCTTCTTTAGACAATTGTAAATCATTTAAAAAAAGTGTCGAACTGTACGAAGGAAAAAGTGTTATCGTCTTTCCTGATGTATTGGTAATGCTTGTTTTTTGTAAAGCTGAATGTCCCGATAAATAAACCAACTGCTGTTTTACCATTAGTTTATCATTTTTAAACTCTTGCTCCAGATGGCTGTTGTAGCTGTTTTGACTCACCAAAGTGCTTTTCCATTGGATAACTTCTTTTTTGTTTTCATCCTGAAGCTGCAACGAAACAAACGAAGGACTTAACCAAACACCGTTTTGTTCTGTCATTAAAAATGGTCCCGAGAATCCCGCCTGAACTTCTGAGGGCTCTAAAAATCCAAATGCGAACCATGCTCCTTTGTCTGAGAATGCCAGTGATTTTCGGTCCGTGGCATTGATTGGGTTTCCTTTATAATTCAGACTGTTTTTGCCCGATTCTAAGTTTGGATAGCTCTTTTGTGTCCAACCGGATTGTACTATAAAAAAGGAGGCAAGAATAAAAAGTATTTCCTTTTTGCTCATGTTGTTTTGTTTTTATGGTGTGTTTTTTAGTTAGATAATGTAGTAAATCTTTCTTTAACTTAAGTGTTCTACCGTAGATTTAGGGGATTCTTTTTTTAATCTTTTTTAATCCTTTAAACTGTGGTTTTATTACAGTACCTATTTAATCTTTGTGTTGAATATACTCTCGCAGATTGAGCAGATTGAGCAGATTTTCTTTAATCTTTTAATCTTTCAATCCTTTTAATATTTGCCGCTTCTGGATATAAAAATTAAACCTACAAGGTCTGAAAAAGACCTTGCAGGATTAAAATCTTTATTGAAAATCAATTTTTAGAAATTGATTTTTTTTGCCAAATCATTAATTTGCTTGTGTTTCTGTTAAAGGAATTGGGTAAAAGCTGTTTTTTGCTGTATCAAAACCGGTACGCCCCACTGCATCAAGTGCTGCTTTAGTTTTTCCCCAACGACGTAAGTCATAAAAACGATAGTTTTCTAACGGAAACTCTATAATTCTTTCATGTTCGATCTGAGCTTTAACAGCTGCTGTGGTAGTTCCCGTCATCGCTGGCATATCAGCTCTTTCACGAACTTTGTTGATGTACGGAATAGCTTCTCCCGTGCGTCCCAACTCATTCAATACCTCGGCTTGCATCAACAATACATTTGCATATCTCATTAAAGGAATGTTGATCGCTGTAAACTCCTGATCCATTTTTTCCTGAGTATTTGGTATGTATCTGCGATACACCGGTTTGTCTTTACCTTCAAATCTTTCATCATAAGTAGCGCCTAATACCATTGGATTATTCGCATCATTGAAATAAGGGTCTTTAAAGAAAATTGTACTGTACAAACGAGTATCATAATTTCCTGTAGTAGCAATTTTTCCTTCTTTTTTGAATTCATTTATCAGCATCGCACTTGGAAGAATTTCATCCCATCCACCTAGTTCTCCGGCTGCCATCCAATAGTGAAGGGCATTACGATAGAAAGCTCCATTGGCACTAGTCTCTGAAAATTGCAATTCAAAAATAGACTCTTTACTATTTTTTGTCGTTCCGTCAAACATGGAAACATAGTCTTTAACTAACTCATACCCCTGCACTTTATTCAGTGCAGTAAGTGCTTCGGTTAAGAAACTTTGTTTTTGAGCAGTTTCTTCGTACGCTCTGGTTAAATACGCAAAACCAAGGTAACTATTCGCTGCACCACTTGTTGCACGACCTGTTTTATCGGTAGATTGTTTTGCAGGCAACACATCTGCAACCGCTTTAAATTCTTTTGTGATAAAATCCCAGGCTTCTGCACGTGTAGAAAGAGGAATATTCAGATCACTTTCTTTGGTTACATATTTATCTCTAACATAAATTTTGTCCCAATTTAAAAGCAATTTCATATGGTAATAGGCACGTAAAAAACGAGCTTCAGCTTCAATTTGTTTGCGATCCCCATCTGTTAATTTAGAAGCCGGAACCTGTGGTAATTTATCAATAACCTGATTGGCATTACTGATTCCTCTGTAATTAATTCCCCAATAGCTGGTAAACTGGCTGTTTCCATTGGTATAAGTAAAAGTCGAAAGTTCTACCCAATTTTGGTAATTTAAAGCATCACTCCCCAGTTCGTTTATATCTTCACGATATGCTTCTACCGGCCATTTTATCTCGGCGAAAGACCATCGGTTAGTGGCGCATTCAAGCTGTCCGTAAGTTGCTGCCAAAGCAGATTCGGCATCAGCCTTATTTCTCCAGAAATTATCTGAGGTAAGTTCGTCTGGAGATTGTTGCTCCAGATAATCACTACAACTTGTAATGGTCAACAGACCTATAGTGGATAATAATAAAAATATCTTTTTCATGATGGTGTCTTTTATAAAATAGAATTAAAATATATACTGAATACCCGATACAAACGATCTTGTAAATGGATACACAAAACGATCAATACCAGTATTAAGCACAGAAGCACGTGAAAACTCAGGATCGATACCAGAATAATCGGTGATGGTAAATAAATTCTCTACACTCACATAAAATCTAAGTTTGTCCATTTTTGCTTTGCCCAACATGCTGCTTGGAACAGTATATCCTAATTGCAATTGACGCATTCTTATAAAATTTCCATTTTCCAGAAAACGATCTGACTCACGGCTGTTTCCGTTAGGATCCTGCAATACCGCTCTTGGAATATCACTGCGGTTATCCGGTGTCCAAGAATTTAAAGTCGAAGCCAGCATGTTGGTTCCGGAGTTCATAGACTCATAAAAATAACGGTTTCCGTTGTACAATTTATTCCCCCAACCGCTTCCAATCAAAGCAGAGAAATCAAAACCTTTATAACTTGCTCCTAAAGTAAGATTTACTTCAACTTTTGGTAATCCGGTTCCGGCATAAGCTTTATCTTTATCATCAATAACACCATCATCGTTTAAATCTTTAAAACGAATATCTCCCGGCTGAGCATTTGGCTGTAATAAAACACCATTTTTATTATGAGCCGCTACCTCTTGAGTAGTTTGAAAAATACCATCTGTTTTGTACAGATAGAATCCACTAATAGGGTTTCCTACGCGTGCCTGAGTTGGAAAATGTTCGTCTCCGAATTTTAATCCTTCTCCATAAATGGTCTGTCCTTCATTAGCAAGTGCTACCACTTTGTTTTTAAGCGTTGTAAAATTTAAACCTGCATTGTATTTGAATTCATTAACCTGATCGCGGTAATTTACTTCAAATTCAAATCCGCTGTTACTAATTTTACCTACGTTAAGAATCGGGTCATCAACTCCGGCAGATGGAGCCAGTCTTTTTGTGATTAATAAATTATCGGTCACATTGTGGTAGTAGTTCATCGAACCGCTAATTTTTCCTTTTAAAAGGGTATAATCGATACCAATATTTTTAGAATCTGTAGTTTCCCATTGCAGGTTTCTATTTTCTAAAGCTTTTGCGATGCTTCCAGGCCAAGGGTTGCTTCCAATTCCCTGTACATAACCTGAACCTAAGCTATTACCTGTATTAATCAATGTATTTGCAGAGTAATATCCTAAAGCTGCCTCGTTACCCAATTGTCCCCAGCTGGCACGTAATTTTAAAGTAGAGATAAAAATATCTTTCGGGAAAAAATCTTCCTGTTCAATTTTCCATCCTAATGCAATAGATGGGAAAGTTCCCCAACGGCTGTCAGCTCCAAACTTAGAAGAACCGTCTCTTCTAACGGTCATTTGTAACAAATAACGGTCATTGTAAGAATAATTTAACCTGCTAAAGAAAGAAACACGATTGTACTGAAACTTTGATCCGTCTGCAGCATACGTTCCTCCTTTTCCGGCACCAATAGTTTCAAATCCCGGATCAAGAAATCCTGATGGACGGTCTATAGAAACCAATTGTCCGTTATCAACTGTATAATCTGTCGTTTTTCCTTCTACACTTACCTCATTCCAGTTAGATGCCTGGCTATTAAAAGTGTTACCAATCATTAAACCAAAAACATGTTTACCAAAAGTTTTATCAATTGTAATAATGTTGTCTAATATTTGCTCGTTCCAGGTTGTTCTCAACTCCCTTTGCAACGGATAAAGATGTACCTCTTTTGGATTGGCAATGTACGGTGGAAAATGTGCCGTTTGCTGGTTGTTCTTCACACGGTAAGAATATGCTAATTTATATTTTAACCAAGGTGCAATATTAGCTGTTGCCGCAATATTGGCTGTAATATCCTGTCCTACATCGTTGCTTTTCTTAAAATGCTCTTCGGCAACCGGGTTTGTTCCGGCTGGCAGACCATTTTTGTTCGTTAATCCATAACCATATTCTTCTTTATCATCATAAACAGGAACTAAAGGAGACATGGTGTATACCTCTTTCAATTGAAAATTAGGCAATGCATTTTGTGTTCCGATATAGGCCATTTTTCCGTCTATGTCAAAAATAGATTTTTTAAAACTTACTCTTGCACTGGCCGTTTGCGAACCAAATTGATTGTCAATTACAATTCCTTTCTGTTTTACGAAGTTACCATACAAAGCAAATTTAAAATCACCTTGTCTTCCCTGAATTCCTAAACCGTAGTTTTGTGTAAATCCGGAACGAAAAACTTCATCCTGCCAATCTGTATTGATATCAGATGGAGCGTTTATATAAGCCGGAAGTGCTTTTGGCGAAGTTGCATATTTATTGTATTCATCGTACATTCTTTTGTGAACGGTGCGATATCCGTCAGCATCTAATAAATCTAATGTTTTGGATGGATTTGTGATGCTTAAAAAAGAGCTAAAATCTACTTTTACACCTTCTTTTTGTCCGTTTTTAGTCGTTACAATAATGACACCATTCGCAGCAACAGATCCGTAAATTGCCGCTGCAGCACCATCTTTCAGTACCTCCATAGATTCAATATTGGTTGGATTTATAGTATTAATAGACCCTTGAAATCCATCAATAATATAAAGTGGTTCTGTAGCTCCAAAGGTATTTACCCCACGGATTTTTACGCTTACAGAAGCTCCTGCCACACCACCGCTTTTTTGCACGTTTACCCCTGCAACCAAGCCTTGAAGTGCTTCAGCCGGACTTGTTGTAGCTCTGGTTTCCAGGCTTTCTTTTTTAACAGTAGAAATAGCCCCGGTAACGTTACTTTTCTTCTGAGAACCATAACCAATAACCACTACTTCATTCAGTTTATTGGTTTCTTCCTGCATGGTAATTGAAAGTTCCGAACGGTTGTTTACCGCTTCACTTTTCTCAATAAATCCCATGTACGAAAAAACAATTACCGGATTAACAAGACTTGATGAATACACTAAAGTATAATTTCCGTCAATATCGGTTGCGGCATTATATTTAGAGTCTTTAATAGAAATACTCACGCCCGGCAACGTATTATTCTTATCATCAATGACTTTTCCGGAAATGGTTTTTTGCGCCTGATTTACTTGCGCAAAGTTGATGTTTGGCAACCACAAGCATAACAGTAAAGGAATAAAATTTAATTTCCTAATGAGTAGTTTTTTCATTTTGGTAATGGTTTTGGTTAATTAAAATTTCGTTTTTTGTTTGTTTTTTATTTGTAAGCGGGCACCTTATAAGACAGTCTTTTACAAAACTGTCTTATTCAATGCAGGTATTTCTCTTTGTTTTGATTTTTATATAAGCTTTAGTTCTAATTCGGCTTATAAATCAAATTTAATTCCTTGTGCCAATGGCAGACTAGTCGTGTAATTAATGGTATTGGTTTGTCTGCGCATATACACTTTCCAGGCATCGGAGCCGGATTCTCTCCCTCCGCCTGTTTCTTTTTCTCCGCCAAATGCTCCGCCAATTTCGGCACCGGATGTACCAATATTGACATTTGCAATTCCACAGTCAGAACCTGTAACAGATAAAAACAATTCGGCTTCTCTTAAATTATTAGTCATAATTGCAGAAGACAAACCTTGTCCTACACCGTTTTGAATTGCGATTGCATTTTCGACAGTTCCGGAATATTTTAGTAAGTACAAGACTGGGGCAAAAGTTTCGTGCTGTACAATTTCAAATGAGTTCTCGGCCTCGGCTATAGCAGGTTTTACGTAACATCCGCTTTCGTATCCGGAGCCTGAAAGTACGACTCCTTCTACCAGAATTTTTCCACCTTCAGCTATCACTTTCTCTAAAGCTTGTTGGTACATTTCGACCGCCTGAGTATCAATTAAAGGACCAACATGATTGTTCTCATCCAACGGATTTCCGATGCGTAATTGCTTGTAGGCAGCCACTATCGCATCTTTTACTTTATCGTAAATACTTTCGTGAATGATTAAACGACGGGTTGACGTGCATCTTTGCCCCGCCGTTCCAACGGCACCAAAAACAGCACCAATAACCGTCATCTTAATATCGGCATCAGGTGTTACAATGATCGCATTGTTTCCGCCTAATTCCAGTAATGATCTTCCCAAACGTCCTGCAACTACCTGCGCCACGATTTTTCCCATACGGGTAGAACCTGTAGCCGAAATCAAAGGTATACGAGTATCCTTGGTCAGTAGTTCTCCTATTTTATAATCACCATTGATTAGTCCCGAAATACCTTCCGGTAAATTGTTTTCTCTGATGACTTCACTTATAATGTTTTGACAGGCAATAGCACAGATAGGTGTTTTTTCTGAAGGTTTCCAAACGCAAACATCACCACAAATCCACGCCAATGCTGTATTCCATGCCCAAACAGCCACCGGAAAGTTGAAAGCTGAAATAATTCCTACCACTCCCAAAGAATGGTATTGCTCGTACATACGATGTCCCGGACGTTCTGAGTGCATCGTTAATCCGTGTAACTGACGTGAAAGCCCTACTGCAAAATCACAGATATCAATCATTTCCTGCACTTCTCCATAACCTTCCTGCAACGATTTCCCCATTTCATAAGAAACCAGTTTTCCTAATGCCTCTTTATGTTGACGTAATTTTTCACCAAACTGGCGTACGATTTCTCCACGTTGCGGTGCCGGCATCAATCTGAACTGTTTGAAAGCAGCCGTTGCCGACTCCATTACTTTTTCGTAATCTGCAGCCGTTGATGTTTTAACTTTTGCGATCAATTGCCCATCAACCGGAGAATAACTTTCAAGGATTTCGCCGTTTGAAAAATGGTTCAATCCGGTTGAAGTTCCCTCATTAATATCTTTTATGCCCAATTGGCTTAAAGCTTCTTTTATTCCGAATTGTAATTCTGTTACTGCCATTACGACTTTTTTAATATTGATTATTCAACTTTTTAGTACCAAAATCAAAGAAGAACAATGCGTACAAAGAATGTTCTATTCTCAAATATTAGTTTATCTATAAAAATTTGATTGTAATAAAGATGATTGTACTTAACTCAAGTAATTATTTAGCTTCTTGTAGCTTTACATCTGTGCTCTCAAATATCTTATCGGCAGATGAAGCTACAAATCCCTGATACAATTCTCCGTTTGCCATTGGATAACGAAGTGCAAACTCATAATAACAAGATGGTATTTCTAAGGCACCTTCTTCAAAATCGACTAGATACAAATCAGCAAGTGTACTGGATTGTTCCAGTAATTGCTCCGGAGTACCTTTGATTTTTCCACCCGATGCATTTAATTTCCATCCACTCTCTTCTAAAAAGTGATTAAGTTCTTCTAACGTTTTAAACTCTTTTAAAGCATTGGTATTAATAGTAAAGTGATTGGCTCTAAATCCATACACATACATCCATGCAGCATACTCTGACTCGTCCAATAATGATTTGTACACTGCCTGTGAATTTCCATTCCACACAGAACCACTCAAAACCAACTCAGGATTATTAAATAAATCTGCATCACAACTGTTCAGAATACCCTGTACGGTCTCCTGCAATTCAGTAGAACATTTTTCTAACTCCAACTCCGAAATAAAAATTCTTGGAGCATCTTTATCTGTTAGGTGTTCGTAATGTCTGGCAAACAATTTTTTGCTTTCAAAATTATATTCTCCTCTTGCTTCATAACCAACATTCAAAAAAGGCTTTTCCAGAACCTCAATATTTACACGCTTATCATTGAAAGTACGAATAGCGATATGATCATTTTTTATCACTTCACCTCTTTCTTCGAGTAATTCATGTATTTTTCTTGCAGATGGGGTAATATTGGCATACTGCTCCCATAATTTCATAAGTAATTGATTTTTATCCATTTCTGTTTTGTTAAAATAGTGTGATTATGACACAAAATTATATATAATAGTGTTATTATAACACCATAGATATACGTTTATTTAAAATTCGACACTTCGCACTGTTTTTTTTGTAATTTTGACATTTATAAAACCCGTTTTAACTTAAGAATTGTCAAAATAATAGAAATCTGTAAACTAGCACTAACCATGGCAAACATCAAGAAGAATGAAAATACTGACTATTTAGATCGCGAAATCATACAAATGCTAAGCAAAAATGGAAGAATCTCTTTTTCTGATTTAGCCAAAGAATTAAACATCTCTAATTCACTGGTACATTTGAGGGTTAAGAAGTTACAGGAATCGGGAGTGATTACCGGTTTTTCGGTAAAGTTAAATCCAAAAGAAATTGGTTTTGAGACTACTACGTACACCGGAATTGTAACCAAAGAGGCGCGTTTTTCCTATTCGATTGCCGAAAAATTAAAAGAAATTCCGGAGGTTGTAGAGTGCCATTGGGTTTCCGGAAAGTATGCTTTGTTTATAAAAATTGTCGCTATCAATAACGAAGAACTTCGTAAAATTTTATACGAACAAATTCACCAGATTGAAGGTGTTGGAAGTACAGATTCGTTCTTTTCTTTTGGATCGGCATTTGAGAAGAATCTTCCGGTTTGATTTTTTTAAAACCGCAAGGAACGCAAAAATCGTAGCCCTCATTGTTTAGATGCAGATTAGAATCTCTCGCTAAGGCGCGGAGTCGCAAAGGTGTTATGAAATATTTTGATCTTTGCGTAAAAAGCGGGATGTGTGACTTTACTAGGTTCAAAATTTAAATGAGTCGTTCCTATGGAACTTTTTCCACATATTGTTTTTGGTTCCAACGGATTAAAATCCATAACCGTAAAATCAATCTTTTCTTCGGAACTTTTTTAACAAGTTTTTTTATTTGCAACACATTAAAATCCGTTACTGTAAAATCAATCTTTTCTTCGGAACCTAACGATTAAAATTTTTGGATCGTGTCACACTTAAATTATCTAATAAAAATCACAATAATAGACCCATTGTCCAGTCTTGCTATTTTTTGCCAGATAAATATTGCCGTTATCAACAATATTTAAATTAACTTTTTCATCAGAAGAAATCTGTATAACAAACTCAAAATCGTTCCCAAAATCGATTCCTGATTGGCAATAACTAGGATAACCTCCAATTTTATGACCATAATAATTTTCAACTATGTCGTAATAATAATCAATAGTTTTTGATTCTTCAAGTTCAAGTATCTTGTCCGTAACATCCTCTGGTATGGAGGAACAATCTTCCCAAACAGGGTAATCTTCCTCAATTAATTTATTTGATAATGGAAAAGCTTTTAGATGTGAAACAGGATTTTTTAAATCTTTAATAATAAGTGTATCGTCAATGCCATATTCACGTAATGTCCAATTATTTCCATTAGGAGTCAAATCCATTGGAATATTCTTAGAAATAAAGACAGAAATCGTTTTTGTACTTTTTAAAATCTCGGGAACAAAAGGCAAACCGTCCAAACATAATTGAAACAGTGGCCACATCAATTCGTTGTTATTGTCCAGAGGAATCTCTTCCGCTTCTTTATATAAATAAACTCTTCCAATCCAACTTTCAGAAGCTGAATTTGTTGGTCTAAATCCGCCACTTATAAATTCAGTAGCTGTTTTTGCAAGCTGTTTTTTTATTCTTTGTACTTCATCCATTTTTGATTTTTTTTAAGTTAACAACAATTTATTCTGGATAGTTCCAAAGGAACGATTCATTTTGTAGCAACGGATTTTAATCCGTTGAAAAAAACACGACACAGAAAGTTCCGTAGGAACGAGCCATATAAAAATTACGTCAATATCTAACCTTTTACTACAGATTAAGAGGATTATGCTTTTACATAAATCTCTCGATCAATATTAGAAATAGTTTATGAAACAAAACCTATATTCTATAAAAAAAGCATCCAAATTCGGGTGCTTTTTTATTCCTTTATCTCTAATTTGATCTAAACATCTTCAACCTCTATTCCTCTACTCTTTAAATATTCTAGTTCCTTAAAAGAAGTATCATACAATAATGTCATCTTTTTGAGATTTGGAAACTGTTCTACATCTTTAAAAGATTGTATATCAAATTCGTCACCTTCTCCATCCCAAAACCAAAACATATTCCTGTATATATCATCACACACATCCTGACATACTTCTGTAACTTCGCTGGCAAACTTTTTATCGATTTCTAATTTTTCAAAATAGCTTGTAACTTCTGGTATAAAATCATATCCTTCCTCTTCAAGGTCTATTTCTCTTCCTCTGTAACGGTCTACAAACTCACAAAGATCAAACTTCGGAAGAATCAATTCCTTTTCATACATCAGCTCCTGAATGATGGCAAGTTTAAAATTAAAATCTGTAAATTCAATTTTCTCTCCCTCAATAGGTTTGTGTTTATATCTGTCAGAATCTTCGATTGGAGACATTTCTTTAAATTTATAAAAATCAGGTACTTTTTGAGAATCAATAACTTTTTCAATATCACTACTATTTATTTCAGATATTTTAATCTCTGACTTTAAAGCCATTTCTGCCAAACAGAAGCCATGTTTTGCTGCTTTCGTAGAGGTAAATGTGGAAAAACCGGTCAATTTGACCACCTAATTCCGGAGTAAATTGACCACCTGATTCCGGAGCAAATTGACCACCAGGTTTTGTGGTTAATTAACGATTAAAAACTATTCATTTTTTCATGTTGTTAGAACCATACATTCGTTAAAAATATACGGATTATGGCAAACAAAATAACAGACATGAGTAAAATTAGAAAAGTAATTAAATTCTATTGTAATGGAAAGAGTAAGTTATTTATAAGTAGCTACTTATCCCTTTCAAGAAATACGGTAAAGAAATATATTTCCTTATTTGAAGTTCTCGGATTAAGCTTAGAATTAATCGACCAAAAAACCGATGCAGAGCTGGAACTTTTATTCTCCCAGACTAGTGTAGAGGCCATTAGCCCGAGATTACAGACACTTTATGATTTTTTTCATAAAATGGAACGTGAACTAAAAAAAGTTGGCGTTACCGTACAGCATATGTGGGAACAATATATTGCTGTAAATCCTGATGGTTATCGAACTTCACAATTTCATTATCATTACAATATATGGGGCAAGCGAGTCAATCCGGTCATGCATATGAACCATAAGGCTGGTGATAAAATGTATGTTGATTATGCCGGAAAGACACTCTCAATTATTGATATAGATACCGGAGAAGTCAAAGAAGTACAATTTTTTGTAGCAATATTAGGCGCTAGCCAATACACGTATGCTGAAGCTTCCATGAGCCAGCAAAAGGAAAACTTTGTTGACTCAGTAGAGAATGCCATGCGCTTTTTTGAAGGTACTCCTGCTGCCATTGTTCCGGATAATTTAAAATCTGCAGTAATAAAAAGCAGTCGTTTTGAACCGACAATCAATGAAACCCTGGCTGATTTAGCAGAACATTACGAAACTACAATTTTACCTGCCAGAGCTTACAGGCCCAGAGACAAATCATTAGTTGAAGGAGCTGTTAAGATATTATATCGAAGGATTTATGTAACCATAAAAGAAACCAAATTCTTTTCTCTGGAAGAATTAAATCAGCAGATCTGGGATTTACTTGACTCTCATAATAACAGAAAACTAACAGGACGCCCTTATTCCCGCTTTGAATTATTTTTAGAAGACGAGAAAGAAAAACTGCGTCCACTGCCACAAGATCGTTTTGAAATTAAATACCAATCTTTTGCAACAGTAATGCAAAACGGTCATGTTCAATTAAGCCAGGACAAAAACTATTACAGCGTTCCGTATCAATATGTAAAAAAGAAAGCAAAGCTGTTATATACCAAATCAACGGTAGAGATTTATTTTAAATACAATCGAATAGCTGTACATCCAAGAAACTACAAACCTTATGTCTATACAACAACCCCTGAGCATTTAGCCAGTACACATCAATTTGTAGCCCAATGGAGTGCTGCCCGCTTCATTGAATGGGCTAATAATATTGATGAGTCAGTGGGAGAATATATAATACAGATAATCGAAAGCAGAAATCATCCAGAACAGGCTTATAAAAGTTGTTTAGGAATACTGAATTTTGAAAAAAAGGTAGGCAGACAGCGATTAATAAATGCCTGCAGGCGGGCACTTGATTTTAAAATTTACAATTTTAAGACCATACAAAATATTTTAGAAAACAACTTGGATCATATTGATTTTGATCAAGAACCTGAGCAAGAACTTCCCGATCACAGTAATATAAGAGGAAAACACTATTATAACTAAATTAAATCTTGAAAAAATGAATGAATCCACAGTAACCAAAATGAAACAAATGAAGCTTTATGGCATGTTTAATGCTTTTAAAACAGCCATTGAAAGCGGAAAAACAGATCATTATACCCTTGACCAGTTTGTATCGATGATTATTGATGCAGAATGGGATGAAAGGTACAATCGTCGTATTGAACGAAGTATCACTAATGCCAAATTCCATTACAAATCAAATATTGAAAGTATCAATTTTGATGTATCACGTAATCTGGACAGAAACATGGTACTGCGTCTGGCAGAATGCGAATTTATAGAGAAAAATGAAAACATTTTAATCACTGGAAGCACCGGTGTCGGTAAAAGTTATTTAGGTACCGCATTAGGTTATCAAGCTTGTATACAGGGTTTTAAGGTAAGTTATTTTAATACCTCAAAATTGTTTGCTAGACTAAAAATGGCTAAAGCAGATGGCACTTATCTGCGGGAACTTACCAAAATACAAAGACAGGATGTTATCATACTTGATGATTTTGGACTCCAGGCACTTGACAGCCATAACCGAATTACTCTTTTGGAGATCATAGAAGACAGGCATAATAACGGCTCTATAATCGTGACATCACAAATCCCGGTTCAAGGCTGGTATGATATAATTGGAGAAAAAACGATAGCCGATGCAATATTAGACAGACTTATACACCAATCTCATAGGCTTGAATTACATGGAGAATCCATGAGAAAGAAAAGAGGAATAAACAAAGAGTGATATTTTATTATATTTGAATACTAATTAACAGATGAAAAAATATAGTTTTTAATCAAAACGGAGGTGGTCATTTTGCTCCGGAATTAGGTGGTCATTTTGAACTGGAATAAGGTGCTCACTTTAAAACGGAATGGGGTGATCAATATAACCGGAATTTGCATACTTATGGCTGAATGCTTCAAATGTGTTGCTTATCCTATTAATTCATCGCAGTCCAGCAAACCTAAATACATACTACTAATCTTACAAATATAAACTAATTCTAATGGTGAGCCTAAAATTTTCAGAAATTAGACCATCCGTGTAATAACTGGATGCATTGAGGTAATATCTGGTATAACAAACTTTGAATTACATACCTGTGCCGAGCATATAAATCTCAAATAAAAAAACACATTATGCGCTTACTGCATAATGTGTTTTTCTATAGGCTAACAAACCTATTTTTTAAAACTTTGCTTATCCTAACCGAATAAAGCCATTCCGTCCTGCATTCTCTCTATTAATCCTATGCAAAGTACAAAGGAAAATAATGCAACTACTAATGCAATAAAGCCAAGAACCACTAAAAACTTTCGAACAGAAGCCTGGACAAAATGCTGTTGCTCTTCTTTTGTGACATGCAGCCAGATATTTTTAAAGTTTTTATAAATCACAATTCCAACAAACCCCATAGCCGCAAAAATAACAGCCGTTACAGTGGTCAGCATATAAAAAAAGAGCTGATTGTCATGAAGGAAAACATCACTCAGTGTAACTAAACTAAGTACAAATAAAGCTATTATAGCAATACTCACTGAAACCCTGAAGAATGTGAACATTTTACTGTTGGTATTAAATTAAAGATGTTATTCTTATTGTTTGAAACGATAAATATAATAAGGCGGTTTTCCCTGATCGTCTGCACCCGTAAATGCAGGAGTACTATTAAGTTGATTTACTGAAATATACATCCACCCGTTAGGACCTTTATATACATTATCCGGCCACTGCAATTTTTGAGCGTCCTGTACAATAGTAGTCAATTTACCAGTAGCATCCAACTTTGTTATAGCATGTTCCTGAAGATTAGTAAAATAATGATTCCCTGCTTCATCTGTCAAAGCGCCATCGCTAAAAGGTTTGTTACCAACTTTTTTTATGGCACTACTAATTTCGGCATCACTCTTTCCTTCTCTAAATAATCTTGCTGGCACACTATACCATGAAGTTCCATTCATTGCTCCAAAAAAGATCGTTTCTCTGTCGTACGAAAGTGTAATGGGATCAATAGCAACGCGAGCAGGTTTCCCACCAAAATAAGTCACTTTCCCGTCGATAATCATGTCTTTATCTTCTGCCTGTAAAGAAGCGTGTCCACTAAAGCGGCGTGTTTTCTTGGTTTTCAGATTCAATACGATGATTCCCGGATTGGCAATATCCGCCAGATAGGCAAAACCATTTTTTTCGTCGATGGCAACATCTTGTGTAAAAGTACCTTTTGGCGCTATAGTTTGAGGCAATTCAATTTTTTGTACTACCTTATTTTTGCTGATGTCAAAAGCCCAAAGTCTGGATTTTCCAAGTTCAAGTCCCATATCTGTTACCCACAGCTGATTGTTTTTATCAAAGATTAATCCCAGCATTGCATCAAATTTGGTATCCGTTGGCTTTCCGCCATTCTTCTGATAAGCAGCAGAAGGATATGGAACTGCCTTTCCATTCACAATTTCAACCAATTGCGTTTTTTGATTGCCCAGCGGATGTATGGTTGCAAAAACGCGGCCCTCTGCCGATACGGCAACATCGCCCGGACGTATGTCCATAGCGGCAACCACTTCAAGAGCAGTAGTTGTTTTGTTTGTGTTTCCAAAATAACTGGCAGTACCTTCTATCCAGTCTTTACGTGGCGGAGCAAAAAAATCTATATCTAAAGTACCGTCTTCCAAACACTCAAACTGATGAGGAATATTCCCCGGAATAATCAATACCTCACCGGCACTAACAACATAATCTTTGCCTTGCATGCTCACTTTTACACTTCCTTTTGTAATATAAGTCGTTTGTTCGTTTGGATGCTGATGCAAAGGTACTTTTGCCCCCTTGTCCATCTTAAACAGCGCCAGCATGCCCTGTTCTCCGTACACATATTTGCGTTGTAATTTATCGCCTAGTTGCTCCCATCCCAAATTATCAAATTTTAGATGCTGAATTTCTTTCGTTTGCTGTGCTGTCATAGCAGTAGCGAGCAAGATCATTGCAGAAATTGCTAATTTTAATTTTGTCATGTTTGTTGAATTTTAAATAATAAAGCGGTTTATACCGGCACTCTTTTAGTAAGAGCTTTTAACACCGTCTTGCTTTGTCCAGGGTTTGTTAAAAACTTTATTCTGCTGGGGCAAAATAACCTCATAACCCGGTTTTTCGTCTATGCTGACTTTTATAGTTACTGTCCCTAATTTTCCGGAAATCAGATGTCCGCCATATTTACGGTCTCTGGAAATAAAATGAAAATGAAACGGAGATAAATCGATGGCCGAGAAATATGGAGGATTGTAAAAACCAACCATAGTCCCCGAGATATGTTCTCTTGGATACAAAGGTCTTGTTTTCATGAGTTCTCCCAATCCGGTAGTCTCATTTTCATCGAGACGTCTGGCGCCACCTACTGTAATGTTTTCAAATTCACATTCTATGCGAACAGCATAAGGTTTATTAACCGAGGGAAGTCTTTTTATCACCTCGTTCTGGAGTTCTTCAATATCTTTTAAATTGGTAAGTTCAAACTGCATATCAGCTTTAAAGAAAGCAACTGAACCAAATGGTATCTTAAGGCTGTTTGCAGCAACCCCAATCACTCCGGAAGCATCTACCCGATAGAAAACACCATCAAGTACTATCATTTCACCGTCTAAATAATTGTAAGTACCAATTCCGAAATTTCCTTTTTTGGCGAGTTCTCCAATCGATAGTTCTCCTGTATAAACACCATTACGCATCGCATCCATTACAGAATAATGAAAAAGAGGTTTTTCCTCTTTAACCTGCGCTATTACAGGCATAAAACCAAATATTGCAATAAAAAAAACTGCCAATCCGGTGCTATTATTTCTCATGGTTTTATATATTAGGTGACTTTCTTTCGTTATATTAGCAAAGATATCTCTAAAGAAAGTAAGACAAATTGTACATCTAAACAATTTTCCTGTACAATTTTATCGTCAGCTCTAAAAGTTAATCACCATTACCGGTAAGTTGTAGTAAACTCTAAGTTGTAATGGCTTTTGTATCCTAGCAGAATTGGATCATGAGATACCTTTAAATTAATTGTCTCAACGGGTTAATATAATACAGGTTTACGATAATAAACCAGCATTCAAACCTTGAGAAAGCAATGATATTTGTTATTTTATACTTCTAAAAACTATGATAAAATTAATTCCTGTCAGATTTCAAAAATATTACTGTTCGGCAAGTTGTCTTTTAGTATTCGCCGGCTGCAAAACTACTCATCAGAATATTGTCCAACACAATTATATCGTCGGAGAAAGAAACAAAGGCGATTTGTTTTACAATACATTACTGGATGTTTCCATAGACATCCCGGAAAATGTGAGTTATGAAGATCTTTCTAAGCTTAATAAAAGTACGCTAAGAAAGAGTATTGGGAATTCTAAAGATATTTCTGCTGCAAAGACAATACTTAGTTACAAAACAGATCAAAATTTAGAAAGCTACTATTTCTTTGAAAAGATTGAAAAACCAATCGATACAATTACTCATGAAAAACTGGTTCGAAATGACAGTATCAATGGCGTTATAATTTTTGAAAAACAAAAAGGAGCAAAAAAAGTCATTTCACTTACGCGAATGCCCCTGAATATGAATCATTTGGAAAAAGCCAACGAAAATATTCGAAGGGTTCATCTGGACAGTACCTCTTTGAATAAACTGTCTTATATGCAACTTTTTAATTATTACACCTATGAGCCTCATAAAAATTACTTGCAGGGAAGAGAAAAAATAAAGCAGGCTCCTATAAAAGATCCTAAAAAAATAATGTTCAAAGACCCTTTGTACTTAACGATCAATTCTTATATAGGCAACAATAAAGAATATAATCTACTGATTAAGAGATATGAAAGTGATAAAAGTGATTTTAATCACACTGTTCTAAACTCATTATCCAAAAATGAAGTCAAAAAAGAGGAAGCTGTGATTGCAGCAATTGCAGATCTCGCTAACAACAATCAGATTATTATACTCAATGAGGACCATTTTTATCCCAAACATCGATTGTTTGCTCTAAATCTTCTTGACGTCTTGAAACAAAAAGGATTCTCCGTGATTTCTATGGAAACCTTTGCACCTAATAATAGTACTAATACCACACCTGTTCCAAATGCTAAAAATGGATTTTATATCAAAGATCCTTATTTTGGTCATTTCGTAAGAAAAGCAAATGCTATGGGATTTACGCTAGTGGGACATGAAAATTCTGATCAGAAAGTAAACCGGGAAATAGGCCAAGCCAAAAATGTCATGAAGATACTGGAAAAAGATCCAAAGGCAAAAATTTTTATTTATGTAGGCCATGGTCATCTGGAAGAAGAAGGGAAAAATCGCGTTATGGCCAATTATTTAAAAGAATACTCGAACATAGATCCCGTTACCATCAATCAGGAAACTGTTATGATGAACACAAAAGAAAAACTAGTTTTACTTCCTAAAGCTATATTTGCAAAAGATACTTTAATGAAATCAAGTGCTGATTATTTTGTAATCAATAACCTTGAAGCCAACCTGCAATCGGTTTACCCGGATAAGACTTTCAAAAAGGTTAGTCTGAAAGACCTGAAATTTTCACAATTTAAAAACGAAGAACTATTGGTTGACGTTTTCTTATTAGAGGAATATAATGCAACTAAAAACGCAGATTTATTAATTCCGATTCAATCTACTCTAATTGCTCAAAAAGATGGTATCATTGAAACAGATTTACCTGTTGGTCAATATTATATTACCGTAAAATCAGCTAATAATGATCTTTTTCAATTTAATCGTATCGAAGTCAATTAATACTACAGGTTATTTCAAAAAAAATCCCGTTTTCAAGTGATGAAAACGGGATTTTTGACTGTGTGTCTTATAGTTTAATGACTCAAATTCTCTAGTTCTTTTGGGTCATGTTTGTGTTTGAATAAAACAGCAAAAGCAATCGCAATTACTAAGGCATAAGCTGCAAATGACAGCCAGATGTTATGCCAGTCTTTCATTAAAATTGGATTTGTAAAAATTCCGTCCGCCGAAATCGAATTACCCTGTCCTTTCACAAATTCCAGCATTCTTGAATTTGTACTTTCTGTTTGTAAAAATCCTGCCAACTCGGTAGTATTCGTGAATGATTTGGTAAAGAAACGATCAATGGCCCAACCGGAAGTCAAACTTCCCAGAACTGCACCTACACCGTTGGTCATCATCATGAATAATCCTTGTGCAGACGAACGTATTTTAGAATCTGTATTGCTTTCAACGAATAACGAACCTGAGATATTGAAGAAATCAAATGCCATTCCGTAAACGATACAAGATAGAATAATCATCCATAAACCACCTACAGGATCTCCAAATCCAAATAATCCAAAACGCAATACCCAAGCCAACATACTGATCAACATTACCTGTTTGATTCCAAAACGTCTTAAGAAAAATGGAATTGCCAAAATAAACAAAGTTTCAGATACCTGAGAGATCGACATGATTATAGTCGAATATTTGATCACGAAAGAATCTGCATATTTAGGGAAATGCTTGAATTCATCTAAAAATACATCTCCGTAGGCATTTGTCAATTGTAAAGCTCCTCCTAAAAACATAGAGAATACAAAGAATAAAGCCATTTTGTAATTTCCAAATAACTTAAAGGCCTCTAGTCCTAAAGTTTCTACCAATGAAGCATCTTCTTTAGTCAGACGCTGAGGCTCACATTTAGGCAATGTAAAAGCATAAAAACCAAGAATTAAGGCTCCAACTCCGGCGATATAAAATTGGTATTCTGTCGCTTTGCTTCCACTTAAATTAGTGATCCACATTGCGGCAATAAAACCAATCGTTCCCCAAACACGGATAGGTGGAAAATCTTTTACAATGTTTTTATTATTCAGCTTAAGCGAAGTATACGAAATAGAGTTGCTCAAAGCAATTGTAGGCATGTAACAGCACATTGCGATAAACATTACATATATAAAATTATCCGGTGTCGTAACATGAGCAATACCAAATAAAACCACAGCATAAAGAACATGCAGGACACCATATAGTTTTTCTGCATTAATCCATCTGTCTGCAATAATTCCGGTTAAAGTGGGCATGAATAAAGAAGCAATTCCCATGGTTCCGAAAACAAGACCAAACTGGGTTCCTTCCCAATTTTTAGTTCCAAACCAATAATTTCCAATTGTTATAAGCCAGGCTCCCCAAACAAAAAATTGAAGAAAGCTCATTATAATCAACCTGTTTTTAATTCCCATACGATGAAATTGTCTTTAAATAAATAAAGCGGTAAAACTACCATTAAAAATGATATCTACAAAAAATTAAACTGTTTTAACAACATCCTTTACTAATTCCAGAACTGCATCAAACTGTTCTTCCCTGTTTAAGTAAGAATTATCTATTTCTATCGCATCATCGGCAATGATTAAAGGAGAATCTTCGCGGTGTGTATCAATATAATCTCTTTCGACTACATTTTTCAAGACATCTTCATAAGATACGTTGTCTCCTTTTTGCTGTAATTCGTCAAAACGTCTTTGTGCACGGGTCTCGGCACTGGCAGTCATGAAAATTTTAAGCTCGGCATTAGGAAAAACTACGGTACCAATGTCTCTTCCATCCATCACTATTGCTTTGTTTTTTCCCATTTCCTGTTGCTGCTCTACCAATTTAGAACGCACTTCAGAAACCTCGGCAACTTTACTCACAAAATTAGAAACCTCAATGGTTCTGATTTGTTTTTCCACATTTTCACCATTCAGATACATCTCAGCAAAACCCAAGTCAGTGTTAAATTTAAACTCTAACTGAATGTTTGGCAAAGCTGCTATAAGTGCTGCCTTATCAAAAAAATCTGCCGCAATAAGCTGATGCTGCATGGCAAAGTGTGCCACCGCACGGTACATTGCTCCGGTATCTACATAAACATATTCCAGCTCTTTCGCCAATTGTTTTGCCAAAGTACTCTTTCCTGTTGAGGAGAATCCATCAATTGCAATGGTAATTTTTTTCAATTTTTTTATTTTTAAATTTAAACTTATTTACTGTTCCAATCCGGTTTTAATAGTAAATACTCATCACAATATCGGATCCGGAATTATCAATTATTTTTGCCACTCTTTCAAAATATTTCTTGTTCACCATCGGGCATCCATAACTGTTGCAAATATATCCATTTTGCTCTTCATACGGAACATCAAAATAATAATGGAAAACAATATCACGATCAAATGCATTCGAATTTGTGGTATCCAATCCATATAATTTGTAGGCCTTACCAAACTTTCCGTTATAATGCTCACCAATAGCGTATTTCCCTAATGAAGTGCTGAGCGAATTAGGAACATTACTAAATTTTAACTTGCCTTTTATTTGGGTCTCTGACCCCGAACCATGAGCTACTAATCCTTTATCAATAATTTTATTGGCTTTTAGATCGTATACAAAAAAGCGGTTCTTGCCCGAGGGAATTTTCATATCGATAAAAAAAGCATATCTATCATTGTATTTTGAATCGCTCTTTATAATTTTCCTAATTTCATTGATTTTTTTGCTATCAATTGTACTTGCTACTAACAAAGGAGCTGTACTCTCTTTCTTAATGATCTTATACCCAACAAAAAATAGGATTACAACAAGAAAAATAAAAAGGATTTTCTTCATAGAATGATATTGATACAATGTGGAAATTTAAAATGGAATAAAAATCAGAACAAAAAAAATGCTGTTGAAAAAAAAACAACAGCAATATTATGATTTAAGTTTATTTGAAATTATATTCTAAGTTTTCTAATAATAAACATCCAGGATAATATTTGACTTAGAACAACTTATATATTTTTCGAGTCGTTTGAAGAATTGTTCGTTTACCATCGGACAGCCATGACTGTTGCTAATATAGTAATCTTGTTCTTCATAAGGAACTGCTGAGTAATAATGCAATACTATCGCTCTTTTTAAAGCATTGTTATTGGTTTCATCCAGACCATTTAATTTATATGCCTTTCCGAAAATTCCTTTGTAACATTTTTGAATCACATAGCGCCCTAATGCAGTACAATTCGAATTAGGGGTATTACTGAACCTTAAGCTGCCTTTCACACCTGTTTCAGATCCCGAGCCATGTGCTACAAGGCCCTGATCTATAATTTTATTGTTTACCAGATCGTAAACAAAAAAACGATTTTTACCCGATGGTATTCTCATATCAACGAAAAAAGCAATTTTAGTATTGTACTTAGAGTCAATACTAATCATGTTTTTAATTTCGCTTACTCTGGTATTGATCCGCTCTACTTCCAGGCTGGAAATAGTAGTTTCATTTTTATAGTAATGTTTCGCACCCGTTAAAACACCTACCGTTAAAAACAAAAACAAACTAAGTATTTTCATATCATTATTGAAAATTTAAAATTAGACCAAAAAGACTTGTATTTGCTGCCAATGTATATCTGGAATACGAATAATTAAATTTTAATCTATTCATTTTTAAACCAAATCCTACCGAAACACCTGAAAAATTACGCTGTTCATTCACCCGTAATTCTTCTCCCCTTCTAAAATTATATCCTAAACGCAAATTAAATGCTTTTTTTGGAAAAAGTTCTACTCCAAAAACCACATGTCTCAAAGCGTTATTGACAAACGAAACTTTCTCTTTACTTGTTGATCCATCGATGCCGGTTTCTCCACGAACGGGATTCGAAAAAGAGATATTCCACTGTTGCAAATTTTCTAATGAAAGATGCCAGCGAAGGGGCACATGCTCTAATTCCTGCGAAACTCCTGCCACGATTTCAAATGGTAAATTTTCCTTAATTCCTGAATACGTGGTAAATTGTGTACCAATATTGCGTATTACTAAAGCCAAATTTACGTCATTTTTTTCAATTACATACAAAAAACCTAAATCAATTGCACCTCCTATAGAATTATAACTCTCTAACGTTGAAGTTACTAACTTCATATTTGCACCTATATGCAAATCGGTGAACGGAACATTGTAAGCGTACCCCAATGAAAGTGCGCCCTCACTCCCCGTAAAATTTGAGGTAGCCTGTCCGTTTTCATCATAACCTTCAAATGAACCATAATTAACATAACTTACTCCTGCATAAAACGTCTGCACATGCCTGTCGTAAGTATAAGCGTACGAAGCAGTTCCATAAGAAGCTTCTCCGTAATAACTTCCATAATTCATCGCAAGATGATTGTCCATGTCTTCATTCAAAGCTGCCGGATTTGACATAGCCTGATTGACATCTTCATCGTAAATCGTTATCGTTTTGCCTCCTAATGCCGCCTGTCTCGGCGAGGTTGTTAAATTTAAAAACTGATAGGTGTAGCGCCCTCCTATTTGCCCATAACTAATGGAGCAAATCGATACTAATAAAAATAAAACAAATTGTTTTAACATTCTTTTGGGGCGATCCTATAGGGGGATAACGCAAGTGCGAAGATAAAATTATATCATTGATAAAAATAAATTACAATAAAAATAAATTACAAATTCCAAAACTGATCGCTCAGATTAAATTCCAATAAAAAAATCCAAATCCTAAAACTGATTGCTCAGATTGGAATTTGGATTTTGTATTTTGAAATTTTCAAACCTTTATTTCAGTGTTTTTGCGTTTTTAACGTTCTGATCGGTCAAGGCCAAAGCCAGAACTTCGCTCATTTCTTTTACATAGTGAAAAGTAAGTCCTTCTAAGTATTCTTCTTTAATTTCATCAATATCACTTTTGTTTTCATGACATAAGATGATTTCTTTAATATTAGCTCTTTTGGCTGCAAGAATTTTTTCTTTAATTCCACCTACCGGTAAAACCTTACCACGCAATGTAATTTCTCCTGTCATTGCCAGGCTCTTCTTTACTTTCTTTTGTGTCAGTAACGAAACTAAAGAAGTTAACATTGCAATACCGGCACTTGGTCCGTCTTTTGGTGTTGCTCCTTCCGGCACGTGTAAGTGAATGTTGTATTTTTGAAACAATTCAACACTCAGACCTAGTTTTTTAGCATTGGCTTTAATGTATTCTAAAGCAATTGTAGCCGATTCTTTCATGACATTACCAAGGTTTCCGGTAATAGTCAAAGCTCCTTTTCCTTCAGAAATTAAAGACTCAATAAACAAAATATCCCCGCCAACACTTGTCCAGGCCAAACCTGTAACAACTCCGGCAATATCATTGTTTTCATATTTATCACGCTCCAGTCTTGGTACACCCAAAACTTTCACGATATCTTCGTCGGTTACTTTTTTATTGTACTCCTCTTCCATTGCAACTGATTTTGCTGCATTACGAATTACCTGAGCAATTTTAGTTTCAAGGTTACGAACTCCGGATTCACGTGTATATCCTTCTACGATTTTTTCCAATTGTTTTTTACCAATAGTCAAATCTTTAGTAGTTAATCCATGTGCTTCTAATTGTTTTGGAAAAAGGTGTCTTTTAGCAATTTCCACTTTTTCTTCAATAGTGTAACCGGACATTTTAATCACTTCCATTCTGTCACGCAAAGCTGGCTGAATGGCTGACATATTGTTTGAAGTTGCAATAAACATTACCTTAGACAAGTCATATCCCATTTCAAGGAAATTGTCATAAAAAGCATTGTTTTGCTCCGGATCTAATACTTCTAATAAAGCAGAAGAAGGATCTCCACTGTTACCGCTTGACAATTTATCAATCTCATCCAGAATAAAAACAGGATTAGAAGTTCCCGCTTTTTTCAAACTTTGAATGATTCGCCCTGGCATAGCACCGATATAGGTTTTTCTGTGTCCGCGGATTTCAGCTTCATCACGTAAACCACCTAAAGAAATACGTACATATTCACGTCCTAAAGCTTCGGCAACAGAACGTCCAATAGAAGTTTTACCAACTCCCGGAGGCCCTGTTAAACATATAATTGGCGATCTCATATCATTACGAAGTTTCAATACAGCCAAATGTTCAATCATTCTTTTCTTTACTTCTTCAAGTCCAAAATGATCTTTATCTAATACCTTCTGTGCATGTTTCAAATCGAATTTATCTTTAGAATATTCGCCCCAAGGCAATTCTAAAAATAATTCCAAATAGTTGCGCTGAATTCCAAAATCAGGTGATTGTGGGTTCATTCTGCGCATTTTAGACAGTTCTTTCTCGAAATGTTTCTGCGTTTTCTCGTCCCACTTTTTAGCTTTGGCCTTCTGCCCCATTTCGTCCATTTCTTCCTCCTGCGAAACACCTCCCAATTCTTCCTGAATGGTTTTCATTTGCTGGTGCAAGAAATATTCACGCTGCTGCTGGTCTAAATCAAAACGAACTTTTGACTGAATGTCATTTTTCAGTTCTAATTTTTGCAGCTCAACGTTCATATAACGCAAAGTTTCAAGCGCACGATCTTTTAATCCATTTATAGACAACAAACCTTGCTTCTCTTTTACAGACAAGTTCATATTAGAAGAAACAAAGTTGATTAAGAACGATTGGCTTTCAATGTTTTTAATCGCAAAAGTAGCTTCTGACGGAATGTTTGGACTCTCTTTTATAATTTGAATCGCCAGTTCTTTTACAGAATCTAAAATCGCTTTAAACTCCGTATCATCTTCTGCCGGACGTTCTTCCGAAACTTCTTTGATCGTAGCAGTGATATAAGGTTCTTCTGAAACCACTTCATCAATTTCAAAGCGTTTTTTACCTTGTAGAATTACAGTTACGTTTCCGTCAGGCATTTTTAAAACGCGAAGTATTCTGGCTACGGTTCCAATTTTATGAATATCATCTTTGGACGGATCTTCGTCTTCTTCATTAATCTGAGAAACTACACCAATAATTTTTCCACCGGCATTGGCATCATTAATTAATTTGATTGATTTATCTCTTCCTGCTGAAATTGGAATCACAACTCCCGGAAATAAAACGGTATTGCGCAACGGCAAAATAGGCAACGAGAGTGGAAGTTCCTCGTTGTTCATTTCCTCTTCGTCTTCCGGAGTTAATAATGGAATCAAATCTGCCTCTGAATCAAATTCCTGAAGTGACAGATTGTCAATTGTAAGTATTTTATGGTTTGACATAATAGTATATAAGTCGTTTTGTCATTAAATATTTCATACCAGCCGTAAATATAACAGTACATACGGTAGTTTCTACTATAAATATGTAAAGTCTTTCGTTTACATGATAAGCCGTAAAAATAGACAATCATTATGCCAAAACCAAAAAAGACTGTTTTGAAATTAAGCCACAGGAGCCAAATAATACAAGAAAGAGAACTATTTTGAAAAAAAATAAAATTAATTTTATCAAAAGTGTAACAAACCAAAAAAAGCAAAGTCATTATTAAAAACTAGCAACCATTACTTGAGTATAAATAACCAGAATATCGAAGAATTAATCACGCTTTGTAAGGAGAACAACCAAAAAGCTCAGTTTGAAGTTTACAATCGTTATTGTAAAGCTATGTACAATGTGGCATTCCGCATTGTGAAAGATGAACATTTTGCGCAAGACGTCATGCAAGAAGGTTTTCTAAAGGCTTTTACAAAAATCAATGACTATAAACAAGAAGTAGCATTTGGTGCGTGGTTAAAAAGAATAATTATCAATTACAGTATTGATTTTTATAAAAAGAATAATGCTTTCCAGGCAGAAGATTTAAGCAAGACCCTTTACAAAATAGAGGAAAACGACAGTTTTTTTTGCGAAAACATCGACATGAATTCGCTTAAAGTGAAACAGGTCTTAGATACAATTTCAAACCTGAAAGACAATTACCGGATGGTTTTAACCCTGTTTTATATTGAGGGTTACGATCAGGAGGAAATTAGCGAAATTTTAAACATTAGTTACGCTAATTGCCGAACAACGCTAAGCAGGGCAAAAGAAAGTTTACGAAAAAAATTAGAGGAAATATGAAAAAGGAAAATGACGATTTAGATCAATTATTCAAAAAATTTGAGAATCAATGGGATGTAGAGGAACTAAGTTCCGACCATCAGCTGAATTTCTTAAATAAATTAAACCAAAAACAACCTAAAAAGAAAAATCATACGGTTTGGGCAATTGCTGCTTCAATTGTGGTACTGTTGAGTGTGTCTTTATTTTACAACAGTTACCACGAACCTAAACAGTATAAGTTTGCTTCGAAGGAAGCGCAAAGAACCGATTCGATATTCAGTATTTTAATCGATAATGAGCTAGTTAAATTAAAAGAAAAAAGTTCTCCTGAAAATGAGCAGATTATTAGCGATGCCTTAAAACAAATGAAGGTGTTCGACGCCGATTATGCTAAAATTATAAACGAATTGCAGAAGAATGGCGAAAACAAACAAATTATTTATGCCATGATCAGTAATCTGGAAACCCGAATTTCCTTTTTACAAACTGTTTTACAACGAATTGAAGAAAATGAAAATTTTAAAAATAACACTACACATGAAAAAACATTATAACATACTCATCCTATTTCTTTTGCTTCCTTTTTTAGGATTCTCAAATGACGATAATTATAGTACTAAGCAAAAGAACATAAAAAAAACCTACATCGTGAATTCGAACGCAGGTATTGATATTGATAACAAATACGGTGACATTACGGTCAGTACCTGGAATGAGGATAAAATTGACATTGACATTACCATTAAGGTTACCAGTAAAAATGAAGATTGGGTTAACGCAAAGCTCAACAGTATTGACGTCGACATTACCGCTCTTAAGTCAATGGTTACTGCCATTACAAACATTGGTAATTCGTCTTTAAAAAGTAAAGGAAGCGCTAATTTTTTCGAAATTAATTATGTCATTAAAATTCCTAAAAACGGAACTGTAAAACTTAATAATAAGTACGGAAATATTACCGCTTTAACCTTGGAATCTACAACTGACATTACCTGTAAATACGGTAAGATAGTGTTGGGAAAACTAAATGGTTCAAACAATCGAATTGAACTGGGGTATTGTCAGAACTCTACCATTGATTACATCAAAAGCGGAGATATTGAAGCACGTTATTCGAACTTAAAGATAAACGAGTCCGGAAATTTAACGATAGATGCCAATTATACTGATTTGTATATCCTTCAGGAAGGCCAAAACATCAAATACGATAGTAATTATTGTACTTTTAAGCTGCAAAAAATCAACTCGTTGACAGGTTCCGGAAATTATCTAAGTGTTTCCGTAGGAGATTTATCAGGTAATCTGAATATTGACACTGATTATTCAAAAATAAATGTGGAAACTCTTACTGAAAAACAAAAAAATGTAAACATCGCCAGCAATTATACCAATGTATCACTGGGATACAGTTCTAATCTTGCTTTTGATTTTGATATCAATACCAGATACGGAAGTATCAAATATGACAATTCATTGGATACTTCGGTAACAGAAACTAAGGGCAGTTCTAAAAGGATAAGCGGTTACAACAAGAAAAAAGGGCAAAGCAAAATAGCGGTAACGACCAGCTACGGCAATGCAACATTAATCAAAAAATAATAACCTTAAAACAACCAAAAACAATGAAAAAATCAGTTCAATTATTAATTTGCAGTGCGTTTTTATTCAGTTCTATTGCAAATGCACAATGGTCCAACAAAAAAATAAAAGGTAATGGCAATGTAGTGACTGAAACCAGAACTACTTCTGATTATGACGCTATAAAAGTTTCCGGTTTTTTTGATGTGGATTTAGTGGCAGGAAAAGAAGGAAAAATTACAGTAAAAGGAGAACAAAATTTACTGGCTGCCATAAAAGTGGAAGTCGAAAACAATGTTTTGAAAGTTTATGTAGAAAAAGGCTCTAATCTCTCACCAAGCCTTGGCAAAAAGATTCAAGTAACGGTCCCTTTTGAAACCATATCTGAATTGACGCTATCCGGTTCCGGAGATATTCAATCAAAAGATCCTATCAAAAGCGACAAATTCCTGGCAAAATTATCAGGTTCAGGGAATTTTAATCTGGCTCTTAACTCCACCGATCTTGAATTAAATTTAAGTGGATCAGGAGATGTAAACTTAAAAGGAAATACTGCTAACTTTATTACTAAATTATCAGGTTCTGGAGATATCGATGCAGCGAATCTTAAATCAAAAAACACAAATGTAACCATTTCGGGTTCAGGTGACATTCGCGTGAACTGTACTGAAAGTTTAACCGCGAGAGTTTCGGGTTCAGGGGATATTAGATACAGTGGAAATCCTGAAAAACGTGATGTAAAAGTTTCGGGATCAGGAAGCATCTCAAAAGCATAATTTCAAAAAAGCTCAATAATAAAAGAACTTTACAATCATCAAATCAAAAAACAAACAGCACTATTCTTCTTTTATTATTGAGCTTTATCTTTTAAAACCTGTATTCATCCAAAATTAAAACTAATGAAACAAACTCTTTTAGTTTCGCTTCTGGTTTTCTCCTGTACCTTCTCTTTTGCCCAAATAACAACAACTTCTAAAATCAAATCTCTGGACAGCTTAAAAAGCACCACCACGGAAATGATGTCAAAATACAATCTTAAAGGATTAAGTGTTGCTGTTTTTGAGAACTACCAAATAATCTGGACGAGTCAATGGGGTGTTAAAGCTGTAAATTCTGAGGAAAAAATCGATCAGTATACTGCTTTCTCTACAGCCTCAATATCAAAACCTATAGTCGCCATTGTTTGTGCTATGCTGGAAGAAAAAGGATTAATCAACCTTGACGCTCCCATCTCAAAAGACCTCAAAACATGGCAATTGCCTAACAGTGCTTTCACCAAAGACAACCCGGTTACCTGGAAACAGCTGCTATCTCATACTGCCGGAACAAGTCAGAGTGGTTTTGAAGATTATTATCAGGGAGACTCGATTCCTACTATTGAACAGAGTCTGCAAGGCAAATTATTACCTCGCTCTAAAAAACCTATTGAATTTCTTTTTAAACCCGGAGCCGACTGGCAATACAGCGGTGGCGGTTATGTAATTGTTCAGTGTGCTCTCGAAAATCATTTCAAAAAGCCATTGGCACAACTTGTAAAAGAAAATCTCCTTGATCCGCTACAGCTGCAAAATTCAACGATGCTTCAGCCTAATGAAAATGACTTTCTAACCAATGTTGCCAAGGTACATAACCATAATGGAAAAATAATCCGAACGGGAATCCCTATAACCCCTCAGGTTGCGCCTTCGGGATTGTGGTCTACCCCTGTTGATTTGGCTTTAATTGCGATCGAAATGCAAAAAGCAATAGCAGGAAAAGGCAATAAAGTAATTTCGAAAGCTGTGGCAACCAAGGTTACAAACATTGTTACCATGAAAGGTCCCCGTGGCTGGAGTTACGGCTGGCAGAGAAGTTTGGGATACGGAAATCTGGACTGGTTCTCGCATGATGGTTCTAACACCGGAACCGGAGGCGATTTACTCGCCACAATGAAAAATGGCAACGGGATTGCCGTTTTAGCCAATGGTGATAAACCTAACAGGCTTCCTGTAATGGCTTATATCGAAAAAGAAGTTATCACAAAACTTGGCTGGTCAAAACCAATCAAAACGCATCCTATCACAATTCCATCCCACTTAAAAGAAGCTATAAAAGGTTATTATACTGAAATTCTCTACGGATATGACGGATTGGGAACGTCTAAAATAATTGAAGAAGATAATTTACTTTATCTCTGCTCTCCATTTTTAAAAGAAAATTTTGATACCGAGAAAACAAGAATGTATTATCTGGGAAATAACACTTTTAAAATTGATAATTATCCCAATCAGATACATTTTAATTTACTTAATAATAAACTACAAGCCATAACCATCACCCGTTCAACGGATACAACCCGATTTTTACATCTTACTCTGGAACAAATCAGAACGCCACAAACGCAGTTAATAGAACTATTCAGTGAGCATACGTTTGAAACTGCTTTAAATGAGTTTAAAAAATTAAGATTAAAATATCCTGGTCATAATTTTGAAGATGATCTCAATACTTTAGGATACACCTTATTCAGTAATAAACTAACAGATCTTTCAATTCAGATCTTTAAACTTAATTGCACTGAACATCCAAATTCAGCAAATGCTTTTGACAGTTTGGGCGAAATTTATGAAGCAATTGGTCAATTGGGTCCTGCCAAAGAAAATTATTCAAAATCGCTGGAGCTAAATCCTAAAAATGAAAATGCTGCGCAAATGCTTTCAAAAATCAATACGCAGCTTAAGTCTAAATAATATTGAAGTAAAACACGAATTCCACGAATTTACACAAATTAGTGTCAATTCATGGAATTTTTTTTTATGTTTCTGTCCACCTACTAAGCTATAATCAATGTTTTAATGATTGGAACACTAAATTTTTTAACACATAGAAACATAGATTTTAATTCTCAAAAGAGGATACAAAAGAAATAAATTTCTTTCACATAGTGATATATGTTTTATTTGAAGTGAAACGCCTTCCCCTGCATTTTTAACTATATCTATGTGTTAAAATAATATTCACATAAATTTTAATCCGTTATTCCTAATTTGTGAAATGAATTCCACAAACAAATTAGTGACAATTCGTGCAATTCGTGTTATTTTTTATACTCCTATCCTTACTTAAAGTGCCTTTTTTGGTACTCTTCTTAAAAGGAAAATTGCAGTAACAAAAAAGACGGCCAAAATTACAATTGCGGCACGTGGACTTCCTGTTATTTGATCTATGATACCGTAAACACACATTCCGATTACAATTCCGATTTTCTCGGCTACGTCATAAAAACTAAAAAAGGAAGCTGTATCCTCTGTCTCGGGTAATAGTTTCGAATAAGTCGAACGGGATAAAGCCTGAATTCCTCCCATCACAAATCCGGCAACGGTAGCCATAACATAAAAATGCATCGGTAATACTATAAAATAAGCCAGAGCACAAAATACAGCCCAAATACTATTTATAAAAATTAAGGTCGGAATATTTCCAAATTTAGCAGAAGCTCTTGAAGTTAAAACAGCCCCAACAACAGCTACTAACTGAATAATTAAAATACATTTTATTAATCCGATCGTACTGTCTTCTTTAGTTGCCCACTGAATTTCCTGTGCTCCAAAATAAGTAGCCACAAGCATTACAGTTTGTACTGCCATACTCGAAACAAAAAATCCGCTTAAATATCTTCTTAAAGGAATATTTTCTTTTAGCAAAGCCCAAACTTTCTTTAACTCTTTAAAACCATTAAAAACAACAGCTCTTGTTAATTTTTGCCCACTAGCTTTACTTCCTTTTGGTAAATAAAAATAAGTATACTGGCTGAATAAAATCCACCAGACTCCAACCATAATAAACGAATAACGCATTGCTTTCATCGCAGCCTCTCCATCAGTACCTGTAATACCAAAAAGTTTAGGTTTCATAATCATCAATAAATTGATGATCAATAAAATGACACTACCTATATATCCCATTGAATATCCTTTGGCGCTAATTTTATCCTGCTGTTCTTCAAAAGCGATATCCGGTAAATAGGAATTGTAAAAAACCAGACTCCCCCAATATCCCAACAGTCCAAAAAAGTAAAAAGCCAATCCAACATAAATATTGCCGAGGTCAAACCAGTATAACCCCATACAGGACAAGGCTCCCATATAACAAAAGAATTTCATGAATGCTTTTTTATTTCCTACATAATCCGCAATTCCGGATAACAAAGGGGATATAAAAGATACTACTAGAAAAGCCGCTGCGGTTATAAAACTAATTAAGGCTGAGTTTTTAAGGTGCATGCCAAATACATCAATATAATGGTCACGGTCTGAGAATAAAGCTTCATAAAAAATCGGGAATACTGCCGATGCGATAGTTAGTGTATAAACGGAGTTTGCCCAATCGTAAAATGCCCAGGCATTCAATAGCTTCTTATCTCCTTTTTGCAGGTTTTTCATAGTAATGGTTTTGTTAACAGGCTACGAATTTATCTTTTTTTTATCATAATCAAATCAATTTTCGCTAAATCGTGTATTAATAAATTATCACCCAAAAAAAAAGCTACTCTAAAAAGAATAGCTTTGTAATATTTACGATGAAAATGTTTATTTAATAATTCCAACTTTAAGTGCTGTTGCTCTTGCTTCCGGTATTAAAGCTCTTATGTTGGCAATCCTTGTAGCATCAGACGGGTGCGTACTCATAAACTCCGGTGTGCTTCCTCCTCCAGATTTCGCCGACATTCTGCTCCAGAACGAAATGGCATCATCCGGATTGTAACCTGCAATTGCCATC
Organism: Flavobacterium sp. KH_035; assembly: GCF_057839565.1. Lineage (NCBI taxonomy): Bacteria > Pseudomonadati > Bacteroidota > Flavobacteriia > Flavobacteriales > Flavobacteriaceae > Flavobacterium > Flavobacterium sp. KH_035. The sequence goes on from NZ_CM174492.1 coordinate 4,193,369, forward strand.
AGAGTCAGACCTATTTTATCTGCTTCGGTTTCATTGCCTCGGCTGAAAGGCAGCATTACACCAACCTGAGTCCCTAGACCGTATGCCTGTGCAAATATCTCCTGTGTTTGTTGTGTCTTGCCGCTTGTAGCTGCTCCTAAAGCAACGCTACCTATTTGCTGTAATTGTGCGGCACTCATTCTTTGTGCTCCGTGATTGGCCAAAGCATGCGAAACTTCATGCCCCATAACAGTAGCTAAACCGGAATCATTTTGTGTTATTGGCAAAATTCCGGAGTACACCACAATTTTTCCTCCCGGCATACACCAGGCATTTACCTCTTTATTGTCTACCAGTTTATATTCCCAGCGGTAATCTTTCAAATATTGCGATTGCCCTAAATAAATCAGGTATTTTTCGGCTGCCGCTTTAATTCTTCCTCCTACAGCTTCTACTTTTTTGGCATCTGCTGTTCCTGTAATCACTTTGTTTCCGGCAATAAAGGTGTTGTACTGCTGAAACGAAGAAGGAAACAATTCGCTATTGGAAACAAAATTCAGATTCTGTTTTCCTGTAATTGGATTTGTCGCACAACTGCCCGCCAGAATTACGACAAAAAGGCCTAATACTAAATATTTTTTCATAATAGTGGTATTTATAACAACACACAAAAATACAACTATTATTTTTTTCTTGTTTTATATAATTATCAAAAAAAATATCAGGATTTCTTTACTCACCACTAATATGAAGCTCCGTAAATCCTTTTTCGACGATTAAAAATTGATTTCGTTCTAAATCAATTTTGTCAAACGGTACTTTTTCATTGTCTATTTCAATTTCAGTCACTATAAACGGCAATCCTATTAAATTGATTTTGTATTTACTGTATGGTGTATCGTATTTTCCTTCTTTGTGTAACTGAATGATCAGTTCTTTTTCTTTTCCAATAGTACTGAAAGACAAGAAGCTGTAACGTCCTTTTTTATAATCGTATCCATCCTGTGCATCTTCATATACTACCGACTTTTCTTTACCTAGTTTAAAATACAAATCAAGTGTTAATTCATCAAATTCAAGTTCACCAACGTATTGCTGTACCGGATATTTCGGAATAATAGCACCTGCCTTTACAAAAACCGGAATTTCATCAAATTTAGTATCAATCCACACTTCTCTTCCTCCCACGCTAAATTCGTTGGTCCAATAGTTGTACCACTCGCCTCTTGGGATATACATACGTCTCCCAACAGCATTAGGTTCAAGGATCGGACATACCAAAATTTGATTCCCAAAGATAAATTCATCATTGCGGTAATGCGTTTGTGTGTCTTCCTGGTCGTAATACACTAACGGTTTTAACATAGGAACGCCTTCCTCAATATACTGCCAGAACATGGTGTACAAATAAGGAAGCAACTGATAACGCAGGCTCACAAACTTGCGAGTAATGTTGATAACTTCTTCATCAAAAGCCCAAGGCTCCTGATTGCCATGATCTCCCGACGAATGCGTTCTGCAAAACGGATGAAATACGCCTAACTGTATCCAGCGGGCGTACAATTCACCCGTAGGCTGTTCGGCAAAGCCTCCAATATCTGAACCGGTAAATCCCATTCCAGAAATACTCATTCGTTGCACCTGAATATTAGCAATCCATAAATGCTCCCAGGTCGCTACATTGTCTCCTGTCCAGGAAGAAGTATAACGCTGTGCTCCTGAATAAGCCGATCTTGTGATTACAAACGGGCGTTTCGGATAGGCAAAACGTTTAACACCATGATAGGTAGCTCTGGCCATTTGTGTACCGTAAATATTGTGTGCTTTTCTGTGACTACACGGGTTTCCGTCGTATACGTGACGTACATCCATGGGAAATGTTTTATTTGGAACTTCCATAACAGCCGGCTCGTTCATATCGTTCCAAACCCCTTTGACTCCAATTTCTGAAACTAATTCTTTAAATAAGCCTGCCCACCATTCTCTTACTGCAGGATTTGTATAATCAGGAAAATTACATTCACCCGGCCAGACTTTACCTTTCATGTAAGGACCATCGGCTCTTTTACAGAAGTAATCTTTTTCCAATGCTTCCCGATACACCCAGTAATCTTTGTCTATTTTGATTCCAGGATCAATGATGACTACGGTTTTAAATCCGTCCTCGGCCAATTCAGCGACCATTCTTTTGGGATCCGGAAAATAGTTTTTGTTCCAGGTAAAACATCGAAATCCTTCCATATAATCAATGTCAAGATAGATGGCATCACACGGAATTTTTAGTTCTCTGAATTTTGAGGTGATTTCTTTTACTTTACTTTCGGGATAATAACTCCATTTGCATTGGTGATAACCCAATACCCATAGCGGTGGTAATTCCGGTTTCCCTGTTAAATCAGTATAAGTGGTTACTACGTCCTGCATTTGCGGACCGTAGATAAAATAATAATTCATTTCTCCACCTTCAGCCCAAAAACTGGTAACGTTTCTTCTTTCCTGACAAAAATCAAAAAAGGTCCTGAAAGTATTGTCAAAAAAGATTCCGTAAGATTGTTTGTTGTGCAAACCAATATAAAACGGAACTACTTTGTATAGCGGATCTTGTTCTTTTTGATAAGCATATTGATCTGTGGCAAAGTTTTCAAGCCTCTTGCCTTTGAGATTCATCTGTGTTGCCTTATCTCCCAAACCGTAAAAACATTCTCCATCTTTAGAGGATTTACTCATTTTTACAATATTGCCTCCGTATTCGTAACTTTCTTCCCAATGAAAACCAAGTTCATCTTCCAGAATCAGGAAATCATTCAAATCATAAATCGCCAGACGCAAATCTGCTTTTTGAATTTTGCATTTTACCTTGCTGGTCCTGATTTGAAAATACGTTTCTTCTTCGGTAAGCTCCAGAAAATTGTAACCATGAAGCTGCGTTTTATCAATGGCATACGAAAAATCATTGCTGAAATATCCTTTTGTAGTAAAACGAAACCGGATTAAACTGTCTCTAAGAATAGTGACTTTTAAGATTACTTTGTTATTGGTATGAAAAAAAATAGAGTCTCCTTCATGTTCATGCGAAATAATTTTTGAAGGATATAAGTCGCCTTTATATTCTAATGCTGTATTAGTAATCATATCGATTTTGTATTAATTGTACAACGCTAATCTCTCTTCCAAACATACAAAAAAACTTTATAACCCTCTATGAATAAAAGGATTATTCACGAAAACGTTTTTCCTGAATGGCTGTTAAATATCCTCTTAAAAAATAAACAAATCGATAATTTAAGAACGTGAAACTGATAAAATGACATTCAGGAAGCAATCTCCCGCTTATACAAAAGAATAAACGGTTACACTTAAAGGCGGTAAATTTAATGCTACCGAATAATCCCTGCCATCATAAGGTGATGCTTCTATTTTTAATTCCTGAGAATTTCCAACACCGCTTCCTCCATAAATAACAGCATCACTATTAAAAACCTCCTGCAGTTCGCCTTTCTGCGAAATACCTATTCTGTAATTTTCTCTCACAACCTGTGTAAAATTACAAACGATAACCAGATTTTCTTTAGGGTTATTCCCTTTTCGGATGTATGACAAAACAGCGTTCTGATGATCTGAATAATTGATCCATTCAAAACCTTCTCCTGTAAATTGCTTTTCATACAGCGCCGGACGGTTTTTGTAAAGCTGATTTAAATCTGTAATGACTTTTCTTATTCCGGAATGGTAATCGTATTGCAGCAAATGCCAATCCAGACTTTTCTCAAAATTCCATTCATCACTTTGCCCAAACTCAGATCCCATAAACAATAACTTAGTACCGGGATGTGTGAACATATAACCGTACAACAATCTCAAGTTAGCAAATTTCTGCCATTCGTCACCCGGCATTTTACCGGCAACTGATTTTTTTCCATACACTACTTCGTCATGCGAAAAAGGCAGCATAAAATTCTCAGTAAAAGCATAGGTCATCGAAAAGGTCAAATCGTTCTGATGGTACTTTCGATAGACGGTTTCTTTCTGAAAATATTTTAAAGTATCATGCATCCAGCCCATCATCCATTTCATTCCAAAACCTAGACCACCGGTAAACGTTGGTCTGGACACCATTGGAAACGATGTACTCTCTTCTGCAATGGTTTGAACTCCATCAAAATTAGCATAAATAACCTCATTAAATTCTTTAAGAAAACTTATGGTATCCAGATTTTCTCTTCCTCCATAAATATTTGGCTCCCATTCTCCTTCGTTTCTGGAATAATCAAGATATAACATCGAGGCAACGGCATCCACCCGCAAACCATCGGCATGGTAGTACTGTAACCAAAAAACAGCATTGCTAATTAAAAAAGCACGAACTTCATTACGTCCGTAATTAAACACCAAGCTTTTCCAATCAGGATGATAGCCTTTTCGACGATCCGGATGTTCGTACAAATGTGATCCGTCAAAGAAACCCAAACCGTGTGCATCATCAGGAAAATGTGAGGGCACCCAGTCTAAAATAACACCAATCCCGGCCTGATGCAGTTTGTCAACCAACACCATAAAATCCTGTGGTTTTCCGAAACGCGAAGTCGGTGCAAAATATCCTGTTAGTTGATAGCCCCAAGAAGGATCATAAGGATACTCCATCACCGGCATAAATTCGACATGAGTAAAACCGGTTTCTTTTACATAGGCCACCAGATCATCGGCCAGTTCCAAATAGGTTAAAAAGCGGTTGTGCTCGCCACGTTTCCAGGAACCCAGATGCACTTCGTAAACAGAATGTGGTCTATCTAATGCATTGTTCTCCCGGCGCGATTGCATCCAATTGTCATCCTTCCATTTATAATCCAAATCCCAGACAACCGAAGCGGTATGAGGCGGTTTTTCACAATATAGTGCAAAGGGATCCGCTTTTTCGGTCACAATTCCGTCAATATTCGATTGTATCTTATATTTGTACAAAGCTCCTTTTGAAACTTCGGGAATAAATCCTTCCCAAATGCCCGAAGAATCCCAGCGTACCTGTAAAAGATGTTCACCCTGTGTCCAGTAATTAAAATCCCCCACAACAGAAACCGATTGTGCTGTAGGAGCCCAAACGGCAAAGTACACTCCTTTTACACCATCAACTTCAATTAAATGTGCTCCTAATTTTTCGTACAATTGAAAGTGTTTTCCCGCTTTGAATAAATCAATATCAAATTCAGTAAAGAGAGAATGTGTGATTACTTTAGACATATTTGGTTTTTAAGGCAATAATTAATTTTAAGTCTTTTATTCAATTCTAAAATTATCAGAGAGAACTGCTCCTTTTTTAATCACAACAATACCGTCTTTGATACTGTACAGCTCGTTAGTAAAATTATCTAGATGTTTACCGCCGCTAATATGAACATTGTTTCCAATTCTGACATTCTTATCGATCAGTGCATTTTGTATAAAGCAGTTTTCACCAATTCCAACATGAATTTTATTGATGGTTGCTTCATGATTCAGTTCGTCTAAATCCTGATAGAAATCATTCCCCATCACATAACAATTCTCCAGTATGGTTCCTTCTCCAATTCTGGAACGGATTCCAATGACTGAACTTTTAATTTCTTTGGCGTTAATAATACATCCCTCAGAAATCAGAGATTGGTTAATGGTTGAATTTCTAAATTTAGACGGCGGTAACAATCGGGGTCTTGTAAAAATTTTATTATCATTATCAAACAAGTTAAATTCCGGAATGTCCGCCGTTAGACCAATATTAGCCTCAAAAAAGGATTCAATATTTCCGATATCCGTCCAATATCCTTCGTATTGGTAACTCAGAATTTTATGTTTTCCAACAGCCTGAGGAATGATCTCTTTTCCAAAATCCTTTGTTTCCGGATCTGCCATCAGCTCTTCCAGCAATTGTCGGTTAAAAATATAAATTCCCATTGAAGCCAGGTACTTTTTACCTTTTTCCTTCATATGTTCACTTACATCAGATTCCCATTCCGGTAATAGCGAAGCATCGGGTTTCTCTATAAAAGCTTCTATACAACTCTCATGATTTGTTTTAAGAATTCCAAATTCAGGCGCGTCTTTAGCATTTACAGGTAATGTAGCGATCGAGATGGCGGCATCTGCCGCAATATGGGCTTCAAGCATTTCGTTAAAATCCATTTGATACAACTGATCCCCCGATAAAATCAGAGCATGATCAAATTCGTGTTTCAAAAAGTGAGACATACATTGTCTGACAGCATCGGCAGTTCCCTGAAACCAGGTTGGATTATCGGGAGTTTGCTCTGCAGCCAGAATATCTACAAAGGATTGGCTGAAAATACTAAAGTTAAAAGTGTTTTTGATATGCGCGTTTAAAGATGCCGAGTTGAACTGTGTCAGAACAAATATTTTAAAAATATCGGAATTAATACAATTTGAAATAGGGATATCTACTAATCGGTATTTTCCACCAATCGGAACTGCAGGTTTTGATCGGGTTTCTGTTAACGGGAACAAACGTGATCCTTGTCCTCCTCCTAAAATAATGGCAACTACATTTTTCTTCTTAAATTTCATTTTTCTCAATTATTAGGTTGTATATCTCGATGTATTCTTGGCAAACACGCTCCCAGGAATGATCTGTCGCCATTCCTTTCGCTCTTATCTTCTTAAAATTAATTTGATCCTCGTACAATTTCACGGCACGATTTATCGAGTAGCAAATATCTCCCACAGAGGCCTGATCATGGCACACTCCGTTACCATCGTCTCCAAAGTCAATAACGGTATCCTTCAGCCCACCAGTTCTTCTCACGATCGGAACTGTACCGTAACGCAATGCATACATCTGATTTAAACCACAAGGCTCTACTCTCGAAGGCATTAAAATATAATCGGATCCGGCATAAATCAAATGCGCCAATTCTTCATTATAACCAATAAAAACGTTGTAATTTCCGTTATAATCATTTCGCAATTGAACCAACTGTTCTTCAATTACCGAGTTCCCTGATCCTAAAATCAGTATATTAATACTTTCAAAATTTTCAGATAACGCCAGTGCAGAGGCCTGTGGCAATAAATCTCCTCCTTTTTCTTCAAACAAACGACCTATAAAGCTGAATAATGGTTTTGATGAATCGAGTTCAAACTGCTCGCACAATTTTTCTTTGTTCTTTTGCTTCCCGATCTCAAAAGTTTCAATCGAATAATTACTCGCAATCATTTGATCTTTGGCAGGATCCCAAACTTCAAAATCAATCCCGTTTAAAATCCCCTTTGATTTATACCTTACGGATTTAAACAATGCTTCTAACCCATTAGCAGCATTATTAATTTCGTCCAGATAACTTGGAGAAACGGTGGTTACGGCATGAGCGCACTTGATTCCTACCGCCAATGAATTAAGGGAATGATCCCATTCTAAAAAACCAACATGCCTTAGGTCAAACTCAGGCAAATAATGCAATTTATCAAAACCAAACCAACCCTGATACAAACCATTGTGTATGGTAATTACAGTTCGTACCTTGCTGAGACTTTTATATTTATAAGCATATTTTACTAAAAACGGAATTAATCCGGTGTGGTGATCGTGACAATTTAAAATATCAGGAATCATATTTCGTGCAGTAATCCAATCTAAAGTTGCAATCTGAAATGATATAAATCTTTCTATGTCATCTTCATATCCATAAACATTAGGACGATCGAACAATTCCTTAATTTCGATCAGGTACAATTCGTAACCCAACTTGTCTGTCGTTTCTTTTAGAACACTGAACGGAAAATTAAAATTCCCAAGCTTAACATTTCCCCAATGAACACATTCAAACTCATTTTCCTTCCTAAATTTTGTGTCATAACAAGGAATTACAACACGAACGTCATGGCCCGCATTAGTCTGATATTTAGGCAATGCGCCAACCACATCGGCCAGACCACCAACCTTTGCCATTGGATAACACTCTGCACTGATGTGAAATATTTCCATTCTTAAGATTTATATGCGTATTAAATACTATTTTGTGAATTATTTTTTTCAGTAAACATCTATTAATGTGCTACTTTTATGTTTTTTTAAATTTAGGAAAAAATAAACAAAGTCCAGCCCTCAAAAAAAATTTATTGATATGACAAAAAAGGAAAATAATCCTACTAAATCTCTAAAAATTCCCCGATTTATTATTGTATCCGCTAAAATATGTGCCTTTTTTTCGACAAAACTGGTTACCTCTTATGCTGCAAAACTTTTCACAACCCCAATAAAACATAAGGTTCCAAAACGCGAACTGGAGATGGAGCAAAAAAGTATTCAAAAAACGATTTATGTCCCTGCAATTAATAAAAGTGTTGTTACCTACGAGTATGGAAAAAGCGACCACAAAATTTTACTGGTACACGGCTGGTCAGGAAGAGGCACTCAATTATTCAAAATAGCCGATGAACTTTTAAAAAATGGTTATTCGACTGTAAGTTTTGATGCTCCGGCACATGGAAAATCTGAAGGAAAAAGTACTATAATGTCTGAATTTATTGCTTCTATTTTAGAAATCGAAAAACAATTTGGCCCTTTTGAATTTGCTATAGGTCACTCCTTAGGCGGAATGTCGGTTCTAAATGCAATCAAAGACGGATTACAGGTAAAAAAAGCAATAATAATTGGCAGTGGTGATATTGTACAGGATATACTGGACGATTTTGTCGCAAAACTGGAATTAAAACAAGAAATCAGTGAACGTATGCGTGCCCATTTTGAAGAGAAATACCAAGTAAAAATGGATGACTTTTCAGCCTATAAAGCCGCTAAAAAAGTTAAAATACCTGTACTGGTGATTCACGATCACGATGACCCTGAAGTTTCAGTAAAAGCCGGAATTCACATTCACAAACAACTGGAAAACGGAACTTTGCATCTAACAGAAGGTTTAGGACACCGAAAAATACTAGGCAATCAAAATGTCATCAAAAAAACACTAGATTTCATCAAAACATCTTAATTTTGTGATAGTTACATTTTATATTGTTTAATTCTAAAGAAAATAAAAATGAACTTATTTGGAGAGACAACCGACTGGGAAACAAAACTTGAACCTATTCTAAGCAAATATAAGGGCAAGAGACATCCTTTAGAATATCAAAATACCTATCAATTACTGGTAATGGTCGTTTTATCAGCCCAAGACTCCGATGCCAATATCAATAAAATTGCGCCGGCTTTATTTGAAAAGTATCCAACTCTGAAAAGTCTCTCCGAAACCGATTCGGAAACTTTCATTCCTTACATAAGCAAGGTTCGAAATTACCCTACAAAAGCACAATGGCTTCTGGAAATTGCAAAAACCCTTCAAAATGATAATGCTATTCCATTAACTATGAAAGAATTGACAGCTTTAAAAGGAATTGGAAGAAAATCAGCCAATGTCATTCTCCGCGAAACGCATCAGCCTGCAGAAGGCATTATTGCCGATTTACATGTCATTCGTGTTGCTCCGAGAATTGGAATTATCAAAGAGAGTAAAGATGGAAATAAAACAGAAAAAGACCTTATGCAGGTTTTACCTAAATCTATTTGGTCTGAAATTGGGATGGCAATCTCTTTTTTGGGCCGGGAAACCTGCAGGCCTAAACCTAAGTGTGAAGAATGTACAATTGCAGACTTCTGTCACTACTTTGCAACTGAAATAGCCTAAAAAACGACTATTTTCTTCGAGTGTCGATCAAATATATTATTTTCCAACTGTCTTTTTCTTTAAACAAAGTAAAAGTATTTACCCCCGAATGACTCAATTTATCATTCACATAAAACTGATAAGGTGCCCATACATGCGCCATTGTTCCATCAATTTGAATATTGTAACTTAAAATCTTTTCAGAAAATTTAATATTAGATGGAATTGTAGCAATTGATTTGTAGAATTTACCAGAGTTCTCCTCTGTAAGTTTGTTTCCTTTAACCAAACTCTCACTAATAGACTGCAACACTAGCTTATCTGCACAAACAGATTTCATTCTTACGGTATCTCTCTCATGAAATCCTTCAAAAAAGGTTTCGATACTCTGCTGAACTTCCTGTTGCTGTGCATTTACAATTAGTCCTAAAAATAACAAAATCACTGTGTAAAATTCCTTCATAGACAAAATATAAAATTAAACTCCAAATTGACTCAGATGGTGCTCCAAGTGTTTAGCAAACATATTACTCCATTCTGTCGCAGTTAACCTACCAAAAGAATGCGATTCTTTACCGTCGAAATCTTTTTCACCCAACAATTGCGTTTTATTAATGTAAGCAATTAATCTATCTCTTTCAAGATCGAAATCACGACTATCATTTATAATAAATTGAGATGCAGTGGGATTATTATGTTTATACGGTGTCTCACTTACCACCTTACTTTTAACCAATGTCTTTAAAATAAACTTCAAAAAGAAACCTGGTTTTGGATGAATATCGTCGTAAACCATCTCATAGGAAACATTGCAATGTGCCAGCATTTGCGCCACATCCATTTTCCCCCAAAGACCTTTTGATTCCGGTTCAAGCAAATTGATACGCTTTACAAACTCATCACAATCTTCCTTTAAAAAAACATTTTTCATCGCATCTTATTATTAAAAATTAGTTAAAAATCTTGAAGTAAAAATATAAAAATTTCGAAATAAAGTGTAATTATTAAATCCAAATTAGAAAAATTTAAAATTTCAATTGTACGCCGCCTTGCAGTTCCTGCTGGACAATTGTAATAATCTTAATTTAACCGCGCCAAGAGGACAGTGTAAAAAAGGATAAAAGCACAAAGTTCGCAAAGCCATGATTATAAACTTTACGAACTTTATGCAAATCCTTGCGAATTTAATTTATCTATCTCTGTCATCATTCAAAAAAACAAAGATGGAGAAACCTTCCCGCTTAATCCTTACTAATTTATCGGGATGTATTGTGAAACAACTTGATCAATTCTACCAAAAACAGACTCTCCCTTGCTGTTTTTCATTTCGATTTCTATTCGGTCACCAAAAATCATAAACGGTGTCGAAGCTTTTCCATCTTTAATAATCTCCAAACAGCGTACTTCAGCCAAACAACTTGAACCATCAAGACTTCCTTTGTTGGCAACTGTACCGGAACCAATAATTGTTCCTGCCATTAAAGAACGTGATTTAGCAGCATGTGAAATCAATTGACCAAAATCAAAAACCATATCAACTCCCGCATTTGGTGATCCAATTTTTTGCTTATTTAAAACCGATATAAGCGGCAAATGCACTTTACCTCCATCCCAAGCATTTTCTAATTCGTCTGGTGTAACAGCGACAGGACTAAAAGCTGTCCAAGGTTTTGATTGGTAAAAACCAAATTGCTTTGCCAATTCATTAGGAATTAAATTTCTAAGTGACACATCATTTACCAATGCAATCAATTTTATGTGTTCTTTTGCATTTGTCGCATTGATACCCGCAGGGACATCATCTGTAATAACTGCAACTTCCGATTCAAAATCAATTCCCCATTCTTCATTTTCGATCAAAATATCATCGTTTGCACCAATAAAAGCATCCGAAGCTCCCATATACAACAAAGGATCAGTCCAGAAAGTCTCCGGCAATTCTGCATTACGCGCCTTGCGCACCAATTCTACATGCGTAACATAAGCACTTCCGTCTGCCCAATGATAAGCTCGCGGAATGGGAGCCATAACATTATTACTTTCAAATACAAAGGCATTTTCTAATTTATTTTCTTGTAATTCTTGAAATACAAATTCCAATTTTGGTTTGATGACATTCCAATCATCCAATGCATTTTGCATAGTTTTGGCGATTTCCGTTACCAAAACTGCTTTTGTCAATGCTCTATTTACTACTACCAATTGTCCGTCGCGGGATCCATCCTTTAGAGTGGCTAATTTCATATGATTAATATATTATTTGGTTAATTCAACAATTACAAGTCCATTAGAAGTCTTATAAATGCAAAAAAACAGAAAAAAAGCTTTATATTTTGAATAATTATTACTTTATATTTTATCAAAATTAGTTCAAATCTAACAATCTACAAAACCATTATTAAAATTTATAGAAGTCTTATCTTTCCTCTTTAATGAGTTTGCTAAACTTTTCTTTTGCTCTCCAAGTCACAAAGACGCGAAGTTCATTTCAATCAGATGCTGTTAAACTTTTTAAAGTAACTCCGCTAGGAGTCTAATATTGGTAACCACAGGTAACACTCACAACCTGCCCATCATAAAGGTGTCCCGTAGGGACTACACTATCAAGTAGCATAAAAAAAACCTCAAGGAATCTCTCAAAATACATAAAACAAAAAACCCTATCCGATTTGGATAGGGTTTTTAAAAGAAAGGCGACGACATACTCTCCCACATAACTGCAGTACCATCTGCGCAGGCGGGCTTAACTACTCTGTTCGGGATGGGAAGAGGTGAGCCCCGCCGCAATAACCACCTTAAGAAGTTATAATTGCTTTGGGCAATTTTTTTTAATTAATAATTGATAATTCACAATTCATAATTAAAATAATATCTTAACATACTGAGATAAAGAAAAGTACTTTTATTTACTATTTTAGAAAGTTTCTTCTCTCCCGATTTGCATCGGGAGAGAAAAGGGTGTACATAAGCTTACGGATTATTAGTACTACTCGACTATGACATTACTGCCTTTACATCTATAGCCTATCAACGTGGTCATCTTCCACGATCCTTAAAAGAAATCTCATCTTGTGGTGGGTTTCGCGCTTATATGCTTTCAGCGCTTATCCCTTCCAAACGTAGCTACTCTGCGGTGCCCCTGGCGGGACAACAGATACACTAGAGGTTTGTCCAATTCGGTCCTCTCGTACTAGAATCAGATCCACTCAAATTTCTAACGCCCACAGTAGATAGAGACCGAACTGTCTCACGACGTTCTGAACCCAGCTCGCGTGCCACTTTAATGGGCGAACAGCCCAACCCTTGGGACCTTCTCCAGCCCCAGGATGTGACGAGCCGACATCGAGGTGCCAAACCCCCCCGTCGATATGAGCTCTTGGGGGAGATCAGCCTGTTATCCCCGGCGTACCTTTTATCCTTTGAGCGATGGCCCTTCCATGCGGAACCACCGGATCACTATGCTCTACTTTCGTACCTGATCGACCTGTATGTCTCTCAGTCAAGCTCCCTTATGCCATTGCACTCTACGCACGGTTACCAAGCGTACTGAGGGAACCTTTAGAAGCCTCCGTTACTCTTTTGGAGGCGACCACCCCAGTCAAACTACCCACCAAGCAATGTCCCCCACAACGCGGGGTTAGGCTTCAGATAAACAAAGGGTTGTATTTCAACAATGACTCCACAACGCCTGGCGACGCCACTTCACAGTCTCCAACCTATCCTACACATCATTTATCCAAAGTCAATACTAAGCTATAGTAAAGGTGCACAGGGTCTTTTCGTCCCACTGCGGGTAAACGGCATCTTCACCGTTACTACAATTTCACCGAGCTCATGGCTGAGACAGTGTCCAGATCGTTACACCATTCGTGCAGGTCGGAACTTACCCGACAAGGAATTTCGCTACCTTAGGACCGTTATAGTTACGGCCGCCGTTTACTGGGGCTTCAATTCAATGCTTCTCCGAAGATAACATCTCCTCTTAACCTTCCAGCACCGGGCAGGTGTCAGGCCCTATACTTCATCTTACGATTTTGCAGAGCCCTGTGTTTTTGATAAACAGTCGCCTGGACCTCTTCACTGCGGCCCTGTATTACTACAGGGCGACCCTTCTCCCGAAGTTACGGGTCTATTTTGCCTAATTCCTTAGCCATGAATCTCTCGAGCACCTTAGGATTCTCTCCTCAACTACCTGTGTCGGTTTACGGTACTGGTACTAATTACCTGAAGTTTAGAGGTTTTTCTTGGAAGCCCTTAGGCGCACTATCTCTTTGTCCGAAGACGCCGAGTACTATCGTATTTCCCCAAGCCGTGTGGATTTGCCTGCACAGCTTATAGGTAGGTACTTCAACGAACTATTCCGTCAGTTCGCGGCGCTTTCATCACTCCGTCACCCCATCACAGTAATTAGTAGTACGGGAATATTAACCCGTTAGCCATCGACTGTCCCTTTCGGGTTCGCCTTAGGACCAGACTAACCCACAGCTGATTAGCATAGCTGTGGAAACCTTAGTTTTTCGGTGTGCGGGTTTCTCGCCCGCATTATCGTTACTTATGCCTACATTTTCTTTTCTAACCAGTCCAGCATACCTGACGATACACCTTCAACCCTGTTAGAATGCTCCCCTACCACTTAGAGTAAACTCTAAATCCATAGCTTCGGTAATACACTTATGCCCGATTATTATCCATGCTCGTCCGCTCGACTAGTGAGCTGTTACGCACTCTTTAAATGAATGGCTGCTTCCAAGCCAACATCCTAGCTGTCTGGGCAGACAAACCTCGTTCTTTCAACTTAGCGTATATTTGGGGACCTTAGCTGATGGTCTGGGTTCTTTCCCTCTCGGACTTGGACCTTAGCACCCAAGCCCTCACTGCTGAGAAACATTATATAGCATTCGGAGTTTGTCAGGAATTGGTAGGCGGTGAAGCCCCCGCATCCAATCAGTAGCTCTACCTCTATATAACTTTACGCTCAGCGCTGCACCTAAATGCATTTCGGGGAGTACGAGCTATTTCCGAGTTTGATTGGCCTTTCACCCCTACCCACAGGTCATCCGAAGACTTTTCAACGTCAACCGGTTCGGTCCTCCACTGTGTGTTACCACAGCTTCAACCTGCCCATGGGTAGATCACACGGTTTCGCGTCTAACACTACTGACTAAAGCGCCCTATTCAGACTCGCTTTCGCTACGGATCCGTGGCTTAACCACTTAACCTTGCCAGCAACGTTAACTCGTAGGCTCATTATGCAAAAGGCACGCCGTCACCCCACGAAAGGGCTCCGACCGCTTGTAAGCGTATGGTTTCAGGATCTATTTCACTCCGTTATTCACGGTTCTTTTCACCTTTCCCTCACGGTACTGGTTCACTATCGGTCTCTCAGGAGTATTTAGCCTTAGCGGATGGTCCCGCCAAATTCAGACAGGGTTTCACGTGCCCCGCCCTACTCAGGATACCACTATCTATTATACTCGTTACCCATACGGGGCTATCACCCTCTTTGGCTCGACTTTCCAGTCAATTCCGGTTCCTTGTACATAAAATATCGTGGTCCTACAACCCCAACATTGCCGTAACAACATTGGTTTGGGCTAATCCGCGTTCGCTCGCCACTACTTACGGAATCACTTTTGTTTTCTTCTCCTCCGCCTACTTAGATGTTTCAGTTCAGCGGGTTTGCCCACCTATCGGTGTACTATGTCTTCAACATAGTGGGTTGCCCCATTCAGGTATCTACGGATCAATCGGTGTGTGCCCGTCCCCGTAGCTTTTCGCAGCTTATCACGCCTTTCATCGCCTCTGAGAGCCTAGGCATCCCCCATACGCCCTTATTTTGCTTATTGTACCAATCTTGTTACTTAAAACAAGACCGTTTTTTTTTGTCTTTTACAATAAATTGTAAAAAACGCTTTCTACTTTTTATTATTTTCTTATCTCAATATGTCAATGAACTTTAACAATTAATAATTATCAATTGATAATTGTCAATTATTTCGTGGAGAATAACGGAGTCGAACCGTTGACCTCCTGCGTGCAAGGCAGGCGCTCTAGCCAGCTGAGCTAATCCCCCATTTCTTAAATCTTAGATTGTAGAATTCAGATTTTAGATTTCTTTTTTCTTCTCTAATTTCTTTTGGTGAATTCCAACTTCCAGAATTTCCTTTTTTAAGCTAACAGTCTTTTTTATTTCCTTAATCTTTAAATAGTTTAATACTTAAAGCTTTCAATCTTTAAAAAGTAGTCCCGGGCAGACTCGAACTGCCGACCCCTACATTATCAGTGTAGTACTCTAACCAGCTGAGCTACGAGACTCTGTTTTACTTAATTTTCATTATTTTTTAAATTAACAGCAAGAGTAAGTGAATGTTGTGATTCAGAACCTTCTAAATTAACATCTTTTTTCCTCAACGTGTGTTTCCACTAACATTTGAGGCTCTAGAAAGGAGGTGTTCCAGCCGCACCTTCCGGTACGGCTACCTTGTTACGACTTAGCCCTAGTTACCAGTTTTACCCTAGGCAGCTCCTTGCGGTCACCGACTTCAGGCACCCCCAGCTTCCATGGCTTGACGGGCGGTGTGTACAAGGCCCGGGAACGTATTCACCGGATCATGGCTGATATCCGATTACTAGCGATTCCAGCTTCACGGAGTCGAGTTGCAGACTCCGATCCGAACTGTGACCGGTTTTATAGATTCGCTCCTGGTCGCCCAGTGGCTGCTCTCTGTACCGGCCATTGTAGCACGTGTGTAGCCCAAGGCGTAAGGGCCGTGATGATTTGACGTCATCCCCACCTTCCTCACAGTTTGCACTGGCAGTCTTGTTAGAGTTCCCGACATGACTCGCTGGCAACTAACAACAGGGGTTGCGCTCGTTATAGGACTTAACCTGACACCTCACGGCACGAGCTGACGACAACCATGCAGCACCTTGTAAATTGTCTTGCGAAAGATCTGTTTCCAAACCGGTCAATCTACATTTAAGCCTTGGTAAGGTTCCTCGCGTATCATCGAATTAAACCACATGCTCCACCGCTTGTGCGGGCCCCCGTCAATTCCTTTGAGTTTCATTCTTGCGAACGTACTCCCCAGGTGGGATACTTATCACTTTCGCTTAGCCACTGAAATTGCTTCCAACAGCTAGTATCCATCGTTTACGGCGTGGACTACCAGGGTATCTAATCCTGTTCGCTACCCACGCTTTCGTCCATCAGCGTCAATCCATTAGTAGTAACCTGCCTTCGCAATTGGTATTCCATGTAATCTCTAAGCATTTCACCGCTACACTACATATTCTAGTTACTTCCTAATAATTCAAGTTTAACAGTATCAATGGCCGTTCCACCGTTGAGCGATGGGCTTTCACCACTGACTTATTAAACCGCCTACGGACCCTTTAAACCCAATGATTCCGGATAACGCTTGGATCCTCCGTATTACCGCGGCTGCTGGCACGGAGTTAGCCGATCCTTATTCTTACGATACCGTCAAGCTGCTTCACGAAGCAGTGTTTCTTCTCGTATAAAAGCAGTTTACAATCCATAGGACCGTCATCCTGCACGCGGCATGGCTGGATCAGGCTTGCGCCCATTGTCCAATATTCCTCACTGCTGCCTCCCGTAGGAGTCTGGTCCGTGTCTCAGTACCAGTGTGGGGGATCTCCCTCTCAGGACCCCTACCCATCGTAGCCTTGGTAAGCCGTTACCTTACCAACTAGCTAATGGGACGCATGCTCATCTTTTACCGTTGTGACTTTAATAGTGATCTCATGCGAGACTGCTATGCTATGAGGTATTAATCCAAATTTCTCTGGGCTATCCCTCTGTAAAAGGTAGATTGCATACGCGTTACGCACCCGTGCGCCGGTCTCAAGTTCCGAAGAACTCTACCCCTCGACTTGCATGTGTTAAGCCTGCCGCTAGCGTTCATCCTGAGCCAGGATCAAACTCTTCATCGTATATTTTTTATATTATATTGCGATGCTTTATCTATCGGTTCTTTTCAAATCTCTCGATTCATTTACTCTTATTCTTTTGTTTTAACATCTCTGTTAAAACGGCTGTCAATTCAATATGTCTACGAACGTGTATTTCTTTTTATTGTCTCGCCTGTATCTCAAAGCGGGTGCAAAAGTAAAAAACTTATTTCTAAATGGCAAGAGTTTTTTGAAGTTTTTTTTAAGAAAATTTAATTTCCTTTTTCCTTCTTTCTCCTTCCAATCTCTCAATGAGCTTCCCGTGTTTTGCGGGGTGCAAATGTAATATCCATTTTCAAATCTCACAAGCTTTTTCGAATCTTTTTTTGAAAATCTCTTTTCGCTTTTATTCCTTTGCTTGTCAGTATTTCAGTGAACGTCTATCGCTGTTGCGGGTGCAAAAGTAGACACTTTATTGAGTTCTACAAGCTTTTTACCAAACTATTTTTGATCTTTTTTTAAACTTTATCTTAACACTCTGATAACACCTCTTTTACAAATTAAACTATTTTCAGCTTTGAAAGGTTTTTCCTTAGTGAATTAGATTTAGTATAATTCCATCTTACCAAACACCCCGATTTTACTAGTCTCGCAAAGGCACAAAGACGTCAAGTTTTGCTTTTTTACCTTATTCTCTTTTGAAAACCTCCACCCTAGCCCCGATAGAAGTGGAAATCCTTTTGCTTTTTCCTTTAAAAAGCAAAAGATTGAAACGCATAGCGGGAGAAAGCTCCTAAATACTCAAATACCAAACTTGAAAGCTTCGACTTTACTCAACTGGACAAAATGACTCCTTATATAGTAGGAATAAAAAAGACAAACCCGACAGGTTTTAAAACCTGTCGGGTTGTGGATTACAATTTATGGAAGAATACTTCCATTTTAAAAACGACTACATCTTTTCGATTAATCGTTTTCTATCACATACGAATGTTTATTTAATAATCAGCTTTTGCACAGAAGTGTTTCCATCCTGCTCTACTTTTATTATATATACACCACTTGGTAAGCCTGAAATGTTTAATTCTGTTTTCTCTGTTTTAACGGAATGTACTTTTTTTCCGGACATATCAGAGATCAAAATGTTTTTAGCACTAGTAGAAGCAGATTCTATATGTACTTTTCCTTCCGTAACCGGATTAGGATACAACACAAAACCTTCTATCACATTAACCGGTAATCCTAAAGTACATGCGGTACTTGAGACATTTACTGTACGCGTTACTGTAGATTGGTTCTGCAAAGCATCTTTAACAGTGTAGGTAATTACATATTGCCCCGGAGTATTTACATCGACACTACCTGATACTACTACTGATGCAGTTATATCTGTATTTAAGTTGTCTTTAGCAGTATAACCTGCATCTGTGTACACACATCCTTTATCTATTGAAACTACGGCATTGCCTAAAAGTGTAATTGTAGGCTTAGCTATCTCTATTGTCACAGTCCAATTTTCAATAGATCTGTTTTGCGCTAACACATTGTACACTACAGGTCCGGTATAATTTAGAGTAGTTACACCGCTATTTTGAATATAGGTTCCAATACGCAATGTTGCAAAATCCGAAACCTGAAAAACAGGCACCAAGGCACTTAAATTAGCATTATTATTCACCACAACCTTAAGCGTTTTCAAAATCGGATCGATATGAGTTAGTCCAACCTGATTAGCTACTGAATAGTTAATAATACTTGCCTGAGAATTTTTCGCATTAATATCTACCGTATAATTTGTTTGAGAAAGCTTATTCTCTGAGACAACAGTTACTAAGAAGCTATTGCTATAATCTGAAGCAATTACTTTTGAGTTAAGTTGTTTTACCCCATCTACAAAAAGCTCAGCTCCCGGAGAAACAGTGAAATCTGCTACTAAATTCGATACATTATAACCAAAGGGAACTGTTTTGCTTACGTTATTCCCTAAGATATCCGTATTGATCTCTTGCACTAAACCAGGGTTTGAAACTGTTTTAAAGTCATAGGAAAGCAATTTACTTTCATTACTTAAACCAGTAACTACTTTCACTGTATACGTTTCAGTTATTCCAGTATTAAAGCCAACTCCTTCAACTTTTAAAGTAATTGGATTGGTATAATCATTTGGTGTTACTCCATTAACTTGTGTAACACCACCTATTTTCGCAATACTTTTCATTCCTAAGGAATAATTTGCGATCGCAGCGGTTATATCCGCTCCGTCATTTAGTAATACTGAAAACGTTTTTGTAGGCGCATCATAACTTGTTGATAATTGATTTACAAACTCTATTTTTTGCAATAGAACCGGTACATTCCAGAATTTTCCATCACCCTGACCATTTGTATCGGCATTTGTTACAACAGCAGTATTATCACTTATTGTACTATCAAATACAAACGGTTTGTCCCCTTCTGAAAAACTATAATACGCCAATAATCCAGGCTCGTTTCCAACGTATTTAGTTGTTGAATTTGCTGCAATTGTTGCCTGATTGCGAACTCCTGCCCAAATACGAACTTCATCAATATTACCATTTAAACCACGAGCCAATCCTGCATTATTACCTATATAAGCAGCTACATTAGTATTTGAACTTGATGCTCCTGCAGTACCTGTACTGGTATAAGGAACTGAAACTCCGTCAATATAAACCGTGTACACAAAGGCAGAACTTACAGAATAAGCAATATGGTGCCAGGTATTTTGTTTAATAGAATTTACACCTGTATTAATAACATACGAACCTGTTGCTGTTGTAATCGAAATTACTAAACTATTCTCTTTATAAAGTGACAAGCTATTGTTATTATGTATATAAATACCAATGCCGTACCTTTATCTAAAAGTCTACCAAAAATTGATGGCTGCTTTTGATTGACCCAAAGCTCATACGTATAATTACTAGTAAGATTGAGCGCTGGTGTAATATCTGTTTTAATAAAATCATTTACACCATCAAAAGTCCCTGTAACATTCGTAGCGTAATTTGCAGCATGCGAAAGTGCAACTGATTTAGAATCATTTGTTGTATCTGTATCTCCAGGCAACTTTGTGTATACTTCAATTGTATAATCTCCCGGAGCTACTAAATCGACTTTTGTTGTAAAGGTAATAGTAGCTGTTCCTCCTACCGGGATCGCAGTTATCTGATTTTGAACAACTTCAGGCATACCATTAACTCTATATGCAACTGGAAAGTTTGAAATTGCTACTGTAGAATAGTTACGAATTACAGCCGTAACCGATACCGGAGCATTCCCTGGTTTAATAGGCGCTGTTATTCTATCTATACTTGCATCAGCAGCTGTAAATGGCAATACATTAATAGTATATTCTTCTACTTCGAAATCACCTCTTGAACTTGTCAATCCGTCAAAAGTTGGTCCCAGATTAACATTAAAATATTCTGACGGTGAACGGAACATATGAACGACACGCATTAATTTTTCACCAGCTGTTGTACCAGCCGGAATAGTTAAACCTCCTACGAGTGTAGAATTATGTCTGAAATAATGGGTACTTGTTGTAGATGGAATAGCAGGTGCCGCAGAAGTTGGCGTAGTATTTACCCAAAAAGTTCCTGCATAAAATTCATCTGTTAAATTTCCATCCCCATTTAAATCGATAACAATCATGGTAAATACCCCTGTTGCACTCGCTGACAGGTCTCTGGTGATTGGTGTCTCCGGTTTTGTTATTGTCGCTTCCGGTTGATAAGTGAAACCAGCATAAACCGGAATTTTTATATTTTTAAAATCAGAATAGGCTGTAGTTCCTGAATTGTTTACCACATCATTCCATTTTAATTTCGAAATTGCATACCCATTTGTATTGGTATGAACCGGTAATTCGTTTTTATTGTATACCACTTTTTCGACTGCATCATTAGCTGGATTAGCATCTGGCAAATCAGCTCCGGCTTTGATTGTATAAGTAGCATCCACAACTGATAAATCAGCTTTAGTGGCAAAAGTGAAATTTACTGTTGCATTAGCTGCAATTGCAGGAACAACATCTGTTACTTTCGCAGCACCATTAATCTGATAATACACTGGATGATTGACTAAAGCAGTCGTTCCTAAATTACTTACTCTAATAGTTATGTTATGCGTACTACTCTTTTTTCCTAAAACTTCAGGTGTTGTAATCGAAACTACAGATACGTCTGTTACTGTTGGTTTCACAACACAGCTAATATCAGCAATCCATCCCAATTCATTGGTATTACTATCTGAAGTGAATTTAAAAGTTAACTCTCCTCCTGCAGCTGTTGATGTTAAAGAAGGAGGTAAAGTATTACCTGTAAAAGTACCTAATAAAGGCGCTGTTGCGCTTGTCCCGTTATAAACATACAGATAATCAAAATCCTGCTCTACATTGAAAGCAGAAAAAGTCACTTTTATACTATTTCCTACTACATCAGGTTTGAAAGTTATCGTTTGTGAAAGATTATCTCCATAGTTAGCAAAACGGGTACCGCTATCTGTAAATGATGCCGAACAAGTAGGTGCAGGAGCCGGTGACCCTATCAAAATATCAGCACCGATATTAGCCACAGTCTTTTGAATCGTATTATTACCCGCATCAACATCACCAGCATAATTTACTTTTGCAACTACAGCATAAAGGTTAGCAGCTGAGAAATCTGCTTTTTGCACAAAATCATAAGATACCTCACTTAAAGGATTGATAGGTCCTGCAATAGTTTCAACTACTTCTGCACCTCCATCAATTTGATACGATACCGGAACATTACTTACAGCAACAGGAGAATTGTTGAATACTTTTATTTTCACTGTTTCACTAGCCGTAAGTCCAGAATTAGGAATTAATGAAGTCAGTTTTAAATCAGTTGCTGTCGCTTCAAAAATAGAAACATTATCAATAAACACAGAACTGTATACGTTATCATTACTCACTACAATTACATCATTGTCTATAACGGATTCAAAAGCTACACTAAATGTAGTCCCGGCATACGCCGATAAGTCGTATATCAACTCTGTATTTCCGTTTAAATTTGTTCCTCCATAAACACCAGCATTTTCAGAACTATTAACAGGTGTTCCGTTTACAACCAGTCTGAAAAAAACTTTATCTTGCGGTCCAACACTATTCCAAATTAAATTAAATTTTAAACGAAGTGCTTTTCCTGCTAAAGTTGAGGCATCAATATCACAGAAAGACACTTTCTTTACAAAGTTAGGATTATTAGCGAAAGCATTTACCGATGTACTTGCTACCCACGGAGAAGCAGATACATCACCAGATCCGGCCATTTTTGCCCCATCTACAAAGCTTGCATTAATATATTCGTATTTTACTGTACCAGTTGTTCCTTTAGAAAAAACATAATTCGTTGCTTTTCTGGAGTTAAAATTTTCATTAAAAGGAAGTGCTACCGCGCTAACAACAGCACCAGAAACAGGTTCTACATTTACTGCTCTTACTCTCTCAGAAACTAGTCCTGTTGCAATATCTATGCTTCTTACTGAAAACCAGTTATCTTCTCCAGGTGATACCACAAAAGTATAAGTAGGATCAGTAACTGTCGCTACAACGTCAAACTTATAACCGTTCATTTTTAAAACTTCATATTTTGCGCCTGCGATAGGATCCCAATCCATTTTATAAGAGGAAATCCCGCATGCTGAAGGTGCTATCACCAGGTTTTTAGGCTCGGTAATAATAGTAAAAACCTCTCTTGAAGTATCTACTTTACTACCTGCAATCACTCTTACTTTTGCATTGGCTACAATTCCGGCAGGAACTTTCCACGCAAAATTTCTAGCAGCTGATGGAATGTCTTTGGCGATCAACAGATAGTTAATTCCTCCATCAACAGAATATTCAAGTGTAAAAGACTTTGGCTCTCCTTCATAATCCCAACGAATGTACTCCGTAGTATCGGTATTGATTTTTTCTCCTCCTATCGGATAAGTCAAAGTTAACTCCGGAGTTACATAATCGTATACTACTGAGAATTCCTGTGTACCAATAGGCACTCTTGAACCACTAACTATAATTTTATAAGTTCCTGGTGTAGGATTATCTAAAGTTATCTGTTCGATATTGTTCAAGTTATCAACTCCACGAACTGCATTTGCATTTGGCGTTGTGGGATTTAAAACCCATGGCAAAGTCGTTACACCGTCCTTTATAATTTTAACATCCAAATCGTTTACCAAAATAGAAGAAGCTCCTGGTGTTCCCTGCAAATCGGTATAGGCAAGCATCACTTTTAAGGTCACTAATCCAGCTGGTACAACAATTTCTTTTTCATTGCTCTGTCCGTTGGATACGCTCTCAGAATAAAACATTTTGTTGTCTAAAGCTCTAATCGCTCTAAGACCGTTTAAATTTCCAAAACCATATTTATAATCCGGTCCAGGATTTCCAGCGTCTTTAGAAGTACCTGTTACCAATGCTTTCATTAAAGAAGCTAATGGTTTTGTACCGTAAATGTTCTTGTATCTTTCATAAAGCAAAGCAACTGTACCTGTAGTTCCAGGTGTCGCCATAGAAGTACCACTCATAATTTGATACGAGTTACTGTAATCTAATGAATACACATTAGTTCCCACAGCAGCAATCTGAGGCACCAAACGACCGTCTATCGTTGGCCCAAAACTACTATAACTACTAATTAAATCATCAGGATTATTAGCTGCCACATGCAGTGCATTTTTTGAATTTTTGGTTGAAGTATTAAATCCGCCCGGGTAAGCTGTCTGTGCATTTCCGTTAGAATAAATGTTTAGCAAGTAAGGAAAGGTTACTGTAACGTTATCATCTCCACGATCTCCACTATCGTATCTGCGAGTGTTATAGCCTGAGGTTAAATTTACTCCATACGAGTTTGATGTTATCTCAATACCATCCTGATTCGCCGCTATCACTCTTTCTTGCTGAACACTTAAAAGATTAGACTGAGTATTAAAATTCCATCCGTACATTTGTACTTCCGGAGCCATTCCTCTTGCTTTTGGGTCTAGCAAACCAGCGCCGCCAATAGTTCCGGCAACGTGATCTCCATGCGACGAATTTGATTCATACTCTCTATTGATCACTCTTCCGGTATGGTCTTTATGTGGTTCCAAATTACCATCCCAAACACCTACTTTTACTCCTTTACCGGTTAACCCGTACCCAAAGCCAGGAATAGTAGACCCCAGAACATTCGCTTTGTGTGAAGTTACACCTGGCTTATTATCACTTTCAACCGGTGGTGCAGCCAATTCGATATTTTGTACCCAATTGAATTTTGCTATTTCTTCTAATTTCTCTTTAGAAGCCTGAACATAAATTTCATTAAAGGTAGTGTCGTTTCTGCTGTTTTTCAAAAACAAACCTGCCAGATCCTGCTCGACACGTTTATAATCAACTCCTTTAAAATAACTGATAACAACTTTAATTCCATTATTACCTTCTAAAGCATAATCCGGAATAGCATTGTCTACAATCATTTGATCCAGTTTATACTTTGGATCCACAGCAACGACTGCTCTTATATTATCAGAAACACTGCTCTTGTTATAAAACTCAGGAGCAATTTCGACATAATAAGCGTTGTTCGATAAATAACTTAATAAAGTTATTCCTTGCGTTTTTAATTTTTGCTGTTCTTCAAAAGAGGGGATTTTCGTAAACTGCAGCAGAGTGTACTCTGTTTTAAGATTTTGTTTACTTGTACTCTTTTTGTCTTTAAACTGCTGTTTAAAATTGGAAGTGGTTGTGATTTTATTTCCGTTTATGGAAATTGCAAAATCACTGTCAGATGTCTTTTGTGACCATACGGAAATGGTCACTAAAAACACAAATAGTGTAAGTAGTTTTATTCTCATAGATTAAATTGGTTTTGGTTAACATAGTGGTTGTTAGTTAGTAAACCTACAAATTAAACTATAATTAACAAATTATATTCATAATTAATTTGTTAAAAAACAAAGTAAAAAACCTTTTAACTATAAATTATATAACAAAAACTCTTATTTCATAGGCTTTCGGAGAAAAATTAAAAATCAGAAATTAAGTAAGTAAATTCTTTTGATTATAGTTTACTTTGTAATCCAAAAACAAAATCTATAAAAAAAGACTTACAAAATCATTTGTAAGTCTTTTTTGAAAAATTTTTGAATATAATTTGATTATTTGTCTGCTTTTGTCTCTTTTACTTTTGTCTCCCAGTGACTCATTAAATCATCATAATTTACAGGATTAGCAGCTTTTTGATTCACCAGTTTTCCGGAATCAAATGCCCTGACCAGAATGGTTTCAATTAAATAATCCTCATTAGATTCAAAGGGCTTATATTCGGTTTTCAAGCTAATGTCAAATAAATTGGCCGTAGTATTTGACACAAAGGCTTTGAAACCACTTTTTAAAGTTCTGATTAACTCGTAAGTTGTTATTCCGGTTTGTCTGTGAACGAGTTTAACGAGTATCTGTCCTTGCTTACGCGAAAGTTTTTTAAGTCTTGCTTCAAATTCGTTATTAAGATAATCTTCCACAATCTTAAAATATTTTTTCTTTTCTCGGTTGGTTTTCAAACGTGCCATTCCGCTATTCAATGCGGTCAACCGGTCTGCTGCAAGTCTTGCATAGGGATATACCTTATAAACACGGTTTTGAAGAATCATGAATTGCTTTTGCATTTCGGGATCCAGTTTTTCCTTAGAAATAATAATTTCAGGCAGTTCGATCGTATCATTCAAAATCGAATCCTGTTCAGTCAGTATGTAACCCATTTGCTCATTCTCTTTAGGTTTAACCTGAGCCTGACTAGTTAACGAAATCAATATAAAAAATAAAATAGGGGCAGTAAATCTCATCGAGTCATAATTTAAATGTAAAATTATATATTTATATACAACTCTGATACCAAATTTATAAATTAGCAAAAAAATATTTTTATGAGCACAAAATCGATCTTAAAAGATACCTCAATTGCTTTCCTGGAAAGCTACCTCAATAACGCCTCTCCTACAGGCTACGAAAGCGAAGGACAAAAACTTTGGATGAATTATTTAAAACCTTATGTAGATACTTTTATTACTGATACTTATGGAACAGCTGTAGGAGTTATTAATCCGGACGCACCGTTTAAAGTTGTAATTGAAGGTCATGCCGATGAAATTTCATGGTATGTTAACTATATCACAGATGATGGTTTATTGTACGTAATTAGAAATGGTGGTTCTGATCATCAGATTGCGCCTTCAAAGAGAGTACATATTCATACTAAAAAAGGAATTGTAAAGGGTGTTTTCGGGTGGCCTGCTATTCATACCCGTTTGCGCGATAAGGAAGAAGCACCAAAAATTAGTAACATTTTTATCGATTTAGGCTGCGAAACTAAAGAACAGGTCGAAGCAATGGGAGTGCATGTAGGCTGCGTGATTACTTATCCGGACGAATTTATGATTTTGAACGAAAATAAATTTGTATGTCGTGCTATCGATAACAGAATGGGTGGTTTTATGATTGCCGAAGTAGCCCGTTTATTAAAAGAAAATAAAAAAACACTTCCTTTTGGTTTGTATATTGTAAACTCCGTTCAGGAAGAAATTGGGCTTCGCGGAGCCGAAATGATCGCTCAAACGATTAAACCTAATGTTGCTATTGTAACTGATGTTTGCCATGATACTACTACTCCGATGATCGATAAAAAAGTAGAAGGAGACCTAAAAATGGGGAAAGGACCAGTTATTGCCTATGCACCGGCAGTGCAAAATAAACTGCGTGATCTTATTGTAGATACCGCAGAAGAAAAGAAAATACCGTTTCAGCGTCATGCAACTTCACGCGCTACAGGAACTGATACCGATGCTTTTGCTTATAGTAATGGCGGCGTAGCTTCAGCACTGATTTCCCTACCTTTGCGTTATATGCATACTACTGTAGAAATGGTACAGAGAGAAGACGTTGAAAATGTGATTCAGTTGATTTATGAGTCATTACTCAAGATTGAAAATAACGAGACTTTTTCTTATTTTAATTAATTTAGTTCTTAGTGATTAGTTCTTAGTAATTGGCTCTTATATGATTAGGTAAAGACTAATTACTAAGAATTAATCACTCAATATAGAATATTATGAAAATACTACTACTCGAAGATGATTTTACTTTATCTAAAGAAATATCTGCATTCTTTACTTCAAAGGAGTTTGAGTGTTTTCCTTATTACGATGGGGCATTATTGCTAAAGAAATATTTTCCCTATGAATATGATTTAATCATTCTGGACATTAATGTTCCTGGCATTAATGGTATTGAAGTTTGCAAAGGTATTCGGGAAGTCGATAAAAAGACTCCCATTATTATGCTTACTGCTTTTAGCGAAATTGAGGATAAACTGGCTTCTTTTGATAGCGGTGCTGATGATTATCTGGTTAAACCATTTCATTTCGAAGAACTCTATGCCCGAAGCTCCTCACTTTTACGACGAAAAGAAATTCCGCAACAGGTAGAAACAAAAATAGTTATTGCCGATTTGGAGATTCTGGAAAGTGATATGAAAATATTTCGTTCAAATGAAGAAATCAAACTGACTCCTAAAGAATTCAAACTTATTTTGATTCTGGCTCATGCAAAAGGCAAAGTTCTGTCAAAACAATTCATTGCAGAAAAACTTTGGGATTATCACATCGAAACCAATCAGAATACCATTGAAGTTTACATTAATTTTCTAAGGAAAAAAATCGACAAGGACCACGACATTAAACTGATTCGGACCAAAGTCGGGTACGGATATTATTTGAGCGATCACGAATGACTTTAAAAAATCGAATATCACTTTTAGTAAGCTTATTATTTACAATCCTTTTTGGATTGGCTTCTACATTGATATTTGTTTTGTATTCTAATTTTAGGAAAGAAGAATTTCGAGATCGATTGGAAATTAAGGCACTTTCGAATATCAAGCTTTTGGTCAACGTTAAAGAAGTTGACGATCAGCTATTAAAAATGATCGATCAGAATTCTATTAACCAATTGTATGATGAGAAAACACTGGTCTTTGATTCTAATTTTAAACTGATCTATAGCAGTATTGACGATGCTAAAATTAACTGGTCAGTTGATGATTTAAAATACCTCAAAAAGCATAAAACTTTTTTTAAACAACAGGGTGATTACGAAGTATATGGTGTTTTTTATGATACCAAAGACAGGGATTTTTATGCTTTAATATCTGCCACAGATGATTATGGTAAACGAAAATTACTTTTTCTGCGCTATACCTTAGTGATTTCATATATCTTTTTTACTTGTATTTGCTGGGTTCTAACCTCTTTTATGGTCAAAAAAGCCATGAGCCCACTGAGTATCTTTCATCAAAAAATAAAAAATATAAACGAGAACAATCTTGATACTCGCGTTGCTTCTAAAAGCAATAAAAACGAAATTGATCTGATCGCCAATGAGTTTAATTTCATGATGGACCGAATTGAAGTTTCCTACCAAAAACAAAAAGAATTTACTGCCAATGCCTCTCATGAACTAAGAACTCCCCTATCCAGAATTACTTCGCAAATTGAGAACACTATTGCCGATCCCGCAACATCTGATAAAGGCAAAAGTTTTTTAAAAACCATTTTGTCGGATATCAATCAACTGACCGAATTGATTAACTCACTATTAATTCTGTCTAAAATTGACAATAAGAAAAACGAAAACAAGGAAATTCATCGTATGGACGAAATTTTGTTTTCGGCCATCGAAAATCTGAATAAAAGCTATCCTGAATTTCTAATTTTATTTGAAATAGAAGAAAACAATAATCTGGATACTACTTTAGAGGTTAATGGCAATAAAAATTTACTGGAAATTGCCATAACCAATATTCTAAAAAATGCCTGTGTTTACTCTGATAATCAACAGGCAAAAGTAATCATCAGTACTGAGGATGATCAGTTAATTATCTCCATTTCAAACACAGGAGCAACTTTAAATGAGGAAGAACAACAAAATCTTTTTCAGCCTTTTATGCGTGGCAAAAATTCGAAAGGAACTTCGGGTTTTGGCCTTGGGTTACGTATTGTTCAACGTATCCTAACACTTCATAACGCATCTATAACCTACAGTGTTCCAGATATTAACACGAATTTATTTCAGTTATTTTTTCATTTGTAATTTATTTTAAGCTATTTTTAAGGTAGATTTTAAGGTATCTTAAAGTCTGGTGATAGCATATTTGTATAAATTAAAAATGATACAATGAGAAAACTCTGTGCATTCCTACTTGTACTTTTCGGTCCGGTAGTTTTGGCTCAAAAAACGGTCACCCTTCAGGACTGTGAAAGCCAATTTCTTAAAAACAACCTCTTTTTGTTGGCATCACAATATAATATCGATGCTTCTAAAGCGCTAACCATTCAGGCCCGTATTTGGGATAATCCTTCACTAACGGCAGAATTAAATGCCTACAACCCCGAAAGAAATCAGTACTTTGATATTGGAAAGCAAGGGCAAAAAGCATTCGGTATTGAACAGTTAATCTACTTAGGTGGAAAAAAACGCAACGAAATCAAGCTGGCCCAAACTAACGAACAATTGGCCGAATTACAGTTTAATGATTTGCTAAGAACTTTAAAACTACAATTAAGAAAGAGCTTCTTCACTGTATACTACAACAAAAAAAGTCTTGAAACTACTGACAATCAGCTTGCACATATTGAAGATCTGATAAGCTCTTACACAGTACAAGTACAAAAAGGCAATATTCCTCTAAGAGATCTTGTTCGTTTGCAATCGCTGTATTTGAATTTTAAAAATGAGCGTATGGAAGTAGTCAATGAAAACATTGAAGAACAGGCCAATTTAAAATTGCTTTTAAATTCAGCCGAAAATGTGATTCCGGAAGTCTCTAAAGAAGAATTTAATAAGTATACCAAAACAATTCCTTTTGATCTTAAGACCTTTCAGGACGAAGCGATTGCGAATCGTCCTGATTATTTAGCCAAACAAAAGGATATTGAAGCCAATGAAATAAATGTAAAATGGCAAAAAGCCCTTTCTGTCCCTGATATTACTGTGGGAGCCACTTACGATCAGCGTAGCGGAGCTTTTAACAGAGAAGCAAATCTGACTCTTGGAATTCCATTACCTCTTTGGAATAAAAACAAAGGAAATATTAAATATGCGAAAACAATTTTAGAACAATCAAAAATTGAGAAGCAAAATTTTGACCTGCAATTGCAAACCGAAATTACATCGGCATGGAACAAATGGGAAGAATCCCGTAAAAACTATGTAGTGATAAAACCAACTGTTAATTCAGACTTTGAGGCGGTTTATAATGGGATCCTGACCAACTTCCAGAAAAGAAATATCAGCTTATTAGAATTTACTGATTTTATGGAAAGTTACAATCAGGCTTCAATTCAGGTAAATGAACTAAAGAAAAAAGTTATCCTTTCAGGCGAAGAATTAAATAGTACCATCAACAAAGACTTATTCTAAAACTAAATAAAATGAAATATAAACTACTAATAGGAATTGCTCTCGTGAGTTTATCCCTCACAAGCTGCAAAAAAGAAGTTGAAAATCCGAATACGAATACCTCTTTTGCTTTAAGTGACTCTATGTTAAAAACGACTACTACAGCAGAGGCACAAACACAACCGGTAAAAAATGTATTAAGTTTTTACGGAAAAATTACTGCCGATAATAACAAAATGATTGATGTTTACCCTCTTGTTGGCGGAAACGTAATTAAAGTAAATGTCGAACTTGGGGATTATGTCCGTAAAGGACAAGTTCTGGCGACCATAAAAAGTACGGATATTGCTGATTTTGAAAAGCAGTCTATAGATGCCAAAAATGATTTACTGGTCGCTAAAAATCATTTAAAAGTAGCTCAGGAATTATTTGACGGAAAATTAAATTCCGAAAGCGATGTCCTTCAGGCAAAATCAGAGGTCAATAAGGCACAATCGCAATTGAGTAAAGTTCAGGAAACCTATAAAATTTACAACATAAAAGCAGGTTCTATTTATGAAGTAACTGCGCCAATTAGTGGTTTTATCATTCAAAAAAGTATCAATCAGGATATGCTTTTGCGAAATGACCGTTCTGAAAACATCTTTGATATTGCAGAAATCAGCGAAGTCTGGGCATTGGCAAATATTAATGAAATTGATATTAATAAAGTAAAACTTGGTATAGATGCCGACGTCACTACACTAAGTTATCCTGATAAAGTTTTTAAAGGAAAAGTAGATAAAATTTTCAATGTTATTGACCCTGAAACAAAAGCAATGCAGGCACGTATAAAATTGGAAAATCCCGGTTATATGCTGAAACCTGATATGAATGCGAATATTAAGTTGTCGTATAGCGAAGGTGAGTCTATGATAGCCGTACCCAGTAAAGCGATTGTTTTTGATAAAAGTAAAAACTTTGTTATGATTTTTAAAGATCGTCATAACATTGAGACAAGACAAGTAGACATTTACAGAGTCGTAGGCGATGTAACCTATATTTCGAAAGGTCTGAAAGAAAGTGAAAAAGTAATTACCAATAATCAATTATTTATCTATCGTGCCTTAAACGAATAATG
This sequence comes from Flavobacterium sp. KH_035, assembly GCF_057839565.1. Classification (NCBI taxonomy): domain Bacteria; kingdom Pseudomonadati; phylum Bacteroidota; class Flavobacteriia; order Flavobacteriales; family Flavobacteriaceae; genus Flavobacterium; species Flavobacterium sp. KH_035. The sequence goes on from NZ_CM174492.1 coordinate 4,225,512, forward strand.
AGATGGAAAAGTCTGTAAAAATATTGGGTTTTGCCACGTTATTTATTTCCACGCTATCCTTTTCGCAAGAAACTGATTCGATACGAAAATATAGTCTGGGATTTCAAATGACGTCTATCTATCAATACCATCCGGCTTTTCATGCTAATTATTCCGGGACCAACAGTATGTCTCCCGAAGCCGAAGGCGCTTTGTCATTAACATCAACCTTATATCTCGATGTTCCACTTTGGAAAGGAGCCACAATAACTTTTAATCCCGAAATGTCCGGAGGTGAAGGTTTATCTCAGGCCCGAGGATTGGGTGGTTTTCCTAACGGAGAAACTTTTAGAATTGGAGATACCAAGCCAGTAGTTTATGTTGCCAGAATGCTTTTGGAACAAAAGTTTCAGTTTAAAAACAATAGATCATTACAGCTTGTTTTTGGAAAATTTGGACTATCTGACTATTTTGATAGTAGTCCATACTCGCACGATCCCAGAACACAATTTCTAAACTGGGCACTAATGACACATGGAGCGTGGGATTATGCCGCAAACACCCGAGGATATACAGATGGATTATATGTAAATTATCAATTTGATTCCTGGCAGGTAAGAGCTTCATTGTCAGCTTTGCCTACTTATGCTAACGGGCCTAATGTAGAATTCACTTTTAAAGATTCTAACGCCGTCAACGTAGAAATTGAAAAGCAGATAATCTTTAAAAATAAGGATATAGCCAACATCAAGTTACTAGGCTTTCGAAATATAGCAGGAATGGGAAATTACGATGAGGCCAATTCAAACTTTATCACATTTCCGGATATAAATAGTACAAGACAAAATGGGCGTACTAAATATGGCATAGGTTTTAACATGGATTATACACACGGAGATAATTGGGGATTGTTTACCAGAATAAGTTATAACGACGGTAAAAATGAAACCTGGGCTTTTACTGAAATTGACCGGTCAGCACAGTTAGGAATAAACCTAAAAGGAAAAATGTGGAACCGAACCAATGATTTTGCAGGTATTGCCATAGTTGCCAACGGATTATCGAATCCACACAAACAATATCAAAAGCTTGGGGGAAATGGTTTTATGATTGGTGACGGTGCACTGAATTATGGTGTCGAGCAAATTGTAGAGGTGTACTATTCGTTTTTAGTTCCTAATACTCGTATTACACTTTCGCCGGACTACCAGTTTGCCATGAATCCTGCCTATAATAAAGACAGAGGCCCCGTTCAGTTTTTTGCCTTACGTTTTCATACAGAATTCTAATTAGAAAATACAGATTATAAAGAATGCTCCGCACAGCAGCATCAAAAACAAAAATTCATCATTAAAAATACTTTTTAAAATGAACAAATTCATAAGAAACATTATAGCTTTTTCCCTGAAAAACAAGGCATTTACCTTTTTCTGGGTGGGAATATTGGCCGTTGCAGGATTCATTTCTTTCAAGAACATGCCCATCGATGCTTTTCCGGATGTAACCAATACTCAAATTATTATCATTACACAGTGGAATGGAAAAAGTGCTGAAGAAGTAGAACGTTTTGTCACCTCGCCTATTGAGATCTCCATGAACTCGGTACAAAAGAAAACCAGTGTTCGCAGTATCACAATGTTTGGTTTATCGGTCATCAAAATTATCTTTGACGATGGTGTTGATGATACTTTTGCTCGTCTTCAGGTCAATAATCTACTAAAGAATGTTTCTCTTCCAGATGATGTAGAACCGGATGTTCAGCCTCCTTATGGACCAACGGGCGAAATTTTCAGATATATTGTAAAAAGTGACAGCAGAGACAGTAGGGAATTACTAACGTATCAAAACTGGGTTATTGATAAACAATTGCGCTCTGTTCCCGGTGTTGCTGATTTAAATGTTTTTGGTGGACAAACTAAAACCTATGAAGTTGGTGTTGATCCTATAAAACTAGCCAAATACAACATTACACCGCTTCAGGTTTACAATGCTGTAAACGGAGGAAATCTAAATGTTGGTGGAGATATCATTGAAAAAAATGGTCAGGCCTTTGTCGTTCGCGGAGTTGGACTTCTAAAATCAATCCAGGATATCGAAAATATTATTGTAGACGATGCAAACGGAAATCCAATCTTAGTCAAAAATTTAGCAACCGTATACGAAAGTGCGATGCCAAGAGTCGGACAAACCGGTTTGGCTAAAAATGATGATGTTGTAGAAGGTATTATTGTAATGCGAAAAGGTGAAAATCCTCAAGAGACATTAGCCTTAATAAAAGCCAAAATAAAAGATCTGAACGACAATGTTCTTCCAAAAGACATCAAACTGGTAACCTTTTACGATCGTGATAATTTAATGAATTTCACGACCGAAACCGTAATGCATAATTTATTCGAAGGAATTATACTGGTTACTTGCGTGGTATTCCTTTTCATGGCCGACTGGAGGACTACCTTTACGGTTTCAATTGTAATTCCGTTATCACTATTATTTGCCTTCTTATGTCTAAAAATGATGGGAATGAGTGCCAACCTACTAAGTTTAGGTGCAGTCGATTTCGGGATTATCATCGATGGTGCTGTTGTAATGGTTGAAGGATTATTTGTAGTGCTAGATCATCGGGCGCATCAATTAGGAATGACTGCCTACAATAAAATTGCAAAAGGAAGTCTGATCAAAAAAACGGGAGCAGAAATGGGTAAAGCTATATTCTTTTCTAAGTTAATTATCATTACAGCCTTACTACCCATATTCTCCTTTCAGAAAGTAGAAGGAAAAATGTTCTCTCCTCTGGCCTACACTCTTGGTTTTGCTTTAATGGGAGCCTTACTTTTCACTCTGACACTGGTACCTGTTCTATCGCATATTTTATTGAACAAAAATGTAAAGGAAAAAAACAATCCGTTTGTCAATTTCTGGGATCGAATTGTAGGTAAAAGTTTTGCATGGACTTTTAAACATAAAGTAAAAGCATTAATTGGTTCCATAGCACTATTAGTCGCAGTTTTCTTCTCGGCTACATTTTTAGGTACAGAATTTTTACCGCAGTTAAATGAAGGAGCCTTATGGGTAACAGCCGAATTACCAATGAGTACCTCATTGCCTGAAAGTGTCAAAACTGCCGCCATAATTAGAAAAGATCTTGAAAGTTTTCCTGAAGTCAAAAATGTTTTATCACAAACCGGAAGAAGTAACGACGGAACAGATCCCAATGGTTTTGGATTTATACAGCTCCAAGTGGATTTAAAACCAAAATCGGAATGGAAACGAAAAATTACAATGGATGAATTAATTAACGAAATGGACGAAAAACTAAGAGTTCATCAGGGAATAACTTATAATTATTCTCAGCCTGTAATTGATAACGTAGCTGAATCTGTTGCTGGTTTTAAAGCCTCAAATGCAGTAAAAATCTATGGTGATGACCTTGATAAACTGGACGAATTATCCAATGAAGTTTTGGCACAAATAAAAAATATTCCAGGTATAAAAGATGCCGGAATACTTAGAAACGTTGGACAGCCTGAGATAAGTGTTGTCCTCGACAGAGATAAAATGGCTGCTTACGGCGTAACATTAAGTGATGCACAAGCTGTTTTGGAACTGGCTTTTGGAGGAAAAACAGCCACTCAAAAATATGAAGACGACAAAAAATTTGATGTAAGAGTCCGCTTTTCGAAAGAATATCGTAAAGATGAAAATGATATAGCAGAACTTAAAGTTCCAACTATCAGCGGAATAAAAATTCCGTTAAAAGAGATTTCCGATTTAAAAACTATAACTGGTCCAGCCTTTATCTACAGGGATAACACCAAACGTTTTATTGGAGTAAAATTCTCTGTACGTGATCGTGACTTAGGAAGTACTATTGCAGAAGCACAGGCAAAAGTAGCTAAAATGAAACTTCCAACTGGCTATACCGTTGGTTGGACAGGAGAGTTTGAAAATCAAGTTCGTGCCAGTGCCCGATTGGCTCAGGTTGTACCTATTAGTTTAATTGGAATTTTTGTACTGTTGTTTATATTATTTGGAAACATTAAAGATTCTCTTTTGGTTTTAGCCAATGTTCCTTTTGCCATTATTGGAGGAATTATTGCCCTGCATCTAACCCGAATGAATTTTGGAATCTCGGCAGGTGTTGGTTTCATCGCATTACTTGGAATATGTATTCAAAACGGTGTGATTCTGATCTCTGAGTTTCATCATAATCTAAAGGCAAAATTCTCACTCGAAGAATCTATTTTTATGGGAGTAAAAGCCCGAACAAGAGCTGTGGTTATGACTGCTTTAATGGCTTCGATAGGTTTAATGCCGGCGGCTATTTCTACAGGAATTGGCTCTGAATCACAAAAACCATTGGCAATTGTTATCATTGGAGGTTTAATTACTGCAACGATTTTAACCCTCTTGGTTTTCCCAATCATTTTTTGGGTATTCAACCGTAAAAAACACGTTCCAATTGAATAAAGAGTTTTAAGATATATTAATTTGGTTAAATTAATTTGATTTCGTTTTAACGAAAAAGCACCATTAGAAAATAATGGTGCTTTTTTTATAATTTAAGAAAAATAAACTCTCCTGTATTCTTTAATATCATTTTAAAACTTTGTGATTCTCTGTGTATTTTCTGTATGGCTTTGTGAAATAATAGTACAAAAAAGACAGCACCCATATAAAATGAAAAACGACCTTCTGCTCAAGGAAGGTCGTTTCATATACTAATTCAAAAACTCGATTTAAACTTTTATTTTAAATCTTTCAAAATGTCTATTGCTTCTGTTGCGTTTGATAATTGTGCATATTTCAAAGCGGTAAAACCTTTTTCATTTCTAGCAGAAGCATCAGCTCCTTTTGCTAATAATACTCTCATAATATCCACTTTGTTATAACGGGCAGCGATCATTAAAGGTGATAAACCTTCTGACATTTCGTTTACGTCAGCTCCATATTCTAATAATTTTTTAACGAAATCTAAATCTCCTTTACCAACAGCCACATTTAATGGTGTTGAAAAACTATTTACGATTTCCAATTGTGGTTTCACAATTGATGTTTGATTTGATGCCATTGCTACATTTGCAAATGCTACTAAAGCAACTCCTAGATAAATGATTGAATTTTTCATAATGATTGATTGTTAATTGTTGATTGATTGATGATTTTTAAATTCTATGTAAATGTAATTCTATTTTATGTATTATGCATAACAAAGTACCATGTTTTAACTAATTCTTAACATTCAATTAATAAAAGCGATTTAAAGTAATTTGAATGTTAACTACCAGCTTTCTTAATAGACGCTTGTAACCCCAATATGTTACAGTTTACAGTAAAAAAATATATAAAATCTTATTTTTTTTTCCACGTTGCAAATACGAACCGTAACTTTAATAACTTTACAAAACAAAAAGCCTTATAAATAAAGGAGTTATACATTAACCAGCCGAACGAAAAAAAAGAACAACCTAAAACCACAAACTATGAAAATCCTAAAAAGAATTCTAATCATTCTAATTCTTATTGTAGCTATCGTCCTGATTACAGCTTATTTTATGCCTAAAAATTATGCTATAGAAAGAGAGATTACCATCAACAAACCAGTTGACAGCGTTTTTAATTATGTGAGATCTCTTAAAAATCAAAATGAATTTAGCGTTTGGGCTAACCTTGATCCCAAAATGAAAGCAACCTATAAAGGAACTGATGGAAATGTTGGTTCAATCTCGGCCTGGGAAAGCGAAGTAAAAGAAGTTGGAAAGGGCGAACAGGAAATCACAAAGATTACGGAAGGAAAACGCATTGACTTTGCTTTACGTTTCAAAAAACCAATGGACGACACAGCGATCGGTTTTATGTCGACAGAGACCGCACCTGGAAATCAAACCAAAGTAAAATGGGGAATCAGTGGTGTCATTCCTTACCCTATGAATATTATGCTTCCTATGATGAAAATGGACCAAATGATTGGTAATGACCTGCAAAAAGGTCTTGAAAATTTAAAAGCCAAAATGGAAGAATAAAATTGATAGAACCCATTTTATATAACAAACCCGACAACTTTTAAAAACTTGTCGGGTTTAGTAATATGGTAGGTATAAAAATTATTATTTTCCTGAAAGATACTCTAATACATTTTTATCGATACGTTGGTCAATATTATCGATATCAGCTTTTACAAACTTTTCTCCCAAAATATTTTCGTACAATTCGATATATCGCTCCGAAACTGACTGGATATATTCGTCTGTCATATCCGGAATTTGTTGTCCTTCCTGACCCTGAAATCCATTTTCGATTAACCAGCGACGCACAAACTCTTTTGACAATTGTTTTTGTTCCTCTCCTTTTTCCTGTCTTTCCTGATATCCGTCAGCATAGAAATAACGCGAAGAATCAGGTGTATGTATTTCATCAATTAAAACAATAACACCATCTTTCGTTTTTCCAAACTCATATTTAGTATCTACCAAAATTAAGCCACGGCTTGCTGCTATTTCAGTTCCTCTTTGAAACAAAGCACGGGTGTATTTTTCTAAAACAAGGTAATCTTCTTCAGAAACAATTCCCTTTGATAAAATGTCTTCACGCGAAATATCTTCATCGTGAGAGCCATTATCAGCTTTTGTAGTTGGTGTAATAATAGGTTCCGGAAATTTATCGTTCTCTTTTAAACCTTCTGCCATTGTAACGCCGCAGATTTGTCTTCTTCCGGCAGCATATTCACGTGCAGCATGTCCTGAAACATAACCACGAATCACCATTTCTACTTTAAAAGGCTCACATAAATGTCCCACAGCTACATTAGGATCCGGAGTTGCAATCAACCAATTTGGTACAATATCCTGCGTTAACTCCATAAATTTTGTTGCAATCTGATTCAGAATTTGTCCTTTGTACGGAATTCCCTTTGGTAAAACCACATCAAAAGCCGAAAGTCTGTCGGTTGCAACCATTACTAAAAGATTGTCATTGATATTGTAAACCTCTCTTACTTTTCCGCGGTAAACCGATTTCTGATCTGGGAAATTAAAGTTTGTAGTTGTAATTGTATTACTCATTATTCTAGTGTTGTGTTGTTTTTTATGAATGCAAATTTAAAACTAATTAAAAGAAAAAAAGAACCTATTCAGATTCTTTTTTTTTAGTCGCGGTCTCAATTGCAGTTACCAGTTTGTAAACTGCTACTCTTATTACTTTCCGCATTTGTTAATTCCATATGTAAAATAGGATATGGTTTTCCGCAACCATCTAAATCAGAAATAGATTGTACTTCAAAGCCAAAATGTTTATAGAACTCCAGAGCTTGTGCATTATCTTTATTAACATCCACTTTTGTCACCTTTAAATTTTGAATTGCATACAGCAAAAGAGCTTTTCCGATGCCTGTTCCAATTTCATTTGCCGAGACAAACAACATTTCTAAATTTTCATTTTTAGTGCCCATAAAACCAATAATTTTCTCTGCCTCATTTTTTACACCATGCAATGTTACGTGCTCAAAAAAGCCTGGAATCAACTTCTTATAAAATTCAAAATCTTCATTCTTTAAAAAATCGTGTGTAGCCTTTACCGAAGATTCCCAAACACTCATTAATGCTTTATGCTCCCTATTATCTATTTTGTAAATCACTTTATCCAAAATTTTAAATGTCAATTTCTAATTGTTCGTTTTTCTAAGGATAGTCGTAGTCTCAGTCGCAGTTTACAGTTTACAAACTGCGACTGAGACTACGACTAAAAACTACTTTTTCAGTAAAGTCGAATTAAACAAATTCAGGATTCTGCTGTATTCGTCAATCCAGGAATAGGTTTCTTTAAATCCGTGTGCTTCAACAGGAAATGAAGCCAGACTCCAGTTCTTTTTCTGAAGTTCGATAAAACGTTGTGACAGGCGAACAATGTCTTTATATTCTACATTATCATCTACCATTCCGTGTAACATTACCAGATTTCCTTTTAAATTATCAGCGTAATAAATAGGAGAACTTTTTTTGTAGGCCTCCGGATCTGTTTCAGGAAAGTTTAAAATGTTTCCGGTATATCCGTGATTGTAATGCGCCCAATCTGTAACAGAACGTAAAGCAGCACCCGAAGCAAATTCACCAGGAGTGGTTAACATTCCCATTAAAGTAATAAAACCACCGTATGATCCACCATAAATACCAACTCTGCTGGCATCAATTCCGTATTTTTCTACTAAATATTTTTTACCATCAAGATGATCTGACAAATCTTTTCCTCCCATAAAACGGTAAATTCCGGTTCTGAAATCGCGTCCGTAACCATCACTTCCTCTATAATCTATGTCTAAAACCGTGTATCCTAAATCAGTCAGTAAATTATGAAACATATATTCTCTGTAATAGTTGCTCCAATAATTGTGTGCATTTTGCAGATAACCCGCACCGTGAACAAAAATAATTGCCGCTTTGTTGGCATTTTCCGTTTTTGGTGTATACAATCTTGCATTTACAGGAGTTCCATCCTGTGCTTTGAAAGTAATTACCTCAGGTTCTCTCCATTTGTAATCTTTGAAACTTTCAGAAACAGAAGATGAAATTTGTTTTAAAGTAGTATTCTTTTTATTGTCGGCGACATAGAAATCCCAAGGAATATTTTTATACGAGTAACGCACCAAAAGTAATTTTTCATCAGGAGAAATGACTACTTCATGTGCACCGTCTTTGGTTAAAATAGATTCCAAAGTACCGCCGGCAGCAGGTAATTTATAAAAGTTTCTGTTTCCCGGATGTGTAGTGTTGGTCGTTAAATAAAATGTCTTTTTATCGTTAGACAGGGTCACATCACGAACTTCCCAATTTCCACTGGTTAATTGTGACTTCTTACCTGTTTTTAAATTATAGGTATACAAATGGGAGTACCCTGTAACTTCTGACTGAAAATAAATGGTTTCATTATCTGCTAAAAAGCCAAGAACTCCCGAATCGAATGAATAAGATGGAATTCCGGGACCAGCAATCCACGCATCATCATGCTGATGCTCAATTTCTTTAAACGATCCGTTCTCAGCATTCAAACTTACCAGCCATCTGTCTTTGTTGTCCTGGCTTCTAAGTTCAACAATTGCCAAAGAACCGTTTTCGTTATACACAGGAGCCTGAGCAGTAATCAATCGGTCTTCCTTTGCTTTATTTTTTAAATTATCGTAAGCTTCATAATACTTCGGATTATCCTGAATATGACTTAAAGTCGAGAAATTCACAAAATACACACTGTCTTTAGCAACAGAGTAAATTCCGAATTTCGTTTTGACAAGATTTGCCGTTGAAACCTTCTCTTTTGTATTAGGCGTTTGATTATAACCATCATCCGTTATAAAAACCTCCATTTTTTCTTTTTTATTATCTGATTCTTCAGCTAAACTAAAAGTGGCAAAATTTCCGTTTGGATTGGCTTTTAAATTGTAAAAGTTATCTTTACCATAATAATATTCTTTAGCAAAATCAGATTTAACGGCTTTGCTTTTGGCAAGATTCCACTGTTTTTTGGCTGCTGCATCCCTGATAAACTGAAATAATTCTTTTTGTTGTGTCTTTAAAAAGGAATCTTTTTCGGGAGTTTTCTCCTTTTTTACTCCTTTAGTAAAGTTTGTTATTTGCAAAACGGTTCCCTCTTTTGCATTGTATTTAAAAATGTTGTCGTTTTGCTCGAAAAATACCATCCCTTCTGCACTACCAAGTTCTACATTAGAAACCGGAGTACTTTGCTGAAGAATTTTTTTAACTGTTTTGGTACTGATTGAATACGAATACAAACCTCCTTTATCGCTATAATACACTACATCTGAAGTTGGTTTTCTTTTAAAATCCAGTTTCGAAAAAGCAGCTTCTTTAGGTTCCACCAAAACAGGCTTTACTGCTCCTTTTTGCCAGGAATACGTATTTGCGCCTAAATCATTGGTTGGATTCCATTCAAAATATACTTTTTTTCCATCCAAAGACCAGCGGCCGTAGGTAGGTTGATTTCCAATAAAAGATTCGCCTTTCATTATTTCTTCCAATTTCAAAGTTTGGCTATTGCCCGAAATCGCAAGCGTAAAAAAGGCAAGGATAAAAATGTTTTTTGTCATGGTATAGTTTTTTGATAAAACAAAAATACACTTTGAAAATTATTAAAAAAATGTTTTTACAACTTCACGCATTCAATCACTTATCATTCTCAAAAAAAATCCCCGAAGATCACTTCGGGGATTCGCAAATTTTATGATACCATAAAGGCATAAACTTCCTGTACTCTATCTATTGTAAAGAATTGCTAAGTCCTGAAAATGTTCAAAATTAACAACTAAGAAAAATGATTAAAAAATTAACTAACAGCCAATTCTTTATTCAGAATCTTTGAGGCTATATATTTTGCAACTCCGTCTTCGGCATTGGTTTTAATTACTTCCAGTTCTGGTAACGTTTCTTTTAACAAAGCCGGAGCATTTCCCATAATTAAACCTTTTCCGGTTGCTGATAACATTTGTACATCGTTAAACCCATCACCAAAGGAAACGGCTTCTTCCAAAGAAAACCCTTCTTTTTCTAAAACACGCTGAATTGAAACCGCTTTATCAACTGATTTATCCATGAATTCCAAACAAGTCGGCAAACTAAAAGCATGGTGTAAATCACTTGAAGAATTTGCTAAAACGGCATCTTTTAAGGCTACTAGTTTTTCATGATTCTCATGAGAAAAGAATATTTTAATGGCTCCAAAATCTTCCAGCGTCTTATAATCCACTAATTCCGGACGGTATTTTAATTCGGCTTGAAAAGCATTTAGTTTTTCATTTACCCTATTGGTTTGCCAAACATTTTCTTTGAACAAAACTACTGTGATTTCCGGGTCAATATCCACATTTAAAGCTGCTTTTACCACGTCGCTTTTTAAATCGAACGCAAAAAGTTCTTCTTTTTCAGGGGAATGAATCCTTGCTCCATTTGAACTTACAAGATAAACCGGAACTTCAAGCGTTGCAACAATAGCCATCGCATCGAGATGATGACGACCTGTAGCTACTACGATAAGATAATTTTGATTGTGTAGTTCCTGAAAAATTGATTTGGTATAATCTGATATTCGATGTTGAGGGTTGAGTAAAGTTCCGTCTAAGTCACTTACTACAACTTTTATATTTTTAAGCTTTGTCATATTAAAATTCAGGTATTTATCAGTTGCAAAAATACTGCTTTGTATGCAGAAGAGCAAAGATTTCCGGCTCTGAAAGCACCAAATACGACAAGTTTATTATATATTTAACTATTTCGTTAAATACTGCATTTTAAACATTTAAACTTTAATAATTCCGTTTTTGTATAAATTTAAAGCTTGTTCCAGAATCTTCTCAATTCTTTCTATGGGTAAATCTTCCTTAGCATCGAGGAGCATAATTTTCATTCTGGATCGGGCTTCCTGAAGCAAAAATGGTTCTTCAAAATGTTTCCCTTCTACAATTCCGATATAAGGCTGTTTGTATTTTTTGTGCGTCCATAAATAACAAAACATTTTTCCTTTATAACAAAAAAAAGGCATTCCATATTTTAAAACGTTGGTAATGTCAGGATCTTGTTTGAGAATAATTTCTTTTACAGCAAGAAATATCCCTTTTATGGGTTCTTCTTGTTTTAGGTAGAAATCATCCAGTTGTTTCATTTTACAATTTAATCTATTTACTTTTTCAAATAATAAAATATTGCCTCAGCTTCACTTTTATTAAAAACAAAGCTATGAAAATAGGAGTTGTAATTCGACCACTCTTTAATTGCTAAAGCATCTTTATTGCCATTCCTTAACAAACTGTCTTGTTTTGTAATATAATCTCTAAAAAAATCAACTCTATACTTTTGATTTTTAATAGAATATTCTAAAAAATTATCCTTTGCTCCTTTGTTTGCGTGACAACCTAAACAATTCTTTTCAAAATATTTTTTTCCGATACCCTCCAGCAAAATCTCTTTTTTCTGCATCGCTAATTTTTCATAAAACTCATTTTTCTGAATTTCTTTTTTATTACATGAAATCAAACAAAAAAATGATACGAAAATCAATATTTTAATTTCACATATACAGCTTACTTTATTCATCAAAAAAAATATTCGTTTTACACCTCTCTACTCAAAGATAGGCATAAAACGAATATTAATAAATGTCAAAACACATTTCACGATTTACATTTGACATTTTATAAAAAAATTAATCGTGATTTTCTATTTGTTTGTAAGCGTCAATTACCTTTTTGACTAATCTGTGACGTACAATATCTTTATCGTCGAGATAAATAATTCCAATTCCGTCAACGTCTTTTAAAACCAGAATAGCTTCTTTCAGACCTGAAATGGTTCTGCGTGGCAAATCGACCTGTCCGGGATCACCTGTTATCATAAATTTGGCGTTTTTTCCCATACGGGTCAAAAACATTTTCATTTGCGAATGCGTGGTGTTTTGGGCCTCATCCAGAATTACAAAGGCATTATCAAGCGTACGTCCGCGCATAAAAGCCAAAGGCGCAATCTGAATAATTCCTTTTAAAATGTAATCTTCGAGCTTTTCATTGGGAAGCATATCTCGTAAAGCATCGTAAAGAGGCTGCATATAAGGATCCAGTTTTTCCTTCATATCGCCAGGTAAAAAACCCAGATTTTCACCTGCTTCTACCGCTGGTCGGGTCAATATGATCCTTTTTACTTCTTTGTCTTTAAGTGCTTTTACCGCCATTGCAACACCTGTGTAAGTCTTTCCGGTTCCGGCAGGTCCTACCGCAAATACCATGTCATTTTTTTTGATGGTATCTACCAGTAATTGCTGGTTAGGCGTCATGGCTTTAATAATTTTACCGCCAACACCATGAACTAGTATTTTGTCATGATCGTATGCTTTTTTTTCATCCTGACCATCACTCATGATTACGCGTTCGATTACATTATCGTCAATGTTGTTGTATCGGGTAAAATGAAGCATAAGCCTCTGAAACCTTTTTTCGAATTCATCCAAAACTTCTTTTTCGCCAAATGCTTTCAAAGTGGTACCTCTCGCTACTATTTTAAGCTTTGGGTAGTACTTTTTAATGATTTCAAGATGAGTGTCTTGAGCGCCCCAAAAGTCTTTTGGAGCGATGTCTATGAGCTCGATAATTCTTTCGTTCAAATGAGATAGTTTTAAATTAAAAATAAATCAGTTTTTATAAATCAGTAGTTGTCGGGTCTTTTTTAGTCGCAGTATCGATGGTGGTTTTCAGTTAGTGTGACTGAGACTGAAAACTCAGATCAATAATTGCAATTTATCATTTCATTTTTTCGTTTTTGCAATTACTATTACTAGCTTTGCATTTCTCAAATTTAATGAAAATTAGATTTAAATACTACCAATAGTTATAAACAAAATTATGTCAATAATTACCCTCACTACCGATTACGGCTTAAAAGACCACTTTGTTGGTTCGCTAAAGGGTAAAATATTATCTGAGTATCCAGAGGTTACACTTGTTGACATTTCGCATGACATTGACCCATTTAACACAGCCGAAGCAAGTTACGTTATCGGCGCATCCTATTTAAGCTTTCCAAAAGGAACCGTCCACCTGATTGGGGTAGATATCGAACGCAATAAAGAAAATCAGCATATCGCCATGCAATGGAACGATCACTACTTTATTTGTGCCGATAATGGTATTTTGAGTATGCTTACGCAAAAGATTGTTCCGCAGAAAATTGTTTCCGTCAACATTCACGATCGATTCCCGAGTGAATTTAGTGATTTGGATATTTTTATTAAAGTAGCCTGCCACATTTCAAAAGGAGGTCTGCTTAATGTTATTGGTAAGGAAATTAAAGAAATCAAGCAAATCACAGAATTACAACCCGTAGTTGCCAGTGATAACAACTCTATAAAAGGATATGTGATCTATATCGATCATTTTGGAAATGTGGTGACCAATATCTCTAAAAGACAATTTAACGAAGTTGCAAAAGGACGATCTTATGAAATTGTCATGAAACCCAAAAGCATCAAGGCTATTTTACCAAATTACTCTGCAATAGCAAGCTCGGAGAAATACCCGATAAAAACCTATGAAGGCGAAAAATTAGCAATTTTTAACGAAGCCGGCTTTCTTGAAATTGCTATTTTCAGAAGCAACCCTTCCAAGGTGGGCTCTGCCAATAGTTTGTTAGGATTGAATTACAGAGATGTGATTACGATTAAGTTCTCTTAAATTATACTTTAGATTTCGGATTATAGATTTACAGCGATTCTTTTATTCTTTAGAGAGCGTGTAAATTTCACTACGAAATCCTATAAAAATTTAGCATTTTGCAAACAGACTTATCCCTCCATACTCCCACTCTATTTGAAAGAGAATATAACGACCAAAAAAGTGCTTTTATAATATTTTAAATTTTCTCAAAAAGAAGAATCAATTTTGGTATTTTTGCGCACCTGTAACAGATTTTCAATCTAAAGTCTAAAACAGAAATCTAAAATTACAACTATGTTTGTTCGAATAGTAAAAATGAGTTTTCATGAAGAAAAAATTCCTGCTTTTCTGGAGAATTTCGAAAGCGTGAAAGACAGAATACGAAAAGCTGATGGAAATCGTTTTTTAGAACTGTATCAGGATAAAAATGACAAATGCATTTTTTTTACCTATAGTTACTGGGAAACCGAAGAGGATTTGGAAAATTACAGACAATCTGAACTTTTTAATACGGTTTGGGACTTTACCAAAAAACTTTTCAATGCTAAACCCGAAGCATGGAGTGTGGATAAACTGGTTAGTTTAAATTAGTTTGTTTCAAGTTTCAAGTTTCATGTTATATACTGGATTTGAAAATTGCAATCCTTTAACGCAAAGAACACAAAGATCATATTTAAAAGGTTTGATAAAACGCAAAGTTCGCAAAGGAAAGCAACCTGAAACTTGAAACTTAAACAAAAAAATTACACGATTAAACAAATAAACGAATAAACGTTATACATGAAATCAATCATTTTAAGAGAGATAAAATCCTTTTTTGGTTCTCCTATCGGCTATCTGGTCATTGCAATTTTCTTAATCAGCAATGGATTATTCTTATGGGTATTTGAAGGAGATTACAATATATTAAACACCGGTTACGCCGATTTAACTCCGTTTTTCACCTTAGCTCCGTGGATTTTAATTTTCCTGATTCCGGCGGTTACCATGAGAAGTTTCTCTGATGAAAAAAAGCAAGGAACACTTGAATTGCTATTAACAAAGCCTTTATCGATTTGGGAAATCGTAAACGGAAAATTTATTGGCTCTCTCCTATTAATTGTTTTAGCAATTATTCCAACGTTTATTTACGTGAAAGTAATATCGAATTTAGGTTCTCCTGAAGGGAATATCGATATGGGAAGCACTATAGGTTCTTACTTCGGATTGTTGTTTTTGATTGCAGCTTATTCTGCAATTGGAATCTTTACCTCTACCCTGTCTGAAAATCAGATTGTAGCTTTTATTATTGCGGTTTTTCTATGTTTTATCCTTTATTTTGGCTTTGAAGGTTTAGCGTCATTGATTCCGGGATCTTCTGGTATTATTTCGGCATTTGGCATGCAGGATCATTTTAAAAGTATGAGTCGGGGCGTAATCGATACCCGTGATGTAATTTATTTTTTAAGCATCACTGTATTGTTTCTGTCGTTTACTGTTTATCAATTAAAATCTTTTAAAGCGTAATGAAGTCATCTACTCAACAAAATATTAAAACATTAGGGATTACTGTTTTTGTTTTAATCGTTTTAAATGTATTGGGAAGTTTATTTTTCCACCGATTCGATTTAACCAAAGACAAACGATATACCTTATCTGAAACTTCTTTACAGATCATAAAACAGGTCAAAAACCCGCTATCGATCAAGATATATATGCAGGGCGAGCTTCCTGCAGATTTTAGACGCCTCCAACAAGAAACCCGTCAGTTATTGGAGGAATTTCAGGCGTATAACAGCAATATTGTTTTTGAATTCGTTAATCCTTTAGAAAACGAAGACGAAAGTATGGATGTTATCAAATCGCTTTATCAAAAAGGTCTTACGCCCATAAACATTACTGTCGACGACAAAGGCAAACAATCGCAGGCTATGGTTTTCCCGTGGGCTGTTGCGGTTTACAACAATAAAGAAGTCAATATTCCTTTGTTGAAAAACATAATGGGAGCCTCTACAACACAAAAAGTAACAGGATCGATTCAGCATTTAGAGTATTCAATTGCCGATGCTATTAATAAAATCAGTAAAGACAGACAAAAGAAGGTTGCCATTATAAAAGGAAATGGAGAGTTGAACGAAATTCACATTGCCAAAATGCTACAGCAAATTCGCGAAAGCTATTATATTGGTCCATTCACATTAGACTCTGTAGCCAAAAGTCCGGCTGAAACTTTAGCCGCTCTTAAAAAATACGACTTAGCCATTATTTCAAAACCTACAGAAACTTTCTCTGACGAAGAAAAACAGGTTTTAGATCAGTTCATCATGAACGGAGGCAAAACATTATGGCTAATAGATCAGGTAGCTGCTGACATGGACAGTCTTTACAACCAGGCAGGTGCAACTCTGGCGTACCCAAGAGATCTGAATCTGAACGATATGTTTTTTAAGTACGGTTTCAGAATCAATCCTGATCTGATCAAAGACGAACAAGGAAGTCCGATTAAACTGGCTACCGGCGAACAAGGAAGCGCTACACAATATCAGGATTTTGTATGGAAATACGCTCCACAAGTGTACCCGACCAGCCAACATCCGATTGTGAAAAATTTGGGTGGAATCCGATTTGATTTTGCGAGTCCGATTGATACTTTAAAGAACGGAATTAAAAAAACGGTTTTACTGCAATCCTCTCAATATTCGAAAGCAATTGGAACTCCTGCTCCAATCAATTTAAATATTGTAACCGAAAAAACTTCTCCTCAGGATTATCTAAACAAAGGAAATATTTCCCTTTCGGTATTATTAGAAGGTTCATTCCATTCTGCTTTTGAGAATCGCGTTTTACCATTCAAGGAAAACTCCTTCTTGGCAAAGGGAAAACCAAATAAAATGATTGTGATAGCTGATGGTGATCTGGCCAGAAATCAGTTAGACAAAAATATGATGCCAGTCGAATTGGGTTATGATCAGCGTACCGGAAACCTGTACGACAACAAAGATTTTATAATGAATTGTATTAATTATTTATTGGATGATACCGGACTTATTAACATTAGAAGTAAAGATGTCAATCTTCCATTATTAGACAAAGAGAAAGTTTATGAAAATTACACACTCACACAATTCATAACTATCGGACTTCCAATTCTAATTTTATTGATTTTTGGACTCGCATTTACCTATATGCGAAAAAGAAAATACAGTAAGTAGATGTTAATAAAAAAATTGCTAAACTTAAGATTGTTTACGATATATTTGTAAAACCTATCTTAGTTGAGGAAAAACTAAAGAAAAGAGCAAAAAAATAAAACAATAGAGATGAAATTTATAGTATCGAGTTCGTACTTATTAAAACAATTACAAGTTTTAGGTAGTGTAATTAACAGCAACAATACGTTGCCTATTTTAGACAACTTTTTATTTGAACTAGACAACAGCGAACTGACAGTTTCGGCTTCGGATCTTGAGACTACAATGTCTGCTACATTATCAATCGATTCTACAAGTAAAGGAAGCGTTGCTGTGCCAGCTAAACTTTTGCTTGAAATTTTAAAAACGTTTCCGGAGCAGCCTTTAACTTTTACCGTTGAAGAAAACAATACCGTTGAAATTAGTTCTAACTCTGGGAAATATGCTTTAGCATATGCTGCCGGTGAAGAATTTCCAAAATCAGTGAGTCTTGAAGAACCATCAGTTACACTTGTTCCTGCTGATGTTTTGGCAACTGCAGTAAGTAAAACTATTTTTGCCGCAGGAAATGATGATTTGCGTCCGGTAATGTCCGGAGTTTTCTTCCAATTCTCTCCTGAAGGGTTAACTTTTGTAGCAACAGATGCTCATAAATTGGTAAAATATGCCCGTACAGATGTAAAAGCATCACAGGTAGCTGATTTTATCATGCCAAAGAAACCTTTAAATATCTTAAAAAGTATTTTAGGAACTTCTGATGCAGAAGTAAAAATTGAGTACAACGATTCAAATGCAACTTTCTCATTTGACAACTATATTTTAACATGTCGTTTGATTGATGGAAAATACCCTAACTACGAAGCGGTAATTCCTAAAGAAAATCCAAACAAATTAATGATTGACCGTTCTTTATTTTTAAGTTCAGTTAAGCGTGTGGCGATTTTCTCAAACAAAACTACACACCAAATTCGTTTAAAAATTGCCGGAGCTGAATTAAATGTTTCTGCAGAAGATATTGATTACTCCAACAAAGCCGAAGAAAGATTAACTTGTGATTATCAAGGAGATGATCTTCAAATTGGTTTTAACTCTCGTTTTTTAACTGAAATGCTGACTAACCTGCAATCTGATATGATTATGTTGGAAATGTCATTACCTAACAGAGCAGGAATCCTTACACCGGTAGACGGTTTAGAAGAAGGAGAAACTGTTACTATGCTGGTAATGCCTGTAATGTTAAATAGTTAACATCAAAACTTCTTTTTGTTACAGAGATTTTTTTTAGTTTCAAATTAAAGACATATCATTGTAAAAAAAAATAACATCGCTATTAACCAACCATTTTTTATACCTAGAAACCGCAATTCTTTTTTTAAGATTTGCGGTTTTTTATTTTTGTTTCTGAGTAGATGTTTCAGGTTTCAGATTTCAGATTGAAATGCGATCAAAGATCGAGCTGTTTTTTACCACAAAGTGTGCTAGGTTTTTCTATACTCTACAGGTATCTTATAAATGTAAAAGTTCGCAAAGCTTTGTCTAAAAACGTCAAGAACTCTTTACGTTGAAATCAACACAAACTCGAACTTGAAACCCAAAACAAATTTTCCTTATTTTTGTAATATGAAAATAGAAATTTGGTCGGACATCATGTGTCCGTTTTGTTATATCGGAAAAAGACAACTGGAAACAGCTTTAGCTGAATTTCCAAATGATAAATTTGAAATTGAATGGAAAAGCTTTCAGCTCGACCCGACAATCACACCGCAATCAGGTAAAGATGTTTACACGTTTCTGGCGGAGCGAAAAGGTTTTTCTGTTGAGCAATCCATCGAAATGCACAAAGGTGTTACAGAACGCGCTAAAAGCGTAGGCTTGGATTATCACTTTGATAAAGCAATAATTTCAAATTCACTAACAGCACACCGTATCATTCATTTGGCAAAAACTAAAGACCTTGGTGATCAAATGGAAGAAATATTCTTTAAAGCTTACTTTACAGACGGAAAAGATTTAAACGATTCCCAAACCCTAATCAAATTAGGTATTGAAGCTGGTTTAGATCCAAAAGAGGTGAAAGAAGTCGTAGAAGACGAAAACCTTTTCTTAAATGATGTTCATTCTGATATACATGAAGCAAATCAGATTGGTGTACAGGGAGTTCCGTTTTTTGTTTTTGACCGAAAATATGCCGTTTCCGGAGCTCAACCAGTGGAGGCTTTTGTGAATACGATTAAAGAAATGCAGAAATAGCAATTTCAGAACAGCTTTATTAATCTGGTGCTCAATTTCAAAAAAATAACCTTCAACAGCTCTATATCTCAGATATTCAAACGAATTCATTCTTTAACCTTATGAATATCTGAGATTATAACTTATCCTAAAATAGAGCAAGTCATTTATACTACTTTTGCATCAAAAAAAGTTCGACTTAAATTCTTCGGTGCTATTTACATACACATGTAACATTATTCTTTATGCCTAACCCTTTTAAATTCAATTGATTTAATACACTCAATTGCATAATTATAAATTTTTCAGCTTTTAACTGTTTTATTTGTAAGATTTTGCAGTGTATTTTCATATATTTGTATGAATCGACTTTTATATATTAAATCTAATCCTGAGATTTTATGAAAAAGATGTTATCCTACTGCCTGAGATTTTTACTTTTTATCCCTTATTTAGTAAAACAAATATTCCTGAAGTATTTTCGATTTCAACAATATACTTATTCTACATAATCTACACCTATCTAATACCATCTTTAGCATTAAGAGACATTTCTATTTAGCATAGCTTAATTGATTCAAATCCATTACTAAAGCTCAGCAATTATAAAAATCATAGCCAACAACCTTTATTTTACCTCAATTTTTTTATCAATTATGAAACAAAATAAACTTTTAGCATTGATTCTCTGTTGTTTCGTTTTACTATTATCCAGCTCTGTACAGGCACAGTTTATGGCAGTAGAATCCAAAGATACTTTAAATGGAAAGCCAAAATTGACTGCAAAACTTATCGGCAGATTAAAATTAAACGGAATTTACGATGTCAGAGGAAGTCTTAGCGGCAATAGCTCATTTCTTATTCATAAAAATGATGTTTCAGGAAAAGATATACCTGCTTTTAGCATGGACATGCGACAATCGCAATTGCGTTTTGTAAGTACAATACAGCTCAATAATGGAAAAGAAATAAAATCAATGCTTGAAGCCGATTTTGAAGGAGCAAATAACACTTCTCAATTCAGACTGCGCCATGCTTGGGTTCAATATGATCATTGGACGGTAGGTCAAACCTGGTCAAATTTTGGAGACTCCTCCTTATGGCCTTCACCATTACTTGATTGGGATGGCCCTACAGGTATGGTACTTTCCCGCAGAATTCAGGTACGCTACACCGCTCGCTTTAAAGAAAACGGACATACTGCTTTTGAACTTTCTGCAGAATATATGGAACCACGTCGCTTGTACGATTACACCCTAAACCCCACTCATGGTGTAGATTACGCGCCCTCCAGAGCACCTGATGCTGTTGCAGGCATAAGATATGCTTTTGACAACAAAGGCTTTATAAAAGTGGCTGGACTTTATCGTAGTGTTGCTTACGATTCTGAAAATATTGCATCCGGAGAAACACAATTTGATTTTGCTTCCCAAAATGGTGGCGGTATCACAGCAATTACAAGTATCTTTTTTAGAAAAAAATCAGGCTTAGTAAATAATCTTCAGGCGCAATGGACAATAGGTAAAGGAATCGGTGATTATTTTCTGGCTTTGGGTGGCTCCGGTCTAGATGGTTTTGCCCGATCAGATTTTTCAGGAAAACTAGACCTTTTGCCTGTACATGCCGGTTTTATTTCGTACGAACGTTTCTTCAATAAAAAATTTCATTCCATGATTATGGCCTCTTACAATCATTTTTATGATGGGGCTGCCACACAGGCCGGATGGGACCGTATGACCAATTACCAGTTTACGCTTAACGCGTCTTACGACTTTTTTGATTTCCTTACTGTCGGACTTGAACCGCAAATAGGTTACAAACAACTGCAATATGCAGACGGAAACACTCAAGGAGCAAACGCTGTTCGAATCAATTTTGGAATGTTATTCAATTTCTAATATCAGGATTAACCAAATAAATAGTAAAAAAAATGAAAAAATTAGTACTCGTATTTTTGTTGTGCATCGCGACATCTATAACCTTTGGACAACAAAAACCCCGAATCATAATTCTTGCTACGGGTGGAACTATTGCAGGTGAGGGAAAATCTTCGGATAGAGCCGGCTATACTGCGGGTAAAATTCCAATATCCGATCTTATAGGAAGCATTCCGAGCGTAAATTCGATTGCAGACATTAGCGGAGAACAAATATCTTCTGTAGGCAGTCAGGACATGAGCCTTGAAATATGGAAAAAACTAGCTACTCGTATCAATGAAATATTTAGCAAAAATGAAGCCGATGGCGTTGTTATAACACATGGTACCGATACGCAGGAAGAAACAGCCTATTTTCTTAATTTGGTCCTTCCACATGAATTACCTGTTGTAATTACGGGCTCTATGCGACCGGCAACAGCTATTAGTGCTGACGGTCCTAAAAACCTGTTTGATGCTATTACGGTAGCTGCCGACCCTAAAAGCAGGAAACGTGGCGTTTTAGTTTCTTTTAATGAATCAATTTATGACTCCAGAGAAGTGACCAAAACCAGTACAACTAAAGTAAACGCATTTAAATCGCCCGATTCGGGACCACTCGGAGAAGTTTATGACGGTCGTGTAGAATACTATAAATCATCCGTGAGAGAAACCACTAAAGGAAGACCTTTTGAAGTGAATACAAACACAAAACTGCCAAAAGTTGAAATTGTATATATGTATGCCGATGCCTCAGCTGATTATATCGATTATTTGGTAAAACAAAAAGTAGATGGTATTGTAATAGCCGGTGTTGGAAACGGGAATTTCTCCAAAGCTTTTATCGATGCTATTCAAAAAGCAACCAAAGCAAATATCTCTGTATGCCGTGCAAGTCGTTGCATTGAAGGCAGAGTCGTATTAGATGGTGAGACCAACGATAATGAACTAGGGACTATAGTATCTGATAATCTTAGCCCGCAAAAAGCAAGAATTTTATTGATGCTTGGGCTAACGAAATCAAAGAATAAAAAAGAGTTACAAGATTATTTTTTCCATTTTTAAAATCTTTACTTACCACATTTACAGCATTATTAGTAACTTTCGGCTAAGATTCAATTCACAAACAATCTTGTTAATCCTCAAATTCATCACTTTATGATACTATTACAATTTGCCATACTGCTTGCCATGATCCTTATTGGATCGAGACTTAAAGGAATTGGCCTGGGAGTAATGGGAATGATCGGACTACTTATATTTGTCTTATTTTTTCATATGCGCCCTGCTGAGCCACCTGTAGCGGTACTTTTAATCATTCTGGCCATTGTAACTACCGCAGCCACATTACAGGCCGCCGGAGGTTTAGATTATCTAGTTAGTATCGCCGAGAAAATTATTCGACGCAACCCCAAGTACATTACTTTTATTGCGCCATTTACCGTTTATTTTTTATGTTTATTTGCTGGTACCGCCCACATTGTGTATTCACTGCTCCCAATTATAGCGGAGGTTTCTGCTAAAAAAAGAATACGACCGGAACGACCATTAAGTATATCCGTTATCGCCTCTCACATGGCGCTTACAGGAAGTCCAATGAGTGCAGCAACAGCCTCTTTAGCGGCTATACTTGCCTATTCTACCGCTGTTGTCGACATCATGAAAGTATGTATCCCTGCTTGTCTCATAGGAATTGCTGCAGGTGTTTTTTCAGTATGGAAAATAGGCAAAGAACTCAATGAAGATCCTGAGTTTATCGAAAAAATGAAAGACCCTGTATTTGCAGAAAGTATAGATAAAACATCTGAATCAGACAGAACGTTGAAACCAGGTGCTAAAACAGCCGTTTTCATATTCGCGAGTGCTATATTGCTTATTATTATTTTCGGGGCTTTTCCGCAATTTCTTCCTCATGTAGGAGAAGGAGAAGCAGGTTTTGCTGTAGGAGCAGATGGAGCTGTTAATCTTACCGGATTGATTATTATGATTACACTATCAGCTTCGGCACTTATAATGATCGTTACAAAAACCTCCCCTATGTTAGTATCCAAAATGAGTCTGTTTACTTCAATGGCAACAGCTCTTGTATCAGTTCTTGGAGTTGTGTGGATGAGTGCCACTTTTATGGGAGCGAACAACAAATTAATCGAAAGTACTTTCAGAGACATCACATCAGAGTATCCCTTTACTTTTACTTTTGCGTTAATCATCATGGGAGCGTTAACATTCAGTCAGGCCGCAACGACCAAAATCATGATGCCAATAGGATTAGCATTAGGAATTGGACAACCACATCTTATTGCCATGTTTCCTGCTGTTAATGCTGATTTTATTTTACCCGGCTATCCCACGTTAGTTGCTGCAATGGACTTTGATCGCACAGGTACTACCCGAATAGGAAAATATGTAGTCAATCATAGTTTTATGTTGCCCGGTCTGGTCACTATAGCTGTAACCATAGCTTCAGGATTTTTGTTTAGTATGTTCATCTAAAAACCACTTTACTATTATTACTTTGCTTTTTTTGGTACAGTACAATGTACTAAACAAAAAGGCAAAGTAATAATTCTATTTTCCTTCTCTTGTTTTTAGCTTTTCTAATGATAAAGAACCATAAGATTAGGCTTTAACCCGAAAACTTCAACTACAAATTACAACATGAGCATTACAATTAAAATCTACGCTCAAACCTTTTAAATTACTCCCATTTTCTGCATCAGGAAAGTTGCACTTTTATTTTTACAAATTCCATTACGAAGTTTATAATCAAAATGAAGTTCGTTATTTTTAATTTCAACTTCAAAGCACTGATTGGTTAAAACATCAGGATATTCATTTGTTGTCAAACATACCTCAATATCGTGCGTAGCAATGGCGCCAATCGCATTCTTAGCAATTACTTTCTTAACCACTTCAATTGCTCCATTTCGTTTATCATCGGAGTTTGTTCCTCTTAGAATTTCATCTAACAAAACAAAAGCAGGACGTTCTTCTAACGCGTCCATAATTTGTTTTAAACGTTTAATTTCAGCAAAAAAGTAGGACTCACTATCCGCTAACGAATCAGACAATCGCATTGAAACTAAAACTGGAAGTGGGTGAATGTTAGCTTTTGAAGCACAAACAACTGAACCTACCCCACCTAAAACCATATTGATTCCCAAACTTCTCAAGAAAGTACTTTTACCCGACATGTTAGAACCGGTCAGAATCATGAAGGACTCAGGATAAAAATGAGTATCATTCCCTACTCTGGTTGCCGGATTTAATAGAGGATGGCTCAGGTTTGAAAACCCAATTTTATACTCTGAATTTATTTCAGGGAAAACAAAATCCGGGTTATTGTAAGCCAAATTTGCTAAACTATTCAACGTTTCAAATTCACCAATAATATCTATCCATTTTTCAAGTTCAGCCGAATAGTTTTGTTTCCATTTTAAAAGTGCCTTCAAAACGTGCAGATTAAACAAAAACATTCCATTAAAAACAGTTGCAGTCACAAAATTATTAATGGTATCCATTCTCGAAAACAACTCCGAAAGATCTTTTAAATGTTTGCTTGCGGTCGCATTTCTAAAAATAAGCTGTTGTTGTAAATCAATTAATCTTTTTGACTGAAAAGATTCAGTTTCGATCTTCTGAACCAATAAACTGTATTGTTTGATGATCTTATCTACATTATCGGCTTTGGCAATCTCCGACTGTATGCGTTTAAAACAACTCCCCAAAACAACCATATTGGCAATAAAAATATAGCCGAGATACGATAATAAAATTGTTTTTGATGTAAAAAAGTATGCTGCTAAAAAGCCTAAAAATAAGGTTGGAAAAATAACCGATATTGCAATTAAAACTTTAGGTAAAATATTATTTTTAAATGAATTCCAATAAATTAAAGAGTGATAAGATTCTTTTGTGTCATAACTTATCATTGCCAAAGCCATAAAATCCTGACGCCAATCTATTTTAGTTTTTAATTCGTTGATCGCTTTCTGATTTTCAAGAATAGTTTCATTGGAAGATAACTTCAACAATTGATTTGCCAGTGTCTTTTTACCAATATAAGTAGCGGTTCTGTTTAGATTTTGAAACAGTGAATGATCTCCAAAAACATCCAGATCATAAGCATAGGGATGGCTAAAATCATTAAATTCTATTCCGTTCTCAAAAGGAATTTTTTCTCTTTTTAAATAAGCAATTTCATTCTGATTTAATTTCAAAATTGCTTTAGTAAGTTCCCGCTGAAAAGACAGAGCAGAATGAATTCGCATTAAAAAAAGAAAACCAACAAAAGACAAAAAAGCAAAAGTTACGTAAAGTATTTCATTAGTTTTTATGTAATAAAACAATAAGAACAAACACAGAAATACGCTTAAAAGACGCAGAATACTAATGCTATTGTATTTTTTGTTGATTTTATTAAAAAGTATTGTATAGTGCTCAACTTTATTCTGATATGCTTCCATTCCTTAAATTTAATGAAACACAAATATAGGTTTTACACTTACATTCCGGTATTAAATCTCTAATAGATTTTAGGTTTCATGCATGACCAAAACAGGTATCGAAACTTCTTTGGTTATTTTTTTTGAGAAACTGGATTCAAAAATACTTTCAAAGAAAGATTTTTTGTGCGTGATAACCGTTAAAACATCTACATCTTTATAAAGTACAAAATCAAGAATAGTTTCTTTTACTTCATCACTTGGCAGGACCAAAAATTCTACATTTTCATTCGCAAATTCTTTATCCCATTCTTTAATTGTAGTATCTGGGACATCAGTATTTGAAGTTCTTACATAGAGGCTTTTTACTTTTGCATTTGTTTTTCTGGCAATTTCCAGAACTTTACGAAGCTCGGCTTTATCTTTTTCACGATAACGCGTTGTAAAACCAATTATTTTTATTTTTTTGAATTTTGCATCTGCAGGGATACACAAAACAGGAACCTTAACCTCCGAAATTACTGAACTCGTATTTGATCCAAGGAAAAATTTTGTCCAGTCTGAAACCCCTGAAGTTCCCATGATTACAAAATCGATATGGTCCTCTTCTACTGCTTTTTTTAGATTGAAAACTAAATCACCATCCATTAAACGATGTTTGATTACAATGTTATCCAATTTTCGTTCAGCAGCAATGGTTCTAAGCTTAGGGATCTCATCTTTAAACATTTCAAATTTTGCCAATTCAATAGAACTATAGATCGACGCATAATTTTCGGGGAAAAACTGGCTATCGTAAACCGGAATCTCAAAAGTGTGCAACAAAACAAGTTCGGCGTTTACAATCTTAGCAAATTCTAAAGCGTGAACAAAAGCATTTGTTGCCGCTTCAGAAAAATCTGTTGGAAATAATATCTTTTTCATTTTGTTTGAGATTAAAGGTTTGTTTCTCAAATTTAATCATTCTAGGTTCAAATCAAACTGATAATTATCAGTATTTTAACATTTGACAATTTAGTAAAATTGGCACTTTAATAAACTTAAAACCTTATTTTCAAGCCTGCTTTGCGTTCGTAACTTTGTGCCTTTTTTTATACCTTTGCAACATGATAAATCAAGATTCTATAGTTGCATTGGCTACTCCATCAGGAGCTGGAGCTATTGCTATCATACGTATTTCAGGTTCTGACGCTATTACGATCGGAAACTCTGTTTTTAAATCCATAAAAAACAAGGACTTAACGACACAAAAAACACATACTTTACATTTGGGTCATATTGTCGATGATTCAAAAACATTGGATGAAGTATTGGTGTCTGTTTTTAAAGGACCTAACTCCTACACAGGCGAAAATACGATTGAAATTTCGTGTCACGGCTCAACTTATATCCAACAGCAAATTATTCAGCTGCTCTTGAGAAAAGGATGCCGAATGGCTGATCCGGGAGAATTTACACTTAGAGCTTTCCTAAACGGAAAACTTGATTTATCGCAGGCAGAGGCCGTTGCGGATTTGATTTCATCAGATAACGAAGCTTCGCACCAAATCGCTATGCAGCAAATGCGCGGTGGTTTTAGCAACGAAATAGCCAAACTCCGTGAAGAGCTTTTAAATTTTGCTTCTCTAATCGAACTGGAACTGGATTTTGCCGAAGAAGATGTAGAATTTGCAGACCGTACACAATTTCATGAGTTATTAAATCGAATTGAATTTGTTCTAAAACGTCTGATTGATTCTTTTGCCGTTGGAAATGTTATTAAAAACGGTATTCCGGTAGCCATTGTTGGAGAACCAAATGTGGGTAAATCTACTTTACTCAATGCCTTGTTAAATGAAGAACGCGCCATTGTTTCTGATATCGCAGGAACAACACGCGACACAATCGAAGATGAATTAGTGATTGGAGGAATTGGTTTTAGATTTATTGATACAGCAGGAATTCGCGAAACCAAGGATGTTGTAGAAAGCATCGGAATCAAAAAAACATTTGAAAAAATCGACCAGGCACAGGTTGTGATTTATTTGTTTGACGGTTTCAAGTTCCAGGTTTCAAGTTCTGAGTTTGTTTCTGAAATTGAACAAATCAAAAATAAGTACCCGTTAAAACCTCTGCTAATTGTCGTCAATAAAAAAGATATTTTGTCTACTGATGAAGTTGCAAATATCACCAATAAGCTTGAAAATTTAAATGCAAAGCTATTATTAATTTCGGCTAAAGAGAAAATTGGTGTTGATGATTTAAAAAATGAATTACTTTCTTTTGTCAATACCGGAGCACTTCGAAATAATGAAACTATTGTAACCAATACAAGACATTACGATTCTTTACTTAAAGCTCTGGATGAAATTCAGAAAGTAAAATTCGGACTTGAAACTAATCTTTCCAGCGATCTTATTGCACTTGATATTCGAGAAGCTTTGTACCAATTTGGTCTTATTACCGGCCAGGTTTCTAACGACGAATTGTTAGGGAATATTTTTGCTAATTTCTGTATTGGAAAGTAGTTTTTACAAAATATTACCCAGCAAAGAATCCCCATTAAAACGCAATTATATAGTATTTTAACGGGGATTCTTTGTTTTCAGAACTCAAAAATGAGCACTATAAAAACGTATTTTTTTACTTATTTTTATTATCCATTTTTGAATAAATAGGCACCTGTTTATAAGTTCACTTATTGTGGATTGTTTGATGCGGATCGAAAAACTCTACCACTCCAGTTTTCATATTGTAAACACCTCCAATTATTAGTATTTGGCCGTTTTGTTCCATCTCTTTTAAAATAATGCTCCTCTGACGAATTTGATCAATAGCAAGTTCAACGTTTGTAGCACATACTGCTTCTACAAATGCTTCATTCGAAGGTATCTTTTCACCCTTAAAATCTAAACTAACTTTTTTAACTGCAGGCTGTATTTTATTCAACAGTAAGGTTATATTACCTAACTTGACATCACTTATAGCCGATTTAATAGCACCGCAATATTCATGTCCCAGCACCAATACTAATTTTGCGCCCGAAACTTTACAGGCATATTCTAAACTTCCTAAAATATCATCATTTACAACATTCCCAGCTACTCTGGCAACGAATAAGTTACCAATACCACTATGAAAAACATCTTCAACGGGCACACGGGAGTCAAGACACGATAGTACTACCGCTTTTGGATATTGACCTAAAGATGCCTTCCTCACTCTTTCTGTAGTATTACGAATCGTTAAATTGTCTTCAGCAAAAGCTTTATTGCCACTTTTTAATCGTTCTAATACTTCAACAGGTGTGAGTTTTGCCTGTTGTTCAGCAGTTAAAATATCAGATGAAATAATATCGCTTTTATCAATAGATACCGTTTGATTTTCTTTTCCTTGGCTCTCTACTGTATGATGATAGTTTTGGCGTCCTATTATAAAGAATAAGAATACTATAACTAATTTTTTTTCCATATAATAATCATTAATAGTATTGATGTTAATGCGTTTAAATTGTTGTAAAAATCTTAATGGTAGAACTAAAATTTATTTTTTAAAGATAAAGACAAAAAATTAATTATCAATAGAATAAACTGACATCAAGTTTGGTAAATTATGGTTAATATAATTAGATCCATCGCTGCAAAAAAAAACTAAGTATTTTATATTTTTTGTAATTGATCGTCTTACCCTATTTGTATATCATTCCTAAATAATACATGGCGTTAGGACTACCCGTCTTTGCGGCCTTTTGAAACCACTCTAAAGCCAATTCAAATTAATAAGCTTGCTTTTGGCAGACTTCCAACCAATATCTATTTCCCTGATCGTTTTCAAATCCCCTTTGTTTATTGTATATAACTTGTAATTATCCCCATTCAAAAGAATTGTATTACCCGAAACAAGCAACGAACTACAAAGTTCTTTAGATTGAAAATCCTCAAAAACAATATCTGATTTATAAATTTCTACTTGCGAGAAAATATTCGGGCAAACTAAATAATAATAATAATAATAATAATAAGTATAAAAAGAAAAGGTGTTTTTGATCATGAGATTTCTTTTTAATTTATACTCTTCTACAATTCTGAATAAAATTAATACAAGCATCAATTAAAAAAATACACCCAAATGAGTATTTTAAATGATTTGAGAAATATAAGCCTCCAAAATGATAAAAATTGAGCATCTTTTCACCTCCTATGGCTTACGTTTTTCTCTGGAAACCTTAGAATCTTACCCTATATACCTATAAAAAACAGGTACTTATACTCGTCTACAGAAATAATTGATAGTATATATTTGTCTGGTAGAAAGTTACTTCATTGACGGATTAGCAAATTTTATCAAGCATTTTCTAAATACCTCATTAGGAACATTTAACACGAACAAAACCAGAATTATATCTAACATTTATATTTATCAACTAGTTAAAAATAGTAAAAAATCAACCCTTAATTCTAAAATTCGTCTCCTGTAGTATAGCTATAATATTGATACAACTATCTGATTTTGTATTAATCTATTTTGAAAAAAAAGCAGAGAGTGCATTGACTATCTACTTGCGGCGAATACATTAAAATTGTATTTAGTAGTACAATCAAAATTTATTTCGGGAAATTACTTTTTTAATCCTCCAGAAGGACTTTATGTCCTTTTCAATTCAATCATAACCTGATTCGCAATTGAGTTATTTGTTCTGGAGTTTTTATGCTTTTTATAAATATGATGAATTAAAACCTAATATTATGTATGAAAAATTAACCATGGTTGCCACTATGCTCTTTATCTTGAGTATGATTAGTGAAAGAGTGGTCACCTTCTTCAAATTATGGTGTGTAGAAGGAAACAGTTTCCTTTTTTTTATAGTTCCCAAAGCGCTTGATACATCAAAAAAATATGAAGATGCAACCCTAGAAAATAAAAGGCAGAGGGCAATTTTATCAATCAACTTAACTATATCTTTTTTTATTGCTTTGATTAGTAATGCAAGTTTATTTAAAATGTTTACTTACGATAGCGAAACAGATGTGAATTTTTTATTGGGATGGGATTTTGCATCATTGGATCTTCATGCATTTGGGTCAATGCTTGTTGGCTGCGCCTTAACGGCTTGTTTTATCAGCTTGGGCTCCAAATTTTGGCACGATATGCTCGACATGCTTTTCTATGCTAAAAATTTAAAAGAAAAGTTGGTCGATAAAGCAACGTATGAAATGAACAGCTTAAAAAAGATAGATGAATGGATTGAAATCCCCGAAAGTGAAATAATTGATAAAATATTTCAAGAAAATTTAAAATCATTAGAAGAAATCGAAAATGTAATTTCAGTAGGTATTGGTCAGGATGATAAGACCAAATTTATAGAAGTAATCACAACATCAGAAGATCATTCAAAAATACCCGATTTCCTAACGTATAAACTCCCAAACAATACGATACGCAAATACCCCGTAAAATTAGCCGTTTCGACTCCAATTGTAACCCATACAAACCTAACTTTTAAAAGTGATATTACAAATCAGGAACGATTATCCAACTACGGTTCTTTTGGTTTGGCAGTAAAATTTAAAAAAACAGATGGTAAGAATAAAATGCTGTTGACATGCTATCACGTAATTATAGGAGACAATGACGACTACTTTAGTTTTAAGTATACCAAAAATGATAACGTAGTATCACCGTATGATAATGAGGATTCAGTTATCGGAACAGTGAGAAATGCTGTGAGAAACAACAAGATTGATGCTGCAATTATTGATGTTAGTAATAATACCACCATAACAAATAAATTGGCTGATGGTGAAGTTATCCAAAAAACACGGGTAATTCGCAAAGATGAGCAATATAATAATATAGCTGTCAAGATGTTTGGATTTAAAAACAGTTCATCCGGTAAAATAAAATCAATAAACAACTACGCCTCAATAGTGTATAAACTGCCGAATGGAGAAGAAAAAAACTGGGGCTTGTACGGCTTAATTGCTGTATCGAATTATGGAAAAGCCATTTCAGAAGAGGGCGATTCCGGATCTGCGCTGCTGGACAACGAAAACAACGTTATCGGAATTGTTGTGGCAGGAAATGAAACTATTACCTATGCTATACCAATTGAAACAATTTTTAACCAATTAAATCTGGAATTACTATGATAATAACTGTACACAAACTATTCAAGACTATATTTCTAATTACTTTTCTGCTGGTCACAAGTACTCATTGTTTTTCACAGGATGATGCATCTGCAATACAAGTAAAAATTGATTATGATGGGACAAATATAAAAGTTGATAATTCTGCTATTCCCAATAATGCAAACATTGTGCTCAATTTTGAGGTACCTAGTCCCGCAACTGATTATTCATTTAGTTATAAACTTAAAAATAATTCGCCTGTTCCATTAAATAATGGTAGAACAGAGGATAATAATGTATATTTTTCTTTAGATCGGAAGGATTTTAATAAGGTAAATGTTGATGATATAACCTTTATTATAACAAAAACTGCTACTAGAACTACCAAAGAAATTAAAACAAATATCACACTAGTATCTTTAGCTAAGGGAAACATTCTGGATGATGCAATTGCTCTGGAAAAAGCCAATGGTACTGATATCCAATTGCTAATAGACATTCTTTCATTTCACTCTGGCAGAGACTTGACTTATAGTGAATTGCAAGCTTTAATTGAAAAAAATCCATACTTAAATAGTTTAATACAAGTTAAAACCAGTGATCCTGTAAAAACTTATAGTATTGCAAGTGTCGACAATACTGTTAAAGGCATTCCCAGACTTAGTAATGGCGATGTTATAGGAGCTCATAGCTTTAGTGGTTTATCAGGACTTGATGTAACTAAATATGCTAATGCAATGGCAGATATCATGATTGATCATGCAAAAGAAGAGCTTACTATCGCTTTCTTCAATAGGTTTAAAAATTTCATTACAGAACATGAAGAGTTTAGGATTTTATTCCCGAAAACGAGTGACAAATTAGAAAATCTCCTCGCCTATAAATATCCTGAAATGATTAAAGCTCTAAGAACAGTTTTTCTGGAGGACATTCGAATGATTGCTTACCATATAGATGACGTACTGGCTTTGCCAAAATATAAAGAACTTACTATAAAATATCCTGAAGTAACTATTGCTATCCGAAGTTTACGACTGGTACACCAACTGGAAACCGGGGGATTAAATGCTTCCGGAGTACTCAGTACCTTAGCAGGATTCAGTGAGTGGAATACCTCTGATTCTAACAAGTTTAAAAATGTAGGTGCTGCATTAAAAACTGCCAACCTGATAAATCAAAGTGTAAGTCGAATTAAAGATTCTAAAATAGAATGGCAGGAACCTAAACAAATTGCCAAATTATTCGAAGATGAGCTTTTGTTTAAAATTTATATGGGACTTCTTTATGAAAAAATACATAGTATGACAGGGAGTGATGCTGTAAATTTTATCAAAAAAGATGGAACGGCTATTTCTTTAACGACCATATTAGAAAATAAAAGCACAGAAATATTCCTCTTTCAAAACAAAATACAGGAGTTTACCGATTTAGTTTCCATTGTACAAAAAACAGTTAAGGATTTGAATGAGAGCAAAACAAAAACAAATGAACAGCGATATACTTACATAAGCAATTCTATAGATGTTGTTGAATATGCCTTCTCACTTTACAGTTCTTTTGATAATTCTTTTGAAGTCTCAGATGAATATATTTCTATTTTGCGTATTACTAATGACATTTATAAAAATGTTTACGAGGAACAGTATAATGCGGCAATCAGCAATACAGTAGATTTATTTTCCAAAATTATTACACTGAAAAATGACAAGTATAGAATTAGTAATAACGAATTAAAAGAAATTGAAGAGCTTACCAAAGAAAAAGATTTGGTTAAAACCGCAAAAAAATTAAATAAAAATAGTTTCGATGTAGTTTCTACTGATATAGCGACTTTAGCTGCTGCAGTTAGCGCAAATTCTGAGTTAAGCCAAAAAATAGCTGATTTTTCGAAACTTAATAATGCAGATAAAAAAAACAGCAAAACTTTGGAAGACTTTCTGAAACTAATCCAAAAAATCAAACCTTACGCCCTATTCATGGCGAATATGGTAGAAGCTAAAGACGAGAAAGAAGTTAAAGCAGCTTTAGATGCTGTGATTTTACCTGTGGGAAGTTCATCAATCAAAAAGAATTCTGATTTAAATTTTAACATTCAATCGTATCTTGGAGCACGTTGGAGTTTTACTGACCCAAAAAATGCAGCGGTTCAAAGCACCTGGAATGACCGATTTGCTATTTCTGCTCCTATAGGATTTAGTGTCAGCCATGGTTTTGATAATAATTGGGGAGCCATTTCATTATTCCTTCCAATACTTGATTTAGGAGCAATAGTGGATTACAAGCTAAAATACGAAAACGAAGGCACCCCAAATGAAGAGCTTCAATCTAAAGACTACACTATAAAATTAGGTCAGATTT
This sequence comes from Flavobacterium sp. KH_035, assembly GCF_057839565.1. Taxonomy (NCBI): domain Bacteria; kingdom Pseudomonadati; phylum Bacteroidota; class Flavobacteriia; order Flavobacteriales; family Flavobacteriaceae; genus Flavobacterium; species Flavobacterium sp. KH_035. The sequence continues at coordinate 4,259,915 of NZ_CM174492.1, forward strand.
TTTCTCCTGGCGCCTATATTGTTTATGGATTGGGTGCAAATATTCCTGTTTCATTAGGTTTTGGCGGACAATATGGACCAGGATTATCTAAAATTGATGAGAACAATTCAACCACAGTAAGCAATCCGTACTGGAAATGGAATGTTTTTTTATCAGTAGATATCCCTCTTTTCAATTTATCAAACAAAGCAAAAGTAAAATAGTAATAAAATATTTCATCTCGAAAACAAATCTTTATGGAAGATTATAATCAGATTTCTAAGAAAAATCAAAATCACATCAACAAACAACAAGGAGGTACTTAATTTATCAAAACTATATTAAGAGTCGAAATTCCAAAAAAAACGGCACAGCAATTATTTTATAGTACAAACTCTAAATAACATCGGTTTTATTATTGTGTTATAAAAAAACAAAGCAGGTAATCATCTAAAAAAATTACCTGCTTTTTTCTTCGTAACTTAGGCAGTACAAACAATGTAGGGATCCCAATCATACTGTTGACTTCCATCATTAATTGTAATAGTAAAGCTATAGACTTCAGTACCTGTTGCGATCAAAGTTCCCTGAAATGTACCATCTGACTGAAGGCTAGGTTCGTTTGCAGAAAATAGATTTACTCCGCCTCTTACTACAAATTGTTTGAGATGAACTGTATCGGTTACATTTAAAGATACTGCTTTCCATCGTATTATTGTAGAAATCTTAGCATTTACCTGAATCTCACTTGAGCCCTGATTAGGATCTCCATTATCATCCGTTATAGTAATATACAAAGAACCTGTTTGAACAGTCTTAATAGTATCTACCGTCATCAATACAGTGATTGGGTAATACTTATTTACTTCTGTATAAATTGGTGCACCTGTATAGCCCGGAATACTTGCCAGTGCTTTGATCATAATTGCTCTGGAAAGCCCTGCATTTTTCCAAACGGAATACATTGCATCTCCAAATTCTTCGATTCCCGGTTTAGGATTTCTCGTATTGTAAACCTGTTGTAAACATAAATCCCAGGCCCCAAAGTTATTCTCAGGACTTAAATGCTCATTATCATGACATTGCTGAAATATCACTTCCAATGGCAATTGGTCGTTTGTTGCCAGTTCTACGGCTCCTCTTAATACATCGTTGATGCTGATTGTGTTGGTGTTTGACATAATTATTTATTTAAATTTATATTAATTTATAACCCGTTGGGTGTAACTTTTTTTAATCCATAGTCACATAGTCATTTCATTTAAAAACACTTATTCTCTTTTGTTAATTACACCTAACGGCTAACCTGTATAGGCTTTTGTTAATGCGGCTCCCTGAACTTCCGGGCTCCAGGGTTGATTAACGCTTCGATAATAAGATGCAACATATCGAAATGCATCACCTGCAGAGATACCCGCAAATTTGATAGCTAACCCTACTCCTGTTACATTTATACTACTTGAATTTTGTAAATTAAATTCTGTTACAACTTTAGTAATTACAACCAGAGGAGTCGCTCCCGAGAGAACTATTTTCTTCGCAAATACATTTATTTGGCCCTGAGATATCCCTTCTTCTAAATATATCTTACTCAGAATTCCTCCGTAAACAGCCACATCCCATTTCTCTCCCAGATTTCTATAATATTGTGGAATATATCTAAATGCATCACTGTCAATATAACCAGCTCTACAAATTGCGGTTGCAAGAGTTGTCAATGAGGTTGTAGTAAGCTCCGAAAGATTAAACCGATTGGCTACCTGTTCTATGACATACGCACAACCAAAACTTTCCCATCTTAACTGCTTTGCATATTGATTTACTGTCTGAATAATAGTTATATACAACTGATGTTGATCAAGTATGTTCCCCATTAGATCTGTGGAAATAAATGTCAATACAGTGTTTTGATAAAGGTTTTTTATACTATAAGCAGATTGATTAAGGTTAATATCATTATTGGATGACGAGAGATTAACAATAATTCCATTGTATAGATACTGGACCTGCAAATTTGCTACTGACTTTGTACTCCATGATAGAGAAACTCCTGTTTCATTAAATAATATGGTTTGGTTTGCTATCACCGATATATATTTCTCAACTTTACTGGACGGTAAAGTCGGTATTTGATCAATCGCCAATTCTCCTGAGATTTTACTGCCCGGCAGATCAGGAATTAACGCAAGATTTATAACTCCTTTTATCTTTGTTGCATCTACCTCCGGAATTACTGCCGAAGAGAGAAGCCCTGTAATTTGAGCAGCGTCTAAAGCCTTTAATTTTGAACCATTGCCTATAAATTCGGCAGCGGTTAGGTTTCCTTTTAGATCTAAATCTCCAGTAATCTCATCAGCCGGAATATTTTTCAAACCCGATGCATCTCCTCTAAAACCTGCTGCTGTTACATTGCCTGTCCCATCAACAGAAGCAACAGTAGCTCCGTTGATATCGACCAACTTTAAAAAATTACCTGCTGCAAAAGCTGTTGCACCTGCAATGGTATCGCTGAGAACATTTTTAACTGTTAATTGTGTATCGTTAGTGATTGCAACCACTTCGAAAACTGTTTTTGCAATCTGTATCTTTTGATTAACTGACAATTCCGTTTGAAACTTAGTACCCGTACCGCTTAAAGTCGTTGTGCCTGTTGTGCCACTTAATGTCCCTGTTATCTCTGCATCATACGTTTCTGTGATCGTTAACAAACCTTCTATAGCCGATACTTTTACTGCAGGAAGGCTGCTTTCCGGTACGATACCTTTTAACTGATTGGCAGGAATATCAGTAAGTCCCGATGCGTCTCCTCTAAAACCTGCTGCTTTTATATTCCCTAGTCCATCAACAGAAGCAACAGTAGCTCCGTTGATATCGACCAACTTTAAAAAATTACCTGCTCCAAAAGCTGTTGCATTTGTAATGGTATCGGTGAGAACATTCTTGACTGTTAATTGTGTATCGCTAGTGATTGTTACCACTTCGAAAACTGTTTTTGCAATCTGTATCTTTTGATTAACGGACAATTCTGTTTGAAACTTAGTACCTGTACCGTTTAAAGTCGTTGTACCTGTTGTGCCACTTATTGTTCCTGTTATCTCTGCATCATATGTTTCTGTAATCGTTAGCAAACCTTCTATAGCCGATACTTTTACGACAGGAAGGCTGCTTTCCGGTACGATACCTTTTAACTGATTGGCAGGAATATCAGTAAGACCCGATGCGTCTCCTCTAAAACCTGCTGCTTTTATATTCCCTAGTCCATCAACAGAAGCAACAGTAGCTCCGTTGATATCGACCAACTTTAAAAAATTACCTGCTCCAGAAGCTGTTGCATTTGTAATGGTATCGGTGAGAACATTCTTGACCGTTAATTGCGTATCGTTAGTGATTGCAACCACTTCGAAAACTGTTTTTGCAATCTGTATCTTTTGATTAACTGACAATTCCGTTTGAAACTTAGTACCCGTACCGCTTAAAGTCGTTGTGCCTGTTGTGCCACTTAATGTCCCTGTTATCTCTGCATCATACGTTTCTGTAATCGTTAGCAAACCTTCTATAGCCGATACTTTTACTGCAGGAAGGCTACTTTCCGGTACGATGCCTATTAATTGATTGGCAGGTATATCCGTAAGACCCGATGCATCTCCTGTAAAACCTGCTGCTTTTATATTCCCTAGTCCATCAACAGAAGCAACAGTAGCTCCGTTGATATCGACCAACTTTAAAAAATTACCTGCTCCAAAAGCTGTTGCATTTGTAATGGTATCGGTGAGAACATTCTTGACCGTTAATTGTGTATCGCTAGTGATTGCAACCACTTCGAAAACTGTTTTTGCAATCTGTATCTTTTGATTAACGGACAATTCTGTTTGAAACTTAGTACCTGTACCGCTTAAAGTCGTTGTACCTGTTGTGCCACTTATTGTTCCTGTTATCTCTGCATCATACGTTTCTGTAATCGTTAGCAAACCTTCTATAGCCGATACTTTTACGACAGGAAGGCTACTTTCCGGTACGATACCTATTAAATTATTGGCAGGTATATTCGTAAGACCATTACCGTTTCCTATAAATCTTTCCGCTTTTAAATTTCCTCCAATATCAACCAGTTCAGATGGATTGTTTTTTGAGAAACCAACTTTTCCATCCTTTGTCACGTAGATAATTGAATTTCCACTACTATTCAGTACCGAAAAAATGTCGTATACCTTTTGTATTAATGCATTGCTAATTGCTGTGGGAGTATTTTGTTGCGTTGTAAAAGAAATATCTGAAATTATTGAAGCGACTGTAAAGACTTGTCCATTTATTTGAATACTTTCCCCCACAACAAGTTGACTGGTAAAAGTAGTCGTTACACCAGTAAATGAGTTAGACCCTACAGCTGCACTAACTGTTCCGGAAAGCTGAAATATTTTTGATTGAACGGATACATTCGTTAAAGGGTTTTGATTCCCAAATCCTACATTCCCGGAAGAAACAACAATATCATCCTCTTTTTTATTGATTACTGAATCAATAAAATTTGCAAACTGAGTTGAAGTCGGAATAGCATTCGTCTCAAAATAACTTTTTAATATGGTTCTATTTTGCTCACTCATTTCATTCTATTTTAAAATTGTATCCTACTCTTACATAACCAATACCCCATGGTATTTTAAATTTATCAGAAGTCCCCGTTAAACTATTTAAATCAGGATCTGTTGCCATAGCATTAATTTTTATCTGAAATAAATGCTCCGGATTTGGCATAAATCTTTGATCCAAAGGTGTCTCCGGAATGGTATCTTTATATAAATCAAAAGTTACAGCCAATGATTTTGCAGGAAGAACTAGCGTTTGTTCTTTGAGCTTCGTATTCGTAGACGTATTCCAAAGCGATATATTGTATTCAAAACAAGTCACAGGATTTGGCGGATTTACGGGAATCACATGAACCGAAGCCCAGCTGATATCAATAATTCCTAATTTTTTTTGCTGTTCTGTTACCCATATTTTTTGAAGATCAATAGTTTTGGGAATAGGTACCGGTGTTTGTAAAATAGGTGTATTTACCGTTGCTTTTCCGGGATTATTGGATGAATACGATTCTCCATTGTAATTGAAATACGCTTTGACAGTTATAACTACAGCTACACCGTTTTGAAATTCTTCTCTTTGTAAATTTTGTGTATATGAGCTTCCTGTATCATTTCTGGCAATTCTTCTAGATTTTGTGATTTCCGAATATGCCCAACTCATGATATAATAAACCTCTCCTCCTCCCGAATCTTTACCGGGAATATCATCCCAACTCACTTCTATATATTTATCAATTCCATTTTCCTGATAGTATGCAGCCGCCATATTATCAATTGCAAGTAATTCGTTTTGGATTCTATTTGTGTTTTCTTCTTTTTGTCTTTCTGCCTCCGATTTCTTTCCACTCAATGCATCGACAAGCCATTTAACTGCGCTCGCAATCGCGGCTAGCACACCAATTGCCGCAGCTACAGCTTCTGCTGCTGCGACTAGTGTATTTCCGGCAACAGACTTCAATAAATCTTCAAAAGCTTTTTTCAAAACTTCTCTGCCTACTTTACACGCCAATCTACAGGCCTGACTTTCTGTTACATTTTTAATTGTAATAAAAGTGAAAAATTCTGTTATCTGGGCTTTATTATTCCAAAGCCCTTCAGCTAACTTTTCACTACTGGCAATTAACGAATCGCATATTGCTTCAGCCAGGTTATCAAAATTTGTTGGGATTTTAATTTCAAAATCAATCGGACTGAATGTAATATTTGAAACTGATTTTCCTACAGCAGCTATTTTATATGTTCCTTCTACAGATATTTGTACATATCCTTTTTTACTTGATGATCCTGGTGTAAATTTCAGATCATAAGAAGTTGTAATAAGTTCATTAAATGCTAAATCAACCAATTCACCACATTTCTCCGCACATTCATCTTTTGAAGCATTTGCGAAATCCTTGATTTTTTTTCCCCAATCCATTGCCTTGGAAAGTGCATCCTGGTTAAATGGAAATTTGGTTATTCTAAATCCTCCAGTTTTTTTCCAGGCAAATCCAAGTCCTGGATTTCTTTGGCCTATTATAGTTCCCTGATAGGTAAGATCTCCGCTAAATTCATTCGTCTTATTTGAATATGTAAAATCAAAATCTAAAATTTCAGGAGTTTCAGAATCCGGAAAAAACTTCAACCCTCCAAATAGTGTGATTGATTTTGTATTTGAAACTACAAGCAATCCGGGTCCTGTAGCAGAAGTAATACTGGTACTTTTTTTTATCACCTCAACCAATCCAAATAATTTGATACTTTCTGATTGTGCTGAAATGCTAAATGTATCATTCACGATACTCATTGCTACCAAAAAGTTGGTATTCACAATCTCGATATCCAGTTGATCTAAGTTAAAACCCTTATTAAAATGAATTGGAAAAAGTGAGCCGTCTTCTTCTACATTTTGAAACGTAAAATCTGAAGATGCTTTATAGAGCCGAATAGGTTTGTCGGGGGCTTCAGGTTTAAAAATTGGTAAAAATGTCTTTACCTCAGCTGGTATGGTTATAGAAATTAAATCTTCTATAATTCCGGCCGGGTCTATTTCTTTAGTAATAAAAAGACTCAATGCATAATTTCCTCCAGAAGCAAAATAAAAATTTCCAGAACCAAAAGTAATCGGATCAGTACTCGTTCCGCTTGGTACATAAGAAATATCTGTTGACACCGATACGCTTGTATCCCATTCTTCATCCTTCTTTGGTGATACTGGTGAAATTTTAACAGATCTATTTAATGCTAATTTTAGATTGTCAAAACTTAGTGCATTATTGCTAAGTCCAAAAGGATTTGGAAGTATTACTTTAGACTCGGCATAAAACCTATAATTTTTTTTATCCTTGGGGGAAAGTACAGCACTCCCGCCAAAAGAATTGAATGTGATATCAGGAACACTTTCTGGAAGTGTTAAATTAAAATTAGACAGAAATCGATTTATAAGATTCCTGATACTAATTGGATTGTCGAAAAAATTAACTTCTCCTGAAAATTTTGTAAGCCCTGTTGCGGAATCTTTGACTCCCATCAAAACCAACTCGTACCGATCTATCATTAAGATGATGGTCGTACCTATAACCCATACTTTTATATCAGGTGAATTTTCTGCCATGTTTTATTAATAAAGCCTATTCGTATATAAGGAGATATTTCATTCTACTATCAAAATCAGGCATGTGATTGTATCCTGAACTATTATATCTTCTCACATTTTACTGCAATTGGACCTTCATTAAAGAAATCTTCAGATGCTGCTCCACCTATATTGTGAACCATTTGATGAGTGCCAAGGATATTGAAATAGTCTTTACACTCTATTTTGTTATTTTAATTCCGTTTTTCATTTGTTGGGTTTACTTATTGTATTGATAGAACTAACCCACACCCAACCAACCAGGCCGCTCCAATTGTTTGAGATTTTGAATTAGATTAGTCTTCATTCACCTGAATACTTTTCAATTATGATAAACAATGGCATAGTAGAGATATATTCTCAAACCTTCAGAATAGTATAATACAAGTTTATTTTGTTTTAAATTTTCTGAAACTGGTCTTTCCCATAATCTCGATTTATAAATTATAGCCTCTCATGTTAGGTTATCTAACAGGAGGCTATTTTTATATCATCTTAAAGTGAACCATTTGTGCGTTTAAGAACCAATCCCATTTTAGATACTGATAAATGAGGAATTATATTGTTTAAAGGATTTGAAGCAGGTATATCCAATGAAATACTTAATGTGAAAAGATTGTTTCCTAAATCCACAATTAATTGATAGATATTTAAAGATCCGCTAATAGGCGATCCATCCGGATAATTTTCGGGAGGATTTAAACCTAATGATGTTGCAAAAGTCTTGATATCATCATAAGTAATGGTAATAGGATTATCGGCAGATGCCGGTAATTGATAAATTTTGGAAGTCGCACCTGCAAATGTATTTTTTGTCAATGTGTATTCCTGATTTCCAATTTTAATGGTTAAGGTAGGACCTATAATCCAGTATATTTCTTTTCCCCACTCACTATTATCAGGACCCGAACCTGTAGCTGGAATTGCCTTAACTTCGGCTATGTAATCCTTTAATTTTACCGCATCTGCATTGGTTCCAAAAGTAAATACCACCTGATGTTTGTCAACAACTATAGTTGGTGCGCCTGTTTGCACTACTGTTGGTACAATAATATCATTCGGATTACCTTTATTTACAAACTGGTAATTAAAAGTAGTTCCATCAGGATAATCCGGGTCAGTCTTAGTCCATGTAACTGTTACTGTTAATTCTGTGGTGCCACTAGGTGTTTCTTTACCTATTCCGGCCGGAGTAGTTAATTGTGCCATAATCTTATTTTAGCGAATCTTATCTATGTAAAAGAATAAAGTAAATGGCTTCTCAAAAAAAATACCATTAAAAATTACTACGAGGACGTTTTTGTTCTATGGATAATCCCGAATGCAAATTCTACCCTTTACTAAACACACCTTTTATCTTACTTCTTTTACAAAAAAAAACATTCTATTGATTTTTTCCTACTCTGTTTAATATAGGCTTTTCAGATTCCGCCTTTTTATCAAAAAACTAGTTATTTACTTGACTAATTTATTCTGCACTATATTTTTATATTGGTTCTGTTGCATCTCCCGGATTTAACAGACATAAATGAAAAGTTCAAAAATCATAGGGCTAACTTCTATAATGATTTAACAATAGTCATCCCTAATTCGTCATTTGATTCTTCCTAAATACTTCAACAATTTCTATTCTCATAAAAGCACATTTGGCAAATTGAAAATTTTTAGAGCTCTAAACATTCTCCGTCTCTATTTGAGAAGCTGATGTTTTTGATAAAAGTAGGTTGACTCTGTAGTACAAACTAAAAAAATGGCATGAGAGCCATTTTTTTATGTGTAGGAAACCGGAATAACAGTACAAGAGCGTTTTTTCGCTCTTGGAAAGGTGCTGTCACGAAATCGTGAAAATCATATTTCAAAAGTAGACTTTATACAAAACCCCAATAGAATTGTTCCTGTCGGGGTTTGCATTTTTGTGATGTATTAGCTAAACGATAGTGTGCGTTGTATTAATTTAAAGTATCAGTTGAGTCTCCTCTTGTAATCTCATTTTTTTAGTCAAGTATCAACCCAAGCTACATAAAAGTTATTCTTTCAAAAAGATTTTACCATCAAGTTTAAATACCTTTGATTGCATATGTTCTTCAAATTGAAATTGAAATGATTTACGACCAATACTCTTTTTATTTTGAAGAAAGTCAATATGTATTGTGCCAAATTTCGTCTCAGAATTTGTATTGGTAACCATACCAACAACAGTTACCTTCAGATATTTATTATCTTCCAAATTTAAATCTGGTATCGTAATTTCTTTGCTTGAACCATCTAAATCAAATTCAGAGATTCTTTTACCATTTAAATTATCGATCACAACTCTTACTTTTCCAATATTTCCATCTCCAATTACAGCAGTAACCTGAACAGGAGTATTTTTATTGATAACTGGAATATCAAATGATGATTTAAAAATCTGATTTGTAGTAATCGGAACTTTTTCAATCAGATCTTTTTTAACTTGAGACTTTAATTTTACTTCTGAATATTGATTTATAACATCTATTGCCCAGATACGAATGTTCTTATTCGCTTCTTCAGGTTTTTCTTTGAGAATCTGAAGAGATAATTCTACAAATTTAACTTGTATTTCTCTTTCTTTTAGACTTTGCGAATAAATATGTCCAAGAGCACCTATTACTACAGGAATAACAATAACACTCATAAAATTTGATATTGCCTTAAACTTTTCCCAATTATTAATTTTACTCATTGCTTATAGTTTGGTTCAAGTACCTCTTAATTTATATTACACTTTCTCCATACCTGTAAAACTTGAAAACAATATCAAATTTTGCAAGCATAATTTTTAAATAGAAATAGTTAACTTAATTCTTAGGTTTTAAAAGACTTGAATGTATCCAACCTTCTATTTTAATACTGTGTTTCCAATCCTTGATGTCTTTAATATCATTCACGAGATAAACTTTAGACCATTGTCCAAAGGTTTCAATTAATCCCACTTCATAGCCATTTTTTAGCTTACGGATCGAACTTGAAGTTTTGTCTGGTTTTGTTCTAAACTCGGCAACTCCATCAGAGGCAGAGTCAACAATAAAAATCTTTCCTATATTATCCGTTTTTCCAAAAACATTAATTTTAAACTCATCCCAAGGAAAAGCAGGTCCCGGATCCGGTTTTCTTGCCGGTGAAATATCGTCGTGTCCCACTACAAAGGATAATTGATACGTATCAATCAACAGTTTGCTCAATTTGGAGACTGCTGCTATTTGGGCGTCTGTATATTTAAACCAATATTGATTTTCTTTACTGTCCCAAAATTTATGTTTGTGTTTCAATTTTACAATTCTGTCTTTTTCTGACGCAGGATATGTTTTATAACTAGGTGTTCCGTCTTTGTTTTCTCCTACTCTTCTTCTGAAACTACCATCTGTCAATTTTTCACAGAATCCGGGATTTACAATTTCAATACCAATAGCATACTCATTCATTCCGGTTCGTCCGTCCCAACTGCTGTAGCCGGCGTGGTTGCATCTGGTGTTAAATGGAGCAAGCTGCGTAATCGTTCCGTCGAGATCAATTACAATGTGAGCACAAATTCGGTCTGTATTTCCTTGTGCCGCTGTTTGCTTAAACCAGGTTATTGCCCCCGATGCTTTATCGCCTGCCGTGTAATGTATGATTAAATATTTTGGCGAAATTTGATATTGAAAATTCGAGGTAGGATCTTTTACTATTTTTTCTGCTTGGCTTTCCTGAACAAGCCAGTTTTTGTCAATTTTCATAAGGATTTGTTTTTTTAGGGTTTGAAATAAGATAGTTTTTAAACAATACCTTCAATTTGCATTTACGGATGATAAAATCACAAATACGAACCTCTTTACGCATAAAATCAATAGGTCGAAGTCATTGTTTAGGATTAAAAATGAGTAGTAGCGTTCGTTGCTTATCGTTTTATAAGCAACATCATTCAAAACATTAAAGCCTATCAAATATACTGACAATCAATATTTTACAAGCAAGTGTTTATACGTGATTTAAGGAACACATTTGCCGCTGAATTAATTCAAGTTCTGATTTTACTTTTCAGGTAATTCATTCGTAATTCAGTTCTTTGCGGTTGGGCTTTTGCCCTTTCAGGGCGATATTTATCATGAATTTAGATTATAGTGCGTTGCACTATACTATAGCTTTTAGGCTTTCAGCCTGCTTGGTTTTAGAGTTTTAGTTGTAATCCGGTATTACTTTGAAGTAAGTACATACTAGTATTAAATTGCGATTTACTCGGCTAATTGCTCTGAAAGAGCTTTAGCAATAGCATAGTGCAACGCACTATCAATAGTGATTCGTATTGTTTACGCCCTGAAAGGGCAAAAGCCTAATCGCAAAGAGAGTCGCTAATCGTTTCTGAATGTTATTTGTAGAGAAAACACAATGTTTCTTTTATTAGTTAGAAGTCCACACTTCAATTTGTCCCTTAGGAACTAATTTTTGATATTTCGGAGTAATTGAATTAACAATCTTGTATTTGTCTTCTAGTATTTTGTTTGCCTCTTTAGCAAGCCTTTCATCTTCCGGATGGAAGTATTTGATAATATTGCCGAATTTTCCGTTAACCTTATCAATTCCCGGTGCAGCCCATTGATTGTCCTTAAATTTTTGCTGCGCCTCTTCTACCTTTTTAATATCTATATCTGATGTATATTGAATATATACTATCTTACTGAGTACCGAAGTCAGGAGTGTTGATTTTAGGGTATCTAACACCTGATAAACAGGTTCTTGAGTCTTAATACTTGAGCCAGATAGATTTTCTTTCGGAGGAACATACATATTTTTATCATACACATACTTATCCTGAATACTATTCCATTTTTTAATATCATATTTTATTAAAAAATCTTTTGGAACTTTATAGGACAATTCATCTAGGTTAATACCGTTTTTTTGTTTGTTTAAAAGCAGGGATTCCGCAAACCCCACTAACATTTCCCTATCCTGAGGAGTCAGAACTCCTTCTTCGGCACTATTTCTCAAATATCTTTCCAGTGTCAATAAAGCCAGGTCTGACCTGATAGTACCTGTCATTGAAGTCTCTAGCGTAAATTTTTCAATAAGATCACCAAGCATCTTATTTTCATTAATTCTTTTCTCAAAAGTGGCTACCTTATCAGACATTATTGAAGTCTGATAACCTACCAGAGACGTAAAAACTACTAGTACCGTAGTAGACAGAAATGTGCCTATCGCAGCTAATTTATCCCAGATATCCTTATTTTCCATTGTACTTTTATTTAATAGTTAAAAAAAATAAAATCATACTCAACTGTGGTTAACTGTCAAAATTGTATGTAACGTTTAAAAAACCAAGAAGATTAGAATTCAAAAAATCTTTAGTCAATTGCATCCGTAATTTGGTATTGTGAGTAATAGTTTCATGATTCTTCATTAGCTAATAAAATTTTAATTTTTTTATTACTTTAATTTCTTCGACACTGCTTGTTCAGAATTTTTAAAGAGTAAAGCACATTTCTTAATTCTGACTTACTAAGCTCATTTTATTTACTTTTATTAGGCGGAAGTAATGCTAATAAAAAACGAAAATCCTCATGTACATTAACAACTTAAAACACTGTATATCTTTAGATTACACTACACTAAGGTACGCCCAAAAATAGATGCAATCAATACGTACTTATACGCCTTTTTTATCAGATGGGAAAAATGTATTTATGTGAGTACAACAAAAAGGGTTGCCTAATATTAGGCAACCTTCTTTTTTCTCCCAACAAATGCGGATATTCTTCTCCCGAATCCGGATAAGAGGCCGAATAATCGGTTATACTTTATGGAGAAATACTCGTCTCTCCTAAATCATTATGAGCCCTTTTAGAAATAGGATTTGCATAGTCTACTTTAGTGCTTTAGATAGTCTAACAAAATGTCGAAAGAACGATACTCGAGCATGAGTACTTCCCTTCATAATTGTAATGCAACTTAAACCATGTATCTTCCTTTCAATTGTATAATAAACTGCATTTTGTCTATAATAAATGTATTACATCGATTTCCCCCCGCATCATAAAAATACACAACCAACTGATTTTCAATATATTAAATTCTTAAAAAAAATACTGTTTTGAACAAATATTCTTTTATAAAAATGTTAAATTAAGGAAACTGGGATACCTGTTTTTTGTTTTTTTAGGGAAAAAACCTCGTTTCAACGACTTTTTAAGTTGTTCAAAGAAAAAAGAAAAATATTAAAAACAGAGTATATAACTTTGATTATGTTAAAAAAGTAAATGTTTCATAAATTTTAAATTAAAAAAATATGAAAACAAAAATACTCCGCTCCTACAGACATCTTAGTTCTGTTATTTTCGACAATAAACAGTTATTCACAAACGAACCTAAAGTTTAGCTTAGGCGAATCAATCGCTTTTAAATATTCAGATTGTCTTTTTAAAGACATATTTCTCCCAACTTTTCTCTTATTTCAATTTTAATAAGAAATTAATTACTGGTTTATTTAAAAATAAAGATTATGAAAAAAATTACTCTTATTCCGTTTTTTACTTTTTTTATATTATTGTTTTCTACTGTAGTTGGTTATTCACAAAATACTAATATTACATTTGATAATACAAGTGCTTCATTGACAACGACTCCTGCTTGTTCTCTTTCACAATGTAATGCTCAGGATGTTACTTTTGGGAGTGTTTATCTAGGTGATAACGTTGGAAATGTAGCCACTTTGGCCTATGTTTCAAATCCTGTAAACGGCTTGTACATATGGGTTACTATTGCCTCTAATAGTTCTAAATACGATTTGATGTTTCAATTTGACTATTTAGTTGGCGGAGTTCGAAAAAATTTCGATAACACTAACTTTGTTGGTGCCGTAACAGATAGGTTAACGATTAAAATTAGAGGAAGCATAATTACGGCAGGGTCCAAATACCGAATGGCTCAAATTACAAACTATACTGCAGGTCAATCCCTTGAGTTAAAAAACATTTACTTAGGATGGGAAACAAGCGGACAGGCTATTACGCCTTCTCAAAGTCTTTCACTGATTACTTGTAATCCTCCTAAATGCAGTAGTTCATATTCAGCTGGGATAATTATAAAAACACCTCTTTTTGCCGATTTTTCTATTACTAAAAGCTGTGATGGAGGTTCTTTCCAAAAGGTAGTTTATGCCAGTACTTCAACAGGAGTTGAACCAAACACTAATTATAGCTGGTCATTTCCAGGTGCTGCGACAATTTCGCCGGTTAGTTTAACAACAATAGGTCCATATACTGTGACTTATTCTTCCGCTGGTCCATTTTCTGCTAGTTTAACAGTATCAGACCCTACAAATCAGGTTATACCAAATACTAAAACAGTTAACAATATTACTGTAACTGCATGTTGTACGACACCGGTAATAACTGCAATGACTTCTACTATATGCAGCGGAAGCACTTTTACCGCTACTCCGGCCAATGGAACCAACGGAACAGTTCCCGCTGGTACCACCTATAGCTGGGCAGCCCCAAGCGTAATTGGAATTTCAGGAACTGCGGCGGGAAGCAATGCTGCAAACATTAGTGGAACCTTAACCAATACAACCAATGCGCCAATTAATGTTGTTTACATCGTTACCCCGACATCAGGAACCTGTACAGGAAGTACTTTTACAGTGACAGTTACAGTAAATCCGAAACCTGCACTTAATAACATAACCGCGACCAGTATATGCAGTGGAGATACTTTTACCACTACTCCAGCCAATGGAACCAACGGAACAGTTCCAGCTGGTACCACCTATAGCTGGGCTGCTCCAAGTGTAATTGGAATTTCAGGAACCGCAGCGGGAAGCAATGCTGCAAACATCAGCGGAACATTAACCAATACAACCAATGCACCGATAAATGTGGTTTATACTGTTACTCCAACTTCGGGAACCTGTACTGGAAGTACTTTTACAGTGACAGTTACAGTAAATCCGAAACCTGCACTTAATAACATAACCGCTACCAGTATATGCAGTGGAGACACTTTTACCACCACTCCGGCCAATGGAACCAACGGAACAGTTCCAGCTGGTACCACCTATAGCTGGGCTGCTCCAAGTGTAATTGGAATTTCAGGAACCGCAGCGGGAAGCAATGCTGCAAACATCAGCGGAACATTAACCAATACAACCAATGCACCGATAAATGTGGTTTATACTGTTACTCCAACTTCGGGAACCTGTACTGGAAGTACTTTTACAGTGACAGTTACAGTAAATCCGAAACCTGCACTTAATAACATAACCGCTACCAGTATATGCAGTGGAGACACTTTTACCACCACTCCGGCCAATGGAACCAACGGAACAGTTCCGACTGGCACTACTTATAGCTGGGCAGCCCCAAGCGTAATTGGAATTTCAGGAACCGCAGCGGGAAGCAATGCTGCAAACATCAGCGGAACATTAACCAATACAACCAATGCACCGATAAATGTGGTTTATACTGTTACTCCAACTTCGGGAACCTGTACAGGAAGTACTTTTACAGTGACAGTGACGGTAAATCCATTGCCTGTATGTTTAATTACCGGCTCAGATGGCCCGCTTTGTCCATCCTCAACAGCTAATAGTTATTCAGCACCAGCAGGTATGAACAATTATACTTGGTCAATTTCAGGAAATGCTACCATTAGCGGTAGTCTATCTGGGCAAACAGTTTTAGTAACTGCAGGGGCTAATTGCAGTGCTTCCTTTACGCTAACTGTAGTAATCAGAGATATCAATGGTTGTGAATCGACATGTACCAAAACAATTAATGTTCAAGATATCACCCCACCAACATGGACAACTGCTCCAACTGCATTGGATGTAACTTTAGAATGTAGTGATACCGCAGGTTTGACAACCGCGCAAGCCAATGCACCAATAGCTACTGATAATTGCGGAGGAACTGTGAGTTACACCAAAATTTCTGGGGCTTTTGTCGCCGGAAACTGTATAAACTCCGGAACTTATACCAATACTTGGACGGCTACAGATGTTTGTACCAATGTATCGACTGTGTTTACTCAAACAATAACCATACAGGATACTACCGCGCCAACATGGACAACTGCTCCAACTGCACTTGATGTAACTTTAGAATGTAGTGATACCGCAGGTTTGACAACCGCGCAAGCCAATGCTCCAATAGCTACTGATAATTGCGGAGGAACTGTGAGTTATACCAAAGTTTCTGGGGCTTTTGTTGCAGGAAACTGCATAAACTCCGGAACTTATACCAATACTTGGACGGCTACAGATGTATGTACCAATGTATCGACTGTGTTTACTCAAACCATTACCATACAAGATACTACCGCGCCAACATGGACTACGGCTCCAGCTGCATTGGATGTAACTTTAGAATGTAGTGATACCGCAGGTTTGACAACTGCTCAGGCCAATGCACCAATAGCTACTGATAATTGTGGAGGAACTGTGAGTTATACCAAAGTTTCAGGTGCTTTTGTTGCCGGAAACTGCATAAACTCCGGAACTTATACCAATACTTGGACTGCTACGGATGTATGTACCAATGTATCGACTGTGTTTACTCAAACAATAACCATACAAGATACTACAGCGCCAACATGGACAACTGCTCCAACTGCACTTGATGTAACTTTAGAATGTAGTGATACTGCCGGTTTGATAACTGCTCAGGCCAATGCACCAATAGCTACTGATAATTGTGGAGGAACTGTGAGTTATACCAAAGTTTCAGGTGCTTTTGTTGCCGGAAACTGTATAAACTCTGGAACTTATACCAATACTTGGACTGCTACGGATGTATGTACCAATGTATCGACTGTGTTTACTCAAACAATAACCATACAAGATACTACAGCGCCAACATGGACAACTGCTCCAACTGCACTTGATGTAACTTTAGAATGTAGTGATACTGCCGGTTTGATAACTGCTCAGGCCAATGCACCAATAGCTACTGATAATTGTGGAGGAACTGTGAGTTATACCAAAGTTTCAGGTGCTTTTGTTGCCGGAAACTGTATAAACTCTGGAACTTATACCAATACTTGGACTGCTACGGATGTATGTACCAATGTATCGACTGTGTTTACTCAAACAATAACCATACAGGATACTACCGCGCCAACATGGACAACTGCTCCAACTGCACTTGATGTAACTTTAGAATGTAGTGATACCGCAGGTTTGACAACCGCGCAGGCCAATGCTCCAATAGCTACTGATAATTGTGGAGGAACGGTGAGTTATACTAAAGTTTCTGGGGCTTTTGTTGTAGGAAACTGCATAAACTCCGGAACTTATACCAATACTTGGACCGCTACGGATGTTTGTACCAATGTATCAACTGTGTTTACTCAAACCATTACGATACAAGATACTACCGCGCCAACATGGACAACTGCTCCAACTGCATTGGATGTAACTTTAGAATGTAGTGATACTGCCGGTTTGACAACTGCTCAGGCCAATGCGCCTGTAGCTACTGATAATTGTGGAGGAACAGTGAGTTACACCAAAGTTTCAGGTGCTTTTGTTGCAGGAAACTGCATAAACTCCGGAACTTATACCAATACCTGGACGGCTACAGATGTTTGTACCAATGTATCGACTGTGTTTACTCAAACCATTACAATTCAAGATACTACCGCGCCAACATGGACAACTGCTCCAACTGCATTGGATGTAACTTTAGAATGTAGTGATACTGCCGGTTTGACAACTGCTCAGGCCAATGCACCAATAGCTACTGATAATTGTGGAGGAACAGTGAGTTACACCAAAGTTTCAGGTGCTTTTGTTGCAGGAAACTGCATAAACTCCGGAACTTATACCAATACCTGGACCGCTACGGATGTTTGTACCAATGTATCAACTGTGTTTACTCAAACCATTACGATACAAGATACTACCGCGCCAACATGGACAACTGCTCCAACTGCATTGGATGTAACTTTAGAATGTAGTGATACTGCCGGTTTGACAACTGCTCAGGCCAATGCACCAATAGCTACTGATAATTGTGGAGGAACAGTGAGTTACACCAAAGTTTCAGGTGCTTTTGTTGCAGGAAACTGCATAAACTCCGGAACTTATACCAATACCTGGACCGCTACGGATGTTTGTACCAATGTATCAACTGTGTTTACTCAAACCATTACGATACAAGATACTACCGCGCCAACATGGACAACTGCTCCAACTGCATTGGATGTAACTTTAGAATGTAGTGATACTGCCGGTTTGACAACTGCTCAGGCCAATGCGCCTGTAGCTACTGATAATTGTGGAGGAACAGTGAGTTACACCAAAGTTTCAGGTGCTTTTGTTGCAGGAAACTGCATAAACTCCGGAACTTATACCAATACCTGGACTGCTACGGATGTATGTACCAATGTATCGACTGTGTTTACTCAAACCATTACGATACAAGATACTACCGCGCCAACATGGACAACTGCTCCAACTGCATTGGATGTAACTTTAGAATGTAGTGATACTGCCGGTTTGACAACTGCTCAGGCCAATGCGCCTGTAGCTACTGATAATTGTGGAGGAACAGTGAGTTACACCAAAGTTTCAGGTGCTTTTGTTGCAGGAAACTGCATAAACTCCGGAACTTATACCAATACTTGGACCGCTACGGATGTTTGTACCAATGTATCGACTGTGTTTACTCAAACCATTACGATACAAGATACTACCGCGCCAACATGGACAACTGCTCCAACTGCATTGGATGTAACTTTAGAATGTAGTGATACTGCCGGTTTGACAACTGCTCAGGCCAATGCTCCAATAGCTACTGATAATTGTGGAGGAACAGTGAGTTACACCAAAGTTTCAGGTGCTTTTGTTGCAGGAAACTGCATAAACTCCGGAACTTATACCAATACTTGGACCGCTACGGATGTTTGTACCAATGTATCGACTGTGTTTACTCAAACCATTACGATACAAGACACTACCGCTCCAACATGGACAACTGCTCCAACTGCACTTGATGTAACTTTGCAATGTAGTGATACCGCAGGTTTGACAACCGCGCAAGCCAATGCGCCTGTAGCCACTGATAATTGTGGAGGAACGGTGAGTTATACCAAAGTAAGCGGTCAATTTCAAGGAGGGAATTGTGGAAGTACAGGAACTTATACCAATACCTGGACTGCAAATGATGTTTGTAACAACACCTCAACAGTCTTTACTCAGATAATTACTGTTCAGGATACTGCTATTCCAACCTGGATTACACAAGCAGGAACATTAGATACTACATTACAATGTAGTGATGCTGCGGGATTAACAGCTGCACAAAATCAAGCACCTATTGCTACCGCAAATTGTTCAACCGTCACTTACACCAAAACGAGCGGGCAGTTTGTAGCTTCAGGGTCTTGCAGCAATGCCGGTACCTATACCAATACTTGGGTTGCCGTAGATAATTGTGGTAATACTTCCGGTACTTTTACACAAGTAATCACTATTGAAGACACTACCGCTCCAACATGGACTACGGCTCCAGCCGCATTGGATGTGACTTTAGAATGTAGTGATACTGCCGGTTTGACAACTGCACAGGCCAATGCGCCAATAGCTACTGATAATTGTGGAGGAACGGTGAGTTACACCAAAGTTTCAGGGGCTTTTGTTGCAGGAAACTGCATAAACTCCGGAACTTATACCAATACTTGGACCGCTACGGATGTTTGTACCAATGTATCGACTGTGTTTACTCAAACGATTACAATTCAAGACACTACCGCACCAACATGGACAACTGCTCCAGCCGCATTGGATGTAACTTTGCAATGTAGTGATACCGCTGGTTTGACAACCGCACAGGCCAATGCACCAATAGCTACTGATAATTGTGGAGGAACGGTGAGTTATACCAAAGTTTCAGGTGCTTTTGTTGCAGGAAACTGCATAAACTCCGGAACTTATACCAATACTTGGACCGCTACGGATGTTTGTACCAATGTATCGACTGTGTTTACTCAAACAATAACCATACAGGATACTACAGCGCCAACATGGACAACTGCTCCAGCCGCACTTGATGTAACTTTGCAATGTAGTGATACCGCAGGTTTGACAACCGCGCAAGCCAATGCGCCTGTAGCCACTGATAATTGTGGAGGAACTGTCAGTTATACTAAGGTAAGCGGTCAATTTCAAGGAGGGAATTGTGGAAGTACAGGAACTTATACCAATACCTGGACTGCAAATGATATCTGTAACAACACCTCAACAGTCTTTACTCAGATAATTACTGTTCAGGATACTGCTATTCCAACCTGGATTACACAAGCAGGAACATTAGATACTACATTACAATGTAGTGATGCTGCGGGATTAACAGCTGCACAAAATCAAGCACCTATTGCTACCGCAAATTGTTCAACCGTCACTTACACCAAAACGAGCGGTCAGTTTATAGCTTCAGGGTCTTGTAGCAATGCCGGTACCTATACCAATACTTGGGTTGCCGTAGATAATTGTGGTAATACTTCCGATGCTTTTACACAAGTAATCACTATCGAAGATACTACCAAACCAACCTGGACTACTCTAGCGGGAAGCTTAAATAAAACCATTCAATGTAGTGATGCGGCAGGTTTAGCTACTGCTCAAGCCAGTGCACCTGTAGCAACCGATAATTGTGATAGCGATGTGACCAATATTGTTAAAACCAGTGGTCAGTTTGTAGCTTCTACATCATGTGGAAACTCCGGAACCTACACCAATACCTGGACCGTTAAGGATAATTGTGGCAATACTTCCGATACTTTTACACAGGTAATCACTATCGAAGATACCACCAAACCTACCTGGACCACTCTGGCCGGAAGTTTAGATATTACGATCCAATGTAGTGATGCGGCAGGTTTAATTGCTGCTCAAGCCAATGCACCAGTAGCTACCGATAATTGTGATAACGATGTGACCAATATCGTTAAAACCAGTGGTCAGTTTGTAGCTTCTACATCATGTGGAAACTCCGGAACCTACACCAATACCTGGACCGTTAAGGACAATTGTGGTAATACTTCCGATACTTTTACACAAGTAATCACTATCGAAGATACCACCAAACCAACCTGGACTACTCTAGCGGGAAGTTTGAATAAAACCATTCAATGTAGTGATGCGGCAGGTTTAATCGCTGCGCAAGCCAGTGCACCTGTAGCAACCGATAATTGTGATAACGATGTGACCAATATCGTTAAAACCAGTGGTCAGTTTGTAGCTTCTACATCATGCGGAAACTCCGGAACCTACACCAATACCTGGACCGTTAAGGATAATTGTGGCAATACTTCCGATGCTTTTACACAAGTAATCACTATCGAAGATACTACCAAACCAACCTGGACTACTCTAACAGGAAGCTTAGATATCACAATCCAATGTAGCGATGCAGCAGGTTTAATCGCTGCGCAAGCCAGTGCACCTGTAGCAACCGATAATTGTGATAACGATGTGACCAATATCGTTAAAACCAGCGGTCAGTTTGTAGCTTCTCAGTCTTGTGGAAACTCCGGAACCTATACCAATACATGGACCGTTAAGGATAATTGTGGTAATACTTCCGATACTTTTACACAAGTAATCACTATCGAAGATACTACCAAACCAACCTGGACGACTCTAACCGGAAGTTTGAATAAAACCATTCAATGTAGTGATACGGCAGGTTTAACTACTGCGCAAGCCAGTGCACCTGTAGCTTCCGATAATTGTGACAACGATGTGACAATCGAGAAAACTACAGGACAATTTGTACGCTCTGCTACTTGTGCAAATGCCGGAACCTATACAAACAGTTGGGTAGCAAAAGACAATTGCAACAATATTACAGATACTTTCATTCAGGTGATTACGATCGAAGATACCAGCAAACCAGTCTTTAATGGAGCCCTTCCGGCGAATATTACAGTATCATGTGATAAAGTTCCTGCACCGGCTAATATAACAGCATCAGACAATTGTAATGCTAATGTGCCGGTAGTTTATACTGAAACAAAAAACAGTATTGAAAATGAATGTAGTACCAATTATATTCTAACCCGAAAATGGACTGCCAGCGATTGTTCCGGAAACACAACTTCCTTTACTCAGGTAATTACTGTTAAGGATACCACTCCTCCAACAGGAACAATTCCAGCAGATGTCACTTTACAAAACATAGCGGATATTCCTGTTGCCAATACGAGTGTCGTAACCAATACTGCAGATAATTGCAGCCAGGCTGTAACGGTAACAGTAAGTGATTCTAATAATGGAGGCACTGGCTGTGGAAACACTCCTTATATCTTAACAAGAACATACACTTTATCCGATTGTGCGGGTAATAAAACAATACTCGTGCAAACCATAACCGTTATACATGAAATTGTTTCGACAGCTCCTTTTGCAATAGAAGCCTGTAATGCCGATACTTCAACGGTTAGTTTATTAGGTCCGCTGCCTAGAAATACTTCTACAACCGGTACCTGGATTGATACCAATAATACCGGTGCGCTAAATGGCAGTGTTGTAACTACTTTTGGGCTTCCGATTGGTAACTATTCATTTGAATATCAAATAAAAGACGAAGCCTGTCCAAGAAGTTTAGTGGTAAACCTTACGGTTAATGATGATTGCAAAGTTTTGGCTTGCGGAACAATACTGGTTCATAACGCATTCTCTCCTAATAACGACGGTATAAACGACCGATTTGTTATCGACAATATTGACGCCACTACCTGTTATCCTGACAATAGTGTCGAAATATACAACCGTTGGGGAGTATTAGTATTCGATACTAAAAACTACAACAATACCACCAATGCTTTTGATGGCGTTTCAAGAGGAAGAACAACAATAAGCCAGTCAGATGGCCTTCCAACGGGAACTTACTTCTATATTCTTAATTACACCTCCGTAGATGGAAATGGTGCAATAAAAGTGAACAAAAAAGATGGATATTTATATCTTTCCAGATAAGCAGATACCATCCTGATTACATATTTGATCAGTTATCAGGATGGTTTTCAATTGAAAAATTCATGTTCTAGATTCCAGAATTCAATCAACTTATCTTTTAAGATTCAAAGGGCAATAACAATACTTAAATAATATACCTACTATGAAAACAAAACTATTTTCTTTCGTTTTGGTGTTTACCGCTATAGTAAGTTATGCACAACAAGATGCACAGTTTACACAATACATGTACAACACCATAAATATCAATCCGGCATATGCGGGCTCGCGAGGAGCATTGAGTATATTCGGTTTATATCGTACCCAATGGGTTGGACTTGACGGAGCACCGGAAACCAGTACTTTTTCTGTAAATACTCCAATAAACAATAGTAATCTGGGAGTTGGAGTTTCGCTGGTCAATGACAAGATTGGACCTACAAATGAAAACACTTTTTCCGCTGATCTTTCGTATACAATACAAACATCCGCAGATTTTAAACTTTCATTTGGAATTAAAGGTTCTGCTAATTTTTTTAATCTCGATGTTACTAAATTAAACCCGGAAAGTCAAGGTGATCCGCAGTTTCAGGACTTGAACAATAAATTCTCGCCCAATGTAGGAGCTGGAGTCTATTGGCACTCTGATAAGGCTTACATTGGTTTATCAGTACCAAATTTTATCGAAACCAATCGGTATGATGATAATGATTATGCGATTTACAAAGACAGAATCAATTATTATTTAATCGCAGGATATGTTTTTGATCTGGACAAATACCAATACATCAAATTCAAACCCGCTTTACTCACTAAAATGGTTCAGGGGGCACCACTTCAGGTAGACGTTTCAGCCAACTTTATGTTTATCGAAAAATTTGTGGTAGGTATTGCTTACAGATGGAGCGCCTCGCTTAGTGCTATGGCCGGGTTTCAGGTTAGTGATGGTTTGTACATAGGATATGGTTACGACCGTGAAACCACAAACTTAAACAATTACAATTCAGGCTCGCATGAAATTTTCTTGCGCTATGAATTCTTTAGAAAAAATAGTAAAATGACAACTCCTCGTTTCTTCTAAAATTTTTTATCATGAAAAAATATATACTCCTTTGCACCACCATAATAAGTGTTTTTTTATCTAACAGTTTTGCGCAACAGGGTAAAATTGTTTCCGGAGACAAAAAATACGATAACTATGCCTATATCGATGCAATAAAAACGTATGAAAGGGTAGCCGAAAAAGGATACCGATCTGAAGATCTGTTTAAGAAGTTGGGAAACTCCTTTTACTTCAATTCACAATTTGAACAAGCTGCCAAATGGTATGGCGAATTATTTGCCATGAATACCGAGGCAGAACCTGAATATTACTATCGATACGCACAGGCATTAAAATCTACCGGAAATACAGCCAAAGCCAATCAGATAATGGAACTGTTCAATAAAAAGTCAAAAAATGATAATAGAGCCAAACTGTACGAAAGCAACAAAAATTATCTCGATAAAATAAAAGCCAATTCAGGACGCTATACGATCGAAAATGCCGGAATAAACAGTAAATACTCCGATTATGGAACGGCTTTCTATCAACACAAAATTATATTTGCCTCAGCCCGCGATACCGGTAATTTTAGTCAAAGAATTCATAAATGGACCGGTGAGCATTTTACAAATTTGTATCAATCCGATATCGATGAGAATTTTAATCCAAATGCTCCCAAAAAATTCAAATCCAAAATAAACACCAAATTCCATGAGTCGACTCCTGTTTTTACAAAAGATGGAAAAACCGTTTATTTTACGAGAAACAATTACATAAATGGTAAAAAAGGAAAAAATGAAAGCAAAATTACTTTAGTAAAAATATACAAAGCTACATTTGAAAACGACGAATGGACCAATATAACAGAGTTGCCTTTTGACAGTAATAATTACAGCACGGCACATCCTGCTTTAAGTCCCGACGAAAAAACACTTTATTTTGCATCGGATATGCCGGGATCAATGGGACAATCTGATCTTTACAAAGTAAATATTAACAGCAATGGAGATTTTGGCGTTCCTGAGAATTTAGGCCCTGGTATTAACACCGAAGGAAAAGAAAGTTTTCCCTATGTAAACGATCAAAATGAAATTTACTTTGCTTCAGACGGGCATCCCGGACTTGGAGGTTTGGATGTCTTTGTGGGGAAACTAAGCGCTACGGATGTAAGTAACATTCAAAATCTTGGAGCCGACGTCAACTCTCCGAAAGATGATTTTTCCTATATAATCGACAGTAAATCGAGAAGAGGTTTTTTTACCTCCAATAAAGATGGCGGACAGGGTTCTGATGATATTTATCAATTTTTAGAAAGAATACCCTTGACCTGTATTCAGGAATTGTACGGTACAATAACCGACCTGGCTACCGGAGAAGTATTGCCCAATACCAAACTAAGTTTATACTCAGACAGCTTTAAAGTAATAGCAACCGGAAACTCTGATGCAAACGGAAATTATACCTTTCCTGTCGAATGCGGACTAACCTATTTTTTAAGAGCTGAAAAAGAAAAATATTACACCAAAGAAGAAAATGTTACAATCGCAAAAGAAAACGGAAGAACTAACTTATCTATAGCGCTAGAAAAATCAGGCTGTGAAGTAACCATTGGTGATGATTTAGGTAAGTGTTTTGGCATTAAAATGATTTATTTTGATCTCGATAAATCAAACATTCGTCCGGAAGCGGCTTTAGACCTAGAAAAAATTCTTGATGTTTTAAACCAGTATCCAAAAATGAAACTAGACATCCGCTCGCATACAGATAGCCGTGCCACATTTCAATACAACGAAGCCCTATCTGACAGAAGAGCCAAATCTACCATACAATGGCTAGTTAAAAATGGTATAGCACCACAGAGATTAACAGGTAAAGGATACGGTGAAATTGAACTTGTAAACAAATGTTCGGATGGAGTGCCTTGTACCGAAGAAGAGCACCAAATGAACAGACGTAGTGAATTTATTATTACGGCTTTATAATAAAAATGTACCACCAATTAATTTTAGGTTCGATTTTTGTTTTACTTTAGATTCTTAATAATTTAATACAATTTAAAATCATGAAATCACTAAAATACTTCTTTATTGCAATGACATTCATTGCCGTAAGCTCTTTACAGGCACAGGTATCTGTTAATGTAAATATTGGAACACCTCCAGCATGGGGTCCGGCGGGTTATACAGATGTCCGTTACTATTATTTACCGGATCTCGAAATGTACTACGACATTAATGCATCCAACTACATTTACATAAGTAATGGAAAATGGATCAGAGCTAGAAATCTTCCACGAAACTATAGAAATTATGACCTTTATAATGAATATAAAGTGGTACTAACCGATTACAGAGGCAATTCTCCATATGACAATTATAAAACTCACAAAGTAAAATATGGTAAAGGTTTCAAAGGTAAACCACAAAAAACAATTGGTCTAAAACCGGGGAAAGGAAACAATAAAGAATATAAAGATAATGGGCACGGAAATGGAAAAGGAAATGGAAATGGGCATGGAAAAGGACATGGAAATGGCAAACACTAAATTATAAAGAGTAAGAAGGCACTTGATAAGTGCCTTCTTTTATTTAAATACTCTATTGGTAATATCATTACTAAAAGATTCTAGAATAAAAATTCATGCGCATCGATCTCGAATTAGATAATCGTACAATTGTCGATTTTATAGACCCGTAAACCTCTAAAATCTTTTATAACAAAAAAGGCTGTCTCTTGCGAGAACAACCCTCTTTCTTTTGCCAAGAAACTGTTACAAAGTAGCTTTATGAGCGGTAATAGCACTGATAAACTCTTCCACTTCCTCCAGCTCGTTGTTGATACGCTGCAAATCCAGTTCTTTTTGTAACAAGGCCACTACCCCATAGCTTACTTTTCGGTTTTCGAGTAAGAACTTTTTATATTCTAACTTCACCTTCTTTTTAAGCTCTTCTTCCTTAGTTGATCCTTCGGGTAGTACGCCAAGTACAACTTCTACTGCCTTTAGTTCGGCAACTACCCCCTTAAGTATCGCTTCAACTTCTATAGAAGAAGTCTCAAACTTAGTGGTCTGACGATCTTCAGAAAGCTTTTTAAAAGTTAATTCTGCTTTCTCTTTCCCTGCCCACGTTAATAAAGCATCGCAGTCTGCTGCTTCTGTAATTCTTTTAATTGAATACGCCATGTTTTTTACAATTTTTAAGGTTAATACTACAATAGTAATAAAAATCACGATTCAATTTTTATGTCAGAATTATTTTATAAAAATTTTAACTTTTTGTAAGAAAAAAGTAGATTATCTACTATTAATTATCCCCTAACCAATCATCTAAAATCAAAAAACGTTACTCAAAAATCATAAATCTTTTTGTTCTAAATTCAATAGTCGCTCTCTCAGCTTCAGTTCTTCTTGCTGCAGTACCCATAGTTTAAGAATAAACTGCTCCTGAAGGTCTACACCATTTTTATTAATATCTTTTTTTGCATTATTTTCAATAACCTCCAAAACCTTATTTTCCTCTTTTCCGGTTTCCTGCTCTTTGCCTGCCAGAAAATCTGTTAGTTGCAAAGCAATAAGGGCCGCCTCGTATTTTTTCTGATAACTCTCGAGTTTAGCCGCCGTAACCTGTTGTTTGTATTTATTGGTGATTAATTGCTCTTCTAAAAACTTTTTTGTTTTTGCTTTCTGAGTTTCGATATGCTCAAAATTATGCTGTCTGGACGGATTCAATTGCTGGGCAAAAGCAAGCATTTCGCTCAATTTTAGTTTGGCAGCCACAGGCAAATCACGTTTTCCTAATGTATACATCGACCAGTTGCTGCGTGTAACCTGCAACAGCATGGCCATATCTTCCTGTTTGATCCCTAAAAGTTCTCCTATTTGCTTTTCCTTTTTCATCATTACAATTTTATGGGTTGCTGCATGAATAGCTGTGGCAATTTTATTATTTTTAAAAAATTTGCCACAACTTCTGTGGCAAATTTAAAATTATTTTTCTTTTTGCCACAGAAGTTGTGGCAAAACTAATTTTTATTTTTATTTTGCCACAAAAAAAATGTAATAGTAAAATGTTCACAGCATGAGCAAGCAAATGCATGGTATTTAAATTATGCATGAAACTTTACTTTTCCTGACCCGCTGGACGCCATTAATGAAAAAATATTCAACACATAGAAACATAGATTTTAAACTGTATAAAAGAATACAAAACAGAAACACGTTTCTTTCACATAGTTTCCTATGTGCCTTTAAATAAAATGAAACGCCTTATAAACGCAAACCAAACTATGTTGCTATGTGTTTACAAAAAAATACACACCACGTTTTTTTTTAATACCGTTTCCGCAGCCAGCAACTGACTTACTTCGCTCAAAAATTCAAGTTCATCCATAGGAAACAACTGTAAGACCGTTTCCAGAATAAGCCCCACATTGATTGTTTCACTCTTCTCTGTGTCTATAAACTTAGACGCCTCCTGATCCAGCGCCACTATGCACAACCTGAGCATATTGGTGATCACGCAACCCAGCTCATAATAATTGACAAACTTCAGTTGCGCCGTATTACTTTGTGTTTGATCTTCCCCCGGCTTTAAGGTGTGGAAATAACGTGCCGTTAGCTTTTTAAATTTTTCCAGATTCTCCATTTCATTTCGCTCCATAGTAGTTTGTTTTAATATACTTTCTAAATCTTTTTAATCCCATTAATCTGTGGTTACTATTTTTCAAACATAGTAGAAACATAGTTTCTACTATGTTTAAATAAATTTACCTCTCTCAAGATTAATCATAAGAAAAAGTTTACTTTTGTTTAACAAGCCGCAAGAAAAGAATAGATTGCACAAACGCCAACTTTTTTTTGCTGTATGGTACACGACCAA
Organism: Flavobacterium sp. KH_035; assembly: GCF_057839565.1. Taxonomy (NCBI): domain Bacteria; kingdom Pseudomonadati; phylum Bacteroidota; class Flavobacteriia; order Flavobacteriales; family Flavobacteriaceae; genus Flavobacterium; species Flavobacterium sp. KH_035. Next base: position 4,288,971 of record NZ_CM174492.1, read on the forward strand.
ATATGTTTCATACATCTTGCCTCTTATTATACTTAATTATTATCTTTGAATTATGAACACACAAACGAAACCCAGCCATATAGGTCGAAAAATTAGCCGTATTCGTGAACTGAAAGACATGAAACAAGAAGCTTTGGCACAAGCTTTAGGAACCAACCAACAGGCCATTTCTATTATAGAAAACAGCGAAACCGTTGATGAAGAAAAACTAATTCAGATTGCAAAGGCATTAGGGATAAGTGTGGAAGCCATTAAGAACTTTTCAGAAGAAGGTGTGTTTAATTACTTTAATACTTTTACTGAAAATGACTTCAGTAATAGTCAGGGTGCTAATTTTGGAAACAATAATACATGTACTTTCAACCCACTTGATAAGTTAATTGAATCCGTAGACGAGAATAAAAAACTTTACGAACGCCTACTGCAAGCTGAAAAAGATAAAATCGAATATTTGGAAAAGCTACTGAATAAATAGAATTCTATTATTATAATTACGAGAGACTGCTATTGCAGTCTTTTTTATTTTATCCCTTTGCTAAAACACTGCTGTAAAGTCTCAGTAAATTTAAAATAATTAATAAAAATCATAGCAGTATTAGAAGAACTCAGAAGAAAGAGAATTCTTTATTTTTTTACGGTTTTCCTCTTTTGACTTCCATATATATTCGATATTTTAGCACTCCTTAATATTCGATTTAATACAAAAACAATAATTGCTTAATGGCAGCCGAACAAAAACAAAAATTAGAACAACAACTTTGGAATATCGCAAACACCCTACGCGGGAAAATGGATGCCGATGATTTTAGAGATTACATATTAGGTTTTATTTTCTACAAATACCTGAGTACAAAAATGGATTTGTACGCTAACGAAATACTACAACCAGACGGATTAACTTTTCAGGAAGTTCCAGGGCATGCCGATGAAGCTCTGCTGATGGAAGAATTAAAACAATTGGCGATTGATAAGTTGGGCTTTTTCTTAGAACCATCAGAATTGTTTTCGGAATTAGCCAAAAGAGGAAATGCAGGCGGAAAAAATAATTTTATCCTGGGCGATTTAGCCAAAGTACTCACACATATTGAGCAAAGTACAATGGGTTCTGAAAGCGAAGAAGATTTTGGAAACTTATTTTCTGACCTAGACTTAACTTCACACAAACTTGGGAAATCTGAGGCGGATAAAAACGAATTGATCGTAAAAGTATTGATTCATCTTGACGAGATCGATTTTGATCTGGAAAATACCGACAGCGATGTTCTGGGCGATGCTTACGAATATTTGATAGGACAATTTGCCAGCGGAGCGGGAAAAAAAGCAGGAGAATTTTATACGCCACAACAAGTAAGCAGTATTTTGGCACAATTGGTAACTGTTGGTAAAGACAAACTAAAAAGTGTTTACGACCCTACCTGTGGTTCCGGTTCATTGTTATTACGTGTAGCCAAAGAAGTAAAAGAGGTTAGCGCTTTTTACGGACAGGAAATGAATCCTACGACCTACAACTTATGTCGTATGAACATGATTATGCACGACGTACATTACAAACGTTTTGATATCAAAAACGAAGATACTTTAGAACGCCCACAGCATTACGACCAGCGTTTTGAGGCTATTGTGGCTAATCCTCCCTTCTCGGCAAATTGGAGCGCAAGTCCTTTACACATGAACGACGAGCGTTTCTCCGACTACGGAAAACTTGCCCCTAGTAGCAAAGCCGATTTTGCTTTTGTACAACACATGGTGCACCAGTTAGACGATAACGGAACAATGGCGGTGGTTTTACCTCACGGTGTTTTGTTTCGTGGTGCTGCCGAAGGACACATTCGCCAATATTTGATCAAAGAAAAAAATTATCTGGATGCCGTAATTGGTTTGCCTGCCAATATCTTTTACGGAACGAGTATCCCGACTTGTATTTTGGTTTTGAAGAAAAAAAGAACCCATGCCGAAGACATTTTGTTTATAGATGCCAGCCAGCAGTACGAAAAGATAAAAACACAAAATGTATTGCGTACCGAGGATATTGACAAAATCATCAACGCTTACAAAAACCGTAAACCTGAAAACAAATACAGTCATGTCGCTCTTTTAAGCGAAATCGCCACTAATGATTACAACTTAAACATTCCTCGTTATGTAGATACTTTTGAAGAGGAAGATGCAATAGATTTAAAAGCTATAAGCAACGAATTGCGAGAATTGGAAACACTTGGCAAAACTACCGATGCAACTATAGCAGCATTTTGTAGTGAATTAGGAATTGAAACCCCATTTTAATGAGTACAATGACTTTACATAACGAAAAGAAAAAGACTTTGGTGCCAAAATTAAGGTTTCAGGAGTTTGAAGAAAAAATTAAAGAAATAAAATTTGGCAAAGTCGTCCAGTCAAATATTTACGGACCTAGGTTCAATGCTAATGACTATAGTGATCTTGGTAATGTTAGAACCATAAGAGGAACTGATCTTAGTATTGATGGTGAAATAAGATATGATCAGGTTCCACTAGCTTTACTAGATGAAAAAATGATAAACACTCATAAATTATTGGAGGGTGATATCGTTATGATTACAACTGCTGAATGTGGCGCCACAGGTGTTTATCGAAAACAAGAAGTTGATTATCTTTCTAGTGCATATGGAGTCAGATTGAGACTAAATGAACTTGGATACCCTTACTACTTCAAATATTTTTTTCAAACTCGACAAGCAAAAAAAGAAATCAATAGTTATATTAGAAAGTCTACCATAGCTAATTTGCCAGGTTCAGATATTTTAAGAATTAAAGTTAATCTCCCAACCTTTCCAGAACAACAAAAAATAGCTTTTTTTTTAAGTGCGATCGATGAAAAAATCCAGCAACTTTCTCGCAAAAAGGAATTATTAGAGCAATACAAAAAAGGTGTAATGCAGCAATTGTTTTCTGGTAAATTGCGGTTTAAAAATGAGAATGGGGAGGACTTTCCGGATTGGGAGGAGAAAAATTTTGGAGATATTTTCACATTTTACACTACCAATTCACTTTCGCGAGAAAAACTTAATTATGAAAATGGAGAAGTTAAAAACATCCATTATGGAGATATTCATACTAAGTTTAAAACACTTTTTAATATAAATAATGAATCTGTTCCTTTTATAAATTCAGATTTTGATATTTCTAAAATAAAAAATGAATGTTATTGTCAAGAAGGAGATTTAGTTATTGCTGATGCATCCGAAGATTATGCAGACATTGGTAAATCAATTGAAATAGTTAATCTGCAAAATGAGAAAGTTGTCGCGGGTCTTCACACTTTCCTTGCTAGACCTAATAAAACCAAAATGTATATTGGTTTCTCAGGCTATATTGTACGCTCAACAAATTTCCGCAAACAAATTATGACAATTGCACAAGGAAGTAAAGTTTTAAGTATTTCAACTGGCCGATTAGCAATGGTAAAAATGAAAATCCCTAATGTTTTAGAACAGCAAAAAATTGCCGATTTTTTATCAAGTATCGATACCAAAATAGAAAGTGTAAACCAACAAATAGCCCAAACGCAAACGTTTAAAAAAGGGTTGTTGCAGCAAATGTTTGTGTAATTTATGAATAGAAAAATTATAGATTATATTGTTGTCGAGTTTGTGAAAGTCAAATATGAAGATCCCCCGTATTATTCTATAACACATAAAGGAGAGGAACTTAAAGTAGCCTTACATATTAAAAATCTAGATAATGAAATTTTAATTCTTGAACACAAAAAAATGCTTCTTCAAGAAGTAATTAATTATATCAATCACCTTTTGAATACAATTGGAGATTTTTCAAACTATAAAGTATCTGAGGATGCTATTTTATTCTATCAAGAGAAGCACAATGATTCACATCCGTTAAAACGAATAACCTATTATGATTCTTTAAATGAAAATGAGGACGAATATTATCGAATAGAACTTCAAAAAAAAGTTCAAATAAAGGGGAAAGAAACTACCGCGCTTGATAAAAAAATTGCAATTATCAAAAATGAATTGCAGAAGCTAAAAATTAAAGAAAGTGTCATAATAGAAAATAATAAAAGTCTTGATTTTGAAAATTTCCGTACTGACTTTGAAAAAAGTGTACTATACTATTTAGAAAAAGGATATGAGCCTCAAGGCGGGGTGTCAATTTCAAAAAACGATTCTAATTATATGGTTTATGGTCAGGCAATGGTTAAATATGAATAATCAATTTAGCCGATAAGGTACTAAGGAAAAGTAGAAACATCAAATGAACGAAATACAGAGCTTTAATAAAGGCTTGTTTGGGGTAATGCTTGCGTAAAATAATATTATATGATTTCATACTTCCACAAAAGAAAGGGTACTTTGGGCCCATGTGAAGATAGCTTAACAGCGGTAGTCTTTGATACACTAAAATATTTACCTGTAGGAATGTTTTGGTCGATTCTTAAGGGTTCGCTGTACCACGATAAATTACCTGCCGATTCAGGTAATGCGTTGTCTATTTCATTCTGGGACAAATGGAAATCTAAAAACACCTCTAATTCTAATTTTGTTGAACCTGATCTTTTTTTGCGATTCAATGAATTTGATGTCATTATTGAAGCAAAAAGACGCAATGAAAAGCAACAAAGCAGCGCTCAAATGGAAAATGAAATTCAGGCTTATTACAATGAATATGATCATGAGGGCAAGCCCTTGTATTTTATTCAATTAGGAGGTTTACACCATATAAACGACGAGCCTGATTACTGCATACACGACAAAAACGTTGTGATTTGTAAAACCAACTGGTCGAAATTATTAGAACAAATAGTTTCACAAAACAATCGGGTTAAAAATAGCGACAGTAGTATTTTTGCCGCTTACAGCCGTATTCTTGAAGATTCAATCAATGGTTTTGCACTTCATCAATACTACAAAAAAAGGTGGCTCAAAAACTTAAAAGTTCAAAAGTCAAATCACAATCAATCTTTAGAAAATCTATTTCCTTATGTCAGAAAATAATACTGATACCTTATTAGAAGTACGCAAAGCTTATCGTCTTTTATTTGAATATCAAACAAGAATTTTAGATTTAGTCGATTTCATTGGAAGTTCTTATGGTTATAGTTATAATGGAGGTTACTCCAAATTCAGTAATGGAAGTCCAAATAATGGTACGGGAAAATTAACCCAATGGGCTTGGGATTGGCTTAGCATGTATTTTTACGAATTTAACTTTGGAAAAAAAGATGAAAAGACTTTTGCCGTATTTATAGTAAATGATACCGGATTCTTTCAAACAAGAAAAAAGGGTAACGTTTTTCAAACAAAAGTTAGTTCTTTTGACGCGGTTGAAAATTCTAAAACAAAATTAATTTTTGTAGTTGGAAAAAATACTTGGGATGGATGGGGAAAAGACTGGGACGATGACCATTTTATTTTAGACAAAGAAGGTCACAAAAAAACAGAGGACAAAATAATGCTTTTTAAAAGTTATCCGCTGGAAGATTTTTTTGACGAAGACAACGCCATTGAAAATTTAAGAGACTTTGAAAATTATTGCAAAAGTTTGGAAGTAGATTTTAAATACAAAGAGAAAGCTGTATCCTAAAAACATCACAAATGAGTCATCAATCTGAAGCCGCATTAGAAAATAACTTAATCAAGCAATTGGTTGGTTTAGGTTTTACGTCTGTAAAAATACAAGATGGAGAATCTTTGGTTGCTAACCTAAAAAGCCAACTCGAGATTTTTAACCAAACCACTTTTACAGTCAAAGAGTTTGATGCCATTTTGAATCACCTGGCAAAAGGTAATGTTTTTGAAAAAGCCAAAACACTCCGTGATCGCTTTCAACTAGATAAAGAAGACGGTACTTCTTTTTATGTTCGCTTTTTTAATACAGAGGATAGTCGACAGAATTTATATCAGGTTAGCAATCAAATAAGTCTGGAAGGAAGTTACAAAAACCGCTTTGATGTAACGCTATTGGTAAACGGTTTACCCTTAGTGCAAATTGAATTGAAACGTTCCGGAATTGAAATCAAAGAAGCGTTCAATCAAATCAATCGCTACCAAATGCATTCCTTTTGGAGCAATCATGGGTTGTTTCAATACATACAGATCTTTGTAATAAGCAATGGTGTTAATACCAAATATTTAGCCAACAACAAATTACAATCAGTCAAACAAACGTTCTATTGGGCAGATGCCAACAATAAAAACATCACCGACTTAACTGCGTTTACTGCCAGTTTTTTAAATCCTGATCATTTGGGTAAAATGATATCTCATTACATCGTGATAAACGAGACGCATAAGGTAATGATGATATTGCGACCGTATCAGTTTTTTGCTACAGAGGCGATCATTCACCAAGTCAAAAATTCTAATGACAATGCGTATATCTGGCACACAACAGGTTCCGGTAAAACCTTGACTTCTTTTAAAGCAAGTCAAATTGTAATGGAACTGCCGCAAGTCTACAAAGTAGTTTTTGTAGTGGATAGAAAAGATCTGGATTACCAGACCATGAATGAGTTCAATGCTTTCAAAAAAGACAGCGTTGATGTTACCGATAATACACAATCCCTGATTAAACAATTAACGGATAATACGAAGCTTGTTTTAACTACCATTCAGAAATTAAACAATGCAGTTTCAGAACGCTTTAAAGGAGCTATTGAGCCTTTACGACATAAGAAAATCGTTTTTATCTTTGATGAATGCCACCGTTCTCAATTTGGAGAAACTCACGAACGCATCACAAAATTCTTTGACAAAAGTCAATTAATCGGTTTTACAGGAACACCTATATTTGCTGAAAACGCTTCTAAAAATGATTTAGGAAAACGAACTACCAAAGATTTATTTGGCAATTGCCTGCACAAATATGTGATTACCGATGCTATTCGAGATCAAAACGTTTTGCGATTTGGGATTGAGTATGTTGGGAAATATAAAAACAAAAGCAATTCTTTTATCGATATCGAAGTCGAAGATATTGATAGACAAGAAGTACTGGACTCTAAAAAGAGAATCAATAAAATTGTTGATTATATTATTGCTTATCACAATCAAAAAACCTTTAATAGAGATTACTCTGCCCTTCTGGCCGTAAGTAGTATCGATAATTTGATTCAGTATTACGATCTTTTTCAGCAAAAGAAAGAGGCAGGAGAACATGATTTACGGATCGCAACTATTTTTACTTACGGTACTAATGAAGATTCAGATGAAGCACAGGATTATATTCCGGATAATGATCTTGATATGGCAGCAGAACCCGCAAGTCTGTATGAGTCTAGTCACACGAGAGATAAACTCGAAAAATACATAGGCCATTACAATGTTATGTTTAGCACCAGTTTTACCAACAAAGACAGCTCTTCATTCGAAAAATACTTTCAAAACATTAGTAAGCGATTAAAAAATCGTGAAAAAGAAAATTTCAACAATGAGCAAGATCGCTTGGATATTGTGATTGTTGTAAATATGATGTTAACCGGCTTTGACGCCAAAAAAGTGAATACACTGTATGTAGATAAAAACCTCAAGCAACATGGTTTAATACAAGCTTACTCACGAACAAACAGGATTTTAGGAGAACAGAAGTCCCAAGGAAATATCTTATCGTTCAGAAACCTCAAAAAAGCAACTGATGATGCCATTACTTTGTTTTCGAATAAAGAGGCGATTGAAGTAGTTACAATGCCCGATTACGAAAAAATAGCAGAGAAGTTTGATGAAGCATTAAAAGCATTAAGAGAAATAACCCCAACTTATGAGAGTGTAGATAATTTAGAAAGCGAAGAAGATGAGGCACAATTTGTCCAAGCCTTTAGAAAATTAATGCGGGCAATGAACATATTGCAATCTTACACTGATTTTGACTGGGATGATTTACCAATTGACGAACAGGAATTTGAAGATTATAAAAGTAAATATCTTGATTTATACGAAAAGGTAAAACAAGACAATCAGAAACAAAAGACTTCTATATTGGATGATATTGATTTTGAATTGGAATTAATTCACAGAGATCAAATCAATGTAGCTTACATCTTAAAATTGCTTGCGCAATTAAAAAATGCTAAAACTACCGATACAGCAACAGCCCAAAGAAAAGTAATAATTGACTTGATGGGTGGTGACATTCAATTAAGAAGCAAAAGGGAATTAATTCAGAAATTTATTGACGAGAATATGCCACTTGTAAAAGATGGAGATTCTATTGAAGATGAATTTGAAAAATTCTGGCAAGATCAAAAAGTTCTAGCATTGGGCAAGCTCTGTGAAGAAGAGCATCTTGATAAAGCACAATTCAAAGCCTTAATTGACACTTACATCTACAGCGGTCGGGAACCTATAAAAGATGAAGTTTTTCAATGTTTAGACAATAGACCAAGCATTTTACAAGCCCGCACAATAGGTGATCGAATTATTACTAAAATGAAGGAGTTTGTAGAGGTTTTTATTAAAGGAATGATGGCCTAGTGATAATTAAAAAATAATATTATTTATGTTCTCTAAAATAAATTCAACACTTAAATATCAAGCCAATAATAGAGTGAAAAATGAAAATTCATTTCTTTACGAGAATTTTCATAAAATATGTATAAATCACTTCTTACATTTCAAACATTGGTATTACATTGTGATAATTACTGTTTCGGCTTTCTTTTTCCTCCAAACTATAGATTTCGATTTCTTAAATTTCATAGACGTAAAAGATGAAGACATAAAACAAGTTATTGAGAATCGTACAACAAATATAGTAACATTAATAAGTGTAACTTTTGCTGTAATTGGTTTCCTAATTGCTAATTTAGCTTTTAAAGATAGTTATATATATAATCTAATTTTTACAAATTCACGCTTTTTCTCAATTACATATTTTGTACTCACTCTTATTGCTTCTTTCATAACGCTGTCTACGCTAAAAAGTCAAATACCAATTGAATACGTAAAAAGGATTTTTTTAGTGGGAACTTATTTAATATTGATTGGTATATTTTTTATCGGTTATCTATTTACAAGATTGATACAATATACCAGTGATAAGTACTTATATGAAATCATAAAAAAAGATTTCCGTTTTCAATCAAAAAAATTTTTAATCGAAATTTTAAACGATGACTATATGAAAGGAATTGCGTTTAACGAAATCGGTTTTGGTGTTTATAGTAATTATTATCAAAACAGATTCAAAAGTTATACAAATGCCAAATTACCAGCCGGCACTATCGTACGAGATATAAAAATCGAGAACGTTAAAAAAATATTATTCAAAAATAGGATACCACTACATAACGTCTATATAAATATAAATTACGAGGACAAGTTTTCAATTAATCAAAATGGTTTCTTTTTCATTTTGGGAAATAGCCAGACTATTAATTATGAAGAAGTTATAAAAAAGCTTAATAAATGTATCATTCTAGAGAAATCTAGCACAGATATATTAGCAATTGAAGTTGTTCTAGATTACATAAATCAAAAAATAATTGAACATACCTCCAAAAACAATCATAAACAAGTCTCCGAATTCACAAATATATATGATGAATATTTTGAACTTCAAATAAAAACTAAATCATATGCTTAACAGATTTAAATATAACATAGGCAAAGAGATAGAGTTAAACATTATTTCAGCGATAAAAGCATCATTAAAATCGGATGCTAAAGATAGTTTCTCTTCTATTGATGGATTTATACTTCAATCCATCAATAATTTTTTTAGAAAAGATAAAATAAGTGAGTTTATATATTTTTTAAAACTTGTAGAACAATACTATATTATAGCTACAACTGGTAAAAATCAAAATGAGACATCTAAAATAATTCTAAACAGATGTAGCAAAAGACTATATGAATCAATTTTACTTCCAAATTTCGATTTCGAAAAAGCTTCTTATGAAGATAAGGAAAGAATAAACAAATATAAATATCAAATTTTTAAATCTTTTAACAGAGTTTTCTTTGAAACTGTTAAAAACAAGGACCTGTCTGGTTTTAAAAGGAACATAGAGCAGCTAAACTTAATTTTTATGGGAACTAATCCTGACCTATTCCCCTTATCTGAAAGCCTTGTTGATAGTCCTACTATTGAAAAAAGTAATAACCTTTTTGTTGATATGAAATCACAAATATATTACAATCAAACCTTATTGGGGATTAAGTATTGGATCTATTTCCTCTATGAAAAAAATGAAATAGAGCTCGATTTAATGAAGAGCTTTTTACAACATCTTGAAAAGACAAAAAAAATAAATACTTTCTTCTGGGAGATAGAATATTTATTCTCCGAATTGAATTCAATTAAAGGTTTAACACTTTACGATTGGAGTGCCTGGGATTACAAAGAACATGACGAAGGTAGATCTTATTCACTACCAAATGTACAATCCTGGATAACAAAAGGGTATGTAATAGACTCCTTAAAACGTAAAAATTTATCAATAATAAACGTAAATTCTGAAATTATATCAGATAATCCGCAAAATAAAGAGATGTTAATCAGTATACTTAAAGAAGATCTCGATAAGATTAAGAATAACGAAAAGTGGCAAGTTTATTTAGGTGAAATTGATGATAAAAATATTAAAAATCAATTGGGTTTATTAGAATTTTCTTTTGCTAGTAAAAAAGCAAAAGAAATTTCTGCAACTAAACTAGACGATACATTAATTGCAGATTATAGAAAACGTTTTTTGGAGGTGTGGAAAAAAAATCAAATCATTAGAGATATTTTTAATCATTTTGGAAAGAAAATTGAGTACCATGGCACTGATAAACTCAAATTGAATGGAAATAAAGTTTATTTTGAAAATGGAAAAGTTTTATTTATTAATGGACCGCATCATGTTAATATTAATGGAACTGAAGATTATGGTCGCCAAATGAATGTAGATGAAGAATCTTATTTTTTGAATAAAGTTTATGAAGCTAAAGTCCCAACAATTTATGAATCTCTTATTTATGGTATTGAAGATTCAATTACAAAAATCAAAGAATTCGAAATAACGGCTATCATTATTGATAATAACTTATTATATACAAATGAGTTTAAAAGCTTATTATCAGAATCTGTTGAAATTCCGCAATATTTCTATAAAGGTATTCCAGTATTTACAATTAATAATAATAGTTTAAGAAACCGCTTTATAATTGCAAATTTTCAGGAAGCATTTACCATGTTGTACAGAAGTAACGAAAACTTACTTGATAGAGAGCTTAAAGTTGATGTTTATGAAGTTACTCCGGAAATTCTAAAAGAAAAATTAGTAAATAATGGAAACCCCAACTTATCTGAAGAAGATAATAAAGATAGAATTATGTCTTCTGTGATAATTGATTTTGAAGTTATCGTTGATTTTAAAATTGAAAATGAAAATGCATTTGTAATAGGTTATGTTGAAGAGCTATGAAAGTTCTATTAACTTTTGAGGAAGCTATTCTGATTACTCTGATTTGGTATTAAAAAGGAAAAATTCACTTCAAATTTTGATGAAACTGATAATTTCATTTGTACTAGTGAATTAGATACTAAAGGAAAAAATAGATTTTAACAAATATGTTGAGAGCAACCACAATGAAAATAAACTTAGCCTTTTAAATAAAATGGATTCAAACTCCATAAAATTGAGAACTAAATAATTTTGCCATGAATTTATATCAATCCAAAAACAACAGTAATCTTATTAGTCTAAAAGAAAAACCTTTTAAACTGGAAAAAGAAATTCAAACCTTGTTTGAGGCTAATCTTTTTGAGTTGATGGGTTTAGAAATGGTCAAATCAGAATTTGTGATCAAAGGGAAGCGTATTGATACGTTAGGATACGACCCACAATCGAAAGCATTTGTTATTATTGAGTACAAAAGAGATAAAAATATAAGTGTTGTCGATCAGGGTTTTACTTATTTAAGTCTGATGTTAGAAAACAAAGCCGATTTTGTTTTAACCTATAACGAGACCTTAAAAAAAGCCATTCACAGTACTTCGATAGACTGGTCGCAAACCCGGGTTGTTTTTGTGTCTCCTGGTTTTACCGAAAACCAGCGTTTGGCTACCAATTTTAAAGATATTGCTATCGAATTATGGGAAGTGAAACGCTATGAGAATGATTTGATTAGCATTAATCCCATCAAGAAAACCAAATCGGCCGAAAGTATAAAACCTCTAACTAAACAAAGTACCGTTATTAAATCGGTAACCGATGAAATTAAAGTTTATACAGAAGAGGACCATTTAAACGGCTCATCGGAAGAAATCAAAGAACTGTATGAAAATTTTAAAAATGCCATTTTAAACTTAACCGATGACATTGAAATTGTCCCTAAAAAGTTATACATCGCTTTTAAAAAGAATAAAAATATAGCGGATATGGTTATTCTAAAAAAAGGAATCAAAATTTTCATTAATCTGAAAAAGGGAGAACTAGATGATTCAAAAGGTTTAATGAAAGACGTTTCAGAAAAAGGTCATTGGGGAAATGGTGATTATGAAACCATCGTAAGTGATACTCATAACTTAGAATATATTATGAGCTTAGTTAAACAGGCTATTCAGTAATTCAAAATAATAGAGTAGAAAAAAGCATTTTATAACATAATTACTATTTTATACTATGAATAAAGCACCTTTCGCCATAGGAAGTTTTTTAAAACACAACACTGGTAGAATCATACAATTACAACGATATGCTACACAAGTAGTTCCTGTTTTGCGTCAGTCTCTAAATGTCCCAAATCAAAAAATTATTCCAAATTATAGGTATCTCTATGGTATAGATATTGCTTCTAAGGAAACTTTCGAAGGCTCTACCAAGGATTTTGAACTGGTAATTTTATAATAAAAACCTTTAAGCTTTAAAGCCATTTACCTACAATTGTTGTTAAAAAGTCGAGAGGCTTCAAAAAGCAGAGATTCTAGACTGACTGTTTCCCTTGACTTAATGATATAATTATTCTGTAATTCAAAATAAATAAAACGATTTAATCCACCAAAATCTCATCTACAAACAACCAGCAACTCCCTCCTCTCGGGTCTTTTTTTAAATTGGTAGCAATTACTTTTACAAACCTAACCTCTTGTTTTTCAAAATTGATTTTAAAATCTTTCAACTCCGAATTCACATTCACCGCAAAGGGACGTTTGATTTTCCCTACTTCTTTATAGTTAATATTGTCCTTTGACACTAAAACTTTTAATTGTGTTGGAAAATAAATCCCGGCACCTTGACTTTCTAAAGTTCCAATTGCTACCTTTTCGATACTTTGTACTTTTTCAAGATCGATTACAATTTCCATATCATTAACCAGCCATGCCTGCCATTGACCATCATGAAAATTTTTGGACCCTCTGATGGTATTGACCATTACAAAAGGTCCATCTCCTTTATAACTTTGGCTATAGGGCGTTAAATAACTAGCCTTATGCCCAAATGCCTTATGAAATACGATTGTATCGGTAAATATTCTTCCAACTGGTTTATCATTTTGAAACAAAGAAGCTTTTAAAACCGTTGTTTCTTTAAACGGAATAGGATTTACATATTTTATGGCATGATGTTCTATGTTTTTATCTCCTAAAACATAACGAATGTCCGAATCTTGAAATTCATTTTTAAGTGTAACCTGAATCGCTTTTTGGTTTAAATCAGCCACAGAAGTAGCCGTAACCAAATAAGCACTTTTAGCATAATTGATCCCTAAATAATCATATCGTTTCATCAAAGAAGGCAATCTGGAAGTAAAATCATTCCAATTGCGATTTTCTTTTGTACTCCACAAAACTTCAGACAAAGCAGCCAGTCTCGGAAAAATCATGTACTCAGAAGCTTTTGGACTTGTAATATATTCTGCCCATAAATTTGCTTGTCCGCCTAGAACATGACTGGCTTCCTGTGGGCTCATTGTAGCAACAACGGGATCAAACTCGTAAACCTTATTCAGTGGATTATAAGCATCAAAAGCCAAAGGCTCGACGTTTTGTGGTCCTTGATAAAAATTAAAATAACATGGTGATTCCGGCGACATGATAACGTCATGACCTTGTCTTGCTGCTTCGGTCCCTCCTACCGTTCCTCTCCAACTCATTACAGTAGCTTCGGGAGCCAAACCGCCTTCGAGTATTTCGTCCCAGCCAATTATTTTTTTGCCTTTAGAATTGATGTATTTCTCCATTCTTTTCACAAAATAACTTTGCAGCTCATGAGCGTCTTTCAGTCCATTATCCTTCATTCTTTTTTGACAATCCGGACATTTATCCCAATTGGTTTTAGTTGCTTCATCACCACCAATATGAATGTATTTTGAAGGAAAAATGGTAATGACTTCATCAATTACATCTTGCAGAAATTCGAAAGTAGTTTCTTTACCGGCACAGTAAATATCTGTAATGGGCCATAATCCGCCCGACGGAACTCCAATTCTCTGATTGAAACAAGCCAGTTCAGGGTAAGCTGCAATAGCAGAACTTACGTGTGCCGGCATTTCGATTTCGGGAATGATTTCTATATTTTTTGCTGCCGCATATTTTACAATTTCTTTTAGTTCTTCCTGAGTCAAAAAGCCTCCGTAAGTTCCTTTTTCATCCGGATTTGTAACCAATCTTGCATTCCAGGCCGCATTTTCCTGATCGACTCTCCAGGCTCCAACTTCTGTAAGCTTTGGGTATTTTTTAATCTCAATTCTCCAACCCTGATCGTCAACTAAATGTAAATGCAAAACATTCATTTTATGCATTGCCAATCGATCAATGGTCTCAATGATATAGTTTTTATCAAAAAAATGACGCGATAAATCCAACATTAATCCTCTCCATTGAAAACGAGGCTCATCTGTAATAGTTAGATTTGGAATCTCCCATTTCGCAGCTGTTACGATGCTTTTACTTTCAATACTTTCCGGAAGCAATTGTCGAATGCTTTCTAAACCGTAAATAAAACCTGCATTTCCTTTTGCCGTAATTACAATGTTTTCTTTATTTACCTCCAACAAATAAGCTTCGTTTTTTAAAGCTGCATCGACTTTAAACTGCACATAATTTCTTTTTGGAAGGATACTTGAAATTTCAGGACGAAATCCTGCTGCACTTCCAAATTTGTTTATTAAAACCGTAGCGATTTCTTTCTGAGCGTCGCCATTTACCACAAACTTAGTCGTTGCAGAAAACTGAAAATTTCCTTCTTTAAGAACCAATTGCTTTGGTTTCGGAATAATTTGAATGTCTCTTTCTACCTCTACTTTTTGACCGTAAACGGTGCTTAAAACAGTCAGAAAAAATACAACAAAGATTGGTTTTAGTATTTTCATACTTTATTATTTTAAGGATGTAAAAATTTTAAACTGATACTGATAACTTTTGTCTCCTAATAAAGAACCGCCAATAAAATATGATGTGTAAGTCGAAAGTTTAAAAGTCAAAAGGGTTGATACCCATAAAACTATTTAAAAATCTAAACACTATAATTTTATCTGTTTTTTCTAGAATACGACATTACATTGTAATTATTACTTAATAGGTAACCAACCGACTTTTAATTATTCTAAGAGCGTGGTTTTGGTAAGTTTCTGTCGTACATAATAATAGTTCCGGCGACAGCCACATTTAAACTCTTTATGGATTTAAACTTTACCAAATGATGGCATTTCTCCATTACTTTTTTAGACAGTCCATGATCTTCCGCACCCAATAAATAAACACAACGTCTTGGATGCTCATAGGTCTCTAAGTCGGAAGCATTTTCGTTTAGTTCAACGCCTACTAAACGTGCTCCTTTAGGTAAATTTTCGAGGAAAGCTTCAAAAGTATCGTAATGAAAATAAGGAATTGCTTTTACCGCATCATGGGTATCACAAGCTTGTTTGGCATATCGATTGCCGATAGTAAATATAAAGGTAGCCCCCAAATTTTGAGCAGATCGCCACAAAACACCCAAATTCTCAGGCGTTTTACCATTTTGTATCCCTATCCCAAAATATTCATTTGTAAAATTATCATTCATAAAGGCAAAAGTACAAACTGTACCTACATAAATCAATATTTTATTGAGAGGAAACGAAAGCTCTGAATTAGTTATTAAATAGTATAGTTTTAGAACGTGTAACAGAATCAACTTATTGGCGTCTTATTTTAAATCCAAAACCAAATGAAGACACCTAAAAAAACAGCCCGAATTGCAGGTCTACTCTATTTAGCAGTAGTCCTGACAGGAATATTCAGTTTAGCTTATGTCCCTTCTAAACTTATTGTCTGGGATAATTTAAACACAACATACAATAATATCAAAGCAGCTGAATCGCTTTTTAGATTTGGAATTGTAGCCGGATTGTCTTGTTATCTTTTCTTCTTTTTCTTGGTGCTGCAGCTTTACAAACTATTCGAACCCGTTGATAAAAGTTATGCCAAAACGATGGCGCTTTTAGCTATTTTAAGTGTACCTGTTTACTTTTTGAATGCTCAGAATCAATTTAATGTGCTTTCTTTACTAACAGATAATAGTCTTGGTTTATCGTTGGAGCAAATCAAATTGCAGGTTATGCTAAATCTCAATCAATACGATAACGGCATGCGAATAGTACATATCTTTTCGGGGCTTTGGCTATTCCCTTTTGGTTATTTGGTCTACAAATCCGGCTTTTTGCCTAAATTTTTCGGAATTCTATTAATGATGGGATGTTTTGGGTATCTGATCAACTTTCTAGGTAACACTTTGATTTCAGATTATTCAACACTTGGAATTTCTAAATAT
Organism: Flavobacterium sp. KH_035; assembly: GCF_057839565.1. NCBI lineage: Bacteria > Pseudomonadati > Bacteroidota > Flavobacteriia > Flavobacteriales > Flavobacteriaceae > Flavobacterium > Flavobacterium sp. KH_035. The sequence goes on from NZ_CM174492.1 coordinate 4,305,703, forward strand.
ATAAGTATGCCTGCCACATTTGGTGAAATTGGAATTTGTTTGTGGTTATTAGTTTTTGGTGTAAAAGAGAAATAATTTGGTCAATGAAATATACGAAACGGCATTAAAAGAAAACTTGAATAAATACTATATCCTCAACTGTAAAATAGTTGAGGATTTTTTTCGTTTCAAAAGCCTTGATTTTACTAGTCTTTTGAAATATATTTTACAAAATTGATTATTTTTCAGTATAAATTTATTGTTTATCAATAAATATTTATTACTTTCACATAAAACTTTTAAACTAAATGTTATGGAAATTAAAATTAGTACCCAAACCATACTGAAAGTATTACACGTACTTTCGTGGATTATTTTTGTTGGATTATGTATCGAAGCGGTTGGAATACTGACAAAAACAGTTGCTACCCTAACGCTAAATCCCAATGATGCGGCTAAATTTTGGAAATCAGTTGATTTAACTGAATTGTACCAATATAATCAAAGCCAGTACATAACACTTAGCAGTGTTATTATTATTACTGCTTCATTAAAAGCAATATTGTTTTATTGCATTATAAAAATTTTCCTGAACAAAAACCTCAACATTGCGGCACCGTTTAATAACTTATTCAGGAATTTTATACTGACACTGGCTTATATATCGTTGGGCATTGGTTTATTCTCTTCATGGGGAATAGAACTGGTAAACAATTTATCCAATAGCGGTCTTAAACTACAAGACATTCAGCAACTACAAATTGCCGGTTCTGACGTTTGGTTATTCATGGGTGTAATACTGTTTGTTGTAGCTTATATTTTCAAAAAAGGTATCGAATTACAAGAAGAAAACGAACTAACAATATAAGCTATGGCAATAATTGTAAACTTAGATGTGATGATGGCAAAACGAAAAATGTCATTAAACGAACTTTCCGAAAAAGTAGATTTAACCTTATCTAACCTTTCCATATTAAAAACCGGAAAGGCAAAAGCCATAAGATTTAGTACTCTCGAGGCCATTTGTAAAGTACTAGAGTGCCAACCTGGAGATATTTTAGAATTCAAAGATTAGATGGTCGAAAATTATTATACTTAAAATCATTTCATAAGAAAAATGCAATCAACGGAAGAACTCAGGTAAAACAAAAATCAATCTTTACATCACGTAAAAATAGATGCTTTACTCGCATTCTTTTTTGTAGTCGTACAGATGAACAAAAAGAATTGCTTTCTTTTACCTGAGTCCTTCCTGATTGTAAATAATATTATGGTGTATTGTTTTTTGGAGGAAAAAAGAAATGTGATGGCTTATTTAAAAAATACCTGAAGATTGCTCCCGCCACGAGTCTTAACTCTAAAAGCGGAATGTTTCGGGAACGAAATGCAAGCCCTAGTGATAAGCTAAAACTAACCATAAAATTAACTAAACCAATAAGCCCAATACCTATAATTGACCACAAAAACATCCATTTGGTTACGCCGAAGTCAGCACCATACAAAGCCATTGCAAAATTTCCACTTGCAAAAGTAATGTGTCTGATATCAATGTTTAACCCGAAGAAAATTCCAATGAAGGCTGTACTTCCCATGAAAACACCAAACCAGAAGTTGGAAATGATTCCTGCCCATTTGTTTTCATATAATTTCGCCAGTTTCTTAGTCAGATTCTTTCCTAAGCTTAATTTGAGTAACGGATGCTCCTGAATACGATAGTAAATATGATTATGTTTATCACGATTGGCAATACTTCCCGCAATAATACCTGATAAAAATAAAAAGACTCCCGCTATCGCAGCATGGAAAATCGCCGCAGAATAAATTGGATTCAAATCATTGATTAAAGTTGGCCACTTTTCTTTTGCGATGTTATAATGAAACGTTTTATCGATAAGCCAGATTCCGAGTAATGAAACCGGAAAGGCAATAATTACATTCCCTACAAAAGCAATAAACTGCGAGCGAAATACTCTGGCGAAAAATATGGCAAATTCTTTATACTTATAGTCTATTTTGTCCTGCGTTTTTTGTTTAAATCCTTCCTGCAGTGCTCTAACCAAAGCAGAAGCCGTCATTGCCGGTTGCTTTGTTGCCAATGTAAATCCAAGGATGTAAATTATAATAAAACCTATAGAATAGTTCATGCTGTACAAAAAGACATGTCCAAATCCGCTGGTTTCTACTTTACCCAGTAAAAGTTTTATGATACATAGTATTCCTACTATAAAACCTCCCCCAGCTGCAGAGTATAACATTTTATAATATTCTTTTCGACCATTAGTGATATAATGTTCTCCTGTATTGGCTGTATGCTGCGTTATTTCGTAAGATAGCAGTTGGGTACTTTCGTTAATTAGTTTCTGAATATTATTTTTATCGCAATTGTATTTAATGAGTTTATAGGCGAGCGAAATTGTATTTTTTTTAGCAATTTCTTCTTTGCCCTGAATCAAAAGTGGTAATAATGCTTTCAGGCGTTGGAGTTGTTGGCGGATTCGCAACAGACTTTGATTCACTCGCAATGAGATACCAAATTTATTACTGTTCCTGAAGGCCGTTTCTATATAATCTGTGCATTGTTTGTGCAAGATCAACAATTGTTTATACCCTAAATCCTCTTCAACAATACAATTTTTAGGAGATTCGAGCAATCTCTCATTTATAAGCAGTAATTCGCGTTGAAAAGCAAGGAACGGACTTTCATAATTTTCATATTCGGGTACCATCTGGATTACATCTGTTTCCATCGCACATCCACAGATACGATAAGTAATAACTTCCATTGCAAAAACGAGTTCAGTAAGCGATGATCTCTCTGTTTCTAATCCATAAATTGTTTGAAATTCTAATAACGAGAATAGCTTTAATATTTGCTTCTTAGGTATTTTCTTTACCCATATTGGGTCGGTATTGACAAAAAACACCTGATTTAAGATAAATTGTAAGGTATCTTTTTCCGGCTGCTCAGGAATTAATTTAGCAAAAATCCTCTTGCGTACTTCAAAAAAGAAATTAGCATCCTGAAGAATCCCTGCATCCGAAAGGATCTTATTGAATTTCTTCTTTTCTAAATGAGCGTTGATACAATCCATGAGCCCATTGCGATAATTCGAATTTTCCTGAAGCAGATTAATGAGTTCCGAAAGATCAACCAGAGTAATCGTTTTGGGGTCCTTAGGCCGAATCAAATTTACCAGTTGCACCAGTAATTCTACATTTTCATGCTTAGATTCCCATAACTGTTCGTTATTAAAGTTTTTTTCAAAATAGTCTTCTAATGTCATTTTTGATTTTCTTCTCAATTTCATTCTAATCCAGTTTAATAATTACCATCTTTTTTCAGCTGACACGAAAAAAGCAATTTATTCCCATACTGCAATATACTGTTTAGGAATTACTATCATTTTAATTTTATCTTAAAGTATAGTCATAACATTTTTTTGAGGTAGAATTTTAACTCTTACCAAATTTCTAATTTTATTTCTTTATCGAATATGGAAAGGATCAGAGGAATATAAACTTCTACTTTTTCATTTATATATTATTTCAAATAAAGTGATTTACATTCTACTTTCCGGTAACTAAACCTGGAGTCTCTATCAGCCTAAATTTATAAATTTTGCAAAATTCAACCAAAATTTTACAACAGTTTTATGACATAATAGAACAACCTTTGCAACTGATTATGAAAAAAGCACTTTTAATACTTCTTTCGGTTTTTTATCTGGTATTGTCGTCAGGCTTTACTACGATAACTCATTTTTGCAAAGGAGTACAACAGGAAACCAATCTGTTTGGTGATATTCCAGTTGGAAAAGTTTGCCCGAAATGCGTTGCGAAAAACCAGCAAAAAAGCAAAGATTGCTGCAAACATAAGGCACAATTTCATAAAGTTACCGAAAAGGTACACCAAACAGCTCCCAGTGATCTGGTTCCTAAATTTATTGGAATTGCGCTCCCTATTCATTTTTACGAAGTAGTATTTGGCTCTTATTCACCTAAAGTCAACAAAGCCGAATATTCTTTCGCAACATTTATTCCGATACGGAATACCCCTCTGTATATTTTTTACTGCGTCTACCGTATTTGATTTTAAGCAATTGAACGAACTCTAGCATTTATCCCAAATGTTATACGATTTCTATTGTTTAATTTTTAAATACATACTATGAAAATGCAATATTTTGCATTGGCAATGTTCTGTATTGTTTCCGGAAATCTCTGGGCACAAACGGTAACGTTACCCAATGCTCTTGAACGCTCTATTCAAAATTTTGAAAAAATAAAAGCCAAAGAAGCCATTGTCAATGCTTCAAAAGAAAACACCATCTATCAAAAAAGCCAGTATTTACCTGACTTTACTTTAATGGCACAACAAAGTTATGGTACCATTAATGCCCAAAACGGGCCCATGTATAGTTATGGCGGATTAGGCAGCGCTGCAACCTCAATGCCTTTACAGGACCAAAACTGGAATGCCGCTTTTGGATCACTGTATCTTGCCAATGTCAATTGGAATCTTTTCACTTTTGGAAAAATTAAAACGCAGGTTGCCATTGCCAAAGCTGATGAAAATGTGGCGCAAAAAGATCTCGAACAGGTAAAATTTCAGCATCAGGTAAAAGTGGGTGCTGCCTACCTGAACCTGCTCGCTGCCCAGCGCATTAAATTTGTACAGGACAAAAACCTGGAGCGCGCCCAAGTGGTCGAAACAACTACAAAAAGCCGTGCACAAAGCGGCCTAATCCCTGAAGTAGATTATTCTTTGGCAAGAGCCGAGGTTGCTAGTGCAAAATCGGCTGTCATAAAGGCCTACGATATGGAACTGGATCATTCAAAATCACTAGCCGTAATGCTGGGTGAAGAATATCAGATTTATAAACTCGATAGCGTGTTTACTACTAAAACACCTGTGATTCTTTCTCAGCCTGTTGTGGAAACAAGTAAACATCCTATACTCGAATGGCGAAGAAGTGATATTTTAAAAAGCGAGCAACAGGAAAAATTGCAAACTGTACTCGCTTTACCAAACATTTCGGCATTTGGAGTTATGCAGGGACGCGGTTCGGGTTTTGACTGGAATTATATGCAGGACAATACCGCATTCTCAAAATCCTATGCAGACGGTGTTGGAATAGATCGGAGCAATTATATAGTTGGAATCAACTTAAGCTGGAACCTAACCAACATCTACCGTCAGTCCTCTAAAAAGCGTGAACAAAAGTTAGTTACTCAATCGCTTCAAAATGAATATGAGTATATAAATCAAGAACTTATTGCCCAGCAAAAACTTGCCGGTGACAAACTGAAAAACGCTTATGAGAATTTTGAAGAAACAAAAACACAAGTAATCGCTGCTACAGATGCTTACCGTCAGCATACTGCTCTGTACAATAATGGTCTTACCACAATTGTCGATTTAACGCAATCCTTTTACACACTCAACAGGGCAGAAATTGAATATGAAATTGCCCAAAATAACATCTGGCAGGCTTTATGGATTAAAGCCGCTGCGACAGGCAATTTAAACATTTTACTAAACGCGATACAATAAACCCGAAATTATGAATTTAATACGTTTTGCCTTGCGCAAGCCCATCTCTGTTATGGTGATGGTGCTGGGGCTTTTGTTCTTCGGGATTAAAGCTTCTAAAGAAATAAAGGTCGACATCTTACCTGATATGAATCTTCCTGTGGTTTACATAGCCCATTCTTTTAATGGATATACACCGCAGCAAATGGAAGGTTATTTTACAAAAATGTATGTAAACATGATGCTGTTTACCAGTGGTATCGAAAGCATTGAAACAAAAAATACTCAAGGACTTACCTTAATGAAAATTAATTTTTATGAAGGTACAGATATGGGGCAGGCGATTGCCGAAATCAATGCGCTCTCCAATCGTTCACAGGTGTTTTTACCTCCGGGAGCTCCGCCTCCGTTTATTATTCGTTTTGATGCTTCCTCCCAGCCTGTTGGTCAGCTGGTGTTTAAGAGTAAATCGAAAACAAACAATGAGTTACAGGATATAGCCAACTTTACGGCACGTCCGTTTCTTATTAAAATTCCGGGATTAACCACCGCTCCGCCATTTGGAGGAAGTCCAAGAACGATCGAAATAAACATCGATCCGAATAAACTGCGTACCCATCACTTAACGCCTGAGCAAATTGTTGAATCTATTAGCCGAAATAACATTACATCACCTTCAGGTAATATCTATGTTGATGATATTAATTATTTGACTCCTACGAACAATACCATAAAAGAAGTAGCTGATTTTGGAAACATTCCAATTTTTAAAAATGGGGTCGATAATATCTATATCCGTGATGTGGCTACCATAAAAGACGGAGCCGATATCACTACCGGTTATGCCCTTATTAATGGTACCAGATCGGTTTACATTAACATTGCAAAATCGGGTAACGCCTCAACCTGGGACGTGGTGAAAAACCTTAAAAAGGCGATTCCTGCTATTCAGAATAATTTACCGGATGATGTTGCAATTTCATACGAATTCGATCAGTCCGTATATGTTATCAATGCCGTAAAAAGTTTAATTGTCGAAGGTGTTTTAGGAGCCATGCTAACCGGATTAATGGTGCTTTTATTTTTACGTGACCGAAGAGCTGCTTTAATTGTGGTGCTTACCATACCAATCTCTATTATTTCAGGAGTATTATTCCTTAAATTATTTGGACAAAGCATCAATATCATGTCATTGTCCGGACTGGCATTGGCCATTGGAATTTTGGTGGATGAGAGTACGGTTACCATAGAAAATATTCACCAGCATTTTGCCATGGGTAAAACTAAAGCTAAAGCCATCTTAGATGCCTGTAGGGAAATTGCATTTCCTAAACTATTAATCCTGTTGTGTATTCTTGCTGTATTTGCTCCTGCCTTTATGATGACGGGAATACCGGGATCGTTATTTATACCACTCGCACTGGCCATCGGATTTTCGATGTTACTGTCTTTTATATTGTCACAAACCTTTGTTCCAGTAATGGCAAACTGGTTAATGGTAAACAAAGAAGATCACGAACATACGGAAGATAAGTTCGACAAATTCAAAAATCGTTTTGTACAATTTTTACAATCGATAATGGGCAAACGCAAGCCTATTTTAATCGTAAGCTTTGTCGCAGTAGCAATAAGTGCCTTCTTAATGTACAACATTACAGGTAAAGACGTATTGCCTACCGTAAATTCAAGTCAGTTTCAGGTGCGTATTAAAGCTCCTGAAGGAACTCGAATAGAAAAAACAGAGCTAAAAATAAAACAGGTTTTACACGAACTCGAAGCTATCATTGGCAAAGATCATATTGCTATCTCATCAGTATTTATTGGTCAGCATCCTTCTTCTTTTGCGGTAAGTCCGATTTATTTGTACAATGCCGGTCCACATGAGGCCTTAATGCAAATTGCGCTGAAAGATTTTGACGGCAATACAAATGAACTAAAAGAAAAAATTCGTAAGCACATGAAGGAAAAAATGCCGGAACTGCATTTCTCTTTTGAACCTATCGAGCTTACAGAAAAGATTCTAAGCCAGGGAACCAACACTCCTATTGAGGTTCGTTTCTCCGGAATGATGAAAAAAATGAATGTAATGTATGCCAACAAGCTTTTGGCTAAACTAAAAGAAATTGATTATTTAAGAGATCAGCAAATTCCGCAATCCTTAAATTATCCGGCTTTCGAAATCAATATTGACAGAGTAAGAGCTGCTCAGCTGGGGATCGACGCGCAGGATATTGCACGTTCTTTAATACCTATCACAGCTTCTTCCCGTTACACAAGTAAAAACATGTGGGTAGGCGGAATGATGGGAATTGCCTACGATGTTCAGGTGCAAACGCCTCAGAATATTCTAAACAGTAAAGATGAGTTAATGAATGTTCCGTTAGGAAAAAATTCAGACCGACCAGTTTTGGGCGATGTTGCAACGATCACTCCAACAAAGGTAGTAGGCGAAAGTTACAATTTGGGTACCATGGGTTACACACCCGTTACGGCAAACATTCATAATACCGATTTAGGAAGGGCACAAAAAGACGTACAGGCTGCAATAGATTCAATTGGTGAATTGCCTAAAGGAGTTAATGTTCAGGTCTCTGGAATGGTTCCTGTTTTAGAAGAAACCATGAACAGTTTGGCTACAGGATTATTAATTGCGGTAATCGTTATTTTCTTAATGCTTACGGCAAATTTCCAATCTTTTAAAGTATCCTTAGTCATCTTAACGACTGTACCTTTTGTAATTCTGGGTTCTTTGATCTTAATGAAACTTACTGGTTCAACGCTGAACTTACAATCCTATATGGGAATTATTATGTCTGTAGGAGTTTCTATAGCCAATGCCGTTTTACTGATTAGTAATGCCGAGTCTCTCCGTTTACAAAATGGCGATGCCCTTAGTTCGGCTGTTCAGGCGGCTGCATTGCGTATACGTCCGATCATTATGACCACATTAGCCATGATCGCCGGTATGCTTCCAATGGCTATCGGACATGGAGAAGGCGGTGATCAGGTAGCTCCATTAGGAAGAGCTGTAATTGGCGGATTAATTGCCTCTTCGTTTAGTGTATTGATCCTATTACCATTGGTATTTGTATGGATACAAAACAAAACATCCACCAAATCACCTTCTCTAGATCCTGAAGACGAAAACAGCATTCATTATATAACGTTAGAAAAATAAAACATGAAATTAGTCTATTATATCCTTATCGGAATTGTATTTGCATCCTGCAATTCAGAAAATAAAAAAGAAGTGAAACCGGCAGCAATGCCCATGATGATGATGCAGAATTTTGAAACGGTATCCCTGAAAAAGAGTAATCCGTTAGTTCCTTTAAAACTTGCCGGAGAACTAGTCTCCGACAAGGAAACGGCCATCTACGCAAAAGTAAACAGCTACGTAAAAAAACTTTATGTCGACATAGGTTCTCCGGTAACTGTCGGACAAATCATCATGGTTTTGGAAGCACCCGAGATTCAGGCGCAGCTGGCAGCGGCAAAATCCAAATGGAAAGCACAGGAAGCCATTTACATTGCTACCAAATCGAACTACGATCGAATGTTTAAGGCCAATGAAACTAAAGGAGCTATTGCCAAGGATGCTTTAGACCAAATTACCGCCAGAAAACTATCCGATCAGTCACAACTAGAGGCTGCAAAATCTGCTTATCAGGAAATACAGGTTATGAATGATTATTTGGTTATCCGAGCGCCTTTTAACGGAATTGTTGCCGAAAGAAATGTTGATCCCGGTTCTTATGTAGGCCCAATGGGTAAAGGGTCTGACAAACCTTTATTGGTACTTCAGGATAATAAAAAACTGCGTGTTTCGCTCTCCATTCCGGAAGCCAATACACCTTATTTAAACTTAGGAGATTCTATACATTTTAAAGTAACTTCTCTTCCACAGAAAAAATATAGTGCTAAAATTTCGCGTAAATCGGGAGTTCTGGATTTCAAATTACGTTCGGAACGTATGGAGGCCGATATTATGAAAATATACGCTGAATTAAAACCTTTAATGGTGGTAGAAGCTATGCTTACATTACAAGCCAACGAAGCTACATTTTTTGTACCCAAAACTGCGTTGGTAGAAAGCAATATGGGGATGTATCTAATTCAGGTTATAGCCGGAAAAACTAAAAATATACCGGTAGCCAAAGGACGTGCATTGCAGGATCAGGTTGAAGTATTTGGTGCACTAAATGACGGCGACAACATTCTAATGAAAGCCACTGAAGAAATAATAGAAGGAACAAAAATTAAAAAATAAAACAATGAAAATACTTGGCCGCTATTTCCTTATTGCCGCAATGGCTGTAGTAATGATCTCGTGTAAAGATCAGGAAAACAAACCACAGAATCAGGCATCAGACCAAAAGGAACTAACTATAAAAGACACTACTGCTGTTTCAAAAGGAACTCCTGTGCCCAATGATGAAGTTTGTATGGTAAATGATCTGCACATGGGTAAAAAACAAATGGAAGTTCCGTTTGACGGAAAAATGTATTATGGCTGCTGCAACATGTGCGTAGAACGTATCCCAAGTAAAGAAAGTGTTCGTAAAGCAATAGATCCGCATACCGGAGCAAAAGTCGATAAAGCAACAGCATATATTGTTTCATTGAACAAACAAGGAAATGTAGCTTACTTTGAGTCGGAAGAGAATTATCAGAATTTCATTCAGGCAAACAAAGAATTAAAAAAATAAAACCTGAAAAAACAGACTCATTTTTCGAGTAAGCATACCAAAAGGGCTGTCCGAATTATCTCCGGACAGCTCTTAATTTTTTAAGCTAAAAATTACTTTACTATTTTTCTTAAAACTAAAAAATAACTCTTTCTAAAATCTAATATTAAAATTTAATATATAACCAATTATTATTAAATATAAATTAATAAAATACAAGTTATTAAAATACTTTATTTTAATAATTAATTTAACTATAATTATCGTGTTTTCATTAGTAATCAACCATATACACGATAATCATTAATACCTTTTACTTAAAGTATTACTTTTAAAAAAAATAAGCCCGATAAAACATCGGGCTCACTTTCAATTCGGTAACGATAAGCATTAACTTTTGTTTAAAATCTGTAATCAAACAGAAGTCTTAAAAGATTAAATTTCTAAAGGTTCTGCTTTAAAACCTTTCGCTTTAATAATAGCAATTATTTCTTCGGCAGTAGCACCATCCGATTGAACGGTAAGTATTTTATCTGCATTAGTAGTGTCTACATTCCATTCACATATCCCAGCTGCATTGTCCAGGTCTGATTGTACTTTAGAAACACATCCGCCGCAGTTCAGGTTTGTTTTAAATTGAAAATCTTGCTTTTCCATTATATTGATGTTTTAATTGTTATTTTATACTACAAATTTCCGTCAATTAAACCGTAATCCTTATACACTATTCTGTATTAGATTTATGAAATTTACTGATTGCAGTATCTTGTTTTACTTCATCCATTAATTCATTCAAATTGCCAGTTGGCAGGTATTAAAAAACAAAGCAGTAGAAATTGCTATTGCCCTTTCAGGGCAATATTTACTTTAATTTAGCAGATAGTGCTTCGCACCATACTGATGCTTTTGCTCTTTCAGAGCAATACCCCTCATAATACTCTATAAATTATAGATGAGAAGGCTCTTTTCTTTTTAAATATTCTCTTTATCGTAGACTGCGTTAGGGATGAAAGCGGTATCCTTTTGCGATTTCTGTTATTTTTATACCAGACAAAAAATCTCCATCGCAAAAGATTTAGCGGACAGCCCGACCCGGAGGGGAACGCCATAGTAATTAACCAGAAACCTGAATTAATTAGTCTAACGCCTTTTCCAGGCGTTAGACTAATTAATTCAGTCAAATGATATACATATAAAAACGGCGGCCCATAATCTTTGGAACCGCCGTTTGACAAACGCATCAAGAGTTTATTTTTTCCATTTCAGACGCAAGCTGTTGCTCACTACGCTCACGCTGCTCAAAGCCATGGCAGCTCCTGCAATCATAGGGTTTAGTAAAAATCCATTTATCGGATACAATATTCCTGCAGCAAGCGGAATACCAATAAGGTTATAAATAAACGCCCAGAATAAATTTTGTTTGATTGTCGCAACCGTTTGCTTAGACAGGCGAATCGCCTGAGGTATTTTAGTCAAATCAGATGAGATTATTGTCATTTTTGCTACATCCATTGCAATATCACTTCCCTTGCCCATCGCGATACTGACATCGGCAGTTGCCAGAGCTGTACTGTCGTTGATACCATCACCTACCATTGCCACTGTTTTACCTTGTTGTTGTAATTCTTTTATAAAATCAGCTTTGTGTTGTGGCAGAACTTCTGCTTTATAATGTTTGATTCCCGTTTGTGCGGCAATCGCTTTTGCAGTCGCTTCGTTATCTCCCGTTAGCATATACAGCTCAATATTCATCTCCTGCAATTCTTTGATCGCCTGAACAGAGGTTTCTTTGATTTTGTCGGATATCGCAATAACCGAAAGTGCCCGCTTGCTATTGGCAAACCAAATCACGGTCTTAGATTCTTTGCCCCATTGCTCTGCCTGATTCAATAATGAATCTGCAATAACAATATTATTCTCTGCTAACAATTTCTTGTTCCCTACATAATATGTTTCATCTTTGTAAGTGGCTTTTGCTCCTTTACCGGTAATACTTTCAAAATGAGATAGTACTACAGCTGATATACCTTCCAGGTTTTTTACTACGGCTTCCGCCAACGGATGTTCTGATTGCTTTTCAATACTTAGCAAAACTTCTTTGGTTGCATCTGTATCATCTAGCCATTTTATACCTGTCACTTGAGGTCTTCCTTCAGTAATAGTTCCTGTTTTATCCAGTACGATAGCAGTCACCTTTCTTGCCAGTTCTAAACTTTCGGCATCTTTGATTAATATTCCGTTTTCAGCACCTTTACCTACACCTACCATAATTGCCGTTGGTGTAGCAAGTCCCAAAGCACAAGGACAGGCAATAACCAATACTGTAACAGCAGCCAATAGCGCTTGAGCCACAGCATTATCTCCACCCAGAACAATCCAGGCAATAAAAGTTAGAAGTGCGATACCAATTACTATCGGAACAAATATACCGGCAATCTTATCAACTAATTTCTGTACGGGGGCTTTGCTTCCCTGCGCGTCCTGAACCATTCTGATAATTTGGGCAAGCATCGTTTCTTTACCTACTTTAACCGCTTTAAACTGAAAGCTTCCTTTTTGGTTAATTGTTCCCGCAAACACTTTTTCATTTTCTTTTTTCAATACCGGAACCGGTTCACCGCTTAACATACTTTCATCCACATAAGAATGACCGGAAATAACCATACCGTCGACAGCAATTTTTTCACCTGGTTTTACCAGAATAACAGCTCCAACATTTACCTCTTCAATTGCCACTTGTTTTTCTGTTCCGTCGGGTTGAATAACCATCACGGTTTTGGGCTGTAAACCCATTAACTTTTTGATCGCTGATGAGGTGTTACCTTTAGCTTTTTCTTCTAATAATTTACCAAGAAGGATAAACGCAATGACGACTGCCGCTGCTTCAAAATATACGTGGGCATGTAGTCCGCGTTGGTGCCAGAAATCCATGAATAACATATTAAACACACTAAACAAATAGGCAATTCCAGTACTCAAAGCCACTAATGTATCCATATTGGCCGAGCGATGTTTTGTTTGTTTCCATGCATTTACAAAGAAATCTTTACCGAGCCAAAGAATTACGGGTGTAGAAAACAGCCACATAATCTCATTAGCATAAGGCATATCCATAAAGAACATCCCTATCACTACTACGGGTAGCGACAGCAGAACGGCCCAGATGGTTTTGTTTTTTAGTTTTTTAAATTTCTCTGCGTGAATAGCCTCTAGAGATTCCTGTTGTTTCGATTCGTCTAAAATTAGCAAGTCGTAACCAACGGCCTGAACAGCTTTTTGCAGTTTAGAAGCATCTGTAAGATTGGGAAGATACTCTACGGTAAGATTTCCTGTTGCAAAGTTTACCGATGCATCCACTATTCCCAGTTCATAAGATACGATACTTTCTGCACTACCGGCACAAGAGGCACAAGTCATTCCTAAAACTGGGAATGTATTTTTAACTGTTGGCACACCATATCCCAGGTCTTTTATCGCCTTTACGGCATTACCAACAGTTTCATTGTCTTTAACGGTAATAGCAGCCCTGCGGTTGTTGACTTCTACTTTGTGGGTTTCAACGCCTTTAACTTCTGCTAATCCTTTCTCTACGATTAATGCACAGTGCTCGCTCTCTACATCTTCCAGCGGAATGTAAATTGTTTCCTTACTATTATAATTTGTTGCCATAATTCGCTTCTTTTATTATACCTGCAAAGTTGGCAACAATAGCACTGAATTCTATTGTGGAATTATGGATTTGATTTGTAAAATTTACTTAGACCTCATCTAAAGGTTTTCTTTTTTCTGTCCGAATTTGTTTGAAGTGACTTGGTGTTAATCCGGTTACTTTTTTAAACTGATTGCTCAGATAGGCAACACTTGAATAGTTTAAGCGTAAAGCTATCTCGCTAAGTGATAACTCATCATAAACCAAAAGCTCTTTTATTTTTTCGATTTTTTGAGCTATAAAGTACTTTTCTATGGTAGTACCTTCCACCTCAGAAAACAAATTTGAAAGATAGTTGTAGTCATGATTGATTTTCTCGCTCAGGATATCAGACAGGTTATTTTTGGTATCATTATCCTGATGATGTACCAGGTCAATAATGATGTTTTTTATCTTTTCGATGATTCTGCTCTTTTTATCATCTATGACTTCAAATCCTAGCGGAACCAGTGCTCCTTCCAGTAAGTTTCTTTCCTCCGGGTATAGTTCTCTCGTCAGCGTAACTTCTCCCAGCTTAATATTGGTAAAGTCCAAACCGAGTTTTTCGAGTTCGTTTTGAACTACCATAATACAACGGTTACAAACCATGTTTTTAACAAATAATGTACTCATAATCTCGTTTGATCAGAATTTTTAATTCAGTATGTATCTACAAACTTAGCATTAAAATTCAATTAACCATACATCCAATTATCTAACAAATGATATGCAACAAGCTAAAGAAGATTATAAATCGCGATAAAGAAAAAAATTACACCTAATCCAAATGAAATTCCGCTTAGAACCAAGAAGACATTTGACAACTTTAATGTTTTATACAGACCTTTCCTTTCTTTGTTTATTTTAACTATATCGTCATTCTTCTGAGTCCTTAATAAACTAATAAACCAACTCATTGAGTCTGTGGCAAAAAACCTGTGACACATACAAGTACCTGAACAAAAAACAAAACATACTAACGCGATAATAAATCCGGAGTAATCCAATTCAGCCGCAAATCCTTCTCTTTTCATTTTCGCAACGAGAAGCGTACCAAATCCTCCAATGGCTAACAGAGAAAGCCGAAGTAATTCACCTGTAAATTTGATATAATTTTCAGAAATGATAAAGTCCGCTTTATAATCCGATTCGTCAACTCCGTATACTTTTACCATAATAAATAATTGTTAATTGGTTAATCTCTACCTTTAAACTTATCGCTATCAGCTGTTAATGCTGAAATCACGGAGTAAAAAACAAATCAAATATACCAAGCCCAGAAACATAAAAATCAAGTGTTTATACTTGATTTTTATAAGCATAACAACTCAAAAAAATTATTAACCAAATACGGTTTTCCTTTTTATTCTTCCATATATATTCAATATTTTAGCAAGAATTCAAAATCCAATTTAGTTGGAATTGCATATTGCTAAAATGAAAAAGTTTAAAGTTCTTTCTGCTTAAATCAGGATAGTTTAGTAAATAAAAAATTAATTTTTACAATAAAACACTACTTATGAAATTTTTAGTTATTTCAGGTGCACCGCAAACGGGCAAAACTACAGCAATTAATAAAATTGCGGAATGGTTAACGATTGGTCTTACAACAGATATACACGGAAATCCATTTCCTTCTTTTTTACCAAATCCCAAAGGGAAATACAATGATTTTTCTATTGTCTTCAATCGACATGGAAAAAAGATTATAATTCACTCTGCGACAGACGATGAAAAATGTATGGATGGCTTAATAAAAAAACTAAAACAAAACCCAGATACAGAAGTCGTTATAACCTCTTGCAGGGATATTAACAGGGAAAGGGATTATTTTATTGCAAACATAAAGCCTTTTGCCACTTTCTTTTTAGAATGTCCTTTAGGTAAAATTACCCGAAAAAATATCCACAGGCTTACTGCTGCCAACAAATGGTACAGAGACACCTTATTACTTATGCATCAACATATTCTGTCAAATAGCCCTTATCATTTATAACCTCTGAAACACATCTGCACTATCAACTTCAACTTGAAGTCATTTTCTTCAATTCAAGCTATCATAAAACAAAACAACAACCCTTAGGTTGTTGTTTCTTGTTTACTCTTTCTTATAAGGACATTCCGAAGCAGCTCCGGATGATCCTGCTTTATAACTTCCCGGGAATTGCTCTTCTATTAAACGTTTCTGATCAGGAGAAACATCTTCAATTTTACGAAGTGTATTGACTTGAATGTGCGGCCAGCTTGTAGTACCTCCGTCGTCTCCGAAATCAAATTCGAAAAATATAACCTGCTCGTATTGCAACTGAAGAATTTCTTTATCATTTTCAAAAATTGTTTCTACCCACATTCTCATGTTCATTTCGACCGTAGGAACAAAACGATTCACAAACGGAACATTTAATATCCCTCCTTGTGCTCCTGTTTTATTTTTGGACGACAATTCTATCAATACATGGTTTCTTACCTCTTTTTCGCCTTTCAACGTATCACGAAGACGTAAATCCGGTCTTACAGAATACGGATACAAATGATTTGCCAGTATTCGCTGGGTGTAGATTTTATTTTCACCTTCATCATTTACATCATCTAATTCCTCAAATACCCAAGGCGGTGGTGGTGCGTCAAGATTTATAGGTTCTTTACTTGCACCAGCTCCTCCCATTGTTCTCGAAATAGAGAGATGATTATAGTCCCAAGCCGCAAATCCTTCAGGAAACTCCGGCGCTCCTTTAACTAAATAGCCTTGTTTACCGGGAGTTAAATCGCCTAACAAAGTGATTGTACTTCCATGTGGAATTACGCCGCTTCGGGAGATCGAATAATCGGGTATAAAATATGGTCCGGTCTGACCCGCTCCTGCTTTTAATTCTTTAGAAGCAATAATCTCATAATATTTGCGTCCGTTTAAGTTTTCCAGCGTTACATATTCTTTCTTCCCCTGATCGTTCTTGATTAGAAAAAGAGTTTCGTCCTGATATCCGCTTTTGTATAAATCTTTGTGCTTGTTATTTGGTGATACTGCATGTACACCGCGATCTTCTTTAATTGTTTTATCTGTTGCCGCATAATTAAAAATATCACTCAACCATAAATACATACCGTTCTCTTCGTGAATCGGGGTATATAATAAAGAATCCTGCCCCGGTATGCTGTTTACGCTTTTAATACTTTGCTCGTATTTTACTGCTCCGCAAAACTGCTCATTTGCACCTCCACGGTTGCGAACGCCTCCGGGTACGAGATTAAAAGTCAGTTTTTCGATATATTCTTCGCATTCGAAGCTGTATTTTCCCGGAATGGTCCCAGCACTAGTACCAGGCGAAGGCATGATGGTGGTATGGATGCCGCTACCCACTAATTTTTTTTGACTCTGGTTGTCATTGTTATTGTTGTAGCTTACCCAGGTACCTTCTAATACTCTTAAAATACCATAATCTACATTGTTTACAATTGTTTGCAGATCTTCTTCATAAAAAGGTCTGATTGGATCTTCAATCTGAACTTTTTGATACTTAGACATCAGCTTGTGCAATACTCCTTCTTCTTCCTGAAGAACTCCTAACACCTCTTCATTTGCCTTTTGAGCAAAATCAGAAGTAAGCTGATTTAAACTTCCTCCTTCTTCAAGGTCTTTGCGTTTTAACATAATATTCTTTTTTTAGCGTTAATAAGTTGTTTATTCAAAAGTCGCCCTCACATTCTCCTATCCGCTCAACGTTTTTTAATCCTGTAAAAGCCTTTCAAGCCTATCTTTTTTTGATGTAAAATACGGGGTAATTTACTGTTAGATTAAAACCAAACATCCCGTTCAAAAGGTGTTCAGAGCTATTTCTAAGGGTTTAAATCTTTACCAATTAATTTCTTACAAGATTGTAAAGTAACCTAATTTATAGCGATTGAAGACAAGTATTAATACCTGTTTTGCGGGTAGGGAGACCAGAAAAAACACATCGTCCTTCTTCATTTTTCAGTTTAACAGTAACGAGAAAATTAACTACAACTTACCCTGCAGTTGAAACTGCGCGCTATATTAAAATAGTATGGGTTTTCACAACAGATCCGGAAATGCTGAACGATTAATAGCATCAATCATTGCCTGTGGTTTTGATAATAGAATATAGTATACATTACTACTCTCCCTGCAGTTGAAACTGCAGGCCATATTAAACTAGGATGAAATTTCATAACAGATTCAAAGACACTAACCGATTATTAGCAGGAAACATAGACCTCGCCTTAAATCATTAGAAAACAACGAAATACGAAGTAAAAATTTGATTAAGACAGAAGTTCCAAATTTTCATAGAATTATTTTAAACAAAAAAACCTCCAAAATCAAATGACTTTGGAGGTTTCTATTTTTTTTGTGGAATGAATCCCTATTTTACATTAGTTAATGTCGTTAAACTCGTGTAATGACTTCAATGTGCTTTCGTAAAATAAAATTGCAGCAATTAAATTTCCTTTATCTGAATAAGGCATCATTTTTCTCTGGAAATCTACCGTTGTATCCAAAAATGTTGTTGTTCCTTCGGCTTGACCGTCTAATACTTTTTTGTGTTCACTATCGTCCGGAATACCTAAGTCAGACATCGTTACTCCAGGTTTTGTAACCAAAGCGATGTACGGAAGTGTTTTTACTAAAACTTTAATACGCTCAATGTATAATTCCAAAAGTTCTCCTTTTTGCATACCACTCAATTCTTTTTGATCATGGTATTTGCGGATAATAGCTGTTGTACTGATTATACTTCTTGGAGCATTCTTTGCCTGTGCTGAAATAGCACCAGTTGCCAGAAAGAAAAAGAAACTTACTAAAATAATACTATTTTTCATTTTATTAATGTAATTGGTTGTTGAGGAAAACAAAAGTATACAATTTAACTTAAGCCGCAACTTTAATGATTCCTTTTTTTTAAAAAATTTTAACAATTTGTATTATATCAATCTATAAGACAATTCTGAGGTGCTGGAGAGCACATTTTACGGCTATAACAATTCATCATATTTTTAAGAAACCTGAAAATTTTTACAGAAATTCTTCCCGTCTCTTACGATTTAATTACCCTAAAACGTCCCGGATACTTTATCCAGATACTTTTTTTATTTCCGTAATAGTCCATAAAATCTTCACAAACAAAAACGGCATGTGCCGTAGACCAGGCAACAACTCCACAAAATTCACTTCCCGATTGTCGCTTTAGCTTTAACACTTGTTTGCCTTCTTTAAACCCTAAATATTTGTAAATCGTTGGAGTGTATACTGAACCATCTTCCAAATCCTCCAATGCTTCATCAAAAGTTGATATCTTATCTATAATTTGCTTGTATTTTGCCATTACAGCGTAGGTCAATATTGCATAATCTGTTATTTTTTCGCTTTCACAATTATCTTTTATATAGATAAAACCAGCAGATATTGTGGCTTTATTTATTTCTTCTTCTTTCAGATTGAATGATGCATTATTTTTTAAAATGATTTTATGTGAGTTATCCTCCATTTTCTCATTTACAAAAAGATTGTCTAACCCATAAACATTTAAAGAGGCTTTAATAAAAGCAATCGATGAACAATTGGTGCGTTCTCCCTGCTTAAAACTTTCGAATATTTTATCTGAACTTAATTGTGAATAAGAATTTGAACTGACAAACATTAAAAATAAAAATATTGAAGTAACAGCTTTCATTGTCTTAAAGTTTTGTAATTGCTCCCCAATTCATTTTTGGGAATATAATTGATTCTACAAATCTATAAAAATCAACTCATACTTGTTCTTAAGTTTTATCAAAAAATGTTAAGGACACACTAAGTAAATCCTTTTGAAAGAGTTACGACTATTTTAACCAAAAGCTTGCCTTGTTTTGGCATAATTGTTTTGACTTTCCGTGATTTTAAATCAATTAAATACGATGGTAATCTTGTTAGAACCAGTGAATATCTAATCGCGTCTTTTTGTATCGAAAATCTCTATTCCACAATTAACCTGCTTCTATTAAACAAAATCTACCCTTCAATAAAACCGTATAAACACCTGTTTTTAAACCAATTAAAACCACTAATCCGTTTTTTAACTAATTTTACATTATCCAAAACTTACCCCCCTGACTATCATTCAAGATGATACTATTCCGGCAGGTAGAAAATGATTTTTTTTAGAAGTACTTCATTTTGAAAATAAAACAGAATCAACTCATAAATTATAACAAACTATCATGGCAACAACAGTACCTCCAGACAAAAAAAGCAATTACGAAAAATTATTTGCTTCCTGTATCCTTAAAGAAGCTAAGTATCCTGAAATCGATGCGCTGGTAGCAAAAATAGTCTCGAACAAAACCAGGTATCAATCTGTGGGTGATCCCTTAAATATTCCCTGGTATATCATTTCAATTATACATTGTATGGAAGGTAGTTTAAGGTTTGACACTCACCTTCACAACGGTGATCCGCTTACCAAGCGTACGGTTCATGTTCCTGTGGGGCTTCCAAAAGCAGGAAACCCGCCATTTACATGGGAATTCAGCGCTAATGATGCTTTAATCTACGACAAACTAAACTCATGGACCGATTGGAGTATGTCGGGAATTCTCTACAGACTGGAATTGTTTAATGGCTTAGGTTATTACAAACAAGGAATTAATTCACCTTATTTATGGAGTTATTCCAACCACTATACTAAAGGCAAATACGTACAGGATGGTAAGTATGATCCAAACGCAGTTTCCAAACAATGCGGCGCCGCTGTTTTGTTGCGACGTATGATGGAGCAGCATTTGATTACCCTGCCCAATCCCCACATCGTAGAGCGCATACTACTTCAGGGAAATAAAACAAGCTATTACTCGGGAACGGTTACCAGCGAAGCAACAGAATTACAAAAACTGCTAAATAGTGCTGGAAGCGTCCTAAGAA
The DNA here is from genome assembly GCF_057839565.1 of Flavobacterium sp. KH_035. Classification (NCBI taxonomy): domain Bacteria; kingdom Pseudomonadati; phylum Bacteroidota; class Flavobacteriia; order Flavobacteriales; family Flavobacteriaceae; genus Flavobacterium; species Flavobacterium sp. KH_035. Next base: position 4,326,507 of record NZ_CM174492.1, read on the forward strand.
TTGACGGCAAAGCGGGAGAAAGAACTTCAACCGAGTATTTTAAATATAGCAAAACGTATCTAAAAGGAGATCCCAGAAGAGTTTAAACCCCATCTTTAATTAGTCACTATTTTTTTTTCCATTCTACATTCAATCGTATAACTTTGTAGAGATGAAAATTTTAGTAGTAGAAGACGACCAAAGAGTGGCTGAGTTGATTCAGCGGGGACTTACTGAACATGGATTTTTCCCTACAGTGGCTTATGATGGTCTCTCTGCGAAAAAACTGATGTTGCAGAATCCTTTCGATCTGGTTATCACAGATATTATCCTGCCTAAAATGGACGGGCTTGATTTGTGTAAAGAGATACGTTTGATAAAACCTGATCTTCCTATCATTATGTTAACTGCTTTGGGCTCAACAGATGATAAAGTGGAAGGTTTTGATGCGGGAGCCGATGACTATCTCACAAAACCCTTTGAAATGAGGGAACTGTTAGTTCGTATCAGAGCTTTGCTAAAAAGAAGCGGTAGTAATTCAATCCATACCACCGGGTTTATTTTGAAGTATGACGAACTTGAAATGAACCTGCAAACCAAAAGTATCAGAAGAAATGAAACTGAAATAAGCCTTACTCCAAAAGAGTTTAAACTTTTAGAGTATATGCTCCAAAATCCCGAACGGGTGCTTTCCCGAGTAGAAATAGCCGAAAAAGTGTGGGATACTCATTTTGATACCGGCACCAATTTTATTGATGTCTATATCAACTATCTGAGGAAAAAAATTGACAGGGATTATGATAAAAAACTCATTCATACAAAATCGGGGATGGGATTTATTTTGAAAACAGAATGAAAATAAGAACCCGGCTAACCATATTATTTACCCTTGTCACAGCCACTATTCTATTAGTGTTTGCTGCTATTATTCTAATTTCGGCAAAAGAAAACAGAGAAAAAGAATTTTATGCTTTGTTAAAGAAAGAGGCGATTACCAAAGCCAATTTATTTTTGAATGCAGAAGTCAACAGTAAAACACTACAGGACATTTACAAAAACAACAGAGCAACCTTAAACGAGGTTGAAGTTGCCATCTATACACCTACTTTCCAATTACTCTATCACGATGCTGTTGATATTGACGTGGTTAAAGAAACCAAGTCAATGATTAATGAAATTGCCCGTAAAGGCGAAATAAAATTTTATCAAAAAGAATGGCAGGTTATAGGCATGACCTATCGGTTTCAGGGGAAAGAGTACATTATTACCGCCGCTGCATACGACGGATTTGGCTACATCAAATTCTATAACCTCCTTGAGACCTGCATCATCGTTTTTATCTTATCGATTTTGTTGCTGTACGTCGCCGGTCGCTTTTTTTCGAAAAAAGCATTTGAACCAATTGTAAAAATGACCAACAAAGCCAAAACCATTTCGGCTACAAATCTTGATCTGCGACTGGACACTTCCAAAAACAAAGATGAAATTACCGAACTGGCCACCACGTTCAATAAAATGCTGAACCGTCTCGAAAATTCCTTCGACTCTCAGAAACAATTTGTTTCAAACATTTCACACGAACTACGAACACCGCTTTCTGCAATTATTGCCGAATTAGAACTCTCAACCCATAAAGAACGCAATAACGACGAATATAAAATAGTCATTCAAAATACTTTACAGGATGCTAAAAAACTGGCCAAACTCTCCAACAGTTTGCTTGATCTTGCAAAAGCCAATTATGATCCTTCGGAAATTGCTTTTAAACAACTTCGTATTGATGAAGTTTTATTGGATGCCCGCCAACAAGTTCAAAAGTCAAATCCGGACTATAACATTACCATCCACTTCGAGAACGATTTTGAAGACGACAGTCAAATTTCAATTCATGGAAATGAATATCTCCTAAAAGTTGCTTTTGTCAATTTATTTGAAAATGGCTGTAAATTTTCTAATGATCATCAAAGTATTGTATCTATTTCGTTTCTCAATAATAAAATAGAACTTCATTTTTCGGACAATGGAATTGGTATTTTACCCGAAGAACTCGAACACATTTTTACTCCATTCTACAGAGGTTCCAATAAAATTCACGCCGATGGAAATGGTATTGGTCTTTCCTTAACAAGGAAAATCATTCTGCTCCACAAAGGGAATATCACCGTTACTTCCAAAAAAAATAAGGGAACAACTTTTATCGTAGCGTTCAACTTACAATAGCATTTTTTCAATTCTATAGCTTCTCTATCCACTCTCAAATGGCTGTCACAAAAAGCATGACAAGGCAGGCATAAAAACCACACAAATACACTCTATTTCAACACATTAAATACATTTTACTCACTATTAGCTTTAAAAAGAAATATCCTGTATTTTATTCCTAATACTTGCATCAAACAGCGGTGTATTCTCTTTATTTTACCCGATTATTTTCTAAAATCCAAAAGCTCTTTTGCTCTATTTTCTAATAGAATTCTAATTTTTTTCTAAAAGATCTCTAATGGCTCTTTCGGGAAAGCCTGTCTAATTTTGCGCCACAATTACAGACCAATGGTTTGCTGCTGTGGCACTCGATGTATTACCATACCAATCGTACTGTTCCCAAATTTTTTCCGGTAATGCATTACCCATGGCTAACCACAAAATTTAATTAATGCGTATAAAATTAAAATGACATGACATTAAACACTACAAAACGTTTCCCGTTTCAACTATCAAAAATCTGCCCTGGAAATCCCGAATGTAAAAACCTCCTACTTGCTATAATGACAACTTCACTGTTAATAGCTTGCCATAACAAAACCGAAAAAAAAGAAGTTGAAAACTTTTCCTTAAAAGGAGATACGGTCATAGTTCTGCAAAAATCAAATATTAGCCTCAAACTAAAATTGGAAACCGTTAAAACCGAGCCGTATCAGTTCGAATTACAAACTGCCGGAACTGTCAAAGCAATTCCAAATTCGTATGCCGAAATTGCTCCTCCTTTTTCAGGAAGAGTTACCAAAGTACATGCAAGATTAGGAATGAAAACATTGCCTGGAACACCTTTATTTGAAATGGTTTCTCCTGATTTTACAGCGGCTCAGAAAAACTTCTTCCAGGCCAAATCGGGGTATGAGGTTGCCAGACTTTCGTTAAAACGCCAAAAAGACTTAAAAACCCACGGTGTTGGTTCGCAGAAAGATCTTGAAGAAGCCGAAACCAATTTCGAAATCAGTGAAAAAGAATATCAAAATGCAATTGCCAGTCTTAAAATTTTTGGAGTAAACACAAACAAACTGGTTTTCGGTCAGCCCTTAGTCATCACCTCACCCATTGCCGGTGAAGTGATCACCAATGAACTGGTTTTGGGGCAGTATTTAAAAGAAGATGCCGGACCGAAAGCAAAAATTGCTGATCTCAAAAAAGTATGGGTTGCCGGGCAGATAAAAGAAAAAGACATTCATTTTTTGCAAGAACTACAAGGGGCCGAAATCAGTTCCGGCGCTTATCCGAACACAAAAATTTCAGGCAAAATCTATCATGTCGACGAAATCATAGACGAGGATACCCGAAGCGTACAGGTATTAATAGCTTGCAACAATACCGATCATATCCTTAAACCGGGAATGTTTGTCTCTGTAAAATTTACAGACAAACCCATAAATACCTTGTTCATACCAGCCAAAGCAGTATTACAACTCAATGACAGGAGCTTCGTCTTCGTCCAGGCAAAGCCAGATCAATACGTCCGTCGTTACCTTGAGACCGGAATATCGAAAAATGGAAAAATAGCCGTGCTCTCAGGATTAAAATCAAATGAAACAATTATCAGTGAAGGGGCTTTTTATCTCCTTGAAGCGAAATAAATGACTTTATGAAACAAAATATATTTGAAACAACAATAGCAAAACGCTGGTTAATTCTGGCTCTATTCTTACTCCTTTCTTTGTTTGGATACTATTCCTGGACACAACTTTCTGTTGAGGCTTACCCCGATATCGGCGATGTCACCTCGCAAGTCGTAACACAGGTTCCGGGTCTGGCAGCGGAAGAAGTCGAACAACAAATCACCATTCCGATAGAACGGGCTATAAACGGTTTACCCGGCTTACATGTAATGCGAAGCAAAAGTACTTTTGGTTTATCAATGGTAACAATCGTTTTTGATGACGGTATTGAAGATTATTTTGCCCGTACCAGAATTCAGGAGCGCTTAAATGATGTCGAACTTCCCTATGGTGCCGCACCTGGTTTAGATCCACTGACCTCTCCTACAGGCGAAATTTATCGCTATATCATTGAAAGCGAAAACCATGACCTAAGAGAGCTCAGCGAATTACAGGAGTACACTATTATTCCCCGTATCAAACAAGTGTCGGGAGTGGCCGATGTAACCAATTTTGGAGGAATCACAACACAGTACCAGGTGGAACTCGATCCGGTTAAACTTGAGCAATACGGTTTATACTTAAGTGAAGTAACAGAAACCATCGAAAAAAATAATGCAAATACAGGAGGAAGTGTTATCGATCGCGGGGACCAGTCGTATGTGGTACGAGGAATCGGTTTGGTAAAAAATCTGGAAGATATTGGACGTATTGTTGTAAAATCGGCAAATGGAGTCTCTATTTATTTGAGCGATATCGGAAAGTTAAAATATGGCAATCTGGAGCGCAAAGGAGCTTTAGGCTACACCGACAAACGCGGAGTTGACTATTCGGACAATATCGAAGGAATTGTATTGCTGCTCAAAAACCAAAACCCGTCTGTGGTATTAAAAGGGGTCAACGAAGCAGTGGACGACCTCAATAAAAATTACCTTCCTGAAGGTGTTAAAATCCACGCTTTTCTTGACCGAACAAGTCTGGTAGAAACAACACTTACTACTGTCTCTCATACATTGTTGGAAGGAATGGCACTCGTAATTATTGTTTTAATTGTTTTTCTGGGCAGTTGGAGAGGTGCTTTATTGGTGGCTATTACCATTCCTATTTCGCTGTTGATTGCTTTTATTCTGATGAAATTCACTCATATTCCTGCCAATTTACTTTCTCTTGGAGCAATTGATTTTGGTATTATTGTCGATGGAGCCATTGTGATGATGGAAACCATTCTAAAAAAACGGGAAGATAACGAAGGGGAAGAACTCACTGAAAATAATATTGCCAGCAGCGTAAAAAGTGTGGCACGTCCCATCTTTTTTGCCACTCTGATTATCATAACAGCGTATTTACCATTGTTTGCATTTGAGCGTGTAGAGAAAAAATTATTCACTCCTATGGCTTTTACAGTAGGATATGCACTTTTTGGTGCTTTACTGGTTGCTTTACTGCTGATACCCGGATTGGCTTATTTCATCTATCGCAAGCCTCAAAAAATGTATCATAACAAATGGCTGGAAAAACTAACCAGTGCTTACCATCATCGCATACAGAAAATAATGCAGGTCCCTAAAAAAGTATTTGCACCTCTGATTGCAGTATTAGTTCTCGCTTTTATACTTACTGCCGTGGTCGGGAAAGATTTTTTACCACCATTGGATGAAGGATCGATCTGGCTGCAGGTGACCTTACCTCCCGGTATTACTTTAGAAAAATCGAAGGAAATGAGCGACACACTGCGTCATCGTACTTTAAAACACGAAGAAATAACCTACATGATGGTACAGGCAGGTCGTAATGATGACGGGACTGATGCCTGGACGCCTTCGCATTACGAATGCAGTGTGGGTCTAAAACCCTACAAGCAATGGAAATCAGGAAAAACAAAAGAGGATTTAATAAAAGAATTATCCGCCGAATATGCTACTATGCCGGGCTATAATATTGGGTTTTCGCAACCCATGATCGACGGGGTAATGGATAAAATCTCAGGTGCTCACAGCGAACTGGTTGTCAAAATATATGGCGAGGATTATAAAGAAACCCGACGAATTGCGGAAGATGTTATTAAAACCCTTCAGGAGGTAAAAGGTGCCGTCGATCTTGCCATTGATCAGGAACCGCCATTGCCTCAGGTACAAATAATTGCAGACCGCCAGAAAATAGCGCAATACGGATTAAATATCGATGCTGTTTCGGAATTAATAGAAGTGGCTATGGGCGGAAAAGCCATTTCGCAAATTTTTGTCGGCAATAAAGTATATGATATTACCGCACGCTATAACGAAGAAAGCCGAAATGATCCTGAAAAAATAAGTAATCTGATGCTCACCAATTCCGAAGGTGTCAAAATTCCGTTGTCACAAGTATGCGATATCAAACTTAATACCGGTGAAAGTACCATTGCCCGTGAAATGAACAAGCGCCATCTAACGGTTCGCCTGAATTTAAGAGGAGCCGATTTAAGTTCTTTCTTAAAGGAAGCACAATCTAAAATTGAGGAAAAAGTAAAGTACAACCACGCAAAATTTAAACTAAAATGGGGAGGACAATTCGAAAACCAGGAGCGAGCTTATAGTCATTTGTCCATTATTGTCCCTCTTGCATTAGCCTTAATGTTTGTGCTGTTATACGGTGCGTTTGGAAAATTTCGTCAGGCGGGACTGTTAATGAGTATTGTTCCATTGGCATTATTTGGTGGCATGTTAGCTCTTACTGTCCGCGGGATGACGCTGAATGTATCCTCAGCAGTAGGTTTTATCGCTTTGTTTGGTGTTGCAATACAAAATGGAGTTATTATGATTTCACACATTAATCAGCTTCGTAAAAACGGAATGGCATTACTCGAAGCCGTAATCACTGGCGCTAAACAACGCTTCCGTCCTGTTTTAATGACCGCTACTGTCGCAGTACTAGGTTTATTGCCCGCATCTTTAGCCACAGGAATAGGCAGTGATGTGCAAAGGCCATTAGCAACGGTTATCGTTTACGGACTACTATTTTCTACCATTCTAACACTTTTTGCTTTACCCTCACTTTATTATTTGATCGAGAAAAAATTTGATCTCCCAAAAGAGAACATGCAAAATGAAATCAATAATCCATAAAATGAACCCTTATGATTAAGAAGAACATACAAAACTGGGGAATTATATTGATACTGCTAAATATTTCGGCAGTATCAAACGCTCAGATTGACACTACTTTCACAAAAATAAAGATGAATTACACTGATTTTCTCGCCTTAGTCAGTAAAAAAAATCTAGAGTATACTGCCCAAAAATTTAATGTAAATATTGCAGAAGCTAATGTGCTGGCTTCAAAAGTTTTCCCCGATCCAGAACTGGCTATAGGAGCCAATGATAATGGCCAGCGTCGAATGCAAATGGGTTACGGTTTTTCATCAGAGCTTAACTGGACGCTCGAACTTGGCGGAAAACGAAAAGCGCGTATAAGTGTAGCAAAAAGCACAGCGGAACTATCAAAAATTTTACTGGAAGATTACTTTCGAAACTTACGTGCAGATGCTACCTTAAGTTTTCTAACGAGCTTAAAACAAAAAGAAATTCTTTTGGTACAATTAAACTCTTACCATATTCTAAAGAATATCGCTGCTACTGACAGTATTCGGTTTAAGCTTGGAAGTATTGCCGAAATTGATGCCCGTCAAAGTAAACTTGGTGCTAATTCGATGTTAAATGAGGTATACCAAAGTGAAGCCGATTGGAAAAACTCTTTACTGGAATTAGGAGCTTTTATTGGAGAGCAAAAAAAAGACAGTCTAAATTCTCCTTATGGTGATTTAAACAAATTTGATCGTGCTTTTGATTTAAGTGAACTCGTGATTACTGCTCAAAACAACCGTGCTGATTTACTCGCTGCTCTACAAAATAAAAATGTCTCTCAAGATATTTTAAAACTAACAAAAGCCAATAGAGTTTTAGATTTGGGAATACACTTTGGCGTGGAAAACACATCGGTTGTGAGCAACGTTGTGGCTCCTACTCCATCAACAAATGCTGTATCAGCAGGTATAACCATTCCTTTAAAATTCTCAAACCAAAATAAGGGCGAACTAAAAGCAGCTGAATACGGATTGCTTCAATCCGATGTATTATACAAACAAACAGAGTTACAGGTTCAGACAGAAGTTAAAAAAGCATGGTTTGTCTATATAACGGCACAAAAACAGGTTCGCCAATTTAATATGGGTTTATTAACCGATGCCGAAAAATTGCTTAATGGAAAAATATACAGTTACAAACGTGGAGAGACTACTCTACTCGATGTCTTAAATGCGCAGCATACTTACAATGAGACCCAGCTCAACTACTATGAAACATTATATCGTTATGCAGCCTCTTTAGTAGAACTTGAAAAAGCAGCAGGGATTTGGGATATTAATTTTTAAAACAAGAAGAAATCATGAAAAAAACATATACAATTTGCCTGATATTCCTTTTCACGATGCAAATGAGCGCACAACAGGAAGGTATTACTTTTGGTATCAGCGCCGGTACAAACTGGTCATTACTAAAAGGGAGAGATACAGACAGCCTGTCTAATAACGGGGCTTCAAAAAGTTTGAACGGTCTGACAATCGGAATCACTTTAGACAACAAAATTTTCCAATATTTCGGTTTAAAACACGAATTATTTTACAGCAGAAAACTAACGACTCTTCAAATTGCAGATCCCATAAACGGAGGATTCACCAGCAAACTGAAACGTCAGTATATTGATTTATTCCCTATTAGTCCTGCTTTTTACTACAAAGGCTTACAAGTCTATGTGGGCCCTTACATCGGTTTTTTATTGAATGCTTCTGTCCAGCGCAAAGATGCCGATGGAAATTTATATACGGATACCGCATTTTACGGAACGGGGAAAGCTTCGAATGGCTACAGCCAGAAAATGGATGCGGGTTTTGTGACCGGTTTAACGTATGAATTTCCGAATGGTTTTACTCTTGGCGCAAGGTATCTTGGCGGTTTTGTTCCTCTTATCGAAAATGCAGCTACTATCCCGCAATGGAAAATTTACAACGAGAATTTTTTAATAACACTGGGTTATAATTTTAAAAAGCGATGATTTCAGCTCTCAAAGATAAAATTCTTAAACAACGAATTTACAAATTTAGAATGATTCAATATTTTAAAAACTTCCCTTAAGTTCTCTTCGAAAAACGATCATCATAACCTAAAACTTGTTAATTTTATATTCTAAAACTTTTCCTATGAAAAAATACTTCACCCTAATGTTGGCAGCTGTTGCCTTAGTTTTCACTTCTTGCAACTGCACAAAAAATACCACGCAAAGTACCGCTCTTTATGACACAACCTGGGAACTGGAATACATTTCCGGTCCTCGTATTGCTTTTGAAGGTTTGTATCCCAATAAAAAACCTTTTATAAAGTTTGATCAAAGTACGGGTCAGGTATCCGGAAATGCAGGATGTAATGGCTATAGTGCTCCTTATACTTTAAAAGGACAAACCATAAGTTTTGGAGAACAAGGTCCAACAACAATGATGTTCTGCGAAGGCGGCGGGGAGCAAACTTTTACGGAAATGATTAGAAAAATCAATACCTATTCTATTGATAAAGATGGTAAACTGAACTTGTTACTGAACGATGTTCCAATGATGCGCTTTAAAAAAGAGGCAAAGTAATTTTACTATTCTCAAAATAAAACAAAAAATGGACTTTCTTGCAAGTCCATTTTTTGTATCCCATATTCATAAAAAAACATCTGACATAAATATTTATATGCCAGATGCCGTTACAAATCAACCTTCAATTAAAATCTTACTTGTCCGGATAGACAATGTTATCGTTCTCTTTTACAACATAGGTAAAGGTATCAGCTTCGCAAAGCCTGAAATAACCAAAAGCAAAATTATTGGCATTCGTAGTATTTATAATATTGCCTCTGATATTTCCAGGGGGAATAGAAAAAGGACTACCTCCATATATCTCTAAAAGCAGGCTCATATAATTATAAAAATTCTTAGAAACACCACGATTTATAACCGCAACACTTTTCCCCGGTTTCAATTTGGTGTCAGAAAATCGTGGATTTATTTCATTTCCATTAAACAATTCATCGTCCAATAAAGTATAGGTCGGAAAAATAAGAACATCAGTTTTATAATCTGTCAGATAAAAATTTACCTGATCGATCGGATCTTTAAAGAAAAACCCTATTTCATACAGGTCCTCTCCTCCTACATCCGGAACAAGTTTCTGCTCTATTCTGTCAATTGGAGTTACTGAAATCAACTTTTCTGTTGCAGTGAAACTCTGTCCTTCTGCCTCAACAGAAAGTGCATAATCCATGTTGATAACAGGCACGAAATTAGTACATACGTAAAAACCTGGTTCTTTTTCATTAAAAATAAAAATATCGCCCTTACTATTCGTGATTTTTACTTTCGCTCCCGAAACTTTTGGCGTGGTATTGTTGTAATAAGGAGCCGTTTTACTGACCTTTATGACTTGTTCGCTTCCCGTTGTTCCTTTTTTCCAGATAATTTCGGCATCTACCACAATTCTTGTTTCGCCGGTTTCTAAATCAAGTTTTACCACGTCTTCACAAGATGAGAAAAACAGCACCAAAACAAGACTTAAAATAGCGATTACTTTCTTTTTAAAAGTTTTTATATCTATCCTTTGCATATTCATTAAAATTTAAAATTATAAGAAACACCTGGTACTATTCCAAAAATAGAAAGTCTTCTGGTTTCATTCGCTCCTGTATCATCATTTGTTCTAAAGGTCATTGAAGCCGCATTTTGTCGGTTATAAATATTATAAAGACTAAATACCCAATAGCTCTGCCATCCTTTCTTTTTATCCGGCTTTGGCGTATACGTGGCTGCCACATCCAGGTGATGGAAAAGTGGAAGCCTGTTTTCATTCCTTAATGAGAAGTTTGGAATGTTAATACCTCCAAATTCATAATACCCATTGGCATACGTTACCGGCTGGCCCGACTGTAAGCTAAAGTTGGCATTAAAAGACCATTTTTTATTGTATTCATAATTCCCCACAATACTTAAATTGTGCAGTTTGTCATATCCTGATAAATACCATCCGCCATTTGCGATTCCAGATTCTTCAGGCGTTCTGCCAGGTGTTTTTTGTTCAGCTCTCGACAAAGTATAAGAAACCCATCCGGTCAATCTTCCTGTATTTTTTCTCAACATTAACTCCATACCGTATGATCTGGCTCTACCATTCAAAATCACCTGTTCTATATTGTCATTTGCCAGGATATTTGCTCCGTCAATATAGTCAATACGATTTTGGATTTTCTTGTAGAATAACTCTCCTTCAAAAGAATATTCCTTATCCTTAAAATTCTTAAAATAACCTACGGCATATTGATCTAACAACTGAGGTTTTGTAAAAGGTCCGCTTGGTGTCCAGATCGTCGTTGGCAATGGAAACTGGGTATTGGATAGCATGTGAATGTATTGCGCCATTCGATTATAACTTGCCTTTACTGATGTATTTTCATCAAAGGCGTATGATAATGCGGCACGTGGTTCAAAATTATCAAACTTACTTATGGTCGCTCCACTTTTATAAGATATACTTCCTGTTGGAGTTCCATTTTCATAAATTTTATACAACGGATTAAAAACTACTGCCTTTCCATCCTCATAAGTACTTATTTCCTCCCCTCCTAAACGGTAAAACATACTATAACGTATTCCGTATCGAAGGTTCAATTTCTCTGTAATCTGATGCTCAAAGTCCAGATAAACAGCAGATTCAAAAGCATACTTTTTAGCCAATTGCTTGTAATTAAACTGTGAACCTGCAGTAGTAGGCTTTGCTGTTCCAGGGTTAAAATCATAATACTGGCCGTCTATTCCGTAGTTAAGTTTTAATTTTTCTGATAAAGTCTGACTCCAGCCATATTTAAGACCATAAGTCTGAATGTTATTATTCCATTTAAAACCTTCTCTTTCTAATCCCAGATTAAATTTATAATCACTGAAGTAAACAGACAAATTGGTATTTAAATTCTCCGAAAACTTGTGTTTCCAGCTTAAGATCCCCATCGTATTTCCGTAGGTACTGTCAAAAAGATTGTTCAAATCAAAAACATCGTTTCCGAAATAACCCGAAAAAGACAGCGTATTGTTGGCTCCAAAACGATAATTAAACTTAGCATTCAAATCATAAAACATAGCGGAGTTCTTGTTATCAGTCAGTTTCATAAATACGTGAGCATAGGAAGCACGTCCTGCAATGATGAAAGATCCTTTTTCTTTCTGAATAGGTCCCTGTACCAATAAACGGCTCGAGATTAAACCAATCCCTCCGTTCACTTTGTACTCTTCGAAGTCTCCGGTTTGCTGTGAAATATCTAAAACAGAAGAAACACGTCCTCCATATTTAGAAGGAATTCCTCCCTTGTATAAATCTAACCCATTTACAATATCGGCATTAAAAATAGAGAAAAAACCAAACATGTGTGAATCAGCGTAAACCGGACCTCCATCTATCAAAATCAAATTCTGATCGGCGGCACCTCCACGAACATTAAAACCCGATGAAAGTTCTCCGGCATTGGTTACTCCCGGTAATGTCAATATCGATTTTAAAGGATCGGCTTCCCCCATAGCAACCGGAATTCTTTTAATCTCGGCCATCGAAAGTTTATTCACACTCATCTGAGTGTTTTTAACATCAACCGCTTTATTGGAGGTGATCACTACCTGCTCGAGTTCATGACTGTCGGCGTCCATGTAAAAATTGATTCTTGAATCGTCAGCAACTTCAATTTGTTTCTCTTTGTTTTTTAGGCCGAGATATGTAATTAATACGGTATAATTTCCTTTGTCTACTTCTATTGCAAATTTTCCATCTGCATCGGTTGTGGCACCGGTAGAAAGCTCTTTGATAAATAAATTTGCACCAATAACCGGCTCTTTGTTTTCATCAAATACCTGTCCGGTCAGCTTATTTTTTTTTTTAGGTGCTTTGGTTATTTTTTGCTTTACAAAAATATTATTGCCTACGATGGAGAACTGAACCGATGCGCTCTTATTGAGTTCATTGACAAGTTCTTTTACGCTGATATTTTTGTAAGTCCTGGTTTGAGTAAAATACTTTTGACCAGTATTAATCTGATCCGTGTGAGCAAACTTGAAATCGGTTTGGCTTTCAATTTGCTTAAAGAATTCTTTTAAGGTTACTGATTTATCTACAGTTACGGTTACGTTTTGAGAAAACACCGCCCAACTGAATAAAAAAAAGCATGCTGAAATTATATGCTTCATGAAATTTTGTATTTTTGAAAATTATTAAATGAGATAGTTTCGTACTATCTTGACCATGAGGAGGATGTTTAGTTTCGCGGCTAGTGCATCCTTTTTCTTTTCTATTGAAAAGTAATTACTTTTAATTCTTCATTTATTTCAAAGTTTAGGTTATATATTTCGGATATTAATTGGATAAGTTTTTTAAAATCTTCTTTTTTATTAATTCGCATTGTAATACGATGATCATAGTACTCCTGCGGAAATTTTAACGTATAACAAAAACAGGCTGAAATTATATGTTTCATAAAATTTTGTATTTTTGAATATTATTAAACAGGATAGTTTCCTATTATCCTGACCATGAGAAGGATGTTTAGTTTCGCGGCTAGTGCATCCTTTTTCTTTTCTATTGAAAAGTAACTTCTTTCAATTTTTCATTTATTTCAAAATTTAGGTTATACATTTCGGATATGAGTTGGATAATTATTTTTAAATCTTCTTTCTTATTAATTCTCAATGTGATGCGCTGCTCATAATACTCCTTTGGAAATGTCATTGTGTAGCCGTAATTGGTTTTAATGTAGGTGGTTAAAACCGTTAGCTTTTCATTTTCAAAATCGGTAAATCTTTCAAATTCCGTTACCTCAACCGTATTGTTGGCATAAGTAAACTTTTCACCCGGAACAAGTATCCATTTTTTGTCCTGATCTTTCACGCTCATTTCAACACTTCCTTCAAAAAGCTCAACCGTTACCTCTTTCTGTGTATATCCCTTTACTAAAAAAGAAGTTCCTAAAACAGTGGTTGTGGTTTCATTGCAAAAAACCTGAAAAGGGTGTTTTTTATCTTTCTTTACATGAAAATATGCCTCTCCTTTAATTTCAATTTTACGATTGGCTGTAAAATTATTAGCATACTCAATTTTAGAATTAGGACTTAATTCGACCTTCGAACTGTCCGGCAAAAAAACTGTTTTTACAATTGAAGTGGTATTTTCAATTACGTTCGAAGCCAATTTAACTTCTGATTGGTCCTGATTTCTATTAAAGAACAAGCCCGAGCCAATAAATCCGAAAAGCAAAACAGCTGCCGCTACGGCATAATGCCATGCTTTAAATTTCGATTGTTTCGAAGCGAAGGTTTTAGATTGAAACGCTTCCCACGAAGCTTCTTTCTCCTCGTTGGAATGCGAAATAGGAATATCATCCCAGATCTTTTTTAATTCTTCTTCTACTTTTTTATCATTCATATCTTTGGAGCGTTAAAGTTTCTGACAATAAAATCCCTGCTTATTAAAAACACCGTAAACCATTTCTTTAATCTCTCTGTTGGTTTCGATTCTCAGAATATGATTTGTATCTTCTACATCAAAATTCATGATACAATCAGAAATAACAAATTGAAGAAGCGCTACAACAAATCTTGCATCTTCTTTAGTTGTAACGTCCGTTTTATAAGTTTCAATATTCATTTTATGTTCCCATTTTTATAGATAACAAATGAGAACAAAAAAGTTCCTAATGGTTTTCGACTTTTTTTCGAATAAATTTACTGGCGAGATAAATATGATTGGCTATAGTCTTTTCAGAAAGATCCGTTAAGGCTGCAATCTCCTTATAGCTAAGGTTTTCCAGTTTATGTAAGGTGTAAATTTTTTGTTGCTGTTCAGGAAGCAGATTTATGAAAGTATTTAGCTTTTCCTGTCTTTCCTCAAAAATTTCAGTATCAATATCTTCCTCCTCCATTACCACATGCAACGGATCGAGCTGTACTATTTTATTTTCTCTGTTGAGATGATTAAGGATGATGTTTTTGCAGATGACAAATATTTGTTTGTCTAATAAAACATCTTCGTGAAGCAATTCTCTTTTATTATACAATCGTAAAAATGTTTCCTGAACAAAATCTTGTGGGGTAAGTACTGTAAAGTTAAAGCGTTTGGCTATGTTTATCAGTTTATCATAGTAATTGAGATAAGCTTCTTTGAAAGTGGCTTCATTACCTTTTTTTAAACTTAATATAAACTTCCTGTTGTCCATAACGCAAATATGATAATTAGTCTAAACTCTATGTCTAAAATAATATTGTGTTCGAAAGCGAATCACCTAAGACTTCCTTAGTCTTTTTCTTAACCAATCTTAAGCTACAAAGAACAGAAATTTTCTTGTAAAAGTTTTTAACAGAAAATGAAATTAATCCTAAAAAATTCACAATTTTACACACTGCTGTTTAATCGTAATTTTCTTATTTAATTTATTTATGAATTTAAGAAGTCCAGTAAAACAAAGCCATTTGCCGCTTTTTCAAAAAACAGTTTTTTCTAAAAGCATCTCATTTATTTAAAAGTATTTAAGACACTTATTACAAAACAAAAGCAGTAACAAAAAAATCGTTACTGCTTATTTTAAAGAATAAAATTAAATGATGTCTACTGCTTCGCAAAAAGCGCTTCGAGTATTTTGGTATAAATTTCCGTGTTTTGATACACTCCCATGAAATTCGAAGCACCGGGTCCGTAAGCAAAAACCGGAACTGGTACTGCTGTATGGTCATTGGTACTGAAACTTCCCTGTACATATCCTTTTGCGATACTGCCATCAATTAAGGAGAGTCCTCCGGTTTCGTGGTCGGCTGTTACAATCAAAAGTGTTTCCTGATTCTGATCTACAAATTCCATGGCCTGTCCAACCAGTTTATCAAAATCAAGCATTTCACGAACCACATACTCCAGATCATTTTTATGTCCGCCATAATCAATTTGTGCTCCTTCCGCCATTATAAAAAAGGGATTCTTTGTTTTTGAAAAAACAGTTGTCGTCTTTGATAAAGACTTGCTTAAAAAATCACCTCTACCCTCTTTCATCGAAACTACTGCAGCATCTTCTAAAACAACAAATCTGCTATTTTTGATGGTATCCATACTTTTAAACTGATCCGAAAAAGTATATCCTTTCTCCACCAATATCTTAGACAAGTCTTTACCGTCTTTTCTGTTTTTAAATTCTTTTGTTCCTCCTCCAATCAGAATATCGGAAGGGTTTGTGATAAAATCAGCAGCAATTGGTTCGCTAAAACTTCTTTCGGGCTGGTGTGCATAAAAAGCGGCCGGAGTAGCATCTGTAATATTTCCGGCAGAAATAATAGCGGTTTTATACTTTTTCTTCGCCAACTGTTGCGTGATTAATTCCACCGCTTTTCCGTTTTCGTCTACGCTAATAAAACGGTTGTTGGTTTTATGTCCGGTTGCCATTGCCGTAGCACCCGCAGCCGAATCGGTAATATAACTGTCTGAAGATTTAGTGATCGACAATCCCTGAGTTGGCATATTAAAAAGACTCAACTCTCCTTTATTGGCCGTATATCCCGCATAAATCTGAGTAAGTCCCATTCCGTCACCAATCAGCAGAATTATATTTTTCGGCCTTTTGTTTTTGGAAAATAAAGCTGCATGCTTTGGTACATAGGCCTTATGGAATTCCGTGTTCTGATAAAAGGTGGTTTTTATTTTCTCAATGAATTGTGTCAATGCCGACACATTATCGGTTGCAATATAATCGACTTTTAAATTCATTAAAGTCATCCAGGTGTTCACATTATCCTGCGTCGACCAAAATCGGATCTTTTTATTCTGATCGTGAACTTTTTTAATGATAGCTTGTATTTTTTCTAAATCGGCCTGTGTCATTACGCCTTTACCGTTCCAGACTGTGTGTTCTTTTAAATCATCACTAATCATTTCGACACGCGACAATTGCTCTGCGGTATAACTTTCATTCAGTCTGCCGTCAAAATAGATAAAGTTCGGATACTCTTTCCAATTTGCCGGTGAAGGTCTGCTTCCTGAAATGACTACTTTTAGGTTTTTATTCGAAATCAACTCCGGATACGTTTTTAACTGCTGAACAATCGCTTTAAGAGTTGCCGCTGCTTCTGACTTGATGTCGATCATCAAAATTAAAGGTTTGTTGTCAGGGTATGCTTTGCCGTCTAAGGTTTTTAGCTTTTTCGACAAAGGGTCTAAATAAAGACTTTGCAGTGTGTTGTAGGTCTTGATTTCATCTGATGTATGGGCGACCAGCAATTCGTTATTCACCAGAAAAACATCGGCTTCGATAACACCTGCTTCATTGGAGTAGGCTTCATAAAATGGTAATTTACCTGCATAATCATTGTGCGAATGAATATTGACAGAGCTGTATTCCTGAGCTTGTGCCAACAAAAAAAAATGAAGGCAAAAAAGTATAATTATTTTTTTCATTACAAATAAAATTAATTCAATTCTAAAATGGTCTTCAATAATTAGAAGATTAGCCACAGGTTAAAAATATTTCCACAGATTTCTTTAACCCGTCGAGTGTAATTAATAAAAAAATCATTTAACACATAGAAACATAGGTTTTATGTCTGTAAAAGAATACAAAAAAAACATGTTTCTTACGCATAGCTTCCTCTGTGTCTATAAAATAAGTGAAACACCTTATTTAAGAGTATTAAATCTATGTTTCTATGCGTTTAAAAATAATTACACCCAACAGGTTTCTTTAATAATTAAGTATAAAAATGGATCTGTAAAATCAGTGGTAAAAAATATATTCTTACTAAGCGTTAAGCCTGGTCAAAATATGTAGACTGTTTACTTTTTTCTTTACTACTGCAAGCTTCACAACTAAGCTTGCAGCGTAAAAAAAACAAACAAAATGAAACTACTAACTACCAGCCTTTATTTTGGAAAAGGGCTCCTTTGCTCACTGCAATTTCATCCGGTGGTATTGGCCACACATGGTGAATAGCAGGATTGAAATTACGGGCAGGATAAATCACCGTCCCGTTATAATGGTGTAAAGGTTTTGCATAGGTTGCCTGAGCGTCGCCCCAGCGTACTAAATCAAAATGACGGTCTGTCCATTCTCCGGCCAGCTCACAACGTCTTTCTCTTTTAAGATCCGTTAAGGTTGCTCCTCCGATGCTTGGTAAACCTGCACGATTACGAATCAGGTTTATCTCGGTATCAGCGCTCAGTCCTTTCATTAATTTTGCTTCTGCCAGCATTAAAATTACATCGGCATAACGCAAAAGGGGAACATTTAAAGCTGTTGAAGGCTTGTCTCCGTTTGCATTTACATAACGAATGTCAATTCCGCCCGAAGTTGTTTTTGGGTAACCAAACGGCTCCATGTATTTTTTAAACTGATAACCGGTTCTGTTACTTGAACTTACTATGTATTTTCCTTCATTAAAAGTCACTAATTCACCAAAATACATAAACTTATCTCCTTTTTGTAAAATGGTCGCACTGCGTCTTTTATCTGCCGGATCATAGGTATCAAACAACTCTTTGGTAGGATAAAAATTCCCCCAGCCATTGTAAACTCCCCAGCCTTTATCCTCCAGACATACTCCGGGAAAAATAGAACCCAGACTTGTGTTTTCGGCACTCGAAGTTACAGACCAGATATATTCTGATGACCAGTTGTTTTTAATTTTAAAGACATCTTCAAAATTATCCAGTAATTTATGTTTTCCACTGTTCACAATCATATTGGCATACTTAATAGCATTGTCCCAATCTTTTGCATACAAGTAGGTACGTACCAAATAGGCCCAGGCAGCTGTTTTGTGAGCACGTCCGTAATTGTCAGTCGTTAGATCATTAAAATAAGGCAGTAAATCGGCTGCTTTCACCAAATCTGCAGCGATGTAAGCATAGTTTTCGGCTACGTTTTTAGCACGTGGTACATATACATTAGTTGGATTGTCTCTGTCCTGAATCGGAATCCCGGCACGCTCGTCTCCGTAGTGATAGGCCAGTTCCAGGTGCATCACAGCATGATTGAAATAAGCCTCTCCCAACATCATGTTTTTTGTTTTATCGTCTAAAGAAATCTTCGGAATGTTACGAATCACATCATTACAGCGTTTCATCACCTCATAATGCAGTCTCCAGATGTCTTTGGTATCCGACTCTGCTCCGTCTACAATAAAATTCTTGATTCGTTCTGCATTTTGTCTTGGCTTGGTCCCGATATCATCACTTGCATTGTTGAGCCAGAAAAATCCACGGCCGTACATGTTATCATCCGAATAAAGGGCATAGATTGCATTTACTCCTGCTTTTGCATCAGCAGGTGTTTTCCAGAAATTACCACTTGAAGGTGCTCCCTGAGGCACTAAATCAAGTTCATTTTCACAAGCCGAGCTGCCTATTAAAAGCATAAAACTCAATACTAAAAGACTTAATTTTTTCATTTTATTTGTATATTTTTTAAAAAGTTGCGTTTACACCCGTCATATAAATACGGGAAAGTGGGTATTTCCCTAAGTCCATACCAAAATTCTTAAGCCCTACTTCCGGATCCATTCCTGAATACTTGGTAATGGTAAATAGGTTTTGCGCAGAGATAAAAAATCTAAGTTTTGCTTTTCCATTCAACCATTGTTCTTTTGCAGTATATCCTATCGACAGGTTTCTTAATCTCACAAAAGAAGCGTCTTCGATATAAAAATCAGAGATTCGTCCAAAGTTATTATTGTTGTCTGTTGACGAAAGAACCGGAATATTGGTATTGGTGTTTGTTGGTGACCAGGAATTTTTAGAATCAGCCAGTAAATTGTAGCCCGGGAAAGAAGCATTTAGACCTGTATGTTTTACAGCATTAAAGACACTGTTTCCGGCTGTTCCGCTTAAAAAGATGTTCATATCAAATCCTTTGTATCTGAAATTGGTATTCAGGCTGAAAGTAGTTTTCGGAAAAGGATTTCCAAGTACTACTCTATCGTTGTTATTGATTACTCCATCACCGTTTATATCTTTAAATTTAATATCTCCGGCAACCGCATTTGGCTGATATACGACTCCTTTATCGTTTACATACGCTTTTACTTCGGCATTACTCTGAAATAATCCGTCAGTTGAATATCCGTAAAAAGCACCTACAGGACTTCCTACCTGATAAATATTAGCCAAAGGCAAACTACGTACTCTGCTTAAATTTAGTGGTTCAAGGGATGTTAAGTCATCTTTGATCGAAGCAATTTTATTACTTAAGAAAGCCGCATTTGCTGTTACATCAAATTTAAATTCACCATGTGTTTTCTGATACGTTAAACTCGCTTCTATTCCTCTATTCTCAACATTTCCTGAATTTACGATTCTTCCTAACGGAGTTCCCGAAACACCAGGCAACTGATCGCGAACCAGCATGTCTTTATTCGTCTTGATGTAGGTATCAACAGAACCTGACAAAGCATTGTTAAACATAGTGAAATCTAATCCAACGTTGGTCTGTTCGGAGCTTTCCCATCTCAAATTTGGGTTAGACAATTCGCTCTCTGAATAACCGTAACTGATTACCGGGCTGCTTCCGATTAAAGCTTGTGTTTGTTTTAAAGGTACACTAAACTGGTACGGACCAAGGTTTCCTAAGTTTCCAATTTGTCCCCAGCTTGCACGTAATTTTAAGTTGCTGACAATTGGATTTATATTTTTCATAAATCCCTCTTCAGAGATTAACCATCCGGCAGAAACAGAAGGATATACTTTCCAACGGTTCTCAGAAATCAATTTTGAAGTACCGTCGCGGCGTACAATTCCCGAAATTAAATACTTTTGATTAAAGTCATAATTCAGCCTTCCTACATAAGAAGAAATGATCTCCTCAGACATCCCTGCATCCAATTGCTGTACTAATTTAGCATTCAGTAAATAACGCTGTGAGGCATCTTCATTGTCAAAACCGGTTCCCTGTACCGTATAAAAATCTCTTTTCGTTTGTTGGTAGGTGTATCCTGCCAATGCTTTAAAATTGTGTTTTCCTAATGATTTTTCGTAAGAAAGTGTTTGCTCACTTAACAAATCAGTTGTGGTAGAAGCCGTTTGTGTCAATCGGTTAAAATCGAATATTTTACCCGGTTCTGTTATTTTAACAGCAAAGTCGGTTGCATTGTTTTGAATTCTGGTATATCCCCAGTTTGATTTGAATTTTAAACCCGATACAATTTCCCACTCCGCATAAGGATTAATTAAAACGGTAGAAATCGGATTGCGGTTGTCCAGTCTTTTTAAATAGGCTACCGGATTGATGACATCTCCATACGAACCAATATATTTTTCGGGAACCCCTCCAAAATTTCCGGAACCGTCTTCTCTGTAAATAGTAGCATTGGGTGGATAAAAAATTGCTGCTAAAATAGCGCCTGTATACCCACTTGAGGTGTTGGCCGCCTGACCGTCTGTTAAGGAATACGACAGGTTTTCGCCCACTGTAAAATTGGGTGCCAGTTTAAACGAAGAATTGGCTCGTGCGGTATAACGAGTTCCGAAAGTATTAAGTAATATCCCTTCGTTTTTGCGATAACTTCCTGAGATAAAGAAATTGGATTTTTCGGTTTTACCATTGATTGAAATGGACAGGTCCTGAATTTCGCCTGTACGGAAAATTTCATCCATCCAGTTCGTTTTAGTAGTTCTCGCTGTTGGTTCAAATGCCGGATCAAAAGCCGGAATTCTTGGCATACCTGCATTATCTCTGGCGGCATTCATGGCATCTGCATATTCGGCAGCATTTAAAACGTCTAGCTTTTTTGCTACACTTTGAAAACCTCCCTGGTAATTTACATTGATGTTAATTCGTTCTGAAACTCCTTTTTTAGAAGTAATTAAAATTACTCCACCAGAAGCTCTTGCTCCGTAGATTGCAGCAGAGGCAGCATCTTTTAAGACACTAATCGAAGCAATATCGTTCGGATTTAAGGTATTTAAAGAACCGCTGTAAATAATTCCGTCTAAAACAATCAAAGGTGTTTCGGCATTCAAAGATCCAATTCCACGAATATTGATTGTTGGCTCGGCAGTTGGGTCACCACCATTATTGATTACGGTAACACCGGCCACTGTGCCCTGCAATAATTCTGCTGCACTATTGTAAGTTCTACTCGAAGTTTCCTTCATCGAAACGGTGCCCACAGCTCCCAAAACTTCATTCTTTTTTACACTTCCATATCCCATTACTACCACTTCCTGCAGTTGTTTCATATCGGCTAATAATTTGATCTTTATATTTTTATCCGATTGTGTTACTTTTACTTCCTGTGTAACATAACCCACATAGGAAAAAACAAGTACTGCCGCAGACGAATTGATTTCCATCTTAAAAGTTCCGTCAAAATCTGTCGTTGCAGTTGCATCCGAATCTTTGTCTTTGATTCCGACACCCGGTAGCGGCATTCCATCATCTCCTCCAAAAACAGTTCCCGAAATACTTATTTTACCCTGAGCAGCATCTGAGATTTTCAGGTTTTTCTTGATGACAATATTATTGCTTACAATTTCATATCTCAATAATAAATTGCTGCATATTTTATCCAGCGCCTGCTCTAAGGGTACATTGTTGAGTTTTAAGCTAATTTTCTGATTGGTATTAACCTGATTTGTTTCATACATAAAATGCACATCAATTTGTTTTTCAATCTTCTGAAAAACATTTTTTATGCTTTCATTTTCTACTTTTAAGGTTACTCTTTTACTTATATCAAAACTGCCCGCTTTCACGGTTAATCCGATAAAAAATAGAGCTATAAAAAGCATCGCTCTCGTTAGTACCGATTTTTTAATGCTCTCGCGGTTTGGAACATACCGCATTTGCTTTCTAGTCATGTTTGTGATTTTTTAATTGTTTTTGATTATGGATCAGTTTTCTACGTAGATTTCTTTTTAATTGGATTGGTAACGAATTGTTCTCTGACGAATAGATACAGTTACTCCCACTAAATCGCATAGCGCTATACGAATGGTGTTGCTGTATGTTATGTTTCTTTTGCCCGTTCTACGATTTATCGTATCACATAAGTCCCTGCTTCTACTTTATAATCGGCGTTGATGATGTTGCACACCAAAGCAACAACCTGTCCTACCGGAAGCTCTTTGAAATGGGCACTGATTTTTAAATTATTTAAATTCTTATTTCCAATTTCGACGGTTACATTATAATTCCGATTAATGGTTGCTATCACTTCTGGTAAGGGAGCATCTTCAAAAACGATAATATTTTTGCGCCAAAGCGAAATAGAATTCACCGGAACATCCTTGAAAGCCTGCAACTTGTTATCATATGATTTAAAAACCACTTTTTGACCCGGAGTTACATATACGTTTTCTTCGGTGACAGTTGATTTTACATTTACTCTTCCGGTAAGAACCGAAACCTCCTGAGTCGTCTGATCGGGATAGGCCTGCACATTAAAACTGGTTCCCAGTACTTTTGTATCCATTTTAGCAGTATGAATGATAAAAGGATGTTTTTTGTCTTTGGCTACATCAAAAAAAGCTTCTCCGGTTAAATAAACTTCTCTTGTATCTCCCTTAAAGGCAAGAGGGTACTTTATACGGCTTCCCGCGTTAAGCCATATTTGAGTTCCATCGCTTAAAACTATTTTGGCATGTTCTCCCGCCCTGGTAACGTATTGTCTGGAAATCGTTTTTACGGTTGATAAATAAAAAAAACAGGATAATCCCATTAAAAAAAAGAGAGAAGCTGCCATCGTCCAATTCCTATATTGAAGAAAAATAACCTTATCGGTTTTTTTTATTTGCTGAATCTCTTTTTTCAATTTCGAACGATCTGAGGTAATAGTCGCTATAGTATCAAAGATTTCTTCAGGGTGATTGTACCAGTTATTCCATAATTCTTCCCCATTTAGAGAAGGCTTACCTTCTAAAAAATGTTTTATCTCTTGATTTAATTTTTCAGGCATTATAATATGTTTATCTCTTTAATAGTATGTCTTAGAAATAGTATTTTCAGGTAGGTGGCTAAGGTTACGCTTTTGTTAAGAAAAGAAAGCGTAACCTTACATTCGAAATCTGCTTTTAATTGAACTCGCCCAGATAGCTTCGCATAAACTTTAAAGCATAGGCAATATGATACTTTACTGTTTCGTGCGAAACATTTAGTTCTTCGGCTATTTCTTTGTTGGTATAATGCTTGATCCTGCTGAGAATAAAAACTTCTTTTGATTTTTTTGGAAGTAATAAAGTTGCTTTGTCTACTGCTTCCTGCAGTTCTTCATAATAAATGGAATCTTCAGTAGTGTTACTTCCGCTAAAATCATTTGTATTTCTGTCTATAACCTCTTTCACATATTGGTCGGTAACAGTATGTGATTTTATGTAGTCTAAAGTCACATATCGAACCGAGGTATAGATATAAGCCGAGAATTTCTTTTGAATAACCAGAACCTTTCTCCTTTCCCAAATAGCAGTAAAAACTTCCTGAACAATCTCTTCAGAAACCGGAACCGATTTCATTCTGATATAAACAAAACGAACCAATACATCACGATAACGAAAATACAACTCATCAAACGCCTTATCTTTTCCTTGTCTTAATAATTCAACAAGTTCCTCATCCGTAAACTTTTTATACATAATGCATCACTTTTGAATAATTTGGCGAACAAATCGCTCTTACTAAAACGTCCATTCCTATTATGATACTGCGATGTATTCTTATTTTAAAAAATGACATATACTACAATTGTGTTGTTTTATAATATGTCTCCAAAATTAAAGCTGGGGGTAGGTCTGCAAGGTTACGTTTACATTAATAAAAAGCCTTCATTATAAAACATTATATTAACATCTGATGTGTTATGTTATGAAGGTATTTAAATGACACTTTGTTAAGCACCGGCTTTGTAAAGTGTTACTTATTAAACCTGATAATATCGCAACTAATTATGATTTTTGGTCAAGCACGTTATGCCTTAGTGAAAACCAATTTCCTATTACTTTGATTCTGATGTTTAAATAGAATATCAAAGTTGTATTATACTTCCTACAGCTATCAACTTTTTCTAGCTAAAAGAGATAAAACACCAGTAAATACAGTATATGGTCTGTTTTTAAGCGATTTACGGTTTTTCAATCCTCAATATATCTTTTTCCAACACAAATAAGATATTTCATGACAATAAAAACCCGCCTTATGACATATTTTTCAGTTTCGGTGCAGAAGATGTTTAGTTTTAACCTGTTTTAGAAGGCAAAAACAGGTAGAAACACCTGTTTTTGAGAGTTTTATATTTTATACCTTAGTTGAAATATAAAAATTGCCCTTTTATTTCTTAGTTAAAAACACAAGTAATATCAAAAACAAATATAAACACTAACCTATTAACACTAAACACTATGGAAGAATTCATTGGAGTTGTAAAACTTTTTGCGGGAAATTTTGCCCCGAGAGGCTGGGCATTTTGTAACGGACAAATATTGTCAATTGCACAGAATACGGCATTATTCTCAATCCTTGGTACAACCTATGGAGGAAATGGTCAGACTACTTTCGCTTTACCAAATCTACAAGGTGCAACAGCTATTGGACAAGGAACTTCACCTGGAGGGACTTACGTTCTTGGACAAGCTGCAGGTACACCAAATGTTTCTATTTTAACAAGCAACTTACCAGCTCACGTTCACGCAGGACCAGGTAAAATATCGGTAAGTGCTGCAAATTCAACAGATATACTACCTGTGGCAGGTGCATCAATAGCTGTGCCGGGATCAATTGTATCGAGAGTTTTTACACCAACATTAGGCTTTACAACAGCAACACCAAGTGTTGATTTATTAAGCAATGTAACAACAGGTGCAACGGGTAGTAATCTCCCTATCTCAGTAATGCAGCCTTACGTAGCATTGTCTTATATCATTTGTTTAGAAGGAATTTTTCCTTCCAGAAATTAAGTTATTCATTAAGAGCGGTTTTTACGTTATAAGACCATTTTGGTATATCGCTAAAGTCGTATAAAAATTGAATTTCAGAATAGCTCGTCAGACTGTACATAGAAGCTACACAATATGGGTTTGTAATATAGGACTCTGCAGTTTTTAATTCAATGTCTTCAAATATTCTGATTTCAGTAAAAATACACACATCGGGATGATTGCTAAAATCATCGGGCAGCTTATAAAAGTCACTTTTAAAACTTAAAAACTGACTTTTAGTGCCAAAAAGTTCTTTGTTTATTGTAAATAATCTATCTACAAATACACTATGAGGATAGGGCTGCAATTCATCGCGGCCCTTTACTTCATTGCTCCCATTTTTAAGCGATGGCTCGTAATCAAAAAAGGAAAAAGTAAGATCAATTCTGATCTCTTCAGGAATTAAAATTCCATGCGAAGGCAATTGCGAAACAATGTTTTGTGTAATAGCAACTTGTGGTTCACGAGTAAGAGCGTAATGCATCGTTTCTGAAATCGCCAAATCGATTGTAAAATCCTGCGGTTTAGTATAGGTGATGGCATCCGTTTCAATTAAGTCAACTGAATAGTCGCTAAGGCCCGTAATTGATAAAATATGATGTACAGATGCTATTGAAGCAGTATTGATATCTAGTAAAATGGCTTTAATTCTATCTTTATTAAACAAAGGAAGTAAAGGAAGAATTAAAGTTGCATAAGGGCCACAACCCGCATAAAGAATATTAATACTTCTTTCAGGAAAATCAACACACAATTTTGTCAGAGCCTTATAAACTCCTTTTATGAAATAAACAGTACGTAAATAATCATCAACACAATCTGCGGCGCCAGAACTAGATAAAGCAACGCCACCTTTTACAAAAGTTTCGTTGTTTTCGAAGTGATTAATTGTAGCAATTTTTTCATAAAATTCTGAAAGGTTTCGCGCGCATTTTGTGTGTTCATCAACAGTATTTGACGCAATGATAGATTGAACAATAATCGTAAGCTCTTGTTTATACATGATCCTTTTATTTTAGTTAAGGCTTTGAAGTTAAAACTAAAAAACAAATGCAAGAATACAAAATGATAAATCTAATATCAGCAAATTATGAAAAAATTCTACTTATTACTACTTCTACTGTTTTTTACGATGCAGCAACTCGCTTCGCAAACAGTAGAAACCTTTGAAGGGGCAACAAATGATCTACCCAATTTTACCAGTAATGGTAAGACCTTTAATTTGACCAGTAATTATGTTAGCTTTAAAGTTTACACATTGACAGGTCTCGGTTACAATAACTCAAATAAATTTTTACAGGTTCAGGACTCCCCAGGACCTGAAGCTATGGGGCAAATTGCTACTATTAGTGCCGCAACTGGTAACATTAAAGTAAATAATTTATGGCTATTTGTAACCGGTAATGCTGCTTATACTCCTGGTGGTACCAGCAATACACTGCCTGGATCGATTACTTTTAGAGGAAAACTTGGCGGGGTTACAGTATTTACCCTTGTTAAAAATACTACTGGTGCCAATACACCTAACGTCTCTCCTAATAATGGCTTTATACCCATTAACTTTGCTACTGACGGAGCTTCCGATTACACTAACATCAACATTGACCAGCTTGAAATCCAGCTGAGCAGTAATTATGATTATATAGCTGTTGACAATTTTACTTGGGTTGATGGCGTAAGCTTACCAACAGTAACTACAACAACCGCTACAAATGTTGGTTCCACTAAAGCAATTATTGGAGGTAATGTAACCGCAAATGGCGGAGATGTCAACGTAGAAAGAGGAATCGTTTGGGCCATAACAGCAAACCCAACTATCGCAAACAATAAATTTCAAATAGGAACTGGAACTGGAATTTTTAGTAATACCGTAACAGGGCTTACTCCCGGTTCGACTATTTACTACAGAGCTTATGCAAAGAATAGTGCCGGAACATCTTATGGTGCCGAATCAACATTTGTTACATCAGCAGCTTTAGCCACTTCTTCAACCTCATTTACCAATATAAGTTGTAATGCCGGCGTAAATGGTACTGCTACAGTGGTTGCAACAGGAGGTGTTCCTCCTTATACGTATTCATGGTCACCAGCTGGTGGTACCGGAGCAACGGCTTCAGGACTTTCAGCCGGATCTTACACAGCTACTATTACAGATGCTGAATTAATACAAATTACCAGACCTTTTACATTAATAGCTCCTCCTGCACTAAATGGATCTCCTTCGGTTACAAATGTATCTTGTTTTGGATCGTCAAATGGTACAGCTACCATTACTCCGTCAGGAGGAACTCCAGGCTATACTTACAACTGGTCTAACGGAGCTACAACTGCTTCTGCAACCGGACTTGCCGCAGGAACTTATAGTGTTACCATTACAGATGCTAACGGCTGTCCAAAAACGATAACCGGTATTGTTGTTGGGCAACCAGCAACAGCTTTAAACGGGACGACTTCTACCACTTCAGCTTCATGTTTTGGAGGATCTAATGGTACCGCTACTGTTACTCCAACGGGCGGAGTACCTGGTTATACCTATAGCTGGTCTAATGGAACCACCGCTGCTACTGCAACAGGACTTAGCGCAGGAACTTACAGCGTTACCATTACAGATGCTAACGGCTGTCCAAAAACGATAACCGGTATTGCCGTAGGGCAACCAGCAGCTGCTCTTGATGGCACACCTTCTACCACATCAGTTTCTTGTTTTGGAGGTGCTAACGGTAGTGCTACTATTGTTGCATCAGGAGGAACTCCGGGTTATACTTATTCATGGTCACCATCTGGCGGTACCGGAGCAACTGCTTCAGGACTTCAGGCAGGAACTTACAGCGTTACCATTACAGATGCTAACGGCTGTCCAAAAACGATAACCGGTATTGTTGTCGCACAACCAGCAGCTTCTCTAAATGGGTCTATAAGTACAACTTCAGTTTCTTGCTTTGGAACTGCTACCGGTTCTGCAACTGTAAGTGCTTTTGGAGGAACTCCGGGTTATACTTACAACTGGTCCAACGGAGCCACCACCGCTACTGCATCTGGACTTACGGCAGGAATTTATAGTGTTACCATTACTGATGCTACTACTATATGTTCCAGAACAATCAATAATATCATAATAGGAACGGCTACACCTATCCTTGCACATCCAACTCAGGTTAATGTAAGCTGTAATGGTGGCGCTAATGGTTCAGCATCAGTTGCGCCTACTGGCGGAGCGGGTTCTTATACTTACCTTTGGTCTAATAGTGCTACAACCGCATCAATAAACGGTCTTTCACAAGGAACATACAGTGTAGTTATAAAAGACGCTAATAACTGTACGGCTACACAAAACTTTATCATTACTCAACCTACAATCCTAATAGCTTCTCAGGGTACATTCACTAGTCCTACTTGTAATAATGCAACTAACGGTAGTGCAACTGTAGTCGCTTCAGGCGGAACCCCTGGATATACCTATTCATGGACACCTACAGGTGGTACTGCAGCTACAGCTACAGGTTTAGCGGCCGGCACTTATACAGCAACAGTTACAGATGCAAATGGTTGTAGTACTACACAATCTTTCATTCTTACCAACCCTCCTGCATTTTCAGTAACAACTTCGCAAACTGATATTTTATGTAATGGAGATGCAACAGGAAGCGCAGGCGTAGTTGTAAGTGGCGGAACTGCACCTTACACCTATTCATGGTCACCATCTGGCGGTACTGCAGCTACAGCTACAGGATTAATTGCCGGTACTTATACGGTAACCATCACAGATGCTAATATCTGTTCAACAACCAGAACTTTCATTCTAACGCAGCCTCTAACCCCTTTAGTGGCTTCACAAGGTTCAATTACTCATGTGAATTGTCATGGAGATGCAACTGGAGCTGCTACTGTAAGTGCAACCGGAGGAACAGGAGCTTACACCTATTCATGGTCACCATCCGGTGGTACTGCTGCTACAGCTACAGATTTAACAGCCGGCACTTATAACGTAACTGTTACAGACGCCAATAACTGTTCTACTATACAAAGCTTTACGATCAATCAACCAGCAGCAATTCTTAGTGCTTCAACTGCGACCATAGATGTAAGTTGTTTTGGAAGCACAAATGGTAGCGCAACGGTGACTCCAAGCGGAGGAACACCTGGATACTCTTATGTATGGGCACCATCAGGAGGTACTGCAGCTACAGCTACAGGATTGTCATCCGGTACTTATACTTGTACCATCACAGATAGTAAAGGGTGTAGCTTAATCAAAACAATTGTAATAGGTACGCCAACTGCATTAGTAGCTACAATATCAAAAACAGATCTATTATGTAACGGTGACAGCAATGGTTCGGCTACAGTAAATGTAACCGGAGGTACACCTGGATATACTTATGTATGGACTCCAACAGGAGGAAATGCTGCAACAGCTTCAGGATTATCAGCAGGAACTTATACGGTTACAGTGACGGATGCAAATGGTTGTTCAACTACTGCAAGTACTACTTTAAATCCACCAGCGGCTTTAACAGCAACAACATCACAAACAGATGTTTTATGTAATGGAACAGCAACCGGAACAGCTAGTGTAACCGTTTTAGGAGGAACTGGAGCTTATACTTATGCCTGGTCTCCAACAGGAGGTACTGCAGCTACAGCTACAGGATTAGCAACCGGAAACTACAGCTGTTTAATTACAGATGCTAACGGTTGTTCTATCACCAAAACATTCTTTATTAATCAGCCGGCAGTACTAGCTGCAACTACATCTAAAATAGATGCCACTTGTTCGACTACAGGTCAGGCTACCGTAAATCCAACCGGCGGAGTACTTCCTTTTACTTACCAATGGTCATCAGGAGCTACAACAGCCACTGCTACAGGCTTAACAGCCGGAAACTATACCTGTACCATCACAGATGGAAACGGATGTACCAATACGCAAAGCGTAACCATTAATACAACCAACACTTTAGTAGCTGTTGTTAATAAAACTGATGTTTTATGTAATGGCGGTAACACAGGTTCTGCAACGGTAATACCATCAGGTGCTCCTGGTCCATTTACTTATGTATGGGCTCCTTCAGGAGGTTCTAATGCTACAGCCAACAATCTTACTGCAGGTAACTATACTGTGACGATTACCTCTGCAAACGGTTGTTCTATTGTTAAAAATATTACTATTGGCGAACCTACTCCTTTGGTAGTTGTACCAACACAAACAAATGTAGCTTGTAATGGAGGTACTACTGGAGCTGCTTCTGTAACAGTAACTGGAGGAACAACACCTTATGCTTATTCATGGTCTCCATCTGGCGGTACTGCAGCTACAGCTACAGGATTAACTGCAGGTACTTATGTTGTAACTATTACAGATGGTAATGGCTGTAACGTGACACAAAATTTCAATATTACGCAACCAACGGCAGTTGGTGGAACTATAGTTGCAACAAATGTTACTTGTAATGGGGCAAATAATGGCTCTGCTACTGTAACTGCAACTGGAGGAACAGGTGCTTATACTTATGTATGGTCTCCTACTGGAGGTACTGCGGCTACAGCTACAGGATTGGCTCCTGGTAACTACACTGTTTTAATCACCGATGCAAATTCTTGTACAACAACTGTAAGTACTATTATAACCCAACCTACTGTAGTAGTAGCAAGCATATCATCTCAAACGAATATCTCTTGCAACGGACTAAGTGATGGTGCTATAAATGTAACTGTAACCGGCGGTACGCTTCCTTACACCTATTTATGGTCTAATGGTAGTACAACCAAAAATATTAGCGGATTAGCAGCAGGAACTTATACGTTAACTGTTACTGATGCCAACAGTTGTACCGCTACACAAACTGTGACTTTAATTACAACTCCGGATGTAACAGCGCCAGTACCAAATCTGGCAACTCTTCCTGTAATTACAAATTCTTGTGCTGTTTTATCGGCTCAAATTCCAGTTCCAACTGCAACTGATAATTGCAGCGGTAGTATCACGGCAACAACAACAAGTCCGTTAAACTACAATGCACCTGGAACTTATACAATTACATGGAAATATACTGATGCAAGTGGAAACTCTAGTACACAAACACAAAATGTGCAAGTACTGAATTCAGCACTTCAACAAGTAACCTTTAGTAACGCAACATTTACCTATGACAAAAATCCACATGCAGTGCAAGTTGCTAATTTGCCGTCAGGAGCGACTGTCAGTTATTCCATCGCACCTTCAGGTTCAGGAAACTCAGCAACAAATGCGGGGACTTATACAGTTACTGCCGTAGTATCTCCTTCAGCAAGTACACCAAATTGTTTACCAATTACGCTTACTGCACAACTTACGATTCAAAAAGCAGCACAGCAAATTACTTTTCCAATATTGGGAATAAAAACTCTTGGAGGATCAAATACTTTCAATCTGGGAGCTACTGCCAGTTCTGGTTTACCGGTAAACTATGCCTTTACCTATAAAACTGCGTTACCTCCTGCTACTGTCGCTCCATTAACTGGTGTCGTAAATATGTTAAGACCTGGAGAAGTAACAATTGTAGCTGCTCAGGCTGGTGACAACAATTATCTACCTGCTCCGGATGTTACACAGCTATTGGTAATCAAAAACAACGACATCACCGTTACTCAAATTACCATTGGAACTAAAGTATATCCTAATCCGGCTAAGACTCTTAACTACCTAATGGGATGTGACGAAAACAACGTAAATGTAGCACTGACCAATACAACGAATGCAACCTTTACTCCATCGGCTAATTTTACCATTAATACTCCTAAACCGGGAATTTATACGCAAAATGTAACAGTTACTTCTGAAGATGGAAGTACAAGTGCTACATATGCTATAACTGTTGAAAAACCATTTGGATTCTATGATATCGTACACCAAAAATTCAATAATGTACTTATCGTAAACAACAATCCTCAAACCAATGGAGGTTACGAGTTTGTTTCGTACCAATGGTTTAAAAATGGACAATTAATTGGTACAAACCAATACTTTTCAGCAGGAGACGATCTGGCGAATAAATTAGATCTAACTGCCGACTACAGTGTAAAAATGACTACTAAAGATGGTAAGGTATTGCAAACATGCCCTGCTAAAATTAAGACACAGAAATCACTTGAGGTCAAATTGTATCCAAATCCCGTTGAAACAGGAAAAATGCTTACTGTAGATGCTGATTTACCAGAAGGTGATTTAGAAAACATGCAAATAAGTCTTTACTCTGTTACTGGTAAACTACTTACAACAATGAAATCATCTACTGCTCAAACACAGGTACAATTACCTCCAAGTACTGAAAGTAATATGGTTCTTGTAGTTATTGAGTCAGGCAATATCAAAAAGTCATTCAAAGTAATTGTAAAATAAACAAAATCATGCCAGTACCACTTCAAAATGGTACTGGCTAATACAACTTTAAGATGAAAAAATATATCAGTACCTCTATAAAATCTATAGCTACAGTTACGGCGTTTTTAGCGATATGCCTCCAGGGCTATAGTCAGGACAAAAAACAGGAAATATCGATCTCCGTCGCAGGACCCGGTTCTTTTCTAAAGTACAGTGGCGGTGGTACTATCGTACCCGGAAACGGAATTAGTGCAGGAATCAGATACTCCTATTATTTAAACGAAGGCTTAAGCATTGGAATTGGAGCCGAGTACCAATCCTATAATTCTGATGCAAAGTACGCTTCTTTTAGTGGACAATATGTTACTAAAGATGCCGAAAATGAAACCTTTCAGTTTAGATACAAAGCCACTAACTTCAGAGAAGAACAAAGCCTAAGTTACATAAATGTTCCAATCGCAATTCAATTTGAAACTCCGGGAACTACTCAATTGTACGTTGCTGCAGGTGCTAAAGTAGGATTTGCGATTAAAGGATGTTATCAAAGTACCTTTCAAAACCTTACTACAAGCGGTTACTATCCGCAATACAATGTAGAATTATTTAACCCTGCGTTTGCCGGTTTTGCAAGTACTAATGATTTAAAAACCAGCGAACAGGATTTAGATACTAAAGTGTCGTACTCTGCTACTTTTGAAACAGGTGTAAAACAAAAGATTGGAAACAGAACTTCATTCTATCTCGGTGCTTATATCGATTATGGTCTAAATAACATCTACAATAAAAATGGAGACAAAAGTCTGGTACAGTACAATCCGGAACTTCCTGTGCAGCTGCAATACAACAGCGTATTGGATTCTCCATCCGTCAACAATGTCAGACTAGTTTCTTATGGACTTAAACTAAGATTTGCTTTACGTTAATTATCAAATAAAAATATTAAACAACTACTTTTCCCGCTCGGGAAAAATTAAAAAAGTCGGTTTCTTGGGGGAAATCGGCTTTTTTTGGATTAAAACCTGTTCGATCGATAAAGGTAAAATATCTATTTGCTTTTACCCTTTCAGGGTAATAGTCAACCTTAATTTACAGCATAGTACGTTGCGCTATACTGTTACTTAAGCTCTTTCAGAGCTGGTTTGGAAAAGTAATATCTTTTAGATCAGACTGTATCGTAAAAAATATTGCAGCCTCGAATAATATTCTCAATACTTTATTTAAATCTCAAAGATGGGCTGAAAGCCCAAAGGCAACAGCATAGTGCAACGCACTATGAAATAAATAAACAATCTATCAAAGCCCTGTAAGGGCGAAAGAGTAAACTCCAATCTATACGCCTGATCTCGTTTAATCCTTATATATTTCTATCATTTTTTGTTTGAGGCCGCACTTTTAATTACTTTTATGGTATTAAATCTAATCAGCGTCAATGATTATAAAGAAAAAGAATACCTGGTTTAAAATGCTCTTTGAATGGCGAGGTTCCGTTTTGCCACAGCTTCTCCCTAGACTTTTATTATTACTGTTTTTTTCCTTTGTCGTCGTTTATTTTAAACCCTGGCTCATTCAGTATAATCTGCACATCAATCCTGCTATTTTTACATTATTTGGAATTGCGCTGGCTATTTTCCTCGGTTTCAGAAACAGTGTGAGTTACGATCGTTTTTGGGAAGGGCGAAAACTTTGGGGTGCATTACTCAATGATACCCGCTCTCTTGCCCGACAAAGCATCACACTTATCCCTGATCAGGAGTACGAAGCCAAACGCGAAAACTTTACGAACCTACTTATTGCATTTGTATACAGCCTCAAACACCAACTTAGAGAAACCAATTCTGCAACCGATATGAATCGCTTGCTTCCCAAAGAACTCGCAGAGCAATTGCAAGAAGTTCGGTACAAACCAATAATCATTTTAAAAGAACTGGGACTTTGGGTTAAAAACGCAAAAACAGAAAACAAAATAGACAGTGTCACACAGCTGGCTTTTGAAGAAAATCTAAATAAACTGTCAGATATTGTTGGCGGTTGTGAGCGAATTGCCGGTACTCCTATCCCCTATACCTATAGCGTATTATTGCACCGAACGGTTTACATTTATTGTTTCTTATTATCCTTTGGTTTTGTCGAAACTATGGGTTGGATTACGCCGTTTATCATTGTCTTTATAGCTTATACTTTTGTAGCACTCGAAGCAATTGCCGACGAACTCGAAAACCCTTTCGGATTACAGCCTAACGATCTGGCACTGGATGCTATGTCTGAAATGATCGAAAACACCTTATTAGAATTAAACGATAAAAAAATAAATCCGGTAACGCATCATAAGAATTACTTTATTACTTAAGAGGTATTACACCTCAATTACATTTCGAATATGAACAGAGTGTTATTAGTTGAAGACGATCCCAGAGTTGCCTCTTTTATTACAAGAGGACTAGAAGAACATTTGTATGAAGTTAAAACCATTACCAAAGGTTTTGAAGCCATTAGGGAAGTCATGGAAAATGAGTACAATATCATTATTCTTGATATCATGCTTCCGGACATTACCGGCTTTGAAGTTTGCGAAGTTTTACGAAGCAGAAAAATTATAGTACCTATACTAATTTTAAGTGCACTCGATACACCACAGGAAAAAGTAAAAGGTCTTCAATCCGGAGCCGATGATTACCTCGCCAAACCCTTTTTGTTTGAAGAACTTCTAGCCCGAATTAATGCACAGCTTCGTCGTGCCGAATTCAGTACCGGAATTCTCGATTTTCAGTCCTATGCCGGAATCGAAATTAATATGAAAGAACAAAGTGCAACAAGAGACGGAAAAGAGCTCAACCTTTCGTCAAGAGAACTTAAACTCTTAATTTTCTTTATGAAAAACCGAGAAACCGCATTATCAAGAGTCGCAATTGCACAAGCCGTCTGGAATATTGATTTTGACAGTACCTCCAATACTGTTGACGTGTATATTAATTATCTGCGAAATAAAATCGACAAGAACTTCCCTACTCCACTTATTCATACGATAAAAGGAACCGGGTATATGTTGAAGCAGAAGAGCTAAAAATATGAAAAGTGAGATGTGAAATGTAAGATGTGAAATGTAAAATATAAGATGATAAGACTGTCTAACTCAGATTAATCTGCAAGGCCAGATGTTTATTCTATAATCAATTCTTTTCACTTTTCACTTTTCACTTTTCACTTTTCACATCTTACATTTCACATTTCACATCTCACATATATAAACAGACCTAAAGCGTTATGAATCTTAAAAATAAGTTAGCTGTAAATTCTACATTGCTTTTTGCTTTTATCGTCGGATTACTCATGACCGGATCCTTCCTGCTTTTCAGAAGTCATATGAAAGATCTTTATTATGACAATCTTGAAGATCATGCCTTGACTGCTGCTTTATTTTATTTTAAGAAGGATGAAATAAAAGAATTTACAAACGAACGATACCATCAGATTGAAGTTCAGTACCACCGAATCAACAACGAATCGATACGTGTTTACGATGCCAAAACAAAAAAGCTTTATTTAAAGGATTCTATTGACATTCAGCTAACAGATCACGATCTGAATAGTATTGTAAAAAATAAAATAGAATCGTTTACCATAAAGAACAGGCAGTTTGTAGGTTTATTTTACAAAGACAATCAGGGCGATTTTATAATTGTAGTCTCCGGTATCAATCACACCGGTAATCGACAGCTTGAAATTCTGGGCCTAATGTTTATTCTTTTTTATCTGGCAGGTATTCCCTTAAACTATCTTTTAGGAACATTCTTAGCCAAACAAACGTTCCGTCCTTTTGCAGATGTCATAGCAAAAGTGAATACTATCACTACCGAAAACCTGCATTCGAGATTAGAAGTGCAGCAAGCTCATGGGAAAGACGAAATTAAAGAACTGGTTACCACTTTCAATTACCTTTTAGAAAGACTCGAAACCGGAATTATGACACAAAAAAATTTCCTGAAAAATGCGTCACACGAACTTAAAACTCCCTTAACTATAATTATAGGAGATATTGATGTGTCCCTGCAACAACCCAGAACCAATGAGCAGTATGAAGAGATCTTAAAATCACTAAGAAAAGACACCCTGCACTTAAAGTCAACTTTAGAAGGGCTTCTTGTATTATCGGGACTTGAACTGTCTGAGCCGCAGCAAATGGAAACAGTAAGGATCGACGAAATACTATGGAATGTTCTCGAAAAGAAAGCAATCGAATATCCCGAATCAAAAGTTTCGGTAGATCTGAGTGCGCTGGCAGAACACGAAAATTTACTTTCGATTTATGCCAATAAACACATGCTTTTTATAGCGCTTTACAATATTCTGGACAATGCTATTAAATTCTCGTCTCCTGAACCGGTAACTATTTTTGCGCTCTCAGAGGAAAATAAACTTTTGATACAAGTTACAGACCGGGGCCCGGGAATTAAAGAACAGGATAAGGAAGCTATTTTTGATCTTTTTTTCAGAAGCGATCATACCCGTCACATACAAGGGCAAGGGTTAGGCCTCTTTATTACCATGCAAATACTCAAACTGCACCATATTACAGTTAGGGTCGATTCTACAATCGGAAAAGGCACATCAATTACTTTAGTATTTCCCTAAATTATTTCGTTTTTTCACCACTATATCAGGATTTAATACGACCAATTTTTGCAGTTGGTAACCTTTGCTTAACACTCTAATCTTTCTCTAATCTACTTTAAATACAGCTCTAATCTTTTTATTTTTAACCACTTACACAAACCATTGATTTTAAAGGCTTAGAATGTTTTAAAACCATAACCCCTTGATAATTTTAAGTTAACACTATATATTTTTATCATTTTAAGTTAACAAAAGCATTAAATCCGATCAAAACAAACGGAGTTTCTTTGTCAAATAAAAACTAAAAATCAATGACAAAACTAAAACTCTTTTTTTCGGCTGTAATGCTCCTTGCCATGGGAAACATTTTTGCTCAAATTACAACCTCTTCATTATCTGCAAAAGTTAATGATGGCACAAGCCTGCTTACTGGCGCGGAGGTTATTTTAACACATTTACCTACCAATGCAGTGTATAAAGCTACAACTGACAAACAAGGTAGATTTAGTTTCGAAAATTTAAATGCCGGCGGACCTTACGAATTAGAAATTAAAAGTGCCTCTACTAAAGATTATTCTAACGCACAAATTCACTTAGCACTTGGCGATAACGACCTGCCGATAATAATAGTTGGCAAAGCCGACAGTAATGTATTAGAAGAAGTTGTCATTACAAGCTCTAAACCTTCTTCTAAAAATAACGGAACCAATATTAATGAAAAACAGGTAAATGGTCTTCCGTTAATCAACAGAGGAATACAAGATGTTACAAAACTGGTACCTCAAAGCTCCAATAACTCTTTTGCCGGTACCAATTTCAGATACAACAACGTCACCATCGACGGTTCAATAAACAATGATGCCATTGGTTTTAGTCCGTCTTTAGGAGGACAATCAGGGACTTCAGGGATGCCGGGAAGCAGTACACGTTCAAATTCTATAAGCCTTGATGCAATACAGGATATTCAGGTTTATATTGCTCCTTACGATATTAAACTAGGAAACTTTTTAGGCGGAAGCGTAAATGCCGTTACCCGCAGCGGTACCAATAATGTGAGTGGATCGATTTACAGTTATGGCAGAAATGCAGCTATTACAGGCCGCAACAATGCCGGTGACGGTTCTAAAATGCCAAATTCGTTTGGTGATTATCAAATTGGATTCCGATTGAGTTTACCAATCGTTAAAGATAAATTGTTCTTCTTTACCAATATGGAATATGCAGAAAGAACAGATCCTTTATTTTACAATGCGGGACAAACAGATTCTAACGGAAAATTAACTTCACTGGTAGACAACACTACTGCACAACAAATCTCGGACTTCGTTAAAACAAACTACGGATTTGACACCGGAACTTTCGGTGGGTACAACAACTTTGCAAAGAGTCAAAAATTCTTCAACAAATTAGACTGGAAAATTAATGAAAAACACTCTTTATCATTAAGAAACAATACTGTAATCTCTCAAGCTTCCAACTTAGAGCGTGATGCAGCAAACTTCAGGTTCTCCAGCATGGATTTTACGCAAAAAAACCAATCCATCAGTACCGTTTTAGAACTTAAAAGCCATTTTAACAGCCAGTGGTCCAACTCGTTCATTGCCAGCTATTCGGCTATTAAAGATTATCGCGATCCAAAATCAGGCAATATCATGTTTCCCCAAACTGAAATTGGTTATAACGGAGGAACGATCTTTTTAGGAAACGATCGTGAGGCAACAGTATTCAATATGAAACAAAACACGGCCGAAATCACGGATAATCTTACTTACAAAACTGGAAACCACACCTTGTTGTTTGGTACACACAATGAGTTTTACGATATCAATTACGGATTTGTAAACGCCCTTAACGGAAGAGTATCTTACAAATCTCTGACAGATTTCTACAGCAAACTTCCTACCCGTGTTCGCGGTACCTACCCTTTCGACGGTTCAACAAGAGATCAGATCTTCAACAATCCTTATGCGCAATTTAAAGTAAACCTATACAGTGTTTATGTACAGGATGAAATCAGAATTGGCAACAAACTTAAAGTTACTCCTGGTGTGAGAATAGACTACACAGACCTACCTAACAAACCTAAATTAAGCCCGCAGGTACAAAACTCTCCAGCTGATGCCAATTATGGTAACACTTATAACTATACCCCATTAAGTCAGATTAAAAACAACTTTTTCAGTACAGCATTAGTTTCTCCAAGAATTGGATTTACATACAATGTCGACGAGGACAAAACACTTGTTATTAGAGGTGGATCTGGAGTATTTACAGGAAGAATTCCA
Organism: Flavobacterium sp. KH_035; assembly: GCF_057839565.1. Taxonomy (NCBI): domain Bacteria; kingdom Pseudomonadati; phylum Bacteroidota; class Flavobacteriia; order Flavobacteriales; family Flavobacteriaceae; genus Flavobacterium; species Flavobacterium sp. KH_035. Next base: position 4,366,642 of record NZ_CM174492.1, read on the forward strand.
TTTGCATGGCTAGGATATGCTTACTACAATGATGGTGTAGGTTACGGAAGTTATGACAAAAACAATCTTACTCCGGCACAGGTTGCAGCAGCAGGTGATCCTTTGGCAAACAATGGATTGAACGGTTATCATGATGCAACGCCAAAAGTGCAGGCCGATCTGGTTGATAACAAATTCAAAATGCCAGCAGTTTTAAGAAACTCCCTTGCGATTGATAAAATCATCAACGGCTATAAATTTACGACTGAAGGTATTTACACCAAAGTAATTCGTGATCTTGAATTTCAACAAGTAAATAAGACTGATAATCCAACTTATTTTTCTTATGATACCAACCACCAGATGCCAATTTATGCAGCCAATATAAATCCGGCTTTCTCTAACGCCTATTTATTATCGAATACTAGCAAAGGATACCGATACAGCATTACTGAGATGATCTCAAAAACGTATGATTTTGGTCTTAACTTTATGGTGGCTTATACCTACGGAAATTCTAAAGATATTACCAATGGAATTCGTAACTCAATGGAGAGTAACTTCCAGATGAACCAGTCGTTAACACCAAACAATCCGCAATTAGCAACTTCAAACTTTAACATCAAGCACCGAATTGTTTCCAATGTTGGGTATGCGGTAAAAGTAGCCGATAACAATATCTTCTCGGCAAATGTGTATTTCAATGCTCAGTCCGGAAATCCGTTTTCATGGGGATTTGTAAACTCTACTATTGCAGGAACAGGTCAGGCGGCAGGATTGGCTTATATTTTTAAAGATGCCACAGAAGCAGCGAAATACATTGGTGTAAATGCAGCAGGCGTTCCATCGGCTACAGCAGCACAGCAGGTAGCAGATTACGAAGCTTTCATTAACGGAAATGATTATTTGAAAAGCAGAAGAGGAAACTTTACAGAAAGAAATGGTGCTACAACACCATGGAACATCCAGGCCGATTTAAAATTAATGGATGAAATTAAAATTACCAAAGTAGGTACCTTACAGCTTTCGTTCAGCGTAGCAAATATTGGAAACCTGATCAATAAAGATTGGGGAAGAAGTTATTTTGTTCCAAACACTTACAATTCAACAGCAAATCTTGGGTTAACAAAATCAGGAAATTTAGGCGGAGTAGCTACAGGCGATCCAACCTATACGTTCCAAAAACCTTCGACATCACCTTATACTGTAGATCAGTTAGCCTCAAGATTCCAAGGACAATTTGGAGTGAGGTATACGTTCTAAAGATTGTGTTTTATTTTTTTATGATCCCCCAGTTCCAATCCCTATGGAGCTGGGGGATTCTTTTTAACTTAAAATTACTGATCTCCTCCGTTTCTGAAAGCCATCAAAAGCGTGTAAGCATTTTTGATTATAATAGCCGAAGAAGTATTGATAACCGAAGATTTAATCTGACGATATCCTTCACTGGCAGTACCCAATTCAATTGGAACCATTTTAAAATTATGCCCGCCAGTTTTCAAAAAAACAAAAAACTTACCCTGCCATCTTACTACCGCATCTTCCGGAACTGTAAGTGTTTTTTCGCTATCAAACTCTGCCTCAGCATTAATAAAAAGTCCCGGAATTAATGACTTTTCATATTGATTCACTTTACAAATCACCTCTGCTGCACGATCGTCATTCAGACTTTGATTGATGTAAGCAATTTTCGCCTTGTACTTTTTAGACGGATTAGCATTGGTATAAGCCGTAACAGTCTGTCCAACCGAAAGCAGGTTTACGTCTTTTTCAAAAGCATTCATGACCAGCACAATGTCGCTCATTTCGATTAGCTCAAAAAGCATATCTGTTGGCGAAATGTATTTCCCTACATTCACATTAATCTTCGCAACCAAACCGTTTATAGGCGAATGAATTGCAACCGTTTTGCTTATCGTTGAAGCGGTAAGTGCTTTAACATTAATGCCCAGCAATCCCAGTTTTTGTGCCAGCGATGCCATGTAAATACGTTGTGTTTGCATCTCTGTCGATGTTTGCTCAAACAACTTATCACTGCTGGCCTTTTTCGCATTAAGCTCTTTTTGACGATTAAACTCACTTTGAGCCAACTGAAACTTTTCTTTTGCGGTAAGATAATCCTGTTGGAGTTGTATGTACTGCATATCCTCTACTACCGCCAGCAATTGCCCTTTTCTTACGTGCATTCCCGCCATTAAATCAGTCTTTTTGATATAACCTCCCAAAGGAATACTTACCGTCACCACACTTTTTGGCGGTACCGTAACCGTTCCCTGAAGCTGTAATATTCCTTTCACTGTTCGTTCTTCCGGAGAACCAACCACCAGTCCTGCATTTTTAACCTGTGCCTCGCTAAACTGAATACTGTTTTCGGCTGTTATTTCTTTTTTAGTTTGTTGTTCTTTCTTATCGCCCTGGCAGGAAACCAGACCTAGAAAAACTAAAATGATGCTGCTATATATTTTCATTATCTTATAAATTATTAAGGGTTTGCCAATTAATCACGGCCTTATTGTAATCGTTAATCCTGTCGAAATATTCATTTTTTATGGTTATTGCCTGATTGACCACCAACACCCATTGCAGGTAATCAATATCACCATTTTCCAATTGACTATTCGCCGCATCGATGATTACTGTTGCATTCTTTAGTCCCTCATTTTCATAATAATAAAGGCTTTCTTTATACTTTTCGATCTCACTCTCTGCATTGCTAATCTCCGTCTGCATTTCAATCTTTGTCGTTTCTGCCCGCATCTTATACGTTTCGTACTCTACTTTGGCAGCCTTGTTACGAGCTGACTGACTGCTAAAAAATAACGGGACAGACAACCCAAGATTGACATAACTAAATCTCTGACTGTTATCATAATAAATTTCCTGACCTGAAGCACTCGTTTGTGTACCAATAATGCTCAAATTATTATACCCTATTGTAACATCCGGCATTAATCTCGCCTGTTCGGTTTTCCATTTCCACTTTGCCGCTTCAGCTTCATAAAGCGAAAGTTGTACCTGAGGAAGTGCTGCAGTATTTTTATTTTCATTTAAGGAAACAGCAAAATCATTCTTGATCGTTTCAGAAAAAGGCACATGAACCTTATTATCCTGAAGAACTGTATTGAACATTTTAAGCGTAATAGCAATATCCTTATTGACCATTGTAAGCTGATTGGTATAAAATTGTCGTGCCGATTGAGAAGCGCTTTTTTCCAGTACATTGGTCTCCCCTGTCTTATAACGCAACTCCGATTTCTGCTCCATTAACCTGTAAATCGAATCGGCATAAACTAATAAATCCTTTTTACTGCTTAACCAGATATAGTAATAAAACAAGTTCCTCACATTCGACTTAATCTGCTGCACCGTTAGCTGCGATTCTGCTTTTGCTGCATTGTAATTTTCCTTCAAAGCTTTTTTCTGATTGGTATACAATGTTGGAAATGCAAAAGTCTGGCTGATGCCAAAACGCGTATCGTTTACGGCACTGTTAAACTGACCATAATCGGCACTCATAGCTGTTTTAGGAAGATCAAAAGCCGTTTTTTCCAACTGTTCTTTTGATCTTTCATTCAGTTGTGAAGATTTAATTCTTCTGTTATGCTGAAGCGCTATTGATAGCGATTCTTCAAGAGATATTGGCGCTTCCTGTGCCTGTACCGAAAAGGTAAGAAACAAAGCCAGCACTAGTAAAGTCAGCTTATTCATCTTGTGTTTTTTAATTTTTTTCGAAAAAACTTTGGTATGATACGTCATTAAATAAATAGCAGGAAGTACAAAGAGCGTAAGCAAAGTAGCTGTAATCAATCCGCCGATCACAACAGTTGCAAGCGGGCGCTGTACCTCTGCTCCTGCACCATTGCTTAAAGCCATTGGTAAAAAACCTAAAGAGGCTACCGCGGCGGTCATCAATACAGGACGTAATCTGTTTTTGGTTCCGTTAATAATAATTTGAAGCGGATCGGTAATTTCGCCCTGTTTCTGGATTCGGTTGAACTCGGAGATTAAAACAATTCCGTTCAAAACGGCTACCCCAAAGAGTGCAATAAAACCAACTCCGGCCGAAATACTAAACGGCATATCGCGCAAAGCCAGCCCAAACACACCGCCGATTGCCGATAACGGAATAGCTGTAAAAATGATAATTCCTTCTTTAAACGATCTGAACGCAAAATACAGCAATGCCAAAATCATAAACAAAGCGGCCGGAACCGCAACTCCCAGACGGGATTTTGCCTGTTGCAGGTTTTCAAAAGTACCTCCATAGGTAATATAATAACCAGGCTCAAATTTGATCTGACTGTTTACTTTTTTCTGCAATTCTTCGACAATAGATTCGACGTCTCTCCCTCTCACATTAAAACCAACAATAATCCTTCTTTTCGCATCCTCACGCTGAATCTGATTCGGACCTTCCACTTCTTTTACAGAAGCGACCTGATACAACGGAATCTGCATTCCGGAACGGGTTGCAATCAATAAATTGCGAACATCTTCAATGTCTTTTCGTCCACTGGCTTCCACGCGCACCACCATATCAAACTTTTTTTCTCCTTCATAAATGCTTCCTGCTACAGCGCCTGCAAAAGCGGCATTTACAGTTTGATTGATATCCGAAACATAAATTCCGTACTTCGCCATTTCTGCCCAATCATAATCAATAACGATTTGTGGCATTCCGGTAACTTTCTCTACATAAAGATCTGTAGCACCTTCTACGGTGGTACTAATAGCGCCCAACTGTTCGGCATATTTTGCCAGTTTATCGAGATCTTCACCATAAATTTTACAAACCAGATCCTGCTTTGCGCCCGTCATCAATTCGTTAAAACGCATTTGAACCGGAAACTGAAATCCGGTCGTAACTCCGGGTGCAACCTCTTTAACCGTTTGCGTCATTTTATCGGCCAGTTCAGGAAACGAAGAAGCACTTGTCCATTCTGACTTGTCTTTCAATACAATAATCATATCTCCTCCTTCTATAGGCATCGGATCTGTTGGAATCTCCGCACTACCAATTCTGGAAACTACTTTTTCTACCTCGGGATACCTATTTTTCAAGGCTGTCGAAATTTTCTGAATAGTAGCTGTCGTGGTCGACAAGTTTGTCCCCAGTAATAAACGGGTTTCTACCGCAAAATCACCTTCTTCAAGCTGTGGAATAAATTCCCCTCCCATTCGGCTAAAAATGAATAAGGCAATACCAAACAGCACAAATGCCGAAATCACAATTCCTCTTCGGACTTGTAATGCTCTCGACAATCCAATTTCATAGTAAAATTCAAGTTTTGCCATTATCCGATCCGACAAATTGGGCTTGTGGCTGACTTTCTTGCTAATAAACAAAGCACTCACCATCGGAACATAAGTAAGCGATAATATAAAAGCACCCAAAATAGCAAAGGCTACGGTTTGTGCCATTGGTTTGAACATTTTACCTTCAATACCTTCTAAAGACAATATCGGCAAATAAACAATCAGAATAATAATCTGTCCGAATACTGCTGCATTCATCATACGTCCTGCCGAACCAGTTACTTCTTTATCCATCTCCTCTTGTGAAATAGAATCGATTTCTTTGTATTTTTTAGCAGAATGAATATGATGTAAAATGGCTTCCACAATAATTACCGCACCATCGACAATCAAACCAAAATCAAGCGCCCCCAGACTCATTAAATTGCCGCTCACGCCAAAGGTGTTCATCATGATAATAGCAAAAAGCATCGCTAACGGAATTACCGAAGCCACAATAAAACCTGCTCTTAAATTCCCTAGAAAAAGTACCAGAACAAGGACTACAATCAAGGCGCCTTCGATAAGATTCTTCTGAACAGTCCCAATGGCATTATCTACCATTTTTGTACGATCTAAAAAAGGTTCTATTTTCAAACCTTTGGGTAAGATCTTCTCAATTTCGGCAACTCGTTTTTTGACATTTACGATAACATTATTGGCATTCTCTCCTTTAAGCATCATTACAATTCCACCAACCGATTCGCCAATATCAGCTGTCGTTAAGGCTCCGTAGCGTATGGCCGAAGACATTTTTACTTCTGCAATATCTTTGATTAAAATAGGAGTTCCGGCCTGTGTATTTTTGACAATAATATTCTGAATGTCTTTGATGTTTCGGGTTAGTCCGACACTTCGGATGTACAGTACCGTTGGGCCTTTTTCAATATACGCGCCACCAGTATTTTCGTTATTACTGTTCAATGCTGTAAAAACCTCTTTTATAGTCAGGTTTTGTGCTTTTAAGCGTGACGGATTAACGGCAATTTCATACTGCTTTAATTTCCCTCCAAAAGTAGCGACATCTGCAATTCCAGGGGTTCCCAAAAGCTGTCTTCTAATGGTCCAATCCTGAATAGTACGCAAATCTTCCAGAGAATACTTTGTTTCATATCCGGGTTGCGGTTTCAAAACATACTGGTAAATTTCCCCCAAACCTGTTGTTGCCGGCGCCATTTCAGGAATACTAGCATTCTCTGCGATTTCTACTTTCTGCAATCGTTCTGTAACTTGCTGGCGGGCCCAATACACATCTGTATCGTCTGCAAAAACAATCGTAACCAGCGAAAGTCCAAAACGCGAAATACTACGGCTCTCTTTAAGCTGCGGGATGTTGCTAATTGCCTGTTCTATTGGAAATGTAATTAAACGCTCTACATCTTCTGCCCCCAAAGACGGGGCCGTTGTAATAATTTGTACCTGATTGTTGGTGATGTCAGGAACGGCATCAATAGGTAAACGGGTTACTTCAAACACGCCATAGATAATCCATAGCAACGTGAAGATCCCAATTACCAGTTTATTTTTAACTGAGAATTGTATGATCTTATTAAGCATAATTTAATTTATTTGAATATAGTAATGCCAGGGCTAAAACATCAAAAATGTCTTAACCACAATAAAAATTCTATAAAATCAAATTAGGCTATAGGAGGGCGAAATACCGAAAACAAGGAAGGATTTGAATACAAATCTGAGGTATAAGGAATTGTACCCGATTGTGAAAATCCAACAGTAAAAGGAATATAAAATATGGGTTTGTCCTGCGGAACAAACACCAACTGTACGTAAGGTCCGGATATGTTCTTAAACGGAAGCTGCATATCACGATCAGAATCATTGTCTTTTAAATCTTCTCCCCAATAATGCATTTCTAAAAAATCAAAAAAACTGATATCATGCCTTTGCTGATGTTCCTTAAAATGCTCGAGCAATATCGGCAATTTATAAAACTGCTGAAAGAACCCAATATTGGATACAATTAAAAAGATGAACAGGTATATAATGAGTTTTCGCACTTCACAAATTTAAACGATGTCGCAAAATAATTTTACACTTACAACAAGAAGCTATTAACTTTTATGACTTTACTTATTTATAGCAACAAAAATCACAATTATCACATTCAAAACTAAAAATTAAAGCATTTTATCAAGTTTAAAAGTTAATTTAGAACAACTATTCTCAATTCAAAATTAAATTGATACATCCTAAGCCTTTTTTACTCAAAAAAAAACTTCAAAATTCCAAAATTCCAAACCCTTTTCTATTTCAAAATGGACGAGAATAATTCCATTAAAATTTTGCTAAAAACTTCCTAAAACCAGGCTAAATGCTCCTTCCCTGCTGGTCTGCTCTCCTTTTTTAACTTCTTGTAAGAATCTAAAACAAAACAAGTATTCTTGCCTCTCTTTTTATCTGTGTAAATTACACGTAACTTCTTTTTTACAATTTAATAATAGCTGTAAAAAGACTTTAAACCTCAAAACACAAATCACTTACAATCAGTACATTAATCTATAACAATCAAAGAGATTCAAAGACAAGTGTACGGTCATTCGTATAAATTTTTAAAAAAACATTTTTTTCTATCAGATTAATTTATACTTTTGTTTCACACTATTCTTATTCATTCTAAATAAAAATTACTTACAAATTTATTTTTATTTGGCCAAAATAAAAAAGAATTTTCTTAGAAAAATTTCCAAAATAAATGAAAATTAAGAACAACCTCAGTAAAATCAAGCTATCAGACTCTTCTTATAAATTAAACAAAATTTCGAAGAACATCCGTAACAGGAGAAGCGTCTATGCCAATCAGTTTATCAAGGGAGAATTACCGGATCAATTGCTTGAAGAAATTTTGACGAATGCCACCTGGGCTCCTACCCATAAAATGACAGAACCCTGGAGGTTTATCGTTTTTAGGGGCAAATATTTGAAAAAGTACGGCGAATATATGGCTCACTATTACAGAGATTTCTATAATGAATTATCTCCCGAAGATCAAAAAGACAAGCTTTCGTATCTCGAAAATTATCCGCTCAATGCAGCCTGTATGATTGGAGTAGTCATGGTGAAAAACACCAAAATTGCCTTACCTGAATGGGAAGAAATTGCAGCAGTCTCTTCTGCTGTGCAAAATATAGCGCTTAGCTGCAGTGCGCATAAAATTGGCAGTTACTGGAGTACCAAAGGAGTAGCCATCGATTATGTTGCAAAATTTGGCCTCTCTGAAAATGAAAAATCATTAGGACTTCTTTATCTCGGTTATTATCCCGAAGCCTTAAAACCTTCAAAGAAAAAGAGAACCCCACTATCTAAAAAAGTCGTCTACCTCGACTGAAAAATAACTTAAACCCCTTAAAACAACTATTTTATGAATACCACATTGATCCGTAAGGAGACATTCGACAGAGAAGTCCAGCAGGACCAGGATTTTTACAAAGACATTTTCCATCAAAATTCCGGTCCGGAATATGCACAGGCAATGAAATTGGCACAGGAACGCGTTTCGAATTTCTTAAAAAACAATCGAAAACCGTTCAGTGGAATCAGACCGGAAGAAATAAGGGCTAAAGTTGAAGAAATAGATTTTGAAACACCCCTACCCGATTACGAAAGTCTATTGAACGAAGTAGACGAACTTTATGTGAACCACGCCACTGCTTTTCACCTTCCGGAATATATTGCACACCTAAATTGCCCTGTGGTAATACCTGCACTAGCAGCAGAAATTCTAATAAGTGCCATCAATTCATCACAAGATACTTATGACCAAAGCGCCGGCGGAACTTTTATAGAAAGAAAGTTAATTGACTGGACCAGCGAACAGGTGGGTTATACACAAGGCGATGGCGTTTTTACAGCAGGAGGATCTCAAAGTAATTTAATGGGGCTGCTTCTGGCGAGAGATTACTATGCCATGCAATATCAAAAATGGAATATTAAAATGGAAGGACTTCCTCCTGATGCCCACAAGTACAGGATTTTTGTTTCTGATAAAGCGCATTTCAGCAATCATAAAACCACCTGGGTTTTAGGTCTCGGAGAACAAGCTATTGTAAATGTGGGTGTAGACAAAAGATACCGTATGGATCCGGAAAAACTCGAAAAGGCGATCGCTGACGAAATTAAAAAAGGAAACATTCCAATTGCCATTACCGCTACGGCCGGTACAACCGATTTTGGTAATATCGATCCGTTAAAAACAATTGCCGCTATTGCCAGCCAACACAATTTATGGCTTCATGTAGATGCTGCCTATGGATGCGGATTACTTTTAACAGAGAAACAAAGGTATTTATTAAACGGTATAGAACTGGCTGATTCTGTAACCGTCGATTATCACAAATCATTCTTCCAGCCGGTAAGCAGCAGTGCGTTTATTGTTAAAAATAAACTTCACCTCAATTTGATCAAGCATCACGCTGATTATCTGAATCCTAAAGAGCAAAATTACGATGCGCTTCCAGCTCAGGTTAACAAATCGATTGTTCAGACTACTCGTCGTTTTGATGCTTTGAAACTTTGGTTTACCCTTCGTTATATGGGCAAGAAAAAGCTCGGACAATTTACGGAGACTCTGATCGAAACTACCCAACAAACCGCTGCCTATATCGAAGCCGATCCTAATTTTGAACTGTTATGCCACTCTGATATTGGTATTTTACTCTTCCGATATCTCGACGGACCGGCTGAATCTAATTCTTGCGAAGTCAACAAATACATCAAAGAGAAACTGTTTTTTGGCGGCGAAGTTCTGGTAGCCAGCACCAAAGTAGATGGAGAATTCTATTTGAAATTCACCATTTTAAATCCCCTTACAACCCTAAATGATATTAAAAACATTCTTAACCTCATAAAACAAAACGGAGATGAATACCACAGACTTAACTAATTTTAAACAACTTGCCGAACAAGTAAATTACAAATCCCTCCTCAACTGTTATTGCAGAGAATTCAGCAACTGGAGCCAATACGAAGGTGTTCCGAAATACGACCCTGCTTTGGCTGAATTTATGCAGACTATCGATCACAGCTCTTTTCTTCGATTTGACTTTAGCACTGTTGGCCAGGAAGTTTTTGCTCCTTTGGTTTACTTTTCCGAAAGTGGCGTTCATGCTTTTGGCTTTCCGATAGTATCCCGCACTATTGCAACGGATGAATTCAGAGAAATAAATCCTATCGCGTTTACAGAAATTGTTGCGGGGTATTGCAAAGCAGAATATCCGGATATTGATCCGCTTCCTACACAAAAACGTATGGAAAACAGTATTGACAATCTGGCACTTTATCTGGAGCATTATAAAAATAGCGGCCGCAACGCCAGCAACCCGGAACAAACTTTTATATCAGCTGAACAATCGTTGATTTTAGGACATACGGTACATCCGTTGCCCAAAAGCAGAGAAGGATTTACCAAAGACGAATTGCTTAAATATTCTCCTGAAACCGAGGGGCAATTTCCGTTACACTTTTTCCTGGTGCATCCTGAAAATGTTATCGAAAAAAGTGCCGAAGACTATCTGATCACTGATTATCTGAGAAATGAAATTTCAAAATATGCCAATAAAAATGCCAAAGAATTACTGGATTTTTATTCGCAATACAAAGTGATACCTGCACACCCTTGGGAAGCCAACTATTTATTAGAGCAAAAAGAGGTGAAAGAAATGCAATCCAGACAACTGCTTTTCAATCTGGGGCAATTTGGTCCTTCCTATGCAGCAACCTCATCGGTTCGTACCGTGTACAATGATGAAAGCGAATGGATGTATAAATTCTCACTGCATGTGAAAATCACCAACTCATTCCGTGTCAATTATCCACATGAACTTAATCGTGGTTATGATGCAGCGCAGTTGATGAAAACAGATTGGGGAAAAGGTATTCAGAAAGACTATCCACAAATTCAGCTGATTACCGATCCTGCATTCATCACGGTGGTTTTTGAAGATAAAATTATCGACGGTTTCAGTACTAGTATTCGTCAAAATCCTTTTCATGGAGCCAACGCCAACAAAAATGTAACACTGGTTGCCGCTTTGTCTCAGGATAACATTTTGAATGAGCTGCCAAGAATCGTAACCCTGATTGAGGAATCGGCAAAAAGACAAGATACAACAGTAGTTGACACTGCTATCGCCTGGTTCAAACAATACCTGAATATTAGTCTTACTCCTTTGATTGGCGTTTTTAATAAATACGGATTTGGATCAGAATTTCACCAACAGAATGTAATGGTTGAATTTGATGAAAATCTGTTTCCATCAAAACTATATTTCAGAGACAATCAGGGATACTTTTTCCGCGAAGGAATCGTACCGGAACTGGAACGCTTAATTCCTGATTTTGGAAAAGAAAGCAGATCTTTTATTGCCGAAAAAAGAATTATCGATTTCTGGGGATATTATCTGTTAATCAATCATTTGTTAGGAATTGTGAGCGCTTTGGGTAAAAACAAACTTGCTGACGAAACGGTATTATTGGATCTTATATACGATGCCTTAAAAAAAGAAGAAGATTCAGATGTAACAGGTTTGGTTTCTCATTTTACCAACAGTGTCAAACTAATCGTAAAAGGAAATTTACTAACCAGTTTAAACAATATGGACGAAGCCAGTGCGCCACGAACCAATCCGGCGGTATACAAAACTTATCCTAATCCGCTAAACAAACACTTTTTCTCCAAAAAATTGATTCAGCCAAAACCAAACACTACGGTTTTCAGCCGCTTTTTTGAGAAAGACAACGTAACAATCAGCCTGCGTCCGGTAGATGTAGACAACGATCTGGAAATGCTTCACGAGTGGTTTCACCGCGAACATGCTTTGAAAATCTGGCAGATGAACTGGCCACTACGTGAGTTGGAGGTATTTTACCGCACCATGCTTCCGGGAGGTCACTCTCACAGTTATATCGGAGAGGCCAACGGGGTTCCAACTTTTAATATTGAAGTGTACTGGCCATGTCGTGACATTGTTGGAGAATACTATGACGTACTTCCCTCCGATTACGGAACACACCAATTTATCGCACCAACCGATCCGAAACTAAAATACGGTTCTCCGGCAACGCAGTCTATGATGGATTTTGTTTTGAGCGAAGCTAAAGTAGGTAAAATGGTGGGTGAAGGTTCTGTAGACTCCATCGCTTCGATGATGAACAAGGCTCACGTTGGATTTAAAATTCAGAAAGTCATCGAAATGCCGCACAAAAAAGCCAATCTGAACTTCTGTTACAGAGAATGGTATTGGGCTAAATTCCCGGCTGCCGAAGCCTTTCAAAAAAACGCCGTTTCGGCCTCACAAGTTTAATTTGTAATACAACCACAATGAATACAGAAAAAATATATTCGGTAATCGGAATCGGGATCGGTCCTTTCAATCTTGGACTTGCCGCACTTATCGAACCCATAGAAGATTTATCAGCACTATTTTTTGATCAATCCGAAAGCTTTGACTGGCATCCGGGCTTAATGCTGAATAATGCTACATTACAAGTTCCGTTTTTAGCTGATTTGGTTACCATGGCCGATCCGACTAATAAATACAGCTTCTTAAATTACATTAAACAAAGCGGACGTGCTTATAAATTTTACATCCGTGAAAACTTCTTTATCTACAGAAGAGAGTACAATGAATATTGCAAATGGGCCGCTGCCCAACTTACCAATTGCAAATTTTCGCACAAGGTTCTTTCGATTGATCCTGTTGATGACGTTTATAAAGTTACGGTTATCAATACCCAAACTTGCGTTACAGCTGTTTATTATGCTCATAAGATAGTTCTGGGCACAGGAACATCACCACACATCCCGGAATTTATCGATGCTGAAGCACTTCCAAATGTGATTCACGCCTCGCAGTATTTGTATTTCAAGCCACAAATTCAAAAAAATGCAGCAGTAACGATTATTGGTTCCGGACAGAGTGCTGCCGAGGTATTCCGCGATCTTTTACCGGATACCGAAGACGGATTACAACTGAAATGGCTTACCCGTTCGTCCCACTTTTTCCCGCTCGACAATAAATCAAAACTAACTCTGGAACTGACTTCTCCCGAATATGTTGATCATTTTCACAGTCTTTCGACGCAAAAAAGAAAACAGTTATTAGACAGTCAACACGGACTTTACAAGGGAATCGATACAGAATTGATTAATGAAATTTTCGACAGTCTGTATGAAATGAGTTTAGAAGATAAACCATTGAATGTGGAGTTGCGCTCCAACATGCGTCTTACTTCGGTAAATGAAGCGGCTGATGGTTCATATACGCTTGATTTCGTTCAAACGGAACTCGAGCAGCCTTTCGAGGATCAAACCGATTATGTGATTCTCGCGACAGGTTATAGATACAAAGAACCAGCTTTTCTTTCGGGAATTGAAAACAAAATAGGCCGTTTGGAAAATGGCTTGTTTAAGGTGCATCGTAATTATACCATAGATAAAAACGGGGCGGATATTTTTGTTCAGAATGCAGAATTGCATACACACGGTCTTTCGACTCCGGATTTAGGAATGGGTGCTTATAGAAATTCATATATCATTAATCAAATTGCCAATCGTGAAGTGTATAAGGTCGAAAAACGAATTGCATTTCAACAATTTGGAGTTCAAAAATCAACTCCGGAGTTTTCAACAACGAATGTTATGGAATTAATAGACGAGCAATTAAACAATTAGATCTTAGCCCATTGGTGTAATTTAAAAAATATTGAACATTAAGAAACATAGTTTTTTAGTGTTAAACAATTACACCCAATCGGCAGATCTTACTAAAAATCAACTAAGATGACAACCCCAGAAAATACCTTTAAAGACGCCCAACACCTCAACGCCGAGATCTGGAACCAGGTAAATCGCAATTTACTGGCCAAAAGTATTTCGGAATTGATGCGTGAAGATGTCGCAAATCCCCAAATAACGGGTAAAGACGAAGACGGTCTTACCCATTTTATTTTAGAAACCGATACAGAGAGTATTTACTACATCTTTTCGGCCTATCCAAGATTTTTAAATTATTGGCACATCGTAAGAGACAGTATCTGCAAAGTCGAGCACGAAGTAAAATTAGATCATATTGACGTACCTAATTTCTTTATCGAACTTAAGGAAACTTTTGGCATCAACGATTTCACTCTTGCCCATTATATCGAAGAGTTGCTACACACCTTATATGCCGATGCCTACATCCATTCTAACCGCCGTGTGCCTGTTTCAACCTTAGTCGATGCTGATTTTCAGACCATCGAACACAGTCTGGACGGCCACCCATGGGTAATTGTCAACAAAGGGCGAATTGGTTTTAACTCTGGAGATTACAATAATTTCACGCCGGAGTCGGACCAAAGAACCCGTTTGATTTGGATTGCTGCTCATAAAAACAGAGCCGCTTTGCGTTTACAAACGGATATGGAGCATCAGACTTTCTACGAAAGTGAAATCGGAAAAGAAAAACTGGATGTTTTTAGAAACAAGTTAACAGGACTAAATGTAAATGCAGACGACTATGTTTTTATTCCTGTGCATTTATGGCAATGGCAAAACAAACTGGTTATGCAATTTGCTAATGATATTGCTTCCAAACATCTTATTCCTTTAGAATTAACCGAAGACATTTACAGCCCTCAGCAAAGCATCCGTACTTTTTTTAACGAAAGCGCGCCAAATAAACATTATGTAAAAACATCGATGTCTATTTTAAATACCAGCCACGTTAGAGGTTTGTCGCCTAAACAATTATTAATAGCGCCTCGTTTGACAGAATATCTGAAAGACGTTCTTAAAAAAGACGAGCATTTGCAAAAAATGGGCGTTGTGCTTTTGGGTGAAGTGGTCTCGGTTACCTACACCCATCCTAGTTATAGCAAAATTGCCAATCCTCCGTACCAGTACAATGAATATTTGGGTGCCATGTGGCGTGAAAGCCCTGTAAATTCGCTTAGAGAAGGAGAGAATTTAATGACGATGGCGGCATTATTATATGTAGACAACACCGGAAAAAGTCTTGTACAAGAGCTTATAGAAAAATCAGGTCTTTCTACAGAACAATGGCTCAAAGCTTATATGACTGCGTATCTTAAGCCAGTGCTTCAAATTTATTACCAGCATTCGTTATCTATCGATCCACATGGACAAAATGTGATTCTGATTCTAAAAGATTATGTGCCAACACGTATTGCCTTGCAAGACTTTGTGGGAGATATTTTAATTAATGAAGAAGCAAAGAAAAAATTACCACAGGAATTTATTGATAACTTGTTTAATGCCTCTCCTAATCCGGAAAATGCACCGTTAACGATACTTATCGCCATTTTTGATGCCTTCTTCAGATACCTGAGTCACGTTATGATTACAAACGCTAACTATACAGAAAAAGAATTCTGGAATTGTGTTTACGATATTATCATCGAATATCAGGCAGAACATCCTGAGCTTCAGGAAATATTCGACAAGTACAATATGTTTATACCTGAATTCAAACGTCTTATTTTCAATAGCCGACGTTTGTATAATGGTTATGAAGAAACGGCCGGATTTCCACACATGAAAAAAAGTGGTTTTGTACCGAATCCGTTACATCAGTTAATCCATGAAGAAATAGTAACAGCAAAAGAAAACTAATGAAAGAAGCTCTTTTAAAAACACGCTCCTTCTTTGGTTTATTAAGGCGTTCTCTTGCCGGAAGTGAGAAAAACTTCACTTCGGGCAGCATTAACAAAACCATTCTTTTACTGTCAGTTCCAATGGTGGTTGAGCTTTTGATGGAATCACTATTTGTATGTTCCAATCTGTTCTTTGTTAGCCGATTGGGTACGAATGCTATTTCAATTGCGGGAGCGACCACAACTTTCATCACTTTTTGTTATTCGGTTTCCATTGGTTTGGGGATAGCGGCTTCCGCGATGATTTCCAGAAGAATTGGCGAGAAAAAATTCAAAGCAGCAGGCCAGACCACCATGCAGGTGATTTATGCTACAGTGCCTATTGCTGCCCTAATTAGTATTGTCTGCACCATCTGGACCACCGATATTATGAGTGCCATGGGACTTTCTGATGCTATGGTTGAGGAAGGAAGAACTTACGGCATTGTCATGTTTGCTTCCAGCGGATTTTTGATTCTTCGAATCGTCGTAAATGGGATTTTCCGAGGTGTTGGAGACGCCTCGACTGCTATGAGAATACTGTGGCTTTCCAATGCGTTGAACATTGTACTGTGTCCCATATTTATTTATGGTTGGGGTCCTATTCCGGCATACGGTTTATTGGGAGTTGGACTGGCCACTTTAATTGCGAGAGTAATTGGAGTGCTGTATCAGGGCTGGTATCTGATAAGGGCTAAAACCATGTTAAAAATTGGTCTGGCACAAATGGTCTTCAATCTTGCTATTTTCAAAAGAGTACTAAAACTGGCTTTTGGCGGTACCGTACAATTTATCATTCCGGCATCAAGCTGGGTGTTCATGATTAAGATCATGTCGCATTTTGGTGAGAGTGCTCTTGCAGGTTACATTCTGGCACAAAGAGTCACTTCGATTGCTACCATGCCGGCCTGGGGTCTTGGAAACGCAGCAGGAATCTTAACCGGACAAAATCTGGGAGCGAAACAACCTGATCGTGCCGAAAAATCGGTTTGGAGAGCGGGAATGTTAAACATGGGATTTCTGGTTTTAATTGGAATTTCCTGGATATTCCTAGCTGTTCCGGTCATAAAAATCTTTACTGATATTCCTGAGGTGATCTCTTTTAGTACCATGTACATTCATCTTATTTCGATAGCCTACATATTATTAGGTTATACGATGGTAATTTCAAGAGCCCTTAATGCGGCCGGTGAAGTAAAAGTAGTGACCTGGCTTTACATCCTGATGTTCTATGTCATACAGATTCCACTTGCCTATGCTCTGGGAATTTCTTTTGACCTGGGATCAAATGGTGTATTTACGGCCATCCTTGTTTCGGAAATTATATTGGCCGTGGCTTGTATCGTCGTCTTCCGAAAAGGAAAATGGAAACATACTAAGGTTTAAAACTAAACCGGTTCAAAATATGTCACCCCGTTGGGGTTTATTGAAACGATTTTACCAATTTCTATAAATATTTTGCCCCGATGGGGCTTAGCGTTTATGAAAACTCCAAAGGAGCGTCATATCTGTCGAATTTCGTTCCAATAGGATTAACATTTATGAACAGCTCCAAAGGAGCATCATATTTATAGCATTTATAACGCATTTTTTGCAAAAGCTCCAAAGGAGCGTCATATCTATTGCATATGAATAACAAAACATTAGACAACAAATAAAAAAATCAATTTAATATTAAATAATAGAACAATGAGTACAATAGAACAATTACACGGAGTATTTGCAAGAGCTTTTGAAATTCCTGTTGAGGCAGTAAACGACGAACTGGAATATCAGGCTATTGCCGAATGGGATTCAATGAGTCATCTGGTATTGGTAGAAGAACTTGAAAGCACCTATAAAATCTCTATCGAAATGGAAGATATCCTTGAAATGGGAAGTGTAGCAAAAATAAAAGACATCCTTAAAAAATACGGATTTGAAATTAATTAGAATAGACCACTAAACTTATGGAACTATACGATTTAATCAGGAAAAACGAAAAACTGACTTTTACCGATTCCAGCATTGGCCTTTCCAAATCTATTGCAGAAATGGATCAGTCACTGGAAATCGAAAACATTCGTTCGGTTGTTTTTATTTACAATGACAATCAGTTACCGGCTATTGAAACCCTGCTCAACTTTTATCAGAGCAGGTTTACTATCGCTTTGTTGGGAATGGGTTTACACGAGCATTTTAAAGAAAATTTAGAACAAAAATACACGCCTTATTATATCTTCGACCCTACGCGTACAGAGATAGAAGGTTATACAACGGTAAATGCATCGGACACTATAGTATTGTTCAAACGAAATGTAAATTTAATTTACCCGATACACGCCAAAATCAAACTTTTGCTCAGTACTTCCGGAACTACCGGATCGCCGAAATTCGTGAGACTTTCCGATGAAAATCTGGTACACAATGCAAAGTCGATTATGGAATATATGCCTATTCGAACGGATGATGTAGTGCCTTTAAATGTGCCTATTAATTTTGTTTACGGCTTATCGATTTTTACCACCAATTGCATCAAAGCCAATCAAATTGTATGTACGGATAAGGATGCTTTTCAAAAAGAATTTTGGGCCGATTTCAAAAAATACGGATACTCTACCCTGGGTGGTGTTCCGTACTTTTATGAAATGTTATACAGTATTGGATTTTTCAAAAAAGATCATCCTTCATTGCGTTACCTGACACATACGGGCGGAATGCTGAATCACAAACTGATTGAAGCGATTTCTGACTTTAGCGAGAAATTTGGCAAGCAGTTCTTTGCACAATACGGTCAAACAGAAGCTTCCGGCCGTATGGCTTATCTGCCTCCAAAAGACCTGTTGAGAAAAGGAACCTCTATTGGTTTACCAGTCAAAAACGGACGTTTTGAGATCGATAATGAAACGGATGAGCTGATTTATATTGGTCCTAATGTTTATGGCGGTTATGCCAATGTCAGAGCCGATTTACAGTTTTTTGAACAGCAGGAAAGACTTCACACAGGAGACAAAGCCCGTAAAGACGACGAAGGTTACTACTACATTGTGGGCCGCATCAAGCGAATTGTAAAATTGTTTGGTGTACGTTTGAATCTTGACGAAACAGAATTACTGTTAAAGGATGCACTGGGCGGACAAACTTTTATCTGTTTAGGAATAAACGATAAACACCTGGCCGTTATGTACACCGACAAGAACATGAACAAAGAATTGATTCTAAAAATCTTAAAAGCCAAACTGAATCTTCATGCCAATTCTTTAAAAGTAATGCATATAGAAGATGTTCCGCTTACACCAAACGGAAAGGTAAACTATCCATTGCTTAAAGAAGCACTTGAATTAGAGGCGGCTTTATAGGTTTTCAGTCTCAGTTTTCAGTCTCAGTTTTCAGTCACGGTAATCAGTAAACATTAAAACTGAGCACTGTGACCGAAAACTGTGACTTTTTCTTTTATCCTTCAAAACAAAAAAGCTCCTGACAAAATGCGTCAGAAGCCTTTTCATAAAAAAAAACAAAATAATACTATTGCTGAAAAGCTATTTTTTTAGAAACTGTATCCAAGTGCCAAGTTAAATCTTGTACCGTTTCCTCTGGTATAATTGGCATTTGTACCAAAGAACTGAGAAGTTGTTGGGTAATAATCTGTATTGAATATATTTTCGATTCCAAGTTTTACTCTAATACTGTCTGTTACTTTGTATGCTGTAGCCAGATTCCATAAGTTGAAAGAATGAATTGGTCCTTCACCAATAGCATAAGCTCCTTTGGCATTAGGTTTAAAAACATCGCGATCGCCTACATACATCCAGTACAATTCAACGTTTAATCTTTCACCACCATATTTTGCATACCCTGTAATTTTAATCGGAGGGATTCTGTTTGATTTCAGGTAAATATCTGTCGGACCATAAAAATGACCGTCAGAATCTTTGTCTCCTCTTCCCTGTACATTAGCATAGTTTCCTCCTACTGTCAATTGTTTCAAAATTTGATAATCGGCCTGAACTTCATATCCCCAAACTCTTTCCGGTAAACGTTCTGCTACCAGAAAACCATCAACCTGAATCAGATTGGTTCCCAGTTTTGAAGTACTCAAATAATAGGAAGCACTCAAATTGAATTTCCCTAACTGACTGCTAAAACCACCCTCGTAATTATTAACGATAATAGGTTCGGTCTCTAATTTAGATATCGCATCCTGTTTTGCGTTTGTTAAAACTCTTCCTAAATCAAATACAGAAAAAGCCTGAGAAAAACTCACAAAAGGATTAAAGAATTTAAATCTTGAATATCTGATCCCTGTGTTAAAAACAAAAGCATCGTAAGTAAGATCACCGCCTTTTACAGCAATACTTCCTGCTCCGTTTGCACCGGTAGCAAGAGTATTGTAATCGTCGATATTGATTTTAATATTTTCGGCACGTAAACCTGCTTTTACATTCCAGTCGCTAAACAATTGTGTCGATATTTGTGCATAAGGAGCCAGATTGACCATATTGATGTTAGGAACCCAAACACGTCCGTCAACCAATTTTTGGTTCGTTTTGTCATTCAATAAGTCGAAACCATAGGTTACATCACCTGTAAAATTAGAAGAAATTGTGAAAGGAGAATTCAAATATACTCTCAAACCTTTTTTGGTAGATGCTGTTTGCGATTGTCCGCTTCCGTAGAAAAAAGTAGAGTTAGAAAATATCGTTAAGAAATCCTGAAAATAAAGGTTGGCCGTAAGCGAAGTATTTCCAAAAATCTCTTTGTTTACATATTGAAGATTAGCGTTGTGATTGTAACGATTTCCTTCGTCTACACCCGGTCTGTTGCCCAATACTCCAATTGCCGGACTTACTCCGTATACGCCATTTTTTAAGATAAAATCAGAATCCTGATTGGAACTGAAGTAATTGTACATTAAATCAATTCTTTGTTTAGTGGTTAAATCGTAACCTACTTTTGTAAAAACGTTGTAAGCTTTAGTTTCACCTAAACCATATTCAGGAGAAATAACCTGTCCTGCTCCATCACGAAAAACACCTGTTTTTTCATAAGTTCCGCCTACCATATAATTGAACTTATTGATTTTTCCGTAAAACTGCTGATTAAATCGGTATCCAGCTGTACTGTCTCCTTTAATGTTACCTGTCGTTCCGGCCTCACTGTATCCGGCAAATTTCTTTTGAGTTTTCCCAGATTTAGTAATATAATTAATCAAACCTCCATCGGCACCATTCCCATAAATAGCCGTAGCACCTTTGATTACCTCGATACGCTCAATTACTGAAGGGTCTATTGAACGAAGTTCACGCCCTGCTGATTTTAGCGGTGTCGATTGCGGAATTCCGTCGATAAGAACCAAAGGATTTCTTCCACGAAGTGTCTGACCGTAATTTCCTGTATTGTTTGTTGCCGATCCTAAACCCGGAACTGCAAATGCCACAGCATTGGCAATATTTGAACTCACGATAGATAAATTGTCAATATCCTTTGCGTTGATTACGGTTACAGAAGAAGGTGTTTTAGATAAAGTTTCTACCTTTCTGCTGGCCGAAACGATAATTTCATCCAATTGGTCACCGCTTTTCTCCGAAACTTCGGTTTCTTTACCGGTAAACTTCAATTGCAAATTTACCGTAGCAGTTTCATTGTTTGCAACAGTAACTTTCTGCTCGATCGTTTCATAACCGGCTAATGAAGCCTGCAGCGTATAAATGTTTTCAACTATTTTATTGAATTTAAAACTACCATCGGTATTAGAAGTGGTTTTGTATTTTGAATTTTTAAGTATGATTGTTGCTCCGTAAGCCGATTTACCGTCAGAAGTAGTGATTTCTCCTTTAATTTTTCCACTGTTTTGTTGTGCAAAAGAAGAGAAGACAGAAAATAAAAGGCTAATAATAAATAAAAACTTTGACGTTCTTAAACTAAGATATTTCATTGATTTTTAAGTTTTGGTTAGTGATTTTATTCTTATTTAGAATTAATAAAAACAGTGCAAAAGTAAAGATTAATAATTGTTTAACAAGTACTATTTGGATTTATTCTATTGAATTTTTATTAATCTTCTAGTTATTGTCAGAAAATAAATCTATTTTATAACAATTCATTAGTCGCAAATATTTTTAACATATAGAAACATGGATGCTGTATCCATCAAAAGGAGTTTCATCTTAAATAAAGCGTGGAGCCTCTATGAAAAGAGATTTGTTCTCAGGCATTCGTTTCGTACATATTATATTCCATGTCTGCATGTTGCATTTTTTTTTTTCGCAGATCTTGCAGATTAAGCAGATTTTTTAATCTTTCTATCTCTAACAATCAATTTAATACCTAGAACATTTATTTTCTTGCCGAAAATAAAACGTTTCACATTTTACATCTCACAAAAAAGCAAGCTGTAAGTTTTCACTGTAAAAAGGATTGCCCTCTTGTCTGCGAAGTGTAATTCTAATGTATTTTTAAGATATTCTCCTTTATTTTTCCCTTAAAACCAGAAAGATTTAGTCTAAATAAGTATAAATTTGCGACGGATTTTTGGTTGGAAAGAATTTATCTCCAGCGAAAAACTGACACCATTAAGGTGTGAACTCCAATGCCATAAACCAAAATAAGACTATTAATGAAGAAAGGAATAAAGAAAACTATCGGACAATTACATTTATGGCTGGGACTTGGCTCAGGTTTAATCGTTTTTATTGCTGCATTAACAGGGAGTATTTTAGTTTTTGAAAAAGAGATTGACCAAGTGGTAAATCCGCAATATTACCACGTTTCTTCTATAGGGAAAACCAAAAAGACAATTGATTACTGTACGGATGTTCTTCAGAAAGAATATGGCATCAAAAAGATTAGTCGAATTTCTACTTTTAATGATCCTTCGCGTACGATACAAATTCTGGGAAAAGATTCAGATAAAAAAGCACATTTTTTTTCTGTTGATCCGTATTCCGGAAAAGTACTAGCAACAACTCCTCAGGAAAGCAGGTTTTTTGTGGTGGTACTTTCACTGCACAGGCAATTGTTACTGGGAGATGCGGGGCAGCTTATCATGGGATCTTCCTGTCTTATCTTTGTTTTTATGCTTATCTCGGGTATCGTTTTGTGGTGGCCCAAAAAAATGAAACATTTAAAACAGCGTCTTTCTGTAAAATGGAGCGGTTCTTTTAAAAGGATTAATTGGGATTTTCATTCGACTTTTGGCTTTTACAGTTTTTTAGTTTTACTTATTATTTCGCTAACAGGTCTGACATTTGCCTTTGACTGGTTTCAAAGTGGTCTTTACCTGGTGACCGAAGGAACGACGAAGAAAACTTCTCTAAAAGTAGAAAATCCAACCAAAATAGATCCTAAACTCAATAGCACAGCTTTTTACCAAAGCATTTACAATACTACGGACAGTATTTTTCCTTATGATGGAAATATTCAAATTAGAATGCCTGTGGATACCATCAATAGTATTACGGTCCTTAAAGAAGATGTGGAAAGAATCATTCCACACCAATCCAGTTCTGCTTATTTTGACAAGTATACTGCCCAAAATATCGAAAACAGACCTTTTATTTCTTATTCAAAAGGAGACAAACTGAGGCGTTTGATGTATCCAATTCACACTGGGAGTATCTACGGTTTGACGACCAAAATAATTGCTTTTCTAGTCTGTCTTTTTGCTGCAACATTACCTATTACAGGTTTGTTGATTTGGCTGGGCAGAAAGAAAAAGTAGGTTTTGTATGCTATTACATTTCTCTAAAGAACAACCATTTTTGTAGCCTTTTGAGATACTTTTGAAGTATTTTACAAAATAAGAACTATCGTAAGTTGCTATATTTCAAAAAATTAATTAATTTTAGTCCCCCCATTCTACTAAATCTTTTTATTCTTTGTTTAATCTGTCGGCTAAAATCAAAAAAGCATGAAATGGTTCAACACTTTAACAATAAAAAAGTTTACGGAAAGACTTTCAAAATCCCATTCTAATGAAGGGTCGGCTCATCTGGAAAAAGGAAGGCAATTCTTTTTGTCGAACCAGTTTCAGGATGCACTGTTGCATTTAAACAATGCGGTCAATTTAGGATTTGAACAGGGAGTTTATGCTTTGAGAGGAAATTGTCTTCAAAAACTCGATTATCATTATAATGCCATTGAAGATTTTGACAAAGCCATTGAAACCGATCCTTTGGAGTTTTCTATTTATTACAATCGTGCGGTGTCTAAAAGAGCAATCTTAGATTTTACAGGGCATATTGAAGATCTGCACAATGCGATCTATTACTACAAAAAACATTCGAATATCGAAAACCAGGTACTCAAAGCTTTCGAAACCGATTTACAGGCGGCTAAAATGGATATAGAAGGCCCGCTACAAAGCAGATACGAAGGACGAAAAGCTCCATCCTTAGAAATAAAATCGCTGATCAAAGATTCTCTAAATCTCATTAAAAAAGCAAGAGTAAGAAATCTCACAGTGAATTGATTTCTTTCCTATTTTATAAAACTTCTTTTTTGTTTTAAAGTGGCACTAAAAAAAAGTACACGGATGAAGCGGGTTCGTTTCACGAAAACGCAGATTAAAACGGATTTTTAGAAGAATAAAATACGCTATCATGATAAAATAATCCTATCCCAGATAAAACAAAAAAATCCGTGCAGATCCGTGTCTTCGTCTGGTGAATCCGTATCATCCGTGTGCCATGATCCTAACTATAAAAATACAAAAGTTCACACTAAGACTTCCCTTCTTTTGCAACTCACCCGCTAATTGTGTTATATTTACCATTTAAACTGAAGTTTTTATTATGGAAGATTTTTTAATTGGTATTGGAAAAAGATTAAAAGAGATCAGGAAGAAAAATTCATTAACCATACATGAAGTAGCCAACAGAGCCGGGGTTAGCAACGGTTTGATTTCAAGAATTGAAAATGGCAGAACCATACCTTCCCTACCCGTTTTAATTGAATTGATACAATCCTTAAATACCGATGTGAGTTATTTTTTTGAAGGAGTTGAAAATACCAAAAATGCCAAATACATTCATATTAAAAAAGACGATTATCAAAAAATAGAAAAAGAAGACCGGGCCGAAACTACCGGATTTAACTACTATCATATTTTCAGCAAAAGCATCAATTCTATTGGTTTTGAAGCCGTAATCCTTGACGTGGAGCCTAACTGCAAACGCGAAAAAGTAATCACAGATGCCTGGGAGTTCAAATACATCATCAAAGGAAGTGTAACTTATATTATTGACGATGCAGAAGTAGTTGTCAATGAAGGTGATTCCTTATGTTTTAACGGAAGACATCCGCACGTACCTCAAAACAGAACGACAGAAAACTGTGTGATGCTGGTACTTTACTTTTATTCTGAGAGTAATAGTTAGATTTAACCGTTTTTAACCGCAAAGAACGCTAAGTTATTTTTACAGGTCAAACCTTTTAAAAAACAAAGTTCGCAAAGCTTTGTAAATAAAATTTCGCGAATCTTGCATAACATCTTTGCGCTCTTTGCGGTTAAAATCATCTCTTTACATTAAAAAAACTTTGCGAACCTTGCGTAACATCTTAGCGTTCTTTGCGGTTAAACTCCAAGCCAGAATCAAATCAAAAAGGCTACCTTCAAAATGAAGATAACCCCTTAAAAAACAAAAAACACAAATTTTTTAGTTCCCTGCCGGAAGCCAAGAACGGCCGTCTAATGACCATCCACTATTGATAGGTACACCAAACCATTGCAGAGAAGAATATGCGATATCAACCATTTTTGGAACTACTCCCGTCGCAGTGCCGCATTTTAAAGTAGCAGTACTGGTAGTCCAACTAGGTGTGTTTGGAAAAGTAAGCCCTACTTGCTGGCTGCTTGAATCGGTGAAACTGTTTCCTGATCCGTTATCTCCTTTCCAATATCCGATAAGATTTGAATAATCCGGATGAGAAGCCGTAACAGATGAACAGGTATAATTGAAAATGGAAGCTTCAGTTAAGGCTTTGTTCCATACGCGAACCTCAGCAATATTTCCGTTTACATTTGCGCCATACGTCAGGGTTCCGTCCTGTCCGATAGCGAAAGGCAAGCCTGAAGTCAGACTTCCAAAACTGGCGCCAATGGCTGCCTGGCCTACAAAAGCACCATCCTGATACGTTTTTACCAATTTTTCGGTACGATCTACTACCAATGTCAAATGATGCCATTTTCCGTCATTGATTGTACCTCCCGAAATATCAATACGATTCTGGGTATCACCAATATTTACTTTCCATTTTCCTCCGGTATTTGCACAAATTACAAATCCACGGTTTTTACCACTCACCCAGTTTTTATTCGAAACCAATGATGGATCACTGCTGTAACCTGATGTTTTTACTCGGCATTCAACCGTAAAACTTGAAGTTCCGAAATTGTAAAGCGCATTGGCTGTTGAAGCATAAACACTATTTGAATTAAAATTAACGAATTTACCGGTAATCGTTGTGGTCGGATCTACTGGCTTTTCGATCTTAGTTGAAGTGAAATTTTTATTGTTGAAAATGGTAAAAATATTTCGCTCTTCGTATGAAGTCCCGCCATGAGATCCGCTAGAACCTGTAACGATTCCACCATGATCCGGTGCAACTACAACCAGCCAGTCTTCATTGACATAGTTGGGTCTGTTTTTTAAAGCTGCTAAAATTTCTCCTATATAACCGTCAGTTGTTTCAATTGACGCTTTGTACTGCGCCACATTAAGCGAAAATCCGTAGCTGTGTCCGGCATGATCGACATCATCAAAATGCAGAAACAAAGCGTCCGGGTTGTCGTTTGTAAGTGCGGCAACCACCTCATTTTTAACAGCCGCGTCAGTAGTGAGTGTTTTCTCTACATCAATTCCGTCCACAATATAGGTATTGATCGGTGCCCAATGCACGATTGACATGGTTTTTAAAGCCGCATTATAAGTCTCAAGTCGTTTTAAAAAATTCGGATAAGCTGTAAAATTCGGACTCGAGAATGAATTATCCGTTACGCCATGTTTCAAATGGGTAACTCCGGTAAGCATCGTCGACCAGCCGTTTCCACTCCATGTAGGTGCTTCGGTCAAAGCATCCAGACTATAGACAGCATTGGGTAATAAAGCATGAACATTAGGTGTATTGGCTCCCATTAAAGCATCCCCGCGGCAGCCGTCAATTCCAATAATCAGTAATTTTCTGGTTCCGCCGCTCAAAGCGGACTTGCCTGTTTTAGAACTTGTTTTAGCATCAACGGCTTGTTCGTTATCCTTAAACGCTGAATCATTGGTACAGGAAGTGACTAAAAGCACACTTGCAAGAATTGTAATGTAACTTAATCTAAAAATCTTTTTCATTGGGTTGAATTGTTTTATGGTTACTATTTATTTACTTGTTTGAAACTTTTCCTGCAGGGATATTGTTTTAACTAATTAGCGAATTGTTTAATGTGTAGTGTATTTGCTCAAAATAAACCGCAGAGCGATGTGTTTATTACTTCTCGCAGATTTAGCAGATATTTAATCTTTGTTCTATAATCTTTAATCTTGACTCTATAATCTTTTCTCTTTTCAACCAATAACACTATAAAGTGATGCCAAGGAATCTAATATATAATCTGGTTGGGCTTCTTCGAGTTGTTGTCTGGTTTGTGCGCCAGATAAAACCCCTACGGTCAAACCACATTTGGCATTTTTTCCTTCTTCTATGTCGATTGCCGAATCACCTGCTTTTAGCACTTTTGAAGCGTCTGCAATGGCAAACAATTGCATGGCTTTGTGTATCATATCCGGAAACGGACGTCCCAAGGCTACATCATCGGCTGTGATTAAAGCATCGTATTGATTTCCTTCCTTCCAGTTTAGTTTTTCTAATAAAGTATTTGCTACATGACTACTGTATCCTGTGTTTAAGACCACTTTTATACCGTCGTTTTTAAGACTTTCCAAAACCTTTTCGACACCTTCTATAGGCAAAACCTGAGCCGAAAGGTATTCTTTGTCCAATGCTTCTTTAAAATAGTCAAATATTAGATCTGATTTGTTCAGATCTGTAATGTTCATATGTTTTAAAATATCCTTGATAGCCTGATGTTTTTCTTTTCCTGCCCCTAAAGACAATACCAATTCAAGAGAAACATCAATACCAAAGTTATTGATGGATTTATGCAGCGATTTGTAAACTATGTTTTGCTCATTTATTGTTGTTCCGGCCATATCAAAAACAACCATTTCAATTTCATTGATTTTCATTTTGTGTGTATTTATTTTTTGCAGACATACAATTTGCATGTTTGAGAATTTGTTTATTTATATATTATTCCTCGTTGGGTATAAATCACTTAACACATAGAAACATAGGTTCTGCACCCACAAAAAAGGTGTTTCACTTCATTAAACAAACATAGCCTCCTATGTGAAAGAAATATATTTCTTTTTTGTTTTCTTTATGTATCTAAAATCTATGTTTCTATGTGTTAAATGATTTTTTTTTAATTACACTCAACGGGTGCATTAAAAATTTTAGCAATATTGTGTTTAGCAAATCCTGCGCTGCCCGTCATTCCCTTGCCTCCAATTCCCGTTATAATGTGGATATTCTTATCGACAGTATGTTCAAAGATATCTTTAGTTTTGCATTGCGAATACATTCCAAACCATCTGTTTTGGATTTCGTAGGTTGGAAGATCTATTATCTTTTTGGCTTCTTCAATCATAAAATGGTCGATATCCATATTGAGATCAAATCCTAAAGAGTCAATTTCTTTTGCGGGAGCATATTCGTGCGAGTCTCCTAAAATTACCGAGCCGTCAAGGGCTTGTTTGAACAGGATGTGAATACCATATTTTTTCTCAAAACTATCCGGATTTTCTTTTGCTTTGATTGCCTGATACGATTTACATTCTTCAAAGGATTCATATCTTCTGATGGTCAATCCGGTTAGGATAGAACCGTCGAGTTTATAGTTTTTCTGAGGTTTGGTTTGCAGCATCTGAAGTTTAGAAACAATCAGATCGCTGTTGTTGTAAATCTCAGGATAGAGTATTTTGAAATCACTTCCGTTGCAAATAATGATTTTTGAAGCTTTGTATTCTAGGCCGGTGGCGGTTATGGCTACTGCCCCATCATTTCTGTCTTCCGTTCGTACTACGGTAGTATTCATAAATAAATCAAGGCCCAGACTGGTTGTCATGAACTGGTGCAATTTATGAATCATTGTAGAAGGTTCAACGGTAACTTCCTGAGGAAAAAATAATCCTCCAGTACAATAATCAGCACGTAATCCATTGTATTTGGTCAGACATTGTTCTTTTGTCAGCAAATTAGATTCATAATCATTCGAAATATTAATTTGATGTAACTCTTCTATCAACTGCATTTCTTCTTCGTTTGACGCTACATAAATAGTTCCATTTTGACGCAGATTAATATCAAACTGTGATTGAATGTCTTTATAGATATTTAAACTTTCTTTTCCGAAATTTTGCCACTTTCGATCCATCCCGGACGGTACAACCTGTCCAAAATTTCTAACGGTCGCTCCTTCAGGTTTGCTGTTTTTTTCCAGAATGGCAACCGACATTCCGTTTCTCAGGGCGTGATAGGCGTGAAATGTTCCTAAAACTCCGGATCCAACAATTACTAAATCATACTTCTCTTTCATGTTTGTGTTTGTGTTTTTATTTGTTTTTACTGTTTAATTATTTATTGGTTTATGGTTTGTTATTTCAGGTTTCAGGTTTCAGGTTTCATCCGCTTCTCACATTTCACAGCTCACAGCTCATAACTCATAACTCACAGCTGCATGAATTTTAGCAGTCTTTCTGAACTTCCTTTTAAAATAATTAAAAGACATTATAGTCGTTATGATCCCTACAAAAGAAAGTAGGTAAATACAGGTGGTAAAAAAGCTTAATAAAGAAATATTCTTGTCTCCGAAATTTTTGAAAAACAATACCAAAACACTCCCTAAATAACCAAAGGCATCGGCGATGTAAATTAAAAACCCGGTATTCCCATCTATTTTATAAGTGGCTATCATTCGGTCAAAAAATAAACCGTTAAACGGAATATAACAAACATACATTCCAAATCCTGAAATGATCATCCACGGAAGTGCCGACATCAGATGTTTTTGAAACAGGAAAGTTGTGATTCCTATAAGTACTGATCCTACAAACAATACCAGATGATAATTGCGGAAAGCTTTATAATTGTTTTTCATGCTTCCTAAAACCCCTAAAATAACCAAAACTGATATGGCAATGGGAATTTCTGAGTACATATAAATTGAAATACTTTCTTTGTATCCTAAGCAATCCCATAATTCTCGCGCAAAATTATCTCTGAACTCACGCATGGCCGTTAGCATAGCATAAAAGACAATAAGTGTTGTGAGCGGAAAAGCAAATTGTCGGAACAACGAACCGCGTTCTTTTTTACCCAATGGTTTACGCTTAGATCGCAAGGCTAAATCCTCGCTATCCGGATTTGGGATTTTTTCCAAAAACAATGAAAATGCTATTAACGGAACAATAAAAATTAACCCCGAAACAAAAGGCATCCAAAACTCATTGCATCCCAAAACCTTCAAAACAAAGATTCCCACAGATTTTGCAGCTCCGGAGGAAACGATAAAACTCGAACATAAAATGACCCCTAATAATTCCGTTGTTTTCCGGCCTTCGATATAAGAGAAAACAATTCCCCAAATCATTCCGAGAGGTAATCCGTTAATGAATAAAAACAAGATGTTGTAGGGTGCCGGTACCAAAGCAAAGCCCAGTAAAGCCAGTTCGGAAATAACAATAAAACTGATTAGGTATAAAATTCTCCTGGCTGATTTCAGTTCAGATATAATCTTGATTCCTAAAAACTTAGAAAATGTATATCCTAAAACCTGTGCCAAAATCAAGAGAATTTTATAATCTATTCCCCAAAAAGAAAGCTGATCGAATGTAGCTACCGTGAAAGGTTTTCTGAAAGCATACATACAAAAATAGGTACCAAATGCCGCTATAGATGTTTTGAGTATGAACCTGAAATTAGATGCTTTTTTAGACATTAGTTCTTGAAATTTAGCGTGATAATTGTCTTGTAAATAGGAAGCGTTTATTGTTGTTTTTAAAAACCCGTTGTTTGCAGTAGATTGAAAAAAAATAAACTGTAAAAATAAAATCTACCAACATCCAACGGGTTAACTTATAGTTGTCTATAAATTATATTTTAAACCAAGATTAAACTTCATCCCATAATATTCTACCTGTTTTGGACGATTTGGTGTTTCTCCAAAATGATACATTAAAGGTTCATTCAATACATTATTTACATCACTGAAAATGGTAAAATGATCTCCAATTTTATACGAAGCAGAAAAATCAAGTGAGTTGTATTTACCGTAATAAATATCATTCATGTCTGTATTTTTAGCATTGGCATCAAAACTTGTGGCATAAGCTCCTTTATGATTAAAGGCTGCTCTCACATTCAATTTACCACTTTCATAGAACAATTGCAGGTTGTAAAGTTCTTTGGCCTGGTAAGGAGTAGACACTTTTCTTCCGTTAGGATTATTAACGTTCTGCCCCAAAGTCATTTCAGAATTCATAAGTGTTGCATTGATCTGAGTTCCAAAATACTTAAGGAAGCCTGGCAAGAAGCTAAATCTCTTGGTAATTCCAAATTCAACTCCGCCTATCCATGCATTTCCACCATTAGCAGGCGAACTGATTTCTATGTCTGGAATTCCGTTGATCGTTCCCTGGTAAGTGTCATCAAAAATTGGATCCGTAATCGACTTGTAAAATACACCTGCATTGATGATTCCCACCTCATCCAGGAAGTATTCTCCTAGCAAATCAAAGTTCCAGGAATAGGTTGGATTTAAATTTGGGTTTCCTCCTGCATACTCCCCATCAATCGTGTTCAGTGAACCGGCTGGTGAAATGTCTCCAAAATTGGGTCTTGCAAATGTTCTGGTAGTAGCAAAACGAAGGTTTAAATTCTCAATCGGAGTATATTTTACATGTAACATTGGAAGTACCGATGTATAGGTTTTCGTATTTTCGGCATCGACAACCACATTATTCTCAACAGTTTTACCGGTTACCTGTGTTATAGTATTGGTTACTCTCAATCCTCCTAAAATGGTCCATTTATCAGATACATTATAGGTTGACATAGCATAAACAGAAGAGGTCGTTTCGCCTACATTAAAGTTTCTTCCCAATCCTTTTCCTAATTCAGGAATCTGAGAATCTGCTGGGTTTAAAACCAAATTTGCTTTCGAGGTATTGAATAATTTTGTCATTCCGTCCGGAGATAAAACCGGACCAAAGCTGTTTCCGATCAAAGTACCGGTTTCTTTTCTCATATAATCTGTACCACCAGGCTGGTTGATTAAATCAGGAGCATAGTTAGACAAATAAGGCGTAGGCGAACCCGTCCAGCTGTAGTATTCGTCTCTGAAAGTAGCAATACGATCCTTGTCCGTTAATTTTGCACCGAACTTCATTTTAAGATTTTCATTAAAATTGTGCTCGTAATTTACAGCCGCAATAATGTTGTCTCTTTCTACTATATTTATTTTGTAAAGTTCTAAAGTAGAAAACTTCATTTTTGTCGGATCTGTTTTAAAATTTGGATCTGAATAAAAATCAAATATAGATTTTGGATTGTTCGGGTCGAGCTTTCCTCCATCTGCAGCCCAGTAAGCTCTTGGACCTCCTGCCCCACCATTGGCAAGCGGCACTGTATTTAAATACTCCGGCTTAACACCTACTCCGGTTTGATTGAACTGAATTAAAAAGTAACTGTTGTCTTCTGCATTTGGAATGTTTCCGTACTTGAATCTGTTTCGGTAAGATGCCACGCTCCAATCTAAATTTCCATTTGCTAATTGATGTTTCCCTCCCAAATCAATACCTATAAACTGTGTCATTAACTGGTTATGGATGTCTTGTTGCTCAACAGTCAGCGCATTTGTTGCCCCATTGAATTTATCAAATCTAATACGATGTTTGTAATGTGTTTCTTCATCCGTAAGTCCGCCATAAGTAGCCTTTAGGAAAATTTTATCTCTCGATGATGGATTGAATTCCATTGCACCATTTAAACCCGTGGTTTTTCTAATTCCGGTATAGTCTCTCAGTTCTAATCTGTAAACTCCCTGATCTCCTTGTCTTCTCGCCTCATAATTATCGGTTGCCCAGTTTCTGTCCCAGTATGTACCATTGATAATATATCCAAACTTTCCGTTTTTACTTTTCTCGCCAATGGTAAGCGATCCGCTATAAATTCCTTTATCCGATTTTTGGTTGTAACCGCTAAAAACACTGGCTTTAATAGTTCGTTTGGTTGGAGCGGTTTGTGTAGTAAAATTTACGCTTCCCCCAATCGCATCACCGTCCATATCCGGTGTAAGTGCTTTGGTAGCTTCAACATACGCAATAAGATCTGAAGGAAAAAAATCAAATGCTGTCGCTCTCGAAGTTGTTTCTTCTTCGGCGGTTGGAATTCGATTTCCATTGATAGTAGTCGACGACCAAAAAGGAGGTAATCCTCTCACCGACACAAAACGTCCTTCACCCTGATCACGTTCTATAGAAACTCCTGGCATACGCTGTACGGTTTCGGCAGCATTACGATCCGGCAGTTTTCCAATTCCGTCGGCTGCAATTACGTTTACAATACTCATCGATTTTTTTTGCATGTTCAGCGCTCTGGCTTCACTATTTCTTTGAGTCATTCCGCTCACCACAACTTCATTCAGTTCTTTGGAATTGGTTTGCAGTTGAATGATTCCTAACTTTAACTGTTGATTCTCTTTAATATCAATTTTTATATTCTTTACTTCATATCCGATATAGGAGATCTCCAATTCAAAACTGCCCGATCCCACATCCTGAATTGTAAAATAACCACTAAAATCGGTCGTAGCTTTTTGATTATTAGACAATACAATGGTCGCTCCCGGAAGTGGGGATTGCGCGTCGGTAATTGTTCCGCTAATGGTTGCCTTTTGGGCGGTCATGTTTTGAGTAAAAAGTGCAACCGAAAAAATTAAAATTGCCTTGTAAATTGTTTTCATGGTTAATTTGTTTACAAATATTAAATTTATACAAGCAAATAAACAATGAATTTTATAAATAGTAAATAATTGAAAATTATCTAATTGTTAAAGAAAAGAAAATTCAGCAGCCTGATTTGTTAAGTATTTGTAAAAAAAATGCTCTATAATGGTTTGATTATCGGTACACTATTATTGTATTTAGGTCTTTAAGTGCAGTAATTAAAAGGAAGTATCATAAAAAGTACTTCATCAGGCTGAAGTTAAGTCCTGATTAAGATTAATTTTTTTGAAAAGTCATTTTTTTACTATTTGTAAAATATTAGTGTTCTTTTTTACAAATAATTGATCAATATAAAAGTTATGTATTGATCAAAATTCTTCCGTCTATCAACGATATCAATGCTTCAATTTTCTGAAGCTTTATTATAAATAGAAAACATTCCAGCACATAGGACCACTTTTTTTGTGGGGGTTTGGCTTTCGCCCTTACAGGGCTTAAACAATTACCACCCTTATTCATAGTGCTACGCACTATTCTAATTGCCAAAGCTCTTTCAGAGCTGGTAAATTTACTACAAACAAAAAAGACCGCAAACAGCGGTCTTAGGTGTGTAAATACCAATTAAATTATCTAAAAAACGGCTCCGTTATTACAATCCGGAAACGGCAAAGTTTATTGTTTTATTAAAATATAACCGAACTGCATTCACAGTTTTGATTTAATTCTTTGACTATGCAACGCTTTCCAATACAGCATTAGAATGATCTTCTATTTTAGCATCCGGTGCATTTTTTCTAAACTCAAGGATCTCCTCATCACGGGAATCTCTATCTTTAAACATTTTACTTGTTCCGATAATCTTTCCGTTAAAAGCTTTAAGATTAAAGTATCTTTCATCTTTTGAATTTGTTTTTCGGAAGAATTTTGTGTTGTCCTGTGAATTAGCTTTTACTGATTCGATTCCTTTCATGCACATAAATTTTCGGGTATATGCTCCACTGCTCAAAATAATTTCGCCATTTTTATTCACAAAATCAAATTGAAATTCTCCATTAGCTCTTTTGTTTACTATAAACTTTTCCATTCTTAAATTAATTATTTATGTACGCTGATACTTCTATTCATAATGCTAAGAGCAGCATCTTTAGTCCTTAAAAAGGATTTTAAATGTGGTTCCTTTTCCCACCTGACTTTCAACTGTAATCTTTCCCTTCATAGACTCAATCTGGTTCTTTGTAATGTACAAGCCCAAACCGTTTGCATTCTCGTGTTTATGAAATGTTTTATACATTCCGAAAATTAAATCTCCGTGTTTCTCCAGATCAATCCCTAAACCATTGTCTTTTACCGTCAGAATTTTTTTTCCGTTTTCGGTAAAAAAATTAAATTCAACGACCAGTGGTCTCTTAGGATCTGCATACTTTATAGCATTCGTACTCAGGTTTTGCAATACACTTTCAAGATATGCCGGATTAAAACGAACAACTGCTTCGGGGGAAACGTTATTGATTACCGTCATATTGCTTCTGTCACTATAGGCATTAACAATATTGAGTACTCTATTGAGGTAGTTGTTTACATTGAGAGATTCGATATTAATTTCGGAATTGTTTTGAATATTTACTATTTGGGACAAATCTTCAATGGTTTTACTAAGATCTCCGGAAACCGCACGCAGGTATTTTATGGTTTCGATTTTTTCATCAAAACCTTCCTCTGAATCGATCAAGTCCAGAAGAACTTTAAAATTACCTGCGTGCGAGTTTAGGTTATGTGATACGATATGAGAAAAATTCAATAATCTATTATTTTCCTCTTTATACACTTCCATTTCTCTCTCTAGCTCTAACTCTTTTTCTTTTTGAAAAGAAACATCACTGTGCGTTCCTATTACTTTTAGAGCTTTACCGGCAGTATCACGTTCTACCACCATTCCCTTACTAAGAACCCATTTATATTCTTTTTTTGAAGTCAGCACACGCTGAAAATTTTCGTAAGAAGAAGTTATGTTATCCAAATGATTCTGCAGTACGCTTAAGTATCCTTCAAAATCATCCGGATGTACTATTTTATTCCAGCCGTCACGAGTATTTGAAATATCTGAAGCTTTCAATTCTAATACCTTCAAAGATTGTGGCGAATAGTAAACTCTGTTAGCCACTAAATCCCAATCCCAAATACCTGCATTTGAACTCTCCAGCATAAACTTAAAACGCTCTTCTGTCCTTTTAAGTTTTAACTCCTGTTCTTTTAGCTCGGTAATATCTGTTATCCGACCATAAAATTCTACACTTCCATCTTTATTAACTTGTCTTTTTGAGGTGACCTTAAACCAGCTCAATCCGTTCAAAGGCAATTCTGCTCTGAACACAACACTCCATTTTCTTCTTTTTTTGATAGCATCAAATAAAGAGTCCTTCACTAGTTTTTTATCTTCCGTATGAATTCGGTTGTAAATGGAAAGCACTGTATTGGTAAACATCTTACTTGATAAAACTTCAAACATCTCATAAGTTGCATCATTTATAAATGGCATCTCATAATCGTTATCTGCCGAAATCGTAAACACGAAAAGAGCATCCTGAATCTCATCAAATGCTTTAGATTTAAAAATACTTACATTTGCTTTTTTCTTTGTATTGTAAAAGTCGAATTCCATAGTCTTGCTTTTTTTACATTCTCTTTCTGTTAACTGTAGTTTTCTCTAACTCTAAATTTGTTGTAGACTTAAAAAGTAATATTTGTTGATCAGACGGCCATATCCCAAAAAAAAAATGACCTGACTTGTATAAACCCAAAAACACAAACAAAAGAGCCGTCCGTAACAACAAAAAAATTTCTTTTAATACAGGAAGCTAGATGCTGAAAAAAAATAACCCATTCTACTACAAATCCATCCTTTTTATAAACTTCCAGCAACCGCGTCTTCCTGACACAACAAAAATACATTCAATAAAATCAATACTTTATAGAACATCGAACGTCCTGTTGTAGAATTATTTCTACAGAAAATACACCTAAAAATAAAAGCTTTTTATAAAAAAAACAGGAACCCAAAAGTTCCTGTTTTTAAATATGTAGGTAATACATTGTTTCTGATCTGTTATTCTTTTTTGCCGTATAAATTTGTTAATCAGAATACAACTGAAAAAACTTGATCAAATCGGCCAGATTATCGATTTCCAGTTTTTCAAAAATCCTGTTTTTATAAGTGCTTACCGTTGTTTTTTTGATGTTTAAATGTTCAATTATTTCCAGATTGCCGTAACCTTTAATTAAAAGCTGTGCCACTTCGATTTCTCTGTTGGACAATACATCCAATGGGTTTGTCGGCTTTTTTGAAATATACGAATCCAGAATCCTGT
Organism: Flavobacterium sp. KH_035; assembly: GCF_057839565.1. Taxonomy (NCBI): domain Bacteria; kingdom Pseudomonadati; phylum Bacteroidota; class Flavobacteriia; order Flavobacteriales; family Flavobacteriaceae; genus Flavobacterium; species Flavobacterium sp. KH_035. The sequence goes on from NZ_CM174492.1 coordinate 4,403,963, forward strand.
CTTTTACATTCTGCGTAATATATTTTCCGGAAGAGATCATTGAACTGATCGCATTTTTCATTTCTTCCTCAGAAGTTTCTTTATTCAGATACCCTGAAGCTCCTGCATTCAAATACCGCATTGCGTAGATATTCTCATCATAAGCTGAGAAAATTAATATTTTAACTTCCGGCTGGATTGCTTTTATTTCTGCTATAATATTGATGCTGTTTCCGTCAGGAAAGTTCACATCTAATATCAATAAATCAATATATTCTTCTTTTAAAAGATTAAGTGTGTCTTTAAAATTTCCTGCTTTATGAATCAAAGCATTTGAAAATAATTCTTTTATCATCAAAGAAACGCCTTGCCGAACCACACTATGGTCATCGGCCACTAGAAAGCTATAGTTGTTGGATGGTGATTTCATTTTCATTTACCTAATTTAGGGTTATTTCAGCGCTTTTCTGTAACTAATTACCACTTTAACATAATTAATTTGGTCTTATTTTAAACTAAGCTTATAAGGAGATTAAAAATTATTTTAGTCCCTTTGCCTTCCTCGCTCTGAACATCTATTTTTCCATCAAACAATTCTACTATTTCTTTACATAAATTAAGCCCTAAACCTACTCCAAGATCGTTTACTTTACCTGAAACGGTTCCCTGGTAATAAAGTTCAAATATATTTTTCAGATCATTTTTGGCAATACCAATTCCGCTGTCCTGAATTTCAATTTTTAAATTCACGATCTTATCAGAAGTCTTTTCAAGATCCATCATAATCTTTATAAGTCCGTTCTCTGTAAACTTATTTGCGTTACCAATAATATTATAAAAAAGCTGATGAATTTTTGCAGCATCCGAATTGACTTCAAGGTTTGAAATCAGATTAGAATTAACTTCTATTCTATTCCCTTTACTTTCTACCAATGAGGTCATGGAATTAACAATCTGATGTACCTCCTCCTTAAGATAAAATTGCTTCTTGTTTAGTTTAGGTGCGTAATTTCCATCTTTAGAATACTCCAAGATCTGATTGGCCAGAAGAAGCAATGAATTAGTAGTAAACTGAATCGATTTAAAAGTGTCTTTTATTTCCGGATCTTTTATAGAGGAGCTTATCATTTTACTATAAATAGAAATAATGCTTAAAGGAGATCTGATTTCATGACTGATCATACCCATAATTCTATTCTTAAAATTCAAGCTTTCACGAATCTGCATCTGAGCTGTTGTGAGTCTTTTTTCATACTGAAAAGCCAGTCTTGTAAAGCCGAAAAGTACAAGTGATACTATAAACATTAACAGAATCAAAATTGCAATGGTGTAGCTTCTCACTATTTTATTCGAATCGTACTGCTTCTGTAACTGCTTTTGAGTATTGTCCTGAAGTGCTTTCAACGAATTGTTATAGTTAGGCATAATTGCTGCCTCTAAATTTAGCAGTTCATTATTTAACTGCTTTAGTTTAGCATCCTGATCTTTTAAATTCGCAAATGATTTTCTTAAATTCTTGAACTGGTCTTCGTAATATTTGTTAGTAGTATTAAACAAGTTCGCAAATTGTTCTTCGATACTTCCGCTTACCACTTTATTGTCATATTTCATGGTAACGGTGATTTTCAACTGCTCTTTTTGCACATCTACTTTTCCCGCCAAAGCAGCACCCAATCTTGAAAATAATCCTTTTTTAGACACACTGTCTACTTTTATATAAGAATCAGTTTTAATACTGTCTAATATTTTTTTGTATGCGAACTTATTTAGTTTAAAAGGCTGAGTCAAAGTAGTCTTATCCGGATTAATCTGCGATTCAATAATCGAATCGATACTAGTTTTTAAAGACTCTACTGATTCTTCAGACTGATTCTTTTCCTTCAGAATCTTCATGAACTCCTTGTTGTCCTTTGTAATTAGACTCAAACTGTCAATCAAACGGCTTATCTCGTGTAAAGAAGCGGTGTATTTATCAAGTGATTCTTTGTCTTTGTAACTGGTATAGTTACTAAAACTTTTTTGAGAATCAACAAATGAGTTGTTTATACTGCTTGTAAAATGTGTTATTTTATTTAATGAATCCATCGAACTAAGCGTCTTCGACATTTCCGATTCATTAGACGATTCGTTGTACCAAATAATTATTGCAATTATCTGTAAAAGGATGACACAGGCTATTAAAGTGTAGTGAATTATTTTTCTGTGCTTGAACTTTAGTTTCAAAAAACTAAATGTACTATTTAAGGAATGTTTTCTAATCAAAATTTATATTTTAAAATGATAAATAAAATAAAGAGTCAAAGAATCAAATCAATAACTCGTGCAATTTTTTTAATTAGGTATCGAAAGAACATCCTGAATGATGTACTACATTTTGAATAAATATTGTTCTATAGCAAAAATTAGTAAACACTAATTCAATTTTAATACCAATGACAGCTGTTATTCCTCTAAGATACAGTTTTTTTGCCTAAAAAAAAGCAAAGCCACAACACTTGTCTATCAATATTAACCATAACACAACAGATATTTAAAAGAGATTTGGGGGATCTTTTTAATAGAACAAATAGGTTTGATACGACAAACATACTTTTATTCTATTTTTTAAATATATACTTGTTTCTATTTTCTTAATAAGAAGCAAAAATAGCATGCAGGGATTAAACCGACTGTAGAACATTCTCTAACAGTCTGTAGAACTTGTTCTACAATTTAATCATTACTTATCACTACAATTTTCTTGCTGCAAAGATACTATTTTTAGAAAAATACGTCAGATTATTTACGAAATCGTTTGATCCGAAGGTTAATTTCGACTCAAAAATAAAGAGTTTATTTTTCTTCAAGCAAAGGGTCTAAATCGGATAAGGTATAGAATTTAAGATCGTTTAACTTCATGTACCTGCAAATGAACTCCAGCGTTTCTATTTTGGTCTGATAGTTTTCTGTCACATTTCGCACCGGTTTATGCCCACATAAAAGCAGAATTTTATTGTGTTTTTTTGCGTAGTCTAATAATTCAAGAAGATACGGGATGCTAAAATGAATGTGGCTGTTGTCGATATCAAAGGCAAATACAATTTTAGAATTGTTAAAATAGCTGTCCTGTTTTTCCGGAAGTTCTCCTCCAAAAGCCCTTCCTCTGATGATTTTAAATTTGGGAGATAACGCTTTATCCAATGCGTCAGAGCGTTCTCCATAAGGATAAGCAAATGTAGTGACTTTAAAATTGAGTCTTTTCATGGAAGTAATCATCGGAGTAATTTCCTGCTCGATATAGGCATCCATTCCGTGTTGCTTCACAAATTTAACGGCGTTGTAATGATGGTAACCATGTCCGGCAATTTCATGTCCGTCTTTTTGCATTTGCAGCAGTTTTTCGATTTGCGGCTTCCCGATCGAATCAATTCGGCACACGTTAAAAGTGGCTTTCCAGGAGTACTTTTTCAATGCCTGATCGGCCTCCGCCCATTCGTCGACATAGGCATCATCAAAAGATAAAATAACACCTGCTTTATATGCTTTGGCAACCGGATTTTGCCGTTTGCTTTCACAGGAAAATAAGGCCAGACAGGAAAAAAACAATACGGATTTAAGGAAAAACATCTTCATAAATGATCCCGGTTATTAAAGTTTTTATGCAAATAGAATCGTATTCTCTCAAAGATAATCCTTTTTTTCAATTTTTCTGAAATTAAAAAAACCTTCAAAATGTGCTCACTTTGAAGGTTTTAATTTTACGGTCTATTCATATTTTAAATATTTCAAAACATCTATTTTTGTTACCTGATAGGCTTTTGCCAGTACAATTGATAATGTTAAAAACAGCAGCAATACAAAAGCAATTATAAAAGGAAGTAAGGGAATCTCGATCCGGAAAGCAAAGTCCTCCAGCCACTTTCGCAATAAAAGATAGGCAGGAATTATTCCGATAGCAAAACCAATCATACAAAACACCACGTACTGTTTGGATAATTCCTGGAGTAAGACAGTCGTGTCTGCTCCCAGTGTTTTTCTGATCGCAATTTCCCGTACTCTTCTTTCCATTGAAAAGGAAGCTAAAGCAAATAATCCAAAAACGGCAATAAGAATCACAACTCCGTTTAAGAGTGAAAACAATTGGCTTTGGCTTTCATACACCTTATAGGTTCGGGCAAAACTTCGGTCTACAAAATTATATTCAAAAGGATATTCTCCATCTACTTTTGTTATCCAGAACTTATTTATAGCCGCAATTGTTTCGGGCATGTCTTGGGGTGCAATTTTAACCGAAATATTAAGCAAATCCTTTTCCATCCAGTCAAAAGCTTTGATGTGCATGAAAATCATGGGTGAAATATTGTTTTCAAGTCCAAAATAATTGAAATCTTTTACCACACCAACAATTTTCAATTTTCTATCTTCCCAGATAATTTCTTTGTTTATAGGATCTTTTTCTAATAATGTTTTAGCCGCAGCTTCATTTAACAAAACATTACTACTACTGTCTGATGCAATTTTGTTGTTTAAATCCCTGCCTTTAACTATCCGGATTCCCAAAACATTCATCATCCCAAAATCAATCGCCATTTGCTGTGTGATCACTTCTTTATTGTTCTTGTAATGCATCCCAGACCATGAATTAACATCATTTCCGATAGAAAATACTCCCGCTGAAACCGCCTGAACGCCTTTTATTTTTAAAAGTTCCTGCTGTATCGTTTTGTATCTTTCAAATTGGCTTCTTCCTTTCTTAGGTTTAAAAGAAATATCCATCACCTGAGCACCTTTAAAACCAAGGTCTTTATGAGCCATATAGTTAACCTGCTGGTATACTATAAATGAACCAATGATAAAAAATGTGGCTATAGCAAATTGCAAAACCAACATACCGTTTCTAAGCCAGATTCCATTTTTGCTGCGGGAAAAATTCCCTTTTAAAACCTTCAATGGCTCAAAGTTAGAGACATATATTGCAGGTAAAACTCCTGAAACTACAATGACCATTATAAAAATGAAAATTAGCTGCAAATAAAACTGAGAGCCTTCAAGAATCAGATCTTTGTGTAAAAGTGAATTGTAAAAAGGCAATGAAAGCTCCACAATTACCAATGCCAACAAGAGTGAAAAAAGCGTAATTAAAGTCGTTTCAAATACAAACTGGGTTATAATTTGCAATTTTGTAGCGCCAACTATTTTTCTTACTCCCACTTCTTTAGCCCGTTTTATAGCATTAGCAGTGGCAAGGTTAACATAATTGACAATGGACAACAGTAAAATGACTATTGATAATCCCATTAAAATTTTTAAAAACCGCAGATTGGTAATTCCTTCCGGAAAAGGAGTATTTCCTTGATACAATCTCGCTCCCGAAAACGGAAGCAACTTGGCTTTTTCCACCTCTCCATACTTCTTCAAATAACCTTCATAAGTGATTCCTTCCACTTTTGCCTGTTTTTTAACCTTCTTTTCGATATAGATTGTATTCAGGTTTTTGAGTACTGCTGTCGTATCACTTTGCTTTTTTAACTTCAACATTAATCCGTAGCGCAGCCCCCAGCTTTCTCTGTTTTTAGCTATTTCGTATTCAATGTTGGAAGTCACTACATTGGGCATTATCGAAGCTTTTTTAGACAATCGGTAGACGCCCCGAACGATAAAAATTTTGTCGGCATACTTAACCTGTTTTCCTATTGGATTTTCATTCTGAAACAAGCGCGAAGCTGTCTTTTCAGAAAAAGCAATACTGTTGCGATCATGAAGTGCGCTTTTTCCGCTGCCGTGAATAAATTCAAAAGGAAAAAAAGAAAAGAAATTCCCCTGCCCTGAGAAAATTTTGTCTATTACTTCAATTTTGCCGTTGTACTGTATCGTTTCTCGGGCATAATTGTTTGTGAAATAACAATAACTTTCTAAAGCCGGGCTCATTCTTTTTAAAAGAGGTCCCGGAATAGGCGAATTTACAGCCCAAACATTACCCCCTCCTATATTGTTCAGTACTGCGTAAATTTTATCTTTTTCAGGATTCCACTCGTCATAAGAATGTTCATCATTCCAATACAAAATGGCAAAAATTAATCCTGCAATTCCAATACTTAAACCCAAAACATTCAAAGCTGTAAAAAACTTATTGTTTTTGATCTGATAAATAAATAGGTTGGTCCAGTTTTTTAGCATGTTACTCGTATTTTAAGTATTTCAAAACATCTATCTTGGTTGCCTGATATGCTCTTGTAAGTACCACTACTAATGTTAATGTCAATAAAGCAGTAAATCCAATTACAAAGGGATAAATGGAAATTGTAATTCTGTAGGCAAAATTCTCTAACCATTTGTTGAGTAAGTAATAAGCCGGAACCAGCGCAATTAAAAACCCGATGACACTGAAGACTACATACTGTTTACAAAGTTCTTTTAGCAAAACATTAGTTTCAGCACCTAGAGTTTTTCGAATCGCGATTTCTTTCATGCGACGTTCAATAGAGTACGAAGCAAGGGCAAACAACCCAAAAAGTGCAATAATGATAACGATGATATTTAGCAAAGAGAACAGATTTTTTTGCTTTACGTAATTACTGTACGATCTTTTATATTCTTTATCGACAAAATCATAAGAAAACGGGTATTCTGTATCCACTTTTTTGGTCCACATCTTTTCAATGTCTACCAAAGTTTGCTGCATTGTTTTGGGGTCGACAGTAATATAAATATTATTCAAAAGCTCTGTAAACCAGGGTACTGTTTTAAAATGTAAAAACGACATGGGAGGAATAGCTTCACCGGGATTCATCAGATTAAAATCTTTTACCACCCCTGCAATTATTACTTGTTGGCCATTCCAGTTTAGTTTTTTACCTATCGGATCTTTTTCGTTTAGTAACTTTAATGCAGTCTCGTTGATCAACATACTATTGACCGTATCCTGAGCAAGTTTTGGATTCAGATAACGCCCTTTGACCATTTTTATTTTCAGCATTTCCAACAATCCAAAATCTATTGGTATGTTGTTTCCGTCTACATTTTTATCTTTATAATGATACGATATAACCGATTTCGGACCATTTCCCAAAATAAAACCGCCTCCCGAAACTTCTTTGACTCCTTTTATATGCAGTAATTGATTTCTGATGGTATTGTATCGGTCCAGTCGGTCTTTATTAGTAATATTTTCACCATAGATATTCTTATAGGAAATGTTCAACACTTGTTTTCCACTAAAACCCAGATCCTTCGAATTCATATGTTCTATCTGCTGATAAACAATGTACGAACCAATAATGAAAAAAGCGGCTATCCCAAATTGAAAGATCAGCATTCCGTTTCTAAGCCAGATCCCGTTTTTACTTCGTCCAAAATTTCCTTTCAACACCTTTAACGGTTCAAAATTAGAAACATAAACCGCCGGAAGTATACCTGCAAGCACAACCGTGATAAAAAATATTACCACCAGCTGCAGGTAGAACTGACCGCTTTGCAAAACGAGCGATTTTTCTAAAAAGGCATTGTAATACGGTAACGAAATCTCGACAATAACCAATGATATCAGAATTGAGAATAACGAGATTATAGCTGTTTCAAAAACAAACTGCTGAATTATAACATACTTTGAAGCCCCGATAATTTTTCGAACCCCAACCTCCTTAGCTCTCTTCACCGCATTTGCCGTAGCGGAATTAACGTAATTTACGATAGACAACAGCAGAATTAAAATTGACAATCCTACCATAGTAAGCAAAAACTGAAAATTACCTTTCCCTTCTGTCAAGCCTCCGGTTTTTGTATGCAGCCGTACTGACGATAAGGGTTCTAAAACTGGTTTTACTTCACCATATTTACGAATAAATTCCTTAGGACTAATCCCCTGTTCTTTGGCGAAACGAAACGTCAGGTTTTCCAAATACAACTTTTCCAGATTATTCGTTACTTGTTTTTGATTCTCCGGATTTTTCAGTTTCAGTAATAAAACATACTGAAAATTTCCCCAAAACTGAATGTTTGCCTTAACTCGTTCCTCCATAAAATTAACCACACAGGCAGGATTATAAGCCGATTTTTGATCCAATTTATAAACGCCTCTCACAATTAAGGCTTTTTTTCGCAAAACAACTTTTTTCCCCAAAGCAGTTTCGTTTCCAAAAAGTTTAAAAGCCAAATCTTCTGACAAGCAGATACTGTTTACATCCGGTAATGCCCCTTTTTGACTGCCTTCTGTAAACTCAAAAGGAAAATATTCAAAAAAGTTTTTTTGAGCTATGGTAATCCTGTCTGACTGCACTTTTTTACCATTAAAATAAAGTATATCATCATCATAGTCTCCACTTAAATAACAAAAAGATTCTATCTCAGGACTTACAGTCTGTATCGCCGACCCTACCGCTGCCGAACTTGAAGACCAGTAGGTCGTAGGATTCATTTTATTGGCTACTAAAAAAATCTTGTCTTTATTAGGATTCCACTGATCGTACGATTGTTCATCGTTCCAATACAAAATCGCAAAAATTAATCCCGCAATTCCAATACTCAACCCTAAAACATTCAAAGCTGTAAAAAGCTTGTTGTTTTTGATGTGATAAATAAATATGTTGATCCAGTTCTTTAGCATGATTTAGTTGATTGAATTGTTTACTAAAACATCTACATTTCTATGGTTCATTTTCTCAGAAAGAATCATTCCGTCTTTCATAACAATTGTTTTTTGCGAAAACGAAGCATCATAATCCGAATGTGTCACCATTAAAATTGTGGCACCGCTGGCATGGAGATCTGTTAATAACTCCATTACTTCATTACCATTTTTACTGTCCAAATTTCCTGTAGGTTCATCGGCAAGAATAATTTTAGGGTCATTAATTAGCGCTCTTGCAACAGCCACACGCTGCTGCTGTCCTCCCGAAAGTTGTTGCGGATAATGTTTCAAACGATGTGAAATGCCTAATATAGTGGCAATTTCCTGCACTTTTTTCTTTCGCTCTGATGAAGAAACATTATTGTAAATGAGCGGCAATTCTATATTATCAAAAACCGATAATTCATCAATTAAATTAAAATTCTGAAAAATGAATCCAATATTTTCTTTTCTGGCTTTCGATTTAAATTTCTCTTTCAGCCCAATCATTTCCTGTCCTAACAATTCATAACTCCCACCCGAAGCGCTATCCAGTAATCCGATGATGTTCAACAAAGTTGATTTTCCGCTTCCAGATGGTCCCATGATCGACACAAAATCGCCTTCGTTAATGGTTAATGAAATTTCGCTTAAAGCTTTTGTCTCTACTTCTTCGGTTCTGAAAATTTTTGAAAGCTCTTTAATCCTGATCATAATAATTTGTTTTTGATGTTTGTTTTTCTCTCTGAGAATTTTATTGCCGAAGTAAAAAACAGATCCTAAATTAAGATAATAGATAACATAATCTATAAATATCTATTTTTGTTACATTTACCAGCAATAATGATTCTACTATTTGATGATTTGTTAATGGTAATGTGATTTTCATGCCAAAAACTTAAAATTTGTAACTACCTAATTTTAAATTTTTTATTATTTAAAAGAATTCAAAAGTGTCCAATAATGGACAGCTTTCGTCCAAAACCGAACAAAAATGAAAAAGACAAATGCTGCAATATTAATCATAGACGATCAGGAAGACATCCTTTTTGCGTCGAAAGTGTTCCTTAAAAAGTATTTTGAAGACATTTATACGCTCAATAATCCGAAAAAAATTGTCGAATTATTGGCAAAAAACAGCATTGATGTAGTCTTACTTGATATGAATTACAGAATAGGTTTTGAAGACGGAAAAGAAGGTTTGTATTTATTGAAGGAAATTAAAACGCTTTCGCCAAAAACCGTTGTGATTTTAATGACTGCTTTTGGCAAAGTCGAAACCGCAGTTGAAGGCTTAAAATCTGGTGCTTTTGATTATATCTTAAAACCATGGGAAAATAAAAAACTGCTTGAATCTGTCAAACAGGCTGTTGACAAATCCCGAAAGGAGCAAAAAAAAACCAGGAATGTCGAAATCGAAAATGATTTTTTTATTGGTACTTCCGAAATTATCAAAAAGGCCTATTCCCTAGCTGACAAAGTAGCGAAAACCGACGCCAACGTTCTGATATTAGGCGAAAACGGAACCGGTAAATTTGTTTTAGCGCATCATATATTCAGACAGTCCGAAAGGAAAAACAATCCTTTTATAGCGGTAGATTTGGGAGCCTTAAACTCTAATATTTTCGAAAGCGAACTGTTTGGTTATGCCAAAGGTGCTTTTACTGATGCCAAAACAGATACACCCGGACGTTTTGAAATGGCACAAAACGGGACTATATTTTTAGATGAAATTGGAAATGTACCTTTACATTTACAGTCCAAATTACTGCAGGTTATTCAAACAAAAACGGTGACAAGGCTTGGAGAAACCAAAGCACGCCCCTTAAATGTCCGTATCATCACAGCAACCAATCTCAATCTGAAACTGGAAGTTGTCGATAAAAACTTTAGAGAAGATTTGTATTATCGTATTAATACAATGGAAATTGTCCTGCCCCCTTTACGAGAACGCAACGAAGATAAAATTCCACTGGCAAATTACCTGCTCGATAAGATGATTATAAAATACGACCGAAGTATGATTCAGTTTGATAAAAAAGTACTCGAACAAATTGAAAAACACGCGTGGAATGGAAATATCAGAGAAATGGAAAATAAAATTGAACGTGCTGTCATTTTGTGTGAAAACAATAAAATCACTACTTCCGATTTAGATTTAGAGATCATAACCCCGTACGACGAAAACCCTGACGATATTCAGCTTTCTTCTGTCGAAAAAGCTGCGGTCGAAAAAGCCCTTCTCAAAAACAATAATAACATCAGTAAAACAGCCGAAGAATTAGGCTTGTCAAGAGGGGCTTTGTACCGTCGTTTAGAAAAATACAACATCAATATTACCTAATATGTTTAAAACATTCCAAACCTATAAATTGCTTTTTTTAAGACTGATACTGATTGTTGCGATGATCGAAATCTCCTTGTACTTTTTTAAGAAAGAATTACTCTTTACAGGAATATTTGGTCTTTTTGTTGTCTTTCTGCTCGTCCGCGAAATGTATTTTTATGTTCGGAATTTTGTTTTACTCTATAACAGAACAATCTCTTCTATATTACAAAATGATTTCGGATCAGACTTTTCGCAACATAACTACAATAAAAACTACCACGAATTATTTCTCTTATACGATACACTTAAAAACAAACAAAACGAACAGATTTCCAAAGACATTGTCTATCGTTCCATACTCAATAACATTGAAACCGGAATTGTCATTCTGCAAAAGGAAGAAAAAGAATGGGACATTTTTTTAATGAACAATTATTTCTCTTCCCATTTCAATGTTCCAAAAGTGTCCAAATGGAAATACCTTAAAGATCAATTGCCCTCGTTATGCGAGATTATTGAAGCAGATGATTTTCAGGAAATCAAAACTTCCTTAGAAATTCGTGTAAAAGAGCAAAACATGCAGACTTTTGTTTTACAGGCTTCCCGAACGGAAATTTTCGGGAAAGAATATTTTATCGTTTTACTCGATTCGATTCAGAATGTCGTAGAGAAAAAAGAGAAAGATGCCTGGGTGAATCTAATGAAAGTGATTTCGCATGAACTCTTAAATTCGATCACACCAATTCGCTCTATCTGTCAGAATTTACAAGATCTGGTGGATCAGGATACTATGTCGGCTGAAGATTTGGAAGATGTCAAAACTAGTGTCGAAACCATGCTGAGACGAAGTGATCATTTACAAAAGTTTGTCGAAGGGTATCGAAAACTAGCCATGCTGCCAAGCCCCAAAAAAGAGAAAACCGACTTGCAATTTCTAATGCACAATTGCCTTCAAATTATGGCTCCCCTGTTTAGGGAGGCAACCATTGAAGTTGTCAACACCATTACTTCCAAATACTGGATTACGATCGATTCTCAGCAAATCGAACAGGTATTTATTAATCTTTTGACGAACTGTATTTACGCCTTAAAAGATGCCACAGAAAAGACAGTATCGATTTCGGCGGAAGTTAAAGAAAACAGAACCTTCATTAAAATTACCGATACCGGAAATGGAATCGAAAAAGAGATCGAACACAAAGTCTTTCTCCCTTTTTTTACCACCCGAATTGAAGGCGCCGGAATTGGTTTAACATTATCCAAAAGTATCATTGAGGCACATGGTGGCTACATCACACACCGAAATGAAAATGGCAAAACTACTTTTGAAATTTGTTTACTTGAGCAGTAAATGAATTGTTTAGAAGCAAAAATGAAATCATTTTTTTCCAAATAGTTTACAAACACCCCTCTTATTTCCTGAATTTTCTTATCACAATTCATACCGTTTCTAATAAAAAAATACAGCTGAACACATTATGCATTACATTTTCTCTTCATAATATTATTCATTTTGAGGTTTTCTAACTTTCTAATTAACTTAATAAAATTTAATTTTCATCCACTTATGCTCAATGATTTTTTAATAGAAATTCATCTTTTATACTTTCAAATTTCTCTTTACTTAGTGGTTTATTAAGAAAACCTATTACTAAAGGGTTACTTTCTGCTCGTTTAAGATCCTCTGGATGTGTTGAAGAAGTAATCATCATTATGATACAATTTAACTTGATTGATTCAGAAAACTTTGCATATTCCTCAAGAAACTCAAAACCATTCATTTCAGGCATATTGATATCGAGAAAAATGAATTGCGGAAGTAAATGAGGTGTACCTTCTAACGAAAGTAAATATTCAAGTGCTGTAGTGGCTAACTCTTGTAAAACAATTTCCTCAGCAAAGCAATACTTTTCAGCCATTCGCTTTGCAATATAACGATCTGTAGCACTATCGTCTATTACAAGGATTTTTTTAAAGGAGGGTTGTGTTGCTTTCTGTTCCATAGGTTAAGTTGTTTACTTGTTGGGAATTTTAATAGTAAAAGTGGTTCCATGACCAATTTTAGATTGAACTTTTATATCTCCATTGAGTTTATATATTGCTTCTTTTACAATATAAAGTCCTAATCCTGAACCAACCGATTCTCTGGAAACACGATAAAACATGTCAAATATTTTTGGATGCAAATCTTCATGAATTCCAATGCCATTATCCTTAACAATGATATTTGTTTCAATATTAGAAATATCAATTTTGATGTTGACAAATGGATTTGGAACCTGAAAATTTTGATAGCGGATAGAATTTGAAATAAGATTATTTAGAATAGTAGTAAGACGATTTTTATCTGAGTAGACAGTAGCATTACCAATAATATCAACTTCAAAATCGACTCTTCTACTAGTATCTCCCATGAATTTCAAATTTTGAGTTACCTCGTTAAGAAGCTCTTTAAAATTGATATTTTGTTTATCAATTTCCATACGTGAGTTTCTTGAGTAATCAAGGATGTCGCAAATGAAGTTATCTAATTTCACGGCATTTTCCTTTAACATTTCAAGATGTCCCATCATTAATTGTTCAGTAGTATCGTCCTTAGCTATTTCAATAAGGCCAAGCATAGAATTCAAGGGAGCACGTAAATCATGAGATGTACTATACACAAAACGGTCAAGCTCGTAATTGGCTGTTTTTAATTCTTGATTTTCAATTTCCCGTTTTTTAAATGTCTGATTAATATGAGCTTCACTATATTTTTTAAATTGATATGCCCACAATCCACAAAGACCAAAAATAGTTGTAGCCAACAATATATGAATAACAAAAGTTCGCAGTGTCATATAATCCAACTGAGTAAAATAAATGCCGCTGACACCAATATATTGCAAATAACCAAATAGTGCATGATGAATTATTACTACTAATGCTAGAGGTATTTGCAGTTTCCAGTTTTGATAAGTAATAAGTATAGCACTTGCTACAAATGCAGTAAAATGCATCTCAAACATACCGTGCATTTGATAAATATACTGGCACATGAAAATTCCCAATACACTACTGAGAACGTACTGATAAAAGTCAGATTCAGGCAATGCTAATTTTGAAGAATAATAGGCAATGAGTAATATTCCTCCAACTCCAATGGCAATTTCCCAAGTATCATAATAAAAGGCCAATAATAAACCTGTAATAAAAAAAAAGATCAGAAAGTAATTAATTAAATTATCCGATTTTCTTTTTATTGCCAAAAGAAATTCCTGAATATTCTTAGATTGTTCTAGATTTTCTATTTTCTCTTTCATACTTTTTTCAATTTGGTAATGCATTGCTATACACTTTTAAAGTAAAGGCAATTTGGATTAAAAAAGGACAAGAAAAGCGGTTTATTTTTATTTCAGTACCTAAATATTAGTGCTTCACTCCGGTAAATGAATAATAGTTTTCAGGCGGGAAACTTTGGTGATCTATAATTGCACTCATTTATTATATGCTTAAAGCGAAAAAATTCAATCCACTACTCCATATATTAATGATATTGACAAAAAGCACTAAATATACGAATTAGCTAAATTACTAAAAAAACTACAAAGTAGGATTTTATCTGTTATAATATATTTGAAATTATGTGTATAACATCCTATTGTATTATACTAACGAGCTCTTTATGCTGCATCTTTTTTTTCCACTATTATGAATTTTCAAAAAAAATAAAAACACCAAATCTAACACATTATCCATTGAATTCCTGTGCCAGCTGGGGATTTTAAGAAATTAGAGGTCCGTGTAAAATGGAACGGTCTTTTTGTATATTTGGCTTCGCTATAAAACAAACTAATTAGGAACAAAGATCCCCGTCTCCACAACGCCAGGGAACGTTAACAGCAAATGTAAAAAGCATTACGATGAAAAGAATTATACTAAAATTTACAAAATGGGCAGTTCTAGTTTGCCTGGCAATATTCATAGTTAAAGGTTGTATTTCTACAACGTTGGATGTACCTTATATTAAACCTCGTACAACTACTCAATACTGGAATTTACCTACAGGTTCAAAAATTGCATATACGCACATTGCGGGCAAAGGGGTGAAAAAACCCTATCCAATTATTTACCTGCACGGTGGTCCTGGGGGATACGTATATACCAAAAATATCGAAACATTAGGAAAACTTTCTGAATCGGGCTATGATGTCTATTTATATGACCAGGTAGGTTGTGGACTTTCGGAAAGACTTGAAAAAGTTAAAGAATACACTGCTGTACGACATATAAAAGACCTTGAAGAAATTATCAAATTATTAGGTACCGAAAAAGTAATTCTTGTTGGACAATCTTGGGGTGGAGCATTAGCCGCATTATACTCCGCTGACAATTTGAACAAAATAGATAGAATTGTTTTTACTTGTCCTGGCGCGATTAAACCTGCCAATGAAGCGTTAGAAAAAATTAAAGCACCCGACAGCCTGAAATTAAAAGAACCATATAATGCAAATTCAAAAGTACTTCCAATCGTGCTTAATCCAAGGTATGTTTCTATAGGAATTTGGGCAAGATTTTTTGGAACAAAACTGGCTACTGATAAAGAAGCTGATGGTTTTCTGACGAGTATGGCTAATGTTTTTACGAAAGGTCTTGTTTGTGACCCAGCTAATGTATTGAAAGAAGAAGGAGGTGCTGGTAGTTATTGCAATTTAAACACAAGCGTAAGCTATGGTAGTTTAAAAGACCCGAGAATAAAACTGAAAAACAACAAAATTCCTGTTTTGGTAATGAAAGGACAATGCGATAATATTGATTGGGGCTATACCAAAGAGTATCTTGACTTGTTTAGTAATAGCAAGTTCAAATTAATTCCAAATGCAGGACATCAGATTTTTGCAGAACAACCAGAATTATATATAAAAACAATTAAAGACTTTTTAACTCAATAATATCTTCTGCGCACTTTACAAATATCTCATTGATTTCCAAACTTTGTCTTTCCATACTTTATCATGTTTCGAATGTCATCAACACACCTTAACACTAGTTTGGTTTGACCCCATTTTTTCGATTTAAGATATTGTAAAATAAAAAAACAACCCGAAGGTTGTTTTTTTATTTTACAATACTATGTATCTCCGATTATCTGCAAATATTAGCGGAATTATTAACCATCAACACATCTGATACATTACTAACTTTAACCCTTCATCGGGCTTAAAAAAGAGTCTTTCAATAGTCTCTTTTATCTATCTTAAAATAATTACCAGCCTTTTACTGCTCCGCCTTTAAATTCGCGAACAGCGGCCTTTTCTACTTCAGCAGATTGGAAAGCCTGTACAAATTGTTTTACTTTTTCTTCTTTTTTGTTGTCATCACGACTTACGATTAAGTTTACGTAAGGCGAATCTTTGTCTTCTACAAACAAAGCATCACGAGCCGGAACCAATCCTGCCTGCGAAGCAAAAGTATTATTGATAATGGCAATCGCTACATTCTGATCGTCTAAAGCACGTGGCAATTGTGGCGCTTCCAATTCCAATATTTTAAGATTCTTTGGATTCGCTGTGATATCTGTCACTTTAGGCAATAAACCTACATTTGGACGAAGTTTTAACAACCCGTTTTTCTCCAAAAGCAACAAAGAACGACCTCCGTTTGTCGGATCATTTGGAATAATGACAGTGCTTTCGTTTTTCAATTCCGAAAGACTTTTGATCTTTTTAGAATAAGCGGCAATTGGGTAAATAAAAGTCTTTGCAATGATCGCCAGTTTGTATCCCCGCTGCTTCGATTGTTCGTCCAGATAAGGTTTGTGCTGAAAAGCATTAACATCAATATCTCCCTGACTTAAAGCTTCGTTTGGAATCACATAATCGTTAAAAGAAACCAATTCCACTTCAAGACCGTATTTGTCTTTGGCTACTTTTTGGGCAGCTTGTGCCACAGCATATTCCGGACCGGCAGCGACACCCACTTTAATATGGTGTGGATCGTTATTTTTACTTTTTCCGCAATTGGTCACAACAATTGATAATGCCACAATTCCTGCTGTTTTTAAAAAATTTATCTTCTTAATCATTCTTTTTATTTTTTACTATTTACTATTTATTTTTCACATTTAACATCTCACATCAAACATCTCACTCCATTCATTACCTATGGTCAAATCTTTTAGACAATGCATCACCTGCAAACTGAATCACGAATACCAGAACCACCAGTAGAGCCAATACCGAGTTCATTGTTACTGCATCATAACCAATATAACCGTACTGATACCCCACCTGTCCTAGACCACCTGCTCCAACAGCTCCACCCATGGCAGAATAACCTACAAGTGTGATTAAAGTAATTGATGCGGCATTAATTAAAGAAGGCAGAGCTTCCGGAAGTAATACTTTAAATACAATTTGTAAAGGTGTTGCGCCCAAAGCCCGTGCTGCCTCTATTAATCCTGATGGAAGTCCTAAAAGACTATTCTCTACCAATCGTGCAATAAAAGGGGCGGCTCCAATACTAAGCGGAACCAATGCTGCACTTACTCCAATAGAAGTTCCTACCAGTGCACGTGTAAAAGGAATCATCCATACAATTAAGATGATAAACGGAATCGAACGAAAAATATTCACTAAAACCGATAAAAACCGATTCAAAACCGGCTGTTCTAAAATTTGATTTTTTCGGGTCAGAAAAAGTAATACACCTGTTGGTAATCCAAGCAGAAAACCAAAAAAACCAGACACAAAGGTCATCACTATCGTTTCCCAAGTACCTTTCAATAATAATTCAATAATGGATTCAGACATAACCTATGATTTCTGTTTTAATATGTTTTGAAATAAAATACTGGATAGCAGCATCGTAATTTTCACGTTTACCCGACAATTCAATCAGCATCACGCCAAAATTAACTTCTCCTGCCTGATCCATTTGCGCACTGACGATCTTAAAATTCGTATCAAATAAACGCGAAACCTCAGAAATAACAGGTTCATTAACCGATTTACCCGTCATTTCAAGTCTAAGTAACGGATTCAATCCCTCACCATCTTCCTTTTGCAGTCTTTCCTGATAGACTTGCGGAACATCAAGATGTAATGATGAAGCTATAAATTCTTTCGTCAGTTCATGTTTCGGATCTGCAAAAATTTCCCCAACACTTCCCTGCTCTATTAATTTTCCATGGCTGATTACCGCAACTTGATCACAGATCGATTTTACGACTTCCATTTGATGTGTAATAAGTAAAACCGTAATATTCAGACGACGGTTAATGTCTTTCAATAGATTCAAGATCGATCTTGTAGTTGCAGGGTCCAGTGCGCTTGTAGCCTCATCGCATAAAAGTACTTTAGGATTATTGGCCAGCGTTCTCGCAATGGCAACCCTTTGTTTTTGACCACCCGAAAGACTGACCGGATAATCGTTTGCCTTTTCTTTTAAACCTACCAATTCCAGTAGTTCTAAAACGCGACTTTTGATTTCTGCTTTTGAAGCCCCCACAAGTTCCAGCGGAAAAGCCACATTTTCAAAAACCGTACGCGATGAAAGTAAATTGAAATGCTGAAAAATCATTCCAATCTGCCTTCTTTCAATTGCCAGCTGCGCGTTTGACAATAACATCAGTGATTTTCCGTCTACAATAATTTCTCCCGAAGTGGGTCTCTCCAATAAATTCACACATCGAATTAAGGTACTTTTTCCCGCTCCTGAAGTTCCTATTACTCCAAAAATCTTCCCTGGAGGAACCCTAAGCGAAACATCTGACAAAGCCGAAACTACCCGGTCTTTCTGATGGAAATTCTTAGTGACATTTTTTAATTCAATCATTCCGTAATTCAAGTTTAAAAACAAAAAAGCCTCTCAAATAATCATGAAAGGCTTCTCAAATAAATAATATCATTTTATACATAAGCCAGATCAATTAACCTCACAACCACATTACAACACATCATCATGTTGCAGTTATCATAGTTCATATTCTGGTCCTTTTTTCTCATTGTTGCGGCAAATTTAATGAGTTATTTTTAATTTTAAGACAAAAACACGTAAAACTTTTATTAACCTATCAAAATAATAGACTAGTATCCCGAATCAGGAGCAATTTCCGGCTATCCGCTTGTATCTTTGCCCGCTTAAAGAAAGCAGGCAAAGGATACCGCTACTATCCGGGCTAGGGCTTTAATTTTCAAAAAGACCTTTCCGAGAAACAAATTTTAATCAGGGCCTTTTATAAGCTCCGGCATCCAATAAAACGGCCAACTGAATACAAGGCAGCTCCGATCGATTGCTCCAGGCATGGTTTGTTCCTCTTTGTACCACAATATCGCCGGCTTGCAATAAAGTTTCATCTTCGTCAACAATCAGATAAATTTCTCCAGAAAGAATAACGATATAATCCAGCGTATTCGTTTGATGCGTCAACGGATGTGGCTCACCTTTGTGGGCCACAATACCAAGCGAAGCATCCGGCGGAATCTGAACATAACGAAAATAACTTCCATTTTCCGGCGTATGAGGAAAAGCCGTATTTTCAATAACCTTCTCCTCATTTAATCGAACAGGCATACAATCCGTTGACCAGATATCCGATATGATAAGACCCGGAAAATGTTCTGAAACATTAGTCACAAGAGCATCCTTTTCAATTATCGATTTTCCATTTCGTATTCCTGTAACGATCCTTCTCGGAATTGTTTTCATAGTGGGTTGATTTGCATGATTAATTTCTTTCCATTCGTTCTGTTTTCGCGAAGTACAGCGTGTGCTTTCAAAACTGTTGTAACTTCTAAATTGCCCATTACTTCAATATTTGGAGGTGCAATTAACTGCTGTTCCAACAGAGAAGCCAACTGCTCCAGTCCGTTTTTATAATAATTGTACCTTTTTTCAAGACCGTAGGCATAGTTTGAAATATTGAGAACGGTTACACCTTTATTAAAAAGCACTTCACGCGATTCCAAAGTCAAAAAATTCGTCACATCTGCATAAACACCATTTGTTTTTAGCACTCGGGCTGCTGTAACAGCAACATCATTACCAACTAAATCAACTACAAAATCAAACTTTTGATTGTCATTGAATAACAAAGCGGCCTCGTAAACATTCTCTTCTTTATAATTAATGATTTGTTTTTTAGTCAAACCAATTGCCAGTAATGCTTCAATACTATTTTGATTTCCGGCCGTAACAATCAGATTTTGATAACCCTTTACCAAGAGCAGTTTTACTAACATTGCTCCTACTCCACCTGCTGCTCCGGCTATGAATATAAAATCTGCAGTTTGCGCTTTCATACGATTAAGACATTGTAGCGCAGTAAGTCCTGCAGAAGGAATCGCAGCCGCTTGTTCAAACGAAACATGCTTTGGCAAGTGCACCAGAATTTCCGCGGGAACACAAATAAATTCTGCATAAGTACCATTTGACCCCATACTGCCGGAACCACAAAAAACGGCATCTCCAATTTTAAAATCTCGAACATTTTTTCCGATGGATGTAACGATTCCTGAAAATTCCCGTCCTAATATTGGCGAATGCAATAATTTACGCTCCATCGCATTTTCGGTCATTTGATAATCAATCGGATTAAAACCGGCAGCGGCAATTTTTACCTGAACCTGATTTTCAGACGGCAGTGGAGTAATGAATTCCTCAAGCCGAAATTCCCCATTTTGATGTAAAACAATTGCTTTCATATTTATACTTTTATCTTACGAAATTAGTACAGAAATGATTTATTTTTGCTACTAGTTAACCCGGGGTAACCGGTTACTTAAGATAAACTACTATGGTAAAAATCAAGGATAACGGGATACTTCGGGAAGCCAATTGCTCAGAAGAATTAATGGCAATGCGCGATAGCCTTGATGTGCTGGGCGGAAAATGGAAACTGATGATTTTACGTTTTTTAACCAACCGGACACATCAAATTATTCATTTTAAAAAAATGCAGCGCGAAATCGAAGGTATATCGGCTAAAATGTTAAGCAAGGAGCTAAAAGAGCTCGAAACTAATTTGCTTATTTCAAGAACAGAACAGAAAACCCAACCTATTATGGTGGTATATGCTATTACTGAATACGGAAAATCTGTACTTCCGGTTACTGAAACTTTGGTAAAATGGGGGTTAAATCACCGTGAAAAGATAATTGAAACCATCAGTAAATAAAACCAACCCGATACCTTATATACTCAGTATTAGTAATTTGTTTTATGGACGTTTCAAAAAGAGCACATAAAAACATAGATTCTGTACCTATGTTTCTATGTGCTAATTATATTTTATGAAGCAGAATTGCGAAATCATGTCACACAAGACACCACTTGCTTATTCCAATTCCAACTAAAGTTTATTTTTTATCAATTTTATACAACTTACCGCCATCTGTAACTGCATACAAAGCACCATCGCTTCCTTGGGTAATATCTCTGAATCGTTGATTTTCTGACACCAATAGTCTTTCTTCACCCACAACCTTATTATTGTCTATGGCAAGACGAACAATATGCATTCCGCTTAAAGCCCCAACAAAAAGATTATTCTGCCATTCGGGAACCCGATTACCTGTGTAAAATATCATACCACTTGGCGAAACTACCGGATCCCAATAATAAACCGGTTGTTCCATACCCTCCTGCTGCTGAATTCCGGCTCCTATTTTATCTCCTCCATATTCAATCCCGTAGGTAATGGTAGGCCATCCGTAATTTGCTCCAGCCCTTAAGCGGTTGATTTCGTCACCCCCACGTGGCCCATGTTCGGACAGCCAGATTTCCCCACTAACCGGGTTAAGCGCCAGTCCCTGTGGATTTCTGTGTCCGTAGGTAAACAACTCCGCTAATGCTCCGGCCTGAGTAAATACAGGATTTCCGGATGCCGGCTGTCCTTCCTTTGTAATTCTAACCACCTTACCAAGACCTGAAGTAAGAGATTGTGCCAAAGGTCGTGTTTCCAAAACCGAACGCTCTCCGGTACTCACTACCAGATTACCTGTTTTATCAAATAAAATACGTCCTCCGTAATGAAGTGTACTCGTGTTAGCAGGCTTTGCCCGATAAATAACAACTGCTCCTTCTATTGTCTTTTCATTGGTAGATAATTTTCCTTTGGCGACTGCCGTATTGTTCCCTCCTCCTGTTGCTTCAGCAAAAACCCAATAAATCATTCGATTCGAAGCAAATTCAGGATCTAGACATAACCCCAGCAAGCCTCCTTGTCCTCCGGCATTAACGGCAGGAATACCGATAATAGGATCACTCACTAACCCAGCAGTTGTAACAATGCGCATGGTACCTGTTTTTTGTGTAATCAGCAAACGACCGTCCGGAAGACCTGTAACTCCCCACGGACTGGTAAGAGCACTCGTGATCACTTTTGCTTCATAAGCCGTGTTCGTTTGTAGCCCATTCGTGCGGGTTTGTCCCGAAAAAGCAGGTTTATAGGTCGTATTGGCAGGATTACCCTCTACAGGATTTGTAATAGTGCCCGGATCAGTAACAACTTCTTTGTCATTTGAACAGCCTAAAAAAATTAATAATACACCCGAAAGAACAACAATGTGTTTTATATTTCTCATACGAAGTAGATTTAGTTAAAAAATGGTATTGGGGTAATTTTACCAAATTTCTACAATTCAAATTAAAAACTTTTATATAATTCACCCGAAAAGTTATACAATTTTATTGTTAAAGCTTTCAAAATAAAATCGAACTACATCCACACATAACAAACTGAAAAGCAATCAATAACCCGTGAAACTGCCCTAATTTCCTGTCTTCAGCCTAGCAACTAAATCATAAAAAAGACTTAATAATGGTTAATTCTACAATTATTCTTTTATTTTTGCAATCATCAGATGATGTGATACATACATGAAAACTCTTATCCAAAAAAAATCGCTTGCAGAAGAAGTTGCTTCAAAAATACAGCAACAAATTACCATGGGTCATTATAAAATTAATGAAAAATTACCCATTGAGGCTGAGTTGATGAAAAGTTTTGGTGTAGGCCGTTCGTCTATACGTGAAGCCATGAAGATACTGGCTAATTCCGGTTTCTTGCGCATTCAGCAAGGTGTAGGTACTTTTGTAGAACAGCTTACCAGTAATCGCGAACCAATGGATCAGCGTATCATGCGTGCCAATGTTCAGGATCTCGATGAAGTAAGACAAATACTGGAAATGAAAATTGCCGAGAAAGCTGCCATTAACAGAACGAATGACGATATCGCGGCCATGCAAGAACATTTACACAACAGATTGATTGCTGCCAAACAAGGCAATTTAGAAGAATGTGTAGAAGCCGACATACAATTTCATATTGCCATTGCCAAAGCTTCGAAAAATGAAATCCTTGCCGACTTATACAAATCAGCATCCGTACACCTTAAAAAAGGTTTTTTACATCTTTATACTGACACCAAAATATTTCAGGAAACTTCAGCCGTTCACCATCAACTTTTAGAAAATATTATTGCACAGGATCCTAAAAAAGCCTGGAATACTGTTGCAAAAATTATCGGACATATCAATTACTAATTTTTTACTCATAATCATCAGATGATCTGATCTATTATTACTTATGAAAACAGACACTACTTTCACCAATACACTAGCCGGATCGAAGCAATTGGCCCAGCAAACCGTTTTCTCTATTTTATTTACCATCAGTTTTACACATTTTATCAACGATATGCTTCAGGCTGTTATTCCTGCGGTTTACCCTATTTTAAAAACTAAATTTAGTCTGACTTTTACCGAAGTTGGCCTTATTACCCTGACCTATCAGCTAACCGCCTCCATCCTGCAGCCTTTTATTGGCTTTTATACCGACAAAAAACCGCGTCCGTATTCATTGGCTATCGGTATGGGCTTTACCCTTGTGGGACTGGCAGCAGTAGCCGTGGCTTCGAGCTTTGTTAATATTTTACTTGCCGTAAGTTTAATTGGTATCGGATCGTCAATATTTCATCCCGAATCTTCACGCGTTGCCCATTTGGCTTCTGGCGGAAAAAGAGGTCTTGCTCAATCGATCTTTCAGCTTGGAGGAAATGCAGGAAGTGCAATTGGACCTTTGTTGGCAGCTATAATTGTGGTTCCTTATGGACAATTTAATATTATATGGTTCTGTTTAGCCGCGATTGTAGGTATTGTAATTCTTTCAGGTGTTGCCAAATGGTATCAGGAACATTTAAATCTTAAAGCATTAAACAAATCGGCCGTTTTAGAAGAAAGACACCATTCGCTTTCCAGACAAAAAGTCATATTCTCCTTAGGGATTTTACTGGTTCTGATCTTTTCCAAGTACTTTTATATGGCCAGTATGACCAGTTATTATACCTTTTATCTGATTGATAAATTTCACTTGTCTGTTCAGGAATCACAAATTTATCTTTTTGCTTTTCTTGGCGCAGTAGCCGCAGGAACGCTTTTTGGCGGAGCATTAGGTGACCGCTTTGGACGAAAATATATTATTTGGATTTCTATTTTAGGGGTCGCACCTTTTACGCTATTATTGCCTTATGTTTCGCTTTTCTGGACTGGAATTTTATCGGTGATTATTGGTTTAATTATCTCATCCGCTTTCTCAGCCATTCTGGTTTACGCGACAGAACTTGTTCCGGGTAAAGTAGGTTTAATTGCCGGGCTATTCTTTGGACTGGCTTTTGGTATGGGTGGATTAGGTTCTGCTGTACTGGGAAAATTAGCCGATACTACAAGCATTGAATATGTGTTTAAAATTTGCGCTTTTCTACCCCTGATAGGAGTTTTGACCAGTTTACTGCCCAACATCGAAGGAAAAAAAAGAAAACAGTAGTTTATTTACCATAAGTCACTAAGAGCGGGCACGGCTTGCGGTTATTTTTTTTGCCACAGATTAAAAGGATTCGATGGATTTTTTATAATTCTCAAAACCTTTTAAACTGTGGTTTTCTTTTTGTGAAAAACCCGGTTTCTAATCCTTAAAAAAAGATTAAAATTGGAGTTTCTTCAGCAAATACATTGATTTACTAATATTAATTTTTACATTTGCGTTATTTTTAACTATTCTAAATAGATTGTTCTTCACAAGCTATTGTAGTAGCATACCAAAACTAACTAATTTTTTAAAAAATAGTAAATCTTTAAATATGAAAAAGAATTTCTTTATCTCTTTTGCCTTAGTTGCCTCTTTATTTGTTAGTGCGCAGCAAAAAAACATATTGTTAGAACAGTCTTTTTGGAAAACAGCACCGGATGTCAATGCGGTTAAAGCTGAAATTGCAAAAGGGAACAATCCGGCAGAAGCCAATGCCAATGCTTTTGATGCTACGGTTATCGCAATCAACAACGATGCTCCTATTGCTACTATAAAATTCTTGTTAGACCAACCTGGTAATCCAATTGTTAAATTAACTCACGACAATCGTATTTACCTGCATTGGGCGGCCTATAGAGGAAATCTTGAATTGGTAAACTATCTAATAGCTAAAGGCTCTGACATTAACCTTGAAGACAGCCACGCTACTACTCCAATCGCTTTTGCAGCTTCAAATGGTCAGACTAATACCGCTTTGTATGATGCTTTTTTTAAAGCAGGAATTGATCCGAAGAAAAAATACGCTGATGGTACCAACTTGTTATTAATGGCTGTAGCATCAGATAAAGACCTTGTTCTAACGGATTATTTAATAACCAAAGGATTGTCTCTAAAAGATGTTGACGCTAATGGAAGTACTGCTTTTGACTATGCCGCAAGAACTGGAAACATTACGCTTTTGAAAAAACTTTTAGACAGAAAAGTAAAACCTACTGACAATGCACTTCTAATTGCAGCACAAGGATCACGCAGAGAAACCAATACGCTTGAAACTTATAAATATTTAGTAGAAGAAGTAAAATTAAAAGCTACAGCTACTGGTAAGTCAGGAGAAAATGTACTTCACTTATTAGCAAACAAACCAAATCAGGGTGAAATAATCGCTTATTTCTTAGCCAAAGGCGTTGATGCCAACAAAATCGACAAAGACGGAAATACTCCGTTAATGATCGCTGCCGGAGCAAGAGAAACTATCGCATTAGACAAATTATTACCAGTATCAAAAAACATCAACTTACAAAATACTAAAGGCGAGTCGGCATTGACATTTGCCGTGAAATCAGGAGCTCCTGAAGCGGTTGCAACCTTATTAAGCAAAGGTGCCGATGTAAATGTAAAAGATAAAGACGGAAACAATCTGGGAGTTTACTTAGTACAATCTTACCGTCCAGCAGGCCGTGAAGCCAATGCTGCTCAGGATCCATTCGAAGCAAAAGTAAAATTACTTCAGGAAAAAGGATTGAATTTAGCTGCTGCTCAAAAAGACGGAAGTACGTTGTATCACTCAGCTATTGCAAAAAACGACCTGGCTTTAGTAAAAAAATTAGCTTCTTTAAACATTGATGTTAATGCTAAAAATAAAGATGGTTTAACAGCTTTACACAAAGCAGCAATGGTTGCAAAGGACGATTCAATCTTAAAATACCTTCTTTCAATTGGTGCCAAAAAAGACATCAACACTGAATTTGACGAAACTGCTTATGCTTTGGCAAAAGAAAACGAGTCGTTAACTAAAAACAACATCTCAGTTGATTTTTTAAAATAATCGATAGAAAGATCGAAATTCCAAATTTCAAATTCCAAATTCCAAAAATATAAAGATCTAAGATCTGAAAAAAGTAATAATTCATATGAAATCAATATTTAAAATAGCGCTTACAGCTGCGTTAATCTGCTTAATCTCCTTCCAATCTACAGCACAAAGCAAATACAAATGTATGCTTCAAATGGCAAATTATATGGGAGAAGGCGCTTACATCGTTGTTTCGCTTATCAATCCAAAAGGAGAATACGAGAAAACACTTTATGTAATGGGCGATGATAAAAAATGGTACAAATCATTGAAGGAGTGGAATAAGTTTCAAACTGCAAAACCTGCTGATATCAGTGCTAAAACCGGAGCCTCTGTTACTGGTGGAGACCGCAGCATTACCACGATTGAAATCGAAGATTCTAAAATAAACAAAGGATATAAACTAAGATTTGAATCGGCAGTAGAAGATCAGAAATACTATGTAAGCGATTTAGAAATTCCGCTTACCACAGAAGGATTGGCTGACAAAACTGAAGGAAAAGGTTATATCAGATATGTGAGATTAAACAAAATTTAATTGTAGCTGTCACAAATCGGGCGAAAGCAAACAGGCGAAGCAATCGCACGAACTAACTCTAATTAAATTCTTTGAAAAAAAGATTACCACAGATTCAAAAGGTCTAAACAAATTAAAATTCCTTTTAATCTGTGGTAAAAAAAACGCTTACATTTGATTACACTATAGATTACACCTCCATGACTCTTTCTTTTTGGCGTTACGCACACCTGGCTCTTGCTTTATGCTCTTCTTTATTTTTGATCCTCGCTTCGGCAACAGGTATTGTTCTGGCTGTTGATGCAATGCAGGAAAAAACACTTCCATACCGTGCCGAAAATTTTGATGCTATAACACTGGAAGAAGCCTTAACCGTTCTCAAAAAGAATTATTCTGAAATCACAACCGTTAGCGTCGATAACAATCAGTTTGTAACCTTACAGGCAATTGATGAAGACGGTAATGACATTAATGCCTATATCGATCCTAAAACCGGTAAACAATTAGGAACACCCCTAAAGAAAAGTGAATTTATTCAATGGGTGACCGGATTCCATCGTTCTTTGTTTCTTCATGAAACGGGACGATTTTTTGTTGGTATCATTTCATTTTTACTCGTTTTAATTGCAATCTCGGGCTTTGCTTTGGTATTAAACAGACAAAGAGGCATTCGTAACTTTTTCTCTAAAGTAGTCAAGGACTATTTCGCACAATATTACCACGTAGTTTTAGGAAGACTGGCTTTAATCCCAATTCTGATTATTGCGCTTACCGGAACTTATTTATCGCTGGAAAAATTTAATTTTTTCATGGATAAAAAAGATTCTGAAAAGGTTAAAATAGTCAAAGCTGATATTACCAAAGAAGAAAAAGAAACCTCTGTTTTCAAAAAAACGCTTTTAGCAGATGTCAACAAAATTGAATTTCCTTTTACGGACGATCCTGAGGAATATTACATCATCGATTTAAAAGACCGCGAAATCGAAGTCAATCAGGTTACAGGGGCTATTGTTACGAAAAAACTATCTCCCGTGACAGCTCAATTGTCTGATTTAAGTCTTGATCTTCATACCGGAAGAGCTAATGGAATCTGGGCTTTTATACTTGCGATTGCCAGTATCAACATTCTCTTTTTTATCTATTCGGGTTTTGCTATTACCTTAAAAAGAAGATCCAGCCGAATCAAAAACAAATACAAAGCTGCTGAAAGCGAATTTATACTCCTCGTAGGTTCAGAAAACGGAAGCTCTTTACGATTTGCCAATGCCGTTCTCAAACAATTGGTCGATCAGGGCAAAAAAGCATTTGTTACCGAACTAAACAGCTATACTGCTTTTCCGAAGGCAGAACATCTAATTGTCTTTTCCTCTACACACGGATTAGGAGACGCCCCTTCTAATGCAAATAAATTTATATCGCTTTTAAAGAAACATCCACAGCAACAAAAAATCTCTTATTCTGTAGTAGGTTTTGGTTCAAAAGCTTATCCTGATTTTTGTGGTTTTGCCTTTGAAATAGACAAACAGCTAGAAAATCAAAATTGGACAGAACGTTTTCTGGAAGTTCAAACCGTAAACGATAAATCAGCTGTTGAATTTGTAAACTGGATCAGGTTGTGGAGTGCTAAAACCGGAATTCCTTTGTCGACAACACCGTCTTTGTACAATCATGTTCCAAAAGGATTGCAAAAACTAATGGTTTTAGACAAGACCCTTATTTCAGAAACCGAGCAAACTTTCCTGATCACATTGCGCACCAATAGCAGAGTAAAATTTGCTTCCGGAGACTTACTGGCTATTTATCCGGCCAACGACAGCAGAGAACGCCTCTACTCGATCGGAAATCATTCCGGAAACATTCAGTTGGTCATAAAATTACATCCGCACGGATTAGGTTCCGGATTTTTAAATGCCTTAGTTCCCGGGAATGTAATCAAAGCCAGAATCATCAACAATAAAGCTTTTCATTTTCCTAAAAAAGTACCTCAGGTGGCCTTTATTTCAAACGGAACAGGTATTGCACCTTTCCTTGGAATGATTGAGCAGAACAAAACTAAAACACAAGCACATTTATACTCCGGATTCCGTATGGAAACCGAAACTGTTTCAGGCTATAAAAATTTTACGGCTGAAATGATTCAGAAGCAAAAACTGCAAAGTTTTCATCTGGCTTTGTCCCGCGAAAATGATCATTTTTATGTAATGGATCTCATCAAACGCGATGCCGATTTTTTCATTAATTTATTGCAGCAAGGCGGTGTAATTATGATTTGCGGTTCACTTGCCATGCAACAGGATGTCGAATCAATTCTGGATCAATTGTGTCTGGAAAGAAATGTAAAAAATCTTTCGGAATACAAGAAAAATGGCCAATTGCTAAGCGATTGTTACTAGCAAATTATTGCATTTAATGCATCGCAACATCAATTTTATGCTGCTGTAAAAACATAAAACAAATTTCAATGTCAATCAAAAAAGCGATCCATACTCACTCTTTACTGCTACTGGTACTATTTTGCAGCCTAAACACTACTGCTCAGGTGTTGCGAAAAAGAACCACACTGCTTATGGGGGGACGTTTTGACATTTCGATTGTGGCTAAAGATTCCCTTGCTGCTGAACAAAATATTGATGCGGTAATTGCTGAAATTACACGAATAGAGAATCTTATCTCCGACTGGAAACCCGATTCTCAGGTTTCTCAAGTCAATCAAAATACAGGAATCCGACCTGTAAAAGTAGATCGTGAAGTTTTTGAGCTCACGCAAAGAGCCATACAATTTTCTGAAGCAACCAAAGGCGGTTTTGATGTAAGTTTTGCCGCTATGGACAGAATCTGGAAATTTGACGGCTCGATGACTGAAATGCCTTCACCGGAAGCCATCAAAAAATCAGTAGAAAAAGTAGGTTATAAAAACATTATTCTCGACAGCGTTCAATCGACCGTATTCCTGAAATTAAAAGGAATGAAAATTGGTTTTGGTGCTTTGGGTGAAGGTTACGCAACCGATAAATGTCGAAATATGATGCTCGAAAAAGGCATTAAAGCCGGAATTGTAAACGGCTCAGGCGATATGACCGCGTGGGGAAGACAACCCAACGGTAAAGACTGGAACATTGGAATGACCAATCCTTTTCATCCCGATACGCTGTTTGCAGTGGTTCCGTTAAACAATGGTGCTGTAACAACATCTGGAAGCTACGAGAAGTTTGTTGTTTTTGATGGCCAACGTTATTCCCATATCATTAACCCCGCAACTGGATATCCTGCTACAGGTTTATGCAGTGTTTCTGTATTTGGTCCTAACGCCGAAACTGCAAACGGTTTAAGTACCTCACTTATGGTTTTAGGACAAAAAGAGGGTCTTCTTTTATTAAAAAAATATCCTGACTACAGCTGTGTGATGATTACGGATAATGGCAAACTGGTCAAATCTAAAAACTTTAAAATCAAAAAATTCAAGGCAAAACTTTAATCTGTTACGAGTTTTTTTCTCGCAGATTTTTGTTTCTCGCAAAGTCGCAAAGACGCTAATATTTTTCTCTACGAAGGCTTCAAATACTCCAATCTAAAACTTTGCGTCTTTGCGCCTCTGCGAGAGTTTTCTTTTACGCAGGTTTAGCAGATTATACAGATTTTTGTTTCTCGCGAAGTCGCGAAGACGTTAAGATCTTTCTGTACGAAGTCTTCAAATACTCCAATGTAAAACTTTGCGCCTTTGCGTCTCTGCGAGAGTTTTTATTACTCATAAAATTTTAGAAAAGAAAAATCAGGACTTTGCATGGCTATTTCGTTAGTTGCGGTCTCGAGTTGTGCTTGTGTGGCATAAACAAACATCTGTTGTTCGTAATCACTGATAGCAGCTTCTATTGTATCAAATGTTCCGTTGGTCAGATTATCTGATAAAATTAAAGCATCTAATAATCCAATATTTGCTCCCTGACCCGCAAATGGCGGCATGATATGCGCGGCATCTCCGATGATTGTTATCGGCAAGGGGCGATCTCTTTTCCAGTCATCATCCAAGGCAATCTTTCTTGTAGGCCACAAAACAAAAGAAGATGTAGAACGAAACAACTCCTTATAAACTTCATCCCACTCCGAAAATCGAATTAAGAGATACTTGGAAATATCATCCGTAGTCTGAAAAGCATTTTCTGTTCTGACAACTTCTTCAGGGCTTTTAAAAATGACATTATAACTCAAAACTTTACCGTTCTTTGGGTTCGCAACCAACAGGCCTTCTTGCCCTGCAACCATAAGTATAGTACCATTACAAAGTTGACTAAACTTTTCACAAGTCTCTTCCGGACAAAGTACCTCACCCTGGATCATAAGTGTTCCGGTATATTCAATTTTGGATGCTGTCATGAACTCTCTGGCTTTAGACATGCCCCCGTTTGCTCCAATCACAAAATCGGCAATAGCACTTGTTTCATTTTCAAACTCCAAAAGCCATTTTCCGTTAACGACTTTAAGATTCGTAAACTTACAATCCCAGACTACAGTATCGTTTTTCAGACTATTAAGCAATAACAGTCTTAAATCGTTTCTGTTAATTTCAGGATTATTATAACGTTCTTCTGGCTCTATTATTCTAGAGAACAAAACATTACCTTGTCGATCGGCTACAGTTCTCCCCATCGGTATCGCCACATCAAAATAAACATCCAGTAATCCTGCCTTTTTTAAGGCTTCCTGTCCCGAACCTTTATGCAAATCAAGCGTCCCGCCCGAAATTCTGATTTGCGCATTTTCATCTCTTTCATAAACAGAAACTTCAACACCGTTTTGTTGTAATAATTTCGCCATGGTAAGACCAACTGGCCCCGCACCTATAATGGCAACTTTTTTATCTTTCAATAACATAATTTTGCATTCTAAATTAGAAAGACAAAATTCTGCAATACGAAAGTTTCAGGATTGTATAAATGCGACAAAATCATTGTTTATCATCTGTTGCTTTGCTTTTCGTGCAAATACAGCGGGTGTAGTACCACTGTAACGCTTAAATTCCCGACTAAGATGCGACTGATCAGTGTAACCCAGTTCCTGAGCCAAACCTGCAATATTCAGATTCGGTTCATGCCATAATCGATTGCGTACCTGTTCAAAACGCATTAAACCTGAAACATCTTTAACCGTGTAACCGGATGATTGTTTAAAATTCCTTTCCAAAGTACGAACTGTAGTATGAGACGCAGCTGCTATCCTGCTTACAGAAATGCTTCCTCCCGCAGCTGTCATGGCTGTTCCGGCTTTAAACAATAGACTATCTTCATTACTTTGCAATTGCATTTCCAAAAAATAATGTTCAACTTTGGTAATTGCCTCCTCTATTTTGTGCAAACGAATCAGATCGTACAAAACAGACTGAAGTTCAGCAATAGGATGTACAAAAACCTGTACTCCATTCTTTCCTTTTACAGAAGATAATCCGAGCATATCAAAAACCGTCCACGGATAACACCTGATGCCAATAATTTCCAATGAATCGTGGGAATTGAAAACAACAGGCTGACGGAGTAGTCCCATTATAAAAGGCGATGGTAAAACTTTCAAACTATCCTTATAAGAAATACTAAGTTCGCTCCCAAAATAAAAAATGATTTCGGCATAACCATCCGGTACTACTTCAAAAACGGACTGCTCTTTTTTGCATTCAATCTTATCATACCAAAAGCATTTTATGTTTTGCTTTAATTCTTCGGAAGGAATAAATTCCTGATGATTGGTTTGAAATGAAAGCATAATTTAGAAGAAATAAGGTACAATCGATTATTCCACTAACAAAAGTCACTTCGCAAAACTGACCTTGTTTATGATACTAATCACTTTCAAAAATAAGCAATTATTAGATAACTTTCTAACACCTAGTAAAGAACTGTATATCAGCGCCATACAACAAACTACCATACATAAAGACTATTCTGTTTTGTTCAGTATCAACTAATTTAAAAAGTATTATAGTACAAAAAACAAAATATTCTTTAGGTATAAAGTTCAAATTAAATCCAACATTAGAATTTCTAATGTAATTCTAATGATCTTCTAATTCCTTTATTTAGATTAAATATAAACAATGATTTAAGTTTGCATTCCTATTTAAGAAGTACATAAATCATGAGGTTTTTATTGTTATTGTTGACGTTCATTCATTTTTCAGGTTGGTCCCAAAATGGAAATATTAAAGGAAAAGTTACTTTTGGGAACGCTGAATCTGCATTTGGTGCATCGGTTACAATAGCCGGAACTCAAAAGTTTGCCATAGTGGGTAATGACGGTCAATTTGAAATTAAAAACGTTCCTTACGGCAATTATACACTTGAAATCGCTTCTCTCGAAGCAAAGACAAAAACAGTAAAAGTTGTCTTAAATAGTCCTTCTACTCAGATAAATATCTCATTGGAAAAATCAAATGATCCAAAAGCTTTAAAAGAGGTTGTTATCAAAAAGAACTCCGTAAAAAAAGAGATCATGACCAAAGGTTTCTCTGTAAATGTCATAGAAACTAAAGAAGCTGCCACCAGAAACATACAAACAAATGAATTACTTGACCGCTCTGCCGGCGTAAGAATCAGACAAAACGGAGGATTAGGATCGAGCGTTAATTACAATCTAAATGGAATGTCAGGAAACGCTATCCGAATTTTTATTGACGGAATTCCATTAGATACATACGGCTCTTCTTTTAGTCTTAACAGTATACCACCTGCCTTAATCGAGCGCATCGAAGTTTACAAAGGAGTCACTCCTGCGGAACTGGCTGATGATGCCTTGGGTGGAGCTATAAATGTGATTCTAAAAAAAGGTGCCAAAAATACGCTAAATGCTTCCCTTTCTTATGGTTCATTCAATACTATTCAGTCTAACTTTAACACAACTTATCGCGACAAATCAGGTTTTACGGTAAAAGGATCGGGGTTTTATAACTACTCTGATAATGATTATGAAATATGGGGACGATTTGTTTACAACATAGCACCGGACGGAACTCGTGAAGCTGCGCGGGTTAAACGTTTCGAGAACCGATACAGATCTTACGGCGGAAGATTTGAAGCCGGTTTTACCAATGTCAAATGGGCTGACAATTTTTTAATTGGATTAAATGTCTCTGAAGATCACAATCAAATTCAGCATGGCCAATACATGACAAAACCTTATAAAGGCCGTTTTTCCGAAGCTGATGCTACTGTACTAAGTCTGAATTACTCTAAAAAAGATTTCCTATTTAAAAAAATTGATTTTTCAACCAATACGGTTTTTAGCAACAAACATGAAGTGGTAAATGATACGGTCAGAACGGTTTACAACTGGTCTGGTGAAAAAGTAATAGATTTAAGGACAGGCAAACCCCTTTTATCTCATACGGGAGCACAGCAGGCTGGTCCCACCATTAATAACATTTCAGAAAATATACTAAGTTCCAGAACCGTATTGACTTATAATCTAAATGAAAAAAACAGATTTATATTCAGTAATTTATTCTATACATTGGATAGAAATGAGGACGATTTAATCAAACCTGAATTTCAAAGAGATTTTGAAGCAACATTTGATTTGCAAAAAACAGTTACTTCCCTAGCCTACGAAATGCAGGCTTTTGACTCACGTCTGAGAACTAATATTTTCGGTAAGTTTTACGAGCAAAAAGTAAACCATAGAAAACCGGAATTGGTCACACAAAACGGACAAACCACGGTAGTGGAAAGGATTACCAAAAGTACAACTCCACTATTTGGATACGGACTGGCTGCTTCCTACTTTGTTACTCCTGAGATTATGATTACGGCATCAGCAGAAAAAGCCGTCAGATTAGCAGCTGCAAATGAAATGTTTGGAAGACCCAGTGAAAATGTATTGGCTAACCCCAATCTAAAACCCGAACAAAGCAACAATTTCAATTTAGGGTTACAATTTGGACCTTACGCAATAAATACGCACAAAATATCCGTTGCTGCAACAGGTTTTTCAAGAAATACCCGTGATCGAATTGTTCGTGTCTCGAATGACAGAGTTAATGATGCCATACAAGTTTTACCATTTGATAATCTGGGACGCGCGCAATCCATTGGCTATGAAGCATCGTTTAATTATAGCTATAACGACCGTTTGTTTGTATCGATGAACATGTCAAAATTCAACTCCTTATACAAAAAGAAATACGATGATAATGGGAAGGAACTAGATTTTTACAACAGACAAATCCCAAATGAACCTTTCTTTACGGTAAACGGAAACGTACAGTACAACTTTAAGGAACTGATCCAAAAAAATTCACAACTGAATTTGTATTATAACTTTGGTTATGTAGATCCTTTTCCAACAATTTGGATAGACGTACCAGACTCCAAAACACCAGCACAATTTGCACAGGATTTAGGCTTGAGTTATGTTTTTCCGAATAAACAATTTGTACTAAGTCTTGACGCTAAAAATATATTTGATAAACAAGTTTTCGATAATTACGCTGTTCAAAAACCCGGACGCGCTTTTTATCTGAAACTCAATTATACCCTAAATAACTTTTAATATCTAATTTTTTAAAACAATGAATATGAGAAAAAATATGTTTAAACTATTTACATGTGGTCTAGTTTTAGGTGCATTCTCATTAACTACAAGCTGTAGCAGTAATGATGAGAAAAGTGCCGATCCGATAAATCCCGAAACAACTGATCGTTGGATTACAGTTTCAGGCGCATTAATGCAGGAAAATCCCGGAGACGGAAACGGAGGAACTATGGTTTATGCGGTTACGAAAAAAAACGCTAAAGATCCAAACTACTCGATTAATGTTTATGCAGACGGAATGCCTGTACAATCGAACAGAACGGCTCGTTTGCAATCTTCTGTAGACGGAAAAACTCTCTTCAACATTACCTACACAGGGGCTAACGGTGGAGAGTTTATGACGTATGCAGTAAATGGAGCCAAAAATTTCACCCAATCAGGTACTACCGTAAACATCTCGCAATATGCAGGAACATCTCCAAGATGGAATAAACTTTTTGACGGAGACAAAACCGGTGTTGCTGTAAATGTAAGTACTCCAATAATTAAAACAAATCCGGATAAAACTTACATGTATACGAGAGGTACTGCTACTGTCCTTGCTTTAGACCTTAAAGGCATTCGTATTTCAAAATACGATCAGTATGAACTTCCATTAAGCCCTCAGGAAGAAGCTCAGGGACACCATATTTTCCGTTTAGATGCTCCTACGATCAACAAAGCAGGAAATAAAGTAATTATCGGAACATGGTTGCGTAAAACGAATCCAACTACAGGACAAATCGAAACAACCTATGACCGTTTAGGCGCTAAATCTGTTGTAGTAGATTATCCATCATTAGCGAATCCACAAGTCATTACTTCTAAAGTTGGTTTTGGAGATACAAGCGGTTTCCGTAGCTTCAATAGTTTCTTAGGAACTGATGGTAACATCTATCAAGCAACTCAAAGAGATACAAACAAAGGTTCATTTATTGTCAGAATCAACCAAAACAATCAATATGATGACTCATTTGTTATCAGCCTTGATGCTGCATTAGGCATAAAAGGATCTTATATCGATGCTTGGAGATATGCAGGAAACGGAATTGCTTATGTACTTTACACACAAACTGCAACCGGTAAACAAGGGTTCGTTGCCAGAGTAGATTTAAATGCTAAAACGGCTAAAAAAGTAGACGGTATCGCTTACGATACTGCTATAGATTTTGGTCAATACCAAGGTTTTGTAGTTGACGGTAACGAACTTTACCTGGCTGTTACACCAGTTGGGAAAGACGGAAACATTTATGTTATCGATATTCCAACAGGAGCTGTTACCAAAGGAGCAAAACTGGTTAACAAAGCAGGAAACCATTATATTGGAGTATTCTAAAAAAAGCTGCAAAAGCAGTAAAAGCACTCATAACAATTGTTATTACTTGAGTTTTTTTTAATTAAAACATTCCGTTTCAGATTTCTGGAACGGAATGTTTGTTTTTAGGACAAATTTTTATTCCAATTGGAAGATATCAAAACAAATTACAGTGATTCAAATTCATCACTTTTGACTTTTCTTTTCCCCTAAACGATTCGATACTTACTTTTAATAAAATATTTTTCTTAAATTTGTGTAATCGATTACATTTCAGTCTTATTCTTTATTGGAGCTATTTCTTAAAATTTCTAAAAAAAAACCATAACGAATAAGAAGATTCAGTAACAACGAATACTAATTTATAATTAAATTTCAAACCAAATTCATACCCATGAATGCTAACCCAATCCAACTTCTACGCATTACTCTGATCCTTACGACCCTCTGTTTCTTTCCAGATAGTTTTGCTCAGGGTAACAAGCCCTATGACACCTATAAAAACATCGAATTTAAAATGGCAAAAGTCAATGAACCGCTAATCCCTCAAAATACAGTAAACCTGAAAGATTTTGGTGCAGTCAATGGTGGATATGTCTTAAATACTAAAGCTTTCGCCGATGCCATAGATGCCCTATCCAAAAAAGGAGGCGGAAAAGTAATTATCCCTCCGGGAATCTGGCTTACAGGTCCAATTATCTTAAAAAGTAATATTGAACTTCATGCCGAAACAGGAGCCCTGATCAAATTCTCTACCGACAAAAGCTTATACCCAATCATTGAAACCAGTTTTGAAGGACTTAATACCTGGCGCTGTATCTCTCCTATTTATGGTAAGAATCTTATAAATATTGCCTTTACCGGAAAAGGGGTCTGGGATGGCTCAGGTGAAGCCTGGAGACAAGTTAAAAAAAACAAACTCACGGACGAACAATGGAAGAAGTTTGTAGCTTCCGGTGGTGTTTTAAACGAGAAAAAAGACAGTTGGTATCCTTCTGAACAATATTTAAAAGGTTCTAAAGGTGCGGATCAAAATGTTCGTCACGATCTAAAAACCAAAGAAGAATTTGAAGCCATTCACGATTTTCTTCGTCCGGTTTTGGTAAGCATCCAAAATAGTAAAAGAGTACTATTTGATGGGCCCGTATTTCAAAATTCTCCTGCCTGGAACATTCATCCATTTATGGTTGAAGATTTAATTGTTAGAAATATAACCGTTCGCAATCCGTGGTTTTCTCAAAATGGCGATGGTCTTGATGTCGAATCCTGCAAAAATGTAATCATCGAAAATTCAAGTTTTGATGTGGGCGACGATGCAATCTGCATCAAATCCGGAAAAGACAAAGACGGTCGTGATCGTGCTGTTGCCTGCGAAAATATTATCGTTAAAAACAACATCGTTTATCATGGACATGGTGGCGTAACCGTAGGAAGTGAAATGTCTGGAGGCGTAAAAAATCTACATGTCTCTAATTGTACTTTCATGGGAACCGATGTGGGGCTTCGTTTTAAAAGCACCCGCGGACGAGGCGGAATTGTTGAAAACATTTACATCTCGGATATTTTTATGACCGATATTCTGTCACAGGCCATCTCATTTGATTTGTACTATGGAGGAAAATCAATTGCCGAAACCTTAGCCGAAGGAGGAAACACCGTGACTACAAAAGCCGTTCCCGTAAACGAAGAAACACCACAGTTTAAAAACATTTCGATCAAAAACATCACGATTAGAGGTGCGCAACAAGCAGTATTTCTTCAAGGTTTACCCGAAATGAACCTTCAAAGCATCGAAATCTCTAATTTGATCGCCAAAGCCGAAAAAGGCTTTACGATTATTGATGCCAATGGAATCAAAATCAACAATGCAACATTAGACATCGAAAATAGTACCGTATTTGAAATCTACAATACCCAAAATATGTCTTTAAAAAATGTTGAATTTAATTCGGCCTCGACAAAAGCAATTTCAATAAACGGAGAAGCGTGCCAGAATATCGAATTGGTTTCTTCTCAAAAATTAGACTTATCTAAAAGAACTACTCTGGGAGAAAAAGTTTCTAAAGATGCTGTAAAGTTTTAAATTAAAAACTACAAACAAAAGAATATCTCGCTCTCCGAAGTCTTCAAATATCAACTGAAAAACTGCGCAAATGTCCCTAACTTTGCGCAGTTTTTTTGTTACCTACAAATCAGAAGCGTTTCAAAAGTCTCTGCCATTTTTAATATACTTATTGATGCTATTAAATTCAGCTTGTTTTTAAATATATTTGTTAGTTGTAGCGCAAAGTCAGAGCGCATTTATGTAATTAAAAAATACTTGGTAGAGCTAGGCCTAAAAGCTGCATATAAAGGTCAAACACATCCAATACTTTATAAAAAAATCAATGAATAGAAAACTTATCTTGATATCATTTCTAGTATTGCTATCTTGTGGAAAAGAGAAGGAGTTAGAAAATACTTTTGTTACTAAAAAAAGCGAATATTGGCAGTATAATGATGATTGTGCTAAAAGTAGAGTTTATTTTAGATTTAATAAAAATGGAAGTTATGACAAATATTTGAAATTATATACTGGTTTTGATTTGTTCAATAATGACGGTGATTTGTTAAGCGGTTCAAGAACTTGGTCACTAAAAAATGACTCTATTTTTGTTTGGGATAATGAAGAGTACAAAATTGAAAAATATAGTACTCAACAAATTAGGTTATCTTATTATCATTATAAGAAAAAAAATAAAAAATGCTCAATAACTTTAAATAAGATAAAGTAAAGTCATTCCATAAACGGAGTGGCTTTTTATTTAAAACAAAAAGCAATTGAACAAAATAACCCAGGTAAAAGAATTGATGAGCAACTAAAGTCAACAGGAGGAAATTAACAGAATTTAAATATGAGAAACTTAATTTTTAGAATATTTTTAATAATTGTTACAGCAATTATATTTTTTGCAGTAAAGGAATTTACTTATTCTGACTTTACAATTGTACTTTTATTGTTGATTGGTTTAATTTTTAATTATAAAACGACCAATAATATCTATGATACAATTTCAAATTATTTTTTTTGGATAATAATGTTTTCACTTATAATCATTTTAAAAAAAATAAACTTCGCTAGTTTGTTAGATTCATTTCTAGTACTTTTAGTTCTTAAAACATCTGTTTTAGTGTTTAATTATCTTAAATATAAAAAGGTTGCAGTACCAAACTCGTATTTAAGTAAAATTTGGATTTTTACATTTTGTTTGTATCAAGCAGAAATTATATTAAATAGTACTCATGGACTAAAAAATTTATGTTTTTTTCTTGGTATAATTTCAGTAATTGAAACTTTCCTAATTATTTTTAGAAACAAAGAATGGAAATTTAATGTTGTAAGTTTTTGGTAACGCTTTTATAAGCAAAAACTAAGTTTTTAGTAGACGAAGTGTTTCCCGCTCTCCGA
The DNA here is from genome assembly GCF_057839565.1 of Flavobacterium sp. KH_035. Lineage (NCBI taxonomy): Bacteria > Pseudomonadati > Bacteroidota > Flavobacteriia > Flavobacteriales > Flavobacteriaceae > Flavobacterium > Flavobacterium sp. KH_035. The sequence continues at coordinate 4,444,326 of NZ_CM174492.1, forward strand.
AGTGTTCAAATGTCAACTGAAAAGTTGCGCAAATGTCTCTAACTTTTTTAATAGACTTATTGATGAAATCAAATTTAGCCTATTTTTTGAAATTATTTTAAAGTCGAAGACTTTTGAGACGTCTCTGCTTTTAAATATATTTGCTAGATGCGGTACAAAGTCAAAGACATTTGCGCAGCGCGTTTATATAATTAAAAAACACCTGGTAGAGCTGGTATTGCAGTAACTAAAATTAAAAAATATTTTTTTTTATAATGGAAATAATAAGAATTAAAAGAAATTATACTAAAATTATTTTGCTTTTGATTGCAGGAATAATTTTTGGGATTCTGTGTTTGAATATGTTTTTAAATCCTGATAAATATGCTTCTTTTGTTTTTAGAAGTACTTCATTTATACAGTTTTTTGGTTTAATTGCTTCTGTTCTCCTATTTGTCAGCATTATTCTAATTACAATTAAAACCCTTAAAAACAAATATGGTTTAATTCTTACCGAAGAAGGGATAATTGATCTATCAAGCGTAGGAAGTATAGGTTTGATTCATTGGAAAGATATAAAAGGAATTAAGGAAAAAAAAGTTATGTCAACTGAGTTTTTATTGATAGATCTTCATAATCCCAATGAGTATTTAGATAAAGCTAAAAACAAACTTGTTTTAAACTTATTAAAATCTAATCTAAGTATGTATGGTACCCTTATTGCTTTATCATCCGTTGCTTTACAATGTAATTTTCATGAATTAAAAACTATGCTTAATCATAATTATCAAATATTCTTAGAGAAACATTAGTAATGTATAAAATCGAGTAATGCCTCGACTTTTCGAAGTTTCAAAATGTCAACTGAAAAGCCACACATTTATGTAATTATAGAATACTTGGCAGAGCTATTTGTTTTATATTATGATGTAGCAGGAGGAAATAGTGAAATGTAAATAAATGCAAACTGGCAGAAAGAGAATAAAAATTAGTCCAATTTTAAAATTATGAAAAAATATCCGATTCTTATTTTGACAATGTTATCGTTGATTTCTTGCAACAAAATCGAAACTAACCAGACTCTTAATAAAGAAGATATAAAATTTATTAAAAGTTTAAATCTTCTAGCAGATAGCGAGCATATCTATAAATTTTATAGTGAGTATAAAAAAGATGTAGCAGGTAATTTTTTTACTAACCGAAGAATTGCAACATATTGGATAGATGAGAGAAATTCAAAAAAAAATGAAATAAATTATGCCTATTATAACGAAATAGAGAAAATTGATACTGTATTTAATGCTGGAGCAAGTTATACTCCCTACATTCTTGTAACTAAAATTAACGGAAAAACTTTTAAAGTTAGTGTTGATGGCGATAAGAAAGAAATTAAAGCTTTTTTTGAAAGTGCACTTAGGAAGTGGGAAATACAAAGGTAAATTTTAGTCATAATATAGTAGTATTTCGGTAAGAATAAATCTATTTAAAAAATAATATTATGATAGATATAAATCGCTCATTTTTTTTGGCTAAAGTATATAAGTTAGCTGTTGTTTTCTTTTGTACTTTAATATCTTTTTTTTATATTTTCATGTAATTTTTTTGTTGAAAATGGAGGTTTAGGAACTAGTTTAAATATTAAAGATTCTAAACAAGAAAGGTATTTATTAGTGAATATAAAACAAATCTGAATCCTTATAAAATTAATGATAGTCTATCAATAAATGTAAAATCTATATGGCTAGAATATCAATGGCGATATGCGGGAGAAAAAAGTAGTGAAGCAGAAATAATAAAAAATGATTATCAGTTAATTATATTACAGATAAAGAAAGTTTAAAAGGATACAATTCTACTAGGTTTATTGGTTCAGAATATACAAATAATGATACCTTTTTTGAAGGATATAATAGGATAATTATAAGTTTAGATACATTACCAAAAAGGAAAATTATTGAATGGAAAGTTCAAAGTTTAAATAAGCGTAATAAAATTTCTGAATCCAAAATCATCTTAGGCAAACTATCTATTGAAAGATTCCGATAATATTTGATAATCTAGCAATTTTGCTCCCCAGTTTCATAAATTAAAATACACTGATAATCAGTAGCTATCAAATAAAATTTAAAAAAAGAAATGAGAAATTATTTAATTTTGTTTTTAAGCTTTAGCCTTTTAATGGGCTGTAACGAAAAAAATGTAGAGCAAGATAATCGTCTTTATTTGAAAGAGATAAAGGTGAACAATCAAAGAGTTGTATGGTTTTATTACTCCCTTATTGGTTCTACAACAGCTGATTTTGTACTCCTTTATGATCAAAATGAAAAGGTTGATACAATTGTAAAATCGACAAACATAAAAGATGTTAATTTTTCTAAAAATACTGTGACGTTATTATTTCGTGGAAAACCTGAAATCTATGATGATCCTATCATCCTAAAAAAGAAGGTAAATGGATTAAATGTAAAAGTTGATACAACAGCTGTTTCAACTGGTCCTACTTTTAGAAAATTCTATAAAAGAAACAATGAAGGAAAACTATATTAGATAAAAGGAAGCACTACATCAAATATATGCCCATAAAAAAGCGCCTCATAAACTGAGGCGCTTTTTTTAGCAATTTAAAATAATGTTAACCTGAAATTCTATTTCCATCCGCCACCTAAAGCACGATACAAATCAACGACGGCTTGTAGTTTTTGCAAGTTATCAGTGATTCCGCTTAATTGCGCGGCCAATAGGTTTTGCTCTGAAGTTAATACATCCGTATAATTCGTAGCCGAGCTATATTCTAAAAGTTGTTGTGTAAAATCAACTGCTTTTTCCAGGGCTTTGATTTGTTTTTCTCTTGAATCTTCTTTTTCGACTGCCATTTCATAAGCATACAAAGCATTCGAGACTTCCTGTCCCGCTTTTAAAAGACTTTGCTGAAAATTATTCAGTGCCTGCACTTGTTTGGATTGTGCTGTTGTAAGTCTTGCTTTATTCAGTCCCTGATTAAAAATAGGTTGTGTTAATCCTCCAATCAAAGAGTAAAAAACAGAATTAGTAAAGAAATCCGTTAGTTGCAGGTTCGAGAATCCACCACTTGCGGTAAGGGTCAAGCTTGGATAAAAATAAGTTTTAGCCATATTTGTTGTCTCGAACGCTGTTCTGAAATCAAACTCGGCCTGACGAACATCAGGACGGTTCTCCAGCAATTGTGCCGGTAAACCTACAGCCAGATTTTCGGGAACTGTCTGATTTTCCAATGTGCCTCTTTCGATTGCTTCTGGTGCCTGTCCTAACAAAATATTAAGCGCATTCTCGGTCTCGCGAATACTTCTTTTTAAATCCGGAATCAATACTTCGGCCGCATGCTGATTGGCTTCACTCTGCACTACTGCTGCTCCGGTTACTATTGCACCTTCCTTTAAAGCTTTAATCGTTTCCACATTTTTAATACGGCTTTCTAGGGTTGCTTTGGTTATTTCTAATTGTTTGTCATAGGCCAGCAATAAAAAATAGTTGTTAGCGATATCTGCTATCAATTGTGTCTGAATAGCCTGTTTTGCCGCATCAGTAGAAAGATAGGTGGCCAAAGCTGCTCTTTTTGAACTGCTCAATTTTCCCCAAATATCAGCTTCCCAAGAAGTACTCAAACCTAATTTAGAAGTTGTCGTTAAAGTATTGATGTTAATTCCCGGTGGGAAGTTTAATCCGGCCTTTGATTGTTTGTTATGTGTAACATTGGCATCAACATTCAACGTTGGATAATAAGCCAGTTTTGCCTGACGCAAAGAGGCTCTGGACTGCACTATATTTTCGATTGCGTTCTTTAAATTGATGTTCTGATCCAATCCTTTTTGGATTAGAGCATTCAGTTTTTCATCTTTAAATACCGTTTGCCAGGGCATACTCGCCATAGTGGTCGAATCGGCAGCAGCCTGATCCCTATATAACTTATCTGTCGAAATGGTCGACGGACGTTCGTATTTCTTAGTAATTGAACACGCACTCAATAGTACGGCTGCCATTACCAGAAAAATATATTTATTTGAACTATGAGTCATTTTTTTTTGAATTAAATTATTACTCTTTATGAGCTTCTACCAATTGTACTTCCTCGTCATCGTCACCTTCACCATCATAATTTTCTTTTGGCGGACCACTCACACGCTCCTGCAAACTTTGGAAAATGATGAATAATACCGGAATAACAAATACTCCTAAAATGGTTCCGATTAACATCCCTCCTACGGCTCCTGTTCCAATGGATTTGTTTCCAACTGCACCGGCTCCCGAAGCAAACATTAAAGGAACAAGTCCTAAAATAAAGGCAAAAGAGGTCATCAAAATCGGACGTAAACGTGCTACCGCTCCTTCAATGGCCGACTGAACAATGGGCAATCCTTTTCGGCGTCTCTCGAGGGCAAACTCGACTATCAGAATACCATTTTTTGCTAAAAGCCCAATTAACATGATGAGCGAAATCTGTAAATAAATGTTACTGTTCAATTTGAAAATAATCGAGAACAAATAGGCTCCTGCCAGTCCAAACGGAATCGAAAACAATACGGCAAAAGGCAAGATATAACTCTCGTACTGTGCACTTAACAGGAAGTAAACAAACACCAGACACAATATAAAAATAAAGACTGTCTCGCTTCCTGATGCCAATTCTTCACGAGTTAAACCTGAAAATTCATAACCATAACCCGCAGGCAAACTTTCTGCTGCCACTTCCTGAATCGCTTTAATGGCATCTCCGGAACTGTAACCCGGTTTTGGTGCTCCTGTGATTGATATCGACGTAAACAAGTTAAATCTTGAAATCGATTCCGGCCCAAATACTCTCGTCATTTTTACAAATTCTGTAATTGGCGCCATGGTTCCTGCGCTGTTACGGACAAATATTTTATTCAGCCCTTCGGTATTGGTTCTAAACTCCGGAGAAGCCTGAATCATTACACGATACTGTTTACCGAATTTATTGAAATTGGAAGCGTACAATCCACCATAATATCCCTGCATGGTGGATAAAATTGTATTGACCGAAACTCCTGCATCTTTGGCTTTCGCCAAATTAATATCCATCATATATTGAGGGAATCCCGGATTAAAAGGTGTCGTCGCATACTGTATCTCCGGACGTGCCGAAAGCTTAGCCAGAAATTCATTGTTTACTTTATAGAATTCAGATGTACTGTGACCTCCTTTGTCCTGTAATTGAAATTCAAATCCACCACTTTGTCCAAATCCCTGAATGGTTGGCGGTGAAATAAAGAAGATATTGGCTTCGCGAATTCCACTTGTTTTTGCAAACAGCTGTCCAATTACATCATCGACACTCAGTTCACGGTCTTCCCAGCTTTTCAGCCTTACAATTACCATACTATAGGCACTACCCGCACCCGCTGTAAAGTTCTGACCAACGATACGAAGGGTATTTTCAACTCCCGGAATGGTATGCGCTATACTATCTACTTTTTTCGCGACTACATCAGAACGTTCCATAGAGGCTGAAGGCGGTAAGCTGATGTTTGCAAAAACTACTCCCTGATCTTCCGCCGGAACGAAGGCTGACGGGGTTGTTTTCATCATATAAAACAGGGCTCCCGCAGCAATAAGTATAGAAGCTAATACAATCCATTTTTTAACGGAAAGGAACTGCACGGAACGTTTGTATTTTTCGGTTACATTGTCAAACGCAACGTTAAAAGAGGTATAAAATCTTTGAATAAAACTTTTATGTTTATGATCGTCAGCATGTGGTTTTAAAAGCAAAGCACACAAAGCCGGACTCAAAGTAAGCGCATTTACTGCCGACAGTATAATCGCAACCGCCAGTGTAATACCAAACTGCTTGTAGAAAACCCCGGTCGAACCAGTAATAAAGGTTACCGGAATAAATACCGCTGCCATTACCAGTGTGATCGAAATAATCGCTCCCGAAATCTCGTTCATGGCGTGAATCGTCGCTTTCTTAGAAGATTTATACCCATTATCGAGTTTGGCATGTACTGCCTCGACGACTACAATCGCATCATCGACCACAATACCAATGGCCAAAACCATCGCAAATAGCGTCAGCAGATTAATTGTAAATCCAAATAAATTCAGGAAGAAAAATGTTCCCACAATTGCAACCGGAACGGCAATTGCCGGAATTAAAGTCGATCGGAAATCCTGAAGGAAAATAAATACTACGATGAAAACTAAAATAAAAGCTTCTACCAAAGTATGGATTACTTTTTCAATTGAAGCATCCAGATTCTCATTAACATTGATCAGCACGGTATACTTTACTCCTTTAGGAAAGGTTTTTACAGCTTCATCAATAAGCTTTTTAGAATTGTTAATTACGTCACGCGCATTCGAACCGGGCGTCTGGCTAATCGCAACCCCGACAGACGGACGTCCGTTTGTTGTACTCGTAGAAGAATAACTTAGTGAACCCAATTCTACTTTTGCTACATCTCTTAATCTCAACAATTGTCCGTTTCCGGCCGATTTGATGACAATATCTTCAAATTCTTTTGCGCTTGTTAAACGGCCTTTGTATTTGATTACGTATTGAAAAGCCTGGTTTCCGTTTTCTCCAAATTTACCCGGTGCTGCCTCAATATTTTGTTCTGCCAAAGCTGCCGAAACATCACTCGGAATCAATTTGTACTGCTGCATTACATCCGGTTTCAACCAGATACGCATCGAATAATCTCTTGAACCAAAAACAGTAACATCTCCTACCCCTACTACACGCTGAATTTGCGGCACCAGATTGATCTTGGCGTAATTTTGGAGAAACGTTTGATCGTAAGCTTTATCATCACTGTATAAGGAGAAAATCAATAAGTTACTGCTTTGGCTTTTGGTTACGGTTACCCCTGCCTGAGTTACCTCAACAGGCAATAAACTTGTAGCTCTGGAAACCCTGTTTTGTACGTTTACCGCAGCTAAATCAGGGTCTGTACCTACTTTAAAGAAAATTTTAATAGAGGCATTACCGTCGTTAGTCGCTGTAGAAGTCATGTAAGTCATGTTTTCTACACCGTTAATTTGTTCTTCAAGCGGAATTACGATACTTTTTAGTACCACATCTGCATTGGCTCCGGTATAACTTGCCGCCACATTTACGGTTGGCGGTGCAATGTCCGGATACTGCGCAATAGGAAGTGCTGCCAGTCCCAGTATACCCAAGATTACGATAATAACCGATATTACCGTAGAAAGTACCGGTCGTTGTATGAATATTTTAAACATTTGTTTTTATTTTAAGTCCGCGTAAACAGTTTCTTCATTTTGGTTCTGAGCTTTAATCTCCGTTCCGTCTTTAAGTGCTGCCACTCCTTCCAGAACAATCTGATCTCCGGTCTGCAAACCACTTTTTACGACATAATAATTTCCTGCAGTATTTTCTAAAACTGTAATATTTGCATTTTTCGTTTTACCATCTTTTCCAACTACCACAGCAAACAATTTATCCTGAAGTTCAAAAGTGGCGCTTTGAGGAATGATTATCGCTTCGTTGACTTCATTCGGAATTCTGACTGTAGTACTGTTCCCGCTTCTGATTATGCTTTTCGGATTGGGGAAACGTGCCCTGAAAGTAACCGAACCTGTTTCTGTATTGATTAATCCATTTACCGTTTCGATACGTCCTTTTTCGCTGTAAGCCGTACCATCGGAAAGAAGCAATGAAACCGGAGGCATTTTTTTAATTTTGGCTGCCAGTGAAATTCCCGAATCTGTGTTCTGAGTAAAATTTAAAAGTTTTTTTTCATTTACTGCAAAATAGGCATACACGTTTCCGATACTTGAAACTGTTGTCATAGGATCTGCCGTGTTTGAGCTTACTAAACTTCCAAGACGAAACGGAATAGATCCCACAACTCCGTCAACAGGACTGGTTACAGTAGTATATCCCAAATTCGTTTTCGCATTTACCAGACTGGCATTGGCCTGTGCCAGCGTTGCCAAAGCCGATTCATAAGTATATTGTGCCGATTCTAAATCGTACTTACTAATGATTCCTTTTTCAACCAATGGTTTTACTTTATTTACAGCCAGTTTTGCTGCACTTAAGTTTGCCTGTGCACTTTTTATACTTGCCGTTGCTGTTCGGACTTCCTGCTCATACTCGGGAGCACTAATTTTAAACAGTGGCTGTCCGGCATGAACCACAGCGCCTTCATCAACAAAAATCTTATCGATGTATCCTTCAACCCGAGGACGAATTTCTATATTTTGCTGCCCCTGAATACTGGCAGGATAATCTGTATATAAAGTCGCCGATTTAGGTTCTAAAGTCAGCGTTTTATACTCTTTAACTTGTGGTGCACCTCCGGCCTGAGCCGTCTTATCATTTTTGTTTCCACACGAAGTGATGATAATAGATGCTGCTAGAATACTTAAAAAAGATTGCTTGTTCATTTTTATGGAATGTATGATTATCTATTTATTAAGGAACAAAAGAACTGAAATTGTACATGCAAAAATTTTACAATAGACGAAAAGCCTGCTGCAATCGATAAAGATTAGATGAGAACCGATGGAAGATGTTCCCTTTTAAATAAGTATTTTTGTAATAGTCTCGTCGGCTCTAAAATGGTTTTTACGGATTGTGAATCTGTTTTGGGCGATTGGTTTTATCAACTGTTCAAATAAAATGTAATATTGTCCTTAAAATCACAACTTACAATGGCAACCCACTTTTTTAAACCCTTTATGTCTACCGGATTACACATCCTGGCCTGGGTATTATTAGGATATATGCAACTGTTTTATATACCACTTACCTGGAATATTGCACTTCCTCAAATATTCTGGTTTTGGCAATCTATTGTCCTGGTCTTTATTCTTGCGATTTTCTACTACAATGCCAAGGTAATTGTTCCTAAAACAATCATTAAGGACAAAATAGGCCCATTCTTATTGTGGGTTCTCTGCATCATTTTTGCTATGCAGCTACTGTCCTATTTTTATAACCTGAATACCGATTTACATAATAAACTCGCAGCGCTTATACGATTTAAAAGATACAGAAACACTTATTTCGATAACTATATTTTTAGTCTCACCTTATTAGTTTTAGCAATCAGCACCAGTTACGCTATGCTGCTACATTGGCAAAGAGCTGCACAGCACAAGCAAAAATTGGAACAGGATAAAACAATGGCCGAATTGGCAATGCTGAAAGCGCAAATTAATCCGCACTTTTTCTTCAATTCGCTTAACAGTATTTACTCGCTAACCTATACCAATATCGAGGATTCTCGTAGTGCTCTCCATACTTTAAGCCGAATGATGCGATACCTGCTTTACAGTACCGAAGGCGAAAGAACTACCTTATTAAAAGAAGTGGAGTTTATGAAGGATTTTATTGCTTTGATGAAGCTTCGCGCCAATAGTAAACTGACTATCACGGGAGATATTCCGGAAAAAATTCATGATTATCCGATTGTTCCGATGCTGTTATTGCCTTTGGTCGAAAATGCCTTTAAACACGGCGTACACGCGATAGACAAAAGTGAAATTCATTTTGTGCTGAAACAAAAAGAAACCCATCTTGAATTTGAAGTAGAAAATACCTTTTTTGAAAAAACAGCTTCCACAGAACAGGGAGGAATCGGGTTAACCAATACCAAACGCCGATTGCACCTGATCTATCCAAACAAACATACTTTAACCGCCGGTGTCGATCAAAACGGAAAATATAAAGTAAACCTGCAAATAACGTTAGAACAATGATTGTATTAAAATGTATCGCAGTAGATGACGAACCGCTAGCCTTAAAACTGGTGGAGACCTTTATAGAACAAACTCCTTTTTTACAATTGGCCTGCAGCTGTGATAATGCCGTAGAAGCCATGAGTTTGATAAGGGAACAACAGCCGGACATTATTTTTCTGGATATCAATATGCCGAATTTAACTGGTATGGAACTCGCCCGACTTTTACAGGAACAGCCGGGACCATTACCTAAAATTATTTTCACAACCGCTTACAATCATTATGCTATTGAGGGCTACCGTGTAAATGCTGTTGATTATCTTTTAAAACCCTTTAGTTATGAAGAATTTTTAAGGGCAGCCAACAAAGTTTTACAATTGTCTGAAGAAGCATCCAATCAATTTCAGTCGGTTACTGCCGATGATGAATTTATTTTCCTGAAAGTGGAATACCAGTGGGTTCGAATTTCATTAAAAGACATCCTCTATATCGAAAGCCTGAAAGATTATGTAAAAGTACATCTTGAAGATTCTCAAAAAGGATTAATGTCTTTGATATCCCTAAAAGCACTCGAAGAAAAATTACCTGCCTTAAAATTTATGCGAATCAATCGTTCTTTTATTGTTGCACTGGATAAAATAAATGCGATAAGCAAGAATTCAATATTTATCAATAAAAATGAAATAACGGTTGGCGAACAATACAAAGAAACCTTTAAAACCATCGTAGACAAATGGTTGAAGTAAATTAAAAAATAATATCATGCAAAAAAGATCCAACAAATATTATCTGACTTTAAGCTTAAAAGAGTATGCAAACGGCGAAACAGAACCTGCAAAAGAACTGGGAATAGAATTTGACAATCACGATGAAATATTTGGCATCATCGAAAAAATAAAAGAAAAAAACATATTTGAAAACCCATATGAAGCCACTCAATTTGCACTTGGTTTAAAATTATTCAGTGAGATCAAACTGAAGCACCGCAACAATCCGCTCTTTGAAGAACTCAATGAAGTATTTCCGGTTTTTATGAAAAAATTAAAAAGCTTATAGTCTTAAAAAAGCAGGTGTAATTTATTTTAACACATAGAAACATAGGTACTTTATCTAAAAAAAAAAGGCGTTATACTTCGTTTAAATACGCATAGTCTCTCATGTGAAAGAAATAAATTTCTTTTTTGATTTCTATTTACACCTATAATCTATGTTTCTATGTGTTAAATCCTTTTTTTTATTTACACCCAACGTATTTTAAATAAAATAACAGCAGTTAAAATCTATAACAAAGGCTGAAACGTTATGGTTTCAGCCTTTGTTATACAAACCCAAAGAATCAGTTAATTGCAATTCTCCATTTCGATAATCGAGAATCCTTTCTTAAGAATCTGACTTTCAACAGCAGCAGGAGCTTTATCAATATGACAAAATTTACATTCCTTTGAGGTCAACGGCTGACCTTCCTGCGCTACTGTTTTAAGATACATTTTGCCATATTCAAAAATTTGGTTTTCATCAACAGTACGTTCGTCAACCAAAATATCAAAATGCATTACCTTTCCGTCTTTTCGGGTTACATAGGTATCCCACACTGCTATCTTCATACTTATTTACATTTTACAAATCACATCTCAAAGTGAATCTATCCAATTACATCTGCTATAGAAGCACCAAAATTGATATGAAGCACATTTCCATTGGGAGTTACCAAAGCCGGAACCGACTGCAATCCCGCTTTTTGAGCTTCCACAATTCTGGATTTATCGACACCCAGATTGACAACTTCAACCTCATTAAGGTTAATTAAACTTAAAAGATCCTGTTCTGCACTAATACAAACCGGACAGCCTGCATGATAGAAAATTGATTTACTCATTTTAATTTGTTTTAAATTTGACTTTATTGTCAGTACAAAATTAGTACGATTCAGAGCCTTCTAAATAATCCAGTTTTTTCATTTATAGGGATAATCTGGTCCAGTTTACATCCAAACTGGACTATTACTTATACTCAAAACTGGATCTTTTCAATCCATTTCCTTACGGTTACTTTTGTCCTCATGAAAGAAGAAGTGCTATTTAATTTGAAACAGGTACATCAGCGTATTGAAAATGCCTGTAAAGATTCCTGCAGAAATATGTCGGATGTCAGGCTGTTACTGGCTACTAAAACCGTTACCGCAAATAACATTCAAATTGCAATCGAAGCAGGCGAAACGCTCATTGGCGAAAATAAGATGCAGGAATTGCGCGATAAAAATTCGATATTAAAAGATTTGAAGGTGGAACGTCATTTTATTGGTCATCTTCAAACCAATAAAGTAAAAGACGTTCTTAGGTACGTAACCTGTATTCAGTCTCTTGACCGATTGAGTCTAGCCAATGAATTAGACAAACAATTGCAAAAAGAAGGGCGAACACTAGATGTTTTTATACAGGTAAACACTTCGTTTGAAGAAAGTAAATTTGGCTTGCCTCCAACAGAAGTGATTTCATTTATTCAAAAAATAAAACGCTACGAAGCCCTAAAAATAAAAGGGCTAATGACCATTGGATTATTAGATGTAGAAAAAGAAAAAATGCGTCCGTCTTTGCGTTTACTCCGAAAAGTAAGAGATGAAATTTATACCTCTAAAATCGAAGGAATCAAGAACTTACAGCTTTCAATGGGAATGTCGCAAGATTTAGAACTGGCTATTGCTGAAGGTTCAAATTTAATACGAATTGGGACTTCAATTTTTGGAAATCGTTTTTTAGGAAAAGAAATCTGGAACGAAAATATTGCAGAATAAAGTCTAATTTTGCACCAAATAAAATCTCAAATGAATCTGTACGAACTTGTTGTAAACGATACTGAAAAAATAGCACTGAATGATTTACTTTTCAGCCCGGAGAATAAAGCGGCACTGCTTCAGACCATAAAAGAACATAAATATATCGAGGAATTAAAAAAGTACAATCTAAAAGTAGATCATAAAATACTATTGCACGGGCATTCTGGCTGTGGCAAAACCACTACCGCAAAAGCTATAGCAAATGCTTTAAACAAGAACATTGTTATTGTGAACCTGAGTACAATAATCGACGCCAAAATTGGCGAAACTTCCAAAAATGTAAAGGCAATATTTGATAAAGCAATACGCGAAAGAGCTGTTTTGTTTTTGGATGAATTTGATCAGATAGGCAAAAGCCGCGACAGTCAGGACAAAGATGTTGCCGAAATGAAACGCCTTGTTAATACTATAATTCAATTGATTGATTACCTCCCTGCAGACAGTTTACTCCTTTGTGCTACTAATTATTACAGCAGTATTGACACAGCTTTGCTTAGAAGGTTTCAAATCAAACTAAAATTTGAAATGCCAAATGAAAAAGAACTGAATCGCTATTATGATAAATTACTGACCGATTTTCCAGTTCATCTTCAGGAAATTCCACTTAAATACAACATATCCTATGCCGAAGCCAAAGATTATGTTCATACTACAATGAAAAAACAAATCATTGCCGAACTGGAGCTTCAGGAACAGCAAAAAACAGAATTAGTAGAGAATATTGTGGACTGTTAAAAATCATTCCGTTTATTAACGATAGCAACTCCTAAGTTTTCAAACATTGTATTGCAAATAGAAGCATCATTTTATTATAGGTATTCGCAACGACTAAAAATGGGCTGAAAGCCCAAAAGCACTAACATAGTGCAACGCACTATGATCTAAACCAATGCTACCTATAGCCCTGAAAGGGCGTGGGCAAGCAGGGATAATATTAAGGTTTTAACGATAGAACTTCTACTTTAGAAAATTCTTTGCAAAATTAAGACAAGTGTTTTTTTTCTTTTGGGGGTCTTGGCTTACGCCCTTTCAGGGCTTGGGCATTCATCACCATTAGTCATGATGCTTCGCAACATGCTTTGGCTAAGGCTCTTTCAGAGCGAACGGTTTCGAATACTTATGTCTTAAAGATCGTACTATATTTCGTAGGCTACTAAAAATTATTCTGGTTATCGAAGTTCGTAACTCCCTAGAATTCTAGCGTTTTATTGAAAATAGAAGCATCATTTTATTACTTCTAATTTATAAAATTATTTCATTCTAATATAAACACTCGAAACGGCTAAAAATGGGCTGAAAGCCCAAAAGCACCAACATGGTGTAACGCACTATGATCTAAACTAATGCTATCTATAGCCCTGAAAGGGCGAAAGCAAACAGAAAATAATATAGCGTTTTTAATAAAAACCTACCACTTTAAAAATATCATAAAAAAATACCTCAGCAAAAATGAGGTATTTTTTATGAGTGTGGAATCCTTAAAAATTAAGCTTTCACTTTTCTTTTTACGGTACAGCCAATTTCTTTGGTTTGAGTGATTGCTGGTTTTTGATTGCTTTTTAATGCTGCAATTACATCTTCGGCATATTTTGTTTTTTCGGTTTTCGTTCCTTCCGGATCGTTATCGATTGCTCCCACATACTCTACAACATTTCCTTTAGCGGTTTTAGAAACAATAAAAAGATGCGGCGTGCGCTTTGCACCATACTGGTCGGTAATTTTTTGTCCTCCATCAAATAAATAAGGAAATGGATACTTTTTATCCTTCGCAAGCTCCTGCATTTTCTCAAAAGTATCCGCTTTTGAAGCTTCAGGATCATTTGGGTTAATTGCAATTACAGGATAACCTTGTGCTTTAAACTTTTTATCAAGTTCAATTATTCTTTGCTCGTACGCCACCGCATAAGGGCACGTATTACAGGTAAAAACAACGATGTATCCTTTAGCTTTTGGAAAACTTGCAAAAGAAACTTCTTTTCCGTCTATGTTTTTCAATTTGAAATCCGGAGCGGTATCCCCGGCTTTAAGTGTTGTAGTCTGAGCCTGCGAAAGCAGGAGATTAAACAAAAACAAAGTTACAGTGACAATAAACTTATTCATAATTTACAGTTTTTTATATTCAGTTAATAATTGTTCATAGGTAAATTCAGATTCTATAAATTTTCTTTTATCCTCTTTAATAAATAATGTTGCCGGAATACTTCCCGACCAGCCTGGATCAATGCGATCGATATATTCTTGCGGACTACTTTCATTTAACAGAAAAACCTCATTTTTCAGGTTTTTCCTTTTGATAAACGGGATTACGGCTGAGCTTAATTTTGACTTAAAATCGACACTTACCAATAAAACGACCAATTTATCTGATTTAAAATCGGTTTTTAACTTTTCAAAATGAGGCAGTTCTTTAATACAGGGTGCACACCAGGTAGCCCAGAAATTAACGACATAAGTACTGTCTTTTCCGTTCTTAATTCTTTCATTTAACTGATCTATATTTAACAGCTTTACGTTTTGACTGTAACCACTCACTGACAAAGCAAATAAAACAATAATTTTTAAGACGTTGATTTTCATATCCGTTGGTACTATTTTTATTTTTGCCTTACAAATATAAACGAATGCCAATTTACTTTTTGTTAATAAAAGTTTAATGATTCCAGCAAAATTTTCTTTTGATCAAATTCACAAAGCTGTAAATTGTAACAAAACAGTAAAAATTCCGTCATACAAAAAAATAAAACGATATGGATACTAATCAGAATACCAGCAATTTAAAAGATTTCGAAGTCAATATCAGAATAAAACTCGCCTTTCTCTGGGCAGCAGTAACTTTGTGTTATTTGTATGGTGATTATTTTGAATTGTACGTCCCCGGAAAAACAGCGGGACTTGTAAGTGGTGACAATCTATTAAACAGTCCAATGAAATTACTTTCTGCAGCTATTCTACTCGCTCTGCCTCCTCTAATGGTGTTATTCTCTATTTTTTTAAAGCCAAAAATAAACAGATTTCTCCAAATTTTGTTTGGGATATTCTTTACCATAATCATGTTGCTTATTGCGATTAGCTCGCTAACAGCATGGAAAAGTTTTTATGTTTTTCTGGCGCTCTTCGAAAGTGTCATTACGTCCATAATTGTATTTTTGGCGTGGAAATGGCCCAGAAAAAACTAATCGTAAAAAATTTTCTTAGAAGTGCTACTTTCCTGTTGTTATGTTTACATCGTTAACAAACAAAAGCGCTTCCATATTACTCATATTCGTCATCGATAATATGCCGTTTTTATTTTCATTTACGCCATTCAATCTAAAACAAAACTCATCACCGTCCTTATCCATTAAAGTTACAAATTCAGCACTATCGTCTGAATTGTTCTGACAGCTGTTTGAAATCGTATATCGGTACATTACTTTGAAGGTATTTTTATCGTAGTTAAAAACTTTTCCGTCTGCGGTAAATACCCATCTTGTATTTCTATTTGCATCGGCAAACCAGGTTCCTACAATTCTTTTAGCCGAAGAATCCTGACTTTGGTTGCTACCCGAGATTACAGGAATTTGCACTAACAACAAAAAAATTAATAATAACTTTTTCATAACTTATATGTTTTAGTAGTTTGCTTTGAGTAGACATTCAAAATGTCATGAACGCCTCACTTTATCCTTGAGAAAAAACCTCCAATTGTTTAAAAACCGGAATTAAAGACGCTCCTTTCTCAGATAAATTATATTCGATATGCAACGGTTTTAACTGGATTACCTTTTTATCTAAAATTCCAAACTCTTCCAGTTCACGAAGTGCTGTCGCAATAGATTGTTTATTAGCTCCTTTTATTTCTCTTAAAAGTCCGTTGAAACGTAAAGGACCATTAACAGCCAACAAAAAAATCTGTGGTTTCCATTTACCGGAAAGCAACTTTAGAAGCCCTTCTGCAGGACATACCTTCTCTATTTCTGATTTATTTTGTGTAGTCATATTTTTTAGACTAATTGACTTGTGATTATAGATAAGCGAACTTTACAGTAAAATTATAAAAATTTAAAACTGAAGCGTAAATTTAAAACAGTTATTTATGAAAAGGCTGTCGCTATTACTAATTCTGATTTGCAGTATAAACTGTCAGTCGCAAATAAATTCAAAAATGAGTACAAGCAAAACAAATCCTCTATTATGTGATCCCGAAACCGGAACATGCGAAATGCCAGCTAACGAAAAGGCAAATGAAAACAGTACCATTCCGACAGAGAATAAACCTGTAAAAATTATTTATTACACAGATCCGATCTGTTCTTCCTGCTGGGGAATTGAGCCTCAATTGAGAAAATTAAAACTCGAATACGGTGCTTATCTTGATATTGATTACCGAATGGGCGGTTTACTCCCGGATTGGTCCTACAATAGCGGCGGAATAAGTAAACCGCCGGATGTAGCACATCATTGGGATGCTGCAAGTTTACATTACGAAATGCCGATCGACGGAAATGTATGGATTGAAGATCCGCTTGATTCTTCTTACCCGTCTTGTATCGCTATGAAAGCAGCACAAATTCAGAGCAAAGATAAAGCTGTAAAATTCATACGAATTCTTAGGGAAAAATTATATCTGGAAAAGAAAAACATCGCTAAATGGGAAAACATTTCTGAAGCTGCCAGTCTTGCTGAACTCGATGTAAAAAAGCTAAAATCAGACTATGAAGGGACCGCTAAAATTCTTTTTCAGGAAGACCTAAATTATGCTAGAACTCTTGGTGTAAGAGGTTTTCCTACTCTGTTTTTCTCTGACGGAAATAATAATCAATTAACGGTTTATGGCTCTAAACCTTATGCTTCTTATGAAAATGCGCTGTTAGCCCTGTATCCTGAAGCCAAAAAGAAAAAAATTACAAGTGAAAATCCATTATCTCTTTTTGAAATTTATCCAACTCTTGCTCCAAAGGAATATGCCGTCTTATTAGATATTTCTTATTCCGAAGCAAAAGAGATCTTAGAAAAATTATCTACAAAAGGAGAATTGAATAAGAAGTCTATAAAAAATGGCGTGCTTTACAGTAGAAAATAGCTCCAACAAAAAACAATAATCCGAATAGCGATGGTAATCGGAACAATGACTTAAGACAGAAACAGGCATTGTCGTTATTGAATATAATTACCTGAAAACTCTAAAATTTTTGCCAAATATATCCCATAACCGTTAAGAAATTAAACTTAACGGTTATTTTTGTAAATTAACAACTGGAATGAAATTGTATAATAAAAAAGTAAAACTATATAATTACAACTAACAAAATTGCAGTAATTTTAAATCATCGGTTACTGTCATATAAAATATACATGCAAGAATTATTTTAGTCATTATGTCACAATTCTCTTATGGCTCTATTATAATTATAAAATTTTGCTAAATGATTGGCGCGGCTATAGTCTGGCAGGATTTTCGCTTGTTTTTTGAGCAAGTATTTGCAGGAGCCTTTTGGGACTGCATCTAAAAGAAGATGATAAAAAACGAAACGGATAGTAAAAGTTATCTGTATAAATAACAAACAAGTTTAATTAAATAAATTAGTATAATCATGGAAAAATTAAATTTTATAGATCCTCTATTACACGGAATTACCCCAAAACCAGCCTCTAAGCTTTCTGTAAAAAATTTGATTTTCGCAGGTGTAGGAACACTTTTAGCAGGTGCGCTTTTAAAAAAAGCGGGACAAAATAAAACCGCAGCCGTAGTTGGAAGCCTTGCTGTACCCTTATTGGCAACAGCTTGTTACAAACAAATTTCGAAAACTACTAAAGCCAAAAGAGATCGTAACGTAAGTAGTGGTATCGAATACAATCATTAGGTTTCGTTTGTTTCAGGTTTTGATCCTGACAACTATCGAGCTTATTTCAAAATATATAAAAATAGTTTAGCCTCGAATTCATGAATACTGTATTGTCCAATCAGACAATTCTTTATGAATTCCAGGCTATTTTTTTGAACTTAGACCTGACGCAAAATTCTAATGTATATTAATATTACCTTCCACCCAGTTTAGTGCTTTATTAAAGGATTCTCTTTTAAAACCATGAAATTCACCGGGAACGATATGACTAAATCCATTAGTAAAAGAAATAATCTCTTCAGAGTCTGAAATAATGGCGGCTCTATTCCACTTTCCAAGATGTTTTAATCCCAGCAAGGCTTCCTGCAGCCATTCACCTGATGTAAAATTTTCGATATCAGTATCCAATACCAGTAAAAAGTTGATTTCGTTGGTTTGCTTTACTAAATGCTCTACTGCGGGAATCACTACGTTTAAAAAATCTCCTGTTGTTAGCGCTGCCAATGCCCGAAAAGCGACGATATTGTCTGTTGTATCAATTTGATGTATCATACTATTTTATTTTGAATGGTTATTAATCCTGACTTGTTATCTTTCACACATCTGAATAAGAGATCTTTCCAAAATACTTACAAATTACATTTCAAATAGCATATACTCTCATCTATATATACTTTTTACACACCAAAACCTCCTAATCAACAAAGGTACAAAGGTTTACAATGTGTATCACAATTTATAGTTTAAAACATTGATGGCCATTGCCTTTGTTTCTCCAGAGATGCTGACTGTTTGCAAAACACCATTCGAATTCCCTAAAACTTTCCTCAATTTGCAATTAAATTTCATTAAATTTAGGTCCATTTTCAATTCTTAACTTATGGAAACAAAAGACGGAAGAATAGCAGTTTATGCCAAAACCCGAAAAGAATGGCGTGATTGGCTGCAGGAAAACAGTCAGATCGAAAAATCAGTCTGGTTGATTTTATACCACAAAAAAAGTAAAACAGAAAGTGTAAATCTTATCGAAGCTACAGAAGAAGCTTTGTGTTTTGGATGGATAGACAGTTTATGCAAAAAACGGGATCCCGAAAGTTACTACTTAACGTTTACTCCCAGAAATCCTAAAAAAAGCAAATGGAGTCAACCCAATAAAGATCGGGCAGAAAGAATGATTGCAGAGGGTTTAATGACCGAATACGGTCAGCTTTCCATTGATCTCGCCAAACAAAATGGCAAGTGGGAATCTGTTTAAAAAGATAAATAATCCATTAAGTTATGACTAATAAAAGTATTATCTAACACATAAAAACATAGTTTTTTAAGCTTCAAAAAAGGCGTTTCACTTATTTAAAACACACATTAATAGCTGCGTGAAAAAAAAACACTTTTGCATTCTTTCTAACCAAAGAAATCTATATTTCTGCGTGTTCAAATCACTACATCAAATAAAAACCTGAAGAACAACAACTTGTACATTATTACTCCTAATCTGTATTTTTAAGTTCGATTTCATTTATAAATTTATATTTCAAAAAAAACATCTCAGAACATTAAAAAAATTGGATCTTGAAAAAATACATTCTCTTCACCGCGATTCTGACAAATAGTTTCGCCGTTCATTCCCAAAATAAGATTATTACTGTTACCAACTCTCTACCTCTGGATCGTGAATTTGAAACGATCGAACTGACCCAAAAAATTCTCGGTTTCCCTACTGGAGTCAAACTGGAAGATTGCGTTGTTAAAGAGATCAGCAGCAATACACTTTTAACAACTCAGACCGTAGACAACGATGGTGACGGGACAATGGATGTGTTGCTGTTTCAGCCCAAAATAAAAGCTTCCTCCCATAAAGATTTTGAAATTTTAGTATCCGAAAATCCATCAAAAGAAACAACGGTAAGTTGTTATTCTAGATTTGTTCCAGAACGGACGGATGATTATGCCTGGGAAAATAACAAAGTCGCTTTTAGAACTTATGGTCCTGTCGCCCAGAAAATGGTGGAAGACAAGATTCCCGGTGGAACGCTAACCAGCGGAATCGATGCCTGGCTCAAAAGGGTTGAGTATCCTATTATCAATAAATGGTACGAAAAAGCAACTAACGGAACCGGAACGTATCACAAAGATACCGGCGAAGGTTTAGACAATTTTCATGTAGGCGACAGTCGCGGTGTAGGCGGAATAGCTGTTAAAGTTGATGGCAAATACTATTTTTCTAAAAATTTCATCAGCTGGAAAACCACTGCCACAGGCCCTCTCAGAACCAGTTTTGTCCTGACTTATGCCAATTGGGATGCGAGAGGCAACAAAATTACCGAATCTAAACTCATTAGCCTGGATTACGGAAGTTACCTGTCCCGTTTTGAAATTAGCATTACAGGAACAAAATCCGTGGCGGCAGGACTAACACTACACGATAAAAAAGGAACAATAGAAACCAATACCAAAGAAGGCTGGATAAGTTATTGGGAGCCCATTGACGATTCTGAAATCGGAACAGGAATTGTTACTACAAAGAATACCTTAACAGGTTTTGACCACCATGTTACCGATGGAAAAGATCTTAGTAACCTTTATGGAAATATCGAAGTAAAAAACAATAAGGCGATTTACTACTCGGGTTTCGGATGGAAAAAAGGAAGTCCGTTTCAGACGAAAAAAGAATGGGAAGCTTATTTGAGTACGTTTGCTAAAAAAATAAATAATCCACTTTTGGTGAGGGTCAAAAAATAATTCTTTTTCTAAAGGTTTAACCTATTTTCAAACCGGACAAGTTTCAAAAACCTGTCCGGTTTACTAAAAAAATCTATAGAACCGATTTTAAGAACCTTTCCGGTTTGTTGGTACATAATTTTCTTTTAAAATAATTTCTAACGGAATGTAATGCGTCTCTTCTACTGCTTCCTGTAAGACCAATTTTTTATACAAATAATGAATCCCCATATAACCTTGCTCTTCCGGTCTTTGGTTGATTAAAAAGTCAATTACACCTTTGTTCAGGTATTCGATATTTTTTTCCAATAAATCATAACCAATTATCCGAACGCCTGTTATATGGTTTTCTTCTAAAAATCGGGCAACGATGTACGCTCTCGAATTCGGTACAAAAACACTGTTAATTCCTTCAAACATATCCAAATTCAATTGATCGATTCCGGAATCTTTTAGGGTCACTTCTGAAAATTTAAAATTCTTAAGATGCTCCTGATCTTTAAAGAACGAATGAAATCCAGCAATACGTTGCAAGTAAACCGAGGTACTTTCGATCTCTCTGGTAATCTTAAAAATCAAAACCTGTCTTTCGTTTTTTACTGCAAAACTAATCAGTCTTCCTGCTAAATAACCGCTCTGAAAAGCATCCTGCCCTATGTAAGCATGAGCTGTACCGGAATCAATATTAGAGTCAATCATCACTACCGGAATACTTGTCTTCTTATATTCTGTCAGGAACTGAATAGACTCTTCATAGAAAATAGGAGCAAACAATAAACCATCACATTCAAAATTCAATACTTTTTTGACAGCCTCTTTAAAGGAAGTAGTATTAAAATCATATAAGAAATAGTCCAGAACAATGCCGAATTTGCCGAACTCCATCGCTGCCTTTTCTATACCCGCAATCTGACTTTTCCAGTATTCCAGATTTTCATACTGAGGTAAAAATACTGCAAAATGAAATTTTTTATTCAACGCCAGATTACTGGCCAAAATATTTCGTTTGTAGCCATACTCCTCGATAATAGCATTTACTTTATCTACATTTTCCTGAGCAACCTGCCCCCGATTATGGATGATTCTGTCAACAGTTCCTGGGGAAACGTTAGCCAGTTCCGCGATTTTTTTTATAGTTATGATATTGCTTATTTTTAAGTTAAATGATTTTACTAATCACTTCAAATTAATATTTTTTTTATCAAAAACGAGTTGTTTTACCTAACTTTTTATATACATTTGTAAAATACCGTGTGCGCACACGCAAATATACACATGTGTATTAAAAAATCATAACATTAAGTAAAAATAATAGTACGATTTGCATTTTTAACGGATTTAAGAGTATTTTTTTTGATCTGCTAAAGTCAGACTAGTAGTTAAAAACTTCTCTTTTGACCTTTACTGACATCAGAATCAAAACAGAGCATAACAATATAATTACCAGTGTTTTACAACAAGCCACATAAAGTAAAAAACAAATTAGTAATCGCTTCTAAATCAATCCAATCGGGGATAAATTCAGGAGTTTAAAAAAACATAAAAACCAAATAACAATGATTGTAGATTCATTACAAAACGCGGCGAAATATTACAGCCTGCATGCTAATTTTAAAAAAGCATTCGACTACGTAAACCAAAATGACATCAGTACTCTTGAAGAAGGTGCTTTTGAAATTGGCGAAGGCTTAAAAGTAATCGTAATTGTTGGCGAAGGCACAACCAAAGAAGAAAGTATAAAAGGATTTGAATGTCATGATAAAAATATTGACATCCAAATTTCGATCAAAGGACCGGAGACTTTTGCATGGAAACCCAGAGAAAAATGCGTTAGTCCGAACGGAGATTATAATGACGAACGCGATGTTCGTTTCTTTTATGACAAACCGGATATGTTTTTTGAATTACAGGAAAAACAGTTTGCTATTTTGTTTCCCGAAGATGTTCATGCGGCAATGATTGGTGAAGGAGCACTTAAAAAAATTGTGATTAAAGTAAAAAAATAAAAATAGGATTACCATTCAAAACGTCATTGATGTTATTGCTTAACAAAGGATTCATGCGTTGTATTGCTCAACAGAATTATGAGGAAATCGAAAAAAGCTCTCGAAATAATCCAAACGATCAGACGGTAACAAATAACCTCAGCCCTATTTAAAAACACTTTTTTGTTCATGAGACAAAAACAGTATAAATCATAAAATTTTATATGGATTCAATATTTAATCTTAAAGGAAAAATTGCCTTAATCACAGGTGGTGCCGGAGTATTGGGAAGTAATTTTGCGAACGTCCTAGCCAAACAAGGTGTTATTACGGGAATTGTCTCCCAATCTATTGAAAAAGCCTATGCCAGCGTAGCGACAATAGAACGTAGTGGCGGAAAAGCTTTTGCCATTCAGGCGAATGTTTTAAATAAAGAAGAACTGGAAAAAGCCAGAGATTTTATTGTAGAAAAATACGGCCGTCTCGACATTCTCATAAATGCAGCGGGAGGAAACATGCCGGGAGCCACCATCAGACCAGATCAGGCGATCTATGATTTACAATCCGAAGATTTGCAAAAAGTAATCGACCTGAATATTATTGGAACGATGTTACCGTCACAAGTATTTTCGGAACTTTTTGCCCAACAGAAACAAGGAATTATCATTAATATCTCATCGGCATCGGCACAACGGCCTTTAACGAGAGTGGTAGGATACTCCGCTTCAAAAGCTGCGATTGACAATTTTACGCAATGGATGGCTGTCGAACTGGCGTCTAAATATGGTGAAGGAATACGTGTTAATGCTATTTCACCCGGCTTTTTTATAGGAGAACAAAACCGATCTCTATTATTGACTCCGGAAGGAAAACTAACCCCAAGAGGCGAAAAAATAATCGAACATACTCCAATGGGAAGGTTTGGAACTCCGGAAGACATCGATGGAGCCCTTTTGTTTTTGTGCAGCGACATGTCAAAATTTGTAACAGGAACGATTTTAAAAGTAGATGGAGGATTTGCCGCTACCAGTATTTAAAACAGAAAATAAACGCTTACCTGCTATTCAAAATCATGTAGAAAACTTATAAAACACTTAAAGAATGGAACAAACGTTAAGATGGTTCGGACCAAATGACCCGGTTTCTTTACAAGATATTAAACAAACTGGAGCCACCGGAATTGTAACCGCATTACACCATATTCCCAACGGACAAGTTTGGAGTATTGACGAAATTTTAAAACGAAAAGTTGAAATTGAACATGAAAATGGTGATCCTAAAAAAGGGACATCAGGATTAACATGGTCTGTTGTCGAAAGTATTCCGGTACACGAAGACATTAAAAAACAAAGCGGAAATTACCTGCAATACATTGAAAATTACAAAGAAAGCATTGTAAACCTGGCTTTGTGCGGCATCAAATGCATTTGTTATAATTTTATGCCCGTTTTAGACTGGTCCAGAACCGACTTAGCCTATGAAGTTGCTGATGGCTCAAAAGCATTACGATTTGATATTAATGCTTTCGCGGCTTTTGAACTGTTTATTCTGAAAAGGTCCGGAGCTGAAAAAGAATACTCCGCAGATCAAATTAAAAAAGCGACAAAATACTTTGAAGCCATGACAGCGGCCGATAAAGTAAAACTACAGCAAAACATCCTCGCAGGACTTCCGGGTGCCGAAGAAGCTTATAGCGTAGAAGATTTTCTGGTTACGTTAAGCGCTTATAATAAAATTGACCGAAAAACGCTAAAACAGAATCTTTTCTTCTTTTTAAAACAAATTATTCCGATTGCCGAAAGTAAAGGTGTTCTTATGGCCATACACCCTGACGATCCGCCCTACCCGATTCTGGGATTACCGAGAGTTGTTAGTACCGAAGAAGATTTAATCGATCTGATGGCTGCTGTTGACTCAAAATCAAATGGGTTTACGATGTGTACCGGTTCTTATGGAGTGAGGGTCGACAATGACTTGCCCGGTATCGTAAGACGTCATGGCGACAAAATGAACTTTATTCACCTGAGAAGCACTCAGAGAAATGCTGAGGGCAGCTTTTACGAAGCCAACCATCTGGAGGGTGATGTAGACATGTATGAAGTTGTAAAAGCGATTCTGGAAGTTGAAAAAAGAAACAACAGCCAGTTGCCCATGCGTCCGGATCACGGACATCAAATGCTCGACGATTTGAATAAAAAAACAAATCCCGGATATTCTGCCATTGGCCGTTTAAGGGGATTGGCCGAATTGAGAGGATTAGAAATGGGGATTGTGAAGTCTTTATAAAATAATCTCGCGAAGGCGTAAAGGCGCAAAGTTTTTTATGCATGTCTAAAAAGAATTTAATTAGTAAAAACCGGTACATAAACGCTACATCCTACAAAACAGAAACCTTTACGCCCTCGCGACTTTGCGAGAAACTACCTAACCAAAATAACCACAACCATGAATACCCAAACCATCCTGATTTGCTGCAGTTTTTTTGTATCTGGCTTTGCATTTAGCCAACAGACTCCAAAAATACTAACCGATTCAAAAAACAATTATCTTCCTGATTTCAGCTATGCAGGATATCATTTTGGCGAAAGCCCAATTCCGGAAACATCAGGAAAAGTCATTAACGCCACCGATTATGGCGTAAAAGCAAATGATGGACTAGACGATTCAAAAGCCTTATTAAAGGCCATACAAGCAGCAAATGACGTTCAGGGCAATGTCATTTTACAACTGCCTGCCGGAAGAATTATTCTGAGTGCTGTTTTATACCTGGAAAGAAGCAATTTTATACTTCGCGGTATGGGATCAGGTGAAAAAGGAACCGAAATTTACTGTCCGAGACCCATGATGTATTTCAAAGATCCGGAATCCTTGACAGAACTTCGTGAATATTTAACCACATTTGATAAAAGGCAACGCGAACCCGAAAACAACGTCGACCTTCCTTTCTCGCAATATGCCTGGTCCGGCGGAATCGTCTGGACCCAAATTCCGAAGGAACGAGTAAAATCTTATCTCGATAAATACGAACCTACTCCAAATCCTTTGGCAAAAGTAAATTCCGGGACAATGGGCCAGCACATCATCACCGTTTCGGAAGTAAAAGGAATCAAAGTTGGCGACATACTCGAGTTACAACTTTTCAATAAAGGCGGCGAAAATGGTGAAATCATAAAAGACTTATATCAGGGTGCTCCTGTTAAACCGGGCTCTCATCATTGGAAATTCCCAAAACTGCCGATCGTCAGGCAACAGGTTGAAATCACTAAAATAGCAGGTTCGAAAATTACCATCAAAACACCACTTACAATCAGCATAAAACCAAGCTATCAGGCGCAATTGGTGGAGTGGAAACATTTAAGCGAAGTTGGTATCGAACAGCTTCGTTTCACCTTTCCGGATATTCCGAGAGTCGCGCATCATGTAGAACCCGGAAACAATGCCCTATTCTTAACAAGACTTTTCAATAGCTGGGTCAAAGATGTGGTCATTACGAATGCCGATAGTGGAATTCTGGCCGAGGAGATTGCCAATGTTACCATTCAGGATATTGTTACCGAAGGGCCACATTTGTCCCATTACACCGTCACTTTAGGCGGTGTGCATAATGTGTTGGTCAGGAATCTTAAAATTTACAACAAAGCGATTCATCCTTTGAGTTTTAACACTTTTGCAACAAAAAACGTCTATCAAAACTGTGAGATTTTTGCCGATGCCCTTTTGGATCAACATTCAGGAGCCAATCATCAAAACTTATTCGATCATATCACGGTACATATACAACCGGACAAAAATAACAGTTATTATTTGTTTGGAGGCGGAGGCGCCGATTACTGGAAGCCTTCACATGCACCATTTAGTACGTTCTGGAATCTGAATGTTCAGGTTGAAAACCCGACTGAAATAACCAAACCAATCTTGCTGTACGGCATGAAAGACGGTCCATTTGCCCGGATTATAGGTGTAAATGGTAATGCCAAATTTGAGGTAAAATATGAACCCGACGCATATGTTGAATTCTTAAATACGCCTATGAGTAAAATTCCTTCCCTATATGATTATCAATTGCAAAAGCGCGTGAGGAAATAATCTCACAGAGTCGCAGAGCTTTTTTTAAGTAAATATTAAACATACAGTCTGTCATTTCAACGAAGGAGAAATCGCACTAGAAACTCGACAAAGAATGGACTCTAGTTACGGAGTTACTTACGGAGATTTCTCCTTCGTCGAAATGACATAACAACGAGAAAAAACTTTGAGTCTCTGAACCTCTGCTCCTTGCACCTTTGAACCTTTGCACCTAAAAAAAACCGCTATGAAATACAAAATAGCCTTTCTACTACTCTTTTTTATTTCCGGAAATCTACTTTCCCAAAATAAATACCGTCTCAAAAACATCTCGACCACCGACGGGCTTTCGCAGAGTTCTGTTATTGTAATTCATCAGGATAAACTGGGACAAATGTGGCTGGGTACCCGTGACGGACTCAATAAATATGATGGAAGTAAATTCAGCATTTTTAGGAATGATGTCACCAATAAACATTCGATCAGCAACAATGATATTTTATCCATTGAAGAAGACAATACAGGAAAAATCTGGGTGGGAACCTACAACGGGCTCAACTGTTACGATCCGGTCAATAATCGTTTTACGCGATATTTACATACCAAAACCAATCACACCATAAGCAGTAATGCTATCTGGTCGATCAAAGAAATTGGAGATGAAATGTGGTTTGGGACTTCAAAAGGAATAACTATTTACAACAAAAAGACAAATAGATTCACTTCGGTTTTTCACTCAGATACTGATGATACAACGGTACCAAGCAACAATATTATCACGATACACAAAAGCAAAAAAGGCGAAATCTGGATCGGAACCACCAAAGGTTTATGCAAACTTATCAGCAGAAAAAATGGGAAATATATCTTTAAAAATTATCCTTTAAATTCCGTAGACCAGCTGAATGTTGTCGCCATCACAGAAGATGCTTCGGGTAATTTGTGGGTGGGAACAAAAAACAAAGGCCTTCTAAAACTGGACAAAAATGCCAATGCATTTGTTTCCTTTTTACCTGATGAAAAATACAGCGAAATCAATACGGATATCCGATCACTGGCAATCGACAAACAGGGTTCTTTATGGATTGGTACTTACGACGGAATCTACATTTTAGCAAAAGACAGCAGCCTCCAAAAAATAAACAGCAATAACAACAGCAACGGAATTGATAAGGTAAAATCGATATTTATTGACCGAAAAGGCTCCGTGTGGATTGGCTGCTACTACAAAGGCGTAAACATTTGGGACATTTCAAATGTTAACTTCTCCAACTACAATCAAAATTCTAAAAAGATTCCTATGAGTTTTGATGTGGTAAGTTCGATTGTTACTGATAATAATCACAATGTCTACTTTGGAACAGAAGGTGGCGGCATCACGATTTTCAACAGAAACACCGAAGCAGTTAGTTATATCAACAGTCAAAGTGGCAAAAACGTCAAAAATGATATTAAATCCATGTGTCTTTCCGCTAATATTTTATGGATCGGAACTTTCTCGAAAGGTCTGTCTGCCTACAACATTAATTCAAAAAAAATTGAAGACCACCGAATCGCGCCTGCGTTAAACACTTTACTTAAAGAATCCGGCGTATATTCGATCAAAGCCGAAGGTAACGACATTCTCTGGATTGGCACTTTTGGAAAAGGTCTGATTCGGTACAACATCCTTTCCAAAACCTTTGAAGTCATCGGAAACGATACTACCCAACCGGAGTATTTAACCAACAACATTGTGCGAACGATGCTGATGGATGAAAAAAAAGGAATCTGGATCGGAACTCAAAACGGGTTGAACTACATTCCGTTACATAATTCCACTTCAAAAAAATACAGCATCAAACATTACTTTTTTGACTCCTCTTCCCTATCCGGTGACGATATTCTAACGTTATTTCAAGACAGTCAGAAAAAAATCTGGGTGGGAACAAAAGCCAAAGGACTTCATTATTTTGATGGCAAAAAATTTTGTAAAATCAATTTAAGAGTCGGAAACACCATCATTACTTCTATACATTCCATCCTTGAAGACGATGACAAAAACCTATGGATCAGTACCAATCAGGGTATTATAAAGTACAATACCATTCAGAAAACAGTTGTCATCTACGATCAAAAAGATGGTTTGGCTAGCAATGAATTTAATGATAACTCGGCTCTGAAACTCGATTCTAATAAATTCTATTTCGGGAGTCCTTCTGGTGTGACCTTTTTTGATGCAAAAAAAATCTCTCTGAACCGCTATGTTCCTCAAGTATTAATTACCAATTTGAAAATCAAAAACGAAACCATACATCCCAATGATTCTATTGGGATTCTGAAAAAAAGCATCACCTATACCAAAACCATTACACTGGATTACGACAAAGCCAATTTCTCAATTGATTTTGCAATTCCAAACTACATTCGGTCCAAAAACAACCAATACAGCTATCGTTTGGTGGGTTTGGAAAACAACTGGACAACAACCAAAAGTTCCGAAGCTATTTTTGCCATTCAGAATCCCGGAACCTATATTTTTGAAGTTCGCGGCGCCAACAATGATGGGGTCTGGAATAAAGTTCCAACAACCTTAACCGTCATTGTAAACCCGGCTCCCTGGCGCAGTATTTGGGCATTTTTACTCTACGGAACCTTAATTGGACTGGGGATATACGGTTTGATTTGGATCATGAAATCGAAAGCGGCACTAAAACAAAAACTGGAACTCGAATATCTAGAAACCAAACGAATAGAGGAAAATAATCTCGCCAAACTCGATTTCTTCACCAATATTTCACATGAATTCAGAACACCATTGACTTTAATTCTGGGCCCTTTACAGCAAATTCTCTCCAATTACAACGGTACGAATGAAATGTATAAAAAACTGCTGGTTATCGAAGGAAGTGCCAATCATCTTTTAAGTCTGATCAATCGTCTGATGGATTTTAGAAAACTAGAAAATCATCAGGTCACACTGGAATCAGCAGAAGGAAATATTGTAAAATCCACCAAAGAGATTTTTCTTTCTTTTATCGAATATGCAAAAGATGGCGGTTACCACTACACTTTCGAATCTACAGAGGAAGAAATCCCTCTGTACTTTGACCGTTATAAACTGGAACGTGTTTTTTACAATTTAATCTCCAATGCCTTTCGCTACACCCCGAAGGGCGGAAATATCCATCTTAAGATCACACACGACCACGAAAATCTTTTTATAACCGTAGAAGATTCCGGAGTTGGAATCGCAGCCGAACATATTGATAAAATATTTGATCTGTTTTACGAAGTTCCAATGCACAACAACGTGCAGAAAAGCTATAATAAAGGAACCGGAATTGGTCTTTCGATCGTAAAAAATATCGTAAAACTACACAAAGGAAACATCGAAGTTAGCAACAAACAAACCGGTGGTGTCGTTTTTATAGTAACGCTTCCATTGGGCAGATCTCATCTTTTAGACCATGAAATTATAGAAAACTTTCAAATCAGTGATGCTATCGAGCAATACAGTTCTCAACTCGAACCTTCAGAGACAACTGAACGCGAAGATATTGCCGATTTTGTAGTGAATGACGAAAAACAAACCATTCTACTTGTCGAAGATCATAAGATACTCCGCTCGTTCATGAAAAATCTCCTCAAAGAGGAGTATAATATCATTGAAGCAGAAAATGGAAAAGTTGCGTTTGACAAAGCCCTGCAGTATGTTCCTAATTTAATTATCAGCGATGTCATTATGCCTGAAATGGTAGGTACGGAGCTTTGCTCAAAAATAAAAGAGAATTTAAAAACCAGTCATATTCCTGTTATCCTGCTCACTTCCCGAACTTCACTGGTGTATAAATTTGAAGGCCTGGAAAGCGGAGCCGACGATTATATCAGTAAACCTTTTAATCTAACAGAATTTAAACTTCGCGTTAAAAATCTGCTGAATTCAACCGAGCGTTTGAAAAATAAATTTTCAAATGAAGACAGTTTTACTCCTTCAGAAATTACCGTTTCTTCTTTGGATGAAGAACTGCTGAAAAAAGCTTTTAAAATTGTAGAGGAGAATATTTCGAACGAGCAATTCGACATTCCATTTTTCTGTACCGAATTAGGAGTCAGCCGAACCATGTTATTTTTGAAAATTAAAGCCTGGACAAATTATACACCTAACGAATTTATCCACGAAATACGAATGAAACGTGCCGCTCAATTGTTAGAACAAAACAAATTAAACGTCTCCGAAGTGAGTTATAAAGTGGGATTTAATAATCCCAAATACTTTAGTAAATGTTTCCAGAAAAAATACGGAGAAACGCCAACACAGTTTTCGGATAAGTTTTTCAGGTCATCTGTAATTTATTAAGAAATCCGCTATTTTAAAGGGATAAAAAAGGGTATCTGTATTTTTAGATACCCTTTTTTGTATTTCTATATCCTTGGTGCCTCATACATTTGTCTTTATGAAAACCCAAAAAACAAAATTCATATTACTGCAAATTGTGTTTATATTGCTGATAATAGGAATGAGTTTATTGCTTTTTTATTTTATCTAACACTAACCTAAAACCAAAAATGAATGTTTACAAACCAAAATTTCAAATCGCTTAAATGGTGTTTGCTGGTCTATTTTTTACTGGTAAATATTGTGATGAATGCACAGGAAAGAAAAGTCACCGGAAAAGTTACTTCCTCCGAAGACTTACTCGGACTTCCTGGTGCTAATGTTTATATCAAAGGATCTTCAGTGGGCGCATCTGCAGATATGGATGGAAACTATACTGTTATCGTTTCTGAAAAAAATGCCGTATTAGTCTTCAACTTTATAGGATATCAAACTGTCGAAATTCCCGTAGGCAATAAAACCGTAGTCAATGTCAGTTTAAAACCGGATACCAAAAATCTCGATGAAGTAGTCGTTGTGGGTTATGGTACCCGTAAAAAAAGCGATATTACGGGTTCTGTATCTTCGGTGACAGCCAAAGAACTAACAGCCTATCCGTTATTAAATGCAGAGCAGGCATTACAAGGCCGTGCTGCGGGAGTTTCGGTACAATCCAATAATGGCGGTGAACCGGGTGCTCCCGTAAAAATCAGGGTTCGTGGCGGTACTTCTATCAATGCAAGTGGAGATGCACTTATCGTGGTAGACGGTTTTGCCGGTGCATCGATGCCTGCCCCTCAGGATATTGCTTCGATAGAGATTTTAAAAGATGCTTCGGCTACTGCCATATACGGATCAAGAGGTTCAAATGGAGTAATCATGGTCACGACCAAAAAAGGAAAACCGGGTGCTCCTGTTATCGAATTCAGTAATTCCACCTCCGTACAGTCTGTCAACAATAAATTGCATTTGTTAAATGCTGATCAATTTGTAGCCTACCGAAAAAGTTTCACCACACACACTGCGGCAGGTTCTGATACCAACTGGCAGGACATCATTTACCGCGATGGATTAATTTCTAACTCCCAATTGTCTTTTTCAGGGGGGTCAGATAAAATCAAATACTATGTTTCAGGGAATTATTTCAACCAGAATGGAGTTGTCATTAACTCCGGAATTGACAAATACACCATTGTAAGTAATCTTGAAGCCGATTTGAGCGACAAGTTTAAAGTGGGGCTGAATTTATTTCAAAGCAAACAAAATAAAGAAGGAATCATCAGCCAGACCAGTGCGGGAGGAACAGGAGCCGCGGGTGTAATTGCCGCAGCTTACCGTTTTATGCCCGACAAAGGAATTTATAATGCCGACGGAACTTTTACCACCACAGCACCTATTGGAGATGATATCGACAATCCGTACGCGACAGCTATGGAAAACATTCTAGAGGTAATCAACATTACCAACAGAAGTAACTTCTTTGCATCGTATCAACTCACCAAAGATCTGAACTTCAAAACCACATTAGGATTAACCGAATCTAATTCACAAACCGGAAGATATACTCCATCCACCTTAATCGCGGGAAAAAATATTAAAGGAGAAGCTTCTGTAAACAATACCAGATTCTCTTCTTTTTTAACTGAAAATTACCTGACTTTCAAACGTGAAATCGTCGATAAAGGAATCCTTACGGTACTTGGAGGTTACTCTTATCAAAAAAACAGAAATGAAAATTCATACGCCGCTGCAAGAGGTTTTTTAACAAACACCAACTCCTATCATAACTTAGGTGCCGGAACAGTATTCTTAAAACCCGATTCAGGATTATCAGAAACAGAACTGATCTCGGCTTTTGGAAGGTTAAACTTTGATTATGCCGATAAGTATCTCTTCACCTTTACAGCCCGTAGAGACGGTTCGTCAAGCTTTAGTAAAAATTACAAATACGGAACCTTCCCTTCTGGAGCAGTTGGCTGGAATATCAGTAAGGAAAACTTTCTGAAGGACAGCAAAACGGTTTCAAATTTTAAATTGAGAGCCAGTTACGGAGCCACCGGAAACCCGTCAATCGGGGCTTATTCTACACTTTCCCGATTTTCTGAAATTTATGATGTAAGCGGAGATGTGATTGTAAATGCCGTTCAACTAACTTCATTAGACAATCCGAACTTAAAATGGGAGACTTCTTACCAGCAGGATTATGGAATTGATTTGGGTTTGTTTGATAACCGAATCAGTATCACAGCCGATTATTACAAAACAATTACCAAAGATTTATTGTTCAACCGACCTTTACCGGGCGTTTCAGGAATTGCTTCTCAGCTTCAGAACGTTGGAGAATTAGAAAACAAAGGATGGGAACTGGGCATCAATACCAAAAACTTTACCGGAGCTGATTTTACATGGTCAACGAGTTTTAATATCTCTTCCAATAAAAACAAAGTACTGAAATTAGCCGATGACAAAGATCTTTTAATCAACTCTACTCCCGGTCACTTCCTTGCGACCGATTCCCAAATTTTAAGAGTCGGACAACCCGTTGGTTCTTTCTTTGGATTTGTTTACGACGGTGTGATTCAGCAGGGAGAAACAGTTCTGCCGGGGAATTTTGAAACGATTGCCGGAGGAGAAAAATTCAAAGATGTAAATGGTGACGGAAAACTGGATTCAAACGATAAAACAATCATCGGAAACCCAAATCCTGATTTCATCTTTGGACTTAATAACGACTTCACTTATAAAAATCTTGATCTGAATATTTTCTTTCAAGGTTCTGAAGGGAATCAGATCTTAAATTATACTCTGATGGAACTGGCCTCAGGAAACAATAATGCGACAACCGAAGTTCTGGATGCCTGGACACCAACACACACAGATACCAATGTGCCCATTAATGCGGCAAGAACAAAAAGAGTAACTTCAAGATTTGTATATGATGCAAGTTACATTCGTTTGAAAAACATCTCTTTAGGTTATAGTCTGGATGATAAAATTGTATCCAAAATGGGATTGAGTAAAGTTCGTTTCTACATCAGTGCTCAAAATTTATGGACCATTACCAACTACCCGGGTTCTGATCCGGAAGTAAATTACCTGAACGATACCAACGCCAGAAGCAACACCAACTTAGGATTGGATTATGGAAGTTATCCGAATGTGAGAACGTTTACACTGGGCTTTAATTTAAAATTTTAGTTTCAAAATGATCTTAAACACATCGAAACATAGATTTTATGCTCACAATTATAGAACATTCCAAAAAGCTATGCTTCTATGTGTTAAAATTAGTACACCAAATACCTAAAAAAATAATAGTATGAAAAAATATATAGCTTTTCTTTTCCTGGGAATATTCGCTTTTGGATGTTCCGACTTAGAAGAAAAACCGGTGGGAATCATTCGTCCGGAAAACTTCTTCAGCAATACAGATGACCTGCAGGCTGCTGTAAACGGAGCTTTTGCCAACATTGCCCACAATAATTATTGGGGAAGAGAATTTACAATTGCCTTAATGTTACGCGACGACATGGCCGATATTGGCGACAGAACCACTCAGGCTGCCCGTATCGATGTGAATGATTTTACGATGAATGACACCAACGGTCTGGTAGCAAACTTCTGGCCGCAATCATACATCATCATCACCGCTGCCAATCAGGCCATCGAAGGCGCAAAAAAGACACCAGGTGATCCTGCCAAAGTAAACGCCATTGTGGCTCAGGCTTATTTTGCAAGAGCTTTTGCCTACTATCATTTAGTTCGCATCTTTGGAGATATTCCCTACATCGACTTTGTGGTAAATGACGTTTCACAGGTAAATTCCCTAAGCAGAACCAAACAAGCCGATGTATATCCGAAAATTATTGCCGATCTGGAATTTGCCAAACAATGGCTGGAAGACAAACCAAAAGTAAAAGCAGTTCCCGGAAAAGGTACCGCCGCAGGTTATCTGGCCTCTGTCTATTTAACCCTTGGAAAGTACCAAAAAGCCTACGACGAGGCCAAATATGTTATTACCAATGAAGCAAAATTTGGCTTGGGACTGGACGCTGATTTTCAGGATTTATTTAATGCTACAAAAACAGCAGCACTTAAAGAGCCTTTATTTACAGTCGATTTTAATAATTTGACTTCAGGAAATTACGGTCAGGATTATACCGCATTTTTCACTGGTTCTTTGAAAGACGAAACGTATAGCTACGGACAAGGATTTTCTGTAGCCGTTCCTTCTTTAAAAGTATTCAACGACTGGGACAAAAGAGATTATCGAAGAGCGGTAAGTTTTGACACCATCATCAGAAAAAAGGTTGGCAATAATTTGCAAATCTTTCCTTCGAGTGATAACGAGAAAGCGCCACGCCCACATATTGCCAAATACTATCGTTTTCCCGGAAAAGCGGGTGCCAACGGAAGAACTTCACAGCACAATTACATCACGATGCGTTTTGCCGAAGTGTTGTTGACAGCAGCAGAAGCTTTAAATGAAATTACCCCGGGAACTGCAGAAGCAGACGGTTATGTAAACCGCGTACGCACCAGAGCCAGAAATAAAGCCGGAAAACTGGTTTCGTTTCCTGCCAATGTAACACCGGGCTTATCTCAGTTTGCTTTCAGAAAAATGGTTATCGACGAACGAAGATTAGAGTTAGCTTTTGAATATGTAAGATGGTACGACATCAAAAGACTCCAAAATGGTCCGGAAGTATTTGGTCCGAATGGTTTTGAACCGCACGCCAATTTTGATCCCAACAAAGATTATTTATTTCCATTACCGGGCACTGAGTTAGCGATCAATCCAAACTTAAAACCAAACAATCCCGGATATTAAAAATAAGATTTAACCTCATTTTTGTCATCCTGACAAAGGAAGGATCACACTAGAAACTCCGTATGCAAAATCAGCCAATCTTGGTCGAGTTTCGAGTGTGATCCTTCCTTCGTCGAAATAACAAAACAGTAGTATCTTTTTCCTCGCATAGCTTTACGAGATTGCTATGAGATAATATTAAAAGTGAAACACCTTTTAAACGCTCCTATAAACTATGTCACTATGTGTTAAAATTAAATACAACAGATTAAAAAAATCAAAATAAAACTTACATATGAATAGAGTTAGTATTTATGCTTTAATCCTTGGGTTTGCATTGCTTGCAACAGCGTGTAAATCCGGGATTAATTCTCATCCAAAAAACACTTCAGCAGCATACCACCTTCTGGAAACCCGATACAAAATGCTGTTGGATTATCCGGTTGATTCGATGGCGATGCCCAGAAGCATGACCCTCAAAACCAATCTCGTTAGAAAAGTTCCTTCAAGAGACTGGACAAGCGCATTCTTTGCCGGAAATCTTTGGCAATTGTATCGCTTAACAGGAAATACCGACTATAAAAAGCAAGCCGAAAAATGGACGCCTTTCAGTAAAAAAGAAAGCGTGAATACAAATTCCCACGATGTTGGTTTTAAAGTCTATTGCAGTTATGGTGAGGCATTAAAAGTTGAAAACAAACAAGAATACAAAGATATAATTGTTAAAGGTGCTGAAACTTTATGCAGCCGTTTCGACTCAAAAGTCGGGGCTATTCGTTCCTGGGATTTCAACAAAGAAATTTGGGACTATCCGGTAATCATTGACAATATGATGAACCTTGAATTGCTTTTTGAAGCCACCAGATTATCCGGCAATAAAAAATACCAGGACATCGCTATCCAACACGCCAATACCACTTTAAAAAATCAGTTTAGAGAAGACAACAGCTGTTATCACGTTATTGATTACAATCCGGTTTCCGGAGCCGTAAGAAAAAGAACGACACTTCAGGGATATAATGACGATTCTGTTTGGGCACGTGGACAAGGCTGGGCAGTTTACGGATTCACCATGTCGTATCGCTATACAAAAGATGAGGCTTACCTCAAACAAGCCGAGGCGACCGCACAATTTTTTATGACAAATAAAAATTTGCCGGAAGACGGAATTCCGTATTGGGATTTTAAAGATCCGGGCATTCCAAACTCGGCACGTGATGTTTCTGCGGCAACCATCATGGCTTCAGCTCTATATGAATTGTACGGTTATACTAAAAACGACCGTTATCTGGCTTTCGCCAACAAAATAATCGCGTCTTTACATTCCGACAAATACATTCTAGATGCAAAAATAAACGCTCCTTTCCTATTAGATCACAGCACTGGAAACTGGCCAAAACACGACGAAATTGACGAACCGATTGTCTATGCTGACTATTATTTTCTGGAAGCATTGTTAAGAAAAAAAGCCTTATAAGCCATGAAAAAACTACTATATCACTATCAATCATTTTCAATTATAGCTTTTCTTGCTTTTCTTTTGTTTAGTCACAATAATGCTCTTGCTCAGACGAAAACCAACATCAACGAAAACTGGCTGTATTTAGAAAACAATACCTCCAATCCTGATCAGGCTAAAAAAGCAGAAAACTGGAGCAAACTTAATTTACCACACACCTGGAACGCCGAAGATGCAACCGATTTAAACCCAGGCTACCGACGCGATGCCAGTTGGTATCAAAAAAAACTTAATCTTGCTCAAATAGATCAGAATCAACGTTATTATTTATATTTTGAAGGATCGAATGTAACCACAAAAGTATATGTAAACGGTAGAGAAGCCGGTGGACACATCGGTGGTTACATTGGATTTACAATTGACATTACACCTTTTATCAAAGAAGGAAACAACGAAATTCTTGTTCGTGTAGACAACAGTTATGATATCGAAATCATTCCGTCTCAAAAAAGCGATTTCTTTATTTATGGTGGTATAACACGTGATGTCTGGTTATTGTCGAAATACAAAAATCATATTGAGGATCTGAAAATTACCACTCCTGAAGTTTCTGCCAAACAAGCATCTTTAAAAATCGTTGCTAAAACCATCCATTCTAAAACTTCAAAAGAGCTCTCCTTAACCGTGATTCTTAAAAATCCAAAAGGAAAAAAAGTAGCCGGGAAAACCATTCCGGTTACTGCTGCTACGACAACAATAACATTTGACAATATTAAAAATCCGGAGCTCTGGGATATCGATAGTCCTAATCTATATTCAGTAACAGCGATTTTAGCAGAGAAAAATCAAATCAGAGACAGTATAAATGAAAAAACAGGTTTCAGATGGTTTGAATTTAAAGATCATGGCCCATTTTATCTCAATGGAAAACGACTGCTCCTTAGGGGTACCCACCGCCATGAAGAAGAAGCTGGCGTGGGAGCCGCCATGAGCAATGCACAGCATCGTGCCGACATGGAATCCATAAAAAAAATGGGAACCAATTTTGTTCGTCTTGCCCATTACCCGCAAGACCCCGAAGTTTATAAGGCCTGTGATGAACTTGGTCTTTTGGTTTGGGACGAATTACCGTGGTGCCGTGGCGGAATTGGCGACAAACTCTGGCAAACGAACACTAAAAATATGCTCGCAGAAATCATCAATCAAAACTACAACCATCCGAGTATCATTATCTGGTCTTTGGGGAATGAAATGAACTGGTTGCCGGATTTTCCTGATGGAGATAATACAGACAGAACAAATGTATTCCTGAAAGAATTAAACGATATCGCCCACAAAATGGACCCTACCCGAAAAACAGCGATTCGAAAATACTATGAAGGTTCTCAAATTGTCGATGTCTTCTCCCCTTCGATCTGGTCAGGCTGGTATTCCGGGAGCTACAAAAGCTATCAAAAAGCAATCGATGTTTACAAAAAAGAATACAAACACTTCATTCATGCCGAATATGGCGGTGACAGTCATGTAGGCCGTCATAGTGAAAATCCAATCACAGGCGAGAATATCATAAAAGCCGAGGGCTGGGAAGAAGCCATAGTGCAAACCAAAGTAGCTAATATTGCTCAAATTGGCGACTGGAGCGAAAATTATATCGTTGATTTATTTGACTGGCATCTGCATATATCCGAGAATGACCCATCGTTTGTGGGCAATATTCAGTGGGCATTCAAGGATTTTGCAACGCCTTTACGACCGGAAGATGATATTCCGTACATGAATCAAAAAGGACTGACAGACCGAAACGGAAACCCAAAAGATGCCTACTATGTTTTTAAAAGTTACTGGGGCAAGGAACCTTTTGCGTACATCGAGTCACATACCTGGACCGAGCGTCAGGGTCCTGAAAATACCCCTCGCACAATTAGTGTATTTAGCAACTGTGAAAAAGTAACTTTATTTCATCAGCAAAAATCATTGGGTGAAAAGAAAAGAAATCTTTCACTGTATCCTGCCAATGGCTTAACCTGGGACCTAAATTTTTTAAAAGGAGAAAACATCCTGATTGCCGTTGGAGAAACAAAAGACGGAAAAAAAGTTACAGACACTTTAAAAGTGAATTACCGTTTCAATAAAAATGATACGGCTACGGCACTCCAATTGTCCAGCGAAAAATTAAAAAACGGTAATTATCTCGTGACGGCAATTGCAATCGATCACAACAACTTACGCTGTCTGGATTACGAAGAAAGCGTTTATTTTCAATGTCTGAAAGGTGGAAAAACCATGAAAAATCAAGGAACTCCCACCGGAAGCGAGTCTATAAAAATGGCCAATGGAAAAGCTTCTATTGAAGTGGTTCCGGACGGTTCCGGGAGTCCGATTGAAATGACAGCATTGAACCAGAGTTTTAAAGGAGAATATTTGAAGATTGCCAATTGATTTAAAATTAGGCAAATCTCGCGAAGGCGCAAAGGCGCAAAGTTTTTTATGCCACTGATTACACAAATTAAAGTGATTTTTGAAGATTAAATTTAAAACTCTGTCTAAAACAAAAAATACACATTTACATTGAAATAGAACAAAATTGCAAACTAAAAACCCAATTATGAAAAATACAATATTTTACAAAATTGCCTTAGTACTAATCAGTTTTGCGGGCCATGCACAAGTCACTTTAAATGCCGATGGTCCGGGTGGCGTTGGAACTTATGAACTAATAACAAATGCACTGGCTCCCGGTACAGCAAATGGTGCGATCGAGGCACCGGATGCCATACATCCCGGTTTTGGACCTCATATTACCGAAGTTTTTGATGCCGAACTGAATAAAAATGTTTTTGTATTTCACGCACATGTGAGTAACACTCCTCCGGACAATGAACCCGTAGCCGGAAAAACAGACAGACAGCGTGTAGAAATTAAATCCTACAACCCCTCTCCCGATAATCTAAAAGGAATAATCGGTGAAACCGTGCGATACAAATGGCGGTTTAAAATTCCTGTTGGATTTAAACCAACCACCAGCTTTACGCACATCCATCAGGTTAAAGCTGTAGATGGCGACGACGACGATCCGCTTTTTACGATAACTCTCAGAAAACTTTCAACCGGCGCAACACGTTTAGAATTGCTATATGACGAAAATGCTGCAACAGCAACCACAAAATATGCTTTACCTTCCTTATCTTTATTTGAGGGTGTCTGGGTCGAAGCTACCGAAACGATCAAAATTGGCAGCAATGGAACCTATGCTATGGTCATCAAAAAAGTCAGCGACGGAACTGTATTGGTCGACTACAGCAATTCAAATATTCAAACGATCCGGCCTGCTTATACAGCTACCAACGGAACTGTTTATGCAGCCAACTCTTTTATCAGACCCAAATGGGGAATTTACCGCAGCCTCGCCGATATTGCCAACATGAGAGACGAAACGGTGCTTTTCTCCGATTTCAGTATTGAGGAATTGACTACTTTATCCTCCAAAGAGCATTCAAAAGCAAAAGTTGATATCCAATTCCCCAATCCGGTAGGTGACAGACTCGAACTTTCAGAAGCAATTCTAAATGAGTATAACGGAATAAGGATTTATGACAATACTGGTAAACAGGTGGTTTCTTACGACACAATTCCCGAAACCATTAATGTGTCGTCTCTACCATCAGGACTTTACCTTATAAAATTTAAAAAAGAAAATACCTTTTCAAAAGGTGTAAAAATGATTAAAAAATAAAATTGTATCAATGAAAAAGCTAATCACTTTAGTGCTACTCGCCTCATCCATTTTTGGAGTAGCACAAAACCTGATCTCCAATGTTCCAAACCGAAATACGACCTCGTTAAACGGAGTCTGGAACTATATTGTCGATCCTTACGAAACAGGCTACTACAGCTTTCATCACGACGAATACGACAAACAGACTAAACCTTCTAATGCAGCTTTTTTTAATAACTATCATGCTGTAAACAAACAGGAACTAATTGAATATGATTTCGACAAATCTCCCAAAATCAATATTCCGGGAGACTGGACTTCGCAGGTTCCGGAATTGAAGTATTACGAAGGAAATGTCTGGTTCAAGAAATCTTTCGATTATAATTTACAGGCCAAAAAACGTCTTTTTCTGTATTTTGGAGCCATTAATTACAAAGCCGATGTTTATTTAAACGGGAAGAAGTTAGGAAGGCACGAAGGAGGTTTTACGCCCTTTAATTATGAAATCACTTCCATTGTAAAACCAAAAGACAACTATTTAGTAGTTAAAGTCGACAATACACGCCACAAAGAAGATGTTCCGACGATCAATACTGATTGGTGGAATTATGGCGGAATTACCCGTGATGTTACCTTAATCGAAGAGAATGAATCCTTTGTAGAAGATTACTACATTCAGCTCAAAAAAAGCAATGCCGCTATAATTTCCGGTTTTGTAAAAATTAACAACTTCAATTCGGCACAAAATAACATAACCCTATCAATTCCCGAATTAAAGATCCATTACAAGGGAAAAATTGGTACCGACGGAATCCTAAACTTTGAAATTCCAGCAAAGAAAATCTCCTACTGGACTCCCGAAAATCCGAAGTTATATGAAGTGATAATCGATTATAACGGACAACAATTAAAAGATGCAATTGGTTTTAGAACAATCGAAACCCAGGGAGACAAGATCCTCCTGAATGGAAAATCAATCTTTCTGCGTGGAATTTCGATTCATGAAGAAAATGCAAAAGGTGGTCGTGCCCATTCGGAAGAAGATGCTTTGCGTCTTTTAAACTGGGCGAAAGAACTGGGCTGCAACTACGTGCGTCTTGCTCATTATCCGCATAACGAAAATATTATCAGAACGGCCGATAAAATGGGACTCATGGTTTGGGAGGAAATTCCG
Source organism: Flavobacterium sp. KH_035 (assembly GCF_057839565.1). NCBI lineage: Bacteria > Pseudomonadati > Bacteroidota > Flavobacteriia > Flavobacteriales > Flavobacteriaceae > Flavobacterium > Flavobacterium sp. KH_035. The sequence continues at coordinate 4,486,957 of NZ_CM174492.1, forward strand.
GTATACTGGACAGTTGAATTCACCAATAAAAACACCTACAAAAATGCCGAAGAACAATTGACTGCAGCTATTACCAGAGATAAAAACAGAGCCTGTATTATCATCTGGTCGATGGCCAATGAAACCCCTATTTCGGACGCACGAAATACGTTTATCAAAAATCTGGTGGATCATACCAAATCTTTAGACAATACGCGACTGATCAGTGCGGCTTTACTGACGCAAACCGGAGCAGATGGTTTTGGAACAATCAATGACGAAATTGGTCAGTATCTGGATCTTATTTCCTTCAATCAGTATTTAGGCTGGTATGGCGGAAAACTAGAAAACGCCGAAAAGATTTTCTGGAAAACCAAATACAACAAACCTGTGATTGTTTCTGAATTTGGAGGCGATGCCAAACAAGGTTTGCACGGAGAAAAAAACGAACGATGGACAGAAGAGTATCAGGAATACCTCTACATTCAGAATTTGAAGATGATCGAAAACATCCCACACCTGAGTGGATTAAGCCCATGGATTCTTGTCGATTTCAGATCTCCAAGACGACTTTTACCTGGAATTCAGGACGAATACAACCGAAAAGGACTGATCTCGAACGACGGAAATAAAAAGAAAGCCTTTTATATCATGCAGAATTGGTACACAAAGAAGAAAAAAGAATATTAAAAGATATTCTTTTAAAAAAATGACAAATTAGAACAAAAAACAAACACATTCTACGGTATTCTAAATTAAACACAAGAACCATTAGCAATTCATTAACAAAAAAACAAACTGAAATTATATGATTTTTCTTCATTATTAACTTACTTTGTAGATATTCTAAAAATTGTAATTCTATGAAAAAATTATGTTTAATGGCAGTTACTTTATTTGCTGCCTTTACAGTTCAAGCACAGGATGTAGTGAAATTTGCTCCGTTAGACGCAAGTCCGGTCGACATTTCGTATTTCCCGAATAAAGCGGTAAAATTCAAAAAAACCGATAATCCTGCTCCGACGATTAAGGTTATTTACGCAAGACCTTCTGCTAAAGGACGTGCTATTTTTGGTGATTTAATTAAATTTGGTGAAGTTTGGCGTGTAGGTGCTAACGAAAATACCGAAATCAAGTTTTACAAACCAGTTACTATTGGTGGAGTAAATATACCTGCCGGAACTTATAGCTTGTTTGCAATTCCCGAAAAAGACAAATGGACAATCATTATCAATAAAGAAATTGATTTATGGGGTGCCTACGCTTATGATGAAAGCAAAGATATTGCAAGAGTAAGTGTTCCGGTTAAACCGGTATCAAATGTAATCGAAGCTTTATCGATTGCCTTTACCACTCAGGGCGCTGTAACGAATTTAGTAATTGGCTGGGACAAAACAACTGTTGAAGTTCCGATAACTATTAAGTAATTGTTTAGCGGCAGAACGATATATAACAAAGAGACACTAGTTTTAAATTAGTGTCTCTTTTTTTTTTCACTCATTAATACTAACCTTAAAACCAAAAAAGATGAAAAACTCCTATTTATTCTTGTTTTTTTTAGGGGCAATTTGTGTCGGATATTCCCAGCAAAAGTTCAAAATTACTTATGAACAACTAAAAGAATACGAAGGCCTTTATGAGTATCAAAACAATACCACACTGCAAATTGCAGCTTCACCAAAAGATACTATACTGTATGCGATCATCAACGAAAGCAAATATGCACTGAAACCTACGGAAAAAGATATTTTTCAAAACATGTCTCAGGAAAAAGTAACTTTTTTGCGAGATAAAGCTTCTCTTATCAATGGATATACTAGTGACGGAAAGACATTTAAACTAATTAATAAAAAAACCATTTTCCCAAAAGAAATGTGGTACCCAAGACTGAATGTTTCAAAGGATTACGTATACCTGTACCAACAACCCAAGAAAGAGAATGACGGTCTAGTTACCGGAAGTATTGACAATTCAGGACTGGACAAGGCATTATTGGGCGAAATGATGCGAAAAATTGTCAATGGATCGTACCCAAACGTTCATAGTGTCCTGATTATTAAAGATGGTAAATTAGTTTTTGAAGAATATTTTTATGAGTACAATAAAACCAAATTGCATGAAATGCGCTCGGCAACCAAAAGTTTTGTTTCAGCGCTTACCGGAATCGCAATTGATAAAGGATATATAAAAAGTAAAAACGAAACCGTACTCTCCTATTTCCCTGATTACACTTTTAAAAACCTCAACGAAGACAAAAGACAGATTACGATTGAAAATCTTCTTACCAATCAAAGCGGACTGGATTGTGATGTAAGCAATCCGAAGTCTGCAGGAGATGAAACGACCATGAACTCTTCTGACGACTGGGTTCAGTTTACACTTGATTTGCCCATGATTGATGTACCTGGAGGAAAAGGAATGTACTGCTCCGGAAACCCAATTACACTTGGCAAAATAATCGAAAAAGCATCAAAAATGCCTTTGCCAGATTTTGCAAAAGAAACTCTTTTTAAAGAGCTTGGCATTAAAAACTTTAAATGGAATTTTAAACCTGATGCTTCGAGTGCCGAAACTTTCTGTCAGGTATATTTAAATTCCAGAGATATGGCTAAATTAGGTTTGTTGTACCTCAACAAAGGAGTTTGGAATAGTAAACAGCTAATCTCTAAAGAATGGATTAAGGAATCTTTAACCAAACACACCGAGATTCAGGGTGTTAATTATGGTTATTTGTGGTGGCTTAAATATCTGGAGGTCGATGGCATCAAATATTACGGAGCAGCAGCACAGGGAAACGGTGGTCAGAAAATCTATATCTGGGAACAGCAAAACATGATTACCGTTATTACAGGAGGAAATTACAACTCACAATCCTCAAGTGACGAATTGATCCAAAAGTATATTTTAAAAGCTTTTAATAAAAAATAATTTTACGCTTCGGTTGTGAAATTTGAGCGTAAAGCCTGTTATAATTAACTTATTTGTATTCACTTAAGTATTTCATTTATTTTTTCATCCGGTTATACTTTATACGATGAAGTTTTGTAATTTTATGAATATCAAAGAATTTAATTTTTAACTTAATCAAAAAATAGATGGGAAAATTTGTAATTACTAAAAGGGCCAATGGTGAATTTCAATTTAATTTAAAAGCTGGTAATGGGCAAACTATTCTAACAAGTGAAGGTTATACTACGAAAGCGGCCTGCTTAAACGGAATTGAGTCTGTCAAAACAAATTCGCAAAACGACGGTAAATTTGACAAACTGGAATCCAAAAGCGGAAAACCTTATTTCAACTTAAAAGCTACTAACGGTCAGATTATTGGATCAAGCGAAATGTATGAAAGTACTGCCGCCAGAGATAACGGAATTGCATCGGTAAAAACAAATGCACCTGAAGCTGCTACAGACGATCAAACAGCATAAATACGATACAAAATAGTAACTAAATGGGGTCTTTCAACCCCATTTTTTTGTTCTAAACTTTTTATAAACCAGATCTCTCCGAATTTTTCTTTGTAACGAAAAAATTCTTCTTTCAGTTTTTTTTATGTCATCTCCCAATAAGCAGGCTTTCGATTTTTGAAAGTGGAATCTCAGGATTGGCTCCCGGTGAAGCGGCAACTAAGGCTCCTGTGGCACATGCAAAATCAATTGCATATTGTGGTGTTTTTCCGGTAAGCAATGCCGTAATTAAAGCCGCTAAAAAAGAATCACCCGCTCCTACCGTATCTACAACTTTTACAGCATATCCGTTATTCTCATACAATTGGTTTTCCCAAAGTAATAATGCACCATGTTGTCCTCTGGTGACGCAAATAGCATTGGTAGTAGTCTTCCCGGCAATAAAATGAATATTTTCTTCCAGTGTGGTGAAAGGCGAATGCAGTTCCAAAGCAATTTCTAATAATTCTTCATCATTGAATTTGATAAAACTGGCAGAATACATCAAACGCTCTAAAATCTCATACGAATAATGAGGTTTTCTTAGATTGACATCAAAAACTTTATAAACATTTGTCTGTAATAATTCTCCGAGGGATTTCCTTGATACGGCATCCCGACAAACCAGGCTTCCAAAAATCAGAACATCGGCATTGAGTACCCGATTGCTCGCAAAATCACTCAGTATAATTTTGTCCCAAGCCGCCGGATAATGAATAATATAACTCGCCGAGCCTTTATCATTTAAGCTTACTTCAACCAAACCAGTCGGAAAATCTTCTGACTTACTTATCGCTTCCGTTTCAAGTCCTAGTTTTTTCACCTGATTAATGAGGACAGAACCGTCTTCATCATTACCTACACAGCTAATCATTGCTACTTCACAACCTAACGATTGCATACGCAAGGCGACGTTGAGTGGTGCACCTCCAATTTTTTTTTCGGTAGCAAAAACATCCCAAAGCACTTCTCCATAGGCTACCGCCTTAAGATTTTTTACGTTACTCATCCTAACAATTTTATATTAACAGACTTGTTTACTACATTACAACATCTATTTTTCTTTTAAAATAGAATAGTCACAAACTTGTTTCTCCACAGATTCGATGTTATTGCAATATAATGATAAAAAGCTTTGGATATAATTAGAATCAGGTTCAAAAGTTTGGAGTCCTAAAAAATATTTTCCATAAAAAAACCTCGTTTAAAATTCATTAAACGAGGTCTTTTTTTTGAAATAAAAATATTATTTTTTAGATTCTTCGATAGAAACTTTTCTAAACTCTTTCAAAAGTTTTTCAATTTCTAAAGTTGATTTACGTGCTCTTGGTCCAGCAGCTTTAACACCTTTTTCAGTTAATGATTCAGCCTCTGCTTTAAATGTTTCAATTTCGGCGTTGATTTTTACTAATAGATCGTTCATGCTTATAATTATTAAATTAAGACGCAAAAATAAAAGTTTGCTTGGGAGTTACAACACTTTTGCTGTTAAATTTATCCCCATTTTTCGGCCCTTAACTTAACAATAAGTTTACTTCTTTACTTTTCAGCATCCCATTTTTTACAATAAACTAATAGTCAATAGCTTATTTTTCAAACCCGGTAATTCCTGTCTTGTAGGGCATTCAAAAGTATTTTTTAGAAAATTTCATTTTCCCTCTTCAAAACATCAAAAAAAGCAACTTTTTGTTCCATCTTACAATGGAAATTTGCTGTTTTATTGGAGAAAAACTATTGAAAATGTGTTTACATGAGCCCAAAACACTTCAAAAATGATCGTATTTATGAAGAACAGACATCATATAGAAGTGCTTCTTTTCTATCTCGATTTTTACTTTTGCTAAAAGTTGTCTAGTCAGATCAAATTCTTTCTACATGGGTTACATTGCAATCTATAAATGCAATTAACTCCGCGATTTTATGATCACAATTACCTTTGGTTGAAATGGAAATGATATATCCGTTTCTATCCCTAATGTATAGTAAAAAAAAATCTTTGGTTAGAATCGCTTTCTCAATCTGACACCATCGATGCGTAAATCCTCCTAAAGGAGAATGTACTCCTATAACTGAATTCGTAAAACTGAATTTGTACCTGCGCACAAAGCCGTCAAATTTTAATAACTTTTTGACCAGACGAAAGGTTACTTTACAAATTGCATTTACGATTAGATAGTGGAAAAACAGAAAGAAGATCACTGAAAATAAGTTTCTTATTATCCATTGGAAAAAATCATCGTTATTATCCCAATCCAAAAAAACAATTACCAACAAGATGATTGCCAAAAAAAACATTACTCTTTTTTTGTACAAATCTTTGAAATACATTTTATTCAAATTACGTATCTCTGCAATATTCAGATCAAATTCTAAAGAAAAAGTAGAGGTACCCATGTGCTTTCAGTTGTATTATTTTTTAATGATTAATACCTCTTTGTTCCCTCCCTTCTCTTCCTAAAAAGTGGCGAAACAATAAAGTTTGCAACAAATTTAATTGTAACTTTTCTCTTCGGGCACCGCTAGAAGCCATTAAACTATCGTGATAAGCCAAATCAGCAATTAATTCGCATAAAAACTGTTTTTTTGACTGTATTATAAACTCTTTCAAATCTTTTTTAATTACTTTAGAGAGACGCATAAACAAAAAAAGAGAGAATCTCAGTTCTCTCTTTTTTGAAAATCATACCCTTAAAGGTTGTCTTTTTATCTAATCTCTTTTTTAAGTAAAACTAAAGCAGGATCAGTTGTTCTCTTAATTTGATTGATTACAATTTGAGCAATTTCTGTAGCTCCTTTTAATGACAAATGGGTATCATCACTTTTATCTTTGTCATAATAGATATTTTCTCCGGCTTTAAAATGCAAATGAAGCTGTTTCGATTTTTCCGGTCCGTAACTCTGTTCCAGTATTTCTGTAAAATATTCCAGATCAATAAAGGGAACTTTATACTCTTGAGCTACCAATCTGGTTTCGAGAGGATAACCCCCGTGTGTAGGCACTAAAACTCCTTTCTCGTTAAAATTGCGCCTTGCTATAGAAGTTAATAATACAGGGATTGCACCTTTTTCCCGGCTTTCTTTTACAAACTTAATCAGGTTATACCGGAAGCTCGTATGGGGATTTGTGTATCGGATTGAATCTTCTATCTTTTCGTCATTATGTCCAAACTCGATAAAAACGTAATCTCCTTTTTTAAGCTTCTTATAAATAGAATCCCATCGTTTTTCGCTGATAAAACTTTTTGTACTTCGTCCGTTTACTGCTTTATTCTCCACTCTGACATTTTCGGTAAAGAAAGGCTGGAGTACCTGTGCCCACCCATGTTCGGGATTACGTTCAGGATCTTTTTTATTGGCCATTGTTGAATCTCCAATAGTATAAAGTGTTGTTTTTTGAGCAAAGCACACCATTGAAAACAAACAGATAATTAGCAGATAATATTTAGTCATTTGATTTACATTTAACTCTTTAAAAAAAATCTTAGCAACTCAGAGCCTTAGCCACTCGAACCTCTAAAAAAAAATTACTTCGCTGCTGTTGGCACCGTTGCTTTTTCTCCGATAACCACTTCATTGAGCACTACATTTTCGGCATTCTCACTAGAAATGGCATTTTTTGCCCATTTGATATTAATATTGTTTAAAGAGATATTACGAACTTTTTTATCCGGAAACCCTTGAATTACAATTCCCGATTCCGTGGCTTTATTACACGTAATATTTGAGAAAGAAATATTGGATATATCAGATTGGAAGCCACTTCCTTCACCATGATAATTGGCGGTGATATACAAACAATCTTCTACTTCATCCAGTTTTATGTTGCGGACAAATACATTTCTGATGAAACCACCTCTGTCTGCATTAGTCTTCAGATAAATACCTCTTTTTAAATAACCTGCCGTTTTACAGTTCTCAACAAATACATTTTGAACTCCTGCCGACATTTCACTGCCAATTACTACCCCATGAAGTCCTTTGAAATTACAATTTCTGATCACAATGTTTTCACTTGGTGTCGCCGAATTTGCCCTTCCTTCATGGTCTCTTCCGGCTTTGATAGCCACATTATCATCGCCATTATCAAAGGTTACATTTTCAATTAAAACATCTTTTGCATACTCAGGATCAATCCCGTCGTTATTGTAATTCAATGATTTATATCGCACCCCACGCACAGTGATACTTTGCGATTTCAATAAATGCAAACACCAGAAAGGAGAGTTTTCAATTCGAATATTTTCGACTAAAATGTTTCTACAATTAAAAAACTGAATCATTTGCGGACGTAAAAAATATCCTTCCCCAAATTTCCTGTCTTTCAAAGCTACGTTATTATGATTTATGTCACGGCTTCTGTTTTTTCCGTCACCTTCCTTCGTTTTAAAACTTTTCCAAATCTTACCTCCTTCACCGTCAATGGTTCCTTCGCCCGTTATGGCAATATTAGAACATTCAAAGGCATAAATCAACGGACTGTAATTGTACAGCATGGTACCTTCCCAACTCGTTAGAACCATTGGTAAATAATCTGTCGGAGTATCACTGAATTTAATTCTTGCACCTTTTTCTAATTTAAGATTGACATTACTCACAAAATGAATCGGGCCATTAATTTTATAAATTCCCTTTGGTACAATAATCATCCCGCCATTATTCTTTTTACACAAAGCCATCGCTTTGTCAAAAACGGATTTATTGTTGGTAATGGAATCCCCTTTTGCACCCAATTTTAAAACATTAACCTGATACGAAGGAAATACGGGAAGCTGAATTCGATTAACTATTGAATCTACTTTTGCTGACGGAAATTCGGTATGCTGAGCTACAGAAATCCAGGTGATTAAGAGGAAAATGAAGTACTTAAAATTCATGGCTTTTTTTGAGGTGCTAAGGTTCTGAGGTGCTAAGGCTCTAAGGTTTTTGCTGTTTTTTATGTTATCTTAAAAAACAACCTGGGTAAAACTATATAATTTGTATCATCCAAGTGCTGTTTTTCTATCTCAAATACCAATTAGGGATTGAGTCTTTCAGAATATTTTCTGTGGTATAATTTTCAGCTTCTTTTTTTGTAAGCTGATGCGACCATGAAACTCTTTTTCCAGTTTGAGCCCCTTCGCCTTTACAATTGTATTCGGCATAAAAAGCCGTTTTTTCCGCTTCGGGTTTCGACCAATTTTCCCATCCTTCCGGCCTGATATGTTTTGCCATATCGCAATTGATATAAACTGTTTTGGCATAAATACGCCAGGGTCTTCCTAAATAAACTGCCGTTGCTGCCGGTTCGGCTGTGAGTTTGCAATCTTTAAAAACAAATCCAAAAGCTGTTCCTTCAGGTGTTGAAGCAGCAGTAATATAAGAGTTTTTGATACTATGAATTTCGCAATTTTCAAATAACGCTGTTGCACTTCCAAAGATAAAATCGGTAGTTCCTTCAATATAACAATCTTTGATATACTGTTTGGCTTCCTTTCCCGACAAGTACAAAGTATCCTGATTTCCGAGAATATTACAGTTAGAAATCTGAGCTCTATTTGCTACAACAGAGAGTGCGATAGCCTGACCATTATCTCCTGAAGCATTTTTGATGGTTAAATTGGATGCCGAAAAATCATCACCTTCTACCAAAACGGTATAGGTATAAAAAGTACTGTTTCGCCCCAGATTAATTTTAGAAAAATTATCATCAAAAATGATGATTGTATTTTCTTTACTCTCACCAATCAAAGCCAGCTGGGTATTCCATTCCGGAATTCGGATTTTTTCATTATAAATTCCATTTTTTACAAAAACAGTTACTTTTTCATAGGGAAAAGAAGGCGCAGCATTTATAGCGTCCTGAATTTTTGTAAAATCACCCGAACCATCTTTAGCAACAGTAATAAAGTTGCTCTTTTTCTTATCTGACGATTCTTTTGCCGAAATTTTTAAGCCATTCTTTGTAGCCCAGGCCGGATATTTTTTAAGTACTTCTTTGGGTGCATCAGAATACCAGGAATAACCGTTTCGTCTTTCAGCGCCAATCTCTTCTAAAGTTTTTTTCCTGATTCCGTCACGATCGCAGAAAAAGGGTTCGTTGGTCGAAAGATCCATAAATCTAGCCCAAATTGGAGCCGCATTTTGTCTTGCGATCATTTTTTTGTCAATGATTTTTCCATCCTCGTTTAAAACACGTTTTTCTTCAAGATTGGTAATTTTTGTTTTTTCAAACCAGGCCTGAGCACTTTGAACAGCAGTTATAATTTGAGAAGAAGGTTTTTCTATTGACATTAAAAGCAATACAATCTTTGCTGATTCAGAACCACTTAACGATGCCAATTCAAATGCTCTTGCATTTGCAGGTGCAAAAGTAACTTCATCATGTTGTGCACACCAGGCAGTTAAAACACCGTTTTGTTTGTATTGTGTTTTTAAAATACAATCGATTCCTTTTTCGAAAGATACTTTCGCTTTTTCAACAATTGCTTTGGAAGTCTTTATACTAAAATAGTCCGTTTCTTCACTCACTTGTCTTATGGTGTTTAGGATGTTCACCATAGAATCATCATTATAAGTAATGTGAGTGTAATAGCCTTTTTTTAATGGATAAAACTGAGGCCATCCTCCATTTTTGTACTGTGCATTCAAGAGATACTGGAACCCTTTTAAAAAAGATTCTTTGTATCGATCGTCTTTTACCTGCGCATACATTTTTGACATAAAAAGCATTTCCTGACATGTTGCTCCGTTGTCTGTAGTTGTTTCTGCAGTCGTTGTTTTTATCGCAATCAGATCTTTTTTTTGCTCTGGCGTTAATTCTTTCTGCATTTGAATGTTTTTTGGCCAGCCGCCTATGTCCCTTTGGTAAAGCAAAACATTCTCTGCTATTTTTTTTGCTTCATCGGTACCAAACCAAGTTGCATTGTTTTTCCGAATAATATCCTGCCAGTTTTTATAGGTGTTCTGCGCCTTTACTCCTAAGCAAATACTGAACAAAGTCAATACGATGTATTTTTTAATTGAAATCATTTATATTATCTGTTTAATTCGACAGCTGCCAAAATAAATGGTCCGGTCGCCTTAGGATCGTTGTCTTTTTTCTTTTCGTTTACATAATAGGTGTACGAACCATCACGATAAGGATTACCTCCCAAGCCCGCCACCTGGCAAGCTTGTGTAAGTGTAATTCCACCATCAGCATCTACCTTTATCAATTGTTTGGTTAAACCGTCAAAAGCTTTATTAGCCAGGTTTTTGTATTTTGCAGGCAGGTATCCTTTATTGGCTCCTTTTGCAAAAGCATACGCAAACATGGATGATCCGGAGGCTTCAAGATAGTTTCCTTCTGCACCGCCTTTATCTGTAACCTGATACCATAAACCTGATTTATCCTGATATTTGGCTAAAGCAGCCGAAACACTGTTTAAGTATTTTACCAATTCTTTTTGTTTTGGATGGTTTTTCGGGAAATAATCAAGGGCATCAACAAGCGCCATTGCATACCAACCCAAAGCTCTTGACCAAAAATTTGGAGAAGTTCCGTTTTCTTTATTCGCCCACGGCATTTGTTTGCTCTCATCCCAACCGTGATAAAGTAATCCGGTTTTTAGGTCTGTAGCATGCAATTGAATTAACTCAAATTGTTTTGCAACATCATCAAGATTTTTTCCTCCTTCAAAAGTAACGCTATATTGTGCATAAAATGGCTCTCCCATATATAAACCATCCAGCCACATTTGATTTGGATAGATTTGTTTGTGCCAAAATCCTCCACTTGCTGTTCTGGGCTGTTCTGCTAATTGTTTGCGTAATAGTTGAAGTGCTTTTAAATATTTTTCTTCTTTGGTAGTTGCATAAATAGGAAACAGCAAACGTCCCGGCACAATTAAGTCAATATTGTATTTATCTAACTCATACGTTTTTATTGTCCCATCATTTTGAACAAGAGCATCCACATAGCTTTTCACATAAGATGCATATCTGGGATCCGGATTCTTTTTGTACAATTCTCCAATAGCATGCAAAACCAATCCATGAACATAATCCCATTTTGGTGTTTTCGAATCATCAATCATATAACTTTCAGGATGACGTTTCATTAAAGTCAAAGTCATTTTATCAGACCATTTTAAATCTTTACCGATAACAATTTCCTTTTTTGACGTTTCCTGTGAAGTCACTTTACAGCTTGCAAAGGCCATCAGACAAACTAAAGCCACTGCTGTAAAACACCCCTTTGTTCTATTATTTTTCATTTTAAAATATATTTTAAATTCTACTATTTTTCCAATTCTAATGCACTCAGCAAAAAAGCGGCAAGCGCTGGAGAGCTATTGTCCTTTGTTTTGCTTTTACTATAATAATCATTTGTTCCGTCTCGAAATGGTTTTCCTCCTAAACCCACATTCGAAGATACATTTGAAATAATGATGTGTCCCTGATTGTCTTTGGTTACAAACTCTTTTAGATAGGCCTCAAATGATTTATCTGCTGTCTTTTTATATTCTGATTTCAGGTATCCTTTATCCGCTCCTTTCGCTAAAGCATAAATAATCATAGCTGATGATGAAGACTCCAAAAAATTTCCATTCATTTCAGGCTTATCTGCAATCTGATACCATAAACCTGATGCGCTTTTATGCTGTACGGCACTCTTTGCTATTTGATTCAGATATTCTATCAGCATTTTGTATTTTGGATGTGTTTTTGGATAATACTCCAAGGTTTCAACCAAAGCCATCATATACCAGCCGGTAGCGCGTCCCCAAAGGGTTGGCGAAGTTCCTGTTTGTGGATTCGCCCAAGCGATTTCTTTGCTTTCATCCCAAGCCTGAGAAACCAAACCTGTTTTTTTATCTACCAAGTGCGTATGCACCAATTCAAATTGCTTTGCAATATCGTTTAAAGCTTTACCATTTTCAAATCTAACCGTATATTGGGTGTAAAAAGGTTCGGCCATGTACAAACCATCAATCCACATTTGATTGGGATAAATTTGTTTGTGCCAAAATCCGCCACTTGCTGTCCTGGGCTGATTTTCAAGCTGATTTCTTAATTCTTGTATTACTTTTAAATAACGTTTGTCTTTTGTCTCGTCGTAAAGATTGAACAATAATTTTCCGGGGTTAGCACAATCGATATTGTACTCGTTCCTCTCATACTTTATAATATTCCCGTCAGTATCAATCAATTCATCTGCATATTCTTTGATGTAATTGAAGTATTTTTTTTCTTTTGTTCTCTGATATAATTTTTCAAAAGCCAATAATACCAATCCCATTTTATAATCCCATTTGGGTTTTTCAGTTCCATCAATCTGCCATGCTTTCGGGTATTTGTCCAAAATAGTAAGTGTCGTTCTCTGTGACCACTTTAAATTATCGGGCAAGACGTTACTTTCAGTGCTCTGCGCCATTGTTTTAGTACTGAAAATCAACAACAAAACAATCAGATTGATTTTTATAAAAGTTGCTTTAGGCATAAAATTAATATTCTGGCAGTTGTTGTTTTTTGCCACCGATTAAATGGATTAGGTTAACTTGTGTATTAAATTGCGAATATTTTTTCTCTCGCAGATTATGCAGATCATGCAGATTTTTTAATCCTTTTAATCCCTGGCACTCTTCACTCTTCACTCTTCACTCTTTTACATCTTTCCCTTTCTATTCAGCACCTCTAACTTTTCATCTAAATATTTCACAAATTCTTCTTTCGATTTAATTCCGTTTTGTTCCTGTTCCCAGGCCCCTAAAAGGTAAAAAGAAGTTGCTTTTGTTGTTGGTTTAAATACCAAAAGATAATCTAAATCTGTATCGGGAGCACTCTCAATTGTGCTGACTTCATAAAAAATTGCCATTCCTAATTTATCCGGAACTAATGATTGCTGACCATAAGTCGCCAGATAAGCCCATTTTTTATTTTTGCTTTCTTTCTTGAGGAGCTCTGTATTTTTTTGCTTTACAATTCCGGTACAAATTCCTTGAATTTCTTTGGATGCCTGAATGGTGTGCTTTGTATATAGTTCGTCTGGTTTGATGGTCAAAACTGAAGTAAAATCAATTTTATCAGAAGCCGTTTTCCAACCATAGTACTGCACTTTTACACCCGACTCATTGGTTTTATTTACTACTGTTGCAATAGTAGAATCAACTTCACGGAAGTGTAATTTTTCGTTGTTTAAATAACGGTCTATTGAACCAATTCCGATTCCTTTTCCGGCTTTCAGAATATCTGCTCCCCAATCGCTCATCTCGTGATACGAATCAAAATTATCCTGACCTACTTTTGGCAAAACAATTTCTGATGTTTTTTTACCGAAAATGTCAATCGCATTTCGCCAGTCTAAATACAAACGATATCCTATTCGATTGCTTTCCCAACCCGGTCCTTCGTAACGAATGTCAAAAGAATGGTCTGTATGCTCCGGTGCCAGTTTAAGTCTGTCCACATTTTTAAATACAGTTCCTCCAATATATTTACGGCCTTCCCACTTTCCATCTGTTTTAGCAGATATCTCGGCATAGGTTTTAGCTGTTTTTATGTCATATTTCTGAGCATTAACTGCTGTAATACCAACTAAGAGCAAGGTCGCTAATGTGAATTTCGTTTTCATTTTTTATTGTAATTATTTAAATACTTTGTTTAAAAATTGTGTTGTATATTGAACCGTTTCCTCAAACCATGGCTGAAAAAACCAAAAGGAATGGGGTGAATCTTTTATTATTCTGACCTCATTATAAATTTTATTTTGATTCAGAATCGCAATCATATCGTCTCTTCCTGCATGAAACCGGTCAAAACTGCTGTTGATGAACAGTGTTGGCGGAGTGTTTTTATCAGTATGGTTTAACGCGGATGCCTTTTCCCAGTTTTCAGGTTTTTCCTGATAAGTGCCGTCTAACCAAAAAGCAGCCATTTCTCCTTCTTCCGATTCCGGATGTTTAAACGCTAAAATTCCATCTACATTAATAATTGCGTTCACTTTTGCTGAGAATTTACTCTTGTTTGCAGGATCTTCAAAAGCGGAATTTTTATTTGTTGTACCAATCAAGGCTGCCATCTGACCTCCTGAAGAGCATCCAAGTACGGCAATTTTGTTTGGATCTACATGAAATTCTTTCGCATTGTCTTTTATAAATTTAATGGCATTTTTTACATCATAAACTGCCTGCGGATATTTTGCTTCCGGTGATAACCTATATTCGATCGCAAAGCACGAATATCCTTTTGAACTTAATACCTGCCCTAAAACCTGCATCTGATTTTTGTTCCCGGATTTCCAGCCTCCCCCATGAATGAGAATGACTCCCGGATTTGTATTTTCATCTTTTTTCCAATAGGCGTCCAGATATAACTCCCTGTTTTCAATTTTATCATAGACTATGTTCTCCATTTGAATCACATTTGCCTTATTATTTGCTTCTGCTATTTTTATAAACGGATATTTCTTAATTAGTTTGGTATAAGTACTTTTTACGGTATAAGAAGTGTCAATGGCATACTGGTTTTGTGCCATAATAACCTTCGAAAAAAGCAATAAAACAATTCCTATTCTTTTCATTCTAACCGCTCTGATTTTTAGTTAAAAGGAGTCCGATTCCGGGTCGAACCCCTTTTTAACTTCCTCAAAAAAACAAACCTCAAAATTTTTAAACTACTAATTATAAAAGCCTATTAATAAGCCGGGTTTTGAGGGTAATTTTTACTTCTGTTCAAATCTAATGCAGATTGAGGTATTGGTCTTAATATTTTAAGATTACCATTCTGTCCGTTAAATACGTTGGCATTTGTGATTTTAGGATTGTATAAAACAGCTCTTTGTACTAACGTCCCTGTACGTTTCAAATCGAACCAACGGTGGTACTCTCCTAATAATTCTCTTCCTCTTTCATCTAATATGGTGTTGATATCAATAGTCGTCATTACCGGAATTGCTCCTACAACTCCTCCTCCTGCTCTTCTTCTTACTTCGTTTAAACGTGCTAAAGCTGTCGCAGGCTGACCTGCTTTAAAGTAAGCTTCAGCAGCGACCAGATAGGTTTCTCCCAGCCTTGCTACAATAAAATCACGGGTACTGCTTCTGTTTGTTGCCGGTGTGATCGGTGTACTGTTGTAGTTTGCACTGGTTGCACCGCTATATGGAGCATTTGGATCATCAAATTTACGAACCGGAATCAGGTTGTAATCACCTCCTGAAGCTGCTGCTGAAGAGTAGGTTCCCCAATTGTGATATCTGAAAGTTGCCGCATTTGCTTTTCTTGAAGCATTAGCTGTATTCCAGGCAGCTCTATCGGCCAAAGTAAACCAACGAGGTTCGTAAAAATCTGTAATTTTTAAAGCCGTTTTATCTGCTACCGTATAAAAATCATAGTATTTGCTGTAGATTTCTGTCATGAATGTGTTTTCCCAACGTTTATCACCCTGCTCATATAAAGATAGTGCGTAAACTGTAGGACAAAGTGTGTAACTTCTGTTTGGATATGGGTTACCTGCTGCCGCTGCGCCTAAATAAGAGCTAAACCAATAGTTTTGTGAACTTCCCAAAGCTGTTACTCCTGTTGCATTCGAAGCTACAGAAAACTGTACCGAGAAAATCGTTTCAGCATTCATTTCGTTTCCTGGTTTTACCACATCGGCAAAAGAAATATTAAGTGCCTGTCCTGCTATTACCTGATCTGCTAAATTAGCCGCAGTTGTAAAATCTGCCGGAGTTCCAAAAGTTTCATACCCTTTGGCCAAATATACTTTTGCTAATAAATCCTGAACTGCTCTTTTATTTACTCTTCCTGTATAAGCACCAGTGGCTACTGCCGGAAGCGCTTCGTTAAGATCTTTAAAAATTTGAGTATATACTTCTTCTGCCGAATTTCTGTCGAAAGAAGTCACAGCAGTGTTAATATTTTCCAGTACAACAGGAACGCCTCCGTAAGTCTGAACTAAAAGAAAATAAGCATTTGCTCTTAAAAATTTAAGTTCACCAACTCTTGTATCTACCGTACTTGCTTTTTCGGTAAGGGTTGAATAGTACAATCCTTTATTGGCTTGCTGAATGGCCATGTAACAAGTTCTATACAACAAATCTACTCCTGCGGAGGAAGAAGACAGCGTTAAATATTTGGCCAATCCTTCCGGTTCCTGATTTCTTCCTTCAGAGTACATATCCGTACCTGCTTCAAACAGCCACGGATCACCGCCGTAAATGTCTTTTAAAGTTGCATAATTGGTGTTAACCAAGGACTCAAACCCGGGTGCAGTAAGAAAATATTGTTCTGCCGAACCAAAGGCACGGTTGTCTTCTTCGATAAAATTGGAGCACGAATTGAATGTCGTCGCCAGTATTGCTATAACTAATACTATTTTTTTCATTTTTCTTAATTTAAAATTTTAAACTTAATCCCATCTGAACGGTCCTTGTCGCAACACGATTTACTGCTAATGCTGCAGTTGCCCATTCAGGGTCATATCCTTCGTAATTGGTAAATACAAAAGGATTCAACACATTCACATAAAGTCTTAAACTTTTAATTTTTAATTTGCTTACTAAATCCTGATCAAAACTATACCCTAAGGCGATGTTTTGAACTTTTACAAATGAAGCATCTTTATAAAATGCTACGTTATTGGTATCATAATAAACACCTGCCCCACGTGGCAACGGATTTGTGTTTGAATACTGAGCAGCCAGACCAGCACCATTAGCTGGAATATACCAATCGGCAAGATCTAACTTTTGACGCCCTCTGTCGGTAACATCGGCAAAGTTGTCGTGGAATCCGCTAAAGACAGTCATTCCCTGATTGGTAATCAAAGACATCGACAAATCAAATTGTTTTACTTTTAAAGTGGTAGAAAAACTTCCGGACCATTTAGGATCGTAGTTTCCTAAAATAGCTCTGTCGTTATTGGCGTCAATTTTTCCATCGTTATTCAAATCTTTTACTTTTGCTTCTCCCGGTTTCTGACCGTAAGAAAGTGCCTGCGCCGTTTCACTTTCCTGCCATACTCCATCAAAAACATAGTTGTAGTAAGAATGAACATTTTCTCCGATAAATAAATTATTTCCAACATCACTTACCTGATCTTGTCCGTAAATAGATTCCAGTTTGTTTACGTTTTTAGTAAAAGTAAAACTCGTTTCCCAAGTAACGTTTTTAGTCTGAATATTTTTAGTAACCAAGGCCACCTCGATACCTTTATTTCTGATAGAACCTACGTTAGAGGTAATTGTTGGTACTCCAATTTCCAACGGAAGTGCTTGTTGAAACAATAAATCTTTTGACAAACGATTGTATACATCTACACTACCCGAGATTCTATTGTGAGCAAATCCGAAATCTAAACCTAAATTCACCTCTTTTGTTTTTTCCCAGGTCAGGTTTGTATTTCCTAAACTTGAAGCCGTGTAACCATTTGCGATTGTACCATTAAAATCATAATAAGTAGGATTTTTTAAAACGCTTAAACTTGAATACGGGCTTACGTTATCGTTTCCTGTATACCCAATACTTCCTCTTAGTTTGAAATTAGAAACAAAATCTAATTTTTTCATAAATCCTTCTTCATGAACGTTCCATCCTAAAGCTACAGAAGGGAAAGCAGTCCATTTATTATTTTCAGCCAAAACTGATGAGCCGTCATAACGTACCGAAGCGGTTAACAAATAGCGCCCTTGGTAAGCATAATTCAAACGGGCTGCATACGATTCTAAAGTATTTTTAAAGTACGGTGTGAACACTCCTGAAGGAATTAAGGCAATAGTACCGCTTGATGGCGTTAAGGAGTAAGTAGACTGAACTCCTGAACCTAAATTGTAAAAACTGGTTTCAAAAGGGTTTTCTCTTGACGCTGCAAAATATGTTTCGGTAGCATTAGAATAGAAACTCTGAAGTCCTAAAAAGCTAAAAACGTGGTCTTTGTTTAAGGTGTAGTTGATGTTAAACTGATTGTCCCAGGTATAATTAAAATTGTTCACATTCGTCACGTCACCGGATGGCAAACTTTTATTTTTAAGACCAAAATCAGTTTGAGCACCAAATGATCTTCCTTCTCTGGCATCCATTTTTCCTGCTGAAAAAGTAGATTTGAACGATAACCAACTGTTGATTTTATATTCTCCAAAAATATTACCAATGGTCGTAAATCTTTCTATTTCGTCTGATGAATTTGCAATTTCTAAAAGCGGATTGTAAGAACCTGTTTTATTAATCGCCAGATTTCCGTTAGGATATCTCAATGTACCCGGCTGTTGTGCATAAGTTCCCACGATTTCATTACCGACTGCATCTATCGCCCAAGGCGAAGTATATGGATTTTGTCTGAAAGCTTCCTGCATGGCCGTTGGACTTCCCAACTGTTCAGAAGTTTTAGAAATGGTCAGGTTTACTCCAAATGAAATTTTATCGTTTACCTTATGGTTCAAAGCTGCTTTAAGATTGTATTTATCGATTCCCTCATTATCAATCACTCCGGTTTCTTTCTGAGCTCCTAAACCAATGTTGTATGACAGTCCGTTATCGGCACGACCGGAAACATTTAAGTAATTGTTTTGCATCATCCCGCCTTTAAGAACCGCATCCTGCCAATTGTAGCTTTGATTATTAGCCACTCTCTGAAATAATACAGGGTTTGTACCCGCCTGTCCTACAGCAGCATTCAATTCTGAAGCATCAATATCGTTATAGGTTGGATTGGTTGCTGAGATAGTAGTTGCCAAAAATGCAGATTGGTGATAATACCACCATTTTTCCGGACTCATTAATTTTGGTAATCTTACAGCCTCTTTGATACCGTAAGAACTGTCAAAAGTAACGCTAACGCCAGACTTAGCATTTGTTCCGCTTTTGGTCGTTACAATGATAACCCCGCTTCCTCCTCTGGAACCATAGATGGCAGCAGAAGATGCATCTTTCAAAACGTCCATTCTCGCAATATCCTGTGGATTCAGGAAGTCGATATTATCAGTAGGTACACCATCCACGACAAAAAGCGGTCCAGAACCATCTTTATTGATCGAGTTTGTTCCTCTGATGGTAACATTAAAACCATCTCCAATTCTACCACTGTTCGAAGTTACCTGAACACCCGCGATACCTCCCTGAATGGCCTCCATTGGATTAGTAACGTTTCTTTCGGTTATTTTAGCTGCCGATAAAGTGTTGACAGCACCTGTAAGATCTGTTTTCTTTACAGATCCATATCCTACAACCACCACTTCATTAAGTGAGTTGGATTGCTCAGCAAGGCTTACATTCACTTTCGATTTTCCTGCAATGCTCACTTCTTGTGTCTGAAAGCCTAAATAACTCACAATTAAAATCGCTTTATTATTGGACACATTCAATTTAAAACTTCCTTCAAAATCTGTAGAGGTTCCGTTTTTAGTTCCTTTTTCCTGAATGTTTACACCAGGCAATGATAAACCCGCAGCATCTGTAATTTTCCCTTCTATTGTAGTCGATTGCCCATAAGCTGTTGCGCTCAACAGAAAATTCAGGAAAAATAAAAACACAAGACTGTATTTTATTTTTTTCTTTAATAGTTGTTTGGTATTCATAATTTTTTAAAATGGTTTAGTTAATTGATAGTTTTTAATTTGTACGTTATTCTACTTTTTTTTCATTGATATAAGTATTAATAAATTTTATGTTCTTCACGTTTTTGAGCAGATGTACAGCGTCTACTTTTTGAATGACAACATTTTTAAGGGTAATATTTTCCACAGGAGATTGTACGTAACCTTCTGCCCAAACGCCATATTTGCCTCCATTTTTCACTTTTATATTTTCAAGGCTTACGTTTCTGATAGTCGGAATAAAGTCACCAGTTTGTAATCCATATACATTGTAAAACATATTTAATTTTAAGACACATTCTTTTACGGTTCCCACTTCAAGATTACGGACATACACACTTTCTATGATTCCGCCTCTTTTTGAATTGGTCTTGATACGGATGGCGCGATCCAAATTTGGACTGTCCATGACACAGTCTTCCACAAAAACGTTATTGACACCGGCCGATATTTCACTCCCAATTACAACTCCGCCGTGACCGTCGATCATTTTACAGTTTTGAACAATAATATTTTTACTCGGAATTGCTACTCGTCGACCATCGGCATCCCGGCCTGCTTTGATTGCGATACAATCATCACCGGTATTAAAAGTGCAATTTTTGATGAGTATATTTTGTGAATATTCGGGATCACAACCGTCATTATTAGGGCCATGGCTACTTACGGTAACCCCGTCTATAATGATGTTCTCTGATTTTAATGGATGTAAGATCCAAAAAGGAGCGTTTATGATAGTGACGTCTTTTACCAGAACGGTATTACATTCAAAAAATTCAATAAAATTAGGGCGCAGGTAACGTCCATCTCCAAAGATCCTTTCTTCAACCGAAACTCCTTTTTCGGCCATATCTACCAAAACTTCTCTATTTTGCGGATCATTTTGCGATGGAATACCTTTTTTCCATCCGTAATCTTTACCCCCTGACCAAATCCACCAGTTGGTGTGATCAGCCTGTCCGTTCAGCGTTCCTTTTCCGGTTATGGCGATATTGGTTTTATTCTTTGCATAAATAAGAGGGGAATAATTCATCAGTTCTGTTCCTTCAAATGAAGTATGAACAATAGGATATTCTTTTGGATTGATGCTGAAAAGGATTTCTGCCTGATCCTCTAAATGCAAATTCACATTACTTTCTAAATGAATTGCTCCTGTCAGATATTTACCATTAGGAACCAAAACTTTTCCGCCGCCATTTTGAGCACATGTTTTTATTGCTTTTTCAAATGCTAAAGTGTTCCCTGTTATTCCGTCGGCGACTGCACCAAAATCCTTAATATTATAGGTCTTATCCGGAAAGTGGGTTTCTGGAATACTTTTAATTATTAACTCTTTGTTTTTCCAGGGATCAGATTCAGAAACTGCCACAGCCTGCTTTCCACAAGAAAGCATCATGAATCCTGCTACAGCTCCTATTAAAACTGACTTAACTACCAAAACTTTCCCTGTAATCATTTGTGTTGTAATTTAGGTTTGATTTCCAAAACAATGTAATTATGTAATCGATTACACGAAAGTAAAAAATAAGTTCCAATACACCAAATTTATTTGAAAATTAATTATATATTTAATTTTTATTACGGAATATAATTACACTTAATGTAAAAAATTAGATAATTTATTATCATTGTAGAATCGAAATCGTTTTAATTATAAATTATGGTAATCGATAACAATTTGTGTAACGTTATAAAAAAATATGTATTTTTGTCAGAGATTAATATGAAAAACCTTTTTTAATGAGCGAAAAAATAACCATTTACGATATTGCCGAAAAATTAAATATCACCGCTGCAACTGTTTCCCGGGCGTTAAACAACAATCCGAAAATAAAAGAGAGCACACGTGAGTTGGTTATTAAAACTGCGGCTTCCATGAACTACAAGCAGAATAAACTCGCGCTCGCATTAAAAAGTGGCCGAAGTAATAATATTGGTGTTATAGTTCCGCGTATCGACAGTAACTTTTTTGCTTCGGTGATCAGAGGTATTGAAGAAGAACTTCATCCGCATGGCTATCAGGTAATTATTTGCCAGACGCACGAAAATCCGAAAAGAGAAAACGAAAATCTATATACTTTAATAGACGCTCAGGTTGATGGCATCATCATGTCTGTTACCGATGTAACCGGAGAAAATGACGGTGCATTTCAATATGTCTTAGAAAAAAATGTTCCGCTCATCTTTTTTGACAGAAGTAAACATATTGACGGAGTGAGCTCTGTAACGATAAATGACTTTAGAGGTGGTTATTTAACAACCAAACATTTGATCGATGAAGGCTGCCGCTATATAGCGCATTTATCCGGAGATCAGTCGCTTGAAATTTTCAAGAACAGGTTCCTGGGATACAAGCAGGCTTTACTGGATAGCGGAATAGCTTTTAATGAAGAATACGTAATTCCGGTAAAAAGTACTGTTGATCACGGAAAAGAAGCTGTAGACCTTTTGCTACAGCTGAAAACACCGCCTGATGCTATATTTTCATCAAGTGATTTTGCTGCTTTAGGCGCTATTCAGGAATTAAAAGAAAGAAACATCAGTATTCCGAAAGAATTTTGTGTCGCGGGTTTCAGTAATGAACCTTTTACCAAATTTATGGAGTTATCCATTACCTCTGTAGATCAGTCTCCTTTAGAAATGGGTAAAATGTCTGCACGTGTTTTTCTGGAACAAGTAGACAAAACTGAAACTATTAAAATCGAAAAAAAGGTAGTTCTTGCTCCGGAATTGCACATTCGTAAATCGTCGTCAAGAACTAGCTTTTAGTTTTTTTTACCATTAAGATAGTAAGGCAAATTAAGTTTTGCTTTTTTTCCTCAAACCATTAAGACATTAAGACAAATTAAGCTTTTGCGTTTTTTATCTAAAGATTAACCCGTTGGTTGAAATTGAACAGAATTTAATTTTAACACATAGAAATATAGATCGTAATACCTCAAAAAAGAAGGCAAAGTAGAAATATCTTTCTTTCACATAGTATAATATGTGCTTTTTAACTAGTGAAACGCCTTTTCTAAGCTTACAAAGGCTATGTTTCTATGTGTTAAACAATTTCACCCAACGGGTTAAAGATTAAGTAAATCAACCGGTTAAGTACAACTTCTATACTACTTAATATCTTAATAGATTCAAACAAAAAAACTCACTGTTAAGTGAGCTTTTTTATATAATGCTTTATTTTTCTAGAGTGAAACTCCTCTTTTCCAAGGAATAAAATCATTTTGATTTAAGATTGCTGCCTTGGTTTTAATGGTTCCACTGGCAACATCGATGATAAATTCCAACATTTCGTCGGCCATTTCGTCGATGGATTTTTCTCCTGTGATAATTCCACCAGTATCAATATCGATGATGTCTGACATCTTTTTAGCCAGGTCTGTGTTGGATGAAATTTTCACTACCGGCGCGATCGGATTTCCTGTTGGCGTTCCCAAACCTGTGGTAAACAATACCATATTTGCTCCTGAACCTACCATTGCTGTTGTACATTCAACATCATTTCCAGGTGTGCAAAGTAATGTTAATCCTGGCTTCGAAATGTATTCACCATAGTCAAAAACACCAGTAATTGGTGATGTCCCTCCTTTTTTAGCCGCTCCCGCAGATTTCATGGCATCGGTAATCAATCCGTCTTTGATATTACCAGGAGAAGGGTTCATATCAAATCCTGAACCGGCATCTACCACTGTTTTTTCATACCATTTCATTAATTCCAGGAAACGCTCTCCTCCTTCATCTTCGACACAACGGTTGACCAATTCCTGCTCTACCCCACACAATTCAGGAAACTCCGAAAGAATGGTAGTTCCTCCTAAAGCCGCTAGTAAATCTGACGTTACTCCTAAAGTTGGATTAGCCGAAATTCCGGAGAATCCGTCCGAACCACCGCATTCTAAACCAATTTTTAATTTGGATAAAGGCGCGGGAGTTCTTTGCACTTCATTGGCTTTTTTAATCGCTTCAAAAGTGTCTTTTACCACACTGCTAAGCATGGTTTCGATAGTTCCAATTTGCTGCTGATCGTAAATCAAAACCGGTTTTTTACTGTTTGGATTTATAGCATCTAAGGCATCTTTAAAAATCTGAATCTGCAGGTTCTGACACCCCAAACTCAAAACGGTTGCTCCTGCCACGTTTGGATTGTTTACATAACCAGCCAACAACTTGGCCAGACTGTGTGAATCCTGACGAATACCGCCACAACCACCCTGATGTGTTATGAATTTTACTTCTATATTATTGAATAAATTGGCATCATTTGAAGCCGCTTCATTTCCTGCACCACCCGTTTCTGATTTCACCAAAGAACGAAGCAGCAATTGATAATCGTTCTCTTTAGGCTTCATTAGCTCTTTCTCAAAGATATCTTTTAAGATTTCGATGTTCCTGTTTTCACAAAATACCAACGGAAAAAACAGCCATACATTCTCTGTTCCAACTTGTCCGTCTTCTCTGTGATAGCCCATGAAAGTTCTATCTTTCCACTTATCAATATTTGGAGCCGTCCATCCAATTGTTTCTGTTTTTCCGGTTACTTTATCACTTTCATGTTTGACATTTGCTGTAGAAAGCAAACCTCCTTTTTCAATTTTGGCACTAGCTTTCCCCACCAAGACACCATACATAATAATCCTGTCTCCTACATTAAAAGGAACCATCGCTATTTTATGTTTCATTTTCACATCACTCTCAACAGTAACAGCCGAGCCTTCAAAATCAATCACCTCACCAGCTGAAAGATTCACTAAAGCGACCGCTACGTTATCAGTAGGATGAACTTTTATAAGTTTTTTTTGCGTTGCCATAACTACACTTTTTGAGTTACATTATTTATTTGCTTTTGAAAATTGGCAAAACCATTTTCAATTCCGTTTGCATCAATTTCTTCCAACGCCACTGTAATTGCTTTTGTCAATCCCGGCAGCAGTGTTAAATCCTCATCCCAGAAATTTATATTTTGCAAAGTCAGTCGCGCTATTTTTTCATAATCATCCGATTTCCAAAGGCTGTCAAAAAAAGAAACAATATCTTCACTGTCATTAACCGGCAAAACTTCCCCTTTCCATGTTCCTTTGTAGAAACGGATCAAAGCAGCAAATGCAAACGTCAAATGAACCGGAAGTTTTTGATGAATACGCACATAACCTGCTAAACTAGGCAATACTCTTACCTTGAATTTTGAAACTGAATTTAATGCAATTGATGACAATAAATGCTTGATAAAAGGGTTTCTAAAACGGTCTAAGATTTCTTCAGAGAAACTTGCCAATTCCGCTTTGTCCATATTCAATGTTTCATTAATCTCCTCAAAAACAGCTCTATTTACAAAAGCTCCCGTAAAAGGATTATCAACTGTTTCTTTTACTGTTTCGTTACCATAAAGCATTGAAAAAGGAACCATTGCCGTATGCGCTCCATTCAAAATTCTTACTTTACGCGTACGATAAGGCTGCATGTCAGCCACGATTTTCACATCTAAACCCGTTTTCTCAAACGGAAGTTTTGCTTTTAGGACATCATCTCCTTCAATCACCCATAAAAAGAAGCTTTCGGCACTCACAATCAAATCATCTTTATAAGCTAACTGACTGTTGTATTCTTCTATCTGGTCTTTCGGATAACCCGGTACAATTCTGTCCACTAATGTATTATGAAAAGAACAGCTGTTTGTTAACCAAGAAACAAATTCTTCTTCCAATTTCCAATCGGCGCAATATTTTAAAATAATTTCTTTTAAAGTATCTGAATTGTAATTGATTAATTCGCAAGGAATAATCGTCAGTGCTTTATCTGCTGCACCGTTAAAATGCTTAAATCTCTCATGCAAAAGCACTGTTAATTTAGCCGGAAATGATACAGGCGGCTGCATAGTCAACTGATCGGATTCGATATACTCAATACCAGCTTCAGTTGTGTTTGAAATGATAAAAGCCAATTCCTCTTCTTTCGCCAAAGCCAAATATTCCTGAAAAGAAGCATAAGGATCAACCGCCTTCACGATATTGGTAATTAATTCTTTCTCCTGAATTTCTTCTCCTTTTTTAACACCCTTCATAAACAGGGTATACAATCCGTCCTGAGCATTAATCATATTCACTAAACCTCTGTCAATAGGCTGTACTATCGCAATTCCTGCATTAAAATCAGCTTCCTGATTTAATTTTTGAAAAGCATATTCAACAAAGGCTCTTAAAAAGTTACCTTCACCAAATTGAACTATTTTTATAGGAAGTTTTTCCGAAAACCCTGAGTTTACTCTGTTTATTTTTTCCATTACTCTCTCTTAAAATGTTATAAACAACCACGTTCAATCCCTTATTTTCTCACACTGTAAAAGAAACATTACACTTGTGTGAGGAAAACAAATCTTGCTGTGAGGACTCACAAAATTTATTTATCAAGCGTAATGTTCAATTACAATTTCTAAAATCTAAAAAAACGCATGTTAAATAAGGATTGGCATGATTACTCCTTATTTATTTTTAATATTTTTTATGATCTCAAGAACCTGACTGACTTTTATTTTTAGTCCTTCAAAATCATTGTTATCTAATATATCTTTTGAAATTAACTGTGACCCGATCCCAACACAAGTTGCACCTGCATTAAACCACGAAGTCAGACTATCAACTGTTGGCAAAACGCCGCCGGTAGGCATAATGTTGGTCCACGGACAAGGCCCTTTTATGGCTTTTATAAATTCCGGTCCGTAAATATCACCCGGGAACAGTTTTACAATTTCGCAGCCTAATTCTTCGGCTCTTGCGATTTCCGTCAACGTTCCGCAACCCGGAGACCAAAGTACTTTTCGACGATTACAGGCAATTGCTATATCTTCTCTAAATACCGGTGTTACAATAAAATTAGCTCCTAAACTCATATACAATGAAGCCGCAGCTGCATCTGTAACAGAGCCAACACCCAGCATCATTCCCGGTAATTCTGCCAAAGCATATTTGTTTAGCGCTCCAAAAACTTCATGAGCAAAATCTCCTCTGCTGGTAAACTCCATTAATCTTGCGCCTCCATCATAACAGGCTTTTAGCACTTTTTTGCTTATTTCGATATCCGAATGAAAAAATAATGGAACCATTCCGTTCTCTTTCATCGTTAAAGCCACTTCAATTCTTGAATATTTTGCCATATTTAAATCATTTATCTAGATACTAATCCGGCAGAATTACCATCTATCATATTTTCTACTTCTTTTAAGGTAACCAGATTATAGTCTCCGGCTATGGTATGTTTTAAACAACACGCAGCTACTGCAAAGTCTAAGGCTCGCTGATTGTTATTTTGATATTGCTGCAATCCGTAAATCAAGCCTCCCATAAAAGCATCTCCACTTCCTACTCTGTCTACAACAGGTGTAACTTCTTTTACGGCTGCCTGATAAATTGCTTTTCCGTCGAACAAAATTCCGCCAATTCTCTGGTGTGATGCGCTTACGGAATAACGCAGGGTTGTTGCTACTGTTTTTAAATTCGGAATCAGATCAAACAATTTACTGTACAAAACCGGAAGCGATTTTTCATCCTGATAATTCGGATTGACTTTGGGAATTCCCAACATAAAATAGGCGGTATCAATATCACCTAAAATAACATTGCTGTATTGCAACAGTTCCGGCATTACATCACTTGGCGTTTTTCCATATTGCCATAATTTTGATCTGTAATTTAAATCGCAGGAAATTGTAATTCCCAACCTATGAGCTGCTTTAACTGCTTCTAAACAGGCTTCGGCGGCACTTTGGGAAATTGCCGGTGTAATTCCGCTCCAATGAAACCAGCTCGCACCTTCCAGCACTTTCTCCCAGTCAATCATTCCTTTTTCAATAGTTGCCATTGAACTGTGCGCACGATCATAAACGACATTACTGCCACGTGTTCCTGCACCGGTTTCGAGAAAATAGATCCCTAAACGTTCTCCTCCGTAAACTACATTACGAGACTCTACATTCATCTTTCGCATTTCTTTTAAGGCCGAAGCACCAATTTCATTCTCGGGTAATCTTGTTACAAATTCTGCGTTTACACCATAATTCGCCAAAGACACACAAACATTAAACTCACCGCCTCCATACGTAGCGCCAAATGCTGTAGATTGCGAAAAACGCAAATGCCTTTCCGTCGAAAGACGCAACATAATTTCTCCGAATGCAACTACTTTATTCATATTATATTTTTTTTCACTGATTACAATGATTAAATGGATTTTAAGACTTATTGTTAAAAATTCTCAGTCTCAGTTTTCAGTCTCAGTTTCACACTGACATCTCACATTTCACATCTAACTTCTTTCTTAAAACTTGAAATATTCTTTTGCGTTATTATATGAAATATCGGCAACTAATTTCCCAATCCATTCCATATCATTTGGAAGCTCACCACGTTTGATTTCGTCTCCCAAAAGATTACATAAAATACGTCTGAAATATTCGTGTCTCGGGAAAGACAGGAAACTTCTTGAATCTGTGAGCATTCCTACGAAACAACTAATTAGTCCCATGTTGGAAAGAGCATTTAATTGTTTGGTCATTCCGTCTTTCTGATCCAAAAACCACCAGCCTGATCCAAACTGCACTTTTCCTCTGACACTTCCGTCATTGAAATTTCCAATCATGGTTGCCATCACTTCATTATCAGCCGGATTTAGGTTGTAAATAATCGTTTTGGTCAATTTATCTTTACTGTCCAAAGCATTTAAAAAGCCTGATAACTTTTGTGCCTGCGGATAATCTCCAATAGAATCCCAACCGGTGTCCGGTCCTAAAATTCGATGCATACGGGCATTGTTATTTCGTAAAGCTCCTAAGTGAAACTGCTGCACCCATCCAAACTCATGATACGTTTCAGACAAGAATAACAATACGGCACTTTGGAATTTTAAAATCTCTTCCTGACTTAAAATTCTGTTTTCTCTTTTCTTTTTGAAAATGGTATTGATTTCAGTTTCTGTAAAATCTTCAAAATAAATCTGATCCAGACCATGATCACTAAGCTTGCAGCCATTTTGATTAAAAAACTCAATTCGGTTTCTTAATGCGCTGCACAAATCTGTGTACGTGTGTATTGCAACTCCGGACACATCCCCTAATGTGTCCAGATATGCATTATAGCCATCATTAGAAATTAAGATCGCTTTATCAGGTCTGAATGCCGTACTCATTTTGGTTCCAATTGGATTCTTGGCCAGTTTCTGATGAAACTCCAGGCTATCAATAGGATCTTCGGTAGTACAAACTAATTCAGCATTTACTTTTTTAAGCAGGTTTTGTGTGCTGTAGGCAGGAGAATTAATTTTCTCAGTCGTTTCGATATATATTTTCTCTGCCGATTTTTCATTTAGCAAATCATAAATATCAAAATAACGGGCCAGTTCTAAATGGGTCCAATGAAACAAAGGATTACGCATCGTATACGGAACCGTTTTTCCCCAGTTTAAGAACTTATCTTTATCCGAAGCATTTCCGGTTACAAACTGCTCGTTAATTCCTAATGTACGCATCGCACGCCATTTGTAATGATCTCCATTGATCCACACCTTTGTAATGTTGTCAAAAATTTTATCTTCGGCAATAAACTGAGGATTCAAATGATTGTGGTAATCTATGATGGGCTGATTTTTAGCGTAAGCGTGATACAACTCTTCAGCAAATTTATTTTCAAGTAAAAAATTATCGTTTATGAAGGTATTTGAACTCATGTCTTTTTAATATAATTGAAATAATTATTCGTTTGATGGTTTACCAATTGTAGCCAAAATTCCACCATCGACATACAAAATATGACCGTTAACAAAGTCACTCGCCTTTGAAGATAAAAATATCGCTGCTCCCGCTAAGTCACTTGCTTCTCCCCATTTTGCAGCCGGTGTTCTGCTGATGATAAAATCATTAAATGGATGTCCGTCAACACGAATCGGTTTTGTTTGCTCGGTAGCAAAATAACCAGGACCAATACCATTGATCTGAACATTGTGCTTTGCCCATTCAGTAGCCATATTTTTGGTTAGCATTTTCAAACCGCCTTTTGCAGCAGCATAAGCTCCTACCGTACTGCGGCCTAACTCACTCATCATCGAACAAATGTTGATTATCTTGCCTCGTTTTCTATCAATCATTCCTCTCACCACATGCTTTGATACAATAAACGGGCTTACCAGATCGATATCGATAACTTCTTTAAAATCGGCTACTTCCATTTCGATCAGCGGAATTCTTTTGATGATTCCTGCATTATTGATCAGAATATCAATGGGTCCAACCTCATTTTCAATTTGTCGAACGGCGGCAATAACTTCCATTTCCTCCGTTACATTAAACTTATATCCCACTGCATGAATTCCATCTTTTTGAAGTTCTGCTACTGCAGCATCAATTTTTTGCTGAGAAGAATTACCGTTTATCACAATTATTGCACCTGCCTCACCCAATCCTTTTGCCATTGCCATTCCCAGTCCGTGTGTACTTCCTGTAATCAGGGCCACTTTTCCTTTTATATCAAATAATGAGTTTATCATAATTTCTTATCTTAAATCGGTGATTTTACACACATCCATATCTCCATAATCTAAATTTTCACCGGCCATTCCCCAGATAAAAGTATAATTACTGGTTCCTGAACCGGAGTGGATGGACCATGGCGGTGAAATAACTGCCTGATGATTGTTCATCCAGATATGTCTCGTTTCCTGAGGCTGTCCCATAAAATGACAAACGGCCTGATTTTCGGGAATGTCCAGATAAAAATATACTTCCATTCTTCTATCGTGTACGTGTGCCGGCATTGTATTCCAAACACTTCCCGGTCTTAACTCGGTCATTCCCATCTGCAATTGGCAAGTGGTTACAACACCTCCAATAATCATTTGGTTTACGGTACGGTGATTGGCCGTTTCCATAGTACCCAATTCCAGTTTATTGGCTTCTGCAAGACTTACTTTTACCGTTGGATAAGTCGTGTGAGCAGGAGCCGAATTGATATAAAACTTAGCAGGATTCTTAGCGTCTTCGCTTTTAAAGATTACTTCTTTGTTACCGCTTCCTATGTACAAAGCATCTTTAAAATCTAATTCAAAAGTAACTCCTTCCACTTCTATAGATCCCTTACCACCTACATTGATGACTCCCATTTCTCTTCTTTCCAGAAAATAACCTGCTTTAAGCGGATCAATGCTTTCCAAAGTCAAATCCTTTACCGGAACTGCTGATCCGGCAATGTACCTGTCATAATGAGAATAGGTTAATACAATTTCATCTTCCTGCATCAGGTCATCAATTAAGAACTCATTTCTCAATTCCTGAGTGTCGTACTTTTTTACTGCTTCGGGGCTTGACGCGTATCTTGAACTATATTTTGTCATAATTTTATTTTAATGTAATCGATTGCACAAAATTAGATTTTTATCCCTAAAAACCATAATTGAAACTAAAATTTATTTTATTTTTTTGCTAAAACTTCTCTTGTCGATTCCGAAACTGAACCATTGTTTAAAAAATACACTACAGTTGATCCTTTATTCCTGTTAACTTCTAAATCTGATTTTAGTCCGGATTTAGCTGGCTCTTAAAAATCCTAAAGATTCGTAATCGGACTGTATTTTGGCACTAACGTTTTCATTACAGACCAGCCTGTTAAATAACAAACGGCACAAATTGAGAAAATGATAAAGTAACCGGCCTCAATTCCATGAAAGCCCATAAACGACATATTATTCTCTTTTGCATAATCAAACAGCATCCCTGATCCTTTATTGATAAAAGTTGAACCAACTCCTCCCGCTAATCCGCCAATTCCAGTAATCGTTGCAATTGCTTTTTTAGGAAACATATCTCCTACTGTTGTAAAAATATTAGCCGACCAAGATTGATGGGCTGCTCCAGCAATACCAATAATAACTACAGGAATCCAGTAACTTATATACCCTAAAGGCTGTGCTATTAAAGCCAGTAACGGAAAGAATGCGAAAATCAGCATCGCTCTCATTCTTCCTTCGTATGGGTTCATTCCTTTTTTCTCTATAAAATAGGTTGGCAGCCAGCCACCAATAATAGACAACAAGGTTATCATATATAAAACAAATAAGGGTAAAGCAGCCTGTGTAGAATCCATTCCGTAGACCGAGCTTAGATAAGCCGGAGTCCAGAATAAGAAAAACCACCATACACCATCGGTCATAAACTTCCCAAA
The DNA here is from genome assembly GCF_057839565.1 of Flavobacterium sp. KH_035. Taxonomy (NCBI): domain Bacteria; kingdom Pseudomonadati; phylum Bacteroidota; class Flavobacteriia; order Flavobacteriales; family Flavobacteriaceae; genus Flavobacterium; species Flavobacterium sp. KH_035. The sequence goes on from NZ_CM174492.1 coordinate 4,519,128, forward strand.
GGCAAACGCCCAGGTTTGTTTGTATTTAAAACAATCTACGAATGAAACTTTATCTTTTGTTTCCGGCACATACCCTTCTAATTTACTATCTGCCACATCGTCCTGTTGAATATACTCTAATTCTGCAGCACTTACTTTTGGATGTTTTTCCGGCTTATCGTACATGAAAATCCAAAATCCCATCCAGACAAAACCCAAAGCACCAATAATGATAAACGACATTTCCCATCCAAACGATTTTGCGATAAACGGAATCGATATAGGAGCTGCTAAAGCCCCAACAGTTGCTCCTGCATTAAAGATACTGGTTGAAAATGCTCTGTCTTTTTTAGGGAAATATTCGGCTGTTGTTTTAATAGCGGCTGGGAAATTTCCTGCTTCACCTACAGCCAGAACAAAGCGGGCAAAGATGAATAAGGTTACACTTACATTGATTACCAGTCCGGTATCTTTCACAAGATGAATTGCTTCTTTTGCACCTTCAAAACCTACAAACCAGTTTCCCGTGATGATTCCGGCTGTGGCAATACCACAAAAGGCATGCAAACAAGCTCCAAAAGACCAAATTCCGATCGCCCAGAGGAATCCTTTTTTAGTATCCAGCCAATCCACAAATCTTCCCGCAAACAATAACGAAACGGCATAAAATATAGAAAATAGAGCGGTTATATTCCCATAGTCATTATTGGTCCAGTGAAACTCAGGAGCAATAAAATCGCTCCAGGTTAAAGAAAGTACCTGTCTGTCTAAGTAATTAATGGTAGTAGCAAAAAATAGCAACGCACATATACTCCAACGATAACTTCCTGTAGATTTTTTGGCTTGGCTCATAATAACTGCATCTGTTTGGTTCATGGTAATGGTTTATTATAAAAATTGATATTTTTTCGGGTAATTTAATCTGTAGTTAAAACGTGATACAAAACAGCAGCACCAATGAATTAAATCTAGCAAAATTAAACAAATGTAATCGATTGCACAAATATAGTTTTAAATCTTTATATTCCAAATAAATTATATAAAAAATTAATTTAAACTAATAATTAAACACATCAATCAAAAAAAAGAACTCAAAATTACATATTAAACAATATATTTGTTAAAAGCTATTGTGTGAAATTTGTCCGTTTTATGTGTCAAAATTGTCCAAAAAACTTTCACTTTTGACGAATCCCTAATAATCTTGTAGCTTAGCAGGCAAAAATCATTTGTTACATTTTTACTGAAGCTTAAAAACAACCCAAAAAATATTTTTGAAATCAGTTTTCAATTCTCTTAAATATTCCAATAATTCATGAAAAAAATAAATTTTTTAGAACACTATCGCACCAAAGAAATACTCCTAACCCTGTTTCTATTCACAGTAATGCAGTCTAAATTACAAGCACAAAATCAAATAATACCGTTGTGGAATGCAATTCCAGGAGAGCTAAAAACCTCCAATTATATAGAAAATGAGTCTGTAAAAGATGGAAAAGTACAGAGTACAAGTTTAGTCACCATTCCAACATTGAGTGTTTTTTTACCAAAAGAACCTAAACCCAACCAAACTGCTGTTCTCATTTTCCCAGGCGGAGGATATCAACATTTAGCGATTGACAAAGAAGGTACGAAGGTCGCCAAATGGCTGAATGGTTTAGGAATTGCGGCTTTTGTCATCAAATATAGATTACCCAGCGATCAGATCATGAAAGACAAAAATATCGGCCCATTACAGGACGCACAGGAAGCTATGCGCTACGTAAGGAAAAATGCAGCAAAATACAGCATAGACAGCAATAAAATTGGCATTATGGGCTTCTCTGCCGGAGGGCATTTGGCTTCGACCTTAGCGACTCATTATGACGATGTGACCTATGAAACAAGTTCTAAAATAAGTGCCCGTCCGGATTTTTCGCTTTTAATCTATCCGGTAATCTCTATGCAAAATGATATTACACACAAAGGTTCCCAAGTCAGCTTATTAGGAAACCATCCTTCTCAGGAGTTGCTCGATTTTTATTCTAACGAAAAGAGAGTGAACTCAAAGACACCGGCAGCTTTCTTAATTCACGCTACAGACGATACAGTAGTTTTACCGGAGAATAGTATCAATTACTATCTCGCTCTCAAAAAAAATGATGTCCCGGCTGAGTTACATCTTTATGAAAAAGGCGGGCACGGTTTTGGCTTGGGCGCAAACAATACCAGTAAATTTTGGACTAAAGATTGCGAAGAATGGCTTCGGACGCATGGATACAGCCATTAAAACTGACTGCACAAAAAGGGCGAAACCGGTAAAGTTTCGCCCTTTTTGAATACTGAAAAAAAAACTAAAGTGACAGTTCTTTTTCTACTATTTCTTTCGGTTTAACAACTGAAACTGCCTTTACTCCTACTTTTGGAGCTACCGCAGGTTTTTTGCCAAATTTTTGTTTTCCCCACCAAATTAAGAACCCGGTAATTGGTAAACTGGCAGAAATTAAACTGGCAAAAAAAGCGATAACTTTTCCGGTAAGTCCCAGCACCGATCCAACATGAATATCATAGTTCATCCTGCGGATTTTATCCGGAATATTGGCCTCGATATACTTGCCTGAAAAAGGTGTTTTTATTGATATTTCTTTTAAGGTTTGCTGATCAAAACTGTAGCGGTCCATATTATAGTAGGTGTTTCTCTGTTTGTACACAAAAGCACCAATAGGATCTGAAGGTTTTTCGGGAATGCTAACCATAATTCCCGATGCCTGAGGATTTTGCTTTGAAATATTCAATAAAACACGATCGACTGTGCTTACTTCAAATGTCTTAACGTGCGTTGTATCTGACTTTGGAGATTCTCTGTTTTCCACTAAAGGTTTCCCGCCTGACGTCACCCAATACAATGATTTACTGAACCATCCAAAACTCCAAACGAGCCCTGTCATTGATATAATCAAAAGAAAGATCATACTGTAGAAACCTAAGACGTTGTGCATATCATAGTTGACGCGTTTAAAACTGGCTGACCATTTGATTTTAAAGCTCTTATCCCGAATGGATTTTATCCATTTGGTTGGCCACCACAAAACCAATCCCGAAAGGAGCAAAAAAACAAATATAAGAACCGCCACCCCAACAATTGGCCGACCAATATCATATGGCAGCCATAAAGCGCGATGGCCATTTAGGATGAACCTGAAAAAATCAGGAGAATCGCTTCTTGAAACGGATTTAACTTTGAGAACTTCTCCGGTATAAGGGTTCATATAGACACTGGTAAAGATACTGCTTCTTCTTTTTTTAGTTTTTTCTTCTTTTCCCTTCCCTTTGCCTACAGTCTTTTCGCTTTTATTTTTATTGCCGATTTTTTCCTCTTTACCATTTTCTTTTTCTTTCTTTTTTGTAAAGTAGCCAGCAATGGCGGCTTCATTTTTTTCTCCAAAAGTAATGCTTGTAGCGTGTTTACCTTTCATTGTTTTATCTGCAATCCCAACCAGTTGCGATGGCAGTAAAAAAGCTTTTTCCTGAGGTTCAACATAGCGCCAGTCTTCAATAAAGTCTCTTATCTCATTTTCAAAAACATAGATACATCCGGTCAGGCTGACAATAACTACAATAATTCCCGATGCCAGCCCCAGCCATAAATGCAGCCACGCCATTACGCGCTTGAATAGTGATTTTTTACTTTTTTTCTTATTTGGATTTGACTTTGAAGAAGAAGAAAACATATTTAAAAGTGTATAAAAGATAAATAAAAAAACCGCAGGCCACAGTAAGCCTACGGTTCTATAAAAAAACCATTTTTAATATTTTAATTTCGCAATTGCGGTAATTTGGCCTCCTTCAACTTTTTTACCTTTAGTAGCAACCGCAGTTGTACCATTAATAGTATAGATCCAGTTGCCTTCAGGAGTATTAATCCCTACTACAGCAGAACTACCATCTTCTGTAGTAATATTATAGCGACTCGTTACAGAAGTTAATGTTGCCGGAGCATTTGTTACCCAGGTAAAAGTTTGGTTGTACACATCGGCAATAGCCAGTTTAGGAACTCCATTATTTTTACCTGCATTTCCGTACATCAACAATAAAAATTTCCCTTTTGAAATGTAATTTGTTGCAGAGATTTTAAATCCTCCTGATTTCTCTTGTACATTAAAGAAGTAAGATTTATCAAACTCGGTAGTTCCTTTTTTAATTCGTACTACCGCCGCTGGTTTTGTAGAAGTCAAAACGGCATTGCTTGACGCAATTGCACCTGAAAAACCATACGCATCACCATTTTCATCTTGAAATAATCCGTTTGTAAAATAAGCACCCAAATAACTTGTGCGGTTATCCTTGATTACTTTTTGCAATTTAAGTTCCGGATAATTATACACAGCAACCCAGGTACTATCAGGATTTTTAGTTCCAAAATTATCAACTCCATCACCCTTAATACTCATATAAGGCATAAATACTTTATCACCAACCTGTGTCGCCCAGGTAAAAAATGCTCTTTCTCCGTTTCCGGCAAGTTTTTTTGTATCTTGCTGTGCTTCAACGGTAATTAGCGATTTTTCAGCATCAATTTTGTACATAGAAGCAATTGAAGCTGCTCCGCTTCTTGGTACTTTTATCGTTAAAATATCTTTATTTACCGCTGCGAAAACATGTACCGTTTCAGCCTGAAAATTAGACTTTTTAACCAGTTTCCCTTCCGCATTCAGGTTGTAAGTTGTTACGGCTCCCGGATTTCCTTGTCCGTAAAGCAAACTAAAGAAATTATTCTGCGCTGTAATATAATAACGGTATGTTCCGTCTTGCTCTAACCCGTTACCCATTGTTGTAATAGATCCGGTCGAAATATCATCGGTAGTTAATAAATAATCTGCAATTCCGGCAGCACCGGTTGTGGCCGTAATAATATATTTTGTTTTTCCTGTATCACCTCCACCACCAGTTTCGTTTCCTGATTTATCAGAATCACTACTGCAAGAGAATGTGGTAAACGTTAAGAAAGCCAATAAAGCTAATGTGCTATTTTTTTTCATGTTATTATGTGTTTGTATTAAAATTATTTATTTGATTTATTGAAAAAATATCTGAATTTGACGTAGAAAGCCCTGCTAGGTTTTTGCAATGAAAAATTATCGTAAAGCTTATTATCAAGGACATTTTTACATTCAAAAGCAATATTGTACTTGCCGTTTGCAAGTGTGTAGACAGTATTTAAGTCGTGACTTAGCTGCTGCGGAATTTCTAATTTACTATCCTTGCTTCCCATACTTGGCCAGGACAAATAGTAAGTATGCACATATAATAGATTATACCCTACAGATAAATTATTGCCTTTTTTTATAAGATCATTAAAAAATACGGTCGCATCGGCATTTCCAAAAAGGAAAGGCATATTTGGAATTCTGTCTTTATAAAAAGTAGAAACATAGTTCTGATTAGGTTCATACTCTGTCATATTTCTAATGTTTTGATAAGTGGCATTAAATCCTGCTGTAAAACGCCTGCGATACGAATATCTGATTTCACCATCAATACCATAATTGGTAACCTTGCCCTGATTCACATTTGTTGTCATAGTCTGATTGTTATTAAGCGTTGGACGAATAAAATCAGTAGCATTTCTATGCAAAAAATTGATATCAAACGATAAGGCATTCACTTTATTAAAGCTCGTCTGGTAACTTGCACCAATGTTAAAATTATTACTGGTTTCCGGCTTTAACCCCAGGTTTCCTTCTAAATTATCATTCACATTTCCAAAGATTTCTTCTGGTGATGGCAGTCGGTAACTTTTCTCAAAAGAAGCTTTTAGCTGCAAATTGTGCCTTAGATAATAACTGGTTGCTACACCATATCCTGTTGTAGAGGTATTGTCCGTAAATTGCTGATAAGCAATATCTCCTGTATTTCCTGACGGATTATAACTTCTCGAATAAGTAGTTTTTAAGGAGTAATCTTTTAAAAATACCGAAGTACTCCACTTCTCGTTGTAATCAAATTTATACCCTATTCCTAAAATGTTTTTTTGCGTTTTTTTAGGCTGTTTATATATCAAAGATTCGGGAACTAACTCATCACTTTCCTTACGGTCAAAAGTTGTAAAGGTGTTGTTTAGCATAAAAGAGTGTCGCTCTCCCAAAGCATAAGTCGCATTGGCTGTTGCTACACCATTATTGTTTTTAAATTTTCGTAGTGTACGGCTTCTTTCTCCTCCTGCCCCATCATATTCTTTATAATCTCCAAACCAATTGTATCTTCTGTAAACAGTATCTACATTTTGTTCTTCACCAAAGTTGTAGTTTCCGGTAAGATTAAAATTCAGGCCTTTTGTAAAAAAATCTTTTACCTGATATTTTAACGTTGGCATTAAAATATTTCCTTTACGGTAAACCTGTCCAAAAACACTTACCATTCTGGCACCTGTTTGGATATCAGCTTTATTTTCGCCAGCTGTAAAACCGAACAATAATTTATCGGCATATTTTTTTCCTGTTAGACCAACATTTAAAATCACAGTCTCATTACGGTATTTATCATGAAATCGTCTAACACGCTGATCCGGAAAATAGGCCCCAGTATTCAAATCGGCGACGTCTACATTTACCCAATAATTATTATCCGAGTAGTTTTGAAAAGCACTAATTTCTGTCGTAAAACCACTTTTAGAAGTATACCCTGCATTAATGCTGCTTCGATGTGTATTAAAAGATCCAAAAGAATAAGAAGCATCTAAGAAAGTTCTTGGTTTACTGTTCGTAACGATATTTACCGCACCTCCCAAAGCGTCACCACCGAGCCAGATTGGCACTACACCTTTATAAACCTCTACGCGGTCAGCAAGATTAATCGGGATATTATTCATTTGAAACGATGATCCAAAATTATCCATGGGAACTCCATCAATAAAAAATTTTACCTGATTTCCCTGAAAACCATTAATAGAGAGCTCCGATCGGGATCCTACTCCCCCCGCTTCCCGAACACGTACTCCCGAAACCCGGTCTAACGCATGTGCCAGATCAAGAGTAGAATTGTGCAGTTTTTTAGCGTCAATTGCGGTAACGCTATAGGCTTGTTTATTTACTTTTTCTGTTTGAGAACGTCCCAGTACTGTAACGCTTTCCAATTCATTCAATTCACTTTCTAACTGAATGGAAAAATTTGCATTGTTATTTGCTGATACTTCAATATGTTTTTTTTGTGTTGAAAAACCAATCGCGGTAATTTTTAAAATATGTTTTCCCGGTTTTACATTTCCAAAAAGGAACTTTCCGTTTTCATCTGAAATAATACTTAAATCTGTCTTTTCAATTATAATTGTAGCGTAAGGAATGGTCTTCCCGGAATTCTCAATTACCTGTCCACTAACCGAGACACCTTGATTTTGCTGAGAAAATGATAAGAACGAAAAAAGAAAAAATATACTAAAAAATAAAATTTTGTGAGTTGTCATATCTTTAATTAGACTAATTATAAATAACTTTGCCGCAAAAGTACCATCAACACCCTCAAAACAAATAGGGAAAAACGGATTATTATTTTGTAAAAACGGATTATATTTTGAAAATCAAATCGAAACTTTTAGCCCATGAAAGTCCAATTATTCAAATTGAGATTGGCGATAAATGGTACCCAAAAAATCATTTTACAGAAGAAAACATTAACATTTCAAACCCTGATATCGAAGTTATAAAAAGTAGACATCTTATTGCTGAAGGAATGGTTTTACTTGATACTCAGATGTATTTTTCGACACCTCAAACCGTCCTGTTTGAAATTGATACAGAATCTGTGGTGATGAATTTTATTTGTTGTAATAATGTAGAAACTTATATTGACCAATTGGAAACGGAGAAATACTCAATAGAAGATACACATAATATCTTCTACGCTAATAATTATAAAGCTACTTTTAAAATTCCGGCTTTTGAGCAAATTAATTATTTATCCATTATTTTATCCAAAGACTTTTACTATACCATTATTAATGAAGATTGGAAACTTCACGAAAAATTTTCAAAAAATATTCTGCTTAAAAAATCAAGCTACCTCCATTCAAAATACATTCCGTTTTCACCAGCGATACAGTGGCTAATTCACGAAATAAAGGCCTGTAACCGACAGGGGGCTCTAAAAAAAATGTATATCGAAACAAAGGTAAAAGAACTATTAATACACCAACTCGACGCTATCACCACCCTACCCATTCAAAAAGATCAAATTGACGAAGAGGACTATAACAAATTACTAAGAGCCAAACAGCTTTTAGACAAAGATTTTGTTCATGCCCCCACTCTGACAGAGCTTTCCAGACTAATCTCTTTAAATGAATTTAAACTTAAGAAAGGCTTTAAAGCTTGTTTTCACACCACTGTAAAAAGCTACATCATCAGGCTTAGAATGGAGCGCGCGAAAGAATTATTTCAGAATAAAACTATCACCGTTAGTGAAGCAGCTTACAAATGCGGATATAAAGATGTCTCTCATTTCTCCGCTGCTTTTAAAACTTTTTATGGTTTCTCCCCTCAAAAAATTAAAATGAACTGGGAGTTTATCCGTCTATGGATCGCCGGATTTTTATTCCTGAGTACATAAAAAAAAGGGTCTTTAGACTCGGTTAACCAACCAACCAGATCTAAAAACCCTATAAAAATAAGACTCTTTTGTAATCTTGCAAATTCATACAAAGCTTATACCCACGATCAAATGAATAAGTCAAATTTTCATTGTAATTAAAAAATTGTTTCTCCAAAAACAGTTAATTATAGCAACCTATATGCCGCGTAAAAGGTAGACACGACATAAACCCACGGTTTCTACGGTGCAAAAGTACAAGCAACTTTAGAGAAATCATTACGCCTTTCCACATTCCAAAAATCTTTTCCGTTCTAATACCTCTAAGTTACTGACTGTCTGAAATACTAAAGCTTGAAAATCTTTTATTTTTCTTTTAAAGAGGCTAAGGTACTAAGGCGCTAAGGTTGGAAGTCTTAAATTCTTAAAACCTGCAAGTTTTCTTATTCTAGATTAAGTTGTAGCAAATTCTTTACTACTACATTTGTCAAGTATAGGTCAAATTTTAAGATACAAAGATTCCAGAAACTTAGAATCCAAGCATCTTAGCAACTCAGCACCTCTTTAAACTACTGATTATGAAAACATACGAATTCTTACTACTAGGAAAAAATCAGGCAATACTGGAGATTTTAATAAGACTGGTTAATGCTTATAAAAACTGGAATGCAGTTGGTTTCAGTGACGAAAAATTAGCTCAGGAATATTTTCTGAACAACAAAATTGACATTGTTCTTTTGAGTTCCGGAATCGAAGATCATATCGAGAAAGAATTTACCTTTTTTTGCCTGAAAGAGCAACCCGATGTCGAAGTAATTGAACATTTTGGAGGTGGAAGCGGATTATTAAAATCAGAAATAGAGTATCGACTACATCTTAAAGGAAAATTATAGATACAAGTATTTCTTTTACCTGTGTTTCCTCCGTTTTAAAGATCCTGCTCTTAAACTGCACCAATGCAAACAGATTATCTAAATTTGCACAAAGCAAACGCTAAAAATGGAAAAGAAATATTCAGTTGTCATACACCCCTCAGAAGAAATAATTGAGGCCATAAAATTAATGAAAGAACTTCTAGCAACTAAAATTGGCTGGTTCAACAGTAAAAATTCGATTGCGCATATTACGATTTGTGAATTTACAATTGACGATTCTCAAATAGACAAATTCAAACAAAAGCTTATAAAAGTTTGCGATAGCTTTACTCCTTTTGAGGTGCTTTTGGATCGTTTTGGCTCTTATGAAAGCGGTGCGTTCTTCATTGCTCCAAACGAAGAATCAAAAGAGAATTTAAAACCAATCATGAAAAAGACGCAGGAAGCGTTACAGCTTTCAAATCTTAAAAAGAGCAGTGATCCTCATATTTCTATTGGTAGAAAACTAACTCATGAGAATCTTAAAATAGCATCGCAGCTTTTTACTACTATTACAATGGAATTTACATGCGAAGCAATTCTTTTACGTGAATTCGATAGGGTAAAAAAACAGTTTTTTGTGATTGATTCTGTTCCTTTTGGCAGTAATCCTCAACCGGAATTAATCCAGGGAAGTTTGTTTTAAATGTTTCTTGTGAGATGCAAGATGTGAGATGTGGAGAGTAGAAAACCTGAAACTTCAAACTTGAAACCTGTAACTTCATTTTTCCGTATATTTGAATTTTACAATTCTCTGCTATGAAATCACTGGATTCCTTTTACAAAGATATTACCGAAGGCTCTTCTATTGAACCGAGTTCATTATTGCCTAATGATATTCAAAAAGAAATTGGTCATTTTAATGTATTTAACATCAAAGAGCTTTTAGAACGTCTTCAGGGAAAGGCTATCATGCCTTATGACCGACGCGCTTACTACAAAATCAGTTTGATTAAAGGTAAAAATCGTGCTGAATATGCGGATAAGATAATCGAGATCGAAAAACAGGGTCTTCTATTCGCAACACCTAAAATTCCGTACAATTATTTGCCACAGGACAGCAATCAATCGGGACAATTTTGTGTGTTTACCAGTGAGTTTTTATCGAAAACAAAAAGCGGAATTGATTTAGACGAACTTCCAATTTTTGCTTCTGATGGTTATCCGATTTTTCAGTTAACCGACGAAGAAGTGATAGAAGCAGAACTGATCTTCAACAAAATACAAAAAGAAATCAACTCTGATTATATTTACAAATACGATTTGATTCGGAATTATGTTGCCGAGTTAATTCACTTCGGACAAAAATTACAGCCTATAACTGCATTGTATTCAAAGCACAATTCGGCCGCCAGAGTGTCTTCTTTATTTGCTGAACTGCTGGAAAGACAATTCCCTATCGAATCTCCAAATCAGCGCTTACAACTCCGAACCGCAAAAGATTTTGCCGAAAGATTATCCGTGCATGTGAATCATCTCAATAAGGTTTTAAAGGAGAATACCGGAAAAACCACAACCGAATTGATCAGCAGCCGTCTGACCAGTGAGGCCAAAATTCTTTTAAAACAAACGGATTGGAATATCTCTGAAATTGCCTTTTCATTAGGATTTGAAGAACTGGCCCATTTCTCCAACTTCTTTAAAAAACAAACTTCCTTTACGCCTTTGGCCTTTCGCAGTTAATTGTTTATTGTGAGATGTGAAATGTGAAATGTGAGTTGTTGAGTTTGTACTCTTGACACTTAACTCATAACTCATTAATCATTAATCTGATTTGAATTTCGCAAACATCGGTTTGATATTTACAATTCCCCCACACTACTTCGCCCCTACCTTTGTCTTAATCAATTTAAAACATAAAATAAAATGGCAGTACATACAAAAATTGCTCTGGTAACAGGTGGCAGCAGAGGTTTAGGAAAAAATATGGCGATTGCAATTGCCAAAAAAGGAATCGATGTAATTATAACCTACAACAGCAAAAAAGAAGAGGCTGATTCGGTAGTAAAAGAAATTGAAAGCTTAGGTCAGAAAGCAGCCGCGCTTCAATTAAATGTTGCCGATTCCGGTACTTTTGATCCCTTTTTCAGCTCTGTTGCAGAAACTCTAAAAAAGACCTTTAAAACAGATAAGTTTGACTTTTTAGTAAACAATGCCGGAACCGGACTCCACAATTCATTTATGGAAACATCGGAAGCCGAATTTGATCAATTAACGAATATACATTTTAAAGGCCCCTTCTTCCTAACTCAAAAAGCATTAAATCTTATGAATGATGGCGGCGGAATCGTAAATATCTCCACCGGTTTAGCCAGGTTTTCTTTTTCGGGTGCTTCCGCCTATGCCTCTATGAAAGGGGCTATTGAAACGTTAACCAAATATCAGGCAAAAGAATTGGGTGAACGAAAAATCAGAGCCAATGTAGTCGCTCCGGGTGCAATCGAAACCGATTTTGGAGGTGGTGTGGTTCGCGACAACGAACAATTGAACAAAAATATAGCTGCAGTTACGGCTTTAGGAAGAGTGGGTTTACCGGACGATATAGGTGGTGTAGTTGCCTTTTTATGTACTGAAGAGGCACGTTGGGTAAATGCACAACGCATCGAAGTTTCAGGTGGAATGAATTTGTAATTTTATATTATCAATATATAGATTTCGTATTAAACCCGACACTAAAACTAAACCCAACAAATTTTAGAAATCTGTTGGGTTCGTTATTTTCAATATATTGAGTTAGTAAGAATTCCTTTTTTTAATCTTTCTCGATGATTACATCAAAGCCTCCATTTTTATCAAACACCACATCATAGAATTTGGAGTTTTTTTGAATTCCAACTTCGTAGGTCGTTTTGTTTTTATCGTCTACGACAACCGCTACTTCTTTAATAGCATTTGCAGCGTAATTTTTCTTCAGATACGTTTGTGCTTTTTGTGGCAACTGACTTAGTGGAATCTGCAATTCAAAGGCTTTTAGAACTCCTAAATTATCATAAACCGCCAACGCATTGGTATTTTTATCCTTTTTGAATTTGGCCTCATATCGAATTTCGTCATCATCATCTCCAACGTATTTCAATGTCCAGACCGGAACTTTGCCGGGATATTCTTTCTGAAACGTAAACACTACTTTTTCAGGCGGAGTAACAACTTTGTTCGGATAAACTTCATTTTGACCTATTAAAAAGCTGCTATACAAAAAGGTAATCATTAGGAATAGTTTTTTCATACGACTCAATTTTAAATTATTATCCCTTAAAATAACGTATTAAAATTACTACTTTAATCTGAAGAAAAAATGATATTATAAAAAAATGTTAAAATAAACAGTAACAATGTTCCGTGTCAGACGTCTTACGAAAAACCAAAACCACAAAATGAACACTAACCTGAAAAATTTTGAAACTTCACCACAACTTTATGCCCGCATCGCCGGAGCCTTATATCTGGTGATCATTGTCATGGGATTCTTCGCTGAGACTTTTGTCAGAAACAAATTATTTGTATCCGGAGATGCCAACGCAACCGCCAATAACATTATACATTCGCCATTTTTATGGAAAATTGGTATTACTGCAGATCTCATCATGCAAATTTGCGATTTACCAGTAATGATCATTCTTTATTATCTGCTAAAACCTGTAAACCGAAAACTGGCACTCTTAAATTTATCGTTTAATTTGATTCAAACTGCTGTTTTAGTAGCTAATAAACTGAATCTTCTCGCAGCTTTGTTTTTTTTGGGTGGTGCCGAATATCTAAAATCTTTCAGCCCCGATCAGTTGCATACCTTGTCTTATCTTTCTATCAAACTGCATGATTTTGGTTTCGGAATCGGATTGATCTTTTTTGGATTTGTATGCTTGCTTGAAGGTTATTTGATCTTTAAATCAGGTTATTTTCCAAAAGCAATCGGAGTTTTAATGTCTATTGCCGGAATCTGTTATTTAACCAATAGTTTTGCCTTAATTCTGGCTCCGCAACTTTCAAGTCTCATTATATTAATGCCTTGTTTAATTGCCGAATTGGCACTTAGTTTATGGCTTGTCTTTAAAGGGGTAAAATTGCCGGTCTGGAAGGAAAAAATAGCATAATCAATCCGTTACTCATATTTTTTTTAAAAAACACATAGAAACATAGATGTTGTACTCGTAAAAAGGCGTTCCACTCTGGATATAAGCTCATAGCGCTCTACGAAAGAAGTATTTTTCTTTTATAACCACATCTAAGCACATCAAAAAAATCTATGTTTCTATGTGTTTTTTAAAAAAAATACGCAGATTTGCACAGACTTTTTTAAATTCTTTTATCCTTTAGTTTGCCTCTATTATTTTTACATCCTAACTAAAGAATATTATTTGAAATACAATCAAAAAAGCCTGCCGGAATTACTTCTTAGCAGGCTTCTTCTTTGAAATAATTGAATTAGTAAACTTCCTTATTTCCGGTTTTCTATGAACTTTATTTATAGTTCAACCCAATATTATATTGGTATTATTTTTTCAATCGATCCGATAGTTCTCTTTTATACGTAATACCAATTGGCAGCCTTTCATTTTTAATCACTACGAAATCTTTGTCCGTTGTTTCAATTTTATCCAGTGCTACGATATAAGATTTATGAATGCGCATGAAATTCTTCTCGGGCAGGCATTTCTCAAATTCACTGGTTGTAATAGAAGCCAGATACGTTCTTTTTGTTGTATGCAGTTTCACATAATTGCCAAAACTCTGTGCAAACAAAAGCTGGTCTAATTCTATATCAATAAAGTAACCATCAACTTTCACTGTCACAGTACTTATGACTGTTTCTTCGGTTTTCATTTTACCATTTTCCGTTGCAAAAAAACGATCGATCGCTTTCAGGAATCTGGGAAAATAAATGGGTTTGAGCAGATAATCTATAACACCGTAATCATAACTTTCAAGTGCATATTCAGAATAAGCGGTGGTCAAAATTGTACTCGGATGTGTTGGAATAATCTTTAGCAATTCCATCCCTGAAATCTCCGGCATATTGATATCCAAAAACATCAGATCAACAGGATGTTCCCTCAGATAATCCATTGCCTCAATACCGTTATAGCCCTGAAAAACCAATTCTAATTGTGGATTTTGTTTGATATAATTCGCCAGCACATAATGCGCTGCCGGTTCATCATCAACAATTATACATTTTTTAGGCTCTCTCATTCTACAAACTTTTTCAATTGCAGTTTCAAATCTACAATGTAGGTATTTTTATCGTCCTGAATGTCTAATTTATACGCTTTACCATAAATCAGATTCAAACGCTCAATGGTGTTTTTTAAACCAATCTTAGTCGAAACCACATCGGTTTTTTTCTTCGGAATGGAATTCACCACATGCAAATGCAGCAAACCGTTTTCGACCGTAATAATGATTCTCACAAAACACTTTTCAATTGCACAGGTTCCGTGTTTAAAAGCATTTTCGATAAACGCAATCAACAGCATTGGTGATACTTTATAGGCGTTTTCGTTGTCAATTTTACAATCATACGTAATCTCACAACGATAGCCTACTCTTTCTTTTTCCAACTGTACATAACTGTTTATAAATTCCAGTTCGTCTTCCAAAGAAACACATTGTTTGTTATTGCTTTCAAGCTGATAACGCATCAACTGTGATACTTTCATGATTAAATCCGGCGTTCGGTCGGGAAACTCCAGGCTAATTCCGTACAGCGTATTAAAGGTATTGAATAAAAAGTGTGGATTCAATTGTCCTTTTAACGAATTCAGTTGCATTTGGTTGAATAAAAGTGTCTCATCCGTCTGCCTCTTGTGAATCCTGTAAAACTTAAAAACTATTATTGGACTCAAAATACAAACCAATGTACCTAAAACACTCGCCAATTGATACACATAACTCCGCTGATGTGAGTTTTGATACAAACGGCAGTTACTAAACATTTCCAGGCTGGTCATCTCATACAAAACAACCGAAAAGAGTAATACTCCAGCCAGTGTTAGAAAAATATAAGCTACAGGGCGCTGCTTTTTAAAAAGTATGGGAAGCAAAAAGAAACGGTTGAATTGGGCGTGCATGTACAAAACCAAATAGAAAAAAATGCCCATTAATATGGATGTAAATGAACTAAACAACATCCAGTCGTTTTTTAAAGTATAAATTGTAAATGAAAAGGCAACAACGGCAATTTCCTGCCACCATTTGTGATCCAATATGTTTTCCAGTTCTCTCTTCATTCTTAAAACTTAAATAGTTTACAAATTAACCACATTTTTTTAGTTTTTATTTCCATTAAATGACAAATTGAATTGGTCATTTATAATCGTATTACATCATTTAAGAAGGCTTTTATCCGGCCAAGTGAAATAATTTTGAGAGATCAAATTCATACCACTAATTTTATGTACTTCAAAAAAATTACTTTATTAGTTTTCTTGATTTTTGCCTGTGGTAGTTATGCTCAAACCCTGTCTTTAAAAGATGCCATAAAAACAGGTTTGGAAAACTACGGTTCCATCAAGGCAAAAAACAATTACACCAATGCATCACGTGAAAGTCTTAAGCAGTCTAAACGTGATTACCTGCCCAACCTAAACTTATCGGCGCAACAGGATTACGGAACTGTAAACGGTCAAAACGGGCCTCTTTATGGTTTTGGGGGCCTTGGAGTAGCTTCGTCCGGACTTCCTTTACCGGAACAAAACTGGAATTCGGCATTTGGTGCACTTTATCTGGTCAACATGAACTGGGATTTTTTCACTTTCGGAAAAACACAGGAAAAAATCAATTTATCTAAAATTGATGTTCAGGCTAAAGAAAAGGATCTGAAACAGGAAAAATTCCAACAGGAAATCAAAATTTCTGCCGCTTATCTGAATTTACTCGCAAGTCAGAGATTGTTGATTTCACAGCAAAAAAATCTGGATCGCGCTCAGGTTTTCAAAAAAACAGCCGTAGCAAGAGTTAAAAACGGATTACTAGCCGGGGTCGATTCTACTTTAGCCACTGCCGAAGTATCAAAAGCTAAAATTGCGCTGAATCTGGCCAAAAACTTTGTCAAAGAACAAAACAACAAGTTGGTTGATCTAATGGGTGTAGCTCCTCAGGATTTTGTAACCGATTCCCTTTTTGTAACTCAGATTCCAAAAGAACTGCTTAAGGAAAATACTGCCACAGACAGTCTTCATCCTTTATTACAATTGTATAAAACAAAAATCGATTACAGCAATCAGCAAGTCAAATTGTACAAAAGATTCTATTATCCAACCATGACTGCTTTTGGTGTTTTGCAAACCAGAGCTTCAGGATTTGACAGTAGTTATGCCACAAATCAGCATGCCTTTACCCGAAATTACTGGGATGGTGTCAATCCGGATCGCACTAATTATTTAGTTGGAATTGGAATTACATGGAATTTAACGACTCCTTTTCGTTCAAACAAGCAAGTCACTGCTCAGAAATTTGTTTCTCAGGGACTACAGGAAGAATACAACCAAGCCGATCGTGAGCTGAAATCGCAGTTGAATTTTGCTGAAGATAAAATCAAAATCACTTTAGAGAATTATGCCGAAGCGCCAATTCAGGTAGATGCTGCCAAAAGAGCCTACCTTCAGAAATCGACTTTATACAAAAACGGCTTAACCGATCTGACTGATATAACGCAGACCATGTACGTTTTAAACCGTGCCGAAATCGATCGTGATATTGTCAATAATAATGTGTGGCAGTCGTACTTACTGAAAGTCGCTGCAACAGGAAATTTTGACTTATTTATAAATGAATTTTAATTATAAAGCCCAATGAATTTAATACGTTTTGCACTCCGCAAGCCCATCTCCATTCTCGTATTGGTTGCGGGTCTCTTTTTCTTCGGAATTGGTGCCATCAGAGACATTAAAGTTGATATTTTACCGAAAATGAATTTGCCGGTTATCTATATTGCGCATCCGTTTGGAGGTTACACACCCGACCAGATGGAAGCTTATTTTGCTAAAAACTACGTAAACGTTTTACCTTTTTCGAATGGTATCAAATCGGTAGAAACCAAAAATATTCAGGGGTTAATGATTATGAAATTAACCTATTATGAAGGAACCAATATGGCGCAGGCCGCTGCCGAATTGAGCGCACTATCCAACAGAATCCAGGCGGTTTTTCCTCCGGGAACACAACCTCCTTTTATCATACGTTTTGATGCTTCATCATTGCCAATCGGACAATTGGTTTTGAGTTCAAAAATCAGATCCAACAACGAATTACAGGATTTAGCCAACGTTTATGTTCGTGCTTCTTTTACTTCGATTCCCGGTTTATTGTCTCCGGCTCCTTTTGGCGGAAGCCCAAGAACTATCGAGGTTAACGTAGACCCGGATCTATTGCGTTCGCACAATATGACACCCGATCAAATTGTCGAGGCGATTCGTTTAAACAATCAGACGGCTCCTTCCGGAAACGTGAGAATGGGCGACAAAAATTATATTACGCCTACCAATAATACCATTAAAGAAGTTAAAGATTTTGAGCAGATTCCGTTATTCAAAGGCGGTGTTCAAAACTTAAAATTAGGCGATGTGGCAAGCGTAAAAGACGGTGCCGATATTACAGCGGGTTACGCTTTGGTAAACGGAAAACGTTCGGTATATATCAGTATTGCAAAAGCGGGAGATGCTTCGACCTGGGATGTAGTTCAGAAATTAAAAAAAGAGCTTCCTAAAATTCAGAGTACACTTCCCGAGGATGTTAATTTATCTTACGAATTTGACCAGTCGGTTTATGTAATCAACTCCGTTAAAAGTTTGATTACCGAAGGAATTATCGGTGCGGTTTTAACGGGATTAATGGTAATGCTTTTCCTGGGCGACCGTCGTGCTGCTTTAATCGTAATTATGACCATTCCAATTTCGATTATTTCCGGAGTTTTATTCCTGAAATTATTCGGACAAACGATCAACTTAATGTCTTTGAGCGGACTAGCGCTTGCTATTGGAATTCTGGTAGACGAAAGTACGGTAACCATCGAAAACATTCACCAGCATCTCGACATGGGAAAACCCAAGGCACTCGCCATTTGGGATGCCTGTCAGGAAATTGCTTTGCCTAAATTACTGATCTTACTGTGTATTTTGGCCGTATTTGCGCCCGCATTTACCATGGTGGGTATTCCCGGAGCATTATTTCTTCCTTTAGCCTTAGCAATTGGTTTCTCGATGGTCATTTCGTTTTTATTGTCTCAAACCTTTGTGCCGGTAATGGCAAACTGGATGATGAAAGGACACGAAAAACATCCGCATGGCCCTGAAATTACCGACGACGAAGCCGAATTTAATGACTGCAGTTTAACTCCCGAATCCGAACAAAATCTGATCACTCAGAAAAAAAGTTATGTAGAAAGAGAAGACACTAATAATAACGGAAAAATAAGTCCTTTTGAGCGTTTCAGAATTCGTTTCATGCGAACTTTAGACCGATTGTTTGTTCACAAAAAAATAACGACCGTTGTTTATTTAGTTTCAGCTACTGTTTTGGCCATTGTTTTAATTGGTTTTATCGGAAAAGATGTTTTTCCAAAAACAAATTCAAGTCAGTTTCAATTAAGAATGCGTGCTGTTGACGGAACACGATTGGAAAGAACCGAAGAACAAGCCCGAATTGTGCTGAAAGAATTGGAAAAAATGGTCGGTAAAGAGCATATCGGAATTTCTTCTGTTTATGTGGGGCAGCACCCTTCCCTGTTCTCCATCAACCCCATTTATCTCTTTATGGCAGGTTCACATGAAGCTGTTTTTCAGGTAAGTTTAAAAGAGTATCATGTCGATATGGATGAGTTTAAAGATGAGTTAAGAGCAAGACTGAAAAAAGTTTTACCGGACACTAAACTTTCTTTTGAACCTATCGAATTGACCGATAAAGTATTGAGTCAGGGGTCTCCTACTCCAATTGAAATTCGAATTGCCGGAAAAGACAAAAAACGAAATGAATTATATGCCACTCAGATTGTAAACAAACTAAACGCGATATCTTATTTCAGAGACGTACAAATTGGTCAGCCGATACACTATCCGGCCATGAACATTAATATTGACAGAACACGTGCCGCCGAATTGGGCGTTGATATGAATGATATTTCACGTTCTCTTATCGCATCGACTTCATCGTCACGTTATACTGAAAAAAACAACTGGGTCGACGAAAAAGCAGGATTATCCTATTCTGTACAGGTTCAGGTTCCGTTGAATAAAATGAAAAGCAAAACTGATATTGGAGAAATTCCGGTATTGAAAAACTCGCTTCGTCCGGTTTTAAGCGACGTTGCCAAAATTACACCCGGCTTTGTAAGTGGTGAAAATGACAATTTAGGGGCCATGCCATATATTACCGTTACGGCCAACATCAACCAGACCGATTTGGGGACGGCCACAAAAGATGTTGCATCGACCATTAGTTCATTAGGCGAATTGCCTCGTGGTTTATTTATTACTCCAATTGGACTAAGTACGGTATTGAGCGAGACATTAAGCAGTTTACAGACCGGATTATTGGTTGCCGTTTTTGTAATCTTCTTAATGTTGGCCGCTAATTTTCAGTCGTTCAAAGTTTCGCTGGTGATCTTAACCACTGTTCCTGCGGTTGTTTTAGGTGCTTTATTAATGCTTATCCTTACAGGTTCAACCCTTAATTTACAATCTTATATGGGAATCATCATGTCTGTCGGAGTTTCTATTGCCAATGCCGTTTTATTGGTGACCAATGCCGAACAGCTTCGAAAAATAAACGGGAATGCCTTAGAATCTGCGAGGGAAGCCGCTGCATTACGTCTTCGACCGATTATCATGACATCGGTAGCGATGATTGCGGGAATGTTACCCATGGCGATTGGTCACGGCGAAGGAGGCGATCAGGTTTCTCCGTTAGGAAGAGCGGTTATCGGCGGATTATTATTTTCTACTTTTGCCGTATTGTTGATCCTTCCGCAGATATTTGCATGGGCACAGGAAAAAACATCGACGCAATCAGTTTCTTTAGATCCTGAAGACGAAGAAAGTATCCATTATATCTCATCCTTAGGTAAGTCTAAAGTTGGAAAGTCATAAAGTCATAAAGTCGAAAGTTACGATCGTCGCGAAAACACTTCGATAAACTTTTATACTTTCTGAATACTTATAAAAACATATATAAAACCAAAAAATGAAAAATAACATTATAAAATCTACAGCGATACTATTTACAGCTTTAGCTGTACTAAGCTGTGAAAAGAAAAAAGAAGAAGCGCCTAAAGCGGAAATCGAACCTAAAGTTGAAACTTTCCTTTTGGCCAAAGAAAAACTGACTACAGAATTGCGTTTACCGGCAGAATTAACCGGTTTTCAACAAGTAGATTTGTATGCCAAAGTAAGCAGTTTTGTAAAATTGCTGAAAGTAGATATTGGTTCTAAAGTAAAAAAAGGGCAATTGTTAATTGTTCTTGAAGCACCGGAGATCAGTTCGCAATTGGCTGCTGCCGAATCGAGATTAAAATCGATGGAAGCCATATATGCTACCAGTAAGAGTACCTACAACCGTTTGTACGAAACGAGCAAAGTTGAAGGAACCATTTCTAAAAACGACTTAGAAATGGCCAGCGGAAAGAAAAACTCCGACTACGCACAATATCAGGCGGCGATCGCGGCACACAAAGAAATTTCGATTATGAGAGGGTACTTGGAAATCCGTGCCCCGTTTGACGGAGTGGTAGCCGCCAGAAATGTCAATTTAGGAACCTTTGTAGGTCCCGCAGGAAAGGGTTCCGACTTGCCTTTGCTGACCATTCAGCAACAGGACAAATTGCGTTTGGCCGTTTCGGTACCGGAATTGTACACCGGATATTTACACAATGGCGACGAAATGAGCTTTAATGTAAAATCGCTTCCGGACACTTTTACCGCTAAAATTACCAGAATGTCCGGTGCATTAGATTTAAAACTGCGTTCTGAAAGAGTTGAAATGGACGTTCACAATACCCAAACCAATCTATTACCCGGAATGGTAGCCGAGGTTTTATTACCGCTTAACGCGAAAGACAGCACCTTTGTCATTCCGAAATCGGCATTGGTAAATTCAGCAGAAGGTTTGTTCGTCATCAAAGTCCTGAACCACAAAGCCACCCGCGTTGACGTTAAAAAAGGAAGAGAAATCGACGACAAAGTGGAAGTTTTCGGAGATTTAAATCTGAAAGATAAACTGGTAAAAATCGCCAGTGAAGAAACTAAGGATGGGGATGTTATAAACGAATAGACTGGGTTTTGTCTTCTTTTTAGTAGATTATCAATTACTGTACGCATTTTTAGGAATGCAAATTTAAAAATTTGTCTAAAAGGGCAGTTCTTCTTTAATTAGAGGGACTGTCTTTTTTTTTCTTTTAAATTAAGAATAAAAAAATCAGGTATAATTACTTATAAAGACCACATCCAAAAATTAATACATTTGGGAAAATATAACATGAAATTTTAATTTTCATAGGAACTATTATTATGTCTCTAAAAAATCTAATTAAAAATCAAACTATAATAATTGATGATCACAAGCGTGGAACAGGAGAAATTAAAAATTTTGACAATCCTGAAAATGATGTTCATATAGATAAAGAAACTAATTTCCCTATTGATGGAAAAAGGCAAAAGGTAAAAATTAGAATTCCAATTAATTCTGATCACCCAATCAAAGTTGAAAGTAATAGAAAAAGAATTCCCATACCTGCAAGTTTAAATAAGGAAATTAAAGAGGCATTTGAAAATAAAAAAATTAGAGCGGCCTTTATAAGTGATATTCTAAAAACTCTCGAAAATTATGAAACCGCATTGAGTTCTGAAGAACAAGCTATTAAAATATTAAAAAGATTGTCACAACATTTTAATCTAAAATGGGATGAAGAAGTAATTAAAAAGTATAAGGATGAAATCATTCTGGTTTACACTCAATTTTACACCGACAATAAAAAAAATCGCTTTTTTATAAAATTAGATGAACACAAAATAATGATTGGAGAAGACAACGGTTATGCAAAAGCATTAAAAATTTACAACCCATAAGTTTTTCTTTAATACTAAACAAAAATCATTTATAGTAACTAAATAATACTAATACATTTTAATATGAGTTTAATAGAATATCATAAATTAACGTCCAGAGAACTTCTTGCTTTAACAAATAAAGTTCGCAATTTGATTGACCATTGGGGAGAAGATGGCCGTTATAAAGAAGCTGTTCTGAAAAATGTTATTAGACGTTTTCTTCCTGAAAAATATTCAATAGGAACGGGTTTTGTTATTAAACAAACAGAAAACCGTGGAGAACACTTATCATCTAGACAAATTGATCTGATAATTTACGATGATGCCAGTCCTATATTATTTAAAGAAGGAGATTTTGTTATTATGACTCCAGATGCTGTTCGTGGGATTATAGAAGTAAAAGCTAATCTACAAAATCAAGATTTAACTCAAGTATTAAAACAAGCTAACGAAAATGGCAAATTTATTTTTTCGGGTAAAGAGGATAAAGAGCAATCTTTCTTTAATGGTATTTTCTCTTTTGAAGGATATAATAATAGATTCAGTTTACAAACATTCAGAGAAAATTATCTCGATAGTAATTTAGACTTTTTTGAAAACGATAATTATGATAAGTTTAAAGTAAATCATGTTTCACTAAACGAAAATTGGTTCCTAAAGGTCTGGGATAGAGAATTAGTTCCACACTCTTTATATAATTTAGAGGAACTATCCTTTTCTTTTTTTATATCAAATTTAATTGATACTTTATCTAATACATCAGTTGAACGAAATAATTTTATTTGGTACGCAACAGACAAGGAACTTAGGTTAAAACTCGAGTTTTAATAATGGCAGAAATAACATTTATAGAAAAAGTAAGTATTGAAAATCTATTAGGAATGGCTAGTGGCTATGTACTAGATTTTTCAGATCGCACTTTTAGAGACTTTGTTGGCGAATTTACTGACCCGATAGCGCGGATTTGCAATCCGTGCCCGCAAAGTAATAAACACAATATACCTATAAAAAAAACCTCGATTCATTTAAAAATCGAGGTTTTTCCATTTTATAAATTCTACTCCTCACACAAATAAGGATTCAAAATCTCCGCCAGTTCATTGAGCCAATAAAAGCTGTTTTCCAGACTGGCTCTTTCTTTTTCAAGAGTTTCGTGTTCTCTGATGACTCCTAAAGCAAGTATGTGATTGGCTTGTCTTATGGCCTTTGCCATTTCGGTAGGATCGATGGTGTGATTAAAAAAATCAATAAGCCTTGTTTCGGCTTCTTTGGAAAGGGTGTTTGTACTCATAATTTGAAGAATTTAAGAAAAAACCCTCATGCCTTAGTAGTCTTACGCTTCTTCACGGCGTCAAAGCTCTTTCGAAACTTTACTACATAGCACAAGGGCAAATTTTATTTTATCTTAATTGTGAAGATTTAAGAACTTCAAATATAGGAAAAACCATTTAAAAAAGAAAGATTTTTCTTTCAATAAATTACATTCTTTTATCAAATATAAGAAATCTATATTTCGGTAAGCATTTATCGCATTTTTGTCATTTCGAAGAATGAGAAACTCCGCAAACTAAATCGACAATCTTTGTCGAGCTACTTACGAAGATTTCTCATTCTTCGAAATGACAAACTAAACGGATAATACGGGAAAGAGCGATAACGAATAGGCGAAGTAAATCTTGACAACGATTGTCGGTAACGCTAGTCAATCTTTGTAGAGTTACTAACGAAGATTTGCTTCGCCTATTCGCTATCGCTTGAGTCTCCCTTCGCTCGAAATGACAAGATTGCGCAAACCTGAAACTTGAAACTTGAAACTTGAAACTTGAAACTTGAAACTTGAAACCTGAAACCTGAAACCTGAAACCAAAAACAACAAACAATAAACAATAAATCACCATAAAACTTTGCGTATTAGCGACTTTGCGAGATTATTTTCTAAAATAACTCCCAAAAAAATTGCGAAACCGAATAGTTGCGCGTATATTTGCAACCAATTGGTTTCTTAATTAAAACCGGAATATTATGAGACGTGACATTTTCCAAGCCATAGCCGACCCGACTAGAAGGTCAATTCTAACGCTGATCGCTGTACAGGCAATGACACCAAATGCCATCGCAGAGAACTTTAACGCCTCCCGACAATCGGTTTCGAAACACCTTCGCATACTAGTAGAATGCGATTTGCTTAAACAGGAACAACAAGGCCGGGAAATTTACTATTCGCTTGAAATTGAAAAAATGAAAGAGATTGATCAATGGTTAGTCCAATTCAGGGAAATCTGGGAAACCAAGTTCAATCAGCTTGACGAACTATTAGTAACGCTTAAAAAACAGAACAAATGAAAAACGATTTGCAATTTGATTTTACCGTAGACAAAGCCACCAAAACGGTAATCATAAACAGAGAATTTAATGCAGAACTTCCGCTGGTTTGGGATGCTTTTACGAAACCGGAACTTCTGGATCAATGGGTAGCTCCAAAACCCTGGTCGTCTAAAACGAAACACATGACTTTTGAAGTTGGCGGACGCAGATTTTACGCCATGGTAAGTCCTGAAGGTCTGGAACGCTGGGCGGTTCAGGAATACACTTCGATTACGCCAAAGACCAATTTCAAGATGTTCAATACTTTTGCAGACCAGAATGAAAATCGCGAGCTGCCGGGCTCCAACTGGGATCATAGCTTTAGTGAGCAAAACGGCATTACAAAAGTGAGTATCACCATTGTAAATGAATCGCTGGAACGTCTGGAAAAAATGATCGAAATGGGCTTCGAACAAGGTTTCAAAATGAGTATCGACAACCTGGAACAATTGCTGAAAACATTATCAGAATAATAATAAAGAGACGCTGATTGCACGGATTCGTTTCACGAAAACGCGGATCAACGCGGATTTTTACGGTAGTAATATTTTTAAAACATTAATTAACTTCTACCTAATAATATAAAAAAATCTGTGTTGATCCGCGTTTTCGCAGAGCGAATCAGTACCATCCGTGTGCTTTGTGCGTTCCAACTACACAGAACAGAAATTCACACACAGTACCCCAAAATGCAATAACAGAACAAATCTGCAAGCCTTCTTTGATCAACTTCATGAAATAAATCTTACTTTTGATCCAACACTATCCTCAATATGGTTTCGATAAAAACATTTGATCAGGCGACAGATTTAGAACAGCCCAAACGCGTTTTAAAATACGTACTTGTGTATTGTACTTCGGGTTCTACCATTATTTCTGTAGATGAAAATGAATTTACCTTAACCGAAAATGCTGTAATCACTATTACGTCCGGTCAGATTCATTATTTTAAAAATATCCAAAATGCAACCGGATTTATTTTAGAATTTACCTATGATTTTTTCTGCAAAGATGATACTGATATGGAATTGATTTTCCATAACGGACTTTTTTGTCATTTCGCAATGAATGAAATGATTGTTGTTGACAACAGCCAGTTTATTGTTCGCGAATTAAAAACCGTCGGTGAAGAATTACTACAAATGCCTTACCAATACCTCACCTCTATTCACAGTCGAATTGAGCTGATATTGATTGAAATCAACCGAACCAAAATTAATCGCGGCGATGAAATCTATAAACCCGACGCGCTGTTTCTTCATTTTCTGGAAACGATTTTACAAAACTTCGACAAGAACCTTTCTGTAAACGAAATCGCAATTCTGATAGGTACAACAGAATCAAAACTAAACGAGCTTTCGAAACTGCATACCAATAAAACGGCTCAAAATGTAATTTTTGGATTGATCATCTCTGAAGCCAAACGCCTTTTTACCTACGAGAAACTATCGGTAAAAGAAGTCGCTTATGCTTTAGGATTTAATGATCCTTTTTACTTCTCTAATTTCTTCAAAAAACACACCAACACTTCCCCAAAAGCCTATAAAGAAAATACTGCACATTCGTAATTTCACCCAATTCATCGTTTCTAATATTTGCTTTTTCAATTGATTACATGCTTTTTCGAGGATTCTCTATTCTTTAGCAACACTGCCTTCCGCATCTTTGTATTGTAATAATTAAGCAATCAAAAAGATGAAAAAAAATCAGAAATATGCCGTTTTGCTGTTGCGGGTTGCCCTGGCAGCGGGATTTTTATCTGCCGTTTCAAGTCGGTTAAGTTTATGGGGAGAACACTCTTCGGGTTGGGAAAACTTTCTCACCTATACCGAACAAGTAAATTCTTTTGTTCCTAAAAACTGGATTCCAACTATTGCTATTGCATCGACTATTTTGGAAACACTACTTGCTCTACTCCTGCTCATTGGCTATCAAACGAAATTTGTGGCTGTTGGCGCTGCCCTATTAACTTTTGACTTTGCACTTGCCATGGCTTATTCTTTTGGAGTAAAAGAACCTTTAGATTATTCGGTATTTACCTTTTCTATGGCAGCTTTTCTTTTGTCAACCGTAGAAAAATACCACTGGAGTTTAGATGAAATCACTTTGAAAAATAAAACAAACTAAAAAATTACTAAAATGGAAAAACAAATCACAAGAAGCAGCGAAAAAGACTGGAAAGTTCTAATTGAAGAAGGTGTAAAAACAGATGGTATTTTTGCCAAATCCTTATACTTTGACACAACTACAAACAGACCCACTGTTTTTTTACTAAAATTTGAAGCGGGTGCTTCGTATCCTAATCATGTTCATCCTGCGGGAGAAGAAATTTATGTTCTTGAAGGTGAAGTCCGCTCCGGAAAAGACGAATTAAAAACAGGAGATTATATGTACATGCCACCAGGAAGCAGTCACTCTGTGTTTTCTAAAACCGGCTGTGTATTACTGTTCAAAGTTCCCGAGGAAGTCGTAATACTAAAATAAATCTGTTGGCAAAAATTATTAAACACATAGAAGCGTAGTCTTTGTAAACTTAAAAAAGGCGTTTCAGTAGTAAAGAAAACTTTTCTTCTTTATTTCCTCTTTTAGGTATTAGTATCTATGTTTCTATGTGTCAAAATTAAATTTCACTCCCTACACCCAGACAGAAAAAGTAAACACATTTCACATTTCACCTCTAACATTTTACATCTAACATTTTACATCTAACATTTTACATTTACTCCCTTTCAAAAGTCAAAAAAGATAAAAAAATCTTAAATTTAATCTTTCCTAGCTCAATATATGTAGTCAACTACGTAAATTTGTATATAAATTATTTTTTATGGTATTAGAAAAATCAAAATCATTGGTATTAGGCAATCTTTTACAGCGTTTGAATGAAAACCTGAGGAAGGAAGCCCAGTTGTTTTACAAAAGTCAGAACATCGATTTTGAGCCCAAATGGTTTCCGGTGGTGTACGTGCTTTCGCAGAAAAAGGCCATTAGTGTTGTCGAACTCTCACAGGAAATTGGTTACTCTCATCCTACTACTATTTCATTACTGAAAGAGCTGGAGAAAAAAGAATTAATTGGTTCGGCGAAAGATGCCAAAGATGAAAGAAAACGCCTGATAACCCTGACTGACAAAGCCAACGAGATGATCGATCAATTGCAGCCTTTATGGCAAATCATGACCGAAGCTTTGATTGAACTCACTGATACCGAAAATAATTTGTTTAAAGCCATACACGAAGTAACCCAGAATTTAAAAACTAAAAATCTTTTTGACCGAATGACCACAATTAAAGAAATGAAGAGCGAATCTGCTCAAAAATCAACAGGAAATACTGTAAAAGTTGAGAAGATTGAGGACGATAAATTAATAGAAATTGCTTTTGCTATTCGTCGTCAAGTATTTGTTGAAGAACAAAATGTATCGCAGGAACGCGAATCTATGGATGATGAAGAGGCTGTTCAATATCTCGCTACCGTTAATGGCTTACCGGCCGGAACAGCACGATACCGAAAAATGGAAAAAGGTTTCAAAATTGAAAGAATTGCTGTCTTGAATAGCTACCGCGGACAACGAATTGGGGAAGCAATCCTCCAAAAAATCTTATCTGATTTAAAAGACGAAAAGAAAATCTATTTGTACGCACAGGTTAATGCAAGTCGGTTTTACATCAAAAACGGATTCAAACAAACCGATAATTTTTTCCTTGATGCCGGAATTGAACACGTCGAAATGGATTATGTGAAAATGTGAGATGTAAGATAAAATGATAATGAGTCTTTTTTAGTGGGTACCTGTAATACTGCTAAGAAAGACTCAATGACTTTTTAAATTCTGAAGGAGACATTCCGGTACTTCGCATCATAAATTTATTGAAATGACTGCTGTCTATAAATCCCAAATCGTTACTAATTTCCGAAAAAGTCAAAGTACTTCTAGTCAATTTCTCACTCACAACCTTGAGTTTTGTCTGCTCGATATAATCCCGTAAAGTAATGTTTAAATGGGTTTTAAAATATTCACCGATGTAATTAACAGAAACATTAAAATGATCGGCCATTTCTTTTTTCTTCAACAAATGAGGATTAGCGATATTAAAACGAATGTAATTTAAAATCGTATCAATTTTTAAAACCTCGCTGGTATTGGCATGCAGATTACTTTCGTGCATGTTCGCGTCTCTTCGGATAATCTGAATTAGCGACATCATCAGGCTTTTGATGATAACTTCGCTCTTCAGCTTTTGTTGGGCTACTTCTTCCAGTATTTTTAAAATCACCATTTCGCAAAACGTTTTATCCTCTTCAAGAAAAACCAGATTTCCATGAGTTTGATTGTGGTAATAAAACAACTTTTCGATCTCTTCAATTTCTTTCTTATTTGAGAAAAAACTAGGCAGAAAACGCAGGCAATGAAACTTGGTAGGTTCAAGTGTTTTAAAAGAATGGTAATCTCTGGGCGTAAGCAAATAAATATCATGCTCTTTGTAATGATGATGAATCGAATTTAAGATATGATTGCCGGTTCCGTATTCAATATAGAGTAACTCGAAAAAATTGTGTCTGTGCACCTCTTTCTTCCAGGTCAATTCCTCGACCGAGTAAATTTCGAAATCTTTGTATATAAAAAACGTCTTTTCCATAATCCTTAATTTTTACAAATATAACCTATATTTTTACATCAGTTAATAAGTTCGAACCCATTTACTTTGTAGTACACACATTGGGTGTGATTTAAAACCATAAACAATACAATATGAAATCAGATATAATAAAAATAGGAATTCTTGGGATTGGCGGAATTGGTGGATTTGTTGGCGCTCCTTTGGCTAAAAAATATAAAAACAGTGCTGCCAAAATCATATTCATCTGTAGAGGCGAAACTAAAAACACCATACAAAAAGAAGGTTTATTGTTTGAATCAAAAGGCACTACAGAGACTATATTTCCGGATCTGGTATCTGATAATCCAACAGAAATTGGAATTCTGGATGTGTTGATCCTGACCTGTAAATCATATTCTATAAACTCAATATTACAACTCTACAAAGATTGTATCGGGCCTGAAACCACAGTAATCACACTTCAAAATGTAGTGAATGCGGGGGAACTTATTCGTAACATCTTACCTGAAGCTGGTCAAATTATGGAAGGCTGCATTTATGTGGCTTCCAATGTTAAAAAGCCCGGACATGTACAGCATGTTGGTGGTCCGGGGAAAATTTTTGTTGGCGGAAAAGAGAATGAACTCTTGATCAATCTTTTAAGTGAAGGAGGTTTAGACATTACTTATGTTGCCAATATCAAAGAGATACTATGGAAGAAGTATTTATTTGTCGCACCTGTTGCAGGAATAACTTCAGCTTACAAAGTCACCTTTGGACAACTATTAGAAGATCCGGATTTGATGCACTTTCTTGAGAATATGATGCTTGAAATTCAGTCACTGGCCAGCAGGAACAATGTTCGTTTAACCAGCCAGGACATTGAAACCTCTAAAGATTTATTGACTAAATTTCCGTTTGAGTCCAAATCTTCCTTGCAATTAGATTTTGAAAATAGAGCCCAAACCGAAAAACGTTTTCTGGTAGATTACGTTATTGAAAATTCAAATAAATATCAACTTGAAACCCCCTATTATAATAGTGTAAACGAAAAAATAGAAGCCTCTTATATGGTCTCTTGATCCAATGATATATCTTGAGAAAAAATGCATCGATAAAATAACTTAGTAAGAATCTTTACTTTAATCAATTTTATAGAGTCGGATTAAAATCAAGCTCTATAAAATTGATGATTCTTTAGAAATTTTACTTCCAATTAAAATGTTAATCTAAAAAAAATAATAACGCCTTTTATAGCCCTGATTGCAGCGATATCCTTTTTCTGGTCTCGTTTCTTTAACGAGAACAGAAAAAGATATAGCGAAAAGCAGGACAACTGGTCTTAAAAACACCAAAACGTCTTGCTCCTCAAAAAAAATGTACCTTTAAAAATCGAGTAAAATAAAGCCTTCACGAGTTTTTTATAGCCTACCTATGGCACGATAAGAAAATATTATGGTAAAATTATTTCATAATCAGAAAAACCGTCCTACATTTGCCTAACGGTGTTAAACAATTTAATACTCAAATAAAATGGCTAGTAAAGATCGAATTTTAAGACAAAAAGAAGAAACAAGAAATAACATTCTTGGGGCTGCTTATGATATCGTAAAAGAAGAAGGCTGGAATGGTTTGAGTATGCGTAAAATTGCCGACAGAATTGAATATACTGCTCCAATTATTTACGAATACTTTTCGAATAAAGAAGCAATACTTGAAGAACTTACAGGTAAAGGTTTTTTAAAACTGACCAAAGAGTTGCAAACTGCGAAAGATAAGTTTGAAAAACCCGAAGATCAGTTAGAAGCCATGTGGATGACTTACTGGGATTTTGCTTTTAGTAATACTGAAATGTACCAATTGATGTTTGGTGTTCAAATGACCTGCTGTGCACAACGATGTTCGGCTCAGGAAGCACCTTACAAATTGTTTACCTCGGTAATTGCTGAAGTTATGAAGAACAGTAATCCAAGTGAGGATATTATCAAACAAAAATATTTTACTTTCTTTTCTGTTATTCATGGTTTGATCGCCATTAATATCATTAACAAAAGTGACATTCTGGAAACCATTAACGCTCAAATCCTAAAAGATGCGATTGGTGGTATCATAAAATCAATACAATAAAAAAAATTTCATTTTTACTTAACAGTGATAAATGATTTAATAGCTGATAAAAAAATACGTTTGCCTTGTTACTTAACAGTGATAAATAATTTAATAGAGTAATTTAGAAAGCCTTTTTTTTTCATTTTACTTAACAGTGATAAATAATTTAATACCAGTTTTTGAAATAGAATTGGAAGGCTCATCATATAGAATTCCAGGCTTAAAAGCTTAACGACGTTAGATAATTTAATATAATTAAATATGAATTCCCAGAATACCAGAATACCGCATCAATTAATCTCAAAAAATGTTCAACAAATTAAAACCAATAGTAAAATGAAAAATGTTATCATAACCAGTTTTATTCTGGCACTCGTACTAAGCAGTTGTACAGATAAATCGCAAGCCCCGGCAGCTCCTGCTGCTCCTTTATTGCCAGTTTTGGCCGTTACAAGCGAAAACACCACTACAGATGCTGAATATCCTGCCTCTATACAAGGAACCGTAGATGTTGAAATTCGCCCTCAGGTGAGCGGAAACCTTGAACGAGTATATGTAGACGAAGGTGCTTATGTAAATAAAGGCCAAACTTTATTCAAAATAAACGAACGTCCTTTCCGTGAACAATTAAACAACGCGCTGGCTAATCTTCACGCTGCCGAAGCCTCTTTAATCAACGCTCAGTTAGAAGTAGATAAACTAACGCCTTTGGTACAAAACAAAGTAGTTTCGGATTATCAGTTAAAAACAGCCAAAGCTTCCCAAAAAATTGCTGCTGCCAATATTGAGCAGGCTAAAGCAATGGTAGGTTCGGCCAAAATCAACTTAGGATACACCAATGTTACAGCTCCTGTAAGCGGATACATTGGAAGATTGCCTAAAAAACAAGGAAGTTTAGTTTCGGCATCAGATGTTGAGCCTTTAACCAACTTATCGGATGTACATGAAGTTTTTGCTTATTTCTCTTTAGGTGAAACTGATTTCATCAACTTTAAAGCACAATATGCCGGCAGCAGTCTTGGTGACAAAATCAAAAAATTGCCTCCTGTAACTTTGATTTTAGCAGATAATAATGCTTATCCTCAAACCGGAAAAATTGATATGGTAGACGGTCAGTTTGATAAAACAACCGGAGCCATTACTTTAAGAGCTACTTTCCCAAATACAGGCGGAACTTTACGTTCAGGAAACACCGGGAAAATTCGCTTAGGTCTTCACCATGACGATGCCGTTTTGGTACCACAATCGGCTACTGTTGAAATGCAGGATAAGATTTTTGTTTTCACCGTTAACAAAGAAAATAAAGTAAACAAAATGCCTATCACGGTTATTGGCAAAAGCGGTACCAACTATCTGATCAAAGATGGTGTAAAATCAGGTGATCAGATTGTATTAAGCGGTATTGACAAACTTCAGGAAGGACAACTTATTCAGCCTGAAAAACCGGCCACAAAAGTTGCCCAAGTAATCACTAAAAAATAATTTTCACGCAAATGTTCAAAATATTTATACAAAGACCTGTACTGGCAACCGTAATTTCCATTTTATTGGTGATTCTGGGCGTACTTGGACTTACGAAATTGCCCTTACAACAGTTTCCTGATATTGCCCCTCCATCTGTTTTGGTAACGGCGGTTTATCCTGGAGCTAATGCCGAAACGGTTTTACGTTCTGTTGCACCCTCCTTAGAAGAATCTATAAACGGTGTCGAGAACATGACCTACATGAGTTCGACAGCCAGTAATGACGGATCTTTAGCTATTACCGTTTTCTTTAAATTAGGAACCGATGCCGATCAGGCAGCTGTAAACGTACAAAACAGAGTCGCTCAGGCTACCAGCCAGTTGCCTGCCGAAGTTGTACAGCAAGGGGTAACCACTGCCAAACAACAAAACAGTTTTATCATGGCAATTGGTATGTACACCGACGACGAATCAAAATACGATCAAACGTTTGTGGCCAATTATGCACAGATCAATATTATTCCGGAGATCAAACGTATTCCCGGTGTTGGATCGGCTAGTATTTTTGGAGGTGTAAAAGATTACTCAATGCGTGTTTGGTTAAATCCGACACAGATGTCAACTTACAAAGTGACTCCAAACGAAATCATGAGCGCGATTCGGGACAAAAGTTTGGAAGCTGCTCCCGGTAAATTTGGAGAAAGAAGTACGGAGGTTTTCGAATACGTAATCAAATACAAAGGAAAACTAACCAAACCTGAAGAATATGAAAATATTGCTATACGTTCTAATGCAGACGGTTCTGTTCTTCGCTTAAAAGATGTTGCCAGAGTTGAACTTGGTGCTTATTCCTATAACAGTTTGACGCGTTTGAACGGTAAAAAAGGAGTTGTAATTGGTATCATTCAGTTGGCAGGTTCCAACTCCAATGACATTCAGGTCGCGATCAATAAATTGATGGTGAAAGCCTCTAAAGATTTCCCCAAAGGAATTAAACATAACATTTTCTATAGTACAAAAGTATCTCTGGATCAATCTATAGAACAAGTGGAACATACTTTAATCGAAGCATTTATATTAGTATTCATTGTAGTATTTATATTCCTGCAAGATTTTAGATCAACATTAATCCCGGCTATTGCTGTACCTGTAGCAATTTTAGGAACGTTCTTCTTCATGCAGTTATTCGGATTTTCGATCAACCTGCTAACGCTATTCGCTTTAATTCTGGCGATTGGTATTGTGGTAGATGATGCGATTGTGGTCGTCGAAGCCGTGCATGCCAAAATGGAGCACAAACATTTGTCTCCAAAAGTAGCAACACATGAAGCAATGCACGAAATAACGGGTGCTATTATCTCGATTACGCTGGTAATGGCTGCTGTATTCCTGCCGGTTGGTTTTATGGAAGGTTCTACGGGAGTTTTCTATCGTCAGTTTGCTTTTACGATGGCAATTGCAATTGTAATTTCGGCAGTAAACGCTTTAACTTTAAGTCCTGCACTTGCTGCTTTGTTCTTAAAAGACAATCACGGCGCTTCCGGAGATGCTGCTTATGAGAAAAAAGGATTTAAAGAGAAATTCTTTAGCGCGTTCAACAAAAGTTTTGATTCTTTAACCAATCGTTACGTTGGAGGTTTGAAATTTTTAATTCGAAGAAAATGGTTGAGCTTAGGTGGTTTAGCATTAATTACAGTCGCAACAATTGTAATGGTAAAAACGACTCCGACAGGATTTATACCTACAGAAGATCAAGGATTCATTGCGATCGCAGTTAACACTCCTTCAGGAACCTCTCTTGACGGAACACAAAAAGTAATGACTCAGGCAGAGAATTTGCTAAGAAACGACGAATCATCACGATTTGTAACAGCGATTTCTGGATTCAATTTATTAACAAATTCTACTAGTCCCTCTTCTGCAGTTATTTTTGTCTTGCTTAAGCCGGATGAAGAGCGTGGAAAAATCAAAGGAATCAACGAAATAATGGCCGATGTACAAAGAAAATTAGGCACTATTAGCGGCGGAAGTTTCTTCGTATTCAGTTTCCCTACTGTTCCCGGATTTAGTAACGTTGAAGCTTTAGATTTGGTCCTTCAGGATAAAACCGGAGGCAAATTGGATAAATTTAGCGGCGTCTCTCAAAGCTTCATCGGAGAATTGATGAAACGTCCGGAAATTGCAGTAGCCTTTACAAGTTTCAAAGCCGATTATCCACAGTTGCAACTGGATATCAATGATGAAAAAGCCAACCAATTGGGCGTGAATGTAAAAGACATTTTACAAACCATGCAAACCTATTTTGGTAGTGCACAAGCATCTGATTTTAATCGATTTGGTAAATATTACAGAGTGGTTGTTCAGGCTGATATTGCTGACAGAGCTGACCCCTCCTCTATTGACAGAGTTTTTGTGAAAAACAAAACCGGCGAAATGGTTCCAATAAATACATTGGTAAAACTAAGCCGTATTTATGGTTCAGAAACCGCTTCGAGATACAATTTGTTTAATTCGATTTCGATTAACGCCATTCCGAAACCTGGATTTAGTTCTGGAGATGCCATTAAAGCCATTGAAGAAGTGGCTGCACAACAATTACCTGCAGGTTATAGTTTTGAATTTTCAGGACAAACCCGTGAAGAGATTTCTTCCGGAGGGCAATCCGCGACTATATTCTTACTGTGTTTGATATTCATCTATTTCTTACTTGCTGCACAGTACGAAAGTTACATTTTGCCTTTGGCCGTAATCTTTTCAATTCCTGCAGGTATTTTTGGAGTATTTGTAGCCATTGGTTTAACCGGAATTCAAAACAACATTTATGTACAGGTTGCACTGGTAATGTTAATTGGACTGCTTGCTAAAAATGCGATTCTGATTGTGGAGTTTGCTGTTCAGAAAAGAAAATCAGGTCAGGCATTGGTGATGGCCTCAATAGATGCTGCAAAACTGCGTTTGCGACCTATCATCATGACGTCACTGGCTTTTGTTGTGGGATTAATTCCGATGATGAGTGCCAAAGGACCATCAGCACAAGGTAACCATTCGATTAGTATTGGTGCCGCCGGAGGTATGATTTCAGGGGTAATTCTAGGATTGTTTATCATCCCGGTTTTATTCATCATCTTCCAACATTTACAAGAAAAGGTTTCCGGAAAACCGGCAGCCGTAATTCATAACGAAGAAAAATAAAAATGGAAAACTATATCACAACCGTACTCGTAGCCATTATCATTGGCATCGGATACATCTCCTATAAAATTTCAAGAGATCTTGAAAACAGAAAAGATACTTGTACAGAAGTTTAAGCTCCCGGAGATATTAAAAAAGAAATTTTAACACATAGAGACATAGAATTTTATCTCGCGAAAAAAGAAGTTAAAAGAAACTGGTTCCCACACATAGACAAACTATGTGCATTTAAATTAGTGAAACGCCTCTTTTAAGTTTATAAAAACTATGTTTCTATCTGTTTAAAAAATGACATCCAAAGAGTACAGAAATCTAATAAAAAAACAATGAAAAATTATATAACCAAAATCGTGATGATCACCATTTTGATCACTACGCTAATATCCTGTAAGGTTTCGAAGGATATTGAAACTCCTAAAGATGCATTTCCTGAAAATTTCAGGAATGCATCGGTTTCAAAAGATACCGCGAGTATTGGAGACACGGAGTGGAAAAATTTCTTTACCGAAAAAGATGTGATTCAGTTAATAGACAGCGCAGTTGCGCGAAATAACGATCTGCAAATTGCTACTAAAAACATCGAGATCGCACATTACAGATTTACACAATCCAAATGGGGAAATGTCCCTGAGGTGAATTTATCTGTAGCGGCCAGTACCAGCAATCCGTCAGATAATAGTTTTACAGGAAAGAACTTAGGTCAGGCATTGGGTCAAAATCACATTAATGATTTTACAGCCGGAGCAACACTTTCATGGGAAGCTGACATTTGGGGGAAAATAAAAAACCAGAAGAAAGGAGCTTTTGCCGGTTATCTACAGTCAGAAGAAGTTAAAAAAGCTTTGCAGACTACTATTGTGGCCAATGTTTCTAAAGGATATTACAATCTTTTAATGCTGGACGCCCAATTGGATATTGCCAGACAGAATCTGAAATTAAACGATAGTACCACCAACATTATCAAGTTAAAATACGATGCAGGTCAGGTCACTTCCTTAGCGATTCAGCAATCAGAAGCACAAAAATTAAATGCTGCACAATTGATTCCGTTATTGGAACAAAACATTGCGATTCAGGAAAATGCTTTGAGTGTTTTAACAGGCTCTTTCCCAAATTCAAAACAAAGAAGTCTACGTTTGAGTGCGCTGGAAGTTAAAACCAATAATGCGATCGGAATTCCGTCTTCCTTAGTAAGTCGCAGACCAGACGTAAAAAGTGCCGAACTGGCTCTTCAAGTAGCCAATGCCAACGTGGGAATCACAAAAGCTAATTTGTATCCTGCACTTAGAATTACCGCTCAGGGTGGCGTAAACTCTTTCGAAACCAGCAATTGGTTCAACATTCCGGCTTCTTTGTTCGGAACTGTTGCGGGAGGATTGACACAGCCTTTACTGAACAATAAAAAAGTGAGAACCCAATATAATATTGCCATTGCCGAAAGAGAAAAAGCCGTTTTTGGTTTCAGACAAGCTGTTTTAGTAGCCGTTAGTGAGGTTTCTGATGCTTTGGTAAAAGTAGAGAAACTGCAGCAACAGGAATCGTTCTTACAACAACGTGTAAAAACGTTACAGCAAGCCATAAAAAATGCCAATCTGTTATTCAAAAATGGTATGGCGGAATATCTTGAAGTCCTTTCTGCACAGTCGAATTTATTGCAAAGCGAACTGGAACTCGCTAACATAAAAAGAGAGCAACTATCTGCCAATACCGAGTTGTATCGTGCCTTAGGCGGTGGTTGGAAATAATACCCGTTAATTATTTATTTTTTGAGATGAAAACGCTGTGAGACTTTTAGTTTCATGGCGTTTTTTTATTGGCACGCGGATGACACGGATTCGCTTTGCGAAAACACAGATTGACGTGGATTTTTTATTCTCGCAATTTTTTATGCGCAATCTTGTCATCCTTACGAAGGAAGGATCACACTGGAAACTCCGTACAGAATGCCGCCAATCTTTGTCGAATCCCGCGCGAGATTTGCTTCGCCTATTCGCTATCGCTCGAGTCTCGTTCCTCGAAATGACAAGATTGTGAGCCACTATTGTGAGAAAAAAAACCACATCAATCCGTGTCTTCGCGGTAGCGAATCCGCGTCATCCTCGTACCCTATAATCCGTAATATTTCCTTACTTTTGATATTGTCAAGCCTTCAAAAAATGGCTCCGGACAGTGAATATCGCATCGAATATTAATAAGAAATAAAACAAACCTCTTAATCAATACATTAAAACCCATGAAAAGAATCGCATGCATTGCAATTTTAGCATTACTATTTACAAACTGTAAAGAAAACAATTCGGAAAAAGAAGTAAAAGCGACAAAAGAACCGGTAAAGGCAAATTCTACTGTAAAAAAAGAAGAAGAGAAAAAAGAAGACTGTAAAGACATCGAAGTAGAAATGGGAGCCGGAAAAGAGTGTATACTAAAAGATACAGATCTTGCTCGGGTTTATCAAAATATCATCCAAAACAAAGAGGTTGAAGAATCCGAATACTATTTAAGTGCAATTCCAAACGAAAGTAAATCTGTACCGGTAAATAAAAACGGATTAATCTCAATTGATTACGAAATCACTAAAGATAAAGTCCTTATTAGTATGAATTATGAAGGTGGTGTGACTGAAGTAACACTCGAAAAAATAAAAGACACGATTAAAAAAAGTATTTATCACTACGCCGATTAAACTCTAAAATGTGAAGAACTTTTTCCTTAAAACCGCTAAATAACTTTTACGTTTTTTAGCGGTTTTTTTTCTCACAATGATTACGCACAATCTTGTCATCCTGACAGAGGAATGATCACACAAGCAACTCGACTAATCTTTGTCGATACACAATTGTAATTTGCTTCGCCTGTTTGCTATTGCTCGAGCCTCTAAATGACAAAAATGAGAGTAAAAAAATCCGCATCAATCAGTGTCTTCGCGATAGCGAATCCGCGTCATCCGAGTACTATATAATCCGTAATATTTCCTTATTTTTGATAGGTAAAACTTCAATCAAAATGTCAATCAATCAAAATAAGTACCTCAACGATTTAAAAATAAAATTCGAAAGCTACGCTCCGATTTCGGATACTTCCTGGAAATTAATCGAGGACATCGTCGAAATTCAATCCGTCAAAAAAGGAGAGGTTTTATTACAGAGCGGGCAAATTGCAAAAGAGATACATTTTATAGTCAAAGGCGCTTTACGGGCTTTTATCACCGATGCAGCGGGTAATCTCTATAACAAAAATATCTTTCTTGAAGGCCATTTTTCAGGTTCAAAGGCTTCTTTATTGCAGCAAACCCCTTCCCATTTTACCATAGAAGCACTCGAAGATTCTATCTTGATTCAGCTTAACTACAAAAAATACAGGGCGCTCATCGACCAGCACAATGATCTGAAAAATTATTACATCGCGTACTTAGAAAAAAACTGGGTCATCGAAAAAGAACAGCGCGAAATAGCACTGGTCATGGAAAATGCTACCGAAAGATACCTGCACCTTTTATCCATCCATCCTGATATTTCAGAGCGGATTCCGTTGCTTCACATCGCCTCGCATTTAGGTATAACTCCTACTCAGCTAAGCCGTATCCGAAAAAATCTCGAAAAAGATTTGTAAATCAACATATGTAAAGGTTTCCTATAAAAGCCGGAAGTATCTTTGTCTTATATTCTTATAACTAGTATCAAAATGAAAAATATAAACTTAATCGAAGACAACTTAAATAATCTTACCGGAATGTGGAAAACTGTTAGTTCCTCTTTCCTATCCTACCATACAACTCCTCTTTTTGAATATAGCAAAGTCGAAAATTCAGGCTGGCCTAATAAATTGTGGTTTCGGAAAGATATCTCTAAAAATGATATCGGCGAAATTAGTAAAACCATGCAGGCCAATTCAGAATTAGCTTTCGCATATTGGGATATCTACGGAACAAAATCGTATGAAATACTGGATGCCTATGGTTTCACATTAAAAAGCGAGCAGGTTGCGATGGCTTTAAAATTAGATCAGCAATTTTCACTGCAAAACCGGCTGAGTTTTAAAAGAGTTTCCACAGAAAAGGATGCTAAAATATGGGCCGACTTGTATCCCCATGCTTTTGGTTATGTAATTAGTAAAGAAATACTAATTCACAATCATCATGATGTTCAGTTCTATCTGGTTTCTTTAGACCAAGAGCCCATCGGAACTTTTATGCTGTTTCATACCGAAAATGCGGTAGGAATTCATGGCGTTGGAGTCATTCCGGAAATGCGCCGAAAAGGTTTTGCTGAGGAAATCATGAAATATGCACTTAATCTTTCTATCGATTTAAATGCAGATTATGCCTTACTACAAGCCTCCGCAATGGGAAAAGACATCTACACCCGATTGGGTTTTGAAGATTTGTTTGTGATTAGGAACTATGTTTTGGGAGCAAATTCCAAATCTTAAATTCCAAACTCCAGGTTTCAGGTTTCAGGTTTCAGGTTCCAAAAATCTAATTACCTATTATCTAATTGTCTAAAATCCCCTTCTGTCCCAAATGCCCCTAAAATAGTCGTAAATGTGTATTCCTACCAAAAGATAAGAATCGTAAGTTTGTAATGAATTAATTTACAACCTTTTAAAAACAACCCCATGAAAAAAGCGAAAATTATTTTTTGGATTACCACTATTATTATCTTTTTATTCGAAGGCGTTATGCCGGCTTTAACTTCACAAACCGAATTGGCTAAAGAAGGAATCAAACATTTAGGATATCCTGAATATTTTGGAAATGCCTTAGTCGTTTTTAAAATTCTTGGCGTTTTGGTACTCGTGATACCGTCGATTCCAAAGAATGTAAAAGAATGGGCTTATGCCGGTTTTGGTTTCGACTTCATATTTGCCTCCATAAGTCATGCTGCAGTTGACGGAATCAATTTTCAGGCATTTTTTCCTTTGATCTTTTTAGTAATTCTGGCGATCTCTTACATTTATTATCATAAAATAGAACGTTACAAAAACATCGCTTTATAAACGTTCAGCGTGATGATAGAAGTTTATAAAACAAATGTTCAGGAAGTGGAACAATCTCTTTTGATTGTGAGAAGACTTCTTGAACATTTTCCTGACAGTCGTATTAATTTTGATTTGGAAGACTGTGATAAAATTTTACGCATACATGCATCGTCAATTTCTAATCAAAGAATAATAGAACTTCTTGATTCCTATGGTTATCATTGTGAAGTTCTTTTATAAATTAAAAAAAAACACCACAAACAACTGATTTATAAAGTTTTGAAAATAAAATTTGTAAATTTGAAACGCTATCAACCTTCAAATCTTACCAAATGAATCTACCGGCCGGACATCAGACCATAATGCCTTATTTAATTTTAAATGGCGCGTCACAATTTATAGAATTTACTCAAAAAGTCTTTGATGCAACAACTTCTTCCGATCATGTACTGCGCGAAGACGGAACGGTTATGCATGCCGAAATTACCATAACCGGAAGTACTATCATGGTTACAGACGTGGTTGAAGACTGGTCCAGACAAACCGCTAACCTATTTGTCTATGTCCCGAATGTCGATGAAACCTATAAAAAAGCATTAGAAAATGGTGCCACAAGCGTAATGGGAGTCAGTAATAAAGAATATGGAAGAACCTGCGGTGTTACTGACCCGTTTGGCAATGTCTGGTGGATCACTTCTATAATAGAGTAAAAACAAAAAAATTATGAAAACAGAATTAAAACAAGACATCACCACTACTTTCGGGCAATTTTCCGACACTGTTTCTCTTTTTACGCAAAGCGAAGTAAATCAAATACCCTTTGAAGGTAGCTGGACAGCCGGACAGGTTGCTCGTCATATTATAAAAGCAACATCAGGACTGCGTCAGGTTTGCGAGGCTAATACAGAAAAACTAGCTGCAAACTATGATGAAAAAATTCCTGCGCTTCAAGGGATATTTCTCGATTTCAGTACCAAGTACGACTCACCTGATTTTATATATCCGGAAGACCGCGAATATGATAAAACCGAGCTGATTTCAAGTCTTCAAAGAATTGAAAAAGAAATGCAGGATATTGCCGAAAATTATGATTTAACACTCACCTGTATGGATTTTGAAATACCGGGTATTGGAAATTTAACGATCTACGAATTATTATTTTTTTGTAACGTGCATGCCAAAAGACATTTAAATCAATTGAAGAATATTTATAATGTTGTAAAAAACTAACCTATGAAATCCAAAACCAAAACCATTTTAACCGCCTGGCTCGTTGCCGGGACATTGGACGTGACGGCAGCCATTACAGTTTATGCTTTTATACTCCAAAAAACCACTGCAATAAAACTGCTGCAATCCATAGCAAGCGGCGTTTTTAAAAAAGAAGCCTACAGTGGAGGCTCGCTAATGGCACTCATCGGTCTTGGATTCCATTACTTAATTGCACTAAGCTTCGCCTGGTTTTATTTTATCATTTACCCATATCTGCCCTTTCTCAAAAAAAGCGCAGTTGTTTCCGGATTCCTCTATGGAATATTCGTCTGGATCATTATGAATTTAATTGTGCTGCCAATTGCCTTTCCTGTTCTTCCTGAAAAACACTTAGATTTCCCATTATTCTTATCCATGTTGATCCTGATGTTCTGTATCGGACTTCCAATCGCATTTATAACCCGAAAATATTATAGTTTTCAGACACAGTCCTAATGGTAAACCTGAAACTCAAAACGTCAAAAATCCCTTTTTACACAAAGGGATTTTTTTATTTTATCCCCCCTAACGTAACTTTTCTACTTTTATTTTCCTCATACAATGTTAATTATATAAACTTCCAAAAAAGTTATGTAAGATTTATACTTCAGTAATCCGGTAACTTTAATCTTTGATACTAAAAAGGAAATCAGCCTTTTAAAAATTCGTGTCACCCGATTTTTGATTTAATTCTTAAAACACAACATTTTGATTCTCACTATAAAAAATACATTCACCGAAATAGGAAATGCAACTTTGTTTGCAAAGCAGTTTTTTAAGGAGGTTTTTGTTCCTCCTTATGAGGCTAGAGAGTTTATAAAACAATGTTATGCCATTGGTTATAAATCATTGCCTTTGGTGGCCATAACCGGTTTTATTATGGGACTGGTCCTCACGCTGCAATCACGTCCAACCCTGGTAAATTTTGGGGCAGAATCATGGTTACCCGGAATGGTAGCTCTTTCGCTAATAAGAGAAATTGCTCCTGTAATTACTGCTTTGATCTGCGCCGGAAAAATCTCCTCAGGAATTGGTGCCGAACTAGGGTCGATGAAAGTAACAGAGCAAATTGACGCGATGGAAGTTTCTGCCATTAATCCTTACAACTATTTGGTAGTGACCCGAATTTTAGCCTGCACACTAATGGTTCCCATCTTAGTCATTTTCGCAGATGCGGTAGGGATACTTGGTGGTTTCGTTGGAATCAATATTCATGGTGATGTTAATTTTTATCGCTATCTGACTCAAATTTTACAGTCATTGGAATACTTAGACCTAATTCCTGCCACAATTAAAACCTTCTTCTTCGGATTTTTTATTGGAATGATAGGATGTTTTAAAGGGTTTAATGCCTCTAACGGAACTGAAAGTGTGGGTAAAGCAGCAAATTCAGCAGTTGTAACGGCTTCTCTCACCATTTTTATTCTGGATATGGTTGCCGTTCAAATAACCGATTTATTCTTTTAAAGATGATTAAGGAAAAAGAAAATAAAGCCTCTACAACAAAAGTAAAAAGCAAAACCCCAATCATCGAGATTAGGGATTTGCACAAAACTTTTGGTACAGACAATACCGTTTTACAGGGTATAAATCTAACCGTAAATAAGGGTGAAGATTTAGTGATTCTGGGGCGCTCCGGCTCCGGAAAATCGGTCACCATAAAATGCATCGTAGGGTTAATAACTCCGGATCAGGGCGAAATAAAAGTGTTTGACGAAAATGTGCTGAACCTCACAAAACCGGAACTAAATAAAATTAGAGTCCGAATTGGTTTTTTATTTCAAAGTGGCGCTTTATACGATTCCATGTCGGTACGTGAAAATCTGGCTTTCACTTT
Organism: Flavobacterium sp. KH_035; assembly: GCF_057839565.1. Classification (NCBI taxonomy): domain Bacteria; kingdom Pseudomonadati; phylum Bacteroidota; class Flavobacteriia; order Flavobacteriales; family Flavobacteriaceae; genus Flavobacterium; species Flavobacterium sp. KH_035. The sequence continues at coordinate 4,563,408 of NZ_CM174492.1, forward strand.
ACAAAAACACAAAAGAGATTTAACACCTGAAGAAGTGGAGCATGAAGTCATGGAGGCTCTGGATAATGTAGGTTTGAGTGATGCCATCGATAAAATGCCATCTGAATTATCGGGTGGAATGCAAAAAAGAATCGGCTTGGCCAGAACCTTAATCTTAAAACCAGAAATCATTTTATACGACGAACCCACAACCGGATTAGATACCATTACCTCACGTGAAATAAGCGAATTAATTCTGGACATCAAACACAAACGCAAAACGACCTCGATCATTATTACCCACGATATGGCCTGTGCAAAACTTACCGCCGACCGGATTATGGTTTTAAAAGATGGCGTCATACATGCCGAAGGGACTTACGAAGAACTGGAAAAAAACGAAGACGAGTGGGTGCGCTCATTTTTTGAATAACATAAAATAATAGTAGAAATCATGGATAAACAATCTGGATATACCTGGAAATTAGGAATGTTTGTAGCAATTGGATTGTTACTTTTTATAATGGCCATTTACTTTATAGGGAAACAAAAAAATCTCTTTGGCTCCACCTTTCACATTAGCTCCCGATTTAAAACCGTGAGCGGTTTAGAAGTGGGCAACAATGTTCGCTTTTCGGGAATTAATATCGGTACGGTCGAAGAAATCAGACTGATTAACGACTCGTCTGTAGTAGTTTCGATGGTCATTAAAGACGATGTTCGGGAATTTATCAAAACAGATGCCCGCGCCAGTATTGGTTCGGACGGTTTGATGGGCGACAAAGTCCTGACTATTTCTCCCGGTGTAAAGTCACAAAAAGCTATTGAAAACAATGGAGCCATAGCTTCAATCGACGGAATTGAAATGCAAGACATCATGAAAAGCGTCAAGAAAAGCGTCGATAATGTGGGTGTAATTTCAAACGAACTGGCCATTTTCAGTCATAGCATGAACAACGGAAACGGTGCTTTGGCAAGATTAGTCCGCGATGATAAAATGGCCAATAGCGTCTCAAATACCCTTTCTAATCTGGAAAGCGGTACAAAAGGTTTTAGCGATAATATGGAAGCCGCAAAAAGCAATTTCCTACTAAGAGGATACTTTAGAAAAAAAGAGAAAGAAAAGGAAAAACAGAAAGAGGAAGCCAAAGAGAAAAAAGAAGAACAACAGGAAAAAGCCAACAAAGAGAAAGAAGAAAAAACGAAAGGGGAGAAACAAAAGCAGGAAAAACAAAAAGAAGAAGACTCTAAAAAAGCAGATAAAACATAAATAAAACTCCAATGAAAACGAAGAAACAAAATAAAAGCAGTGCCTTTGAAAAATTTGCCAGCCATGTTTCCAAGGCGGCAGGAAGTACTCCCGCTTTTATCAGCGCCTTTTTGATTGTAGTGGTCTGGGCGATTTCAGGTCCCTTTTTCGGTTACTCAGAAACCTGGCAATTGGTCATCAATACCGGAACTACGATTATTACTTTTCTGATGGTTTTTCTAATTCAGAAAGCGCAAAATAAAGATTCACTCGCCATTCAGCTAAAGCTAAACGAACTGGTTGCTTCCAACGAGTATTCAAGCAACAGTCTGGTAGATATCGAAAGTATGACGGAAGAAGAAATGATTATTGTGCAGAAATACTACCAACATCTTAGTACGCTTGCTAAAAAAGACAAGAGCATCAGAAACTCACACTCGATTGCAGAAGCACATGAGCAACACCAACGCAAAGACAAGACCAAAACAAAACCCAGTACCCCAAATAGCACTAAAAAATGAAACTACGATCGACCGAAACTTTCTGGCTTCTCAGGAATGCTATGGAGAACAGCTATCCTTCTATTGATACCGACAAAAACAAAACAATTTTAATCATTGGCGGCGGAATAACCGGTGCTCTGATCGCTTACAAATTAATTACCGAAGGAAAAAAAATTATACTTGTCGACCGTCGTGATATTTGCAACGGAAGTACCGCTGCGAGTACCGCTTTACTGCAATATGAAATTGATGTCTCCTTACATGAACTCATTGAATTAAGAGGATTAGATTGTGCACTTGACAGTTACAGAAACGGTAAAAAAGCAATTTTTGACCTTCGCACGATAATTGATACCATAAAAAGCGACTGTCAGTTTGAATTCAAAAAAAGCATCTATTATTGCTCTTTAAAAAAAGATCTCCAATTCCTGAGAGACGAATTCAACACCCGAAAAGAACATGGATTTGATGTGAACTGGCTGGAAAAATGGGATCTCGAAAAACTAGGTTTAAATGCCCTAGCAGCAATCGAATCTAAAACTGCAGCAGTGATGGATCCTTTCAAATTAGCCAATGATTTGCTGATCTACTGTCAAAAAAAAGGCATGGAAATACTGGACAGAACCAACATCATTTCTATAGAAAAACAAAACGGGAAACTGATCGCTAGTACCGAAAACAACTACAGCATTACCGCAGATCACATCATACATTGCAGCGGTTACGAAAGTACCGAAACTCTTAAAGAAAAAGTGGTAGACCTTAAAAGTACCTATGTCATTGCATCCGAAAGCCTACCTATTCTGCCGTTAGCGTTCCGGAATGCTATCTTCTGGGATACCTCCTCTCCTTATCTTTATTTTAGAGCCACGTCAGACAATCGGATCATTATGGGTGGTGGCGATGAAGAATTTAAAGATCCTGTAAAACGCGATAAATTACTACCCAAGAAAGAGCAATTTTTATTGAAGAAATTTCAACAAAAATTTCCAAATATTGATTTCAAAATTGATTATTCTTGGGCCGGAACTTTTGGAGAAACAAAAGACGGTCTTCCCTATTTTGGGAAACCCGACCCTCATAAAAATGAGCATTATGTACTGGGTTTTGGTGGAAACGGAATCACCTTTAGCGTCATAGGCATGAACTCTATTTTGGATTCAATTAACAATACTAAAAATCAGGATTTAGATTATTATAGGTTTGGGAGATAACTTTTTTTTTGGGTGCAAAGTGGCAAAGGTTCAGAGTGTCAAAGGTTTTTTGTTGTATTCTTAAGGCTCACTATTCAAAGCTGAACGCAAATCAAGCAAACGTTACTTCCTCTCAAAGTTTTAATGAAACGCTTTAAAATTAACGTTTAAAATCTTTACTTTACTGCAATACAAACGCAATACTTCATGAAAAGTTTTTCTTTCCCTCCTTTATCCGACAAAGAGGCTACTATTTTGATTTTAGGTACAATGCCCGGAACAAAATCACTGGAACTGAACCAGTACTACGGGCATAATCAAAATAATTTCTGGAAATTTATGTTTATGATTTTAAAAGAGGATTTCTCGAATGATTATGAAATCCGAAAAACACTTCTGCAAAAAAATAATATTGCGGTATGGGATGTTTTACAGCATTGCGACAGAGTCGGAAGTTTAGACAGTGCAATTAAAAACGAAACAGCAAACGATTTTGAAACATTCTTCCAACAACATCCCAATATCACAACCATTCTTTTTAACGGACAAAAAGCTGCGGCATTTTTCAAAAAATATATTCATCTGAAAAAAAAATACCAACTCACCACATTACCATCTACAAGCCCTGCAAACGCAGCTAAAGCTTATCAGTCTAAATTGGAAGAATGGAGATTTTCTCTTGACTCACAACGCCATAATCCGGACAGCCTTCACACCGATTAAAGTACTTAATTAAAAATATCGAAAACCTCTAAAACCTTCTCAGGTTTAAATTATAGCAGAAACATCTGTTGCTTAGTCATTTTTTTGAAAAAAGTTATGCTATTTTAGGGTAGCTTTGTTATATCATTCAAAACCAAAACGATATCATTATGAAAATTCAGACTTATTACAATCATATCCGGTTTTATACTCCACATCATTTTGTTTATTATCCGGTTTTAGTATTATTCTTAGGAAGCAGTATTTACTTTGCATTCACTACTGAAAATGCGCTTATTTGGACTTTTATAAGTGTATGCTTCGTGTTTTTATTCTGTCTCGCTTATATGCTTCGCCAGCATTATGCTCTAACGCTTCAAAACCGAATTGTACGGTTGGAACTTCGCTATCGTTATTTTACACTGACCGGAAAAAGACTTGAAGAATTTGAATACAAACTAACCGACGATCAGATCTTTGCCTTAAGATTTGCTCCTAATAATGAGATTCTGCCGCTTCTTCAAGATGCCCTTAAAAACAACCTCAGTGGAGATGCCATAAAAAAAGCAATCGTACACTGGAGAGCCGATTACAACAGGGTATAAAAAAGCAATCCATTAAAATTAACTACTACCATCACAACTCAGCTCTTTCTTTTCCCATTAAATAAAATATAAACTAAAAAGAGAATCAGCCAAACCGATACAATCACAACAAAAAAGATCGCTATAATTGACGGATGCAGATAATTGGGTTCATAAAACAGCCTTTCGAGAGTTGAAAATTTCTCCGTTAATACTTTTCGGTCAAAATTGTTTCGAATAGCATTCAGCACCTCATCCTTATGGTCTCTAAAATAAAAAGCATCTGCAGTAAGCTGCTTCGGAACGATATTACTTTCGATGTTATACTTTTTCAGAAGTGTATCTAATTTTTGAAAATTCATCTGCAGCGAATCTTTTCCGTATTTGTACAACAGCTTATACCGTTGCACTGCGGCATCAAACTGTTGTTTTTCAGGTGCCACTCCCGCTACCGGTTTAAAGAGTGCCTTATTTTCGAGAAAAATGCAAATGCTGTCATCGTACTGAGGGCGCACTTCTCTTCCTTTAAAGATAATTTCGGTACTGTCGTTAATGGTGTTTTTGGTTATAATTCTCCCGGTAAGTTCTTTTTTATCAAAACCTAATTCATCCAGAACTCTATTGGTTACTGTCGAAGCTTTATCAAAATCCGTAGTCAGTACTTTTAAAGTGTCGATACTATAATACCTGCTTTCTGTATTGTAATACCCATTTGAAATCAAAATACTATCAACTTCCTCAACCACCGGATATGGTTTTGGATATAATATATGAACCGGATTAAACAATTTCTCAGAACTGTACGAGGTATAATTGTATAAAAACGGATTCAAAACATTCAGTAGCGTTTTGTCGTTATTGAATTTATGCTCTGACAGTTCACTGCGTAATTTGGCATTCAGTCCAAAACTGTAACTTATAAAAAAGGAGAAACTCAAAAAACTAATCAGCAGCAATAGGAAACCAATTTTAAGCAAGTTGGCAGAAGCATAGTCCTTTCGGGAATGTTTTTTAACTAAAAAAATCAGGAAGAAAAATAAAAATAAACTGCTAATAAAAAAATGGGAAATTGAAACGTCATCATAAAATTTGAATCTGTAAAATTCAAAGTAAGTATTGATAGTGGCAAGACCTTCAAACTTAAAAAAGCCATATAAAAAATAGCCTAAATGAATCAACAACAGTACTACAAGTGTCTTTACGAAGAATTGCTTTAATTTTTTATCCATATTGTATTTGAGAATTTACTCTCAAATATAGCCAATCCGATTTAAAAATGAAATTTTTCTACGCTGCTGCGAAAAAAAAAGTTGCGGCTCTGCTCTGCTCATCCAACACACAAAAAAACGCAGTTAACTGATAATCCATTCTATCATTTAACCTAATATCCTAAAAAAAAAACAGAGCCTCTAACTCAGGTTAAAGTCTCTATTTTTTTATCATTTCGGAAAAAGAGTCCTTCCGTAAACTCCTACTACGAAACTTTATTATTCTGATCTTTCCAATTGAAGAACAACATTTTGATAATGCGTGCTTAAAGAGAATAATTGTTCGGCAAAAATCATAATGGCTAATGGAATAAAGAAAAAGGACAGTAAATTTTCCTGATATAAAAAGTAGGTTGTTACCATAAATATTCTCAGGTATTCCAGATAGTAAATCCACCTTCTTTGTTCCAATAGTGCACCGCAATTCACCAAGGTTACCAGAATAATTGAAAGTACAAAAACTTTATCTGCCACGTACAGCCAGTCAAAATAATACGTAAAAACCGTTAAAAATAAAGTACAGATTCCAAGCTGAATATAGAGATAATTCTTAAACCGAAGTCTCTGATGTGGATTTGCTTTATCCTGCAGAAAACGTCTCTCCAAAGTTGGACGAATATCCTGATCCATATGCGCGGGACTGCCAAACACCGCTTTCCATTTTGCTCTAAATCCTGTTGAGCGCTTCCACAATTCATAGATTTCAAAATAATAATGAAAATGCTGCCACAAAAAGCTATAGCTCTTGAGTGGATGTGTTAAACCATACTTTGGTTTTTCTTCTTCTTCCTGAAAAGTCCCGAACAGGCGATCCCAAAAGGTAAACATATCACCATAATTTTTATCCAGATATTTCTCGTCAGAAGCATGGTGAATTCCATGAACAGAGGGTGTTACAAAAACACACTCCAACCATTTTATTCTACCTATAAGCTGTGTATGCGTAAAAAAAGAATAAGCTCCGTGTACAATCAGCATGGTAATGACCATTGACGGATGAAAGCCAAGCAGTGGCAGTACACACCAAAATCCTGTTCTAATTACTGCCTGAAAAGTTGTGATTCGGGCTGCTGCCGTAAAATTAAACTCTTCGCTATGATGATGCACAATATGTGCTGCCCAGAAAAAATTGACTTCATGTCCCAATCTGTGGTACCAATACCAGACGAAATCGGTCGCAAGAATTAAGGCAATCCACACAAAAACATTGCTTGGAATGTCAAAAATTCGATAGTTGTCATAAATCAAATAATACACTTGGTAAAAACTTGCCGCTATAAATAAATTGATCAAACGCTCTGCAATACCGATGCTAATATTTGAAACTGAACTTTCATAATTAAAAATTTCCGGTCTCTTTCGACGTTGTGCAATCTTGTACTCTAAAAAGAGGAAGAGAAAAAAAGCAGGCATTGCAAAAGCTAGAAAATTAATATGTTCCATTTTAAAAAATTACTTTATTAATTCATAAAAAAAATTAAATCCGTCGAACAAGATTATTAAACAGATTACTACTCCTCTAAAACAAAGATATTTTCATCAATTAATACCTTCTCTTTTGAAAATAATATTAATCAATGAAAACAATCTTTGTATGCTAAAATCTAATTTTTAATTCTGCTTAAATTTTGGAGTATCCAGTGCCACTTCTTTTACAGATTGCGTATCGGCCACCTTTTTCAGCGCAATAATATAGGCGGCAATACGTGGTGTAACATTGTGTTTGGAAGCGATTCTAAAAACAGTCTCAAATCCTTTTTCCAGTATATCTTCTAAACGGGTATTGATCTGGTGAATTCTCCAGGACTCTAAAAGCGAATTCTGAAGCCATTCAAAATACGAAACCGTAACGCCACCTGCATTGGCCAGAATGTCCGGAACCACCAAAACATTATTATCGTGCAGTATTTTATCGGCATCCGAAGAAACCGGTCCATTGGCGCCCTCCACAATAATTTTTGCACGAATATCGTGAGCATTCTTTTGTGTGATTACATCCTCTTTGGCGGCAGGAATCAATACGTCAACATCTAACAACAATAAATCTTCGTGCTTAATGGCAACCGAATTCGGATATCCTTTAATACTCTTGTTATTCAGGTTGTAATACAAAATCAGTTCAGGAATATTAAGTCCTTCAGGATTGTAAAATGCTTCAGAAACATCACTAACCGCAACAACTTTTAGTCCTTTTTCAAACAAGAACAAAGCCGAATGCAATCCCACATTTCCAAAACCCTGAATGGCTACGCTAGATCTCGCAGGTCTTAATTTTAATTTTTCAAGTGCCAGTAAAGTTATAATACTAACTCCTCTCCCGGTTGCTTCTACTCTCCCCAATGAACCTCCGGAATGCAAATGTTTACCGGTTACCACAGCGTGAATTGTTTTACCATGAACGATAGAAAACTCATCCATTAACCATCCCATTTCGTCAGGGCCAGTTCCCATGTCCGGTGCCGGAACATCTTTATCCGGTCCAAAAACATCAGACAAAGCTTTGGTATAAGCCCTAGTAATTTTCTCTAATTCACTTTTAGAAAGTGTTCTCGGATCACAAATAATTCCGCCCTTTGCACCTCCAAACGGAATACCTGTCACAGCCGATTTCCAGGTCATCCAGGCAGCCAATGCCTTTACCTCATCGAGATTTACTGCGGTATCGTATCTAATTCCGCCCTTTGAAGGCCCTAAAGCTGTATTGTGAATAACACGATAACCTTCAAAGTTTTTTTCGGAGCCATTGTCTAATGTAATCGAAAAATTAACAACAATTTGTTTCTCCGGACGCTGAAGTTTTTGCCTGATCGATTCGTCTAATCTAAGAATGTCAGCTGCAATGTTAAAACGATCAATCATCGATTGAAAGGGATTCTGTTTTATTAATTCTGTACTCATAACTATATGTCTTTTAATTGGGGGTTATTTTATTTTAAACTTTAAATCTTTTAAAAAGCGTTTTACTGTTTATTGAAGCTTTTTTTAACATGGGATTTTCATAAGACAGCATCGCATCCTAATGTTGGTGTTTCTATTGGATCTCATTTTACTAATTTTTTTGACCGTTCTAAAAAAAGCCTTTCATGGTGCATGAAAGGCTAAAAAAAAAATAACAAGTACTTTCTATATTAACGCCATTTCATCACATAATCCTGCATGCTGCACATCATGAAGCTGCATAAGAAAGTGATGGTATATTGACTATAGTTTCTCATTGTTATTGCAAATCTATAAAAATATTTCATAAATTCTATAGAATTAGTAGAGTTTATTTTTAAATAATAACAAACAACCACAAAAACAGCTGTAAACTAACGATTTATCGCCGTAAAAAATTTATTTGAATTGAGAAAAAACAATAAAAACAATCGCTATTAGAGCCAGAAAGATTCCGATAAAATTAATTTTAGACAATTTTTCTTTAAAAAAAAGCAAACCGACAAGGCTTCCTAAAATGATAACTCCCATGTTCATTCCTGCAAAAACTGTTGATGGATTTTCGGCGAAAGCCTTATGTGCTTTTAAATAGAACAGTATGTTTCCAAAATTAAAAATACCGACCAAGGCACCAAAAAGAATACTTTTTGGTTCTAACTTCTCTTTTCTAACACCAATTTCATAGATCGAAATTAAAAGCGCGACCACCAAAGCGATACAAAAAACAACAAATAAAGAAGTTGGATATGGCAATGTAGTATAAAGCGCAATTTGCTTGAAGAGAATATCAATAACTCCGAAACCTACTAAAACAACAGCAGGAAAAATCCATTTGTTTTCTATGTTTTCCGATTGCTTCTTCAAGATGAGTAAAAGGGCCAAAAATCCAATTATCAGCCCAATCACTTTATAAAAATTAAACTCTTCCCTAAAGATCAGCCAGGCCGCCAAAATTGGAATAAATAGCGATAATCGTTGGGCTGCATCAGTTTTTACAATTCCCATATTTTTGATGGACGCCACCAGGAATAAGAAAACAACCGGTAACAAAACTCCAATAGCGATGTAAATGCTCCAGGGCGCTGTTGCGTCAACCTCATTCATATTTGGACTAAAGGTAAAATAACACAGTGCTAAGGCAACGACATAATTAAACGCAATAATTTGAGTGGGATGTACATGGTATTTCCGGGTTATTTTAAAAATCACACCAACAATTACACTACACAATATACTGAGGACAAGAAACAACATAAGATTATATTTTGAATGCAAAAATAACGCTTAAACTCCTTTTGTTCTATTTTTAATTTCTTTTATTCCGGCCTTTTTGATTTCTAACTGTATAATTTTTCCTTTACTATTTTTAATAAATTCCAATGTTGTATCGTTATTGTCTGAGCGAAAGAATTTCGTTGATGATTCCGGCAGCAGTTCAATGGTATAATCCGCATAATAAAGTTTGTTCTCTTTTTTTACAATTTTAATATTTTCATACTCCCCTATATATTGATCGTATGCCTTCACATCTCCAGCTACCTGAATGTGTTTGTACGGAAGCTCTGCCTCTTTCCCAAAACATATTCCCGCAAGGCCATAAGCAATATAATACGATTTTGACTGATTGTTGGATAAAACAGTAATAAAAACGTTATCCTCGGTAAATTTGTTAAAGGATGTCATTGCCCCAAAGAAACCGCCATCATGCGCAATTAATTGATGCCTCTGATTGTAAACAGGATTAATCATTACGCCAAAACCAAAATTCTGCTCATTATATGATGTAAACATCTTTTTCTTAGATTCTTCCGTCAGCAAAATCTGACCATCAAAAAGCGCTTTATTCCACAAATTTAAATCGTTAACAGTTGAATATATACCGTCATGACCAAGATTAAAACTCCAATTGATGTATGGGTTTTTAGTTAATTTGTTGTCCTTAAAATAATACAGCTGAGTCATTTTATCGACAACGGCATCATTAGCTGAAACCCCGGAATTGTACATTTTAGCTTTATCGAATAAATTTTGCCTTAAATACTCGGCATAAGACTGTCCGGATACTTTCTCAACAATGCGCGCTAATAAATAATATCCAATATTACTGTAGGCTGTACTGGTACCCGGTTCAAAAAGCAAAGGCTTTTTTGCCAGATAACTACAAACGGAATCTTTATTGAGATCTGTTCTGATCAAGTACAATTCGTCAAAATCCATTTGAAAACCCGAGTTGTGGGATAACATCATCTTCAAAGTAATCTTATCACCTTTAGGGAAATCGGCAAAGTATTTACTCAATTGATTGTCTAATGACAGTTTTTTATGCTCCGCCAATTGCAAAATCGCGACAGCAGTAAATTGCTTCGAAACCGAAGCCAAACTAAATTTTGAATCTGTTTCATTTTTTACTTTCCATTCATAATTTGCAAAACCATATGCTTTTTTCAACAGTATAGAATCGTTTTTAGAAACCAATACCGTACCGCTAAAATTATTAACAGCAAATTGTGCATCCATGTATTGTTCTAACGCTTTACTAAGTTCTTTTTGTGAATATCCGAAAGTAAATACCAACAATACGATTAGTGTTAATCCTGATTTCATGCTACTTATTTTTACAATTAATGATGATTTTATGGAGTGTTTTATCCAGTAATGCTATTTCTTCTAAAGACAGGCCCTCAAGTGCCGTTTGCCGGTTGAGCTCAATAACCGGTTCTATTTCCTGAAGTGTTTTTATACCTTTTTTAGTGATCTCCAGATTAAATTTCCTTCTATCCTCGAGATGAATTGTGCGGGTGATATATTCTTTTTTCACCATTAACTCGATCATTCTAGTAATTGAAGCGCTGTCTTTAAATACAAGATTTGCCAATTCGTTTTGGGAAATGTCCGGATTGTCGTTTAGTATAATTAAAACCAGGCATTGATCTACAGTAATATCTTTTACAACCTGTGTAATGTTTTTTTGCGCCAGTTTTCGATATTCTTTTATTGCTTTCTCTAAGGAGTACAGTACTGTTCCGGTTGGGTTTTTGAGTTTCATGTTTTTTTTATTTGATACAAATATAATTGATATATCAATATAATTTCAAAAAACTTTAAACCCGACAAGTTTTTTTAACCTGTCGGGTTTAATGATCAAAATTTTAGTCGCTTTTTAACCAGCCTGTGATACTCATTCTCGTGTTTTGGGTAACCAGAACTTCATGCACCAATTCATTACTTTTAAAGAAAACGGTTTTTCCCTGAGTAGGTGCAATTTTTTGATTGTTATTTTCCTGATGGATCATTAATTCTCCACCATCACTTTCCTTCCAATTGCTGTTCAGATAACTGATCATTGAGTATTTTCGACTGGGATTGTTTTTAAACTGATCCAAATGCTTCAGATAAAAATCTCCGCTTTCATATAAAGAATAGTGAAATTCGTAGCCGGTAATTCCGGTATAACAACTTTTATTCAAATACAATATGAAAGCATCTATTTTATCAAAAAACTCATTTTCAAAAACATTGTTGTGTTTTTTATCCAGCCAGTAAATAGAATCACTGCGTACAGCTCCATCGTAAGACAGTTTTTCCGAGTTTCCGATTCCTGCAGCCAGCAATAAACTTTTACGATTTAAATCTATTAGATTTTGTTTTAAATGATTGGCCAGTTCAGGACTTAAAAAATGCTCCGATATTCCAACTTTGTTTTCTATATAACTCGCAATCAAATCTTCAAAACTATCTTCCATTTCTATTTTGGGAAACTGCAAATACAGCCAACGGAGCAAGGTAGAGGAAATAAAACTGGTAATGGGCTTTTTACAAAATAATAAACCCTACAAGTTTCTGCATACCTGTAGGGCTTGTAAAAAATAGAGTATAAACTACAATTTACTGATATAACTTCCGTACATATCTTTAAACTGATGTCCTTTTGCAAAACGATCTTTGCTCAGTTTTCTATATTCAACCAATCCCCACAGAATAAATTCTTTCATGAAATACTGATCTTTTTTATCCAATTGAGGCTGGTATTTTTTTATTAAAGTATCTAATGGTGTTACTTCATCTAAAATGCTCTGATACTCCGCGTCTGAAGCATCGTCTAACAGTTCGAAACCGCTTTCGGCAAAAAACCACTCGATTACATCTGAATAAGGTGTCTTTTCTCCAGGCTTTTCCAGCTTTTCAATTTTAGGAAGAAGTGTTGGGAATAAAGTTCTGATGGCTAAACCAATTAAGTTTTGTGCCACTACAGCAGCTCCCTCCTGCTCTCCTTCATAAACCAATTCTACTTTTCCGGTTATTGCTGGAATGATCCCGACAAAGTCAGACAAACGTAAAGTTGTTTTTTCTACACCCGCTTTTAAGGCACGACGTTCTGCCGTACTCATTAAATTCTCAAAGGCCGTAATACTCATTCTCGCGCTTACACCACTTTTATTGTCGATATATTCACTCTCCCTTGCTTCAAAACTAATTTGTTCTAAAATATCTTTGGCAAGACCCGGTACGTAAACCAGTCTATGTTGTGTTTCATCCAATTTTGCTTCTTGCTCTGTAATGGCTCTTGCAATGGCAATACTTTCAGGATAATGCGTAAGGATCTGTGAACCGATCCTGTCTTTTAACGGGGTAACGATGCTTCCTCTATTGGTATAATCTTCCGGATTTGCCGTAAAGATAAACTGCATGTCCAGTGGCATTCTCAATTTAAAACCTCTAATCTGAATATCACCTTCCTGCAAAATATTAAAGAGTGCCACCTGAATTCTAGCCTGTAAATCAGGCAATTCGTTAATCACAAAAATGCAGCGGTTTGCTCTTGGAATCATCCCGAAATGAATCACGCGATCGTCTGCATAAGACAGCTTTAAATTAGCTGCTTTTATAGGATCAACATCACCAATTAAATCAGCAACTGTAACATCTGGCGTGGCTAGCTTTTCGAAAAAACGCTCATTTCTGTGCAACCATGAAATTGGAGTATCATCGCCTTTTTCAGCAATTAAATCTTTTGCAAAACGTGAAATTGGGTTTAACGGATCATCGTTAATTTCAGATCCTGTAACAAACGGAATGTATTCGTCCAGCAATTCAACCATCTTACGAGCCAGACGTGTTTTTGCCTGACCACGAAGTCCTAATAAATTGATGTTGTGACGGGATAAAATAGCGCGTTCCAATTCCGGAATCACAGTATTCTCAAAACCATGAACGCCTTCAAAAACAGGTTTCCCCGATTTGATTTTCTCCCGAAGGTTATTTCGCAATTCATCTTTGATACTAATACTTTTATATCCTGTGGCTTTTAATTGGCCTAATGTGTTTGTATTTTTTATTTCCATGTTGTTAATTTAAAAATTGAAAGATTTAATGATTTAAAAATTCAATTTATTTTTTATTATCTCTTTTTAGACTAAACCCAAACAATATATTTTCACAGTAAACAGACGCACTGCTGTTCACCTCTAGACTGAAAACTGAGACTGAAAACTATCTAACACGTTTCTTCCTATTCGTTTCGTAATCTTCAAAAATTATCTCTCCCAGTCCTTTTAAATTTAAAAATTGAAAGATTTAATGATTTAAAAATTCAATTTATTTTTTATTATCTCTTTTTAGGCCAAACCCAAACAATATATTTTCACAGTAAACAGATGCTCTGCTGTTTGCCTCTAGACTGAAAACTGAGACTGAAAACTATCTAACACGTTTCTTCCTATTCGTTTCGTAATCTTCAAAAATCATTTCTCCTAAACCTTTTAATCCGGTGTAAAATGCTTTTCCCTGATTGGCTTCGGTAAAATGATTGACAAAACGCTGCAAATACGGATCGTTTGCAATCATAAAGGTGGTAATCGGAATGTGCAGTTTTCTGGCTTGTTGTGCTTGCGTATAACATTTATCAACGATATATTCGTCGAGTCCGTTACTATTCATATAATAGGAACCATCCCGCTCCCTCACGCAGCTTGGTTTTCCATCGGTAATCATAAAAATTTGCTTGTTGGTATTTCGTTTTCGACGCAAAATATCCATTGCCAATTGAAGTCCGGCAACCGTATTGGTGTGATAAGGGCCAACCTGCAGATAAGGCAAATCTTTAATAGGAATAGTCCAGGCATCATTTCCAAAGACCAAAATATCAAGTGTATCCTTTGGATAACGTGTTGTGATAAGTTCTGCCAAAGCCATAGCAACTTTTTTTGCCGGTGTAATCCGGTCTTCCCCATACAGAATCATACTGTGGCTGATGTCGATCATCAAAACAGTACTCATCTGGGCTTTGTACTGTGTTTCTTCTACTACCAAATCATTCTCGGTTAGCATGAAACTTTCAACACCATTATTAATCTGGGCATTTCGCAGACTTTCTGTTAACGAAATTCGTTCTAAACCATCTCCAAAACTAAACTCCCTAAATTCTCCTGTATGTTCGTCTCCATTTCCGGCATGTTTTGTTTTATGGTTACCACTTCCGGAACGTTTTAGATTGCCAAAAATCTGATCCAAAGCTTGTTGCCTGATAGCACGTTCTGTTTTGGCAGTAATCCCAAAACCTCCACTTCCATCAGGTTTAACTTCGTCTTTTATGTAACCTTTCTTTTTTAAATCTTCGATAAAATCATCGATCGTGTAGTTTTCGTCTGTTAGCTTGTATTCTTTGTCTAACTCCCGAAGCCAGTTTATAGCTTCGTCGAAATCACCCGAAGTGTGGGTGATTAGCTCTTTGAAAATACCAAAAAGCTTTTCAAAAGGAGACTGAAACGGGGCTTCATACGTCTTAAAATAAAAACCCTTTTTAATTTCATTTTTCATAATTCTAAAATTACGCTATTTTAGAATTATGAAAAAAGAAACAGTTATTAATTTTTAGTTAAAAAATTTGAATAAAATCACCTAAATTTAGCGAGAAGCTTAGTAATTATTCAAACTTTCCATCCAGATAATACCAGACATTATTTTCGAATTTAAACGTCGAAAATTCATAATGTATCTGAGGTTTATGATCTGAATCCAGAAAATAAGCTTTAAACTCAACCGTATTTTGGGAATGACTTAAAATTTCCAGTTTTTGCCAGCTGTTACTGGTGGCCCAATTTAAAATCTCTGCTTTTGAATAATACTTTCTTTCCGAAACAGCGGTGGTTTCTAAAAGATAATCCACATTATGCGTAGCATAAGCAGAGTAACGCGAACGCATTAACGCTAAAGCTGTTGGGGCTTTCTGATCGCTTTCCAGATACAAACCACAACAGTCTTCAAAACCTAATCCGGTATCGCAAAAGCACTTGTTACTCTCCATCAACCTGCTCTTCTCCATTAATTTTCACATGCAGTTGATTCAGAAGCACCTGATATCTGCTGATTTCTCTCAGGTCCTCATCTTCTTCGGCATGGTCCAGCATCTCATCTAAAACTTCATTTACTTCCAACAATTTGTTATTGGCTTCTCTATTGTTTTTTGCAGCAATTAAATCTATAATTTCCTGTACACTTATTTTTAAATCTTCGAATTTACTCATATCTGTTGTTCTATTTTTTTATTTCAGGTTTCAAGTTTCAGGTTTCAAGTTTCAAGTTTCAGGTTCTAGGTTACTATAAAAACTTGAAACCTGAAACTTTTTTATTCCTCTTTACTCTCGTTAAACTTTTTAATAATTTCTTTTAGCTTTTCTTTACGTGCAATTTCAGCCTGTTTTACTTTGTTTTGGGCTTTGTGCAATTTGTCGTTGTGCTTTTTGATGTTCCTTTCGTTGTTGCGTCCCATTATATTTCTCTTTTAATTTCTTCTAAAGTTTTCTCGGTGTAAATCAATTCGTTGATAATTTGTTTCCTCAACTCCTCTATATCCTCATAATCAAAGTGTTTTGCCCATGAAGTCAATTGTTGCAGATTCCGAACCTGCTTGATGCGTTTGGTTGTTTCAAAACTGGTTCTTAAAACAGGTTTCCCATCGTATTTTGGGTTTTTCCTGTGCTGATAGGTTACCTTATTATTATCAAAATCGGCTTCAATATAATAGAGTTTTTCTTCGGCATTATCAGGATGAAATTCGTTCCAGGCCGCAAAACCTATTTTTGTTTTCGAAGGTGTTTCCGGCTCCATAGCCACCAAACGCCATTTACTGTTAGCTAGTCTTCCCCAGTGATTCGACACTCTGTACATTCCCACTTCTGTATAATAATAGGTACTTCCGGCTTTGCTTTCAAACTGTTTCTTTAAACCTTCAATTTCATTTGAAAGCACTTCATGAAAAACACAAAAGGTATTTTTAAACGAATTAGGATGTGGCTTGAAGTTTTTTTGCATGTGCAAATATACTGAGATTGTCACGAACTCCCTAAAACAAAGATAAATTGATTAACTTTGTACCTTCAATTTTAAAATAAGAAAGTCATGTCTAAAGATTCACACGAAAAAATGTTGCAAAAAGGAGTTTATACCGGCATCATAGAAAAAGATGAAAACAACAACTATTTTTGCGGTGAGTACCTTTTAGATTATAAAATCGCGCATTCGAACTTCAACATCGGCGATTGGATTACGATTAAATCTATTATCGAAAATCCAAGCGATATTAGCTATGATAAATACCCTAAGAAGTCTAAGAACTTTGATAAAGCCAATAACAAGCCCGAAAATAAATAAAGGAAAATCACCCCGATAGGTGTGAAAAATCTCACGCCTAACCATTATATGCTTAATACAACGCAAAGTATACAAAGTTTTCTTCTTTGTAAACTTTGCGTTTTTTATTCCTGCACCTAGATAAAAAAATAAGCATTTGGGATAAAATGTATCTATTTCAGACTTCAGATATCATTTAACGCCTAATACTTAACCGCTAAACCTTTATTTTTTTGATTATTTTTTCGATCAAATCTAAAAAGTTAAAAAAAAGTGTACCTTTGCAAAAAATTTGTCGTTTTGAAGTAAAAAACACTCATTTCAAACTAATAGACAAGAAGTTACCTTTTATTTATGAAAAAAATAGTTGAATACCGCAAGTTACTAAACGTAGACAAAACTGCTGAATTAAAAGATTTAAAAACAATCTATCGTAATGCGATGAAAGAATCTCATCCTGATAAATTTCAAGGTGATGATGCTGGTTTAAAAGCGGCAGAAGAAAAAAGTAAAGCTATTATTGAGGCTTATCACTTCTTGGTAAGTATTAATCCTGAAACGATTAAACTTAATTTACCAGAATACACTGAAACGATTTCGACTTGTTCAATTACTGATTATAAATTTGTTGAAGGTCGTTTGATTATCGATTTCTCTAATGGAAGCGTTTACGAATACATTAGCGTTCCTAAAGCGACTTATGTTAAAATGGTAAATGCCGATTCTCCTGGAAGATTTGCAAAAAGACACATTTTGAATTCTTTCACATGGAGAAAGAAAACAAATCAAGAATAGATTTATACCAAAATATTTACAAAAGCACTCTCTCAAAAGAGTGCTTTTTTTATGCATAAAAATTAAAAAAAGCGTTATTTATTTTCATAATAACAATATAATTAAGAGTTTTAAATCAAATCAAGCCAGTAAACACACTGATTACATGAGAATTAAACCTGAAAAAACTATAACAAAATTTTAGGTTCCAAAATTCTTTAAGTTTTATAATTTTAGATACTTTTGTTGCACAAATCAATTAACTAATTAATTTTTTATAATGAAAAAAATACTTTTTTTACTAACTGCTTCTGTAGCGATTATTTCATGCAGCAAAGTTAAAGACGGAGAATACCTAATTACAGGAACTGCAACAGGTATCGAAAATGGAAAAACAATCATTCTTCAAGGTCAGGATCCAACAACAAAAATGGCTGTATCTCTTGATACGGTAAAAGTTGAAAACGGAAAATTTGAAATAAAAGGAAAAGTAACTGAACCAGCTTTCCACACTTTAATTGTTCAGGGAGCTAACGGTCCTATTCCTTTCATTTTAGAAACTGGAGAAATCACTGTTGCAGTTGACAAAGACAGTATCCACAAATCTAAAATTTCTGGAACTTACAACAATGACGAGTACGTAAAATTCAATGAGGACATGACTAAAACTCAAAAAAGTTTAGTTGACTTCCAAAAGAAAAACACTCAAAAAATGCAACAAGCTCAACAAGCACAAGATACAGCAACTATCAACGGCTTGATGAAACAATACATGACACTTCAAACAGAAGTTCAGGAAAATTCTAAAAAGAAATATTTAGCTTACGCTGAAACTCACCCAAAAGCGTTTATCTCTGCTTTAATCATCCAAAGTATGATTAACGACCCAAGCACTGATATCAAAAAAGCTGAAGGTTTATACAACTCTTTAGACGAGTCTTTAAAAAACTCTTCTCCAGGTAAAGAAATCAAAACAAAATTAGGACAAATGAAGAATCCTGCAGTTGGTGCATCAGCAGCTCCTGTTGGAAGCCCTAAATGAAGAGCAGATTTTTCAGCTCCTAATCCGGAAGGAAAAGTAGTTTCGCTTAAAGAAAGTTTAGGCAAAGTAACTATCGTTGATTTCTGGGCATCATGGTGCGGACCATGTAGAAAAGAAAATCCTAACGTTGTAGCTATTTACAAAGAACTACACGCTAAAGGTTTAAATATTATTGGAGTCTCATTAGACAAAGAAGCTGCTGCCTGGAAAGAAGCTATCGCAAAAGATGGATTAGTCTGGACACAAGTTTCAAATTTAAAATTTTGGGACGAACCAATTGCAAAACAATACGGAGTAGAATCTATTCCGGCAACTTTTATACTTGATGCGTCAGGAAAAGTAGTTGCTCAGGACTTAAGAGGTCCTGAATTAAAAGCAAAAATAGTAGAGCTTTTAGCCAAATAATAGCCCTACACTGCGTAAACAAAAAAATCTCCCTAGTGGAGATTTTTTTGTTTATACTCCACCCCTAAAATTCAAACCTTCATTCACAAAGACAAATTATTGAAGAGAAGAAATTAAAGTAAAACCTATAAAGGAAAATTACCCGCATTTGCTGTAAAAACTCCTTTTTTTGACACCACAACCAGAATTTAAATTTTTTAACGCTTAGATCCGGAAAAAATAATATTGATAAAGAAACTTAACCTGAAAACATGAGCAAGCTTATTTTTCTTGAGATAAGTCAATTGCTAAAGAATATGAGATAGATTTATTTCGTATTGTTTTCCCCGATACCTCAGGAAAAATGCCTGCTATACACTTAATCGCTCTAAATGCAAGGCTAAAAAACCACAACAAACAAAAAAGAATAATCCTACTTTTTAAAACAAACTCCAAAAACATCTAAAAAAGGTATTTTTTATTTTATTCAATTCCAACGAATTAAAAAATAACTTTAAGATAACTTAAAATTAAGTTCCTTTTTTGTTTGTAAACATCGAAAACGTTCCTATATTTGCAACCGCTTAGAACAACAAAGCGCAACAATACAAGCTTCGGGGAGATACTCAAGCGGCCAACGAGGGCAGACTGTAAATCTGCTGTGTGAACTTCGCAGGTTCGAATCCTGCTCTCCCCACCAAAAGGGTAAAAGAAGTAAAAAGGTCACTTTTTCAATCTTTTCAAAAACCCATAAAAAACGTGGTAAAACCTGCAAATCCTAGGATTCGCAGGTTTTTTGCTTTTAAGACAGTTTTCAAACTTTGTAAAAACACTCAAAAGTTTTGTGGCAAAATCGTGGCAAAACTTAGAGGTAAAAAATTTTGCCACAAAATAGTACTTAAACACCTATAAACACAGGGGTTAAAGAGGTTAACGACTTGTTTTTTTGATGCTATAATTCTACATTTATTAATCTAAAAAGTTGAATTATGTTAGAGAGCAGCTTTGGGTTGGCTTTTTTTCTAAAAAGCCCCCACAAAGGAAGTAAAATTAGAGCGGTTTATCTTAGAATAACCGTAGATGGAATTCCAAAGGAAACATCCACCAAAAGAAAATGGGACAGCACCCGCTGGGACCAAAAAACCGAAAGAGCAATCGGTACAAAAGAAGATGCAAAATCCCTTAACTTCTTTTTGGATTCACTGATTTTAAAAGTCAATGAATACAAAACAGAGATTATGTACAGCGGAAAACCCATAACTTCAGAAAAAGTTATGGATTACGTTCTGGGAAAAATTACCCCAAGGGTTAAACTGCTGGAGGAATTTCAAAAGCACAATGATGAAATGCGCACGCTACTAGGCAAAGGATATGCACAAGGAACGCTTGACCGCTTTACTATTACGAAAAACCATTTAACAGCCTTTATTAAATTCAAATTTAATAAGACAGACCTTGAATTTACAGATTTGAATCTCGAATTCATAAAGGACTTTGAGTTTTACCTTAGAACAGTCCGAAATTGCAGCAACAATACAACACTTAAATACATTGCCAATTTCAAAAAGATTGTCATTCGAGCAATCGATAAGGAAATAATCTTAAAAGACCCTTTTAAGAACTTTAAAGGACGTAAAACCAAAATGGTAAAAAAACCCCTTACGACGCAGGAGTTATATGAATTGGAAAGACATTATTTCACCACAGACAGACTCAATGTAGTGAGAGATGTATTTGTGTTCCAATGTTACACTGGACTGGCGTACATTGACGCTTATCAGTTGAGACGGGCAGATATTAAAGACGGAATTGACGGTAACTTATGGATCATGTCTGAGAGACAGAAAACAAATTCGCCCACGAATGTCCCACTCCTACCTCAGGCACTTAAAATAATTGAGAAGTATAAAGATCACCCGATTTGTGTGCAACGTGGCACAGTGTTGCCAGTTTCTTCCAACCAGAAAATGAACGAGTATCTTAAAGAAATCGCAATTCTATGTGGTTTCCCTTTTACACTTAACACTCATATGGCACGCCGGACTTTTGGAAGTACAGTTACATTAAACAATAATGTCCCTATCAATGTTGTTAAAGAAATGCTTGGCCATTCGTCTGTCAAACAAACCGAAGCCTATGCTATAACAGAACAGGCAACAATTGGAAGAGAAATGTCATTACTTAAAAAAAAGTTAAACAAACATGCTCCTAAGATATCCAAAACGGACATCGCTGTACTTAGCAGATTAGAAAAAGAAATACAAGCCATTAAAAAGAAGTATAACATTTCTTCTTGATCTGTAATTTCAAAATGTTTTCAAACTGAAAAGAGGTTATCTCAAATATTTTGAGATAACCTCTTCTTGCATAATTTTACTTCACTTTTATATCCTGGATGGTAAGACGGCGTGTATTTAATGTATCCTAAATCCTGAAGCTGTTTAAAGTATTTATGATAAGTCGGCAGCGTGTTCACATGCGACAACTGCATAATCTTGCTGCGACTGACTTTTATCCTCTTTCTCTCCCCTTGCCTATACCCCAATCCCAGTATCGCTGTCAAAATTGACAGATGCCAGACATTAAGCGTAGGATCATTAATGTACATTGACAAGTAACCCATAATCTGCTTTTCTTTTAATCCATTATTATTTTTCATCTTCAAAAAGTTTTTGAAGATCTTCTCGGTTATAATAATAGGATCCAAGAACCTTCTTAAAACGCACTTTATGGGATATTCTAAGATTCTGGACTGAACCGGCAGAAATATCAAGCAATCTTCTGACCGCCCTGCTTTTAAGCCATTGAGGTTCCACAGATTCATTCTGACTGCAATTCAATTGCATGAATATTTGTTGCATTTTATCCTGCAGAAGAAGCCCAAATTGTCTTAAATCTTCTTTTGTAATATTTTCATCCATAACAATCATCATTTAAATAAAATGCATATGCAACAATTTGGCACAACAAGAAAATATCTTTTCTTACCTTTTTTGCAAATTCCGGTTATATTGATCACCCCATTCCGTTTTAAAGTGAGCACCTTATTCCAGTTCAAAATGACCACCTAATTCCGGAGCAAAATGACCACCTCCGTTTTGATTAAAAACTATATTTTTTCATCTGTTAATTAGTATTCAAATATAATAAAATATCACTCTTTGTTTATTCCTCTTTTCTTTCTCATGGATTCTCCATGTAATTCAAGCCTATGAGATTGGTGTATAAGTCTGTCTAATATTGCATCGGCTATCGTTTTTTCTCCAATTATATCATACCAGCCTTGAACCGGGATTTGTGATGTCACGATTATAGAGCCGTTATTATGCCTGTCTTCTATGATCTCCAAAAGAGTAATTCGGTTATGGCTGTCAAGTGCCTGGAGTCCAAAATCATCAAGTATGATAACATCCTGTCTTTGTATTTTGGTAAGTTCCCGCAGATAAGTGCCATCTGCTTTAGCCATTTTTAGTCTAGCAAACAATTTTGAGGTATTAAAACAACTTACCTTAAAACCCTGTATACAAGCTTGATAACCTAATGCGGTACCTAAATAACTTTTACCGACACCGGTGCTTCCAGTGATTAAAATGTTTTCATTTTTCTCTATAAATTCGCATTCTGCCAGACGCAGTACCATGTTTCTGTCCAGATTACGTGATACATCAAAATTGATACTTTCAATATTTGATTTGTAATGGAATTTGGCATTAGTGATACTTCGTTCAATACGACGATTGTACCTTTCATCCCATTCTGCATCAATAATCATCGATACAAACTGGTCAAGGGTATAATGATCTGTTTTTCCGCTTTCAATGGCTGTTTTAAAAGCATTAAACATGCCATAAAGCTTCATTTGTTTCATTTTGGTTACTGTGGATTCATTCATTTTTTCAAGATTTAATTTAGTTATAATAGTGTTTTCCTCTTATATTACTGTGATCGGGAAGTTCTTGCTCAGGTTCTTGATCAAAATCAATATGATCCAAGTTGTTTTCTAAAATATTTTGTATGGTCTTAAAATTGTAAATTTTAAAATCAAGTGCCCGCCTGCAGGCATTTATTAATCGCTGTCTGCCTACCTTTTTTTCAAAATTCAGTATTCCTAAACAACTTTTATAAGCCTGTTCTGGATGATTTCTGCTTTCGATTATCTGTATTATATATTCTCCCACTGACTCATCAATATTATTAGCCCATTCAATGAAGCGGGCAGCACTCCATTGGGCTACAAATTGATGTGTACTGGCTAAATGCTCAGGGGTTGTTGTATAGACATAAGGTTTGTAGTTTCTTGGATGTACAGCTATTCGATTGTATTTAAAATAAATCTCTACCGTTGATTTGGTATATAACAGCTTTGCTTTCTTTTTTACATATTGATACGGAACGCTGTAATAGTTTTTGTCCTGGCTTAATTGAACATGACCGTTTTGCATTACTGTTGCAAAAGATTGGTATTTAATTTCAAAACGATCTTGTGGCAGTGGACGCAGTTTTTCTTTCTCGTCTTCTAAAAATAATTCAAAGCGGGAATAAGGGCGTCCTGTTAGTTTTCTGTTATTATGAGAGTCAAGTAAATCCCAGATCTGCTGATTTAATTCTTCCAGAGAAAAGAATTTGGTTTCTTTTATGGTTACATAAATCCTTCGATATAATATCTTAACAGCTCCTTCAACTAATGATTTGTCTCTGGGCCTGTAAGCTCTGGCAGGTAAAATTGTAGTTTCGTAATGTTCTGCTAAATCAGCCAGGGTTTCATTGATTGTCGGTTCAAAACGACTGCTTTTTATTACTGCAGATTTTAAATTATCCGGAACAATGGCAGCAGGAGTACCTTCAAAAAAGCGCATGGCATTCTCTACTGAGTCAACAAAGTTTTCCTTTTGCTGGCTCATGGAAGCTTCAGCATACGTGTATTGGCTAGCGCCTAATATTGCTACAAAAAATTGTACTTCTTTGACTTCTCCGGTATCTATATCAATAATTGAGAGTGTCTTTCCGGCATAATCAACATACATTTTATCACCAGCCTTATGGTTCATATGCATGACCGGATTGACTCGCTTGCCCCATATATTGTAATGATAATGAAATTGTGAAGTTCGATAACCATCAGGATTTACAGCAATATATTGTTCCCACATATGCTGTACGGTAACGCCAACTTTTTTTAGTTCA
This sequence comes from Flavobacterium sp. KH_035, assembly GCF_057839565.1. NCBI lineage: Bacteria > Pseudomonadati > Bacteroidota > Flavobacteriia > Flavobacteriales > Flavobacteriaceae > Flavobacterium > Flavobacterium sp. KH_035. The sequence continues at coordinate 4,587,835 of NZ_CM174492.1, forward strand.
CGTTCCATTTTAGGAAAAAAATCATAAAGTGTCTGTAATCTCGGGCTAATGGCCTCTACACTAGTCTGGGAGAATAAAAGTTCCAGCTCTGCATCGGTTTTTTGGTCGATTAATTCTAAGCTTAATCCGAGAACTTCAAATAAGGAAATATATTTCTTTACCGTATTTCTTGAAAGGGATAAGTAGCTACTTATAAATAACTTACTCTTTCCATTACAATAGAATTTAATTACTTTTCTAATTTTACTCATGTCTGTTATTTTGTTTGCCATAATCCGTATATTTTTAACGAATGTATGGTTCTAACAACATGAAAAAATGAATAGTTTTTAATCGTTAATTAACCACAAAACCTGGTGGTCAATTTGCTCCGGAATCAGGTGGTCAGTTTGCTCCGGAACGGGTGGTCAATTTACTCCGGAATTAGGTGGTCAAATTGACCGGTTTTTCCAATAAGCCAAAAAATCTTTTTATTGATTTGAAATATTAATTGAGTTTTCTTTATTTCATTTTACCCAGATAAACCTCTTACTCATAACTCAAAATCTGTAATCCAGCAAATATTTAAGTGTGGAGTTGATCACTTTTTGATACAAAATTTAAGACTCTCTTCCTTATAGATTTCAAAAACACCAGAACTAAACTACTTATATTTAGATATTAAAAAAAAACTGAATGTAATTTTGGATATGCAAACAAAAAATGGAGTCCAAGTTAGGAGATAAACTGCCTTAACTTTTACTTCACTTTCATTATTATCTCATTCCAACTAAATACTGTCTTTGTGAATTGAATCAACCATTTCCACAAATAAATTGTTTATAATTTCTTTCTCAATTTCTAAATTAGAATTTTTCTTTTCACAACTAAAAATTGTAAAAGAAATTATTAATGTAAATATTATTTTTAGTTTTCTCATAGTATTACTGCCAACGTTCTGACGCTACACGAGGTTTGGGATTAAGATGCGAGGTTTTTCGGTTAAACACAATTTTCCAAGTACAAAACAATCTTTAAATTTAACCTAATGCCAAAATCTCGTGTAACGGCTGTTATACGGCGTTTTTTATCTTCTTATTTAATAGTTCGAGTAATTTCTGCTGTTTAATATTTAAAAAATCGGTTTGTATAGAATATTGAGAGTTAGCTATTGGTTTACTTATTTTATTGAGAAATTTATAAAACCAAGTTTTGGTATACTTTTCTGTTGGTCTTTTCAGTTCAATAAATATTTGCCTATTTGTCTTAATTCCTCGATGATGAGTATTAACGATGAGAAATGATTTTATGTTGTCAATTTGAATGGTTTTAGATGGAGTCAAAACTTTATGAATTATTATTTGACTATTTGTAATAGTTAAAAGAGGCTTTTTTCTTGTCAACAATAAAAAAGACAAAACAATTCCAAACGAAAACAACAAAAAACTGAAAATAAAAATTACACTTTTAAATAGTTTTTCTTCGAAATCAATCATTTTTTCACCTAATAATATTCCAGCAATAACAAATATTGAAGATATTAAAAGGAGTAAGAATGATGTTAATTTATTTGAATAAAAGTGTTCTTCTTTCAATTTATGTTATTCCTTTTGGTCGTTGTATTTTCTGCGTTTTTTCTAAAATACCGTATAACGTTCTGGCACTACAGCGGGTTTGGGACTAAATTAAGCCCATTCTTCGGATTTGCGAAATCATTCCAAATACAAAACCATCTTTCCATTAAGCCCAATGCCCAAATCCGTTGTGGTGGCTGTTAGGCACTGGCTATTTATTTATTTCCACCGAATAATCTTGATAGAAAACCTTGTTTCACTCGTTTCTCAACTATCCAAATTGGTTCATCACTCGGTCTTATGATTTTTGTGTTCGGTCCTGATTTACCCCAAGGAAATCCTGTTTTTATAGGTTGATTAGTCAAGTCCGCCACTAAAAACATTTCTGGTAGTTCAACTTGTCCGTTTTCAAAGTTATAATCCTTTTCATTTTTTTCCATTATTCCGACTTTTTCACTCCAAATATCCATTACGGTCTTTTCGTGAATAATGTCCAAGTTGGATTGATTTCCTTTTTGTCCGAACTCGTCAACATGTCTTATGAACTCCGTTAAATTTTCAGAGTGTTTTACAACGACCGATGGGTCGTGACAGACATAATAAACTGAATTCCATTTTCCCTTAGAGTCAATATCTAAAATCCAAAAATTCCCAAACCCATCTCCTGCAAGTTGGATTGATTTTGGAAACATTTCTTCAAATCCAAAATGACCGAATGCATCGAAACGTACTTCTTCAAGTCCATAAAACTCAAAACCTTTGCTGAATCTTAATAATTCTTCGATTTCATCCGGTAAGTTGTTATCTGGAAGCTGATTTTTCAGGTTTTCTATTTCACTGTCGGTCATTCCGTCCAGCAATTCGATCTTATACAAATCTCCGTCTTCAGATTCGTATTTGTTTGAAAGAATTGATTCTAATTGTTGTTTCGGTGTCATTTCTGTTCGTGTTGTTTTAGCTTGTGCCTAACTTGTATATATGTCTGATAAAATCCGACTTATCTACCCTAAAGTGGGTTGCTATGTCTGACAAATGTCAGTGTTTATTTGTTTTCAAAAATAGGATATTTACTTAACAATATTCAAACGAACTTATATTTGTTGAATCCTTTAGTACATTTATGAGTGTAATTTCAATAGTATAAAACTTTATGTCAAGCTAATTCTTGTTTAAACTCTAATTAGTTCTACTTTCTGAGAATAAAATAAGAACTAAATAAGCAGACTTTTATTCCACTGATTCAATATTATAAATTACTAAGATCAAATTTAAACATGGAAATCAATATAAAATAATATTTATTTTTTTTAAGTCATCCACAAAATGGTTCGAAAATTGTCCCGTTAGGGCTACTAGTAAAAATTAAAAGCCTGATAGATTTAGATTTATCAGGCTTTTTTGTGGTTCGAAAAATCTTGTTTAATTTCAAAAAAAATACAAACTATCAGTGTTTTCAAGGAAAATTGGTTCGAATCCCGTTAGGCTATTTAGAGTGGGATTGTGCATAAGGTCTTGGTACGACAGCGGGTTTGGGACTAAATTAAGCCCCTTCTTGGGATTTGTCAAATCATCCCAAACACAAAACCATTTTTCCATTAAGCCAATTGCCCAAATCCGTTGTAGCAGCTGTGATAGGCTGCCATCTTTTGTATTTAGTTTTATTTACAGTGTTCCTCCTTCTGGCCAATTGATCCAATGTGTATTTGAATTATTAGTCGGTTTGTAATTTTTAATTACACCAGTTTCTAAAACTTTTGCAATTAGTTTAAAGGTTTCATTTTGACTCGGCAATTCATTATTAGCGACGTCTGGATGGTACCAATCGTGGAATTCAATTATTTTTTTAATGTCTTTGGGAATTCTTTCTCTTATTTCTTGTTCCGTTGCAACAAGTTTTTCGTGATAAAGTTTATCGAGTAAACGAAGAAATTCGAATGCATTGATTTTAACTTCATCCTCAAGTAGAATTTCTGATGCTTTGTATTCATCTTTGTTATGAATAAGTTGAACTATTTCATTACGCAATAGAAATGTTGGACATATTGGATTTAAGTAAAATTCCTCTTCTTCGTCAAATGTATTGCAATTTTCAGCGTCTTTTGTCAAGTAAAGGAAATTTTCGTTTTGAGTCCCTGGCTCATAATTCAAACAGTTTCCAAAAATATGTAAGCAATTACTAATACCGTTATGCCCACCACCACGGTAATTAAAACCTATTACTTCAATAATTATAACCCAGCGTTTATCATCTCTGTAAGCTGTAAGCTTTGTGCCAGCTGGATATACGTAACCATTGTCTAACATTGGAAAAGTATAATCTTCGGCACATTTATCAAGTTGCTTTAATATTTCTGCTGATTTAATCATAGAATAAAGTAGTCTTTATATAGTTTATTTTTTGTACTGATGTTCTTTATGGTAACCTATAATGTTCTGGTACGACAGCGGGTTTGGGACTAAATTAAGCCCATTATTCGGATTTGCCACCCGAGCGATAGCGAACAGGCGAAGCAAATCATCCCAAATACAAAACCAACTTTCCACTAAGCCAATTGTCCAAATTCGTTGTGGCTGTTATGCATCGTTTTTTTATTCTGAGATGTTTGGATAATTTTGTATAAAATATTCTAATGAACATATTTCTTTAGGAGTTTTTTGTCCTCCATAATAAAAGTAAACGTTAGGATTCTCATTCCCATTAGCTTTGAAATACCAAAACATATACCCTTGATGCATCATAAAAACAAAATCATCATCATTGAGAAAATTTTCAGCATTATCTTCATCCAATAATTCTTTCGCCCATTTATTCAATTCTTTGTATTTATTGAATAAATCAGTTCCAGTCATTCCTTTTGGAGTTGAACTTTCGCAAAGTTTATAAAAATCCTTATAGATTTTCGGAAAACTTAAACCATTCGTTATTTCTATTTCATTTAAATTATTCATTTGATTTCAATGGATTTTAACAATTCTGTTTCTCAAAAGAAGGCATAGCGTTCTGGCACTACAGCGGGTTTGGGACTAAATTAAGCCCATTCTTCGGATTTGCCAAATATTCCAAATACAAGACTAATTTTCAATTAAGCCAAATGCCCAAATCCGTTGTAGTGGCTGTTATAGGCAGTTGTTATTACTTTGGTTCAATAAACAATTTCTGTCAGTAAAATAACTAACTGAATTAATGTAATAAATATAGTAATATGTGACACATAATTATTTTCTTTTAAGTAATTGACTATTTTAAGTTGTAGATTTCTGTTTAGTTTCTTCTTTGTGTTTTTCATTAACGTAAAACAGAAACTAAAAAAAGGTATTGCAATACTTAAAAAAAATATTACTAGCAAAGAAGTTAGCTCAATCTCAATACTTCCTATAAGTTTTTTTATAATTATTAAAAGGAAAGTGAAAATTATTTGATATTTGGCAAATTTTAACCATTTAGTTATACTATATACTAAAAAGTTTAGTGTCAATAATAAAAATACGTAAAATATCATCATTCGGTTATATTCTGTTTTGAATTTTGGTGCGTTACAATTGCCTATAACGTTCTGGCACTACAGCGGGTTTGGGACTAAATTAAGCCCATTATTCGGATTTGCCAAATCATCCCAAACACAAAACCATTTTTCCATTAAGCCTAATGCCCAAATCCGCTGTAGTGGCTGTTGTGAGCAGTACTTAATATGCTGAATTTGGGATACCAATACTAATTTCTTCTATCGTTTGATTTTTATATTTGTTTGAAAAATATGCATGCATTTTATTTATGACAATTAAATCATCTAGTGAATAAAAATTAAATTCATCAGGCATATTTTCCAAACCCTTCACATTGAAATAAATGCCTAAACTATCATAGTGTGCACTAACTACTCTTCTATCATTAAACTGATACCACCTTGGTTTACCATAAATTTTAAGCATATCATTTACGTCCATTTTTTTCACATCGAATCCTCTTGATGTCTTTCCTTTAAAGTTTTTATTAAATGAAATAGATAATATTTTTGAAGGCTGTCTTTTCAAATAATAAAACGAAATCCCTTCTTGCTCATAATGGATTTCAGTTGAATATTTTTGATGATCTATTAATTTATAGTTACTATTACCTTCATCTTTAATTTGTGATGGTGTCAACACTCTAATTTCATAATCATCAACACCCTTTCCTTCATAAATTATTGACTTTTCGTTAAATGACTTTCCACATGAACAAAATAGTATTGTAAAAAAACATATTAAAATCTTAAGTAGTTTCTTCATATGTTAGGTTTTCTGGTATTGCTCACAACGTTCTGGCGCTTGGCGAGGTTGCGAACTTCGTAACCTAGTACTTTCGGTTAAGATAAATTTCTTACGAAACGTAATCGTGAATTCACTACAAAATTCGCAATCTTGCCAAACGGCTGTTATGGGCTGGTTGTTATTCTAGGTTATCCCAACCCGAAACATTTCTTTTTTTAAGTTTTAATAATCCATATATAATTAGCATTACAGTCACTGTGAGAATTGGCGTGAGAATGTTATTAGTATTCATTACTTGAATGATAAATAATAATGTGCTTGTAGATAATAATCCCCAAAAACCGAGTTTAAACCATTTAAGAAGCATAAATATAAATAAAACATTTAAAATTTCAATTGAAGCAACAATCAGCAACAAATTTTCTGATTTAATATATTGAAATCTTTGAGCTATACTGTCTATTTTGTAGAATAAACCTAGTGAAACTATTGAATATGAAATCATTAAATAAATCAACCAAGCTGTTAAGCATCCGTGTCGTTGTTTGTTTTGCATTCTTTAATATTAAAGTTTCAATTTGTGTTAGATAATTTCGGCTAGTAATTCGTAAGATTAGCTATTCTGTTTTCAAGTTTTTGCGCTTAAGTTCCAATTTTTAAGTTTCTGCTGACACATTCCAACTTTCAAGTTTCTGAATTTCTAACGTATTAAATCTTTTATTTTCTAATTGTTTTCGTCTGCGTAATTTCGGTACAACTAGCCCATAACGTTCTGGCACTACAGCGGGTTTGGGACTAAATTAAGCCCTATTTTCGGATTTGCCAAATCATCCCAAATACAAAACCAATTTTCCATTAAGCCTATTGCCCAAATCCGTTGTAGTGGCTGCTGTATGACGTTTTTATTTCAGTATTGGTTTGTATTCATTAGAAATATGCCATTCTTCAATTATCTGTAATTTTCTAAATCTTTTACTTATTAATAATTTTAAGACGTTTCTATTTTCGGTTGTTGCTAATTTTATCCAGAGTGGCAACTCATTTTTATATGTTGTTAAAATATCACAAACTTCATTTAAACTTTGTCTTTTACTGGAAAAACCGGTCAAATTGACCACTACTTTCCAGTGTAAATTGACCACCAGTTCCGGAGCAAACTGACCACCACTTTCCAATTCAAATTGACCACCTAATTTTTGGGGTAAATTGATTATTAAAAACTACTGACTTTTTCATGTTGTTAGAACCATACATTCGTTAAAAAATACGGATTATGGCAAACAAAATAACAGACATGAGTAAAATTAGAAAAGTAATTAAATTCTATTGTGATGGAAAGAGTAAGTTATTTATAAGTAGCTATTTATCTCTTTCCAGGAATACGGTAAAGAAATATATTTCTTTATTTGAAGTCCTCGGATTAAGCTTTGAATTAATTGATAAAAAAACAGATGCAGAACTAGAACTTTTGTTTTCACAGACTACTGTGGAATCAATTAGTCCCAAATTGCGGATACTTCATGATTTTTTTCCTAAAATGGAACGTGAACTAAAAAAAGTTGGCGTTACCGTACAACATATGTGGGAGCAATATATTTCCGTAAACCCTGATGGTTACAGGAGTTCGCAATTTGCACATCATTACAAAACATGGAGTAAACGAGTCAATCCGGTAATGCATATGAATCACAAAGCAGGTGATAAAATGTATGTAGATTATGCCGGAAAAACACTCTCCATTATTGATAACGATACTGGAGAAATCAAAGAAGTACAATTTTTTGTAGCTATATTGGGAGCTAGTCAATACACCTATGCTGAAGCTTCCATGAGCCAACAGAAGGAGGATTTTGTTACTTCAGTAGAAAATGCCATGCGTTTTTTTGAAGGTACTCCTGCGGCAATTGTTCCAGATAATTTAAAATCTGCAGTAATAAAAAGCAGTCGTTTTGAACCGACAATTAATGAAACCTTGGCTGATTTAGCAGAACATTACGAAACTACAATCTTACCTGCCAGAGCTTATAAACCAAGAGATAAGTCATTAGTTGAAGGAGCTGTTAAGATATTGTACAGAAGAATTTATGTAACCCTAAAAGAAACTAAATTCTTTAGCCTAGAAGAATTAAACCAGCAGATATGGGATTTATTAGACACTCATAATAGTCGAAAACTCACAGGACGTCCTTACTCTCGAAAAGAATTGTTTTTAGAGGATGAGAAACAAAAACTGCGCCCACTACCACAAGAACGCTTTGAAATCAAATACCAATCCTTTGCAACGGTGATGCAAAACGGGCATGTCCAATTAAGTCAAGACAAAAATTACTACAGTGTTCCGTATCAATATGTAAAGAAAAAAGCGAAACTCTTGTATACCAAATCAACCGTGGAGATCTATTATAAATACAATCGAATAGCTGTCCATGAACGAAATTATAAACCTTATGTCTATACCACAATCCCAGAGCATTTAGCCAGTACACATCAATTTGTAGCCCAATGGAGTGCTGCTCGATTTATTGATTGGGCAAGTAGTATTGATGAGTCAGTGGGAGAATATATTATGCAGATAATCGAAAGCAGAAACCATCCTGAACAGGCTTATAAAAGTTGTTTAGGAATACTAAACTTCGAAAAAAAGGTTGGTAAGCAGCGATTAATAAATGCCTGTAAACGGGCACTCGATTTTAGAATATACAATTTTAAAACGATACAGAATATTTTAGAAAACAACTTAGACCATATTGATTTTGAACAAGAACCCGAGCAAGAACTCCCGAATCACGGTAACATAAGAGGAAAACATTATTATAACTAAATTAAATCTTGAAAACATGAATGAATCTACAGTAACAAAAATGAAACAAATGAAGCTTTATGGCATGTTTAATGCTTTTAAAACAGCCATTGAAAGCGGAAAAACAGACCATTACACACTCGACCAGTTCGTATCGATGATTATTGATGCTGAGTGGGACGAAAGGCACAATCGGCGTATTGAGCGCAGTATCAAGAATGCTCGATTCCATTACAAATCAAATATTGAAAGTGTCAATTTTGATGTATCACGTAATCTTGACCGAAACACGGTACTGCGTCTGGCAGAATGTGAATTTGTAGAAAAAAACGAAAACATCTTAATCACAGGAAGTACTGGCGTAGGTAAAAGTTACTTAGGTACAGCATTGGGTTATCAAGCCTGTATACAAGGTTTTAAAGTGAGTTATTTTAATACTTCGAAGTTGTTTGCTAAATTAAAAATGGCCAAAGCAGATGGTTCTTACCTGCGAGAGCTTGCCAAAATTGAAAGGCAAGACGTTATTATACTTGACGATTTTGGACTCCAAGCATTAGATAGCCACAACCGAATTACCCTTTTGGAGATCATTGAAGATAGGCATAATAACGGTTCTATAATTGTGACATCACAAATCCCAGTACAAGGTTGGTATGATATAATTGGCGAAAAAACTATAGCAGACGCAATTTTGGACAGGCTTATACATCAATCCCATCGACTCGAATTACATGGAGAATCAATGAGAAAGAAAAGAGGTATAAACAAAGGGTAATATTTTAAGTATATTTGAATACTAATTAACAGATGAAAAAGAGTAGTTTTTAATCAAAAATGGAGGTGGTCATTTTGCTCCGGAATTAGGTGGTCATTTTGAATTGGAATTGGGTGGTCAATATCACTGGAATTTGCAATATAACAGCATACGGAATATTAAACAACCCGAATCTGAAACAATAGAAAATGAATGGGTAAAATTACTCACTACAGCTACACATGAGAGCCTAGGAGAACTAAACCAGGAATTTATCAAATTTATTCAATCACGAAAAATTGAAAATATACAACAGGCTGATCGTCATTGGGAACTGTCAGCAAAAGACTTTATTTTATCTGACAATGAAAAGCAATAAATATTCCTGAGCTCATACAAGTCTAGCTATAATCACCATATTGAATGTACAAACAAAAAAACAGTAAAAGATAAATTAATTTGTTATAACTTATTCTCTACTTTTTGTTTGCATATCCATTTTACTTTTAAATCCATATTAACACCCTCATATTTATTGAGAATTTCTTATATCGAACTCTTTTTTTCTATGTATCGTTGCCAAAACCAGCGTATCATTAAGTCTGAAACACTCCCAATTTATAGTTTTTTCAAAATAACATTATCTATCTTGACTTTAGAATTGCTTAAAATAATAATTTTTAGGCTTCTTTCATTCATATACCCTGCTGAAATTTGTGCAGGGTATTGTTCCTCATCGCAGATTAATGCAATTGTATCTTTTGTAACATTTTTCCATTTTCCTTCGCATTTTGAGTTTACTTCAAAGTATTTTTTCGAAAAAGAAAACGTATTATCTTTATTTAGAATCAGAGCATAGGAATAATCTTTACCATTTTTCATATAATTACCAAAAATCTCTTGTGTTTTAATTGTACCACAAGAAAAAAATGATATTGTAAATATTAACAAAACTATTTTTTTCATTATTTTTTGTATAAAGTGTTTTTATCGTCTTTAAGAGTTGTTGTTGATTGTAAGCCACTCAAAACCTTTGTTGCGCTTGGATAAGCTCTTATAAGCCCATCTCTGTTTGTATTCATATTTACAGGAAAAATCTCCGTCATTGCTGAACCACCCTGTGAATAAATTTTGCTTCCATCAGATTTAGTAATTCCTTGAACCCATGCTGGAGTAATGCTACTAAATGATGAAACGGATGAAGAAGAGTTTAAGCCTGAAACTGAAGCAGGGTCATATCCAAATTGAGCCTTATAAGCTGCCGTCTCATCACCAACATCTTGACCAAGAACACCACCATTAGTTTTACTAAATCCCATTTCACCGCTTTCAAATTGCCCGCCATGAGCTGTTTCATGAACGAAATTAGCTGTTGAACTAAAATTAAATACAATGTTGCCAGTAGTAGAATCATAAGTAGTACCACCTTCTTCACCAGCACCAGTTTTAAGAGCATAAGATTGAGAACTTTTCTCTAACGTTCCTAAAGTTTCAAGACTTCCATTTATGCTTCCTATTCTATCATTTAAGTTCCCGATTTTCCCTGCCAATTTTTCAGCGCTCCATCCTTTATCTGTAGCTTTAGCAGTTAGTTTATCAACTTTCGTTTGCAGTTTATCTCTCTGGTCTGTTACTTTTTGTTTTTGTTTATCCCATTCTTTTTGACTCCCTGGCTCGACAATCATCCCGTCAGGGTCAATAAAGAAAACAGGATTATTCATTGCATAACAATAAGGTGAAAATCTCCTTGATATTTCTGCCATTGGATCAATATTTATCCAATGACCAATTGCAGGGTCATAATTTCTTGCTCCATAGTCGTACATGTTAAGCCCCAGCTCGTCCTGTAATTCTTTCGAATTATACTTGAACTTATTATTTACTAGCTACATAATCATTATACCCCGTGTGTTCTAAACCAAAAGGATAATAATTATTTTCTTCAATAATTTCAAGAACTTGGGTAACCAGGTTTTTAGCATAACTAACCCGAACATTTCCTAAATGATCTTTATACTGGTAGACATATTTTTGATGTATGTTATCGTAATACCCTTCTGCCGTTGGGAAAAATTGTAACATTGGTTTCGATGGAGCAGCCTGACTTGCCATCGTACTAAAACGACTACTCTCTGTTGGAACAGGATCTGTATCATCTACAGGAGGATCAGGATAACCGTAAGAACGTTTAGAGAGATAGGGAATTACATTTTATTTTCATGACCTAATTTGAAAGGTAAAAGCATCTTAAGGCTTACTAAAAGATAAAAAAAAGAAAGAGACGACTGGTTGGTCGCCTCTCTTTCTATTCAAAAATTAAAATTTTATATTCTTTTTCAGTTCGTTACGTGGTTATATTCTGAAAACACCTAATCTGTAACATTACCATTTTATATTCTTTATCAGTTCGTTACATCGTTATTTTATAAAAACACCTAATCTGTAACACTACCAAATAATTAATTGTTTTTATCGATGATAAATTTAAAGATATTGTAAAAAACGTGCCAACTATTTTCTTCTAAAAACAATTTAAATTGATTAGAATTTGTAAACAAGGTTAATTCAGTATTTTCCATTTTTGATGATGGATTATTTTTAATATTTGGAAAATCAATTTTTGTCAAATCTGATAAACTAATAAATTTATTTTCAATAGGAATAATTAACCTCTTGTTTGTTAGGTACCAGCTATAATTATTGTCTCTAGTAAAATAAATAATACATTTTTCATTTGCTTGAAAAACAAACAAATCTTTTGGATTAACTTGATGCGAATTTTCGTCAAATATAAAAGTTGATTTAAAATTTAAACCACTTCTCTTAAATTTAGCTTTTATTACCGATATACTTAACATAATTTTACAAATTTTTATAAATTCTTACGGAGTGTTGTTCAATCCTCTCAATAGTATAGCCAAGTCTTTCCCAAGCTTGAGCATTTAATAGTTTTGTTTCAACTACTCCCTTTCCTTCAATTATTAATTTTGTAGCTCCTGAGGCTTTAGCTTCAGCTTCCATTGTTTTTAAAAGCTTTATGGCACTTCCTGCTGAAGGAGCTTCATTTATTAATGTACCTATTTGAATTTCAATTGTGCCTCCTTTAACATATGTTTTAAACCACATCCAAAAGCTTCCAATTTGAGTACATCTAAATTCTGATGCTAAAGGATTACCAACATACCAAGGAAGTTCAAGCATAATTGGTTCTGCTGGTTTATTAAGGTATTTCATATTTGCTATTCCGTCAGAAAATAAAATATTATAATTAGTTAAATCAGCCTGAACGATTTTGTTACCCACTTCATACTTTACACCTAGACGTTCTTTACCAACTATTTCTCCACCACGTTTATTTAAATATATATTATCATCACCATCATCCTTGTAATCAATAATTTCTCCTCTCCTATTTACTACAGTAGATGCTATGTAATTTGAACTCTCTGGAGCTAGTCCTGTTGGATCAGAATAAACTACAGGATTATTATTTGAAAAATTATAAGGTGAATTTACATAAAAATTTTCAGACAACTCATCCATATTACCCCAACGACCAACATCTGGCATATAATTTCGGGCTTCCATGTCATACATGTTAAGCCCCAGCTCGTCTTGCAATTCTTTTCCGTTGTATTTATATTTATTATTACTCTCTGTATAATCATTATATCCCTTATGTTTCAATCCAAAAGGATAATAATTATTCTCTTCAATAATTTCAAGAACTTGAGTCACCGGATTTTTGGCATAACTCAATCTGATATTACCCAAATGATCCTTATATTGGTACACATACTTTTTACCTACATAATCATAATACCCTTCTGCCGTAGGGAAAAACTCCAATGTTGGTCGCGATGGAGCAGCCTGACTTACCGATTGTTCTGCAAAGGCACTGAAACGACTGGTCTCCGCCGGAGGGTCATTAGGAACAGGCTCATAACCATGAATAGGTGGGTTTTTAGGATCCTGTGGATCATCCGGTACAGGAGGATCTGGATCTCCACCTTCCCCGCCCGGATCAACTGGGTCAACTGGGTCAACCGGAATGCTTTGGCCTTCGCTATACCTGTACTGAAACCCTCCCAGATAATTGGTACGGGTTACAACACCATCTTTATCTTTTACAAATTTCTCCAGTTTTTGCCCCGCTGCGTTGTAAATATACTCAATTCTCCCGGGTGTTCCAAATGTAATTTTCTTAGGTAAATTCAGATGATTGTATTGTATTTCAGTGATGTTTTTATTGGTATCTTTTATTAAATTCCCATTTAAATCATAGGCATAATCATCTGCCAAGTCATTAGATCCGTTACTATCGTCTTTAAATCCCTGTGGTTGGTTTGAGGTATCTGTGACCTTTGTTAACTGATTGGAGTTGGCAGTATAAAAATATCCCAGATTATCCATATCACCAACATAAGGATCTAATGATGTACCAGCGATATTATGTCGTAGTAATCTTGTAATATTTCCGTTTTTATCATAATCCATGTTCTCACCAAAATAATTCTTATTATTGGTCAAATTTGGAGTCTGATAGGTTGCGTCCAACAATCGATTCAATTGATCGTACCGATAGCCATATGTTCGAATTGCACCTGTAACATCTGAATTTGTAATCCAGGAAGTTTCGGCAATATTTCCATTGTACAATGCCTGAACCTGTGAGTTACCCGGCTTCTTGTCGTAATTAATTTTAAAAGCAAATAAATCTATTGGATCAGAGTTTTGTTGCAAATTTTCAACATTGTTGATTCCGGTGAGCCAGCCTCTGATGTTATAACTATACTGTACTTTTTGCAAGGGAGCTCCTGCGCTGTTCCCTACATTTTTTGCACTCAATTGCCCCAAATCATCATAAGTATTATTTGCTAAAACTTCAACTTTTCCCCCATTAACCTGATGGGTATGGGTCAGCAAGCGGTCTTGTGGCGAGTAAGTGTATTCTTCTCTTACGGTTAACTCTGTGTCTCCCGAAGTACGTTTGTGTTTGGTAATGGTATAGAGCGACTTTCCGGTAAAATCTAAACTACTATTGATATGAGTATATCCTCCTAAGTGATTTTGAGTTCGGTTGCTCACAGCTCGGGATCTGGTATCGTAAAAAGTAGTAGTGGTCTCTCCCAATGTAGCTGATGCCGTGGTCAGAGCTCTTGCCCAGCTTCCGGTAACCAAACCTTTGACATTCTCTAAAACAGTCTGCCCCTCAATTGTAGTAAGCCGGCTTTCTGCATTGGGAAAAGCATAGTTATCGTAATAGGTAACGGTTAAAAGTTTAAAATTTGTTGGAGCAATTGTATTGCTGTAGTATACCGGGATATCGTCAATTGTTCCTGAGGTTTGTTTGCTTTCAAATAAAACTTTAGATACATTCTGCGCATTCTGCAATGCCTTTCTAATGATCGAACCTGAAGACTGACTGCTCCAACCCGTATAAATGGGTCTGCCAAAAGCATCGTATTTGGTAATGAGCCAGCCTTCGGTGGTTTCATTTGCAAAAGGAGAGAAAACCGGTCCGGTAGCTACGGGACGATCAAGATTGTCATACACAATAAACTCCCATTGTTTTCCGGGCAGTTTCTTCTCCACCAAACGATTGCGGTAGTCGTATTTATACTGGTAACACAAACCGTTTAAAACCTCATCGTTAACCACACCCGTCACTTTTGGTGGCAATACATAGGTCAGGTTGCCATAAATATCGTAAACATAGTAAGTATCGTGTGGGTCTCCTGAATTGTAGGTTCTTTTTAGAATAACCTGACCTTCTTTGTTTTTAAATTCTACCGTAGCACCGGCACTTTCGCTTGGATTTGCACCCGAATTCTCGTCGTAAGTTACCGTTTTGTACAGTCTTCCTTCGGCATAAATTCCCAGCTCTGTAAGTCTAATATCATACAGTCCTAAACCTGCTTCCCAAGTGGTGTTGGCTTTGTATTGTTTTACCGCATCGGCAGTGGTATTGGTCTGGTAATCGATTTTGATTTCATTGCCCTTACCCATTTCCCAGGAAGCCCCCGGAGCGGCTTGTTTGAGAACGCGATTCAAAGGCGATGGTTCAAATACTTTTTCGGAGAAAGGATTTGGGGTATTGTCATATTTTGCAGCGCTATAAATGCCTTTTGCGATACCTATAGCTGTATTGGAGTCAATTCTGGGATAACTGTTGCTTCCATTGACAGCCGGATAAGGCAGGTATTCTTTGGCTTGTCGGCCAAAGCCGTCATATTCTATAGGAGTTATAAGATCCTGTCCTCCTCCTCCCTGACCAATAGCAATGGTTTGTATCGGACGGCCTAATCCGTCAAAATAGGTCACGTTTTGACTCATCTCGTCTTTGGTCAGCGAATGCAAGTTTGCTGCCTTCACCGGTTTTTTCGGAGTCAGGGTGTACACAAAGTTATCATTGCTTAAAATCTGGGCTTTTAGATCTATACTTGCTAATAACAAAAGGGCTATAATTAGTATGTTTTTTTTCATCTGAATCTCTTTTAAAAATGATTTAATATCTAAAATCTTTATTTTACTCCTCTACCTCTCCGTGTCTAAGGCATATTCCATTAGTATTAGCGTAAGCCTGCGCATTAGCACTAACATCTGCCCATGCTTTATTATCAGCATCAACCTGTGAAATTTCCGAGTCATACTTTCCTTGCTCCACAATATAATAGACGTATGGAAAAGTAGTTCCAGGAGGGCAATAATCATTTTTATAAATTTTGTAAACTACTCTCTGACTTAAATAAGTACAAGTACCTCCGTATTCTGCCTGTACCTTTCCGTAATAATTAAGCTGTTCTAATGCCTGGGCATCTGCTTCTACCTGAGAAACTTTTGATTTTCCTGCCCCATATCCAACAGAATAAACATTAGTGGAACCAATCCCTCCGGGTGGGCAATTGGTCTTTGTAAAGCTTCCACTTATAGGAGCACTGTAGTAAAAACATTCCCCTACTGCATTAGCATAATTCAGTCCATCGGTATTGAATTTGGTAACCGCAAGTTCATCAGCATTCGCTTGCGAAATTTTAGAAGTTACAGTCCCTCTGCTCTGCTCGAAATAAATAGGGCCAGATGTGCTGACTGTTCCTGCAGGACAGCTATTTTTTAAAAAATACCCCCCTAAAGGTGCACTATTAAAAACACAACTACCTTCGGTATTAGCATATATCTGACCCTCTGCAAGAAATCTCAAGACTGCTTTATAATTTGCTTCTCCCTGAGAAACTTCTGATTTCTCTGCCCTGGCTGCCAGAGTATAAAGATGGTTCGTCCCCGTTCCAGTTAATCCACATTCATCATTTGTAAAAGTATCGCTGTAAGCAATACTATAAAAAGTACATTTACCATTAGCATTGGCATAAACCTGCCCCTCTGTATTAAATTTAGCTAATCCCTTACTGTCGGCTTCCGCCTGTGAAGAAAAGGAACGTTCAGCTCCATAGATCTGGCTATAAGGAACACTAGAGCCTTCTCCGCCCACGGTGCAATCATTCTTTGCAATTAATCTGCTTATTGCTACACTATAAAAAGTGCAATAACCATTAGCATTCGCATAAACCTGCCCCTCTGTATTAAATTTAGTTAATCCTCTATTATCGGCATCAGCCTGTGAAGAAAAAGAATACTCCGCCCCATATGACTGACTATAAGGAACACTAGAGCCTGTTCCTCCTGCAGCACAATTATTCTTAGCAATAGATCCGCTTATTGCCGCACTGTAAAAGGTACAGGTTCCATTAGCATTGGCATAAGCCTGACCTTCTGTGTTGAATTTAGATAATCCTTTACTGTCGGCTTCTGCCTGTGAAGAAAAAGAATGCTCTGCTCCATAAGTCTGACTGTAAGGAACACTAGAACCTGTTCCTCCTACAGCACAATTATTTTTGGTAATTGATCCGCTTATTGCCGCACTGTAAAAGGTACAGGTTCCGTTAGCATTGGCATAGGCCTGACCTTCTGTGTTGAATTTAGATAATCCTTTACTGTCGGCTTCCGCCTGTGAAGAAAAAGAATGTTCTGCTCCATAAGCCTGACTGTAAGGAACACTAGAGCCTGTTCCTCCTGCAGCGCAATTATTTTTAGCAATTGATCCGCTTATTGCCGCACTATAAAAGGTACAGGTTCCGTTAGCATTGGCATAGGCCTGACCTTCTGTGTTGAATTTAGATAATCCTTTACTGTCGGCTTCCGCCTGTGAAGAAAAAGAATGTTCTGCTCCATAAGCCTGACTGTAAGGAACACTAGAGCCTGTTCCTCCTGCAGCGCAATTATTTTTAGCAATTGATCCGCTTATTGCCGCACTATAAAAGGTACAGGTTCCGTTAGCATTGGCATAGGCCTGACCTTCTGTGTTGAATTTAGATAATCCTTTACTGTCTGCTTCCGCCTGTGAAGAAAAAGAATGTTCTGCTCCATAAGCCTGACTGTAAGGAACACTAGAGCCTGTTCCTCCTACAGCACAATTATTTTTGGCAATAGATCTACTTATTGCTGCACTATAAAAGATACAGGTTCCGTTTGCATTGGCATAAACCTGACCTTCTGTATTGAATTTAGATAATCCTTTACTGTCGGCTTCCGCCTGCGAAGAAAAAGAATGCTCTGCTCCATAAGTCTGACTGTAAGAAACACTAGAGCCTGTTCCTCCTACAGCACAATTATTTTTGGCAATAGATCTACTTATTGCTGCACTATAAAAGATACAGGCTCCGTTTGCATTGGCATAAACCTGACCTTCTGTATTGAATTTAGTAAGTCCCTTACTATCTGCATCTGCCTGCGAAATAGTCGAGGTAACTGCCCCTCTCGCCTGATTATAAGTCACACTTTGACCTGTTCCTCCTGCGGCACAATTCTTTTTGGTAAACGTGCCGCTTCTGGCAGCACTTTTATAAATATACTCGCTGGTTGAAGTATTATCACTGCAATCGGTCAGCTGACCTTTATAGTTGTAACAATATTTTTGAAGTACATTCAATTCATAGTCCTTTACAAATTTTAATCTGCCTACGGCATCATATTCATAATAAGAAGGTACTCCTTTCGGATCTGTTACACTTGTTACACCAAGCAGTGGATTATAGGTGTAAGTAGTAATCATAAATTGAGGAAAAGAAGTCCTTAGAGTTTTCAGGTTATTTCTCAGTATTTGCTCGTTACAATCCTCAGTCAAACAATTATCATCGTCTAAATCAGATCGATTCTGCAGATTCGAAACATAACTTGAAATCTGATCATAGCTGGCGTTTTCTACTTTTGCAATAGGCTGTGTTTTGTTATACCCCCAGATTATCGCCACTGGTAAGCCTCCCTCAACAGTATATTGCAAAACATTACCCTTTTCATCGTATTGGTCGTAGGTAATTTTTTTATCCTTAAGATTATTTATGTCCTGTACTCCTTTGTTTGCATAAACATATTTTGGCAGTAACAAATTAGAGGTAGAACCATCGTTACGATATTCTATTTTCTGTTCTGATATTTTTTCACCATTAAAACTCTGAGTCTTAATCGGTTTACCAACCATTTTCTTCGCTACCAATTCATTTCGAAAAGGCTCATTTGCCATTTCAGAATCTGTAATATAAAAATATTGGGTTCGTAGGTCTTCTCCGTTAGAGTTCGTTGAAACCTGATTTTTAAGATTTCCTGTTTCCGAATCATAGGAATTGACTGTATTTTGAATTAATGTTCTGCCATTGAAATAACTTGTATGGTCTTCTTTTTCTAAAAAATAGTTTTTAGATTCATGTGTAAATGTTTCGGTTACGAAATCACTTAATGGTCTTGGCAATATTGGTGAGCAATTTAGTGGGGCATTAAAACCACCATACATATTAAATGTAGTACGGGTAAGCTTGCATTCTAAGCCCAGTACAAACCTGCGATTATTGCGTTCCACATTATTTAAATAGGTGTTTTTTTGTTTTTGAATCGTATCGCCGGTTTTTGATAGAATATTTTTTTGATCTAACTGGCCAATATTATATCCTTCATCGTGCAGGAAATTAACTCCTCCGCCCGAATACAAAAACACCGTTCTTCCGTTATTTTCAAGAAGATTCCCTTCAATTTGTTCTACTTTTTTATACAATACCGGGCTTCCTCTAAAATTAGACAGCGGAGAAATACTGTTATAGCTATAATAGTACGTTCTAGAGCTTGTATCATCATTAGCTGGCAAACAGTTTGTTCTGTCAGTAAAAAAGGATCCCGAATAAAATTGTGGTTTTTGCAATATTATACCGGTGCTCTTGCCAGATTGCGAATAGTTGTAAGTAGTCATGATACAGGCCCCATTAAAATCGCAGTTTTTCACTTGTTTTACTCTTATCCCTCCTACAGTTTGGTTAGAAGGCGGTGTGGGCTGCTGGTATGTTGCGATAACATGTGCCATAGATCCTTCGCTTGATGTTGCTTCTAAAAAATACCTGCCAGGGCTATTTATACTAACTGACGCTTGATTGATAAATGATGATTGCTCAGGCATCCAATGACCATCTTTTGTCCAGAGCTGGCTTCTTTCAAAAATTGGATTCAATCTTTCACCTTCTTTGTATAAAATAACACTAGAGGTTCTATTTTCCCATCCTTTTACTGTAGGGTCATTAGATAATTTGTTGTAAATTTTTAACTCTCCAATAATAGTAACTATATCCAAAGTATCTATCCGAGTTCCACCGATATTAGTAGTTGTTGCTGATATTGATGTATTTCCACCTTTCTCATCAGAATATGGAAGATTATAATCAGCCACATTCATAAAAACTGTATTTGGCTCGTATTCAATAATAGAATATCCTTTCGTCTGATAGGTTATTTTTTTAAGGCTTCCAATCTGCGTACTTGTAAAATTCGGTTTAATACCAGGATTATCCAACGGATTAACCGGTGCATTACTGAGGGGTAGTGAACCAGTGGAGTTGTAGTAGCCCCATAAATCTTTTTTTGCCAAATCACCTTCCGAAAAATTAGGATAAGCCAAACTTTCATCATATTCCATGCTATTAATGACCTGTCCGTTGTATTTTAAATCTAACAGGTTTTTTCTTCTCCCCGACCATTGTGAATAGCTAAAATCATATGTTTTAATCGCAATTCCGGCTTTGTTTTTTATTTCTAACTTAGTGACGACAGCTACCGCAAGCTCAGTAGGGTTATCATCGTATTGTAATTCGATAGTATAATTATCGGTTGTAATTTTAGAAAGTTTGGTGACCGACGAACTTGTTTCTGTCCTGCTTTTTGTTGTAGACCAATTATTATAATAGTTTATAATGGTGTTGGCAGAAGTATAACTGTCATAAATATCGTATAGCGTGTTTGGATCTGCGTAATAGAATGTAATTTTGTTACTGGTATGTGGAAAATTGATCTCCTTTATCAAAAAAGAAGAATTATACGAATACCCCTCACTACTTGAACTGGTATTCTTATTTATTTGAGGTAAACTGAAAATATAATTAATTCCTTTGTCATCCGTAAGTGTAAATCCCGAAGATCCGTTTTTCACCAATTTATAATTTTCATTCTTCATGAAAATAGGATTATCATCTTTGTCTAAGTAAAAACTACAGCTAATATTTCCAATATTAATAGAGTACTTGTCGGGTCTGCCATCTATTTTTCCTTCTGCTATCTTTTCAAACAGGTCTAAAATTCTGGCTTTTGATTCCGGTAAATTTTCATCCTGATAAGGAGGCAGTTTGTTAAAATAGTTGTGCATCATACTTCTTTCGAGTAAATGCTCTTCGTCATTTAACCCCTTAATTATATGCATAACAGCTCCACCTATGTTAAAAGTCCAGCCCACCCCTGCATACCCGGGAGTTTCATCTACCAAAAGACCTGAGTAATTATAGGATAAATTAATAGGCATAGTAAATTCACCTTCTTTAATTTCGAATATTGGAATCGTATAATTGATTCTTCCCGTGGCAATATCTACAGGTATTTCGTTTACTTTACTCATAGAGGCCACTTGTGGCGTTGCAATACTAATATTTGGAATATAAGATTTTTTTACTCCATCGTCAGTTTGGGATTTCACATTTTGAATAATAAAAAACAAAACGAAAAATAAAAAGTAATGTATATTTGATTTCATATTGATTTGTAACTTGATATAATAATTAAAAAGCACCTGTGTTATCTGACAGATTTAATCACTTTAACAGACTCCGTTTTAACATCTGTTCTGACTTTTATGATATAGATTCCCTCGGGGTATCCGCTTAGATTAACCGGTACAGTCCTGCTATTGATGTCAAACTCCAGTAAGGTACGTCCTGCAATATCAATCAACGTTGCGGTACCTTCTTTAAAATCATAGCCTATAATAACATTGGTATAAGTTGACGCAGGATTAGGAATGACCTCGATACTGGATTTTACTTTTTCAACCTTTGTTTTGTCTTTTAGTTTCACCACCCAAAAATCATTGCCTCCAATGCTGCCATTTCTGTCTCTTGATGCAGCCGAGTTGGAAGTTCCTGCCATTAGATAACCTCCGTCTCTGGTCTCAATTAACTTTCTGAGGATATCTTCTCCGGCACTGCCTACGGTTTTATTCCAGATTTCTTCTCCTTTATCGTCTATTTTCATAGCGATATAGTCGTTGATGCCTTCTTTTTCTTTGCTGATGGAGTTAAGTGCTTTAGCAACGATCCCTTCACGCGGGCGCCTGCTTTCACTTTGTGCATAACCGCCAATGAGATAACTTTGGTCTTTATTTTCTACCAGAGAGGTCAGAATATCCGTTTTTCCAAAATCATAAGTTTTGCTCCATAAAACACCTCCGTCTTTATCGAGTTTCAAAATCCAGTAGTCGGTTCCATTACCTACAATCCCACCCATAGTGGTCAAAGCATTTTTACTGTTGGAATTTCCTCCCGCGATATAACCGCCATCCGCTGTTTGATGAATGACATAAGGCTGATCGTCTCCTTCGGCACCATAAGTATTTTGCCATTGAATTTCACCGGTATCGTTTATTTTAAGGATCCAGAAATCTCCCACTCCTTTATTGTTCTCTGTTTTATCACCTGAAACCGGAGAGTTGGAATAACCTGCCAGAATATAGCCGTTGTCTGAGGTTTGTTCCATGCTTCTTAATACATCTGCATAACTTCCTCCATAGGTTTTTTGCCATTCGACATCGCCTTGCTTGTCCAGTTTGACAATCCAATAGTCCATGTTACCGCGGCTTTTTTCTGATTTGTTAAACGAATCTGCTTTTGTGGTTGGTTTCGAAATTCCGTTCGATACAGCAAGCATATTACCCAAAGGATCTGAACTTGATGAACCTCCTAACATATAACCTCCGTCTTTGGTTTGAAAAGCACATAAGAGTTCGTCCTTCCCTGTACCTCCAATAGTTCTTTGCCACTGCTCGCTACCCGAAGCATCTAATTTAATAACCCAAAAATCACTGATTCCTTTGCAATCTTCGTTTTTTTGAAAACCTCTTCCTGAACTAGAAGTTCCTGCAAGGATAAATCCGCCGTCTCTGGTATTTTTAATACTCTGAAGCAAATCAAAACCACTTCCACCAATACTTTTTTGCCAAACCAGATCTCCTTTTTCACTCATTTTCCAGATCCAGTAATCCAGATCTCCATGATTGTCGTCGTCTTTATTTCCGGTTTTGTTGGATAGGGAGCTCCCCGCTAAAATAAAACCGTAATCGGCCGTGGGTTGGGCGTCAAACAAATAATCGGCGTGCTGTCCACCATAGGATCTTTCCCAGAGAATGTCCTGGGAATACGTAAATAATGATGAAGCAAGAAGAAACAGAATTAGGTAGAGTTTTTTCATAAGTAGCCTTTAGATTTTGGCAATTAAATTTTACCTCCAAAACTAAACGACTAATTCATAATATCTTTACGACTTTCCACATTCCCCAGTCTTTCTAAAAGAAACAGGTATTTTTACGTAATGTTTTACTTATAATAAACATCACTATTTAACTTAATAAAATAGCACTTTTTTACTTCTCATATTTATTTAAATACCAAAAAATCAAAATTTTAACACAGTAATTTTCTTCTAATACTATAAGCCAAAAAATCTTTTTATTGATTTGAAATATTAATTGAGTTTTCTTTATTTCATTTTACCCAGATAAACCTCTTACTCATAACTCAAAATCTGTAATCCAGCAAATATTTAAGTGTGGAGTTGATCACTTTTTGATACAAAATTTAAGACTCTCTTCCTTATAGATTTCAAAAACACCAGAACTAAACTACTTATATTTAGATATTAAAAAAAAACTGAATGTAATTTTGGATATGCAAACAAAAAATGGAGTCCAAGTTAGGAGATAAACTGCCTTAACTTTTACTTCACTTTCATTATTATCTCATTCCAACTAAATACTGTCTTTGTGAATTGAATCAACCATTTCCACAAATAAATTGTTTATAATTTCTTTCTCAATTTCTAAATTAGAATTTTTCTTTTCACAACTAAAAATTGTAAAAGAAATTATTAATGTAAATATTATTTTTAGTTTTCTCATAGTATTACTGCCAACGTTCTGACGCTACACGAGGTTTGGGATTAAGATGCGAGGTTTTTCGGTTAAACACAATTTTCCAAGTACAAAACAATCTTTAAATTTAACCTAATGCCAAAATCTCGTGTAACGGCTGTTATACGGCGTTTTTTATCTTCTTATTTAATAGTTCGAGTAATTTCTGCTGTTTAATATTTAAAAAATCGGTTTGTATAGAATATTGAGAGTTAGCTATTGGTTTACTTATTTTATTGAGAAATTTATAAAACCAAGTTTTGGTATACTTTTCTGTTGGTCTTTTCAGTTCAATAAATATTTGCCTATTTGTCTTAATTCCTCGATGATGAGTATTAACGATGAGAAATGATTTTATGTTGTCAATTTGAATGGTTTTAGATGGAGTCAAAACTTTATGAATTATTATTTGACTATTTGTAATAGTTAAAAGAGGCTTTTTTCTTGTCAACAATAAAAAAGACAAAACAATTCCAAACGAAAACAACAAAAAACTGAAAATAAAAATTACACTTTTAAATAGTTTTTCTTCGAAATCAATCATTTTTTCACCTAATAATATTCCAGCAATAACAAATATTGAAGATATTAAAAGGAGTAAGAATGATGTTAATTTATTTGAATAAAAGTGTTCTTCTTTCAATTTATGTTATTCCTTTTGGTCGTTGTATTTTCTGCGTTTTTTCTAAAATACCGTATAACGTTCTGGCACTACAGCGGGTTTGGGACTAAATTAAGCCCATTCTTCGGATTTGCGAAATCATTCCAAATACAAAACCATCTTTCCATTAAGCCCAATGCCCAAATCCGTTGTGGTGGCTGTTAGGCACTGGCTATTTATTTATTTCCACCGAATAATCTTGATAGAAAACCTTGTTTCACTCGTTTCTCAACTATCCAAATTGGTTCATCACTCGGTCTTATGATTTTTGTGTTCGGTCCTGATTTACCCCAAGGAAATCCTGTTTTTATAGGTTGATTAGTCAAGTCCGCCACTAAAAACATTTCTGGTAGTTCAACTTGTCCGTTTTCAAAGTTATAATCCTTTTCATTTTTTTCCATTATTCCGACTTTTTCACTCCAAATATCCATTACGGTCTTTTCGTGAATAATGTCCAAGTTGGATTGATTTCCTTTTTGTCCGAACTCGTCAACATGTCTTATGAACTCCGTTAAATTTTCAGAGTGTTTTACAACGACCGATGGGTCGTGACAGACATAATAAACTGAATTCCATTTTCCCTTAGAGTCAATATCTAAAATCCAAAAATTCCCAAACCCATCTCCTGCAAGTTGGATTGATTTTGGAAACATTTCTTCAAATCCAAAATGACCGAATGCATCGAAACGTACTTCTTCAAGTCCATAAAACTCAAAACCTTTGCTGAATCTTAATAATTCTTCGATTTCATCCGGTAAGTTGTTATCTGGAAGCTGATTTTTCAGGTTTTCTATTTCACTGTCGGTCATTCCGTCCAGCAATTCGATCTTATACAAATCTCCGTCTTCAGATTCGTATTTGTTTGAAAGAATTGATTCTAATTGTTGTTTCGGTGTCATTTCTGTTCGTGTTGTTTTAGCTTGTGCCTAACTTGTATATATGTCTGATAAAATCCGACTTATCTACCCTAAAGTGGGTTGCTATGTCTGACAAATGTCAGTGTTTATTTGTTTTCAAAAATAGGATATTTACTTAACAATATTCAAACGAACTTATATTTGTTGAATCCTTTAGTACATTTATGAGTGTAATTTCAATAGTATAAAACTTTATGTCAAGCTAATTCTTGTTTAAACTCTAATTAGTTCTACTTTCTGAGAATAAAATAAGAACTAAATAAGCAGACTTTTATTCCACTGATTCAATATTATAAATTACTAAGATCAAATTTAAACATAGAAATCAATATAAAATAATATTTATTTTTTTTAAGTCATCCACAAAATGGTTCGAAAATTGTCCCGTTAGGGCTAATAAGTAAAAGCTTTGTATAATATTGAGTTCCCAAAGATAGTCTTATCAGAATTAAAGACTACATTATTAAGTAGTTTTTGAGCTTAGTGGTACCGAGAACCTGACTCTAACCAACAGTTTTTATAAATCCCCAATTAGAAAGTCAAATTTCATTCAAAATCTCTAAATCTTTTAATAAGTGGTTCCAATTCTGTACTCTCAGACGTTTCGATATTTTAATAAATACTATATGTGACCGGGGATGGGTTCGAACAATTAACCCTATAGAGCCCAAATCTGATATTCCATCCAGTTGAACTACGCTATCTTTATGATTGCAGATTGTTGAATTCAGATTTTAGATTGCTCTTTCATTAATAATTAGACTTGCTCTAAAGATAGGTTATACCTTTATGAATAACTCTTATTCGATATGTTTGCATTCACTTGGATTCGTTAGTTTTACAGACATACTATTGAAGACAAAAAACTTTTTTTTTGAAAGATCCTCAATTTTTAATAATTGGTTCAACTTAGGTCATTGAGAGTTTGATTCCACTTGATTTTTAAAAATTAGCGTTTTATAGTACCTATGCAAATGGTCGTAAATTACCAATTCGTACATGCGCTGCTTAGAAGTATATTGTCTATTCACCATCATATGAATGTGACTGGCCAAAAAATCATTCAACGGAATTTTAATCTTGGATATTACTCTTAAAGCTGTCTCTTTAATTTGGTTTGACTTTTCATCTACAATACAAAAGATCTCCGGAAAAATATTTTGAATCGAAGTTCCTAAAAAAAAATCTAATTGCGGATACAATGACCGATACTTTTTATCTAACTTCTTTTTTTGCATTTTATCAATTTTAAACTCTTTTTTAAAGGCAAGTTGAAGTTCGTTCATCAAAGACAATTTCTCAAAAGTAGACAACTCAAAAGAATTCAAAAAAGAATCAATCGCAAAAAAACTAAAAAACAGAGGAGTTTCTTTTTCTAAAAAAGAGGTTTTAATATTCAGGTATTGCAAAACCATTTTACTGTCTTTCCAAAAAAGAAATTCAGAAAAACACATGGTTTCTTTACCATATCTTTCTATCTCTCTTTGATAGGTATCTGTCTGTATCCTCCAAATGAGATTCTCATTCATAAGTTCCTTAAAAACGACATGAAATGCATTTATAATTATAGCTAAATTATCGGTGTCATCTACTAAAAAGCGCAGTCTTATATGTTCTTCAGTATCTTTGTACCTAATGAAAAACCATTTTTGTATCTTTTTCTTTCCTTCCAAATGTGAGATAACAGGCTCCAATTTTTCTAATAAAATATGATCAGCCATTTTGACTCCCGTATAAATTTTATAGTACAACCATTGACTACCCAGACAAAAATCTCTTTGCATTTTGTTTTATTCTTTGTAAAATGATAATATAAACTGATTGCAAAAATCTTCGCCCTTTTGATTTTGTACAATTGATTTTTTTGTAAATAGAAATTCTTCCAAAATATTTTTTTCCCTGTTTTTAACTGATCTTAAAAACATTTCCACACCTATTTCAGTATCAAAATCTAATAAAAGTGTATGGTCATAATTTACCCAATTTACATATCTGGGAATATTTCGATCGGATCTCCACTTTAAGAATGCTTCACTAAGCTGCTTGTTATTCATTTTAGAAAAGAACGCTACTTCTTCCTTTTTTACGATCCATTTAGCCTTCGATAAAATAACTTCCCTATACATTACTCTTGGAAAAAAATTATAATGACTTTCTAACACACCCCAACTAAAAGAATAGACAGGTTTTAAATGCTGCGCCTGTAAGTCACACAGAAAATGATAAATTGGCAACGAATCTTTAGAAAAATTATGAGCATTTGATAAACAAGGAATAACTTCCTTACCCCGTTTTTTTGAGTATAATATTATAGTGTCATTTTCAACTGCAATCATCAAATCATTCAAATCAATATTATTCTCCTCAGCTACACCTGATTTTGCTAAATAGCTTATTTCATGCTTTCGTAAAACGGGCCGCCTCAATATATTTCCTGTTCTTGATTCAGGAATATGAGCAACTTCCGCTGTCATTTTACCCGAATAGTAATCGTCCTCTTTTTGAATAATTTCTTTAGTTAAATTATGAATAGCGGGATTTCCATTACAGAATCGACCTAATAATTTAGCCGCACTAACATTCCCCGAAAATTCTATTGCAATTTCATCTTCTCCGAAAACTTCAATCATTACCGAAAATGTAGTTGGAATGTCTCTTAAATCAGTATCAAAATCAGTAAAATCTTCTTTAGTCAATGCCACTACTTTTCTGCATTCTAGCATACATTCCTGCATTTTCTTTTGCAAGACAAAATCGTAAGAAGTCCAAAACTGATTTTCCCCTTTTTCTTCCTTAGAATCAAATAAAAGAAACTCCAGAATTTCATTGTCATCGTTCATATCCTGATCTTGAAGATACCCGATTCCAATTTCTGTATCCAAAACTATCGTAAGCGGCATCTTTTTAGACTCGTATCTTTGAGTAAATGCGTTCTTAAAATTTTCCTGATTCGTAAATACTTTTTTGGTTTGAATACCATTTAAAAAGTAAAGAGCCTCAATCACTTTTTGAGGAATAGCTTTATCCAAGGAATTTTCACGGGAAATACTATTAAGATCTGTCTGAAAAAGAAATTTTTCGTCAAATGCAACTCCCAACCTCCTAATTTCATTCTTAATTCCCTCATATTTTGCTTTAGAAGGAATTAAAGTCTGATCTAAACTAGAGAGCATTGTTTTTATTTGCTTCAGAATATCATATTCCATTTTAAAACCCTGAATTTTACTTAAAACAGGTAAAACTCTCTCCCATTCATTATTCCCAGTAACTACTGCATCCAGCTCACTTACCAAAAATTGAAAATCAATAAGTTTGGAAATAAATTCATGGGCTTCCGACTTTTCATTTTCATTATCTGCCAAAAGCAAAATCATTTCTTCGCTGGTTAATCCGGTTCTGCTTTCATCCAGAAGTTTATTTAGTAATGCCGATTTACGTAAAGCCGAAATACTATGTTCTCGTTTTGTTTTTACATTTTTGTATTCGATATAACGATAAAAATCCCCAATTTTATAAATACTGTCATTCGGATAATATTTCAAATGTGGCTTGACCTCTTTTTTTCCGGCAATATCCTGGAGCAGCACTATCCAAAATTGCATATCAAATTGGGTAAAACGCTCAAATTTGTCAGACCCCTCCAGAATGATTTTCGTCTCATTTGCTATCCTCCCCATGGAACAGCCTGAAAAGAGACCAAAAGGTGTACATCTAGAGGACATTCTGGCTAAATATTTTAAAAACGTAATCTCTAATTTTTTTGCTTTATCATCAGATAAACCAGAATCGATATTCACCCACTTATCTAGTTGTTTTACTAAATCAGGAGAAGCTAAATTGATTGCTTCCCGAATTATAGCTTTTTGATAAAGTTGTTTTGCTTTTTCACTCGAGTAGTTTTCGAGCGTATCAAAATATAAAGATAATGGTAATAAAGGAGCTCTTAAAACATAGTCTGTAAAAGCGGTAATCTTACTACTCGATATCATTTTTTTCTTCTACTGGCTTTTTTAGCAAGTTTCATAGCATTGTAAACATTTAAAACCTTTCCTGATTTGGATAATTCTGAAAAGGGAACTTTTTTATCCTCAGTCCCTGGAATGATAACTTCAATATCGTAAGCAGTACCTGAACTCATAATGATTTGTTTTACCTCAGAGGAAGTAAGATCCGGATAATATGACCATATCAGTGCTGCTGTTCCAGAAACCATTGGAGCTGCCAATGAAGTTCCCGAATCAAATTTATAAGTATTGCCAGATGAGGTGGTATAAATTTCACCTCCTGGGGCAAACAAGTCAACATTATGCTTTCCGTAATTAGAAAAATTAGAAACGAAATACTCATTTATCTTGTTTGTTATAGAACCTACATTAATAAAGTTATTACAAATTTCAGGAGTACCATCAAAAACAACATCACTTGGATAAGCAGGATTTCTATCAACATCAAAGCTATCATTTCCAGCAGCATGAACTAATAAAACGTTATGTTTTTCAGCATATTTAAAAGCTTCAGTAACCCATTTTTGTCTCAACGAAAATTCCTTTATAAAAGACATATTAATTACTTTTGCTCCATTATCGACCGCATAATAAACTGCCTGTGCAATATCTTTATCATGTTCATCGCCGGAATAAGAAATCGTAAGTGGCATAATTTTCACATTTTCAGCAATCCCTTTTATTCCAATATTATTATTTCTATTCGCTCCAATAATACCGGACACTTTTGTATTATGATCCTGAAAAGATCTATGCCCTGCTTTAGAGATGCTTATATTCTTACTACCATATCCTTTTTCTAAGATGTTAGGATTGTCTCCTATAAAATTTCTTTCGTCAAAATTTATGTTTAGATTTTTATGTACAATAGAGTCCGTTTGAATCCTACTTTCAACAACATCAGGCAAGGTTGTTTCATATGATTCTAATCTAAATATTAAAAAACCTATCATTGCTCCTATGTCTCGATCATCATCTTCTCTTCTTTGACGAAAAGTTTTATCGTTTATTTTATGAATTTTATACAAACTATCCAATTGATTGAATGTATAGTCTTCTTTAGGAAAATAGTGTTTTAAACTGTCTTTCGCAATAGGAAAAATATTAGTGCTATATTCTAGAGATTTTAATCTGTTTTTATAGTAACTCAGTTCTTCTTCCAGCTTTTTTTTAGCACGTAAATATTCCTTATAGTCAGATAAATCATCTTTTGAAATGCTGATTTCTGTCTGATTCTCAAATTTGCTTTTAAACTCTCTTATTAATCTGACATATTCAAAATTTCCCCAAACAATATAACTGTCTTTTTTTGCAGCAAAATTCCATCCCTGTGTATCATCTATGTAACCATTATGGTCGTCATCAAAGTTATTGTCTGGTATTTCTTTTGTATTTGTCCAGATTTTTTCTTTCAAATCCTCATGATTCTTATCAATCTGTGTATCAATGACAGCAACGGTAATTATATTTTTAGGATTCTTCTTATTTTGATTGTACCATTTATCTAATGAAATTCCAGGCACACTATCCATTTTATAATCTTTAGTGTACCAAGTCTCCCTTAAATCTTTTTCTACTTTTAAATTGATAGTTTTTTCTGAAGATTTACACCCAGATAATACAAGAAAAATAAAACAGATGATATATGAACTTTTCATTCGATTGTTGGGTTAATCTTGTTTCTTTTTTGCTTCACAGCGACGACTAGTTGCTGTACCTGTATCTGGATCAATATCTCCACCCATAATCAAATGCATATTTTTTAATTTTACTAATTCCATTTTTTCTAAATCAAACTTTTTGATTTCTTTTTTAGTAGTGTTGATTTTCATGTTGTTCTTTTTAAATGTTGTTCAACAAATATAAATTTTATCTGACAAGTTAATGTCTTGTCCAAGACTCTATTTATAGAAATTCCTGAATTTCGATATTGATTTCATTAATTAACACTAATTATCAATGAGTTATATTTTTCTTAATTCTTCTAATTGTTTGATAAAATAAACAGGTTTAATGCCAGTTTTTTTATAAAATGCAGTCGAAAATGATTCAGCATTATTAAAACCGAACTCAATAGCCAGCGCCTGAATGGTGTATTTTTGTAATTTATGATCTTCTTTTAAAGACTGCAAAGCATGTTCAATTCTTAGATCGTTAATATATTGTACAAATGTTTTTTCTTTATAGGTATTAACCACTTTAGAAACATATTTATTATTAGTCTCAAAAGTATCAGATAGTGACTGAACGGTAATGTTTGAGAATAAGTAGCCTTTCGTTATTTCAAAATGGTTCAATTTTTCTAATATTTGTTCAACTAATTCTTCGTTAATACCAATATTTTCTACTCCGAATTTATCTATTTTACCTTCTTTTTTATTTATTTCAACAGCTTCTATCTCATTATTTATTGATTCGTTCATTAATTTTTCGAACTGAGAAAACTGTCTCTTTTTGATTCGATACTGATAGAAACCAAAACTTACTGCAATAATTACCAATAGAGACAATAAACCAATACTCCAATATGATTTGCTTTGATCGTTGATGAGTGATTTTATCAGGTTTTCTTTTTGTAAAATCAAATTGGGAGTATCGTATTCTTTCTGCAGTTTTTTAGTTAGTTCTTTATAATTATTTTGTAAAACACTATCAATATGCATGTATTGAATAAGATACTTTAATTGATTTTCTTTATCTTTTTTATTTTTATAGTAATTAATCAAATAAACATATCCACTTGTAAACTCTGGTGTAATCCTTTTAGTTTTATTATAGATAGAATCTACTTTTAAAAAATTTTCAACAGCCTTATTCTTTTTTCCTAGTCCATCATACGCTTTTCCTAAATAATAATAGGAGGCTAAAGTATTTTCTGAATCTTTATACAAAATCATTTTTGGTAAAGCTTTCTTAATACTATCTATAGCAGTATTATACTTTTTTTTTTCTACCAGGTTGGCTCCCTCATTTAACACAAAAAGAGCATTATACTCGTAATCTTTAGTAAGTTTTGATTCAATATATCCCAAATTATTATAGTAAGTTGCCGAGTCCGATTGATGCAAAGCCTTATATGCATCTGCTAATCCAAATAAAACATCCTGATAGGCGTATGAATATTTTTGATCTTTCACATCTTTTCCTTTATAATAACTAAAGCATTCTTTGTATAGTTTTAATGCTTCTTTTATTTCACCTAATTCTTCAGATCTTAAAACTGCTATAGAATATTTTACATCATAATAAAAATCAAGATTATTTTTTTTTGCAATGCTTTCTGCAATTAAGAAATTATCTATGGCCTCTTTATATTTTGACTGATCTTTTAATACATATGCTTTTCCAGAATAAGCATAAGCAGGATATTTTGGATCATTTAAATGTTTGCTGCATAAAATGGCACTATCCAAATATTTTATTGCAACTTCTTTAGTTGAGATCAATGAAATCAAATAGGCGCCTCTTGCTTTTTCAATCGGATTATTTTCGTTTTTAGCTTTGTTTAGATAGGTATTAGCATATTTTAATTGTTCTTTTTTATTTCCCTCACTACTCCAAAAAGATTCTTTAAGTTCTTTATAAGAAAGCTTGACTATATTTTTTTTTAAATTTTGTGCGAATAGTAAGATCGTAAAGAGCAATAAAAGTGCAATGCTATAGCGCTTATAGGAAATCATAATTATTTAATTTCTTACAAAAATAGAATAACTTTATACAATTTTATGTATAAATTCCCAAAAAAAACAAAACCAACAAACACTTGCTAATCAATAATTTACATTTAAATTCACTTGGAATTCAGGAATTACGTGTCGGTATTCCTGAATTTCGATATCTAACATTTGCGAGCAATAGGAGCTTTGTCTAGTTTTGGCTTAAGAAAGTGAGACATTTTTTACAGTTCGACGTCACTGCAAGAATTAGATTATTTTCTTAAATGTAACTGGCCATTACAATACGATGATTCAAAATTTGAAGAATCTAAAAAAGAACTAAGGAATGCGGAAAAAAAACAATCTGCATATGTATCAAAAACTTTAAAACGTAAATTATGAATTTAGAAAAACTGAATTTAGTAGAGCTTAATGCTCAGGAAGCACAAGAAACAGAAGGGGGATTTTTCTTACTTCTTCAGAATCCGCTTGTAATTGCATTCGCTGTAGGAATGTATAACCAATATCAAAGTCATAACCATTAATTAAAGAAGCTATGTTAATAGAAATTAAAGAAGTAAAAGAATTAACTTTTGAAGAGAAAGAAAATATCGAAGGAGGCATCTTCGGAACAGTTCTGGCTTGTTGTGCTCTAGTTGGAGCAGCTTATGCGGCAGGTCAAGCTGCCGGTGATTTACTATGGTATGCAACACATTAAAAGTTAATAATCGTTTGTTATTTCAAATTGAACGAAATTAAACATACAACGACATTATCTCAAAACAGATCTCGTAACAAATAAATTAACCAGACACACGGGGTTCTCCCGTGTGTTTAAAATGACCAAAATGAGAAAGAAAACATCTATTATTGAAACTGTTTTTTTAGGCACAAAATATAAAAAAATTTTGACCATTGTCTATGTGAGCATAATACTTATTGTAATGTGCTATTTTATGGGAAAAGCGTTGGGGGATACTTTATATTATTATACACATTAAAATGAAAACAAAGACAAAATTTTCTATATCCTTTGATCAATATATTGAAAGCAATCTTGAAAGGCGAAGTGTGTAAATCAAACATAAAAACTGTATTAAATTTTTAAAAATCAACTAGTTATATATTTTGGTTACAATTTTTGCCACCTTGGTGTTTTTACTCTATGTATTTAATAAAGGAGAGATTTTTGGCAGAGCATTAGCCAGATAAAGTAAGAATAAAAAGTAATAAGGTGACACTATAATTCCCTTAAAAGGCGATTTATACTTAGTCGAGTCAGTATGGCTTGCGGAGAGGCATTATTTTATTTACTAAACTAATTTTCCTAAACCTATGAATCACGATCTAAAATTATTAAACCGTATCAGGATTATCATTCTGATAGCAGTATCTATTTATTTAATTGGGTATGTTACTGGTTATATCTTAAAATAAATTTATGAACTTCAGTTCAGATCCAATAAACACACTCGAAAATCTAATCTCAAAAAACAAAACAAAAAATATCTCCATTTACCTGGTGATTGTTTTGGCAATTGTTATTTTTCTGATTCTATTGCCCTTTATCAAAGTAGATATTAGCAGCCAAAGTCGTGGAATTATTCGCAGTAAAACGGATAATGTTCCGATTTCAACTATTATAAACGGAAAGGTTAATTGGATTGGCTTAAAAAATAATGCGTTTGTTAAAAAAGGGGATACTCTCTTAAAAATTTCTAAGGAAAATCTGGAGAGTGATCGAAAAACTCAGGATACATTGTCAGAATCGGTTTCGACATTGCTAAAAGATGTTTCCTATCTGTTACAAAATAAAACCAATCATTTATCAACAGCTGCAGCACGAGAAGACGTATTAAAATTTCAGTTAGGAAAAAATGAATTACAAAGCAAAATTTCACAGGCACAAATAAATCATGACCGCAATAAAATTCTATATGACAAAGAGATTATTGCTAAGGCCGATTTTGAAAAACTTGAGTACGAATTGCGCTTGGCAAAACAGGCTTTACAGAGTTTTATAAGCCAGCAAAAATTAGCTTGGGAAAATCAAAAGAGAGATCTGGAAGATCGTTTGAAAAACCTCCATGGAACGGTTGCTAAAATAAGAGCAGAGTCCAATAATTATGTTGTTTTAGCTCCTGTTTCCGGTACAATAGAAAATTACTCCGGTATTCAGAAAGGTTCTTTTTTAAATGCCTCACAATCTATTGCAACAATTTCACCGGCAGATCATCTTATCGTCGAATCTAATGTTTCTCCAAATGACATTGGCCTAATTAAGAAAAATCAAGCCGTAAAATTTCAGCTAGATGCCTTCAACTATAACCAATGGGGCATGCTGGAAGGAAAAGTAATCGATATTGACCGCAATATAACAATGCAAGGGGAACAAGTTTTTTTTAAAGTACGCTGCGTCTTAGATTCAAGAACTCTACAATTAAAATCAGGCTATACCACTACTATTTCAAAAGGAATGACCTTAACTACAAGATACATAATAACCCGCAGAAGCTTATTCGATTTGCTATTTGACAAAATAGACGATTGGTTAAACCCGAAACAAATATCAGATCTTAAATAAAAATGGCTTCAATAAAAATAAAACAACATGATGTTAAAGATTGTGGTGCTGCTTGTCTGGCTTCTATCGGAAATCATTTTAAAGTTAATCTGCCTATAACCAGAATACGCCAATTTGCCAATACCGATAAACGTGGCACAAATGTTCTGGGTATTATTGAAGGTGCTGAAAAAATGGGCTTTACTGCCAAAGGAGTAAAAGGAGGTTTAGATGCTTTAGATAAAATTCCGCTTCCGGCAATTGCTCATATTGTTACAAAGGAACAGTTGCACCACTATGTGGTAATTTATAAAGTAGAGAAATCTAAAATTACGGTCATGGATCCGGGCCCTGGAAAAATGGTAATCTATAGCCATGAAGAGTTTCAGAAAACATGGACAGGAGTATTGATTCTCTTTGCAACAAATGATGATTTTAAAACACTAAATGAAAAAAAGGCTCCCCTAAAGCGATTTTGGAATTTAATTCAACCACACAAAACAATTTTAATTCAAGCTTTGGTTGGTGCAATATTGTTCACCGTTTTAGGATTGGCAATGTCTGTTTACATACAAAAGATCACAGACTATGTTTTGGTCGATGGTAATCGAAGACTTCTCAATTTGTTAAGCTTTTCTATGATCACTATTATTTTGCTTCAGGCTTATATAGGTTCCAAAAAAAGCATTTTTGTGATGAAAACCGGGCAATTAATCGATGCTAAATTAATCCTGGGGTACTACAAACACTTATTACATTTGCCACAGCGCTTTTTTGATACCATGCAGATAGGCGAAATTACTTCACGAATCAATGATGCCGTAAAAATACGTTCGTTTATAAATGAAGTTGCGATCGAAATGATCGTGAATGTTTTTATTGTTATTTTCTCGTTTGTATTAATGTTTACCTATTATTGGAAACTTGCTTTGGTTATTCTTCTTGTTATTCCATTTTATGTCATAATTTATTTTGTCTTAAATAAATTTAATAAAAAAGTAGAGCGAAATATCATGGAGAATGCAGCTGAACTGCAAACTCAATTGGTCGAAAGTATTACACATATCAGAACGGTGAAAGAATTTGGAATCGAAGAATTTTCAAATCTAAAAACGGAAAACAAATTTGTAAAATTATTGTTTAGTACTTATAAATCCGGCTTAAATGGAATCTTTGCAAGCACTTCTACACAGTTTTTAGCTTCTGGATTTACGGTAGTTTTAATGTGGTTTGGATCCGGGTATGTAATCGACAGAGCAATTACCCCGGGAGAATTGTTTTCCTTTTATGCTTTAATTGGTTACTTTACTTCACCGGTTGCCTCCTTAATAAGTATGAATAAAACGGCACAAAACGCATTAATTGCTGCAGACAGGCTTTTTGAAATTATGGATTTAGAAAGAGAACAAACAGAAAATAAAATTGAATTGAAGAAAGAGAATTTAGGCGATATAAAATTCAAAAATGTCTCTTTTAGATATGGATCACGTCTTGAAGTTTTTAAGAACTTCAATGCAATATTCAAAAAGAATGAAACAACAGCGATCGTAGGAGAAAGTGGCAGCGGAAAAACAACTTTAATTTCATTGCTGCAAAATTTATATCCAATTAAAGACGGGAAGATATCTATCGGAGAATATGATACAAATTTTGTTCACTACCAAAGTTTAAGAAACATAGTAGGTGTAATTCCCCAACAACTCAATTTGTTTTCCGGTAATATTATTGAAAATATTGCTTTAGGTGAATCATTTCCTAATATTCAAAGAATTTTAGATTTGTCAAAACAGCTAAGAATTACAGAGTTTGTAGAAAAGCTGCCAAATGGTTTTGAAACCCGAATTGGAGAAAATGGGGCGATGTTATCAGGTGGCCAAAAGCAAAGACTTGCAATTGCAAGAGCATTATATAAAAACCCTGAAATCTTACTGATGGATGAAGCAACATCTTCATTGGATACAAGTTCTGAAATGATTGTAAAACAAACCATAGATAACTTCAAAAAACAAGGTAAAACCATTATTATTATAGCTCATAGACTAAGTACAATTGCAAATGCTGATAAAATTATGGTTATGCAAAACGGAGAAATTATAGAATCCGGCAGTCACGATGATTTGTTAGGAAAAAGAGAAAAATACTTTGAGTTGTGGAAAAAACAAAATATAGTTTAAATACTAGAAAAAATCCTGAAAATCTAAATGCCCCAGACGTCTATTCTAAATCCATAATTGTAACTACTACTGCAAAATAATTGTTAGCCCTTTTTTCTTTAGATACAATATTGCTTTATTTTAATTCTCAAGTATATTATGATCTTTAAAATTATCACTTCCCCGCATAGAAACGTATGTATAAGAAAAGTTCAATGAGATTTAAGAAACTTGTTATATCAGTTCATAAAACGGACTTATTATTAATAAACGTTAGACGTAATATTTCTTATGACAAATCAGAATTATTCTTTTACTAAATAGAAATTAATTCGATACAATCTTTAGGGTTTTCCGCATTTAAACATTTTAGTTAAGTAATTTACAATATAAAAATAAAAAACTAATTAAATCCCAAATCATAATTCATCTTTACGTGAATTTGTTAACTTGAAAAAGTTACTTGTTTTTTTTTTAGCAGATTTTATTATTGAGATTTTTTTATCTAGTACCTTATCTATTTAATAATCTACAACAGATAGATTGTTCAAATCACCCACAAAATGGTTCGAAAATTGTCCCGTTAGGGCTACCACGAAACAAAATTTTATCTAAAAAATGTTTTAAATTAGTCCTCTGAGTTTTTAAAAACCATCAACTATTCAAAAAATGAGATTTTACAAAAATAAATAAGGATGCAAAATTATACTCTTAACTTCGTCTCCAATTTTCGTTAGCATATCCAACTTTTAATACATAAAAAAACTCCATTATTTCTAATGGAGTTTTTTTACTTTACAAGATTTTCTTATTCATATTTTAAATACGGCAAAACATCAGTTTTTGTAGCTGAATAAGCTCTTGAAAGAACAATTATTAAAGTCAAAACCAATAAAACAATAAACCCTAGAACAAACGGAATGATGCTGATATCAATTCTAAAAGCAAAATTCTCCAGCCATTTGTTCAGTAAATAATAAACCGGAAACAAGGCTATTATAAAGCCAATGATGCAATACAAAATATATTGTTTGGATAATTCTTTTAGTAAAACATTCGTTTCAGCGCCGAGTGTTTTTCTGATTGCGATTTCTTTCATTCGTCTTTGTATGGAGTAAGAAGCCAGTGCGAACAAACCAAAAAGCGCAATTAGAATTACTACAATGTTAAGCAGTGAAAACAAGTTTTTTTGCTTCACATACGATTCATAGGTTCTCGCGTATTCTTTATCAACAAAATCATATTGAAAGGGATATTCGGTATCGACTTTCGACCACAATTTTTCGATATTGGCAATCGTATTTTCCAGATCGTCCCGTTTTAGTTTTACATAAACTTTGTTAATGTTCTGTGTCATACCAAACATTTTGATATTATAAAAAGCAATTGGCGGCACTTTTAATTCAGGGCTTAATAAGTTGAAATCCTGTATAACACCAATTATTTTTATTTTTTGATCTCGAATTATAAGTTCCTTGCCAATAGGATCTTTAAGATTCATTAATTTTAATGCGCTTTCGTTTATGATCACAGAATTTATAGTGTCTGAAGCCAGTTTTCTATCAAAATTTCTGCCCTTAATTATTTTGATGTTCAACATTTCAAACATGCCAAAATCTAAAGGAATAATACGTTCTTTAAAAAGTTCATTATTGTATAAAACCCCCGATACAGAATTGTCTGAACCGTCAAACGCAATAAGGCCAGTGGATATTTGTTCAACGCCTTTAATTGTACTGAGCCGCTGTTTTATGATGTTGTATTTGTTGTAAATCTTTTGGGTTGCATTTTCTCCATGGTAATCAATTGATGGAAAATTTAAAGAAACTGAAATTACCTGATCACCTTTAAAACCTAGATCTTTATTTTGTAAAAATTTAATTTGCTGGTAGACGATACTGGAGCCATTAATAAAAAAGGCTGCAATGGCAAACTGAAAAATAAGCATTCCGTTGCGCAGCCAGATACCTTTTTTGCTTCTTCCGTAATTTCCTTTCAAAACTTTAAAAGTTTCGAAATTGGATATATAAATGGCTGGAAATAATCCTGCAGTCAAAATTGTAATGATAAAAATCAATATCAATTGTATGCAAAACTGGCTGGCAAGAAGTACAAGGTTTTTGTTTAAAAAGTTGTTGTAATATGGCAAAGTTAGTTCTACAATTACTAAGGCCAGTAAAATAGATAAACTCGTGGTTAAAAACGTTTCAAAAAGAAACTGACTAACAATATCTCCTTTTGATGCACCCGAAATTTTACGTACTCCAACTTCTTTCGCCCGCTTTACGGCAGTTGCAGTTGCGAGATTGATGTAATTAACAATCGACAAAATGAGAATTAAAAAAGACAAGCCCATCATGATCATTAAAAACTGATAATTTCCCCGCGTTTCAGGATAACCATCTGTTATCGAATGTAATCTGGCTTTTGACAAAGGTTCAAGAACAACCGTAAAATGGCCTACTTTTTTAGCCATAACTTCAGGTGTAAAACCTGCTTCTTTGGAAAGTAGCATAATAAAATCGTGGTTGTAAAGTCTTTCGAGCTTCTGTCTTGTAAGATCAACTTTTGACGGGTCTTTTACTTTTAATAATAACTTTAAAATAAACGGATTTGGCTTCCCCGAAGTTGTTAGTTCCTTTATTTTATTGATGATGGCATTTGGCGCAATCGAAGAATTTCCGGGGATATGATACACGGCACGAACCGAAAAAAGCTGGTCAAAACATTTTATTTGTTTTCCAATGGGGTTTTCATTTCCAAAAATCCTTTCAGCCGTAATATCTGAAATAGCAATGCTGGAATCATCTTTTATGGCTGAAATTGCATCGCCCTGAATAATTTTGAAAGGAAAAAAAGAAAAGAAATTTTGTTCGACATTGATAATTTTATCTACAAATTCCTTTTTTCCCTTGTAAATAATTTTATCCTTTTGATACCAGTTGTCAGCATATAGTGTAGATTCGATATTTGGATCTTCGTCTAAAGCCGGTTTCAGGAATAAGGCGCAATCTGACCCGGCGGGCGTATCGCTTAGTTGAACCAAAACCTGATAAACATTCTTTTTTTCAGGGTTCCAGACATTGTAACTTTGTTCGTCGTTCCAGTAAAGCAGTCCAAAAATTAGCCCAGCAATTCCTATGGACAATCCGAGAATATTCAGGAAAGAGAAAAGCTTGTTGTGCTTTAATTGGTAAATAAATATGTTGATATAATTAAGTATCATAATTTTAATTGAAGTTAATTTGAAAAGCAATAATTTTTTTCCAGTTATTCGTAATTTTAGGCATTGTAAAACATCACTTTTGTTGCCTGATACGCTCTAGTTAGTACAACTAAAAGTGTTAAAAACAGTAAAGCACTAAATCCTATAAAACGGATAACGAGAAATTGTAATTCCGTATGCAAAATTCCCTAACCATTTATTTAGTTGTTTAGAGTGGCAGCAAAAACATCGATATTTTTATTATTCACTTTTTCTGAAAGAATAACTCCGTCTTTCATCAAAATGGTTTTTTGGGAGAAAGAAGCATCGTAATCAGAGTGCGTAACCATCAATATTGTCACTCCGTTGGCGTGCAAATCTGTTAGCAATTCCATTACTTCATTTCTGTTTTTACTGTCCAGATTTCCTGTTGGTTCGTCGGCCACAATAATTTTCGGATCATTGATTAACGCTCTTGCCACGGCCACACGTTGTTGCTGACCTCCCGAAAGTTGTTGCGGATAATGTTTCAAACGATGTGAAATGCCTAATTTATTGGCGATTTCGTTTACTTTTTTCTTTCTTTCAGATGCTGGAACGTCGTTGTAAATAAGAGGCAATTCGATATTATCAAAAACCGATAATTCATCAATTAGATTAAAATTTTGAAAGATGAAACCGATGTTTTCTTTTCTGGCTTTTGATTTTGCTTTTTCTTTAGTGCCAATCATTTCCTGACCTAACAATTGATAACTTCCTCCAGAAGCACTGTCTAATAAACCAATGATATTTAACAAAGTCGATTTTCCGCTTCCGGATGGTCCCATAATCGAAACAAAATCGCCCTGATTGATGTTTAATGAAATTTCGCTCAATGCATTTGTTTCTATTTCTTCACTTTTAAAAATTTTTGATAGTTTTGTAACGTTGATCATAATTGTTGTTTTAAGATTGATACTTTTAATTTGCTGGGCATAATTATATTAACACATAGAAACATAGATTTTGTAAACTCAAAACAAGCATTTCACTTTTTTAAATACACATAGCATCTATGTGTTAGAAATAAGTTTCTTTCAATCTTCTATTTAGACAAACAAAAAACTATGTTTCTATATGT
The DNA here is from genome assembly GCF_057839565.1 of Flavobacterium sp. KH_035. Lineage (NCBI taxonomy): Bacteria > Pseudomonadati > Bacteroidota > Flavobacteriia > Flavobacteriales > Flavobacteriaceae > Flavobacterium > Flavobacterium sp. KH_035. The sequence continues at coordinate 4,630,014 of NZ_CM174492.1, forward strand.
TAAATATTATATACGAATTACACGCAACGAGTTACTGTTTTTAAATTTTTTATTGCTGATGTAATAGAAACAAATTGAAATTAAGATAATGACAATATAATCGATAATTTTCTATTGTTATTACTTTTACGAGCAATAATGATTCTCATCTTTGGCGATTTGTTAATCTTAATGTGATTTTCGTGCCAAAAATTTAAAAACTGCAACTGCCTTATTTTTACATTTTTATTTTTTCTAAAAAATTGAAAGTGTTCATTTTTGGACAGCTTTTGTCCAAAACCGAACAAAAATATAAAAAAAGAATGCTTCAATTTTAATCATCGACGATAAGGAAGACATCCTTTTTGCATCAAAAGTCTTCCTGAAAAAGTAATTTTAAGACATTTATACGCTCAATAATCCCAAAAATATTGTTGAATTACTGTCAAAAAACATTTATGTCGCTTTATTAGGTTCTGTCGCATCTGTCAGAATCAAATATAAAAATTTAAGTAATTTATAAGTTAACCCGCCAATTTACAGGATGATTTAAACATCGATATCCCCGGTCCAACCATTTGATTCTTTCTAAGCATATGCGCTACTTCAATTCCACTTAACGTCCGTTTGGCCGATTCAAAACTTTTAAAACCTAATCCGTTTTGGATGCGCCACTTGATGAACCGATGGTCCTGTTCGGCAATATTGTTGAGATATTTACACTGCCGAATTTTAATCTTTGAGAAAGAACGCCTGTTATAAACTTTAATTGCTGCGGTATTAGAACCTCTTTTATCAATATTTATTACTCTTGGCCGGTAGTTATTAATAATTGCTTTAATTAGAAAAGACTGAGCGCTCATTCTTTGTCTTTTTCTGGTCAGAAGGAAGTCAACCGTATTGCCTGATTTATCTACTGCCCTATATAAATAACACCAAATTCCTTTTACTTTAATATACGTCTCATCCATTCTCCAACTCTTCCCCACTCTGGCTTTTCTATTCTTCATCTCTGCCTCAATGAAAGGCATAAACTTATAAACCCAGCGTTGGAGTTGCCTCCAATTTTGCCACAAAAAGCTAAGGCGGTTTAAAAAAAAAGATTAACAACTTGTTTATTTGACGCTATAATTCGAAAGTTAAAAAGAATAATACTTCCTAAATTTATAGCTCTGAAAAAGACTAGAAAAAAGTACACATTGGGGTTTAAGATACTGACCACCTCGATGAGCATCCACTGCGGAAAGGTACTTGATGTGGCCCAAGAACTTAATATCAGTGTTGATACCCTGTAGCACTGGAATTATTTTGATATAGAATACAAGTAGATTCAATTCACAAAAGAGTAACTTCAAAATCCTACGATTACCTAACTTAAAAAAAACTAACAATTATCAAAAAAGCAGTTATTTTTATCAAAAATAGATTAATTTTGTTTTATTGATCAAAATGAATTAAAAAAATCAACAAAACAGAATTTAAACACTTAAACAACAAGTGATTACACGTTTTTAAAAATCAAAAAAAATGACGGTTTTATTTTCGTGGCAACATCGTGGCACACAAGGTTTTTAATAATTGAAAATGCAGGAAGTACAAGGGGTTCTAGCTTATAGTTCGAATCCTGCTCTCCCCACTAAAAAAAGTCCTGAAGCATTTCAGGACTTTTTTTATGACCTAAGAAAACATAGTAAAACCTGCAAATCTTAAGATTCGCAGGTTTTTTTTGATTTATGACAGTTTTCAATCTTTGTAAAAACACTCAAAAGTTCTGTGGCAAAATTGCGGCAAAACTTAGATGGAAAGGATACTTTTTTACTACAAAAAGATAAGGCGGCCTTGTAAAGACTGCACACTCATTCTCTGCCTTCTTCTAGTTAAAAGAAAGTCGACAGTGTTACCAGATTTATCTACAGCCTAATATAAATAACACCAGATGCCTTTTACTTTGATATTGGTCTCATCCAATTCTCCAACTCGCCCCACTCTGTCTTTTCTCTTCTTCATATCTGCCTCAAACAAAGGTGTAAACCCAACGCTGAATAGTAGCATGATCAACATGAACTCCACGCATTCTCATGATCTCTTAAAGATCCCGATAGCTTAATGTAAACCTAAGCTTAAATTATACTGCCTGCAGTATAATAGACTTCGGATAGCAATGACCTTTCGTATTCATCAATTTTATTCACAACAAAAAAACATCCATTCACGACAGAAAAACCTTCATTAACGACATCTTTTTCATTTTTTTTATTTTCAATCATTAATTTCATTTCAGAAAATAAAATCTAGCGTTAGAAAGCGTTTTCGAGATTAACCCAAAGAAAATACGGATACCATAGAAATCAAAAATTTTTATTTTTTAACATAAAATTTATACAAAATGGGACAGTACAAAAGTCGTCAGGAATTTTTAGAAAACAATCCGAGATCAATTGCATTCGCCGCATTGGCTGAAGCAACAAAAATCCAAAACAAGATTACCAATCAAGCGATTAAACTTAGTCCAAATCAACTAGAAGGAAAGGAGGTTATAATCATCGGGTCTGGTGTTGCGGGACTTACCACCGCGTATGAACTACTCGCTCAAGAGTCTGGTGCAAAAGTAACCATTCTGGAAGCATCTCATAAAACGGGAGGACGCTGCATGAGCTTACGAACAGGGGATACACTCATCGAAGATACAAACAGTGATTTGTTCGATTCAAAACCTGGAAAACCACAAGTTGTTCGATTTAAACGCCCGGTGGGAGACTCAGAACCTTACCTTAATGCAGGTCCTGGTCGTATTCCAAGCAGTCACAAACGACTCCTTTCTTACTTAAAACGTTTTTCGGTAGACGTTGAAATATATGTGATGAACTCTGAATCTAATTTGGTTCAAAAGGACGAAAGTTTTGGAGGTGAACCTATGGTTTACCGTCGTTTGGATCATAATACAAGAGGCTGGTTGGCGCACATGGTATACAAAAATGCGGAAGAATTACTTCGCAATTCACAAGTGGGAATTAGTGAAAGTAATCTTAATATACGCGTTGAAGAATTACAAAGTTTGATGATCAGTTTCGGAGAGCTTGATGTAGATGGAACCTATAGCGCAACGGCTGGATCACCTGGCTTCGAGGATGGAAAAACACGCGCTGGATATGAAGTTTTACCTGGTGTTGCGGCTGGAATTGTAGCCGATGTTTTGAGTTTTGATAAATTGCTCGAATCAAAATTTTGGGAAGGCACAAAATTCTATCAACCTACAGATTTTCTTTGGCAACCTACTTTATTTCAACCCGTTGGAGGAATGGATCAGGTGCAACACGCTTTTGCTCAACAAGTGGCAGCTTTGGGAGGAAACATTCTTTTGAATAGTCCTGTAAAAAAAATAAAATGGGACTCAACTAAAGAGAAGTACATCATTTCGGTTGGACAAGTTGGAACAGAAGAACCGATTTATTACGAAGCTGATTATTGCGTTTGCAACCTTGCGATGCCTTTTTTGAAAAACATTCTAGATTCTGATCTCCTAAATTCGGGACTTGAACCTGAATTTAAAGATGCATTAGAAGCCGTTTTTGTGGCACAATTTGAACCAACACAAGCTCCAGGTTATAAACCGCGAAAAGACGGATACGTTCCGCGTTTTTTAGCTTGTACCTCTAAAGTGGGCTGGCAAGCAAATCGATCTTTATGGCAAGGAAGCCCAATAAATCTCAAGACAATGGCAGTTGAAAAATCCGAAGTGGGAGTTGTACCTATTTTTGGAGGAATCTCTTGGACAGACAATGAAATTCAACAAATTTGGTATCCATCTACGGCGTATCAAGACGAAAAAGGCGTGCTCACAGGCGCTTATAATTTTGATAAAGTAGCACACGATTGGGGAAAATTACCCGTTGATGAGCGACTTACCAAAGCACGAAATGATGCCAGTAAATTCGGTAATAAATTTGCAGAAGGCTTGGAAGAAGGCGTTGCCATAGCTTGGCAAAATATGCCAAATATCAAGGGTGGCTGGGCATACTGGCAAGCCGTTGGAGATGCGAACTACTCAACGAAACAATTTAACGCTATTGCACAAGGATCTGGAATTATAGATCCGAAAACAAAAAATGCGAGCAATGCTAACTTTTTTATTGTTGGTGATCAAATTTCCTCCCTTCCTGGTTGGCAAGAAGGCGCTATTGCAGCTGCATTAAATGCAATTTCGAGAATGGCAAAACCAGAGGTTAAAATACAGCCATTGAAAAATTTACCAGACACTCGTTTGATGGTGGAAGGTATCTAAATCAATTAAATAGAAATGAATGGAACGACGTGGAAGGTATTCTGCGTCGTTTTTTTTATTATACTGTTTGATTCGAAATTATTACTCTAAACAACAACCTGCTAACTCATTCATGAAATTTGATACTATATTATTCTAAGGTTATGTCGCATCTGTCAGAATCAAATATAAGAATTTAAGTAATTTAAAATTTAGGCCGCCAATTTACAAAATGATTTAAACATACTTATCTCTGGTCTAACCATCTGATTCTTCCTCAGCGTATGCACAACTTCAATTCCACCCAATGTTCGTCTAGCCGATTCAAAACTTTTAAAACCTAATCCGTTTTGTATATGCCATTTGATAAAACGATGATCCTGTTCTCCCTACTAAAAGGGGAAAAGAAGTTAAAAGGTCACTTTTACAATCTTTTCAAAAACCCAAACTAACAGTGGTAAAACTTGCTAATCTTAGGATTCGCAGGTTTTTTTATTTTATACTGCTTTTCAATCTCTATAAAACCACTCAAAATCCCCGTGGCAGAATCGCGGCATTGGAGTATCTATAAAAATATAATATCCTCAATCATTCCATCAAAAATATTAGTTGTAAGCGTTTTTCAATAGATATAGCAGATTTAATATCTTTTTATGTCCTAGAGCTTCCTTTGTACAAATAACATTCTAAATTAAGTACTTTGAGGGCTGACTTTTTATTTAACCAAAAGAGGTTAATTATTTAATCCAAATTTAAAATTAGGATAATCTGAAGAAATTACTTTTACAAATAAAAACATGAAATCTTTTTCGTTTCTTATTGTACTTTTTATAGGTTTTGTAATAATGTCTTTCAACCCTAGTGATAATGAATACACAACTACAAATGCTATAATTAGTCAAGGATTAAAAAATTTCAAAGATCAATTAGTAGTTTTAAAATCGGATGCGCATCTTTTTCAAGAAAATAAAATTCCAAAAGAAGGTTTACAGGAGTCGTTAAAAAAAGCCAGAAATTCATATAAGGAAATAGAATTTTATATTGCGTATCATTACCCTGAATTTTCCAAAACTAATATTAATGCCGCACCACTATTTCATATAGAAAGCACAGGGACAGCAGCAAATACATTACCTCCTGAAGGGTTACAGGTGTTAGATGAACTTATCTTTTCGGAAGAAGCCAATATCCAAAAAGATAAAATAGTTGAACTATCCGATTTCCTTTATAATAGTTATAATGATTTTTATCTAAGTTCGGTAAAAAACGGTTTATCGGAAGAAAAAAATAAAACGTTACTATTGCGTATCGAACTTATCAGGATTTATACCATGGGCATTACGGGGTTTGATACACCAGGATCACTTAATGTTTTTGAAGAATCCATTCATGCTTTGAGGGGAATTGAGAACTACATAAAAAAGGATGATTATTTTAAAAAGATAGACACTCAAAAAGCCGAAAAAATATTGGTAGCTAGTATTGAATACCTTTCTAAAAGCACCAATTTTGAAACTTTTGACCGAATAGAATTTTATAAAACTTACCTTCAGCCTTTGTATGAAGAATTAGGTAATTGGGATAATTCTCCAGATGATTTAAAAGAAATCTCGGGTTGGAATATCAATAATAAAAATTTCTTCAGTGATGATTTTCTGAATCCCTATTTTTATATGCTCTTAAAACCATCTGAAGATAATGCCAATTTAAGATCTTTAGGTAAAGAGATTTTCTTTGATGAAAGCTTAAGTAACAATACAAAAATGAGCTGTGCTTCCTGTCATTTACCCGAAAATGCTTTTACCGATTTAAAAGCAAAGTCATTAAGCAATGTCGAAGGCAAAACAGTTTTAAGAAATTCTCCATCGTTATATAATGCTGTTTTTGCCAAAAGATTCTTTTATGATATGCGTGCTTACTATTTGGAACAACAAGTTGAACATGTAATTTACAATGAACAAGAGTTTAATACCAGCTACCAAAGTATCATCAAAAAGCTAAAGATAAATCCTGAATATAAAAAAGCTTTCAAAAAGGCCTTTAAAAATGGTAGCATCGACAAACAAAATTTCTCAAAAGCCCTGAGTTCCTACGTCGCATCACTGTATTCTTTCAATAGTGATTTTGATAAGTTTATGAGAAATGAAAAAGAAATTTCTAAAGATGCAAAAAAAGGTTTTAATCTTTTTATGGGAAAAGCGGCCTGCGCAACCTGTCATTTTGCCCCTAATTTTTCAGGATTAGTTCCTCCGTTTTATAATGAAAATGAATCAGAAGTTCTGGGGGTAACCAAGAATCCATTGCAATTTCTGCCAATTGAAATAGACACTGATAAAGGCAGAATAAACAGCAATGTAAAAAAAGAGAGTTCATGGATTTACGAAAATTCTTTTAAAACAATGACAGTAAGAAATGCTGCTCTTACAAAACCCTATTTTCATAATGGAGCCTTTTCAACTTTAGAAGAAGTGATTGCCTTTTATAATGAAGGCGGTGCCGAAGGAATGGGATTAGAAATTAAAAATCAGACCTTGTCTCCTAATAAACTTAATCTTGACGAAAAAGAAATAAAACAACTTGTCGCTTTTATTAACTCCCTGACTGATACGAGTAAAGCACAATACTAACTTAACATTAATCTGTTAACATTAACCTTAAGATTTGCTAACTTATTTATGTGTTTATTTAAAGTAAGCGTAATACAAAGCTCGGAACAGAAAAATAACTTCGCATAGTATAACAAAACATACTAGACCGTGAAAAAAAAATTACTTTCAATTACAGCTCTTCTATTAATAACAAATTCGGTAATTCAGGCTCAGACTACAGTTTTTGATAAAGGTTCATCATGGAGCTATGATGACAAAGGTGTACAGTTAGCCGATCAATGGAAGAATACCGATTTTGATATTTCGGCCTGGAAATCAGGAAATGGACCATTAGGATATGGGGATCCTGTGACAACTACGATCACAAAGCCTTTAAATGCAGCTTATTTCACTAAAGATTTTACCGTTAATTTATCCGATTTGAGTGCCACTATGGAGCTCGGAGTAATGAGAGATGACGGAATTATTGTCTTTTTAAATGGTGTCGAGGTAGTAAGAGATAATATGCCTGCAGGTACCATTGACTATAATACACTTTCAAGTACAACAGTAGATGGAGCGAATGAAAGTATTTATAATATTTTCTCCATTCCAAAATCAAAGTTCGTACAGGGGGTTAACAGAATTTCGATTGAACTACACAACAGAGGAGTAAGCAGTTCTGATTTAAGAGTAGATGCCTACCTTAAAACAGTTCCTGATAATGGTTTTGAAAAAGAATCACCATGGCGTTTTAATGACAATGGTGTACAGTTAGCTGACCAATGGAAAAATCCCGGTTTTGATATTTCAGCCTGGAAATTAGGAAATGGGCCATTAGGTTATGGGGATCCTGTGACAACTACGATCGCAAAACCTTTAAATGCAGCTTATTTCACTAAAGATTTTACCGTTAGTTTATCAGATTTGAGTGCCACTATGGAGCTCGGAGTCATGAGAGATGACGGAATTATTGTCTATTTGAATGCTGTTGAAGTAGTAAGAGATAATATGCCAGCAGGCGCAATTCTGTACGATACTTTTTCAACTACAACAGTCGATGGAGCAAATGAAAGCATTTATAATATTTTCTCTATTCCAAAAGCTAATTTTGTACAAGGGGTTAACAGAATTTCGATTGAACTGCATAACAGAAGTGCTAGCAGTTCTGATTTAAGAATGGATGCCTATCTTAAAAAAGCAGTTCCACCAGTAGTTATACCTCCGGACACCTCTTGCAACGACGGAAATCATATTAGCTGTTTTACCTCTATTGTGCCTACAGTACAAACGCCTAAATTAATTATTCCTAAACAGCACAAATACCAATTGATTCTTAAAGAAGGGGACAATTACACTCAAGGTGGAGGATTTGTGGGAGGCCTAAATGACTTTACTGGTTATGTAGCTAAAAAAACAAGTGGTGTATCTAGCAGTACAGATGGCTATCTTTCGATAAACCACGAAACAAATCCGGGTGGAGTTACAATGGCAGAAATTAATTACAATGCAACAACAAAACTTTGGCAATTAACAAAATCAAGAGCAGTAGATTTTTCATCAGCGAGTTTGGTGCAAACGATCAGAAACTGTTCCGGAGGAGTTACACCTTGGGGAACTATCGTTACTGCAGAGGAATCTGTAGCAGGCAATGACACAAATGGTGATGGTTATAAAGATTATGGCTGGTTGGTAGAAATTGATCCGGTTACAGCTCAGGTTTCTTCTAAAAATGCTAATGGAACAAAAGGAAAACTTTGGCAAATGGGAATCATGAATCACGAAAATGTTGTGGTTAATAATGCCGGAACTATAGCTTATTATGGTGAAGATGGGGGAACGCACATGGTATACAAATATACCATGGATACTCCAAATAACCTTTCTTCAGGAAATTTATATGTTTTGAAATTAGACCAAGGCATAACAAATGGAAATCCAGTAGCTACAACAGCAACCTGGATTCAGGTTCCTAACAAAACACAAGCAGATCAAAACAATACGACTTCTTTGGCGGAATCTTTAGGTGGAACGAAATTCAACGGGATAGAAGATGTTGAAATAAGTCCTTTGGATGGTAAAATATATTTTACAGCAAAAGGGTTAGACAAAGTTTATCGCATGAAAGATAACGGAATGACCGCATCAGAAGTGGAAGTTTTTGTAGGTGGAGGATCAACAGTTTATACTTTAAATACAACAGAAGGAGTTAAAACGGAATCTTGGGGAGATGGTAATGATAATTTAACTTTTGATGAGTTAGGAAATCTTTGGGTTCTTCAGGATGGTGGAAAAAACTATATTTGGGTAATAGCACCAGATCATACTCAGGCAAATCCAAAAGTAAAACTTTTTGCTTCTATGCCAGCTGGATCTGAGCCTACAGGTCTTACTTTTACACCAGATCATAAATTCGGATTTTTCTCTATTCAACATCCTGGTTCAGGTATTGATAAGGATGTTGATGCTACAGGAAATACGATTGATTACAGAGGAAAATCAGCTACAATCGTTATTGCTTTAAAGCAAAATTTAGGTGTAGATAATTCATTGGGTGTTATTGATCACAATCAAAATGAGATTATACTATCTCCTAATCCTACTTCAGGTATCGTACAGATTACTTCTGGCAACCTTAACAACCTGCAAGTTACCGCTTACAACATGTTAGGGCAAATTGTTTACAAAAAAGCTTTTTTGCAAAATCCTGTTACGGAATTAGATTTGACAACACAACTTCAATATTCAAATATGTTGATTTTAAATATAGAAGCTGACGGTTTTCAAAAAACTGTAAAACTTCTAAAAAAATAAGCATTTAATTTTATTTTTTAGCTGCCAATAGAAATGTTGGCAGCTTTTATATATTTATGAAAAAATTACTTTTATTTATTGTCATTATTTTTTCGGTCTGTAATGCTAAAGCACAAATTGACCCGGTTAAATATCCCACTTATACAGATATTGATGCAGCGCTTTTGAGTAAAAAAACCGTATACAGTATGAGCTTCAGAGATAAAGGATTATACAACCTTCCTCCGGATATTATAAAAATAGATTCTCTCTTTTTTTTAAATGTAATGGGAAATCATTTAGAGAAAATGGATAAAGCAATATTTTCTCTAAAACAACTTGAAATTTTGAATGTTAATAAAAACAGTATTAAATTTATTCCTGATGAAATAAGTGAATTAAAAAAACTAAAATCTTTTTCGATAAACCTGAACAGTCTGACCGCTATAAATTCAAACATTTCAAAACTTCAAAACTTACGCATGGTGAGTTTTGAATCAAATAATTTAAGTGTTTTTCCAGAAGCTCTTTTAGACATCCCTTCTCTTGAAGAAATAAACCTCCATAGTAATCAGATAAGTACTGTTTCAGAACGTTTGGATAAAATAAAAAACTTAAAATATCTAAATCTCTCTTCGAATCAAATTAATGATTTAGGAGAAATGAAATTGCCAAAAAAATTAAAATACCTTGAATTACAAAAAAACAGCATTGTAGAAGTTCCCTCGACATTATTTCAATCTCAAAATATAGAATACTTAAATTTGAGTGATAATGCGATATCTTCGATTTCTCCAAAAATTATGAAATTAAAAAATGTTGTAAGTGTAAATTTAGCCAATAATAAACTAAAAGATCTGCCCAACGAAATTCAATACATGAAAAAGCTTAAAACGCTAATTTTAGTTGGAAATCCTATGAATAAAGAAACTATAGGTAAACTTAAAGCGCTGATGCCTAATACAGTTATTTATTTTTAATCATACCCTAACTTAGGTTCGAAAATACTAAACATCCGAAAATATATTTTTTTCCTCTATGTAATTAAAATTTATATAGTTAAGTTTATAGGCAGGCTATTAATGCTAAATAAATATAGAATACTTTTGCTAACAATAAGATTTTGAATACAGTTACTATTATTGAATTTTACAAAAAATGTCATACTCAAAATACAGACTTATTTCATTTTTAACCAGCGTTTTTATCTGCTGTATCATAGTTAATGGTAAAGCACAGATAATCCCTTTTTACAGTGTCATTCCTTTTGAGGAAGAAATTTATTTTACAAAAACAGTCTTTCCTTTCAATCCCTCTTTTATGAAGAACCATAAAGTAAAAAGTATTGTTGTAAAAAATAACAACGAAAATGGGATCAATTATATTTACGATTTTAACCCGGACGGTCAAGTAGTGAGTATAACTAACATACGACACACTAAAGAGAAAACAGACACCACTTTCTATACAAGAAATTACTACAATCCAAAAGGGTTGATCGATAAAAAAGCAAACATTGATTATAATAATGGCGTCGTAAAAATCAGTTCTTACCAATACGATGAAAAAAACAGAATTGATAAAATACGCTTTTTTTCATTGAATTCCGAAATGCCTAATAGACCCCAAAATAGTGCCTGGCTGGCAGAATCATATCCAGGAGTAAATAAAATAGTGACACTTGGTACTTTACCAGATGAAAACCTGCTCAATAAAATGATCGAGGAAAACTCTTTTTCTTCATGGAACTATCGCTATTATACCGAAAATAAATTTGAAGTCGAAGAGTGTACGGAATACTATGATTTTTTAAAGAAGTATGACAATCAAGAGACTTGTAAGCAGAAAAAAACGTATTATTATTTAAACGAACGCCCTGTTGCTTTGTTCCTTCATAACGGCTGTGCCGATAAAACTACTCCCTCTAAACTATACCAATTTAAAGAAGGATTTCTTTCAACTCTGGCTGATACTCCAAACAGCTTTGAGCCCCGAAGCGAAAAATACACCTATAATAAGAATAAAAATCTGTTACTGATGGAAGATATCTGGAGTGCGCAAAAAGTAAGTGAATTGGTAATGACTTATGATAAAAAAGGCTTTCTCACCACAATACAAAGAAAATCAGATACCGCTAAGATGAGTCACTATTTTGAGGACCGCATTCTAAACATAACCTACAGCTTTTACTAATTGTTGAACTTAAATTTATCTTTCTTAAATTCGCTTCAACAGCTGCAATGTTTAATTTCTAACGCCTAACAAGAAATGGATTCTCAGAATAATGAATTTTCAAAAATAGAATCATTAGAATCGAAGAAAACAACTTTTATAGTAAAGTTGTTAGGGACAGTTATTTTTTCAGGTACCGTTTTAGGAATAATTTACTTAGAGCTAATTATTATCGAATCTAAACTATCTGCTAAATTTAAAATTTCTTCTGCAGTACTATCCGTACTTCTTTTATCTTTTTTGGTGTATTTTGTAATAAAGGATATGATTATTCACCAAAAAAACAAAATTACAAAAGTAATAGTGGATCAAAATGGTTTGCACCATTATAAAGATGAAATAGTTCTTGAATCCCTAACTTTTGAGTCTTTATGTCCAACTCCCGATCTGAAAAATTATGATATCGTTTTATCAGTGGGAGAAGATGCGGCTCATGATATTTGTGTATATTATTTCGATAACTCCAGAAACGCAATAATTTATAAAGCCATTACGTTCAACACTCCGTTTTCAATACGCAATGCAAAAGAATTAAAGAGACATTTCATAAAGGGTGTTTTTAAATTTCGATCCGATTTGAAAATTTCACCAAAGGTGTTAGATTTATTAAATTTAAACGATTTACAAAATTAAAAATATCTAAAAATTGTCTCGACCTGAATTTACCTTAGAGGATTTAAATAAGCCTTCCAATGTTAATTTTTCATGTAAGTCGTTATGTTTTAAACTCATAAATTTAAAACATTTCCTTCTTATAAGAATCTTTTCTTATTTGTAAAATAAAATCTTCTGTATAAATATACTCAGAATTATCCTAGTTGTTCTTTAGAGTACTATTTAACAAAAAAATCCATCACCTCTACAAATTAATCTAAAGATGATGAACTCTTGAATATTATTTTTATTGCACTCCTCCGCCTAAGGCGCGGTATAAATTTATTGCTGCATCTAGCTTTTCTAATTTTATAGTCACAACATCAAGTTCGTTTTGTAAAGAACTATTTTGCGCTACAATAACTTCCAGATAAGTCGCCATTCCGCTTTTGTATAAAAGACCTGCATCTGCAGTTGCTTTTTCTAATGAAACTGATTTTTCTGTTACAAGCATAATACGCTCATCTGCATATTTTAGTCTTGACAAGGCATCATTTACTTCACCAACCGCAGTTATGTAAGATTGTTTAAATTGAATCGCTGCTTTTTCTTGTTCTAAAAGTGCAACTTGATAGGCTGTTCTTAACTCTTTCTTTCTAAATATAGGCTGTACTAAATTTGCTGCAATCGATTTTGTTACAGATCCCGGAAAATTAAACCAGGTATCAAACTCAAATGAATTCACACCAATCGACGGACTCAAACTTAATGTTGGGTACATCGTAGCTTTTGCTAATCCTGTTTTTGCATAAGCCGACATTACAGCATATTCACTTGCTTTAATATCTGGTCTTCTGCTTAAAAGTGAAGCCGGAATTCCAACTGGAACCTCAACCGCAAATTCTGATGCATTTAAGTTTCCTGCACGTGCTACAGTATTTGGATATTCTCCGCATAAAATCTGTAACGCATTTTCCTGAACTGCGATATTCGCTTTTGCTAAAGGAACCAATAATTCGGCTGTTTTTTTCTGAGCTTCACTTTGGTTTAATGCCAGAGAACTTATTGATCCTGCGGTGTATTGCAACTTCATCATGTTTAAAGTGCTATCGCTCAATTCGATATTTTTCTGAGCAATTTTAAGCTGCTCGTCTAATCCTAAAAGGTTATAATAAGCTTGTGCTACCTGAACAATTATTCTAGTTTTTAATGCCGAAAGATTTTCTTTCTGAGCAAAATAAGTTGCTTTTGCGTCTCTTTTTTGCATTGCTGCTTTTCCCCAAATATCAACTTCCCAGGACATACGAAGATTGGCACTGTAATCATCCAAATAATCTTTACTCGTAAATTGGGCACTTAAGGAACCGTTCAGCGAGTTTTTAGACTGATAAGTTCTACTTGCTCCTGCATCAAAATCAAGTGTTGGAAGCAATGCTAATTTTGCCTGCTTATAATTCAAATCCAGCTGTTCCATGCTTTTCATTGCGATAAGCACCTCGTTATTTTTAACGAGGGCTTTTTCAATTAAATCAACCAGCAATGGATCTTTGTAATAACTTTTCCACGGAAGTAAAACCGTATCACCCGTTACAGCAATTTCTTCGCGGTATTTATCAGGTGAATTTAATGCTGCACGGGAATATTTTTTTCCTACCACACATGACGTCAAAATCAAGCCGGTAAACAAAGTAATTCCTATTTTATATATTATTCTCATTATTATTCTTTTATAGATTGAACTAGGGTTTTCTTGCCCGAAACTTTTTCCTGTAAATATTGAAATACAATGAAGAGCAACGGAATCACAAAAACTCCCAAAATAACTCCGCTCAACATCCCGATTGAAGCGCTCACACTTATCGATCTGTTTCCTACTGCTGTTCCTCCAGAAGCAAACATCAACGGAATCATTCCTACAATAAAGGCAAGCGAAGTCATGATAATTGGTCGCAACCTTGATCTAGCGCCTTCAATTGCCGCTTCAACAATACTTAAACCTGATAGACGCCTTTGAAGTGCAAACTCTACAATTAAAATGGCATTTTTGGCGAGAAGTCCCACAAGCATAATAAGTCCGACCTGAACGTAAATGTTGTTATCTAACCCAACTGCTTTTACTCCGACAAAAGCGCCTAAAATTCCTGTTGGAATTGAAAGTAAAACCGCCAACGGCAATAAATAACTTTCATACTGTGCTGCCAATAAAAAGAATACAAATAGAAGACATAATCCGAAAATGGCAATCGTTTGGTTTCCTCCTGCTTTTTCTTCCAAACTTAAACCTGTCCATTCGTAACTGTAATCAGCTGGAAGTTTATCTAAAACCTTTTCTAAATTACCCATAATCTGACCGTTACTGTAACCCGGCAATGCCATTGCGGTAATATTTACCGAATTATAAAGGTTGTAACGGTTTACCGATTCCGGTCCGTACACTTTATGGAATTTCACGATTGATTTTACAGGAACCATCTGCATCTGTGCATTTCTAACGAAAATTTCGTTAAATGCATCCTCATCCATTCTGAAAATTCCATCGGCTTTTACATTAACTCTGTAAAACTTACCAAATCGGGTAAAATCTGACGATTGATCTCCGGCAAAATACGTCTGAATATTTCCTAGCAGCTCTTTGATATTAACTCCCATTTGACGTGCTTTGTCTTCATCAACTTCCAATTCCAGCTGTGGATAATCGGCTCTAAAAGTCGTATACGCATATTGAACTCCGGGTTGCTGCATAATTTGTGCGATCACTTTATCTGACATTGCTTTTAAAACTTCCGGACTTCTTGCCATTCTGTCCTGCAATACAATTTCGGCACCACTCGTTACACCAAACCCTTCTACAGGCGGCATTCTGAACACCATGACCGAACCTTCTTTGATTTTAGATAATTTAGCCATAACACTATTCAAAATTTCATCAATATCTTTAACTTCACCTCTTTCTTTTTTAGGCTTTAATTTAATAAAACCTAATCCGTATGCGGTACTGGAACTGTTACTCAAAATATTAAATCCTGTAATACTCGTATTAACATCAATCGCTTTTTCTGATTCTAATATTTTCTCCATTCTCTGAACTACTTCAGTCGTACGATCAAGCGCTGTTCCCGGTGGCATAGATAAACTGTACACCATAAAACCATCATCTTCAAGCGGAACGAAACTTTTTGGCGTTGATATCATCATATAAACTGCAAGAGCTGTTATACCGGTAATTAATCCTGCTGCAATCCATTTTCTTCCCACAAGGAAACGAACACCTTTGATATATCTTCCGGTAAAATTGTTGAAACTCGTATTGAAGCCCACAAAAAAACGGTCTTTAAAACTGGTTTTATGTTCGTGATTTCCGTGTTTGTCGTCATGATTTTTTAATAGAAGCGCACACAAAGCAGGAGTCAGCGTCAAGGCATTTACAGCCGAGATAATAATCGCAATTGCCAAAGTATAAGCAAATTGTTTATAGAAAATCCCTGAAGATCCTGTCATAAAACCAATTGGAATAAATACAGCCGACATGACTAAAGTAATCGAAACTACCGCTCCGGTAATTTCTGCCATTGCACTATGAGTCGCTTCCTTGGCCGAAATCCCTGCGTCTTCTTCCATTTTACTGTGAACGGCTTCGACTACAACAATAGCATCATCGACTACAATTCCAATTGCCAAAACCAAGGCAAAAAGTGTTAGAATGTTGATGGTAAATCCGAAAACCAACAGGAAGAAAAAAGTTCCTACAATCGCTACTGGCACTGCAATAGCTGGAATAATCGTAGAGCGAATGTCCTGCAGGAATATAAATACGACGATAAATACCAGAATAAAAGCTTCAAACAAAGTCGATTTTACCTGTCCTGTCGCTTCGTCCAAACGTTCTTTGGTACTCATTACGTTCACGTATTTAATTCCGGGAGGAAAAGACTTCGATAATCGCTCTACTTCTTTATTAATCCCGATTTCAATATCGTTTGCATTAGAACCTGAAGTCTGTAAAATTGCCATCGTAACCGCATTTTTACTGTTCGATTTATTGTCCCCGCTATAAGAAATTGAACCAAATTCTACTCTTGCTACATCTTTAAGACGCAACAAATTATTACCTTCATTTTTAACCACAATATTTTCATATTGTTCCGGTTTGTTTTTCTTTCCTTTATATCGAATTACATATTCTAAAGCCGCTTTTGATTCTTCTCCAAGTTTCCCCGGAGCCGATTCTAAACTTTGATCTGCAATTGCCTGCGTAACATCAGATGGAACCAAACCTGCGTTTGCCATTTTTCTTGGGTCAAGCCAAATTCTCATAGAGTAATCTTTCTGACCAAAAATCTGAACCTGACCTACACCAGGAACACGTTTCATCTGTGGAACCAGATTGATATTGGCATAATTCTGCAAGAAAAGCTCATCGTACTTGTTATTATCATCTGTATACAAGTTGAAAATAACAATCATACTATTTTGCTGTTTCGACGTTGTAAGTCCCATTCTGATTACTTCTTGCGGAAGTTTTGGGGTCGCTTGCTGTACTCTGTTTTGAACGTTTACCGCAGCCTGATCAGGATCTACACCTTGTTTAAAAATAACACTGATCGAAAAAGATCCGTCATTACTTGCAGAAGATTTAATGTACTGCATATTCTCAACACCATTAATCTGTTCTTCTAACGGAGTTACTACGGAACGGATTACTGTTTCACTATTTCCTCCCGGATACGAACCACTAACCATTACCGTTGGCGGCGAAATATCAGGAAATCTGGTAACCGATAATCTTGTTAGACCAATAATACCCAAGATCACCAAAACAATGGAAATTACTGTTGCCAATACCGGCCTGTCTATTATTTTTTTTAACATGGAAAATGTTATTTATATTAAAAACTAAAAATTATTTTTTGCTAAGTGTAGTCGGATTTAGCGTTATTTTATTATCGCTCTTACTTCGATACCATCATTTAGCGCATCGATAGAATTTAATGCAATCTTATCACCACTTTTTACACCGTTTTTTACAAAATAATTTGTACCGGAACTTCCGGCAACTTCAATTGGAGTCATGGCTACTTTATTGCCTTTGCCTAAAACAAAAACAAAAAACTTATCCTGAATATCTTTTACACTTGCCATTGGTACCGTTATAACAGAAGACAAATTGCTGTTTAAAATAATTCTTGCTGATCCTCCTGCACGCAAAAGTTTTTTAGGATTTGGAAAAATCGCTTTTAAGGCAATTGTTCCGGTAGTTCTGTCAATGTTTCCGCTTGCGATTTCTAATGTTCCTTTTTGATCGTAAGCACTATCATCGGCCATAATAAGACTTACTGTTTTCTTTGATTTTGAATCTTTGGAGAAAGTCAGATAATCAGATTCGCTCATCGAGAAATAAACAAAAACTGTATTAATGTCTGATAAAATAGTCAACGGAACAGTATCTGATGGCGTAACCAAGTTTCCAACACGATTTGGAATACGGCTGATATAACCGCTTACCGGAGCTTTTATCAAAGAGAAATCAGCGTTTAATTGTGAAGATCCTAAAGCTGCTTTTGCTTGTGCTGCCTGTGCTTGTGCTACATCGTAATTTGCCTGTGCCGTTTTTAACTGCATATCCGAATATACTTTTGCATCTACCAGAGGTTTCACTTTTTCAATTTCAAGTTTAGCATTCGCTAAGTTTGCCAAAGCACTTTTGTATGCTGCACGACTGCTGTTAACCTGCTCTGCGTAAACATCTCCTTTAATTTTAAAAAGTGATTGTCCTTTGTTTACATAATCACCTTCTTTTACATAAATTGCTTCAAGGTATCCTGAAACCTGAGCTTTAATATCAACATTTACGGTACCTTCTACAGTTCCGGGGTATTTTTTTGCCACTTCACCTGTAACAGATTTTGCCTGAAAAAAATCTACTTCCGGTTTTTGAACCGCCATTGCATCTGCTTCTGATCCGCTTTTACCGCATGAAGAAAAACTAATGATAATCAATAAGACTACAACCTTATTGAATGTTTTATAATTTTGAAAAAATTGTTTTGTCATTTTATTTCACTTTAATGAATACATAGAATTTGACCGCAAAAGAACAGCACAAAACGACCTTTAAACAGAAGAAAGTTACCCAAACGGAATTTTTCGATACTGAAACGAATGAGAATGATAATGCCAAAGACACAATGGCACGAAGTTTAAATTTATTGAATAGCCTCCAGTTTTAACTGGAGTTATTGATAGGATGGAAAAGACTTTAGTCAAACTCATCTTTTGGCTAAAGCCCTTGATAATGAATTTATTTTACCTCCAGTTAAAACTGGAGGCAACTAAAAAATATGATTTTACTTAGAACCTTAGCAACTTAGTATCTCAAAACCTTTACTAGCGATCCATCCATTGTTTAAATACAGGCGCTTTTTCTCTACTTATGATTACCTCACGTTCAGGATCTAACTTGAGCTGTATTTTTAGCTTTGCATTAAAATAGTTTGAGATCGACTTTATGCTTTCAACCCGAATGAAAAACTGTCTGTTGGCACGAAAAAAAACATCCGGATCAAGTTCCTGCTCTAATTCTTCCATAGTCTGAGTTACGGGAATGGCCGTGCCGTCTTTGAGGACTAAATTACTGGTCTTAAATTCCGAATATATAAAATCAATATCGGCAACATCTACACTTTTATAACCGTCGCGATAGGTTACTAAAAAACGTAATCTAAAAGAGGGTTTATTCATAAAACCTTTTAGAATTCCGGCAATATCAGTCGAATTATTTTCAACTTTAGAAACGGACTTAAACTTTTTTAAAGCAAATTCAAGTTCGTTTTTTTCAATTGGCTTCATCAGGTAATCAATACTGTTTACCTTAAAAGCTTTTATGGCATATTCGTCATAAGCTGTTGTAAAGATAATAGGAGAGGTAATTTCGACTTCATCAAAAATAGAAAAACTCAATCCGTCAGCCAGACGAATATCCATCGTGATTAAATCGGGCGCAGGGTTTGAATTCAGCCATTTAACTGAATCTGCAACGGTATCAATAACGGCCAGAATCTCACATTGAGGTTCCAGTTCTTCCAACAGTCTTTTCAAACGGCTGGCGTTGATACTTTCATCTTCTACAATTAAAATTTTCATACTATTTTGAAATTAAAGGCAAACGTACACAATAAGCCCCATTTGACTCCGAGAAAACGGGCATTCTATCGTGCAGAATTTTATATCGAAACTCAATATTTTTATGTCCAATTCCTGTCGAAACCAAGCTCTTTCCGGCTGTTGGCTGTAGATTATTTCTAACCACAAGATCACCAAGATCAGAATAAATAGAAATCGTAAGCGGATTTGATACTGTTGCCATATTATGTTTTACGGCATTTTCGACTAATAATTGTAATGTTAATGGTGGTAAATGACGATCTAAACAAGTCATCTCAATTTGAAGTTTCAAATCAACCTTCTCACCAAGTCGTTTCTTTAAAAGATAAAAATAAGCATTCAAAAATTCAATCTCTTCTTTTACTGTTATGGTATCTTTATTTAGGTTTGAAATCATATAACGATACACCTTTGTAATGTTCTCCAAAAATGATGCAGCGGCTTTTGGATCTTCATGAATTAGCTCGGTCAGAGCGCTGAAATTATTAAAGATAAAATGTGGATCAAGCTGTAATTTTAATGACTCCAATTCATATTTTGCAGCAGCTTCCTGAAGTTCAGATGCTTTTACTTTTAGTTCTGCCGCTTCTTCAGAAGTAACACGCCAGCGGTTTAGCAAAAATATACTCGTATGTATAAAACTTATAAAAAGGGATAATATCGCAGCCATTAAATTGGACTGCCAGATTTGAACAAGTTCACTTTCTTTTAATGGTGTCCAGGAATATAAATATTCCCACAGATACGAAAAAAAGTAGTTTAAAAGAATGTTACCTAAAATAATGCATACAAACTGTGCAAAAGCTCTGAAAATTGGTTTTTGCTCCCAACTGATCCAATAGTTTAGACTACGCCCAACAAAAAGACTTAACTCTGTAAGTACAGCACAATATACAAGGATTATAAATATATCAAGCGTCCAATCTATTACTAATAAAGTATTATGCTCAAAATCCTGATAGGGATTCAGAAAATAATAAGAGGATAAATAAATCAGAAAAACCACCGGTATAACAATAACTCTATAATATTTATAGAAAAAATTCTTTCCGGATAGTTTATTTTGAATACTTGAATTCATTAACTAATAATTGGTTAAATATTAAATTTATGCATATTAATTGAAACAAAGATAAAAATTGACAATGCCTATTACACTTCTAAATCCTTTTTCTTTCTCATATATGATCTTAGCTTATTTCTTTCTGATAATTTGGAAAAGACAATAACGGAATATCCAGACCTGCCGCCATAATTCTGGTTTTACTTTTATGAACCAAAGAATCCCAAAAGCCATATTTTTGAGGTACCATTACCAAAATATCGGCATCATAATTTTTAATTTCTTTCTCTATTTCATTAATTACGGCATTTGATTTTACACTTTTATACATGTATTTCACTTGCTCAAATTCTTTCTCTAATGTAGAAGTCAGCAATATTTTATCTTGTTCTTCTTTTAAATTATTCAGTTTTTCTTCTACGCTAAAGAACTCAATTTCTGCTCCTAATTTGCTAACAATCTGCCTTATCCAGGAAAATCTTTTTATTGATGATAAACTTAAAGTATCAGAAGCATAAAGTATTTTTTTAATATTATGGAAACGGGCATTTAACGGCACTGCCAAAACCGGAATATTCAAATTTTTTATGACAGCTGTAGTTGAATTTCCCATTAATTCCTGTTCAAAAGAACGCTCTGCCATTCCCATTACCACAAGACTTGCCGCTGTACTGCCAATAAGATAAGAAAGTTCATCTTCTAAAAAAGAATAAGTACATACAGAACTTGCTTCTATTTTGTATAAAACAGCTATTTCTGCGCTCCGTGTTTCAAGTCGGGAAGCTGCTTTTTCAATTTGTTTCTGCATGCCTTCAGCTGAAATAAGAGAATTGGCGCTGTGAAAACTTAATGAAAAAGAGTTAAACAGAATCAGCTTAGCCCCTGCTGTTTTTGCAATTCCAGCTGCATAAGTAACAGCATTATTCGATATATCAGAAAAATTTGTGGCAGCAATTATAGTAAGTGGTGAACTCATATACAGATCAATTAAACAATTATTAAGGTAAAATTGTTTAATTATGGCTTTCAACATATTTTTAAGTTACTGAAGAATCATATTTTTAACCTCAACCGTAATTTTTACATTCTGAAATATTGAAGCTAGAACATTTTATTGATTTTTTTTTTAGCTCTGTTCATTTCACTTAAAACTAATTTAATACGAGCTTACAAATATTTTTTTACATTACAAAAAATTGTGGTTTTACGATTAATCATATAATATAGGAGATAACTTCTTTACCACAAAAACTTTATGCATTCATTTAAACAAGTTATACCGAAAATTATCTAAAAAAAGTTCAAAAAATTAGCGTTCGAAGTTTCGTGGCAAAATCGAGGCACAGTAATTAAAAAAAATTAACAAATGCAGGATGGGTGTTTTTTAAAACCGCAAACTAACAAAACAAGCACCTAAAACACTCAAATTAAAACTTTACCACATTGAGATTAATCTTTTAATTTTTTCAATCAAAAGAGAGAGTTTTTATACTCCCTAATAATACTCTCAATTTCAAGGTGCTCCAAATACAATTTTCTTTGGTAAATTGAGCTGATTGTATCATACTTCTATGATATTTTTTAGTTTATCCACAATCATGTTACTATTGGCATCATAAGTAAATCGTCACCTGTTTTATTGTCATCTCAAATGCCTTCTATGTTATTTTCAGTGGGGCTGTCAATTACTTTGTCCGACTGATTCAAATTTTCATTCAAATAACCGTAAGTTTTCATTTAAAATACAGTAAATTTTTACAAAAATAAAAAGTTAAATTTAAATTTTAATTAGCTTTAATTAAAACGCACAACAATATTTTAGAAATCTTCCCTCTCTAGTTATCAAAAAATGAAGCAAATACATTAGATGACAGTACGAACGAAATAAGAAAAACTACAAAAATCATAAAAAAAGAAGTATTTTTTTACAAACAAGCTAATAATAATCCGATATTTAAAGATTTTGTAAAAAAATCATTATAAAATTAATTCTAATACTTAAAATTTAGAAGAAATTAACTACTTTTACTATACTATACCACATTAACGAATAATACCGTAAAGGTTTTTATTATAGTTTATACAATTTCCAAATCTCATTTCAATCTCATCGACGTATGAAAAATTTAACCATTTTAGGAGTAACGCCTTTTGAAAAGCCTGACGTCAACCTGATGTCTAAACTATTTCAGGCTGGAGCATTCCCTATATTAAGTTTGGGACATGATATAGTAATCGCTCAAGAAGCATTAAAACAACTTGACCAGATCAATATACCTTCCTATGGTATACATCTCACAAATGATAAACTAACATCTCTTCAACTGTCCGAACAGGTAAATTTTATTATCCTTCCATTTGGGATCTCAATAAACACCTATGCTAACTTATCACGGATTTATCAGGTAACTAGCCTTGAGCAAGCCAGAGAAGCCGAACAATTGGGAGCAATTGGAATTATTGTGAAAGGAAACGAAGCTGGAGGATTAATTGGTTATGAATCCACTTTTGTTTTATTTCAACGTGTCATAAAAGAAATCAACACTATACCTGTATGGGTACAAGGAGGAATAGGCCTTCATACGGCAGCTGCCACAAAAGCACTTGGAGCAAAAGGCATTGTATTAGATAGTCAATTGGCACTATATCCAGAAAGTAACATTCCCCAAGACCTCAAAAATCTATGTTCAAAATTAAATGGGACAGAAACCAAGATCATCGCGCACCATCGCGTATTGGTTAGACCCAATTCACCTGTTTTATCTGAAAATGCTTCCATCGAAGAGTTAGAAAAATATTTTAATGACCTTGATTCCAACAAGAGTTACATTCCTATGGGGCAAGACATTGCTTTAGCAACAGATCTCTATGAAAATTTCACAACGTTAAAAAAATTGATTTTTGGATTTAAAGAAGCCATGTATGGTCATCTGAAACAAGCAAAAGCATCTCAAATTATTGACCAGAACAATCCATTAGCAAAACAACTTGGCCTACGCTACCCTATCGCACAAGGACCAATGACCCGCGTAAGTGATGTTCCGGCATTTGCCAATGCTGTTGCAGAAACAGGAGCCTTACCTTTTATAGCTCTTTCTTTACTCAAGGGGGAACAAGCAAGAACCTTAGTCATCGAAACTCAAAAACTTGCCGGCGATAAAACTTGGGGCGTAGGTATATTAGGCTTTGCACCACAGGAATTGCGAGAAGAACAGACTGCCTATATTCTTGAAGCCAAACCTCCAGTAGTACTGATCGCAGGAGGTCGGCCTGCACAGGCTAAAGTATTTGAAAAAGCCGGTATAACAACATTTTTACATGTCCCTTCACCTGCGTTATTAGATATTTTCCTAAAAGAAGGTGCCAAAAATTTCATATTTGAAGGCAGAGAATGTGGTGGACATGTTGGCCCACTTTCCAGTACAGTGCTTTGGGAAAAACAAATCGAACGCATCCTAAAAGAAGATCATCCGGAAAATATAAGTGTCTTTTTTGCCGGCGGAATTCATAATGCTTTTTCAACAGCCTTTGTATCTATCATGGCCGCTCCTCTAGCTGCCCGAGGTGTAAAAGTCGGTGTGTTGATGGGAACAGCCTATTTGTATACACAGGAAGCTGTAAATACAGGTGCTATTCAGCTAGAGTTCCAGCAACAAGCAATGCAAGCCAGAGATACCGTCCTGCTGGAAACTGCACCAGGTCACGAAACACGTTGCTTAAATACTGCATTCGCCTTACATTTCGACAGTGAAAAGAAAAAATTGCTAGCCACTGGAATAGACAAAAAGCAGATTTGGGAACAACTTGAAAAACTGAATGTAGGACGCCTCCGAATCGCAGCAAAAGGCATTGACCGTCAAGGTGATGCACTCGTAACTGTACCTAAAAACCAACAACTTGATTTAGGCATGTATATGATCGGACAAGTAGCAACGATGCACAACCAAGTAATTACACTTGAATCACTCCACCATGACGTTGCTATCGAGAATCAAAAATATATTAAAGAAGTAGCGCTACCACAAAAACCTACATCAGCCGAAAAAGGATTGGATATCGCCATTATAGGCATGGAATGCGTGTTCCCGGGCGCTAAAAATTTAGCAGAATACTGGCGTAATATCATTCTTGGAAAAGACTGCGTCACCGAAGTACCGGATGAGCGATGGAATAAAGAGATTTACTATCAGCCTGATTCCAATGCTTCAGATGTATCACATTCAAAATGGGGCGGTTTTATCCCAAAAATAGATTTTGATCCCTTAGAATTTGGTATTCCGCCACAATCACTTGCGGCGATAGAGCCAACTCAACTTTTAACCTTACTCATTGCCAAACGTGCAATGGAAGATGCCGGTTATGGTGAAAAACAAATCAACAGAGAAAATATATCGGTTATCATCGGTGCTGAAGGCGGAAATGATCTTGCCAACAGTTACAGTTTCAGAGGCTATTATAAACAAGTTTTTGGAGAACTTCATGAAGAAGTAGAAAAAGCATTCCCGCACACCACCGAAGATTCGTTCCCTGGTATACTAGCCAATGTTATTGCCGGAAGAATCACAAACCGCCTGGATTTGGGTGGAAGAAATTTTACTGTAGACGCGGCCTGTGCCTCATCGATGGCGGCCATTGATCTGGCTTGCCAGGAGCTGATACTGGGCAAATCGGATATGGTACTTACCGGAGGAGTCGATTTACATAACGGAATCAACGATTATCTGATGTTTTCCAGCACACATGCCCTCTCTCGCAAAGGACGCTGCGCAACGTTTGACAGCACTGCTGATGGTATTGCTCTTGGCGAAGGGGTAGCCATTTTGGTCTTAAAACGATATGAAGATGCCCAACGGGACGGTGACCGCATTTATTCGGTTATTAAAGGTGTCGGAGGATCCAGCGACGGTAAAGCTCTTGGTCTTACAGCACCTCGAAAAATCGGTCAGGTACGCGCCTTAGAACGTGCCTATGATCAGGCAGGTATCAGTGCAGCAGCAGTTGGTTTGGTTGAAGCTCATGGCACTGGAACAGTAGTCGGAGATAAAACAGAACTTACTGCCCTCACCAATTTATTTAGCAAATCCGGAGCTTTACCAGCTCAGACTCATCTTGGATCTGTAAAAACTCAAATTGGGCACACCAAATGTGCTGCAGGTTTGGCTGGACTCATCAAAGCCGCTATGGCTGTATTCCATGGCGTAAAGCCCCCTACTCTTCATCTGCAACAACCCAACGCCTACTTTAATGCAGATACAAGTCCTTTTGCCTTTCATGCAAAAACAGGGTTATGGTCCGAAAAAGAGCGTTATGCCGGTATTAGTGCCTTTGGCTTTGGCGGTACCAATTTTCATATGGTAATCGAAAATCATCCACAAAAAGAAAAGGCCACCATTCTACAATCCTGGTCCTCCGAATTATTTGTCTTCCGTGGTGACAATTATAATGAAGCCAAAATTCAATTAGAACAGGTCAAAATTTTATTGGAAATCAATGATAGTCTATCCTTAAAAGACATTGCATACAGTTTAGTCGTCGGTTCCGAAAAACCAATTCAACTGAGCATTGTTGCCGATACAGCCGAAGATTTAATGATGAAAATCGAACTCTTGTTAACAGGCATTGAAAGTAAAGATATTTTTATCGTCAACAAACGAGAGGGGAAAACCGCATTTCTGTTTCCCGGTCAAGGCAGCCAACACATTCATATGGCGCGAGATCTATTCGTTTTATTTCCGGTCCTGCGTAAAATTATAGCACAATATCCTGATTTAGAAAAAGTTATTTTTCCTTCAGCCACATTTGATACGGTGACATTAAAAAAACAAAAAGAAACCATTAAGGATACACGTCTGGCACAACCACTTTTAGGTATTGTAGATCTTGCCTTAGCTCAATTGCTACAATCATTCGGCATCCTGCCTGATATGTTAGCAGGACATAGTTATGGTGAATTACCAGCCTTATGTTTTGCCGGTGTATTTAACGAACACCAGTTGGTTGAACTCAGCAGCAAACGTGCACAAGCCATTTTAGAAGCTGTTAAAGATGGTGATCCCGGAACTATGGTAGCCATAAACATCGATGCAGATCGCCTGAAAGCGATTCTTGAACAGCATCCAGACTGCTATCCTGTTAATTATAATTCACCAACTCAATGCGTTGTTGCCGGAAGCACTGCATCCATTGACAAATTTATGGAAGTACTTAAAAACGAACGTATCTCCTGCAAAAAATTAGAAGTTGCCTGTGCTTTTCACAGCCCCTTGGTAAGCCAATCCAAAGACTTGTATGCGAATGTTCTCAAAGAAATTCCTTTTCAGGAAATGCAGATTCCAGTCTGGTCCAACACCACAGCAAGCTTATACCCAAGCCCGGTATCTGATATCAAATTACAATTGACAGATCATTTGGTCCAACCCGTACATTTTGTTGACGAAATCCAGGCGATGTATGCCGATGGAGCGAGAATATTTATTGAAGTAGGTCCTGGAAAAGTATTAACCGGATTAACAAAAGCTTGCCTCAACCAAGATGTGATGGCACTACATGTCGAGGACAACAACCATAATAGCCTCACCCATCTCCTTTGTCTGTTTGCACAGTACCTTGGAACTGGCCGTACCTTTAATTTAAATAAACTTTTTGAAGATCGACACGCAAATTTAATCCAGATCGATCAACCCGACCTTTATAAAAAAAGCTCAACGATTTGGCGTGTAAATGGACAAGCCGCTCATCCAACAACAGGTACATTACCTGCTCATGGTGCCTTACCTATAGTAACCCCAATTCAAATGAAAAACTCTACTATTATCCAAACACCACAGGCACAACCTGCTACAGAACACGTACTACAGGAATATTTAAACAGCATGAAAATGCTCATTCAGGCGCAACGAGATGTTATGCTTTCCTTTTTAGGACAACAGGAACACATTACCCCAATACCTGTTTATGCTGCAACAGCAAAAAATACTACAGCTGATCAATTGGTACCAACACTAATTACCAACGATAAAACAATAGCTACAGTAACCCTGTCAACACCTACAACAGATATCAAATCCTTGCTATTAAACGTAGTATCCGAAAAAACGGGCTATCCACATGAAATGTTAGGTATGGAAATGGATCTGGAAGCTGACCTCAGCATAGATTCTATCAAAAGAGTTGAAATCATCGGAACGCTCCGCAATGAGCTTGGCATACTCAACAATGATCATGAAAATGAAGATACAGTGATGGAACAACTGGCTGCAATAAAGACTTTAAATGGACTCGTAACCTGGCTTACAGAATACACAGGCACTGTTGTTTCCCCTGTCACAACGGTTGAATTATCACCCGAATTACCTGTAATCGTCCCTAAAGCCATCCGTACACTTGCAGAATTGCAGACGGCCATTTTAGATATTGTCAGCGAAAAGACCGGCTATCCAAAAGAGATGTTAGGACTAGATCTGGATCTTGAAGCAGATTTAAGTATAGATTCCATCAAACGAATGGAAATTATCAGCGAACTAAAAATCAAAATCGGATTTGGTGATGACAAGGAGCAAGCTGACGATCTTATGGAAAACTTAGCTGCCATAAAAACACTAAATGGTTTAGCAAACTGGATAACTGAAATGAGTACAACCGAACCTGTACAAAGTTTACTAACACGCCTGCGATTTGATTTGATACCAACCGCTATTTCCGAAGCACAAAATACCGAAATACTTAAAGGAAAACGATTTGCAATAGCTCCGGACAATGGAACACAAACAGCGGCAATTAAAACAATACTTGAACAACATGGTGCAATTGCACAATTGGTTCATACTGATCAGGATCTGACGCTCTTTGATGGACTGATTATTTTCGATATAGGCTCCGCTGCTGTCAAACATAGTATCATCGACCACGTTGGTTTAATTAAAAAGATGGATCTTGAAAAAGCGCAGTGGATTTATTTGATCTCAGATATTCCAACACTTGTTGAAGAATTAAAAGACACCCGTGCACTACGTCATTATCAAGGTTATCCCGGCTTCTTCAAAAGCTTAGCCCGTGAGTTTGAACAAACGAACTGCAGGCTAATCAGTCTCCATACAGTACAGCAAATAGATCAAATAGCCGAAATTACATTACGTGAGATACTGACGACAGACCAATCAGCTGAAGTTATTTACAAGCACGATCAACGGCATAAAGTCGATATAATACCTTCACCAATGTTAACGGCTCTTGACCAGGCACACATTCACCTTGATCAAAAATCGGTTGTTTTAGTCCTCGGAGGAGGACAGGGTATCACTGCTGAACTGGTAAAACATATGTCGGCAGCTTATCCGTGTACCTATATCCTTGTCGGCAGATCAACAGATCCGAGAGAAGTCAGCACCGATTCAAAAGAATTAGAGTTGATGAAATCGCGAGAAGAAATCAGAAGTTACCTCATCAAGACCGGTAATTTTACCACGCCACCCCAAATTGAAAAAGAGACATCGCGAATTTTCAAAAACAATCAGATCGTGCGTACCATTCACGACATGGAACAATTGGGAAATAAAGTAGTCTATCAATCCTTAGATGTTTGTGATGAAGAAGGATTGACTCAGCTTCTCCATGATATTTATGAACAATACGGCCAATTAGATGGTGTCATTCATGGTGCTGGTCTTTTGGAAGACAAACTTTTCAAGCAGAAAACAACCAGCTCTTTTGAACGTGTCTTTGACACAAAAGTAAAACCCTTACGTGTACTGGTGGAACAATTACGTTCAGATTGCCAATTCGTAGTTCTGTTTTCAAGCATCGCCTCCGTTTATGGTAACAAAGGACAAACCGACTATGCAGCAGCAAATAGTGTTTTGGATGATTATGCCAATGTATTAAACAAAAGGCTAAAAGGAAAAGTAATCTCGATCAATTGGGGGCCATGGAAAGGTGCAGGAATGGTTTCCTCATCCTTGGAAAATGAATACGAAC
Source organism: Flavobacterium sp. KH_035 (assembly GCF_057839565.1). Taxonomy (NCBI): domain Bacteria; kingdom Pseudomonadati; phylum Bacteroidota; class Flavobacteriia; order Flavobacteriales; family Flavobacteriaceae; genus Flavobacterium; species Flavobacterium sp. KH_035. Next base: position 4,659,658 of record NZ_CM174492.1, read on the forward strand.
GCCGCGGAATTTCGCTGATCCCATTAGAAGAAGGAAAAGAGCTGTTTCTTAACGAAATCAAGTATGGAACAGAAAGTCAGGTATTAATCATGTCTGGTAAAAATTGGTAATAACCGTCGTATTCCTCTATTATGAAAAAAACAGATATTGCTATTGTAGGTTTATCCTGCCTGTTTCCCGGTGCAAAAAATGCAGAGGAATTCTGGCAGAATATCATCAATAAAGTCGACTCCACGCAAGTTGTTCCGGCAGATCGAATCGATCCTGTTCACTTTAACGACAGCAAAGAAGCTACGGATCGCTTTTATTGTAATCGTGGCGGGTTTATTCCTGATTATGAATTCGATCCTACAGCATTTGGTATTTTACCTCTTGCCGTTGAAGGCACTGAACCCGACCATCTATTAACACTCGAACTCGTTCAAAAAGCATTAGAAGACGCAGGTGTATTCCGAAAAAAAGTTTCATTGGAACGAACCGGAATTGTCATCGGAAAAGGGAATTATACAGGTCCCGGAGCTACACGCGCTATTGAAATTGTACGTACTGGCGAACAGATATTCTCTCTTTTGCAAGAACTATTGCCGGAGGTATCTTCTTCAGATATTGGAAAAATAAAACAGGCCTTTCAGGAACGTAAAGGGCGGTTTTCAGCAGATACCGCCATGGGGTTAATCCCCAACCTTGTTGCCTCATTAGTATCCAACCGATTCAATCTTGGAGGCGTCGCTTTCACCGTTGATGCGGCCTGTGCAAGCGCTCTTGTAGCCGTAGACCATGCCGTACAAGAGTTGCAGCGTGGCCGAAGCGATATCATGATTGCCGGAGGAGTTCATACCGGTCAAAATGCTGCATTTTGGAGCATATTCAGCCAATTGGGAGCATTATCACATCAACAGCAAATCAAGCCCTTTAGCGAAGATGCAGACGGATTGCTCATTGGAGAAGGCTGTGGTTTCGTTGTCCTAAAACGGTTGGAAGATGCGGTACGCGATCAGGATAAAATTTATGCCGTTATTAAAGGAGTTGGTATCAGCAGTGATGGCAATGGAACAAGCGTGATGAGCCCTTCTGTAAAAGGCCAGTTAAAAGCATTGGAACAGGCGTGGACACATGCCAATTTAGATAAAGAACAAATTGGTTATCTCGAAGCTCATGGCACCGGAACTCCGTTAGGAGATAAAACAGAACTGCAAACTCTGGCTCAATTTTTCGGCAAAAACGAAACAACTGCACGTGCCGGTATAGGATCTGTCAAATCCAATATAGGTCATGCCATGCCTGCTGCAGGAATAGCAGGTTTAATCAAAACTTGTCTAGCCTTACATCACGACATATTGCCACCTACCTTATATTGCGAAAACCCTACTGCCGCCCTGCAACTCACCAGATTTACACCAATACAGGAAGCTAAAAACTGGTCGCAAACCGGTTCACCAAAAATCGCAGCAGTAAATGCATTTGGCTTTGGAGGTATCAACGCCCACGTAGTTTTGGAGGGTTATGAGATCCCTAAAAAAGACGAAGTATTGTTGCTTGCAAGACCGACACGTGAAGCCTTGCTTTCTGCACTCCAGGATAACGATACTGCTGTTGGAGATGGCGATTATCGTATTGCCCTCTTTGATCCAACATCCGAACGTATTCAAAAAGCAATCAAAATTGTATCTAAAAATAATGCCTGGCGCAACAAACAAGATATATGGTACACCTCCACTCCCCTTTTACAGGATGGTAGCAAAGTTGCCTTTGTATTCCCGGGACTCGATGGTTTAGCAAAAGGCGAAGTTGCAACGGTCAGTAAATATTTTGGATTGACAGCTCCCATAGAAACAGCTGGTGAAGGACTGTTGAATGAAGCATTGGGTGTTTTTAACAATTGTGGTATACTCGACAGTGCTTTAAAAAAACTGGGAATCTATCCGGATATGAATGCCGGACATAGTTTGGGAGAATGGTTAGCGGGATATGCCTCAGACCTGGCCGAAGCAAGTTCTGTTAAGGATTTGATCGATGTACTTGATCCAAAAACATTTGAACTAAAAGACTCTAAATTCATTGCTATTGGAGCAGGTCTGGAAGATATAGCACCTTTGATTGAACAAATTCCGAACCTTTATGTTTCAAATGATAATTGTCCGCATCAGGTCATCCTGTGCGGTACCCTTTCTGCGCTCGAAGAATTGACGCCTTTATTAAAATCAAAACAGATCTTTCATCAAATTTTACCCTTTCAATCCGGATTTCATTCTCCTTTTGTTGCAGATAAACTGCAGGTAATTTTAGCAGGTATGGAAAAAGTTCAATTCCAAAAAACGAAAATCCCATTGTGGTCTGCCACTACACTTCTGCCTTATCCGGCAGATCAGCAGTCCATCCGTCAACTAAGCGCCGAACATCTTGTTCAGCCTGTAAGATTTCGGGAACTAACTGAAAAGCTTTATGACGAAGGAGTCCGTGTTTTTATCCAGATCGGTACAGGCGGATTAATTGGTTTTATTGATGACACGTTAAAAGGGAAAACCTTCAGCACACTTGCTTCAAGTGTAGCCACCCGAACAGCACTTGCCCAGTTGCAACGGGTAGTTGCCGCATTATTTGTAGAAGGCAAAGTTCTGGCACTCGATTTTTTAGACATCCAAAATCATAGAAAAGCAGTACCAAAAAAAGGTATAAAATTACAATTAGGATCACCGATTATCCGTGATTTTGAAGCTATAAAAAACTTGCGAAAATCTATCGATACCGTACGCCCTAAAGAGGTTTTTACCAAAACGGCAGCAAAAGTAAGTCACCCATTAGTTCAGGCATTTCAGGATAATATCGCCGATATGATCCGAATGCAGGAAGAAGTATTGGACGTCTTTCAAAATCATACACAAACGGCTGTTTCTGCACCTGTCTTAACCAAAAAACAACTGATTGACAGTCGTTTTTCAAAAACACTACAGATTAATTTGGTTACACATCCCTATCTGATTGATCACAGTCTTTTACGACAACCCAAAGGCTGGCCGGATGTTGCAGATATGGAACCCGTGATTCCGATGACCATGATCTTTGAATTACTGGCAGAGACAGCGCAAGTGGAACAACCGGAAACAAAAATTCACAAGATCATGCACGTCAGTGTATTTCAATGGATGAACGTTGCCACGCCTTTTGAAAAAACAATAAAAGGTCTTTGGCGCTCCAACAATCACGCCTATCTGGAAATCGAGAATTTTGCCAACGCCGAAGTATTTTTAGAAGCATCACATCGGCAACCACCTCCGTTTGACCTTTTGATAGGCAAACCATTACCAATTGAGCGGACTCCTTTAGAAATCTATGAGAAACATATGTTTCATGGGGAGGCCTATCAAGGTATTACAGCGATATCGGCTGTTGGCGAGAAAGGTATTATCGGAAAGATAAAAGGGAATGGCGGTAAAGGTTCCTTATTGGACAATGCAGGACAATTATTTGGATTATGGTTACAGCTCACCTTAACCAAAGACCGCATTGCTTTCCCGGTAAAAATCAAACAAATTGAATTTTTCGAAGACATGCACGATCAGGATGGCGAATTTGAATGTACCTGTGTACTGACGGAATTAAACGATGAATTTGCAATCGCTGACATTGTACTTGAAAGAAACGGAAAAGTATGGTGCGTGATAAAAGGATGGCAAAACCGAAGATTAGAAATTGACGAAGCTTTATGGAATGTTTCCATGTCGCCACTCCATAACCGTCTTTCAGAAGAAATCGCCCCACAGGTCTTTTTCTTTCATCAGGCCTATTCCAGAGTATCATCTTGGGATTTTATACTGAAACGCTATTTCAATCAAAGGGAAAAACAGTACTATCAGGAACTTCTGCCCAACCGCAGAAAGAACTGGATGGTAAGTCGTGTAGCGGTAAAAGACGCCGTACGCCATGTATTGAGTCAACAGAAAAATCAACCCAGTTACCCCATAACCTTTGAAATTTATTCTGATAAAGCAGGCAAACCTTATGTCAGAGGTAATGCCACAGAACAGATCGAGATTTCATTGGCCCATAAAGGAAAAGATGCAGTAGCCATTGCACGGCAGGATAAAGCTGTTGGCATCGATATGGAAATCATTGCCGAACGCAGCTCTGAATTTTATCAATTGGTCTTCACCGATACAGAATCGGCCTTATTAAAAGAACGCGATCAGGCGGAATGGACCACCCGGTTTTGGGTAGCCAAAGAAGCTTATAGTAAATTATTAGGAACAGGGCTAAAAGGAAATCCAAAAAAATATGAAGTAACACGCATACAAGGAGATCATCTGTGGATCGATCAAATAGAAATCAAAACAGTCAAACACCAAAACTATATCATCGGATGGACACTTTAAACACGACATTAAAAAGGAATCATGAGGAGTTATTTACCCTATTAAAGGGTTTTATTACGGAAATTATCGGTGAAGAATTTGTAGAAGAGATGGATATTACTCCACAAAGTTCTTTCACTAAAGATCTGGAAATGGACAGTATAGAGATTGTTTCCTTTTCAGAAAAAATGAAAGCACACTTTGGCGATCAAATTGATTTCACGGGTTGGCTCTCTGCTATGGATCTTGATGAACTAATTAATCTTGATCTGAATAAGATCATCAATTACATCTACGAATGCCAATAATTACTGTTAATAATAAAAAAGTTCACGTACAGGAACTAAATAAAGAGGCTGAAGATACCGTGGTACTGATCCATGGTATGTTTAGTAATCTTTCTATTTATTATTTTAACATTGCTCCCATTTTGGCGCAGCACTTTCATGTGGTCATGTATGATCTAAAAAGTCATGGCAGGAGCGAGCGCACATCAGAAGGATATGATTTAGAAAATATGTCATCCGATTTAATCGCAATGATGGATTACCTCCAAATCAAAAAAGCACAATTTGTTGGCTATAGTTTTGGGGGGCTTATTGCACTCAAAACTGTATTGATAGCCCCTAAACGTGTGGGGCAATTGGTTATTATTGAAGCGCCTGATCCGCAAGATGAAAAAGCGCGGGATATTATCGAATCTTATAGCAAGGAATTTCTCGAACATTACATCGCTAATTTTACCGATACCACAAAAGTGAAAATGGGAAAAAGACAGTTGGAAAAAAACCATCGGTTATACGAGTTTTTATTTAACGAGACCAGCATCAAAGCAGATATGGTTAATGAAAAGCATTTTCTACATCAGCTTTCTATTTCCGAATTAAACATACCCACCCTGCTACTATATGGATCTGCTTCCAATTGCAAACCGACAGGAGAATGGTTGCAGTCTCAAATCGGTACAGCCGAGTTAAAACTCATTGATGGAGATCACAATATTCCCATTCAGAATCCCATTCAGATAGCAGAAACTATTGTTCAATTTTTAACTAACCCTTTATTACAAAACCATGGCTAAATTTGTATTTGTTGTTCCCCCACTGACAGGTCATGTCAATCCTACATTGAGCATTGGTGCCGAACTCTTAGATAGAGGACATAAAGTAGCTTGGATCAGTCTTGATCAAAACTTAGAGTCTAAACTTCCTGTAGGCGGAGAACTATTGCTTATTCAATACGATCAGACAGACGAAGAAAAAAGAGAAAGCGAACAATACCTGGATATCATTTCAAAAAAGATCGTTTACGGCATTGACAGTATCAAGTTTTTATACGAAGAAGTTTTAATCCCTTTAAACAGACATTGTTATAAAGGAATCGTTAAATTGTTGGAAGCTTATGAGCCGGATTTAGTAATTGGTGATCATCAATTATTTGCTGCGGCAATTGCTGCAAAAAAAGTTAATCGCCTTTATGCTACCACTGTAACAGCCCCGGCAGCAATAAAGATTGTCAGTGAGCTTCCGAAAGTGCATGAATGGGAAGCCAAGCAGATCATGACGCTACAGGAAGAACTCGGAGTCAAAGAAAACCGATCTTTGGATTGTTCGGATCTTCTCACTTTGGTATTAACCTCCCCCTATTTCTTTGGAGAAATGGATCTCGCTTCAAACTTTAAATTTACAGGTCCGGTAATAACAGAACACCGTTTAGCCTGTGCCTTTGATTGGGAGCAACTGAAAAGTAATCCAAGGAAAAAAATCTTAGTCAGTATTGGCACCACATTCGACCACGAGCATAAAAAAGCATTTTTTCAAAAGGTAATCGATGCCTTTCAGGATGAGGATCTAACGGTAGTAGTGGTTTCAGATTCCAGTCTATTTGATAAGTGGCCTGACAATTTTATGGTCTATTCGCAAATCCCGCAATTGGATTTGTTGCCGCATTTAGATGCTGTAGTTTGCCATGGCGGGCACAATACGGTCTCAGAAGCCCTTTCCCATGGTCTGCCACTCGTTGTTATTCCAATTGCATACGATCAATCACATGTTGCAGGACGTGTAGTACGTACCGGTGCAGGTGAACGTCTCAATTTTAACCGATTTAAAGCGAATCACCTAAGAGACAGTGTTCATAATATCCTGAATCTGGCGCAATATCGTGAAGCCGCCCTCAAAGTTCGCCAATCTTTTATAGAAGCAGGCGGAACGAAGACCGCAGCAGACCTACTTGAACACGCCATAGCTCCTGCGCAGTCAGCAGTCGAATCTCCGACCAAATTTCTCATCGTTATTCCACCTTTTTTTGGGCATATCAGTCCGACATTAAGTTTGGGCGCCAGTTTACTTGCCCGTGGGCATGAAGTCAAATGGTTTGGTATTACACCACTGGCGGACGAACATATTCCGACAGGAGGAACCTATATCTATCCCGAGAAGGATCTTATCCCCTTTCAGGACGAACTTAAGCAACTATTAAAACGACAAGATGATGGCCCTTCTTGTTCCGGACCGGAAGTCATGAAATTAGCACTGGAAGAAACCTATGTTCCATTGGCTAAAATGATGATGCCGGGATTGGAAACACTACTCAGTCACTGGCAACCTAATGTTATCATCAATGATTGCATCACCTTTGGTGGCGCTTTATTTGCACACAAACATCGTATCCCTTCTGTGACAACAACCCCAGTACCACCGGATGTTATGGGTGACACCGAGAAAAGTGCTCCCAAAATATTTGAATGGCAGCAAAATCTCATTAAAGAGCTGCAAAAAGAAGTCGGTATCGCTGATGAGGGTATATTTATACATTCTCATCAATTAAATCTGATATTCACCTCACAAGCTTTTGCAGGTTTTGAAACCGTTCCTTCACACATGAAATTTGTAGGTCCGGTAAAAGGCCGTCCCAACAATAGTCCTTTTGACTGGGAACGATTAGCGGCCAGCACAACGCCTAAAATATTTGTGTCATTGGGTACTTTATTAGTGGACATCCGGAAAGCTTTTTTCGGTAAACTCATTGAAGCCTTTGCGGACCAACCCGTTACTATAATTGCAGCAACACCGCCCGAAATATTTGAAAAATGGCCCGATAATTTTATCGTAAATGGTTTTGTCCCACAATCAACTTTGATGCCCCATATGGATATGGTGATCTGCCACGGTGGCTTTAATACCGTGAACGACACCTTTACCAATGGTCTGCCCATGCTGATTACACCCATCGCTTACGATCACTTCCATACCGCAAAGCTGATTGAACAGGCTGGCTGTGGAATCAGTATCCGATACAAACGACTTCGAATAGAGGCGCTGAGGGAAACCGTCTTTGAACTCTTGGAAAACCCGAAATACAGAAATGCCGCCAAAGAAGTTCAGACCGCTTTCTTAACAGCAGGTGGTAATGATCAGGCGGTTGCATTATTGGAAGATTTTGTAAAACAAGAACGTTCGGTACTAGCTACACTATAAAATATGAAAAGAAGATTGTTATTTGGAGAGCGCATGTTATTGGGCGAAGGAAAAGACCCCTTCCATGTCGTTATTCCTTTTCGACTGCGCGGTGTATTTGCCGAAAAAGACATTCAGGATGCTTTAGGCAGACTTCAGAAAAAACACCCCTGGTTACGGGCTCGAATCCATCTTGATGAGCAGAATGTTCCATGGTATGAAGTATCTCAACTCACAAATCCCATTCCGATCCGTATAGTGGATCAAAAAAGCGAAGAAGACTGGCAACAAGAAGCTATGCAGGAATGGCAAATACCCTTTGATTACAAAAACAAACCTTTGATCCGTCTGGTGTGGATCAAAGGAAACGATCGTTCCGATATGTTGCTTGTCTTCCATCACTGCCTGTGTGATGGCGGTGCTGCGATGACTTTAATATATGAATTTTTAAAAGTATTGGATGATCCGGCAGCAGATATAGGCACAGAAAATCCTATTTTAGGTATTCAGGATGTTGTTCCTGCCCCTATTTTAAAAAACAACAGGCAAAGGTTTAAGGCAAAAATGATTGGTCGGCTGGCAACATTAGCCATCAAATGTATTCCTGTCAGCAGAAAAGCGATTGATCGGCAAACTGACTATTTGATTCATTGGAAATTAGACCCTGGCACGAGTCAACAGCTTATTTCCCACTGCAAATCACTAGAAATCACGGTCAATACTTTTTTAAGTGCTATCGTACTCGATACCTTTAAAAAAGTGCGCGGAAACAAAGCTTTTAATAAAATTTCCTGTCCGGTAGATATCAGGCGTTTCGCTCCACAGATCAAAGAAGATCATATTTTCGCCTTCGGTCTGATGATCGTCATGTCATCCAATACCAAACTCGATTTCTTAGACAATTTGCGCTTGATGCAGCAGGATGTAGACCGCAAAACAGCCAAACTTAATCCTTATATCGTCCTGATGGTTATGGAATCTGCCCATAATGCATTAAACAACTTTACAAAGCTTCTAAAACGAGGCAAGTCATCCAATGATTGTATGTTTTCTAACCTCGGACGTATTCAGATACCTCATCAATACCAATCCTTTACCGTAGAAGCTATTATCAGCCCAACCGTCATTGGGCCATTGGGCAATACAACGACAATACTCACCTCCACTTATCAAGGTGTTATGGACTTCACATTTATGGGAAGCGAAGGTTATTTACCTTATCATGAAGCCTTAGCCATTCGTGATGAAATAATTGATTCTATTAAACGCCGACTAAATTATCAAGCAGCCTCATGATCAAACGAAAACTCTTATTAGTGGAACGAATCATGTATATTGATGCCACTACACCTTTAAATTGCGTATTTACTGCAAAAATCAAAGGTGAAATTTCGAAGGAACAAATCGAAATTGCCTTAGCAAAAATCCAAAACAAGCACCCGTTGCTTCGTGCTGCAATTGACTTACAGGATAAGCAACATCCTGTTTTTGTTATCAAAGAAAATATGAAACCTATTCCGCTTCGAATCGTAAAACGTCAAACTGATACCCATTGGCTGGAGGAATCTGAGCAGGAATGGTACAGACCGTTTAAAGAGGAAAACTCCCCTTTGGCACAATTGGTATGGATCAAAGGAGAAGAACTGTCCGAACTGTTATGGGTATCGCCACATTGTATCTGCGATGGAACGAGCATGGTAAGTTTGATGCAGGAATTACTTGCTTTGATAGATGATCCGACTCTTGATCTCGAACCTTATCCATTGTTCCAATCGGTAAATCATTTTTTATCGCCACAGTTTGATCTTCAAAAAAAAGCACGCAAAGCAAAGCTATTTTTACTTCTGGGAAAATGTTTCTTTTTGCTACAGCGGAAAAATAAAAAAAGAAATCTCGGAAAAAATTATGCCATTCACTGGAAATTAAATCCGGCAGACTCAGCTGTTGTCACGCAGAAATGCAAAGACAATGGTATTTCGGTACATGCCATTCTTTGTACAGCATTTATGCAGGCTTTTCAGGACGTACAAGGTAAATCAGCAAAAGAAAAAGTAATTAGTCCGATTGATATCCGCCATTTTATTCCTGAAATCAAAAAGGATCATATGTTTGCCTTTGCCCCAACCATAGAACTGTCTTTAAAAAAGAAAACGCCTCAGGCACTGGATCAGGCGAAACAAATCAAAAAGGATCTTACTCAAAAAATAGAAAAAATGGACGCTCGGGAATTGTTATGGATGGGCGAACAAATGCACCCGCTGGCCTATCGCATGATTGCGCTGCTAAAATCTAGCCGGGGCGCACACGATCTGACACTTTCCAATATGGGGAACCTTCAGATCCAAAATGCTTACAAAAACTTCACTCTGGAAGATATCTTTAGTCCGACAGTAGCATTTCCGTGGTTAAATTCAAACACTTTAGTTACGACTAGCTATCGCAATCAAATGGACTTTACCTTGATGTCTAATCAGGATTTCCTGCCGAAACAAGAAGCCTTAAAAATTAAAGATAAGGCCATCGAGTTGTTGACTTTATCCCTATAAATTACGTATGACAAAAGCTACTCAGCCCAAAAAAACAACCCTCAAACGCTTTCTTCGAAAACGTGCAATTTATTATATTCTTCCTAATGTAGGTTTCAATTTTATTATTGCTTATGCCAGTTTTCAGGAATTAGGGTATACTCATTTTTTTGCCGGTCCCCAAAGCTTAGCACGTTTAACATTGCCAATGGCCCTGTTCTTACCTGTAATCCTGACAATGGATATCATCAAACGGGTTATTGTCGCTGCCGAACAAAAATCAATCGAAGTGGCAATAGACCCTAAGCTGAATAAAAACAGATTTATAGCCAAACTATGTCTGATACACGGCATTATAACCAGTTTACTGGTATTAACAGTATTACTCGCTGCACAGCAGAGCCTAACGGTTCACTATAAATTAGATCCTACCCTTATGGCCATTCTTGATGCTATTCTTGCGGGTGTGCTTTCGATATTGTTTACGTATCTTCCCATATACAGGCTGAAAAAACATTTACACGCCCCTTTGCCAAAGGTGCAACTAAAGGAGAATGACCATTACCAGAAAGCTTAATATAGGCGCAGATAACTTACTGCATTGGAAGCAACTTTACAAAGATGGGCAGTGGCTTTTTTATCGTTTATGCTTTAAAATTACTATTGTCCGTATTAATTGGGGCCATCTATTATTGGCTTCGGATCTAATTTAAATTTATTTGTTTTTGCATTAAATGTAATGGTTAAATAACCACCCATTCTTCCAACATCATTCCAGACAATCAACTCTTTTTTCTTATTATCGGCTATTTCAACGTTATCGAAAATTATAGTTCTTATGTTACCGGTTAAGGTTTTTATTTTTGAAAAATCAATTATTTGAAAAACAGTATTGTCTTTTTTATGGATTATTTTCAGTTTGTCCATTTGTGCCTTATCGTGATTGCTCTTTTTGGAATATAAACCAATAAAATAGAATTCTGTTAAGGAACCGGCTTGCAAAATTTCAATATCGTTAAATTCATTTTCTTCTATTTGATCAATTAAAATAGAAGTATTGGTTAATTGTAACGACAAATGCTGATTTGTCGAAAGATTCGTCCAAACTCCAACACATTGCTCTTTAGAGAATCCAAACTCAAATGTAGCAGTGTATTTTTCATTACTGATTTCATATAATAAAATTTTATTCTTTTTAAAATCAATTACACCTTCAAGTCTGATTGGGTTGTTATGGTTGTCGTATTTATAAACACCAATAAGATTGAAGTCTTTTTTCTTTTTTTCTCCAAAATAGCCTTCCTTAATTTGGAAAGAAAGGGAAATAGGATATTTATCAATTTTACCTTTGTAGCTAAAACATTCGTACCAGCCTGCATAAGTTTTTGTTACGGCCATTATAACTATCAAAATTGCAAATATTGGTTTCTTCATATTCATTTTTTTTATTCTCTTTGACTTTATAGATTAGTACATCTGACGCTAAGCCCTACTTATTAGTAATTTTTCTTAATCTCGTCTACACTTCTATTGAAATCGAACATCTCAATACCCTTATTAATGACGATTGTCACATTGAATAAAAATCTCTTCATTTGATTTGTCAATAATTGAAATTTCCGGGCATCCAAAAGAAAAATATTCAAACCCAAAAACAACAGCCGGTTTATTTTTAAAAAGTTTTCCGGTCCACTGATTAATTTCGTTGTCCCCCTCTTCATAATTCAAAGGAGCGGGAGAAGTACCTTCACTTTGACTGTAAAGCTTTTCAATGATGGTGGCTTTCGTTTTAGCATCAGCCACTAAAAGACGTCTGGCATAAATTGTTTTATTAGCATCTAAATAGTCTTGCAAAAAATAGTGATACTCGGCTGTTTTAAACGCGTAAGTAGTACCCGTTAACTTGTTTTTTAACAAAGCACGATCTTCACTTTTTATTGGTTTTGACGGATATTCTTTACTGCTTACTTTTTTCCAGTTCATTGGCTTTAAACCTTCTTTCGAAAATGGGTTTTCTTTACCCACATATACGAATGCAGCTCTAAAATAGTCACTGAATCCGTTTAAATATTTCTTATTGATTTCAAATCCAATCATAAAATCATAGTTGTGATAAGGCCAGTCTCCCTCAGAAGAATATCCATTTAACATAGCAGCGGTTTTCAGGTTTTTCACAACAAACGAAACCAATTTGCGCTTCGCATAATCGAATATAAAAACAGAATCTGTTTCGGATATATTGGTTTTCGATAAAAATCTTTTTCGGTAGTTTTTATCAAAAGTAAAATACTGAGCATCGTATTTTCCCAGTTTTTCGATGTTAGGTAAAATAAGCGTGTCCTTTTCGTCATTCACAGGATAAATATCCGAAAGGGAAACAAAAGCAACATCACTGCTGTCTTTTGGAGTTAAAGTGAACAAATTGATATTTTCCTTTTTGAGAGCTCCTTCTTCTCCTTTTTGTATGGAATCGGTTTCAACCTGGGTATTTTCAGCTAAACCCGATTGGGCACTTTTAGGATTCTCTTTTTTATTGCAGGCAAAAAGTAAAAACAGTAAGCAGGCAGACAGTAGGCGGGTTATTTTCATTTCTAATTTTATTTAGGTGTTTTAAGATGAAATTTATACAAGTTTCAAATCTTGCAAGGTCTTCTTTTAGCCATATAGATGTCAAAGCAGTTTGAAGATCAGACCAACAAAATTTTAAAACCCTTAAAGGATTAAGAAAACCTGGGTTTTACAAATTTTTTATTTTTAAAAATTATCAGAGTGGCAAACGTTTTTATTTAAATTCATTAAGCTTATCGTTTGGCAAATCATATTCGTAAAGTTTATCCGTATCGCCGTCATAATACATCCATTGCATAATCGTAAAACGATTTTCAAACTCATAACCAATTCCCATAACTGTAAAATCCTTGTTTTCTCTTTTTTGATTTTCTATTGAATAACTAATTTGCTCTTTATTTTTGAGATGTAACAGCAGAAGTTCGTTTTTGGAGTTCGCAATGTAATATTCCGTCAGTAAATAAATCTTGTCTAAAAAACCTCTTGAATAGTCATTCTCTTTACTCCAATGGTATTTAAATTCTTTCTTATACTCTTTTCTCATTTTAGAAACATTTCCATCTTTAATTTTCCTAACCGAAATCAACCAATCCTCAAGCATTGGAGTTTCTCCATCACCCGCAACATAAATGGTGTCTTTCTTCCATTGAATTTCACAAATATCGCCTCTCAATAAACTCCTATCCTGATTTTTATCATTGACAAAACTATACAATTCATTTCCTTTTTTTGCAAAGAGAGAGGTGTAATCTCCATCGTCATTGTAATCTGCAAACTCAAAAACATGTTTAAAAACTTCTTCTTTAGCCTGAGCAATTTTAGAGTCCGTTTGTTTGGTATCCGATTTATGCTGATCTGTATTTTTTATCTCCTCTGCATTTTTTGCTTTGTTTTCACAGGATTGCAGAACAAAACTTAAGAAGATTATGATTGATAAAAATAAGCTCTGGTTATTTCTCATTGTTTTTCTTTTGGTTGTTGACGGAAGGTTTTTTTATTATTTCTTATTTGAGTTAAAGTATTGCCTAAGACTCGCGGATTTACTGAAGTTTTTATTTTACAAAAATTCCTGAGAACAGCTTGTCTTTGTCAAAATTCAAAGTTGTTTTGTAAGCTCCATTTTTAATTTCAATATAGTTTGCGAATTTTAATTCTTCATAGTCAATTATTGATTTTTTGTCAAATAATTTGACTACGTCATCGAATTTCATACCTACTTTCAATCCATTTTCAAATGAAATTTCAACTTTTCTGAAATCGTTTATAGCATACCCTGCAATTCGATTTTCTTTTTTATTCTCAGGATTAACTTTGCTGGCGGATAAATAAAAATAAAAATCATGATATTCATCCCGATACATAATTTCATTTACATTTCCGGTACTTCCATCAATTTCTTCCATTCGCTCAAAATTTTTGTTCGTCTGAGATTTTGCAAAATCGTCTTCGGTTGATTTTCCTGTAATTAGATTATTTACATTCCAATTTTTATCAATTTTTATAATGGGTTTGTTTTTAGTATCCTCCGGTTTGGTGCTGTTTTTTGTTAGTTCCATGGTGTATTTTTCACTATCGCAACCACCAAAATCAATGAGTCCGTTGAAAGTGTCCCAATAACAAGTAGTAGATAAATTGGTGTTGTTTAAGATAATCAGTCTGTCATAATCGGGTGCGAAAAAAATATATTTGTTTTCCTTTTTCAGATTCCAATATAAACCATTGTCCGTATTGGTATTTTTTGTGCCCTTACCGTATTTTAACTCTATTTTCTTTAGAATTTCCGATTTTAAACCCGGAGTTTTCATTTCTATTCTCAGTCCGTAAATTTTACTTTCTGCATTAAAATTGAGTAAAGTGTTCTTTAATTCGTCTTCATTTTTGATTGGTTTTAAATCAATATGACCGCCGCCAAATCTTGAAATACTATCTGTTTTGAGTTTTTCGGAGTTTATTTGAAAAAAGACTTTTTGCCCTTCCAGATCAATTCCTTCAAAACTATATTTTTCAGATTCTTCTACTTCAATCAACAAACAAAACGGATATTCAATAGTTTCAACGCCAATAAGCAAATTGTCATTGAAGTTTATTACATCTTTGATGGGTTCGTTTAGATTTAATTTTAGTAAATCCATCTTTTTTTGTCCCTTGCAAGAAATCATAAATGGTAAAATTATGAGCAGTACTAAAAGTTTTTTCATTTTTAATTGGGTTAATCATTGGGTTAAAAAATTCCATTGGCGTAAAATAAAGCAATAACCAAAAGGGTTATGAACAGACTGAAAATTATTGCTGCATTACGTAAATTATATTGTTGTCGTTTGTTAAACAGATAGATTTCTGCGAATAGAAATAGTAAAAATACAATTGAAAAAATCAAACTTAATTCAAAAATTCGATCAATTTCAGCAACAAAACTAAACCTGTCTTCTTGTAAATATGCTGATAAAGTATAATAAGCACCATTGTAAATTATTAGGAAAGCAATCAATACTATCGCAATTCTAATCAATATGAATTTGTGTATGCTCATAGGTTGCTATTTCTTATTCTTTATGGATGCCGATTCGTTTGTTTCGTTTTTAGTATTACTGCAATAGATGTTGGAATACAAATTTTAAAAAAAGATAACGCGAATGTAAGTTGATATAAATTCGTATCAAACAATTGAATATTCGTAAATATTCTTTATAAATCCGTATAAACCATTTCGGCTGTTACCTGTAATTTGGATACAAAACTTTATTACGCTGCTTTTTTGTCGGTTCAATAATGAAGGCTTCTGACCCCGGAGAATTAAAATTTCTGAATTCTACACTATAAAAACAGGTAGAATTACGCTTAAAAATCCCGATTTTACTGAGTTTATTTGTTACAGAATTTCATTCACCAAATGAATAAACCAAAAACTAAACTACCTGATTATGGAAAACTATTTACACGGCTTACTCGACGAAGACAAAGACCTTATTATCAAGAAATACTTAGAATACATTGACGAGGGAATCCCGCATACGGGTAAATCGAAAAATGTACTGATCATTGGCGCCGGAATGGCCGGAATGGTAGCCGCAAGTCTGTTAAAGCAAGCCGGTCATAAGGTTACGATAGTCGAATCAAACACCCGTGTTGGCGGCAGGATCAAGACTTTCAGGAATTCTAAACACAAAAAATATTTTGAAGACGACAATGTTTATGGCGAAGCCGGTGCGATGCGTATCCCGACCATACACAAGATGGTGCTCAAATACATTGATAAACTTGGACTCAAAACCGAGCCTTTTTATTATAAGTCTGTCGATAAAGAACAAGCAATCGCATATCAAGCAGGCTCAACTAAAAAGGAGCCGGATGTTACTAGAAATTCTCTTTTCTATGTTAACCGTAAACGTGTTGTCCAAAATGAATATATCCCAAAAGATACAACTACTAAGGTCGATGTAAACAAACTACTGGACTTTCATCTGGAAACCAGTGAAAACAGGCGTGCCGACGAGTTAATGGCCGATCTCATTAATCCGCTTAAGGATTTTATTGCAGAAAATCCTGAGGAAAACTGGCCTGTACTGATCGAGCGTTACGGAGAATATTCGATGCGTCGTTTCTTAAAGGAAAATTCAAAATATTCAGAGAATGCCATCGAGATGATTGGGGTCATGCAAAATCTGGAGTCCAGAATGGCCTATGATTTTATCCAGAGTTTCATTGAGCAAAATATCATTAAGGATTCTACCACTTTTCTGGAAATTGTTGGTGGAAGCGACTTACTGCCAAATGCCTTCTTTAAAGCGCATCACCTCGAAGAAAACACCTATTTTGATTGCAGAATGACCAAAATGATGCTTGTTAATAACAAGGTAAAGATAGAAGTGGATATTGAAGTAGAGCGTGACTTTCAGTTTTATGAAGACGCAGGATTCAAAGCCTTAAAAACACCTGTTGGTGATCTGGAATTTGATGAAGTGATTGTTACCATCCCCTTTTCCGCATTAAGACATGTGTACGTAACACCACAATTCGATCAGCCCAAACGAAAAGCAATCCGCGAACTACATTACGATTCTGCTACTAAAATATTGCTCGAATTCCGTGAGAAATGGTGGCAGGAAGCACCTTATAATATTGTTGGCGGCGGTACGATTACTGATTTTTCGAATCGTTTCACCTATTATCCAAGCAATGATTTGGGAAGCAAAGGACATGGTCTCATACTGGCTTCTTATTGCTGGTCTGACGAAGCAAGCCGCTGGGATTCAATGGATGATGACGACAGGTATTTTTATGCACTTAAAAACCTGGCCATCATGCACTCCGATGACAAGAAGGAACAGCAGCGTATTATCGACCTAGCCGTAATTACTTCGAGCATCAAGGACTATAAAAAGAAAGGCGGAAAATTAATTGGTGGTGCGACACAAAGCTGGATGCGCGATCCCTATGCCTATGGTGAGGCGGCAATATTTAATCCGGGGCAGTTAAACTTATTGCAGCGTCATATCATCTCAACCGAATGGGAAGGGAAAGCACATTTTGCCGGAGAGCATACTTCGCTGAAACATGCCTGGATTGAAGGCGCCATCGAGTCCGGAATTCGCACCGCACTGGAAGTCAACGAAAATACCGGTAACCTGAATAACCCCATTTAAGATGTCACAGAAAAAAATCACCGTTGCAAAATACCTGCAAATACGTCTGGAACAATTAGGACTTACCCATTTATTTGGAATTGCTGGTAATTATACCGCGCCGTTTCTAAATACAATTCACGAAGACAAAAATGCAAAAATTAAAATCGTTAACGATACGAATGAAATAAATGCCGGGCATTGTACCGATGCCTATGCACGTCAAAACGGTTTCGCCGCAGTAGCGGTAACCTATGGCGTGGGCGCATTTACACTGCTCAATTCGGTTGCAGGTTCGTATGTAGAGCACTGTCCCGTACTTGTCACTAATGGCGCTCCGACGAACAAAGACCAACAACGAAGCCTCGTTCAGGGTATGCTGGCATCGCATATGACGGGTGATATGTACAGCAACATAAATGTATTCCGAAACGTTACGGTTGCGGCAGAACAAATCACAGGTTCATCGGATGCTCCTTATAAAATTGATGCCGTGCTGAATGCCTGTATTTTATATGGAAGACCCGTTTATCTTGAGGTTTTTGAAGATGCTTGGCGAATGGAATGTGATCCGCCTGTCACTCCATTGGTAGAAAGAGAATCCTCTAAATGTCAAACAAGTGCACGCAAGGCTGCTCAAAGAGTAGCTGCAATGGCACGCGGAAAAGAAATTATTTTCTGGGGTGGTATCGAAATCCAGCGTTACGGTATTCAAGACGAATTCCTTGATCTGATCGAAACTACCGATACCGAATTTGTGACCTCTATACTCGGGAAATCAATCGTATCTGAAAACCATCCGAAGTTTAAAGGTGTTTTTAATGGCAAGGCATCGCCAAAAGATGTGAAAGAACAATTCGAAAAAGCTCAGCTAAAAATTGGTCTGGGTGTATGGACCACAGGCAAAAACCTGGGTGGTTTTGACGTTTGGAAAGAAGATACTGTACTTGCCAATCATAGCGGTGTAAGGATTGGTGCTTCTTATGTCGCCAATGTATCGCTAAGAGATTTTATCCTATTCCTGAAAGAAGAACTTACCAAAGTTACCTTTAGCGCTTACGAAATGTATGCTGCAAAGGAACTGTCGGAATCCTTTTTTCTAGCAGATGATAGCAGCACGAAAAGAGGGAAGCCGGCGCTTACTTATGATACTTTTTTCAAGCGAATCAATACTTTTATAGACGAAAGGCATATAGTGGTTGCCGATGCGGGTTTTCCTTTATTGGGTGCCCAGGGCATTCGTATTGCAGAACCTAACGGGTTCGTAGCGCAGGCATCATGGCTTTCGATAGGCTATTCTGTTCCTGCGGCAACCGGAATAAAATGTGCCAGACCTGATAAAAGACCGGTAGTTTTTGTTGGGGACGGTGCTTTTCAGGAAACCTGTCAGGCTATATCTACGCAGAATAAACTGAAACACGACACCATTGTTTTTGTTTTAGATAATGGTATTTATGGTATTGAACAAATGCTTGTTAATCCAAATCCGTTTCGTGGTGCAGACAAGGTAGAATACAGCATTCCCGATTTAAACGACGTTTATAATTACAACGAAATGCACCGTTGGAAATATGCGAAACTCGTTGATGTATTTGGAGGAAAAGGTTTTGAAGTCAGCACTCTTGACGAACTCGAGGAGGTTTTGAAACAGCTTGAGAGCATTACCGAAAATACCATTGTACATGTAAACATACCTAAAACCTCTATTCCCGAAGCAATTGCTTATAAAACAGAGGAGCCCGGAGAGGATGAATTTCTGGATAAAAACTGGAGTTTATGTTAGGTTTAAAATGGGTTAATTTTTAAAACATTCCGTCCGGATAAACCAAAAAGCCATCTCAGTTCTAATTCCTGAGATGGCTTTTTATAAAAGTGCCGAAATTTAAGCAAAGACAGTAATGAAAAAATCAAAGTTTTGTTTTAAACTTTACGTAAATCTTCACATAATTTACGACAATTTAGACTCCTGATATACTATGAGGACCTGAATATTGCCATAACGGATTCCAGTACGAAGTAATCAATTCATTTACAGCATCGATCCCTTCCACAATATAATCAACTTCAGAAAGATAACCAGGATAAAGATTATCTGATCCAACAACATATACCTGATCATCTACGATCATGATTTTAGCATGATTTCCCGGAGCAGACGGGACCTTAGAATAAATATAGCCACTCGCATTTATAACCGATAAAGCGGCACTACCAATCACACCATGTTCTGGTGGTTTTTGAGAAAGTGGTGGCTGTTTTAATGTAGCGGTATATCCTTCCTGACTAAGATCTGGCCACTTGTATGTATCTCCTTCAATTGTTTTATCCGCGGGCACTTTATCCGTATAATATAACGGGGCAACATGTAACCTTTTTAAAGCATTTGCTCTTGCTCCATTACTATCATCTAGTGGTGCATCAGTATTTACATCGTGTGTCATATAATACTTTAATAAATCAAATGTTCTTGAGGCACCTGACCCAAATGAATACTGATCTCCTTCAGCTCCGGCACCTGCATCTAATGGAGATACTACTATCTGAACTTCTAAATTGGGATTTGCAAGTAACGCTTCCAAAACCCACTGACAAACCTTATGATCTGACCAATTTTTTTTCCATGCACTTACAATATCCATTTGTGACATACGAATTGTATTTTTAGCCGCTTTAATAAGGGTTTCTTTCATTATTTCCGAGCCTTTTTTAAAATCTGTAATCTGGTCAGGTCCGTTCCAATATTTACCTAATGTCAGCATACGAGTAGCTTGTTTATATTCTGCAAAACCAGCGTAAGTGTTATACACAATACGTTCCTGAAACACTTCTAACTGCAAATCTGTAAGCGTTTGTAAATCTTGGTCCCTAATACCTGACGCAATTGGCAGTTCTCCACTTGGATAAACAGGATCTGTTCCAGTTTGTACACCTGACCGATGCATCGTTATAAGTGCAGATTGCTTTTCTTTTATATAAGCAAGAACATCAGCCTCTACCAACGGATCACCAGGCATATTACTGTCGCTATTGTAATTAACCCAGGTCAGGTTATCAATTCGCAATGACTCCTTTGCTAACAAATCAGTACCGCATACCCACATCTGGTTTAAAAAAAGCTGTGCCCCATATGCAGCTTCACCATGTACTACTATAGACACATCATGAACAGGAGGATAGCTTTTAAATAAATCCATATTTAAATTATGGCCGCCTACTAATGCCTCAGTTCCATCCATACTTATTATTTTAGTATGGTTCCAGGTCATTTTAGCATCCTCAGATCCAATGACCGCAGTTCCGAAAACTTGTAATTGGATAGCAGATAATATTCCACCGGCCAGGCGAGAAAATTTACCCATCCATATCTCAGGCATAACCTCCCATGAACTTGATCGAACTCTGCATAAACGAATGAGAGCTGCCTTAAAATCAACATAATTTGCAGGGTCTCCTAAAATACCTGTAGGTGTTATACCAAACAAAAATCTAAATTGAACCGGCTGAGTACGCCCCATTCGGGTTGTTAAACAGGTATCAATAGCCCCCATTATAGCTCTTACCCAATCAGGATCAGGACTATTTAGGGATGATATATCACAACGGTATTTTGTTTTTTGCACAATTTCCACAATAGCCCTTTCAAATTCGGCCTGACGAATTATTGCTTGCGACATAATTTCTTTACCAAAAGACATCCCCCAAACATGTGGTGTATCTAACATTCTAATATAAACACTTTCACTAAGATGATTAAAGTAATTTTTAACACCAGCCTGAACCGTATCAATAAATGTTTTCTCCGGTTTGAGTTGTACAACAAAATATTCAGTACCTCTTGTTGGTTCATTATTTACCATCCGTGTATTTCCTCCCATCAAATAAACGATACCCAGTTCGTCCTTTACGGTACAAGCAATACCTTCAAGAGCCTGTGCATAATTCAAATTCCCTCCATTTAATGTCGTCCATTGGTTTGTTGTTGTGTTAAAAAGATAACATTGATTATCATACGCACCCAATGTTTGACAAGCGCCAAATATATATATCCATCCTTCCATACCTATTGCGGCAGTTGTGCATGTCTCATAACTACCTGCAAAAAGAGGAGGACTTGGAACAGTGCTCCAGTTTGCTGTTGCAATATCAAAAACAAAACTTGCTCCGGAGCCTCCTACTGCATACAACTTATTCTCCCAAGCTACGCAAGCATGTTTACCCTTTGCCTGAGGCATCTGAGGAATGACGGACCATGTATTGTCTAAAGTATTTAATACTTCACAAGTTGCTATAGGACCGGCCCCCACACCCTGCGTAAAACTCCTACTGCCTGCCGGAAGATAACTGTTGCCGCCAACAACGTATATAAAATCTCCCACAGCAACACAAGCAGGGCCTACTCGCAATGTAGGCATTGGGCTAATGACACTCCATGTATTCGTTATGGTGTCATAACAGTGTACATCATCAGAAAAAGTCCCCTTTCCATACATCCCACCAAAAACGTATATTTTTTTTCCAACAACTGCACTCCCTACATATACGCTCGGTATTGGTAAATCTGCCAATACTTCCCATTTATCAGAAGATGGGGTAAATTGATCATTTAATTTTAATCGGAAAAAATTAGGAGTCTGCTCTCTTGGCCCCCTTGTCCCTCCTCCAACATAATAAACGTAGTTATCCACTATTGCCCCTGCGCCACAGTAACGAGGTTGTGGAAGTACGGGGGCCGCAAGATGTTGCTTAATTACAGGTGAGTACAGTTGAGACATATTTTATTTTTTTAGTTAAAAAAACTGAATTTTATTTTTTGAATTGTCTTTTATAAAAATTTCGATTTAACCCATCCGGCCTTTTCACGTTCAGAAGTTACCGGATAATTCATTTTATATGGCGGGTCTCCAACTACATCATCCATATAGTAATTGTCTAGCGGATTTATACTGTTAATAGAAGATACTCTTCGCACATAAAGTCTATTCGTAAGTACACTTGTTCTTGTTTCTCCACCTCCCATGACATCAAACTCTCTGTGATCTGTATTAATCTTTTGCCTAAGTGAAAGAACCCTTTCGGTTACTTCACTTTCTACTGGAAAAACAGTTCCCCATTGGGTCAAATAGGCTCTGGCCATTTTATAAATTAATTCAGGTACTGGAGCAACGGTTTCGCTTACATTTGTCGCCACATAATTCCCATCTGATGTTGAGTTACCTGCAACCGTACTATGTCTTCCCCGACATGCATATAGTTCGTAACCTTTGGGCTGCGGATCATTTCCGGGCATCAAAGGATCAGTAAGCTGGGCATTGTCCGCTATCGATTTCCACTTATTCCATGGAAACCAAGGATTATAAGGTGTAAAACTGTTGCTTTTTCCTGTCATCATACCATTAGGTCTTAGCACCAATGCCGTAAAAGGTAAGTCTTTGGGCTGTTTACACATATCCCAGGCATATACACCAACATAGCTTACTACATTTGGAGGTAATTGTGTCAATATTCCATACCATTCACCTGTACCAGGTACAGGGTCAATAGCAAATATATTAATAGGGATGTTCTTTACATTATCTGCCCCATAGAGATAGATAAACCATGCAGCCATTATACATTCAACCGCACCACGACTATGCCCAATAAAATTATATTGTTGTTTGCCACTATCAGCTGCTAAATTTGCAGCATGTAAGGCAAGCGCAGCTGCGGACCATCCATTTAATTGTGTTGCCGTTGAAAATTGATCACCACCCGAATAATTTTTAACATAAGAAAGAAGGTAGGAATCAACATTAAGAGGACTGTTAAATTGAAGAGGTTCACTATTGTTTCTTGGAACCGCCCAATCGTTTTCTCCTACACCCCTTATAGTTACACTTGGTGAAGTTACCGTTAGACTACCTGAAATTTCTTTGTGAATTCTAACGGGTATATACCCCGTTTTAGTGCAGTATATGTTTTTATCACTTTCAGGCCGTGTAACTTCTCCTTCATCTCTGGTACAGCCTGTACCGCTGAAACATACAGTATACACTGTTGGGTTTTCTACTATATTAAGCTTAAATGATTCTTCTAAGCTAGTGATTGAGATGCTGTCATTGGTAATTTTAGCAGGTTCAACTTTTTCCTCTAATGGCACAATCGCAAATGTATTCAGATCTGACAAGTTATCTGCCAGAGCCAGTAACGTATTTGATGACTGAACCAATTGAATGTATTTTTGGCTGGACGCAAATAGTACAATTTTATTATCCTCACCCCAGTCCTGCATAACAAACTTTTCAGTCTCCGTTACAGATTCACTGACAGCTGCAAGCGGACTAGCCCCATTTTGTAGATTAGATACATATTTTCCATTAGAAGCAATAATAGCAATTGTATTATCCTGCTCATAAGCTATTTGAAATTTCTCCGCACCTTCTAAAGTATCGCCTGTTGCCTGAATTATACCGGTCCCCTCAGCAATTGTTAAATATTTTCCATTACTTACTTTAAGAGATACTTTGATGGATGTTGTCATATTTTCTGTTTTTTTGTAGAGCACCAACTGGCAACTTTACTTCTATTTTTTTACTACACTCTAGCACCTAAAACTTCACAACTACATTAAAAAACAATTATGTAGACATTCTTTTTTTAAAGTATTAACTAAAAAAATGTCTTGTAAATATTTTCATTTCTATATAAAATTACTAGAATAGTATAAGACAAATTAAAAAAAGGTACGAGTGTCCGATTTTTATCCATGAGAGACCAAAACAATAGTATAAGATCGTTTTTTCCGATTTGGTATTTCAAAATTAAACTTCAAAAAACATTCTTGTTTTATAATAAAAATACCTGAAACAGCAATTTTATTTAAGATAACACGTACCTAAATGTATCAATCTAACGAATTCCGAACCCTACTTGTACAAAAGAAAATAATACGATTAAATTTTTGTGACTACTGTCATTCCTTTATAATTTCTTGTTATTTTGTAGATGGGCTAAAAACACAAATATTCATTGTTTGGAAACTAAAACATTTAAGGATCTCTACTATTTTTTCTTATATTTATTAAAGCAAAAAAGTATGATTTTGCTCATACTATCTATGTAAAAGCAAGGCTATGTATGACTTTATTATATAAACAAGTTAACGTCAATTGAAGAACAACATACCACGACAAAAAATGGACATTGTAAAACATAACAAATTAGCTTGGGACAATTACGTTGAAAAAAAAGACCGTTGGACAATTCCTGTTTCCGAACAAGAATTAGAAAATGCAAAAAATGGAAACTGGAATATTGTTTTGACACCTAGAAAAAGCGTCCCTCGCAATTGGTTTCCCGAACTGAAAGGTTTCAAAATTTTAGGACTTGCATCTGGTGGCGGACAACAAGGACCAATCCTTGCTACTTTGGGAGCAGACGTTACCATTTTTGATAATTCTAAAAAACAGTTGCAGCAAGACAAAACTTTAAGCGATAGATTTAGCCTTAACATAAAAATAGTCGAAGGTGATATGAAAGATCTATCTGTCTTTGCAGACAATTCTTTTGACCTCATTTTTAACCCCTGTTCAGTAGTCTTTGTTGACAATGTTTTGCCTGTTTGGCAGGAATGTTTCCGAGTTTTGAAACCAAACGGAATTTTAATGACAGGTTTAATCAATCCTATTTCATTTCAACTTGACGAAGAAAGTTTGAAGCTAATTTACAAGCAGCCATTTTCAGACCTGCACTCATTGCCGGCAGAAAAATTAAAAGAACTGAAAAAAAATAAGGAGGCTTTGATATTTGGACATAGTCTGACAGACCAAATTAATGGGCAATTAGAGGCCGGTTTTAGCTTGACCAATCTGTATGAGGACAATTGGGGCGAAGAAAACAAAATAGACGATTTTTTCCCCTCCTTCATAGCAACCAGAGCTGTAAAACTCATATAATAACCGACGCTACAAGTGTTTATACGTCAAACTAGCTGACGTAAAGCCCTTGTAGCGAAAGTTATTTTTGCATTCTCCACTTTACAAAATGATGATGCTGTTCAACTTCCTTGTTGAGATAGTTTCTTTATATTCTAAAACGAACGTTTCAAAGCTTATAGATCCTTTTTGAAAAGCCCTGCTTTTAGGTTTGAACCTATTGAACCTTCTGCTAATTGCAGGTAATTGCGTTTACTCTGATCTTTTTCAATTTTTACAGTTCCGGTAGTTTGTACATTTTCCATCTTTAAAAAGTCTGTTGATGTTGCATCGCTACCACTCAATGGGCCACTTCCATATCCTGCCAGATTGGTATAATCTGCAAAAAGGCAATCTGATGCTTTATACTGGCGCGTGCTTCCTTTTTCTCTTATCCATACCGTACTGCTGTTTGCTATTATGTTATGGTGAAAGTCGAAGTTGTCTCCATTTGTACTTTGTGTAGTCCAGACACCACTAAAATAACAACCATATACCAGTGAATAACGCATGACATTAGGGCTACCCGTTCCTCCATCGGTTTGCCAAAAAACAACCGGATTTTTACAATTGAAGAAAACACAATGATCGATAACCAGGCCATAACCATTGGCTATTACGCCCACATGTAAGGGCAGTACATCAACATTCCCTGCAAACAGACATTGTGTGACAAGCAAATCATCTAAACTTTTTCCATTACGCCATATCGGATAAGAACGACGCAAGTTGTTACCATCAACATAAGAGTAATCCGGACTGCCTGTAAATCGTAAACCTTCAATGGTTACATGACTTACCTCGGGCTGTATGCCTTTTGCTTCTTCCCCTCCCACTCCCGGTAAAAGCGGCACTGCCGTTACTACGACCGGCATTTTTTGAGGAGTCCAGTCAGCGTCGTCAGGCATAACAACCGCACGGATCACAAGACGGTTTTTAAAGCTATACTTGTCGTTTGTGAATACAACTGTTTCGGTTAACAGATGTACACCTTCTGAAAGAAAAATTGTAGTTGCGCCCTGTTCTTTGTTTGAATTTACGCGTCTGGCCGCCTCTGCAAGTGTTTTTAAAGGATGGGTTTTCAATCCGGAATTTGCATCGTGACCCGTCTGAGGATTAACGTAGAGCTGTTCTGCTTGTAAGCACAATACGCTCGCAAAAAACAATAGGAAACTAAGTGTGAATTTTATCATATTCTTTTTTTTTGTAAAATTAGAATATTCTCATCCTGCCAAAATGGTCATTTTATCTTTAAAAAGGTCATTTACATTTTCTTTCGATATTGTTGCGGTGTCGTCCCCGTAAATTTTTTAAAGAAACGGTTAAAATTGGATGGATCTGAAAATCCAAACTCGTACGAAATCTCTTTTACCGATTTGTTCTGACAAAGTTGTTTCTTTATTTCTGAAATTAGCTTGTAGTGAATCATTTGCTGCGCCGATAATCCGCTAAATTGCTTACAAATTTTATTAAGAAATCCTGAACTGACATTAAGCATTTTTGAATAGGCTTCCGTACTATGATTATCTGCAAATTTCTTTTCCAATAAAGATCGAAATCTATAAAAATCTAAATGCACATAAGTATCTCTTTGAACATTGTGAATCTCTGCATAATATCGATTGAGAAGGACCAGTAATTGGTATAGAAGTGACCGAATCAAATGACTGCTATCGTTCTGAAGCTGAACAAACTCCTGTTCGATTCCATATAACAATTCGAGACATTTTTCAAATGACGTCCCGGATAACTGCATCTCGGTTGGACGTGAATATTGGTGGAAATATTGAAAGCGATATAAAAATAGTTCATCCGAGAAAAAAAGGTGAAGAAAATCTTTCTCAAAGAAAAGGGTATAACCTCTTACCTCCTTCTCAATATCCCAACGGCGCACTTCTCCCGGACTTGTAAAAATAATAGTTCTTGGACTTATCAATATCTTATTTTCGTTCAATGTAATAGTACCTGTTCCTTCTTCAATAAAAAGGACTTCGTAAAAACTAAGCTGATGTAATGTATCATCTAATACAAAATTTTCCAATGTTTCGATACGTCCAATATCTAACAACAATTCAGAACCATATTTGTATGGAAGAAAATGATACGTTTTGATTTTGGGTACTACTGTCATTCCTTATATAATTTCCTGTTGTTTTGCAGAGGAGCTAAAAATATAAATTTTCATGGTTAAAGACAATACCTTTTTTGATGCAAAACCTTAAGACTACTTTTTGCTGCTTTTTCAATCCTTTCAAAAACTCATAAAACAAAAAACCTGTGAATCCAAAGACCCACAGATTTTTACTTTATGGCAGTTATGTAATTTTTAAAATCAAACGACTCTGCGTGACAGCATCGTGGCGCATTTGGATACAGCCTGAATTCCTGTAACTATTTTTTGACATTAGGAATGACAATGCTTTATTTATTGAAGTTTTCAGCAAAAAAACCTAACATGCATTTATAAAGTTCAATTCTGTTTTTTTCTTTTTTAAACCCATGTCCTTCGTCATATTTTACCATATAAGGCGTTTCAAATCCTTTGCTTCTGAGCGCTTTCACAATTTGATCCGATTCATTAATGTTGACTCTTGGGTCGTTTGCACCCTGAACAACAAATAATGGTTTTTTAATTTTATCTGTTTGAAATACCGGTGATACTTCTTTCGCTATTTTTGCTTCTTCCGGATCATCTAAATTATACCATATTTCTTTAACCTGTTCTCTTAAAGGTTTCCAATATTCAGGGAACGAGTCAAAAAAGGTAAAGATATTTGAAACTCCAACATAATCTACCCCACAAACGTATAAATCGGGAGTTTTAATAAGCCCCATTAAGGTAGCGTAACCACCATGGCTACCGCCGTAAATGGCAATTTTACTTTTATCTACCCAACCTTGTTCAATTGCATATTTTACTCCATCTTCAACATCATCCATCACTTTTCTCCCAATTTGTTTATAACCAATTTCCTGGAATTTTTTTCCATAACCTCCTGAAATTCTAAAGTTAACTTGTAACGTCGCATAACCTCTACTTGCAAATAATTGGGCCTCTTTATTATATCCCCAGGTATCTCTTATTCCTTGTGGACCACCATGTGGATTAACAATAAGCGGTACCTTTTCACCATTAAGTGCCGATTTTGGTAAAGTAATATATCCATATATAGTCAAACCATCTCTACTAGTGAATTGTATTGGACGCATTTCTGCCATATGTTCTTCTTTCAACTGCGGCATTAGGTCGTACAATAGTTTTATTTTTGTTGTTGCAACATCGTATGTATAATACCTTCCAAACAATTTATCACTGTTTACCAGTATTAGAAATGTTTTTTCATTTTTATCATGTGAAACTATGGAGAATTCTTTATCGCTAAACTCTTTTTTTAGCTTGTCGTGCATTTTTGTGTAAAACTTACTTATAGGAATTATTTCATGCTTAATTCCTTCGTAACCAACAAAATCAAGTTCATAATTTCGTTTTTTTCCTCCTATGCCCATTTCACTTAAATCAAATATAGGATTGCTATAGATCTCTTTTATAATGCTATTTTTTTTAAGATCATATAAAACAATTCTTGTCTTGTCACTGTTAAGATTTGTAGAAACATAAACTTCATCTTTATTAGCAGAATTATAATTAAATTCAATAATGCTAAAATTGCTTTTCCAATCTGTTTCATTCACAAGATTAAACTTTTTTGAATCTAAATCTTTGTAATACAATTGATCGACAACTCCATCTTTCAACTTGTAATATCCCCTTATATTACCGTCTCTGTCGAAAATATAGCTGCTGATAGGATCTTTAAGATCCTTATTTTCCATAAGCAGTGTTAACTCTCCGGTTTTATAGTTAATTTTAAATGGTTCGTTAATTTGTTTATTGTTTTTGTTCATTACAACAATTACATAATCCGATCCCTCTACGATCTCAAAAGACCTTACCTTAACACCATCAAAAGGGGTGATATCCTTAACAGTTCCATTTTTAATGTCTGCCACATTCACGTGCATATTTTCATCTCCACCTTTATCTTTAAAAAAATAAAGATGCTCATTATCAAACCAGTCATAAGCTTGAATTATATCGCCCTTTTCTTCAATTATACGGGACACTTTCTCCGTTTTTAAATTTTTCACATAAATATGATTTTTACCATCCTTATCTCTTTCTTTATAAGATAGAAATTTTCCATCAGGCGAAATTTTAAACGCAGATGCTTTGGGGTTTGCAAAATAATCTTCTACCTGGTATTTAAAACTCCCCTTATCAAAAGCAGTAATTTTTTGAAGATCAGCTTTTGAAGAGGGCAACTCTGAATTACCGCGAACTGTTTCGGTATTGTTTTGGGCATTCATTGCTGCCACTATAAGCAAAATGCCAATCGAGAAAATTTTTGATTTTAGTATCATGTTTTACATATTTTATTGAGCAAATTTCAGCATACTTTAAACCATAATGGGTTATCACAGGGTTACATAATGTTAAATAGTGTTAACCGATTTTATTTAGCCTGTTTTAGTCCGTAATTTTATACCTCACCAAATACAAATTATGCGAAGTTTCTTTTTCCGTTTCGACAAATACTTACTTGTTCTGACAATAGTAATTGTTTTAGCCTTTCAATGGTATTGGCTGCAAAACAGTTATCTCAATAAAAAAACGGAGATTCTTGAACAGACAAAGCTAGAAATACGACAAATTTTAGTAAATCAGTTTGTGAATAATTTATCCTTAAATCCAAAAATAGATTCTCTTTTAAATCACGTAAAAGTAGATTATGACAAAATAACTCAATCTCAGTCAGGTGCTACAGTATTAACTACGACCCCCTATAAAGAAGAGAAGTTTCAGGAAGTAAGTAAAAAAATATTGCTCTCCTACAATAAAGCAGATAGTCTGATTTACCATTCATTGAAAAAATTACATCCCGAGTTATTCAGCGAAAATGGAGTAACCATCTACCGACAAAACAGTAAAGGAACCACGACGTATCCTAAAAACCGTACTATTGAGAATAAAAATACCACAGAACCTGTCGCTAGTCTTATTATGAAAGAAAACATCACTTTCAGGGCTCATATAGACAACCTTTCAAGTATTATTATTTCGCAAATATGGAAATCTATCGCTTTTTCAATATTCTATATAATTCTTTTCATAGGTACTATAAGTTTGTTTATTCATAATATCACAATCAATCGAAAACTTCTTAAGAACAAAGAAATCTTCACGCAAAATATGACTCACGAGCTTAAAATTCCTATTTCGACTATAATGGTTGCCACAGATGGACTTGTAAAATATGATATTGCGAGTGAGCCTGAAGCAGCAAAAAAGTATGCGGGTATTATTCAACGAGCTGCGACCCAGCTATATTCTCTGGTTGAAACGATTCTACAAAATGCAAAAGCGGACAGCAACTATCAAAAACAAATCCTCAGCCAGGTCAATTTAGTAGCTTTGATCGAAGAAGTAGTCGAAACAATATCAGGTATTATCCTGAAAAAAGAAGCTAAAGTTATATTCGATGAAGTTGATGAAAAAATAATTTTAAAAGGAAACGCAGATCAGTTGAAACAAATTTTTCTAAACCTGATGGATAACTCATTAAAATATTCAGACAATATGCCAATCATTATTATTTCTGCGAAACAAATTCAAAATAGAGTTTTAATCTACATTAAAGACAATGGAATAGGGATTCCGGATAAGTATGCAGAAGAAATTTTTGAACCTTATTTCAGAATCTCCGAAAACGACCTCCATGATAGGAAAGGCTTTGGTCTTGGGCTTAGCTTTGCAAGAAATTCATTAAAAAATCAGGGAGGATCCATTAAAGTAATAAAATCTCATCTTGAAACTGGTACATTAATTGAAATCAATATGCCTTCTTATGAATCGTAAACCTAAAATATTATATCTTGAAGATGATCCAAATTTGGGCGAAATTACAACTGATATGCTCTTCCGGGCAGGCTTTAAAGTACAGTGGGTAACTAACGGTGAAGAAGGTTTAGAAGCACTTAACAATCAAATCTTTGATATTGCTGTTGCAGATATTATGATGCCAAAGTTAGATGGATACACTTTCATAAAAACGCTTCGCGAAAAAGGTAATCAAATGCCAATTATACTTCTTTCGGCTAGAGTTTTAACCGAAGATGTTTTAAAAGGTTTTGAAATAGGAGCTGACGATTATGTAAGGAAACCGTTCAGTATAGAAGAATTGATTGCGAGAGTAAACAGATTATTAAAAGATAAATCTTCTCAAACAAATGAAAATAATTTTCAATTGGGCGATTACAAGTACAATCACCACAATTATGAACTAAATTATAATGGCGAATCAATTTATTTATCTTCAAGATCGGGACAAATTCTTTATCAATTTTTAACAAATAAAGACGGTATCCTTTCCAGAAAAGAAGTGCTTCTGGATCTTTGGGGTGATGACAGTTTTTTCAACGGAA
Organism: Flavobacterium sp. KH_035; assembly: GCF_057839565.1. NCBI lineage: Bacteria > Pseudomonadati > Bacteroidota > Flavobacteriia > Flavobacteriales > Flavobacteriaceae > Flavobacterium > Flavobacterium sp. KH_035. Next base: position 4,691,615 of record NZ_CM174492.1, read on the forward strand.
GAAGTTTAGATGTTTTTATTTCAAAACTGCGACGTCATCTTGCCTCCGATCCCAAAATTTCGATCATAAACATGAGAGGAGTTGGCTATCGCTTAATCATTGTCTAATTGCCCTTTAAATTATCCTGCGATTGCTATAAACTCTTTTTGCGAAACAAAAATGATTCCGATAAAGGCAAAAATTCTGAGTTTTAAAAGAGGAAAACTTTTGCAGGATTATCTCCCACAAAAGTTTTCCTCTTTTATAAAACTATTTAGATTATTCTTCTTATCACTTTCTTTCCCAGAAATTCCTTAATGAAACGAATGTCTTAGAAATTCAGTTAAAAATTTTAGTCTTCTACTTTCTTCAAATTGTCGTCCGGAATTCGATCAATCAAATAGTTGTAGGGATCGATACCCGCTTCAAAAGGTTTCTCCTTAGTCTTGAAAACATAAACATTGTTCTTTTTTGTTATTTTCAGTCTTTTGTAAACCAAAACCTTACCCAAACCGGAATCGTTTTTTGGTTCTGCAAAAACAGCAATATCAATATAATCGGCAACAGGTATTTGAGTTTCTTTTCCAAGTGCATCCGATCTGAATTTTTCGGAAGTCGTTTTTAAAGTGATTTCATACTCAGAACCTACTTTTTTATATTTGGCTTCCAACATTCGGTTTGAAAACAATGTAATGTTCTCAAACATATCAGAAATCAAATACTGTAAACTATCCGGAGTTACTTTCCTTAATTCACTTACCACGCCTATCGAAGTTGGAAATGGCGGGTTTTTATAGGCATAAGTATCAACCAAATTTTTCAAAGCCTGATTTACCTTTTTCTCTCCAATCATTTCTTTTAAATAATACATGACCACACTTGCTTTTTGATAGTGGATGTATTGTTGGTGCTCGGTTTTCATCAAAGGCTGCTCTCCTTCAAGCTCAGAACTACGGCCACTTAAATAACGATCCATCTCATACTTCAGGAATTTTTTCATTTTGTCTTTTCCGTATTCTTTTTCCATGACCATCAAAGCAGAATATTGAGCAAAACCTTCACTAAACATTTCACTTCCCTGCATATTGGCACCAGAAACCTGATGTGCCCAGTACTGATGCCCCATTTCGTGTGCCGTGACATAATAAACCTGGTCAATATCATCTTTCTTTACATCACTTAAATCAATGATAAAACCGATACCTTCGCTAAAAGGCATAGTACCAGGAAAAGCTTGTGCAAAACTTTGGTATCTTGGAAACTCAATAATTCTACATTGTTTATGATAATATGGCCCAAAGTTTTTAGTATAATATTCTAATGATTTCTGCATGCTTTTGAGCATATTCGGAACATTATAGGCATGCTCTTTGTCGTAATAAACTTCGAGATCTATGCCGTTCCATTTTTTACGGGCTATTTCATACTTTGCAGAAATAAAGGAATAAAAGTTCAATGATTTTTGATCCAATTTATAATTGAAATACTTTCTTCCATTAGCTTCCCACGTTTTTAATAGTGACCCTGGAGCAATGGCAGTTTGGTCCGGCGCCGTACTTATCGTCGTATTCACCTCAACCCAATCCGAATCATTTGCAAGGTACGTGTTGCCCCTGGCCGAAAGATTGTTCTCGTCCAGTTTTGGCATTCTTTCTCTCTTCGGTAATTTCAGTTTGATTCGTTTGTTTTTATCTGAAACCTCCATGCCATTATTGTATCCCAGAGATGGTACAATATCATAATTATTGAAGAACGTTCCGTTTTGAGTCAGCTGTGTAAAACTGACTTCGTTTTCGAATCCTTTTGTCAATTTCCATAAATCGATATTAATTTTAATGGAATCATTGGGCAATAAAGGTTTGTTTAATTCATAAATCTCATAATTTAAACGGGAATCTTTTAATTTCAATTTTGCTCCGGCAATACTCATTTTTAAACTATCAGATACTTCTGGCATCGTAAAATGGAGTTCTCGTATCGCTACATTAGATTTGTTTTTTGCCCAAGCTTCTATTTTTGCAGTCATATTTCGTTCTTCGGGCATAAGATCAATAGTGTAATTGAATTTATAAAAACGAGGCTGTACCAGATGTTCGAATTTTTTATATTTTTTCTCATAATCCACTTGCTTGTTCTCCTGTTCTTTTGAAGAATCGTAAGTGTTTAAGACTTTAGTATTATAATAAACAAAACTACTGCAAAGTGCAAATGCAACTAAGGTGATCGCTATGCCAATCTTATTTTCTCCAAATTGTTTTTTTGCATTTATCCATCTGTATTTAAATTGCTGTTCTTTACCACGAACGTAAAATGCGTTAATAACAAAACACAAGATCAAACAAAACAGCGCCCAGTACACATTGAACCAAATGGTAGAGGAGACAAAAGGACCAAACCCATTCATGTCCGAGTAAGTAATGGCTGGTGTGTTACCAAAATTCAACATATTACTATTGATTTCGAGTACCCCCCAAATGAAATTATTAACGATTATAAAAGTGACAAAAGCAAAATAGGCAATATATCGGTTATTGATTAAATAATGGAATAACAAGGAAATCACCGCCATAAAAGAATAGCTCAACAAAGATACTACCATTATTGATTTTAGATAAACATCCAATTTGTAATTGTAATATCCATGAGCTGTTTGTGACATAATCCCAACTATTATCGTTAGGGCAAAAACAATGGCTAAAGCAATAATGAGGGCCACCAATTTAGAGGAGAATAAAACACCTGTTTTGATCGGTGTGGCATCTTGAATTTCATTGATTTTGGCATCACGTTCTTTCCAAACTAAAACACCAGTGTAAAAAGTAATAAATCCGATCATAAAAATGCCAAAAGCCCCTTTTATAGTATCGATTACATCATAAGTAACAGGATATTGAGCAGTTCCATAACGGCCTGTAAAACTTATAAGGCTCGCAATCAAATTAATCATTCCAATGGCCACAATGATAATAAAAGTGGGGTTTTTGATGATCGATTTAGTTTCAAATTTTACTAAACTCCAAAAGGTACTTATCGAAAAAACATTGGCTTTTGTTGTTTCGAATACCACATTGGAAACAACAACAGGACTTTCAGATACTTTTGATTTTTTACTCTCTTTCTTTTTTTCTTTTTTAGCATTAAAAGAAAATTTAAAATAAACTGCCAATAAAATAACCAAACTGATTCCTATCCAAATCAAACGATTGGTCAGTAAATCGCCATGTAAGGAGACTGCGCTTAGATTTTTTTCAGCAACAGTGGCGTATTTGGTCATAATCTTAAAAGGACGAATCCCAAAAGGATCAAGCAAATTGGCTAACCATTCTTTCTGAATATCTTTGGTAAATCCAGACGAGACAATATAGAATACCAAAATAAGCATAGCACCTATAAAAGATACAATATTGCTTCTAAAAATAATAGCTAAAGCAAATAATAAAACCCCTGAGATAATCACATTTGGAATCCCAAAAACCAATAAACCCTGTAAATGCCCAGACCAAATGATTTCGCCAAATCTTTCCGCTGGACACATATTAAAAATTGGTGCTAATACCGGAGCAATCAAAACACCTAAAGAAATTCCAAGTAAAGGAATTACGGAGACGATCGCTGCTCCAATAAATTTCCCGAAATAATAGTCCCTTTTTTTGATTGGGGAGGAGAATATAAATTGATACATTCCACTTTGAAAATCACGGTTGGCCGTGGCGTTCATAAAAGCTGTAGTCATCAGTAAACAAATTACCGAAAGTATACCGTAGAATTGTTCTACGACAAAAGGTGCATTTTTGTGTATATTACCAATGCTTTCGCCAATGGTAACCTGCTCAGATCCAACCGCAAAAAAAACGATCAGGGTATTAATGAATAAAAAGATCCATATCATTGGTGTCTGTAACCAATATTTTAATTCATATCGTATAAATTTCCACATAATTTTTTATTTAAAAAGAGCTAAAAGATTGACGTTATTTGATACTGAGATTTTATCAGCCTAAGTTTCTAAAATCTTAGTAATTCAGTATCTTTTTTCTTAAACTAATTCGTTTAATTTCGCAAAAAACACATCTTCGAGATTTTCCTCTGCCGGACTAAATCCATCATTCAAATGAGTATTCGAAAAAACGTGAATCAAAGGTTGTCCACCAACTAATTTATTCGAAATAACTTTGTAGCCTTTTTGGTATTCAGGTAATTCCAGTTTGGTTACTTTTTTCTCCCAAACTTTGCTTTTCACTTGCAGTAAAGCATCATCAGTATTACCGCTAAATAGCACTTTTCCCTGGTTCATTATCGCCATTTCTGTGCAAAGTTCGCGAACATCCTGAACAATATGAGTGGAAAGGATAACAACTGTGTTTTCTCCTATTTCACTCAAAATATTATAAAAACGATTTCTTTCACCAGGATCCAATCCCGCAGTCGGTTCATCTACAATAACCAATTGCGGATTTCCAATTAAACATTGTGCTATTCCAAAACGCTGGCGCATTCCTCCACTGTAACTCCCCACAGCGTTTTTTCGATGTTCCCAAAGATTGACTTTAACTAGTAATTGTTCTATGATTTGTTTACGGTCTGATTTTTTATCAAACCCTTTCAGTAATGCCAAATGATCCAAAAGTTCTACAGCTGAAGTTCTTGGATACACGCCAAATTCTTGTGGCAAATAACCCAGAACTTTACGAACCGCTTCTTTGTTATTCAAGACGTCAATATCTCCAAGAGTTACTGAACCGCTGTCAACATCCTGCAAAGTAGCCAGTGTTCGCATCAAAGAAGATTTTCCAGCTCCATTTGGCCCAAGTAATCCAAACATTCCTTTTTTAATGTGAAGTGAAACATCGTTCAGTGCATGCACGCCATTACTGTATTTTTTGTCCAGGTTTTTAATAATTAATTCCATTTATATCTTTTAGTTTTTGATTGGTTATAAATACGTAAGACGTTACTTAAAATTAATAGTTACAGTATTGATACAAAATTTATTTTTAATTTGAGATAATACAGCTCTCTATACCAGGAAACTCCAGTAAAAATTATAAGAATTACTTACGCAGAATTTACAATCTTTGGTATGACTTTGAGAACAAAGTAAGTAACGAATCAAAAGTTGCTAATACTTTAGATAAACTAGAAGCTCAGATTCAACATAATGAAGTAGATATCGACACTTGGCTTGATATTAAGAAGGAAATACTTTTCATGGTGGATAAACATGTAAATTTTAACGATTTCCTCACCATTTTGAAAGATGCAATTGTTCAGGAAGGAGTAACAAAACTTAAATCAGCCGAATTAAGTAACTAACCCCAACGAAACTAAATAATAAAATAGAAAGGCAGCACTACTTTAGCTGCTTTTCTCCTATTATTCTTCTAATAGATTCTCTATATTTGTTGCTATTTTAATTAAATCTAAATAAGCTAAATATGCGAATTTATTCTTTGCTGATGGTGTTCTTTACTATAAGTTCACTTTCCGCACAACAAGCTTCTAAAACAAATCCTCAAAGTCAAGATAGTGTTTTGCCTGACAAATCAAAATCTGACAATGAATTAAAAGAAATTGTTATTTCTGCCACAAGACAAGTCGAAAGTTTAAACGAAGTTCCTTCTTCAGTAACCATACTTTCAAAGAAACAATTACAACAACAATTAAGTATAAGCTCCAATTTAAGTGATATTCTGGGTACAACAGTTCCGGGCTTAGGCTTTACTACTAATAGAACTCAGAATTTAGGTCAGACTTTACGTGGTCGCCGCGTATTGGTAATGATTGATGGTATTCCACAATCTACACCTTTAAGAGACGGAGCAAAAGACATGCGTTCTCTCGATCCTACAGTGCTGGATCGCGTTGAAGTTATTAAAGGCGCTACCGCAATTTACGGTAACGGTGCTGATGGTGGTTTGATCAATTACATTACAAAAAAACCAACTACCGATAAAGCAATAAGCGGATCAACAGAGGCTGGGACAGCTTTCTCACTGATTAAACCTAAAGAAACTGCCGGTTTCTTTATATCACAGCAGTTCAACGGGAAAATTAAGAAGTTCGATTATGTAGTTAGTGGCCGTTATGAAGAAACGGGGCTTTATCGCGATGCAAAAGGACGTGTCCTTTCACCGGAATATGGAATGAACGATCTTAGAAACTGGAATGCTTTTGCTAAAATTGGATATGATTTTAACGCTAACAATCGTCTGGAATTAATGTACAATTATTTCAAAAGCACACAACACACTGATTATATTGCCAAAGCCGGAGTGTATGGAAATTTTGATAGGCCTACTACCGGAATCAAAGGGTCACGTCCCGGAGAACCGGAAGGAACGCCTTATAACCACAATGCCGCTTTAAGTTATATTGGGGAGAATATTATTGGAAATACAGATATTAATGCTACTCTCTATTTTCAAGATTATCTTACACTTATTAACTATAGCGACTTTTTTGAAAACAAAGGACAACCTGCTACACAAAGTAAAAAATTTGGTTTTCGTTTGAATTTAAACAGTCCGTACGAAATTAATTCTCTTATATCCGGTAATGTTACTTATGGAGTGGATATTCTTTCAGATATTACCGATACTCATCTTACTGATAACAGATTGGTAATTCCGGAAATGAGTATGACCAATTTGGCTCCTTACTTTCAAATTAAGAACATGTTTGGACCAAACTTGGTCTTTAAAACCGGTTTGAGACTTGAAAATGTAAACATTGACGTTCCTAACTATACCACCATTGGTATTCGTAATTATGTAAACGGAACTTACGTAGGTGGAGGTGTCGCAGTAAACGGCGGGGCATTACATTTTAATGCACTAATGTTCAATGCCGGATTGCGTTATACAAAATGGAATTTGTTTAAACCTTTTGTAAGCTTTTCTCAAAGTTTCAGTGTAGCCGACTTAGGTTTAGTATTACGTGCAGCAAAAGAAAATACCGTTAACAATACTTCAATAAAAGCAGTTACTGCCAATAATTATGAATTTGGATTCTCCGGAGCTGTAGATCGATTATCTTATGAAGCAGCTGTTTATTACAGTACTTCCAAATTAGGTGCTTCTTATGTTTATATCGACGGTAATCCACAGATTTCCCGTTCACCAGAAAAGATCTATGGTTTTGAGTTATCAGCAAAATACCGTCTTCATTCCAAAATAGATATCGGAGCCAGTTATTCTTTTACAGAAGGGAAACGTGAACTTACTGACAAAAAAGTGTATTTAGGAGGTGATCGCATCAATCCGCCAAAAATAACGGCTTATACTGTATTTAGGCCTATCGAAGATTGGTCCATTTTTCTGCAAATGATCAATACACCGGGAAGAGACCGATTTGAGCCTGTTAATGGAGCTTATACGTATGGAACAGGACCAATAAAATCATTCACCGCTTTTAATCTTTCGTCCGGTTATACTTTTATGAAAAAAAGTACGATTCGTTTAGGTGTTGAGAATTTATTCAATAGGGACTACTATACGGTTATCTCACAATGGCAATCGAACAATATGAATTATGTTAAAGAAAATGGTACACGACTAACCTTAAGCTTTACACAAGCATTCTAATTACATCACAAGTCATCAACAAAAAAAGGCTGCCCTAAAATAATAAGGACAGCCTCCTCTTTTTCTTTTACAGACTCTTTTAAAATCTTTTTGATAAAATTTAGTATTAATTCAAAATAATAAATAAACAGAACAAAGCCAATTGCAGTTAAGTAACTACCAAATGAAATATTTGAAAACACAATGATCGGTTTAATATCGCTTTGATCCACTAATAACAACAAACAACTAAACTAATTTGAGTTCATCTATTATTCAAATAAAATCAAATTCATTTTTATCAAAGAAAGTATAAATTGAAGATTATTATAAAAACTAACCGTCCTAATCAGTCTATTATTATGAAAAATATCGGCTAAGGGTTGGTGAATAAAATTACCAAAATAGTACTTAATAAAACCTTCATTTCGAATACACTATTCTGACCTAATCTACATAAAAAACAATTATTCAAAATGTTTTTTTTTGTAAGAAAAAACAACTATCTTTACTATAAACATATACTACTATACATATATATTTCTGAAAAAACCTATTGAACTGAATAAATACTCTTAAATAACAAGTTTAAATTCATTGTAAAATATGATACAAAAAACAAAAAATATATTGAATCTACTAGTACTAACATACGTAAGTACGTTTATGACCGGCTGCCAAAGCGATGAAATAAAAACTACGGTCATAAATCCTGATATAACTGCAGTAAAAGAATGGTTTGACAATAACAGTCCAAATCTAGAATCACTAAAGTATACAAAAAAAATAGATTGGGAAAATGCAAGAATATCTATTGAAGGTGATGCTAAAACGATAGAAATTCCTCTTATGCTGTTTAACAATACATCAACAAATGTTATTGACGATACCGATTATAGAACCTATATGTCATTATTATTCATTTTAAATGAAAATGAAGAATATCAGATCTTTAATATTATTTACACTACAAAGAATAAAATTATAAATAACAGTAAAGAGTTTAATCTCTATAAAACTGATTCCATATATTCGGGATATATAACAATACAAAACAGTAAAAACAAAATTATTTATTCTGGAGAATTTCAAAACGGTCAGCATATTAGATATCATAACAGAGCTCCCATACAGAACGTCACTTCAAAATACATATGCACCTACTACGTTACAGTTGGTCCCATTACAACTTGTAGTAATTGGAGTTGGGTACCTGACAATATACCAGTGCCTGGAGTTCCCTATTTCCCAGGAGGTCCATCCTTTCCTGGTGGTCAGCCACCTCCAGTTATAAAATTAGATCCCTGTGCACAAGCCACAAAAATGTCTATTGACGGAAAAGACCCAGTTTTTCTATCCGCAAAAAAAAATATTCTTAATGCTAACCCAAAAATAGAGCATAGTATTACTTTAACTAGACGGAATAATCAATTGGGACAGATAGCTATGAATAGTGGTGGCACTTCTAGTGTAAAAGTAAACACAAACTGGCATGGATCTTTTGCCGCCTTGCACAACCACCCAAATAATACGCCACTGTCTGCAGGCGACATTTACGCTGGCATAACGTTAAATGTAGACAATCGTAATTTTACAACTTCGTACATTCTAACGGGAGGAGAAGTATATGCAATTGTTATAACCGATTTGCAAGCAGCAAAAGATTTTACTGCTGCTTATCCTGCTGATCAAATAGCAGGTTACAATCCCGAATTTCCAGACGTTCTTTTTGACCAACTGCAAAATTTAGTCACTACCTTTGGTTCTTCTATTGATGGCAGGACTGAAGCAATGTCAGTAATTTTAAATAAATATAATGCAGGAGTCACTTTGATGAAACAAGATTCTGAAGGGCAATTCAAACCGTTTAATACTAAAGAATCTATACTCCCAAATGGCAACAAGTCTTACACCTCAATACCTTGTAATTAACAAATAATTCAAAAAAAATGAAAAAGCTATTAAAAACATTTATACTTCTGTTATTATTAATTAACTATAGCTGCAAAGCACAGCAATTGGTACAAACTCCTAATGATATATTTAAATTAAAAACAAATGAACAGCAGTTTCTCAATAAGCCTCTGAAAAGCCTCCTAAAAGAAATAAAACCTGAAATAAAAACTGCTTTTGCTACCACTGATAGTCCTTCATTTTTTACTTTTAAATTTTTGAGTCCTTCGGAAATTAATCAAAAAGTTGTTGGACGAAAAAACATAAGCTTTTATGTCTATGTAAAGGAACCTGTTGATTGGAGTGATGATAAAAGATCTAAAGGAAAGGAATATATATGGACACCACAAGATGTCGAGAAGTATGGTAACCTAACAATAATCAGGATTAAAGTAATTGAATGGATAGAGAACTAAATATATAACTAAGAACAAATCCTATTTTAAATTGTATTAACCGTCGATATTTCCCATTTTTCAATAATGAATTATGTTAAAGAAAATGGTACACAACTAACCTTAAGCTTTATACAAGCATTCTAATTACATCACAAGTCATCAACAAAAAAGGCTCGAACATTACGTTCGAGCCTTTTTATATTCAGTATTCTAAAAAAACTAAAATTTATAAGTTAAACTACCCATAACGGTACGTGGAGCCTGGACATTTATTGTCGTATAACCATTAAAATACAATTGGTCTGTTAAGTTATTTACTTTTAAAGACACTCTGTATTTCGGCTGATCGTAGTACAAAGCAGTATTAACCACAGCATATGACGGAAGCTCAAAAGTTTGACCAGGTCCGTTATTGTAAATGTAGGTAGCATCTCCGTAATTCCCTCCAAATCCTAAACCTAATCCTTTAAGTTTGGTTCTTTGAAGATTATAACTAAACCAGTAGTTGATTAAATTTTCTGGTCCTGCAGTTACAGGTCTTAAATTATTTAATTTAGAGTTATTATTAGAGTACCCCACAAGAAGGTTCAATCCCGGAATTGGGTTAGCTGTAAGCTCTACTTCAAAACCTTTACTATATTGTGTTCCGTTTTGTATACTCGCATTTGGAAGATTCGGATCTGCAATTACAATATTGTCAACTTTGATATCATAATAGCTAAAGGTTGCGCTTACTTTATTCTGGAAAGCATTTACTTTCACACCAACTTCAAGCTGATTTGCTTTTTCAGGATCAAACTGTTTCATTTCAAGTTTCCCTCCAACATTAGCATTTAAGAATCCTTTATTGGTAAAGCTATTTTGGTAATTTCCAAAAACAGATACCTGATCTTTTACGATTTGATACACGGCACCAAATTTTGGTGAGAAAGCATTTTGAGAAAAATTGTCCGCTTTTGTATTCGAAGCAGGATCAAATGATCCTTTATTTTGAAAATGATCAAAACGTACCGCTGCCGAAAGAATTAATCTTTCTGTAATGTTGATTGCATCTGCTACATAAACACTGTATGTCGCTATAGAACTATTAGTAGTATAAGGAGGATTCCCTTTTCCGGTAAGTGCATCCTTTACATTTGTTGGGTTAAAGTCGTAATAATTAGTAACCGCTCCTGTATACTTTATAGTGTCGAACGGCGCATAACCCGGTAAACTTTGGTACACTAATTTATTTGAACCGTAATAGATATCGCCACCTACCAAGAAGCGGTTTCTCATTGATCCAATTTTGAAATCTCCATTAAAGTTTTGTTGGAATTCGATCGCATTATCTTTTCCATTTGCATCCCAGGCGTTTCTTGAGAATTCCTGATCTTTCAAAAGGTAAAACCATGTCTGTAAACCACTTGCTTTATTAGAACTGCTGCTGAATACCGTTTGAGAAGTCCATTCGTCTGAAATTTGATAAAGAGCCTGTGCAAAAACGTTTAATGTTTTCGTGTTGGTCATAAATTCATCTCCTAAAAATGATCTTTTGAAATTAACATCCAAATTCTTAGCATTATTAACTCCTAAGTCAGCAATAGAAACTCCAAAAGGAAGATAAATTAAAGGCATACCAGAGTTGTCCTGATTTCCAATTTCGGCATCGATAGAGATGGTTAGTTTATCGTTTACTTTATAAGCAAAAGACGGCGCTACGAAGAAACTCTTTGAGTAACCGAAATCCTGAAAAGTATTCGCATTTCCAAAAGCAGCATTCAATCTGAACAAAGCCGTATGGTCATCATTAATTGGAGTATTGATATCGGCCGTTAAACGGTTAAAACCATAACTTCCGTTTTGATATGAAATTTCTCCACCAAAATTATCATAAGGTTTTTTAGTTACACGGTTGATTAATCCACCGTAAGAAGAAACCACATTTCCAAAAAGTGTAGCTGATGGTCCTTTTATCACTTCGATTCTTTCTAAGTTTACCGCATCAGTGTTACTGTTTACTTTTCCGGCAAGACCATTTCTCACTAAACTCTGAGTAGTAAATCCACGTAAGGAATACCATGAAGCTCCGTCACCGGCACGATTGGTAGCTGCCCATAATTGATATAAACCCGGTACATTTTTTAATGCTTCATCCTGATTGGTTACCAACTGATCTTTGATCAACTCTTTAGTAACGACATTATATACTTGTGAATTTTCAAGGTTTTTAATCGTCATTCTCGATACATACTGACTTTCTGATTTAGTATACTTATTTGCATTCCCTTTTACAAATACTTCCGTAAGTGCCTCAGAAGTGGTAAGCAGTGTGAAATTTTCGACAAGATCACTTCCTGCTGAAACTGCAACATTTTTTTCTTTAGATGAAAACCCAATTACCGAAACCTTCAGAATATAATTTCCGGGTCTGATGTTCTTGATCTCATAATTTCCCTGAGCATCAGTAGTAGTTCCAATCTTTGTTCCTTTAAGAGTTACAGAAATATTATCCGCTGCTTCATCATTAGATAATGAAACCGTTCCTTTTATTGTACCAGTCTGTGCAAACGATGCAGAAGCCGTAAGCATCATCATCAAACAGCCCAAAAGTCGCAATAGTACTTTTACTTTCATGTTATTTAGAATTATTTTTAATAGTGCAAATGTATTATTTGTATCAAATCAAACCAAATTATTTTGAATTATTCTAGATAACAACCCTGTTTTGATACTTTTAAGTACTATTTTTCATTCTTTTAGTAGAAAAAAAGCAATATTCATTTTTTATATTAAAATTAACCCGTTGGGTGTAATTGCTTTTAACACATAGTAACATGGAGATGGCTAGTACGATCTCTGCACTAGAACGAACATCTGATATATTATCTGTTCGTCACATTAAAACGTACTCTTTTTATAGGGAATCACGCTCTAAATGTCTTCACAAACCCCGACCTAAAGTTACTCCCTCTAATTCGCCTTTGTGGCAATTGGCTACAAGAAGCCAGATTCATAATCGATCAGCATTTGACCATTACCAAAATGAAAAATATGCTAATAACAAAACCAACAAAAGAAGTATAAAACTCATTAAAAAAAGTAATACAACCTTTTATATACAACAAAACCCACTAAAATTTTAGCGGGTTTTATGTTTAGTTATATGTAAACTTTTTTCACTACAAGACAAGGGAGGAATAAAAGCTAAAATCGTTATACTATAAAAGTTTATTTTACCTTGTCAATTCTTACATCTTCTGGACCTCCATAATATGCAGCATCCTCTCCTCTACCACTTTTACTTCTTTCTGTTTGCAATTTTAAAGTAAAAGAAATTTGTAATTTTTCACTGCTCTTTATTTTATTACCTTCATTGTCATAAAAAATTACATCCTGCATCGTAAAAGTTTCCGGAGTGTAAAATTCATTTTTTCCTTCGCCGTCCTCTATCGGAAAATGACCAATTATTACTCCTTTTCCGTTAGGTTGTTCATAAAATTTGATATAAGGAGTTGTTTTTATACTTGTTTTTATATCACTATCAATAAAAGGATATCCAACTATACTAAATCGTTTTCCGTTATTCTCTTCTATTTTATTTAAATCTTCATATTCCTTGGTTGTTACAAGTTTGCCTATTTCGCTATTTGAATTACCACAGGAAAACATTGCTAAAGCCAATGCTGTAATTAGATTTTTTTTCATTGTTTAATATTTAATGTTTATTATTAGGTTTTCTATTTTATATTCTTTGCGCCACATGAAAGGATTCGTGCGGGAGCGGGCTAAAATTTTTCTATTTCTTTGTTCCTAACTAATTTTGACATGCAACATGCCTGAACTTGATGACAGCAAATTTTTTATTGGTTATGTTTAATTCATTTATACATCTCTTTATCCTCCTACTAAAACATTTACAAAAAATATCTGCCGAATTTCAAAGAGTCCCAAAAAATTGAATCTCAAAAGTAGTTGATTTTTCTCTCAATTAAAAAAATGATTACAACGCTTTTTTTCTTTTTTCGCTGCAAAACACAAAAATACTTTTAGTACTTTTGCCCCGACTTACATTTTTTCGGAGGCGAGTTTACTCGCTATGAACATTGCGGGCTTTTTTTATGCCCGTACATGTCACTATACGCGGTTTCAGTACCCCCGTGTGGTGCGTTAATGCGCCCACTGCCTCCGAGAAGGTGTAAGTCAACGGGAAAGGCTGGAACCGTATTTTTTTTGCCATTAAAAATTTCTGAAAATGACTTACACAGAAAAAACAAACAACTCGGAGATGGTAAGCACGATCTCTGCACTAGAACGGACATCTGATATATTATCTGTTCGTCACATTAAAACGTATTCTTTTCATAGGGAATCACGCTCTAAATGTCTTCACAAACCCCGACCTAAGGTACTCCCACTAATTCGTCTTTGTGGCAATTGGTTACAAGAAGCGGGATTCATAATCGATCAAGATTTAACCATTACTGCAATGAAAGATATGCTCATTATCAGACCAGCAAAAGAAGTGTAAAATTGATAAAAAAGTGATCAAATATTTATTCTACAAAAAAGAGGAAGTCTCAATACAATGAAACTTCCTCTTTTTGTTTTTTAGTTAACAGAAAACATTAAAAAATAAACCTTTTTAATATTAAAAATTTAGTACTGCTTTTTATGATAAAATAGATTTTTATAATTCTTTGGATTTTTCAACAACGATGTCTTTAACACTATCATCATCATGATTAGGCATCACTCCTAATTCTTTTAATTTTGTAACTTCACTTCTTACTTCCATTATTTACATTGAATTAATGTTAGTTCACCTTTTTAAACTTACCATTATTTTCATAAAACTCCATTAGCTTATCTAATGAGTTGTTATATTTATTACCTGTAATATTCTTGCAGTAAACTAATTCTAGATTGTTAATTTAAAAGACCTGACGATTTATAACCAACATACAATACAAAAGAGGCTGTTTCAAATAATGAAACAGCCTCTTATATTTTGTAAAGAGAGCCCCTAATTTAAATTTTAATATAAATAATTAAGAGCTGTAACATCGTTAGCATTGAAAGCTCCAGTTTCACTTGAACTGAAACATGCTCTCATATAAGATGTTGAATCATAACCTGTAGGTGTTCCTGGGATATGAATTGCTCCAACACCAGCAGCTCCTTCGTTTGAATTTTGTCCACAGCTTTGACGGCTGAAATAATCTGTGTGGCGTAAACCAATACAGTGGCCAATTTCGTGTGCAGCTACGTGTGCATTTACATTAACTGAATAAGTATCTAATCCAGAATACAATGTAACGGAATTAAAAGGATTCCCTCCTGAAGGAAAACCTGCTACTCCACCAGCACCTCCGGTTTGTCTTTTTACAACTATATTTGCACCTGTAGTACTTGAACTAAAAGTTAGTGTAAAGTTAATAGACAAACCTAAATTATTGTATCTATTTACTGCAGCTTGTAATCCAGCTTTCATATTTGCGCTTAAAGCTGTTGTTCCAGTCCCGGATAATCCAACAATTTTAATAGTTTTTGGAGTAGATACTAAATTAGTAGTACGGTATTGTTCTGTAGTAATACCACCATGAATATTCATTTTATTTAATTGCTCCTCAGTCATGATAATGTCACCTTCTATCAGGAAAGCATCCTCAGTGGTTCCATCTAACTTCGTGTTTTTAATCACTTGAACATCTTTATTATTTAGTGCAAGTGCACTAATTTTATTCAACACATCTTGTGTTACTTGAAGAGATCCTTCTTTTGGTTGATCCGCTTGATCATCTTTATTACAAGATAACACCATTAGTGCCACAAATGACAAGGCTAAAATTGATTTCATTTTTTTCATAAACAGGTTTTTTTTGGTTGTTAAAAAAGTTTGGTAAACGGGGATCTTTACAAAATATTAATAATACTTATCTCCAAACTTAACTATTTTTTTATATTAAAATACTTATAAAACAGTTATTTAACAATTTTAACATTTTTTGTTAAATAATTTCTTTATGATTTTTTAATCCTAATTATCTGATTATTACGCTAAGCCCAGTAAAATCAATAATTAAATACAAATCAGATTGTTATCTATAAAAATATGATTTCAATATTCAACTTATGTTACTTTTGCTAAAATGTGATTCTACAATTTGATACCTAATTTAAAATATAAAAAGTATACTGAAATTAAAATCACAGATGCGATATATTTTGAAGGTGCTGCATGAAATAAAAACTCGTACTTTTTTTACAAATAATTTAATAACTTTGATTACCTACAACGGATAAATATTTCACTTATAAATCATTAAACATAAATCTATACCTAGTTTTATCTAAATTTAGAAGTGATAAACCATTGTAAAATTCATTTTATGCCATTGGAATCAATGTTTATAACGGCCCTAACCTCTTAGTAAATGAAGACACAAATTACTTTCCTTCTCTATATGATCACGACAATTAGTCTCGCGCAAAGCCCAGAAAAATGGGAGCACTACATAAAAAAGGAAAATGAAAGCAAATTTGAAAAATACTATTTTACATCTTTAGAAAATGCACACCACCACAACTATAATATTGTTAAAAAACTTGACAGTACTTTTTGTATTGTTGAAAATAAAAATTTAAAATCGAATCGGACTTTAAACAAAATTATCCCGGTTAATAATTTATGGAAACTACCTTCTGATTTTTCGAATCACACAGAAAGTAAACAGTATATAATTGCAACAGACTCAATCAAAACCTTACTTACTGACTTAAAATCAATTAATATTTCTACTATCAAAATACTGGATAATCACCTTGTAGTCATAAAAAGTGATTCAAAAAAAATTATTGATACCATTATATCTTTGAGTAGTGTAACTTCAATTTCGCAGGAATCACTGCAACCAAAAGCTGAATCTAAAATAATAGATCAAAATTTTAGTATCAACTCTATAAATAAAGCCAATATAAATTTTCCTCTTCTAACTGGCGAAAATCAAATTGTCGCGATCAAAGATGATTTTTTTGATGTAAATGATATTGATTTATTGAATAAAAACATTCCTTCCTCAATACAATCCACTATTGTATCAAACCATGCAACAGCAATGGCGACTATAGCTTCGGGATTAGGAAACAGTTCTTTATTAGGAAAAGGTGTTGCTCCAAAATCTAAGATACAATCATCTGATTTTTCGAATATCTTTCCCGATGAAATAGCCCATTTACAAGGTGCTACCACTCAAAATCATTCCTATGGCACAGTGATTGAGAATTTTTATGGTTCACTCGCCAATGCTTATGACGCTCAACTATTCTCAAATCCTAATTTGACACACTGTTTTTCCTCAGGAAATATTGGGCTTCAGGGTTATAAATCGATTACCGGTAATTTCAAGCAATCAAAAAATAGCATCGTATTGGGATGCATTGACCAAAACGGAATAATTATGCCCTTTTCTTCAAAAGGTCCGGCCTATGACGGTCGAATAAAACCAGAGTTAGTAGCTTATAGCACACAAGGAACTTCAAATTCTACAGCATTGGCTACAGGAATTATCACTCTTATGAAACAACATTATAAAACGATACACAATATCCCTTTGACTAATACCCAGACAAAAGCAATTTTAATTAATAGTGCAAAAGATTTAGGTAATCCGGGTCCCGATTTTACCTATGGTTATGGCAACATCAATGCTGATAAAAGTTTAAAAACAATCAGCGAAAATAGAATATTATCCGGTACTTTGACGTCCGGCCAGACAACTTCACATCTTATTGCTCTTCCGGAAAATGCAAAAAACTTAAAAATCACATTAGTCTGGAACGATTTGCCTGCTGCAATCAATAGTAATATCAGTTTGGTAAACGATTTAGACCTCGAAGTTGTTTCAGCCGACAAAACTACTATTCTACCCTGGATTCTTAATCCTGGCGCTCCACAACAGCAAGCTACAAGAGGAAAAGACAAAATAAATACCATAGAGCAAGTGACTATTGAAAACCCCGCATCCGGATCTTATACTGTTAATGTTATTGGTTCATATGTTTCAAATACTTCACAAGAATACAGCATCGCTTACGAATATGAATTACAAAATCGATTTGAATGGAATTACCCTGTTCATAATGATAATTTCCCCTATGATGGTAAGATTATTTCTCCTTTTAAGTGGAATTCGTCATTTTCCGGTAGTCC
Organism: Flavobacterium sp. KH_035; assembly: GCF_057839565.1. Classification (NCBI taxonomy): domain Bacteria; kingdom Pseudomonadati; phylum Bacteroidota; class Flavobacteriia; order Flavobacteriales; family Flavobacteriaceae; genus Flavobacterium; species Flavobacterium sp. KH_035. The sequence continues at coordinate 4,709,698 of NZ_CM174492.1, forward strand.
TGGACAATTGTCTATAAGCTACAATAATGGGCTAAACTGGGAAATTATTGCAAATGATATAAATCTAAACAGTGAACAATTCACTTATATCCCAAAAGATCAAAAATTTTCAAAAGCAAAATTAAAAATGACCATTGATAACACCGATTATATCTCTGACAGTTTTACGATTTCTTATGATTTAAATATTCGTGCCAGCTTAGTTTGTGATGGTACAACCGAAATTAACTGGGACAAACCTGCTGATGTTTCATCCTTTAATATTTATCAGCTCAAGGAAGATCATTTAGAATTTAAAGAACAGACAACAAACAATACTTACACTTATACCGATGGGAAAATTTATACCGTTATTCCTCTATTTAACAATAACGAAGGAATAAAAAGTGAGTCGACATTACAGTATGCGCAAAACTCAAATTGCTATTTCGAGTTTGCTTTGGCAGAAGTTTATGAAGAAGATAAAATAAAAATTAACACCAGTCTTTTCAGCTTATACAATATCAAAAGAATCGAGTTGGTAAAAATGATCAACAATACCGAAGCTGTTATTAGTACAACAAACGATATCAATTCAAAAACGCTCTCATTTTTAGATCTAACTCCTGTAAAGGGCCGTAATAAATATAAGATAAACATTCTTTTAAAAAACAATACCGTAATAAGTTCTCTAATTGTTGATGCCAATTATTTAGGTGATGATTTGTTTCTGGTTCACCCCACGCTACTAAGCAAAAATGAAGACTTAAATATTGAAGCCAAAAAAGAGGGAAACGCCATTTTCTACTTGTACAATGTCAGTGGACAAAATACTAATACTTTTTCGTTACTTTCGAAAACCAATAACATTACTCTGAAAAATATTGCCTCCGGAATTTATTTCTATAAAATAATTACCAGCTCAGGCGAAATACAATCGGGAAAAATTGCAGTTTTTTAGTCTATTATACCTCTATATACTAAAAAGCCTGACGATATTCGTCAGGCTTTTTAGTTCTTATATGCAGTGAAAAATTTACTTTGTAATTCCAAACATCATTACAAGTTTGTCATTAAGATAAAAATTCAGAGTCTGATCTGCCACGTCAAAACGCAGGTCTTTATTGTTTAGATAAGATACTATTTTTTGTTCCGTTTTATTAGCTTCTTCACCAATACATGCCATTGCTGTAATTCTTACATTATTAAAAACAACACGATCAGCTTTACTTTTATAAGTACCTCCAAAATTGTTACAACCTGTATTACCACTCACTTGTTTTTTTGTTGTATCAAATTTAATAAAAGCACGACCATAATCCTGTCCCACATTTTCAAGCATAATTAACTTCCAGTTGTTCTTACCAATATAACTCCAAAGCTCATTTTGAGTTGGTATAGCAAACTCCAAAATAGTCTTGTTCTTTAAATTTTTAAACTGTACTTTATTGTTTTTCTTTACAATTTTAAATTTCTTATCCTTTATAGCTTCACTAAATTCATGCTCTAATTTCATACTCTTCTCATCACAAGCCATTAAAGTTCCAAAAGGAGCATCGGTTTTGATCTGATTTTTTGCAGCAAGCTTTGTATATTTTACATTAAAGTTATTGCAGCCGTTTTTACCACTGATTGTACCTGCTTCTTTGTTTATGGTAATAAATGCTTTACCATTATTTATCTTTTTCCCATTCAACTGGGTCAAGATCATTTTTGTATTGTAAATCCCTTTCGCTTCTTTTACTGCCGTTTTCGAAATAATACTTTTCAGTTTATATTCGTATAAAGAAGCATCGGCAGGAACAACACCCTGTCTTTTTGTTCTGGTCACCATAATCTCATATCGGTTTCCTTGTTCAAAATTGAAACCGTCAATATGATTATAAAAAAACTGCCACTCTTTGTCATTGTCATACTTTACCTGTAAACATTCCATTGGAGCAACACCCTGACATGGAACTTTATTTTCTCTTACAAACATTCTTAAATTCTCCTGACCATATGTAATTGATGATAATAACACGATCATAAAAACATACATACCTTTAAATCTTCTCATTCTTTTTAAATTTTGTAATACTTCATTAAGTATTCTGATTATACTATATTTCCTTCGTTAGCATTAACTGTGCCATTTGAACAATGGAGTCTGTTTTTAACTTTTTTTTATACCTCCGGTTAAGCCTTATTTTACGGGAGTTTTTATCTGTTACATCCTATTTTTCAAGGCTATATTACAACTAACTATACTACAAACCGACTAGTTACCCCACACTGCGGCCTTCTTTTATAAGCTAAAAATGTACTACCGCTCAACCTATCATAAATTCTCTGCCACTGCCACTAATCACAGCCTTTTGGCTCAGATCATTTTTTTATTGCACTCTAAAAAAATGGTTTTCTCTAAATATTATAGTTCACTGATTCTTTTTTTAGCAGCTGATTGACACATTTGATTTAAAAATAATCGATCCGGAATACTTTTAAAGGCATTTTTGGATCGTAAAATTTCGAAATAGCAAATTCTGTATTAAAAGTACAATTTTTTTAATGCTAATAAACTGACAATCAATTTCTTTTTTTATAAGAAGTATAAAAAGAAACTCGAACAATTGCATTTTTACCACATAATTTAATATAAACACCAAAATATCTATAATTCAGCAATTTACCGCTATAAAAATAAGATTTTTTTGAATAAAACTTAATTTATTTTCTAATTTTGCGCCTCAATTTTATTTGACTATCAAACGATTAAAAGAATGACACAATTTAGTAAAACAGTATTTATTGGAGATATATTATTGTCGTCGATTTATACTTATGCTGATGAAAGTACGCGCAATTATACTTTGACTATAGCAACCGGAAATCAAAAAGCAATAAACTTTATACTGGATGCTGCCGAAAGTTCATCTTTCAATATTTATGATCAAAATCGAACTTTAATTTACTCCAGAGAGTCGGAAATAAACAAACTAGAAATATCAACAACAATTAGTTTAGAAGGATGTTCGTCCGATTTTTATTTCTTAGAGATAATAGAAAATGGTAAGGTTATGACACACAAAATAAAAGTTACAGCCAAAGCTGTAAGTGAGAGTCTTTCTTTACAATATTAATTTTTTGCCCCCACAATCAGAACAACTCTATTTTGAGTTGATTAAGAGCAGTTCAGAATTGAGCTGTTTTTTTTTACTTCAAACAAAACTGTAAGCATTTATCAGCTCCCACGATTTCCATTTTAAAAAAATATTAGATTGATATTTTTTATATTGAGCAAAAAAAAGTGACAAGATATCTTTTTACATAAGTGTATCGAAATCAGATCTTACATTTAGTAACAACAACACAAGAAATAATCCATAATTACGATTTCGGAGCCTTCACAAACAAAAACTCATCTATACTACCTGTAGTTGTCAAATAGCAACCAAAAGTAGCCTAAATACAACTATAAGTTTTTGTTTTTTTTTGATTCTAAAAATGCATCCAAATACCTTTGCATTATCTAAAAACAAAAAAAATAATACCATGTTAAATACTAAAATGATCGGCAACAAAATTGCCGTAGCACGAAAAAAAATAAACTTATCTCAGGCACAGCTTGCCGAACATCTATTTATTAGTTCACAAGCTGTTGGAAAATGGGAACGTGGAGAATCAATGTCCGATATAACAACTTTTAATCGTCTGGCCGAAGTTCTGGGTGTTGATCTTAATTACTTCTCTGAAAATTTTCAATCCGAAACTAGTAAAACCACACCAATTGAACCATTAGCAAATCAATCTGATGAATTGTTATCGATAAAGCAAAAGAAGAAACTTAGCTGGGATATGTCAAATGGAAATTGGGTAGACGCTGATTTTTCGGGATTGAAAAATCTAAGCCAAAAATTTGGTTCCTCCAATATGCAACGTTGCTTATTTATTGAATCAGATATATCGGGGCTTATTCTAAAAAACAATAATGTAAATGGCTGCGACTTCACAAATTCCAACATTAGTAACAGTAATATCCAGAGCTCAAACCTAACACATAATATATTCAAAAATTGTTCTTTACAAGAAACTGAATTTTCCAGAAACTATCTCAAAGATTGTGATTTCACTGGCGCCAATTTTATTGGAGTAAATTTTATAAAGAATAATCATCTTGACAATTGCGATTTTTCAGGCTCTGATATTAGAAAAGGTCAGCTTCAAAATTCCAGTTTAAACAAAAATACATTTAAAAATTGTTTACTAAAAGAAGCTCTTTTTTTCAAAAGTCACATCAAAGACTGTGATTTCTCTGACGCTAATTTTACCGAAGCAGAATTCAAATCTGGAGTTTTTATAAACAATCCGGTAGTAAATGCAATATGGAATCATACATCGTTTATTGAAATGCAAATTAACGATATCACTTTTGAAGGAACATTGGAGGATTGTTATTTTGAAAACTGTGAATTCAAAAAAGTAATATTTCAAAATTCCATACTTACAGGTACTTTTTTCAAAAACAATAACTTGAAACGGGTTCAATTCATCAATTGTCAAACCGATAAAATTACCTACGAATTCTTAAAGAATAATAAAGCAGACTTAACTGGTATTACATTTTTGCCGTAGTAGCAAAGAAAATGAATAACGCCAAAAAATATTCCTCATCAGTCAACACCATTTAACATCACTGATATAAAAGTAATTCTCAGGATCATCACAACATTATTAAAATCCAAAAAAATAATAAAACAATGATAGCACATATAATAACTTTTTATTTAGCTCTAGGCAAATTAATACTATACTTCTTTACAAATAATAAAAACTAATACCCTTTAAAGTCAGATACAACTAAATAACCCGTTAAAAAGTAATTTAGTTGTATTCTTGTGATAACCTTAGAATAATTGTCACAATGTATTATAAAACTATTTGCAGTACCTGCCGTATTACATTTACAATATTATTTAGCTCAAATGTCGTTTCGAGTAATAACTTTACATACAACAAAAAATAGCTAATGAAGTTTTTTTTGCAACCATTACACCCATCTAAAACTTCAAAGATTTAAGAATATTCTACTCTTCCTTTTCAGCCATCGAAAGTTATACAAAACTCAATATTTACCTGAAATACAAACACAATACTACAAATATTGTCAACGGTTTCAACCGTTAGGACACAATACGTCGCAACAATACCAACCCCACACTTGAAATCGTGAGTTATAATTCACACAAGAGAAAATTTTTGATTTTTTTAACATCAAGTTCTTTCTTTTCAGAGATTAGGGATTACGTACAATCTTATTCAGGGCGTTTCCCTTCGGGTCGGGCTGTACGCTAAATCTTTTGCGATAGAAGTTTTAACTGATTTAAGAAAATGTTTGCTAAACTTTTCTTTTGCTCTCCAAGTCACAAAGACGCGAAGTTCATTTCAATCAGATGCTGTTAAACTTTTTAAAGTAACTCCGCTAGGAGTCTAATATTGGTAACCACAGGTAACACTCACAACCTGCCCATCATAAAGGTGTCCCGTAGGGACTACACTATCAAGTAGCATAAAAAAAACCTCAAGGAATCTCTCAAAATACATAAAACAAAAAACCCTATCCGATTTGGATAGGGTTTTTAAAAGAAAGGCGACGACATACTCTCCCACATAACTGCAGTACCATCTGCGCAGGCGGGCTTAACTACTCTGTTCGGGATGGGAAGAGGTGAGCCCCGCCGCAATAACCACCTTAAGAAGTTATAATTGCTTTGGGCAATTTTTTTTAATTAATAATTGATAATTCACAATTCATAATTAAAATAATATCTTAACATACTGAGATAAAGAAAAGTACTTTTATTTACTATTTTAGAAAGTTTCTTCTCTCCCGATTTGCATCGGGAGAGAAAAGGGTGTACATAAGCTTACGGATTATTAGTACTACTCGACTATGACATTACTGCCTTTACATCTATAGCCTATCAACGTGGTCATCTTCCACGATCCTTAAAAGAAATCTCATCTTGTGGTGGGTTTCGCGCTTATATGCTTTCAGCGCTTATCCCTTCCAAACGTAGCTACTCTGCGGTGCCCCTGGCGGGACAACAGATACACTAGAGGTTTGTCCAATTCGGTCCTCTCGTACTAGAATCAGATCCACTCAAATTTCTAACGCCCACAGTAGATAGAGACCGAACTGTCTCACGACGTTCTGAACCCAGCTCGCGTGCCACTTTAATGGGCGAACAGCCCAACCCTTGGGACCTTCTCCAGCCCCAGGATGTGACGAGCCGACATCGAGGTGCCAAACCCCCCCGTCGATATGAGCTCTTGGGGGAGATCAGCCTGTTATCCCCGGCGTACCTTTTATCCTTTGAGCGATGGCCCTTCCATGCGGAACCACCGGATCACTATGCTCTACTTTCGTACCTGATCGACCTGTATGTCTCTCAGTCAAGCTCCCTTATGCCATTGCACTCTACGCACGGTTACCAAGCGTACTGAGGGAACCTTTAGAAGCCTCCGTTACTCTTTTGGAGGCGACCACCCCAGTCAAACTACCCACCAAGCAATGTCCCCCACAACGCGGGGTTAGGCTTCAGATAAACAAAGGGTTGTATTTCAACAATGACTCCACAACGCCTGGCGACGCCACTTCACAGTCTCCAACCTATCCTACACATCATTTATCCAAAGTCAATACTAAGCTATAGTAAAGGTGCACAGGGTCTTTTCGTCCCACTGCGGGTAAACGGCATCTTCACCGTTACTACAATTTCACCGAGCTCATGGCTGAGACAGTGTCCAGATCGTTACACCATTCGTGCAGGTCGGAACTTACCCGACAAGGAATTTCGCTACCTTAGGACCGTTATAGTTACGGCCGCCGTTTACTGGGGCTTCAATTCAATGCTTCTCCGAAGATAACATCTCCTCTTAACCTTCCAGCACCGGGCAGGTGTCAGGCCCTATACTTCATCTTACGATTTTGCAGAGCCCTGTGTTTTTGATAAACAGTCGCCTGGACCTCTTCACTGCGGCCCTGTATTACTACAGGGCGACCCTTCTCCCGAAGTTACGGGTCTATTTTGCCTAATTCCTTAGCCATGAATCTCTCGAGCACCTTAGGATTCTCTCCTCAACTACCTGTGTCGGTTTACGGTACTGGTACTAATTACCTGAAGTTTAGAGGTTTTTCTTGGAAGCCCTTAGGCGCACTATCTCTTTGTCCGAAGACGCCGAGTACTATCGTATTTCCCCAAGCCGTGTGGATTTGCCTGCACAGCTTATAGGTAGGTACTTCAACGAACTATTCCGTCAGTTCGCGGCGCTTTCATCACTCCGTCACCCCATCACAGTAATTAGTAGTACGGGAATATTAACCCGTTAGCCATCGACTGTCCCTTTCGGGTTCGCCTTAGGACCAGACTAACCCACAGCTGATTAGCATAGCTGTGGAAACCTTAGTTTTTCGGTGTGCGGGTTTCTCGCCCGCATTATCGTTACTTATGCCTACATTTTCTTTTCTAACCAGTCCAGCATACCTGACGATACACCTTCAACCCTGTTAGAATGCTCCCCTACCACTTAGAGTAAACTCTAAATCCATAGCTTCGGTAATACACTTATGCCCGATTATTATCCATGCTCGTCCGCTCGACTAGTGAGCTGTTACGCACTCTTTAAATGAATGGCTGCTTCCAAGCCAACATCCTAGCTGTCTGGGCAGACAAACCTCGTTCTTTCAACTTAGCGTATATTTGGGGACCTTAGCTGATGGTCTGGGTTCTTTCCCTCTCGGACTTGGACCTTAGCACCCAAGCCCTCACTGCTGAGAAACATTATATAGCATTCGGAGTTTGTCAGGAATTGGTAGGCGGTGAAGCCCCCGCATCCAATCAGTAGCTCTACCTCTATATAACTTTACGCTCAGCGCTGCACCTAAATGCATTTCGGGGAGTACGAGCTATTTCCGAGTTTGATTGGCCTTTCACCCCTACCCACAGGTCATCCGAAGACTTTTCAACGTCAACCGGTTCGGTCCTCCACTGTGTGTTACCACAGCTTCAACCTGCCCATGGGTAGATCACACGGTTTCGCGTCTAACACTACTGACTAAAGCGCCCTATTCAGACTCGCTTTCGCTACGGATCCGTGGCTTAACCACTTAACCTTGCCAGCAACGTTAACTCGTAGGCTCATTATGCAAAAGGCACGCCGTCACCCCACGAAAGGGCTCCGACCGCTTGTAAGCGTATGGTTTCAGGATCTATTTCACTCCGTTATTCACGGTTCTTTTCACCTTTCCCTCACGGTACTGGTTCACTATCGGTCTCTCAGGAGTATTTAGCCTTAGCGGATGGTCCCGCCAAATTCAGACAGGGTTTCACGTGCCCCGCCCTACTCAGGATACCACTATCTATTATACTCGTTACCCATACGGGGCTATCACCCTCTTTGGCTCGACTTTCCAGTCAATTCCGGTTCCTTGTACATAAAATATCGTGGTCCTACAACCCCAACATTGCCGTAACAACATTGGTTTGGGCTAATCCGCGTTCGCTCGCCACTACTTACGGAATCACTTTTGTTTTCTTCTCCTCCGCCTACTTAGATGTTTCAGTTCAGCGGGTTTGCCCACCTATCGGTGTACTATGTCTTCAACATAGTGGGTTGCCCCATTCAGGTATCTACGGATCAATCGGTGTGTGCCCGTCCCCGTAGCTTTTCGCAGCTTATCACGCCTTTCATCGCCTCTGAGAGCCTAGGCATCCCCCATACGCCCTTATTTTGCTTATTGTACCAATCTTGTTACTTAAAACAAGACCGTTTTTTTTTGTCTTTTACAATAAATTGTAAAAAACGCTTTCTACTTTTTATTATTTTCTTATCTCAATATGTCAATGAACTTTAACAATTAATAATTATCAATTGATAATTGTCAATTATTTCGTGGAGAATAACGGAGTCGAACCGTTGACCTCCTGCGTGCAAGGCAGGCGCTCTAGCCAGCTGAGCTAATCCCCCATTTCTTAAATCTTAGATTGTAGAATTCAGATTTTAGATTTCTTTTTTCTTCTCTAATTTCTTTTGGTGAATTCCAACTTCCAGAATTTCCTTTTTTAAGCTAACAGTCTTTTTTATTTCCTTAATCTTTAAATAGTTTAATACTTAAAGCTTTCAATCTTTAAAAAGTAGTCCCGGGCAGACTCGAACTGCCGACCCCTACATTATCAGTGTAGTACTCTAACCAGCTGAGCTACGAGACTCTGTTTTACTTAATTTTCATTATTTTTTAAATTAACAGCAAGAGTAAGTGAATGTTGTGATTCAGAACCTTCTAAATTAACATCTTTTTTCCTCAACGTGTGTTTCCACTAACATTTGAGGCTCTAGAAAGGAGGTGTTCCAGCCGCACCTTCCGGTACGGCTACCTTGTTACGACTTAGCCCTAGTTACCAGTTTTACCCTAGGCAGCTCCTTGCGGTCACCGACTTCAGGCACCCCCAGCTTCCATGGCTTGACGGGCGGTGTGTACAAGGCCCGGGAACGTATTCACCGGATCATGGCTGATATCCGATTACTAGCGATTCCAGCTTCACGGAGTCGAGTTGCAGACTCCGATCCGAACTGTGACCGGTTTTATAGATTCGCTCCTGGTCGCCCAGTGGCTGCTCTCTGTACCGGCCATTGTAGCACGTGTGTAGCCCAAGGCGTAAGGGCCGTGATGATTTGACGTCATCCCCACCTTCCTCACAGTTTGCACTGGCAGTCTTGTTAGAGTTCCCGACATGACTCGCTGGCAACTAACAACAGGGGTTGCGCTCGTTATAGGACTTAACCTGACACCTCACGGCACGAGCTGACGACAACCATGCAGCACCTTGTAAATTGTCTTGCGAAAGATCTGTTTCCAAACCGGTCAATCTACATTTAAGCCTTGGTAAGGTTCCTCGCGTATCATCGAATTAAACCACATGCTCCACCGCTTGTGCGGGCCCCCGTCAATTCCTTTGAGTTTCATTCTTGCGAACGTACTCCCCAGGTGGGATACTTATCACTTTCGCTTAGCCACTGAAATTGCTTCCAACAGCTAGTATCCATCGTTTACGGCGTGGACTACCAGGGTATCTAATCCTGTTCGCTACCCACGCTTTCGTCCATCAGCGTCAATCCATTAGTAGTAACCTGCCTTCGCAATTGGTATTCCATGTAATCTCTAAGCATTTCACCGCTACACTACATATTCTAGTTACTTCCTAATAATTCAAGTTTAACAGTATCAATGGCCGTTCCACCGTTGAGCGATGGGCTTTCACCACTGACTTATTAAACCGCCTACGGACCCTTTAAACCCAATGATTCCGGATAACGCTTGGATCCTCCGTATTACCGCGGCTGCTGGCACGGAGTTAGCCGATCCTTATTCTTACGATACCGTCAAGCTGCTTCACGAAGCAGTGTTTCTTCTCGTATAAAAGCAGTTTACAATCCATAGGACCGTCATCCTGCACGCGGCATGGCTGGATCAGGCTTGCGCCCATTGTCCAATATTCCTCACTGCTGCCTCCCGTAGGAGTCTGGTCCGTGTCTCAGTACCAGTGTGGGGGATCTCCCTCTCAGGACCCCTACCCATCGTAGCCTTGGTAAGCCGTTACCTTACCAACTAGCTAATGGGACGCATGCTCATCTTTTACCGTTGTGACTTTAATAGTGATCTCATGCGAGACTGCTATGCTATGAGGTATTAATCCAAATTTCTCTGGGCTATCCCTCTGTAAAAGGTAGATTGCATACGCGTTACGCACCCGTGCGCCGGTCTCAAGTTCCGAAGAACTCTACCCCTCGACTTGCATGTGTTAAGCCTGCCGCTAGCGTTCATCCTGAGCCAGGATCAAACTCTTCATCGTATATTTTTTATATTATATTGCGATGCTTTATCTATCGGTTCTTTTCAAATCTCTCGATTCATTTACTCTTATTCTTTTGTTTTAACATCTCTGTTAAAACGGCTGTCAATTCAATATGTCTACGAACGTGTATTTCTTTTTATTGTCTCGCCTGTATCTCAAAGCGGGTGCAAAAGTAAAAAACTTATTTCTAAATGGCAAGAGTTTTTTGAAGTTTTTTTTAAGAAAATTTAATTTCCTTTTTCCTTCTTTCTCCTTCCAATCTCTCAATGAGCTTCCCGTGTTTTGCGGGGTGCAAATGTAATATCCATTTTCAAATCTCACAAGCTTTTTCGAATCTTTTTTTGAAAATCTCTTTTCGCTTTTATTCCTTTGCTTGTCAGTATTTCAGTGAACGTCTATCGCTGTTGCGGGTGCAAAAGTAGACACTTTATCCACTTAAACAATAGCTTTTTTAAACTATTTTTAATCTTTTTTTCAAGTTGCTGATATGACAGCTTTTACAACGGAAAGTTTTTTGCTTCTTTTGCTTGTTTTGATCATTTGAGGCCGTTTTGGCCGTTTTGCCATGAAGATACTAAGACGCGAAGGTCCTATTTACTGGTTTCTTTTTAATCTCGCAAAGGCGCAAAGACGCCAAGTTTTACTTTTTCGCCTTATTTTCTTTTGAAAACCTCCACCCTAGCCCCGATAGAAGTGTAAATCCTTTTGCTTTTTCCTTTAAAAAGCAAAAGATTGAAACGCATAGCGGGAGAAAGCTCCTAAATATTCCAAATACCAAACTTGAAAGCTTCGACTTTACTTTGCTTGATAAAATGACTCCTTATATAATAAGAACAGAAACTACAAACCCGACAGGTTTTAAAACCTGTCGGGTTGTGGAGCGGTATTCTTCCTTATATATAGGTAGTGTGAATTTCTACTTATATATGTATACTAATTTAAACTATCAATTACACCTTATGCAATACTAAATACTATGCAAGACCTTTAAAGGATTCAAAAAACTCATATGCCCTTGTCTCTACATAGGAGTACGTTGAATTACGCAGTGGAAAAGCGCAGTGCCCTCCATATTTTGGAGTTTCCAAATAAACATACGCGCTATCCTGAGCTATAGCCCTGGGATAACATCTTTCTCCTAAAAAAGGATCATCTAATGAATTAATAATTAAGACCGGAATGGTAATGTTTTGAAGAGAAAATTCCGGAGAAACACGCTGGTAATAGTCATCCCGGCTTGCAAATCCATGAAGTGGTGCTGTAAAATACTGATCGACCTCATCAAACGAAGAAATTTTATCAATCTGATCGCGGTTTATAAAATCGGGAAACTGTGCAGCCTTGTGTTTTAGCTTTCTTTTAATATCAATTGTAAAGTTCTTTAAATAGACTCTGTTAAAACCTTGCTTAAGTACAGCAGCACTTGTTGCTATATGAGTTGGAACAGAAATAGAAACTGCTGCTTTTATTCGTTCGTCGATTTTTGTCCACCCTAAATAATTCAGGAGCTGAACACCGCCCATTGAATATCCAATTAAGTAAACATCTTTGAATTCTTTTTGTAAAACAAACTGTACTACTTCGTCAAGATCATCTACCGCACCGTGATGATAAAGTCTGGGAAGACGATTCATCTCTCCTCCACAAGTACGATTGTTCCATGCAAAAACGGAGAATCCTTTTTCCAGAAAGTAAGCGGCACAGCTATTATTATATGTTCTGCGCGAATCTCCTTCTAAACCATGGCATAGAATAACTGCTTTTTTGGAGTCATTTATAATAAAATCGATATTTATAAAATCTCCGTCACTTAGCTCATGTTTCGCTCTCGTATATTCGGGAACATCATACCTTTTAAACAAGGCAGCATAAATAGTAGAAATATGCCTGTTGCGATGAATAATCGAAGGTAAATTATATTCTGATTGTTCAATTAGTGGCATGATTAGCTAGTTTTATGGTATCATACAAATCTAAGAAATCAATCACCATTAAATTTAATACTACCTATTTTATTTCTCTTTTAAAAATAACGAATTAAAAGAAGCTATGCTGCAAAAGGTAAAATCAGAGCATTCAACCTAATGTACTACCAAGAAACTGAAATTTATTCTATAGGGAATTAATGGGTTTGCGTTTTTTTTATAAACCTTTACAAACATAATGTGTAACATCTGCAAGTAAAATACTTATTTAAAACAGGTTAACTAGCTCGCCCTATAATCCCCATAAACTAGTGAAAGCTAATTTTAAAAAATTTGTATAATTAGAAAATAAAGCGGAAGCCCTATTGTAATATTGATAGGAAAAGTGACACCTAGAGCCATTGGTAAAAAAAAGTCTCATAGGTGAGGCTTTAATGTTTAAAATTATAAAAGGCTCTTGAATCTATTACCTAAAAAAAGAGGCTGTCAAATTTTATCTGACAACCTCTCTTTAGGTTAAAAAGTACTTTTAAAATAGAATACCCCAATATTGATAATAAACAAAAACTAATCCTCAACCAATTAAAAGCAAAACAATTGATTTCTTAAGCTCAATATATTTATCGTAAACAAAAATGCATCTATTAGTTTACAGTATCTTTATTATCTAAGCATTTTAGTTTACTTCAAATGATTTCATCTAATGGGTTAAAATTTAATATTTTATTATCTTTTTAACTGACTGAACTTTACCATCTACCGTCACTTTTAAGAAGTAGAAACCAGTGGTAAAATTACTGCCATCAATAGTTATCGCATCAGCAGACTCATCATATGATTTAGTGAACATGTTTTGCCCTAAATTATTATAGATCAACACTTGCACTTTTTTTCCTAAAAATGAAGCAGAGCTAATGTTTATTGCCTCATTGAACGGGTTGGGATATTGGGCATAGCTAACTTTAGTTTCAAAATCGACAGTGCCCAAAGTAGGAAAAGTAAAAGTATTAACTATAGCAGGCGTTGTAATTAAAGCCTGCGGTCCTGCACTATATGCATATCGTATTACTGCAAAACTTTTCCCGTCTGTACTTACGGCCGCTTCAAAATAACCAAAGTAAGAAATGCCATTTTTAACAAATGTAAACCCTATGAATCCCGTTTTTCCATTCCAGTTATTGTAAGCAGGACTACTAATCATTGCATTTCCGGATGAATTCCAGTTATTGGTTCCTCCAATTTTCTGATTGGTTCCAATGAAACTAATTGAATTTGTTCCTGTTTCACTTACTAAGCCGTTATTGGTCAAAAATTTCAAACCATCTTCATCATACTGTAGCTTAAATTCAGTCTCATTTCCATCGACCTCCGCAGTAATCCTAAAGGATCCTGAAGGATTTGAAGCCGATACTATAATAGGGCTTGGCAAATCTACTTTAACTACGTTATAAGCATTTGTAAAAGTAAATCCGGTAGTAAACGATTTATTTTCTAAAACAGCTACTCCACCGGTAATGGCTGCATCCAAAAAGGTTATTGTGGCTACAGTTGCATTAGAAAACTCATTTTCTATGGCTTTGCCAATATAAGTTACCTGAACCGCAGTATTATTTACTAAGCTGATCTGAGCGGTTAATCCTGCCGGTAAACCTGTTATGGCAAAATCTGTTCCTTCGACTAAACTTCCTGAGCTTTTTGTAAAAGTCCCGCCATTTGTCGTTAATCTTACATCAATAGCAGTCAAAAATCGACCATCATTTGTTGGCGCATCTTCAGCAATTACAGCCGGAGTATTGGTCAGCTTCACCAAACCTAATTGAATAGGTGTGGTAATCGTAGCATTAGGAGCGGTATTGTAAGCATATTTACTTATCGAATAGCTCTGACCGTCTGCACTCACAACAGCTTCAAAGTAGCCATAATAAGGAACTCCGTTTTTAGCATATTTAAAACCGATGAAACCTGTTTTACCATCCCAAACTGTATAAGAACCGCTTCTTAAGGCAGGAACTCTTGTCCCGTTCCAATTGTTAGTTCCATCAATTGTAGTATTATACCCCAAATAGGAAATATTATTGCCTCCGGATTCACAAACTAACTCTTTATTATATGTTTCCAGTTTTAAACTACTCCCTTCAACAAACAATCCATAATCGGCATTATCTGCATCTGCTGTAGTTCTGAAAAAATTCCATGTAGTTCCTCCAACAGCTACTGTTAACGGGGCTAGCAAATCGACATAAATAATTTTATACGCATCGATATAAGTAAAATTAGTAGTAAAATGAGCTACATCCAGTTTAGCTATTCCGCCTGTAATGGCAGGATCTAAAAACGTAACGGTTACTGTGCCTGCATTTAGTACTTCATTTGATACCGCTTTACCGGAATAAGTTACCTGCGCTGTTGTACTGCTTGTTATATTGATGCTAGCTGTTAAACCTGAAGGTAAACCCGCTATAGTATAATCAGTACCTTCAACCAAATTGCCCTGGTTTTTTGCAAAAGTTCCGCCATCGATTGTCAATGCCACAGTAGTACTAAAGGTACCGTTGTTACTGGACACATCTTCAGAAATGCCGGACGGTATATTAGAAATATGGGCAAATAAAGCCGGAGTTGTGATAGAACCTCCCGGTGCTGTATTGTAAGCGTACTTATCGATTGTATAACTCTGACCGTCTGCACTTACAGCGGTTTCAAAATAACCATAATAAGAATGTCCATCTTTTGTATATTTAAATCCGATATATCCTTTTTTGCCGTCCCAGGCGGTATAAGCACTGCTTCTTAAAGTAGGAACTCTTGTTCCGTTCCAATTGCTCGCTCCACTAATTGTAACATTATACCCCAGGTACGAAATGTTATTAATTCCGGACTCGCAAACTAAATCTTTATTATAATTTTCTAATTTTAAATCGCTGCCCTCAACAAATAAACCATAACTGGCATTGTCTGCTTCAGCTGAGATATTAAATGGAATCCATTTCGAACCTGTAACCGATACAGTTAAAGGAGTCGGCAAATCGACATAAATAATTTTATACGCATTCTTAAAATTAAACTTAGTCGTAAAATTATCACTATCCAAAATAGCAGCCCCTCCGGTAATTGCAGGATTTAGAAAAGTAATAGTTGTAGTGCTTGTATTTGCCGCTTCGTTAGCTGTAGCTTTACCCGTATAACTTAACTCCGCTGTTGTACTGTTTAGTATCGTAATTTCAGCGGTTAAACCTGCCGGTAATCCTGTTACCGTAAAATCTGTTCCCTGAACCAGGCTTCCTGAACTTTTTGTAAAAGTCCCGCCGTTAGTCGTAAGCTGAATGACTACTTTTGTTTCGAAGCTTCCGTCATTACTCAAAGTATTTTCATTGATCTCATCTGGTGTATTGGCTAAATGAACCGAAAGATCTACCGGAATATCTTCTGTGTTGATACCCGCTCCAGGCTCAGTATTATAGGCATATTCTAATAAAGTATAAGACGTTCCTTTAGCATTTACTTTTACTTTAAACCAGCCGTAACAAGCCTCTCCCCCAATTGTAAAGGTAAAACCAATATAGCCGGTTTTTCCATCCCATGATTTATAAGAAGCATTTCTTAAAGTGTGCAGATTAGGATAACTGCCTCCTTCAACAAAGTTACTGCTGCCATTGATAAGCTGATTCGCTCCAATCAAAGTCATATTTAAAGAGTTCCCCTCACAAACAATAGATTTTGTGTAGGTTTCTAATTTAAGATCGCCTTTATCAACAAAAACCCCGTAATCCTGTTGGTCAGCATCTGCTGTAATTCTAAAGAATTTCCAGGTATTTGCTGCGTCTACTGTATAATTCAGGTCTTTTACGTGAACAATGGCATAGGGATCTCTGAAATTAATTTTGACAGAGGTACCCGAACTAGACAAGCTTGCTACCCCTCCGGTAATGGCCGGATTTAAAAATGTTATAGCAATTGTGGTACTATTCTCTTTCAGATGAGCAACAGCATTTCCGGTAAAAGCCAATTGTACTTCGGTATTACTAATAACATTTAATTTAGCACTTAAACCTGCCGGAACACCACTAATCGTATAATCGACTCCGGGAGTTAATTCTCCTGAATTTTTAACAAAAGTTCCGTTATTGGTCGTTAACTTAAAAGATGAAGTCTGCGAAACACTTCCATTGTTGACAGCTGCTTCAGAAAGAACAGCCGGGGAAACACTTAACGCGACTTTATCCGTCATTCCTGTATAAATTGTTCCACCCGGTTGTGTGTTATAAGCATATTCTACAATACTGTATCCCGAACCATCTGCGGCAACAACGGCTTTTAACCAACCATAACATTTTTCACCATCAATTGTATATTCAAATCCAAAATAATCCGTTTTACCATCCCAAATCGTATAAGACGAAGTTCTAAGATCTAATTGATTTGGATACGCTCCCGGTGCCGTAAAATTACTGCTTGCATTAATTGCGGTGTTAAAACCAAGAGGGGTAATATTCTTTGTTCCTGTATTGGTTAGCAGCCTTTTTCCGTAAGTTTCTACTTTTAAATGGTTGGCTGCAAATCGCCATACGCCATACTTTGGATCATCTCCTTTTTCAACCGTAAAATATTTCCAGGTAGATGTTGGTGTAACCGTCATGTCAGGAATATCAACAAAGAAAATACCATACGGATCTCTAAATTTAAAGTTCCAGCTCAATCCGTCGCAAAGCATACCACTTACTCCTCCGGTCAAAGCAGGAGTTAACAAAGTGATTCCGCCTGTAGTGCTATTACTTGCATTATGACCTGTTGCAGTTCCGGTTATTGTAACCGTAGCCTGGTTGCTGCTATTGATTGTAATCGTCGCACTTAAACCAGCCGGTAAATTAGCGCTAAAATCAACACCCGAAGTTAACGTTCCCGTCGACTTGGCAAAGGTGGTTCCATTTAACGTAATGTTGGCGCTACCGGAAATCGTTCCGTTATTAGCAACATCTTCTTTAAAACTTGTAATATCAGAAACCAAACTGCCTCCCGTGGTATTAACACCGGTAGCCGTCAAATTTTGTGCCGTCCATAATGTTCTTCTTGCCGGATGCTGTAATGCGGCCAGCATTCTTGCTACCTGTCCTTGTGTAAACATTTTACTGCATCCTTGTGCAGCATTGTATCCCATATAGTTTTCAATATTTACTTTATCACCGTCACAATTTGTTCCCGGCACACAGCCTAAAGAGTGTTTTCCATCTTCTTTTGGAGTATCGTCTACCTCATCGGTTCCTGAACAACCACCGTCAAAAGTGTGAATCAGATTCAAGAAATGTCCGAACTCATGCGTAAGTACCGCTGCAAATTCTTTATTGGTGTTCTCCCCCAAATAAGCTCCATTATAAACGCATCGTGCCAAATTATTATCAGACATCCAGGAATCCGGATACCAGCATACTCCCGAATTGTTGGTTGCTCCATCCGCATACAAATCGTTTTGAATGTAAACGTTCATGTATTTGTAGTTGTCCCATGCATCTGCCTGGATCTGGTTGTCGTAACCGCCTCCGTTACCGTAACCGTCTTTTTTTCTTTCAAAAATTACTCCAGTGGTACATTTTCCGCTAGGATCGATTTGTGCCAGCCTGAACTCAATATTTAAAGTTCCCCTTCTGGCCTGAAAAAAGGGTTCAACGGTATTGAAATCATCATTCAACCCCTTAAAATCATCATTAAGATTTTTTAATGCAGCTTGTATTTTTTGAAGTGTAACCGTTTTACCATTGAATGAAGTCCCATACACATGAAAAACAACCGGTATGATGTAGGTCGTATTTTCGGAACTCTTTCTAGTACTCATCTTTTTAGCATACTCTTTACTAAAAAGATTAAAAGCTTTATTCTCTTTTAAAGAACCGGGGTGATTCTTCAATTGCAATTCATTGACCTCCTTTGTGCGACAGCTGTGCGAAGGCTCAATTAAGTCTTGTGCTCTAATTCCCTGGGCGCTCCAGAGACAGCACAACACTAATAAAAGTAGTTGCTTTTTCATAATACTTGTTTTTGGTTATCTTTTTTGTTGTTTTGTTAATTATTTGCAATACAGATAATTTAAATCTTAATTTATTGAGATTTAAGCCAAAGTATTTAACCTGTATTGCAAATTTATCTTTCAAATCTAATCCTAACCCAAGTGTTATTTTTATGTTATATTATTATCAAATGATATTATATTATTGTTTTTTGCTCTAATCTTACTTTTTAACACAATTAATCTTCATTCTTACAATTAAAAACAAAATATGTAAGTGTTTTTTTTCGTTTAAAAAGACACTAAAAATCAGCGGTTTAATTGGTTCTGAAACTTTATGCTTTTTCTATTAATAAGCTCAAATTTTAAATGCTGACAACTTCACTTCGTACTATCGAAAATTGTAGTACGCTTTCAGATTTGAATTCTCCTATTCTAAATTAAAAGTTTATACTTTAGATCTATTTTTACGTGAAAACTATCTAAAAAAACAAGAATCATATCGTAATAAACTGTAAGGAAATACGTTTAACACATTCTAACTTTAATTATATATGGAATATTTAAAAAATTACACTGTTGCAGAAGGACACATAGACGTACAAGGCATTATGGACGGCTTATATTACCCATTTTATATGGAAGAATGCCGTCATGCCTTTATAAAAGATATTTTAGGTTTTGATTTTGTACAACAGGCAGAAAACGGCGTGTTTATGGTTTTATCTGAATACAGTATAAAATTTATCCGGTCATTAAAAAAAGGCGATAATTTTGATGTTAACTGTGCTGTTTATACTGATGCTCAAGGATTACCCCGTTTACATTTCAAACAATCAATCATAAAAAACGGAAAGATAATGGCTTCAGCAGTATTTACAGGAACCTGTATTCCTGCTGCGGGAGGCAGACCTTATTTGCCTGAAGAACTGAAAGCAAATTTTAAGGATACTCCTTCCCTGCAACTATAGACTTGAGAAATTCTAAACATTTTCACCACAATAAACAAAAAATCCCAAACTCCAGTTTTAAATTGGAATTTGGGATTTGTAATTTGAGATTTTTATTTTTTTTTAAATCTAGTCTAACACAAAACTTACACTTACGTTTGCTGTAATTTCAATTTCTCCAATTGCAAGCGTTTCATTTTCAGCACCACCGTTAGTATCCATAGCCATTGATTTCATAGCTGCATACATTGGTCTTGGATTGTACACCTGAGAATTGTCTGAGATTGTAATAGCTTTACCAACTTTTTGTCCTAAAACCGAAACATAATCTTCTGCCTTTGCCTTAGCATCTTTAATCGCTAATTTACGAGCTTCTGATTGATATTGCGCTAATTTAGAAGATTCAAAAGAAACATTATCCAAACGATTGATTCCTTGTTGAACTAAACCTTCCATTACTTCATCGTATTTAGATAAATCTTTCAATACAATTTCTACAGTCTGAGTAGCATTATAATTTGTTTTCTTTTTTTCGTAATCGTATTGCGGATTAAGCGAAACTTGCTTCGTTTTGTAATCAGCAACAGGAACATTCATTTTTTTAATGAATTTCAAAACAGCGTCGATTTTTTCGTCGTTTTGTTTTTTGACATCTTTAGCATTATTCCCTTTTGTCTCAACCGTAGCTGAAATACAAACCTGATCTGGTGCTATTTTTATCTTTCCTTCTCCATTTACATTGATTTGAGGAATTTGTTTGGTTTCTTGTGCGTACGACATAGACATAAACATGATTGTTAAAAATAATACTACTTTCTTCATTTTTGTTATATTTAAATTATTTGATTAGTGACCTTTCAAAAGTTGTGCCATTGTTACAATTTTCCCAATTTGGCCATTACGAAAAGGATCAAAATTGGGATTGCCAACAATATCACCATCATGCTATGATCTACAAATAAGGAAGGTTCTTTGATCAAAGTTATCAAATATCCTCCAATAGCACCTCCAAAATGCGCTGTATGTCCGATATTATCATTTTTAGCCTTCATTCCGTATATCGAATACAATAAATATAAAATTCCAAATAAATAGGCTGGCATTGGTATGACAAAAAAGATACCCAACATCATATCCGGTTGTAATAATATCGCAGAATATAAAACTCCCGTCACCGCACCCGACGCTCCTACAGCTCTATAACTATAATCGTTTTTATGAAACAGCATTGTTAATAAACTTCCAAATATTAAACTTCCGAAATAAATCAACAGAAAAGAAAAATTACCCAGCCATTGCAGTACCACCGGAGCAAAAAACCAAAGCGTAAGCATATTAAAAAGTAAATGCATCATATCGGCATGTAAAAAACCAGATGAAAGCATTCTTATTTGTTCTCCCGAGCGAATACTTCCTACATGAAACTCATATTTTCTAAAAAAAGCAAGATTGTTGAAACCCTGATAACTAATCAAAACATTGGCAACTATAATTCCAATCAAAATGGTATTCATAAAAAACATTTAATGTGAATTGTAAATATAGTCATTCTTAAACATATGTTAGCATCAATCCAAAATATCGATCGTAATTCATTTTTGCTTTATATTTGTAAAAAAAACAATACATGCAATTTCTCGTTTATATAATAGCCTATCCTTTTCTATGGCTTATCTCTATTCTCCCATTCCGAATATTTTACTGGTTTTCTGATTTTGTCTGTTTTCTGATTTACAGAATCGTAGGCTATCGTAAAAAAGTAGTACGAGAAAACTTAAAACTTACTTTACCACATTTAAACGATGCTGAGCGAAAAGAAATCGAAAAGAAATTCTATAGCCACATGTGTGATATGTTTCTGGAAATGATCAAAACGATGAGCATTTCGCCTGAAGAGATGGAAAAAAGATTTAAGACTACAAATATTGAGCTTGTAAACGAGTATGCAAAAAAAGGTAAAAGCACCATTCTGGTAGCTGCGCACTACGCCAGTTATGAATGGCTTTTAACTATGAACACAAAAATTGCTTTTCAGGGTATAGCGGTCTATAAAAAAGTGGCCAATCCATACTTTGATAAATTGGTTCGAAAAATACGTTCTAAATACGATACCGAATTGGTTGAAACCAGAAAAGCAATTCCAACAATGGCTCAAAACCAACGTGACGGAATTTTAAGCATGTATGGTTTAGCAAGCGATCAATCGCCAAAACTGGATCGAATTTTTCACTCGATGAAGTTTATGGGAATCGAAGTTCCAGTGCATACAGGTGCCGAAATGCTGGCCAAAAAATACGATCTAAGTGTTATTTTTGTAAAAGTAAAAAAAGTAGCCAGAGGTTATTATGAAGCTACCTTTGTACCGATAGCAGACAATCCAAATGATTATGAAAACTTTGATATTACTGAAAAGTACTTAAGAGAAGTAGAAAAACAAATTTATGAAGCCCCTGAATTCTATTTATGGACACACAAAAGATGGAAACATCGTATTGAATAATTCAGCGCTTACACCAAATAAAAAACACCTTTTTCATTGACGAAAAAGGTGTTTTTTGTTTATAAACGATCCAAAACTTAGATTCCTGCAATCGCTTTTATTTCATCAATGATTCGAAGTGCCAATACGTCGGCTTTTTCCTGAGAAGGAGCTTCTGTATAAATCCTAATGATTGGCTCTGTGTTAGATTTTCTTAAATGAACCCATTCTGTAGCAAAATCAATTTTCACACCATCAATTGTACTGATATCTTCATTTTTGTATTTTTCGGTCATGGCTTCCAAAATTGCATCAACATCAATTTGCGGTGTTAATTCAATTTTATTTTTACTCATATAATATTCAGGGTAAGAAGCTCGTAATGCCGAAACTGACATTTTTTTATTTGCTAAATGTGTCAGGAATAAAGCAACTCCTACCAAACTATCTCTTCCGTAATGAGATTCAGGATAAATAATTCCACCGTTACCTTCACCTCCAATAATAGCATTGTTTTTCTTCATTAACGCTACTACATTTACTTCACCTACAGCACTTGCTTCATATTTCCCGCCATGAGCAACGGTTACGTCGCGCAAAGCACGTGACGATGACATGTTTGAAACCGTATTTCCAGGAGTTTTACTCAACACATAATCCGCACAAGCTACCAAAGTGTATTCTTCTCCAAACATTTCTCCGTCTTCAGAGATAAATGCTAAACGGTCTACGTCCGGATCAACAACAACACCTAAATGTGCTTTCTCTTTCACAACCAGTTCAGAAATATCCGTTAAATGTTCTTTTAACGGTTCCGGGTTATGAGGGAAATGCCCGTTTGGTTCGCAGTATAATTTTACAACTTCAACGCCCATTAATTCTAGTAATTTTGGAATAATGATTCCTCCAGAAGAATTTACTCCATCAACTACTACTTTAAATTTCGCAGCTTTTACTGCTTCAACATCTACCAAAGGCAAGTTTAAAACCTCGTCGATATGGATATCCATATAGGCGTCATTTATGGTAATTTCACCCAAACTGTCCACATCCGAGAAATCGAAAGCTTCTGCTTCGGCAATTTCAAGAATTTTAGCGCCTTCTTCTCCGCTTAAGAATTCACCTTTTGCATTCAGCAGCTTTAAAGCATTCCATTGTTTTGGATTGTGAGAAGCCGTTAAAATGATTCCTCCATCTGCCTTTTCTAAAGGAACAGCTACCTCTACAGTTGGTGTAGTAGAAAGCCCAAGATCAATTACATTAATTCCTAAACCTATTAAAGTATTCACTACAAGGTTATGAATCATTGGCCCCGAAATTCTGGCATCACGACCAATTACTACTGTAAGTTTTTCTTTTGATGTATTGTTTTTCAGAAAAGTTCCATATGCCGATGCAAATTTCACAGCATCAACAGGAGTCAGGTTATCTCCTACTTTTCCACCGATTGTTCCTCTTATTCCTGAAATTGATTTTATTAAAGTCATTTTTGTGAGTTATGGTTATTTTTTGTCACAAATATAGAAAAGTTACTAAGATTCTAAGTTGCTAAGGTTCTAAGTTTTCAGATTTTAAATACGAAGTGATCTATCATTCCTTAAAACGATGTCAAAAAGTTTTCATACTTTTACTAAAATAACTTAGTTTCTTAGAACCTCAGGACCTAAACAAATGAATTTCCTAGCCCATATATATCTTTCCGGCGAAAATGATCTGATCAAAATTGGCAACTTTATGGCCGATGGAATTCGTGGAAAACAGTTTGAGCATTTTCCTGAAGATGTTCAAAAAGGTATTCTCTTACATCGTTCTATAGATACCTACACCGATTCGCATGATGTTTTCAGACAAAGTACCAAACGTTTACACGAAAAATACCATCATTATGCCGGTGTTATCGTAGATATTATTTACGATCATTTCCTTGCAAAAAACTGGGAAAAGTACTCCGATGAAAAATTGGATCGTTTTGTTAACCGATTTTACAGATCTTTGCATGAAAATTATCCTATTTTAACAGAAAAGACACAAGACTTAATGCCTTATATGATCAAACAAAACTGGCTTTTAAGTTATCAGTCTGTTGAAGGAATACACCAAATTTTAACTCAGATGGACCGAAGAAGGTCTAAAAACCAATCCAATATGCAATTTGCCAGTGCAGAACTAGTCGAATTCTATCCGGAATTTGAGCGTGAATTCACACTCTTTTTTGAAGATATCAAAAGTCACTCCAGCCAAAAATTACTTTCTCTTTAGTACCGCTTTTTACAGAAAAAGCACCAATATTACATTTTAATTTTACATCAGCATGAAAAAAATAACTTTCTTAGTTACCCTAATCTACATTAGCTGTACCGCGCAGCAAAACCCAATAAAACCAACAGGACTTGTAGTTTCAAAAGCCATGGTGGTATCGGCACGTGCAGAAGCTTCAAAAGTTGGAGCAGACATCATGAAAAAAGGCGGTAATGCCTTTGACGCAATGGTCGGTACTGAGCTGGCTTTGGCTGTTGCATTCCCGTATGCTGGAAATATTGGCGGTGGTGGTTTTATGGTTTATCGAAAAGCAAATGGCGAAGTGGGCTCACTGGATTATCGAGAAAAAGCACCTCTTGCCGCAACAAAAGATATGTTTCTGGATAAAGATGGAAATGTCATTAAAGGAAAAAGTACCGAAACAGCTTTAGCAATTGGAGTTCCGGGAACTGTGGCCGGGGTTTTCGCTGTTCATAAAAAACTAGGATCTCTCCCGATGTCCGAAATATTAAAACCTGTTATTGCCCTTGCCGAAAAAGGTGTAATTGTAACCTTAAAACAGCAAAAGCAACTGGAAGCTTATCATGACGCCATTGTAAAAGTAAACGGTCCGAATACACTTATGGCCGGAAAATTCAAAGAAAACGACACCATCAAATATTCTGCTCTCGCCAGCACTTTAAAGCGCATTCAAAAGAATGGAAAAGATGAGTTTTATAAAGGTCAAACTGCTAAAACCTTAGTAAATTATATTCAGAAAAAAGGAGGCATCATAACGCTTAAAGATCTGGAGAAATACGAGGCCAAATGGAGAAAACCATTACAGTTTGATTATAAAGAATTAAAAATCACTTCGATGGCACCACCAAGCAGTGGTGGAATTTGTCTGGCTCAAATCATGAAAATGATTACTCCTTATGATTTATCCAAAATGGGACATAATTCAGTAGAATCCATTCAGGTTATTGTTGAAGCCGAGAGAAGAGCTTACGCTGACAGAAGTCAATTTTTAGGTGACCCTGATTTTGTAAAAATTCCAATGAAAGCTTTGCTATCTGATACGTATTTAAAAGACAGAATGTCGAGTTTCAATACCGAAAAAGCCAGTTTATCCTCTGAAATAAAAGAAGGAAAAGTAACATACAATGAAAGTACCGAAACTACTCATTATTCTATCGTTGATGCACAAGGAAATGCTGTAGCTGCAACTACCACAATAAATGACGCATTTGGATCTAAATATTACTGTGACGAGCTGGGTTTCTTTTTAAACAATGAAATGGACGATTTTAGTGCAAAACCTGGATCTCCTAATATGTTTGGTTTAGTAGGAAATGAAGCCAACAGTATTGCACCGCAAAAAAGAATGCTAAGCTCAATGACTCCAACGATTGTCGAAAAAAACGGAAAACTGTTTATGGTGGTAGGTACTCCGGGCGGATCGACTATTATCACTTCTGTATTACAGGCAATTTTAAATGTATACGAATACAATTTAAGCATGCAGGAAGCTGTAAATGCTCCCCGTTTTCACCACCAATGGCTTCCGGATCTGATTACATTTGAACCTAACGCCTTTAGCAATGTTACGATTGACAAACTAAAAGCAAAAAACTATCTGATCAATGAAAAAAATGCTCCTGTAATTGGCAAGCTGGATTGTATCCTGATTCTCCCAAACAATTCTCTTGAAGGCGGTGCTGATTTTCGCGGTGACGATACAGCGGTTGGTTTTTAATATTAGTTCTCTATTTTCGTGAGTTTTCAAACATTATAGACTAAATTTGTATTTTCCCTAACCTTTTACAAACAGCATGCTAAAAAAATATTTTAGAAAACTAGAAAACATTATCGCTTTAGGACAATCGTTAATGACTCCAAAGCAATTTATTTTCCTGTCAAGCGTTTTAATTGGTATCTCCTGCTCTCTGGCAGTAATTGTTTTAAAAACTTTTGCCCATAGTGTTTTTTCATTCGCCACTTATATCAACGGAATTTTAAAACTGAGTTTTATTAACAGTATACTTCCAATTATTGGTATTGTACTTACTGTTTTTGTTGTCAAAAGAGTTCTAAACGGTAGCATCGAAAAAGGAACATCACAAATATTGTATGCTGTTGCAAAAAAAGCGAGTATTATTCCCAGAAAACAAATGTATGCCCAAATCGTTACAAGTTCCTTAACGGTTGGCTTGGGAGGTTCCGCGGGTCTTGAAAGCCCCATTGTGGTTACAGGGGCCGCTTTTGGGTCAAATTTTGCTCAAAATTACAGATTACCTTATAAAGACCGGACTTTACTGATTGGCTGTGGTGTTGCAGCTGGAATTGCCGCTGCTTTTAACGCTCCTATTGCCGGAGTTCTTTTTGCAATTGAGGTTTTGCTGGTAGATGTAAGTATTTCAGCTTTTACTCCTATCATGATTTCGGCCGCAACAGGGGCTTTAGTTTCGGCTATTGTTTTGGACGAAACGATTTTATTATCCTTTAAAAAACAGGAAGCATTTAATTATCATAATATTCCATTTTACGTACTTTTAGGAATTTTAACCGGTTTTATGGCCGTTTATTACGCCCGAAATTTTCAAAGAATTGAGCATTATTTTGCCAATCTAAAAATGGGAGCCTACAAAAAAGCATTAATAGGAGCTTCGTTATTGGCCTTACTAATTTTTGTTTTCCCAACACTCTTTGGAGAGGGTTATGAAAGTATAAAAACACTATCCGAAACCGATCCCGGAAAAATATTAAACAATACCCTGTTTGAAGATTTCAGAAACAATCAGTGGGTTTTATTATTATTTGTAGGATGTACTATGATGGTCAAAGTTTTTGCCTCGGCATTAACTATTGGTAGCGGTGGAAACGGTGGTAATTTTGCACCTTCCTTATTTCTAGGATCTTATTTAGGTTATTTTTTCTCTAAATTCATTAGTCTTATCGGTTTATCAAAACTGCCAATCAGTAATTTTACAATGGTTGGAATGGCGGGAATTTTAAGTGGATTGTTTCATGCACCTTTAACCGCTATCTTCTTAATTGCTGAAATCACGGGAGGTTACAGCTTAATGATTCCACTGATGATTGTATCATCAATCAGTTTTGCAATTTCAAAACGTTTTGAAAAATATTCACTAGACGTTAAAGGTCTTGCTAAAAAAGGACACGCTTTTACAAGCAATAAAGATTCAAATATTTTATCAACTTTAGATATCGACACCATTATTCAATGTGACTATCTAACAGTACATCCAGAGGAGAACTTAAGCAAACTGGTCGATCTTATTTCCCACTCCAACCAGGTGGTTTTTGCAGTTGTAAACAATGAAAAAGAGCTTGTTGGTATTGTTCATTTTAACGATATAAGGGAGATTATTTTTAACTCTTATCGTGTCAAGTACACTTTAATTAAAGACGTCATGAAAACGCCGGCAGCTACCATTTCTTCTACTGACAGTATGGAAATTGTAATGAGCAAATTTGAAATATCAAAAACAGCATTCCTTCCCGTTATCCGAAACGAAAAATACTATGGCTTCATCTCCAAATCTATAGCACTTGAAGCCTATAGAACCAAACTGCGTTCTATGACAATTGAGTAGCCTTAATATCGGATAGGTTATTTTTTTGAATTATCCGATATTAAGAAGTACCTTTGGCAAGTAATGTGGAATATAGACTTAACATATAGAACTGAATTTCAATCAACATTTGATCGATTGTATCAAAAAAGGCTCGATCTGCAAAACAGCAGACCACTGCCCAATATTGCTTTGCATAAAATTCGAGAGAGTTTATCTTTAGAATGGACATACAACTCGAACAGCATAGAGGGAAACACCATGAGCTTGCGGGAAACCCAAATGGTCATCCAGGAAGGCATTACCATCAAAGGAAAATCACTTCGGGAACATTTTGAAACCCATAATCATGATAAAGCTATTGATTATCTATATCAAATTGTAGACGATACGTACAAACTTCGAAGCATCGATATTTTCTCTATTCACGGATTGGTTTTACGTTCTATTGAAGATGATTTTGCCGGTCGTTTACGCAACGGAGGTGTCCGCATTTCCGGAGCTAATTTTATGCCTCCCAATGCAAACAAAGTTTCAGATTATCTTGATGAACTAATCGATTTCATCAATACAAATCCATTAGAGCTGAACGATATTGAACTAGCTACGATTTACCATCATAAACTAGTTTGGATTCATCCTTTTTTTGATGGAAACGGACGTACAGTTCGTTTGAGTATGAATTTATTACTAATGCGTTGTGGTTTTCCGCCTGCCATTATTCTTAAAAACGATCGAAAGAAATATTATGAAGCACTCAATCAGGCTAATAACGGTAATTATCAAAAACTAACCCTTTTGATGTGTCAGGCTTTGGAACGTAGTTTAAATATTTACCTAAGTGCAATGCCCGGCAATGATTATGATTACCAGAAAATATCTGATATTGTAAGTGAACCAGAAACTCCATACGGTCAGGAATATGTAAGTTTACTAGCCAGAACAGGCAAAATAGACGCTTATAAAGAAGGCCGAAACTGGTACACCACCAAAGAAGCCATCGAAGAATATATGCTTACCCGAAAAAGAAAACGCTAACTTTGGTTAGCGTTTTTTGTTACTATTTGTAACATAAACTTTTGCACTCCAGTATCAAAAGAACAAATCAAAATGGTAACTTTGCTTTTTGCTCAAATTTATGTTAGAAAAAGACAATACTATTGAAGTTCTTGGTGCAAGAGTTCATAATCTAAAAAATATAGACATTTCAATTCCGCGCGAAAAACTGGTTGTTATTACCGGTTTATCAGGCTCGGGAAAATCATCTTTGGCATTTGATACCATTTATGCCGAAGGACAGCGTCGTTATGTAGAAACTTTTTCGGCTTATGCCAGACAGTTCCTTGGCGGCTTAGAACGTCCCGATGTAGATAAAATCGATGGACTTTCGCCCGTAATTGCAATTGAACAAAAAACCACCAGTAAAAGCCCACGTTCTACCGTAGGAACTATTACTGAAATTTACGATTTCCTGAGGCTTCTTTATGCTCGTGGTGCCGACGCCTATAGTTACAACACCGGCGAAAAAATGGTTTCCTATTCTGACGAGCAAATTAAAGATTTAATCATTCAGGATTTTAATGGAAAGCGCATCAATATTCTGGCTCCGGTAATTAAAGCCAGAAAAGGACATTACGCTGAATTGTTTCAACAAATTACCAAACAAGGATTCCTAAAAGTACGTGTCAATGGGGAAGTTCAGGATTTAGTTTCCGGAATGAAACTGGATCGTTACAAAACACACGACATAGAAATTGTGGTCGACAGAATGTTGATCGAAGATAATGAAGACAACCAAAAACGTCTGGCCGAAAGTATCAATACAGCGATGCATCACGGCGAAAATGTTCTGATGATTTTGGATCAGGACACTAACGAAGTGCGTTATTTCAGTAGAAATTTAATGTGCCCTTCAACTGGTATTTCGTATCAAAATCCGGAACCTAATTTATTTTCTTTCAACTCCCCAAAAGGAGCTTGTCCGCATTGTAATGGTTTGGGAACTGTACATGAAATCAATGTCAAAAAAATTATTCCAAATCCTAAATTATCAATAAAAGCAGGTGGTTTTGCTCCGCTTGGTGAATACAAATCATCCTGGATTTTTAAACAATTAGAGGTTATTGGTGAGAAATATGGTTTTAAGATAACAGACCCTATTGAGAAAATTCCGGAAGAAGCCATGACTGTTATTTTACATGGTGGAAAAGATAAATTCACGGTAAATTCAAAAGATCTTGGCGTTACCCGAGATTATAAAATAGATTTTGAAGGAATTTCTCATTTTATCAAAAATCAATACGATGAAAGTGCTTCAACAACTATCAAACGTTGGGCAAAAGATTTCATGGACGAGGTTAATTGCCCAGTTTGTGAAGGCTCCCGTTTGAAAAAAGAAGCTTTGTTTTTCAAAATCAATGATAAAAATATCACAGAGCTATGTGATATGGATATTTCTGATTTAACAACCTGGTTTCAGGATCTAAATACGCACTTAACCGACAAACAACTTTTGATTGCCTCAGAAGTCGTTAAAGAAATCAAGGACCGTTTAAATTTCCTAATGAATGTTGGCTTGAATTATCTGGCATTAAGCCGAAGTTCAAAATCACTTTCAGGCGGTGAAGCACAGCGTATACGTCTGGCGACTCAAATTGGATCACAGCTGGTTGGTGTTTTGTATATTCTGGACGAACCAAGTATTGGTTTACATCAAAGAGACAACGAAAAACTAATTAAATCATTAGAACAATTACGTGATATTGGAAACTCGGTTATTGTGGTGGAACATGATAAAGACATGATTGAAACTGCCGATTATGTAATTGATATTGGCCCAAAAGCCGGTAAATATGGCGGAGAAATCATCAGCATTGGGACTCCGGCAGAAACATTAAAATCCAACACCATTACTGCTCAATATCTGAACGGTAAAATGAAACTCGAGATTCCGAAGGAACGTCGCAAAGGAAATGGCAAGTCCTTAAAACTAACGGGAGCAACAGGAAACAACTTAAAAAATGTTTCTATTGAACTGCCTTTAGGACAACTGATCTGTGTGACGGGAGTTTCAGGAAGTGGAAAATCAACTTTGATTAACGAAACGCTTTATCCAATTTTAAATGCTTACTATTTTAATGGTGTTAAAAAACCACAGCCCTATAAAAAAATTGAAGGACTAGAACATATCGATAAAGTAATTGATATCGACCAAAGTCCGATTGGAAGAACACCACGTTCTAATCCGGCGACCTATACCGAAGTTTTTACAGAAATCAGAAACCTGTTTACTATGACTTCCGAAAGTATGATTCGAGGTTATAAAGCAGGACGATTTAGTTTTAACGTAAAAGGTGGACGCTGTGAAACCTGCGAAGGATCTGGCGTGAGAACCATCGAGATGAACTTCTTACCTGATGTTTATGTAGAATGTGAGACCTGTCAAGGCAAACGTTTTAACAGAGAAACACTGGAGATTCGATACAAAGGAAAATCCATTTCCGATGTTTTAAATATGACCGTTGATGAAGCGGTTCCGTTTTTCGAGAACATTCCGAAGATTTACAGAAAAGTAAAAACTATACAGGATGTTGGTTTAGGCTATATTACCTTAGGTCAGCAAAGTACAACATTGTCAGGTGGTGAAGCGCAACGTATTAAACTGGCTGGAGAACTGTCAAAAAAAGATACCGGAAACACTTTTTATATTCTAGACGAACCGACAACTGGTTTACATTTTGAGGATATTCGCGTTTTAATGGATGTCATAAATAAATTAGTGGATAAAGGAAATACAATTTTAGTAATCGAACATAACATGGACGTTATTAAACTTGCGGACTATATTATCGATATTGGTCCAGAAGGCGGAAAAGGCGGCGGACAATTGATCGCTAAAGGAACTCCGGAAGAAGTTGCGAAAAGCAAAAAAAGTTACACCGCTAAGTTTTTGAAAAAAGAATTGGAGTAATATTTTTAAATATATGAAGAAAATCTTTTTCCTTTTTCTATTGGTAAGTCACACTATATATAGTCAGCAGATAGAAACTTTTAACGATCCTAAAGATTATTATCGAGTTGCAATATGGGATTTTAAAATCAATCCCACACTAAATCTTTTTCCAACTAACCTAGAAAATCTTAATTTAAAAAAGGCAAAGCCTATTAAAAATATCAGCTGTTATTATTATGACAATAATACAAAAACGTATTATATCGAATTTAACCCTGATGGTAAAATAACGCGGAGTGAGGATTTTTATAGAAATGAAAAAATCATATTTAATTATTCTCAAGAAATCATCACCAGACAGCGTTATGAAATTAGGAACGACAAGTCAGAAAGATTATGCTCTATAGATAGTATCGTTTATGATCACAACCATAATATCATAAGAAAATCATCAACTAACTATGATTTAAAACAAAAAATTTATGAGAGAAATATTAAAGATTATGAATATCTTGAAAAAAACAAATTAGCAAAAAAGTATCAATATAGCATCGTGGAAAACACGCCCTATGTTGCTGGAAATTTATCTATTTATGAGAATAAAATAAATTTCATTATAGAAAAAATTCATCATTTTGAAAACAAAAATCATAATGCGAAAGAATTAAAAAAGGACTCAGTAACAATTAATTCCAATTTCGATAAAAATGTCTATCACCTAAACAAAAAAGGGGAAATTTCAAGATTTGACCAATTTCTTAGAGATGATCGTATAGAAAAATCGACTAATCTAAAATATGACAATTTCGGAAGAATTAATTCAATTACTGCTACTCGATTTGAAGATTCTGACAATGATACCTTTCTATTTGACATTAACAACAATCTTATTGAACTGGCTTATGACGGAGCAGTCCGAAAATGTAAATATGACAAAAACAACAATCTTATATCTGATATATTAACAGATAAGGAGAGTAATAAAAATATTTACACCTTAAAACAAAGCTATCAGTATGACATAAATAATAACTGGACTTCAATTTTGATTTTTAAAAATGGATCTTTCGATACAAAAATGACTCGAGAAATAAATTATTACTAAAATAGTTTTTATTACCTTATAGATAACTGATATTCAGAACAAATCGACGAAACAAACTTCGTCAAACCATTTTTGAGATCTAATAATTATCTATTTCTATGACAATTCTAGAAAAAAGAGTTAATTTAGTAGTCGCTTTTTCAAAAAAAATCAAATTTTTAAGAAAAGACTCTTTTCAACTAAACCAATAATTTATTTGAAAACTAATGGCCTAGCCTCGATGGGAACGGCATCCTTTTGTAACGCGGTTCGACACAAAAGATATAGTGGACAGCGGGAAATAGCTCCTTCTGCCCCTACTAAACTTGACACAGCTAGAAATAAAAATATAAATAATTAAAATACCTAAAATGAGATTAGAAGATTTTGATAATGATGAGGATAAAGTAATTCAGGACCGTTTAAAACAAAAAACGTGGAATGAAATCAGAACCAACGACAGCTGGGCGATTTTTAAAATCATGGCTGAATTTGTAAACGGTTATGAAAGTATGGGACGTATTGGTCCATGTGTATCTATTTTTGGATCCGCAAGAACAAAACCAGACGACAAATATTATTTATTGGCAGAAAAAATTGCTTATAAAATCAGTAAAGCAGGTTACGGAGTAATCACAGGAGGTGGTCCCGGAATCATGGAAGCTGGAAACAAAGGAGCACATTTAGGTGGCGGAACTTCTGTTGGACTAAACATTGAATTGCCTTTTGAGCAGCATTTCAATCCTTATATTGATCACGACAAAAACCTGAATTTCGATTATTTCTTTGTGAGAAAAGTAATGTTCGTTAAATATTCACAAGGTTTTGTAGTAATGCCAGGAGGTTTTGGAACTCTTGACGAAATGTTTGAAGCCATCACTTTGATTCAAACTAAAAAAATTGGAAAATTCCCAATTATATTAGTTGGAGTTGAATTTTGGTCAGGATTAATCGAATGGGTTAAAACTGTACTTGTAGAAAAAATGCATACAGTAAGTCCTGAAGATTTAAACTTATTCAAGATTGTAGACACTGAAGATGAAGTAGTTGATGTATTAGACAAATTCTACAAAAAATACGATTTGAGTCCAAATTTTTAATACAATTATCAATTTTACAAGTGATATAAAAATTTAAGTTTCCTGCTGAACAGGCAGAAAACAAGAGAAACTCATATCGGCTATAAAATTACATTAAATAAAATACTACAAAAATTAAAAGCTGTTTTTTAAACAGCTTTTTTTATACTATTTTTACAAAAAACCAAAATCATTATTTACGCTTGAGTTTATTTACAATTTAAATTATTTACTCTATCCTTGAAATCATTTTATAAAATCATATTCTATATTTTCGTTTTATTCAGCTCGATAAAACAATACGCACAACATCAGTCTAAGATGGAGGTTGCCGTTAATCTTGAGCTCAAAACCCTGAATATAAAACAAGACATCACCTATTACAACACTTCAAATGATTCTTTGATTTCGATTGTCCTTAACGATTGGAACAATGCTTTTTCCGATAAAAATACGCCATTAGCCCGACGATTTTCCGACGAATTTTACAGAGGTTTTCATTTGGCAAAAACTACAGAAAGAGGAAGTACAACGGTTTTAAGCCTAACCGATTCAGATAACGCTGCACTTGAATGGGAAAGAACAGCAAAAAATCCGGATTATATTGTAGTAAAACTGAATCGTAAATTACGTCCGGGAGAAAAAATCGATTTGCATATAATTTATATTGCCAAAATACCGAGTGATAAATTCACCCGTTATGGTTTTGATCAAAATGGCGGTATGAATTTAAAAGACTGGTTTTTAAGCCCGGCGCGTTTTGAAAATCATCGTTTTATGAAATACAACAATTTCAATTTAGATGATATTGCCAATGCCGGTACCGATTACGAAATTGAAATAAAAGTACCGCAACAGTACTCTGTAACTTCTGATTTGAATCAGATTTCAGAAGACAATGCAACTTCATCTTTTAAAACCTATGTACTTGCAGGGAAAAATAGAAATGATTTCACCTTGTTTATCGAAAAGCAAAATAGTTTCAAAAACTACGAAAATGGTTCGCTTCAGGTACTTACAAATCTTAAAAACAAAAGACTGACTGATATTCAAAGTGCCATCATCATCAATAAAGTAGTTACTTTTGCCAATTCTTTTATTGGAAAATATCCACATCAAAAAATCACAATCTCACAGGTTGATTATGATCGAAATCCGTTCTACGGGCTGAATCAGTTACCCTCATTTATTAGTCCGTTTTCAGATGATTTTGTCTTTGAAATTACGTTCCTAAAAACCTATCTGAACAATTATCTAAAAAATAGTTTGCGTTTGGACCCCCGAAAAGACAACTGGGTTTATGACGGTATTCAGATCTATACAATGATGAAATACATTGAAGAAAATCATCTGGATCAAAAAATGCTAGGAAGGCTTTCTGATATGAAACTTTTTTCGAGTTTCAATATTACTAATCTGACATTCAACGAGCAATACAGCTATTACTACATGCTTATGGCCCGTAAAAATCTGGATCAGCCGTTGGGAGATCCGAAAAACACTTTAATCAAATTTAACGAACAAATTGCAAGTAAGTATCGTGCAGGTTTAAGTCTTAGCTATTTAGATGATTATTTAAACCACAATATTGTTCCTGAAAGTGTTCAGCAGTTTTATAATTTAAACAAATCAGAACAGACCAATCGATACGATTTTGAAAAAATACTGACTAAAAACAGTCCCAAAAAAATTGACTGGTTTTTCAACACCATTATAGGCTCCCGTGATATTATTGATTATAAATTCACCCATGTTTCCAGAACTAAAGACACTGTAGCATTTCGAATTAAAAACAGAACCGGCATCTATGCTCCGATTCCTATTTATGGAATTAAGAAAGATGAAGTTGTTTTTAAAGAATGGGTCGAACCCAAAACAGCTGATTCGACCTATACTTTTGTTCGAAAAAATGCCGACAAGATTGTTATAAACTACGACAATGAGGTTCCGGAATACAACCAAAGAAACAATTGGAGATCACTAAAAAGTCTGGTAATCACCAATCGTCCTATAAAATTTAATTTTGCCAAAGATCTGGAAGATCCATATTACAATCAGATTTTATACATTCCAACGCTAACGTATAATTATTATGATGGTTTTACTCCCGGAATGCGTTTTCACAACAAGACAATTCTAGACAAACCTTTTACATTTGACATTAATCCGGCTTATTCACTTAATGCAGGAACGCTATCAGGTTCTTCTTCTTTTTCCTGGAATCAATACTACCGAAACAGTACCTTATATAATGTGCGATACTCGATCAGTCAAAACTATTACCACTATGCGCCTGATGCGACTTACTTAAGGTTAAATCCAATGGTGCAATTCAGAATCCGTGAAGAAAATTTCAGAGATAACAGAAAGCAACTGATTATGTTTAGGCAGGTTATCGTAAATAGAGAAGCCAGTACCTATATAACAGACAATTCAACTCCAAATTATTCTATTTTTAATGCGCGTTATTCCAATACAAAAACGGAGTTAGTGAATCATTTTAATTTTATGACTGATGTCCAGTTCTCCGGAAACTTCGGAAAATTGGCTGCAGAAATTGAGTACAGAAGGCTTTTTGAAAACAATCGTAAATTAAATTTAAGATTATACGCCGGAAGCTTTATGTACAATACAACAAATTCCGATTATTTCAGTTTTGGTTTAGACCGTCCATCAGATTATATGTTTGACTATAACTTTTTCGGAAGATCAGAAAGTACTGGGATTTTTAGCCAGCAGTATGTCATAGCCGAGGGCGGATTTAAATCCAAAATTGAGCCAAGATATGCCAATCAATGGATGGCAACCCTAAACGCCAGCTACGCGATCTGGAACTGGATTGAAGTTTATGGCGATGTTGGTTTAATGAAAAGCAAACATGAAAGTGAAAAATTCAGATATGATAGTGGTGTCCGGTTAAATCTGGTTCCGGATTATTTTGAACTGTATTTTCCTGTTTATTCTAATAATGGATGGGAGATTTCTCAAAATAAATACAGTGAAAAAATACGATTTGTGGTCACATTTTCACCAAAAACATTACTTAATCTTTTCACTAGAAAATGGCTTTAATCGAATGAATTACCTGTAAAAACATACATTATTCCCATTAAAAAAGCAAAAACACCAAACATTACACAAAAAACACACCTGCTTTTAGCAATTTAATTACAGATAATTAAATTATATTTACTTTAATGAATTATGATTATTAATACTTTTTAATTATTTTTGCTGCGTAACATGACCCATTTGAGATTATGATTAAAGAAAAAAATAATACTACACTTACTTTCGAAGATTTCAAGACTGAAGTAATGAACGATTACAAAATTGCGGTTACCAGCCGCGAATGTAGTCTTTTAGGACGTAAAGAGGTTTTGACAGGGAAAGCTAAATTTGGAATATTTGGAGACGGTAAAGAAGTCCCACAACTTGCAATGGCGAAAGCCTTCAAAAACGGAGATTTTCGTTCCGGATACTACCGCGATCAGACTTTTATGATGGCCATTGGCGAATTGACTCCAAAGCAGTTTTTTGCAGGTTTATATGGTCATACAGATTTAGATTTTGATCCAATGTCCGCCGGAAGACAAATGGGCGGTCACTTCGTTACCCATAGTTTAAACGAAGACGGTTCCTGGAAAGATTTAACAAAACAGAAAAATTCAAGCGCAGATATATCTCCTACTGCCGGACAAATGCCAAGATTATTGGGATTAGCACAGGCTTCAAAAATCTACAGAAATGTTGACGGAATTACTGTTAAAGACAAATTTACAGTAGACGGAAATGAAGTTGCCTGGGGAACTATAGGAAACGCAAGTACTTCTGAAGGCTTGTTTTTTGAAACTATAAACGCCGCAGGAGTATTACAGGTTCCAATGGTAATGAGTGTTTGGGATGATGAATACGGAATTTCGGTTCACGCCAGACATCAGACTACGAAAGAAAATATCTCTGAGATTTTAAAAGGATACCAACGCGATGAAGATGCTAAAGGTTATGAAATTTTCAGAGTTAAAGGCTGGGATTATGCCGAACTTGTTTCGACATACGAAAGAGCGGGTGCCATTGCACGCGAAGAGCATATTCCGGTTTTAATTCACGTAAACGAATTAACACAACCACAAGGACATTCTACTTCAGGTTCACACGAGCGTTATAAAAATGCCGAAAGACTGGCTTGGGAAAAAGATTTTGACTGTATTCGTCAGATGAGATTATGGATGATTGCTATCAATATTGCATCTCCTGAAGAATTGGCTGAAATTGATTTTGATTTGAAAAAAGAAGTTCTAGAAGCTAAAAAAGAAGCTTGGAATTCTTTTATCAATCCAATTATTGAAGATCAGAAAAATCTTTTGGCTTTATTAGGGCAAATTGCTGAAGCGAGCATAAACCATAAAGAAAGAATACAAAAATATATTTCAGAATTAAGCGCTATAAAATCCCCTTTAAAAAAGGAAATGCTTGCCATAGCAAGAAAAATATTGCGTTTTATTGAAGTTCCAAACAGCAAAGTTTTATTATCAAACTGGATTACAAATTATATTGAAATTACACAGCCACGATTCAGTAGCCACCTATACTCTGACTCTGATTTAAATGTGTTTTCAGTTGAAAAAGTACTTCCGGAATACGCCGAAGATGCTAAAGCTGATTTGGATGGAAGAATGATTTTGCGTGACAATTTTGATGCTTTGTTTACTAAATATCCGGAAACTTTGATATTTGGAGAGGATGTTGGAAATATTGGTGACGTAAATCAGGGATTAGAAGGTATGCAGGAAAAATACGGAGAACTTCGTGTTGCCGATATCGGAATCCGTGAAGCTACCATAATTGGTCAGGGAATTGGAATGGCGTTGAGAGGCTTACGCCCGATCGCTGAAATTCAATATTTAGACTATTTACTATATGCCATCCAAATCATGAGTGATGATTTGGCGACATTACAATACAGAACGGTAGGAAAACAAAAAGCACCGTTAATCATCAGAACCCGCGGACACCGTTTAGAAGGTATCTGGCACTCAGGTTCGCCAATGGGAATGATTATCAATGCTATTCGTGGTATTCACGTTTTAGTACCAAGAAACATGACTCAGGCTGCAGGATTCTACAACGCGCTTTTAGAGTGTGACGAACCGGCTTTAGTAATCGAATGTTTGAATGGTTACCGCTTAAAAGAAAAAACACCACTAAACTTTGGAGAATTCAAAACACCAATTGGTGTCGTTGAAACTTTAAAAGAAGGTTCGGATATAACTCTTGTTTCTTACGGATCGACTTTAAGACTCGTAGAACAGGCTGCAGTTGAGTTGTTAGATTTAGGAATTGATTGTGAGGTAATCGACATCCAGTCACTTCTTCCGTTTGACATTAATAAAGACATTGTAAAAAGTATCGCAAAAACCAACCGTTTGTTAGTAATTGACGAAGATGTTCCTGGTGGAGCTTCAGCGTTTATTTTACAACAAATTCTGGAAGAACAGGATGCTTACCATCACTTGGACAGTAAACCGCAAACTCTTGCTGCAAAAGCGCACAGACCAGCTTATGGAACTGACGGTGATTATTTCTCAAAACCTTCAGCCGAAGACATCTTTGAGAAAGTATACACAATGATGCACGAAGTTAACCCATCTAAATATCCAAGTTTATACTAAGAATTTAGTTCAGTTTTCGATATAAAAAAGCTCCAATCTTAACGATTTGGAGCTTTTTCTTTACATTATTCTATGTCTGCAGTTTACCATTTCGATCGAAAGGAGAAATGACAAAAACGTTGTCTATAACACAAAAAACTGTTTAGTAGTTCAAGCTTCGACTTCGCTCAGCCTAACATCAACAAATATCAAAACTTAATACTAAGAAATCCAAGCCTTCGCATAAGCAAATCCGTGTCATCCGTGTGCCATTTCGCAACTAAGACTTTGCTGAATCTAACCTAAGTAAACAAAAAAATCCGCGACAATCCGTGTCTTCGCGTAAGCGAATCCGTCTCATTCGTGTACCATTTCACAACTAAGACTTTGCTGAATCCAAAATAAGTAAACAAAAAAAATCCGCGACAATCCGTGTCTTCGCGCAAGCGAATCCGTCTCATCCGCGTACTACCTAGAAGCCAAAATTGCTCTCGCCTTCTCCAGATCTTCTGCCGTATCAATCCCGATTCCAATATGCGTCGTTTCGACCATTTTAATACGTTTTCCGAATTCTAAATAGCGTAGTTGCTCTAGTTTCTCAGAAGCTTCTAAAGATTTCATTGGCAAGCTGTAAAAATCCAGTAAAGCCTGTTTTCTAAACGCGTAAATTCCGATATGCTGAAAATAACGAACCCCAACATCTTTATCCCTAGGGTATGGAATTACTGATCGTGAAAAATACAATGCAAACTGCGACTGATCAACTACCACCTTCACATTATTCGGATTATTAATTTCCATTTCCTCTGTAATCTCGCGCATTAAAGAAGCCAAATCTATTTTGTGATCTTCATCGTTTTTAAATACCGACAAAACCTGCTCTAAAGGCCCCGCTTCGGTAAAAGGTTCATCACCCTGTACATTTACAACAATATCCACATCAAGACCCGCAATAGCTTCTGCAATTCGATCACTACCGGATTCGTGTTCTTTGATACTCATAATAGCTTTCCCGCCCTGGTTTACAATTTCATCAAAAATTAAATCTGAATCAGTTACTACAAATACATCATCAAACAATTTTGTCGCAACGGTTGCTTCATAAGTTCTTAAAATCACCGACTTTCCTCCCAGATCCTGCATGAGTTTAGCAGGAAAACGTGTTGATGCATATCGCGCCGGAATTACAGCTATTATCTTCATTTTATTTTTATTTTTTAAACTTCTAAACAAATGTAACTATTCAGAATTAATAAGTTTAAAAAAATATTCCTAGCCGCATTTTATAAATCTGAAGAACAGCAATTTAAAAAATATATTATATTTATGAGAAAAAAACTACTATGAAAAAACACCTGATTTTGCCCTTACTTTTATTGAACTTAACTTTTATTCCCTCGGCCTTCTGCCAAAAAAAAGCAACAATAAACAATGCTTTTACAGATCGAGTTTTTGACGGACAGGGCTATCAGCCAACTTCTAATCTGAAATGGAAATTCAAAACTGACGGTAAAATTTTCTCCTCTCCAATTGCAAAAAACGGCACTGTTTATATAGGCAGCGAAGACGGTTTTCTCTATGCTATTGAAGAAAAATCAGGAAAAACAAAATGGAAATTTAAAACCAATGGAGCTATTCATTGTACTCCCGGCATTTATGGAAACTCTATTTTCTTTGGAAGTTTTGACGGAAATTATTACGCCGTAAATACCCAAAACGGTAAATTAATCTGGAAATTTAAAACTGGCGGTGAACACTGGCTAGGAGAAAACGGCAGGTTCGGAATGCAACCTTCAACACAGTATATGGACGATTTATGGAGTTTTTATATATCATCTCCCGCAGTTTATGAAAAAGGAAAACAGGCAGTTGTCCTGTTTGGGAGCAGCGACGGAAACATCTATTCGCTGGATGCTAAAACCGGAGATTTAAAATGGAAAATCAAAACCAATGAACCTGTACATGGAACTCCGGTAATCGATAAGGATAAAATTTATATCGGTGGCTGGGATGCTGTATTGTATGCACTTAATATTGAAACCGGCAAGGAAGTCTGGCGTTTTGCAACCGGAACAAAACCAGGTTTTAAAGGAATCCAATCCGCTGTTGCTGTTGCTGACGGGAAGCTTTATTTTGGAGCCAGAGAACCTTTCTTTTTCGCTTTAGATGCCGAAACAGGAAAACTACTCTGGAAATACGATGCCGAAAATTCCTGGTTTTTAAGCACAGCTGTTATTCAGGACAACACCGTTTATGTAGGAACCTCAGATACTTATGCTTTATTGGCTCTGGATGCTAAAACGGGTGCAGAGAAATACCGATTCAAAACTAATGGTTATGTTTACGGATCGCCTGGTATAGCAGGTAATACCGTTTATTTTGGCGATTTTACCGGAAATTTCTTCAGTCTGGATCTACTTTCTAACGGAAAAAAATCTAAAATCGTAAGCACCGAAAACCGCAAACAATTGGCCTCTTCTACATTAAAGAATGATCTTTTAGATTTTTCCTACGCCGGCCGTAACGCAGATCTTTCGCTGTATGATAATTGCAAAAAGGTGATGGATGATTTTTATAAATTAGGAGCTATTGTTTCTTCTCCATTTATCAGCAACAACACGGTGTATTTTGGAAGCGCCGATGGTTACCTCTATGCTTATAACTTAGAAGAGGAAAAGTAATCCTAATAATGTATTTCACAGAGATTCACGAAACCTTCAAGGAGATCCACAAAGTTTTTTGGTAGGGAACTTAATTTTTCTCACGCAGATTTTCTTTATAAAATTTCGAACGAATTTGAATCACTTCAATATGCTAAAATCAGCGTGAATCTCTGTGCAATAACCCTCCCTTTAGGACTCCTAAAGTCGTATTACATTATTTCAACTGAGGTCATACTCAAAGAACCAGCTAATAGTTTATCATTAAACAAGCTAAGTTCTTCTGATTTTCCTTTTAATCCCAAAGTGTAGAGTAATGGCAGATAATGTTCTGGTGTAGGAATCGCCAGTTGAACTGCTTTATTCATTTTTTCGAAGTCAATCAAAGGCTGAAAATTATCGTCCAGCAAATACGAATTGATTGTTTCGCGTGCTTCAATTGCCCAATCGTAACCATAATTATCTTTATCAAAGTTCCTGAAATCGACCATTCGTAAATTATGAACGATGTTTCCGCTTCCAATAATCAAAACACCTTTATTGCGTAAGGATTGTAGTTTTTGCGCCAATTCAAAATGATACTGTCCTGACTTCGTATAGTCTATACTCAACTGAATTACAGGAACATTGGCTTGCGGATACAAATGTTTGATTACACTCCAGGCACCATGGTCCAGTCCCCAGTGTTCATCCAGATCTACTGGAACTGGTTCTAATATTTTTTTAGTTTCATGTGCCAGTTCCGGACTTCCTTTTGCGGGATACTGCACATCAAAAAGAGCCTGTGGAAATCCTCCAAAATCATGAATTGTTCTGGGCATCTGCATCGACGTTACTTTGATACCGTTGGTAAACCAGTGAGCCGAAATACACAAAATTGCATTTGGCTGCGGCAGTGTTTTGGCTAAATTCCGAAAACCGGTTACAAACTGATTTTCTTCAATTGCATTCATAGGACTTCCGTGTCCTAAAAACAGGACCGGCATTTTATCAGTATTCGAAAATGCTGACGAAATCGAATGTAAGTCGTTTAGTGTTGTCATT
Organism: Flavobacterium sp. KH_035; assembly: GCF_057839565.1. Classification (NCBI taxonomy): domain Bacteria; kingdom Pseudomonadati; phylum Bacteroidota; class Flavobacteriia; order Flavobacteriales; family Flavobacteriaceae; genus Flavobacterium; species Flavobacterium sp. KH_035. The sequence goes on from NZ_CM174492.1 coordinate 4,753,231, forward strand.
GTAAATGGTTCTAACACGAATTTCACTAACGTTAAATTTAAGAAAAATCCGTGAGAATTAGTGAAATTCGCGTTTTACTCCTCAAAACTCTCGTCTTTAAATCCTATCAAATATAGCTTATTTTTAGCACGTGTCATAGCGGTATACAGCCATCTAATATAATCACGATCAATTCCGTTAGGCAAATACGGCTGTTCAATAAAAACCGTATCCCATTGACCTCCCTGCGATTTATGACAGGTTATAGCATACGAGAACTTCACCTGCAAACCATTAAAATATTCGTTCTCTTTTACCTTCTGAAATTTTTTATACTTGGTCGTTTCGTTTTCATAATCTTTCATTACTTCCTCATACAAGCGGTTGGATTCTTCATAGGTTAACGATGGAGATTCACTTTTTATCGTATCTAAAATCAATACCGTTTCAAAAGGCTTCTGATCCGGATAATCGACCATTCTGATTTTTACCTTTGCAAAATTAAATCCGTACAACTCCTTGATTCCAAAAAGTTCAAGGACTTCGATAATATCACCATTAGCAATAAATCCTGCTTCATCTGTTTCTTTCAGCCAGAAATAATTATTCTTTACTACCATCAGGAAATCTCCTGCTGACAGCTCACTTTCTTTAAATAAAATTCTGGTTCGAATTTGTTCATTGTACTGATTGGCTCTTTTGTTCGAACGGACAATAAAAGCGGTATCTTCAATACTATAATTACTATAAGCCGAATTAATAGCATCCTGAATATCATATCCATCGGTCAATCGAACAATATCTTTGAATTTTTTAACATTGAATCTAAATTCAGTAATAAAACTCTCTTTCAGCAGCTCCCTTAATTCTGTTGCGTTAAACAAAATTCCTGAGCTTTCCTCCTGACGCATTACCTCATCGAGTTCGATATGTTCAATTTCTTTACCGTAATGAATCCCTAAAGTGTGAGTATCCAAAGCGGGGCTAATATCTAAATTAACCGGAGGCAGCTGCGCTGTATCTCCCAGAAGAATCATTTTACAATTTGTTCCCGAATACACATACGAGATCAAATCATCCAGCAGCGATCCGTTATCATACATTTTGGAATCGGAATTACTGTCGGAAATCATCGAAGCCTCGTCGACGATAAAAATGGTGTTTTTATGTTTGTTCTGCTGTTTGGTGAAGGCTACGCCCCCTCCCGAAGATTTCTTAGGAAAATATATTTTTTTATGAATGGTAAATGCAGGCGTATTCGAGTAATTGGCAATTACCTTTGCCGCACGCCCGGTTGGTGCCAGCAAAACAAACTTTTTATTGATATCGCCCAAATTGTTTACGATGGTCGAAATCACGGTTGTCTTTCCCGTTCCTGCGTATCCTTTCAGTACAAAAATGGTATCATTAGCCGGTTCGGTCAAAAAAATAGCAATTTTTTGAAAAAAAATATCCTGTTTGTATGTTGGAGCAAAAGGAAATTTTTTTTGCAAAACGCCGTAAAACAATGCTGAATTCATAGGGTAAGTTTGAGGCACAAAGTTCGTCTTTTTTAATGGCAATGCCAATTTAAAATTTCGCCTCTACAACTCATTTCTAAAATTAAGGCTTCCCTTTTTCAAAAAAAATTCTTTTCTTAACCTTCTTTTAAAATGTAAGTGAAATTGTTTTTTGAAATTGCAATTATTATTGTTCCTTTTTAATTTGTAAGTTTGTGGTCGCCTAAAATTCTTTCTTGTAAAACAGGTAACGAATTGTAAATCAATATGTCATTACAAAACACTAACATCACTTCAAAAAAATACAAAAAGCTTTCTATTCAGGTTTCCTTGACCGGATTGTCATTTTGTTGTTTTGATACTTTAAATAATACCATCTCTTCTTTAAAAGAAATTCATTTTGAAACGTTTCACAAAGCGACCAAAATAGAAGAACTGTTTGGCGATGCTTTTAGAAACCATCCGGAACTACAGGAAACTTATGACGAAGTTTTGGTAATTCACAATAATAATCTTTCCACCTTTGTTCCAACGGCTTTGTTTGATGAGAACTACCTTGGAAGTTATCTGCAATACAACACAAAGGTTTTTGAAACTGATTTTTTTGCTTTCGATCAAATTTCAAAATATCAAATGAATGCGGTTTACATACCGTATGTCAATATCAACAATTTTTTCATCGATCAGTTTGGGACTTTTGACTACAAGCATGCCAACAGTATTTTAGTCGAAAAAATTCTGGATGCTTCAAGAAACAATGACGATAAAAAAATGGTCGTTAATTTTAATTATGGGCATTTTGAGGTGATTGTAGTGCAAAATCAAAAACTATTATTGTTCAACTCATTTGAATACCAGACACCCGAAGATTTTATTTATTATTTGCTTTTTACTGCCGAACAATTGAGTTTGAATCCAGAGAGTTTCCAACTTGAATTATTAGGTACAATCGACCAAAACGATCCGTATTATGCCGTTGCATATAAATACATTCGTCATATATCCTTTTTGGATGTAAGCAACTTACAGCAAAGAAATAGCTTCACAACAGCCGAAAATCAAAAACATTATATCCTATTCCAATCATGAGAATCATTTCAGGAAAATACAAAGGTCGCCGCATCTTTCCACCAAAAAACCTTCCTGTAAGACCGACAACCGATATGAGTAAAGAAGCATTGTTTAATGTTTTGAACAATCATTTTAGTTTTGACGGCCTAAAGGTACTGGACTTGTTTTCAGGAACAGGTAACATCAGTTTTGAATTCGCTTCACGCGGAAGCGCTCCAATTACCTCTGTAGATGGTGATTTTGGATGTGTAAAATTTATCAAGCAGGTTTCATCAGAATACGATTTTGATATCGCTGCAACTAAAAGTGATGTTTACAAGTTTCTGGACAACTGTAAAACTTCTTACGATATTGTTTTTGCCGATCCGCCTTACGGATTAGATCAGACCGCATTTGAGAAGATTGTAGTAACAGTTTTCGAAAAAGAACTACTTCATGAAGACGGTATGATGATTATCGAACATTCAAAATATACCAAAATGGATCACTTGAGTAATTTTTCTTTTCAAAAAAGCTACGGAGGATCTTTCTTTAGTTTTTTCGAATTGAACTCAACCGATGACGACGAAGAATTACCGGACGATTTATCGACCAAAATAACAGAAGAAGACGAAGGGTAATTTTTTCTCTGTAAACAAAGTCATGTCGAGCGAAGCCAGAACAATCTAAGGTTCAGGCTTCGCTCAGAAAGACAAGTATCAGCTTCTATTTTTTATCTAAGCCGATCTGAATTCTCCTCCATACTTTTTCCTTTGAATTCCGTTTCCTTCACCTTCCCAAAAGAGTATTTAACTGAAACCGAAATCTCCCGCTCATCGAGCAGATATCTTGCTTTTGAACTATTAGTAAAGGTCTTTTTACGGGCAATCACAATCGCTTAATGTATTCGAAAGACCGTCTTTTGGAGTTTCATTTTGTGCATATCCTGTCAAAGAAAACAAGAACAAAAAGAGAATTAAAAAAAGTTTTACCAGCAAATTAATGTTCATTTCGGATTTGATTTTAGATTGTAGTCCTGCAAAAATGCTTCTAAAAAAGAGTTCCGAAAGTTAATTGAAGGTTAATGCGGGGTTAATGTGCCTATTGTCTCTTAAAAGCTTTATTTTTGAATTGGTAATAGCCCACGGATTTACTCCTGTTTAGTAAATAAATCCCATCGCGGTCATTAAAAAATTTATCAAACACATAGAAACATAGATTTCTATTTTTAAAAGAGGTTATAAAAGAGAAATATATTTCTTTCGCATAGCGTTATGCGTTTTATTTAAAGTGAAACGACTTTCTCAGCATTTAGAACTATGTTTCTATGTGTTAAAAACAATTACAACGGGCTGAAAAAACCAGCACAGACCAGTTCAATCTGTGTGATTAGCATACCAATAAAACAATCCATGAAACAAAGAATCAATTTACTAATAGCCTTTTCTATCCTCGCTCTCATTGTTTTATCGACAGTGCAATGTTATTTGGTAAAAACAACATACGATTATAAAGTAGCGCAGTTTCATACTGAAATTAAAAATAAAATTGCCGGGATTACCAATGATTACAGCGATATAGATTCGGTAATCGTTGCCAAAAAAGAAGCCCTTTACCAACAATTATCCGAAAATTACATTCAAGGAAAAAACAGCAAGTTTGAGATTAAAAACTATATTCTCGGAAATGAATACAGCGATGCTTTGACACAAAAAATCCAGCGTAAATTCAAAAGAGATTTACCCAACTTAAAAATAGATTTTGCCATTGTTCTGAATAAATTTGTTCTCTACCAAAACACCAAAAAAGCAGACACGATTTTCTCCGAAAAGCCTTTTATCCAAAACAAACTGTACGGAAATCTTATCTCATTAAATCATGCCTTTCTAGTTCGGAATTATGTTGGAACTACTAACGGAACTTTTGAAAATAAGGGCTACAAATTGCTAACCGAGGATTCGATGTACGTTTCAGTAATCGACTGGGAAATAATTATTTTAAGACGAATGACTTTCGTTTTAATTTTGTCTTTACTTTCTATAGCAACTCTTATCACGCTTTTTTTCATTGCCATAAAAGCTTTAATCAAGCAGAAGAAAGCCAACGATATTAAAACCGATTTCATCAATAATATTACACACGAACTAAAAACACCTTTGACGACTTTAGGCATTTCGACCAGGATATTAGAGCGAAAAGACATCCGGGATAATGATGAAAACTTTAGTGCTATTGTCAATACAATTTCACGTCAGAACAATCGTTTACAGAATTTGATTGATCAGGTAATGGCAAATTCTTTGGCTGAAAACGGAATCGAATTGCAAAAAGAAAAAATAGAAACCGAAGAGTTCCTTCTTACGATTGTAAATGATTTTAAAATCACCTACCCTAAAATCGACATTAAAACCAATTTTCATACGCAGAAAACCAATCTCATTCTGGACAAATTTTATCTGACTACTGCTCTTTTGAATGTATTGGAAAATGCCGTAAAATATGGTTCAACCACCATTACAATAAAAACAAATCTGAACCAGAATCAATTTTCAATTAGTGTTGAAGATGACGGAATCGGAATTGAAAAGAACAAACAATCGCTTCTTTTTGAAAAATTCTATCGTGTCGAACAAGGAAATCTTCATAATACAAAAGGATTAGGATTAGGATTGTATTATGTCGATCAGATCATAAAAGCGCATCAGGGCTCTGTTAGCGTTGTGAGTGACTTAGGAAAAGGAACTCAGTTTACTATTTTATTAAAAGTTTAATACCCTTATTTTGAAAAAATTACTTTTAGCCGAAGACGATTCTGATTTTGCGGCAATTTTAAAACAATATTTAGAACTGCATCAATTTGAAGTAATCTGGGCAGAAAATGGAGAAATAGCTTTAGACTATTTTGCAAAGCAGACATTTGACATTTGCGTTCTTGACGTTATGATGCCAAAGTTGGACGGATTTTCACTGGCCGAAAAAATAATTACAATCGACCCCGAGATTCCATTTATTTTTCTAACAGCAAGAAAATTAAAAGAAGACAAAATCATTGGATTAAAACTAGGTGCAGACGACTATATCATAAAACCTTTTGAAGTCGACGAACTCGTTCTGCGTTTACAGAATATTCTAAAAAGAATCGAACAAAAGAGAAGTCTGAACGGAAATAATATAATTGAAATTGGTTCTTATGTTTTTGATAATGAAAGATTAACCCTAAACAATAAAAATCACGTCCAGCAGCTCACAGAAATGGAAGCTTCTCTTATTGAGTATCTATATCTGAACCATAACCAGTTATTAAAGAGGGATCAAATTTTAATGTCGGTCTGGAAAAAAGATGATTATTTCTCAGGACGAAGTATGGATGTTTTTATTAGCAGACTTAGAAAATATTTTAACTCCGATCCAAAAATCAGCATTGAAAGCACTCGAAATATTGGACTGGAATTTAAAATAGAAAAACCTTGACGAATCAAGGTTTTTCTATTCTTATGATTATTTTCCAATAACCCAACCTAATGTAAAATTAGCTACCGGAACAAATTCAGTATTGTATTTATCAATATTTATTCCGGGCCCCAGGTTAAATTCCATATTAAATTTTCGATTGTACGTTCGTTGCAATCCCCAAAGTACCGCAAGCGTTGTTGATGGTACACGCTCTCTATATCTCTCGTTAGTCGAAACCGTTCGGAAATTATATTGGCCATTTAGAGCAAAAAAATTAGCCGAGTTATGAGCTGTTCTCTTTCCTTTTTTCGTTCTCTTTTCTAAATTGTAATAATGGCGAAATTGCTCACTGATTAACGGGAAAAATAGACGTTTGACTCGTTATAGAAACTGTTATAACTGTAACCAACTCCTAAGCTAATTTCTGAATAAAGGGTGTTATTAGCCGTAAAACCATGCTCATAAACGAATCCCGGAGAAATCATATTTATTTTAAATTGATTTTTTTCTACTGAGGGTGCTTCATCTTGCGCCTGAATCACATTGATAATAAGAACAGATAAAAACAAGAGCAGATACTTTTTTTTCATTTTGATTGTTAAATTAATTGTGCCAAAAATAAGATAAAAACAATAAAAACAAACCTTAAAAAAAATACTTCTTTTCTTACATTAATATCGCTCTTACCATCAGGAAAATCTGCTTCGTTCACTGCACAAATGAATCACAAATTCTAAGGCAGCAATACCTTAGTAATTTTTTCATAAAGCGGTGTTTTTACACCATACTTCATCCCTTCGTTCAATACAAACTTAGTAAGTGAAAGGGCTTCGGTATTCTTGCCTGCCAGTAGATCTCTGTGCATCGATGATGTTGCTTCGCGTGGTGATTTTTCCAACTTAAGTACGGTCTGATTTACGATATCTTCCGGCAGCTTTAACCCTTTTGCTTTAGCTACTGCATCAATTTCATGTAGCAATTCAACATAGACCGCCATAGCATCTGCATTGTCCAAAATTTCACCAATATACTGATTCAGATACGAAGTCGTCGACGCTAGTGCCGAAATAAAAATAAACTTTTCCCATACTGTTTCTTCAATATTCTCAACCAAATAACTTTCAATTCTGGCCTGCTGAAAAATTTCTTGTAATTCTTCTAATTTTGAAGCAGAAACCATCTTAGATCCAAAAAATAGCTTTTCATAAAAACCCATTTTTCTGATAGTTCCGGGTAAAGTAATCATCGAAATAATATAAACACAACCGTGCAGAATATCGTTATGAGGAAATATTTTCTGAATGCGTTCAGGTGCATCAACTCCATTATACAAAGGAAGAATAACTGTTTTAGCAACAATACAACTTTGAAGTGAAAGCAGACTTTCCTCAATGTCATACGTTTTGGTTGCGCAAATCAAATAATCTAACTCTCCAATTTCTTTTGGATCATTTGAAACTAATTTTGAATGTACAATAATCTCCGAATCGTCGGTCACGATTTTCAGTCCGTTTTCGGTTATTGCCTGCTGAGTAGCTCCGCGCGCAATAAAAACAATCTCAATCTCTTCAGACTCCTGATAAGCCTTTGCCAAAAGTCCTCCAAAATAACCACCTACTCCACCAAGTCCTAAAATTCCAATTCTTTTTTTCATAATAAATTAATTAAAAAGGGGTTATCACAAATTACATGAATTTTGAATCCTAAATTTTAATTTTCAAAAAAAGCAATTCACTTATTTTTAAAAATCAATACTTTCGCAACAGTAAATCCGATATAGTTTATGTGTTATTGTTTTGAAGAAGTCACGTTTATGAAAAAAGACTAAAAAGTTTCATAAACATAAAAAATGCAGACCTATAAGCCGGATTCTGTCTCTGATAAATCAGAGCCTTATCATTTATCTAGATCCTGTATTACTACAGGACTCAAGCTACCTACCCTTCAACAACGGACGAGAAGCCCTTAAATGCTGATATACTTGGTATTTCACCGCATAGAGTTTACCTGGTTTCACTACAGCATTACCTGTACATACTTTCTGTTGCACTTGTCCTTGCGCTATTACTAACGCCGACGGGTGTTACCCGCTATGCTTCTCTGTGGTGTCCGGACTTTCCTCCCTTCCGATAAATCGGAACGACGATAAGGCGGTCTGCGGGGCAAAAGTAGCAATTTATCTACTAAGAATAATGATTTTAAATTTTAGATTTTCGGCCTATTTTCATAACAATTTAATTTTAAATTGGTTATCTTTAAAATCCATAATTTTAAAATTCAATTATCATGACTAGAATGTATCACTACGCAACTGTTTCAAAAGCTTTAGATCAATTGAATGAAAAAGGATTCACGTTTGATTTTAACTTAAACTCAGACCTGATAAAAAAGAATCCTGAAAAATTTGAAATTGTTCATGTGTATCGATACGAAGGGAATTCAGACCCAGGCGATGAGGCAGTTGTATACGGAATTAAATCAACATCAGGTAAAAAGGGGGTTTATGTTGCAGGTTTCTCTGCCGACTCCGATCAGGAAACGGTAAAATTTTTATCGGATTTAAGCATTAAAGGAAGGTGATTTTCAGAAGCCAATCCTGCTATCCGCTTTATCTTTTCCTTGCTAAAGGAGCAAGAAAAAGGATACCGCTCCTATCAGGGCTAGGGCACTTGGTTTCAGAAGAAAATTATACCTTCTGATTTAATAAAGCGACTAATAATAATGTCTTCTCAAGGAACGAGAAATCTCCGTAAACAGTTCGCCAAAGATTAACTTTTTTCTTTACAGCGTTTGCATAAAAATCTTTCGTTCCTTGGAAAGACAAAAACACGGATCGAATCAAAAGTATAATTCCAAATTTCAGATAAATCTTCACCGCTTTATTACTTCAATAATAATTGCAAAATTTCCATCGAAAAAAAGAAATTACTTACTCATGCTGCGTTACATCATTGTATTGCCACAGCACATTTATAATCTTCCATTCCCCATTTGTTTTTACAATGTGCATATAATCGATCCAGGCATCAGCAATCAATTTAACAGACGCTGTTCGTGCCGAGACATCCAGTAATTTCACTTCTTTTCTTGGATTTTTAGGAAACTTATCCCCTTTTGCATTGTAAGTTTCTGCCAGAATCACCATGTTCTCTGCAAAGTATTCTGAGATATAATCTTTTTTGGCAGCTTTACTTCTAAAAACAGACCGTTTTACCAATCTGGGATGCAAAGCACCTTCCATCAATTTCGGATTCGGATTATGCTGTGCCTCGATATAAGCCAAAGCAACACGTTTGATATCAACCGAATCCTGAGCGGTTTGCGCCTGAAGAGTAAACGAAAAAAAAACAAATGCAATTACCAATAAATAGTTTTTCATAAAAATTAAGGAGTTAAAATGAGATTGCGGCTAAACTTACCAACGAGACGCACGTTTTAAATATTTTTAAGCAGAACCCACGACATACTTGCTGCTTAAGTAGTACTTTCTATACATTTCGGGGTATAAACTCTCTAAACAGTCCTTGAAAAAAGTACAGGGATCATTTTGGAGAATAGTCTGTCTTTGTCAAAATCCGATCTTCAATATTCCCAACTACATCGCCATATTTTGCTGTAAATTCTTTTTTAATCGCGATCCATTCCTGATCTGTTTTAAAACCTTCCCAGGCTTTTTTCATAGTGGTTTCGTCCGGCCATTCCAGAAAATAAACAAATTCTGTTTTTTTGCCCGATTTTGATTCCCAGATGGAGGTGATCTTAAAATTATACTTCTTCATGATACGCATTGCGTGATCGCGAAAACGTTCATGGAACTGATTTTTATTAGACTCAAAAATCTCATAGATACGCAGTTGATAAACCGGACTGCTGGTAGCTGCAGTTTGAGATTTTACAATAAATGTGGTAACCAAAAGCAAAGTCGATAAAAATAATTTCATATCCGGCAATTTTAATTGGTTTTAGATTTCCTTAAAGGATTGCATCAAAAATATAAATTTAAACCTGAATTCTTACAACTATATCGAAATCAGTTTCATAAGAAAAAGTTAAAAATGAGGAGCAAAAAAATACATCTTCTGATTTTTTTTCAGTGCCAAAAATCAAATTCTAAAACGTTACTTTCTCATATTCAAAACACTTAAAAACTACTCCAACATTTATCAATTTCAGATTTGTGATTTGGCAATTTTCGGCCTATATTTGCTATCGAATAAAATAGAACATGGAACAATTTGTAGTATCGGCCCGTAAGTATCGCCCACAGACGTTTAAGGATGTAGTGGGACAAAAAGCCATTACCAACACTTTGCTGAATGCTATTGACAGCAATCACCTTGCTTCTGCCCTTTTGTTCACCGGACCTCGTGGTGTTGGAAAAACAACCTGCGCGCGTATCCTGGCCCGAAAAATCAATCAGCCCGGATATGATGATCCTACTGAAGATTTTGCTTTTAACGTTTTTGAGTTAGATGCTGCTTCAAACAACTCTGTTGATGACATTCGTAATCTGATTGATCAGGTTCGAATCCCGCCACAAACCGGACAATATAAAGTCTATATTATTGACGAGGTCCACATGTTGTCTTCGGCAGCTTTTAATGCTTTTCTGAAAACATTGGAAGAACCGCCAAAACATGCCATTTTTATTCTGGCTACAACAGAGAAACACAAAATTATTCCAACGATCTTATCTCGTTGTCAGATTTTTGATTTCAAAAGAATTACGGTAAAAGACGCTAAAGAACATTTAGCAGATGTTGCCGCAAGTCAGGGAATCAATTTTGAAGACGATGCTTTGCACATTATCGCCCAAAAAGCTGATGGTGCAATGCGTGACGCTTTATCTATTTTTGATCGTGTGGTTTCGTATTGCGGAACTAACTTAACACGTCAGGCCGTAACCGAAAACCTAAACGTTTTAGATTACGAAACTTACATTAGCATCACCGATTTACTTTTAGAAAATAAAATCCCGGATCTTTTACTGGCCTACAACGACATACTTGCAAAAGGTTTTGACGGACATCATTTTATTGCCGGACTTGCATCTCATTTCAGAGATTTACTGGTAAGCAAAACTCCTGCTACAATCGCTTTACTTGAAGTAGGCGAACAGGCACAACAAATGTATGGAGTTCAGGCACAAAAATGCTCACAGGATTTTCTATTAAAAGGGATCGACATTGCCAACGACTGTGATTTAAAATACAAATTAAGTCAGAACCAACGCCTTTTAGTCGAGTTATGCCTTATGCAATTGGCCTCTATCAATTTTGATGGAGAAAAAAAAAAGTTGAGCAATTCATAATTCCTCCCACTTATTATAAAAATGGCGGATATTCTATCGTTGAAGTTAAAACTCCAAAGACAGAAACTCCCCAAACGACTGTACCCGGAACCGAAACTTCAAAAAACAAAGAAACAGCTTCAGCTCCAAAACCTGAAGCTCCATCAACTCCAAAATCTGAAGTAAGCACAGAACCAAAAGTTTCTGCCTTTTCTTTGTCAAGCATCCGCAAGAAAAAAGAATTAGAAGCGGCCAATAAAACTTATGTAAAACCTACTTCTGTAATGCCTACAGAAGAATTTACAGAGACTGAAATGTTAGTTCAATGGAACAAATACGCACAACGTCTAGGCGATAAAGGTCATAAAATTATGCAGTCGTTATTATTAATCAATGACCCAAAGTTAAGCGGCACAACTATTACTTTCGAATTACCAAATGAAGGTTCTAAACTAGATTTTGAAGGTCAGATTCATGGGCTTTTAGGCCATCTAAAAGGACATTTACACAATCACGATATTACAATTGAGGTTAATGTTAATGAAGCAATCGAAGTTAAACGCAGTCTTAATGATCAGGACCGATACAATCGTCTGATGGAAATCAACCCAAATATAGACCTTTTGCGTACTACATTTGGATTGGATTTACACACCTAGTTTTTATTTATGCTGCACCCCAAAATTATATACTTTTTGCAACCATTTTTTCCTTTGTGATTCATCAGCTGTTTTTATAATTCCAATATAACTCACTTTTACAGGCTTGATCCCGCAGAATTCTAAAGTAGCCTTTCTTAGCTGATTGACACTTGGTCTTGCATAAAACAATCTGTAGTACCATCCGGGCTGATCTAAGGTAGTGATAATATGAGCCGTTTTTCCTTTTAACAACTTATCCCACCAAACCGAGTTTTCACGGTACTGGAAAGCCATACCCGGTAAAAACAACCTATCAATAAAGCCTTTTGTAATCGCGGGCAATCCACCCCACCAAACCGGATGAATCCAGACTAAATGATCTGCTTTTTTTATTTTCTCCCAAGACTCTAACAAATCGGGCTCTAATTCGGTACGCTTTTGATAACCAAACTGTAAATTCGGATTGAAGTTTAGCTTCGCAATTGTAATTGTATCTACTTCCGCTTTAGACTCAATTACCCCTTTAAGATAAGAGTCAGCTATTGCAAAATTAAAACTGGACGGATTGGGGTGACCGTTGATAATAAGAATCTTTTTCATATTCAATTAGCTTATATTAACATTAATTGTACTGTAAGCACTTAAGGCCTCATAAATTTCGGCAGATGAGTGTATTTGGTGGCTAAAGTAAATTCCTTCTTCTACACTTTCGCTCAATAGCTTTTCGACATGCAAAACTGCCGAAAATGCCGTTAATTCTGCCTGACCTTTTAAACTCTGCAAACCGATGCGCTTTGTTTTGTTCTGAGTTTTAACCATGACTTCAAAAACTGTCTGATCTCCTTTTCCGCTCGAACCAAACAAAAGCTGCCTTTCTTTTAACGACATGATATTAAACACTTTCAGCCCTTGGAGGTACCCCATGAAACGCGTAACTATTTTAGAATTATAAGTCATCTTAACCGAAACGGTTGGTATTTTTTCGATCTGATTTAATATGAATAAATCCGGAACATCAAGATTGTAAACTTGTCGTTTTCCTATTCCAAATGAAAAATTAAAATTTTCTGAGTCAGAAAAATGCCTGACATTTTTAGATTTGTCATTCTCATAAACCACAAAGGATTTACACACATTTTCTGCTAAAAAATGAGCAGAGCTTTTCCCCGCCGAATCTTTGATCGAATAATAAATATACAGATTTGTTTCCTGAATTTTAGAAGTATCGGGTTCGACAAGATCAACCAAACTGCTGACGATTCCACCCATCCAGCCCGAACTAAAAACGATTCGGCTTTCAATTTTTTGTTTATTGACTTTAGCAAAATCATACGCAGCCATTAAATCCGGAGTCGGTTTTGTAATATCAAGATAATCCAGACCATTTTCTATAGCAAACTGCAAGATTTTATTACTACTATCTTTTGTACACATTACAATCAAATCGATCTTATGATCTGTAATTGAAGTAAAGGTGTCAGGATTGTTCACATCTACTACTAAAGCACTTCCGCTTTTTCCTGGATTACGGCTCCCGATAAAGACCTTATAATCAAAATTTCTTCCTTTAAGGATGCGTAAAATAACTTTACCGACTAATCCTGTTCCACCAATTATTAAAATATTTTTCCTCATTAATACATTTGTTTGGAACAAAAATAATGAGGAAACCCCTTCCGCGAACCGGACAAATGTCCTATAAAATTGCTTTCCGGATTCGGCTTAAATGCCTTGGTGTAACACCTAAATAAGAGGCCAAATATTGAAGTGGAATTTGTTGAATGTAATTTTTATGATTTTGATAAAGTTCTTCATAACGCTGGGTCCCTGACAACTTCTGAAAAGAAATCATTCTTTTTTGCAACGTCACATATTCAATTTCAGCAATTTTACGACCTACTTCCTGCCAGTAAATACTTGAGCTGTAAAGTTTCTCTATTCCCTCTTTTTGTATCACCTCGATTTCAGTATCTGTAAGTGCCTGAATATTTTCCTCCGCAACTTTTTGTGTTATAAAACTCGAAAACGAGCCCATAAATTCATTTTCAAAAGCAAAACAATTCGTTATTTCATTGCCCTGATGATTAAAAAAGAACGATCTTAAAATTCCTTTTTTAATCAAAACAATTTCATTACAAACCTGATCTTCTTTCAGTAGAAAATCGCCTTTTTTAAGTTTTCGGACCGTAATTAAATCATCTAACTGATCTAATACCTCCTGCGGTAAATTCTTTATGGATTGAAAAACTGATTTCATGATATTCCTGAAATGAATTAATTTTTAGAAGCAAAAATCCTTTCTATTCTCTTGTCCGGAATAAGCCATAATAAAGCAACGATAAAATAAGCCGCCCCCGAAATCCATTCGTTATAAAATGAAAATACAATTCCCAAAATGTACAAAACTGAAGAAGTATGTCCTTTTACATCTCGTCCTATCGCTTTTGCCAGGGTCGAATCTGTACCTTCATTAAGAATTATAATGCGCTGTAAAATAAAATATGCAATTGAACACAACAATAAGACAGTACCATACAAAGCCATAGATGCTTTGGCAAAGTTATGTTCGCCCATCCAACCGGTTGCCACAGGAATTAAGGAAAGCCAAAATAGCAAATGCAAATTGGCCCAAAGAATTTTTCCATTAACCTTACCCAGACTATGAATTAAATAATGGTGATTGTTCCAGTAAATACCAACATAAACAAAACTCAGAACATAACTTAGAAACTTAGGAATCAGTGGCTTTAAATCCGTAAATTCATGACCTGCCGGTACTTTAATTTCTAAAATCATAATGGTTATAATGATAGCCAAAACACCATCACTAAAAGCCTCAAGTCTGGTTTTATTCATTGAAAATCAATTTTAGTATTAATAAAAAAACGCCACGAATTTCCACGAATTTATTTTGGGTGAAAATTCGTAAAAATGCTTTGTCTATACGCGATCACTCGGGTTGTGGCAAAAAAATTAGTTGATATCCCTAAATTTTACCGTAATACATTGCTTTTACAATTCCATCTGAAAGTCCAATTTTTGGAACATAAATCTGGCGTGCACCACTCCATTTCATGGCATTCAGATAAATTCTGGTTGCATGAATAATTACGTCGGCGCGATCTGAATTCAGACCTAACTCGGCGATTCTTTGCTCGTAACTTAAAGAGTTCAAAAAAGCATATTGTGAATTGATGTAAATGTATGAAAGTGGTTTTTCCTGCTGTTTTCCAGACATTTTAAACAATTTATTGATGTTTCCTCCCGAACCGATCAAAGTTACTTCTTCATAATCTTCGGTATTGGTCTTGATCCATTTTTCGATTTCATCCCAGACCACATCGTGTACCATATTATTTAACAAACGAACGGTTCCGGCTTTGAAAGATCTGGAATTGATCATTTTTCCATCAGAAAACAAAGTAAATTCGGTACTTCCTCCTCCTACATCCACAAAAAGATAAGTTTCATCTGTTTTTAGTAAATGATGTAAATCTGTAGAAGCTATAATTGCAGCTTCTTTTTTACCATCAATAATTTCGATTTTTATGTCGGCTTTTTTCTTGATCAAAGCTACAACTTCCTTCGCATTATATGCCTCGCGCATCGCCGAAGTTGCAAACGCCATATAACGTTCTACTTTATGTACTTTCATCAAAAGGTTAAATGCTTTCATAGCATCTACCATTCGATCTATATTCTCTGCTGAAATTTCTCCTACGGTAAAGGCATCTTGTCCCAAACGAATTGGCACACGAACAAGTGAACTTTTGTTAAACTGCGGTTCTTTTCCATCTTGTTCTACAACATTTGATATCAGTAGCCTCATGGCATTGGATCCAATATCTATCGCTGCAAATTTCCTTATATTAATCATGCTCACTTATGATTTTATTTTATTGTTTTTATTAATTGATACGTTATACGACTTCTTCCTGAACCATTATTTTATTTTGATAATATTTATAAGTTTCAAACTGCGCTCTAAATGGAGCATGATGATTTCTAGGCTTATACTTATTGTCTAATTTATAGGAATGATATCTCACTTTGACATTCCCTTTCCAGGCAATATTGAAATTGTCTACTAGTTCTTTCTTTATTGCAAGATCATAAATTGGGCAGGTAACTTCGACTCTTCCGTCAAGATTTCGGGTCATGAAATCGGCCGATGAAATATACACTTCTGTTAATCCTGCATTTCCAAAAATATAAACTCTTGAATGTTCCAGATAATTGTCGACGATACTTATGGCTTCAATGTTTTCGCTCATACCCGGAATTCCCGGAATCAAAGAACAAATTCCTCTTACCTGAAGCTGAATTTTAACTCCTGCATTACTGGCTTCGTACAATTTATCGATCATTTTAAAATCAGACAAACTGTTCATTTTTAATTTAATATGCGTTTTTCTGCCAGCCAGTGCATGCAGAATTTCACGATCGATCAGTTTGATAAATTTTGTTCGGGTATAATGTGGGGACACAATTAAATGTTTGTATCGGTGCACCCTGTAATTGATATCAAAAAATTCGAATATTTTAGAGATGTCTTTCAAAATTTGCTGATGACAGGTAAACAAAGTTACATCTGTATAAATTTTGGCCGTCGATTCGTTAAAATTTCCGGTTGATATAAAGCCGTAGCGACGTGTTTTGCTGTCTTCTACTCTTTCGATGACACAAATTTTACTGTGTACCTTTAAGCCTTTTATTCCAAAAATAAGATCAATTCCTTCTGTCTGCATTTGCTCGGCATAGGAAATATTGGATGCCTCATCAAATCGTGCCTGAAGCTCGATCTGAACGGTTACTTTTTTACCATTTTTCGCTGCATTAATCAAAGAACTGATAATCTGTGAGTTCTTTGCCAAACGGTATAACGTAATTTTTATACTGGTTACTTTTGGATCTAAAGCGGCTTCACGCAAAAATTTTGTCAGATAAGAAAATGACTGATATGGAGCATGCAGCAAATAATCTTTTTTACTGATTTTTTCCAAAATACTGCCTTCGAGACTCAAGCCCGGAATTGGCAAAGGTTCGTTTGGCTTATACAATAAATCATATCTTCCTAAATTAGGAAAACTCATATAATCACGTCTGTTGTGATAACGTCCACCCGGAATTATACTATCGGTTTCTACAATTTTCATTTTATCCAAAAAGAAACGCAAAGTATCTTCTTCGATTAAATTGTCGTAAATAAAGCGAACAGGTTCCCCAATTCTTCTGTCTTTTACAGATGATGCTATTTTTTCGAGCATACTCTTACTCAAATCACTGTCGATGTCCAACTGGGCATCGCGCGTAATTTTTATCATGTGTGCCGAGACGCTTTTATAATCGAAAATATTAAAGATATTCTTTAGGTTGTAACGAATCACATCGTCAATCAGTATCACATATTGCTTATCATCATCTGATGGCAGTACTACAAACCTGTTTATGGTCTTTGGAATTTCGATAACAGCATAGCGCACCTCATCGTTGGTATTCATTTCCAAACGAACAGCCAAATAACCCAAGGTATCTTTAAGAACCGGAAATTCAGCCAGATCATTCAAGATGATGGTCACCAATTCAGGACTTAATTTTTGCACAAAAAAATCTTTCAGATAGCTCTCCTGATCTTTTGTTATTTGATCTTCGTTGATAATAAAAATATTTTCGGCTTCCAGCTCTGCTTCGATATTACCTAAAATACGCAAACTTTCGGATTGCTGCTGAATAACAATTTCGGTAATGTCTTTAATTAATTGGTGTGCCGAAACTCCTCCTAAATATTTCTCTCCGGAAATCCCGGAAAGGCTTAATCTTCGAATTGCAGCGTAGCGAACCCTGAAAAATTCATCTAAATTATTTGAAAAAATTCCAACAAAACGTAGTCTGTCTAAAAGTGGAACCGAATTATCTCCAGCTTCCTGAAGTACTCTTGCATTAAACGCCAACCAACTTTTTTCTCTATCGATATATTTCTGTTCGTACACTATATTTATTTTAAATCTTTGGGGAAAATTGTTTTATGAGTTTTACCTTTATTAATGGTGTTCCAACTATCAGCATCAAACTGTAGTGATACAAAGCCTGAAGTAGGTACATTTTCGATAAAAACATCCCCAAATTTATTAACAAAATTTGTAATAGCCTCGTTATGCCCGAAAAGAATAACGCTTTCGAAACTATTATCACATGATTTGATAACTTTTTCGAGCTGCTTGTCATCAAAGGTATAAAGGTCGTCTTTATAAACGATACTTTCTATAGGATAAGAAATATTTTGCGCAAAAATAAGCGCCGTTTCTAAAGCCCTCGCCGCAGTACTACTCCACATAATATAGGTTTTAGGAAGAAATTTTGAAATAGTAGCCGATACTTCATGTGCGTCTAAAATGCCTTTTTTCATCAAAGGTCTGTCGAAATCTTTTAACGGGGCTTCCCAACTTGATTTTGCATGGCGTATTAAAATTAAGTTTTTCATAAGCAGTAAGGTTTACAAACCTCATTAAAAGAGGTTGGTTTTTTATTGAACTTCTAATTTACAAAAGAAATCTTAAACCTTCTCTTTTTTTTATTTCTGTTAACATTTCAACAAAATTTTTAACAACGAACCGAAAACTAAAAATCTTAAATGCTTAACAAAGGAAAACTTCCTTATTTAACAAAAAGTGTTCTTCATCTATTAAATTAAACAGTTAGTCGATATTTTTTATATTCATAAAAAATTAACCAAATAATTGACTATTAATCACTTAAGTGATTTAAAAAACAACCTTTTTAACAAATAAAATAAAAAATTAGCCACTGTTTTTTTGTCAAAAATGACAAAAAAAAGTGTTTTTCACCCCCTTCTTTAACAAAAAAAATACACTTCAACGAGTTTTTAGGTTAGTTACGGAGAAAAAAAATCAAAAGTAATTACACGTTATAAATTTGATTCTGTTAAAATATCACAAGTACTTCAAAAACAAAATCCTAAAATATGAAAACTAAAACTACTCTACAAGAAGTGGGAAATTTCATTAAAAGTGGTAAGTATATTTTCCCGTTTCACAAAAACATTCAACGTGATGTCTTTTCTAAAATTAGTTTAAAATCATTTTTAATTTTAATTTTAGGATTCGTAATGTATTCTTCCGCAATTGTTGCCCAGGAAATAATCCCTGTTAGGATTGGAAATACTATTCCTTCCAATAAGACAACTTCTAAGACAGCAAAAATAGCAGCCACAACAGAAGCTGTTAGTGCACTGGCAGCTGTTGCCGGTTCAATTGATGTCGCTAATCCTTCTGCAGGTTACAATGGTTATAGTGCAGATCAGCTTGTTCGTAATGTACTAACATCCGGATGTTTAACAATCAACAATGTTCGTTACGGATATTACAGAAGAAACAATAACAACACCTGGACCTGGGTAGATCATTCCTGGTCTTCGACTGCCGGAGACCGACAATTGGGGTACTACAGTAAAGGAACTTCTACATTCCCAATAGACGAAGGACTTCTTTTGTCTACAGGGAAAATCAGTTCAGCCATGGGACCCAATACATACACCAACAGGTCTGATGAAATGGTAAACGGGGCAAGCGATCCCGATTTAGCTGGAATTTCAGGCAGAACTATGCACGATGCCTCCATATTGGAATTCAATTTTATTCCGGACGGAAATCTTGTCGAGTTTAAATTTATTTTTGCATCTGAAGAGTATCTGGAATATGTAAATACGCAGTTTAATGATGCTTTTGGATTCTTTTTAAGCGGCACCGGAATTACCGGTACTTATACCAATAATGCGATTAATCTTGCCCAATTACCAAACGGTGATGCAGTGACAATAAACAACATACACTCTGCTGGAACTAACGTAAATAATGTTGCCTTTCCGGCAGTAAACGACGCTTACTACTTAAACAACCCTCCTGGTTCTACGACTATGGAATATGATGGTTCAACTGTCGTTCTTACGGCTACTTATGCTGTTACACCTGGAAATACTTATAAAATAAAAATGGCTATTGCCGATGCATCAGATCAAAGATGGGATGCCGGTGTGTTTTTGAAAGCAAAAAGTTTTGCTACAAACACTCTGGTTATTACTAATCCTGCCCCTGTATGCGTTAATGGTACAGCAAACCTTACTTTACCAGCAGTTACTGCAGGAAGTACTGCCGGACTTACTTATAGCTACTGGCAGGATGCTGCAGCAACTATTCCTTATACCACTCCAACTGCAGCGCCAGTGGGGACTTATTACATTAAAGGTTCAAATACACAATCGGGCTGTTCTGATACGAAACCAGTTGTTGTGAGTCAGACCAATATTGTGATTACCGAAACTGCCGGTTCGCATGTTGATGTAAAATGTAAAGGAACTACAACCGGATCAGCGACCGTAATTGCCACAGGAGGAACTGCACCCTATACCTATTCCTGGGCACCATCGGGGGGATCGGCAGCAACAGCTTCTAATTTAGCCGCAGGAACTTATACCGTAACCGCTACTGATTCAAAAGGATGTACCGGTACCAAACAAATAATTATTACGGAGCCTGCAGCTATCTTGACTGCAACTACTTCACAAACCAACGTACTTTGTAATGCCGGAACTACAGGTTCTGCAACCGCGACTCCTGCCGGAGGAACTGGGCCTTACACCTATTCCTGGGCACCATCGGGCGGATCGGCAGCAACAGCTTCTAATTTAGCAGCGGGAACATATACTGTGACCATTAAAGATGCTAATCTTTGTACGATCACCAAAACGGTTACCATTACAGAACCAACTGCTTTAACAGCTACAACCACACAAACCAACATACTTTGTAAATCTGCAACAACAGGTTCAGCAACCGTAACTCCTGCCGGAGGAACAGGAGCCTATACCTATTCCTGGGCACCATCTGGAGGTTCGGCAGCAACAGCTTCTAATTTAGCAGCCGGAACTTATACCGTGACTATTAAAGATGCTAATCTTTGTACGATAACCAAAACGGTTACCATTACAGAACCTGCAAATGCCTTGACTGCAACCACTACGCAAACCAACGTACTTTGCACATCTGCAACAACAGGTTCAGCAACCGTAACTCCTGCTGGAGGAACTGGAGCTTACACGTACTCTTGGGCACCATCAGGCGGATCAGCAGCAACAGCTTCAAATTTAGCAGCGGGAACATATACCGTGACCATTAAAGATGCTAATCTTTGTACGATAACCAAAACAGTTACCATTACGGAACCTGCAACTGCCTTGACTGCAACCACTTCACAAACCAACGTACTTTGTAATGCCGGAACTACAGGTTCTGCAACCGTTACTCCTACCGGAGGAACAGGCGCTTACACTTACTCTTGGGCACCATCAGGTGGATCGGCAGCAACAGCTTCTAATTTAGCAGCTGGAATTTATACCGTTACCATTAAAGATGCTAATCTTTGTACGATAACCAAAACGGTTACCATTACAGAGCCTGCAACTGCTTTGACTGCGACCACTTCACAAACCAATGTACTATGTAATGCCGGAACTACAGGTTCTGCAACCGTGACTCCTGCCGGTGGAACCGGAGCTTACACTTACTCCTGGGCACCATCAGGTGGATCAGCTGCAACAGCTTCTAATTTAGCTGCCGGAACATATACCGTTACCATTAAAGATGCTAATCTTTGTACGATCACCAAAACGGTTACCATTACAGAACCAACGGCGCTAACCGCTACAACCACACAAACCAACGTACTTTGTAAATCTGCAACAACAGGTGCTGCAACAGCAACACCTGCCGGAGGAACCGGAGCTTATACCTATTCCTGGGCACCATCAGGTGGGTCAGCAGCAACCGCTTCAAATTTAGCTGCCGGAACGTATACGGTGACTATTAAAGATGCAAATCTTTGTACGATCACCAAAACGGTTACCATTACAGAACCTGCAACTGCTTTGACTGCAACCACTTCACAAACCAACGTACTTTGTAATGCCGGAACTACAGGTTCTGCAACCGTAACTGCTGCCGGTGGAACCGGAGCGTATACCTACTCCTGGGCGCCATCAGGTGGATCGGCAGCAACGGCTTCTAATTTAGCAGCCGGAACTTATACGGTAACGATTAAAGATGTCAACCTTTGTACCATTACTAAAACAGTTACCATAACAGAGCCAACTGCTTTGACCGCTACAACTACACAAACCAATGTGGCTTGTAATGCCAGAACAACAGGTTCTGCAACCGTAACTCCTGCCGGAGGAACCGGAGCGTATACGTACTCTTGGGCACCATCTGGAGGTTCAGCAGCAACAGCTTCTAATTTAGCTGCCGGAACATATACCGTTACCATTAAAGATGCTAATCTTTGTACGATCACCAAAACGGTTACCATAACAGAGCCAACTGCTTTGACCGCTACAACTACACAAACCAATGTAGCTTGTAATGCCGGAACAACAGGTTCTGCGACAGTGACTGCTGCCGGTGGAACCGGAGCCTATACCTACTCCTGGGCGCCATCAGGTGGATCGGCAGCAACGGCTTCTAATTTAGCAGCCGGAACTTATACGGTAACGATTAAAGATGCCAACCTTTGTACCATTACTAAAACCGTTACCATAACAGAACCAACTGCTTTGACCGCTACAACCTCACAAACCAATGTGGCTTGTAATGCCGGAACAACAGGTTCTGCAACCGTAACTCCTGCCGGAGGAACCGGAGCGTATACGTACTCTTGGGCACCATCTGGAGGTTCAGCAGCAACAGCTTCTAATTTAGCAGCAGGAACTTATACCGTGACTATTAAAGACGCTAATCTTTGTACCATTACTAAAACCTTTACCATAACAGAGCCAACTGCTTTGACCGCTACAACTACACAAACCAATGTGGCTTGTAATGCCGGAGCAACAGGTTCTGCAACCGTAACTGCCGCCGGAGGAACCGGAGCTTACTCTTACTCTTGGGCACCATCAGGTGGTTCAGCAGCAACAGCTTCGAATTTAGCTGCCGGAACATATACCGTAACTATTAAAGATGCCAATCTTTGTACCATTACTAAAACAGTTACCATCACGGAATCATCTACTTTGACCGCAACAACCTCACAAACCAATGTGGCTTGTAATGCCGGAACTACAGGTGCTGCAACCGTAACTGTTGCCGGAGGAACTCCTGGTTATACTTACTCCTGGGCACCATCAGGTGGTTCAGCAGCAACAGCTTCTAATTTAGCAGCAGGAACTTATACCGTGACTATTAAAGATGCCAACCTTTGTACCCTTATTAAAACCGTTACCATAACAGAACCAACCGCTTTGACCGCTACAACTACACAAACCAATGTGGCTTGTAATGCCGGAACAACAGGTTCTGCAACCGTAACTCCTGCTGGAGGAACCGGAGCTTATACGTACTCCTGGGCACCATCAGGTGGATCAGCAGCAACGGCTTCTAATTTAGCAGCAGGAACTTATACCGTGACTATTAAAGATGCCAACCTTTGTACCATTACTAAAACAGTAACGATAACAGAACCAACTGCACTAACCGCTACAACTACACAAACCAATGTCGCTTGTAATGCCGGAACTACAGGTTCTGCAACCGTAACTGCTGCCGGAGGAACCGGAGCTTATACGTACTCCTGGGTACCATCAGGTGGATCAGCAGCAACAGCTTCGAATTTAGCAGCCGGAACATATACGGTAACTATTAAAGATGCTAATCTTTGTACCATTACTAAAACAGTTACCATTACAGAGCCAACCGTACTATCGGCCACCACTTCACAAACCAATGTAGGTTGCGGAGGTGACAATACAGGATCTGCTACCATTACTGTTTCCGGTGGAAATCCAGGTTATACTTACTTATGGTCTCCATCTGGTGGAACAGCTGCTACAGCAAATGCACTTGTTGCCGGAACATATACTGTAACTGCAACAGATGCGAACTCTTGTACAATAACGAAATCGGTTACTATTATTGATGGAGATTCTATTAAACCAATAATAGATCCTCTCCCACAAAGTACTACTATTAATTGTCCTGTAACACCGATATTTGCAACTGCTACTGCAACGGATAACAATGGCGTGATTTCATCATTAACTTATACAGATGTAATTACTCCGGGTGGATGTGCCGGTTCTTACACTCAAACCAGAACTTGGACTGCTGTCGATGCCTGTGGAAATATTTCTCTTCCTGTGGGCCAAGTTATTGTTGTGCAAGATATTTCTGCTCCAACATGGTCTACACAGGCAGCTTCTTTAGACAAAACTATAGAATGTAGTGATACAGCAGCCTTAACTTCTGCACAAGCCTTGTTTCCAACTGCGACTGATGCCTGTGATACCGATGTTTCGAATATCGTAAAAGTAAGCGGTGCTTTTGTAGCCTCTCAGGGTTGTGCTAATGCGGGAACCTATACCAATACCTGGACTGTAAAAGACGATTGCGGAAATACTTCTGATACTTTCACACAAGTGATTACCATTCAGGATACTTCTAAACCAACATGGTCTACTCAAACTGCTTCTTTAGACAAAACTATAGAATGTAGTGATACAGCAGCCTTAACTTCTGCACAAGCCTTGTTTCCAACTGCGACTGATGCTTGCGACACCAATGTTTCAAACATCGTAAAAGTAAGCGGTGCTTTTGTAGCCTCTCAGGGTTGTGCTAATGCGGGAACCTATACCAATACCTGGACGGTAAAAGACGATTGCGGAAATACTTCTGATACTTTCACGCAAGTGATTACCATTCAGGATACTTCTAAACCAACATGGTCTACTCAAACTGCTTCTTTAGATAAAACTATAGAATGTAGTGACACAACAGCCTTAACTTCTGCACAGGCCTTGTTTCCAACTGCAACTGATGCTTGTGATACTAATGTTTCAAACATCGTAAAAGTAAGCGGTGCTTTTGTAGCCTCTCAGGGTTGTGCTAATGCGGGAACCTATACCAATACCTGGACGGTAAAAGACGATTGCGGAAATACTTCTGATACTTTCACTCAGGTGATCACTATTCAGGATACTTCTAAACCAACATGGTCTACTCAAACTGCTTCTTTAGACAAAACTATAGAATGTAGTGATACAGCAGCCTTAACTTCTGCACAAGCCTTGTTTCCAACTGCGACTGATGCTTGCGACACCTATGTTTCAAACATCGTAAAAGTAAGCGGTGCTTTTGTAGCCTCTCAGGGTTGTGCTAATGCGGGAACCTATACCAATACCTGGACGGTAAAAGACGATTGCGGAAATACTTCTGATACTTTCACGCAAGTGATTACCATTCAGGATACTTCTAAACCAACATGGTCTACTCAAACTGCTTCTTTAGATAAAACTATAGAATGTAGTGACACAACAGCCTTAACTTCTGCACAAGCCTTGTTTCCAACTGCAACTGATGCTTGTGATACTAATGTTTCAAACATCGTAAAAGTAAGCGGTGCTTTTGTAGCCTCTCAGGGTTGTTCTAATACAGGAACCTATACCAACACCTGGACGGTAAAAGACGATTGCGGAAATACTTCTGACACTTTCACTCAGGTGATCACTATTCAGGATACTACAAAACCAGCCTTTACCGGAACTTTACCTGCCGACATTACTGTTTCTTGCGATGCTGTTCCGCAACCCGCAAATATGGAAGCCTCTGATAATTGTAATGGTAACTTACCAATTGTTTTCAGCGAAACAAAAAGTAATACTGAAAATCAATGTGCTACAAATTATACTTTAACCCGTAAATGGACGACCAGTGATTGTGGTGGAAATACAATTTCTTACACTCAAATTATAACGGTTAGAGACACCACTCCACCTACAGGAACAGCTCCTCTTAATGTGGCCAATTTGCAAACTATCGCCGATATTCCCGCTGGAAACCCAAGTGAGATCAAAGACGCTAAGGATAATTGCAGCAATACAGTAAACATTACGGTAAGTGACACTAACAATGGCGGAAGCGGCTGCGACGGAAATCCTTACATCCTGACCAGAAGCTATACCCTAACCGATTGTGCAGGAAATAAAACTGTATTGGTACAAACCTTTACAGTAGCCAATAAAGTTTCTGTAAGCGGAGTTGCTACCAATGTGAACTGTCTGGAAGGAAAAAGCGGTTCAATCCTGGTAACCAATAGCCTTGGTTCGACTGTTGTTATTAGAAACGCTAACAACGAAATTGTTGGAAATACCAATTTACCAGTCGGAACCTACACACTTACAGCAACATCCCCAGTAAATAATGCAAATCAAACGTGTACTGCAACTGCAACTGTAACAATCATTGCAATTCCTAATTTAGTAACTAATATTAGCAGTAAAGCCTGTAACGATGATTCAACTATCATTAACCTACTATCCTTGTTACCAGAAAACACTCCTTCTAACGGAACCTGGGTGGACAACAATAATACCAGAAGTATACAAGGAAGTGATTTCAATCCTTTAGGTCTCGCAATAGGTAATTATACATTCGAGTACAAAATACCTGATACGAGCTGTCCAAAAAGTATTGTACTGAATATGGAAATAAATGATGATTGTAAAGTACTTGCATGTGGAAGCGTAGTGGTTCACAACGCCTTTTCACCTAATGGAGACGGAATCAATGATATCTTCAAAATAGACAGTATTGACGACACCACTTGTTATCCTGAGAATGATGTAGAAATTTATAACCGCTGGGGAGTATTGGTATTTGAAACACATAATTACAACAATCAAACCAATGCCTTTGATGGAATTTCAAGAGGACGAACTACCGTCAAACAATCTGATGGACTGCCAACAGGAACTTATTTCTATATTATTAATTATAAATCATTGGACGGAAATAATGTACTTCAAAACAATAAAAAAGATGGGTACTTATATCTATCAAAATAAGAAAGAAAAAATATATCCTATTGCATCACAAACACATAAAGAAGCTTTTTACGATTAATTAATAAAAAAATCCTTATTTTTGAATATACAAATGCATAGACTTTTTTTCGATTCTAATTGATAAAAAAGTAGTACTAATGAAAATAATAAATACCACTATGAGAACAAAATTATTTTTCTTCGTCATTATGTTTGTAACAATTGCAAGTTATGCCCAACAAGACGCACAATTTACGCAATACATGTACAATACTATAAACATCAATCCCGCTTATGCCGGATCACGAGGAGCTTTAAGTGTTTTTGGATTGTACCGCACCCAATGGGTTGGACTTGACGGGGCTCCGGAAACCAGTGCTTTCTCTGTCAATAGCCCTATAAACAACAGTAATCTAGGAGTAGGAGCCTCTTTAGTAAACGACAAAATTGGTCCAACCAATGAAAATAACATTTCTGTCGACCTCTCTTATACTGTTCAGACCTCAGCCGATTTTAAACTTTCATTTGGTATTAAAGGAACAGCAAACCTGTTCAATCTCGATATCAGCAAATTAAATCCGGAGAGTCAGGGAGATCCACAGTTTCAGGATCTAAACAATAAGTTTTCACCAAATGTGGGAGCCGGAGTCTATTGGCATTCTGATAAAGCTTATATCGGTTTGTCTGTACCCAATTTTATCGAAACCAATCGGTTTGATGATAACGACTATGCTATTTATAAAGATAAAATCAATTATTACTTAATAGCCGGTTATGTGTTTGATTTAGACCAATACCAATACATCAAATTCAAACCTGCCTTACTGACCAAAATGGTTGAGGGAGCACCGCTTCAGGTAGACGTTTCTGCAAACTTTATGTTTATGGACAAGCTTGTGGTTGGACTAGCGTATCGTTGGAGTGCTTCAATAAGCGCCATGGTAGGGTTTCAAATAACCGACGGTCTTTATCTTGGTTATGGTTACGATCGTGAAACCACCCGCCTGAACAACTATAATTCAGGATCACATGAGATATTCCTGCGTTACGAATTCTTCAAAAACAATGGTAAAATGACAACGCCACGTTTCTTCTAAAAATAATGATTATGAAAAATTATATACTCCTTTGCTTAACAATTATCTGTTCTTTTTCATCCGGCAGTTATGCGCAACAATCGAAAATTAATACTGCTGATAAAAACTACGATAATTATGCGTATATCAACGCTATTAAAACCTACGAACGTGTAGCCGATAAAGGATACAAATCAGACGATTTGTTTAAGAAGCTCGGAAATTCTTACTACTTCAACTCTAACTTTGAAGCAGCCGCGAAATGGTATGGTGAATTATTTGCTATGAATACCGTTGTCGAGCCTGAGTATTACTATCGATATGCACAATGTTTGAAATCAACCGGGCAAACAGCTAAGGCTGCTAAAATCATGGAAGAATTTTCGGCTAAATCCAAAAACGACGACAGAGCGAAATTATATACCGAAGATGTAAACTATCTCGACAAAATTAAAGCCAATTCAGGCCGATACAAAATCGAAGATGCCGGAATCAATTCTAAATACTCCGACTACAGTTCCTTTGTGTATAATGGTAAAATATACTTTGCCTCTGCCAGAGATACCGGAAACTTTTCACAGCGTAAACACAAATGGACCGGAGAGTATTTTACTAATTTGTATTTTGCCGACACTGACCCTGCTTCCAACAGCGTTGTTAAGGTCAACAAATTTAAAACATCCCTCAACACAAAGTTTCACGAATCTTCTCCCGCTTTTACAAAAGACGGAAAAACGGTTTATTTTACGCGAAACAATTACATCAATGGAAAAAAAGGAAAAGATGATAACAAAATTACTTTAATCAAAATATACAAAGCTACTCTTGAAAACGGAAAGTGGACCAACATAACCACACTTCCTTTTGATAGTGATAATTACAGTACTGCGCATCCAACACTGAGTCCTGATGAAAAAACACTGTACTTTGCCTCTGATATGCCTGGAACTGTAGGACAATCAGACATTTACAAAGTGAGCATCAACGGTGATGACAGTTACGGCACGCCTCAGAATTTAGGCAAAGGCATTAACACCCAGGGAAAAGAAACATTTCCGTATGTCACCAGTGAAAATGAAATTTACTTTGCTTCCGACGGACATCCCGGTCTGGGAGGTCTGGATGTTTTTGTGGGTAAAATTGAAGACAACGGAACCATAAGCAGTATACAGAATCTTGGAGCAGATGTCAATTCGCCAAAAGATGATTTTGCCTACATTATTGATCCCGCTTCCCGAAGAGGATATTTCAGTTCTAATAAAGATGGTGGACAGGGTTCTGACGATATTTATAAATTCCTAGAAACCAGAAGACTTCAATGTATACAAGAGTTAAATGGAGTTATTACAGATGCCGAAACCTTAGCGATTTTACCAAATACAAAACTAACGTTATATGACAATCAGGGAGCTATAAAAAGTAATACCATTTCGGACGCAACAGGTTTTTACAGCTTTCCTGTCGAATGCGGAAAAACGTATAATGTAAGAGCCGAAAAAGAGGATTATACAACCAAAGAGATAAACATTACCATTGGAAAACTCACCGGAAAAACCAGTCTTCCTATTGCTTTGGACAAAGCAACCTGCAAAGTCGCTGTTGGTGATGATTTAGGAAAATGCTTTGGAATTAAAATGATCTACTTCGATCTGGACAAATCAAATATTCGTACCGAAGCTGCACTGGATCTGGAAAAAATACTTGATGTATTAAACAGTCATCCAACTATGAAACTTGATATTCGTTCACATACAGACAGCCGCGCTACGCACCAATACAATGCAGCCTTGTCTGACAGAAGAGCAAAATCGACTATTGCATGGCTGGTTAAAAATGGTGTTGCCAAAAACAGACTAACCGGAAAAGGATACGGGGAAACCCAACTGGTAAATGGCTGTTCTGATGGTATACCGTGTACAGAAGAACAACATCAAATGAACAGAAGAAGCGAATTTATTATTACAGCCCTATAGCTTTAAAACTCTAAAAATTCCAAAATTCAAATTCCAAATTCCATGTTCGTGGAATTTGGAATTTGAATTTTGGAATTTATTTTTTTTTATAAAAAAATCGTTGCAATTCTTTGAATTACAACGATCAATAAAAACTAAACCAGTCCAATATTTTCTCTACATCTTCACAAAGATGTTCGTATAGTATTTTTTACCTGTTTGGGAATCAACTGTCACTGACAAACCAAAATGAGTATAATCTCCTTCGATATTTGCTTTATGCCCAGGGCTATCAAGCCAGGCTCTTAAGGCTGCTTCAGAAGTTTTATAATTGTAAGCTACGTTCTCGCCTACTTTTTTAGCTCCTAAAACACTCATGATATTATTAGAACGAGCAGTAAAATCATTATGATCGACTACATTATTTGCAATCATGTATTTGTTATGCTCTTCGCATTTAAATGAAACGTGATTTACTCTTTGCAGAGCATTCAGACCGATACTTACCCTATAATCATTGATAAGTTTCATGGATTCGATTTCAGAATCATTGTAAGTGTAGCTGGCAACAACAGTTTCGACAGTAGTACTGTTTTCGGTAGCCTCTGCACTATCCGCTGAACAGGAGTTCATTGCAACAAGTAGGACAACCATTGCAACGAACCTCATGTTATGCATCATCTTTTTCATAATCACATAGTAGTTTAATTTTTAAAGTAGATGTTGGGGCAAATCCTTTAAACTCTTTATTTAGATAAATTGATCTGTTTCTTTTTCTTACTCAAACATATCAAATATATCGTTAAACTACAAAAAAAATCGATGAACTACATGACAAACCTATAATAAAATATAATTTTCTTACAACTATGAAGATAATCGTTCAATCTTCCATGAAAAATCAGATTGACTCTGGTAACGAATCCTGTCATGTAATCTATTGGGTCTCCCCTGCCAGAATTCTACCTCTAAGGGAGTTACTAAAAAACCTCCCCAATTTTCGGGTCTCGGAATCTGTTTTCCTTCAAATTCTTTCTCTAATTTTTTCAAATTCTCTTCCAGAAAAGTTCGGGACGGAATCACTTCACTTTGCTTCGAAACAATCGCTCCCAATTTACTTCCATCAGGACGAGAATCAAAATAACCATCGGATATGTTCTCAGCTGTTCGGGTCGCAATTCCTTTTATGATTACCTGACGTTCCATTTCCTGCCAAAAAAAAGACAAACAAACATGTGGATTCGCGGCAATTGCTTTTCCCTTTTCTGAATCATAATTGGTATAAAAAATAAAACCTTCCTCAGAAAACTTTTTTAACAAAACCACTCTGGATTTCGGAAAACCGTCCAGTCCAATTGTCGAAACTGTCATGGCGTTGACTTCTCCGTTTCCACCGAAATCTTCCACCTCATGAAACCATCGGTTAAAAAGATTAATTGGATCTTCAGGAATATTCGTTTCTAATAATTCGCTCTTTTCGTAAGATTTCCTATAATTGCTTAAATCGTTCATGATTTTATATTTTAGATTGTACGTTGTGAAATGTGGTTTATTGATTGACTAAAAAATCTACATTATTTTACATTTCATTATTCACCATTCACATTCCATAATCTACATTTCACTATTAACTATTTACATTTTACAACTTAAAACTCAAAACTTCTCCCATCATCTCCTAAAAGGATGTTAGGAAAAACGGTTTCAGCTTCTTCTTTAAAACGTTCGATACCATCATATCGCGTTGAATAATGTCCTAGTACCAATTGTTTCGCGTTTGCTTTAAGTGCAATTGCTGCCGCTTCTTTTGCGGTTGAATGTAACGTTTTGAGTGCTAATGCGGCTTCTGATTCCAAAAAGGTAGATTCGTGATATAAAACATCAACATCCTTTATTAATGGAATTATCGCTTCATGATATACTGTATCCGAGCAAAAAGCATAACTCATTGGAGGAATTGGATCAAAAGACAGCTTTTCGTTTTTTATCACAGTACCGTCATCAAGTGTAACGTCACCACCTCCTTTTATTTTTTGATAATATGCCGTATGAATGTCGTATTGCTGAACAGCCTCTACATTCAATTTTCGGTCACCGGGTTTTTCCTGAAACAAAAATCCGTTAGTGTAAACACGATGTTTTAACGGAATCGTTTTTACAATTACCTTGGTGTCTTCAAAAATAACTTCACTTTCTGTTGATTCCAGTTCATGAAAAAACAAATCATAAGTGGTCCAGGAATTGGACAATCTCAATTGCAGAGTAATGATCTCCTTCACTCCTTTCGGTCCATAAATATGTAAATCGGTAGTACGTCCTAAAAGTGCAAAAGTCGAGATCGTTCCAATCAATCCAAAAAAGTGATCTCCATGCAAATGCGAAATAAAAATATGATTTATTTTAGAGAATTTAATTTTATTCTTACGCAGTTGCACCTGCGTCCCTTCGCCGCAATCAATTAAAAACATTCTATTTTTAATCTCTAAAACCTGCGAAGTCGGATTGGTAATTGTTCTGGGGGTTGCGGCATAACAGCCAAGTATGGTAAGCTTCATTTTAGATTGTTGATTTTAGATTCTAAATTGAATACATATTTTAGATTCCAACATTCAAAATCTAAAATCTGAACTCTAAAAGCTACAATTAAAATCCTAAGTCTCTTTCGATCTCTTCCATTTCGATAATATCATGTGCTTCCAAAAGCGATGGAACTACAAGTAATTTATCTGAAACAGCATTAAAGTCAAGATCCGAAACCACTATTACAAATGATTTTTTGGCTTTTTTCTGTTGCTTGGCCAAAGGTAAAAAAAGCTTTACCTCTTTTTCAGACACATCATTATCTGCAGACAAATCGATTATAATATTTTGTTTTTCAAAGGTTTTGAACTGTTGCGTTACTTTTTCCAAAAAAGCATTAAAATCTCCCTGGGTATCTTTAATTGTAACGGTATGTCCTTTTTGATCTACTTTCATCTTCTAATTTATAGGCGCTGTTAGAGAGCTAAGGTACGATTTTTTTAGTATTCAGTCGCAGTCGTTTTTTTTAGTTTTCAGTCGCGGTCGCAGTAAACAGTTTTAACTTTGTGTAGTTCAAATTCTGATCTTCACTGAAAACTGAGACTATTTTTCAGGCGAAGTCGCTTTTTGTAGTATTCAGTCGCGATTGCAGTAAACAGTTTTAACTTTGTGTAGTTCAAATTCTGACCTTCACTGAAAACTGAGACTGGGACTGAAAACTGAGACTGAAAACTGAAAACCGAGACTAAACTACTGAATCTTAGAAGCCAGTAAATAAATAACGGCCATTCTGATCGCTACTCCGTTTTCGACCTGATTCAAGATCACAGAATGATTTGAGTCAGCAACTTCAGAAGTAATCTCTACCCCTCTGTTAATTGGTCCCGGGTGCATGATTACAATTTCTTTTCCAAGAGAATCCAGCAATGGTTTATCTACTCCGTACTGCTGTGCATATTCACGTGTAGAAGGAAAGAAATTCACATCCATACGTTCGTTTTGTACACGAAGCATATTGGCAACGTCACACCATTCTAAAGCTTTGCGCAAATTTGGTTCAACCGTAACACCCAGAGATTCGATGTATCTTGGAATCAGTGTTTTTGGCCCGCAAACCTTTACTTCGGCACCCTGCATCTGTAAAGCA
Source organism: Flavobacterium sp. KH_035 (assembly GCF_057839565.1). Taxonomy (NCBI): domain Bacteria; kingdom Pseudomonadati; phylum Bacteroidota; class Flavobacteriia; order Flavobacteriales; family Flavobacteriaceae; genus Flavobacterium; species Flavobacterium sp. KH_035. The sequence goes on from NZ_CM174492.1 coordinate 4,786,722, forward strand.
TATATATTAGATAAAGCAACTCTTGAATGCAGAATATCACCTACAATAACTACCTTTTTTCCGGCTACATCACCTAATCTCTCTCTAATAGAATAACTATCTAATAAAGCCTGTGTTGGGTGCTCGTGCGCTCCGTCTCCAGCATTCACAATACTGGCTTTGACATTTTTGGATAAAAAATAAGCCGCTCCGGGGTTGGAGTGGCGCATTACAACCATATCAACTTTCATTGAAAGGATATTATTTACAGTATCAATCAGAGTCTCTCCTTTTTTAACCGAAGACTGAGCTGCCGAAAAACTAATCACATCAGCTGATAGTCTTTTTTGTGCCAACTCAAAAGAAAGCTTAGTTCTGGTACTGTTTTCAAAGAAAATATTGGCAATGGTAATATCTCGTAATGAAGGAACTTTTTTAATGGGTCTGTTAATGACTTCTTTAAAATGATCGGCAGTTTCAAAAATCAGGTTAATATCATTTTCATTGATATATTTAATTCCCAATAAGTGATTTACGCTTAATTCTTTCATTTTTATTTCTTTAATATTTATTTGTCAAATTCTTGAATTCCTGACATACTCAGTCTTTCAATGCTGCTACAAAGAACAACTACTTTATTGAATCATTCTTTCTACAACTTCACTGTAATCCTGTAAATCTCTGGCATCTTCATCAAAAAGATGTTGCCATTTGAAACCTGGAATTTCTATTTTTGTTCTCGCAGATTCATTCCAATTTAGAGTGAAGCCGTTATCTCTTAGAACTTGGGCAACTACTTTACCTACTTCTATTGTTGTCGCATCATCACCATTATCTACTTTCTGAAAAGCGATAAACAAACTTGAATCTTCTACAGCTACTCCTCTTGCTAAATCTTGTTCGTGATAAAAGCAATATCCATCAGATTCTACCTCGTTTTCACGTAACACTCTTTCTACCTCAACAACTTCATATTCGCCATCTGATGTGGTATAACCCGCATTATGAAGTGCAATAATATTTCTATCTGCCAATTCATCAAATGCTTTTATTAATCTTTCCGTATCTGTTGGACTTTTCCATTGTTTACTTTCTGAAAGTAATTTTTGGTTTTCTTCTCTTATTTTATCAAAAGCCCACTCTTCAGAGATTTCATCCTCAAATTCGTTGTCTTCAATTTCTTCCAGAATGTTTTCCTGAATCTCATCAAGAGACAGAAACCCCATTCTAACTTGGTTAAAAATTGATTCATAAATAAAAGCTTCATTCTCTGTCATCCTATTTTTATTTATTCGTTTAACCGTTGCTTTATTTAATCGTTAATTTGTTATCAAATAGACTACATCTTCACCTTCATTTTCTTTCCAGCTTACTTTTACTTTTTCACCATTAATAGCATCTACCTGACGACCACGATAATCGGGCTGAATTGGCAGATTGCGACTAAAACGTCTGTCAATTAACACTAACAATTCAATTTCTGAGGGTCTACCAAAAGACTGAATTGCGGTTAAAGCAGAGCGAATGCTGCGTCCGGTAAACAAAACGTCATCAATAAAAATGACTTTTTTATTTTCAACTATGAAATTGATTTGGGTTTTATTGGCTTCAAGCGGTTTATCTGTACGACGGAAATCGTCTCTGAAAAAAGTAATATCTAAATATCCCAGAGAAATTTCAGGTGTCTTGTATTCACTCTCTAGTATTTGTTTTAAACGTTCTGCTAAGAAAACACCCCTCGGCTGAATTCCGATTAAAATAGTATCTGAAAAATCAAGATGTTTTTCGATTAACTGACAAGCCAAACGATGGAGTATGATAGTAACTTCTTTTGAATTAAGTAATACTTTTTGGCTCATAGTTAAGTGTAATGTTTGGTTGGGCAAATATACAAAATCAGAATTTATTTGTTGCCTCTTTCTAAATACAAATATTGGAATAAATTTTTAACATTGTACGATCACAAAGCACCATTCTCAATTCACCAGAAATGAGCAATATTGGGAAAAGTTCAATAGAAACGATCTATATTACAAAAACATCATTCAAAATTCCGTAGGAATGAAGAATACTGTAGCAACGAATTAAACAACATTAGCGAAAGTTCCGCAGGAACGAACCATATTACAAGCCCTTATTTCAAAGCATGAAACAGTACACAGATAAAAATCTACTACTGCAACACCTTCAACCCGCATTAATTCAATCCAATATTTCTTGTTATTTTATTATATTTGAGAAACCAAAAACTAAAAATAATGAGAAAAATAATTGCCTTAGCAATGATTACACTCGATGGGGTTATGCAGGCACCGGGCGGCCCTCAGGAAGATACTTCGGGCGGTTTTGAATATGGAGGCTGGGTCGCACCATTTGGTGATGAATCATACAGCAAGGCCATGGAGAAGCAAATGGAACCTTCGGATATTCTTTTAGGTAGAAAAACCTTTGATCTTTTTGAATCTTACTGGCCTGAGCATGCTGCTAACTGGCCCGGAATTAATGAGGTTACTAAATATGTCTTATCTGCAAGCCGAAAAGATTCTCAATGGAAAAACTCCGTCTTTTTAAAAAATGCAGAAGATATCCAAAAACTCAAAAATTCAGAAGGCGATGATATTAAAGTTTGGGGAGGCGCCTCCATCATTCAATTTCTGCTTAAAAATGATTTAGTTGATGAACTGTGGCTCAAAATTCATCCTTTGCTTCTTGGAAAAGGAAAAAAACTATTTAACGACGGTGCAATTCCAACTTCATTTGTACTAACTGACCATACAATCACCTCTACGGGAGTTATTATTGCCAATTACAGCCGAGCGGAATTAGTGAAAACCGGTACAATTGGAGATTAAAAACAGTGTTTAAGAAACAACCACATTGGCATTGAAAAAACTATTCCATGTCTGTGGTACATTTCCTTACACCTCAACAATCTAAAATAAACCAGTAATTACAACTCTCTTAAAAACGAATATTTCCAAAAAAAAGAATGAACTCTTATCTAACAAAAATAGATGTTTTTATAAACAGCCTTGATCTGGAAATCTTAGCCGTTTTAAATAGTATCTCAACTACCAAGACGTTAAAAAAAGGAGAGTTTTTATTACGACAAGATGAAATTTGCTCCAAAAGTTATTTTATAGAAGAAGGAATCGCCAGAAAGTATTACCTCGATGATGGAAAAGAAATCACGACAGAATTATATTTTAAAGATGATATAGCGGTATCTTTTAATAGTTATTGTCTGCAAAAGCCAAGCAAAGAATTCATTCAGGCCGTCACAGATATCACCATTTCACAAACTGACTTTAAAGGATTTCAGAACGCAAAGAAACAATTCCCCAAATTAACAGAATTAGATTTAATGCTCACCGAGTATTACGCAATTTGGTTAGAAGACCGACTCTTTCAGTTTCGTACACTGGACACTACTACCCGCTACCTTAAATTAATTAAAGAACATTCGCATATTATTAAAAACATACAGCTTACCCATATTGCTTCTTATCTGGGAATATCGCTGGAAACACTAAGCAGGATCCGGTCCAGGATTTAAATGTATTATTTGACCTAAGTCAAATTTCTCGCGATTTTTCATTTCGACATTTGTTTCATAAAATATAAAAAAATGAAACAAAGAATCGTAGGATTTGACCTGGCAAGATCATATGCCATCTTCGGAATGTTTATTGTTAATTTCAATATGGTTTTTGGCTCCCATAACGACCAAAGTGCCGTTGCACAATTTATGTCTCTTTTTAGCGGTAACTCGAGCTCCGTATTTGTGATATTGGCAGGAATGGGAATTGCGCTTATGACCAACAGAGCTGAATATACTCCTGTTGAGAAAAACAAGCTGAGAAATACGATCCTCAAACGAGCAGGTTTTTTATTTATCATCGGGCTTTTGCTTAACCTGATCTGGCCCGCCGATATTTTACATTTTTACGGCTGCTATATGTTTCTAATTGCTTTTATACTCTTTTTAAACAAAAAAATTTTTCTGCTTCTGGCTGCTGTGGCGGTCTTTAGTTTTCACTTTTTAATTCTTATCATCCCCTATGAAACGGGCTGGAACATTGCCTCTTTTCAATACAATGATTTTTACACCCTGAACGGATTTATCAGAAACACCTTTTATAATGACTGGAATTCTGTTTTTCCCTGGATTGCTTATTTTCTCTTAGGAATGTATCTCGGAAGACTAAACTGGAGTAGTATAAAGGTTCAAAAAAAAATGTTTAGGATTGGATTTTTAGTGTATGTATCGATAGCATTACTTCAATTATTGTCCGGCCAATTTGCACTTTCAAAGGATTTACATTTATTTATCAATGCGGACTACCTCCCTCCATACCTCCCTTTTATGTTAAGTACATCCGGATTTGCTCTGATGCTGATTGCCTTCTTTATGTACATCGGAGAAAAAATAGGAGACAACCGATACGTACAAGATTTTGCTCCAACAGGTCAAATGACACTAACACACTATATTTCACATCTTACTATCGGGATCATTTTATTTTCTTTTCTGATGAACAGGAGTTTAACCCAAGATCCAACCGATCAGGAAGCGACAAAACCAATTTATATTTTACTGTTTTCAATTGCATATTTTGTACTCAGTTATTACTTTAGTAGTCTTTGGGCAAAACGCTTTAATAATGGCCCGTTTGAAACTCTTATGCGAAAAATAGCCCGCTAATTAAAATGCATCAAAATTGTATCCATTCATTTTAAAACTATAGATTATGAGAGCAAAAGTAATCGGAATTCCAGTTCAGGATCAGGAAAAGGCCTTACAGTTTTATACTAAGAAATTAGGTTTTGTAAAAAAGCATGACGTACCTCTGGGCGAAAACAACAGATGGCTAACCGTTGTTGCTAAAGACGAACTAAACGGAACTGAAGTTTTACTGGAACCATCGCCAAATCATTTCGAACCGGCCAAAACCTATCAAAAAGCACTCTTTGAAGCCGGAATTCCATACACCCAATTTAACGTTGATAATCTTCAGGAGGAATATGACCGTCTAATTAGTCTTGAGGTTGAATTTAGCATGAAACCAACAGAAATGGGAAATGTAAAAATTGCCATACTGGATGATACCTGTGGAAATAAAATTCAGCTTATTGAAATGTTGTTCTAATATTTCGTGCGATCTCCTTATCTAAAAAACAAAATCCCATTCGCCGTGGCAAATGGGATTTTGATATTTTTTATTTGTTTGTTACTTCACAATTAGTTTAGCTGTAAACAATTTACGGGAATGTATTTTTAGAATATAAACTCCTTTTGGTAAATCCTGATTGATTAGAGAAAACTTATTATTGTTTACATTTTTTGTAGCATATAATAATTTCCCTTCCATGCTGTAAATTTCTATTTCATCAATAGGATATTCTGACTGAATAAAAGTTTCTGTATTGTTATTCGTTGGATTTGGATACACCCTCAAACCATTATCAATTTTAAATTCATCGTTACCCAAATGCGGATCGATTACTTCAAAAGTAACTCTGTTTGATACTTCATTGTATGAATCATTGGTAAACATAACTAAAAAGTATTTTCCTTTTTCCGTAGGTAATTCCGGAGCAACAATATTTTTAGTTCCTTCAGAAAGCCCTTCAAAGTAAGTATAACTCACCAACGGTTTTTCATTAGGATTATCGCCTTCATGGTAAATTCCCAACCAGTCTTTTACAATTCCCGGAGCATCCGTCCAGGAAGCTGTAATTTGTTCACCAAGATCGTAAACTGGTTTATTGATCCATAATTCGGTAACTACAGCGCCAATTTTAAAGAAAACCTTATTCCCAATCGCATTAAATCCATCCTGTAAATAATACTCGGCATAATAATACCCTTTTGGCAGTCCAGTAAAAGATTTAGCATCTGCAACGGTTGTAACGTATTGCCAGCTTGTTGCTGTAACTCCGGATCCCGGATTAACACCCATTCTGTAGATCCCAATCCAGTCTTTTGCCAATTGCGGACCATTACTGTAATTAACAATCACAGGAGTACCAACAGAATACTCGGTTTTATCAGTAGTTAACACCGGAACCGGTCCTACATAAAAATACTTACGGGGTGCAATTTCAGTATATCCTCCATTTGAAAATATTGCGGCATAATACCGTCCTTTATTCGCCAGTCCGCTAGGGAAATTAATAAAACCACTTGTACTGCCATCGGTATATTTCCAGGTTTGTGATGGCGTAGAAGCCCCCGGCGTCTGTCCTTCTTTGTACAACCCGATCCAGGTCGAGGTACTGGCTGGAGCATCCGTATAATCAACTTTTATAGCTGCACTTTGCAAATAGGTCAAAGCATCTGTAACTATTGCCGTATTTACGGTATTACTTCCGGTAATCGTAAAAGTCTGAACATCACTCCAAGGCGACCATTCCAAATTGCGGTCTCTGTATCTTAATTTTACATAGTACTTACCATTTGGAAGTGAATTAGAAGCCAAATCCATTTTTGTAATATCTACGCCGAGATTAACATTTACGGTTGAATCTTTTCGGGTTCCATACTTTCCGTATAAATTTTCGAAATCACGGTATACTTCTTTCTTAACAATATCGAAAGTTGGTGTCTGAGAAATTAGAAATTGACTGGTGTTTAATTTCTCATCTGTACTGGTACTATAAGCTGACCCGGATACGGTTAACGGTAAAGTACTTGTCGCTGTAAAAGTATTCGTGATCGAAGGTTTTGTTGGTGCGGCCTTGTTTTTATATCGGTGAAATTCATCCATCAATTGGTTGTTTTTCCATTTATCAACACTTCCTATCGAATAGCTTTCGATATCCATTTTTCCGTTTGCAACATCAATATCAACAATTTGATAAATCCAGTTACAAATTGTTTTTTGTACGTCATCAAAATCCTGCTCTGTAGAAGATCCCCAATATTGATCCCAGGCTGTACCTCCTGAAATAATATTATAAGTAGGTGTATTTTTCAACTGTCCTCTATGATAAAGATGATGGTGCGCCCCAATATGCATCGAATATTTTGGAGATGTTACCAGTAACGGAACGGCAGTATTACGAACCCATGTTGAAATATCACCCACATACTGTTCTGCCTGATACGGTCTGTGACTTAGGGAAAAGATCCACTCTACTGTAGGATCAGCATTTGCTGCCGCAAGAACCTGTTGCAGCCAGGTTAGCTGCGCTGCTCCGGTATGCTCTGAACTTAAACTAATAAACAAAACATTACCGGCTTGTTGTGCATAGTAATTCTCTGTTCCTGACGAAATACCTTTATACGAAAGTTCGCTTATATAAAAATGATCGTAATAGGAGTTCATACCAAGTGTTCCATAAGTTTCATGATTTCCTACAGTGGTCTGAATTGGTACGTTACCAGACAAACCTCTGTTCTTTTTAAAATGCACATTTTCGTAGTGATCTAAAGTTCCTACATCCACCTGATCTCCAACCATAAAAGTCATAGAGATATTATCATCCGGAGATGCGTCTTTTCCCCATTTCTGTCTGATCTTTCTTTTGGCAGCTGATACCAAGGAATCATAACGCGGCACAGCTTTCAACTGGTTGTCCCCCATTATCAAAAACCGGATGTGTCCATTTGATGTGGCAGCCTGTCCCGGATTGGGTAGTGTTTTAAAAGAATAAACCGAAGACACATCTGCTCCGGTTTTTATTCTGTAGTAATACTTCGTATTCGGCGAAAGATTTAGCAGCTTCGCACTATGATAGAAATAATTCCCAGGATAACCAGAATCTGTAAAAACATTTGTATTACCGGTAACGGTAACATTAAGACTAGTGGCTGTCGTCCCATATTCTACAATAGATTCCGGATTACTGTCCGTTTTCCAGTTAACATAAATAGATGTCGGTGTCGCATTTTGTAAATAAGGAAATAAGGTTTGTGCTTTCGAGGCATAACTCAGCCCCAGAAGGAGGAATAGAAAGTAAAGTTTTTTCATACGTTGTTTTTGTTTTAGACCAAACAAAAGTATTCTACCAAAATGCAATAGCTTTTAAGAGAACATTACCTTTCCCTTATCTTTACTTATCTTTATTGTAAAGTTGTTTAACCTTTTGAGTACAATTGGTGTTAATCTAAATCATAGAACTTTCCAATCAAATTATGTAAGATCTTTTTTATTGTTTGGTGTAATTTTAAGGTATACGAATTAGAATACTAGATTCTTAAAAACTCAAAGTCATGCAAAATATAATTAAACGTTTGTTAATGGTATTCGTGATACTATTTTCATTTACGAGTTGTGAAGTTATCGGAGACATTTTTAAAGCCGGAATGGGTTTCGGAATATTTATCGTTATTTTCATTATTGCGATACTTATATTCATTTTCGCTAAAGTGTTTGGCAAAAAATAAGCATAAAAAAAATCCCGTTCACATAGCGAACGGGATCTCTCTTATTATAAATTATAAAATTACAAATTGTACATTTTCTTTCTTAATTCCTGGATTTTTTCATCATCCAGGTATTCGTCAAATGTCATGTAACGGTCAATTGCTCCGTTTGGTGTTAATTCTACTACTCTGTTACCAACGGTTTGTGCAAACTCGTGGTCATGTGTGGTAAAAATCACGGAACCTTTAAAATTTTTCAAGGAGTTGTTAAACGCTGTAATCGACTCCAAATCCAAGTGATTCGTTGGTTCATCAAGCATTAAGATGTTGGCTCTTTCCATCATCATTCGGGACAACATACAACGTACCTTTTCTCCTCCTGATAATACACGGCTTGTTTTTAATGCCTCTTCTCCTGAGAAAATCATTTTCCCTAAGAATCCTCTAATAAAAACCTCATCACGCTCTTCTTCTGTTTTGGCGTATTGGCGTAACCAATCTACCAAAGTCAAATCATTTTCAAAGAAAGAATGATTCTCAGCCGGTAAATAAGCCTGATTAGTCGTAATTCCCCAATCGAAAGTTCCTGCATCAGCTTTTTGTTGGTTGTTCAAAATTTCGTAGAAAGCTGTTGTAGCACGTGAATCTTTAGAGAAAAGAACAATTTTATCACCTTTTGCCATATTCAGGTTTACTCCTTTAAACAAAAGATCTCCTTCTACAGAAGCTTCTAAATTTTCTACATTCAAAATCTGATCTCCTGCTTCACGATCCTGATCAAAAATGATCGCTGGATAACGACGGCTTGAAGGCTTAATATCTGAAATATTCAATTTAGAAATCATCTTTTTACGAGAAGTTGCCTGTTTTGATTTGGCAACGTTCGCACTAAAACGACGAATAAATTCTTCTAATTCCTGTTTCTTTTCTTCTGCTTTTTTGTTTTGCTGTGCACGTTGTTTTGCTGCCAATTGGCTGGACTCGTACCAGAAAGTATAATTTCCTGAGTAATGGTTTATTTTTCCAAAATCAATATCAGAAATATGTGTACAAACCGAATCTAAAAAGTGACGGTCGTGAGATACTACAATTACAGTATTTTCATAATTTGCTAAGAAATTCTCTAACCAGGCGATTGTCTCGAAATCCAAATCGTTGGTAGGCTCATCCATGATAAGCAAATCCGGGTTTCCAAAAAGTGCCTGCGCCAAAAGCACACGTACTTTAATTTTCCCTTCTAAGTCACCCATTAAAGTATAATGATGTTCTTCATTAATTCCTAGATTAGACAACATCGAAGCAGCGTCAGAATCTGCATTCCATCCGTTCATTTCTTCAAACTGAACCTGTAGTTCTCCAATTCTGTCTGCGTTTTTATCGTTGTAGTCCAGATAAAGTTCATCCATTTCTTTCTTAACAGCGTACAAAACTTTATTCCCCATCAAAACAGTTTCCAAAACGGTATGCTCATCGAACATGTTGTGATTCTGGTTCAAAACCGACATACGTTTTCCCGGTTCCAAATGAATGTGCCCCGAAGTTGGATCGATATCACCTGAGATGATTTTTAGAAAAGTAGATTTCCCAGCACCGTTGGCTCCAATAACTCCATAAATATTCCCATGAGTGAAAGTAGTATTTACTTCGTCAAACAAAATTCGTTTGCCAAATTGAACTGATAAATTATTGACTGTTAACATGAATGTCTTTTTAATTAATTTTGTGCAAAAGTATGAAAAAAGGTTCAGAGTTGCAAAGATGTAAAGGCTCTAAGTTTTTTGTATTGTGAAATGTTATTTGTAAGATGTTTTTTTGTGAAATGCTGATTGTGAAATGTGAGATGTTAATTGTGAAATAGGTCGCTTCATTAAACACACTAAGTTTTCACATCTTACTTTTTACTTTTTACATCTGACAAATCACATCTGACTTTCCTTAGCCAAGGCGACTTCTAAACTCTCAAAATTAGGAAGCACTTTAACAATCATCCCCTCTTTGTTTAAAATAAAATGAGTTGGGAATGAATTCAGTTGTAAAGCTTCATTCATATATGTTTTCATATTTGAAATTACAGAATAAGCTAAAGGTTTCTTTGCCAGAAACAATTTAAGTTTTTCCGGAGCATCTTCCGCCAGACTCATAAAAACGATATCTTTTCGGTCTTTGTATTCTTCTGCCAGACGGTTCACCTGTGGAAATTCCCGTATACAAGGAGTACAATGGATGTACCAGCATTTTATAACAATTATTTTCCCTTTCATCGATTCATTTGATACCAGATTCCCATTCAAGTCTTTAAACAAAAACTTTGGAAATGGAGTTCCTTCCATTTTATAATTCTTAAGCGCATCAAAGCCAATCTGGTTGATAGTTGCTTTTATACTGGTATCTGAACCTACCTGAATCTCGAATAATTTATAATAGTATCTAGAATCTTCTGATTTTAATCTAATTGGAATACAATTTCCATTGGCCAATTGGTCCAAAAAAGATTCTTTTGAAATTTCTTTAGAAAGGATGTCCAATGCTATGAAATCTCTCGAAAGCATAATATTTTTACTTTGATAGGCAGACCAATCGTTAAAAGTTCTTTGAATCTGAATGGGATCAACTTCCTGGGATCCGAAATTGGTTTGAGCAGTACTTATGGCGAAAAAGAGAAGAAGTGTAATTAGGCTGATAAATTTCTGCATGGATTCTGAGATAATTGTATTTGATTTCAAAAGTAGTGAAAGTTTTTTTTAACCGCAAAGACACAAGGTTTTCGCAAGGTTCGCAAAGTTTTTTTTAAAGATTGTGACGCAGATGAAACAGATTCGTTTCACGAAAACGCGGATTTACACTGATTTTAAAAATCCGTTTTTATCAGCGTCTTTGCGATAGCAAATCCGTTTTATCCGTGTCCTTTATATCAACATTAAGATTAAATCATTTTAAACAAAAAAACCTGACAGCAAAAACTGTCAGGTTCATAATGCTCTCCTTCAGGTGAAAACCAAATAACAAATCACCTGAATTCGAAGCATTTATTCGAAATAAAAATTAGATTAAAAAATAAATAACCAAACTCAATTTTAACCGTTCCAATATTCTATTTCTGTAATTTTCATTCTTCTATACTGATCTTTAGTTTAAAAAGTTCATTACTTTGAATGATTTTTTATTTCCTGCTTTGTCCGTTACAATAACCACAAATAATTGTTTGATAGAGAAATTGTAGTTCTGAAGCAGTACTTCTTTATTATTCTGAACATTTTTATGACTTATCAATGCCTGTCCAATAGTATTGAAAACCTCAACCTGAGCAATATCTCCAGTTTCACTGGAAACAGCTAATGCATCGTTTTTAAAATAAGCTACTGTACTGCTCTTTGTTTCGATTCCTTCAGGCAATGTTCTTGCGGCTGTCTGTCCTGCAAAATAAGCCGCATACGCTTTAGATAATTCAGCTGAATTACCACAAGAAGAAAAGTCCCAGTTTACAGACCAAGTCATTAAACCTCTTAAAGAAGGATATGGTCCGCCTGGCTGCATGGTGTAGGTTCTTCCTGAAAAAGTGGTTCCGGTTCTTAAATAATGCATCGCATTAATTCCTTCAGCCGGCGTTATAAAACCGCTACCTGCTGCACTTGGACAAGCCGGTAATGCAATAAGAACTTTTGAGGCCGGTAAACCATCATAACGCATTCCTGTAGTACCAATGTTATGCCCTTTTATTACCATATCAGTTAGGGCTGTTACCATGTTTGCTCTCTTAGCTGAACCATAGTACTGACCATCTAATCCGTTTTCTCCTCCTGTATTATACAATTGTACCGCTAACAAATCCAATTCATTACGCAAGTTTTGAATGATTGGCAAGAACGAACCAAAAGTATCATTATAGGTAGAATATCCTCCTTGTACGTATTGTGTTTCCGGAGCTGCAGTTAATAAAAACCCAGGGCCATAGTGCGCTTTTAATTCTTTGAAAGCATCTACTACGTTTTTTAATCTTGGATAAGCAGAAATACCCGCATAAGAAATATCTCTTAAACCTCCTGCACTAAAATTCATCGATCCGCCTTCAAAATCGATATCAACTCCATCAAATTGATACTCGTCAATAATTGCTTTCAGACCATTAACAAAAATATTTTTTTGATTTACATTCTCCAAAACAACATGACCATTTTGACCTCCAATAGAAACAATAACAGGAACGCCACTATCTCTTAAAGATTTTATATCATTTTTCAATAGTTGTTTATTGAAAACTCCATTGGTCAAATATCTGGCATCATTAGTAGTTAATACTGGCGTATAACCATCACGGTTAACGGTTTCTACGAAAGCATAATCAACTACGTTAAATTTACTTCCCACCATTTGAGAAAAATATAAAAATGGAGCACCAGCATTTTCCCAGGAATGTGCATATCCTAAAATAATTTTAGATGGAAGTGGAATAAATCTATTAGTACCCACCGGAGCAATTTTAATGGTATTGTTTAATGTAGTTACCCCAGATTTATTATCGGTTGCTTTTATTACAACCGGATAATCCTGATAAGCAGCTGGTGTAAAATTATAGGCATAGGTATTATTTGTACCAGCTGTCATGTTGAATGTACCTCCGTTTATTGTAATAGTTACTCCCGAAACCGATCCGTCACTATCAACAGCTGTAACCGAAATTGGAACAGCCTGGAAAGTATTTTGGTATACAGTAGTATTCGATGGTGAATTCCAAGTAACTACAGGCAATGTATTTGGACAGTTTGCACCTGAACAGTTTAATACAAAATTATATGTTTTTGCATCTGTTGTACCGTTTGATGCAGTAGCTGTAACCGTTAATGTATGACTAAGCGAAAACTGATTTGCTACTGGTGTCCAAATCGCGGTATAAGTTCCCGAAGAATTGATAGCACTCAGGCTTTGTCCATCTAAACTAAAGGAAACTGACGAGATTGTAGTGGCGTCAGCCGCACTTAATCCAACACTAGCAACAAAATTAATCGCTGACCCTAAATTTATAGCAATTGTCGGAGCTGTTGGCGCTGTAATGGTAACCACCGGTTTAGTCACAACCACCGCTTGTGTATTAAAATTATAAACTTGTGGTGTCGTTGGCATTGCAAAATTTGCCAAATTATTTGGGTAATAATTAGTTCCATTATTCTCCCATCCATTCAGCTTTAAACTTAAAACTTGTGCATAACCTGCTACAACCGAATTGTCATAGGTAAAGTTCCCCTGAGCATCTGTTGTTGCAATAACACTTTTCCATCCGTGTGTATTATCGGTCCAAGGCACAACTAATTCTACTTTCGCTCCTGAAACCGGAACTGAACCATTTTTAACGGTTCCGCTAATTAGATTTGTACTGGCCAAATTTTGTGTAAAATCCAGTGTTTTATTCCCTGAATTCGTTGTTGAAACTGCTGATACTGGAGCAAATGTTAGATTTGTTTTGGCAGCCGTTACTTTATAATCAGATCCTGAAGCCAGATTTGCAAAAGAGTAAGATCCGTCAGCAGCTGTAGTAGCCGTTAAAGTTGTTGTACCCGAAACAGCCGAAACTATAGCACCTGATACCGGAGTAGTTCCGTTTAAAACTTTTCCGTTTATGGCATAAGATGATGTTCTTGCAGTAGCACTCGTATTGAAGTTATAAACCTGTGGAGTTGCCGGAACAGCAAAACTGGTCAGATTATTTGGAAAATAATTAACGTCGTTATTTTGCCAAGCATTCAATTTCAAACTCGAAATAGTAGTATATCCATCTACAACTGAATTGGCAAAGCTATAATTTCCTTGTGCATCTGTAGTCGCCAAAACGCTTTTCCATCCGTGTGTATTGTCAGTCCAAGGTAAAATGATTTCTACTTTAGCTCCTGCAACTGGAACTGTACCATTTTTAACGGTTCCGCTAATTTTACTTGTTCCAACATTAAATTCGGCAAAATTTAAAGTTTTATCAGCTATCAAATTACTATAAACCGTTGAAGCCGGGGTATAGGTTTTACCAGGAGCCGCAGCCGTTATGGTATAATTTCCTCCTGATGGCAAACTAAGACTATAACCGCTCGCAGTAGAAATTGCCGTAACAGTTGCTCCTGTAGAAGTTGCTGTAACAGTTACTCCTGAAGCTGGTGTAGTTCCGTTTAAAATTGTACCACTAACGGTATAATATACAATTGGAGAACCTTGTGTAAAGTTCAACGTTTTATTACTATCTATCGCATTATATACTGTCGACGCTGGAGTATATGGAAAACCAGTCTTAGCAGCTGTAACTGTAAAATTTAGTCCAGCAGTTAAACCTGTAATGCTATAAGCTCCCGTCGCATTAGAAACAGCAGTTAAAACGGTCGTACCGGAAGTTGCTGTAACTGTAACTCCCGAAATTGGCGTAGTTGGCGTAGTATTACTTAAAACCGTTCCACTCACAGTATACAAAGGTTGTGTTCCCTGAATCACTACACCAGTTTGATTAGTCGTTACATTAGTTAAATTAACAGCTGTAAAAGTATAAGCTGCCTTTAACGCTGTAAGGCTATAATTTTGACCAGATGTTAAATTATTGAATGTAAAATTCCCCGTTGCTGAAGTTACGGTTTGCAAAACTACATTACTGGCGTTGCGCAATTCAACTGTTACATCAGTCACTAAAGCAGTTCCATTTTTTACAGAGCCGGCAATGCTTACTGTTCCCGGAACAATACTTCCAAATGAAGTATCTACCTGAGTTAAAAGTGAATTAGGGATAGAGCCTCTGGTATCCTGAGATAATTCCCAAATCATACCACCGGCCAGATTTTTAGATTTGATGTACTGTACTTTTAAATCCATTGACTGTTTATCTTCATAACTGATAAACTGTTTCAAACTACTGTTGTACAAATAAGGAACTTTGGTCGTGTTATCAAAATACCTTACCCAACCTGCAGCAGCTGCCGTTGGCGTAACTAACATGGTATTTGGATCTAAAAAAGCATGCGAATTGGTAACTGGATTTCCAACCAGACCACAAATTTCGATACTACCGGATTTCTCACAAGCTGCCGGCCCATCCCAGGTTCCTGTTGGGTTTTGAGGATTTGTACAGCCTGCAACATTATATCTTGGTGCAGAAACAAATAACCCCGGAAGATTTGGATTGGTTCCATTATTGGCAACGTTGTCAAATTTTTTACCGTAAAAAGGCAATCCCATGATTAATTTATTGGCAGGAAAACCAACTACATTCAAATAGATGTTCGTCAACTCATCCAGTGATTCTGACTGAGTTGCTCCATATAATGGATCATTCGGGTTTCCGCTTCCATAGAGAGGAGCATTATAGCATGTTTTATCATACCAGTTTCCGCCAAAATCGTATCCAAAGTAAGTAATGTAATCACAGTACGTTGAAATATCTTCGGTCATTCCAAACTGTGCCCTGTTGTTTGGCCCTAAATATTGTTTAGGCACATTTCGAACATTGTTTCCGGCTGCAATAGTCACTAGTTTATTAGGCATTGCCTGACGCATGGCTTTTAATAAAAGTACCAGGTTTTTGTTGTCATCCGGATGGTATTTTTGTGGAGGAACCGGTATTCCGTTCACAATTTCAGTACCGTCTGTTCCTCCCATAAGAGGATACTCCCAGTCGATATCAAATCCATCAATAAACGGATAAGTGACAATGAAGTTTGCCATATCCGCAGCTAAAGCAGCTCTTGCCACCGGACTTGCGGCAATTGGAGAAAGATCCTGACCTTTAGTCCATCCTCCAACAGAGATTAAAATTTTTAAATGCGGATACTTTTCTTTCAACTTTTTCAAGTCATAAAAATTCCCTTTTACAGGAGCATCCCATGGAATTCCGCCTTCCGTATGCTCATAATCAGCATAGGTATCCAAACATTTTAATTTTGTATTCTCCGGACGGGCAGGGTCAAAAGTTGTCCCGTAAAAAGAATAATTCAAATGGGTTATCTTGCTCCCGTCTATCTTGGGAACATTGAAATCCCGGGCATAAATTGCCCATTGCGCATAATACCCTACTACTTTTTTACCGTGGGCTGGTTGGGCCGACGCAAGCAAGGGAAACAGTAACAAAAAGAGTAATCTGTAATAATGTTTCATAGTTAATAAATATTGGTTAATAGAAAATAAATATTCCAATTACAATACCTTACCCGCCAAAATGCAGCAAATAAATACAATAACCGGGGTTCAATACACCGCGAATAAAAAACATCGCGATACAGTGGATTTTTAATTCATTACTTCTAAAAATAAATATTACTATTACTGATTCTAGCCATAATCGTTAGTGAATAGTAGTGACTGATATTTATTTAATTTTAAAAAAAATTAGTTTAAACACAGAAGATAAATTTGGGATTCATCAATCTAAATACTTTACTTTTTGTCATGTTTTGTTTTATGCGTCTTATTTGGTTTTTAAATGTTAATACTATTTATGATGGTTATATTTTTATTATGATTAATTGGTTTCAAGTTAGAAATACAGTCAAAATCACCATAATTATCTCTGCCAGAAGCCTCTGGCAGAGACAATAAATTACTAAATAACGTGGTAAAAAAAACTTACTAAATACTAACTCAAACAAATCTTTAAATTAATTTTTTGAAACTTTCATATACTGATAACTCAACATCAGCGTGGTCTTTACTGTTACATTGCTCAATTAAATTTTTCAGATCCTCTCCTTTTAAAGTTGATTTATTATCTAAAACGAGTAATAATTCCTGCGATGCATCATTCAACTTTTTAGACAAAGGCAAGATGTGCTGTATTAATGGTGCATTAGCACTTAATTCAACCAGTCCTTTGTTTACAGCGATCCATTTGTTTAAAAATGCCGCTACTTTTGCTTTATTATCTGGAGTTTTATTTGCTAAATATTGTGCTACAGCAGCATCAAAAGCTAAAGAGTCTTTGGCATCCGGTGTACAGGCATCTGCAAAAAGAGTTAACGGAGAATACATTTGATATTCAGTTCCTCCTTTGTTTCGTTTATAACCTTTTAAAGGCTCACAAACATTTGTAAAATCTTCTACGAAATCAATGTTCTGATTATTCGAGATGTTTCTCAGAATCACGTCCTTATTACGAATGTGCGTTATTCCTAACTCTTCCAATCTGAAAGAAACTACATCAAGACGTTTACGCATGCTCTCCAAATCTGTAATATCTTCAGCCGACCAAAGTCTTTCAGCGATCGCAGCTGTTCTTGGCCAAAGTCTTGAATCAATTGTTGATGACGATACAAGTTCTGTCCACATTGTTGCTTCACCTCCTAATACTCTTGCTTTTTCTTCAGTGCTTAAGTTTGCTCCTTTTGGCATTGGATCATTTAAATAATGACTCGCAACCGGATACATTAAATCAACATAATATCCATTGGACATTACTGTTTTATACCCTTTTTTTACTGATTCAATTAAGGACTGCCCCGCTACTACTCCTTCATTAGGACCTCTCCAGGCATGAATAATTGCATCTTTTGACATATTCTTGGTCAAAATTTCTTCCCAACCCATTAACTGTTTCCCATGTTTCTTAAGCATTGGAATTAATTTCATGGTAAAATAAGTCTGTAACTCATGATTGGTCGTTAACTGATTTTTCTTTTTGAATTCCTGAATTTTTGGATTTGAATCCCAGTCCTTCCCTTCATTCTCATCTCCACCAATATGAAAATAAGCACCTGGGAATAATGGGCAAACCTCATCAAAAAGTTCACTTAATAATTGATATGTTTTAGGATTTGAAGGATCTAATGTTGGCGAAAAAATACCCGCATTTCTTTCAATTCCATAGGTCGCAATTGCTGTTCCCTGAATATTTTTTTCAGAAGTTCCTCCTGTCAGTGTAATCACTTTGCTTCCGATTTCCGGGTAAGCCGTAAGTATTGCAGATGCATGACCAGGAACATCTATTTCCGGAACGATCAAAATACCGCGCTCATCAGCATATTTTACGATATTTTTAATCTCCTCTTGTGTGTAATACATTCCATCCGAAGCTTTTTCAATTAGTTTTGGATGTTTTTTCATTTCAATTCTCCATCCCTGATCGTCTACTAAATGCCAATGAAGGACATTCATTTTCGTAGCTGCCAAGGCATCGATGTTTCTTTTGATCACGTCTACCGGCTGAAAATGTCTGGCAGCATCGACCATCAAACCTCTCCAGGTAAATCTTGGGAAATCTGATATTTTTGATACAGGAAAATAAAATGAGTTGTTATTATTCTGCATTATTTGCAATAAGGTTTCAAGACCGTGCAGCGCTCCTAAATCACTTGTTGCATTTATTGCAATTTTGTTTTGTTTGATATCTAAATGATAGCTTTCGTCTTCATACAAACCAATTTTTCCGCTCTTGGTACAATTGATTTGAAGCTCGGCTGTAGGAACTTCATTTAGTTTGGTAATAAATCCTTGTTCGAAAAAAATACCGGTTCTACCATCTAATCGGCGTAAAAAGCGAGTTACTCCTCCAAAAATTCGAGGATTTGGGTTTCCGGTGATGTTTACTTTAAAATTTTTAGTTAAAGCAAAATTGCCATCGCTTAAAACAACACTTTGAGGCCAAGGCATAAGGTTTAGCTGCTCTTTTTGAACCTGAGCACTAGCTGTTACACCTGCTAATAGTAGGACTAATAAATATTTCATTTTTAATGTTTTTGGAAAGATGTTGTCTGAGACAACATTAATAATAAATAAAAGAAACAAAATTCAGAAGGATTTCTATTGAACCCTCACTACTCCTAATGAAATCAATCTGAATTTTGTAATGTAATCCGCTCTCACCCGGATCTTATAATCTAATTTTAATAATCAAAGCGTTTAAAGGCCTCAATTGCTTCGTATTCTGCTAGTCCTAATTCATCGTATAAAACGGCTGTATTTTTGTTACGGTCTTCGGCTCTTACCCAAAATTCTCTCGAGTCATTACCCTGAAACATTACCCTGTCTTTTTGAGACTGGTGGTACAAAATGGCGTGACGTTTTAACAATACTTCTGATGGAGAAAGCGGAACGGCCATGTCAATTTCATGAATGTCCCACTCGTGCCATGCACCTCGATACAACCACAACCAGCAATCGTCCATGTATTTTTGCGGTTTTAGTTCTTTCATCGCTGCAAAGATGGCATTCAGACAAACTTCGTGTGTGCCGTGAGGATCAGCCAGATCTCCGGCAGCAAATACCTGATGCGGTTTGATTTGTGCAATGATCTCTTTTACAATAGCGATGTCCTCAGCACCTAATGGATTTTTCTTCACCTGTCCGGTTTCGTAAAACGGAAGATCTAAAAAGTGAGTATTCTCATCTTTCAACCCAATGTATCTTGTTGCCGCGTAAGATTCTCTTCTTCGAATCAGTCCTTTTAATTTGCGAACTTGTAAAGAATCAATTTGGTTCTCAGATTTGTTATTCAAGAATTCAATGACAGCTTTAAAGTCAATTCCCGAGGCAGCATCACCAAGAAAATCTTTAGCCACTTCGGCAAATTTTAATGCCTCATCGTCTGTAACGGCTATATTTCCGGAGGTCTGATATACAACATGTACATCGTGACCTTGTTTTATCAATTTTGAAAAAGTTCCTCCCATAGAAATCACATCATCATCCGGATGTGGACTAAAAAGAATCACTCGTTTTTTTGAAGGATTGGCTCTTTCAGGACGATGCGAATCGTCGGTATTGGGTTTTCCACCCGGCCATCCTGTGATGGTATGCTGCAAGACGTTGAACATATTGATGTTCAAGTCATAAGCAGAACCTTCCTGTGCCAAAAGATCAGACATTCCGTTGTTGTTGTAATCTCTGTCGGTTAATTTTAAAATAGACTGTTTTGTTTTTTGGCACAACCAAACAATCGCTTTGCTTTTTAATTCTTGTGTCCAGATACATTCTCCTACTAACCAAGGCGTTTTGAAACGCGTTAATTCTGAGGCTGCTGACTGGTCTAATACAAATGTAGCATTGGCATGATTTTGTAAAAAAGTAGCCGGAACTTCCGAACTGATATCTCCCTGGATGGTTCTCTTGATGATATCGGCTTTGTTTTGTCCCCAGGCCATCAGTACAATTCGCTTTGATCTCATGATAGTAGAAACTCCCATGGTGATCGCTCTTTTAGGAACATTGTCGATCCCATTAAAATCTGAAGAAGCATCGACTCTTGTAATATGATCCAGTGTAATAATTCTGGTTCCGGAGTTGATGTGGGATCCCGGTTCGTTGAAACCTACGTGACCCGTACGACCAATTCCTAATAATTGAAAGTCAAGACCTCCTGCATTTTTAATATTCATTTCGTAATCGATGCAGTATTGATTAAGTTCCTCAATGGCAACGGTTCCGTCGGGAATATTTACATTCTCGGGTTTGATGTCAATATGATTAAAAAGATGCTGGTGCATGAAATAATGATAGCTCTGATTATTCTCTTTGGTCATCGGATAATATTCATCCAGATTAAAAGTGATCACATTGCTAAAACTTAAGCCTTCTTCTCTGTGCATTCTCACTAATTCTTCATAAACTTTTATAGGAGAAGAACCTGTGGCCAAACCTAATACGCAAGATTTATTCTTTTCTTGTTTCGATCGGATTAATTGCGCGATTTCCTGTGCTACAATTACCGAAGCTTCTGCAGAGTTCCTGAAAATTTCATTGTGGATTTTTTCAAATCGTGTCTCTTCAAACTTCCCCGCGCTTTTATAGCTGATATCAGGTTTTATTTCTAAAGCACTTTTCATTTCTTTTCTTTTTATAATAATTACAATTTTGGTTTTTGAAATGGTATAAGCAACCTTCGTCACTTATACCATTTACTAACCAAACTTAAATTCTTTTAATACTTGGATTTATTTTTTAGAAATTTGGAGCATTAACATCCCACCAAAGTCTGGTTCCACCATTGTCTGGTCCTCCTAATTTGGCAAGTCCTGTCTCGTAACCACCTTTATTACCTGCTTTCTCAGCGACAACAAAATTGATTCTTCTCACACCAAGCTCTGTAGAAATTGTACCTCCACTATAATTTTTAAGTACTTTAAAAAGTTTAGGATATCCTGTTCTTCTGTAATCAGACCAAGCTTCCTGACCTTCAGGGAAACCGGCAATCCATTTTTGAGTAACAATTTTTTGCAATTTTACCTCATTAGTTGCTGCCGCATCCCAGGCAACAGTCACATTATTTAATGGTGCTGCATTATTCTCCGGGAACTTAGGATCTACATAAGCTGCAGCAGTACCTGTATTGTTTGCTGTATAAGCCGCTGCACCTGAAACTCCTCTTTGATCAAATGACGCTGCAATTCCTTGTTCATACAATGATTTAGCATCTCCGCCCATATTCCATCCTCTTAAAGCTCCTTCCGCTCTTAAAAAATAAGCTTCCGCAGTAGTCATTAGAGTTATTTCTTTAGTCTTAATAACTGATCCAACTCGAGAAAAATTCTCATGATCACTTTTTGAAGCCATAGCTATACCTGTACGAATCCCTTTATACTGACCTGGAAATTCCGTTGAAGTCTCAAAATAAACAGGTAATCTAGGATCATTGTATCCTTTTAGAATAGATTCCATATCAGCAGACATAGCGATATCTCCCCATCCATTACTTATAGTTTGAATTGGATTAGTATAAACAGGAGATACAATTTTGAACAAATCTGAATTTGCAGTGAAAACTCCAAATTTATGTGCCACAGCTTTTTCAGCCTGAGTCTTAGCCAAATCTGGTTTCACTTTTACAACACGCATGGCTAATCTCAAACGCAAGGTATTAGCAAATTTTACCCATAATTTATAATCACCCTTATAACCTGATTCATCAGCTGAAGCAAAAACACTAACCTCGCCAGCATCAACTCTTTTAGTTAATTCTGCCACTGCAAAATCCAGTTCACTAAACATTTGAGTGTACACCTCTTCTTGTGAATCATATGGAATAGTAGTCTCCAGAGTACCAAACTTCGAGTAAATAATAGGTCCAAAAATATCGGTCAGCCTATGCATCCCTTCTACTTTTAAAATCAACGACAAGGCGTAAAACTGATCGTATTTTCCTTTCGCTTTGTTGGCAATATCATTAGCATTATACATTATATTCTTGTAAGCAGTCTCCCAACAAGTACCATTCCAGTTATCAAGAAGATAGTAAGTCGTATTATTCAAATTCCCAAAAGGATGAGGAGTTGCCATATATCCAGACCAAACATCACTATTTAATCCTTGTTGTAATTGATAAAGATCTGGCGGGGTTAAAACCTGGATATTATTAAACATCGGAGAAAACCCACCTTTAATATGATTAAAATCCTGCTCAAAAAGCTCTGGTGTAATACCATTTGGATTCGTATTTATTTCCTCAAAATTATCTGTACACGCAACTACCGTAAGTAACGAAGCACAGATTGTTGTTACTTTTATTATTTTATTTAGTTTCATCTTTTTAATTTTTTAGAAAGTTACATTTAAATTAAGACCGATACTTCTGGTAGAAGGCAAACCATAAATATCAACACCTTGTAAACCTTGACCTGTACTTAATGCAATGTTTGGATCAAAAGGAGCATCTTTGTATATAAAAAATAAGTTTCTGGCGATTAAAGAGATACTAGCTGCCTGAATAAAAGGTAATGCTTTTGGATTAAAATTGTATCCAATTGAAACCTCTCTAACGTTTACATTTGTTGCGCTATAAACATACTCTCCACTAATTCCTTGTCTACCTCCAACTTGTTTGTAATAAGACTCGGCACTCATTGTAGGAACAGCAACACCGTCGCTTGCTCTCACTCCGTTAATATTTACACCTCCAGCATTTCTGGCATCACCTGTTGCTTTCGAAACTCCATTAATATCGTTTACTGCTTCTGTTAAACTCATTACATCACCACCAAAACGACCATCAATTAATACACTTGCAAAGAAAGATCCAAATTTAAATGAGTTAGAAAGACCTAACATAAAATCAGGATTAGAATTACCTACTTCCTCAAAACCAGTTTTTTGAAGAGTACCATCATCGTTTAACAATGGTCTGCCTTGCGCATCTCTCTTAATATTAATTCCTTCAATAACTCCAAATGGTTTTCCTTCAATTAATGCATATCTGTAACTGTTTACACCAGCATTGGTAAGGTTAATTCTACCTCCTAATTCAGTAGGAATTTCTTTTACTTTATTTCTGTTATGAGAATAGTTCACAGCTGCATCCCAAGAAAATTTATCTCCTCTAACGATTCCTGCATTTAAAACAACCTCTATACCTTTATTCTCTATACTACCAGCATTAATTCCATAAAAATCAACACCTTGTACATTTCCAATTGGAGCCACTACTTGTAAATACTGATTCTTAGTTTCTGAATGATAGTAAGAAAACTCAAATCCTAATCTATTATTAAACATTCTCCATTCAGTACCTAGTTCGTATTCTGTTTTTAACTCAGGCTTCAAACTTGTACCAGTTTTTGGTGCAACAATTGGATTGTATTTTGTACCGCTTCCTTGTGGGTAATAATTTGTAGGAGACGTTATAAATGGAGCGACATCATTACCAGCCCTAGCATAAGCTGCACGAACTTTACCATAGTTAATAAATTCCGGCAAAGTAGTCATCTCACTAATAATACCTGTTAAACCAACTGATGGATAAAAATATCCTCCTTCATCTGTATTTACTAAAGTAGAAGACCAGTCTTTTCTACCTGTAAGATCTAAGAACAACATATCTTTATAACCAAAAGTAGTTGCAGCAAATATGGATTGAATTTCTTTGTTGGATTCAATTAACTGATAATTTTCAGCATTGTTATTAAAATTATGCAATGTAAACCAGTTTGCATATTTTAAACCTCCACCAACTCCTGAATCCAGGATCGTTCTTTGATTAATCAATGTATTTCTTACACTGGTTCCAATGTTTGCATTGAATGTGAAATCTGAACCGATTTTTGTATTTATAGTTGCTATTAAATCGGCATAACGTTGTGTACTTAAAGAATTTTCATGATAATATCTACCATTTACATGAGATAGAGCTCCCTGAGTAGTTGCATAAACAAATTTATCAAACTCACTTGATGCTCTATTATAACTATATCTGCTGGCAATACTTAACCAATTAGTAGCTTTATAAGTTAAAGATAAAGATCCATTAAAAAAATCATTCTTATCTTCTGATTTATTTCTGTTTATTACCCAATATGGATTTTGCATAAAATCTACATTAGACACCCAATTTTGAGCCATTAAATTTCTTGTTGGATCAAAAACTTCGTAATTATCTTTATAAAAATTAAAATCATTTCCTCTTGGCATTAAATAAACACCAGTAAGCGTATTAAAATAAAGACCGTTTACAGGTTTGTTTCCAATTGACTGAGAAGTATAATTTGCATTTGCTGCAAAGGTCAATTTATCTCCAAAGAACTTAGCTGTTTGGCGAATTCCAAAATTATTTTTCTTTAGACTATTACCCGGAGTAATTCCTGAAGAAGTGGTATTGGCATAAGAAAATGCCGTAGTCGAATTTTCGGTACCAGTAGAGTACCCTACTGAACTAATTTGAGTAACTCCTGTATTAAAGAAATCTTTAACGTGATCATTCGTTTTTTGCTTTGCTCCCCATGTTTCTGTCGCTCCCTTTAATGCAACGTAATCTGATTGAAATTTAGGCAAATAAGCTGCTGTTTCAAAAGTAGTTACTGAAGAAGCAGTAATATTTGCTTTCCCTGTTTTTGCTTTTTTAGAAGATAGCAAAATTACTCCATTTGCTCCCTGACTACCATATAATACAGAAGCAGCTGCACCTTTAAGAACCGTCATTCCATCGTAATCATCAGGATTAACTAAAGAAACAACATCACCACCGTCACGATTACCTCCTGACAAGCTTCCAAATGACTCCGTTGGCTGACCAGCAGTACCAGGACTCAATATCGGAATACCATCAATAACATATAATGGCTGGCTATTCACAACAGATGAATTTCCGCGGATAACTACTTTTGTCGATCCACCAGTACCTCCTGAACTTCTGGTTACTGCAACACCGGCAATTTTACCAGCAATTGTATTGATAACGTTCGCATCTCTTACACGTGTTAACTCTTCTCCTTTAAGTTCCTGAGCCGCATAAGTTAAAGATTTTCTTGTTTTCTTTATACCTAATGAAGTTACAACAACCTCTGTAAGTGCATTCGAGGCTGCTTGTAGCATTTTAACATTAATTGTAGCAGCATCACCTACAACTATTGATTGTGTTTCAAGACCAACATAAGTAAAAACTAAAGTCTGTCCTTTTTGAACTTCAATTGTGTACACTCCGTCAAAATCGGAAGTAGTTCCCTTTTGACCTCCTTGTACCGCAATGGACGCCCCTGGCAATGGCAGTCCATCAGAATCTGTAATCACACCTTTAATATTTTTTACCTGAGCAAGCGAAACTTGCGCCGTAAAAACAATCATAAAGATTAAGAAAATTTTTTTCATGTTAATTTATTTTGTTAGTTATAGGGTAAAATTATTCTTAACGTATTGTTAAAAAAAATAAATTATACAAACAGCATTAAATTTTAAACGAACGACATAAATCAATCAATAATATGCGATTCGAAAACGTTTTCTAACCAATATCTTATAAAATTTTACAACAAAATAAATATTTACCATAAAAAAAAGACACTTTTACACATAATCGTTTAACAATCATTAACAATTCGATACCATTTATGATTAAACCACACTAAATATTACACAAAACGTTTTACGAAAACGTTATTAGATTTAAATACATCAACATATCGCTTTATTTTAAAATTTTATGTAAAAGAATTGCGTTTTAATAACTAATTGTTTAAAGTTGCACATTATTATAAACCAGAGAATCAATTCCCATAAACTGTTAAATAAAAGTTGAACGAGATACGAAAATTAAAATTTGATATAAAACTTAAAAACCATGTTTGGTTTTGGGGCAGCTATTTTACTCTTAACTTTTTAAGATGGGGCGCCTACTTTAATGATTATCCTTATTCGTTCAAATCAAATCTGATAGAATTCTCTTTACACATCCCATTAGTCTATTTCAATTTATTTGTACTGGTACCGCGTTATGTTCTAAAGCAAAAATACATTCAGTATACTTTCTTAATGGTTATAAGCCTATTAGCTGTGTATTTAATAAAGACCGGTCTTACCTATTATATTATCTCTGAAAATATTTGGCCGGAAGCCAACCGTGAGTATCATTCTTTTGACATCAACCATGTACTCGCAGTTTGTATTGGTGAATTATATGTTGTTGCAATGGCATCTTCTGTCTACCTTACATTAACCTGGTTGAGAGAAAGGGAAAGAAACCGATCTTTAAGAGAAAATCAGTTTAGAATAAAGCTAAAATATCTTGAAAATCAGATTCAGCCGCATTTCTTTTTCAATACCCTGAATAATTTATATGCTTTATCACTCGAATCTTCAAATAAAGTCCCTGATGTAATTATAAAACTATCTAATCTAATGGAATATGTTTTATATGATGTAAAAGGAACCAAATCTGTTCCTTTGATTAAAGAAATTAATTACATCCAAAATTATATCGAAATCGAGAAGCTACGCTTTGAAAATGTCGAAGTTACAATCAATTTAGAATCAAATATAGAGGATATTGTGGTACCTCCGCTGCTCTTCATTTCATTGGTCGAAAATGCCTTTAAACATGGTGGAGTCAACAATAATAACCTAAAAATTAAAATCAATTGTAAAGTTATTGACAATAAAATGTTAGACTTTGAAATCTTAAATAATTTTGTAATTTCACAAAATATTAATGCGAAAGGCGGAATTGGTCTCGCGAATACCAAAAAGAGATTAAAACTGATTTACAAAAATGACTTCAGTCTAAAAAACACAACTAAATTAAATTACTATATAATCCGTTTGCAAATACCTCTTGATAATGAAAATTAAATGCGTGTTGATTGACGATGAGCCTTTGGCAATCAAAGTCCTGCAAAATTATTTCACCAATTTTACAGATTTTGAGGTAATTGGCACATTTAATAATTCTCTGGAAGCGCTTGATTTTATAAACAGTACTACTGTCGATGCTGTATTCTTAGACATTAACATGCCTATGATGACAGGATTCGAACTTATTAGTCTGATCGAAAACAAAACCAAAGTTATCATTACAACTGCCTTTAGAGAATTTGCCGCAGAAAGCTATGATCTTGATGTTCTGGATTACTTAGTAAAACCTATTCCGCTTCCAAGGTTTATAAAATGCATTAATAAAATCACTACTGAATACAATTTAAAAAACAATATTAAAGTCGAAACCACTAAGGGTGACTCTCATATTTTCATCAAAGTCGACAAGAAAATGATGAAAATTAATATTGAAGAAATTTTGTTTGTTGAAGGAATGAAGGAATACATAAAAGTGGTGACTTCAGACAAAACCTACATCACACACAAATCTTTAACCTCATTGTCCGAGGAATTACCAGCCGACCGATTCTTACGCATTCACAAATCATATGTAATTGCACTAAACAAAGTAAAATCAATAGAAGGCAATCGTATTCAGATACAATCTTACACCATTCCTATTGGAAGAAATTACAGCAAAGAAGTAAAAAACAAAATACTGGAATAAACTCAGCTTCCTAAATCGATTTTCTAACTCGGTAAAAATTAACACATTGTTGAAAAAATCAAACCGTTGGTTTAAATTTAACATTATTTGTGGCTTTTTATTTTTTTTTGAAACACTTAACAAATATATTTACGGTCTTCAAAAAACAATAAAATAAAAAATTAACCTCTTAAATTATGAGTTCAGAAAATGTTCAAACCAAATGGGGACAGTTTATCTCTTTGATAATTGTTTTCTTCTTTTGGGGTTTTGTTGGTTCGGCCAATGATATCCTGATTCCAGTTTTCAAGAAAGTATTTACCTTGTCGCAAGTACAATCACAATTAGTAGCCTGGGCCTTCTATGCTGCTTACTTCGTAGGATCATTGATTTTCTTCCTGGTATCCTTAAAATTAGATGTTTTACAAAAATTCGGATACAAAAAAACACTTTCTGCCGGTTTACTTTTATCTGCTTTTGGTTCATTTTTATTCATACCAGCTGCAACAATGGAAAGTTTCCCTTTCTTCTTAACAGCTTTATTTACAGTAGGTCTAGGATTTTCAATTCAACAAATTGTAGCAAATCCTCTGGCAATCAAAATGGGAAGCCCTACAACAGGCGCACACCGTTTAACTTTAGCGGGCGGAATCAACTCCTTCGGAACTACAATTGGTGCCATTTTACTTGGAATCGCTTTATTCGGAATGGGAGACAACAAAAAAACAGCCTTATCATTAGAAGATATCAAACTGCCTTTTATTATCCTTGGACTTGCTTTTATCGTAGTTGCTATTTTCATGAACTTCTCAAAAATTGAAGATCCTGCAAAAGAAGACGAAGAAGAAGTTAAAGTAGCACATGAAAAATTCAATATATCAGATTACCCACAGCTTTACTTAGGAATGTTAGGAATCTTTATCTATGTTGGTACAGAAGTAACAATCATTAGTAACCTCCCTGCTTTATTACATACAGCCGAGTTTGGCAACATCCTGGAAGATGCTATCGCTCCTTTTATAGCCCTTTACTGGGGAAGCTTAATGATTGGTCGCTGGAATGGAGGGGTTAACGTTTTTAATACTTCTAACTTAGTAAACACAGCACTTAAATTCATCGTTCCGGCTATAGCATTTGGAGTAATTATTGGCGCTAACCTTTTTGCTGCTCATGATGTTTCTTCCTTTTACATCTATCCAATCTGGATCTTATTGTTCATCGCAGTGAGTTTTGTTGGAGGGAAAAATGCTGGAAAAACATTAATGCTTTTTGGAATATCAGGTGTATTAATGATGTTTGCGGGATTGGTTTGCCCAGACCCTCAAATTGCCAAATTCTTCTTCATTTCGGGAGGTTTATTCTTGTCTATCATGTGGCCATCTATCTTTGATTTAGCAATTGCCGGTTTAGGTAAAAACACAGGAAAAGCATCTTCATTCTTAATCATGATGATTCTTGGAGGAGGAATTATTCCTTTAATTCAAGGCAGCATCTGTGATATCGACCTTACAAGTCCAAACGGAATCTTCGGAATTACATGGACACATTTCTCTTATATTGTTCCTCTTCTTGGTTTTGCCTACTTAGGATTTTACGGATTCTATTGTCCTAAGATCTTAAAAAGACAAGGGATTAACCATGTTGAAGGTGGTGGCGGAGGTCATTAAACAGAATAAAATAATATAAAATTTTAAATTCCAAATATCAAAATCCAAATTCAAAACCTTTAAGCGCTTCAAATTTGGATTTTGATATTTCTTTTTTTTATACTAAGTACAACAAACCCGACAGATTTTAAAAACCTGTCAGGTTTATATAAAAAAACGCCATCTTTCTATTGAAAAATGGCGTTTTTAATTTTATGTGACTAAGGACTACTTATTTCCTTTTTCAAAATCAGCTACAAATTGAGCCAATCCGATATCTGTTAATGGGTGTTTCAACAATCCGTAAATCGCAGAAAGAGGTCCGGTCATTACATCAGCACCAATTTTAGCACAGTTTACAATGTGCATCGTGTGACGTACAGAAGCTGCTAAAATTTGAGTTTCGTAACCATAATTATCATATACTAATCTAATCTCTTCTATCAGATTCAATCCATCAGTCGAAACATCATCTAAACGACCAACAAACGGAGACACGTAAGTTGCTCCTGCTTTTGCAGCCAAAATAGCCTGTCCTACTGAAAACACAAGCGTTACATTTGTTTTAATTCCTTTATCAGAGAAATATTTCGCAGCCATAACACCTTCTTTTGTCATAGGCAATTTTACCACGATTTGATCATGCAATTCAGCCAACTCCTCACCTTCCTTAATCATTCCGTCAAAATCAAGCGCATTAACTTCAGCACTTACATCTCCTTCAACCAAATTACAGATATCAACATAATGCTTTAAAATGTTGTCTTTTCCAGTAATTCCTTCTTTAGCCATCAAAGATGGGTTAGTCGTTACACCATCCAAAACTCCTAAAGCCTGTGCTTCTTTAATCTGAGCTAAATTAGCTGTGTCAATAAAAAATTTCATAATCTATTTATATTTAATTGTGTGTTTAAAAATTTAGTGCAAAATTACAACTTAGAATCTAAACTTAGCACCAATAGCCAAATCAATTCTCCATAAATTTTCTAATTCTTCTTTATCAAGTTTTTCAGTATATGTCGTACCATCTGCATACGTATACTTTAGTTTTTTCAAAACACCTCCAGCAAAACTAACCTGTGGTCCCAACAAAAAATGAGGTGTTATCCTAAAATGATACCCCATCCCACCAATCGCACCCAAATTCGAACCTGTTATTTTAACTGGATTACCAACTATACGTGCTCTATTTTGATATGCCATATACCCCAAAGAAATCTCTAAATTAGCTTCTCCAACCCTTGCATGTCGATCCTCTGTAATTATAAAAGAAGGCCCAATAAACGAAATTGTTATATCATCACTAAAATTTCCTTTTACAGTAATTCCATCATCCAAAGTAATTTGTTGGTCGTACATTGTTCCGGACGATTTGTAAACGTTATATTTCAAACCAAATCCACCTTTTCCATCTTTAAGATAATAAGCACTTATATCATAACTTAAGCCCGATTTTAATTTTTTCAAATATTTCTTTTGTTCAGAACTCAGTCCGTCCGGAGATGAAGCTACTCTAAAACTCTGCCCAACATTTGCTGTTATTAAAAATTTTGAAGTCTTAGAATTATCATGATATGCCGAATCATAAACTACGACATCATTTTTAATAGCTTTAGAACCTGTAATTAACTGAATAGTATCTTTAGCAATCTTAGACCTATTATAATCCGGAGTGTTTTCAACTCTCAATAAATCTGCAGCAATTCGATGACAACTACTTCCAAATGTACTCGGATACAAATGTTCTGTAATTAACAATGCATTAGCACCGCTTTTACGAGCTTCTATTTTTGCTTTTTCAAGCACAGTATTTAAATCACAATTCGTAGTAAAACCAGTATCTCCAATTTTAGTAGACCCAATTTTACTATATACTGAAGGAAGTTCCGATTTGGCATTAAAAATGACAATTTTATCAGCTTCATTTAATTTCTCATGTTTTTCAGAGATAGAAGTTCTTATTTTTGGGGAGCAAGAGCAAAAGGCAATCGTAACAAAAAGTAAAAGGTATTTCATTTTAAGATTCAGTAATTTATAATTTATAATGATTCATCAGCATTTTTTCATAAACTTTATCCCGTAGCACACGCTTTAAAACAATTGAAAATTTTTGCATAAAAGCACCTACTTTGTAATGCACATTTGGCTTTTTTTGCTGTATGATTTTATAAACTGCTTCGGCCATTTCATTTGGATTCCCTCCCGCATCAACATGCTCGTTCATCGTAGAAAGAATATCACCATATACCTTTTCATAAGCCGAACCTTTTAGAACCGGTGCATGATAGCGACCTGCCGCAATATTGGTTGCAAAATCTCCCGGTGCTACATTTGTAATCTCAATTCCAAATGCCTTCACCTCCATACGCAAAGCCTCCGTGATTAACTCCAAAGCCCCTTTTGAAGCCGAATATACACTACGATATGGCAATCCCATATAGCCGGCAATAGAAGTGACATTAATAATCAAACCTGATTTTTGCCCTCTCATTTGAGGCAAAACAGCTTTCATTACTTCGATTGGTCCGAAGAAATTGGTTTCAAAATTGTTTTTAATTTCCTCAGTTGGAATTTCTTCCAGAGGCCCGGTAATTCCAACACCTGCATTATTAATAACAACATCCAGTCTTCCTGAAGCAGCAATAACCTCAGCTACTGCCGATTTTATAGAATCTGCATTACGGACATCCAAAGCAACTAATGGAAAAATTGAATTCAGTACCTTTTCAGGATTTCGGCTTGTTCCGTACACAACGAAACCTTTTTGATGTAAGAACTCTCCAATTGATTTTCCAATCCCTGAAGATCCTCCGGTAATTAAAACAACTTTACTCATTGTAAGTTTTATGTTAGATATGAAATGTTATTTATGAAATGTTGTCTGTAAAATGAAACATACTTAACGCAGACTTTTAATTATGATTGTTAAATATACTTATTTATAAATAGAATTTCTGCAATATGAAAATCTTCTTCCCTAAAACATCTTACATCTTACAAGCAACATTTTACATTTCACAAAAAGGTCAAAAATAAAAAAATCCTCCATATGGAAGACTACTTTTAAATTAATTCTAAAAAAAATCCCGAAACATCGGGACTACAAAAAAAAAAAAAATGGCAAGCGACCTACATCGCACCGCTCAACCACGTACCCTTGCTATGTTCCCATCCTGGGGGAGTCTGCAGGAGCTGGTCGTGTAGGACTTGCCGGTGCAAATATACAATCTTTTTATATTTTTGCAAGACCTTTGTTGCTATAAAAATATCATCGTATATTGGCTTATTCAAATTTTAAACTATGAAAAAATATAACTTCCTAACTGTCATTTTATTAGGAATCACATTAATTGGATGTGGAGATACAAAAAAAGGTGAAAATTCTTTATTCACCATCGATGATTCGGCTTTTCCAGCTCATTTTTTGCCCCAAGAAGCAATTTCGATCGGTATTTTGAACCCAAATTCGAAAGAAATCGACAGCATTGCCTACTTCATAAACGATAAAAAAGTGGGAAGCACAAAAGGTGCTGAAAAATTCAAATTTGAATTAAAAAATCAAAAACTAGGATACCAATATTTAAAAGCAACTGTTTATTTTGGATCAGACTCCTCTGATGCTACTAAACGTGTTGAACTGGTTTCTAATATCGAGCCTAAATTATTAAAATATAAAATAGTCAATACCTATCCGCACGACAAACAATCTTTTACAGAAGGTTTAGAGTTTTACAAAGACACTTTATATGAGAGCACCGGGCAAGAAGGAGCTTCTTTCTTAAGAAAATACGATTATAAAACCGGAAAAGTTTTCAAACAAATCGATTTAGATAAAAAATATTTTGGCGAAGGAATTACTTTCATCAACGGCAAATTATTTCAGTTAACCTGGCAAAACAAAACCGGTTTTATCTACAATGCCAACACTTTAAAACTGGAAAAAACATTTGCTTACGAAAAAGACATCGAAGGTTGGGGAATGACCAATGACGGAAAATACATTTACCAAACCGATAAAACAGAAAAAATCTGGAAAATGGATCCTTCAACTCAAAAAATGATAGACTATATCAACGTTTACTCCGGAACATCAAAAATTAAAGCAATTAACGAATTGGAATGGATTAACGGAAAAATCTACACCAATGTATGGTTCAAAGATGCGATTGCAGTTGTAAACCCTACATCTGGAGCTGTTGAAGGAATCCTGGACATGTCAGGATTACGTAAACTTATGAGTGATGTCACCAAAGACGATGTTTTAAACGGAATCGCTTACAATCCAAAAACCAAAACTATTTTTGTTACAGGTAAAAACTGGAGCAAAATGTTCGAAATAACAGTTTCAGAATAAGATAATAAGAACAAATTTTTAAACACAGATTTCACGAATTTCACTAATCTATTGCGTGATAATTGTGAAATTTGTGCTTTTTACTTTATACCTCAAAATAATGACAACTTTAATTACCAACATAAAAGAATTACTTCAGGTCCGCGAAACTTCAATAACTAAGGTATCGGGAGCAGGAATGGCAGTACTTCCAACTTTAAAAAATGCATATTTAATTTTAAAAGACAATCTCATTGACGACTTTGGTCTGATGGAAAATCTTCCTGAAATTAATGCAACGCTAACAATTGATGCAACTGGACGAATTGTAATGCCTACATGGTGCGACAGTCATACGCACATTGTATATGCAGGAAATAGAGAACAGGAGTTTGTAGACCGAATTAACGGTTTTTCGTATGAAGAAATTGCAAATCGTGGTGGCGGGATTCTAAATTCAGCTAAAAAACTCAATGAAACTTCAGAAGAAGAGATCTACGAACAATCAAAACTTCGTTTAGAAGAAGTCATGCATTTAGGAACAGGTGCTGTAGAAATAAAATCCGGTTACGGACTTACGATCGAAGGCGAACTGAAAATGCTTCGCGTAATTCAGAAACTATCTCAAAATTATCCTATTGCCATAAAAGCAACTTTTTTGGGCGCACATGCTTTTCCTTTACATTACAAAGAAAACAAAGCAGGTTACATCAATGAAATCATCACCAAAATGTTACCTGAAATTGCCCAAAATAAACTGGCTGATTACGTGGATGCCTTTTGCGAAACCGGATATTTCTCTGTCGAAGAAACCGAAAAAATCATGGAAGCAGGGATACAATTCGGCCTGAAACCTAAAATTCATGTCAACCAGTTCAATTCTATTGGTGGCATACAGGCAGGAATCAAATACAAAGCCCTTTCTGTCGATCATCTCGAAATTATGAACCCGGAAGATATTGAAGCTTTAAAAAACACAGAAACAATGCCAGTTGCACTGCCATCCTGTTCCTACTTTTTAAGCATTCCTTATACTCCGGCTCGTGAAATGATTAAAGCAGGTTTACCAATTGCTTTGGCAACCGATTTTAATCCTGGTTCTACTCCATCCGGAAATATGAATTTTGTAGTTGCAACAGCCTGTATCAAGATGAAAATGACTCCGGAAGAAGCTATAAATGCTGCCACCATAAATGGCGCTTATGCGATGGACCTTTCTGAAACACACGGAAGCATTACTAAAGGCAAAAAAGCTAACTTAATTCTAACAAAACCTATTTCATCTTACTATCAGATTCCATACGCTTTTGGCAGTAATTTAATAGAAAGTGTTTTTCTTGAAGGAAAAATTCTAAAATAGGAAAATAATCGTTAGGAAAAAATTGTTCTAATACATAGAAACATAGGCTCTATACTTTTACAAAAATAAGGTACACCACTTTAAATAAGCCACATAACCCTATGAGAAAGAAATGTGTTTCTTTTTAACCTTCTTTTCTAGCTGTAAAATTCTATGTTACTATGTGCTAAAATTAAATTTTATTCGATTTTACCTAACGGATTAAAGCATAAAAAAAGGTCTGTGATTTCTCACAGACCTTTTTTTAGTGGTATTTGCCTTAAACGACGCGGTATTATCTTAAGCTGAAACTAGTTTTAGAAACTAATTCATCATTATCAAAAACATTTATAAAGTAAGTTCCTTTTTCAAAATCCTTACCAATTAAATCTTCTGAAACGTTTACTGTTTTGTTTTCATATCTTACAGTAGTTTTAAAGCTATACGTCAAAGTATTATCTCCAAAACTTTCTGTTTTCTTCTCTCCTAAAACATTGTTTTTAGAATCGATAACTTGTACATAATACGTTTTATCTCCAGATTTAGCGATTTGATTTTCAGCAATTGTAAAACTTACTTTCAAAACATCAGCGCGGCTCGCTTTATCTGTTTCGATTTGTTTACCTGAACCTTTTACTTTGTAAGCGATTGTTTTTGTATTCAATACTGACAATTTAGCTCCTTTTTCAACTGTTTTTGCCAATTCTTCGTTTTGACCAACTAAAACCTCATTGTACTTCTTAGATTCTCCTAAAACGACAATTGTACTGTCTCTTTGAACTGTTAAAACGCCATTTTGTTTTTTCAACTCATCGTTTTCAGCAACTAAAGTTTTCATTTTACCTTGCATTGCCTGAACTTGTGATCTGTATTTAGACACATCTCCTTTAGATTTATTTAAATCATCCATTAGAGCTACTACTTTATCTCTTTCCTGAATTAACTCATCAGACATTGAAGTATTTTCAGCAATTGCAGCATCATAAGTTGATTTCAATTCCTGTAAATCTTTCATAACAGATTCTTTCTCTGTCATTGTCGTTGTAAGTTCAGTTTTAACTACATCTGTATCAGATGATAATTTAAAAATATACACTAAGCTACCAATCAGTAGGACTGCTAAAACTGCGATTACCGCTTTTAGACTTGAGTTGTTGTTCTTTGGGTTTTCCATATTTAAAAAAATTTTCTTTAAAACAAATTTAAGAATTAATATAAAGGTAATAACGTAAGTTACCACAATTATATTATTTTTGAAAAATATTTTTTTTTTCATGGAGAAACTAATTCCTTTTACTGTTAACGATTTGGCAAAAATCACCAATCATCGAAGTGGTGAAATAAAATTCGGAGAAAAAATGGTCATCATTCCTAAAGGGGCTGATAAGATCAATTTTCTAAAAGAAAGCGAGGCCAAATATGTGCTTTTTGGGATTCCTGAAGATATTGGCGTACGTGCCAATTACGGCAGGCCCGGAGCTGCATCAGCATGGGAAAGCGCTATAAAAAGCATTGCAAACATTCAGCACAATCGTTTCTCTAAAGGCAGTCAGATTTTGGTTTTAGGACAATTGGATGTCGCTCAGGAAATGCGTGATGTTGAAAATCTTGATTTCAATGATATCGACGACAGGTCCAAACTAAGTCAGTTAGTAGAAAAAATAGACAAAGAAGTTTCGCATATTATCTTTACGATTATAAAAGCAGGAAAAATACCAATCATTATTGGGGGCGGACACAATAATGCTTACGGAAACATAAAAGGATCAGCTTTAGCCAAAGGAAAACCAATCAATGCTATTAATTTTGATGCACATTCTGACTTCAGAATTCTTGAAGGTCGTCACAGTGGCAATGGTTTCTCCTATGCGTACGAAGAAGGTTTCTTAAAAAAGTACTTCATTTTTGGTCTGCACGAAAACTATACTTCTAAAAGTGTTTTAGACATCATCAAAAAACTTGAAGACCGAGTTCGTTACAACACCTACGATAGTGTGAACATACGCAAGGAAAAGGATTTTGATAGAGAAATGGCATTAGCTTTAGAGTTTATCAGAACAGATTCTTTCGGGATCGAAATCGATCTGGATGCTATCCCTAATATTGCGAGCAGTGCTATGACAATCAGTGGTTTTTCGGTGGAAGAATTACGTCAGTTTATTTCCTTTTTCGGACAGCATAAAAATGCCACTTATCTGCATATTTGCGAAGGTGCTCCCGATTTAGCCGATTCTCCAAATAACAACCTAATTGGCAAACTTATAGGTTATTTGGTAACTGACTTCATCAAAGCAAATAACGAAAAAATCTAATCTCAGCAGAAAGTTCAGGTATTGTAAATTAAGGCATTTTCCAAATAAAATGATATTCAAATAAAGGATTAACCGAATAAGCCTATCTTTGCACAGAATTTTAGTACTTAAAACTAAAATCTTAATATGTAAGATATGTTATTCGAAGATCTATCACTCTCAAAAAGTATACAAAAAGCCGTATTTGAAGAAGGCTACCTAAACCCTACTCCTATTCAGGAACAATCTATTCCGATCGTTTTGTCAGGAAGGGATTTAATTGGTTGCGCGCAAACAGGTACAGGAAAAACAGCAGCATTTGCTATTCCAATCATACATCAATTACACCGAATTGTAGGCTCATCCAAAAAAGCCAAACAGGTCCGTGCCCTTATAGTTACTCCTACACGTGAATTAGCGGTTCAGATTGGACAAAGTTTTGACACTTATGCCAAATACACCAACTTAACGCAATTGACAATTTTTGGAGGAGTTTCGCAAAATCCTCAGGTAGACACCCTGAAAAAAGGAGTTGACATTTTAGTTGCCACTCCAGGCCGATTACTTGATTTACACAAACAGGGATTTCTGGATCTGGATCATTTACACACTTTGGTTTTAGACGAAGCAGACCAAATGCTGGATATGGGCTTTATCAATGATGTAAAAAAGATTGTAAAACTTACTCCAAAAAATAGACAGACTTTACTGTTCTCTGCCACTATGCCGATTGCTATTCGCGAACTGGCCGAAATGTTTTTAAAGGATCCTGCAAAAGTAGAAGTATCTCCTGTTTCATCCACAGCCGAAACGGTTGAACAACGCGTTTATTTTGTTGAAAAAACAGAGAAAAGAAACTTATTGTACCATTTGATCAAAAATGAAAATTTATCAAATGTTCTGGTTTTTTCAAGAACAAAACACGGTGCTGACAATGTGGTAAAAGCGCTTCGCAAAAAAGACATTCCTGCTGAAGCAATTCACGGAGATAAATCACAAAATGCAAGACAACGTGTTTTGGATGCTTTTAAAAACAAAGAAGTTGGCGTACTTGTTGCCACAGACATTGCCGCAAGAGGAATCGATATTGACCAATTGCCATTTGTCATTAACTTTGATTTACCAAATATACCCGAAACTTATGTACACCGAATTGGACGTACCGGACGTGCAGGAAACGGGGGAATTGCAATTTCGTTTTGCGGTAAAGACGAGCAGCCTTACTGGAAAGACATTCAAAAACTAATAAAGGTAGACGTAAAAACCATTACCGATCACCCTTATCCATGGCACTCCGGAAGTCCGGAAGCAACGGAAGAGAAACCTAAAAACTCTAACCGAAGTGGTGGTGCTCATAAATCAAGAAAATCTAATGCTTCTAAGCAAAACAAAAAACGCTGGTATTAACCGGCGTTTTTTGCTTCAAGTATTAAGTAATTCATAATTTTAAAAAGCCTGACAGGTTCAAACGGCTTAATAATAATATCATTTATTCCCGACGAAATAGCTTCATCCGTAATTTCATCCTTATCAAAAGCTGTTAGCGCCACAATAGGTGTTTTAAGTCCTTTTAAACGAATTCTTTTCGTAGTTTCAAATCCATTCATCAATGGCATATTGATATCCATTAAAATCAGATCAAAACTTTCATTCTCTAATATTTTCAAAGCCGAAAAACCATCATCAACGACTTTACAGATGTAATTGTGCTTTTCGATAATCTTTTTCGTCACTAGCTGATTAATGAGATTATCTTCTACAATTAAAATTTTATAGACTTCATTTGAGCTCAAATCGACCTCTATTTCATCGATAATTTGTTTTGTTTTTTGAGGGTCAAACTCAAAAGGAATTGTAAACGTAAATGAAGTTCCTAAACCAATCTCACTTTTCAGTGCAATCGTACTTCCAAAGAGCCCCAACAATCGTTTTACAATACTCAATCCCAATCCCGTACCCTGATAATCTTCATCTTTTCTTCCAACCTGCACGAATTTCTCAAAAATTTTACCCTGATCGACAATTGCTATGCCGACACCATTGTCTTTTATTAAAAAATCCAAAAAGTACATTTTTTCCTCCGATCTATTGAGTTTCACAATAATTTCGACTTGACCATCTTTTGTAAACTTAAGCGCATTACTCACCAAGTTCATTAAAATCTGAGCTAGCCTTAATTTATCCCCAATAAGATATTCAGGAATACAGGGATCTATAGAAACTGTAATTTTATTATTGTTTTTTTGTGATAAAAAGGAAAGTGAATTTTTAATCATCATTATTTCATCCGAAATATTGAATGTCAGATTCTCCAGTATCACTTTATTCTCCTCAATTTTATTAATCTGAAGAATATCATTTACCAGTGACAGTAAATACCTCGCCGAAAACTTCAACGAACTCAAATGCTGGCTTCTTGACAATTCTTTATGTTCCTCCAGTAGCATATTAGTTATCCCTACTACTCCATACAGCGGCGTACGCAATTCATGACTTATTGTCGAAATAAACTGAGACTTAAGTAGTGAGGCCTCCTCTGCAATTTCTTTTGCACGCAAAAGCTCTGCATTGTGTTTTTTCTTAAATCTAATGTTTTTAATTAAAGTGATGATCAGAATTAAGAAAATCAGTGAAACCAGAACAAATAAGATCACTATAATTCTCGATTTTTTAAGACTTTGATATTGAGAATCTTTCTCACTTTCAATTTTATCAATCTGTCTTTTATATTCGTCTAACTCTAAATTAAAACCTGCAATAGAAGCCTTTTTAAGTTTTTCCTCATTGTATAATTCCGCCGTAATAGTATTGTACGAATCCAGATTCCGGTAAGCCTCTTCGTACCTCCCTATTTTACTTAAAAACTTGGAATATTCCTGATGCGCATACGACAAATCCGACCTTTCTTCACTGTTTTTACCGGCCCCTATAGCTTTAAGAAAAAACTCATTAGCCAGATCATATTCATTTTGATAACTCAAATACATCCCGTTTAACATGTTTACAACAATCTCTGTCGACTCATCACCATATTTACTCTTATTGCTGTTTACAAATTTCAGAAATGGATATCCTTCTTTAAATTTTCCAATATCAAAGTAAGCCCAGGCAATATTTACATTTGTAAAATAGACCTGCGACATCTCGTTTAATTTTAAACTGTATGCGATTGATTTTTTATAATAATTGATTCCCTTATTGAATTGCTTCTTTTCGAAACAATAAATATTACCAAGATTATTATGAAGACTATATTTTAGGGAATCATTATCTGTTTGGTCAGCATAGAACAACCCTTTGTTGTAGAAAAAAATAGCTTTATCAAATTCGGACAATTCATTATAATTCCCGGCAATTATTTTATACGATTTCGCTATTAAATTATTATTCTTAGAAGCGGTGGCATAGTTTAATGCTTTCCGTGAAGTGATGAGCGATTTTTCAAAATTCGATTTTTTGTAGTCCTCCCAGGCTTCCTTGACAATCTTATTGATCTTTGCATCCGATATCGTTTCAGATTGCGCGCTGGCGGAATTGGCAAAACAATTCAAACATACGATCAGCAATAAAAAAATGCGTATTCGGGGCATAAATAGGCTAATTTCATCAAATATACATTAAAAATAAAAAGAAGCTGTATTTCCTATAAAAATACAGCTTCTTTTTTATTGAAACTTTAACAAAATTTGATGTTTTTTCCTACTTTGACAAATTTCTTTATAAGTTTTCAGAAGCAATTTCAGTATCTTTGTCATCCTCCCATTGTCCAACAACTGAAGTAGCCAAAGCATTTCCTAAAACGTTTGTAGCACTTCTAAACATGTCACAAAAATGATCAATTGGCAGGATTAATGCAATTCCTTCAACCGGAATATCAAACATACCGCAAGTAGCCGCTACTACAACCAAACTTGCACGTGGTACACCTGCAATACCTTTACTGGTCAACATTAAAACCAAAAGCATTACCATTTGAGTTCCTAAATCCAGATGCACTCCATAAAACTGAGCAATAAAAATACTCGCAAAAGTCATATACATCATACTTCCATCCAAATTAAAAGAGTAACCAAGCGGCAACATGAAGGATACAATTTTATCTTTTACACCAAAATCTTCCAATTCCTCTGTTAATTTTGGAAAAACAGCTTCACTACTCGTTGTACCAAAAGCAATCGCCAAAGGCCCTGTAATACGTCTTAAAAGCTCTGTCATTCTTCCTTTCAGAAAAAGATAACCAACCGCTATCAAAACAACCCATAAAGTACCAATTCCGACTAAAAACGATCCGAAAAATTTAAAATAGGTAATTACCAGTTCTTCTGCATCCCTTATGGCAAATACACCTGCAATGGCTCCAAAAACCCCAATTGGAGCGAAGTTCATCACGTAGTTTACCATTTTTAAAACGATATGTGAAGTTTTATCTAAAGCATTGATTACCGGTTTTACTGTACTTCCCAGAGACGCAGCAGCTAAACCGAAGAAGATTGAAAAGATAACAATCTGCAAAATTTCATTAGTTGCCATTGCTTCAAAAATACTTTTAGGAACAATGTGCTCTACAAAATTCTCAACCGATAATGTTTTCGTTTTAGCTGTTACCTCAGAAGCAGCGGCCATATCAACATGATCCAGTTTCAAACCTACACCCGGCTCCAGAATGTTTACATAAAACAATCCGATCAACAAGGATATAAATGAAGCGGTAAAAAACCATCCAAGGGCTTTTCCTCCAATTCTTCCCACCGTTTTAATATCTCCAAGTTTTGCAATACCAACTACTAAAGTGGTAAATACCAAAGGAGAGATAATCATTTGTACCAATCTGATAAAGATCGTTGCAAGCATTTTTATTTTATTGCTAAAAGACTGTGCTGCTTCAGGCGAAATAGAATTGTGCAAAATAATTCCCAAAGCGGCTCCAAGAACCATTGCAATTATAATTTGCCCTGTTAATCCTTTTAGAAAAGATTTCTTTTTAGTTTCTGTAACTTGCATTAATTTGTTTGTTTTAAATTAAAATATTAAGACCCTCATGTCCTAACTTTTACTAATAAGTTTTGTTGATTAAATAAAAATCAGCCAAAACAATCGCTGCCATTGCTTCAACAATTGGTACAGCACGAGGCACTACACATGGATCATGACGCCCTTTACCCGTCATTGGCGTAATATTTCCTTTGTTATCTAACGAATCCTGAGTCTGCATGATAGTCGCAACAGGTTTAAAGGCTACTCTGAAATAAATATCCATCCCGTTACTGATTCCGCCCTGAATTCCTCCTGAAAGATTTGTTTTTGTTGTTCCGTCAGGGTTGTATAAATCGTTATGTTCACTTCCTTTCATTTCAGAACCCGAAAATCCGCTGCCGTATTCAAAACCTTTTACCGCATTGATCGAAAGCATTGCTTTTCCTAATTCAGCATGTAATTTATCAAAAACCGGTTCTCCTAAACCTACCGGAACATTTTGAATGACACATGAAACCACACCTCCAACGGTATCCCCCTGTTTGCGGATATCACGAATATATTCTTCCATAATCGCAGCCGATTTTTCATCCGGACAACGAACAGGATTACTTTCTATTTTAGAAAAGTCCAAATCCTGATACGGCGTATCCAAATGAATTGGACCAACCGAAGAAACATAGGCATTAATTTTTATTTCCGGAAGCATTTGCTTAGCTATCGCACCCGCCACAACTCTGCTTGCTGTTTCTCTTGCAGAACTTCTACCGCCACCACGATAGTCACGAAAACCGTATTTCTGGTCGTACACATAATCGGCATGACTGGGTCTGTAATTGTCTTTTATATGGGAGTAATCATCCGATTTTTGATTGGTATTCGGAATAATAAAACCAATAGGAGTTCCTGTCGTTTTACCTTCAAAAATACCTGATAAAAACTGAACCGCATCCGGCTCTTTACGTTGTGTTACAATTGCTGACTGCCCCGGTTTTCTTCGGGACATTTCAACTTCAATTGCATCTAAATCAAGTTCAATTCCAGATGGACAACCATCTATAATTCCGCCTAAAGCTTCACCATGAGATTCTCCAAATGTTGTAACTTTATATAGGGTGCCGTAGCTATTTCCTGCCATTGTAATTTGTTTTGAGCAAATGTAAGTTTTATGAATTAAATTAAAAAATTTAAAATTGGTATTATTAAGCAAAGGTTGCAGCCATTAAAAATCACAATTTATTAAAATTGTAGCCAAATTGGTAACCTTTTGATAAAATTTATCCCGCAGAAGTTTCTTTCATTTGTTAAACTTCAAAAAAAGAAAAATTGAAAAAACGAAATGTCGAATTGGTCATTATATCAGATGTCCATTTGGGAACTTACGGAAGTCACGCTAAAGAACTAAACAACTACCTATCAAGTATTAAACCCAAAACATTAGTCCTGAATGGTGACATTATTGACGCCTGGCAATTTAGAAAATCCTACTTTCCAAAAGCGCACTTAAGAGTCATTCAGCGCATCATTGGCATGGCTTCTAAGGGAACAAAAGTGTATTACATTACCGGAAATCACGACGAAATTCTTCGAAAATTTAGCGATATGAATATGGGTAATTTTGCCCTGGTCGATAAGTTAGTGCTGGAATTAGACGATAAAAAAGCATGGATTTTTCACGGAGACGTTTTTGATGCCTCTGTACAACACTCTAAATGGATTGCTAAATTAGGGGGACTAGGCTACGATTATCTGATTCTAACCAATCGATTTGCCAACTGGTGTCTAGCCAAATTGGGACGTGAGCCTTACTCCTTTTCAAAAAAAATAAAGGCAAGTGTCAAAAAAGCGGTAAAGTTTATCTCTGATTTCGAAACCACAGCTACCGATCTGGCCATTGAAAAAAAATACGACTACGTAATTTGCGGACACATTCACGAACCGAAAATCATTACTAAAGAAAACAAACACGGATCTACTTTATACCTAAATTCTGGGGACTGGGTCGAAAATCTTACTGCACTAGAATACCATAAAAAACGATGGAAATTATACTCTTATGCCGAAAGTAATTTTACCGAAGAAGAAAATCTTTTTGAAATGGAAGACATTCTAAGTTCTCAGTTAATTTCTTCTATTATTCTAAACAAATAACCCTTAAACAGGTAGCCTATAGCAGATAAAACTACTTTACACTTCATACTGGTTCTCTGCGGAAATGTGAATTATATAACAATTTTCAATAATCCTATACGTTTGAAAATTATAGCACACCTTACATTTGACGTAAATTAATAACCATTTTTATGAAAAGAATCATTTTATCTGCCATTATGCTATTAGGTTTAGCATTTACGGCACAATCACAAGAAATTTCAAAACATGCC
The DNA here is from genome assembly GCF_057839565.1 of Flavobacterium sp. KH_035. Classification (NCBI taxonomy): domain Bacteria; kingdom Pseudomonadati; phylum Bacteroidota; class Flavobacteriia; order Flavobacteriales; family Flavobacteriaceae; genus Flavobacterium; species Flavobacterium sp. KH_035. Next base: position 4,831,705 of record NZ_CM174492.1, read on the forward strand.
TTGGGTATCCGTTTAGGAGATAATAACGGTTTTGGCGGAGAAGTATCTTATCAGTTAGGATTAAACCAAAAGAACAGACTGGAGTTTGATTTAGGCTGGAGAAACAGCAGTGATGTTGATGCGATCAAAGGAGTAGCTCTTTACCAATGGGTTTGGAATATTGATGGAGGATTTAACTGGTATGCTGGTGTTGGTGGGGGTCTTGCTACCTGGAACCACGACTATTACACGAACAACAACAAATACAAAGATAACGGAACGTATGTTTTTGCGGCTGGAGATATTGGTATCGAATACCGATTTAAAGAAGCACCAATTACCTTGTCATTAGACGCAAGACCTGAAATTGGTTCGGGATATTATGACGATGACAATTTTGGATTTGACGTTGGTTTAGGTGTAAAATTCAGATTCTAAATAAAACTAAAAAATAGTTACAAAAAAACCTGTCGTTTGATTCGACAGGTTTTTTTTTATGCCTTAAAGTTTAAAGATATTGTTATTACTCAGGCGTAAAGACTTCAAGTCCTCTCAGCCTGACACCCCATAACTCATAACTCAAAAATTACTTCACAATAATCTCTTTTTTTGAGTGCACTTTGATTACGGTATACGGGTACGTAATAACCTGCATCACCATTGCATCTGCAGTCGGATTATTTTCTTTAACAGTTATGATGATATTTTTATCCGTTTCTTCTACTTTTTCAATACCTATAGAATAGCCTCCCGTATTCTTTTCTCCCATATTCAAGATCACATAATTGGAGTTACCAATATCATCCTGCTTCATTTTTGCTTTCAAATGAGGGTCATTTTCCAACATTTTGATTTCGTTTGGTTCCGTCAAAATTTCAAAAAATTTAATATTCCCACCACCGTCAGATTGCTCCGTCAGCACCTCATACAAAACTTTCGAAGTTCCTTCTGATGTTTTTTTGACTCCACAAGAAACCAAAACTAAAATTACCAGGACCGAAATTACTTTTTTCATTTACGCTAATTTATAAGATTAATGTTTTTCGTGTTTATAATCATTAATTGCTTTTTGATACAAGGCTTCATATTGAGGCAATATCGTTTTGATATCAAATTTTTTGGCAACTTCTAGTGCATTTGCCTTAAACTGATTTAAAACGTCATCATCTTTTAGTATTTTGATTGCATTGGCGGCCATTTCTTCAACATTACCAACATTACTCAAATATCCTGAAAATCCGTCAAAATTAACTTCCGGCAAACCTCCCGAATTACTCGAAATTACCGGAACTCCGCTGGACATCGCTTCTAAAGCTGCCAAACCAAAACTTTCCGTTTCTGATGGAAGCAGGAACAAATCAGTAAAACACAAAATTTTATCAATCTCATTACTGTTTCCAAAGAAAATTACTTTATCGTAAATTCCAAGTTCCATACATAAGACCTCTGCTTTTTCTTTCTCAGGACCATCACCAACCATCATCAGCTTAGATGGAATTTCCTTTTGAATATTATAGAAAATCTTAATAATATCCGGAATTCGCTTCACTTTTCTAAAGTTACTAATATGCGTAATAATACGCTCATCTTCTTTAGCCATAACATAACGATGACAAGGAGCCTGCGGGTCTTTTTTAATCTTATCCAGTTCTATAAAATTCGGAATTACTTTAATCTTATTCTTGATATTGAATAATTTCAAAGTATCGTCTTTCAAACTTTGGGAAACCGAAGTCACATAGTCGGATTTGTTGATGCTGAATGTCACGGCTGGTTTATAAAATGGATGATTTCCAACCAAAGTAATATCTGTTCCATGAAGTGTCGTTATCATTGGAAGATTAATTCCTTCATTTTTCAGCATTTGCTTCGCCATATAACCCGCATACGCGTGAGGGATAGCATAATGCACATGAAGCACTTCTATTTTATATAATTTTACCATATCAACCAATTTGCTTGACAGCGCCAATTCGTAAGGCTGATAATGGAAAAGAGGATATTCAGGAACGTTTACTTCGTGATAATGAACATTAGGATTTAAAAGCGCCAACCGAACCGGCTGACTGTAGGTAATAAAATGGATTTCGTGTCCGCGTCTGGCTAATTCAAGGCCTAATTCTGTAGCAACTACACCACTACCTCCAAATGTCGGATAACAAACTATTGCTATTTTCATGTATTAAATTTAGTAACTACGAAAGTACTTAAAAATAGCTTTTAATTGTTCTTTTAAAATGTTAGATTTTTGTGAATAATAGACTTCTTACTTTTTCGGTTTTAAACCGGACAGGTTTTAAAAACTCCTCTAACCAAAAGTCAATTTACAAAAATTTGGAACTTTATTCTCATTACCATCATACCAGCTAGAATAAACGAACTCTTCAATCTCCTTAATTATTTGCTCATCAATTAAAACACCTGATTGCTCTATAAAAGCCAAAATAGCGGTATAACCGATAATGGTCGGATTAGTATCCATAAAAGGCTTTCCACTTAACCAATTGATTTTAATTATCCAAAAATCAGAACTATGAGACAGTGCAAACTGTAACCCCTCAATCAAACCAATTTTCCATGTAGCCCAACCTTGTTCCTCAACATCTAAAGAATTATTACAAAATCCCTCTCCGGAATAATTTTCTATGATTTCATTCCCAACTTCATTCTTTCTAACATCTAAAGCAACAAAACCCAAATACAATCTTCCATCTCTAACTTTCATCCATCGATAACAAGCATCAAAATTTCCCATCATTAAAAGCTTTTTATTTTCAAAAATCCCATTACCAAACTTTCTACAATTGGCTTAATATATTCAAACCCGACAGGTTTTAAAAACCTATCGGGTTTAGAACAATGAGCAGTTTATTTACAATCAACTAAAAACAGAAAAGGCACAAAACCTAAATTTTATGCCTTTTCTTTATTTTGAATATTTCCTAGAAAAATCTGCTATGCCAACTGTCGGCTGCAGGAACTTCCCATGATTCATTAAATTCTTCAATATTATTTACCAGATTATTAAATACGATCGTATTCTCAGATACTGATTTATCCTTAACCATTTTCTTGAAATCGATTAAAGGTTTGTGTGCAATATGTTCACCCAGCTTAAAAGTCACGTTCATTTTGTCTAACAAATCAACGTTGTATTTTTTTTCTAAGCTCTGGATAAACTCGACCGAACTATCGATTGAACAACCTGTTGCTGCCTGTACTTCCTGATTTACAGCCAAAATAATAAATCGGTTGTATTTTAATTGGTACGAAGCTTCCAGACTTGTTCCGTGTGCTGCCCATCCCTCTACAAAAGTTTTCAGGTCAGTTTCTATTTCAGAAAATTCTTCCTCAGAAAACTTTCTGTTTGATTGATAAATCCAGATTCTGGACTCACCAGGTAAATTTTCAAAAGGTATATACATTTTAATTTTTTCTTTAAGTTTGTTTTGTTTCAGGTTTCAGGTTTCCAACCTTTGTCCCTTTGGACCTTTGCTACTTTGAGCCTCAATTAAAGATCCTGCGCATTAGCAATTAACTCAGCAATATCCATTACCTTCACTTGCCCTTCTTTCTCCTGATGTTTAATACCATCGGTTAACATCGTATTGCAAAACGGACATCCGGCTGCAATAATATCCGGTTTTACTTCCAAAGCATCTTCCGTACGCAAAACGTTTACTTCTTTATTTCCCGGCTCAGCATCTTTAAACATTTGCGCTCCACCAGCTCCACAACATAATCCATTTGCTTTTGAGCGTTTCATTTCAACTAACTCAACATCCAGTTTCTGAATTAAGTCTCTAGGCGCTTCATATACTTTATTAGCTCTTCCTAAATAACAAGGGTCATGAAAAGTGATTTTCTTCCCTTTAAACTGACCACCTTCAACGGTTAGTCTGCCATCATCAATCAATGACTTTAAAAACTCTGTATGATGAATAACATCGTACTGACCTCCTAATTCCGGATATTCATTTTTTAAAGTATTAAAACAATGCGGACAAGCGGTAACGATTTTTTTGGCTTCATACGCATTAAGCACCTCGATATTCATCATGGCTTGCATCTGAAACAAAAACTCATTTCCAGCACGTTTTGCAGGATCTCCGGTACAACTTTCTTCGGTACCCAAAACTGCAAACGAAACATTGGTACGATTTAAAATTCGCACAAATGCTTTTGTAATTTTCTTTGCTCTATCATCAAAACTCCCTGCGCAACCAACCCAAAATAAAACTTCCGGTTGTGTTCCCTGGGCTAGCATTTCAGCCATTGTTGGCACTACTAAACTTTCTGACATCTTCTTATATTGTTAAATCGGTTTATCGTTTATTTGGTTTATCGCACTCTTTGCCATAACCTTACTAAAAAACCTTACTATTTTATTGAAATCGATTAAACGGCTAAACAAATAACCAATTAAACTTTTTTTTTAATTTTCGTTTTTCCAATTTAAACGATCCTGTTGACTGTATTGCCAAGGAGCACCGTTGTTTTCTATATTGGTCATCATGGCATTCAATGACATCGGAGCAGCGCTTTGTTCCATCACTAAATAACGGCGCATGTCCATAATAATAGACAACGGGCTTATATTTACAGGACATTCTTCTACACAGGCATTACAAGAGGTGCAAGCCCACAATTCTTCAGGAGTAATATAATCATTTAGTAATGTTTTATTATCCGGAACAAAAACACCTTTATTGGCATCTATATTTTTACCTACTTCCTGTAAACGGTCTCTTGTATCCATCATAATTTTACGAGGAGACAATTTTTTACCTGTTTGATTTGCCGGACATGACGACGTACAACGACCACACTCTGTACAGGTATAAGCATTTAAAAGCTGTACCCAGTTTAAATCCTGAACATCACTTGCTCCAAATTTTGCCGGAGCAGCATTTTCATCAACAGGAGCAGCCGCAAACGGATCTGCGTTTGGATCCATCATTAACTTTACTTCTTTGGTAACCGATTCCAGATTATCAAACTGCCCTTCCGGGTTTAGGTTGGCAAAATAGGTATTCGGGAACGCCAAAAGAATGTGTAAATGTTTGGAGAAGTACAAATAGTTCATAAAAACCAAAATACCTGCTATATGCAGCCACCAAAAGACTTCAAATAATAGCACCACCAATTCATTCGACATTCCATTAAAGATTGGAGCAATAAACTGACTGATTGGAAAGCTGCCTGCTTTATGAAAAACAGCGTCCGGAACATTCTGCAAATGCAGATCGGAAGCGTTCATTAACAAAAACAACATCATCAAAACCGTTTCGAAATACAAAATGTAATTGGCATCATTTTTAGGAAAACCATTTAAATCAGGATTGATGAAACGTTTTAATCGAATTACATTTCTTCTAATCCAAAAAACGGTAACAGCGAAAATTACAAGTATTGCTAATATCTCAAATGAGGCTATTAAAACATCATATACTACTCCTAAATAAGGCGCAAAAATTCTATGTGTTCCAAACAACCCGTCAATAATAATCTCAAGTAATTCGATATTAATAACTATAAAACCAACGTAAACAAAAATATGAAGTATTCCAGCTACTGGGCGTCTCACCATTTTTGATTGCCCAAGAGCAATCAATGCCATGTTTTTCCAACGTGCTTTAGAATTATCTTTTCGATTTACATCTACTCCCAGATTAATATTTCGGATGATTTTTTTTACGCTCGATGCAAAAAAACCGAAACCAATTATAAGAAGTATGGCGAACAAAATATTATCTAAATAACTCATTCTAATTAATTTTTAGTACTTGGGTTAGTTTCTTCTGTTGGTGCTACATAAGGTTTATTTTTCTTTCCGAAAAGAGAAACGTTTACGTAACGTGTCGGGTAAAGGCGAACGTCCTGCAACAACAATTCAAGCTCTTTTGAAGTCTTTGCTAAATTAGTATACAAAGCGTCATCATTTAACAATTTACCTGCAGTACCTTTTCCTGAGTTTAAGTTACTCATAAGTCCGTCAACTTTAGCTAAAGTTTGATTTAGGTTTCTAACTGTTTTACCTAGATCTGCTTTGTTTAAAGAATCTGATATTTTATTGAAGTTACTTGACATTTTATTAAAGTTGGTTACAACTCCGTTAATCTGTCCTTTATTCGTATCTAAGATAGTGTTAATACTTCCGGAAGCTTTATGAAACTGCTCCATAGTCTGACTCAATTCCGCCAAAGTTTTCTTCAGATCTTCTTGTCCTTTTTTATCTAAAACATTGTTCAATCCGGAAACCAGATTATCAATGTTAACCAACATTTTCTCTAACTTAACCTGAATTGGCTCAATTTTCCCACCTAAAGATTCTTTCAGTCCTAATTCCACAACAGGCGTTAAAGTCTGTCCGTCAACCGCCGGATCTTTGTCTGTTAGATTAGGAATAATTTTGATCTGTTTTCCACCAATTAAACTTGGTGAATATAAAGATGCCTGACTTGTTTTAGAAATTGGAAAATCAGTTTTTAATTGAAGTTCAACTAATAATTTCCCTGTTACTTCATTGATTGTGATTTTAGTTACTTTACCAATAATAAGTCCGTTTATGGTAACGGGAGCTGATGCTGACAAATCCTCAACATTATCATATTCTACATATAATGTTTTATAATTTGTAAAAAGGTCTTTGCCTTTTAAAAAACTGTAGCCCCAAATAAATAATAAAATTGACGCGATGACTAAAATAGCCGTTTTAATTTCTCTTGTTAGTTTCAAAATTCTTAGTGTTTGTACAAAATTAATATAAATATTCGAACTAGAAGCTATTATTTAATGGCGTCTTGAATACTGATCTTTTCTCCATCTTTGGTTGCAATCAAAAAAGCAGCTCCATATCCTTTATCTTTAGCTTCTTCCAAATATTTTTTGGCGGCATCATAACTTGAAGTTTCCTGATAGAAATATTTGTAAATATTATTTTCGAACAACATTGTTACGTTTTTAAGCCCTTTAAAGTTTTTAGGCTCTAGTGGTGTTTTTTTAATACTTGCGATAAGCTGTACTTTAAAGAATGTTCCTTTTGGAGCATTTTTGACTGCCGCAGCTGTTTCAATCTCTTTCGCTTTTACCGGAGTAGAAGTATCCCTTGCCGGCCTTGCCTCAATTATCTCAGGAGTTCCTGAACCAAAATATTCACTTTTGTAACTTAAAATCGCTTCGGCAATAGCTTTTGCAATATCATTTTGTCCTTCTTCTGAATTTAGAATATTCCCTTCTGTCGGATTCGATACAAATCCTGTTTCAACTAAAACTCTAGGCATATAGGCTTTGTGAAGTACCATAAAAGGAGCTTGCTTTACACCTCCCTGTCTCAATTTTTTTCCAAGTTTATCAAAGTTGTCTTCAATTTTACTGGCCAGCGAAATACTGTTGTCTAAATATTCTTCCTGCATTAAAGTCATCCCGATCATAGATTCAGGTGAATTTGGGTCGTAACCTTCGTATTTACGTTTATAATCTTTCTCCAAAGTAATTACAGAGTTCTCTTTTTTCGCAGCTTCAAGATTCGATGCTACTTTACTTAAACCCATTACATAGGTCTCGGTTCCATCTGCAGCCGTATTTTTGTTTGCATTACAGTGTATTGAGACAAAAATATTCGAATTTGCTCTGTTTGCAATGTTTGCTCTTTCGACCAAATCGATAAAAACATCTGTTTTACGCGTATAGATCACATTAACATTAGGACTTCCTTCTAAAATTTTACCAACTTTTAACACAATCGCTAAAGCAATATTTTTTTCAATTCGTCCGCTGTAAACAGCCCCAAAGTCGTGATCACCATGTCCAGCATCAAGTGTTACCTTAAAAACATTTGCCTGGCTATAAGCACAAAAAGACAATATCGTTAGAAAAAAAGTAAATATTACTTTAATTTTGTTAAATCTATTCATAAATCTAAAAGTTAATTTTAATAAAACGCAACAGCTATAATTTTTACAATTGATTATTTTTGACAAAAAATTATATGTAAGTTTGACATGTCAAAAAACAAGCCATAATTTTACAAAAATAGCATTTAAACCTTTGCATACAAACTTATTTAATATCGTTTTATTATCATTTTTCCTAACTTTAGGATGTGGTAATTTATATTCGCAAGAGATAAAAAACAAAAAAAAGTCTTTACCTACTGTAAAACAAACAGATAAACCCAAAACTATTGCAGCAAGCAAACCTGAAGCCGCTGTATCAGACACTATAAAACTGGATACTGTTAAAGCCAAAAAGAATTTTCTGGACGCCGTTACCAAATATAAGGCTAAAGATTACGCTAAATATGACAAAAAAGCAAAAACTCTTACCTTATATAATGAAGCCGAACTCTACTACAAAGATGTAGAACTAAAATCGGGAATCATTGTTTTAAACATGGAAAAGGAAGAAGTTTATGCCGGACGTATACGAGATTCCGCAGGTGTTTTGACACAATATCCAAACTTCAAACAAGGGGCAAGCGAAGTTCAGCCGGATTCTATTCGATTTAACTTTAAAACAAAAAAAGCTTTAATCTACAATTCCAGAACCGAACAGGGAGAATTTAAAATTAAAGCAGCGGTTACCAAAAAAGAAAACGACTCGGTTTACTTTTTGCGTGGTGCCCGTTTTACAACTGCAAAGGACATTGACAATCCTGAATACTACTTTCAAACCAATAAAGTAAAATTTATTCCGGGTAAAAAAGTAATCACCGGTTTGACCAATATGGTTATTGCCGATGTACCTACTCCTTTGGCATTGCCTTTTGCCTATTTCCCGATGAGTCAGGAAAAGAGTGTTTCGGGTATTATTTTACCAAGCTACAACGACTCTAACACAAGAGGATTCTCTTTACAGAATGGAGGTTATTACTTTGCATTAAGCGATAATTATGACCTGACCGTTTTAGGTGATTATTATACCAATGGTAGTTACGCAATGCGTTTTGAGTCGGCATACGCTACAAAATATAAGTATAGAGGAAACCTTAATATCCGTTATGAAAATTTAATAAACAGCGAACGCGGTTATCCTGATTACTCAAAAGAAAAAATCTACAACATTCAGTGGTCGCATTCAAAAGACACGAAAGCAAACCCTAATTCAACCTTTTCTGCCTCTGTTAACATGGGTAGTAGTAAATATTTTAAACGATCTATCAATCAGGCGAACACAGGATCAAATTTAAATAACACTTTAAATTCATCCATCTCGTATAACAAAACATTCAATACGATACCTCAGGCGCGTATCTCGTTAACCGCAACACACTCGCAAAACACACAAACGGAAAAAATTGATATGACATTACCAACGTTACAAGCCAGCGTGGACCGTGTGTATCCATTTGTTGGAAAGGACGGTGTCAAAAAAGGATTCATAAAAAATATCAATTTACAATATAACTTAAGCGGTAAAAACAGTATCTCAACAACAGACTCTTTATTTTTCAAACCACAAATGTTCAGAGATGCCAAAATAGGAATGCAGCACACTATTCCTATTAGTACCAACTTCAAACTGTTTAAGTATTTTAGTGCGGGAGCCTCTACCAATTATCAGGAAACCTGGGTAACCAAAACCATTAACAAAAATTATGATGCTACCAAAGGACAAGCCATAACTTCTACTATAAACGGTTTTGATGCTTTTAGAACCTATAATTTCAGCACTAATTTAGGAACTACAATTTACGGTACTTTCAATTTTGGAGAAGACAAAAAAATACAGTCTGTACGTCATGTCATGAGACCAAACATAACCTATTCGTACACTCCTAGTTTTAATCAGTATTATGACAATTATACCGTTGATGCAACCGGAAAGATTAATACTTACTCCAGATTTGACGAAGGTATTTTTGGCGCTCCAGGGAACAGCAACGCCAATATTGTATCCTTTGCTTTAAGCAATACTTTTGAGGCCAAAGTAAGAGATCGCGACAGCACAAAGACAGAGCCGAAAAAGATCATGTTATTAAACAATTTAAACTTTAGCACCAGCTATAATTTTAATGCTGACGGAAAAGAAACTTTAGCCTGGCAACCGGTAATCGTAAGCGGTGGAACACAGCTTTTAGACAATAAAATGAATGTCAATTTTGGAGCTGTTTTAAATCCGTATGCAATTGACAATTCAGGTCATGTTATGAATGTCTTCAATATTGACAATGGTGGAAGTTTGTTTCGATTAACCAGTGCCAATGTTACTTTAAACTATTCGTTTTCAAATAAAGGAACAAAAGAAGAAAAGAATACGCAGAGTCAGCGAAATGGAGGTCGTAATGATGATTTATTCGGAACAAATACGGACTTAAATGATCCCCGAAACAGTCAGTTTGCTAACGAAAAGGATGATGATAAAGATGTTATAAGTGAATTTTTCAGTTCTAAACTTCCATGGGATATGACTATGGCATATTCCCTAACCTATTCAAATGCTGCCAGAGAAAATAAAATTACCGGAAACTCTATCATGATATCCGCCAATATGGATATTACTCCTAAATGGAAGGGCGGAGTTTCTACTGGTTACGATTTTGTACAAAAAGGAGTTACTTTTACACAGTTTCGTTTTGAAAGAGATTTATTAAGCTGGAGAATGGCATTTAACTGGACTCCTATTGGTCCAAACTCAAACTGGAATTTCTTTATTGGAATTAAATCCGGAATGTTGAGCGACATCAAATGGAACAAACGTAGTACTTCAAATCGATAAACGATCGAACAAAAATAATTTATTATGAAAAAAATCATCTTTACTGAAAAAGCACCAGCTCCAATTGGTCCTTACAACCAGGCCGTATTATCAGGAAACACACTTTATGCATCAGGTCAGATTGCCATCAATCCAGCTTCTGGCGAACTTATTACGGACAACATCAATGATGAAACGAAACAAGTAATGGAAAATATTGCAGCAATTTTGGAAGCTGCCGATATGTCTTTTGAAAATGTGGTTAAAGCAACCATCTTCATTATGGATATGAATAATTTTGGAGCAATAAACACTGTTTACGGTTCCTATTTTAACGAAAAAATAGCTCCTGCACGTGAAACCGTTCAGGTTGCCTGCTTGCCAAAAAATGTAAACGTAGAGATTTCGATAATTGCGGTGCAGTAAGAATTGTTTGAAATTCCAAGTTTCAAGTTTCAAGTTTGACACTTTGAGCAAAACCTGAAACAAAAAAACCATTACGAGCTCGTAATGGTTTTTTTTTATATCTAAAAATAGAAATTCTATAATTGCAACGCGACAGCATTTAGCAACAACTGCGCCGAAGCCTCATTTGTTGCCAAGGGCACATTATGTACATCACAAACACGAATTAACATATTAATATCGACTTCATGAGCATGACTTGCCAGAGGATCTTTAAAGAAAAAAACCATTTTTGTCTTCCCCTCGGCTACTCTTGCAGCAATTTGCGCATCACCTCCCATTGGTCCGGAAAGCATTCTTTTTACCTTAAAACCAGCATTAACGGCTTTACTTCCTGTGGTTCCTGTTGCAATTAGTTTAATGTTTTCCTGAAGCAGCAAAGTCTTATTTTTATTCAAAAACTGAACCATGTCTGCCTTTTTTCCATCGTGAGCTATAATAGCAATTTCCATATTTTAATTCTATTTATTGATTTGCAACGTGGTAAGCAATTAATCCATCAATAGGTCTTCTTAAAACATTACCCAATTGAAGTTCGTACTTATCAAAAGTTTCCTGTAACTCCTCTTTTAGATAAAAAGCTATAGAACCTACAAAATGAACGGGAACTTCTTTGCAATTATCAAATTGCTTGATGTAATTTTTAACGAAAGATTTCATGCCTTTGAAGATGATCTTTCTACAAAACTCCGTGTCTTTATGTTTGATCAGGAACTTTGCAAAAGTTGCTAAATAAGCATTTGGATTTGGTTCTTTGTACAATTTATTCTTGATAAAATCAGGATCTAAATTATACTCTTTCTCAAATTCAACAGCCAGTTCTTTAGGCATTTTATTGAAATAGTACTTTCTGATTAATTCTTTTCCAAAAACATTTCCACTACAATCATCCATTGCGATAAACCCTAGTGACTGTACTTTTTGATGCAATACTTTTCCATCAAAAAAGCTACAATTAGAACCTGTTCCAAGTATGCTTACAATTGCAGCTTCTCCTTTTGGAGTAGTCGCATATACAGCAGCGTAAGTATCTTCCTGAACTTCAACAATTGCATTCTCAAAATATTGTTGAAATATTTGCGAAAGCTCAGTTTTCATTCTATCTGTTCCACAACCTGCTCCGTAAAAGAACAAATGTGTGGCATTTTTTTTATTTTGCAGAATATCAAAACGATCGTTTAATCTTTCGATTATTTCCGGACCGTCAAGAATTTCAGGATTTAATCCTAAAGTTTGTGTGGTGAATAATACTTTTCCATTATCATCAATTGCAATCCAATCGGCTTTAGTAGATCCACTATCAACTATTAATTTCATTTTATTTAGTTTTTGGATTAGGTTTTTCTTTAGCTAAATAAAAAGTATGCTTTTAAATTAATTAAAGAAGTAACAAAATAAGAAAATCCCATTACTATACAATAACGGGATTTTGCAAAAATATATATTATTATTTTAAACCTGCGATATGCACAGATAAATCAATCAATTTACTTGAATATCCGTACTCATTATCATACCAGGATACTAATTTAAAGAAAGTTGAATTTAAACCGATTCCAGCACCTGCATCTACAACTGAAGTTCTTTTGTCAGAAATAAAATCCTGAGAAACAACTGCATCTTCTGTATATCCTAAGATACCTTTCATTGTAGTTTCAGAAGCATTTTTCAAAACAGCCATAATTTCTTCGTATGAAGTTTCTTTCGCTACTTTTACTGTTAAATCTACTACAGAAACGTCAGCAGTAGGGACGCGGAAAGACATTCCTGTTAATTTTCCATTCAAAGCAGGAATTACTTTTCCAACCGCTTTAGCAGCTCCTGTTGAAGAAGGAATGATGTTGATGCTTGCAGCACGTCCACCTCTCCAGTCTTTTCTTGAAGGACCATCAGCTGTCATTTGAGTTGAAGTTGTTGCGTGAACAGTCGTCATTAAACCTTCAACAATTTCGAAATTATCGTGAATTACTTTAGCTAAAGGAGCTAAACAGTTTGTTGTACAAGAAGCATTAGAAACTACTAAATCTGTAGCTTTTGCTGTTTCATGGTTTACTCCCATTACAAACATTGGAGCATCAGCAGACGGAGCCGAGATGATTACTTTTTTTGCACCACCTTTGATGTGTTCGTTTGCAGTTTCGATAGTAGTAAAGATACCTGTACACTCAGCAACCACATCTACATCAACCTCGTTCCATTTTAAATCAGCAGGATTTCTTTCAGCAGTAATACGAATGTTTCTTCCGTTTACGAAAAGTTTTCCTTCTTTTACTTCTACAGTTCCGTTGAAACGTCCGTGAACTGAATCATATTTTAATAAGTAAGCTAAGTGATCTACATCTAACAAATCATTGATTGCTACTACTTCTACATTATCTCTATTGAAAGTTTCTCTAAAAACGATTCTTCCGATACGTCCAAATCCGTTTATTCCTAATTTTACTTTTGACATTTTACTTAATTTTTGTTTTTTATTACACTAATTCAAAGTCTAATTTCCTCACAATAAACTTCTTTCCTTTTTTAAACTTTTTTTTATGTCGACATGATATCGGACACTCTCAACAATTCTCGGTCAATTTCAGATTTCCCTTTAATTGCCTGTTCAAGAGGTGTCAAAACAACTTTATCAGCCTGCAAACCAACCATATAATTTGATTTACCTTCTATTAAAGATTCTACCGCTTTTACTCCTAAACGGCTTGCTAAAACACGGTCAAAACAAGATGGAGAACCGCCACGCTGCATGTGTCCTAATACAGATACCCTAACATCATACTCAGGCAGGTTGGCTTCAACGTAATCTTTTAATTCGAATACGTTTTTACCAATTTTATCTCCTTCAGCAATAACTACTATACTTGATGATTTTCCTGAAGCTTTACTTTTTTGAAGAGAATCCAGTAATCGGTCTAAACCTAAATCTTCTTCAGGAATAAGAATTTCTTCGGCACCGGCTCCAATTCCGGCATTAAGGGCAATATGACCTGCATCTCTTCCCATTACCTCTACAAAAAACAGACGGTTATGCGAACTTGCAGTATCTCTAATCTTATCGATACAATCTACAACAGTATTCAGAGCTGTATCATAACCTAAGGTATGACTGGTTCCGAAAATATCATTATCAATTGTTCCCGGAATTCCCATTACAGGAAAACCATATTCTGAATTAAAAATTAATCCTCCGGTAAAACTTCCGTCTCCTCCAATAACAACCAAAGCATCCACTCCGGCTTTTAAAAGATTCTCGTGCGCTTTTTTTCTACCTTCCGGACTTCTAAACTCAACTGAACGAGCCGATTTTAGGATCGTTCCACCTTTGTTTACAATATTATTTACGCTTCGGGGTCCCATTTCTTTGAAGTCTCCTTCAATCATTCCCTGATACCCTCTATAAATTCCTATGCATTCTATATTATGATAAGCACATGTTCGAACAACTGATCGTATTGCGGCATTCATTCCTGGTGAGTCACCTCCCGATGTTAGAACACCAACTTTTTTTATTGTTTTTGGCATTATTTAAGTATTAAAGTGTAAAATTAGCAAACATTCACCACTTCTTGGGTTATGTTTATAATAAATTAATAAAATATGTTAAATTCAAACGTTTTCGTTAATAAGTTTTTCTATTACTAAAAATTCATTTACAATAATAAATGTCCCTTATTTTAATTAAATGTTTAAAATTAACAATACATAAATGAAGTGTTATAAAATTTCAGAGTATTCTCCTTTTGTCAAAAAATAAGCGAATCTATAAATTTAGCACAAAAAAACCATTCGCAGCAACGAATGGTTTCATATGAGTGTATTTTTAACAAATTTCCTAAAAATCATTATCCGGAATCAATCCTTCATTATTTATAGGTGGCGGAACTTTTCGTTCTTCCTCTTTTTTCTCTTCTTTCTTTTTGTTCTTATCTTCCTTCTTTTTATTCGAGAAATTCACAAAATCCGGATTTAGATTAGAATCCTGCAGATCATTTGAAGAGTTTTTTATAGCTCTTTCCAGCTTATGGTTCTTGAACAGTTTATTGACCAGCTCGGTAAAGGTATCAAAGTCTACTTCATACGAGATACCAACTCCCTGAGTATAACCAATTCCCTGTCCTATATAATTAATATCATTTTCTTTATTGAACAAACGAAGATTCATTGATCCGTCTTCATTTACCCTATATAATATTTCAATATCTCCTACAATGGCAGACTCATTAACGCCACCAACCGGAACTCCAAGTTTTCCATTGATTGTAATCCTTTCATTGATCTGCGAAGATATGTTCGCTACAAACTGCCCGTCAGCTTCCTGACCTAATCTTTTGTCAGCTGAAATATAATTTAAGTCGATATTCACCTTATCATTATCCGATTTTATAATACCTCCCAGTAAACTCGAAGCGGTTTCGGTTAATGTTCCAGACAAATCGCCCTGACTAAATCCGTCTGTACTCATAAATGAACCTGTCGACAATAAATACAAAGCCTGTGTCTGACGAATATCTTTATCATCTAATTTATATTGTATCTCTGATTTAAGAACATTACTAACAGAAGGGAACTGTATATCAAAATTAGGCTCCGGACTGGCCAAATCTCCACGTAAACCAATTACTACCTCTACCGGTACTTTTTTATTAAATGAAGAGGTATTGTCTAATAATACGGCCGGATTTGCAGTTGTTTTATAAACTGCTTCCAGATTCAGCTGTGCTTTCATAGGGTTTCCTTCCCAAATAATAGACCCGCCTTTCTTAACCGAGAATTTTTTATCAATTAAACCGCCATACTTAAAATTATAAGTTCCTTCATACGCCTGGAAATCTCCCCACATATTAAATTTACCCAGTGTGTTAATTTTAAACAATAACGAACCATATCCTTTTCCTTTCATCCCGTGCCCGGAATTTCTATCCAGAATTACTTCTACTTCGGCATCAGGCGTAATATCAAAATCAAACTCCAGTTCCAATCCGTTATAGTTCTTGGTTTTTTCGAGGATTCCATTTGCCAGGTTATACTTTTCCTGAGGAGTCACAAAATGAATCCAGCTGCTTTCTCCAACACTTTGTGCATTGTTTATTGGAATCTTAACCTGAGTCCCCTTTTCTGATTTTGCATCTACCTTAATAAATAGGCTTTCTGTCGGACCTTTAATACTTGCGGTACCATTTATAAATGCGGTACCAAAATAGGCAGCATCTTCACTGTCTTTTGTATCCAGCGCTACCAATCGCTTAGAAGTAATCGTTAGATCCAGCTTCCAGTCACCAAAATTATGATGCTCGATACTTCCGTTCAGCAAACCTTTTGTTCCGTATTTCGTATCCGTCAACTGATTATTTCTGAAAAGAAATTTCTCATCAGTTAAGTCAATTACGGTACGATCACTTAACTCGTAATCGGTATTTAAATACGGAATGGTCATTCCCGCCTTCTCCACATATAAACGTCCGTTAATTTCAGGTTTTTTTAAATTCCCAACCACCGCTGCGTTTCCAGAAACCGATCCACGAACATTCGATAAGACATCTCCTCCAACGGTTCCTAAAGTAGCCAAATTAAACCCTTCGAGTTTTAAACTTAAATCTAACATGGTCTCTTTGTTCTCTACCGCAAAAGTTCCTTCTGCTTTAAAAGACTCTGTGAACCCATTTTGAATAGTAGAGTTTATTGTAAATTTCTTAAAGCTTTCATCTCCGGCTATATCAAAATTAAGCGTTCCTAAATCTGTTTTATTTAGGTTGAGATGGTCAATTATAATCGACGCTGTGGGCTGATAGACGTCTTTATTCTGCTTATAATTTACGTTTCCGTTCAAATTACCATTAAAAACGAACTTAGAATTTAATGGTGTAATCTTATTAATATCAACATCTTCAAAATTCAGCACCAGATCTTTATAATCCTTTCCTTTTATAACTCCATTCAGATCTATTTTTTGATTCTCATGCGACAATACAATATTCTCAATACTAAAATTTTTAAAATACTGATCAAAAATAATCTGATTGTCTTTTTCCGCATCTTCATTTAAATACCATAAATAGTCTTTAAATTTCATTTCAGATTTCTTAATCCCTACGATGTTGTTTTTGTTTTTATCAATGGTATGATAGAGATCCAGGTTAAAATAATCCTCTCCTTTTTCCCCACCTTTAAATTCAGATCTTACAAACAGTGTATCTTTAGCAGTAACGTTAATCAGGTTAAAGTCTCGTATTTTATAATAAGGTGTTTTAATACTGTCTAACTCTACATAAGCATTGTAAAGCGTATTTTTATTATCGATGCTAATTCGAATATTATCGAAAGTGTTTTTTGCAGCTGTAATCTTTTCAGAATTAAACCTGAATTTAAACTCTTGCAGATCCGAATCAATTTTCCCTCGAACTACAGTACTTGAATCAATCTTAATATCAGGATACAACATTTCAACGATCTTGTCGTAAACATGGAAGTTGAAACGTAAAAACTGTCCTTTCTTTACCTTGTAAGGTTTATAATTTGTGTATAAACTTCCCACCGAGTTCATCACCAGTTTATCCAATTGTGCAAACTGAAATTTACCCACTATTTCTCCGTTTACCACATCATTAGAACTAATGGTTATGGTGCGGAGTTTATCAGCATTAAAATTCGAATTAACCGAAATCTCATCAAAAACATAAGTGTCTTTAGGATTTTGATAAACAGCATCTTTGATCGAGATAGCTCCTTGTAAATTCTCTATCGAATTTCCGGTCACTTCTACAACAACATCCCCCCTAAACTGTGAGATAGAATCATCGACAAATTTAAGCTTTCTTAAATCGGCATTGTCTACGTTAATATGAAAATCATAACGATTTTCACGTTTACTTAAGTCGACCATACCGTCAAACATCAGGCTTAAATTCGGATCGTTTATAGAAACCTGACCTTTATAATAGGGTAATTTAAAATTCCCGTTGACAACAATATTATTATAGGTGTATTTATTGTAATCTAATTTTGAGATGTCACCTTTAATAATGGTATTAAGGTATTTCTCTGTAAAACCTTTTCCGTCTACATCTACATTCAAAGTCGTTCTGCCAATATCCTTGCGATTAAGTACTGCGCCAATGTTAAAATTTTCAAGAATTATATTTCCGGAATACGAGGCTTTATCAATAAAATCGATATTGTTCATGTGCAAATCGACCTGCCCGTTCCCCAAATCGGTAATCATCTTAAAATCGGTTTCTAAAGCTGTAGTCGAGACTTTTGCCTTACCAACGATATTAAACCTGCCAATTCGCTGCAATTCTTTTGGAAGTTTTTTACCTAAAATATTCGGCAATAAAACAACCAGATTATCGTAACTCGAAACCAGTTTTTCAAACTTACCATCCATTGAAAACTTTTGGGTTTTGCTTCCTAAAAGATTTTTGAAGTTAATTGTTCCGAAAATCTTTGAACCATTGGTATCACTCAACCTAAGACGTCTTAAATTAAGATCATTCAATGTTCCTTTTATTTTTGTCTTAATTTTAAAATGCTGATTTTTTCCTAATCCATCATAAAAATAACGGATATCGTTTGAAGCAATAGAAGCGGAATCTAATGCCACATCAAATTTTACTTTATCGGTAAAATGGAGGAAATCTTCTATTTTATAATTTAAAATCGCTTTTCCGTAAATAGAAGATCTTTTCGTTTTTATTGCTAAATTTTCAACTTTGATCTGTTTTTTAGTATAAGCGAATTTACCTGCAAAATTTGACACATACAAACCACGATGATCCAAAAACGAAAATCGATGAATATTGGTGCTTACATCCGGTCCGTAGAGCTTAAAATCACTTATATAAGCGTTTAGTTTTTTAAAATCCAGAAATCTTGGTGTAGTTTTATTCTCATCAACAACAGAAAAAGCACCTTTGGAAATGTAGGCGTTTCTGGCTGTCATCAAAAAATGCTTGTCAGATTTAGGCGTTTTTTTTCCCGTTTCAAACAATTTAATGAACTTGTTAATATTATTCTCGTCCTCGTTTTTATAGGTTTTCAGATTAAAGATCATGCCCGTCAATCGAAGATCTCCAAAAAGCAAATCACCATCTAATAATCTTTTAATACTAAGAATATCAGTGGTAATTATATCAGAATAGATTAAAGTCTTCTTATGATGGTCACGAATCAGGACCTTCTTGAGTTTTACACCTCCAAAAATGTTTATGGCTACTTTTTCTACACTAATATCCGTCTTAAAATCAGTATTTAACGATTCCGTAACATACTTGGCAATTTTTGTCTGTACGACAGGCAAAGCCAGAATGATAGCAAGTGCTAACAAAAGTAAAATTAAACCAATTAGGGTTCGTGATATTATTTTCTTTACTTTTCTGATAGCTGCTTTATTTTAGTTTTCTTTTAAATTTACTTTGAACAGACAAAGAACGGCTGTTTTTGATAAAAATTCTTTAATTTTGGCTTCTCCTTATAATAAAAGAAAATCAAATATTTGATTTGTCAAATATAATTCAAAATTCGTGCTTTTATATGCAAAATTCAGAGGTTTTTATTCTTGCCATCGAAAGTTCATGCGATGATACTGCTGCCGCGGTTCTACATAACGACAAAGTACTCTCAAATGTTGTGGCCAATCAGTTAATTCACAATCAATATGGAGGTGTAGTTCCTGAATTAGCTTCAAGAGCCCACCAGCAAAATATTGTTCCGGTAATTGATGCCGCACTTCGTAAGGCAAATGTACAAAAAGATCAATTAACAGCGATTGCTTTTACACAAGGTCCGGGCCTAATGGGGTCTTTATTAGTGGGCAGTTCTTTTAGTAAATCGTTAGCCTTAGCTTTAAAAATTCCATTAATTGCTGTAAATCATATGCATGCGCATATTTTGGCACATTTTATAGACGAAGAAGGTTTTGATAAACCGGAGTTTCCTTTTCTGGCTCTGACCATTAGTGGAGGTCATACTCAAATTGTTAAGGTAAATGGTTTTTTTGATATGGAAATTATCGGAGAAACTACTGATGATGCTGTTGGTGAGGCTTTTGACAAAAGCGCCAAGATTCTGGGACTCCCTTATCCGGGCGGACCGCTTATTGATAAATATGCAAAATTAGGAAACCCAAAAGCTTTTGCGTTTACCAAACCTAAAGTACCGGGACTTGATTTTAGTTTCTCAGGACTAAAAACGGCCATTTTATATTTCATTCAAAAGAAGAAACTTGAGAATCCGAATTTTATTGAAGAAAACCTGAATGACATTTGCGCTTCTATTCAATATACGATTATCGAAATTTTGATGGATAAATTGAAATTAGCGGTAAAAGAAACCGGAATCAAACAAATTGCGATTGGCGGAGGAGTTTCGGCCAATTCAGGCATCAGAACCCGATTAAAAGAAAGTGAAGAGAAATACGGTTGGAAAACTTTCGTTCCAAAATTTGAGTACACTACAGACAATGCTGCAATGATAGGAATTGTAGGTTATCAAAAATATTTATCAAGTCGTTTTGAAACTTCAGCAGTAGTTTCGAAAGCGCGAATCCAATTTTAATTATGCAATTATTTTACAATCCTGATATTGATGAATCTACAGAACGTTTTTCTTTTGATAAAGAAGAAAGCCGTCATATCATAAAGGTTTTACGCAAAAAAGATTCCGACATCTTACACGTAACAAATGGTTCAGGCTTATTGTTTGAAACAGAGATTACTTTAGCCTCAGACAATAAATGTATTGTAGAGGTGCTCTCGATCACAAAATCACCGGCTCCAAAATTCAAACTGCATCTTGCGGTTGCTCCAACCAAAATGAATGATCGTTTTGAATGGTTTTTGGAAAAAGCGACAGAAATAGGAATCCAGGAGATTACACCTGTCTTTTGCGATCGTTCGGAACGAAAAGTAATCAATCCGGAACGTTTTGAAAAGATTATCTTATCGGCCATGAAACAATCCAATGAGACCTATTTACCAAAACTGAACGATGCAATTTCGTTTAAGGAGTTCATCAAACAAAAAAACGAAGGATTACAATTAATAGCGCACTGTGAAGAAACGGATAAAAAATCTTTAAAAGAGGTTTTAAAACCTAATGAAAATGTTACCCTGCTTATTGGTCCTGAAGGAGATTTTTCTGAAAAAGAAATTGCACTGGCTTTAGAACATAACTTTCAACCTGTTGCTTTAGGAAATACGCGATTGCGAACTGAAACGGCTGCAATTGTAGCTTGTCATAGTGTTGTTTTTTTTAATGAGGTTTAATAATCCGCGAGTTTTGTCATTTCGACGAAGGAGAAATCTCCGTTAGAAACTCTGTCTAGAAAATCACCAATCTTTGTCGAGCTACTCGTGAAGATTTCTCCTTCGTCGAAATGACAAGGGAGACTTTTAATAAAAGTTAAACGACTAGCTAAATACAATCCTATGAAAAAAATATTTCTCTTATTACTATTGGTTTCTGTTTCTTCTTTTTCGCAGGAGATTGCACTGCTAAAATATAGTGGTGGTGGTGATTGGTATGCAAATCCAACATCATTGCCTAATTTAATAAAGTTTTGCAATGCCAATATAAACACCAGAATAAAAGCAAAGCCTTCAACAGTAGAGCCCAGTAATCCGGATCTACTCTCCTATCCGTTCGTTCACATGACGGGACATGGAAATGTTGTTTTTAGTGATGCCGACGTGAGCAATCTTAGAAACTATTTAAATGGCGGCGGCTTTCTTCATATTGATGATAATTACGGAATGGATCAATACATTCGAAAAGAGATTAAAAAAATATTTCCGAACAATAATTTAATCGAAATTCCGACTAACCATCCCATATTTCAAAAACCGTATCCCTTTCCGAATGGTTTGCCCAAAATTCACGAACACGACGGGACTCGTGCGCAGGCCTTTGGTATTTTTATAGAAAACAAATTAGTACTATTATATACTTACGAATGTGACTTGGGTGATGGCTGGGAAGACCCTGAAGTACATAATGACCCTGCCGCCGTTAGAGATAAAGCCCTGAAAATGGGTGCCAACATTATCAATTATATTTTTACCAATTAAATTTTAAAAAGTGCAGCTTACTCACGAAGAAAATCAATTTGAAAGAAAAACATTTCCGATAACATTAGTTTGCGATCACATTTATTTTCAACAGAATATTGGCTCTCTTTTTAGAATCAGTGAGGCATTTGGGGTGGAGAATATTATTTTTTTAGGAAAAGATATTCCGTTGACTCCCCGAAAAATCAACAAAACTTCTCGAAGCACTCATCTTCACGTAGCCCATACCATAATTGAGGAAACAGCCGACCTTGCTGGCTACCTGCTTCAAAATAATTTTGAGGTTATTGCTTTAGAAATCACGAGCAATAGCAAACCCCTAAAAGAAGTAGTACTTCCTGACAATCAAAAAATTGCACTTTTAATTGGAAGTGAAATCAATGGAATATCAGAAGAACTTTTAAAAATTTCGGACCAAATTGTGCACATAAATATGTTTGGAAAAAACAGCAGTATGAATGTTGTGCAAGCGGCGAGTATTGCGCTTTATGAGATTACCTCTTTTTAAACTTTTTCACATTTTAAATAGTAAGTATACAACTTATCATGATTTCACCTTTTGATGTTTCTTCTGGATTTGCTTCAAACGAATAAACACCAGGAATTACTTTTTGACACCTAAAACAACAGTCGGATGGAATTCCGTGATTAATTAGACCCAAAATTACCATTAATTTAACAGTTATTCTTACGTATAAATACGTACTAAAATTTCACTCCGCAATATTTGTCACAAAAATCTTCCATAAAGAACAAAAATCGACATAATAACATTCTCAAAAACAACATTGTACGAATTTACTTCTTAATAATTTTAGTTGTTTTTTTGTAAGAACTAGATTATACAAGGGATTGTAAAATTCTCACAAATAATATATTGTAATTATTTTGTTACAATAATTATTTTGTTATAAAATTGCAATATAATTAACCAAAGCAAATTTTTTATAACAAAAACCCAAGTTATTATGAAAAAAATCATTATTACTGCATTCACAGCATTAGTGCTGTTTTCTTGTCAAAACGACCAATCAGAATCTACAGATTCAAAAGTTGATGCCATTGCACATCGCGGATGCGCAAGCCAGGAAGTTCTAGAAGCTCAACTGAAAGCTGATCCTACCTTAGCAATCAGAATGAACGAAATTGAAGCTTTTACTGAAAATGCGATCCTGACAAAGCGTCTCGTAAACGGTAAGGTTGAAATCCCGGTCGTAGTGAATGTTCTTTACAGAACTGCAGCTGAAAACATTTCTAATGCACAAATTCAAACTCAAATTGACGTATTAAACAAAGATTTCAATGCATTAAATTCAGATTACAATAGTGTACCGGCTCTTTTTGCAGGTGTAAAAGCGAATGTAGGAATTACATTTGTTTTAGATCAGGTAATTAGAAAATCGACTACCAAAACTTCATGGGGAACAAATGATGCCATGAAAAAAACAGCTCAGGGTGGTATTGCACCAACTTCGCCAACTACTAAACTTAATCTATGGTCTTGCACAATAGGTGGAGGAATTTTAGGATATGCTCAATTTCCTGGAGGAGCTGCTGCTACTGACGGAGTTGTAATTGATTCGAAATATTTAGGTTTATCAGGTGCTGCTAATGCTCCGTTCAACTTAGGAAGAACAGCAACTCACGAAGTAGGTCACTGGATGAACTTACGTCATATCTGGGGAGATGCTACCTGTGGAAGCGATGGAGTTGCTGATACTCCAACTCACAATACAGCAAACTACGGTGTACCTGCATATCCTCACTATAGCACTTGTTCAGGAACTCCTGTTGAAATGACAATGAACTATATGGATTATGTAGATGACAATGCTATGTACATGTTCTCACAAGGACAAAAAAGCAAAATGGCTGCTGTATTTGTTACAGGAGGTCCAAGAGCTGCTTTTGGAATCTAACAAAAAACAAGAATAAAAGACAAATTGAAAAGCGGGATGGCAACATCCCGCTTTTTTTTGTTTCCCTATAAATTTAAAATGCTTTTTCCTATATTTATCCTCTAAAACCGAATCATGATAACATCGAAAATTATTTCAAACGGAATTTTAAGAGCTTTAACTACAATCCTGGTTATTGTAGCTATTTTATACTTTCTATATCAAATTCAGACTGTAATTGTCTATCTGTGTATTTCGTTGCTATTGTGTTTAATTGCAAATCCATTAATACAATTTTTAAAAAATAAATTAAAGTTCAGTAATTCATTAGCAGCCTCCACAGCGCTAGTTTTATTCATACTTGCCATAGTTGGATTTATATTATTATTTGTTCCGTTAATCATTTCACAAGCCAATAATCTATCGCTGCTGGACACTCAAAATCTGCAACAGCAATTTCTGGAAACAGAACGAACTATTGAAGCCTACTTTAATATTCAACATCTTGATTTAAATAAAGTTTTAAAAGAATCTAAAATAACATCGATAATCGATTTCAGCTACTTTACAGGTTTTCTAAATTCAATTATAGGCTTCATGGCGAATATCGGAATGGGACTGGTTTCTGTATTCTTTATTACCTTTTTCTTTATCAAAGATCAGGATGCTTTTAAAGTTAGTGCAAGAAGAATTCTTCCTGACACCAATGAAGACAAAATCTTAAATTCGATCACTAAAATCAACCATTTCCTGACCCGCTATTTTATAGGTCTCTTATTGCAATTAACCGTTGTATTTATTCTGTATTTAATTGTTTTAATGATATTTGGAAATAAAAATGCCTTTGTAATTGCTTTTTTATGTGCCATTTTGAATGTTATACCTTATATAGGACCAATTATAGGAACTATACTGGCGGGAATTTTAACCATGATCAGTATGATTGGAAGTGATTTTCAATCCGAAATACTTCCCAAAACAATCTATGTAATCATCGGGTTTTTATTGGTTCAAGCCATTGATAATAACATCAGCCAGCCTATAATCTCATCAAAAAGCGTAAATTCGCACCCGTTAGAAATATTCCTGGTTACTTTAATCAGCGGAATTACTTTTGGAATTGTCGGGATGATTATTGCTATTCCGGTGTTTACTATGGTGAAAGTAATTTTAAAGGAATTTTTTCCTAACAACAAAATTGTCTCTGTATTAACCGAAAGAATTTAACATTGAATACTGCTATTTTAAATCAAAACATTCAGGAATTCATAACTCAAAATAGTGGTGTCCCAATTACAAAATTAGCGCTTCAGAAAAATCCGTTTCCTGAAATCGACTGGATCGTAATTTTGAATCAAATTGAAGCAAAATCAAAAGCAAAAGACAAGCTGCCCACCTGGTTTGCGATAGAAAACATTATTTACCCCAGTAAAATATCTGTTGAACAAACTTCATCTGAAAAAACGGCAGCTTACAAGGCTTCTTTAATTTCGGGCGAAAGCCTAATTGACCTTACAGGAGGTTTTGGTGTCGACGATTATTATTTCTCCAAAAAAATCAAAAAAATAGCGCATTGCGAAATAAACGAAGATTTATCGGCTATTGTCAAACATAATTTTGAACAGCTAAAAGTCGAAAATTGCACTTTCTATGCCGGCGATTCTACTTCTGTTTTAAATCACTCTGATCAAAAATGGGATTGGATTTACATTGATCCATCCCGCAGGAATGATGCCAAAGGCAAGGTTTTCATGCTGAAAGACTGCTTACCCAATGTTCCCGATTTACTCGCCTTTTACTTTGAAAAAACAGATTGTGTTTTAATGAAAACGGCTCCCTTATTAGATCTTTCCGCCGGATTATCAGAACTCCAATTTGTCAAAAACATTCACATTATTGCACTTGAAAACGAGGTAAAAGAATTACTATTTGAGATCCACAATCGTTATGCTGGTGAAATCACAATAAAAACGGCTAATATTCTAAAAGATAAAATAGAAACTTTCGAATTTATTCTAGGCGATAAAACCGTTATACCTTCTTACAACCTTCCTCAGAAATATATTTATGAGCCAAATTCGGCTATAATGAAATCAGGAGGATTCGATGAAGTAAGTAGTATTTTTAAGATTGATAAACTTCACAAACATTCGCATTTATATACTTCCGAAGCTTTAATAGATTTTCCGGGGCGACGTTTTAAAATCGAAAAGGTAATCCCTTACAGCAAAAATGATATGAAAACCGAACTTGTAAATCAGCAGGCCAATATCACCACACGAAACTTTCCGGACACGGTGGAAAATATTCGAAAAAAATGGAAAATAAAAAATGGCGGAAATTTGTATTGTTTTTTTACAACCGATAAAAATGATAACAAAATAGTTTTAATTTGCAGAAAAATAACTTAAAAATGAAACAACTAATTACACTAACCTTTTTCTTATTAACCTTTACTGCCTTTGCACAAAAACCATGTGAATACAGTACAAATGTAACCGACTCAATAGGCAGCTACAAAGTAACCAACGAATACATGGTTAGCGAAAAATACTTTGGAGGAACATTTGATTATGTTTTCTTCGCTCTGGCACAAACTGATGGTTTACCAACTTTAAATTTACAGCTTATCCAAAAAAGTAAAGACTTTATAAAAGCAAACTGCTTTGATAAAAACTCAAAAATCTTTTTACAATTAGAAAATGGAAAAATAGTAACGCTGATTCATATCGACAAAGAAAATTGCGGTACACTACTTCACGATGAAAAAGGTTTTGACAATCGAATCAATACCGGAATTTTTATGTTCATGAAAGATAACTTCGAAGATCTTAAGAAATCTCCCGTTTCGATTATGCGAATAAAATACCTGACCAAAGTAGAAGATTATATTGTAAAAAGAGATCTAACTTCTGAATTGAATGGTAAACTTTACCATCCGAATACTTATTTCATGGAAAACATAAGATGCGTTGAGTAATTAATCGCATTTCCACTTTTGGTTGGAGACTTTATCATTTAAACCTGTCTTTAAGTTATAATGCCACCACTCCGAATCAAAAGAATTGAATCCGTTTTTTATCATCACACTTTTCAAATATTTTCGATTTGCTTTAACCGACACAGGAAATTTTTTATAATTATGACTGGCCTGAACGCCAAAAAAATCAAAATTAGTTCCCATTTCCAGTTCCTCACCCTTAGCATTGACTAAAGTAATATCAACGGCTCCTCCTTTATTATGGATGGAGCCTTTTTTTGGATCAGCCACATACTCCGGATTCGACACAATCTCCCACATTTTTTTCTGGATGGATAAAGGTCTGTAACAATCAAAAAGTTTTATTTTGCATCCATTCTTCATAAAATCATGATTCGCCGCTATTAGAGCTTTCACAGTCTTATAACGCAACAAACATTCGGCACAATCGTAAACTTTGGCCTTTAAAAAGTTATCTTCGGTAGCATATTTCATATCATAGACAAAATCCTTACTGTAATCTCTTAGGTTTACAAAAGTAGTATCGGCAATTTCGTCTCTGTCCTCAGAGGAATGGGTTTCATTTTGAGCATTCGAAGAAAACGCACAAAAGAAAAGACTAGAAAGAAGTATTAATGTACGAGATAAAGACAGTTGCATTTTCATGGTTCTATATATTGAAAGAAGTAAATATAAACAAAACCATTTAAGGTAGTAGAATCTATATTCTAAATCTCGCCAGTTCTCATAATATTTTCCCTTGCTCCTTTGCCTTTTGGCACTTAAAAATGTGACCTGCCAGCATAATAAAATGGGTATGAAGTACCAGGAAAATTGTACTCAGAAGCATAACGTTTTATAATTGGAGTTATATAAGAATAATAGGTATGTTCGAGTTATTTAATAATATTGAAGAGATAAAAAGATAAGTTTTGTAAAATAGTTTCGTTCACTTCTGTGCGTCTTTTAAAAAATCATCAGTACCAGCTTTGAGATAAACAGGGTGTTGTAATTTTTTCAGAACAGGTATAACCCGAAATTCTTATAACAAATTTAACAGAAACACAAAGAACTAATAATCAGCATTTTGCATGTATATGTTTTTTCTTCAACCTAAATAGATGTCTTTCTCCTATTTACTCGATTAACTCAAAAATTAACCTTTGAAGTGGTAAAAAAAATCAAAATTTAACTTACCATCCTTTAGAAAAAAAATCGTAACTAAATACAAATCAGTTAATTTAATCTCTAACTCTTTCATTTATCCTATAAATTAGTATTCGATAATTTCCACAATTTTTTAATGGCATCTTTTATAAAATCCATTCTAAACTGTAATACTTGCTATAATTTGCCATTTCTAAAAAAACGCATTGGAAAGCTTAAAATCCTTATATTTACTTTTTACCTAGCCGAGTAACACTATGGACACAATCTATTCCTACTGTTATGCTAGTTCATAATTAAGCAGTCAAGATGGAGAAATATACCGCAGAAACTACCCCCTTAACCCCGGACGAAAATCCAACATGGGATAGTAAGATAAAGAGAGCTGATTTATTACCAGATCCCCAATCCCGTTTAAATTCTGTTTGGATGAAAGAAAGGCCTCTTTCTGATTCCGGCATTCCATTTAGAGATCAGACAGATGTTTCCAGTAAGAAAAAAAGTATTAGCCAGCTTATCGATAAACTCGATGTCGAAACCAATATCAGATATCAAAGGACAGTAGAAGATACCTACTGTAATGTTTACTCTTATGATTATTGCTATTTCAGTGGTGTCTATCTTCCAACTGTTTGGTGGACTGATGACGCAATCGAAAAAATAGCGCAGGGAAAGGAAGTGGAAGCTGTTTTTGAGCAAACGGTTGAGCGCATTTACTCCAGTGCCATACATGATTGGTTTCTAAAATGGGGGCCTCAATTTGGCTGGAAAAGAATGTTTACTCCCGAAGAAATTCAAAACGAAGTAAATACCAATGGTGGAATTGGAATAATTTGTGCCAAAAGAAAAGAAAAAGGGCTATCTGGTCATATCGTTCCCGTTGTTCCTGAAACAAATTCGAATCTGGCTTATCGGGAGAATGGTGTCGTCCTATATCCCCTGCAATCACAGGCAGGAAAGCTAAATTATAATTATTTTTCAGAAGTTAGAAAAGATTGGTGGAAGGACGAATTATACTCCTCATACGTGTTTTATTACCATGAATAAATAAAAAGAATACCTTCAATTCTCCACACAATCAAACATTACTGATTTACAACCTTTTAACTGTTTGGAAATAAGATAATAAAGAACTACTTTCGCAGTCTGAAAAAAACAGAAATCGCAAGAGTTGTAATTCGGCTATACACCTACTTAAATCATTGATAAAAAGATAATTAACAAAAAAAGTGATTTTATACCCTCATTATAAAATTATTAAGTCAATTTTTCAATCGATACAAGTGTACAATTTCCCAGACTACTATTAATTCATACAATTTTAAAAATACAACAAAGTTTTTTTAATGGATGCAAACAATGCTGCATTATCCGTTAAAAGATCTTACGACTCAGAATTTCAGTAGATGAACTTCTTGTTTTTGAATAAAAATAATGGCTTTAAAATTTTAAAATAACCTTAAAAAAGAAAATTAGTATAAATGAAAGACAATCAGACAAAAAAATATTATTGGGGAATTGGATTAGAAAACGAAACCTACATGCAATTTGAAGAATCCCTAATAGTTTCTGGTGAATTTATACAACAAAAAATTGGTTTTGAGAAATACAGCATTGATTATAGAAAATGCTACAAACCAGAAAGTTTGGCACCTGTGCTTAAGAAAGCTTTTAACACAAGTGAGAACTATAAAGTAAGCCGAATGATGAACAGTCATTCGCTGGAAAAACTGGATATAAACTATCAGCACAAAACATTGTCTCCTGTAAAATCATTGGCTCATACTGCTGAAGAAAATCCACAACCACTCGAAAATCCTGAATATCTCGGAAAATCTATTATGGAACTTTTCCTTGAAGATCAACCGTACAATATTCAGAGTATGATTACCCAAAGAAACAAAACTATGGGTTCTGTTCATTTTGATGGTGATTCTATAGAATTTGTAACTAAATATTTTGAAAATCGAACAATAGCAGATTCCTGTAAAGAATTAAAGGCGACCAAAAAGTTATTTCTCGATAAAATCAATGACTCAGAGATACTTAATGGTAAATTAAATTTTCCGGATTATAACAATGGTCTTAATATGTTCATGACCAACCAGGAAAATCTCGTTTTGTTTAATAACGGAACGTACCATTTTCATATTACCTTACCTTCGTTAACAAAAGACAGCAGGATCGTCGATTATAGTGATTTTGATAAAACACATGCCAACGCTATTTATTTATTGCAATGGTTTGAGCCCTTTTTTATCGCTACTCTTGGAAGTCCAGATATTATGGGAGTAATAAGCAACACCTACAGCCTGGACAAAAAATTTACTCTGGGTTCTATGAGAAATGCCATGTCACGCTACATTGGTGTAGGAACTTTTAACAAAGCAATGCCTAAAGGTAAAATCTTAACCTACAAAGTCGAAGATTTTAGAAAATTGCTAAAATTCAAAAAAGAAGAAAATATTTGGTGGCGAGATCAGATTGAGACAGAAATGGAGTACGAATTACTTTCGGAAGTGGGTCTGGATTTCAATCAGGAGAAAATGTACCAAAGTGGTTTTGAATTCAGAAGCTTTGACGAATTTCCGGCCGAATACTTAAATGATGTTCTTTTTTCAATAATTCTAATCTGCGAGCATTCTCTAAATCTACCTGATGTTCAATGGGGACATGATAATGAGCTTTGGAATAATTTGGTTTTTAAAACCTTAAAAACTGGCTACCTGACTGAAATCAATGAGGCTGAAAAAAACGAAGTCCTAAACTTATTGCAATTGCTAAATCCATCAGATCTTAATTACAACAAATTAAAATCGGAATTTGAAACTATCGTAATGCTAGATGAGTTTTTCTTTAAAATCGTGGCTGTACTTCACGATAAATACAAAGACAATAACATTTGTCTGGATCTCATGTATGGTCAAAAAACAAGCTTCCCACCAAAATGGGATAACTTTAATAAATACCAGACCGAAAAACATCTCCAACAAATAGGAGTGTTTATTGAGAATTAAAAGCTGATTTTTGTCGATTTACCTGTTTTTGAATCTATTCGGATAAGGAACTACAGAAACCGTCTTCAAAAATGAAAAAGATCTTGACTAAATAAAACTTTTGCATGAATAGCAAAAAAGTACTAAGCTGAAATTTGTGATTCTTATAATCCTTCTTTTCAAGACATAAAAACCTCGTAAAAAAAATAGCTACCGGATCTCAGTAGCTATTTTTTTTTATGAACCTTAATTAACATAATATCTCGATTTCTTTGTTGCAGATTTCTACGAAAATAGAATCTTAAAAATCGCATAATTCTTTTAAAACAGAAACCCCCAATATTGGGAATAAACACCGATAAGAAATAAAGAGAATAAAATTGTTGCAATAACGCTTTTATTCGAAACAGACTTAATTTTAAGAGCAAAATAGAGTATTGAAATCATAGTAAATACTATAAAAGCCCATTGAATTACAAACAAGTAATCAAATTGATCTGGCACCCCAAAAGCAAGTACATAAAAATTATCCTGAGCCACAGTATTTACAACCAGCACAAGTCCTATAATTACAAACAAACCTAGTAAAGAAGTAATTACTATTAAACTCTTCATAAATCTATTTTGAACAACACTTTTTCTATATCTAACTAATGCATAACAAAAATTGAAAATTGTAAGTAATAGGATGCTTATAGCAATAAAGAAGGGTGCAAAAAATAGTAGATTAAATTCGTTTAGACTATTGGCAAAATTCGAAATTCCTCCATTAATTTTTACATCAGTAACAAAGTGAACTTTTTCGTTTGATTGAAACCCTTTTACACCAGGATCCTTATTCGGATTATTTATAAATGCATTAACAATCTTAAATCCAATTTTAGAAAAACCAGGAGCATGACCAAAAACTGGCGCGTTTACTAAAAATCCTTTTTTGTATTTATCAATAGTCATCTTTCCGTTTGTAGCCGGAGTAATCGGATCAAATGCTCCGGAAAATACCAGGACTGGTGCTGTTAATGTTGACCTATTTGATAAATTAGCCAAATCATTTGATGCTTTATTAATCCCTAAATTCCATTTATCACATACTAAAAAGTCCGATTTATAAAAAGACAATCCTCCTTTTAATCGTTTGTAAGCAATCGCATTCTCCTCAAATGCAGCAATCGAGTTATTAGGAATAGCCTCATTGCAGCTTACGCAATAATATGCGCCATAATCTAATCCTAAAGCCCCTGAAAAAGAAGCTACCAGTGAACTCAAAGTCCTTTTATTTTCTTTATTAAATTCTGTAATTAATAGGGGCAATACTTCTATTAATCTTTTATGATATAGAGATTGTTGAATAGAAATTTTAAAATCTTCTGCGTTATAGGTGAACTTTCCGGCAGGAATTATTTTCTTATCAACTGTAACTGTAATAGGTTTTTTATCTAATTTTTCAATGGTTTCAAAATAGACATTTTCTAAATTTGGATATTGTTTATTACAATTAGGGTCATTTTTACATGCTTCGAAAACTTTCTTAAGACTATTCATGTAATTTTCAGTATTACGGTTATAGTACTGAGAAATATCTGAAATTGGAGAATCAAGAATCAATGACTTAACATCCTGAGGAAAATCATCTGCATAAACCTGGGCTGTGTATGTTCCATAAGACACCCCATAAACATTCCATTGATCGTACTTTAGAGCCTTTTTTAAAGCATTTAAATCTTTAGCTATTGACTTACTATTATAAGCACTTATTTCTATATTTCTATTTATTAAATCCTGTTTACATGCTATTGCTGCAATGGCTTTTTGCTGTTCATCTTGTGCTCTATTCTGATTTTTTGCTAGTATCTCTAAAAATTTTTTCCCTAAGTCCGGACAAAATTTTGGCAAAGAATTACCAGTCCCCCTGACATCAACCAAAATAATATCATTTTTCTCACGCAACGGATGATTAAGCCAATCCCATATCCCTCCTATTGCACCTGCACCCGGGCCACCTTCTATAAATACCACAGGGTTTAAATCTTTACTTTTTGAGGTACTTTTTAAAATTGCAACCGCAATTTTAATCTTTTTACCAGCCGGTTTATCCCAGTTTTCAGGAACACTTAAATACCTCCATTCTATATTATCTTGGTTAATACTCTTCTCATTGGGAAAGAAAGTGGCGGTATTTTCAATTTTAAAAGCAGTCGTTTGAGAAAACAAACAAGTTGGAAGCAGACATAATAATAAAAACTGCCTTATTAGATTTTTCATTTTATTCTTAGTTAGATTATTAGATTTATATTATACTCTTTTTAATGAGATTTCGTTAATCTCCGTTTTTAGTGAGACAAAACACTTATACTTTTCATCTATATTTATTTCTTTTAAATAGAAATTTTCTTCATTTATTCTGGTTGTATTCTCTAAAATTTCAAATGAACTTAAAGGGATTGCTAATCCATCTCCATGCGCTTTTATAACAGCTTCTTTTTTAGTCCAATAATCATAGAAAGTATGCTTTTTATTCCTTGACAAAACAATTTTATTCCATTCAAATTCAGTCATCTGAGATTTAAAATCTTCTATTTCTATATCGTTTATAATCTCAATATCAATTCCTATTTCATTTTCATCGTTTAATGCGCAAACCACAATATTTCCTGAATGTGAGATATTAAACCGGATTAAGTCATTATCAAAATAAGGCTTATTGTATTTTGTATGTTTTATCTCTTTATCGTAAGGATTATGCTTGTAAATTTCTTCGGTTGCATTAAACAATAATATTCTCCCTAATAGCGACAACTGTGCGTCTTGCCATCTTCTGTATCTTTTAATTTTCTCCTGATAATCGACCGGAAATTTTGGTAAATCATATTTTAACATATTTTCATGATTTTCTTTGGAGAGATAAGAATAATAAATGTAAATCAAGGCTTATAAATGTGTTTTAAAAATTAAACTCAAAATCCAATGATGTATTCTTTTCAAACTCCAATTTATCATCAATTAAATCTATTTTCAACAATGGATTTTTTACTATTTCGTTTAAAATTTTATTAAATCTTAAAACCATAATACTCACCGTATCTTCCGCGAATAAATCATTATTATAATCTATAACACCCTTTAATTTACCTTCATTTTCAAACAAATTAAATACAATTGGCATCCTGCTATGCAAATTGTCAACAGGGTAAGAAGTCAATTTCAGATCTTGTAATTCATCAATACTTTCGAAGGAAAACTCCGGATTCTGGTATACCAACATTACATCGAAAATAGTTTGAGACAGCTTCTCAAAAGGTACCGTTTGAAATTCATTGATCTCTAACAAATTGATTTGAGTTCGATTTAATATATCGACAAAACTATGCTCTGATTTTATCTGTGTTCTCAAAACAAGTGTATTTACAAACATTCCGATTTGATTATTCAACTCTGGAATACTTCTTCCAGAATTTACAGTTCCTATGCAAATATCATTGTGATTTGAAAACTTGTAAATTAAAACATTTAACGATGCTGCTATAACGGTATATAAAGTAACCTGTTTCTCAATACTTAATTTTTTCAAAGATGAAGTAGTATCAGATCCTATTTCAAACAAGTACTTACCTCCTCTCTGTTTGTTGTGCTTGCTATCAAAATCCTTTTCAAATGAATCTTTAGGCTCATAGTTTTGAAGATAATTATTCCAAAACAGTTCGTTTTTAATAGAATTTTCTTTCCATGAGTTATTAAACCATTCTGAGTAATCTTTATACTGTAATTTTAACTTGTTTTCTTTTGCCTCATTTAGAGGAGTAAGTCCGTTGTAATTCTTAATGAATGATTTGATGAAAATTTCTAATGACAAACCGTCCATTAAAATATGATGTGTGCAAAAAAGCAGTATAAACTGATTTGTCTTTACCTGAATAAGCTGGACTCTTATTAATAAGTCAGTTTCTAAATCAAACGCAGTATTATTCAATTGTTTTATCACTTCTCCAACTTCCTCTTCTCCCAATTCATAAACAGAAACTGAGAATTTTACATTTTCAGAAGGATTAATTTTTTGATAAGGAACTCCATCTATTTCAATAAAATTGGTTCTTAATATTTCATGCTCATTAATTATTTTATTTACTGCATTTGAAATTTTATCTCTATCGATAATCCCTTCGACACTGTAAGCGGCAAACATATTATAGGCTATAGAAATATTCTTTTGCTGCGATGCTAACCAGATATTATACTGGGGAGGAGTCAGGTCGTAAAAAAATTTAGATTCGGATAATGGTATTTCAATTGATTGACCTGGAAGAAGTTTTTCTAAATGACTGGCCAGTGATTCAATTGTAGGATAGTCAAAAATAGTTTTTAGAGAGATATCTAAAGAAAGTTCTTTGACCACCAATCCAATCAATTTAACTGCATTTAATGAATGCCCTCCAAGAGCAAAAAAATTATCATTTACACCTATCGGTTCTTTACTATTTAATACTTCGTTCCAATATCCAGAGAGTTTTTTTTCTAAATCTGAGATTGGAGCTCTAAAATCATCATAACTTATATTTTGTTGGATGGTTCTTTGTGACAAAGCCTTTCTATCTATTTTTTGGTTTGGGGTAAGAGGAAATTCTTCCAAAGGAATTATAACATTTGGAATCATATAATACGGAAGATTCGTTCTTAATGCCGCACTAATTTTCTCTCTATCAATCTTCTCTTCTCTTTCTAAAATATAAGCCACTAAAAAAGCTTCCTGTTGATCTCCTTTTCGGGCAATAACAACTGAATTTTGAATTCCTTCTATCTGATTTAATTGTGACTCTATATCTCCAAGTTCGATCCTATATCCTCTAATCTTAACCTGATTATCATTTCTTCCTAAAAACTCTATTTCCCCATGATCATTCCATTTTCCAACGTCACCTGTTTCATAAAGTAAGCCAGTCGCATCAAATGGATTTTTAATAAACTTTTCCTTTGTTAATGCCTTATTTTTATAATATCCTTTTGCTAATCCATTACCTGATATGTAAATTGCTCCAGACGTTCCTATTGGCTTGGGATTTAAAGAATCATCCAAAATATAAAACTGCGTATTGTTTATTGGTTTTCCAATAATAGACGCATCTTTAAAATGTTCGATTTTTTTTACACTAGACCAAATGGTTGTTTCTGTTGGTCCATACATGTTCCATACTTCTAAACTATGGTTAATCAATTTTTCAGCCAATGCTTCACTTAATAAATCACCTCCACACATTACTTTTAATTGTTTACTTCCCTGCCAATCAGCATTGAATAACATTTGATAAAAGCTTGGTGTAGCCTGAATTATAGTCGGTTGCATTTCTTCTAATTTTTGAACAATCAACCTCGGATCAGATAAAACACTCTGATTTGCCACATATAAAGTAGCGCCCGATATTAATGGTACAAAAAACTCTAATATTGAAATATCAAAAGAATAAGTTGTCACTGAAAAAAATAGGTCATCTCGTTTAATACCCGGAGTTTCTTGGATACTAGTCAAAAAATTAGTCAATGAGCTGTGTCTAATTTCTACACCTTTTGGGTTCCCTGTTGAACCTGACGTATAAATTATATAGGCTGTATCTTTAGGCGACACTACTTTTCCTAAGTTTTCTTTAAATATATCTATTCCATCTAAAATATCCTCCAGCGACACTACTCGAACATCATTAGTTGTCGTTAGGGAGTAATTTTTTTCATTTATGAGCAATTTGCTTTGACTATTATCAATAATGTAATTCAGTCTTTCTTCCGGGAATGCCGGATCTAATGGAATATAAGATCTTCCGGACTTTAGTATTCCTAATAAAACAACTATCAGATTAGCCGATCGATCTAATAAAACGGCAATAGGCGATTTATCATTTTTCCCATAAGTAGTTCTTAAATATTCTGCTATTTGGTTCGATAATTTATTAAGTTCAGAATAGGAATACGATCTTGAATCATCCTTTACAGCTTCTTTTCCAGGCGAATTTTCAACTTGTTCCTGAAATAAATCGATTAGTGTTTTATCTTTCTGACCGTTCTGTTTTGTGTTATTGAATGTTACCAAAATCTGGTGCGCTTCTTCTTTCGATAAATAGGTAAGCTCTTTTAATTTTTTATCCGGATGGACTACTATTTCTTTAAGAAGATTTTCGAAATGATCAACTACTTGTGCAATTCTTACCTCATTAAAATAGTTTAGATTGTAATCAAAGTCAATCTTTACATCTTCTGATTCATCAAATTCTCTAATATAAATAGCCAGAGCTACCCGCTCAGATTCATGAGTTAAAGGTATTACACGTGTTTGCGTATTCTTAAAATCGTTAGAATAATTTTGTTTTTCATAAGAAAGCGTAATATTAAATATTTTTTCTTTTTCCCTGAAAGCCTGAAGTTCCTGAATGAGTTTGCCTAAAGGAAATCTTTGATGACGGTAATCCTTTCTCAATTGATTTTTTATCTGGCCAACTAAATCTTTGAAAGTGGCATCAAAATCTAAAGAGACTCTCAAAGCTGATATTCCCATAAAAAGACCCACTGT
Source organism: Flavobacterium sp. KH_035 (assembly GCF_057839565.1). Taxonomy (NCBI): domain Bacteria; kingdom Pseudomonadati; phylum Bacteroidota; class Flavobacteriia; order Flavobacteriales; family Flavobacteriaceae; genus Flavobacterium; species Flavobacterium sp. KH_035. The sequence continues at coordinate 4,869,501 of NZ_CM174492.1, forward strand.
TTTTTTATAGCTAGATTTGCTCCTGTTTAAAACTGGCAAGCCTATTGCGAAATCATTATTTTGATGTTTCCTCCCGAAATAGGTATACAAAACAGCTAAAATTAAATGGAAAGAAGTACATTTATTTGTAGTTGCCAACTTATTTAGCTGATTGTATAATTCCCTTTTAATAATTAGCTCTTTTCGGCTGCTTTTGTTGATTTGTAAGGAATTATTTTTTATGTCTGATAAAAATTCTTTTTCTAAGAAAGCTTCCGGTAAAGATTTAAACCTCTGTAACCAGTACTTTTTATTTTCTAAAAAAAAAGGAGAGTTCTGATACGCATTGTCATCATCAATAAAATCCTTGTAACTAAAAGGATAAATGGTTCTAACTTCACCAAATTCATGAATTTCATTGTAATTCTGAACTAACCTCTGAAACATTAATGAGGTCCCCCAACCATCCGTTATGATGTGATGATATACCGAAAACAAATAATGAAAATTTTCGTTCACTTTTACCAAAGTAAAAACGTGCAAAAGGTCTTCATCAAATAAATCAAAAGGTTTCATAAATTCCTTTTGCATATACCTATTAGCTTCTTCTATAGCATTGTCATAATCAGAAAAATCAACAAATCCCAATTCGGATTGATGCTCCTCTAATACTCTGATTGTGATATCCTCCTGATCTTTTACAAGAATGCTTCTATAGGTATCATGCTGATCGATAAGTTTTATATATGCTTTTCTAAAAGCTTCGATATTTAATATCCCTTTGATTTCAATTTTAGCCCCAATATTATAGATGGGATCTTTAGGGAACAATAATTGTTCGAAATAAACATCTTGTTGGGGAAGAGTAAGTTTCATAAAAAAAATTATGTGTTAACGTTATTTGCTCCAGAATTAATAGCTTACGAAATTTGATTTTTTTGCTACTTTGCTTTTCAACTCACAATTTCATTGTGCCATAAGCTTTCTGTGTGCAAAATATCACCTGTTACTTTAAAATCCTTAACGATTTCTCCATAATCAAATTTCAGGATTCTATCCGCATGTTTAAAATAAGTATCGTCATGAGTTACCGCAATGATCGTTTTACCTTCTTGTTTTAACTTTGGCAGTAAATTTTCATAAAAGTATTTTCTAAAATGAGGATCCTGATCTGCTGCCCATTCATCTAAAACCAGAATTGGTTTGTCTTCCAGAAGAGCAAAAATCAATGACATTCTTTTGCTCTGGCCTTTTGAAAAAGGTCGTCTTGCAGAATCTTCCTTATCATCCAGAATCACCTTGTCCAATTCCATTATTTTCAAAAGTTCCTGATACTCTTTGTTTTGCTCTAATGAATAATTGTCATAATTCTGTGAAAATATATGATTGTCTGTGAAAACTGCCGAAATCAAGTTTTGAGTATCTGTATTTCCTTTGATGTATTGCTGCTTATTTAAGATTACCTCTCCTTCTGAAGGTTGATACAAACCTGTCAAGATGTTGATAAAAGTACTTTTACCACTTCCATTTCCTCCAATTATAAATATCATTTCTCCTTTTTCGATAGAAAGATTTATTGGACCTAAAGCAAAAGTTTTTTCAGCGGTGTCATTTTCGTAAGCAAAACTAATATCACTAAAGACCAAAGAGTCAAATACTTTAGGTGTCATATTGTGAACTTCGGTGGTTGCTTCAACAGTATCAAAATCCTTCAAAAAATTCTTAATCCTGGTATTTGCGACCATTAACCTCGTGTAAATATTTTGCATATTGATTAAGTTATTAATTGGTCCCGAAATGAATAATAAAACAACTACATAGGAGATCACGTCTTCTCTTTTAAGTAACCCTACCTCAGGCAACAAAAACAGAATCACTCCTATAACTAAGTACAATCCATATTGGCTTATCAAATTGATCGATAAAAACACATAATTTATCTTAAAATCCAAGTCTTTTGCATTCTCTCTGTTCGGAGCTAAGTGATTCCCCATTAAATTGTCTCTTCTTTGGGTACTTAGCTTAAATCCTTTAAATCCTTTGATTACATCATCTACATATTTATAGTAATATTCATTATACTTTCTAAGGTTTCCAACTTTTTGGGACATCGTATTGATTACAAAAAAATAGATCACAGCTATTGTAACCATTAAAGCAATAACCACCAAAGCCGATGAAACTGATAACGTAAATAAATACATCATACAAAGAATTAACATCAATAGGGAATTAATAGAATGCGTCACTACTTCGGGAAAAGTGGAAAATATCCTTAAATCCTCGATCGCTGTATAAAACCTTTGCGCACCCAATTTTTCGAGAGTAATCAATGAAGTTTTTAATATTTTATCAAATATTTTCTTTTCATTTTCATATAGTACTTCAAAAGAGCGTTTATTGATCTTTTTTTGAAAAATAATGTTCAATAAATAAGTATAAACTACAACCGATATAAAAACTATCCCTATGTAGTCTGTTAAGAAACCTTCTTTACCAGAAATCACGTTGTTAATGATGTACACGATTCCAAAACTTAGGATGGTGTTTGGTATAGAATATAAAATAAGATAAATGATATCTTTAATTGAAATTTTAAGCATGGATTATTTTTAAATTAGATTAATTGTAAACCAGATTTTTAGCCAAACTATTAAAATAGTTCACAAAAAAACCTTCATGATTGTATATAAAAAAGTGATTCCCTTTTAGCGATTTTACGACAACTTCTTCCGTGCTCTCGTTTTCCCATTCCTTTACTTCATTTTCAGAAATTTCTTCTTCGGTACCATAGAATACATCAATAGGCAGATTAAGTTTCTTCTTTTTCACGTAATTATAACTTTCGAAAATTTTGAAATCAGCTCTTAAAATAGGTCTGTAAAAATTTATTAGCTCATGATGATCATGCAATTCATTTGGGATTCCGCCTATTTTTATTACTTCTTCCCAAAATAACTGATCCGGCAAATGAGACAATGTTTTTTCCCTTTCAATAGATGGAGCCTTCTTACCACTAACTACTAACTTTAAAGGCTGTCGTATTCCAGACTCTTCTATCTTCTGACAAACTAAATATCCTACTAAAGCTCCCATACTATGACCATAAATAATATAAGGGTCCTCTCCTATTTCGTTTATTATTTTTATAAAAATATCGTTCACTACGGCATCAATGTCCTCCAAAAAAGATTCGCTATTTCTTGCTCCTCTTCCGGGATATTCAAGATTTATAACTTGCATATCGAAGACTTTTCTTTTTAAAAAAGAAAGAGAATATTTATTCCCACCTGCAAAGGGCAATGTGATTAATTTCATGTGATTCTTTTTTATGTCTAACAAATGTCTTCGGTTAGAAAGTGGAATAATGGCTTACTAAAATTTTTATTCCTACGATTCCAAAACACGCTTTTATTATAGAGATTATTTATAAGGTGTTTTTCCTTTTCAGTTTCTAAACTGCACAATCCTATTTCTTTTCTTTCATAATTGTAATCTGAGATATTCTCAATATTTTGATCCTGAAACAAAAATGTGCCATATTTATAGGTATCAAAATCATCATTTTTCAGTTTCTTTTTCGTTAGCCTTTTATACGTTATAACATCTCTAAGAAAAGCTAATGCTCTGGCCGATATATGTCCTTTATTAACTTCTTCTAACAGGATAGGCATTATATCTTTAATACTTTCATAATCGTGAGCCAAGAGTATAATCGCCATGTGAGAAGAAATATAATCCTTAAAGTCTCCTTTTTTATAATCCTCAAGATTATCAGTACCCACTATTTTATAGGACGGAAAACCAACATTTTGTATTAGCTCTTTAACCTCAGCTCCTGCTATTACTGAATATTCATTCCATTCGAGTAATATTTTTTCTTTTGAAAAATAATTATACAGTTTATAATAACTTACTAAATATTCACGGTCTTTTTTATGCAGTTTTTGCAGTGTTTCTTTTACTTCTGTTGAAATATTTTTTTTGTACTCCCGATTACTTTTAATATAGATTTCCTTAAATTCCTTTATTCCTATATCGTTTATTATTTTTTTAATGTGAAGGTTTTTCTTCAACATTTTGAAATCGCACCCACTTTCGATAGCTTTTATTAAAAATACTTTGGCCCGTTCCTTTTCATTTAGGTAAGCGGCAATTTGGGCTGCCAAATAAGCATCTCTTGGAAAAATAAACTGGTATTGAGAAATCAGATTACTAAAAAGATTTAGCGCCTCAGTATATTTTTTTAATATCACATACTCTTCAATTAGTGACAACTCTTTATGATATTCTAAATAGTTATTGCTTTTATTCATCCTGTTTATATTTTAATTATTTTCGAAATGATTTCGTGGATTAGATTTCTGTTGTCAAGGAAAGACTCCTCTTGCAACATCGAATAATGGTCGCCTTTACCCTGCACCAAGTGTATTTTACCCACAAAATTTTCCCAATTATACTTCGCCATTGGTTCATCACTTTTTATAAGATATATTTCTGAAAAAATCTTATGCTTGTATTCGATAGCATACATATACTTTAAATAATGAAATAATTTTTCCTTTGCCTTTTGCAAGATGTTGTCGTTTTGATACAATTTTTGCAGGCCTAAATCATATTTGATGTATTCATCCACATCCGAAACGCTTTCGATTTCAGGATCATCTTCATGTGCCGCATAAGAATCTAACATAATTATAGATGACACTTTACGATCTAGTTTTTCATGCAAATAATTCGCTACTTCGTATGATAAATTTCCACCAGCAGACCATCCAAATAAAACGATGTCACCATCATGCTGCAATTTGTTAATTTGATTCGCATAGTAACCAACAATATTCTCAATACCGTCAAGGAAGTTAAATGCGATTACTTTAACATCCACGATATCATGAAACAAGTTCTTATAGGCAGTTCCATATCCTAAAATTGGAGGAAAAGCAAATACTGTTTTTGGTGCAGATAACATCCCGTATTCATAAAAGTCTTTTTTGAAATCATATCCATTTATAATATAGGATGACAATTCTTTAATTGTTTCCACATGGAATAAGATATTTAAAGGATAGTCCGTATTAAACTCTCTATTGACAATTGCAACTGCTTTTACTGCCAATATACTTTGCCCTCCAAGTTCGAAAAAATTATCTGTAACACTTATATGACTAACATTCAAGACATCTTGCCAGATGCTAACCAATTTTTCTTCTGTTTTGTTTTCAGGAGCGACATATTCTTTTCGAATTATATCTTCTTCCCCAACATTTGGCAAAGCTTTTCTATCGATTTTTCCGTTAGGGGTTAAGGGTAAGTTTTCCAATTCTACATAAAAACCCGGAACCATGTAATCCGGTAGTTTTTCTTGCAGAAATTTCCTCACTTCTGATTTATCTATCTCCGCCGAGGAAACCAGGTAAGCAACCAGTACTTTCTCACCTTTATTCTCTTTAGCCTCCACAACTACTTCTTTTAGACTGTCAGAATACCCTAATATTGTATTCTCTATTTCTCCTAATTCTATTCTAAACCCTCTTATCTTAACTTGATGATCTTTCCTCCCCTGAAACTCAACATTCCCGTCTGAGAGCCATTTTCCTAAATCTCCTGTATCATACATGCGACTTTCTTTATTGAATGGATTGGCTATAAATTTCTCTTTTGTAAGTTCCGGTTTGTTTAGGTAACCTCTGGCAACTCCGACTCCTGACACATACAATTTACCCGACACTCCAAGAGGTACCGGTCGTAAATCGTCATCTAGTATATAGAGCTGACTATTGGATATAGGCTTACCGATTGGGATGGAGCTGTATTCTTTATTAAGAACAACATAATTTGTACTATAGGTGGTGTCTTCCGATGGACCGTATAAGTTTCTCACTTCTATTGGAAAAGATTGAAGCTTCTTAACAATATCAACTGGTAAAATCTCTCCGGCCATATTGATATAAGATACATTTTCCAGACAAACAGCTTCTTCAAGCAACTTTCTCACGACAGACGGAACCGTATTCAATAGTATTTTAGTGTCGCCTTCTATATGGTTTTTTATGAAAAGTGCATTGTTCAACACTCGCACTTTTTTGCCTATAGAAAAGGCATAAAACATCTCATAAACAGACAAATCGAAACAATGAGAAGTAACCGCATACATGATATCAAATTTAGACGAGTCAAATTCCGATTTTGCCCAATTGATTAGTTCAACTGCATTGGTGTGTTCGATCATTACCCCTTTTGGTTCACCAGTAGTTCCGGATGTATAGATTATATATGCCAAATCATTAGGAGTATTGATTTTCGCTACATTATCTTTTGAATATTTCTCACAAGATTTATTAAATTTAAAGAACTCTTTCTCATCAATAACAATTTTACTATTACTGTCTTTCTCGATATAAGCTATGCGCTGATCCGGATAATTAATATCAATTGGAACGTAAGCTGCACCCGATTTCAATATTCCTAAAATAGTAATTATAATTTTTTCGCTTCTTTCGAGCTTAACCCCAACTAAATCATCTGGCTGAATAGTATAATTTTCTCTTAGATAACAAGCGAGCTGATTAGACTTTTCATTTAATTCTTTATATGTGATTTGCAATTCGTCGAAGACAACTGCTATATTTTCAGGAGTTTGCTTTGCCTGATCTTCGAATAAATCTATTAATGTCTTCTCTTCCGGATAGATTACAACCGTATCATTAAACTCCAGTAGTAATTTTTTCTCATGTTTATCATTTACAATAGAGTGTTTTGAAACATTCTGCTCCGGAGACTCTAAAATCTGCGTCATGAAGTGTAAAAAATTATCCAACAATGAGTCAATAAATTCAGAATCAAAAACATCAATATTATACTGCAATTCCAATTCTATTGTATCTACTCCTTCGAAAAAAGTAAATGTTAGATTAAATCTTGTAAAAATGTCTTCTTGCTCATTATCCATTTCTATTTTAAATGGCACGTCATCATCGTTAATCAGTCCGGCTCTATTGTTTTGGTTTTGTAAAATAACCATTACATCAAATAAAGAAGTTCCCTTCTCCATTTGCAAATCTTCTAATAGCATATCAAATGGATAAACTTGATATTCCAGAGCTTTTGTAACGGATTCCATTTCTTCGATGATACATCTCTCAAAACTTTTTTCGTCCGATACTTTCGCGTAAAAGGGTATTGTGTTAACGAATAATCCAATTATAGATTCAAAATCCTTTTTTACCCTTCCTGAAACAGGAGTTCCTATAACACAATTATCCTGAGTTAAACGATACAAATAAACTCTTACAGAAGCAAGTAATACGGCAAATAGAGTTGCACGATTTTTTTTGGCTATTTTATTCAGTTTTGAACTAATATCTGAATTTATAACATAACTTAACTTGCGTCCATTAAATGTCGACACATTTGAATTTCCTAAATTCAATCTGGTATTAATATTTTCCAGTTTTGCCTTCAAATAGGATCTATATGAATCTATTTTTTCCGGAATAAGATTTTGTTTGACCCAGGTTATATAGTCTAAGTAACTCTCTTTCTTATCTGTATACTTGTAGGTATTGTTTACTAATTGTTTATAAATTGCCACAAAATCAGTCATAAATATACCTGCAGACCAACCATCAAAAATAATATGGTGAAATGAAAATATTACCTGATTTTTATGTTCATTAATTTGAACAATATGGGCACGAAACAATGGTCCGTTCTCTAAATTAAATAAGGTGTTGTATATTTCCTGAACTTTAGATTCTATTGATTTTAATTCACTAATATGTTCGAATTCTAAAGTTTGTTCGAAATTAAACTTCTCGAAGGGGATTATTTTTTGAGAAATAGCCCCGTTTTCATCAATTGAAAAAACCGCACGTAAGCTATGATGATCTTTCACAATAATTTTGAGGACTTCTTTAAATACCTCCATATTTATATCGCCCTCTATAGTGAAATTCATTATAATATTATAGGCCAGCGACAAGGAGCGTGTTTGAGATTCGACCCACATTCTTTTTTGTGAATTTGAAAGCTCAAAAGAGTGTGTCTCGTTTATATCATTCTGTTCTACTATTAAAGATGGCTTTTCTTCCTTGTTTTTTTCGTTTTTAACGAGTTCAATTATATCATTGATCTCATAACAATTAAACAATTCGTCAAATTCAATGTTTATTTGGAACAATTCATTAATTCGATTAATAAATTGAATGCCTACTATTGAGTTCCCTCCCAATTCAAAAAAATCGTCGGTAAGATGAAACGTTTTATTCTGTAGCACTTCCTGCAAAATACTGACAACTGCTTCTTCCTCATTAATTGCTATTGGAGAAGACACTTTTTCTAATACCGCTCTTTTTACTTCCTTATTTTCAAATATTAAAGGATTCTTAATGCTATTCCAACAAGAATTTTTTTCAAAAGGATAAGTTGGGACTCCTTTTCTATTATGTTTCTTGGAAGGGTAAAAACTCTTCCAGTTAAATTTAATTCCATTATTATAAAATGTACTCCATAAAGCTCCCCAACCATTAGAAATATCTTTTAATAGATCTACGGTAAAAACATTGCTATCATTTAATGTTTGGTTAATTTGCTCAATCGCTACTTCATTATTGCCAACAATTACTAATACTGTATTTTCTTCTTCAAGTCTTTTGGCTAGTACTTTTAGTTTTTCAAGATCAAAATCAGGTGTTTGACTAAAGCTGATATCATTAGGTAAGGATATACTTTTACCTTCTATAATTTCTTTAGAAACCTTGGCCAGGGCTCCGTTACAAATTATATTATTGATTGAAAAACCTTTACTTGTCAGACAATGATATAAAGACACCTGTGTTGCTGCTGTTTGAGCACTAAGTGAATTAAAACCTATTGTTTCTAATTTGTTTTTCTCTGCAGCATAATATTTCTCAAAATGATTATCCTTTAGGAGACCGTTCAAATCTTTTATTTCATCTGAAAGAAATAGAAACGCAATTTTATTGTGCTTTCGGGGTTCAAGATTATCGATGTTTTGCTTTTCCCTTAATAGAGACTCCTTTAATGCTGCAATTGATTTGCCATGAACCGCCACTCCGTATTTGTAATCCAAACGACCATCATTTAAGGTAAAGGTGATGTCATTTAACTCCGAATTGTCTGTCTCTGACAGAAAATCAGATATATTCTCTAAGTATGTCCCTAATACATTTTTGTTTTTCGCCGAAATTTTAAACCAGACCTCAGCTTCCTGATCAACAGAATTACCATTTTGTTGCGGCACATACTCTTCTAGTATTACATGCGAATTCGTACCGCTTAGACCAAATGAACTAACTCCTGCTCTTCGTACGGTATTGGACAGCCAGGCATTTCCTTCTTTATGTAGTATTATATTGGGATCCTGATCAATAAATTTGTTCAATGAATTAAAATTGGCCAACGGAAAAAATTCCTTTTCTTTTAAGGTTAAGGATGCTTTAATAAGCCCTACCAGTCCAGAAAGGTTATCAAGGTGTCCAATATTTGGTTTTAGCGTTCCCAGTCTTACGCTATATTCCTCTTTTTTGCTAGAAAAAGCATCTTTAATCGCTCTATATTCAATAGGGTCACCTAATTTAGTTCCGGTTCCATGTGTCTCGATATACCCGATAGAAGAAATTGGCACATTTCCATTCTCGCAAGCACTTAATAATAAAGAGGTTTGAGCAGTTGGGCTTGGTGCCGTGATACCGTTTGATGTATTTCCATCATGATTAATGGCAGATCCTTTTATAACCGTCAAAATGTTATCCTTATCTTCAATTGCCTTATCCAATCGTTTCAAAATAATAACAGCCACACCCTCTCCTCCTGATGTTCCTGATGCGCCATCATCAAAGGCCCTACATTGTCCATCAGCAGTCATTATCGCATCATTTTTCAATTCATGTGGCTCGTTGAACTGATAAAGTATTCTTGTTCCTCCAACAACGGCAATATCTAATTCATTGTTTTTTAATTTTTGAACCGCTTCATGTGTAGCTACTAATGATGAAGAACAGGCGGTATCAATATTCATTACCGAACCACTAATATTTAAAGAATAAGCAATTCTTCCCGAACCCATTGCTGATAATCCCCCAATAAAGTCAAGTTCTGAATTTGGAGATTGATAGAGTATATTATATCCTCCCGATTGTGCGGTAGTAAATAATCCTGCTTTCCGATCAGACAAATAATCAAGATTATAACCACTGTTTTCTAAGGCCTCACAAACTGACTCTAAAAGCATTCTATGCGCCGGATCCATTGCATCGGCTTCTGCTTTAGACAAATTAAAGAACGAATGATCAAAAAAATCATTTCTATCTATATATCCATAAGGGTAATACAGTTCTTTTTTGTCAATTCTTGAATTTATAATTCTCTCATCAGAAGGTTGTCCGATACATACCTGTTCCGATTTTAAAACTCTACGAAAGTCTTCAATATTATTTACTTGAGAACATTTTATACTTACCCCAATTATTGCAATATCCATAGTATTTTTAGATTTCAAAAAATTCAATATTCTTATTATTATTCACTTCCGATGAAGATGTATCATCTAAATTTCTATCGATAAAAGAAGAAATTTCTTCTATGGAATTAAATTCAAAGAGATCTGAGATTAGTACTTTATTAGGCCATAGGGAATCTATTGCGCTATGCAATTGAATCAACTGTAATGAAGAACCTCCTAAATCAAAGAAATTCTCAGTGGCTGGCAATTCTTCATAATTTAAAATTTCACAAAAAAGAGAATGTATCTGATCAATTATTTTTCCTTGCAAATTGTGTTCAGATTTTTCTTTAGACCCTTTTATGGTTTGCAAATCGGGGAAATTGGATTTATCAATTTTACCATTGGAATTCAACTCGATTTTATCCACCTGAACGAAGAAATCAGGAATCATATAATGCGGTAAATGCTTTTTGAGATGTTTTTTTAGTTCTTCAGGGTCTATTGTCTGATTCGCTTTAAAATAGGCTAACAGGTATGTTTTATTCTCTTCATCAACAGAAGTAACATGAACAAATTCAACAGACTGATGTTCTAATAAAATGTTTTCAATTTCATTTAATTCGATTCTGAATCCATTTATTTTTATCTGGCTATCAATTCGTCCAATATATTCTAATTCTCCGGTAGACAGCCAACGCGCCAGATCTCCACTTCTATACAATGTTCCTAAGTCGTAATAATTTTTTTCCAGAAAACGATCCTCGGTTAGCTCTTTCTTGTTAAAGTAACCTTTTGACAATTGATTTCCAGCAATAAAAATTTCACCAATTACACCTTCAGGCACTATTTTTCCTTTTTCGTCCAGAATATAAAATTTCAGTCCCTGAATAGGTTTTCCAATATTGCTAATATTTCCTTTCTCAAAAATATCTTCGACAAGTATTTCTTTAAATGTCCCATGTACGGTTATTTCAGTAATTCCATACATGTTTATCAATTTACAGGAAGCATGCGATTTATGCCAATTCTTAAAGATGCCCGGAAATAAAATATCCCCGCCAAAAATCACATATCTTAAACTATCAAATTGCTCATTCTTTTTAACCCTTAGATTATCAAATTCAACAAATACTTTAGGAGTAAAATTCAAAACGGTAACGCCCTGCTCCTTAATCAGTTTAAAATATTCTGTAAAATCTAATATTTTGGCTCTATCAATAAGTATAAGCTTTGCACCAAAAAATAATGGCCCAAATATCTCCCAAATTGAGAAATCAAAAGAATAATTGTGATATAGCGTCCATACATCATTTTCAGAAAAATCGTAATGTGAATCTTTGCAATTTAGCATCAACTCCATTAGATTATTATGTGTAATCATCACGCCTTTAGGTTTTCCTGTCGAACCTGACGTATAAATAATATAAGCCAATTGCTCTTGAGAAATCTTTACCTCAACTTTATCTGATGATATATTGTCTATATTTTTTACGAAATCGGCTAGCCAAAAATCGTCAATTACTAATTTTGCCTGAACATCCTCAATAATATATTCCCGACGCTGTGCCGGCAGCTTCTTATCTAATGGTACGTATACTAAACCTGCCTTTAATATCCCTATCATGGTCGCTATCAACAAAGGAGACACATCACAGGAAACAACTACATTCTCTTCCGGTTTTAACTCTTCATTTGCAATGATATAGTTAGCCAGCTTAGTAGAAATGGTATCCAGCTCTTCGTAGGAGTAATTTTGATTTTCAAATGTTACAGCTACATTGTCTTTGTGATTCTTGCAAATTGAAGATAAATACTCCACTATATTTTCGTCGACAGTTACTTTTTCTTCTGCCCCCGAAAGCTGTTGAATCTGTTTTATTATATCATTATTTGATACCAAAGAAATATTATCAATATCAATATTTTTGTCACTAAGACATTGCTGCAATATATTAATGAGAAAATCGTGGTATTTAATTATGGTTTCAGGAGCAAACAAATCTGTATTGTACTCCATTTCATAAGACAATTCGTTTTCTAAATCCATAAATCTAAAAATCAGGTCAAACTGAGCGCTAGAATAATCGTCAATTTTGAAATGATTTAATTTTATGTCGTTGTTGCTTATATTTTCTAATTCTCCTAAAACATTCAGATCTACATAATTTTGAACTGTAAATACGATATCAAATAAAGGAGAACGACTATAATCTTTTTGCAGATTTAATTTTTCAACGAGTAATTCAAAAGGATAGATTTGATTTTTATATGCCAGCTTTAAATTATTTGAAACTTCTTTTATCAAGGACTTAAAGGACACATCCTTATTAAATTTAGACCTCAACGCGATCGTATTAAGATAAAGACCTATTTGATTTTCTAATTGTTTGCGACTTCTGTCCGAGATTGGAAATCCAATAGTTATATCTGATTCTCCCGATAATTTACATAAAAACAAATTTAAAATAGTTCCAACAAACATGGCTAAAGTGATCTCTTCCTCTTTCAATAGCTGCTTTATCTGAACCGTTAAATCATGAGGTATTTGAAAAGTATCAATGTTCCCTTTAAATGTTTTTATATCCGGTCTTGGCTTTTGTAATTGTAGATTTAAAGCTTTTGGTAGCTCCTTATATTGATCCAGCCAGAACGATTCGCTCTCTTTAAAACTTAGCAATTGTGATCTCTCAAATTGCCAAACAGCATAATCTTTATATTGGATTTTTAATTGCGGAAGCTGCGGTTCTTCACCTAAGCATAATGCATTGTAGGTATAAAACAATTCCTTCTTTAAAATTTCTACTGACCAGCCATCGCAGATTAAATGATGCAATGTGATATTTAAGATGTGCTTGTTATTTTCAATTTTTATTATATTGGCACGAATTAAAGGTGTCTCGATTAAATCAAAGGGAGATTCCTCTAATTTCAATATGTACCTGTTTAGGTTTTCTTTAGACGAATTTTCTTTTATTTCATATTTGATAGAATATTCTAAGTCTTCAAAAGCATTTATCTTTTGCTTTAATTTACCTTCAACAAAAACAAATGTCGTTCTTAAAGACTCATGTCTCTCAACGATAGCATTGTATGCTTTTATTAAATTAAAACAATCTAATTCGCCATCAATAATAATAGATATTGGAACATTAAGACTAGTTGAATTGTTAGACATCTTAGCTTGTAACCAAAGACTCTTTTGAGCAAATGACACTTCGTAAAGTTCTTGTGGTTGTACAGTTTTAATCTGTTCCTGTTCCACTTGTATGTCACCGTCATTTTTCACCAATGATTCTACTAATAGTGCCATATCCTGCGGTGTACCATTTTCAAATAAATCATCGATGTTTAGGTTTAAGAAAAAACGTTCATTAACTCTATTGATCAATTGCGAACCATTTAAAGAATGACCTCCAAAATCAAAAAAATCATCCTGTTTTTGCATTTCAGTTTTTAGAATTTCACTCCACATTTTCTGCAACTGTTCCACTATTGGCAGATTATCGTAACTCTCTAAACTTACTCTTTTTTCAAATCCTATAAATTTGGGATCATACGGATTATCAGTAGTCCTTAACCAGCATCTTTTTTCATCAAAACAATAGGATGGTAATTCTATCTTAGAAAATTGCTCTCTGTAATAATAATCTTTTGGGTCAACGTTAAAATTAAGCTTAAACAATACTTTTAAGTTTTCATTCATTGGTAAGCTATAACCAATTACGTTGTAACATAATTTGTCATTAACTATCTTTTTAAAAATAGTACCTAATTTTCCATCGTAACCTACTGCTATTATTTTTAATCCGTTCGAATACTTGCTAATTAATTTTTCTGCGCGAGCTTTTAACTCTTCATTCTCATTTTCCGCTTCAAGAGAAACATGATCTACAGTTTGCAAAGCTTCTTCGAGAGATATCTCTTTTTTTAATACTTTTAATAAAACCTTTCCAACCCCAATTCCAATCATTTCATTAATAAGCACTCCCGATTTCACAAGAGACTGATAGCTGGAATATTGAACAAACAGAGATTGTTGGGCATTACTTAACAAATGGTTTTTGTAAACACCAACATCAGGCATACCTTCTAATACCTTATTATCTATTGAAATAGAGTCATCAAATAACAATATGCTTTCTTTAAGATCATCAGTACCACTACTTACAATCATTTCATTTGTTACATTTTCCAGAATCTCCAGTAGATGGTTTATATTTTTAGCAATTGCTATGTATCTGAACTGATAAATTTCTCTATAATTATTTAATGTGTATGAAATATCATTTATACTATCTGTTGTATGTTTTAAATAATTTTGAAATGTTTGCAGGTAATTAATTAAACTCGTTTCACTTTTTGCGCTAAAACAGAAAATATATTCATCACTGTCGTTCTTTAAAGAAGATGAATCTGCTTTTTCGTATGATTCTAAAATTAGATGTGTATTAGTCCCCATTAAACCAAAAGAACTCACTCCTGCAATTTTTCTTGTTGTTTTTTTTGCGGCATCCCAGCTAATAGGTGTGGTTACTACCTCAACTTTTGCTTTTTCAAAATCGATATAAGAATTTAAAGGAAGCGCATTAATGGATGGGTATATAATATTGTTTTTAAAAGAAAGTAATACTTTGATAACTCCAACGATTCCAGCGGCGCTATCTGTATGTCCAATATTAGATTTAACTGCAGAAATATATACTTTCTCATCATTTTCAAGAATAGGTCCAAAAACTTGAGATAATCCTTCAATTTCAATTGGATCTCCTAATTTGGTACCTGTTCCGTGAGCCTCAATGAATGTAATGTCACTTGGTGTAAGTCCTGCCTTTTTCAATGCCTTATCGATCACATCCGCCTGAGCTTCAACGCTTGGAGCCATTATACTGGCAGATTGTCCACCATCTTGATTTAAAGCAAAACCTTTTATTAGTCCATAAATTATATCTCCGTCTGCTATAGCCTGTTCTGCCGATTTCAATAAAATACAAGTCACTGCTTCCCCGCCCATTGTTCCATCTGCCTTTTCTGAAAATGGATTACAACTTTCGCTTACAGCTTCAACTCCAAGAACTATTTTAGAGTCTTTCTGAGTAGGAACAACATTTATATTTACACCACATACTAATGCCAGATCTGTTTCTTCCAGCAATATGTCTTTACAGGCAAGAGTTATTGCAGTTAATGACGAAGAACAAGTTGTGTCTACATTCAATGCCACTCCTCTTAAATCAAAGAACCTGGAAATTCTGCTTGCAAGCATTGCACTTGTATTTCCGGCGATTAATGTAGGAGTAGATTCTTCCGCTAAGAGATAATAACTGGTATCTGTGTCCCCCACATATACGGATGTATTAGAACCTTTTAAATCTTTTGGTCTATAACCAGCATTTTCAAAGGTTTTATAGGCTTCTTGCAAGATCAATCTTTGATGAGGCGTCATTTCCTCTGCTTCCCCTAAAGAGATATTAAAAAAATTATAATCAAAAAGAGTAATTTCATCTAAGTAACCGCCTTTGTAGCAATTAATTTCATCTGAAATTGAAGTATTAAATAATCTTGCTTTTGATATCTCATTAATAGAACATTTCCCTTCTAACAAGTTCTTAGAAAATTCGCTAACTGATTCTGCCTCAGGAAAAACACCTGAAAATCCTATAATTGCTATATCTTTCATTTTGTTATTTTTCATAATTATTTTTAAAAATCAATTTCTATAATTTCCTCTTGTTTTATGGACTCAGGCTTGTATTGCGATATATATTGGGCTTGCAGACGAATTGAATTCATCGAGAATAAATGGGTAATACTAATGTCTTGTGATATATTTTTTTTAAGGAGTTCATAGAGTTTTGTCACTAATATTGAGTTTCCTCCAACATCAAAGAAATTATCTGTAACACTTATTTTCTCAATGTTTAGTACATTCCTCCAAAGCTCCAATAATTGAACCTCCAAGTCATTTCCAGGTAATACAAGAACATTCTTTATAAGATTGTCTTCTGAGATTTCAGGGAATTTTGTTTTGTCTATTTTTCCATTAGAGTTCAGAAAAAACTCTTTAATTTCAACAAAATAAGTCGGAGTCATATAGTCTGGTAAATACCTGCTAATAGCTTCTTTTATCTCATAGATATCAATTTTAGAATGAGCAGTGAAGTACACCACGAGAAACTTCTCTTCCTTTATTATTTTTACATCTACTACAGCCTGCTTTATTATTTTGGAAGCTTTTAAAATCGTTTTCTCTATTTCTCCTAGTTCTACCCGATACCCGCGTATCTTAATTTGGTTGTCTTTTCTACCTATAAACTCGATATTTCCATCAGGCAGCCATCTTCCCAAATCTCCCGTTTTATACATTTTTCCATTTGCATTATAAGGATCAGAAAAGAAAGTCTCTTCAGTTAAAGTATTTTTATTCAAATACCCTCTGGACAAAGAAACACCTCCTATATATAGCTCTCCAATTACTCCAATAGCCTGCAGTTTTTTATTACTGTCAAGCATATAAACTTTGGTATTCTCTAATGGCTTTCCAATAATATTTTTAGGGAAATTTTTAATATTTAAATAACTGGTTGCGTCTATGACAGTTTCCGTAGGACCGTAATGATTGTTTATGCTGGCATTTGGAAATATCTCTTGAATCTTTAAAAATATTTTCTCATCTAAAGACTCTCCTCCCAAACAAATAGTTGTTACACAATCAATTTTAGAGATTGAATCATTGCTTATTAATATGTTCTTAAAATAGGTAGGCGTTCCCTGTAAAATAGTTACCTGATTTGATTCTAAAAATTTCACTATTTCATCCGAGTTCAGAATAATTTCTGTCCTAGGCACTGCTATACATCCGCCAATCATTAATGGTAACAAAATTTCCAGTATAGATACATCAAACACATAATTAGTCATAAGACAACTCTTCATATCCTTAGAAAGACCTAATAGTTGTTTTTCATGAATAAGTTTTATTGCCAGACTCTCATGCTCTACCATCACTCCTTTTGGATTCCCTGTAGTACCAGATGTATAAATTACATAGGCTAAATCATGTGGTTTGTTTATTTTTTCAGGATTCGCTTTCGAATATTCCTGCTGAACTTCTGCAAATACACTTAAAGCTTCTTCATCAATAACAATCTTGCTATTGCTGTCCTTCTCGATATAAGCAATTCTTTCCTGTGGATAATTAACATCTATTGGAACATAAGCCGCTCCCGATTTCAATATTCCCAGAATAACGATGAGCATCTTCTCGCTTCTATCAAGCTTTATGCCGATCAAGTCATCCGCTTCAACAGCATATCGATCTCTTAAATAAAAAGCCAATTGGTTTGCCTTTTCATTTAGCTCCTGATATGTTAGTTCTGTTTCTTCAAATACAACAGCAATATTATTTGGTGTGCCGGCAACCTGATCTTCAAATAAGTCTATTATTGTTTTATCTTTTGGATAAGCTACGGCTGTATCATTAAATCCAACCAACAACTCTTGCTCTTCTTCTTTGGTGAGGTAGTCGATATCATGAATAGGCATTTCCGGCTGTTCCAGAGCTCCCGTAACAAGATTCTCAAAATGAGTAAACATTCTTTCTATCAAATAAGCATCGTAGATGTCGGTATTGTATTCAATGGTAAGGTCTAATCCTTCTGTTTCTGCGAAGGTGAAGCTCACATCAAATTGTGATGTTTTTCTGGAAAACTCATAATCACTTACCTGAAAATTGGCCAGTTCCTCATTATTAAGATTATTCAATTGTCCCTGGTTTTGTAAAACAACCAGAATATCAAATAAAGCGGTACGACTCGTATCTCTTTTTAAGTTCAGTTTGCCCACCAATACATCAAAAGGATAACTCTGATATTCGTAAGCTCCCAATAAAGTCTCTTTTTGGGAGGCTGCAAGATCTGCAAAACTGGTCTCTTTTTTCAATTGAGTTCGTATGGCAAGCGTATTGAGATACAAACCTATTTGATGCTCCAGATCCGGATGCTCTCTTCCTGCAATCGGGGTTCCAATTATGATGTCGTCCTGACCTGTATATTTATGCAACAAAGCATTTATTCCTGCCATTAAACTCATAAACAAGGTAAGGTCCTGTTCTTTTGAAAATCTTTTTAATTTATCTAAAAATACTCTCGAAAATCGGTGGGTAAGGCTATCACCATTATAAGTCTGAATTAATGGACGGGTTTTAAAACTTGGTAAATCCAATACCGGTAACTCGCCTGCAAATTGTTCAAGCCAATAATCTTCGGATGCCTGATATTGCTCCTGCTGTATTTCGTCATTGAGCCAGACTGCATAGTCTTTGTACTGAAGGCTTAATTCCGGTAAGGCTATTTCTGTTCCTTGCGTTAGCGCATTGTAGGTTTTCACAACCTCTGATATCAAGACTTCTATTGACCATCCGTCTCCAATAATATGATGAAGGGATAAGAAAAATACATGCTCTTCTTCTTTTAATTTGATTAAAGAAGCTCTGACAAGTGGTGCTTGTTCTAAATCAAAAGGCTCATTGTTTATTGCTTGTAAATAATCTGCAATGGCTTCTCCCTGATTTTCTCTTGCACTATAGTCCTGCTCTGCTATCGCAAAGTTAACTTGCTCTGTGGGTACGATGTATTGTCGAACATCTCCGGACTGATCTGTTTTGAAGCTGGTTCTCAAAATTTCATGACGAGAGATCAATCGTTTAAACGATTCTTCAAATTTAGTCCCATCAACAACTCCGGTTAGTTTGACTGCCGCTGGCATATTATATGCCAATGAACCGCCTTCCAACTGACTCAAAATCCAAAGTCGGCTTTGCGAAGAGGTCAACGGATAAGATGCTGCTTCTGTTGCTGTGGGGATTGCTATAAAATTCTTCTCCTGTAATTCCTTACTCAAGCCTTCTATCGTTGGATTGGCAAAAAATACCTTAAAAGAGACTGTTTTTCCTAATTGCTTATGTGTACGGTTGATCACCTGAGCGATAATAAGACTATGTCCTCCTAACTCAAAGAAATTATCGCTTATCCCGATTTGCTCTATTCCTAAAACTTCCTGCCATATTAGAACCAAATTTTCTTCGGTTTTGTTTCTTGGACCTACATACTCTTTTCTTATGACATCTTCTACAGAGATACCAGGCAAGGCGTTTCTATCTATTTTTCCGTTAGGGGTTAGTGGCAATTTCTCTAATTCAATATAAAAACCCGGAACCATGTAATCCGGCAATTTCTCTTGCAGAAAACTACGCAACTGCGCTTTTTCCAGGTTTGCTGTCGAAACAAAGTAAGCAACCAGTACTTTCTCCTGATTGTTTTCTTTTACTTCAACAACTACTTGTTTTAAATCTTCTGAGTACTGTAAAATGGTATTCTCGATCTCTCCAAGCTCAATCCTATAACCTCTGATTTTTACCTGATGGTCTTTTCTTCCTAAAAATTCAATGTTTCCGTCGGGTAGCCAACACGCTAAATCTCCCGTGTCATACATACGCTTGCCTGCTATAAAAGGATTTGGTACAAACTTCTCCAATGTAAGCTCCGGCTTGTTCAAATAACCTCTGGCAACACCTGAGCCAGAAACATACAACTTTCCTGAACCTCCAATAACAACTGGCTCTAAGTTATCGTCTAAAATATAAATCTGAGTGTTTGATATTGGTTTTCCTATTGGAATAACCAGATTTTCAAAATCATTTATTTTAAATACTGTTGCCCAAACGGTACCCTCAGTTGGCCCGTATTCATTAAACAATGTGATATTCTCAAAATCTTCTTTATGAGAAGCTATCAAATCTAATTTAACCTGCTCTCCGGCTAGAATTAAATTTTTCAATTTCAAAGAATCCTTATTTTTTTTTAGTTCATTGAATAAAAAACCATAGTAACTTGGTACACAAAGCATATCTGTTACCTCGCTTTTTATTATTCTCTTTACAATACTTTCTGAATCCTTTATTACAGACTCATTTTCAATTACCAGTGCACCTCCATTGATTAATCCTCCCCATATAACGGCAACTGAAGAATCAAAAGCATAAGAAGATATTAATAGTAATGTTTTTTGAACTTGATAAAATTCAATTCTACTAATTGTGGAACTCACAAGATTACCATGCTCCACCATTACTCCTTTAGGATTCCCGGTTGTCCCGGAAGTGTAAATCACATAGACTAAATCATGTGGATTATTGATCTTCACTATATTTTCTTTTGGAAAATTTTCCTGAATCTCACTAAATTTTTCCAACACTTTTTCATCGATAACAATCTTACTATTGCTGTCTTTTTCAATATAAGCTATTCTTTCTTTTGGGTAATTAACATCTATTGGCACATAAGCTGCACCTGATTTCAATACTCCCAAAATAGCTATGATTATCTTTTCGCTTCTATCCAGTTTTACCGCTATTAAATCATCAGGCTGAATGGCGTGGTTTTCTCTTAAATAGTGCGCTAATTGATTTGATTTTTCGTTAAGTTCCTTATAAGTCAACTCTATCTCTTCAAATACAACGGCAATACTTTCGGGCGTTTTTTCTACCTGATCTTCAAATAAGTCGATTACCGTTTTAGTATCAGGATACACCATCTTAGTATCATTGAATCCTAATAAAAGCTGATTTACTTCTTCTTTTGACAAATAACTTAAATGACCGATTGGCAGCTCTGAATTCTGGAATATAGAATCTACAATGTTTTCAAAATGAGAAAAAAATCTGTGAATAAAAGCCGAATCATAAATATCTGTATTGTATTCTAATCCCAGCTTCAATCCATTTTCCATTTCAAAAAACTCAAATTTCATATCGAACTGACTCGTTGAATTTTGATATTCCGAAATTTTAGATATCTCTAAATCAGAAACTTTAAACTCATTTGCCTGGATACTTTTCTGATTTTGAAGTATGACCAAAATATCAAATAATGGAGATCTGTTTTTACTTCTCTTATGCTTAAGCTCGTTAATTAATTCATTAAATGGATAATCCTGATGTTGAAATGCCTGCAGTAAAACATTCTTTACTTTACTTAATAATTCAGTAAAATTTTCAGATCCATTGAGTTTTGTTCGAATTGCCAACGTATTAATATACATTCCAATTTGATTTTCCAATTCCTGGTTTTCTCTTCCTGCAATAGCTGTTCCTAAAATTACATCATCTTGTCCTGAATATCGGTATAGCAAAAGATTCATAACAGACATTAAGGTCGAAAATAAGGTCGTGTCACCATTTTTAGAAATCAATTTCAACTTACTCAAAAAATCATCCGAGTAATTATGCCATAACGTATTCACATTATAGGTTTTAACAATAGGTCTGGCTTTTAAGGTTGGTAATTCTAAGACAGGCAATTCATCATTAAATTGATTCGTCCAGAATAATTTATTCTTTTCCAGTAGCTCGCTGTTTAAATTATTTTGCTGCCACTCTGAATAATCTTTGTACTGAAT
This sequence comes from Flavobacterium sp. KH_035, assembly GCF_057839565.1. Classification (NCBI taxonomy): domain Bacteria; kingdom Pseudomonadati; phylum Bacteroidota; class Flavobacteriia; order Flavobacteriales; family Flavobacteriaceae; genus Flavobacterium; species Flavobacterium sp. KH_035. The sequence continues at coordinate 4,891,402 of NZ_CM174492.1, forward strand.
TCTTAATGGCTCTAATCTAATACTCTTATTTTGGCAAAAAGCCATATAGAATGTTAGCATTTCATTAATCAGCAAATTAATTGACCATCCGTCGCTTATAATATGCTGTATAACAAAACATAATACAATTTCTTCCGAACCGGTTCTTATCAAATTTACCCTGAATAAAGATTCAGAAGATAAATCAAATTGGTATCCTATTTCATCATCGATAATTTTCTCTAATTTTTTTTCAGGATCCTCTAAATTACTGACATCTGCATAGTTTAAGTTGAATTTAAAATCAGAAGATGATAAGATAACTTGTCTTACTTCCCCAAAACTATTCTGTTTGAATACTGTTCTTAGTATTTCATGTCTTTTGATTACTTCTTTTATTGCTAATTCAAGAATTTCAATATTTAAAGTTCCTTTAAATTTAAAAATTTCCGAAATATTATAGCCTAATGCGACTACATCTATCTGACTAAGAAGCCATATCGAATGCTGTGCCGATGAAAGAGCATAGTCCTCCTGCTGCTCCACTTTAGGTATAGCAGAAATTAAACGATTAGGTTGATTATTATTTTTCAAAAACAGTATTAACTGTTCTTTATTCTTTTTAATCGTTTCTAAAATTGAATCCGGTATTCCGTCACCGTCAAATTTCAATTTCAGATTTTCGTTTTCTAAAGAAATATGAATTTTATTTTCCCTAAGTGTTGCTAATAATTCTCTCATTAGATCGTTATTTCGTTTTTCAAATCAAGACTCACATTTAACCAATTTTTTTCATCTATTAAATTGGCTAGACCTTGAATATTCTTATTAGAGAAAAAATCGCTGATCGAAATCTCTATACTAAACTCACTATTAATTTTTTTCAGAAATACCATTGCTCTTAATGAATCTCCTCCCAGTTCAAAAAAGTCATCCTTTACACCTACATCAAGTATCTCAAAAAAATCTTCGAAAATTAATTTTAGTTTTTTCTCAGTATCCGTTTGAGGAGATAGATATTCTGTTTCCAAGTCAGGTCGTTCCGTTTTCTCGTTGGTCTGCTTATAGTCTGAGTCAATATTTAGACCTTCTATATTTAAAAAGGCTTTTAATGTTAAGTTTATGTCCTCTTTAGATATGTATATGACATTTGCATTTTTAATATTCAAACTTTTCTCGAAAACTTCAATAACCTCCGAGTCAGACAAGATGTTTTGCCTATTGTAAGCTCCATTGTCTTCAAAATTAATTGCGGGAAATTCAATACATTTAAAATTACCTGCTTTACTGTAGGCAAAATATTCTAAATAGATGTTTGAAGAAGTATATGCTGACAATCCCATTGTTCCGTATGTAGCAGACAAACTAGAGGTCATCCAGCTAAAATCGATATCAATATCTTTAAAAACTCTGTATAGATTTTCAATCCCGTTAACTTTGGGAGTCAACATATTGATTGATTTATCTAATGATAGATTCTCTATAAAATCGACATCATTGTCATTTCCTCTGGCTAAATGAATGATTCCATTAACAGTATTAAAGAGCTCTCTATTTTGTGCTACTACTCTATTAAGATCATCTGAATTGGATATATCTACGCTTAAATATTTAATATTTCCGCTCAATTTTTCTAACTCTTTATATCTCTTAACACTAAGATCTTCACTGTCGCTAATGATACTTAAATCTCTTCTTCCTATTAATATCACATTGGCCTGATATTCGTTTATCAAGTATTTTGAAATTGAGTTCCCTAATTTTCCTAATCCTCCCGTAATCAAGTATGTTCCTTGCTTTCTGATAGACGAGCCTTCTTCTTTATTTAAATTCTGGAAAACTTTTTGAAAATCCTGAACCCATCTCTGACCTAATCGATAGGAAACAATTCGATCAGATTGTATGTTGTTACTTAAAACCTCAGAAACAACATTCTGAACTAATTTTGTATTCCAATTATCTGTATCAATATCAACATTTACTCCAATAATCTGATTTTCAAGAGGCATAACCTTAATCAACCCTAATACTAAAGAATTGCAGTAATTAATCTTTTCGTTTCCAAGTACACTATGTAATACATTAGTGAATACGAAAATCTTTTTATCATTCCCATTTTTCCATGTCTTAGTAATCCTTCCCAAACAAAAATAAATCAGATTGAATTCTAGATTTTCTTCAACTAACTTTACTTCTGATGCTTTAACGCTTAACGACCATAGATAAATGACACTTGAGATACTTATCCCTTCAGATTCCAGATCCAGGAACAATTGATTGTAGTTATCAGTGTTTAAGGGATCAATTGAAAACTTAGATGCAGAATGTTTAAAATAAGATGCACCTGTCAATACTTCTATTACACTATTGTTTGCGTCAGTAATTTCTTTAATCATTTCTCTCGAACAATCTGTGTCATCAGAAAAAACTAAGAAAGTCTTGTGATCTGAATTATTACGAGAATCAAGCACTGAACGTTTCCAGGAAGGAAAATAAAAACTATTTTCTAAATCATTTAATACAATACTATTAGCTCCATTAAACAGCTTGTTATGGTCTATTTCTGCTTTGTATCTCAAGTTATCGAAAGCATAAGTAGGTACCGAAATTCTATACCTCTCCTGATTTTCATGTAACTTCTGCCATTTTACATTAACTCCATAAGTCCAAAGTAATCCAAGGTTTTCTAAGAAATACTTTTCGTCATTTTCGTTAACTTTTATAGATCTTAAGGTATTTACTATTTTAGTGCTCTTTTCTGTTTTATGCTGTCTCAATAAACTACTTAGTGAACTTCCTGCACCAACTTCAATAAAAACACGATTATTATCTGACAGTAAACTGCTTACACCTTTTGAAAATTTCACTGTATTTCTGAGTTGTTTTGCCCAGTAATCGCTTGAAATCGCTTCCTCGTTTTTAATAAAATCCCCCGTTATATTTGAAACAAAAGGTATTTGTATTTTATTGAATTCTAAACTTTCAAATTCGGCTTTAAATTCCTCAAGAATAGAATCTTGCATGCTTGAATGAAAAGCATGAGAGGTATGAAGTTTAATATATGGTATATCACTCTCCGTTAATCTTTCGATTACTTTTTCGATTGCACTATCATTTCCTGAAAGAACAACCTGACCAGGCCCATTTACTGCAGCAAGAGAAATCTCATCACTTAGAAACTTTTGAGCCTGTAGCTCATCTATAGGTACACTTATCATTGAACCTTTTGGCAAACTGGCCATTAGTTCTCCTCTCTTAACCACCAATTTCAGCGCTTGCTCAAAGGTGAAAAGTCCGCTTATACAAGCCGCTGTATATTCGCCTATGCTATGGCCAATCATATAATTGGGAACTATACCATAATCTATTAATACTTTTGCCAGAGCATATTCTACAAGAAAAATAATGGGCTGAGCAAAAGAAGTATCGTTTATATTATAACTTTCGTCAATATTCTCAGGATACACTATTTTTTTAAAATCCTGATTTGTTAATTTCTTTAAAAACTCAAAACCAGCGTCCATATATTCTCTAAATATGGCATTTGATTCGTATAAATCTTTCCCCATATTTACATATTGAGAACCTTGTCCCGGGAACATAAAAACAACAGAACTTTGCGCCCCTTTTACTTTTGCAAATGGTTTTCTTTGTGCTATAATTTCTTCCAGTTTTAGCTGCAATTCATTTTTATTTTTAAATGATAATGCGATTCTGTTCTCGAAATTCTGACGACCTGTTTGATAGGTATAACACATATCTGATAAATTCAAATCTTCTTCTTTTGCTAAGAAATTCGTTAATTTATCAAAATAGTTATTTAGAGAAGTCTCTGTTTTAGCAGACAAAACAAGCAAATTAAAATCCTTTTCTGAAGCATTTCTTTCTACAACCGGAGCTTCTTCCAGAATAAGATGTGCGTTTGTACCTCCTACTCCAAATGAGTTTACGGCTGCTCTTAGAGGATTAGCATTTTTTGTTTCCCATTCTGACAAATTATTATTGACAAAAAATGGTCCTCCCTGAAAATTAATATTGGGGTCAGGCTCGTTAAAATGTAAACTTGCCGGAATTTTTTTGTTTTTTAAACTTAAAACTGTTTTGATGAATCCGGCCACTCCTGATGCCGTATCCAGATGTCCTATGTTTGTTTTAACGGAACCAATAGGGCAAGCAAAATCATTGTTGTTTTTAAATGCAATATTTAATGCCTCGACTTCAATTGAATCTCCCAGCTTAGTTCCGGTACCATGTGTTTCTACATAACTTATAGTTTCGGGGTCAACTCTGGAGAATTTTTGAGCCATTTTAATACAGGCAACCTGTCCTTCAATACTGGGAGCAGTAAATCCTACTTTTTTATTACCATCATTATTAACGGCACTTCCTTTTATGATCGCATAAATATTATCTCTATCCTCTAAAGCATCTTTTAATCTTTTTAAAACTACTACACCAGTACCTTCGCCATTAACAGTACCTGTAGAATCTTTGTCAAAAGCCTTACAATGACCGTCTCTTGAAACAATAGATCCTTCTTCATAAATATAGCCTTTCTGGCTTCCGTTGACTAATGATGAAGCTCCGGCCAAAGCAATTTTAGTCTCTCCAAAAATTAATGCTTTGCAAGCGGTATGAATTGCAACTAAGGAGGTTGAACAAGCCGTATTAATAGCCATTGAAGGCCCTCTTAGCCCTAACTTATAAGAAACTAGTGTCGCCAGATAGTCCTTATTGTTTATCGTATTCAGGAAAAAATTATTGACTTTCTGACTTTCGGCAGATAGATTAACAAAAGATTTCCATATAATGTCTTCTCCTGCACCGGCATAAATTCCTACTGGTTCATTTATATTTTCAGGAATATAGCCTGCATCTTCTAAAGCTTCCCAAACACACTCATGGAAAAATCTGTGTCCCGGGTACATCATCTTTGCCTCATCATTAGAATACCCAAAAAATTTAGAATCAAAGCAATCTTTATTTATGATGTTTGTTGTGCAGTTAACATAATTTTTATCTTTAATAAACGATTTATCCATACCTGCATCAATCAACTCTTTCTCAGTCAAAAAACTCAATGATTCCTTTGACGAGATTAGGTTTTGCCAAAACTCTCTCCAGTTTGAAGCTCCTGATGTCCTAAATGACATTCCAACTACTGCAACCTCAAATCCCGAATATTGATTAGTCTTCATTATTTTCAAAATTTAATAAGTTATACGATTCTTCCATTACATTATAAAGTTCTTCTATTTTGTTTTTTTCTTCCACCAGACTGCTATTCTTGTTCGATTTCATATAATCTGAAATTGCAAAAATGTTGGGCAAATTATAGCCTTCCAGCAGTGATATATTGGTTTGAAATTCCTTATTTAAGGAGTTCAGCATTTTTATCATCAGTAGAGAATTCCCTCCTAAATCGAAAAAATTATCCTTCACCCCAATTTTATCATTGTCAATATTTAACACCTTCGACCAAATATCAACTAGCCTCAATTCGACCCCATCTCGTGGAGCTTCATATTCTTTACTCGTCAATAACTCTTCGAATGTTGGCAACTTCTTTCTATCTATCTTTCCATTGGGAGTCAATGGAATTTCATCTAGTTGAATAAAATGACCGGGAACCATATAACTTGGTAATCTTCGCTCTGCATATTCCCTCAACTCAGCAGACTCTGCTTTTTTAGAACTCGTATAATAAGCTACCAGATTTTTATTCCCCATTTCATTTTGTGCAACTAATGCCACTACCTGATTCATTTGTTCATATTGAAGTAGTACACTTTCTATTTCGCCCAATTCAATTCTGAAACCATTTATTTTAACCTGATTGTCAAGCCTGCCTAAATGCTCCAATGTACCATCAGCCAGCCATCTGGCTAAATCTCCGGTTTTGTATATTGTTTCATTAATTCCCGAAAACTTCTCAAACGCAATAAATTTATCCGCGGTCAATTTTTCTTCTTTGTAGTACCCTCTTGCCAAACCATCCCCGGCTATGCACAACTCTCCTTTTACACCTATCGGACAGACTTTATTATTCTCATCCAGAATATAAATTTGAGTGTTCTGTATTGGTTTCCCAATATTCAATTTGGAATTTTTCTGTGCTTTCTGAAAAGTGGACCAAATTGTAGTTTCTGTCGGACCATACATATTATATATTTCAGAATCTGTCCTCTCCCTAATCTTACTCAACAGCTCATTAGAAAATTTTTCTCCCCCAACAATTATATTTTTCAGGGATTTTATAAATAAACTGGAGTTATCATCTTCTAATAGTGCTTCTAAATAAGATGGTGTTATCTGCATTGAAGTAATTGGATTGGTATTAGAGACATCCAGCTTTCTATCTTTTCTGTAATTACTTTTCAGTTCAGTCAAGTGTTCTAATGCTTTAAGTACGTCAGTATCTGCAATACCAAAATCTACTAAACAGGCTATCTCGGTAACTCCTATTGCATGAATATCAGATAGTATTTTTTTACATGAATCCTTTGTTCCAAGCAAAGCTGCTGTTTGCCAGTATCTTTCAAATGCCAACTCAAGTAAATCATTCAAATCATTTTCGCTAATGGTCGTAATGTCTTTCTCTAAAGCTTTGGCTAAGTTTTGTATCAATCCCAAACTTGATCTTAGGTAGGATTTAAAAGGTTCTTTTGCTTTCTTTTTTACTTCCTCTAAATCGGTTCCAATATAGGTGTGAAGCATCAGAGCTATTTTGGCATTTTCCGGAAAATAACCGTTTTCTAATAATGCTTGCTTGTAGATCTTTATATTATTTCCTAAATCTTTTATCTCCTGCCCCAGTAAATGCGTTAATATATTAGCTCCTATTTTACCTGCGCTTCTAAATGTTTCTGAGTTTCCACCCGAAGTAATATAAATCTCTAAATTCGAATTAACAGGTCTTGGATATACCTTAACATCGATTTCCTGAGCCAAGCCATTTTCTCTTTTTACAGAACCGCCTTTCCAAAGAGTTTTTAGTTCCTTTATCTGGTCGTACATTATCTCTTGTCTATCCAAATAATTTTCCGGTTTCAGGATAAAATCATCAGCATGCCAGCCAGATGCAATAGACAATGCAACTCTTCCATTAGATAAATTGTCTACCACTGACCATTCTTCTGCTACTCTGACAGCATCATGCAATGGCAGTACAACACTACCAGAACGAATTTCAACATTCTTTGTAATTGTTGCCAATCCTGCTCCTAATACGGATGGATTTGGAAATATTCCTCCAAATTCATGAAAGTGCCTTTCAGGCAGCCATATTGCCGAAAAGTCGTTTTTATCAGCATAGTCTGCTGATTCCTTTAAAAACTGGTACTTATTATCATTTGAATCATCTTGGCTTGAAAAATAAAATAAGCTGAAATCCAGCGCCATTGAATGGTCTTTTAAAAATAAATCAAAATTATTAAGCGAAGTATTGTCCCCTTTTAAAGTAATCGTTATACCTCTGGTTAAGGTCCAAAACAACTCCAGAATTGAAATATCAAATGAAATTGAAGTAATGGCTAATAAGTGATCTTTCTCATTTATAGAAATCGATTTATCCATTCCAAACAAAAAGTTTGTTAGATTTCCATGCTCCAGCATCACCCCTTTAGGATTTCCTGTAGTACCAGAAGTATAGATAACATAAGCTAAATCATCAAACTGATTGATCTTTTCTATATTGTTTTTCGAGTAGTTGTCTTGAATTTTATGGAATTTTTGCAGAAACGATTCGTCTATAACAACTTTGCTATTACTGTTTTTTTCCACATAAGCGATCCTCTCTTCAGGATAACCCGGATCAATAGGTACATAGGCTGCGCCCGATTTCAATATTCCTAAAATAGTCACAAGCATCCATTCGCTTCTATGCAACCTAATCCCAATTAAATCATCTGGTTGAATAGCATAAGTTTCCCTTAAATAAGCTCCCAACTGATTCGCTTTCTCATTAAGCACATGATAGGTTAGCTCAGTGTCTCCAAACACAACAGCTACGTTATTTGGCGTTTTACCGACTTGTTCTTCAAACAAATCTATTACTGTTTTATCTTTAGGATAAACCGCTTCTGTATCATTGAATGTTCCAACTAATTGGTTTTCTTCAAAATCAGTTAAATAACTGATTTCCTGGATGGCAATTTCAGGTTGTCTTAAAGATTTTGTAACAATAGTCTCAAAATGAGCAAACATTCTTTCAATTAAATACGCATCAAAAATATCCGTATTATACTCAATTGTCAGATCTAATCCTTCTGTTTCGACAAATGTGAAACCAATATCAAACTTAGAAGTCTTACTATTAAAAACGTAATCGCCTACTTCAAGATTTATAAGTTCTTCGTTATTGATATTATGCAACTGTCCTTGGTTTTGTAGAATTACCAAAACATCAAATAAAGCAGAACGGCTAGTGTCCCTTTTTAAATTCAATTTGCCTATCAATGCGTCAAAAGGATAGCTTTGATGCTCATAAGCTCCTAATAAAGTTTCTTTTTGAGCTTTCACTAAATCCAAAAAGCGATCTCCTTTTTTCAATTGAGTCCTTATGGCAAGCGTATTCAAATACAATCCCATTTGATTTTCCAGATCGGGATGTTCTCTTCCTGCTATCGGGGTTCCTATGATAATGTCATCTTGCCCTGTATATCTATGAAGTAAGGCATTTATCCCTGCCATTAAAGTCATAAATAAAGTAACATCCTGCTCTTTCGAAAACGCTTTTACCTTCTCTAAAAATACACTTGAAAATCTATGAGTACAAATATCTCCATTATAGGTCTGAACTAATGGTCGTGTTTTAAAACTCGGCAGATCCAATACCGGCAACTCTCCTTCAAATTGCTGTAGCCAATAGTCCTCCGACACTTTATGTTTCTCTTGCTGTATTTCGCTATTAATCCATACCGCATAATCTTTGTACTGAATTCTTAATTCCGGCAGGTCAATTTCTATTCCATTCGTTAATGCATTGTACGTTTTTACGATCTCGGCTATTAATATTTCTATTGACCATCCATCTCCAATGATATGATGTAAGCATAAGAAAAATACATATTCTTCTTCTTTTAATTTGATTAAAGAGGCTCTTACAAGCGGTCCTTTCTCTAAATTAAAAAGCTCGCTATTTTCTTTCTGCAGATAATCCTCAACAGCTACTTCCTGATTTCCTACTGAACTAAAATCTTTCTCGTCTAATTTAAAATTTACTTGCTCAGCCGGCACTATATATTGCTTAATATCTCCTCCTTCATTTGTTTTAAAATAAGTTCTTAAAATCTCATGACGATGAATTAATTTTACAAACGATTCCTCAAACTTATCTACATCGATAGCTCCGGTTAGCGTAACAGCTGTTGGAATATTATACGCCAATGAACCGCCTTCCAACTGACTTAATATCCACAATCGCGTTTGTGAGGATGTCAATGGATAGGATTCTGACTCTATTGCTTTTGGTATATCTATATAGGCATTCTCTTGTAATTCCTTACTTAAACCTTCTATAGTCGGGCTTGCAAAAAAAGCTTTAAAAGATATTGTTTGACCTAATTGTTTATGAATTCTGTTGATTACCTGGGACACGATTAAACTATGACCTCCTAATTCAAAGAAATTATCGGTAATTCCAATCTTTGGAACTCCTAAAACTTCTTGCCATATTTTAACCAGTTCATTTTCGGTACTATTTCCTGGAGCAACATATTCTTTTCTTATAATATCTTCCTCCGAAATAGCCGGCAGGGCTTTTCGATCTATCTTTCCATTAGTAGTTAATGGCAATTTATCCAATTCCGAATAAAAATTTGGAACCATGTAATCCGGCATTTTATCTTGCAGAAAACTTCTCAATTCCGATTTATCTATCTCAGTAGTTGCTACCAAATAAGCAACTAATGCCTTCTCGCCATTTACTTCTCTGGCCTCTACAACTACCTGATTTAAATTCTCTGAGTACTGTAATATGACATTTTCTATTTCTCCAAGTTCAATTCTATATCCTCTAATTTTTACCTGATGGTCTTTTCGTCCCAGAAACTCAATATTTCCGTCAGGTAACCAACAACCTAAATCTCCGGTATCATACATTCGCTCTCCTTTTATAAAAGGATTTACGATAAACTTCTCTTTCGTGAGCTCAGGATTGTTTAAATAACCTCTTGACACACCAGATCCCGATATATAAAGTTTCCCGGTTACTCCTATTGCTACTGGTTGTAAATCTTCATCCAGCACATAAATCTGCGTATTTGAGATTGCAGAACCAATAGGCGGATTACCAATCAGGTAATCATCTTTTATGGTAATTGTTGATACAACATGTGTTTCAGCTGGTCCATAGTGATTATGAAGCTTAGTATCTGACTTACTAATTCTCTCAATAGCTTCTTTACTTAACGTCAGCTGTTCTCCTGCAACTATTATATTTTTAATAATGCCGGACGTTAGTAAGGCATAAAAAGCTTTAACCTCTATTAATATCTTAAAATACGATGTTGGTAAAAAAACAGTTTCAATAGTATTCTTCTTTATAAAGGCTGACAGCGCATCAGAATCTGTTTTAACTATTTCAGTAATAGGATATAAAGTTGCTCCCCTCGACAACGTGGTAAATATTTCCTGAAATGAGACATCGAAACTTATACTTGTAAATTGCAATACCTTACGAACATCATTATCGTGAAATTGCTCATTATGAAAAACGATCAGATTGAACATACACTTGTGTTCCATCATAATTGCCTTTGGGATTCCAGTAGAACCGGAAGTGTAGATAACATAAACAAGGTTCTTCTCTTTTATAAGTACCTTATTTTTTTCCTGAGAATACTTTTCTTTAACTTTATTAAACCTTTCTAATTCTGCTTCATCAATTACAACTTTGCAATTGCTGTCTTTTTCCATATAGTCAATCCTCTCCTTCGGATAATTGATATCTATAGGAACATAAGCCGCACCGGCCTTTAGCACACCTAAAATAGCTACGATAAGTTTTTCACTTCTTTCTAACTTTACGCCTACTAAATCATCAGGTTGAATAGCGTAATTTTCTCTTAAGTAAGATGCTAATTGATTCGTTTTTTTATCGAGCTCACGGTACGTCAATTCAGTATCTTCAAACACCACAGCCACATTATCAGGTGCTCTCTGCACTTGCTCTTCAAATAAATCTACTACTGTTTTACTTTCAGAATAAGCTACTTCTGTGCCATTAAAAATGGACAAGACCTGATGCTTTTCAGGTTCCGTTAAATAATCTAATGAACCTATTGAAACTTCCGGTTTCGTAACGATACTATGAAATAATATTTCAAGATGAGATAATATGTTTTCTGCGAATTCTTGTGAATAAATATCGGTGTTGAATATTAGTTTTAAACCAAGTCCTTTGTCCGTTTCTTTAAAAGAAAACTCCAAATCAAACTTGCTGACAATTTCTTCTTCTGACTGATGTCCTCTAACTACAACTTCCTGAATGTTCTGGTTACTCGCTTTAAATATTTCAGTATTCTGAACTGTAACCATCACATCAAACAATGGATTCCTACTCATATCCCTATTGAGCGGCAAATGCTCCACTAATTCATCAAATGGAAAGATTTGGTGTTCATATGCTCCTAGAGTAACTCCTTTTACCTTTGCCAATAATTCTTTAAAACTGTCTTCTTTTTCAAACTGCGTTCTTAAGGCTAAAGTATTAACATAAAAACCTATTTGATTTTGTAGATCCAACTGTTCTCTTCCGGCAACGGGACTTCCTATAACTATGTCTTTTTGATTGCTGTATCTAAACAATAACACTTTTACGGTAGTTAATAAGCCCATAAACAAGGTGGATCCTTGTGATTGATATAATTCGCTAATTTTCTTTAGAAGATTCTCATCATAAATTTTCTTTACAGCGTTTCCATTATAGGTCTTAATTACTGGTCTTGTTTGATAAGCAGGTAAATTTAATATCGGAAGCTCATCTGAAAATTGTTCTAACCAATAGTCTTTATGATCTTCTATACTATCATTCTTCAATTGTTCCTGCTGCCAGGTCGAATAATCCTTATACTGTATATTTAATGCTGGTAATTGGCTTGGATTTCCTTTTATATGAGCATCATAAAATTCAAATAATTCATTGGTCATTATTTCTGACGACCAACCATCGCCAATAATATGATGCATCACACAAATAAATATGTAATTATCTTGTGATGTTCTTATTAATTTGGCTCTCAGCAAGGAATCGGTCGATAAATCAAAAGCATATTCTGTTTCTTCCTGAATTATAGATTTTATCCTCTCCGATTTATTTGCTTCTTTGCTTAAATCTTCATGTCGCAATTGGAACCGAATATCATTCAAATTCAATATCACTTGCCTAACCTCACCAGACTTATCTTCTTTGAACAGCGTTCTTAAAGATTCATGTCGCTCTATAAGTGACAGAAAAGCACTTTGCAAAGAAGGAATAACCAATTTCCCTTCCAATTCAAAAACGCTCGGCATGTTATAAGCTATATTTCCACCTTCGAATTGGCTTAATAGCCATAACCTGCGCTGGGAGGAAGATAAAACATAGCTCGATTGTTCCTGCGCTTTTGGAATAATTTTTTGTTTCTCTTTTTTTGTTTTGTAGAAAGCTATAAATTCTATTAATTTGGTTTTATTTAACTGAATTTCATTTAAGATCTCCCGGGTCACAACTCCTTTAGGCGCCTGAATGTCAAGACCATCTCCAACCAAATCAATTTTTATATTAAGTTCATTTAATTTTTTAAGTAGTGTTTTCATTTCCCTTATCTTATCAAAATTTATTAATTACCTGTTCGACTTCTTTCTTCTTCATTACCAGTTTCTCTTTGTCCTGTCTTAATCTTCTTATTCCCGAACTTATAAGAAACGGAGAACTGAAGCGCCTGTCTGTCGCGATAATATCTACCCTCGTTGTAAACATCATTAACTCTTGAATTTATACTGATTACTTCGGTTCTGAATATATCACTTCCCTTTAATGACAGTGTCAGATCTTTATCTAATAGCAAATATTGAAGAGTTAACGATAATGAACTCATCGCATCATTTTTGTAAAAACCATCATTACCAGGGAAACTATACCAATAATTTACATTAAAAAGCAAGGTCTTTTTCGAATTAAGAATAAAGTCATTATTTGTGGAAATCATAGAATTAAACCCTTTTTGTCCGCCTTGGGTTATCGCTAATTTTGATTTTGAAATCGAATAATTAATATCGAAAGTATTGATACTCGTCCACCATTTAATTTTGTCAAAAACAAAGTTTTCCGAAATACCATATCGCTGTATATCAATAAAATTATCAATTGCAAATCGGATCAAATTGGTCGTAGGGTCTGTTATTGGAATTTCATTAAACATATCAGCCTGATAACTAAAATAAACCTTAGTTTCCAGCTTTTTGTAGGTATAGGTCAATTCTAAATTATCTATAAAAGAAGGCTGCAAGAAAGGATTTCCCTCTATAGTTTGAAACGGATTAAGAAAGGTAACGTTTGGATTTAAGTCATAAAACTGAGGTCTTTCTATTCTTTTACTATAACTCAAAGTATATGTTGAATTGTCATTTGGCTTGTAAGACACATAAGCCGTTGGAAAAAATTTAACGTAATCCAGTTTTGTAGATTGGCTTAAACTTTCCGCAAAAGTTTTGGTTTGAGTAGCTTCCATTCTTAAACCGAACTGTGACTCCCAATACTCATTAATCTTTTTATTTCCTGAAATATAAAACGCTTGTACATTTTCGGTGTACTCAAATTTATTCTTGGATAAAATAAACTCTGAAGGAGGATTATCAACTAATCCGCTATTAAAAGCAAAAATGTCATTGTGCGTTTGTGAGTTTGAAATTTTGCTTCCAAAGCTCAATACCGCCCATTTCGTTGGATAATCAATATCTAGTTTTCCTGAGAAATTATTGATATCCTGACTGTTATCATTTATCCCTGCATAATATTTCTCTGAATAGGGTAATGGAACTTCAATAACAGAAATTCCATTGTAAGTTCTGACATCTTTGTTATTAAAGTTAAAGTAATCAAGATTTAGGGTAAGTTTCTTTCCTATAGTATCTAATTTAAACTCATTATAAAAGCTCAACGATTTGATATTCGGATTCTGTACTTCTTTACCATCTGACTTCAAATAACGGTTTAATCGGCCTGTTGTATAATCAGTAACACCTGTAAATGGACTTTCTGTATTTTTAGAATCATTATTATTGTATAAAAATTGCCCCCCCATAATCCATTTAGGAGAAATCTGATAATCAATAGTTAGTTTTCCATTTACTCGGGCATATTTTTCTTTATCTGGCTCACTGGTATGCCATAATCCATCAGGGAAATAAGTGTAATTATCCTGATTGACATATCTTGTTCCATTTTTATAATTAAGCGAAGAAGAAATACTCAACTTGTTCTTATTATAATTAAAACTCCCCAAAACAGCACCATCACTGTAAGTTCTCTGCAGGAAAGTAGTACCAATTAATGCATTCCAGGAATCTTTCTTAGCCTTTTTTAATTTTATATTGACCATACCGCTATTTCCAGCGGCCTCGTACTTAGCTGGAGGTGTAGTAATTACCTCAATACTCTTAATAATATCTGAAGGTATTGATTTTAGAAAATTTGCCAGGTCTTCCTCCGAGAGTTGAATGATTTTGTCATCAACCATGACTGCCACACTGCTTTTTCCAATAATAGCTATATTGTCATTTTGCACTTTTATTCCCGGGGTAATCCTAAGAGCTTCTAACGCGTCACCTCCTGTAGCACTAATCGAATTTTCTACATTAAAAACCACTCGATCTACCTTTCTTTCAATTAGTTTCTTTTTACCTACAACTACAACAGATTCTAACACTATTGCAGCATCGACTACTATATTGCCTAAATCTAAATCTGCATTCAATTCGATATTCCTTGATGCAATTGTTTTATTTGCCTGCCTAACCTGTAACTCATATACCCCCGGTTGGCTTTCCAATACGAAATCCCCTTTTTCATTAGTAAGTTCGCTTTTAATAGCAGCAGAGTCTTTACCTATTAATATAACTTCTGCAAACTCAATTGGATTATTATCTTTAGAAGTAACTTTTCCGGTTACTTTTACCTGAGCCGACAATACTGAGCTTAACAGCACAAGCAATAAAAAGATGCTTTTCTTCATTGTATTTTTTTTGAGTAAATAAATATTTGATAGGGGTATAATTATAATTCGAAACTGGAAATTGTATGAAAATTATCTACTTCAGTATTTTTCTCTCCTTTATAGGAATCAAAATTTACTACTAATAATTTTCCTTTATAAATTATAGGTTCACAAGGGTTGTCTAATAAACCGTCAGAGCCGTCGGCATTACCATTTTCCCAAAGAAGACTCAATGTGTTTTTATTTAAATCCAATACATGTACACTATTGTTGTCATAATTAGCTATATATATACTATTTGTTTTTTCGTAGTAATACAGGCCATCACAACATTTTAACTTATCAGAGTCTACTATTATTTTTTGAGATTTTACTTTACCGTCTAGTGAGAATTCAATTTTAGAAATTACGCCGTCACCAAAATTACCTGCATATAAATCTCCTTTTTTATCAAATGCAATTCCATCTACACCTAATGCCCATTCTTTTGCTTCCGGTTTTAAAGTAAATTTGCAAATTAAATACGGGGCGTTATCAGTCGGTTTTAACTGTATTAAACCTTTGTTTAACTCTTCCATTTTAAAACTGTAAATACCACTTTGCTTTTTTACATCTAACGCAGAATCACTTATATAAATTCGATCTTTATGCCATCTGATAGCATTGGCAAAATTTAATCCCTGAACTAATATTTCGGTACGAATTGGTTTACCATTTTCAACAATAACCCTGAGTAATCTTGATTGATGCTCTTTATTAGCAAAATTTTGGTTATCGGCAATGTAAAGATTCCCATCCGGACCAAATTCCATTCCCATAGGATGTACTCTGTTTGTAAGTGGATGTAGAGGAAGATTATCCAGCCAGGTGACTGGTTGGTTTAAATTGTTAAAAACACATATTTTACTTCCATATTTTTCAAAAGTAGATCCATTAGGAACTGATAGATATAAGTTTCCCTTCTTGTCTATTGCCATCGCATCCGGAGTACCGAAAGTATCTCCTAAATTTGAAAAAAGAGTAGGTCTTTTTAATACTGCAGTCTCATTTATAATAATAGCATCCTTCGTTTTCTGAGATATACCTATAAAAGGATGTAACAGTAGAATACATAATAGAACTTTTATGGAGTGTGCTTTCATATTTTATTATTTTGTTTTATTTATTTTAACCGTAAATTCTATATAAGAGTTTTTATACCTTTTAGATATTCCGTTCAGGATATATGTCTTCTTGAGCGGTATCCTTAATCCATTTGAATTAAAAGAACATCAATAAAAAATCATATATAAAACTTTTCAATTTCAACATTACTCTTATCTTGATCAACATCAAAACCATACGCTACATCAATGTTTTCAATTAAAACTGCCAAATCTTCTAAAGTTCTATTTTTGAACAAATCATTAATAGTAATTTTAACTTCAAATTCGTTATGTATAAGACTAATTAATCTTGTGGCACTTAAACTATTCCCTCCTAATTCAAATAAATTATCTGTAGCCCCTATTTTCTGAATTCCTAAAACTTCCTGCCATATTAAAACCAGTTTGTTCTCAACCTCATTTCTTGGAGCCACATACTCTTTTCTCATAATATCATCTCCGGATATACCAGGTAAAACTTTTCTGTCCACCTTTCCATTTGGAGTTAATGGTAACTTTTCCAATTCTACATAAAAACCTGGAACCATATAATCTGGTAGCTTTTCTTGTAAAAACTTCTTCAATCCAGTTTTATCCACATTTGTAATCGATACTAAATAGGCAATCAATACTTTCTCCTGATTTACTTCTTTTGACTCAACAATTACTTGCTTTAAATTCTCTGAATACAGTAATATCGCATTCTCTATCTCACCAAGCTCGATTCTGTACCCTCGTATCTTAACCTGATGGTCTTTCCTACCCAAAAATTCAATGTTACCGTCCGGCAACCACCTGCCCAAATCTCCCGTATCATACATTCGTTCTCCAGCTGCAAAAGGATTCGAGATAAACTTTTCATTTGTAAGTTCTGGTTTGCCAAAATACCCCCGTGCTACTCCTGCCCCTGACACGTACAGTTTTCCTACTACTCCAACGGGAACTAAATGAAAATCAGCATCTAAAATATAAACCTGTGTATTGGATATTGGTTTACCAATTGGAAAATTGATATAGGCTTGATTGAGTGCTTTATAACTTGTACTATATGTTGTATCTTCTGATGGTCCATATAAGTTTCTAACCTCTATTTTTTCTGTCTGAAGTTTTTCCACAATATCAGGAGGTACAATTTCTCCTGCCATATTGATAAAAACTACATTCTTTAAATCTATCTTATCTTCTAATAAATTTCTAACTACGGAAGGCACCGTATTTAATGCTACTTTGTTTTCTTTATTTATATGATCTTTTATTTCCAAGGCATTATGTAAAACCCTAATTTTCTTCCCTATTGCTAAGGTGTAAAAGATCTCATATATTGATAAATCAAAACAATATGATGTTGCCGCATACATGATTTCAAATTCTGACTGATCAAATTCTAATTTTGACCAATTAATCAGTGCAGCTGCATTTCCATGCTCTACCATCACTCCTTTTGGATTTCCTGTAGTACCAGATGTATAAATTACATAGGCTAAATCATGTGGTTTGTTTATTTTTTCAGGATTCGCTTTCGAATATTCCTGCTGAACTTCTGCAAATACACTTAAAGCTTCTTCATCAATAACAATCTTGCTATTGCTGTCCTTCTCGATATAAGCAATTCTTTCCTGTGGATAATTAACATCTATTGGAACATAAGCCGCTCCCGATTTCAATATTCCCAGAATAACGATGAGCATCTTCTCGCTTCTATCAAGCTTTATGCCGATCAAGTCATCCGCTTCAACAGCATATCGATCTCTTAAATAAAAAGCCAATTGGTTTGCCTTTTCATTTAGCTCCTGATATGTTAGTTCTGTTTCTTCAAATACAACAGCAATATTATTTGGTGTGCCGGCAACCTGATCTTCAAATAAGTCTATTATTGTTTTATCTTTTGGATAAGCTACGGCTGTATCATTAAATCCAACCAACAACTCTTGCTCTTCTTCTTTGGTGAGGTAGTCGATATCATGAATAGGCATTTCCGGCTGTTCCAGAGCTCCCGTAACAAGATTCTCAAAATGAGTAAACATTCTTTCTATCAAATAAGCATCGTAGATGTCGGTATTGTATTCAATGGTAAGGTCTAATCCTTCTGTTTCTGCGAAGGTGAAGCTCACATCAAATTGTGATGTTTTTCTGGAAAACTCATAATCACTTACCTGAAAATTGGCCAGTTCCTCATTATTAAGATTATTCAATTGTCCCTGGTTTTGTAAAACAACCAGAATATCAAATAAAGCGGTACGACTCGTATCTCTTTTTAAGTTCAGTTTGCCCACCAATACATCAAAAGGATAACTCTGATATTCGTAAGCTCCCAATAAAGTCTCTTTTTGGGAGGCTGCAAGATCTGCAAAACTGGTCTCTTTTTTCAATTGAGTTCGTATGGCAAGCGTATTGAGATACAAACCTATTTGATGCTCCAGATCCGGATGCTCTCTTCCTGCAATCGGGGTTCCAATTATGATGTCGTCCTGACCTGTATATTTATGCAACAAAGCATTTATTCCTGCCATTAAACTCATAAACAAGGTAAGGTCCTGTTCTTTTGAAAATCTTTTTAATTTATCTAAAAATACTCTCGAAAATCGGTGGGTAAGGCTATCACCATTATAAGTCTGAATTAATGGACGGGTTTTAAAACTTGGTAAATCCAATACCGGTAACTCGCCTGCAAATTGTTCAAGCCAATAATCTTCGGATGCCTGATATTGCTCCTGCTGTATTTCGTCATTGAGCCAGACTGCATAGTCTTTGTACTGAAGGCTTAATTCCGGTAAGGCTATTTCTGTTCCTTGCGTTAGCGCATTGTAGGTTTTCACAACCTCTGATATCAAGACTTCTATTGACCATCCGTCTCCAATAATATGATGAAGGGATAAGAAAAATACATGCTCTTCTTCTTTTAATTTGATTAAAGAAGCTCTGACAAGTGGTGCTTGTTCTAAATCAAAAGGCTCATTGTTTATTGCTTGTAAATAATCTGCAATGGCTTCTCCCTGATTTTCTCTTGCACTATAGTCCTGCTCTGCTATCGCAAAGTTAACTTGCTCTGTGGGTACGATGTATTGTCGAACATCTCCGGACTGATCTGTTTTGAAGCTGGTTCTCAAAATTTCATGACGAGAGATCAATCGTTTAAACGATTCTTCAAATTTAGTCCCATCAACAACTCCGGTTAGTTTGACTGCCGCTGGCATATTATATGCCAATGAACCGCCTTCCAACTGACTCAAAATCCAAAGTCGGCTTTGCGAAGAGGTCAACGGATAAGATGCTGCTTCTGTTGCTGTGGGGATTGCTATAAAATTCTTCTCCTGTAATTCCTTACTCAAGCCTTCTATCGTTGGATTGGCAAAAAATACCTTAAAAGAGACTGTTTTTCCTAATTGCTTATGTGTACGGTTGATCACCTGAGCGATAATAAGACTATGTCCTCCTAACTCAAAGAAATTATCGCTTATCCCGATTTGCTCTATTCCTAAAACTTCCTGCCATATTAGAACCAAATTTTCTTCGGTTTTGTTTCTTGGACCTACATACTCTTTTCTTATGACATCTTCTACAGAGATACCAGGCAAGGCGTTTCTATCTATTTTTCCGTTAGGGGTTAGTGGCAATTTCTCTAATTCAATATAAAAACCCGGAACCATGTAATCCGGCAATTTCTCTTGCAGAAAACTACGCAACTGCGCTTTTTCCAGGTTTGCTGTCGAAACAAAGTAAGCAACCAGTACTTTCTCCTGATTGTTTTCTTTTACTTCAACAACTACTTGTTTTAAATCTTCTGAGTACTGTAAAATGGTATTCTCGATCTCTCCAAGCTCAATCCTATAACCTCTGATTTTTACCTGATGGTCTTTTCTTCCTAAAAATTCAATGTTTCCGTCGGGTAGCCAACACGCTAAATCTCCCGTGTCATACATACGCTTGCCTGCTATAAAAGGATTTGGTACAAACTTCTCCAATGTAAGCTCCGGCTTGTTCAAATAACCTCTGGCAACACCTGAGCCAGAAACATACAACTTTCCTGAACCTCCAATAACAACTGGCTCTAAGTTATCGTCTAAAATATAAATCTGAGTGTTTGATATTGGTTTTCCTATTGGAATAACCAGATTTTCAAAATCATCTTTGGTTACCTTATAAATCGACACACAAACAGCACATTCTGTAGGTCCATAGGCATTGTAATAATCAATTCCTGATTCTACAACCGTTATTGCTTTAGTCAGATTAGCAGATTCTCCAGCTGTAATGACACATCGTAATCCAGAGATATCATTTTCAGACAATAATCCTAAATAACTTGGAGGAAAAGTAACTACTGTCGATTTTGTTTCTTTTAAAAAACTTGTAAACTGATCTTTGTCTTTAATTATTTCTTCTGTCGGAATGCATAATGTAGCACCACTATACAAACTCATCATAATTTCAGATATAGACGCATCAAAGGCAACAGAAGCAAACCATACTACTTTATCCTTTTCCGTAATTTCAAAAATCTCAATCTGATTTAAAGACATATTTATATTACTGCCATGCTCAACCATTACCCCTTTAGGTTGACCGGTAGAACCGGAAGTATAGATTAGATAGGCTAAATCTTTGGACGAAATAGGTATATTGATATTATTGCTGCTATTATCTTCAAAAATCGTTGATTCTAGAGTTATTGTCTCACAATTATCAATATCCAATACGACACCATCACTAATTAGCAATTTTAATCCACTATCTTTTATCAAATAGTCTATTCTTTCCTGAGGATAATTTGTATCTATCGGCAGATAAACCGCACCTAACTTTAATATTGCCAATAATGAAATGATTCCAATATCAGATTTAGGCAAAAACACACCAATTATGTCTCCTTTATCACTGGAATGTTTAGTAGAAATATAATAGGCTAACTGATTTGCCTTTTCGTTTAGTTCCTTATAAGTTAATTTAGTTTCTTCAAATAGAACAGCAATATTATTTGGTGTATTTTCAACTTGTTCTTCAAATAAATCTACTATCGTTTTATCTTTCGGATAATCAACTTTTGTATCATTAAAACCTTTTAATAACTGCTGTTTTTCTTTTTCAGATAATAGTTCGTAATCCGATAAGTCAGCTGTTATATTATCTTCTAAATTAACTATAAACTGTTTAAAATGCTTAACCAGATATTCAACAATTGTTTTCTTTACAAAATCTTCTAAAAAAGAAACGTGAATTTCTATAGCGTCTCCCTCATTTATTTTTATATCAAACAAAAGACCATTACAATCTAACTTAGAATCGGAGTTAATATTTATAGAAAAATTAGAAAGAGTGCTTAAATCACTAAAACCTTCTTTTTCGGAGATAACGTTATTATCGTAATCCGAATATTTTAGCGAATCTAAAATTTCAATTCTTACTTTTTGAAGATATTCCTTAAATGGTGTTTTTAAATCTATAGGAAATGATAAAAGCAAGCAATTGGGTTGATTTCTATAATTTGAAACAACATAACCATCAAATTCACTAAGCAGTCTCTTTAACAAAAAAGAAAAAATAGCACTTAGAACTGTAGCTTGAGCAATTAAATTACCATTTGCCAGCTTATTAAAGTAGTTTAGGTCCTCGGCCTTAATAGTAACACTGTGAGTACTATTTTTTTTATCATTTAATTCAAAAACTTTCTCTCTGTTTGATATTTTTTTTTTCCAATATCTTGAAACTAAACTAAAATTATTTGATACTGCATTCTTATCCATAAATTCTGTATTCCTATTTCTTGTTTAAAATCAACATCCTAATGCACTTCAATACTTATAAAGTGCGCAGGACTTTTATACTATATCCCAAACAATATCTATAAAATCACTTTTTTTATTAAAGTTATTTTCAATATACTGGCATATAGATTTTTCACGAAAATAGAGGCAACATCCGTCTAAAAATTACGGTGTTTTCTCATAAAAATTACGGACTTTGGTGATTAAGTAGATAAATTGTTAGCAGAAAGTAAAATAACTATTAAGGCAAAAAACTCTTCTTAAAGATTTAGAAAATTGATGTTATAAAATTTTGTTTTCCCAAGTTAAATTTGCAACCATAATTATGAAGAATGCAAGAATTATGGCGATTAAGAAAACCCAAAAACAATAGAAATTTTACTAAATTAAAACCTTCGCTTTTGTAGTCAATATTTGTAAATCTTACTTATTTTGAAGAAACACAAAAAAAAGGGATTTGATAAGTCAAAATTCCCAAATTAAGAAAAACGCTCACCAGTACTATTCTGGATTAGAGA
This sequence comes from Flavobacterium sp. KH_035, assembly GCF_057839565.1. Classification (NCBI taxonomy): domain Bacteria; kingdom Pseudomonadati; phylum Bacteroidota; class Flavobacteriia; order Flavobacteriales; family Flavobacteriaceae; genus Flavobacterium; species Flavobacterium sp. KH_035. Next base: position 4,914,003 of record NZ_CM174492.1, read on the forward strand.
ACAGCATATTTTTATTTCGAAACTAAAAAGATTGAAAAATATCAAAAAAACAGATTTTAAAGCATTACTTCTAATACTATTGGGGGTAAATATATCAGAAACTCCCCCCTTCTTCAGAATAAACATCAAGCCTGCGTTTAGCTTAAGGGCTTGATTAAAGAAAACCAAGTAAGAATTTTAATTGTGGATTATTTCATTAAACATAAAACAATTAAATCAAAGGAAAAATAATTCAAGAAACCATACTATTAAAGGCATAGGTCACACAATGAATTATTAGAAAAAAAATTAACCTAAGACCCTACTCTCGCATTGTACTTAATTTGATTATTGAATTCTCCAATAACCCATAATTATAACAATCCTAGCTTTTTTGCTTTCTCCACTAGATCTTTATCGCTTCCTTTCCCCTTTAAAAGTTGATCTTTTATGTTTGCCTTTCTTTTTTCAATAGCACTCATAGAAAGAGGTATATAATTCGGAAGATTAACAGTTCTAACTCCCTGAGAAATTAAAATTAAAATTTGATTGTCATGATTATCCCAATTTATATTTTTTTTAAACAATTCCCTTTGAGACTTTATGATAGTACTACTTTTAAATATATCCCCGTCAAGGATTTTCTTGCAAATATTCGGAAATAATTCAAAATTAATATCACTCTTTGCGATGAAACCTTCTGGTTTTATTCCTTTAATAATTTTGTCGACAGTTAACGGCTCACTATGCATTGTAAGAAGAACTACTTTGCAGTTTTTAAATTTTTCCCTAATAAGCAACGCTAAATCAATACCACTGTTAATATTTAGCTCCTTATAGGCAGGAAGACTAATGTCTAATAAAGCAAAATCAATACTCAAATTTTGTTTTAAATAAAATACTATCTTTTTATAAGCATCTTCACAATTATGACTCTTTATAAAATTCAGCTTACCGAAATCTAAATCACTATAAAACAACAAATTGACATAGCTATCAACTGTCATAGGGTGGTCATCAACAATCAAAATGTTTAGGTTCATAATTATTCCATCTAATTTACATCAAAACTAAATAAATATTACGGATATTCCGTACAATTCAGACAAATCTTAGATGTTTTTTTGCCATAAATATGATCAACTTAAAAATTTATTTATGAAAAGCAAATTATGTATTATAGGACTTGTCTTCGCTTCTTTATTTATTTATTCCTGTTCTAATGATGATAGTGATGAACTTCAAGATTCCAAAAGCAATAATACCCGCATTCACCATCAGTCTAATATGAAAAGTCTATTGGAAGAAAAAGTAATTGATTCAACTGCTGTAATTTATAAGATTGATAAAAATAACGCAAAAGGAGAGCCAAGCAATCCTATACCACCAAGGAAAGGTCATCACTAAATCACAATTCTTTAAAAATAAAGACTAAGTAATTTTCTTCAGCAGTAAATTACTTAGTCCTCTTATATGTTAAGTCTATTACTTAAAAAAACTATATATTTGAAATTATTAAGTAAATGATTATAATTTGGCCTCTTGTAACAGAATAATTTGCGTACTTCTAATTCTATTTTTTTCTTGTGAAAAACAGAATTCAAATCTTTATATAAAAAATACATCTGTTTCAATTGATAAAATTTATATTAATACTCTAAAAAAAGATAAAAAAGAGAAATACTTAGATTCAATTGCCAGTCTACTTAAATCTAAAACAAATGATTCCATTGTTAGAAATTTATACCTAAAACTTGCAACTGAATATTACTCCATTGACAATCTAAAAAAATCATTACACGTTAGTTTACAAGCTCTTAAACTTTCTAAAGAAGCCAAAGATAGTACTAGAATTCCATTGGCATTATTTTACGTAGGGGACTGTTACAGAAATTCTAAAAGAGATAGCGCTTACTTTTATTTTTTACAAGCAGAAAAAATATACTCTAAGATTTCTGACTATGACAATGTAGGCAAAATGCTATTTAATAAAGCCTACGTTTTATTTTATGATGGAAACTATATTGAATGTGAAGTTGAAATTTCTAAAGCATTACAATATTTAAAAAAATCTAAAAATCATCGCTTAATTTATTCCTGTAACACTCTAATGGGGAATTGTTTGGAAAAATTAGTCAATTATGACGAAGCATTACGATATCATAAATTAGCTTTGAATAATTTAGAAAAAATGAAAGTTAATGATATAGATAAGGATGAAATCAACAATTACAATGTAACTTCCATCATTAATATTTCAAATTTATACGACTTAAAGGGAGAATTTTCAAAATCTATACAAAACTTACAAGGGCTACTTTCCAAAGATTTGAAAAAAAAGTGGCCAAGATTATATGCAAATGTTCTGAGTAATTTAGCATATTCAAAGATGAGAAATGGGGACTACAAAAATGTTGAATCAATGTTCATTGAATCTCTAAAAATTGTAGATAGCATCGGCGTTGAATCAGATCTTTTATATAAGAAGATATACATTGGAGAATACTTTCTAACACAGAAAGATACTTTAAAGTCAATACAAAGTTTATTAGAGGCAAATTACATAGCAATAAAAATAAAAAACAGTAATGAAATTTTAACTTCTTTAAAATTACTCTCTAAAATAGATAAAAAGAATAGTTTGTCTTATACAAATCAGTATATCCAGATAAGTGATAGTATCAATAAAATCCAAAAAAATGCCCATTACAAATACGCCAGGATTGCATATGAAACTTCAAGAATAGAAGACGAAAATAAAGTTCTTACCAAGAATAACTTATGGATCTTAATTATTTCATTTGGATCAATTTTATTACTTGCACTATTTTTTCTTTTGAGATATTTAAAATATAAAAATAAGGAATTACTCTTTTTAAGAAAGCAGCAAAAAGCTAATGAAGAAATCTATCTATTATTAACTGAACAGCATAAGAAAATAAATATTGCAAAAGAAAATGAAAAGGGAAAAATAGCTAAGGAATTACACGATGGTATAATGAATAAAATATATGGTGTGAGAATGAATTTAGGTTTTTTTAATTCCAAAACAGATTTGGCAATAATTGAAAAAAGAAAAGAATATATTTTTGAACTACAAAATATCGAAAATGAGATCAGGACCATATCTCATGATTTAAGCCGGGGATCTTTCTTAGAAGGGAATGATTTTAACGTATTATTAGAAGGTTTAATTGAAAATCAAAAAGACATTAGTACCACCAATTTTAAATTTGTAAATGAGGGCACTTTTGAATGGGAAATCATTCAAAATATATATAAAATAAACATATACCGTATCATTCAAGAAGCCATTTTAAATGTTAATAAATATTCGGATGCAGAAAATTGCGATGTAAAAATTGAGAAGAAAAATCACAATTTTATAAAATTAACTATTATTGATGACGGGGATGGATTTGATATCAAAAGTAAAAAAAATGGCATCGGATTAAGCAACATGCGAGAAAGAGTAACGTCATTAAAAGGTCAATTTAATATTGAATCAAAAATTGGTGAAGGAACAACAATCGAAGTTACATTTACTTTTTAAAATATAATTCAAAAAAAGCCTCAGAACCATTTCTAATAAATAGTTTAAGTAAATGGTTCAAAACAAAAAAATACTCGATTTAAATAGCTTTTAATCCGAACACAGAAGAATTCAATCCTTCATTCTCGATTAAAAACTGCTTATTTTGAAAAATGCTACACAAAATAAGAGAGTCTTTTTTAGGCCAGGCTTTCGCCCTTACAGGACTTAAAGAAGTGATCACCTGTATAATCATGGTACTTCACGCCATGTTATTGCTAAGGCTCATTCAGAGCCACAAGCTTCAAATACTTTTACTTTATGAAGTCAAGCTCAGTATTGTCTTTTGTCGCTTAATTTCCACCTTTAGAACCTGATCCGTTTTCATGTGCAAACATTGTAAGAAAAGATGATAAAAGAACAGTTTTATGTTTTGATAAATGGCACAAAACAAAAAAACCACTCAAATTGAGTGGTTTTTTGTGAACACAGAAGGATTCGAACCTTCGACCGCCTGCTTAGAAGGCAGGTGCTCTATCCAGCTGAGCTATGCGTCCATATTAGTTTTTATTTTAAAAAAAACTTCAATTAGCAGAGCCAATTGAAGTTTTCAGTACTCAGAGCGGGACTTGAACCCGCACGAACATTGCTGTTCACTGGATTTTAAGTCCAGCGTGTCTACCAATTTCACCATCCGAGCATTATGTGGTACCTCCAGGGATCGAACCAGGGACACATGGATTTTCAGTCCATTGCTCTACCATCTGAGCTAAGGTACCTTTTCTACTTATTAATAAGTAAAATTAGAATAAAAAACCCCGTTTTGTTACGAACAGGGTTTTTAAAAGAAAGGCGACGACATACTCTCCCACATAACTGCAGTACCATCTGCGCAGGCGGGCTTAACTACTCTGTTCGGGATGGGAAGAGGTGAGCCCCGCCGCAATAACCACCTTAAGAAGTTATAATTGCTTTGGGCAATTTTTTTTAATTAATAATTGATAATTCACAATTCATAATTAAAATAATATCTTAACATACTGAGATAAAGAAAAGTACTTTTATTTACTATTTTAGAAAGTTTCTTCTCTCCCGATTTGCATCGGGAGAGAAAAGGGTGTACATAAGCTTACGGATTATTAGTACTACTCGACTATGACATTACTGCCTTTACATCTATAGCCTATCAACGTGGTCATCTTCCACGATCCTTAAAAGAAATCTCATCTTGTGGTGGGTTTCGCGCTTATATGCTTTCAGCGCTTATCCCTTCCAAACGTAGCTACTCTGCGGTGCCCCTGGCGGGACAACAGATACACTAGAGGTTTGTCCAATTCGGTCCTCTCGTACTAGAATCAGATCCACTCAAATTTCTAACGCCCACAGTAGATAGAGACCGAACTGTCTCACGACGTTCTGAACCCAGCTCGCGTGCCACTTTAATGGGCGAACAGCCCAACCCTTGGGACCTTCTCCAGCCCCAGGATGTGACGAGCCGACATCGAGGTGCCAAACCCCCCCGTCGATATGAGCTCTTGGGGGAGATCAGCCTGTTATCCCCGGCGTACCTTTTATCCTTTGAGCGATGGCCCTTCCATGCGGAACCACCGGATCACTATGCTCTACTTTCGTACCTGATCGACCTGTATGTCTCTCAGTCAAGCTCCCTTATGCCATTGCACTCTACGCACGGTTACCAAGCGTACTGAGGGAACCTTTAGAAGCCTCCGTTACTCTTTTGGAGGCGACCACCCCAGTCAAACTACCCACCAAGCAATGTCCCCCACAACGCGGGGTTAGGCTTCAGATAAACAAAGGGTTGTATTTCAACAATGACTCCACAACGCCTGGCGACGCCACTTCACAGTCTCCAACCTATCCTACACATCATTTATCCAAAGTCAATACTAAGCTATAGTAAAGGTGCACAGGGTCTTTTCGTCCCACTGCGGGTAAACGGCATCTTCACCGTTACTACAATTTCACCGAGCTCATGGCTGAGACAGTGTCCAGATCGTTACACCATTCGTGCAGGTCGGAACTTACCCGACAAGGAATTTCGCTACCTTAGGACCGTTATAGTTACGGCCGCCGTTTACTGGGGCTTCAATTCAATGCTTCTCCGAAGATAACATCTCCTCTTAACCTTCCAGCACCGGGCAGGTGTCAGGCCCTATACTTCATCTTACGATTTTGCAGAGCCCTGTGTTTTTGATAAACAGTCGCCTGGACCTCTTCACTGCGGCCCTGTATTACTACAGGGCGACCCTTCTCCCGAAGTTACGGGTCTATTTTGCCTAATTCCTTAGCCATGAATCTCTCGAGCACCTTAGGATTCTCTCCTCAACTACCTGTGTCGGTTTACGGTACTGGTACTAATTACCTGAAGTTTAGAGGTTTTTCTTGGAAGCCCTTAGGCGCACTATCTCTTTGTCCGAAGACGCCGAGTACTATCGTATTTCCCCAAGCCGTGTGGATTTGCCTGCACAGCTTATAGGTAGGTACTTCAACGAACTATTCCGTCAGTTCGCGGCGCTTTCATCACTCCGTCACCCCATCACAGTAATTAGTAGTACGGGAATATTAACCCGTTAGCCATCGACTGTCCCTTTCGGGTTCGCCTTAGGACCAGACTAACCCACAGCTGATTAGCATAGCTGTGGAAACCTTAGTTTTTCGGTGTGCGGGTTTCTCGCCCGCATTATCGTTACTTATGCCTACATTTTCTTTTCTAACCAGTCCAGCATACCTGACGATACACCTTCAACCCTGTTAGAATGCTCCCCTACCACTTAGAGTAAACTCTAAATCCATAGCTTCGGTAATACACTTATGCCCGATTATTATCCATGCTCGTCCGCTCGACTAGTGAGCTGTTACGCACTCTTTAAATGAATGGCTGCTTCCAAGCCAACATCCTAGCTGTCTGGGCAGACAAACCTCGTTCTTTCAACTTAGCGTATATTTGGGGACCTTAGCTGATGGTCTGGGTTCTTTCCCTCTCGGACTTGGACCTTAGCACCCAAGCCCTCACTGCTGAGAAACATTATATAGCATTCGGAGTTTGTCAGGAATTGGTAGGCGGTGAAGCCCCCGCATCCAATCAGTAGCTCTACCTCTATATAACTTTACGCTCAGCGCTGCACCTAAATGCATTTCGGGGAGTACGAGCTATTTCCGAGTTTGATTGGCCTTTCACCCCTACCCACAGGTCATCCGAAGACTTTTCAACGTCAACCGGTTCGGTCCTCCACTGTGTGTTACCACAGCTTCAACCTGCCCATGGGTAGATCACACGGTTTCGCGTCTAACACTACTGACTAAAGCGCCCTATTCAGACTCGCTTTCGCTACGGATCCGTGGCTTAACCACTTAACCTTGCCAGCAACGTTAACTCGTAGGCTCATTATGCAAAAGGCACGCCGTCACCCCACGAAAGGGCTCCGACCGCTTGTAAGCGTATGGTTTCAGGATCTATTTCACTCCGTTATTCACGGTTCTTTTCACCTTTCCCTCACGGTACTGGTTCACTATCGGTCTCTCAGGAGTATTTAGCCTTAGCGGATGGTCCCGCCAAATTCAGACAGGGTTTCACGTGCCCCGCCCTACTCAGGATACCACTATCTATTATACTCGTTACCCATACGGGGCTATCACCCTCTTTGGCTCGACTTTCCAGTCAATTCCGGTTCCTTGTACATAAAATATCGTGGTCCTACAACCCCAACATTGCCGTAACAACATTGGTTTGGGCTAATCCGCGTTCGCTCGCCACTACTTACGGAATCACTTTTGTTTTCTTCTCCTCCGCCTACTTAGATGTTTCAGTTCAGCGGGTTTGCCCACCTATCGGTGTACTATGTCTTCAACATAGTGGGTTGCCCCATTCAGGTATCTACGGATCAATCGGTGTGTGCCCGTCCCCGTAGCTTTTCGCAGCTTATCACGCCTTTCATCGCCTCTGAGAGCCTAGGCATCCCCCATACGCCCTTATTTTGCTTATTGTACCAATCTTGTTACTTAAAACAAGACCGTTTTTTTTTGTCTTTTACAATAAATTGTAAAAAACGCTTTCTACTTTTTATTATTTTCTTATCTCAATATGTCAATGAACTTTAACAATTAATAATTATCAATTGATAATTGTCAATTATTTCGTGGAGAATAACGGAGTCGAACCGTTGACCTCCTGCGTGCAAGGCAGGCGCTCTAGCCAGCTGAGCTAATCCCCCATTTCTTAAATCTTAGATTGTAGAATTCAGATTTTAGATTTCTTTTTTCTTCTCTAATTTCTTTTGGTGAATTCCAACTTCCAGAATTTCCTTTTTTAAGCTAACAGTCTTTTTTATTTCCTTAATCTTTAAATAGTTTAATACTTAAAGCTTTCAATCTTTAAAAAGTAGTCCCGGGCAGACTCGAACTGCCGACCCCTACATTATCAGTGTAGTACTCTAACCAGCTGAGCTACGAGACTCTGTTTTACTTAATTTTCATTATTTTTTAAATTAACAGCAAGAGTAAGTGAATGTTGTGATTCAGAACCTTCTAAATTAACATCTTTTTTCCTCAACGTGTGTTTCCACTAACATTTGAGGCTCTAGAAAGGAGGTGTTCCAGCCGCACCTTCCGGTACGGCTACCTTGTTACGACTTAGCCCTAGTTACCAGTTTTACCCTAGGCAGCTCCTTGCGGTCACCGACTTCAGGCACCCCCAGCTTCCATGGCTTGACGGGCGGTGTGTACAAGGCCCGGGAACGTATTCACCGGATCATGGCTGATATCCGATTACTAGCGATTCCAGCTTCACGGAGTCGAGTTGCAGACTCCGATCCGAACTGTGACCGGTTTTATAGATTCGCTCCTGGTCGCCCAGTGGCTGCTCTCTGTACCGGCCATTGTAGCACGTGTGTAGCCCAAGGCGTAAGGGCCGTGATGATTTGACGTCATCCCCACCTTCCTCACAGTTTGCACTGGCAGTCTTGTTAGAGTTCCCGACATGACTCGCTGGCAACTAACAACAGGGGTTGCGCTCGTTATAGGACTTAACCTGACACCTCACGGCACGAGCTGACGACAACCATGCAGCACCTTGTAAATTGTCTTGCGAAAGATCTGTTTCCAAACCGGTCAATCTACATTTAAGCCTTGGTAAGGTTCCTCGCGTATCATCGAATTAAACCACATGCTCCACCGCTTGTGCGGGCCCCCGTCAATTCCTTTGAGTTTCATTCTTGCGAACGTACTCCCCAGGTGGGATACTTATCACTTTCGCTTAGCCACTGAAATTGCTTCCAACAGCTAGTATCCATCGTTTACGGCGTGGACTACCAGGGTATCTAATCCTGTTCGCTACCCACGCTTTCGTCCATCAGCGTCAATCCATTAGTAGTAACCTGCCTTCGCAATTGGTATTCCATGTAATCTCTAAGCATTTCACCGCTACACTACATATTCTAGTTACTTCCTAATAATTCAAGTTTAACAGTATCAATGGCCGTTCCACCGTTGAGCGATGGGCTTTCACCACTGACTTATTAAACCGCCTACGGACCCTTTAAACCCAATGATTCCGGATAACGCTTGGATCCTCCGTATTACCGCGGCTGCTGGCACGGAGTTAGCCGATCCTTATTCTTACGATACCGTCAAGCTGCTTCACGAAGCAGTGTTTCTTCTCGTATAAAAGCAGTTTACAATCCATAGGACCGTCATCCTGCACGCGGCATGGCTGGATCAGGCTTGCGCCCATTGTCCAATATTCCTCACTGCTGCCTCCCGTAGGAGTCTGGTCCGTGTCTCAGTACCAGTGTGGGGGATCTCCCTCTCAGGACCCCTACCCATCGTAGCCTTGGTAAGCCGTTACCTTACCAACTAGCTAATGGGACGCATGCTCATCTTTTACCGTTGTGACTTTAATAGTGATCTCATGCGAGACTGCTATGCTATGAGGTATTAATCCAAATTTCTCTGGGCTATCCCTCTGTAAAAGGTAGATTGCATACGCGTTACGCACCCGTGCGCCGGTCTCAAGTTCCGAAGAACTCTACCCCTCGACTTGCATGTGTTAAGCCTGCCGCTAGCGTTCATCCTGAGCCAGGATCAAACTCTTCATCGTATATTTTTTATATTATATTGCGATGCTTTATCTATCGGTTCTTTTCAAATCTCTCGATTCATTTACTCTTATTCTTTTGTTTTAACATCTCTGTTAAAACGGCTGTCAATTCAATATGTCTACGAACGTGTATTTCTTTTTATTGTCTCGCCTGTATCTCAAAGCGGGTGCAAAAGTAAAAAACTTATTTCTAAATGGCAAGAGTTTTTTGAAGTTTTTTTTAAGAAAATTTAATTTCCTTTTTCCTTCTTTCTCCTTCCAATCTCTCAATGAGCTTCCCGTGTTTTGCGGGGTGCAAATGTAATATCCATTTTCAAATCTCACAAGCTTTTTCGAATCTTTTTTTGAAAATCTCTTTTCGCTTTTATTCCTTTGCTTGTCAGTATTTCAGTGAACGTCTATCGCTGTTGCGGGTGCAAAAGTAGACACTTTATTGAGTTCTACAAGCTTTTTACCAAACTATTTTTGATCTTTTTTTAAACTTTATCTTAACACTCTGATAACACCTCTTTTACAAATTAAACTATTTTCAGCTTTGAAAGGTTTTTCCTTAGTGAATTAGATTTAGTATAATTCCATCTTACCAAACACCCCGATTTTACTAGTCTCGCAAAGGCACAAAGACGTCAAGTTTTGCTTTTTTTACCTTATTCTCTTTTGAAAACCTCCACCCTAGCCCCGATAGAAGTGGAAATCCTTTTGCTTTTTCCTTTAAAAAGCAAAAGATTGAAACGCATAGCGGGAGAAAGCTCCTAAATACTCAAATTCCAAATCTCAAATTCCAAATTCCAAACTTGAAAGCTTCGACTTCATTCAACTGGACAAAATTACTCCTTATATATAGGTACAAAAACTACAAACCCGACAGGTTTTAAAACCTGTCGGGTTGTTACTATATATATGTAGATATTTAATTTAAACTACAGACAACTTCTTTTTGTAATACGAGTACATGCGATCATCTGGTTGGCACGAAAACGTTGTTCTGCGAGTATCATTGTTTTTGTAAATAAAGATAATCAGTAGTACTACTCACATCACGTAATCGAATTTGAGAATTATTAAACTCAAACAACTTCCAGTTTCGATTCAATTTGCTTAGCGGTTCTGAATTGAACTCTATTTTAACTTCTCTAACTCCATTCTGTAATGTACTTTCCCATTGACCCGTTTGTGATACCCCTCCTTTAGTAGCAACTACAGATTTGTCACTTTTAAAAACAAATGAATAATCAACATAAGTAGATGTCTTTTCTGAGTCATCAAAAAAATAGGGTATCCCCCAAGTCCCTTTTGTTATCGTTTGTGAAAAATCAAGTGTTACAATATTATTTTCAGGAGCATTGTCAATTGCATATTTAATAGCATTTTCGAATTCTAAGTTATTAGAAATTGATTTTGTTTGATTATTGTAATCTGCTATGGTAATTGGATATTTTAACGAAATATACTGACTGCTATTCAAATTTTTTATAAAATTAAAAAAAGCCTGATCGCTAACAATCGAAACAGAACTTGCAATTTGATTAGCACTGTTATAGCTATTAATCGTTATAGGGTAGTTAATGTTTAGTCCATTAATTTTGGATAACAAATCAGGATGAAGATTCCAGTAGTCGATTAAAGTATTGAAGTCAGATTCAGTCGGAATGTTTTTTTCAATATAATTATAGTACACCATCATTACAGGGAAGTCTATTTTTACAATATCATCATCGTATGTACTAGCATTTATATTGTCTGTTACTTTTTTATAATCGGCAGTAGTATTTATTGCAATTTTTGCATTGTTAACAGTAACCGTATAAGGGAGTTTTATCGTGCAATAACTAGACCTGTCGATTACATTATCCTGCACGGTTTGAACCATTGCAACCCTTTGCAGATAAGTAGTAAGAGGCGAAACATTTGTAACTGTTCCCTGCGCATTATTATCTTTCTCATCTATTTCGCTTTGACAAGACAGTAGGAACAAGAAAACCACTATTGATAAATATTTTTTCAAAGGGAACATATTTATATTTTTACAAAGGTAACAAAATTAAAGAAACTGTTTTTTAATAAATCCTCTCCAAGGCCTTTCATTTGATTCTACAAAACATTAATTATCAACAGGAAACAACACTTCCTATTTGTATAAAACAATCGGCTTTGCTTTTACCCTACTTAAACCAAAAACAAATACTTTTGCAAGGTAACAACTGAAAAACGAAATGTCACAAAAAAACCAATCAAATACTTGCGACGAAATAATCTTCTCGGCTTTTTTTAAAAGTCACGTAAAAGCACTTCGCAATTTTCTTTTTTACAAATTTGGCAATATCGATCAGGCTGAAGATTTAACCCAGGAAGCATTTGTAAAACTTTGGCAAAATTGTGCTTCGGTGCCTCTTGAAAAAGCAAAATCATATCTTTATACTATTGCGAATAACAGCAGTCTCAACGCAATTGCGCATCAAAAAGTTGTTTTGAGGTATGAGAAAAACTTCACTGGCTTAGATAAAACAAATGAAAATCCGGAATATCTTTTGGAGGAAAAACAATTTCAAACTAAACTTTTGAAAGCCATTGAAAATTTAAATGAAAAACAACGTATCGCTTTTCTGATGCATCGAATTGACGGAAAAAAATACAACGAAATTGCCTTAGAGCTAAATATCAGCGTAAAGGCGGTTGAAAAACGCATTCATCTTGCTTTGCTAAGCTTACGCAAAGAAATTGATTTATAGAAGTAGGGTAAATTTAGATTCAATTGTTTTAATCACATAATACCAGTATAATGAAAAAAAATCGCTTATTAGCAAAATGGCTTAACAATGATTTATCTCAGGATGAATTAGCTGAATTTGAAGCAAGTCCCGATTTTGAAAAATATAAAAAAATAAAGGATTATACTGATCATTTGGAAGTAGATGATTTAGATGAAAATACGATGCTATCTAACATACTAAATCAGAAAAAAGACACTCCAAAAGTAATTCCGTTATACAAAAACTGGATATTTCGAGCTGTCGCTGTATTTGTGTTAGCTCTCGGAATTACGTTTGTTATGAAACTTTTTGTGCCTCAAACACAAACCGCAAATTTTGGAGAGAAAACCACCTTTTCATTACCTGACAACTCTGAAGTGGTACTAAACTCCGGTTCTGAAATAAGTTATAAAAAATGGAACTGGGCCAATAACAGGCACCTTGAATTAAAAGGAGAAGCCTATTTTAAAGTCGCCAAAGGCCGACGATTTGAAGTACAGACCAGCCTGGGAAAAGTATCAGTTCTCGGAACTCAATTTAACGTTAAGGTTAGAAAAAACAAGTTTGATGTCGTTTGTTATGAAGGACGTGTAAAGGTGAATTATGCAAACACTCAAATTCTACTAACCCACGGACAAAGCGTTAATTTTGAAAACGGCAAACAAGTAAAATTGAATGTAAGATCATTGAAACCAGAGTGGATTGACAATCAAATATCTTTCTACCAGGAAAATATCAGAGCAATATTAGACGAGGTTGAAAGACAATATAACATTACAATTGAATTGAACACAAAGGACACGGTCTCTTTATTCACTGGAAAATTACCTGCGAAGGATTTAAACACAGCCATACAAATTATTAGTACAACCTATCATTTAGAGGCAAAAAAAGTCTCGAAAAATAAAATAATTTTTGACGAAAAATAAATGTCTCTCCCCAAACAATTTCATTTTTTGTTTTTTATAATTTTTCTTGTCCTGAACGGCTTCGCTCAAGACAAAGGAAAACCTATGCCTTTTAAAAAAATTATTGCAGCTATAGAAAAACAACATAATGTAAGTTTTAATTACACAGAAGACAATATTACCGGTCTACAACTAAATCCCCCAAAAAAAACTCTTACTTTAGATCAGAAACTACAATATCTTAAAGAAAAAACCAATCTGTCATTTGAAAACATAGAAAACCAATTCATTAATATTTATAAAAACGATACTGAATCACAAATAATTTGTGGTTACGTTTTTTCTAATGACAATAAAAAACCTATTGAAAACGCCAATGTTAACCTGCCTAACAAAACACAAATCACAACTGATTCCCATGGTTACTTCGAGTTCAAAAAAGACCTAAAAAACACATTTCTGATCAGTCATATTGGCTATATAACCAAAAAAATTGTAGTCAATAATTCCTATTCCAAAAACTGCCAGCAAATAACATTAGAACCTGAAATCACAGAACTTCAAGAAATTAAAGCCAATGCTATTTTAGCTTCAGGGATTTCAAAAAACACAGATGGATCCTTTGAAATTAAACCCAAAAAATTTGGTATTCTACCGGGACTTATAGAGCCTGATGCTTTACAAACCATGCAGCAAATTCCAGGTGTAAACAGTCTTGACGAAAGTGTATCCAGCATCAATGTCCGCGGTGGCACACACGATCAGAATCTATTTCTATGGAATGGAATACGAATGTTTCAGACAGGACATTTCTTTGGTTTAATATCTGTTTTTAATCCCAATTTGGCACATACCATCTCTATTTATAAAAACGGGAGCTCTGCATTTTACGGCGAGAGTGTATCTAGTGTAGTAGCCATTTCCTCTACTCCTGAAACAACCGAAAAAAATACTTTTAGCGCAGGAATAAATATGATAAATGCCGATATTTATGCAAAGTACAATCTCTCAAAAAAGAGTTCTATCGAAATTTCGGCCCGTAAATCAATTACCGATTTTGTAGAAACACCTACCTACAAAGAATATTTTAATAAAGTATTTCAAAATACTACAATCACCGACTTTTCAGAAAAACAAAATGTAGATTATCGCAGTGATAAAAAATTTGGCTTTTATGATGCTACATTAAAATATGTACACAAAATAGGCAATAAAGACCAAATCATACTCGATTTAATTACCATTAAAGATAATCTCGAAGTTTTTCAGAGTGCCACTGTATACAACATGAACAAATCGGAAAACAATGTTTTACGCCAACAAAATTATGGCGGAAATTTGTCGTGGAAAAGAAATTGGAACAATTATAATACAACTAAAATCAATATTTATAATTCTGCTTACGAACTTTTAGCCAACCAAAAAACTACTTTTGGAGATCAGATCGTAATTCAGGAAAATACCGTTAACAACAATGGAATTAATCTGGAGAACAACCATATTATTAATTCTAAATTTACTTTTAGCAATGGCTACCAGTTCAATGAGATTGGTATTGCTAATTTAGAACAAGTAACTAATCCTGATTTTTATCGCAAAGTGAAAAATGTGCTAAAAACCCATGCTTTAATTTTAGAAGGAAAATACAACGACACGCTTTCCAGAATATATTTTAAGGCCGGAACACGAATTAATTATATTGAAAAATTTAAAAAATACAGTATCGAGCCCCGCATTCAGTTTAATTACGGCATCAACAAAAGTTTAAATTTAGAATTACTGGCTGAGTTAAAAAGCCAAAATTCGCAGCAAATTATTGATTTGCAAAAAGATTATTTTGGGATTGAAAAAAGGCGCTGGATCGTTTCCAATAACACAACCATCCCTATTCAAAGGAGTAAACAAATATCTTTAAATTTATTTTACAAAAAGAACGACTGGCTACTGGATATAGAAAATTTCTATAAAAAAGTATCCGGAATTATAACATCCAGTCAGGGCTTTCAAAACCAATTGGAATTTGTTCGAATGACTGGTGATTATGAGGTTCTGGGAACAGAAATGTTGATTCAGAAAAAAATGAACCACTTTCTAACCTGGCTGAGTTATACCTATAACCATAATAATTACTATTTCTCCAATTTCGAACCTCCAAGTTTCCCTAACAATTTTGAGTTAATGCATACGGTATCGTGGGCGGGAATTTACGAAAAGAACAATTTCAAAATAGCGCTAGGCACAAAATGGTCTTCGGGCAGACCAAAAACCTCTCCTGATCTTTCTCAAATTAATTTGTCAGATCCTGTATTGGTGTACAACAAACCCAACAATACCAATGTACATATTTTTTCACAAGTTAATATTTCCTCTACTTACAAGTGGGAAAGCGCAAATGGAATTCAATACAAACTAGGCCTGTCTATTTTGAATATCCTAAACAGAAAAAATGAAATCAGCGAGTATTACAGAGTAAGTTCCTTAACAAATTCTATAGAAGAAGTTGAAACTTTCTCACTGCAAAGAACTCCAAATATGAGCTTTAGAATTTCATTTTAACCTTATTCTACAAGGTTGACAAAAATTACTTTTCTTTTTTTTTAATAAAATTACAATTCTTTGGTAGGGTAACCTTTATCAAAGCTGTTTTACTATTGAATCATATCAAAAAAAGTAAAAGTGGCTCTATCAAAAGACTTAATCCAATACCAACCGGCGTACTTTTTCTACGACAGTTCGTAGTCATCAAATTTATTGCACGAAGTGCCTGTTAGAAGCAAACCCTTATTGCTGCTACCACAATTAACATTTTACTGAATATGTAACACATATTCCCCACTTCACATATTAACTAAATTAAAAAATAATGAAATCAAAACAACTTAAACTGGCTTTTGCTGCCGTTGCAGCAACAATATTTTTTACAGGCTGTAGCAATGACAAGGATAGCGATACTGTTACTCCGGAAGCAAAAAAAGAAATTGCCCTTTCTACAAGTACTACATTAGGCTCTTATCTTTCTGATAAAGATGGAAAATCTTTATATTTTTTCGCAACAGACGCAAAGGGTCAAGCCTCGTGCACAGGTGGATGTGAAGCCGTGTGGCCTCCATTTTATGTAGATAATTTAACAGCTGAAAAATTAAGCACAGGATTGACACTCACAGATTTTGCAACTATAACTACCACATCGGGTAAAAAGCAGTTGACCTACAAAGGATGGCCATTGTATTATTATGCACCAAGTATAAACGGAACAAATACACCGGAAACTGCCGGACAAACAACAGGAGATGGTGTTGGCGGTGTATGGTTTATAGCAAAACCGGACTATTCGATTATGTTAGTCAGAAGTCAGCTTCTGGGGCATGACGGAAAAAACTACAAATCTGATTACACCGTTGGTGATGGCCTGACAACGTACTTTACAGATGCAAAAGGACTGACACTGTATACTTTTAAAAACGATAATTTCAAGAAAAACAATTTTACAAAAGCAGATTTCTCAAACAATGCCGTTTGGCCTATATACGAAACAGATAAAATAGTTGTCCCTTCTATTCTTGATAAATCTAAATTTTCTGTAATTACCGTATTTGGTAAATCTCAATTGATTTACAACGGTTGGCCTTTGTATTATTTTGGACAAGATGCCAGCGTAAGAGGTTCCAATAAAGGAATCAGCTTCCCAAGCCCCGCCGTTTGGCCGGTACCTGTAAAAGACTCGCCACTTGCAATCTAAAAAGGCATACTTTTTCAATCAAATTCATTTACAGGTTCACCTAACCTATTGTTGTTCAAATTAGTTCAATGTACTGTTGAGCTAATTTGAATCTTCATTATTTCCTTAGCATTACAAAAAATTAAGGGTCTGGATCTTAGAATTCTATGCCCTGTATTTACACTCGAATTTGAAGAATCTCATGCTTCTTTTTTTTTAAGCGGGCTAATCCGCATCAAAGCTGATTTACTACTGAACCCTATCCAAAAAAATAAAAAATGAATCCAAAAAGAATCGCATTTGCAATTACAGTCTCGTTGGTATTGATTTCGGCAGGCCTCTATTTTTATTATGGTTTTGTCTTTAAAGAGGCACGCAATATAGAATCTGAAGTACCTGAATTTAGTATAACTACAACAAAATTGCTTCATGATTATAACTCAAATACAGAAAAAGCAGATTCATTATATCTCAATAAAACTATAGAAATAACAGGCAAAGTAACCAAAGAAACCGATTCTGTTGTGATACTTGAAAACAACATTTTCTGCCTGTTTACCAAAAAAACAAAAGACAAATTATTGAACAACAAAGTAACCGTTAAAGGCAAATGCATTGGCTTTGATGAACTATTTCAAGAAGTCAAACTAGACCAGTGCACCATTAATAAATAAATCAATTTATCAATTTATGAAAAAATTTTTAGTCCCAATCTGCTTTTTTCTGACTACAATGGCCTATTCCCAAGAAGATTTACTAAACAGCCTTGATTCGACTCAGGTACAAGAAAACTTTTCTACAGCAACTTTTAAAGCATTGCAGCTGGTAACCTTACAGACCACAAAAATGCCTGCAAAAAAAGAGTTCTATTTTGTAGTCTCCCATCGTTTTGGCACCGTTAAAGACGGTTTTGATAGTTTTTTTGGCCTTGATAACGCCACCACAAAACTTGGCGGTATTTATGGGGTTACAGATTGGTTATCTGTGAGTCTTTCCAGACATACATTAAACAAACTATATGAAACAGGAGTTAAATACCGAATGATGAGACAAAGCAATAGCTTTCCTGTAGACATTGTTGGTTACAGTGTTGTGGATATCAACACATTTTTGGAAAAAGATCAATATCCAGGTTTAGAATTTAAGCATCGTACAACCTACGTACAACAATTGCTGATATCGAGAAAAGTTAGTGAAAAACTATCGTTAGAACTAGTACCATCATTTGTGCATAGAAATCTTTACAATCCAGAATTAGAAAGAGACAACCAATTTTCTTTTGGCGGTGGCGGACGTTATAAAATCACAAAAAGATTATCTGTCAATTTAGAATATATGCACAATTTTAATAAACCCAATTTTTATCAAAATCCATTGTCAGTTGGTCTCGATGTTGAAACCGGAGGACATGTTTTTCAATTAATCTTTACCAATTCACAAGCCATGAGCGAAAGCGGATACCTTACCAATGCCGCTGGAAACTGGCGGAAAGGGGATTTCTTCTTCGGATTTAACCTATACAGAGTATTTTAACAACTATAAACAAGCAAACTATGAAAAAAACATTAGCAATTACAATTTTAGCAGCCGCACTAACACTTATAAGCTGTAGTGATTCCGATACCTACCAAGATATAGAAACTCCTCCTGTTACAGGCACTCCAACTCCAGGACCAGACCCAGTAGTTACCATTAGCTATTCTAAAAATGTAAAAGCAATTATTGATGCCAATTGCGTAGGCTGTCATCAAAGTGGAAGATCAGCAGGTTTCAGACCTCTGACCACTTATGCTGAAGTAAAAACAGCTACTGAAGGTGCAGGTTTACTGAACCGAATTCAACTACAAACTGGTCAACAGGGCATTATGCCTCAGGCTGGAAGAATGTCACAGGCAAATATTGATTTGATTGTGAAATGGAATACAGACGGACTAAAAGAAAACTAATTATTATGAAAAAATCGGTTATTAATTTCTCTATAGTACTCTTACTCATTTTGATACATACCAATGGATATGCACAAAAAGTAATCACAAAAACAGGCACTATAAAATTTCAGGCTACTGTGCCTTCCTATGAAGAAGTTGCCGCCGAAAACAAAAGTGTGTCTGCAATTTTAGATCAATCCACTGGGGATTTTGCAGCTTTGGCTCTTATAAAAGGTTTCCGATTTAAAGTTGCTTTAATGGAAGAACATTTCAACGAAAATTATATGGAGTCCGAAAAGTTTTCAAAAGCAACTTTAAAAGGTAAATTAGAAGATTTTGACATTTCTAAAATTAACGGTACTCCCAAAAACTTCACTCTAAAAGGAGATCTTACCATTCATGGAAAAACAAAACCTATAACCGTAATCATTAAAATATCCAAAGCAGCCAATGGACTCAGTACTGTAGGTTCATTTGAAGTCAAACCAGAAGATTTTGATATCGAAATACCAAGTCTGGTCAGAAAGAAAATTGCGGACAAAATTAAGATTAGTTACAATTTTCTGTTAGTTAAATAATCCATTTTTAAAAATAAGGCTTAATTGGTAAGTAGAATTTCCCAATTTAACATTTACTAACCTAATAACTTTTGCTTTAAAAGATTATTAAACATGACTATTGATTAGAGGTCAGTTTCATACTTAGCTGGCCTCTTTTTTTTACTAACTCAAATAAAATTCAAATGATCTGCAAAAATTATGTTGTTACCGGTGAAGATGTAAACGATGCTATGATTATGGAAAAGTCCGCATACAATTCATACACGCTACGATTACTATACCATTTTTTATTTCAAAATGGATTTTCAAGAGAGAAGCTAAATTCTTTACAGCTCGATTTGCAGGAAGGAAAATATGTACTGGTCTGTCATAAAAACCTGATGTTTACAGAACATTTTTTTATTGAGATGAAACATTGTTTTATGAATGACAAGATCACTATTAAAAGTTATTTTTTTAATTCTAAAAACGAATGCTGTGCAGAACTCCTTAAAGAAGTCGAATGGTTTGATTCTATGCGCAAAGAGGTCGTCAGAGCTCCTAAAAAAATTCTAAAACATTTTAATGCGGATAACCCGGTAAAATTCCAGAATCCGTAAATCTCAACTCATTACCTCTCAGTCGCTATTATTCTGCTTTTAATATTATATAACTTTAAAAATTAAAGGCCTAACCACTCAATATCAATCCGTTTTCCTGCTTTTTTGATACTCGTTTAAGATAGCGCCCAAACCCATTAAAAGGAAAAATACGGCAAGACCGCCCAAAAGCATCGGGTCTACAGTATAACCGTAAATCCCATCAATCTCCGCTTTATTCGGATTAGTTGGATCATACAAAACCTTAACTGAACTTCCTTCAATGTAACTCGGACGAGAAGTACCCACATTAGAAGTGAAATCTATTTGTTTGCCTGATTCTGTAACAAATGAAACATGGGGATAATAGAGTGATCCATTCTTATTACCAGCAAGAGGTATCGATTCGATAACTGTACCATAAACAATATTTGCCTTTTCAATAAAATTTAATTTCTGTTGAAAAAGATAAAATGCCCCGACCAATAGAATCAAACCAGGTACAAAACACACATAAATAACAGCACGAATTAGTCTTTTATTCATAGTTTATTTTTATTATTAAAATCAATGGTTGTGTCACATTGTCCTGCAGGTTATTACTAATTGCTTTATCAGAAATGACCATACATTCATTCTCACTAATTCAACCTCTTATTTGTGTAGCATCAATACTCCTTTGATAGTGAAAAGTTTCATCATTTTTAGATTGACCCTTGATCCGATGTGGGTCAAGAAAAAACCAATCTAACACAAAACAAAAAAGCCACTCAAGTTGAGTGGCTTTTCGTGAACGCAGAAGGATTCGAACCTTCGACCGCCTGCTTAGAAGGCAGGTGCTCTATCCAGCTGAGCTATGCGTCCATTTTTTATAAAACTTCCGACAAAGTTCTTGTCGGGGTGGCAGGATTCGAACCTGCGGCCTCCTGCTCCCAAAGCAGGCGCGATAACCGGGCTACGCTACACCCCGAGGCAAAATTTAAGCGGAGAGACAGGGACTCGAACCCTGGCGACGGTTACCCGTCGACAGATTAGCAATCTGCTCCATTACCGCTCTGGCACCTCTCCAAGCTCAAGAAACGTGTTCTGTTTTGCGGTTGCAAATGTAAGACAACATTCCATATCTCACAACTATTTCGACGCTTTTTTTTATCTTTTTTCAATCTTTTTTTTAAACCTCTTCACAATCAAACAAATAGAATTAACAAAAATTTGATATTAAATTTAAAATCCAATCGAATTGCCTCAAAATTTGAATTTATTCAAATAAAGAGTAAATTTGCTTGATTAACTAATATTAACAGAAAATGAACAAAAGAGTTGTTATCGTTTCTGCCGTTAGAACACCTATCGGAAGTTTCATGGGAGGTTTATCTACCGTACCCGCACCAAAATTAGGTGCTGCCGCAATAAAAGGCGCACTTCAAAAAATTAACCTTGACCCAAAATTAGTTGATGAAGTTTTTATGGGTAATGTGGTACAGGCCGGAGTTGGCCAGGCACCAGCACGTCAGGCTGCACTTTTTGCAGGTTTATCTGAAGAAGTTGCCGCTACAACTGTAAACAAAGTTTGTGCTTCAGGAATGAAAGCTGTTATGTTCGCCGCACAGGCTATTGCTTGTGGTGATGCTGAAATCGTAGTAGCCGGAGGAATGGAAAACATGAGTTTGATTCCACATTACGTACAAATGCGTAACGGAACTAAATTTGGTCCAGCTTCTTTGCTTGACGGAATGCAGAAAGATGGTTTGACAGATGCTTACGATAACAACGCAATGGGAGTTTGCGCTGATTTATGTGCGTCTGAATACAACATCAGCCGTGAAGAACAGGATAATTTTGCTATTCAGTCTTATGAAAGAAGTGCAAAAGCCTGGGATGCCGGAAAATTTGATAACGAAATTGTTCCTGTAGAGGTTCCGCAAAGACGTGGTGAACCTGTCATCGTTTCAAAAGACGAAGAATATACAAATGTAAAATTAGACAAAATACCTTCTCTAAGCGCTGTTTTTACTAAAGACGGAACCGTTACTGCTGCAAACGCTTCTACTATCAATGACGGAGCTGCCGCTTTAGTTTTAATGTCTGAAGAAAAAGCAATCTCATTAGGGTTAAAACCTTTAGCGTACATAAAAGGTTATGCTGATGCTGCTCAGGAGCCAAAATGGTTTACAACAAGCCCGGCAAAAGCATTACCAAAAGCCTTAGACAAAGCAGGAATTTCAATAAGTGATGTTGATTATTTCGAATTCAACGAAGCATTCGCAGTAGTTGGATTAGCCAATTCAAAAATCCTTAGTCTTGATAACGACAAAGTAAACGTAAATGGTGGAGCTGTTTCATTAGGACACCCTCTAGGATGTTCGGGAGCAAGAATCATCGTAACTTTACTAAGTGTTTTAGAACAAAACAATGCTAAAACCGGAGCTGCAGCAATTTGCAACGGTGGTGGCGGTGCTTCGGCAATTGTTATCGAAAGAGCCTAAATACTATTTTATTAGGAGTTATTTCATTTGTAAATAACTCCTAATTTTCAACTCATAAATTACCCTAAATGTTCGGAATTTGCAATCTAGCCATAGTACCCGTACGAGCTGAACCAAGTGACAGAAGTGAAATCGTTACTCAACTCTTGTTTGGCGAACATATCGAGATTTTAGAACGCCAAAATCAATGGGCCCGAATAAGAATTCAGTACGATGACTATGAAGGCTGGGTAGATTCAAAACAATACCAGGTTATCTCTGAAGCAAATTTCAAGCAATTAAGCAGTGAAGCAATTATTCTAAATGCCGACTTGATTGACTATATCACTTCTTCGAATAATTTACTACTGCCAATTCCGCTTGGCGCTTCATTATCCTTTTTAAACAATAATGAAATCAACATTTCGAATTTTGATTTTGAAGGCACCAAAACCAGCGGTATAAAACCTAAGAGCGCTATTATAAGTACGGCTTTTATGTATTTGAATGCTCCCTATCTTTGGGGAGGAAAAACTCCTTTTGGAATTGACTGTTCCGGTTTTACCCAAATGGTCTACAAATTAAACGGCTACAAAATTCATCGTGATGCCTCTCAACAGGCCCTGGATGGAGAACCTTTGAGTTTTATCGAAGAAAGTGAGCCCGGTGATCTGGCCTTTTTTGATAACGAAGAAGGAAATATTACGCATGTTGGTATCATTATGGACAATAACTACATCATTCACGCCAGTGGAAAAGTTCGTATTGATCGCTTAGACCACTTAGGAATCTACAATCCCGAAATAAACAAACATACTCATAAGTTACGCGTGATCAAGAAGATAATCTAATTTTATCTCTAAACTTCAAAACAAACAACAAAATTATTGTATCTTTATAGCAAATTTGTTGTGCCATGAAAAAAATAACGCAGAAAACAGAACCTTTTGATACTAAAAGAAGTATTCGAAATGCCTCAGGAAAAGTAATCTCCATTAAAAGATCTACTTTAAGTTCTGATGGTAAAGAATATAGCTGGAGCAACAAGCTGGAACGTGTTGGAGTCATCCGATCCGGTATTCCTTATGATTCAATCGAAGTTATTAGCAGGCGATTAAACAATCCTGTAAAATCTGTTCTGGCCATTGTAGGGATTCCTCAAACTACTTATAACAAGAAAAAAAGCGAACATTTGCTTTTAGACAGCAGAGACAGCGAATTGGTTATTTTAATCAATGAGCTGATCGATTATGGCCTTGAAGTTTTCAATAATGAAGAAGAAAAATTTCAAAGATGGCTCAAAAAACCCAATTTATCTATCGGCGGAAGCACTCCGGAAAACATGCTGGACACCGTAACAGGAATTAACGAAGTGAAATTTAGTTTGAATCGATTAGAGTTTGGAAACTTAGCTTAAATGAAGGTTTTTAGAATCGAAAGAGAAAAATACCTGACCACGACTTTAGCAGGAATTGGAGCTTCAATGTCTGAAGGTTTCCGATGGAACAGTCTTAACACCCGCATGGTTTATACTGCCGAAAGTAGAGCATTGGCAACACTTGAAGTATCTGTTCATTTAGACTTAAGCGAAGATTTGCCTTTAGATCGTTTTTATGTCGAAATCGAAATCCCGGATGACATTACCATTCAGGAAGTTAATTTAGAAGACTTACCGGAAGACTGGAATTCGAAACCTCCAATAGTAATAACACAAACGATCGGTGATGATTTTATAGATTACAATGAAGCTGCAATCTTAAAGGTTCCCAGTTGTATCGTACCACAGGAATTCAATTATTTAATAAATCCAACCCATCCTGACAGTAAAAAGATCAAGGTTATCAGTAGTACCAGAATGAATTTTGATTCGAGATTTCAAAACAAACACTAATTTCACGAATTAGCACGAAGTAAAAATCCACTTAATCTTTATAATCTGCGGCAAAAAATTAGTGACAATTAGTGTAATCCGTGTTTAAACACCAATTTCACGAATTAGCACGAAGTAAAATCTTTCTAATCTATCTAATCTGTGGCAAAAAAATTAGTGACAATTAGTGCAATCCGTGTTTAAACACCAATTTCACGAATTAGCACGAAGTAAAAATCCACTTAATCTTTATAATCTGTGGCAAAAAATTAGTGACAATTAGTGCAATCCGTGTTTAAACACCAATTTTACGAATTAGCACGAAGTAAAAATCCACTTAATCTTTATAATCTGCGGCAAAAAATTAGTGACAATTAGTGCAATCCGTGTTTAAACACCAATTTCACGAATTAGCACGAAGTAAAAATCCACTTAATCTTTATAATCTGTGGCAAAAAATTAGTGACAATTAGTGCAATCCGTGTTTAAACGCCAATTTTACGAATTAGCACGAAGTAAAAATCCACTTAATCTTTATAATCTGTGGCAAAAAATTAGTGACAATTAGTGCAATCCGTGTTTAAACACCAATTTTACGAATTAGCATGAAGTAAAAATCCACTTAATCTTTATAATCTGTGGCAAAAAATTAGTGACAATTAGTGTAATCCGTGTTTAAACACCAATTTCACGAATCCACACGGATTAAAATCTTTCTAATCCATCGAATCTGTGGCAAAAAAATAGTAACAATTAACGTAATTCGTGTTTAGGCACTGATCCTGATTGTTCTCCTAAACTCCGAAGGGCTATTTCCTTTTTGCTTTTTGAAGAATTTATTAAAGTGACTTTCATCGGTAAAACCAAATTCGTAAGCAATCTCATTGATTCGTTTATCACTAAACTGCAGGCGATGTTCAATCAGCTTTGTTTTATAATTGCTGATATACTGCTGCATGGTTTCGTTGGCATGCTTTTTAAAATAACGTCCTAGATAAGTATTTGAAATGCCGAAATAATCGCTAATCGATTCTGCTTTGATTCTTTCAGGATAATAAATGTTGTTTTGAATGTACTGCAAAATATCCATTGCTTTTGCCTCACAGCCAATATTTACTTGCTCGGGCAAATACTTCGCGATATTTCTCGCTACAACGATAATCAAAGTGTTTACCAATTGCTGAATTAATTCTTTATTATACACATCTTTATCTTCATACTCCCTAATAATTGCCTCCACCATAACTTTCACCAAACATTTATCGGCGACATTTTTTAAAATACAGCCTGGCTGATGATTCGCATTTTGTAGGATATACTCTAAACGCTGAATGTTTTCGTTTTGTAGACTTGAGTTTTTTAAATAAATATCATTGAACCTTAAAAAGAAAAACTTTGTTTTGGTTTCAATGGTAAAATTATGACAATCCTCAGGGGTCAACAAAAACATATGTCCCGCATCGTATTCAAAGACATTTTTATTGATGCATTGCAAACCGGTTCCGTTCAGAATATAAACCAATTCAAAAAAATTATGACGATCACCTACATCCGGGTATTCATCTAAAGTCTCAAAGGAAACACTAAACGGTTCGTATAAATTTTCTTTTTTCATAATAGTTGTTATTATATAGTGGCTGCAAATATACCTAAAAAACACAAATATATACCATTTAACACTCTTAAAAATGGTATAATTTTGCTAAACAATTTTAAACGATCTAAAACATCACTTATGAAATATAGAAAATTAGGCAATACTGAACTAGAATTATCCACGATTACATACGGTGCATTTGCTATTGGCGGGAATATGTGGGGCGGAAACGATAAAGCAGATTCAATTGCTTCTGTTCATGCTTCAATCGATCATGGTGTTACTACAATTGATACTGCTCCTTTCTACGGATTTGGTTTAAGCGAAGTAATGATTGGTGAAGCTTTAAAAACACAAAATCGTTCAAAAGTACAGTTATTGACAAAATTTGGTCTGGTTTGGGACGGAAGTACTAACGGCAAGGGCGAATTTTTTTTCGATGCTGAAGACAATGGAAAAAAAATCCCTATTTACAAATATGCTTCTAAAAACAATATTATCAAAGAAGTTGAGGAAAGCTTAAAACGTCTTCAAACTGATTATATCGATTTACTTCAAATTCATTGGCCGGATGCTTCAACGCCTATTCACGAAACGATGGAAGCTCTTGAAACCCTAATTCAACAAGGAAAAATCAGAGCAGCCGGTGTAAGTAATTACAGTGCATCGCAAGTTCAGGAGGCACAAAAAACCATTCAATTGGCCTCCAATCAGGTTCCATTTAGTATGTTAAATCGTAGTATTGAAACTGATTTGGTTCCACTAACGCTTGCTGA
Source organism: Flavobacterium sp. KH_035 (assembly GCF_057839565.1). Taxonomy (NCBI): domain Bacteria; kingdom Pseudomonadati; phylum Bacteroidota; class Flavobacteriia; order Flavobacteriales; family Flavobacteriaceae; genus Flavobacterium; species Flavobacterium sp. KH_035. Next base: position 4,940,779 of record NZ_CM174492.1, read on the forward strand.
AAATATAGGAATTATTGCCTACAGTCCGATGGAAAGAGGTTTATTGACCGGTAAATATTTCACCGATGGTAAATTAAAGGACAACGATCATCGAAATGGTTATTTCGGTCAGTTTGATCTTCAGAAGGTAAAAACTTTGGTAGAAGAACTGAGTTCTTTAGCCAATGCCAAACACATTTCTATTTCACAATTGGTTTTACGCTGGACGACTTTACAAAAAGGGATTACAATTGTTCTGGCCGGAGCCCGAAATGCAGAACAAGCCATTTCAAACGCTAAAACAATGGATTTTGATTTATCTTTTTCTGAACTAGATTTCATCGATCAGGCTATTTCAAAATTAAAATAGTTACCCGAGCAGTTATACCTTCTTTTAAAAAAGCATAAAAAATTAAATTATATCAAAGAGATACCACTCTTATCTCTTACACAAACACATAAGAGCAATTCATAGTATGAAACAAATTTTTATTATCAACGGCGGGCAAAATTTTGCTCATTCAGGTGGAAAATTCAATCAAACCGTTACTGACTGGACAATAGAATACTTAACAAACAGTAAACAATTTGAAGTGAAAACAACCGACATTAAACAAGAAGTCGATTTAGACGAAGAAGTCGAAAAATTCGTTTGGGCAGATGTAGTCGTTTATCACACACCTGTTTGGTGGTTTCAATTACCGAATCTTTTTAAAAAATATATTGATGACGTTTTTACTGCCGGACATCAAAAAGGAATTTACAAAAACGACGGCAGAACGAGAACAAATCCTGATATCAATTACGGTACAGGCGGACTTTTACACGGACGAAAATATATGCTTACCACAAGCTGGAATGCTCCTGCAACAGCTTTTACCCTTCCAGGAGAATTTTTTGAAGAAACAACTGTAGACGAAGGTGTTATGTTTGGTTTCCATAAAATGAATAAATTTGTAGGAATGGAGAAATTAGACGGTTTCCATTTTCATGATGTCGAAAAAGGTGCTACAGCCGAAAATATTGGTATCTTTAAGGTTAACTATACCAACCATTTAGAACAAATCTTTAAAACTTTATAACTATGATCTCAATTACCGCTATTTTAAAAAGTAAACCGGAAAATACAGCGCAAATAAAAAACATGCTAAATCATTTGGTTACAGAAACCAGAAAAGAAGAAGCTTGCATACGTTATGATCTTCATCATAGCGAAAATGTTTTTATTATTTGGGAAGAGTGGAAAGACCAGCCAGGACTTGATATTCATAACAATCAATTGTATTTACTGGATTTCATTAAAGAAAGCGAAAGTTTAATCTCCTCACCTATTCAGGTTTACAAAACAGCACAAATCTTATAATTTAAAGAAACAATGAAAGCACTTTTTACAAATACTTACGAATCTGATTTTGTCAGTACAGAAATAGAAATACCTACTCCTAAAAAAGGAGAAGTTTTAATTAAAATTCACGCAAGCGGTGTTAATCCGATTGATAACAAAATTCGCATTGGGGTTTCGCCTTACGCATCGCCAGTTTTACCTGCCATTTTAGGAACCGATCTTGCCGGTGTTGTGGAAGCAATCGGAAAGGATGTTACTGATTTTAAAGTTGGTGATGAAGTGTACGGACTCGCCGGAGGTGTACTGGGACTTCAGGGAACTTTAGCCGAATATACTGCTGTTGATGCTTCCTTACTGGCTTTAAAACCTACGAACTTAAGCATGAAAGAGGCCGCAGCCGTTCCGCTTGTATTGTTAACAGCTTGGGAAGGCCTAATTGACAGGGCAAAAGTAAAAAAAGGTGATCAGGTTTTGGTTCATGCAGGAGCCGGAGGTGTTGGACATATGGTTGTACAGTTGGCCCGCATTTTTGGTGCCGATGTTTATGCAACTGTTTCACCTGAAAAGGCTGCTATTGCAGAAGCCTTTGGAGCAACTCCAATTGATTACAGAACAGCAACTGTTGAAGATTATGTCGAGCAATTTACATCTGGAAAAGGTTTTGATATTATTTATGATACCGTAGGCGGAGCGTCCTTAGACGATTCTTTTAAAGCCATTCGCCATTATGGTCAGATTGCCAGTTGTTATGCTTTTGGAACGCACAATTTAGCTACGGGATCGCTTCGATCTGCCAGTTTACACGGTGTCTTTGTTTTGCATCCAATGATTAGCGGTGAAGGCAGAAAACATCATGGAGACATCCTGAAAGAAGCTGCAAAATTTATCGAAGAAGGAAAATTAAAACCTATTATTGATCCCCGAAAATTCACATTAGATAATGCGATAGAGGCTCATAAAGCGGTTAGTGATGGTTCGGCTGTCGGAAAAATTGTAGTGGATATCGTTTAATTTCAAAATTTTACTCTTTTTTGTGATATTAATTTACTTACAAAATTAATTTCGGCAAAAAAGTTAACTTGCCTCTTATTCAAAACTTTACAATTTTATGAGCGAGTACCATTTAGCCGAAATTAATATTGCCAAAATGAAAGGTATTGACATAAACGATCCTATCATGAAAGAGTTTAAAGAAAATATAGATCTTGTGAATACTTTGGCCGAAAACAGTGATGGCTTTGTGTGGAGGTTGAAAGATGAGAGTTATAATACGACAAATCCTAATCCGTATAATGATGAGCAGGTTCTTATTAATATCTCCGTTTGGGAGAATGTTGAAACTTTAGAGCATTATATGTACAAGACTTTTCACAGCGATTTTCTAAAACGTCGAAAAGAATGGTTTTTTAAATATGGTAAAGCACATACAGCAATGTGGTGGATTCCTAAAGGCCATGTTCCAACTCTTGAAGAAGCGGTAGAAAAATTAGATTATTTGCAGCAAAATGGAGTTTCGGAATTAGTGTTTGATCTTCGAAACAAGTTTCCGGCACCACAATTCAAAAATATTTCCTAGTAAAACCATTAAATAAAAAAGAGACTGTATCCCAAAAGGACACAGTCTCTGTCTTTTCATATTAAACTAAACTACTGCTTTATGATTTTCTGAGTGAAAGTCTTCTTAGCTGAAGAAGTTACATTAAGAAAATATACTCCTCTTGTTTTTCCCGACAAATTAATCGTTTTTTCGGTGTTATTTCCTCCGGCAAAAGTTTCGGTATAAATCATTTTTCCTTCTGCGCTATGAACGGTAACCGTATAATTGTCCGCATTAGATGGTGTTACCACATGAAAAACATTACTGGACGGATTTGGATATACCTGAACCCCTTTCAGATTGTCTACTTCTCTTGGTTTTGTTACTGTTAAATTAGGTCCGTTATCGATTTTAAAATTATCAAACCAAATTCTGGTTCCAAAACCTGAAGTGTTTTTAAACTTAATCAAAACATTTTTCTGTTGTTTTACAATGCTTAAATCAATCTTTTCGGCTCTCCAGTCAGAATCTTTGGTTGGAGTCCAATCATTAGTTTCATTCGCTCCGGTTGTTGCCGGGTCGTCCTGAATTGGAGGGGAAACCGTTTGCAACTGTATTTGATTTTTAGAATATACATTTATCCATGTCACACCGCAATCTGAAGATACCAAGATATCAATCTTATCGGGAGCGGGTGCCGGATCATACACGCTTAAATACTGTGTGTAAGCCAGATCAAAATACAAATAGGGTGTAGATGCAGAAGAAAAATCAACTGCTTTTAAAATAAGCTCATCGATTTTAGCTGTTGGATTATCGGCATTATTGATTACCAAACAAGACAAATCACCTTTACCAACATCCGAACGTTTTTCCCATGCAATGGCATCTTTGTCAGGATTAATTATTTCCCAATCCTGAACAGGAAAACTTCCCTCAAAATTTTCCGCAAACGGAAGAGTATTTTTGCTTTTCACAACCACTACTCCGGTTTTTGTTATAGCAGTTCCTGCTCCATAAGCATTAGAAGCCGTTAAAGTCACATTGTAAGTTCCCGGGCTATTATAAACCACAGTAGGTACTTTGCTTGTCGAAGATGATGGTGTACCTCCCGGAAATGACCATGCCCAAGCTGTAGGTTCTCCGGTTGAGCTATCATTAAAAGCAATTGGAAGATCGCTGCACAATCTTTCGTTCTCCACTGTAAATTCGGAAAACGGAGTTTCTTTACTATCAAAATTGAATTTCAAATTATCTATCCATATTCTTGCACCATATCCAGAAGTATTTTTGAATTTAAATAAAACATTCGATTCTCCTTTAAACTTAGACAAGATCACTCTTTCAGTTCTCCAATGTGAATCTAAAGTTGGAATCCAATTATTGGCATCGGCACTCACAAATGTTTCCAATTCAGTATGAGTCTTTTTATAAATACTTTCCCAGGTAAGTCCGCAATCTTTTGAAACGAGAACTTCCAGAACGTCCGGGCTCACGGCATCAAATTTAGCGTAAGCTACATCAAATGAAAAATCGGTCACTCCAACTGACAAATCAGTCGGTTTCAGAATAATTTCGTCTACCTCGTCCACTTTATCGTTGTCAGCATTATTCATAACCATACAAGAGGAAGAATTATGCCCAACTCCGATGCGTTGCTCCCAGGCTAATTTGTTGTCCGGATTAATAATTTCCCAGTCTACAGGAGGAAAAGAACCTTCAAAACCTTCGGCAAAAGAAGTTTTATAAGGATCAACAATGGTTATAAAATTATTTTTAGTCATTATTGTTCCGCTACCATTGGCGTTTTTAGTAGCCAGTGTTACGGCATAAGATCCCGGTACATCATAGATTACTGTTGGATTCTGATCTGTAGAACTTGAAGGCGTTCCTCCCGGAAACGACCAGTTCCATGACGTTGGATTTCCTGTTGAAACATCTACAAATGGAGCCGTAAGACTTGTACAGCGCGTATCTCTCATGCTGGATGCAAAATCAGAGACCGGAGTGGCAGCCTGTGTAACAGCAACATTTACATTATCAATCCAAACTCGCGTTCCATAGCCCGACACGTTTACAAAACGAATAGAAACATTGTCGTTCCCGATATATGCATTAAGATCGACTACTTCTTTTCGCCAATTGGCATCTGTAACTGGTATCCAATTATTGGACTGAGCTGTAGGAACAGCTGTAGTTTGTAAAACCGTATGCGTTTTCGAATAAACATCATTCCAGGTAAGTCCGCAATCTGTCGAAACCTGTACTTTTAAAACATCAGGGCTTACATCATCAAACTTAGTATAAGCAACATCAAAATACATTTGACTGTTTTGTCCTGCCGTAAAATCAAAATAAGGCAATCTGATATAATCCAAAGCACCTATCATTGAGTTATCGGCATTGTTCATAATCATACACGAACTGTCATTGTGGCCCACACCTTTACGTTTTTCCCAGCCAAGACCTTTGTCCGGGTTTGTAACTTCCCATCCTCTTGGAGGAAAAGCTCCCGTAAAACTCTCCGTTAAATTGGCATTTAATTTCTGATCTACTTCAATGAAATTCTGTATGTCTTTTGTATTTGTTCCCAGCGAATTGGTTACCTCTAAAGTTACTTTGTATTTTCCTGATGTATTATAAGTAACTATCGGATTTACTGCTGTAGAGGTTGCGGGAGTTCCTCCTTCAAAAGTCCAGACTCTTGAATTAGGCAATCCCAAAGAAGTATCCTTAAACGTTATTGCTTTTCCGGAACAAACTGCAGTTGTACTACTGTTAAAATCAGCCAACGGAGCCGTCTCAATAACCCCAACTGCGCCAAGATTAGCCGGCTCCCACAATAATCCTCTCGGATATTTAGCAACGGTCTTATCTTCTAACCAATAGGTCATTGCATTGGTCTGATCACGGGTGTACATATTCTGACATTCGGTATTATAATCCATGTGATTTTCGGTGTTGGCATACACTCCACAGCTGTTTAACACATTTCTGGTACAGCCTTCCGCAACTTTGGTTGGAGGAGTATCGGCCATCCCGTCATTAACTGGATCACAATCGTCCTGGAAGGTGTGTTTTAGACCAAAATAATGGCCAAACTCATGTGTCATTACCTTTGCAAAAGTAGCACTCGCATGTGATCCGCAAGTACTGCCTATATATCTGTGGTTGAAAGCCACACGCGGTATTGCATCCTGAATAGGCAAAAAAGCATGTCCTGAACCAGTAGCTCCCTGTCCTGTATTGGGTTCATCAACCACCAAAACATCAAGATAATACCTGTTGTTTTTACCGTACCATATATAGTCATAAATTCTAGCATCATAACCGTCTGCAACGTGTGCTTCGGGATGCCAATCCAGACCTGGAATTTCTAAAGGATTTCCCTCGGGATCAACAGTAGCTAAAACAAACTGAATGTTCATTTTACTTTTAACAGCGTCAAAACGAGGATCAGTCATAGTATATCCGGGAAACAAACCATTAAAATCTTTGTTAACTGTTAGCAATGCATCGTCAATTCTACATTTCATCTGCTCTTTGGTAAAAGCATTATTGATATTTGTTCCATCGGCCAAAATGTGAAACACGACCGGAATAACATAAGGAACGGTAGCTGTTTTCTTTGTATTTCCTTTTTTCCAGGTTTTAATTTTTGAAAGCGATTTTTGAAATGCGTTTTCTTCCTTTTGAGATAACTGGGTTCCGCAGCCAATTGGATTTTGGTTTTGCCCAAAGGAAATGCAACATTGAAGCAGAAAAACTGCAGCAATAAGGTAGTTTTTTTTCAAAATAATAGTTTTTTGTTAGTTGTTATTTCAAATATAAAATTGTCGCAAAATTTGTTAAAAACTTAAACTTTATAAATAATTAATTTATTATAATTTTATATTTGACGGTTTTTTTATAAAAATATTCAATTAACCTCTAATAAAAAGATATTATCTTATTGTAAAATAATTGTATGTTATCTGGTTTTTATTGTTGCTATATATTCTGAAAAACAAAAAACTGCCCCTTACCGACAGCTTTTCTTAAAAAATATTTTCAAATCCTCCTATCTTACTTACTTTATTCCTCCAAAAGCTCCAAAACACATGTTTTTGTGTAAAATCTCCACTTTTGTAAAACCAACTTTTTTCATCAAATCCAATTGGTAATTCATAGATCTTGGCGTATCTTCTTTCTCCACATAATCCAATACTTTTTGTCGGTATTCGGCTCCTCCAATTCCTTCCAGATAATCACCATAACGTTGCCAGGTATACCTATTTAAAACTTCGGTATCCTGAGTAATTAAATCTGAAATAAAAAAACAGCCGCCGGGTTTTAATAACTTAAAAATTTTAGCAAAAGTAGTTTCCCAATCCTGATCGTCCCTCAAATGATGCAAAACTGCTCCTGCCAAAATAATATCAAAATGGTTTTCTGCCAAAGCGACTTCTCTGATATCGCCTTGTTGTACCTCTACTGTTCCATTTGTTTCTTTTGAAACTCTTTCAAAGGCCCTGTCCAGCATCGGCAAACTCAAATCGACCAGAGTGCAATTTAAATTCGGCACTTTCGAAAGCATTTTTAAAGTATAATTTCCGGCACCACAGCCTATATCCAAAACATTCACCGCAGCTGGAACAATCCTTTTGGCGGCTTCGGTAATTAATTCCAGCGAAATAGTGGCATCGATAGTCGCTACCTGTCCGGTTTCTAAATTTGAAAATCGTTCGACATCCTTATCAAAACGCTCTCTGATTTCTTCAATGGTTGATTTTTTCATAGTTTTTTTGTTGTTCCCGAATAAGACGGGTTTATTAGTTATATTTTTTTGGCTACGAATTCACGAATTTTTATTGCTAAAATCGATATGAATTCGTGGCTAAAAAAACATTACAATTTATAACAAGAATCCCAATAATAAAAAGAGAACTTTTAAATACCTTAGCAAATTATAATTCTACAAAATAAAACCAACAAAAATGGCTGAGCAATCTTCAATCCAGTGTCCAAATTGCGGCACCCCAATCGATGTAAATGATGTTTTGAAGCATCAATTGGAAGATAGTATCCGTAAAGAATTTCAACAAAAAGCTAACGCTCAATCCAAAGAAATGGAACTTAAGAACGAGCAGTTTGAAAAAGCAAAAGCTGAATTTGAAGCCAAAAAGAAACAGGAGAATGAACTTTTTGCCGAACGACTGGATCGAGAAAGAAAAGTTGCCGAAAAAGAGATTACTCAAAAATTAAAAACCAAACTCGAAGAAGAAAATAAAGACCGTTTACAGCTGATGGAAAAAGAACTTTCAGAGAAATCGGAAAAACTGCGTGAGCTTAATAAAATGGAGGGCGAAATTGCCAAACTCCAGCGCGAAAAACTCGAAATGAAGGAAGCCATCGAAGCCGAAGCTCAAAAACAGCTTAACGCAACTTTAGTTTTAGAACGCGATAAGATCAGAAAACAGGAAGAGGAAAAAAACGAGTTAAAAATAAAAGAATACCAAAAACAGTCTGACGATCAGAAAAAGCTGATTGAAGAAATGAAACGCAAACAGGAACAAGGTTCTATGCAATTGCAGGGAGAAGTGATGGAACTGGCGATCGAAGAATGGCTGGCCAGTAATTTCCCGTTAGACACAATCGACGAAATAAAAAAAGGGGCCAACGGAGCGGATTGTCTTCAGGTTGTCAATACCCGGGAAGTACAAAATTGCGGTTCTATTTATTACGAAAGTAAACGTACTAAAGCTTTTCAGCCCGCCTGGATTGAAAAGTTCAAAAACGATATTAGAACCAAAAGAGCCAATATTGGGGTTTTAGTGACTGAAGTTATGCCGGCCGGAATGGACCGCATGGGAATGCGCGACGGAATCTGGATTTGTACTTATGAAGAATTTAAAGGTTTAAGTGCTGTCTTACGACAATCTTTAATACAGGTTAGCCAGGCTGTTCAGGCTCAGGAAAACAAAGGCGATAAAATGTCGATGTTGTATGATTTTTTAACCAGCAATGAATTTCGCTTACAAGTAGAAGGAATTGTCGAGGGCTTCACACAGATGCAAAGTGATCTGGACTCCGAAAAAAGAGCCATGCAGCGTATTTGGAAACAACGTGAAAAGCAGATTGAAAAAGTAGTTCACAATACTTTGGGAATGTACGGTTCGATTCGCGGTATTGCCGGAAATGCTGTTCAGACAGTAAGAGCTTTAGAACTTGATTTTGTCGAAGACGACGAAGAACAAAAAATAAAGGAGCTGGAATAATTACACAAGCTGTATCTTTTTTACCCCTTTCAATTTTTATTTAAATACAATTTGCCATTCCAATCAACGAATTCTTCTAAGCAATGTTGCTTTTTTACAACATTAAACTCGAGAGATCCATCGCAATCGGAATGGCAAATTTTATATTTTTTTATAAGACGGGATTTAATCTACCTTTCTAAACACTAATAGTTTTCCATTAGGATTAGACAATATCAATCTTAGATCTCCAATTGAATAGGTAGTCGTACTTTGTAATGCCTTTACAAACTCGCCTTCTTTATTACTCGGCAAGCAAGCCATCATAGTTGAAGCTACATCAGAGAATCTCAACAATCCTTTTTCAAAGAAAATAGTTCCCCCAATAGAATTACAGCCTCCAAATCCCATGAATTTATTCTCCGCTGCGTTAATTTCAATTCTTGGCATTTCTTTTTGAAAATCGGCAATAGTCACTTTTTTCCCATTTAACTCCTCTAAAACCCAGATATCATGCAAACGATAATCCGTAATGTATTTGCCGCAGCCGTTTAAAGTCTTACCATTTATCTCTACCTTAACGGTATAAGGTGAAACAGTTCCCGACATTGAATCCGTACATTCAAATTGCTGAACGGTAATGGTAGCTGAAGTTTTTCCATTGTTTACTTTATACATCTTTACATTGGCATCCATTGCTCTGATAGGTTCAACAGATTTAAAACTAATGGATTCCATTCCTTCGATCAACGAAGTAAAAACAATTTTATCTTTTCCAAATTTTAATCCCCAAAAGGGTTCATTTCCAGTAGCTTCAAAATAAACACTTAGGTCCTCTTCTTCCGAAGTTGTTTTAGAAGTTGTTTCTTTTGTGTTTGTTTTTTTAACTGCAACCGACTTACAACTTAAGATCACAGACATTAGGGCGCATAGTAAAAATACTTTTTTCATATAATTAAATTTTTATTATGACTCCACACTAGAAAAAACCGAGCCAAGAATCACTACTGCCTGTTTTTTATGATTTTTTTAAGTAGAACCTATTGTTAAATTTAAGAAAAATAACACAATTACAAAAAAAATCTAAAAACTAAAAAATACTGCCAACTCCAACCGCTTAGAAAGAATGCAGTAAAACAAATCTATACTTCTCATTATCGAAAAAATTCACGTAATAACTAATTTCAGTATCTTTGAAATCTATTCTTTTACTAAAAAAATGAACACACCTTTTCAAAAAGCCAGCCAATTGATTGATGTTGAGAACGCTCAGGATCCGAATATCGAAATCTATCAAAATATAGAGTATCCGAAAGAATTACTGTATTCCGACAGGATGTATAAAAGATTGATGCAATTTGAACCTAAAGCTTCAGAAGAAATTCAGATTGCTTCGAAAGCACAGCACATTTGCCGATGGAAAGTGGCACGCGAATCTTACCCAATGGATCGTGTAGGTTATTTAAAATGGAGAGAAGAGCTTAAAAAATTCCACGCAAAAACCACTGCAGGAATTTTAACGAAAGTAGGATATGCCCCAGAATTTATCGACCGTGTTTCATTTTTGATTGAAAAAAAACTGCTTAAAAAAGACGCCGAAACGCAACTGCTTGAAGATGTAATTTGTTTGGTTTTTTTAGAATATTACCTTGATCCGTTTGTGCACAAACACGATGAGGAGAAACTCAAAAATATCATAAAAAAAACCTGGGATAAAATGTCAAACAAAGGACATGAGGAAGCCTTGAAGATTAGTTATACTGAAGAAAATTTAAATCTGATAAAAGCCTCTTTAGGTCTTTAACTTAATTTTAAATTAAGGAAAATTCCTTTCGGTATCTTCTGCGTAATTCTTCATTCATATTACGTATATTTGCGTAGTCAATTTAGATCAATATACGTAGGATCTTGAAGTAACAATTAAATAAATAATGAGTAAAACGATTCGGGTAGTCCTCGCGGATAATCATGTTTTTGTAAGGGATGGAATAAAATCTTTGTTGGAAAACGAAGTAAACATAGAAGTTGTAGGCGAAGCTACAGATGGAATCGATACACTCGAAGCTGTTGCTGTAAGTGAGCCAGACTTACTTATACTAGACATACGTATGCCGCATTTAACTGGTATTGAAGTAGTCGAAAAACTTAGAAGTGAAAATAATAAGGTTAAGATTATTATACTCACCACTCATGAATCTGAAGAATACGTATTAGGTGCATTGAAAGCAGGTGCCGAAGGGTATTTACTAAAAGATTCCAGCAAAGAAGAATTTTTAAAAGCCTTACATACAGTTTTAAATGGAGGAAAATATTACAGCGGTGATGTTTCAGGAATTTTAATTCATCACTTTGTGCATTGTACTGTTTCATTAGGGCCTAAACAAGCTTTAGCCGAAGAAATCACGATTACTAAGAGAGAAAAAGAAATTCTGTCTCTTTTATTATCCGGAAAAGGAAATAAGGAAATTGGCGAAACTCTTAAAATCAGTAAGCGTACTGCCGAAGTCCATCGTTTTAACTTAATGAAAAAACTAAAAGTAAAAAACCTGATGGAGCTTTCAAACAAAGCAAGCGAGTATTCTTTGTTATAAAAATTACGTACAATTACGTAACTGCTTCCAAAAACTACGTTTTAATCCTTTTTAACGAAGCAAAGTTGTACTACTTACTTTTTATTAAAATGTGCTCATTTTCATTTTAACACATAGAAACATAGATTTTCTGGTTGAAATTTAGGCGTTTTACTTTTAATAAAACACAGAGTATACTATGTGAGAGGAATACGTTTCTCTTACACATTCTTTTTTAGTCCCTAAAAATCTATGTTTCTATGTGTTAAGTCATTTTTTTTTACAAATTAGATTCAGGGGTTTAAAAAGCAAAAAACGGGTTGCACTCTCCAGGGTATTTTATTTTCTATTTTCCTAACAGTAATTTTTTACGATCTAAGCCCTTCGATAACACCTTATAAATTGGTATATTTGAGAGGGTCTTTTCTCAGACAGGAAAATCAGCTTATGAAAATTATAGCATGGAATTGTAATATGGCATTTCGAAAAAAAGCAGGCTTTCTTGACGCTTATAATGCCGATATTGCCGTAATTTCTGAATGTGAAAATCCTGAAAATTTAAAATTCCAAACCGATGCAAAATTGCCAAATGACCTACTTTGGTACGGAACCAACCCACACAAAGGACTTGCCGTTTTCTCCTACAGCAATTATAAGTTTCAATTGTTAGACTGTCACAATCCTTTATTCAAAAACATTTTGCCAATAGCGGTTTCCGGCGGAGACATCGATTTTACGTTGTTTGCCATCTGGGCCAATAATCCACAGGACAAAGACGGCCAATATGTAACTCAGGTTTGGAAGGCGATTAATTACTATGCCGATCTGATCAAGGAACAAAAAACCATTTTGATTGGAGATTTTAACAGCAACACGATTTGGGACAAACCCCGAAGGGAAGGAAACCATACCACCGTTGTAAATAAACTGAGCGAAAAAAAGATTTTCAGCACCTATCATACCTATTTCAATCAGGAACAGGGCAAAGAAGAGCATCCTACTTTATATCTTTACCGGCATGAAAACAAACCCTATCATTTGGATTACTGCTTCGCCTCGCAAGACTTTATAGCCGTTTTAGATACTGTCGAAGTTGGCACTTATCAGGACTGGACGATGCTGAGCGATCATAAACCTTTAATCATTAATTTCAATATATAAATCATGAACAACTCCTGGACCGAACGGTGGAACGACCGTTACAGCACCGAAGAATTTGCCTATGGCACCGCGCCCAACAATTATTTAAAAGAAACATTAGAAAAACTAGACATCGGAACAATTCTTTTCCCCGCTGAAGGCGAAGGCCGGAATGCTGTTTTTGCTGCTAAATTAGGCTGGAAAGTTTCAGCATTCGATATTAGTTCAGAAGGTAAAAACAAAGCTCTTAAACTGGCCCAGTCTCAAAATGTTATCATCGACTATCAGGTTGGAGAATTAGAAACTTTAAACTATCAGCCGGGACAATTTGATGCCATTGCTTTAATTTATGCACACTTTCCGGCAGAAATTAAATCGGCAATACACAAAACACTGGATCAGTATTTGCGCAAAGGAGGCTATATTCTTTTTGAAGCATTCAGCAAAAAACACTTGGAATATCTAGCTATAAACGATAAAGTTGGCGGACCAAAAGATATTGCTTCTTTGTTTTCAATCGAAGAAATTCAATCTGACTTTCCCGATTATGAGATCAGCACACTGGAAGAAAAAGAAATCGAACTCAATGAAGGTCTTTTCCACAACGGAAAAGGTTCCGTAATCCGATTTATCGGAAAGAAAAAGTAATTCGTTTTACAAACATTTGTAGAGACGCTGCAATGCGTCTCTACACCGCACCTCCTTGCCCTCAAACAATTGTGTTCAGCTATCTCCGATCACAACTGAAAATTTACAGTTTATAATTCACAGTTTACAGTTTACAGTTTATAATAAACATCTCACTATTTACTGCTTACAGCCCACAGTTTACATCCCCATATTTCTCCCATTTTCCATGTAGAATTGTTAAGAGATTTCGGCTTTATATTTCAGCTAAAAAACCAAACAATTCACTTTCAAACACTTAATATTATTTTTTATAAGAAAACTTAACATTGAATACCATGTTTTATAATTATCTTTACTTAACTATGAGTTAACAATTTAGTTACATTGATAACGATAACCTTACCTAAAAGCACATTTATATGGAAAACAAACCCGAAGAAAGTACCCCGGAAAAAATCGATTCTGTAAAACCCGAAGCTGTTCAACCAGCTACAGAAAACGTAAAACCAGCCAATACTCCTGTTAAGAAAGCACCAGTTCGTAAAGCAGCACCTGCTAAAACAACAGCAGCAAAACCGGTAACCCCTAAAGCTCCTGCAGCTTCTGTTACCAAAGCCGCAACAACTACAGCAAAAGCACCTGCCAAGGCTGTTGTAAAAACAGCTGCAGCGACTACAACAACACCGAAACCGGCGGTAGCAAAAGCACCGGTAAAAAAAGTAGTAACACCTGCTGCTAAACCAGTAGAAAAAGCCGTTACTCAAACACCTGTTGCTAAATCAAAAGAAGAAAATACTAACCAGACAGCTGAAATCGAAGAAAATAAAAAAGATAAAGCTGCTAAAAAAGCCAAAAAATTGAAAGACAAAGAGAAAGACAAAGCCAAAAAGAAACTGGCTAAGAAAAAAGAGAAAGCTAAAAATGATAAAAAGAAAGAAAAAGCTAAAAAAGCAAAACTAAAAGCTGCAGCTAAGAAAAAAGAAAAAGCTAAAAAAGCGAAAGACAAAGCTAAAGCTAAAAAAATTGCAAAAAAGAAAGCAAAAGCTCAGAAAAAAGCAAAAGCCAAAAAGAAGAAAAAATAATACATAAGAAAGGTTTGACTTTATAAAAGTTGAACCTTTTTTTTATCTTACTATACCTACACTTCTATTATCATTTTGAAGAAAGGAAAAATTAACAACCCTTTGTGTTGAGTTTTTTAGCCTCCTAACCACCAATTGCAATCATGCTGCGGTTATCAAAATGTTTTGCAGGATCATTCATTTCATCAATCGTTACCATTCCGGCACGAACTTTCTTCTTACTTTGAACAGCAGCTGAAATGAGATCCGTTATCGGCTCAGCTTTTCTAAAAGGAGTTAAAAGATCTATTTCTGAATTAGAGAAAAAACAATTTTTTATTTTTCCATCGGCGGTTAAGCGAATTCGGTTACAGCTGTCACAAAACGGATTTGTAATTGAACTTATAATTCCGAAATCTCCCTGAAAGTCTTTTATTTTATAGGTTCTCGCCGTGAAGTTTGCTTCGTCTTTGAGTTTTATAATTTCCTGTTTTGAAAAACCATTTCCTACCCAAGAAAGAATCTCCATTTGCGAAACCATCCTGCTCCTGTCCCACTCGTTCCCTGCAAAAGGCATAAACTCAATAAATCGAACCGAAATAGGTAAAAACCGAGTTAGTTTGACAAAATCAACAATTTCGTTATCATTAAAACCTTTCATCAAAACGACATTTACTTTTACCTGAAAATCATGATTCAAAAGTAAATGCAGATTATCGACAACTTTGTCAAACTGATTTCTAAGTGTTATCGAATGAAATTTCGACGCAACCAGGGTATCCAGACTTAAGTTGATCTTTTTAATATTAAACTGCTTTAAAGCCTCAATATGGCGGTCGATCAAAATTCCGTTTGTAGTCATCGAAACCGAAATATCGAGAGCAGCCAGTTTTGAAATGATTTCTGGAAAATCTTTTCGCAAAAGCGGTTCACCGCCTGTTAATCGTATTTTATCAACACCCTGTTGCACGAAAATCCGGGCAATACCAAAAATCTCATCGGCAGTCATTAAACTGGCTTTTGGAGAAAGTGCGATACCGTCAGCCGGCATGCAATACGTACAACGCAGATTGCATTTTTCCAGCAGCGAAATGCGCAGATAATTGTGTCTGCGTCCAAAACCATCCGTCAAAATAGTGTTAGAGGCTGTCATGATTTTTTCCTTTTAAAACATGAAAAATATGCATAACATGCGGAAAAACCGCATCCATAGACTCTCTTGCTCCGTTTGTCGAACCCGGCAAAGCCAAAACTAAACTCTTACCCAAGGTTCCGGCTACGCTCCTGGACAACATCGCATAGGGCATTCTCTGCTGTCCATAGTCCCGAATCGCTTCTTCAATCCCAGGAATTCTGCTTTCTAAAATTGGA
This sequence comes from Flavobacterium sp. KH_035, assembly GCF_057839565.1. Classification (NCBI taxonomy): domain Bacteria; kingdom Pseudomonadati; phylum Bacteroidota; class Flavobacteriia; order Flavobacteriales; family Flavobacteriaceae; genus Flavobacterium; species Flavobacterium sp. KH_035. The sequence continues at coordinate 4,956,648 of NZ_CM174492.1, forward strand.
GATAAAGCTTCCGGTGTAACATCTCGCGGAGACAAACCTGTACCACCCGTAAAAATCACCAATTGATGTTCTTTAGCAAACGTTTTTGTTCTTTCCTGAATAATATCAAGTTCGTCAGGAATAATTTCATAATGCGGCGTCTCAACACCATAGGAGTTTAATTTTTCGACTATAACTTTTCCCGAACGATCTTCTTTATCACCCGCAAAAATAGAATCGGAACAAACAAAAACTGCCGCTTTTATTGCATTCGGGAATTTATTTTTAAAAGACGATTTCCCACCTTCTTTCTGAATCAATTTTATGGTCGAAATTTCGATTTCTTTATCAATCGGTTTCAGCATATCATACATGGTAAGGGCTACGATTGATGCTCCATGCATCGCCTCTACCTCAACACCGGTTTTATATACGGTTTTTACCGTAAAGATGATCTGAATCTCCAGACCCTCGATCTTATATTCAACTGAAGTAAATTCAATCGGAATCGGATGACAATCGGGAATCGATAAATGGGTATTTTTAACCGCAAACAATCCCGCCGTTTTTGCCATTTCGAGTACGTTTCCTTTTGGCACTAAGTTATTGGTCACAGCATTAATCGTTTCTTGTTTACTTACTTTTACAATTGCAGTGGCGGTTGCTTTTCTTAAGGTGCTTATTTTATGCGTAATATCTACCATTGTGTCTTATTAGGAATTCTGTTTCCAAGTGAATGTATCGTTTTCAAACATTTCTTTACCAAAGATGGGCACATCGGTTTTAACCCAGTTTACGATAGCTTCTGTTGCTTCATAAACTTGTTTGCGTCGCGTTGCTGAAACAAAGACAAACAAACAAATTTCGCCCGCTTTTACAATACCCAAACTGTGGTAAATGTGCATACAGGTCAAATCAAACTTAGCAAACGCTCTTTCGCGAATGGCATACAAAGCTTCATTGGCCATATCGGTGTAAGCCGAATAATCGATAGCTACAACAGTATTGTCGTGAATCACATCGGCACGAACTTGTCCTAAAAAAATATTATGCGCACCAATCGTGTGTTTGGATTGGTGTTTTGCGATCGACTCGGCTATAAATTCAGGACTAATTGGCCCTTCTACAAATACATTTTTACTCATTACTTCTATTTTTTTTTGCCACAGATTAAAAAGATTTTTCTTTGGCCATGAATTCACGAATTTTTCTAATTCAAAAAAACTTGTGAATTAGTTGCCAATAAATCTGTATGTTTTTTCACTTCTTTACAGGCGCTCTACTTTTTGATTATCCTCCTGCAAATGGCGGCAATAAAGCAACCACATCATTCATCTGCAAAGTACAGTCCACCGTTTTTGAAACTATTTTTTGATTTACTGCTACGCTGAAAACAAGCGAATCAAATTGGTATTTCTGGTCTAAATCACGCAATAATTCCTGCAGTGACACTTCAGAAAAAGGTACTTTTTCAAGTTCACATTGGGTTCTTTCGGCAACAGCTCCAAAATATTTAATCTCAATCATTTTTATAAATTTAAATTCTGAAAAATAAACTCATCTTCAAAATGTTCCTGAAAATAAGAAATCCAGCTTGAAGTATTTTTCACTACTTCACCAATGACAATAATAGCCGGCGATGTTATATTTTTTTCAGAAACCAATTTAGCAATTGAACCAATAGTTCCAATCACTTTTTGTTCTGTTTTTTTCGTTCCGTTTTGAATAATGGCAATGGGAAGATTGTCGGTTCTATTCTGCTGATAAATAGAAATTATCTCCTCTAATTTATGCATTCCCATCAAAATAATTACGGTTGCATCCGATTTAGAAGCCAAATGAATATCCTTGGATAGCTTATGATCTGAGGTTGTTCCTGTAATGACCCAAAAGCTTTCGGCTACTTTGCGCTGTGTAACGCTTATTCCGACCGAGGCAGGAACTCCCAAAGCAGATGAAATTCCGGGAACAATTGCCGTTTCGATTCCAAAATGTTCTGCAAATTCAATCTCTTCACTTCCTCTTCCAAAAACAAACGGATCGCCTCCTTTCAAGCGAACCACATGTCCGTGGCGCTTTGCCATTGACACGATCAGTTCGTTGATCTGATCCTGCGTGTATGCATGGCAGCCCAGTCGTTTTCCAACAAAAACAATTTCGGCATTTGATGCATAATCCAACAATTCTTCATTGACCAAAGCGTCATACAAAACCACATCGGCCTGCTTTAAAACCTTTATAGCTTTCATCGTAATCAGTTCAGCATCACCCGGTCCTGCACCTACAATCGTTAGTTTTGGTATTTTTAAGCTTTGCATAATCTTTTAACTTAAATTGGCATTCAAATCATTTAATTCGTCAGCCGAATTAATATTGGTTAAAGGAATGATCTCACTTTCATCCAGATTAATAATCTGATGTGGCATTCCTTCCAGCAAATCCATCATTTTTAGTGCATTCGAATCAATAGCCTTTTTAATAAAAGGGATCATCTTTTTGGAATAAATTCCTATTAGTGGGTGCATTCGGCTTTCCGAAGCAAAAACGGTAATTCCGGCTTCTTCCGTATGTTTTGAGAGTAACTCCTGTAATAATTCTGTTGAAATTAACGGAATATCACAGCTCAGAATCAGGTTAAATTCGGTTTCGGAATGTAGTAAAGCAGTATAAATCCCTCCTAACGGCCCTTTGTCTGCAATAACATCGGGTATTTTTTGATAAGGGAGATAATCATACTCTTTTGATGCAGTAACCAAACTTATTTCTGCCGTAATAGGCAAAATCGCACTGATGATGTGCTCTATAAATGGCTTTCCCCGAAACAAAACCAATCCTTTCTCTGACTGCATCCGGGAACTTTTTCCTCCACAAAGAATAAATGCTGTTAGTGTTTCCATTGTTTTTAGTGTTTTGTTTCAGGTTTTCTTGGTTTCAGGTTGAAATGAGAGAAAGTTTAACTTTAAAGGATAGCCATTACATTCCTACTATCTTTTTATTATTCCATTATTAAGGAAAAATCAATTTGACACTTGCCATTAAAATTACGGTTCCTAAAACTATTTTCAGGGTTTTGTTTGAGAAATAACCACTTCCATAAAATCCTCCCAATACTCCTCCTACAACTGCAATCGGAACTAAATAAAAACTTTCGACAGGGATTGTTTTTCCGCCCATAAAAAAACCTAACATTCCCGCAAAAGAATTCACAAATATGAATAAACTCGAAATGGCCGCCGATTCTTTTACAGACGCCCATCCCAAAAACAATAGAATAGGACTTAAAATTATACCTCCCCCTATTCCCAACATTCCGGATAATAATCCGATTGCAAAACCAATTGTTAATGCAAATGGCAGGTTGATTTTAACAGCCTCTTTTTCTTTAAAATTAAAAACCCCAAACAACCTTAACGCTGCAAAAACCAAGACTACTCCTAAAACTGCTTTATAAATCGTATTATCTAATGTGACAAACCCGCCTATAAATGCTGCCGGAATTGACGCTATTGCAAATGGATAAAACAATTTTGACTTGAAATAATTCTTTCGATAATAAAAGAAAAACGAAATACTTGATACAAACAAGTTCAACAACAAAGCCGAAGGTTTCATCACCACCACCGGAAAAGCAAAAATGGTCATCAAAGCCAAATATCCCGATGCACCTCCATGTCCCACACTAGAATATAAAAATGCAATAACAATTAATGCAAAACTAAATAGTAATAGGTTTTCGGAACTTAATAGGATCATTCTGTAATGGTTTAATCGTTTATTTGTTTAACTGTTTATTTGTTTCAAGTTTTAGGTTTCAGGTTTGCTCCTCAATATCGTTTTATTTATATACCGATTCTCTTGGTTCTTGCATCTTTGTTCTACAATCTAAAATCTAAAATCTGCAATCTAAAACTCCTCTAATCTATCGGTAATATAGTTACTAAAGTCCCTTTTTCATAGGCTTCAACGTCCTCGGGAACAATTAGCAAACCGTTGGCAACGGCAAATGTATTGAGCATTGCGGAGCTTTGTCCGTCCAGTACGGTGACATTTGTTTCGTCGTATCTTGCCTTTAAGAATAATGTTTTGCCTGTATCGTTTTTAACATCCGAATTTAGCGTTCTGACTATTTTTGTCCTGTGAATTTCAGAATGCCCAATTCTGTTTCTGATGGCCGGATAAACATAGATATAAAAATTGGTCAGTGATGAAGCCGGATTTCCGGGTAAAGCAAAAACTAAGGTTCCATTTTTTGACCCAAAAAACATAGGTTTTCCCGGTTTTTGATTGATTTTATAAAAATGTTCATTTACATCATTGTGTAATAAAGCTTCTTTGACAAAATCATAATCTCCAACAGAGATTCCGCCTGAAACTAAAACAATGTCATACTTTTTTAAAATCTCTTTTAATGACTTTTTTGTAGCTTTCAGATCGTCTTTTACGCGATAGACTTTTGTTTTGTTTATTCCTGTCGTTTCAAGAGCGGCCTGAAGCATAACGGAATTACTTTCGTAAATTTTTCCCTTTTTTAGCTTTTCACCAGGTTTTACTAATTCATTTCCTGTCACTAAAATGGCCACTTTCGGTTTTTTGTACACTTCAATTTCTGTGATTCCTAAGCTGGCTAAAAAACCAATTGCCGCAGGAGTTATTAAAGTCCCTGCTTCAAAAACAACATTATCTTTTGCAATTTGTTCTCCTTTTAAGCGAACATTTGTACCTTTTGAAGGCATGACCGCAATCAAAATAGAATCTTTATTTGCGATGACATGTTCCTGCATTACTACCGTATCTGCATCATCAGGTACAAAAGCACCTGTAAAAATACGGACTGTTTCATTTGCTTTTAATTTCAAATTTGAATGATCGCCAGCCTGAGAAGTACTTATGATATCGTATTGATGTTTTATACTTTGAATAAAAGCATAACCATCCATCGCCGATTGTCGAAACGGCGGCATATCAATTGGCGAAATCACCTTATCGGCCAAAACATAACCCAATGCTTTGCCTATCGCTATTTGCTTCGTGGGCATTTTGACACAGTTCGCTTCAATTCTTTGTAATGCTTCTTCAACTTTAATCATAACGGTTGTTTTTTAAGCAAAAAACACTTTTTGTAAAAACATAAATTTTTACTTCTCACAAGTCTCTCTTATCACTTTTTTAAGAATATAAATTTAGCTTAATTCTTTGGATTACTCCCCTAAAAAATCAAATAGCTTTTTAGGATCAGAGGTTTTGGTTCCTTTATTCTAGAAATTTCCTTTCGGACGACCATACAACCTATAAAATTACGCACAACTGAACACACAAACAACTAATTCACAGTACTTTAATCAATTTATCCGCTTTATTATCCCATCTCAATCGAAAAATGCATTTCCAGACCATCACATTTATAATGAAGTCATACCTATAAAAGTTGCATTAAAAAAAAAAACATCTTTTGGAGGTTCCAACAACTTTTAGCTGACGTTTTTACCTTATTTTAAAATGAGATAAGATCTTAAAAATTAGAAAATTAAGTATAAAGTACTACATTTTTTAATTGAAAAAATAGAAGCTTATGCTTTTTTTCAATATCGTAAACAAAAATACAACGTATTGAAAAACAACCAATTAACTCATTTGCATAGCTAAAAAATATTCCAAAATTCTATCTTTTTCAAAAAAAAATAACCAAACTTTTGGTTTTTATTATATTAAAATTAACTTTGTCTATAGGATTAGTAGAGTTTAAAATAATATTTGAAACCAAAAAAACTATATTTTGAAAACAACCGAAAGCATATCGTATTACATTCTTCCTAAAAAATATACTTATAACACTTTTTGTTATATGTGCTTCTGTTGCTAAACCTCAGCAATTTTTTCGTTTGCATTCGATTCCTTTTTGTACCGAATCATTTTAAAGCGAATTTTTAAATACACCATAAAATTTTTATTGAAATTTCCAAGTCGGTTTGATGCATTCATTTGTATCAAAAGGAGTACTGAAACTATACCTATACTTTAAAAAGAAAATAATTAACAACTAAAAAAAACAAAATGAAAAATATGCAAGGCTGTTGCTGTAAATAAAAAAAGCCATTTCTGCGGCAACAGAAATGGCAAGGCTTAAAGAACATTTATCACTAAATCAAGAATTCCATTAGAGAGTTGAAAATTCAACTTTCAAGGCTTCTTGTTAATTACTTAAACCAGTACAAAGAAATGAAAAAAAAATTAAAAATATACTCATTCCTGTTTCTCCTCCTCCTATCGGCAGGAATTAATGCCCAAAATACAACACCTCTTATACAATCAAAACTGGATGGAACAGTTTTAGACGACATTACCAACCAGCCTATTATTGGTGCTTCTGTTATTATTAAAGGAACTACTCACGGTGTTCAGACAGATGCCGAAGGAAAATTTTACTTTCAAACCGGACAGAAATTCCCTTATACTTTAATCGTAACTTATATTGGATATAAAAAATCAGAGATTATAGTCGAAAAAAATCCAATTACCATTCATCTAAAAGAAGAACGTCAGGAGCTGGACGAATTGGTGGTTGTTGGTTATGGCTCTCAAAAGAGAAAAGACATTACAGGTGCTGTGTCCTCTGTACCTAAAGCCAATTTAAGTCAGGTAACCTCATCGGCAGATAACTTACTGCGCGGTGCTATACCGGGGGTGGTAGTCACACAAAGTTCGGGACGTCCCGGAGCCTCTTCAAGTGTACGAATCAGGGGAGGAAACTCTATTACAGCCGGTAATGAACCGCTTTATGTAGTTGACGGAATTTTAATTTATAACGACAATAACAACAGTACAGCAGGAGTTTCAAATGCGGGAGCGACTGTTAATGTACTATCAACGATTAACCCCGGTGATATCGAATCTATTGAGGTACTAAAAGATGCTTCTGCCACTGCTATTTACGGCTCCCGTGGCGCAAATGGTGTAGTCATTATCACCACTAAAAAAGGAACAAAAGGTCAGGACAATATTTCATACCAAGGTTATATTGGATTCCAGAATGTGTCGAAAAAACTGAATTTACTGAACGCCAGCCAATGGGCAAGCCTGCGTAATGATGTTCAGGCCAGTATTGGTCAGGCTCCTTCTTTTACTGCTGCTCAGATCGAAGCTTTAAAAACTTCGGAAGGATACGACTGGCAATCGGCTGCTTTTAGAACGGCTGCTCCTATTCAGAATCATCAATTGTCTTTTTCAGGAGGTGATGAACGCTCCCGATATGCAATTTCGGCTGGTTATTTTCAACAGGACGGAATTGTAATTGCCTCTGATTTCAAACGTATCTCGCTTCGTGTTAATTACGAAAGAAACTATTCTCAGAATTTTAAATTTGGAGTAAATGCCAACTATAGCAATTCGGTTGCAAATGGTATTGGTACCAATGGTGGTTCTTCTGCCGGAAGACAACCTAATCCGCTAGTTGTCGCTTTGTATCAGCCACCGGTAGTTCCGATTAAAAATGCCGACGGAAGCTATAACTTGACCAATAATCCTTATGCAACAGCTGTTAACGGAGTCATTGCTAATCCAATAAATGACCTTGTTAGTACGACCAACGAAACTAAAATCAATCGAATCCTGACCAGTTTATTTGGCGAATATAAAATCACCAAAAAACTAACCGCAAAAGTGGCTGTTAGTGGTGATGTGATCAATACCAAACAAAATTACTATGCACCGGCAACTACCACTACAGGTGCAGGAACTAAAGGTTTTGGTTCTGTCGGAGACCGCTTAGTAAGCTCTGTACTGAATGAAAACACCTTGAACTACAACACTAATTTTGGTGAAAACCACAAATTTTCAGCCTTGGGCGGATATACTCTTCAATATACGCAAGGTGAAGTTGTGAATGCGGGAGCTCAATTTTTTGTCAATGACGCCAATACGTACAACGCTTTGCAAGATGGTGTGCCTTTAAAACCTTATACAGATGCTTTCGAGAGTGTTTTAAAATCCTGGTTAACCAGAGTTAATTATTCGTATAAAGGAAAATACAATTTTACGCTTTCTGCCCGTGCAGACGGATCTTCAAGATTTGGTTCGAAGTCGCTTTGGGGGTATTTCCCGTCAGCAGGATTTTCGTGGAATATTACCGACGAATCTTTTGCAAGTAATATCAAAGGCGTAACCGAAGCTAAACTAAGAATAACTGCCGGAACAACCGGTAACCAGGAAATTGGAAATTATCTTTCTCTTGCTCAAATGGCTTCTGTAAACTATTCCTTCGGAGGAACTCTGCAAACTGGTTTAGCTCCTACCCGACTAGCCAATCCGGACTTGAAATGGGAAAAAACAAATCAATACAATGTTGGATTGGATTTATCCTTGTTAGACCGCAAAATCAATTTTGTTTTTGATGTGTACTACAAAAAAACAAACGATTTGTTGATCAATGTACCTATTCCGTTGACCTCAGGATATGCAACTGTGCTTCAAAACATTGGAGGGGTTGAAAATAAAGGGGTTGAAATTGGCCTGATTACCGAAAACCTAAAAACAGAAAACTTTTCATGGAATTCTAACATCGTTTTCTCTGCCAATAAAAACAAAGTCGTTTCTATTGGAAATGGAGTGGATCAATTTTTTCCAGTAGTGCCAAACGGCTCTTTACTACAGCAACAACCGGTAACAGTAAAAGTAGGATTGCCATTGGGAACTTTCTGGGGGTACAAAACCAATGGAATTTTCCAGACACAGGAAGAAGTAAACACTCAGCCAAAAATAAACAGTTTAGCCAACACAAAAGTTGGAGACCGAAGATATGTAGATACCAACGGAGATGGCGTAATTACAGCTCTTGACAAAAGTAATCTTGGAAGTTCACAACCAAAATTTGTGGGAAGTTTTAGCAACACGGTTTCCTATCGCGACTTTGATCTTAACTTTTCATTCCAGGGATCTTATGGAGGTAAAGTATTCAATGCTTTAAATCAGCAACTGGAAATTTCTACGCTGGGTACGAATGCCAATGTTACACTGGAAGATCGTTGGACGCCTACAAATCCAAGCAATGAAGTTCCGAGAGCGACTAGTTCTCCATTAGGAATTGTTTCAGAACGTTATGTGGAAGATGCTTCTTTCCTGAGATTAAAATTAATCACATTAGGTTATACTTTACCAAAAAGCCTTTCGAAAAGACTGGGAGCTAAAAGTATCAAATTTTATGTCTCTGCCGAAAACTTAATTACATGGACAAAATACACAGGGTATGATCCTGAGGTAAGTTCCTACGAGCAAAACAATTTATATCCAGGAATTGATTTTGGTTCTTATCCGAATTCAAAAACATTCATCTCCGGCCTAAACGTAACTTTCTAAGTAAAAAAATATAACATGAAAAAGATAATTCTAACATTCCTATTAAGTGCCGGACTATTGGTATCGTGCACCGATCTAGAGGTCACACCTACCTCTTTTGTAACCGAAGACAACTACTTTAAAACACAAGACGATGCTGTAGCAAGTGTAACAGCTGTCTACGCTTCACTAAGTCTTGATCCGGGAGAGCAGAGTTTGTTTGGGAGAAACTTATATTTCCTGACCGATATGGCTTCGGATTATGCTGCAGCGGGAGTTTCGGCAACCAATCCACAAGTTAGAGCTTTAAGCAGTCTGACGCATGATGCTACTTCTGACCGTGTTCAGGTGGCGTGGCGTCAAATCTATGCGGGAATAAACAGAGCCAATGTAGCTATTGATAACATTCCAAAAGTAGTTGGTTCAGACGCTGTTAAAAACAGATTGATCCTGGAAGCCAAATTCATCAGAGGGTTACTGTATTTTCAGGACGTACGACTTTGGGGCGGAGTTCCAATTGTTTTGCACGAACCTACTTCTATTCAGTTAGAGAGTTTAAAATCGAAAAGAGCGACAGTACAGGAAGTTTACAATCAGATTATTTCAGATTTAAAAGAGGCCGAAGCGCTGCCGCCTGCTTATGCTGCAACAGATGCGGGACGTGCTACATCGGGAGCTGCAAAAGCAATTCTAACCAAGGTGTACCTTACGAGAAAAGACTATCCAAATGCTATTTTAAAAGCCAAAGAAGTGATCAACGGCGGATATGGATATGCTCTTTTCGAAAATTTTCAGGATATTTTCACGAAAACCAAAAAGAACGGGAAGGAACATATATTCTCTGTTCAGTTTGAACCCAATCAAGCCGGAAACGGATCTAGCGGAAGTACTTTTCAGGCCACTTCTTTTACCGGATTCACTGCTACAGAACCTGCCGATATTATTTCGGATGTCGCGTTGTTCTATGACATTTACGCCGCCGGAGACACCAGACGCGATGTAAGTTATGCCAAACAATTACCAGTTCCCGGTACAGCAAACGTTTATACTTTTCCAAAGCCAATCTTTAAAAAATATTTGGATTTAACCAATCTGGCCACTCCGTCTAATGTCTCAATCAATTTTCCGATAATTCGTTATGCCGATATTTTACTGTCTTTAGCAGAAGCGATAAACGAACAGGGACCACCAACACCTGAAGCCTATGAGCTAATCAATCAGGTAAGAAGAAGAGCTTTTGGAAAACCGATCAACACGCCCGACGCAACAGTAGACTTAGCGGGATTGACACAAACAACGTTTAGAGCAGCCCTGCAAGAAGAACGAAAAAAAGAATTTGTTCAGGAAGGACAACGCTGGTTTGATTTGGTTCGTTGGGGAACTTTGGTTACCGAAGTCAAAAAAGTACTGGCGAAAAACTCCGTTTCTGAACGAAATAATTTATACCCGATTCCGCAAAGCGAAAGAAATATTGATCCTGTTGGATTACCTCAAAACCCCGGATATTAATTAAAACCACCACTATAAAAACGAATAAATTATGAAAAATTTCAAATACCCTAGTAAAAGTAAGAGCCTCAAAAAAGGACTCTTATTTACTGCGCTGCTTGTAGCACAATTGAGTTTTGCGCAAAACAATCCGAATGCTGATTTTAAAGGTGTAGTCGGAAAAACGCTGGCCGATTCTAAAGAATATTGGCCAGATCCTGTGAAAGCCCCTGCAGGTGCACCAAATATTGTCTGGATTTTATTAGATGATGTTGGTTTTGGAGCCTCAAGCACTTTTGGAGGTTTAATTCAGACGCCAACTTTTGATAATTTGGCTAATAATGGTCTGCGTTACACCAACTTTCACACCACTGCTATTTGTGCCCCTACCCGTGCCGCTCTTTTAACCGGAAGAAATTCAGGAAAAGTACACGTAAGCGGATTTTCACATACCGTTTTATCAGCAGGTTTCCCGGGTTGGGATGGAAGAATTCCATCTGATAAAGGAACAATTGCCGAAATTTTAAGAGACAAAGGATACAATACTTTTGCCGTGGGAAAATACGGTTTGACTCCTGATGAAGAAGCTACCGATGCAGGGCCTTTCGACAGATGGCCTACCGGAAAAGGTTTCGAACATTTTTTCGGTTTCTTAGGATCACAAACCGATCAGTACAAACCTGATTTGGTAGAAGACAACGCACATATTACACCTGACGGAAGACACTTAACGGATCAGATTACGGATAAAGCCATTAGCTATATTACCAAACAGCATAAAGCGGCACCAGACAAACCTTTCTTTTTGTACTATGCTCCCGGAGCGGTTCATGCACCACATCAGGTGGCAGAATCCTGGAGCGATGCGTACAAAGGAAAATTTGATGAAGGCTGGGATGCTTATCGCGAAAAAGTACTGGCCAACCAGAAAAAACTGGGTGTAGTTCCTGCTAATGCCATCTTACCGGAACGCAATCCACTGATTACCGACTGGAAAAAACTAACACCGGATCAAAAGAAAGTCTACGCCAGATTCATGGAAGTTTATGCCGGATATCTGACCTATACCGATCACGAAATTGGAAGAATCGTAGAACATTTAAAACAAACCAATCAACTGGAGAATACTTTAATTTTTGTTGCAATTGGGGATAATGGCGCTAGTAAAGAAGGTACTACGCAAGGTACAATCAATCAGAGTTTATTTGCTCAGGGCGGATCTGACGAGGAAAATCTACAGAAAAATCTAAACAATATCGGAGAGATTGGAACTGCAAAAGGACTGAACACCAATTATCCGCTGGGATGGGCTCAGGCAACAAATGTTCCTTTTAAAAACTGGAAACAAGATGCACAATCTGAAGGAGGAACCCGTAATCCGTTGATTGTTTTTTACCCAAAGGGAATTAAAGAAAAAGGCGGAGTCAGAAACCAGTACAGTCACGTAACCGACTTACTTCCAACCACTTTAGACATTGCAGAAATTAAAGCTCCTGAATATATCCGAGAAGTAAAACAGGATGCTCTTCAGGGTTCAACCTTCTACGCTTCACTAAATGATGCCAAGACGCCGTCTTTACACAATATCCAATACTATTATATTTTTGGAAACAGAGCCATTTACAAAGATGGCTGGAAAGCAGGCGCAGCACACCTGCCGGATTCTTTTGCTGTAAAAAAATCGCTGGGTAAAAACGAAAAACCTACCGAAAGCAATTTCGATGCTGATGTATGGGAGTTGTATAACCTCAACGAAGATTTCAACGAGCGCAATGACCTGGCTAAAAAATACCCTGAAAAATTGGCCGAACTAAAAAAATTGTTTGAAGAACAAGCCAAAGAGAATAATGTTTACCCGTTGATTGACTGGCAGGATGTGTACAACAGAAGAATACACAACACTACCGCCGACAAAGGCAAAACATTACAGGACCTGATTCAGCAAGCCACCAGACCAGGAAATGCTAAATAATAAATCCAATAGCGATTCAGGTCTTTTGACAACATTTTGAAACCTGAATCGCTTTTAATTTAAATCATTATGAAAAAAGTAGATTTTGAAATTATAGGAAAAAAAATCATCGTGGGAGCGATTATTTTTTTAGTTCCGCTAATTATTCTGGCGGGAGGTTTAACATTAATTAATAACTTTTTAAAATAAGAAATCATGGCAACAACAGCTTATAATTCAAAGAGCAAACTTACCAGAGATTTAAGCATTAGTCTCCTTATTTATTCTCTGCCTGTCGTGGCAATTTTTCTTTATTTCAAACTAACGAATGGTTTGGTCACCGAATCTCATCTTACGTTACCGTCATTTTTAGAATTTGCAAAACCGGCTTTCGAAAATATCAGAACCTGGGGATTAACTGCTTTTATGTTAATCTTGGGAGTTATCGAATTTACTGCAGGTTTGTACGATGACCAATGGACGGGCGAAGAACGCAAAGTCGATATCGTTTGTTTTCTGGCCCCAAAATTGCTTTTGCCCCCGGTAATTGCCTTTTTTAGTCTGACCGCATTACCGTATTTAATCCCTAATCTTGCCAACTCGCTTTCGTGGGTTCCATTTTGGGGAGGCTTTTTCCTTATCGCGATAGCCGATGATTTAACGCAATACTGGTACCACCGTCTGCACCATCAGGTTCCTTTTTTATGGCGTTTTCATCGAACGCACCATTCCGCGCCTTACATGGGCATGGCAATGGCATCCAGACAAAACTTTATTTACACGGTCTTCTTTTCTCAGATTTACTTAACCGCCACTTTAACCTATTTAGGTTTAGGATTGCCGGCCTTGTTCGTATTAGTCATTAAAAGTTTGATTACTCTGGGAGCTCACTCGAGTATTGCCTGGGATAAACCATTTTACAAATACAAAGTTTTACATCCAATTGCATGGGTTTTAGAACGTTTAATTTCGACTCCGGCAACCCATCACGCGCATCATGCTGACACCAGCGGAGACGGTGTTGGACATTTCAAAGGGAACTTCGGAAATATGTTTTTCATCTGGGATATCATTTTCGGAACAGGTTTGATCACTAGAAAATTCCCAAAATCATACGGAATGAAGTCGTACAAGCAAGAAGAATGGTACGCACAATTTCTTTGGCCAATTTTCAAATCCAAAAAAGAAGGAAGCGCTTTGGCTGAAGGAGTACTAGCTGTTCCGGTTCGTCAGAAAGTAGAAAATACGATTCCAAATCCGGCTTATTATGAGCAGGTTCAATCTTAAAGATCATGAAAAAAAATAAATTAATCCAAAACAGTATTGCGATCGTGATACTGTTTTTCTCCGGAATTAGCTTTGCACAGCAAAAAGCATCCAACACCGTTTCTTTAGACGTTTTTTATGCTAAAATTCAAAGCGAAAAAAAGCCACAGATCATTGATGCACGTGGTCCTGAAGAATTTGCACTGAACCATATCAATGGTGCTCAAAATTTTAATCTGGAATCAAAGGATTACACCAAACGTATCGCTGCCTTAGATAAAACAAGGCCAGTCTTCACCTATTCTATTGGAGCAGGAAGAAGTGTCTGGCTTGCAGAGGAATTGCTGAAAAATGGTTTTAAAGAAGCCTACAGTTTAGAAGGCGGAATTGCCAATTGGATTGGAAACGGAAAACCTTTTTACTCCAATTCAAAAAGCAAATTGACCTTAGCCGAATACAATAAAATCATAACTGAAAATAATGACGTTCTGGTTGATATTGGTTCTGTATACTGTGGCGCCTGCAAAAAAGTAAAACCTGTTTTAGAAACCATCAGAGCGCAATACGGCAATAATTTAAAAATCATTGAAATTGATTTGGAAGACAGCCCGCAGGTAATTGCCGATTTGAAAACTGTAAAAGTGTTCCCAACTTTGATTTTATACAAAAAAGGAAAAATTGTTTTCAAAAGAGAAGGTTTGAGTGATTTAAAAAATGATGTCGATGTCGCTTTGGCTTCGAAATAAAAATCGCTAAATAATCGAATACAAACCCGACAGGTTTCAAAAACCTGTCGGGTTTAATACAGTAAAACAAACAATAAAATGTCGACCCAAACCAAACAATTTACCCTTCACGAAGATTGGACTGTCGTAGTCCTTGGATTTATCATCATCGGAATTTCTCTTTTTATTTTTCTACCTGAGATCCCTGTTTTCAAATGGTCAACCGAAACCGATTTATTAGTGAACGTGTTTAATTCCGGAAACCTAAAAATCATTGGCTTACAATTTTTATACCTGATTGCGATTGGAACACTTGGTGCTTTTTTAATTGGAAAATCGGTCAAAAACTTTCTACTGGGTTTTCCAATAGTATATTCTTTAACAATTTTAGCTTTAATTATCTCCGGAAACACAATCCTAAAAGGGCTAAACCTGGAAGCGGTGATTTTTAGTTTAATCATAGGTCTCTGTCTGGGTAATTTTTTCATCCTTCCAAGGTGGTTTCGTTCCTCTCTTTCAACAGAGGTATTTGTCAAAATTGGCTTGGTATTACTAGGAACCACTGTTATTTTCTCAGACATTCTAAAAGCCGGTTCATTAGGACTTATTCAGGCTTTAGTGGTTGTACTGTCGGTTTGGTACTTTGCCTTCTGGCTGTGCAAAAAACTAAAAGTTGACGATGAATTAACCCTGATGATCTCAAGCGCCGTATCGATCTGTGGTGTTTCTGCTGCGATTGCCACTTCGGGCGCTATAAAAGGTGATTCTAAAAAACTGTCCTATGTAATTTCTGTCGTTTTGGTTACCGCCATCCCCATGATGATTTTCATGCCTGTAATTGCCCAATATTTCAACTTTCCCGAAGAAGTAACAGGAGCATGGTTAGGCGGTAGTATTGACACATCTGGAGCCGTTGCCGCTTCGGGTTCGTTAGTAGGCGAAACGGCTTTAAAAATTAGTACGATTGTCAAATTTTCTCAAAATGTATTATTAGGCTTAGCGGCTTTTGCTATATCCGTATACTGGACCTATACACACAACAAATCAACCGAAGCTGTTTCATCAAAACCAACCTTAGCTGTTATTTGGGAACGTTTTCCAAAATTCGTTATCGGTTTTATCGCCGCTTCACTCCTCTTTTCTTTCCTGCTGACTGCGGAGGTTAGAGACGAAGTAAAAGACAGTTTAAAAAACCTGCAGAGTATCTGGTTTGCATTGGCTTTTACCAGTATCGGACTGGAAACTCACTTTAAAGATTTATGGAACAATACCAGCCGAAAACCGCTATATGCCTTTTTAATCGCACAATTATTCAATGTCATTGTCACCCTGATTATTGCCTTTTTACTGTTTAGTAAATAACGATCTGAATCCTTTTTGGAATATATCAGAGCGTAACTTGTTGTACCTAAAAGACATTCTGCTAAAAATAAAAAGTATAGGTATCTAAAAAAATCATAATTTTCTATAATTTTCAAAGCCTATGTTTCTATCTGTCAAATAGATTCCACTAATGATAAAACCAACCTCAGCAACTCACAACATGAATTAAAATGAAAAAAACACTTCTTACACTAAATGTACTGCTTTCGACCGTGCTTTTAGTTTCCGCACAAAATAAAACTACGGCCGATTCTTCAAAACCAAATATCATTTTGATTATGGTGGATGATATGGGATATTCTGATTTAGGAAATTACGGCTCCGAAATTAAAACACCAAATCTCGACAAACTGGCTAGTGAAGGTTTGCGTCTGCGCGAATTTTACAACAACTCCATTTGCGCACCTACCAGAGCCTCGCTGTTAACAGGGCAATATCAGCATAAGGCCGGAATGGGATTTTTTGATATTAACCTGGGACTTCCCGCTTATCAGGGTTATTTGAACAAAGAGTCTTTAACATTGGGCGAGGTTTTCCGTTCCGGAGGTTACAGCACTTTACTTTCGGGAAAATGGCATGTAGGCTCTCTAGATCAGTCGCAATGGCCCAATCAGAGAGGCTTTGATAAGTTTTACGGAATCTTAAAAGGAGCTTCCAGTTATTTTGATGCCAAACCTTTGCCTTTCGGAAAAACACCTTATCCGGTAAAATTGCTTCTAAATAATGAAGAGCTTCACCCAAAAGACGATTCGTATTATTTTACAGATGAGATCGGAAACAATGCAGTGTCTTTTCTGGACGGACAAAACAAAGAAAATAAACCTTTCTTCCTTTACTTAGCCTTCACGGCACCACACTGGCCACTGCAGGCAAAACCAGTGGATATTGCCAAATACAAAGGGAAATTTGACGAAGGCTGGGATGTACTAAGAGAAAAAAGAATCGAAAAACTAAAAGCAAACGGTATTTTACCCGCCAATCAAACTGTATCTACAAGAGACCCTGAAGTTCCGGAATGGAATAAACTGACTTATGATGAAAAACAATTCTGGAAAGCCAAAATGGAGGTCTACGCTGCAATGGTAGACAACATGGATCAAAATGTGGGTAAAGTTCTAAACAAACTAAAAGCATTAAAAAAAGATAAAAACACCCTCATTATTTTTATTTCAGACAATGGTGCGCAGGGTGGTTTTAATACTTACAATCCTTTAGGAAGAGGTTTGGTCCGAAATGATGGTCCAATTGGGACCTCGGGTTCTTTTGATTATCAGGAACAAAACTGGGCTTATTTGTCTAACACACCTTTACAGCAATACAAAAACAATATGCACGAAGGCGGTTTCAGTTCACCTTTTATTGCCTGGTATCCTTCAAAAATAAAAAGCGGACGAATTGATAAAGGAACCGGACATATTATTGACCTGGCTCCTACTTTTTATGAATTGGCCGGAATTGAATATCCAAAAGAATACAATAGTGTAAAATCTAATCCATTAGCAGGGAAAAGTCTGCTGCCGGTATTATTCGATAATGCTTCGGAAGTCGACAGAGGAGCCCCACTGTTTTGGGAAAGAGCCGGAAACAGAGCCGTACGCGATGGAAAATGGAAGCTGGTTTCGACTTACCCGTCATACGAATGGGAACTTTATAATATTGAAACTGACCGTGGCGAAACGACCAATGTAGCGCAACAAAACCCCGCTGTTGTCAACAAACTGTCTGCTTCTTACTTTGATTGGGCTGATCAGACAGGAGTTGTAGAATACAGTAAATTCAAACTAAAACAGGAAGTTATGCCAGGTGGCGCAGCCTTAAAAAAGTAATTAAAGCTTCTTTTTACATTTTATAAAGCATTTAAAAAGACAGAAAAATAAGTAAAAAACAACTCTTACTTATTTTTCTGTCTTTTTTTATATTCGAAAACAAATAAAAACAAACAACTCAAAATCAGCATTTTAAAACGAAATCTATTCTACAGTTTACCTGTTTTCTTGCACTCATCTGAATAAATTTTAAAAAACTTTTGGATTTTATTATTTTAAATTTAACTTTATCTATAGAATTAGTAGAGATTAAATTTTAAAAAACTACATTTTGAAAACAACTGCAAGTACATCGAATTATATCCTTCCAAAAAAATATACCTATAACACTTTTTGTTATATGTGCTTCTGCCGTTAATTCTTCCCATTATTTCGTTTTGAATCGATTTCACTTATAAAATAAAAATTCATCCCCAAGTACAAACAGATCCCCTCTTTGGTAACGGGTACCAAACCGGATCACCATATCAAGCAAAAATATCATTCGGTTAAATGCGGGTTCTGCCTTGATTAACCTTATGATTCAATAATTTAGACATTATTATACTGTAAATTAAACGGTTTTTATTTCGGAGGTTTTTAGTTTTAAGCTAAATTTACTAGTACGATAAAATTGTTTTTTTACGAATGAAAGTTCTTAAAATACTACAACAAAAAATAAATTAACCATTAAACCATTAAGCCATGGCTGAAACAAAACAACAACAAACAGCATTAGGAGATGTTGCAGCAAGACAATTAGCAATTGCAACACGTACCGTTCCTCAAATTGGAACAATTACACCACGTTGGTTAACGCATCTTTTGCATTGGACACCAGTAGAATCGGGTGTATTCCGTTTGAATAAAGTAAAAGACGGAAGCCATATCGAAGTAGATTGTTCTGCAAGAGACGAAAGGGTTTTACCCAATACTTTTGTCGATTATATCGATAATCCGAGAGAATATAATCTGGCTGCAGTTCAAACGATTGTTGAAGTACATACAAGAGTTTCAGATTTGTACAGTAAACCGTACAATCAGATTTCTGAACAACTTAGATTGGCGATCGAAACCATTAAAGAGCGTCAGGAAAGCGAATTAATCAACAATAAAGATTATGGTTTGCTCAGCAATGTTGCGCCTTCGCAAATTATTAAAACCAGAACTGGTGCACCAACGCCAGATGATCTGGACGAATTACTAACCAAGGTATGGAAAGAACCGGGTTTCTTTTTATTGCATCCTTTAGCAATTGCAGCTTTTGGCCGTGAATGTACACGTCGTGGTGTTCCTCCTCCTACGACCTCTTTGTTTGGATCTCAATTTTTAACATGGAGAGGAATTCCGCTTATCCCGTCAGACAAATTACCAATCAAAGACGGAAAATCAAAAATCATTCTATTGCGCACAGGCGAAAGCCGTCAGGGAGTTATCGGATTAATTCAGCCAGGATTACAAGGCGAACAATCACCGGGATTATCAGTTCGCTTTATGGGAATAAATGAAAAAGCAATTGCATCCTATCTGGTATCGCTATATTGCTCACTGGCAGTATTGGTAGACGATGCAATTGCCGTTCTTGAAGATGTAGAAATTGGAAAGTACCATGAGTATAAATACTAACAACAACGGTTTACCCAACATTGAGGATTTGCAGCTTTTGGCTAACGAATTGTTCAGTACGTTACCTAACGAATTTCCCAAAGAGATTTCGTTAAGTCCTGATCGTAATGAACATCCCCGTGCCACAAAAGTTGCAGAAACCTTCCTTAATTCGGGGAACTTCAGTGGCCACAACCCGGCAGCCCTGCCCTTGCAGGATGAGCCAGCTTCACCTACTGCTTTACCAGCATTTAGCGGATTTGGAGCAGCGCCAAACGTTGCCAACTATGGTTCAGGAGCTTCGGCTTTATATCCAAATGCCGGAGCCGGATTTGATCCTCAAAGTGAAACTTCTCCATTGGGAATTTCACACGGAAATAATGTAAATGTCAACAATCCGCAAACCGGTTTTTATGACGAAAATTTTGGGAATAACGGAACCGCTCAGCTAAATGAAGAAAGTTTTTTTTCGAAATTGTTTTTAAATAATGAATACCTGCCTTTTCAATCCCAAGGTTCTTCGTTTGAAACGGAATTAAAAGCAGCGTTGGCTTTTGTGGATACACAATTTACAAAACGTACCAACCTTCCATTAAACGGAAATGAGATATCAAATTCATATTATTTTTTAGAGCAAAATCCGTTTGCTTTTGATCAGAGAAATTCGAATTTAATCGTTGGTAATACTTTTGAAAAACAAGATTTTGGGGGTATTTCCACTTCCCATTTTGATGCTAATCGAATTAAAAAAGATTTTCCTATTCTAAGAGAAACCATAAATGGAAAACCTTTGGTTTGGTTTGATAATGCTGCCACAACACAAAAACCGCAATCGGTTATTGATCGTATTGCCTACTTCTACGAACATGAAAATTCGAATATCCATCGTGCTGCACATGAATTGGCTGCACGCGCATCGGATGCTTATGAAGCTGCACGCGAAAAAGTAAAAACGTTCCTGAATGCTGGCTCCGTAAACGAAATCGTATTTGTTCGTGGTGCCACTGAAGGTATTAATCTTGTGGCACAAAGTTGGGGTGATTATAATTTAGTTGCCGGCGACGAAATCATTGTCAGCAATTTAGAACATCATGCGAATATTGTTCCGTGGAAACGTCTGGCAGATAAAAAAGGATTAAAACTTCGTGTAATTCCGGTTGACGATGACGGACAAATTTTACTCGATGAATATGCAAAATTGCTGAATTCAAAAACACGTCTGGTTGCTTTTACTCAGGTATCAAATGCATTGGGAACGGTAACACCGGCCAAAAAGATTGTTGAAATGGCTCATGCTGTTGGAGCAAAAGTTCTAATTGATGGTGCACAATCGGTTTCACATATGAAGGTTGATGTTCAGGATTTAAATCCCGACTGGCTGGTTTTCTCCGGACACAAACTTTTTGGGCCTACAGGAATTGGCGCTTTATACGGAAAGGAAGATTTACTGAATGAAATGCATCCTTACCAATCTGGTGGAAACATGATTCAGGATGTCACTTTTGAGGAAATAAAATACCACAAAGCTCCTAATCGTTTTGAAGCTGGAACAGGAAATATTGCTGACGCAATTGGTCTTGGGGCTGCAATAGATTATGTAACAAAACTAGGAATAGATGCGATCGGTCAGTACGAACATCAGTTGTTAGACTATGCGACAAAATTGCTAAAAGAAATTCCTGGTGTCCGATTGATCGGTACAGCAGCAAATAAGGCAAGTATTCTTTCATTTAATTTGCAAGGCTACACAAACGATCAGGTGGGACAAGCTTTAAATAAAGAAGGTGTTGCGGTACGAACCGGACATCATTGCGCACAGCCTATTTTGCGAAGAATGGGTGTAGAAACTACTGTTCGTCCATCTCTGGCTTTTTACAATACCACCCAGGATGTCGATACTTTTATCAAAACCTTATGGGAACTTAAAAAAGTTAGATTTTAAAAAATAATACAGGGCAATGTCTTCTTAGGCCTTTCTAAAAAAATAGTTACTTTTTTTGATATTTTGAGTAATTATAACCAAAAGCGATTGTTTTCGGACAGTCGCTTTTTTTATGTTAAGAAAAAAGAAACCTATTAAAAAATAACTACATAAAAACAAAAACACTCCAAATCAAATTATATTTTTTGTTAAATCACATTATTTAATTCAAACAAAAAAGAGTTTGATTACATTATAAATAATAAAATTCAATCTTTTTTTGAGGAAGCCCTAAATTCACATCAAAATGTTACAAATGTCACAAAAATAAACACTTGAGTGATTTTTATTACTATACAAAAATAAATCGTTAACAAAAAATTAAGATATTTGAGAGAACTAATCCTAACATATTGAAAAAATGAAAATCAACTTTAAGCTTTTTTTTGGGCTATTGATAGCATTATTTGTGCAAATAGCCAATGCACAGGAAGAATCTATTACAGGTAAAGTTACGGATTCAAAACGAGTTCCGCTTCCGGGGGTAAACATCGTCGTAAAAGGAACCAAAACCAGTACTCAAACAGATTTTGACGGGAATTTTAAAATAGCCGCTAAAAAAGGAGACATCCTTACGGTGAGCTATGTAAGTTTTACCACCGTACATGTTCCCGCTTCAAATGCAATGACCATTACATTAATCGAAACTCAAAACGAACTGGAAGCTGTTCTAGTCGTAGGTTACGGAACACAGACTAAAAAGAATCTAACCGATAATATTGCCCGTGTTACCGCAAAAGATATTCAGCAAATACCCGTTTCAAACGTTCAGAACGCTTTGGTTGGTAAACTTGCTGGTGTACAAATCACCCAAACAAATGGTAAAGTCGAAGGAGGTATAAACATTAGAGTTCGCGGTGCTGCCAGTATTAGTGCCGGTACACAGCCTTTATATGTATTGGACGGAATTCCATTGATTACAGACAACGAATCCAGCAATGGAGCTCCAACAAACCCGTTATTGACTATAAGTCCCAACGAAATTGAGTCTATTGATGTTTTAAAAGATGCCTCATCAGCAGCTATCTACGGTGCACGTGGAGCCAACGGAGTTGTAATCATCACCACCAAAAAAGGAAAAGACGGTAAAGGAACCTTCTCCCTTAATTTCTCGCAAGGAGTTAGTGAAGCTACCCATAAGAAAAAATGGTTAAATGCGAAACAATATGTTGAATTGCTGCGGGAAGCCGGAAGCAATGCTGATGATTTAGCAACTGTAGAAGAAGAACTAGACAGACTGGCACAGGGAACTGACTGGAGAAACGGAGAAATTGATACCGACTGGCAAGACATTGCATTTCAAACAGGATTTACAACCGATGCTGATTTTTCTGTTTCCGGTGGAGACGATAAAACAAAATACTTCTTTTCCGGAGCCTACAACAATACAACCGGAATTATCGACAGCAACAGTCTGGAAAGAATAACTGGAAGATCAAACATATCACATAAAGTCTCAGATCGTTTTACGGCCGGTATGAATATTGGCTTTTCAAGAGCAATCATCGACAGGGTTCAGGATGACAACTCATTTGTATCACCTTTGCAAGTTGTAGCTCAGTCTCCGATATCTCAGGCAAGATTTCCGGACGGAACACCAAATCCAAATACAGAATATGCCAACTATCTTCTGGCGAAAGACAATACTTTTTGGAAAACTGTCATGCGCAGACTTACCGGAAAAGTTTATGGCGAACTAAAATTAGTAAAAGGTCTTAAATTCAATTCTGATTTCTCTTACGATTATTTAACTCAGACTGAAGACTATTGGCAAGGCAAAAATGCTCCGTTTATGGCAACTGATGGTGCTGTATTTGCTTCCTCAGTAAATACCGAAAATTATGTATTTAGTAACTATTTTACTTACGATAAAACATTTGCAGAAAAACATGCCTTGAATGTTGTTGCCGGTATGGAACTTAACAAATACAACCGAAGATATCAGGACGTAAACAGCATCTATTTTCCTAATGATGGTTTTCAAACCATTGATGGAGGAGCCGAAATTAATGAAGGACACGGTAGCGAAGAAGATTATTCTTTTGTTTCTCAGTTCGGAAGATTAAATTATGCTTTTGACGGTAAATACCTTTTCAAAGCCAGTATTCGTCGTGACGGTTCTTCCCGTTTTGGAAAAAATGAACGCTTTGGAGTTTTCCCTGCATTTTCTGCCGGTTGGGTAGTATCAAAGGAAAATTTTCTAAAGGAAAACTCCGTTCTGACCTATTTAAAACTAAAAGGAAGCTGGGGTAAATTAGGAAATGCCGAAATTGGCAACTTTGCTTCACGTCAATTGTACAGGCCAAATCCGTATAACTTAAAATCAGGATTAACATTTGATCAGCCCGGAAATAATAATTTAACCTGGGAAAAATCGACTCAAATTGATTTTGGTGCAGAAATGGGCTTTTTAGATAAAATTACTTTTGAAGCCGATTACTATCAAAAAGATACTGACGGATTACTTTTTGATGTACCACTTCCAAAAAGTGTCGGTGCCGGCGATAATGGAACCGTAAGTAAAAACATTGGAAAAATTAGAAGCAATGGTTTTGAATTCACTTTGAACACAAAAAACATCACAACTGAAAATTTTACCTGGACAACAAGCTTCAATTTAACAACAAACCAGTCTAAAGTAAAATCATTACCAAATAACAATGCAGATGTGATTAATGCCTACACCATTAACAGAGTTGGCGAAAATATTTCATCATTCTACTTGGTTGAATACGCCGGAGTTGATCCCGCAAACGGAGATGCTCTTTTTGTAAAAAACACAAAAAATGCCGATGGAAGCATTGACAAGAGTACGACCAATGACTATAGCGAAGCACAAAGAACAATTCTTGGAAATCCATTTCCAACCTTAATGTCGGGACTTACTAATACCATCCTCTATAAAGGTGTTGACTTTTCATTTACTTTCCAGGGAGAATGGGGAGCCAGTATTTATAACTCTGCCGGAATATACCAATCTACGGCAGCCGACTATTTTGACAATCAAACCTTAGACCAGTTAGACCGCTGGCAAAAACCGGGCGATATTACAAATGTCCCTCAGGCAAGGTTTGGAGGTTCTAACGGTACACAAAACTCAAGCCGTTATCTCGATAAATCCGATTTTGTGCGTCTAAGAAACCTGACTTTAGGATATACATTACCTAAAAAAACAATAAGCGACATGGGAATGAGCAGCTTAAGAGTCTATCTTACAGCCGTTAACTTATTGACTCTTACCAACTATAAAGGTTCTGATCCTGAATCACGAAGAGATGATATCTCAAAAGCGAATCCTAATATTGGACAGGAATTTTATTCGGCTCCACCTGCAAGAACCATCGCTATGGGAGTAAATATTAATTTTTAAATCGATCAAAATGAAATCAAATACTATAGTACTTTTTATACTTTTTACAGTCTTTTTTACAAGCTGTGAAAATGAATTAAATATAGAACCAAGGCAAAGAGAAGACGCTACTGTAACTTTAAGTACAGAGGAGGGAGTCACCAACGTGTTAACAGGAGCTTATGCTCTTGCAGCAAGAGGAAATGCCTACGGAGGAAGAATCTTAGTTTATGCTGAATTATTAGGAGTAACGGGGGTAACCACAACTACCGATTTTAGATTTAGAGGGAGTTATGGTGAATTAAGGCAAATATATCTCAAACAAATGCTTGCCGATAATGTAATCATTACAGGAACTTACGCCAGATATTACGAGATTATAAACGCTACAAATACCGTTATAGACAATATCAACAAGGTAAAAGACCCTGCCAAACAAAGTCGAATGATTGGTGAAGCCAATTTTTTGAGATCACTTGCTTATTTCGATCTGGTACGTTTCTTTGCTAAACCATACGTTAGCGGTCAGGCCAACAATCAACTGGGAGTCGTTATTAGACCTAACGCAATTTATGATTTCAATGTCGATTTATCAAAAGAAAGAAGTACCGTCGATGAAGTATACAAAGTAATTATTGACGGATTAAATATTGCCTATACCAATCTTCCTAAAAACAATAGTTTTTATGCAGATAAGTACGCTGCAAAAGCGTTATTGGCAAGAGTATATCTGCAACAAGGCAATTACGCTCTGGCGAGAGATGCTGCCGATGATGTGATCAAAAATAGCGGACACTCACTTTCAACAAAATATGCAGATGCTTTTAATCATGATGCCGATCAGACCGAAGATATATTTGCCATACAAATTACAAAACAAACCGGGGTGAATGATGCCAACACCTTTTATTCATCAGAAGATAATGGAGGACGCGGAGGTGATATTTCGATAAGAGACCCTTATCTGGACAAATTTACAGACGCCAATGATGATCGTGCAAAATACAACTACGTAAATCCTGTGAATGATCGAGTACTGACATTAAAATTTACCGATCAGTTTGCCAATATTGGAGTAATTCGTCTGGCAGAAATGTATCTAATCAGAGCTGAAGCAAATTTTCAGGCAGGAACAACCGTGGGCAACACGCCTCTTAACGACATCAATTTAATCAGAACAAGAGCCAATGCTGAAAACTTAACCGCAGTAACCCTTAACGATATTTTATTAGAACGCGAATTAGAATTAGGGATGGAAGGATTTTTAATTCACGATCTACGAAGAACAAAACGCTCTATCGATGTAAGTGATGATGGTGATGGATCTAAACTGTTACTCTATGATGCAAATGAATTGGTATTCCCTATTCCGATTTCAGAAATGGATGCCAACAAAAAAATCACTCAAAATCCAGGTTACAGCAAGTAATGTATAAATCAAAAAAACATCCCGTTTAGCGGGATGTTTTTTTACATACTAAAATCAAAAAAAAATCTAATTTTTGAAGTCATTCAGTGATTTCTCGATAATTTCAAGACATTCCTGAATTTGAGTTTCTGTCATCACCAATGGTGGTGCCAGTCTAATTTTATTTCCGTGAGTTGGTTTTGCCAATAATCCATTATCTCTGAATTTCAGGCAAATTTCCCATGCCAGATCCGAATCTTCACCACAATTAATTACAATTGCATTTAACAAACCTTTACCGCGAACCAGGGTAATCAAATCATTACGCTCTGCGATTTCGTTTAATCCTTTTCTTAAAATCACTCCCAGACGTTCTGCATTTTCGGCAAGATTTTCTTCTTTTATTACTTCAAGAGCGGCGATTGCAACTGCAGCAGCAACAGGATTCCCACCAAAAGTAGATCCGTGTTGTCCTGGTTTAATCACATTCATAATTTCATCATTACACAATACTGCTGATACCGGATATACTCCGCCTGAGATTGCTTTACCTAAAATTAAAATATCAGGCTGCACATTTTCATGGTGTACGGCTAATAATTTTCCGGTACGCGCAATTCCGGTCTGAACCTCATCGGCAATAAACAAAACATTATGTTTCTCACACAAGGCTTTAGCTTTCGCCAAATATCCTTCAGAAGGCACATATACTCCTGCTTCACCCTGAATTGGTTCTACTAAAAATCCTGCAATATTCTTTGATGATTCAAGTGCTTTTTCAAGAGCCTCCAGATTATCATATTCAATTTTTATAAATCCATCTGTAAAAGGTCCGAAATTTTTACGCGCCCCTTCATCATTCGAAAATGAAATGATTGTAGTTGTTCTTCCATGAAAGTTATTTTCACAAACAATAACCTGAGCCTGATTTTCAGAAATTCCTTTTACTTCATAAGCCCATTTTCTACATATTTTAAGAGCCGTTTCAACAGCTTCAGCACCAGTATTCATTGGAAGAACTTTATCAAAACCAAAATATTTAGTTACAAATTCTTCATAGTTACCTAATCTGTCATTGTAAAAAGCACGGGAAGTCAAAGTAAGCTTTTGTGCCTGATCAACCATTGCTTTTACGATCTTAGGATGACAGTGCCCTTGATTTACAGCTGAATAAGCAGATAAAAAGTCAAAGTATTTTTTTCCGTCTACGTCCCAAACATATACCCCTTCTCCTCTTTCTAACACGACAGGAAGCGGGTGATAATTGTGAGCTCCGTATTTATTTTCTTTTTCAATCAAAACCTCTGATTTTGACGATAGGCTATTTTCAGTATGAATCATGATCTTTTATTTTATTTTTTTGAAAGCACAAAAGTATTAAAAATTATTCATTATCGGGCTACAAACCTTATTCTTTGACTTTAAAAATCAATTTAAAAGTCAAAATCAATTGTTTTTAGTTTTAAAAAAATCAATTTCACTTATTACAAGTCCATTTTTAAACTCTTTTAATTGAAAAAAATAATTACTTTTATAAATGTTAAAGTGCTGCCGATTATTTGGGGTACTATTCAAGTTTTAACACAATTTAAAAGAATGGATATATTAGACGAATTTGATATTAGTATCATTAAAGAATTAGAAAAAGACGGAAGAATGGCTTTTTCTGCTATTGCTGCTAATTTGAAAATATCAAATACTATGGTGCATCAGCGTATTAACAGAATGATCGAGCAAGGTGTAATTGGTGGCATAAAGCCAATTATCCAGGAAAAAAACATAGGTTACGATTGGGCTTCTTTCACAGGAATCACCCTAAATAAAGATTCCGACTCTGACCGAATTATTGAGGAATTAAAAGGAATTCCTGAAATTACCGAATGTTATTATGTAACTGGATCTTTTACACTTTATATCAAAATTATTGCAAAAAATCACGAACACATGCGCCGCATTCTGTATGAAAAAATCGACGGCATTCCTGGCATCGCCAAAACCGATTCGATTATTGAGTTAGGCTGTGCTTTTAAGCGAAATATTTCTTTGTAGAAATTAGGTCATCGTAATTAACCAATTCTTCCCGATATGAAAAATCAATCTCTTTTTAGATTTCCTGTAAATAAATACAGTATGGTCCTGTTTCTTTTACTAGCTAATCTCTTGCAGGCGCAAACTACAAAAGGAAAGTTATTTATCATTGGAGGCGGTGATCGGTCTGATGCCTTAATGAAGCAGGTTTTGAGTGTTTCCGATTTGTCTAAAAAAGATTACATCGTCGTTCTACCAATGTCGAGCGAAGAGCCGGACAGCTCGTTTATTTTCTTCAAAACACAGATGGCAAAACTAACGCCTCACCCAATTGTGATGCTCAACTTCAACAAAGAAACAGCTCAAAATAAAAGATTAACAGATTCATTGCAAAAAGCAAAACTGATTTTTATCAGTGGCGGAGATCAGACACGCTTTATGCATATAGTTGAAAATACTCCGATCAAAAAGGCGATTCAAAAAGCGTATGAAAATGGAAGTACAATTTCCGGAACAAGCGCCGGTGCAGCAGTAATGTCAGAAAAAATGATCACCGGAAATCAGAAGCTTCAAAAAGAATATTCAGGAACCTTTGACAACATCCGTTACGACAATCTTGAAACCGCAGAAGGCTTAGGGTTGCTTAAAACTGCTATTATCGACCAGCACTTTTTAAAAAGAAATCGTTACAATCGATTACTTTCTGCATTAGTCGAATTCCCTGCCTTAACCGGAATAGGAATTGACGAAAGTACGGCCATCATCGTTCGAAACAATCAAATTGAAGTTGCGGGCGAAAGCGAAGTGATCGTCGTTAGAAACCCGAAAGGAATCCTTAAATCTAAAAACAACAATCTCATTTCGATTGAAAATCTACAAATGAGTATTTATACTGCCGGACAAAAATTTAACATCAAATAAGCATGCTTAAAATTCCAAAATTAGCCTTTATAATTTTCTGTATCAGTTTTCAGCTTTCGGCACAAAAAATCAATTCCAAAGAAGTTACCCGTCTTCAAAATCTAGCCCAGCAAGTCACTATCATCAGAGACAACTGGGGTATTCCACATGTTTATGGAAAAACAGATGCCGATGCGGTTTTCGGATTACTCTATGCCCAATGCGAAGATGATTTTAAACGAATTGAAATGAACTACATTGAAAAGCTGGGCAGGCTATCAGAAATAAAAGGACAATCTGTTTTATACAATGACTTAGAGATTAAACTTTTAATAAATCCGGAAGAAGCAAAAACCGATTATAAAAAAGCCCCTATATGGCTCAAAAAACTATTGAACAGTTATGCCGATGCCATCAATTTTTATTTATACAAACATCCTGAAGTAAAACCGGCACTCTTAACCCATTTTGAGCCCTGGTTCCCTCTACTTTGGACAGATGGAAGTATCGGAGCCATAAGTACCGCCGATCTTACCATTGGAGAATTAAAAGCTTTTTATTCCGGCAATACCGATAAAGTTGCCTATGTCGAAAGAGAAAAAAACGTTCAGACAGGTTCTAACGGTTTTGCTTTTGCACCATCAAAAACAGCTAACGGTAATGCTATATTGTACATAAACCCACATACTACCTTTTACTTCAGACCCGAAGTACAGGTAACAAGCGATGAGGGACTAAACGTTTACGGAGCGGTAACCTGGGGACAGTTTTTCGTCTATCAGGGTTTTAACGACCATTGTGGATGGATGCACACCTCATCTAATGTAGATGTTGCCGACATGTACGCCGAAAAGATTATCGATAAAAAGGGCAAATTATTTTATGAATTCGATAAAAAACTAATCCCTGTTATTGAAAAAGAAATCACGATAAACTATACTGAGAACGGAAAATTAATTGCAAAAAAATTCAAAACTTACTTTACTAATAACGGTCCTATCATGGCAAAACGCGATGGGAAATGGATCTCCTTAAAATCAAATAATCGTTCGATGACCAGTTTAATCCAAAGTTGGATCAGAACCAAGTCGGCTAGCTTTGAAGATTACAAAAAAGCATTGGATTTAAAAGCCAATACCTCCAACAATACCGTTTATGCAGACGATAAAGGAAACATTGCTTACTGGCACGGAAATTTTATTCCAATCAGAGACAAAAACCTCAATTGGTCCAAAGTAATTGACGGTTCGGTTTCAGCTACACAATGGAAAGGCCTGCACGAAGTAAACGAAACCGTTCATTTATACAATCCCGTAAATGGCTGGCTGCAAAACTGCAACTCAACTCCTTATTCTGTTGCCGGAGAAAACAGTCCGAAAAAACAAAACTACTTGCCATATATGGCGCCAGATGGAGAAAATTTTAGAGGAATAAATGCTGTTAGAATTTTCAGCAAAGGCAATCAATACACTTTAGACAAAGTAATTGCAGACGGATACGATACCAAATTGTCAATTTTCGAAATCTTAATTCCGTCTTTAATTACCATTTTCGAAAAAAAAAGCAGCTCTAAGAATCCTGAATATGCAGAATTGAACGAAGCGATTTCAATATTAAAAAACTGGGATTA
Source organism: Flavobacterium sp. KH_035 (assembly GCF_057839565.1). Lineage (NCBI taxonomy): Bacteria > Pseudomonadati > Bacteroidota > Flavobacteriia > Flavobacteriales > Flavobacteriaceae > Flavobacterium > Flavobacterium sp. KH_035. Next base: position 4,987,473 of record NZ_CM174492.1, read on the forward strand.
TTATGCAAAAGCAAATTCGGTAGCAACCGCATTAGCTGTTGAATGGGCTTATAAACTAGATCCAATAATACTAAAAGCTTATGTCGATGAAGGAGAATTGGATCAGGTAGAAAACACCAAAAAATTTGCTAAAAATGCAACCGCCAATCAAATGCTCCCACAATTACAAACCGTTTTAAAAGAACTGAACTCAAAATGGGGAACCTGGAAAGTGACCTGGGGAGATATAAACCGATTTCAGCGTTCCAGTGGTGACATCGATTTAAAATATGACGATGCACAACCAAGTTCACCTATTGCTTTTGGTCCGGGCTCATGGGGAAGCTTACCTTCCTTTAAAAGCAGCTATCAAAAAGATTCTAAAAAACGATATGGTTACAATGGCAACAGTTTTGTCTGTGCTGTAGAATTTGGCCCAAAAATAAAAGCAAAATCACTATTGGCAGGAGGTAATAGCGGAGATCCTAAATCCAGACACTTTAACGATCAAAGCGAAATGTACCAGAAAGGAAGCTTCAAGGAAGTCTTATTTTACAAGGAAGATGTCATCAAAAATGCAGAGAAAACCTATCATCCCGGTGAATGATTTTCATTGTAAGAAAACAACAAGTGAAAACCTCGGAAGAAATATATCCCGAGGTTTTTTTGTAACATAATATTTCTGATATTTGTTAAAAATTGTACCCTTATGAAAAATTCGGCCCTTCTCCTATTTGCTACTATACTGTTTTCTAACGGTATAAATGCGCAACTAAAAGCTGTAAAATATAACGATGGTTCTCAGACTTTAAATGGATTGTTTACAAAATCTCTTAAAAAAAGCCCTCAAAATCCGGGTATTTTACTTATTCCGGCCTGGCTGGGAATTGATAAAGCTTCTAAAGATATTGCAGAAAACTTAGCGAAACTAGGCTATAATGTTTTCATTGCCGATATCTATGGTGAAGGAAATTATCCGGCCAATACTGCCGAAGCAGGAAAACAGGCAGGTTATTACAAAAAAAATTACGAAGTATACCAAAAACGCATCAATACAGCGCTACAGGAATTAGTTAAATCGGGGGCCAATGTCGACAATATTGTAGCCATAGGATACTGTTTTGGCGGAACGGGGGTTCTTGAAGCTGCCCGAGGACATTTGAACCTAAAAGGAGTTGTTTCATTCCACGGAAGTTTAGCCAGAGATGCTGCCAGAAAGATTGAACCAATTACCTCTAAAGTACTGATTTGTCATGGAGCCGACGATCCTTATGAATCAAAAGAAGAAATCACTGCTTTTCAGCAGGAAATGCGCGATTCAAAAGCCGACTGGCAAATGATTTATTATGCGAATGCCGTACACTCTTTCACAAATCCGGAAGTAGGAAATGACAATTCAAAGGGTGCGGCCTATAATGCTATTGCAGCAAAAAGATCTTTTGAGCATTTACAGCTTTTCCTAAATGAAGTATTAAAAAAATAAACAACAGCATAGAGATTTAAGCAGATTAAAATTAATTTGCGCTACGTAAAATTTGTATCGTAAAAAACAACATAAACCCATTTAAATCCGTGACATCCACGGGCAAAAAGCAACAACCAAAATCAAACCAAAGTAATTCATACCCAATGTCACACAGTCCGATTAGAAAAGACAAAACCTGCCTAAACTGCAGACACGTTGTTGAACAAAAATTCTGTCCCAATTGCGGACAGGAAAACACTGATTCCCGAAAAACATTTCATCATTTGTTTATTCACTTTTTTGAAGATCTGACACATTACGAAAATGCTTTTTGGCGTACGATCAAAAATCTTTTGTTTAAACCCTCTGCTTTAACTAAAGAATATCTTTCGGGAAAACGCCTATCCTATCTGGCGCCTGTTCGTTTATACATCTTTATTAGTTTTGTTACTTTTTTAATGATTGCTTTATTTCCTGGTCATTCAGAGGAAACTCCAGCTGATTTTAATCTAGAAGTAAGCAACAAGAAAGAAGCTCCAAAAAACATTTTCACAGGAAATCTTAACGATTTAAAACCTGGAGATGGTTTTGATAAATTTACCCACGAAGTAGATTCCGTTCAAAAATATGCCCCCGAAGATAAAAAATTAGACTCGTTTAGCTACTGGGTAGTTCAAAAAGTAAAATACGTAAAGGAGCACAATACCAAAAAAGAACTCATCAACAAATTCACAGAATCATTTGTACACAACATTCCTAAAGTTCTGTTTATTATAATGCCACTATTTGCTTTCTTTTTATGGCTTTTTCACAACAAAAAAAGATGGTATTATTTTGATCATGGGATATTCACTTTACACTATTTTTCGTTTTTGCTTCTGGTAACCTTCATCTTGTTTGTAATTCGTAGACTTGTTGGATTATTTGGAGAAGATAGTCCTATAGCTGTGATTTCAGATATAACCGACTTCCTTGGAGGTCTCTGGATGTTTTATTATTTTTTTCCGGCGCATCACCGATTTTATGGCGAAACAAGATGGATTTCCTTTTTTAAAAGCATTGCATTGCTGTTTATAAATTTTACTTTCATCCTAATCTTATTAGTCTTTTACGTTTTCTATACCTTTATCAATTTACATTAAACAACACATGAAAAAAATTATAATCCTGTTATTAATTGGTACTGCATTTTCTTGTAAAAACACACAGTCAGTTACCTCAAAAGACAATTCAGATCCGTCTAAATACATTGAATTTATTTCAGAAAAAAATCTAAAAACAATGCTTTATGTGGTCGCTTCAGATGAAATGGAAGGCCGTGAAACCGGATCCAAAGGACAAAAGAAAGCTGGTCTTTACATGATCGAACAATACAAAAAAAGTGGAATTTCGTTTCCAAAAGGAGCAACGGATTATTATCAGCACATTCCTGCATCTTTCTTAAATGCCAGACGTAACGAAAATTTACCTGATTCAGAGAACATCTGGGCTTACATTGAAGGTTCTGAAAAACCTAATGAAGTTTTGGTAATTTCAGCACATTACGATCACGTTGGAATAAAAAAGGGCGAAATTTATAATGGGGCCGATGATGACGGTTCGGGAACAGTTGCTGTCATAGAAATGGCAAAAGCATTTGCAAAAGCCAAAAAAGACGGACACGGACCAAAACGTTCTATCCTGTTCCTACACGTAACAGGTGAAGAACATGGCTTGCATGGTTCGCGCTATTATTCTGAAAATCCATTATTTCCAATTGCCAATACCATTACCGATATCAACATTGATATGATTGGCCGTCGTGATGTTGATCATGCAAAAACAAACAACTATGTGTACGTAATTGGAGCCGACAGACTCTCAACCGACTTACACAATATTGTGGTGGCTCAGAACGAAAAATATACCAAAATAGACCTTGATTTTAAATTTAATGACCCTAAAGATCCAAATCATTTTTATGAGCGTTCTGATCATTATAATTTTGCAAAATATGGAATTCCGGCAGTTTTCTTTTTTAATGGAGTTCACGAAGACTATCACGGAAAAGGAGATGAGCCTCAAAAAATCGAATACGACGCTTTGACCAAAAGAACGAAATTGGCTTTCGCGATCGCTTGGGACTTAGCCAATAGAGAGAACAGACCGGTAGTCGATAAACCGATTAAATAAGGCACTGAGGTACTAAGATGCTAAGGCTCTAAGGTTTTGAGGTTCTGAGATTTTTTTAGGTGCTTAGAAACTAAGTTATCACTTTATTTTATAAAATAGGAGGCTGTCTTTTTAGACAGCCTCTCTTATTTCTCCTATTACTTAAAGATTATTCTTGCATCATAGAGCAACTTTTAAATAACATATCACAATGATTTCTTCTTTAAGCAGGTACTCCTGACTTTAATTTCTGAACAATTTCCAAACATCTATTCTCAAAAATAGATTGCTCAACCGGCACAACAACCGATTGAAATAGTTTCATCAAATCATCAGAATGTGAGGCACGTTTTGTGCTCTGAATATTGTAATGAAAAAACTTAATCCATAAAATGGCTTTTAATTCTGTTTCATTTTCATTCCACATTTTCATTTCAACCAGCAAAAAATTATCGCTATACTGAACCAATTGCGAATCAATCAGTACCGTTTCCATTGTAAAAGCGGGACGCATATAACTAATTTGATTAGTTGCCACTACCCAGCTAAGCCCTGTTTCCTTAAGATATTTAAAGATATCCAAATTGTAATGCTCAGCAATCTGATCCTCCCTGGTATTAATAAAATACTCCAGGTACTTTGCGTTGTTTAAATGATTAAAAGGATCACAATCCTGAAATCTGATTTTCTTTTTTGTTTTTAATACTTTTTCCATTCTTTGAATTTATTATACCAAATACCAATCGGTATCTGATGAGTTAAAAAATTTTATTTCCTTATTTTATCAATTATTGCACTGTCTATAAAGTCCATTGCTGTAGTTATGTAACTCTCATCATTATGTGTAAAAGCCAAAAGCGAGCTGCCTTCAATTAAAGACAACATTATTTTCGCATATTTTAGAGGATCCGTAGTTCGCAGAATCTCCTCTTTATCAATGCCTTCACTGATAATATTCGTCAGTCCGGCAATAAACTTTTGAGATAAATTCTGAGCAGTCTGAAACAATAATGGATTGATAAATTTTGTATCAACTCCTACCCGCAGCATAGGACATCCGCCCCTGTCCTTGACTAAATCATAATAGCTTCTCTGATAATTTGTTATCCCATAGAGTTTCTCCAAACTTCCGCTCTTAGTTGCTACAAGTTTGAATAAAGGTGTTATTGCCAAGTCGACATTTAACCGAAACGACTGCAGTGCTAAATCTTCTTTATTTGTAAAATTGCAATAAATAGCTCCTTTCGTAAGGCCAGTTGCATTGGTTATATCTGTCAGACTGGTACCAATGTATCCCTGTTTGTTGAAAATTGGAGCCACTTTATCCAATATAAATTCAGAAGTATTCATAATTTTTCGTTTGCGTTAGATATTTTCAAAACAAATATAATCAAAATACCGATCGGTATGTAACAGGATTGAATTATTTTTCTTGGAGATTCTGAGTTATTTAAAAATCCAGTGATTAATTACCTGAGAAATTAAAATAATTAAGGTCCTGAGTTTCAAAGTGCATTTCACACTTTAAAACTCAGGACCTTTTTATCTTAGTAACCTATTATCTTTGCCTCTAAGTATCTCAGAGCCACGGTATCTTAGAACCTTAGCACCTTCTTTCTAGTCATTCATAGAAATCAAAAACTCTTCATTGTTTCTGGTTTTCTTGAAACGGTCGTTTACGAAATCCATAGATTCTACAGGATTCATATCAGACAAATATTTACGCATAATCCACATTCTTTGTAATGTTTTCTCATCCAGTAATAAATCATCACGACGAGTACTTGACGAAGTAAGATCGATAGCAGGGAAAATACGTTTGTTGGCAATTTTACGATCCAATTGAAGTTCCATGTTACCGGTACCTTTAAATTCTTCAAAGATCACCTCATCCATTTTAGAACCTGTTTCGGTCAATGCTGTTGCGATGATACTTAACGAACCTCCGTTTTCTACATTTCTTGCAGCCCCAAAGAAACGTTTTGGTTTTTGCAATGCATTGGCATCAACACCTCCACTTAAAACTTTACCTGAAGCAGGTTGAACGGTATTATAAGCTCTTGCCAAACGGGTAATAGAATCCAGTAAAATAACCACATCGTGTCCGCATTCTACCAAACGTTTTGCTTTTTCAAGAACGATATTCGCAATCTTCACGTGTTCTTGTGGTTCTCTGTCGAAAGTGGAAGCAATAACTTCACCTCTTACACTACGCTGCATATCGGTAACCTCCTCAGGACGCTCATCAATCAAAAGAACAATAAGGTAAACTTCAGGATGGTTGGCTGCGATTGCGTTTGCAATGTCTTTTAGCAACATTGTTTTTCCCGTTTTAGGCTGAGCGACAATCATACCACGCTGTCCTTTTCCAATTGGAGAAAATAAGTCGATAATACGGGTTGAAACTGAACTGCCTTTTTCGGCTAATTTGAATTTTTCAGAAGGGAAAACCGGGGTAAGATGTTCAAAAGAAACTCTGTCGCGAACAACTTGCGGATCGTGACCATTAATTTTAAGTACACGAACAAGGGGGAAAAACTTCTCTCCTTCTTTTGGAGGACGAACTACTCCTTTTACAGTATCTCCGGTCTTAAGACCAAACAATCTGATTTGTGATGTTGATAAATAAATATCATCGGGAGAAGCTAAATAATTATAATCTGATGAACGTAAAAAACCATAACCGTCCGGCATCATTTCAAGAACACCTTCACTTTCGATAATTCCATCAAACTCAAAGTCTGAATCTCTGAAATTATTCTTTTTATTTTTATGATTTGGATTTTGATTCCCGTTACTTGCGTTCCCATTCTGGTTCGAATTTGGATTCTGATTTGGGTTTTGGTTGGGATTCTGATTCGGATTTTTATTTTGGTTCGGATTGACCTTTTTGGTTTGAACCGGTACTTCTGTTTTTTCAGTCGTTGAAACTTCTGCTACAGCTTCACCTTCCGGAATTGCTTCTTTTGTAGCTTCTTTTTCTTTTTGCAAAGCGACCTTTTTCTCGTAAGCCGACTTATTAAATTTTACGATTTTCGGTCCTTTTTTCTCTACTGTTGTATTCTCTGCGTTTTCAGTATTCTCTGTATTTTCCTGAACTTCCGGAGTTGCTTCGGCAATTTTAACTTCTTCTGTTTCTTTCGCTACTGCATTTCCTTTTATCTTAGAATTAGTTTTAGGGTTTGCTTTAATAGCCGGTGTTTTAGTTACTGCAACCGGTATTTCAGCTTTTTCAGGAGTTTCCTCTACTTTATCAAATTCCAGAACTGGTACATTCTTGCTGATTGGTGTTTTTTTGGCCGGAACAATTCTTGCTCTTTTCGGTTTATCATCAACTATTTCCGCTTCTGCCACAGGATTAACCGGCGGCGCTACAGTCGCTTCTTGATGTGCCAAAATCTGACTGATTAAAGTCTCTTTTTTAACACCATTAAACTTTATAGTTTTAGCTAACTTAGCTATTTCTTGAAGCTCAGAAAGCTTCATTTCTTTTAATGCAGAAATATCAAACATGAATGTTCTATGAATTTAATTATTTTAACGGAAATACTGTAAAAAGAATAGGTAGATATTTTTTTTTCGATTGACCGCAGTATGAAGTGCTTACGGTATTATGATGCAATAATACGAATAAAATTTAATCATACAATAGTATTTTAAAAAAAGAAAATATATTTTTGTAAAACAATTTTAGACCATGATACAACGAATTCAAACCGTATATTTAATTCTTACCTTTTTAATCACAGGCGTATTACTGTTTTTTATTCCGCTTTGGACCTTAAATAATGGTAAGGCATTTTACTTTATGCAGGATAAATTTTACGCTGTTATTTTAAGTTTAAGTACAATGCTAACTATTCTTAGTATCATTTCATACAAAAAAAGACAAAATCAGTTTGTAATGGGCAGACTGAACATAATATTAAATTTAATTTTATTGGGATTATTTGTATATCGTTCTCTAAATTTATCTGGAGATACTACTACCATTGTATCAGAGAAAGGTATTGGGATGTTTCTACCTATTGTTGCTATCGTATTATTAGTTTTAGCTAATAAGGCCATCAAAAAGGATGAAGATCTTGTAAAATCTGTAGATCGTTTGAGGTAAACCTATAAACTTAATTTTTTTGTGCGAAGAGAACCCGAATTTTTAAATTCGGGTTTTTTTGTGCCTTACATTTTCTACAATTTCAAACAGAACTGCCAAAACAACCTTAAAAAGAAACTTTGTAAGATAATTTTTCCTTAATTTTGTGTTTCAGTTCCTAAACAATTATGAAACAAAAAATAAGAATACACCTTGCAGATGATCATCAGGTGCTTATTGACGGCCTTACCAATTTGCTACAGACAGTTGAAAATTTTGAAGTGGTGGGCAATTCACAGGATGGCACCACTGTTTATAATGATATCATTCAAAGTAATCCCGATATTTTGGTCCTGGACATCAGCATGCCCAAAAAAGATGGCATAGAAGTAGTTAAAGAACTTCAGCAAAAAGATTTTCAGTGCAAAATTATTATTCTATCCAGCTACGATGATTTAAAAATCATCAAAGAAGTAATGAAATTAGGTGCAAAAGGTTACCTGACAAAAAAATGTGCCGGAGAAAATATAATCGAAGCCATAGAAGCTGTTTATCAGGGACAGGAATATTTTTGCGATTCGGTAAGAGAAAAAATCTTCAACATTTTCTCTCATAACAATCCAAAACTTAATAAAAACATTCAAGTCGAAAACCCTATTTTAAGTGCCCGTGAAATCGAAATTATCACTTTAATTGCCTTAGAACACAGTGGAAAGGAAATCAGTGAGCAGCTTTTTATCAGTATAAACACTGTAGAGACACACCGGAAAAACATCATGAAAAAACTACAGTTAAAAAGCACTATTGGCCTCGTAAAATATGCACTCAAAAACAATCTGATCAATTCCTGACCCCTTTAACAAGCACATTCAAATAATTCGCGTCAATATGTCTTTTTTCAGATTCTATATTTTTTTTGCTTTATTAACTTCTTTCAATGGCAGCTTTCCGGCTAATCAGCAAAAGTCGATTTCAGAAAAGAAAACTATTACTGTTGTCGAAAATTCCAAAAAAAACAATCCCTCCCAACCGAAAAACATCCGAGATAAGCAGATAATCAGCTTATCCATCGTACTGGTAATACTATTGTTCTTTTTATTCTATTTTTTCTACGAAAACAATAAACTGAGGCGAAAAATAAAGCGGAAAGACATAAAGCAAAAGATATTACTAAATGTAATTAATGCCGGTATTGACAGCCAAGAGGTAGAACGTAAAAAAATCGCATCATTTTTGCACGACAATATCAACTCTTTATTATCTTCTGTTGGACTGCACATAAAAACTTTTACAACACAAAACGAAGTAAAATCAGATGAAATTCAGAAAGCAAAGGATATTTTACAGGAAGCACATGACCTTTTACGAGATATGTCGCACGATCTGGCTCCTACACTTCTTGTTCGTTTTGGACTAATTTACGCCTTAGAGGACTTATGTGAAAGAAACTCCAACTCGCACATTAATTTTGAATTTTCAAGTGCCATTCCGACTGAAAAAAGATACATCGAAAAATTTGAAATGAAGGTTTATTTTATTGTTACAGAGCTTTTCAACAACATTGTAAAACACAGTGATGCACAAAAGGCTAAAATTTCCTTATCCGAAAAAAACAATCAATTTGTAATTATAATTCACGATAACGGAAAAGGTTTTGAAACCGAAAAACTAAATAATGTTGAAGGTTTTGGTCTAAACCGAATCAGAGCCCGAATTAAGAAATACAAAGGAAACATCTCCATTACCTCAAAAACGAATGAAGGAACCTCTATCAAAATTCAGGTTCCATTACCTCTTTAATTCAATTTTACTTCTTCCCGATTTCAACAATTTCCAGGTCTTTTATTTTGTCACCATCAATTACAAATCGCAACATCGTTCGAACCTGATGAAAACCACTTTTCCCCGCCGCTCCCGGATTCATATGCAATAGATTGTTTTTTTTATCAAACATAACCTTCAGTATATGCGAATGGCCGCAGATGAACAATTTGGGAGGATCCAGTGTCATTTCTTCCCTTATATTGGGATTATATTTGCCCGGATATCCTCCAATATGGGTGATCCAGACAGAAACATCTTCACATAAAAACCTATTGTGTAATGGAAATTCCAATCGCGCCTGAGCATCATCAATATTACCATAAACACAACGTAACGGTTTTAACTTTTTAATTGTGTCTGTAACATTCAGATCTCCAATATCCCCGGCATGCCAAACCTCATCGGCCTGAGCAACGTATTTTAGAATGGTATCATCAATATGACTGTGAGTATCGGAAAGCAGGAGAATTTTTTTCATTATTTAGGCCCAAAGGTTCAGAGCCACAAAGGTACAAAGGTTTTTTTTCTTTTAAGGGACTAAGATTCTAAGTTGCTTAGGTACATCGAACCTTAGTACCTTTTAAAAAACCTTTGTACCTTCAAACCTCCTAAAAAAGAAACTTACCATCTAACTACCCTAGTACCTTAGCAACTTAGAATCTTAGTACCTTTTTAAAAAAACCTTACTCTTTCAAACCTCCTAAAAAAGAAACTTACCATCTAACTACCTTAGTAACTTAGAACCTTAGTACCTTTTAAAAAAACCTTTACTCCTTCAAACCTCCTAAAAAAGAAACTTACCATCCAACTACCTTAGTACCTTAGCAACTTAGAACCTTAGCATCTTAGTCACTTTTAAAAAAAACCTTTGTACCTTTGCATCTCTGAACCTTTGAACCTTTATTTTGAGATATTTTATTCAATTTGCTTATAACGGAACACATTATCATGGCTGGCAATTTCAGCCCAACGCATCTTCTGTTCAGGAAACTTTAAACAAAGCGCTTTCTATTTTATTGAACACTTCTATAAATGTAATGGGTGCCGGACGAACGGATACCGGAGTTCATGCGCAGGAAATGTATGGTCATTTTGATGTTGAAACCCCATTGGAAGTTCCAAATTTGATTCACAAGCTCAACTCGTTTTTACCAAAAGACATTGCTATTTTTAATATTCTTCCGGTTCACGATGAGGCCCATTGCCGATTTGATGCAACCAGAAGAACCTACGAATACCACATCAACACTGTTAAAAATCCGTTTTTAGAAGAATTGAGTTGGTACTTTAATCAAAAATTAGATGTAGATTTGATGAATGAAGCCGCGAAAATTTTACTGCTCCACACCGACTTCCAGTGTTTTTCGAAAGTAAATACAGACGTCAATACTTTTGATTGCACGATTTTTGAGGCATACTGGAAACAGGAAAACAGTAAGCTGATTTTTACGATCTCGGCCAATCGTTTTCTTCGAAATATGGTTCGGGCAATTGTTGGAACATTAGTAAATATTGGTTTGCATAAAATTTCTCTGGATGATCTTGAAAACATTATCGCCAGTAAAAGCAGAGAAAAAGCCGGATTTTCGGTACCGGCACACGGATTATATTTAACCGAAATTGATTACGATTATTTATCGCTGTAGGCCATAAGCCGTAGGCTGTAGGCTTTATGCCTAAAGCTTACTCCCTATAGCTTAAAGCTTAATGCCCACAATAAATAAATGAAAGCAAAAGCATTTGATACCGGATTATTCAAACGAATCTTAAAATATACCAAACCTTATAAATGGCGCTACTACGGCGTTATTACCTTTGCTGTTTCTCTTTCGATTTTTGCAGCCCTTCGTCCCTATTTACTAAAACAAACGGTCGACGGCTATATCAAGACACATGACAAGGAGGGTTTACTTTTTTATATAATCTTAATGGGAGCTGTTCTTTTGATGGAAGTTTTCTCCCAGTTTTATTTTGTTTACTGGGCCAATTGGCTTGGACAGGACATTGTAAAAGATATCCGTACCAAACTTTTCAAACACATACTAAGCTTCAGAATGAAGTATTTTGACCTTGTACCCGTAGGGCAATTGGTAACGAGATCAGTTTCAGACATTGAGTCAATTGCTCGTATTTTTAGTCAGGGGCTTTTTATGATTATCAGTGATTTGATGAAAATGCTAGTGGTACTTATTTTCATGTTTTATATGAACTGGAAATTAACTTGGATTGTAGTAGTCGCGATGCCAATTCTGGTTTATATTACGCGAATTTTTCAGCGCAAAATGCAGGTCGCTTTTGAAGAAGTCCGCACTCAGATTTCCAATATGAACTCTTTCGTACAGGAACGCGTTACAGGAATGAAAATCGTACAGCTTTTTAATCGCGAACAAATTGAAGCCGATAACTTTAAAGACATCAACAACAAACACAGAGTTGCCTGGATCAAAACAATTTTATACAACTCAATTTTTTTTCCGATTGCTGATATTATCTCTTCTATTACTTTAGGATTGGTTGTCGTTTACGGTGGCTTTAAAATTCTGAACGGGGATCATTTTACAACTTTTGGGGACTTATTTTCCTATACCATGTTTATCGGAATGCTATTCAACCCACTACGTCAGATTGCGGATAAATTCAACGAGATGCAATTAGGAATGATTGCGGCCAATCGTGTTTTTGATATTATCGATACTCAGGATCATATTCAGGATACCGGAACAATCGAAGCACCAATCTTTGAGGGAAGTATCGAATTCAAAAACGTCCGTTTTAGTTATATTCCGGAAGAAGAAGTTATAAAAGGAATTGATTTATCTGTCTCTTCAGGACAAACCGTTGCCATTGTAGGTTCTACAGGAGCAGGAAAGTCGACTATTATCAATCTATTGAATCGTTTCTACGAAATTAACAGCGGTACCATTTGCATTGACGGTCATAATATCGAAAATTATACTTTGGCTTCATTACGAAAACAAATTGCGGTGGTTTTGCAGGATGTCTTTTTGTTTGCTGATACAATCTACAATAACATCACTTTACACAATCCTGAAATTACCCGCGAAAAAGTTCTGGATGCTGCCAAAAAAATTGGTGTCCATGATTTTATTATGAGTTTGCCGGACAATTATGATTTTGATGTAAAAGAACGAGGAGTTATGCTTTCTTCAGGACAGCGCCAGTTAATTGCGTTTTTAAGATCGTATGTAAGTAATCCGAGTATTTTAATTCTGGATGAAGCTACCTCATCGATTGATACATATTCTGAAGAATTAATTCAGCGTGCCACCGAAACCATTACCAAAGGAAGAACTTCGATTATCATTGCGCATCGATTGGCAACCATTGTAAATGCAGATAAAATTGTAGTTATGGATAAAGGGCTAATTGTTGAACAAGGTACACATCAGGAATTATTACTTAAAACAGATGGTTATTATAAAAACTTATATGACTCTCAGTTTGCCGTAGCTAATTAATTACTCCTTAAAAAAAATTAACCTCTCTCACGGATCTGCCAAAACTATGGTCACAATGCCAATAATTTAGCTCACTATCATCTGTGTAGAGCTTCTCTTCTATCGAATCATCAAAAATTAGTCTATGATATCTTTTGATTGGGAGAACTAGTGATAACTCAATAATGTTATTTTGCGTATTACAAATAAATAAGTATTTTTGAGAAATAAACAAGTATAAAAAAACCCCATGAAAAAAAAATTATTAATTCTCGTTTTATTTTTAGCCTTTTCTGCTAATGCGTTCTCAATGCAACTTTTTGTCAAAACTTTGACCGGAAAAACTATAACTATTGAGGTTGAATGTTCAGATACTATCGAAAATATTAAGGCTAAAATACAAGATAAAGAAGGATTTTCTCCTGATTGCCAAAGGTTAATATTTGCAGGAAAACAACTTGAAGACGGCAGAACAGTATGTGATTATAACATTTTAAAAGAAAGCACGATACATTTGGTTCTTAGGACTCCTCCTTGCAATTAATTCTAATTAATTGTTTCTTAGAGAAGATGACAATGTGTTTAAATACATTTTAAAACGGGGTTTCGACACACTTACTACTTCGATTTCAAAACCGATAATAGGAAAATAGGAAACCAAAAAACACTGTCCTAAAAAGCGTGTAAGTTTAAAAATAATGGGGTTTGACTTTTAATTAAAGTCAAACCCTTTTTTTCTATAAACGAAACCGAAATCACTTATTTTGGACGAGGCAACACTTCGATCATCATTGAGCATCGTCTGGTAACCATTGTAAATGCTGACAAAATTATTGTAATGAACAAAGGACTTATCACAGAACAGGAAACGCATCAGGAACTACTCCTTAAAACCGACGGTTATTACAAAAATCTATACGACTCTCAATTTGCTGTGGCTAATTAGATTTCGAAATGCTAAAAAAGTTCTTAAAAAAGTTAAATTAGCGTTATAAGAATCATAAATCTACTGGTTCACAGGCCTTAGGATAGCATTCCTTTTTTTTGAATTATTTATCTTTGAGAGACAAAATTCAAATGCAAAAGAAAATGCCACAAAACAGATTTTATCCTAACGAAGAATTCAAAGAAATAGAAATAAACGCCTCATTACAACTTAGATATGCCATTTCAAACAAAGGCCGACTGATTAGTTTTTCAGATGAAATTCAAAACGGACGCATTCTCAAAGGTGGTCTAAGTGATGGTTATCCTACTTTTAGATTTAAGGTTAAAAAAGACGACAAAATTGTCAACAAATATCTTTTTCTCTACAAACTAGTCGCCCATTATTTCATCCCAAAAGAATCAGAAGAGCAAACTTACGTGCTTCATCTGGATTACAACCGCAGCAACGATGATGTCAAAAATTTATGCTGGGCAACAAAAGCCGAAATGATGGCGCACAGCCGTAAAAGTCCGCATGTGATTCAGGCCAAAAAGAACCTGATCGAACACAATTTAAAAGCCGACGGAAGAAAATTAACAACCACCAAAGTAATGTTAATCAAAAAAATCCTCGCGCGCCCGGAACAAAAAACACGTCTAAAAATGATTGCCAAACAATTTGGCGTAAGCGAAATGCAGATACGACGTATTGCCAGCGGTGAAAACTGGGGACATGTAAAAGTGTAACTATATTTAGTGAAATATTAAAGGTGAAATGTGAAATGTATCTACTACATCTTAATATTTCACCTTTTCACTTTTTACATCTCACATTTTACCTTTTTGCTTTTTACTTTTTTACATCTTACTATTTTTTTAAAATAATTCCTTAAATTCGCAAGCACAAATAACAAAAGAATGAATCGATAAATGAGTTTCGGAATTAAACTTCATTTTCGATAGTAAATACTAAAAACCAAAAAAATGAAATACGACGTTATTGTTTTAGGAAGTGGTCCCGGTGGATATGTAACAGCTATTAGAGCTTCGCAATTAGGCTTTAAAGTAGCTGTAGTTGAAAAGGAAAACTTAGGTGGTGTATGTTTGAACTGGGGATGTATCCCAACAAAAGCATTATTAAAATCAGCTCAGGTTTTTGATTATCTAAAACATGCTTCTGACTACGGATTGAAAGTTTCTGAGTTCGACAAAGATTTCCCGGCAGTAGTGCAACGTAGCCGTGGTGTTGCTGAAGGAATGAGCAAAGGAGTTCAATTCCTAATGAAAAAAAACAAAATTGACGTTATTGAAGGTTTTGGAAAATTAAAACCAGGAAAAAAACTTGACGTTACAGACAAAGACAATAAAGTTACTGAATATAGCGCTGATCACATTATCATCGCAACCGGAGCTCGCTCTCGTGAGTTACCAAACTTACCTCAGGATGGAGTAAAAGTAATTGGCTACCGTCAGGCAATGACATTACCAACACAACCAAAATCTATGATTATCGTAGGTTCTGGAGCAATTGGAGTAGAATTTGCTCATTTCTACAACTCAATGGGAACAGAAGTTACTATTGTAGAATTTATGCCAAATGTTGTTCCTGTAGAAGACGAAGATATCTCAAAACAATTTGAGCGTTCTTTGAAAAAAGCCGGAATTAAAATCATGACTAACTCATCTGTTGAGCGTATTGACACAACTGGTGCAGGAGTTAAAGCATTTGTTAAAACTGCAAAAGGTGAAGAAGTTCTTGAAGCTGACATCGTACTTTCGGCAGTTGGAATTAAAACTAACATTGAAAACATCGGTTTAGAAGAAGTTGGAATCGCTGTTGACAGAGATAAAATCTTAGTAAACGCTTACAACGCAACTAATATTCCTGGATATTATGCAATTGGAGACGTTACTCCAGGACAAGCTTTGGCTCACGTAGCTTCGGCTGAAGGAATTAACTGTGTAGAAAAAATTGCTGGTTTACACGTAGATCCAATCGATTACGGAAACGTTCCTGGTTGTACATACGCAACTCCTGAAATCGCTTCTGTAGGTTTAACTGAAAAACAAGCTAAAGAAAAAGGATACGAATTAAAAATTGGTAAATTCCCATTCTCAGCTTCAGGAAAAGCTAAAGCTGCCGGAACTCCAGACGGATTCGTAAAAGTAATCTTTGATGCTAAATACGGAGAATGGTTAGGATGCCACATGATTGGTGCAGGTGTTACCGATATGATTGCTGAAGCAGTTGTAGCTCGTAAACTTGAAACTACAGGTCATGAAATCCTAAAATCTATCCACCCTCACCCAACAATGAGCGAGGCTGTTATGGAAGCTGTTGCTGATGCTTACGGCGAAGTAATTCACTTGTAAAAAAATACCGTTTTACGGTTACATACAATTTTCAATTTAAAAGAATCCGATTTGTGAAAGCAAGTCGGATTTTTTTATGGCGTGTCCCTCCGGGTCAGGCTGTCCGCTGTATCTTTTATGGCGAACCCCGCCATAAAAGGATGCCACTTCCATCCTTCACGCTAAATTGTTTTCAGCATAAGCAAGTTCTCCTTCAAGGTTCTCAAAACCTTAAAGGAAATAAAAAGATAAACGTAGAAATTCCATCAAAAAAAACTCCATAGCAAATGGCTTGAAAAACTTGGTTTTATTAAAGATGAAATTGTAATTCTCAAACAAATCAAAAACAGACTTATTGATATTGATGAAAAAGCAAAGGCATAGTAAAATGACATCACTTTGTATCAAAAGCTCAATTCAGATTTTTTTATTGTTAAATTTTAAACCATTTATTAGAAATATTTTATCTTGGAGTTAAAATATAATTACGGCCTTAATTAAAACAATACCTAATGGAAAACACACCTATATTCTTTGCCGACGGAGAAAACCCAATAATAATCGAAGCCTGTAAAAAAGCACAAGAAACCTTTAAATATTTCTGGAGAGAATTATCGTGGGAATACCGCCGAATTATTCCGGGACTTGACGTTGCTTGCGTAAAACTGGCCTTTACTCAGGAAATTGATGGTGAAACTGTAGTCGAACACATGTGGATTAACGATATCAATTTTGACGGCGATACCATTTATGGCATCTTAGTAAATCAACCCGACGAATTAACCAATGTCAGTAATGGCGACGAAGTACAAATACCCATCAATCAAATAAGCGATTGGTTATTTGCCAGTCAGGGAAAAACCTACGGAGCCTTTACGATACAAGCCATGCGTTCAGAAATGAATGAAGAAGAAAGAGAAGATCATGACGAAGCCTGGGGGTTAGAATTTGGAGATTACAATGACATTATGGTCGTATCAGATCAAAAAGAAAAACCGGAAAACCTGGTAGAACATCCCATGAGTAAAAACATGAAAGAAAACCTTATTGATTTTGTAAAAAACAATCCTGAAGAACTTACCACAAAAGACGAACTAGGCTATACATTTCTGCATCGCGAAACAATTGCAGGAAATAAAACATCTGTTGAAGTTTTACTGGAATTCGGAGCTAATGCTAAAGCCGAAACTTCCAATGGAAAGACCGCACTTGATTTTGCAAAACAGCTTAACTGGGAACATCTAATTCCTTTGTTGTAGTTTTTAGTATCTAAAGTCCGATTTTCTTATATAAATCGGACTTTTTTTTTGAAATTTCTATGAAAATAAATATTAATTTATAGTAACCATTAAGAGACCTTTTTTTAATAATAAAGCACTAATTTTGCGGCACCCAAAACAAATTTGCCATGAAAAAAATATTGCTAGTATTAACATTTTCTCTTTTTTTACCCTATACTATTTTTGCACAAACCAAAACCGAAGCGCTGGCGATTTTTGCAAAATCAACCAATTATGTAAACGATTTTGAAAAAATCCTTACTTCAAGTCAAATCAAGAATTTAAGCGACTTTTTAAAAACCGGCGAGACTAAAACTAAAACTAAAATTACTATTGTAACTACCTCTTCAATAGCACCATATACAAACCTTACCGATTATTCTTCAGATTTTGAAAAATACCTGGTTTCCACATTAAAAATTGACTCTTCTATTTTAATCGTTTTAAGCAAGCAATTGAGACAAATTCAGATACAGGGCGTTAATAAATTACGTCCAAAAATGAGCGATCAGGAAATTAAAGATATTGTATCAGCCTATGTACTTCCGGAACTAAAAAAAGGGGATTACCATAAAGCTTTACAAGAAGGTGCAATTCAGCTTATCAAAAAGCTAGAATAAAACATCCTTTTTTTAAACTGATTTAATCAGAAAAAAATAGTAAAATCCGACTTGTGAAAACAAGCCGGATTTTTTTTTAATTTCTATAAAATTATGGATTGTCAATTTATAATATGACAACATTCTCAATAAATCAAAAGACATTTGTATTCTACAGGATATTCATTAAAAAAACATACAGATAACAAGGAAAATGAAAAATTTAAGAAAACTAAAAGTTCATAGAAAATACCAAAGGAGGGCTCGTAGCAAAATTATCATCATACCGCAAATAATACTTGAAGGTAAATGGCTTGGAAAACTTGGTTTCAAAACAGGACAAATGATAAACGTAGAACAAAAGAAAAACAAATTGATAATTACAATTTACAAAGAATAGGTTTTAGCTCCATAACTAAAATTGCCAATCTTTGTCTAATTTAGATTGTGATTTACTTCGTCTGTTCGCTATCGGTGTAAACGACACAAATCACTTGCAACACCAAATCGTAGAGGCGTACAGCAGTGCGTCTACGCAATCCAATACAAATTTTGCATCTTACCGATCAATAAATTTTCATAACTTTATCACTAAATAAAAAGGTTATGAAAGAAATATGCATTGTTGAATTTCCATCGAATTTGGGTTTAAAAGAACCTCAACCCGGAAAAGAACCAGGCGTAAAAAAACTGCCAGATTGGTTATGGAAACATAATTTGCATAAAATCATTCTTCCTAAAAACATCATAAGACTCGATCCTCCAAAATATTCAAATAGCCGGGATGCTGAAACTCAGATTCTCAATAGCAATTCACTGGTTGATTATGCCAGAGAACAAGCTTATTTAATAAACAATTTACTTTCTCAAAACAAATTTCCATTTATTCTGGGTGGAGACTGCAGCATTCTACTGGGAGCAGCTATCGCTTTAAAACAAAAGGGAAATTACGGATTGTTTTATCTGGACGGCCATACCGATTTTATGGATATCTCGTTATCCGAAACCGGAGGTGTTGGCGGAATGGCCGCATCAATAGTTACCGGAAACGGAACTGAAAAACTAACCAACATTCTAAATCTGCGTCCTTATATCAACGAAGAAAATCTATGGTGCGTGGGCAACCGCGAATATGATGATGCGTATGAAAATGAAATCCGCAATTCTTCTGCGACTTATATTAGTCTTGCAAGCTTACGAAAACAAGGTATTTTAAAGAGTGTACAATCTTTTCTTTCGGAAGTAAAAAATAAGAATTTGGATGGTTTTTGGCTGCATATTGATCTGGATGTTCTAAACGATAGTGTAATGCCCTGCGTAGACAGCCGAACACCGGATGGACTTACTTATGAAGAGTTCAACGAGCTAACTTCTCTCCTTTTTCAAAGCAATCAATTAACCGGACTTGAAATTACCATTTTAGACCCTGATCTTGACGTTAGCGGACAATACACCAAAGAGTTTGTACAGCAATTTACCACTACTTTTAAAACACATATCAATCTGGGCGATTAAAAATGTTAAATGCCACCAATTTTAGCACATCGAGATCTATGTAAAAAATGAGTCTCCTTATCTTAAATCATTGTCCTTTTGAACCGGTTTCATAAAACTAAAAATCGTATTTTAGCTACTACAATTGAAACCAAAAAACGCAGTACAAGCTATTTATTCAATCCCTCATTATGAATACAGCGATACAGAATTACAATAATTTACAAAGCAGTTCTGATCAGGAAATCTGTAATCGGTTGGCGGCTATAATTGGCGAAAATCTACCGGAGGCCGAGAATAAAATCTGGCACGCACATCCCGTCTGGTTTTTAGACGGAAACCCTATTGTTGGCTACAGCAAGCTAAAGAACAACGTTCGACTATTGTTCTGGAGCGGCCAGTCTTTTGAGGAAAAAGAGCTTATCAACGAAGGTTCTTTTAAAGCAGCAGAATTTCGCTATACCTCAGTTGACCAAATTAACCCATCCGACTTAAAACGCTGGCTTAAAAAAGCACGAGAAATTCAGTGGGACTATAAAAACATTGTCAAACGAAAGGGCGTTTTAGAGCGGTTAAAATAAACTAGCGATGAGCCGAAGACAAAAAAGATATTGAAATTTTCCTTTTATATCTGAAACCAAACTAAAACTAACCGAATGAGATGGAGAGCCAAAAAATAATACAAATACTAATTTACTTTCATGCCCTGTTTGGTGCTATTGCGCTTGTTTCGGGATTCCTATCATTACTCTCCAAAAAAGGAAAAAACACGCATAAAAAAATGGGAAAGCTCTTTTTCTACACCATCCTTTTATCGGCTATAAGTGCTCTGATTATTTCGGTCCTGCCCCAACATCAAAGTCCGTTTTTATTTTCAATTGGAATTTTCAGTTCCTATTTTGTACTTACAGGCTACAGGGCTTTGCGCTTTAAAAAGAGTGATGTCAACCTGAAAAATGATAAAATCATTTCAAGAATTATGATGATTACAGGACTTATAATGATCCTTTACAATCCGATAGTGCATCAGACCATCAATATTGTTTTAACTGCTTTTGGTCTTGTTGGACTGATTTTTTCAAGCAGAGATTTAATACTGTTTAAAAATAAAACCAGGCTTAAAAGTGTGTGGCTAAAATTGCATTTAGGAAAAATGCTTGGCGGTTATATCTCTGCCACAACAGCTTTTGTTGTTGTAAATGAATTTTTCCCCAGTTTTTATGGTTGGTTTATCCCCGGAACAATAGGAGCATTTTATATTGTTTACTGGATAAGAAGAGTCGATAAAAAACAAACAGCAGTAAGAATAGAATAGAATTATTGAACAAAGAACAAAGACGATTTACTCCTTAAACTAAAATGAAAAAACGAATAATATATCAAATTGATTCCTTTACAAAAGAAAAATTCAAAGGAAACCCAGCAGGAGTTGTGATAAATGCAGATGGAATGAGTGATTATAAAATGCAGCACATTGCCAGGGAACTAAATAACTCTGAAACCGCATTTCTTTTCTCCCCTGATGGTCCTGACTGCGATGGAATTATACGTTACTTTACACCAAATACTGAAGTTCCCATCTGTGGGCACGCCACAATTGCAGCCATGTATGCGAAAGCAATCGAAGAAAAACTGGACTCCTGTATTCTAAGATACAAAACCAAAGTTGGTATTCTCCCATTTGAAATCATCCGAAAAAATGACGATTACCAGATTGTAATGACGCAAGGAAGTTTTGAACTTAGTGAACCCTTTAATGAAACCATCGCACAAAAAATGTCAATGGCTTTAGGAGTGGAAAAAGGAGAAGTAGATGAAAGATGCCCCATTCAAATTGCTTCAACAGGTCATTCTAAAGTAATGATTGGAATTAAAAGCAGGACTAAACTAAATACTTTAACTCCAAATTATACTGCTCTGGCAAACTTAAGCAAAGAGATTAACTGCAACGGTTATTTTGTCTTTACATTTGATTCTGATGATAAAGATGTTCTGACCTATGGCCGAATGTTTGCTCCGGGAATTGGCATAAATGAAGATCCTGTCACTGGAAACGCAAACGGACCTTTAGGCGGTTATTTAATTCAAAACAAACTTGTTGCTTTTACTGGTAATGAATTTCAGTTTAACGGAAGACAAGGTGAAAAAATAGATCGTCTTGGAGAAATACAGGTTAAAGTTGCAATTGAAAATAAGAGTCCAAAATTAATCCAGATAAAGGGTGATGCTGTTGTTGTTTTTAAAACCGAAATAGAAATTTAGTACTCCTTTTAACTTCTTAATCTGCTCAAAAAATTAAAATGGAAATAACAGCGCTTCGAAAAAACGACTATAAATCTTTAAGAACTTTATTCTTAAACGAAAGACAACGTACTTTTTCGTGGTTTGATCCTTCTGAATTTCAATTAAAGGATTTTGATCGGGATACTAAAGGAGAACTGATTTTAGTAGCAAGGCATAATGAAATTCCTGTCGGATTTATTTCGATTTGGATGAAGGATTACTTTATTCACCATTTGTATGTCGACGAACAATATCAGAGCAAAGGCATAGGAACCGAATTATTGAAAGCGGCAATCAAAAAAACAAAACTGCCCATCACTTTAAAATGTTTAGAAAACAACTCCAAAGCCGTGGCTTTCTATCTCAAAAAAGGCTTTTTTGCCACCGAAAGAGGGCAATCAGAACATGGAAGCTATATTTTGTTTGAATTGAATGAAAATATAAATTAACAACTAAAGTACCAATACCAAATTAAAGTAGGTTTTTCAATACTTTAAACGAAATTTTAACAAAATACAAAACAGCAACGCAACCATTTAACAAAATTTGCATCTATTAATTAAACCAATGTGAATTTTAAACCAGTTAACATGAAAAAATATTTTCTACTACTTGTAATAATGATCTTTAGCTCCTGTAGCAGCACTGATACCGAAGTTACTCCACAAAAAACATTAGAGGGCAAATGGAGTTGGATTGGTTCCAGCGGTGGGATAGCCGGAACATACGAGACGCCAGAATCAACAAACAAAGTAATTTATCTTGAATTTTCAGGAGCTACTTTTAAAAAATATATTAACGGAAAATTAGCAGCTGAGGCCACATTTATCATAAAAAACGAAAAATCAATTTTTGGTGGCGAAAAACCAATGATTGTAAGTAATGATCCTTCAAAATATTTTATTGCCATGTCTTTCGAATTTGACGGCCATAAGCTATACCTATACGAAGAATGTTATGACTGCTACGGATCAGGTTATATCCGCGCAAAGTAATAGCACAAACAACTAGGCCTTCCCCCAAAAAAATTCCGCTCTTCAAAAAAATTGAAAAGCGGAATTTATAAATTAAAATTCGCTCTATTGAACTAAAAAAAGTGCATTGCTGAATAATAAAATTCCATTTTCCCAGAAGCCTCTGAAAAGCGGATTATCCATCATATAAATTACCGATCCATCACCCCTTTTGTCTACGGCAAAACTTACTGTCTCGTCCAGTTTTTTTCGGATGTCGTTACCCACAAATCCGTAACTTAAATAACCTTTTGGGATATAAGCAACATTTATTGCTTTTTTCAATAAAGAGAATGATCTTTCGTTACTTTTAAGACTGAAATAAGTATTCCCTAACCCGAAGGCCATTGGATAAGTTTTGTCAAGCTTATTCTCGATTATTGCTCCGGGAATCGAACCCGAAATTCCTCTTCGTTCCGAACCTTCAAAATCCAGAAAACGCTTTTTAAGTTCGATTTCTTTTTCTTCCTTTTCCGATTTCTCTTTGTCTTCTTTACTTGCAAATAAACTCAAAGCATAACCGTCACGGTCCTGAAATAGCGAAATTGCGTTGGCCATAGCAATAACTTTTCCGCCATTTTTTACCCACTCATCAATTTGTTTTTTTTGATCTTCAGCCAATTCATAACTACCGTCTGACAAAATCAAAGTATTGTAGTTGTACAATTTAACCCGATTCAAATTAGCCGTTTCTACTATACTTATCGGATAAGCGACCGTTTCATCAAGATAAAACCAGGTTGCGCCAAACTCTGTTGAAACTACTCCTTTTCCGGACAACATCAATATTTTTGGTGCTTTAAGCAGTGTAAAATTCTCTCCTCCAATATCTTTTGAATTCGTCGAAAATCCTGTGGTTATAAAGCTAAAATCGGTTTTGATTTTAATAATAGTACTTACCGTTTTTTCAAAATCAGCAATTTTTGCATTATCTGCCCTACTGATAACCAATCCTCCCGGTTCAACGGTGACCGTTCCGAAAACTGCTTTTTTCATGGCCGATCGCACTTTTATTCCCGCCTGATGCAGTAAAGAAATCACCTGTGCCGAAGTTCTGTTATTCCACGGAACATAAAAGGCGTATACCGATTCAGGAATATTTTTATCTGCAGTCTCCACTTTACTCTTTGTTTTGATCTGAAGACTATTTTTAACCGCATAACCTTCAACACCATACGCCAAAGGCAAAGCCCAGGCCGTAATATCATACGACAAACTATCATTTAATTTTTGGTTAGGTTCAAACAACACCTGAGTTAAAACAGATCTTGGCTGATCTGCCTTAATGATTAAATCGTTGGACTCGATTTTAAAGCTTTCGTTCTTCTTCGTCTGATAATGAAATCCGGAAGCACTCCCGGAAGCATCAGCGTAACTAAATTCAACATCATTTTTTTTAAGTAATTCCGTCAATTGCTCCAGTTTAGGATTGCTTTTTAACACGTAAGTATTGTAAACACCTTTGGCTTTTTTGCGGGCATTGATGTGAAAATCTCTAAACCCTTTGAGCAATACGTCTTTTTGTGAAGCGGCACTTTCTACCACTGTTAAAACTGCAGTTGCATGATGCGTTAATCGGTCTTTTATAGTAACATTTGCACCATTCTCCATTGTTACTTCACGCCCCGCGCCTATTCCACCCTGTTCCAGCGTTAGACCTACTGCACCATTATACGTTGGATAAGTATCTCCGTAACTCGGGTAAAACAAATCAAATCGCTCCCTGGTATTGTACATCCAGTTTTGCTTGTCAAATTTCTGTGAAATATTTTTACCCAAAACAGTATAAAAATCCTTTTGATATTGCTCAATAAATTCATGTAGAGGTTCTGCTGCCGGAGGAAAAAAGTAAGGTGAATTGTAGCTCATTTCATGCACATCGGTGTGTACCTGTGGCATCCATTGGTTGTACAGTTTAATACGCTGTTGCGATTCAGCTTGTGTTTGCCAGGCCCAATCACGGTTCAAATCAAAGAGATAGTGGTTGTATCTTCCACCCGGCCAGACTTCCATATGTTCTCTGTCGTACAAACCCGGATGTGTCTTTTTACCTGAAATCTCTCTTAACCAGTTTCCATATCTTGAATAACCATCGGGGTTAATGCAAGGATCCAGAATAACAATGGTATTTTTGAGCCATTGTTTTGTAGCTTCGTTTGACGGGTTCAACAGTTCGTATGCCACGGTTAAGGCACTTTCGGTTCCGGCAAATTCATTTCCGTGAACATTAAAACTCAGCCAGACAATAATTTTATCTTCGGCTCCGCTATTTTTTTTATCCGATAATCCGATTGCCGCCAAATTGTTGTTTCGGATTTGTTCAAGATTAGCCAAATTTTCGGGTGTCGAAATATAATAAACATTCAGATCACGCTGTTCGTTGGTTGTTCCGTACTTCTGTTTTTTGATCGATTGGGATTGTTCCGTCAGATAATTAAAATAATCTTCTACCTGATGGTAATAACTAATTTGTTTTCCGTAATTCGGAATAAATTCTGAAGGTGTTTTTAATTGCGCCAAAGCAGCAAAGGAAATGGTTAACAGCAGAACTGTTACAAAGAATACTTTCTTCATAAGTGATTAAAATTTGGATAGTTGGTTAAAAATAACAATTAACTCAATCCCTTTTCTAAAATCACCAGGAATATTATCATTTTAAATCGTTGCTGAAAATTATTCTAAACACTTAGTTACATAATTTAAAACAAAAAAAAGCGTCACACTTGTAATAAACCACATAGCATTAATATGAGAGAAGTTTGCTTCTTTTACACCTTTTTCTTCCGTACAAAACAATCAATGTCTTATATGTTAAATAACACTTTTACAGATTTCACTTAAGTTTATGTTTTAAAAAAATAATTTCCTGTTTTTCCATATACGTAAAATAGGAAACGATTATCTTCCATCAGACATTAATTTGTATTTTAGTCCTTTTGGAACAAACTATTAAAATAAAAAAACTCAATACTATATTATGGAAGAGGCAGTAATTGAAAAATCGATTTTTGAAGAAATACCAACAGAAAAAATCTATACAGACAAAGCAATTCGTGTGGGCACTTTCTTGGGAGGGCCTTTGGTTGCCGGTTATTTTTTAGCAGAAAATTTTAAAGTTTTTGGTGAATCAGCGAAAGCCAAAAAAACCTGGATTATAACCCTAGTTACAACTATCTTTATCTTTGCCTTGATATTCTTAATTCCGGAACACATCAGTGCTAAGATTCCAAATATCGTTTTCCCTTTAATTTATATGGGAATCGCTACTTATTTCACCAAACAATATCAGGAAAAACAAATTAGCAAACACCTTGAAAATGGCGGTGAACATTTTGCCTGGCCAAGGACCATTTTAATTTCGGTAATTGGTATTTCAGTTCTTCTTGGAGCGATATTCAGTATTGCTTTTTTAACCGAAACAGCAAACGGAGGTCTCACAGAGTCAACGAAAAAATACGGTATTATGAATCACGAGATTGCCTATCAAAGCAATATTAATGAAAATGAAGCGGATAAAATTGCTGAAGCGCTTCAAAAAACAACTTTTTTTGATGACACCATAACCAAGTATGTTTATCTTGAAAAAATTGATAACAACTACGAAATATCCATTTCCTGTAACGGATCTATTAAAGATGATCCATCAGCCTATGAGCCTTTTGTACAACTAAGAAATGATATGCAAAAATATTTCCCACATCATAAAATCATTCTGAAACTTGTGGTGAATGATCTTGATAATGTGGTCAAAAGAATTGAGTAAGACTACACTGTTCTCAAATAGTTCCAAAATGAATTCAAATCAATGTTGAAGTTTCATTTACATAGTCACAATCCAACAATCTAATAATCTAAAATCTTGTCCGATTCACCCCTAAAACCTGTCCTTTAACAGCCCTAACATATTGATTTTTAAAAGGTAACTTTGTATTATAACTTTTTTAAAACCAAACAAAATGAGTGCAACAAATTTTACCACAACCATAAAAGTAGAACAGTCTCCACAAGAAGTTTTTAATGCTGTTACAAATGTCCGCGGCTGGTGGTCGGAAGAAATAGAAGGTAATACGGCTCAACTAAACGATGAATTTGACTATCATTACGAAGATATTCATCACTGTAAAGTAAAACTAATCGAAGTAATTCCGAATCAGAGAATAGTCTGGCTGGTGGAGCAAAACTATTTCAAATTTACGGAAGACGAAACCGAATGGACAGGGACCTATCCTACTTTTGAGATCTCAGAAAAGGACGAAAAAACAGAACTTCGTTTTACTCATGTCGGTCTAGTACCGGAATATGAATGTTTTGAAATTTGCAGAGGTACCTGGACCAATTATATTGAAAACAGTTTATTTAAGCTGATTACAACCGGAAAAGGAGAACCTAACGCAACTGGAAAGCCTCAGACCGAAAATGAGAAAAAACTATCTGAAAAACCATAATCTGCTCTTCCTTTCTCCTTATTTAACTTTGAGAATAAAAGTCCGACGCATTATTTAATTCCGATACCAGCTATAATTTTCATAAATTCGTAGTACTAAAACTATGACTATGAATCCTATTTTAAGAAATACATTAGCCGTTATAATTGGTCTTTTTGTTGGAAGTATTGTCAATATGGCTATCATTTTGATGAGTGGTTCTATCATTCCTGCTCCCAATGGCGCAGATGTTACCACTATCGAAGGACTAAAAGCTACGATGCACTTATTTGAACCAAAACATTTTCTGTTTCCGTTTCTGGCGCATGCCATCGGAACATTTGCGGGAGCTGGAACAACAGCTTTAATTGCCATCAGTCATAAAACAAAACTTGGACTGGTTATTGGCGCTTTCTTTTTACTGGGCGGAATTATAAATGTGTGCTCCCTACCTTCACCAGTTTGGTTTAATATCACAGACTTACTATTTGCCTATATACCGGCAGCTTATCTGGCTACGAAATTGGTGGTAAAAGAAAAATCTTAAAATCTGTTTTTTATTAGCCAATAAGGCTAACATAAAAATGTTTTAACACATAGAAACATAGATTTTTAGATGTAAAAGAGAAAGCAAAATGTATCGTTCCGCTGGAACTTATTCTGAAGACGCTTTTTTTTCAACGGATTAAAATCGGTTGCTATAAAATTTGTCGTTCCTTCGGAACTAAATTATGCGGTTGTTTTTGTTGTTAACGAACCATAATCGATGCACATAAATTAGCATAGAAGAATAAAAGTATGTTAGGTTCAGTATAATCGATTTTCGTAAAATAAAAGTTAAAGTTGTAAAAGAGCCATTGGCTCGAATGATATTATAGCAACGGATTTTAATCCGTTGTAGAAAATAGACACCATAAAAAAAAAGAGCTATAGGCTCGGCCCATATTTTTTCGTGATTAATCTAACCCGCTGAGCATCATTAACAAAAACATTTTAACACATAGAAACATAGATTTTTAGGTGTAAAAAAAGAAAACAAAGAGAAATATATTTCTTTCGCATAGGAAAACTATGTGTACTAAAATAAAGTGAAACGCCTTTTTATGCGCACAGTATCTATGTTTCTATGTATTAAAACAATTAAGCACAACAGCTTAACCGACAATTTTACTAATTAGGAAGACTTGTTTTTTCTTCCAAAATCATAAAGTTATGCTTTATAAATGCCCCCTCAAAACAATGAAAAAAATAGGCCTTGTAGGCGGAATCAGCTGGGTTTCTACAATAGATTATTACAAATTAATTAACGAAGGTGTTAACAAAAAACTAGGCGGACTACACTTTGCCGAATGCCTAATTTATTCTTTGAATTTTGGCGATGTTCAGGAAAAAACATGGGCACATTCTTATGAACTCCTGTTAAATGCCTGCTTAAGTTTGAAAAAAAGTGGTGTTGATGCCATCGTATTGTGTGCAAACACAGCACATATGTTTGCCAGTGAAATTGAAAAAGAAATTGCATTGCCGCTAATTCATATCGGAACTGAAACTGCAAGAGTCATAACAAAAGAAAAACTCACAACAATTGGACTTTTGGGAACCTCGTTTTCGATGGAAATGGATTTTTATAAAGACCGTCTGAAAAGTTTTGGATTGAACGTACTCATTCCCGAGAAACAGGAAACGCGAAATTACATTCAGCATGTTCTCAAAGAAGAACTTGGAAGAGGAATTATTAATCCCGACTCCAAACAGAACTATATCAATATAGCAAACGAACTTATTTCACGAGGCGCTCAAGGCGTTATTCTGGGCTGTACCGAAATTCCGTTGCTGCTGAATCAGTCTGATTTTTCTGTTCCGGTTTTTGATACCACAAAAATACATTCAGAAGCTATTGTAGACTTTATACTGTCTTAAAATTTAAAGACATTCCCCCACACAGCCCACATTAATAATTTGATAATTGTTTTTATTTCAGAAAGTTATTTTCATAACTTAGTTAGCTTTTAAATCTTAAAACCATGACTAAGAAAGAAATCGCCCGCGACTTTTTAAAACTCGCCGCAAACGGACATTCGCATGAAGCTTTTCGTCTTTATGTCGGCGAAAACTTTAAACATCACAATGCTTATTTTAAAGGAGATGCCGATACTTTGATGCTTGCCATGGAAGAATCAACCCGAAAAAACCCTAATAAAACTTTTACCATTCACCATATTCTGGAAGACAAGAATCTGGTTGCCGTACATTCGCATTTGAAGCAGAGTCCAACAGATATTGGTTTTGCAGTAGTACACATCCTTCGGTTTGAATCGAATAAAATTGTGGAACTATGGGATTTAGGGTCTCCTATTCCCAACGAAATGGTTAATGAAAATGGGATGTTTTAGTTTTTAGTAGGGGTTTACAACTGAAACCGGAAACTACCGCGAAAACGAAACTGAAAACTGAGACCTAAAAAAACACTATAAAACCTCAAATGAAAGCTATTCTAAAATTTTCCTCCATACTATCAATCCTATTCCTATTTGCAAACTATAATCTATCTGCACAGAAAAAAGACAATCTTACTACTAAAATTGATAGTCTACTTAAAAATACTTCTCCTGTTTTTAATGGTACTATTTTGATTTCAAAAAAAGGAAAAACAATATATTCGAAAGTCCGGGGTTTCAGTAATTTTGAAAACAAAAAACCATTAAAAATTGACAGTCCATTTGAGATTATGTCAAACGGTAAACAAATCACTGCTGTTTTAATTTTACTGGAAGTTGAAAAAGGAAAAATAAACCTAAATGCCCCAATCAAAAAATATCTACCGGATTTAACCCAATCCTGGGCCGACTCCATAACAGTTCAGCAGCTTTTAAACCACAGCCACGGAATTACAAATTTGCAAAAAACTCTGGCTTTTATGCCCGGAACCGATTTCAAGTATGGAGATCTCAGTTTTAGTCTGCTTGGCAAAATTGTAACAAACACTACTAAAAAAAGCTATTCAGAAAACGCGAATTTACTTTTCAGAAAACTAAACATGAAAAACACTTTTGCCTATGATACTACTAAAAAACAGAATATAGTGTCAGGATACACCAATAAAAACGGTGTTTTTGAACGGATGAAAAACTCAAAAATCACTCCTGAAACCCTAGGTGCTGATGGGATCATCTCAACTGTAAACGATCTGGTAACCTGGAACGAAAACCTTCATAAAGGAAAAATTCTAAAACCGGAAACCTATCAATTAATGATCACTTCAAAGATTACTTCGCAGCATAATTTCTTCGGAAAAGAAAAAGAAGGTTACGGTTACGGAATTCGAATTATCGAAAAGGAGGCTATAAAATATATTGGTCACACGGGCCTGGGAGATGGTTTTTCTTCTGTAAATTTGTATTTCCCTCAAAGTGATGTGAGTTTGATTATCTTAGAAAATCAGATGAATACAGAGCCTGATCTATTTTATGCTTCTGAATTTAAAATCAAGAATATAGTACTTAAAAGTAATTTGTTAAATTGATAAAAAATGGCAAAAAATAAAACTACAGCAACGGAAAACAGTGTCATTGATTTTATAAATGCGATTGATGACGAAGTTAAAAGAAATGATGCTTTTGAACTCATTAAAATCATGCAGAATATAAGTGGCTTTGAAGCTAAAATGTGGGGACCAAGCATCATTGGATTTGGCAGCTATCACTACAAATATGACAGCGGACACGAAGGCGATGCTCCTCTTGCTGGTTTCTCACCAAGAAAAGCTGCTATATCGCTTTATGTTTATCTTCCGCACGAAAAAAGAGAAGAGCTTCTTTCAAAATTAGGAAAACACAAGTCAGCAAAAGCCTGTATTTATATCAAAAAACTAAGCGATGTTGATCTCGAAATTGTTAAAAAAATGATTGCGATATCGCTTGAACTGACACAAAAACTTTATCCACCACAATAAAAATGATCACACCCTTACTTATTATACTTCTTGTCTTAGGCATTGCAATTTACTTTTTTCTACAGCACCCAAAATTTGGTAAAGCTCCTTCAGGAGAGAGACTGGCTCTGATTCAGAAATCACCTCAATTTAAAAATGGTAAATTCGAAAATCAGAACTTTACACCGGAACTTGCAGAAGGTTATGGATACTCTAAAGTACTTTATGATTTTTTCTTCAAGAAAGTAGACCGAAAGATCCCATCCGACTTCATCCCATCAGTCAAAACCAATTTATTAGCATTAGCTCCTGAAGAAGATGCGCTAATTTGGTTTGGGCATTCTTCCTATTTTATTCAGCTTGAAGGAAAACGTTTTTTAATCGCCCCTGTCTTCAGTGGCAATGCCTCCCCTATTCCGGGTACCACAAGAGCATTTAAAGGAACCGATATTTACACCGTGGAGGATCTTCCCGAAATTGATTATTTACTGATCACACACGATCATTACGACCATCTGGATTATGAAACCATCATGCAATTAAAACCAAAGACCAGAAAAGTAATTTGTTCCCTTGGTGTGGGATCTCACTTTGAATTTTGGGGATTTGCAAATGAAAACATCATCGAGAAAGACTGGTTTGAAAAAATAGAACTCGATCAGAATTTAACGCTTTACACTACTCCTTCAAGACATTTTTCAGGCAGGAGTTTCAAGCGCTGTAACACACTTTGGAGCTCGTTTGTTTTAGAGACCAGAGACTTTAAAATGTATTTGGGCGGCGACAGTGGTTATGATACGCACTTTAAAGAAATTGGGACTCAATTTGGCCCTTTCGACATTGCGCTTATCGACAACGGTCAGTATAATCCTGCATGGAAATACATTCATAATTTACCCGAAGATGTAATCCAGGCCATGCAAGATCTAAATGCAAAAAGAGTATTTCCGGTTCATTCGTCCAAATTCTCACTGGCTCTTCATTCCTGGGATGAACCTTTGAAAAAAGTGACTGAATTAAATGATTTATCTGAGAATCCAATTCCGTTAATCACTCCAATGATTGGAGAAATTGTTGAACTAAAAAATGAAAAACAACCTTTTCAGCAATGGTGGAAAAGCATAAAATAAACCTGTCCTTACAATTAATACAATAAAAAAATGACTTCTTCAGTTTATATCGTACGAAATGCTTTTCCTTCAGAGTTTGAAGAAATTGGAAAATTACTCATCAGCGTTTATTCGCAATTAGAAGGTTTTCCAAAAGAAAATGAGCAGCCCAACTATTATAAAATGCTGGGCAATATTGGCGATTTTACCAATTACCCACAAACAGAACTTTTAGTTGCGACTGATGAAAACAATGCCCTCGTCGGTGCAGTAGTTTATTTTAACGACATGCAATACTATGGCTCGGGCGGAATTGCTACTCAGGAACAAAACTCAGCCGGATTTCGATTATTGGGTGTTGCTACCGCTGCAAGAGGGAAAGGTATTGGTAAACTTTTAACTCAGGAATGCATTAAGAAAGCAGCTTCTGACAAACGAGAGCAAGTGATCATTCACTCGACTTTAGCCATGAAAACAGCCTGGGAAATGTACGAGAAACTAGGCTTCACAAGATCTGAAGATTTAGACTTTATGCAGGGAGAATTGCCCGTATTCGGCTTTCGTTTACTGCTTCTTTCCTAAAAACTATTATGTAACTCAAAAAACAACTCAAAAATGAATACTGCTCTTTTAAACCTACAGCCCGAAATTTTAGAAGATGATTTGACCCAATTAATTCCGCTGCAGGAAAATGATTTTGAAAAACTATATCAAGTTGCTTCAGATCCTTTGATTTGGGAACAGCATCCAAATAAAAACCGCTACGAAAAAGAAGTCTTTCAAAATTTCTTTGAAGGTGCCATGGAAAGCAAAGGCGCTTTTCTTATAGTAGATAAAACTACAGGCGAAATAGCCGGAAGTACCCGATTTTATGAGTACGACCCCCAAAATAAAACTGTTTTTATTGGCTATACTTTTTACGGAAGAAAATTCTGGGGTACCGGATTTAATACGCAGGTGAAGAAAATGATGCTGGATTATGCTTTTAAAGCAGTTGACAAAGTTCAGTTTCATATTGGAGCAGAAAATTACCGTTCGCAAAAAGCCATAGAAAAACTTGGTGCCGTAAAAGTAGAAGAACTAGAAGTCGCCTATTATAATGAGCCATCCCGTCATAATTTTGTCTACGAAATAAAAAAATAATGAAAAGAATAACTGTATTCTGCGGTTCGAGTTTTGGAACCGATGAAATTTACAAAGAGCAAGCAAACCTACTAGGAAAAATTTTAGCCAAACAAAATTTAGAACTGGTTTACGGAGGAGCAAATGTAGGGCTAATGGGAGCTGTGGCCGATGGCGTTTTAAGCGAAGGCGGAAAAGCAATCGGTGTTCTGCCTAATTTTTTAAGATCGAAAGAAATTGCACATTTAGGTTTAACCGAACTAATTGTGGTAGAAAGCATGCACGAGAGAAAGACCAAAATGAATGATTTATGTGACGGTGTCATTGCATTACCGGGTGGCTTTGGAACCCTAGAGGAGCTTTTTGAAATGCTTACCTGGGGACAATTAGGTTTACACAAAAAACCTATCGCCATCCTGAACATCAATGGCTTTTATGATTCACTGATTGAATTAACAAAAGTCATGGTAGAGAAAGGTTTGCTAAAAGAAGTCAATCAGCAAATGCTTTTGGTAAGCGATAACATCGAGGATTTATTAACTCAAATGAAAAATTACGTCCCGCCGACCACCGGAAAATGGATTGATAAAACGCAATCCTAGCGATTTAATTTTTCTTACCTCAAAAAGAACCTGAAGAATATTTCAAAAAAAACTTTTCAGACAAATCATAGTGCTTTTCGAACAAGTATCAGATAATCAATATTTCTAATTTTACAGTATGAACTAAAACACAAAATTATGGATACTTTTATTGTAGATACTAAAACAATTACACTACTACTGGCGACATTATTTACAGGTTTGCTAGCCGGTATATTATTTACCTGGGGCAACGCTGTGACGCCGGGAATTGGAAAACTTGATGACATCGGTTATCTCAGGGCTTTTCAGAACATGAATCGTGCTATCCAAAATCCTTTATTTTTTCTGGTCCTTTTTGGTCCATTATTGTTTTCTTTTGCAACCGCTTATGGTCATAAATCAGATACTATTCTTTTAAAACTGACGATGACAGCTGCAATTATCTATCTTGCCGGTGTTATTCTGGTTACCATTATAGGAAACGTCCCACTTAATAAAATTCTTGATAAAACAGATCTGCTTCATATTTCAATCGAGCAGGCGGCCATTTTAAGAAGTAAATTTGAAGCAAAATGGAACAATCTCCACCTGATCCGGATCATTGCTTCCTTAATTTCTTTTTCACTTTTGATCATTAGCTGTTTACTAAAAAACAATACAGTTCGTTAACGACAAACAAAACCATAAATTTTATAAATTAGAAGTCGGGGAAAAATGAAATTGGAAGTTCTAAATTTCAGCTTTCGCAAGACTCATTTCACATCTAACATCTCACAAAAAAATGAAAACAGAAAACAACCACTTTGCAAAAGCCGAAATGCTGATTAAAAAGCCTGTCTCAGAAGTTTTTCAGGCTTTTACCGATCCGGAAATTACCAGTAAATTTTGGTTTACAAAAGGCTCCGGAAAACTAGTGCAGGACACCACAACCGAATGGACATGGGAAATGTATGATTTTTCACTAACCGTAACCACTCATGTTTTAGAGGAGAATAAAAAAATCGTAATCGAATGGGGAAATGCTAACGAAACAACAACCGTCGAATGGATATTTAATTCGTTAAACGAAAATGAGACCTTTGTTAGTATTACAAATTCAGGTTTAAAAGGAGATACTGATAAAATCATCGATCAGGTTCGAAATTCAACCGAAGATTTTACATTAGTTCTTGCCGGCGCAAAAGCCTATTTAGAACATAATATTCAACTGAATTTAGTTTTGGACAGATTCCCGAAAGGGCTGGAGTAAAGGCAAGAATAAAATTTCAAAACTCAAAACTCAAAACTCAAATTCCAAAACCTGAAACTTGAAACATGAAACAATAAACACGTCCCTATGGAAACAAAGAAACCCGAAAACATTAATGCATATATTGGCAGTTTTCCAAACGACGTACAGGAGATTCTGGAAAAAATTCGAATAACGATTCAGAAAGCCGCTCCGGATGCCAAAGAAAAAATCAGTTATGCAATGCCGGCTTTTGAGCAAAACGGAATCGTAGTTTATTTTGCTGCTTTCAAAAATCATATTGGGCTTTATGCTTTACCGAGCGGACATGATGCTTTTAAAGAAGAACTGTCCAAATACAAATCCGGAAAAGGTTCTGTGCAATTTCCTTTAAACGAACCTGTGCCTTATGATCTAATTGCGAAAATTGTAAAATTCAGAGTGAGAGAAAATCTCGAAAAAACAAAAAAGAAATAACGCCGTACAAACGTAACAGATTTTATTTTACTTATTAAACTTCCCGAAATGCCACAAAACGCCCGAAGGATCATGTAAAAAACATTCGCTTCCCCAGTCTAAATGAACCGTGGGTGTTAATTTTACTCCGTATTTTTTGGTTAGATTAAGTGCTAAAAGCTGATTGTAATAATAATCAACATCTTCAACTTCCAAAAAAATCATAGTGTTTTCATTCCAGCTTTTATCATAGTAATCCTGCAGATAAAAGGCTAAATCGCCAGTTTTGAAAACAGAAAACTTCGGATCTAAAACACCTTCTTCAAAACCTAAATCCCGATAGAAACTTCTGGAAATTTCAAAATCTTTGGCACCAATAAAAGGCCGAATAGATGTTGCTTTGTGATTCATTGTCCTAAATTTTATAAATGAAGTTATAATTTTTGACGAAATAAATTTAAGAAAACCATTCGATTCTATTATCCAACCGGATGAGAAAGTCTGTAAATGATTTCCCAATTTCAGTATTGTATTTACTGTTCAAATCCACAAAAGGCGAAAGAATTATTTTTGTATTACCAAATTGATCTATTTCAATCCCAATAAACTCTCCGCTTCCATTTGAACCAATTCCAATAGTTCTGGTCATTTTTTCAATTATATGGTAACCTTTATTGGTTTCGATAATTTCTTCTAAACTCCACAGATTTATAAATTCTACGCCAATAAATTGATCAATCCCAAAATAGTTTTTAAGATAAAAAACATAATCTTCCGGAAGTTTCAAATTGGCATAAAATTCAACATCATCGATTTTAACATGACTATTTATACTTCTCTTCGGAAAACTATATTTTGCAATTATTTCTTCTAAGTCTTCCATAAGCCAAATTCTCTTTTAAAAATCTATATTATTATAATAAATCGAGAAGGATTTATTATAATGAATTTGAAATTATTCACCAGTCTAAAACAGGTCTCTATTTGTCAAAACCGAGTTGTTTGCGCAAATCCAGATTTAACCCATATTGTTCCTGAATTGAAATTACCTTACGTGAATTTTTATTGATATCACTTCCTGCATTGGTCCACAGAAACGGGTAAAAGTTAAAAACATCGTCTCCTTTTATTTTTGAAACTTCTTCTCTCCATCCTTTCCATCTGCTTCCTTCATAAAACTTATCCAGGTCATTATTAAAACAGAATTCTAAAAACTCTGAGTAAGTAACGTCCAACTGCTCATATTCGAGACTATCCGGAGAAAAATAATAAATCTTACCTAAATCGCTTCCCAGCCCGCCACTATTCAACAAATAAAAGCCTCCTATTGCATCATCTGCAATTAACAAAAAACCGGGTTTCTCGCCAAACTCTTTAAATGACTTTCCTTTGTTCCAATCCGGTAGTGTGCGATTAAATTTAGAACTTCCTGATCCCAAAATCCGAATCCAGCCGTCATCGATTAAAAGTCCGCCCGTCATAAAAACAATTGCCCCCATTGGCGAATGTGTGGTCACCTGCGTTTTATACAAGGCTTCCTTTGCTTTTAAAGCATCGACAGGTAAAATCTCTACTTTATTTTTTGCCTTTTTAATCCCTGCTTCTACCATTGTCCAGCCGGGTTCTTTTTTATCTATAAGTTCTTCTGCACTTTTCATTTTGTTTTGTGCACCCGCGAAAAAAGTGATCAAAATCACAGTACTCATTAACAGTTTTTGTGTCATCTCCTCAATAGCTATATACTTACTTTATCTCTTATCCTTTCTTCAAAATATTCCCCAGACCACGACCAATTTGCTCAATGGCTTCAAGACCTTTTGTTAATGGTGTCGCCGTAAAATCCTCGTAGGCATCCATGGCAGTCTCTTTACGATCGTCTTGCGCATAAACTAAAATCAAATTGTTATTGTCGAATGATTTTTCGAATTTCTGTGGTAGCTTATCAAAAATCGACTGGTACGAAACAGATCCTTTTCTGGACAAATTGAAAACAATCAAATCGGTTGGTTTAATTTCGTCCGAAATCGATTCAAAATCTTCCCAGTTCAAAATACTTTTAAATCCTAATTTGGCATTTAACTTCAATTTGCCTGCAATCTGTAAAATAGCCTGATGCGTTTTATATTCAGAATAAATCACAATTGGAATACTTAATTCTTGTGATAATCTACAGATTTTTTGCAACAATAAGTGAAACCCAACCCCTCTTTCAGAGAAAGGCGGACAAATGAAAACCAATCTTTTTTCCTCAATAAAAGTCTTTTGAAACCTGCAGATAAACAAACATTTATCGACATTATTGATAATCGAATCTACATTTTCCCCGAAAATTTTATCCAGAAACCCAGTTTTTTTTGGCCAGCCTACAATCACGATATCCGACATAATTTCTTTAGAGGTTCTTGCAATTCCACTTGCCGGATTATGATCTATTCGGGCAATGGTATTAATTTTTACTTCGGAAGCCGAGCCCTGAATTACGAATTTATCTACCGCTTTTCGGTAATTTAAAATATTAATTTCCGCCTGATCATTATTCGGAACAATTGTTAACAAGGTCACCGGATTGGATGATTTTTTATCTTTTATCAAAAGTGCAAAATCCAATAAACTGGCTGTAGCCGAAGTTTTGGCTAACGGAATTAAGATATGCTCGTCTAAAATCTGATCGCCATTGGCATCTTCACTTGAAACTTCTTCTTCGCAGATAGCAATCTTTTTAGCCGCTTTCTCAGTTGCAAAAGAGGCTACAATACAAGTTATCAGAATTAAAATAATAGTCCCGTTCAGAATGTTTTCATCTAATATCTTTGCCTTAAATCCTACCAGAATAACAGCCAGTGTTGCCGCAGCGTGCGCACTGCTCAATCCAAAAATAAGCTGTCTTTCTGTTTTTGTATATCTAAAAACGATTTGAGTAAAAAAGGCAGCGATCCATTTTCCAAAAATGGCGACAACGCTTAATGTTGCGGCCACGATCAAAGCAGTTGGCCCACTCAGGATCACACTTATGTCTACAAGCATCCCCACTGAAATCAGGAAAAACGGAATGAACAATGAATTTCCAATAAACTCAATTCTATTCATTAAAGCTGACGAATGCGGAATTAATGGATTTAATGCCAGACCCGCAACGAATGCACCAATAATAGGTTCTACCCCTGCTACTTCTGCCAGAAATGCCGCAAAAAACACCACTGAAAGTACAAAAATGTAATGAGCATGTTTTTCGCTTTCTAATTTCTTGAAAAACCATTTTGCTATTCTCGGAATCACCAAAAACATAATGGCCGAAAAAATGGCTAATGAAACCGTTAGTTTAATCCAGAAAGCCTGATTTAAATTTCCCTGACTGCTTCCCATAATCACCGCCAAAATAATCAAAACAGCAGTATCTGTCAAAATAGTTCCTCCAACCGTTATGGCCACGGCCTGATTTTTTGCGATTCCCAGCTTGCTCACAATCGGATACGCTACCAGAGTATGCGTGGCAAACATACTTGCTGTTAAAAAACTTGCGTTAAAATCGTAATTCAGCAGATAAAAACAGACTGGAAACCCAATCGTTAACGGAAAAATGAAGGTAAAAAAGCCAAATAATAAACTCTTATTTCTATTTGCTTTAAACTCATTCATGTCCAATTCAAGACCGGCAATAAACATGATATACAAAAGTCCGATAGTAGAAAACAAATCAACAGCCGAGTTTTTTGCCAGAATATTCAATCCGTGAGGCCCAATAATTACTCCTGAAATTATAAGTCCAATAATCCCGGGGATGTTTATTTTTTTTAGTAAAATAGGTGACAACAGAATAATAAAAAGTATCAAAGAAAAAATCAATACTGGATTGCTAAGTGGTAATTCGAATTCTTGTAAAAAATGCCTGAAAAATTCTATCATAATGTAATTTTATCTTCTTTATACTCTATTTAATTTTTCGCAAAAAAAAAGCTAAAACTACAATAAAATCTCAGAAGTTATTATTTGCCGATTCTTCTAAAAGCTCTAAAAACGGCTTCTTTAGTGATTGTTTCATTACAAAAATACCTAAAAAAAACACGAACTTTCTATGAAAATGGGATATTACGTAATTAATTTTGTTTCGTTGCCAAATTATTAATATTTAATATTTATTTTAACAAAACTGCAACATTAACAATAGAAAATTAAACGACTTTGCATTATTCAATTATCTTTGTCTTAATAAAAATTGCACAATGGAAGAATGTATCTCTGTTTTTGATATGCTTAAAATTGGCGTTGGTCCCTCAAGTTCACACACTTTAGGGCCATGGAGAGCCGCTGAACGTTTTTTGGAAGAGCTGAAAGACGAATCAATTTTAGACCAGATTAAACGTGTAAAAGTCGATTTATACGGATCACTTTCCTTAACCGGAAAAGGTCATGCCACCGATTTATCGGTGATGCTGGGATTAAGCGGGCAAGACCCCGAGTATATTCCGGTGGAAAATATTGCAGGAATTATTAAAAACATCGAAGAACAAAACGAAATCATTCTGGCGAATGAATATAAAGTTCCATTCTACTTTCTTCAGGATATTGTTTTTAATAAAGACTTCCTTCCTTTTCATGCCAACGGATTAAAATTTACGGCCTATAAAGCCGACGATTCGGAATACGAATCTACTTTTTATTCGATTGGAGGAGGTTTTGTTGTTAAAGAAGAACGTACGAATGCTAAAATCAAGGAAGTTATTAAATGTGCCTTCCCATTCCCGATTCAAAATGCAGTCGAACTTTTAAACTATACCGTTTCAGAGAACAAATCTATTTCGGAAATTGTTTATGAAAATGAAAAATCGATGCGTCCGGAAGCAGAAATTCACTCTGAATTAATGCGCATTTGGAACACGATGTTAGAATGTATGTATATTGGCTGTCATACTGGAGGAATTCTCCCGGGCGGATTAAACGTTCGCAGAAGAGCCTTTGATATGCACCAAAATCTAATAGGTTTATCCAATTATTCGAACCCGCAAACGTGGCTGGAAGAAATTAGAAAAACCGAAGTTAAATTTCGTCAGATCCTAAAATGGGTAAGCTGTTTTGCACTTGCCGTGAATGAAGTAAATGCTTCTTTAGGCCGCGTAGTTACTGCGCCAACAAACGGAAGCGCTGGTGTAATTCCGGCTGTTTTAATGTATTATCTGGTAATTGAAAACCATGATGCAGGCGAAAAAGAAATCAAACAATTCCTAATGGTTGCCGGAGAAATTGGAAGTATTTTCAAAA
Source organism: Flavobacterium sp. KH_035 (assembly GCF_057839565.1). Classification (NCBI taxonomy): domain Bacteria; kingdom Pseudomonadati; phylum Bacteroidota; class Flavobacteriia; order Flavobacteriales; family Flavobacteriaceae; genus Flavobacterium; species Flavobacterium sp. KH_035. The sequence goes on from NZ_CM174492.1 coordinate 5,028,501, forward strand.
AAGGATCAACTATATCTGCAGCAATGGGAGGCTGTCAGGCAGAGATTGGCGTTTCATCATCAATGGCCGCAGCAGCACTTTGCGAATTAATGGGCGGATCTCCTGCTCAGGTTTTAATGGCTGCCGAAATTGCTATGGAACATCACTTAGGGTTAACCTGTGACCCAATTGGCGGTTTGGTTCAGATTCCGTGTATTGAAAGAAATACGATGGGCGCCATAAAAGCTATTAATGCTGCCGAACTGGCTCTCGAAACTGATTCTAAAAACGCAAAAGTGCCTTTAGACAAAGTCATCAATACCATGTGGCAAACGGCAAAAGACATGAATTCCAAATACAAAGAAACCTCTGAAGGCGGATTAGCAATTGCCGTAAACATGGCAGATTGCTAAATCTTAATTAGTTGCCACTAATTACACAAATTTCCCGAATTTTAATAAGCATAAGTTAAACACTAATTAATGCGAATCCGGGAAATTTGTGGAATTCGTGGCAAAAATCTAAAGTGAACTTCATGAAAAAGCACTTCTTACTTATAGCAATACTATTTTGCTCTGTTTTCATTCATTCACAGGAACGTTATTTCCTTAATTCAGATACACGTTTGTATACTACAACCAATGAAACTGGTGATTTTCTAGGTTATTTTAAATATGGAGCAGAGATTCAGTTACTTTCGGAAAATAAAAATGGATGGTACAAAGTAAGATCCGATAATTTCTCCGAAGGTTATGTTCCTGAAAAATTTATTGCGACCAGATTAAACGCAAAAGATGTCAAAATAAAAGACCCTGAAAACCCAATTATTGAAGGCAACGACAATTACTATGGCAGCAATCATCTTTTTGTTTTAGTAGCCGGTTTAAAAGCAAGAGCTCTTCCTGACAAAAATTCAAAAATCAGAGAAGTCTTATTCACCGGAGATCCTGTAGCGGTTAATTATCTTCCTAAAAACCAAGACGAATGGGTGAACATACAAGGCCAAATCGACAATAAGTATGCAAAATATACACTTAGAAAGTTCCTAGGAAAAAGACCTGATTTTAATTCTTTACTAAAAGAATTTGACAAACTGAATGTCAATGCAATTACAGAGCGAAAAACGATTGGTGAAAGAATTATAGAATTAGCTTGGAACAGTGACAATACTACACTGGCTCTTGCTTATCAAAGATATTATGAAGTTGTAAAACAACTCAACGACCCTAAACTTCTTGCTGATACCGAACTGAATATCGCGATTACCAAAGGACTTGCCAAACACAAGACACCGGAAGAAATTACAGCTTTCAGCAAAAAAGCCGAATTTGTTTTGAACGGAATAAAAACAAAATCACTCTACTTCTCGCAAAAAGATTTAGTAAAAGCATTTGGAAAACCGCCCAAAAAAGGAACGGTAAGCGATGAATGTGGCATTTACCTGAGTGAGCTTTTTTATTATTATCCAGATTTTGAAGCTTCTGTAGACGAAAAACAAAATAAGGCCGAAATCACCAAGGTTTTTATCAATGCAAACAACAAACTTGTTTTTAGCCCAACGGCCTCTTTAGACCACACCTTATCCGAAAAAGCATTTATCGAAAAATATGGAACTTATATCGGAGCTTCCATAAAAAGTCCGCATTTGTATTCTATCCAGGTGGAAGACAGCGAATTTAGAATTGAATTCAAAGATGGAAAGTTATTTACCATTGAAATAATCATCTATTGCTGATTTCAATCTATAATTATTCAATACTTTTACACATTCAAAAAAACTCAAAAATGTCAGTAGCAAAAAAAGATTATAAAAGAATCACAACAAAGTCATTAATCGAAATGAAAAGCAACGGAGAAAAAATCTCAATGCTTACGGCTTACGATTACACAATGGCTAAAATTGTTGACACCGCAGGAATTGATGTAATTCTGGTTGGCGATTCAGCATCAAACGTTATGGCGGGTCACGAAACGACATTGCCTATTACTTTAGATCAAATGATTTATCACGCCTCCTCTGTAGTTCGTGCTGTAGACAGGGCCTTAGTAGTAGTAGATTTACCTTTTGGAAGTTACCAGTCGGATCCAAAAGAAGCTTTGCGTTCAGCTATCAGAATCATGAAAGAAAGTGGTGGACATGCTGTTAAACTAGAAGGAGGAAAAGAAATTAAAGAATCTATCAAAAAAATATTAAACGCAGGAATTCCAGTAATGGGACATTTGGGTTTAACACCACAATCGATCTATAAATTCGGAACTTACAGCGTTCGTGCAAAAGAAGATCAGGAAGCCGAAAAACTAATCGAAGATGCCAAATTATTGGAGAAAATTGGTTGTTTTGGTATTGTTTTAGAAAAAATTCCCGCACATTTAGCGGAGCAGGTTGCCAAAAGCATCTCCATTCCGGTAATTGGAATTGGAGCCGGAGGCGGAGTAGACGGACAAGTTCTGGTAATTCACGACATGCTGGGAATGAACAATGAATTCAGCCCTCGTTTCTTACGTCGTTACTTAAATTTATACGAAGAAATGACTAAAGCAATCGGTCAATATGCTGCCGATGTAAAATCTGCGGATTTTCCTAACGAGAGAGAACAATATTAATTTTTTTTAAAAGGTGCTAAGGCTCTGAGTTGCTAAGGTTCTAAGATTTTTCTTTAAAAGGCTCAAAGATGCAAAGCGGCAAAGGTTCAAAGGTTTCTTAGTTCCACTAAATAAGCTATTATAATTATTTCTTACAAAGACGCAAAGTCACGAAGAATCAAATTTAAACTTTGTGACTCTGCGTCTTTGGGAAAGATTTAAATGCTACAGGTTTGAATCTAAAATCAAAAATTACCCACAGTCTAAAAATGAAAATTCTTTCCAATAAAAACAACCTCCAAATCCTGCACGAAGACAACCATATCATTGTCATCAACAAGCGTGTGGGTGATATTGTACAAGGCGACAAAACGGGCGATAAACCTTTATCAGATATTGTAAAAGAATATATAAAAGACAAATACAATAAACCCGGAGATGTTTTTCTGGGGGTAATTCACCGTTTGGACAGGCCTACAACAGGAATTGTGGTTTTTGCCCGAACCAGTAAGGCATTGTCGCGTATGAACGAAATGTTTAGCAACCGTGAGACTCAAAAAACGTATTGGGCAGTTGTTAAAAATAAACCTCAGGAAACAAAAGCCAAATTAGTTCACTATCTGAAAAGAAACGAAAAAAACAATACTTCTAAAGCTCATTTAAAAGAAGTTCCGGACAGTAAGTTAGCTAGTTTAGATTATACTGTTTTTAAAGAACTCCAGAATTATGTGGCGCTCGAAATCAATTTGCATACTGGTCGTCATCATCAGATTCGTGCTCAGTTAGCTGCGATTGGTTCTCCTATAAAGGGGGATTTAAAGTATGGTTTTGACCGAAGTAATCCCGACGGCGGAATTCATCTTCATGCCCGAAAATTAGTTTTTGTGCATCCGGTTTCTAAAGAAAATATCACGATCATCGCCCCTACTCCCGACGAGACAATTTGGAATGCCTTATGATTTTATGATTTAATTGTTAAAATTCTAAGTTTTATCGATTAACTTGCATTGGCAAAAAATCAATCGGATTATAAATTATGGACTATAAAAACGACATCGCATACAGGAAAGAAACGTTAAAAAAATTATTGTACAACATTCAAAAAAGCGAGGATCTAATTGTAAAAGCTTTGTACGATGATTTTAAAAAGCCCGAATTTGAAGCTGTTTTAACCGAGACCAATTATGTGATTTCAGATCTGAAAGATACAATCAGAAACATCCATAAATGGGCTGGACGAAAACGCGTTTTACCTTCCCTTCTTAATTTCCCTTCTACCGATTATATTTTTAAAGAACCTTACGGAAACGTTCTAGTGATTGCTCCCTGGAATTATCCATTTCAACTGGCTTTATGCCCTTTAATTTCGGCCGTAGCAGCCGGAAACAGGGTTGTTTTAAAACCTTCAGAACTTACTCCCCATACTTCAGCCGTAATTGCTAAAATTATTGAAAAAACATTTCACGTGAGTCACGTTGAAGTTTTTGAAGGCGGTGTAGAAGTTTCCAACAAATTACTCGCACAACGCTGGGATTATATTTTCTTTACAGGAAGTGTTGCTGTTGGTAAAATTGTCGCCAAAGCCGCTGCCGAAAATTTAACTCCCATAACTTTAGAATTAGGAGGGAAAAATCCTTGCATTATAGATGAAACGGCCAATTTAAAACTGGCTGCAAAAAGAATCGTCTGGGGAAAATTCATTAATGCCGGTCAGACCTGCATTGCTCCGGACTACATTTTGATTCAAAAAAACATGAAAGTCAATTTTATTTCTTTTTTAATAGAAGAAATTCTAAAGGCCTACGGTAAAAAAATAGAGAAATCTCCCGATTTTGCCCGAATCATCAATACCAAAAACTGGGTGCGTCTGGACAGCATGATCGAACGTGAAAAAGTTATTTTTGGAGGAGAAACGGATGCGGAAAACAACTACATCTCTCCCACCCTAATAGAAGAACCTGCCTTGGACAGTCCAATCATGAAAGAAGAAATATTTGGTCCGCTACTACCCATCTTAACTTACGAAACAGAGGCCGATATTCATAATGTAGTCAGTCGTTACGAAAAACCTCTTGCGTTTTATGTTTTCAGTGAGAATAAATATTTTGCAAAAAAACTAATTACCTCCCATTCTTTCGGAGGAGGTTGTATCAACGACACAGTGGTTCATTTCTCAAATAAAAGGCTACCGTTTGGAGGAGTTGGTCACAGTGGTATTGGCGCTTATCACGGTCAGCTTAGCTTTGATGTTTTTTCGCATCACAAAGCTGTCGTAAAAAAAGCAAACTGGCTTGATTTACCTATGCGCTATGCTCCTTACAAAGACAAACTAATATCATTGAAACGGTTACTAAACTGGTTGTGATGATTAAAAACAATTTCGTAATGTTTTGCAGATTTTTATAAGGAATTGATTTAAAATATTATATTTACGCCTCAAATAATCATCTAAAATTTCGGCGATATAAAATAATTCTACCCAGTTAAAATGAAATCTACATCCGATCAGATCAAAGACATTAAAAATCATGGTTATACCTTAGATTTTTCAACTGTTTTCAATCATGCATTTGAAAATTATAAAAAAATAGCTGTTTACGCCGGATTAATGCTACTGGTTTTTTCAGTATTTTTTGGAGCTATTGTTTATTTAGTACTCGCTACAGCTTTTGGTATCGACAAATTAACGAATGCAAATTTCCTTAACATTCAGCCCCAAAATCTATCGCAAATTCAATTGCTCCTTTATATTGTTGGAACGGCATTTACATCGGCAATAATAAGTCCTTTTACAGCCGGATTTTTAAAAATGGCCGATTGTGCAGAAAGAGATGAGGAGTTCAATGTCTCAACCATCTTCTCCTATTACAAAACCAGTCATTTTTCACAAATTTTTCTGGCCACCTTTCTAATTTCATTGTTTAGTGTTATCATCACAACCTTGCTGGAAATTTTAAAATTAAATGCAGTAGGCTTTGTCTTTTCACTGCTCCTTTCCTTTTTCACGTTTTTAACCATTCCGCTTATCGTATTTGGAAATTTAAAAGCGATTGAAGCCATCAAATCCAGTTTCATCATAATAACGAAACAACCTCTGGTATTAATAGGGCTGATAATCACTATTCTTGGAGCCATACTGGTTGGTTTCTGTGCATTTTGTATTGGAGTACTTTTTACCATTCCGTTTAGTTATTCCATGACTTATGCAATATATTGTTCCATTTTTAATATTGATAAACAAGATCCTATTGACTCTATCGGTCAGTCTGATTTTTAAAAAAATAGAAAATTCCTTCAAAAAAGAGCCTAACCTACTCTGATGAAATTTTCAAAAGCTATTTACTAAACCAAACATACCCCCGAATTCTATGGTAGCAAACTATAGTCTCTTCAATTCGTTGATCTCAGGACTTGCCATACTTGGTAGTGCCCTGAAATCAATTATTACGAAGTGGTATGTACTTAATTCCGATATTATATTTTACAACAATCCTAAGCTCATCATGTTAGGATTATCTCTATTTGCTTTCCTGGCACTTCTTGTGTATCAATTTTTTCGGATCAAAGCCAGAATTGGTTACTTCATCGAAAAAAAACCAGAAACAGAAACCCTAAACAAAGAGTATCAACTCTACATATTGTTCTTTGGTATTGCGGTAATTGTAATCGAAATTATCAATGAAATTTTTAAAATAAGACCCAAAAGCTTACTCGTCGTAAATCTATGTATTGGTTTCTCCGTGCTTCTAGTTTACGTTATAATCGACAAAATTCAGTTTTTACGGGAGCGGGTTCAATCCATATTCATTTCTTTTTTCTTTATTTACGTTTTTTATCTTGGGCACAATATCATTTACCACGAAGATGATATTATTCCTCTAATTGTTTTTCTAATTTCCTTTTACTTCTCTTACAGCATCTTAAAACCCATAAAATTATACTGGCTTTATATTGCGTTAGTTTTTACATTTCTTATTGCTACTATTATTTATCAATTGGTTCCAATAAAATCCTCCATTTTGTTAATCAATTACTGCATCCTGATTTTCATTCTTAATCAGGTCAAATATGCTGTTTTACTGAATAACAGTGATAATTTCAGATTCACCAATGAAATTGTACACAAAGGGAATTCACTGACAATTGCCACAAACGATAAAAATGAAGTTTTGTTTTGCAGTGAAACTATCACTTCTATACTAGGATATCTTCCAGACGAAGTTATGGGTTCTAAATTTTGGGAATTAACTAACGAAACCGACTATCCCGATAACCTTAGCAACATAACTCACGAAGAAGATAAACTCTACATCCGCAAATTAAAAAGCAAAAACGGCGAATACAAATACATTCAGTGGAAAGATAAAAAATTTTCTCAGGGCTTAATCATTAGTATTGGTCAGGATGTTACAGAGCAAATTGTCGTTCGGGACCAATACAAAAACCTTATTCAAACTGCCACAGATATTATTTTTGAAATTGATTCTGATGGTTACTTTACCTTTATGAATGACTTTGGTTTTTCGATATTAGGCTATTCTGAAAATGAAATTATTTCACAGCATTATTCTAATTTCATTCATGAAAATTACCAGCGAAATGCCGTAGATTTTTATGAGAATCTGGAACTGAATGAAAATAATTTTCCCACCATTGAAATTCCAATTTTAAAGAAAAACGGAAGAAAATTATGGATTTCACAAAAAATCATTGTTCGAAAAAATGATCTTGGACAAACAATTGGTTTTGCCGGAATAGCTCGTGATATTACTGATATCCGAAATATCGAAAACGAGAAAAAGAAACGTCTCAAGAAAATTGAGTCCTACAACAATTCTACTAACAAATTATCAACTACTGACTTTAGTAAATACAATAATTTAAACACGGTTATAGATTATATCATAAAAGAAGCCGCCACCGTTACCAAAACTAACAGAGTAAGTTTCTGGAAGTACCATAAAGATTTAATTACCTGCAAGAATCTTTTCAGCATCGACAATCAGCATTGTAATGACAAAAATATTCTGGACAAAGGATCCTATCCCATTTATTTTGAGACACTTAAAAACAAGACCATCATAAATGCGCCTGACGTCTTTGATAAGTTCGAAACATCTGAGTTTCAAAAACTTTACTTTACGAAAAACCAGATCAAATCGATGCTGGATGTTCCCATTTTTCTAAACGGACAACTAGCAGGTGTAATTTGTTTTGAAAGCACAGAAGAAAAAAGAGACTGGGATAATGAAGACATCAATTATGCCCGCACCATTTCGGATGTTATCTCCTTGGCCATCTCCTCACAAATGCGTTTAGAGGCCGAAAGAAAATTAGAATTTAAGAGTCAGCTATTGTCTGCACTTTCGCTATGTACCGAGAAATTTTTGATGAGTAAATCGACTCAGGAAATGTTTCAGGAGACCTATAATTTAATTGGTAAAGCTGCCAAAGTAGATCATATGTACTACTATGAAAAAGATTTCACAACCAATACCGTAAGTCAGAAATACAAATGGTCCAGACAAGGTATCGAGCATCAGATTACAAAGTTACAGCGACTTACAAAAGATCACTTACGTGAAATTTATGATGCTGCACAAAATAAAAAAATAGTCAACACACTTACCCGGAAACTCGACGACACCTTTTTCAGACAATTACTGATGGCAAACGAAATCAAATCGATCCTGATTTTACCTTTGTACATCAACGATATTTTTACAGGTTTTATAGGTTTCGACGATTGCACCAAAGAAAGAAAATGGTCTGAAGAAGAAATCTATATCTTTCAGGTTCTGGCAAATAACATCTCATCGGCACTGGAAAGAAACCGAAACGAAACCAGAATTCTTGAAAGTGAAGAAAAGTTCAAGTTAATCGCCAACAACATCCCAGGCACCGTTTACTTGTCAAAATTTGATGCGTTCTCTACCAAAATATTCCTGAATGATGAGATCTTAAACCTTACCGGCTACTCCAAATCTGAATTTATAGAGAATAACTTATCTTTTTTATCTCTTATTCACCCTGATGACAAAGACGAGGTTATCAACAATCAAATCGATAATCTACAAAACGGAATGCCACTGCACAACGTGTATCGCATCAGAAGGAAAACCGGCGAATATATTTGGGTAGAAGAATTTGGAGACGTTATTAAAAAAGGCGATGAAATTGAATTTGTTGGTGGTATCTATTTTGACATTACCAACAAAAAAGAAACCGAAGATGCCATAAAAGCCAAGCAACTGGCGGAAGCCGCCAATAAATCCAAGTCAGATTTTCTGGCTAATATGTCCCATGAAATCAGAACCCCTTTAAACGGAATTATTGGTTTTACACATTTACTGATGAATACGGGTCTGGAAGAAATTCAGGAAAAATACATGACCACGATCAATCAATCAGCACATTCGTTGTTAGATATTATAAATGACATTCTGGATTTTTCTAAAATCGAAGCGGGTAAACTCGAACTTTTTATCGACTTATACGACATTAAAAAAGTACTCGGGCAGGTTTTTGATTTAATCGTATACGAATCCAATCAAAAAAGTCTTCGCTTAGAACTAAATGTTGCACCCGATGTTCCGAAATACATCTGGACCGATATTGTGAGAATCAAACAAATTTTAATCAATTTACTTTCAAACGCCGTTAAATTCACCAATGAAGGTTCAATCAAATTGAATGTTTCTGTTTTAGAGAAAAACAAAAACAACAATTGCACCATCCGGTTTTCGGTGGTCGATACGGGAATTGGAATTCTCGAAAAAAACCAGAAGAAAATTTTCAAAGCTTTTTCACAGGAAGATAGCTCTACAACGCGAAAATTTGGCGGTACAGGTTTAGGACTGACCATTTCAAATCAATTGCTTGCTTTGATGGAAAGCCGTTTACAGCTGGAAAGTAAAATCGATGAAGGAAGTAATTTTTATTTTGATCTAAATTTAAAAACCAGTAATCAGAGCATTAACGACAAATATAAGGCCGAACTTCAAAGTATCAACCTTGAACTAAGTTCAGAAAATCTAGCTTCTAATCATAAAAATATTACCTTTTTGATCGTAGAAGACAATAAGGTCAATATGTTGCTTTTAAAAACAATTATCAAAAATTTGTATAGCGGCGCATACATACACGAATGCGAAAATGGTTATGAAGCGGTGAGTCAGTTTGAAAGTATCAATCCTGACCTGGTTTTTATGGACATCCAAATGCCAATAATGAATGGCTATGAAACCACAAGAGCCATCAGAAATACCATTATCGGAAAAGATATTCCGATCATTGCAGTAACCGCTGGCGCTGAAAAAGACGAACGTAATAAATGTCTGTCAGCAGGGATGGATGATTATATTTCTAAGCCAATAATGAAAGGCAGTGTCGAGGAAGCTTTAGTAAAATGGCTAAAATAGTTTAAAACTAAATCAAGTGATTACTGCGTTATTCCTAAAAAAAATATAAATTCGTACAACACAAATCCTAATCAACTAAAAAACAATTTACTATGAAATGGAAAGGAACACGAGAAAGCGATAATGTTGAAGACAGAAGATCAATTTCTGGCGGAAAAGTTGCCGTTGGTGGTGGAATTATTGGTATTATTATCTTATTACTAAATGTTTTTGGTGGCGAAAATGCCCAAATGATCACCCCAATACTGGAACAAATGCAAGGAGGACAGCAACAAACCGAAGCTGCTGCTCCATTAAGCAAAGAAGACGAAGAGATGGGACATTTTGTTAAATCTGTTCTAGCAAAAACAGAAGACACTTGGGAGAAAATTTTCGCAGCAGAGGGACTTACCTATAAAAAACCAAAATTAGTGCTTTTCAAAGGAGCTGTAAATACAGCATGTGGAGGCGCATCGTCAGCATCGGGACCCTTTTATTGTCCGGGTGACCAAAAAGTATATATGGATTTAGGTTTCTTCGAAGAGCTAAAAAACAAATTTGGTGCAGAAGGAGGTGATTTTGCCATTGCGTACGTTATTGCACATGAAATTGGACATCACGTCCAAACCTTACTCGGAACCTCAGCAAAAATGCATCAGGCTCAGGAAGGAAAAAGCCAGGCCGAAGCCAATAAACTTTCGGTAGCCCTGGAATTACAAGCTGATTTTTATGCCGGACTATGGGCCCATGATAACCAGCAATATATAGAAGCCGGAGATATTGAAGAGGCTTTAAGTGCCGCCAATGCTGTTGGAGACGATGCCATTCAAAGTAAAATGCAAGGACAGGTTGTCCCGGATTCCTTTACCCACGGTACCTCTGAACAAAGAATGTATTGGTTCAAAAAAGGTTTTACTTCGGGAGATATCAAACAAGGAAATACTTTTAATGAAATATAATATTCATAAACCAACCTATTAATAACCAAGTTAGCATGACTTAATTGTCATGCTTTTTTGTTTCCTTTTCTAAACATTTAAACAAATCAACTACAACTAATTGATTTTAAAAATTTTTAGAGGCTCTTAAAAAGCCTTTTTTATTCTGTTCAATGATGATTCTAGCAACTGTAAGCATATTAACAAACTCGACAAGCTGTGTTGTTATTTTTTGCTTTTTGAACAGTAATGCTACAGCTAACATTTTCATCGATTCTATTTTAGCTACTATTTCCTCAAAATCAAAACCTCTGCCGACATAAAAAAAAGTCATCATTGTTTGAAGCTCCTTTTTTAATTCCAAAAAACAATCGGGATCCACACTCATCAGAGAGTCATTGAATTTTAACATAAACTTTTTAGAAGAGAAAGCTACCTCATCAATGTTACTGTTAATATGATCTGAGGCCTGATGAGCGAAAACCAAAGCTTCCAACAAGGAGTTTGATGCCAGTCGGTTTTTTCCGTGCAAACCCGTTCTCGAGCATTCCCCTATCGCGTAGAGATTCTTTATGTTTGTCTGTGAATTTTTATTCACATCAATACCCCCGCATTGGTAATGAGCAACAGGAACAATAGGAATTAAATCTGTTTTAGGATGTAATCCCATTATTTTACAATATTCTGCGATAGAAGGAAAATGGCTGTAGAATTCGTCAAAGTCCAAATGTCTGCAATCTAAATAAACGCAGTCTTTTCCAGAGATCTCCAACTCTTTACTAATCGATTGTGATACAATATCTCTTGTAGCTAATTCCCCTCTGATATCATCTTTGAATATAAAGCGTTTTTGATTTTCATTAATAATATACGCGCCAAAACCTCTAACGGCTTCTGAGATTAAAAAGAATGGATTTTTATTTTCTTCATATAAAGCCGTTGGATGAAACTGTATGTATTCCATATCCTTTATTAAGGCTCCGGCCCTTGATGCTATTGCAATTCCGTCACCAGTTGCGATTTCGGGATTTGTAGTATTCTTAAAAACCTGACCACATCCTCCCGTACTTAAAACAATGATTTTTGCACCTATGTATTTTACCTTATTATTGATTTTATCACAATAAAAAGCACCTGTACATCTCGTCTGTCCCTTTTTTATTTTTGTATTTACATCAATAACCAAATGATCTTCCAAAAGTGTAATGTTGGACAATTGTTTTATTGTGTCAATCAGTTTCTTTTCTATTTCTGCCCCGGATAGATCTCTATGGTGCAAAATGCGATGTTGCGAATGCCCGCCTTCTAGACCCAAATCCCATATTCCGGATTTATTTTTATCAAAAGAAACACCAATAGAAATAAGTTCCTCTAATCGGTCAGGAGCCTGATGTACAACCATTTTTACAATTTCTTCATCACACAGTCCTCCACCTGCTTGTATTGTATCTTGAATATGTTGTTCAAAACTGTCCTTTATACAATCTGTAACCACAGCGATACCTCCTTGGGCCAATTGCGTATTAGAGCTTTGAACTTTATCCTTAGTCATAACTGCAATAGATAAATCCGGTCGTTTTTTTCCAATTTTTATAGCAAAAAACAAACCTGCTATTCCGGAACCAATTATAAGTATATCTATTTTTTTCATTTTGACTGACTTAGATGTTTACGATAAATTGAGCATTCTGTTTATAGGTTTTATGGCCTGCAATCTCAGCTCTTCCTCAATAGTAATTTCCGGACTTTCGTTTTTCAGGCATAAATAAAGCTTTTCTAAGGTATTTATTTTCATAAAAGCACATTCGCTGCAAGCACAGGTATTATCCACATAGGAAGGCGCTGGAATAATTGTTTTTTCCAGTGTTTCTTTTGCGAGCTGATGCAAAATTCCTGCTTCAGTCGCAACGATAAAAATGGTCGCCGAATCATTCTTGATAAAATTGAGCATTCCGGATGTCGATCCAATATAGTGTGCAGTCTCGAGAATATGTCTTTCTGACTCAGGATGGGCGACAATTTTGGCAGTCGGATTTGCATTGTAAATCTCGATAAGCTTATCAAGTGAAAAAGCTTCATGAACAACGCACGAGCCTTCCCAAAGCAGCAAATCGCGGTTTGTTTCTTTTTTAAGATACATTCCTAAATTTTTATCAGGAGCAAAAATTATCTCCTTCCCTTCCGGAATTGCTTCTATAATTTTTTTTGCATTAGACGAAGTACACACCCAATCACTCAGTGCTTTTATCTCTGCTGAAGAATTAATGTAGGTCACCACAACATGATCGGGATAAAATTCTTTTAACGCCTTAAAACGACGGGGATCACACCCATCAGCAAGAGAACAGCCTGCATTGATATCAGGCAAAAGCACTTTTTTATCCGGATTTATAATTTTTGCTGTTTCTGCCATAAAATACACTCCTGCAAAAACAATAATAGCAGCATCAGCAGTAGCGGCTTTTTTAGATAATTCAAGACTATCACCTACAAAATCGGCAATATCCTGTATTTCTTTTTCCTGATAATAATGAGCGAGGATAATCGCATTTTTTTCCTGCCTTAGACGATTTATTTCAGAAATTAAGAATAACTTATCCATAGAGTTACTTTTTATCGATATTCTTAAATTTTGCATTTAGAACACCCTGATTATATTCTTTTGCATTTAACAAAACTGATCTTTAAATTAAAAACTCCTAAATCGAAACTATTCTCTACAATTTTCTTTGCTTTTTATTGGGGTTCATTACAAATTATTCAAACTCTAAATTTTGTATTCGACCTAGGAGAAATCCGTGCTCTACTCTGCAGTACAGCTATTTTATAATTTATTAAATCCTGTTTTTTCTAAACTAAACATCAATTTTGAGTTGTAAAGATATTATTGGACTTCCTGTTATTTCATGATTAAAATCATAGAACGTTATCTCTTTTTAGTTTAACACTACGCTAATTAATTACGTCACAGGAGATTCAGAATTACAATTACCCCACAGTTGAAACTGTAAACTATGATATAAAACAATAAAATCTCAGCGATTTGATAAACACTGAAGGCCTTCATGCCAAACTCAACAGTATCTGAGCTTGATCTTTTCTCCTTCATAAAGACAAGAAAAGTCCCAATAAAAACATTGCTTGTGGTTTCAACCACAAGGACACAATAATAGAACACGATACAGAATCACAATGCGCAATAACACCACTACCCCACAGTTGAAACTGCGGGCTACGATATACAAACAATAAAATCTCCAGGATTTCCACAATTGAATAAAGTGGAATTTATAAAAATTGACGTTTTCAGTTAAACGCACAAAAAAAGCCTTGAATTACTTCAAGGCTTTAAATTTCTGGGTGGCTGACCGGGTTCGAACCGGCGACCCGCGGCACCACAAACCGCTACTCTAACCAACTGAGCTACAACCACCATTTTTCTGCTTGTGCATTTCTGCTTAGCGAGTGCAAATATATAACTAATGTTGAGTTCTACAAAGAAAAAAATGAAAAATTTATAGTAAATTTTCTAAACTATTGACAGCCAAACACCTTTCAACAGTAAAACCTTCAGCAAAATCTTTACCAACAAGCCTTCCTAAATCCTTCGCACGATAATCTAAACTTTCAAAAAAGTTTTTACTCGTAATTGGCGTTGCAGGTTCTTTCGAATTCGGATCATAAAACTGCGTTTTGTATGCCGAAACAGCCTCTACCTTTTTCTTTTCAAAACCTGTAATATCCACTACAAAGTCTGGCACGATGTTTTTCCACTGTATATAATGGTACACCACCTTTGGTCTCCAGGCTTCCTGCCCTTCTCCATCTACCGAGGTTTCGATTTTTGCCAATCCAGACAAGAAGCAGGCATCTGACACTAATTTACTGCCTTTGCCATGATCAATATGACGGTCGTCAATTGCATTACACAATACAATCTCCGGCTTGTACTTTCGAATCATTTTGATTACCTCCAGCTGATGTTTTTCATCATTCGTAAAAAAACCATCACGCATACCTAAGTTTTCACGAACCAGAACCCCTAATATTTTTGCGGCTTCTTTTGCCTCTGCATCTCTAGTTTCAGCTGTACCACGCGTTCCTAATTCTCCACGTGTTAAATCGACAATACCCACTTTTTTACCAAGTGATATTTCTTTTAAAATTGTCCCGGCACAACCCAATTCTACATCATCCGGATGTGCCCCGAAGGCTAATATGTCTAGTTTCATAATTTTTAATATCTATGTCAAAAATCAATTTCAATTACAATTCTGAAAATCAAAACTGATCTTTCATCTATTTTCTTTACTCTATTCTCTTTTTTCTTTTTTAATTATGCTTTGTTTCAGGTTTAAAGTTTCAAGTTTAGTTGCAGTCGCATTATACAGTCTCAGTAACTGAAAACTGCGACTGAAAACTCATAATTCATAACTTCTAACTCATCACCCTCAACACTCTTTTCATCGTCATCGATTTGTTCACGCTTTCCTCCCATTCCTTTTCGGGAACACTTTCTTTGGTAATACCGCAGCCCATATATAAAATTGCAGTATTCTCCTGAATTTGCATGCTTCGTAAATTTACGTAGAAATCAGAACTAATCTCATCGTGAGCAAAACTGCTGTTTAATTCTCCCAGAAAACCAGTGTAGAAAGTCCTGTTGTAATTTTCATTTTCTATAATAAATGCTTTTGCTTTTTTCTTTGGCAAACCACAAACTGCAGGGGTTGGATGCAGCGTATCGATTACTTCTTCCAGAGTCGAATTATCTTTTAAAACTCCTGAAATATCTGTTTTAATATGCCAGATAGATCCTGCTTTCACGCTATAAGGTTCTGTAATATCAACTGAAGAAGCGACTTCCCGCAATCTCTTGACAATAAAATCGGTTACATATTGCTGCTCATCTTTTTCTTTTTGCTGCCATAAGATATCCGTTTCCAATGCCGCTTTCTGAGTTCCGGCCAAAGCCATCGTTTCAAAAACATTTCCATTGGCTTTCAGCAATCGCTCCGGTGTTGCTCCCATCCAGAAACCAATTTTTGGATGAAAAAAAACATACGATAAAGTCGTGGGATACAATTGAATCAAATGCTGAAAAGTAGTGACAAAATCAAATTCAGCTAAGGTCACCTTTTCACTTCTGGACAGTACTACTTTCTTAAACTCATCATTCTTAATTGCCTGAATTCCTTTTGAAACCAAAGACTCGTATTGTGTTTTGGCTTCAATATCAAAACCTGCCCCTTCTATTTCTGTATTCTCAAATGCAATTTCTTCCTGCTCTGTTGTTAAAATTTCAGACTCATTCTCCGGAATCAGAATCAATTGTTTTTCATCAAAAGAAGCAAAAACAAAACCTTTTTCTTTATAATCTGAAATTTTATGTAATGTATCATCATGCTGTAAAAGCGCAAAAACACTATTGGAATTTGGTTTAGAATACATCACAAAAGGCAGACGTTTTTCGTGCTGTACTTTAATTTTAGAAAAAAAATCATTCATATTTCCTATACTGTTTTCTTTCTGTCCAAAACCATATTCGTCAATTTGCAAAGCGAAATCAAATTTCCGGCTTCATCAGTAATTTTAATCTCCCACAGATGAATACTTTTCCCTTTATGAATGATTCGCGCTGTTCCGAAAACCCACCCTTCTCTAATACTTTTCAGATGGTTGGCCGAAATTTCTATTCCGCGTACTTCTTGTTCGTTTGGATTGATAAAAAAGAAGGATGCTGCACTCCCGACACTTTCAGCCAGAGCAACCGAAGCACCACCATGTAACAAGCCCATTGGCTGATGAACAGAAGGATTTACAGGCATTTTTGCAGTTAAAAAATCAGTTCCTGCGTCAACATATTCTATTTTCAGCGTTTCCATCAATGTGTTTTTCGAAAACTCATTACAGTGCGCTAAAATCTGTTCTTTCGTATAATTCATTAAAATAGACTTTAAAATCGTAAAATTAAAGAAAAGATGAGATACAAATTCGAAAATCACATTCTAAAATTAAAATTCAACTTCAAACATGTAAGTTTTTTGCTATTTTTACAAAAACATTAATATTGATCTGTTGCAAAGATTTTTTTATGCCACAGATTTTCACAGATTAAAATATTTCTTCAAAGAGTAAAAAAGCTTTTTAATCCTTTTAATCTGTGGTAAAAACGAACCCATTCAAATGCGTCAATACTTTATACTTCTTATTTTCGGATTACTTATAACTTTCAGCTCTTGCCGAACTGATTTTGATACCGTTGCCAGTTCCGGAGATTTGAAGTTTTCAAAAGACACCGTTTATCTTGATACTGTTTTTAAAAATATTGGCTCAGCTACCTATCAGCTTAAGGTGTACAATAAAAGTAAAAATGACATCTCGATTCCAATCATCCAACTCAAAAATGGTTTGAATTCAAAATATAGAATGACGGTTGACGGAATGAGCGGAAACAATGGAAAAATCTTCAAGGACGTCACACTTTTGTCCAAAGACAGTTTGTATATTTTTGTAGAAACAACCGCAGATATTACAGATGCAAATCCAACCGATTTTTTATATACAGATAAAATTCAGTTTGACAGCGGCGCTAACCTTCAGGAAGTAGCTTTGGTCACGTTGATTCAGGATGCTGTTTTTCTTTATCCAAAGCAAAATCCCGACGGAACAAAAGAGAAAATCAAAATCGAAGGCAAAGAAGTTGATGGTTTTTATCTGGATGACAATGATCCTGTAAACGGAAATGAATTGCTTTTTACCAAACAAAAACCTTATGTTATCTACGGATATGCAGGAGTTCCTAAAAACAAAACCGCCACTTTTGAAGCGGGAGCACGTGTATTTTTCCACGCCAATTCAGGACTTTATATTGATGACAAAGCTTCTTTACACATTAACGGAACAACATCCGTAACTCCTAAATTAGAAAATGAAATTATTTTTGAAGGCGATCGCTTAGAATCACTTTACGATAATATACCTGGGCAATGGAACTCGGTTATTTTTGCAAACGGAAGCACCAATCACACTATAAATCATCTTACCCTTAAAAATGCGATCATTGGTTTAAATTTTAAAAATCCTGACGCCGCTTCGACTATTGAAATCAAAAATACGCAAATTTACAATTCTGCCGAATACGGGATACTAGCCCAAAATGCCCGTATCAACGGAGAAAACATCGTGATTAACTATGCCGGTCTTGCAAGTTTGTCCTGCGTATATGGCGGGAGCTATAAGTTCACGCACTGTACTTTCAACAACAGCTGGTCAAACAATTCGCAATTTGCAGTTAACCTCAGCAACAGTCTTGCCAATGCTGTTCCAGCAACAAATCCGCTCACACAGGCAACTTTTAACAACTGCATCATTTATGGATCGGGTACCAACGAATTTAATCTGAGTAAAAATACTACGACTGCTTTTGTCTATCAGCTTAACAATTGCTTAGTAAAATTCAGCAGTTCTACGACCAATCCCGATTATCAATTTAAAACAGACACTGCACACTACAACCAGATCATTCTAAACGAAAATCCAAAGTTCTTTAATGTATCTAAGAACCTGTTCAATATTGACAATACTTCTTCCGCTTTCGCGAAAGGAAATCAGATCTATAACACTCCTTTGGATATTATTGGAAAAACCAGAACTTCTCCACCAGATTTGGGAGCATATCAGAGTGCGGCATTTTCGAAGTAAAGACGATCCAAAAAAACATTTTCTTCGCTCGCAAAGTCGCTAAGACGCATTTTTTTTTTTACTTTATGCATCTCCTTTTTAATTTGCAGCTGTTTTTTATGTAGCTTTTTTTTTAATGTCTAAGGATTTTAGCCAGACTTAACAAAACTAATCCGCTTACATTCGCGGGCAAAAAAAGTAAAAAACTCAGGGCCTTTGTGCCTTCGTGGCAATTTCCCCAACCGTAAGAAAAACTATCTTAATTTAAACATCCCTTAACGCAACGTATTCCATAAAGTAGTAAATTTGAGACAATTAATAAATTCAAACAAAAAACATCCATTTATTAAAAACCAAATTTAACTACCGCTATTTATGAAAAAAATCTACTCTTATGTATTATTATTCTTTATTACAGCGACATTTGCTCAAATCCCTACCGGCTATTACAACACAGCAACAGGCACGGGTTACACTTTAAAGACACAATTGTACAACATCATAAAAGGACATACCAATAATGGATATGCCGGTTTGTACGTCACTTATCAAACTTCGGACGTTGATAATTTTTACGAAAACGACGG
This sequence comes from Flavobacterium sp. KH_035, assembly GCF_057839565.1. Lineage (NCBI taxonomy): Bacteria > Pseudomonadati > Bacteroidota > Flavobacteriia > Flavobacteriales > Flavobacteriaceae > Flavobacterium > Flavobacterium sp. KH_035. Next base: position 5,047,671 of record NZ_CM174492.1, read on the forward strand.
AACTGTTTTAGACATGTACTCTGAAAATCCATCCGGAACCGATCCTTACAATTACAGCACAGGAACTACACAAAGATGCGGGAATTATGTGGTAGAAGGTGACTGCTATAACAGAGAACACATCATTCCGCAATCTGTTTTTAACGAACAATCACCAATGGTAGCCGATGCACATTTTATCACTCCAACCGATGGAAAAGTAAACGGAATCCGATCCAACTATCCTCACGGAACTGTGGGTACTGCAACTTATACTTCTCAAAATGGCGGTAAATTGGGTTCAAGTTCAGTATCCGGATATTCAGGAACCGTTTTTGAGCCTATAAACGAATTCAAAGGCGATATTGCCCGAATGTATCTCTACTTTGCTACACGTTACGAAAATACCGTTGCAGGTTACTCTTATCCGATGTTTGACGGTTCAGGCGACAAGGTGTTTACCACAGCATTTCTAAACATTCTTCTAGCATGGAACGCACAAGATCCGGTAAGTGCGAGAGAAATTGCCCGAAACAATGCTATTTACGCCCGTCAAAATAATAGAAATCCTTATATCGATCATCCGGAATATGTCAATCAAATTTGGGGAGGAACACCTTCTTCAGATACTCAGGCCCCGACTGCACCGACAAGTTTGGCTTCCACTTCAAAAACAGCTACTTCCATTACGCTTTCGTGGACTGCCTCTACAGATAATTTAGCCGTTACCGCTTATGATGTTTATGCAAACAGCGCTCTAAAAACAACTATTTCCGGTACAACCGCTACAATTACAGGCCTGACTGCTGCAACAGCTTATTCTATTTATGTAAAAGCAAAAGATGCTGCGGGAAATATTTCTGCTTCAAGCAATACCATTTCAGTAACAACCGACAGTAACGGAACCGGAAGTACGACAGATCTGCTTTTCTCTGAATACATCGAAGGATCCGGAAACAATAAAGCACTTGAACTTGCTAACAATACCGGAACATCAATAAATCTATCGGCATATACCATAAAAAAACAAACTAACGGTGCAGGTTCCTGGAGTACAGGTTTGGCTTTAAGCGGAACATTAACTACTGGAAGCAAATTTGTTATTGTATACAACCAGATCTCTTCAAGCTGCTATGCAACCGGTTCGGCTAATATTTCGACAACAGCAACTGAATTGGCTTATAACGGAAACGATCCTATAGGCCTATTCAAAAATGGTATTTTGATCGACATCATCGGAACTTTTAATGGCGGAACGGCCAATTTTGCAGCCGATGTTACTTTAAGAAGAAAAGCAACCGTAACCGCACCAAGCGCCACTTTTAATCTGAGTTCGCAATGGGATTCATTTGGAGTGGATACCTGTTCGGACTTAGGGGCCAAATCAGGAAACGACGGTACTCTTAAAGTATCGGAAGAAGTTTTCACCGAATTAAAAAGTCTTACTATATATCCGAACCCGTCTCAGGGTAACTTCACGGTTTACTTTAATAATTTAGAAGCACCCTATTCTATCGGGATAATTTCAATATTAGGTCAAAAAGTGTTTGAGAAATTAAACACTACAGATTCATTATCAACGATAAATAATATACCCAAAGGTGTGTATATTGTTCGTATTAGTAAAGGTTCTGAAAATTTCAGTAAAAAAATCGTAATCAACTAATTAAACACGAGTGCTTACTAAATAAAGCAGCGGCAATATTGCCGCTGCTTTTTTGTTATAACATTTTTTTTATACTATGCTCGCAAAGTCGCTAAAATGTAAAGTTTTGTATATATCGAACTTAAAAAATAGACTTTACACCTTACCGACTTCGCGAGATTAAAACACTAATAACAATTGCACCGACTTCTAAAAGGAACTCACCTCATTTATATGGTTTAAAAAGCACCTTCATTTTTTTTCAAAAGAGTTTATTTTCAAATTTGCGCTTGCTATTTATTTACACTAAATTTGCACTTCAATACAACAAACTACACATCACAATGATCCATTTCTTTGAAAACCAAAGCAAAACTGTTTTTGCAGTACAAACGCAAAACGAAATTTCGGCTCAAGACATTTCAAAACTAAACTGGCTTTTTGCCGACTCCAATAAGATCGAAAAATCCGCACTGACGGATTTTTTTGTTGGCCCTCGTGCCACTATGATCACTCCATGGAGTACCAATGCTGTAGAAATCACTCAGAACATGGGTATTACAGGCATTATCAGAATTGAAGAATTTCATCCGGCAACAGCTGATTTTTCAGATTTTGACCCAATGCTCTTTCAAAAATTCAGCCAATTAGATCAGGAAATTTTCACGATCAATGTGCAACCGGAACCTATTCTGGAAATTGATGATATTGCCACTTACAATAAAATAGAAGGTTTAGCTTTAAGCCAGGAAGAAGTAGATTATTTAGACAATCTTGCTGTAAAACTTGGAAGAAAACTAACCGATTCTGAGATTTTTGCTTTCTCACAAGCCAACTCAGAACACTGCCGTCACAAAATTTTCAACGGAACTTTTGTAATCGATGGAGAGGAAAAAGAAACTTCTTTATTCAAATTAATTAAAAAAACATCACAGGAAAACCCTAACGATATTGTTTCTGCTTACAAAGACAACGTTGCTTTTGTAAAAGGACCAAAAGTGCAGCAGTTTGCACCTAAAACAGCTGACAAACCAGATTTTTACGAAATCAAAGAATTCGATTCTGTTATTTCATTAAAAGCCGAAACACACAATTTCCCAACCACTGTAGAACCTTTCAACGGAGCAGCAACAGGATCAGGAGGAGAAATTCGTGACCGTTTAGCCGGTGGACAAGGTTCATTGCCATTGGCAGGAACTGCGGTATACATGACTTCATATTCTCGTTTAAATGACGAAAGAAAATGGGAAAATGCGGTTGAAGAAAGAAAATGGTTGTACCAAACACCAATGGATATTTTAATCAAAGCTTCAAACGGAGCTTCTGATTTTGGAAATAAATTTGGTCAGCCGTTAATTACAGGTTCAGTTTTGACATTCGAACATTCAGAAAACGACCGTAAAATTGGTTACGATAAAGTAATCATGCAGGCGGGTGGAATTGGTTACGGAAAACTGGATCAATCAATCAAAAAGAAACCACAAGAAGGCGATAAAATTGTAATTCTTGGTGGAGAAAACTATAGAATCGGAATGGGTGGAGCTGCAGTTTCTTCTGCAGACACCGGAGCTTTTGGTTCAGGTATTGAATTAAATGCCATCCAACGTTCGAATCCTGAAATGCAAAAGCGTGCTGCCAACGCCATCCGTGGTTTGGTAGAAAGCGATCACAATCCAATTGTTTCGATTCACGATCACGGAGCGGGAGGACACTTAAACTGTCTTTCAGAATTGGTAGAAGAAACGGGAGGTTTAATCGATTTAGATAAATTACCGGTTGGAGATCCAACACTTTCAGCTAAAGAAATTATCGGAAACGAATCTCAAGAAAGAATGGGATTGGTTATTGCCCAAAAAGATATTGATATATTACAAAGAATTGCCGACAGAGAGCGTTCTCCAATGTATCAGGTGGGAGATGTAACGGGAGATCACCGTTTTACATTCGAATCAAAATCAAATGGTTCTAAACCGATGGATTATGCTTTGGAAGATTTCTTCGGAAGTTCTCCAAAAACGGTAATGACCGATAAAACGATCGACAGAAAATATGCCGACGTTGCTTACAACGCAGGAGATTTTGAAAGTTATTTACAAGACGTTTTACGTTTAGAAGCGGTTGCATCAAAAGACTGGTTAACGAATAAAGTAGACCGTTGTGTGGGTGGAAAAGTGGCTAAACAACAAAACGCAGGACCGCTTCAATTGCCTTTGAATAATGTTGGGGTTATGGCTCTGGATTATTTAGGTAAAGAAGGAATCGCAACTTCTATTGGCCACGCTCCTATCACCGCTTTGATTGATCCGGTTGCAGGAAGTAGAAATGCTATTGCAGAATCGTTATCAAATATTGTTTGGGCACCAATTAAAGACGGTTTAGGCGGCATTTCATTATCGGCCAACTGGATGTGGGCTTGTAAAAACGAAGGTGAAGACGCTCGTTTGTACGCGGCTGTAGAAGGCTGTTCAGAATTTGCAATCGAATTGGGAATCAATATTCCAACAGGAAAAGATTCACTTTCGATGAAACAAAAATATCCAAACGACGAAGTAATCGCACCGGGAACGGTAATTATTTCGGCTGGAGGAAACTGTATCGATATTAGAAAAGTAGTAGAACCTGTTTTACAGAAAAACGGAGATTCTATTTATTATATCAATTTGTCTCAGGATGATTTCAAATTAGGAGGTTCTTCTTTTGCACAAATCAGAAACACGATTGGAAAAGAAACTTCTACAATTAAAGATGCATCTTTCTTCAAAAATGCTTTTAATACAATTCAGGAATTAATTGGTGACAACCAAATCTTAGCCGGACATGATATCGGAAGCGGTGGTTTAATTACTACTTTATTAGAATTGTGTTTTGCAGATGTAAATCTTGGAGCGAAAATTGACTTCTCGGCTTTCGCGGAAAAAGATTTATTGAAAATCCTTTTTGCGGAAAACATCGGACTTGTTTTCCAGGCAAAATCAGATGCAGCGGTTGAAGCTAAATTAAATGCTAATAATATTGAATTCTTCAAAATTGGTTCAGTTCAAAGCACACCAAGTTTGGAATTTGGAATTTATAATTTGGATATTGCGAAGTACAGAGACATCTGGTTTGAAACTTCTTATTTATTAGATCAGAAACAATCTAAAAACGGAAGAGCTCAGGCACGTTTTGAAAACTATAAAAATCAGGTTTTACAATATACTTTCCCAGCCCATTTTACAGGAAAAAAACCGGAAATAGACAATTCTAAACCAAGACCTAAGGCAGCGATTATTCGTGAAAAAGGAAGTAATTCTGAGCGCGAAATGGCAAATGCAATGTACCTCGCTGGTTTTGATGTAAAAGACGTTCACATGACCGATTTAATTTCTGGTCGTGAAACTCTTGAAGACATTCAATTTATTGGTGCTGTTGGAGGATTCTCTAACTCAGATGTTTTAGGTTCTGCTAAAGGTTGGGCCGGAGCTTTCTTATACAACGAAAAAGCAAAAACGGCATTGGATAATTTCTTTAAAAGAGAAGATACTCTATCTGTTGGAATCTGTAACGGTTGTCAGTTATTTATGGAATTAGAAGTTATCAATCCAGAGCATGAAGTTCATGGAAAAATGCTTCACAATGAAAGTAACAAACACGAAAGTATCTTTACCTCGGTAAAAGTACAGGAAAACAATTCGGTAATGTTATCGACATTGGCCGGAAGTACTTTAGGAGTATGGGTTTCTCACGGAGAAGGTAAATTCAAATTGCCTTTAGCTGAAGAAAACTACAACATTGTTTCTAAATATGCTTACGAAGGTTATCCTGCTAACCCTAACGGATCTGATTACAACACGGCAATGCTGTGTGACAAAACCGGAAGACATTTAGTTATGATGCCACACATCGAGCGTTCAACCTTCCAATGGAACTGGGCACACTATCCAAAAGACAGAAACGATGAAGTTTCGCCTTGGCATGAAGCTTTTGTCAACGCCAGAAAATGGATTGAGAAAAACTAAAAAATATATTTTTATTATGAAAAGCGCCCGAATTGATCGGGCGTTTTTTTTTGCCACGAATTTTCACGAATTTTTTTTTAAAAAATTATTTACTAATTACAAATAATTGAGTCCACTTTTAAAATCATTTCAATCCTTTAATCTGTGGCAAAGAATTACTTTCCCACAATCTTGTCATTCCGAGGAACGAGGAATCTTCGCGAGAAACTCGACAAAGATTGTCAACTATTCTGGGCGGAACTACTTGCGAAGATTCCTCGTTCCGAAATGACAAACTTTGCCTAAATTGTTGTTATACAATAAATCGAGATTATTTAAAACGTCTCTAAGACTAATTTAATAGTATCTTAAGGTACTTTAATAAACTGTTTTTACTGCGATAAATATCTTTGTGTCATGAAAAAATGGACGCCAAAATTATCGCTTTTACTACTCTTATTCTTTATAAGCCAAGTTACGTTTGCACAAAATTCTTCTGTAAAAGGAACTGTTTCTGACGGAAAACTAGCCATCGAATTTGTCGATGTCGTTTTAAAAAATACCGCCGACTCTACAAAAGTAGCCGGATATGCCGTTACAGATGCTTTGGGAAACTTTTCCTTAGACCATCTTGCTTCCGGCGAATATCAGCTTCAATTCAAGCTAATAGGGTTTAAAACGGTTACTCAAAAAGTAAAATTTACAGGTGCTCCACTTTCTGTTGGAACCATAACTTTGCAAACCGATGCTAATCTATTAAACGCCGTTGTTGTAAATTCTCAAAAAAAACAAATCCAAAAAACCGACGAAGGTTTTATTTTTAATGCAGTTTCCAATTTGACGCAAGCAGGCGGAACTGCAACAGATATGCTAAAAAACATTCCAACAGTTGCTGTTGATGCAGACGGCGGAATCACTTTGAGAGGAAAATCTCCAATGATTTTAATCAACGGAAAAAACTCCGCCATTACCAATATGGATCAGATTGCAGCAAGCAGTATTGAAAGCATTGAGATCATAAGTAATCCTACAGCCAAATACGATGCAAATGCAGAAAGCGGTATCATCAACATCAAACTCAAAAAAAACAATCAAAGCGGTATGAATGGCGCAGTGGTTTTGGGAAGCGGATTTGGAGCCAAAGGAAGATTAAACAGCTCTGTGCTCTTAAACCATAAAACAGACAAATGGAATTTTGGACTGGGATATGACAATCGTTTTGCCGGAAGAACTAAAAAAATAAAAGGCGAAAGAACCAATTTCCTGATCGATGACGAGCATTACATCAATCAAAACCGAAGTGACCAGCGTACAGAAGGTTTACAAAATTTAAAATTCAACATTGATTTTTCTCCTAACGAAAACAACAGTTTCGCCTTTGAAGCTTTGGGAAATATGGAAAGCCAGGACAATGACGAAACTTTATACACGCAGGTAAACAACAGCGCCAATCAGTTTTTCTCGAGCAATAAAAGACATTCTCTGGAACTCGAACGTTCTAAGGTGGCCGAACTTGCTTTTAACTATGACCGAAAATTTGCCGATGACCGAAAAAGCCTGAATGCCAGTATTACCTCATCTTTCAACAAACACAGAGAAAACACTGATATCGATACCTATCAATTCGATCAGTACTACAACCTGATTGGTGATGCTGCATGGCAAAGAACACACAATTACGAACACGAAAATATCTCGAACGCTATTATTAATTATGCGCTTCCGGTTTCCGAAAAATCAATCTTAGAGACAGGCTACAAAGGAACTTTTCGATTTTTTGATTCCGATTTTCAAAGTGCCGATCAGACTAATGGAGAATACATTGTAAATCCTCTGGCCAGTAACGGTTTTAAATTCAACGAGCAAATCAATGCGGTTTACGGAATGTTAAACTCTTACATTGGCAGTAAAGAAACTCCTAAATGGAAATACAATCTAGGATTGCGTGCAGAACAGGTTTCAAACAATGGAAAAACCCAAAACAACAGCGACAACTTCTCGAATCATTATATAAAGCTTTTCCCTTCTGCTTCGTTACAGATGAATTTAGCTTCAGATGAATTTCTAAAAATGGGATACAGCAAACGTATCAATCGTCCGGACTTAGATAATTTAAATCCGTTTATTGATATTACTGATGCTTTGAATCCGCATGGAGGAAATCCGTATTTAAAACCGGAAATCATTCATATCATCGAAACCGGCTATTCCAAAGAATGGTCTAAATATTCATTTTCAACCAATGCTTTTTACCGAAACGCAACCAACACCATTAGACAATATGCAGAACTTCAGGACAACGGAGTGGTTCTACAGCAGCCCCGAAATATTGGAAGCACCATTACTTACGGCCTTGAAACTATTTTCAGCTTAAAACCAATTGGCTTTTATGATACCAACATTAGCATTACTGCTTTCCAACAAAATATAAACGCTTCTAATCTGGCTCAGGATGTGGTAAACAATGCCTTTAGCTGGTACGGAAAAATGATCAATAATTTTGTTCCATGGAAAGGCGGAAAACTGCAAATCATCGGAAATTACAATTCGGCTCTCGCTACCGCACAGGGAAAAAGGATTCCGATTTATAATGTTGATATGGGCTTTCAGCAAAAACTGGGCAAAGGCAACGCCCGTTTAGGTTTAGTGGTAACCGATATGTTTAACACGCTCGAAAGCGGCTTTAAAAACAACACGGCCCTGTTCAGCAACCATCGTACATCAAAATCAGATACCCGTGCTTTGATGGTGACTTTTGCCTACACTTTTAAATCCGACTTTAAGGAAAAATTACTGGAAAATCAGTTTTCGACAGAGTAACATTACATTAAAGTAAAAAAGTTCATTCTTGTAATTTGGATTCATTTTTCTAGTAAAAATTGAACTATATTCGCCAAAAAATTCGTGCCCCGGATTTTTTGGCAGCTCCAAAACCCTTAAACCTACATAGAATGAAAACCCTAAAAGTATTTCTTTTTACTTTATTATTTATTGCCGTAAAATCACATTCCCAAATTCAGGTAGACCGAATCACGTACAAAGTTCGCGATCATTTTATCACTACTACAATTGGTTACCCGGTTCCGGGAACTTTTTTGGTGACAGGACAAAAACAACCTTCTACAATATTAAATCCGGACGGAACAGGAATTATTCAGTATGAAGATTTAACCCAAAAAAAGATCAACTGGGGAATTGAATGTACCGAAGAGGGTATTCCGATTTTTAAAGAAGGTTTCAACAGTGCTTCTTATACTTTCTGGTACCGCACCAATGATAGTGAGGAGTGGAATTACACTCAATTTTCCATCCATTTTGCCAAGAAAAAAATGTTTCTGATGGGAGAAAGAGTAAAAGAATATGCCGATTATAACGTGCAGTAATTACTACACAAAAAATCAATTTTTCTTGATTTTTCTAAATTTTACTACAAAAAAGAAAACGTTTTCGTAAATTTTCTAAAGTAGTTATAATTTTTCCCATAAATTTCCATAAATATAAAAATTATCCCTAATTTTTATTTAATTTGCGATAAAATTCAACATTTTAAACATGGTTTCAATCACACGCCTTTTTGATTTTCCCTATTATCAACAAGAAACTTATAACCTTCAGGTTGCCTTAGCAACTAAAAAAAACGGAGTCTGGGAAAAAACATCTAGCCAGGAATATATCGCAAAAGCAAATGCTATTTCAAGAGCATTATTGCGCATGGGTGTTCAAAAAGATGATAAAATTGCATTAATCACTTCTAACAATCGTACGGAGTGGAATATTATGGATATTGGTATCCTGCAAACCGGTGCACAAAACGTACCTATTTACCCAACCATTGCCGAAGAAGATTACGAATATATATTAAACCATAGTGGAAGTATTTTCTGCTTTGTATCGGATACAGAAGTACTTGAAAAAGTAAATGCGATCAAAGCAAACGTTCCAACTCTAAAAGAAGTATATTCTTTTAACGAAATTGAAGGCTGCAAACACTGGTCTGAATTATTAGAGCTTGGAAAAGACGATAGTAATCAGAGCGAAGTTGAAGCTAGAAAAGATAGCATTCAACCAGAAGATTTAGCAACTATTATTTACACTTCCGGAACAACAGGAAGACCTAAAGGAGTTATGCTTTCTCACAAAAACATTGTTTCTAATGTTTTAGACAGTGCACCAAGAATTCCGTTCGATCCGGGAAAAAGTTCTGCATTGAGCTTCCTTCCTATCTGTCATATCTTCGAAAGAATGATTCTGTACATCTATCAGTATTATGGTATTTCAGTTTATTTTGGTGAATCGATTGACAAGATTAGCGATAACCTGAAAGAGGTTCGTCCAAATGTAATTACGGCTGTACCAAGGCTTCTGGAAAAAGTTTACGATAAAATTTATGCAAAAGGGACTGAATTAACAGGCATTAAGAAAAAACTATTTTTCTGGGCTATTGATTTAGGACTAAGGTACCAACCTTACGGAGCCAATGGCGCCTGGTACGAATTTCAGTTAAAAATTGCCCGCAAACTTATTTTCAGCAAGTGGAAAGAAGGTTTGGGAGGAAACTTAGACTTAATGGTTTCAGGAAGTGCTGCATTACAACCGCGTTTAGCGAGAGTTTTTGCCGCTGCTGAAATTCCGGTAATGGAAGGTTATGGTTTATCTGAAACATCACCGGTAATTGCTGTAAACGACCAAAGAAACAGAGGCTTTAAAATTGGAACTGTTGGAAAACCAATTCGCAACGTAGAAGTTAAAATTGCCGCAGATGGTGAGATCCTTTGCAAAGGACCAAACGTAATGTTGGGTTACTATAAAGATCCTGAAAAAACGGCCGAAGCTTTACAAGACGGTTATTTTCATACAGGAGATATTGGAGAAATTGACAGCGAAGGTTTCCTTAAAATTACAGACCGTAAAAAGGAAATGTTTAAAACTTCGGGAGGAAAATACATTGCCCCTCAGTTGATTGAAAACGCCATGAAGCAGTCTCGTTTTATCGAGCAGATTATGGTAATTGGTGAAGGCGAAAAAATGCCTGCTGCTTTCATTCAGCCTAACTTTGAGTTTGTAAAAGAATGGGCTAAAATTCACAAAATAACTTTAGGAAGTACCGACAAAGAAATTAGTACCAATGCGCAGGTTATCAAACGTATTGACGAAGAAGTAGAAGGAATCAACGAAAAATTCGGACACTGGGAAAAAATCAAACGTTTTGAATTAACTCCTGATGTTTGGTCGATCGATGGCGGACAACTTACTCCTACCCTAAAATTAAAACGTAAAATCATCAAAGAAATTTACAAAGATCTTTACACTAAAATATACGGCCAGAATTAATAAATCAAAATAATAATAACCAAAGCTAAACGGCTGTCTCCCAAAGACAGCCGTTTTTTATTTTTGATCAAAATCTATCTTCATACCCATTACTACTACCTTCCTTTACTCTCCATTTTATATGGTAAATTCTCAAACAGAAACTGTATCAATATACCTTTTTAAGCTTTACCATTTATACGAATAACAACCAGTTATTCGGTCATTCGACCAGTTATTTCATCGTTCTGCCAGTTATTTAAACCTCCTGTTACTATCTATAGCAGTGGGTTAAATTCGCGTAAATTTTACATGCAAAAATGTAAAAATACATATAACGTAATTACTTTTTTCAAGCATTAAAAAATTACACATCTTTTAAAATATGACAAAGCACTTTTTAAAATAATCATAACTTCTAAAAATAAAGCGGAATGAACACTCCAATATTACCCTTGACAATTAATGTAAAAAAGAAAACCGTCTATGGTCTTATAATCTTTTTTTGTCTTTTGTTACTTCTCAGCATCAGTTTCTTTTGGGAAGGATCCAGGCATCTTTTCACAGAAAACTACTACTGTCCCGAACTTCTAATCATTGGATTAGTGGGTACTATTCTCCTTTTAATCCAATTATATCGTCTTATTAAAATCTTACAATTAACTAATGGTTTTGCAAAATTATCTGATTCAGGCATTGAATTTTTTGAGAATAAATATTCAGGAATAGGTTTGGTTCCGTGGAATGCCTTAAAAGGGTATAGTGAAGAAAAAAAAACATTGTGCATTTATGCCAAAGAATCAGAGATTTTCATCAATAAAATTACTGATATAAGAACTCGCAAAAAAGCCATTAAAAAGAGCATTGGTAATCGTCTCTTATTTTCCCTAAATCTAACCTTAATAGAATATGATGAAATAACATTAAAAAAAATATTGCACAAAAAAATTGAAGAAAATAATATCGAAAAAGATTCCATATCGATTCATGATTAACTTATAAAATACATTGTTTAAATCTAATACATAAAAAAAGATGATATATTATTACCAAATTAAATATACACCACTGACAGCTAAACTTATACCTAACGAAGAATGCCCGGTATGTGGTAAAAAAAATAGTCTCGAAGTGGTACTTTACATGAGATACCTGAGATCATTAGTTCCTTTTTTTGGAATGGGAAGGGCAACTGAAGTTTATTGTACCTCATGTGATCATGTCATAAAAGATCCGAGTGCTCCATTTTATGCAAAAAAGAACTACTCGCCTGCAATTATTGAAGCCATCAAGAATATCAGAACTAACCACAAACGAACATGGTGGCAGTTGATATACCCATGGACCGTTTGCTGGGCAATCCTCGGAATTGCAACCTATGGGTTAATAAATCAGGAAATCAGAAAGAAAAACACTCTAAACAATGAAGAATTTTTAGAGCATCCTATGGTTGGTGATATTTACAAAGTAGCTATTTATCCCCAATTTACAGATATAAAAACTGTCGGGCAACAGCAAGTATTGACCTTGTTTAAATTAAAACAGATAAATGGAGATACCCTTTCGATGGTTTGCAACAAAGAACATGCTATAAATTATGGTCTTGAGGAAAGTGATTGGGAAAACTTATCCAGAAACGATGATGCATTTGAAACTAGAATCTATAAGATTAGTTTTAAAAAACTTATGGACACGATCTCAGAAAGACCGATTTGGCAATACTACAACAAAACTACTCTGGATTCTATTCGTAAAAGTTCCCGCGGAAATGCTGCAGTCAGTCAATATATCGGTCAATTACACCGTTCGGGTGGCGAAGTAAATATAATTGAAAGACCTTAACCAATAATTAAAAATAAAGTTATGTACGAAAAAAACAACGTTGCTGTCGCAATATTAAATGGTAAACTGGAAGAAGCTCATGAGCTTATGAAAAACGGAGAACAACTATCAGGTCAATATGTAAAAAATAATACTTCCAGAATATTTGAGATCCTAATCGACAAAAATGCGATCGATCTAATAGACCTTTTAATTGTAAACGATTTTATAAAGACTGATATTTATGAATATGATAGTTTTGAAAATTCAATCTTTTCAAGTATTGCTTACCTATCCAACTCTGGTAATGTTGCTATAAAATTTGTAAATGAACTTCTAAAAAGATTCAAAAATATTAACGACGAAGTAAATGACCAAACACTTTTAGGATATTGTCTTATGGAGGGTACTGATCCAGCTATTATCGAAGAACTGATTGAAGGAGGCTGCAGGGTTGATTACAAAAATAATGCAAACGAAAACTTTATTTATCAGGTAATCAATGAGTACAGACTGAGTTCTGAAACAGGAATGAATTATTTAGAAATTCTCACGAGAGAAGGTGTAGATATAAATCAAAAAAACATAGCTGGAGTAACTCCACTTATGCTTGCTGCAAAAAAACGGAAAGAAAGCTATTTAGAAATTCTGTTACAGAACGGAGCAAGTGCAAATGAACAGGACAACAACGGCAATAATACTTTTTACTACGCTGTAAACGAACAATTTGATTATGAAGCACTAACAAAATTACTTGAGTATGATTCAATTGACTTTGACATTCAGGACAAAAACGGCAACAATCTATTTTGTGAATTTTTACGCATGATGGAAAATGACGATAATCAAATAAAAATATTAGAAAAATTAATTGAGGCTGGCGCAAATTTTGAACAATCTGGTTCATATTACGGAAACACAAAATCGGGATACGACTGGCTAGCTGAAAAAAAATCATCAATATTAGAATTCGCCTTAAAATTAAATAGTTTAGACCTGGATTTTCAAGATAACTTAGGAAATACTTTACTACATAAAGTCTGTTCTTATGACTTAAACTATGATAGAGAAGCTGCAAGAGAATTATACAAAAAAACGAAAGTGTTATTAGAAGCAGGCGCAAATCCCGATATCACAAATAATAACAATGAAACGCCTCTTACACTAGCACAACAGGACAATTTGAAAATTAAAACTGTAGAATTACTAATGTCAAATAAGTAATCTTAGTAACAAAATGTAAAGTCTACTCTAATAAAAATTGAATTAAAAAAATATAAGAATATGTCAATGTCATTTGTAATTGCTTGCGAAAATGGTAATAGAAAGATAGCAGAATTATTACTGCAAAATAATGAAATAGATGTAAAATATACTGATGAAAAAGGCCGTACAGCTTTACATTATGCCGCATATAACGGTTATCAGGACATAGTAAAAATTTTAATAGAAAAAGGTGCTGATATAAATTATGAAGATCATGACGGAGAAACCCCAATTTATTTTGCCTGTTTGCAAAAACAAAAGTCTGTCGTGATTTTTTTGCTGGACAATGGCGCTAAAGTCGATATCAACGATAAACTGGGAAATAGTTTTCTACATCTTACTGCTCAAACAGGTCAATTAGAATTAATTCAAAAACTGATTCTTAAAGGGGTAACAATTGATGCTGAAAACAATGCAGGCGATACTGCTCTTTTAATTGCTTCCGGTTTAAGAAACAAGGAAATTGTACAAACATTAATTAATGAAGGAGCAAATATAAATGCTACAAATAAAAATGGGAGCACTCCTTTGATCTACGCAGTTAGAACCAAAAACATTCCCATAATTACAATATTATTAGAAAGCGGAACTGATATTAATTACGTCAATCAATCTGGCGAAAGTGCCTTATTAATTGCCTGCTACGAAACCAACCGAGCAATTGCTAAATTATTAGTTGAAAAAGGGGCTGATTTATTCACCGTTTCTAAAAATGGCCTTTCCCCTATTTGGTATGCCTGTTCTAATAATCAAAAAGAAATAGTTAGTTTGTTTTTAGAGAACGGCCTAGATGTTAATTTTAGTAAACCAATTGCCGGAAACGAGGATTCAATGAATAGTTATTTAGATTGGGTCATCTCAGCAAATAATCTGGCTTTTGACGACGATTTAGCACTAAACAATTACGAATACGGAGGAGAAAGTTTATTGCATATCGCTGTAAAAAACGGTAATCTAAGCATGGTAAAGTTGTTAATCGATAACGGAGCTTCTATAAATATTCAGGACGAATCAGGAAATACCCCTTTGCATTATGCTGCCGCAAATGGTAAAAAAGACGTTGTTAAATACCTATTAGACAACAATGCTGACGTAGGCTCTGTAAACATAAAAGAACAAAAAGCAATAGACTATTCTAATATAAAAGGCTTTAATGAAATTACTGAAATGCTTTTAAAACTAAGCCCTTCAGGTACAATTCTAACTTCAGAAAAGCCAACTGCTTTGGAAACAAATCCAATTCATACAAACGATCTGGCTTCGAAAAAACAAGCTTTGATGGATTTAAAGGAATTATTAGATGCTGAAATTTTATCACAAGAAGAATTTAACTTTGAAAAAGAAAAAATTCTGAATAGAAGTAACTAAAAACTGTTGGGATCTTTAATTAAAACAAAAATTGCCCCGCTATGGCGGGGCAATTTTTTAATTCTGAATTATTGTATATATAAGCCTTGTACAAAGCGGACTTACGTTTAAGCGTTATGGTTGAATTACGATCTCTTTTGAGATATTTTACTCCTTTTCGCATTTAAAACAGCCAATCCATATTCGGTTATTGTACTTTCCTGTTCTTCAAGAACGGTGTTCTTCCAATGCTTTGTCACTAAATTGATACTACTTATTTTATCCATAAATTTCATTTTTATCTCTTTTAATTTAATCTTCTCTTATAACGAGATTTCATTTCACGAAAACTTTCTTCAATTGACCAATGCCGTTTTCGCCCATCGGAATCCTGATTCATTTTCTTTGATAAATCTTTAAAATTGAAAAAAAGATTTCCTGATTTAGAATGTTTCATTGGCTCTTCATTTTGTTTTTCTGCAAAGCGCTCTGCCTTTATGATTTCTTTCTTCAATTCAACAAGCACCTCAGCTTTATTAGAACATTCAATCTGTATTGCCTCTTCAGTTCTACAGTATTCGTTAAACTTTTTAAAAGGACGTGGCTGAAAATCAACCATAATCGCCGCCAAATTTATCGCATCAATATTCGATAGATTTGTTTCTCCTTTAAAGAAGGTTTCGATAGGTCTGAACTTATCTTTTTGCTCCTTAAACTTATTCTTTTTGGTGTGATCGAAATCTAAAGAGAATAAATTTCTAAAAACATTTAAATCATCCTTTGTTGGGTTGTTCTCGAAAATAAGCCAACAAAAATCACGTAGCTTTCCACGAGAAGGATTGTACAAATAATCAAAGTTTTCTCCGTTTTTTTCTATCTCATATTTTATTCGAATCGCTTTTTTATACTTTTCTAATGTATTCGTTTTCATAATATTACTTTTTTTTAGGAATTTTCGAGAATCTCAAAAATCTACTGACCAACTATCACCTGAATGATATACAGCGTTCCTGGACTCTCGCTCCGTTCCTTCGTCTAGTGAACTCTGATTCTATTTCTTTTACTAAAGCAAACAGACGCTCCTTAGACCTATTTATAGTTGTACGACCAAAATGATGGTCAAACGTATTTTTTTTACTCATTTGCTAGAATTATTCAAATTATACAATTTTGCTTCTTCGACTAATTCTAAACGTTTAATTCCAAAATCAGATTTTCTAACTTTACACATTCTACCATCTGAAACATGATGAAAAACAATGCCTTCAATATCATACTCCGATAAGAAGTTCTTCAAATCCTCGAACTCGAAATTTGGATTTGGAAAATCAAAAACTTCACTTCCGTGTTTAATCAGTGTATGCTTTTCTAATTTTTCAGGATTCCCCTGTACCTTAGGTCCACATAGTTCGAATGTTCCATCTGTTTTGATCTTTAAATTATCAAAACCTTCAAAGAAAAATCGATCTTCAGATTTCGAACGATCGCATTTTAGCCAATGCGGATGATGTCCTGTAATGGTATCTGCTTCCTGGCATGCAATCGCACCGAAGGGAATTACACGTCCTTTTTTGGCGTCAAATCTTTTAAATAATTCTCCGTTAATAATCGCAGCAGCCGAGCCATCAAACTTTCTTGTAGCAATAGCCTCTCCGGTTATAACCCATTTGTTTTCATCACAAATTTTATTAATCACTTTTGCCAAATCCGTAGGGTCTTTTGCAAATAATGTGCCTATCTTTTTCATTTTTTTTGTTTTTTAAATTAGACTTGTTTTTTTCTTTTCTCGCAAAGTCGCTAAGCCGCAAAGTTTTATTTTTTGCTCCTTTGTCCCTCTGTACCTTTGCTCCTTTGCTCCTTAAAAACAGACACAAAAAAAGCACCCGATTAAAGGTGCTTCATGAGATCTAACAAGATATGACTATCCTATTGCCTGTATTCATGCACCTGTATGATCAAACGTTCCGAGTAAAAAACGGCGTTTGATAATTTTGTGATATATGTGTTTTTATTAAAGTCCATTTTGTGTATTGTATTATAAAATCATTGTTATTAATCGAAACTCGTTCTCCGTGTTTTCTTCGGCAAAGATAATGTCAAAAAAATCATACTTCCAAATCCTTCAATCATGCAACTACTTGAATTACAAATAATTAAACACTTAATTTGAGCCATAAAAATCCCTGTCCGCTTATCGAAGCAGCTCTTTTTTCAAACCAAATGACTGTTACTCATCAGATTATTTTTCAAGACTATATTTTGGTATTTTTATAATTCATTAAACATTTAATGTGTTATTTTTTTAATTATTTTTTCGTTCATACTTATTTGTACTTATTTTCCGTTATTTTACACCTTACTGAGTTCTCGCTAAAAACAAAAAAAGCGCCCTGATGAGGACGCTTTTATATATTTATGTTGACTTTGTAACTACCATTTACACTTCAATTCATTAAAATACATATCACATCCAGAGCCTTTAGCAGGGGCAAATCCCGCCAAACGATCACTGTATAGTCCTACCGACCAATTGATATTTATATTTTTCATTTCCATTTCAGGAGCAAAAGTAAGTGTTTTTATTAACATAATTTAACATTTGTACCTTGTTAGTACTAAAATTTTTATCGCATGCTAACAATTTTAGTCTGAATCTTCGTTTAAAAAAACCAACAAAACGGAATCGTTTTATGCGTAGGTTTTATCAATCTGACTTAAAACGGTCGGATCCTGTATTTCATTGTCTTTTGCAAACATTAAAACTTTAGACATTACTTCTGCTGATTTTGGATCATCGTCTGCAAATGGAAGGAACAAACGACCTCTATGCTGCGAGTGAATTGGCAACACCGACAAATATTTGCCCGGAAGCTGATGCACTACCGCACTTCCTAAATGTATGCTATATTCTGCCATTTCCCCTTTTACTATGGCATAACTTCCTGTGATTTCTACATTTTTCACTTTAAACAAACGTAACGTTTCTCTCAATAAAACAGCTCTCATTTCGATAGAAGAATGACTGGCTTCAGGATCAACACCTCCTACGTGTGCTACACTAACCACCAAATCGATATCACGCATTACTTCAGAGAAAATCCTTGGATTTATGTCTTCAAATGCAATGTTTTTATAGTCCTTTAACGAATGAAATTCAATGGTTTCTAAAGTTGCGCCCTCTACATCTGCCGGCGAAAACCAATCGGCCATAGCATACATCTTTACCTGATAGCCTTCTTTATGAAAAACTTTCTGCAGACCTTCTTCATAATCTACTTTCCATCCTCTGGTTTTCAATAAAGCCAAGGTTTGCTTAGGCTGTACCTGATGTCCGGCATAACGTCTCGAAATTGCTTTTTCTTTTAATTCATCCGGAGTTGGAACATACAATTCTCTGAATACTTGTTTAAAAGGCTGCTGCAATTTGTTGTCAAAACAGTAGCTTTGATAATCAATCCAGGCGTTATTTTTATGCAAATCATCACAATGCGCAATTCTAAAAGTCTGCTTCTCATTTAGTGCTATAACTTCACCTAAAGCTGTAACCAGATTCCCATCAATATAAAAACCTATTTTAGCATCATTTGACACAAAAACTAATTTTTCAAGATGTTTGGAAATGATTGGATGCTCAAAAAGATTCTGCATTTCGGCAAACAAAAATTCATCGCCACGAATCATACTTTCTTCCAGTCCTTTTCTTGAGCGTGTCCATTGCTCACGCATGGTTTTTCTGTAATTGGTTAATTCCAGAATCGCTTTGTCTTTTTTATACTTTGGCGGAATTGCTTTTATCTCTTTATCTCCTTTAAAGGTAACCAGATCTGCTTTTCCTTCATTATTGATAACTAAACTTACCGTTACATCATCTAATTTAATCTCTGTTTCTTTTGATAAGATGTTCTGCACCTGTTTTGTCTCCATTGCCCAGGTTAGACGAACAGGGTCCGGATAGCCTGCATTTCGAGCCAAATTTTCAAGTGCAACTCTTATAGCCAAACCTTCGCTGGCTTGTTTCATCGAACCAAATTCTTTGCTTTCTTTTTTAAATTGCTGCAAATATTCATAACGTGCCAGAATATCTTTTTCAGGGCCTGTTTTGCTTAAAGGCACTAATCCGTAGACTCTTAAATAATCCTGATCTCGTTTGTCTTTTACTTTGGCCGTCACCTCTCTAATTTTCAAATCTCCTGTAATGGTATCAGCATACAATCGTGCACGTCTGTGTCCGTTTCCGTCTGAAACATATTTCGCTGATTCGTATAAAAGTTCCCATTTGGCTTTACCCAATTGTTTGTAAGCCGATACGAACCAATCTTTATCTACCGCACCATCTTTAAAATCCTGCAAATCAATTGAGGAGAATTTCGCCATTTCGCTTTCCAGTTCCGCATTTACGGCATTGTAGCTTGCCGTTTTGGTATGTGCATGAAACCACCAGATTCCTTCATCAAGACCTTTCCAATCTAGATAATTACTGATTAATTTTTGCCATTGCGGTGCATATATAGCTGTTTGAATCAATCGTTCTTCTGATATTTTGGCTTTTTTAATAGCTTCATTAAAAACCTCCTGTGTATCTGATTCTATCGGATAACATCTTTTCAATAAATAACTAAACAATTTTTGTTTGGTTAAATCGGTGTAACTCCACGAATAAATATATCCTTTGTACAAACTTGCTTTTCCGAGTGCAGTAAGCATTTCAACCAAGCGGTTGATTCCAAAAATTTTCTGAAAACTTTGAACCAAATGAGTTACAGCAGTGTTGGAATCTCCCCTTTTAACCTCGATATCCAAAAATGTTTCGCGAATTTTATCAACCATCGGAACTAAAAACGGGAATTTTTTAATGAGTTCTTCGCTTCCAAAATGTCTATAATGTCTGGTTTCACCAGTTAAAACCGAAATTCTTTCACTTTCTAAAATACCTTCGTACAATTCACCTTCGGTAATTATTTTTTGTTCGAAAGCCACGGCATACAAATAAATTGGCGGTTTGTTTAAACTTATATTTTGTTCTAATCCGTTTAACTGTCTCCATCTGTACAGATTCCAAATCTTATCATTTTGCTCCTGTGTTAAATCATCTAAATTGATTTTATTCAAGTAAATATCAAAAAAGTTCTGGTTTTGCCAGCCATTCCCACGATCTGAACTGTAATAATACTCGTCTTTTGCAGGCTTGTACTCAAATTCCAATACCGATTTTGGAAGATCAGCATACAAAGTACTACAGGCATCAATTAAGAAATCTGTTTTTTCTTTAAAGGAGTATTTTAACTGTAAAGCATTCAGAATATTTAAGATTGCATTGTCCCAATCATAGCCTCTTTTGTTTTGGTGCGGCAATAATTCTTTATAATAAAAAATATGTTTTTCGAGAAAATCACGCCATATTTTTCTGTCGGAGCTGCTTATTAACGTAAGTAAAAATAAGTCTCTTTCGGCCAGACCTGAGTTTTCAAACCAGCCGGACCAAACCTCATACAAAGGGTAATTTGTTGCTGCTAATTCTGAATTCTTTTCGTCTTTTAGATTTTTTATTGGTCGGAAACTATTCCCCAATAAAATTGTCAATTTGCTGTTGTCGTAGTTTTCGACTTCGTATTCGTAATTTTTGTTGTCTTCATACAATTGGTACAACTTCGAAATTTCGGTCTTAATGTGCGACATCGATTTAGAAAAACCGTATTGTTCTGCCTTAACCGCTTTGGCATACAGGGAATCTGTCTCTACTTTTGGTAGGCCATAAGGAGAAAGGACATTTGGCGTGTAAAAACCATATCCGTTTTCGGCACTTAAAATACTTTTCTTTTTTGACGGTTCAAGCTGTTCGATAAATTTGGTTTCTTTCTCGGTGATTTTTGGTCTTGCCGAGTAAGCTGTAACCCAATCGTTAACTTTATCTGTCAGTTTGCTATTTTTCTGAAGTTGCAACATAATGTCTAAAGCCGACATACGTTGCTCCATATCACCTT
The DNA here is from genome assembly GCF_057839565.1 of Flavobacterium sp. KH_035. NCBI lineage: Bacteria > Pseudomonadati > Bacteroidota > Flavobacteriia > Flavobacteriales > Flavobacteriaceae > Flavobacterium > Flavobacterium sp. KH_035. The sequence goes on from NZ_CM174492.1 coordinate 5,068,997, forward strand.
TTTCTAAAATTTTATCTACAAAAGAAGTCACTTTTTGATCTTCTTGTTTTAACAATATTGCTGTTAGGTTCTTCTTTAAATTAGAATTTTTACGTTTATACAATTCCTGAAAAATTGCCAGTTCGTCTTCTGTTAACGTCAAATTACTTAAAGTTGAGATAGCCGAAGCGACCAAAGATTCTCCTCTGTCTTTTAAGATTCTCAATGCAAAACTTCTTTGGAAATCTGTTGGTGCCTTTTTTTCTTTTCCGCTATTGCTTTTAAAACTGTAAAATGAATAGCAGTAATAATCCCCCAGAATCTGACGGGTTAATTTCTCTCTTAAATTAATAGAAAAACCTTCAAACTGATTTAAAATAAGTTCTAATCTTTCGTTATTGTCTCCTACCAAATTAATCGCTGCAGAATACAAAGTATCTTTTTCGAATTTTACATTTAACCATGAAAATACTTTGCCTTCAAATGTTTTTTCTTTTACGGTTATCGTCTGCGCAAGATTGTACACCTTATTAAAGAAATCAGGATAATCTGTATTCGCTGTATAATACTGCGACTTAACATTAGCCTCCAATAATGCGTTCATTCCTGGCACTGCAAATGCCAGTACCTGCAGATTTTCGTCGTCTAAAGCTTTAAAATAAAGAGGCATTTCGATGTAAGGATCGCCCGTTTCTCCTGCAAATTTTAGCGCCAGAGATTTCTTTTCGATCGAACCTTTCTCTAGTAATTCCTTTAGATACGGAACTGTTTTTTCGACATCAAAAACACCCTGAACCCAAAGTGCCATATAAACCTCGTTATTATTCTTGCTTTGAATACCGGCCGGAATCGTTTCGGGATTAGAGAAATACCCCGAAGCGAGATTGATGATGTTTCGAACTGTGGTTTCTTTCTCAGAATCCCACCCCAAGCCAGTCCAGGTATCTATTCCGCGAACAACAGATGAAAAACGGGTGAGTTTATTGTCGATGATTACTTTGATCATGTATTGCAAAGCACCAATACTGGTTTCATCAAGAGCTTCTAAAACGGTCTGACGTAATCCTTCCTGACGCTGTGCCGCCAATAATAGTTTTTCGACCAATTCCCAGCTTTCTTTTTTCTCACTATTTAAAAGCGCTTTGATAATATTACGGGAAACCTTTCCTCTTGAATCTTTGTTGAAAATGATATCTTCAAAAAGCTGAAACAGGTTTTCTCTATCCAAATCAATAGCAGCAGAACAAATCGTGTACTGATTTTTAGAATTTGAGACTTCGGTATCAAAACGAATTTGTTCTTCGATACTCAAATCATAATAAACGGTATCACCATCCTGATAACTATAGATTTGTGAAGGATGAAGCAGAGATCGCAGAAAATTTACCCGATTAATTAATAAGTGTTTTTTATTATTGGGTGCTCTGAAAGAACGTCGGGTATAACCGTCCTGATACATTTTCATTGGCAGTCGGTTCCAGGCTTCTTTAACATAAACAGTGATTTCCTTTCCAAAAAAGTAAACCAAAAGTTCGTGGTAAGTATTATCTTCCCACATATCGTCTTTTACCCATTTCTCAAACGCTGTAGCTTCTTTCGAACCTAAAGAAATATAGGTCCCGTAATAATTGTCTTTGAGTTTTAAAAGTGCCAGACCAAACTCGGCTGCTTCTTTTTTAAGTTTTGTTTTTGATAATAATTTAGAAACCAGATTGCTGTTTGCTATTTCTTCCAGTTCCTTTTTGAATCGCTTAATTGGATTCTCAATTATCTTACCCTTGATAAGATCTTCTATTTTCATACTGTATTATTTTAGATTATTATATTGTGAGTTGTGAAATGTGAAATGTGAAATGTGGAATGTGGAATGTGGAATGTGGAATGTGAAAAGTGAAAAGTGAAAAGTGGAATGTGAAAGGTGGAGGTAGAACTTTATTCACTTCTTACTTTTCACTTCTTACTTTTCACTTCTTACTTCTCACTTCTTACTTCTCACTTCTTACTTCTTACTTCTTACTTCTTACTTCTTACTTCTTACTTCTTACTTCTTACTTCTCACTTCTCACTTCTTACATTTAACATTTAACATTTAACATTTAACAACTACCAGTAGCTTCCCGCCAGGAACGTAAGCCTGATAAAAGTGACGGATTTGTTTTTGGATAAATCGATTTCCTCGGTTAAAGTTTCCAACTGATCGTCGTCATAGAAAATGGCATATAAACCGTCTTCAAAAGCTACGATGGCATTTTCCTGCGCTTTGACCAAATCAACTTTGTTGTGGTTGTAAAGTGCTCCAAAACCAACTTTTCCCGTATCGGTTAAAATGGGAAGGTAATTTTCTTTTGGAAGATGGATTTTGTCTTCGTCCTCAAACTCAAAGGAAGAAGAATGAAACAACTCTACCTGATGTTTTACGATTAGTTCTAAGAAAGTACGAACAGTAACGATTGAAGTGGTAGTATCTAAACTGATAGTTTTTTCCTGAAGTATAGGATATTTTTTCCCTAATTGCCTGACTGATATATTTATATTCATTTTTTACTGGCTTTTATTTGAAAGTGTAAAATAATAAATTATAAAATATGCCGGCTTAAAAACAATGTATTTTATTGTTAAAAAAAGTATTTTAACATACTTGTGCATTTAATTTAAAAAAAAATACCCTGCGAATTAAAACTCGCAGGGTTTGGGTAATTATTACTGTATTTTTCTTAAGTTTTTTTACTTTAAAATTACAAACGGACTTTAATTTGCTTTTATCACACTAATTTTTTCAAGCGTAACTTTAGCATCTCCGCCTCCGATCTTTTTGATAATAATATCATAACTAGAATCTGAATTAATTAAGTCATCCGAAATGTAATAAGAGTAGTTAAGTTTTACACCATCTGATCCAATTTCGTGGCTATCTCCGGTTCCATGATCATGAGCTACTCCGAAGAAAGTCATTGTTCCTACGTACTGATCTTTTTTTCCGGGATAACGCAAATAAACCGTATAATAATCTTTTGGTTCTTTGTAAACCACTACATCAAGATTCAGAATTATTTTAGAATTGGCAGTTTTAAAAACTCTATTGGTGTTTTTCGCAAAGGTATTGCTTACTTTATGGGTAAAAGCCGAAGTGCCTAATACTTTGCTCACTTTTTGCTCCCAGATCACTTCTTCTTTTGAATCCTGAAATGAAATTTTAGCTTTTGCTGCTTGATTAGCCGCTACAACCGGAGTTTTAGATCCGTAAAGTAAATCATCGTATTTATAATCTAAATTGTAAACTGTATTGTATACTTCCTCCATGGTATACGTCACACGACTTCCGTCGGGATTTATAAACTGATACTGCCACGGATCTGCTTTTAGTTGCTCTAAGGTAGGGCGCTGTCCGTAAATCGAAACGTCCCAGGAATCCCAAATACGGTCGACCATACTGTGATGCAGCCAGAAAACAGGATCAAATCCGGCCGACTCTACATTGGCCATTAAACCTGAAGTAACTTTTTGGTAGATTTCGTTGTAATACGTTTCACTTGGCTGTGCATATCCGCCCCCAATAAGATTGTGCATATAACCATGAGGGGCGCCCTCAAGGCTTCTACTAAATCCCGCATCGCCTGTAAAAGAAGGATTTGTTTTTAATTCTTCTAAAGCCAGCTGAATCTGATTGACCTGATTCGGCAAAATTGGTTTTCCATTGTTCAAAATGCTGTATCGCGCCGCAGTATAAAGAGAACCGGACTGTTCTCTTAAAGGTTCTGCCATCACATTCTGAGACACCGACTTACTGCCATAATTCCAGTACGGAAGCGCAAAATCTGCTTTTCCGGACAGGTCGCGAATAATTTTTTCTAAATGCCAAATGTAGAATCTGTGCCATAATAAGAAATGTAGTTTCGCATTTGGTGTTCCGTTATGCGTACAATCGGCCCATGCCCATAACTTATCATTGATGGTCTGATATTGCGGACAAAGCTTATTGGGACCTGTAATCTCTTTGGGAACACTGTGAATCGCTCCCTGATAATACCAGGAAATTCCTTTTTCGCAGCCTGCTTCACGCATTTTCTTAAAAGCCACATTCATCGCTTCCAGATTCGCTAATCCCTGAGGCGTATTAACGTTCCATCGAATGTATTTCGCATTATTTCTATTTTGACCATAGGACATTCCCATAGTCAAAATAATACAGATTAAAATGGTAATTTTTTTCATTTTTTTTGTTTTTGGGTTATTAATAAATTGGTAGTTCGCATTAAAGCACTTCGACTTCAAAAGTTAAAATCTGAGCGTACTTGGGGTTTGCTTTGTCGTAGATTTTAAATTTCACCGTTCCGTTGCCTATTTTGTTGGCAGGAATTACATGGATGGCAATAAACCCCTGCTGATCCGGATTAAGTTTATTAAAAGAGGATCCTTTTGGAATCCCAATCTGGCAGGCGCCGTGCTGACACATCGAGCAATCCCACTCCTTTGGGAATGTATTCGATACGGTTTCCCAAACCAGATAAATGGGTTTATTTGAAATATTTTCGACCTTGATTTTCGAAATGTCAAGCCGTTTGTTTTTCAGCACACTTTCTTTATTGACAGCAGTTCCTACTACAGAAAACGTAGGTTTGTTTTGCGCAAATGAGATAGAAACCGAAAAAAGGAGTATCAAATAAAAGTGCAGTTGTTTCATAGCCTTTGGTTTAAATTTTAATTAAAAACAGCAATAGCCGTTTCGTAAACTTTCTTTTTTGAAATAGGATCAGTAAAATAGTATATCAATTGTTCTGTATCTCCCACATTTTCCAGGGAAACGAGTATTTCCAGACTTTCTCCCGCATGAAGTGCGGCTGTGCATCCGTTAGCCGATTCTGTTAGAGCGGTCTCACTTCCAAACCTCAGCTTCAGTTTTGCATTAGGCGGAAATACAATTTCATGAAAATACAATCCCGAATTGACCAGACGAAGCAGCACCGTTTCGTTTTTACGATCTAACGATTGCAAGCCCTTACTATCAGAAGCAACTTTGCCGTTAATCAAAAAATAATTGGGTTTGTATAGAGGAAGAACAATAGGTTTATTCCGAGAATCGTATTCGGTACCCATGATGGCATCGGTGTGCCATTTTGTATCCAGTTCGTTGCTGCACCAAAGAATTTCACGCAAGGGCTCAGGTGTCTGAAAATCCTTTTCTTTCGGTTCAATAATGATGAGGCCAAACATTCCTGCCTGAAGGTTGAACGGATAATTTTCGGGACTGTAATACAAATAGGTACCCGGTTTTTCGGCCAGAAAAGAATAAAACCCATGCTCCATATGATGAATGGCCTCTTTCTTCTTCATCACCTTATTGTTTTTGTCCCATTGAACAAAATCAATTTCTTTGCAAAATAAAGAGACCGGATTTCCCTGCGAAATGCTCCAAAAATCAACCCGAACAGTATCGCCAACCTTTGCCTTTATCTCAGACCCCGGCAAAGTAACCTGTCCCGAAAGAGAGTTCGTAAATCCAAAAGTCCGGATAGGAACGTTATTTTTAAGCAGTAGTTTCCCTGTCGTTCTCCCGATCACTAAATGTTCGTTTTGAGAGAACAAAAATATATTGCTTAGTAGAAAGCAAAGAGTCAATATGGACTTGGGGCATCCTTTCATTTTTTAACTTAAATCATTCATTGCCAATACATTCAGCAACTCAATTCAAATTTAGAATTAATGTCGGTTTTGAGACCCCGTATAAATACCTGATTTTGTAGTAAAAATCTGCCTTGAGTTTTATGCTTTAAGAATACAATTCTTCTTGGATTGTAATGAAGTTGAAAAGTTTCTTTTAGATTCTTTTCCTCTTTTCTTTTGTAACACTGATTTCACTAAGCCATTTTGCTTGCGCTCTAGCCTGTTCTAGGGTAACAGGCTTCTGCTTTTTTAATTGCTTCATACTTATCTCCGCTCTTTCCTTAAATGACATTTTGTAATTCATACTTTTAAATAATCTACTTTACGATTTATGCGACAAATACCGCTTTCATAAAAGTAAGAAAAAGAATATATTTACAACGAATAAAAAAACACCCGAAAGTACATTACCAAATTAGCCTTGTATTTTACGGATCGCTGTTTTTATCAAAAAAATTAAATATCTTTGAATTATGAGCACAGAAACCAGACCCAGAAATATTGGCCGAAATATCAGCCGTATCAGAGAACTTCGCGGAATGAAACAAGGAGCACTTGCAGATGCCATTGGCACAAGCCAGCAAACTATTTCAAGTATTGAAACCAGCGAAACTGTTGATTTCGAAAAATTGGTACAAATTGCAAAAGCACTTGGCGTGACCGTAGAAGCGATTGAAAATTTTACAGAGGAATCTGTTTTTAATTTCTTTAATAACTTTTACGATAATAGTGCAAATTCCGGTTATATTGATCACCCCATTCCGTTTTAAAGTGAGCACCTTATTCCAGTTCAAAATGACCACCTCCGTTTTGATTAAAAACTATATTTTTTCATCTGTTAATTAGTATTCAAATATAATAAAATATCACTCTTTGTTTATTCCTCTTTTCTTTCTCATGGATTCTCCATGTAATTCAAGCCTATGAGATTGGTGTATAAGTCTGTCTAATATTGCATCGGCTATCGTTTTTTCTCCAATTATATCATACCAGCCTTGAACCGGGATTTGTGATGTCACGATTATAGAGCCGTTATTATGCCTGTCTTCTATGATCTCCAAAAGAGTAATTCGGTTATGGCTGTCAAGTGCCTGGAGTCCAAAATCATCAAGTATGATAACATCCTGTCTTTGTATTTTGGTAAGTTCCCGCAGATAAGTGCCATCTGCTTTAGCCATTTTTAGTCTAGCAAACAATTTTGAGGTATTAAAATAACTTACCTTAAAACCCTGTATACAAGCTTGATAACCTAATGCGGTACCTAAATAACTTTTACCGACACCGGTGCTTCCAGTGATTAAAATGTTTTCATTTTTCTCTATAAATTCGCATTCTGCCAGACGCAGTACCATGTTTCTGTCCAGATTACGTGATACATCAAAATTGATACTTTCAATATTTGATTTGTAATGGAATTTGGCATTAGTGATACTTCGTTCAATACGACGATTGTACCTTTCATCCCATTCTGCATCAATAATCATCGATACAAACTGGTCAAGGGTATAATGATCTGTTTTTCCGCTTTCAATGGCTGTTTTAAAAGCATTAAACATGCCATAAAGCTTCATTTGTTTCATTTTGGTTACTGTGGATTCATTCATTTTTTCAAGATTTAATTTAGTTATAATAGTGTTTTCCTCTTATATTACTGTGATCGGGAAGTTCTTGCTCAGGTTCTTGATCAAAATCAATATGATCCAAGTTGTTTTCTAAAATATTTTGTATGGTCTTAAAATTGTAAATTTTAAAATCAAGTGCCCGCCTGCAGGCATTTATTAATCGCTGTCTGCCTACCTTTTTTTCAAAATTCAGTATTCCTAAACAACTTTTATAAGCCTGTTCTGGATGATTTCTGCTTTCGATTATCTGTATTATATATTCTCCCACTGACTCATCAATATTATTAGCCCATTCAATGAAGCGGGCAGCACTCCATTGGGCTACAAATTGATGTGTACTGGCTAAATGCTCAGGGGTTGTTGTATAGACATAAGGTTTGTAGTTTCTTGGATGTACAGCTATTCGATTGTATTTAAAATAAATCTCTACCGTTGATTTGGTATATAACAGCTTTGCTTTCTTTTTTACATATTGATACGGAACGCTGTAATAGTTTTTGTCCTGGCTTAATTGAACATGACCGTTTTGCATTACTGTTGCAAAAGATTGGTATTTAATTTCAAAACGATCTTGTGGCAGTGGACGCAGTTTTTCTTTCTCGTCTTCTAAAAATAATTCAAAGCGGGAATAAGGGCGTCCTGTTAGTTTTCTGTTATTATGAGAGTCAAGTAAATCCCAGATCTGCTGATTTAATTCTTCCAGAGAAAAGAATTTGGTTTCTTTTATGGTTACATAAATCCTTCGATATAATATCTTAACAGCTCCTTCAACTAATGATTTGTCTCTGGGCCTGTAAGCTCTGGCAGGTAAAATTGTAGTTTCGTAATGTTCTGCTAAATCAGCCAGGGTTTCATTGATTGTCGGTTCAAAACGACTGCTTTTTATTACTGCAGATTTTAAATTATCCGGAACAATGGCAGCAGGAGTACCTTCAAAAAAGCGCATGGCATTCTCTACTGAGTCAACAAAGTTTTCCTTTTGCTGGCTCATGGAAGCTTCAGCATACGTGTATTGGCTAGCGCCTAATATTGCTACAAAAAATTGTACTTCTTTGACTTCTCCGGTATCTATATCAATAATTGAGAGTGTCTTTCCGGCATAATCAACATACATTTTATCACCAGCCTTATGGTTCATATGCATGACCGGATTGACTCGCTTGCCCCATATATTGTAATGATAATGAAATTGTGAAGTTCGATAACCATCAGGATTTACAGCAATATATTGTTCCCACATATGCTGTACGGTAACGCCAACTTTTTTTAGTTCACGTTCCATTTTAGGAAAAAAATCATAAAGTGTCTGTAATCTCGGGCTAATGGCCTCTACACTAGTCTGGGAGAATAAAAGTTCCAGCTCTGCATCGGTTTTTTGGTCGATTAATTCTAAGCTTAATCCGAGAACTTCAAATAAGGAAATATATTTCTTTACCGTATTTCTTGAAAGGGATAAGTAGCTACTTATAAATAACTTACTCTTTCCATTACAATAGAATTTAATTACTTTTCTAATTTTACTCATGTCTGTTATTTTGTTTGCCATAATCCGTATATTTTTAACGAATGTATGGTTCTAACAACATGAAAAAATGAATAGTTTTTAATCGTTAATTAACCACAAAACCTGGTGGTCAATTTGCTCCGGAATCAGGTGGTCAGTTTGCTCCGGAACGGGTGGTCAATTTACTCCGGAATTAGGTGGTCAAATTGACCGGTTTTTCCAGTTTAACACCAAAAACTAGAAATCATGAATGAAATCGACACTATTAAAGAAAAAGAAACTTTAACTTTTTCAAAAGTTTACAACGACCTGTTAACAGAATTATCGGAAAATCTTGAAAATAAGGGTTTGAAGTTTGGACCAATCCCTGAAATACTAAAAAACAGCCTTACGAATAATTTTAAAAAATCAATTCTGGCGGCTAATGAAAAGCTTAACCAAACGTATTCAATGAACAAGGCAGTAATTAATTTTATAAGGGAACAAGACTTTACCTTCCTTCGTTTAGAATTAGTAGAGTTTGATGATGCTTTTAGAAATAATTCATTACAACTTAGAAAAGCAAGATTAGAATTTGCCTGCTCTTTTGATGATCAAAAAGAGAAATATCTGCTAATGGATGTACAAAAAGAAATATTATTAACTGATAGAACAACCGGAAATTTTAGTTTTAAAAATCAATTTAGTACTAGTTTACAACCAATACTAGATGAGTATGTAAAGGAATATGATGTGCAATTAGGAACTAAAACTTTAAACACAAAAATTATTCGCATAAAGAAAAGTGATTTCACCGGTTTATTGAGAAATGTAGATCCCTCTGCAGAAGATTTTCAAATTGTTTTTCATCCCGCTATAGTAAAAGACAGAGATCTTGTTCTTTATGAAGAACTTCGTCGCCAAAATCGCACTACTGCTACCAATTTCAGGGATTATAAAGATCAGTTTAGTTTATTTATGATAGCTGGAAATTCAACTAAACTCGGAGAACCAGGTGCATACGACACCTTCTGTTTAAACCCACCTACTGTTACATGTCCTACTATTGATAAAAATTCAACTGGAATAATTTAATTCAGTCAACTGCACAGGACACTTTTTGTTTAAGCTCACCTGATCACTTTTAATCTATGTTTTTAATCAATTTATATCTTTTTACAATAGCGGTTTGTCTTGCCTTTTCTATTCAAAATAGACTGGCAAGACAACGCTATTTATGGCTTTATTTCGGTATAGTTCTTATTATCGAAACCACTAAAATTTTTGGCTGGGGAAATTTCTCATCAGAAATTTACACCTATAGTTCTTTAGCCTATATTTTATATTTTTTAAATTATTATCGAATCGTAAAAGTCAATACAACATTAATTGGTGTTTTAGCCATAACCTCAATTGTATTATACTTTTATTTTGTGGCAAGTTCTAAAAATGATTATCCAACGGCTGTGGGTATTTTAATGAGCACAATATACATCATACTGTCATTAATATGGTTTGTAAACCAATTATTGCATACTGATTCCGTTCGGATAACTCAAAAACAGACTTTTTGGATTAGCTTTTCTTTACTGATTTGGTCAATATTTTTCTTGTTCAGATTAATTCCAATGTACTGGCTCGATCTTCATGATAAAGAGTTTCTAAAAGATATAAATTTTGGATACCAAATAATTACGATCCTGTCTTATTTTATTTTTATAAGAGGCTTATTCTGCAAATTTTAAACCAATGAGAGAACTGCCCCCCGAAATAAAACTAACCTATATTATCGCCATTATTATAATGCTATTGTTTGTATGCTTCATTATTATAATGGTTTTTATTTACAACAAAAAACAGCTTATTCAGCAGCAGGAAAACCAACTAAAAGAAAGCGAATTTCAAAACCAATTGTTACAAAAAGAATTAGAGCGTCAAAAAGCCATTCAGTTAGAAAGAGAGCGTATTTCGCAGGATATGCATGATGATCTAGGTGCCGGAATTTCGGCCATAAAACTTCAGGCTGAATTTTTAAAATATAAAATGCCTGAAGAAAGTTTTTCGGAAGATCTGGAAGTCATTATAGCTACTTCAGAAGATATGAATTTAGCCATGTGGGAAATTCTCTGGAGTCTGAATTCTCAAAATGATACTATTGGTAATTTTATAGAATATGTAAGTCTCTATGCTAAACGTTTTTTAGACAAAACGACTATAACATTTCAGCTAGATTCGAGTATTATTGAAAAAGGAACCAATTTATCTGTAAAAGCCCGAAGAAATCTCTTTTTGGTAGTAAAAGAAGCTGTTCATAATGTCTACAAACACAGTCAGGCAAGTACTCTGCAAATTCAATTTGAACAGACTGAGAATGATCTTAAAATTACGGTGAATGATAATGGAATTGGATTTTCTGATACGATTCAAAAAGGAAATGGTATCAACAATATGTCGTTTCGAATGGAAGCCATAAATGGAACTTTTAAAATTGTTCCTGCTCAAAAAGGGACATCATTATTGTTTATCTATCCTTTTAAATCGTAAGTTTATCTAAATTTCAAAAAAGCTTTTAGAATTTAGAGTCGTTTCTTCCGCCACTTTAGCTAAAGTAATTCCTTTAAACTGTGCAATGGTACCGGCAACGAAAGGCAAAAAAGCAGGTTCGCAACGGCGTTCATGGTATTTCTTCAAAAGACTGTTCGGCACATTTTTAGGAAGCATAAACGGCGAATCGGTTTCAATCATTATTCTATCCAGCGGTACGTATTGAATCACTTCTTTTAAATGATCAAAACGTTTACTGTCGGAAATCGCACCGGTAAAACCTAAGTAAAATCCGTTATCGAGATAGACTTTGGCTTCTTGCAAACTTCCTGTAAAACAATGCACGACTGCTTTGGGCAATTGTGGTAAATAGTCTTTTGTAATGTCCATAAACTTTGTAAAAGCAGCTCTTTCGTGCAAAAACAAAGGTTTCCGAACTTCGATGGCCAATTCTAGTTGGGCTTTATAACAGGTTTCCTGTACATTTCTAGGCGAAAAGTCACGATCAAAATCGAGTCCGCACTCACCAACCGAAACGACTTGTTTCTGCTTTAATAAATTCCGCAGTTTTGAAATGCTCTGCGCATCAAAACTCTTCGCATCATGCGGATGAATTCCTGCAGTGGAATATAATACTCCCGGATATTGTTTTGTCATCTTCGCAGATTCTTCACTATTTCGTATGCTTGTGCCCGTGAGTATCATTTGTGACACATCGGCGTCTAAAGCGTTTTGTACGACATCGTCTGTGTCGTTTTGGAATTGTTTATTCGTTAAATTAATTCCGATATCTATGTAATTCATTTTTTTTAAAGTTGCTAAGGTTCTGAGAGGCTAAGGTGCTAAGTTTTTTTCCTCTTTGGAACCAATTATTTTTTTTTAAGTTACTAAGATTCTAAGAGGCTAAGGTTCTAAGATTTTGCTCTTTGAGTCTTTTTGTTTTGTTTTTTGCCACTAAGGCGGTACATCTTTTAGTCTATTGTCTGCTTTTAATCTCGCAAAGACGCGGAGGCGCAAAGTTTTTTGTTCTGATTCTTTGCAATTTCTCTTATTTAAAACCAACTGTTTTCCCATACTAAACTACCGCGACTTACTTGTTGCACAGGAAGGATTTGAACCTTCGTCTTTTGGATTTTCATTATTATTTTGACACAAAAGCTCTAAGTCACAGAGTTTGTTTACAAATTTTAGATTCAGCGTCTTGGCGCGAAAATTTCGTACTACTGCCAAACTGTTTAGAATTAATCTCGCAAAGACGCGGAGGCGCAAAGTTTTTTTACACAAAGTTTGTCATTTCGAGCGAAGGGAGAAATCTTCGTTGCAAGATCGACAAAGATTGAACTTTCGCTGCGGAGCTACTTGCGAAGATTTCTCCTTACGTCGAAATGACACAAAATGAGAATAACCTTAACTACTTTTTAATTAAAAAGCCTTAGGATCTTAGCCACTCAGAACCTCAGTACCTTAATTAAAAATCCCCATAATACACTTGAAAGCAAGGTAATTTCGTGCTACTATTAAACTATTTAGAATTAATCTCGCAAAGACGCAGAGGCGCAAAGTATTTTACACAAAGTTTGTCATTTCGAGCGAAGGGAGAAATCTTCGTTGCAAGATCGACAAAGATTGAACTTTCGCTGCGGAGCTACTTGCGAAGATTTCTCCTTACGTCGAAATGACACAAAATGAGAATAACCTTAACTACTTTTTAATTAAAAAGCCTTAGGATCTTAACCACTCAGAACCTCAGTACCTTAATTAAAAATCCCCATAATACACTTGAAAGCAGGGTAATTTCAACTCATTTCTCCAGGTATCCACAACCTGATTTCTATCGTCTAAAACAAATTCTACAAAATAGTTATCTTTGATAGACTCATTGTAGATTTCGGTTTTTATGATCGAATCTTTTCGGCTGTCTTTTGTTTTACGCATGATCAGGGCATCGTATTCGATTTCGTGTTTTTCAAGAAAACGCAAGGTCGGCGCTTCGTATCGGTCTTCTCTTCCTGAAACCAACAAGATCTGAAACCCCAACTTTTTATAATTTCTCAAAACGTTCGCCACCGGAGTATTGATTTCGTCCTCATCGCATTTACTCGCATCAAACGGATTTCGCCCGTTCATTAGGGCCAGTGTTCCGTCAAGATCGCAAATTATGGCTTTAGGCAAAGCAGGGTTTTGAACGCGGTATTCCGGCGTATCTTTAAAAAACTGTCTGTGCATCTTTCTTATTACTTTTTCTCCAACCGGTTTTTCTCTTAAAGCATCGCGTTCTATACAAGTCGCAAGATCTGTGTTTACTTCTCTAACTTCAACTTCAACCTTTTCATCGAATTTTGCATTGTATTCCTGAACCAATTGAGTAACGCGTCTTAGGTTGGTTTCAGACAAATTCGTATCGTCTATCACGACACTTTTTCCTTCTTCCAAAGATTTTACGATCAGTAAATCCCGAACTTTTTTAACGAATTTTTCGTTGCTTTGTGCCGTAATCCCATTATCAAACATTGCACGCAAATCGTCTCTATTGATTCTTTTATAGATCTCCGGATTTTCTGCAATTATCTTTTTTGCCAAAGTCGATTTTCCGCTTCCCGGCAATCCTTTCATTAAAATTACTTTTCTCATTTTATTTTTCTTCTCTATTAAACGGTTTTTCAAATGTTGGGCGGATCATTTTCCAGATAATCACCGAATAGTCTTTATTATTTAGCATTGCAAATAATACGCCTTGGTACTGACAAGTCTGGAAATACAAAGCAGTTTCTTTTCGGGATTCCAATACTTTAAAATCGGATTTGCATTGGTTTTCGATGATCTGATATTGGTTCTCTAAATCGCTTTTGGTTTGCTTTACCCAATCAAAAAATTCATCGGGAACACGCTCCAAAATTTCTTCCATAGGCTGATTTGTTTTCAGATATTCCCAAATATTCAGATTAGAAACCTGAGTGATAATTCGGTGCAAACGAAGGTATTCTTCAAATTTTATTTTCACCCTAAAATCGTTTGCATATTTAATGATGAAACCTTCTTTATTATCGACTTCCATTTCTTTTAAAATCAAAATGTCTTTGATTCCGTTGAATTTTTCAACCATAGGAAAACCCAGGTCTTCCAACGGAAATTCTTCACCGGACTGTGTATCAATAACCGCCAGCAAAACCAATTCTTCTGCCGTACCATAATCTAAAACGATTCTGTTTTCGGGATAAATAATTTCAAACAAATAGGTTTTCGCTTTATCCAAAAGCGCCCAGGAGTTTCTGTATTTCCCATGCAGCATTTCATTTGCCTTATCCGACTGATCGCTCGAAAAAGAACCTCTGCTCGCCATAAAAGGTACCTCATCTATCCAATACAAAATTCCCAACGAGCCGTCCATTTTATCATAGACTTCAAAAGTACAAGCCGGAAGCACCTGATTTTCTATTTCACCCAAATTGAAAAATTTAGGAAAGGGTCTTGCTACCACATTATCCTTTTCATCTAAAATCAAACCTCTGCAGGCTAATGTCACCTCATTCCAAACTTTCTCGAATTGCGCATTTTGAGTATAATTGTAAATATATAAATCATGCTCGGGATGTTTGTTCACCTTTACATAATTTTTAGAAAGCATCTCTTTTAAAAGCTTTATATTCATTAGTTCTTATCTTTTAACAAAGATTCAAAAACTAGTGCGCAGTCATTTTGCGTAATGAAAATAGTTTTAAGAAACAGGTGCTTACAATCTTTAAATATTTTTCGTTCCTCTGGAACTTTACTTTCTTGTCGCTCATTTTCCAACGGATTAAAATCCGTTGCTACAAAATAAAATCGTTCCTCTGGAACTATCTCTTTTTTTATCAGTAGTCCTCGAGCTGACAGGTTTTTAAAACCTGTCAGCTCCAATAAGTTCATATAACCGAATCCTGTAAACATTGCCTGCGGTTTCAACCGCAGGAATATAACACCCCCAACCCATAAAATTCCGCAGGAATATTTCATTTTGTAGCAACGGATTTTAATCCGTTGAAGAAATAATCGATCTCATCATTAAGTTCCATAGGAACGGTACCTATAAAAACATCAAAAAACCACGAACCTAATTAAAGATCCGTGGCTTTCCTTTTAATCTATTAATAATTGCAAATTTCATGCAGAGTCATAAAGAAAAAGAAACTATGAGTCATTGCGGCTTTGCCTAATACCTTAAAATCTTAAAAGTTCATTTTTAAGATATTCTCTTAAATTATTTCCGAACATAATAATATCGGATTGCATAGCCGAAATAACCGGCGAAAGATACTTGTCTTCAAAAACCACAAGAGCGCGATGACCATGCATGGGAATGTAACCTACTATTTTTGAAACATCAAAACCAGCTTCGGTTAGGACTAATTCTGCTTCAAATTTATTTTTATTAATTTCCTCAATTAGCCGTCTTGATTCTTCAAAATCTTCAGGATATTTATGAAAAAAGTTTTCACGAGCATATTCAATATCTGATTTGTCTTCTGGATTAATTGAGATCAGATCAGTATCTATATTCGAAAAAGTTAAAAGCATTTCTCTATAATCCCAAGGGAAATCAAATCCAAACAATATCTGTAATTCATCAATTTCTTTTCTGCTTATTCCTTTTAAAAATTTAGCATTGGACTGTATTTGAAATCCGTAAACATCATCTCTAAGTTTTATTCTTTTGAAATTTTTTTCCGCTTTATATTTTATTTCTTTTATTGTCATGATTTTTTGTTTTATGTATAAAAGCCACGAACCCATTTATGAATCCGTGGCTTAAATTTAGTCAATTAATAATTGTGTCACAGCAGCCGGATTTATCGCCCATTGTGCATCGTAAACCTCATCGGCAAATTTATCTTCGGTAATTGTCAATCCCTGCGCTTCCGCTTTAAGCTGTAACAAACTACCAATATTCAATTTACTGTTCAATTTTGCCAACAATGCCTGAACTCCTTTAAAATCCAAACCTTGTACAACCTGACCCCCAAATGTCATCTCTAACCAAACGATTTCTCTTTTTGCTACATCTAACACTCCAAAAACCAAACCTTTCGCCACATTCTGCGTCACACGAACCTGATGATCCACACAAGACGGATCGTAAGCGACTCCGGTTTTCTCCGAAATTTTCATCAGATATTTACTGTTCATCCAACCTACAACCAAATTTGGCGTGATACTTCCGTTGCTGTACGCATTGCAGGTAAAGGTCACAAATTTTGCGTTTGCTTTCGCCAATTCGTCGATATTGATGTTGATATATTCGGCCGTTCCAATTTTATTTGGAATACTTCTGATATCACCACTATGCTGACAACCTGTAGTCGTCAATCGGCTGAAAGAACAAATATCCGATTTCTCTTCGTATGCAATATGGCAGCTCAAATCCATATCTAAATGCTGTGCTGGTAAACCTGCACCCCATTGCATAAACAATCGCACTTCATTACCTTCAACCGGGAAACGTGTTCCCATCAAAGCAACTGGCAGATCCTGAACCGTATCACTTCTATCACCAATCGAAACCGGCATATTGTACAATTGCGGATCTATATAAATAGTCTTGTTTGGATTTGCGATTGCAGCAAATCGTTTCTTCATTGCTAAAAAGCACAATTCTTCGATTTGATTTTTCATCGCCTCTAATTGCTCTTCATCATACAAATTTAACAAAGCATTTGGCGCAATTCGTTTATTGGTTCCTCCCAAAGGTTTCACACTTCTTTGTATGTTTTTATCAAAGTAATTCTGAGCATACATATTTAAGGTAAACACCAAACGAGCTGGAACTTTATCAATAATCTCCGTAAAATGTGCCACAGTTTCATCAGCACCAAACCAAAGCATGTTCGAAAACAAGGAACGAGCAAACAATCCTGGGCGTTGTTTCAGCAATGCGAATGTTTTATCTGCATCCATTTTCAATCTTGACGTGTTTACCTTGCTTTGCCAAACGTCATACACCTGGTTGTAAAACACATCCATCAAAAAAACTAATTTTTCGAAGCCTTTCCTTTTACTGTATTCTGCCAAACGCAACGCTCTGATCACACGAACCCACATTCCTCTTTTTGGATGCATGATTTCGCACATCGCTTCTACTTCCATATCCATAGTATTCAACCAATTTGCCACCATTAAACATTCTTTTCGGGAATATTTAAGCTTCAAATCTTTCTGAGAAGCGATTTTGGCCTGCGCACTTGCGTCTAAACCGATATGCAAATGTTGTGCGTTTTTAGCCGTTCTTTTAATAATCGTTTTTGGTTCGATAATTTGTAGTAATCCTGTATTCTTAAACCATAAATATCTCAAGATATCTGTTGGCGTTTTTAAAAATTGTGACGCTTCCTCTTCTTTGTCATTTTCGATCAAAAGATCCATAACAAGCATTAGAGTTTCCTTCATGGCGACATCGGTTTTTGGCAAAGGCAAATATTTCATCGCCGCTTTTAAACTATCTACTTGCGTAGCATCTAAAGCCGTTTTCGATTGCAATAATGATAAATAGAAATCATTTAAGTCTTTTTCTGTCCACAATTCAAGAACTTTCAATTTACTGCCTTGTCCATACTTTTCAATTTTACCAAATTCAAATGGAGTACCGCAGAACGGGCAACCGTTGTATCTTTCTAACGGAAAAGTATTATCAGGAATGATATGTCCGCAGGATAAAGTTGTTCCGTTTTTAGTTTTAAAAACATTTCCGAAATACGTAATAATATGATCCAGAACAGATTCACCTGTTGGGATATCCCATTCTTTCACCAAAGGAGTCCAGTTTTTATCCGTTCCTAAAACTTCTCTCAAAACTTCTAAAACCTCAACTTTATAAGTCGGGCTTACATTGTTTAAAGCATGAAGCAATGACTCCGAAAATGTAAATCCAAGATTTGAAACATTAGCTAACAAAACTGATGTTGTTCCTGATAAATTTTTAACGTCATTCTTAATCATTTCTGATGGAATGTAAATTGCGTTTTGACGCAGACTGATTTTTAATAATGTTGTTGTTTTCATTTTTTTTAATTTTTAAAATTTAGATAATTGCGTTTCTGATTCTACCTAAAAGATTTGAAGTAAGAAACACTTGACCTGAAATTGGAGTGTAATAGACTAACTAAGCTAAAATGGAGCGGGTGACCGCGAAGAAGTAAGTTAATCTTGACCCTCGTTTTATTAATGATAATTTTAAAACTTGCCGGACTCGAACCGGAAATGCCGATGTTCTGAAGTAAGTTTTAATTGATCATCAATAGTGAAGCAGATGGGATTCGAACCCACGACCCGGACATTAAAAGTGTACGAAGTAAGTTTTGATTGACCTTTTGGTGATAATTTCAAAACTACCTGCTCTAACCGCTGAGCTACTGCCTCATGATAAATTGTGTTAACCGGTAATGGTGTAAGTGTGTACGTGGAAAGTTTTTCGAAGTAACTTAAACTTGACCATGTTAACGCAATTTTTATTTCAATGAACGTTTGTTCTTATTTCCTGAGCAAAGATTTCAAAACCACTACGCAATTATTTTGCGCAGTAGAAAAAAGAATTTTATATTTGAGTAAATATTAATTTTAAAAAAGTGTGTAAGTCCCAAAAGGACGTTATAATTATAGGTTTTTCAGATGCATTTGAAGAACCCCAGCGGGGTGACATATTCGATCAATGAAAGGAAAATAAAAGGTACCGCTCCGCTGGAGCTTTTTAATCATCGTCTATAAACTAGCTGTAAATATTTCGCTCCTCCAGAGCTTTTCATTAGATTAAAATAAAAAATACCATATGAATTTAAAGGAAATTTATGCTGAATTACTCTTGAATATTGGCTTTCCAGCGAATGAAATTCAGCAAAACTGGATGGATTTAGAAAAGGCATATTCTAAAAAATCAAGGCATTATCACAATCTCACGCATTTAAAAGAAATGATTGAGAGCTTTGAGGTCTATCGGAATAAACTTGAAAATCCCAATGAAGTATTGTTCTCTATTTTTTATCATGATATTGTTTACTCTTCTTCCAGAAAAGACAATGAACTGAAAAGTGCCGAGTTCGCTTTGTCAATTCTTCCCGAAAATATCAACCTTAATAAACAATTCATTTTTGATGCAATCTGTGCCACACAGCTCCATGCGCATAATACAATTGAAGACATTAACCGGTTAATCGATTTTGATTTAAAGATTCTGGCCCGGGATTCGGAAGCATATCAAATCTATTATGAACAAATCAGAAAAGAATACCGTATTTATCCTGACTTCCTCTACAAACCCGGACGTGCAAAAGCTTTGAAACATTTTCTGGAAAATGAATTTATTTTTCAGACTGATGAGTTTAGGAATTTGTACGAAGAGAAAGCTCGAAACAATATTGAAAGAGAAATAAGCATTTTAGAAAACAAAAAATAATCACGCAAAGACACAGAGTCTCAAAGTTTTTTTAAGCACAAATTATACGCACTGTTTGTCATTTCGACGTAAGGAGAAATCTTCGCGAGAAGCTCAGTAAAGATTGGACTTTCATTAGGGAGTTACTTATGGAGATTTACTTCGTCAGTCGCTATCATTCGAGCCTCCTTACGTCGAAATGACATAACAATGAGTAAAATCATTTTAATCCTTTAATCTGTGGCTTAAAAAAACGAAAAACTTTGCGCCTTCGCAACTTTGCGAGCAAAAAAACAAACTATGTCACAAAATAAAAACGCCTTAATCCGGTATAAAACAATAGACAAATGTCTCCAGAACAAATACCGGCAATGGACTTTAGACGACTTAATCGAATGCTGCTCTGATGCTTTGTTTGAATACGAAGGCCGTGCAAACCCAATCAGCAAGCGAACCATACAAATGGATATTCAGCTCATGCGAAGTGAGAAACTGGGCTATAATGCCCCAATTGTAGTATACGATAAAAAGTATTATAAATATGAAGACGATGAATTCACCATAACCGACATTCCGTTAACAGAAACAGATATGAACGTCCTCACCGAGACCGTCTCGATGTTAAAGCAGTTTAAAGACTTCTCACTCTTTAATGATGTATCGGATATTCTACAGCGATTAGAGGATAAAATCTACGCCGAAAAATCGCATACCAAACCCGTTATCTATCTCGACAAAAATGAAAAGCTCAAAGGACTTCATTATCTGGATGAGATTTATCAGGCCATTATCAAAAAAGTTGCTCTGGTCATTACCTATAAATCGTTTAAATCCCGGGAGGAAAACAAATTTCATTTTCATCCTTTTATTTTAAAAGAGTTCAACAACCGATGGTTTTTGGTAGGAAAGAAAAAAGGTTCGCAACCTATTACCAATTTAGCGCTGGACAGAATTATTGCCATTGACTATGATTTTAATCTGCCTTATTTAGACGAAGACTTTGATGCGGAGCTCTTTTATAAAAACGTAATTGGGGTAACCGTTAATTCAGGTTTACAACCCAGAAAGATCGAACTTTGGGTAGACGCAACCAACGCGCCTTATGTTTTAACCAAACCCCTGCATCAAACGCAGCGGCTCATTAAAGAAAATGACGACAAAAGTATTATCGTTCATTTGTTCATCACCCCAAATTACGAAATGGAACGTATGCTACTGGGCTTTGGCAACGGCATTGAAGTCCTCAAACCCGAAAACCTTCGAAACAGGATGAAAACAATACTTGAAAAGGCAATTTCACGATATGAACAGGCAAATCCTATTGAATTAAAGCCATAATTTTTTACAAAATGCAGAATTTTATCCTAATTTAAAACCATAAAACAATTTTTACAGCATAAATTTTGTTAAAACATCAAAAAAGAATAGTATATTTCAATTAAAATTAAACCATAAACCCTTATAAATCAAGGGAATTTTTTAACTAACCAAAAAAATATGAAAAAATTATATGCGTGCATAGTATTTTTTGATTATATTTGAAATCGATATAGTTACATATGAAAGAGAAAACAATAGATTATATTTTGCGTGCTACATGGCAAGCTGTATCAAGAATGTACAACGAAGAGGCTGCTAAATACGATGCCACAATGGCCACCGGGTTTGCCCTTTTGAGTATAGATAAAGAAGAAGGAACCCCATCCACAGCTTTGGGACCAAGAATGGGCATGGAAGCCACAAGCCTAACCCGAACATTAAAATCAATGGAAGACAAAGGTTTGATTGTTCGCAAAAAAAACCCAACAGACGGTCGTGGTGTTTTGATCTACCTGACCGAATTTGGAAAAGAAAAAAGAGATTTATCTAAGAATACAGTTTTGAAATTTAATGAAACGGTAAGAAAACATGTTTCTGATGAGAAACTAAAACATTTTATCGAAGTTTCTGAAATCATAAACGAATTAATTCAGGATAAAAACATATTTAATCAAACAGACAAAATAGGAAATGAATAACCTTAATCATTGAGGAAATTTCAAATTCAAAAAACAAAAACAAATATTAACGACTTATGAAACGCACAATTAAAAAAGTTGCTGTAATTGGATCCGGAATTATGGGTTCAGGAATAGCTTGCCATTTTGCCAATATTGGTGTTGAAGTTTTACTTCTTGACATCGTACCACGCGAGTTGACAGAAGCTGAAGCCAAAAAAGGATTAACACTTGAAAGTAAAGCTGTTCGCAACCGAGTAGTAAACGAGCACTTGGCGAATTCATTAAAATCAAAACCATCTCCGATTTACAGTCAGAAATTCGCTAACAGAATTACGACTGGAAATACCACCGATGATATGGCAAAAATTGCCAATGTTGATTGGATTATTGAAGTTGTTGTGGAGCGTTTGGATATTAAAAAACTAGTATTCGAACAAATCGAAAAATTCCGTAAACCGGGAACTTTGGTTACATCAAATACTTCTGGTATTCCAATTCATTTTATGAGTGAAGGAAGAAGCGAAGATTTCCAACAACACTTCTGCGGAACACACTTTTTTAACCCTGCGCGTTACTTAAAATTATTTGAAATCATTCCTGGTCCAAAAACTTCAACTGAAGTATTGGATTTCTTAAACGAATACGGATCTAAATTCTTAGGAAAAACTTCGGTTGTTGCCAAAGATACTCCGGCATTTATTGGAAACAGAATTGGTATTTACGGAATCCAGAGTTTATTTCACCTAGTGAAAGAAATGGGATTAACAATTGAAGAAGTTGATAAATTGACTGGTCCTGTAATTGGTCGTCCAAAATCGGCTACTTTCCGTACGGTTGACGTTGTTGGTTTAGATACTTTGGTACACGTTGCCAACGGTATTTATGAGAACTGCCCAACAGACGAACAACACGAATTGTTCAAACTTCCTGATTTCATCAACAAAATGATGGAAAATAACTGGTTGGGAAGCAAAACAGGACAAGGTTTTTATAAAAAAGTAGATAAAGATATTCTTTCTTTAGACTTAGATACATTAGAATACCGTGCTGCTAAAAAAGCAAACTTTGCGACTCTTGAACTAACAAAAACTATCGATAAACCAATCAATCGTTTTAAAGTTTTAGTAAAAGGAACTGACAAAGCAGGAGAATTCTACCGTAAGAGTTTTGCCGGAATGTTTGCTTACGTATCCAACAGAATTCCTGAAATCTCAGACGAATTATACAAAATTGACGACGCCATGAAAGCCGGCTTTGGATGGGAAAATGGTCCATTCGAAATCTGGGATGCTATTGGTGTCGCAAAAGGAATCGAAATCATGAAAGCTGAAGGTTTAGCACCAGCTGCGTGGGTTACTGAAATGTTAGCCTCAGGAAGCGAAAGTTTCTATTCTGTAAAAGAAGGAGCCACTTATTTCTATAACATTCCAATAAAATCACAGACTAAAGTTCCTGGACAAGATTCATTCATTATCCTAAACAACATTCGCGAAAGCAAAAAAGTTTGGAGCAATAGTGGTGCAATCATTGAAGATTTAGGAGATGGAATTTTGAACTTAGAATTCCAATCTAAAATGAATACAATTGGTGGCGATGTACTTCAGGCCATCAATAAAGCAATCGACTTATCTGAAAAAGAATACCAAGGTTTAGTTATTGGAAACCAAGCAGCGAATTTCTCTGTTGGAGCTAATATCGGAATGATCTTCATGATGGCGGTTGAGCAGGAATATGACGAATTAAACATGGCGATCAAATTGTTCCAGGACACTATGATGCGCGTTCGTTACTCTTCAATTCCAGTTATAGTAGCGCCTCACGGAATGACTTTTGGTGGTGGATGCGAAATGAGTTTACATGCTGATAAAGTAGTTGCTGCTGCTGAAACGTACATGGGATTAGTTGAATTTGGTGTTGGTGTACTTCCTGGTGGTGGTGGATCTAAAGAAATGGCTTTGAGAGCTTCAGACTTATTCCGCAAAAACGACGTGGAATTAAACGTTCTTCAAGAATATTTCTTAACCATCGCAATGGCTAAAGTTTCGACTTCTGGTTATGAAGCTTTTGATACCGGACTTTTACAACATGGAAAAGACGTTATCGTAGTTAACAAAGATCGTCAGATTGCAGAAGCTAAAAAACACGCTTTGTTAATGGCAGAAGCTGGTTATACACAACCAATCAGAAGAACTGATGTTAAAGTATTAGGGAAACAAGCTTTGGGTATGTTCTTAGTTGGAACAGATCAGATGGAAGCAGGAAAATACATTTCTGAGCACGATAAAAAAATCGCTAACAAACTGGCTTATGTAATGGCTGGTGGTGATTTATCTGAAGCGACTTTAGTATCTGAACAATATTTATTAGATATCGAACGTGAAGCTTTCTTGAGCTTATGTACAGAAAGAAAAACTCTGGAAAGAATTCAATACATGTTGACTAAAGGAAAACCTTTGAGAAACTAGTATCAGGTAATTAAGAATTAAGTATTAAGAGATGCACCAATTTGAAAAATTAAAAATTTGGCAGAAAGCGATGGACATTACAGTTCATGTTTATGAGATCTCGTCACTGCTGCCAAATGATGAAAAATTCAATTTAATTCATCAGATAAAAAAATGTGCCGTTTCGATTCCTTCCAATATTGCTGAAGGTTCAGGAAGAAATTCAGACAAAGAATTTATGCATTTTCTAGGAATTGCAAATGGTTCAACTTTTGAATTAATAACTCAATTAATACTTGCCAAAAGACTTAAACTTGTTAGTGAAGATTTAATTCAGCCAACTATTAATCAATTAGTAGAAGTTTCAAATATGAATTTTTCTTTTCAACGATCACTAAATGATAAAATCAACAAAACAATTGGAAAATCTTAATACTTAATTCTCCAATCTTAATACAACAATTTATGAAAACAGCATATATCGTAAAAGCTTACCGTACTGCGGTAGGAAAAGCACCAAAAGGGGTTTTTAGATTTAAAAGACCTGACGAATTAGCAGCAGAAACCATTCAGTTTATGATGGATGAGTTGCCTAATTTCGACAAAAAACGTATTGATGACGTTATGGTTGGAAATGCCATGCCGGAAGCAGAACAAGGACTTAACGTTGGACGTTTAATCTCTTTGATGGGATTAAAAGTAGAAGATGTTCCTGGTGTAACGGTTAACCGTTATTGTGCATCCGGATTAGAAACTATCGGAATGGCGACTGCAAAAATCCAATCAGGAATGGCAGATTGTATCATTGCCGGTGGAGCCGAAAGCATGAGTTTTATTCCGATGGGAGGTTACAAACCAACTCCGGATTATAAAGTAGCTGCTGCAGGTCATGAGGATTATTATTGGGGAATGGGGCTAACTGCTGAGGCGGTTGCCAACCAATACAAAATTTCCAGAGAAGATCAGGATGAGTTTGCTTACAACTCACACATGAAAGCCTTGAAAGCGCAAGCAGAAGGAAAATTCGACAAACAAATCGTTCCAATTACAGTTGAGCAGACTTTCATCAATGAGAATGGTAAAAAAGAAACTAAATCATACGTTGTAAAACAAGACGAAGGTCCAAGAGCCGGAACTTCTGTTGCTGCTTTGGCTGGTTTAAGACCTGTTTTTGCCGCTGACGGTAGTGTTACTGCCGGAAACTCTTCTCAAATGAGTGATGGTGCTGCTTTTGTTTTAATCATGAGCGAAGAAATGGTAAAAGAATTAAACCTTGAGCCAATTGCACGTTTGGTAAACTTTGCTTCGTCTGGTGTTGAGCCTAGAATTATGGGTATCGGTCCTGTAAAAGCAATTCCAAAAGCATTGAAACAAGCAGGATTAACATTGAACGATATCGAGTTAATTGAATTAAACGAGGCTTTTGCGTCACAAGCTTTAGCGGTAACTCGCGAATTAAATATAAACCCGGATATCATAAACGTAAACGGTGGAGCAATTTCTTTAGGACATCCTCTAGGTTGTACAGGAGCTAAACTTTCTGTTCAGTTATTCGACGAAATGAAACGCAGAGGTAACAAATACGGAATCGTTTCCATGTGTGTGGGAACTGGGCAAGGTTCTGCAGGAATTTACGAAGTACTATAGATCAAAGTATTCTCTCCTATTTGTCATTTCGACGAAGGAGAAATCTCCGCGACAATTATCGACATAGTTTGTCAATCGTTGAGGAGTTACTTACGAAGATTTCTCCTTCGTCGAAATGACAATATTGAAAAAACAGAAGAAATATAAAACAAAATAATTGAATTTCAAAGGATGACCACAAGTTTCATCAACAAGTTAGACAACAATCTTTCTTCTTGACTCTTGCATCTTTTAATCTAAACAAAAACAAAATGGCAGATACAATCGAAAAAAACGTAACCCGTGGTGGTCAGTTTTTAGTTAAGGAAACAAAATGCGAAGATATCTTTACACCAGAAGATTTTTCGGAAGAGCAGTTAATGATGCGTGACTCTGTAAAAGAGTTCGTTGACAAAGAATTATGGGCACATAAAGATCGTTTTGAGAAAAAAGATTATGCCTACACAGAATCTTCTATGCGTAAAGCAGGTGAACTAGGACTTTTAGGAGTTGCTGTTCCTGAAGAATACGGTGGATTAGGAATGGGATTTGTATCTACAATGTTAGTTTGTGACTACATTTCGGGAGCTACAGGATCTTTCTCAACTGCTTTTGGTGCACATACCGGAATTGGAACTATGCCAATCACTCTTTATGGTACTGAAGAACAAAAGAAAAAATACGTTCCTAAATTAGCTTCCGGAGAATGGTTTGGAGCTTATTGCTTAACTGAGCCAGGTGCAGGATCTGACGCTAACTCAGGAAAAACTAAAGCAGTTTTATCTGAAGATGGAAAATCTTACTCAATCACCGGACAAAAAATGTGGATCTCGAATGCAGGTTTCTGCAGCGTTTTCATCGTTTTTGCACGTATTGGTGATGATAAAAATATTACAGGTTTTATCGTAGAAAATGATCCGTCTAACGGAATTTCTATGAATGAAGAAGAGCATAAATTAGGAATCCGTGCTTCTTCTACACGTCAGGTTTTCTTCAACGATACAAAAGTACCAGTTGAAAACATGTTATCTGAAAGAGGAAACGGTTTTAAAATCGCTATGAATGCTTTGAACGTTGGTCGTATTAAACTGGCTGCAGCTTGTTTAGATGCTCAGCGTAGAGTTACTACAAATGCGGTAAAATACGCTAACGAAAGAATTCAGTTTAACACTGCAATTTCATCTTTTGGAGCTATCCGCTCTAAACTAGCTGAAATGGCTACTAATGCTTACGCCGGAGAAAGTGCTTCTTACCGTGCTGCAAAAGATATCGAAGACAGAATTGCTGCCCGTGAAGCAGAAGGTACTACACATCAGGAAGCTGAATTAAAAGGTGTTGAAGAATACGCTATCGAATGTTCGATCTTGAAAGTAGCAGTTTCTGAAGACGTACAATCTTGTGCTGACGAAGGAATTCAAATTTTTGGAGGAATGGGATTCTCTGAAGACACTCCAATGGAAAGTGCGTGGAGAGATGCCCGTATCGCAAGAATCTACGAAGGAACAAACGAAATCAACAGAATGCTTTCTGTAGGTATGTTGATTAAAAAAGCGATGAAAGGTCACGTTGAGTTACTTGGACCAGCTATGAAAGTTCAGGAAGAATTAATGGGAATTCCATCTTTTGATACTCCTGATTTCTCTGAATTATTTGCTGAAGAAAAAGGAATCATTGCTAACCTGAAAAAAGTTTTCTTAATGGTAGCCGGAAGCGCTGTTCAAAAATACGGACCGGATTTAGATTCTCACCAACAGTTATTAATGGCTGCTTCTGATATCTTAATCGAAATCTACATGGCAGAAAGTACAATTTTAAGAACTGAAAAATTAGCCAAAAATCAAGGTGAGGCAAAAGTACAAGAGCAAGTTGCTATGGCAAAATTATACTTGTACAAAGCAGTAGATATTGTTAATTCAAGAGGAAAAGAAGGAATTATTTCTTTTGCTGAAGGTGACGAACAACGTATGATGCTAATGGGATTAAAACGTTTTACAAAATACACAAACAATCCAAATGTTGTAGCCTTAAGAGAGGTTATTACATCTAAATTAGTTGCAGAGAACGAATACTGCTTCTAATATAAAAATAGTTTTTAGCTTTTAATTTGTTTAAACCCGCACTAATCCGAAACAGTGCGGGTTTATTTTTTTACAACACAATCTATCTGTAGAGATGCAAAGAGGAGACGTACTGCCGTGCGCCCCTACGTTATAGGCCTATTTTTGCCACAGATTACAGGATTAAAATGATTTAAAAATCAACACCAATCTTTTACTTCAAATTAATTAAATGAGACAAAATTTCAAATTAACCATTAACAACTAACCATTAACAATTAACCATTAACAATCAGCTATTAGGCTTCATGATCAAATCGTGATCACCTTCAGAGCTAAGATTTAGAAAACGCTCGTATTCTCTAAGAACATCTGAAATGATTCCGTCTTTTGTAAAATACTGAATATCATAACCCATTCGATGATCTCCAAAATAAGTAATTGGTAAATAAACGACCTCCACGTCAACATCCGGTGTATTTTCTTCTTTAATGAATGTTTCGGAAACACTTTGTTCCTGAGCCATTACGCCATATTTAAAGTTTCGAAGCTGATCGTATTTTATTTCTAATTCAATAGCTATCTGAGGTTGAGAAAATGAATTTATATGAGCTTCAATATTATTTTTAGCCAATTCAACAGATAATTCTTCGAAAGCATTTTTCACCGTTTCATTCAAAAATTTATAAACATCTTTCTTTTCAGAAACTGTTACAATCTTTTCTAAATGTTCTTTCCAATTACTATTGTTCCAGTTTAAACTTCCATGCGAATATTTCTTTGAACCATATTCGCTATCAATAACCAATGCTTTCCATAAATTATAACACAGCAATGCCATAATAATTCCGAAAGGCAGGGCGGTAATTAAAGTCATTGTCTGGAGAGAAGCCAAACCGCCGGTTCTTAGCAAGCTTAAAGACAAAAGAGACAATAAGACACCCCAAAAAACACTTTGCCATTTTGGAGACGTTACAGCTCCTTTTGAAGCAATACCATTCATTATGAAAATTCCCGAATCGGCCGAAGTAATGAAAAACACGCAGATGATCAGAATGGATAAAATGTTTAAAAATGTGGTTAACGGAAAATACGTAAAAAAACTAAACAGTAAGGTATCCGGATTTTTAGCAAATTCACTCAAGGCGCCATGAGCGACATATTCATCAATCCACACGGCGCTACTTCCGAAAACAGTCATCCAAAGAAAATTAAAAAATGCAGGTATAAACAAAACGGCTAAAATAAACTCTCGAATCGTTCTTCCTTTAGAGATCTTGGCAATAAACAATCCTACGTAAGGCGCCCAAGAAATCCACCACGCCCAATACAAAATCGTCCATTTTGAAAACCACTCCTGGCTTCCTTTTTCATACGCATAGGTATTAAAAGTAAGCGATACGAAATGACTGATATAATATCCCAAGCCCTCTGTAAAAGTACTTAGAATATAAATGGTTGGCCCGGTAATTAAGATAAAAAGCATTAACAAAACAGCCATGATAATGTTTAATTCACTTAGTTTTTTAACTCCTTTTCCTAATCCGGAAATGGCCGAAAAAACTGCAATAATCATTACCACCAACACAATAACTGTTTGATATTTGAAACTGGAATCGGAAACGATTCCTAAACTCACTAATCCCGCATTCAATTGAACAACACCAAAACCCAGGGTTGTTGCAATTCCGAAAAAGGTACTGCACAAACCAAAAACATCTACTATATTTCCAAATTTACCGTGAATTTTATTTTTTAAAAGCGGATAAAACCCACTTCTAATCGCCAGTGGCAAATTGTGTCGGTACGCAAAATAGGCTAGTGACAAACCAACAACCCCATAGATTGACCAGGCATGAAACCCCCAATGGAAAAAAGTATACAGTTGTGCTTCCTTAGCCCTCAGATTTTGCGCTAAATCAGCATTGGCAGGTGTGGCATAATGCGACATTGTCTCTCCTACTCCAAAATACATCAGTCCAATTCCCATTCCGGCGGCGAAAAGCATAGCGACCCAAGAAAAAAAAGAATATTCGGGTTCTGAATCATCGGCTCCTAATTTGATTTTACCAAATTTACTAATCGCCAATGTAACAAGAAACAAAACAAAAATAGTTACCAATAACACATAAAGCCAACTCAGATTATTGAATATAATGCTTTTCACGAAGTTAAACGCCTGCTCCGCATCTTTAGAAAAAAAACCGCAAAACAACGAAACAGCAATAATGATGGTTAAACTTGGTAAGGCAACTGATTTTGTGAAATTGGTTTTAAAGACACTTGAACTTTTAGGTGTATTCATTATGAAATGATTTGTCACTGTTATTATCTAAGGCAGATCTGAATTCAGGATTCAGAGTTAAGGAAGTTCTCTAAACGATACAACTTTTTATTAAGTTCGTTAGAAAAGGATGGCTAATTTAATCAAAAAGAACCAGTTTTTGGCGTAAAACAGGATAAAAAATCACCGGATCAATCGCAAAACGTAACAAATCAGCCGAATACTGTGTATCTATTTGGTTACTATTTTACCTGAAAAGTTCTATATTTAGCATTCTAAAAACTTTAAAAAACATAAAATGAAACAAATTAACCTAATTGCTCTGATTTTATGGTGCAATTTTACCACGAGTGTATTTGCACAAAAAAACAAAAAAATGGACATTATAGCCTATTACACAGGTGATGACAAGCTAATTAACGAATACGAAGTAAGTAAACTAAATCAAATTATCTTCAGTTTCCTCCATTTAAAAGAGGGAAAGCTAAGTGTTGATTCTGCAAAAGATTCTACTACTATCAAATATTTGGTTTCGCTAAAAGCGTCAAATCCGCAATTAAAAGTTATTCTTTCGCTTGGTGGCTGGGGAGGTTGTGAGCCTTGTTCTGCAGCTTTTTCAACAGCTGAGGGAAGACTTACTTTTGCCAAATCGGTAAAAGAAGTAAGCAATTATTTTAAAGTAGACGGTTTAGATTTAGATTGGGAATATCCGGCAATTGAGGGACTGCCAGGACATTTGTTTCAACCGGCTGATAAACCGAATTTCACAGAACTAATCAAAATTCTACGCTCAACTTTAGGTAAAAAATATGAATTAAGCTTTGCTGCCGGAGGTTTTCAAAAAGCCTTAGACGAATCGATTGACTGGAAAAAAGTAATGCCTTTAGTAAACCGTGTAAATATTATGAGTTATGACCTGGTAAACGGATACTCAAAAGTTACAGGACACCATACACCTTTATATAGCACGAACCCAAAAGAAGAATCTACAGACAAAGCCGTTGAATATTTATTGAAACTGGGAATTCCAGCAGAAAAATTAGTGATCGGAGGAGCCTTTTATACCAGAACCTGGAAAAATGTTGAAAACATCAATAACGGTCTATATCAAGCCGGTGAACATGTTCAGGGTGTATCTTTTAAAAACTATACTAATTTTTACACAGAGGCTAACGGTTGGAAATACTTTTGGGATGATAAAGCCAAAGCTCCTTTTTGGTACAATGAAAAAGAAAAAACATTTGCCACAGGAGATAACCAAGCCTCTATAAAAGCCAAAGCAGAATATGTGAAAGCCAAAAACTTGGGCGGAATTATGTTTTGGGAACTTCCTCTGGACGCTCCACAAAACGGAATGGTTAATACCATTTATGAGGTTAAAACCGCTAAATAAAAATCCTACAACATTAAAAAACGGCAGCTATTCAAAAAATAGCTGCCGTTTTCTTTATCGCAAAAGTTCAAATTTTGTTTTCAAATAATCATTTACAATATATCAAAAGTTTAGAAACACAATACTTAAAGACTAAAATACTTACTTCTTATTCTCTTCTACTTTTGGAGCTCGAATAACCCCATCATAAGAAATAAATGCCCTATTGTTACTGGTGATTGTAAGTGTTGTATTTCCGTTATAAAAAATAGAAAACATCAAAACGTATACATCATTCTTCCCCTTAACTGTAGCCTTTACAATATAACTTTTCTTTTTTTGCTCGACTTTAATATCTTCCGGAGTCCCTTCAAATTTAATTCCACCATCTCCTCCATAATCAACATTAAATGCACGACCAAAAAAAGGTAAATCGCAGGTAGTTTTTTCTGTATTAAATTTTAAAAAATAAGTATTGTAATCCAGAATAATAAACCTCCCTCCCTGTGGTGTCAGTTTTTGCGCTTCAAAATCAAATTTTCTAGAAGCAACCAGTGCTTCAATTTCCTTTTGTTGCTGTAGTTCTCTTTCTGCCTTTAATTCTTTTTTTGTCTTTTCCTGTCCAGAAACGGAAATAGTTAAAAAACAGCATAACACCAATAAAATGGATAATTTAGTTTTCATAAAATACAATTAAACAGGTTAAAAAGATACCTCTATTTTCTGCTAAATCGCATCATGGCAATATCACCAGAAATAAAGTGCAATGTTTTTCCTTCATCTGTAATATCGTAGGAGGTTATTTTAGGTAAAGTACTCATAAAAACCTGTTCCCCCTGCTGTGCATCCTTACACATCATTTTGGTTGTAGCCATAGGCTGTGTCAGATCAATTTTATTTCCTGTCACGGCAAATGCTCCATTAAAAGAATTGCAGCCATTATTTCCAGACACGCGATTTTCTTTTAGATCAAAGTTAATTGTTGGTTTTTTATTTGGATACAAACCTTCAAAAGCAATTCTTGGACCGCTAATATAGTTGAGCTCCCAGGTTCCTTCAAGTTTAGAAACCGCATCCCCTTTTGGGGTTTTAGATGTATTGCAGGAAATTAAAACAACTCCCAAAAAAACTAAAGTTAAAATATTCTTGATCATAATATTTAAGATTAAATTAGAAAATAATTAAGGTATTGATTTTCATTTTTTAATTCGGAGGTATACGAAATTACGTAATATTTTTGGGTTCTTTACTTAAAGTCCCATTAAATTACCATCAATAGTTTTAGATTTTTTTAACTGTCCGCTCTAATCCATGTCGGAATTTTATGTTAAATTTACTTAATCTTTAATATAAAAGCCTCCTATTATGAAAAAAATAATCGTTTCCTTCGCTATAATTACAGCTTTAATCATTGGTTGTAAGACCAGTACAAAATCAAGTGATGCTAAAAACGTTACAGTAACTCTAGAGCCAAAAAGCAATAGCACAGTGACCGGAACCGCTACTTTCACCGAAAAAAATGGCAAAGTAACTTTTGTTGCAAAAATGACTGGTCTACAACCGGGAGTTCACGCGATACACATTCATGAAAAGGCAGATTGTAGTGCTGCTGATGGGAGTTCAGCAGGAGGCCACTGGAACCCAACCTTTAAAAAACACGGGAAATGGGGTGTTGCTGAATACCACAAAGGAGATATCGGAAACTTTACGGCTGATGCTAAAGGTAACGGAACTATAACACTAACTACTGACGAATGGTGTATTGGCTGTGGAGATGCAACCAAAGATATTCTTGGAAAAGGATTAATCGTTCATCAGGGAACTGATGATTTTACAACACAACCTACTGGAAATGCAGGTGGAAGAGCGGCCTGTGCCGGAATCATTAAATAAAAAAGAATAACCACCACATTTTCACAAAATTTGGTGGTTATTTCATTTAAAATTTACCCTAAAACAAGAAAAAGATATAGCTTTGCAGCTATAAATTAAAAGTTAATGATTAACCCATCGGCACCAGGCTGGATAGACAAGTTTTTTAGCGAACAGAAGTTTTCAGAAGCTATACCTTTTGAGACCGCAGACTCGTTCTACAATAAAGTCAGAGAAACCGGTTTTATTTACGGGCACATCATTGCTATCGATTCTCAAATTCCGATTCCGATAAAAGGATGGTTCAAAACCGAAATTTCCAAAGTAGCTTTATTAAATACTTTGTATGGCGTTTTTTGTTTAGAAAAAAGAAGTTCAGAACCCAATAATTTTATTTCTGAGGTTTTAAAATTTTACAAAGAAATGAGTCCGGAAGGATTTAATTTATTCAAAATTTTACTTCCGAAAGACACACCTTCTCTTTCCTTAGAAAATATCATAGACCAAAGGGTTCAGACCAACGACAGCATTATCAGTAAAAACTTTTCGCATTTAGTGACCAATGCGCTTCTGTTTATTGATGTCCTTGCTTTCAGGCAATATTTAGAACATGGTTCAATACCTGAAAAATACTTAAAACGAATCGAAGAAACGGTACTGGGTATTGTGGCTCTGGCTTTAAAAACCAAAACCATAAAATCGCAACATGATGATTTGTTAATTAAACTTTTTGAAGCTTCGATCAGATATTCTAAATTTTCAAAAGTAACGGTTGATACTTTAGAAACTTTACAACTGGACTATTACAACAACCAACTCGAATATTATTATCTAATCGATATGGCCGGAATGGCTTTATGGAGTGATGGTGTTGTAGAAAATGAAGAAGCTTACTTCTTATACTCTTTAGGATCGATGATGGGCGTTTCCGACGATTTTATTACCAAGAGTATTGAAACCACGAATACATTTATTACCACTCATAAAAAGAAGATTCCTTATTTCAACTATTCCAATCCTGTAAAACATTTTTACGATCAGATGACCCATAGTGTGGTAAAACTAATTGTAAGAAACAAAAACAGATTGGTTAAGGAAATCATCCAAAGCAAAGAGTTGATGGTTCTGCTCGCTTATTCGACCACCAGAGATCTGGATGCCAAGGAAAAGAAAAAAGTAAAAAAACAGCTTCTAGACATCTGTAAAACAATCCCATCACTGACGATCTTTTTACTGCCTGGAGGAAGTTTATTATTGCCAATTCTGATAAAATTTATTCCAACTTTATTACCGTCTGCTTTTAATGAAAATCTGGATGAAAACGAATAAAAAAAATCGCCCTTTTGAGGCGATTTTTTTATACTATAGGTCTAATTGATAAACCTGATCTAATTCTTCATTCGAACTGATATTTACATTTAAGTCGGTTACAAAACCAGAGTTCAAACCATATACCCATCCGTGAAGCATTAAATCCTGTCCGTTTTTCCAAGCACCTTGAACAATAGACGTTTTAGCCAAATTGTAAACCTGCTCTTTAGCATTGATCTCAACGAAAGCATTAAAACGCTCTGTTTCATCTGCGATTGAATTCAGGTACTTATCATGTAAACGATATTCATCTTTAATGTGACGAATCCAGTTGTCGATGATTCCAACAGACTGATTTCCCATAGCAGCTTTTACACCACCACAACCATAATGTCCACAAACAATAACGTGTTTCACTTTTAAAACATTTACAGCATAATCCAGAACACTCAACATATTCATATCAGAGTGCACCACCATGTTGGCAATATTACGATGTACAAAAACCTCTCCCGGTTTAGCTCCAATAATTTCGTTTGCAGGAACACGGCTATCTGAACATCCAATCCATAATAATGGCGGTGTTTGTCCTTTAGCCAAATCAGCAAAATAGTTTGGGTCTAACGCTAATGATTTTTCAACCCAT
This sequence comes from Flavobacterium sp. KH_035, assembly GCF_057839565.1. Taxonomy (NCBI): domain Bacteria; kingdom Pseudomonadati; phylum Bacteroidota; class Flavobacteriia; order Flavobacteriales; family Flavobacteriaceae; genus Flavobacterium; species Flavobacterium sp. KH_035. Next base: position 5,104,296 of record NZ_CM174492.1, read on the forward strand.
TGTTTATTGTTTTCAAGTAACTGCTTATAAAACTCTCTCATTTTTTTGTTTTTTGAATGGTATTACCAGATGTTTAAATATATTAAAAACAACTTCACTGTAAAGTTATCTAATTTTAATACTTCTCACAATCAAGAAATACCTTAATTAATATAATTTATTTATAAATCTCCTTTTACCTTTTCTTTTTGAACTAAAGCTCTTTTGGCAACATCATAATAATGTTCAATAGATACATGATTATTGATATCCGGTGAATTCTCAAGCTCGTAAGCTTTCTTGAATCCTTTCAGCTTTACTTTAATATTTTCATCAATGGCTCTTGTTTCTTTAAATTCGCGAATCAAATCTAAAACATCGTGCGCAATATACTCTGTATCTGCGGCATTGATAATCACTTTCGAATTTTCGGGGATTTCATTTAAAGTCAGTTTAATTGCTGCCTTATTTAAGAATGAAACTTCCTGTGCTAAATCAATATGAATAACATCTCCATCTTCGTATTCTTCTTTTTTGAAACTGTACGCTCTTTTCAGGTTTCCTCTCAGTACGAAAATAATACTGATAACAATTCCTAAAGCAACTCCTTTAAGTAAATCTGTTGCTACAACAAATACCAAAGTTGCAATAAACGGTATAAACTGGTACTTTCCTTTTTCCCAGAAATGTTTGAACGTTGCAGGTTTTGCTAATTTGTAACCTACTAAAATTAAAACAGTTGCCAAAGTTGCCAATGGTATTTTATTTAATAATGTAGGGATTGACAGTACACTAATTAACAAAAGTACACCGTGAATAATAGCAGACATTTTAGACTTTGCTCCTGCATTATTATTGGCAGATGATCTTACTACAACTGATGTCATTGGCAAACCACCTAAAAGAGAACTAACTATGTTACCAATTCCTTGCGCTCTAAGCTCAACATTGGTATTAGTATAACGTTTTTGAACATCCATTCTGTCAGCAGCCTCAATACACAATAATGTTTCAATAGAAGCCACAATAGCAATTGTAATTGCAACCACCCAAACTTTCGGATTAGTAACCGCAGCAAAATTTGGTGTAATCAGAATAGATTTAAATTCATCAAAAGATTTTGGAACTGGCAAAGAAACCAAATGTTCTTTTGCAATTGCCAATGTGCTTCCTGTTGAAACAAAAAACTCATTTAAAAGTACTCCCGCAACAACAGCAACAAGTGCTCCCGGAATTAATTTAAGCCTCTTTAAAAAAGGAACTTTCTCCCAGGAAATTAAGATCACAAAGGAAACAAGTGAAACCACAACTGCTCCTACATGTATGTGATTCAAAACGTCAAACAAAAATGAAAAGGAATTGCTTCCGTCATTCTGAATAAAAGCCTGATCACCTTCAAAATCAGCATCATAACCAAAAGCGTGAGGCAACTGTTTCAGAATGATAATAATTCCAATACCCGCCAACATTCCTTCAATTACGTTTGTTGGAAAATAATTTGAGATACTTCCGGCCTTTAAAAACCCTAATGCTAATTGAATTAATCCAGCAATAAAAACAGACATTAAAAACACATCGAAAGCACCTAAATCAGTAATAGCGGTTAAAATAATTGCTGTTAACCCAGCCGCTGGTCCGGAAACACTAATATGTGACTGGCTTAGATACCCTACAATGATACCCCCAATAACACCTGCAATAATTCCTGAAAACAAAGGTGCTCCAGAAGCCATTGCAATACCCAGACACAATGGAAGAGCCACCAAGAAAACCACTAAACCCGAAGCGAAATCAGATTTAAGGTTGGCAAAAAGATTGATTTTTTTTGTCATAATACAATACTAAAAAAATTATTCATTAACGATTGACCACATTTATTCAAATGCAGTTTAATTCAAAATAATCGGAAGTATTATGCCAAGTTCGGAGGTGGAGCAAAAATGCTCGGAGAAATATTGTCTAGTTTTACAATATTTTCAGACACTATGGTCTTTTTTTCAATATAAACTGGCATAACAACTTCATGTTGAAGTATTGCCGGATAAACAGCAGCCTTAAGTTCTTTATGTGAATGTTCCTCTTCAGAAAAACTAAAAAATAGCGACGCATCATTGCTTTTCTTCATCACCGTCACTATAGTTGGGGTAGACAAGAATGCAATAAATATGAATAATAATATACGAGCGACTAATTTCATTGGAACAAAAATAGCGTTAAACAAATAAAATCAAAGCGAGAGGCCTAAAAATTTATACAAATTTAACAAACATAAAAAAGCAGAATGATCAAACCCGACCATTCTGCTATAGTAATCATTTTAGGAACAACACATTACAGCTCTTCTTCAAGCCATGCATTCATCATCCAGATTGTTTTTTCCTGCTCGGCAATGAAGTCACTCATCATAGAATTTGTCCCTTCATCGTTAATTTCATCCGACTGCTTTAGAATTTCTCTTTCAATTTTTAACAAATCAGACAACGAATTTACAATTAAGTGAACCGCTTTTTCGTCGTTTGAAATATTCTTTCCAACAGTTAATTTATTATTTTTAATATAATCTTCAAAAGTATGTAAAGGAGTTCCTCCGATAGTTAAAACCCGTTCTGCAATCATGTCAATTTTTAACTGGGCATCCGTATACAATTCTTCAAACTTTACATGCAGATCAAAGAAACGCTTACCACGAATATTCCAATGTATTCCTCTTAAATTTTGGTAATATACCTGAAAATTTGATAACAGAATATTTAATTCTTTTACTAACAATTCTGATTCTTTTACTGGTAATCCTAAAATATTTGTCTTCATAGTTTTCATTTTATAATATGATTACTACAAATTTAAGATAAGTTCTTTTAAAATAATATAAAAAAAAATTATATTTTCTTATTTTTGCATCAAAAATTACTATCAAAATGACTATAACTCAATTGCAATATGTGTTAGCCGTTGCCGAACATAAAAATTTCACGCTTGCTGCCGAAAAATGTTTCGTTACCCAGCCAACGCTAAGTATGCAGATTCAGAAAATCGAAGAAGAATTAAATATTCTGATTTTTGACAGGAGCAAAAAACCTATTCAGCTTACCGATATTGGTCAAAAAATTGTAAACCAAGCCAAGAATATTGTAAACGAAGCGGATCGTATTAAAGACATTGTAGAACAGCAAAAAGGTTTCATTGGAGGAGAATTCCGTTTGGGAATTATCCCGACCATTATGCCCACACTTTTACCTATGTTTTTAAACAACTTCATTAAGAAATATCCAAAAGTAAAACTATTGATTGAAGAGCTTAATACGGACGAAATCATTCTGAAGCTAAAAAATGGTCATCTTGATGCTGCTATTGCTGCTACTCCCCTTGAAGACGAAAAAATAAAAGAAATTGTATTGTATTTTGAGCCTTTTGTCGCTTATATACCGGAACATCACGCCAGTTTTCAAAAAGAAGAAATTGAAGTTGCGGACTTAAATATCAACGAAATCCTGTTGCTTCAGGACGGACATTGTTTTAGAGACGGGATTTTAAATTTGTGTAAAAATGCCAGTGACCTCGATCAGAATAATTTTCAGATTCAAAGTGGAAGCTTTGAAACTCTAATTAAACTAGCCGACGAAGGCTTGGGTACAACGTTACTTCCGTACCTGCACACCTTAGATTTAAAAGATTCCGACAAACAGAAACTACGCAACTTTAAGGAACCTAAACCAGCTCGTGAGGTAAGTTTGATTTACCCAAAGAGCGAATTAAAAATGCAAATCATTGACGCCCTAAGATCTACAATTGCCGGAGTGGTTAAAGGAGCAATTGTTTTTCAGAACGTTCAGATCATAAGTCCGCTACAAAAGAAATAACAATAAAAAAGGAGCCAATTGGCTCCTTTTTTTTATACTTTGATCAGTAGTAGACTTTGTTTTAATTCCGGTTTTTCAATAATGAAATTTAATAACCATTCTTGCAATTGTTCCATTTCGTACGGTAACAGTGTCTTGATAGCTTTCTCTAATTCTTTACAGAAAAGTATCGGGTCGAAACTTACTCTCTCAAGTATTGATTTCGTGTAATCAAACATCATTTTTGACATAATAAAATAAGATTTTTTGGGGGTTATCTATATTTTCAAACTCGCAACAAATTTAAACAAATATCATTCACTAGTACCGATTTTAACTTATTATTTTAAAAACTTTAGCAACGAATACGATTTCTTAATGCATATAAATCAATATAGAATCGTTCTAAACAACTCATTTAAACCTTTTTAAAAGCCCGAAACATCTCACGTTTTCCAGGCGGCCCGGCCAATTTTTCGACAGTAAATCCAACCTCAATCATACTTCTTTTAACAACTCCACGAGCTGCATAGGTTACCAACACTCCGTTTGGCTTTAAACTATTGTACATTTTTCTAAAGATTTCGGTGCTCCAAAGCTCCGGCTGCACCCGATATCCGAAGGCGTCAAAGTAAATCAAATCAAAAATTTCAAAATCATCGATTTCATCAAAAAATTGTTTCCTTTTGGTTAAGCTGAAATCGTTAGTGATGGCAACTTTCTGATTCCATTCGCATTCATGCATTTTCTCAAAAACCTCTTTATAAGCCGCAGCCCCTAATTCGTCGACATAATTCATAGCCAACACCTCTTTCGCATCAACAGGATAAGCTTCTACTCCAACATAATCTATTGGCTGTTGCTTTTGACTGGATTCTAAAAAAGTAATAAAAGCATTCAAACCCGTTCCAAAACCTATTTCAAGAATACTTACCGGGTCACTATCAAACAACGAAAGACCATTTTTTATAAATACATGTTTCGCCTCCTGAATTGCTCCGTGTTTCGAATGATAACACTCATCCCACTCTTGCAAATGAATTGTGGTTGAACCATCTAGCGTTTTAATTATTTCTCTTTTCACCTTTTTCAGAATTTACAATCCGTCTCTAATGGTATTTTCGACCTTTTTAAGTGCCAAATTTAGTCAAAACAAATGCGTAAAGCCTTAAAAAACGGTTCATTTTTCATAAATTCTTTATAAAAATGTCTTAATTTTTTCACTTTATTATAAGATAAATAAATCTCAGTTAAAGCCCGTAAATAATGCAGTTTTACTAAGTAAATTATATATTTTTACTTAATTTTGCATTCAGTAAAATCTATATCACAGCAGATCATTGCTTTAGATTTTCTGCGCTATTAATGATAATTACCTAAAAAACTTTACATAATTAATTATGAGTACAACTCAAACACACAAAATTGAAATCAGAAAAGCAACTTCGTCGAAAATAAGCGGAGTAGACTTTCAAAACCTAAGCTTTGGTTCTGTTTTTACAGACCATTTATTCGAATGTGATTTTAAAAATGGAGAATGGCAAAACCCTGTCGTTAAGCCTTATGCTCCAATTTTAATGGATCCTTCTTCAAAAGTCTTTCACTACGGACAAGCTATTTTTGAAGGAATGAAAGCTTATAAAGATGACAATAATGATGTTTGGCTGTTCAGACCTGATGAAAACTTCAAACGTTTTAACAACTCTGCGGTTCGTATGGCAATGCCAGAAATTCCGGAAAGCATTTTCATGGATGGTTTGAATGAATTATTGAAAATTGACCAGGAATGGATTCAAAAAGGAAACGGAAGCAGTATGTACATCCGTCCATTCATGATTGCAACTGGTGCCGGTGTGGTAGCAAATCCTTCTGACGAATATAAATTCATGATTTTACTTTCTCCTGCACAGTCTTATTATGCTGGTGAAGTAAAAGTAATTATCGCTGAACATTACAGTAGAGCAGCAAATGGAGGAATTGGAGCTGCAAAAGCTGCCGGAAACTACGCAGCACAGTTTTACCCAACTAACCTGGCAAACAAAGACGGTTTCCAACAGGTAATCTGGACTGATGATGCAACGCATACAAAACTGGAAGAAGCAGGAACAATGAACGTTTTCTTCAGAATCAACGACACTTTACTAACCGCTCCAACAAGCGAAAGAATTTTAGATGGCATCACCAGAAAAAGTTTAATTGCTATGGCAGAAAAAGAAGGTCTTAAAGTTGATGTTCGTCCGGTTCTGGTATCAGAATTGGTAGAAGCTGCAAAAAGCGGAGCATTAAAAGAAATTTTCGGAGCAGGGACTGCTGCTGTGATAAGCGTAATCAAAGGTTTCTCTTATCAGGATGTGTACTACGAAATGACACCGCTTGAGAATTCTTACGCTTCTTTATTGAAAGAAAAATTAACAAGTCTTCAAAATAAACTTTCAGAAGATACTTTTGGCTGGACTGTAAAAGTACAGTAACGAAAGGCACCTCTATAAAACAAACCCGACAAGTTTTAAAACCTGTCGGGTTTTTTATGCTAAAGCAATTTTGAAAAATCAGGTTTAAAATAATTCGGTCCTTTCATCACTTTTCCATCTTCTCTGTAAATTGGCTGACCGTCTTCACCTAGTTTACTCATATTACTGCGCTGAATTTCATCAAAAACAGCTTCTATCTTATCCTGCAGACCGTGCTCGATAATGGTTCCGCACAAAATATACATCATATCTCCAAGAGCATCAGCAATTTCAACTAAATCATTATTCTGAACCGCTTCCAGATACTCCTCATTTTCCTCTTTCATTAAATTATAACGAAGCAGTTTTTTGACCTCTCCTAAATCAGCAATTGGCTCCAGACTATGTCCTATTCTAAAAGCAGTATGAAATTCAGTAACTGCATCAAGTTGTTTCTTCATGATATTATTTGATTAAATGAAATGGCAAATTAGCAACAATTCGTATACAATTCTCTAAATTTGCCAAAAATAATTTCAAACTATGTTTAGTCAAGGACAATTAATATTCGGCCTCTGTTTTTTTATTGTATTCGTAATCGTAATGATATTCGCTTATCGAAAGGACCTTGCTTTGCACAAGGTTTTTTATAAGGGAAATTATAAAGTACTACTGATCTTCTTACTTTTTATCGCCATTTTATTTGTGATCAAATTTTTCTTCAAAAGATAATTCCGAAAAGGCATTTCATTATTTGAACGCAACTAATTTTAGCCGGAGAGCTATATTTTCACTACATAGAAACATCGATTTTAAGCCTAAAAAAGAAACTCCTTCTTTCAAAGAGATCGTTTCGTATTTTTCAAATAAGCGAAATACCTTACCTTCAGCTAAAAAACCCATATCTCTGTGTATTAAAATCAATTACACGCAATAATATTTCTTTGAGGCATATAATTAAACCGCTTTAAGAACGTTTTATTTAAAACATTTCCGGATCACGATAATTGCATAAAATATACTTTTATCATAGTGATATTAGTGCGACTAGTAATAAATTTTATAACTTTACGACTCCAAATAAACCACTCCAATGAAGATTCTTAAATATCTATTCCTACTACTATTATTAAGCCTTGTTGCCCTTACCGTTTTTGTCGCCACTCAAAAAGGAATATTTTCTGTTGAAAGAAGCAAAGTGATCAACTCACCAAAAGCTACAGTATACAATTACATTAATGATTTTAGAAATTATGAAGATTTTGAATCCTGGTCTGTCGAAGATCCTTCGATCAAAATGACATTTCCCAATAAAACTGTCGGAAATGGCGCCTCTTTTTATTGGGCTGGTTCTGAAGGAAATGGGAATGCCATTACATTAAAAACAAAGGACGGAGAAAGCATTCAGCAAAAAATGAAATATGACGGAACGGAAGCTGATGTAAACTGGACTTTTAAAGATACTTTGGCCGGAAAAACAAAAGTGACCTGGAAAGCCTCAGGAACAATGAGTTTTTTATTTAAAATCTATACCGCTCTAAATGGAGGTTCCGATAAAGTGATTGGAACCATTTATGAAAAAAGTCTGGCAAACATCGACAAAAACTTAGATTATGAAACAAAAACATACTCTATAAAAGTTAACGGTTTGGTAAAGAAAATCGAAACTCCATACATCAGACAAACTTTTACAAGTGAAATTGGAAAAATAAGCAAGAATGCCAGAATCGTTATTCCGAAACTTATAGAGTTTAGCAAAAACAATGGTTTATCGACCAATGGCAAACCTTTTATTATTTATCACACCTACGACATCACAACAGGACTGGCTAAAATTTCAATCTGTTTACCTACAATTCGAGAAATCCTAACCACGTCAGGAAGTGACATTTCCGGTGGAAAACTAAATGGCTTTGAAGCGGTAAAAACCACTTTAAAAGGCGATTATACACATCTTAACGAAGCCATTAAAAAAACAACCGCTTTTATCAATAACGAAAAAATCACTCCTGATTTAAGCTGGTCGCATCTTGAAATTCTAACCATGAGCAAACTGGATGTAAAAAGCCCGTCGAAACTAATGACCGAAATTTACTATCCAACAAAACCTAAAGTAATACCGGTAGCCAAAGTTCCTGTTTACAGACCTGCTACTACCGATCCGGCAGCTGTAAAACCTGCAGAAACCCCTAAAACACCTGAAGAAGAATCGGAATTCTAAAAATAATTAAAGGTGTATTAAACCTTTTGTTTAAAATTCATTCTAATACCATAAATAACGGAATTTGGCAGACGAGAAGGAATTTATTCAACAATTATTAAATCCTGCAACGCAAAATACTGCGTTTCAAAAACTCGTGTCTGATTATCAAAAACCGCTGTATTCTCATATTCGGAATATTGTTTTGAACCATGACGATACAGATGATGTTTTGCAAAATACTTTTGTAAAAGTCTTTCAGTATTTAAAAAACTTTAAAGGGGAAAGCAAACTTTTCTCGTGGATGTATCGAATAGCAACCAACGAAGCTCTGACATTTTTAAGTCAAAAAGCAAAACTTAACGGATTAACTTCTGAAGCCCTTCAGAATAAAACTATCGACAATTTAAAAGCAGATGTTTATTTTGACGGAGATGAAATTCAGATCAAACTTCAAAAAGCAATTGTGACCTTACCGGAAAAACAGCAATTGGTTTTTAAAATGAAATATTTTGAAGAATTGAAATACGAAGAAATTGCCGAAATTCTGGGAACTTCAGTCGGTGCTTTAAAAGCATCCTATCATCACGCTGTAAAAAAAATTGAAATATATGTTACCTCAAATTAAACCTTTTGTAACAACAACTGTCTAATAGCTATTATGAAAACATTTAAATTAGAAAACGAACCGAAAATAAAAACTGGATTTAAGACTCCGGAAAATTATTTTGATGATTTTTCGACAAAGGTTTTACAACAAATAAACGAAAAGAAAGAAACAAAAGTAATCCCAATTTACAAACGTAAAAAAGTACTTTCAATCGCGGCTGCTGCGGTTATTTTTATAGGGTTACTGATTCCTATAGTAAACAATTACAACAAAACATCCAAAGACCTTGACGAAGACACTCTGGAAACGTATTTATCTTATCAGTCGAATTTAAACCAATACGATTTGATTCGTGAACTGGATGATAAAGACATTGATAAACTTAATAAAAATGTTGCCCTTGAACAGGAAACACTTGAAGATATCCTGGCTACCAATCCAAATATCGAAAATTTAATTTCAGAATAAAACAAAAATTTCAAAAGATGAAAATTAAAAATATACTACCAATAATTCTATTCTTTATCACTTTCTCCTTTTATGCTCAGAGCGACAAAACGGATGAAAAACGGGAAAAAATTAAAGCTTATAAAGTTTCTTTCTTAACAACAGAACTTGAACTAACCTCAACAGAAGCCGAAAAATTCTGGCCCATCTACAATACATACGATGATAAGCAATACGAATTGCGCCACGAAAAAATGAAAATGTATCTGCGTAAATTAGACGATGACAACATTAGCTCGATGTCTGAAAAAGAAGCTGCATCACTCCTATCACAAATCGAAAGCGCAGACAAAGAATTATACATCCTTCGCGACAAATACAACAGCAATTTAAAAAAGATACTTTCTGCCAGGAAAATATTAAAGTTAAAAAAATCAGAAGACGACTTTAATCGCAAACTTTTAAAACAATATCGAGACAAAGCCGGTAAAAATTAATAAACAAAACAACAGCAGCGAGAACCCCATATAATAATACTTACTTTATTATTTGGGGTTCTTGTTATTTTATTTAAATCGGATTCGGATTACTTTATTATGCCCTGCAGCAATTGCAGTATTTCTGTTCACAAAACGAATGGTAAAAAGTTTTGTATCAGTTGATAATTGCGTCCAGTTCTCCCCTCCATTTTGAGAATATTGTATTCCTTCAGAACCTACACAAATAATTTCTTTGCCATTTCCACCCGGAACGTACTGTACACATGAGGCGTATCCAAAACCCATGCCCTGACCAATTAATTGCCAAGTTTTACCACCATCAGTAGTAAAGGCTTTATTATCCTTTTTTTGATTTGGAAGTTCGTAATCTCCACCGGCAATAAATCCGTGTTTCGCATCATAAAAATCGGCTGTAAAAATACCGGTCATGGTTTTCCCCTGCACGATTGGAGTTTCAATTGCTTTCCAGGTTCTTCCTTTGTCCGGTGAATAAAAAACACGTGCTTTTTTACCTCCCGAAACCAGCCAGGTATCATTACCTTTTATGACAATATTGGAATTACTGGCCGCAAAAGCTGCTTCACCTTCTGCATTCGTAGGCAATTTATCCGACAATACTTTAGTCCACGTTTCTCCTCCGTCGCGTGTGATAATAATCGAAAAAGTATCCTCTGTAGGATCTCCAATCGCAATTCCTTCTTTATCATTCCAAAACTGCATACTATCATAAAACACTTTCGGATTAACTTCTTTATATACTAATTTTACTTTCTGCGTTTTTTTTGAAACCTGATAAAGCAATGCAGGATTCCCTACACTTAACAAAAAGATATTGTTTGCATTTTGAGCTATACTTCTGAATTCCAATTTCAAAGTATCACGATAAATATGATCTTCAAACTTTTCTTTTTTATCTAAATCATAAAATCCAAAACGAGAGTTATCTGCACCATACCAAATTTTATTTTTATCGATTGAGATGGCTCTAATACTAATTTTATCCTGAAACAAGGTATCTATCTGTATTGATGTAAAACCCGTGTTAAAAATTCCCTTCCCACTATTATTCAAGGTTTTAAAAGACATCAATAAAATTAAAGCACCTAAAAATAATATTACTTTTCTCATATAAACTAGTTTTTTAGCGCTAAAATACAATTATTTATAACACCTGAAATAAGTTTCGCTTTTTTTTCTGGCACAGTAATTGGATACCTCCAAATATTAATCTTAATATGATTTGAAAATGAAAACTAAACTACTTTTTATAGCCCTCCTCACAATAGGCTTGAGTTCTGTTCAAGTACAAAGTCAAACTACTGTATATGCAAAAAATTCAGATATAAGCGATAATTTAGACTTAAGAGCTGTTGCTTCTATGTTTGGGGAGTCAGCGAATTTGCAGGATTTCGAAAGACGTTTGAATGACCCCAGATATCAAATCTCAAATCTTGATTTAAACAACGATAATCAAGTCGATTATTTACGTGTAATCGAATCTGTAGAAAACAGAACTCACGTTGTCATTATTCAGGCGGTTTTAGACCGCGATGTCTATCAGGATATTGCAACAATTGATGTAGAAAGAGATAATTACAACAAAGTGAGTGTGCAGATTGTTGGTAACAGTTATTTATATGGTGCCAATTATATTTACGAACCGGTTTATAATGTGGTTCCCGTAATTTACACTTCATTTTGGGTAACCAATTACAGACCTTATTGTTCTACCTGGGGATGGAATTACTATCCAAGATATTATTCCGCCTGGAGACCTTATCCGATTTACAGATACAGAAACAACATCAATCTGTGTATCAATGTAAACAATAGCTACAACTATGTAAATACGAGAAGAAGTTACAGAGCTCCTGTTTTGTATGAAACGAGACGTACCTATGGCTACGAAACGAGACGTCCTGACTACAGCTTTGCTCAGAGAAATTCTAACGCCAGCAACCGATACGATCTGGATCAAAGACGTGTTACCACCAGAGATTACGGAAGAAATCAAAATACATACACGACAAACAGATCAAATTCGGATAGAGTATCTACTACAGACAACAGAACCTCAACCAGAAATTATGGCGAGAACAGAACAGCATCTGACAGAAATTATACTACAAACAGAACCTCTTCTAACAACAGAGACAATTCAGGCATAAGCACAAATCCTGTAAGAGTTGAAAATACCGGCAGAAGAGATTATGGTCAAAACAATTCGAATGTTTCCAGAGGAAATTCGCAAAACTATGGAAACACAGAAAGAGTTTCGACTCCTACAAGAAATGAGTCTTCCAGAAATTATTCTGAAAACAGAGGGAATTCAGAGAGACAGAGTTCGCAAAACACACAACGTTACGAATCTCCAAGAGCAAGTCAGGAATCCAGAGGCAGTGAACCACAGAGAGAGAGCGGTTCTAACGGAAGAAGTTACGGCGGTAGACGAATTTAATACCAAATTCCCAATCTTATACAAAATGAAAAGCACAATTTAACTATTGTGCTTTTTTTTATCTTTTTAGCTATAATTGAGGTTAGTTTGTTTTAAAACAGTAAATTTGCAACCGTCTTTTATAAAAATATACATGAGCGCATCGCATAAAAACTTACATAGTAAGTTGTCTATAGGAGGTTTATTGATAACATTAGGAATTATTTATGGAGATATTGGTACTTCTCCATTATATGTAATGAAAGCCATACTTGGTGATTATGCCATTAATTCTGATATTGTTCTTGGTGGAATTTCATGCGTTTTTTGGACTTTGACTTTACAAACTACGATAAAGTATGTACTTATTACTTTAAGTGCCGACAATCATGGGGAAGGTGGAATTTTTGCCTTATATGCACTGGTCAAAAAGACTAAAATTCAGTGGCTCATTGTGCCCGCCATCATCGGAGGGAGTGCCTTACTCGCCGATGGAATTATAACGCCACCCATTTCGATTTCTTCTGCTGTAGAAGGAATCAGAGCGTTCTATCCAACCATGCAAACAGAGACCATTGTTTACATCGTTATCGGAATCTTATTCATTCTTTTTACCATACAACAATTTGGAACCAAGCTCGTTGGGAAGTTTTTCGCTCCAATGATGTTAATCTGGTTTGCCATGTTAGGAACGCTGGGAACGATTCAAATCCTAAAGCATCCTGAAGTTATTAAAGCGGTAAATCCGTATTATGCTTATCATTTATTGTCTATCCATCCTGATGGTTTCTTTGTGCTTGGTTTTGTCTTTTTATGTACAACAGGTGCCGAAGCATTGTACTCTGATATGGGGCACTGCGGAAGAAAAAACATCCGAATCAGCTGGGTATTTGTAAAAACTGCGTTGGTATTAAACTATTTTGGACAGGCTGCTTATTTAATTCATCATGAAGGCAGTACACTGCAACAACTGGGTGGAGAAAACGGAAATCCGTTCTATTTAATTATGCCACACTGGTTTCTTCCTTTCGGAATTGTGGTAGCAACTTTGGCTGCGGTAATTGCTTCCCAGGCACTTATCAGTGGGTCATTTACTTTGATCAACGAAGCAATGCGTTTGAATTTCTGGCCAAAAGTTAAAATTAAATATCCTACAGAAGTAAAAGGACAATTATATATCCCATCAATCAACTGGTTGTTATTTTTTGGTTGTGTTGGAATCGTTTTACACTTTCAGAAATCAGGAAATATGGAGCATGCCTACGGTCTTGCTATTATATTATGTATGATTATGACCACTATTTTACTGAATTATTATCTGATAATGAAACGTGTAAAATTGTACCTGATGGTACCGTTAATCACTATTTATTTACTGATTGAATTCAGCTTCCTGATTGCTAACATTACTAAATTTGCTGAAGGTGGTTATGTAACTTTAATCATTGCGATCCTTTTGATCTCGATCATGACGATCTGGTATCTGGCTAAGAAAATTAATAAGAGCTACACCAAAATCATCAAAATTGACGATTATAAAAAAGTGTTAATGGAATTGAGTGAAGACTTATCGATACCAAAATACGCAACGCACCTGGTTTATATGACCAACGCCAATCGTGTTGATGAATTAGAAGAAAAAGTAATTTATTCGATTTTGCAGAAACGCCCGAAAAGAGCTGACATATACTGGTTTGTACACGTAAACATTTTAACAGAACCGTATAAAACACAATACAAGGTTACTGAAATTGCTAAAGATGATATTTATAGAATCGATTTTAATTTAGGATTCAGAGAACCTACAAAAATCAATTTAATGTTTAGAGAAGTAATTCGTGATATGGTAAAACGAGGTGAAGTAGACATTACCAGTCGCTACGAATCTTTAAACAAGAACAATATTATTGGAGACTTTAAATTTGTACTGTCGGAGAAGTTTTTATCCAATGACAACGATTTAAGATGGCATGAAAACATCATTATGAACTCTTATTTCTTCATTAAAAAACTGAGTTTATCTGAAGAAAGAGCTTTTGGTTTAGACAGTAGTTCAGTAAAAATAGAGAAATTCCCAATGGTGCTTCACGCTCCGGAGAATATTGGACTGACAAGAATTACAAAATAAATCATTTAAAAACATACTCAGAAAACACTCTTTTAAACTTTATTAGAGTGTTTTTTTTTCTTTTAAAAAAGAAGTTAAATAACTATCAAAATTAAAAATTTAACTTTCAATTAATAGTACCTTTGCAACTCAAATAATTAAAATGAGATTACACAGAAATTTAGTTTATACTACCATCGATTCTTTAAACGCAATTTTCAACGAAGGAGAATATGCGGATAAAGTGGTAGCCAGAGCCTTAAAAAAAGACAAACGTTGGGGAAGTTCTGACAGGAAGTTTGTTGCTGAAACGATATACGAAATTGTTCGTTGGAAAAGATTATACGCAGAAATTGCAGAAGTTAAAGAACCATTCGACAGAGATAATTTATGGAGAATGTTTGCGGTTTGGGCTGTTTTAAGAGGATACCCTATTCCGGATTGGAGACAATTGGAGGGAACTCCTGAGAGAAAAATAAAAGGTCGTTTTGACGAACTTTCTAAAACCAGAGCTTTTAGAGAATCTATTCCGGACTGGATGGATGAATTAGGAGTAAAAGAATTAGGAGAGGCCGTTTGGTCAAAAGAAATTGCGGCTCAAAATCAACCTGCAAAAGTTATCTTAAGAACCAATACACTAAAAGGTACTAAGGAAAACTTAAGAAACACGTTGATGGATTTAAATATTGAAACTGAATATTTAAAAGATCAACCTGAAGCTTTGGTTTTAAAAGAAAGAGCCAACGTATTTTTGACAGATGCCTTTAAACAAGGTCTATTTGAAGTTCAGGATGCCAACTCACAATTGGTAGCGGGTTTTCTGGATGTAAAACCAGGAATGCGTGTGGTAGATACGTGCGCCGGAGCCGGAGGAAAAACATTACACATTGCTTCGTTGATGGAAAACAAAGGGCAATTGATTGCAATGGATTTGTACGAAAGCAAACTGAAACAATTAAAATTGAGAGCCAAAAGAAATGGCGCCTTTAATATTGAATACCGTATTATTGACACTACAAAAGTGATCAAAAAGCTGCATGAAAAAGCCGATCGCGTTTTAATTGATGCACCTTGTAGCGGTTTAGGAGTTTTGAAAAGAAACCCTGATGCAAAATGGAAATTACAACCGGAGTTTATCGATAACATTCGTAAAGTTCAGTCCGAAGTTTTGGAAAGCTATTCGAAAATTGTAAAACCGGGTGGAAAATTAGTTTATGCCACTTGTTCCGTTTTACCATCAGAAAATCAGGAACAGGTAGAGAAATTCTTAAAGACCGAAATTGGAAAGCAATTTACATTTATTAAAGATCGCAAAATACTAGCCTCAGAATCTGGATTTGACGGATTCTATATGGCGCTTTTAGAGAGAAAGGCTTAATTACTATAAAAAATTCCAAATTAAAAATTCCAAATTCCAAACGATAAAGTTGGAATTTGGAATTTCTTTTTTCTATTGTTTACCAAGGATCAATTTGGACACATATCTGGCGAAATCAAACAATATGATGGGATATTGCCACATGTTGGCGGTTGTGTTAACTGCTTGGCACATCGCAATTGATAACCATTTAAATAATAAATAAAATCACCGCCTTTAATTTGCTTTAATTCGCTTTTACTCAATTGCTCAACATTTGTTAGATTTAAGATAAATTTCATAATTATTAGGTTTTAAAGTTAATACCTTATAAATATAGCTAATTTTTCTTACTTTCGACAAAGTGTTTTTTACACCAAACTAGGCTTACGCAACAGTTTCCCATTCTCATTTTCTTTGAACTTCGGGACAAAAACAATCTCCTTTGGTTTTTCATATTTTCCCAATACATCAAAAAAATCAGAAGCAAACTCTTGTTTTTCTCCTTCTATCACCAAAATTAATTTTTCTCCCAAAACGATATCAGGAACTCCGGTTACAAAAAACCGGCTATTTATTTTTCCTATCAGCTTACTTTCTATTTGCTCCGGAATCAACTTCACTCCTCCACTATTCACTACATTATCTATTCGTCCCAAAAACACAAACTGGTTTTCATTCACCAATTCCACCAGATCATTTGTGACGATAGGCTCGTTAGATACCGAAGACAGATGGATAACCAGACAATCACGATCGTCTTTGCTTATTTTCACATTAGGAAGAATCGAGAACGCCTTTTCTCCCACTCTTTTAGCAGCGATATGCGTAATGGTTTCCGTCATGCCGTAAGTTTCGTAAATTTGCGTTTTTAATGGAAGCAATTGCTCTTCCAGAGCACTGTCGATTTTAGCACCACCAATGATTAGCTTCTTAACATTCTTTAATCCTACTATAGAATTCTGAACCTGTAAAGGCACCATCGCAACAAAATCGTATTGTGTTTTATTTAAAGCCAAAGGCGCAGTACTTGGTGATACCACATCAATATCCAAACCTAAAATTAAACTTCGAACCAGCATCATTTTACCAGCTATAAACTGTGTAGGCAAACAAAGCAATGCCTTGTCACCAGGCTTCAGACCAAAAAAATCACCCGTTGCCAAAGCCGACTGAATCATAGCCTGTTTTTCTAAGCGTACTAATTTCGGAAGCCCGGTTGTACCCGAAGTTGTCATTTCAATAAAGTCTTTCTTATCGAACCAGTCCAGTAAAAATTCACCAATGGCTCTCTCGTACACATCTCCTTCTTTGATGTAACTATACCCTATGCGGCATAAATCCTTTCCATTTAAATGATAACCATTCAACTTAAAATAATTATGAACATTTTTATGTGTTAGTTTTGACATGACTGTATGTTTTAATTTGAAGATTCTACAACAACTATTTTACCCGTTAATTTTTCTTTCCAATTGTTCCATTTGTATTTTTTGCTAAAAATAAAAAGCAAAATAGGATAAACCACCACTACCGGCAGTATTACATCCCAACCTGCCGAAGGCTCTGAGGTGTCTTTAAAAAGCGAATGCGTTTGAAAAACAGACCAATCGGAAGTCACTAATAAAGCTCCCACTAAATTATTTGCCGCATGAAAACCTAACGCCAATTCCATCCCCTCATCCATTAAGGTAATTACACCCAGAAACAAACCGGTCCCTATATAATACACCATCACTATATACCCCATTTTTTCAACTTCGGGATTCAGAATATGCATCGAGCCAAATATCAGCGAAGTCATTAGGAGCGGAAACCATCTGTTTTGTGCCAAATTAGCAAACCCCTGCATGAGGTATCCCCTAAAGACATATTCTTCGGTAGAGGTTTGAATTGGTATCAATACTGCCCCTAAAACCACTAAAATTAAAAAAGGGATGAGTTTAAAGTTCCAAACAAAATTCTCGGGAGCATTCAGATAAAGCACCAGAAAGCTTAAAACAGAGAACAAAGCCCATAGTAAAAAAGAAAAGCTTATCCGTCTCCAATCTACCTCCGATCTGGAAGTAGTAACTGATAAAAAAGTCTGACGGTGCAAATATTTCACCACGTAATAAACCCCAGCGAATGCAAAAACAAAAGAAATCATCACCAAAAACAACGTCAGATTAAGTTCAAAAATTCTCATTATAGCCCCATTATCAGCAGGAAAAGATTCTCCGGAAATATAACTTTTATAAAATACCGCAACAGAAAAAGGAATTTGACCAATAAATGACGCTAAAATTATCAAAACCGATCCTAAAAGATACAACCAGAACTTATTGTGAGGTTTAATTCCTTGTTCTAAAAACATACTTATAATAATTTAAAAATGAGAATTCGATTTAATAACTAAATCTTATTTTTGGCACTGCTAAAATACCTATTTTTAGTTTAATTATCTTACAGCAATTTAAATATATCAAAATGATACAAATTTATCATAACCCACGTTGTGGAAAATCAAGAACTTGTCTGGCTTTTCTTGAAGAAACAAAACAGGAATATCAAATCATTCCCTATCTCACCGAAACTCCGGACTTTAATGAGTTAAAAGAACTTCTTAAAAAACTAAGCCTTCAGCCCCTGCAATTGGTAAGAATTAAAGAAAAAGTATGGATTGATAACTACAAAGGAAAAAATCTGACCGACGACCAAATTACAGCCGCTATGATTGAGCATCCTATTCTAATCGAGCGCCCAATTGTTGTAAAAGACGGCAAAGCAATCATTGGAAGAGATCCGGATTTGGTAGCTTCTTTTTTAGATCAATTATAAAGAACCATATTAACATATTTTTGTGATTTTTCTCTTTAAACCAAAAGCTACATTTGCCGTCTAAAGAGTAATTGAAACCAAAAATCACAATGAAGAAAATCAAATTTGCTGTATTACTTGTATCCTTTCTTACAAGTTTCTACAACTATGCACAACAGGCACCACCTGCTAAAAACAAGGTAAAAGTTACCGGGAAAGTTTTCGAAAAAATAAGCAAACAACCTCTTGAGTACGCTACCATTTCGATCACAGCTCCAAATGACACCAAAGTTATAGCTGGTGGAATCACCAATCCAAAAGGTGAATTTGACGTTGCTGTTGCACCGGGGACTTACGATATAAAAGTCGAATTTATCTCGTTCAAACCCACTTTAATCAAAGGAAAAATAATTTCCGGAGACACTACGTTAGGCATTGTTAATCTATCGGAAGATGCTGCGCAGTTAAATGAAGTTGTCGTTCGTGCCGAAAAATCAAGCGTTGAAATAAAACTGGACAAGAAAGTTTACAACGTTGGACAGGACATGATGGTAAAAGGCGGAACTGTAAGTGACGTTTTAGACAATGTCCCTTCAGTTTCTGTAGACACTGAAGGAAATGTAAGCTTACGAGGCAGTGACAATATCCGAATTTTAATTGACGGAAGGCCATCAAATGCCATCAATGTAGCCGAAGCTTTACGTCAGCTTCCAGCCGATGCTATTGACAAAGTAGAAGTAATCACCAACCCATCGGCACGTTATGATGCAGAGGGAGGATCGGGAATCATCAATATTATTCTTAAAAAAGGAAAAAACCAGGGCTTTAACGGAACTTTTATCGCCTCAACCGGACTTCCTGAAACTTATGGTTTAAGTGCCAACTTAAACTATAAAACTGAAAAATTCAATTATTTTACTACAGCGGGTTACAACTACAGAACCAATGAAGGTCGAGGATTAACCAATACTTCCTATTATAATGCTGATGGATCTCCAAAAGGTTATTTAGACGAAGATCGCGACACTAAAAGAATTAGAAACGGCTTTAACGCAAGGGCTGGAATGGAATGGACAGTTGCACCTAACACCTTCTGGACCAATGCCATCAATTATCAAAAAAACTCAGGTGAGGACAAAGATTATATTAACTACAATAACTTTGATGCCGCTCGTGCTTTTACAGGAACAACTTCTCGTTTAAACAATGCCGATACCGGAAGCGAAAACGTAGAATTTACTTCAAACTTAATCAAAAATTTCAACGATAAAGGACACAAACTTACTGCCGATTTATCGATTTCAAGAAACACAGATGACAGTGACGGTATTATTACAGCATTACCTACCTCTAATACTACTCTAAACGATCAGGTACAAAAACAAGTACAACTTCAGGCAGATTACATTCTTCCATTAGGAAAAGGAAGCCAGTTTGAGGCTGGATACAAAGGAAATTTTGGAGACTTAAACAACGAATACAACGTTACAAACCTCATCAATGGAAACTATGTTATAGATCCAAAAAAATCAAACACTTTAGAGTACAAAGAAAACATCAATGCCCTTTACGCACAATATGGTCTGAAAGTTAATAAATTCTCTTATTTATTTGGTTTACGATGGGAAGACACTAATATTCAGGTAAACCTATTAGACAACAGTATTTTTAACACCAAAAAATACAACAACTTGTTTCCAAGTGCTTTTGTTAGCTACGAAATTTCAGATCAGAGTAATTTTACAGCCAGCTATAGCAAACGTGTATCAAGACCCAGAGGACGTTTCATGAATCCTGCCCTTAATTATGCCAGTAACATTAATATTTTTCAGGGAAATCCGGATCTGGATCCATCATTAACCGATAAATTTGATGTAGGATATATCAAAAGATGGGAAAAAGTAACGTTTAGCACTTCTGCCTATTTCGAAAACACAAAAGATGTTTTCAGCTTTGTAAGAACTCCAAATGGAGACGAAGTAGACGGAATTCCTGTTATTCTAAGCCGTCCTATTAACTTAGGAAAAGAGCAAAAATATGGTTTCGAATTCACCTTCAATTACAGTCCGTATAAATGGTGGAAACTAAACAGTAACTTCAATCTTTACAATGTAAAAACAACCGGAGAAAACACTTATGTAGATACGGAAGGCAAAACCATTGTGCAAAACCTTAACAACCAAGCCAACACTTGGTTCGCGAGAATCAGCTCAAAAGTTACGTTACCCTACAAAATTGACTGGCAGTTAAGCGGTACCTTCAATGGCGAGCAAAAAACAGCACAAGGTAAAATCTTAGACCAATTTGGTATGAATACCGCTTTCAGTAAAGATGTATTGAAAGACAAAGCAACAATTGCCTTTAATATCAGTGATATTTTTAACTCCAGAGTCATGAGATCGTATACATACCTTCAAAATGATACTACTCTTGAAAGTCAAAAATCTTACAGTGAAATGCAGTTCCGTAGACGTCAATTCAATCTATCGTTTACCTACCGTTTCAACAAACCGAAAAGCGACAGAGAAAAACCGGGAGCACCTAAAAATGATGGTGATGGCGGTGGAGAATTTCCGGGATAATCTCACTTATAATCCAAACTAAAAATTCCAAATTCCAATTAAGTTTTACAAAATTGGAATTTGGAATTTTTTTATTGAAATTTTTTATTATTTAGCATAAAAAAAAGGACTCGTAAAACGGGTCCTTTTTTATGAAATCAACTTAAAATTAAATCGATTGTTCTTGTTTCTTCTTTGCTCTTTTCTCTTTGAACATTTCCCAGCTAGCACCCGTAACCCAATAAGATACGAAACCTACTAAGAAAAACATCAACCAAAACCCTATAGTTAGTATGGTCAAGAAAAGTAAAAAACCTAAGTACTGTGAAAATTCAAACATGTTTTCCGGAATTTTTGAATGTAAGGACAAATGTAAGCCTTATATTTTTCCTTAGCAATAAAATCCAAATCAATTTTCGGGAAATAACATTTATGCTTATATTTATACTCATTTTAAATAAGCTTTTTTTCTTATGGATAACTGCCATTTTACTGAACAATCTCAAGCACAAGAACATGAGAGTCTTCAGAAGCTAATTCCTGCTGTTCGCTATATCTTTTGTGCCGAACCCCAGCACAAAAGGATGCCGCTACCATCAGGGCTAGTTCGTTCGTTTTCATAAGAAATTTCAGTTTTCATCAAACATTTCACATTTCACAAACAACATTTTACGTTTCACAAACAACATTTCACATTTTACAAATAACTTTTTACATACCACATAATGAAATACAGAATAGAAAAAGACACGATGGGCGAAGTGCAGGTCCCAGCCGATAAATATTGGGGAGCACAAACAGAGCGTTCAAGAAATAATTTTAAAATTGGAGCACCTGGGTCTATGCCGCAGGAAATCATTGAAGGTTTTGCTTATCTAAAAAAAGCAGCCGCTTATGCCAATGCCGACTTAGGTGTTTTACCTTTTGAAAAAAGAGATGCCATAGCAGCTGTTTGCGATGAGATTTTAGCAGGACAATTAAATGACGAATTCCCTCTTGTAATATGGCAAACCGGTTCAGGAACTCAAAGCAACATGAATGTTAACGAAGTTATAGCCAATCGCGCACAAGTCTTAAAAGGATTCAATATTGGAGAAGGAGAACCATTTATTAAAGCCAATGACGACGTAAACAAATCGCAATCTTCAAACGATACCTTCCCTACAGCCATGCACATTGCTGCTTACAAAATGGTGATCGAAACCACCATTCCGGGAGTTGAAAAACTACACGCTACTTTTGTAAAAAAAGCAACCGAATTTGCAACTGTTGTAAAAATCGGTCGTACACATCTTATGGATGCTACCCCTCTAACACTTGGACAGGAAATTTCAGGATACGCTGCTCAATTGTCTTTTGGATTAAAAGCGCTTAAAAATACGCTCGCCCATTTATCCGAGATCGCTTTAGGGGGAACCGCAGTAGGCACCGGATTAAATACTCCAAAAGGATACGATGTAAAAGTAGCCGACTATATTGCAAAATTCACCAATCATCCTTTTGTGACGGCCGAAAACAAATTTGAAGCCCTGGCGGCACACGACGCTATTGTAGAAACCCATGGAGCCTTAAAACAACTAGCCGTTTCCCTAAACAAAATCGCAAATGATGTGAGAATGCTAGCTTCAGGACCCCGTTCGGGAATTGGTGAAATTCATATTCCGGAAAACGAACCAGGATCGTCTATCATGCCCGGAAAAGTAAATCCAACCCAATGCGAAGCCTTAACAATGGTTTGTGCTCAGGTAATTGGAAACGACATGACAATTGCCGTTGGCGGAATGCAGGGACACTATGAACTGAATGTTTTCAAACCGGTCATGGCCGCTAACTTCCTGCAATCGGCACGATTATTAGGAGATGCCTGCATCTCGTTTGACGAACATTGTGCACAAGGAATTGAACCAAACTATAAACGCATTAAGGAACTAGTCGACAATTCGTTGATGCTGGTTACCGCCTTAAATACGAAAATTGGCTATTATAAAGCTGCCGAAATTGCTCAGACTGCCCACAAAAACGGAACTACTCTTAAAGACGAAGCCGTTCGTTTAGGCTACGTAAGCCCCGAAGATTTTGACGCCTGGGTGAAACCGGAGGAAATGGTTTAATTTTTTTGTTTCAAGTTTTAGGTTTCAGGTTTTAGGTTAAAACTTGAAACAAATAAAAAGGAGAAAATTTAAAATTTTCTCCTTTTTATATAACATCAAACTTGAAACCTGAAACAAAGTTTCTATTTCCCGTCAACATAATCCTGCAGGTAACTAAACCTATCTGTTAGTTTTCCTTTTTCGGTTATTTTAGCACGTTTTAAAATTCCATCTTTGTCTCCGTTGAAGAAAGCCGGAATAACATGCTCCATAAATTGTTCTCCAAAACCTTCACTGGCATCCTTTGGGATTTCACACGGCAGATTATCAACAGCCATTACCACTACAGCCGCGGGATGAAAAACATCTACTTCTTTATCTTCCAAAGGAAAATAGCCATATAAAGGCTCCGCAATGGTCGAGGATCGCACGGTACAAGCAATTGGACCGTTAACATCACAGGAAATATCGGCAACCACTTTTAGCTTGCAATCACTTGCATTCAGCATTTCACGCGTTAAAATCATTGGAGCACCAGAAGCATAAAAATGACCCGCAAAATAAATATCCGTCACTTTAGTAAATTTCTCAAAATCAGAAACATATTCCTCTGGATTTGCTACAAAATCCTTAAAATCAACAACCTGACCGTCAATACGTTTATTATATTCTAAAACATCCAACTGTACATAAACGGCTTGCGCATACTTTTTTGTCAGATAATTATCAACTGTAATTTCTTTTATTTTTATAGCATCCAAAATTTCTTTGGCTCCACTCCCCACTTTACCTGTTCCGGTAATGACAAATTTTAGAGCCGGCATGGTAATACGTTTTAACTGTTTGATCAAAGCCTCTTTTCCATCAAGAGTTTCTGCTTTTGGCAATTTAAACAATTCAAACTTTATTCCAAAAGCACGAATTCCGTTGTAAACTCCCACCATCCCAGCATACTTTCCAAAACCAATTAAGCGTCGATTGTTAGCATCCACAATAGTTTCATGGTCGTATAAATCAATATTTTTCTCTAAGATAGCCTGTAGCAATTTTCGATTATAAGGCTGTTTTTTAATCGTATGCGAAAAAAAGAAATAGGCTTTATTAGGAATCAAATTCTCAACCGGAACCTCTTTTACACCAAATAACACATCACAGTCCGAAACATCTTCGGTAACAGTGATTCCCATACTTTTGTATTGTATATCCGAAAAAATCCTGATATCGGAACTCTCTACATCAACTACCGCTTCATGATAAAGCTGTTTAAGTCTTGTAAGTTCATTGGGAGCAAAAACAACTCTGCGATCCGGCGGGTTTTTTCTTTCTTTTATGATTCCAAATTTCATTTAAATACGTTTAAAATAATTATTAATATAACTTTTTACATCTTATTTGTTTCAAATATAACAAATTTAGTTAAAGTTTTCATTCAGAATTACAATTTAGAATATTTAAAATCCGTTAAAAGCTGACAAACAATCAATTAATTAAACAAAATCTTAATTTTTTGTTAAACAAGCCTTTTGAAGTATCTCCAAACGGTAAAACATAAATATTGAATTCTATATATTTGTTTTTAAAGAATGATGAAAATGAGCTTCCTTAAAAAAACAAAGATACCACAAATACTTTTTCTAGTATTAGTTTTAAGTTCTTGTGGAAAAGATAAAAAAACAACCGCAGATACTACTTCAACGATAGAAGATACTTTACCCAAAATGAAACCGTTAGGCCCGGAAAAAAGAATTTCACAAGCCTATATAAATTCAGTAACCGGAAGAATAAATCACTTTTACAACAAAAACTGGCCCAACAATAGTATGAACGGGAGTTTTTTAGTAGCCAGAAATGGTCAGATTATTTTTGAAAGATATAACGGATTTGCGAATAAAAACGAAGGCACTAAAATAACTGCAGAAACTCCTGTTCAAATTGCTTCTGTAAGTAAAGTTCTAACTGCTACTGCTGTTTTAAAACTTGTAAATGCAGGTAAGATCGATTTAGATCAAAAAGTAAATACAATTCTAAAAACCTTTCCGTACGAAGAATGTACGATAAGAATGTTGCTTAACCATCGCAGCGGAATGCGCAATTATGCTTATTTCACAGACCGGGACAAATCAGTATGGGACAGGCACAATCAGCTTACCAATAAAGATATCCTGGATATTCTGGCTACCAAAAATATTGGTTTAGAATCTCGAACCGGAACACGTTTTAGCTATTGCAATACCAACTATGCGATGCTAGCTTTAATTATTGAAAAAATTACAGGCTTAACGTATAAAGAAGCCATGCACCAAATGATTTTTAAACCTTTGGGAATGAAACACACTTATGTTTTTGACGATGATAAGGACAGAAAAAAAATTGTTCCTTCTTATAAAGGTAATGGCGTAGAAATTGGTTTTGATTATCTGGATAATGTGTATGGGGATAAAAATATCTTTTCAACGGTGCGAGATCTTTTAAAGTTTGACCGTGCCAGAAATTCACCTGACTTTCTAAAACCAGAATTACTAAAACAAGTTTATACCGGATACAGTAATGAGCGTAAGGGAACCAAAAATTACGGCCTGGGCATCCGAATGATCAATTGGGAAACGGGGCAAGATTTTTATTTCCACAACGGTTGGTGGCACGGCAATACGTCTTCGTATATTACTTTGATGAAAGAGCATGTGACTATTATTGCGTTGTCGAACAAAATGACTCGAAATACCTATGCAGTTCGTAAACTGGCGCCAATTTTTGGTGATTATCCGTTTAATTTCAAGGATGAAGAATAATGTTATTTTTCTGAAAGATTTATTATAAAACTAACTTCAAATAGTATAAATTTGCAAACTCATTTTTGGGGTCGACTGGTTTTGACAGCAAGTCGAATTGAAAAGTAAGCACGTCGAGCATTGAGACCTTGCTCGTAAATATAAGATCTTACAATTTTACACGGCGAAAATAACTACGCTTTAGCTGCATAATCCGAATTATAGTACGATTGCGCCACGTTCCTACCAGGTAGGAAAGCTGGATTCTCCTTGAAAGCCTTGGTTTGTGGCGGTCAGTACAGGGGAACCGTAAAAATAAACCTAGATTTCCATGAGCTTCGGGTGGAGATCGAAATTAAGAAGATAAGTGTTGAGTGGTTGTTCCTGACCTAGCTCAACATCGAAAATCCAATCAGGAAATAAACGTGTAGAAAGCTCTTTAGTTGCTTGTTTGGACCCGGGTTCGATTCCCGGCGACTCCACAAAAAAGCCTGTAAACTCAATGTTTACAGGCTTTTTGTTTTTTAGTTGCCGTTTTCGTTGCCGTTTATTATTTGCTGATAACTTTTTTCAGGATAAGAAATAAAATATAAAAGCCCGCCAAATGCGAGCTTTATAATTTATGATTGGTAAATAGAAATATTTTTTTTCTATAATTTTATTGCCATTATCTCTAATATTCAAATCCGTTGCAGTAGCTATGGTGGTTGACATTACATCAAATACGCCTTTAAAATAACTTCTTTTTGTTTTGGCATTAAGCTAATTTGTTTTTCTAAATCAGTTATTTTATCTTCAATTTTGTCAACTTGAGTAACAATAGCTTGCTGTTCAGCTAAAGAAGGTAGAGCTATTCTATAATCCATAATGTGTTGCTTGTCACCTCTTGGCATTTTCAAACCTTTGGGTTTTTGCATTTCATAGTCAAAAAACTCATCTTGTTTTAAAGTATAATAGATGTATTTCGAATCAATATTTTCAGATGCTGCTTGGAATACTAACACATCATTTGAACTACCTCCATCATTATCTGCAAACCATATCTTTTTTAAATACGGTCTAATATTAGACAATAAAACATCTCCAATGTTATACGCTGTTGACGTTCCAGCATCTGGTACAAAATTAGAATCAATTTTACCTGCCATATTTTGTAACATATTATCAACTCCAATATAATTTTTTGAAGTTAATAACGAGGAACTAATCCTTTTACTAGAAAAATCACATAAATCACGCAGTTTTTTACTATCTCCCTTAACTGCACCAATTATGTTTTTAATATTTTCTCTTAATTCTGAGATTCTTTCATTCGCTTTTTGCTCTTGCATTTCCAACACTTCAATTTCAGAAACTATTTTTTCTTGAATTTTAAGCGGTGGTACTGGAATTTTAAAATCCAATAAATCAGTTTTTGATATGTTATATTGAACACTTCCAAAACCTAATCGTTTAAGCTGTTCTCGACTAATACTTGATTTTAAAATTATATTTAAATAATTGGGAGAGATAACCTTTAAATCAAAATTAATAAACTTACCTACTCGCTGGTTTAATAAAAAACTATTACCTGTATTATTTTTAAAAACCGTAGGTATTGCAAGTAAATTTAATTCACTATTCATATCGGTCATTGCTATAATCACATCATTATCACATAAAAGGTAGTCTTTATATTTTCTTTGAAAATCATCGGGAAGAAATGTTTTTTTATATTCTAAATCTAAAACACCTCCAAGTCTAATATTCGCTTGTCTAAAATTCAATGTGTCTGATTTTTCAATATAATCAGAACTTTTAAAAGCAAATCCATTTTGAAGATCAACAAATTCTTTAAGAGATCTCACATCCCATTTACTTTCAATTTTTACTTTTTTTTTAACGGACAGCGAAATATTTTTTTCAAAGTCCACACGGTCAAACGTAAACATATCTACCAAATTATGATAGCTAAGATTTTTTTGTAAATTTTCTGGAAACTGTAAATCAAACTCCCCTAAAAACGCTTTATAAATATAAGTGCTCGCTTTTTCGGCATTAGTAAAACTATCGGCATCAAACAATTGAGTACATTCATCTATACTTTTACTTCGCTGTATGGCGTGAATACCTTCACTACCTCTACGGTTACTAAATTCGTAACCGAGAAATCGTTTTTCTTCGTTTTTTTCGCCTGTTTTTACTAATACTAATTTTTGAGGATAAGCCAAAATAAAATAAAGCAATTTATCTTGCTCGATAGCTAAAATAGCAGTCCAAAGTTCCTGTTCGTTTTTGGCTTTTATTTTCTTGATATATTCCTTATAAATTTCGTGTTGCTCGACGTTCTTATTAGGCGATCTATGCAACAGTGTTTTATAATCTTCGAATGAAATGGAGTCCCAAACGTGAGCTACATATTTTTTAAGCGGTTTTTCAATGCCGTTTATAGTTACATCTTGCAAGTTTACAAAACACTTTTTAATCGCTTCTTCTATATTATATGCATCTGCATTATTTCTGCGTCTTAAAAACAACGTTACGGTATTTGTTCCTGTAGCCATAAAAGTATTGGAACCTAATTCGGCAATACCTAATATTTCAAAATACTTTAAAAGGATTTCTCTTGTCTGGGTATAAATACCAGTATTACTCAAAATACTACTTGGCAAAATGATTCCTGCAACACCTCCGTCTTTTAATAGTTGTTTGGTACGTTCAATAAACAAACATTCTATTTCAGAACTTTGATCGGTTAATCTATTGTATAAATCAAATGCAAGCCTAGATTTTTCTTCATCCATCAAACCCTTGAAAGCAGAAACTGAATAAGGTGGATTTGAGATTATAACATCAAATTGCTTGTTGTCTTGCGGATAGGTTTTGTCGGTCTCCTTCAATAAATCCTTAAACTCTTTTGAAGTTCCAAAATCACCCAAACCATCTCCGTGAATGACTTTAGCCAAACCATCTCCGTGTAAATAACAACTTACTTTTGCTGTTTTTACAAGTCGATAATCTTTTTCAATACCATAAACGTAAGACTCCGCCCAATCAAATTGGTCAACTTTCCATTTTTCAATAGCTCTTTTGGTAGTAGGACTAAAAGAACTTTCATCTAGGCCGTCAATATAATTTTGAACTACTTCCATTGACTCTGTGATAAAATGACCACTTCCTGCCGCATAATCAATTATTGTCGGTAGCAAGTCATTTTTATTTCCAACCTCAATTTTTTGAGCTGTAATTTCTTGAAACGGCAAACTTTTAATTATAAATCGAGCAATAGGAACTGGTGTAAAAAACTGCCCAGATTCTTGTTTCAATCCTGTCGTCAAAAGTAATTCAAAAAAGTCACTTAAAAACTGTTGGCGGTAATTATAGCGTATTTGATATACTTGAAGTAGTTCCACCACTTCTTTTACTACCTTTGCATTTTCCTCAAAAGAAGCATCATCATATACTTCCTTAATTGCAAATTCATTGTTCTTTTTAAGACGTATTTCAGTTAAAATTTCTTTGAATTTATCTTTGTATTGAGATTCAACTTGTAAAAATTGCTTATCAAATTCGCTGTCACTTACATCCGTAACCTTCTTTTCCAAAAGCTCAAGCATTCCTCTATTATACAGATCAGTTAGTCTTTTTTGAAATGAAATATGATCATCTTCTCCTTCAAGCCACTGGAAATGCAATTGATCACTTGTATTTCTGTTTTCATCAACAATTTTACAGAGGAAAAGTGTAAATATTTTATTGAAAGCGTTAGGCTTATCAGAAACGACATTATGTCTTAATATTTCCAAGAAACGATTGAAAATAAAACTACTGTCTTCTTGCCTTAATACTTTTAAATCATTTTTGGTTAATGCCTTACTTTGAAATTCATAAGGCGATACCCAACTATCAAAAACGCCATTTGTCTTTGGTAGTTTATTCCAACGCTCAAAGAAATCTTTCACATTTCCCGCTTGGCGATAATCTTCTTCAATTTTTACAATTGTATTTTTATACTCAACCTTTTTACCGTCTAATTTTGAAGCATATAGCATTAGAACATCAGCATTTTTGTCTTGTTGAAAATAAGTAAATAGTTGACCTCCGTTTTTTTCTAAATTTTTAAGCTCTTTCTCAAACTCAGCTCCCCAAGTCTTGCATTCAATCATTAAATAGGCAGAATTATCCTCTTTAGAAATCAAAATATCTAATCTTCCACTTGTACCGTGTCCAGTTTTCCAAGTTTTTTCTAAAGTAATATTTTGAGGCTGATATCCCTTTTCCAGTAATCTGTCCACACATTCTACAACAACCCAGTTTTCAGCTTGAGAGAAATTTTGAGTAGTTTTACTTTCTCCTTTTATTTTATTACCAAAATTGATAATTTCTTTTTCAAAATCAATTTCAATAGCATAATTATTTGAGTTAGAGTATTTTTTTCGAAAAATCCCAACGGTATTTTCTTTAGGTGTAAATCCTAATGAGAGTATAAGTTTCTTATTATCCATATTTATTAGAATTTTAGTTCACCTTGTTTAACATTCTTATTTTTTAAATATTTTGATTGGTTTTCTGCTACAGCAAAAACAGCATCTGAACAGTTGTATTTATGAGCTTCTTCAACCAACTTGTCAGCAACATATAAATTTTTTAACTCTAAATAGTCTTTCTCTAAAAATTCAGCAAGTGATTCAAGACTTGCAAACGGAAATTTTTTCTTTCCTGTTTCTATTTTAGAAATCTCAGTCATAATAATACCGAAAGACTGTCCAAATTCACTTTGATTCAATCCTCTCTTATTTCTCTCCCCTCTCAAAAACTCTCCAAATGTTGCCATAATTAATACTTGCTAAAATTACACTTGCCAATATATGGCAAATATAGTTAAGATTTTGAACGCTACAATTTTTTTTATCTTAAAGTACAAGTGCAAATGTGCAAGTTTTAATTTTCACGTTATTTTTAATTGGCCAGCTGTAAGCGCTTTTTCTGTTTTCACGTTATTTTGCATTTCTGCAGCTCATTCCTGGTTCTCGTTTTCACGTTATTTTGTACTTCTGAAGAAAAGATCCGGAACGGCTTTTCACGTTATTTACTTATCTACGTAAACAATTCTTTCCATAATACTCTAGAAAAGAAGCCACATCGTACTTAAACTCAAAAGTTGCTTCGATAAACTCTTTCCCCTTTTCATTGTAAAATTCTTTCATTTCCTTATATGAATTAAAAAAATCTTCTATAGCTTCTTTTATAGTTTTCCCAGTTCCATGAATTCCGTAATTTAATGTACTATTTTCAATATACACGCCATAAGTTCCATCATTACCTATTTCAATAAATGCAATGTTTGGTTTTATTTTATTATACATTGTTTGAGGTGTACCAATAATAAGATGTACGTCTTCGTAACTCTTAACTATACTAGAAACTTTATCCAATTCTAAATCTTCATCAGGGGTTAAAAAAGCAAAACCACCTTTTTGGGTAGCTATGTTTAATATCTCATTCATTCTTTTTTCAGCTACTTCAAATTCTTTATTTAACATCTTTTTCAGTTTTTAAGGATTGCACAGTTTCATAACTCATTCAAAAAATCTTTAGCAGGAGTAGTTTTCAAATTACCTTTTTTAGATTGTTTCATTTCCTCCAATCCCTTTTTAATATTTTCTAGAACATCTAATTCAAGTATTAGATAATGTCTGTCTTCATAATCTTTAATTAATAAACATAAAATTCCTAGTTCATCATCTTCAGGTGTATTTGGTTCAGCGTGAAAAATCTCAATAGCTCGTATTACAGCTTTATTGTAATCTTCTTCGGTTTCTATTGCTTCCCATTTCATAAATGATTCTTTTAATTACTTTAAAAATTAGTAGTTCAAGCAAAAAAATCCTACCGAAGCAGGACTTTAAATTTTATTTTAATAAAATGGCAATAAATAAACCAAATATCATTAATGAAACGATAATAAATATGCCTAGCATCCATCTTAATCGTTTTTCTAATTCTTTCTTAGTTACTAAGTCGCTCCTATTTTGCTCTACTTCTTTGTCTATTTTTCGTTCAATGTAAGAAGTCAAACTTAAAGCTGTTTCTTTCCCTACTTTTTCAGACAATAAAGAGTAAAGTTCTGTTAATGTGATACTACTCATTGTTTTATTTTTTTAATTATTTTTTTCAATGTCTAAAGTGCCAATAATTTAAGACCTAAAGATTACAAGAATATTACAATATTCAGAGAATCCGTCTCTTTTATAACCGCTTAAATTCTACGCCTAGTTTTTTTAAAAAAGCTTGTACAATATGCCGTTTATCTTCAAACTCCCAAGTAATGAAAGTCTTTCCGTGAAAGAAGTCAACAAAATTGTCATATAAATATACTGTTTCTCCTTTTTTTATCATTTCTAGTTCCTCTTTTGATAAATTAAAAATATCACCTTTTATTACCAATCTCTCTTTGTCAGATTGTTGTTTTTGTATAGTTTTTTCTATTTTCTGACTTTCTTTATCTAGATTAAAATCTATTGAATTGAGGAACTTTTTTGGCAGAGTGCGAATCATATTCAAATCTATTTTATTTTCAAACTGAATTTTTTTATGAAAAAATTCTACAAGCCCTTTGTATTCAAACCACTCTCCTTTGATTTGATAGTCCTTGAACAACACTTTTAAGGTGCTTTCAAATTGACCAGAATCATGAAAAATATTTGAATAAATCTGATTATCAGGATAGCCTCCAGCATTTTGAATAGTCACTATTCTTTTTTTTGCATTCTCTGAAATGCCAACTTTTATTTTTTGTTGGTCTAATATTTTTACAAAGTATAAATCCATGTTTTTAATTGTTTATGTTCGTTTACTTATTCAGATACAAGATAGTACGTTACTATTCTGTTAGTATAACGTTCGTCGTAGAAACTAAATTTAAGTGTTTGTCTTCCGTCCTTGTAGCTGACAAAAACATCAGTAAGTTCTAAAAGCTCACTTTCTTTTTCTCCTTTGTGAAATATTTCCATAGAAATAGTTTTTTTTGCCTTGTCATAGATGTAATTAAAATAATCGTCAGAAGGCTCTAAGGCATTGCTACAAATATCAGAACCATCAGCCCAAATTCCTTTGTTACCATTGTTAAATGAAAAAGTATCATCAAAACGACAATAGCCACGGTCTTTTTCTTTACTCATATCTGTATTAGCAACTCCATCGTTGTCTAAATCAACAGGTAAATCTGTTATAATTGATTCAATTTTGTAAGAGCCTGCTAGTTTTGGCTCTAAAACATCTACTTCTTTGGTGCAAGCCATTAAAGAAAATATTATCATTAACATTCCGATTTTTCTAATATTTTTTTTCATCTTTATTATATATAATTATATTGTTTATTTAATCTATTTAATTGGTATAATATCTAAGTCCAATTCCTGCAAACGGAACAAATTTTCCCAAATCGGAATTAGCGTGATAATACTCGTTTACTTTTATAAAAAACGTTGTTCTATCATTAATAAGGTAGTCAAAGTCTAATCCCGCATAAGCCCCATAAATGAATTTTGATTCATCCAAAATCAAACTTCCATTGCTTAAATTCAAGTCTTTATTATCGTTGACTATTTCGTAGCCAAGTACTACACCGCTCCCTAAGACAATCCCGAATTTTCTGTTTTGAGTAAGATACAAGGGGACAGAATATCCCAAATTAAGTGTTGTGTCGTTGTAGCCGACTCTATCATCTCCGATTTTGTATTTAGCATCGGTTACTAAAATAGATGCTGAAATTGAGTTGTCTCCGTGAATAAAGTAATTATGACTTAACATTACACCATAACCGTCCTGTGTTGCCCCAATGCCAACACCAAAAGCATTTTTGTAGGTTTGGGAATAACCTTTTGTAAAAGCTGATAGTAATAATACCCCAAGAAATAATTTAGTTTTTTTCATTTGTAATTGATTTTAATTTATAAAAATTGATTTTGAATAATTGTTTTTAACTTGATATAATTTCTTTGCATTCTGCAATGATTTTATAGTAGTTCTCTTGCATCATGCTATCGCTTATTGGTAGCTTTTGATTGATATATTTCCCTTGTATCTCGTCTCTTAAAAATTGAGTTTTTAAAAATTCACGGGGAGTGCCTTCGGCAACGAGACCGTAGAACTCTCCTTGTGCCAAATTGACTATGTCGCTAATCTTCACTCGGTTTCGCTCCTGTATGTTTTCGCTAGTTCCTGAGCTGGTATTACTTCCTAGATGTACAAATTTGCCACTTGTTCCGTCACCAGAACTTTTTGATGTAAATACTTCATCTTTTTTACTGAATAGATTTTGAACCATTTCAGCGGTCTTGTAATTTGTCGTTCTTTCGAAAAATTGATTCCCTAGGTTTGAAATAATAACTTGAGCTTTTCCTTCGCCGTATTTATCTACTAATTGAGCATAATCTTGGACTCCAAATATTGTAGCTATTTTATTGCTCCTTGCAGTAGCGGGGATTTGTTCAATATTTGGGATGAAAATTGTTGGAGCTTCGTCTAATAACACAACTGATTTTTGCTGATTCGGTTGATTCATTTGCCTAAGCGCTACTGAAATAATAAGCGAGATTGCAGGAGTGTAGACGGTAGGTAATGTACTGTCATTCCCAATACATAGAAATTGAGGGTTCTCGGGATTGTTTAAGTGCAAATCAACATCGTTGCTTGAGAGAATCCAAAAAATATCAGGAGCATTAAGAATAGATAAAGCATTTTGAAGGGTTGCAAGCATTCCTGCAATTGTACGGTCTGCATTTCTATCAATAGATTCCTGTAACGCAGCTAACATACCTCTTGCTTCGGGATCTTCCGATATCTTTTGAACTAAAACATCAAATGAAGTTTGAACTATAAATGATATCACATGTGGTAGCGTACATATATCGGGATGCTTTTGTCTTAACCACCAAATGACAGATACTAAAATATTCTTAGCACTACCAAGCCAAAAATCCATTTTCCGAATTGATTCAGGTAAAAGATTGTTGATAATAACCTGACTATAATCATTTGCTATGGCAATTTTGGTTAAATATTTTGGATGTATAGGATTTACTCTGTCACTCAATAAAGGATGCTTAAAATCAATATTCTTGACTTTGATCGAAGTGTTTTCATAACTTAAATAAACTTTTTCGGTTAAGTCCCCTTTAAAATCGTAGCATATTCCCGTAAATAGCTTTTTTGACAATTGCAGTATAATTCTTTCAAATATTGAAGCGCTTTTCCCAGAGCCTGCGCCACCTTGAACATAAATTCCTCTGTAAGGATTTTCTAAGCTTATTTCTCCTTTATTTGTTTTAAAAGTGAATCGGTCATCTTCTTTTTTGGACTTTTCTTTAACCTTATTGAATTTTTCGGTTTGACTCGGTTTGATTCTATTCTTAAACTTTAATAGATAAAGAGCATAAAGAATAGGAGTTATACCGATTATTGTTCCAAAATTTCCAATAAGTGTGCTTAATAATTTCCCTAACATTGCAATCAAAAAGACTATTAAAATGTTGTTGATTAAAGTGCTAATAATTATTCTAGGAAATCGCTTTTGTTTCGCATGATAAAATGAAACATAAACTATCGAGGGAATACATAAAATCACTCCAAAATTTGCCCAATATGGCATCTTACTAGCTACAAATTTTGAAAACAGATACAAGAAGTTATTATATCCATTTGCAAAGTAATTTGGCTTTAATTCCTTTAATTGAAAATTATAAGAATCAGTCCACAAATTAGTTATAGAGAACCCAAACAAATGGGTTTCCAAAAGTATTACACTTGACACTACAGAAATAAGAAAAATTGCTTTCAAAATTTTACCAATAATACCTACAAGTGTGTTTGCTTCCCCGATGCTAAAACCATGATCTGCCATGTTATATCGTTTTAAATATTAATATTAATAGAATTGAAAACAGTAAGATTATTGTCAAAATCAGTAAAATGTATGTTCCTAATCTTTGTTTTTTGTTTTCGTTATCTTGATTATGCTGTAACTCTTGAATTTGATTTTTTTGAGCTGTAAACAGCTGATTCCAGTGCGATATAATTTCTTCAAGACGCTCAGTTCTGGGCTGTATTTCAATTTTTTTCGCTTTTTCCATACAGATAGAAAACTCCTGTACTAAACTTGATTGCTCCGAAACTAATTTTTCTAGTTTTTTAGTTTCATCAGCAATGATTTCCGCTATGATTTCTATGTTTTTCATCTATCTAATTCTAATTTTAAATTATTGTTTGGTTTTTCTATTAGAGAGTCTTCAAGTTTTTGAAGGTTTTTTGCGTATTCAATGTCTTTTGAAATTGAGTCTAAACGTTCTTCTTCAGTATTTTTCATCTCGACTTTTATCAGTGGATTCTGTACATCTTTTATATATTTAAATTCCTCTTTAGTAATTTTCTGTTTTCCTAATACTTGAGCAACTGATTTAGTTCCATTCCTACTGAATTGACTTATTTCTTTTTTAATTTGTTTCGGAATTGTGTTGACTAAGTTTTTATTGGAATGGCTTTTTGATATCTGCTTTCCTTGTACACGTTTCAGAGTAGTATCGAGATTGTGATTTAAGTCGTTTTTTAAGCCACTTTTTATTAAATTGCTACCCGACATAGAGGAATGGATTTTGCTTGCCTTAAACTCTTTATTTGTTTTTAAATCTTTTACTCTAAATCCTTGGATTTCATTTTGGCGATTAATTGTTGGCGTAACTTCAAGTCCCTTTGCTTTCATTTGAGTAATCCAATCTTTCAAGGTTTCCGTTTGTTTTAAAACTTCTTGATGTGTTTTAAATATTTCAGCCTTTAATAAATTATTTGAAACCATAACTTCTTTTGCAGATACCAAACCCATCTCTTTTGCAATTAAATGTGCTTTGTGACTTGTTTTTTTTCCGATGAAAGAGTCGTTATAAGCTTTTCCTCTACTATCTATTCTGTTTATATAAAGATGGAGATGTACATGCTCGCGATCTCGATGGGCAAAACAAATGTGCTGATGCTCTTTTAGGTTCATCTTTTCAAGATAGCTTTCGGTGATCTTTTTAAAGTCTTCGTTTTTTAATCTTCGTCCATCCTCAGTCTCTGGACTTAACACCACTGAAATAGTATTGAATTTTGCATTTGATAGATTTTGATAAACCTTAAACTCATTTTCTATTTCTAGCCCTGTAGTTCCAATCACATTATGTCTTGATATTTCTTCCGCATTCATTTTGTCTTTTCCATAATCAATCGCATTTGATGTATGAGCAATGCTTTTAGCTTTCCCTACCATTACTGAAAATTTTTAAAATTTTATCTGTTTCATTTACCGTCTTCATTACCTGATTGGCAAACAAAGAATCTTTATCTCTTAATAGATTAGTGATTTTTACAAAGCTGTTTCTTATGTAATGTAGATTCTCAAAAGCGACCAATTCTGCCTCTGTAAAAACAGATTTATTTCTTCGCTCCAAAGCAACCATTCTGCAAAAACTAGCAGTATTCATTTTTCTGCTTTTTGCTTTTTTTTCAATTATTTTTTTCTCAATGTTCGTACATCTGAACATTAAAGATTTAGTTCTTATTGGATTCATTAGTTGTTACATTTTGAAATTGTACTTTCATTTTTTTGACCATCGGGATTAAAAAATCAAGAAAGTTTTGAGCGCGACAGCATGCTCTAAACACATCTTGAAATTCTAAACTTTGCGTATATCACTATGCGCGTATAAATTGGGTTAAATCTTTGAAACAGTTTGGTTAACTTCCATGCCGTAGGCTGTGAACCATTCGTTGTAATCCTTAAAATTGCTATAGAGTTGGGAAGAATCTTTCGCATTTGGAAACGTTTCTAAAATTGATTTTGTAGCTCTGAAACCAGCATTGTCTCTGTCAAAAAAGACTTTGATTTCATTAAAGCCTTTTAACTCTAATTTTGCTTTTTCTAATAAAGCGATTGAGTTTAAAACCAATATATTTTCCTCAAATTTTGGATTCATTTCGGCATAGCTTAAAAAGTCCATAAAACCTTCAAACAGCAAAATGATATCTGATTTATTAGGAGATTTTATCAGAGTTATATCTTTCT
The DNA here is from genome assembly GCF_057839565.1 of Flavobacterium sp. KH_035. NCBI lineage: Bacteria > Pseudomonadati > Bacteroidota > Flavobacteriia > Flavobacteriales > Flavobacteriaceae > Flavobacterium > Flavobacterium sp. KH_035. Next base: position 5,142,516 of record NZ_CM174492.1, read on the forward strand.
TTAAAATAGACCCTTTATAGAAGCTATTGCGTAGTTCAAACCCCTTTGATTGATTCTCGAATCCGATAGCATATAAATGTTTTGTGGCGATTGTAAATTTTACTTCTTTTAGGTAATTCCAATTTTTACTCGAAATACCACGCCCTATTAAGTACTTTTTTAAATTGTAATTTTTTAAATCACTTATTTCTGTAATTTCAATATTTTTTTGAGTCGTATTTTTTTGCTGATCAAAAGAAAAAGAAAACTTTTTTTCACTAGCCCAGCCTAATGCCTCTCGAACATTACATTTTAAATACCTTATAATAAAATCAGTGTTTTTCCCACCAATACCTTCAGAAAACAAATACCATACGTTTTTGTTTCTATCAACTTTGAAAGAGGCTTCGGTTTCTATTCCGAATGGATTAAGAAACCAAGCTTCTTTTTCATTGCTTTTGACTGGATGGTGTCCGAGTGAAGCAAGGACATCTTCCAATCTTATTTTTTGATTTAACTCTTCACATTTCATACTCATATTGTTTTATAGCTTAAATAATTTTCCTTTTTTTCTTTTTCATAAGCAAAAAATCTAAACTGTTTTTTACGTTTTCTACTTACCTACTTACCCAAGCCAATAGTAGTGGGGGTGGTAAGATTTTTTTCTCTTTACTTTATTCTTACCCATCCTACCCATAAATCAAATAAACCATTGATTATATGCCATTTAATCTCCTTGGGTAAGATGGGTAACTTTAGGTAAGAACATCTATATTTTAAGTTACCCAAGAAAGCATCAATGATTTATGGTGTTCTCAATACTTTGGGTAAGTTGGTAAGAAGAAACCAAGTTTTTCTATTTCTTTTAGTTTGTTGGAAATAATGGTAAAACCGAAACTGTATATCCGTAAACACGCCTTTCCTTATCTTTAATGCGTTCAAAACCTAAAGAGATCATTGCTTTACCAATATTTATATGATTTAAACGCTGGTACTTTATAGACAAATAGTGCATAATATCGCTTGAAGTCATGAACTGTTCTTTTGAACTCTTTTCTGGAATTAAAAAATATTTACTAATAATTTCATATTCTACCGACAATGTTGTGTATTTGGAATTTCTCTTTTCATTCTCTTGAACATCTTGAAATGTGAGTTCACAATCAAAATCACTCATTGCCAAGGCATATGCTTGTGCCCAAACAGCATTTATGTCAACTTCTGTTTTATAGGCAAAGTTTATTGGCTTTATGAGTTCAAAACAGAGCCAGCGAACACTACCAGTTTCATCGTTTAAAAATGTTGCCATATTGGTTGAACCAATAAACGAGCATACTCGTGATAAGATGCTGTTTTTACGATCATAAGGAAGTCTTTCGTTAATATGTGTTTTTGAGAAATATGATTTCAGTTGATTTATTTCTTTTCGACTTAAAACCGCTAATTCATCTAGATTTAGAAGAAAGTTCTTAGCTAATAGGATTCTAGCATCTTTGTCACTACTAATATCTTCAGCTATATAATTTGCCAATGCAGGAGGACACATAAACCGACAAAAAGTTGACTTTCCACTACTTTGTCCTTTGTGAACCAGTATAAAAGCCTGCTTGTTAAAATAATCGTCTAAGAATACACATTTCACACTTCGTACACACCATTTTACAAAATGATATTCGAATTGTTTTTTATCTAGAGTTGTTAGATAGCTCGCTAATTTCTCGATATGAGCTGTTCCATCCCATTTAGGCAGTGATAAAAAATATTCTTTTATAGGATTAAAGTTTGTTACGAAATCACTGCGCAAAATTGCTAAGAGATTATTTATAGAAATTTTTATTCCTTTTTTCTGTAACTCGATGTATAACGAATTCTCGTTTAGTGCTCCCCATTTGCCAGAGTTTATTTTTTTACATTCAATTTCTAGTGCAATTTCATTGTATCGAAAAATATATCTTTTGGCTAAATATATTTCTGTCATATCAAATATATTCTGTACAAATTCTTTGGGTTCTTCCTGTTTATTTTCCATTGTAATATGTTTATATGGAAAACTTTGCGTAAATTCGCATCGTCTTCAATTAGAAAATTATCATAGACGTAAAAAGCTTTTAGCGAGGTGTTTTTACGTCTTTTTTCTTTTACTAGTTTTCGTCGTTTAAATTGTTCGTTATTGCTTTTCCGTAAAGAATAATAACAATACAGTTCAGAAGCATTAATGCTGGGACTAAGGGAAAAGGTTTATATTCATAGTTAAACAAGAAGAAAATTTGAACTATTGCAAGCGTAAGAAATATGCTCAGAAGTACTAATAATTTGATTGATTTAGTTTCCATAAAAAAAAGATTTTAGATTAAACAAAAAAGACAAGCATAGAAATCACAGTTTCTATGCTTGTCTTTTATATTTTAAAGATTTGATTTGATTCAGAGAATCATATAATTCAGAGTGAGAAATCAAAATGCGAGTGCGCGCACCCATCTGTTCCGCTTTTATGCTCCCTTTTTTAATATAGTTACTAATTGTTTGAGTATCTACATTAAAGAGCGCGGCTGCTTGTTTTAAAGTATACTTTTTTTGAGATAAATCTTCTTTAGGTTCAGTAAGTAGCTGAGTAACTAAACCTTTTAATTCCTTCAATTCTGATTGAATTGTTTCGAATGGATTTTGCATAACATTGTCGTTTTAAATTTCGACAATATTATTATTGTTTATGGTTGAGTTTACTTTATAAAGTATAATAAAGTAAGATAAAGTGGCTATTTGCCAATATGTTATATATCTTTAGTTATAAGAATTTTTAAAAAATCATTATACAGTTGATAGTATAGTGAATTCTGGTTCAATCGAAGAATATTATTATTCTTTTTATCAAATTCGAAAAGATCTTTTTTAATATTTGAAAAGTAAGATTCTGTAAAGTCAATTTTATCTCTAAATTCTTTATCTCCTAATGAAAATCCGTTTTTAAAATTTTCTTTAAAAGCCAGTAAAAATTTATTTTGTGGTACATTGGAAAACTTATGCTTATGAGAATCAAATTTTATAACACACAATATTACTGCCAATTGTGTTTTACTCTCAAAGCTATAACGCTCTAATCCAAAATTTCCTTTTCCTTTTTTATAAATTTCATTCTCAGAAAACATTTCAAAAATTCCCGTCATCAAATTATCCTCATTATTGCTATTTTTTTGACTTTCTTCATTAGATTCAACTTTATATAATTCATCAGTTATTTTATATTTTTTGTTTTTAATCCATGAAACAAAATAATATGATAATACAAATCCTGCAAGCCCAGACAGGATAAGAAAAACTTCTACCCATATATTGATGTTTTCTGTAAAAAGTACAGAGACAAGATAAATCGAACAAAACAGGAGTAAAATAGGCATTAAAAATAAAGTTACTTGATAATATATATTTTCAACCTCCTTATGAAGTTTACTTATATTATCTGCAAAACTATCTATGTGAAAAAATTTAAAAAAACTCATAACTATACAATTTTCATTTTAAGGTCAATATTAAACACTTCGTCCATTGCTTCTTTTTTTTCATCATCATTTACCTGATAATATTGATTCAAAGTTTTCATGTCATTGTGACCTGTTATAGAAGCAATAAGTTTATCGCTTTTACCTTGTCTTTTCATCATAGTAATAAATGTTCGGCGAGCAGTATGGGTACTTATTCTGTTGTAAAAAAACATATCTTCTTTGATATTCTCTTTTCCTTTCGTTGTTACTTTTTGCACCATGTTAGTGTATTCCATTTCTTGAAAACAATCTTTGATATACTTGTTCTGTTTTTGGTTTGCAATAAGAGGCAATTTATAATTATATTTCAATAAAATATATCTTGAAAGATTTGTTAAAGGTATTTCCCTTGCTTCCTTTGTTTCGTCTTTATCTTCTTTCAGCATAATGCATTTTTCTGAAACATTACTTTTTGAAATTAAAGATAATTCCCCAAAACGCATTCCTGTAACACAAGCAAAAACAAAAACATCCCTAACTCGCTCCAAACTTTCGGTTTTAAATTTATGTTGCATTAAGTTGTTAAGATCGTCAATAGTCAATGCAATTTGATTAGTGATAACTTTTGGAACTTTCTTAAATCCTAGAAACGCATTGTTGAATGTGTATTTCTTTTCAAATGACCAGTACATAAATGATTTAAACAACGTCAAATTTCTTGCGTAAGTATTATTGATATGCTTCAAATCTCCCATACAATAAGAAGTAAACTCATCATGAAACGTCTTGTTTATTCTGCTGTAAGTAAGTTTGTATTTCCTGGCTTTCTCAAAGTTTTTGAGTATGTTCTTGATATTATCATATCTCTTAATTGTCGCTTTTGCCCATGCTTGTTGCTTTTTCTTCTCTGCCATAAATTCATCGAAAGCATCAAAAAAAACATTCTTTCCAGAAACTGTCTTTTTAAATTCCTCGTCGAATACCTTTTTTAAAATAGTTGAAGTCAAAGTCTCTCCAATTCTTTTATAAAGGCTGTAAGTTTCAAGAAACAAATCAGAATAGCGGTTTAATTGCCGTTTGATGGTCTCAGCTGTCTTTCCCTTTTTACTCCCCGAAATAAACGGAAATTTATTTTCCTTATCCCAATATTTTGGGAGTATAGATTCTCCAGTTGAGTAAACGAACTTTTTATTCTCCTCTTTAAAACTACAAGTAAACAGGATTAATGTTTCTTTCTCTGAATTGGGTTCTTTAAGTTTAAAAGTGTACTTCATTTTGAGGAGTATTTGAGGTCAAAATCGTTGCCGTTTTCGTTGCCATTTTTGTCAAAAAATAATCAGTTGCCGTTTTCGTTGCCGTTTTTTTTATAACTCGTTATAATTACTTTATTGTAACAAATATAAAAATTTCATTGTTTACAAGGTACTTATAGAAATAAATATTAATTAACAGCAAAATATATAATAAGAAGTTCAAGAACCGGCGACTCCACAAAAAAGCCTGTAAACCTTTTGTTTACAGGCTTTTTTCATACTTAATATTAAACCATCAAAAGACAAATCAGGCGTTCAACAATAGAAAATCCCTCAACTGTAATCTCTTCAAAAAATACTTTCAAACTTAATTTGAATCAAGATATTCTTTAAACACTGCATTAATCTCTCCAAATATAAATGAATCACACACAGTTTTTTTTTAAAATCAAGTAAACTCAGAAATAGTCCATTATATTTTCAAGCAAAACAATTCGAAAAGTAAACAAAAGAGTAATCTCACGTTCTAAAGATCCAAGTACAACAAAAAACTACTACTCAACATTCTCTGTAACTTTTCACATTAATCTTCATCCATTAAAAAAAAGTAAATCCCGACCTGCTTTACAAATCATTTAACCGATTTCTTTACAAATAAATTTTCTATCTCATCAATAATTTTTAATCCTTCAGCAATCTCTTTTGTTGTATGAGATTTTTTTACATTTGTTTGAAGTGACAAAAACTCAATTTTACTTTTATAAAATTCTATTTGCTCTAATAAAAAATCATTTTTTTCTTTCAGAAGACTATTCTCCGCCATTATCATTTTACTCTCTAATTCCTGATCCTGGGCCGCACTTTTACGATCTTCACTTTTACACGCGTTAATTTCAACCTCATCAGAAAGCAGATACTCGAAACCTATCCCGAATAAGTCATGCAACTTAACTATAAAATCAAGTTTAGGCATAGTCCGCTTCCTGTAATTACGAATGTTTGTCTCGCTTGTATTCACCGCTTTAGCAAAAGAACTATTATTCCCCTTAAATTCCCTAATTGCTATTTCATCAATCTTCTCATTTATCGTGCTCATCTATACAAGTCTTACGAAATAATATCTAAAAGAATTCGATATTCGTTTCGGGTTATTAACAAATTTAAAAAAATAATAGGATATAGCCTTCAAAAAGAAATCAAATTACTTTCACGCTATACCTTTCCGCAAACCTCTACATCATCGTATTAACACGAATACTAGCTTTTATAAGCGCCAATGCCGATATTTTGGAAATATGAATATCCTTTGACTGATGATGCGAATTTTGACTTACCAATTTCACATACTCCAAACCCAGATCAGATTTCTGAACATACTTTACCGTAATATACTCTTCCCAATCATTCAATTTTACACTCAAAAGATACATCTCCCCAAAGAAAATATTTTCAAATTCAGTTTCTTTATACAAAATAATATCTCCGGACTTCAACAATGGATACATACTATCCCCTGTTACCGAAATCGCACCGTCGCATTTAGGCAAATTCGGAATTTTTATAGTATCCAAAACCCTACGCGACTCTGCACTGTTAAACAATTCTCTAAGTCCAGCAACAGCTTCAAGATCATACAATGGTATTTCCTGATTTACACAAATAGAATCTACCGTTTTTCTGTCATTATTCATAATCAATACACTTGTATTATCTTCCTTTATCATAGGCCCATTTCCCGTCAAAAGCCACTCTGAATTAATTTCAGGATATTGATGTAAAATTTTACACGCCTTATCCGTTCCCATATTACTACTATTATCTAAAAATTTGTTTGAAAAACCCAAGTCAATACAAAACCTATACCTGCTAATCCCTTTGTAATCAAGATACTCCCTTACTCTTTCAGTTGACCCCATAAAAGCATGTATTTTTTTACGTTAAAAATTTGTTTTAATGTATTATTTTACATTACATTTGCAAAGGAAAGAAAAATAAAATTCAAAAACAACAGAAACACCAATAAAATCATATGACTCATGGATTATAGACACAAAACAAATATAAAATACCTACATATTAGACAGAAATAAAACCATCAAAACCCATAATATCAACCTACAAACATAAAACCTCCTGTTCAACACCTAACAAATACCAAAAGATGAAAACAAATCCAAGAAAAAATTCAATAGCCAAAAAATCAACTTATCGAGAAACCAAACAGCCCTAAAAAAGTGCAATGTAACCTGATATCGAACAAAAAAATCTCAATAAACAAATCATGAATAAAAATCAAATCGAAACTCGCATAGCTCAATTGTACCTCGCACTTCAATATTGTTCCGAACGAACAAAAACTTTTACACCCGGTGAAAGAATCTGTATCAATCAAGAGCGTTTTCAATGGATGCATATCCTGGACGACGAAACCATTACTCCACGACCTGTTCCTCAAAATATTGAAAACAAATTAAAAGAAGTTTCCAAACTTGCGGCCAAATACAATTTCAAACCTTATTATGGTGATCCATTTAAAGATGAAATTGTACTACACAACTAAATTACATTAACCTAAAAATAAAACTATTATGATCACACCATTAACAAACACAATCAACCCTACTATGGATTTATCACAATTTTCTGCGCAAGAACTAAAAGAAGCATTGAGCCGAATTGAAAACAAAAAAAACGAAGAAAGGGATGCTTATAAAAAATTGGTAGCTGAAACTATCCCTAGAGCACTTTCAAGACTACACGAAACCTCTGAAATGATGAGAATCGCCAAAACTGAAACCTTCCAGCTATTTGAAACTATTCTGGATTTAAAAAATCAAGTTTACGGTTTTAAAGAAAAGCAAATGTCACATACTTTCTCTAATGACAACGAAGAAATTACAATTGGGTATCGCATTAATGAAGGATGGGATGACACCGCAACCATTGGGATTGAAAAGGTACAAAATTACATATCATCGCTTTCAACCAGTAGAGAAACGGCAGCATTAGTTAAAATTGTTTTTAATCTACTAAAGAAAGATGCCAAAGGAAACCTAAAAGGGTCAAGGGTTTTGGAACTTCAAAAACTAACAAAAGAATTCAACAATGAAGAATTTACCGATGGCGTTGAAATAATCGCTTCATCTTTTAAACCTGTTCGTTCAAGCTGGTTTATTGAAGCAAACAAAATTGATTATAATGGAATAAGAACCAATATACCATTATCGATGTCATCCGTTGATTTTTTACAAGGATATGCTTTTGATTTCTTTAACCAGTCAAATAAACAAAATTATGCAGCCTAATAATGATATCTATGCTTCAGCTCTATTAACATTCTTACTTATTGCAACCAATTGGAAACCAATTCTAATATTTCGAGAATGGTTAAGCTTTAAAATAAACACAAGATACAAACAATATCAAAACGAACGCAAAAAGAAAACTAATATCTAATCTTAAATACCACAAAACGAATAATTGCAATTCATATTCTGCAACCTTTTCTAAAAAAAAGACCATCTTTAATCATTTAATTCATCTTTAATCATTTTACTATGCCAATATCTAATCAAAGAAGCCTGGGAATTCAGAAAAACAAATTACTCCGATATAAACTAATAAAAGAGCTATATCAAAAACACAAAACAGAAGACATCCCTACAACGGTAGTCTGGCGCAAATACGTATATCCAATCTATCCCATTTCCAGAACTACATTATACGAAATCCTCTGTACTCCTATAACAATCGAACTTAAAAAAATCGAAGAGCTATACCAAAAAACAGCTTCGTAACTTATAATATCAATCAATAGCTAAACCTATCTAGCTTAAGTTTCCTGAACAAGATTGTAAAAACATCGAACATTAATGTTCAATCACCTGTCATGCATTTTTATTAAGCATTATATCCTTCCATCTTTACCTTCTCAAATTTAAATTAAAAACTTAAACTCAAATTTCCTGTATCATTCAGACTTGCTAAATCAATAAAACAATTTTCAAAAGAACATTCAAAAGTTCTAAGCATCTTAACGAAATTATCACAAAAACAAAAAGCCTGTAAATAGACAATTACAGGCTTTTTATTCCAAACGATTTATATTTCATATTCAACTTGTTTTTTTTTGAATAATCAAATGTTAAATAAATAATAAAGACAACTTAAAATGCAAAAAAAGAAAATCAAAAACTAGTACACCCAAAGCAGCCTCCAGCAATATAGACATTTCAATTAAAACTCACTTTTAGCTGTGATTTACAAAGAAAAAACAAACATTCTTTCACTCTAAATGCAAAAAAAGCAAAAACCAAGCTCTAATTGCAAATGTTAATTTTCAAACCAATTCCGAGAGATGAGAGACCTAAAGAAAATAGGTTACGGGAAACCTCAAATATTGGACGCTGAATATTACGAATTTTATTACTTAATCTATAAACATATAACCATGCTTACTAAAAAACAAGAGTACATAAAATTATTGCGGAAATTATTCCTGGAAGGAAAAATCAGTATCGAATTATTGGAAGTTTTATTGATCTGCGAAAAAGAATCTTTAAACTGATTTTATTACAGAAACATTTCAAAAAACTAAAATAGTTTTAGCCCATCCATAAATTTCTTTTGCGATCTGGGCTTTTTCACATTAATTCAGGATGGCAAAACTTCACTAATCAACCAGTCCTATATACCTGAACCAAAAAACAATCTCAAACCAAATGAGATATTTTCCTGCTTAATTTACCAAAACTAGCACAGGCTCACAAAAACGAAACATTTTTCGATAAAACATTACGCCCTACAAAAATAACCGCTCCAAATTAGTTAGTTTTTATAAATAGCAAGCAATAATACGGCAAAAAATAAAAACTAATGTGCACATAATTAACTTTTAAAAACAAAAAGTTAAAAAACAAATAGCCTACAGAGTAAATCGAAAAAAGATTCGATTTATTCTGTATATTCGAAATAAATTTCGATATTTGTAAGAACTTACAAATATACTTTCGAAAAAATGCTATACATTTTTATATCTCATGACTCTAACTACGAAAAAACTTTTTATTAATCATAAATATAAATCCAAATGACTATTTCAAAAATTATTGAAAAGATACAGGTACTAGAATCCTGGTTAATTAAAAACCCAGCCAGTGTCGAAAGAAACCTTATCGAATATGATCTAAAAAAATTACAAACTATTTTACAATTACGACAAAATGAATCAAAAGCAAATTAAAGAGCGGATCGCACAACTTTATATCACACTTCAGTTCTGCTCCGAAAAAATCAGAACATTTACAGCCGGAGAACGTATTTGTATCAATCAAGAACGTTTTCAGTGGTTTCATATTCTGAACAATCCTGAAGCTGAACCAAGACCCGTCTCATTGCTAATTGAAAGTAAGATCGGAGAAGTGACCAAACTTATCAGCAAGTACCATTTTACGCCTTATTATGAAAACCCATTTATTGAAGAGGACGAACCCGCATCTATTTTAGAAAATACTATGTCCTGATTTAAGCTCAAAACATATCCAATTAATTACCAAAATAACCCAAAAATCTATAAATCAATGCATCCAAACAATGATATTTATGCCTCTTTACTTTTAGGGGCCCTATTAATCGCAACAAATTTAAAACCTATAATTACTTTTCGTGAATGGATGAATTTTAAGATCAATTCAACTTTCAAACAATATCAAAATGAGCGTAAAAATAAACCTCATCACAAATTCTGAAAATTACAGGGTTAACATAGTATTGAAATAGATTTCATCTAAAATTGTTTTTAAGAATCTTTTATCTTCTATAGAAAGAAGTCATTCTACATTTTAATTGTTTTCAAATGTAAATCTATTCATTGAATACACTGTGCTACCCTTAACAAAAAAAACTCCTGTTTTTCTTAAAAGATAAAGAAAAACAGGAGCCAAAAAAGCGGGCGCTTACTGCCCTAATCAAATAACTCAAAACCATTCTTTTTCCCGGAATGCTCCAGTGTTTTATCACTCTGGAACAAAATTATTGTGCGGACTCTGCAGACTTAAATTATTAAGTTCTTTTTGCAGAATGACTTCAGGACGAAGTTCCGGACAAGCTCGGCATTAGAAGAAGAGTAGCCATTGATATATAAGGATCAAATGGTTTTGGTTATCTGTGATAAAATTTATAATTACTTATTTATGCCTCTAATGGCAATATTGCTTTTACATAAAAACAATTCTTTTAATCATTCTCATCTTTCTCATTATGGCAATCTCAAACAATAGAAGTCTCGGAATCCAAAAAAATAAACTTTTACGCTATAAGCTTATCAAAGAATTGTATCAAAAACACAAAACCGAAGATATTCCAACTACTGTGGTTTGGCGCAAATATGTCTATCCGGTCTATCCTATTTCCCGTACTACTTTGTACGAGATTCTTTGTACTCCGATTACCTCTGAACTCAAAAAAATTGAAGAACTGATGTTGAATCAAACTAAAACATCGTAAGTAGTTAAACTTGTTTTAACAACTACATTTGATCTGAATTGCTTTGCAAAGATGTGTCTTTTTTTACTTAAAAAAAGGCACATGTTCGTTCACTGAACAACTCTGTAAAGAACCAGAATACAAGTGTTTAAGCACCTATCATTTGTTTTTTTTACTGCTTTTTTAAGACAATCTTTGTACCCACAAAAGGAAACAACCACAGCGCTTATAACAGAAAATTAAGTCCCATTTTCTTAAAAATCAACACTCCAAAAAGCTGTTTCACCGAAAACAAAATTCAATTCTAACATATATTTTTAACATTAAATGGAACAGTTTTTATACCCCACTCTAACCGCATTCTTCGCCGCATTTATCACATGGTTTTTCTCAATGAGAAAATCATTAGCCCAAGACAGAGCCGCCGAACTCGACAACACTGTTAGCGCTGTAAAATATTACCGTGACTTACTCGATGATCTTACCGCCCGGTTAACTACAGCAACCGAAACCATAAAAAAAATGGAAATACAGCACAAAGAACTCATGCTAATCAATCAGCAGTTGGTTGATGAACTACAAAAATTTAAACAACTAAACGGAAAACAACAATGACATTAGCCCAAAAAACCTTAGAAATTGCAATTGCTCAGGTTGGTGTTGAAGAAATGCCACGAAATAGTAATTCCGGTCCTGAAGTCGAGATTTATTTAAGAAGTGTCGGACTCACAAAAGGATATCCCTGGTGTATGGCTTTTGTTTACTGGTGCGCTCAAAAAGCAGCATTACAATTAGGAGTAAAAAATCCTTTAAAGAAAACTGGCGGTGTACTAGACCAATACAATTCAAGCAAACCTTTGGTAAAAAAGGAGCCACAGCCCGGTGACGTTTTTATCCTGGACTTTAAAAACGGAACAGGTCACACCGGAATTGTAGATAAAGTCGCCGGAACTCTTATCTACACCATTGAAGGAAATACGAATGACATGGGAGGTCGTGAAGGCTATAAAGTAGCCCGAAGAAAAAGAGAAATTAAAAGCGTTAAAAGTTTTTTAAGACTCTAAAAACGAACAATAATCAAATTATAACTTATGATGAATAATTTCAAACGTCTTGTTTTTTTGTTTTTTTTAGTCTTAGTTCTGGTTTCGTGCAAAAGCCCGAAACCGGTTCTAAGTGAAGAAAAAGCAAAAACTATTACAATCAAAGAAACAGTACATGATACTGTTTTTAAAATTCAGAAAGACAGCAGCTCTTATAGGGCATTGCTGGAATGTCAAAACGGAAAAGTAGTTGTTAAGAATGTTACTCAGGCCGAACCAGGGCGTAACTTAAAAAGCCCAAAGGTTCGTCTTGAGAACAACAAACTAAACGTAGACTGCGAACTCAAAGAGCAGGAACTCTACGCCCGCTGGAAATCACAACAGGTAAAAGAAACCGAAGTAAAAACCATCAACACCACCAAGTTTGTAAACTACTTGACTTTTTGGCAAAAGGTACAGATTTGGCTGGGGAGAATTTTGCTTTTGGGGTTGGTTTATTATGCTATCAAACCCATTGCCAGATTCTACAGGTTTTTCTAGAATCAGCTAAACAATTTAAAAAATAATTCACTCTAAAATTTTCAAATGAATTTTAGGATTTAAAAACAAACCTATGTCAAAAATATTTTTTTTCACAAAAGAGAGTTCGATAGAAACGGATCAATTAGCAGAATTAGCTTTTGGACAACAACCCGACGTTGGGAATGTTGAAAAATACAATTTAGATAATAATTTTTCTGTTTCTGAGAATGCTCCTGCTTATGCCATTACAAAGTCCTTAGTACTGGCAATGCCAAATGCTAATCCTGCATTGTTAAACATCGCATTACTCCCATTAAATACTTACGTTAGTGGCTTCCCCGCAAAAATATTCATTTACAGAGGAATTAAAAAATCCTCATTAGTCGATAATCTCGGAAATATCCCTGAAACAGATGGCTCGTGGGATTCTAGTAATATTCTTAAAGTAATAAAAGAGATACAGAATAAACTAAATGCAAAAAATAGTACCACTTTAATTGCTAAGTCAGATTGCTTAGGTTTAGGTTTTTCAAACCTTCCCGATAGTACTTTTGTCGAAAAAATTTTCTTCGATGATACAGACAATTTCCATCCTTTAATCGTAGAAGGCGGGTGTCAAATTGGAAAATTTGCCGGTGGATCAACTCTCGCAGGAATCGAAGTCATATTGGATATGATTGGTTATGAACCAACCTTAAAGTTATTAAAAGCTTCTAACCACACTCTTGAAATTGAAAAGTTAAACATTGGCAGTACTTTAACCGAAGTTGAAAAACTTAAACTAAAATTCAACAATAGATTCAAAAAAGAAGAGATCTTAAGTTATCTTGACATCACAGCGCTCTATGGTGCTACAAAAAATCAAGGATTAAGAGTAAAAGGAGCCGATAATGGTAACAACTTCTTACAGAAATTTTACAATAAAAATACTGTTTACGTCGACATCAGAGACGATTGGGGTTTCTCATACAATCACTTCTTTAAGTTCAAAGACGACCTAAAAGTTGGTTTTTATTCTGCAGATAGTAATATAAAGGATGCTGTATATACTGATATGAACTATTATACCAATTGGCCTATTCTAAAAATTACCAATCAAACTTATAATAACAGTAAAAAATGGTTTCATGTCAAAATTCCTATTGGAATTGGAAGCCCTGTAAATGCAAACTTTTTATCTTCTTATGTTGGTAAGATTTCAACAGAAAAGGATACTACTCAAAAAAAACATTTCATAATTGCTAGTGATGACAATACTAATTCAATAGAATTGGAACAATCAGAAGCTATAAAATTAAAGAACTGGAGATATGATGATAACAAATTAGGTGCAAATTATTATCTCTTAAAAAAATCAACAAAAGGAAATAGAAATGACAAAAAAAACATTTCATCAATATGGAATAATTTTTTCTCCTTAAAGATGAACAATATTTTTGGTTTTGATAACCTTCGCGATGGCGATTTTAGAGTCTATACTTATTCTTCTATAAATTCACCAGTCATTATTGATTCATCAAAAGGCGAAGCATATTTACCCACTTCAGGTATTGCAGTTGACAAAAATCACGTAACCTTCTTTAGTTTCAAAGATAGTACTCTTTATAAAAGCACCAAAAACAGGCCCGATAGCCCAATTTCATTAATCGGAAAAGGAAAATTTAATTTAAGTTTCAAAACATCGGATTATGACTATGAAAATACTACAAATCCACACATAGGATTTTTAAATCAGATCGTAAAAACTTCAAACAATTTAAACTTCGAATTACGCAAATTTTCAATTCCAGATCCTCAAAATGAAAACAATATATTCAAATTTCTTTCTTATTCAAGATCAGGGGATTTAAGTGAATATGATTCTATTTTTCAAACCTTTGAAGCTATTACTTTCACTCACAATGAGTACAATGCTTTAAAAACATATCAACAAACAGAAGGCGAATTTCCTAGTCATCCTTTATATGTAAAATGTAAGGAACATACCTATCAAAATTATGAAAAATATACTTTGGAGAACTATGTTTTAACATTAGGAACGCCCGTTTTGGTGGAAAATGAGGATGCTACATTGTTTTACTTAGATATTTCAAATTCTACAAATGACATCACGTACAATAGTTTACCTATTAGTTTAACGAGTGCAAATTAGGTACAAATTCAAAAAATAATAAAATTTAAACTATGCCAATATATATATCAAAAGATGCTATACGTAATATTCCATTAGCAGAACAAAACCTTGTCAATAGTAATAATGGAGGTACCCTTCAGAATGTAATTTTTCGCAATAATCCTTTTTTAGTAAGGCTTGCAAAAAATGATACAATAAATAGTCCATTAAAAATAGGAGTTGAAAATGAGGCTGTAAAATTAATCAAAGTCGCACTAAATTTTATCAATGAGCGAAATGATATATATCCTAATTATGTCATTACTAAATTGGATACTAATACATTTAAATTTGACTTAAATTTAAAGGATGCTATAGAGAAATTTCAAGACTGGGACGGAATCCGAAAAACAGGGACAGTAAATTCTGAAACATTACTTGCAATTGACCGAAAATTTTTTGGTAATGAATTCTTTGATGCAGAAAACAAAAAATACATCGGAAGCTCCTCTAAAAAACAATTAAATTTCAAACAATCATTTAATAATAACAAATATGAATATTTTGTTTCATTAAGCGAAAATGGTGAAATGCTAAAAGTTGTAACTGATTCTGTCATTACAGGGTCCGTTGTACACAAAGATGGTAACGATAATAAGATTACAATAGTAAATCCTTCTCACAAAAGTAGAAATGAACTTTTAAAGAATCAACAAATTCAAAAATTTATCCAAGAAAAAAAAATTGACAATTCTGAACTAACAGTTGGTTTAAAAACTATAGACACTAACCTTGAATTTTCTAACACAGAAATTCCTCTCGTACATTTTTCTTTAGAAGAAGAAAATACGCCTCCTTTATTATTTGATGACGATAATGCTAAGTTACATAAAGTAGAGAAAGGCGATACTCTTTCACAAATCGTAATAGACAATTACTATAGCGGTGATCTTAACGGATTTCCTATAATAAATCCATACGATAATTCAATTATTTTCACATTACCTAAGAGAGAATTATTTCCTAAAGATAAAAGAAGCGAAGATGCTCGATATCAGTTTTATCTTAATCTGATTTATTATTATAATATAGAACAAGTAGGAGAAGAAGTAAAGGAATGGGGAGTAATAGGAGACAATGGCTATGAAAGATATAAAATTAGTCATCTTGACGATGTAAATATTTTTAATGTTAAAACAACTGATTCTGAATCAGCTCTTCCAAATTACAATCGCTTTTTAAAAAAAATGGAAGGTTTGAATCCAAAGGCCAAAATTAATTTTGATACTGAAGGAAATACTACTTCTTTTAAAATGGTTGAGGGCAAAAATATTAGAATCCCCTCAAGACAGTTTGCAGATTCAATGTTTTATTTTTTAAGTTTTAGATATAATGAAATGTTAGTTCCTGTTGTTTTACCTCCTATATTTCCGGGGGCTCCTCCGACATCAATAATGGATTATGTTGTTGATCATGGGTTAGATATTCTTATTGACAGTCTCTCTTCTGTAATCAATGAAGTAAAAGATGACGCTAAAAAATTATATGATGAAACTCTTGCCTTTTTTAAGTCTGCTTACAATTTTGCTGTTTCTGTAGCTAGTAAATGGCCCAGAGGGCTCGGTGGTGTACTCGATGCTAAAGCAAATGCTACTTGGGGGCTTCCTATTAATACTAAAGGTGAAATTGAAAAAAGCCTTAAACGTGAGATAACTGATCGAGAGGAACTTAAAATAGTTTACAAAGTAAAATCTACACTAGGCGTTTCTTTAGATGAATATCAGGGATACACTGTAAAGTTAGGCCAAAGGTTTGGACATGGAAGATCTAGAAGAAAATTTGAAATCGGGACAGGTGTTAGTGCTAGTGTTGGTATAGATTTCAGTTTATCGACAGAGTATACTTTTCCAGTAAGAAAAGATGAAACGGCATTATTGACAATGATTATGAGTGTTTTTGCAGGATCAATCATAAGTTCTTTGGCCAAAGTTTTAAATCATTTTGAAATACTTAATCTTGATCCAAATCAATATTTAACAAATATGGAGATTGGAATGGATCCTAGTGTCAGTGCGGGGCTTCTTGCAAAAGTAGGACCAAATAGCGAGAATGCCCTCAGAATGCCTACCGAAAATTCAGAACATCCTGAGGTACAAAATACAAATAGAAGTTATGGAGAGGCTGGCAATATTTTAAATAAGTTACCAAGTTTAAGCATTGATACTAATTTTAATGCAGGTGTTTCCTTAAGTTTTAAAGCAGAATATGGTACAATGCCCTATACCAGTGAAGAAAAGCATAGGGTTTTCGAAAATATTGAAATAGATTGCAAAAACTATGTTAAAGCTGTTCTAGATACTGATATAAAAATGGGACTTCTTAATAGACTTTTCGCTGGAATTACCCCAATTGGAGGCGTAACATCTTTTATAACTAATCTCTTATCATTTGACGTGGGATTAATGTATGGAATAAACTGGAAACTTAATAGAAAATCAAGTCCCAACTTAATAAATGCATTAGATTTTGCTTTTAATCATATAGATCTTGATGCCATTACTTCAACAAATAATAGATCTCTCAAATATAAACGAAGTGATAATTTAGATAATAATGTTGAAACCGAGGTATCAATATATTTTGCGACTTATACTGGTGATGTAGACAGTCTTTGTCAACCAGGTACAGAAGTAAAATATAATATTGACATGGGGGTTCTATTCGATATGTTTAAAGGAGGAGCTAGTCATGATTATAATTTTGAAAGTATTTTTAAATTGGTTAAAAGCATTGAATATCACAAAAAAATTGGGTATTTACATGATAATAGAGGAAAAAAATTATTAGTTGAAAAAGTTGTCAATGATAATAGTCTTACAAATAGGACTGTTGACGCATATAATTCAGGGGATAAAGGAAATACAGAAATACAATTGACTACAACCATATTAAATGCAACCCTAGAGAACATAAGTCCCGATAATCTTTTCGTTATAGCTGGTTTAGGACTTGATATGAAAATGGAGATTAATCCAAGCTTAATTCGTCAAGTTGTTGAATTTAATTTAAAAAAACTATATTTAAAATACATCGTTAACTCGGAGGTATCTGATCAAAAGAAAGTTGATGCAGATATTTTAAAATACAGAATTCAAATCGAAAATGCTATCAAAGATTATAATAAAAATGAGAATCATAAAAAAAAGATAGATGGTGAATTATACTACACCTATCTGTATGGGAAAGATCGAATTCCCGGAAGCCAGATCAGAGGTCTTTTATGGAAAATAGATAGAATGATTGACGATGAAGATGACAGCAAAAAACCAACAATTAATACATATTTGAATGTTTTTAAAAAATATGTTAAAGGTGTAATAGATGCCAATTTGTATATGGATGGAGAACAGCCAAAAGATTTAGATTACAATACCTCTGATATTATAGACTTTTTTAGTTTCATTAGCGATTTAGGAAAACTTGATATAACACTGGAAGGCACGCTAGGTGGTGGATTTGGTGGAGTTGTAAAAGGAGGCGGAGCACTATTAACCGCTGGTGTTGGACTAGATGCATCCGCAACATTAACTTATGAAGCAAAGTTATATGAAAAAGGTGCAATTTCTTATTTCAAAGAAGACGATCCCTTACGTTTTATTTATCAAAACATTCGCGATATATTCGTACCATCAGGTACCAATGCCCGTATAGAGGGAAAAAAAGTTTTTAAACGATTAGAAGAATAATCTCAAAAAATCATTAAAAAAAATGAGCATAAAATCAGGTTAATATCTTTATCTTTAAATAATTAATACTACATTTATAAAAAAACCAAGACGATATTTATGAAATTTTTGCTTTCAATTTTGTTACTCAATATATTACTATTCCCAATTAATGGTAAAGCACAATCTAAACGAGAATATAGCAGTTTACTATCTGAAAAAAGAAATGATTATACCGGTCAAAATCTAAAAGATTCCGTAAAAGTTGTTTATTCAAAAATGGATGTTGCGAAACAAAACTTAATAGAAGCTGAGAAAAGTGACTTTTTGCGTAATAATGATATCCATGGTTATAAATATATACACTTTGATAGACTTGGCCGAATCAAAGAAAGGCTCGGGTCTTCCTTAAGTGAAAACTATGTAATTAATTTCGATAAAAAGAAATTAAAATCTTATGAGTATGATGAGAGCGATTGGATAGAAAAAAACAAGTATAAAATATCACTAAAACAATATATTCCAATACAAAATCATAATTTACTTCAAAAGTTAAACAAAATCAATGTCCCTAAAGATACAGTAATTATTGGAGATAAAATATGGCAGGAATATGATGTAGATGTTTATAATTACATCTATGACAAACAAGGACGAATTCAAGAAGAACAATCTTTTTGCGTTTATCGAGTGGCTCCAATAATAGATGAAAAAAAGCCAAATGATGGAGATTTAAGTACTCGGAAATTGTTTATTTATGATAGAGATGGTCTTGTTATAAACCAAAAAATAATTAGGGGTTCTTTTAGTAAAAACATGGCTTACACAGATATGGGTACAGAAAGTCCTTTTTGCGACGACTTACAATTACAGTATAAATACGATAAGCAAGCTAGGATAATACAAGTAACCATGTATGGTTGTGAAAAAATTGTAGCTAAAGATGAATATATTTATCATCCAACCAAAGATTACGTAGAAAAAGTTAAATGTCTCGTTACCGGACCTGGAGAAATTTCCAATCCAACCAAAAATTTTATACAGATTTATAACGAGCAAGGAGATCTTATACAAAAAGAATTTGTCCCTGACAATCCAGAACAAAACCTCGCAGTAAAAGTTCGTTACTACACCTACGAATACGACAGCCACAACAACTGGATAAAATGCAATATGTTCCTTGAAGGAACACCGAGTGGTGAGCCCACTTTGGTTGCCGAAAGAAAAATCGAATATTACAACTAATCTTTTACAAGATACTATCCCAATACTGCGCTTAAAATAAAGCGCAGTAAAAGGTAGTTTTACTTAACTTAAAGCACAGACAGCTTTTCTGACGTCATCTTTCCGTAAGCGCATTTAAATTCTTATTTCAATTGAGATTCATATCTCTAACTCTTTAAAAAAGCGCTCAATTCGAGCTCACAATCTCAATTTCTAAATATTGAGAAATTCCTCTTTTCTTTTCATTAAAAGACTACCTTTTTCACCGTCCAAAAAGTATAGTTGTTCACTTTCTGTACAACTCTGTCAAGTATTACAATACAAGTGTTCAACAACCTTGCAGTCGTTTTTTAAAGCACTTTTTTTTGTGAATCTTTGCAATATCAAAAAGAAACAAACAGCTAATTAAGAGCTTCATGCATCAAAAAATCTACTTACATATTAAGTAGTAAAACAAATTCAAAAATACTTTTCAAAACCTTTCCTGTCCTCTCTTTCACGAGAGGAATACAGCATACTTATGTCTTTTTCAAAAGACATATTTTGAATCGTAATCTACAAACCACTAACAAAGAAATAAATTTAAAAATATGTCAAATCAAATAATGCACCCGTCATTAAGCCAATTATTACCATTGGACAAGATTCCAAATGAGCTAGAGGCAATTAGAGATGCACTTGCCAGTCTTTTTGATTCTGTATTTGTAAAAAATCTTATTGCCAGTCAAAGCTATGATAATTCCTCTGGCTTTTATAGCATGACATTAACCACGTACAATTCTCTAGGAATTGATATTCCTATAGCGCAGGATTTAAAGTTAGTTTTGAACCCAACTGTCGATGGCAACACTGAAATTCCAATCAGTTTTGATTATTCCTGGATTATTCTAAAATATATCAATGATTTCAACTTTGAATCATTTGATAATACTGTTGAATCTGTTTTACGAATTCTTTTTGAATTAGCCGAAATCAACGAAAAAACATTTTTAAATGAACTTATCAATACATTTTACCCGGGTGCAAATGCACTGGTTGATTTTGTTAATCAGTTTAATAGTGTACATACAGGTGCTTTAGCAACTTTAAATGACACCAATGCATCTTTTGACAATCAGGTAGAGCACTTATCACAGCAAATTGGAAGTTTAGACATTGACTTGCTAAAATTTGCTTACGATAATCTTTTAAATGTAGGCAATGAAGGATTAGATCGTTTAAAGAAATTATTTGCACGCTATTTTGACAATATCGAAAAAAATATCAAAGAAGCTTTAACGCTTCAGTTTAGAATGGCTATTAACGAAATTAGCGTAGGTCTTCAATTTCCTCACAAATGGCTACAGCCCGTTTACACAGGTACCGAAAATGTTACCGGAATAGCACTGGATGATCCATTACCGGAAAACTATTTTAGTTATTTAAAGTTTGATGTTGGAAGCTTAGAATATTCTTCTAATCGCGGATTTATCTTTAATAATATCTCCAGTTTTAGTTTAAACAGATCTATGATTGGAAACACTGGATTGATTGCAGAGTTTTCGGGATTAAAAATAGATTTAAGCAGAGATAAAAATATTCCTGAAGCTGATGCTGACGGAAGAGGAGCTGCATTTAGAGGAGTGTATGCTGAAAAAGCAACAATTAAATTACCTGGAAAATGGTTCAAAAAAGAAAATGATGCTTCACTGCAAATTACTGGAAAACAATTATTAATTGGTACTGAAGGCGGAATCTCCGGAACCATTGGATTAGAATCCTTAGTTGCAACAAACCCTGTTCTTGAAAAAGATTATATGTGGTTCAAATTAGCGAACAGTTTCAAAGTTGGTTTTAATAAGTTTGATATTTCTTTTAAGCAAAACAGAGTTGTTTCTTCTAACATAAAGGGCGCGTTAGAAATTAATAAATTAAAATATCCTAAAGATCATCCATTAGAAAATAAACCTTTTCGTGTTGACATTGAAGGACACTTATACGACGACGGAGATTTTAACTTAACCGCCTCTTTTGATAAAGCGAGCGAACCTAAAGCCAATTTATTTGGCTTGGTAAACTTTGATTTTCATAGTTTCGAACTAGGAAAACAAGATGACGATTATTACGTAGGAACTTCCTGTTATGTTTCATTCCCACAGGATACATTAATGAACAAACTGGCAAAAGGCCAGGGCTTTGATGTAGAGAAACTTCGTATTTACAGCGATGGAAATATTGAAGTCGAAGGCGGTTCGATTCCGATTCCGATTAGTTTGTCTGTAAATCTTGGACCGGTTCAGATGGCGGTGAGCAATATCAACTTTGGTTCAACTCAAATTAACGAGCGTAAATATAATTTCTGGGGATTTGATGGTGCTATCAGTGTCAATCCATTAGGATTAGATGCTCGTGGTGAAGGTATTAAATATTATTATTCTACAGATAATATAGATGGCGACGCTGACAAAAAGCCCGTTTCTTTCATCAGGATTCAGACTATCGAAGTCGATTTGATGATTCCGGGAACGGCTTCTGAGGAATCTGCTATGGCTATCATTCACGGTATGATTTCACTTCCTGAGCCAGGGGTTTCACCGGAATTCATGGGAGAGGTTTCTTTAAAATTACCAAAGCCTAAAATTTCAGGAAGTGTCGGAATGCGTTTTGCTCCAAAATACCCTGCTTTCTTAGTTGATGCAAGTATTGAATTACCAACAGGAATTCCGCTTGGATTTATTTCGATTACCGGTTTTAGAGGTTTACTAGGATTTAGATACGTAGCAACCAAAAAAGCTGCCGGATTAAAAACGGATAATTCCTGGTATGAATTCTATAAACACCCAAAAGCGGGTATCAACATTAGAAAATTCAGCGGTCCGCCGGATTCTTTACAATATGATTCCCCATTTTCAATCGGAGCTGGAGCAACATTTGAAACAACAGGTGGAAGTATCCTGACACTTCGTGCAATGCTATTGCTGTCTCTGCCTACCTTATTTTATATCGAAGCAGGATTAAATGTTCTTGGTGACCGACTTGGTCCTATTGAAAAAGATCAGTCTACTCCTCCATTCTTTGCCATGGTTGCCTTTGGAGATAACTCTCTGGAAATGGCAGCAGGAGCCGATTTTCAAATGCCTAAGCAAGGTGGAGAAATCATTCAGTTACACGCTTTATTAGAGGCTGGTTTTTTCTTTAAAAACCAAAAACCATGGTACATCAACTTAGGATCTAAAAAAGATCCAATCACGGCCAGAATACTGACATTATTTACTGCGAAAGCATTTTTAATGTTGTCTGCTCAAGGTATCGAAGCAGGTGCCAGATTAGATTTTAAACTCGAGAAAAGCTTTGGTCCTGCAAAAGTTAAATTGTGGGCCTATCTTGAAATGGGCGGAAAAATTTCATTCAAACGTCCACAAATGGGTGGTTATATTGCTGCCGGTGGAGGAATTCAGATTAAAATCTGGATCATCAATGTTGAAATTGTTTTAGATACTATATTCTCTGTAGAATCATTCAAACCATTCCTGATTTATGCAAAACTGGAATTAAGTGTACGTGTCAAAATTGCTTTTGTCAGAGTTCGTAAGACATTCTTAATTGAGCTTCAGTGGGATATTAACCGAATTGTTGACCGTACACCTTATAGTCCACTTCCGATGGGAACTCATGGAGACGTTAATGATAACAGAACTGCCGATTCTGTAAAAGGAGTACACATGCTTACCAATGAAGCTTTCTTGCTGAATTATTTTAATACTATGCCTACTCCGGGTTCAATTTGTAAAGTAATCCCATTAGATACCTACATTGATATCAAACTGGCTAAAGGAGTCTTGCCAAATGACAGTCTTTCTAAAATAATTGGAGGATACACGGCTGATGCAAAAAATTATACCGATTTAATGCCTCCTGAAGCGACATCGAAATCAGGTAGAAAACTTCGTCAGGTAAAACATCAATATTCGATTGAATCGATTGAATTGAGCTCTGCGAATGGAAACTCCTGGGTGCCTTATCATCCTTTTAAAGCTGTTGTTGATTCAGATTCCAGAGGGCTTGTAGAGAATTTACCCTGGGCACAATGGCAAAAAGTAGTTGATCAATATGATAGTATTCGTGTTTTGGCAACTAATCCATTTTCATATCTAAGCGCAGGAGAACCAGGCTGGCATGTTCCGGAACAATTCGGAATCACTCCTTCTAAATTGTTCTGTGTATCCGATAAAATTGAGGCGGAGACTGTCAATTTCTTAAACAAAAGAATTGGAAAACGTTATTATGTACCAACTCAATACGAAGCAGACAAGATTAATGGATTGTACTTTAAACTTGTTGGCGAAGTTCCTGAAATTGTAGATGGCGAACTTATTAATGGGGATTTTATGAGTATATCTACAGAAAGTAACCCTTTTCGTTTTAGAAGATCTCTTTCATTCAAAAATTATAACAAACTTGAAATTGTTTTCCCTGAATCTGCAATTGAGCCAAGCCTAAAACTAACAACACATGCCAAACAGGTAAAAATAAGTGCCTATACTTCTGTTTTTAAAGATGGGGACAAATTACCTGGTTATAAATTAGTTCAAATGAGTAAAACTGTCGGGGGAGCAGTTTCTAATGAATTGACCTATACTAAAGCTGAATTGCAAGCGGCTATAACTTTATATGATAGCCAAAGCGATGTTTCATTAAAAAATAAAATTGATAAGATTATAATTAGTCCTGTTGCTGCGAGAGCTGATGCCATTTTAGATGTGAGAAATAAAATTGCAGCCTTATTTAGTCAGTCATACGCTTCAAAGGATGGTGAGTTTATTATGACTGAACCTAGTAATTTAGAAGAATACAATAAATTGTTATTGCAATTGGCTCAATTAAAAACTGATGCCGGTAATGATAATCCGACTGGAGCTCCTACCCCATTAACGTTTACACGTTTCTATGGATACAGAGGAAATGCAATTTATGCCTTTGACAAAATTTTAAAATACGATGACACTTATTTAATTTCATTTCATCCAACTCCAAGCACTACTGTAATTGCACAAATTGATGCTAAAGGACATCTGTTAAGAGAACGCAGGTTGAATGGCTTAGTGACATCAATGCAGGTTGTAAATAATAATCTATTAATTACTCAGGCTTTAGATGCTAATCAATGCAAAGGAATTGGTGAGGCAATTATTGATGATACTTTTATCGTAGGTTGTGTGGCTCCTGCCAAAGCAACTGCAATTATTGAGCTTGATTCTGAATTAAACAAAACCTTCGGAACACAGTATATCAATACTTATTCTACAAGTTTCAACAAATTACTGCCACTACAGAATAACGAATTGCTTTGGATTAATGCATTAGAAAATGGAACTCAAATTAACTGGATTAATGGTACTGACCGTTCTTTTGTTCATCGCATAAAGATTGACGAAGTAGCTCATAAAGTTCTTCAACATGATAATACTGATTTTAGCCTGATTACAAAAAACAAAAAAATCATCCGTATTCGTATTGACCTAAATACAAAAGCAATTGAAATTAAGGATACCAAATTAGTTTCTGAACCGTCAATTTCTGAGATTACAGATGCAGTACTTGCAAATGGTAAAGTTCTGCTTACTGTTAAACTGGCAAACGGACAATTCGGATTGGCTCAAATTGATGGAACTACTATTACTGTTGTTAAAAACGATGTGATTTTTGATTCTGCAATTCATTTGACTAATAATACTCTGGCTGACAACTCGATTATTGCATACAATCAAAAATATCTGTTTGTGTTTAATACTTCATTCGAACTTACAAGACTTATTGAAAGAGGAAGTGCAGACGATAAAGCAACTATTGTTAACATTCAAAACGAACCATCAGCGAATGAAATTCTAATGCTTTCTTCTAAACCAAATGAAAAAGGAATTTATTTTTCACTGTTTAATGATCAATTCGCTAATTGCTCTTTACATCCAATAACGACTGTTTCGGTTGTGTCGTCTACATCTACTTTAACAGGTTCAACTGCAAATCTGGCCGAATTAGACAGCGTAGTTCAATCGGAGTACCTAAAAACAGTCAAGTCTTCGAGATTATTAAGGATTAACGCTGTTGTATGTTCAGCAGGAGGAAATCCAGATGAGGACAATGAAGCAGATTACACTACTTATATTCAACAAATCGGATGGTTAACAAAAGAAAGCGCTGAGCATAATCTAACTATTCCTGGTAGTGAAGCTGTTGCTGAAAACAATAAAGCAATGGGGGCTGCGATTCAAAATACGGTTCAGCCCATTTGGAGACCAAATTCAACTTACTGCTTAAAATTTACTTTAACAGATAAAGTAGACAATAATCCTCCAGTTAAGTTCGATTATTATTACGGATTTAAAACATTAGGTCCTGTTGGTCACTACCCTGTTCCTGATGAAAAACTTGCTGTTGGTCAAAAACCTTCGGTTAAAAATGAATTGACCGAGTTGTCAAAATCGCCACTGACTTCGTTAAGACAGTATTTAGATTACAACCGTTCTTATCCAAATGCTGATGGAAGTTTGTTATTATCTAAACCTTCATTCTACGGAAATGAGCAGTGTAAAGTCTCAATGTTCTTCAAAAATCCTTATGTATACCACATGCTTACCGATTGGGAAGATTATGGAGCAGGCAGACCAAAAATTAAAGGTGTGATGAATCTGATTATTAAAGATCCTTTAAATGACGTTCTTATTCCGTATCCATTACCAACAACAGTAACTAGTTATCCAAAAGCAGAAGAAAGCAATACAAAATGGGTTGACGATAATGATCCTAGAATTCCTTTAAATATTGAAATGCTACAAAACATGATTAAAGGAAGTAGGCCTGAATTGAGATGTTCAATTCAGATTGGAGACATCATTAAGCCAAAATCCTATGGATATGAGGTAAAACTAACCGATTTAAAACCTTCAAAACTATATACCATTTTAGTGAAAAACTATTTTGATGAAAATCAAGATAATACTCCAACTGACAAAGAAAATGTATTGGTACATCAATTTGGATTCCAAACATCCCGATACAGAGACTTTGCAGAACAGGTGAATAGTTATAAACTAAGTGAAGAGCCAGTGCGTAAAGCATTATTTGATGTTCCGTTAAGTTTAAGTGAAGACCAGATCACCTCTTTAAACAATGTAATTCTTGGCGTGAACGATCCGTTAAGCAATGCTTTTGCTTTGAAATATCAGCATTTATTTGATCGCGCTGTAGAGGGAATTTTAAAAATGTCTCCTTTAGATCCTGCTCAGTCTACGGAGGTTAACCGAATTATCAATACTAAAACTAATGAGGTTGTAGCACTTTTAGTTCGTAACCCTGAACCGTTTAATATTCCTAAAATTCCGTTAGACGAAATTAAGAATACTGTTGCAGTGGTCGACAATGCTGGTATGGCTAATACAAACTACAAAGTATTGTATTCTAAAGATTACGCTCAGATGTTAATCATGAATGACAATAAAAAAATTACTGAAAACAGTTTAAAACTGAAATTTGAATACAGAATGTGGAATAACAACGGAAGCACTGGACAACATGCCACCGCATTAACAGTTCGTGTTGGTGAACCGGTAATCTTAACTGTAGAAAATATAAATCTTTAAAAAACAAAAAAAAATGAGTTCTATAAATCTTCAAGAAAGCCAATCCTCAGGTTGCGAAACATATATCGCTATCGTTGTCGATGAATCGGGTTCGATAAATGGTAATGAAGCGCAGCAAATACGTGAAGGGCTGGGTTCATTTATCAATTCTCAGGCTCAGAGCAAAATTACGCTTTCGTTAATCGGAATGTCGAATAGCGACAGCAATTCAAGATCGGAGCATGTTATTCAAAAAAGAATTTCAGGAAATGCATCCAGTTTTTCAAGTTGGATTGATCGTTTTAGTTTAAGATCTGTCGATCCACAATCTGATCACTGGGCATCTGGTTTAGAAGTTGTAAATAACTTAACTGTAATTCCAGACGTCATTGTAGTTGTTACTGATGGTTTGCAGGCAAATGACAGCGATTTACTAAAAAACTTATATCAAGATCTAAATGACAAATCACATATTTTTGTTTACGGTGTAACCAGCACCGTAAACAATGCTTCGGAACTGATAACTCCAATCACTTCTTTTTTAGGGAAACCGCCTGTCGTAAAAAGCAATGGTCTGTCTATGCTAAATACAGATTATATCAGAGTTCCTGACTTTAGTACTTTAGGAGCGGAATTAAATCAGTTAAGTATTGATTTATCAAACGCTCAGATTGGGTGTTTGCCAAATGTGAGTATTACTCAAAATAAATTAGTTTATCCTGTCTTAAGGAAAGGTCTTGCGGTTAATCAAAATGCTGGTTTTTTAACCCTCAGAAATAAAAGCCGTGTTCCTCTTACCCTACCCGCAGGGACAAGAATTCATAATGAGAGCAGCTTAAAGGGACTTGTTTTTACACTTGAAAATACAGTTGTCATTCCTGCTCTTGCAAATGTAGAAGCTGCAATTCGTATAGAGGGAACACCTGCTGCTTTAGGCGACTACAGTGCTAAGATTTTTTTACCGAATGTCAGCAACCTTAAAGGATTTCAAATCAGTTTTAATGTAACTAAAGAAATTCATGTTGTTGACCTTAATTCAGCTAAAACTGCTTTACAATCTACCAGTTTACAAATCGCAGCGGCAGGGTCAAAAGGTATTGACAGTACAGGAGGAATTCATTTGAGATGGCTCTTAACTGGAGAATTAGGGACAAATCATCTTCCAAAAGGAGATTTATATACCGGAGCTAATTCTCATTCTAATTTTAACAAACCTGACGATTTTGTAAAAGTATATAGAGCTGCTTATACCAAAGTTGTCCATAAATTAGACTTAAGGGACAAACCACAATCAGTAGATCGTCAAAAGGCGTTATGGATTTATAAAACGGCAAATCTGCAAAGAGCCATTTATGTTCACTTTAAAAACAAAGCAAAATATTTGCAAACAAGAGCGAGTATTAATCCGATGGAAGATCCATCCGGTTTTATTCGGGCTTATGGTAATGAAATTATTGAAATTGAAAACAAAAGTGAATTATATTTTGCTGCAGAACTTAAATTTAGCGCTGCAGCTAACTCAGGCAGTGTTAAATTAGAAACATTGTCTGTTGCCGAAAACACCATTGTGGCATCAAAAAGGGTTACGAATCGTAAGACCTACTCGTCAGCTCAGATAAATACAATACGTGTGGTTGCTGAGAATGGAAGAAGCATTCGATTTAAAGCAAACGACTGTCTGTTAAACGAAATCAATTTTGAATTTTATGGCGATTTTATTCAACATGCAAATACCAACGGGGTTTGGGATCTAAAAGGAAAATATGCTTTGACTCTTGACGATAATAAAGCATTTGAACAATTAGAGCCAAAATTAAATGCTGTTCACGGAAAATGGTTAAAATTCAATGATGATGAATATGTAAACGTAAACAATTATAAGGATAAATGGAAGCGTGTAACCAATCAGGATGATAAAAACATTAAGCAAGTTGTTAAAAGTTATATTGACTTAAGCTTTGATGGTACAAATCCAACTGCACAGGAAACGATTAAGTTCAAAGATAATATTCCAGTCAATGATCCTCAACCAGGAGAAGAAGCAAAATTTGCTGAAAATTCAACACAGATATCAAATCTGGATTTATTAAACATTGCTGCAAATGACTACCATATTGCCCGAATGTTAGGTTTAGGATGCATTGATATTGATGAAACTGTTCTTTCAGGAGAATACATCTATTTAACAGAATACATAACGTTTAAGAACTTAGAAGGAGGTTTAAATACAAAAGAAGTGCGACACCTTTCTATGAGTATTCCTACTTCTGTAAACACAGAACGTTTATCACTTCCTGTACAATTAAGTAGTTTTTTACCGGGACTTAATGCAGGTTCAGATGAAGATGAACAAACTTCAAAAATCACTGATCCTGATGGATATAGTTTTGATGGTAAGAAAAGATATGTTAGCTTGTTTATGAGTGACATCAAAGATTACAGTGTAAATACTGCTTTCTTTAACTCTACAGAAGAATACGACGGAAGCTCTTTTACATTCCCTATTTACGTCGGGGTAGATTATAAAATTAAAGGTGATGTCAACTGGCAAAAACCGGAATTATCATCGGACACAGCGTATTCTAATGTCAAAAAAGATAGGATTACTCCAGGTTCTTTTGAGCCGGCTCCGATTATTATTCCGGATTCAGGGAAATCATTTTTAAATGTTCGTCAGGAAAAAACGGGCTTACAGACCTATGTTTATCAAGGATATGGAATTAACATCTTCTCAAGAGCAACATCCGGAAGCCAATTAGAAATCACTTCTCATATCAAACCAAAAAATACCTTAATGCCCCCAACCGGTATTAATTCCTTATTGATTACAGAAGAAAATCCGTTGATGTTCACCTCAGTGAGTGAACAGCTTAAACTGAAAACGCTTTTAGACGATAAACTCATAAAAGACAAAACTTATATTAGACTCCTTTTCGAATATTACGCTACCCAGGAATTATTAAACTATACTATTCTTGATGGAGTAAGTAAGGAGGATGCCTTACTTGGCGATAAAATTTTTCCGGATAATGAAGAACTGTTTGCCGATTATTTTAAACTTTATTTCAGGGATAGTCTTCCTCAAATTGAGCATGCCAAAATTGATGATATTTCAAACAGCCTTACAAATGAACTTACTTCAATTATTAGAATTAAGGAATACAAAATCCTTAGTAGCGGTGAAGAAATTAAGATTAACTTAACTGATGCTAATAAAGACAGATTTATTGGAGGTATCTTAACAATTGGGGAGCAAAATTATATCATTCAGAATATTAATGTTTTTACTACTGGTGAAAAATTTAGTTATGCCAATGTTGAAGTACTAAAAAAGGAAGTGACTGACCGTCTTATTTCAGATGGCGATGCTACAATCAATTCTGAACAAATTAAGGATATTAAAAAACCGATAAACGAATTATGTTCTTTAGTTGAGAATATGCTGACACCAGAAAACTGGAACCAGCCAAGTCCAATTGGTTTTAAGGTTCAATTACCTGAAGCTTTAAAAGCTGTTCACAGAGAAATTGTGCAGCAAAAAGACAGTCAGGGCAATGATTCTTTACAAATAGAAAAAACACGAGGAATATGGAATAAAAATGTCATTATCGAAAAAGTTCTGGAAGATGCTTTTCAGGTAGATCAAAAAGGAGAATATGTATTAGATTCAAAAGGAAATCCGATTCCTTTACCTACAACTGAGCAAAAACATTTTGGTTTATACAAACTTACTTTTAGAGGACTAAAATTAGGGCAGCATCCTCAGTTCAATCAAAACAATGGAAATTCTGTTGAATGGATGAATGGTACTGTTCGTTTATTTACTAAAAGTTGTTTTAATGGATCCAATCCTATTCCCGTAAAATCACGAAAAGATTTTAAAGTCGTTCGTGCGGATAATATTGGAACAAATCAAGATTTAATATTAACTATTAATGACCCTCATTTTAAAATTAAAAAAGACGGCACTCAGGAAATGGATCCGGCTTATGATCATATTATCATTGAAAAAAATGAAGAACAGCAACCAAAAGAACAGGAAGTAAATTATTATCCAAATTACAAAGTATATCTTTTTGCAGATCCTACAAACGGAATCACGTCAGCAAAAATTCAGCCTAGAGCAGGAGAAAACACACATTATTCAATTTTTGGAATTAGCAGTCATTCCAATTTATATGGCTTTGATTCTAAAATTAGTGTACCAAATCCAATGTATGCGGTTAGGATTGAAAAACCTGTTAAACCTGAAGATGTTAAAGGACCTCTTTATGCTACAAGACCCGATTTTTTTAACAGATCGACCTACACCTTTACAAGCAGATACACACGCAAACCATACGGAATGCTGCATTACAGGGCAAACGATGATGCTTTATTAAATGCTTTATATGAGACCACAACAATTAAAAAAATTCGCGAGAATCTAAGCAAACTTGGCGGAAACAATGAAACTTATTTTACGAACAGATGGGAGAATTTCTTAAATTTTAACGGGCTTCAAAAAGCAGCGAATTATGCAATTTATCCTCCTGAAAATGTTTCTGCAAAAAATTACCGCTTCCCGGTTCCTGACAGTGTCCTGTTAAAAAATGAAATTAATGAATTCATCAAATGGCATAATACCACACAAAAACAAAATGTTTCGGAGATAGGGGCTTTAACTGCACTCAATCAAATTATTATACCTAAGAGTGCAGGGATAGAAAAAGATCTGCTAGCAATTCACTTTATTGAGCAGGCCATTCATGCCGTTTTTGTACCGCTCACTGAAGTACCAGTGATTTATGAATACATTAAAGACAATAGTTATGTTCCTGTCAATAAAAAACAAACCATTAAAGACAAAAATGGAAATATTCTAAAATACCCTAATCCGGATCTGGACATTGCTCCAATGATGAAAATCACAAAACCTGAAGAATTCAGAACACAATTTACTGATTTTAATCTGGATGGTAATTCACAAAACATTTATTTCTATGGCGTTCGTGAAATGGATATTAAAATGAATTTCAGCGAGTTTAGTACTTTCCTGGGGCCGGTGAAACTAGTGCCTTCAAATCCGCCACAGACACCGGAAATCAAACGAATTATGCCAGTTTTAGAAAATCCGATTTTGGGAATCAAACCTGCTGTTCAAATAGAATTAAACTCTTATAAACCGGAGTACAACATCAGAAAAATAAATATCTATCGTGCAAAAAATGTGCTCGATGCACAATCGATCAGAACGATGACTGCTGTCAAAGAAATTTTGATCGATGAGAATACTTTATCTACTGATTTTGATAGTGTCTGGACTGTTTATGATGAATTTGAAGACTTAGAAAGTGTTCCTTATGGTGATGGTCTTTTTTACAGAGTTACTGTTTCCAGAGAAATTGAATATGCTGACCCGAGTTCGACCGAACTTAATCCAATCATCAATATCGATTATACACCATCGCAGCCATCAAAAATTACTGCCACCGTAATTGCTGATAATGTTGCTCCAAAATCTCCAGTTTTAAAAGCTTCCGGCATTCCAACAGGAGCAAATGAATCTGTATTAAAACCAATTGTTTTCAGTTGGGAAAAAACAGTCCATAATGGTAAATATCATTTGTATAAGATGAATAATCAAGGAAACTGGGATAAACTTCAGGAGAAAATCTCTAATGAAAAAATCGTGACATTGCCTTTACTGGAAACCAAACTGGGAACAGATCAATTGACTATTAAAAATAATGATGGCGAAAAAATTTACCATCATTTCAAAGTACTTGCGGAAAACTCTTCAGGTATGTACAGCAATGAAGAAAAAATTCTAACACTTTAATTTTTCAATGAATCCCAATGAAAATTATTCATTGGGATTAAAAATCAAGCTAATCAAAAATAATATTTACAGAAAGAAAATAAATTTCAAATAACATGGCAACAGACAGAACTAACATTGGCTACAAATTCGAGAACGGCGATATTCCGTCACAGGGAGACTTCCAAGAGGTTTTTAACAGTTTCGTTCATAAAGACGAAGACAAGGCCAATTTTCAAATGGTCGAAACAGGAACCGATGATCAACATTATGTAACACCTGCCCTTTTACGTACAGGTTTACAAAACATTGGCATCATTACCGGAAACAGCTACATGCCTCTTAAAGAATACTTTAACAACTTTATAGACAATAGTCTACGTCTGGACAAACCACCAGTTAACTATAGCGTG
Source organism: Flavobacterium sp. KH_035 (assembly GCF_057839565.1). Lineage (NCBI taxonomy): Bacteria > Pseudomonadati > Bacteroidota > Flavobacteriia > Flavobacteriales > Flavobacteriaceae > Flavobacterium > Flavobacterium sp. KH_035. Next base: position 5,176,148 of record NZ_CM174492.1, read on the forward strand.
AAAGTATTTAAAAACGGACAGTTATTACTGGAAGGAAAAGATTATACTATAAATTACGACACTGCAGTGATCACTTTTGCAGCAAACATTGACAATAGAAATATTGAAGTAGATTATTGGTATAAAAATTTAAGTCCAAATCCAGGTGGAGGTTCCGGCCAGCAAATTGACTTCACCAGCTTTTTGCATACCTCAGGAAATGAAACCAAAAATGGCATCTTAACTTTTAACAACACTACTCCAACTTCAACGAGCGGAATCGTGTTAACCAACAGCGGAGCCGATACCGGTGCAAAAGTACTGGATGTAACTGTAAGTGGAGCTGGAAGTGGAGTCTCTGTTCAAAATACGGCAGCAGGAACCGGCATTAAATTATCCAATACCGGAGCAGGAACCGGTGTACATTTAAACTCCTCGGCAGCAGCAACCGGTGATCCTTTAAAAGTAACTAAAGATAATGTTATAAAAGCCAAAATCGATTCAGAGGGAATTGTAACCGCTAAAAGATTTGTTAGTGAAGAAGGGACAGATGCTAAATTTGTTAAAGGAGATGGTTCTCTTGATCCTACAACTTATGCAGATGATACTAAAGTACTTCATAGACTTGGTAATGAATCTAAAGATGGAGAATTAAAATTAACGCATGATACATCAGCGGATACTGTTTTAACCATTACTAAAAACAATAGTGCTAACTGCTTAAAATTGGTTCAGAACTCCAGTTCTAATGCAACTACTTCAACTATTGATACCAGCACTGATAATGTTAATAGAAAAGCAATCAGTATTCGAAAAAAAGACGTAGAAAAAGCGTTCATTACGCACGACGGGAATGTATCCGGAACCTCTTTTACTACATTAAACGAAAAAGCAGATATCACAGATGGCTTTTTAACCCTAGCCGGTTCTGCTCCTTCTGATCCTGCTCCAACGGCAACAGCAGGTCACGCAAAATTATATGCAAAAACAGCCGGTACTACTGATTTCTATGTTATGGGTAGTGATGGTGTGGAGAAGAAGATTGGTGGTGAAGTTGATTTGTCAGGCAAAGAAAACACTATTACTCCTGGTAATAATACTCAATACTTTAGAGGTGATAAAACTTGGCAGACTCTTGATAAAACGGCTGTTGGACTTTCTAACGTTGACAATACTAGCGATTTGAATAAACCTGTCTCTACTGCTACTCAAACGGCTTTAAATGCTAAACAAGCAACATTAGTTTCAGGTACAAATATTAAAACCGTTAATGGAATTTCTGTATTGGGATCTGGAGATATTTCCATTCCTGGTGGAGGTCTTACAATTAGTGGATCCAGTGGTCGGGTAGCTAAGTTTAATCGATCAGGTAATAATGTCACAGACTCAAATATTACTGATAATGGTTCTCTAGTTACTTTTAGCACACCTGTCTCAATTGACAGTGGTACAGATGGAAATAGTGGGCTAACATTAAGTAAACTTACTTCATCACCAGTGGCTGTAGTATCCACATTTGCTACAGCGGTAGGTACAGTTGGAAAAGGTATAAGTTTGATATTTAAAGATGGAAATTATTATTCAGCAAATCAGGACGGGAATATCTACAAGACATCTAAGTCAACAGGCACTACTACTATTTTCTCTACAATAGGTGGTAATCTAATGTATTTATGTTTAGCAAATGATGGCAATATTTACGTTACCAGACTTGACGGAAAGATATACAGAGTTGATCCTAGTGGAACAGCCACCCTAATTAAAGCAGGACTGGCTCCAAATCTTTATGGTATAGTACAAGGAGTAGATAGCAATTTATATGCAGTTGAACTACATGGCACTATCTATAAACTGACTCTATCAGGTGACCTAACAACCCTAACAACAGTTGCTAATGCGTATGACATTTGTAACGGTATTGATGGTAACTTATATGTAATGAATACAAATTCAGGAGGCATTTTATATAAAATCACCTTAGCTGGAATAGTTACCACATTTGCAACTAACGTTTATGGAGATTCTGGATTTACATTTCCTATAGCTAAATTATCTGATGGATCTTTTGTATCCAATACAAACAATAAGGTTGTAAAGATAAGTAATACTGGAGTTGTTACCACTATTTCTGCTGCAGGGTTGAACTATTCAAATACTATAGTAGTAGATTCAGATGATACTTTTTACTCACTTAGTCAAACTGGTAATATCCAAAAAACATCATTACAATCTTCAAAAGTACTTAAAACGGATAGTACCGGATTAGTGGTAAAATCAACTTACTTAGAAGATGTTCAATATTTGAAACCTTCTGATGTTGATTTATCAAATCTTGTAATTAAAAATAATCTTAAAACCATAAATGGCGTATCCCTTCTTGGATCTGGTGATATTGTTACAACATCAACAGCCGTAGAACCAACACAAATTACCATTACTACAACTGCGAGTATTACGACTGATACGTTAGATACCAATGGAAAAAAACAGCTCGGTAAAAACGTAATCATTAGTAATGGAGCAACTGCAATAAACATTACTGTAAATGGCGGTACGGACTTTAATGCATCGTACTTAAAACATGGTACAGGTGCAATAACATTTGTACAAGCAGCAGGTAGAACATTAGTTCAGGTTAATGCAACTGCAGCACTAAACGGAGCTCCTGGAAGTACTGCCACAATTTCGAGTATCGGAACCACAGATTATTTAAGAATTTCAAACGTATAATTATGAATCCATTATTATTTTATGAATATGGGTTAAGCAAACCCGTTGGTCTTCCATTTATTTCTACTTGGAAAACTGATAATGTTTCAACAGGTTCCAGTAACGCATCCCAAATAAAACTGCCTTTGATTAGCTCTGGTACTTATTCTTTTAATGTCGATTGGGGTGATGGTATGTCAAATTCCATAACTTCATATGATCAAGTTGAAATTATGCATACATACGCTACTTCTGGTACTTACACGATTACGATCACAGGAACTTGTAAAGGCTGGAAATTTAATAATACGGGAGATAAATTAAAAATATTAACCATTTCTAAATGGGGAACATTAAAACTAGGCAAAAATGAAGGAGGTTATTTTAATGGATGTGCAAATCTTACTTTATCATCAGTTGAAGACATATTAGATTTAAGTGAAACCACCTCGTTATCTAATGCATTCAGTTCCTGCACAATACTTTCAACTATAAATAGAGCAAATGAATGGAATGTTAGTACAGTTACTGATATGAGTTCTTTGTTTTACAGTGCAAAAGCATTTAATCAAGACATCTCAAACTGGGATACTAGCTCTGTTACCAATATGAGTGGCATGTTTTTACTTGCGTTCGTATTCAATCAACCTATTGGAAACTGGAATACTAGTAAAGTTACAAATATGATAGAAATGTTTCATACTAATGGTGAGTTCAATCAGCCTATCGGAAATTGGAATACTAGTAATGTTACAAATATGAGTGGTATGTTTGGCTCTTCATATGTAAATTTTACAAAATTCAACCAGGATATTGGATCATGGGACACTAGTAATGTTACAGATATGTCAAGAATGTTTTATCAAGCATTTTCATTCAATAGCCCTATTGGAAATTGGAATACAAGTAAGGTTACAACAATGTATAGCATGTTTGAAAATGCCAATGTATTCAATCAAGCTATAGGAAATTGGGATACCAGTAAAGTTACTAATATGAGATTTATGTTCTACTCGGCATATGCATTTAATAAACCTATAGGAACCTGGAATACATCTTCAATTACTAACATGAGTTATATGTTCACAAATGCTAAAGTCTTTAATCAACCTATTGGAACTTGGGACACATCTAAAGTTACTGATATGACAGCTATGTTTAGTCAGGCATCTGCATTTAATCAACCTATCGGAGATTGGAATACAGGAGCATTAACTAATATAGATCAAATGTTCTCTAATTCACGTACATTCAACCAGCCTATTGGAAACTGGGACACAAGCAAAATTACTAATATGGCACGTGTATTTAGTTCCAGCAGCAATTTTAATCAAAATATCGGTTCTTGGAATATATCGAATGTCACTAATTTTTCAGATTTTATGTATGGTAAAGATACTACAACTTTATCTTCCACAAATTTAGATGCCATTTACAACGGATGGAGCTCCAGACCAGTAAAACCCTCAATATCAATTACATTTGGAGCTGCTAAGTACACGTCAGCTAGTGCAGCTGCCCGAGCAATTCTTACAGGAACTCCAAACACTTGGAGAATTATAGATGGAGGAATCGTAGCATAACATTCATATTTCTAACAATTTTAATAAAAACAAAAATCTAAGTAATAAAAAATGGAAAACGTAACAATCAATAAAGAAGAAACAAAAACAATCAACGCAGAACAATTAAAGAAATTACAGGACTTTAATCTCTTTATGGATAAGGCCAGATTATCGTTGGGGGAATTGTCTATTCAGTATGAATTTCAAAAAGCGGATATCTTAAGTCAGATCGCCGTTCAGCAGCAGAACTTCAATGAACTGGAAAAAACAATTAAAGCCGAATACGGAGATATTCGTGTAAACATTGAAACCGGTGAAATTGTAAAACAAGAACAGGAATAATTCTTGAAAATAATTTTAGAACAGTTAACAGGAACCACAAATTTGTCAGTCAGCCTTACGTGGTTCCTCTTAACTTTTATAGGTGCTTCAACGACGATCTTGATTCGGGCAAAGTTGAAGTACAACTATAGCGATAGAACTCCCTATCGTCGGTCTTGGCCATTATTGTTTCTGGACAATCTCCTTAATTTAATTATTGGCTTTTTCATCTCCTTGACTTTTTTTAGGTTTTCAAACCTATTCTTAAAAACAGAATCCATTATCTGGCTTGCTGCTTTGTTTGGTTTTGTCAGTAATGAATTGGCCATTCTATTGGTGAAGTTCAGTTTTGCAAATAGAAAATAATTTAAATAAGTACTTCAAAAAGGTATAAGCAACAAATTATCTACAAAAAACAATTTGGCTTTTACCTTCTCGAAATTAGCTCTTTGACTGAATAAATCTTCGGCATGAGCTAAGCAAATCATAATCAATTATAAATAAACTATGGAATATTACAATACAGCCAGGTCTTTGACTGCGGCAAAAAATGATTGCGCTGCCGGAGTCATGGGAACTTCCGTCGAACTTACTGCAAATGCCAATCGGTTTGTATCAACTATAAGTGTCGAAGATGCCAATGCAAAAGCAGATGCCTGGTTGGCAGCAAATGTGCAGGCTTATGCCAACAATGCGGGTTCCTGCAGAAAAACAGTTTGGAGAGGAATAAAACCTTCCTGTGTCATTGAACCTACCGTAACACTGTCACCTTTTAACTATATGATTATTAGATACAAATGGGCATTAGGGGCAGGACAGGATTTCGATACTTATACCGGAATCATCAACTCGGGAACTTCTCTGGACAACAAATGGATGGGCTGGAACCACGGATTTAATAATGAGATTCCCGTCAATGCTAATGCTGCCAATTCCTACATTATGTGGGCCGGTGATAATAGACAGACAAATGGTGTCGAAAGCTGTCTGGTAAATTTCAGTAAAATCACAACAGACTATCCTACTTTAAATACCGTTCAGATAAGAATGGCGGGATCATGGTATACTGCTGTCGGAACAGGAAATATCGATGTTGAAATAGTAACCTATATCGGTGGAAAAATGGAAAAATCAGGATACGACATTATTAACGTTGGCGGGACTCTGGTTGACAAAAAAAACTTCTCTAAAAAAGTGCCCGTACAAGGTACCAATTTGCATAGAAATATTGAGGCCGTCACTAACCTTGGATACATTACTTACATCAAAAACTCCTCTACAGGACAAATCGTAATTAAATATTAAAAAACAAAAATATGGGAAATACAGGATATAAATCTTTTGCAGAGCTCGAATTGTATTACGATGACGGAACTCCGACAGGACAGCCAACAAAACCAAATGTAGTTACAGATCCGGATTACATTGCTCCCGTTTTGGATACAACTACCTGCGTACCCAGCACAAGGTATTATAGTGAAGAAAGAAAATTAAGCGCGAAAAGAAATAACTGTGAGAGAGGATATAGTGGAAGTACGGTTGTATATACTTCTTATCCAAATCAATTTTTCTCTACCATAAGTCTGGCAGATGCTAATACTCAGGCAGACGACTGGTTAGCGGCTAATGTGCAAGCGTATGCCAATAACGCCGGAAATTGCGAAATTACCTACGTACCTCCGACTGGAGGTGGCGGTAGTGGCGGATGTCTTGTTGAAGGTACACTTGTCACATTACCTGATGGTTCAAGAAAACCAATTGAAGAACTTACACTGGACCAACTATTACTTTCTGCCGAAATTGAAACACTCAACGATACCAATAATGCTGAAGAGTTGTATAAATGGTCTTGCAGCTATTTGTCTGAAAACCGAATTACTTCTCCAATAACAAAACTTACACACAAAGTTGCTTATAAAACTATTATCGTTAATGACGGTTTATTTGAGGCTACCCCTACTCACCTGCAATTAGTTCAGCGCGATGGCTATTGGAAATTTATTGCATTAGGGGATATTCTTGTTGGAGATCATTTATATACAATAGACAGCGAAATTATACCAGTCACTGCTGTAACAATTAACTTGGAAAAAAGAAACATCTACCCGATGACGTTAAATCCATTTCACACCTTTTTTGCAAATGGAATTTTAACCCATAACTACAAACAAGCAATGTAAACTGATTTTTAAAACAGAAAATCAACTTGACAAACAAAAATAGTTTCTCTTTTTAAAAACTTCACATCACTTTAATCCAAATTCCACAAAAAAAATTATTCTTTTTTATTGACGATCAGAAAATCTTTAGAAGAAAAAAACAATAGGGAATTTGGATTTACGTGTTGAATGATTTTCAAGAAAAAACTTCAAATAGTTTATAATCTAAAAACAACAACAGATGGACACTAATCATAACAGAATAAAAATGGCAGATTTAGAAAAAAATCTGCCCAATAAATTTTTAACTACAAACAGCAAAGGGGAACTAGAATTTAGTGACATCAACACTATTCAGGTAGAAGGTTACAATGCGCTTGATTATGTTGCTACGGGAAAAGTTCTGGATGCAAGACAAGGAAAAGTCCTAAAAGATTTAATCGATGATGTAAACCTTTTGGTTGCTTCTGATAATATCGGTCTTAATACAATTCAGAAAATAGCCGATGCCATCGAAACAGGGCGTATTCAGTTAAATAAAGTACTACTAACAGTTGCTTCCGATAATGTCAATCTTAATACGCTTCAGAAAATAGCGGATACTATTGAAGCAGGACAAGCTTATTTAAATACATTATTATTAAACGATTTAAGTACCGGTGGTACAGCAAAAGCATTAACTGCTGAAATGGGGAAGGTTTTGCAAAATAACAAAGTAGAGAAAATTGCTGGTAAAAGTTTACTTTCTGATACCGAAATTGCGCGACTTGCAGCAGTGTCTAACTATACGCATCCTGCTAATCATCCACCAGAAATTATTTCACAGAATAGTAATAATAGATTTGTAACGGATACTGAAAAAGCAAATTGGAACTCAAAAGCAGATTTGCTTTCACCTTCATTTACTGGCGTACCAACAGCTCCAACCGCCGCCTCAGGATCAAGAACAACACAATTAGCGACAAATGCTTTTGTAGCAAACGCTGTTTTAGCGCTTTCTAATGATACCATTTCTATATATGGCAATCAGAAAAAAACTGGAGTTCTTTCCTTTGATAATGGTCCTAGTCAAGGTTTATCTCAAGGTATACGAACAAATTCCGGAGCGAATACACTTAGCGTGGGAGCCATCTTCGACGCTGCAGGTGGTACAGCAGTTTCATCTACTATTGCTTATGGAGCAACCGGATATAAAATAGACACAGAAGGAACTAATGGTATATTGATAAATTTAAAAGCACCATATATAAATCAAACGGGAATTAAGGTAAATGCTACTCCTGAATCTACTGCTATTCTTTATAGAGGTCAAAACAATGGAGTCGATACTTATACTGTCAATAAAACCGGAGACATCATCGCCAATACATTTACCGGGGGAGCAACCTTAACAGGAGTTCCCACAGCTCCAACTGCAGCACCAGGAACAAATACTACCCAAATTGCAACTACTGCTTTTGTTCAAAGTTTTACCAGACCCTATAAAGTATATACCGCTTTGTTAAGTCAGTCTGGTACCAATCCTCCCGTTGCAACTGTATTAGAAAATACTTTAGGTGGTCTACCAGTTTGGAGCAGAGCTGGTTTAGGCAGTTACTCCTGCACGCTAACGGGAACTTTCGCATCAAACAAAACAGTCGTTTTTGTCACTCGAACAGGGAATGTTAATACTTTATCAGCTTCACAAAATACAGCAGATAGCGTTTCATTAAGCTGTTATAATTCAGGAGGAAGTTCAGCTGAAATGAACTTAAATTTAGTATCATTTGAAATCAGGGTTTACAATTAAAAACACAACTAACATACAGTATCTTATTTTTTTTAAAAACTCATCATTACAAACAACGTTCAAAATAATTTATAATCGTACCCCAATCTTGATGAACAAAAATAACTCCTCCTTTTAAAAACTTTCAAGTATTCAATCCAAATTCTACAGAATAATTATTTTTTAAAATTAATGATCCAAAAATCTTTAGTCAATAGAAATAATGTGGAATTTGGATTTACTTGTATATAATTTCCAAGAAAAATTTCAAATAATTTATAGTTACCCAAAAACAAAAAATGAACACTAATCATAACAGAATAAAAGTGGCTGATTTAGAAAAAAATCTGCCCAATAAAATTTTAACGACTAACAACAATGGCGAATTAGAATTTAGCGATATCAACAATATCAAAATAGAAAGTTATAACTCCCTGGATTATATTCTTCCAGGTAAAGCTTTGGATGCAAGACAAGGAAAAGTCCTAAAAGATTTAATCGATGATGTAAATGAATTGCTTGTTTCTGACAATATCGATTTAAACACACTTCAAAAATTAGGTGATGCAATTGAGGTGGTCCGCAATTCTTTAAGCACAATATTGGTTAATGATTTAACTACCGGCGGCACCGCAAAGGCTTTAACTGCCGAGATGGGTAAAAGTTTGCAAAACAGTAAAATTGATAAAATTGTCGGAAAAAGTTTGCTTTCTGATAGCGAAATTGCCCGTTTGGGAACACTTTCAAATTATGCACATCCCGAAAGTCACCCTGCCAGTATCATCACTCAGGACCCTGCTAATAGATTTGTATCAGATGCTGAAAAAATTTCATGGAATTCTAAACAGTCTGCTTTGGGTTATACTCCTGAAAATACATCTAACAAAAACACTGCTAACGGTTATGCCGGTTTAGGTTTGGACGGAAAATTAATTTCGTCGCAACTTCCTTCTATTACTGTAAATGATACTTTTGTTGTAGCATCACAAGCAGCAATGTTAGCTTTAACTGCAGAAACTGGTGATATTGTGGTAAGAACCGATTTAAACAAATCTTTTATTTTAAAAGGTCAAAATTCAGCTATTTTAAGTAACTGGCAGGAACTATTAACTCCTACCAGCGAAGTGACAAGAGTTTTCGGAAGAAATGGTGCTATTACTTCACAGGCTGGCGATTACAACGCCGATCAAATTACTGAAACTACATCAAGAAAGTTTCAAACTGCAAGTCAGCAGGTTTTTAATGATGCTACAAGTTCAATTCAGACGCAATTAAACTCCAAAGCTTCTACAACAGGTTCGGGAGCTTCTGGTACATGGGGAATTAATATAACAGGGAGTTCCAGTTCTTTAAATAACGGATCTACTAATATTACTTTACAGGACGGGTGGGCCAGAAATCAAACACAATATGGTTACATCGATTTTGGCCCTACAAATAGTAGTCATGGGCACATTTACACTGACAGACCAAATTTTTATTTTAACAAAGAGCTATTGGTTCTAGGAAATACTGTTTGGCATTCAGGGAATGACAGTTCATTACTAAAGGGTTCCCCAAACAGCAGTACTCCGATTAATTCAAACTTTGCAATTGGAACTAATTCAGGTCGAAATTTCATACAATCCCATAATGGAAATCCTCTTGATATTAATCCATTAGGAAATGCCGTCACGATAAATGGAAACACAGCATTGCATTTTGGAAATTTCAATCCAGATAATGTAGTCCAGGGCAAGAATGCAAGAGGCCGTTCAATATCAAAAAACAATGAAAATGCAAATACTTCAAACGAAGCAAATCCATCAGGTTTCTTCTATGGAAATACCGTTACCGGAATGCCTAATAACGATTGGTGGAATTGGATTAACATCGCAGGCTCTGACTGGTCAGGTACTGATGGTTATGGCTTTCAAATTGCTAACTCTTTTTGGAATGGTAATTTATTGAGCAGAAATATGACCTCTGGTTCCTGGTCAGGTTGGAGGACTATTATGGATACTGAAAACTTTACTAATTATGCAGCTAAACTAAATGGCTCTAATGCCTCAGGAAATTGGCCAATAAGTGTGACCGGTAATTCGACTGGTTTTCCTTTTCAACCAGGAAACCAAATAAATACTTTGACAGGTAATATTTCGACAATTATCAGAGAAGAACAGCCATCATCCGGATATTACTATACCTCAACATTGCATATGGGTTCAGGTGATGGTAGACAACAGATGACTATTGCCAGAGATGGCAGCGGCATGAAATTTCGAGGTAGTACTACTCATAATAGTGCTACAGACTGGACATCATGGAAAACTGTGTTAACAGATATTAATTATTCTGCATATTCGGCTTTCTCTGGCACAATTACAGGTTCTTCTTTAACCGTTACTGGAGATGTTACTGCTTTTTCGGATGCCAGAGTTAAAGAAAACATCAGACCTATTGCAAATGTAATTGAGCGAATTCAGGCTTCAAGAGGGGTCTTATATGATAGAATAGATAATGATCAAAAAGACACCATTGGATTTATTGCTCAGGAACTTGAAGAAACTTTTCCTGAATTGGTAATTACACGCGAAGATGGTACAAAAGCTGTTAAATATCAAAATGCAGTTGCTGTACTATTCGAAGCGGTCAAAAAACAACAGATACAAATTGAGGGTCAAGATAAAAAAATGAAACTTATTCTTAAACATTTAAACTTAAAATTATAATGGCACTCTCAACAGCCGGCGCTCTTTCAATGGGAGACATAAATGTAGAATTAGGTCGTTCCAGAACAACATCTATATCTTTAGATGCAGCCGAAAATGGTAGTTATGCTACTATTAATCAAAATAGTAATTCGAAACCCTCCAGTTCAAATCCAGCCACAATTAGCGAATGGCGTGGCTATAATCATACAGCCGTTTCTTCTGGAGGTGGCTCTAGCGGAGGTGGAACCGTTAATACTGGTGTAATATGGAATAATACAGGGCGTACAATTAGCGCAACATATATGGCGATTAAAGCAAATGGTACTAATATTGTTTATATTACCTTACCTACATTAGCCCATGGGGATAGTTTTAAATTTAGTACTTCATATACTAATTTAATATTCTCGAATGGCACATTTGTTATGGATTTATATACACCCACCGTAGGACTAAATTCATCAAACTATTTTTACATGACTGCCGGATCAAATAGTACAAATGGGTACTTTTCAAATACGGGAAGTAGTTTAAGAGCCACTGTTACCTCATCTGGGCCGCAATACAGTATCATTATATATATAAAATAAACAGATGAAAGTAATTTACAGTTACTGGGAAACCGGTAGTGGATTAAAGAAGCCTGGTAACTGGTTTAACTCGAGATTTATGCTATCATCCATGGTAGCATCTGTTCTCAATAGCTATAAACATTATGGCAGAGTTGAAATGGTCACAGATAGTACCAGTAAGGTATGGATAGAAAAATTAGGACTACCATTCGAATCCATTAAAACTGATCTTGATGAATTGGACCGGTATGATAAAAACTCATGGGCATTAGGAAAAATCAAAGCGTACAGTATTCAGAAAGAACCTTTTTTACATATTGATTTAGACGTCATTTTGTTCGAGCCTTTTTCTAAAGAACTCCTTATCAACGAGCTTTATGTTCAAAACATTGAACCATTTTATATAGATTCCTACCATAAAACCTATATGCCTTACATTGAATTACTAGAAAATCTTGGAACAGATTTACCACTTGGATTCTCTGATAAAAAACATGCCGTAAATCTTGGAATTTATGGTTGTAACAATCTTGAATTTAATAAATTATTCTGTGATTCTGTATTTACTTTTATGGATCGTAACGAAAAAAAGCTCAAATCTCTTGTACCGCTTCATAAATTATGCGTTATCTGGGAACAATACTTTTGGGCCGTTATTGCGGATAAATTAAAAATAACCGTAGGTACAATAATAGATCCTTACTACAAATTAGCAACAGAAAACGGATATATGCATTTATTAATTGATAAATACAAGGAAGAAGTAGCTCATAATTTTAATGAGTATGTAAAAAACATATATCCAGCTTATTATCAATCAATAGATACGATTTTAAAATTAAAACATACATAGTAGAAATCTATTCAGATTAGCAACTACATAGCTCTTTATTTATAAATCAATAAAGCCCACCTTAGAAAGTAGAAGTCTTAATTTACGGACTTTTATTAATCCAAAAAAAAAACTTCGCACCTATCAATTCTATAATCTTATCATAAATTGCTATATTCTGATGAACTCCTGATAAATCTCTCAATCCCCGCTATGTAAGCAAAAAACAGGAATTACAAATAAGATTATTGATACTGGAACTTCCGTTTACAATACCTTTTTCGATACTTCCGATAATTAGAGGTAATCTTCCAGTTTATTGATCCACGGTAATGATCACTAGTATTTCCAGCTTCATATGTATAAATTCCATTACCTGCCTGAGTAGTTTATCAAAATCCCGCATTTCCATAACCTTATATTCTACATTATTCCAGAGAGATGAAAACTTCGTTTAATCCAATGGTAGTGTAAAGTATGACAATGTAATGTAGAACATAAATGTGTTTTACTTTAATAATTTAATGTATAAAACATCATGACAGACTTATTAGTAAAAATCGATACTAAAATTGAAGAACAACAAAAAATTAATAATAGTCTTAATGAAAAAGCAAACAATATTCTTGAACATTTAAACTTAAAACAATAATGGAACTACCTCTAAACGGACCTATAACAATGAACCAAATTAATAGTGCATTTGACAAGCCTTCTGGTTCTACAATTTCCTTAAATAGCGCATCAACGGGTGGTCTTGGTACTATAAATACCAATTCACCATACAGGCCAAATGGATCTGCACCACATGCAATGTCAGAATTCCGAGGCTACAATACTGCAGCAACTGCTCGTTCTATAGTCATTACCGGGTTTAGTGGAGGATACCTATATTTCACGGTCAGTGGGACGGGATATAATCCCTCAGAACTAACCATTAGCACAAGAACCGGCTCACAAAGTGGTCCTTGGACAGATAGCAAAGGTTCTTCAACTTCTCCCAGATTTGTCGGAATTCCATCAACCGATAGTTGGTACCAAATATTCGATCTGTCCATTCGAGATCTTTTTTCAAATACTTTTTTTGTAAGCGGTCTAGATACAACAGCACCAAGCGTCCCAACTGGATTAACTTGCGGATCTGGATCGGGTAACCCTCAAACTTCAATAGCCATAGAATGGAATACCTCAACAGATAATATTGCAGTAGCAGGTTATCAACTGCAAAGAAGAGTAAATTCTACCGGAACCTGGTCAACAAGATATACCGGAACCAATTACTATTATCAGGATACTGGTGCTCGTAATACATATTATAATTATCAAGTCCGTGCATTTGACGCTGCAGGAAATTATTCAAATTTCTCTACAATTGCGGGTTGGCAAACTGAAGGAGGTATCTCGTGTTTTGTTGAAGGTACTTTAATTACATTATCAGATGGTACTCAAAAAGCAATTGAAGCATTAACTATAAATGAGTTATTACTTTCTGCTCAAATTGATACTTTAAAAGATACGAATGATACTGATAAATTATATAAATGGTCTTCCGATTATCTAACAGAGAATCGAATTACATCACCCATAACTCATATAGAACCAAAAATTGCACAGAAAATAGTCGTTATTAATGATGGATTACTAGAGGCGACGCCATATCACTCACAATTGATTCAACGTGATGGCCTTTGGAAGTTCATTCCGATAGGTAATGTCATAGTAGGGGATAATTTGTACGGAATTAACAAAGAGATTATACCTGTAACCTCTGTACATATCCATTCGGAAAAAAGAATTATCTACCCTCTGTCAATGAGTCCTTCTCATACTTATTTCGCAAACGGGGTGTTAACTCATAATATAAAACCTGCAGATCCAAAATGAATTATGTAATTAATCGTGATGATCTAAACAATATAAAAATAACAGTTAGTAAAAAGATCTTAACTGGAACGCTAATTGGTATTTGGCTCACTGACAAACCCACGAGTAAAAACTCCAGGTATTTATTCCAAGAGCAGATGGTTAAAGCATGGTGGGAAACAGATGATTTAGGAAGATACTGTAATCATTCTTTCACCCCCAATACCACTGTAATTTTTCAGAGAAATAAATTAATCCTGAAAGCGAACAGACAACTTAATTATGGGGAAGAGATATTGGTTGATTACAGAAAAAGCACAAATCACATAGGATATATCCCAAAAATATTTTTTTAAACGTTAAAAAAGCAAAACAAATGAATACCAATCACAACAGAATAAAAGTAGCAGATTTAGAAAAAAATGTTCCTGAAAAAATCCTGACTACTAATAATGATGGAGAGTTAGAATTTACTGACATCAGTACTCTTAAAATAAATAGTTACAATGCACTAGATTACAATGTGGAAGGAAAAGCACTAGATGCCAGACAAGGTAAAATTTTAAAAGATTTGATTGATAGTATTAATAGATTATTAGTCTCTGATAATGTTAATTTAAAAAACATACAGGAATTAGCTGATGCTATTGAGACAATCCAAAATTCACTAAATAACATTTTAGTAAATGACCTTACTTCCGGGGGAGCGACAAAGGCTTTAACAGCCGAAATGGGGAAAAATTTGCAAAATAATAAAGTTGATAAAGTAAATGGAAAAAGTTTGCTCTCTGATACAGAAATTGCGCGTATTGGAACACTTTCTAACTATGAGCACCCTGAAAATCACCCCGCTACCATCATTTTACAAGATCCAAATAATCGATTTGTAAGTGATCCGGAAAAAGCCATCTGGAACGCCAAACAATCTTCTTTAGGTTTTACTCCTGAAAATATATCTAATAAAAATAGTGCTAATGGATATGCAGGACTTGGTGTTGATGGAAAGTTAATTGCGTCTCAACTTCCTTCTATTACAGTAAACGACACATTTGTAATTGCTTCGCAAGCAGCAATGTTATTGTTAAAAGCAGAAACAGGGGACATTGCTGTTAGAACGGATTTAAGTAAATCTTTTATTCTTAAAGGTTTAAATTCGGCTACTTTAGCTGACTGGCAGGAATTGCTAACTCCTACTAGTGCCGTGACAACAGTATTTGGTCGTAATGGAGCCATAACTTCTCAAACAGGTGATTACTCCGCTGATCAAATTGCAGAAACAACGAGCAGAAAATTTCAATCAGCAAATCAACAGCTGTTTAATGATGCTACAAGTTCAATTCAAACACAATTAAATTCTAAAGCTTCTGCTACAGGTTCTGGCGCATCTGGAACTTGGCCTATTAATGTAACTGGAAATGCAAATACCACCGGAGGACTGGCCGTTCACTCTTCAACAAATAACGAGCCGAATAAAATTGTCAGAACCGATAGTAATGGTTACATTCAGGCCGGATGGATTAATACAACTTCTGGCGATAATGGAACAAATGCAATTAGTAAAATTTATGCATCAGACGATCAATATTTAAGATATTATACTCCGGCAAATTTTATAAACACTTTAGGATTGGCAACAAAATCTGCTACAATTCCTTCAAACATTTATAACGGAACTCCTGTTGCAACTTATTTTATTACTAACGGAGCTGTAGGTGGCTTAAAAGTAAAATTACCATTCGCTTCAAACTCAGGTAAAATGGTTTCATTTACCGTTCGACTGTATCAATCATACGAAGCATATGATATTCAGTTTTCAGGTTATTTATATGAAACCATTAACAGTTGGTATTCTCCGAAAGCCGTTATGATATGTGGTACTAATCCGATAAATGTAATCATGGGTACAGATTCAGACGGAAAGGCCTATGTTTGGCTGGCAGGAGGAAATTATTCAGGCGCAGCAGTCTTAGACGTAGTAGGTGGATATAACACCGCCGATTGGAATAATGGATGGACAATAACAAATGATTCGTCAGTCCCTAATCAGACATTAAATACGACTGTTTATCCTGCAATAAACACAAATAGTTACAAATATTACTCAGCATTTTCTGGAATTGTCAGCTCAGGAAATGGTTTTCAAACTGCTAATTATGCTACTAATACAAGAAATAGAATTTGGTCATTTGGAGATGCTGACCAACATGGCTTAAGCTACTTTCAGGGGACTTCCGGTCAATATGGTACCGACTCTATAGGAATACATTTTGGCAATGCTACAAATGCCACATCAAGATTTATTTTTGCTAGTAATGGCGATTTAAAGACAACTGGATTAACATCCAGTTCGGCTTTTGGAGTTACACAAACAGATGGCTCTGGTCAAGGCCTCTCTCTATATGCTGGTGCTGTAAATGGTAAACCAGCGTATGGCTTAATGTTTGCGACAACTTCTAATTACGGTGGGTACGGGGCTGTTAATGGAGATTGGGCAACCTATCTTACAATGGATGGAGCTACAAATCGAGGATGGATATTCCGCTCCATTAATACAAATGTTGCAAGTATTAGTGCAACTGGCGCATTTACAGGGTCAAACTTTATTGGACCATTATCTGGAAACGCCAGCACATCAACTTTATCTAGCCAACTAAATTGGACCAATTACGGAGGTAGTCATACCATTTTCGATGCATCATCATCATTATCACCTTCAGGTACATCTGTAAACAATGCAAATTCTCAAATTGCCTGGACCGCTACTTATCCTTCACTTATGGGATGGAATGGATCAAATACGTTTGGAGTAAGAGTAGATTCTTCTAGAATTTCAGACAGATCGACACGGGCAAATGGCAATTTCTACATTGATGATAATTATGGAAACGGAATCGTTGGAGTATATTCCTCAATAAGATATCAAGGGATTTATGCTATGGGAGATGCCTATAAGTTAGCGGCAGATGGTTCAGCTACAAATGATTGTTATGGACTAGCCTGGACACACCCTAATGTTGGCGGCCAATCAAAGGCGGGATTAAGTCATCAGTTATTGGTAATGGAGGCTGGAACTACAAAAACGGCAATTGGTACCGGAATTTGGACTTCAGGATCTGTTACGGGATCCCGATTTGCTGCTGGATTTGATGCTGGTGTCGCAAACTCATTTTCTTGTGATGGCTGGTTTAGATCTGGAGGTTCTTCAGGCTGGTATAACTCTTCTTATGGAGGAGGAATATGGATGCAAAACACTACAAACGTAGAAATCTATGGAAATAAACAACTTTTAGTTAATAACAATATAACAGCTACCGGAGACATAATAGCATATTATTCTGATGAGAGGCTAAAAACAAGAAAAGGCAATATCATTAATGCTATTGATAAGATTAAGACTTTGAACGGTTTTTATTACAAAAACAATAGTTTAGCAAAAAGTTTTGGTTATAAATGTACCGACTTGCAAATCGGACTCTCCGCTCAAGAAGTAAAAGAAATTTTACCTGAAGTCGTCACTATGGCACCTTTTGACAGAGAAATCACAGAAAATGGAACTGAGATTTCTAAATCTGGCGAAAACTATTTAACTGTTAATTATGCTAAAATTGTGCCTTTACTGGTTGAAGCAATAAAAGAACAGCAATCTCAGATAGATTATTTATTAACAAAAATAGGCAAATAGGTCGTTCTGCAATAATCTCGTCAAGTTCATAAAAAAGGGAAGATATTTAAACATATCTTCCCTTTTTTATACCTGTTTATTCTATTTTAATTAAAAACAAATTGTAACGACCTAAAGATGTTTTTTAATATAGTCAATAATATCTTTAATTATTTCGTCTACTGCATTTGCTTCAGGGTTAAATGTACTTCCGTCAAAATATCTGGCATCAGTACCATTTCCAGTAGGAGAACGATGATGCACATCAATAGAATCTCTCCAAAAATTAGCATGATTTTTCCATTCTTCCCTATTTACCAAAGCTGGTTCTGTGAACCACAGATTCCATGACAACGTATTTCCCGGCTGAAGCATATTCCCTGAACCAAGATTAAAAGCTTTCATTATTAATTGATTAAAACCATCCACTACTTTATCTTTGGTCAACTTAATATCTCCAATTTCAACTGCAAGGTAGGCCGTGGCAAATGCTTTATCACCATGTAATGCAAACGGAGGATTTTCGAATTCAGGGTTTAATCCGTGTATTACTTTAAAAATCGGCTGATCAGGATTATTCTGCTCATGTGTAGTAACTCTTATTGCGTTCTCTTTATTCAACGGGAATTTTGGAAAACTATATTCCAATAAAGGCCAAATTTCTTTTATCTTATCCCCTTGCTGTTCATTTGGTGTCAACCAAATTTTACCTTCAACAGTCATATCTATTGCCACCTCTTTTGTCACTTCATTGACCCAACCTCTTTGGCCGGTAACGGTGACCTCAACATTTATACAAATTTCGTCTTTAAGCCAGACTCCTTGTTGAGGACAGATAACAGAATATACTCTTCCTTCATCAGTATAACCCGCTCTGGAAATATAAGGCGCAAATTGCTGATAACACCTTTTCGGATTAACGCTACCTTTTTGCGTTTCCCAACTAAACTCCGGCCACTTTACACCAAGCTGACGTTGTAAAAAATTAATATTATCCATATTACCTAACATTGGTAAAGAGGAAAGATCTCTCGTTGGATATAACATAGGGGAACCTGCTGGTGGAAATCCACCGACCCATCCGAGTGGAATGGGTGTATTTTCATTGTTTTGCATAATTGTTGACTATTTAGGTTTAAGTAATAAATCTAACCCAAAATAAAATCTTGCATCTACGTATAACTACGTGATTTTTAAAAATGTAATATTTAAGCTATAAAAAAGTCAAGAATTGAGTACTTTGAAAAGCAAACTCTTTCTAAAACAACTTTAATAAAACTCCAAACTTCTCTTACTATACTGACGAATTTTAACAAAGAAAAACAAGGCCTCAAAAAAAGATAAGCCGTATTGTTTTTCATATACCTATATTATTATTTTTACACGGATTACTAAATCAGTATTATTTAGGTAAATGCATTTTTTGAATGAATAAAATTATGAAAAATTGGCTTCTATTAATTTCCTTACTATCCTCTTTCTTTTGTTTGGCACAAACTTCAATGCAATCCAATAAAAGAAACAAAATTGTTACAACTGAAAACATCAATATCAAAAATGCAGTTGAGACGGCAGCAAGTAAAATGATTAAAAAACCTTTAATTCATTCTACTTCAATAGGAGTTCTTTATCATGGAAAAGAGTTTATTGGTCATTATGGAGAACTAAAAAAAGGGAATAATAGCCCTCCCAATAATGAAACCATTTATGAAATTGGTTCATTAAGTAAAACTTTTACAGGAATACTGGCAGCAAAAGCAGCGATTGATAAAAAACTAAATATTGAAGATGAAGTTCAAAAATATTTACCCGAAGATTATCCAAATCTAAAGTATCAGAACCAACCAATTCTTATAAAGCACCTGCTCTCACATACCAGCGGATTCCCAAATATGCTTCCGTTTGAGGCCAATGAAATTTTACAGGATTTTACAAATCATGATACCCCGGGAAAGATCAATAAAGTCTATAAGAATTACGGCCAAGAAGACTTTTTAAAAGATCTTCATAAAATTAAAATTGATACAATTCCAGGTTACAAATATTCTTATTCGAGCACAGGAACAGAGCTAATTGCCTTTATTTTAGAAAAAGTTTACAACACTAAATTTGAAGAGCTACTAAAAGATTATGTATCAAAAAACATTTCGATGCAGCATACTAAAATCACTTTGTCTGATAAAGAAGCTAAAAAACTAACGGTAGGCTATCACAGTGACAATAGTGTAATTACCACTCCGATGCCAAAACTCCCCTGGGGTGCGTCCGGTAACATAAAATCTACGATTCCGGACATGATGAAGTATGTTGCATTTCAATTGAAAAACAATAAAATTGTTGCCAAATCACATCAAACAATAGTCAAATTTGACAATGAATTTAGTATCGGATATTTTTGGAACATAGCTACTGATGACAAAAAACTGGGAACCTTTTTCCTGCATCACGGTGGAGTACCGCGATCTCAATGTTATATCTACATTATTCCAAAATATGACTTAGGTGCATTTATTATTACAAATCAAAGTGGTGAAAATACAGCCAAAATTATGGAAGATGCATTAACAGAAATATTTGATAAAATACTAAAAAAATCAAAATTATAAATACTAAAAAAGCCCTTCAAAGTGGGATACGCTCCATTGAAAGGCTTTTTGTTTATAGAGACTAATTCAACTATAATTCGGTAATTTCAAGGACAACGCTTGTTTCAACTTTAGAAGAGGAAACTCGTAATCCCACATTCATTAAGTAATCTCCTTTAAAAGATTCTCCGGATTCATCCAAAGATTTCTTTGCTTCGGCCATTAGATTGATTTCTTCCACTTTGTAGGTTTTATTTGGATCTAAGCCCTGAAAACGAACGGAATTATATTGCGGATCGTAAAGTGGATGTAGAGTGTACGAAAACAATACAGCCTTACTTTTTGACTCGTTCACATACATTAATACGGCACGACTTTCGTCATAAGGAGAAATGATTCGGTACAGATCGCCATGCCAGATTACCGGGCTCAGTCGTTTATAGTTGGCCACTGCGTCCTGACAATACTTCAATTCTTTTTCTTTGAGTTCTTTCACATTAATATCAAAGCCCAGCTTACCCATCATCGCTACATCGGTTTTGAATTTAATCGATTGATTTCCCCATGATGTTACGTGATTACAAATCGAGAAAGCCGGAAAAAACTGTGAATAGCCCCATTGTATAAATACTCTATTAAAAGGATCAGTATTATCACTTGCCCAGAACTCCGTAAAGTACTTCAACAATCCGTAATCAGTTCTGCCTCCACCTCCGGCGCAAAGCATCATCGGTAAATTTGGGTATTTCGTTTTAATTCGGTCCAAAACTTTATAGAGGCCTTGCGTATACTCAATAAATAAATGTGATTGCTGGTTTTTTAAATAGGTCGAATATGCATTGGTCATCATTCGGTTGCAATCCCACTTAAAAAAAGCTACTCCTGAATTTGTCTGCATAATATCATCTACGGTTTTGAATACAAAATCCTGTACTTGCGGATTGCATAAGTCCAAAACCAATTGCGTACGGTAATAACTTTCAGGTCTGTTAGGCAATTTCAACACCCAATCCGGATGTTTTTCATACAATTCACTTTTAGGATTAACCATTTCGGGCTCTATCCAGATTCCGAATTTCACTCCTGTTTTTTCTGCTTCCTGCATGAGGAAACCTATACCATTTGGCAATTTTGTTTTAGTAGCCTGCCAGTCTCCAAGACCTGATTTGTCACCACTTCTCGGATATTTATTTCCAAACCAGCCATCATCCAATAAAAACATATCAACGCCTAAAGTTTTGGAATCGGCAAACATGTCTGTCAATTTCTTTTCGTCAAAATTGAAAAAAGTAGTTTCCCAATTGTTCAATAAGGTCAAACGTGATTTTTCGCCATCTTTGACCCCGTATTTTTTAGCCCATGAATGCAAGTTTCTACTCGCCTGCCCTTTTCCTTTATTTGAGAAAGTATAGATAAAAGAAGGAGTTGTAAATACTTTTTCGGGCTGAAGATTATATTCGGAGGCAAATGGATTCATTCCTGAACTGATTCGAAGCGAATTTTTATTATCCAATTCAAAAGCAAACTTAAAATTTCCCGACCAGGCAATTGTCCCGGCTACAAGTTCACCCGAATTTTCATTGGCTTTGGAATTAAGAGACAAAAAGAAAACCGGCGTTTGGTACATGTCGGTACGAACTCCTAATTTTGAGTCAATTACTTTAGTACCACTTGTTAATTCGCTTTCCTGTATACGGGCTTCTTTGGCCCAGTCTCCGTGAAATTGGGTCAACCAATACTTATCGGCATCAAAATGCAGCATCGATGACGCATAATTGTATAACATGACCGGCTTTTTTTCGTGATGCACAATTTCCGTCCACTGCTCAATTGTATTTTCATTAAAAAATGCTTTATAATGCAGCGTAACTTCTACGGGATATGCCGGATCTTTAAGTTTTATAATCGTTTCGGTAGTATTGGCATCTATTTTTTGCGAACTATGACTTACATAATTTAATTCCAAAGAGGGGTTTCCGTCATTATGAGTCATTCTAATTGCTGGCTCAAACAAGTTTTCTGTTCCGTAGGTTGGATAAGCCTGATGCCTTAAATTAACCAAAGGATTTCCATCGTTTATTACAAACGTCTTTGCAGTCTCTTTTGAAACTACAGCATATCCTGAGTTATCTTTGAGTTTCGTTCCTAAATAGGACTGATAAAGTAAGCCATTCTTTCCCACTTTTAAGATCAAAGCTGTATTTTGGGTCTCGATCTGGATTTGTCCCTCTTGCGCGTTAGCTCTACAAAAAAAGATTGTAAGAGCTAATAGAAATAATAGTTTTTTCATAAAATTGTTTGCTAATAGTAAGTGGTTCTTTCTTATTTATGATTTGCAAAATTTGTTGGTAATCCCCCTTCACTCCTTTTCATCCTGAGATCCTTATTGTGAACTAGTGCTTTCTAATTGCACCACTCATTTATTAAAAATGAGTTCCAAAAGTATAATAATAACACGTTTCTCCATACCAGTACCTACCAGTTTATTTCGGTGCATTGTAAAAAGTAGTTTGTTCAAATAATATTAAATTTTTAATTCTAATACTATATTATCCACTTTTGACTGTCAAAAAGGTTAATCTTATCATTAAAGCAAAAAATCTAATGCAATATCATTTTAAAACTTTCTAAAAGAAAATAAACTTTTTTGGCCTTAAAAATTACTCTTTCACAAATCCGGAAAAGGGCTTTATAACAAGAGCATTTTAATATTTCATATCAGATATTCCTTACTTTTTAATTTATCCTGAAAACCACCTCTTTTTTTCTTGTTGCAGGACAATCCAGTCACCACAGGAGCAATAAAAACAAGGAAATTCCTCGATCACAAATGGTTCTAAATTTTATGCTTTATATTCATATATTACCCACTTTACTTTTCATATTAATTTATTTTAAAACATTTTTATAAACATATCGCAAAAAAACTGGTAGGTACTGGTATGTAAAAGTATCGAACATTTATACTTTTGATTTTCACATTGCTCTCTTTTTCACAAACAGACAACAAGTACTCCACGCATCTTGTTCGTTTTTAAAAAGAAAAGAAAGTGATCGGATAGTGCAAATTAGAGAACTCATTACTAACCAAAAAACCACCAAGAAAACCATGAAATTATTAACCAAAGACAAGCCAAAAACCGATTGGCTTACCACTGAGATCTGGAAGGTTACCAAACTAACATCGGGATTTCTATTCGCTATGACCTTACAGGTTTCGACTGCGGCGGAATCTAAAGAAACCAAATTTTCTTCAAAGTTTAATTGCACTCCACTTATTCAGGGTAATGCAACCAACAGAAAATTAGCTATTGCCGGACTAAACACAACCAACAGTTTAGCTCTTTTATTCACAGAACAAAAAACAATTAAAGGAAAAGTAACCGGTACAAAAGGGGAGCCATTACCGGGGGTTAACATTACGATAAAAGGAACCCAAACTGGCGTAACTACAGATTTCGACGGTAATTTTTCAATAGACGTTCCGGATTCTAACAGCATACTGGTTATTTCATTTACCGGTTTTGTAACAAAAGAAGTTAGCGCAGCTAATGCCTCAAATATTCAACTTGAAGAACAAAATCAAACTTTAAATGAAGTAGTTGTTGTAGGATACGGGACCCAGAAAAAAGGTACTACAACCGGAGCAATTGCTTCTATTAAGGGATCGGCTCTGACACAAAATGCTTCCGCAAACGTTTCAAACGGTCTTGCCGGACGTGTGTCGGGAGTAATTGCCAACAATCGTTCGGGAAGACCAGGTGATGACAGTTCCAGCCTTTTGATTCGAGGATTTAATTCCTTTGGAGGAGGTACCAGTCCACTTGTAGTTGTAGATGGTATTCCGGATCGTGATCTGAACAGAATCAATCCCGATGATATTGAATCGGTTACTATCTTGAAAGACGCATCGGCTGCAATCTATGGAGTTCGTTCTGCCAATGGAGTAATTCTTGTTACCACTAAAAGAGGTAAAGTTGGAAAACCAACGATTAAAATTGATGGTTCTTACGGTATTCAACAATTAACAAGAATGGATCAAAGGGTTAACTCCTGGCAATACATGACTTACTACAACGAATTAAATGCTCATAAAGGAACAACATTTCCTTATACGCAATCCGATATAGACAAATATAAGGCAGGCAACGATCCGAATTACACGAGTACAAACTGGCTAAAACAGGTGTATCGCAAGGATGCTCCTCAGGCAAACGTTTCTCTTTCTGTAAATGGAGGTAATGAACAGGTAAAGTATTTCTTTTCTGGTCAGTATTTAAATCAGGAAAGTAACCTTAGAAACAGTGACGAAAGATACAAACAGTTTAACTTAAGATCAAATATTGATGTTAATATCTCTTCCAATTTAAAAGTTAACCTGGATATTGCAACCCGCAAAGAGGATCGAAATTACCCGGCAGTCAGTATTGGAAGCATCATGCACGAAACGGTAAGTATGTACCCTTTTATTCCGGCTTACTGGAAAAATGGTTTGCCATCTTCAGGAATTGCAAACGGAAGAAACCCAATCTTAATGTCTTCTTCGGCGGCGGGTTATGACAAAGTAATAAACTTAATCGTAAACCCAAAAATAGGATTTGACCTAAAATTGCCAAAGATTACGGAAGGACTTTCTTTGAACGGTTATGCTGCCTTTGACTACAATGTTCGCAGTCAGAAAAAGTTCACCAAACCATGGGATGCTTATTCTTACGATAAGACAAATGACAGTTACAACAACATAAAAAACAGTACAAGTATAACGAGTGTATTGCAAAACGAGCAAATTACGAATCAAAATACTTACTTCTTAAAGTTAGCTTACGATCGTAAATTCAACAAACATGCTTTTAATGCATTTGTGGGATACGAGCAAACTACTACTGACAAGACCGAAACAATTGCTTATAGAAGAGACTTGTTAAGTGATCAATTAGATCAAATTTTTACAGGAGGTACCAAAGGACAAAATGCAACCGGAAGTGCTTATCAGGATGGAAGAGAAAGTTACTTAGGTCGTATTGCTTATAATTATGACAATAAATATTTTGCTGAAATTTCTTCTCGTTACAACGGATCTTTCAACTTCCCTTCTGCAACCCGTTGGGGATTATTCCCTGCCATTTCAGCAGGCTGGAAAATATCTGAAGAACCTTTTTTTAAAAACAATATCAAAGCGATCGATCAGCTTAAATTAAGAGCTTCCTGGGGAAAAATGGGTAATGATGATTTGGGTGAATGGATTAACGGTGTGTTTTATCCGAACCAGTATCTTTTCTTAACAAGATATCAATTAACTACAAACCAGCAGAATTATAGCTATTTTGGTTCAGATTATACCTTAAACAACAGCATCTATCTTTCGGCTACACCTAACCCTAATATTACGTGGGAAGTACAGCACTCTACAAACATTGGTCTTGACTTTGGATTCTTAAACAACAAATTAACAGCCACATTTGACTATTTCAGTAACAAAAGATCTGATATTTTAACAGCTAGAAATGCGTCTGTGCCTTTATACACCGGATTAGCGCTTCCTAAAGAAAATATCGGAGAAACGGTTAACAGAGGTGTTGACTGGTCTCTAAATTATGCAGACACAAGTAATCCATTCAAATACAGTGTTGGTTTTAATCTTACCTATGCACAAAGTGAAGTACTGTTTCGTGACGAGGCTTCGAACATTCCTGAATGGCAAAAATCAACCGGAAAAGCAATCGATTCCTGGTTAGTTTACCAAACAAACGGAATTTATCGCACTCAGGCAGATGTGGACAATTCTGCTCATTTTGAAGGTGCAAAACCGGGGGATATTTGGGTAAAAGATACAGATGGTGATGGTAATATAACTTCAAATGATAAAGTTAGAATTCCTCAATCGGCTACGCCAAAAATTGCTTACGGTATTCCGATGAGAGCAGAGTATAAAGGTTTTTCTATTGATTTACTGTGGACAGGGCAATCAAAGGCCAAACAAATGATTCTTCCACAAGGACAAGGAGCAATCGTAGCACCGCCAACATGGTTGTACAATGACAGATATACAGCAGACAATCCGAATTCTAAATATCCTATAGCATTTAATGACTCTGATAATAAAAATAATATTCCGGCCGATTTTTGGCTGAGAGATGCCTCTTTCTTTCGATTAAAATCCTTAGAAGTATCCTATGTTTTGCCTCAAAATGCACTTTCCAGATTTGGTGTATTGAATATGAGAATTTATGCGGGAGGAACTAATTTGTTTTCTATCGATCACATGAAAAAGTACAATCTTGATCCTGAAACAAACAATACAACAGGAATCAATTATCCTCAAACCCGTATCTACAGAGTCGGTGTAACTATTGAATTATAATGGTGCAACAAAAAAAATATCTAGACATGAAAAATTATAAAACCAATACACTAATCACTATAAAAAAGAAGACGCTTATCCTTGCCTCTTTTTTTATCACAATCGCCTCTTTTACTTCCTGCAGTGAAGATCCGCTGGACAAAGTACCTTTGGATTCGTATACCGATGCAACGGTTTGGAATGATCTGAAACTTGCTGAAGCTTTTGCAAACAATCTGTACAATGTTTTACCGAGCACGCAACACAACTGGAACGACAAAACAAACCGCAGCTGGATTTTGTCGACTGCCTGTGACGAAGCTTTTAATAATTTTAACGATTATGACATCTGGAACCTAAATTCAGGAGCGCTGACACCCGATAATGCAAGTGATTTTGATATCTGGAAACCTACCTATGCTACAATTCAAAACTGTAATATCTTTTTGTCCCGAATTGATATCGTTCCGGGTGACGAAGCTGCCCGCAACAGATTAAAAGGAGAAGTGACTTTTTTAAGAGCTTACGCTTATTTTAAACTAACAAGCGATTATGGCGGAGTTCCGTTGATTACAACTCCTTTTGATTTAAACAGTAATTTTAAAGTGGATCGCAGTACCTATGAGCAATGTGTTGATTTTATCGTTACCGAATTAGACAAATCTGCTGAACTATTACCATTAGCTACTTCAAGTCTTGGAAGAATTACAAAAGGTGCCGCACTTGCTATTAAATCAAGAGTATTGCTTTATGCTGCAAGTCCGCAATGGAATACTACTAATGATCTTTCTAAATGGAAAAAAGCATCAGATGCGGCAAAAGCTGTTATTGACTTAAACATCTATCAACTTTATGATAAAAAGTATGAAGATCTTTTTACAACTAATAATTCAGAGATTATCTGCTCTCGTTTGTCCAGCAAAGATCCACAATGGAGTGCTTTTAATGGTGTCGAAATGTTTAATTCTCCGAGTGGTTTTCACGGTTGGGCCAATTTTGCGCCAAGCCAGAGTCATATTGACGCTTACGGAACTGCCGATGGAAAAGACATTACCGATCCATCATCCGGTTATAATCCTCAAAAACCTTATGTAAACAGAGATCCCCGTTTTTACAAAAACATTGTGTACGACGGACGTGCTTATGGAAAACCTGAATTTTTCAAAGATCGTTATGATGTCGGAAGTTCAAATAAAGCCGAGTTTTATGAAGGCGGATTAGATTCTCCTCAAGGTTGGGATACCTGGAATGCCAGTAAAACGCGTTACACGTTTCGTAAATATTGTGACACCACATACAATTACAATAACGAAACACAAACAAACAAATCCTGGATTATTTCCCGCTTAGGTGAAATTTATCTGAATTATGCTGAAGCGCAATTCAAACTGGGCAATGAAGGTACGGCAATACAATACTTAAATGCAATCAGACAGCGTGCCGGAATAACAAATCCGTTGACAGGTTTGACCGGAACAACTTTAGAGAACAAAATTCGCAATGAAAGACAGGTTGAATTATGTCTGGAAGGATTTCGCTATTACGATGTTCGTCGTTGGAAAATTGCCGAGCAGACAGAAAATAAACCTTTGATGGGAGTCGTAATTACCAAAAATGGCGACGGGTCAAAAACCTATACTTATACAAAAGTACAGGATCGTTTTTTTAAACCTCAGCATTACTTATTACCAATTCCGAGGGATGAAACAAACCGAACAAATCTAACTCAAAACCCGGGTTATAATTAGATTTTGTGATTACAGCATCTCTCTAAATATAATTTATAAAAGTTTAATTAAACACATAGAAACATAGGTTTCACTCTTCGTAAAAAAGAATACAAAATTTATATTTCTATGTGTTAAAAAATATTAGGTAAAGGAATTAAAGCATTTTAATAAATTATCAGTGTCATGGTTATAGTCGATCGAAAAAGCTGATAATGCTGCAAACCCACTCTGCAAATTGTGTGGGTTTGCTTTTAAAATTGTACTCCTAATGGTAAAACCAATCCAAATAGAAAATAGAAAGCTCCCCACTCAATCGCGAATTATGTTTTCCTGAAATTACGAAACGATACTTCTGAACAATAAAAAAATTACCGCCAGCCACAAAAAAGATGATAACGGAAATTCCTATACATTTGTTGATGTCCCGCTAGATTCAGGACAAAAAGCGACTGCATCTTTAAAATAATAATAAAACAACTAAAAAATTTATCTGACAAACAACACAAACAAATACTACTAATACGATAAATAATAAGCTGCTGGCGGTAGTTATTTTAAAACACATAGAAACATAGATTTTAACACCCGAAGAAAGACGTTTTACTTAATTAAAAATACAGATAGATTAACTATGTGAAAGAAATGTATTTCTTTAAATACTCTTTTAATTAAAAATAAATACTATGTTTCTAAGTGTTTAAATTAAATTTTACACCTTATAAAAACAACGCACGAAAAACCTTAATTTCAAAATAAACTAAATGATGAGATCCTTTCAAAAAAGACGAAAACACCTTTTATTTGCCATTGTCGCTTTTTGCTTCATGACAAGCAGAGCATTTTCGCAAGAAGACCGTCGCTGGCTAATCGATCAGGATGGTTCTATTTCCTGGCAAATAAACAACAACATTCCGCACGAAGATCATATTGAAATGAGCGGTAAAAAAGTTTCCTGCGTTCTAAGATACGGTGTTGCGGTTGATGGTTCTTTCCACGCTACCCGCAGTTTGGTCTGGCCAATGCTCAGAACAATTCCGAACAATACCCATGCCAGCTTAACACGCCAATTTGCACAGGATGGTTTTAATCTGGTAACCGTGAATTATAAGCCTATTGCAGCAGAAAAAGTGGTTTCGCTAACCCTTAACGGAACATTGCTTGTTAAGAGTAAAACCGGCAATACACTTGAATTAACCAGACAATTTTTCCCATCAACCACTTTGGCAGGGTATTGTGAAATTTATACCCTAAAAAACATCTCTGATAAAAACTGTGTCGTAGAAATTCCAAAATCGAATGCGGTTTATACCACAGATCCGGCAAAAGGAACGGAAGGCAGTTATGCTCTGCATGTAGATCTTTCTAACTCGGGAAACTATACTCTTAAAACAAATGAAACCGTTAGTTTTTCTGTTTTCTACTCGGGTGTCAAAGCAAACGACGAAGCTCCTGTTGCTAATATTGACGAAGAAAAAAACAAACGCATTCAATTTACCAATGAAATATGGAGTAAACTGATCTTAGAAACACCCGATCAGGTTTTGAATACAGAATTTGCTTTTGCCAAAATCAGAGCTTCAGAGAGTATTTTTGAAACCAAAGGTGGTCCTATGCACGGTCCGGGAGGGGAATCTTATTATGCGGCCATTTGGGCAAATGATCAGGCAGAATATATCGGTCCTTTCTTTCCTTTTTTAGGATATGAATATGGCAATCAGGCCTCATTAAATGCTTATCTGCAATTTGCAAAATTCATGAACAAAGAGTACAAACCCATTCCGAGTTCGATTATTGCCGAAGGAACTGATATCTGGGCCGGAGCCGGTGATCGTGGCGACGGAGCTATGATTGCTTACGGAGCTGCACGCTATGCTCTTTCGAGAGGAAATACAGATGAAGCCAAACAATTATGGCCTTTGATTGAATGGTGTCTGGAATATTGTCATAGAAAACTAAATTCTGATGGCGTAGTCACTTCAGATTCTGATGAGCTCGAGGGGCGTCTTCCTGCCGGAAAAGCCAATCTCAACACCTCATCTTTGTATTATGATGCTTTGAATTCTGCCGTTTATCTAGGTAAGGCTTTAGGAAAAAACGAAGCGCAACTGAAAACCTACAAAGCAGAGGCTGAAAAATTAAAAGCAGCTATTGAGAAGTATTTCGGGGCTAAAGTCGAAGGTTTTGAAACCTATAAATACTACAAAGAAAATGATGTTTTAAGAGCCTGGATCTGTACACCGCTCACAATGGGTATGTACGATAGAAAAGAAGGAACTATAAACGCCCTATTCTCGCCACGATTATGGACCAAAGATGGCCTTGCCAGCGTAGCCGGTGATAAAATTTTCTGGGATCGTTCGACTTTATATGCCTTACGAGGAGTTCTGGCTGCCGGAGAAACAGATAAAGCCCTGGATTTTTTACATTATTATTCCAACCGTCGTTTACTGGGAGATCATGTTCCGTATCCTGTAGAAGCCTATCCGGAAGGCGATCAGCGTCACCTTTCGGCAGAAAGCGGTTTGTACTGCAGAATTTTTACAGAAGGATTATTTGGTATCCGACCAACAGATCTGCACCGTTTTGACTTCACACCACGTCTTCCTAAATCCTGGTCCATTATGAAAATGCGCCATATCAACGCATTCGAAAAAGATTTTGACATCACCGTTGAGAGAATTGATAAAAAACTAAAAATAACGGTCTCTGAAGGCAAAAAAATAATAACCAAAACAGTTATTGAAGAAGGAAGTACAGTCAATATCAATCTTCGATAAAGTAAGCCCCAAATTACAAACGACTTCTTATTTTACAAAAACTTTGATGTACCGATCAGATTTCAACTGCTGGTTTTTAGTTCTAATTAATGTTTTGCTATTTAATGTCAGGTATTCATTCTGCCTGAATTGCAAAACATTAATTAGAATTGGTGCATCAAACTATATGAACATCAAAAGAGAAAACCCTACCATCTTATGTTTTTTCTAAATTATTTACAAAAAAATTAACAAGCTAACCCGTCAAATAAAAATATCTTTGTCGTCAACTATGACAAAAAAGTTCTACATACTGCTATTCGTTACGCTTGGTTTCCTTATGGGACCAACGTTTACTTATGCACATGGAACAAAAAAAGAAATGTCATGTTGTAAAAAAGAATCTACGGCAAAAGACTGCTGTAGCAAAAAAGATACGAAAGACAAAAAACATGGCTGCGATAAGAGCTGTATGGGAAATTCCTGTACGCCAACCAGTAGCTGTGGATTCTCGCCAATGGCAATCTTTCATGTAGAAAACCATTCTCTTTTTGTTTTTTCTGAAAAAAAACAAACTTACTTTTATTCAGAAATCTTTATTTCTTCAGATTTCCGTTCGATCTGGCTTCCACCTAAGATAAGCTAGATTTCTTTTCCTGACAGCCCTAGGTCTGTCTTATCCAAAGGGCTTTTTTAAAGTCCACATTCAAAACTATTTTTTAATCCCAATCTGTATCAGAAATAGCTGTATTTGCTATCGTTTCTGCTATACTTTAGGATTAATTCATCCAAAAAAAATTACATACAATGAACTCAATAACAAAATTATTGATGGCAATGTCTCTATTGCTATCAGTTACTTTCGCCAGCGCTCAAATCAAAAATAAAACAACCGAAAAGGTAAAAATAAGCGGTAACTGCAGTATGTGCAAAAAAGTTATCGAAACTGCAGCAAACGTCAATAAAGAAGCAAAAGTAACCTGGAATGAAACCACTAAAATGGCTACTATTACTTATGATGCTCAGAAAACAAATCTTGATGCTATTCTAAAACGTGTTGCGGATGCAGGATATGATAATGAAAAATTTACTGCATCAAATGCTGTCTATGATGAATTGCACGGCTGTTGCCAATACGATAGAGAGGCAAGCGATAAAAAACAAAACAATTCATCATCACATCATTAAAACCAATTTGTTCGTAATGCAGGTACTTAAAACCTCATTACGAACAACTATTAAAAAAAATATCATGTTGAAAATAAAAAATATAATCACCTTATTCACGCTTATTGCAACTGTTTCTATAACAAATGCACAAATAAAAGTAGGAGATCATTTTCCGGATGTTCAGCTTCAAAACAACAAGAATGCTGTAGTTAAACTAAATTCTTTTAAAGGCAAAACAGTCTTAGTAGACTTCTGGGCTTCGTGGTGCGCTCCTTGTCGACTGGCTAATAAAAATTTGGTTAAAATGTACAATCAGTACAAAGGTCAAAATTTTGAAATCGTAGGAATATCGATAGACAACGACAAAACAAAATGGTTAAAGGCCATTGAAAAAGATAAAATGAAGCACCAGCAATTAATTGATCCGAAAGGTTTTGATGCCAAAACGGCCATCACTTTTGGAGTTGATGCCCTGCCTTCTACTTTTCTTTTTGATGCATCAGGAAAACTGATTGCCATAAATCCAACAGAAGCTCAAATAATTGCTCAAATCAAAAAAAACAACAAATAAAATGAAAACCTTACATATAAAATTCATAGCCCTTACACTTATTTTCTTATTAGCAGGTGTAAAATCGTATTCTCAAATTACAAAAGCCGAAATAATGGCTACAGGATTAACCTGTTCTATGTGTTCGAATGCCATAAACAAACAATTAAAATCTTTTACAGAAGTAGATAGCATTGGCACTGACTTAAACACAAATACGTTTACCGTTTATTTCAAAAAAGATAATTCACTGGAACCTAAAGTATTGAAAAAAGCAGTCGAAAAAGCCGGTTTCTTTGTGGGTTCTATGGTTTTAACGGCAAAGTTTCATGTAGATAAAATTGAGGATAATACAACGCTGAAAGTCGATGAAGCCACTTATACTTTTATCGATATAAAAAAACCTGTAGCACATGCAGAAGCCAAATACAGAGTTTTGGACAAAGGTTTCGTAACTCAAAAAGAGTATAAAAAACTCCTTAAATCGTACGCGAAATATCCTGAGTATGCTACAGAAAATGAGAATGATTATTATTTAAAAGCCCTTTAAAAATGAAATATCTATCAATAATCTTCTTATTCCTTGTTTCTTACCAAATAAACGCACAAGAATTATTTGTAGTAACCGAACCCGCCAGTAATGCTCCGGCGGGTTCTATTGGAGTTCGTGTTGGACAATCCTTAATGGAAAAGAAACTTGAAAGCGGTTCCATGTACAATTTAACCCCGGAAGTTACCTGGGGAGTAAATAAAAATTTGATGGTTCGTACCTCAGCTTTTTTAAGCAATCAGGATAACGGACTGGGACTAAAAGGTGGTGGTTTCTATGCAAAATACAGATTCTTTTCTGTAGACGATTTACAAAGTCATTTTAGGATGGCTGCCTTTGGGCGATACAGTTACAATAACTCCTATTTTAATCAGGAAGCGATAGACTTAGCTAACGGAAATTCGGGTTACGAAGCCGGTTTGGTAGCCACTCAGTTAATTCATAAAGTAGCCCTAAGTTCTTCCGTAAGTTATGTACGTGCATTAAACAATGCCGATTACAGTTTTCCGGATATGCTGGGTAAAAATGCCATAAACTACACCTTCTCTGTAGGTAAATTGATGCATCCTAAAAAATATACGAGTTACAAGCAAACAAACATTAATGCCATGTTGGAATTTACAGGACAAACCATAACCGAAAACGGTAGATCATACCTGGATGTAGTTCCTTCGATTCAGTTTATCATCAACAGTCAGGCGAGAATTGACTTGGCTTACAAAAAAGAGTTGTACAGTTCTATGCAGCGTATGGCAACCGATGGTATTTTTCTGAAACTGGAATATACTTTTTTCAATGTAACGAAGTAAATAAATCCCATTACAACCGGAACAAATCGTTCTGATTAAACCTATAAAATGAAAAAAATAATTTATTTATTATTCCTGTTTCTGGCTTTTGCCAAAATACAGGCACAGATTATAAATCCTGTGAAATGGGAAGCTTCGATCGAGAAAAAATCCAACTCGGAATATCAGCTTTCTTTTAAAGGAACAATTGAAAAAGACTGGCATGTATACTCACAATTCACTCCTGAAGATGGGCCTCTTCCTGCCGAATTCCTCTTTCATGATATAAAAAACAATTATGAACTCGTTGGAAAAGCAACTGAAAGCGAAACCAAGCGAGAGTTCAATGAAATCTTTGGCGTAGATGAAATCTTCTTCTCGGACAAAGCTGTTTTTACCCAATTAATCAAACAAACCAATCCGAAAAAAGAAGTCATACAAGTAGAGCTTTCTTATCAGGTATGTAAAGAGAATTGTATTAGCGAAACCAAGTACTTTGAGTTTAATCTTAAAACGCTTGAAGCAACAGAAATACAGGCTGCCGATATTACAAACGAAAAAACTGAGAAAACAACAGTAAATCCCACCATAGAAAAACAAACGGAATCTGAAAAAACGGATTCCAGTTTGTACATGATTTTCATTATTGCGTTCTTATCCGGTTTTGCCGCACTGCTTACCCCTTGTGTGTTTCCTATGATTCCCATGACAGTGAGTTTCTTTACCAAACAAAGTAAAACGAAAGCTAAGGGAATTAAAAATGCTATTATTTACGGAATTTCAATCATCCTTATTTATGTATTTCTAGGAACTGTAATTACGCTAATTTTTGGTGCCGATGCCCTAAACGCTTTGTCGACCAACGTATGGTTTAATATTATCTTTTTTGTCTTACTTGTCGTATTCGCTTCTTCTTTTTTAGGCGCTTTCGAAATCATGTTGCCCAATTCGTGGGCCAATAAAGTAGATCAGCAGGCAGATAAAGCCGGGATCATTGGAATCGTATTTATGGCATTGGCTCTGGCAATTGTTTCTTTTTCCTGCACGGGACCAATTATAGGAACTCTATTGGTCGAAGCAGCTTCTAAAGGTGGAATTGCACCAATTGTGGGAATGTTAGGTTTCTCATCGGCTTTGGCATTACCTTTTATGCTTTTTGCCATGTTCCCGGGCTGGTTAAATACATTGCCAAAATCTGGTGGCTGGCTCAATACCGTAAAAGTGTTTCTAGGCTTTCTGGAATTGGCTTTGGCATTTAAATTTTTATCTAATGCCGATTTAGTGCTACAGCTGCACTGGTTTGAAAGAGAAATCTTCCTGGCCATTTGGATCGCTATATTTGGTACGCTGGCTTTCTATTTATTTGGAAAAATAACCTTGCCACATGATTCTCCTACATCATCCATTTCGGTAGGCCGTTTAGGTGTTGGATTAATCGTATTGACATTTACCATTTATCTGATTCCCGGATTGTGGGGCGCTCCTTTGAAAATAATTAGCGGATTCCCTCCTCCAATGACCTATAGCGAATCTCCGTATGGCGTAGGCGGATCCGGTAAAAACACCTCATCCGCTGAGAAAGCATTACCAGACGGAGCTCATAATGGTCCTCATGACATCATGGCTTTCACGGATTATAAAAAAGGACTGGCCTACGCCAAAAGTGTAAACAAACCTATCCTTTTAGATTTTACCGGATTTGCCTGTGTGAATTGCCGAAAAATGGAAGATTATGTATGGTCTGATCCTCGTATTTTGTCCATCTTAAACAATGAAGTCGTCCTAATTTCTTTATATGTTGACGACAAAAGAGAATTACCTCTTGAAGAACAATATGTATCTAAAGAAACCGGCAAAAAGATTACAACCATAGGAAATAAATGGAGTGATTTTCAAATTACACGCTACAAAGCAAATGCACAGCCTTACTATATTTTATTAGATACGAATGAGCAAAAGCTGAGCAAACCTGCAGGATATACTCCTGACATTACTGAATATGAGCAATGGCTGAAATCCGGTATTGCTAAATTTCAAAAATAAAAGTACCATTTTTTTACATCTGTGCATTTTTTAAACGTTGTGCACAATCGTGGTCTGTGGTTAAGGCCACAACAAAGGGAGATATTCAGGTATCTCCTTTTTTTATTATTACAGATCATCAAACTACAAAACAGAAATTTTATTACAATTTCCCACACGGAGTTGAAGTGTACGAACACATTTTAAAACTATAATTATTATTTTTTTGTACCTAAATATTAATATTATTTTCGATAATTTAGCTTTGATGCAGATTCATAAATTAACAGTTTTGATAAACTCTAAGGATTCCTGTTACTCCCTTTTATCTCTGTCAAAAGAACAAATTTTTAACTTCTAAAAAATAAGTATGGAACAAAGGCATATCAGAAATAGACTTTATATTAGCCCGGAAGAACAGGAATTAATAAAAAACACTCCGATATTATTAGGCGGAGCAGGTATAGGAAGCGCTATTGCTGAATGTTTATTGCGATTAGGTTTTGAAACCCTGACCATTATCGATGGTGATGTTGTCGAATTGTCCAATTTAAACCGACAAAATTATACCGAAAACAATATTGCACAACCCAAAGTAGAGGCACTTAAAGAACGATTATTATCGATCAACAGTCAGGCAAAAATCACGATTCATAACTGCTTTTTAACACCCGAAAATGTTGGCGATTACATAACCGATCATAAAATTGCGATCAACGCACTGGATTTTACTTCTGATGTTCCGCTTATATTCGATTCAATTTGTCAGCAAAAAAACATTCCGGTTTTACATCCCTACAACCTCGGATGGGGCGCATTGGTGTTAGTCATTTCAGAGGATGAAGGTTTAGAAGTTTTAAAAAAGCCAAATGAAAAATTTAGTGAAGTCAATGTGGTCGACTATGTTTTAGAATATATGAGGTACTGGGAAAATCCGCAAAAGTGGCTCGAAGAAATACTGGACAAATACAAAAAGGAAAACAAGAACCTCTCTCCTCCCCAACTCCCTATTGCATCATGGCTGGTAGCGGGAATGTGCACCCACATAGCATTTGACATCGCCACCAACACCCCCGTAAAAACATTCCCGGAGTTTTATCTGACTTCGCTTAAATAGCGAATTTAAAGGAATTTTATCTTTATTATAAAATTTAAAAAAGCTGTATTCAAAATTTTGCTTTTGAATGCAGCTTTTTTAAATCCTTTAACTTATATAATCCTAACTACTAAATCTTTTCTACACCCTTTTAATTGTTTTAAACATCAAATAATTTAACACCGTTGCTTATTATATGCGGTTATTTTACAAACAAAAAATTAAGACCTTTGTTACTTCAATGAAAACAATATCAGCTTGATGAAAACTGTAAAAAAAGAAAAGAACTGGAAAATCCCATCAGAAATTGAACTGATTTATAAAACCAAGATAAAAGCCTCACAACGTCCTCATATCACCTCTTCTGCCACTGCATATAAAGTAGCCATGGAAATCTGGAATCTGAATACAATAGACTTTTTTGAACAGTTTAAAATTCTGCTTCTCAATCAGTCCAACAAAGTACTGGGAGTTTACCAAGTGGCTTCGGGAGGAATATCGGGAGCTTCGATAGATCTTAGGCTAGTTTTTGCCGCAGCGCTCAAAGCAAATGCTTCGGCTCTTATCATGATACACAATCATCCTTCGGGCAAAACACTGCCTTCTCTCGCCGACAAATTGATTACCCAAAAAGCCAGAGATGCCGGCTCTCTTTTAGACATCGCTGTAATTGATCATTTGATTATTACCTCAGAAAGTTATTATTCGTTTGCTGATAAAGGGAATTTATAGCTCTTCTTTAAGTTTTGGATATAAAACAAAAGCTATTCTAACCATCAGCTTTTGTTTTTATAATTATCCGTGCATTTTACAACTATCGAAATAACCACTTATAAATTAAAAACCCTCTTACAAAACCGTAAGAGGGGCTATATCTATACATTTTACATTTTACATCTCACATTTCACACCCTACTTCTTAATAAATTTCTGAACATAATTCGCTTTGTCGGTCATTATATTGATGATGTACATTCCATTGGCAAAATCGCTAACATTAATCTGATTGTTACTGATCTGAGCGTTAATTGATTTACCCGAAATATCATAGACAGTTACTTTTAACACCTCGTCTTCTGTTCTAATATTCAATACGTCAGAGACAGGATTAGGATAAACTGCCAGTTCTAATTTCGTGAATTCACCGGTTCCTAAAGTGCTTGTTGTATTTACGATAATTGATTTTTCAACCAGTTTCCCATTTGAATTAAAACGTATGACAACTGTCGCATTCCCTAAAGCTTTTGGTGTCAAAACCAATTCATCATTGACATTTATGATTGCCGAAACGATTTCCGTATCTCTAACTGACTTTATTGATTTTACAATTGCTGACGACAAATTATCGGCATCCGAAACAATGCTTTTTAAATCGATTACGGCTGGTTCTTTTATGGACACCTCCGAAGGCAAAGTGGTACTCACTACCGGTGCTGCTTTATCCGGAAAAACAGTAATTGCCGGAAACCAATAATAATCATCTAAAACTTTTGTCTGGGTTAAGCTCCCCGTAGTATCAAAAGTATGAACCCAGTTTTTCTGAAAATGTGCTCCAAATCCGTTTTCTGTGGTATTGAGAATCAACTCATCTGAAACTGGATCGATACGCAGGGCCGCACCATAAGGAATCTGCTTAAAAGCATCTGTCTGCCCTGGAATTGTTGCAAAATTCTCATTAAAGCTTTTTGAAGTAACATCAAACTTGACAATTTTTGTTCCTGAAGTAAAAGAGCTTACAGCGTTTATCCAATACAAAGCATTCTGCTGATTGCTGTACGTAAAACTTCCCGCATTCCACGCTCCCCAGGATCCTAAATATTTAGTGGTAGGAATTGCATATTCTGTTAGTGTAAAAGCTGTCGTATTAATATTGATTAATTTCTGATCCTGAATTCCCCATACACTTCCGTCTTTGGCCTGAGCGATCGAGTGAAATTTTCCTGTAATCGTCTTAACCAAAGTATTATTGTTTGGATCAATTACCAGAACTCCTCCATTTTGTGAGACTGCAAATACGTACTGAGAGGTACGAATCATATTGCCTATTTGTCCAACAGTGCTTGTACCTGTTATGACGGTTCCTACCTTTAAGTTGGCGATATCAAAAAGAAAAATTCCCTTTGAGGTACCAATATACCCTGTATTTTCGTTAACCCCTACAAAAGAACGTCCGTCACCTCCACCGATATTGGCGAATCCGGCAATTTTCTTCATGTTTTGTGCATTGGCAACAACTAATCTGCCGCCGGGGCTGAAATTCTGATCTCCTCCGCTTGCAGCCTGTTTTGAAATAAAATAAAATTTATCGCCGTAAATTGTTCCATAACAAGTCGTAACACCAAAAGTTTCATTGTTGTTTGCATTACTATAAATTCGGTAATTAACGCTACCGTTCTTATTGATAAAATTCACGGAACCATTAGTGTGCCCAAACCAGTCTTCGTTTACCATAAAATAACCGTTGGTAAAATCAGTCGCCTCTACATAAGGTGCAACGGGGGTAAAAGTTCCAGCAATAGGCAATACATTCTTCGACGGTGCGTAATTCCAAACATCCCAGGAACCATTCTCTAAAATACGAGTGGACGCTCCTGTGCTGACAGTCCCGAAATTAGAATCAGCAGGATTTTTTCCCCAATAGGACCATTCTCCATTCGTCCATCCGGATTGCCAATGATCGTTTATATCTATTGCTGTGTAGCTGTCAAAATCATAAGCGGTCGTATTCACAAAACCATTTGTTGGATACAGAGGATAAGCATAATCTGTGCCTTTATAAAGTCCGATCGTTTTTACTCCGTCCAAATCAAAGCCCAATCCTCCTACCGAAGATCCCGTTTGTGTTCCTTTATGCAACAGCGCGAAAAAACGACGATCTGTTTTTAGTATGGCTTTTAGCATGTCTTCACCTGTCGCATTACCATCCCATCTGAATCCCCAGACTAAAGCATCGGTATTTTTACCATCATTCCACTGCACTACAAATGCTGCCTTATTAGAACCAGTACCTACCCAATACTGAATATCATCAAAAGTTGCCGCAACCCCCACACTTCTACCAACCTCATTTTTTGCTGCTGTTCTTTGTTTACTAGCATAAAGGGATCTGCCCTCCGGTATTACCTGCCCACGCATTAAAAATGCAAAAAGTAACATCAACAACAAGTAATTTTTCTTCATATTATATTTAATTTAAAATTCTATTATTTAAGGTACAGGTCATAAGCTCCGGCCACATCTGTAGAAACTTCTCCCAGCCAGCCAGCTTCCTGATTGATTGCGGTATGTATTTTAACAAAATCGATTCCCGGAAGTTTTACATATTTTCCGTTTTTGTCTACGGCCCATGAAATATCAATATTAGAGCCTTCATCGCCATTTGGTGCATTATCGGCATAACCAAAATCAAAACCTTTGCCTACCCAATAACTTCCTGTACCACTTTGATCGTAATAATTGTCTTTAATTTTGGTTCCTTTGAGCGTATAGGAAGCCTCTGTAATCCATAGTGGGTAATAGCTTTGTTCATGAAATCCATTTTTAGTTTTGTATCCTGAACTTCCCTGATTGTCTTCCCATTTAATGTACTGTACATCCGTTTGCCAAAAGTCCTGACCTGCTACAGGCAGCTTGTTAGGATCCGGTTTCAAATAGGTGATACTGTAATTCTTCACGGTGGTGTTTTTAAAATACTCGCTTCCGGCTATTTCGTACCATTCGTCTTCATCGGGTTTTCCGTTTTTATTTTTATCGTAAGCCACCTGAATAATTCCGGGTTCGCAAGATCCTGAACGCCCTTCAGCAGCATCGTTAGCCCAAAAAGCATTTCCCATAACTTTAAAATCGCGGCCATTCATATTTGGAATCGTATGATCAAAACCAAATACAACATAACCTCCAAACCCTCCTAAAGAAATCATTGACGCGTTTGAACCTACAAGTGATTTCTTAGCGGCATTAATCAGATTGCTTTCGGTATTTCCGGGTGCATACAGCGGAAGTTCATTAGTAAACTGACCTACTCCGGGACGAAAATCGAACACATTAGAAATGTACTTGTTATAATTCCCAGCCTCTTTTGTTACATTGATAGAAGATTGATATGTTTTTACAACTCCATTCGTTTCAACTTTTAAGGTTAAGGGATAACTCTTTAAATACGGACTTATAAAATCCAGTTGAAGACTTTCTGAAATGACAGAATCTTTAATGCTCCAGGTTAATTTTGAATTAGCGGACATTTTCAGATCGATGTTCAGCACTTTAAAACGATCGATCGTATAGGATTCTTTTAGGGTTTCTCCCTGATTTTCATTTCCAGAATCATCTTCCCGATCGCTTCCGCAGGAGATAAATCCCAGTAAGAGGGTTAATACTAACGTACTTTTTAAAAGTGCAAAAGGGACTCTTTTCATATTTTTTTATTTTTATTCTTTAATGACACATTATTACTGAGGTACAACAAAATAAATTTCCAGTGAGCGTAACATCTAATTCTTCACTCTTTACTCTTTACTCTTTACTCTTTACTCTTCACTCTTTACTCTTTACTCTTCACTCTTTACTCTTTACTCTTTACTCTTTACTCCTCACTCTTTACTCCTCACTCCTCACTCTTCACTCTTCACTTTTTAGTTATAAAAGCAATATGAGCAGGAATATTTCCGGCTGTAGTCTTCCATTTTAATTTTCCTTCGGGAGTAAAACAGTAGATATAACCTGTTACCACATAATTTTGGGCATCGGTGACATATATTTCTTTTGTTTCGGGATTTACCTGCAAGCCATAAGGAATCATGATCTGTTTGTCGGTACCATCCGTAATGATTTTATTATTTATGACTTTTTTGGTCTTTGTATCTAATATTCCATAGGAAACTTTATTGCTATTGGTGAGATAACTCCATGAGACACTGTAGTAATAAAGCAAATCATCGACGAGACATGTTGCCGAAACCGGAATATCAAGCTGCATTTTCTTCTCGTCTGTTTTTGTATCGATCACAAAAAGATTAGAAGGAGTGTTGTAATAATCGCCTCTGGAACTTACGTAGATATCTCCCCTGCTGTCTACCTGCATGCTGTGGAGATTGATCCCCACATCTATTTTTTTTATTTCGGTAAAAGTTTCAAGATCGATTACCGATACAGTTCTGTCATAATTAGGCACTCGGTAACCTCCTGAATTGGCTACATACAATTTTCCGTTATGTACCACCATTTGTTCCGGCTGATAACCAACGGTCACTTTGCGTTTTATTTCTAATGAAGTCGTATCTATTTCTGCTACAAATCCAATTTCGGCATTTGGATCAATGGCAACGGGACCTGAATACGAACTTACGTAGGCTTTGTTTTTGTAAAAAGTGACATACCGACAATTCGGAATGTCTATTTTTTTGATTCGTTTTGCGGACCATTTGTCAATCACCTCCACTTTATTGGAACAGTTGATTACCGCGTACACTTTATTCCCATAAATTTTAATATCGTTCCCTACGTCACCCAGTTCTTTTACTACTGTTGGGTTGCGTTCTGAGTAAATATCGGTGGTATAATTTCCAGTTCTGTAATTGAATACATCAATACTGGCACGGTTCATTCCCATATTG
Organism: Flavobacterium sp. KH_035; assembly: GCF_057839565.1. Taxonomy (NCBI): domain Bacteria; kingdom Pseudomonadati; phylum Bacteroidota; class Flavobacteriia; order Flavobacteriales; family Flavobacteriaceae; genus Flavobacterium; species Flavobacterium sp. KH_035. The sequence continues at coordinate 5,219,469 of NZ_CM174492.1, forward strand.
CCTTCGTTCAAAAGATAGAATCCTTCTATGTTGCCATCACCTCTGGGCGCGGCTACGCTTTTATCTGAGGACGGAAAAACAGTTTCTTCTTCCCTGCAGGAAACCAAAAGAAGGGCTACAAATAAAGTAAGCAGGAATTGGGTAGTTCTCTTTTTCATAACGCAATACTGATTATAAATTTTAGTGTACGGCCCGGCATCGGATAGTTGTAAATTACTTCGTACTGCTGGTTGAGGGCATTGTTTAATTCGATTGCCCCTTTTATTTCATGACCCTGAAATGAAAACATTTTCTGAACGGATAAATCGTGTGTATACCAGGGTTGCACCTCATTAATTCTAATGTTATTTACATTTCCGTTGTATCGTTTTCCAACATAGATAAAACTGTAGTTAAAATTCCATGACTTATAATCCGCATTTAGAATTCCGGATCCGCTATGCCATGGGGTGTAAGGAATCTGATCTCCATAAGACGACAATTCTAAACCGGCAAACTTAGTATAATCCCTACTCTCCGAATAAGTATAGCTCAAATGGGCGGTCAGATTTACATTGCTAACATGCATTTTCATGTTAACAACCGATTCGATTCCTTTTCCTTTCACCTGTCCAATATTCGTCATCATCCAGCGGAATAAATTTCCAGTTGGGGCTGCTATTATTTTATCTTTGGTATTGGTGTAGTAGCCATCGACCTGAAGAGAAAACTGGTCTAATAAACCGCTTTCAAATGGTATGTTGTAGGTAAATCCAACATCGTACTGATTCATGTATTCGGGTCTTAAGGTACTGGAACCGACCATCGTATAATACAAATCATTAAAAGTGGGCATTCGGAACATACGTTTCGCAAAAGCTCTTACATTAAAATCGTAGTCTTTAAAGGGTGTATAACCCAAAAATATGGCCGGAGTAAATTCTGTTTTATCAGGAGCTTTGGCATTGTAACGCACTTCTTCCTGCACGTGTGTTCCCACAACGCTTCCCAAAACTTTAAAGCCATCCAGTCGGTAAGAACTTGCCAACGAGAACAAAGCGGTGTAGCGCTCCGGATAAGAGAACAGGGTCTTTATCCCTTTTCTGGTCGCATTAAGCCGGTTATACTGAAAATCAGTCGACAACGAAACGTCCCAGGTGGGTAGAATCTTGTACAGATTAACTGCTGAAAAATAATATTCCTGTTGGTAATAACTATCGTCAGATTGAGCGCCTTCGGTAACTATTTCTCCCAGCACATTAGTGGTATCTCTGGCTACATAATGGGTATAATCATAGGCATATTTTGCCTTAGCCTGAAATTTATATCTTTCGCTAAGGTCTTTTATAAAAGTACCCTGTGCAAAAAAATTCTTGTCGTACTGTCTAAAACCATCCGAAAATTTATTTTCTACAATAGCTCCTGGTGCTCCTCTTTCGGAACCATAATAATACACTTTGGCATCCCAGGTACCGTTCTTCATTTTCCCGTACAGACCAGACTCAAAACGAAATGCTTCTATATCGCTATTGTGCCTGACGGCTGAGGTATCGTAAGCCACAGTTCCGTCAAGATTATTTCTTTTGTATCTGAATTTGTATTCTCCGTTAGATTTTATGTATTCAGAACTCGCGCTCAGACTTATTTTATCACTTAATTTTTGTTCCCATCTAAAAGAAAAATCATTGTAATTGATAGACATGGTTTTATAGCGCAGCAATAGGTTGTTTTTTTTATTATGCTCAAAAACAGGACGCTTGGTACGCAGATAAATAGTAGAAGCTGCTGCAAAGTCTTTAGCTGACTGAAATATTTCACTCTTCTGACCATTATACATGGTGAGCGATTCCATATCATCCAGGGAATATTTTCCCAAATCTGTAACTCCGTTTTGAGCATTTCCCAACTGAATTCCGTCGTAAAAAACGCCCACATGATGGGTACCCATATTTCGTACATCGACCGTTTTGAGTCCGCCCAAACCTCCATAATCCTTGATCTGTACTCCGGCAAAATAACGAAGCGCATCGGCAACATTGTGACTGGCTAAATTTTCGAGTAGTGTTCCTGAAAGGCTTTGTACGGGAATTACTTCCTGATACGGTTTTGCTTTTAGCAATACTTCTTTCAAAACCCGCAAACTGTCCTTAGTAGTTTGAGAACGAAGTACAATAGGAACAAATAATAGAATAAGGAATAAAAGTATTTTTCTGGTATTACACATCACTGATTTGATTAAATAAACTCCGAGGTGTATTAATCAAAAAAGCAATAAGATAGAGTCCTGTTACAAAATAACAGGTCTGTTTATTGTTCTTCAACTTTATTCCACGAAAGTCTTAAACTATGTGACTATGGCAGGTCTCCTGACTTGTTCCATCTTTAAACAACCTTCTCATCCGCCGCGGCGGACAATGGCATTAGTAACGTTTAAAGACTTATATAGAACTTACAGTAGCGGGTCTGTTCAGGATTTACACCTGATTCCCTTTTAACTATTTTCTCTCAAGAAAAAATAGACCAAAATCTGGCCGTAAAGATAGAGTTATCTTTATAAAAACACGAATTATTTAATCTTATTACAGTTTTGACAATAAATGAGACTATATCTCAATAATTAACTAAAGAAAAGCTTTTCAGATCTTGTACACTATTATCAGAAAACTTATAGTCTCGTAAACTTTAAGAAGAAAGTAATCTGAACAAAATAAATCTTGTTAAATCACTAATTATCAGATTATAAAATTCAATTATACCACAAATTAAAAACTCAGATTGGTTTATTTCTTAAGAGATTGAATAACTGAAATAAAATCGTCTAAAAATGCATTTGATTTTATTAATAATGAAGTGAAACAGAAATATTAAAAGTAAATTAACAAATTCCGAGATTTTTGCATCTTTATAATTGTTAAATTGCGCCCCTGTAATTGAAGATGCCCCTCGTACTACATATTCTTCGAAAAACTCTTGTAAAATGGACTGGAGAAAGGTTTTGGGCCGAAAGTCAAAATAAAAAAAACACTAAAAGAGAAACAAAAAAATCAATGAATACAACAAAAGCTTCCATTATTGCTATTGGAGGATATGTACCGGAAACGGTTTTAAGCAATACAGATTTAGAAAAAAGAATAGATACTACAGATGAGTGGATCACTTCACGAACAGGCATAAAAGAAAGACGAATACTAGACGACCCATCACTGGCGACCTCAGATATGGCTTCTTTCGCCATTAAAGATTTAGTAGAAAACTATGGTATAAATCCGCTGGATGTTGATTGTCTTATACTGGCTACTTCAACACCCGATCATATTCTTACTCCCGCTGCCAGTTTGGTATGCGAAAAAGCAGGCCTGAAAAATGCCTGGGGATTTGACCTTAATGCTGCCTGCAGTGGCTTTTTGTACGCTCTTTCGGTAGGCGCAAGTTTTATTGAAAGCGGCAGATACAAAAATGTTATCGTGGTGGGTGCCGATAAAATGAGTTCGATCGTGAACTATGAAGATCGAAACAGCTGTATTTTATTTGGTGATGGCGCAGGCGCCGTACTTTTACAGCCCAATACTGAAGGACACGGTATACAACAGAACATTTTCAGAACGGACGGAACAGGTGCTGAATTCCTTTCTGTACGTGCCGGAGGTTCTCTTTTATCGACCACTGAAGAAACAATCCAAAACAAACAGCACTTTGTACATCAGGAAGGAAGAACTGTTTTTAAACATGCTGTTAGAAACATGAGCGGCACGTCTAAAGAGCTAATGGAAAAAGCTTCATTGACTCCGGATATGATAGACTGGGTAATCCCACATCAGGCTAACTTAAGAATCATTCAGGCAGTAAGTGAAGAAATTGGTATTGGTATTGAAAAATTTAAAGTAAATATTCAAAAATACGGTAACACTACAGCAGCAACTATTCCGCTATGTCTTTGGGATTTCAAAAAAGATTTTAAAAAAGGAGATAACATTGTTATTACAGCTTTTGGAGCAGGATTCTCATGGGGCAGTATGTACATCAAATGGTAAATATTATATAAAAAACATTACACTATATCCTTATGATGAGGTGTCACCTGTCATAAGTTCAAAATCGATTTCAAACAAAAAAACAATCAGTACATTTTGTGCTGATTGTTTTTTTGTTTGAAATTCAGATTAAATATAAAATCCAAACCATTATTCTTTCGCAGGCAACTGTATCTGTTCTGGTCAGCCTATTGACGGTAAGAAATAGGCTTTCAAGTTTTTTTACAAACCGGTCATTTGTCCTGCTATCATTTTACCGTTAAAAAACACCCCTTCTCTTTTTGGTAAGCGGGCTACTGCTTCGGCTGAGCAGCTTGCTTTTACCAAAATAAAGTGAGCATCATCCCCCGCTGCCGGCCATACGCGTACACCTGCATCGTTAAGCGGCAACACCTCGTTTGTGGTGGCGATATGCAAAGCACGGCTCAAATTGTACTCATCTGTCCAGCCATAAAGCTGTGCGCATAATTTTGCTTTTTCCAACATATCACAGGTTCCAAAAGGCATCCAGTGGTCTACAATACTGTCGGTTCCCGTCATCAGTTTCACGCCATACTTCTTTAAAGTCGGAATGGGCATGATGGTTTTTCCGATCGGTACTGTCGAAATAACTCCTATTCCAAGAGCTCCCATCTTTTCGGCTATTCCCTCTAAATCTTTCGGATCCATTCTGGCCAGTGCAAAACCATGACTGATGTATGTTTTTCCTTGTAATTGTTTGTTCTCTTCAGTTCTTTTGATGATATATTCTATAGCGGCTTTTCCTGAAGGAGGCGATTCGTGCAAATGAATATCAATCCCTTTATTATTGTCTATTGCGATCTGGAACATGCTGTCAAGTGATTTCTCCATATTTCCGTCAACCGTTGTAGGGTCAAGACCGCCAATAAAATCTATCCCCATTTTTGCAGCTTCTCTCAGTAAAGGTTCTGATTGTGAATATAAAATTCCATGTTGTGGAAAAGCCACAATCTCCCATCCAAAACTGTCTTTATTATTCTCCAAAGCTGCCAATAAATGCTCCAGACTTTTTAATCCGCTCACAGGATCAATATTACACTGACAGCGCGCAAAATAGCTCCCCTGACTTTTCATCAGCTGAATAGCCTGCTCCGCTTTATATTGAGAATCAACAAGCAATTCCGGAATTATTTTTTGCTCCAGAGTAATCATGTCTTTTACTGTAAATCCTTTTCTGGGAGCAGCATTCCATTTTCCACCGTAAAAGGTTTTGTCGATATGTATGTGCATGTCACGCAATCCCGGAAGCATCAAAAGACCTTTTGCATCTATTCTTTTTAATTTACCATCAGGTTTGGCAGTTGTAATATTTTTAATTTTCCCATCTGCAATGTGTACATTGTACAAACTCGTTTTAGTCGCAATTACTTCTTTTTTTTCATTGTACTCAAAACCATCTTCCAGTCTTACATTGGTTAAAATATATTCCTTCGCACCGGCTGTGATATACTCCGGTTCCTGTATAGAATGTGCCATTGCAGTACCGCCTATTCCGGAAAACAAGGCTGCTCCAGTTGCTGCAGCTCCCATTCTTAAAAATTGTTTTCGATTTATCGTATTGTCGCTCATTGGTTAATAGTGTGAATATCCCCGAGAAACTAGTCCTCAAAAATAATGGTGAACTGCAAAATTCACCTAATTTTTTAAAACTAAAACAGGAAGATTAATGATAAGAATGGTACAGATTATAATTTTCCTTAAAATCAGTTGGTGTTTTCCCTATATATTTTTTGAATACTTTGGCAAAGTAGCCATTATCATTAAAACCCAACTGGTAAGCAATTTCTTTTACCGACAAATCAGTACTGATCAACAATCGTTTGGCTTCAAGAATGGTTCTTTCTTTAATAACATCGCCAGCCGATTTGTTCAGGAATTTTTGGGAGAGAATATTCAGATAATTAGAAGTGACATTCAACTCACCGGCATAAAAATTCACCGAGAATTCTGTTGTAAAATGATCTTCAATCAGTGTCTTGAACTTTTTTATAATTTTTTCTGATTTGGCCGCAACATCATGATCCGGAAATTGCAGGACATAATCTTTTTGTAATAATTTAAACAGCAGATGCAATCTCAGCAGCACTATTTCTTTGGTCAGTAAATCATCTTTAAGCAAATCTGATTCAATTTCTTTCAGATGGTTTTTGATTATCTGAAAACTGCTTTTGTTCAGGGAAAGACAAAAGGGCGAACTCTGTCCGAAAAATGGCAGCTGCGATAAGTTCGAAAAAACAGTCATAATCTCTGGAGAGATCATCAGCTGAAAACCATTAGTATTTACATCAAGTGACCAATTGTGCACCTGTCCGGCCCCTACAAAATGAATCTGATAATCCGCTACCTTCGTTTGTTTAAAATCTACACTATGAAATCCTGAACCATTCTCTACTATAAAAACAAGATAGAAATCATGTTTATGAGGCTGCTCAAACTCATTGCGCCCTTTTACACTGTGCCGAAACAAGGTAATACCAAACGTTTGCTCGCCAAGTATATTTAAAACAGACAAAGTTGGAATTGCATTTTTACTCAAAGGAATCGATAGTGTTAGTTAGATCTTTTCAAAATTATGTAATTAATCCATTAGGTAACCTGTTGTGCTAAATTATTTGTTGCTCATTCTTTTCTGTGATAATTGTTTTAACACATAGAAAAATAGATGATGTAACTTAAACTAAGACGTTTCACTTTAAATAAAAGACATAGCTCTATGTAAAAGAAATGTATTTCTTTTTGACATTCTTTTTAATCTATAAAAAACTATGTTTCTATGTGTTGCATCATTTTTTCACGCAGATTATTTGTTACACATTCTTTTTTTGTGATAATTGTTCTAACACATAGAAACATAGATAATGTAACTTAAAATAAGACGTTTCACTTTAAATAAAAGACATAGCTCTATGTGAAAGAAATGTATTTCTTTTTGACATTCTTTTTAAGCTATAAAAAAACTATGTTTCTATGTGTTGAATCATTTTTTCACGCAAATTGCTCCGCCTGTTCGCTATTCCTCGGGTTAGCAGATTTTTGCTAATCATTTTAATCCTTTAATCTGTAGCTATTACTTCAGCACCTATAAACCTATTTTTTATGGTTTTGACAAAATTCAAAATCACATTTTTACTCAGTCTCCTAAACTGAGCTGCTCGAAACCTTCATTAATTCTATAAAAACAGACTCTTTACACAAATTTGAAAGTTTTATGATAAAAACTGAAAGACGGTTTTAAATCTCAAATCTAACTTCGCTTCAGCAAAGCATTAGAACAAACAGATTATAAATCTAAAAGAGTAAACAATGAAAAAAAAACTAAGCCTATTACTAGCAATCTCTGCTATTACCATAAACACGTTTGCCAATCTCAAACAAGAAGATCCTTCTTTGGTTTGGTTTAAAAAAACAACCGAAACCATTCGCTTCCAGTTAAACAAAGCGGCACAAACTTACAAACCGGGGAAAAATCCGCGTTCTGTAAATCCAAATGGAACTGTGAGATTAGCCGGTTTAACAGACTGGACTACCGGTTTTTTTCCGGGAAGTCTGTGGTACGGCTACGAACTCACGGGCGATAAAGTTTTGGCTGAAGAGGCTAAAAAGTTTACACTTGCTTTAGATTCTATACGGAATATAAAAAACACACATGATGTAGGTTTTATGCTTTACTGTTCTTATGGAAATGCTTACAGAATTACCGGTGACAAGACTTACCTTCCGGCACTGGCTGACGGGGCAGCAAATCTTTATGCCCGTTTTAGTCCCACAGTAGGAGCCATTCGTTCCTGGGATTTCGAGTGGTTGCATTACCCTGTGATTATCGATAATATGATGAACCTTGAATATTTGTATTGGAGTGCCAGCGCTTTTAACAAACCGGAATACGCCACCGCAGCCAATTCTCATGCTCTGACCACCATAAAAAACCATTTTAGAAAAGATTTCAGTTCGTATCATTTGGTTGATTACGATCCAAAAACAGGTAAGGTATTGCGTAAAGGAACACATCAGGGCGTTACTGACGATTCGGCCTGGGCACGAGGTCAGGCTTGGGGATTGTACGGATATACCATGTGTTATGCTAATACCAAAAACCCGAAATTTTTACAACAGGCCGAAAATATTGCCGCTTTCCTTATGAATCATCCGCGTATGCCAAAGGACAAAATACCGGTTTGGGATTTTGATGTGCACAACGCTCTGGACACTGCTGAACTTGCTCCCAGAGATGCTTCGGCAGCAGCCGTAATTGCTTCGGCATTGCTTGATTTAAGTACTCAGGTTAAGGATGGAAAAAAATATGCCAACTATGCCGAAGCCATTTTAAAATCTTTATCATCTGACACTTACCTCGCAAAACCCGGTGAAAACAATTATTTTTTACTGAAACACAGCGTGGGTGCCTTTTTATACAATTCAGAAATTGATACACCGCTTGACTATGCCGATTACTATTATCTCGAAGCTTTAAAAAGATATGCATCTCTCAAAAAAATTGAAATCTGAAAGTAACCGTTATTGCAATAATCCGTTTACGAAAAGAAAAAAATAGGAAGTTATTTAATTTAGAAATTATACAAAAAGTATTGCCCAAACAATTAACCGTTTGCCGAAAAACACTTGTAGCAATATTTTCCGAAAATAATTCCTAACCAAATAACTCCATTTCAAGCCCGCAAAACCTCCGATTCTAACTTCCGGAAGTTTTGCGGGTTAGTTGCTAAGAATATAATACACAATAAATTACCAACCACTAATCTATTAATAACCACTCTTATGCACAAAAAAGTACTTTTATCCGTCGGGCTAATGGCCTTAGTTTTTAACTTCTCGTACGCTCAGTTGAATGTTGTAAACGAGATTGCAGTCAAATATCGAAACTGGCTCACGGGCGAGAATCTCGATTATTCTAAAACACAGGTCAACGAAAGATACAGCCGTTATCTGAGTAATGGTATAGCTGCCAAAAACCTCTCGGCATATGACTTTGCTAATCCTGGACCAGCATGGAATTTTACCGTCAGTGCCGATCAGACTTCCTATCAGGTTTTGGTTGAACAAAAGCTAATCCGCTTAGTCTTTTTGTACCAATTAAAAGGGTCGGCCAGCAGCCCTAATCCCGATTACCACAGCACTGCATTGCGAGATTCTATTTTGGCACTTTTCAACTATATGAAAGCAAAAGGCATCAGCAGTACTACTGATTTTGCTTATCTCTCTATTCCTGCCACCGAAGAAGTGATTACCAGCGGTCACGGGATATGTTTGCGCTCCTCAGGATATGCGACTGCCGTTTTTTTGATGAAAGACGAACTGGTTGCAGCCGGGGAATTTACCCATCATCTAGGAGCTCTTAAAACCTTAACTGCTTTTATTTCTCCTGATTACCCAAATTTCAATTTCACCAATCCCGGTTTCAATTCCGATATTATCCGTTCTTCAATTCAGCAACGATTTTGTTACGTACTGGCTCAGGATGACGCTTCGAGCACAAAAGTGACCGATATGGATTTCCTGAAACGATTTATCGACAATGCTCTCAAAATAAGCAACGGCTGGAATGATTGTATTAAACCTGATTTTATTACCTACCATCACAGAGGTGCTTACTCGAACTCGTACGGTGTGGATGCACTACATCAGTCTTCGATTATGAATATGATGCTGAAAAACACTTCTTATGAATTAAATACCGAAGCACAAAGCAATCTAAAAAACGCCATTTTAACCTACAGTAAATTCAGTAAAGGTTTTGAAATGCCTTTAGGTCTTGCCGGAAGATTTCCTACCAACACTGATGCACTAAACGATTTGAGGCCTGCACTGGCTTTTTTATATGTAGCCGATCCGATTGCAAATCTGGAAGCAGGAAGAGAATTCGTCAGACTCTGGGGGCTCTCTGCAACTGCCAACAGCGCTTTACTAAGACAAAATGCCTTATCAATCACACTGGTTTATACGCCAGGTGGTGTGATGGATCTGCTGCAGACTTTAAATGCAGGAATTAGTCCGCTTCCTGAAATAACAGAAGGACAGTTTAATTTCCCTTTTGCTGGTTTGAGCGTTCACAAATACAATGGTTATCAGGCGAGCATCAAAGGAACCAGTAAACACATCTGGCATTTCGAAGATTCGGCCACAGAGAACGTTTTTGGAAGATATACCTCTGCAGGCGCTATGGATTTACTGACCACCGGAGTTCCAGTGACTCGAATCTCAAACGGTTATATCGAAAATGGCTGGGATTGGTCGCATCTTCCAGGAACAACAGTTGCTTACCTTCCATTAAACATACTTGAAACAGGTAATATGAGAGAGATGAACGGAAAATCATTTCTAGCAGTAGGTTCTTTAGACCATAATGGTGTTTTCGGTATGGATTATAAAGATTATAATTCGGCTACCGGAATGACCGCTTTAAAGTCTAATTTTTTCTTTAAAAATATGATTCTCTGTCTGGGTTCTAATATCAGAGATACTAACGGAAACTATCCTATTCATACCACTTTGTTTCAAACAGCACTGGCCAATACAACAACAGCAACTTATGTAAACGGTACGGCCATTACAGGCAATACTTATACACTTACCCAAACAGGAGCCTTTTGGGCAACAGATGCCTTAGGAAATGGCTACGTTGTTCCAGGTAATTCAAGTAATACTGATGCGATAACCATTAACCGATTGGAGCAAAACTCCCGCAACAACAGCAATACGGCTAATACTTCGGGTAACTTTACTAGTGCCTATATCAATCATGGTACTGCTCCGGTTTCAGCCAAATTTCAATATGCGGTTGTACTACAGGGCGGGCAGACCGCTACGCAGCAACTGGCGGGTAATTTTGCCTCCTACTTTAAAATTTACCATCAAAACAGTCAGGCGCATATTGTACAGTACCTCCCGGACGCCATATTTGGTTATGTTATTTTTACTCCGAATATTGTATTTACTTATGATGTAGTGATAAGCGTAAACAAACCGGCTGCCGTGATGACTCAAAAAACAGACAACGGTAACAAATTAAAAGTCAGTCTTACTAATCCAAACTTAGGTCTTTTGGCTCCCAATGAAACGTACACCTGGAGTCAGATCAGCAGTCAGAACTCAATTCTAAACAGAGTGGCACAAACAGATCCGGTAAAACTAACGTTGGCGGGTCAGTGGGAATTGGCCGCACCAGCCTCAAACATAACTACCACTATCAATGGCGCTAATACAGAAGTTACTTTTAATACACTTAACGGCCTCACGATTCAAACCGACTTAGTAAAATCATCCTCATTGGGTATTAATAATCCGGCGGAACAAGCTGCTAAAGATTTGACAGTAATTGTAGCTCCAAACCCTTCGCAAGCCGATTTTAAAATCAATGTTACAGGTGAACCCGGACAGACTATTTTTGTAAATGTGTTCGACACTTTGGGAAAACGCATCTGCAACCTAAAATCAAACTACGGACAAACAATTGTTCTGGGCAGTGACTGGAGTCCCGGAATATACCTTGCTGAGATACGTCAGGGCAACCAAAAGAAAACCGTTAAATTAATGAAACGATAAACTGAATTTGGAATAAAAAAACAATAACTTAATACTAATGAAAAACCTAAAAAAAACAGTAACCATATTGCTGCTATTTACAACCGTTTATTTTACTCATGCGCAGGAAAAACAGCTCACAAAAGAAAGCTTTGATGTTGTAAACCTCCGCTATCCGGGCTTAGAGAACGTAAATCAGCTTTTTAATTCTGGTAAATATGATGAAGCAGCCAGAGCATTGCTCAATTATTACCGCGAGCGAAGAAACATCAAAAATCCCGATTTTAATGTAGGGGATGAAACCCGATTTAGAGGAAAAGATATCGGAAAAGCCAATCAGTTAAAAGCCGATAATGCTTTATTGCACCAATTTCAACCTCACAAAGGTTATAGCTATTTTGATTACGGAACAGATATTAACTGGGATTACTGGCCCGTAAAAGACAATGAAGTACGTTGGCAGCTGCATCGTGTAACCTGGTGGCAGCCAATGGGAATGGCATACAGAAGCAGTGGAGATGAGAAATATGCCAAAGAATGGGTTTTTCAGTTTCGCGATTGGGAGAAAAAAAACTATTTAGGACGTTCAAAAGAAAATGACCAAATTGCCTGGCGTCCGTTAGAAGTATCAGAGCGTATACAAAGCCTTCCCGGAACCTTCAACTTGTTTGTAGTTTCGCCAAATTTCACACCGGCGTTTTTAATAGAATTTCTAAACAGCTTTTCCAAACAAACGGCCTATATTCCTAAAAATTACAGTAAAGAAGGCAACCACTTGCTGTTTGAAGCACAGCGTGTCCTGAGTGCAGGGGCTTTTTTCCCCGAACTTAAACTGGCAGAAGAATGGCGTAAAAGTGGTATTGAAATACTCAATCGCGAAATAAAACTACAAGTGCTCCCCGACGGCGTACAATGGGAACTTTCACCCATATATCATGTTGCCTGTATCGAAATCTTTTTAAAGGCTTATAACTCGGCTAAAATGGCGGGTGTCGCAAAAGAATTTCCTGAAACCTACAGCAAAACAATCGAAAAAATGATTACCGCAACGGCCAATATCTCTTTCCCAGATTACGGTACACCTATGTTTGGTGATTCCTGGACCTTTGATAAAAATGCGAGAATAAAACAATTTCTAAGTTGGTCAAAAATGTTTTCTGAAAACGCATTCTTCAAATATTTGGGGACAGCTGGTGCCGAAGGACAATTACCCAATTATAAATCTCATGCCTTATCAGACGGAGGTTTCTATACTTTTAGAAACGGATGGAATGAAAAATCAACGGTCATGATTGTTAAAGCGGGGCCTTCTGCCGAGTTCCACGCACAACCGGATAACGGTACGTTTGAACTTTGGGCAAACGGAAGAAATTTTACTCCGGATACAGGCTGCTATATTTACAGCGGTGATGCTGAGGTAACCAAAATGAGAAACTGGTACCGTCAGACCAGAGTACACAGCACCTTAACACTCGACAATCAGAATATGGTCGTTACCAAAGCCAAAGAAAACAAATGGAGCACCTCTAAAAATTTAGATCTTTTAACCTATACCAATCCAAGTTATGCTGACTTAAATCATCAGCGTACCGTTCTTTTTATAGATCAGAAATACTTTTTAATACTTGATAAAGCAATTGGAAAAGCTACCGGAAACTTAGGAGTTCACTTTCAATTAAAAGAAGACAGTAAACCTGTTTTCAATACAACAAACAATAGCGTTACGACCACATATGAAGATGGTAACAATCTTCTGATACAATCCTTAAATACTGATAAAGTGACATTAAATGAAGAAGAAGGTAAAGTTTCTTATCAGTATGCAAAAGAAGTCGCACGCCCCGCTTTTGTTTTTGAAAAGCCAAAAACCAATGCTGCAACACAAAGTTTTATTACGGTAGTTTATCCGTATGATGGAAATAAAGCGCCGGAAATTAGTATAAAGATGAATAAAGCTAATGATTTCGAAAAGGGAATCCTTGATGTGAGTTTGCAAATTAATGGCAAAAAAAGTGAGGTAAAAACAAATCTGAATGACTAAGGAAGTGCAATTTTTCTTTAAAATAATATGTTTTAAAAAGGCGTCTAAATTTAGACGCCTTTTTTTGTGATCACCGAACAATTCCTTATGAATACCCTTGTTTATGGAATCTTCCTTATTATTTCATCTAATAAAATGTATACCACCCCGATGGGGTTCTAATGTGGTGGATACCGTTTTTTCTACAAATATGAAGTCCCTATGGGACTTTGTGTTTATTATTTATGCAATGGATTTTAATCCATTGCATAAATATTATTAGTTCCTTCGGAACTATTGAAAAAGAGCCTTTGGCTCGGTCAATTTTGCAGGGATGGATTTTAATCCATTTAACAAAAATTTCGCCCCCGACATTTGAATTCCGTAGGAATGGCACATATAAAAATTGCCATCCCGATGGTGTTCTAAAATTGGGAATTTTGTTTTCTACAAATATGAAGTCACTCCGGGACTTTATGTTAAATGGTCCTCCTATAAATCTAACCCTCAAAAAAACAGCTCCACAGAAGCAAAATATTTATAACAATTTTATAACCGCACCACCTATAAAGCTCCGACGGAGCGACATATATTTAACAAGCAAATGAAGCTTCCGATTAAATTCCTCTCAAACAATTTCTAAATAACGATAAATCTATTGTCCATTCCTATTCAAAAAATAAAAAACCACAACATTTTTATCAGTTTTATCTGAAAAAGAGAAAACAAACTACTTTCCTTCCCTCCTACTATGCTGTAAAAATTACATCGTTTTCGTTAACCCCTTATGGCATTTAATTTAACTTTTTCCCAACACAAATTATTTCAGAACAGCTCAGTAAAAACAGCACTCTCCTACTGAAAACAGAATCTCAAAAATGCCACCAAACCTTGATTATACAGGGATTTTAAAAGCTTTTAAAAATACAATTAATCAAAATCAATAGCAATTTGGACATTTTCAAAACTGTCCTCTATAGTCGATTTATATATTTGTTTTTATTAAATCGAAAAAAACATGACCAATTCCAAAAAAATGAACCAGCAACCACAAAATCTATTTTTAATTGTCAGGCGGAAAATTCCTCTGCGAATTTCCTCAGTTAATAAATTGTTATAATTTTCGCCTATTAAAATAATGAAGCGATTGGTTAAGCAATAGTATCAAACGGCAGTCGATCCCAAACTTATTACAACAGTAATTCGGAATTTCGGTTACGCTCACGGAACAATCAAAAGATAAACGATTCAGAAGAGTAGTTTATAATTCATAGAGCAAGACCAGATATCAACTTATATAACATCAATTTAGGAAATAAGGTTACCCTTATTCCGATTTAAAAAAAATTATGAAAAGGACTCTATTTTTATTTTTGCTGCTTACCACCTGCAAAGTGATGTATGGGCAGGATATTATTACCGTAAAGGGTGTGGTAACCGATGCTCAGAATATGCCTATGCCCGGAGCAACCGTTTCTGAAAAAGGAACCAAAAATACCACTGTTACTGCTATGGACGGTGATTATCAAATTAAGGTAAAAACAAATGCTATTTTAGTATTTTCGTTCATAGGAACTAAAACTAAAGAAGAACCTGTTAAAAACAGAACACTTATCAATACTAAATTACTGGACGACGCTAATAATCTGGATGAGGTAGTTGTAGTAGGTTATGGAACCAAAGCGAGAAAAGATCTAACAGGAGCTATCTCTTCTGTTAAAGGACAAGAACTTGCCAAAATTCCTGTTCAAAATGTGGCACAGGCATTACAGGGTCGTATTGCCGGTATGCAGGTAACCATGTCTGACGGTACCCCCGGATCTGAACCATCTCTTAGAATTAGAGGCGGAACTTCGATTACACAAAGCAATGAGCCTTTATATGTCGTTGACGGTGTAGCCCAAACCGGCGGATTAAGCTTTCTAGACCCTATGGATATTGAATCTATTGACGTTTTAAAAGATGCTTCATCGACTTCTATCTACGGTGCACAAGGTGCCAATGGAGTAGTTTTGGTGACAACAAAAAAAGCAAAAGGCGGAAAACTGACTTTAAGTTACGATACCTACGGGGGAATAAAAATGATTGCCAAAACAATTCCGGTGATGAATCCTTACCAATACACTCAATTACTTTATGAAGCTGCAACGGATGATGCCAGAATGCAGAAGTTTGTAAGTGCCTTTGGAACTTATGATCAGCTTGAAGGCTTTTACAAAGACAGACCAGGTATCAACTGGCAGGATGAGGTTTTTGGAAATGCAGTAGAAAGTCAATACCACAAACTAAGCATCAGCGGTGGTGAAAATGATACCAAATACAATGCTTTCTACTCGGTGAACAATGATCAGGGGATTATGTTGGGAAGTGCATCGGTAAAAAATATTGCAAAACTAAACGTAACCAATTCGATCAGCAAAAAGGTTACGGTTACCGCAATTGTAAACTATTCCAATCAGAAAGTAACCGGATTAGCGACAAACGATGGCGGAAATGCGCGTTTGAGCATGCTTCAAAACGTATTGCAGTACCGACCTACTATTGGAAAAACAGGATCTGACGAAGATCTTAAAACTTTAACCGTAGATCCGTTAGACAATCAGGACTCTCCAACCTTCCAGAGTCCGTTGATTACCATCGACAGTCAAAAAAGAGAAGCCATTACCAGAGCAATCAACATGAGTTTACAGCTGCAATACAACATAACGCCAAGCTTAATCTATCGTGGATTAATCAGTTATACTGACAACAGCATGAAGAGCAAATATTTCAACGATTCCAGAGGTATACAGGCCATCAGAAGCGGTGGTGCAAACGGCGGGGTGACACACAATATTGGCACCCGATTAAATTACAATAACGTTCTGACGTATAGTAAAACTTTTAACAAAAAACACAAATTTGATGCCTCTCTCGGACAAGAGTACATTTACAATTATGCCGAAGGAATTACCGCTACGGCCTCAGCTTTTCCAGAGGTAAATCTGGGCTGGGATAAATTACAACTGGGTACAATTGCCGGAATTCCGACAACCTACGCAGAAGATGACAAAATATTATCTTTTTTCGGAAGAGCCAACTACTCGTACAAAAACAGATATTTACTGGCCGCAACTTTAAGAGCAGACGGGTCTTCTAAATTCGGGACAGAAAATCAATGGGGATACTTCCCTTCTGTTTCGGCAGCCTGGAGAATTATCGAAGAGCCTTTTATGGAAAAATTACCTGCTTTTTCTGATTTAAAACTTCGTTTAAGTTATGGGGAAGCCGGAAATAACAGAATTGCCAATTATGCCGCTTTGGGTATTTTCAATTCAGGATCTTATCCTTTGAATAATCAAATGAATATCACGGCATTTCAAAACAATCTTCCAAATCCTTTTTTAAAATGGGAGGCTACGAAATCGACCAATATTGGTTTTGACATCGGTTTTTTCAAGCAAAGAATCGCGCTTACCACAGAGTTATACGAAAACCGCTCTAAAGATTTATTATACAACACTCGTGTACCCGCAAGTTCAGGTTTCAAAAAACAATTTCAGAACATCGGAGCTACTTCCAATCGCGGTATAGAATTTACACTGAATACGATAAACGTAAAAACCAATAGTTTTAATTGGAGTACAACTTTCAACATTGCCTTTAACAAAACCAAAGTATTAAGTCTGAGTGAAGGCGAAAATTCGTTGATCACCAACAGTTATACCGATAGGAATGACTACATTTTGCAAGTTGGAAAACCGGTGGGTGTAATGTACGGTTATGTAAGAGACGGACTGTATCAGGTAAGTGATTTTGATTATAATGCTACAAATAGTACGTACACTCTTAAGCCAGGTGTAGTAAGCGATAATATTGTAGCACAGCCCGGTTTTATTAAATTTAAAGACATCAGTGGTCCTAATGGCACCCCGGATGGTGTAATTAATGATTTGGACCGAACTGCTATTGGAGATGCTAATCCGAAATACACAGGAGGTCTTAATAACACCTTTAGCTACAAAGGAATTGATTTGAGCGTATTTCTTGATTTTACGGTAGGAAATGATATCTATAACGCCAACGTATTAAACAATTCAAGACTTAATCTTGATAATTTAAACACAGTAGCGATCTATGCTGACCGATGGACAACCGTTAATGCAGCAGGACAGCGTGTAACCGATCCCGCAGAACTGACTGCTCTAAACGCAGGTAAAACCAATCCGGCCTTCAACGGAAACGCTACCGGACGTTTGTACAGCGATATTATTGAGGACGGTTCGTTTTTAAGAATCAACAATATTAGCCTTGGGTACACCTTACCAAAAGAATGGCTTAAAAAATCTAAAATTTCTAATCTGAGAATTTATTTCACGGCTTACAATCTGTACGTATTTACCAAATATTCAGGATATGACCCTGAGGTTAGTGTACTCAACAATGCCATAACCCGAGGAGTAGATTTTAGTGCCTATCCAAGAAGCAAATCGTTTATCACAGGATTAAATATTTCGCTATAATTTAAAGTTTAAAAAGATGAAAAACAATATATTCTCCCGTAGCACAATTATAGCAGCAGGTATTGCATGCCTCTTACTGCCTCTTAATTCCTGCGATAAAGAACTGGAAGTTACCCCCTATTCTTACTTCACCACTGCTAACTTTTTCTCTGATGCAAACGAAGCCAACATGGCCACCCTTGGTGTTTATGAATCCATGTCGTCACTGGACAGTTATGGCTGGAACATTTCCTTAGTTTTTGATGCTGATACCGATATTGAACAAATGACAGGAATTGGTGCCGATGACTGGAGAACCATAGCACACTATCAGGGAATTTCTCAGACGAATACATTCTACACCGTTTGGAGTAAATTGTATGAGGGAGTAGACAGAGCCAATGTAGTAATCGAAAGAATTCCTCAAATGGAACTCTTTTCAAATGGAAATGCTGCTCAAAAAGAACAGCTGAACCGCTACCTGGGCGAAGCAAAATTCCTTCGTGGTTTCTATTATTCCGAACTTGTACGTTTATGGGGAGATGTTCCTTTTAAAACCAAAAGTTCGCAATCCGGAGACAATCTGAAAGGAGCTCTCGTAGATCGTCAAGAAATATACACCCAGATCATCAAAGACATGACCGAAGCATCGCTTGTGCTTCCGGAACAGCTGCCTACAGACGAACGCATTAACAAATGGGGAGCTAAAGCCATGCTCGCCAGAATAGCACTATTTGCAGGAGGATACTCTTTAAGTTCAGACGGAACAATGAAACGTTCTTCAAACTACAAAGACTATTACAAACTGGCGCAGCAACAGATTAATGATGTGATCGCACAAAACCCGTACAAACTAAATCCATCCTACGCCAAAGTATTTAAAAACCAGTGTCAGCATGTATTAGAACCTACGGAGAATATTTTTCAGGTTGCTTTTTATAATCCATCAGGAAACATAGGAAATGCCTCCTGGGTAGGCAACTTCAATGGTCCGGCTACAGCCGCTGGTTTCTATCCATCCAACATTTCGAGATGTTTAGTCCCAAAACCGTTTTACAATAGTTTTAATGCGGCCGATCAGCGCAGAGATTTTTCGATTGCCACCTATTCCATCAACAATTTGGGCAACAAACTTCCGCTCCTAACCACCAATCAGGACGAAAGATGGACCGTTGGTAAATGGAGCAGAGAATACCAGACTAATGCAACCGCAGAACGTGTTTACACACACATCAATTGGGTAATCATGCGTTATTCAGATTTGCTTTTGATGCGCGCTGAAGTAGAAAACGAATTAAATGAGGGCCCTAATGCCATTGCTTATGATGCCATCAATCAGGTTCGTAAAAGAGCCTTTGGTGCCGATGTACAAGGAAGCCGAATTGCTGTTGACATAAAAACAAAAGGAACCGGATATACAAATGCGGCCAATGTTTTAATACAAATCACGGGCGGCGGCGGTACCGATGCAGCGGCGGCAGTAATTAACCTTTCGGCAGGAGGAATCAATACCATTGGAATGTTGCGTTCCGGCGATGGTTATACCACTGTTCCAACTGTAACCATTACCAGTACAGACGGAAAAGGTACCGGAGCAACCGCAACCGC
Organism: Flavobacterium sp. KH_035; assembly: GCF_057839565.1. Taxonomy (NCBI): domain Bacteria; kingdom Pseudomonadati; phylum Bacteroidota; class Flavobacteriia; order Flavobacteriales; family Flavobacteriaceae; genus Flavobacterium; species Flavobacterium sp. KH_035. Next base: position 5,239,148 of record NZ_CM174492.1, read on the forward strand.
GAGACTCTTAGCCAAACCAACCACGGCTGAAATGAGCTTAGCAACAGGTCTGAACAAAGACAATTTCCTAAAAGCCGTTCAGCAGGAAAGAGCCTGGGAACTTTCGGGCGAAGGAATGCGAAGAGCCGACTTGATCCGATGGGGAATCTTAGGGGATAAATTGATTGAAACAAGTGCCGCAGTCAAACAAATCCGATCCACTTATTTCTTCCCGGCGATTACCAATTTTGTGGCTGGAAAACATGAATTGTACCCTTATCCACAAAATGAAACAGACGTGAACAAAAACATCACACGTCAGAATCCAAAGTATTAGGCAAATAACCTTCAAAAATTAATGGGTGTAATTATTCTAACACATAGAAACATAGTATACGCAGTAAAAAAAGGCGTTTTACTTTTAATAAATTACGTTAGACTTAAGTGAAAAAATCACGCACAACCCACTAAATAATGACACTTATTTTGAAAAACTTAAATTATTAAAAATAAATGATGCAACATTATTTAGAAATGAATAAGTTTATAACCGTTAATGCAGGACTTTGTTCTGCATTAATTGTTTGTAACAGAAAAGAAAACTACTAAAATAAACAAGGAACAATATGGTTACCAAAAATGATACACAACTATCTAAAACCTATGCAATTGGAATCGACATTGGTGGTACTTCACTTAAATGTGGTGTTGTTAATGAACTCGGAGAAATTTTATTTTCGTTTATAGTATCCTTAAAAGAAGCCCGTACCGAAAAAGAAATTATCAGCTTAATGGTCGATGCAATCACACAATGTACCGATCAGTTAAAAGAACCCATTGTGGGTATCGGAATTGGTTTTCCGGGTCTGATTGAAAATGATGTTATCATTGGCGGTGGTGTAAACTTACCCGGTTTTGAACAATTGCCATTGGGTAAAATTCTAAATGATTTAACGGGACATCATGTTGTAATTGATAATGATGCCAACTTAATGGGGCTTGCCGAATTAAATTACGGGGCAGCCAAAGACAGTACCGATGCTGTTTTTCTAACGATTGGTACCGGAATAGGCGGTGCCATTATGATTAATAAAGGCTTATATAGCGGTTTCAAAAATCGCGGTGGCGAACTCGGCCATACCGTAATTCAACAAAATGGTATCGCCTGTAATTGTGGCGGACGTGGCTGTCTGGAAACCTATGCCTCTGTAACGGCATTAATCAAATACTATCAGTTACAAAATCCTGCCGCAGATGAAAATATTGACGGCAAAACCATCATCGAAAAATACCTTGCAGGAGAAGAGCACGCAATAAAAACCATGCAGCATCATTTTGATTACCTGGCTGCCGGAATTGTCAATTTTGTCAACATCTTTAGTCCGCAAAAAGTAATCATTGGAGGCGGTATCAGCGAAGCAGGTCAGTTTTACATTGATGAACTAACCCAAAGAGTCAAAACCTTTGCTATTCCCGTTGCTTTTGCGCATACCAGCATCGTAGCAGCAGATTTGGGCAACAAAGCCGGACTACTGGGAGCCTGCGCCAATGCTTTTCAGAAATTTAAAGACTTGAAATACAGCACGAACTAAAAAGAAAACACTCGCGAAGTCGCAAAGTCCCAAAGATCTCAGTAAATTGTGTGAATGCCTTGCCTTTCTACAAGTAAGTACTACAAGCAATACTTATCATTTCTACAAACTGCAAAAAACTTTGCGCCTTTGCGTCTCTACGGGCAAATATTTAAAAATCTGAAATACAGCACGAACTAAAAGAATATACTCGCGAAGTCACAAAGTCGCAAAGATCTCAATGGATTGTGTGAATGCCTTGCCATGCCTTTCTTCAATTAAGTACAACAAGAAATACTTATCATTTCTACTAACTGCATAAAAAACTTTGCGGCTTCGCGCCTCCGCGAGCAAATCCACACAAACAACGCATCACTCTAATCCATTTAATCTGTAACAAAAAACTTTGCGACTTTGCGTCTCTGCGAGCAAATATTTTTAAGAATCACCTCACTAATTGCCCATTATTAAAGGTTTTAACTAAAATTAATAGCATTTTGAACAAATTCAAAACCCCAATTGAAGCCCGATGATTAACTTCGTTTTTGCATTTAAGAATTTAAAAGGCAAAACGTAATCTATAAAAATCAGGCCGATATGATATTTCAAAAAGTCATAGAATTTGTTTGTTTCTTGGGAATACTGACTATTCCATTATCCGGCAATGCCCAAACCACTGCACGTCCGAATATCCTGATCATCATGACCGATCAGCAAACTGCCGATGCGATGAGTATTGCAGGAAACAAGGAGCTGAATACCCCTGCAATGGACAAACTGGCCCAAAATGGAGTCCGATTTACGAAAGCCTATTGCGCTCAGCCTTTATGTTCCCCTTCGCGTACAGCCATCATGAGTGGGAAAATGCCTTTTGAAACCGGCTTTGTAGGCAATGCTCCCGAAAAAGACGGTCAATGGCCAGACGATTTACTAATGATGGGGAAAATTTTCCAAAACGGAGGATACAAAACCGGTTATGTAGGCAAATGGCATCTTCCGGTTCCCACTGCCAAGAAAAAACAGCATGGTTTTGAATACATCGAAAACACCAATTTTCAGGATTACAACGATGCGGCGACACCTTCCTTTTGTGCCCGCTTCATTAAAGAAAATAAAAACACTCCTTTTCTTCTGGTTGCCTCTTTTTTAAATCCTCATGACATTTGCGAATGGGCCAGAGACGAAGATTTGAAAATGGATATATTAGAAAAAGCACCTCCGCCAGCTCAGTGTCCACCATTGCCTGCCAACTGGAAAATCCCCGACTACGAACCTAAAATTGTCCGCGAGCAGCAAAAAGTAAGTTTCAGAACGTACCCTACTGTAAACTGGACTGCAGATCAATGGCGTCAATACCGTTGGGCTTATAATCGCTTAGTTGAAAAAGTAGACGGTTATATCGAAATGGTACTCGCCTCTTTGAAAAAATACAACATCGAAAAAAATACGATTATCATTTTTACGGCAGATCATGGTGATGGCTATGCAGGCCATAGTTGGAATCAAAAACAAATACTCTACGAAGAATCTGCTAAAATACCTTTTATCATTTCGAAAATAGGAGAATGGAAACCCCGCACCGATGATCTTCTGGTTTGTAATGGTACTGACATTATCCCAACCATTTGCGGCTTCACCGGAGTACCAAAACCAGCATATTTAAAGGGAATTGACATCAGTAAAAAAATAACCAATCCAACCCAAATCCTGCGGGATACTTTGGTCATCGAAACCGATTTTGCCGATAACGAAGAGCTTTTAAATATTAGCGGACGCGCTGTAATTTCTAAGGATTTTAAATACATCGTTTACAATAAAGGCGATTTAAAAGAACAGCTTTTCAATTTAGCCACGGATCCCGGAGAAATCACCAATTTGGCAGTAAACAAGACCTATAAAAAAGAACTAATTGCCATGCGTCATTATTTAAAACAATGGTGCAAAAAAAACGGAGATGCTTTTCAATCCGGTTTATAAACTTGCCTAAAGAAAAAACAATATGATTCAGAATAAAATAGTCACATTAGCGGCATCCCTTATCATGCTGCCTGTTTTCAGTCAACAATCTCAGGCAACTATAAAACTAACAGCCGAAAAACTACATTCAAGAGTACGCGAATGGCCTTATCCTGTAAACGGAATTACAGTTCCCACCAATGCTCCTGCCCTTCTTTGGCCAGGAACCAATGGAAAAGAAATGGTAACACCAATGGAAAGCGGAAGCGATATTCCTGAAGATCCAAATATTGGCAATGTACGCTACAAAGTGATGCTGGCAAGCGATAAAAACTTTACTAAAAACCAGTTCACCAGTACCGAACAACGTTGGGCGGTCTATCCGTTACATCAGGCTCTAAAAGCCGGGAAATGGTATTGGAAATACGGTTACGCCTTAAAAGGCAGTAATCAATGGACCTGGTCTCCTGCTTACGATTTTGTGGTCGATGCCAAATATACTGCACAAAAAGTATCTCCTCCCATTAGTGAAGTCCTTAAAAGAAATGAAGATGCACACCCACTTTTATGGGATATGAACCACATTGGAGAGGCTTTTTACCGCAACAATCTGGATAATCCGGAAGCTAAAAAATTTATTGCTTTCGCAGAAAAACTGATGCTGGCTCCTCTTCCTACAGAGAAACCCCAAAGAGTGATTGATACAACCGGCAAAAATCCGTTAGAAAAGAAAATTATTGTAGAACGAATGTATCATGGTTTTGGGGATGCTGTAGGGAATCCGGTTCGAAATCTATGTATCGCCTACCAACTAACCAAAGACAAACGTTTCATCCTAGACGCTAAACGCCGGGCCCTAAACATCGCCAATATGGATCCTAATGGATTAGCGACAGGTGATGATTTTACAAGTGGTGCCGTTCTTGAAGCATTAGGTTGGTTTTATGATGCGGGTTATGATTTTTTAACCCCGCAGGAAAAAGAGACCTTCAAAAACATCATCACGATCAGAGCCAAACGAGTTTATAACCATTTACCCAACCGTTTTGAATTGCATGTAAGCGACAATCATGTTTGGCAAATCACATTGCGCAACCTCGCTATCGCGACAGTAGCCGTGATCAATGATGTTCCAGAGGCCAAAGAGTGGTTGACCTATATGTACGAAGTGTGGTCGGCACGATTCCCGGTATTGGGTACTACCGATGGTGGGTGGCATGAAGGAAACGGCTATTTCAGAGTCAACTTTAAATCGATTATTTACCTGTCTCAAATGTTTGGAGACTTTAGCGGTGTTGATTATTTTAAGTTACCGTGGATGCAAAATCTTCCATACTACATGTTGTACACACATCCAAACGGTGCGGCAAGTACTGCCATTGGCGACATGTGGGAAAACATTCCGTACATCGTAAAAGGAGAAGCCTGGTTTGCCGATGCTTTGACTTATCGAATGAATAATCCGTATCTAAACTGGTATGTTGGAGAAATAAAAAGAGACTATCCGGCCTACTATCACGGTACCGATGATTTTTTATTTTTTAGATTATTAAACTACAAACCAAATAGAGATTTACCTGCGACCTCACCTGAAAAACTCCCTAAAACACGCAAATTTGCCGATGTAGGCGTTGTGGCCATGCACGAAGATCTCGCAAAAGTCAATAAAACCCTGAGTAGTTATTTGTTCAGTAGTCCGTTTGGTTCTTCGGGACACGGTCACGCTTCGCAAAATGCCTTTACGATTAATTATAAAGGGAAAGTTCTTTTTGGCGGAACAGGATATTACAGTAATTTCAGCGACAAACACAATCTTTTACATTACAGATCCTCCAAAGCTTATAACACAATTTTAGCCGACAGTCTGAATCAAAAAATTGGAGAAGAAGGTTACGGATGGATTCCGAGAGCCCTCTCTGGACAACACATCCAGTACGCATTAGGAGATGCCAGCAATGCTTATGGCGACATTAAAAGTGATTTCTGGCTCAACCGATTCAAACAAATTAATGTAGTACCCGGCAAAGCAAATGGTTACGGGGAATCCGGTGTAACCTTGTATCGCAGGCATATGCTGCAGCTCGAAGGCGGTTATATTGTTTTGTATGACGAACTGGAAGCTAAAAATCCTGTAAAATGGACCACTCAGTTTCATTGTCCGTATTATACCATTGAAGGACAAAATTCGGCGAATGCCAAACAGCAAAACTTTACGGTACAAACAGATTTAGGAAATGTAAATGCCAGTGTTTTTGCAGACAGTCCATTAAAAATGAACGTACACAATCAATTTTATGAAGCGGCTGTCAACTGGAATAAAGTAACCAATGACGAAGGTGAAATCAAGGACTTTAAAAACCAATGGCACGCGGGAATCACTTCTGAAGCCAAACAAAAATTCAGATACCTGACCATTATACAAGTAAAAGACGGCAAAACGGAAATCATTAAAACAGTATCAGAAAACAGTCGTTTATCACATTTTCAGGTGGGCGACTGGGACATTCAGGTACAATTAGACAGCGAAAAACCGGCTGCTTTACAAGTTACCGGAAAAAGGACAAAATCATTATTCAACTATGGAAGTTTACCCATTACATTTGAAGGTAAAACATTTTCTCCTAAAATTGCAGGAAGTTCGGTCTTACTGGAAATGAATAGTTCCAAAATAGACCAACAGGAAGCTGTTGACGAATTACCGGATGTAGCCAAGTACGACAAAAATTAAAAACAAAAGGGCGTTTGCTTTTTCTTTAAATTTAGAGTTAAATTACTGATAACCTATTAAACACAAACCAAACCATTAAAATTGAAACCTTCATGAAGAAAACGATTGTCATAGCTGTGCTTTTCTATCTTTTACTTTTTACCGCTAAAAGTCAGGCTCAGGTACAGGATAGATACTTCCGTACGATTTCGGTTGATAAGGGTCTCTCGCAAAGTTCTGTTTTTGCCATTGCGCAGGATACACTGGGTTTTATCTGGATTGGTACGCAGGACGGGCTAAATCGTTATGACAGTAAGGGTTTTAAAGTGTATCGCCCGATCAGGAACGTTAAAAACAGTTTGCAATCGTACTACATCCGAAGCTTGTTTACCGATCATAAGGGGCAACTATGGGTGGGCGGTAATCAGGGAATTAGTGTTTACAATTACAATACCGACAGCTTCACCAATTACAAACTTCCACGAAGTATTGGCGAATGGTACATCTCTTCGATAACAGAAGATAGTACACACAAAATCTGGGCTACCTCAATTACCGGTGAAGTTTTTATGCTGGATCCCGATGAGCAAAATTTTACAGCCATCCGATTTAATGCCTCTTCATACGAAATCAAAAAAATTGCCTACATCGGTCTTTGGCAAAAACAAATAATTCTGGGAACAGATGTTGGTCTTTTTAAACTAAACCCTAATTCACATCAGCTGATAAGAATTAATCTGGGGGCTAAAAAACCTTATATCAATGCTGTTTATGTCGATGGTAAGCAGCTGTGGGTAGCCACCGAAGGCGAAGGTGTAATTCGATACAATGCCACAAATGGTCAGGTTACATCTCTGCTCCACACGACTGGAGTTAACAGTACTGCTGACAACAATATTCGATGTGTTGGAAAAGATACGGAAGGAAATATCTGGCTCGGAACTTTTAAGGGGCTTACTATTTTTAATCCTAAAACCAATGCTTTCAGCAACTATTACCATCAAATATCACAGCCTTATACCATCAGTCAAAACTCTGTTCGCTGTTTCTTTAGAGACAAACAAAACGGAATCTGGCTGGGAACTTATTACGGAGGTTTAAATTATTATCATAAAAACGATATTAAATTCAATCTGTTAAGTCAGAACTCCGGGAAACCTTCTTTAAATGATGAGGTTATTGGTGTAATCAAACAAGATACAAAAGGCAATTTTTGGATTGGAAGTAATGACAAAGGTGTAAATTACTGGAATAAGAATGCCAATACAATCAGTTATTTTTCGAATAACGAAAACAACCCAAACAGTTTAAGTTCGAACAATATCAAAGCCATCGAATTTGATGGTAGCGGAAATGTATTAATTGGTACGCACAATGGCGGATTAAATGTACTCAACCCGAATACCGGTTTTGCACAACGTTTTCGCCATGACGAAAACAATCCCAACACAATTGCAGGCGATCTGGTTTATAGTTTATTAAAAGATTCTAAAGGCCGTATCTGGGTGGGTACCCGATCAGGTTTAGACCAGTTTCATCCGGAAACAAAATCCTTTACACACATCCACCTGGACAAGGCCGGAAAGCGACTTGCATCAGATGATATTACATTTCTTTTTGAGGACAGCAAACACCGAATCTGGATTGGAACCACTAATGGCGTAACACTTTTTTATCCGGACACCAATTTATTTGCGGCTATTGGTCATGGCAAGTTAAGTGATGATATTGTAAACTGTGTCACCGAAGATTCAAAACACAGAATCTGGATTGGCACCCGTGAAGGATTGCGTTTGTATGATGAAACTCAGGAATCTTTCAAAACGATTAAAGCCCGAAAAGATTTTGTCAAAGAAACTATTTACGGCATTATTCCCGACGATGAAGGAAGTTTGTGGATTTCAACTAACAGCGGATTAATCAAATTTAATCCAGACAATGGTTTTGTACAGACTTTTGATGAAAGTGACGGTTTACAAAACAAGCAGTTCAACGATTATGCATTTTGTAAAGCCAAAGACGGCATGTTGCTTTTTGGCGGAATTAAAGGGCTCTCTTATTTCTATCCTGCCATGGTAAAACAGCAGCCACTTCCTTTAAAACTAAGTTTTACCGCTTTAGAAGTATTAAATAAAACTGTTGCTGTTGGTGATGATACCGACATACTCGAAGAACATATTGACCAGATCAGTGAATTAGAAATTGGACCTGAATACAAACAATTCAGCCTCTTTTTTAATACGTTTAATTACATTTCTTCCAATCGAACTTATTATTATTACAAGTTGGACGGAATCGACAAGGACTGGCAGCGAACAGATGAATTAAAAGTAAGCTACAGCAACTTGCCCGCAGGAAAATACAACTTCCAAATCAAAGCCATTGGTCCAAATGGAGAAATGAGTGCGGTTCGAAACCTAAAAATTGCCATTCTTCCGCCATGGTACAAAACCATTTGGTTTTCACTATTGTTACTAACCATTATTGGTACTGCAGCCTATATTGGTTTTAAAATCATAAAAGAAAGAATAAAAGCCGTGCAGCAATTAAAACTGGAACGAATCGATAAAGAACGCGTAAACTACATCAATCAGGTCAAAATGGATTTCTTTACCAATGTTTCCCATGAATTAAGAACGCCCTTAACCCTGATCTTAGCGCCCCTGGAAGAACTCTTAAAAATGCCGTTTACCGATAAAGTTTCCAAAAAGAAACATGAATTAATGTTTATCAATGCCAAAAGACTCTATAATTTGGTCGATCAACTTTTTGAGTTTAGAAAAACCGAAATGGGAACCCGCCAACTAAAAGTAGGCAAGGGTGATATTGTGAACTTCACACAAGAAATTTTTGAATCTTTTAAACCGCTTTCGGAGAAAAACAGCATTCACTACACCTATCATTCTGAAGAACCCCAATTGCCGTTTTATTTTGATAAAGATGCAATGGAGAAAATCCTGTTCAATCTTTTATCCAATGCCTTTAAATACACTAAGACAGGGCAAAACATTACGGTAACGTTATTGAAGAAAAATGATACGGTACAAATAAAAGTCACTGACACGGGGGTCGGAATTAGTGCGGAAGATTTATCTAAGGTTTTCGACCGTTTTTATCAGGTAAACAATCGCGAAATGAATTTGGGTTCCGGTGTTGGTTTGGCCTTTACCAAACGCCTGGTCGAATTGCATCATGGTGAAATTACCGCCGAAAGTAAAATGCAGGAAGGAAGCATTTTTACCGTAACCATTCCGATTTCGGATGCTGCTTACAAAAACGATCAGCACGTTGAAGAGTCTGCTTATGACTTGTCTATACTGTCAGATAATGACCTTGAAAATGAAGATGCTTTACTGCCCGAAGAAAATGAGATAATCGAAACCAATCAGCCCGTTAAACTTCTAATTGTGGATGACAACAGGGAGATTTTAGATTATTTGCAGGACTATTTCAGTAAAATATACGACGTTACCGTGGCCTACAACGGGCAAATGGCGCTGGAACTTCTCGAAATTCAGCCATTTGACCTGATCATCAGCGATGTCATGATGCCCGAACTGGATGGCCTGCATTTTTGCAAGCGCGTCAAACAAAACATCAATACGTCGCATATTCCATTGATGCTTTTAACAGCAAGAACCGAAACCAGTCAGCAACTGAAAGGGCTCGAGATGGGTGCCGACGATTATATTACAAAACCTTTTTCGACACCTTTACTGGCAGCGAAAATCACCAATCTGTTGCGCTCCCGCAAACGACTGAAAGAATATTACTCCGTTGGAAAAGAAATGGTTCCTGAAAATATTGCTTTTAATACCCTGGACGAGGAGTTCTTAAAACAGGCCATTCGTATTGTAGAAGACCATTTGGCGAACTCTGAGTTTTCGGTGGATCAGTTTAGTAAAGAAATCGGAATGAGTCGATCGAATCTGTATTTAAAACTAAAAGCCATTACAGGAGAATCGGCTATGGACTTTATCAAGAGAATCCGATTTAAAAAAGCAGTTGAGCTAATGCAGAGCAAACGTTACACCATTGCACAGATTACGTATATGTGCGGCTTCAACTCGCCTTCTTATTTCTCTACGGCCTTTAAACAACATTATGGCTGTATGCCAAGCGAGTATTTGGCGAAAATCGACAATACACAAGAATGATTACAACAACACAAACGACTATACCATGCAAAAAGAACAAAACAAGACCACTAAAACCTGATACTACAACGTTAGCCATCAGCTAAAATAAGGTTTAAAAAAAACCTCAAAACAATCCCTGATTTCAGTTTTGAAAATCATAATCCTGTCCAGATGAAACATTCATTCTGGAACAGGAAGGCCCAAACTATGCCTTAACTGAACTGTTTTATTGAAAAAAACCAATCCCAAATCAACGTTTAAAAATTAAAATACCCTTTATGAAAATAATGAAACTCCTCTTACTAGTGATTCTCGTTTTGCCGATTACTATAACTGCACAAACCAAAGCAACCGTGATCCTTCACAATACTTCGGTTTTAGATCGCAAAGAAACGGTTGTAGCCATCCCCTGGAAAACGGTCCTTTCCTCCTATCCGCAAATTGACACGGCTAACTTTGTCGTATTAAATACCCTCACTAAAAAACAGATCTCGTATCAGTTAGAACATCGTGGGAATACCGCTATTCAAAATCTACTTGTTCAAATTGATCTAAAAGCAAAATCAACGCTGAATCTTTCCATTCAAAAAGGGAAACCGGAACCTTTCGCTGTGAAAACCTTTGCCCGTTATGTCCCGGAACGTTTGGATGATTTTGCCTGGGAAAATGATAAAATTGCTTTCCGTGCCTATGGAAAGGCTCTCGAAAAAACAGAAGGTGATGCTTACGGTTATGATGTATGGGTAAAAAGAGCCGATAAATTAGTCGTAAACGATCGCTACAAACGTAACGATTATCACATCGATCATGGTGATGGATTAGACTATTATCATGTGGGGCACACTTTAGGAGCAGGAAATATGGCTCCCTATGTAAAAGATACCATCCGATATTCGGGCAATTATCACCAATGGAAAATACTGGATAAAGGGCCTTTACGCACCACTTTCCAGCTCACTTTTGATACATGGAATGCCGGCGGTATAAAAGTTAAAGCCACAAAAATCATTTCTATAGATGCCGGTTCACATCTTAATCGAATTGAGAATATTTACACGTTTGATGATAAAAATCCATTACCGGTTGTTGTTGGAATTATCAAACGGGAAAAAGCAGGTATTCTTTCCTTAAACGAACAACAAGGAATAATGGGATATTGGGAACCAGCTTTTGATAAGGAGGGTACTACCGGAATAGGTTCCATACTAACAACTCCGGCAAATGCAATGTGGGTAACCAAAGAGCAATTACTCACCCAAACCACTGTCAGAAATAATGAACCCCTTGTCTATTATACTGGTGCAGCCTGGGACAAGGCCGGAAAAATTACTTCGGACAAACAATGGTTCAATTACCTCGATCATTTTAATGAAGAGCTGAAAAACCCTTTAACGATCAGTGTAAAATAGCAGTAAAACAACTTTGTGTTTATTTTTTTAACACATAGAAACATAGTTTACATGACGTATCAAAGACGTTTCACTCGAAATAAAACACAAAGAACTATGAGAAAGAAATGAGTTTCTCTCTAGTATTCTTTTAGTTCCAAAAAACCTATGTTTCTACGTGTTTACATGAACATACAAGACGAAAACAAATTAAAATTACTAATAACCAAAAACAAACAAAAATGTCAATTAACTTATTTGATTTAACGGGAAAAACGGCACTCATTACAGGAGGAGTTCATGGTTTAGGAATGGCTATGGCCAAAGGACTTGGACATGCAGGAGCAAAAATTGTTGTAAACGACCATTCCTCACAAGAAGCTGTTGATAATGCAATTGCAGAATACAAATCAGAAGGAATTGAGGCCTTCGGATACTTATTTGATGTAACAGACGAAGCTGCTGTAATTGCCGCCATCAGCAAAATTGAAGCTGAAGTAGGTCCGATCGATATTTTAATCAATAATGCCGGAATTATCAAAAGAACTCCAATCATAGAAATGGAAGTTGCCGATTTTGAAGCAGTAATAAAAGTAGATTTAACCGGACCTTTTATTGTATCTAAAAATGTAGCAAAAGGAATGATTGCCCGTGGAGGAGGAAAAATCATCAATATGTGTTCGATGATGAGCGAACTGGGAAGAGACTCTGTAAGTGCTTACGCTTCTGCCAAAGGCGGACTAAAAATGCTAACCAAAAATATGGCTACCGAATGGGCAAAATTCAACATTCAGACTAACGGAATTGGCCCGGGCTATTTTGCCACAAGCCAAACAGCACCTATCAGAGTAAACGGACACCCGTTTAATGAATTTATTATGGGAAGAACTCCCGCAGGACGTTGGGGAGATCCTGACGATTTACAAGGAGCTGCGATCTTTTTAAGTTCAAAAGCAAGTGATTTTGTAAACGGTCATATTGTGTATGTTGACGGTGGAATATTAGCGACAATAGGAAAACCTTCTAATGAAGAATAGTTATCTAAACCTTTGAACAGCAAATTTAAAAAGGTCAAAAATAAATTAAAATGATAAAAAGCACCATAGATAAAGCAACGGGCTTCGAGAAACGATTTGAAAATATCAATACAGTTGTTTTCGAAAATTCAACGGAAGCCTCGAAAGCAGTAGCACAACAAATCGCAGCGCTAATTCAATCGAAACAAAAAAACAACGAATCCTGTATATTAGGCTTAGCCACAGGTTCTTCTCCGAAAGGTTTGTATGCCGAACTGGTTCGTTTGCACAAAGAAGAAAGCTTAAGTTTTAAAAACGTAATTACTTTCAATCTGGATGAATATTATCCGATGGAACCGGACTCCATCAACAGCTACGTTCGATTTATGAAAGAGTTGCTGTTGGATCAGGTGGATATTTTACCTGAAAACTACCATATCCCTGACGGAACATTATCCAAAGAAGAAATTGCTGATTACTGCCACAATTACGAAGCCAAAATCGAAGCTTTGGGGGGCATCGATCTGCAAATTCTTGGAATTGGCGGAAACGGTCATATTGGATTTAATGAATCCGGATCGTTACAAAACTCCAAAACACGACTGGTAGCACTGGATCATATTACAAGAGTCGCAGCCAGCGGAGATTTTTCGGGTCTAAGCAACACGCCAAGAACGGCCATTACACTTGGAGTCAAAAAAATAATGGAAGCCAAACAGGTCGTTTTAATGGCCTGGGGAGAAGGGAAATCCAATATCATTAAAAAATCGGTTGAAGAAGAAGTGACCAATCAAATTCCGGCTTCATTTTTACAGGAACACAACAATGCCATTTTTGTGCTGGACAGAGAAGCTTCCTCAAAACTAACCCGTATCAACAGACCCTGGCTGGTCGAAAAAATTGTCTGGACTGATAAACTAATCCGAAAAGCAGTTTTAGGATTGGCACTGGATTTAAAAAAACCAATTTTGATGCTTACCGATGCCGACTATATCGAGAACGGAATGAGCGACTTACTGGCCGATTCAGGTCCGGCATACGACATCAACATCAAAATATTCAACAAACTTCAAAATACAATTACAGGCTGGCCGGGAGGCAAACCAAATGCTGAGGATACTAATCGCCCGGAAAGAGCAGAACCAGCCAGAAAAAAAGTTTTGATATTTAGTCCGCATCCAGATGATGACATTATCAGTATGGGTGGAACTTTTATGCGCCTTCAGCAGCAAGGACACGAAGTACATGTTGCCTATCAAACCTCTGGTAATATTGCCGTTGCTGATGATGAAGCCCTTAGATTTGCCCGATTTGTTTGCGATTACAATGACAAGTTTGGAATAAAAAATACTGAAGCCCAAGACATCTACAAAAAGGCCTTAAACCTTTTAAAAAATAAAAAAGCAAGTGAAATAGATATTCCGGAAGTTCGGCATTTAAAAGGATTAATCCGAAAAGGTGAAGCACGTGCCACCAGTCATTTTGTAGGCTTACCGGACGAACAGATTCATTTTATGGAACTTCCCTTTTACGAAACCGGGACGATTGAAAAAAAACCTTTAGGCAAGGAAGATATTCAACTGACTATCGATTTAATTGAAAAAATCAAACCACACCAAATCTATGCCGCAGGAGATTTAGCCGATCCGCACGGAACGCATAAAGTATGTCTTGACGCGATCTTTGAAGCTGTAAAAGCACTGAAACCAAAACCTTTTATAAATGATTGCTGGGTCTGGCTGTATCGTGGGGCATGGCAGGAATGGGGAATCGATGAGGTCGAAATGGCGGTACCCATGAGCCCCGATCAAGTGCTCGAAAAACGCCACGGAATCTTCAAACATCAATCTCAAAAAGACGGTGTTGTCTTTCAGGGAACCGACGCCAGAGAGTTTTGGCAAAGAGCCGAGGACCGAAACAGCGAAACAGCTCAATTATACAATCAATTAGGTTTGTCGCGCTACGCCGCAATGGAAGCTTTCGTGCGCTGGGAATTTTAGCTCACTCATTCAATATAGTACCTTTATTTTGTTCACAAGTTGGTCGATTGCAAGATCACCTGCTTAAAAAGGGGCCTCCTCAAATTATTTTTTGGGGAGGTTTTTTGATTTTAAAATTCACCCAATACTTTCACAATCAAAACAAAATGAAATGTGTAGATTGGCGTTTTTAATATGTGCCATTCCTACGGAATTCAAATGCTCCGACAAATTTATTATTGGATGGATTAAAATCCATCCCTACAATATTGGTCGAGCCAATGGCTCTTTTGCAAAAAAAGCTATTTAC
Source organism: Flavobacterium sp. KH_035 (assembly GCF_057839565.1). Taxonomy (NCBI): domain Bacteria; kingdom Pseudomonadati; phylum Bacteroidota; class Flavobacteriia; order Flavobacteriales; family Flavobacteriaceae; genus Flavobacterium; species Flavobacterium sp. KH_035. The sequence goes on from NZ_CM174492.1 coordinate 5,254,193, forward strand.
CACTTTCAAAAAGTTCTGACGGAACAACTCATCTTGTAACAACGGATTCTAATTCATCGAAAATAAAAGCAAACACAACATCAAAATTCCATAAAGTTCCAAAGGAACGACTCATATTGTAGGGATGGATTAAAATCCATTCCAAAATAAAACAAACAGATCATCAAAATTTCATATAGTTCCGGAGGAACGACCGATATTGTAACAACGGATTTTTAATCCGTTGAAAATAAAACCGACACAACATTTGAATTCCGTAGGAATGACCCATATTAAAAAAAAATTGGTAACTTTTCAGCCCATTTTGAGTCAAACCATTAAAAACCAATGACAACAGACATTATAGAATTAAATGATTTTATCGTTTTAATCGAACAATCCAACACCTCCAAACCTTTCATACAGCAATGTGAAATCGACGGAGATGCTGTTGGCTTTGCCTTTTATGGTTCCGGCAATGTCGAACTGGAGATCAAACATAACGATCAGACTAAATACCTGACCAATACAACCGGCTTGGCAATTTGTTTTTTTGGCAATCAAAAGGTAGCGTTCTCTCATAAAATAGAACCGGACAAACCTTTGCAGTCCATTAGTATCTTTACCAAACCAAAACATTTAAGTTCTTTGCCTCAGGCAGAAAAAGAAATTTTCGAGAATTATCTTCCGGAATTATTAAATCCGCAAGAACATTTTGTTCAGGGCCCTTCCTTTTATATGACCTTGGAAATGCAATTGGCTGTTCAGAAAATTTTCAACACAACATATACCGGCAATACAAGATTGTTGTTTTTAAAAAGTCAGATCAATGAGCTTTTGGCCCATTTCTATGCGCTTCTGGCAACAGGTACCAAAGTTGACCTTTCGGAAATTGATAAAAACAAGCTTTTTAAGGCAAAAGAAATTGTAACCAATAGCTATTCGAAACCGCCATCGATCACACAATTATCACAAATGGTAGGTTTAAACAGCAATAAACTAAAAAAGAATTTTAAAGAGCTTTTTGGAATCCCCGTCTTCAAATTTGTTCAGGAAGAAAGACTTCACAAAGCTTACGAATTACTTCGTGACAACGAAAAAACAGTTCAGGAATCGGCTTGGGAAGTTGGTTATGACAGTTTGAGTTCTTTTTCGAATGCCTTTCATAAAAAATTTGGTATGCGTCCAAATGAAGTTCGGCAACAATTCTTTTCAAACAAATCATAATTCTTTTCAGACAAATGATTCCGTTTTAATCTAAACAACTTTGTATCAGTAATCATTTAAAAAAAACTGATATGAAAAATACGAAAATTTTAGTCCTGGGGTCAAATGGGAAAACAGGACGCAGAGTAGTCGAAAGATTAGAACAAATTAATGGTATCGAAGTCCGTTTGGGTTCTCGAAATGAAAAGCTACCATTCGACTGGGAAAAACCGGAAACTTGGGAGACTGTTCTTCAGGGCATCGAAACGGTTTATATTACTTTTCAGCCTGATTTAGCCATTCCATCGGCGGTGGATACTATTCAGAATTTTACGCGTCTTGCTACAAAATCAGGTATTCAAAAAATGGTTTTACTTTCCGGAAGAGGGGAAAAAGAAGCACAGCTCTGCGAGGACATCGTGAAGTCTACAGCTAAAAACTGGACCATTGTTCGAGCCAGCTGGTTCAATCAAAACTTTAGCGAAAGTTTCTTTCTAGATCCCATATTAGCCGGAATTGTTGCCTTACCAAGAGCTGAAGCACTGGAACCTTTTACCGATGCCGACGATATTGCCGACGTTGTGACCGCAGCTCTTTTAGAGGACAAACACAACGGAAAAACGTACGAACTGACTGGTCCCAGATTACTGACTTTCAAACAAGCCGTAAACGAAATTGCCGATGCCAGCGGCCGAAATATTACTTTTCAGGGATTATCTTTAGAAGAATACATTCAGCTATTACAGGAGTATCAGGTTCCGGAAGATCATATCTGGCTGATCAACTATCTTTTTGAACAAGTTTTGGATGGCCGAAATTCGAGTATCACCTCAGATATAGAAAATATTCTGGGAAGAAAAGCAAAGGATTTTTCTGTTTACGCAAAAGAAACAGCTAAGACAGCAATCTGGAACTCCTAAAACTAAGATTATGAAATATAGCAGAGGAATATTTTCAGGGTTTATAGTTTGGTTGTGCGTTAGTATTTCTTTTTATCTTTTAGGTAATACTCCACTTCTTAAAGATTATTTTCTAATACAAGCCGCAATCGTTATGGTACTTATTATTTTTTACGCCATAGTTGGTGCAAAATTTTATTATCAGAAAAAATACGGCACCAATGGTCTTACACTTGGAGTATTAATGTCAGGAACAGCATTGTTTTTGGACGTTTTGATAACCGTTCCTTTTGTTGAAATTCCCGAAGGACGAAGTTATGAGAGCTTTTTCACCAGTCCAATTTTATGGACACTGGCTATTATAAACGCTTTTTCGGTGTATATGTATTGGAATAGAAAAATTAAACCTTAATCATCGACTCCCAGTTTAGTGGTACAACAAAGAACAGATAGTATTGTTTTAAATACTTCCTTTTATTCGACGCGGATAAAACGGGTTTACTTCGTAAAACGCGAATGAAAACGGATTCTTTCCTCATTTAAAAGATTTTTAATTTTAAAATCCGTTTTTATCAGTGTCTTCGCGATAGCGAATCCGTTAAATCAGCGTTGAATTAATATTCATAATTTTTATTGATCAGGCAGAAACTACTTTTCGATTATAATTCTATCTAAAATGCTTATACAAAAAAAGCTTGTCTTCAACAGACAAGCTTTCTCATGATTAAAAGGTAAAAGATTAAATTTCTAGTTTTTCTGTAGTAACGGTAAGATCAGCTGTATCTTTTGACTGCACCAGCTTATTTACTCTCCATATCAAAAATATTGTCAAAAGTGTAATCACCGCAATTACATATCCTAAAATATCATAGTTTTCCAGGGGAGCTGTTTTTGTTTTCTGATGCACAATAAATCCGGCACAAACCGCTGAGATTCCTCCTGCAATTTGCTGCATTGAAGAAGTTATAGACATATAAGCTCCACGATCTTTCATTTCCGGAATAGCCGTATTTAAAGTCGTTGCAGGAATCATACGGCTCATAATTCCCATAAACATAATCATAGTAAGTACTACAATTTGCCACAATGGTATAGGAGTAAGATTCGTATAAATGATGATCATAATAATCGAAAGTACTGATCCTGCTGTAAACAACCAGAACTTATTTACTTTATCACTTAATTTTCCAACAATAGGCATTATAAACAATACAGAAAGTCCGGTTAAGAAAAATACCATTGGTAAATCCAACTGACTAATACCTAGATTGTTTACTAAAAAAGCACTTCCAAATGGCTGTAGCATAAAACCGCCAACCGAAAGTAATGCAATAGCCGTAAAACCAAGTTGATAACTCTTATTACTTAAGGTATGCCAAAGATGCAAAAACGGGCTTTTATCTGATTGTAATTCTAAATGTTTCGTTATTGCGGGCATTTGTGTGATAATCACCAGCAAAATAATTAGGCCTAAAACTGCAATCATCAGGAAAGAAGAATGCCAGCCCCAATGATTTGCACAATACAGTCCAAGTGGTACTCCTAAAATCTGACTTGCGGCATAAGCCATTTGAATAACCCCCATAACGCGTCCTCTTTGATGAATTATAAATAAATCGGTTACAATTGCCAAAGAAACAGAGCCTATGACGCCACCAAAAAGTCCGGTAACGATTCTTGCTAAAAGTAGCATCGTGTAGCTTGTAGAAAGAGCACAGAAAATGGTACCGATAATAAATCCTGTATAAAAGAAAATCAGGAGTTTTTTACGATCAAATTTATCAGCAAAACCTGCTGCCAGCAATCCTGAGATTCCGGCACTAAAAGCATAGGCAGAAACAGTAAAACCAAAGTTAGCCGTTGTCATATCAAGCGTTTTCATTAAAATATCACCAAGTGGTGAAATAACTATAAAATCAAGTATAACGGTAAACTGTAAAAGTGCCAGTATCGCAATAATGATTTTTTGATTTGTAGAGAAAGCCGTGCTTTCTATAGTGTTTTTTTTCATTCTTTATAAATGTATTAGTTTAGTCTAACTCCTGGCATTCATGGCCAAATTCTGTGACCATACCGATAATTGTTTCGGGTTGTAATGTTTTCGAAACAATCCTGAGTACACAATCAACATCTTCGCAGTCAATGCTCCATTGTTGAATGTCTGAATGATTATTAAGTTTATGACGAATGGGACAATTGGGATCCTGATCCCCAATATTTGTTTTAAAAATATGTATTGTATTTAAATTTGTTTCCATAATTTTTCATGGTTTTAGTCCTTTTACAGTGACCTGAAAGGCTTCTTTCATAATTTCCCGGGTAAGTTTAAAGGGCTTTCCTCCCATACTCTTCCCTTCAGTATGTAAATTTAATAAGGTATACAAAGGCCCGTAGGCAACACACCAAAAAGCCTCAAATGTCATCGGAATCAGCTCGTTATTGCGTAAGCCATTATCAATAAACATTTTCATAATCCTTCTAAAATCTGCAAACTCCTGAATAGAATCCAGAATGATTTCTGAATGAGGTGAATGTTTGACAATTTCAAAAAATGCAACTTCCTTCGGATATTTCATGGTAAAGTTGGCGCGGTTTTCCCACTGTTTCCATAAACCTTCCTCAAATGACATTTCGGGCGAAAAGTTTTTCACGGTGCTGGTAAAAAACTTCAGCGCAATAATGGCACCTATTTTTTGAATCAAATCATCTTTGTCTTTGTAATAAATATAGAGTGTGCCAACAGAAATAGAACAGGCCTTCGCGAGCTTGTTCATACTAAAACCCTGAAATCCTTCCTGGACAATCTGGTCAATTGCCATTTCGATTACCAATTTTTCCTTGTCAACATCTCTTACTCTCATACTGAATATTTTGTTGCAAATATAAAACAATAAATGAATGAACATTCTTTTATTTATGTTTTTTGATAAAAAAAGGAAACAGATTCATAAACCTATTCGAATATCCTCTTTAAAAATCAATCCTATTGGGATTCGACCAGTTATCGGTCCCAGAACTAGTGCGTTTTAAAAACATCTTGGCTAGTAGTCAATTTTATCTGGATAAGGGAATAAGAACTTCTTGATAGCAATCACAAACTCTCTATTTTTCTACACAAAACCTAAAGGCTTTTACACTAATTTAAAAGTCTTTAAGTAAATTCATTCTTATCTTCGTTTTTGACAAAAACTCGGGAAAAGCATCTATTTAAAACTGTAAAACGAACATTTCGTTTGACCGGATTATTTTTTTATTGAGTATATTAGCCCATTTTTTAGATTGTGCTATCCTGAGATAGCTCCAAAATATGAATCAGACAACCAGTTATTACATAAACGATATCAGTTGTTACAAAGTACAAATGAGATAAAACATGTTTTTTTAATTTTGCCCGAAAATTGCCCAAAACGGTACTTTAAAAAAACTATTAAATAACAATAAATTTTTATATATAAACCCCATTTTTACCTACTAATCCTATGAGAAAAACCATTTCTTATTTTCTACCTTTTGCCATTTTCGCGGGTGTACTTTTCGGATGCAGCGATGATGATTCAAAAGGTGATAATTACAAAGCCAATTATTTGCCGGCCATTGATGCGACTACTTTACCAAAAGAAAACCGACCAATGACGATGTTTGAAGACAATGAAAGTTCTTCAAAAATGTATGACAACAAAGACCGCTGGTTCCGTGTTAATCAGCCCATGCAAATTATTCAAAAAGGGAAAGATTCTATACAAATTTCTCTTTACTCTCCGGTTGGACTTACAGATGTAAAAGTCTATGCAAAGTTAGCCAACTACGACAAGCGATTTTTACTTTTCGAATTCACAAAAGTTCCCGCTTTTCACCGTTCTGCGCACCAAATTCCTTTAGTAGACGGAACCCATGACTATCAATTAGAAAATGGAAAAGCCGTTACCATTGATAAAATTGATGGTTTCTCTTCCGGAGCAATCGAATTTTCGGTAGAATCAACGGATCCCTTATTTGCTAAATTCAAAAAAATCAAATCAAATCGATTAGTACAATTCAGCACGCAGTATCACCTTAATAATCCTGCTGATGATCCTGAAAAGTTTTTACCGATGAATCCAGTTTTAGCCAAAGAAGCGGTCACTATGATTATTAATTATTCCTACGCTCTGAGTCATCCTATCTATTATGATACTTTCATGAATTTTGACATCTACAAAAAAGAGCAGGCAACGACAGCGGGGACTGCCATAAACGGTGCACTAAACTGGCATGGAAATGCAGATGATGTTGATGGTGTTTACGATTATCTAACAAAAGCCCAAATCGAACAAGCCTATAACACCTACATTGATAGCCGAACCTTAAACATGGCCATGGTTGGCGGAGGTGCTGCCTGGGGCGGAGGTGCTTTAGCTTCACAATATGAAGGTGGCTATATCGTTGGTCACTGGAAAGGAGACATGTCTCTTTGGTCACACGAATATTCGCACCATAGTGGTTACAGTCATAGTAGTAATTTAGCCAATAGTGGCGAGGGAGGCGGTCAACAGGAAATGTTTGCTCAATTCTATAGATATTTAATACACCTGAATGATCTTCCTTTTACAGATCCTGATGTATTAAAAGGATATACGAAAAAAGAATATCTAAGAGGGACTTATTCTAAACCTGTATTTAAAGTTGACCCAAAAAACCCATTTTTAGTAAAATATAAAGAAGACGGAAAATGGAAATAACCTATAAAACTATCATGAACAAAATACCTTTTTTATTAGTATTACTTTGCCTTTTTGCCGGTTGCAGCGACGATTCTTCAAACGGTAAAGAAGCAACAAAATATGATTATTACTATCCAACTGAAGAAGCTTCCATTACGGCAGCTCAGATTGGATCCGGAACTGGAACTTTTGATCCTAAAGGAATAACCGTTGCCAACAATAAACTGTATGTTTGTAATGGTGATGTCCTTGAAGTTTTTGATGCCACATCAATGGCTTACATCAAAACCATCGCCGCTTACACAAAAGGAGCAACTACAATTCCGTTTACGAAACTTTCATCTGTTTGTGTAGATAGCGGACGTCTATATGTCGGAAGTGTTGATTCAAGACTTTTTGTAATGGATGAAGTTACAAACGCCGGAATAAGCACGGTAGGAAACGGTCAGTGGTGGCAAACTTTTGTTCACGTGTTTGGAGTTGTGGTAAAAGACGGATTGGTATTCGTAAAAGAAAAAGAAACCTCGATTAAAGTTTTCGAAACCTCTCAGATTACCGCAAGCAGCGATTGGAATTTAAAACCTATTGCTAAATTAAACACCTTAAACGGTTTTGACCAAATCTATTCTATGGATGTAGATGCCGGAAATTTAGTAGTAGCAGGAAGAGACACTAAAAGTTATTTGTATTACAATATTGCAGGCATCAAATCTAATTCGGCAAGTTCGCTGACAGAGCCTCTAAAACCCGTAATAGCTGCTTTTACCCCTAAACCTATCGCCATTAACTTTACAAAAGACTGGGCAATAACTTCTGAAAATGTTGGAAGTACAAATTACTTACGTCTTTATCCAAAACCAGAATTTATAGACCGTATTTATACCCCAAGAGTAAATGCTTCTGATGTTATGGGGCAAAATCCTTTTGGAAGTATTGTAGGTGTTGCACAACTTAATGATCGTTTATTTTTGTCTGACAATACCAACAAAAAGATCAGAGTGCTGAAACTTAATAAAGCTACAATTGCAGAACAGCAATAATCGTTATTGCTTTTAAAATATTTGAAACCTCTAAACTTAAAACTTTAGAGGTTTTTTTTGAAACAAGGCCTATTTTTTAGATTGTTTCCCTATACTCCATCATTCGGATAAATCAGTTTTATCACTATCCAGCGATCTCTGCGTAAACCTTTGCGTTCTTAGCGGTTATAAAACAGCACAAGAATCATTCAGATCTGTTTCACGAAAACGTTGGTACATATAGATTCTCTTAAAAGAATATCATAAGGACACAAACTGATCTTTAGCAAATGCAAAAAAATCTGCGTTGATCCATGTGCCTACTTTCTCGAATTCAAATTCCAAATTCTTCTAAAAACAAAAAACTCCCACTCAAATGAGCAGGAGTTCTAAAAAAACAAATCAATTTCTATTTCTTTAATTACAATATTTCTTTTTTAAGCCAATCCACGGGTTAGCCAGCCTTTTTTATTGGCAGTAACAATTGCATACGGTGTAATCCAAAACAAACTAAAAGTATAGAAAACACTATAGGAATACGCCCAAAGCGAATCGGCAAAATTATATCTTTTCGTATAAAACAATACAGGGAAACTTGATACCACTAAAATTGCCAAAAGTGTAGAACTTAAAAACAATAACGGATGCATCGCAATGAAGTAGAACATAAAAAACAAAAACGGATACGCCATAATCATTTTCATAGATTGACTTACAAATAAAAGCCTCGCTCCAAATTTAGATTCTTTTCTGAAATCTGTAAAAACATATTTCGCCATAGCGATATTCTCACGCACATTACTTCTGCTCCATCTGATAAACATTTTGTACAATCCGGTATATTCTTCCGGTACATTCGTAAGTACATAAGCATTTCGCTGAAACAACACATGCTGCCCTTGTCTCAAAATCATATTGGTCATGGCACGGTCTTCACCAATGTCTGATGGCTGTCCCATAAAAGTTTGATTGATCCATTCGTCCAGACAAGCAAAAACCGAAGTTTTTCTATAAGCTGCTGCTGCTCCCGGAGTACAAAGCACTGAACCCAGTCTGCTTTCCGCAGAACGCATGAACTCAAAACTCATCACAAAACTCACATTCAGCATTTTAGGCAGGATTGCTTTTTTGCTGTTCAATACATGAACGTTTCCGGCTACTGCACCACATTTTTCATCTACAACAAACGGACTCACTAAGTTTCTTAGTGTATCTTTTTTTACAATTGAATCACTGTCTACCGTAACAAAGATTTCTCCCGTTCCCAATTCGAATCCACGGTGTAAAGCATGACGCTTTCCTTTGTTTTCAGGTTGTTGAAAAATCGTCAAACGATCTCCTAATTTTATTTTAGCTTGTTGCATCCAATACCAGGTATCATCTTTACTTCCATCGTCAACAGCTAATATTTGCATTTTTTGCTCCGGAAAATCACTCTCTGCCAAACTCATTAAAGTATCCCAAACCAGTTTCCCTTCGTTATACGCCGGAACAATCACAGTGCAAGTTGGTAACATTTCATCCGAAACAGATTCGATTGGTTTGTAAGTAAAATACAAGTATAAATTATACAAAAAAACTCCGGCTTGAAATACAAACAATACACCTGCCAGTATCAGGAAAGGAAATCCCCAGCTTGAATTTATTCGCTCCAGCTGAAACTGATCGAAATCGGCTTGCAAATGATAAGCGGAATAAGCTCCAATAAACAATAAGATAAAAGTACTTACCAATACAAACAATCCTGTCTTGCTTTTGGTACGCTCGCTTACTTTCTTTGAAGCTACATTTGAATTACTAATACGAAAAATGGAACTGTTTAAGCCTTGTTCGGTATTAAGATTTGAATTTGAAGTATAAAACTGTTCTGATGTTAGGGTTTCACTTTTCATATGACACTACTTTTTATTGCTTTCTAATGGCTTTTATTTAATTGCTTCCCTCCGGTGCTACATTTTCATTTATTGGAGAGAATTTTATATAATGCCATTTTGCAAGCGTTGTGCCATAATTAGTTTTCACTGGTTTCTAGCGAATTAGAAGCTTTACGCGTTTTTCAAGTGTGTAATTATTACACGTTTTTGTACACAGTATACAGTTTTTACTAGGATTTTGGGAGGTTTTAAGCTGAGGTTTTGTGGCCTTTGAGTGTGGCGAAGTTTAGAAATAACGTTTTCTGGAGTTTATTATTGTCATCCCGAACAAAGTCAAAAGATTTTTGGAATTTGGACCCGAGCAATAGCAAACAGACAAAGCAATTTGGGATTTGGAATTTGGGATTTGGAATTTTAAAATTTTGGAATTTCTTTTTCTGGAGCTATTTCCTGCTATCCGCTTGTATCTTTTCCTTGCTAAAGGAGCAAGAAAAAGGATACCGCTTCTATCAGGGCTAGGGAAAATATTTTCATAAGATAATCTAGTGAAACTCGATGCCAATAAAACGTAATAATATATTATTTTTCTCACTATTTAGCCAGTATTTTTTTTACTACATTTGCAGTCCTAAACGTAAAAATTATGAACTCGATTAAACTTTTGCCCGTGTGGTATGGTGGCGGTATTGGAAACAACTGCAACGCTTTTTACGGCGTAGGACACCTTAGCTATGCGGGTTTTATATTCCCTAAACGTAAAAATTATGAGTACCAACACCCTTTCAAAAGAAGCCGAAATCAGGCTGATGAATTTCTTCAACAACACAATAGATCCGCTAGAAATGGCTAAATCTATAAGGCAAGTCAATTACGTTCTTGCTTTAGGAGCTTTGAGACAACAAGGAACCCTGCAAAATGAAATCACCAATTTAGAAAACAGTTTCTATTGGCTGAATGAATTAGCTGAGGTTCTGAATCCTTATTTGGATGTAGAATAAAAATTTCGCTTAAAATTAAAAAAACCTCGATTTTAGAAAATCGAGGTTTTTTTGGTTTATTAAGTTATCGAGAAAAAGCTTTGTGCTCAAAAAAGGCATAGATTGTGTGCATACACAAATTCGGAATTTCCGAATTTCAGTAAAAAGCACATAATTATTATTGGTATCGTTCTTGAAAATTAATTTTAAAGGATTAGAGGTTTCCGTAAAGCAAATCCAAAAAATCGCACTATAATTGTAGCTATAAAACAGGGCTGAAATTATTTAAGTTTACGTCTGAAATTTAGAAAAAACAAAATTACTTTATATAATGAATTATATCTTTGAAAATTATAATTTGAATCTTCTAGATTGTGATGACAATACCTGTAAACTACAATTACATCCCAAACAAGGCAATGCACTTTTAAAGGAAAGAAGAAAACTTTATATACTTCATTTTAAGAATGAAATTCTTTACGTAGGAGAAGCTAATAATTCAATTAAAACCAGATTTAAAAGAGGATGCAACTCATTTAATTACTACATTAAAAATGGCTTCGCAAGAAATGGTTATAAAGGTTACAAATGGCTAAACAAAGAAAATCTTTATCGAAATTTATTGGTTACTGTAGTAATATTTAACGCTCGATATGATAATGATAGAAAATTTATCGAAGCTGTTGAGGGAGAACTAGTTTATTTAACTAGCAAATAAATTAAAATACTGGCCTAAGTTTCAAAATGAGATTCATTTTAGCAATTATGAAGGTGCTAAGGAAATAGCAGAAGAAATAATTTCAACTATCATTGAGAATTCCTTTGACTAATAAACGGTAATTTTTGATAGTATTTTAGAAACTATTTACAGTCAAAATAAAGCGGGAATAAATTTTACCCTCGTCAATATAACGAGAGTAAAATTTATAAAAATTACTCTTGAAAACACCAGCAATAAACAAAATATTCAAATCTATAAATAAAGAGAATAACTAAAAATAGTAATTTCCTTTTATTATTAATTGAATTCACGTCATTTATAATTCTGCTAATTCTTTATTTTCGGTTTCCCCAATCAATTCCCATTCTCCCCATTGATTGTATGGGAAGTATGCATTATAATCTTTTAATTCATTATCGAGTATGAATTTTTTTCTTAACCCTCTAAAAGAAAATGTTTCATCTGTTCCAATTATTTTCAAACACTTACTTCCTTTTCTAATAATTTCTGCAACATTTTCAATTCCTTTATTATTTAAAGGAGTATATTTTACTTTGTGGCCAACTAATAATTTTCCTTCATTGAAAAGTTTTGTAATAAACCTGCCATTACGCTTATTCTCGTCTGTAGTATTAAAGATTTCATTGCGCTTAATTAAAAAATTCCTAGCCACCAGTTCTGAATTATCATCTTTATAATAATTGAATGTAACTGCGTTTATATTTAGTCCCTTAGTAGATAAGTAGTTAATCACTCTTTCTGTAATTGCATCAATTTCAGAAGCTACTATTAATAATTTTTGATTTTCATTAATCTCAATTTCTTCACCATCTTCAAAATTCTTGTTTAAAAGTTCGTAAATAGTTTCTTTACGGCCTTGCTTTTGAAGAATAGAGTTAATATCATCAACTTTCAAAGTCGAAGCCCAAGCAGTATAGTCTAAAGCTTGAGCTACTACATCTCTAGTTGTATTTCCTCTTTTTAGTTCGATGATTATTAAATCACCACTACTATCAATTGCTAACAAATCAATCTCTTTAAAATGATCTGTCTTAATTTTTGAGCCTATTAAAATTGCATCAGGAAGAATAATTTTTATGTCATTTTCTATCCATTTATGAATTCGATCTTCATAATCCAAATTAGATTTATTGAGTTCGGTTAAGATATTATGATTTACTTTCCAGATTTTTGTTTCTTGCATTTTTTTTTGTTTTAAAAAAATCTAATAATGGTATTGGTTTTATTTATTAATAATTGCTTTGTTTAAAGGGTCATATTTGAAATTCACAATAGTTTCGTCCAAGATTAAATCAATCACTTTATCAATTATTGTAAATGGCACAACAAACCACTCTCTCGGAGTAATTCTTCTTCCTTTATCATCATGAATATCTACATTCAAACAAACGTCAGCAAAAAACCGATGTAATAGTTGCTCAAATTTCTGTGGATTTACGTTGTAACATTTATATGTTGAAACAATATCAACGTCAGCAAGTAAATATGTAGGTTCTTTAATTGCATTTTTAATTCTTTCTCTTACATCAACTTTAGAAAAACCAATTTTAAATAAATCTTTAATTTCAGAAATTGCTTTGTTACTTGATTTTGATTTTAAAACATAAATCCAACCAGTTTCTAAATCTCCCTCATTTACCAGATTAGCATTTTTAAACAGTTCATTTTCTGAATCTGAATCAGTATCAGAAACTATTCTTCCGTTATTATAAAGTGATTTTGCTAATGAACGATAATACATATTACTAACTGTTCCATTTTCAAAAATGATTCGGGTACGACCATCTTTTCTAATTCGGTCTTTAATTAACCTGTCCTCAATTCCATCATCTTCTAAAAACAGTAAAATCCCATCTAAGATATAATATTTGCCTTTTTCAAGATTTTGCTCTACATCTTTGAATGCGGATAATTTTCTTTTTCCTTGTCTTAATTCTTTATGAACTTCTTTAAACTTATGTTCATAAGGCGCAAAGTCTTTGTCTTTCATAGCTTTTCTTCTAGCTACGAAGTCAGCTTCTTCCCTATCTTTTGAACTTGGAACATTTTTAAGTTTAAATATTTCTAATGTATCATCAGTATCTAATAAACCAAATTCATCATCATTTAAAATATCATCAATTGAATTAATTTCAACTATTACATTACCTAATAAATCATAGGTATCGTATAGTTTTAGTATTTGTGATTTTTTATTGTTTTTTCTTATTTCTTTCAATACAACTCCTAAATTTCTTTCTGAAATAACAAAAACATCTGCTTTCGGTTCTCTTTTGTTCTTTTCAAAAAAGGCATTAATTTCTTGAAACGAATCAATCAATCGTTCATCCTCTGATTTTATGTTTGAAACTTTAGCTTTTGATTCTAATAGTCCAAATTCATCATCGTTAAAAATATCGTCTAATGTTAACTTTTTAGCCATTAGCTTTCTTCTTTCTTAATTGTTCTCTTAAATATATTACAGCTTCAGCCATTCTTTTTTCTTGAGGGTCAAATGACTGAATACTTGGTTCTGCACCTGTCCTAGCTCTCCAATTTTTAATTTTTGGCCACAAAACAACAGCTTCTTCTTCGGTCATTTCAATTCTTGTAGCGTCAATCGTTTCTTGAATCGCTTTGAAAACTGATGCTGTTACTGATTTTGATAAAATTTCAAATGCTTTTTGGAAAGGATTTATTTTGTCAATTAAATCAATATCAATATCATCAATATTTACAAAACTATCAGCCATTCTTATAAAACGTTTGTCTCCTTGCGTTTCAATAGTGCTATTTTTAATAACTGAATCAACTACAACATACTGTCTTACTTCTTCAACTTGTTCTTCAGTTAAATCTGGATAAGTTTCTCGAATAATTTTGGGAATTAAAATGGTATTAATGACTTCTGGGTCAACATTGCCAGGAAGAGCTTTAATCATTTTATCATCTTGAAGAATCTTAGCTTTCAAATCGTTAATATCTGATTCCACAATGTCTTGTACTCTTTGCGATGTTGGTGTTTTAAAGCCTTTTATTCTTATAGTATCATCATCGTCTTCTTCTGATTCTTCTTCATCGGGAAATTTTGGTTTGAATTTGAAATTTGGCGCTAAAACTTGCTCCATCAATAATGAGGCAGTAATAGCTTTCAGCATATTATTAACCGATAATTTAACTTCTCCATCTTCCGCATCTGGTTGTGCAATAAGATTGGTAAATTGTGCATGTGTTTTGTTGTCACTATCTCTAGTGCATCGTCCTATAATTTGTATAATCTCTGTCAATGAGCCTCTGTAGCCTACTGTCAATGCATGTTCACAAAATGGCCAGTCAAAACCTTCCTTGGCCATACCTAATGCAACGATAATATCTACATCATCTGCATTATTAGAAACTCTCAAATAATCTTGAATTTTATCTCTTTCTTTTTGATTATCATTAACTAAATCTGCAATTTTTAATAATATACCCGATTTTCTACTACGAACATATAATAATCCTGTATTTGAATCTTGATACTCTAAATCTCCAATACTATCAATGATTCTATTTACTTCTTCATATTTATCCTTTGTAGACTCACCAGCATTTACACTTGGAATATGTACAATCGTTTTTTTTGTTTCATCTAATATTTCATCAATTGCAGAAGTGTATTTTCCTTGATAAAAATGATAACCAATACCCAATGATTTTAAATGCTCATATCCATTTAATTGTTCATAATAATTATAAGTCACTTTGGTGAATTGAGCTTCTAATTCAGGTAATAATACAGGAACACTATCACCACGAAAATAAGAACCTGTCATTGCAACAATGTGGGCTTTGGATTTTGCCATAATAGAGCGTAGTACTTCTCCCAAACGATTGTTGCCATCTGCTGAAACGTGATGAAATTCGTCGATTGCTATTACTGTATTATCGAAAATCTTTTCATCTATTCCCTCACAAGCAAAACGCAATGTTGCGTGTGTACAAATTAATATTTTTTCTTCGCTACTAAGAAAATTGTTAAATGCTTTTACTTTACTGCCTTCTCCTCCTGGAGTACATAGATTATAAATATCATTTGGTTCCCAATTGGTAAAGAAACCTTCTTTCATTAAATCAGTTCTTAAAAATGAACTACCTATAGAACGCTCTGGAACAGCAACAATTACTTTTTGTATGCCTTGATTTACTAACTTATCTAAACCAATAAACATTAATGCTCGTGATTTTCCTGATGCGGGTGGTGCTTTAATTAATAGATGTTGTGCAGTACGAGCTTCAAAAGCTCGTTCTTGCATTTCTCTCATACCAAAATCATTGGTTTTCTTACTTTTACCAGTTTGGTTGTAGTTTACATGAACTATATTTGGCATAATTAATTTACTTTCTTGATTTTCTTTTCTTTTACAAACAAACTGTTTTTAGCATTCATTTCTTCATACATTTTGAACAGGTATTCTAATCGTTCGGTATCACTTTCAAATGGTTTTAACCGATAACATCTTTCTACAGCAAGGTCTAGTTGATAATGCGCTTCTTTTAATCCAGTTGGCATTTTATCTGGGTCATATAATTGAGCTAGTGTTTTTTCAGAATATTTGGCTCTTTCGTCTAAAACTTCAAAAACATGCAAATTGATTTGTTCTTTTTGTTTGTCTGAAATGGTTGGGAAAGGAAATGTATTGTAACATAATTGTGATGAATATCTGTAGTCTGTTTTTAATCTTCCACCAACAGATTGTACCCAAACCATATGAATTTTAGAAGTAATAACACCAAAAATCCAAGCTTCCGCATTAAAAATAACACTTGCGGCATCTGATACAATTGTACTTCCATCTAAAAATCCCATAGGAATATATTCTCTTCTTTCTGATGATGTTCTTGGAATAATAATTGAATTAGAATTATTATTATGCGCAGAATAATAAAATTTATACGGTAATTTAGCCATTTCTCTTGTACTTGATTCAGTACTTTTTTCTCTAAATTGTCTAACTAAGTCAAATCTTTTTTCAATAGGAGGTATTGAGTTTGCATAAATAAACATTTCGTCTGTAACATATAAACACCATCTTTCCAAACCTCTAATAAACTCAGCAGAACCTAACAGTCTTTTAAATAATTTTTCTGCATCTGGATATACTTTTAATAGTTCAACTTTTTCAACTGTTGAAAAAATTAAATGTCCATTATCCACAATTTTACTTCCATAACTCATAACAGGAATATTGGATAATGGCTTAGTTCTTTTGTTTAGCACAACACTACTTCCTGATGTTAAATAAGGATTAATATTGTTTACTATTTCAAATGAATTTTCTTTAAAAATTTTCTTTTGAGAATTAGATTTTTCTTTAAGACCAATAATTGTGCAATAAACCCCTGCATTTCCTTTTGCATTATTTGTCCATTTGAATGATTGATAAGCAAAAAATATTTCTATTTCTTTTGATAAAATATATGGCCAAAGTAGAGAAACTTGTTCGCCTTGACAAATTGAATTTGTCGTCACAAATGCAAAACTTACATTATAATTTTGGGAATAATTAGCACTTTTAATGAACCAGCAAGCTATATAGTCTAAATCTTTATATGACTTAAAGCCATTACAAACTATTGCTAAATCTTCTTTTTGCTCCTTGTTTTGAAGAAAAGAACCTAGATATGGCGGATTTCCTAAGATATACACTTCATCATTCAAACCAATTGGGCATGCTACTTTCCAATCAATTCTAGTTGCGTTACCTTGAGTAATGTGACCAGCTTCTTTTAAAGGTAAAATAGGCTTTGCTCTACCATAATCGTGTAATTCGTCAACAAAAACTCTGTTCATTTGATGTTCAGCCAGCCAAAGTGATAAAATGGCCATTTCATGTGCAAAATCATCTAACTCAATGCCATAAAATTGTGATAATTTTATCTCAGTAAAAACAATAGAAACCTGACTTTCACTATTGTAAATGTCTTGTAAAATTTCAATTTCTAGTTTCCGTAATTCTTTGTAAGCTATAATTAAGAAATTACCACTACCACAAGCAGGGTCAAAACATTTTATTTTTGAAATTCTATAAATTAATTTTCTTAATTGATTAGGCTTCCCTTTGCTTTTTTCAAATTCTTCACGGAGTTCATTTAAAAACAATGGTTCAATTAATTTCATGATATTTGGCACAGATGTATAATGCATTCCTAAACCACTACGATATGCAGGATTTACTACTGCCTGAATCATAGACCCAAATATATCTGGATTGATTTCAGACCAATCTAATTCACCACATTCCAAAATTATCTTTCTTGCTTTAGATGAAAATTTTGGAGAAACGATAGAACTTCCAAATAAACCTCCATTAACATAAGGAAATACTTGCAAGTAAGTAGGCTCATTGCTATTATTTTCAGTATTTAAAACTTTGAATAATCTATCCAAAAATAAGTTTACATCACTTCCATCAGGTTTGGTATGTTGCCCTAATGTGTTTGTAAAAATACCTTCTTCATTAAAAATACCTGTATCTTCTGCGAAAAAACAAAACAACAATCTTGACAAAAAGATGTTTAAATTATGGCCACCGTCGTCGTAAATATTTGGGTTTTCGTGCACCAAAATATCATACAGTTTGGCCATTTCGTAAGAAGCCTTCCTATCAGCGTGGTTTTCATTTTTAGATTGGTACTTTTCTTGTCCTGCCCAAGGTAAAAAGAAATCAAATCTTTTATTAATTTCAGTAATGGGAGTATCGAGCGTTAGACCTGTTCTAATATCTTTTGCTAAGAGAGTAATATAATCAGTGACAATTACAAAACGAGGATTATGTTTTAAATCTTCTTCATTTTTAGTTAAATCATCAATAGTGGTTAGTAATTTATCAGAAGCAACTTCTTTAAAGAAAACTTTCTTTTTATACAAAACTTCTCCTTCAATTTTTGATAAATTGAAATCACCTTTCTTTAAACGAGTTATTGAAGTTTTGGAAATCCCGTAAGCAATTAATAAATCAAAAATAAAATTTTCATTATTTATTGATTTTACTAATTCATCTACATTTTTTTCGATTTGAGATGCGTTCATTTTTGAGGAAAGATTTATTTATCAAAAATAGCTAATAATTTTTCTAAACGAAATTATATTTATAGATTAAGAATTATGAACACCTTTTTTTTAAAACAAAGCCTCTAAACTATTTTATTATGTTTTAATCAATTTTTTTTTCTACGGAGGACACTAAAAATAGCGTTAAAAATTTACAATAAATAAAAATAGATAGTTTTTTAAGTTACAAATCACTCCTCATACATCTCCATCCACAATCTCGTCTCCTCCAAATCAAGTTCCTTTTCAATTTTCCTAAAAATCTCTTCGTGAACAGAGCCTGTTTTGTGCATGAGCTCCAGTTTGGCGCGTTCTACGTTTAGAAGGTCGATCTGGAGTTTGGTAAAATCGTTGAAGATCTCCCCTCCCAATACATTTCCTTTTCCGAAGAAATTAGCCGGGAGTTCGGTTTTCTGGAGGCGGTTGAATTTAACTTCATATTTGCTTTTGATGTTGTGCAGTAAATCATCGTTAAGCAAAGAAAAATTATCTTCGATATGGGTAATGGTTTGCGAAACGATAGTATTTCGGATCTCGTATTCTTCAGCAAGAATCGAATAGGGCTGCACTTTTAATTTTTTAATCAGCCACGGCAGAGTGAGTCCCTGAATAACCAAAGTCGAAAGTATCACACAAAAAACCAGGTAAATGATGAGGTTTCGCAAAGGGAATTCGGTTGTTTTGTTCATCATTAACGGTAAGGCCAGCGCGGCCGCCATGGATACTACCCCACGCATTCCCGACCAGCCGAAAATAATCATATTGCGATAATCAAATTCTTCTTTGAGACGAATTCTTTTACTAAGCATTCTAGGAAGCAAGGTTGCCGGAACCACCCATAAAAACCGCACCAAAATCACCACTACACTTATCGAAGCACCCCAAACAAACAAGGACCAACCGGAATAATCCCCAATTCCGGCAATAATTTGTCGCAGCTGAAGTCCGATTAAAATAAAAATCAAACCGTTTAAAATGTTAGTCAAAACACTCCAGATCGTTCCGGCCATAATTCGGCTTTCATGCGTAAAAATAGTTCCGGATCGGGCTGACAAATAAAGTCCGGTGGACACAACCGCCAAAACTCCCGAACATTCAAAATGCTCTGCGATTAAATAAGAGGCAAAAGGCGTTAGCAAAGTCAAAGTGGCTTCGATCACCTCATCGCAAACAAATCTCCTGTGAATATAACACATGATATACCCCACAGCCAAACCAATTGCAATTCCCGCTACAGACATTACAACAAAGTTTAACCCCGCCTGCCAAAGCACAAAGTTACCGGCCGTAATTGCGGTTAATGCATATTTATACGCTACCAGACCGCTGGCGTCATTCACCAGACTTTCGCCTTCAAGAATGGAGATTAATCTGGGATGCAAACCCAATCCTTTGGTAATCGAAGTCGCAGAAACCGCATCCGGAGGCGAGACTATCGCTCCTAATAGAAAAGCCAAAGGCCAGGAAATATCATCAATAAGCAGGTGTGCTGCAATCGCTACTGCCACTGTGGTAAACAACACCAAACCTACAGCTGCCAAAGTAATAGGCCGGATGGTTTGTTTAAAATCGGACCAGCTTGTGTACCAGGCAGCGTGATATAAAAGCGGTGGCAAAAAGATAATAAAAACTACCTCAGGACTTAAAGCAATTACCGGAAGTCCTGGAACAATACTAATCACCACACCACAAAGCACCAGTACAATGGGAATTGGAAAATTGTATTTTTTACTAACGAGGCTCAAAAAAGCGACTCCAAATAGTAACATGATGATTACTGTAATATTTTCCATTTTCGAATTGTTTCGGTATTTCGGTTATAACACTACGAATATACTATTTTTAGGACTTTAGTTAGAATTATGTTTCTAGGGGTTCCTTTTTAGCCACGGATTACATGGATTAAAAAGATTCTTTTCACACATGTCTAAAAACTAGGTATCATCAATATTAAAATACTTTTTATACAAAATTTAAAATCCAAATAATCGTTTTAATCTGTGGCAAAAACAATTGCACGTGGTACATAAAATCAAATGAGTTCAAGCTCATTTAACCAAATTTTATTGCATCCGACCTTATAAATACTTTAAAAAAAATTACATTTGAACCTTAATTCATATCCCAAATTATGATCCTGAAAAGAAATTTTATCGGTGTACTCGCCTTACTGGCTGTCTTATTTTATGCACCGATTGCCTATTCTCAAACGACTCCTCCAAAAACAGAAACCAAACCAAAACTATTTGAGGAAACCACTACAGATAGTGATTATCTAATGGCCATCGAAAAAGCCGGAGAAGTTTTGGAATCTGCTCATAACGATACTGAATTTGATGGAAATAGTCATCGTTTGTTCGGTGAAATCAAAGGAACGCAAAGTAAACTTGATCTAATTCTGGCCAGCTTAAAAGGAGCAAATCCGAATGTACGCAACCAGCAAATGTATCGCATTGTACTCAAAGAAATTGAACTGGAACTTGACGAACAAAATACAGCAATCAATTCCCGTAATCTGGCACTTGAAAAAATCAAAAATAGGGTAATTGATTTGCGTAAGGACAAAACCCTGATGGGACTTTTGAAAGATACCGTTCGCCGTAAGCAATTTAAACAGGAATTTGCAAATCTGAAAAAAAGATACCTGAGTACAGATAGTCTGATGACCAAAAACCAAAGTATCTTAAACCATAATAAAAAATTAACTGTTGAAAGAAAAATTGCGGTCTCTAATGCCTTAATTACGGTAGAAAGCAAACTGGAAAAATCCGGAATCAGTATGCTCAAAAAAGAATATCCTGTTTTATGGAGTACCAGTGATTCTACAGCCAAAAAAATAGTAGGCAAAAACATTAAAGCCAAAATAATAATTGAAGAAAACGTTGCGGAATATTACTTGAGTTACAGAGCGGGTGGCTTAATCACATTGCTTTTGTTGATGGGAATATTGGGTTGGTACATTTCCCGCAATTTAAAATACCTCAACAGTAATGCACATGCCGAAAACCTGTCTCAGCTTAACTTCAAATACATCAATAGAGGTGTTGTTATTCCGGTCGCTGTCATTGGTCTTAACATTGCTGTAGTTAGCAATTTATATGCTCCGGCCCTGTTTATTGAATCGATTCAGCTGGTTCTTCTCGGACTACTTACAGTACTTTTTAAAAACAAATGGTCGGCCGTTGCCATGCGTAACTGGTTACTTCTTTTGGTATTGTTTTTTATGCTGTGTTTCTTAGACTTGTTTATCCCTGTTGGATTTATGCAGCGTTGTGCCTTTATTGTAATCAACCTCTTCGGAATCCGCTATGGTTTCGTACAGATTAAAACATTAAAAGATCAGTTGTACATCAAAGGCTTTTTTAAATGGGCCACCATCATTTTTATTGGTTTAAATGCTTTATCCATTTTCGATAATGTTCTCGGAAGGGTTTCGCTTGCCAATATGTTAAGTCTTACCGCTTTTATATCGCTAACACAGATCGTGGCATTGAGTGTACTTTTAAAAATTGTACTCGAAATTATTCTTTTACAAATTTACACCACCCGCATTAAACGTGGTATCGAGAAAATCTTTGACCACGAAAGCTTATCTGATACACTAAAAAGACCATTCATCATCGTCATCAGTTATATGTGGATTGTGGTCATTGCAGCCAATTTAAACATTTGGGAATCACTGCGCACCGGTTTGGGTTCGCTACTAAGTCACCCAAATACCATTGGAAGCATCACTTTTACGTTGGGTAATATTGTCTTATTTTTTATCATCATTTGGGTCGCACATTTATTACAAAATTATGTCGCTTATTTCTTTGGTGAAATTGACGATGAAAACGAAGAAACCATCAATAAAAGACAACATTCTAAATTACTGATTACAAGACTTGTTGTTTTAATCAGTGGTTATCTTTTGGCCGTAGCAGCTTCGGGAATGCCTCTGGACAAACTGAGCATTCTACTGGGAGCCTTGGGTGTTGGTGTGGGTCTTGGACTTCAGAATGTCGTTAATAATTTCGTCTCGGGTATCATCCTGATTTTTGACAAACCAATTCAGATTGGAGATGTAATCGACATTAGTTCCGAATCTGGCCGAGTAAAATCGATGGGATTGCGTACCACCAAAATCAACTCTTCAAACGGTGCCGAAATCATTATTCCGAATGGTAATTTATTATCCCAAAATATTACGAACTGGACGTATACCGACAATTTTAAACTCGTTGAAATTACTGCCGAAGTTACAGGTGATGTTATGCCGGAAGCAATCAATGCGATTATTCTGGAATCGCTTGAAAGTATGGCATTGGTCAATACAACCAAAGTTCCGCAAATTTATTACAGCGCCATTTCTGATGGAAAATTCAAATTGCAAATAAAATTCTGGTGCAGCATTTACCGTACCGAAGAAACGATTAGCAGTGCCAGACAGGTTCTTTTCAGTAACTTCAAAACAAAGGGACTGACACTATCCACCTAAATATTCGACATTCTAAATCCAAAAGGAATAAAAAGCGGAAATGACTTTATTAAAAGTTATTTCCGCTTTTTTTATTTAATCTTCTAATGAACTCATTTATCTCTTTACATATTTATTCAGGATGTAATGTGTTACAGGTCTCAACGGACTATTATTTTCCGGATGTCTTCCATGCGCATCAAAAAAGTCAATTCCATTTGCTGTCTTAGCATACCATACAATTGCTACTCCGTTTTTATCAAAATAAGTTGTCGTATCACAAACCTTAATCTTTTTAAGATGGACAAGCGTTGGGTCTATTATCTCAATATTAGAAGACTTCGCAAAACCTTCTATTTTCAAATTACAATCTACCATTTCATAATGGTCACCTGACCACTGCATGCATTCCTTATCTTGAAAAGCATAATAAGTACTTACACTTATTAAACACAAAAGACCAATAAATCCCATAATGGTAAAATGCATTTTTGTTGGAAATTTAGTCCCAGTATTCTTTTTAACATTTAGATCTACGAGTGAATTGATTTGTGGTTTTATAACTTCAATACCACTTACTTCTTCTCTTCCACTTATTTTTTCTCTTTCTTTTCTCTTTAGAAAATTTTCCAAGATTCCAGGGTTCGCACTTTGTTCCTTTTGGAGATTCAATACTTCTATTTTTTCTTCATCTTCAATTGGATCTTCAACCTCAATTGGGTCTTCATTATCAATCGGACCTTCCTCTTCAAATAACTCCTGAATTCTAAATTTAGTAAAAGGCCTTGCCTTAAAATCAACCAGGATTGCAGCCATATTTATTGCTTCCAAATTTGCGGGATCTGTTTTTCCTTTAAAAAAATTTTCAATTGGTCTGAATTTATCGATTTGCTCCTCAAACCTATTCTTTTTATTCACGTCAAAAGCTAGTCCCAATAAAGAGCTAAAAACATTTAAATCATCCTGATTTCTGTTTTGCTGCTGAAATAACTCCCAACACAAATTACGCAGTTTTGCTCTGGTAGGACCACTCAAATAAACAAAATGGTCGCCGTTTTTTTCTATCTCATATTTCTTTTTAACAGCTTTTTTATAATCTTCAAAAGTATTGTTTGGCATAGGTTTTTAGGATTTTTAAGGATTTGTCAATTGGATTTTCAAGGACTTTTACGGAATTATCAGGACTTCAAAAAATACATCGGAATTCCCGGAATTCCGTATCAATACAGGCTTACAAGGGTCGTTACTTTGCCTTCAGAATTAGTTAACGTTTTGATCTGCAGGTCAAAAACAAAAGTACAAAACTAGTTCAATTAAAAAGTGCGGAAAACCGTAAAACGGAATTTATCCGGGAAGTATAAATGAAAATTTTACTGTCTACGCACTTCACTTCCCAACAAAATTGGCATGGCCATAAAAAGATTCAGAAGAGTTCTGAACAGGGCATGCTACATCTAATTTTTAAATCTAAATATCATGAAAAATTTATATTTGATGGGAGCAATTGTGCTTCTTAGTACCACTTTATTTTCTTGCACTGCTGACGATTACGATACGGCAAAAACGAATGAGAAACCTGCAATACCTGCATATGCTGACGGTCCCGGTGATGGAACTGTTCCGCCACCTCCACCACCTCCAGCGGGTAAATAAATAAAGTAATAATATATAAATAATTACTAATTTCGGGGAAAGTAAGTTTTATGCTACGATCCCCGTTTTTTTGTTTTATAATTTTCCTTTTTCTCTTTTCTTGTAAAGAAAAGAAAACGATATCTATTGACATAAAGCCGAATAAAAAAGAAGCTATTAGTTTCCGACAAAAAGGAATAGAAAACTTTGAAAAGAAAAGCTTTAACGTTTCTTTCTACAATTTTAATAAAGCAAAAATAGCATACGAGACTTTAAAAGACAGCGCTAATATTATTTTTTGCCTTACCAAAATGGCTTCTATACAGCAAATCAATGGTGATTATTATGGAAGCAAAGAAACACTTACTGAAACATTACCCTATATTAAAAAGAGAGATATTTATACTGTTTCTATAAATACTTTTTTTGGTATTGCAGACAAGGAACTTTCACTTTATAATGATGCTATTTATTATTACAAAGAAGCAATGAAAGATTGTACAGATTCGATAACAAGGCAAATACCTTTGAGCAATATTGCTGTTGTGTACATTCAGCAAAAAAAATATGATGATGCAATTACTATTTTAGAATCTATTCTTAACAAAGTACGAAATACAAAAAATACAATATTAAGCAAAGCAAGAATTAAAGATAATCTGGGTTTTGCGTATTTTAAAAAAGGTTTAAATGACAAAGGTCTTTCCTTAATGAATGAAGGACTCGAAATGAGAAAGCAGGATAATGATACTTATGGAAGTATTGAAAGTAATCTTCACTTGGCCGAATTTTATTCAAAGTCAAATTCCCTAAAATCAAACCAATATGCTCAGGCAGCCTATCAGCTTGCTACACATTTCAATAGTGTTGACGAACGTTTAAGGGCTTTGTCCTTTTTAATTTCTAATGATTCAGGAATTAAAAACGTGCAGTATGCTCAAAAGTTCATTTTCATAAACGACAGTATTATTAAAATCCGAAACAACTTTAAAAATAAATTTGCCAAAATAAAGTACGACTCCAAAAAAGAAAAAGACGAAAATCAAAAACTTCGTTTAGAAAGAGCCGAGAACTTATTGTCAATTCAGGAAGCCAAATACCAAAGGTTGTTTTTTATCCTTGGAATTGCTGTTTTGATCCTTTCCTTACTGTATTTGAGAAAATTTTATCAAAACAGAAACCGAATCGGAAAATTAACAGCGGCATACGATACCGAAACCCGAATTGCCAAAGACATTCACGATGAATTGGCAAATGATGTTTTTAACACCATCACCTTTACCCAAACACAGCCTTTGGAAAGTACCAATGTAAAAGACAGTTTAATTCAAAAACTGGATCATATTTACAACAGGGTTCGCAGAATCTCAAGAGAAAATAATGAAATCGATACTAAAGCAAATTATGCCGTCAACTTAAAAGAAATGCTTTCGACTTATAACAGTCCTAATACAAACGTCATTATTAATAATATCGAAAAAGCAACCTGGGACCTCATCGACGACGTTAAAAAGGTTGCTGTATATCGCGTTCTACAGGAATTAATGGTGAATATGAAAAAACACAGCCAGGCATCGATAGTGGTTCTAAAATTTGAAAATGCGACTAACAAAATACTTATCGACTACACCGATAACGGAAAAGGCTGTCAAAAAGATAAAATTATTAAAAATGGTCTTCAAAATATGGAAAACCGTATTCGGGCCATAAAAGGAACTATTACTTTTGACACTGAACCCAATAAAGGTTTTAAAGTAAAAATAACACTGCCTAAATAAGAACTCTATGTTTAAAAAAGTAATAGTTGCCGAAGACCTTGATACGATGAATTTAGGAATCGAACAAGTCTTAAAGGATTTGAATATTATCAATTTTCAACAATCAAAATATTGTGATGAAGCCTTTCTCAAAATACGCAAAGCAATTCAGGATAATGAACCTTATGATTTGTTAATTAGTGACCTTTCCTTCAAAACAGATCACCGCGAAGTAAAAATTGTTAATGGTGATGAACTGGTTCAAAAAGTGCGTGAATTACAACCCAACATTAAAATCATTGCTTATTCGGTTGAAGATAAAAACTACCGGATTAAATCTCTTTTTGACAATGCAAAAGTGGATGCTTTTGTATCAAAAGGTCTCAATAGCATTGAAGAACTAAAAAAAGCGATTAACATTATCTCGACTTCAGATCAAAAGTTTATTTCACCCGAAGTCGCCTCTGCACTTCAGGAAAAAAGCAATTTCGAAATCGATGATTTAGACATACTCATCTTAAAACATCTGTCACTGGGATCACCTCAGGACGATATCATAGAAACCTTCAAAGAGATGGGCGTAAAACCCAACAGTAAAAGTGCAATCGAAAAAAGAATCTCTAAACTAAAAGACTTTTTTAAGGCAAACAATACGATTCATTTGGTTACGATTACCAAAGACATGGGAATTATCTAGAAGTCCCTTGTATTTCATTATAAATTTTAAAAGCTCCTTCGGGGGCTTTTTTTATGGTCCAATTATAAATTTTCCAGATTATGGATTTCCGTAAAATACTGGTTCTTAATGAACCTACATTTGATAAAAATAAAAGAATGATTCGTTCAGATCAGCTATTATTAGAATTACCCGAACGCAAATAATAATTTAAAAAAAACAATTATGATAAACGATTTAAAAAAATTCTTAAACGAAGAACAAGACCCAAAAGCAGTTGAAAAACTATTAACCAAAGTCAATGGATTACTCACATCAGGTGAACAAGTAGAATACATAGCAGTACAAAAAAAACCGGCCTTAAATTTATCACCCGACTGTATTGCCCTAACGAACAAGAGAATAATCTTCTGTAGGCCGAAAAATTTAGGTTTGTCAATGGATTTTCAGGATTATGCCTGGAAAGATATTTTAGATTGTCACATGAAGGAAGGAATTATGGGTGCAACTTTTACGATGAAGACGACCACAGGAAAAATGAACATGCTTGATTATTTACCAAAGTCACAGGCTAGAAAATTGTATCAATTTGCTCAGGAAAAAGAAGAAGAAATGATTGTTTACAGACGCGAACACGATCTTGAAAACAAGAGAGCGATTGCCGGAGGAGGAATAACTGTAAATACCGGGACATTAGCTCCTCAAAGTACAGAGCAAAAAGAAGATCCTATTGAAACACTTAACAAACTCAAAAAATTACTGGAAGGGGAAATCATTTCGCAAATAGAATTTGACTCAAAAAAAACAGAAATATTATCTAAAATGTAAATTATGAAAAATAAACTAACTGCAACAATTTTAACTTTCTTTCTTGGAGGATTTGGAATTCACAAATTCTATTTAGGAAAATCAACACAAGGAATAATGTATATCTTATTTTGCTGGACATTAATCCCCTCGATACTGGCTTTCTTCGAATTTTTCGGATTGTTGTTTATGTCGGATCATTCCTTTAATGTGAAGTACAATAATGGATTCTAGCTTTTAAACACATTAAAAAATATGCTTAATAATTATAGAATCTTCTATAAAATCTCATTCCTGTTTCTAACACTAGGAATGAGCTCCTGCCATAAAAAATTACCTCCTCAAAAAATAAACACTTTTTATCAGGAGGTAATTACTCCGGCAGATCGCCAGACTATTAATCCCGAAGAAGCCAAAACCTACCACGTAGACACTGAATATCAATATAAATACCGAACAGGTACTTCAGGAAATTATGAATACAACTATAACGTAAAAGGGGTTGATGTTAAGGGAGATTCTGTTTTTGGAAACATCAATGTAAAAGGAAAATATGGCGCAGGAATCTTAAAGTTTGATACTATTCCTGATCTCGAAATTAAAACAGAATGGATAGAACATGGAAAACTAAATGCGAAAGATTTAAAAGGTAATACTTATCAACTAGTCGTTCAGTAGCCAATTTCCCAAAAACCTATTCTTATGAAATACACTTTACTTTTTATATTTTTAACCTCTTTTCATTCATTTGAAGCCAAAGTATTTATCTGTGGTCCAACAGGGGCTAAAAAATACCATTACAATGAAAATTGCCGTGGTCTTTCTTCCTGCCGTAATGAAGTTACTAAGGTATCCGTTAAGCACGCACAAGGTCTTGGACTTAGCCTTTGCGGTTGGGAAGATTAATCTTTTTAGCGCAAACCAAAATATTTTAATCATTTGATAACAACCACTTTACATTTAATTCACATTAGTTTTATTAATTTGAATAAAACTAAATATTATGAAATTCTTTAATCTAAATTTTCTGGTTTCATTCAAAGAATGGCTTTTTTTAAGAGCAATGCAATCTTCTTTCCTTCATTAATAAATTACAATTTAAAAAAGGAAAGTACAATTGAATGAATAAAGTTGAGACCTCATTTTTGCACAAAAACCAGTTTGGAGATGATTTCTTGTGGGGTGTTTCAACCGCCGCTTTCCAAATTGAAGGCGCTCCTGATTCCGATGGCAAAGGACGTTCTATTTGGGATGTTTTTACTTCTCAAAAAGGAAAAATAAAAAGCGGACACCACGCCTTAACCGCTTGCGATTTTTACAATTCTTACCAGAGTGATATCGACTTAATCCGCGAATTAAATATTCCGAATTTTCGATTTTCGATCAGCTGGCCTCGAATTATGCCTACTGGAGTTCTTCCAGTAAATGAGGCAGGGATAGCCTATTACAACAAAATTATTGATTCGCTGCTCTCTGCCGGAATAGAACCCTGGATTACACTTTATCACTGGGATTTACCTCATGAATTAGAAATAAAAGGTGGCTGGACGAATCGCGAATCTGTTAATTGGTTTTCAGCGTACGTTGAAGTTTGTGTACAAAACTTTGGTGATCGTGTTAAAAACTGGATGGTAATCAATGAACCTTCGGTTTTTACAGGGGCAGGATATTTTCTGGGCATTCATGCTCCGGGAAAAAAAGGCATTACCAATTACCTGAAAGCCATGCATCATGTAACTTTAGCTACAACTGCAGGTGCCAAAATAATACGAAACCACATACCGGACGCACATATTGGAACCACATTTTCCTGTACACACATTGAGCCGGCAACACAATCTTCAAAAGACGTCGAAGCGGCAAAAAGAGTAGACACGCTATTAAACAGAACTTTTATTGAACCTATTTTAGGATTAGGCTACCCTCAGGCCGATCTTCCGGTATTAAAGAAACTAAATGCCTATATCATAGAAGATGATCTCAACAATTTGTCTTTTGACTTTGATTTTATAGGTCTGCAATGTTATACCCGTGAGGTTGTAAAATCATCTTTGCTCATTCCTTATATTGGTGCCGAACTGATCAGTGCCGAAAAAAGAAATGTCATTTCAACCGACATGGGATGGGAAGTTTACCCTCCTGCTCTTTATGAGGTCCTGAAAAAATTTAACGCCTACAAAGGCATCAAAAAGATCATTATTACCGAAAATGGTGCTGCCTTTCCGGATACACTAAAAAATGGAAAGGTATACGACATCAAACGCACACATTACATTCAGGATCATTTAGAACAAATACTGAAAGCCAAAAAAGACGGTCTTAACGTTGACGGCTATTTTGTCTGGACGCTTACTGATAATTTTGAATGGGCTGAAGGTTACAACGCCCGCTTTGGACTAATACATGTCGATTTCGACACACAGCAAAGAACCATCAAGCATTCAGGATTATGGTTTAAAGATTTTTTGTCTTAGAATTACTTTTTGAAAAAGTAATTCTAGACATTCCAGTTACCCGAAAAAAATAGATTTTATTGGCATACAAATTAGGATTATAGGGCAACAAAACTCCAAAAAAAAACACCAGTTTAACAGTAAAAAAACACCTATTTTCCTTGTATTCATTAGGTTTACTGGTTATTTTTTCTTATCTTTATAGTATAAATAACAGTAAATATATGCCGAAAAACACACTATCTAAACGCCCAAATTATTCCTCAAAAAATTATTCTTTTACTCTCTTCACGCATTTTATTTTTCAAAATGCTTATCAACTTCATTTAGCGACTATTCCGTTTGATCTTTTTTCCGCACAAAGTATAATCGTGCAGAAGACACAAAAGCGACCGCCCCAACTGTAGCCGTAATTATTTTTCTTAGATAGATTTTCTTCACTATTTTTTTAGAGAGTACGTACTTAAAATTATAGAAACGATTTCCCTTTTCAGGATAACTTTCCACAAAACTACTCTCTTCGATGGTTTCTATCTGAGTAGCTGCATTCATTTCGACAACACTTACCATGTGTTTGACCTCATTGATTCTGCACTTTTCATTAAACTTTTTAAAAGGGCGTGGCTGGAAATCAACGATAACAGCTGCAAGATTTATTGCATCAATATTCGATGGATCAGTTTCGCCTTTAAAGAAAGTTTCGATCGGTCTGAACTTGTCTTTTTGTTCATTATACTTATTCTTTCTCGTATGGTCAAAATCCAAACACAATAAGTTTCTAAAAACATTTAAATCATCCTGAGTCGGGTTATTTTCATAAATAATCCAGCACAAGTCGCGGAGTTTTCCACGAGAGGGGTTGTACAAATAATCAAAGTATTCTCCTTCTTTCTCAATCTCATATTTACTCTTAATCGCTTTTTTAAATTCTTCTAAAGTCTGGCTATGCATGTTATTTTTTTAGGATTTTTCGGGATTTCTTGGGAATCTCAGGAAAACGTGGGAATTCTGGGAATCCCCTATCAACAAAGGCTTAAAAGCGTCTTTACTTTGCCATAGAAATTAGTTCAAGTTTTATCTGCAGATTAAAACAAAAATATAAAACTAGTTCAAATTAACAGTGTAAAAAAACAGTAAGACCGAGTTTATTCGGGAAGTGTAAATAACGTCTTACAGTTCTGCACATTGTACTTCCCAAAAAAACCAAATTGGTATTGCCCTAACCAACCTCCGGATCAATTCCGGTCAGCAATACCCATGTCTAATTTCTAAATCTAAATAAAATGAAAAAGCTAATAATTTTTATCGCTTTCACGATACTATTCACTATGTTCTCCTGTACACCAGATGAATACGAAACTCAAACCAAACAGGAAACAAAGAAAACTATTGATCCGGCAAAACCAGCTTTTGCTGATGGACCTGGTGATGGTGGTAACACACCTCCACCTCCGCCAGATAAATAATAAAAATATATTTTAGTATCTAAATTAATTACTAATTTCGGGGAAAGTAAATTTATATGTTACGGTCCCCGTTTTTTTATTTTATTCTCCTTCTTTTTCTATTTTCTTGCAAAAAAAAAGAGGCCTTAAAAACAAATACAGAAGCTATCCGAAAAGAAGCGCTTAGTTTACGAAACAAAGCAATTGAAATTCATGATAAACAAAACTTTAATACTGCTTTTGACCAATTTTATAAATCAAAACAACTTTATGAAACTATAAAAGACAGTGCCAATATCGGTTACATACTTATTGTAATGGGATCTATCCAGCAAGTTAATGGGGATTACTACGGTAGTAAGGAAACAGTTACTGAAGCTTTATCCTATGTAAAAAAAAATAGTGTTTATACTGCTGAAATAAATAATAGATTAGGGATTGCTGACAAAGAACTTTCTCTTTATAATGACGCCATTTTTTATTACAAAGAAGCTGTAAAAGATTATTCAGATCCTGCAGATAAGTTAACTCCCTTAAGTAATATTGCCCCTGTATATATCCAACAAAAAAAATATGACAAAGCTATTGCAATTTTAGAATCAATCTTAAACACTAAAATACTAGACAACAAGACATTATCAAACAAAAAAGCGAGAAATCAAGATAATTTGGGTTATGCTTATTTCAAAAAAGGAATAGATGAAAAAGGTTTCTATTTAATGATTAAAGCGCTCAACACCAGAAATGAAATTAAAGATGCTTATGGCAGTATTGAAAGTTACCTACACCTTGCCGATTACTATGCTAAAAAAGACATCCTGGAATCAAACAAAAATGCTCTTACAGCTTATAACATTGCCACAAAACTAAACAGTGTAGACGAAAGATTAGAGGCACTCCAAATTTTAATTTCGAATGATCACGGTCCTCAAACCAGCAAATACGTACAAAAATATTTCACTTTAAATGACAGCATTATTAAGGTTAGAAACAACTTTAAAAATAAGTTTGCCAAGATTAAATACGATGCTAAAAAAGAAAAGGATGAAAACGCCAAACTTCGTTTAGAAAAAGCCGAAACTCAATTATCCCTTCAAAAAGCCAAATATCTGCGAATTGTATTCGCCATAGTTTTTGTTTTCTTAGTCATTCTAATTATAATTGTAGTACGTTACTATAAAAATAAAAACAGAGCAATCGAATTTAAAACTTCCTATATCACCGAAGCCCGAATCGCTAAAAAAATCCACGATGAACTGGCAAATGACGTATTTCACGTGATTGCTTTTGCCGAGTCCCAGTCCCTATCTAAAGAAAGTACCAAGGAGAATCTGCTCCAGAAATTGGATGATATTTATGGCCGTGTAAGAGGAATTTCGAGAGAAAATAATAAGATTGATACGGGTGTCAATTTTACCCACAGTATCAAAGAAATGCTTTCGACTTACAATACCAACGACAGAAATATCATTGTAACCAACCTAGAAACTATCAACTGGGAAGACATTAACGATACCAAAAAAATTACCATCAGCAGGATTTTACAGGAATTAATGGTAAACATGAAGAAACACAGCCAGGCTAGTATTGTTGGAATAAAGTTTGAAAATAATGAGAAATCAATCTCAATACGCTATACTGATAACGGCAAGGGTTTTGAAAAAGCCACTACGGCAAAAAATGGTCTCCAAAACATGGAACACCGCATTCAGGCTGTTAAAGGAACTATTGATTTTGAGACAGAACCGGATAAAGGATTTAAAGCAAACCTATCCATACCGAAGTAAACATAAATTAAAGTTTAACATTGTAATTGCAATCACTTGATTTCTGGTGAAGTCAAAATAAAAAACCTTTCAAGATTACTCTCAAAAGGTTTCTCCTTCAAAAAACAGGTTATTAAAAAATTCCTGTATGTTATCTTGTGTCTTCTCTTAGTTCAAATCAGTTACGATGTCTTTTTCTAGAACTTCAACGGCTTCTTTCCAGTTGTTTACTCTCAAGTGATGTGTTTGATTAACATTATGGAATGCTGTAAACATGATAGGTTTTCCCATGCAATGGTCTAAATTTTTTCGGTGATCGTCAATCATATAATCCGTATTGATAATTCTTTTGCTTCCGCATAAAATAATATTTTCCCAGGTGATAAAAGGAAAATATTCCGCAAGCCAGGCCACTTTTTCGGCCAGTGATACCGGAAATTCGGTTGCGGCAGAAACAATAAAAATTTCAAAGTTTTCCTGTAATCGACGTAAACTTTCGACTGCATCAGGCATTACAGGCAGACTTCTAAAAAAATTATCGGCATTTAAAACTTCACGCAAAAGTGTTCTGTCTTTAAAAGCATCTTCTTCACTTAACCCCCGAATAGTCTCTTTGGTAAGTGAAGCTCCACTCTCTTTATTGTACTGTTTTATTAATTGTATTTCGATGTCGGCAAGTACGCCATCCATATCAATGGCAATTGTTTTCTTTTTCATTTTGATTTATTTTGCAACAAATTTACGCAAATATTGCAAAGTATTGCAATTTTAACTTATTTTTGCAATATAAATTTGCATAAAATGAAAAAAGAAGAGCGTCAAAAAGTAATTCTAGAGTATTTATCAAAAGAACACCGACTTACTTTAATGGAACTTAGTGCCTATTTAAATGTATCAGAAGACACAATAAGACGAGATGTAAAAGAACTTTCGGATCAGGGATTATTAAAGGCTGTTCGTGGAGGCGCGGTTGCTCCCTCTCCGATTCCGCTGCATTTTAGAAACAGGGAAAAACACGATCTTGAAAACAAAAAGATAATTGCCGAAAAAGCAATCTCTTATTTAAAAGACGGTCAGGTAGTTTTTATCGATGGAGGAACAACTTCTTTGGCTTTAGTAGCCAGCTTTCCTTACGATTTAAAAATCACCGTTATCACAAATAGCTTTCCTGTAGCAGCATTAATCGAAGATTTACCCAATATCGAATTGATTTTTGCAGGTGGTCGAATGTGCAAAACTTCCTTTACTACCGCAAGTATTGAAACGATCGATTTTTTTAGAAACTTCAGAGCCGACATTTGTATTCTTGGACTCTGCAGCATTCATCACGAACGTGGGGTAACTGGAATTTTATACGATGATTCTCAGATAAAAAGAAACATGATTCAACATTCTGATTTTGTTATTGCTTTGGGTTCTATCGAAAAGGTAGGAACAGCCGAATCGTATTCTGTTTGCCCAATTAAGGATATTAATGTACTGGTAACGAATATTGATCCGGAAGATGAAAGTTTAAAGTTTTACAAAGATGCAGGATTGACTATTGTTTAAAATGGTCATATGACGCCAATTCACAACACTTCGATTGCAATACTCCGACTTGTCTTTGCAATTTGTCTGTTTTGCTATTTTAAATTTGTTTTACATTTTTTTCATAACTTTACACCTATCAGCACATTAACAAAACAAACGCCATTTTAAATATTTGAGAAATTAAATTCAGTAAAATGCAATTTCAACATTTTTCACCATCCGAAATTCTAAAACCTTATATCAAACATTACTATATTTTTGAATCAGATTCAGATATAGAATTTGAGGATACGGTATTTCCGAGTGGCGAAATGGAAATAATTTTTAATCTTGGTGATGGTATTTGGGAATCATTGGTTGATAAAAACTTTTACAAAACTCCAAAGATTGAATTATGGGGTCAAATCACTAAACCCCTTGCTATAAAATCAAAAGGAAAACACACCATGCTGGGTATTCGATTTTATACCCATACCGCAGCCTACTTTTTTAAAGATGAAATTGGAGTATTTAACAATCAGATTTTCGACCTGGAAGATATAATTGGTAATCCAATAAAAAAACTACACAATCAGCTTTTAGAAACTTCCGATATTCAAAAAAGAATTGAGCTTATCGAAACATTTTTAATTCAGAAAATAATAACAAATCCTAAGCGATCTGACAAGATTGAAAAAGTAGCTCATATCTTATCCAGTTTGCTAAGCGAACCGACCGAAACTAACATCAGCAGCATTTCGGAAAAATATGGTATAACACCACGCTATCTACATAAATTAGTATTTCAGCATACCGGACTTGCCCCGAAATCGTTCAACAAAATTAAACGTTTTCAACACAGTCTTAAGCTCATTAACAATACCGAATACCCTTTTACCTCTATTGCTTATGATTCCGGTTATTTTGATCAGTCGCATTTTATAAGAGATTTCAAATTCTTTACCGGAACTACACCAACCTCCTATTTAGAAAATCAATTCCCTATCAACCATTTAATTCTTTAAAGGTACTACTGAGCATTAACAACACTATCCCTTAGTAGCTTAGCATCTAAGAACCTTAGCACCTTAATATAAAAAAAAAGTTCCGATTTGTACAATTCAGAAGTTTTTCCCCTTACTACCTTTGATAAAAATAATAGTAAATCTAAAAACTTTTAATATGAATTCTTTTAACAACTCATTGAAATTGAACCAAAAATCAATTTCTTTTTTTTCCCTTTTTTCTAAAGCTTTTTTTAACCGAAATCACATTTATACGGCATCAAAACTCTTTGCAATTACCTTATTACTTTCTGGTTGTAATTCTGTACCAAACACTGAAACAGCAGATTTAAGCGAGGCAAAAAATGCAATTCAAAAAAGCAATGCCATCTATTTTGATTCCTTTAAAAACAATGATCCTTCAATATTTATAGACCGATATGCGGAAGATGCTTCTATTTTACTCCCAAATGCACCTCAGATTTATGGAAAAGAAGATGCTGCCAGTTTTTTTCGAAAAGCCTATGATGAATATGGCTTAAGAGGTGGAAAATTTATCACCACAGCAGTATACGGTGATGGCGTAAAATATGTTACTGAAGAAGGTTTATGGCAGTCGTATAATTCCAAAGGCGAATTAATGGACGATGGTAAATTCCTGGTTCTTTGGAAGAAAACAGACAAAGGCTGGAAAATGTTTCGGGATTCATTTAGTAGTAATCGAAAATCAAAATAAGTAAAAAAACATTTGCTAAAAGCAGTTTCGTAGAATTGCGAAATATCTGATAATCGTCTATTTTACTTTCACAAGAATTTTTATCTTAGCCGAAGGTATACAGGCTCAAAGTTCACAACCTCATAAAGTTGTGAACTTTAACTGTAAAACAAAAAAAGTGATTTAAAACTGTACCAAAAAGCAAATGTATTTAGATAATCAGATTTTATTTTTCTTCAGCGCATTAGGAGCATTTAATTGTACTATCTTGAGTTTGTACTTTTTCTTCTTTACAAAAGAAAAAAACATTTCCAACTTTTTTTTAGGCGGATTATTAGCCGTGCTAAGCATTAGAATCTGGAAGTCAATCTTTTTTTACTTTAACCCCGGGCTTTCAAAAACATACTTGCAAATCGGTTTATCTGCCTGTTTTCTAATAGGACCCTTTTTGTTTTTCTATATTAAGGCTAAACAAAACTCGTTAAATATAGCTTTAGCGAAGTATTCAATTCTTTTTTTATTATTCCTTATTGTCTTTGTGGGAGTATTAGCTCCCTATCAGAATCATTTAGAATTATGGAAAAAATACATTTATTTAATCATCAACTTACAATGGATCGTCTTTATCATACTTTCTGCATTTTCTGTAAAACAAGTATTCGCGAAGATTCTCACTAAGTCCGACAAAATTAATTATGATGAGGTTTGGATACTCTCAGTATTGGGTGGTGTCTTCCTAATTTGGCTCGCTTATTTTACAGCTGCATACACCTCTTATATTTCAGGAGCTCTTTCTCTTTCTTTTGCTTTGTATTTATCGGGTATGGTTGTATTTTACAAACGAAATGAAACTTTTAAAGTACATCCTAAAAAAGAAAAATACGTTAACAAAATAGAGAGCGAAGAAGTCAATTCTATTCTTGAAAAAATACAGATCGCTTTTAACTCAAAGAACATTCACAAAAATCCTAATCTAACCTTAAATCTACTAGCGCAGGAAATCAAAATACGACCTCAACTCTTATCACAATTCTTAAATGACAATTTGAACAAAAGTTATACGCAATTCATAAACGAATACCGAATCGAAGAAGCCAAAAAAATACTCAAGCAGGACAGTAATCTAAAAATGGAAGTTGTAGCCGAGTATTGCGGTTTCAATTCAAGCAGTACTTTTTATAGCGCATTTAAAAAAGCGACAGGCACCACACCTTTAAACTACGCAAAAACCTGATTTTTTCTCTCAATTTATACTTCAGGAGTCTTAAATTATACATTTATTCACATTCAAATTTCACTAACTATAGCTTTGCGGAAAATTAAATTTCAAAAAGCTTATGAAAAAAGTTATCTATTTTATTGCACTATTATTTTCGTCAAGTTATTTATTGGCGCAGACAGAAGAGGAATTGGTCAAAAAATGCATTGAAAATTACATTGATGGCAGTTCTTACAACAGGCCTGATAACATTGAGAAGGCATTTTATTCTGAGGCCAATCTCTTTTTAAGTCATAAAGACAAAGATTTGTGGATTGTGCCTTCCAGCGAATATGCCAAATGGTTTAAAAAAGGTAATCAGGGGGAATTTAATGGTCGAATGGGCAGAATAATTTCACTTGATTTGCATAACGACATCGCTTTAGCTAAAGCCGAAATATTAATTCCTGACAAAAAAACGGAATTTATTGATTTGTTTTTACTCAAAAAGATTCAAGGCGAATGGAAAATAATCAGTAAATCTGCGAGTAGCATAAATACGAACAAATCAGGACAGCACATTCTGTTTATCGTTTCTAATGCTCATTATTATGGCAAATCGAACCTGGCAACGGGCAATAGTTTTTCTGAAATTATAAATGCTTACCATACTTTTAAAACAGGGGGATATACTGTTGATTTTGTAAGCCCGGAAGGAGGAAGTATCCCATTAGCCTATATCAACACATCCGACGCTTTACAAAAGCAATATTTATTTGATTCGGATTTTATGTATGCCCTGAAAAACACTAAAAAACCAGCAGAAATTGATTCAAAAATCTATAAAGCTGTTCATTACATCGGTGGTGGAGCTGCCATGTATGAGGTACCTGAAAATAAAGAAATTCAAGCCATTGCTTTAAGAGTATATGAGGAAAACAAGGGGATTATTTCTTCTGTTTGTCATGGAACTGCAGGAATTGTAAACTTAAAAACAAATGACGGCAATTATTTAGTCGCAGGAAAAAAAATTAGCGGTTATCCCGATTCATTCGAAAAACAAGATGGAGAATATTTTAAATACTTCCCATTCTTAATTCAAAAAACAATTGAAGAAAGAGGAGGTGTCTTTAAATTCTCGGCACGTAACATCTCCCATGTCGAAACGGACGGAAGAATTGTCACGGGACAAAATTTTCAATCGTCAAGTGGAGTGGCTTCAAAGATTATAGAATTAATAAACAATGCAAAAAAAGAGTAATACGCTATCGCAATCATCCAGACCTCTCCGGTCAACTAAAAAAGCCTTTCAGGAATTTACTCCCGAAAGGCTTTTATCTACAAGCTAACTATTATCTCTATTTCCAACCACCGCCTAAGTCTCTGTACACATGGACTGCAGCATTTAACTGTTCTTTTTTGGTATCTACCAATTCTAATTTTGCTTCTAATGCATCACGTTGTGTCATTAAAACTTCAAAATAATCAACTCTGGCCGATTTAAACAAATCGTTAGAAACGTCTATTGAGGTGTTTAGAGCATCAACCTGTTGCGATTTAAGATCATATCCTTTTTGTAAATTTTCGATCTTCGAAAGCTGATTGGACACTTCTAAGTAAGCATTCAAAATGGTACGATCGTAATTGTACAAGGCCTGAAGTTGTCTTGCGTTTGCACTGGCAAATTCTGCTTTAATAGCATTTCTGTTAATTAAAGGCGCAGCAAGATCTCCGGCCAATGAATACAAAATAGATTCCGGAAAAGTAAAAAGGTAAGAAGGTTTAAATGCCTGTACTCCTATCGCAGCCGAAATATTTAAAGATGGATAAAACTCGGCACGAGCCACTTTTACATCTAATTTTGAAGCTACTAATTCTAATTCTGCCTGTTTAACATCAGGACGATTCGCCAATAACTGAGACGGAATTCCAGAACTAACTGCTGCCGGTAATAAACTCAGGAAGTTGTTCGTATTGGTTCTTTTAATTTCCTGCGGATATCTTCCCAATAAAAAGTTGATTTTATTCTCTGCTTCTTTTATCTGCTGAAGAATTCCAAATTCCAGACTTTTTGAGGTTAAAACTTCCGCTTCAAACTTCTTCACGCCTAGTTCAGTAGCTCTGGCAGCCTGCTTCTGAATTTTTACAAGTTCTAAAGCATTAGACTGCAATTTGATGGTTTGTTTTACAATATCCAACTGCGTATCTAAAGCCAGTAATTCGTAATAAGAATCGGCCACTTCAGCAATAAGGTTGGTAATCACAAAGTTTTTACCTTCAACTGTTGCTAAATATCGGTTTAAAGCTGCTTTCTTAGAATTGCGCAGTTTTTTCCAGATGTCTACTTCCCAGTTAGCATAAGCCGAAATGGTAAAATCTCCCAGCGGATCAGGGGTTTCTACACCCGGTTTAATTTCTGTTGTAGCATCACCTGCACCCTGACTGGTGTAACGGCCCACTTTCTCTACTCCGGCTCCGGCACGAACACCAACAGTTGGTAATAGAAGTCCTTTTTTTACACGAATGTCATTTCTTGCAATCTCAATTTCCTGCAAAGTAATGTTTAATTCCTGATTGTTCTTAAGCGCAACATCAATTAGCTCTATCAGATTTTGATCTTTAAAGTAATCTTTCCAGACTAGTGTTGCCGTATTATTGTTTCCATCCTGAGTTTGTGCTGTTGCACCAAACGCTTCAGGAACCGGCGTGCTTGTTACTACAGTCTCAGGAGCAGGGGCTTTACACCCTGCAACCGTAAGACATATACCCAATGCAATACCGTATTGATATGATTTGAATTTATACATGATTGTTATCAATTTCTTCTGTTAATGGATTCTCTTCTTCATGTTTCACCAATTTGTATTTCTCTGCTATTTTTCCAAAGATGTAATACAAGCCCGGAATTACAAACACCCCGCAAATAGTTCCGATAAGCATACCTCCTGCAGCTGCAGTACCAATAGTACGGTTACCAATTTTTCCCGGACCGGTAGCAAAAGCAAGTGGTAATAAACCTGCAATAAAAGCAAATGAAGTCATCAAAATAGGACGGAACCTCGCTTTAGCTCCTTCCATCGCTGCTTCAAGAACTGATTTACCTACAGCATGACGCTGAATTGCAAACTCTACAATCAGTACGGCATTTTTACCCAATAAACCAATAAGCATTACCATCGCCACCTGTGCATAAATGTTATTTTCCAATCCTGTTAATTTCAGTAAAAGGAAAGCTCCAAAAATACCTGCCGGCAAAGAAAGAATTACAGATAGTGGTAAAATAAAACTCTCGTATTGCGCTGCCAGTACCAGATACACAAATCCTAAACAGATCAGGAATACCCAAATCGCCTGATTCCCCTGCGCCACCTCATCGGCAGAAATACCTGCCCAGTCAATGTCATATCCTCTGGGTAATTTTTTAGCAGCTACTTCCTGAATTACTTTAATCGCCGTACCAGAACTATAACCCGGTGCTGCAGAACCACTAATTTGCGTAGAAGTGTACATATTGTGTCGGGTAATTTCAGAAAGCCCGTATACCTTTTCCAATCTCATAAAAGCAGAAAAAGGCACCATTTCATCACGATTATTTTTTACATACAACTTTAAAATATCATCTGGCTGAGCACGATACTCCGGGGAAGCCTGAACAATTACTTTGTAGTTGATTCCGAATTTAATAAAACTAATTTCGTAGTTACTTCCCACAAGAGTTGACAACGTATTCATTGCGTTTTCGATCGAAACTCCTTTTTGCTGTGCCAAATCATTGTCGACTTTCATCATGTATTGAGGGAAACTCGAAC
This sequence comes from Flavobacterium sp. KH_035, assembly GCF_057839565.1. Taxonomy (NCBI): domain Bacteria; kingdom Pseudomonadati; phylum Bacteroidota; class Flavobacteriia; order Flavobacteriales; family Flavobacteriaceae; genus Flavobacterium; species Flavobacterium sp. KH_035. The sequence goes on from NZ_CM174492.1 coordinate 5,295,894, forward strand.
TATAAAAACTAAATACATTGGATAATTCCGGATGTCTGTTCAATTCAGCAACAAAATCGTTATTTACCTGCTCCGTTTTTTTGTAATCCCCAGAACCGGTTTTATCTAATAAACGAAGCTCAAATCCCCCGGCAGCACCATATCCCGGTACAGCAGGCGGCTGGAAGAATTCGATATTTGCTCCCGCAATGTCTTTACATTTTTCCTCCATCTCATGCATAATCTCAAGAACAGATTCTTTTCTGTCGTTCCAGTCTTTAAGATTCACCAAACAAGTTCCTGAGTTTGCTCCTGTACCTTCAGACAGAATTTCATAACCTGCCAACGAAGAAACCGATTTCACTCCATCGATATCTTCTGCAATCTTTTGAACTCTTTCTGCAATATTATTAGTTCTTTCTAAAGATGAACCCGGAGGTGTTTGAATAACCGCATAAAACATTCCCTGATCCTCATTCGGAATAAATCCGGAAGGAACTGTGCTGCTTATTAACCATGTTCCGACACAAAATCCTACTAAAGCAACTATAGTAACAGCTCTTCTGTTTACGATTTTAGCTAATACATTTTGATATTTACCCTGAGCCAGGTTAAACTTATTATTAAAACCATCTATAAATACATTAACTGGTGTTTTCTTTTTAGGCTGACCGTGATTATTTTTCAACATCATTGCACAAAGTGCCGGTGTTAACGTCAAAGCCACAATACCAGAAAGTATAATAGCAGTTGCCATAGTAACAGAGAACTGTCTGTAAAATACTCCAACAGGACCAGACATGAATGCAACAGGAATAAATACCGCAGCCATCAGGAACGTAATCGCAATAATCGCCCCCGCAATTTCATGCATCGCTTTTTTAGTTGCTTTAAATGCTGACAGATGTTCTTCTTCCATCTTGGCGTGAACAGCTTCGATTACTACAATCGCATCATCGACGACGACCCCAATTGCCAATACTAAAGCAAACAACGTAATTAAGTTCAACGATATATCAAAGAATGTCATAAACACAAAGGTTCCAATTAACGATACCGGTACTGCAATTGCCGGAATAACCGTCGAACGCCAGTCGCCTAAGAAAAGAAATACGACTAAACCAACCAGAATAAAAGCTTCTACCAATGTGTGAATTACTTTTTCGATAGAGGCATCCAGGAACTTAGAAACGTCATATGAAATCTCATAATCCATTCCTTTTGGAAATTTTTGTTTGATTTTTTCCAATTTAGCCTTTACTTCTTCAATAACCTGATTGGCATTACTTCCAAAAGACTGTTTTAGTACGATAGCCGCAGATGGCTTACCATTTAAGTTGGAGTAAATATCATACATTGAACTGCCAAATTCAATATTGGCAACATCTTTCAAACGTAAAAGTTCTCCGTTAGCATTGGATTTTACGACAATATTTCCATATTGCTCTTTCGTGGTAAAACGTCCGGAATATTTCAATACATATTCAAATGCCTGAGAACGTTTACCTGAACTTTCTCCTGTTTTACCCGGAGAAGCCTCCAAACTTTGACTTGACAATGCTTCCATTATCTCATCGGCAGAAATTTTATACGCCAACATACGATCCGGTTTCAGCCAGATACGCATAGCATATTCACGAGTTCCCAAGATATCTCCGGAACCAATACCATTTACCCTTTTCAATTCTGAAAGTACGTTGATATCAGCGTAGTTGTACAAGAACTTCATGTCGGTATTTTTGTCTGTACTGTAAAGGTTCACGTACATCAACATACTTGGCACTTCTCGGGTAATTTTTATACCCTCTCTAATTACCAATGGAGGTAATTTATTGGTAACCGAAGCTACACGATTCTGAACGTTAACCGCCGCTTGATTGGGATCTGTTCCTAAGTTAAAAACTACTTTTATAGTGGCCTCACCATCATTTCCGGCATCAGAAGACATGTATTTCATTCCCGGAACTCCATTTAAAGCTCTTTCTAAAGGAATAATAACTGCCTTGATCATCAATTCACCGTTAGATCCCGGATAATCTGCAGTAACATTCACCATTGGTGGTGAGATTGTAGGGAATTGGGTAATAGGTAAATTCAATACCGACAATACTCCTAAAAAGACGATTATAAGCGATATTACTATCGACAGTACAGGTCTTTGAATAAATTTGTTAAACATTTTATATTTTTTTAATGATTAAACCTATTCTGCTTTTAAGCGTAAATTGTTCATTACCGCTTTAGGAGATTGGAATTCATATTTGATTTTGTCATTCTCTTTTACTTTCTGAACTCCTTCAAGTAAAATTTTGTCATTTTCGTTAAGTCCGGTTTTGATCACGTACAAATCAGGGATTTCGCCAGTTATAGTGATTTCTCTTGAAGTTACTTTATCGTTTTTATCGATCACAAAAACGTATTTTTTATCCTGGATTTCATAAGTCGCTTTTTGTGGAATCACGATTGCATTTTTAAGCGGTACAAGCATTTGAACCTGCCCGGTCTCTCCATTTCTAAGCAATTTTTCGGAATTAGGAAAACGCGCTCTAAAAGCGATGTTTCCGGTTTCATTGTTAAATTCACTTTCAATAACTTCTACATTTCCTTTTTCCTTAAAAGTTTCGCCATTAGCCAAAACCAGACTTACTTTATTATCAGCACGGTCTTTTACATTGGTTTCATATTGCAGGTATTCAGGTTCTGAAACATTGAAGTAAGCAAACATCTGACTGTTGTCTGAAAGACTCGTCATCAATTCGCCTTCATCAATAAGACTTCCTAATTTTAACGGAATACGATCGATAGTTCCGTCAAACGGAGCTCTGATTTCGGTAAATGATAAATGAAGTTTTGCCAGTGCTACTTCGGCTTTTGCAGATTGCAATTTTGCCTGCGCTACGCTTAGTTCGTTTTTAGAAACGATATTTTTGTCTGCCAGTAATTTGGAATTTTGCAGTTCGATTTCTACTGATTTTTGTTCAGCCTGCGCTTTAAGTAATTCTGCCTGATACATGTTTGGCATAATTTTGAACAACAACTGTCCTTTTTTTACAAATTGTCCTTCATCGACATAGATGTTTTGTAAAAAACCTTTTTCCTGAGCACGAATTTCAATGTTTCGTACGGATTTAATTTGTGAAACATACTGTTTCGTAAACGAAGTGTCTATTTTTACCGGATTGGTAGCGGTAAATTTTTCTACTTCTTCTTTTTCTTCTTTTTTAGCTGTACAACTAGTAAGGCACACTAGGGCAATTAAGCCAGTGAACAAGATAATTCTTTTCATGATTTTATTGGAAATTAAGCGATTGAGTGCTTGGAATACAGAGATTCCTTTGGATGAAAAAATGCATCAGCCAGCCTTAGTCAGAACTTAACTTTCATATAAGATGAGGTAGAAAAAAAATACATCAACAGAATATTCAGATCACAACTTTGGTAACCGATGTATACTGTTGAATCAAATTCTTAAAACTCGTTGAGTAATGTAGATAGGATTTGAGTTGCCAAAAAATGGCAGGAAGATTTTAAAACGATTGTAATCATTTACAGCAGTCTGACTTGCAAAGGAAAGGTACCAACTGTCAAGTAAACTATAGTTTGTTGCAAAAAACTTATTCGTAAGTCCATCTTTAAGATCATCACTTCCAAGATATTCTTCTTCAGTATCAATATCAGCATCTTCAATAATTGAACTGCCCTGCTCCTGATTGGTGAATTTTACCCTGTGCTTTTTCTCAAGATTATGAGGATGAGCATTTTTAGGAGTACCCGCATTAAGATATTGCCCTCCGCCTAACAGAAGCAAATTCATGAATACTAAAAATACTACTAACTTTCTCATTTGGGTGCGAAAGTAAGGAAAGTATCGAAAGAAAAAAAGATTTTTTTATAAGCTTTAACATTTAAAAAAGACGAAAACGTTTTCATGATTTTATTACACACTAATTCTGATAAAAAAACATCCTTTTTTGCTGAAAAATCATAAAAAATTAAGTCCTTATCAGAATCGAATTAATAAGACTCTCCAAATCAATAAAAAAACATCAAAATCGCAAATAACTGACACTGTATGTTTTATTTGCCAAAATTCACTTTATTTTCTATAGTAAAACTTCCATTATCATAAATTCCTTTCCTGCTTTTTTAAAAGTCTGATGGGTATCTTTCATTCCGAATTTCTCGTAAAAAGATTTTTTACTGGTTCGTGCATTGCACCAGACTTTTTTCAAATTTTTCTCTTTTGCGAACTCTAAAATGTACTTTACAAGTTCAGATCCGATGCCTTTTCCCTGATATTCTTCCAGAGTTGCCAATTTTCTGAACTGTAGTTCGTTATTATTCACAAAACAGGAAACTACTGCAACTAATTTTTCTGCTATAAAAACACCAAAATGCAGCCCTAAAACATCTTCTTCTAATTGTACAAACTCAAATGGCTGATCCGGCCACATCACTTCATGTCTGATCTGCCAGGTCTGAGAAGCTTTAATTGTTTTGATTTTCATTATTTTACTTCTTTTGGATTGCATCAAAATTACACGATTTTACAATTGCATTTTATCCTTTCCCAAACAATCATAAATTATTCAATATCATAACCATACAACAAATAAATCGAATTATAAAAATTCATTATTGCAGTAGTATTATCTATAAGTGCAAACGAGTTTCATAAATAAAAAAAGGGAATCAAAATTGATTCCCTTTCTACTATTTTACTTTAACATAAAATCGTTCTGTGTTGTTGCTGGTTATTTTTTCGACAACTCCATCAGTCACTTTGCCCACATTGATGACATGCAGCTCATCTCCATTTTCATTTATCGTACAATTCCAAACGGTTCCGTCAGATAAAAGAATGTCCGAAAACAATGCATCTGAGTTCTCTTTGTTGTAATACACTAATTTCTCAGACTTAATGAGTTTTTTTTCCTGCGTTTTCTTATTTTTCTCATAAGAAAAAATTTCACCGTCCTTGATTTCGATTAAGTCATCAAAATCTTTTTGTGAGGTTGTATTACTTTGATTAACAGCCCAAACTGGCTTATCTCCAACCATCTTCCAGGTTCCTACGGCCAACTTTAGAAGATTTTCTCTCAAAAATGTTCGTAAAGTATCTACTTTTTTAATCGATTCCTGACCTATTGTATTGTCAGGTTTAATTTTGGAAGCAACGTAAAATAAATCAATCGCTTTCTTATAATCGGCTTTTTCGTAGTAGTCTAAAGCTAATTCATATCTGCTTTTCTGAAATGCGATTTTAGCGTTGTTTTGAGCAAAATTTTTACAAGTGATTAATAAAACAATAAAAAATAGTTTCTTTTTCATTAATAATTCAGGTTTTTCATTTTTTTGCAAACGTAGTTTTTTAATATTAAACTTCCGCTTCATTTTTAACTTTTTTCGATTCAAATGTAATAAAAAACCTACCTATAGCGAATCTGAAAAAAGTTAATTTTTTTACCCCCTTGCATTTATTGCTGTTATCCAGTGACTTACATCAATTTAGACCGAAAATAAATTTAAGATCTCCATTGCCTTGTCTGTATCTTTTTGGGCTACAAAAATATGATCGTGATAAAAAGCGGCCACGACATTACAGCTTATTTCATGTTCTGAAAGTGCTTTTGAAAATGCAGCCGTTAAGCCAACTGCTTCTAATGATGAATGCACCGTGAGTGTTATCCATGACATTACAACTGAATAATCGAGCTTTAATGCGTCTGCAATTTCTTTTTTCAAAATCAGAGTAATTGCTTCTTTTTCTTTGAAAAACATCTCAATATCATTCAGTTCTACACCATCTAATTTTTCGACTTTACAAAAAACATAATCCCCCAAATTATGCTCTGGTCTCATGCTTTTAAGTAATTGTTGTAAATCTTTTTCTCCTGACATTTTAAGTTTTTGTTATATCTATTATTTTAATTTCTTTAGTTTTACCTTAGCTTCCGAGAAGTTTTTATCCAGTATCAAAGCCTTTTCATAACTTGCGATTGCATTTTTCTTATCACCATTTGCTTCATAAAAATCTCCAAGCGAATCATGAACATTTGGACTTTGAGGATAATTGGCAACATTTAACCTGAACAGATAACCTGCCAGCTCCATATCTTTTTTACCCAAAGACTGATAACCATAAGCATTTACTGTGTTTTCAGGAACGCTTACCTTGTAACCTAAGTGTTTTGATACATTTTCAAAATGCTTTTCAATTTTAGTAAAAACAGCTTTATTAAAATTAATCTGTTCCGGAATGGAAAGTTTTAACTGATTGAATTTAAATAAAAAACGAAGACCATCGTAAGTTGCAATCAATGGTACAGACCCATGATTATCATCGTTATAATATTGGTACTGATAATTCAAACCACTTTTTTTGTTCTTGCTTAGAAAATCATTGAAATCTAAAATGGAACGGATATGTCTTGTAAAAACCGTTGTATCTTTTCTGACTTTTACAACATTCATACTATCATCCATTGTATTGGCAGCTGCCATAAATAAGGAAACATTTGGCAGTTTTTTGTTTTCTATTTTTTTTTCAGTTGCAGCTAAAAATTTCTGGTGATCCCACCACAAACTCGGATCAATAGCAAGATAAGAATTGAATAAATGAGTATGATTCGTCAGGATATTCAGAGCTGTCAAACCTCCAAAAGAATGTCCTATCAGCGTTTTATAAGGTGTCGTAGGATACTTACCATCGATATACGGAATCAATTCTTTTTCAAGAAATTCAACAAATTTTTCTCCTCCACCAGACTGGTCACTTAAACTTTTTGGCACAAAGGGAGGATCAACTTCTGTATGGGTAGGCGTTAAATCTCGATTCCGATTGGTGTTCGTAATCCCCACTACTATCATTTCCGGACAATTTGTATTTCCGTTTACTTCGCTCATTTCTTCAATTATCCCAACAACTGAGCTAAAGTGTCCTTCGGCATCAAGTAAATAAACGACCGGATATTTTTGTTTTGCAAGGCTCGCATTCTGTGCACTTTTAGGAAGATGAATCCATATTTTTCTATTTTCGTTTAAAACTTTAGAAGAAATACTATCGATCGTTCCTATTTCAATTCTACTTTTATTTTGAGCAAATGCATAACTTGTCAGTAATCCAAATAAACCAACGAAGAGTATTTTTCTTTTAAAAACAATTTGTAAACTATTCATTTCTTATTGACTTTTTTCAATTCGTTACTAAAAATTCAAAACTTATTGTGGTGCTAGTATAAAACACAGAAGTCGCCTTTTTAGTTAAAAAGGCGACTTCTGTTATACTCTTTTATTTTGCTGACCAGGTATTGTCGGCAGGAGTAGCATCCATAAAAATACCTCCATCAAGTACTACTTTTTTAATTTGCTTACTGCTCTTTACTGTAACGGCAGCCAGTGTTTGATTCACCTGCCAAACAGCCGGTGTTTGATGAACTGTTTCTGTTGTATTATCTGCATAGGTCACAATCACATCAAACGGAATTGCAAAACCACCAACATTGGCTACAGAAATAACATTCTTAGCGACCTTTTTAACAGAAAGATCTAAATAGTTATTCGTGAAAAACCAGTTATTAAAAAACCAATTCAGATTTTTACCCGAAGCTGTATTCATCGAATTAAAATAATCCCATGGAACCGGGTGTTTACCATTCCAATTGTCCATATAGGCATGCAATGCTTTTTTAAACAAATCATCACCCAACAAGTCTTTTAAAGCCAGGTATGACAAAGAAGCTTTTCCGTATGAATTATTGCCATAACCAGAATCTGATAACTGCGACGACATAGTAATGATAGGCTGATCTTCTTCTGTAGATGGATCATTTATATATTGTTCTACTCGAAATTCTTTATAAAACTTATCTGCAGCTTCTTTTCCGTGCTCCGCGATTCCTATTAAATATTCAAAAGTTGTCGCCCAGCCTTCGTCCATAAAAGCATAACGTGTTTCGTTGATTCCCATATAAAAAGGAAAATAGGTATGAGCTACTTCATGATCCTGAACCAACTGTGCAAAAACGGGATCTCCCATTTGCGAATCATTACACATCATCGGATATTCCATATCTGCAAAACCCTGAAAAGCCGTCATTTTAGAATATGGATATGGAACTCCCGGCCAATTGTGTGAAAAGAAATCTAAAGCATATTGGTTGTACTTAATAGAATTTTCAAAATCGGTTCCTTTTACATCATAAGCAGCTTGGATACTCGCGCGTCTCTTTGTTTTTTTATCCACAATTACACTTCCGGCATCCCATAAATAATGATCACTTAAACCAAAACAAACATCTGTAATATTTTTAGCTTCAAATTTCCAAACATTCCAATCGCTTTGTTTTGTTACAATACCGCTTTTCATTTCCTGCTCATTGGCAATGTGTAAAATTTCATCTGTTATGTATGATTTTTTTAGACGTGCAGCAAATTCAGGCTGTAAAACCTCATCCGGATTCAATAAATCTCCCGTTCCGTAAACCACATAATTTTTAGGTGCTTTTACAGAATACGTATAATCATTAAAATCATTATAAAACTCCTGACCTGAAGTATGAGGCAGATTATCCCATTTATTGTAATCATCAAAAACAGAAACACGAGGATAACTATAGGCTACAAAAAAAGTAGTGTTATCGATTTGCCCCTCTCTCCCGCTCACTTCTGATAGCGGATAATTCCAATCGATATCAATTGTAATTTTACTATGAGGCGGCATAGGTTTCTTCATTTTTACGCTCCCAACTGTACCCCAGCTTTTAGCATCTTCTTTGTAGACTTCGCCTTCGATTTTTAAATTTGTAATTGTCAATCCTTCTGTAAAAAAACCTTCACTATTTAATACCGCTCGTGGCGAGGTTTTTTTATGAATATTATTCACAAATCTAATTCGTAAATTTCTTAGCGTATCATTACTGTTGTTTTCATACACGATCGTTTCGGTTCCGCTAACTACTTTTGTATTGGCATCTACAGTCAACGCCATGTTATATTTACCATGATTTTGCCAATAATTCTTACCTGGTTTTCCATCCATAGAACGAACACCGTTAGTATAAGATTCTTTAATATTCCTTGGCATGTAAAGTTCCTGCGCAAAACTATTTTGTACTACAAACAAGAAGGCTATAAATAGCAATTGAAGTGATTTTTTTTCCATAAGTTGTTTTAAGATTTTGGTGGTTTGATTGATTATAGTGATTAGATGATTTTTTTTACTTTAAGTTACATTTATTTTGAAAATTTATCTCTAAAAATAAACAATAAACTTAAAACCTCAACTACTCAGGAAATCAAAGATTAAAAAAAATAAAAGCCGCCCAATTCAAAAAGAAAAAGACGGCATCTACAATTAATATATAACTCTGATCTCTACAAAATATAATCGGTATTAATAAAATTTGATTCTTTGCTATTTAGCAATTCCTGCAAAATTTCATTGTTATAAGCGATGTCTTTTGAAGCCACAAACGTACGAATGGAGAAAGAACGTAAGGCATCCGGGATACTTAAAGTTCCTACTGCAGAATCTTTACGACCTGTAAACGGAAATGCATCCGGGCCTCTCTGGCAAGAACTGTTCAGGTTTACTCTGCATACTAAATTTACCAAGGCATCAATAAGCGGCGCCAAAGTTTTAATATCTTTTCCAAAAAGACTCACCTGCTGCCCATAATTAGATTCGGCCATATCTTCAAGCGGTTCGTTGATATCTTTAAATGAAATAATTGGAACTACCGGACCAAATTGCTCTTCATGATACACACGCATCTCTTTGTTTACCGGATACAGAACAGCCGGAAAAATATAATTATCAGTGTGTTTTCCTCCTTTTTCATTCAGTATTTTTGCTCCTTTATGTGTTGCATCATCAATTAGTCCCTGAATATATTTTGGTTTTTCTGTTTCCGGAAGCGGTGTGAGAGCAACTCCTTTTTCCCAAGGATTTCCAAATACTAAACTGTCTACTTTTTCAGCGAAACGTTTATTAAATTCTTCGGCAATAGATTCGTGTACGTACAATACTTTTAAAGCCGTACAACGTTGCCCGTTAAAGGATAAAGATCCTGCGATACATTCCTGAATGGCCAGATCTAAATCGGCATCGGGTAAAATAATCGCCGGGTTTTTAGCCTCCAGACCTAAAATCAAACGCAATCTGTTTTTATTTGGATGCTGATCCTGTAATGCTATGGCTGATTTACTGTTTCCGATTAACGCTAAAACGTCAATTTTTCCCGACTTCATAATAGGCGAAGCTACTTCTCGGCCGCGACCATAAACGATATTAATGACTCCTTTAGGAAAACTACTTCTGAACGCTTCCAACAAAGGCGAAATACATAAAACACCATGTTTTGCAGGTTTAAAAATCACAGTGTTTCCCATAATTAAAGCGGGAATCAACAATGAAAAAGTCTCATTCAAAGGATAGTTATAAGGTCCAAGGCACAAAACTACACCCAGAGGCCCACGACGAATCATCGCATTAACACCCTGCACTTTTTCAAAGTGCGAGCTACGTCCGTTTAGTTCCTTATAACTGTCTATGGTATCCTGAATATATTCAACGGTTCTGTCAAATTCTTTTTGCGAATCGCCGAGGTTTTTTCCTATTTCCCACATCAAAAGCTTCACCACCTCTTCGCGGGTCTCCTTCATTTGCCTTACGAAATTTTCCATGCATTTAATACGGTCAACCACCTTCATCGTTGGCCATAAACCCTGGCCTTTATTATAAGCTGTATTAGCAGCTTCCACCACTTCGGCAGCTTCCTTTTCTTCCATGAACGGAATAGATCCTAACAAGGTTGGCGTGTATTTTTCTGTAGATGAAATGGTAGAAAAAACGGGGGTCGTTTGTCCTGTCCATTGTTTTAATTCGCCATTTACCAAATAGGTATCTTGGTTTATCAAACTTTTAATTTGAAATTCTTCGGGTATTAAACTCATAATTTGGTCTTTTATAGTTTGGTTATTAATAGCGTTTTAAAAAGAAAAAAGAGGCTTTTTAGGCCTCTTCTTCTTTCTTATGGGTTTACGGTTTCACCTTCCCAATCCAGAATTCCACCAAGCAAATTGTAGGCATTACTTATCCCTAACTCATTCATAATCTGACATGCTTTGGCACTTCTGGCACCAGAACGGCAATACACATAATAGTTTTTGTTTTTATCAAGCTCTTCGATTTCATAAATAAACCCTTGTCCTTTATTAATGTCGATGTTTACGGCGTTTTGAATGTAACCGTCATTAAATTCGTCTTCAGTTCTTACGTCCAGTATAACTGCATTCTCGTCAGCAGCCAGCTGATTAACCCAATCTTCTTGTGATAAATTCATAGTAAATGTGTTTTTGTAAAATTACGACGTTTCTATTAATTAAAAACGTGCCAAATGCGATTTCGATTATTATTCTCAGAAAACGTTTTAGAGAAAGTACTATAATCAGTGAAAAACAAATTTACTTACTATTTTTAAAAATATAACCTATAAAATCGATAGAAAATAGGATTTATTCATTTACACAAAACACCTCTTAAATATAACTTTCTGATAATTTATACCATTGCAATCCCCTATCTTTGTAATAAATTATAGATTTTAATTTTAATTTGATAAAATTGCCCGGCGCGAATATTTTTTGTCACTGATTAAAAGGATTGAAAATATTCGCCACGAATTGCACGAATCACGCCGCCTGTTCGCTGTCGCTCGGGTTGTACAAAAAAATAAAATTCAACACATAGAAACATAGATTTAATTTCTAAGTTTAGAACAAAACAAAATAAAATAATACATTATTTACACATAGCTATGTGTGTTCATGTAAAGTGAAACGTCTTTCTTTAAGCTTTAAAAACTATGTTTCTATGCGTCAAAACATTTTGAGCCTTGATTTCAAAAAATAAAATCTGTGTAAACCTGTTCAAACCGTAAAACCCGTGGGCATTAATTCCCTCCTATTATCAATGCAAAACTCACTAAAAAATATATTCCCTAATTTTTCCGACGAACTTATTGCAACAATTGAAGAAAATGGAAGTCCGCAGGATTTTGAAGCCGGAACCATCTTAATGCGAACCGGACAATACATTAAAAACACCGTGTTAATTACCAAAGGGAAAATCAAAATTTACCGCGAAGGCGAAGATGGCGGTGAATTTTTAATGTACTACCTACAACCCGGGCAAGCCTGCGCCATTTCGATGATCTGCACCGCTAAAAGCGAAAAAAGCCAGATAATGGCAAAAGTTGTCGAAGATGTTTCGGTTATGATGATTCCGTTGCAAATGATGGACAAATGGATGATGGAACACCGAACCTGGTATGAGTTTGTAATCGATACCTACCGCAGCCGCTTTGAAGAAGTTCTTGAAGTGGTAGACAATATCGCGTTTCGTTCTATGGATGAGCGTTTAGAGTTTTACCTCAAACGACATTCTGATGCCTGTGGCTGCTCTGAAGTAAATCTTTCGCATCAGGAAATTGCAACCGAATTAAATACTTCTAGAGAAGTTATTTCCCGATTACTCAAAAAAATGGAACAAAGAGGTCTGGTCAAACTCAACCGCAATCAAATTGAGCTATTGAACACAAATTTCACGAATTAGCACAAATTATTTTTATTTTTCTCTGAGCGTAATTTGCTTAACACATAGTGACATAGATTCTATACTATTACAGAAGATGTTTCTCTTTTTTATAAACACGTAGTTATGAAATAGAGAATCTATCCTCATTCCTATTAAAACTAATTCGGAAAAATTCGTGTAATTCGTGGCAGAAAAAAAACTTATGTGATAAATGTTACTGTAGGTTTCTTTCTAACAAAGCATCTTTGCGTTAAAACAAATACAATGGAATATTTAGGGTACTTCGCCTCAATCATTATAGGAATATCACTTGGCTTAATTGGCGGTGGCGGATCTATACTAACCATTCCTATTTTGGTGTATTTGTTCAAAGTAAATCCGGAACAGGCTACTTCTTATTCTTTATTTATAGTGGGATTAACTGCCATGTTTGGAAGTTACAGTCATTACAAAATGGGGAATCTTAAACTTAAGTCGGCTTTGTATTTTGCGATTCCCTCTGTTATTTCGATTTTGATTATTCGGGAAGTTATTTTTCCTCAAATTGCTTCGACCTTATTTTCTATAGCTTCTTACTCTGTATCCAAAGATTTTCTCATTATGATTATCTTCTCGGTATTAATGATTACAGCAGCAATTTCAATGATTCGAAAAAACAAACCCGATATAAAAGCAACCGAAACCAATTATGTTCAATTAAGTCTAATTGGATTTTTAGTTGGAATTGTGACCGGATTTTTGGGCGCCGGAGGTGGTTTTTTAATTATTCCTGCTTTGCTTTTCTTCGCTAATTTACCCATGAAACAAGCCGTTGGAACTTCATTGTTGATTATTACGATTAACTCTTCGATAGGTTTCGGCGGCGATTTATACATCGGAACTCCTATAGATTATACCTTTCTGCTAGGAATTTCTGCAATGGCACTCTTTGGAATGTTTATAGGAAGTCAGCTTTCTAAAAAAATCGACGGGGCAAAACTAAAACCCATTTTTGGATGGTTTGTTCTCGTAATGGGATTTTATATTATTACAAAAGAGGTTTTGTTTTAAAGGTATTTTTTCTCGCAGATAAAGCAGATTTTTTTAAGAATAATCTGAAATAAATTGTATCTTAACGGCTCAACTTGTTATTTACTAAAAACTATTTTTGAAAAGAATTTTTAAATATCTTTGAATTATGAGCACAGCAACAAAACCAACACATATTGGGAGAAATATAAGCCGAATTAGAGAGCTTCGAGGTATTAAACAAGAGGTACTGGCTGAAGCAATTGGCTTAAGTCAACAATCCGTATCAAATATTGAGTCAAGCGAAACAGTTGATTCCGAAAGATTGAAAGAAATTGCAAAAGTGCTCGGCGTATCTGTAGAAGGCATAAATAATTTTTCAGAAGAAAATGTGATAAACTACTTCAATAACTTTTACGATAATAGCGGTCATGGTTTAGGAGCATTTGGTCCAGTTTTCAATTTTAATCCGATCGAAAAGTTGATTGAATCTTATGATGAAAACAAAAAACTTTATGAGCGTTTAGTTCAGGCAGAAAAAGAAAAAGTTGAATATTTAGAGAAAATCATAAAAGATAAGTAGCTACAAACAGTTTATATATACCAAATCCGTTTATTCTTGGAATAAACGGATTTTTTAATTTTGGGCGTTTTCGCCGCGGCGAACGGGCTATTATCAGCTATCCCTAACGAAAAATTTAATCGTCCTAAATAATTTTCTTTATTGTATCAAAAATTGCTTTTGGTGTAAATTCAGGAAAATCATTTATAATTTTTTGAATAATGTCTTTTTTTAATAAATCTTCTCTATTATAACTTTTTAAAAAAGGATATCTTTCTTTATACAAATCTTCAAGCTCATGTCCTTGAAGTAAATTAAATTCTAAAGAGACTTTTAATTTCCAATTATTATATAAATCATAATCCACTTTATTATCAGAATTCAAACCTAGGTCATTTAAAACTTTATCTATTATCATTTGAGCTTCTTCAGCTTCCAGAATTCCGATTTCAGAATATTTAGAAATCCTCTCAATTCCGAATTCAGCCATTTTTATTTTTGTTTCTCTAATAAATAGAAGTCCCATCATCAAGGGATCTAAAAGATAATTCTCAATTGAATAGCGTTCACTTTCACCTACAACAATTAACCTATGTTTACTTTCGTTTTTTCTGTCCCAGTCTATAATTCCATAAATTAGTTCATTTCCACTTTCATATAAATTATTTACTACAGCTATTACGTCTGTACAATTTGATCCGTCTGAAGTTCTTGCAGCTAAATAAATTGGATCTGAATTTATATCATCTATTCGTAAAAGAATGTTTGTAAGAAGCTCATAATAAACCACATCATATTTACTCTCGACAAAAACTTGTCTTCTTTTGTCATTAGAAATTTTCAAAAATGGAATATCACTTGATAATAATTCCACAGCTTTTTGTACTGAAATTGCGTTTGGAATAGGATTTCCTCTTTCAATTTGGTATATGGAAATACCCTCAGATGAAATTATTGTTGTTGGTGAATGAGAAGTTACAATAACCGGTATTCCGCTAACATTAAATATACTATGATTTAAAATTTTTACCATCTTTCTTGACATTGATGGATGTAATGCTGCATCAGGTTCATCAATTAATAAAAAATCGGGTTTATCAACTCCATTTGAATTATAAATTGCTAAAGCTAAAGACATTAACACTTTTTCTCCCGTTGATAAATCTTGAGAAGAAATCTCAGTTTCATTATGTATATCAATCAATTTAAACTTGAAATTTGCTTCTACCCTTGTACCTAACGGCGAATTAACTCTGTACGGAACATTTATTTCTTCAAGTATCGTGTTTACAAAATCCCATGGCGGCAAACCATTTTTTTTAACAAAATCTTCTTCCGACAAAATCTCAGATGTGATTGGGATGTTTTGAGTTTCATAATATTTATTAATATTATTTTCATCAAATAATCGATGATAATTTTTAAAAATTAAGGCAAATTGTGCTGTGAAAAAATCATTCTCTGCCATCATTGATATATCAAAGCAATTAGAGATATCATCATCTGTAATATCTTCAATTTTTTTTTCTATTTTAGAAATAATTTTTGGTCCAGCTATTCTAAAAGATGAATCCGGAGAATACAGATATAAATTTCGCTCTGTCATTTCTACCTTCTTATTTTTCAATGAAGCAAAGGCTCTATTAAATTGATCTGAAAAATTTTTTATCCATTGCGTTATTCTTCCTGGATCACAATCTTCCTGTATGTTTGAATTTAAACCATTGAAAGGAATATATCTAATATTTGAAATCTTACTATCATTGATATAAACTTCACTAAATTCTTTATTTGAGATAGCCTCCAAAAGATGTGTTTTTCCACTACCATTTAATCCAGTTAATACTGAGAAACCAGGAAGTTCAAACTCACATATATTTAAAGATTTATACTTTTTTATAATTTTTACTTTGATCATATCTATAATATTATACTTTTTAAATCTATTAAATGAAATTACTTGTAGATTTTTTTAGCAAAACTCTTAATGTTCCCCATACCCAATATCATCCATCTTCCCGCTAAAAACACGGTATTGAATAATAAAATAGATAATCACCAAAAACAAAGCGATAAAAAACCAACTCATTCCTACATTCAATCCATATTCGCCGGCGGCAGTGTTATAAATAGTTAAGGACGGATTTACATTATTCGTAGAGGGCAAAACATTCGGAAAAATGGAAACGGCAGTTGAGGCAAATCCGCCCACAAGAAACAGCGACGAAAACAAAAAGCCATAACCGTCTTTTTGCCAGGAGCGTACTTTAAACAATCCCAGAATTCCAACAAAAGTCATCAATGGAAAAAACCAGAGAATCGGATTCTCTACAAAATTATGGAAAGGCTTTGGCTCAATAAAATGCCAGATTTGAAGTGAAATACAAACTAAGATCAGCAAGACAATATTGAGTTTAAAAACAACATTTTTAAGCTGCGGATTCAAGGCCGAATTGGTTTTAAAGATTACCCAGTTCGCACCGTGGATGGTTAAAGAAACCACACTCACAATTCCCAGGAAAAGTGTAAACCAGTCTATAATCCCCAATTCACTTGCCTGCGGACTAAAAGTTGGATTCCACAATGGCAAAAAGAAATAATGTGCTTCCTGAGTCGAAACACCGTTGGTTACCATTCCAAGGTTGACACCACGAACGATATTCCCCAAGGCAATTCCGAAGAACAAAGCCAAAAGTAAACTTGCAATTCCGAAAGCCTTATCCCAGATTGCTTCCCACATGGGATGATGTACCTGTCCGCGCATTTCCAAACCAATGGCACGAAAGATCAGTAACCATAAAATCATGATCAAAGGCAGATAAAACCCACTGAAAGAAGAAGCATATAAAGTAGGAAATGCAAAGAACAAAACCCCTCCTGCAGCGATAATCCATACTTCGTTGGCATCCCAAAACGGACCGATTGCATTTGTAATTGCTTTTTTATCTTTTTCTGTTTTGGCAAAAAATAAATGAATAATTCCTGCTCCAAAATCATAACCGTCTAAGACAATATAAACGGCCAAAATTCCCATTAAAACTACGTACCAAAAAAATTCCATACTTATATATTTTCAGTTATGACTTCAGTGTGAGGTCCTTTATTGATAATTTTTCCAATCAAAAGCAAAAACAGCATTCCAAGTAAAAGATACAATCCTATAAATCCCAGCAAAGTAAACAGGGTATTACCTGAAGAAACGGTTGGAGAGGCTCCGGCTGCTGTTCGCATTAAATTATAAACAAGCCAGGGTTGTCTTCCTAACTCGGCCGTGTACCAGCCAGTCGTATTGGCGATGTACGGAAACGGCATCATAAAAAGCAGTGACCAGAGAATCCACTTGGTTTCATACAATTTGCCTCTGATCAATTGAAACAAAGCAAAAGACATCAAACCAATAAACAGCGTTCCAAGTCCAACCATAATATGATAGGCATAGTACAAACCTGAAATATTGGTGGGATGTAAATCTTCTTCAAACTGATCCAGCCCTTTTATTTCCTGCTCCCAATTTCCATAAGTCAGGAAACTTAAAATATTAGGTACGGCAATTTTATTATCCAATTTTTTGTCTTTCACATCGGGCTGACCAATTAAAACAATTTCAGAACCCTTTTTCTCAGTATGGAAAATTCCTTCCATAGCCGCAAAAGTCACAGGTTGGTATTTTACCACATTTTTAGCCAGTAAATCTCCTGTTGGAACAGCCACAATCATACTGGCAATCAATCCGAAGATTACTCCCGTTTTAAGAAACAGTTTCCCGAAAACAATATTCTTTTTGCTTAAAATATAAAAAGAACCAATTCCTGCCACAACAAAAGAACTTGTCACTAAAGAGGCAGCCTGATTATGCAAATAGGACGGCCATAACCACGGATTTAGAAACAGTGCTTTGAAATTGGTCAACACAAATTTTCCGTTCTCTAAAATCTCGTAACCTACGGGATTCTGCATCCACGAATGCGTGGCGATGATTAAATAACCACTGGCCCAGGAACCAATACAAATTAATAATCCGGTGACGAAATGCCATTTATGTCCCAATAATTTTTCTCCAAACAAAAACAGTCCTAAAAAAGAAGATTCTAAGAAGAACGAAAACATACCTTCCATGGCTAATGTCTGACCGATAATTCCTCCAGTTAACTCGGAGAATTTTGCCCAGTTGGTTCCAAACTGAAACTCCATCGGAATTCCGGTTACAACCCCCATCGCAAAATTCAAGGCGAAGATTCTCATCCAGAAATGGGTGGCGTGATTGTATTGTTCGTTTTTAGTTTTTAGATATTTCCATTTGAAGTAAACAATGATCAGCGAAAGACCCATTGTAAGTTGCGGAAAAAGATAGTGGAAAGTAATCGTGAAGGCAAATTGCATTCGGTCATAAAAAAGCATTTCTTCCATAGTGGTATTTTATTTATGAAGTCCCACAAATTTACCCATTAAAACCCGAAATTCCTGCCTTTAAAAAAAGTTTATCCCCTGATAATTGTTAAACTTTTCAACAATTTTGAAAAGTACAAGTTATACTTATATTTTAGTTGCTTCGTTATTATTTATCATTTCGACGACGGAGAAATCTTCACGAGAAGCTCAACAAAGATTGGTTTTACGTTGCGGACTTACTTGCGAAGATTTCTCCTTCGTCGAAATGACAAGATTGTCTATAAATCGTAATTGGAACTATGTGCTTAAAAAATTACTCCTTTTTCAAAATCCCTTTTTCAACGCTTTCATTAATCAAGCCTTCGGCATAATTCCATAATGTTTTAGAGCCTTCTTTTATAACGCTCTTTTTTTCGTAAACCTTATTGTAATTCACTCCAAATTCTTTCCAGGTTCCGCCGTTATTAGATGTATTTTGCAATAAAGGCTCCAGTCTGTCCATTGCTTTTGCGAATTTTGCTTCGTTGGTCTTACCAGCTTCAAATTCTTCCCAAATAGCAATTAGTTCTTCGGCCTGCTTTTCCGGAAGCAAACCAAAAATGCGATTCGCTGCCAATCGTTCCTCCTCCGTATTGTCATGATTCTTTTGCGCATCGTATATAAAAGTATCTCCTGCATCGATTTCTACAATGTCATGTATCAAAACCATTTTTATAACTTTCAAAATATCAATAGGTTCATCTGAATGTCCAGCCAAAACAATCGCCATCAAAGCCAAATGCCAACTATGTTCCGCATCATTTTCATTTCGGTCACTATGAAACAGCTTCGTTTTCCGCTGAATGTATTTTACCTTATCAATTTCTTTTATAAAGGCAATCTGATTCAATAAATCTTCTGTGTTCATCTGTTTAACTGTTTATTTGTTTTAAAATGACATTCGTCATATGCAAAATTATAAGTTAAAGCTTAATTGCTCAAGTTTAACTCAATTAATATAACATCTATGTCAAAATCTACCCATTTTTTCACACAGAAATCAAATTTCTGTAACAATAGTCACTTAATTTCCCGAAAAACAGACTTACCTTTGTGCCACATTATTTTAGATTTCAAATCATGAAAATAGAACAAATTTACACTGGCTGCTTAGCTCAGGGTGCCTATTATATTACTTCAGACGGAGAAGCGGCGATTATTGATCCTTTAAGAGAAATTCAACCTTATTTAGATCGTCTAGAACGCGATAAGGTAAAGTTGAAATACATTTTTGAAACTCACTTTCACGCCGATTTCGTTTCCGGACATGTTGATTTAAGCAAAGAAACACAGGCGCCAATCGTTTACGGACCCAACGCTGCCTGCGAATTTGACTGTATTTCAGCAAAAGACGGACAGGAATTTAAGATTGGAAAAATAACAATTAAAGTATTGCACACTCCGGGACATACCATGGAAAGCACTACTTTTTTACTTATTGACGAAAACGGAAAAGACCATGCAATTTTTTCCGGAGACACTTTATTTATTGGTGATGTCGGACGTCCGGATTTGGCTCAAAAAGCAGCCGGAATGACACAGGATCAATTAGCCGGAATTTTATACCATTCGTTAAGAGATAAAATTATGACTTTGGCTGATGATGTGATCGTATATCCTGCTCATGGTGCGGGAAGCGCCTGCGGAAAAAATATGAGTAAAGAAACCGTTTCGACAATTGGAAATCAAAAAGCTACCAATTATGCGTTACGCGCCAATATGACCGAAGCCGAATTCATTACCGAAGTTACCGATGGTTTATTACCTCCACCATCCTATTTTAGTATGAATGTTGCCATGAACAAACAAGGTTACGAAAGTTTTGAAACTGTTTTGCATAACGGAATGAAAACGATAAAAGTTGAAGAATTTGAGGCTGTAGCCGAAGAGACAGGAGCTTTGATACTGGATACCAGAAGTGCTGCCAACTTTAGTAAAGGTTTTATTCCACAAGCTATTAACATTGGAATCAATGGAGATTTTGCTCCTTGGGTTGGAACTTTAATTGGGGATGTAAAACAACCTATTATATTGGTGACGGAAACCGGTCTTGAAGAAGAAACCGTAACCCGTTTAAGCCGTGTAGGATTTGACACGATTATTGGTCATTTAGAAGGCGGTTTTGAAGCCTGGGAAAAAGCAGGTTACGAAATTGATACTGTAAACAGAATCACTGCTCAACAATTTTCAAATGAGTTCAAATTCGGAGAAGACAAAGTAATCGATATTCGTAAAGAAACAGAATATGCTGCAGAGCACATCGAAGACGCGTACAGCAAACCACTGGCTTATATTAATGATTGGGTAAAAGACATTAACCCCAACGAACATTTTTATCTGCATTGCGCCGGAGGATATCGCAGTATGATTGCTGCTTCAATTTTACAAGCTCGTGGTTTCAGAAATTTTAGCGAAATTGAAGGCGGTTTTGGAGCCATTTCAAAAACAGAAATCCCAAAATCAGATTTTGTTTGTCAAAGTAAAGTATTAAAATAATTTTAAGGTGCTGAATTACTAAGATTCTAAGGTTCTAAGAATTTTGACCTTTATATCTTAGTAACTCAGAATCTTAGTAACTTAGAACCTCAAAAAATGCTAGAAATCTTAAAAGAACCTTGGCCTTGGTATGTTTCAGGCCCGTTAATTGGTTTGACCGTACCCCTTTTATTGATTCTTGGAAATAAATCCTTCGGAATCAGTTCTTCGCTTCGTCATATTTGTGCGGCTTGCATTCCTGCCAATATTTCATTTTTTAAATACGACTGGAAAAAAGAGAGCTGGAACTTGTTCTTTGTTTTCGGAATTTTCCTTGGCGGAGTTATCTCTGCTAATTTCTTAGCCAATCCAAATCCGGTTGAAATTGCACCAGAACTTTCTAACCAATTAGCCACTTACGGCATTACAGATCATTCTGGATTAGTTCCTGCGCAACTTTTCTCTTGGGAAAGTTTATTAACACTTCGCGGATTTATCATGATTGTAGTTGGCGGATTTTTAGTTGGTTTCGGTACGCGTTACGCTGGTGGATGTACAAGTGGTCATGCGATTATGGGAATTTCAAATTTACAATGGCCTTCGTTAGTGGCAACAATTTGTTTTATGATTGGCGGTTTTGTAATGTCGCTTTTTATTTTACCCTATATTCTTTCACTTTAAAATTTCAAAAATGAACAAGTTAGAAAATAAAAATACGGACACAGAAGGAACCAACGGAAGCCAAATCAAAGATTCAGGTTTCTCAAACTTAAAATATCTTGTTGTTGGAATCTTTTTTGGAATTGTATTCGTAAAAGCCGAAATCATTAGTTGGTTTCGTATTCAGGAAATGTTTCACCTGCAATCGTTCTTTATGTATGGTGTGATTGGAAGTGCCGTTGCAGTTGGGCTTATATCAGTACAAATCATCAAAAAATTCAACATTAAAACCATACAGGGAGAAAAAATAGAGATTCAGCCAAAAACTTTCAGTAAAGGACAAATTTATGGTGGATTGATGTTTGGTTTTGGATGGGCTATTACAGGAGCTTGTCCAGGGCCCTTATTTGCTCAAATCGGTACTGGAGTTACGGTAATTGTGGTGACTTTAGTAAGCGCTATTTTTGGAACCTGGGTTTATGGTTTGATTAAAGATAAACTGCCTCATTAATATTCTAACCCCTACTTTATACATATCAAACCCGGCAAATTTTAAAAACATGTCGGGTTTACTGGTACTTAATTTATAGTTTCTTTAAAGATAAATTCCTTACTATTTTTCGTAGCCTAACTGTAAATATCCAAAAAATGAGCAAAATATATTTTAAGATTTTAATTGGTTTACTATTCGCAAGTTGCTCAAATAACAAGAAAACAAACTCTCAAATAGCACATAATACCTATCCTGTTAAACTTGATACGTTAACTTTATTTGACAAATCGAGAAATCGTAAAATTCCGATCGCCATTTTTTACCCAAAAACAGACTCCAAAATTAATAATCAACAGATAATAATTTTTAGTCATGGATACGGAGAGAATAAAGGCGGAGACAATATGATCTATTCTTATTTAACAGAAAATTTAGCTTCAAAAGGATATTTTGTTATTAGTATTCAGCACGAATTACCTACCGACGCCCTTTTGGCAATGGAAGGAGATTTTAAAGTTACAAGAAAACCAAATTGGGAAAGAGGCACTGATAACATTCTACATGTTTTAAACGAATTTAAATCCATAAAGCCTGAATTAGATTTTAAGCATTTAACACTAATTGGTCATTCGAATGGTGGAGATATGACTGCTTTATTTGCAAGTAAATATCCTAAATTCGTTTATAAAATAATAACGATGGACAATCGAAGAATGCCTCTTCCTAGAGTTAACCACCCAATAGTATATACGTTGCGCTCCAAAAACTATTCTGCAGACGAAGGTGTATTACCGACTGAACAAGAACAACAAAAATACGGAATGACAGTTCAATTCACTCCTATCAACCATAGTGACATGGACAATGACGCAACAATGGAAGAACGTAAAATAATAAATACATGTATTGAAAAGTATTTAAACGAATAATAACTTCCGTAAATTAGAAATTTAACCTGAGAGGTTTACTTGATCTTAATTTATAGTTTCCTTAAAGACAAATTCATTAATTTTCCATTTAATAGTTTAATACCCAAAAGATGAACGACACAACAGAAAATTTAATTTTGAGAAAAGCTGATATTGCTGAAGTAACACAAATATGGAGTATCCTACAAGATGCTATTGAACAAAGACGTCTGGACGGAAGTACACAATGGCAGGATGGTTATCCTAATGAGACAACAATAGAGCATGACATAAAAAATGGGCATGCTTATGTGCTGACAGAAAATAACACTATTCTATCTTACGCAGCTATTCTTTTTGACAAAGAACCTGCCTACGAAGTGATAGAAGGTAAATGGCTTACGAATGACGATTATACTGTTGTTCATCGTGTAGCCGTTTCAAAATCAGCAAAAGGCAAAGGTATCGCGACAAAACTTTTTAAGAGCATAGAAGAATTGGCTCTTTCAAATAACATTCAAAGTATTAAAGTTGACACGAACTTTGACAATATTCCAATGCTTAAAATTTTAGACAGATTAAATTATACCTATTGTGGTGAAGTTTTTTTTAGAGGTGCTGCAAGAAAAGCATTTGAAAAAAAGCTAGCTTAATCAAGTAGAACTTCAAAATATTTGATACTAATTTCAAAACACCCGTCAGGTTTTAAAAATCTGACAGGTGTTTTTCTTTCTCTTAAAGCCTGATAAATATTAAACTTAAAAAATTGATTCACTTTGCTTCCAATTCGTTTAGTTTCATTAAGTTTATAACATAAGATCTAATCTTACAAAAACAACCAAACTGATGCTATATGAAACGCTCGGAACAATTGACGCAATTAAAAAACACGGAGAAGTGGGATGTAATTATAATTGGTGGGGGCGCAAGTGGTCTTGGAACTGCTCTTGATGCCGCAAGCAGAGGATACAAAACGATCTTACTTGAAGCAGTAGATTTTGCAAAAGGAACCTCAAGCAGAAGTACCAAATTGGTTCATGGTGGAGTTCGCTATTTGGAGCAAGGTGACATTCACTTAGTTAGAGAAGCCTTAAAGGAGAGAGGCTTATTGGCAAAAAACGCAGGTCATTTAGTTAAAAATCAATCTTTTGTAATCCCAAACTACAACTGGTGGGGCGGTTATTTTTATACGATCGGATTAACCATTTATGATTTACTCGCAGGACGTTTGAGCTTAGGAGCTTCAAAATATATTTCAAAGAAAAAAACCATAGAAATGCTTCCTACCGTCGAAGAAAAAGGTCTGGTAAGTGGTGTTATTTATCACGACGGGCAATTTGACGATTCACGCATGGCCATAAACCTCGCCCAAACTGCAGTAGAAAAAGGGGCTTGCGTTTTAAATTATTCTAAAGTTGTAAACTTACTAAAAGACGATACTAATCAAATTATTGGCGTTGAAGCAATAGACCATGAAACAGGTCACAAGTATGACATAAAAGGCACGGCCATTATTAACGCAACCGGAGTTTTTACAAATGCCATCATGAAACTAAACGACAAGGTTTATAAGAAATATATAGTTCCGAGTCAGGGGATTCATCTCGTATTTGATAAATCCTTTTTACCGAGTGACCAGGCACTGATGATTCCCAAAACTAGTGACGGACGAGTTTTATTTGCAGTGCCCTGGCACAATCGAATTGTAGTAGGAACAACTGATACATTAATTAGAAAACACAGTCTTGAACCTATCGCTCTCGAAAGTGAAATCGAATTTGTTTTGGAAACTGCTCAACGCTTTCTGGCAAAAAAACCTACGAGAGCCGACGTTTTATCTGTTTTTGCAGGTTTACGTCCTTTGGCAGCTCCCGAAGAAGAAGGAAAAAGTACTAAAGAAGTTTCGCGAAGTCATAAAATTATTGTCTCGGAAACTGGCTTAATAACAATTACAGGAGGAAAATGGACTACTTACAGAAAAATTGCCGAAGATATCATCGATAAAGCTATCAAAATAGGCAAATTACCTAAAAAAGCCTGCAATACCGAGCATCTTCCTATTCATGGAAACCAACCTACTACAAATTTAGACCGAATGAATCATTTATATATTTATGGTTCCGATATTCCCAAAATACTTGAACTCCAACAAAATGAGCCAGAATTAAAAGAAAAAATACATTCGGATCACGAATTTGTAATGGCCGAGGTAGCCTGGGCTATTCGATACGAAATGGCCAGAACAGTTGACGATGTTTTAGCAAGACGTGTCCGGTTATTATTCTTAGACGCCCGAGCTGCAATTCAATCATCTGAAAAAGTAGCACGATTGCTCGCAAAGGAATTGGGACATGACGAAACCTGGATCAACAAAGAAATCTCAAACTTCAAAGCAATAGCCAGAGGTTTTCTTTTAAAAGAATTTCAATAGACCATTATTAACTTAAGAAAATATAAGTCATGCAAAATAAACTAATTCTGGCACTCGATCAAGGAACAACTTCCTCCAGAGCTATAGTCTTTAATCATGGAGGAGAAATTGCGAGCATTTCCCAAAAAGCTTTTAAGCAAATTTTTCCAAAACCAGGATGGGTTGAACATAACCCAAACGAAATCTGGTCTTCTCAAATCAGTGTAGCCGCAGAAGTAATTGCTAAAGTGGGAATATCCGGAAGAGAAATAGCCGCAATCGGAATAACCAATCAACGGGAAACTACCATTGTTTGGGATCGGGAAACAAGCGAACCTATTTACAATGCTATTGTTTGGCAAGATCGCAGAACAGCAAAATACTGTGACGAATTAAAAGCACAAGGACATACCGAAATGATTCAGTCAAAAACCGGATTAATTCTGGATGCCTATTTTTCCGGAACCAAAGTTAAGTGGATCTTAGATAACGTTCCCGGAGCTCGAGAAAAGGCGGAACAAGGAAAACTTTGTTTTGGAACCGTAGACACTTGGCTAATATGGAAATTGACCCGTAGTAAATTATTTATGACCGATGTTTCTAATGCCAGCAGAACTTTATTATTCAACATCAACACCTTAGAATGGGATGATGAATTATTAAAATTGTTTAATATCCCCAGAGCCATGCTTCCTGAAGTAAAAGAAAGCAGTACCATTTATGGCGAAAGCTCCACCACCCTGTTTTCAACAAAAATTCCTATTGCTGGTGTTGCCGGAGATCAGCAAGCCGCTCTTTTTGGTCAGTTATGCACCACTCCGGGAATGATAAAAAACACTTACGGAACAGGCTGTTTTGTGTTAATGAATACGGGTGAAAAACCAATTCGCTCAACCAACAATTTATTGACTACCGTAGCCTGGAAAATTAATGGCAAAACAACTTATGCTTTAGAAGGAAGCGTTTTTGTTGGAGGCGCAGCTGTACAATGGTTAAGAGATGGTGCAAAAATGATTAACACATCAGAAGAAATAGAAGCTCTGGCAGCCAGTGTCCCTGATAATGGAGGTGTTTATTTTGTTCCGGCACTAACTGGTTTAGGAGCTCCACATTGGGATCAATATGCCAGAGGTGCAATTCTTGGAATAACAAGAGGAACTACCAGTGCGCATATCGCCCGAGCCACTTTAGAAGGAATTGCTTATCAGGTAAATGATTTACTAAAAGCTATGGAAGCAGATTTTGGAGGAAAGGGAAAAGAATTAAGAGTTGATGGCGGTGCTGCTACAAATAATTTACTAATGCAATTTCAATCAGACATTTACGAAAAAACTGTTACAAGACCAAAAACACTCGAAACAACAGCTTTAGGCGCAGCATATTTGGCAGGACTTGCCGTAGGATACTGGTCAAGTCTCGATGATTTGAAAGAACAATGGTCTATAGATCGCGTATTTTCTCCAAAAATGCCAAAACAAGAAGTAAGTAAATTAGTAAAAAACTGGAATAAGGCCGTTGGGTGCGCATCAGACTGGATCGACGAATAAAACAATTAAAATATAGTAGAATATGACACCTTTTACAGCAGAAATTTTAGGCACTATGATAATGATTTTATTAGGTAATGGCGTCGTTGCAAACGTTGTCCTGAAAGATACAAAAGGAAACAATTCGGGTTGGATTGTTATCACTACAGCTTGGGCATTTGCCGTTTTTACAGGTGTACTTATTGCAGGACCTGTTAGCGGAGCACATTTAAATCCTATTGTTACGTTTGCTTTGGCTCTTATCGGAAAATTCAATTGGAACTTAGTTCCTACCTATATACTTGCGCAAATGATTGGAGCCATGTTGGGCGCCTTTTTTGTGTGGTTATCGCATAAAGACCATTTTGCTTCGACTGAAGATGAAAATGCCAAATTTGCTTGTTTCTCTACATCTCCCGCCATCAAAAACAATTTGTCAAACATAATAAGTGAGATAATTGCAACTTTTGTCTTGATCTTTTCCATTTTTTATATTGCCGGACCAAACCTACAAATAACCACAGATCCAAATGCAACAATAGGTCTTGGAACTATTGGAGCACTTCCTGTAGCCATAGTCGTATGGGCAATTGGCCTATCATTAGGAGGTACAACCGGTTACGCCATTAATCCCGCGAGAGATCTTGGACCAAGAATCATGCATGCAATCCTCCCAATAAAAGGAAGCAGCAATTGGAGTTACGCCTGGATTCCGGTGATAGGTCCGGTAATTGGAGCAAGTTTAGCCGCATTATTATACCTAATACTTAATTAGATCCGTCTATTTTAATCTAAAATTATAGGTGAGCGAACAAACCTGCGGTACGAGAAACCCAACAGGCTTTAAACAGCTGTGAAATCAGGGTATTTATATATGAAGCTGATAATTAATTCTTTAAAAAATCATTAAGCTTTAGAAAATCAATTTTTCAAATAAAATTTATACTATTTTTACAGTAATCCTACAGGGTTTGTATAACTACAAAACGCATATTATCTAAATTAACAAAAAATTAACGATACATTTGTATATACAAATATCAAAAGTTATACATTTGTATATACAAATTATACACTTACGACTATGACAATTGAAGAGGTTATAAAAAGTACAGTTAAGATGGATAATGCGAAAAAAGTTATTCTAAATATCATGTACACGCAAAACGTGATTCAGGATCATTTCAACGAGTTGATAAAACCGTATGATCTGTCCGGAGAACAATATAATGTGCTTCGTATATTAAGAGGGCAAAAAGGAAATCCTGCTAATATGTGTGTGATACAGGAGCGCATGCTGGCCAAAACAAGTAACACAACCCGATTAGTAGACAAACTACTATTGAAAGATTTTGTTACCCGAAATGTTTGTCCTAACAACCGACGAAAAATAGAGGTTCTAATCACTCAAAAAGGATTAGACGTACTAAAAGAATTAGATCCGAAGGTAGATGAGCACGAGCGCACATTTGCTGAGAATATAAGTCCTGAAGAATTAGAATTATTAAATCAATTATTAGAAAAATACAGAACCCAACAAAATTAAAATTATGAGTACATTATTAGACAATTTAAATTGGAGATATGCTACAAAGAAATTTGATGCAACAAAAAAAATATCATCCGAAGATTTAAACACTTTAAAAGAAGCCGTTAGATTAAGTGCTTCTTCATACGGATTACAACCTTATAAAGTTATTATCGTAGAAAATCCGGAAATAAGAGAAAAATTAAAAGCTGCTGCTTACGGACAAACTCAAATTACAGATGCTTCTCAGTTGTTTATTTTTGCAAACGACTTAAATGTTGGAGCAGATTCTGTAGACGCTTACATCAATACAATTAGTGAAACAAGAGGAGTTCCTACTGATGCTTTGGCCGGATTCAGTGACATGATGAAAGGTACTATTGCTAATTTATCTGTTGAGGCTAAAAACATCTGGACAGCTAAACAAACTTATATCGCTTTAGGTACATTATTAACTGCTGCCTCTGAACTAAAAATCGATGCCACTCCAATGGAAGGATTTAATGCTGCAGCATTCAATGAAATCTTAGGATTTGATAAATTAGGTCTAAATGCTTCGGTTATCGCAACGGTAGGTTACAGACATGATGAGGACGAAACTCAGCATTACAAAAAAGTTAGAAAATCACACGAGAATTTATTTATCACTATATAATTATTATTAATCCAAAATCAATTTTAACAAAATGAAAAATTTAAAGACAATTGCAATAGCATTATTCGTAGCAGTAGCTAGCGTTTCAGTAAACGCACAAACTAAAAAAATCGACGTAAAAGCAAGTACGATCAAATGGGTAGGTAAAAAAGTAACCGGAGAACACTCAGGAACAGTAAACTTCAAAGAAGGAGCTGTAGTTTTCAAAGGGAAAAAATTAGTTGGAGGAAGCTTTACTGTTGATATGACTTCATTAACAGCAACAGATTTAACAGGTGAATACCAAGGGAAATTAAATGGTCACTTAAAAGCTGATGATTTCTTTGGAACAGACAAATTCCCAACTGCAAAATTAGTTTTCAAATCTATCGGAGCAAAATCTACTGATGTTTATACAGTAACTGCTGATTTAACTATTAAAGGTATTACTAAACCTGTAACTTTTGATATCACTGTAAGCGGAAATACTGCAACAAGTGCATTAAAAGTTGACAGAACTAAATACGGTATCAAATACAACTCTGGTAACTTCTTTGAAAACTTAGGAGACAAAACTATCAATGACGATTTCGAATTGACTGTAGCTTTAAAATTCTAATAGCTTAAGATACAACAATTCTTAATATTATAAGAAAAACCCCAATAGTTCAAGACTATTGGGGTTTCTTTTTACATTATTCTCAAAAAAATAACATTCTTAATACTCCCCTAACGCTTTCGTAATACCATTCAGGACTTTGATTAACATTGGCCTTCTACTTTTGAACTTATTAAAAATCAAAAACTAGAAATCAAAATCATAGTTATGAAAACAAAAATACAACTTGCAATCATCACTCTTCTAAGTTCTTTTTTCCTACAGGCACAGCAACAGCCCAAAGGAATTTTTGGTAACTCAAACTGGATGAACAACTGGACCAATTTTAAACCTGCGAATACCGAATATAGCGAAGCTACAAACATCATAGCAGGAACCATCGATAAAGACACCAAACTTCTTAAACGCAATACATATCAATTAGTTGGAGTTGTTTATGTAACCAATAACGCCGTACTATCGATAGAACCCGGTACTGTAATAAGAGGAGATGACAAAACATGCGGAACATTGGTTATTACCAACGGATCAAAAATTGTAGCCGAAGGTCTCGAAACAGATCCTATAGTTTTTACTTCCAACAAAGAAATTTTAGAAAGAAAACCGGGAGACTGGGGTGGAATCATCATTCTGGGAAAAGCTCCAATTAATACCTTAGGAGGAATACATGTCCTTCCTTTTGATCTGGAACCAATGTTAAACCATTACGGAGGGCAGGATATCGAAGATAATTCGGGAATTCTAAAATATGTACGTATTGAATATTCCGGCAGAAAACTAAGCGCTGCAAAAGAACTTAACGGACTTTCGCTTGCCGGAGTAGGGAGAAAAACAATTTTAAGCAACATTCAAATTAGTTACTCCAATGATGATTCTTTCGAATGTTATGGAGGAGATTTAAATATGAACAATCTGGTTTCTTACAGGACTACCGATGACGATTTTGATTTCACCCAAGGTGCACAAATCAACATCAATAACAGTATAGCCATTCGTCATCCCTTTTCATCAGATATTTCAGGCTCGAGATGTTTCGAAGTTGACTCTTATGACAAAATAGGAAATACCGATATGAGTAAAAAATTAACCAAAATAAATGCAAACAATATTACTCTGGTAAATCTGGAAGAAAACAATCAGGGCCTTGTGCGAGAATCGATTTATGTTAGAGAAAATAGCTTTTTTAACTTAACCAACAGTATCGTTTCCGGATTTACTCCTTTTGTTTTATTAGAAGGAAATATTGGAAACGGGGAAGTCAATTTAGCCAAAATTACCTTCAAAAACTTAATCGTTAACAATTGCAATGGCGGAATTACAAGTGAAGCCGGTGGTGCAAATCCTGCAATTCAAAGTTTTTACAGTAATCCTGTTTTTGATATTAATTTTACCAAAATCAAAAACAGCGAATTGTTTGCAACGCCCAATATCAAAGGAAATCCAGACTTTAGAATGAACGTAAACAACACCATAGCTATTGGTAATTAAGATATTAAAAAAACTTATTCCCAATAAAATTTAACAATTTTAATCATTTAAAAGAGTTTTTTTTCACTCTATATGTATTGTAATTCAAATTACATTTATATATTTGTGAAATCAATATAAGATATGAAAACAATAACAAACAATACTTGGTGGTGGAAGAATTTACGTCAAACGTCGTGAACAGAGCTTCCTATGGTATTGTAAACTATAAATCTAAAAGGCTTGTCATCACGACAAGCCTTTTTTTTTGATCAAAAAACAAGTAAAAAAATATAGTAAAAATTTAATACACAAAATACTTTGAAACCATTTATACTCAACACACACTACAAACAAATTCTGGCAGATACCATTACACCAGTAAGTGTTTATTTCAAAATCAGGGATAAATTCCCAAATAGCTTACTACTAGAAAGTAGTGATTATCACGGAAATGACAATAGTTTCTCTTACATCTGCTGCAACCCTATTGCGACAATTAAAATTGAAAATGAAACTATTTCAAAAACTTTTCCTGACGGAACTAAAGAACGAATTTCTATTAACGGTACAACGAATATTCCAGAAATAATTCAGGAATTCTCAGGCCAATTTCAGTCAGAGAAAAACGACTTTAAATTCATCAATAATGGTTTATTCGGATACATTTCTTACGATGCCGTTCGTTATTTTGAGAAAGTTTCGATTGCCAAAAAAGACAAGGCAACTTCAATTCCGGACGTTTTTTATGCCGTTTATCAAAACATTATTGCGATCAATCATTTTAAAAATGAAGCCTACATTTTTTGTCATAGCGTTGATGGAAGGAATAACATTTCGGAAATCGAACAATTGTTACAATCCAGAAATATTGCATCATATAAATTTACCAAAGAAGGAGAAGGTTTCTCTAATTTAACCGACGAAGAATTCAAACACAATGTAGCTTTAGCAAAAAAACACTGCTTCCGTGGAGATGTTTTTCAATTGGTACTTTCACGTCGTTTTACTCAAGGTTTTAAAGGAGATGAATTCAATGTATATCGCGCTTTACGAAGTATAAACCCATCTCCATACTTATTTTTCTTTGATTATGGTGACTTCAAAATATTCGGATCTTCACCTGAGGCACAAATCATTGTAAAAAACAGAAAAGCAGAAATTCACCCTATAGCCGGAACTTTTAAAAGAACCGGAAATGACGAACAAGATGCTGTTTTGGCCAAGCAGCTTTCGGAAGATAAAAAAGAAAACAGCGAACACGTAATGTTAGTCGATTTGGCCAGAAATGATTTAAGCCGAAATGGTCATAACGTAAATGTCGAAAAGTATAGAGAAGTCCAGTTTTTCTCACATGTAATTCACCTCGTTTCAAAAGTAACTGGGTATTTACACGAAAAGGCGACAACTATGCAGGTAGTTGCTGACACCTTTCCGGCGGGGACTTTAAGTGGTGCTCCAAAACACAGAGCAATGCAATTGATCGAAGATTATGAAAAAACCAATCGTAACTTTTATGGAGGTGCCATTGGATTCATGGATTTCGAAGGCAATTTTAATCACGCTATTATGATTCGAACTTTCCTAAGCAAAAACCATCAATTACACTGCCAGGCCGGTGCCGGAATTGTTGCCAGCTCTGACGAAGAAAGTGAAATGCAGGAAGTTTACAATAAACTTAGAGCCCTAAACACCGCTTTAGAAATGGCTGAGAAAATATAAGTTTTTTTGTTTCAGGTTTCACGTTGTTGGAATGCAAACAAAACCTGAAACCTGAAACAAAATTAAAAAGCAACCATAAACACAAACTAAAAAACTATGAAGAACATTATTCCATTTTTAATTCTTATTGTATTATTTGCTTCTTGTGAAACTAAAAAAGAATCAGATACACTTCCTTTAAGCGGAACCTGGCGCCTGATATCAGCTGAAACCACAGAAAAAGATTCAACATTCTCAACTTTCAATCCAAAAACAAAAATGATTAAAATTATAAATGATACTCATTTTGCTTTTTTCAATCATGATTTGAACAACGGAAAAGACAGTACCGCTTTGTTCTTCGGCGGCGGAGGAAAATATACTTTAAAAGATAGTACTTATACCGAAAATCTGGAATACTTTAATAACCGTCAATGGGAAAACAATAAATTTGAGTTTGTAGTAAAAATTAAAAATGACACCCTGATTCAAAAAGGAGTCGAAAAAATAGAAAAATTAGGCGTAGATAGAATTATTGTTGAGAAATACGTTCGAGAAAAATAAACAGAAATCAGTTGCCAGTCACAGTATTCAGTCACAAAAAACTTAGAATCTTAGTCACTTAGCAACTTAGAACCTCAAAAAAATGAAAAAAATATTAGTTATAGACAATTACGATAGTTTCACTTATAATTTAGTACACTATCTGGAAGATTTAAACTGTGAAGTTACGGTATACAGAAATGATGAGTTTGATATTGAAGAAATAGCATCTTTTAATAAAATATTACTTTCTCCAGGACCTGGAATTCCGGATGAAGCGGGATTGCTGAAAGCCGTAATTCAAAAATACGCTCCTACAAAAAGTATTCTAGGAGTTTGCCTAGGACAACAGGCTATTGGGGAGGTTTTTGGAGGAACGCTTTCAAACCTCGACAAAGTATATCACGGCGTTGCTACAAATGTAAAAACAGTGGTTACAGATGAACTTTTGTTTGAAGGCTTAGGAAATGAATTTGAAGTAGGAAGATACCATTCCTGGGTAGTCAACAGCAATTTACCAGAAGCTCTTGAAGCCACTTCAGTTGATGAAAATGGACAAATTATGTCGCTAAGACATAAAAAATTTGATGTAAGAGGTGTTCAATTTCATCCCGAAAGTGTTTTGACACCAAAAGGAAAACTGATTTTAGAGAATTGGATAAAGAGTTAAGTATTAGCCAAAAGTTTTAAAGGCGAAAGTCATAAAGTCAAATACTAAAAACTTAGCCTTTCCTATTAAAACTAAAAAACAGTAATCAATTCTAAAAAAACACCAAAGTTTGAAGACTTTAAGACCTTCGACTTTAGACTTTAAGACTAAAAAAAATGAAAAATATACTAAATAAACTAATCAATCATGAAGTACTTTCGAAAGAGGAGGCCAAAGACGTATTGATTAACATCTCAAGCGGTGCTTATAACCCAAGTCAGATCTCGGCGTTCTTAACCGTATTTATGATGCGAAGCATTACGATTGATGAGCTTTCGGGTTTTCGTGAAGCTTTATTAGAATTGTGCGTTCGTGTTGATTTATCAGACTACAACACCATCGATTTGTGCGGAACGGGAGGTGACGGAAAGGATACCTTCAATATTTCTACTTTGGCTTCATTTGTCGCTGCCGGAGCCGGAATAAAAGTTGCAAAACATGGAAATTACGGTGTTTCATCGATTTCCGGATCCAGCAACGTTATGGAAAAAATGGGGATAAAATTCAGTAATGATCCGGCATTTTTAGAAAAATGTATCGATCAGGCAGGAATTTGTGTTTTGCACGCACCATTATTTCATCCCGCTATGAAAAACGTTGGACCAATCAGAAAAGAGCTGGCCGTAAAAACATTTTTCAACATGTTAGGGCCAATGGTAAACCCATCGTTTCCTAAAAATCAACTGGTTGGTGTTTTCAATTTAGAATTAGCCCGAATGTATGCTTATCTGTATCAAAACACCAATGTGAATTTTACAATTCTGCATTCACTAGATGGTTATGATGAAATATCTTTAACAGGTCCGACAAAAATCATTACAAGCGACATGGAAGGCATGTTAAAACCGGAAGATTTTAATGTTCGTCTTTTATCACAAAGAGAAATTGAGGGAGGCAGAACGATTGAAGAATCAGCAGATATGTTTGTCAATATTATTTCCGGAAAAGGAAGTGAAGCACAAAACAATGTGGTTTGCGCAAATGCAGCAATGGCGATTTCTACTGTAACGAAATGTTCTTCCCAAGAAGGTTTTAAACTAGCCAAAGAAAGTCTGTTTTCTGGAAAAGGGTATCAAGCACTTAAAAAATTACAAGAACTAAGCAGGTAAAAAATTGTTTCAAGTTTCAGGTTTCAAGTTATTGGAACGAAACTGAAACTTGAAACCTGAAACAAATAAAACAATGAACATTTTAGATAAAATAATTGTAGATAAAAAAAGAGAAGTCGTTCTCAAAAAATCCATTATTCCAGTTTCGCAATTGGAAGCTTCTGTGTTTTTTGAAAAACAAACCATTTCTCTTAGTCAAAAATTGAGAAAAAGCAATTCAGGAATTATTGCTGAACACAAACGCCGCTCTCCTTCAAAAGCTGTAATTAATCAAAATTTTACAGTTGAAGAAGTTGTTAAAGGATATGAAAATGCCGGTGCATGTGGAATTTCAGTTTTAACTGATGGAAAATATTTCGGAGGTTCTTTAGACGATTTACTTTTAGCAAGAGCTAGTGTAAATATTCCACTTTTACGAAAAGAATTTATCGTTAATGAATATCAGATTTTAGAAGCCAAAGCGTATGGAGCAGATTTAATCCTTCTTATTGCAGCAGTTTTAACCCGGGAAGAAATCAAATCCTTATCGGAATTTGCAAAACAGTTAGATTTAGAGGTTTTGCTGGAAGTCCACAATCAGGAAGAATTAGAAAAATCTATCATGCCAAGTTTAGATATGATTGGCGTGAATAACAGAAACCTGAAAACCTTCGAAGTAAGTCTGGATTTCAGCAAAGAACTGGCTTCTCAGATTCCGAATGATTTTGTTAAAGTTTCAGAAAGCGGAATTTCATCTGTTGAAGCCATTTCAGAATTAAGACCTTATGGTTACAGTGGTTTTTTGATAGGAGAAAACTTCATGAAAACAACGAATGCCGGGCAAGCAGCAACTGAATTTATTAAACGGCTGTAAGCTTTAGGCTATAAGCCGTAAGCCAAAAGCTTATTGCTTAAACTCTAACCAATCGATAAAAAATAATACGGCATGAAGCAAAAGCTTATAGCTTAATGCCCATTGCTTAAAGCATAAAAATAAAAAAAATGAAACTAAAAATCTGCGGTATGAAATATCCCGACAATATACTCGAGACAGGAGCGCTCCTACCCGACTATATGGGATTTATTTTCTGGGAAAAATCTGCTCGCTATTTTGACGGAACGATTCCGGAACTGATTCATACCATAAAAAAGACAGGCGTTTTTGTGGATGAAACTGTTGATAATATTATATCAAAAGCAGACAAATATCATTTACAAGCGGTTCAGTTACATGGAAAAGAATCTGTTGAATTTTGTCAGGAATTAAAAGCTAAAATTGATGTCAAAATTGATGTTACTATCGAAATCATAAAAACATTCTCTATTGATGAAAATTTTAATTTTGAAGTTTTAGCACCTTTTGAAAGTGTATGTGATTACTTTTTGTTCGATACAAAAGGAAAACTACCTGGTGGAAACGGGACCACTTTTGACTGGAAAATTTTAGAAAATTACAAATCTGAGAAACCGATTTTCTTAAGCGGTGGTATTGGAATTGAAGAAATCCCTGCGATAAAAAACCTCAAAATCCCTATTTACGCTATTGATGTAAACAGTAAATTTGAGACAGAGCCTGGATTGAAAAATATAAGTCTATTAAGAAAGTTTCAGAAAAATCTAAAACCCGCAACTTTAAACCCTAAACAACTATACAATGAACTATAATGTTAACGAAAAAGGATATTACGGAGAATTTGGAGGGGCTTACATTCCCGAAATGTTATATCCGAATGTCGAAGAATTGCGTCAGAATTACCTAAAAATAACAAGCGAACCTGATTTTAAGGCAGAGTTTGATCAATTACTAAAAGATTACGTAGGCCGTCCCAGTCCACTTTATTTCGCCAAGCGTTTATCGGAAAAATACAATACAAAAGTTTATCTGAAAAGAGAAGATTTAAATCACACCGGAGCACATAAGGTCAATAATACCATTGGACAGATTTTAGTTGCAAAACGTCTGGGTAAAAAAAGAATTATTGCCGAAACAGGCGCAGGTCAGCATGGTGTGGCAACCGCTACGGTATGTGCTTTAATGGGATTGGAATGTATTGTATACATGGGTGAAATTGACATTGCACGTCAGGCACCAAATGTGGCACGTATGAAAATGTTGGGCGCTGAAGTCCGTCCCGCACTTTCAGGTTCCAAGACTTTAAAAGATGCTACCAATGAGGCGATTCGTGACTGGATCAACAATCCGGTAGATACCCACTACATTATAGGTTCAGCAATTGGACCACATCCTTATCCAGATATGGTGACCCGTTTTCAAAGCGTTATTTCAGAAGAAATCAAATGGCAGTTAAAAGAAAAAGAAGGACGTGAAAATCCGGACTACGTCGTTGCTTGTATTGGTGGCGGAAGCAATGCGGCTGGAACCTATTACCACTTTCTACACGAACCGGAAGTTGGAATCATCGCGGTAGAAGCAGCTGGAAAAGGAGTCGATAGTGGTCACAGTGCCGCAACTAGTAAATTAGGAAAAGTGGGGGTTATTCACGGTTGCAAAACCCTTTTGATGCAAACTCCTGACGGACAAATTACTGAACCGTATTCAATTTCTGCTGGTCTTGATTATCCGGGAGTTGGTCCTATGCATGCACATCTGGCACAAACCGGTCGTGGAGAATTCTTCTCTGTTACCGATGATGATGCTATGAATGCTGGCTTACAGCTTACCAAATTAGAAGGAATTATTCCGGCAATCGAAAGTGCACATGCCTTTGCTGTTTTAGATCAAAAGAAATTCAAACCAACGGATATTGTGGTGATCAGTCTTTCTGGTCGTGGAGACAAGGATTTAGACAATTATATCGAGTATTTTAAATTGTAACACAATAGCAACCATGGAAAAGTTATTCTCTTACGGAACATTACGATCGAAAGAAATTCAGATGCGACTCTTTAATAAATTATTAATTGGTACACCTGATCAGCTGCTTGGTCACAAACTAAAAAGCCTGCAAATAGAGGAAGAATTTGGAATGGCAGACTATGTTGTAGTTGTACCAACGGAAGCCCCTTCAGATCCTATACACGGTGTTGTTTTCAATATTTCGAGTACCGATTTGGCTAAAGTAGATCTATTCGAGTCCAATGCGTATAAAAGAATTCAGGTAACCTTGAATTCCGGAGTAGTTGCCTGGATTTATATCGAAAACTAATAATCGTAAAGAATGATTCTAGTAGCTGCACAAACAAAACCATTACGGGGAGATATTGATTCAAACTTATTAGAGCATTATCGTCTTGTCGATCTGGCCGTTCAAAATGGGGCGCAACTAATTGTATTTCCCGAAATGTCGATCACAGGATACGAAAGAGAATTTGCTCAAAAACTGGCTTTTAATGCAGACGATTCAAGATTGGATCATTTAAAAAAATTAGCCGTCGAAAATAATATTGTTATCATTGCCGGCGCACCAATTCAGATCGCATCAGAATTGTTTATTGGAGAATTTATTATTGCTCCGGACAACTCTGTTTCTATATATACAAAGCAATTTTTGCATGAAGGGGAAGATCAGTTTTTTCAGTCTTCTTTCGATTTTAATCCAATGCTTACTATCGAAAACAAGAAGATTTCCTTTGCCATTTGTGCTGATATTGACAATCCGTTGCATCCCGAAAATGCCTGTAACAGAGGTGCTGATATTTATATTGCCAGTATTTTCTTTTCGCCAAACGGAATTCCAAGTGCTTATTGCGATTTACAAGCTTATGCTCAGAAATATCAAATGAATGTTCTAATGTCAAATTTTAGCGGTGAATCATGGGGATCTCCATCAGCAGGACAAAGCGCATTTTGGAATAACAAAGGAGAATTAATTGCGCAATTGAATGATTCAGATTCGGGAATATTATTAGTCGAAAAAATAAATGAGAATTGGACAAGTAAGATTTAAAAAAAATAAAAAAAAGCCATAGATTTTACAGATTAAATTATTTAAAAAATCATTGAAATCTTTTTAATCTGTGGCACAAAAAAACATAATAAAATGAACAGAATAACTCAAAAATTACAAGAAGATAAAAAGATTCTTTCTATTTATTTCTCAGCCGGATATCCAAACTTAAATGACACCGTTCAAATCATTCAGGATTTAGAAAAAAATGGTGTCGATTTAATCGAAATTGGTTTGCCTTTTAGTGATCCTTTAGCCGATGGCCCAACCATTCAGGCAAGTTCTACTCAGGCACTTCACAATGGAATGACGACTCAAATTCTTTTTGACCAGTTGAAGGACATCCGCGAAAGCGTAAAAATTCCGTTGATTATAATGGGATATTTCAATCCGATGCTGCAATACGGAATCGAAGAATTTTGTAAAAAATGTGCCGAAATTGGTATCGATGGGTTAATTATTCCAGATTTACCGGTAGATGTTTACGCAGACCAATATAAAGCGATTTTCGAAAAATACGGCTTAATCAATATCTTCTTGATTACCCCACAAACTTCAGACGAGCGCATTCGTTTTATCGACAGTGTTTCAAATGGCTTCATCTATATGGTAAGTTCTGCAAGTGTCACAGGTTCTCAGGCAGGTTTTGGAAATATTCAGGAAAGCTATTTCGAAAGAATTGCCCAAATGAATCTTAAAAACCCACAAATTATTGGTTTTGGAATTTCAAATAAAGAAACATTCGATCAGGCTACTAAATTTGCAAAAGGGGCTATTATCGGAAGTGCTTTTATCAAACATCTGAGTGAAAGCGGAAGCAAGAAAATTGAAGAATTTGTTGGGGAAATTAGATAATTAAAAGATGAAAGTTTTTAAATCTTTATTATATCCTTTTATTCTCTTAATTTTCATAAGCTGTGACAGGAGTTGGAATTTATCTGAGTTATATATGCAAAAGATAGAAAATTCTTCAAAAGTCATCTATAAATATGATGCTTGGGGAGGTCGAGATTCTCATATTTTTGGTTATGCTATTCTAGATTCAACAGATGTATTTGATATCGATAATGTCAAACCATTACCTTTTCAATATTTTGAAAGCATTCCAACAAAACGAAATATTTTCGGTGTTATTTGTAAAAAACTCGATGATCAAAAAGTTTCAAACAAAATCTTTTTTCCTTTAGAAATTAAAGTTGATGAAGAAAATGGAATTAAAATCAAAACTAAAATTTTTCAAAATGAAGGTTTTACAATTAGAAATCAAGGTTATAAAAGATATAAATTTGAAACATTTAAAGAATCTCAGGACAGTATTTTCTTTTATAATTTAAATGATGTTAAAAGTTTAGAACCTGAGCATTTAGATATTTTAAAATTAAAAAAAACAAATATTTTTATCG
This sequence comes from Flavobacterium sp. KH_035, assembly GCF_057839565.1. NCBI lineage: Bacteria > Pseudomonadati > Bacteroidota > Flavobacteriia > Flavobacteriales > Flavobacteriaceae > Flavobacterium > Flavobacterium sp. KH_035. Next base: position 5,336,541 of record NZ_CM174492.1, read on the forward strand.
GGACGACAAGTCCAAATGTAATTTCTACAATATCAATTGAAGATTTAAAACTATCACCAAAAAATGAGATTATTTCTAATATTCGATATGAACTAACTCCAAAGAATAAAACCGATATTAGATTATTTTCTAATACTGGAATTTTTAAAGCAGTGAAATTACCCAAAGATTAATTTTCAACAAAAGCCTGAAAGACCTTATTTTTTCAGGCTTTTTTTATTCCCAAACATCAAATTTAGTGGCAAAATTGTCGAAATCGCTTTGTGTTAATATTTTGTTAAAATAAAATTAAACAAACGTTTAATTTAAACGCTTGTTTAATTTTGTACCCGATTAGAAACAATACCATGTCAAACTTCGAATTAAACGATAAAAAAATTCAGATTCTTGAGGTTGCCGAAAAGCTATTCTCTGAAAAAGGATTTGAAGGTACATCGATACGGGATATCTCAAAACATGCCAAGATTAACATTGCCATGGTTTCGTATTACTTTGGTTCAAAAGAAAGATTACTTGAAGCCTTAATCATTTACAAGACTTCTGATTTAAAGTTAAAGCTCGAAAATTTATTACAGGAAAACTTAGAACCTGTTGAAAAAGTCAATAAATTAATCGAAATTTACATTCAGAGAATCAGCTGTAACAAAGGGATTTTCAGGGTCTTACATTTTGAAATAAACGCAAAAAAAAGAGAAAAAAGTTTTATTGCCTTCACAGAACTTAAAAAAGGAAATTTAAAATCTGTTGAAAGTATTATTAAACAAGGTCAGGAAAAAGGAGTTTTCAGGAAAGATGTTGTCATTCCGCTCATCACTCCAACAATTATCGGAACCTTTTTTCACTTTCACATGAACAAACCTTTCTTTGAAGAATTATTGAACTTAAATACCGAAGAATTGTACAATAATTATATAAAAACCAGTCTTACAAAGCACATTCAACAAACTATAAAAGCTCTTCTTGTTTATGAAAATTAATCAATTAATGCTCTTTGGGATTTTCTTTATCGGAATTTCATCAATTGAAGCACAAGAAAAAACAAGTTTAACCTTAGGCGAGGCCGTTAAAATGGCTTGGGAAAAAAGTAACGAAGTTACGCTTGCCAATACTAAGGTAAACACAAAAAAATACGAATTAAAAACCGTAAAAGACAATCAATACCCGGATATTAAAATTTCTGGTCAATACCAACGTCTTACAAAAGCATCGATTAGTATGCCAAATCAAGGCGAAAATGCATCTTTGGCATCTCCGGACAGAGCAATGTTTGGAATGGCAAATTTAAGTCTGCCTCTATTTGCAGGATTCAAGATTCAAAATAGTATTGATGCTTACGATAACTTATACGAAGCAGAAAATGCTACTGCCGCAAAAACAAAAGAGGATGTTGCTTTAAGAGTAATTACCTATTATACTGCTTTATATAAAGCTCAAAAAACACTGGATGTTTTAAATGAAAATCAAAAAAGCGCGAAACAACGTGTTACTGATTTTACAGAACTGGAAAAGAATGGAATTATTCCCAGAAATGATTTATTAAAGTCTCAATTATTAGTTTCAAAAACACAATTATCTATTGATGAAGCTACTAACAATCTTAACAATATCAACTTTTATCTAACCACTTTATTAAAATTAGATCCTAATACAAAACTTCAGGTTAATGAAGATGATTTTTTCAACTTAAAAACAAGTAATGCACCGACATCAGATGCAGTAGCTCTTGAAAACAGAAAAGATCTGGAAGCAATTCGTTTACAGCAAAAAGCTTCTGAATCAAATATCAAAGTAGCAAAAGCAGCATACTATCCTACATTAGCCTTACTTGGCGGTTATACTGCTCTGGACCTTAAAGATATTATAACGGTAAAATATGCCATGAACTTTGGATTAGGTTTAACTTATGACTTATCTGGAATTTACAAAAACAGTGCTCATGTGCGAGTAGCTGAAAGCAAAGCTCTGGAAGTTAAAAATAGTGAAGCTGTGATGACAGATCGTATTAAAATTGAAGTTCAAAAATCTATTGAAGATTATGATTTGGCGATAAATCAAAGTGTGGTTTATGATGAAGCACTACAACAGGCCAGTGAAAATTACAGACTTGTAAAAGATAAGTTTGACAATGGTTTATCAGATACTAATGATTTGGTTGAGGCTGACGTTGAACAATTAAGCGCCAAAATCAATACGGCTGTATCTAAAGCTACAATAATTCAAAAATATTACGAATTACTTTCAGTATCAGGACAATTATCACAATCATTCAATCTTTCTAAAATATAATCGATACCTCTCATGGAAAAGAAAAAAACAAATACTAAATTCATCATCATACTAACCGTTTTGGTTTTAGTGGGCGGAACATACGGAATCTCAAAATACTTACACTCACAAGCTCACGAAGAAACGGATGATGCTCAAATAGAGAAGAAAATGAATCCAATTATTCCTAGAGTATCTGGATATATTAGTAAAGTATATGTTAAAGATAACGACTTTGTAAAAAAAGGAGATACCTTATTTACGATTGACAAAAGAGATTATCAATTAAAAATTGACGAAGCTAATGCCGCTTTATTAGGTGCCGAAGGTCAATACGAAGCTGCAAAAGCTGATATTGGAAGCGCTAATGCAAGCATCTCAGTTTCTGATGCGCAAATGAAATCTGCAACAGGTTCTATCGAAAGTGCAAAAATTAGATTAAGACAAATTACAAACGATTACAACCGTTACAATAATTTATACAAAACACATACGATTACAAAACAACAATACGAGCAGGCTCTATCTGCAAAAGAAGAAGCTGAAAACCAGGTACGTGTTTTACAAGATCAACAAAGAGCTAGTTCTTACCAAAAATCAGTAATTCAATCGAAATCAAAAGTTTCTGACAAACAAACTGAAGTAGCTTCTGCCAATATCAAAAAAGCAAAAACAATGTTAGATGTAGCACATTTAAATCTTAGCTATACTGTTGTAACTGCTGCAATTGATGGTCAGGTTTCTAAAGTAGATATTCAACCTGGACAATTAGTACAACCAGGGCAATCTTTATTTTATATCATCAATAACAATGAAGCTTGGGTTGTTGCTAACTTTAAAGAAACTCAATTAAACAAAATGATTATTGGACAAAAAGTTAGCTTAAAAGTTGACGCTTATCCAAATTACGAATTCAAAGGTACTGTAACCTCATTTTCACCAGCAACAGGATCACGTTTCTCATTACTACCTCCTGACAATGCAACAGGTAACTTCGTGAAAACAATTCAAAGATTACCGGTAAAAATTAGTTTAGACGAATCTAACGATCCGGAAAAAGTAAAATTACTAAGACCAGGAATGAATGTTGATGTAGATGTACATTTAAAATAAAATATGGCAACAGCAGTACAAGCAGATGACGATTTAGTAGAATACGGTTTTAGGCGTGTGATCATTACGATTACTGCAGTACTTTGTGCACTGTTAGAAATTGTAGATACCACTATCGTAAACGTAGCACTAACAGACATGCGAGGTAGCCTTGGTGCTACTTTGACTGATGTGGCTTGGGTAATTACAGCATACGCAATTGCGAATGTTATTGTAATTCCGATGACGAGCTGGCTATCACAACAATTTGGAAGACGTAATTACTTTGTGGCCTCTATCATATTATTTACAGTTTGTTCCTTCTTATGTGGTAATGCCAGTAATATATGGGAACTAGTTGCTTTTAGGTTTGTTCAGGGTATGGGCGGAGGAGCTTTATTAGTTACTGCCCAAACTATTATTACCGAAAGTTATCCCATCGCAAAACGTGGAATGGCTCAGGCTATTTACGGAATGGGGGTAATTGTAGGTCCAACCTTAGGTCCGCCATTAGGAGGATACCTGGTAGATAACTACTCATGGCCTTACATCTTTTACATTAATATCCCATTGGGAATTATAGCTACTATTTTGGCGCTAACTTTTGTAAGAAGCCCAAAATATGGAGAAAAATTAAAAGCCAATCAAGTTGACTGGTGGGGAATTATATTGCTTGCTGCCTTTATCGGATCTTTACAATTCGTTCTGGAGCATGGACAACAAGACGATTGGTTCAACGATTCAACTATCATAACTTTAAGTGTGGTTACAGTTCTTGGATTAATTTTATTTATTTGGAGAGAGCTTACCTATAAACATCCAATCGTAAATCTAAGTGTTCTTAAAGATGGAAATCTTAGAATTGGAACTGTAATGTGTTTCATTCTTGGTTTTGGTCTGTACGGATCTACTTTAATTATTCCAATTTACACACAATCTATTCTAGGATGGACCGCAACGGATGCCGGATTATTATTGATTCCGGGATCTATTACCACAGCAATCATGATGCCTTTTGTGGGGAATATGATTCAGAGAGGGGTTCCTCAGGGATATATGGTTGGAGTAGGATTCCTGGTTTTCTTTTTCTTCACCTATATGATGCAGACCCGAATGACTCCGGATACTGGTGTTGAACACATGTATTGGCCATTGATTTTAAGAGGAATTGGTTTGGGACTACTTTTTGTTCCTATTACTACACTATCACTTTCGACCTTAAAAGGAAAACATATTGGTGAAGGAGCAGCTTTTACCGGAATGATGCGACAATTAGGTGGTTCTTTTGGTATTGCAATTATTACCACTTTTATCACCCGTTTGAGTCAGGAACACAGAGTTAACTTACTAACCAATTTAGATCCTGCAAAATACGATGTACAACAACGTATTGCGGGAATGCAAAGAGCTTTTATGTCTAAAGGATATTCAGCCGATGTTGCACTGAAAAAAGCCTATCAGGCTCTGGAATATTCTGTAATGAAACAAAGTACGGTAATGGCATACATGGATATTTTCATGTATCTCGGAATCATGTTCTTATGCTGTATACCAATTATTCTTTTAATCAAAAAAGGAAAAAACAAGATTAATCCTGCTGATGCAATGCATTAATAATAATTGATTTATAATACGCAAAACGCCGAATTCGATTTTGAATTCGGCGTTTATTTTTTGTTCCTATTTGCATTTTTTTAAAATCGCCTGGGATTAAAAATCCCTCGCTACAATACCTTCCGAGCCTACCAGTTATTCCGCAAAAAAACCTTAGCATCTTAGCCCCTCAGAATCTTTAAAAAAACCTATCTCGTAAAAACCAGATGGTTCCCTTTCGAAAGGTTCGCATCAAACTGATAACCTTCGTAATTAAATCCTTTTAAATCTTCAATCGTTTCGGCATTGGTATCAATAATATAGCGCACCATCATACCCCTCGCCTTTTTGGCAAAGAAACTGATTATTTTAAGTTTTCCATCTTTATAATCTTTGAAGTCTGGTGTAATTACGGGAACTTTTAACGCTTTTACATCTACTGCCGAGAAGTACTCGTTACTGGCCAAATTTACAAACAATTCACCTTTAGTTAATTCTTTATTTAAAGCTTTTGTTACTGTTGGTTTCCAGAATTCATGTAGGTTTTTATACTCGCCTACAGGTAATTTTGTCCCCATTTCTAAACGATAAGCCTGCATTAAATCTAAAGGTTTCAACACTCCGTAAAGCCCTGATAAGATTCGGAGTTTACTTTGTAACACCTCCAGTTTCTCTAGCGGAATGCTATAAGCATCCAGACCAGTATAAACATCTCCATCAAAAGTATACACTGCCGGACGGGCATTTTCGGGCGTAAATGGCGTTTTCCACTCCTGATTTCTTTTCCAGTTCAAATCGGATAATTTATCTGAAATAGACATTAATTCAGATAATTCAGCAGGTTTTTTAGTCTTTAATATTTTATGAACCACACGCGCTTCTTTTAAAAAAGCAGGTTCTGTATATTGAGTAGTAGGTAATTCTTTTTCGAAATTTAATGACTTCGCAGGCGATATAACAATTTTCATGTGTGCATTTTTATATCCTTCAAAAATACAAATTGAAATTCTAAAAATAACAGATCCGAATTGATTTGTTCGATTGTAGTATAAATGTTTCTTTTCGCCACAAATCACACGAATTTGCATGAATTTTTCCTTCTATATACATTGTCGAAATTTTCGCCACAGATTAAAAGGATTAGAAGGATTAAAAAAATCTGTGAAAATCCTTTTAATCTGTGGCAAAAAAAATTGTGTAAATTCGTGTAATTCGTGGCAACCTTTATTCTTTTAACAAAATTCCTGCTCTCAGACTGTGAATTGCTTCATCTCTTCACATTATAAATCTTAATTTTCGCCACAGATTAAAAGATTAGAAGGATTAAAAAATCTGTAAAAATCCTTTAATCTGTGGCAAAAAAAATTGGGCAAATTCGTGTAATTTGTGGCAACCTTTTTTCTTTTAACAAAATTCCTGCTCTCAAACTGTGAATTTATTCAAAAAAGTGAGCGTTAGATTATAATAGGCATTTTCTATGTTGTAAATTTGCCTGCATTTCATTTCTTAGAAATTGAAAATGTTTTTTTATTAAAAAATTAGTGAATTCGTGGCTATACAAACAAATTATAAAACTGCATTACAACCAAAAATCTTCGATATCATTTCGAAAGCATCTCAGGAACTCAACGTCGATAGTTACGTTATCGGGGGGTTTGTTCGGGATTTACTTTTAAACAGAGGCTCTAAGAAAGATATTGATGTTGTTGCTGTAGGTAGCGGCATCGAATTGGCACTTAAGGTTTCTGATTTACTTCCAAATAAACCAAAAGTTCAGGTTTTTAAAACTTACGGAACGGCAATGCTTCGTTTTGAAGATACCGATATTGAATTTGTTGGAGCCAGAAAAGAATCTTATAGTTCTGACAGTCGAAATCCGCTAGTTGAAAACGGAACGTTGGAAGACGATCAAAACCGTCGGGACTTTACCATTAATGCTTTGGCCTTATCCCTGAGCGAAAAAAACTTCGGAGACCTTTCCGATCCTTTTAATGGCTTGACCGATTTAGAAAATAAAATCATCAAAACGCCTTTGGATCCGGATATTACTTATTCTGATGATCCGCTGCGCATGTTGCGTGCGATTCGTTTTGCGACACAGTTGAATTTCGAAATCGAAGAAAATTCATTAAACGCCATCACAAAAAATGCCGATCGCATCAAAATTATCTCTGGCGAAAGAATCGTTGACGAGTTAAACAAAATTCTATCAACTCCTAAACCTTCAACCGGCTTTTTACTTTTGTACAAAACAGGGCTTTTAGATCTAATTTTACCGGAGTTAACGGCATTGAATCAGGTCGAAGAAATTGAAGGTCATACTCATAAAAATAATTTTTACCACACGCTAGAAGTCGTTGATAATATTTGTCCAAATACAGACGATGTCTGGTTGCGTTGGGCAGCTCTACTACACGATATCGGAAAAGCGCCAACAAAACGTTTCAACAAAAAACAAGGCTGGACTTTTCACGGACATGAGTTTTTAGGTGGAAAAATGACCAAAAAGATTTTCGAACGTCTGCACATGCCTTTGAATCACAAAATGAAATTTGTGCAAAAGATGGTTGTAATGAGTTCACGCCCAATTGTCCTGGCTGATGATGTGGTAACCGACAGTGCAGTGCGTCGTTTGGTTTTTGATGCTGGGGAAGATGTCGAAAATTTGATGACTTTGTGCGAGGCAGATATCACAACCAAAAATCCGTCAAAATTTAAAAAATACCATAAAAACTTCGAGCTCGTTCGCAAGAAAATTGTTGAGGTCGAGGAACGCGATCATGTTCGTAATTTTCAACCGCCAATTTCCGGCGAAGAAATTATGAAAATCTTCGATCTGAAACCTTCACGAGAAATCGGGATTTTGAAAGAAGCTGTTAAAGAAGCTATTTTAGAAGGTGATATTCCAAATGAATATCAGGCTGCTTATGATTTTGTTATTAAAAGAGCTGAAAAATTAGGCTTAAAAAAAATATAAGGAATTAAGTATTATTTTATAAAATGAAAAAAGGAAATAAATCAGTAATCATTTGGTTGCTATCAGGTTGTGTTTTATTGTTTTTAATGGTTGTTGTAGGCGGAATTACTCGCTTGACAAATTCAGGTTTGTCTATGACCGACTGGCATTTGGTAACAGATACTTTTCCTCCATTGACAGAAGCAAAATGGAATGAAGCTTTTGAACAGTACAAGAAGTTCCCCGAATATCAAAAAATCAACATACACAACGATTTTCAGCTTTCAGATTATAAATTTATCTATTTCTGGGAATGGTTTCACCGTTTCATCGGTCGTATAATTGGACTAGTTTTCTTTGTCCCTTTTGTGTATTTTTTGATTCGAAAAAAACTGGATCGTCCAACCATAAACAAATGTATTGTTCTTCTGGCAATGGGAGGTTTCCAGGGTTTTCTGGGATGGTTTATGGTACGTAGCGGATTAATAGACAATCCGGATGTTAGCCATTTCAGACTTTCATTACACCTTACTTTTGCCTTTATTACTTTTGCTTACACTTTGTGGGTGGCCTTAGATTTAATTTATCCTGAACGCAATGTTTACAAAGTAATTCCACTTCGTAATATTGCAAGATATGCTCTGGTGGCTTTACTTATTCAAATCATTTACGGTGGGTTTGTTGCCGGGCTTAATGCAGGCTTAATACACAATCACTGGCCTTTGATGAGTGACGGGCAATTTATACACGATTCTGTATTTATTGAACAATCGACTTTGGTCAAAAACTTAATTGAAGGAAAAAGCGGTGTTCAGTTTGTACACCGAACTTTTGCTTATGTAGTAGTAGCTCTTATTCTTTTTTTATATTACAAAGGCACGAAGTTTTCATTGACAAGAAATCAATCGAACGGAATCAAAGTTCTTGTCGTTTTTGTTTTCATTCAATTTCTATTGGGCGTATTTACGCTTTTATACAGTGTTCCTTTGGCATTAGGATTAATTCATCAAATTATGGCTTTTTTCCTTTTGAGTGCCATGACCTATACATTGCACCGATTAAGCAAGTAATCAATACTATTTAGACCAAAAAGAGCCGAAATTTTCGGCTCTTTTTGATTAATATAATGAATGTAGTCTGAACCTACGACTCTCTGGATGCCGAAGGCTCTCTAAAATTTCTACATAACCCCATTTCACATTTCACATCAAACATTTCACAAAAAAACTAACCCAGCCAGTTTTTAAAATCCTGTACTTTCTCCCGGCTCACAATTACCTCATCTTCTTTGTATGTCGGTAAAATTACTTTTAGGCGTGAATTGGTATACACCTGAATTTCTTTTATAGCAGTGAGCGGAACGATAAATTTTCGGCTGACCCGAAAGAAATCTTTTTTATCTATTTCCTGTTCCAGAATTTCTAATGTCGAATCGATTAAGTAATTTCTATTATCAAAAGTATGAATGTAGGTTCCTTTATTTTCACTAAAAAAACACTCGATTTCGTCTGTTGTGATAACTTTTAAATGTTGTCCGATTTTAACTGTAAATCGTTTTTTATAATTCTTTTCAAAGGGGTTTGACAACATTTGTCGAATTTGCTCAAAATCAAGCTGCAAATTTGAAGTTTCTGAGCTTGTTTTTGGTAATCTGGCTTTGAATTTTGCAACAGCAACTTCGAGATCATCTTCGTCAATTGGTTTTAAAAGATAATCAATACTATTTAATTTGAATGCTTTTAAAGCATACTCGTCATAGGCCGTTGTAAAAATGATAGCACTTTGAATATTTATTTTTTCGAAAATTTCAAACGACAAACCGTCGGATAATTGAATATCCAGAAATATTAGATCCGGATGTTCATTATTCGCAAACCAATAAATTGATTCTTCAACAGAGTGTAACATGGTTTCTACAGCAATATCCAGCTTTTCTAGTTTTCGCTGTAACAATCTTGCAGCCGGTTTTTCGTCCTCTATAATTAATGTGGTCATTTAGTTAAAGTGCAAAAATTAAAAATTTAGTTTAAAATTACTCCCATTTATTTCTATTCTGAGCCTCTCTGTCCATATATTTTTGAATTTTCCTTTGTTCCCAATCTTTATTGAAAAAGAGATCAGGTCCAAAAACCGAAAAAGCATGAATAGCTAAAGCAATTCCCCAGAAAAATGCAGTCGAGTAGATTTCCCAATCTCTAAATCCTCTCACTACAAAGTGATCGCCTATATAAGTTTTATTCAGACTCGAAATAATGATGATAATATTCACCATTATATAAACTCTTAAATGCGAATAAAATCCTTTAATTCTTTTTACTTTTTTGTATGCCAAATTGAAACTTTCGTCTGTACTAAATTCGTGTGCATAATCTTCGTACATCTGTCTTCTAAACTGTCCCATTATATTATAATTTAAAAATTATTGCCATTTTGTATTGTTGTTCTGAGCATCTCTTTCCATATATTTCTGGATCTTTCTTTGCTCCCACTTGCTACTGAAAAAAAGATTAGGTCCAAAAACTGTCAGGGCGTCAATTATTAAAGCTATTCCCCAAAATATTGCTACTGAATAGGTACGCCAATCCAATAATGCATTTTCATAAGCACTGTGCCAAAAATAGTCTCTGTTTATATTAGAGACCACAATGATAACATTTACAATTAAATAAACTTCTAAGTGTGTATAAAAGCCTTTAATTCTTTTCACTTTTCTGTATGCCAAATTATAACTTTCGTCTGTACTAAATTCATCTCTGTAATCGTTGTACCTGTCTCTTCTATATCGTCCCATTTTACTTAGATTTTATTATTTCCATTTATTTTTACTCTCCCTCTCTTTCTCCATCAGTTCTTTAATTTTTCGTTCTTCCCAATCTTTTCCAAGAACCGGAAATACTTTAAAAACTTTCAATCCGTGAAAGGCAACTCCAACTCCCCACCACATTAGCGGCCAGTAAAACCATAAATACTCTGGTGATGTATATAAGTTGACAAAAATCAGGACAAGATTTACAGCTACAAATGCTGTTAAATTACCATAAAAACCTTTAATTTCCTCAACTCTCTTTTTTGCGAGATAATATTTATCCTCTTCATTCAAATTTACTTCCATGATTACTCCCATTTTTGCTTTTTTTCTTTTTTCTCTAAAATGCTTTTCATTTTACGTTCTTCCCATTCTTCTCCAAAAATCTTAAAAGAAGCGAATATATCTATTGCCGATACCAGAAAAGCAGTAGTCCAAATACACATCACCAATCCGTTCAAATATTTCACAGGAAAGATATTAAGCGGAAGTCCGACATAATCTTTTAAAATGTAAAGTATAACACCAATGATGTAAAGAAACATATGAGTGTAAAAAGCCTTTAACTCTACGACTTTTTTACTTGCCATTTTTTGAAATTCGAAATCTTCCTGTTCTTTATTAAAATTAGTTTCCATACTTATTTTCAGATTTTCTTAGTCTTTCTTTTTCTAAAATTTCCTTGATTTTCTTTTCTTCCCAGTCTTTTCCAAAAAAAGGCGGAATATTAAATACTGACAATCCGTGCAGTACGACACCTATTCCCCAACCCAGTACGCACCAGACAAACCATAAATAACCAGGCGAAGTCAAGAGATTTATCATTATTAAAATGATGGTTACAAGTATGAAAACGGTCAAATGTTCGTAAAACTCTCTAATTTCTTTTACTTTTTTTCGGGCCCGATAAAGACGTTCTGCTTCTGTATAATCCGGTTCCATAACTATTTCCAGTTTTTTTGCTTGTTTTCGCGCTCCAAAATCTCTCTTATTTTTCGTTCTTCCCAATCTGAGCTGTAACCAAAAACTTTAAAAGCATGCATCACCACTCCAAATCCCCAGCCCAAAGCCGAGAACCAAAACCACTGAAATCCAGGAGAGTACCTCAAATTTATAAAAATTAAAAATGGTACCACACAACAATATGAAATTACGTTACCGTAAAAACCTTTTAGCTCCTCTACTCTCTTTTTAGCTCTGAAATAGGCTTTATTTTCTTCACTATATTCTGCACTTGTTTCCATAACTGTAATTTGTTTGGTTAAAATTGGAATTTTAACGGTGAAATTTTTCTCATTCTGCTCAATCAAAACCTTTCTGTTGGTTACAATTGAATATCGGTTAACAATGTTCTGCAATCCTACCCCCTGTCGGTCCTGCAAAACTTCTTTTTTCTGAAAATCGTTTTGTATTGCCAGATAATCTCCATCTATAAAAATCCTGATATGCAATGGTTTTTGCTCGCTGACAATATTGTGTTTTACGGTGTTCTCTAATAAAAGCTGCAGCGATAGCGGAACTACTTTGGCTTCCGGATTTATATTTGTCGTTGGCAATTCGTAAAACAAGCTATTCTCGAATCGCATTTTGAGCAAATTCATATAGGTTTTAGCAAACGACAATTCATCTTCAACAGAAACCAATTCCTTATCCTTTTGCTCTAAAACGTAGCGATAAATTTTAGATAATGAAGTCGTAAATCGCTGTGCATTATCCGGATTTTCTTCGATTAAAGAACTAAGAACGTTTAAACTATTAAAAAGAAAATGCGGGTCTATTTGATTTTTTAAACTTTCGAATTTTGCATTTGCCGTTCCTGCGATGATCTTTTGTTGTGTTATTTCAAATTTGGATGCCTGTTTCCATTTTACCATAAAACTTCTTGCTTGCAGGAAAGTAGAGACCCCTAAAGACAAAATGATATAAAAAAGATGCACCCAAAGCATTCTTGCCCCAAAAAACACCTCTAAAGTCACATTTTGCAAAACGACAAAAATGAAATAATTTATCCCCAAAACTACCGGAATCGTATATAAAACAGTGCACAAAATTCCATAGTACACTCTCAGATTAGTTTGCTCAAGCCAATCCCATTTTCGGTCCAGAAAAACACTGATGTATCCGTTACCAAATCCCAGTCCGAAAGAATAAAGGCAGCTTACAAAAAAAGTAACAAGAACATTTTTAACAGTTAAATCATCACCCAGAAAAGCGGAGAACAATATTGCAAAGACCATAGAAATCTTGAAACACATTATGGTTCCACTTTTTAAATCAGCAAACGAGTTTCTATGATCTTTCATTCTATACTATTGGTATTAAATTATTTTTTACAATTTTTTTGAGTTTCCAAAGCTCTTTCTAATCCCCATTTTGGAGAAAAAGGTGTCGCTGGTTTAAAAGTAGCAAAAAGTTCGACAGCTTTATCAACTTGTGCACATAACGGTTTCGTATCAACACCTGACCATTTTGCTCCTCCTATTTGGTAATCAGCTTCACCAAAAACAATTCTAGGGTTATTTGGATCAATCGCTTTTCCTTTTGCGTAGGCCTCCATCACTTTAGCCGAATATTTCATTCCGTTTGTCATTGGATCAGCTACTACCCAGGCAGTATAAATCAAAGCTTGCATCGCATACAATTCGGCATTATTCTGATCTTTGATTAACTCAGTATCCAGTGCATCTTGTGCTTTGGTCAATAACAAATCAATTTTTGTTTTATCTTTTTCAGAGAACGCCGCTGTAGTGTTGATTAAGGCTACATAATAGTTAGGCAAATAACTTGTTTTTTCTGCCGCAGCAATTCTTTCAAACATTGCCGAAGCTTCAGCATTTTTTCCTTCTTTCCAAAGCCCAAAAGCTTTCCCCATTCCTTGTTCAAACTGTGTTTGCGCAGATATTAAACTACAAATAAATAAAGTAATAATTGTAATAATCTTGGTCATGATTTCTTGTTTTTAAAGTTGTTACTATTTTAAGATTCTGGAATTCTAAGTTTTTATTGATGATTAAAACTCTCTTTTTTTAGGGTCAAAGGTTCAGAGTTGCAAAGGGGCAAAGTTTTTGATTTTCTTATTCTTAGTCTCTATTTCTGTGTTCCTTTTAATTTACACTTCAAAAGTATATCGGATTTTATTCTTTTAAAATTAAATGATACTGAGTTGTTGATTTTGGTGACTGAATTGTTTTTTTGAGATTCTGAGGTTCTGAGTCTTGTTCTAAATATCTTAGTCCCTTAGCATCTCAGAAACTTAGCCGCTTACAAATTCTTCAACTGATTCTCATTTTTATTCTGGCTGATGGTCCAGAAGAAACCAACGAAGAAAAAACGATCTGCGGTTGGTATCACGGCTTGTCTGTTGTAAACTCCATTTGTATCAGGGTTTCTGGCGTAATCGTATCCGAAAACATTTTGAGTTCCCAATACATTTGAAACAGAGAAATACAGAATCTTTTGAGTCGTTAATAAATAGGCCCAGTTGAAGCTTAAACTATTGTACGCTTTTGTTTTTCCATTCATGAATTGCGTCTGATTCGGGTCATTGTACGGACGTCCTGAACTGAAGCTGTTGGTAAAACCGATCTGAGATTTCCAGTCAGTAATAAAATATTTTGTTACGACAGACAAACTATGATTAGCAATAAAGTTTGGAGTTGTCATAGTTGGAAAGTTCTTGTATTGTCGCTCTGAATCGATATAAGAATAGGAAATCCAATACTCCAGGTTTTTATGCAAATTGCTGTCTCTCCAAAACAAATCTAGCCCTTTGGCATATCCTGAACCGTTATTATTGAAGACTGAATTGTACTGGACATCTCTTGTATTGTACTGTACCAAATTGCTGTAATCTTTATAATAGGCCTCGGCTCTAAATGTTTGTCCCGGTCTGGTAAACTGATAATTTAAAATATAATGCCTTGCCTTTTCACTTTCAAACTGATGGTATTTTGAGTATTTAATATAATCAACTACTGGCGTTTGTGTAAAATCTCCATAGGCAAATGAAAACTGACTGTTTTTGGAAACTTTATAAGCAATAGAAGCTCTTGGAGCAATATTTGTTTCGTCTAACAAACTATTATTCGAAAGTCTGAAACCCACTTTTGCAGCTAGTTTTTTCGAGAATAAAATATCTCCTTCTGTGTAAAAAGCCGCAATGTTTGAATTGTAACCGTTTGCTGTTTTTATAGCAACATTATCCGTATAATTTTCATTAAACTTTGTGATGAAATAATCTGCTCCAAAAGACAATTTAAAATAATTTGAAATATTCTTTCTTAATTTCAATTTTAGCTGCGCTGCATTTTCATTGCTGTCTACATCATTAATATCAAATTTGATTTTGTTTTTGCTGTAGCCGTAACTAACTCCTGACGTCAATTGCCAGCCTGTTCCAAAATCTCCTTTATATGAAGCATTCAGGTAAAAATTGTTATTGTCTAAATCTGTTCTGATTGGATCAACAAAATTGACATTTTTCTGGTTCAGATCGAATTTTTCAGCATCAAAAGCAGCATATAATTTAAAAATACCTCTCTCAAAATGATAGCGATACACCGCTTCTCCTCCTAATGACTGGTATGGATTATTCCAATCTACATTTTGTGGAATCACGGCCTGATAAGGTGCTAAATTGATATAATTAGTATTGATACTAAAAGAACTTTTTTTCCATTTTTGTGTATTTCCTACGCCTAAACCTACAGTCATTAAAGCAATATCGGTTTTATTCTGATCAGGTTCATCCTGTGTGTTCAATAACAAAACACTTGAAAGTGCTTCACCATACTCGGCTGAATACCCTCCGGTAGAGAAAGCAATTCCGCTAAACAAGAACGGAGAGAACCTGCTTCGGGTTGGCAAATTATTTGTAGTTGCTCCGTAAGGTTGTGCCACACGAAGCCCGTCTACAAAAGTTTGTGTTTCGCTCGCTTCACCTCCGCGAACAAACAAACGTCCGTCTTCACCTACAGTCTGGGTTCCCGGTAAAGTTTGTAAAGCCGCAATAATATTTCCGGCTGATCCGGCGGTGGTTACAATATCTAATGGTTTTAAAACCGAAACCCTAGCTTTATCACCTGATTCTAATGTTCCGGCAGTAATCACTACGGCATCAAGAGCATTTACATTTTCTCTAAGTTTTATAATTTGATCTTTATAATTGACTACATCTATTTCCTGTTTAAAAGTTTCAAAAAGCAAAAAACTCACTACTAAAAATTTATTTCCTTTTTCACTGGTTTCAAACGAAAAGTTACCCGTTTCAGAACTTGTAGCGCCATCATAAGTCCCGTCTATATAAATATTAGCACCCTGAACCGGCTTTCCCTTTTGGTCAACAACTTTTCCTGAAATCGTATTTTGCGCAAAAGTAAAAATGCTGAAGAATAATAAAATAAAAGTAATTTTGGTTTTCATGATATTGTTTTTTGATGCAGCAAATGTATTTTAACAATTCCTGTTAAAAAATATTAAATAACCCAATTGTAGAATTTTAAGGATGAGTTGTAAATTACTTATTTGTATCTTAGCTTGTGTGTTTTAAAACTGAAATCAATTATGTCAGAAAGCAAAAGAATTTCGAATCTGTACCAGTCTATTTATAATGGAAATCCCTGGTTAGAAGTTAATCTGATAAATACACTACAAAACGTTAGTGCTGCTCAGGCATACAAAAAAGTCAGCCCAAATTTAAACACGATTTGGGAAATTGTCAATCATCTTATACAATGGCGAAGAAACATTTTAAAACGGGTTCAGGGAGAAACTGTCATAACTCCTGACCACAATTACTTTGTACCTGTTTTAGATGCATCCGAAGCTGCTTGGGAACAGTCACTTCAAAATCTGGGGAAATCGCAGGAATTATGGAATGCATTTTTTGAAGATTTTGATGATAGCGATCTGTCCAAAATATATACAAACAATGGCCATACCTACTACGAGCATATACACGGAATTATCCAGCATGACGTATATCATCTGGGACAGATTGTTATTTTGAAGAAACTGCTTTAAAACAAATATGATATGAAAAAAATATTCTCATTTTTAGCTTTAGTATTATTCAGTACAATTGGGTTCGCTCAGGAAACAGAAGTTAAATTCGATGAAAATCTTGCGAAATCATTGCATGCAGACGAATACGGAATGAAAAAATATGTATTTTGCCTTTTAAAATCCGGAAGCAACACCTCTGCATCCAAAGAAGAAAGCAAAAAACTGTTTGAAGGTCATATGGAGAATATCGGAAAATTAGCCAAAGAAGGAAAACTGGTTGTTGCCGGTCCTTTTATGAAAAACGACCGAAATTATCGAGGCATCTATATTTTTAATGTTGAAACCATAGAGGAAGCAAAAGCATTGGTAGCAACAGATCCTGCCATAAAAGCCAATTTGCTTGAAGCCGAATTAACCCCTTGGTACGCCACAGCAGCTTTGCAGGAAACTTTGAAAATTCACGAAAAAATTGCCAAAACAAAAATATAAGTACATTTTATGAAAACAGAAAAAGAGAAAATGATCTCGGGAGAATATTATGTTGCGGGAGATCCTCTCTTAGTAAAAGAACGTCGAAAAGCCAAGAATTTACTGCATCGATTAAACGTAACGGAATATCGCCTAACGAAAAAAGCCAAAGGAATTTTAGCTGAACTGATTCCGAACACCGGCAAAAGTTTTTATATCGAACCTCCTTTTCACTGTGATTACGGTTACAATATTTCATGTGGCGATAACGTTTATTTTAATGTAAACTGTGTTGTTCTGGACTGTGCGCCAGTAAACATTGGATCAAATGTGTTTTTTGCTCCAAACGTTCAAATTTACACTGCGACGCATCCGCTTGATGCCGAACTTAGAAAAACGCTCGAAAATGCACTACCCATTACTATAGGTGACGATTGCTGGATAGGTGGAAATTCTGTAATCTGTCCAGGCGTAACCATCGGAAAAGGTTGTGTCGTTGGCGCAGGTTCGGTAGTCACCAAAGATATCCCGGACAACTCTCTGGCTGTTGGAAATCCGGCAAAAGTTATTCGAAAATTAAATCAGGAACCCCAATAAAAAAACAATGCTTACCTTAAATAAAGTTCATCATATTGCCATTTTATGTTCGGATTACCAAAAGTCTAAAACGTTCTATACCGAAGTCTTGGGTTTAACCATTATTCGAGAAATCTATCGTGAAGAACGCCAGTCTTACAAACTCGATTTGGCTTTGAATGGTACGTATGTAGTCGAATTATTTTCATTCCCCAATCCGCCAAAACGCCCTTCAAGACCTGAAGCTGTGGGCTTGCGTCATTTGGCTTTCGAAGTCATTAACTTGGAAGAAACCATCGCTTTTTTAGACACCAAAAATATCGAATCGGAGCCGATCCGAATCGACGAAATCACCGATAAACGATTCACTTTTATTGCCGATCCGGATGAACTGCCCATTGAGTTTTACGAACGATAATTCAAAAAACACTAAGAGAATTCCTCTAAACCAGCAACTTTAACACAATATAGGGAGTGATTTATATGAAAAAACGAATTTGATTGGCTAATTTTGTAATCCGCGTGAAAAAATGCGATTTCAAAAATCAACGTCTGATGAACAAAACGGCTAGAATCAAGAAAAATCATCAATTTATTGTCCTTCAAAAATTAGTTATTGTTTCGGTATTAATTGGCTTTCTTTCGGCCTTTTTAGGAATCTCACTCAAAAAAATTACCGAATATTACGAAGAAATTTTCTTTCATGAAGTCTCCGTAAATCCTGTTTTTTATATCATTTTCCCAGTCTTCGGATTGTCTGTCATCTACTTTTTAAGACATTATCTGTTCAAGAAAAAAGAAAACAAAGGCATTAAAGAAGTTTTTGAAAGTACAAAATCCGTTTCCAAAAACTTACCTTCTTATAAAATTCCATCCCACTTTATTAACGGTTTACTGACTGTTGTTTTTGGAGGTTCAACCGGAATAGAAGTCTCCACCGTAGTGGCCACTGCTACCATCGGATCTGTTGCACAACAAAAAGAAAATGTATTTCGTAAATACAAAACCGAACTTATCTGCGCAGGAGTTGCTGCAGGAGTTACCGCTTTATTTAGCAGCCCAATTGCGGGAATCTTATTTGCTTTAGAAGTAATCTCCAGAAAAGTAACCCGTGCTTTTGTTATTTCCAATATCATTGCCGTTTCAATTGCTTTTGGTTTACTTGCCATTTTAAAAGAAGAACCTTTATTCGCGGTCTCCATTACGACCTGGCATTTAAAAGCGATTCCGTATTTTATTCTTTTAGGAATATTAGCTGGGCTAAATTCGGTTTACCTAACTCGTTGTGTGCTATTTTTTAAATCTCAATTCGGAAAAATTGATACACATTATTATAAAATCTTAATTGGTTCTGTCGTTCTAAGTGTTTCCTTGTTTATTTTCCCTCAACTATATGGCGAAGGTTATCATGCCATAAAAGGGATTTTTAACAATTCGGCTGAAATTCCATTGACACTGACTCTCGCTCTCACTTTTATTGGAATTTTAGTCCTGAAACCAATTGTAACCTCTGTAACATTAGCTTCTGGAGGTGATGGCGGCGTTTTTGCACCAAGTCTTTTTATTGGTGCTTTCTTAGGATTGCTACTGGCATCCGTTTTAAACACCTTTTTTCATGTACATGTAATTCCTCTAAACTTTATGATTATCGGAATGGCAGCTGTCTTAAGCGCCAGTATTCACGCTCCTTTTACAGCCATATTCTTAGTTTGCGGATTAACTAACGATTACACTTTGTTTATTCCTATTTTGGTTGTTTGTCTGATATCAAAATATACCGCAAAAATGATCTATCCTTACACCGTATATACTTATTCGACAGATTTAGTAAAATAAATTTTCAAAAACTGATATAACACATCAGTTCGGGTTTCAGTCCCTAATTAAAAAATACCACATCAAATATTTAGCAAATATGCCAACTCCAAAAATAAAAAGAGGCTATCGTAAAACCCGTTATATACTTTACAAAGAAACTTTAATCGATTATAAAGAGCATTTCTGGTCGTTTATAGGATCGTTTGTTGGTATTGGAATACTTTCTTATCTGGAATCTCTTCGTTTTTCCGGCACTGATATTGTTTTCTTAATTGGTTCTTTTGGCGCATCGAGTGTACTGGTGTACGGAATCATTCAAAGTCCGTTCTCGCAACCCCGAAACTTAATTGGAGGCCATGTAATCTCCGCAATTATTGGAGTAACTGTAAACCAATTAATTCCGGACATTGTTTGGCTGTCTGCACCCCTGGCCGTTTCCTTTTCGATTGTTTTTATGCAAATAACAAAAACGCTTCATCCTCCCGGAGGAGCGACAGCACTTATTGCGGTTACAGGTTCTGCTCAGATAAAAGACCTGGGTTATATGTATGTACTTTCTCCTGTTTTAGATGGTGTACTAATTTTATTCCTAACAGCATTAATTTTTAATAATATGACTTCAAGCAGAAGTTATCCGAGCCATAGTACCTATCACAAACATTATCACAAGATCAGGAAAAGATTAATCGGAAAGTAATTGCTTTTTTCACGACAATCATTATGAATCAGGTCAGAGGCTGTTTATTACAAAAGACTCATACTCTGCTACCTTCGACGAATAAAAAATATTTTCAACAAATCGTACTTCACAATTCATAAATCATTATTTATATTTTACCTTTGACCTCTCAATAAAAACAAAGATTATGGTTTATAAATTTAGAGTAATTCTAGACGCCGAAGAAGATATTTTTAGAGACATTGCAATTCTTGAAGACGACACTCTTGAGGATTTACACAATGCAATCTTCAACGCTTTTGGTTTTGACGGAATGGAAGTAGCTTCGTTTTATACCTGCGATGAAACCTGGAATCAAGAGGATGAAATTCCACTTTTTGATACAGGTGATGTTCCTGGTGAACAAAGAACTATGGGCGATTATCCGTTATCTTCTATTTTAGACAAAGAAAACACCAAAATCATCTATGTGTATGATTTCATCAATATGTGGACATTCCTGGTTGAATTAGCTGCTATTGAAGATCAAATCGCAGGAGCTCCATACCCAGAAACACTATTCTCACACGGAGAAATGCCGGACGAAGCCATCGAAAAAAACTTTGAAGCCGACATGCACGACGACATCTATGGAGAATTTGAAGACGATCTTGATGAAGACGATCTTGACATGTTTGAAGGCGACGACAGCTTTGAGGATTACGGATTTGAAGAGAATTGGAATTAATTTAAAGGTTCTGAGGTTCTGAGAGGCTAAGGTTCTGAGTTTTTATTTTGAAAGTTTTTTCTTATTTTTAATTTTTCAAATTAAAAATATTCAAACATGAGTAATTTTAGAAGTTTGCTTATCTGGCAAAAATCGATGGCCCTGACAACCAAAATTTATTTTTCAACAAACAATTTTCCAAAAGAAGAAATCTTCGGATTAACTTCACAAATTAGACGTAGCTCGATTTCTATACCCAGCAATATTGCAGAAGGATTTGGGAGGGAAAGCGATAAAGATCTTTTAAGCTTTTTAAACATTTCAGTTGGGTCATTATTCGAAATGCAGACTCAGCTGGAAATCGCAAAAAACATATCTTATTTAAAAGAAGACGATTTTAACAACTTATATGAGGACAGTCGCGAAGTAGAAAGAATGTTAGTTTCTTTTATTAAAAAAATAAAAAGCAGAAACTAAACCTTAGTAAATTAGTAACTTAGAACCTCAGCACCTAAAAAAATGATCAACTTATTCAACACCCACATCGAGACGCTTGCGATACACCGCGTAGGAAACAAAAGCAGAAACGAAGCGATTTTTTTATCGGAACAGCCATTTAATTTAAATGATGAGATCGTTCCTTTGATAAAAGAGTACTTTTTTAAGCCATTCAGAGAGAAGGAAGAAAACTATTATCAGTTTGCGCATGAAGTCGATTTGGATTACAACGATATGTTTAAATATGCTACAGAGATTTTTGACAATCCCGGAAATTTACAGGAGATTTCAAAAAGAATCACAACACATTTATTCGAACAGTCCAATCACCCACATATTAAAAACGGAGAGGTTTACATTACCTATCTAACTAATTTAAGTATTGACAACAATGTTGTTGATGCAATCGGAATTTTCAAAAGCGAGTTACAGGCTGACTTTTTACAATTTGAAGAAAAAGACAGCAACCTTGAAATGATCCTGCAACAAGGTATCAATCTAAGTAAATTAGACAAAGGCTGTTTGATTTTTAACTATAAAAAAGAAGAAGGATACAAAATCCTTACCGTGGACAGCAACCGTTATGATGCACGTTACTGGTTAGAACACTTTTTATCTGTTGATGCTTTTGAAGATGAAAACTTCATAACTAAAAAATACTTAAAATTCTGTCAGAACTTTGCCAAAGATGTAGTTCTACCGGCAGAAGACAAAAAAGAAGAAGTAATGTTCATGAACCGATCTGTGAATTATTTTGCAAAAAACGATCAGTTTGAAGAACAAAATTTCTTAAACGAAGTATTAGACAATCCAGACTTAATTCCTGAATTCAAAAACTATAAAGTAGATAAAGGAGAAAAATACAGCATCGAAGATGTAACCTCATTCCCTATTGCCAATGCTGCAGTTTCTGACGCACGAAAATCGATTAAAAACGTAATCAATCTGGATACTCACATTCAGATTAAAATGGATTTTATTAATCCGGAAAGTGCTGAGAAATTTGTTGAAAAAGGTTGGGATGAAGAAAAACAAATGTATTACTACTTAGTGTATTTCAATAAAGAAGAAAAAAGCTAAGAGTCATTCATTTTCTATTACTTACTTAAAGCAAAAAACGGCAACTACACTAGTAATTGCCGTTTTTTTTATGTGCCGTTTCAAAATCATAATATTGAGAAAGTTGCTTTTACAATATCGTCATAGACTTGTTTATCCCTTTCCCCAGTTCTGGCCAAAACCCGAATTCCCGAATACGCATTAAAAAGAAACCGTGCTAATACTCTGGCATCATTCTTCTTGGTAATATGTCCTGCATCCTGCCCTTTCTGAACTGCTTTTGTAAAAATCTCTTCCATAGTCTGTCTGTTGTTCTGTACAATTTTTGCAATCCCTACATCATGCATCGCCAGTTCGACAGAAGAATTCACCATAAAACACCCTTTTGTAATACGGTCTTCCAAACTTTCCACCACAGCCTGCTTAAAAACATCCCGCAAAGTTTCTTTAATATTTTCAGACTGATCAAAAAGCTGTGCAATTTGTTCCTGACCATTTTTCTGATAACGCTCTAAAGACCGCACAAAAAGCTGTTGCTTATCTCCAAAAGTATCATACAAACTCGAGCGGCTTAATCCCAAATGAGTTACTAAATCACTTGCCGATGTACCATTGTATCCTTTGTGCCAAAAAATCTCAATCGCTTTCTCTAAAGCCTGATCTTCATTAAATTCTTTTGTTCTGGCCATAACTTCAGTATTAAATTACCATTCAAAGATATAAAAAATACGGAACAATCGTTCCTGAATTGGCCGAAAAAATTACACTAAAGAATTTACTGTAAGTCCACCATCAATAACAATTTCACTTCCTGTAATGAATGATGCATCAGCTGAAGCTAAAAAAAGTACTGTTTTCGCAACTTCTGAAGCCTGGCCAAAACGTTTCAATAAAATTTTCTCACTTAAAATAGCTCCAAAACCTTCAACTTCTGCTTTCTCAAGTCCCAATTTACCATAAAGAGGCGTTTCAACCGGACCAGGTGAAACAGCATTTACCCTAATTTTTCTGGATGATAGTTCTGTAGCAAATACCTTATTCAGAGATAATACTGCAGCTTTGCTTGCCGCATAAACGCTTGAATTTGGCATTCCCACATGAGCGTTTATCGAAGTATTAAAGATAATCGAACCTCCCTCGTTTAAGATTGGCAGCATTTTTTGAACGGTAAAATAAACCCCTTTTAAATTCAAATTCATGATACTGTCATAATGTTCTTCTGACGCTAAATTTACAGGAGCAAAAGCAGCAATTCCAGCATTCAGAAACAGTATGTCAACTTTACCAAATTTGTCTTTTACCTCAGCAACCAAACGATCAATTGATTCTAAATCGGATTGATCCGATACAATTCCCGTCAAGTTCAATTCTGCTTCTGCTTTTGCCAAAGCCTCTTTGTTTCTTCCTGTTACAATTACTTGAGCACCGTTTGCTACAAATTCGGCTGCAGCAGCATACCCTATTCCGCTATTACCACCGGTTACAATAGCCACTTTATTCTCTAACTTTTTCATCTTATTCGTTTTTTAAATTATTGATTATTCAATTATTATGGTACAAAGATATAATAACGGAACGATCGTTCCGTTATTAATTATGTTAATATTTAGTTAAAACAAAAAATCACTTTTAAAACCCGGTTATAACAATGCCTGACCTCTATACTACCATAAACGAAAGAAATAGGAAATTGCAAAAAATTCTTAATTTATGCTTAATTTTACAATCTAAACCAATTTAGATGGATATTCATTTATACAACGAAAGTCCTTTCGAAACGATCATATCCTTTCATAAGCTTATCGAATCTTTTGAGGAAATTGCTTTGTCGGATGTTGATTACAGGGCTAACTATGCAAAAGCCATTTTAAAACAGATCGAATCCATTCCGGAACTTCGAACCGGAATTAAGGAATACTCGATCATTAAAGACAATGAAGCTTTAATCAAAAACCTTTTGGCCGACATTTTTCCGACTGCCTTGACGCATAACGAAATAAAAGCGGTTACTATACCTTTTCAAAATGTATCTTTCAATTATACCGAACGTTTTAAACAAATTCTAAGCAACGCAGGTTCTGAGTTTGATATGGAAATTCGTGATTTCGACGATCATCAGTTCTATGTCAACAACTGTTGTCTAATTTTAGGCGTTTACTACAAACAACGTATTGATTTTAATAAACCTTTTTTCTACGATATTCCTGACGAAAATGGAGTAGAAAAACACTATCGCATTTTGTACAATGCCGATTTTATGGAAATTATTCCAACAGAGAAATCAGTACCCTTAACCCAGGAAGATATTGATTTGCTGCTTGACAACTACAATGACCTTGAACTTTGGAAATCAAAATTTCCTAACGGAAGCTGGATTCTAAAGGGTTTTGGAATTGTTTCTTTATTTGATGCTACAACAGAAAGTGCCATTTCGAATCTAAAAAGCAACTTATTGAAACCTGATTCAAAAACCGTTGCGACAGATGAAATCGTATCCAACATTTTTAAATCTATCTTTAAAATTCCAGATTTAAAGGTTGGATTTATTGTTTACAATCCTGAGGAGGAAAAATTCATAAGACCTGTTAAATTCGATACTCAGTTACAAAGTTTCCTGCTTTCAAAAGATCAGGAGATCGATTGTAAAAACGCTTTTTTTGGATGTACTTTCGAAAAATTATTAGACAATAAAGAACCATTGGTCATTTCTAATGTAGAAAGATTCATTGAACAATCGTCCAATAAAAAACTGGGAGAACATTTATTAAAACAAGGAATCCAAAGCTGCGTTTTTGCTCCAGTTATAAAAGATGGGCATTTATTGGGTGTTGTAGAATTGGTTTCGTCAAAGATAAAAGCACTCAATACTATTAATGCAACAAAACTGGAACTGGTTCTGCCGTATCTGACGGATACTATTGATCGTTACAATACGGACATGCAGCATCAGATTGAAGCCATTATTCAGCGCGAATACACCACAATTCATCCAAGTGTTTACTGGAAATTTAAGCGAGAATCTCAAAACTATTTCCAAAACATCAATCATACGAAGGATTATATTTTTAAAGAAATTTCATTTAAGAATGTATACCCTCTCTATGGACAAATCGACATTAAAGGTTCTTCTGAACATCGAAATGAAACAGTCAAAATCGATCTTAAAAATCAATTGACTGCTTTGTTAAAGATTTTCGAATCACAAGATCCCAACACCAATCTGGTACTTTTGGAACAACGGAAATTTGAGCTGGAATCCTTCCGTGATGAACTGGATGCTCCTTTAAAAGCAGACACCGAACAATATATTCAACGCTATATTGAAGAAGAAATTCATCCTCTTTTAAGGAACACAAAAGAAACCGAAAAAAGTGAAAAACTGGAACGTCATTACTTTGAAAGTCTTGACGCTAAGACCGGATTGTTTTATCAGGAAAGAAAGAAATTTGATAATGCGATGTCAATTATCAATAAAAAACTGGCTTCGGTTCTGGACAGGAAACAACTTGAAGCACAGCAAATTTATCCACACTATTACGAACGGTTTAAAACCGATGGTGTAGAGCATAATCTCTATATTGGGGCTTCTATTACTCCAACCCAGCCATTTGATATGATGTATTTGCACAACTTGCGTTTGTGGCAACTACAAACCTTGTGCGAGATGGAACTCGAACATCATCACCTTAAAGAATCACTTCCGTACGAACTGGACGTGACCTCTTTAATTTTAGTTTTTAGTTCAGCACTTTCCATCCGTTTCAGAATGGATGAAAAACGTTTTGATGTCGACGGAACCTACAATGCCAGATATGAAGTGGTAAAAAAACGTATCGACAAATCGAATATAAAAGGCACAAAGGACCGCATTACCGAGAAAGAGAAAATTACAATTGTCTATTCTCAAAACAGTGAAGAGGCCGAATACTTAAAATATATCAAATACCTTCAGCACAAGAAAATTCTGGAGCCTTCTATAGAACAATTTGAAGTTGAGGATCTTCAGGGAGTTTCAGGTTTACGGGCAATTAGGGTAAAAGTAATTAACAACAATACAAATCCGGTAGCAAAAAAAATTACATATCAGGACTTATTAGATGAGCTCAACTAAAATTTAGTTGAGCTTATATTGATTTGAAAGCAATTATAAAAGCGATAACAGTAACAATTATCCCCACCATAAAAAGATTATAAGCAATGCGCAGTAAATTGTACTTGCGCTGCAAAACCAATCCCAGATAGTACAAATCTTTAATCATCGTGGAATACAAATAGTCACGGTCTTTCATCATTTCATTCATCGCCCAGTCGTATTCTTCCAATGGCATTTTGTAGAAATTCCCAAAGAATAACAAATTAATCTTCTTGGCTTCGATATCCTCCCGGGTAAACACACCCGTAGTCACTTTTGGTCTCGTGGAAAGAATCGCAAAAATAATAGTCACTACACTAGAAATCAACATAATAAAAGTAGGAACAACCAAATGTGCATTTTTCGGACTGTCCAGTTTCGGGATAATCGTAGACAATGCAATCGAAATAATAATAGCGTTAACAGATAATAAAATATTGGCTTTGCTATCGGCAATCCCGCTCAGTCGGGTATGATTTCCTAACGTAACACGAAACAGCGTATCGACACCACGATCCGGCTTTTCAACTTTCTCTTTCTTTCTGTTTTCTTCTTCGATTCTATCCGCTTCTTTCTTTTCCTGTTTTTCAATTTTCTTCTGAACCAAAAGCAAGTTTTTCTCTTTTAAAGGTTGCCATTTTTTAAGCGCATAATCTGTATAAAACCTATGTTTATTCATTAAAAAATTTAGGTTTTCTTTTGCCCATTCGGCATTAGAAAAATTCAAATTCCAGGTATTCTTTAATTCAATACGCAATAATTCACAAGTAGTTGCATATTCAGCCCCCATGAGATGGGCAAAATCTGCATCTTTAATTATTTTCTCCAAATGTGTTTTGGGAATATACTCTTTTACAGTTGCCAGAACCAAACCCGAAACCTGCGCTATAAATTCCTCCGACAGTCCTTTGTCTTTCAAAAAAGCTGTAGCAATTTTTACGCTCTCCTGCTCGTGATTTTCATAACCGTTAATATATCCGCTATCATGAAACCAGGCCGCCACTAAAAGTACTTCTTTCTCCTCTGCCTTAACATCTTCCTTTTTACAAAGCTCTTTTACAGCATTTACGACCGTTAAAGTATGGTTAAAATTATGATAAGAATATAAATTAGAAAGTTTATCTTTGAGTAAATTACTAACAAAATCTTCGGATTGTTCTATTAAATTCATAGAGAATATTTTTACACCACTAAATTATGAAATTGTTTTTGGATAATCATTTTATTGCGAAAATTAAAACTTGTTCTTTGGCAATAACGGTCCTGCTGCTGGCCTATTCCTGTGCGACACATAAAGCGCAATACGGCAAAAATGTCAGTGCTAACGAAACGGAAAACGCAACAGATAGCATAAAAATTGCCCACACTTTTTATTTAGTAGGAGATGCCGGAAATGCCGATGAAGAAAAAGCACAACAAACACTTGAACTACTGCACCAAAAACTAAAAAAAGCCAATAAAAAATCGACTTTACTTTTTTTAGGAGATAATATTTATCCTAAAGGTTTTCCTGCTAATGATAATGCCACAGAAAAGGCTTTGGCAGAAACAAAACTTTCCAATCAATTAAAACTCACCAAAGGATTTAGAGGAAAAACAATTGTTATTCCCGGAAACCACGATTGGTACAACGGTATCAAAGGTCTGGAACGTCAGGCCGATTTTGTGACTAAATATTTAAACGATAAAAAAGCCTTCTTGCCCCGAAAAAGCTGTGCCATAGAAGATATAAAAATAGACAGTACAGCAACTTTAGTTACCATAGACAGTGAATGGTTTCTGGAAGACTGGGACAACCATCCCACAATCAATGACAATTGTGACATCAAAACCAGAGAAGATTTCTTTGACGAACTGGAAAGCGTCCTGAATAAAAACCAGGAAAAAACAGTTATCCTTGCTATTCACCATCCTCTGATGAGCAATGGCTCGCATGGCGGACAGTATTCGTTAGAAAAACAATTGTTTCCGTTAGAGCAAAAGATACCGCTTCCGGTAATTGGTTCTATCATTAATTTACTGCGAAAAACTTCCGGCGCCAGTCCACAGGACATTCAAAACAAACAATATACGATTTATGCCAAGCGCATTAAGACACTTTTGCAAAAGCAGAAAAATGTAATTGTAGTTTCCGGACACGATCATAATCTGCAATACGTGAACAAAGAAAACATCAAGCAAATTATTAGTGGTGCAGGATCAAAATCTGAAGCTGCAAGAGCAATCAATTCAACCGATTTCTCTTATGGAGGAAATGGTTACGCCACATTAACTTTATTCAAAAGCGGAGATGCCAAAGTTTCTTTCTTTGGAAATGAAAACAACCACGAAAAATTACTTTTTGAGCATGAAATCATAAAAGCCAAAGAAATCAACTGGGCTGCTGATATTCCGAATAATTTCCCTGCTAAGATGACCACTTCGATCTATTCTGAAAAAATGACCCAAAAAAGTGTATTCCATAAATTCCTTTTCGGAAATCATTACAGAAAATATTACAGCCTACCGATCGAGGCTAAAACTGCGACCTTAGACACTTTAATGGGCGGGCTTAAACCTATTCGCGAAGGCGGCGGACACCAGTCCAAATCCTTAAGAGTATCTGATCCTAAAGGCCGTGAATATGTGTTGCGTGCGTTGAAAAAAAGTGCTACACAATTTTTACAGTCTGTAGCCTTTAAAGATCAGTACATTGTTAATGATTTTGAAAACACCTATGCCGAAAACTTTTTGTTAGACTTCTACACAACCTCTCATCCTTATACTCCTTTTGCAGTTGGCAATCTGGCGGACAAACTAGGATTGGCGCATACAAATCCGATTATATATTACATTCCAAAACAAAATACCTTAAAAGAATTCAATTCGAATTTTGGAGATGAGTTGTACATGGTCGAAGAAAGACCTGCCGACAATCATCTGGACGGTAAAAACTTTGGAAATCCAACAGATATCATAAGCACATCTGATATGATGAAAAACCTTCATAAAGATGAAAAATATACGGTTGATGAAAACGAATATATAAAAGCACGTTTGTTTGACATGCTAATTGGCGATTGGGACAGACATGACGATCAATGGCGTTGGGGCGAGTATAAAAAAGGCGGAAAGGTTACTTACAAACCAATTCCACGCGATCGCGATCAGGCTTTTTCGAAATATGACGGTACTTTACTTTCACTCTTGATGAACATTCCTGCACTGCGTCACATGCGTACATTCAAAGACAAAATCGATAACGTAAAATGGCTCAACAGAGAACCTTACCCACTCGATTTGGCGTTTTTGAGAACTGCCGACGAAAAAGACTGGATCGCTCAGGCAAAATACATTCAGGAAAACTTAACCGATGCTGATATTGACAATGCCTTTAAAAGCCTGCCAAAAGAAGTTCAGGACGAGACTATTAAAGACATACAACAGAAGTTAAAAAGCAGAAAGAAGGAACTTCAAAAATATGCTTCCGAATACTTTGATGTTTTGAGTCATACCGTGATGATTGCCGGAACTGATAAAAAGGACAAATTCGTAATCAATCATAGCGCTAAAAAAACTTTGGAAATTAAGGTTTTCAGAATAAAAAAGGAAGGCGACGAATTAATCTATACCAAAACCCTTACAGATGCCAAGACTTGCAATTTATGGATTTACGGCTTGGATGATAATGATATTTTTCAGGTAACGGGCAATCAGAAATCGAAGATAAAAATTCGTTTAATTGGTGGACAAAATAATGACACTTATAACATTGAAAACGGAAAAAGAGTTATTGTTTATGATTTTAAATCAAAAGAAAACACTTACAATCTGGATTCAAAAACAGGAACGCAACTGACAGATGATTACGATGTCAACTTATACAATTATGAAAAACCGAAATACAATGTGGTTTCAGGGCTTCCTAATATTGGATACAATCCTGACGATGGTGTAAAACTTGGCTTTAACTTAAACTACACCATCAACAATTTTAAACAAAATCCATATACACAAAAACATATTTTAAACGGTTTTTTTTATTTCGCAACAGGAGGTTTAGAATTTAATTATGCTGCACATTTTCCGGGCTTGCTGGGCAAATGGGTTATTGACGTTGAATCTCTGTACACAACTCCAAATTTTGCAATGAATTATTTTGGATACGGAAATGAAACTGTCAATAATACAGAACAATTTGATATGGATTATAACCGCGTTCGCATCCAGAAATTTAATGTTTCGGCAGCGATCCGACATGTCGGACGATATGGAAGCGAGTTCAGCATCCAGCCCATGTTCCAACAAATGAGAGTAGAAGAAACCCAAAACCGATTTATTGACATTCCTAACATCATCAATCCGAATGTTTTTGAAAGTCAGGTATTTGGTGGAGCAAAAATCAAATATCAGTTCAAAAATTCTGATTTTGCCGCAAAACCTACTTTGGGAGTTACTTTCATGATCTCGGCAGCGTGGTTAGCAAATCTAAATAAAACCAAGCAAAACTTCCCGACTCTTGAAAGCCTTTTAGGATTTACGCATAAAATTGATTCTAACGGAAAGCTGGTTTTAGCTACTCTTTTAAAAGGAAAAGCACTCCTGAATAATAATTACGAATTTTATCAGGGTGCTGCTTTAGGTGGTGATACTGACTTACGTGGTTACAGAAACGAACGCTTTTTAGGAAGCTCTTATTTTTCGCAAAGCACCGACTTGCGATTCAGTATTGGTAAAATTCAGAAAACAATTGCTCCGTTCACTTACGGAATTCTGGGTGGTTTTGACTACGGAAGAATCTGGCTGGACGGTGAAAATTCCAGAAAATGGCATCAGGATTACGGTGGCGGACTTTGGCTAAATGCGATCAATGTTCTAACCGCAAGAATCACTTATTTCAAATCTCCAGACGAAACAGGAAGAGTCATTTTTGGAGCGGCGTACAGCTTTTAACTTTAATAGGTACTAAGGCACTGAGGTGCTAAGGCCCTAAGCTCAAAAAATTAGCCACGAATTCACGAATTTTAATTTATTAAATCATTCGTGAATTCGTGGCAAAAACCTTAGAACCTTAGCACCTCAGTACCTCAGAACCTTAGAGTTTAAACTCATAAACATTCCCACCCGTTTTATTTGCCTTCTCATCAGCAATCAGCAAGGTGTTGTTATCTTTAAAAACGATGGCTTCTTTTTGCGAAAAGTGGTCCAGTTTAATTTCGGCTTGAGATCCTTTATGAAACAAATCGCTTTTGTAGCCTTTAAACAAAACAATTTTATCATGACTTAATAAAACTACTTTTTTTCCGTCTGGACTAATTGTCGCACTGGTTAAAACACAATGATTATAATTGTCACAAGTCTTAAACTCTCCAATTTTAGTAGCTTTTTGAGTCCCAGGCGCATTCAAAATTTTATAAATAAAAGCAGTTCCATCAAAGTTTTTACTGCGGTTTTTGGTAAAAAGATAAAAGTAATTTCCATGTTCAAAAAAACCTTCAACATCATAAAACAATTCTTTTTTCTTTGGAGGAAATTCCGTTTGTTCCGGGTAGGAAAATGAAACCTTATACTCTGCCACTGCTGAATCTTTATTCAACTGATTCTTATTGACTTTATAAATACACAGATCTTTACGCTCGTTGTCGTTATTTCCAAAATCGCCTATATAAACATTCCCGCTTTTATCTCTGGTAATATCTTCCCAATCTACATTAGTCGCATTTGAAACAACAATCGATCTGGCAATCTTCCCATCTGATTTTATCGCATAAATTTCATTTTTATTACCACTGTCTTCTACCGCATAAATTAAATTCGTTTCAGGGAAATAAGTAATTCCTGAAACTTCTTTTAGCTTCTTCGGAA
Source organism: Flavobacterium sp. KH_035 (assembly GCF_057839565.1). Lineage (NCBI taxonomy): Bacteria > Pseudomonadati > Bacteroidota > Flavobacteriia > Flavobacteriales > Flavobacteriaceae > Flavobacterium > Flavobacterium sp. KH_035. Next base: position 5,369,036 of record NZ_CM174492.1, read on the forward strand.
GTGCATATAACGTTTTTAAATTTGTATTGGATTGTTGCTGACAAGCCAGTAAGGCTATAGAAGCCCCGAGTAAAAAAAACTTTTTCATAATATCTTCTTTTAATTTAACCTAACTAAAATGTGCTAACCACAAAAGATTTTTATTGAGTGCGGTATTTAAAGTAGGTGTGTATTTTTAAAATTGCGTGTAATAAATTCAAAAGCAGCAAACATAATATGCCCCATAGATTTAGCATTCTTGAACTTCATATCATTGGTATAACGGTACAATTCCATTTTTAGTTGATTCAGATGCTCTTCTGTCGAAATCGTATCGTGACACATGATGTTCAGCAGTTTTTTGATTCTGGTTTCGGCAGAATGGATACGTTTCGCCAAAATCGCTCTTTCCTCATCCTTGTACTGAATAATTGACCGGTCCTCCAATTTTTCTTTAATCAATTTGATCATCGGATAATTTTCTTTGAAAAACTGCGGACGATACACTTTAAAATTCCCTTCATAACATTGCTGATCAAAATCAATTGGACGGATTTTATAAACTACCTGATCGAAGTCATGAATGGGAACAATCACATAATTATAAGCACGCATGTCACCCAAAAGCCTAATCATACAACGTTCGTTGAACTTCACAAACTCTTTTGCAATTTGTGACTTTTCCATTTCTGTACAACTATCTAATAAAGTATCCATAAAAACATCGCCCGGGATCCCGATGATGTGCTCTTCAATTAAAGTATCCTTAAAAACTAAAAAATTGATCTTGTCAGGGGAGAGAATATCTTCCAGCTCCAATCCATAAATTCTTGAAGCATCCGCTTTTTTGATATAAAAATGTACATAATTATCATTGAGAATATTACGGACTTTTATTCGAAAAGGTTTAGAATTTCCAAAGGTACAGTAATCAATTGCGTCAATATTTAAATACTGAATAATCTCGTTATTTCCATCAGAATGTAAAAGCGAATATATTTTTTTAAGATTCAGATCGATTTCATTTCGCTCAAATTCATTGTAATACACCCTAATCCACAAAGTATCCGTTTCGTTTTTATCATAAACATTTACAGAACCCGTAAATCGCAATAAATCATCATAGAACACAGATACTTTCGAAATACGTTCGTATCGCTCTAAATAGCTTAGCAGAGATGGCATTAAAGGATAGGATGGTTTTTTTAAAACCATTAAAGGTTCGCTCATTTTTTTGAATATCTTTATTACAAATTTACATGAATAGCCTGATAAAAATAAATTTAACGTAACAATATACAAGTTGAATCGTCATACATAAAACTAAAACCGAAATAAATTTGGAAACCATACTTACTATTGAAAATCTTCACAAGAGATACGGGCGCATTCAAGCCTTAAAAAATGTATCTTTTGAAATACAAAAAGGCCACGTTTATGGCATCTTAGGCCCAAACGGCAGCGGCAAATCAACCACTTTAGGAATTGTTCTGAATGTAGTTAACAGAACATCCGGAAACTACAGCTGGTTTGGAGGAAAAGTACAAACGCATGAAGCACTAAAAAAAGTAGGCGCGATTATCGAAAGACCCAACTTTTACCCGTACATGACTGCGGAAGAAAATCTGAAACTGGTTTGCAAAATAAAAAGCATCAATTATTCAAAAATTAATGAGAAACTTGATTTAGTAGGCTTATCCGAAAGAAAAGACAGTAAGTTCAGTACTTTCTCGTTAGGAATGAAACAACGTCTGGCCATTGCTTCAGCATTGTTAAATGATCCTGAAATTTTAATTCTGGACGAACCAACAAATGGTTTAGATCCACAGGGGATTCATCAGATCAGGGATATTATCAGAAAAATTGCGTCACAGGGAACGACTATTTTATTAGCCTCTCACTTACTGGATGAAGTCGAAAAAGTATGTTCACATGTAATTGTTTTACGAAAAGGAGAAATTTTATACTCCGGCTCAGTAGATGGTATGTCTGCAAACGAAGGTTTCTTTGAACTTCAGGCGAATGATAATCTGGCACTAAAAACCATTCTGGAAACTCATCCGGCAGTAGAAAAAATCACAGAAGAAGACGGCAAAGTTCTAGTCTATCTCCACTCTGAATTATCAGCCTCAGAACTCAATCTCTTTTTATTTTCTAAAAATATTGCTTTAAGTCATTTGGTAAAACGCAAAAACAGTTTAGAAGCACAATTTTTAGAATTAACCCAGAACGCCACTATCCAAAACAACTAGACCATGAACAGACTAATCTCTATAGAACTACAAAAAATCTGGAAAAACAAAGCCAGCCGTATCCTGACTTTAACCTATTTCGTACTGCTTTCGTTTATTGCTTTAATAGCCTCAATAAAATTTGACATAGGTCCATTCAAATTTCATGCGGCAGAAATGGGTATCTTTAACTTCCCATTTATCTGGCATTTTAATACCTATATAGCTGCTTTACTTAAACTTTTCCTGGCAATAGTCATTGTTTCGATGATGGCCAATGAATACAGTTACGGCACTTTAAAACAAAACTTAATTGACGGTTTAAGCAAAAAAGAATTCATTTTATCAAAATTCCTGACAGTCATATTGTTTGCATTAGGTTCGACTATTTTTGTTTTTATAATGAGTTTGATTCTTGGATTTTGCTTTTCATCGTATACTGAGTTTGACGTTATTTTTATGGATTTAGATTACCTTCTTGCCTTTTTCGTAAAACTCTCCGGTTTCTTCGCATTTTGTTTGTTTTTGGGGATTCTGGTAAAACGCTCTGCTTTTGCTTTAGGTTTTCTTCTAGTATGGAGTATTATTGAAGGAATTGTAAAAGGCCTTTTGATCTTTCAGATTTTTCCAGAAAGCCAAACTAGTTACACCATAATGAAATTTTTCCCGCTAGAAGCCATGTCAAACCTAATTATTGAGCCTTTTACAAGGTTATCGGTAATCAGATCTATCGGAACACAAATAGGCGTTGAAAGCACTAAAGATTATGGTGTACACTATACCTCAATTTTAATCGTTTTAATCTGGACATTCTTATTTGTTTACTTTTCATACAAACTATTAAAGAAAAGAGATTTATAGTATATTTGCTATACTATGAACTACTTTAAAGCCTTATCGCTAGTATTTTTTCTGTGCTTGTTATCTGTAAAGATAGAAGCGCAGAATATTACTGTAGACGATTCCAGAACTCCCGAAGATTTAGCAAAAAACATTTTAATAAACAGCACTTGTATTGATATTAGCGCTGTTAATGCAACCGGAAACCCGGCAAATACGGGTAAAAGTTATGCATATTTTAATTCAGGAGGTGGTAGTTTTCCATTTTCAGCAGGTATTGTTTTAAGTACATCACCAAGTAAAAATGCTGCGGGGCCATTTATAAGATCAAGCTCTATTGGAATTATCAACGATAGCTGGCCAGGTGACACAGACTTAAATCAGGCATTAAACAATACGGAAAGTCAGCAGGCAACAGTCCTTGAATTTGATTTTGTTGCGCTAACCAACTCTATCAGTTTCAATTATATTTTTGCATCAAACGAATATCAGATATATTATCCGTGTCAATACTCAGATGGATTTGCTTTTCTAATAAAAGAAGCAAACACAAGTGATCCCTATAAAAACTTAGCCATTTTACCTAACACTACAATACCTGTTTCATCTACAACTGTCCATCCCAAAATTGAGCCTTACTTGGCAAATGGTGTAAACGAAGACGGCTGTGCACCTTTAAATGAAAAATTCTTCAATGGCTATAATACCGTCAACAGCCCTATAAATTACGCAGGACAAACTGTTATTATGAATGCTCATTCGCAAGTTGTACCAGGTAAAAAATATCACTTAAAACTGGTAATTGCCGATGATGAAACGGGACAATACAACTCTGCTGTTTTTATAGAAGCCGGAAGTTTTACCTCGAATATAAATTTTGGAGCAGACAGAACAATTGCCGATAAGAACCCCGCCTGTTTTGGTGAAGGCATTGTATTAGAAACACATCTTGACGATAGTCTCTACACTTTTAAATGGTTAAAAGAAAACACTCCCAACAATTATGTAGAAGTTTCTCCTATAGAAACTGGCTCTAGATATACCGCAACAGCTACAGGGAATTATAAAGTAGAAGCCACTCGAGATGGCACGACATGCGTTGCCACCGGGCAAATTAAAATTGAGTTTACACCGGAAATTTTATCAACCAATACTTCATTAACGCAATGTGATGATGATGCAGACAACGTATCAATCTTCAACCTTACAAAAGTTGCCAATCTCATTAAAAATAATGTTGCCGAAACACTGAACAAAGGATACTACGAATCATTAGCAGATGCGCAAGCTAAAACCAATGCAATTCTGGCACCAGAAAAATACCGTAATAAATCCCAAAATCAAGTTATTTTTGTCAGACTTGAAAATCAATACGGCTGCGCTAAATTTCCAGAAGTAACATTGCAAATTTCCAACACTCCAATTGCCAGTCAAAATCCTTTCACCACTTGTGACAAAGATGAAAAACAAGACGGCCTATCCCAATTTGATCTTAATACCGAAGTTACGCCTCTAATTGCTACAGGTTTACCATCGGGCTTAACTTTTAGCTACTTTTTAAACACCAACGATGCTTTATCTGACACAAATGCACTACCAAATATCTTTAAAAACACTACTGCTTTTACTCAAATAATTTATGTAAAAGCCACAAATGGACCAGATTGTTACGATATACTTCCCATTACCCTTGTTGTAAATACTTTCGATCCGCCTAACTTCGAAGAGGAATCAAAATACTTATGTAAAGAGGAACCGATTACCTTAACTGCTGCCAGCGGCTTTGCCAGCTATTTATGGAGCACCGGAGATACCTCAAACTCCATTACTGTAAGCACAGAGGGTAATTATTCAGTGCTTGTAAAAAATGCAGACGGTTGTGAAAAAACCAAAAAATTCAAAGTAATACTTTCAGAACCTGCAGCTATAACTGGTGCATCTGTAAAAGATTTCTCCGGTGATCAAAATTCTGTCTTAATTCAATATACAGGAGTTGGTAACTATGAATTTTCATTAGACGGAAGTGTTTTTCAGGACAATCCGTTATTCACCAATGTCAGACCCGGAATTTACAATACTGTCGCAAGAGACAAAAACGGTTGCGGATTATCTAATTTATTTCAGGTATATATTGTAGACTACCCTCGCTTTTTCACTCCAAACGACGATGGTTATAATGATTTATGGATTATAACAAACTCCGATCAGCTTCCTGATTATAAAATATTCATATTTGATCGTTATGGAAAGCTACTCAAACAAATGGATAAAAATAATATGCTGGGCTGGAACGGCTCTTTTAACAACCAGCAACTGCCATCAGATGATTATTGGTTTAACATCCAATTTGCTAATGGAAGAGTTGTAAAAGGCCATTTTAGCTTAAAAAGATAAATTACACAACTTCCGATTGGGTATTCGAAATACCCGTTTCACCCAAAATATTGAGCAATAAAAAAGCCATTCGAAGTATCGAATGGCTTTTTTATTATTTACAGGATAAATTAGATTTTAAATCTTTTTCTATCCGTTTCAGTCAAATAAATCTTTCTAAGACGAATAGACTTTGGAGTAACCTCTACATACTCATCTTTCTGAATGTACTCTAATGCTTCCTCTAATGAGAAAATGATTGGAGGAATAATTCTCGCTTTTTCATCATTTCCAGAAGAACGAACGTTAGATTGTTTTTTCTCTTTAGTTACGTTTACACACATATCATCACCACGAGAGTTTTCACCAATTACTTGCCCTTCGTAAATTTCGGCATTTGGCTCAACAAAAAACTTACCACGATCTTGCAATTTATCGATAGAATAAGGAATAGCTTTTCCTTTTTCCATAGAAATTAATGAACCTTTGTTACGTCCGGCAATTTCTCCTTTGAAAGGCTCATATCCAATAAAACGGTGCGACATAATAGCTTCACCGGCAGTAGCCGTAAGCAATTGATTTCTTAAACCAATAATTCCACGTGATGGAATATTAAATTTAATGATCATACGCTCGCCCTTAGTCTCCATACTTAACATTTCACCTTTACGAAGTGTTACGAACTCAACTGCTCTACCTGAAAGATTTTCTGGCAAATCGATTGTTAATTCCTCAATTGGCTCACATTTTTTACCATCAATTTCTTTGATAATAACTTGTGGCTGACCAATTTGCAACTCATAACCCTCTCTTCTCATTGTCTCAATAAGAACAGATAAGTGAAGTACTCCACGGCCAAAAACCATGAATTTATCTGCAGAATCAGTTTCACCTAACTTCATCGCTAAGTTTTTCTCTAATTCTTTTGTCAATCTTTCTCTAATATGACGAGAAGTTACAAATTTACCTTCTTTACCAAAGAAAGGTGAGTCATTGATTGTAAACAACATACTCATTGTAGGCTCATCAATAGCAATAGAAGCTAAACCTTCAGGGTTTTCGTGATCTGCAATAGTGTCACCAATTTCAAAACCTTCAACACCAACTATAGCACAAATATCTCCTGCAATTACTTCCGCAACTTTTTTACGTCCAAGACCTTCAAAAGTGTGTAATTCTTTAATTCTTGATTTCGTTACAGCACCATCTCTTTTTACTAAAGAGATCGGCATACCTTCTTTCAAAACACCTCTCTCTAAACGACCAATAGCGATACGCCCGGTAAAAGCAGAGAAATCTAAAGATGTAATCAACATTTGTGGAGTACCTTCTGACACTTTAGGAGCAGGTACATTATTTAAAACCATGTCTAATAAAGGCTCGATGTTTTCCGTTTGGTTTTTCCAATCGTCAGACATCCAGTTGTTTTTAGCAGAACCATAAACAGTTGGAAAATCCAATTGTTCCTCAGTAGCTCCTAATTCAAACATTAAGTCAAAAACTTTTTCATGAACTTCTTCCGGAGTACAGTTTTCTTTATCAACTTTATTGATAACTACGCAAGGCTTAAGTCCTAAGTCAATCGCTTTTTGTAATACGAAACGAGTTTGTGGCATTGGACCTTCAAAAGCATCCACTAGCAAACATACACCATCGGCCATGTTCAATACACGTTCTACTTCACCTCCAAAATCCGCGTGGCCAGGAGTGTCAATAATATTGATCTTTGTTCCTTTATATTGAACCGATACGTTCTTTGAAGTAATAGTAATACCTCTCTCACGCTCTAAATCGTTATTATCAAGAATTAAATCACCTGTGTTTTCGTTGTCACGAAATAATTGACAGTGATACATAATTTTATCAACCAAAGTGGTTTTACCGTGATCGACGTGGGCAATAATTGCAATGTTTCTAATAGATTCCATCTGTGATTTTTAATGGGTGCAAAGGTACACTTTATTTTGATATAAAAAACGTTTCTGCGATAGTTTGCGTAGAGACAAGTAATTAGTTCCCCAAAAACAATGTAAATTTAAGTCTAAATTGAACTTTTCTTATTGTTTAATTATAGTTAAATTAACTATATTTGAGTGATGAAAAGTAAAACTCTACAAATTACTCTAGTTTATATTATCATATCGTTATTTGTGGCAATCATCTGTCATAAATTACTCACAACTTACTTTTCAAAGACCGATTATTATACTGCTTTTTTCTTAAAGGACATTTTCTTCATTTTAACTACAGCCTTGTTTTTCAAATACATACTTTCTAAAAATGAAAAAAAAAGCATTACAATTTTCAAAAAACTAAAAGAAACAAACGAAGAAATAAAAGAATCAAACGAAAAATATGATATTGTTGCTAAAGCAACAAGTGACACAATTTGGGACTGGAAAATCCAGGAAGACAGCATAAACTGGAACAAAGGAATAGAAAGCGTTTTCGGATACAATCCGAAAGAAGTTGGAAAAACATCTAAATGGTGGTTTGACAAAATACATCCCGAAGACAGCATCCGAATGTCTATCAAACTATACTCTTTTATTGAACAAAAAACGGAAAAATGGCAAGACCAGTACCGTTTTAAATGCGCAGACGGGAGCTACAAATACGTTTTAGACAGAGGTTTTTTACTCAAGGATGAAAACGGAAGAGCTATACGAATGATCGGAGCCATTCAAGATATCACTAAACAAAAGGAAGAAGAACAGCGTTTAAGACTTTTAGAAACAGTAATTACACAATCTAAAGACTCAATATTAATAACAGAAGCCAATTCAACAGATCGAAAAATACCTAAAATTGTCTATGTAAACCCTGCTTTTTCACAAATGTCAGGATATTTATCAAATGAAATAATAGGAAAATCACCTAATATTTTCAAAGGACCAAAGTCAGATTCAGAAGAATTAAAAAAACTCTTAAAAGCTATAAAAAACGAAGAGGAGTGCTTAATCGAAACTATTACCTACACCAAATCAAAAGAGGAATATTGGGTACGATTTTCAATGATTCCTATTTTTAATACCGAAGGCATAATTTCACACTGGATTTCCATACAAAGAGACATTACAGACGAAAAGAAACTAGAAACAGAAAAAGAACACCTAATTCGTGAATTAACTCAAAACAACAAAGACCTAAAGCAATTTTCCTACATTACTTCACACAATTTACGTGCGCCGTTATCCAACTTAATCGGACTCTTAAATCTTATTGAAGACATCCCTATCGAGAACGAAGAACTTGAAGAAATCCTAACCGGATTTACCAAATCAACGCATTTATTAAACGAAACTATCAATGACCTGGTAAAAGTCATTATCATCAAAGACAATCCTTCAATGCAAAAAGAAGAAGTCTCTCTACAAGAAGTTTTCGAAAACGTATTTAGCCAGCTTTCTTTCCAAATCGAACTACACAAACCAATCATAAAACTCAAATTCGACAAAGTCCCGCTGCTAAACACAAACAAAGCTTATATCGAAAGCATTTTACTAAACCTACTAACTAATTCGATAAAATACAAATCAGAAAATAGAAAACTAAAAATATCCATTACAGCAGAACAAATCGACCACAAAGCAATTCTAACTTTCAAAGACAACGGAATTGGAATTGACCTAGAAAGAAACCGCGATAAAGTCTTTGGGCTATACCAACGATTCCACAACTACCCCGACAGCAAAGGTCTCGGCTTATATCTTGTAAAATCACAAGTTGAGACGATGGGAGGAACAATCAGCATTGATAGCGAAGTCAACAAAGGCACCACATTTACAATAACATTCAAAAACTAACTCATATGCTCGAGCAAATTTTATGTATTGACGATGATCCAATCACGTTGATGTTATGCAAAAAAGTAATTTCGAAGTCATCATTCTCCAACGAAATTATCACAGCTCAAAATGGAGAAGAAGCATTGCACCATTTCAACACACTTAAATACACCAACAATAAAAACAAAGCAAACAAAAAACCGGAATTGATTTTTTTAGACTTAAACATGCCTGTAATGGGCGGTTGGGAATTCCTAGATCACTTTACCTCTCCGGCTTACAAAGAATTCAATACCGCAAGTGTAATTGTACTTTCTTCCACTATTGACCCAGATGATCTAGCCAAAGCTAAAAAATACCCCATTATAATTGATTTTCTTTCAAAACCAATTACCCAGCCTATGCTGGAATATCTTAAAAAGAAAATCGGAATCTAACCCTGGAATTCTAAATTCTAAATTCTAAACTCCAAATCTCAAATCCCAAACCACAATCAAGCACTATTGGAATTTAGATTTTTTACTTTAAAAATTACCTGAATATTACAAACAAAAAAAAGTCCTCAAAGAGGACTTTTATATTTTTAGGAAATTGCAATTAATTACAATTTAGCAACATGTTTAGTTAATTTAGACTTCAAGTTAGAAGCTTTATTATCATGAATGATGTTCTTTTTAGCTAATTTATCAATCATAGAAATTACAGTTGATAATTTAGAAGATGCATCAGATTTATCAGTAGCTAATCTTAATGCTTTAATAGCGTTACGAGTAGTTTTATGTTGGTATCTGTTAAGAACTCTTCTTTTTTCGTTACTTCTGATTCTTTTTAATGCTGACTTATGATTTGCCATTTTGTTTTAATTTTAGATGTAATAATTATTATAAATACTAGTTAAAAAAGAAAAACCTCCCACAATTGCAAAACAATCACTTTGGTTTTAACTAATAAAACAAAAATCGAGACACCAATTTTTATTTTACAAAACTTATTTACAACTAATTTTGTAGTCTGTAAGGGAATCGAACCCCTGTTACCAGGACGAAAGCCTGGAGTCCTAACCCCTAGACGAACAGACCATTATCGTTCTAAGTTTTTCTATACTTAAATAGAGGTATTATTGTAGCCCGTAGCGGAATCGAACCGCTCTTACATGGATGAAAACCATGCGTCCTAACCGATAGACGAACGGGCCATTTTAATTCTCATAATTTAAAGAACAATTTCGCAGTAAAAGTAGTAGCCCGTAGCGGAATCGAACCGCTCTTACATGGATGAAAACCATGCGTCCTAACCGATAGACGAACGGGCCTGCTTCTCTAATGCGGATGCAAAAATACAACTATTTTTAAGATGTACAATACCTGATGCAAAAAAAATTAAAAAAAATTAATATGCCTTTGCAAACAACACTCTTTTTGAGGAAGGATTACCAGTAAACACACAGGTTCCCGCCTCTTCTTTACCATTCAAAGGAATACAACGAATTGTCGCTTTTGTCAAGTCTTTTATTTTTTCTTCAGTCTCAGCAGTACCATCCCAATGAGCTGATACAAACCCTGCTTTACCATCTAAAACCTCTTTAAATTCCTCAAAACTATTCACTTCCGTAATATGAGTATCGCGATAGCCTAACGCTTTGTTAAATAAATCAGTCTGAATCTGCTCTAACAGGTCATTTATATAAGTAACAATTCCTTCACCAGAAACCGTTTCTTTTGTCAATGTATCACGTCTTGCAACTTCAAAAGTTCCGTTTTCTAAATCTTTTGGCCCAACAGCAATTCTAACAGGGACACCTTTCAACTCCCATTCAGCAAATTTAAATCCTGGTTTTTGAGTTGTTCTGTCATCATATTTAACAGACACTCTTAATTTCTTAAGCTTAGCCGTTAAATCATTTACTGCAGCTGTAATTTCAGCAAATTGCTCATCTGTTTTATAAATAGGTACAATTACAACTTGTATTGGCGCTAAATTTGGAGGCAATACCAACCCCTGATCATCAGAATGCGTCATAACCAAAGCCCCCATTAAACGAGTAGAAACCCCCCAAGAGGTTCCCCACACATGTTCTTGTTTCCCTTCAGCATTTGCAAACTTCACATCAAAAGCTTTAGCAAAGTTTTGACCTAAAAAGTGCGATGTTCCAGCCTGCAACGCTTTACCATCCTGCATCAAAGCTTCAATACAATAGGTTTCATCAGCTCCCGCAAAACGCTCTGTCTCAGTTTTTATACCTTTAACAACCGGAATTGCCATAAAATCCTGAACAAAATCAGCATAAACATTCATCATCTTTTCAGATTCTTCTAATGCCTCCGCTTTCGTAGCATGTGCCGTATGCCCTTCCTGCCATAAAAACTCAGCAGTTCTTAAAAACAAACGCGTACGCATTTCCCAACGTACCACATTCGCCCACTGATTAATCAACAAAGGCAAATCTCTATATGACTGCACCCATCCTTTATAGGTAGACCAAATAATCGCCTCACTTGTTGGACGAACAATAAGCTCTTCCTCTAATTTAGCGTTCGGATCCACCATTAGCTTTCCGGGTTTATCCGGATCATTTTTTAGTCTATAGTGCGTTACAATAGCACATTCTTTTGCAAATCCTTCAGCATTTTTTTCTTCTGCTTCAAACATGCTTTTAGGCACAAATAAAGGGAAGTATGCATTTTGATGTCCTGTTTCTTTAAACATTCGATCCAATTCCGCCTGCATTTTTTCCCAAATAGCATATCCGTACGGCTTAATAACCATACATCCTCTAACTCCTGAATTTTCGGCTAGATCTGCCTTTACAACCAGCTCGTTATACCATTTTGAATAATCTTCTGATCTTGTAGTGAGGTTCTTACTCATATCGAATAGTTTGGCACAAATTTTGTTTTAATAATTTTAACTAAATAGTTTGACAAAACTAACTATTTTTGTAATGTGCAACAATAAAAAACACCACAGATATGAAAACTTCTATTTCTCTCCGCCAAAACTCAAGTCATTTTTACTTAATTGGATTATTGAGTTTTCTATTGGCATCGTGTGGTTCTTACCAAAATACTTCTTATCATGATAATGATGGAGTTTATGGAGGTTCACCAAGAACGTATGCTCAAACAAACAGCACAAATAATCAATATAAAGACTATTTTAGATCGTTACAAGACGATAATCAGTCAACTGAAATTTTCACAGATGTTGACAATTACGGAAATTATGCCGTAAACGACAGCACACAAGCCACTAACTCTTACCCAGCTTGGGGAAGCGCCAATACAGAAGTTGCCGTAAACGTTTATTCAAACCCTTCATGGTCACTTGGTTTCGGACTTGGTTTCGGATATCCATATTATGGATGGGGCTACGGATGGGGCGGAGGATACTGGGGCTATCCTAACTATTGGGGACCAGGATGGGGATATCCGGGATGGGGTTACCCTGGTTACTGGGGGTCAGGCCACTGGGGATCAGGCTTCAGATACAACAACTATTCTTACAACTACGGAAGAAGAGGATCTGCTGCTTATTACGGAGGAAGAAACTATTCCTCTGACAGAAATTTCACTACAAATAGAGGCTACAACAACACCAACAGAAGTTATAGCTCTAATAGAAACTACACTAACACCAACCGAAGCTTTAACTCAAACAGAAGCTATAGCACAAACAGAAGTGACTTCTCTGATTCAAGAAGAAATTCAAGTTCATCAGTAAACGGAAGAACATACAACAATTCTTCTCCAACATTTACAAACAGAGGAAACGCCAGCCAATACAACAGTACTGATTACAGCAACAGAAGATCAAGTAGCAATTATCCTACCAGAAGCTACAATTACAACAACAATAATTCAGCACCAACAAGAAGCTATTCTCCTAGCCCATCCCGTTCTATGAATAGCGGAGGCGGAAGTATGAGATCATCTGGCGGTGGCGGCGGTGGCGGAAGATCATACAGTGGCGGAGGAGGCGGAAGAAGATAATCGTCTCTTTCGTTAATCACAAAATCATACTAAAAACTATCCAAATGAAAAAAATATTATTCCTACTTATTACAGGACTAACTGCCAGCGTCTCACATTCTCAGGAAGTATCAGATGCTGTACGTTATGCGCAAGACAATTTAACCGGAACTGCAAGATTTAGAGCCATGAGTGGTGCTTTTGGAGCTGTTGGAGGAGATTTTTCAGCTATTTCCGTAAACCCTGCAGGATCGGCAATATTCTCTAATAATCAGGTTGGAGTAAGTTTTAGCAATCAAAACATCAAAAACAATTCAAACTATTTTGAAACAGAAATTAGCGATAGCAAAAATTCTTTTACCCTAAATCAGGCGGGTGCTGTTTTTGTTTTTCACGATCACAACCCAAGCAACAACTGGAAAAAGATTGCTATTGGAGCTTCTTACGAAAACACCAATAACTTCAACAACAGAATTGTCTCAATAGGAACAAACCCAACAAATTCTATTGACAGTTATTTTTTATCTTATGCTAATAACGGAAACGGAGGAGCACCAGTGCCACAAGAATTCGTAAACCTGGCAAATAACGAATCAATTAGCGACCTTTATCGCTATTTAGGCTCGAACTTACCAAATGGTCAATACCGAAATCTATCGGGATTCTCTGCTCAACAAGCCATGCTGGGCTACCAGGGATTCGTCATAAACGCTTCTGACCCGAATAACCCGAACAGTACATACACCACAAATGTACCTGCAGGAAATACCCCGGGAAAAGGAAATTATTACCAAGAAAATGAAATTTTCACGAGCGGATACAATAGTAAATTAAGCTTCAACATAGCAACTTCCTACAAAGACAGACTTTATTTAGGCGCTAATCTAAATGTGCATATCACGGATTACAGAAGATCCAGTAGTTTTTACGAAGACAATGACAACCCACCGCAATCAACCCCAACGATATCAAGTTTACGCTTCAACAACAACCTTTACACCTACGGAAATGGCTTCTCTTTTCAACTTGGAGCTATCGCCAAAGTCACTAAAGAATTCCGACTTGGACTGGCTTACGAATCCAACACCTGGTACGAACTTTACGATGAACTTTCACAAAGCTTATACACAACAATACGAGCAACAGGCGGACAACCTATTAATAAATCTGTTAATCCTGATGTCGTTAATATTTACGAACGCTACACCTTACAAACACCGGGAAAAACCACTTTCAGTGCCGCTTATGTATTTGGAAAATCCGGATTAATCAGTATAGACTACGCCATTAAAGACTATAGCAATACCAAATACAAACCCGGCCGTGATTTTACAGGAATCAACAATCAACTAAGCAATCAATTGACCAATGCCGGTGAACTAAGAGTAGGTGCCGAATATAAAATAAAACAATTAAGCCTGCGCGGCGGATACCGTTTTGAAGAGAGCCCATACAAAGACGGAACTACGATTGGAGACTTAAACAGTTACTCAGGTGGTTTAGGATATAATTTTGGAAGCACTAAAGTCGATTTAGCCTATTCTTATTTAGAAAGAAAATCGAATCAGGGATTTTTTGCAACCGGATTCACAAACGGAGCAAAAATCAATTCTAAATTAAACAATGTAACACTTACTTTATTATTTGAATTGTAATTAAAAATAAATAGAATAAATTAAAATCTCCGTCAGGCTCTTACTTGACGGATTTTTTTTAGCCCTGATGGAAGCGACATCCTTTTGTCTCTGCCGCAACGGACACAAAAGATATAGCAAACAGCAGGATAAGCTTCATAAAAATCACCTAAAAGAAAAGGAAACAAGCGGTGTTTGAATAAAAAAGTGTAATTTTGCACTCCAATTTATAAAAGTATGAGAACCAAGTCTTTAAAAAAGAACAAAATTAACGTAATCACTCTTGGGTGTTCGAAAAATGTATATGACAGTGAAGTGCTAATGGGACAACTTCGTGCTAATGGCAAGGAAGTACAACACGAAGCACCTGCTAAAGAAGAAGGAAACATTATTGTGATCAACACCTGCGGTTTTATTGACAATGCAAAAGCCGAGTCGGTAAACATGATTTTGGAATATGCTGATAAAAAAGACAAAGGATTAGTAGATAAAGTTTTCGTTACCGGATGTTTGTCTGAACGTTACAGACCGGATTTAGAAAAGGAAATCCCTAATGTTGATCAATACTTTGGTACAACTGAATTACCTCAGCTGCTTAAAGCTCTTGGTGCCGACTATAAACACGAGCTACTAGGAGAGCGTTTAACTACAACTCCAAAGAATTATGCTTATTTGAAAATTGCGGAGGGCTGCGACAGACCTTGCAGTTTCTGTGCTATTCCGTTAATGAGAGGTTCGCATGTTTCTCAACCTATTGAAAAACTGGTTAAAGAAGCTCAAGGTTTAGCAAAAAATGGCGTTAAAGAATTAATTCTAATTGCTCAGGATTTAACGTATTATGGTCTTGATCTTTATAAAAAACGAAATCTTGCCGAACTTCTGGAAGCATTAGCCAATGTTGAAGGCATAGAATGGATTCGTCTTCATTATGCTTATCCTACAGGTTTCCCAATGGACGTTTTAGAATTAATGAAACGCGAGCCTAAAATCTGTAATTATATAGACATACCGTTACAACATATTTCTGATTCGATTTTAAAATCGATGCGTCGTGGTACTACTCAGGCGAAAACGACACAATTATTAAAAGATTTCCGTGCTGCAGTTCCGGGAATGGCAATTAGAACTACCTTAATTGTTGGATATCCTGGTGAGACTCAGGAAGATTTTGAGATTTTGAAAGATTTTGTTCAGGAAATGAAATTTGATAGAATGGGTTGTTTCGCTTATTCTCACGAAGAAAACACTCATGCTTATTTATTGGAAGACAATGTTCCGGACGATGTAAAACAAGCCCGAGCAAATGAAATAATGGAACTACAGTCACAAATTTCATGGGATTTAAACCAAGAAAAAATTGGACAGGTTTTCAAATGTATTATTGACAGAAAAGAAGGCGCCCATTTTGTCGGCAGAACGGAGTTTGACAGCCCTGATGTTGATAATGAAGTTTTGATTGATGCGTCTAAACATTATGTAAAAACCGGAGAATTTGTTAATATAAGAATAATAGAAGCAACAGAATTTGATTTATACGGAGAACCTGCTTAAATTTACGCTAAACAATTTTTAATAAATACATTTTTATGAAACCTATACAATCTTTATTTATTTTGTTTTTCGCGTTATTGTGCTTTAACTCTGTTTCAGCTCAGTACGGAAATGGCTACAATAATGGTTACGGTGGTGGTGGTGGCGGTTACGGCAATGGCTACGGAAGAGGTGGCGGAATGGGTATGGACAGAAGCATGATGGGAGGTCCTCAGCCAAATACCAGTAAACCAAAAGAAATACCTGTTGAAGAGACTGTTGGTAAGATTGTAGAACAAATGAAACCTGAAGTAAACCTTGACGAATTACAAGCTATAGCTATTGGAAATGTTTTAATCGACAGCATGAGAGAGCAAGGCATCTTATTAAAAAATGAAAGTAGCAATCAGGATCAAAAAATTGAACAGATTAAGGCATTAAGAGAAAGCACTACTAAAAAAATAACTGCTTTCTTAAATCCGGATCAGATCCCAAAGTATACCGCATTCATGGATAACTTTAAAGAGATCAAAAAAACCTCTAAATCAAAAAAGAAAAAAGATTCAAAAGATAAAGATTCAAAAGACGGAAAAGAAGACTCTGAAGCAACAAAAACACAGGAATAATTGTTTCAACCTCATCTAAAAAAATGCAACTGACCATGACAAAAAAACATTTTTGTTACCTGATTTTAGCAATTATTATTACTTCTTGCTCCACAAATCCATATAAAAACACCGAAAAAGTTTACGATCAGCAGCTTAAAACTTTAGAGGGGCAAATTACGAGTAAAGAAGCCCAACCAATTCCAGTAGTAAGCCCTGTAGTTATCGACACTACTTATGCACAACAACTTGGCATAGTAAAAGATACTTTATCTAAAACAGGATCAACTTCTTTACTAAATGGTATAAGTACCGAATGGATTGGAACTGTAAACTTCAACTTAAGAAAACCAAGTTTCATTATCCTTCATCATACCGCTCAGGATTCTCTTCAGCAAACGATCAATACTTTTACCAAGACCCGAACTCAGGTAAGTGCTCATTATATTATCTCTGAAAACGGAAAAGTAGTTCAAATGCTAAACGATTATCTAAGAGCCTGGCATGCAGGAGCATCAACTTGGGGAAAAAATACAGATTTAAACTCTTCTTCTATCGGAATTGAACTTGACAATAACGGCTTTAAACCTTTCACAGAAGCACAGATTAGTAGTTTAGTAGCGCTTTTAACAAAATTAAAGAAAGACTATAATATCCCTACTCAAAACATATTGGGACATTCTGATATTGCTCCGGGAAGAAAACGAGATCCAAGTGCTCTATTCCCTTGGAAAACCCTGGCTGAAAAAGGATTTGGAATCTGGCCGGACGAAGTTCTTGAGGAAGCTCCTTTTGATTTTAAAATTGAGCCCGCACTGAGAATTATCGGATTCAATACCAAAAACCTTTCAGCAGCTATCATGGCGTTTAAATTACACTACATTCAAACTGATACAACTGCAACTTTAGATCGAAAAACAATAGATACTATTTATTCGATTTATAAAAAACAGCTTCAGTAATACAATAACAATCAAGTATAAAAGTGCATCTCTAAAATTTAGAAATGCATTTTTTTTATTGTAATAAACCTGACATCTTATAAAAATGAAGCAATTGTTTATCTAAGTATCCATTTCTGCATTTTGATACACCAGAAAGAAATAACACAACTAATCTAAATTACAATGTAAAAATACTTAGCTGAAAGCTGTGAGAATAGTGCGACACAAAAAGACTCACATAAAAAAGCTGCCAAAACACAAAATAGGTTTCGACAGCTCAAAAAAAAAATATCAATCTTTATCTCTAGAAAGAGTATGTTGTAGCGACTAATCCGAAGAACGATCCTCCTGTTGGAGCAGCATCTTTATCTAAAAAAATATCCTGAGAAGCTGCGTCGTATCTTAATTCTGGAATAATCGTTAATTTCCCTACTTTATAATTCAAAGAAACTGTATTTGCAAAAACATTCGATCCTGTTAATACACCCAGACTGGCCGCGGCATCTTTAGCATCGAAATATTCCATTCTATATGCCAAACTCAATGATGGTTTAAAGGCATAATTTGCATATCCTACCAAAGCAAACCAATCACCATCTAATGCACTGTCAATATCATTATTTGTTTTAGCATAAGTAGCATTAAATCCTAAAGAAAATGCATCCGTTATCGTTTTAGAGGCTACAAAATCAATTTGAGTTTTATTCTCATCAGAGACAGGATTACTGCTACCCGAAGTAAAATTCAAATAAGCGCTACCTGTGTCTCCGATGTACCCCACTTGTGCTATGTATGTCTTTTGACTCGAACCTGCATCCATGGCTGACTTAAAGTCGGTTGGATTTGTGATACCAAACATGGCAGTGAACTTGCCTGATGTATATTGCGCTTTTAGTCCGGTATTAAAGAAAGGCCCATAAGAAAAAGCATAAGACATGCTGTAGTTTTTATTCCCGATAGCATCCAGTACTTCATACCCGATATGAGTTCCGAAACTACCTGCAACAAACTTAAATTTATCGGTAACCTGATAGGTAAAATATAATTGTTTAATTAAAAATTTTGCATTTATATCCTTATCAGTTGTTTCGTTATAGGAGAACTCCCCCGCTCTCTTCCCAAAACCTAAATCAACAAAGACTGAAGCTTTTCCGAAGGTATGTCCCGCCTGAACGGAGGCCATTCCTAATTCGAATGAGTCCTGAGAATTGGTAAAACTTGTCAATCCATTCATTTGTTTTGAAAAATCATATTTATAATACGCATCTGCTGATCCTCCCCAAGTGGTTGCCGGTGAAGTCGCAGCCTCAGTTTCCTCTTGGGCAAAAGCAAAAGAACTCGTTAACATCACGGCTAAAATGTGCAATACTTTTTTCATGTTTTAATTGGTTTTGGTTATTAATTGATTCTGGTTAGTTAATCTTTTATATAGGTAATTGAATACTATAAGCCACTTTTAAAACCTCTTATTCCCTCCAAAACTCCATCATTTTCAGTAGCGAATTTATTAACTTTTGTATGAGTAAAAGAATCCAAATCTACTTTTCTACTGTTTTTAAAGAAGAATTACGGATTACAAAAATTAACCTCCCTATAATCGTTATTTGGCATTATTAGTTATTCATTTTTAAAAAATCAATAACTATATTTAAACCAAAACACTCAAAAACAACAGGACAAAAACAAAATTATAAGTAAAAAACAATCAAAAAACACAAAAATTTAAATTTAAAAAACAACATACCCTTTAAAAAATAGGGTATTTCAAAAATTAAAATAAAAATAAAAAATAATATAAAAAACCTACCATACGAAAAATGACAATTTCAAAAAGTAAAAATTCTTACAAAAAACACATCCCAAAAAACAAGAAATAGATCTAAAAACACAACTGCTCTAACCCTAAAATAACTATTGCTAAAAACAAAAAAGCTTCACTATGCTTAACTAAAAATAACATCACAATACGCTATACTAAAATAAGAGCTTCTATATCCGATCAGCTTAAGATCATATAGAAATTCATCTTTTAAGAGTAAAAAGAATGCTTAGCCCTACTATTTCCCTAAAGCGCTAATAAGTCTGGCGCAAAAAAAAAGACGCACAATAGTGCGTCTTTTTACGGGGGGCTAAAAGCCACCGACTTATGCTAAAATTTTCTCAATTGCATTTAATTCATCTTGTGTAAAATCAAGATTTTGCAAACACTCGATATTATTATTCAATTGACGCACAGAACTTGCTCCGATCAAAACCGAACTAATTCGTTTGTCTTTTTGCAGCCATGATAAAGCCATTTGAGCCAGAGACTGATTTCTATTTTTAGCAATTTCATTCAACTGAACTAATTTTTGAATGCGCTCCTGTGTAACCTCATCTTCTTTCAAATGCCCGTTTGGATTATGTGCTCTGGAATTCTCTGGAATTCCGTTTAGGTATTTATCCGTAAGAAGCCCTTGAGCCAAAGGAGAAAAGGCGATACAGCCCACTCCTTTTTCTTCCAGAACATCAAGCAAACCGTTTTCTACCCAACGCTCCAGCATGGAATATTTTGCCTGATGAATCAAACATGGTGTCCCCAATTGTTTTAAAACATCAACCGCAACTCTGGTTTGCTCTGCCGAATAGTTGCTTATTCCCACATACAAAGCTTTTCCGCTTCTCACTGCATAATCTAAAGCCATCATGGTTTCTTCAATTGGAGTTTCCGGGTCAGGGCGATGCGAATAAAAAATATCCACATAATCGACTTTCATTCTTTTCAAACTCTGATCCAGGCTCGATAACAAATATTTACGGGAGCCCCAATCTCCATAAGGTCCGTCCCACATCGTATAACCGGCCTTTGTTGAAATAATAATTTCATCTCTTAAATTTCCCTGAAAATTATGCCAGAGAATCTTTCCAAAATTAGTTTCCGCCGATCCAGGAACTGGTCCGTAATTATTAGCCAGATCATAATGTGTAATTCCTTTATCAAAAGCTTCCACAGCAATGCATTCTGCAGTATCAAAATTATCTACTGATCCGAAGTTATGCCACAATCCTAAAGAAATCTGCGGCAGCAACAACCCACTTTTTCCACATCTGTTGTATTTCATTATTATAATTTAAAGGGTGTACATTTTATAGTTTTAAAGATAAAAAAAAATAAACTTCTTTTTTGGGCATTTCAACTTTCAATCGGTAACAAAACAAGAAGCAGGCAGATTCACTTCATTGAAAAGATCAGACTGAATTGTATTTCCCCAGGCAAAACGGATTTTTACGGGACTAGACACTTTTTTACTGGTCAAAATGACCTGATCCTTTAGTATAGAAGCTTCGGCTGGATAAAAAATTTCATCCGCTCCGGCCATTTCAAACTGACTGGAGTTTTTATTCTTAAAATACAATCCATCGGTGGCATCGAAAGAAACTATTATTTTATGCTCTTCTACTATAAAATCCCTAAAGAGTGGTCCGTTTACCAAATTCGATTTGATTTTATAGGTTTCAGCCAAAGCCAAATTCGCCAGACGGATTCCTACTGATTTTTTATCTTTTGGATGAATCTCTTTCACGTCTGAGACATCACTGATTACGACCATCCCGGTTTTAGGAACTTTATGGAGCAATTTTCTTTGTGAATCTCTTAAAATGACATTGAAGAAATTATTACTTCCGGTTTTATAAGGAGCAATCTGAACATAATAAAAAGGAAAATCATCTTTCCAGACTTCTCGCCAAGAGGCTATCAAAGCTGCCATAGTTTTATCATAAATCAGAGATCCCACATTTGACTCTCCCTGATACCAAATAGTTCCGGCTATTTTAAATCCAACTATTGGATGAATCATGGCGTTATAGGCCCGTCCGGGTTGGCGTGGCTCGTATTCCTGCTCATTAAATTTTCTGGCATTTCCTGCTAAAATAGGATCATTCTGAACAATTTCTTCCGGCATCCAAATTTCAGCCATGGTTCCTCCCCAATTGGAAGATATCAATCCGACAGGAACATTTTTCAAATCCTCACGCAAACGTCTTGCAAAGAAATAACCTATTGCACTAAAATCTTTCATAGTTTCCGGAGTCGATTGTGTCCAGTTTCCTAAAAGTGCAGACTGCGGTTTTGCGGCGGTTAATTGAGGAACATTAAAAAAGCGAATAGCAGCCTCAGTAGCATTTTTCACTTCCTCTTCTCCATTATCGATTCCCCAGCTTGCCGACATTTCCATATTCGATTGTCCGGCACAGAGCCAAACTTCCCCTATGAGAATATTGTTAAGCACAACCTCACTATTCCCTTTTATCAAAATTGTGTAAGGACCACCAGCTTCGTGAGTTTTAATAATAATCTCCCATTGTTCCTGATGGTTTACAATCGCCTGATAAGTCCGATTGTCCCAACTGGAAACTAATGTGATTTCTTCTTTTGGATTCGCCCAACCCCAGATCTTCACTGCGGAATTGCGCTGCAAGACCATATTGTCGCCAAAAATATTTGGTAGTATCACGTTTGCTATCATAGTACAGAAAATCATAAAAAAGAAAACAAACTTAAATCTATTATTTCCTATTTGCTATCTTTTTAAACGCTTCTTTTATTCTTCTGTCAGCAGTTTTATCAGACTTTCGTCTCTCTGATAAATGTCTTTATAAAAATTCAAGTGTCCTTCCCTATCTACCCAGGCAGTAAAGTATCCAATATAAACAGGTATCTTTCTTTTTAAAGTATACCAGTTTTCTTTACCGGCATGCATGGCTTTATCGATTCGTGCGGGAGTCCAGGAAGGGTCTTGTTTCAAGAGTTCGATCGCAAGCTCTCTTGGTTTTCCTACCCGTACACAACCGTGGCTAAAAGCTCTGTTTTCTCTTTCGAACAAACTTTTGGCAGGTGTATCATGTAAATAAATATTATTTGAGTTTGGAAACAAAAACTTCACTAAACCAAGCGAATTGTTTTTTCCGGGTAACTGACGAACTGCGCCGTTATTCCATTCAAGATTTTTCTCTCTCAGATAATTCTTGTTCTTGGCCATTCCGGGTTTGATCTCTTTATTGATTATACTAGTGGGTACATTCCAATACGGACTAAAAACAATATTGTTCATCATTCCGCTAAAAATAACGGTTTGTGTCATCGCTTTGCCCACCACTACCGGCGATACAAAAGCAATTTCCCCATTTCGGATTAAATACAATCTGAACTCAGGAATATTAACCTCTATATATTCTTTTCCTTTTTCAAGTTCCGGATCGATCCATCTACAGCGTTCCATATTGACAATAATCGTTTTGATTCTATCAGAAACAGGCACATTCAGTTCGACAATATGCTCTGGCAGGATTATATTTTTAGGTGTTAAGCCATGGTGGGATTCAAAATTCTTAACCGCTGCAATTAAAACGGAATCACAGACATTACTGTTATTGTTTTCCTTTAAATCACCTGTTGCATAAAGTCTTGCCCTTATCTGCCCAATAGCGGCTACAGAGTCTCCTGTTTTAAAGCTTTTAAAACCTTCTTCTGTTTCAATGGTTTTCCATCCTCCTTTTTTCTCTATTTCTCTGTATTGATGAAGTGCATCGCGAAGTTTATAGTACTGACTAAACATTTTGCTTTTCTTATCATCACTAATTGTAGCCTTATTATAAATAGAATCAGAAAATACCTGATAGTTTACTTTTTTTCTCGGTAAAAGCCATTCCAGGGACTTTGTGGTCTTCTCGTCTACTCCGGATACTTTTTTGACGTAATAGAAATATAAATTAGTAATCATCAAATCGGTATCGGCTTTCGATAGTTTGTTGTCAGCAGTGTGCTCAAATATTGGACTGATCTTTTCTTTATAAGGAAAATTAGCTTTCAGTCCTTCCTGATCCAGTCCTTTGTATTTGTTGAATAATAAATCCCCAAACTCTACAACTCCTTTATTGTCAATCCATAACTGAGTAGAATTATGCCTTTTATACAAGGCCAAAACGTCCGTCTGAAACTTAATCAACTTGGGATAGGCCTGATAAAAAGCAACAATACCCGAACTATCAATTTTAATTTTAAGCTCCGGCACTACATTTTGTAATGCCTTTTTCGATTCTTCCTTTTTTTCAGATTTTTTATTACAGGAAACAACACTAAAAAGTATGACAACAGCAACAAGAGGATACAAAAACTTCATAACTATTATTTTTACAATAAAAGTAGAAAAGTTTTACTGAAGATTTAGCCTCAGTACAAATTATTACTTCCATTTTAATCACTGAAATGACAACAATAGATTTAAATTTCATTAAAATAAAAACAAAAAAAACTCCAGACATATTATATCCGGAGTCCCTGCTTTATAACTAATCTCTAAATTTAAATCACTGTGCCTTTTAGAGTAAGGATTTTTGGAGTGCTTTCGGCACTTGTAGTCACAGTAACTGTTTTTGTAAAACCACCTTTGTTCGCTGCGTTATAAGTTGCAGTTACTTTAGCTGATTTTCCAGGCAAAACCGGTTCTTTAGTATAATCTGTTGCTGTACAGCCACAAGATCCTTGTACATTTGTAATTACAACGGCCGTTTTTCCTGTATTTTTAAATTCGTAAACAATTACTTTTGGAGTCCCCTGAGGAATTTCACCCACATCTATAGTTTCTGCTTTCCATACCACAGCTGAAGCAGCTACAGCGGTAACTTTTGTTTTTGAAGTAATTGACTTTAGTGGTGCAATCGCCGAAAAAGACATTAAACATAATGTCAAAGACAACATCGAAATTTTGATCATTTTCATAGCTAAATATTTTATTGGTTTATGATATTTCAAAAGTACTTCGGAACTGAACTAGACGCTGTTAACCGCTTTCAAATCTTTGTTAACGACTTGTTAATTGGTGTTTTTAACTATAAATTTGATTAATATTACACCTTTAAAAAACACCATTTTCTTGAAACTCAACAAACTCAATAGTATCATCATATTAGGATTAATAGCGATTATAAGCATACTCGTAGCACAATTACTTTGGACTAAAGAGGCTTTTACTTTGGAGCAAAAAAAACTCAATCAAAAAGCACATATCGCTTTACTCGAAGTAGCCAAAAAATTATACGAAGGAACCAATCATGAGCTTCCTGCACAAAATCCTGTTCAAAAAATTGCCAACGACTATTATATCGTAAATATTGATAATGATTTTGAACCTGATATTTTAGAATTTTATCTGAAAAACGAATTTAAAAAAATGAATATCACCACCGATTTTGAATATGCAATGTACAATTGCCAAAGCGACGAGATGGTGTATGGAAATTATATTTCTTTATCTGAAAAAACTAAAGTAAAGCAATCGGTTTATTTTCCAAAACATAAAAATTTGGTTTATTATTTTGCCATACGTTTTCCAAATGAAACGACCTATTTGTTTAGTTCGATGCGATTTTGGTTCATACTTTCGATTGCTTTGATTCTTATTTTACTGATTTATGTGTACTCTATTTTTACGCTTTTGCAGCACAAAAAATACTCGGAACTGCAGCGTGATTTCATCAACAATATGACACATGAGTTTAAAACACCTTTATCCTCTATTCTAATTGCCTCGAAATACTTAATTGAGCAAAAACCGATTAAAGACGATAAAAAACTCTATACCTATACTGACATTATTATCAATCAAAGCCACAAACTTAATGGTCATATTGAGAAGATCCTGAACGTTGCTAAGTCAGATTATGCCCCTTTGGAATTAAAGAAAGAAGCGGTTTCACTTGTTCCGATTATTGAAGAAATCATCCAGAACATTCTTTTAAAATATCCTGAAGCAAACGTCAAAATTGAAACGCTCTCCAAAGAGTATAAAATAGAAACTGACGTTTTTCATTTCTCAAATTTAGTTTATAATTTACTCGATAATGCGGTTAAATATTGCTCCGAAAAGTCGCTGATTGTAATTGGAATCGCAGTCGAAAATTCCGTTTTAAAACTAACTTTTAAAGACAACGGAATTGGAGTTTCTCCTAAGAACATTTCTTTTATCTTTGATAAATTCTATCGCGCTCCAAACGAAAAAAGCAATGAGGTAAATGGTTTTGGACTTGGCTTGTATTATGTAAAAGAAATTTGCAACTTGCATAACTGGAAAATAAAAGCCGAAAACAATTCAGAAAAAGGCATCACTATAACTTTATCAATTCCTTATAAAAAATGAAACAATTCAAAATACTTTATACCGAAGACGATGAGACCCTCGCATTCCTAACCAAAGACAATCTGGAACAAAATAACTATGACGTACATCATTGTTGCGATGGAATAACGGGTTTGCAAAACTTTAAAAAAGAGAATTTTGACATTTGTATCCTTGATATCATGATGCCTAAAATGGATGGTTTCGAGCTGGCTACCGAAATCAGAAAAAGCAACAGTGATATTCCAATTATCTTTCTCTCTGCCAAAACATTAAAAGAAGATCGCATAAAAGGATTGCGTTTAGGCGCCGATGATTATCTTGTAAAACCTTTTAGTATTGAGGAATTACTTTTAAAAATTGAAATTTTCCTAAAACGTTCGCAGAAAAACATCCCCGTTGAAAAACTAATTTATGAAATTGGAAAATATCAATTTGATACCAGCAACTTTGTTCTTTTCAATGAAAGCGAAAAAATCAGCCTTACGCAACGTGAAGCTGAATTATTGAAATTGTTTTTGGACAACAAAAATTCTGTTTTAAAAAGAGAACAGATTCTTACCTCTCTTTGGGGCACTGATGACTATTTTATGGGACGCAGTCTGGACGTTTTTATTTCACGTCTCCGTAAGATTTTAATCAACGAAAAAGACATTACTATTGAAAACTTACATGGAATTGGATTTCGGTTTACCATGTAATTTACCTCTTTTAATTCTTTTATATTTTTTGTATTTTAGTATCTATAATTTTTTCCCGATATGAAATTACATCATTTACGCAACGCCACTTTAGTTATAGAAACTGAAACCGATGTCATATTGGTCGATCCAATGTTAGGGAAAAGAAAAACGATTCCGCCCTTCACCATTTTTCGTTATAAACCTAAAAGAAACCCATTAGTTGCCTTGCCTAAAAACAGCAGAGATATTTTAAGCAAAGTAACAATTTGTCTGATTACGCATTTGCACCCCGATCATATCGACAAGGCAGGCGAGATTTTCTTAAGACGAAAAAGTATTCCTGTTGTTTGCAGCAGTAAAGATGAAGATGCTTTATCAAAAAGAGGATTGAACATCATACAAACCTTAAACTATTGGGAGCCTCAGCCATTTTTTGGAGGCAAAATCACAGGAATCCCGGCCATTCACGGTTATGGTTTTATTGCAAAATTAATGGGAAAAGTAATGGGTTTTCATATCGAATTACCCGATCAAAAATCGGTTTACATCAGCTCTGATACCATTTTTACAGAACATGTACAAAAAGTGTTGATTGAATTTAAACCCGATATTTCGATTGTAGCGTGCGGAACTGCAAGGTTAGATATTGGTCAGCCCCTATTGATGCGAATGAATGACATACTAAAATTTGCCGCACTTGCGCCCGGAAAAGTTTTCGCTAATCATTTAGAGGCTTTAAATCATTGCCCCACAACTAGAACTGAATTAAAACAGGCTCTTACGGACAATGATCTTCTGGACAAAGTTTCGATTCCAAATGACGGAACTAGTGTAGAATATTAATGTTATGTTTACCCTTTTTCGAATTATAAAACCAACAATCCGAATTCGCGTAAAGTATTAACAGGTTTGGAATACCAAAACAATTCAAAATCATCTAAATTTATCTCAAAATCATTTTTCACTTCCTGAAAAGTGTAGTTTTTGCTATTTGAAATGGCAATTTTACTTAAAATTTCAACCAGCCACTCGCCTTCTTCTTTATTCGTCTGAATATTGAAACTTTCTTTTTTATCGTGAAAAGTAAAAGCCATCATTTCCCAGGTTCTTCCTTTTTTAGATTTTGTAAAAGCCTCCACAAAAGGCTTTCCGCCTAACCAAACTACTTTGGCATTTGGTTTTGTATTAAAATCATTTCCTTCCTCAAGGGCATTAAAAATAAAATCCGGATCTATTTTTGTTTTTGGGATTTTAAAATCAAACCAATCCTGCAATTCATAATCAAAGCAGATGCCGTGCATGAAATTAAAAAGTGATTTTTTTAATCCAAAACTAAACTTATCGTGATTGATTCCTGTAGAATCGGTATAATCGATATCATTATTAGCAAAAGTTCCTATTGCTTCAGTTGTCTTTGTAACACCGAATTTTTCCGGATACAATCCAACCGGACTATGAGCTGTCATCGCAAATTGATGCCAAAATCCCGACTGCAAAATTCCAGCCTCAAATAGCTGACGTACCATTTCGAGACTATCCACCGTTTCCTGAACCGTTTGGGTTGGATAACCGTACATCAAATAAGCATGAACCATGATCCCAGCTTCGGTAAAATTTCGGGTCACTTTTGCAACCTGCTCTACCGTTACTCCTTTATCAATGAGCTTTAACAATCGATCAGAAGCCACTTCCAGACCACCAGAAACAGCAATACATCCTGACGCTTTCAGCAGCAGGCATAGATCCTTGGAGAAACTTTTCTCAAATCGAATATTTGTCCACCAGGTTACAGCTAATTTTCGGCGTAAAATTTCTAACGCCAAAGCACGCATCAAAGCCGGCGGAGCAGCTTCATCGACAAAATGAAAACCATTTTGCCCGGTTTGCAGCATCAAATCTTCCATACGATCGCAGAGCAAATTGGCCGCGACCGGTTCGTAAACCTTTATATAATCAAGTGAAATATCACAAAAAGTACATTTTCCCCAATAACAGCCGTGCGCCATGGTAAGTTTATTCCAACGGCCGTCACTCCACATTCTGTGCATTGGATTTACAATTTCGATTACCGAAATGTACTTGTCCAAAGGTAAATCCGAATAATCCGGAGTACCTACATAGGCTTGTTTATAATCGTGTTTTAACGAATTATTTTTGTAGACCACTTCTCCGTTTTCCAATAAAAAAGTTCTTTTATATGAATTGGAATTTGGATTTTCTAAATTGAATATTAATTCTTCAATTGGAACTTCACCATCATCTAAAGTGATAAAATCAAAGAATTCGAAAACACGAGCATCAGAAAGCGAACGCAATTCGGTATTCGGAAAGCCTCCACCCATCGAAATTTTAACTTCGGGATGATGTTTCTTTATCCATTGAGCACAGCGAAAAGCACTGTACAAATTCCCAGGAAAGGGAACAGATATTAGAAAAAAAGTGGGTTTTACCACTTCCATTTTTTCTTTTAGAATCGAAATTAAAATAGAATCGATGTAGGTTGGTTTCTGCTGTAAGGCTTCGTACAATTCATCAAACGAATTGGCACTTCGGCCTAAACGTTCTGCATATCGGCTAAAACCAAAATTTTCATCAATACATTCTACAATAAAATCAGAGATATCCTCGAGATATAAAGTAGCTAAGTGTTTGGCTTTATCCTGCGTTCCCATTGTTCCGAAAGCCCAATCGAGTTCTTCTAATTGTGCAAAACGAGAAGCTTCGGGTAGAAAATCTTCCTGACAAATCTGTAAAGCCAAAGTTGGATTTTTTCCCTGCAAAAACTGAATTACAGCATCAATTGTTTTGATGTATTCGTCCTGCAAAGCAAAAATACGTTTTGAATTATCGGAAACTTCAGAACCTGAAACCTGAAACCTGAAACTTGAAAAATCAAACAAATCAATTAAACCCTTCTTCGAAAACAATTCCAGAATCACATCGATACCCAAATCAGCCTGAACCGATTCGATATTTTTGGTATTCAGAAATCCTTTTATATACGCTGTTGCCGGATACGGTGTATTCAGTTGTGTAAAAGGCGGAGTAACAATGAAGAGTTTCGTTTTCAAGACGGCATTATTTTTTTTGCAAAAATACAGCATATTTAGAGACTTTTCAGGAAAAGATTCAACTTGCGATTTTGAAGTCTCCTTTATAGATAATTAATTACATTTGCGAAAATCCAAATCATTCCAATGAAGCATAAATTATTCTTTATTTTCTTTCTGTTTACACTTCACTTATTTTCACAAAACAAAAACCAATCTATTGGTTTTAAAGAAAATAAAGGACAGATCATCGATCAAAAAGGAAAACCAAATACGGAGGTAAAATTTTTACTAAACTCTAACGGATTAAATGTTCAATTAAAGAAAAATGGCTTTTCATATGACGTATACGAAGTTAAGAAAACTCCTCATCGACAAACTCCAAAAACAGCCAAAATACTTCCGTATCGAATTCCCGAAAAGGATAATGAAGAAAAACCGGAGTTTGATTTAGAATATATTTTTCATCGAATTGACATTGATTTTGTAAATTCAAATTCAAAAGTTGAATTAATTACAGAACAAAAATCAACAGATTTTGATAATTACTATAATGTTCCCAATAAACCGGAAGGAATTACTGGTGTTTATCAATTCAAACAAATAACTTATAAAAATATTTACCCTGATATTGATGTTGTATTTACAATTCCGAATGATCCCAAAAAAGTCGTCGAATACAATTTTATAATTCATCCAAAAGGTAAAATCTCTGATATTCAATTAAAGTTTAATGGCGCTGAAACTGATTTGGTTGATAATAAAATTCAGATGAATGTTCGCTTCGGAAAGATGGAAGAAACACTTCCTGCAAGCTGGATTGAAGAAGGAAATAGTAAAAAGGAGATTGCTGTCGGGTATCGAAAAATTAAAAAAGATGTTTATGGATTTGATTCAACCGATCCAGTTAATGGAAAAACAATTGTAATTGACCCAGTGCCAACTAAACTTTGGGGAACTTTTTATGGAGATCACACTGGTTCAGCCCAAGTACTTAGCCCTTCAAGCATCAGCACTGACTCCTTTGGAAATGCATATGTCTCTGGAAGCACAAATGCTTTAAATTCATCATATGCTTCAGCAGGCGCCCATCAAACAATACCATCATCAGTATATTTAAACGGTATAATTGAAAAATTTGATCCTAATGGAAATCGTTTATGGGGAACTTATTATGGTGGACAAAATTATTGTGGTATAACTGATATAAAAATAGATTTCCAGGACAATGTAATTGTAACGGGAACAACTCAAGATCAAACTAACATAAGTACTGCAGGATCCTATAAATCTAATTTAGGAGGTTATCAAGATGCTTTTTTAGTAAAATTTAATAGTTCAGGTGTTAGGTTATGGGGAACCTATTTTGGTGGCGAGTATCAGGATTCTGGATTTGCGATAGATGTTGATCACAACAATAACATTTATATGATTGGTCTTACGACCAGCACAACTGGTATTGCTATAAATAGTAAATTTCAAACACATATAAATGTAGACCCCGCTTTCTCTAATACAATTGATGGTTTTCTAACCAAATTTGAATCTTCAGGAAATTTAATTTGGAGTTCTTATGTCGGAGGTGAAAATCGTGATATATTTAATGATATAGTAGTAAAAAACAATTACTTGATTATCGGAGGATATACATATAGTTTTAACAATATTTCAACAGCAGGGGTGTTTCAAGAATTACACAATCCAATTACCCATCCGGATGGAGTTTTGTACAAATTTTCTCTTACCGGGGAAAGAATATGGTCAACATATTACGGTGGAGAACAAATTGACGAAATACATGCAGTGGAAGTTGATGATGAAGATAACATTTATATCGGAGGAGAAACTGCCAGCAATAATAACATCACAACTTCTGGCAGTTTTGAAAGCAGTAATACTTTTTCATATAAAGGTTTCTTTGCAAAATTAAATACTAATGGACAAAGAATTTGGGGCAGTTATTTAGGTGAAAATCATATTTATTCAATAGTTTTCAGAAACAACTCAATATATTTTGGTGCCACAAACTTTGGGTTTGCTAATTCAAAATTAACAAATGCTTGCTCATATCGATCTAATAAACATTTTGAACGATACATTGCTAAATTTTCGAAAGAAGCCGATTTTATATGGGGAACAGATATTGGAGGAGATGCACATCATAGTCCAACAAAAATAGTATTAGACAAAAACAATAACATATTTGTCAGCGGAATCTCAAGTGAGAATAACGGTATTGCAGATGCAAGTTCTTATCAATCTAACATTATCGGATTCCATAATTATTTTCTAATGAAATTTGAAGAATCAACCACAAATAGTATTCCAAATATAACAAGCAATTCTCCTGTTTGTATTGATAAAACATTAGAGTTAAAAGCATCTGGAGGAACAAATTATTCTTGGACTGGACCAAACGGTTTTGCTTCAACAGATCAAAATCCAACAATTATAAATACAACAACAGCTAATGGCGGAGAATACATTTGTGTAATTTCAGGAACTGATGTATGTAATGGAACAAAAAAAACTAATGTTATCATTCAAAGTACTCAGCCCCCAACAGGGGATGCAAATCAACAATTTTGTACAGGTCAGAATCCAACGATTGCTACTATCCAAGTAAATGGAAATAGCATAAAATGGTATGATTTGTTACATAATGGTTCCTTATTAGCCGAAACAACAAATTTGATTGACGGAAAAACCTATTATGCTTCTCAGACTATCAACGGTTGCGAAGGCCCCCGATTTGGAATTACAGTTTCAATAGTAAACACACCCGCTTCTCCAACAGGAAATGCCAATCAACAATTTTGCAAAAGCGAGAATGCCACTTTAAATAATATTCAAATACAAGGGCAAAATGTAAAATGGTACGACACCGGTTTTTCGGCCGGCGTTTTACCTAGTACAACTCTATTACAAAACAACAAGACCTATTACGTATCACAAACAATTGGATGTGAAAGTGACAGAACTCCAATTTTAGTTCAGGTTTATGATACTGCTTTACCCACTGGAAATAGCAATCAACAGTTTTGTATCGATGATAATGCAACCATTACTAATCTCACTATCTCTGGATCAGCTATTAAATGGTATGATGTCGCAATGAATGGAACTATTCTACCGGGAACTACTTTATTGCAAAATCGCATCTATTATGCTTCACAAACATTAAACAATTGCGAAAGTAAAAGACTTGCTATTATGGTAAAAATACAGGACACTCAAAAACCAATAGCCGATTCACGACAAACTTTCTGTATTCAACAGAATGCTTCAATAAAAGATATCAATATCATTGGGCAAAATATAAAATGGTTTGAAAGTAATTCTTCTACTAAAACTATTTCAGAATCAAGCCCACTTGAGAATGGAATTACGTATTATGCCTCTCAAACCATTGCTGATTGTGAAAGCGACAGAATTCCTGTTGCTATAAATATTCTTGAAGCGACTAATCAAAATTGCATCCACTTAGTTGAAGAACTCCCTTTTCCTAAATTTTTCACTCCAAATAATGATGGTTATAATGATACATGGACAATAGATTTTGGATATCTGGCAGCTAATACAGTAATTCAAATATTTGACCGCTACGGAAAATTCATTAAAGAAATAACTAAGGACGCCTTTTGGGATGGAACGTACCTCGGGAAAAACGAACCTACTTCAGATTATTGGTTTACGGCTACACGTTCAAACGGTAAGGAATACAGAGGTCATTTTACACTGAAAAGATAAAATTATTTAACCGAAAAGCTCACAAAGTCTTTAATTTACTTGCGAGCTTTTCGGTTAAATTTTAAGCTGAAATTTTATATTATTTCGTTTGTACTAAAACCCAACTAGAAATTTCGTCTAACGCAATTGGAGAAAATGTTTGTTCTATTTTCTCATATTCATTTGGCGAACCGGTTTTACATTCCTGAAACAAATGATTCATATCAGGCAAAATTTTAGTAGTCACTTTTTTATTCCCTGATTTCAGTAGAGTCTTTTTTATAACTTCTAAATTTACTTCGGCCGGAACCTGTAAATCTTTGCCTCCATTAAGGGCTAAAACTGGACATTTTACTTTTTCTAAAAAAGAAGCCGGATCCATCTTTATAAAATTATAAAACCAACTATTATTTATAAAATCGGCACAGTATTTCGCCATAGCTTCATTTTCGGAACCTGGATATTTTGATTTGAAATAACTCGTAATTTTATTTTTAAAAGTATCATCAAAAGAAGGAGAAGCCAATAAAATATCATAAGCACCTCTAAAAATCTCCTGGCCTTTTTGAATTTGTTCTTCAGGCATTCCGCTTTGTCGCTCAATTAATTCTTTTTGCAGCAAAATCAATTTATCTCCTTTAAGTCCGGGACCGGCCAATAAAACAATAAAATCAATATCTTTTGAATTACCAGCGACGATTGGGGCTATTATCCCTCCTTCACTATGTCCTATCAAACCAATTTCACTCTTATTAATTTCTTTTCTTGTTTTTAAATACTCAACTCCAGCCTGAACATCTTCGGCAAAATCAAATGTTGTTGCACTCGAAAAATCTCCGGTAGACTCACCCACGCCACGATCATCAAAACGTAAAACAGCAATTCCTTTTTTAGTCAAATAATCAGATACTACCAAGAATGTTTTATGCCCTAAACCTTCTACATCTCTATTTTGTGGTCCACTTCCTGTAATTAGAATTACAACCGGAAAGTTTCCTTCCTTTTTAGGCAGAGATAATGTTCCTGCCAGAGTTACGTTGGCTGCTTTATTTTCAAATTTCACATCTTCGGTATAATACGGATATGGTTTTATAGGTTCCTGAGGTCTTGTAGTCACTTCTTTCTGAGTTATTTCTTTTGATAAGTTAATGTCAACTGATTGTCCTGCTTGTGTAAGCTTTCCCTCAATAACATTATTACTGTTCAAAATTCCTTCATAAAAGCCTCTTATAGCTGTAATTTCTAATTTCAAAACAGCATTCTCAAAAGAGGTTTTTGTAACAGGAATTCCTTTTGCTCCCTGATCCGGGCTATCCATTGTAGAAATATAACCAGTTTCTGTTTTAGCAATATGAAAAACAACCCGAAGTTGAGTACCCTGTATTTTTAAAACTCCGTTCCATTGCCCTGAAATTTCTTGTCCGTTCATTATACAAGAAGCTAAAGCTACTATTAAAGTGAGTATTGTTTTTATCATTTTTATTAAAATAAATAAGATTGCTTTGTTGATGATGAGGAATTACAACTTCCCTTGTTTTTTCTCCAATTGTTTGAATTTGATAAAAGAATACGCTACTGGCACGAAGGCTAAAACAATCCCGATTGTGACAAAGGCCTTTGAGAAAACAAAACCTGAAAAAATCAATCCTCCTAAAATGATGATAATCCCACCTACAAACCATAGTTTACCTGCAAATGCATGTGTAGCTTTCCAAACTTCCTGACTCTCGAGAGTCCAGGGTGTGCGAATTCCAATAAAATAATTGGGCTGAATTACTTTAAAATAGTTCCCTAAAACCATAATTAAAATTCCCGCCAAAACATAAATCAAATTTGGGTTTGAAACAGACTGATTTTTTGTCACATATAAAAGAAATAAAGCCAGTAAAGACATAAACAAAACCATAAAAAACTTCAATTGATAAAACTTCTTTCCCATTAAAGAAAGTCTTTTTTTAGGGTCAAGTAGTGCAGCTGAAGCCATTATCGCATAAGTCAGAACCGGTAATAGAAAAACCAACACAATCAAAAAAGGTTTACTGCCCCATCGGTCAATTTGACCATTCATGTTCCAGTGAATCGGAACTCTTTCCGGAAGACTGTTCCAGATAAATGCTAAGTATACGTACGGAATCATAACAATTCCAATAATTGGAAGCTCTTTTTTCAATTCTAAATTCATTTTTTATTTTTTAAAAGTTAATATCCATTGCAAAACATCTTCCATAATGGTGGTATTGATGGAGTAGATGATAAATTGCCCTGTTTTTTCAGAAGTAATTAAATCGGCACGTTTTAAAATATCTAAATGATGCGAAATACTGGGTTTTGATATATTAAAAGCATCTGCAATTTCTCCGGCAGACAAATCCTTATGTTTTAGAAGCTCCAGAATTTCTCTTCGCGTTGCATCGTTAAGGGCTTTAAAAATATCATTCATTATTTATATATTTAGACAAATATCTAAATACTTTTCTAATTAGCAAAAAAAAAGGCTATAATTTTAAATCATAGCCTCTTTAGAGAATTTTATATTTTAATTAGATCTTAAAACTGATGCACTTTCTTAGAAACCGCTAAAAAGGAAATCAAGGAAATTAACGCAGCGCCGGTCAGATAAAATCCTACATAACTTAAACCATAAGTACTGGCCAGCCAAATGGCAATCATTGGAGCAAATGCAGCACCTAAAATTCCTGCCAGATTAAATGTCAAAGATGCCCCCGAATAACGAACATTTGTTGGAAACAATTCCGAAAGAAAAGTCCCCAGAGGGCCATAAGTAAACCCCATTAGAGCCATTCCGATACAGCCAAATGTGGTAATTAGAACCATATTTGCAGCGCTTAGAAAATAAGAAAACGAAAATCCGAAAAGTGCAATAGCTATGGTCGCAATAATTAGCATTTTACGTCGCCCGATCTTATCTGCCACTACTGCCGAAACCGGAATAAGAAGTGCAAAAAATAAAACAGAGAATAACTGAACCAATAATGCATCTCTTTTGGTAATCCCTAAATCTGAAGTAATCCAGCTTAAAGTAAAAACAGTCATCAGATAAAAAACCAAAAAGGTGGTAACAGCAGCCAATGTTCCAAAAATTAATTGATTTCGATAAGATTTAATCAAAGTTAAAAAAGGAACTTTAACTTCTTCCTGTTCTTTTTTAGCATTTTCAAATGAAGGAGTTTCTGTAATTTTTGTTCGAATATAAAATCCAACAACAACTAAAAGCGAACTTGCTATAAACGGAATTCTCCAGCCGTAATCCATAAAATTTTCACTGGTCATAGTATCCGTCAAAATTAAAAAAGTTCCTCCCGAAAGCAACAATCCAATGGGAGCACCTAATTGCGGAAACATCCCGTACCAGGCTCGTTTATCAGGTGGAGCATTTTCAATCGCCAGTAAAACAGCACCACCCCATTCGCCGCCTAAACCTACGCCTTGCCCAAATCGACACAGCATTAGTAATAAAGGAGCGGCAACGCCAATACTGGCATAACCCGGCAAAAATCCAATCGCAACTGTTGAAATACCCATCGTCAATAAAGCTGCTACTAAAGTAAATTTACGTCCAATTTTATCTCCATAGTGTCCAAAAAACGCGGAACCTAAAGGGCGTGATAAAAAGGCAATTGAAAAAGTAGCTAAAGATTCCAGAGTCGCCGTAGTCGAATCTGAACCGGGGAAAAATAATTGAGGAAAAACCAACACGGCTGCGTTGGCATAAATATAGAAATCAAAAAATTCAATGGTGGTACCAATCAAGGAACCAAAAAGAACATGTTTTAAAGAGTTCTTCTGCTTAGGGTTATTTTTCATCTGGCTTTGCTATCGTTTTTCTTATAAATACTTCTGCAAAAAATGAATCTCCACATTTTTACACAACAAATATTTGTCTGCAAAAATAGAATTTCATTATTAAAAACTCACACATAAACGCAATACTTTTATATTACTCTTAAATTTTTAACAGAAACAACAAATCAAACATTTTATTGCTTCACAAAAAATTTCCTACTCTTTTTGAATCAGCACAAAACTAAAACACTGAATTACAATATTTTAAACAAAAACTAAAAAATCAAATCTTAAGCATTAGTTAAAAAATCTTTTAAGTATATATTTTGATTAAATTTACAGCTATCAAAAGTAAATCTAAAATTATGCCCACCGACTGTATCAGCTACCAAAACTCAGGATATTTCTCTAAATTGATACAAGACTATTTAAGTCAAAAAACCGAATTACAATCACTATACAATCACTTCCCTACGCTTGAAAATTTTGAAAAGCAAATAAGTGAAAAACAAGCCAATTTTGATCATGCAAACCGCATACCTCTTGTCGAGACGCTAAAAAAGCAATATCAAAACATTCAAATTTCAAATTCAACAAAAGAGAATATTGAGCTTTTAGCGCTCTCAAATACTTTTACCATTACAACCGGACACCAGTTAAACTTATTTAGCGGTCCCCTGTATTTTTTATATAAAATCATTTCGACAATCAATCTGACCACAGAATTAAAATCAAAATACCCTACTCATAATTTTGTTCCTGTTTACTGGATGGCAACGGAAGATCACGATTTTGAAGAGATTAATTATTTTAATTTTAAAGGAAAGAAATTTCGATGGAATAAAGAGAGCACAGGACCTGTTGGAAGACTTTCTACAGAAGGTTTAAACGATTTTTTAGAAATATATTCCAAAGAACTAGGCTCGAGTACAAACGCCGGTTTCTTAAAAAAGCTCTTTGAAGAAGCTTATTTAAAACATGAAAATCTTGCAGATGCGACACGTTTTCTGGCAAATCGTTTATTTGACACTTATGGCTTAGTGATTTTAGATGCTGATGCTGCCGATTTAAAGCACGCTTTCATTCCTTACATCAAAGAAGAACTGGAACAGCAAACGGCTTTCAAAGCTGTTCAGGAAACAATAGAAAAATTAAATGATTACACGATTCAGGTAAATCCACGCGAAATCAATTTATTTTATATTGAAGACAAACTGCGCGAACGAATTATTCTGGAGAAAGACAGATACGTTGTCAACCACACTAAAATTTCATTTTCAAAAGAAGAAATTCTTAAACTATTAGAAAGTAATCCGGAGAAATTCAGTCCAAATGTAATTATGCGTCCGTTATATCAGGAAATTATTTTACCTAACTTATGTTACATCGGCGGAGGCGGAGAAATTGCTTATTGGCTCGAATTAAAATCTTTTTTTGATGCTGTAAACATTACTTTCCCAATGCTATTAGTTCGTAATTCAGTACTTTTAAGTACCGAAAAGCAAGCAAAAAAGGCCGACCAGCTTGGACTTCAGTGGAAAGATCTATTTACTCAGCCCGCTGATTTAGTCAATGCAGTTACGCATAAACTATCCACTTTTCCAATTGATTTAACGCCTCAAAAGGAAACGTTGATCAAACAATTTGAATATCTTTACGAATTAGCGCAACAAACTGATAAATCCTTTAGTGGAGCTGTAAAAGCTCAGGAAGTCAAGCAAAAAAAAGGTTTAGACAATCTTGAAAAAAGATTACTGAAGGCACAAAAACGAAAACTGGATTCGAAAATACAACGTGTTGTTGATTTGCAATTCGAGCTCTTTCCAAATCAGAGTTTACAAGAACGTCAAACCAATTTCTCAGAGTTTTATCTCGAAAAAGGAGACCAATTAATTCCGCTTTTAGTACAAAACTTAAAACCTTTAGAAACTAATTTTAATATTATCACGATATAAAAAAGCAACCTCAGATTTAAAGCATTCCGCTTTAAATTGTAACAAAAAAGTAATAGTCATCAGAATAAATAACCGCCTCTTCTGAAATTATTGCGGCTCTAACCAAATAGTAACCTTTAAAAAAAAATTAACCTATTTACCAAAATTATGACCAGAGAGCGCCTGATATCTTTAGATGTCTTTAGAGGATTGACTATTTTATTAATGACTATTGTAAACAATCCCGGAGATTGGGGCCACGTTTACGCTCCTTTGTTACACTCCGAATGGCATGGCTGCACGCCAACCGACTTAGTTTTTCCGTTTTTTATTTTCATTATGGGGGTTGCAGTTCCCCTGGCAATGCCAACCAAATCCTGGGACAATAACACTTTCAACAAAATTCTGGTTCGTTCACTCCGAATGCTTTGTCTTGGAATTTTCTTTAATTATTTTGGAAAAATACAGCTTTTTGGTCTTGAAGGAATCCCACTCCTTATTGGCCGATTAATCATTACTATTGCCGTTGGCTATGCTTTAATGGGTAATTTCAGCTCAAGAATTAAAAACATTCTGGCCTTCTCCATTCTGTTTATTTATCTGTTTCTCGCTTACAGCGGTATCGAAGCTTACCACGATGTGAGATTACCAGGAGTTTTACAACGAATTGCTATTGTTTATTTTGTAGTTTCTTTATTGTACTTAAAAACAACTCAAAAAACACAAATCATAACCGGCATCGTTTTATTGTTAGGCTATTGGGCGATAATGACATTACTTCCTGTTCCCGGAATTGGAGCAGCCAATTTAGACAAAGAAACCAACTTAGCCTCTTGGCTTGATGGTGTTTTACTTGAAGGACATATGTATCGCGGAACCATAACCTGGGATCCTGAAGGAGTTTTAACTACCATTCCATCAATCGTAAACGGGATCATCGGTTTGTTAATTGGTCAGGTTTTACAACTTGAAATTTCGAAAAAACAAAGAGCTGCAAAAATGGCAATTGCGGGTATTACGTTAATTATTGCAGGCTTATTATGGAATATCGTCTTTCCTATCAACAAATCACTCTGGACCAGCAGTTACGTTTTATACACTACAGGATTAGGAACAACGTGTTTAGCCTTCCTGTACTACATAATTGATATTGCCGAATACAAAAAAGGGCTCAAATTGTTCTTGATTTGGGGAGTAAATCCGATGATAGTGTTTTTCTTCTCACAAATTATCCCTCAGGCTTTAGTAATGGTTGAGTTTAAAAATCCGGATCATCCCGAGGAACAAATTAATCTTTTAAATTATTTGTATCATTTTGGGATCGCACCGTTTTTTAACAATCCAATGACCGCTTCTTTGGCCGGAGCATTAGTGTATGTTGGAATCTGGACTTTTATATTGTGGATTTTCTACAAAAACAAACTGATCTTCAAAGTTTAAAAAAATCATCACTTAAGTGACATAAATCCTTCTTAATAGAGACATGAAGCATCGTGTCTCTATTTTTTTTTCACAATTACAAAAAGAACTTACACTACTACATGTCTTGATTCTTTTCATTTTTGTTTACCAAAACATCATTTCCTACAGTTTTAATTATGAATTTATTAAAATCAATTCATAAAAAAAGTATACTTTTGCACAAAATTAAAAATAAGCAATAAAATGGCAACTAATAGAACTTTTACAATGATTAAGCCGGATGCTGTTCAAAACGGACACATCGGAAATATCTTAGCAATGATTACTAATGGAGGTTTCAAAATCGTTTCATTAAAATTAACTCAATTAACTGTAGCTGATGCTCAAGCATTCTACGCAGTTCACGCAGAAAGACCTTTCTACGGAGAATTAGTTGAATTCATGTCTCGCGGACCTATTGTTGCTGCAATTTTAGAAAAAGACAATGCAGTAGAAGATTTCAGAACTTTAATTGGAGCTACAAATCCAGCTGAAGCTGCTGAAGGAACTATTCGTAAAGCATATGCTACTTCTATTGGAGAAAATGCAGTTCACGGTTCTGATAGCGACGAAAATGCAGCTATTGAAGGTGCATTCCACTTTGCTGGTAGAGAGCAATTCTAACATAAGCTTTCAGTCTCAGTGGCAGTTTTTAGTCACAGAAACACATAAAAAAACCTGTTTGTCAAACAAACAGGTTTTTTTTATGATTTTTTTAAAAAGTCAGAAATATTATCATGTCCTTTTATTTCTCCTAAATCAGTCAAATTTTCTTTTAAAAATAATTTTAAACTATTAAAATTAGTTAGATAATAACTACAAATACAAACAACTCTTTTTCCTTTTTCAAGAACAAAAAGAGACTCCGAAATACCCAATTTTCCACTTTCGAATAAAACTACAAAACCATCTAATTCACTAAAGTTATAAACTATAGATCTACCTAATCCATAATAACGTTTAACTGTTATACTATTTTTTTCAACTATTACTTTGTGAATTCTAGTTCTCACTAAAGCAAACCAAAAATAAGCAACAATGACAAATACTACTAAAGGAAAAACCACGCTTTCTTTTGGAGAAATAATAAACATATAAATAGCCAAAAATGGAAAAATACTTAACATCGAAACTAACAAAATTGGCAGGAATTTAAATCTGGATCTCACTATAATCATGATTCTTTTTCAAATACTTAAAGAAAATTAACGTAAAACCACCTCTTTCACAACTTCACGACCTAATTCTTCATTAATCATTTTAACGATTTTAGATTTTCCGTGACTTAACTCTTCCCGCAAAACTGCCGATCCGAGTTCTACATACAATGTACTACCTTTTAAGACAACATTCTTGGTATAGGTATTCACACCATTTCCCATAAGCTGTCTCCAGGCCTCTTTTACATCAATCTGGTCCATTCCGGCACCTAACTTATTCACTTGGATAATCTGTTGCAAAACAGCCCCAATCGTACTTTGATTATTTAGTCTTTTTGCCATCGTCTAATAAATTTACCGGTCCTGTTTTTTTATAATGATACTCCTTATTCTGATCGTTTTTCACTACAAAATTCTCATCCGAAAGTGAAATCAATTCCTCGCTCCATTTTGCATAATCTGTTTTATAATCCAGAAAAACCTGATCTCCTTTAAATCGAATTGATACATTCTCGAAAGTATCCGTTGTTAGAAAAGTCCCATCAAGCTGTGCCATAACTTTCGTTCGTGTTCCTTTTGTTCCTTTGAAATTAAAAAAATCAAAATTTTCATTCATTCCATAATCTTTCTCTTCACCTTTATCAAAAACCACTTTTTCAATTTCCCAGTAGCCATTCAGCTTTGCAATATCCGTCGGTTTAATTTCCTGTTTACAGCTTACAAACAAAAGCGATAAAACCAAAATCATAAAAGTGTTCCTCATAATAGGTGTATTAAATTCAAAAAAAATAAAAATTTGTAAAATGCCTATAAAGCAATTTTACAAATTTCAAATATTACAGGTAAAAAATAAAATCTCAAGGAGATTTTTAACGTTTTGTTCGGATTCTTTTAAGCATGCCTGCAAAGAAAAGTACGAGCCCGAAAACCAACAAAATGTAATAAAAAGACAAACTGCTATCTTTTAAAACATTCGCCAAAACAAAACAGATAACACTTGCGAAATAAAAAGTAACTGGCGTTATATTTTTTAAAGAAGAAAAACTCATTGAATTACCAAAAAAAGATTATTTAAAAAAACTATCCACAAATTCATACTTATTAAAGACTTGCAAATCTTCAATTCCTTCTCCAACACCAATGTATTTTACAGGAATCTGAAATTGATCTGAGATACCTATCACTACACCACCTTTAGCTGTTCCGTCCAATTTAGTCACAGCAAGCGATGTTACTTCGGTAGCAGCTGTGAATTGCTTAGCCTGCTCAAAAGCATTCTGACCTGTAGAACCGTCTAAAACCAAAAGCACGTCATGAGGAGCATCGGCAACTACCTTTTGCATCACACGTTTTACTTTTGTAAGCTCGTTCATTAAATTGATTTTATTGTGTAGACGTCCGGCAGTATCAATAATAACTACATCGGCATTTTGAGCTACCGCAGATTGCAATGTATCAAATGCAACAGAAGCAGGATCACTCCCCATATTCTGTCTCACGATTGGAACATCTACGCGATCTGCCCATACCTGTAACTGATCGATAGCAGCAGCACGAAAAGTATCAGCAGCTCCCAGAACCACTTTATAACCGGCTTTCTTAAACTGATATGCTAATTTACCAATTGTAGTAGTCTTACCTACTCCATTAACACCAACAACCATTAAAACGTATGGTTTTTTATCCTTTGGAATCTCAAACTCCGTTGCTTCGCCTGTATTAGTCTCAGACAATAAAGCACCAATTTCTT
Organism: Flavobacterium sp. KH_035; assembly: GCF_057839565.1. Classification (NCBI taxonomy): domain Bacteria; kingdom Pseudomonadati; phylum Bacteroidota; class Flavobacteriia; order Flavobacteriales; family Flavobacteriaceae; genus Flavobacterium; species Flavobacterium sp. KH_035. The sequence goes on from NZ_CM174492.1 coordinate 5,412,655, forward strand.
CACGAAGAATCTGATTCAATTCATCTGTTCCTAAATATTTATCTGCAGCAACACGTTTTTCGATTCTGGAGATTACTTTTAGTGTTGTATTTACTCCAACATCAGAAGCTACCAAAATTTCTTCCAGATCATCCAGAACGTCGTCATCGACCTTAGATTTTCCGGCAACGGCTTTGCTTAACTTTGAGAAAAAAGTAGTTTTTGATTTTTCAAGACCTTTGTCTAAAGTCTCTTTTTTATCAGTAGAGAATAATTTTTTAAAAAAACTCATTTTTATAGGTTGTTAGTTTTTTAGATTATACGATTTTACAATCCGAATAATCTTTAATATTTAAAGAAACCTAAAATTAGTCATGTTTCTTTAAATATTAGACAAATATAAAAAATAAAAAAGCTACTTCCGAATGAAAGTAGCTTTTCTATATACTGTGATTGTTATTATTTCTTTTTCAAGAATTCATCAACTTCTTCAGGAGCCATAATAGATTCTACGAATGTATACGCACCAGTTTTAGGAGATTTAACCATTTTGATGGCTTTTGATAATCTCTTAGAAGATGTTTGTAACGATGCTACGGTTTTCTTTGCCATGATTTAAATGTTATTGAAATTCAATAAATCTTTAAATATTTTAATATTAACAGTATTACTAGTATTTCAAGTATTACTTAATAATTTAACACTTTAAGATTGTATTAAAATCTCTAAGTTATTACTTAATTTCTTTATGAACAGTTACACGTTTCAAGATTGGATTAAATTTTTTAATCTCTAATCTGTCCGGAGTATTTTTCTTGTTCTTAGTTGTTATATATCTAGAAGTACCTGGAACACCAGAAGTCTTGTGCTCAGTACATTCTAAAATTACCTGGATTCTATTACCTTTCTTTGCCATCTTGCTATATATTTATTTAGGAAAAGATTATTTGATAAATCCTTCTGACTGTGCTTTTTTCAAAACAGCAGTGATTCCATTTTTATTAATTGTTTTTATCGTAGATGCTGCTACTCTAAGAGTAATCCATCTATCTTCTTCTGGAAGATAAAAACGCTTTTTAACTAAGTTTACAGAAAACTTTCTCTTAGTTTTGTTCATAGCGTGAGAAACGTTATTTCCTACCATCGCTCTTTTACCTGTAAGGTCACAAACTCTTGACATTATACTTATCTTTTATCGTTATTCAAAATCAGGGTGCAAAGAAAAGAAAAATAAACCATTGTAGCAAAAAATTATTGCACAATTTTTAAAATTTCTTTCTGTAATATTTCTAAACTCTTGATAGTTGCTCTATCTATCACTTTTTCACGTGGTTGGCCAAAGTTAAATTCTTCGACAATTATACCCTGCGGAGTTGCTAAAGCGATAAAAACAGCTCCAATTTCAGCATCAGAGTCTCCTTTTGTCGGTCCGGCGTTCCCGGTTGTAGCAATTGCATAGTCGGTTTTAAGCATCTCTTTCACATTCAAAGCCATAGCCGATGCAACCTCGGCACTTACGACCGAAAACTGATCAATCAAATCCTGCGAGACACCGAGAACATTGACCTTCGCTTCTGTCGCATAGGAAACCACACTGCCTTTAAAATAATTGGAAGCCCCCGGTATTGCCGACAAAAGTGAAGCAATTTTTCCTCCGGTAAAACTTTCGGCCGTCGAAATCGTTTTATGCTGTTTGGTTAAAATTTTCCCAACTACAGATTCAATGGTTTCATTTTCTTCATAACCCACTATAATATCATTGATTATAGCATCTAAAGATTTTACATTCTCTTCAATTGCAGCTTCCAGCACTTCTTTATTGGCTCCGCGGGCAGACAAACGCAAACGTACTCGTCCGGGATTAGGCAAATAGGCTAACTTTATAAATTCAGGCAAATTATTCTCCCAATCTTCGATACGTTCCGCAACTAGACTCTCGCCCTGACCATAGGTCAAAATTGTTTTATGAATGATGTAAGGACGTTTGTATTCACGAATTATTTTGGGAATTATCTCTTCTTCGACCAAATATTTCATCTCATACGGGACTCCTGGAAGCGAAACAAATACTGTATTTTCTTTCTTCATCCACATCCCTGGAGCCGTGCCCATTTTATTATGCAAAACGGTACATTTGGACGGAACTAAGGCTTGATCTTTATTTAATTGTGAAATTGGACGTTTGTAAAAACCTTCAATCAATTGTGTCACGTGAGTCAGAACTTCAGGATTCACCACCAGCTCATCATCAAAATAATCGCAGAATGTTTTTTTAGTGACGTCGTCTTTTGTTGGCCCTAAACCACCGGTCACAATAACCACATCAACCTTATTCTGCAACTGGGCGAATGTTTCTAAAATATGCTTTTTATCATCACTTATCGAGATCATTTCATGAACTTCGACACCAATGCGATCCAGCGATTTTGCAATAAAACCTGAATTTGTATCTACAATCTGACCTATTAAAATTTCATCTCCAATAGTAATGATAGTTGCTTTCATAGCTGTGCAATATTTTCACTTACTTATCGTAAGCCATTATTATAAAATTAGATTGTTGTTGCAGCAATTTTACACAAAAGACTGGTATAATATACTTTTATACCCAAAAAATGCCCGCCAGATTCTCAAAGCAAAAAATGAAGTGATCTACTGAACACTACTTCTATTTTTTAGCATAAAAAAAAAGACTTACAAATCAAAGTCTTTCTTTATCTCTTTGATCGCCTCTTTTACCTGTACTTTTATACTTTTAAAAGTTTCGATAATTTCTTTTTTCTTGCCTTCGGCTTTGGTCCAGGCCTCAACTTGCAGAATTTCTTCAAAAGCCACATTCAACCCCATTAAATCTAATGTGGGTTTTATTTTGTGCGCATATGAGTAGGCATACTTATGATCCTTCTTTTTAATTCCTTCTTTGATTTGTTTCAAATCCTCAGGAACTTCAGTTACAAATAATTTAAGAATTTCGTTTACAAATTCCGGATCATTGTCTGAAAGCGCATATACTTTCGAAAGGTTGTATTTTAAAGCCATTATTTTACTTGTATTCTGAATAATTTTTTATCTTCTAAAAAGCCTTCTAAAACGTCGTTTGGTTTAACCGCAGCAACACCTTCCGGTGTTCCTGTAAAAATGATATCGCCAATTTTTAGCGTGAAAAACTGCGACACATAAGAAACAAGTTCGTCAATTTTCCAAAGCATAAAACCAGTATTTCCTTTTTGAACAGTTTCGGAATTGTTTGTCAATTCAAATGTAAGATTTTCCATCGAAACAAAATCAGTCTTTGGCAAAAACTCTCCAATAACTGCAGACCCGTCAAAAGCTTTTGCTTTTTCCCAAGGCAATCCTTTTGCTTTTAATTTTTCCTGTAAATCTCTGGCGGTAAAATCAATACCCACACTAATCTCATCGTAGTACTTGTGCGCAAATTTAGGCTCAATATACTTTCCTACTTTGTTAATTTTAACAATTATCTCTATTTCGTGATGAATTTCTTCAGAAAATTCCGGAATTACGAACGGATGCTGTTTCAATAAAACTGCTGAATCCGGTTTCATAAAAACCACCGGCTCTGTCGGACGCTCGTTTTTTAACTCCTCAATGTGATTGGCATAATTTCTACCGATACAAATAATCTTCATTTTTATATAAGTTGCTAAGCTACTAAGATTCTAAGACTCTAAGAAACTATGCTAAAACTTAGCTCCTTAGAACCTTAACCCCTTAGAACCTTATTTTGTGTTTAACTTTCTTAATTTAATTGCCGTTAAGACCTTTTTGGTGTATAGAGGAAAATCAGCATTTTGAATCCAGCTGAAATACCCCGGCTCACTTTCTAAAATCTTATCCACTTTAGCTCCTTTATGTTTTCCGAAGGTAAAAATCTCTTCGTTGTCTTTATCAAAAGCAATCATTCCGGCAAAGTCTGCGATTTTTTTTCGGGTCGTAAACTCAGACAATGATTTCATATCATTTTCCAATTCCGGGTAACGATCTAGTTGTGCTTTTAAGATCTCGTAGGTAGCCATTGTATCTGCTTCTGCCGAATGCGCGTTCTCCAGACTTTTCCCGCAATAGAATTTTAGCGCCGCACTTAAAGTACGCTCTTCCATTTTATGAAAGATCGTTTGTACATCTACCGAAACTTTGTTTTTCATATCAAAATCCACTCCGGCACGCAGCAATTCTTCCGCCAGTAACGGAATATCAAAACGATCTGAATTAAAACCGCCTAAATCACTGTCTTTAATCATATTATAAACCTGTGGTGCCAATTCTGCAAAAGTAGGTTCATTAGCTACTTTTTCATCCGTGATACCATGAACAGCAGTTGTTTGTGGTGGAATTGGAATCGTAGGATTCACCAACCAGGTTTTACTTTCTTTATTTCCGTTTGGAAAAACTTTGAATATCGAAATTTCTACAATTCGATCTTTACCGATATCAATTCCGGTTGTTTCAAGATCAAAAAAGCAAATTGGTTTATTGAGTTTGAGTTCCATTTTTAATTTTTATAAGATTACAAATGTAATTTTTAAAGCCGAATTTCTCCTTTTATTCTTGACTTTTTTAAACAAAAAGGGCTGTAATTGCTCGATTTTAACTTTTAAATTCATTCTAAAAGCAAGCTTACATTAGCTTTCTTAACCTTTTCTTACAAACAAAAAACCCGGGAAATCATTTAAATTTCCCGGGTTTGCATTTATTTTTAAAACAGAATTTAAAAATCTCTGTTCACATCAAAAGCTTCTAAATATTCAGCTACTCTTTTTACAAAACTTCCTCCTAAAGCACCATCTACTACCCTGTGATCGTAAGAGTGCGATAAGAACATTTTTTGACGGATTCCGATAAAATCACCTTCCGGAGTTTCGATAACCGCAGGTACTTTACGAATAGCACCCAGAGCCAGAATTCCAACTTGCGGCTGATTGATAATTGGAGTTCCGAAAACACTTCCAAAAGTCCCCACATTGGTCACCGTATAAGTTCCGCCTTGTGTATCGTCCGGTTTTAATTTTCCAGCTTTTGCACGGTTTCCTAAATCGTTAACCGCTTTTGCCATTCCAACTAAATTCAACTGATCCGCATTTTTAATTACAGGAACAATTAAATTTCCATTTGGCAAAGCTGCCGCCATTCCTAAATTTATATTTTTCTTTTTGATGATGTAATCACCATCAACAGAAATATTCATTCCCGGGAAATCTTTTAAAGCTTTCGCAACTGCTTCCATCATAATTGGCGTAAAAGTCAGCTTCTCACCTTCTCTTTTCTCGAAAGCACTTTTTACTCTTTCTCTCCATTTTACAATATTCGTTACATCTACTTCAATAAACGACTGCACGTGTGCTGAAGTTTGTACCGAAGCCACCATGTATCCCGAGATCAGTTTACGCATTCTGTCCATTTCGATGATTTCATCACCTCCATTTACAGATACTGGAACTGCTTGCTGGCTTTTTTGAACAGGAGCTGCGGACTGAACCGCTTTTGGAGCTTCCACAACTGCTTTTGGAGCCTGAACACCCGATTTACGAGCTTCAATATATTTTAAAATATCTTCTTTTGTTACGCGACCGTCTTTACCTGAACCTGCAATACTTTCTAATTCAGCAACAGAAACTCCCTCTTCTTTAGCAATATTTTTTACTAATGGAGAAAAGAATTTATCCGATCCTGAAAAATCCTGCGGTGCTGTTACAGCGTCTTTTACAACTTCGATTGTTTTTTCGATTTCAGCGACTTCTGCCGGAGCAGCAGATTCTACTGCCTTAACAGCCGGTGCATCACCTTCTGTTTCAATAATTGCAATAGTTTGTCCTACCTGAACCAAATCGTCTTTACCGAACAATTGCTCAATCAAAACTCCTGATACCTCGCTTGGTACTTCACTGTCAACCTTATCAGTTGCAATTTCCAGTACTGCTTCATCAGCTTCAATTTTGTCTCCCACTTCTTTCAACCAGTTTGTAATAGTTGCTTCAGCGACACTCTCTCCCATTTTAGGAAGTTTCAATTCAAATCTTGCCATATTGTTAATCTAAAAGGTGATTTTGATTTTCAGATTGCGAAATTACTGAATATTTTGAATATAAATTACACTTAATATAATTTTTTACTCGATTTTTACAATTTGCCCCCTGTCATTTCGCGAATTGCTCCCAATAATAAAATTTGCATTTTTGGGGAAAATCTTAAAAGTAATGTTCTTATCTTTAACAGTTTCTATGATTTTGATACATTTTTCGAATGAAACATATTGATTATCCAAAATAATCTCAACTCTTTTACCCTCAAAAACCTGGCACGAATTTACCATTTTTTCTTTTTTGAAATCTAAAAAGGTGACTTTATTTTTTAAAATTTCAGGTAATTTTTCAGACAAAATTCGATTTGAAGAGTAAAAAACGACTCTTTCCGGCAAAGGTTTTGATTTTGTTTTTCCTTGAAACATTTTCACAAATGAAAAGAACCAGATTCCGATTTGGATGAAAAATTCAAAAAACCATGATTTTCTAAAATGCTTCTGATAGAAAAAACTCATCGCTTCCTGAAAACGTTTCATATACTTTTCATCTTTTACCGTACTTTCACCTTTGTAATGCAAAACGGTTGTTTCATGAAAATAATAATTACACTTCTTTCTTTGTATTGCCCTATACGACAAATCAATATCATCGGCATACATAAAGCATTTTTCATCAAAACCTTCTAATTCTAAATATAAATCACGCGTCATCAACATAAAAGCCCCAACCAAAACATCAACTTTTCCGCTTTCGTTTGTCCCTAAATGCTGTGCGTAGTACTGATTAAAAAGTTTCCATTTTGGAAAAATTTTATACAATCCGAAGATTTTAGTAAAAGCCACCCAGGGTGTCGGGATTCCGCGTTTGCTTTCGGGTAAAAAAGCTCCGGTACCATCGATTAGTTTACAGCCCACAATTCCTAAATTGATTTGTCTTTCTGCGAAAGCTACAATTTTCTTAAACGTATTTTCGGCAACAACCGTATCCGGATTTAAGATACAAACATACTTTCCCCTAGCGGCTGCAACTCCAATATTATTCCCTTTTGGAAACCCAAAATTGGTATCGTTTTGAATTAGTTTTACTCCCGGGAACTTCGTTTTCATCATCAAACAGCTCTCGTCTGATGAATTATTATCCACTACAATGATTTCGGCATCAAGCGACGAAATAGCATCCTGAACACTTAAAACGCATTGTTCCAAAAAGTAACGTACATTATAATTAAGAATAATTACCGATAATTGCATGAAAAATAGGGGAATTGATTTTTTTGGAAAGTTAGAAATTTTCGGCCAAACCTAGCCTTAATGACCAATCGTTTTTACTGCCCCCAAAATCCAGCATCAGATTACTGTTATTTTGTTTGCTTCATTTAATCCTTAATTTGGTTCCAACAGTGGGATTCCATTTCCTCAAATTACAGGTATCTAATATGAATACAAGACAAAAAAGCATATTTTTGAGTTGAAAAAACCTTTATATGAAAATCAAAACCTCGATTGAAACTTCTTCTTTATTTTTATTACTAAGTATTGGATTTCTCTTCTCTGGCTTTACTTTCTTTAAGGGACCGGATAAAGACTTAGTCAAAACCTCTGCCTGGTATATTGCAGGTCCCGCTATAGAAAGTCAGGAAACGATCAACAAGGTCCGTGAGGAAAAAGGGATCGTAAAAGTCACTGTAAAAGACGACCCTTCGGGTGAAATTGAACTGAATGTTCTAATAACAAATTCTAATTCAAATGATGGCGCTCCTACCAATTTACCGGATGATTCTAAATTCGTAAGCATCACTTATAAATCTTCGCACCTAATGAAACTGCAGGCACGCGAAGGGAACGAAGAAGGAACCGGCTGCATACACGGAGGATCTCACCCAAGAGTTGACCTTCCTCCTTCTCCAAATCATTTTAAAACTATCAAAATTCCATGGACGGATTTCAGACAGGACGGTCTTCCAAACGGAAAACTTCTGAACATTCATAATTTATGCAAATTCAACTTTGTAAATTACCATCCCGTTGCAGAAGCCTTTTTAGAAATAAAATCAGTTACTATTTAATCTTTAAGAAATATGAAAACAAAGCTTTGTCTTTTACTATTTACTGTTCTACTCTTTTCAAATAACAGCTATAGCCAATCAAAAAAAATCGATATTAATGGCGTTTGGGAAGACATAAATCCGGGAGTACAAAATGCTGTCGCAATTGTATCGGAACAAAACGGAAAAATTATTTTCTCTCATTACCTGGAATGGAAAGGACAGAAATTTGTAGAAAGCGGTACGGGAAAACGAATCGGAAACACTATTGTATACACGGTAAAAGTCACATTACCCATTGAAGGCTGGGCAACACAAGGCACACATACTTTAACATTGTCTGAAGACGGCAACACGCTCGAAGGTACTTTTATTGACAACAAGAAAAGAACCGGACCGATTTCGTTTAAAAGGGTACATTAGGGATTGTTTCAAGTTTCAAGTTTCAAGTTTCAAGTTTCAAGTTTCAGGTTTCAAGTTTCAAGTTTCAGGTTTCAGGTTTCAAGTTCAAACTGCACCTGAAACCTGAAACTCCATCTCTTTATAGATGCAATTGAATCTTAAACCTATTCATGATTTTCATCACATAAAGCATAATAACAGAAAAAACCAAAGACCAGATAATCCCCGGAACCCCTTCTCTAAAATATCCCGGAATAATATGAATATTAATAGTCTTACAAAAATAATAGATAACGCCCGGCAGAATATAAATCAATAACGGATTTGCAGCAGCAGGCATAAAGAAACTACTCCATTTGGTTTGTTTTTTAAGTTCCATAAGCCAATACAGAAAATAGAACAAAACGGTACAAATTGCGGCCGAAAACATTGTCCAGGAAGGAGTTCCCTTTATTTTTGAAATTCCAAAATACGGTCGTAACAAATATCCTGTTGCAAAAAATAAAACAACAAAAGCTATTACCCCCCAATTGATTTTAGCAGGCACTATTCGATCAAAAAACAATAATGAAATTACTACTCCGGCAGCAACTAATGAAGCGTGAGTTAAATGACCTGCAATAAAACTCAACCATTCTATTTGATGTAAAGCGGATCCTTCTGTTAGATTAATTGAATTTGCCACAACACAAACCACTAAAAAAGCAATCATTGCCCCTAATTTTCCGGAAACCAGCCAATAATAAACCACTGTAAAAAGATAAGCCCAACCAATTAATCCCAGAATTCCCCACCATTTTGGCGTCATCCCAATGTTGCCTGTATCCTGAACATATAAAAAGTAAAGTGCTATTAAAACCGCTATTCCGCCATATTGAAGAGTGTTTTTTAACCAAACCGGAAAATCCTTAGCATATTTATTCCAAATTGGAATAGGCATTAAATAAGCTAAAAATCCCCAAAATGCAGGCGAAATAATCATTCTGGCAGCATCATAACCTTCTGCTGCATTGACCATAAAAACACCTATAATTATGAGAGCCAAAGCTCTTTTTAAGGTATGTGTCCAAATCGTTTTTATACTGTCTCTTTTGATCAATCGGGCATTAAAAGCAAACGGAACAGACATTCCTACAATAAATAAAAAAGCCGGAAAAACCAGGTCTACAAAAGTCATAGCATCAGCATCAGCCGGCATATGTTTCATCCATTGCGGCACATTGGTGATACTCGCCAGCTCATTTACAAAAATCATAACAAAAATTGTGATTCCGCGTAAAGCATCTATCGAAATAATTCTTTTGTTGTATAAATTTTCTTTTATTTTCATAAATCATTAGATTTTTAGGAATCTCAAATATAATATAATTATGAAATGGCGAGTTACAATCGTTACATTAAAATTAAAGCATCACAAATTCTCCTTATTTACATACTTTTGCAACATGTTATCCTTTTTAAAATCAAAACCTCTTTTAAAAGATCTGTTGTCGGATCATTATGTTGATATCCATTCGCATATTTTGCCCGGAATTGACGATGGCGCAAAAACTATCACCGATACGATAAAACTTGTCAATTCGTTTCAGGAAATGGGAGTGTCCCAATTTATTACTACTCCACACATTAATCATTATGTCTGGAATAATTCGGCGCAAATTATTACAACAAAACAGGAAGAGACTAAACTTTTGTTAGAAGAAAAAAATATTACTGTTCCTTTTCAGACTGCAGCAGAATATTTTATTGACGATTGGTTTGAGAATCATTTTAAAAATGAAAAACTTCTAACATTAAAAGACAATTATGTATTGGTTGAAATCTCGTATCAAAATGCTCCTCTGCAATTGTACAAGACTCTTTTTGAATTACAGGTAGCCGGATACATTCCGGTTTTGGCACATCCGGAGCGCTATTTATATTACCGAAAAGATTTTAATGAATATGAAAAGCTAAAAAAAGCAGGCTGTTTATTTCAACTAAATTTGTTGGCTGTTGTGGGGTATTATGGAGAACGAATTACCAAAACTGCGGAGGAACTTCTTAAAAAAGGGATGTATGATTTTACGGGAACCGATGTACATCACATGAATCACATCAGAGCTTTTGATCAAAAAATAAAGATCAATAGTATGTCTAACCTAAAAGAAGTTATTGCCAACAATCAGTTTTTTAAATTCTAAACCTTATCAGTACGCATTTTCTTCTCCTTTTACGATGTTGATGATCGTTTTTATAATGATTTTAATATCTAACATCAGACTCCAGTTCTCGATGTACCAAATATCATATTCTACTCTATTTTCCATATCAACTAATTTTTTGGTTTCGCCACGGTAACCATTTACCTGTGCCCAGCCTGTAATACCTGGCTTGGCATACTGACGCACTAAGTAATTATTAATCAAATCACTATATTCTTTAGCAAGATTTATCATATGTGGTCTTGGCCCTACGACTGACATGTCACCTAAAAAAACATTAAAAAACTGCGGCAACTCATCGATACTGGTTTTACGAATAAACGAACCAAATTTCGTCACACGGCTATCTCCTTTTTCGGCTTGTTTTCGATGCGCCAAACGATTGACATACATACTTCTGAATTTATAACACATAAACGACCGATTATCACGACCTGACCTTTCCTGCTTAAAAAATATTGGGCCCGGAGATTCAATTTTAATAATCAGCATAATTATAGGAAACAGCCACGGAAATACCAACAAGATTACAGAAAGTGAAAAACCAATATCAAATGCTTTTTTAACCAGTCGGTTTACCGCAAACTCCAAAGGTTCGGTTCGAAACATCAAAACAGGTGTATTTTCATAGAATGCAACTTCGACTTTACTGGATTTTGTATACAACTGAAAATCCGGAATAAACTTAATACGCACCATGTTTTGCTCACAAATCTGCGTCAGTCTATTTATGATTTCAATTTGATCGATATGCAGTGCCACATACATTTCATCGACCTTACTTTCGACAACAAATTTATGAATCGCACTAAAATCTCCTAATACAAGAGCTGAATCCACAATTGAAGCATCTATATCCTTATCGAAAAAGCCTAAAAATTTATACCCATAAGTCAGGTCTTTTGCCAGTATCTTCCGCATTCTTTCTCCAGACTCATTGGCTCCAACAATCACAAATGTTTTAAAATTGTAGCCCTTAGCCCTGATATACTTTAAAAGCTTCATTGATAAATAGCGGGAAACCATCAATAATCCAAAAAAAATCAGATAAAAAGAAAGCAATCTGAGCCTTGAAATTTCATAGTATTTGAGGTACACCACAAAAATTGAAATTAAGGCAGCGTGAATTATTAACTTCTTAACTGTTCTAACCAATATCGATTCGATAGGCTCAACCCTTACACTTCTGTTCGAATCATTTTGAAACAACAACCCTACCCAAATTAAAATCGCCAACAATGCAACTGTTCGTTCTTCTTTTGATAAAAGTTTATCTAAACTGCCAAATCTTGTCAATGCAGACAACAGCGTTGCTAAATTTAGCAACACAACATCAACACAAACAAATAAAAGCTTGAAATAGCGCGAAAAACGATAATGCGACAGTTTCTGTAAAATTTCCATATCTGGGGTCTATGACTTATTCTAGGCTAAATAAAAACTGATTAAAAATCCGTTAAAAATTAGTAGTGCAAAATAGTATTTTAATTATATTTTTTGGCATTATTTAAAATCTATCTTTAAAAGTTTACTTTTATGTTATGCAAATTTAATATTGCAGACCATGATTAAGACTATTTTACTCTTTTGCCTTACTATATCTTTTGCTAATGCCCAGGTTTTAGGCTGCACCGACCCTCTTTCTAAAAATTATAATCCCAATGCTACAGTCAATAACGGAAGCTGCAATTATAAAAATACCCCATTAAAACCTATATATTCCAAACTCCTTAACGATTCGATCAAAGAAACCTCGGGATTAATTGTCTTCAACAATTTACTTTGGACACATAATGACGATCATGACAAAACGATCTACGGCTTAGATTCATTGGGAAAAATTAGAAAAAAAGTTGTTCTGGAGCAAGTCGTTAATCACGACTGGGAAGAGATTTCGCAAGACAGTTCGTTTATATATGTTGGAGATTTTGGAAACAATCTTTCCGATAACAGAACAGATTTACACATTTTAAAAATAGAAAAAAAGTCGTTCTTAGAAGGAAACCCAACGATTGAAAACATTTCATTTCGGTACGCTGATCAAACGGATTTCTCTCTTAAAAAACCAAACACGGCTCAATTTGACTGCGAGGCCTTTATTGTATCCAAAGACAGTATCTATTTGTTTACCAAACAATGGAAGACATCCAAAACAAATATTTATGTTTTGCCTAACCAATCCGGCAGTCACGTTGCACAGCTAAAACATAGCCTAAATACAAAAGGCCTGGTAACCGGAGCTACTTATCTAGCATCTAAAAAACTAATTGTACTTTGTGGTTATTCCAAATTTGGCAAACCGTTTCTGTACCTGTTATACGATTACAAAAGCACTGATTTTTTATCGGGAAACAAACGAAGGATCAATTTAAAACTCCCTTTTCATCAAATTGAAGGAATTGCAACATCAGATGGTCTGCATTATTACTTAACAAATGAAGCTTTGGTTCGAAAACCAATCCTCAATGTACCACAGCAGATTCATTATTTTGATTTGAGTTCCGTATTGAATTCCTATCTCCATAAATAATTCGCAAATAGCAATAATTTCAGTTTTGTTACCAATAAAAATTCGGTGCTTTTTGTTCGTCTATCAATTTCTTTTCTGTTTTACCAATTGTCTAATTGATGCCAGATGCCCTAATAGCACTATTGGAACTATAAAAGTTGGTAACCAACTGAATGGAAAATTCAAAATTGCAATATTTGGTTGTTCAAAAGCAAATTTCTGTATTGGTGAAGGAGCAGAAAACAAAGCATTAACTACAATATTTAGTAAAAACCCCAAACAAATAAAATTCCAAACCAAAATTAAATTTCGACCAATTTTTCGTTTTGTAAAACCAAAATAAGCAATAAATGGCGCTGTCATTCCTGCAAGAATATCAAAGTTCCGTCCTTCAAAAGTCATTAATTCGGGAATTACTTTATTCAGAAAAAGCCAAAACAAAACGATTTCAACCGGAATTCTGACGACATTCAAATACGTTAAATTCCTAATTGGTAAGCTATCCACAAACTGTCTTCCTTTTGAAGTAGCAAATAACAAAAGAACTACCAAAATTGCTGGTAGAATCCCCATCAAGATTATTCTTGGCGGAAAATAACTCGTGTCTGAATTGTAAATGTTTTTCAATGTCAAAACAGCCTGAATCATAAGCCAGATTATGAAACCAATGAAAACTGGCTTTGCTATTTTTCTTGTCTGCTCAGAGGTTGAATTTGCAATTGTCCAAATGAAAAGTAATAAAGTCGCAACCGTCGTCAGTCCAAAAATCAGAGCTATATATATTGGTAAATTGTTTATCATTTTCTGTTTGTACTTAGTTTTACATTATCATAATGATGTATACTTATTGAGAGCAATCATCTATTAATTTTCATAAATCCAAACGACTTTCCTTTTGTACTACACCAATAATTTCACTTCTACGAATATAAGAAATTTCACACCTCCAAACTCATATATTTTTTGAGGTTACACTCGTGATTCAATTAATAAGTTTACTTAACATCCGCCGTTATCTACTAACTTGAATGTTAATACAGAGCTATCTTTTTTTGTTAGATCCAAAAAGGTATCTTTGCACCGTCGAAATTAAATTCCTATTAAAAATTAGAGATCTAATTAGAGACCTCTTAAGTTTAATAAACAAAAAAAGCCTTATTTTAGGCACTTTTACAACATGAATTACTTATCTGTAGAAAATATATCGAAGTCCTTTGGCGAAAGAACTTTATTTGACAACATCTCTTTCGGAATCAATAAAGATCAAAAAATTGCCTTTATCGCAAAAAATGGTTCAGGAAAAACAACCATTATGAGCATTATCAATGGTTTGGACGAACCTGATACCGGACAGGTTGTTTTGAGAAAAGGAATCAGAATGGCTTTTCTTTCGCAGGATAACAACTTACAAGAGGAGTTAACTATTGAAGAAAGTATTTTTGCTTCAGACAATGAAACGCTTAAAATTATTGAGGCTTACGAAAAAGCACTTGAAAATCCGGACGATGAAGAAGCCTATCAAAAAGCTTTTGACGGAATGGATCAGCATAACGCCTGGGATTTTGAAACGCAATACAAACAAATTCTCTTCAAATTAAAACTGGAGGATTTTAAACTAAAGGTAAAAAATCTTTCGGGAGGACAAAAGAAACGTCTTTCATTGGCGATCATTTTGATCAATCGTCCTGATTTATTGATTCTGGATGAGCCAACCAACCACTTAGATCTCGAAATGATCGAATGGCTGGAGAGTTATTTTGCCAAAGAAAACATTACCTTGTTTATGGTGACGCACGACCGTTTCTTTTTAGAGCGTGTTTGTAACGAAATTATAGAACTTGACAACGGGAAACTATACCAGTACAAAGGAAATTATTCGTACTATTTAGAGAAAAAAGAAGAACGAATTACCTCTGAGAATGCCAGTGTTGACAAAGCCAAAAACTTATTTGTAAAAGAATTGGAATGGATGCGTCGTCAGCCAAAAGCGAGAACTACAAAATCGAAATCACGTCAAGATGATTTTTATCTAATTAAAGAAAAAGCACAAAGTCGTCGTCAGGAAAACAAAGTGGAACTTGAAATTAACATGGAACGTATGGGAAGTAAGATCATCGAGCTTCACAAAATTTCTAAAAAATTCAAGGATCATGTGATTCTGGATAACTTTAGTTTCGATTTCCAACGTGGAGCCCGTATCGGAATTATTGGCAAAAACGGAACCGGAAAATCAACTTTCCTAAACCTTCTTACCGGAACACTTCCATTAGACAGCGGACGTGTCATAAAAGGAGATACCATCAAAATTGGATATTATACACAAACAGGAATCAACCCAAAACCCAACCAACGTGTAATTGATATCATTAAAGAATACGGAGAATTTATTCCGTTGGCAAAAGGACGAATGATCTCAGCTTCACAATTATTGGAACGTTTTCTTTTTGATGCCAAAAAACAATATGATTTTGTCGAAAAATTAAGTGGAGGAGAATTAAAACGTTTGTATTTATGTACCGTTTTGATTCAGAATCCGAACTTTTTAATTTTAGATGAGCCTACGAACGATTTAGACATTGTAACCCTAAACGTTTTAGAAAGCTTCCTTTTAGATTATCCGGGATGTTTACTGGTAGTTTCACACGACCGTTATTTCATGGATAAAATTGTCGATCATTTATTTGTCTTCAGAGGAAATGGCGAAATTGAAAACTTCCCTGGAAACTATTCTGATTTCAGAGCTTATGAAGATAGTGCCGATGTGGCTCAAAAAGAAGAAAACAAAGCCGAAAAGAAAGACTGGAAACAAAACAATCCGACCGGAAACTTAACTTTCAACGAGCAAAAAGAATATCAAAAACTGGAAAGAGAAATCAAAGACCTCGAAATTGACAAAACCAAAATCGAACAATTATTCTCTGACGGAAAAGTTGCAGATACCGATATCGAAAAGAAAGCAAACGAATTGCAAAACATCATCAATAAAATAGATCAGAAAGAAGAACGTTGGTTCGAGCTTTCGGCTAAGATCGAGGGATAATTTTAATTTTTCAGTCTCAGTTTTCAGTCTCAGTTTTCAGTCCTGCCTATAATGAAAGAAAAATCTTAATTTAGCATCAAAACTAGTTATGGATTTTAAAGATTTATTGGCCTATAAGAAATCATTTGAACTTGCAATGGAAATTTTTGAATTGTCGAAAACGTTTCCTAAAGAAGAAAGGTTTTCTTTAACGGATCAAATACGTCGATCTTCGAGAAGTGTTAGTGCTAATATTGCTGAATCATATAGAAAAAGAAGATATACAAATCATTTTATAAGTAAATTAACGGATAGCGATGCCGAAAACTCAGAGACAAGTACTTGGCTCGAATTTTCGTTAGAATGCCAATACATTACAAAAGAAACATTTGACAAACTAAATATTAAGAATCTCGAAATTGGACGATTAATAAATTATATGATCAACAATCCAACTAAGTTTGGATGTGGATAAAACTAACTACCATTACAAAACTGAAAACTGAAAACCGAGACTGAGACTGAAAACTGAGACTAATTCCTTATATTTACGACCTTAAAAAAACACCATAATGAAAAAAATATTAGCTTCACTACTACTTGCTGTAATGCTTTTTGTTTCTTGCTCAAAAGATGAAAAAGAAAAAGATTACACAGCTCAAAACGAGAAAGAAATTGTCGATTATATTGCCAAAAACAAACTAACAGCGCAAAAAACCAGTTCTGGACTGTACTACTTTATTGACGTTCCCGGAACCGGAATTCAGCCAACGGCAAAATCTAATGTAACCGTAGCTTACAGAGGTTCTTTTACCGATGGAACGGTATTCGATCAAAGTAATTCAGATGGAATCTCTTTCAATTTAGATGAAGTTATAAAAGGTTGGACAGAAGGTATTCCTTATTTTAAAACTGGTGGAAGCGGAATTCTTCTTGTTCCTTCGCATTTGGGCTATGGCAGCAAAGGAAATAAAAAAATCCCTGGAGGTTCAGTACTTATTTTTGATATTAAGTTAATCAAAGTAAACAAATAAGAATAAATCTTGCTAAATGATCTTTTAGATTTTTAAAGCAGATCTTATCACAACTTCAAAGCAGCACTGAAACATAAAACATCATGTTATTTCAAATAAAGTCTTATTTAAAATTTCTTTGGAATTCCAAAAATGAACACGGAGTGCATTCGCCCTTCGTGTTTCATTTATTGACGAAATGTTTTTACGATAAGAAACCCAAACCGGAGTACAAAACCCTTAAGAACTACAGAAAATCACTTTTAGAAAATAAAAATTTCATTGAAGTAACCGATTTTGGTGCCGGTTCAAAAGTTTTCAAATCTAACGGAAGACAAATCTCAAAAATTGCTTCCACAGCCGGAATTTCTCCAAAACGAGCCGAATTGTTATTTAGAACTTCCAATTATTTCAAACCGAAAAATGTTTTAGAAATTGGAACTTCTTTAGGTATGGCAACTGCAGCTTTGTCTTTAGGAAATACAAAAGCAAAAGTTATTACATTAGAAGGTTGTCCAAATACGGCAAATGTTGCTCAAAATCAATTTACGAAATTTGATTGTTCTAATATAAATTCGATTGTAACAGAATTTGAAAACTATCTTCAGGATATTCAATTGAGACTGAAAACGGAGACTGCAAACTTCGATTTAATCTATTTCGACGGTAATCATTCTAAAAAAGCAACTCTGGAATATTTTGAGCTTTTACTACCAACAATAAACAACGATTCGGTTTGGATCTTTGACGACATACATTGGTCGTTGGAAATGGAAGAAGCCTGGGAGATTATCAAAAATCATCCTAAAGTAACCGTTACGATTGATACTTTTCAATGGGGATTTGTCTTTTTCAGATACGAGCAGGAAAAAGAACATTTTGTGATTCGCACTTAACAAATTTCAGTATACAATTTTTATTACATTTGTTACTATACGAAGTTTATATGAATGCAATCAAAATTGATACACCTTTAGAATACTCTATAGCCGTAACTGAATTTCTTTCAGACAATCCAAATGCCAATTGTGTTATTATTGCTTCTGCCACAGGAGTTAAGCAAAATTATTATCAGAATTTTTCAAAGTTTTTATCTAAAAACAATTACTCTGTTTTCACCTTTGACTATGGAGGAATTGGCGATTCTAAAATTCAATCACTTTCTAAGTTTTCTACAACAGCTTCAAATTGGGCACAAAACGACTTTGAAAGCGTAGTTAAATATGTCAAAAATAAAAATCCAAACAGCAAATTATTCATCATAACACACAGTATTGGCGGTCAGCTTATTGGTTTAGTTCCTTCGAATAATTTATTTGACGGCGTTATAATGGTTGCATCACAATCTGGAAGCTGGGTACATTGGAAAGGATTTGACAGATTAAAAATGAAATTTTTATGGTATGTAATTATCCCCTCTTTCTGCAGAATTTTCAACTACCTGCCTTCCAGTCACTTCACCCGAATGGAAGATTTACCTAAGGGAATGGCACTCGAATGGGCTAAATGGTGCAAAAAACCGAACTATCATTTTGACTCCATCGAAAATGTAAAAGAGAGCTACGACAAAATAAAATGCAAAATAAAATCCTACAGCATCGACAATGATTTTTATGCCACTGTGCCAGCAATCAACTGGATTGCATCACAATTCAAAAATGCTGAAGTCACCAGAACGCATTTAAAAGCCGAAGAATTTGGCGTAAAAGATATTGGGCATTTTGGCTTTTTTAAAAATAAATTTAAAGAGAGCATTTGGGAACTCTTTTTAAAGGACTTAAGGAAATTTGAGAATTAGCACCTTCTAAATTAAGGTATAATATCTGACAAAAACAGATGTTTTCTGAGATCTTTTTTTATCTTTGAAATTTACACTTTTAGTACAGATAGCTTTATCTTTGAACCTTCAGAAAAAAGACATTTATTATGGAACAGAAAATTCATCAGGGAAGAAATGTAAAACGCTTCAGAGAAATGCTTGGCATCAAACAGGAAGCACTGGCTTATGATTTGGGAGAAGACTGGAACCAGAAAAAAATTTCTATGCTGGAACAGAAAGACATAATTGAAGACAGTTTACTAAGACAAATCTCTAATTCCCTGAAAATTCCTGTTGAAGCTTTTCAAAATTTTGATGAAGAACAGGCGATAAATATTATTTCAAACACATTTCATGATACTCAAGGCTTAATAAATTACAGCCCAACTTTTAATAATAATCCAATTGAAAAGATTATCCAATTACATGAAGAAAAAATTGCATTATACGAGCGTATGCTAAAAGAGAAAGATGAAATGATGGCAAGGCTTGAAAAGTTAATTAGCAAATAATTTTTTTTGCGTTCACGAGCAAGATACTCACACCCAATGTCATTAAATTAAACTTTTTTAAGATCGTTATGACTCATTTTTTTGTAGAGACATCACTTCTTTGAGTGCTAAATTTACTGAATAGCCTCCTGCTTCAGCTGGAGGTATTTAATATGCGTAACAATTAGGCTTTAGCCAAATCCTGCGTTTTTGGCTAAAGCCATTCAGTTTGTTTATACACAAACTCCAGCTAAAGCTGGAGCCAATTCAAAAAAGCTTCCAGACTTTAAGGCTCCGCGAGAGATTTATTAGATACAATAGTACAAAGATACTTTCTTTACTTAAAGATATTGTAATCACGCCAACAAGGGGTAAAACTAAAAAATAATTAAATTACTTGGCATAAAAAAAGACAATCATTTCTGACTGTCTTTTTTACTAATTCAATTTACTTCCTTATTTTTTAGCAGCTGCCGTTTCTTCAGACTTCGCACCCATTCTATTTAAGGTGTACATTGGAGCGAATTTCAACTTCAAACCGGCAATTTTACGATTGTCTTTGCCTGTTAAGCCTTCTTTTTCTACTGTATTTTTTCGGCTGTCAAGTGCTTCATACATCAATTTAATTTCGTCCCAGTCTTCACGGGAATAACTGTCTTTATTTTTTTCCACCGTATGCACAAACTGTTGATATACACTATGAATGTTTTTAGCATTCACCCAGGCAAAACTCATATCTTCTCCAATCTTTCCTTCACCAAATAGAGCATTACGCAATTGTTGTTTTGGACTAGGCGCTGGAGGAGCAAGAATAGTTACCATATTATTTCTAAATTCTTCGTATTTAATCTTACTCGTATTTATTTTCTCTGTTGCGGCACTATTTTCTTTAATATCAGCAAGTGCCAGTTGAGCATTAGCAGCTCTTGTTTCATACTCTGCTTCAACGGCTTTCCAATCAGCCTTTAAATCGTCAGCCTTAACATTTTTAACGGAGTCGACATAAGCAACATAAGAGTCGATTGTTTTTTGAGCCTGTTCCTGTTTTTCATCTTTACACGATACAAAACCTAATGCGATTAACGCAATTCCGGACAACAATGGTATATTTTTCATAATCTGATTATTTAAAGTTAGATTTCAAATATACCTCTAAAAACACTCGTAAAATCAATAATTACAAATATTTTAACATTATAAATAAAAATAAAATATAAAAAATGGTAATTATGTAAATTTAATTCAAAATTATGCAACATTTTTTTAGTCTTTAAGCATTTAGTCGAAAAAAGTTGAAACAACAACCGAATTCATATACAGCGATAGAACTTCTGTAACAAAAATCAATTTGAGGCTACTTATCGTTTATTGAAAAGTGTTTTGTACTTTTAAATCCAAAATTGTAAATCGAAATGGCAAATCCATTAATTAAAATAACCAAGATCAAACGAGATTTTGTGCTAGGTAACGAAATTGTTTATGTTTTGAAAGGAATCAATTTGGAAATCAACAAAGGTGAATATGTGGCTTTAATGGGGCCATCAGGATCCGGAAAATCGACTTTAATGAATCTGTTAGGTTGTTTGGACACGCCAACTTCAGGACATTATATTCTGAACGGAAAAGATGTCAGCCAAATGGGAGACGATGAACTGGCAGGAATTCGAAACAAAGAAATTGGTTTTGTATTTCAGACTTTTAATCTATTGCCCAGAACAACTGCCTTAGACAATGTTGCATTACCCATGATTTATGCCGGATATTCAAAATCTGAGCGCACCAAACGCGCTGAAGAAGTTCTAAAACAGGTAAATCTCGCAGACCGAATGGACCATCAGCCTAATCAGCTTTCCGGAGGACAACGCCAACGTGTTGCCATTGCAAGAGCTTTGGTAAACAAACCTTCGATTATTTTGGCCGATGAGCCAACCGGAAACTTAGACAGCAAAACCTCTGTAGAAATCATGAAGCTTTTTGGTGACATTCACGCACAGGGAAACACAGTGATCCTTGTAACCCATGAAGAAGATATTGCAGCTTATGCACATAGAGTTATTCGTTTAAGAGACGGTTTAATTGAAAGCGACACCACTAAATAGTTTAATCGTTTATTTGGTTAATTGTTTAATCGAATAAAAAACTTAGTCACTTAGCATCTTAAAAAAAATTCTGACTGTAAATTGATTTAAACGAGAAAAACCTCAGAATCTTAGCACCTCAGAACCTTAGCATCTTTAAAAAAAATGAAAGTATATACAAAAACAGGAGATAAAGGAACAACCGCTCTTTTTGGCGGTACACGTGTTCCTAAAGATCACATTCGAATTGACAGTTATGGTACTGTCGACGAACTAAACTCTTATATAGGACTCATCCGTGATCAGGAAATGAATGCCCATTATAAAACCATTTTAATCGAGATTCAGGATCGTTTGTTTACCGTTGGTGCCATTTTGGCAACACCACAAGAAAAAGAAGTCTTAAAAAATGGTGAGCTTCGTTTGAAGAATCTTGGAATAATTGATAGTGATATCGAATTGTTAGAAAATGAAATTGACCAAATGGAGGAAAGTCTTCCACAAATGACTCATTTTGTTTTACCTGGAGGACATCCCACTGTGTCACATTGTCATATAGCACGTTGTATTTGTCGTCGCGCCGAACGTCTGGCAGTACATTTAAGCCATAATGAACCCGTTCCTGAAATCGCAATCCGATACTTAAACCGACTTTCTGACTACCTTTTTGTATTGGCACGGAAGTTGACCTCTGACTTACATGCGGAGGAAGTAAAATGGATTCCGAGAAAGTAATTCAGTCGCAGTTTTCAGTTTTCAGACTGTAAACTGTCACAGAAAACTGAAAACTAAATGAAACGTTCTTAAATTTTATTAAAATAAATCAAATTTTACTTGTCTTTTTCGGTAAAAAATTTATTTTTGCACAAACTAAACAGATAACAGATGTATTGGACATTAGAATTAGCATCTTATTTAAGTGATGCGCCATGGCCTGCTAACAAAGACGAACTTATTGACTACGCTATTAGAGCTGGTGCTCCATTAGAAGTAGTAGAAAACCTTCAGTCAATTGAAGACGAAGGGGAGATATATGAATCAATGGAAGAAATTTGGCCTGATTATCCAACAGACGAAGATTATCTTTGGAATGAGGATGAATATTAAAAAATAAACCAAAGGAAAAAGTCTCATCACCGAGGCTTTTTTTTTGGTTCAAACACACATTTACATAAAATAGAAATACAATAAATCATGAGTTTCATAAACAGTATTATAAAAGTCTTTGTAGGTGATAAATCACAGAAAGATGTCAAAGCTTTACAGCCTTACTTAAACAAAATTAAAACATTCGAAACTAGCTTAATGAGTTTGTCTCACGACGAATTAAGAGCCAGAACCGTATTTTTTAAGGAGAAAATAAAAGAAGCCAGAGCTGATAAAGATGCTAAAATTGCTTCGCTTAAAGCAGAAGTAGAAAACATCGAAGACATCGACAAAAGAGAAGATCTTTATGATGCTATTGATACTCTTGAAAAAGAAGCTTACGAAATCTCAGAAAAAACTTTATTGGAAATCCTTCCTGAAGCTTTCTCTGTAGTAAAAGAAACGGCACGCCGTTTTAAAGACAATTCGTTTATTGAAGTTACTGCAACAGCAAAAGACCGCGAATTCTCTGCTGCAAAAACATATGTTACTATTGAAGGCGATAAAGCTACATGGGCTAACAAATGGAATGCTGCCGGTAAAGAAATTACCTGGGACATGATTCACTATGATGTTCAGTTAATTGGTGGTATGGTTTTACACGAAGGTAAAGTTGCCGAGATGCAGACAGGTGAAGGTAAAACTTTAGTTGCGACACTTCCACTTTACTTAAATGCTCTAACTGGAAATGGAGTTCACCTAGTAACCGTGAATGATTACCTTGCAAAACGTGATAGTACCTGGAAAGCACCTTTATTCGAATTTCATGGTTTAACAGTTGATTGTATCGACAATCACCAGCCAAGTACAGAACAAAGAAAAAAAGCATACGACGCCGATATCACTTACGGAACCAATAACGAATTTGGTTTTGACTACTTAAGAGATAACATGGCGCATTCACCAAGCGATTTAGTACAAAGAAAACACAATTATGCTATTGTCGATGAGGTCGATTCTGTATTAATTGATGACGCCAGAACACCGCTTATTATCTCTGGACCAGTTCCACAAGGAGATCGTCACGAATTTAATGAACTGAAACCAAAAATCGAAAACTTAGTAGCACAGCAACGTCAGTTAGCGAATGGTTTCCTATCAGAAGCTAAGAAATTAATTAAGGAAGGAAATACTAAAGAAGGTGGATTCTTATTATTAAGAGCTTACAGAAGTTTACCTAAAAATAAAGCATTAATTAAATTTTTGAGTGAAGAAGGAATCAAACAATTGCTTCAAAAAACCGAAAATCAATACATGCAGGATAACAATCGCGAAATGCACAAAGTGGATGAAGCTTTGTATTTTGTAATTGAAGAAAAAAACAATCAGGTTGAATTGACTGACAACGGTATTCAATACCTTTCAGGAGATACTGATTCGGACTTTTTCGTACTTCCGGATATTGGAACTGAAATTGCCGCTATCGAAAAACAAAAACTGGACAAAGACGGTGAAGCAGAAGCTAAAGAAAGATTATTCCAGGATTTTGGAGTAAAAAGCGAGCGTATCCACACACTTACCCAGCTTTTAAAAGCATACGCTCTTTTTGAAAAAGATGTAGAGTATGTGATCATGGACAACAAAATCATGATTGTCGATGAGCAAACAGGTCGTATCATGGATGGTCGTCGTTATTCTGATGGTTTACACCAGGCAATCGAAGCTAAAGAAAATGTAAAAATCGAAGCTGCAACACAAACTTTTGCAACAGTTACATTACAGAATTATTTCAGAATGTACAGCAAATTAGGTGGTATGACAGGTACTGCTGTTACAGAAGCCGGAGAGTTATGGCAGATTTATAAATTAGACGTTGTTGAAATTCCAACCAACCGTCCGATTGCAAGACAAGACAAAGAAGATTACATCTACAAAACGACACGTGAAAAATTCAACGCTGTAATTGAAGACGTTACACAATTATCAAACGCCGGAAGACCAGTATTGATTGGAACGACTTCTGTAGAGATTTCAGAATTATTAAGCCGAATGTTGAAAATGAGAGGCGTTACGCATAACGTTTTGAATGCTAAAATGCACAAACAAGAGGCACAAATCGTAGAAGAAGCAGGAAAAGCCGGAGTGGTAACTATCGCAACAAACATGGCTGGTCGTGGTACCGATATTAAATTAACACCTGAGGTAAAAGCTGCTGGAGGTTTAGCCATCGTTGGTACCGAGCGTCATGATTCTCGTCGTGTAGACAGACAGTTACGTGGTCGTGCAGGTCGTCAGGGAGATCCGGGAAGTTCTCAATTTTATGTTTCACTTGAAGACAACTTAATGCGTTTATTTGGTTCTGAAAGAGTAGCTAAAGTTATGGACAGAATGGGACTTCAGGAAGGTGAAGTTATCCAACATTCTATGATGACTAAATCTATCGAGCGTGCTCAGAAAAAAGTAGAAGAAAACAACTTTGGTGTTCGTAAACGTTTATTAGAATATGATGACGTAATGAACTCTCAACGTGAAGTAGTATACAAACGTCGTCGTCACGCATTATTTGGTGAGCGTTTGAAACTGGATATTGCAAACATGCTTTATGATACTTGCGAATTAATCGTAAGCAACAATAAAATAGCTAATGATTTCAAAACATTTGATTTTGATTTAATTCGTTATTTCGGAATTACATCTCCAATTTCTGAAGCAGATTTTACAAAATTATCAGATATTGAAGTAACTGGAAAAGTGTACAAAGAAGCTTTAGCTTTCTATACTGAAAAAACAGAAAGAAGTGCCAGAGAAGCTTTCCCAATCATTAAAGGAGTTTACGAAGAGCCAAACAATCATTTTGAGCGTATCGTAGTTCCATTTACTGACGGTATTAAAACGCTAAATGTTGTAACCGATTTGAAAAAAGCATACGACAGTGAAGGAGCTCAGTTAATTGCTGATTTTGAGAAAAACATCACACTCTCTATCGTTGATGAGGCTTGGAAAAAACACTTACGTAAAATGGACGAATTGAAACAATCTGTTCAATTGGCCGTTCACGAGCAAAAAGATCCATTGCTTATTTACAAACTGGAAGCTTTCAATTTGTTCAGAGGAATGCTGGACAACGTTAATAAAGAAGTGATTTCATTCTTGTTCAAAGGTGATTTACCAGCTCAAAACGTTCCTGAAATTCACGAAGCTAAAGAAGTACGTCAAAAAGAAAACTTCAAATTAAGCAAAGACGAAATCGTAAACAGTGAAGAAATCAACCGCGAAGCAGGAGAAACACAACAGCGTCAAGTTACAGAAACGATTGTGAGAGACATGCCAAAAATCAACCGTAATGATACTGTAACAGTTCAGGAAGTTGCAACCGGTAAAACAGAAACAATGAAATTTAAAAAAGCGGAATCTTTAGTAGCCTCAGGCGAATGGGTTATTGTTAAATAAAGTAAAGCCAACAGGTTTTTAAAAACCTGTTGACCTTATTATTCTAGAAATATCCGTAGGTACAAAAAGTACCTACGGATATTTTTTTATAAAAAAATCCGTATTTGTTCGTTCAAAAAACGATTATAATGTATTTTTGCATTCGAAACAACGAAATCAACTCTTGAAGAAGTTATTTACCATATTTCTTTCCTGTATGCTCCTAGTGCCCTCATTCGGCAGTTTTGTTGTTTATACCTCTTTCAAATTAAATCAGGACGAAATATCAAAAACAATTTGTGTGCAACGCAAAATGGTTTTTAATACCTGTAACGGTCGTTGTGAACTTCAAAAAAGTTTAAAAAAATATGCCGACAACGAAAAGAAAATGCAAAACAACCTGAAAGAAAAATCAGAAGTAGTTTACATTCAAAATACAAGTACAGCAGATTTCAAACTGGCAGCTCCAATAGCATCTAAAGCAAAAATTTATGCTTCTTTAGACGAAAAACCAATTTCGGTTTCTATTACTACCTTCCACCCTCCATCCTATTTTATATAATTTTTAAATCACATTTCAACATCAATTGAAATGATTTTCATTGTACCAAAAAAACAATGAAAACGTGTCTACGCACACCTTATATTTAAAATTACAATTATATAAAATTCATAAAATGAAAAATACTTTATACAAAGCCCTTGCTATTGTAGCACTATCTATATCCTTAATCTCATGTTCAAACGATGACAACCAGGAAGTTTCCGGTAATGGAAAATTAATCCTGAAGTTTGACAACTCCTACGGCGCCAACGATCTTATCCTCAATACTCAACCCAATAAAACTTCAAATAATGAAGTATTAAAAATCAGTCTGGTTAAATATATCGTGAGCAATATTGTTTTAACGAAAGCCGATGGTACCACCTATACTTATCCAAAAAGCAAAAGCTATTTCATTGCAGATGAAGCAACTGCTGAAGGACGCGCATTTGAACTGACCGATATTCCTGCCGGAGATTACATCAAAGTAAAATTCGGAATTGGAGTTGATGAAGATCAATGGAAACTTGGTGCTGCCGGACAGGGCAACTTTTTAGCTCAGGCCGACGCTGCAGGAATGATGTGGTCATGGGCAGCGGGTTACAAATTCTTTGCTTTAGAAGGAACTTTCACCTCTGCAACCGTTACTAAAGCAACTCCGTTTATGATCCATACCGGTAAAACAGGAACTGACTACAACTATACCGAAGTTGCACTTGATTTACCAACAAAAGCACTTGTTCGTACCACTATTACACCGCAAGTTCACTTTATAACCGACTTGTCTAAAATCATCGACGGAACCAACAAAATCATCCTTTCGGACAACAATATGGGCGGCATGGGCGCTATGATTATGGGCGGTGCAAAACTACCGTTAATCACTAAAAACATTTCAACAATGTTTAGAGTAGACCACGTACATAACGACTAATTTATTTTTAAGAAGTACAAACCTTAGGGGAAATAAAACCTGAGTTTTCCAACATACCTTATCTTTTGTGTCCGCCAAAATGGACATAAAAGAATATTGGTAAGGAAAAACAACACTGCTGCTTCTACAAATCAAAGAGTAATCCCGATAAAAAAACTACTTGTTCTACTTGCGTCAATTCGTGTAAGTAGTGGTAGAAAAATTCTCTTTACTCTTTTTATACTTTAAAAATCATGCTGAAAATAAAACATTTTCTATGGTTACTGCTTCCGCTGATGTGGAGTTGCTCTAATCAGGAAGAAGAATACGTAAACATTCCTTTAGAATTTACTGTTCCCTCGAACTTTCCTGCTTTAGCGTATAACATTGCGCAGAATCCTCCAACTGAAAAAGGATTTGAACTGGGCAAAAAACTATTTTATGACGGACGTTTAGCGTCTGACGGCGTAGTTTCCTGTGGCTTTTGTCACATACAGGCCAACGCCTTCACCCATCACGGACACACCGTAAGTCATGGCGTGAATGATGCTCAAGGAACACGAAATACACCATCGATTCAGAATCTGGCTTACCAGCCGATATTTATGTACGATGGAGCTGCAGACCATTTAGACTTGCAGCCAATAGTTCCCTTAACGAGCATTATAGAAATGAATGGAGATCTAAATGCCATTCTAAAAATGATGAAAGGCGACAAAGAGTACAAAAAATTATTTGGACAGGCTTTTAATGACGGGGAAATCTCAACCGAAAATATGCTAAAAGCGCTTTCGCAGTTTATGGTTATGGTTACTTCTTCTAATTCAAAGTTTGACAAATACAGACGTAAAGAAGCCGGTGGAACTTTAACAGCTGATGAATTGGCCGGATATGATTTATTCAAATCTAAATGTGCCTCCTGCCATGCCACCGACTTACAGACAGACAATTCTTTTCGCAACAACGGCCTGGCGGTAAACCCAATGGTGAACGATGTTGGGAGATATAAAGTCACTGAGTTAGCGAGCGACTATTACAAATTCAAAGTACCCAGTTTACGAAATGTGGAAGTTTCAGGACCTTATATGCACGACGGACGATTTGGCACTTTGGAAGGTGTTCTGGAGCACTATGCAAGTGGTATAGAATCTTCGCTAAGTCTGGATCCGATATTAAAGCAAAACGGAAAGTTTGGAATTCAACTTACGGATACCGAAAAAACAAAAATAATAGCATTTTTAAAAACACTAACAGATAATCAGTATTTGACAGATAAGCGTTTTGCAGAATTTTAAAGAAAATTGGCCCACGGGTTTTACGGATTACACTGATTAATACAGATTAAAAATAATTAAAAATCATATTTAAAAAAATCATTTTAATCCGTTTAATCTGTGGCAAAAAATATCGCCAAAGTTTGTTCTTTCGGCGAAGGAGAAATCTCCGCGAGAAGCCCCGTAAAGAAAAGCGCCAATCTTTGTCGATCAACGAGTGTGATTTCTCCTCCGTCGAAATGACAAGATTGTGTTATCAAGAATAGCAAAAAATAAAATTATAATAAAAACCGGAGTCCTAGCCCCGATTACTTCACCTAACTTTTATTTTCATAGGAGTTCAGTGAATTATATTTGAAGTGAAAAGCCTTTTTGAAAAAAGACCTAATTTTTCCTGGGTTTATAAAGCGACCAGCGGAAGCTTTGTAAAAACATAGGAAAAATGGGATTTTGAAAAAAGCTTGCAACGAAAAGCGGGATCAGCTCTTAAAAATAATAAAAATGGAAATAAAAAAAACAATAGTAACATTAATGCTTTTGGTTGGTTTTTCGGCCTTTAGTTTTACCGCAAAAGATAGTATTTCGGCCTTTACTTTTCAGCGTTTGGCAATGATGGAAGATTTTGATTGCGATGCGTGCGGATGTTCAGCAAGTGGTGGAAGTATGGGTTTTGGCTCGATGCTAAATAATAATTTTGTGGGCTTGAGATATATGAAACAAAGTTATACGAGTCGCGACGGAATCTTTGCCAATTCACCTTGGATTGATGAGAGTTTCAATACAATTCAGGCTTGGGCAAGAATTCCGGTCACGGAGAAAATTCAGATTTCGGCGTTAGTTCCGTATCATTTTAACGAAAGACAATTAACCGCAGGGACAGAAAATATTGAAGGATTAGGTGATATTACCGTGATGGCTTTGTATACGGTTTTTGAAACCAAAAAAGACAGCACGTTTTTTACGCATAAAATAAATTTGGGTGGTGGTATAAAACTTCCTACCGGAAAATTTAAAGAAGCAAATAATTTAGGAAGCGTTAATCAGAGTTTTCAGTTGGGAACCGGAAGTTGGGATTTCCCGGTGGTTTCCGAATATGTGGTAAAGCATAAAAACTTAGGCTTAAACACAACGCTAAACTACATTTTTAAAACCGAAAACAGTAAAAATTACCAATATGGCGATCAGTTTAATTATGCCGGAACGTTCTTTTATTTGTTCGATTTAAAATCAATTCAAATTGTTCCGCAAGCAGGTTTAGCGGGCGAGGTCTACCAAACCAACCAACAACACGGATTGAATTTACTCAATACGGCCGGTGATATTTTGTTTAGCAAATTTGGCATCGAAGCCGGAAAAGATAAATTTTCGGTAGGAATTAATGCGATGTTGCCTATTAACCAAAACTTATCAAGCGGTAATATGGAGGCAAATTACAGATGGAGCATCAACTTAAATTATACCCTATAATTTTTAAAACAGAAGAAAAACAACGAAACAAGCTTTGAGAAAAATTGTCATCATATTTCTTTCCTTTATGCTTTTAATGCCATCATTTGGCAGTTTCTGCGTTTACACGGTATTTAAGCTCAATCAGGAAGAGATATCAAAGACTATCTGTGTACAACGCAAAATGCTTTTTAATAGTTGTAATGGTCGATGCGAACTTCAGAAAAGCTTGAAAAAATATGATGATAACGAAAAAAGAATGCACGACAATTTGAAAGAAAAAGCAGAGGTAGTCTACATTCAGAATATCATTATAGCCGATTTTAAAATAATCCCACCAACAGAATCGACAGCGAAAATTTTTGCTCCCACGGATAAAAAACCTGTTTCGGTTTCGAATACTACTTTTCATCCACCGTCTTATTTGATATAAATTTTAGTCCCGCTTTTCAATTCTTTTGAAAAGCTTTTTCGGCATTCTGTCAAGAAAATGTCGGGTACTTTTTAAAATTTATATCATTTAAAATGAAGAAAATATACTTCGCTCTATTCATTATAGGGCAATGTGTCTTAGCACAAAACAAAGTCAAGCAAGATACAACACAATCTCAGGAACTGGATAATGTTTTTATCACCGCAAATCGTACCGCTACCTTGCGTAAAGAAACTCCGGTTGCCATAAGCAAATTGACCGCTAAAACGATCAATGAAACTAAGGCGACAGCGGTTTATGAAATCATCAACAAAACACCCGGAGTTTTGATGGTTAATTTAGGTAACGAGCAACACATGATGTCTATTCGTCAGCCTATGACAACCAATGCTTATTATTTATATCTCGAAGATGGTTTGCCTATTCGTCCAATGGGAATCTTTAACCACAATGCTTTATTAGAAATTAATCAGTTTAATATACAAAGTATCGAGGTTGTAAAAGGTCCAGTTTCGTCTTTGTACGGACCCGAAGCGGTTGGCGGAACGATTAATTTAATTTCGCAAAAACCTCCTGTTGATCCGGAATTTAAATTTGGCGTTCAGGCTGATAATTACGGATATCGAAGATTTCAGGCGGCTGGCGGTGCAACAATTGGAAAAGTCGGTTTTCATATTGCCGGAATTTCGAGTTTACAGGAAAACGGCTGGATGACGTATTCTGACTATAATAAAGACAATCTAAATGCGAGAATTGATTACAACATCTCCTCTTCGACCCGATTAATCAGCAATACGATGTACGGAAAATATTATTCGGACATGAGCGGAACTGTTAATGAAGCTGCTTTTAATAACAGAACTTACCAAAGCACCTCTAATTTCACTTATAGAAAATCTGACGCATTAAGAACACGATTAACATTAGAACACGACTGGAACAGCAATTCGAGCAGTTATATTACAGCATATTTGCGCGATAATAAATTAGGACAAAATCCTTCTTACGGAATTAGATGGAGCCCAACTGTAAATCCTACTACGGCAAAAGGCGAAGTTAACTCGAATAACTTTAAAAGTTATGGCGCGATTGGGCAGCATACTCAAAAATTCGATTTTTGGAACACCAAATTGGTTGCAGGAGCTTTATACGATTATTCCCCCGTGACCTATTGGTCGTATGTTATCGATCTAAAAGCCAATCTAAATCCTGGACAAGCTGGCAAACAAACCGTTAGTTCATACGAGATTGTTGCCCAACATCCGGACTCAAAATTAGCCAATTATACGGCAGATATTTTCAACTCTGCCGGATATGCGCAATTGAGTTTTAACCCTATCGAAAAACTGATTATTACCGTTGGCGGACGCTACGATAATATGAAAGTCAATTACAACAACGCGCTAGACAATTCTACCGGAAGTAAAGTTTATGACAAGATGACTTTTAAAGCCGGTGTCAATTACAATCCAACTGAATTTGCTGGTTTCTATGGCAATTATTCTCAGGGTTTTGCTCCTCCCGGAATTACGTCGATCTTTAGAACCAAACCCGGAACTGGTGGAACAACTGGCATTCCTGCTGACTTTTATTATAATCTTGATCCCGCAACTTTCAACAATTACGAAGTTGGCGGATGGCTTTCTTTTCTTGAAAACAAGTTAAATTTTGACTACGCTTTATACTATATGGAAGGTAAAAATGAACTTTTGAACATTAAACTTCCTGATAATTCAACAGATTATCGCTCGGCTGGAGAAACGCGTCATAAAGGTGTTGAGTTTGGAGCTTCGTATCGTCCTTCAAAACAATTCAACGTTCGTCTTGGCGGAACTTACGCACAACACACTTATATCGATTTTAAACTTTCTGACAAACCAAGCGATCCTATTCAAAATCTGGACGGGAAAGAAATGCCGGCCGCACCAAAATGGTCTGGAAATTCTGAGGTAAGTTATTCCCCAAACTGGCTTCCAAATTTTAGAACTTCTGTCGAATGGCAATTGGTTGGAAGTTATTACCAGGATCAGATTAATACCGTAAAATATAGTGGTTATAACTTATTCAACGCCAGAGTCGGTTATCAATGGAAGAGCATTGAAGTCTATGGAAACGTACTCAATTTAACCGATAAATTATACGCTTATAATGTTTCGAGGGCCAATACCGCAAACGCTCAACCCACTTATACAGCAGCAGCTCCAAGAACTTTTGTGTTTGGAATACAGTATAATTTTTCATTAAAAAAATAGAAAATTTATGCCACAGGTTATAGGATTAAAAAAGATTATTTTAAAAAATCATTCTAATCATTTTAATCTGTGGCATAAAATAATAATTATTAGAAGCTAATCCCGCTGTCCACTATATCTTTTGCGTCCTCCGTGGCGGACACAAAAGGATGTCGTTCCCATCGGGGCTAAAAAACCTAACAATGAGCAAAGAAATAAACAAAGACAAAAAATCTAAAAAGAAAGATTCAAAATTTGTCAAGAAAGTCAAGCAGAATATGTACAAATGGCATCGAACAATTGGTTTAATAACCATTGTTCCGGTTATTTTCTGGACTTTATCAGGATTAATGCATCCGTTTATGGCGCATTTCTTTAAACCCGAAATTGCGCACGATAAACTAGAAACACCAATAATTGATAAAACCCAACTGCACTTTTCGATTCAGGAAGTTTTACAAAAAAATGAAATCACACAATTCAAAAATTTCCGAATCGTTTCATTCAACAACGCTATTTTTTATCAGGTAAAAACAATCTTTGGCGAACTAATCTATTTCGATACTTCAAACGCAAAGAAGCTCGAAAACGGAGATCAAAAATATGCCGAATGGCTTTCGCGCTATTTTCTGGACGATCAAAAAAGCGCCATTAAACAAAGCGAAGTCGTAACCGAATTTACGTCGCAATACAAATATGTCAATCGTTATTTACCCGTATACAAACTAAGTTTTGATCGTCCGGATGCCATGCAGGTTTATGTCGAAACATCATCAGGCAAACTTGCCACTTATAACCCAACTTCGAGACAAGCCTTTATCTGGTTCTTTGATACGTTTCATAATTGGTCGTTTATCGATGTAATATCAAACAATAGTATCCGAATTATAACGATGATATTCTTGTTATCTATCATTGGTTTTTCGGCCATAAGCGGAATCGTGATTTATGGTTTATTATGGAAACAATTTAAAAGAACAGACTCTTTACAACCTAAAAAAGGCATTAGAAAATACCATCGCCAAATTGGTATTTGGATTTCGCTTTTTACCTTGACATTTGCTTTTAGCGGTGCTTACCATGCCACTACAAAATGGAATCCGTATACTTTATCGCAAATGGTTTACGAACCAACTTTCAAAACCAAAGAAATTTCTATTGCCAATACTAATCTGGATTTAGACTGGAGCCGTTTCCACAATGCGAGCATTATTACTTTAAATGATACAACCTACTTCCGTTGTCAATTGCTTGAAAAACAAAAATTCAAAACATCGAAATCAGATTCTAATTCAAAATGGAACAAAAAAGAAGATCCAAAATCTGAGGTCGTTTATATTAATGCTACAACTAATAAAGTTATACCAAATCTAGATTTTCAATACGCTGAATTTCTGGCTTATTATTTTACAGACAGAGCTCCAAAAGCCGCTTGTTGCGAAATGGATCAAAGCTCAGATGAATCTCACGTCTCTTTAGAAAACGTAAAATTACTAGATGCTAAACTTTTAACTGATTTTAATAGTCGCGAATATGGCTTTGTCAACAAAAGATTGCCGGTTATAAAACTAGCTTACGACACACCCGAAAAAACAACTTATTTCATTGAGACTTCGACCTCAAGATTAGCCGCAGTCGTTAAAAATAGTGATAGGATCGAAGGATATTCTTTTGCCATTCTTCACAAATTTTTATTTATGGATTGGGCAGGAAAGAATATTAGGGATCTAACAATGGTTATAGCCGCATTAACTTTTTTAATTGTTAGTGTTTTGGGGGTTATTCTGCTTTTGAGAAAATAAAAAATCTCGCAAAGGCGCAAAGGTTTTTAAAAGGCAATAATTAGACGCCTAGTTTGTCATTTCGAGGGACGAGAAATCTCCGTTAGAAGCTCCACAAAGCTTGGAATCTCTTTACGGAGCTTCTAACGGAGATTTCTCGTCCCTCGAAATGACATAAAATGAGAAAACCTTTGCGACTTCGCGACTTTGCGAGATTCAAAAAAAATTATACTTTATCCTTAGGATTCTCTTCGTAGTACCTTGCTTCAATTCGTTTAATATCTTTAATCGAATTTTTCGCCCAGGCCAAACGTTTCTCCAGAATTTCTTGTTCCGATAAATGCCAGTCAATATCTGATTTTTGTAATCGGTTTGTTAGGTTTTGAATGATGATAGCTGCCGAAACAGAAATATTCAAGCTCTCTGTAAAACCTACCATTGGTATTTTAAGAAAACCATCTGCTTTATCTAAAATTTCCTGTGACAATCCGTCTCTCTCCGTTCCGAAGAATAATGCACTCGGTTTTGTAATATCAAAATCTTCCAGCAAACAATCATTTTCATGAGGCGTTGTAGCAATAATTTGATATCCTTGATCTTTTAACGTAGAAATGCAAGTACTAACAGAATCATACTGATGAATATCTACCCATTTTTGGGCTCCCATCGCAATTTCTTTATCAATTTTCTTTCCGTAACGTTGTTCGATCACATTAAGTTCCTGAATTCCAAAAACCTCACAACTGCGCATCACGGCGCTTGTATTGTGCATCTGAAAAACATCTTCTACCGCAATTGTAAAGTGCTTTGTACGGTTTCCGAGTACTTTCAGAAATTTTTCTTTTCGGTTATCGGTTAATATATTTTCAAGGAAAGCGAGGTAATCTAAATCAATCATTTCAATCTTATTTGTCGCAAAAATACATTATAAATAAACAGAAAGAAAAATTAAGGATTATTTTCAATGCGCCACATCCTCTAATAGAATATTCCCCAGTCTCTCATGTAAACCATTTACCAATGTTAAATCGATCTCCAAGGCTTCTTCATTAAAAGAATCCCCTTTAAAAACTGCTTTTTCATTTTTAGAATGTGTATTAAGTCGCTCATACATCTCCTTAAGTTCACTAATACTATAATCAATATCAATAAATGATATAAAATTTTCTATGACACCTTTCATTCCATCGTTATAATTGAGTTTTACAACATTCTGATCTCCTTCATAAAAATCCAGAAAACCCTGAAAATATTTCTCCAGTACCAAGGCTCCGTATTGCTGAAAACTAATTTCACTGATTTCTTTGGCAGAAATTCCAAAAACATCAGGTGGTAACAAATTCGGCACCATATGCATTCCCATCATTTTTTGGTGGGATTTTAAAACCTCGGTGGGATTTCTATAGAGCAAGGCAAAAGGCAATTCCGGAAATATCGATCTCAGATAACCCGCTTTAAAAATATGCCAGGCATCAAGCTTTACAATCAAATTTTTTTGTTCCGAAAATCTTTTCTGACCTAAGAAGGCTAAAACTGCTTTTAAAAGCACACTTTTCTTCTCTAAACCAAAATTAGGGCTTCTTAAAATTGCATCGATAAGAGGCGCTTCCGAAATCATAATGTTTTCAGCCGAAGTAGCCAGAGACTGACTTAACATTGTAGATCC
This sequence comes from Flavobacterium sp. KH_035, assembly GCF_057839565.1. Lineage (NCBI taxonomy): Bacteria > Pseudomonadati > Bacteroidota > Flavobacteriia > Flavobacteriales > Flavobacteriaceae > Flavobacterium > Flavobacterium sp. KH_035. The sequence goes on from NZ_CM174492.1 coordinate 5,449,057, forward strand.
ACATCGGGAAACATGAAACACCAACGACTTTAATTCAACCGAAACAAGCTCTTGAGACCACTCAATTAAATTTTCAACAGTGCTAACGGTTTTAAATAAACTCGAATTATAGGCATGACTTTTACATTTAGAAATGGTTTCATCAAAAAAAGGATCAACATACGTTTTGTCGTCCAGATACAGCCATTCCAGATAAATCTCATTTTCTTTCTCGACCAGCTTATAGGGAATCCAATTAAATAAAGGATGATTTGTATTTTTCATTTTCAGCACTTATTTTGATTGTAAATCGTTAATAATCTGAGCTCCTGCTGCCGAAGGGTTTCGGGAAAGTTCCGCAATAATCTGTTGTTTTATCTCGTCAGAATACTGTTCTTTTTTTCGGGAATAATGAATATCAAACCCCATATCCGTGAATAATCTATCAGACCACTCATTTCTGATACAATCCAGTGTGAGATGGATACGCGCTTCAGAACTTTTGTTTGCTACGCTATGTGGAAGCTGAAAATTAGCATACCAACACTCTCCCATTTCCATAGGGACCCGTTTTTTATCTACATAAAAGAACACCTCAGGATTTGTTATAATCGGAACATGAATTCTAAAAAATCCATCTTCATAAGAGGTATCATTATCGGTATGCTCTTTTATTTCGCTTTGAGGTCCTAAGCGAAGTAATCGCACGGCCTCCTTTTCGCATTGAAACCAATCCATAATCTCTTTAAAATAATGACACCGATCCAGCAACTCTGTATTCTTATAATCTGTATTAGCAAAAGAAGTGATATCGTTTATCAAACCGGACTGTGACCTTAAAGACACACTTGTCCAATTGCCTTCATAACGGCCGGTATTAAAATGAGGCGTCCATAAATCGTTTTCACATAAAGCAAATTCTTTCTGCAATTGTTCTATTGAAAAAGAAACGGGAAGTTTACTCGAGGAAGGATTCATATGCTTTATAAAAAATTAAATTAGTAAGTATTCTTTGGGGCCTGTAAATATATAAATTTTACAAAAGCTTTATCATCAAAGAAATAAGTAAAACAAATACAATTAGAAAACCTGCAGCTATTAAAAGTTAAGCCAAATCAGGCAAACTGTCTATAATAAAATCATACAGTTTATGGGTTGAAAAAGAGACCGTTTCAAAATCGGTTTTCAACACTAAATCAGCGTTTGCAGGAACTTCGAAGACATCACTTATTCCTGTAAAATTATTTATTTTATCACGGTCGTTATCTGGTAACAATGCTTTTTTATAGAGTCCTTTTGGATCTCTTTTGATTAAATTAGTGATCGAACAATCTAAATAAACGGTTCTGACAAACTCATGATTTCTAAGTTCATTTCTCAGATTCTCATATGGATTTATGACCGACATCAAAACAATCGTATCCGATCCGACAAAATTTCGTCCGACATTAAAAAGACGTCTGACATTCTCGCAGCGGTCTTCTTTAGAGAATCCCAGATCTCTGCAGATTGTTTTCCGATAAACATCGCCATCAATTATCTCGACTTTATATTTTTTTTCTAATAAAAGCTGTCGAACATTTTCAGCCAACGTTGTTTTACCCGAACCCGATAATCCTGTAAATTGTATTAAAATCATTGAAAAACTCTTTTCTTTATATTTCTCACTAAAACTAAATCATTTGCAAGACTCAAACAACAAGTATAAATACGCTTTTATGGTACATCCAAACTACTAGAAGAATTCTACGGACCATATTGCTTTTCTCCAAAAATGAATAAGTAAATCACTATTTTTATCCTTTAATTATAGCAAGATGAAAAAGAAGTTAGTTGTTTTAACCGGAGCCGGGATTAGTGCCGAAAGCGGAATCAAAACTTTTCGCGACAGTGATGGCTTATGGGAAGGCCATGATGTAATGGAGGTCGCCACTCCTGAAGGCTGGCGAAAAAATCAGGAATTGGTTCTTGACTTTTACAACAAAAGACGTCAACAACTTAAGGAAGTAGAACCCAATGCCGGGCATAAAATTCTGGCCGAATTAGAACAGGATTTTGACGTACACATTATTACTCAAAATGTAGATGATTTACACGAACGTGCCGGAAGTACAAAAATATTGCATTTGCATGGAGAATTACTAAAGGTTCGAAGCTCCAAAAACCGAAATATAATTCTAGATTGGACCGACGATTTATTTACAGGCGACACAGATAAAAACGGACATCAGTTACGCCCTCATATTGTTTGGTTTGGCGAAGATGTTCCGGCCCTTGAAGAAGCAATCGAAATTACCGAAACGGCAGATTATTTTGCAGTCATTGGAACATCTTTACAAGTATATCCAGCCGCAGGATTAATTTCATATACCCATTCAATTACTCCCGTTTTTTATATTGATCCGAATCCAATTGCGATCCCGAATATCCGGAACAAAGTGGAAGTAATTTCTAAAATTGCTTCAGAAGGTGTTGCTGAATTTAGAAACAAACTAAAATCAATTTCAAGCACATAATTATTGAACACAAATTTCACAAATTAACACGAAGATGATTTCTTTCAAACCAATTGATTATTTATAAATTAATTGATCTGTATAAATTAGTGAAATTTGTGTTTCTTTTACCTTTTAAATGCCTTCAATTGACCTGTAGACTACTTCTAATTCGCAAATTCTGTTTATATTTGTGCCTTTCGAACAAACAACATAACAATGACAACTTTAAACGAATTGAATGCTATATCTCCAATTGATGGAAGATATAGAAATAAAACCCTTTCATTAGCACCATTTTTCTCAGAAGAAGCTCTAATCAAATACCGTGTATTGGTTGAAGTTGAATATTTCATCGCTTTATGCGAAGTGCCTTTACCGCAACTTTCTGGCATAAACCCTGATTTGTTTGACAGTTTGAGAAATATCTACAAAAATTTCTCTACTGAAGATGCGCTTTGGATTAAGGAAACCGAAAAAGTAACCAACCATGATGTAAAAGCTGTGGAATACTTTATCAAAGATTCTTTTGAAAAACTGGGCTTATCTCAATACAAAGAATTCATTCACTTCGGATTAACGTCTCAGGACATTAACAATACTGCGATTCCGCTTTCTACAAAAGAAGCTTTTGAGCAGGTTTATATGCCTTCGCTAATTGCTTTAATTTCTAAATTAAAAGAATTAAGCGTAGAATGGAAAGACATTCCAATGTTGGCCCGCACACACGGACAGCCAGCTTCGCCTACTCGTTTAGGGAAAGAAATTTTAGTTTTTGTAGAGCGTTTAGAAGAGCAAATGCGTTTGTTATTTAACATTCCGTTTGCCGCTAAATTTGGTGGTGCAACCGGAAACTACAATGCACACCATGTAGCTTACCCACAAATCGACTGGAAACAATTTGGTAATAAATTTGTAGAAACTGATTTAGGCTTACACCATTCATTCCCAACCACTCAAATCGAACATTACGATCATTTTGCTGCATTTTTTGATGCTTTAAAAAGAATCAATACAATTATCATCGACTTAGATCGTGATATCTGGACGTATGTTTCGATGGATTACTTTAAACAAAAAATCAAAGCAGGAGAAATTGGTTCGTCTGCTATGCCACATAAAGTAAACCCTATTGATTTTGAAAATTCAGAAGGAAACTTAGGAATTGCCAATGCTATTTTTGAACATTTGGCAGCAAAATTACCGGTTTCAAGATTACAGCGCGATTTAACAGACAGTACTGTTTTACGTAACATTGGAGTTCCTATGGGACACACAATTATTGCTTTTGAAGCTTCTTTAAAAGGTTTAAACAAACTATTACTAAACGAGGCTAAATTTGCTGAAGATTTAGAAAAAAACTGGGCTGTTGTAGCCGAAGCAATTCAGACAATTTTACGTCGTGAAGCCTATCCAAATCCTTATGAGGCTTTGAAAGGTTTGACCAGAACAAATGAAGCAATTGACAAAAAAGCTATTCATAATTTTATTGCAACTTTAGAAGTTTCTGATGCTGTTAGAGCCGAATTAATGGCCATTACCCCTAGCAACTATGTAGGAATCTAAAGAAAACCTATAATATTTTCGCAAAAAAAGCTATCTTTATCGATAGCTTTTTTTATTTACAAATCGTACTAAAAAATTAGCCGGACGATTTCACTCCCCTTTTTATTTTTTGAAGGAGTTGTGAGTGAACATAATTTACATTGAAAAGCTGTTCTTTCAGAAAACTGTTTTTTTTAACAAAAAAACTGAAACAACAAGCTGAATGATTTCCTTAACAAAAAACACTACTCTATGATCGCCTTAAATGCCGCTGCAGAAACTACCCACCATTTACAACCCTTAATTAGCGACTTAGGTCTAATCCTACTGACTGCAGGAATTGCTGTTTTATTATTTAGATTAATCAAACAGCCCTTAGTTTTAGGGTATTTAATTGCCGGTTTTCTGGCAGGAAATCATTTTGATTTCTTTCCTACCATTACCGAAATGAAAAGTGTTGAAGTCTGGGCAGAAATTGGTGTAATCATCTTATTATTTAGCTTAGGTCTCGAATTTAGTTTCAAAAAACTAATGAAAGTCGGCGGTACAGCATCTATAACAGCCATTACTCAAATCATCACTATGGTCGTAATTGGTTATATGGTCGGGCGTTGGATGGGATGGGCGCAAATGGACAGTATCTTTTTAGGGGTCATACTCTCTATTTCCTCTACGACTATTATACTAAAGACTTTTGATGAACTGGGCGTAAAAGCTCAAAAATTTGCCGGAATTGTAATCGGGTCTTTAATTGTACAGGATCTTGTTGCTATTTTAATGATGGTATTATTGTCTACTATTGCGGTAAGTCAGCAATTTTCGGGAGGCGAGCTGATGATGTCTGTTTTGAAACTGATTTTCTTCCTGACCGTATGGTTTCTGGGCGGAATCTTTTTTATCCCAACATTGCTTAAAAAAGCCAAACATTTACTGACTGACGAAATGCTGCTGATCATTTCGCTTGCCCTTTGTTTAACGATGGTGAGTTTTGCTGCAAACGTAGGTTTTTCACCAGCATTGGGTGCTTTTATCATGGGCTCAATTATTGCCGAAACTACGCAGGCAGAACATATTGAACACCTTATTAAACCTGTAAAAGATTTATTTGGGGCTATTTTCTTTGTATCCGTTGGTATGCTTATTGACCCTAAAATGTTATACACACATGCACTGCCAGTCGCTATATTAACTTTTGTGACCATCATTGGTCAATCTGTAAGTTCAACTATTGGGGCCTTACTGGCCGGTCAGCCCTTAAAACAATCCGTACAAACGGGAATGAGTTTATCGCAAATTGGAGAGTTCTCGTTTATCATTGCTACTTTGGGAATGACTTTGAACGTAACAAGTTCTTTTTTATATCCTGTAGTTGTTGCTGTTTCCGCCATCACTACTTTTACAACGCCATTTATGGTAAAATATGCTGTGCCGTTTTCTGATTTTCTGGAACGAAAACTTCCTCGAAAATGGGTTAAAAACATCAACCGTTACAGTGTCAATGCTCAGGCCATAAAATCAGTCAGTATCTGGCAAAAAGTACTAAATGCTTATATCATTCAAATCGTTTTACATACTATCATTATCACGGCTATTATTTTATTATCAGTAAAATTTGTCGCGCCTTTGGTCGCAGAAACAAGATTCGGAAATACATTGGCAGCACTTATTACCCTGGTAATTATTGCTCCATTTTTATGGGCACTCTCACTTCGAAGAGTTGCGGTAGAAGAAGTCGATACTTTATGGGAAGAACGCAAATATCGTGGTGCAATTTTAATGTTGATTCTAATTAGGATGAGTCTTGGTTTGTTCTTAATTGGATTCTTGCTAAACATCTTCTTCTCTCCTTTAGTCGCTTTGGTTGCTCTGGTGGTTGCCGTTGTGGTCTACCAAATATTCCCTAAAAAACTAAACGAACAATATCATAAAATTGAAAATCACTTTCTAAAGAATTTAAACGATCGTGAAAACAAAAAAATTGACAGACGTTATGCTAATTTAATGCCATGGGACGGTCACATGTCATTTTTTGATATTGGAACCGAATCAAATTTAGTGGGCAAAACCCTTGAAGAATTGCGTATTAGAGAATCAATGGGAATCAATATTGCTTACATCAAACGAGGGGATATCACGATTCCAATTCCAACTAAAAACGAACGTCTTTTCCCTGGCGATGAAATTTGCGTTATTGGTACAGATGCTCAGGTCACTGAATTCAATAAATATCTCAATCAAAACGAAATTGAAGCTCCTGCAAACGTAGAAGAATCTGAAGTTGTACTTCGCCAGTTGGAGATTGCTCACGAAGATTTTGTACAAAAAAGTATCGGACAATTTAGAGGAAAAACCGGTGGTCTTGTTGTGGGAATTGAAAGAAACGGTAATCGTATTTTAAATCCGGAATCTCATTTAATTCTGGAAAAAGATGATATCATCTGGGTTGTTGGCGATAAAAAACGAATGGCCGAGCTTATGAAGAGGTTCTAAGACACTAAGGTTCTAAGGTTTGAAATTATAAAACTTCTTACCTTAGAACCTTAGTCTTTTAACTTACTTACTGAAAACACTTAGTCTCTCAACACTATAATATTTACAAAAATCCATAAGAAAAAATCCTGTGCCTTAGCAACTTAGTTCCTAAGAACCTCAGTACCTTAGAAGCTTAGTCCCTTACTTATTCGGCTGCGGTGTAATACGCAAATAAGGTTTTATCGGTGTATATCCTTTTGGGAATTTTGCAGCAATATCACTATCCGGAACTGCCGGTGTAATCACAACGTCTTCTCCGTCCTTCCAGTTAGCAGGAGTTGCTACACTATAATTGGCTGTTAATTGCAAACTGTCAATTACACGAAGCAATTCATCAAAATTTCTTCCTGTTGAAGCCGGATATGTTAAGGTTAATTTTATTTTTTTATCGGCACCAATTACAAACACAGAACGTACGGTGAATTTATCACTTGCATTGGGATGCAGCATATCGTATAAAGTTGCAATTCTTTTATCTTCGTCGGCAATTATCGGAAAATTAACCGTTGTATTCTGGGTTTCATTGATGTCTTTAATCCACTCTAAATGGGACTCCAAACCATCCACACTCAGTGCGATAACTTTTGTATTTCTTTTGGTAAATTCCGGAAGATAATTGGCAACTGTCCCTAATTCGGTAGTACATACCGGAGTAAAATCAGATGGATGCGAGAATAAAACACCCCAGGAATCTCCCAACCATTCATGAAAATCAATTGGTCCTTCGGTTGTTTCTGCATGAAAATCCGGAGCAATATCTCCTAATCTTAATGTTGACATAATTGTATATTTTTTAGTTTCTCTAAAATTAGTCAAAAAAAGAACAACGAAAACACTGATTTTCTAAAAAAACGTTAAAGTTCTATTTACTCTGTCTAATTAGTATTTAAAGCTAAATAAAATGTACTATACAATACCAGACAGCAAGAGTGATAAACGAAATTGGTATTCCGAAACCAATCATCATACTGCTCAATTTTGGCTTTAATCCATAAGTCGAAGCTAAGATTGCACCTGTAATCATAGGAGCCATTGCCATTTCCATTATAGTAATTTTAATAGCTTCGGAATGTTGTCCGAGAATAAAAACGTACAAAACCAAAATAACAAAAGGAACTGCTATAAGCCGGAAGAAAAGTCCGAGACGCAGAAATTGCCAATGTTGGCTTTTTCGGTCAAAAGTAAGCTGTAATCCCACAGAGAGTAAAGCCAAAGGGGTTACAAAACTTCCCACTTTCAATAAAACAGACTGAACATTCAAATCTAAATCGTATTCGAAGACATTCAGCAGACAGGCTGTCACAAAAGTAACAAACGGAGGAAATAAAATTATTTTCTTGAATATGCTAAAAGAATCCGCACTGCCTTTAGAATAAAAAGCGGCTACAAAAACCCCCAGCGTCGAAACCACCACAAAAGTGCCCGGCTGATCGACAAGAATTGCCGTTTCTAAACCCTTCTTCCCAAACAGAGCTTCAATAATAGGGTATCCCAAAAAAGAAGAATTACTTAATCCGGCAGTTAAAATCAAACAGCCAATTAATCTGTTTGACCAGCCCAATCTTCTGCCTAGAAAATGAAAAAACGCAAAAGCCAGTAAAAAGCTAATCCAACCTGATAGTATCGGAAACAGTAATTCATTACTCCATCTTATTTTCGGAATATGATACAGAGTTATTGCGGGTAGACAAACGTAAAGGACAACCTTATTTAAAACCTTATAAATATGAGTTGGAAATTGCTTAATATGCTGCAAAAACAAGCCCAAAGCAAGAAATAGAAATATTTGAATAAAGTTGTTCATATCGTTGAGTCCTGACAAAAATAGACATTTATTATCTGATGTATAAAACATTTTAAATCACTTCTCTAAGTTTTTTGTTACTTTTAAGTTCTAATTCCAAAAAACAAATGCAGTTAATACGAGACAATTTTGAGCGAATAATCAAGCTTTCGGATACCGAATGGAATATTTTTTCATCCAAACTTGTACGTCAGGAATTTTCAAAGAAAACGTCAGTACTTGAAACAGGCACAATCGAAAACTACCTCTCATTTGTAGAAAAAGGTTTGGTGAGATATTACATTCCCGGTGAAGATCATGACCTCACTTTTACCTTTGTGTTTGATGGCGAATTTACAAGTGGTTACGATTCCTTTATCACCAGATTACCGGTAAATTATACAATCGAAACGCTCTCAGAAACGGTTCTTTGGCGCATATCCTATGAAGATCTACAGGATGTTTATACCGAAACTAAAATTGGCAATACCATTGGACGCATTGCAAGCGAAGGGCTGTTTCTTAAAAAAGCCAAAAGAGAACTTTCACTGCTTAACGACTCGGCTGAGCAGCGTTATCTCAACCTTTTTACCGAGCAACCACAACTCATACAAAGGATTCCTCAAAAATACCTTGCCTCTTATATTGGTATCACTCCACAGGCATTGAGCAGAATAAGAAAACGTATTTCTTAACCCTGGTTCATTGTTTCAGATCCCTTTACTACGCAACTTTGTAAAAAAAAGATATGGAAACTTTAATTGTGTTACTAGGTGTCTTTACAATTGCACTGCTCTTTGTAAAACTTACTTCAAAAAGATTTGAAATCTCAATGGCAGCCAGAATTGCCATGGCAGCCATGCTTGCATTTACAGCTGTAAGTCATTTTGTATTTACCAAAGGTATGGTCATGATGGTCTCTTTTTTGCCTTGGCCTACCGTAATTGTTTACACAACAGGAGTTATAGAACTGTTAGCAGCAGTGGGGCTATTGATTCCAAAAACGAGATTACTTACTGCCAAACTGCTTGTACTCTTTTTTATCGTTTTGCTCCCTGCAAACATCTATGCGGCCAGCCATAGTATCAATCTGCAAACGGCCAGTTACAACGGTAAAAGTCTCTCCTATTTATGGTTTAGAGTACCGCTGCAGCTTTTGTTTATCGTTTGGGTTTATTTTTCTTCTATCAGAAATCAGGCGCTCCATAAACGTGTTACCGCTCACTAAAACAAGCCCTTTACCACATTTTGTTCTAAAATTAGGTTGCAGCTTTTCTTGTGTGAAAAATTAATTTTTAGTTAAAACTTTTTTTTATTTCAAAAAACACCTTAAATTTGTAACATATTTTATTACAGTATGATTTCAGGTAAGTTTGCCATAACGATTCACATTTTAACTTTACTCACTAAATTCCCGAATGATTTTTTATCCTCGGAGTTTATTGCAGGAAGTATCAATCTGAATCCGGTATTGGTGAGAAAAGAAATTGCCAATTTAAAAGCACATCATATTGTGGAAAGTAAGGAAGGCAAAAACGGTGGTACAAAACTAGCTGTCGACCCTTCGAAGATTACATTAAAAGAAATATTTGAAATGACTTTTGAGACCATTAATCTGGGTTATGCCAAAAATCAGCCTAATCCCGATTGCCCGGTTGGAAAAAAGATCAATCAAAATTTGAGTACTTTATACGCTGAAATGAATCAAAAAGTTAGTTTACAATTAGAAGGAATCTCATTGGAAGATTTTTCTAATCAATTCTAAACTATTTTTTTAAACAAAACTGTAACATTTTTTATTACTAATTAAATTTATATATTATGAAAATCGCAATTATTGGAGCAACCGGATTTGTTGGTACAGCTATTTTAAACGAAATTACAAGCAGAAATCATCAGATTACTGCCATTGCCAGAAACCCAAAAGACAAAGCAAATGTGACCTGGAAAAGCGCAGACATTTTTAATGTAGACGCTCTGGCAGAAATTTTAAAAGGAAATGACGTCGTTGCTAATGCGTACAACTCAGGATGGACCAACCCAAATATCTACGACGACTTTATTGCCGGATCAAAAGCAATTCAGGAAGCAGTAAAAAAATCCGGTGTAAAACGTTTCATTACCATAGGAGGAGCTGGAAGTTTATTTGTAGCTCCTGGCTTACAAGCTGTTGATACCCCGGACTTCCCAAAAGAATACCACGCCGGAGCATCTGCCGCGAGAGATTATTTAAACCTTCTAAAAGAAGAAAAAGAACTTGATTGGGCATTCTTTAGTCCGGCTTTCGAAATGCACCAGGGTATTACCACCGGAAGAACAGGAAAATACCGCTTAGGCTTGGAAAATCCGGTTTTTAATGACGAACAAAGAAGTATTTTATCTGTAGAAGATCTTGCAGTTGTAATTGCTGACGAAACCGAAACCCCAAAACACCACCAGGTTCGTTTTACAGCAGCTTATTAAGAAATTATTTAAGGGGCAAAGAGACAAAGCCGCAAAGGTTTTTTCTCTTTGTACCTCTGTCCCTTTGCACCTTTGCAGCTAAAAAAAATCCTTTTTGAAACTGTTTTTGTTTTCTGTACTTTTACACTACCAAAAAGTATATTTTGTCAGCTTCAGAAAAACGATCAGGTAGTTTACACGAAAAAGCCGGAATTTCTCCTCCAGAAATCACCAATGTTACCGCTATTCGTCAAATCAAAAAAAACAGAAGACAACAACCTTCTTCATCTGAATTGATTGAAGGCGTCTTATCGGGAAATATTACCGCGCTAAGTCGTGCAATTACTTTGGTAGAAAGCACGAATCCGGAACATACTGCAAAAGCGAACGAAGTTATAAAAGGCTGTTTACCGCATGCCAATCAATCAGTCCGTATTGGAATTACAGGAGTTCCCGGGGTTGGAAAAAGTACTTTTATTGAAGCTTTTGGAGGTTATCTGACACATTTAGGAAAAAAAGTAGCCGTCTTGGCCGTTGATCCGAGCAGCTCGATTTCGCATGGAAGTATATTAGGCGATAAAACCCGTATGGAAGAACTGGTAAAAGACGAAAATGCTTTTATCAGACCTAGTGCTTCGGGAGATACTTTGGGTGGCGTAGCCCGTAAAACAAGAGAATCGATTATTTTATGTGAAGCCGCAGGTTTTGACACGATTGTTATTGAAACTGTTGGTGTAGGGCAAAGCGAAACTGCTGTTCACAGTATGGTTGATTTTTTTCTATTACTTAAAATCTCCGGTGCCGGCGACGAACTTCAGGGTATTAAACGCGGCATTATGGAAATGGCCGATGCCATCGTAATCAACAAAGCAGATGGCGACAACATTAAAAAAGCCAATCAGGCAAAACTCGAATTCAACAGGGCTTTGCATTTATTTCCTCCAAAAAAATCAAACTGGCAGCCAAAAGTCACGACCTGCAGTGCCATCACCAAAGAAGGTATTTCCGAAATCTGGACTACTATTTCTTATTATACGGAAACAACTACCTCAACTGGTTTCTTCCAGGAAAGACGAAAAGAGCAAAACCAATTCTGGATGATGGAAACCATTGATGAACACTTGAAATCAAACTTTTACAATCATCCTGAGATTATTGGGCAATTGCTACAAATCAAAAAAGCGGTGCAAAATGATGAAATATCACCTTTTGCAGCCGCTCAGTTTTTATTAGATACATATAAAAACAGCTTCTAATTTCTTAAAGCTATTTTTCATTTACTTTACATTAATTGAAATTGTATAGGTCTCTTCACTCTCTTGAATAGGGTATTTACCGGGAACTAAAATGTTTGAATTGAATTTTAAAGATTTAACTAATTCCGCATCTACAGTCTGCCCTTCAGGTATTACATAAACTTCTCCATATCGTAATAATACTTTTTTATGTTCTGGGGTTAAAGCACTTTTTTGAATTTCCATAACAAAATTTCCTTTTTCATTTGTAACACGTACCGGTGTTCCGTCAGGGGCTGGTTTCAAAAAGCTAAAGGTTCCCCATAAGTAAAAAATAAAATTACAAAACCCTTCTGGCTGACTGCAATCAACATTATGTGCTCCCCAATCTCGCACAATAACTCCTTCATAGTGAGGTAATCTTCTTTGAGTATTGGATTGATTTTGCTGCTCTGTGTTTGATAATTGAGTATTTTGATCTTCAACAGATTCGTTATTGCAGCTTATAAAAAAAGCGGCAGACACAAAAACTAACATCACTTTTAACACTTCAGATTTTTTCAATTTTTTTTGTGGTAATTTTTTCATAATAAATAAATTTAATTGTCCCTACTCTATCTTTGGCTTTTCGGGTTACGCCTTTTGGTTTAGTGTATATCAATTAAATTATTTTTTGTTACCCCCTATTTTGAAATTTTAACAAAAAAAAGCTGCTAAGTTTAAAATTACTTAGCAGCTTTTTTTTACAATAAATTTAAAATTACTTTTTCTTATCTCTGAGTTTATATTTACTCTGCTTGTACAAATTGCCAGCCGTTATAACATGCGCCAAAGCATCTTTTGCTAAGTCTTCATTTAATCTAACCGGAATTAGAGTCGTATCGTTTTTAATTTCAAACTGTAAAGGTTTCAAATTAGGCTGCATAATTACGACCTGATTCTCGACTCTGAAAGCATTAATATCATTAAACTGCATGATGGATCTTCCCTGAGTTTTCGCATCTAGTTTGTTCAGGTTTCTTCCTACCATAGGTGTTTCAAACGGAAGTCCCAAATAACTCAATAAAGTTGGCGGAATATCAATCTGACTGGCCAGTTTACTGTAAACAGCTCCTTTTTGAACGCCAGGTCCCATGATAAGAGCCGGAATGTGAAACTTATTAATTGGCACTAAATTTTTACCATAGGTTCTGGTGTTGTGATCCGCGATTACGATAAAAATAGTGTTTTTGAAATACGGTTCTTTTTTAGCTATTTCGAAAAATTTCCCAATTGAGAAATCGGCATATTTCATGGCATTGTTTACGGTTGCCGGTTTGGCATCATAAGGTTTGATTCTTCCCGCAGGATATTCAAAAGGCTCATGATTGGAGGTAGAAAACATTAAAGAAAAGAAAGGTTTATCTCCTTTTGCTTTAAAATAATTATTGGCTTTGGTTACCAGATCTTCATCTGAATATCCCCAGGTTCCTTTAAAAGCATATTTGTTTCCATCAGATTCAAAATCTTCCTGATCTACGATATCCTGAAATCCATTTCCGTTAAAAAAGGAAGCCATATTGTCAAAATTTGCCATTCCACCATAAATAAAACTAGTGTCATATCCTTTTTGTTTTAACGCATCGGCCAATGTAAAAAATCCTTGCTGTGAGTTTCCTAATTTCACTACACTTTCTGAAGGTGAAGGTAAAAATCCAGTCACTACCGCTTCGATTCCGCGTACACTTCGCGTTCCTGTGCAATACAAATTGGTGAACAATAATCCTTCTTTAGACAGTTTATCAAATTCAGGTGTTAGTGGTTTTCCTCCTAAAATACCAACGTACTCCGCCCCTAAACTTTCCTGTAGAAAAATAACCAGATTGTATGGTTTCTTCAAAAGCGTATCCGGTTGCTGTACATGCAGAAATGGAATTTCAGCGTCTGTAAAATCACCAGGTCCAGCCAACATGTATTTCTTTACACGAGCGATTGCCTCGGCTTCTTCCATTTTACCGTACATCTTGGTGTTTCCTTCATTTTTGATCGAGTAAGCTGCAAAAGCTACCGTATAAAAAGAATTCAATCCCAAAGTATTGGTCAACTGATCTGTTGAAAATACCGCATTACTGGCATTGATCGGACGTTTTGAAGTAAGACTTGAACGGGCTCCAAAAAACAATAAAAAAGCCAATAATGGAAAAACCATCAATTTAAATTTATAGTCAGCACTGCTGGTATAGAAATATTTTTTTCCTTTCTTGAAAGCAAAATACAGCACTACTCCTAAAATTAAAAAAGTCACGATGATCGAGGTCAGATAACTTTTTAAAAGCATTCCGACTACTTCTTTAGGGTAAATCAGATAGTCTAAGAAAATTTTATTCGGACGCGTGTCGTATTGTTTTACAAAATCCGGTGTTGCCAACTCTACAAAAAGAATTAGAAACAGGAATAAAAAGCTGTAAATTACAAGGAATTTATTGGTAAACTTCAATGCTTTATTGGGCAAAAAAGTAATCAAAACTGCCGGCAGGAAAGACAAATAACACAGTAAAATCAAGTCCATTCGAAGTCCGATTGGGAAGATGTACCAGAAGTTTGGTGTTTCTACTACCCTGTCTTTAAAAATAAAGAACAAAAATAGTCGGCTTAAAGTAGTAATCAGTAATCCGATTGCTATGAAATTGATGATGGGTTTTAAAAAACTTAATTTTTTCATTAGAAAGATTTAAATGTTTTTGGATTGGAGCCTATCATAAAGACACACTATATGTCTTTACTCTTCGTAACGGTTTATTTCCCGATCGTAAAACTCATTCGCCAAAACAATTAAGCCTTCCATCTCCGCATTTAGCTCTGCTTCGTCAAGATCTTCCGCTTCCTCCATGAATTCTACCTCATCATCTTTTAAATTAATTATGAATCTTGGATAATCCAGGTGAATGATGAAAATATCATCTGGAAAATCAGTATTGTCTCCGAGTAAAAATTTAGGTAATTCCATTTTTATTTATTTATTATTTTATTTATTAGTTCACAGACTGCAATGATTTAAAGAGCTTTCAGGATACTTTGCGAATCCTTTTTATCTGTGGCTGATTCTTTTGCCGTTCAAATTTAAGTATTTGAAACTGAATTTCTGATTAATTTTTTGGTCAGGTAATGAAAACGAATATAAAGAAATATTGCAGCTGTGGTAAGTCCGGCCAAAAGTCCGATCCAGACTCCCTCTGCTTTTAATTCGGTATATTCAGCAAGATAATATGAAATTGGAAAACCAATTATCCAATAAGCTACAAAGGTAATATACATTGGGATTTTCACATCCTGCAAGCCTCGTAAAGCACCCAGAACGACAACCTGAATTCCGTCAGAAATTTGAAAAACGGCCGCTATTAAAAGTAATTTTGATGCAATACCAATTACCTCGTTATTATCCAGAAGCTGACCTCCGTTTTCCATATTCAAAAAGATATGCGGCAGAAAATCATGAAACGCAACAAAAAGTATAGCGAAAAAGGTTTCAATTATAATCGCCAGTAAAAAGATCGAACGGGCCACCACAACTAAGTTTTTATAATCCATTAAACCTCTTTGATTACTTACTCTGATCATCGAAGTCACACTCAATCCCATCGCAAACATAAAAGTCATTGACGCCAGACTTAAAGCAATTTGATTGGCTGCCTGACTGGTTTTTCCAATGTTACCGCAAAGCCAGATAGACGCCGTAAACAAAACCACTTCAAAAAGCATTTGCATCGCCGATGGAAATCCGATACTGATTATTTTTTTCAGAGTTTCTTTTTTAATTTCGTCAAAGCTGAAATTTTTGAAGAAACGTTTCAAATCTTCTCTTCTCGACAGCATAATATGCATGAACATGACCAAAAATATTCTTGAAATTACTGTCCCCAAAGCAGCGCCAATAATTCCCATTTTTGGAAAAATCCAGATCCCATAAATCAATAGATAGTTAATTCCAACGTGTAGCACGTTGGCCATAATCATAGCATACATTGAATATTTGGTCATCGAAAGTCCATCAGCAAATTGTTTGTACCCCTGATACACAATTAACGGAATCAAAGAGAAAGCAACCCAATCCAGATAAGGTTTTGCAAGCGCGATTACATCAGCAGGCTGTTGCAATAACTCCATTATCGGTTTTGCGAGAACAATAATTCCGAAAAGCAACAATCCTAACAGTATACATAAAAACAATCCGTGGTGAAATGCGGAACGAATTTTACCATCATTTTTTTCAGCATCCCCTTCCGCTACAATTGGTGTAATGGCGGTAGAAAAACCAATTCCTAACGACATAGCGATAAAGATCATACTGTTTCCTAATGAAACTGCCGCTAATTCCGTACTTCCTAACTTTCCAACCATTATGTTATCGACAATACCAATTAAGGTATGCCCGACCATTCCTAATATAATGGGATATGCTAATCTTAAATTATATGAAAACTCTTTGGTATACTGCTTTAAATTCACTTCTATTCTATTTTAGTCGGCAAAGATAATCAGAAGCTTTGGATTCTTTGATACTATTAAAAACATAAGCAAAGATTAAGGCTTTTTTTAACGAACACAGATATTATATAACAATTACTAAAAATTATATAACAGCCTCCTGTGGTCTTAAAAGTATTTTTACAGTATTAGAAATTAAAAAAAGATGGTCATGAGAAATTTAAAAATGTTATGCCTTGCTGCCTCCACTTTACTATACGCCAATACAACTTTTGCTCAGGACAATGCCGTTAAAAATTACGATCAGGGTTTTAGATTAGGCTTTGGTTTAAATGGTGGTATCCCGACCGATAATGACTATAAATGGTCACTTGGTGGAGATGTTCGTCTACAATATGATTTATCTAAAAGAACATCGTTGACCTTAACTACAGGTTTTACAAACCTTTTTATGAAAGACGAAGCAAAAGATCTTGGATTTATTCCAGCTAAAGCAGGTTTTAAAGCTTTTATCTGGGAAGATCAGTTTTATATTTTGGGAGAAGTGGGGGCAGGTTTTGCCGTTACAAACGGTTATAACGATACTACTTTTTTATGGGCTCCGGGAATTGGGTATGCCACTAAATACATTGACATTAGTGTCCGTTACGAAGATTATAACAAATTCAAAACCAATCAGGTTGCTTTGCGTTTAGCCTATGGTTTTGATTTATAAAGGTTAGGTTTAATTTATTTTTTTGTTTTTGGTATGAACCCGGTGGAGAGTAAGCTCTATCGGGTTTTGTTTTGTCTTTTACCATTGGTCAAAAGATAACTGCCATTAGTCAAATGATTTTTCGGGATTGGTTTAGAACGCGGTAATTCGCAGAAAAATTAATCCAATCATGAACAAAACAGTTTTTTATCTATCACAACTTTTTATCTTTTTACTGATTAGCATTTCTGCACGATCACAATCAAAATTTTCAGGAGAATTTAAAGTCGATTATGTTCCGTTTTCCAATTACGTACGCCCAATGGATAGTACCAAAACAAATGCCGAAAGTAATTTTAAAAGGGCACAGATTGCTTTTGAAGTGCCTCTTTCTTTAAAAATGGACCAATACAATCACCCACGACTCTGGTCTCTTTTTATGGATGGAAGTTATGCCCGAATGGAAAATAAAAATTATGAAGTTCCTTCTCTTCCTGTAGAATTCCAGGGAGGATTCCCTAATGAATTGCTGAATGCGCAAATTGGAATCAAGCACCTGCGCTCTATTTCTCCTTCCTGGTCTTTAATGGTCATGCTTTCTGTTGGTGTTTATACGGACATGGTCGAAATCAATAAAGATGATGTTTTGATTCAGGGTGGAGTTCTTTTTATCAAACAATTCAATCCCAATCTGGCTTTTGGTATGGGGCCGGTTTTAACCAATAGTTTTGGTGTTCCGATGGTACTTCCCGGAATTTATTTTAATTGGGAATCAAGAGGTGCTCTGCATTTTAAAGTTGCATTTCCGGAAGGTTTAGAACTTGGGTATCGAATGTCTGACACTTTTGATTTGAAAGCGGTTGGAGAACTCAGCGGTATGACTGCAGAAACCAGAGTTGGAAACAAATCTTCGTTATTGGGATATCAGCAAATTATTGCGGGAATAAGGCCGCAGATCAAGTTTGGTGAACATTGGACTTTAGAACCGACCGCCGGAACGACTATTGTGCGAAACTTTTCTGCTACGAGCCGAAAAATAAAAGACATTTTTAAAGAAAAGGACATTGCCAATCCAAGATTTACGACCACCTTTTATGGAGCGGTCGCTTTAAAATGGAAGTTCTAAAGCTATTTTCTAACTGTTGGTAATAAATAAACAGCAAGAAACAGCAATTTAATACCTAGAAAAAACATTTCTCCTCTATAACCGACTTTGTTCGTTTATAGAGGAGATTTTTTTGCATTCTTTTTTTTTATAAATCTATCTTTCTTGAAGGTAAATTCATTTTTAGAAATTACCTCAACGGTTTATCTGCTTAGTAAGTTTTTATAAACTACCTCTTTCAATAAAGCTTCGCGGCGTGTTCTAGAAATGGGTAGTTCTTGTCCTTTTACGAACAATCGCCCACCGGCAACAGAATCAATATGGGTAATATTGACAAGGAAAGATTTATGAATTCTGAAGAAAATCTCTGTTGGAAGTGTTTCTTCTAAAGAGATCATTGTCTGATGAATAACAAGAACCTTGTCTTTAAAATGAAGCTTTGCATAGTTTTGCATGCCTTCTATATAGAGAATATCAAGCCAGGAAATTTTTTGAAAGCCTTCTTCCTGACGCACGTACAGATAAGGATCCAATTGATTCTGCTTCGGAGAAACTGTCATCTGATGCCATTGTTTTGCTTTTAGAGCTGCCTGATAAAAACGCTGAAACGTAATGGGTTTTAATAAATAATCAACCACCTGCAAACGGTAACCCTCCAGAGCATATTCTGAATAAGCTGTAGTGAAAATGACCAAAGGCGGATTATCCAGCGATTCCAAAAACTCTAATCCGGAGAGATAAGGCATATTAATATCCAAAAACAACAAATCGATCTGTTTTTCCTGAATGTAGGACGTGGCTTCTAATGCAGAGGCACAGGTACCCGCAACTTCAAGAAAATCAATTTTAGAGACAAAATCTACTATTCCGTTTCTTGCGATAGGTTCGTCGTCGATAACCAGACATTTCATGTTCATATTTTGGTATTTTTTTCTTTTTTTTAACGCAGATCTTGCAGATCAAGTAGATTTTTCTTCTTTCTTTTTTTTATCTCTTTCTTCAATCGCGAACGATACAACCTTTTACTTTAAATCTAAAACCACCGTTACTGTAAAATCCGAATCGGTTTTATTGATATTTAGCTGGTGTTTTTCGGGGTATTGAATCGCCAGTCTTTTTTTGACATTTTCAAGTCCAAGTCCCTGATTTTTGGAAGGAATTTTATATTGCTCGGTATAGGAGTTTTCGATTTTAAATTGTAATTGCTTGGAAGTTTGCCTGCAGGACAAGTGCACATAGCCTTTTTGATTGGGAAGCCTTGAAACGTGTTTAAAGGCATTTTCAATTAAAGGCACCAAAAGCAAGGGCGCAATCTGAAGCTGAGTGTCTTCGATATTCCATTTGCATTTTACTTCCAGTTCGTTACCCCATCTTGTTTCTTCGACTGCAATTAAATCTTTAAGGTATTTTATTTCGAGATGCAGTGGTACATATTCTTTGTTACATTCATACAGTTGATACCGCAAAATATCCGAGAACTGAACGAGTAAATCCGATGCTAGTTTTACATTGCTCTGCATTAAAATATGGATATGATTTAGTACGTTAAACATGAGATGCGGATTGATCTGATCCTGCAAAATCCTGATTTGCGCCTCGAGATGTACTTGTTGCAGCTGTGCATGATTTCGTTCGATTACATTGTGTTCCTGATAAAACCGGAGTCCGCAGGCGGTACCACAGATTAAAATAGCTGCGGGAGTACTTCCAAAAAACCTTGCCCATAAAAACTGTATCGAAGTCATGTTTGCTTCATCCGGATACAAGCGCCCACGAGAATAGGTATTGGAAAACACAGCATAGATAATAGCCAGACAAAAGGAAAGTACTAAAACGATTATAACACTTTGCAGCGCAAATACTGCCATCCTTCTTTTTCGCAAGGCATTTGGCAACAACACATCACTTAAAAAATGTGCCAAAAGACATGAACAGGATAAAACCAAAAAAGCCTGAAAAGCAGCTGATAAAAAGCCATAAGCATCTATCATCTGCGACCAGATTGTTATTCCGAGTATGCACCAAAAAAAGACTAAAAATATCCAGTGTCTGTTTTTACTTTTTGTAATCATCTAATAGAGAATAAAAAATTCATAAGAAAATTTAGGCTCAAAAATAGCCCTATATTTTTTAAACAAACAGCAAAGAACCTAAAAGATTCTTTGCTGCTAACTAGGTTCAACCAATAAATAAACCTTTAAAATATAAAATAACCAACGCTGATGTTAAACGAATTTGGCTTCGAGCTAAATTCTTTACTCAGATTATTTAATCCTCCCTGATAGGTAACATCTAAAGTGAACTTCCACATTTCGATTCCTGCTCCAACCTGATAGCCTATATTGGATTTGTTAAATTTTCCATAGGTAGGTTTCAATTGACTCACAGAAGAAATATTTTCATCCAGCACATAAGAATAAACTCCTCCTCCAAAAACTCTTACATTGAGCATCGATTGATCAATTATTTTGTAACCAATTACCAACGGCATTTCGAGGCTTCTCCAGGTTGCATTTTTAGAAGATGACTGGGCAGTTCTTTCAATTTTAGAAGATTTCTCACTATACAAAATTTCATTTTGAACATAGAAACGTTTAAAGTCAAAGCGGGCCATGGCACCACCGAAAAAACCAGCGGCATACTTTGAATCTAAACCGTTTGAAACCGGCAGTTCAGAATAATTTGATCCTGCTTTTATTCCAACATGAATAGGAAGCGGAGATTGTGCATGCAGTTTAGAAGAGATTAAAGCAAATGCGAAAACAGTTGTAAGCAATACTAATTTGTACGTGTTCATGATAATAGTTTTTATTAATTTGATGCAAAGGAGTACAAATCTGAAACGCTATTAAAATTAGTTTGATGAACGACAGCTGGGTTTTGACTAACGGAAGTATTAATCGACTTTTCATTACGCAAGAAACCCGACAGGTTCAAAAAGCTGTCGGGTCTAATTAAAAGAAACTATTTATTATTTCAAGTACTTTTTATCGGTCAAAGTTCTCATGAAAGCGATGAGCTGCTTTTTTTCTAAATCGGATAAGTTTAATTTGTCTTCTGGCAACGTTTGGTTCGGAACATCGAATCCCAAGCCTAAACCTCCTCCTTCATTATAAAAATCAACTACCTCTTCCAGAGTTTTGTAAACGCCATTGTGCATGTATGGAGCGGTAAGTGTTATATTTCGGATAGTTGGTGTTTTAAACGAATTTTTATGAATAGCTGCCTGTGTAATTACAAACTTACCCAGATCTCCGTCCAGTTTTTTACTTTTATTTGGAACGCCCAATATTTCGCTTTCCGATCGGTCAAAATTAGGCGGAACTGTTCCGTTGGTAAGTGGAATAAAATGACAGGTTGCACATTTGCCTTTCCCCGCAAACAAGTTAAAACCTGCTTTTTCATCTGCTGTAAAACGCTCTTTGTTTTGCATATAAGCATCAAACTTCGAATCGTACTTACTTAGCGAACGAATGTAAGAAGCCAAAGCATTTTTGATCTCAAATTCATTTATTGCTCCTTTTGGAAAAGCTTTTTTGAAATCTTTCACATAGTTTGCATCCTTTTGAAGTACTAAAGCCGATTGCTCCAAAGAACCGTGCATTTCGTTTTCATTTTTAATTACGGCAACTGCCTGATCTTCGAGATAACTTACTCTTGAATCTGCAAAAAATACGCGTTGAAAAGCAATATTGTTAAGTGTGGGCGTATTGCGCTGAAGCATTGATTTTCCGTCTAATGAAACCGCTGTTTCCAATCCATCTGTAAAAGCTTTATCGGCATGATGGCACGAAGCACAGGAACGGGTGTTGTTACCCGATAAAACAGGATCATTGAACAGTTTTTTTCCCAACGCAATTTTCTCCGGCGTTGTTTTATAATCCGGAAAACCCGAAAAAGCTTCCGAATCAAATGCCTCCGAATCGAATAAAGTTTGTGCCGTAACTTTTAAACCTCGTTGCTCTTTCATGAGCGGAATCCCCAATTCAGATCGGGTTTGAAATAATCCTTTGCTTAGCGGATTGGCAATTTCTTTGATAAAATAAGCACGGTCAAAAGCGTTAAAGTTGGTATTTGTTTTTAAATACTGCTGCCCTTTCTTCAATATCCCGAGTACCTGATTTGAATTGGAAACCGCATTATTTTCAACATAAACCTTATAATATTTTCCGATGGTTTCTAAAGCGACCAAAGCTTCGGGAAGTGAATTCAGTACAACCGGCGAATCAAATCCTGTAATTCCTAAAGTAACCATTCGGTATACTTCCAATCGCATGGCGTCAAAAACATGCGCGTCCGTTAATTGATTTGAATTGGAAACTTTTTCCAGACGAACCAAATTAGCCGACAAGATACCCAATTCCTGAAGTAGTTCTTTTTTACTCTCTTTGTTGTACTTCGGAAAAACCAATTCCTCAATTACCTGAAATCCCTCGGGCGGAACTGTCACTTTATCATTTTCCTCAAACTCCGGTATTGCAGGACCATTTATTGCTTTGGAAACGGCTGGCGAATAATACTCACTTATCATTTCGACCTTTTTATAGCTTTGATGTGCTTCGAGAAACTGCCGCTGAATTTGTGCTTCGGTAGAATCTGACTGTACGGAATATTTCAGTTTGGCTACTTTTTCAATCAGTAAAGTAATATCGGACTGAAACAGTTCGTTTACTTCCTGATGTTTGTCCTTTTTCTGGCAGGCAACAAACGCCAGCAGGAAAAACAAACCATATATTTTTTTCATCTTGTATTACAAATTAAAAGGGGGAATATTCAGAAAAACAGAAACCACTACCTCAAATTGAAGTAGTGGATAACTGTTTTGTAATGCTTTAAAAATTTATCTCGCTAAACCTTTAATAACTACGATTTGACTTGCTTGTTGCTCGTTCGGACGATTTGTTCCTCCATCAACTCCTTTATATTTTTCACCAGTCCAGCTATGAGGCTGTATGCTTAACATAAAAGTATCCGGAATTCCAAGCTGATCTGATACATCGATCATAGCACCATATTCCCAGTCTCCGAATTTAGATAGTTTCCCTACGTTGTATTTGGCAGCATCAGCCTGAGTACGACGGTGGTCTAATTCTACTACCACTTTTAACTCTTTTGTAGCGATATTGTATTGATAGATATAAGCATCGTGTGTTTCGTCACCATATCCGTTTGCATCTTCCTGAACGTAAACATAGTTACTAGTTACACAAATATTATCCGGGTTTTGAAATTTCCCTGCTTTTCCACTGCGGTTATCTCCATCTAAAACTACTTCTAAAGTTCCTTTTAATGGATCAGCAGCGTCAAGATTTAATCTGTAAACTCTACCGTATTTCGTTCTTGAAGCATCGGCATTCGTTCCAGTAATGTCTTGTCCGGTTACATTAAAATACAATTCACGGTCAGCATTGTTACCTCCTTTGCGGTAATCTAAATCTTCAACACGACCAAATTTGATTGCTTTCAAAGTATTTACAGATGCATTGATTTGAGCTCCGGTTAAAGTAGTGTGGTTGTCAATTTTCACGAAAGAAACAGGATAAGTTTGATCCACAGTCATGTCTTTCTCTCTTTGGTTGCTGTCATTTCTTTTTAGCATATACAAAGATCCACCACTTAAATCACCAACAATATTTGATACATACATAAAAACCTGACCTCCGTAAGTTCCAGAGTCATCGTCACCAATTACTACAACTGTTTTTCCTTTGTAAGCAGAAGAACGTAATGGTAAAGCATTTTCGGCGCTTAAACGTCCAAATCCTGATAATTCTTTAGATACTGATGCTCCTCCTGCACTAGCGTACGGATCTAAAGCATGTGTACGAGACTCTTCTCCTGACTCTCCACAAGTTAAATAAAGAGGTCCAAAACCATGTTCTTCTTTAGTAGCCATAGTAGCCCCACATAATCTCCAGGTTCCTCCACTAGAGTTTAACAAATACTCTCCTTTTGTAGGTTTGAATGTTTTGTCTAAAGTAATTCTCGAAACCGCAAAATTGTCTTCGTTGTTTACTAAGAAAGTAAAAGTTCCGTCGGTATTTTTCAATAGACCTGAACCATCAGCAGAACCTCCAAAAACAAATTTAGGACTGTCTGCAAAAACATCATCTGAACTAAAAAGAGAATAAATTTTCAAACTTTCAAATCCTGCCTGAGCTTTTATTAAACTTGGTGTTACAGATTGATCCTTCAGTACAACACTTGTTGTTTCTGCTTCGTCTTTAGAATCGTTATTACAAGATGTAAGCAACGAACCTAACATAATTAGGGGTAAAATAATTCTTTTCATTTAGTTAAAAATTGGTTTCTATTTTTTTTACAAAGTAATCCCCTACTCTTTAATTTAAAATGATTTAGATATTATCAAAAAAACAACAGTTTGCAAAAAAACTGCTTTAAAGCAAAAAAAAGTTAACATTAAATTAGTACTACAAAACACTCATAAACTTGCAGTAACATTAAAGCAAAAAAAAGAGCCTTATTTTAAGACTCGTTTTCTAATTGCTCTTTATATATTTTAATATTAGCCTTTATACTCTCCGGTAACTCAGGCTCTTTAATGTCGGTATGCTTCTGCATTTCTTCCCAAATGGTTTTAGCCACAATGTAACGGGCCATTTCTTTATCATCGGCCGGAATTACATACCAAGGAGCATTTTTTGTCGAGGTTTCATTTATAGCCTCTTCATAATATTGCTGATACTCCTCCCAATGTGCACGTTCTTTCAAATCCGAGACCGAGAATTTCCAATTGTGTTTTTCCTCTTCCAATCGTCTTAACAAACGTTTACGTTGTTCCTCTTTACTCAAATGCAGGAAAAACTTCAGTACAATCGTTCCGTTTTGCGTAATATACTTTTCAAAATTATTGATTTGTTCAATCCTGTCTTTCCAAAAATCCTTCGGAATATCTTCTACCTTTCCAATTCCGGGCAAATTTTCATTCAATATATACTCAGGGTGCACGCGGGTAACCAAAATATTCTCATAATGCGTGCGATTAAAAATCGCATATTTCCCTTTCTCAGGTAAAACCATATAGTGTCTCCACAAATAATCATGTTCCAACTCCGCAGAAGTGGGCGTTTTAAAACTATGCACCACTACTCCACGCGGATTAAACTCTTTAAAAACTTCCCTAATCAGACTGTCCTTACCGGAAGTATCCATTCCCTGCAAACAAATCAAAACACCGTACCTGTTATGAGCATACATTACATCTTGCTGTTTACTCAATTTAGCCTGAACTTTATCTAGTTTAGCTTCTTTTTCCTCACTGTCTGCATCAAGGTCGAGCAAAGTAGGAATCTTTGATAATTTTATTTTATCTGTGATTTTAAAATCATTCGGATCTATTGATTTCATATTTATGAGTTTTTTCGTAATAGTAAATATACTATTTTTACAAAGCATATTCCTGCTGTTCCCTGTAATACTTTTTCATTACTATCAGGACTAGAGTGATTGGTTTTTAAAATCAAATTTATTGTACGTACAAAAAGTTCAATCCTTAATGAAAAACACATTTCTACTTCTTTTTCTTTTAAGTTTAAATCAGGCTTTATGTCAGGACAACGACTATAAAAACTCAGAAAAGATCGTACTTGAAGTGTTTGGAAAATGTTTTAAAGATTTAAACCAAATTGAAGGAACCGGAGATGTTATTCCTGTAAACAAAAATGTAAAATTTTGCTCTATGTACCAATGTGTTTCGAGAATTGGATACACAGAAAAAGCAAAAGATATTGAGAAGGCAATTATAAAAAGAGCCATTAAAATTGCTACTCGACTTTACAATGAAGGAACTCCAGTATATTTAACATATGGAGCAAACAGCTCTAATCAAGCAGATTGAGACAATCAAAATTTAACTGATGATAATAATTTAGTTTATATAAGTATTGCAGAATGTGTTGTTTCGCATTCTTTAATAAAAATTCAAAAAGCTGTAAATCAAGAAACAATAAAGTTAATCAAGAATTATAAATCAAGAAAATAAACGGAAGTTTTCAAAACAACATTCATGGAAAAATTCACCTTAGAAATATTATTTCAAATCATCGGAATCGGGTCAGCATCAGGATTATTTTTCAACAACAATTCACTTTATATTATTGGTGATAACAGCGGCTTCTTATACGAATACCACATGCAGGATCAGCAATTGAGCGAGCATGCGTTAATAGACAATCCAACAAAGAATATTGCAAAAAATATCAAACCTGATTTTGAGTCTTTGACACATCATAACGATACGCTTTATGTTTTTGGTTCCGGATCTACCGAAAACCGAAACAAGATGATTGCATTCGATCTTAAAAACAAAACCATTCTACAGAAAAATAATCTGGTTGATTTATACGCATTAATGCAGAGTTTTGGCGAAATAAAACCGGAAGACTTTAATCTGGAAGGTTCTATTTTTGATGGCGAGAACTGGTACCTGTTCAATCGCGGAAACGGAATATCCAACAAAAACACCATTTTTACTATCCATGCTAAAAGTCTGGGAGAAGAATTTGCTCTGGTTGCAACCAATTATAAGCTTCCAAAAATAAAAGGCGTCCGTTCTAGTTTTACCGATGCTATTCTGGTGGAAGACAAAATCTATTTTCTTTCCACTGCAGAAGACACCAAATCAACCTATGACGATGGTGCAATTCTCGGAAGCTTCATAGGAAGAATCGACCTTAAAACTATGAAAATCGATTTCACTCAAAAAATCACCTCAACTAATAAATTCGAAGGTCTGACATTCTACCAAAAGTCAAATGATACAATCGAGTTTTTACTTTGTGAGGATAATGACACAGAAGTTCTCGAAACGAAGATTTATAAATTAACTTTACCCAACAAACTATAAACTACCACAAAAAAATGATCCGGAAAACCACTTTAGCTCTTCTAATTTTTGTTACAAGTCAAATTACACAGGCACAATACCAATATCCGGCTACTCCCGAGCATCCCGTAGTGGATGATTATTTTGGCACTAAGATAACTGATTCATACCGCTGGCTTGAAGACATGAAAAATCCTGAGGTTCAAAAATGGTTCAAAGATCAGGGGGATTACACCAATACTGTTATTAAAAAGATTCCCGGACGTGATGCCCTTTTTAACAGAATGAAAGAAATCCAGTCTTTAGGCGGAGACAGCTACGGAGAAGTTAAGCAATTAGGCGAAAATTATTATTATACCAAAAACAAAAAGGAAGAAGGTATTGATAAATTGTACTTTAGAAAAGGAATCAGTGGAGCCGAAATTTTATTGCTGGATCCCGAAACCTTCAAAAAAGGAGCGACAATTACGGAATATGTGATAAGTCCTGATAGAAAAAAACTAGCCATTACTTTAGCAGAAAATGGTTCCGAAGTTTGTGAACTCCGTATCATGGATCTCGAATCAAAAACATTTCTTGCAGATAAACTGACCCCGGTTTGGAGCGAATTTAATTTTGAGTTTACGCCGGACAGCAAAGCTATAACCTATACAAAAATGACCAGTGGTGATAGCAATAGTGACGAATTTTTAAAAAACATGAAAGCCTTGATTCATGTTATTGGTACCAATCCGGAAACGGACAAAATTCTAGCATCAAAAAACAATAATCCTAATTTGAATCTTCTTTCGGAACAGTTTCCGGAGACATCCTTCTCTGACGATTATTCCTATGTCATACTTCGTATAGGATCTACAAAAAATGAAGAACTATCTTTTTATGCCCCATTCTCAGAGATAAATAAGGCCAAAATAAACTGGAAACCACTAATTAAATTTGAAGATGAAGTAATTACCAGTCTTATAATTGGTGATAAAGTTTTTTTCCTGTCTCATAAAAATGCCCCAAACTACAAAATAGGTTTTATAGACATCAAAAATCCTGATTTTAGTAAAGCGACAATTGTGGTTCCTGAAACGAGCAAAGTGCTTCGCAGAATGCAGAAATCTAAAAATTTTATTTATTATTCATTGAGTGACGGAATCAATCAGGACAAATATCAAATTAACGCAAAAACATTGCAAACCAAAATGATTCCTTTACCAAAAGGCTCTAATGGTGGCTCTGCCTTATCCCCTCGTGAGAATGACAACATGAGCTTCACCAATATTGGCTGGATTACTCCTGCCGCAGATTATGACTATAATGCTTTATCGGAAAAATTAACTAAGGCTGAACAATTTATATCCAGCAAAGCTTATCCTGACTATTCGCAACTCTATACCGTAAAAGAAATCGAGGTACCAAGTCACGATGGTGTAATGGTTCCGCTATCTGTTATATATCCTAAAAACATAAAAATGGATGGCTCTGCACCTTGTTACATTTCGGGTTATGGTGCATACGGGATCAGCAGAACTCCACGTTTTATTGGCCCTTCCTTAATGGCATTGCTAGAACAAAACACAATAATTGCCATTGCCCATGTACGAGGTGGTGGTGAAAAAGGTAATGAGTGGCATAAAGGTGGTATGAAAGCAACAAAACCAAACACCTGGAAAGATTTTATTGCCTGTTCAGAATACCTGATCAAAGAAAAATATACCTCTGCTGATAAACTTATCGGGAATGGGGTTAGTATGGGTGGCATATTGATTGGAAGAGCCGTTACAGAACGTCCTGATCTTTTTGGAGTGGCGCTTATTGAGGTTGGCTGTACCAATGCCATACGAATGGAAACAACCCCAAATGGTCCTAATCAGATACCTGAAATCGGTTCTTTAAAAAAGGAAAAAGATGTCAAACACATCTTAGAAATGGATGCTCAGAGCAAAGTTAGAAAGGGAGAAAAATATCCTGCAATATTGCTGCGTACCGGAATCAATGACCCAAGAGTTTCTCCTTGGGAACCCGGAAAATTTGCCGCTATCTTACAAAATGACAATGGATCGGACAAACCAATCTTATTACATGTCAATTATGCCAACGGACATTTTTCCAACGATTTAAATATTACCTACGGTGATGCTGCCGATATGTTTGCTTTTGCATTGTGGCAGGTTGGTAATTCAAAATTTCAAATTAAATAATTCCAAATATTTCCGGTAAGAAATAGCTTTTTATATTTAAAGCCTCTCCAAACGAATTCCGCAGCGAAACACATGATCTTGCTGCGGAATTCTTTTTTACAAAGAAAATCGTACCTTTAAAACCATCTATTAAAAAATAAATGCCTTTTTTGAACTTTTTTTCATTTCTCTCCCAACCTTTTTATCTTTTAAGCCCTCTTTAGTATAAAGACAACAATTGTGATAAACGAAACTCTCATATCCAACTGCAAAAAAATGCATCGTGATGCCCAGCGTCAGGTGTATGAGCACATGGCTCCAAAACTGTATCGCGTTTGCAAACGATACCTTAAGAAGGAAGAAGAAATTGAAGAAGCTATGGCTGACGCTTTCTATACCATATTTACAAAGCTGGAACAACTGAAAGAAGTTTTGGCTTTTGAGGCATGGGCCCGAAAAATTACGGTCAACCATTGTTTGGCAACCATCAAGAAAAACACCAATTTCAATATGTACCTTGATGATGTCAAATTGCTTTCGCAACCTTTTACCGAGGAGGTGAACGCATTGGAAGAAGAAGATTTACTGAATTTACTAAACCATATTCCCGACGGCTGTAAAACGGTTTTCAACCTTTTTGTTATTGAAGGTTTCGGACATAAAGAAATAGCCGCTATGCTGAACATTTCTGAAGGCACATCGAAATCACAATTGAATGCCGCTAAAACCAAACTAAAGGAGTTAGTCAATAAATTGTATTACCAAAAAGCAAAATAGTCATGGACAATCAAGATAAAGTATTCGATAAATTTAAAGAGGCCGCACAGAACTCGGAAACTAAAGATTTCCCGGGAATGGAAAAAGTCTGGTCGCGCCTTGAAGATAAACTGGACAAAAAAGAGGATAAAAAAACCATTTCGTTATGGAAAAAAATTGCCGTCGCAGCCTCTCTTTTATTGCTCATTTCTTTAGGAGCCCAATTTTTAAAATCAGATAAAACAACTCCTCTATCAACTCCAAAAGTTGTAGTTAACGAAACAGAGCAGCCCGCTTTGGAAAAAGAGAACGCAATTGTTTCTTCAGATTCTATAATAGTTCCGAAAGCAGAAGCGGTAAAAATTTTAGACCAGCAAATCAAACAACAGCAAAAAGTAGCATTGCAGGAAATACAATCTTCTCCCAACAATGCTGTAATCACCGAAGTCGCTCCACCAGCTGTTGCAGATCAAATTGCTGCTCCGGTAGCTGTACAATCCGAATCTTATAAAAATAAAGAAGAGGAAAGCAGTGTCACAAAAGACAAAGCCGTAGCCAATTATGGTTACGCCGGATCAATACAGCGAGAGTCAGCTAAAATGGCTTATGCAGAAAAGCAGGCAACAATGGCAAGAAAAAGCGCTCCTCTAATTGTTTTGAACGGAAATCCAATCTCGCACAAAGACGATGCCAAAAGGGACCAAATGATGCAGACAGAACTTCCGAATTTACAGCCTGAAAATGTGGATTCCCTTGTTGTACTGGATGCTCCATTGTACATTATTGACGGAATTTACTATTCTGAAAGCGACTTATTTGGTCAAAACCCAACCAGCCCGTATGCTCCTTTAAACAAACAGGAAATCAAAACAATTACTGTTCTTCAGGATCTTGAAGCCACCTCAAAGTATGGCGAAAAAGGAAAAAAAGGAGTGGTAATCATTACAACCCGAAAAGGAAAACCTGCAGCAAAAGACTAACGGCAAAACTCCAATTTAATTTCAAAAAATCTTTGTCAGGGCTTTAAGCTCTGACCCCGCTCAACCCGATTATTCATCTAAAAATTACTACCATGAAAAACGTAAAACTTATTTCATTAGCCCTATCTATGCTTATATGTTTCGTAGCATCGGCACAGGAAAAAACAATTACAGGAATAGTTACCGACAAAGCCAACATACCGCTTCCGGGAGTAACTATAGTGATTAAAAATACCACAAACACAACGCAAACCGATTTTGATGGTCGTTATTCCATTAAGGCCCAAAAAGGCGACATTTTGATCTTTAGTTACATTGGATTCAGCTCTCAAACTCAAACTGTGGATGATAAAAATGTGATTAATGTTAAACTAAGTATTGATCAGGAATCGCTTAAAGAGGTAGTAATCGTAGGTTATGGATCTTCAAACGCCGACTACGAAAGCTCAAATTACAGCCGTCGTGATAAGAAAATGGCCTCTAAATCCATTAACTCCATACTTCAGGGAAGAGTTGCCGGACCACAAATCACTCGCAATTACGTTCAGCCTTCACCCAATCAAAACATAATTATAAGAGGAACCGGGTCACTTTCTTCTAAAAATGAACCTTTGTATATTATTGATGGCGTTCCGGTAAGATCACAGCAATTTTCAAAGATCAACCCCAATGATGTTCAGGACGTAAAGATTTTAAAAGATGCCGCTGCTACTTCTATTTATGGAAGCAGAGCCTCAAACGGAGTCGTACTTATTGAAACCAAAAATAGCATTTACAAAAACCTTACGGAGAAAGAATTAAATGCTAAACTAAAAAAAACTGCTCTTCTTCAACCGACAGAATCCAATCAGGAAGATTATGATACTTTTGTAGAAAACGCCTTTGAGAGCCCAAAAACAACGCCTCTTTCTACATTTTCCATCGATGTTGATAATGCTTCATACACCAATGTAAGACGTTTTATCAATAATGGTCAAGCTGTTCCAAAAGATGCCGTTCGAGTAGAAGAAATGGTCAATTTCTTTAAGTATAATTATCCACAACCGAAGGATCAAAATCCGTTCTCAATTCATACAGAGCTTAGCGATTCTCCATGGAATGCAAAAAACAGAGTCCTTAAAATAGGTTTACAAGGGAAAAACATTCCAACAGAGAATCTGCCTGCTTCAAATCTTGTGTTCTTAATTGATGTTTCAGGCTCGATGAGCGATATGAATAAATTGCCTCTCCTCAAACAATCCCTGAAAATATTGGTTAATGAGTTACGAAGAAAAGACAAAGTAGCCATTGTGGTTTATGCCGGCGCAGCCGGACTGGTTTTACCTCCGACTTCGGGAGATGAGAAAAAAACAATTATTGATGCTCTAGACAATTTAAATGCCGGAGGAAGTACTGCCGGCGGAGCCGGAATTGAACTGGCTTATAAAATCGCAGCAGAAAATTTTATCAAAAACGGAAACAACAGAGTAATCCTGGCCACCGATGGAGATTTTAATGTGGGAAACACTTCTAATTCTGACATGGAGAAACTAATCGAAGACAAAAGAAAAACCGGTGTTTTCCTTACTTGTCTGGGCTACGGAATGGGGAATTATAAAGACAGTAAAATGGAGACTTTAGCTGATAAAGGAAATGGAAATTATGCTTATATCGATAATATTCAGGAAGCAAATCGTTTTTTAGGAAAAGAATTCAAAGGCTCTATGTTTGCGATTGCCAAAGATGTAAAAATTCAGATCGAATTCAATCCGAAACAAGTTCAGGCCTACCGTTTAATTGGATACGAGAACAGAAAATTACGTCCGGAAGATTTTAAGAATGATGCTATTGACGCTGGAGAATTGGGAAGTAATCACACCGTTACGGCTTTGTATGAAATTATTCCTGCAGGAGTGAAAAGTGACTTTTTAACACAGCAACCAGACGATTTGAAGTATACGAAAACAGAAGAAACCGGAGCAAACTACAGCAATGAACTTGCAACTATAAAATTCCGTTACAAAAAACCGGATGGTAACAAAAGTATAGAATTGGTACAGGTAATTGAAAACAAAGCCGTTGCTTTAGAAAAAGCTTCTGATGATTTTAAATTCAGTTCTTCGGTAGCCTGGTTCGGATTGAAACTAAGAGATTCAAAACTCATTTCGGATAAATCTTCGGATGCCATTTTGAAATTAGCCAGACAAGGTCTTTCTAATGATGCCGAAGGATATAAAGCAGAATTTATTCGTTTGATTGAAACTGCTAAATTCAATTAAACTCTGATCCTATTTTTTTTAAAGAACCTTAAAAAACATCATTGTCATTCCTCCTTCACCGGAATGACAATGATGTTATCCATTTAACTTGAATCCTCGCTCTAAATATTTACCCCTGCTTACAAATAAAGTTTGCCAATCTCCTGTCTAAAAACTTTGGCAAAGATAAATCTCAATACTTATTTAAAATTTTAAGATGAAAAATATAAAACTTATTTCATTGGCTCTCTATATCTTTCTGTTTTACAACACATGCACAAGAGAAAACCATTTCTACTGTAGAACCAGTAAATACCAATAATCGGATCATAATATGTGCACCATCAAAAAAATCTCTTATCAATGCACCTTTGGTAATTATTGACGGAGTTATAATAAATTTGGAACAATTTTCTAAAGTAAATCCGAATGATATCAAAGAGATAAAAATTGTAAAAGAAACTGAAGCAACCTCACTCTATGGAAATAAAGGAATAAATGGCGCTATAATTATCACGACAAAAGAAAATAATTAAAGATTTAATGATGCAGATTTTATTTTAACAGGGGCTTATTAACAAAATTATTTTTACATTTGATCTTCTTTAAAGAAAATTCAAACTACAATCTTTAAAGGATCATTTACAAATCAATTTCATACTTCATTTAATGAACCCTATCTTAAATCAGAATTTATTTCTTGTAAAAGAACATGTTGGCATGTTTAAAGCAGCAAACAATTACGACATTTACAATCCCGAAAGCAATCAGATCATTCTGAATTGCAGGGAAAATAACCTGGGAACTTTTACCAAAATATTTCGCTTTACCGATTACAAAAGAATGACTCCTTTTAATGTTGAAATTACAACGGCTTCAGGCGAGAAAGTAATTACTGTTAAACGTGGTATTGCCTGGCTCAGATCGACTGTTGAAGTTTTTGACGAGAAAGACAGACTGATAGGAACGTTTAAGCAAAAATTCTTTTCTTTTGGTGGCAGATTTGAGATTTTAGACAAGAATGAAAAACTGGTTGCTACGCTTCAGGGAAAATGGACAGGCTGGGATTTTAAGTTTACGCATGAAAACAAACAACTGGCACAAGTAAGTAAAAAATGGGCCGGGATGGGAAAAGAACTCTTCACCAGCGCCGATAATTATATCCTTCAAATTGAAGAAACTGTAGCAGCTGACAGCTCGCAAAGACAACTAATCATGGCAGCAGTAATGTGTATCGACATGGTTTTGAAAGAATAAAAAAGTTGTTAAACTTAGATTAAGAAAACACTTAAAAGCATCATTTAGGAAGCAAAAGCCTTATTTTTGTTGTACTAAAATGATGCTTTTGGCATTTCTAACATTACAATCATGACAGACTTAAAAAATAAAAATGCTTTAATTACAGGAGCGGGAAAAGGAATAGGAAAAGCGATTGCTCTTGCACTTGCAAAAGAAGGAGTTAATGTAATTTTAGTTTCAAGAACACTCGCCGATGTGGAGCAACTGGCAATTGAAGCCAATAATTTGGGCGTAAAATCTCTGGCTTTATCTGCTGATGTTTCTGATATAAATTCTATAAATAATGCTGTAGAGAAAGCCTTAACCGAATTTAAGCATATTGACATCCTGATCAACAATGCCGGTATTGGTAAATTTGGTAATTTTCTGGAACTGGAACCGGAAGAATGGGAAAATATTATCAAAGTAAACCTAATGGGGACTTATTATACAACCCGCGCTGTTGTTCCAAACATGATTGAAAGAAAAACTGGCGATATTATCAATATTTCTTCAACGGCCGGATTAAACGGAAATGCTTTAACAAGTGCCTACAGTGCCTCTAAATTTGCTGTTTTGGGACTAACGGATTCTTTAATGCACGAAATGAGAAAACACAATATTCGTGTTACCGCCTTAACACCAAGTACCGTAGCAACTGATTTGGCTATTGACTTAAAATTAACCGACGGAAATCCGGAAAAAGTAATGCAAGCCGAAGATGTAGCCGAGTTGGTAATTGCACAGCTAAAATTAAATCGCAGAGTTTTTATCAAAAACAGCAGCATCTGGTCTACTAATCCTTAATAATAAAATTCCAATTATTGAAATTCCAAATCCCAATACCCTTTAAATTCAATTTTTTTTTAAATCCCAAATTCAATTTTTTGGCATTTTTATAAAATTTCAACTCGTTTTGGAATTTGGAATTTTAGTATTGGATTTTAAGATTTTAATATTGGGATTTCAAAAATTTTACACAATGGAACAATATTTAAGACAATTAATTGCCATAGAATTTACAGATAAGAAAGAACTTTTTACAGGATTTCTTATTGACTATTCAGATGAATGGATTTTACTGCGAAACAATCCTGTAGATTTTATTCTGGATGGTTTTGTAGTACTCAAAAATAAAAACATCGAAACCATTCACAGGGATCAGGATCTGGCATTTACAGAAAAAATAATCCGTTTAAAAGGGCTAAAAACAAATGCCGAAGATATCATTCCAATAAGAGATTTGACTTCCATTATAAATTTTATTACCAACAAGTATGGTATTTTTCAGATCTCTAAAAAGTCAGCCAAATCGGCTTATTTAGGAAAACTAATCGAATTGACGGATGAAGAACTTACCATCGATTTCCTGGACACAAAAGGTCAGTTTGGCGGAGAATTAAGCTTTAATCCACAAAAGATCAGAGTGATTGAATTTGATACCGATTATATCAATTCGCTGAAATTGGTAGTTCCGGAAAATCAGAAATAATTATTTAAAAAACAGAAAAGCCCTTTGTGAAAAAAGGGCTTTTCTATTTTTTTTCATTTCGACGTGAGAAGAAATCACACAAGTAATTCCGTTCCTAAATTCGCCAATCTTTGTCGAATTTCTAATGTGATTTACCTCGTCTGTTCGCTATCGCCCGATTCTCGTTTCTCGAAATGGCAAACTAGATTTAAGCCTCTGTCAGTTTATTCAAAAACTCGAGACGAACACTTCCGTCTTCGTCAATTTTAGTCAGGTTTATTTCTTGCAAGGTATTGACCAATTCAGGATTCCAGGGTGTTTTTACTTTTACGTAATTCTCTGTAAAACCATGAATGTATCCTTCTTTATTTTCGCTTTCGAACAAAACTGTTCGGTTTGATCCTAATTGACTTTCATAAAAGGCACGACGCTTTTTAACAGATAATCCGCGTAACATTTTACTGCGTTTCGCTCGTACATTTGCCGGAACAATTCCGGGCATGTTTGCAGCTTCTGTATTATCTCTTTCCGAATAAGTGAATACGTGTAAATACGAAATATCCATTTCATTAAGAAAATGATAGGTTTCTAAAAAGTGTTCATCTGTTTCACCGGGAAAACCAACAATAACATCGACCCCTATACAGGCGTGAGGCATTACTTCACGAATTTTATTAACACGTTCAGTATAAACTTCACGCAAATAACGACGTTTCATCAATTTCAAAATATCATTACTTCCGGATTGCAACGGAATATGAAAATGCGGTACAAAAGTTCGACTTGTTGAAACAAATTCAATCGTTTCATTCTTCAGCAAATTAGGTTCGATAGATGAAATTCGCAAACGCTCAATTCCGTCAACCTGATCCAAAGCCTGAACCAGTTCAAGAAAGGTATGCTCGTGTTTTTTATTTCCAAACTCCCCTTTTCCGTAATCTCCAATATTAACTCCTGTTAAAACAATTTCTTTGATATTCTGAGCCGAGATTTCTTTCGCATTTTCCAATACATTTTCCAAAGCATCACTTCTCGAAATTCCTCTTGCTAACGGAATGGTACAATAGGTACATTTATAATCACAACCGTCCTGAACTTTCAGGAAAGCGCGGGTACGATCACCAATAGAATAACTTCCCACATAAAAATCAGCTTCGGCAATTTCACAGGAGTGTACTTCACCCATGTCATTCTTGCTCAAATCGTGAATATAGTCGGTAATCTTAAATTTTTCAGTTGCTCCCAAAACCAAATCAACTCCATCCACAGACGCTAATTCCTCCGGTTTTAACTGGGCATAACAGCCTACTGCTGCTACGAAAGCTTTCTCATTAAGTTTCATTGCTTTTTTTACCACCTGCTTAAACTGTTTATCGGCATTCTCTGTAACAGAACAGGTATTGATGACATAGATATCAGCTATTTCCTCAAAATCAACACGATCAAAACCTTCGTCGTTAAAATTTCGGGCAATAGTTGAAGTCTCCGAAAAATTCAGTTTACAACCAAGCGTATAAAAGGCAACTTTTTTTCTATTTTCCATAGGAATAAACTACGTTTTAAGTAGTAAGATATTATATTTACATCTCTTTTGAAGAGTTTGCAAATTTACGTACAATATTCTTTAAAATAAAATCAATAATATACTATATATCAATATTTTGCAACGAACCTCTATTTTAATTCATTTTAAAAAACTACAAATCAAACAAAATAAAGGTTAAAAAAAAGCGTCTCTTAAAAAGTAAAACAACAAATCGATAGGAATAAATTGACAAACAAATCGATTAAACGCAAATAATATCGATTAAATACAATTTTACACCCATTAAATTGAAATTTTCTTACATTTAGCTTTGTTTGAATTGTTTTTAGAAGTACTTTCACTTCTCCAAAAAATAGTGAGCGAAAGTTGTATTATTTAAATCATAAATAGCACATAACAATTTTGATTTTCCATCGTTATGTTGTTGTTTTGTTACAGTAAAAAATGGGAAGGCCGAAAACCAGAAAGAGTAGGCAAAAATTAAAAATTAAAACTCCATATGAAAGCATTTTTACCCACAATCTGCTTGATGTTCTTAACCCTTTTTAGCGCCCAGGCACAAACTGCTCCAGCTGCTAATCCATTTCCATCTATCAGCACATTGACAACTTGGGCGAGCTTAAACTCTCAAACTCAATTTGATATTGCAATTCGTGCGGTTGGATTTAAATTTGAAGTAAAAGAACCGGGTGAAGGCTCAACAGCTTACACTTATATTCGTAAAGTAACTGTAAACGAAGTAAACTATACAGACAGAATTGTTTACAGAATTACGAACAATAATTCAGCAAGTATCATTTCATTGGTAACCGCTTCTACTGATTTAGTAAGCTTGTACACGCCACAATTGTCAACTTTTAAAAACAACAATTGCAAAACCGAAATGTCTAAAGACAAAAACACAACCTGTACTTGTTACGAAAGTGCCAATTTTGCAATCGATCTTTGTGACGAACGTGTAAAACTGACAATGGGTGACGGAAATAAGTATTTTGTTTCTGTAGCTAAAAAATAATATTTAATACTTTATTTTTAGGTATTAAGAACTTCGAGTTGTTTTCCAAATCTTTGCAAATCTTAAATGAGTTGAGTTTACAAAGATTTGGAACACATTTCTTAGGATTGGTTTAGTTACAAGTTTGGATTATTTAATTTATACCAGACTTCCAACTCCCCTTCATATTCGAAAGAATTTACATAGCGAAAACCTAGTTTTTCTAATATTCTTCTTGAGTCTTTATTTCCTTCATCGGCATAAGCATAAAGAGCTTCTGCTTTTATCACATTGAAAGCATAATTAACAAATGCTGTTCCGGCTTCGGTAGCATAACCTTTCCCCCAATGTTTTTCGACGAAACGATATCCAATTTCATAAAAATCTTTATGGTTGTTGATTTCCTTAGTAATAAACTTTATTCCGGACCAACCTAAAAACTCATCGGTATCTTTTAAAATTACCGCCCAACGGCCTATTCCGAAAGTTTCATATTGTCCCTGAATATTTTTTATCATATCCACACTTTCCTGAATGTCTTTCACCGGTTTATTTCCCACAAAAAGATGTACGTTCGGGTTAGAATCTAATTCAAACATTCCATCAGTATCCGAAAGAAGTAATTCTCTTAAAAATAGTCGTTCCGTTTCAATTGGGCCTTTCATAAAATTTAATTTAAAATATAGCGTTGCACTACCTCAGCTACACCATCATTATTATTTGAAGCCACGATTAAATCTGCCTTATCTCTTAATTCTGGCGTTACATTATCTACCCAAACACCAAGTCCCGCATATTCGATCATGGTCAAATCATTTCCTGCATTTCCAACGGCAATAATCTCACTCTGGTGAATGTTTAACTTTTCGGCTAGAAGTTTTAAGCTGGCTACTTTATCAATTCCATTCTGTGCTGCTTCCAGGAAAAAAGGTTTTGACATCGCCACACTCAAATGTGGCATTGCCGCTTTCAAATCACTTTCGACTTCTTTCAAATAAGACGGTTCAGCCAGTAATATACATTTTACTGCAGCTTCAGTCACAGCTTCTTTAAAACTATATACTTTATTGTGCGGTAATCCGGTGATCTCTTTTTCAACTTCAATGAATTCCGAATCGGTTTCACTTATGATTTCACCATTTAGATAAGTAATGATGTGTGTATTCTTTTTTACACTGTAATCATACAATTCATGAATTTGCTCCACTGTCAACTTTTGTTCAAACAAAATCACATCATCTTTAACCGTACTAATGATCGCACCGTTGAACGAAATGATATACGAATTGTTCAAATCTAACTCTAATTCCTTAGCATAAGCCGTCATTGCAGATGTAGGTCTTCCGGAAGCCAAAATAACGTACACGCCTTTTGCCTGCGCCTCCAAAAGCACTTTTTTATTAAGATCTGAAATTTTATGATCGTCGGTTAACAAGGTATCATCCATGTCAAGCACTAACATTTTATATTGCATATTTTTTATTTTCAGTTGTCAGTTCTTAGTGTCCAGTCACAGTCACAGTGCTTCTTCACATTTCACACTTCACCAACAACTACAATTATTAAAGGCTCATCCTAAATTCTTCGATAATGGGATTTGCCTTTGCGAAATCAGTTTCCTGAATAAATACCTCTACTGCCAAATCTGATCCGCCATAACCTGCCATACGAGCCGATTGAATGTTATCTTTTTTTACAGTTTCCAATCCTGCTTCTTCCAATCTTTCTTGTAAAGCAATTGCCAACACTTCACTACCTGAATACACTTTCATTAATCCCATGACATTTTATTTTTTATTGTTATTTGTTTTTTACTCTAGTATTATTTTTAATTGGTTTTGAAAATCAATGTTTTCATTCATACCAATATGATCCTGTCCTTTTAATAGAGAAAGATGTCCGTTAGATTTTATTACTTTACTCAATCGAACCGAATTTTCATAAGGGATTAAACGATCTTCCATTCCGTGAAAAATATAAATCTGTGTCTTAATTTCTGGCAAATATTCATACGTTTCAAAGTGGAATTTCTTCATGAAATTCGGAAAAAACGGCACTTTACTACTTGATAATTCTGTAAAACTATAATAAGGCGATTGCAGAATCAATGCTTTTGGTTTATTCTCAGAAGCCAAAATAGCAGCTAGTCCGGAACCTATTGAATAGCCCGCGATAATAATATTGCTTTCAGAATATGTTTTAGATAATGTTTTATATGCAGCAGATACATCTTTGTTTAATTGCTCTTCATCTTTAATTTCACCTTCACTTTTTCCAAAACTTCTATAATCTAAAATAAAAATATCATATCCCAAATTAGTATAAACTTTTGCAATTTTTCCCCAAGTTTCTAATGTCCCTGCATTTCCATGGAGATAAAAAACTAAACCTTTTGAATTCTCAGCCTTAAATAATAATCCATTTAATTCTACTCCATCAAAAGACTTAATGTTTAGCTCCTCAAATTTTTGCTGATAGTTGAATTGATAATCTTTAGGAAGCTGCGCCCTCTGGAATACCATTTCAGTCTGATTGAAATATACGTAAGAAACGATCAAAACATAAATAACAATAAAAAAACCTAAAAGTGTAATCATTAAAAATTTAAATGTTTTGAAAATCTCCATATAAAATCCATTATTTCACAAATTTATTCTTCTTCAATATCCTCTTCATCCTCAAGTTCCTCTTCTTCTTCATCCATATCAAACAGATAAGGCTCCAGCAACATTTTATCTGCTAAAATTTCGATGCGTTCTGTTAAGGTTTCTGCAAAAATCATACGTTGTGTTTTGGTGATACTGTTTGAAATACGCATGATCTTAGTTTCGTGACGTAATTTCAAAATAGGATCAGCATCATCCAGGATAAACATTTTCAAACGATTTACATTGTAACCGGCCGTCGTAAACATATCGCTCAATTTATTTGGCGTTCCAATCAAAACGTCGATTCCGGTAGAGATATAGTTTTTATCGTAATCCATGTCACCTTTGTCGTGTACTCCGTAAACTTCAAGGTTGGTATATTTCCCGTATTTTTCAAAAAGCGCTTCCATTTCTAACACTTTGGCCTTGTCCTCTACAAAAATCAACGCACGTGGTGATTCTTCTGTCTGACCTGCCAGTTGCTGAATAACATTCAATACAATTGTTGTAGATTTTCCGCTCCCTGCCGGAGAAAGAATAATACAATCGGCCCCACTTTTAATAGTCGAAAAAGTTTCCTGCTGCAAAATATTTGCTTCTGTTAAACCGTTTTCAATTAAAGCCTCTTGTAACTTCTCGTTTATTTTTTTTAGTTTCATTTTTTTTATGCTTTACGCTATAAGCTTTAAGCTTTAAGCCAAAATTCATTTTATTTCTTATGTTTATACACGGAGCCTAAAGCTTATAGCCTTTACTTGCTTGCAAACATTTTAACATCGGTTTCAGAAATCTCATTTCCTCCCAAAATAATTAATCTTTCAACTACATTTCGTAGTTCACGAATATTTCCTGTCCAATCGTACTCCTGCAATAATTTGATCGCTTGTGGCGAAAACACTTTTACCGAATTTCCTTGTTCTGAAGCAATTTTCTCTGTAAAGTGAGTAATCAACGCCGGAATATCATCGCGTCTCTCGTTTAATGGCGGTACTTTAATTAAAATTACAGCTAAACGATGGTACAAATCTTCACGGAAACGGCCTTCGGCAATTTCAGTCTTTAAATCTTTATTTGTTGCCGCTACAACGCGCACATCAACTTTGATATCTTTCTCCGCTCCTACTCTGGTAATCATACTTTCCTGTAAAGCACGTAACACCTTGGCTTGTGCCGAAAGACTCATATCTCCAATTTCATCTAAGAAAATAGTTCCTTTGTCAGCAGCTTCAAACTTTCCGGCACGATCTTTCACCGCCGATGTAAAAGCTCCCTTTACGTGACCGAACAATTCACTTTCGATCAATTCACTCGGAATTGCAGCACAGTTTACTTCTATTAATGGAAAATTAGAACGCTCACTTTTTTCATGCAATTGGTGCGCTACCAATTCTTTTCCGGTTCCGTTTGGACCTGTAATCAAAACTCTGGCTTCGGTTTGAGCTACTTTGTCAATCATTAGTTTTATATGACTGATTGCTTCGCTTTCTCCTACCATTTCGTAGTTTTTACTAACCTTTTTCTTTAGGATTTTATTCTCAACAACGAGCTGTTTTTTATCTAAAGCATTACGAACGGTGTTCAGTAATCGATTTAAATCAGGCGGTTTTGAAATATAATCAAAAGCTCCTAAACGCATGGTATGAATCGCGGTTTCCATATCGCCATGACCAGAGATCATCACCATTGGAATTTCCGGTTTGATTTTTTTTACTTCTTCTAAAACCTCAACCCCGTCCAATTTTGGCATTTTGATGTCACACAAAACCAAATCGTAATCGTTGTTTTTTATTTTCTCAAGACCCGCCGCACCATCTTCAGCTTCATCTACCTGATAAGTATCGTTTTCTTCTGATAAAATTTTCACCAAAACTCTTCTGATCGATGCTTCGTCTTCTATAATTAGTATTTTACTCATTCTTTTGAGGTTCTAAGGTTCTGAGTTACTAAGGTTCTAAGTTCTTCTTTTCTGCCTAAACTAAAAGCTTAGCAACTCAGAACCTTAGTGTCTTAGCAACTTAAAAAAAATTAATATTTAAGCCATTTATACAATTCTTTCCAGGTTGGTTTTTTGCCGTACATTAAAATACCTATTCGGTAAATTTTGGCAGCGAACCATACTACAAGAAAAAAGGTAGCAAACAATAATGATACCGAAATTGCAATTTGCCACCACGGCACTCCAAACGGAAGTCGCATTAACATTACAATTGGCGAGGTCAACGGAATCATAGAAAACACAACCGCAATGGTTCCGTGAGGATCATTGACCACTGTAAAGAAACCTATATAAACACTTAAAATAAGCGGCATTAAAATAGGTAATAGAAATTGCTGCGAATCGGTTTGATTGTCAACCGCTGCACCAATGGCTGCATAAAAGGAACTATATAAAAAGTATCCTCCGATGAAATAAACCACAAAACCAATGATAATACTGGCTATAGGCAAATTCCATAATTCGCTAATGTACATTTGAGCTGTTCCCGACATTTCATGCTGGGCCGATTGCATTAATTCAGGTGAAATTCTGGCTGTTGGACCAACATTAACGCCAAAAAAGGCCGAAGCCGCAAACATCAATCCCAGACCAATGATTGCCCAAATAATAAACTGAAGCAATCCGGCAAGAGAAGTTCCTACGATTTTACCAATCATAAGCTGAAAAGGTTTTACCGATGAAATGATGATTTCGATAATTCGGTTGGTTTTTTCTTCGATTACACTACGCATGACCATATTTCCGTAAATGATAATAAACATCATAATCAGATATCCAAAAGCCCCACCTATTCCAATTTTTATTTCATTCAGTCCTTTTAAGCTTTCCTCTCCGGATGCTTTTACCAAATGAATATTAACCTCTGACTGTGCTTTTTGAATGGCCACTGTATCCAGTTTTGCCGTTTCAAGATTTAATTTGGTAATTTTTGAAGCGATAACATCCTGCGTTTTTTCGATAAAAGAAATACTCGGACTGTTATTCGAAATAAACTCGATTTTACTTTCTAAATCAGCTAAATTATTGGTTTTTGGAATTACAATTAAACCGTCAAAGCTTTCATTAGTAATACTGTCTTTTAATGATTTTGTGTCAATTTCAGATACATTGAGGTATTTAAACTCGGACTCTTCCTTATTCTGTTTTACAAAATCCTGTGCAAACAAACCCGTTTCGTCATGGATTGCGATTCTTTTAGTCTCTGCTTTCATTGAACTCAGATAACCAA
Organism: Flavobacterium sp. KH_035; assembly: GCF_057839565.1. Lineage (NCBI taxonomy): Bacteria > Pseudomonadati > Bacteroidota > Flavobacteriia > Flavobacteriales > Flavobacteriaceae > Flavobacterium > Flavobacterium sp. KH_035. The sequence goes on from NZ_CM174492.1 coordinate 5,493,481, forward strand.
TAAAACCTGCAATTGCTACAAATAACAACGGACTCAAAAACGTCATGACAACAAAAGACTTATTGCGCACTTTTGCAATAAATTCTCTTTTTATAATTAATGAAATGATGCTCATAAATATTTTAATTTTCAAATTCCAAATTCCAATTTTGATTACTCTAACATTGGAATTTGGAATTTAATTTTTGAAGTTTAATTTTTGTTTTCGGTAACTGTTTGAATAAAAATATCGTTTACGCTTGGTATTTTCTCTACAAAATGAGTAACCTGTCCACGTTGCGTCAACAAATGCAACAACTCGTTTGGCGCTGCATTTCCAATTTGAATATCTAATTTCAAATCATCATTTAAAGATTTAAAATTTGCAGGTGAAACGGTAAATTTTTTAGTGATATCGTACATCAGGCCTTCTACATTATCCGTCAGAATCCCCACTTCAAAACTATTGGTTCTAAATTGACGTTTTACATCACTCACCTTTCCTTCAATCAATTTGTTCGATTTATGAATTAAAGCGATATGATCGCAAAGTTCCTCTACACTTTCCATACGGTGTGTCGAAAAAATAATGGTAGCTCCCTGTTCTTTTAATGCCAGAATCTCATCTTTAATAACATTTGCATTTACAGGATCAAATCCGGAGAAAGGCTCATCAAAAATCAACAATTTAGGCTTGTGTAACACACAAACTACAAACTGAATTTTTTGGGCCATTCCTTTCGAAAGTTCCTGAATTTTCTTGTTCCACCAGCCCTGAATTCCCAGACGATCGAACCAATATTCCAATTGTAATTTTGCCTCGGCTTTAGAGAGTCCTTTCATCTGTGCCAGATACAAACATTGTTCTCCAACTTTCATAGAAGTATACAATCCTCTTTCTTCGGGAAGATAACCAATATGCTGTACATGTTTGGGCTGCAATTTTTCTCCATCCAAAATTACTTCACCACTATCAGGCAGCGTAATTTGATTTATAATTCGGATCAGGGAAGTTTTTCCGGCTCCATTCGGACCTAATAGTCCATAAATACTACCTTTTGGTACATTTAATGAAACTTCGTTAAGCGCTACATAATCACCGTATTGTTTTACGACTTTATGTACTTCGAGTAAGTTGCTCATGCTATAATTAAGATTTTCTGCGTCAGTTTGACTATTGTGGCATTATGAGTGTAAAAGTAAATAAATAGTATCGAAATTTTGTACTATTCATACAAAAAACCCATTCTATGATTTACTATAGAATGGGTTTTAAAATTTACTATTACTCCATTTTAGAAAAAGTTCTGTTTATGAAAACATATCTTTTACTTTTTCAAAAAATGATTTTTCTGATTTTTCAGGGCTCGGAATAAAGTGATCGTCGTTAAGGGCATTTTCAAAAAATTGCTTTTGCTCTTTATTCAACGTTTTTGGAGTCCATACATTTACATGAACTAACAAGTCTCCACTTCCATATCCATTGATACTTGGAATACCTTTTCCTTTTAATCTTAAGATTTTTCCGGATTGAATTCCTTCTTCTAATTTGATACGAACTTTTCCATTGATTGCTTCGATGTCTTTAGAAACTCCTAAAACGGCTTCCGGGAAACTGATGTATAAATCATAATGAATGTTTTCACCTTCACGCTTCAAAAACTCATGCTCTAATTCTTCAATAGCTACAATCAAATCTCCAGGAATACTATTTCCGGGAGCATCGTTTCCTTTATTAGAAACTTTCAACTGCATACCATCAACAACTCCCGCAGGAATTTTGATTGAAACGGTTTCATCTTCTAAAATCATTCCCTGTGCATCAGCCTCAGATGGTCTTTTATCTAAAATCTGCCCAGACCCACCACAAGCAGGACAAGTTGACGCAGATTGCATTCTTCCTAAAATAGTGTTGGTTACACGCATTACCTGTCCCTGACCGTTACAAGTCGAACACGTTTTGTAAGTAACTCCTTTTGCCTGAACTTTACGTTTTACTTTTACTTTTTTCTCAACACCATTTGCAATTTCTTCTAAAGTTAATTTTACTTTAATTCGAAGATTGCTTCCTTTAGCACGACGAGGGCCACCGCCTCCGCCTCCGCCAAAACCACCAAATCCTCCACCAAAAATATCACCAAACTGGCTGAAAATGTCATCCATATTCATACCACCGTGACCACCGCCAAATCCGCCAGAACCATCAAAAGCCTGATGCCCGTACTGATCGTATTTCGCTTTTTTGTTAGGATCGCTTAGTACTTCGTAAGCTTCTGCCGCTAATTTAAAGTTTTCTTCTGCCTCTTTGTCGCCCGGATTTTTGTCCGGATGATATTTCAATGCACTTTTTCTATAAGCTTTTTTAATTTCGGCAGCATCAGCATTTTTTGAAATGCCTAGTATTTCGTAAAAATCTTTTTTCATAATTTAGGTTAAATTGCTTCGCCAGTTCGCTAGCGCTTGTGTCCAAATTTAAAATTCCAAATTCCAGTACTTTAAAAATTGACTTTCAGAATATGTCATTTGCTCTTTTTAGTTTCCGATAACAACTTTAGGGAAACGGATGATTTTGTCTCCTAATTTGTATCCTTTTTCAATAACATCAACAATTTTCCCTTTTAATTTCTCAGACGGAGCCGGAATTTGGGTAATTGCCTCTGCAAAATCAGCATTAAAAGCATCACCTGCTCTTACTTCAACTTGCTCTAAACCTTTAGAAACTAAAGTGTTTTTTAATTTTTCATGAATCAACTCAACTCCTTTTGTCAAGGTTTCATCTTCCGATTTGTTGATTTCTACTATAGCTCTGTCAAAATCATCTAAAACTGGCAACATAGCCAATAAAACATCCTGGTTTGCAGTTTTAAACAAGTCGATACGCTCTTTTGAAGTTCTTTTTTTGTAATTTTCGAATTCGGCAAATAGTCTCAAAAACTTATCTTTTTCTTTTGCCAAGTCTTGAGCCAATTGCTCTTCAACACTTAATTCTTCAACAATTAACTGCTCACCGTTGGCATTGTTCTCTAACGTTACATCATCTAATTCCTGATCGAATTCTGTATTTTCAGTAGTCATATTACTTTTATTTTTAAAAATATTCTTAAACTTCATTTTTTATTCTTTCTTTTGGATTGCAAAAGTACTGCCAAATCTTTCAAAATGTCAAATTGTCACTTTCTTAAGACTGAGTCATTTAAAAAGTAAAAACAACCTTTTAAAATTTAGTATAATTTTAAGACTAACACGATATAGTTTATGGTATATTTGAAATTCAATTGAAAACTAAATTATTACCTATCAAAATTGAATTTAAGGGTTGGCCTCGGCTTCATAAATAATTATTAATTCAAGTTTACCTTATATTAAAAAAAGCTTCGCCTATTTCAGACGAAGCTTTTTTTAATGCTTTTTACCTTTAACTAAATCCCTTGAAAGCTCTTGATAAATATTTAATAACGATTGTTATTTTTTATTGCACGGGCGGAGGGATTCGAACCCCCATCAACGGTTTTGGAGACCGCTATTCTACCCTTGAACTACGCCCGTAATTTAGAGCGGCAAATTAAAAGTATTTTTTCTTCCAAAACAATTATTTCACGCAGATTTAAGAAGTTTTTTTTTAATCAACCTGCTAAAATCTGCCGAATCTGCGTGAAACAAAATCTTTACGAACCTAGCGCTAATCCTTATGTTCTTAACAATTAAGCATTAACCCAACAAAGCATTCTTTAATCCGTCAAAATCAACCGTAACCTGCTCACCTGTCACTAAATTTTTAAGCGCATACGAATTTGTAGCAATTTCCTGATCCCCCGCAATTACTGCAAACGGAATTAAACGCTTATCTGCATATTGAAACTGCTTCCCTACTTTCACATTGTCCGGATAAAGCTCTACTTTTATATTTTCCTGTCGTAATTTCTGAATGGCCTGCGACGCATACAATGCCTCAGCATCTCCATAATTAATGAACAATGCTTTTGAAGTTGCCGAAACAGCTTTAGGAAACAATTGCAATTCTTCTAAAACCAGATAAATACGATCCAATCCAAAAGAAATTCCAACACCACTCATGTTTTTCAATCCAAAAATACCCGTCAAGTCGTCGTATCTTCCACCGCCCCCGATAGAACCCATCGAAACCGATTTTGGAGCTGCTACTTCAAAAATTGCTCCTGTATAATAATTTAATCCACGGGCAAGCGTCACATCCAAATCTAAAGTTGCCGTTGACAACCCTAAAGTTGCCACATTGTCACAAATAAATTTAAGCTCCTCAACTCCTTTCATTCCTTCTTCCGATGTTGCCAATAAATCTGAAAGCTGGTTGATTTTATCTGCAAAGGTTCCTGCAAAACTAAACAGAGGCTGTACTTTTACCAATGCTTCTTCAGAAATGCCATTTTCGATCATTTCTTTTTTCACACCATCTTCCCCAATTTTATCCAATTTATCAAGGGCTACTGTAAAATCAATTAACTTATCAGAAGCACCAATCACTTCAGCGATACCGGATAATATTTTTCTGTTATTGATCTTGATTGTAACACCTTCTAAACCTAAAGCCGTAAAAACAGTATCGTATAACTGCACCAATTCCACTTCCTGCCACAACGATTTTGAACCAACAACATCGGCATCACATTGAAAAAATTCTCTAAAACGTCCTTTTTGCGGACGATCAGCTCTCCACACCGGTTGAATCTGATACCTTTTAAAAGGAAACTCAATTTCATTTTGATGTTGCACCACGTATCTCGCAAACGGAACCGTTAAATCATAACGCAATGCCTTTTCAGAGATTTGTTTTGTAAAAGAATTCAATTCAATCCTTTCCGCAATAGTAATTTTATCAGCAGAAGAAGCCTGAAGCTCCTCAATAGATTTTGGCAACTCTATCTTGCTTTTGTTATAGAAAAAATTACCTGAATTTAATATTTTAAAAATCAAACGATCGCCTTCTTCTCCATACTTACCCATCAAAGTATCTGAATTTTCAAATGAAGGGGTTTCGATTGGCTGAAAACCAAATTTTTCAAAATTATTTTTGATAACCTGAATGATATATTGACGTTTTGACACCTCTGCAGGCGAAAAATCTCTTGTCCCTTGCGGTATGCTTGGTTTTGAAGCCATTTTTTTAGATTATTAGATTTCCGGATCTTTAGATTATTTAGATTTTCACTTTTTGAAATCTAAAATTTAAAACCCTTTTTACAAATTACTGAATTATTTCGAATCTACAATTTCACTTAAATCGTAAATCGCCTGCAAATATCTCACTTTTTAAAATAAATAATAACAGTTCGAAAACAAACTTGTAACAAAAAACGTATTTTCGTGACAAATTGGTCATGATGCTAAAATTATTTAAAGAAAATATCCGAATTGCTTTTGGTTCTATCAAAACTCAATTATTAAGAACTATTCTTACAGTAGTTATTATTGCTATCGGAATTACCGCTTTGGTGGGAATCCTGACAGTGGTTACAGCACTTGAAAACACGGTCTCTACCAATTTTGCCTCAATGGGAGCCAACACCTTCAACATCAATCAGTATGAAAACACGGTTAAAAACCGCGGTGGAAATGAGCGCGAAATCATCAACCCCATTATTTCTTATCCTGAAGCAGTAGCATTCAAAAATAAATACAAATACCCTTTTACAGAAACTTCTCTCTCTTTTACCGCTACATCAAAAGCTGAAGTAAAATACTTAGACCAAAAAACCGATCCCGAAATTACCATACTTGGCGTTGACGAACATTATATTTCAAATTCAGGTTTAGAAACAACTTCCGGTCGTTCTTTCAATCAGTTTGATATTGATAACAATACTTATTCTTGCGTTGTAGGTTCTGATTTTGAAAAAGGTTTACTAAAAGACGTCAACCCAATTGATAAAATCATTTCGATACGGGGTGCCCGTTTCAAAGTTATTGGTGTTTTAAAAGAAAAAGGATCTACGTTCGGAAACAGCCAGGATTTAAGAGTATTAATTCCAATTCAGGTAGCACGTTCTTTGTTTACCGCTCCAAGCATTAATTATACTATTAGCGTAATGGTTTCTAAAAAAGAACTTCTAGACGAAGCTGTAGACAATGCAACAAGTACCATGCGCAGGGTTCGTAAATTAAGTCCGGTTCGCGATAATAATTTCGGTATTGGCCGAAGCGACGATTTAATCAACAGAATCCTTGGAATTACACAATATCTCGGTTGGGCAGCCTGGATCATCAGTGTGATTACCATTTTAGGATCTTCTATAGCTTTAATGAACATTATGATTGTATCCGTTACAGAACGCACAAGAGAAATTGGTGTCCGCAAAGCTCTGGGTGCCACTAAAATAACTATTTCGGTACAATTTTTTATTGAAACATTATTAATTGGACAAATAGGCGGCTTGGTCGGAATTGTGTTGGGAATCCTTGTTGGTTTCGCTTTCGCAGCCGCAATGAATTTTGCTTTTGTAATTCCATGGATGGCCATTTTTGCGGCTTTTGGCACCAGTTTTATGGTCGCTATTGTTTCCGGTTTGTACCCGGCAATAAAAGCATCACAACTGGATCCTATTGAGGCTTTGCGTTACGAATAATTTTTTTTAGTCGCAGTATTCAGTCGCAGTATTCAGTAATAGTATTCAGTAACAGTATTCAGTCACAGTAATCAGTTAGTTGTATGACTGCAAACTGCGACTGCGACTATAAACTCTAAACAACCCCTTTCATCATCCTGTCGTTATCATAAATATCTCGTCGCAATTCAATGTTCCTGAAATCCATTTTCTCAAGTAGAGCCGTCATTTCCGTCCCTAAGTACTGATTGATTTCAAAATACAATTGTCCGTTTTGCAAAAGATTTTTCTTAGCTAATTCGGCAATTTTTCTGTAAAAAATCAAAGCATCATTGTCGTCTACAAAAAGAGCTAAATGCGGCTCATAATCCAAAACATTCTTTTTAATTTCCTCTTTTTCTAAATTCCGGACATAAGGTGGATTTGAAACTATGATATCAAAATTATGCTTTAATGCTTCTGTTTCTAAAACATTCTGAAGTATAAAAGTAACTTCAACTTTGTTCTGAATTGCATTTCTTTTGGCGATTTCTATTGCTTTTTTAGAAACATCAATTGCATAAACCTCTGCGTTGGCAATGTTTTTTGCCAATGAAATTGCAATGCAGCCACTCCCTGTACCAATATCAAGAATTTTTATTTTTTTTGCTTTGTCGCCTCCGGAATTCTCATTAATAATCCATTCTACCAGCTCTTCTGTCTCCGGACGAGGAATTAAAACATTCTCATTAACTTCGAAATCCAAACCATAAAAATTAGTCTTACCTAATAAATATTGAATTGGAACTTCTTTCTTTAACTGCAACAATAAAAAGTCCCATACCACAAAATCATCTTCCGAAAAAGTCAATTCATGATTTAATGCCAGATCAATTTGTCGCAATTGGTGCTTGTTTTCTAAAATTAAATAAAAAAAACTCTCCGCTTCGTAGGCGTCGTAAAAAGGAGATAAATCTTTAATGAACTGAGTCCGATATTGTTTGATTTTCATTTTAGGTATTTGAACATTATTCTTTAGATAGGGGCAACGGCATTACAAGATAAGTATTGTAATGTAAATTCACTACAACATTATCCTATAATTTTTTCAACATCCAGACAGGACAAGAACTATGACCGGTATTCCCCAAAGGCGCGTCTAAATATTCAAAACCTGATTTTACATATAGTTTTTGCGCAGCATGCATAAAAGGCATTGTTTCGATATAACATTTTTCAAAACCAAAAATTCTTGCCTGCTCTAAACATTTTTCCATCATTTTACTTCCAATTCCCAAACCGCGGGTTTTCGGTAAAAAATACATCTTCTGTAACTCACAAATCTCCGGAGCGCCATTTTCTAAAGGTGCAATTCCACAACAGCCTAAAATTTCGCTGTCTTTTTCAACCACAAAATAAACGGACTTTGGCTTATTGTATTCTTCAAACATTAAGTCTAAATACGGATCTTCATAGGCGGTTCCCACTTTAGGTATTTCCATTTCATCAAATACAGATCGTATTAAATTCGCAACTTCCTGATTGTCTTCTTTTTTAATGGCTCTAATCGTCCAATTTCCCATATTTTCTTCTTCCTTTAACATCATTACAAAAATAAAAATAGTTTCCCAATAGTTTCTTAACTGTCCCAAAACTATCGGGACTAAACTCAAAAATAACTATTTTTGCACTGTGAATATACATGAAAAATACATAAAACGTTGCATTGAACTGGCTCAAAATGGTTTGGGCACCACATATCCAAACCCAATGGTCGGAAGCGTAATTGTTTACGACAATCAGATTATTGGAGAGGGTTGGCATAAAAAAGCAGGCGAACCTCATGCAGAAGTCAATGCTGTTCGCTCTGTCAAAGACAAATCGCTGTTAAGCAAAGCTACCATTTATGTTAGCTTAGAGCCTTGCAGTCATTTTGGAAAAACACCTCCATGCTGCGACCTAATCATCGAACATAAAATTCCACATGTTGTTGTCGGAACTGTTGATCCTAATGAAAAAGTAGCAGGAAACGGAATTAAAAGACTAATCGAAGCAGGAACCAATGTTATTGTTGGAGTTTTAGAAAATGAATGCTACGAACTCAACAAACGTTTTTTTACTTTTCATCAAAAAAAGAGACCCTACATAATATTAAAATGGGCCGAAAGTCAGGACGGTTTTTTATCCCCTGAAAAACAGGAAAATGCGGAACGAAAACCCATTTGGATCACCAATCCCTATTCCAGACAATTGGTTCACAAATGGAGAAGTGAAGAGCAGGCTATTCTGGTTGGAACACAGACCGTGATAGATGACAATCCGAAATTAAACACCCGGAACTGGTCAGGAAATAATCCGATGAGAGTTATTCTGGACCAACACAATCGCATTTCAAAAGAGAGTTTTGTTTTTGACGGGAGCGTAAAAACCATTGTATTTACAAAATCCGAAACCGGCTTTTCGGCAGAAAACACTACCTTTACAGTAATCGATTTTAGCAGCAGTATGCTACCGCAGATTTTAGCTGTTTTACATCAAAATCAAATTCAGTCAGTTATTATCGAAGGAGGCGCTCAAACTTTACAGTCTTTTATCGATCAGAATATTTGGGATGAAGCCCGGATATTTATCGGACAAGCTATTTTCAAAAATGGAACTAAAGCACCACTGATTCAAAAAGAAAACCTAACGAAAATTAATATTCTCAGCGACGAATTATTAAATATTAGAAATCATGATTGATACTATCATTTTTGACTTTGGAGATATTTTTATCAATTTAAACAAACAAGCCACTATTTCGGGATTGCAAAAATTAGGATTAACAGAATGGAATAACGAGCTGGACCGTCTGAATCTTTTATTTGAAACCGGAGACATTTCGCGTGACGATTTTCTGGCGGGTTTTCAAAAACAACTTCCAAATGCCTCCATCGAAGAAATCCTGGAAGCATGGAATGCCATTCTAGCCGATTTTCCTTTGTACCGACTGGAGTTTTTACAACTGCTTTCTCAAAAATACCGCTTGTTTCTATTGAGCAATACAGACGCTATTCATATCGAAACTTTCGAAAACAAAAACGGTATTTCGTTTTACAGCGATTTTTATCAGTGTTTTGAAAAGGTCTATTTTTCATTTGAAATTGGAATGCGAAAACCCAATGCTGAAGTTTTTCAGTACCTAATCAACAAACACGAATTATCACCCAAGAGAACTTTGTTTGTAGACGACAAAAAAGAAAACACAGATTCAGCAGCAGCCCTGGGCTTTCATATCTGGAATTTACAAGTTGGACAGGAAGATGTTGTTGATTTATTTGACAAACAAATACTTTAACATCTGTTTTTTGCCAAATAAATCAACCCCAGTTTAAAAATCAATCATAAACACAAAAAGATAAAATCCATTTAATCTTTTTAATCTGTGACTAAAAAAAATCAACCTCAATTTGGAAATTAACGATACGTACCAAACCATTGCTTTTGAATCTGAAGAAATGCTTTTGAAAGAAAAAGGCAGTAAGTTCTTTGGCTACGCCTTTCCTATCGAAAGCGAAGAGGAAGTAAAACCCATTATCGACAACTTAAAAAAACAGCATCCCCATGCCGTACACTTTTGTTATGCGTATCAATTAGGGATGGCTCCAAAAATTTCATATCGTGCCAATGATGACGGAGAACCCGGTAACACAGCAGGCGCACCAATTTACGGACAGATACAATCTTTTGGCGTCACCAACGTTTTAGTAGTAGTGGTTCGCATTTTTGGAGGAATTAAATTAGGTGTTGGCGGCTTAATCAGTGCTTACAAAACAACGGCACAAATGACTCTTGAAGTATGCGAGATCATTGAAAAGACAATTGATGTTCATTTTTTAATCTCTTTTGATTACAAAAACATGAATAAAGTAATGCGCGTTATTAAGGAGAAAAAACTGGAAATTACAGCTCAGGAAATGGAAATTAATGAAGATACAGGGCTCCCTATTGGCAAAATAACGACTAAAACGCGCAAAAAAAATGCCGAATCAGTATTCGATATTTTTGATTTAATGTTTGAAATCGATATTAAAATTATATAATTTGACATTAAAAGGCATCACATTTTAACAATTATACCAGTGTTTTAAATAATTCTAAAATGTAATCTGGAGGTGCTGTAGGGCGACCCGTTTTTAACGAAATAAATACTAAAATAAACACAGCAGTTGTTAATAACTCACCTGCTTCATTATAGATTGCACAATCAAATTCAATCTTAACAGACGACTGACTTTTGAAAGCAGTATGAATTGTAAGAAGCTCATCATAACGCGCCGATTTTTTGTAATTTATTTGCATCGAAACAATAGGCAATCCAATACCGCTTTCTTCCATACTTTTATATGAAATCCCTTTATTTCTAAGCCATTCCACGCGTCCGATCTCAAAATAGGGTACATAATTTCCGTGATAAACAACGCCCATTTGATCGGTTTCCGAGTAACGAACACGCACTTGCGTTTGATGATTTTTCATTATTTTCAGATTAAAAAAAATTAAGTTTAAAAAGTTTACTTACAACTTTTTTTTATAAAATTAGAGTTCAAAATATTTTTTTTTACAGAAATTTGTTCACATATTTGTTATCCCGAAATACGGAATAAAATTGCTCCTTTTTTATTAGGAGAATCTTTATCAATAATAAGAAAATTTATTTGAATCT